>JAEBEC010000005.1:0-643254 GCA_049998015.1 Kribbella sp. cmx-5-2
ACGCCGCACGAACAGCAGCCCTTGCACCCTGGCTCGAGCACTACAACAATCAACGCCGCCACACCGCACTCGCAGGCCAACCACCCATCAGCCGACTGCAACCAACCTCATGACCGAGTACAACTAGCGCTCGGTTGGTGGTTCGATCAGCCGTTGGGCGATCCGGGTCGCGCACTCGGCGGGCGTTTGCTGGTCGGTGTGGACCTCGACGTCGTACTGCAGGCCCTGGTGGACGAGGGGGAACTGCAGGGCGGCACGGCCGATGGTTCGGTTGCCGCGGGCCCGTTCTCGGCGTTCGAGTTCGGGCAGGGCGCAGTGGACGCCGACGAAGTAGACCGGGAGTCCGGCGAAGACCTGCAGGCAGTCGGTCAGGCGCCAGCGCTCGCCGAGGATGTGATCGACGACCACGTCGTTGCCGGCTGCCGCCATGCCTGCGACCACCCGGTGGAAGCCGAGGACGGTGCGCTGGAAGATCGGGAGGAACTCCTCGTCCGACCAGTCGTGCCGCGAGCGGGCCTTGTGGAAGTGGTCGACGGCCAGGTGGTACCACGGGCCGTCGAGGGTGCGCAGGAGTTCCTCGGCGACGGTCGACTTGCCGGAGCTGGAGGTCCCGTTCAGGAACACCACGCGGCCGGGCGGCGGATTGGTTGCCTCGGGCAGGAGTTCGTGGGTTGCGACGGTCATGGGGCCATTCTTTCGCGAAGCCTCTCGACGTACGGCAAGCGCTCGGCGGCGGTCGCGGGCTCGGTGAGGTGCCGGGTGTTGTAGAGGTTGTCGCCGGTGTACCGCGGGAAGACGTGCACGTGGTAGTGCCAGGCGTCCTGGTAGCCGGCGGGCTCGTTGTGCTGGCGGGTGGAGACGCCCTCGCAGCCGTCGTACGTGCTGCGGATGGCGATCGCGATCTCCTGGACGACGTCCTGCACGGCGTGGCCGGCCGCCCGCCAGAGGTCGTAGAGGTTCTCGTGGTGCTCGGTCGGGACGACGAGGACGTGGCCTTTGTTGTTCGGCCACCAGCGGGACGCTACGAAGGCCAGGGCGTTGGTGGTGCGGCGTACGACGTCGTGCTGGGTGGTGAGTTCGTCCTCGCCGCCGGCCGCGAGGCGGCAGAACGGGCAGACGTATCCGGGTGGGGTGTGGTTGAACATCGGGCTCCTTGACCTGGGTGGTCGGGCGGGGTTGGGTAGTCCGGTGAGTGAGCTGCGGATGGTTGTGGTGGAGGCGGACGACGACCGGCTGGTCGAGGACTGGCGGGAGGTGCACAACGCGATCATCCCGACCGCGCCGTTGTCCACCGACGAGGTCCGGGAACGGGCCGGGCGCAACCATCTCGAGATCCTGTACGCCGGCGACACGCTGGTCGGGAACTCCACGGTGCGCCCGCCCGCCGATTCGCCGGCCGTGACGGTGATCGTGCGCGTGCTTCCGGCGTACCGGCAGCGCGGGTACGGCGAGCAGCTGTACCGGCACGCGCTCGCGAAGGCCGAGTCGCTGGGCGCGTCGGTCGTCGAGACGATCGTGCTCGCGAGCAACCCGGAGGGGCTGCACTTCGCGCAGCGGCACGGGTTCATCGAGATCGACCGGTACGTGCTGCCGGGGGACACGATCCCGTTCATCGATCTGCGGCTCAGCTCGCACAGCTGGCTGTCGGTCGCCGACACCGCGCACATCGACGCGGTCCGCGCCGATCCTGCGCCGTACGGGGATCTGCTGCACCAGGCGCTGGAGGCCGTGGCGTACGCGGTCGACGAGGGCGTTGAGGGTACGACGACGCGGGCGCGCGTCGTACTGCATGGGGACGGCTCGATCGAGGTGTCGGACGACGGGCGCGGGACCTTTGTGCGGTTCGACGACGACGGCTTGCCGATGGTCAAGCCGATCATGGCGACGCGGGACCTGCGCTTCTTCGGCAATCCTTCGGCGCAGGTCCTGCCCGATGGGCTGCCTCGGCATGGGATGTCGGTTGTTGTCGCGTTGAGTTCTTGGGCGATCCACACGAATCATCGGTCCGAGGGGAGCTGGACGCGGCGATACGAGTATGGGGTGCCGCGGGGGCCGTTGGTGTCGCTGCCGGGGAGCGCGTCTACTGGTACGACGGTGCGTTTTCGGCCGGATCCGGAGGTGTTTGCGGAGGGGCTGTCTGTGGATCAGCTGGTTGAGGCGTGCAAGGGTTTCGCTCCGTCGATCCCGATCGAGATCACGACCGGCTGAGCGATGCTGGGCTGGGGCACTGCATTGCCCAGGCTGACGGTGCTTCCGGCGTACGGGCTGACCTCAGAAGTCCCGCGAGCTGAGCACGCAGAACTCGTTGCCCTCGGGGTCGGCCATGACGGTCCAGCTCGGGCCGTCGGGCTGGCCGACGTCGACGCGGCGGGCGCCCAGTTGCTCCAGCCGGGCGATCTCGGCATCGCGGTCCTGGCTGGTGTGCGGGGCGAAGTCCAGGTGCAGCCGGTTCTTCACCGCCTTGCCCTCGGGCACCGGCACGAACACCATCCCCGGCCCGATCCGCTCCCACGGCGTCTCACGCATCGCCTGCTCATCCACCCACGACGGGATGATCACGCACTCATCGTCGGTCTCGATGATCACCCGCCAGTCCAGCGCCTCGGCCCACCAGGCCGCCTGCGCCTTCACGTCGGCGCAGTCCACCACCACGGAGTACCACCGCAACGCCATCTCGACCCTCCTCAGCTCGGTGCGCGTGATCCTGCCATGCGTCACCCCCAGAAACGGTGAGGCGGCCAGACCTCCAAGTACCAACCAGCGACAAGACAAGCGGTATCCGAGCGCTGATCCTGCCACGCGGCACCGCGCGACGCAGGACTGCACGACCCAGGACCGCGCCGCTGCCGTCAGACCAGGTCGAGGAGCTTGCGGGTCGGTTGCGTGGTGATCCGCCAGTCGCCGTACAGCCCGAGCACGTCGTCCGTCGTACACCGCAGCGCGAGGTACACCCACCCGAGCTCGCCGTCGATGCGTTCGGTGAACCCGGCCGCGATCTCGAACAGCTCCCCGCCGCACGGGCAGACCGCGCGCTCGATCTCCACCCAGTCGGTCCCGCCGAGCATCACCCACGGGCGGTCGCAGCCGGCACAGCGTCGTACGGCGTACCCGCGCTCGTCGTCGATCCCGAGCACGAACACCGAGTCCCCACACCCGTCGCACCGAGCCGGCACGATCTCGCTGACCTGCCCGTGCGAGAACGCCGCCAGGAACTCCGCGAGGTCCGAACCCACCGACCCCCGCCACCACGGACTACGCCGCTCGATCACCATCCGCAGAGGATGCCAGCCGCCCCCTCCCGCCCCTCGGCGACGTGCCGTGTCCGGACCGTTTCAGTCCGTACAAGATTCAACCGAGCCGCCGCGGGCTCCACGCGCCCCGCCTCAGCCCGTACGGCGCTCACCCAATCGCGCCGAGGACCACCCATACCGAAATCGCCCCGCGCCGAACCCACCCCAGCCCGTCGACCCCTCACCACTCGTCCTGCCCGAGCTCGCTCACCCCGTCAAGCATCTCGAACACCCGCCCCCGCTGGGCGTCCAGAAACCCCACCAACAACCCGTCCACCGCATCCATGAACAGACCCTCCCACCCACCACCGACAATCAGCCGCCACCCGAGCAACCGCACCCGGCTGCATCTGTACGGGCGATGATTGAGCGCCCCTCAGCCCGCCTGCTCGTCGAAGGCTTGGCGAGCGGCTGTGGTCTCCGATTGGTGGGTGATGGCCCACGTCGCCAAGGCAACAGCTGGGCCGATCAGAGTGCGTCCCATGGCGGTGAGGTCGTACTCGACGCGTGGCGGGACCTCGGCGTGGACTGTGCGGGACAGTAGACCGTCGCGTTGGAGGCTGCGGAGTTTCAGGGTGAGCATGCGCTGGGAGACGCCGGGGATGCTGCGCTGCAGTTCGCTGAAGCGCAGCCGTCCCGTACTGAGGGTGCCGATGATCAGCAGCGACCACTTGTCACCGACCCGGTCCATCAGATCGCGGACCGCCCGGCCGTCGTCCGTCTGCAGGCACATCGCCGCGTACTCGGTCGGAGCCGCGGGTGCCGCGATGCAGTCGTTCCGCTCGGCCATGCGTTCCTCCTCTGTGCCGTAGGCACACGAATGTGCCTTTTGCAGGCCCCTCAAAGCTGACACATGATGGGGCTACTAACAAATCGTAACCAGCTCATGCTGGACGAGGAGGCGGACCAGTTGAAATCCATCTTGATTGCCGGAGGCAACAGCGGGATCGGCCGGCACGTCGCCGCCGAACTCGTCGGCCAGGGGCACCGTGTCGTCATCCTGGGACGCGATCGGCGCAAAGGCGAGGAGACCCTGGCCGCTTTCGGCGAGGCCGGCGTTGCCGCCGGACGAGCCTCTTTCCACTCGGTCGACCTGTCCACCCACGACGGAGTTCGCCAAGCCGCCAAGCACGTCTTGGAGGACGACGACTCCTTCGATGCCGTCGTGCACACGACCGGTGTGATGACGTGGGAGGACCGGCGTACCGCCGACGGCCTGAACGAGGTCTTCGCGGTCAACTACCTGAGCCGGTACCACCTGACCCAGCTTCTGCTGCCGACACTCCGGCGCAGCCCGAACGGCAGGGTCCTGATGATGACGGCCCACATTCCGCCCACGATCGAGGCGAGCTTCGAGAAGTTCCCGGACTTCCGGCCGTTCGAGTTCACGCAGGACCGGAAGCCGATCCAGCTCTCCAACCTGTACTACGCCGCACACCTCGCCGCCACCGAGCCAGGGATCAGAGCCGGCGTGATCAACGCCGGAGTGGTGAACACCGACCTCCTCCGCGCCCAGCCACCCCTGATGCGGTTGACCGGAAAGGTGATCGGAGCCCTCTTCGGCAGCGTCGGGAAGTCGGCCCACAACGTCCTCGAGGCCGCACTGCGCGACGACTGGTCCGGTTCGCAGTACTGGGGGAAACCGGGCGCCTTCGAGCGCCGCACCGAGATACGCCTCGGATCGCCCGAGTTGCGACGGGTCGTCGACACCTCGCGAGAACTCACCGGCGTATGAGGCACCCGTCAGACGGCCGGGAAACTGACCGGCCCCCGTCACCGAGTGGGTCGTGCTCACTGTGATCGCCGGCGGCCCGATCGTTCGCTCACGCGGAGCCGCCGGGCATGGCCAGTTCGTCGTACGGCCCGAGCACTGAGGTGTACGCCGACCAGGCGCACACCTCAGCTCACTTGTCGGACCAGATGACTCGCTCCGCGAACGCGCCGCGTTCCGTCGCCTTCACCGTGCGGATCTGCTCGAGCTCCTCCACGGTCGAGCCCAGCTCGGAGGCCAACGCGTGGACGACCTCCAGTACGTCGGCCAGCTCCTCCAGCGCGGCCTCGCGGGCGTCCTCGTCGAGGAACTCGTGGACCTCCTCGATCAGCTTGTCGCGCAGGCGTTGCCGGTACTCGTCGGGCTCGGCGCGGTACACGATCGGCACCTCGCCCTTCGCGCGGATGATCTCCGGCATGCGGTCCCGCACCAGTTTGCGCATCGGGCTATTTCAGCAGGTCGAGTACCTCGGCGGGAGTTTCCCCTCCAGCAAGTACGTCGTGAGCTTCGCTCGCGCGCACGGGGAGTTGAAGAACGCGGTGTGGCCGAAGGTGTTCGCGATCAGGAGCCGGCTGCCGCGGATCTGCCGGGCCAGGCCGCGGGCGCCGGTGACGGGCGTGGACGGATCGTCGCTGGTGGACGTGAGCAGGATCGGCGGCGTGTTCTTGATCGGCGTCGGCTGCCACGGGTTGCTCGGCGGGATCGGCCAGCCGGAGCACGCGGCCGCGATCGCCCAGCCCTCGACGGCTGCGCCGACGCGTGGGGCGATCCGCTTCGCCGCGGCCAGGCGCGCCTTCGCATCGGCGTACCCCCTCAGCTCGCCGGGGAAGTCCATGCAGGACACCGCCGCGTACGCCGTATCGTCGCCGCCGACGTAGCTCACCTCCGCGAACAGCGACGCGTCGCCGCCGACCGCCTGCGCGATCCCGTCGGCAAGCTCGGCCCAGGCATCGCCGGCCAGGTCGGTCTTCGGCAGGAGATCCGGCAGCGCCATCCGGATGGTGTCGCCGTTGACCGGTTCGTGCCCGTCGACCGGGATCGGCTGCTTGTCGGCCTTGGCGACCAACCGGTCCCACACCGCGCCGACATCCTGACCGTGCAGCGCGCACGCCGGATCGGTCGAGCACCAGCGGGCGAAGCGGTTGAAGCCGTCCTCCATCACCGTCGCCTCGTCGAGCATCAGCCGCGTCGATCCCTGCGCGTGGTCGAGGATCCCGTCGATCACCATCCGGCCGACGCGGTGCGGAAAGAGTTGCGCGTACGTCGTACCGAGGAACGATCCGTACGACAGGCCGAGGAAGTTCAACTTGGCTTTACCGAGTTTGTTGCGCAGGGCATCCATGTCGCGGGCAACTGTTCTGGTGTCGAGGTTGCGCATCAGGTCGCCATGTTGCTCGAGGCACGCATTGCCGGTGGCCCGGCTCGAGGCAACCATCGCGTCGTACTCGGCCTCGCTCTTCGGAAACACAGGTACGCCGCTGCGCAGTACCGGGCCGCAGTTCAGGTCGCTCGACTTCCCCGTCCCGCGTGGATCGAAGCTCACCAGGTCGTACTGCTCCCGCAGTTCCGGCATCAGGCGATCCGCGACCCCGTTCTCGAACAAGGTCCCACCCGGCGAGCCCGGCCCGCCCGGGTTGAACGCCAACGTCCCGACCTTCCGCCCCTTAGACGGCACCCGCGAGACGAACACCTCGGTCGTCGGCCCGTTCGGTTTTGCCCAATCCAGCGGCGCCTTCAACACCCCACACTCCACGGCTCCCGCCGCCCCACACGTCTTCCACTCGATCCCACCCGACGCTGCCGCGGTTCCCCCACTCAACGCCGCCGCAACGATGCCCAAAGCAACAACCACCCCAACAATTCGCATGCCCCAGAACGTAGGCGGCGCGGTGATCAGCCCACATCCGCCACAAGTCGCCCCGGGGCCCTATCCGAAAGTCGGGCCCTTCACGCTTCCCAGGGCGACCACTCGATGCCGACGGCGTACTCGTTCTGTAGTTGGGCGAGACGGGTGGGCACGTCGGGCCAAGGGGCCAGGCCGAACTCCTCGGTCAGGGCCTCGAGGAGGAAGACCCTTTCGGGCTCCTCATGGGTCTCCGGACCGTCGGGCAGTGCGTTGGGGCCGCGGTACGCGAGGTCGTCGAGGTGGTAGCCCGTCAGGCAGCCCAGCGCGAGGAACTCGGCCAGACTCGTGCCGACGACATGGTTGGGCTCGTCGGCCAACGGGACGCAGAGGATGACGGTCGTCGTGGGGGAGTCGGCCGGGCCGAACAGCGCGCAGAAGTGGACGCCGTCGCCGCCGGTCGACGCGAAGGTGAACGCGTTCTGCGGGCCGTTGGGGTAGTCGCTGACGCGCCCGGGCTCGTACGGCGAGTCAAGGAACAGGCCGGCGAAGCCGAGCACCGTCGACGGGTCCTCGGGCTCGCTGAACACGTCGGAGCCGGGATGCGCCGTGGTCAGCCGGTCGGCGAGGTTCCAGAGGCGGATCCAGTTCTGGCGGAAGCTCGCGGGTACGTCGGGCATGCGGCGATGATCTCAACCGAAGAGGTCGGAGAAGAGGACACAACCTGGCCGCTACTCGTCCTAGAGTCGTCGTATGACGACAAACGAGCAGACCCTGACCGGTGAGCGGGCCGACCTTCTCGACTTCCTCGCGAAGCACCGCTACTTCCTGCGGCACACCGCCGAGGGGCTCACCGACGAGCAGGCGAACACGCGGAGCACGGTCAGCGCGCTGACGGTCGGCGGGCTGATCAAGCACGTGACGGCGGTCGAGCAGAGCTGGGCCGACTTCGCGCGCAAGGGCGGCGGCGAGGACGTGACCGAGGTCGAGTACACGCCGGAGTTCGTCGCCGCGTGGGAGGACAAGTTCCGGCTCGTCGAGGGGGAGACGTTGGCCAGCGTACTGGCCGAGTACGAGAAGGTCGCCGCGGAGACGGACGAGCTGGTGAAGACGCTCGACCTCGACGCGAGCTACGAGCTTCCGGCCGCGCCCTGGCAGCCGCCGGGTGTCTTCTGGTCGGTACGGCGGGTGTTCATGCACATCACCGCCGAGACCGCCCAGCACGCCGGCCACGCCGACATCATCCGCGAGACGATCGACGGCCAGAAGTCGATGGGCTGAGCTCGCCGGGGCCGGTCAGCTCCTGCCGATGCCCTGGATCGAGCTGACCCCGCCCTGGGCCGACGTACAGGTCGCCCAGGTGGTCTGACCGAGCGGCACGATCGGGGAGTTGACGAGCGTGCCGTTCGAGCAGCGGACCCGGATCTGGAAGCGCGGGTAACCGTCGGCCGCGACGCACCGGCCGAACCCGGTCAGGCCCGCGCCGACCGATCGCCAGACCTCGCAGTCGACCCGCCGACAACCACAGGCGCCCGCTCGCGAGTGTCGGTCCCTTCGACTCCGCGTCCCGCTCAGTCCTTCAGCCCGAGGCGGTCGTCGAACAGGCCGGCGCCGATCGCCGACGGTGGGGTGCGTGGCTGCCCGTCGACGAAGACGTCGAGCTTCTCGTCGAGGAACGCGATCAGTCCGGCCAGTGCGGTGGCGCCGTCGAGGGGCGTGGGGTAGGTCCAGGCGAGGTCTGTGTAGCCGAGGGTCGAGAAGTACGACGCCCGGCCCTTGTAAGCGCACTCGGTCGTGCGATCGGTCGGCGTCAACCCGGCGACGACGTCTTCCCGAGGCAGGTAGTACCGCGTCGGCAGGTTGGTCTCGAAGACCAGCACGGGACGGTTGCTCTCAGCAAGCAGTACGCCGTCCGCCTCGATCCGTACCGTCCGCGAACTCGGCCTGACGTCGACGCGGTGGTAGGGATCCCGCGGGTGCGCCATCAGCCGTTCGTCCTCGCCGAGCCACTCGTCGAACGCCCGAAAGTCCAGTACGACGTACTCCGCCAGCTCCGCATCCTCCGGCCGGAACCCGGCCCCGGCGAACCGCCTCTCGCCGACCACCAGGTCGACCGCTTCACCCGGGCACGAGTGCGCGGCGAACGGCGTCCCGGGATCGAGAATCCGCTCCGGCGCAGGAACCGACGGCACCGTCGACGCCGTCAGCCCGGCGATGAGGTCCGCAACCGGTACGGCGTACGAAGGCACGATCCGCCGCGGCTCCCACACCAGCACCGCCCGCGTGGTGTCCGCGACCAGCGCCCCGCCGTCGCTGACCCGGACCCGCATCTCCGTCGGCTCGTACCGTAGCAGCGGAAAGCTCCCGAACATCAGATCCTGAACCTTGGTGCCCACCCAGCCAGAGTAGGCCCGAATCCAGGCGATGGGGCACCTTCGTCGCTTGGACGATCAGGCGCTGTTCGGCCTGTCGATGAACTTGCGGACGTCCTGCGCACACCGACAGGCGACGGCGGTCTTCGCCGCCCACTTCAGCGCATCCTCGCGGGTGGGGACGTCGACGATCAGTACGCCGCCAATCAGCTCCTTGCTCTCCGGGTACGGTCCGTCGGTGACCACGCCGTCGACGCCGACCACGGCGTGCTGCACGTCGCCGTCGTCGTAGCTCAGACCGTCGGAGAACACGAACACCCCGGCGTCCTTGGCCTCGTCACACACCGCACGGGCGGCCCTGCCCACCTCGGGCCAGTCCTCTCCCGGAATGTGGTCCATCGCGCCCTTCTCGAACGAGATCAGGTACTTGGTCATTCTCAGAACCTCCGGAACGGGAAGAACTCGCGCACGTCCTGCGCACACCGGCACGCGGCCGCGGTCTTCGCGGCCCACTTCAGTACGTCGTCGAAGGTCGGGACGTCGACGATCAGTACGCCGCCGAGCAGCTCCTTGCTCTCCGGGTACGGCCCGTCGGTGACCACGCCGTCCCGACCCACGGTCGCGTGCTGCTGCCGATAATCCAGCCCACCGCAGAACACGAACACCCCCGCGTCCTTCGCCTCCTGGATCACCGCATGCCCAGCCTCAGCCACCGCCGGCAGCTCCTTCTCGGTGGCATCCATCGTCCCGTCGTCGAACGAGATCAGGTAGTGCGTCATCCCATCGCTCCTTCACCCGGCGACCGCCGTCCGGCCGCCTCTCACCCGTACTACGAACGCGTCTGCCAGGATCCGACAGGCTATCGGCAGGAATTCCCGCCCGAGGCACTTGTACGCCGTACGGCATCATCATCCGCGTGGACACGTCGTACGACCCGTCTCCGAGCAGCATTCGGCCACTGCTGGAGACGTTCTGGTCTCCTGCTGGGTGGATTCGACCGCCTCACTGGCCCCCCGACCAGGAACTCGCCGCGGCGGTCCAGCGAGGCGTGATGTTTGCGGAGCCCGTCGTACGCGGTCACGACGACTGGGTCGCGGCAGCGCGAACGGCGGTCGCCGAGGTCTCCCTCGCCGAGGCGGAGGAGGCGTTCGTGGCGAGCCTGACCACTCGCAGACTCGACCTGCGGTCGGCGCTCGCCTCGTTCCTGGTCGCGCGCGGTCTGCCGGACCACGGCTTCACAGCCAGCTCGGGCAGTCGCCAGTGCGCGGTGTGCGGCCTGGACGAAGAGCCTTTCGCCCAGGACCTCAACGTGCTGAACTTCGAGCGCTTCAAGTGGGGCGGCGTACGACGCGGCGACGTCGGCTATGTCGCCTTCGATCTGCAGCAGTTCCGGCTGGCGCCGAGGCTCGAGCCGACCGCCGAAGATCGACGGCTCGGCCGCACCGTCCTCGCCACGCTGAACGACCTTCCACCCGGCACCACGACCGCTCAGACCGCTGCCCACCTCCGCGGCGTGAAAGGCAACAAGGCCGAGCGCGCCGTACTCCTGGACATCCTGGGGATCTGCGGCGTCCTCGACACCGAAAACCATCGTGGGTACGCCGAGCAGTTCGTCCCGTGGAGCGCCCGCGACCTCCCATCCCGGCGATTCGTCGACAGCGCGTACCCAGCCTGCTGGTGGACCGCCGACGCAGGAGTCAACGCCGCTGCCGTCGAGAGGGTCCTGCCGAGCTTGACCTGAGTTCGGGCTGCCCAGCATGGGCTTTCGACGCGTCGACCCGGAGCTGTGGATGAAGCCCGGATCCAGTCGGCGACGGTGGTGCCTTGGCCGCGGACGGAGTCCCATCGCGCACCGCAATCCCTCACAGAAGCGGCGGTACGTCGTTCTCACGGAGGGATCGGAGATGTGCCCTGATGCGCTCGCTCAGGTCGTCGCGGTGATCTGGTCGGTGATCCCACTGCTGCAGCAAAGCCGCGAGTTCGTCGCCGCGGCCGGGAGCCCACAGGTCGGGGACGTCGGCGACGCGTTGCGCCGCGGCGTACGGGGTGTGGGTTCGGTCCAGCTGGTCGACGCCCAGCGGATCTGCTCCCAGTGGCCGCGCCACGGGAGTTCGTCGTACGGCTGGTCGATCGCCGCGACGGGATGCCCGAGCTCGGCAAGCACCGCGCCGAAGAGGCGCCGCGCCTCGGTGGCATCTCGCCGGGTCAGCGCCGCCAGTTCACGGAGCAGGGGAGAGTCGTGGCCGTCGACGAGCCAGTGCGCGGCGAGCATCGGCAGGTCCCCGTCAGGGATCACGCGCCCGCGGCTCGCCTGCTCGGGCGTGAGGTCGAACGTGTTCACCTGACGATCCTGGCATCGCGCACGGCTGTGTGAGTATCCAGGCATGCGAGAACCCGCTGATGGTGGACCGGTGGTGAGCTTGGCGACGAGTGCGTCTTCTCCGGTGCGGCTTGTGCTCAGTGGTCCGCGGCGGCCTTGGCAGGACGCGGTGGTGGACTACCTGGTTTCTGTGAGCGGCGACGGGTTGGAGGCCGAGGCTGCTGTCACGAGCTTGGAGGGTGACATGCTGGATGACTTTCTCGGCGGGCTGGCCGCGGACTTTCGCGGGTGGTCGGGGGTTCGTGAGTGGCGGAGCCTCGAGGGTGGGTTCCGGATCGACGCGACGTGGGCGAACCGTGGGCATGTGACGTTGTGCATCCGCTTGGAGCCCAGCGGCCTCGGCGCGGGGTGGGAAGTGTCGGCGGAGTTCGACGTCGAGGCCGGTGCCGAGATGGAGGCGCTCAGCGCCGAGGTGGCGGGTTTCTTCGCGTCCACGCGGTGAATGGCTGGACTTGCGGGGCGTGCTGATTTGTGGCTTCGGGCGTCAAGTGGGGGAGGCGATTCCCTTGCGGGGAAAGGTGTTTTGTGGCTTGCCGGTTGGGGTTTTAGCGTCGGAATCATGGTGATGGAGACGGAGTTTCGGACGGCCGGAGAGATGGCGGCTGGGTTGCGTGCCGGGGACGTCAGTTCGGTGGAGTTGACCGAGGAGGCGATTGCTCGGATCGAGCGGGATGACGAGGGGGTCAATGCGGTTTGTGTGCGGGACTTCGAGCGGGCTCGGGGTGCTGCGCGGAAGGCTGATGAGGCGCGGGCTCGGGGTGAGGATCGGCCGTTGCTGGGGATTCCGGTGACGGTCAAGGAGAGCTACGACATGGTGGGGGTGCCTACGACCTGGGGGATGCCGGAGTACAGGGATTATCTGCCGGCTGAGGACGCCGTACAGGTTTCTCGGTTGAAGGCGGCGGGGGCGGTGGTGCTGGGGAAGACGAATGTGCCGTTGGGGCTGCAGGACATTCAGAGTTTTAACGCGATCTACGGGACGACCAACAATCCTTGGGATCGTGCTCGTACGTCGGGGGGATCGTCCGGTGGGTCTGCGGCGGCCTTGGCGTCTGGATTTGGGGCGTTGTCGATCGGCTCCGATCTGGCGGGGTCGTTGCGTACGCCGGCGCATTTCTGTGGGGTTTATGCGCACAAGCCGACGCTTGGGTTGGCGGCGACGCGCGGGATGGTGGTGCCGCCGGGGCCGGCGTTGCCGGTTGAGCTCGATCTTGCTGTTGTCGGGCCGATGGCGCGGAGCGCTCGCGATCTCTCGCTTCTGCTCGACGTGATGGTCGGGCCCGACCCGCTCACGCACGGTATGGCGTACGACGTGAAGCTGCCGCCTGCGCGGCACGAGCGGCTCGGCGACTTCCGGGTGCTGGTGATCGAGGAGCATCCGCTCATTCCGACCGGGGCCGCCGTACGGGCCGGCGTCAACCGCGTCGCCGACGTGCTGGTTGCCCAAGGCGCTCGCGTCGAACGGCATACCTCAACGGGCGCTGGCCTGCTGCCCGATCTCACCGAAGCAGGAACGCTCTACATGCAGTTCCTGTTCTCGGGTTCCGTCGCCCGTTTCCCGATCGAAGCGTACGAACAGCTGCAGCTCCACGCCGCCGGTCTGAGCCCGGACGATCGGAGTCTCGACGCGACGCGCCTCCGTGGCATGGTGCTCAGCCACCGCGACTGGGTCGCGGCTACCAACCGGCGCGAGCTCCACCGCCACGGCTGGCGGCAGTTCTTCGCCGAGTTCGACGCCGTGGTGTGCCCGATCACGCCGACGCCCGCGTTCCCGCACGACCACAACCCCGACGTACTGGAACGACGGCTCGACATCGACGGCGTCGAGTACCCGTACTTCGACCAGCTCGTCTGGGCCGGCCTGGCCACGATGCCCGGCCTGCCGGCCACCGCGATTCCGACAGGGCGGTCGCCCGAGGGCCTGCCGGTGGGAGTGCAGCTGATCGGTCCGATGTTCGAGGACCGCACCCCGCTGCGGCTGGCCGAACTGCTCGAGCAGGAGCTCGGCGGCTTCCAGGCACCGCAGTAGTACGGCGAGGTTTCGCGTACGCCGGCGAGCAAGCGCCCGGCCGCAGATCCGGCCGGACGTTTGCGCTGACGCGAAAATGACAGGCGCCGGACCCATCGCAGATGCCAGGATTGCCGCCATGGTTGAGCGCGCGTTGAGCTTCGGGACAGTGGCCGAGACGTACGAACGGTTCCGCCCCGGTTATCCGGACGAACTCCTCGAGCTGGTGACGGGGTACGCCGGTGAACCGATCCGGACAGCACTCGAGATCGGCGCCGGGACGGGCAAGGCGACGCGTGTGTTCGCCAAGGCAGGGATCGCGATCACCGCGACCGAGCCGGACGCGGCCATGCTCGCCGAGCTGCGCAACCACCTGCCGGCCAACGTCACCGGCGTGGAAGCAGCCTTCGAGGATCTGCCGCTGGATACGTCGTACGACCTGGTCTATTCGGCAGCCGCGCTGCACTGGACCAACCCCGAGGGCCGGTGGGAGCGGATGGCCGCGCTCGTCCGGCCGGGCGGTGTGGTCGCTTCGTTCGCCGTACCGATCCAGCTGGCCGACCCGGCGCTCAAGGAGGCCGCGCGTACGGCGCGCGCGCCGTACCTGGAGTCCGACGGCGTCCCGTCGGCGGACAGCAGGCCGCCCGCGGATCGCCCGATGGAGTGGCCCGGCACGGAGCTGCAGGAGTCCGAGTGGTTCACCGACGTCCAGCAGTTGGTGGTCGGTCGGCACCTGACGATGAGCGCGCAGGACTACGTCGGGCATCTCGCGACGGTCTCGGCGTACGTGATGCTCGAGCCCGCCGACCGGGACCAGGTCTTCCAGCGAGTCCTCGAGGTCCTGCCCGAAACGGTGGAGATCGACGCCGAGGTCACCGCCCACCTCGCCCGCCGCCACCACTAGACAACGACCCCGCGTACTGCGGAGACATCCGCAGTACGCAGGGCCGTCAAGGTCTTACGCGTCAGCCGGGAAAGGCACACCCGTGTTGCTGTGGCACCTGTAGCCGTTGGGGTTCTTGGCCAGGTACTGCTGGTGGTAGCCCTCGGCGTAGTAGTACGAGTCCAGCGGGGCGATCTCGGTGGTGATGTCGCCGTACCCGCGGGGCTTGATGACCGGGGCGTACAGGTCGCGGGTGCGCTCGGCCTCCGCGCGCTGCTCCTCGGTCGTGTAGTAGATCGCCGAGCGGTACTGGGAGCCCAGGTCGTTGCCCTGGCGCATGCCCTGTGTCGGGTCGTGCGTCTCCCAGAAGACCTTCAGCAGGTCGGTGAAGGTGGTCTTGGTCGGGTCGTACACGACGCGGACGGCCTCGGTGTGGCCGGTTCCGCCGGTGCAGACCTCCTCGTACGTCGGGTTGGGGCTGTACCCACCCGCGTAGCCGACGGCCGTCGTGTAGACGCCGGGCTGCTGCCAGAAGATCTCCTCGGTGCCCCAGAAGCACCCGGTGCCGAACCAGACTTCCTCGAAGCCGTCGGGCACCGGCGCCGTCTGCGGCGTACCGAGCACGATGTTGTCCGCCGGGACGGTGTAGCCGGGCTCCTGGCGACCGGGCAGTGCGGCCGATGGCTCGACCAGAGCGGTGTTGCGCTTGAAGAACGACATCTCACGCCTCTCGCAGAATGACTTTCATAGTGTCTCAACACGGCCCCAGGAGCGAACCTTCCCGGCCGGGATTACGCCACGATGACGTGTCAGGCGATCAACGCGGCCGCCGTACGGCGAGCCGGTCCGCGCTCGGTCAGTTGCCCGTACGATGCCGCCAGCAGCTCCACCGAGTGACGCAGCGTGTCCGGATCCTGCGTGTACGGCAACCGCATGAACGTCTCGAGCCCGCCCTCAGGCGAGAACCGCGACCCGGCGACCAGCAGGACGCCGTTACGCTGAGCGACCCCTACCAGCGAGGACCCGACCGCCGCCGGCAGCTCGCACCACATCGACAGCCCGCCGCCCGGCAGCGTGAACTTCCAGTCCGGCAGCACCGACCGCAACGCGTCCGCCAGGGCGTCCCGGCGCTCCCGCAACCCGGCCCGCCGCTCCGGCAGGATCGACACCTTTTCGCGCAGCAGCCGTGTGACGACGAGCTGCTCCAGCACAGGCGCCCCGAGATCCATCGACGCCCGCGCGTCCAGGATCCGCGCGACCAGCGTCTCCGGCGCCCGCAGCCAGCCGATCCGCAGCCCGCCCCAGAACGACTTGCTCACCGACCCGACGGTGATCACGCCGCCCGGATCGAAGGAAGCGAACGGCGGTGGCATCTCCTGTCCGTCCAGCGGCAGCTCGTACAGGGTCTCGTCGATGATCGCCGTCGTCCGGCTGCGCGCGAACGCGATCGCGAGCCGCTTCCGGTCCGCCTCGGGCATCAACCGGCCGGTCGGGTTCTGGAAATCGACCACCAGCCAGGCCGCTCGCGGCGCGGTCTGCCTGATCGTTGCCTCCAGCAACGGAAGGTCCCAGCCGCCCGGACTCATCGGCGCCGCGACGACGCGCGCGCCGCTGCGCCGGATCGAGTCGACCGAGTTCGGGTGGGTCGGGCTCTCGGTCAGCACCCGGTCGCCGATCTGCGTCATCGCCCGGATCGCGATCGACGTCGCCGCCAGCGCGCCGGCCGTGACGATGATCTGATCCGGAGACGTCGGCAGTCCACGGGCCTCGTACGACGCCGCGATCTCCTCGCGCAGCTCCGGCAGGCCCTGCGGGTGATAGCCCGGCGTGGCCAGGTGGTGCGGCAGGTCCTCCATCGCCGCGGCGACCGCCGTACTGATGCCCGGTACGGCGGGCGACGCGGCGCACGTGAAGTCGTACAGCCCGTCCGTGTCGATCCCCGGCGCGTGGTGCCGGCCGAGCTCGGGCTCGATCCGCGACGGCAGCGCGGTCACGCTGCCCGAGCCGCGCCGGCTGGTCAGGTACCCGCGGTCGCGCAGTTCGCGGTACGCCGAAGCGACCGTCGTACGGCTGACTCCGAGCGCGTCGGTCAACTCACGTTCGCTCGGCAGCCGCGAGCCCGGCATGATCCGCCCGTCCGCGATCAGCAGACGGAGGCGTTGGGCCAGAGCCCGGTACGCCGGTCCACCGTCGTCCGACCAGGCGCCGAGCAGGCCGCTCAAGGTGCTCGCGGGGAGTTGTTGGCCAGTCATGCAGTCCACTATTGCGCAATTGGCTATCGATCACCAGGCCACTGGCAGTGAAACTGGATCCTGTGACCGCCACCGCAGAACCCACCACGCCACCCCGTACGCTCGCCGCGCTGAACCCGATCGAGCAGCTGCGCGCAGGCCGCCTTCCCCGGCGCCTGGTCCAGCTGTACGTCGGGCTGGTCCTCTACGGCGCCTCGATGGGCCTGATGATCGAGAGCCACCTCGGCCTGGACCCGTGGGATGTGCTGCACTCCGGCATCACCGAGCACCTGCCGCTGACCTTCGGCACGGTGGTGATCGCGATGAGCTTCGTCGTCCTGCTGTTCTGGATCCCGCTGCGTCAGTGGCCCGGCCTCGGCACGATCAGCAACGCCATCGTGATCGGCCTGGTCACCGACCTGACGCTGTCGCTGGTGCCGACGCCGGACGCGCTCTGGGTGCGGATCCTGTACCTGACCGTCGGCGGGATCGTGCTGAACGCGTTCGCTGGTGCGATGTACATCGGCGCGCAGTTCGGCCCGGGGCCGCGGGACGGGATGATGACGGGGCTCGTACGGCGTACTGGTCTGAGCGTGCGGCTCGTGCGGACGAGCATCGAGGTGACGGTGCTTGCCGTGGGCTGGCTGCTCGGTGGAGTGGTCGGGCTCGGGACTGTTGCTTACGCGCTGGCGATCGGGCCGCTGGTGCATGTGCTGCTGCCGATCTTCACTGTGCGGCTGCCGGAGCGCGCCAAGAGCTGACGGGGTCTTTATGGGGGAAGCTGTCGGGCATGGACACGACAGGCGACGAGGCGTCGGCGGGGGAGCGCGAGGCTCAGGAGGTGCCCGGCAATGAGGCCGCGCGGCCGGCGTACGGGCGTTCGGTGGGGGAGCGCGGGGCTGAGGAGTTGCCCGGTGATGCGGCCGGGGACGAGCCCGTGCGGCCGGCGTACCGGCGTTCGGCGGGATCGGCTCGCGGAGAGGCCCGGCGGCGGGAACTGCTGGATCGGGTGACCGAGGATCTGGCGGTGAACGGGCTCGTCGACTTCTCTCTGCGGCGGGCAGCGCGTGCCGCGGGCGCGACGCACAAGGTGTTGCTGTACCACTTCGACGGCGCCGACGACCTGCTCGAGCAGGCGATCGTCGAGCTGCGGGACCGGCGGATCGTCAAGGCGATGGCGGCAGGGGGCGGTTCGCTGGCCGATCGGGTCCGTGCGTTCTGGCCGGTCCTGGTCGGCGACGAGGCGCGGGTGCTGGATCAGGCGATCGGGCTGGCGATGTACAACCCGGATCGGTACACGCGGCTCGGCCGGCACGCGTCGGAGCAGTACCTGCCGGCGTTGGTCGCGATGTGCCCCGAGGGGTGGGCCGACGAGCGCAAGCACCAGGTCGCTGAGCTGATCCTGGCGACCATGCGCGGATTCTTGGTCGACGCCCGCACCAGCGGGGATCAGGCCGGGATCGCGGCGGGGTTCGAGGCGCTGGCGCGGGCCCTCGACCGCGAGGAGGCTGCGGAGGGCTGAGGGGGTCCTTCGGGAGGTGGCGGGGCTCTTTCGGGAAGTGGCGAGGCCTGAGCAGGCCCTCGATAATTTGCGAACCACGTGGTTCACTTCTCGACGAGAGGGGTGAATCCGATGGAGCGTGTGAAAGTCCGGTTCGGGGACGAGTTGGCTGGGTGGCACTACCCGGGGACGAACGGCGCCTGCGTGGTGATGGCCGCCGGGACCGCGGTGGCCAAGGAGCCGGGGACCGACAAGTTCGCGCGGCGGTTCAGCGCGGCGGGGTTCGGCGTACTGGCGTTCGACCATCGCGGCCTCGGCGAGAGCGGGGGTGAGCCGCGGCAGGTGGTGCGGCTGGACGATCAGCTCGCCGACTGGAGGACCGCGATCGAGTACGCCGGGAGCCTGCCCGGTGTGGACGCCGTCGCCGCGTGGGGGTTCTCGTTGTCCGGCGGCTATGTGCTCCAGTTGGCGACCGAGGATCTCGGCCTCGCCGCCGTGATCGCGCAGACGCCCGGAGTCGACGGTCGGGCCACGGTCCGGCAGGCGATGCGGTACCAGCGCCCGATCGCGATGGTGCGGCTGCTGGGCCGCGCGATGCGCGACGCGATCGGCGGTTCACTCGGCCGGCCGCCGCTCCTCGTGCCGCTGTCCGGAAAGCCCGGGACGGTCGCCATGCTGACCACACCGGACTCACAACTCGGCCACGAGGCGTTGGACGGTGATGCCCATCCCGAGTGGATCCAGGCCGTCGCGGCACGAGTCGCACTCAGCGTCGGGAGCTATCGGCCGGCACGTCGCGCGCGCCAGGTCCGGTGTCCGCTGCTCGTGCTGGCGTCCGAGCAGGACCAGTCCGCGCCGCTCGAACCCGCCTTGCGCGTTGCACGCGAGGCGCCAGGCGCCGAACTCGTCCGCCTGCCAGGCGGGCACTACTCGCCGTTCCTTGAGACCCACGAGCAGGCGATCCAGGCGGAACTGGACTTCCTACGCCGCCACGTGGTGCGTGCGCCGGCGGGTGAGGTCCAACGCGGCGACGCCGCGCGTGCGGCGTCGTACGAGGCCGTAGATGGCGAGGGCCCGCGGGTGGTGCCGGCGGATGAGGGACAACGCGACGGCGACGCCGCGCGTGCGGCGTCGTGCGAGGCCGCACGCAGCGAGGCCCCGCGGGTGTCGGGGGGTGTGGTTGAACGCGGCGGCGACGCCGTGCGCGCGAAGGCGTCCGAGGTCGAAGGCGGCGAGATCCTGCGGGCGGCGTCGGCGGGTGAGGCTGAGGGCGGCGGCGACGCTGTGCGGGCGGCGGGGTACGAGGCCGAACGCAGCGAGGCCCCGCGGGTGTCGGTGGGGGGAGGTCGGACGCGGCGGGGACTCCGTGCGGGCGGCGGCGTCCGAGGTTGGTCGGTGAAGCAGGTCGAGCTGTCGGCAGGCACGATCGAGTACGACGACAGCGGGGGTGGTGGGCCGGTTGTCGTGTTGTTGCACGGGTTTTTGATGGACTCGTCTCTGTGGGCGCAGGTGGTTACGGCGTTGCGGGGCGATCCGCGCCGCGGGGGCGGTGGGTCCGAGTCGGTCCGGTGCGTCGCGCCGACTCTTCCGCTCGGTGCGCACCGGCTTGCGATGAACGCGGACGCTGACCTGTCGTTGCCAGGTGTCGCGCGACTGGTTGCCGAGTTCATCGAACGGCTGGGGCTGGACGACGTCGTTCTGGTTGGCAGTGATACCGGCGGCGCGTTGGTTCAGCTGTTGCTGGTTGATCATCCGCAGCGGATCGCGCGTGCCGTCCTCGTGTCGTGCGATGCCTTCGACAACTTCCCGCCGGGGCTGACCGGCAAGGTTCTTGTTGCCTCGGGCAAGTTGCCGAGGGCCCTTTTCTGGGGGTTCGTGCAACAGCTCCGGGTCCGGCCGGTACGACGGTTGCCGATCGCCTTCGGGTGGCTGACCAAGCGCGGCGACGCGGCGACGGCCCGCTGGGTGCGGCCGGTGCTGGAGCAGGGTGCGATCCGGCGCGACGCCGTACGGATGCTCCGCGCGGTCGGCGCGGACAAGAAGCTGTTGCTGCGTACGGCGGAGCGTCTGCACGGCTTCGACCGGCCGGTGCTGGTGGTGTGGGCCGCTGAAGATCGAGTCATGCCGCCCGAGCACGGCCCACGACTGGCCGGGCTCTTTCCACGGGGAACCGCGGTCGCGGTGGAGGACAGCTACACGCTCGTCCCGCTGGATCAGCCCGAGCAGCTCGCGCAGCTCGTCGAGGCCTTCGCAACGTCCGAGACGAACGAGGTCTGAGGGCGACGTCAGGGACGCCTGCGGTCCGGCCTGTCGGTGCGGGTCCGCATCCGCCGTCGGTGGGATGGCCTCGCGTGCTGATGCGGCAGCGCTCTCGGGTGGAGAGCAGCGCGGTGGGTGCGGCTGCTGCTCGGCTGGATCGGGCTGCAGGTCGGCTGGACCGGGCCGCACCTTGGCTGAACGGGGCGCCAGCTCGGCTGAACCGGACTGCCGGTCAGCTGATCCGGGTCCCAGCTGAGCCGAACCGGGGCTCCAGCTGAGCTGAACCAGGGTCGCCTTCAGCACGGCCGGTTCTCCAGCTCAGCTGAACCGGGGCGCAGCTTGGCTGAGCCGGGCGCAGGTCAGCTGAACCGGGTTGGTCGGCAGCCTTCGAGTTCGGGCGCGGGCCGGCCGGTGAGGATCTCGGAGGCGGCGAGTCGGCCTACGGCGGCGCCGAGGGTGATTGCCGAGTGCATGACGGCGACGTACAGGCCCTCAGTGCCGGCTGGTGGGCCGATGATCGGTTCGTCGTCGACGGGCATCGGTCGCCAGCCGACTTCCACGGAGATGATCTTGGCGTCGTCGCCCCCGCGGAAGCGCGCGGCGAACTGGTCGCGGACGCGTTGAGCGGTCGCGAGCAACGCGGCCTGATCTGTCTCGCCGGAGTAGATCGTCGGAGCCAGGACTGTGCCGTCGTCCAGCTGCCGTGCCTCCAGCGCCGGCGTCGCGACGATCGCGCGGACCAGCCCGGGCGTCGCGCGCAACCGGACGAGGATCGCGGGCGACGGTTCGACGGGTAGGTGGACACCGACGCACGCACAAAGGGCAACACTGCCCGTACCGGCAGCCAGTACGACGGTCTCGGCGGGAACGGTCGCGCCGGGTGCCGCAGGGCGCTGGCCGGGGGGCGCCTGTATCCCGGTCGCCGCAGGGGTCTGACCGGAGGTCGCCTGCACGCCGATCGCCGCAGAGAGCTGACCGGGAGTCGCCTGTACCCCGGTCGCCGCGGCCGTCGTTCGTACGCCGATCACCTTGTCTGCTTGGTGTTCGAGGGCTGTCACCGTCGTACCGACCAACACCCTCGCCCCTCGCTCGCGGGCGGCGGCGACCAAGAGCTCGGTCGCGGCGACCGGGTCGAACGCTGCGTCTCCGGCGTGGTGAGTCGCCTCGGTCGGGGGATCGACGAGGTGCGGCTCCAACTCTCCGACCTGGTCAGTGATCGGTCCCGGGTTGTCGTCGAAGCCGTCCCAGACCAGTGAACCTGTCCAGCGGATCGCCAGCTCGGGAAGCTCCGCCTCCAGGCGCCGGTACTCGTCGAGTGCGAGGTAGCGCAGAGGTGTCGAAGGACGGTTGCTGCTGACCGGTCGTCCGATCCACGCGAAGGAAGACCGGGTGACGCCTGAGCCCGGCAGACCTGCATCGATCAGCGTGACCGGTCGGCCTTGGCCGCTGAGGTGGTACGCCAGGGAAGCACCGACGATTCCGGCGCCGACCACGACAATGCTGTGCTCCGCCATCCCGTCTTTCTAACAGGGGAGCGCCTCGCCACGACACCGAATATCGGGCGCCAAGACGCAGAGAGGGCCAGGACGCAGAGGGACAGAGCGAGGTCAGGACACAGCAAGGCCCGGACCGTCAGCGGTCCGGGCCTTGCTGTGCAGGACCCCTCAGCCTGCAGCTTCAGTCAGCCGACGGGCTCCAGCGCGCGATCCTCCGGCGTCGGCTGCTTGGTCTTCAATTTGCGTGGCCACCACGCCTTCGGGCCGAGCAGCGCTGTAACACTCGGGACCAGGAAGATCGACATCACGAACGCCGAGATCGCGATCCCGACGGCGACCGAGAAGCCCATCTCGGTGAGCAACGCCATGCCGGCCAGCATCAGCGAGGAGAACGTGCCGGCCAGGATCAGGCCGGCCGCGGCGACCGACGGGCCGCCGTGTTCGATCGCGAGGTCGGCCGCGGTGCGGGGATCGGTGCCTTCCTCGGCCTCCTCGCGGAGCCGGGCGATCATCAGGATGTTGTAGTCGGTGCCGATGGCAACAACGAACAGGTAGAGCATGATCGGCAGCGAGAACGACACTCCGGCATGCCCGGCGGCGCCCTGGAAGACCAGGACCGTGGCGCCCGTCGTACTGAAGAAGCTGAGCACCACCGCGATAATCAGGACCAGCGGCGCCAGCAGGCTGCGGAGCAGGAGCGCCAGGATGACCGCGATCAGACCACCGGCGACCGGGAAGATGACCGACAGGTCGCGGCTGTTGGCGTCCCGGATGTCGGTGTACGACGAGGTCACGCCGCCGAGCAGCGTCGTCGTACCGGCGGGTGCGTCCGCGTGCGCCGCGTCCTTCAGGGCGCCGTCGACCAGGTCGAGAGATTCCGACGAGTACGGCGCACCGTCCAGTACGACGTTGATCTGGGCAACGGTCTTGTCACCGTTCAGCAGCGCGGGGGAGCCGTCGGCCGAGGCGGGCAGGACCGCGCCGACGCCGTCGACCTGGGCGAGCTTGCCGGCGTACTGCTTCAGCTCGGCGGGATCGAGCGGGCTGCCGTCGGTGCTCTTCACGTAGACGGTCGTCGGGTTCAGCGCGCCGGCCGGGAAGCCGCTCTGCAGGTCCTTGATCGCGCGGGCCGACTCGGTGTCGGCCGGCAGCTGCGCGAACGCGTCGTAGTCGATCTTCATGCCGAGCGTGCCGAGCGCGAGCGCGACCATGATGCCGCCGGAGATCGTCGCGACCACGGCCGGGCGCTTGGCGGTGAACCTGCCGAACCGCTTGAACATCGCGCCCGTCGGCGTCTTCTGCCACGACTTCGAGGGCCAGAACACCTTCGGGCCGAGCAGCGAGACGACCGCCGGGATCAGCGTGATCGCCGCGAATGCCATCACCGCGACCGCGATCGCCAGGCCCGGGCCGAGGCTCTTGAACCCGCCGAACACGGCCAGCAGCAGCGCGCTGAACGACACCACGATCGCGCCGGCCGCGGAGACGATCACCTCGGCGACCCGGCCGGCCGCGGTGATCAGCGCCTGCTTCGGCTCCTCGCCGGCGCGCAGGCGTTCGCGGTACCGGAAGAGCAGGAACAGGATGTAGTCGGTGCCGACGCCGTACAGGACGACGGTCAGGATCGTCTGCAGGTCCTGGGTGACCTGCAGGTCGAACGCCTTGGCCGCGAGCGCGATCAGGCCGGGCGCGATCGCGCTGACCAGGCCGACGGTGAGGATCGGGAGCAGGGCCGCGACCGGGCTGCGGTAGATGAACAGCAGCAGGCCGACGATCAGGACCAGGGTCGCGATGCCGACCACCACGAACGCGTTCTCGAAGGCGTCCTGGTTGTCCAGGAACAGCGCGGCGTCGCCGGTCACGCCGTACTGGAGTCCGCTGTCGGCGAGCGCCGGGCCGGCGAGGTCGCGGACCTTCTGTACGGCGTCGAGCACGGCCTGGTCGTCGGCGAGACCCTTCAGGCCGACGCTGACCAGCTGGACCTGCTTGTTCGGCGAGAGCGCCTGGGGACCGGTGATCGCGGCGGTCACGCGGTCGATCTTGGCGTCGGTGATGGCCTTGGCGAGGCTGGTCACCTCCGCCTGGTCGGCGGCGGACAACTCGCCGCCGGCCGACCGCTTGACCACGATGCTCGCGGTCGCGTCGTTGGTCTGGCCGAACGCGTCGGCCGCCAGCTTCTGCGCCTGGACCGACTCGTAGGAGTCGGGCAGGAAGCTGGCCTGGTCCTTGCTGGTGACGTCGGCGAGCGTCGGTGCGAAGGCGAGTACGGCGACCGCCGCGATCACCCAGGCGGCGATCACCTTCCACGGGTGGTGGACGACGAACCGTCCGAGTCGGTTGAACACGAGGAGCCCCCTCTGGCGCGCTGTCTACCTGCCGGTCGGTTGGTAGACTACCTGCCGCACGGTAGGCAGGCAAAGTGAGAAAGTGGTGACATGCAGCACGAGACGAAGGCGCGCGACACCAAGGGTGAGATCCATCGGGCGGCGCTCGAGCTGTTCAGCGGGCAGGGGTACGAGAAGACCAGCCTGCGGGAGATCGCCGAGCAGGTCGGGATCACCAAGGCGTCGCTGTACTACCACTACTCGTCGAAACAGGACCTGCTGAAGGCGATCATCGGGACGTTCTTCGACGATCTGAACGAGGTGCTGCTCCGGATCGAGACCGTCGAGTGGTCCGTGGAGCACGAGCAGGAGCTGCTCAACGCGTACCTGGACGTGGTGATCAGGCACCGGGGGACCGGGCCGACCGTCCTGCGCGACGTCGCGGCGGTGCTCGCGGCGTTCGGCGACGACCTCGACGCGCTGATCGCGCGCAGCCGGGCGTTCCAGCTGTGGCTGGCGGGGCCCGATCCCGAACCCCGCGACCGGGTCATCGCGGCCGCGGCGGTCGAGGTGGTCGGCGCGGTGCTGTCGGCGGGACTCGAGCCCGCACAGCTCGGCGACGCCGAGCTCCGCCAGACGCTGCTGGAGGCGGCCACCGCGGTCCTGTCGGGCCGGCGCAACATTCCTGCGTGAGCTTCTGTATGCCGGGTGGCTGAGCCCGGCGGTGATGCGGCCGGAGAGGTCGCTCTGCGCTGAGGCCGCTGCGGCCGGGAGAGACGTGGGGTGGGCGGGGGTCTGGATCGCCCAGCCGGGCGCTGTGTGCCGGGCGCTGTGCGCCGGGACAAGCAAAGGGCGAGCTCGAGCGGTGCTCGAGCTCGCCCCTGGTGCTGGTGGGTCAGTCGCGGGTTGGGGTTTGGGGCGACGGGCCTTCCTTCTTGGTATGAGCGCCGGGGGCCTGCTCCTTGGCGCTCGTGGTGGCCTGGCCGGTCTTGTTCGGCTTGCTCATCGTGTTGGCCGGGGCCTGACCGGCGTGCAGGGTGTTCCACAGCTCATGATGAGCGGCGGCAGCGGTTCGCCCGCCGCCCTCGACGGCAGGAGCACCGGCCTTCTCGAGGTCGGCCCCCGGCGCGACGTTGAGCTTCTCGGCGAGGTCCACGAACTCGGCCAGTTTCGCCGCGCGCTGGTCCTCGGGCACGGTGAGGGCCTCGATCGCCTTCGAGAAGGCCTGGAGCTGGGCCGGCGAGCTGAGTTTCTGGTCCGGCGAGGTGAGGGTGGGGTCGGAACGGTTCACGGCGAACGCGGCGAGAGCGGCGCTGGCCCGGGCGGCCGCCCGGCTCATCTGCTGGTTGCCGTACGCCGTCGCCTCGTTCAGCTTGCCGCCGGCCCAGTCCTGCGCCTGGGACACCTTGGCGTCGGCTGCCTGAACCAAGGGCATGACCTTGTCGTTGGCCCACATCTGGCCCCGGACGACCTGCTTGGTCACCTGCTCGCCGACGGCGGCCTTGACGTTCTGCCCCTTCGACCAGGCCCAGCGGCCGACGGCCTTCGCCGCGTTGCCCGCACCGTTCACCAGGGCCATACCGGCGTCGCGGGCCAGGCTCCGGCCGCGGTCCCGGGCCTGGACCAGCTGCTCACGGGTCGGCATGCTCAAGGTCGGCGAGGACTCGGCGCGGTGGCGGCCGCCCTGCGACGAGTTGAGGGCCCGATCGGTGCTGCTCAGCCGCTGAGCCGCCTGGGAGAGCCGGGCGAACGTGTTGCGGATGCCGCGGATGCACTTGGCGACCGCGTTGATCATCGGGGCGACCGCCTTGACCGCGTTCACCACGTGGTTCATCGCCTGCTGCTGGGCAGGGGTCATCGTCCCGAGCGCCCTGAGGGCTTCCGGTGACAGACCCTGCGGGCGTCCGGCGTCCGGACCCTCGTTCGGTGTGCTCATCGAATCTCCTAGTCGATGTAGACCGCGTAGTTGACACCCACGGCCGGAGTCAGCGGGTCCTTGGTCGGCTTGTTGCTGAACAGGTGGAACTGCGCTCCGGGCCGGATCCAGACGGCCAGGTGCCGGCGGTCCACGCCCGCCCCCGCGCCCCACTCGTCGAGAAAGTCCGGGTTGCTGTCGTCGCTGAGGTAGTCCGGTTCACCCCAGTGCTTGCGGGCCAGCGCGAGGTGGTCGGGCCAGTGCTCGTCCAGCCCCTTCTCCGCGTCGGCGATGTCGTCCGGGCCGATCTGGTACGCCGTCCAGCCCGCGTTGCGGCAGTCGGCGAACGCGAGCCCGTCGAAGACGAGCATCGTCGTACCGCGCCGCGTGCTGAAACCCCAGGACGCGGCACCGTCGTCGATCGTCTCGCCCGGCTCCAGGTCCCACGGGGTCCAGCCGGTCGCGGCCATCACGCGGTTGACCAGCGCGGTCACCACGGCGGGCCCGGTGGCGTCGCTGTCCGGCCCGGCCACGGCGGTCCAGTCCCGGACCTCGGCGAAGTCGGCCATCGCGAGGTCGTCCTCGTCCAGCGGCCTGTCCTGCGTCTTCATCCCGCATCCCTTTCACTCAGCCCGTGCAAATTTAGGTGCGAAAGAGGGTCATGGCCAGCGTGTTGTCCACAGGTCCGGCCCGCAGGTTCGTGCGGTACCGGACCCCGCACTCCGGGCGACGGTTGTCCACAGCATCTAGAGCACGATTCGGGAACGGATGGGACCAGGCCGTACGCTGGTTCGGTGGAGATCAGCAACCAGTACGGCTTCGAGACACTCGCGATTCACGCCGGCAACGAGCCCGACCCGACCACCGGTGCGGTGGTGCCCCCGATCTATGCCACCAGCACCTACAAGCAGGACGGTGTCGGCGGGCTGCGCGGCGGCTACGAGTACTCCCGGTCGGCGAACCCGACCCGGACGGCGCTCGAGGAGTGTCTGGCCGCAATCGAGGGCGGCAAGCGCGGGTTCGCGTTCGCCAGCGGTCTGGCCGCCGAGGACACGCTGATCCGGTCGCTGTGCGTGCCTGGTGACCACGTGGTCTTCCCCGACGACGCGTACGGCGGCACGTTCCGCCTGTTCTCCAAGGTGCTCGGCGCCTGGGGCGTCGAGATGACGCCGGCCGCGGTCACCCACCCGGAGGCGATCCGCGCCGCGATCCGCCCGGGCAAGACCAAGGTCGTCTGGCTGGAGACCCCGACCAACCCGCTGCTGAACGTCGCGGACATCGCGATCGTGGCGCAGATCGCGCACGACGCAGGCGCGCTGCTGGTCGTCGACAACACCTTCGCCTCGCCGTACCTGCAGCAGCCGCTGGAGCTCGGCGCGGACGTGGTCGTGCACTCGACCACCAAGTACATGGGCGGGCACTCCGACGTGGTCGGCGGCGCGCTGATCGTCCGCGACGCGGAGCTGGCCGACAAGATCGCCTTCCACCAGAACGCGATCGGCGCGGTCGCCGGGCCGTTCGACGCCTGGCTGGTCCTGCGCGGCATCAAGACACTGGGCGTGCGGATGGACCGGCACAGCGACAACGCCGAGAAGGTCGTCGACTTCCTGCAGCGGCACTCGGCGGTGACGTCGGTGCTGTACCCGGGCGTCGAGGGTCACCCTGGGCACGAGACGGCTGCCAAGCAGATGAAGCGCTACGGCGGCATCGTGTCGTTCCGGGTGAGTGGTGGAGAGCAGCACGCGCTGGACATCTGCAACAAGGCCGAGGTGTTCACGCTGGGCGAGTCCCTCGGTGGTGTGGAGTCGCTGATCGAGCACCCGGGCAAGATGACCCACGCCTCGGTCGCCGGGACGCCGCTGGAGGTCCCCGCGGACCTGATCCGGTTGAGCGTGGGGATCGAGACGATCGACGATCTGCTCCAGGACCTCGACCGCGCCATGGCGTGATGCTTGTCCTGTACGGCGTTCTGACGGCGCGGCCGGGCGTGGGGCGGTAGACGATGCCGCTGGTGGTGGCGGTCGACTTCGGGTCGACGTTCACGAAGGCGATCGTGGTGGACGCGGGCTCGGGCGACCTGGTCGCCCGGGCCGAGCACCGGACGACGATCGGGACCGACGTGCTGGACGGCTGGTTCGCTTGCCGTGAGCAACTGGTTGCGGTGGATCGTGGAGTGGAGCGGGCCGAGGTGCTGGCCTGCTCGTCGGCAGGCGGCGGGCTGCGGATCGCTGTCGTCGGCAACGAAGAGCTGGTGACTGCCGAGGCCGGGCGGCGGGTCGCCTTGTCCAGTGGTGGTCGCGTGGTCGCGGTGGTCAGTGGTGGGCTGACGGCGTCATCGGTGAAGGCGTTGCGGGCTGAGCGGCCGGATGTTGTGCTGCTGCTGGGTGGGACCGACGGCGGGAACTCCGCGGTGCTGACCGGGGCCGCGGGGGTGCTGGCGAAGTACAAGTGGCGTAAGCCTGTGGTTGCTGCGGGCAACATCGAGGCCCGGGACGAGGTGGCCGGGCTGCTGGACGGCGGGGGAGTGCCGTCGGTGCTGGCCGACAACGTCGTGCCGGAGATCGGGGTGTTCGCGCCGGACTCGGCGCGGGCGGCGATCCGGGAGATGTTCCTGGCGCACGTGATCGGCGGGAAGAACCTGTCGAAGGACCCGGCGTTCGCGCGGATGGTGCGGGCGGCTACGCCTGACGTCGTCCTGCGGGGTGTCGAGGTGCTGGCCGGGTTGCACGGGGATGTCGCGGTGGTGGACATCGGCGGGGCGACGACCGATGTGCACTCGGTGATCGAGCTCGATCCGGAGGACGCGAACCTGGGGCGCGAGGTCGTGGCGACGCACCCGGTGACGCGGACGGTCGAGGGGGATCTGGGGATGCGGTGGAGTGCGGTGCCTGTGGTGGCCGCGGGGGTTGAGGCTGGTTTGGTCGACGAGCAGACGGAGTTGAGGGAAGCAGCGCGCCGGAGGCACGACGATCCGGCGTACTTGCCGGACTCGCCAGCAGAAGCGTCGTACGACGAAAAGCTGGCGAGCATCGCGGCGACCGTCGCGCTGAGGCGGCATGCGGGGCGGCAGCGGGTGGTGTTCGGGCCTGGTGGGCGGGTGATCGAGCGGTCGGGGAAGGACCTGCGCGAGGTAGATCTGCTGGTCGGGTCCGGGGGAGTGCTGCGGCACAACGGGCCTGAGGTGGCTGAGCGGATCCTGGGGTCCGTGGGGGTGGGGGCGCAGGAGGAGGGCTGGCTGGTGCCGACGACCGCGCGGGTCTGTGTCGACAAGGACTACGTGCTCGCGGGAGTGGGGCTGCTGGCCGAGGTGGACCCGGTGGCGGCCGAGGGGCTGGCGCGCCGCGTGGGCACCGGGGTCTAGCAGCGCCGAGCGCCGTACCGCCTGCTCGGGCATGCCGGGAAGCCGGTACGGCGCCGAAAGTCTCGTACGCCGCGTGGGCGCGCACCTACATGGAACGGTCCCCGGCGGGCACTAGGGTCAGGGAGAAGCCTGGGGAGGTGCCATGAGCGATCCGGACCAGCCGGAGCAGGAGCGGACCGACGTACCGGAGGTTGGGCGCGACGCGCCGAGTCCGGTCGCCGACAACGAGGTCGCCGAGGGAACCAGCGACACCGTCGTACCGGCCGCCCAAGATCACCTGGTCGTGGCCTCGAGCCGCGGGCCGGTCGACACCGGCGTGACGCCGGCCATGCAGATCGCCAGCGCCTGGGCCTGGCGGTTCCTCGTCGTGGTCGCCGCGGTCCTGGTGATCGCGTACGCGCTGCGGTACCTGTCCGAGGTCGTCGTACCGGTGACCGTCGGCATCCTGCTCACCGCGCTGCTCATCCCGATGACCAACGCGCTGCAGAAGCTGAAGCTCGCCCGCGGGCCGGCGGCCGGGATCACCGTGGTGTTCACGATCGTGCTGGTGGCCGGGCTGCTGACGCTGGTCGGGACGCAGATCGCGACCCAGTTCGAGAACCTGTCGACGCAGGTCGGCGAAGGCGTGCAGAAGCTGCGCGACCTGGCCCGGATCAACCTGAACGTCACCGATGCCGACATCACCGACGCCCTCAACCGGCTGCGCGAGACGGTGATGTCGGGCGGCGCGATCGGTCAGCGGGCCGCGGAGGTCGGTACGACGGCCACGCACGTGGTCGCCGGGCTGTTCATCTCGCTGTTCTGCCTGTTCTTCTTCCTGTACCAGGGCGAGCAGATCTGGGCCTGGCTGGTCCGGCTGTTCCCGCGGCAGGCCCGCGACAAGGCCGACTCGTCCGGGCGCAAGGCGTGGGTCTCGCTGACCGCGTTCGTGCGCGCGACGATCATCGTCGCGGCGGTGGACGCGGTCGGGATCGCGCTCGGTGCGGCCATTCTCGGGCTGCCGCTGGTGAGCGCGATCGGGATCCTGGTCTTCGTCGGCGCGTTCATCCCCGTGGTCGGCGCGCTGGTCAGCGGGTGCGTCGCCGTCCTGGTCGCGTTGGTTGCCAAGGGCCCCCTGGTCGCGATCATCATGCTCGCGGTCGTGATCGGGGTGCAGCAGCTGGAAGCCCACGTGCTGCAGCCGTTCCTGCTGGGCCGGGCGGTCAGCGTGCACCCGCTCGCGATCATCCTGTCGATCGCGACCGGCGTGATCGTCGCCGGCATCGTCGGCGCGCTGATCGCGGTGCCGACCGCGGCGGTGCTCAACACGATCGTCAACCACCTGGCCGGCAACGACGTCGATCCCGAACCACCACGCCCGATCCCCCGCAGACCGGTACGGCGAAAGCCGGCCGCCGAGGGCCCGCTCGCCGACGCCTGACGAGAACCACCGGCACCGACGTGAAAACAGCCGCCCCCGGGAATCCCGGGGGCGGCTGTTCGCGTACTGCGGAGGTCAGTGCATGGCGGCGGCTGCGGAGGCCTCGAGGTTCGGCTCCTCGCCGTCCTTCGGTACCTCGTCGCGGCCGGCCAGGCGCTGCTCCGGGGTGATGATCGCGATCACCAGGGCGATCGCCAGGAACGGCAGGGAGACCAGGAACACGTCGCCCATCGCCTCGACCAGGCCGAGCAGGGCCCAGCCCTTCATCGGCTCCTTCAGCGCGTGCAGCGCCTGAACGCTGTTCGCCGCCTTGGCGAGCATGCCGACCATGTTCTGCGCGGTGTTCGGGACGATGTCGCCCAGGTGGTCGGTGAGCCGGCTGGTCAGCACCGCGCCGTACACGGCCGTGCCGATCGCGCCACCCATCGAGCGGAAGAACGTCATCGTCGAGGTCGCGGTGCCCATGTGCTTGCGGGGCACGCTGTTCTGCGCCGCGGTGACGGTGATCTGCATCGACAGGCCCAGTCCGGAACCCATCACGAACATGTAGATCGCGAGCTGCCAGTACGGCGTGCTCAGGCTCAGCGTCGACAGCATCACCATCGCGCCGCCGACCAGGACCGCCGAGATGATCGGGTAGATCTTGTAGCGACCGGTCTTGCTCATCAGCTGGCCGCTCGGGATCGAGGCGCTGAAGATCCCGACGATCATCGGCAGCAGCGCCAGCCCGGAACGGGTCGGGGACAGGTCCTTGACCGCCTGCAGGTACAGCGGCAGGAAGATCAGCGCGCCGAACATCGCGAAGCCGAGCAGGAACGCGAACCCGGCGTACCCGGAGAAGATCCGGCCCTTGAACAGGTCCATCGGGATGATCGGCTCGGAGACCCGCAGCTCGACGAAGACGAACGCGACAGCCAGTACGACGGCCGCGACCAGCAGGCCGATCGTGGTGGCCGAACCCCAGCCGTTGTCCGGACCGCTCCAGGAGACGGCCAGCAGCAGGGTGGTGACGGCGGCGGTGACGACAGCGGCGCCCAGGTAGTCGATCTTGTGCGACCGCTTCACGTGCGGCAGCTTCAGCACGGCGCCGACGATGCCCAGGGCAACGAGGCCGATCGGCAGGTTGATCCAGAAGATCCAGCGCCAGCCGGGACCGTCGGTGAGCAGACCGCCGAGCAGCGGGCCGGCCACCGAGGACAGACCGAACACGGCACCGAAGTACCCCATGTACTTGCCGCGCTCGCGCGGCGGGATCACGTCGCCGATGGTGGCGAAGGCCAGCGACATCAGACCACCGGCGCCGAGGCCCTGGACGGCCCGGAAGCCGATCAGCATCTCGATGTTCTGCGACAGCGCGGCCAGCACCGAGCCGGCCAGGAAGGTGACGATCGCCGCGATGAACAGCGGGCGGCGGCCGTAAAGGTCGGAGATCTTGCCCCACAGCGGCGTCGAGGCGGTCGAGGTCAGCAGGTAGGCGGTGACCACCCAGGACAGCTTGTCCAGGCTGTTGAACTCGCTGACGATCTGCGGCAGCGCGGTCCCGACGATGCTCTGGTCGAGCGCCGCCAGGAACATGCCGGCCATCAGGCCGCCGAGCACGACCAGGATCTGCTTGTGGGACAGGTAGCTCGGGGTGTTCTGATCAGGCGCAGCGCCGCCGGTGACGGCGGGCTCGGTGGTGCTCATCTGGTGCTCTCCACGTTCTCTTCGGTGGTCAGTCGCGCGGCGGCGGCCCAGCCCCTGTCGGCCCAGGCCCGGTCGTCGCGTGCGTCGGTGAGGTTCGCGACGCCGTCGGCGAACCGCGTCATCAACTGCTCGAAACTCTGGATGTCCTGCTCGGACCAGCCCTCCATGGCCTGGGTGAGCAACGCCATCCGGCGGCGTGCGTTCTCCTCCCACTCGGCCGTGCCCTGCTCGGTCAGCTCGACCCGGAAAGCGCGTCCGTCGTCGGGGTCGACCGAGCGCTGGACCAGCCCTGCCTGCTCCAGCGAGCGGACGTGCCGGCTGGCGGTGGAGGCGTCGATCTCCATCTTGCTGGCCAGGTCGGACAGTCGCAGCGCGCCGTTGCACCGCAGGACGAAGAGCACCAGGTGGGCGCTCTGGTCGAGCGAGTCACCGGGCTGCTTGGCCTTCAGCCGCCGCCCGATCCGGGTGAACGCGTGCAGAACCCCCTCGATCGGGGTCTGCGGGGCGTACCCGTCATTTACATGCATGGTGCAAGCATATACATGCATGCGTGATACATGCAAATGAGTTTCCTAAGATGTATGGCGAATGGCCAACGATTAACCGCCCGTAGTCTGGCGGTCACAGACTGGATTGGGGACGGGCATGCAGAAGATCGCGGTGGTCACCGGCGGCGGTTCCGGACTCGGGCGCGAGATGGCGCTGGCGCTCGCGGCGGCCGGGTTCCAGGTGACGGTGACCGGGCGGACCGAGGCGAAGCTGCGGGAGACCGCGGCCGCCGCCGAGGAGATCGACGCCGTCGGGGACGCGGGCGTGGGCGAGGTCCGTACGGCGGTCCTGGACGTGAACGACGGCGCCGCGGTCCGCGGCTTCTTCGCGAGCCTGTCCCGGATCGACGTCCTGGTGAACAACGCCGGGACCGGCATGCCGGCCGCGCCGATCGAGGAGGTCGACGAGGACGCCTGGCGCGCGGTCGTCGACACGAACCTGACCGGCTCGTTCCTGTGCGCGCAGGCGGCGTACGCGCTGATGCTGCGGCAGGACCCGAAGGGCGGCCGGATCATCAACAACGGCTCGATCTCGGCCCACGTCCCGCGGCCGCAGGCGATCGCGTACACGGCGTCCAAGCACGCGATCAGCGGCCTGACCAAGGGCCTCGAGCTCGAAGGCCGCCCGCACGGCATCACCGCCGGCCAGATCGACATCGGCAACGCCGCCACCGCGATGACCGAACGCATGCAGCAAGGCGTGCTGCAGCCCGACGGCTCCACCGCGATCGAGCCGACCTTCGACCCGAAGATCGTCGCCGACTTCGTCGCCCGCGTCGCGCTGCTGCCGACGTCGGTCGCGGTGCCGACGCTCACGGTGATGGCCGCCGGCATGCCGTACGCCGGCCGCGGGTAGCGACCGGCGTACGGGCTTCAGCTGATCCGGTTGACCTGCGAGGCCGAGGCCGGGCAGAGGATGAGCAGGCAGCTCTCCACCTTGACGTCGTCGACGACGGCGCCCCAGGCGGAGCCGGTGGTGCCGCTGAACTGCAGGGTCGAGGAGCTGGACAGCAGGTTCGTGAAGTAGAAGCTGCGGTAGGTCCAGCCCATGTTCGCGTTGTGCTTGCCGCTGATGTCGAAGGTGAAGGTGTCGACGTCCTGGCCGTTGACGCTCACCTTGCCGCTCTTCACCGCGGGCGGGCCCTCGGGGTTGCCGGCGACCGCGTAGGTGACCTTGTACGTCGTGAGCAGGGTCGCGGGCAACGTCCGGGCGACGGACCCGTCGTTGGAGCCGTTGAGGTCGAGCGACTGGCGCCCTTCGGCGTCCTGCCAGTCGGTGGTGAGATCGACACTGCCGGCGGTCACGGTCCAGCCGCCGAAGCTCTGGCCGGCGACGTAGTCGAAGAACTCGACGTTGAGGGCCGGTTGCTCGAAACCGTTGGCGAGGACCGGTGCGGCTGACGCCGGTGACGCGGTGAGGGCGACCAGCGCGGTGGACAGGGCGAGCAGGAACGTCGTACGGCGGAACTTCACGGGGCCTCCCCAGGCAGAAAGGACGGACGGGTCCTGACTGTCAGTGTGCGGTCACGCTGCGCGATCGGCGCGCTCTGACGGCGTGGGGGCAAATCGACAAGAAGTTGTCGGTGCGGCGGTCTAGGGTCGGGCAGGTGAGTGAGCAGCGGGAGTCTCTGGTCCACGCGCGGGGTCTGACCAAGTCGTACGGCGAGTTCGAGGCCGTGCGGGGGATCGACCTGGACGTGCGCAAGGGCGAGGCGTTCGGGTTCCTCGGGCCGAACGGCGCGGGGAAGTCCTCGACGATGCGGATGATCGGCGCGGTGTCGCCGGTCAGCGGTGGGGAGCTGCGGATCCTGGGGATGGATCCGGCGACCGACGGGCCGGCGATCCGGGCGCGGCTGGGGGTGTGTCCGCAGGACGACACGCTCGACACCGAGCTGTCGGTCCACGAGAACCTGACCGTCTACGGGCGGTACTTCGGGCTGTCCCGGGCTGATTGCCGCGAGCGCGCGGACGAGCTGCTGGAGTTCGTCGCGCTGACCGACAAGGCGAAGGTGAAGGTCGACGAGCTGTCCGGCGGGATGAAGCGGCGGCTGACGATCGCGCGGTCGCTGGTCAGCAAGCCCGACCTGCTGCTGCTCGACGAGCCGACGACCGGGCTCGACCCGCAGGCGCGGCATCTGCTGTGGGACAAGCTGTTCCGGCTCAAGCAGGCCGGGGTCACGCTGATCATCACGACGCACTACATGGACGAGGCCGAGCAGCTGTGCGATCGGCTGGTGGTGATGGACGCCGGACTGATCGCGGCCGAGGGTTCGCCGTACGAGCTGATCCGGGACTACTCGACGCGTGAGGTGACCGAGCTGCGGTTCGGGCCCGAGGTGATGTCGTCCGACCACCACGCGCTGGCCGGCAAGGTCGAGGACCTGGCGCAGCGGATCGAGGTGCTGCCCGACCGGCTGCTGCTCTACACCGACGACGGTGAGCGCGCGGTCGCCGCGGTGCACGAGCGCGGCCTGCAGCCGGCCGCCGTGCTGGTCCGGCGTTCGACGCTCGAGGACGTGTTCCTGCGGCTGACCGGCCGGACGCTGGTCGACTGATGAGCGTTGTCCTGGAGAACGGCCGCCGCCAGTTCGACTACTGGGCGACGGTCTACAAGCGCACCTGGAAGGGCAGCCTGGTCAGCAGCTTCCTGCTGCCGCTGCTCTACCTGGCCGCGATGGGGATCGGGCTCGGGTCGTTCGTCGACGACAACGGGAGTGGCGCGCTCGGTGGGATCAGCTACCTGCAGTTCATCGCGCCCGGCCTGCTCGCCGCGACCGCGCTGCAGATCGCGGTCGGCGAGTCGACGTACCCGGTGATGGGCGGGATCAAGTGGCAGAAGTTCTACTTCTCGATGATCGCCACCCCGTTGCGACCGGCCGACGTGATGTACGGGCAGCTCGCGTTCGTCGCGTTCCGGGTGCTGACCACGTGCACGGTGTTCCTGGTGGTGATTGCGCTGTTCGACGGACTGGCCACGCCGTGGGGACTGTTCGGGCTGCCGGTCGCGCTGCTGGTCGGGATGGCCGCGTCCGCGCCGGTCTGTGCGGTCGCGACCCGGCTCGAGAACGACTCAGGCTTCGCGATGATCTTCCGGTTCGGCGTGGTCCCGGCGTTCCTGTTCTCCGGCGCGTTCTTCCCGGTCTCGCAGCTGCCCAACTGGATCGAGTGGCTGGCCTACCTGAGCCCGCTGTGGCACGGCGTCGAGCTGTCCCGTGACCTGAGCCTGGGCACGGTCGACCCGCTCGTTGCCCTGGGCAACTTGGCCTACCTGGCGGCGTGGTTCGTCGTCGGGACCTGGTTCGCGGTCCGCGGCCTGACCCGGAGGTTGATCAGCTGATGGCCACACTCACCGCGCGCGTGGTGCCGCTGCCGGTCCGCTTCGGCAACGGCCGGCACCTGGTCGAGCGCAACTTCCTGGTCTACCGGCGGTCCTGGATCGTCTTCGTGTCCGGCTTCTTCGAGCCGGTCTTCTACCTGCTCTCGATCGGCGTCGGCGTCGCCCAGCTGGTCGGCGACTTCAGACTCGCCGACGGCAGCACGATCGGGTACGCCGCGTTCGTGGCGCCGGCGATGCTGGCCAGCTCGGCGATGAACGGCGCGATCTTCGACTCGACGTACAACATCTTCTTCCGGATGAAGTACGCCCGGCTGTACGACTCGATGCTGGCGACACCGCTGCGGCCGTGGGACGTCGCGACCGGCGAGGTGACGTGGGCACTGCTGCGCGGCGCCTGCTACTCGGCGGCGTTCATCGTCGTGATGCTGATCATGGGCCTGGTCGAGTCGTGGTGGGCGCTGCTCGCGCTGCCGGCCTCGGTCCTGATCGGGTACGCGTTCGCCGGTGCCGGGATGGCGATGACGACGTTCATGCGCAGCTGGCAGGACTTCGAGTTCGTCCAACTGGCGACGATGCCGATGTTCCTGTTCTCGGCGACCTTCTACCCGATCGAGACCTACCCCGGCGCGATCCGCTGGCTGGTCGAGATCACCCCGCTCTACCAGGGCGTCGCGCTCGAACGCGCACTCACCACCGGGACCGTGAGCTGGTCGCTGCTGCTCAACGCGCTGTACCTGATCGCGATGGGGACCGCGGGCATGTACGTCGCCTCGCGGCGCCTGGGCACGCTGCTGCTCAAGTAGGCCCGCCGAGTCGGAGGCGACGCCTAAAGCGCTGGCACGCCCAGCAGTTTGCGGATCCACTGGGCGCCGCCCCGGTACATGGCGTCGCGGCTCGGGCCGGACACGTTGTCGGCGAGGTGGAACGAGGTGAGGGCTTGGTGCAGTGCGCCGAGCCGGTCGGCCAGGTCTAGCGCGCGGCGCAGGGCGGGCAGTGGCGCGAAGTCCTGCCAGACGGCGAGGTAGGCGTCCGTGACCCGAGGGGACCGCGCCAGCTCGGACCGGTCGCCGACGAACGTGACCAGGTCGAGGAACGGGTGCGACACCGCGGCGTCGGTCCAGTCGAAGGCGATCGGTACGCCGTCCCGTACGGCGATGTTGCCGGCGTGGAGGTCGCCGTGGAGCAGGGTCTCCGGGATGCCGATCGAGGCGAGTTCGTCGATGGAGGTCCGCAGGTCCGTCGCCAGGGTTGGTAACTGGTCGCGCTCTTCGGTGGTGAGCTGGGCGGTGACCGGGTTGGGGCTGAACAGGCGGTCGAGATCGTTCGGGAGAGTGCCGAGGCGGCGGTCGACGCAGGTCATGGCGAACAGCTCGTCCGGCGAGTCGGTGAAGCTGCGCTGCAACCGGGCGTGGGATTCCAGTGCGTTGATCCAGGTGTCGAGGTCGGTCTGCCGGGCGAGCGGTGCGCCGAGATCGGGCAGCAGGAGCCAGACCCGGTCTTCGTCGATCGCGATCGGGCGGACCACCTGACCGGGTCTTGAGGTCGAGAGTTGACCGAGCAGCCGCGGCTCGTGGGCGAACAGGAGTGGGGAAGCGTTGGGGCGATCCGGTACGACGGTGCTGCTGTGGACGAGGGCTTTGAAGTAGACGTCGCCGGTGGTGGTTGGGACGCGCAGCACGTTGGACAGGGCCCAGGAGCGGACCTGGGTCGGCGGGCCGGCTCGGTCGATGTGCTCGTCGATCCAGGCGAGCGCGTCGGCGTACCAGCCGGGCTGTGTCCAGGCCGGGGTGAGGGGGTGGTCGTGGGGGAGAGCGAGGTGCGCACGAGCTGCTGTGATGAGTGGGTCGTCGGGCGTGCTTGGGATGGTCGCGTCGTGGTCGGCGGTGGTCTGCGTGAAGTCGCCGGACGGACTGGGCGTCGCTCGACCGCCGCCGCTCGCGCCCGGGCTGCTCAACAAGTAGTCGATCTGGCCGGAGCTGTTGCCGAGGCACGTGAGCACCGTCGCGTCGATGCCGAGCTCGGACCGGATCGTCCGGAGCACGGCATCGACGTCGAAGAACCACACCTTGCCGGGGACCTGTACGTCGGGCAGGCGGCGAAGTCCGTCGGCGTCGACCAGTACCGCGGCGATCGTCGTGCTCGTCTCGGGCATCTGGGCAGCGTACGGCGACTCGCCAAGAACTCCGCCGAGCTGCTGCTCAAGGTGTCGCCCGCGGTGAGTAGCGGCGCGGCCGAGTGGTGCCTACCAGTCGAGGTGCTGGTCGCCCAGGCGGTCGGCGTACCAGGCTCGGATGGCCTCGACGGTTTCCGTAGGCAGCGGCTCGGCGGCGGAGGCGATGCTGGTTTCCAGGTGGTCAATCGAGCGGGTGCCGGGGATGACCGTGGAGACGCCGTCGTTCGCGAGGAGGAACTGGACGGCTGCGTCGACCAGGCTGACGCCGGACGGGAGCAGGGCGCGGAGTTCGTCGACGAGGCGGGCGCGGAGGGCGACGTCCTCGGCGGACCAGCGGGAGCGGACGTCGGTGAAGGTGCTGTTGGCGTCGTACCGGCCGGAGAGCCAGCCGGACTCGAGCGGGACCTTGACGATGACGCCGGCGCCGTGAGCGGGGGCTTCGGAGACGCTCGGCCAGGTCTCCTGGAAGAGGGCCGACAGGCGGACCTCGAGGGCCTGCGAGCTGGTGTTCGTCAGGACGGTGCGGACGTCCTGGTCCCAGTCGACCGAGGCGCCGAAGGCGCGGATCAGGCCCTTGTCGCGCAGTGCTTCCAGGGCGGCGTAGTGGTCGGCGCTGTTCAGGACCTCCGGCGGCGGGCTGTGCAGGACGACGACGTCGATGTGGTCGACGCCCATCCGTCGCGCGCTGCCCTCGACCGATGTCGCGATCGCGTCGACCGACCAGTCGGCGCGCCCGTCGTGGGTCGGACCGACCTTGGTGCAGAGCACGACCTGGTCGCGGGGGACGCTCTGCAGCGCGGTGCCGACGTTCAGCTCGCTCTGGCCGTCGGCGTACGCCGGAGCGGTGTCGATGAAGTTCACCCCGGCGTCCAGCGCGGCGTGCACGATGCGCACCGCCTCTTCCGGGTCGGGACCGGTCGGCCAGCTCGACGACTTGCCGAGCTGCCACGCACCCAGCCCGATCGTGGTGACGTCGATACCGGAAGAACCGAGGGGACGCGTCTGCAGTGTCATGACGCCAAACCTAGTCGAGCGACGCGCTCCGGTCCGCCAGGATTTTCCGCAACCACCAGACACCACCGCGGAGCATCGACGCGCGGCTCGGTCCGGCGAGGTTGTCGACGAGGTGGAGATAGGTGACCGCCTGGTACAACTCGCCGACCTCTCCGGCCAGGTCGAGCGCGCGCCGCAGGTCGGGCAGCGGCGCGTACTCCGCCCACTCGGCGAGGTACGCGTCGATCACCCGCGGGTCCCGCGACAGCGGCGACCGCCCCTCGACGAACGTCACCAGATCGAGGAACGGATGCGCCAGCGCGGCGTCGGTCCAGTCGAACGCGAGCGCCCTGCCGTTCCGTACGGCGATGTTGCGCGGGTGGAGATCCCCGTGCAGCAAGGTCTCCGGTACGCCGATCGACGCGAGCTCGGCGATCGCGTGCTGCAAGGCCTTCGCGCGGGCGGGCAGGCCGTCGCGTTCTTCGGCGGTGAGCTCGCCGGTCAACTCGTTCGGGCCGAGCACGTGGGGGATCTCGGCGGCGAGGCGGTCGAGGCGGCGGTCGGTGCAGCTCATCGCGAGCAGGGCTTCGGGCGCGTCGGCGTAGCTGCGCTGCAGCCGGGCGTGGGACGTCAGCGCCTCGGTCCAGAGCGCGGCGTCGGTCTGGTCGGCGAGTGGTTCGCCGAGGTCCGGGAGCAGCATCCAGGCGCGCTGCTCGTCGACGGCGATCGGTTCGACGACCAGGCCGGGGCGTTCGGCGGACAGCTGGCGGAGGAAGGCCGGCTCGTGGGCGAAGAGCAGTGGGAAGGCGTCCGGGTGAGCTGGTACGACGGTCGAGGCGTGGGCGATCGCCTTGAAGTAGACGGTTCCTGTGGTGGTGGGGACGCGGAAGACGTTGGACAGGCCCCAGGAACGGACTTGCTCTGGCGGGCCGGTGGGGTCGAGGTGCTGGTCGATCCAGGGGATTGCTTCGGCGTACCAGCCGGGCCTGGTCCAGGCCGGGGTGACAGGGGCATCGGGCGGCAGCGCGAGGTGCTTGCGTGCCGCCGCGATCAGGAGAGCGTCGGTCGGGTCGTCGGCGGGGGCGACCCAGCGAGCCTCGCCCGGAACGTTGCCTACGGCCATCATCAGGTACGTCGGCCCCTCGGACTCGAGGCAGTCCAGCACGTACGCCTCGATCCCGAGCTGCTCGGCGAACGCGCGTACGACCGCGCCGACGTCCGGGAACCAGTGCTCCCCGTCCAGCTCGATCCGCGGCAGTCCCGACGGCAGGACGAGCACCGCTTCGCCGTCAGGGCGTACCACCACAGCTGTCACGGTCACCGCCGCATCGTAGACAGCAACCCTGCCAGCGGCGTACCGAGTTTCAGTTCGCGGGGGAACGGCCCCGTAAACAGCCCGCGCAGTGGCCGCGCGGCTTAGTGTGGGCGGGTGAGCATCACAGCAGCCGAGATTGCCCGGGCAGCGGATCTGCTGCACGACGTGGTGGCGCCGACGCCGCTGGAGTACTCGCGCTGGTTGAGCGACCTGGTCGGCGGCGACGTCTTCCTCAAGTGCGAGAACCTGCAGCGCACCGGTTCGTTCAAGCTGCGCGGCGCGTACGTGCGGATGGCGCGGCTGTCGAAGCAGGAGAAAGCGCGCGGTGTCGTCGCGGCGAGTGCCGGCAACCACGCCCAGGGCGTCGCGCTCGCGGCGCAGCTGCTCGGGATCAAGTCGACCGTCTTCATGCCGTACGGCGCGCCGCTGCCGAAGGAGAAGGCGACCCGCGCGTACGGCGCGGAGATCCGCTTCGTCGGGACGTCGATCGACGACTGCCTGCGCGCGGCGCGGGAGTTCGAGGCCGAGACCGGCGCGATCCTGATCCACCCGTTCGACCACCGCGACATCGTCGCCGGGCAGGCGACCGCGGGGCTCGAGATCGTGGAGCAGTGCCCGCAGGTCCGGACCGTCGTCGTACCGACCGGTGGTGGTGGCCTGATCGCCGGGATCGCGTCGGCGATGCAGCGGGACGGGTTCCCGATCAGCGTCGTCGGGGTGCAGGCGAAGGGCGCGGCGGCGTACCCGGCCTCGCTGGCGGCGGGCGAGCCGATCGCGCTGGACCGGATGAGCACGATGGCCGACGGGATCGCGGTCGGGCTGCCCGGGCAGGTGCCGTTCGCGGCGATCCAGGCGTACGTCGACGAGGTGCTCACGGTCGGCGAGGACTCGTTGTCGAAGGCCCTCTTGCTGGTGCTCGAGCGGGCCAAGCTCGTGGTCGAGCCGGCCGGCGCGGCCGCGGTCGCCGCCGTACTGGACGATCCGAAGCGGTTCAAGCCGCCGGTCGTCGTGGTCCTGTCGGGTGGCAACATCGACCCTGTCCTGCTGATGCGCGTCCTGCGGCACGGCATGGCCGCCGCCGGGCGGTACCTGTCGCTGCGGGTGCGGATCCCGGACACGCCCGGCGGTCTGGCCACCCTGCTGAACCGCCTGGCCGAGACCGAGGCGAACCTCATCGAGGTCCTGCACGAACGCATCTCCGAGACCCTCGACCTGGACGAGGTCGAGGTCGCGCTGCAGCTGGAGACCCGGGGTGAGGAGCACCGGATGCGGGTATTGAACAGCCTGAGCGCGAGCGGATACACCTACACGTTGAACTGAGGAGCCCCCTGTGAAGGTCGTTGCCCTAGCGGCTGCAGCACTGTTGTTGGCCACCGCCTGTACGCCGGGGTCCGAGACCCCCGAAGGCGGTGCGAGCGCGCCGAGCACGGTGAAGACCGACGCGGCGTCGCTGGGCGACGTCAGCCTGACCGTGTGGGACCAGGAGGTCCGTGGCGGCCAGGCGGCGCAGATGGCCGAGCTGATCAAGCAGTTCGAGGCCAAGTACCCGAACATCAAGATCAAGCGGGTCTCCCGCTCCTTCGACGACCTGAAGACCACGCTGCGGCTCGCGCTGTCCGGCAACGATGCCCCGGACGTCGTCCAGGCGAACAACGGGCGCTCCGACATGGGTGAGTTCGTCAAGGCCGGTCAGCTGGTGCCGATGGACGAGTGGGCCAAGGCGTACGACTGGGGCAGCCGGTACCCGGCCTCGGTGATGCAGTACTCGCGGTACTCCGCGGACGGCAAGACGTTTGGCGAGGGCAACCTCTACGGCCTGCCGCAGGTCGGTGAGGTCGTCGGCCTCTACTACAACAAGGAGAAGCTGACCAAGCTCGGGATCCAGCCGCCGACCACGTGGGCGGAGTTCGAGGACGCGCTGGCCAAGGCGAAGGCCGGCGGCGAGCTCCCGATGCAGCTCGGCAACCTGGACAAGTGGCCGGCCATCCACGTCTTCGGCACCGTGCAGGACAAGACCACGCCGGCCGACCAGATCACCACGCTCGCGTTCGGGCGTCCGGGCGCGTCCTGGAAGACGCCGGAGAACACCAAGGCCGCCGAGAACCTGGTCTCCTGGGTGGACAAGGGCTACTTCAACTCCGGCTTCAACGGCCAGGGCTACGACCCGGCCTGGCAGGACTTCGGCAAGGGCAACGGCGTCTTCCTGATCGCCGGGACCTGGCTGCAGGCCGACCTGCAGAAGGCGCTCGGCACCAAGGTCGGCTTCATGCTGCCGCCGGGCACGGACGGCGGGGCCAAGCCGGTGGTCACCGGCGGGACCGGGCTGCCGTTCGCGATGACGAACAAGGCGAAGAACAAGGACGCGGCCGCGGCGTACATCAACTTCATCACCAGCCCCGACGCGATGAAGGTGCTCACCGCGACCGGCAACCTGCCGATCGCCGACACCGGTCAGCAGCAGGCGCCGGCCGGACTGGCCAAGGACGTCTTCGCCGCCTTCGGTACGGCGGTCGGCCAGGAAAGCCTGGTGCCGTACCTGGACTACGCGACCCCGACCATGTACGACACGCTCGGCGCGGCGCTGCAGGACCTGATGGCGAAGAAGGCCACACCGCAGCAGTTCGTCGACAAGCTGGAGGCCGACTACAGCAAGTTCGCGGGCAAGTGAGCTCACCGCCCGGCGAACCGCGCAAGATCGGTTACCTCTACATCCTGCCGGCCCTGGTCGTCTACGGACTGTTCCTGCTCTACCCGCTCGGGCGGGCCGTCCATCTCTCGCTGTACGAGTGGGACGGGATCTCGCTCGGCAAGTTCGTTGGTCTGAGCAACTACGCCGACGTGGTCGCCGACGCGGGGCTGCGGGCCGCCTTCGGGCATGCGCTGGTGCTGATCGTCTTCTACTCGGTGCTGCCGGTGGTGATCGGGCTGGCGCTCGCGTCCGTCCTGCAGCGGGCGCGAGTTCGTGGGCTGGCGTTCTTCCGGACCGTGGTGTTCCTGCCGCAGGTGGTGGCGATGGTCGTCGTGGCCGTTGCCTGGCGCCACATCTACGCGCCGGACGGACCACTGAACGGCGTACTGCGGGCGGTCGGTCTGGACGGTCTCGCGCGCGGCTGGCTCGGGGACTACGCGTTCGCGCTGCCCGCGGTCGGGGTGATCGGGACGTGGTTCGAGACCGGGCTGGTGACCGTGTTGCTGCTGGCCGGGATGGCGCGGATTCCGCGCGAGCGGTACGAGGCCGCCCGGTTGGACGGTGCCGGGTCGGTGCGCGAGTTCTTCGCGGTGGTGCTGCCCGCCGTACGGGGTGAGATCGCGGTCGCGGTGACGCTGACCGTGATCGCGGCGCTGCGGACCTTCGACCTGGTGTACGTGACGACCAGCGGGGGACCGGGGACGTCGACCAGCGTTCCGTCGTACGAGGTCTATCACCGGGCGTTCGAGCTCGGGCAGGTCGGCTCGGCGGCGGCGATCGGGGTCTGCCTGACCGCGCTGATCTTCCTGATCACGCTCGGGGTCAACCGGATCGCGGACCGCGCATGAGGGCCTCGGGAGCCGAGCGGTTCGGCAACTACCTGCTGCTGATCGTGTTCGGGTGCTTCGCGCTGGCGCCGATCGTGTCGATCGTCGTCGCCGCGCTCGGGCCGGACGACGGCGGCAGCGGGTCGAGCGGTTTCGGGAACTTCGGGAAGGCCTGGGAGATCGGGCACTTCGGGACGTACCTGCGGATGAGCCTGCTCGTCTCGGTGTCGGTGGTCGTCGCGAGCGTGCTGCTGTCGATCCTGAGCGGGTACGCGTTCGGGACGATGCGGTTCCGGGGCGCGGGCGTGCTGTTCTACCTGTTCCTGCTGGGCATCATGATGCCGACCGAGGCGATCGTGGTGCCGCTGTACTTCGACCTGCGCACGCTCGGGCTGACCGACACGTACTGGGCGGTCGCGCTGCCACAGGTCGCGCAATCCGTTGCCTTCGGCACCTTCTGGATGCGGGCCTACTTCCGGTCGTCGAGCCGCGCGCTGGTCGAGGCCGCGCGGCTGGACGGCGCCGGGCACTGGCGGACGCTGTGGCAGGTGCTCGTCCCACCGGCGCGACCGGCGCTGGTGACGCTGATCGTGCTGGTGTTCATGTGGACGTGGAACGAGTTCCTGATCCCGCTGGTGATGGTGACCAGCGAGTCGTTGCGTACGGCGCCGTTGGGGCTCGCGTTCTTCTCGGGTCAGTACACGTCGGGGTTCACGCTGCTGGCCGCGGGTGCGGTGATCGTTGGGCTGCCCGTCGTACTGGTGTATGCGTTCCTGCAGCGGCACTTCATCGCCGGGATGCTGGAAGGCGCGGTACGCGAGTAGGTCAGTCGCAGGACTTCAGCAGGGGAGCGTGCAGCCGGTCGGCGAGGACCCGTCGCTGGGTCGGCTGCGCCTCGGTCTGGCGGAGCAGGCCCTCGTCGGTGAGCCGGACGTTGACCGCGCGGCGGTCCTCAGGGCACATGTGCCGCTCGACGAGACCGGCCGTCTCCAGCCGCCCGATCACGCGGGACAGCGCGCTCTGGCTCAGGTGCACCGACTTGGCGATCGTCTGCACCTTGGCCGACTGCTCCGGCAGCTCGGCGAGACGCTCGAGCACCTCGTACTCGCTCATGCCCAGCGCGTGGCCCGCCTGCAGCTCGCGGTCGAGCGCGCAGCTCAGATCGGCGTGGCGGGCGAGGATCTCGCGCCACTCCCGCACGTCGGCGGTGCTCTCACGATCGGTGCCGGTCTCACCAGGACCGGCGCTGACCTTCGTCTCGGTCATGGAGGGGACGTTATCATGCATGTGCATTCAATGCAAACGCATTTAATGCCTAGACATTAGATGCACGTGCATGCAATGCTCTCTCCTTGTGACACAGACAACGCACACACCTCCGGCTCGGATGACCTGGGACGCCCGCCTGTGGGGCGCGCTCCTGGTCGTCTGCGGCGTGATCTTCCTCGACGGCCTGGACGTGTCCATGGTCGGTATGTCCCTGCCCTCCATCGGTGCCGACCTCGGCGTCTCGCTCTCGTCCCTGCAGTGGGTCGTCACCGGTTACGTCCTCGGGTACGGCGGACTGTTGCTGCTCGGCGGCCGCACCGCCGACCTGCTCGGCCGCCGCCGGGTCTTCCTGATCGCGCTGGCCGTCTTCGCCGTGGTCTCGATGCTGAGCTCGCTGGCCACCAACCCCGAACTGCTCATCGCCGCGCGGTTCGTGAAGGGCATCGCCGCCGCGTTCACCGCGCCGGCCGCGCTCTCGATCATCACCACCACCTTCCACGAGGGCCCGGACCGCAACCGCGCCCTCAGCATCTTCACCACCTGCGCCGCCAGCGGCTTCTCGATGGGCCTGATCCTCGGCGGCGCGCTGACCGAGGTCGGCTGGCGCTGGACCTTCCTGATGCCCGGCCCGGTCGCGCTGATCGTCTTCCTGTTCGCGCTCAAGCTGATCCCGAACAGCCCGCGCGACGAGGCCGCCGGCGGGTACGACGTACCGGGCGCGGTCACCGTCACCGGCGGCATGCTGTCGCTCGTGTACGCCGTGGTCGGCGCCGAGCACGCGGGCTGGGTCTCGTTCCAGACGATCGGCCTGTTCGTGCTCTCCGCTGTCCTGCTGACCGCGTTCGTGGTCATCGAACGGCGGACCAAGCACCCGCTGGTCCGGCTCGGCATCCTTCGCGCGCCGTCGCTGCGGAGGGCGAACCTGGCGATCCTGACCGTCTTCGGCGCGTACGTCGCGTTCCAGCTGATCGGGACGTTGTACCTGCAGAACCTGCTCGGCTGGTCGTCGTTCGAGACCGCACTGGGCTTCCTCCCGGCCGGCCTGCTGGTCGCCACGCTGTCGCCGAACGCCGGCAAGCTGGCCGACCGGATCGGGACCGAGCGGATGATCGTCGCCGGAATGGCGCTGTTCGTGGTCGGGTACGCGCTGTCGTTGCGGATCGGGCCGGAGTCGGCGTACTTCGCGACGGTGTTCCCGACGATCATGCTGATCGGGCTCGGCTTCGCGATCGCGTTCCCGGCGCTGAACATCCAGGCGACGTCCGGGGTGCCGGACCACGAGCAGGGGCTTGCCTCGGGGCTGTTCAACACGTCGAACCAGGTCGGCGGGGCGATCGTGCTCGCGATTGTGACCGCGGTGATCAGTGGCCGGTCCGCAGGGGTGACGACGCCGGAAGGGATGTTGTCGGCGTACAAGCCTGCTCTGGGCGTCGTGACCGGGATCGCTGCTCTGGGTCTGATCATCGGGCTGACCGGTCTGCGGGGGCTGCGGGCTCGGCGCGAGGCCGAGGCCGCTGAGGCGGCGCAGCTCGAGGCGGTGCAGCGTGAGTTGGCCGCCGAGGAGATGGAACCTGCTGTTTGAGGCCTACAACCAGTCCGTGACGGGCTGTTGAAGGTATATGCCGCAGTGCGGGTCTCGGGCTACTCCGCCGGGACCCGCACTGCTGTGGTGGCTGGTTGCTCTCGGCTCGGGTGGGCACCTGATGGGGAACCCGACACCGCCCGATCGGAGCTCTCCGTGCTGTCCTGCCCGCTGCTCGTCGCGTCAGTCTCGCGCGTCCGGAAGGTGGACGGACGATGACCGTTCCGGCCGGGGAAGGCAGTTTGCTGGCGAAGCGGTACCGGCTGCTCGGTTCGCTCGGCCGCGGTGGGATGGGCATCGTCTGGCAGGCCCGGGACGAAGTGCTCGGCCGGGAGGTCGCGGTCAAGGAGGTCCTGCTGCCGCCGGAACTTCCCGAGGCGGAACGCGCGGTCATGCGCCAGCGCACACTGCGCGAGGCGCGCTCGGCCGCGCGACTGAGTCATCCGAACGTGGTCACCGTGTACGACGTGGTCGAGGAGGACGGGCGCCCGTGGATCGTGATGGAACTGGTCCGGTCGCGCACGCTCGCCCAGGCGATCCGGGACGACGGAGCGCTGCCCTGGCGGGAGGTCGCCGGCATCGGCGTACAGGTCCTCGCCGCGCTGCGGGCCGCCCACGCCGCCGGCGTCCTGCATCGTGACGTCAAGCCCAGCAACGTGCTGCTCGCCGAGAACGGGCGGGTGGTCCTGACCGACTTCGGGATCGCCAGCACCGAGGGCGAGACGTCGCTGACGCAGTCCGGGATGCTGGTGGGCTCGCCGGCCTTCATCGCACCCGAACGGGTGCGGGCGCACGGTGCCGGCCCGGAGTCGGATCTGTGGTCGCTGGGCGCGACGCTCTACACCGCGGTGGAAGGCCGTTCGCCGCACGACCGCGGGGCCGCGCTCGCGACGCTGACCGCTGCGGTGACCGAGCCGCCCGATCCGGCGCCGTCGGCCGGGTTGCTGTGGCCGGCGATCGACGGGCTGCTGCGGAAGGATCCGGCGGAACGGATCGACGCCCGCGAGACCGACCGGTTGCTGCGACAGGCGCTTCAGTCGGTCGAGCGTGATCGTCCGGTGCCTCCTGCTACTCCGAGTGGGGAGTCCGGCAGCGGTCAGCGGACGAGTGTTCTGCCGGTGCCGCCGGAGGCCGAGCTCCCCGATGACGGCGACACGCGTTCGGGGAACGCTGCTTTCGGTCCGGAAGGTGGTGCGCCTCGGGGGTCCGCCGCTGCGGGGCCGGAAGGTGGTGCGCCGTCGGGGTCTACTGCGGGGGTCGGTACGCCGGCCGTCGCGCCCTCGTCGTCTGTGACGTCCGCGACGCCGCCCGCGGGCGGACCGTCCGCGGCGGCCGGACCGCCTGTCGGGCCGTCGTCGTCCGTTGATGGGCCGTCGTCCGCTGCCGGACCGCCTGCTGGGCCGGCGTCGTCCGCTGCTGGGCCGCCTGCTCGGCCTTCGTCGCCTGCCAGCGGGTCTCCGGTTCGGCGGGTGGGGCTGGTGCTGGTGGCCTGTCTGGTGGTTGTCGGGGCGGTCGTGGGGTGGGTGCTTCGGCCGACGGACGACGAGCCGGGCAAGCAGTCGCCGCAGGCTGGTGGAAGTAGCAGCACCTCGCCCCGCAGTACCGGCAGCTCGGGCACACCGTCGGCGACGAGGTCGTCGGCGACACCGAGCGCGCCTACCGCCGGCAAACCGACGGCGACCGCGAGCAAGCCGTCGAGTGCGCCACCGACGACCGGCGTACCGGCTGGGTTCCGTCGGCATACCGACGCGACCGGGTTCTCGCTGGTGGTGCCGGTGGGCTGGACGGTGGGCAGGGACGGTCAGCAGGTGTCCTTCCGTGAGCCGGGTGGCTCGCGGCTGTTGCTGATCGACCAGACCGATCAGCCGAAGGCAGATCCGGTCGCCGACTGGCGGCAGCAGGAGCAGGGGCGCCGCGACGGGTACCGCGACTACCAGCGGATCCGGATCGAGGCCGTCGACTACTTCGTCAAGGCGGCCGACTGGGAGTTCACCTACACGGCGGGGTCCGGGCGGCAGCACGTCCTGATCCGGGGAGTGGTGACGAGCGACGATCAGGCGTACGGCATCTACTGGTCGACAGCGGAGTCGCAGTGGCCCGCGAGCAGGGCGGTGCTGCGTACGATCACCGACTCGTTCCGCCCGGCGCCCTGACCCCGGACCGCGGTCTTCGGGAGAGTCCGGGGTGATCCCTTATTGGTTTGGACCCGTCGGGGTGCTGGACTGGAGGACATGAGCAACCACAGCGACTACGACGGCCGGGTCAAGGACATTCTCGACCGGGTCGCGAAAGGCCACCTGTCCAGCGACGAGGCCGCGACCCTGATCGCCGCCGTCACCAAGCCCACGGCCGGCGCGCCGGTTGCCGATCAGACTCCGACCGCTGCTGCCGAGGGGGCGACCGGCGCTGCAGCCGAGGCGGATGTGCCGTCGGCGTCGGTCTGGGCGGACGCGGTCGACTCGCCGGACGCCGCGGACACGGCGCCCGCGCCGAAGCACGCGGCGAACGGGTCCTCGACGCCGACCGCCGACTCCGCGCCGACCGGTGGTCCGGCCAGTTCCGCGCCGACGGGCGGTCCGGCCGGCTTCGCGCCGACGGGCGGTTCCGTCGACTCCGCGCCGACTGGCGCGACGGCGCCGGCTAGCGGCGTACAGGACAGTGTTGTCGACGACGGGCCGGTCGAGGCGGTGCAGACCTCCGTGCCGGAGGCCGACGCGGTTGAGGAGGAGGTCGAGCACAGCAACGTGCCGGTGCCTTCCGGGGTGCAGCGGGTGACGGTTCGGGCGGTTGGGCGGCGGGTGCGGCTGATCGGCGAGCCGGCGATCACCGGTGTCGCGGTCGACGGGCCGCACGTGATCAAGCGCGACGGGAACACGCTGTCGATCAACAGCGAGGGCGACATGGGGGTGTCGCTCGACGGGTTCAGCATGCTGCGGAACCCGACCGATCTGAAGGCGCACGTGAACGGCTTCGCCAAGGAGCTGTCGATCCGGGTCAACCCGACGCTCGAGGTCGAGGTCGAGGTGACCGGCGGCAGCGTCGTCGCCGAGCGGCTGCCCGGGCTGAGCCGCGTCCGCGTGACCGCCGGTACGGCGAAGGTGCACGACGTCGACGGCCCGATCGACATGCTCGTCCAGGCCGGCTCCGCGCACCTCGACGCTCAGGTCACGAAGGGCCGCTCCCGCGTCCGCGTCGAGTCCGGCTCGGCGACGGTCAACCTGCGCCGCGGCTCGGACGTCCGCGTCCACACCGAGTCCCAGCTCGGCCGCGTCACCTGGGCGGGCGCCGTCAACGGCCAGTCCAAGGACGTGGAGATCGGCCGCGGCCGCGCGGCACTCGACGTCGAGGTCCTGGTGGGCACGGCGCAGATCACCTCCGACTGAGTTTCTTGTACTGCGTACAGCGGCCTGCCTGCACCAGGGACGCCTGAACGGCCCCACCCGAAGCTGGGTGGAGCCGCGGGCTCAGGTCAGCAGGGGCGGACGGAGTAGATCGGGTCCCAGGTCGCCGTACCGGACTGGTACGCGGTGGAGGTCCAGCGGGTGGACCCGTCCTGGTTGTTGAAGCGGGCGACCGTGCCGGGGGTCTGGTTGTTCTCGAAGGTGCCGTTGCCGTACCAGTTGCTGACCGTCCAGGTCTGGCACTTGTAGAAGATGAAGTTGGTGCCGCGGACGTTCACGCAGAGGTTGCCGTAGGCGCAGCCCTGCACCTTGCCCGGCTGGCCGGCGCGGGCCTCGCGGTCGAGGGTGACCGTCAGGCCGTCGTACTCGATCCTGGTCGGCGAGACCTGCTTGCCGCCGGGGATCGACTGCAGGACCTGGTCGGCCCGCTGCTGCAGTGTGGCCTGGTCGTTGAGGGGCTGGGCGTCAGCGGGTGCGCCGGCCAGCAAAGCCGTGCCGGCGGCGAGGGTGACGCCGGCGAGTACGGCGGTGATTCTGGTTCGGAAAGACATCGAGAGGGTCCCTTCGAGATCGTGCCCGATGGATGCGACCCGGCCGGGGCATCGGCCCGGTTGCACCCCGTGACCAGGACGCTACATTCGGTAAACGAAGGGTCGCCACCTATTTGGTACTGGTGGAAAGCTCGGCGACAGTTCGCAGGGTCCGGAACGGGGAGAAGATCAGCCAGCTCGTGCCCAGCAGCGTGGCGGCGCCGGCGATCCAGAGGGTGGAGCGGAGGCCGAAGGCGGTGCCGAGGGTGCCGCCGAGCAGGCTGCCGATGGGGAGGGCGCCCCAGCTCACGAAGGACATCGTCGCGCTGACGCGGCCCTGGAGCTCGGGTGGGCAGACGCGCTGGCGGGTGCTGACCTGCAGGATGTAGCCGACGATGATGCAGATCGCGGCGAGCAGCGTCGAACCGACGTACCAGCTCAGTGCCCAGCCCGGATTCGTGAGCGGCTGGATCAGGAACGCGAGGCCGAGCCCGATCGCCGCGTAGAGCTGGGCGCGGGCGTCGCCGATCCAGCGGCTCAGCCGCTCGGTGAACGCGGACGCGGCGATCGCGCCGAGCAGGCCGATCATGCTGAGCAGGCCGATGGTGGCGGGGGAGAGGTGGACCTCGCGGACCAGGAACACGATCATAACGGCGGAGTTCGCGGCCTGGAAGAGCATCGTGGTCGCCGTGTTGAGGACCAGCGGCCGCAGCAACGGGTGGCGGAAGACGTAGCGCAGGCCCTCGACGATCTCGCGGCGCAGGTTGCGGTGCTCGGGGGCGGGTGGCTTCTGTTCCGGCGTACGGATGGAGCGCAGCCACAGGGCCGACCAGAGGAAGCCGAGCGCGTTCAGGCCGATCGTGGCCGCGGCCGACAGCCACTGGACCAGTACGCCGCCAGCTCCCGCGCCGACGACGGCTGCGACGGAGTGGTTGGCCGCCAGCCGCGCGTTGCCCGGGAGGAGCTGATCGGGGTTGAGCAGCCGCGGCGGGTAGGAGCTGTGCGCGACGTCGAACAGCACGGTCAGGAGTCCGGACAGCGCCAGTACGACGTACAGCTGCGGCAGGCCCAGTACGCCGAACGCTGCCGCGACTGGGATCGACCCGAACAGCACCGCCCGTCCCAGGTCGGCCGCGACCAGGACCGGCAGGCAGCGGATCCGGTCGACCCAGGCGCCCGCGAACAGGCCGAGCACGAGCCAGGCGGCGGTCTCGCAGGTCCGCAGCAGCGACACCTGGAACGTCGTCGCGTCGAGCGTGAGGACGGCGAGCAGCGGGATCGCCATCATGCCGAGCCGGGCGCCGAGCTGGCTGAGCAGGTCGGCGATCCACAGACGGCGGAAATCGGGGTGACTCAGGATGCCCATGGCGGGACCGTAGACCCGGAAGTTGAGCCTTGTCGACTCAATGTCAAGAAACTTGAGTCGAGGCGACTCAAGTTGAAGTCTGCAACTAAATAGTGGCGTTGGCTTATATAACTGCTAGCGTATTTAGCGGTGGAGAAAAGGCTCGAAATCTGTCGGCGGTCTCCGCAAAGATGATCTGCATCACACTCTGGAGGGGCGGCTCTGATGGCGGCAATTGAGGCGACCGGCCTCGTGAAGACGTTCAGATCCCGGAAGAACGCGGTCAAGGCGCTCGACGGGATCGACCTGGAAGTGCCCGAGGGGAGCGTGGTCGGCCTGCTCGGGCCGAACGGCGCGGGCAAGACCACGACGGTCCGGGTGCTGACCACGCTGATGGCGCCGGACGCCGGCAGCGCGCGGGTGCTCGGGCACGACGTGGTCAAGGAGGCCGACACCGTACGGCGGCTGGTCGGGCTCTCCGGTCAGTACGCCGCCGTCGACGAGCTGCTGACCGGCCGGGAGAACCTGTGGATGTTCGGCCGGTTGTACCGGCTGAGCAGTCAGCAGGCGAAGCAACGGGCCGACGAGCTGCTGGAGATCTTCGACCTGACCGAGGCCGCGGACCGGATCCTCAAGACGTACTCCGGCGGCATGCGGCGGCGCCTCGACCTGGCCGGGTCGCTGATCGCGCACCCGAAGGTGCTGTTCCTCGACGAGCCGACCACCGGGCTGGACCCCCGCAGCCGGCTCGACCTGTGGAAGATCATCCGCGACCGGGTCAGCGAGGGCGTCACGATCCTGCTGACCACGCAGTACCTGGAAGAGGCCGACGAGCTGGCCGACAGCATCGCGGTGGTCGACCACGGTTCGGTGATCGCGCGCGGGACCGCCGACGAGCTGAAGGCCAAGGTCGGCGGCGAGCGGATCGAGGTCGTCGTCCACGAGCCGGGCGACACCGCTCGCGCGCTCGAGCTGCTGAAGACGGCGCTGGAGGTGACCGACCCCGAGGCGACCTCGCTCGACGAGCACAGCAAGCGGGTGACGCTGCCGGCGCCGGGTGGTTCGGCGGCGCTGGTCGAGGTGATCCGGACGCTGGATTCGCACGGGATCCGGATCGCGGACATCGGGCTGCGGCGGCCGACGCTGGACGACGTGTTCCTGACGCTGACCGGTCACGCGACCGACAACCCGGACACCGTTGACGACGAATCCGCGAAGAAAGGCCGGGCATGAGTACGCCGGGTGAGGTTCGGGAGCGGAGTGACCGCCCGTGCTGGACGCACGCCGGCGGGTCGAGCGAGAAGGCCGGCGGGTCGACTCAGAAGGAGGGGCGGCGATGAGCGCCGAGGTGAGCGGGACGGGCCCGGCGGAGGTCCGGGAGCAGAGCGCCGTCGGGCGGGCGGTGTCGGACGCGGGGATCCTGGCCTGGCGGACGCTGAAGCGGATCCCGCGGACGCCGGACATGCTGATCTACGCGACGATCCAGCCGATCATGTTCGTGCTGCTGTTCGCGTACGTGTTCGGCAACGCGATCCCGATCCCGGGCTTCCCGGGGGCGCGGGCGTACCGGGAGTTCCTGATGTCCGGGATCTTCGCCCAGACGATGGCGTTCGCGGTCGCTTCGGCCAGCGTCGGGCTGGCCGACGACATGTCGAAGGGCCTGATCGACCGGTTCCGGTCGCTGCCGATGGCGCGGTCCGGGGTGATCGCCGGGCGGGTCATCGGGGACGTCGTCTTCAACGCGTTCGTGATGCTGGTGATGGTGATCTGCGGGTTCATCGTCGGCTGGCGCTGGCACAACGGCTTCGGCCAGGCGCTGGGCGCGTTCGCGATCCTGCTGCTGTTCGCGTTCGCGATGCTGTGGGTGGGTGCGCTGATCGGGCTGTCGGTCGGGAGCCCTGAGGTGGCCGCGTCGGCGGGATTGATCTGGTTGTTCCCGTTGACGTTCCTGTCGAACGCTTTCGTGCCGACGCCCAACCTGCCGAGTGCTTTGCAACCGGTCGCGGAGTGGAATCCGATCTCGTCGATCGTCGCCGCTTGCCGGCATTTGTTCGGCAATCCGTCGCCGTTCGCGAGCCCGGACGGTTTTCCGGCTCAGCATCCGGTGTGGCTCAGCTTGATCTGGTGTGCGGTGATCATCGGCATCTTCGCGCCGCTGGCGGTCCGCAAGTACCGCCGGACGACGGGCCACTGACCGGCAACTGACCTCGACACCCAACACCGCTCAAGTACCAGCGCCTGATCGGTGGCCGGTATTTGGTAGGTGTTGGCCTGGTCGGCGACTGCGCGTGAGGTGCTCGAGGGCCGGCCTTCGTGCACAAACAACAGCACCCCGGTGGGTTCCCACCGGGGTGCTCTTGTGCGTTTGGGAGGGTCAGCCCTTGAAGGGCTCCGCGGCGACGATCTCGACCGTCACGTCCTTGCCGTTCGGGGCCTCGTAGGTGGCCTTCTGGCCCTTCTTCTTGCCCAGGATCGCCGATCCGAGCGGCGACTGCGGGGAGTACACGTCGATGTCGACCGACGCGTCCAGCGCGAGCAGTTCGCGGGAGCCGAGCAGGAAGGTCTCCACCTCGTCGTCACCGGCGAACTTGATCGACACCTTCATCCCGGGCTCGACCTTGCCGCCCGGCTTCGGGGTCTCGCCGACCTGCGCGCGGCGCAGCATGTCCTCCAGCTGGCGGATCCGGGCCTCGATCTTGCCCTGCTCGTCCTTGGCCGCGTGGTAGCCGCCGTTCTCCTTCAGGTCGCCCTCGTCGCGGGCGTCGCTGATCCGCTGGGTGATCTCGGCGCGGGCCGGACCCTTCAGGTTCTCGAGCTCCGACTTCAGCTGGTCGTAGCCATCCTGTGTCAGCCAGACAACGCTGTCCTCGATGTTCTGCGTCACGGGCTGCTCCTTTGTTGATGGGATGGGTCGGAAATACTCGAGGCCGCCGTCGTCGACGGCGACCAATCCTCCGAGCGTAGCAAGAACGGGCCCGGAACCCCACAGTTCTTCGTCGCCTCAAACACCGCGTGAGCGTTTGCACGAGCGTCACAGCAATCGTTTGCCACCGCTCACGATGGGATAACAGTCCGTACTACGGACAACAGGTACCCCGTACGCCGGAGGTTACGCAGCCGCCGAAGCCTTGTGACCTACAACCTTCCAAGTACCAGCCCCCGACCGGTGGCCGGTACTTGAAGGGCGTTGGCGGGTGAGGCCGACGACCGGGCCTGTGGCTAGTGCGGGCGGGCGGTGTCGGCCGTCGTGCAGCCGACCAGCACGACCGACGTCGCGGCGCGCTGCGTGGTCAACGTGGCCGGCAGTGTCTGCGCCCGCGGGGAGTCGGCCGGCACCGTGAGCGTCAGTTCGCCGACGATCGAGAAGTCGGCCGCCTTCGCCTGCAGCCGGCACGACGCCTCGACGTCCTTGCGCTTCTCGACCTGGATCGTCGCGGTCGCCGAGGTGTCGGACGGGATCGTGAACGCCAGCAGCCGCGACGACACCGGCGGCGTGGACTGGACGAACGCGACGCGGACCAGCCAGACCAGCGCGACCACGGCGACGACGCCGATCACGCCGATCAGGAGCAGGGGTCGGCGGGCGCGCGGCGTACGGCCGTAGCGGGCGTCCAGGTCGGTCGCGGCTGGGTCGGTCAACGGTTCTCCTCGGGCTTGGAGGACCATTGTGTCTTGTGACCGAAGATCTTCGCCTGCTGCATGTCCATGCCCACCCCGACGACGAGTCCAGCAAAGGCGCTGCCTCGACCGCGAAGTACGTGGCCGAAGGCGTCGACGTGATGGTGGCCACCTGCACCGGCGGTGAACGCGGCTCGATCCTGAACCCGAAGATGGACCGCCCCGACGTCCTGGCCAACATCACCGAGATCCGCCGCAAGGAGATGGACGCGGCCCGGGAGATCCTCGGCATCCGCCAGGAGTGGCTCGGCTGGGTCGACTCGGGTTACCCCGAGGGCGATCCGCTGCCGCCGCTGCCCGAGGGCTGCTTCGGCCTGATGAAGGTCGAGGACGCCGCCGCGCCGCTGGTCAAGCTGATCCGGGAGTTCCGTCCGCAGGTCGTCACGACGTACGACGAGAACGGCGGCTACCCGCACCCCGACCACGTGATGTGCCACCAGATCAGCGTCGCCGCGTTCGAGGCGGCCGGTGACCCGGACGCGTACCCGGAGCTGGGCACGCCGTGGCAGCCGCTGAAGCTGTACTACCACCACACGTTCCACTTCGAGCGGATGAAGGCGCTGCACGACGCGATGATCGCGCGCGGCCTGGAGTCGCCGTACGCCGAACGCCTCAAGGAGTGGAAGCCGGACCCGGAGAACGAGCGCCGGATCACCACCCGGGTCGAGTGCGCCGAGTACTTCGGGGTCCGCGACCGGGCGCTGCTGGCGCACGCGACGCAGATCGACCCGGACGGCTCCTGGTTCAGCGTCCCGCTGGCCGTGCACCAGGCCGCCTGGCCCACCGAGGACTACGAACTGGCCCGCAGCCTGGTCGAGTCCGAGCTCCCCGAGGACGACCTCTTCGCGGGGCTCCGCTGACGGCGGGTGTGGACGGTGAGACACTGGCCTGGTGACCGCGACGACCCTTCTTCTGACGACCGCGCCTCCGGCGGGCGAGATCGACCCGAACACGGTGCGCCCCGGCTGGGTCGCCCTGCTGATCATCCTGGCGCTCGGTGCCGCGGTGGCGTTGCTGATGAAGAACATGAGCAAGCAGCTGAAGCGAATCGACATCGATCCCACCGACGACCGGGACACGCCCAAGGACGCCACTGCGGACGCCCCAGCACCGTCCGACGGCCTGCCGACGGAGCCCAGCTCACCGGCACCGGCTGGCGCTGCCGCGCCGACGGCGCCTGACACCGACCCGAAGCCCGGCGACACCGCGCGCTGACGCCGGGCGGCCGAGTCCAACCAGGTGCCGAGGGCAACGGGTTGGGGTTGCGGAAAGTCACGCCCCGGCAACCGTTTGCACCCTGCTGGTCACGAGATGGTGTCGCTGGCGGCCGTGGTGAGGTAGCTCACCCTATAGTGAGCGCGTGTTCAACTGCGCCCACGGCGGGACCGGTCGGTGACCGCGACCCGCGCCGCCCGGCACCGGATGCCCGGACGTCTGGTCGCGGGTGGTCTGGCTGCCCTGGTCGTCGCCGCGATCGCCTTGGTGGTGGGGGTTTTCGCCGCCGGTAGCGAACCGACCGAAGACGTCCTCGGCATCGGCGGCCCGGGCCAGTTCGTCAACTGGTTGCTCCCGTTCTTCCGCCTGGTCTCCACCCTGGCGACCGTCGGCTGCGCCGGCGCGCTGCTCGCCGCGGTCGTCCTGCTGCGCACCGACGGCGGCCCGCTCGGCACGCAGGGCCGCCGCGCGGTCCGCGACGCCAGCAACGCCGCCGTCATCTGGGCGGCCGCCTCCTTCGCGGGCGCCGTGGTCACGTCGGCGATCATCCTCAACACACCAGTTCGCCTGCTCCGCTACCGGATCGACGACGCGCTCGGGGTTCCCGAGGTCAAGGCCCTGCTGATCACCGGCATCCTGGTCGTCGCCCTTACCGTCGGCATCCGTCGCGTCCAGACCTCGTCCGCCGCGGGCCTCGGAGTCCTGGTCGCCGTCGCCGCGCTGATCCCGCCGGCGCTGACCGCGTACCCGCGCAACGAGGCGTACGTCGTACTGGCCGGCGCAGCCCTTGTCCTGCACGTGGTCGCCGCCACCAGTTGGGTCGGCGGCCTCGCCGGCCTGGTCCGCTACGGCCGCGCGAGCCGCGACGGTCTCCCGTTCGTCCTCGAACGCTTCAGCCAGGTGGCGTTGGTCTCGTCGATCATCGTTCTCCTCAGCGGATTGCTGAGCGGCGCCGGGCGTCTTGCTGCCCAGGCCGGTGGTTTCGACCAGGTCTTCGACGCGGCCACCACAGCGCCGTACGGCGGGCTGATGATCGCCAAGACCGCGGTGTTCCTGTTGCTGATCATCGGCGGCTGGATCCACCGAAGGCAGGTCGTCTCCAACCTGATCGAGCCTGGGCCGAGTTTCTGGCAGCTGGTGGCCGTGGAGCTCCTGATCATGTCGATCGCCCTGGGCCTCTCGGTCGCGTTGTCGCAGACGACCTAGTTGCCGATACCGAGGGCCGCCATGTGGGCCGAGGGATAGCGGTCGCCGCGAACCGCGTTCAGGGGAACGGCTTGCTCGAGCGCGCTGAGGTCCTCCGGGGTCAGTCGTAGGTCGGCCGCGGGTAGGGCTTCCGTCAGCCGGGCGCGGGTTCGTGCGCCCACCAGGGGGACGATGTCGTTGCCTTGGGCTGCGACCCAGGCGATCGCCAGCTGGGCCACGGTGCAGCCCTTCGCGTCGGCGATCTGGCGGAGGGAGTCGACCAGCGCGAGGTTGTGCTCGACGTTCTCCTGGGCGAAGCGGGGGCTGCGGCCGCGGAGATCGCCTGGTTGGTTGGAGCGCGCGGCGGTCCAGTGGCCGGAGATCAGACCACGGCCCAGTACGCCGTACGCCGTGAGCCCGATCCCCAACTCACGCAGGGCCGGCAGCACCTCGGCCTCGACCGCGCGGGAGATCAGCGAGTACTCGATCTGCAGGTCCGAGATCGGGTGCACGGCGTGGGCGCGGCGGACGGTGTCCGCGTTCACCTCCGACAGGCCGATGTGCCGGACGTACCCGGCCTCGACCAGTTCCTTGATCGCGCCGATCGTCTCCTCGATCGGTACGGCGGGGTCGAGCCGGGCCGGGCGGTAGATGTCGACGTGGTCGGTCCCGAGCCTGGTCAGCGAGTGCGCCAGGAAGGTCTTCACCAGCGCCGGCCGGCCTTCGATCCCGCCGATCCCACCGCCGGGCTGACCGAGCATGCCGAACTTCACGCTCAGCTGGTAGCTGTCGCGATCCCTTCCCCGCAAGGCCTCTGCGAGCAACAGCTCGTTGTGGCCCATCGCGTAGAAGTCGCCGGTGTCGACCAGCGTCGTGCCCGCGTCGAGCGCGGCATGGACCGTGGCGATGCTCTCGGCCCGGTCGGCCTCGCCGTACGCGCCGGACATACCCATCGCGCCCAGTCCCAGCGCGCCGACGGCCGGTCCGTGCTTGCCCAGTTCTCGTGTCTGCACAGCGTCTCTCCCTTGTCGTTGCTCTTGGCATCAGCCTGCCCTCGTACGGCGGGGCGCGGGAGAGGAGAGTTCGTCGTGGGAGTGGCGCTCCCTGGATCCGCGCCGGCGGGCGGGGCAGGATGAAGGCATGCAACGCGACGAGTTGGCCGACTTCCTGCGGCGTCGCCGGGAGGGCATCAGCCCGGCCGAGGTCGGGATCGCGGCGGGCCCACGACGCCGTACGGCGGGACTGCGCCGCGAGGAGGTCGCCATGCTCGCGGGGATCTCGGTCGACTACGTCGTGCGACTGGAGCAGGGCCGGAGCAGCCAGCCGTCGACGCAACTGCTCGGCGCGCTGGCCCGCGCGCTGCGGCTGTCCGACGACGAGCGGGATCACCTGTTCCACCTGGCCGGTCATCAGCCTCCGCCGGCCGACGGCGTCGCGCGACTGGCGCGGGCCGGCCTGATCCGCATGCTCGACCTGCTCGGCGACACCCCGGCGATGGTGATGTCGGACCTCGGCGAGGTCCTCGCCCAGACCCGGATGTCGGTGCTGCTCGGTGGCGACCACACGCGGTTCACCGGTGACCGCCGCTATCACGCGTACCGCTGGTTCACCGAGCCCGAGGCCTGGGCGACGCACGCGCCCGAGGAGCGCGAGCACCACGCCCGCGTCCTGGTCGCCGACCTGCGCGCGGTCGCGGGCCGCCGCGCCGGCGATCCCGCCGTCCAGGGCCTGGTCACCCGCCTGCGGGCCGCAAGTCCCGACTTCGCCCGCCGCTGGGCCGATCACGAGGTCGAGGTCCGCCGCGCCGACCGCAAGACGTTCGTGCATCCCCGCGTCGGCAGCCTCCTGATGGACTGCGAAACGCTGGTCACGCCCGACCTCGGTCAGATGCTGTTGGTCCTCACCCCGGCCGACCTCGAGACGCGGGAACGCATGGACCTACTCCGCGTCGTCGGCACGGAGTCCTTCACAGCAGACCAGGACCACTGACTCCACGGCAAACCAACCAAGGACCGACCCCCGATCGGCGGTCGGTCCTTGGTTGACAACACCGGACGAGCTACTTCAGGCCGAAGGCCTCGTCGACGGTCTGCGTGATGCCGCCGCCGTTGCGCTGCTTGGCGGTCACCCGGATCGACACGCGATCCGCGTTCCCCGGTGCGTGCAACCGCGCCTGCCAGGACCCCTGGTGCTGCTGGAGGTCCAGCCGGCGCCAGGTCACGCCGTCGTAGGAGACCTCCAGGGCGACCGACGTGACGGCGTCCTCGCGCGCGGTGCTCCCGAGCACGACGGGCTTGATCGAGAAGACCGAGTTGCGCTTCGCCCTTCCCGCCGGGTCGACCTCCGCGACGTAGTCGAGCTGTGCCAGCGGAAGCGCCTGGTTCTCGGCCTCGCCGGAGGTGAACGTCCACTCGGTGTGCGTGGTCGTCGAGTACGGCGTGAGGTCGGGGTTGCCCACGGTGTCGACCACCAGCCGGTAGGGCAGCTTCTCCGGCGCCAGGTCGCCCACGCCGAAGTCGGGCCGCGGACCGTTCCGCACCAGTTGCCGATCGCCCTGGTACAGCGCGAAGCTGCGGGTCATCAGCCCGTCGCCGCTGTGCGCCGATCCGCCGTCGCCGAAGCCGGCGATGCTGCCGCCCATCGCGTTGCCCACCCGGTGCGGAAGCTCGAAGTTCACCATCCGCGGCCGGACGACGGGTCCGAACCAGCGCTCGTTCCGCACGCTGCGCGGCTGGTAGCCGACGATGTCGGTGAAGGTCGACCAGCCGTCGGTCGACGCGTACTGCTGCCACTTGACGCCGGCTGTGACCCAGTCGGTCCGGTGCCCGGTGACCGGCTTGCGCGGGAACGCCGGGACCCGGATCGACCCGTAGACGGCGTACGGGAAAGCGGCGGGCCAGTGCTCGTACGACGGGCTGTCCTCACGGCTCTCCCGGACCACCTGACCGGCCGGGGCGACGAAGTCGTTCTCGATCCGCGCGAGGCGGCCCGGATCCGTCGCCGCGGACGGGTCGTTCGGAATCCCACCCTGGTGGTAGTCCGCCAGGTCGTACAAGTACGCCGGGACCGGATGCGCCTCGACGGTCAGCTCGGTCCGACCACGCTTGAGCTGAGCGATCAACGCCTCACCGTCGTCCAGCGTGAGCGATGCGGTCGGTACAGGCCCAGTGCTGAGCCCGTCAGCACCGCCGTACCAGTCGCTCTTGCGGCCGTCCAGATCGTTGACCACCAGCAGCATCGCGGCGCCCGCGGCATGCGCAGCCGCCGCTTGCTCGACAGGCGAAACCTCAGGACTGCTCCGTACGACGACGGCCTTGCCGCGCACGGACAAGTCCCGATAGTCAGCGCCGGTCCCGGCAAAGACGGCGGTGACGCGCGCCTTGCCGTCCCGGAAGGCCGGAGACCCCGGCTGCACCAGCAGGGAATCGTCCAGCGTCCGCCCGCCGTACGCGATCTTCAACGGCGTCTGCTCGGCCCGGAACCGCGTGGTGAAGACGAAGCTGCCCTTCTGCACCTTGGTCTTGGTCGGGAGCGCCCACACGCTGTCGTACGCCGGCGGCGGCATCAGGATCGCGTGCAGCGCCTGGGCATCGTTGGGATCCGGCGCCGACGTGAACGACCGGAAGAGATCGACCCGACTGGTCGACACGGTCGTCGGCAGCGGGGTCGCGACCTTGACCTCGCGGATCCGCGACCCGTCCAGCACGACGGTCCGGTCACCGGTGAGGTTCACCTCGGGCGCCGTCAGCACCGCCAGCCCGAGTGAGTGAGGACCGTGCAGCCCTGGTACGTCGAGCGTCGCGACGACCGTGTACGAACCAGGAGCCCACCGAGTGGTGACCTTCCCGTCCTGCACCCACAGCACCGTGGTCTTGCCGTCCGCACCGGTGACCTCGACCTCGCCGCTGACCGGCTTGCCGGCCTTGTCCTTCAGCTGAACGGTCAGATCGTGCTTCTCCGGCTCGACGGACAGCCCGACCGCCGTGTGCACGCTCCCGAAAGCAGAACGCGCGACGACCTGCGCGGCGTACTGGCCAGGCTTCAACCCCTTGGGGTCAGCCACGAGACCGACGGTCGAGGTCCCGCGCGCGGGCACCGTGACCTGACGGGCAGCCAGCGTGAACACCCCAGAGGTCGACAGCTGCACCGCGATCGGCCGGTCCGTGGTGTTGCGATAGGTGATCTGCCGCTTGATCGGCTTGCGAGTCGACCCCGACAGCACGAGCCCGGCGTCCACCGACCCCGTGGCGACGATCTGCCCGCGCAAGGAGGCCGCCGCGACATCCAGCCGCCCACTCCCGGCCTCGTACGGCGAGTAGGCCGGCGTCAGCGCCGTCGTACTCATCAACGCGTCCTTGAGCTGCGCGCCGGTCCAGTCCGGGTGCTGCCCAGCGAGCAGCACGGCCGCGCCCGCGACATGCGGCGCCGCCATCGACGTACCGCTGTCGGTTCGGTAGAAGCCCTCGCTCCCGTCGTTCATCTGCTGCGACCGAGCGGCCAGTACGTCGACGCCCGGCGCGGTCAGGTCGGGCTTGAGACCGTCGTCGAACATCCGCGGCCCGACGCTCGAGAACCCCGCGAGCTGGTCGGAGGTGTCCATCGCGCCGACGGTCAGAGCGGCGTCGGCGGTGCCGGGCGCGCTCACGGCGTACGGCGTGTTGCCCGAGTTGCCCGCGGCGATGACGAACAGCGCACCCGTCTCGGCGCTCAGCCGGTTGACCGCCTGGCTCAGCGGGTCGTCCTGGGTGTGCCAGGCCGCCGTCCCGAGGCTCATGTTGATGACCTTGGCGTGCTCGGTCCGCGCCGCCCACTCCATCCCGGCGATGATCCCCGAGATCGGGCCGGACCCGCTGTTGCCGAGGACCTTGCCGATCACCAGATCGGCGCCGGGCGCGACGCCGCGCTCCTTGCCGTCCGAGGCGGCGCCGGTACCGGCGACCGTGGACGCGGTGTGGGTCCCGTGGCCGTTCTTGTCGACGACGTCCTCGCCGGCCACGAAGCTCCGGGTCGCGACGATGCGCGGGGCCAGGTCCGGGTGAGTGGCGTCCACGCCGGAGTCCAGTACGGCGACGCGTACACCGGTGCCGACGGCTCCCGTCTCCCAGACGGCAGGGGCACCGATCTGCGCGGTCGTGTCGGCGAGCATCGCCTTCGCCTGGCCGTCGAGCCAGATCTTGTCGATGCCGGCGGCGAACGCCGGAGTTGCCTGCTCGGTCCGCGCCCGCGCCTGGTCCTGCCCGGTGGTGACGGCCGACCAGAACGTCTCGGATCGCTGGGCGCGTACGGCCGCGCCGCCGACCGACGGGAGCTCCTGCGCGACGCTCGCACCCGGCAGGGCGGCGCGAGACCTACCGGCCGCGTCCGGCGTGAACGCCGAACCGCCGGGTGCGCTGGTGACGATCAGCGGCAGTTCCTTCGTCCGCGCGTCGTCGTACCCCTGGGCGACCAGTTCGCTGAGGTTGAAGAGCTGCTTGTCGAGCCGCCCGGTCGCGACGTACGGCATGGCCTCGTCGGGCAGCACGTAGGTGTCGCCGGCCTCGACGGTGCCCCGGATCGAGCCGGTGGCCCGAGATGCACGGTCGACGGTCTGGACCGACACCGCCCGGCCCGACCCGCGGACGATCGTCACCCTGTCGCCGGTGATCAGGGTGAGTACGAGCGGTTCGGCAGCAAGGGCGCTGGCGGTGGTGGGCGGCGGGGGCTCGGCGCCGGCAGGCGCTGGAGCGGCCACGCCGGCGATCAGGAGCAGTGCCGCGAGCGGCACGAGGGCAGATGAACGGCGCACGTTTCCTCCGGGGGCAGGGGTGACCGCATCCGATCAGCCGGTCGCCGAGGTGTAAACGGATTGCCCTTTTTGGTCAGGAACAGGGGGTCGTTTGGCCAGACTGGTCACGGCCCCTCGCGACCGACCACCTACCGTGGGGGCCATGACCTCCAACGAGCTCGGCTCCTCGACCTCGCCGTACCTCCGGCAGCACGCGGAGAATCCGGTGGCCTGGAAGCAGTGGGGGGAGGCGGCGTTCGCGGAGGCCCGGGAGCGGGACGTGCCGGTGTTCCTGTCGGTCGGGTACTCGGCCTGTCACTGGTGTCACGTGATGGCGCACGAGTCGTTCGAGGACGAGGTGACGGCGGCGTACCTGAACGAGCACTTCGTGAACGTGAAGGTGGATCGCGAGGAGCGGCCGGACGTCGACGCGATCTACATGGAGGCGACCGTCGCGATGACCGGCCGGGGCGGCTGGCCGATGTCGGTGTTCCTGACGCCGACGGGGGAGCCGTTCTTCTGCGGGACGTACTTCCCGGCCGATGCCCGGCACGGGATGGCCAGCTTCCGGCAAGTGCTCGAGTCGCTGACCGACGCGTGGCGGACCAAGCGGGAGCAGATCGCGGGGATCGGGCAGTCCGTGGTCGAGCAGCTCGGGGCGCGGCAGCAGGTTGCCGGGGGTGCGATCGACCCGGCGGTGCTGGAGCGGGCGGCCGCCGTACTGAAGGTGGATTTCGACCCGGTGGACGCCGGGTTCGGGCAGGCGCCGAAGTTCCCGCCGTCGATGGTGCTCGACTTCCTGCTGCGGCATCACCGGCGGACCGGGTCCGAGGACGCGCTGGCGATGGTCGAGGCGACCTGCGAGCGAATGGCGCGCGGCGGGATGTACGACCAGCTGGCCGGCGGGTTCGCGCGGTACAGCGTGGACGGGCAGTGGGTCGTGCCGCACTTCGAGAAGATGCTGTACGACAACGCGCTACTGCTGGACGTTTACACGCACTGGTGGGCCGTCACCGGCTCGCCGCTCGCGCAGCGCGTGGCGACCGAGACGGCCGACTTCCTGCTTGCCGAGCTGCTGACGCCGGAGGGCGGGCTCGCCTCGGCGCTCGACGCGGACACCGAGGGTGAGGAAGGCAAGTACTACGTCTGGGCGCCTGACGAGCTGCGCGAGGTGCTCGGGGACGAGGACGCCGGCTGGGTGATCGAGCTGTGCGACGTGAGTGGAACGTTCGAACACGGTACGTCGGTGCTGCAGCTGCGACGGGATCCCGATGACTCGACGCGCTGGGATCGGGTCAGGCGACTGTTGCTGACGGCCCGTGCGCGGCGGACGTACCCGGGCCGCGACGACAAGGTCGTTGCCGCGTGGAACGGGTTGGCGATCACGGCGCTGACCCGGGCCGGGATCGTGCTGGACAAGCCCGAGTACGTCGACGCGGCGGTGCGCGCGGCAACGTTGATCCGCGACGTGCACCTGGACGCGTCGGGGCGGTTGCACCGGACGTCGCGGGACGGTGTCGTGGGGTCGGCGCACGGGGTGCTGGAGGACTACGCGGCGTACGCGCAGGCCTGCCTGACGTTGCTTGCGGCAACAACCAACGCCGACTGGCTGACCTTGGCGAAGAGCTTGCTGGACAGGGTTCTGGAGCAGTTCGTTGCCGATGGCGCCTTCTTCGACACGGCGGCCGACGCCGAGAAGCTGGCGTGGCGGCCGCAGGACGCGACCGACAACGCGAGCCCGTCGGGGGTGTCGCTGGCGGCGGAGGCGTTCACCACGTTGGCGTCGGTGACGGGGGAGGCCCGGTACGACGAGGCGGCCGGTCTGGCGCTGGCGGCGTCGGCGGCGTTGGCGGCTCGGGCACCGCGTTTCGCGGGGCGGGCGCTTGCGGTCGCGGAAGCGCAGCAGGCCGGACCACTCGAGATCGCCGTCGTCGGACCGCAGCAGACCTCCGACGCCGGCTCGGCCGACGAGCTGGTGCGGATCGCCGTCGCCAACGCACCGTGGGGGACTGCCGTCGTCCGCGGTGAGCCGGGCTCCGACGTACCGCTGCTGGCCGGGCGCGGCCTGGTGGACGGGCGTGCCGCGGCGTACGTGTGTCAGAAGTTCACCTGCAAGCTCCCGGTCGTGTTGCCGGAAGACCTTCGCGCGGAGTTGACCGGCGGCCGCTGACAACGCGGGCCAACGCGGGTTTTCCCTGTCGTTTCGCGAGATTCCCTTGACTCTCGCCGCCGCCGGGGGGAGAGTCCTCCCTCAGTCGGATGTAACAGGATGCGCATGTCCTGACACACAGTGTCACAACTGAGGCAGTGGCACTGATGGGTCAGTTGCGTCCGGCGTCCCCAATTGAATTGGTCGCTGCGCCCAAACAGCGACCACACCGTGAGGAGATGTTGTCTTGAAACGACTGACATCAGCAGGGGCGGTGGCCATCGTCGCAGCAGCGGGTCTGGCTGCGACCATCACCGGCACGCCCGCCGGAGCCGCCAACCGTACGGCCCCGCTCCCGGCATCCGGCTTCAACGAGCCGGCCGCCATCAAGGCCGAGAACGCGCTGACCGCGCAGACGGCCGCCGCCCTCGGACTCGGCGGAGGCGAGCAGCTCGTCGCCCGCGGCGTCGCGGCGGACCCGGACGGCACCGAGTTCGTGCACTACGACCGCACCTACAACGGCCTGAAGGTCGTCGGCGGTGACCTGATCGTCAAGCGCAAGGGCGAGACGATCGGCGGCGTGACGTACAACCGGAACGCCAAGAGCGTCGCCGTCAGCTCGACCAAGCCGACCCTGTCCCAGGCGGCCGCGCTCGGCACGGCGGCCAAGTCGGCCGAGTTCAAGGCCACCAGCAACAAGGGTTCGCTGATCGTCTTCGCGGCCACCGGCAAGCCCGTCCTGGCTTACGAGGTCGTCACCACCGGCACCAAGGCCGACCAGACCCCGTCGGTCCTGCACAGCTACATCGACGCCAGGTCCGGCGCCGTCCTCGCCCAGGACGACGAGATCAAGACCGGTACCGGCAACTCGATGTACTCCGGCACGGTGAGCATCGGTACGTCGGGCAGCTTCACGATGAGCGACCCGAGCCGCGGTGGCAACTACACCACCGACCTGAACGGCGCGACGTCCGGCAACGGCACCACCTTCACGGATCCCGACGACACCTGGGGCAGCGGCACCACCGCGAACCGCCAGACCGCCGGTGTCGACGCGCACTTCGGCGCCCAGCTGACCTGGGACTACTACAAGAACGTCCACGGCCGTAACGGCATCTTCAACAACGGCCAGGGTGCGCGGTCCCGCGTGCACTACGGCAACGCGTACGTGAACGCGTTCTGGGACGGCACCCAGATGACGTACGGCGACGGCTCGGGCAACTCCCGCCCGCTGACCGCCATCGACGTGGCCGGCCACGAGATGAGCCACGGTGTCACCGAGGCGACCGCGAACCTGAACTACTTCGGCGACGCGGGCGGTCTGAACGAGTCCACCTCGGACATCTTCGGCACCGCGGTCGAGTTCTCGGCCAACAACTCCTCCGACCCGGGTGACTACCTGATCGGCGAGAAGATCAACATCAACGGCAACGGCACGCCGCTGCGCTACATGGACAAGCCGTCCAAGGACGGTGCCAGCAAGGACTGCTGGACCACCAGCACCGGCGGGCTCGACCCGCACTACTCCTCCGGCCCGCTGAACCACTGGTTCTACCTGGCCTCCGAGGGCACCGGCAGCAAGGTCATCGGTGGGGTCACCCACACGAGCACCGCCTGCAACGGCGCGACGATCGCCGGCGTCACCCGGGACGTCGCGGCCAAGGTCTGGTACCGGACGCTGAGCACCAAGCTCACCTCGGGCAGCACCTACAAGGACGCCCGCGAAGGCGCGATCAACTCGGCCAAGGAGCTGTACGGCGCGGACTCCGCGCAGTGCAAGGGCATCGAGGCCGCGTTCACCGGCATCTCCGTCCCGGCCGGCACCGCCGCCTGTGGCGGTGGCACCGACCCGGAGCCGCCGACCGGTGACAACCTGGTCAAGAACCCGGGCTTCGAGTCCGGCACCACCAACTGGACCGGCACCACCGGAGTGATCACGAACAGCTCGTCGAAGCCGGCCCGCACCGGGTCGTACAAGGCGTGGCTGCAGGGCAACGGCCGCTCCAGCACCGAGAACATCGGCCAGTCCGTCGCCATCCCGGCGGCGGCCACCGCGGCCAGCCTCTCGTTCTGGGTCCGGATCGACACCGCGGAGACCACCGGCTCGACGGTCTACGACACGGTGAAGGTGCAGATCGTCGACGGTGGCACCACCACCACGCTCGGCACCCTGTCGAACCTGAACAAGTCGACGTCGTACGTGCAGAAGACCTTCAACGTGACGCAGTACAAGGGCAAGACGGTCACGGTGAAGTTCCTCGGCCAGGAGGACTCGTCGCTGCAGACGAGCTTCGTGATCGACGACGTCTCGCTGGTCGCCGGCTGATCTGAGCCAGTAGTCCCGCTGTGATCCCGTCCGGGGCGCACACCCTCCCGCCCGAGAGTGTGCGCCCCGGATTCCTTTGTGAGGCAAAGGAGTTCCCCTATGTCCAGATCCCTTCTGTACGGCGTGGTCGGCGCCGCTCTCGTCTCCACCGCCCTGGTGCCGAGCGCCGCTGCCGACGTCACGACCGTTGCCGAGTCACCCGACATCTCGGTGACCAACGTCAAGGCCCATCTCGACCAGCTCCAGTCGATTGCCACCAGCAACGGTGGCAACCGCTACACCGGCCGCCCCGGCTACCGCGCCTCGGCCGACTGGGTGAAGTCCAAGCTCGACGCGGCCGGCTACACCACCACGCTGCAGTCCTTCTCGACGTCGGCCGGTACGTCGTACAACGTGATCGCGGAGTGGCCGCACGGCGACGCGAACCACGTCGTGATGGCCGGCTCGCACCTCGACAGTGTCAGCGTCGGGCCGGGTATCAACGACAACGGCACCGGCAGCTCCGGTGTCCTGGAGACCGCCCTCGCGTACGCCGCCAGCGGTCAGACCCCGCGGAACCGGCTGCGGTTCGGCTTCTGGGGAGCCGAGGAGCTCGGTCTGCTCGGTTCGAAGTACTACGTCAACAACCTGCCGACGGCCGAGCGGGACAAGATCGAGCTGTACCTGAACTTCGACATGACCGGCTCGCCGAACCCGGGCTACTTCGTCTACAACGACAACCCGGCCGGCAACGGCGCGCGCGACGACCTGACGGCCTACTTCACCAGCAAGTCGATCCAGACCGAGTACATCGACGTGCAGGGCCGCTCCGACCACGCGGCCTTCCGGTCACTCGGGATCCCCACCGCCGGGACGTTCTCCGGTGCCGAGGGCATCAAGACCTCGGCGCAGGCAGCGAAGTGGGGCGGGACGGCCGGGCAGGCGTACGACCCGTGCTACCACCGGTCCTGCGACACGATCAGCAACCTGAACCTGACCTCGCTGGACCGGCAGAGCGACGCGATCGGCCACATGGTCTGGAACTACGCGCAGAAGGACTACGGCACGACCAACCCGCCGACCGGCGGCAACCTGCTGCTCAACCCGGGCTTCGAGTCCGGCGCGACGAACTGGACCGGGACCACCGGCGTGATCACCAACTCCAGTTCGAAGCCGGCGCACGGCGGGAGCTACAAGGCCTGGCTGCAGGGCAACGGGCGCTCGAGCACCGAGAACGTCGGCCAGTCGGTCGCGATCCCGGCCTCGGCGACCGCGGCGAGTCTGTCGTTCTGGATCCGGATCGACACCGCGGAGACCACGGGGTCCACGGCGTACGACACGGTGAAGGTCCAGGTGGTCGACGGCGCGACGACGTCCACGCTGGCGACCTTGTCGAACCTGAACAAGGCCACGGCGTACGTGCAGAAGACGTACGACGTCACGGCGTACAAGGGAAAGACGGTGACGGTGAAGTTCCTCGGCCAGGAGGACTCGTCGCTGCAGACCTCGTTCGTGATCGACGACGTGGTGCTGGGTACGAGCTAGACCGGTTTGCAGAGTTTGCCCGGCGCGGCGGCTTCGGTGAGCAGTTGGGTCACCGGAGTCGCCAGCGGCTTCAGGCGCGGATCCTCCATCCGGGCGATGCCGCCACCGGCCGAGATCGCGATGATCATGTCGTCGGGGTGCTTGATCGTCGGCTTGGTCGAGCCGATACCGGCCCAGTCGACCTGGCCCACCGCGGTGTGGAGCGAGCTGAGGAAGGCCGCGTCCAGCTTGCACCTGTGCGTCTGCTTGCCACGCTGGCTGACGGTGGTGACGCCGTCGATGCCGATCACGACCTTGTCGTCGAAGCCTGCGAAACCGCCCGTCCGGGTGACGGTGACGGGCTGCGCCTGTGGTGTGCTCGGCGTACTGGTCGTGGGCGTGCTGGGATTTGGACTGCTCCCCGCGCCCGAGTCGTCTCCGCAGCCGGCCAACAGCAGACCGGCGGCGGCAGTAGCACTTGCGGCGGCAAGACGAAGGTTCCTCACACCCACATGCATACCCACTTCGAACCACCCGTCAGACTTCGTGCATGGGCTGGTACACGAATGTCATCCGGCTGTTAGGGCACCGGCCCTGGTTCGCCACTGTCGGTCGCACTGTCATGCCCCTTGATCGCTGGCTGCAACGACGCACCGGTGGGCGGGTCAACATCCTCGGCAAGAGCGCGCTGCCGACGCTGCTGCTGACCACCACCGGCCGCAAGTCCGGTGAGCCGCGGACCGTGCCGCTGATCTACGCGCACGACGGCGACTCGTTCGTGGTGACCGCGTCCAACTGGGGTCAGCAGCACCATCCGGCCTGGTCCGCCAACCTGATCGCCTGTGGCGACGCGGTCGTGGCGTTGCCGGGCGGCCGCGACGTACCGGTCCGGGCCATGCTCGCCGAAGGGGCCGAGCGTGACCGCGTCTGGCCGCTGGTGACGAAGGTGTGGCCGGCGTACGACACGTACGTCGTACGAAGTGGCCGCGACATCCGGGTCTTCGTGCTGTCGCCTAGTTGAGCTGCTTGGTCAGGTCGACCAGCGCCCGGGTGAGCAGCACCCGGTCCTCGAACAGCCGTACGTCGGAGTCGGACGCCGGTGCGCCGAGGTTCTCCAGGGGGAGCGCGGTGAACGTCGCCCGGGCCAGCAGCGACCCCAGGTACCCGTACCGGACCTGCTCCTGCGGCACCCGCAGACCCTCGGCGGCCAACCCCTCCGTGAACGCCTCGAGGATCACCTGGTGCACGGCAGGCAGCGCGGCGGGCGACAGCTCACCGGCGTGGGCGAGCCCGATCAGGAGCTGGCCCAGATCGAAGCCGACCGCCTGCGGGCAGTCGAACCCCCAGTCGATCACCACGAACTCGTCCGGACTGCCCAGCGGGACCAGCAGGTTCTGCGGGCTCGCGTCGCCGTGCTGGTAGCACTGCGGCAACGCGTCCAGGGCATCCAGTACGGCGGGCAGCTGCTCAGCCAGCTCGAGCAGGTCGTCGCGCAGACCGTGGTCGCCGGTGTTGCAGACGGCCGCGGCGAGCAGCGGGTGCCGCCAGGTCGCCGGGTCGGCCAGGGCCGGCAGGGCACTCATCGTGACGCGGCCGCTGGTGTAGTACCGCAGGCCGATACCCGGCTGGTCGACGCCCGGCCGCGGCAGGAACGGCTGGACCAGGTGCGGCTGCCGGCGGGCCGACAACTGGCCTAGCAGGAAGGCCGCCCGGCCGAACCGCTCCAGGCCCCAGATCCCCGGCTCCTGGACGACGTGCTCCATCCAGAGCGTCGCCCGGTCGTCGTCGTACTCGTCGATCCGGTACGTCGCCGGCAGGCGCAGGCCCTCGGGCATCAGCGCGCCGACGTCGCTGCGGTGCACGGCGAGCTCGAGGCGCCACGGGATGTTGTCGATCAGGTTGTCCCGGAGCTGTTCCGGGATCAGGTGGAGCAGCGGCCAGTGGCGGGCCGACTGGAGCTGCTTGACGAAGGTGCACCACTCGGTGGTCGATCCGTCGGCCAGCCGGGCGGTGCCGAGGACGCGGATCAGGGCGCCGGTGGTCGGCGTACCGATCTGGTACGGGAACGGTTCGGCGCGAGTGGTCAGCGGGATCGCGGCAGGGTCGCCGGTGACGGCGCGGACGAGTTCGGTGAGCTGGACGTCGTCGAGTGCGTCCCGGCCGAGTGGTTCGAGTGCGGTGGTGGTCATGAGATTCCCCCCGGAAAGCAAAGCAGCTTTACCATTCGGATAGTAAAGTGGCTTTATGACTTCCGTCAACGGCCTCTCGGGTCTGAATCAGCCGCCGCACGTGGCCAACCTGCTCGGCGCGGTGATGGCCCGGATGCGCGAGGAGATCCTGGAGGGCCCGGGGCAGCCGTTCCCGGGGCTCCGGGTGTCGCACTACCGGCTGCTCGACCTGATTCCGCCGGACGGCGCGCGGATCACCGATCTGGCCGCGCACGCGGGGATGAGCAAGCAGGGGCTGGGCCAGCACGTCGACTACCTGCAGGCGCAGGGGTACGCCGAGTCCGCCCGGCTGGAGACGGATCGGCGGGTGCGGTTGGTCCGGCGTACGCGCAAAGGCGACGAGGCCACGGCGTTCGCGCGGGGCGCGATCGACCGGGTCGAGCAGCTGTGGGCCGAGCGGCTGGGCAACGACCGGTACGCCGACTTCCGGGCGGCGCTGATCGAGATCGGCGCCGGCCGCAGGACTCAGCCCGCGCGGTAGGTGGCGATGCTGACGGCGACGTAGTGGCAGACGAACGCGGCCACCGTGCACGCGTGGAAGATCTCGTGGAAGCCGAACCACAGCGGGGACGGGTTCGGCCGCTTGGTGCCGTAGATGACCGCGCCGATCGAGTACAGGCCGCCGCCGACCGCCAGCAGCGTGACCACCGAGGCGCCGCCGAGGTGGTAGAAGTCGTTCATCCAGAAGATCGCGACCCAGCCGAGCGCCAGGTAGATCGGCGTGTAGAGCCAGCGCGGGGCGCCGACCCAGAAGATCCGGAACAGGATGCCGAGCAGCGCGCCGCCCCAGGCCGTGCTGAGCAGCAGGATTCGGTCGCTGCCGCTGAGCAGGACCATGCCGAGCGGGGTGTAGGTGCCGGCGATCAGCAGGAAGATGTTGCTGTGGTCCAGCCGGCGCAGGACGGCCTCGCCGGTCGGGCCCCAGTAGAACCGGTGGTACAGCGCCGAGATGCCGAACAGCAGCATCGAGCCCAGCGTGTAGACGGCCGCGGCCCAGCGGGCGCTCGCGCTCGGGGCCAGGCAGATCAGCACGATGCCGGCGGCGGTCGCGAACGGGAAGGTGCCGGCGTGCAGCCAGCCGCGCAGCTTCGGCTTCAGGGCCTGTCCGAGGCGGAGCCCGGTCTCGCGTTCGGTGGGAGTGGTGCCGTCGGTCACGGTCTTGGCCGTCATGCGCCATCCTCCTCGGATCGCCGTCGGAAATCGTACCTACGCAACCGTAACCTACGGTTGCGTAGGTTCAATGGTCCGTAAGCATGAAATGTAGGCCACTTCACGGCGTGGAGAAGACTCGGCCGGAGTGTTCCGCGACACTCACTGAAGTGTCTGATGCGATCGAGAGTCGATAAGTTCGATGTTCGTCAAGGCCTCTGCGGCCCCGCCGATCTGGGCTAGCCTCGTTGGGGCACGCCTGCACCACCTCCGATCCCGCAGACGGCCCGGTCGAGGACTCGAGGAGAACACCTGCCCATGCGGACACCCGGCAAGCAGCGCCTGCGCAACGCCGTGTACGGACTGTACGAGCGCCGGCTGGCGCGCTCCCTGTCCCCGGACCGGATGCCGCGCCACATCGGCGTGATCATCGACGGCAACCGGCGCTGGGCCCGGGCCTCGGGCGACCCGGTGTCGCGCGGGCACGAGGCGGGCGCGAGCAAGATCTCGGAGTTCCTGGGCTGGTGCGACGAGGTCGGCGTCAAGGTGGTCACGGTCTGGATGCTGTCCACCGACAACCTGACCCGCCCGGCCGACGAGCTGGAGCCGCTGCTGCGGATCATCGAGCAGACCGTCGAGGAGATGGCCGCGGTCGGGGGCCGCCGGATCCACCCGGTCGGCGCGCTGGACCTGCTGCCGTCCGCGACCGCCGAGGTGCTGAAGAGCGCGGAGACCGCAACGCAGCACGCCGACGGCCTGCTGGTGAACGTCGCCGTCGGGTACGGCGGGCGCCGCGAGTTGGCCGACGCGGTCCGCTCGCTGCTGCTGGAGGAGGCCGCCAAGGGCATCTCGATCGAGGAGCTGGCCGAGCGCGTCGACGTCGAGCACATCGCCGAGCACCTGTACACCAAGGGCCAGCCGGACCCGGACCTCGTCATCCGCACCTCCGGCGAGCAGCGCCTCGGCGGCTTCCTTCTGTGGCAGAGCGCGCTCTCGGAGTTCTACTTCTGCGAGGCCCTGTGGCCGGACTTCCGGCACGTCGACTTCCTGCGCGCGATCCGCTCGTACGCCCAACGCGAGCGTCGCTTCGGCGTCTGAATCCGGTCACCGGAGGCTGCCAGGCTGCGGCTCGCCTTCGGCCCGCCGGCTCGCGCTTGGAGCAGGCTCTGGGCTAGCTGCCGCCAGCAAGTCCCGGCCGGGATCTCCCTGTCCGCACCGGACGCACGTCCCCCTGCGACGCAAGTAGTACGCGTACGCCGCGACGCCCAGCGCCGTACCCCAGCCGACCCACAGCACCCCGGGCATCACCAGCCCCCACGCCGAGCCCGGGTTGTCGTCGATCAGTCGCAGGTTCATCAACCCGGCCGGGATCAGCACCACCGCGACGATCGCGGCCGGGACGATCGCCCGCGACGGCGGCACCCGGCGCCCGGCGCGCCACCAGATCCAGCGCGGGTACACCTCACCCCACCGCTGCACCAGCCCGTGCGTCAGCACGCTCCCGCCGACCCCCAGCAGGGCCATCGCGAGTCCGATCTCGAGCATGCCCGGGGTGTCCGCCATCATCTGGCGGAACTCGTCGGAGATCCCGAGCGGCCACCCGAAGTACCAGGCGACCCGGGTGAACTCGTACGGCACGTTCGACAGCACCGCGATCCAGACCGCCCGGCGACCCCACCGCAGCGCCGATTCCGGCGTCGTCCAGGCCGCTGGGGGCCCGTGCCGCCGTCCGCAGGACACGCAGGCCTCCCGGGCTCGGCGGTGGTACGCGATCGCCGTAGCGGCCCACAGGAGCCCGCCGAGGAAGAGCAGCAGCACGTTCACCCGATGCCAGTACAGGATGTCCTCGAGCCCACCCTGCTGACCGGGGATCCCGGTGAACGCGAACACGATCAACGCGGGGGACAGGGCAAGGATCGCCAGCGGCGTGTAGTCGGGGATCGCCAGGGTCAGCCCGACCGCCAGCACCGCCCCGAATGCCTGCGGCAACCACCCGCGCGGCCGTCGTACGGTCATCAGCACCGCGACCGCCGCGCCGGTGAACCCGAGCACGGCCATCACCGGCGCCACCACGTCCACCGGAGCGCCTTCCAGCAGCGACGCGGTGGCCCGGTCGTCCTCGACCTTCGCGAACGGATATCCCGCGCCGCCGGTTGCCCAGAAAACCCCCAGTACGCCGTACGCGAAGGACCAGACGGCAGTCGCGCACCCGGTCCAGATCGGCCAGTTCTTCCGCATGCGTCAAGCGTGGTCGGGACCCTGGGTGAGCGGATCCCTCCTGCGGGCGATCGGCCTCCCTCGCGCGGGTGAACGGGCGAGGGGCAACGTGTAACAAGCCGTTAACCCCGCGGGCGGGCGTGTCGGGCTGCGGCGTTTCACGGACCGTCCTACTCTCGGTGGTGACGGTCGGAGGGGAAGCCGGCTGTCCTGGGAGGCCCGATCAGATGAGAATCGTTCGCCAGCCGGTTGCCCCATGAGGGGCAGAACGGAGTGCCCGAGACCTACGGTCTCGATCTTGCTGATCCCCGGTCACGTCACGGCGTGCCGGAGGGGGTCTGCACCAGACCTCCGGGCCTGTTCCCGGTCCACTACCTAACCACTGGTGGGCCGGGCGTGGTGCACGCTGCGGCCCGAGAGGACGTGCGACATGGCTGCCACCCACGCCAAGGCGTCAAGCACCTCATCCGTACCGGACCAGCGCACCTACGTGCTGGATACCTCAGTGCTGCTCAGCGACCCGCATGCGATGGAGCGGTTCGACGAGCACGAGGTGATCATTCCGGTCGTCGTTGTCACCGAACTGGAGGGCAAACGGCATCACCCCGAACTCGGCTACTTCGCCCGCACCGCGCTGCGCATGCTGGACGAGTTCAGGATTCTGCACGGACGACTGGACGCGCCCCTGCCAGTGGGCGAGAAGGGTGGAACCCTCAGGGTCGAGCTGAACCACACCGACCCCGAGAGCCTGCCGGCCGGTTTCCGGCTCGGCGACAACGACAGCCGCATCCTCGCGGTGGCCTGCAACTTCAAGGCCGAGGGCCGCGACGTCACGCTGGTCTCGAAGGACCTGCCGATGCGGGTCAAGGCCTCGGCCTGCGGCCTGGTCGCGGAGGAGTACCGCGCGGAGCTCGCGCTGGAGTCCGGCTGGACCGGGATGAGCGAGCTCGAGGTCGAGACCGCCGACGTCGACAGCCTGTACGAGGACGGCGTACTGGAACTGCCGCAGGCCGGTGAGTTCCCGACCCACACCGGTCTGGTGCTGCTGTCCGACCGCGGCAGCGCGCTCGGCCGGGTGATGCCCGACAAGCGGGTCCGGCTGGTCCGTGGTGACCGGGAGGCGTTCGGCATCCGCGGCCGGTCCGCCGAGCAGCGGGTCGCACTGGACCTCCTGCTCGACCCCGACGTCGGCATCGTCTCGCTCGGTGGCCGGGCCGGCACCGGCAAGTCGGCGCTGGCACTGTGCGCCGGCCTGGAGGCGGTGATGGAACGGCGGCAGCACAAGAAGGTGGTCGTCTTCCGCCCGCTGTTCGCGGTCGGCGGCCAGGAGCTGGGCTACCTGCCCGGCTCGGAGTCGGAGAAGATGCAGCCGTGGGCGCAGGCCGTCTACGACACGCTGGGCGCGCTGACCAGCCCGGACGTGATCGACGAGGTGATGGACCGCGGCATGCTCGAGGTGATGCCGCTGACCCACATCCGCGGGCGTTCGCTGCACGACGCGTTCGTGATCGTCGACGAGGCCCAGTCGCTGGAGCGCAACGTGCTGCTCACGGTGCTGTCCCGGATCGGCGCGAACTCCCGCGTGGTGCTCACCCACGACGTCGCGCAGCGCGACAACCTGCGGGTCGGGCGGCACGACGGCGTGGTCGCGGTGGTCGAGAAGCTGAAGGGGCACCCGCTGTTCGCGCACGTGACGCTGACCCGGTCGGAGCGGTCGCCGATCGCGGCGCTGGTGACCGAGATGCTGGAGGACGTACAGCTCTGAGGCCGTCGTACGGCGGTCTTTCGAAGTAGTTCTGTAAAGCCAATTTAAAACTTCTGGGATACCCGGTGCGGCCACACGCCATGTGGCCGCACCGTTGCCTGTGACCTGCTTGTGATCACGGTCTGTTTAGGTCAGAGTATGTTCCTGTTGCAGCCGACGGGGGTCGGGTATCTCGGAAGGACAGATGAAAGCGAAGCGCTCCGTCGCGATCCTCGCGGTCACTGGGATCGCCGTCGTCTCGATCGTCGCGAGTATCGATCTCTTCAGCTCCCCCAGGACCAGCGCGGCCTCCGACCCGGTCTCCGGGCGCGCCGAGCTCGCCGCGCTGAACAGTGAGAAGGGCCGCGACGCCAAGCAGCCGTCCGCCAAGCCGCAGACCGCCGAGGAGCAGGCCGCGGAGGTGACCCGGCTGCGCAACCAGATCGAGGCCGTCGAGACCGCCCGCAAGACGATGCAGGACCAGGCCGCGCTGCGCCGCAAGGCGAAGAACGCCGCCCTGGCCCGCTACGAGGCGCTGCAGAAGACGAACAACGACTCCCGCAAGGAGCGCGCCAGCCGCGACGCCGCCCGCAAGGAGCTCGAGGGCACGCCGAAGGAGATCGCGCTCAACCTGCTCGACAACCACGGCTGGAAGGAGAGCCAGTTCTCCTGCCTCGACAAGCTGTGGACCAAGGAGTCCCGCTGGAAGGTCACCGCGGACAACCCGAGCTCCAGCGCGTACGGCATCCCGCAGGCGCTGCCCGGTCGCCGGATGGCCGAGTACGGCTCCGACTGGCGCACCAACCCGGTCACCCAGATCAAGTGGGGCCTCGACTACATCGAGGACGCCTACGGCTCCCCGTGCGAGGCCTGGGCCCACTCGAAGGCGAAGAACTGGTACTGAGCGGGGGCTTTCGGTCCGCTGGTCCTGGAACGCCGGAACGTAGCGTCCGAAGATTCCGCATGCGTCCGAAGGACCGTGCGCTATAGCCTCGGATCTTTCGGACGCATCCACATTCTTCGGACGCTTCAACCTGTCCAGCCCGCGGCGCGGAGTAGGCGGCGTACCTGGTCGAGGTAGGTGTCGGGCGACAAGCGGAGGCCGAGCACGGGGATACGCAGGACCCTCGAGTTCTGCAGCGTGATCTCGTTCTGGCGTGAGGCGTCGGCCATCGCCTGGTCCGCCGACCGGTGGTGGATTCCATCGATCTCCACGACCACGCCGTACGGCGACCACGCGGTGTCGAGGAAGAACGTCCCGTGCGGTCCACTGCGCCGTACCTGACGGTCGGGCTCGGGCAGACCGGCGCCGCGACAGAGCCGCGCGAACTCCAGCTCGCCGATCGATTCGGCGCCGTCCACGATGTCGGCCAGCACGAACCGGAGGAACTGCCGGCGTGGATGTCGACGTACGGTCGTGAACTCCGAGAGCAGGTCCTCAGCGGAGACGATCCGTTGCTGGACACACAGCGCCAGGACGAGCGCCGACTGCTCGTTCGACCTCGCCCACAAGGCAGCGCGTACGGCGGCCACCGCCGGTCGTACCGTCGGCAGCTCGACCTCCGCCAGGTCACCAGGCCTCCGCCTTCTGGTTTCGTGCACGACGATCCCGCGAGGGCGCCGCGGCCGAGCCGACTTCGGCGTCGACACGTGCAGTTCGTCGGTGAACCCACGCAACCCGGCCGCCCGCAACGCGGTAGAGCCGTCCAGCGCCGCCCCCGAGCCGACCTCGAACACGGCCGACCACCACGACCCCAGCTCGCTCAGCGCGCCGTTGTGAACCGCAACCGTCTGCCGTCCGTGCGCCGCGAAGCGCAGCGCCCGCACCTCGCACCTGATCTGCCAGCGGGTCCATCCCAGCCTGAGCAGTTGCCGTCGTGACAACACCCCGCCTTGCTGCGCCCCCTTTCTCCGTGCGACCTGCCGCCGATTCGCCCTCTCGTTTCCCGTCACGCCAACAACGTGCCTGCGCCGGCCCTATCACCCGGCCCCTTCTCGCTCCCTGTGGACAACAGCGTCCGAAGAATCCATATGCGTCCGAAGAAGGGTGCCCTATAGCCTCGGATTCTTCGGACGCATGAGCATTCTTCGGACGCTAGAGGGGGCTTCGGAAGGCTGGGTGGGCTTGGGGCGGGTTCCTTGGAGAGCGTGCGGTTGGGGGAGGATGTGGTGGTGGACGAGGTGGCTCGCGCGGCGAGCGAGCGGGGTGAGCTGGTCCTGCGGCGGCGTGCCGATGGTGCGCTGGAGCTGCGGGTGAACGGCGTGTTCGTGATGGACGACCAGGAGACCTCCAGCGAGGAGTTGCTGGCCGAGGTTGCTCTGGTGGGTTCGCCTTCGCGAGTGCTGGTGGGCGGGCTCGGGCTGGGCTATACCGTGCGGGCGTTGCTGGCTTCCTCGGCGGTGCGGGAGATCGTCGTCGCCGAGATCGAGCCGGCGTTGGTGGAGTGGATGCGCGGCGGGCTGGTGCCTTCGGTGCTGGACGATCCGCGGGTGGTGATTGCCGTGGGCGACGTTCGTGACGTGGTCGCCGATTCTGGTGTGTACGACGCGATCCTGCTCGACGTCGACAACGGGCCCGACTTCCTCGTGTACGACGGGAACGCGGCGATCTACACCGACTCGTTCCTCGGCGTGTGCCGGTCGCGGTTGCGGCCGGGTGGCGTGCTGACGGTCTGGTCGTCGTCCGCGTCGAGCGCGCTGGAAGGGGCTATCGGCAACGTCTTCGGGGCATGCGTCGTCTCGCCCGTCCCGGTGGCGCTGCAGGGACGGGACGAGACGTACTACGTCTACCAGGGAACAGTTCAGCCCTCGTAGTCGACGGTCAGGCGCGGGCCCTGGTCGTCGTGCTCGAAGACGACAGTGCCGGTCAGGCCGGTGAGGTCGCCGGTCGCGGCGACGATCTTGCCGCGGGACACGGTCTCGTCGGCGGTCGCGCCGTGCACGATCACGAACGAGCCGTCGCGGCCGGCGAGCGTGCCGGTGAAGCGCTCGATCGCGGTGTACGCCGCGGGGCCGGCCGGCGTACCGGCCATCAGCAGCTCGGCGGAGCTGGTGCCGACCAGGTCGCCGTCGGCGAAGGACTTCGTCACGGTCGCGCGGCCGAGCTCGACGCCGTCGGCCTCGTCGTACGTGGACTGGTCCCACTTGGTGATCTCGAACGACTGGGTGAACGGCATCGGTACTCCTCGGTGCGCCCTGGACGATGGAGGTGGGCTGGGATGTGGCGTTGTCCACAGACGTTCTACCAGCTCCGGCCGACAGGCCGGATCGACGTACTCTCAAGGTATGGGAGACAACGCGGAATTCAGGATCGAGCACGACACGATGGGCGAGGTCAAAGTGCCTCGGGACGCGTTGTGGCGGGCGCAGACCCAGCGTGCGGTGGAGAACTTCCCGATCTCCGGCCGGCCGCTGGCGCCGGCGCTCGTCCACGCGCTGGCACAGATCAAGGCCTCGGCCGCGGTGGTGAACGCCGAGCTGGGCGTGGTGGACGCGAAGCTGGCCGAGGGGATCGTCGCGGCCGCCGACCGGGTCAGCGCGGGGGAGTACGACGCGGAGTTCCCGATCGACGTCTTCCAGACCGGCTCGGGGACGTCGACGAACATGAACGTCAACGAGGTGCTCGCGACGCTGGCGACCCGGGCGCTCGAGGCCGACGTGCACCCGAACGACCACGTCAACGCGAGCCAGTCGAGCAACGACACCTTCCCGTCGGCGATCCACGTCGCCGCGACCGCGGGTGTCGTCCAGGACCTGCTGCCGGCGCTGGATCACCTGGCGGAGTCCCTGACCCGCAAGGGAGTTGAGTTCGCCGAGGTGGTGAAGTCCGGGCGGACGCACCTGATGGACGCGACGCCGGTCACCCTCGGGCAGGAGTTCGACGGGTACGCCGCGCAGATCCGCCGCGGCGCCGATCGCGTGCGGGCGACGCTGCCGCGCGTCACCGAGCTGCCGCTCGGTGGTACGGCGGTCGGGACCGGGATCAACACGCCGCCCGGGTTCGCCGCGAAGGTGATCACCGAGCTGAACCGTCGTACCGGGCTGGAGCTGAGCGAGGCCGCCGATCACTTCGAGGCGCAGGGTGCGCGCGACGCGCTGGTCGAGCTGTCGGGTCAGCTGAAGACGATCGCGGTCAGCCTGACCAAGATCTGCAACGACCTGCGCTGGATGGGTTCCGGGCCGCGGGCCGGCCTCGGTGAGATCGCGCTGCCGGACCTGCAGCCCGGGTCGAGCATCATGCCCGGCAAGGTGAACCCGGTGATCTGCGAGGCGACGCTGATGGTCGCCGCGCAGGTGATCGGCAACGACACCACGATCACCGTGGCCGGTGCCGGCGGCAACTTCGAGCTGAACGTGATGCTCCCGGTGATCGCCCGGAACCTGCTGGAGTCGATCGAGCTGCTGACCAACTCGTCGCGCCTGCTGGCCGACCGCTGCGTCGACGGCATCACCGCGAACGTCGAGCACGCCCGCGCGCTGGCCGAGTCGTCGCCGTCGATCGTCACGCCGCTCAACCGCTACATCGGGTACGAGAACGCCGCCGCGGTCGCGAAGAGCGCGCTGAAGCAGGGCAAGACGATCCGCGAGGTCGTCATCGAGAACGGCCACGTCGAGAACGGCGACCTCACCGAGGCCCAGCTCGACGCCGCCCTGGACGTCCTGTCGATGACCAGACCAGGCAAGCCGTGACGGCGGCCGCCGTACCGGAGCCGGAAGACGCCGGCTCGGAGCTCGATGTTTCCAGCTCGCGTGGGCTGACGTCCTCTCCAGCTGCGGAGTACTGGGCGCCGAGGACGACCATCGAGTGGGTGTACCAAGGGGCCGGGCTGCATCCTGAGCTGCCGAACGTCCGGCCGATGACCGTCGTCCAGGACGACTCCGACGGGCTGGTCGCGTGGCTGGCTCCCGGTACGCCGTTGATCAAGCCGGTGCTCACCGACGGCCGCGAGCTGCGGCACGCGGGGCCGACCGGGATGTTCACCGAGCCGCGGGTGCTCAAGCTCGACATCTGGCACGGCACCGGCATCCTCAAGGTCGCGCCGACCGGGAAGCCGTGGTCGCTGTGGCACTTCTGGAACGAGGACGGCTCGTTCCGCGGGTGGTACGTGAACCTGGAGGCCGAGCACCGCCGGGACCCGGCCGGCCGCCGTACGACGACGACGGACTACGTGCTCGACCTGTGGATCACGCCCGACCGCGTGATCGAGTGGAAGGACGAGGACGAACTCGAGGGCGCGGTCCAAGCCGGCCGCTACACGCCGGAGGAAGCCGACCGCATCACCAGGGACGGTCACGCCGCCGTCGAGGACATCAAGTCCTGGACCGCGCCGTTCTCCGACAACTGGCACGAGTGGACCGCCCCGCCGACCTGGCGTGTCCCCGAGGCTCCGACCGGGTACGAGGTCGCCCACATCACGAAGGAACTCCTGAGCTGAAACTCGTTGGTTCCGCAGCGCTCGGCGTGCTGAGCTGTCTCGAGTGGAGACCAGCGAGCACGCCGAGCAACTGACCCGGGTCTACGGTCCGACGACCTGGGACCTGTACGCCGAGCTGGACCGCAGCCTCGACCCCCGCGGCCCGGACTGGCTGCTGACCAAGGCCACCGAGTACCTGACGCCCGGCGCCGTGGTGCTGGATGCGGGGTGCCGGGATGCTGCCCACCTCATCCGGCTGGTCCGCGACAACGAAGTGACCGGCTACGGAGTCGATCCCGTGCCGTTGCACATCACCCAGGCGCGGCAGGCGGTCGAAGCCGCCGAGCTGAGCGCCCGGATCACCGTGCACTGCAAGGGGATGGAGGATGCGCCGTCACTGCGTGAGCTGTTCGACCTGGTCTGGTGCCGCGACGTACTGGAGCAGGTCGCAGACCTTCCCGCCGCCCTCGCCGGTGTCTCCCAGGTGCTGAAGCCGGGTGGACATCTGCTGGTGTTCACCCAGCTGGCCACCGAGCTGCTGCACGACCAGGACGCCGCACTCCTCGGGGCGCATCTCGGCAACGTGCTCGCCAATCTCGACGCCCTGCATCTCGAGACCGCCTTCGCCGACGCCGGGTTGGCCGTCGTGGAGAAGGAACTGATCGGCACCGAGTGGCGGGAGTACGCCGAGGAACGGACCCAGCCGGTGTCCCGCGCGCTGCTGCGGCTCGCGCGGCTTCGTCGTCGTACGAAGGAACAGGTGGTCGCGACCCACGGGCAGGACGTGTACGAGCACGTGGAGGCCAACCTGCACTGGGAGGTGTTCCAGTTCCTCGGCAAGTTGGCGCCCACGGTCTACGTCCTACGTCGCCGGTAGGTGCCGGCCGAAGAACCGGGCCGCGCTCTCGAACTCGAACCGCGGCACCGCCTTGTGCGCACCCGCGTTGGCGTGCAGCGACTTCTCCGGCGACGCGAACGCGTCGAACAACGCAAGGCTCGACGCCCGCGGGATGTGCTCGTCGTCCCACTGGAGCAGGAACTCCAGCGGCACGGTGATCCGCCCGGCAAGCTTCGCCAGCACCTCGTCGTACCAGAAGATGCCGAGGACCGCCGCGGTGATCCTCGGTTCGGCAGCCAGGAGCGGTACGCCGATTGCAGTGCCCAGGTTGAGGCCGAAGTACCCGACCGGCACACCGGCCAGATCCGGCAATTCCTGCAGGGCGTCGAGCGTCGCGACCCACTCGGGCACGGCGCGGTCGGCCAGGTGGAGGTTGTAGCGGACGACGATCGGCCCGACCGGTTCGCTGGTCGCCATCGCCTGTTGCATCGCGGCGATCTCCTGGTCGTCGGTCGAGGTCCGCGGCCGGCCGCCGTGCCCCGGTGCGTCGATGCAGGCCACGGAGTAGCCGTCGGCGACCAGCCGATGCGCGCGGCCGACCATCGGCGCGGCCTTGCTGTCCCGCCCGCCACCATGGCCGAGCAGGATCAGGGGAGTGAGGCTGGAAGTGCTGACCGGCGACCACAGCACGCCGGTGATCTCGCCAGGGCGAACGGACGCGTCAGCACGCCGTCCGCCGAGGTCTGTGCGGTGAACTGGAAACTCACAGGTGGAGCCTTTCGGGAGTGCCTACGGATTCCAGGCGCTCCCGGCGAGACCTACGTCGATCGCCCGACCGTGACGAAGCGGGGAGCACCCACGCGCGAAGCGTTCACAGGGCTCACCTCCTCGATCCGAACGGTCACCTGCGACTGTAGCCACCCTTCGTTCCATCGGCCACCGATTAATCTCCGGCGATCAACTCCGCGGGCGGACCGTCAGCGGGACCGGCTTCGCGGTCTCGGTGAAGAAGTCGTTGCCCTTGTCATCGACCACGACGAACGCCGGGAAGTCCTCGACCTCGATCTTCCAGACCGCTTCCATCCCGAGCTCGGCGTACTCGATGACGTCGACGGACTTGATGCAGTCCTGCGCCAGCCGCGCCGCGGGACCGCCGATCGAGCCGAGGTAGAAGCCGCCGTGCTCCTGACAAGCAGCAGTCACCTTCGCCGAACGGTTGCCCTTGGCAAGCATCACGAACGACCCGCCGGCCGCCTGGAACTGGTCGACGTACGCGTCCATCCGCCCCGCCGTCGTCGGCCCGAACGATCCCGACGCGTAGCCCTCGGGCGTCTTGGCCGGTCCGGCGTAGTAGACCGCGTGATCACGCAGGTACTGCGGCATCGGCTCCCCGGCGTCCAGCCGCTCCTTGATCTTGGCGTGCGCGATGTCGCGCGCGACCACCAGCGGCCCGTTCAGCGACAGCCGCGTCTTCACCGGCAGCTTCGACAGCTCGGCGCGGATCTCGCTCATCGGCCGGTTCAGATCGATCCGTACGACGTCCGCGGCGTCATCCAGGTGCTCGTCGGTGGTGTCGGGCAGGAAGCGCGCCGGATCCCGCTCGAGCTGCTCCAGGAACACGCCCTCCGGCGTGATCTTGGCCAGCGCCTGCCGGTCGGCCGAGCAGGAGACCGCGATCGCGACCGGGCAGGACGCGCCGTGCCGCGGCAGCCGGATCACCCGGACGTCATGGCAGAAGTACTTGCCGCCGAACTGCGCGCCGATCCCGAACTCCTGGGTCAGCTTGAAGACTTCTTCCTCCAGCTCCACGTCGCGGAACCCGTGCCCGAGCGGCGATCCGGTCGTCGGCAGCGCGTCCAGGTAGTGCGCGGAGGCGTACTTCGCGGTCTTCAGCGCGTACTCGGCCGAGGTCCCGCCGACGACGATCGCCAGGTGGTACGGCGGGCAGGCCGCCGTACCGAGCGAACGGATCTTCTCGTCCAGGAACCTCATCATCCCGGCCGGGTTGAGCACGGCCTTGGTCTCCTGGAACAGGAACGACTTGTTCGCCGAGCCGCCGCCCTTGGCCATGAACAGGAACTTGTACGCCGGGTCGCTCGTCCCCGGCGTCGAGTAGAGCTCGATCTGCGCGGGCAGATTGGAGCCGGTGTTCTTCTCGTCCCACATCGTCAGCGGCGCCATCTGCGAGTACCGCAGGTTGAGCTTGGTGTAGGCGTCGTACACGCCCCGGCTGATCCACTCCTCGTCGACCGCGCCGGTCAGCACGCCCTCGGACTTCTTGCCCATCACGATCGCCGTACCGGTGTCCTGGCACATCGGCAGCACGCCGCCGGCCGAGATGTTCGCGTTCTTCAGCAGGTCGAGCGCGACGAAGCGGTCGTTGCCGGAGGCCTCCGGGTCGTCGATGATCCGGCGCAGCTGGCTGAGGTGCGCGGTGCGCAGGTAGTGCGAGATGTCGTGCATCGCCTCGGCGGTGAGCTGCTGCAGCACGGCCGGGTCGACCTGCAGGAAGGTGCGGTCACCGACGGTGAAGGTGCTGACTCCGTCGGTGGTGAGAAGCCGGTACTCCGTGTCGTCCTGGCCGAGCGGGAGCAGGTCGGAGTAGCTGAAATCGGCGGACACGCGGGCGTACCTCCTGGCAGGTGGTCTGGGATCTCCCAAGCCTAGAGCGGCCTGGACGACCTGCCCAGTCGGGGTACCGAGCGACAGGAGGTGTCGGCCAGCTGTTGAATCGGGCAGGCGTGAAAGGCCGACGGGGAAGAGAACTGAGGGGACACCTCCTGTCGCTCGGTACCTTTGTCGGCCTCAGGGGCGAGGTCAGGGTCCGGTCGGGGACGTCACCGCTGTCCGGGCGAGCTGGTGCGCGCGTAATCTTTTCGTGTGGCTCAGGACGAGGGCCCCCAGGACCGCCCGCAGGACGCGCCGGTGCCGGCGCAGCCGACCGGGGACGAGCTCGCGTTGCGGCGCCGGGTGTCCGACATGGAGCGCGAGAACGTCGCCGAGCTGCTCCGCGAGTCGGCCGGCGAGGGTCGCCTGAGCTACACCGAGCTGGAGGACCGGCTCGAGGGCGTGTACGGCGCGAAGACCTACGGCGAGCTGGTCGAGCTGACCACGGACCTGCCCAACGGACTCACCCCACCGGGATCCCAGCAGCCCGCCACCCCGGCGTACGCCGCGCAGGTCCCGCAGTACAACGGCGAGACCGTCCCGGTGATCAACGTCTTCCTGTCGGACTCGAAGAAGACCGGCGCCTGGCTCGTGCCGCAGCGCCAGGAGGTCAACGCGGTCCTCGGGGACGTCACGCTCGACTACACCGAGGCGCAGATGGCGCACGACGTGGTCTACATCGACGTGAAGTCGATCCTGGCCGACGTGAAGATCCGCGTCCCGCAGAACGCGATCGTGCACCTCGACAGCAACCCGATCCTCGGCTCGGTCAGCGAGCAGGAGGCCGGCTTCGGCGGCGTCGTCGAGCCGAGCACCGCGCCCCCGAAGACCTTCCACATCCGCGGCACGGCGATCCTCGGCGAGATCAAGGTCAAGCGCGGCCCGCGCCTCAGCAAGCGGCTACGCCTGCACTGAGCTACGTCGGCGCCGGCTAGCGGCCGGCGCTGGTCAGCCGCCCCGAGTGAGCAGCCCAGCGATCGCCCGTCCGGTGGATCCGGATCGGGTGGTCGAAGCACTCCGACACCAGCTCTGACGTCAGTACGTCGGACGCCCGCCCGGCCGCCTGAACGCGGCCGCTGCGCAGCAGCGCCGCGTGGGTGGTCGACGACGGCAGCTCCTCCAGGTGGTGCGTCACCAGCACCGACGACAGCGTCGGTTGCGACGCATGGACGACGTCGATCGTGTCCAGCAACTGCTCGCGAGCGGCGACGTCCAGGCCGGTCGACGGCTCGTCCAGTAGCAGCAGTCGCGGCTCCGCGACCATCGCCCGGGCGATCAGCGCTCGGCCGCGCTCACCCTGCGACAACGTGGTCCACGGATCGCGCGCGCGGTCCGCGATGCCCAGCAGCTCGACGAGTTCGGCCACCCGCTTCTGCTGCGCGGCGGTCGGCTCCCAGCGAGGCATCAGCTCGATCGTCCCGGTGATGCCGGTGAACACGACCTGCTCGATCGTCAGCGGCGACCGCAACGGATGCCGTGGATCCACGTGCCCGATCGACTCGCGCAGCTCCCGGATGTCGACCGTCCCCAGCCGCCGGCCGAGCACCTCGACGGTCCCGCGCGTCGGATGAGCCGTCGCGCCGGCCAGCTTCAGCAACGTGCTCTTGCCCGCGCCGTTCGCACCGAGCAGCGCCCACCGCTCACCCTCCCGCACGGTCAGCGAAACGTCCCGCAGCAACGCTTTCCCGTCCCTCACCAGCGTCACGTCACGCAGATCGAGCACGGGCAACGGCGAGCGATCAGTCGGCACGCTTCCGACCGTACCAATCCCAACTCCTCAGACAAGCTGAGGGGTTCAGCTGGTGGGACGAGGGGTCAGGGCGTCAGCTTGTCCGCGTGGACGCCGCGGAGCCAGGAGGACAGCTCGGTGAGGTTCTCGACGTTGTCCTGCGGGATCCCGATGGCGCCGGAGCGATAGCCGGTCGCGTGGACCTGGACCGTACGGAGGCCCGGCAGCCCGGTCGGGTCGTCGATCCGGCTGATCTGGAGCCAGGGGATCAGCCCGCGGTCCGAGCGACCCAGCTGCACGCCGCGGGAGTCGACAGTGACCTCCGGCCGCCGCGTCGCCAGCTGCCAGCTGGTCAGGCCCACGCCGTACACGAAAGCCAGCAGCGCGGTGACCCGCAGGATGCCCAGGGTGCCGGAGACATCGTCGTTGCGCAGGTGGTCGATGTTCGACCAGAGCGAGCTCAGCATCAGCAGGGCGAACAGCGCCAGCCGGACCAGCAGCCGGTTGCGCCGGGGTGGGAACACCACCCGCCCGGACGCCGCCAGCTCAGCCGACCAGGCGGTCGCCGTACTCATGCTGTCCCCAGGTCAGCCGTCATGTCAGCTCCAGTACGACGTGTGCTCGGCTGCGGTGGGCGGGTCGGCGCCGTGCCGCGTGCAGGTGATCGCAGCGGCCTTGACCGCGTAGTCGACGACGGCGTGCAGCGCCTCCTCGTCCAGCCCTTCCAGCCGGGCCGCACCGAGCAGACCGCGTGCCTGCAGTCCAGCGATCAGTGCGGACATGAACGAGTCACCGGCACCGACAGTGTCGACCACCTCGATCTCCGGCGCCGCCACCTCGACCCGGCCGGTCCGGGTGACGCCGATCGCGCCGTCGCCGCCGCGGGTGATCACCACGCATTTGGTCCGGTCCACGGTCAGCAGCTCGGCAGCGATCTCGTCCGGAGTCGACCCGGCCCGCAGGAACTCGCAGTCCTCGTCGCTCAGCTTCACCAGGTCCGACAGCCCGGCCAGAGTCCGTACGGCGGCCCAGGTGCTCTCCGGGTCGGGCGTGATCGTCGGGCGCGCGTTCGGGTCGAGGGTGACCGTGACCGGCTTGTCCGCGAGCCCGGCGAGGAACTGGTGAATCGCCTCCGCACCTGGCTCCAGCACGGTCGCGATCGACCCGGTGTGCACGGCCGGACAGCCCCGGTTGAGCTTCAGCGCCGGCGGCTCCCAGCTGATGTCGAACTGGTACTTCGCGACGCCCGCCGCGTCGAGCGTCGCGGTTGCCGTACTGGTCCGGAATCCCGGGTCGACCGATCCCGGCGCCAGCTGGACGCCGTTCCCGAACAGGTGCGCGCCGAGCTGGTCGCCGTACGGATCGGTCCCGAACCGCGTCACCAACTCGGTCGGCACGCCGAGCCGAGCCAGCCCGACGGCCACGTTCGCGGGCGACCCACCCGGCGTCACCTTGCTCGCGTTCTTCCCGTTCCTGGGCTTCCCGTTGCTGACGATGTCCACAAGAGCCTCGCCGATCACGAGGACGGGTGCCGTCACCGGGCGTGCTCGAAGTCGATGGCGCTGTAGGCGCGGAGCTTCTCCAGCTGGTGCACGCTCTCGATGCTGCGGATCGTGCCGCTGCGGGAGCGCATCACCAGCGAGTGCGTGCGGGCGGTCGAGCCGCCGTACCGGACACCGCGCAGCAGCTCGCCGTCGGTGATGCCGGTGGCGACGAAGAAGCAGTCGTCGCCGCCGACCAGGTCGTCGGTGCTCAGCACGCGGTCGAGATCGTGCCCGGCGTCGAGCGCCTTCTGCCGCTCGGCGTCGTCGCGCGGCCAGAGCCGGCCCTGGATCAGACCGCCGAGGCACTTCATCGCGCAGGCGGCGATGATGCCTTCCGGCGTACCGCCGATGCCGATCAGCATGTCCAGACCGGTGTCCGGTCGGGCCGCCTCGACCGCACCGGCCACGTCACCGTCGCTGATGAACTTGATCCGGGCGCCGGTGGCACGGATCTCCGCGGCCAGCTCCTCGTGCCGCGGACGATCGAGCAGTACGACGGTGACGTCGTCGACGCTGGACCCCTTCGCCTTGGCGACCCGGCGGATGTTCTCCGCGACCGGGAGCCGGATGTCGACGTGGTCGGCGGCCTCCGGACCGACCACCAGCTTCTCCATGTAGAAGACCGCCGACGGGTCGTACATGGTGTTGCGCGGCGAGACCGCCATCACCGCGATGCCGTTGGCCATCCCCTTGGCGACCAGCGTCGTGCCGTCGACCGGGTCGACCGCGACGTCGCACTCGGGGCCGTGCCCGTCGCCGACCTGCTCACCGTTGTAGAGCATCGGGGCGTTGTCCTTCTCGCCCTCGCCGATCACCACCACGCCGTTCATCCCGACGGTGCCGATCAGGGTGCGCATCGCGTTCACCGCGGCACCGTCGGCGCCGTTCTTGTCGCCCCGGCCGACCCACCGGCCGGCCGCCATCGCGGCGGCCTCGGTGACGCGGACCAGCTCCAGAGCCAGGTTCCGGTCGGGTGCGTGCTCGTCGACCTCGAGATGGGCGGGTGGTGTGCTGGGGTCGCTCATGCCACGGATCGTAGCCAACGCCCGACGGGGGTGATCGAGCGAGATCGGCCGCGCGAGACACTGGTGCCATGAGCCCGACTGGTCACGAGCCGACGCACCCCGAGACGAGCGCCGAGGAGAACGCTTCCCCGGAGCTGTCCGCAGCCGACCGCGAGCGGGCCCGGGCGCGGGCCGAGGCGATCGCGTTCAAGACCCAGGACCGGGCGAACCGCGCCAAGGCGCGGACGCTGACCAACATGTTCTGGGCGTTGCTGGCGACGTTCGTCGTCGTCGCGTTCCTGATGACGGTGACCTGGCGGCCGAAGGAGGAGAAGGTCCGCGCGGTCGAGTACACCGCGCAACTGGAGGACGCCCGCAAGGTCGCCTCCTGGATCCGCGGCCCCGAACCGATGCCCGACGGCTGGACCGCGACGAACGTCGAGTTCCGCGCGCCGGAGCAGAGCCCGATCACCTGGCACCTCGGCACGGTCACCACCGAGAAGAAGTACGTCGGCCTGGAGCAGTCCAACCAGACCACCCCGCGGTACCAGAACGAAGAACTCGGCAAGACCGAGGACGACGGCACCTCGACGATCGGCGGCGTGGTCTGGCAGCGCAAGACGCTGCTCGACCGCAAGGACGAGCACGCGATCGTGCTGATCGGTTCCGGCGTCACCACGATCGTGACGGGCAACGCCGGATACCCTGCCCTTGAAACGTTTGCTGCAACCCTGCGCTGACCCACTGTGCTCAGGTGAGCACGAAAACCCTTGCAGGCTTGGAAGTTGTGCAGCGGTTGACAGGGTGTTCACCTTCGCGGTTCGATCGTGGATCGGGATTCGGCGAAGGAGCCTGGTGTGAACCTCACGGTCCAGGTCGGGGGTTGATGCCGCATGTTCGTCACCGGACTCGTACTGGCTGCCGAAGGATCGCCACGACTCGGCGTTCCCCGGCAGCTGCTGGCCTACCGCGGTGAAACGCTGCTCGGTGCCGCACTCGACAGCGCGCGCGACTGCGGGTTCGACCAGCTCGTGGTGACGCTCGGTACGGCGGCCGACCAGATCCGCGACCGCATCGACCTGGACGGCGTTCGCGTTGTGGACACTCCTCACGCCGACACCGGAAGCTCGTCCATCGTCCCGGCCCTGGATGCGGTCGATCGCCGTACCGACGGGCTGGTCGTCCTGCGCGGCGATCAGCCGGGCGTGACCTCGGCCGCTGTCTGGTCGCTGGTCGCCGAAGCGGCCACGCCGATCGGCGTCACCCGGTACGACGACGGCCGCGGGTATCCGTGCTGGTTCGGCCGGGAGACCTTCGGCTCGCTCCGCTCCCTGCGCAGCGACCAGGACCTGTGGCCGCTGATCGAGACCGGGCCGCACCCGGTCACCGATGTCGATGCCCTCGGCAACGTTCCGCTGTCGGTGGACACCTGGGACAACTACCAGTCCCTGGTCGGGCACTACCCCGCTGAGCCTGCCCCGCCGGCGCCGATCCGGACGCGCTCCCGGCGGCCGAGCCACACCCGGACGAACATCTAGCGCCGGCGCCTCTTCTTCTCTTCCTCCTTCAGGTGCGCCTGAAGATCGGCCGTGCGACCGGGCGGGAGCTTGCTCAGCAGACCCATCGCCTCCCGCGGATCGACCTGCCCGTACACGTCGTACGCCGCCCACTCCAACGCATGCAGCACCGGCGTTTCCCACACCGCCCTCCCGGCCAGCCGCTTCAGCAAAGGCGCCTTCACCGACCAGGGGACCGGCCCCGAGACCTCCAGCAGCCGCCGTACGCGCACGTCCGGCGCGCCGGTGATCAACTGCTCGAACAGCGGCCCGCTGACGTCCGCCTTCTCGAACGGCCCGCACCAGAGCCAGTACTGGACCGGCGCGGCCAACCGGTCGTCGGGGTCGTCGAGGACTGCGGTGATCTCGCGCCAGAACGCGTCGTCGTGCGGCTCGAAGCCGACGTACATCAGCACGCCGTAGCAGGGCATCTTCCGGTAGACCTGGAAGCCGAACGCGGCGTCGCCGGCGAAGTGGTCGGCGATGGTGTGCGGGACGTCGGCTTCGTCGTCCGGCCAGGGGTCCTCGGGCCCTCGGCCGGTGCTGAGGGCGGTGGCCCAGGCGCGTTTGCACGTGCGGCGAAACAGCTCCGGGCCGACCTCCGCTTCCAGTTCCTCGATCGTCACGCCGCCACGATAGGGCTCAATGGGTGCCGGACAGGCGCAGCCCGAGCACGCCCGCGACGATCAGCGCGATGCAGGCCAGGCGGATCGGTGTGAGGGGTTCGTGGAACAGCACGATGCCGAGCGTCACCACGCCGACCGAGCCGATGCCGGTCCACACCGCGTACGCCGTACCGACCGGGAGGCGGTCGAGGGTCTTGGCCAGCAGGACCACCGACGTGATGCCGAAGACCAGGACGGCGAGCGTCGGCCAGAGGCGGCTGAAGCCTTCGCTGGGTTTGAGGCTGAGGGCGAACGCGATCTCGAAGGCGGCCGCGGCCAGCAGGATGAGCCACGCCATCACGCAGCCACGGAGCCACGCAGGTGGCGAAGGGTGACGGTCGCGACCCGGCCGCCCAGTGCGGCGGCGGTCCGCAGATCGGTCTCCGGCGGAGCCTTCTCGGCGGACAGATCGGCGTCCGACTGCGCCATCGCGCCGAGCCAGCTGCCCAGACGGTTGAGGTCCTCGATGCTGGCGGTCGACTCGGCCCAGCCCGGGTAGATGTCGAGCCCGACCCAGATCATCCCGTGCTGCGCGGCCAGTACGGCGAAGTCGATCAGGCTGTTGAGCTTGTCGCCGGACATGGCCTTGGAGTTGGTGAACCCCGCGGCGATCTTGTCGCGCCAGCCGAGGTTGTCACCCCAGACCTCGGCACTGGCTTCGGCGAACGCCTTGAAGACGGCACTCGGGCTGCCCATGTAGGTCGGCGCGCCGAAGATGATCGCGTCAGCGGCCGCGAGGCGGGCCCAGAGGTCGTCGGTGAGCTCGTCGAGCGGGACGAGGTCGGCGGTTGCGCCTGGTACGGCGCCGGCGCCGGCCGCGACTGCGGCGGCCTGGCGAGCGGTGTGACCGTAGCCGGAGTGGTAGGCGATGGCGATCCGAGCGGTGCCTGACCAGTCGGGCTGGAGTTGGGTGGAGATCTGCTCGGGCTGGACCGCGGCAGCGATCTGCTCGGGCTGGCCGGGCTGGAGCTGGGCAGCGCCGGGCTCGCGGGCGGGCTGGAGCTCGGCGGGGACCTGCTCGGGCTGGTGAGTTGCGGGCATGGCTGCTACCTCCTGGCGGTTAATCGGACTACAGTCCGTCTTATGAACGACAGTAGCGGACCACGGTCCGTTTCACAACGCGATCTTCCCGTCCTCGGCGAACCACGCCCAGAACGCGCCGACGCCCGCCGCAACCGCCTGAAGGTCCTGGAGGCAGCCGACCGCCTGTTCGCCGAGCACGGCGTCAAGAACGTCTCCCTCGACGCGATCGCCGCCGAGGCCGGCGTCGGCAAGGGCACCGTCTTCCGCCGCTTCGGCGACCGCGCCGGCCTGGCCGTCGCACTCCTCGACGAGCGCGAACGCGAACTCCAGCAGCGAATCCTCTCCGGCCCACCACCCCTAGGCCCAGGCGCGCCGCCCGTCGACCGACTGACCGCCTTCGTCGACGCCTATCTGGAGCTGCTCGACCGGCACGTAGAGCTGTTCATCGACAGCGAGAACGCATCGGACGGCGCCCGCTACCGCATCGGCTCGTACTGGCTGTGGCACCGCCACGTAGTCCTACTGGTCGAGGAAGCACGACCGGAACTCGACGCCGCCTACGCAGCCCACGCCGTACTGGCCCCCCTCGCCGCGGACCTCCACCAGGCCCTACGCACCGAAGGCTTCGACCTCACCCGCATGCGCACCGGCCTGACGTCAGTGGTCGAACTGCTCTTCAGAACTCCATGAACAGCCGAACCTCAGGCAGGTCGCCCAGCGAGGAGTAAGTCCGATCCGTGGCCTCGACAAACCCGTACCGGCGGTAAAAGGCACGCGCTCGGGAGTTCGCCTCGAGAACCCACAGGTTCACGCGATCGCACTCGTGAGCCCGCAGATCGTCAACCGCCGCCCCGGTCAGCGCCCGCCCGACCCCGGTACCCCACGCGTCCGGGTGTACGAACAGCGCGTAGAGCTCGCCGGTCGTTCGTGGCGCCGACGGATCCCGCTCCGGCCCGACGCCGGCGTAGCCGACGATCCGGCTGCCGAGCTCAGCGACGTACAAGCGAGACCGCCCAGCGGCAACGCTCTCCCGCCAGCCCGAGGCAATCGCCTCGGTATCCATCGCATCGAGGAACTCCTGCGGCACAAGCCCCGTGAAGGCCCCACGCCAACTCGCAATACGAGCTTCCGCAGCGCCTAGCAGATCGCCTGCACCTGCAGTGCGAACCTGCACTGTCAGTCGGACTTCTTCTTCTCGTCCGTCGTCGTGTGTGCAGCCTGCGCTTCGGCCAGGCGCGTGCGGGCACCTTCCAGCCACTGTTGGCAGGTGGTGGCGAGTTCCTCGCCGCGTTCCCACAGTGCGAGGGACTCCTCCAGCGTCGTACCGCCGGCTTCGAGTTTGCGGACGACCTCGACCAGTTCCTCGCGGGCCTGCTCGTAGGAGATCTCCGGTCGGGTGTCGCTCACTTGCTGGTCTCCTTGCTGGTTACTTCGACGTCGAATCGGCCGTCGGTCACGCGGGCGTGCAGGGTGTCGCCCGCGGCGACCTGGTCGAGCTGGCGGACCGCGGTCCCGTCGGCCAACTGAAGCACGGAGTACCCGCGCTCGAGCGTCGCCTTCGGGGACAGCGCGCGCACGCTCGCCAAGCGATGCGCCAGGTCGTCACTCGCCCGGTCCAACCGGTGCAGCAGCGTACGGCGGTTGCGATCGACCAACGCGGCGATCTCCTCCGACCGCCGCAGCAGATCGGTCGCAGGCGACGCCAACGCAGGCCGACTCCGGATCGCCGCCAGCGCGTGCGCCTCACGATCGATCCAGCTCGTGATCGCCCGCAACCCGCGATCACGCAGCAGCCGTACCCCGTCAAGCTCTTCCCGTACGTCGGGAACGATGCGCTTCGCCGCGTCGGTCGGCGTCGACGCCCGCAGATCGGCGACCAGGTCGAGCAGCGGTGAATCCGGCTCGTGCCCGATCGCGCTGACCACCGGCGTCTTAGCCTGCGAGACCGCGCGGATCAGCCCTTCGTCGGAGAACGGCAGCAGATCCTCCAGCGACCCACCGCCGCGCGCGATCACGATCACCTCGACCGACTCGTCCGCGTCGAGCTTCCGCAGCGCGGTCATCACCTCGCCGGCCGCGGCCGGCCCCTGAACCGAAGCGTGCTCGACCCGGAACGCGACGGCCGGCCAACGCCGCTTCGCGTTCTCCAGTACGTCGCGCTCGGCGGCGGAATCGCGCCCGCAGATGAGTCCGATGGTGTGCGGCAGGAACGGCAACCGTTTCTTGCGGTGCGCCGCGAACAAACCTTCCGCGCCGAGTAGTTGCTTGAGGCGCTCGATCCGCGCGAGCAGCTCGCCGATGCCGACGTGCCGGATCTCGCTGACCGCCAGCGCGAGCGTGCCGCGGCGCGCGAAGAAGTTGGGCTTGGCGTTGACGACCACCCGCGAACCGTCGGTGACCGGCGGGTCGACGGCCTCGAAAACCCTGCGGTTACAGGTGAAACGCAGCGAGATGTCGGCGTCGGTGTCGCGCAGCGTGCCGAACACGGTCGTCGTCCCGCGCCCGATCGAGACGTCCGTCAGCTGCCCTTCGACCCACACGGCGCCGAGCTGGTTGATCCAGCCGGCGATCCCGTTCGCGATTGTCCGCACAGCCGCCGGCGCGTCCGGCGAGGTCTCCAATGCCACCCCCAGACCCTACGGCCCAGCGCCGACAATCCCACGCACCCCGTCCACAGGCAGCCCGTACGCCGTACCGGCGCACGCCGCCGCCGGCCTCCGCACCGCCGCAGGCCGCCGCACCGCCGCCGCCCGCCGCACCGCCGCCGCCCGCCGCACCGCCGCCGCCCGCCGCACCGCCGCCGGCCCGCCGTACCGTTGACCGATGCCCGACCGCCCGTACCTGCTGCTCGACGTCGACGGCCCGCTCAACCCGCACCGGGCGAAGACGATCCCACCGGGCTACGCGCTGCACGACATCCGTGAGGGCGAGAAGACCTGGACGTTGCTGCTCAGTCAGCAGCACGGCATCGAGCTGAACGCCCTCGCCGCGTCGTACGAGCTGGTCTGGGCAACCTCCTGGGAGCACGGCGCGAATCGCCTGATCGCCCCACGCCTCGGCCTGCCGGAGCTTCCGGTGATCGTCTGGCCCGCAGACGCTCGCTCGACGCCCCGGCGGAAGCCCAGCTCGTGGAAGACCAGGCATGTCGCCGAGTGGGTCGGCGCTCGACCGTTCGTCTGGGTGGACGACGAGGTCAACCGGTTCGACCGGGCCCACCTGCAGGCGATCGGCGGGCTCGGCCGGCACCTCGTGCATCGCGTCGACGCGAGTCGCGGACTGACCGCCGAGGACTTCGCCGTACTACGTGCGTGGGTGGACTAGCGCCCGCACAACATCCTCCAGCGCGCTCTCCGGCAGCACACCAGGCAGCGTCAACTGCTCCAGCATCAACCCGCCGACCGCGCAGTACAGCACCAGCGGATCGCCCGGAAGCCCGTGCGCGTCGTGGAGCGCCGTGTTCTCCTCCAGATTCGCCCTCACCCGCTCAGTGAGCGCCTCCTGCAGAGCCGGCCGCCGAGTGGCCTCCAGGCGGAGCTCCAGCAACGCCAGATACCCAGTCCGATCAGCGGTCAGCCGACGGCGGAGCAACTGCAGCAGCGCGGTCAGGAACTCGGCCGACGGCGGCTGATCCAGGTCGGCCGGGTCAGGCCCCAGCCGGTCGTGGATGCGCAGGCCCGCCTGGGTGAGCAGGTCGTCGCGGTTGGCGAAGTAGTTGGACGCCGTGCCGTTCGGTACGGCGGCCGCGGTGTCGACCGCGCGGAAGGTCAGGCCGCGGGCGCCTTCGGCGGCCAGGACCTCGATCGCGGCGTCGACGAGGGCGGTCCGGCGTTCGGGGTTGCTGCGCATCTCGGTTGTCTCCTTTGAACCACTATGCCTAGAGTACTACGACCAGAGTGGTTAGGAGATCATCGTGCGAGAACTGACCTACTTCGTGGCATCGACGCTGGACGGATTCGTGGCGGATCCGTCGGGCGGCGATCCGACCGACGTGAGTCCGGGCGGGTTCTTCCTGTCGCAGGGGGAGCACTCGGTGCCGCTGCTGACGGCGTACCCGGAGACCGTGCCGGGCGCCGTACGGGAGTTGCTCGGGATCGACGCGGAGAACAAGGTGTTCGACACCGTGTTGATGGGACGGCGGACGTGGGAGCTCGGGCGCGACACCGGCGCACCGGATCCGTACCCGCGACTGCGGAGCTACGTGTTCTCGCGGTCGATCGCCGAGAGCCCTGTCCCTACGGTGAATTTCGTCTCCGGCGACCCGCTGGAGAAGGTCCGGGAACTCAAGCAGGAGGACGGTCTGGGGATCTGGTTGTGCGGCGGCGGCGTGCTCGCCGAGACGCTCTGGCCGGAGATCGACCGCCTGGTGGTGAAGGTGAACCCGGTCGTGATCGGTGCCGGGATCAAGCTTTTCCACAGCGACGAATTCGCCCTCCGGAAGCTGCGCCTCGACGGGCACCATGTCTACGAGAGCGGAGTGGCCGTACTGACCTACCGGAAGGACTGAAAATGCCTTTGCGCAAACGATTTTCCGGCTCGCATCCTTGGGGGAGTGAAGCACCTCCTAGGGGGAGCCGCCCGGACAGGGCGGGCGGCTCCCTTGCTTCGCCGGTGCGAGGTGAGCTGCGCCACGGCCGTCCGGGCTGCCGTGCCTCGCCCCGTACGATGGGGGACGTGACTGCCCAGCCTGAGACCAGTGGTTCGACAGCCGTGAAGACCAAGCGGGTGCTGCTCGCCGCGCCACGGGGGTACTGCGCCGGCGTGGACCGGGCGGTGGTCGCGGTCGAGAAGGCGCTCGATCTGTACGGTCCGCCGGTCTACGTGCGCAAGGAGATCGTGCACAACAAGCACGTCGTGCAGACCCTGCAGGCGCGCGGCGCGATCTTCGTCGACGAGACCGACGAGGTGCCCGAGGGCGAGACGGTGATCTTCTCCGCGCACGGTGTCGCCCCGGTGGTGCACCAGGAGGCCGCCGCGCGGCAGCTCAAGACGATCGACGCGACCTGCCCGCTGGTCACCAAGGTCCACCACGAGGCGAAGCGCTTCGCCGCGACCGACTACGACATCCTCCTGATCGGTCACGAGGGCCACGAAGAGGTCATCGGCACCAGCGGCGAGGCCCCGGAGCACATCCACCTCGTCGACGGCCCCGGCGACGTCCCGAACGTCGAGGTCCGCGACCCCGAGAAGGTCGTCTGGCTCTCACAGACCACCCTCTCGGTCGACGAGACCATGGAAACCGTACGCCGCCTGCGCGAGCGCTTCCCGAACCTCCAGGACCCGCCCAGCGACGACATCTGCTACGCCACCCAGAATCGCCAGGCCGCAGTCAAGAAGCTCGCCCCGGATGCCGACCTGATGATCGTCGTAGGCTCCCGCAACTCCTCCAACTCGGTCCGCCTCGTCGAGGTAGCCGTAGAACACGGCGCCAAAGCCGGCTACCTCGTCGACTACGCCGACGAAATCGACGAGACCTGGCTCGAAGGCGTAGACGCAGTCGGCGTCACCAGCGGCGCCAGCGTCCCCGAAATCCTCGTCCGCGACGTCATCGACTGGCTAGCCGCCCGAGGCTACGGCGAAGTCCAGGAAATCAGCACCGCGGAAGAGACCCTGGTCTTCTCCCTCCCCCGAGAACTCCGCACGGACCTCAAAGCCGCCGGCATGGCCACCACAGGCACCTCCGACCACGCCTGAGCTGGTACGTCGGACCACGCCTCAACGGCATGGCCCGACGTCGCTACAGGTCTCACGGTGACGCTGTCGTGCCCTTGATCGTGATCTTCACGGACTTCCTGATCGAGACCTCGCCGTTCGGCCCGCAGTACGTGATGCCGTAGGTGAACGTGTAGGTCCCGGGCTTCTCGTAGGTGTGCGTTTGGGTGCGGCCTGACCACGACCCTGACACTCGTTTGTTCGCACCCTTGCAGGTCAGCCCGAAGCCGTTCTTCCCGGTCGGGCCCTCGTCCGGATTCCAGTGGTCGTCGCCGTAGTCGTAGTCGAAGTTGAACGAGTTCTCCGCGAGGCCGCTTCCGTCGACCGACCGTCCCGCGCTCTCCATCATCGGAGCCAGCAGCGAGCCGCTCCAGCGGAACCCTACTGACGCCTTCAAGCCATTCACCGTGACGTTCGACAGGGCCAGGTTGAGTTTGACCGGGAGTGGAACCTCGGGCTCCTCGGTCTTCGGGGACGTCGGCTTGTCCGGAGGCGGGGTGTTGGTCTCTTCGGTGTTGTTGTCGGTCTCCTGAGTGCCCGGGTCGAGGGTCTGCGCGGAGACGGCGATCGACGACTTCGGGTTCGTCGGCGTGCTGGTCGGGGTTGACGACGGGACGATCGCCGTTGGTTTCGGGCCGTTCGGGGTTTCGGTGACCGGGGGAGCGGAGTCGATGCCGGTGAGGTTGCCTGCGGCCAGGGCGATGGTGGCGACTGCGGCGGCGGCCAGGCCGGCGACCAGGCCGGTGGTGCGGCGGCGGCGTACGGTCTTGATCCGTGCGAAGACGGCGTCGCTCGGGAGGCCGGTTGGTTCGGGGGCGTCCTCGACGAGGGCCTGGAACTTGGCCTTCAGTTCATCGGTCATAGGTCAGCCCTCCAGTCGGGCGGGGGCGGAGGTCAGGGGATCGGACTCGGCGAGTAGGTGGTGCTCGCGGAGCTTGGCGAGGCCGCGGGACACGGTGCTCTTCACGGTGCCGACCGAGCAGCCCATGATCTTCGCGACCTCGGCGTCGGGCAGGTCCTCGAAGAAGCGCAGCGCGAGCGCGGCCCTGGTACGGCGGGGGAGCGTGGCCAGCGCGCGGAGCAGCCGGTCGCGCTCGTCGATGGTGCCGAACTCCGACGGCGCTTCCGGTTCGGGCAGCGTCTCGGTCGGGGTCTCGCCCTTCCACTTGCGGCGCCACCACTGCGTACTGGTGTTCACCATCACGGTCCGGGTGTAGCTCTCCAGGGCGTTCCCGCTGCGCAGCGACTTGCGGTGGAACCACACCTTGGTCAGCGAGGTCTGCACCAGATCCTCGGCCAGGTGCCACTCACCGGTGAGCAGGTAGCCGAACCGCTGCAGCGCTGTGAACCGCCCGTTCACGAACTCGGCGAACTCCTCGTCAAGCCCTGGATCCATCCCGTTGTCCCCTGCCCCCAGCCTCGATGCCGGCTGTCGGGCCGACCTTGTCAGCAGTGTGATGACCGAGGAGGGGCAGAAGGTTGAGTCACCGCCGGAATTGCTGCAAGTGGCGAAGAACGAAGTCCCAGCCGCTGTCGTAGTTCTCCCGAGCCTGAGCGCCGTCCGGCCGGCGTTCCCACCCGGTGTGCGTCAGTTCGACCAGCGTGCTCCCGCCGCTCCCGTCGGAGCCGTTGCCGCTGCCGGCGGTGGCGCCCTCGCCGGTCGCCGTGAAGCGGACGGTGACGTGCCCGGCCTGCTTCGGGTCGCTCCCCGGGTGCCAGCTGAAGCTGACCGTGTGCGGCGGATCCCAGTCGGACACCGTGCCCCACGAGCCGACCGGCCCACTGGCGTCGTACTCGACGATCTGCCCGCCGACCGCACCCTCGAGCCGTACGTCGGTCGCCTCCTCGCCACGCACCGAGTGCGTAGCGAGCGGCCACCATTTCCCCAACTCCTCGGTGAACAACCTGAACGCCCGCTCCGGCGTGGTCGGCACCACCACGGTCTTCACCAGTGGCGCCATGCCCTGCTCGACACTCATGACTCCCCCTCACCTTCAGTACGCCGTACGTGCTCCGCGAACGCATCCAACGCCTCGTCCCAGAACTGATCCATCCACCGCCGTACGGCGTCCAGCCCGGCCGGATCGACCCGGTAGATGTTCCGCGTCCCACGCGCCTCGTGCTCGACCAGCCCGACCCGCCCCAACACCTTCAGATGCTGCGAGATTGCCGGCCGACTCACCGGCACCCGCCCGGCCAACGCCCCCACCGAACTGGGCCCACCCCGCCGCAACGTCTCCAAGATCACCCGCCGCGTCGGATCCCCCAACGCATTCAGAACGGGGGAAGCCGCGTCCAGTACTCCGTAAGTCCCCACGAACGGTAAGTTCCCACTAACCAATCAAGCAGTCAAGAGGCGGGCCCGAAAGCCAGCCGCTCCAAGCCCACGAACCAGCCCCAGCCGAGCACTGCCGAATGGGCTAGAGGTGGTCGGAGGGGCGAGTGAGGTATCTCCGCAGTCACCAAGATGTTCGCCGTCGGCCCGCGTGGGCGCAGGCGGGCGGGAACTGGGCAGTTGTGCTGGTGGCGTCGGTGTTTGGTGGGTGCTTTCACCAGGCGGAGAGGTGAATGGACGTCCACCACTGATCAACGGGTTCCGCTGGGGGATTGGCGGGGGAATTCGCGCTGGCGGGAAGTCGGGGTGGCGAACCGGGGGCTTGGTAGGTAGTGGGTGTCGGTCGTTCGTCCGGGCCGGAAGAACCCCGGGTCCCGCCGCGGCAGCTGCGGGGGACCCGGGGGGAGGGGGAGCGCCTGGGGAGGCGCCGTGGCCGATGGCCGGAGCCTGGTCAGCTCCGGCCTGCGGCGGTTGGGGTGCGGCCGGAGCCGCTGGGTGGGGGTTAGTTGAACGGGTCGAGCGTGATGCTCGTCTGGGTGGGGTTGCCGTCGTGGACGAGGGACTCGTGGGCGCCGACGTCGTCGAAGGCGAAGCCGTAGGCCTTGCCGTCGGCCATGTTGGCGTGGACGAGGCGGGAGTAGTGGTTGGTGACGCCGTCCTTGTAGAAGTTCGCGTTGTTGGCGTCCGGCTGGTTGGGGTTGGTCAGCAGCGTCGAGCGGTTGAAGCCGGCGCAGAGGGTGCGGGAGATCGGGCCGCGGACGAGGTCGTTCGGGGCGTCGAGCAGGCCGGCGCAGCCGAAGATGCTGGACGAGTTCGGCTTCTGGAACGACGTCACCATCTGGCCGGAGGTGTTGGTGAAGTTCATCGTGTTGCCCGACACCCGGCCGAAGTACTTGATGTTCGGCTGGTCGGTGAACGGCGTGACGGTCAGCGTCTCGTTGGTGTACTTCGACCAGACGCGGTTCACGTAGTCGTCCATCACCGAGCCCGGCAGCGCACCGGTCTCCACGCCGTACGACGGCGCGAGCGCCCGCAGGACCGAACCGTTCGGCGCGGTCTTGATCAGGTTCGACCACCCGCCTGACTGGCCGCGCAGCGCGTTGAAGAACGCGTTGTACCCGCCGGCCTTCAGGTGCCCGGTGGTCTTCGTACCGGCCGACGACTGCACGCCGACGGCGTACGGCGCGGAGAACATGTCGACCTGGGTGCTGTTGATCCACACGCCGGAGTCGTTCAGCGTGTACTCGGTCCAGTTGAACAGGATGTTCGCGTTCGGGTCGCTCGGGTTCTGCACCGCGGGCTGGACCAGGCCGCCGGTGGTCAGCTTGAAGACCAGCTTCTGGCCGTACGAGAAGTAGACCCGGCCGGAGAACTTCGGCATCTGGATCGTGATCGACTGGCCGTTGCCGGGCCCGGGGATCGACGCGTCCGGCGCCGGGGTCGGCGGGTTGCCGCCGGCCGGCCAGGCGTGGAACGTGCCGTTCGCGTCGGCCCAGCCCTGCTGGCCGGTCGCGAGGTTCGTTCCGAGGTTGTAGATGTAGACCGCGTCGCCGCGGCCCGAGTTGTTGGTGATCTTCAGCGGTACGGTCGGCGGCACCGCTTGGGCGGGTGCCGAGACGACGGCGGTGAGCCCGGCCGCGACGGTGGCCGCGGCGGCGAGTACGGCGAACAGCTTCGTCTTGATGCGCACAACTCCTCCTCAGGTCTGTCCCAGTGCGAGAGAAGGTGGAGCACCGGCCGGTCCAACGGCAGTTGCGTTACCAGGGCGCAGCCGCGCCGAGCACGCCGGTGCTCACGGCCCCAACCGGTGAGGGACGGTAGACCACCGGAGGGGTGAGAGCGCTCTCATCGTTGGACAGCGTTCCAACGATGTCAATGCCGAACCGCAGACAGCTTTCGTTAATTCGCCACTGAGTGCTGGCCGGTCGTCACTGTCCGTGGAGAATCAACGCGGGTTCTGACGCTGCGCACGGCGCTCGAGGTGGTGGGCGACCACTCCGCCCAGCGGGTGATCCGGCCACTTCCTCCAGCGCTTGGGCCGCTTCCCCAATGCGCGCACCTCGACCGCCTCCGGGTCGGCCGCGTCCGCGGCCGCGGCCAGCGACTGCTGGACCTGGTGCCGGTTGGCGCGGTTGACCAGCCGCTTGCGGAGCGGGATCGCCTTGCGGGACGCCTTGTCGCTCTCGCCGTACAGGTTGCGGCGGTCCTTGGCGTACGACAGCGCCTTCTTCTCCTGCGGCGTCTTCCTGGTCACGCGCCAAGTGTCCTCAAGCGATCCACGGCAGCGCCACAGGATTTAGCCGGTCTGCGAGTCGAAGCCTGGCAACGGCGGTGGGGTGTCGTCGCGGCGAGTGCGGTCGACGGGTGGCGTCGGCACCCACCGGCGGGTCGGGTCGTCGGGCGCCGGCTCGTCGAGGGCCAGCAACTCCGGCGCGGCCAGCGGGCGGACCGAGGCCTCGATGGTTTCCATCGCTTCGAGCTCGGCCTCGGTGACGTGCAGGTCGCGGAGTTTGCGGGCGGTCGTGAAGACCCGGCTCTCGAACGAACCGACCGTCCGGTTGTACGCGTCGACCGCCGACGTCAGCGAGCGGCCGACCCGGCCGAGGTGGTCGCCCATCGTGCTCAACCGCTCGTACAGTTCACGGCCGAGCTCGAACACCTGCTGCGCCGACTCGGTCAGGGCCGACTGGTTCCACGCGTACGCCGCAGCTCGCAACGTCGCGATCAGCGTGGTCGGCGTCGCCAGGATCACGCGGCGCTCGGCGGCGTACTCGAGCAGGCTGGGCTCGACGTCCAGCGCGGCGGACAGGAACGACTCACCGGGCACGAACAGGATGACGAACTCCGGCGTGGAGGGCAGCCGCGACCAGTACGCCTTCGCGGAGAGCTGGTCGACGTGCGTCCGCAGGTGGCGCGCGTGCGCCCGGAGGCGCTCCTCGCGGAAGTCGGCGTCGTCGCTCTCGGCCGCCTCCAGGAACGCGGCCAGCGGGACCTTCGAGTCGACGACGAGATTCTTGCCCTCGGCAAGTCTCACCACCAGGTCCGGCCGGAGCAGGCCGTCGTCGGTGACGGTCGAGGTCTGCTCGGTGAAGTCGCAGTGCGCGACCATGCCGGCCAGTTCGACCGTACGACGCAGGTGCAGCTCACCCCATCGCCCGCGGACCTGCGGCTTGCGCAGTGCGGTCGACAGGGACGCGGTCTCCCGACGTAGCGCCTCGCCGCTCATGCGGACCTCGTTGACCTGCTGGTGGAGCTGGGACTGCCAGGCCGCGCGGCCCTTCTCCAGTTGGCTGAGCTCGACGTGCAGCCGGTCCAGCGCCTCCTTGACGACCGCCTGGCCGGACATCTGCTGCCCGACCGACGTCCGCTCCTGCACCAGCTCGACCACCCGGTCCTCGGCCGCGTCGCGCTCGGCGGTGATCCGCGCCAGCTCGGCGCCGTCACGCCCGCGCGACCAGAGCACGCCGAAACCTGCCCCGAGCAACAACCCGATGACGAGGAACAGCAGCACCAACAACAGCGTCGTACCGGTCATGCCACAGAGCGTGACACAGCCCTCCGACAGTTTTGGTCAGCAGTCCATCGCGGGGAAGGTGTAGCCCTGCGCCTTGAGCAGCGGGAGGACCTTGTCCAGGGCCGCGACGGTCTGCGCGCGGTCGCCGCCGCCGTCGTGCATCAGGACGATGTTGTGGCGGTGGGCGTGCGTCATGATGTTGTGCGCGATCGCGTTCGTCCCCGGCTTGGCCCAGTCCCGCGGGTCGACGTCCCAGAGCACCTGTGTCATCCCGGCGGCCTTGATGTCGGCGCGCACCTTCGGGTTCGAGGCGCCGTACGGCGGCCGGAAGCACTTCGACCGCGGACCGTCGAAGATCTCGTGGTGGCGCTGCGCCGCCGACAGCGCGGTCAGCTGCGGGTGGGTGATCGAGTGGCTGCCGATAGTGTTGCCGTCGGCAAGGATCTGGTCGCGCAGTGCGGGGTACAGAGCCTGGTTCCTGCCGAGCTGGAAGAACGTCGCGTGCGCGCCGTGCTTCTTCAGTACCTGCAGGACTCGCGGCGTCCAGACCGGGTCCGGGCCGTCGTCGAAGCTGAAGAAGATGACCTTCTTGTTGCCGGCCACAAGGGCTGCGGTCGGGTCGGCGATCGGCGTGCCGGGTGTGTGGTCAGGGGTTTTCGACGGCGTCGGTGTCGTGGTCGGCGTCGACGGCGGCGGCACCGAACCCGCCGTACTGCCCGCTGCGGCCGTGGGCCTGGGTTGGGCGGAATGTCCCAGTGCGACGGCGAACAGCCCGCCGAGAACGAGTGCGGCGGCAGCGGCGGTGCCGATGACGGCAGCAAGCTTTCGGGACATGATGCTCCCTTGCGGATCAGGCGGATGGTCCCCAGTTCGCTCCCCCTCAGGAGCTTTCACCCATGGAGACGCGGCGACTCCTGACCTGGTTGGCATCACCGTGTTGCAAGGAGATCTCGGTCGTTTCCGTGTCAGGCAACAACGGTGTGATCACGCTTGTCCTGATCGCTTGCCGGTCAGGCCCCGGGCCCGGTAGATCAACGGGACAGGGCGAGGGGAGAACGCGATGGACGCCAAGGTGGTCTTCGAGACCGAGCGGCTCGTGGTCCGTGACTGGGCCGAAGCCGACGGTGGTCGGGTGTACGACATCTACCGGCGCTGGGAGGTGTCGCGCTGGCTGGGCGCGACGCCCCGCGCGATGACCGACCGCGACGCCGCGTCGCGGGTGATCGAACGGTGGAACCTGCGCAACGCCGATCCGGTGCACGGGGTGTGGGCGGTGGAGGAGAAGGCGACGGGGACGGTGGCCGGGACCGTGCTGCTGGTGCCGCTGCCGGCGGGGACCGAGCCGGGGCGTGGCGAGGTCGAGGTGGGGTGGCATTTCCATCCCGACGCGTGGGGGCGCGGGCTGGCGACCGAGGCCGCGCTGGGGGCGATCGGTCGGGGGTTCAAGGCTGGGCTGCCGGAGATCTACGCGGTGGTGCGGCCGGACAACCAGGCGTCGCTCGCGGTCTGCCGGCGGCTGGGGATGCGGCCGTTGGGGCTGACCAAGCGCTGGTACGACGCGGAGCTCGAGTCGTTCGTGATCTGAGGCGTGCGGTACGGCGTACGGGCGCTGCTGTACGCCGTACCGGCTGTGGATTGGGGTCCGGCGTGACGGACGCGTAGTCTTGGCGCCCGTGGCACTCTCCATCGGAATCGTCGGGCTCCCCAACGCGGGCAAGTCCACGCTCTTCAACGCGCTGACCAAGAACAACGTGCTCGCGGCGAACTACCCGTTCGCGACGATCGAGCCCAACGTCGGTGTGGTGGGGGTGCCGGACGCGCGGCTGGGCAAGCTGGCCGAGATCTTCTCCTCGGTCAAGCAACTGCCGGCCACCGTCCAGTTCGTCGACATCGCCGGGATCGTGCGCGGCGCGTCGGACGGTGAGGGGCTCGGGAACAAGTTCCTCAGCCACATCCGCGAGTCCGACGCGATCTGCCAGGTGACGCGGGTGTTCGTCGACGAGGACGTCACGCACGTCGACGGCAAGGTCTCGCCGGCCGACGACATCTCCACGATCCAGACCGAGCTGATCCTGGCCGACCTGCAGACCGTCGAGAAGGCGATCCCGCGGCTGGAGAAGGAGTCCCGGCTGAAGAAGGAGAGCGTCGCCGTGCTCGAGGCGGTGCGCGAGGCGCAGAAGCACCTCGAGGCCGGTACGCCGATCATCGCGACCAACGTCGACCGCGACGCCATCCGCGAACTGATGCTGATGACCGCGAAGCCGTACCTGTTCGTCTTCAACTGCGACGCCGACGAGCTCGCCGACGAGGACCTCAAGTCCCGGATGCGTGAACTCGTCGCGCCGGCCGAGGCGATCTTCCTCGACGCCAAGTTCGAGGCCGAACTGGTCGAGCTCGGCGACGAGGACGAGGCCCGCGAGATGCTGTCCGAGATGGGCGTCGAGGAGCCCGGCCTGGACGTCCTGGCCCGCGTCGGCTTCGAGACCCTCGGCCTGCAGACCTACCTGACCGCAGGCCCGAAGGAATCCCGCGCCTGGACGATCAAGAAGGGCGCCACGGCGCCCGAGGCCGCCGGCGTCATCCACACCGACTTCCAGCGCGGCTTCATCAAGGCCGAGATCGTCTCGTACGACGACCTGGTCGAAGCCGGCTCGATGGCCGCCGCCAAGTCGGCGGGCAAGGTCCGCATGGAAGGCAAGGACTACATCATGGCCGACGGCGACGTGGTGGAGTTCCGCTTCAACGTCTGAGGCCCCTGCAGGAACTGGAAGGCAAGGACTACTCATGGCCGACGGGGATGTCGTCGAGTTCCGCTTCGGCCCAACGTCTGCCCCCAAGAAGTAGCCGTGGCCCGGCGGCTGATGTTCGTGCAGCTGAAGTCGGGCCATGAGATCGATCGTGGCCCGTCCTGGATAGCGTGGGTCGACTCAACAAGACGTGGAAGACGGCGCGGGTCCACGGTCGGGAGTTGAGGCGGTTCCAGGGTTTCGACGCCAACTTCTACGACGTCGCGTCGGGCGAGTGGTTCTGGCTGTCAGGTCCGAAGCGCGACCGCACGGACCTCCGGTACGGGCCGGGGTCGCCGCAGGTCGACGAAGATGCTCGTGCGGCGTACGAAGCGTTCCTGGACGGAGGGCCACTTCCGGGCCGGGAGGACGGATAACGCCGTCAGGTTCAACGTGTGAGGCCCCTGCTCGGGCATAGGGTGGTCCGGCAGTTGACCGCCAGGCTTTCCGTCGTACGACGGACTCGAGTTGAAGGACGCCGATGGTCCGCCCTTACGAACCCGGCCCGAAAGAGTTCGTCTTCGGGGCGGGTGACGGCAACGACCAGCGGGTCGTCGTCGCCGATCCTCAGGAAGCCTATGTGGCGTTCTCCGAGTTCTTCCGGGAGCGCGAGGGTGACACCTGCACGATCGACGACGAACCGTCGGGTCAGCGGCTGGTGCTGATGCGTGGGCAAGGGGTGATCGCCCGGAGTACGGGGGCGAACCTCGAGTACCTCAAGGTCGACCGGCCCAATCGGTACACGCCGAGCGCGATGTTGTTCTTCGAGAACGGGTACGCCGGGCTCGACCGCTTCGGCGCCTGGCTCTCGAACCTCGCGGACCTCGACGCGTCGCCGGAGGCGCGCGGTGCCGCCCGCGCCGCGACGATCACGACCGAAGCCGCGGCGCTCGACGAGGTCGGCCGGATCTGGGCGGATTCGGGCATCGTCGACCCGAGCGACCAGTGGTGCGTCTTCTTCGACTCGCACGGTTTGGGGGACGACCGGGCCGAACGCGCAACGCTGCTCGTGCTGATCGAGTTCCTCGGGCTCGAACGAGGCGACGCCCCGGCCGAGGCCGCCGACGGCGAGGTCTGGGTGCGGATGGACCCCCGGCTCGACGCCGAACTCGAACGGTGGTCATGAGGGACGTCGTGTTCGCCCGCGCCGGGTGGATTCCGAAGGTGGTCCGGGACGACGGAGCGCTGCTCCTCGAGCTTGGGGCCGGGGCCGATGCCAACCACGACCCGCGCACGTTCACGTTCCCGATCGACGATGCCCATCTCACGGTGATCCGGGACGATCTGAGGCGGCACCTGCTGTTGTGGAGCGCGGTCCTGCCGCTGTGCGACGCTGCCGGGACGCGAGGTCCGCTGGACGAGGATGCTGCTGTCGCGCTCCTGGATCCGATCCTCTTCGCCGCGCCTGCTGACATCGACGCGCTGTTCCGGCGCGTCCGGTGGAGCAGGGGCCAGCTGATCGCTCACGGTGCCGACCTCGGCCCGCTCGATCGTGGCGAGATCTGGGCCGCGATGGGCTCGGCGACGGAGACGGCTGACACGACTCGAGTTCAGGAGTACGACGCGAGCCGTCGCCGCGCTCAGCGCGGGGTGACGCTGGGTCCGCTCGACGCCGCGCTCCTGAAGTTCACCGGACGGTATCTCCACGGGGCGACGATTCCGAAGCGTCGTCCCGAGGCGGTCGAGCCGGCGCTGCTGTCCGACGTACTGCGAGTGATCGCTACCGCGGAGCGGGCTTCTGCTGGGCTGCGCATCAGTCGCGATCCGCGCCGGGGCGGCCGCGCTACGGACAAGGGCGACTGGGACCGCATGGCGGCGACGATCGACGCGGCCGTGCGCGATGCACATCCCGAACTCGTCGACGATGCGGTGGCGACCGTGAGCTTCCTGCTGTGCTCGGAGGCCGCTGGGCGCGCGAGAAGCCAGCCGATCGAGGACGACGGGGGCGTCGCCGAGCGACCGCTGATCTTCACTGACGACAAAGACGGCGAGGAGACGTGGCGCCCGGGCGATCGCCGTACGGCCACCGCGGAGTTCTGGGAGTTCGTCGAAGGTCGCTCTGCCGCGGACAACGAGGTCTTCACGATCGAGGACGAGGAGAAGGGCGAAGGCCTCCAGCTCCACTTCTACGCGGACTCGATCGCCCGCATCATGACCATCGCCGGAGGCGGGCACCGCGTCGAGTACATCCTGGTCGACGGGCTGGAGGGCTATCGGACCCTGGTCCGAGCTTTCGTCACCGGCGGGTACGCAGCACTCGACGGGCATGGGCCGTGGCTGACGAATGTCGACGACTTCGAACAGGCCCGCCGGCAGCGCAACGCCAGCAATCGCTGATCAGCTCGTCGCTGGCTCGGCCGATCCGCTGTCAGAATGTCAGGCGTGAGCGTCTCGTACCCCTGCCCGTGCTGCGGCTACCTGGAGTTCGCGGAGCCGCCGGGGTCGTACGAGATCTGCTCCATCTGCTTCTGGGAAGACGACAACATCCAGCTCCGTTGGCCGGACTGGGCAGGCGGTGCCAACCGTCCGTCGTTGCGGGAATCCCAGCTGAACATGGTGCGGTTCGGCGCGATGGAGGAGCGCTTCGTCCGCAACGTGCGGGCGGCCGGAGCGGACGACCGAGTGGATGACGGCTGGCGCCTGATCGACGACGACCGAGACCACCACTTCGAACTGCGAGGAGTTCAAAGCCACCCATGGCCGCGCGACACGACGGTCCTGTACTGGTGGCGCCCAACGTTCTGGAGGCGGACCTGATCCGCTTCCGGTTCGAGCTGCGCCCGGTGGCGGAGGTTGCGCCGTGGGGTGGTGAACGACCGACGCTGAGCTGGTTCGGACTGAGCGACGGCTGGTACTGGATCGAGCTGGGTGACGTCGATCTCCTGCGCTACCTGCCGGAGGACGGCGAGGCACGGCCGTACGTCGACTACTACGTCGTACGGCTCTGGGAAGACCTGCTCCAGTTGCTTCCTGTGGCGACCGAGGATGTACCCGCCGATCTCGTCGACGTGCTCAGATCCCAGCTCGAGCTCGGCGATCTGGTGGATGACGCGTTGATTACCTGGTACTCCGACCATTTCCTCGACGTCGGTTACCTGCGCAACGCGCCCGGGATCTGCTGCTGGCGCGAGGGCAGCCAGGTCACCATCAGTTGGCGGGGTTCTGACCCGAGCCTGTTTGCAGCCCCGCCGTCCGGAGAGGTGACGGTCGGTCTGCCCGAGTTTCTTGCAGCAGTCGAGGAGTTCCACGGCGCGTTCATCGCGGCGATGGAGGCGCGCGTCGCGGAGGTCGTCGCCGCTCCGCCGGTCGGCGTTGGCATAGATCTCGCCCAGTTGCAGGCCGAGCACACAGACCGTGCCACCTGGCTCGCCCGCGCCATCGCTCAGACGCCGGCAACAGACTGGTCCCAAGTCCGCATGGAGGCGCGTCGCGCCGCGCTGTTGCCCGGCGGCTCGTCGACAATCGAGCGGTGAAGTCGGTACCGGCCTTTCGTACCACCCTGATCCGATCGTGACCGGCTCTGCGGTCGTTGACGACGGCGCGTGTGAGCTGTGCCGGCAGGTGACCGGCTACCGCTACACCGGACCTGTTTTCGGTCGGCAGGCTGATCGGCTGTGCCTGGGGTGCATCGCGGACGGGACTGCCGCCGAGCGGCTCGCGCGGCCGGATGGGCCGGCGGAGTTCAGCGACGGGCTGTGGAGCGAGACCGACAGCCTGCCGGGTGCGGTGCTGGACGAGATCTTGCATCGCACGCCCGGGTACTTCTCGTGGCAGGAGTCGTACTGGCTCACGCACTGTGGCGACGGGGCTGCGTACCTCGGTCGGGCAGGGTGGGATCAGGTCAAGGACGATGCGGCGGCCCTGGAAGCTCTTCGCCGTGAAGCTCGCGAGCTCGGCGTGGAAGCTGCTGCAGCGCAGGAGTGGATCAGCCGGCTGTCGCCTGATGGCGACATGACGGCGTACCTCTTTGGATGCCTGCACTGTGGCGTGCACCTGGCCTACTCCGACGCCAACTGAGGGCTGTCGTGATCGGGAAGTACGTTGGCGGGATCGGTTACTGCGGTGGCGGGATCGGCGCGGTTAGCTTCGTGAGTGGCGGTCAGAGGGGCCGTTGCTGAGGAGGGCTGATGACGACCGTGCTGGTGACTGGGGCTTCGTCCGGGATGGGGAAGGCGACCGCGGTGAAGCTGCTCGAGGGTGGGTACACCGTGTACGCCGTGGCGCGGCGGGTGGAGCGGATGCGGGATCTGGAGGAGCTGGGGGCGACCGTTGTCGCGGTGGATGTGACCAACGACGACGAGTTGGTGAAGTTGGTGGACTCGATCGACGGCGGGGTCGACGTACTGGTGAACAACGCCGGGTTCGGCTTGTACGGCGCGGTGGAGGACACCTCGATCGACGACGCGCGGTACCAGTTCGAGGTGAATCTGTTTGCGTTGGCTCGGTTGACCCAACTGGTGTTGCCTGGCATGCGGGCGCGGGGGCGCGGCCGGATCGTCAATCTGTCGTCGATGGGTGGCAAGGTCTACACGCCGCTCGGGGCCTGGTATCACGCGTCCAAGCACGCGGTGGAAGGGTGGTCGGACTGTTTGCGGATCGAGCTGAAGCCGTTCGGGATCGATGTCGTGGTGATCGAGCCGGGGATCGTCGCGACCGAGTTCGGGTCGGTGCTGGCCGGGCCCGTGATGGAGCGGTCGGGGCAGGGTGCGTACGCCGAGCTGGCGGGCAAGGTCGCCGCCTCGACGAACCGGAACTACAGCTCGGGCGGTACGCCGGTCGTCAAGCTCGCGGACGTGATCGTCGAGGCGATCGGGGCGAGGCGGCCCCGGACGCGGTACGTCGCGGGGCAGTACGCGCGGCCGTTGCTGTTCGTGCGGAAGTGGTTCGGTGACCGGGTCTTCGATCGCGTGCTGATGAGCCAGTTGTGAGCACGGACCAGTACACGCTGGGCCCGTCGGCGCGGGCGCTGCTGGCCGACCTCGAGGTGTCGGTGCCGGCGGTACTGCAGCGCGCGCGCCTGCCCGAGGCGTTGTTTGCCGAAGGCACCGTTGAGCTGGCTCCGCCGGAGTACCACGCGTTCTGGCGGGCGCTCGCCGACGAGCTGGACGATCCGGTCCTGCCGATCACGGTCGCGCGGTTGCTGTCAGCGGAGGTGTTCGATCCGCCGTTGTTCGCGGCGTTCTGCAGTCCGTCGCTGCTGGTCGCGGCCGAGCGGATGGCGCGGTACAAGCGGCTGGTCGGGCCGATGCGGCTCGTGATCAGCGGCTCGACGATCGAGCTGGTCTGGCCCGAAGACGAGCAACCGCCGGCCGAGCTCGGCCTGGTGGAGCTGCTGTTCTGGGTGGCGCTGACTCGGATCGGCACGCGGTACGACGTACGGCCGCTCGGTCTGACCGCGCCGGTTGAGGTGCCGGCTTCCGATCAGTACACCGAGTACGTCGGGGCGCCGATCGCGCGCCGGCCGCGGTGGTCGATCACGTTCGCCGCCGCGGATGTCGATCGGCCGTTCCTCACCGCCAACGAGCGGATGTGGGACTACTTCGAGCCCGAGCTCCGCCGCCGGCTGGCCGACCTCGACCAGGGCACGTCGACCGCGGAGTTGGTCCGTACGGCGTTGCTGAAGCTGCTTCCCGCCGGATCCGGTACGGCGGCCGCGGTGGCCGGCGAGCTCGCGATGAGCGTCCGCACTCTCCAGCGTCGGTTGCAACTGGAGTCCACCGGCTTCCAAGCCGTCCTCCGCGACACCCGCGAGTCGCTGGCCCGCCACTACCTGACCACGTCGACGATGACCGCGGCCGAGATCGCCTATTTGCTCGGGTACGACGACACGACGTCGTTCTACCGGGCCTTCCACACGTGGACCGGACAGACCCCGGAGGTCGCACGCAGCATCAGCTCGTGAAGTCGTCGTCGTACTCGGAGCCGTCGGTCAGGCCGGTGATGAAGGCTTCGAAGGTGGAGGCCACTGGGGTGATGGCGTAGTCCCACTCCTGGTCGACGTGGACGACTGAGGGTTCGCCGCCGTGGCGGTAGTCGAGGGCGAGCATGTCGTGACCGGCGGAGGGGCAGTCGGCGAAGTAGAGGCCGATGTCGGGGTAGCCCCACTCGGAGGGCCAGAAGGTGCTGCCGGAGCGGCCGCAGAGGCTGAAGTGGGCGGTGCGGCCGATGGCGGCGATCGAGGTGATGGCTACGTGGTCGTCGGCCCAGGTCGTGCGGGTGCGGGCGGGGTGGGTGTAGAGGGCGACGTTGCCGCCGTTGTGGAGTTTGGCGAGGGCGATGTACGCCGGTGGGAGACGGAGGCCCAGTTCGGCTTCGACCTCGGCGATCAGGGCGTCGGTGGGTGGCGACTCGAACGCGGGGGAGTCGTCGTACGGGCGGGGTGCGGTGGGCATGGGGTGAGCGTAGTAAAAGTCAGTCGAGGTGGGTGGCGCAGCGGGCGGCTCGTTTGGCGACCAATTCGGTCAGGCGGTGGGGGAGCGAGCTGGCCAGTGCGTGGAGCTGCGGGTCGGAGGCGGCGGTGGCGAAGGCCTCTGGTGCTGCCGCGGTGATTCGCTGAGCGTGGTCAAGGACGGTCGACTCGGACAGTTGGAGAGCTGCGGCGAGCTTTGCCCAGGGGCGACTGGTGGGGTTGATTCGATAGTCGCCGCCGAGCTTCATGGCGAGTCGCATCTTCTGCTCGGGGATGGCGTAGGGCAAGGCGGAGGCGACGTCGTAGAACGGGGCGAGCCGGACCTGGTCCCTGAGCAGGAGCAGCGAGTAGTTCTTGGCGTGGGCGTCGGTTCCGGCGATGACCCAGTTCCACAACAGTGCGTCCAGGAAGTCCAGCGTCGCCTGCCGGGCCGCGGAGTTCGGCATGACGCGGCGGAACAGTTCGCCGATGTCGCGAGGGCCGGGGCCGCCCTCGTTCTGATACTTGACCGCTGGGTGCACGCCGAGCGCCTGGCACAGATCCTCCTGGTGGATCCGGACCTGTTCGTCGTCGCGTACGACGCGGTCGTACCTGGCGACGACGATCGCGCTCTGATCCTCGAACCGTTCGACGCTGGTGCGCACCGCGCGCAGTCCCGCGGCGCGCATGGCGGAGAGACACAGATGCTCGTTCAGGTCGTGATCGTCGAAACCTTCGATCGCCGGCTTCAGGATGTGCGAGGTGGCGAGGGGACCGTGCGGCTGGCCCCAGCGTTGTCCGTCGTGGAGAAGGGCCGTCTTGGCCTGGGCGCCGGCCAGGCTGAAGTGGCCCGCTCGGGTGGCGCCGAGCCAGGCGGTGTTGTCGTTCTTCAGGTCGCGAAGACGTTGGGCCACCTGCGCCTCGGTGAGCCAGTCGACCTCGCCGGCGGTTTGGTTGCTGATGGCCCCCAAGCGGTCCGGCGGCACCAGGCGCACAGCGCCGGGGCAGTCTTCGCCGAGGGGTGTGGAGAGCAGCGAGAAGGCGGAGTTGGCCGAGACGTGGAACTCTCGGGACCAACGGCTCAGGACCGCGTCGTTGTCGGGCAGCAGGCCCCACAGCCAGGGCGCGACCCGGTTGTCGGTGTGTGAGGCCACCTGGGGTGGCATCGAGACCGACACCGGAGTCGCCGGGACGTCTCTGGCGACGTCCGTCTTGTCGTACGCGAACGTCAGCTTGCCGCCGGGCAGTCGAGTGACGGTCCCGGCGACCTCGTCGCCGAGGAGCAGGAGCAGTTCAGGCATGCCGCTGGTTTCCCTGGTCGTAGCTCTCGAGCAGGGAGTCGAGATCCTCGTGGGCGTCGGCTGCCTTCGGGGTGGTGGTGTGAGCCTCCAGAACGATGCCGAGGGCATCGAGTACGGCGAGGACGCGGCTGAGCTCGACGGTGGGTTTGCCGGCCTCGAACTCGGTGATCCAGGCGCGCGAGACTCCGGCGGCCTGGGCCAGGGACGCCTGCGTCATCTTCAGCGCTCGGCGACGGCCACGGACCACCGCGCCGAGTGCGCGGGGGGTCTGGATCTCCACCGTGAGGCCTCCTGGTCGTCGTCCGTCGGGGGTGTCTTTTGTCAGCGTACGTCGACATGTGTGGTTTGTCGACGTACGGCGACATTGTGTAGATGTCGGCGTACGTCGACGTCGATGGGGTGACCCGCTGATATTGGCTGGCGCGGGGGTGGTCACACTTGGTTAGCTAGAGGGTGTATGCCCTGACGGTTTGTTAAGGAGACGGTATGAGCGACAAGTCCAGCAAGCCGGCGAAGGACGATCTGCAGGAGAAGTTCCGCGCGGCGCTCGCGAAGAAGAACGCGCAGCACGAGTCGCATCCGGGAAGTGGGCCGCGGCACGAAGGTGTCGGCGAGGCGCACAACGACAAGCAGAAGCGCCAGTTCAGGCGCAAGTCCGGCAGCTGATCACGCCGCCATTCATCCGTTCCGAGCCCCGGGTTGCCGCCCGGGGCTCTAGTTTTTCGGAGCCCGTACGCCGGGACGCAAAAGGGGGAGCCGCGACCCCGCCGTCCAAGGGGGTCGCGGCTCCGGGGATCCGGGGGACGACTGATGCCCCCATCGTCGTACCCCGGATCGATCAGGGGGTCGTGCGGCGGGGGTGGGCGAGGTTGGCCTCGATCTCGCCGGCGGGGGAGTGGTGCGGGGTCACGGGGGAGTCCTCCAGGGCCACCTGCACCCGAGGTGGTCCGACGTGGGCGGGTCGGTGGGGTGCGTCTTCTATTGAGGCCGACTTTTTTCAGGTCGTAAACCGTTGAGGTGGAGCTGCAACAAGACCTGGAAGTACAACGTTGTAGATGACAATCGGTATTGACTTCCACTTTGGTCACGGGGTGAAGGAAGGCCGGCTTCGACCGTCTAGAGTCGGCGGCGTGGATGTGCCGCTGCATTTTGCCGTGAAGACCCGGCTGGTCGAGCTGCTGGAGCGGTTGGGGGAGGGTGCGGCGCTGCCGCCGGAGCGGGCGCTGGCGGCTGAGTTCGGGGTGTCGCGGTGGACTATGCGGCAGGCGATTCGTGAGCTGGTCGCCGATGGTCGGCTGCGGGCGCGGCAGGGGCAGGGGACGTTCGTCGCTACGCCGAAGCTGGTGCAGCCGCTCGCGCTCGTCAGCTACACCGAGGCGTTGCGGGCTCAGGGGTACGAGCCGGCCCGGGAGGTGGTGGCGTTCGAGGAGGTCACTGCTGATGCGGAGCTGGCGGTGGGGCTCGGTGTGACTGTCGGGGCGCCGGTGCATCGGCTGGAGCGGGTCCTGCTCGCCGATGGGCAGGCGATCGGGTTGGAGATCACGTACCTGGCGGTCGAGCGGTTTCCGACCTTGCGGGCTGTACTGCGGCCGACGGGCTCGCTGTACCGGTGTCTGACCGATGATCTCGGTGTGCGCTTCGGGGAGGGCGAGGAGGTCGTCGAGACGGTGATCGCGTCGCCGCGGGAGGCTGAGTTGCTGCAGGCTACGCAGTCGATGCCGATGTTCCTGCTGCACCGTACGAGCCGGGATGTCGATGGCCGGCCGATCGAGGTTGTCCGGTCCTTGTATCGAGGGGACCGGGTCGCCTTCCGGGCGACGCTGCGGCCCTGACTACTCGAGGCGCCCCAGCCCGAGATCGCCGCCGGTCCCCGTCCTTGACTGGCGCCGGCCCTGAGTTCCAACTGTTCGCTTCCGCTTCATCCTCCTGACAGCTGATCGCTCGGCCTCTTTAATTGGTCCGGACCAATCTTGGTCGCGACGGACACGAGGAGGCAGTTGTGCGGGTGGTTGTGGTGGGTGGCGGAGTCCTGGGCACGTTCCATGCCTGGGAGGCGGTACGGCGGGGTGACGAGGTCGTACACCTCGAGCGGGAGGCCGGGCCGCGTGGTGCGACTGTGCGGAACTTCGGTCTGGTCTGGGTGAGCGGTCGCGCGGACGGGGCCGAGCTGGAGACTGCGGTCCGGGCTCGGGAGCTGTGGGAGGAGACCAGCAAGCAGGTCGCCTGGCTCGACTTTCGCGCCGCCGGCTCGCTGACGGTGTGCCGGACCGAGGAGGAGTTGGCGGTCGCGAAGGAGGCGGTCGAACGCGACGCGGGAGCCGGCGGGAAGAGCGCGGTCGAACGCGACGCGGGGACCGGCGGGAAGGGCGCGGGAGCTGCTGGCCGGGGGTTCGAGCTGCTGGATGCCGAGCAGGCGCGGAAGCTCAACCCCGCGCTGCGAGGCGACATGCTCGGGGCGCTCTGGTGTCCGCGAGACGCCATCGTCGAGCCTCGTGAGGTGCTGGCTGCATTGCGCAGGCAGCTCGAGAGTTCTGGTCGGTACTCGTTCCAACCGGCCCGGGAGGTCCGGGATGTGAGGGACCGGCAGGTGCGGACCGACGACGGCACAACCCATGCGGCCGACGAGGTCTGGCTCTGCACCGGCGCCTGGCACAGCGGGCTGATCCGCGAGCTCACCGACGACCTCCCCGTACGCCGGGTCCGCCTGCAGATGATGCAGACCGCGCCCCTCGACGAGCAGCTGACGACCGCGGTCGCCGACGCGGACAGCTTCCGCTACTACCCGGCGTACCAGGGTCCCGCGCTCGACGCGCTCAATCAGGTGCCGCAGGCAACAGTTGCCGACGACCACAAGATGCAGCTGCTGATGGTCCAGCGGACGCACGGCGGGCTGACCATCGGTGACACCCACGAGTACGCCGAGCCGTTCGGTTTCGACGTCCAGGAAGATCCGTACGACTACCTCAAGACCACCGCCGAGCAGATCCTCGGCCGCGAGATCCCCAAGGTCATCAAGCGCTGGGCCGGCGTCTACTCCCAGGCGACCATGCCCGGTGAGGTCGTCGTACGGCGAACAGTTGCCGACGGCGTGCACCTGGTCACCGGTCCGGGCGGCCGGGGCATGACGATGGCCCCGGCCATCGCCGAGGCGAGCTTCCAGGCGGTCGGCCGATGATCCAGCTCGCGGTACTCGACATGGCCGGTACGACGGTCGCCGACGACGGTCTGGTCGAACAGGCCTTCACCGCCGCGATCGGTGCCCAGGGCATCGAACCCGGCGACCCCCGGTACGACGCGATGCTGGCGCACGTCCGCGCCACGATGGGCGAGTCCAAGATCACCGTCTTCCGCCACCTGCTCGGCCAGGACGAAGCCAAGGCCCAGCAGGCCAACAAGGCGTTCGAAACGGCGTACGGGCAGCTCGTCGACGACGGTCACTGCCGTCCGATCGACGGCGCGCAACAAGCAATCCAAGAACTCAAGGACGACGGCATCAAGGTCTGCCTCACCACCGGCTTCGCCGAGACGACCCAGCAGCGCATCCTCGCCGCACTCGGCTGGCGCACGTTCGCCGACCTCACCCTCTGCCCGGCGCAGGCAGGCCGCGGCCGCCCGTACCCGGACATGGTCCTCAAGGCCCTGCTCCAACTCCGCGCCGATGCCACCGTGAACGTCGCGGTGGCCGGCGACACGGCGTACGACATGACCTCGGGAACGCGCGCCGGTGCCGGCGTCGTGGCCGGGGTCCTCACCGGCGCCCACGACCGGTCGCAGCTCGCGGCCGCGGGAGCCACCCACGTGATCGAGTCGGTCCGGGACCTGCCCGGGCTGCTCCGCGACCGAAAGCTGGAGAAGTGAAGGCATTCAAACCCCTGCTCGCCGCCGCCCTGCTGGTCTCCGTGCTCGCCGCTTGCGGCGGGACCGGGGCCGCGTCCACCGGCGACGCCAAGACCGTGACCGTGTACACCGCAGACGGGCTGGCCGACTGGTACAAGACCCGGTTCGCGGCGTTCACCGAGAAGACCGGGACCAAGGTCCAGATCGTCGAGGCCGGGTCGGGCGAGGTCGTCTCCCGGCTGCAGAAGGAGAAGTCCAACCCGCAGGCCGACGTCGTCGTCACGCTGCCGCCGTTCATCCAGAAGGCGTCGGCCGACGGACTGCTGCAGCCGTACGCCGTACCGGGCTCGGACCAGGTGAAGGGTCTGAAGGCCGACAACTACGTGACGGTCGTCGAGAACTACCTGAACTTCATCGCGAACCAGAAGGCCGGCAGCCCGAAGACGTTCGACGACCTGCTCGATCCGCGGTTCAAGGGCAAGGTGCAGTACTCGACGCCGGGCCAAGCCGGTGACGGTACGGCGGTGCTGTTGCTGCTGCAGCATCTGCTCGGCAAGCAGGGCGCGCTCGACTACCTCGGCAAGCTCGAGGCGAACAACGTCGGCCCGTCGGCGTCGACCGGCAAGCTGCAGCCGAAGGTGAGCAAGGGCGAGATCCTGGTCGCGAACGGCGACGTGCAGATGAACCTGGCCTCGATCGCCAACGACAAGTCGGCGTTCAGCCTGTTCTTCCCGGCCGGGCCTCAGGGAAAGCGCACCACGGTCTCCCTCCCCTACGTGATGGGTCTGGGCGCCAACGCCCCGAACGCCGACGGCGGCAAGCAGCTGATGGAATACCTGCTCTCCACCGACGCCCAGCAGACCGTCTCCGGTGACGCCTTCGGCATCCCGGCCCGCGCCGACGTGAAGCCGACCGACGCGAACTACCAGGCCGTCGAGAAGGCCGTGGACGGCGTCGAGATCTGGCAGCCGGACTGGACCCAGGTGCTCGCCGACCTCGACGCGGATGTGGCGGCGTACACGAAGGCCGTGCAGGGATGACCGTCCAGCTGGACGACGTCTCGGTGCACTTCGGCAAGACCTGCGCGCTGGAGGGCCTGAACCTGACGGTCGCTGCCGGGGAGACCGTTGCCCTGCTCGGTCCTTCGGGGTCGGGCAAGTCGACGGCGCTGAAGGCGGTCGCCGGGTTCGTCCGGCCGAGCCGCGGGCGGATCCGGATCGGTGGCGTCGACGTCACCGACGTACCGCCGGCCAAGCGGGGGATCGGCGTCGTCGTCCAGCAGTACGCGCTGTTCCCGCACCTGAGGGTCGCCGACAACGTGGCCTTCGGGCTGCGGGCGGCTCGTCGGCCGAAGCGCGAGGTCCAGGAGAGGGTCGCCGAGATGCTCGCGATGGTGGGCATGGAGGCGTACGCGAAGAGGTTTCCGCGCGAGCTGTCCGGCGGGCAGCAGCAGCGGGTCGCGATCGCGCGGGCGCTGGCGATCAGGCCGCCGGTGCTGCTGCTCGACGAACCGCTGGCCGCGCTCGACGCGCAGTTGCGCGCCGACATGCTGGACGAGCTGCAGAAGCTGCGGCGTGAAGTGCCGGACGTCGCGATCGTCTACGTCACGCACGACCAGGCCGAGGCGCTCGCGCTCGCGGACCGGATCGCGGTGATGCGGGATGCTCGACTTGTCGACATCGCGCCGGCGACCGAGCTGTACCAGGCGCCGCCGTCGGCGTTCACCGCGTCGTTCCTGGGTGGTGCGAACCTGCTGCCGGTCGAGGTGGTGGGGGAGGAGGTGCGGCTGGCCGGCCGCGGCCTGCCCGGCGTGACCGCGGGCGCGCACGCGCGGGGCGACGTGGGCGGCGGCACGGCCGGGGTGCTGCTTTGCGTACGCCCGCACGCGATCCGGCTCGAGGCCGGCGGGGTGCCGGCGCGCCTGGTCGGTGCGCAGTGGCGCGGCGCCTCCTACCGGCTCACCTGTGTGATCGACGGCCTGGCCGATCACCCCGTGCACATCGACGTACCGGCCGACCGCGAGCTTCCCGCTGTCGGGTCCGCGGTGTCGATGCGGTGGCCGAGCGAGGCCTGCAGCTTGGTCGAGTCGCGATGACCGCCGTCGCGGTTGCCCTCGGCAACAAGAAGACGACGGTACGCCGTACGTGGTCGCTCTGGCTGCTCCCGCCGTTGCTGCTGATCACAGGACTGGTCGTCTATCCACTGATTCTGGTCGCCGCCGAGTCGCGCGGCTCCTGGGGCAAGGTGGTCGGGTCGACCGAGTTCCGGGAGGCTCTGGGAAGGACCGTGCAGATCGCGGTCTGCTCGACGATCGGCTGCCTGGTCGTCGGGACGTTCCTCGCCGTCGTCGTCAGCTTCGTCCCGTTCCCCGGCGCGCGGATCGTCTCCGGGCTGGTCGACGCGATGCTCGCGCTGCCGTCGTTCCTGGTGGCGCTGTCGTTCACGTTCCTCTACGGCTCGGCCGGGATGCTCGGGTCGGTGACCGGCAGCTTCCTCACGACGCCGTGGGCCGTGATCCTGGCGGAGATCACGTTCTACACGCCGTTCGTCATGCGTCCGTTGCTCGGTGCAATGAGTCAGATCCCGCGCGTTCAGCTCGATGTCGCGGCGAGTCTCGGCGGCGGTCCGTGGCGCGTGCTGCGGCAGGTGATCCTGCCCGAGGTCCGGCCCGCGCTCGCGGCCGGTGGTGGGCTGACGTTGCTGCTGACGCTGAACGAGTTCGGGATCGTACTGTTCCTCGGCGCACGCGACACGACCACGTTGCCGTTGCTCGTGCACACCAAGGGGATCGTGATGTTCGACTACCCGGCCGCGTGTGTGATCGCCGTCGTGCAGATCGCGTTGTCGATCGGCCTGTACGCCGTACTGCGTGGAACCCTCGGAGGTCGTCGTGCTCGTCTGGTCTAGAGGACCCCGGTTGGTTGTCCAGGGCATCTTCCTGCTGGTCTTCGGGGTGCTCGTGCTGGCGCCGTTCGTGGTGGTCGCGGCCGCGGCGTTCGCCGGGAGCTGGAACGGCGTCCTGCCGTCCGACCCGACCGTTGCTCATGTCAAAGAAGCGTTGTCCGGCGACGAGTTGGCGTCGATCGCGGTGAGCCTGCAGACGGCGTTCCTCGGTGGGTTGCTGGCGGTCGGGTTCGGGACGTGGGCCGCGCTCGCGAGCCGGGCGGCGACGCCGGGGCTCGCGCGGCTGACCGACGCGTTGCACCACCTGCCGATCGCCGTACCGTCGGTGGTTGTCGGGTTGAGTCTGCTCGTCGCGTTCTCGCGGCCGCCCCTGCTGCTCAACGGGACCAAATGGATCGTGGTGATCGCGCATCTGGTGCTGATGGTCGCGTTCACGTACGGGACGGTGACGGCGGCGTTGCAGCGGACGGACGACGTGTACGCCGATGTCGCCGCGTCGCTGGGGGCGTCGTCGGCGCGGGTGCTGTGGACAGTCCGGCTGCCGATGCTGCGGCCGGCGATCGTGTCGTCGGCCGGGTTGTCGATCGCGTTGTCGATGGGTGAGGTCGGGGCGACGATCATGGTCTACCCGGCGTCGTGGCGGACGTTGCCGGTCGGGGTTTTCGCGTTGACGGATCGGGGGCAGACGTTCACCGCCGCGGCGGAGTCGCTGGTGCTGCTGGCGGTGACCGTCGTCCTGGTGGTCGGGCTGGATCGGTTGCGGGGGCGTTCCGCGGGTTAGGGCGTGTCTCCCAATTCTCGCCTACTGCGCGGCACTCGGCACGGCACCTCGCAGCACTGGAGCAAAGCCCACGATGGAAAAACATCGAGGGCTTCACTCCAGCACTGCGAGCTACCGCGCCGAGCACCTGCTCGCTACGGCGACAATTGGGAGACACGCCCTACAGGAGTTCGGCGAGGAGGGTCGCTGCTCGGTCGGCGCCGGTGGTGCTGACCGGGAGGTAGTCGATCGGGTCGGTGAGGGCTTTGGCGACGGCTTCGGCGAGGAGGTTGGGGTCGGCGGCTTCGGCGTACTCCAGCCGGTGGCCGGCGCGGTAGCGGTCGAGGCGGGCGGCGACGTGGAAGTTCTGCTCGAAGTGGTGCTGGAGGGGGACGTAGACGAAGGGGACTCGTTGGGCGGTGAGTTCCATGCAGGTGGTGAGGCCGCCTTGGGTGATGACTACGTCGGCTTTTCCTAGTTGCAGGTGGAGGTCCGGGAGGTAGCCGTGGAGGCGGACGCCGGGGACTACTTGAAGAGAGGAAGGGTTGATCCGAGGGCCGGTGACGATGTCGAAGGTGATGTCGGGGATCAGACGTCGAACAGCTGGTACGGCGTTGAGTACCCGCCGCAGCAAGCTCTCACCTGCACCCGACCCACCCACCGTCACAACACACCGCATCCCGCGCCCGCCCCCGGCTGCGCCGGGGGCGGACGCGGGGGAGGGGGAGGGAGTGCCGCCCCGGCCGGAGGCGGCTGCGCCGCCCCGGGCAGGCGTGAAGCCGGTGATGTAGCCGGTGAAGGTGTAGTTCTGTTCGGTCCACTCGCGGATCACCGGCAGGTCGGGGCCGAAGCTGTCCCCGACGATGTCGTCCGGATCACCGACGAACAAGGAGTGGTCGCGCAGGCGGCGGTAGCGGGCCCGTTGGGTGAGCATCTCAGCGTTGTAGTCGGTCGTGAGCGCCGACTCGGCAGCGTCCATCGGGAGCCAGCCGACGAAGTCCGTGAGCCACGCGTACGCGAAGCGTTTGAGCTCCGGGTTCTCGTGCAGGAAGTAGTCGACCTCCCAGGCTTCGTCGCCGATCACCAGGTCGTAGTGGCGGTCCTCGACCACGTCGTTGAACGTGAGGAAGTTGGCGACCAGGATCTCGTCCATCCGCCGCAGCGTCTGGAACGCGTGCAGGTCGTGCTCGGCGAAGCCCGCCTCGAAGTCCACATGGTCCGACTCGCTGAGCAGCCAGGACGACGCCGGGTGCACGACCTCGCCGGCGTCGGCGAGGACGCGCGTCACGGGATCCTGCGCGAGCCACTCGATTTCGACACCGGAGGCCAGTGACCGCAACGACCGAGCGATCGCGAGATCCCGGCGCGCGTGCCCGAGCCCGATCGGCGACGACAGGTAGAGCACCCTTCGAGGCCGTGACGCCGCGCGCTCCCACGTACGTCGTACCGCCCGAGGAATCAGTGGGGATGCGAAGTCCTTCAGCAAATGGTTCACGACCACCGGATCGCGCGCATGCGGCGCATGGCCGCCGCCGACGACCGTCACCAATGAACCACCGGTCAACGCAGCGAGCCGCGCGCCTTCGGCCGGCGGCCGGATCCCGTCCTCCGAACCGTGCACGACCAGCACCGGACAGCCCACCTCGGCGAACCGCGCGGGATCGAGATGCCCCGACCGCCCGGCCTCGGTGTCGACGAGCAGCTCCGGCGTGATCTCGTGCCCCCACCCGATCCCGTCCTCGATCTGCTTGGTCGAGTGCGGCTCCGGGAACATCTGGTCGAAGAAGAACTCCAGGAAGTCGTCGTACCCGCCCTCCAGCCAGTAGTGCCGGTTGTACTTCGCCCAGCCGTCGGTGCTGTCGTGCCGCTCGTCCCACGTCCACCGCGTGCGCTCCTCGACCATCGGCGTCAGCCTGGTCGCCGAGCCGATGCAGACCACCCCGAGCACCCGCGACGGCTGCCGCAGCGCGACCTCCAACGCCCACGGACAGCCGCGGGAGAACCCCACGAGCACGCAGGCCGGAACCCCCACGGCGTCGAGCACCGCGATCGTGTCCGCGACCATCTCGGCATCGCTGTACGCCGAAGCGCCGACCGGGCGGTCCGACGACCCCGAGCCGCGCCCGTCGAAGGTGACCACCCGGAAGTGCCTCGCCAGATAAGGGACCTGGGCCTTCCACACCCGCGAAGGCACGAGCGACCAGGTCGGCAGCAGCACGAGCGCCGGGCCGTCGCCCTCGCCGTACACCCGGTAGTGAATGTTCACGCCGTCGCGGGCGACCGAACCCTCCCGATCGGCCGCCCGCGCGGGCTGTTGCGCCATGCCGCTCACTGTGTCAGGGGCGGACTTCGTAGACCAGGTTGAACGGCGTCTGCGCCGCGACCCGGAACCGGGTGAAACCGGCCGCTGTCGTCACGTCACGGATCCGTGCCGGGCCGGCCTGCGTACCGAGCCCGAGCCCGACCTCCTGGGACAGCGACGCGGGTGTGCACAGCAGCGTGGAGAAGCCGTAGTACGCGCGGCCGACCGGGTTCAGGTTGTCCTCGACCTTGTCGCCGGCCATCGGCTCGACGACCATCCACGTGCCGTCCGGCGCGAGCGACTCACGCACCCGGCGCGCGGCGCCGACCGGGTCGCCCATGTCGTGCAGGGCGTCGAAGGTGGTCACCAGGTCGTAGTTCTCACCGGCGTACGACGTGGAGCCGGCGACCTCGAACGTGGCGTCGACACCTGCGTCCGCGGCCCGCTGCTGGGCCGTCGCGATCGACTCCTGGTGGTAGTCCGACCCGACGAAGGTCGACCGCGGGAAGGCCTGCGCCATCAGGACCGTCGAGGCGCCGTGGCCGCAGCCGATGTCGGCGACCTTCGCGCCGTTCGTCAGCTTGTCGACGACACCGTCGAGCGCCGGCAGCCAGCTGTCGACCAGGTTGGCGTGGTAGCTCGGCCGGAAGAACCGCTCACAGCCGTCGTGGACGTCGGTGTCGTGCTCGTGCCAGCCGATGCCGGCGCCGCTGCGGGCCGCGTCGATCATCCGGTCGGTGTCCTGGACGGTCCCGAGCGCGATCTGGAAGAAGCCGGGCAGGAACGCCGGGCTGTTCTCGTCGGTCAGCGCGACGGTCTGCTCGGGCGGCAGCGTGTAGAGGCCGGTCGACGGGTCGTAGGTGACGAAGCCGCCTGCTGCCTGGGCGTTGAGCCACTCGCGCACGTAGCGCTCGTGGGTGCCGGTGCGGTCGGCCAGCTCGGCCGGCGTGAGGCCGCCGGCGCCGGCCATCGTCTTGTAGTAGCCGAGTTTGTCGCCCATCACGACGAGGGCCGCGTTGAGTGTCGCGCCGACCTCGCCGACGGCCTGGAACACGAACTGCATCAGCTTGTCGCCGTCGACGGTGACGGGTTGGTCGATGGTGGTCATTCTGGGTCCCCTCCCTGGGATCGCTTACCCCGGTGACGCTAAAAGCCGAGGCTCAGGCATCGCATCAGGTGGGCCCCTGGTCCTAGACTCCGAGGATGCTGATCGGGCGGGAGGCCGAACGGCGGGCGATCGAGCGGTTGGTCGCGGGGGCGAGGGTGGGATCCAGCGGGGTGCTGCTGATCACCGGGGAACCGGGGATCGGCAAGACCACCCTTCTCGACCAGGCAGCCGCACAGTCCGCCGGCCTCCGCCTGCTCCGGGCGCGCGGGACGGAGACCGAGCACGAGATCCCCTTCGGGGGACTGCTGCAGCTGCTGCGTCCGGCGCTGGGAGAGCTGGACAGAATCCCAGCACCTCAGCGCGACGCCCTCGCGGCCGCGCTCGCGCTGACCTCTCCGGGGAGGTCAATGGGGACAGGGCGGAGGGCGGACAGCCCTGGTGAGCGGTTCGCGGTCGGCGCCGCGACTCTCAGCCTGCTGTGCCGGTACGCCGAACAAGCGCCGCTCGCGGTCCTGGTCGACGACGCGCAGTGGATCGACCGGCCGTCCGCCGAAGCGCTCGTGTTCGCGGCGCGGCGATTGGTGGCCGACCCGATCGTGCTGCTGGTCGCGGCGCGCGCGGGGGAATCACACCCGTTGGCCGAGGCCGACCTCCCCGCGCTGCGGCTCGAAGGGCTCGGGCTCGACGACGCCCGCGAGTTGGTCGGACGTCGTACGGCGGACGTCGCGCAGGTGCACCGGATGGTCGGCGGCAACCCGCTCGCGCTGCTCGAACTGAATCCCCAGAGCCTGCACCGGATTCGCCCGGGCGCGCCGGTTCCCGTGCCGCGGTTGCTGGCCGAGGCGTTCTCGGCGCAGGCCGATCGGTTGAGCGCCGAGGCCCGGATCGCCTTGCTGGTGGCGGCTTCCGACGACGGTGAGCTGCCCGTCGTCGCCGCCGTCTGCGAGGGCCTCGGCGTCGACGTCGCCGTACTGGCCGAGGCCGAGGACGCCGGACTGGTCCGGATCGTCAATGGGCGCGTGGAGTTCCGGCATCCGTTGGTGCGCTCGGCCGTGTACGCCGGTGCGGCGTCGGGCACGCGGCGTACCGTCCACCAAGCGATCGCCGGCGTACTGGCCGACTCGGACCGGCAGGTCTGGCACCTGTCCGAGGCCGCCTTGGGATCGGACGACGAGGTCGCGCGCAGGCTCGAGATCGTCGCCGGGCACGCGGTCGAACGTGGCGCGCACGCGGTTGCGGCGACAGCGCTGGAACGGGCCGCGCGACTGACGGACAACGAAGCGGAACAAGGCCGCCGCCTCGTCGCGGCGGGTGAGGCCGCGTGGTTCGCCGGGTTGCCTGATCGGGCCGAGGAGTTGCTGGTCGAAGCGCTGCGGCGCGCGATCACGCCGGTGGTCGGGATCCGCGCTCAGGAACTGCGCGGCGACATCGCCGTACGGTGTGGTTCGCCCGGGCAGGCCCGCGACATCCTGCTCGCCGCTGCCGATGCGGCCGACGACCTGCCGACCCGGATCAGGCTGCTGGGCGACGTCGTCAACGCGTGCTTCTACCTCGGCGACACCAGTACCGCGCTACGCGTCGCCGAGAAGATCGACGCGATCCTGCCGAGCATCAACCAACCCGAGGGTCGGCTGCTCGGACTGCTGGCCAGCGGAGTCGCGCGGGTTTTCGCGGGCAGCGGCGGCAGCGAGCAGATCCGTACGGCGGTCACGCTGTCCGGCACGGTGAAGCTCGACCGGCGTCACCAGGTGTGGGTGGTGCTCGCGCCGATGTTCCTGCGCGAACGCGAAGGCGGTCGCGAGGTCATCCAGCAGGTCCTGCGCGACAGCCGCGACGGCGTCGCCCTCGGCCTGCTCCCGGGCGTCCTGTTCCACCTGGCCCGCGACCAGGCGACCACCGATCGCTGGGCCGACGCGGCGACGTCGTACGACGAAGGGATCCGGCTGTCGCGGGAGACGGGTCAGACGACCGAGTTGGCGATCAACCTTGCGGGGCAGGCGTGGTTGTCCGCGCGGCGGGGGCGGGTGGAGGACTGTCAGGCGCAAGCGGCCGAGGCGATCGCGATCTGTACGGCGCGGGAGATTCGGCTCGGGCTGGCGTGGTCGTCGTACGCGCTGGGTGATCTGGAACTGAGCCGTGGGGACCCGGCTGCTGCGCTCGAGGCATACAACCGGTTGGTTACTGCGCTGTCGGCCGGCGGGATGCTGGACCCGGATCTGTCGCCGGCGCCTGAGCTGGTGGAGGTCTATCTGCGGCTCGGGCGGCCGGAGGAGGCGTCGGTGACGGCTCGGGGGTTTGCCGAGCGGGCTGCCGACAAGGGGCTGCCGTGGTCGCTGGCGCGGGCTGCGCGCGCGGAGGGGTTGGTGAACGACGACGAGGAAGCCTTCGAGCGCGCGCTGCAGCTCCACGAGTTGACGCCCGACTTGTTCGAGACAGCCCGGACCCACCTGGTCTACGGCTCTTGGCTTCGGCGGGTGCGGCGTCGGGTGGATGCGCGAGTTCAGCTGCGGGCGGCTGTCGGGATCTTCGACCAGTTGGGGGCCGGTACTTGGGCTGATCAGGCGGCCGGCGAGTTGAAGGCGACGGGGGAGACGGCTCGGCGGCGGGAGCACAGCAGTGCTGACGACCTGACGCCGCAGGAACGGCAGGTCGCGCAGTTGCTGGCCGCCGGTCACAGCACCCGCGAGGCGGCGGCCAAGTTGTTCCTGAGTCCGAAGACGGTCGAGTACCACCTGCGGAAGGTCTACACGAAGCTCGGCATCCACAGTCGCGCCGAGCTGGCCGACCAGCTCACCGAGACGTGAGCAGCTCAGCGCGTGAGCAGTTGCTCCAGCCGGTTGAGCTGCGGTTCCCAGCCCTGCAGGTGGTTGGCGGCGTCGTCCGGGCCGGTGAAACCCGTGTGCAGCAACAACATCCGGGTGCCCTCGTCGACCTCGCTCAGTTCGACGCGGACGGTCGACGGCTCGTCGGTGTCCTCGTCCCACTTCCACGTGAACTCGAGCAGGTGCGGCGGGTCGACCTCCGTGTAGCTGCCGCGGACGACGTACTGGCCCATCTCGACGACGTACGTGCCGCCGACCCGGACGTCGGCGTCGACCTTCAGCTCGAGCTTCGGGTTCGGGCAATACCACTGCGCGAGCAGTTCGGCCCGCGTCCACGCGGCGTACACGTCCTCGAGCCCGGCCTTCAGCACGCGCTCGATCCGGATGTCATCCACCATCGTCGTTCCCCTCCAGAAGGTCCGCCAGCCGGTCGACCGTGCGGTTCCAGTACGTCGTGAGGTCGCCGAGCCAGACCTCCACCTCGGACAGCGCCTCCGGCCGGATCGCGCAGACCACCGTCCGGCCGACCTTGCGCCGGGTCACCAGCCCGGCGTCGACCAGGATGTGCACGTGCTTGGTCATCGCCGGCGCTGTGATCGCGTGCGGCGTCGTGAGCTCGCCCATCGTCGCCTCGCCGCGACTGAGCCGGGTCACGATCGCCAGCCGGGTCGGGTCGGCCAGCGCGGCGAAGGTCGTGGTCAGCATCAGAACACTTCACCATCTGGTGAAGTGTCGAGTCAACCCCCGCGCACGTACCGTGGTGAGGTGACTTCGCCTTTCACGGAAACCAGCGGCCAGGCTCGTCTGCGGGGCTTCGCGGAAGTGGCGGCGGAGGGGCCGCTGCAGTACGTGACGCTGTTCACCGGCGTACCGGTCTGGCTGGTCACCGGGTACGCCGAGGCGCGGCAGCTGCTCGCGCATCCGGACGTCGTCCGGTCCTCGCTCGACGGACCGCACCGCGACCACGTGTGGGACGACCTCATCAACTCGATGGAACGGCACATGCTGAACGCCAATCCGCCGGACCACACGCGGATGCGCAAGCTCGTGTCGGCGGCCTTCACCCGGCGGCGGATCGAGCGGCTGGAGCCGCGGATCCGCGAGATCGCCACCGAGCTGCTCGACGAGATGGCGGCCGCGGACGGGCCGATCGACCTGGTCAGCGCCTACAGCTACCCGTTGCCGATCACGGTGATCTCCGAACTGCTCGGCATCCCCGCGATCCGCCGCGACGACTTCCGCCGCTGGTCGTCGATCGTCGTGAACGCCGCCGTGCACACGCCCGAGGAGTACATCGAGGCCGCGCTCGCGATGGTCGAGTTCATCCGCGAGATGATCGAGGACCGCCGGGTGGTGGCGCCGTCCGACGACCTGCTGTCCGCGCTGATCGCGGCCCGCGACGGCGGCGACCGGCTGACCACGGACGAGCTGACCTCGATGGTCTACCTGCTGCTCGCCGCCGGCCACGAGACCACGGTCAGCCTGATCAGCAACGGCGTCCACGCGCTGCTCACGCACCCCGACCAGCTCGCGCTGCTCAAGGCCGAACCCGAACGGCTCCCGGCCGCCGTCGAGGAACTCATCCGGTACGACGGCCCGCTGCAGGCCGCGATCCCGTACGTCGCGAAGGCGCCGATCGAGATCGCCGGGCGCACGATCCTGCCCGGCGCGGTGATCGTGTTCGCGCTGGTCGCGGCCAACCGCGACGACGCGAAGTTCGGCGCCGGCGGCGAACTCGACATCGCGCGGGCGGACAACCAGCACCTCGGCTTCGGTCACGGGATCCACCACTGCCTGGGCGCGCCGCTGGCCCGCCTGGAGGGCCGGATCGCGCTCGGCATGTTGTTCGACCGCTTTCCGGACCTGCGGCTGGCCGAGCCGGACGGTGATCCGCGACGGAGTCCGGGCCTACTGATGAACGGGATCGCGGAACTTTCCGTCCGCCTGTGAACACTGGGTGAATTCAGCCCCAGGGGCCCCGAACCACAGCGTCGGGATTGGGAGCTCCTTGGTACCGGATGGCATGCTCGGGGTCGTGACCGAGTTGATGGACGCCGCCCGAGAGCTGCTCAGCATCGCGATGGCGTCGCATTGGCTGCTGCTCGTCCTGTTCCTCGCGGCCCTGATCGACGCCGTCTTCCCGGTGATCCCGAGCGAGGGCCTCGTCGTCACCGCCGGGATGGCGGCCGCGGCCGGCCACCAGAACCTGCTGCTCGTGATCGTGCTGGCTATGGTCGGCTCGGTGATCGGCGAGTGCGTCTGCTACTTCATGGGCCGCGGCTCCGGTCCGGCGTTGCGGCGCTGGATGCGCCGGCGAGAGGCCCGGCAGGCGATGTACGACAAGGTCAGCAAGGCGCTGCACACGCGCGGCGGGCTGATCCTGATGACCGTGCGCTACATCCCCGGCGCGCGGATGGTCGCGACGCTGACCGCGGGCGCGACGGCGTACTCGTTCCGGAAGTTCGTGCTGTTCACCGCGGCGGGTGTCACCGTGGCCTACACGTACGTCGCACTGCTCGGGTACCTGGGCGGCGACGCGTTCGCGCACGACTCGCTGAAGGCGCTCGCGTTCAGCCTCGGCCTGGCCTTCACGATCGGGCTCGTGCTGGAGACCACCCGCCGGGTCGTCGGACGCCGCAAAGCGAAGGTTGCGGCCGAGTAACGACTATCCGGACGCTTTCGCGGCGGTCGCGTGTCCCGGGCCAACCGGATCGGCCCGTCGTGCGTCAGTAGTTGTATGACGGGGGCAAAACTCTGGGGAACTGTCCAGGTCGTGGTCGAGGCATGCTGAGGCGGCAACGACTGATCGCAGCGACGGCGGTAGTGGCGGCGCTGGCCGCCGGATGCGCGGACACCGCGCCGCAGGGCTCATCGGGCCCACCGGCCAAACCGCCGTCCAGTACGCCGAAGCCGAGCGAGCCGGATCCGTCGACCACCCTGACGCCAGGCGTGAAACCGCCCGCCGCGGCGCCGGTGACCAGGTCCTTCCCGGCCAAACTGGCGAACGGCAAACCGCCGTTGTTCGTCGTCGTCTCCTTCGACGGAGCCGGCGACCTCGCGCTCTGGTCGCACTGGCGCACGGTCGCCAAGCAGGTCGACGCGCGGATGACGTTCTTCCTGTCCGGCCCGTACCTGTACCCCGAGGCGCGCAAGACCGACTACAAGCCGCCGTACAAGAAGCCCGGCGCGTCCGACATCGGCTGGGCCGACGCGCCGAAGGCGATCGCGCGGGCGACCGTGCTGCGGCAGGCGATCGCCGAGGGCCACGAGATCGGCACCCACGCGAACGGGCACTTCTGCGGCAAGAACGGGATCGACCGCTGGTCCGCGACGCAGTGGAAGGGCGAGTTCGACGCGTTCGACAAGATGGTCGAGACCGGCCCGACACTGGCGGCCGGCAAGCCGTTGGCGGCGCCGTTCGACCCGTCGACCGTGAAGGGCATGCGCACGCCGTGCCTCGAGGGCAACCGGCCGGCGTACCGGCAGGTCATGCGCCAGCGCGGGATGCTGTACGACGCCTCCGAGCCCGGGTACATCGCGTGGCCGAAGAAGGAGGACGGCGTCTGGGACTTCCCGCTGCAGTCCGTCGACCTGGCCGGGACGCACAAGAGCACGCTGACCATGGACTACAACCTCTGGTACGCGCAGACCAAGGCCAAGAAGGCGCCGGCCGCGCACGCGCCGAAGCTGAAGGCCCAGGTGCTCGCGACGTACCGGCAGGCGCTGGCACGGTCGCGCGCCGGCAACAACCCGCCGCTGTTCCTCGGCAACCACTTCAACCGGTGGAACAACAGCGTCTACTCCGACGCGCTGACCACGTTCGTCACGGAGACGTGCAAGCAGCCGGACGTGAAGTGCGTGAGCAACGTCGAGCTGATCGCCTGGCTGACCAAGTACGGCGTGCCTAAAGGCTGAGGTACCCGAAGGCGGTCTGCCAGGTGCCGCCCGCCTTGATCCGCTCGACGATCAGCCGCTGCAGCGCGGTGTCCTGCGGGAACTCGTCGAGCTTGCCGAGGTCGTGGCTGCGGAACGTGAAGAAGATCGCGCTGTCCTGGGAGTCGCGCGGTTCGCCGTACGGCGTGAAGCGGCGGCCGAAGCGGACCATGTTCGACTCCTGCGGCAGGTGGTCGAGCAGGTACGGGTCGATCAGCCAGGAACCGAGCGTCAGGGTCTTCACCGGGTGCTCGGGGAAGTGCTCGGCGAAGAACGCGCGCGCCTGGTGGATGCTGTTGTCCACGGACTCCGGCGTCAGCGGGCCGGTCTCGGGGATGTGTACGCCGAGCACCCACTCGCCGGGCTCGACGCCGGGCACCGGGTGCGAGTCCGGGACCGGGTGGATCAGGAACTGCAGCCGGCCCAGCGCGTACAGAGCGCCGGTCCAGTACGTCGTGACCCACCAGTGCGTCTCCAGGCCGAACGTGCCGTGGGTGCGCCGGTTGACCTTCAGCTGCTGCCCGAGATCGGCCAGGCTGGCCCAGCTGATCTCGTCGCTGATCCCGCGCTCCTGGTGGTAGCGGCGGATGTCCGGCAGGGTCTCCAGGTACGCCGCGAGCGAGACCAGCGGGTCGTCGGGAGCCTTCAGCTCACCTTCCACCGGGACGCCACCGATCGCCTTGCGGAGCTGCGCGGCGAAGTCGGCCACCAGGACCGGGTCGACGTCGAGCTTCTCGGCGTCGGCCTGGTCCTCGGCACTGAAACCCAGCAGGCGGTACTCGTCAGCAGTCGTCACCGGTCCAGGATGTCAGATCCTCACGACAGCTCTCGGTTGCCGGTCAACGTTCTTCGGCCAGGCCCAGGTAGAGGATGCTCGGGTCGGCCGGGTTGAAGGCGAGGCCCGGGATGCCGTCGAAGGTGTTGTGCTGCTTGGTCAGCTCGCCGGTCGACGTCCGGAAGCGGTAGAGGTCCGAGCCGTAGTTCGCGAACGAGGTGCCGTAGGCGAAGTACAGGAGATCCGGGTCGACCGGGCTCGGCCACAGCCGGTTGCCGTTGTAGAGCGTGGCCTGCGACTCGTCCAGCACCGGCCGGAACTTGCGGCCGCCGTCGTCGGACTGCCAGAGGAACCGGGTGCTCTCGTCGCGGTCGTAGCCCTCCATCCAGACCCGTTGCGGGTTGGCGGGCGAGATCGCGACGCTGAACGCGTTGACCCGCTCGACCGGCGCCGCGCGCGTCCAGCTCCGGCCGCCGTCGAAGGTGGTGTAGACGCCGTCGGACATCACGCCGGCGACGATGTGGTCGGCGTCGGCCGGGTCGATCACCGCGTCGTACACGAACAAGTCGCGCGCCGGGGGCTTGCCTTGGGGACGCCAGGTGACGCCGTCGTCGGTCGATCCGAAGACCTGCCCGTCCCCGGCGACGACCTGCAGATTCCCTTGTCCTGCGTGCAGTGCGGAGACTCCGTTGCCCGGCGTCGGTCCCTGGACGGTGCTGACCTTCGTCCCGTCGACCCGATGGATCGGCTGGTCGTTCACGCTGTGCACGTACGCCGTACTGCCCGGCCCCGCGGTCACGTCGTACGTCGCCAGGTCGTCCGGTGATTTGTCGATCTGTTGCCAACTGCAACCAGCATCCGCCGACCGCTGGATCGACTGCCGGCCGATCGCGATCAGCACGTTCGGCTCGTGCAGCGTCGCGACCTTCGCGTAGGTGACCCGCTGCAGCTTCTGCTTGGTCGGCGCGAGCCGCGCCCCGTCGTCGGCCGAGAAGGTGACACCACCGTCGCCGTACACGGTGTCGCACTGCGGCACGTTCCAGAACCACCCGGGTGAGCTGACCGGGATCATGAGCAGGGCGGCGAGTCCGTGGATGAGCATGCGTCTACTTCTAGACGGACGCGGACGGGGCCGGCCAGCGGTTGCGCTGGCCGACCCCGGACATGACGTGAAGCCGTCAGCCCTGGTACTTCGAGTCGACGTAGACGAGGGCGTCGCCGACGGCACGCTCGGCGCCGGCGAGGTGGTTGACGACCGCGCCGTTGGCGACCATCGCGGTGGAGCCGCCGCCGTCGTTGTTCATCGCGTTGTACAGGCCGAGCGACTTGGCCAGCGCGGCCGACTCGGCCATCGTCGTACCGACGCTGACGCCCTGGCGGCCGTCGATCGTGACGAAGATCAGCTTGCCGTCCTTGGTGGTGCCGGCCAGCGTCCGCGGGTTGCGATCGTTGAAGCTGCCGCCGGTCGGCTGCTCGACGACCTTGCCGTCGCGGACCAGCAGGCCGCGGCCGGTCACGCCGTACAGGCTGGGCTTGAGGGCGAGCTTCTTGCCGGTCTCGTCCTTCAGGGCCAGCTTGGTGTCGACGCAGCCGCCGGCCAGGGTCTGGAACAGCGTGATCGTGTCCTGGCCGGTGGCCTGGATCGAGGTCTGGCCGGTGGCCAGCGCGGTGCCGCGGGTGGTGGCGGTGCGGACGACACAGCCCTTCTTGTCCAGCACGACCTCGATGCCGGCACCGGCCGGGGTCGCGGCGGAGAACTCCGGCGTGAACAGCGAGATGTCACCCGGGACGGTGCAGTCGGTCTGCGCGGTCAGCGTGGCGCAGGCGGCCGGGACCACCGGCGGGTGGTTCACGAACTCCAGCGGCAGCTCGGCCTTGGTCTTCTTGTTGCGCACGGTGCCGGTCCAGCTGACGTGGCCGATCAGGGCCTTGCTGGTCTTCGCGTCGATGACGAAGTTGGTCTCGGCCGGGTCGGCCAGCGGCTCGCTCAGCAGCTTGCCGTCGTAGATGCCCAGGCCGACCGGCTCGCCGGGGTACTGCTGGCTGGCGGTGAAGGTGAAGAACGACGCGTTCACACCGGCCAGCGCGCCGGCACCGGCGACCAGCGCGCTGGTCTTCTCGGTCTTGGCGAGGTCCGGGCCGTACGTCGCCTTGACGTAACCCTTCGCCTTCTTCGGGTCGATGGTCAGGACGTTGATCAGCCACGGACCGCGGGTGGTCGTGTTGATCTGGTCCGCCGGAGCCGGGTCGGTGCCCCGGGTGATGTGGGTCAGCGTGACGCCGTCGGCCAGCGTCTGGGCGCTACGGGTCTCGAGGAGGTCCTGGTCGCCCAGCGGCAGCGTGAGGCTGCCGGCGGCGCTGGCGCCGGCCGGAACGAGGCTGAGGCCGGCGATCGCGGCCAGCAGCACTGCACCGGCGACGGCGACGCGCGGGCGTCGTACGGAAGAGGTCATGCCTGGACCCAACGCGATCGGGCGGAAACTTTCGCGCGATCTAGTTAACAGGTAAGCAACTTCCGGATGACGCTTTCGGGTGGGTGAGGGCGTGTCTCCCTCAGCCCGCGGCGGTGTCGATGTGCCGGGCCAGCACCAGGTCGTCGTCGGTGATCCCGCCGGCGTCGTGACTGGAGACGCGGAAGGTGATCGTCGTGTAGCGGATGTCGATGTCCGGGTGGTGGTTCATCGACTCGGCCAGCTGCGCGACGGTCGCGACCAGCCGGATCCCGTCCAGGAACGTGTCCTTCTTGACGCTGCGGACGAGGGCGTTGTCCTGCACCTTCCACTCCGGGAGGTGGTCGCGGATCGCCTGGTCGATCTGGTCGTCGGTCAGCAGCTCAGCCATGGCGCACACTCTAGGGCATGTCCGGCGGCACCCCTGCGGTCGCCGGACACGCCCTCGTGGGTGGCGCTCAGCCGACCGACGCCCAGAACTTCAGCCGGTGCTCCTGTTCGTAGTCGACCGGCTCGATCGCGTCCGGCGCGAGGGACAGGACCGTGGTCGGGCCGGTGAACTTCGGCCAGGCCGGGAGGCCCTCGCGGTTCGGGTCGCCGTGGTGTGCGAACGACGACCAGTAGCCGATGATCTTGTCGGACAAGGCGATCTGCGGCTTCGTCATCGTCTTGTTCTCGGCCGCGGTCCGGAACACGTAGCCGACGTCACCGGCGTGCCACGCGCCCGGGTCGAAACCGGGCGGGAACGGGATGTCCAGCGGCGCGTCCCGGTCCGCGAACTCGTAGAACCACAACGGGTTCTTTGCCGAGAGCAACTGGTTCTGCCGGAGCTGGGCCCGCGCCCAGAGCCGGTCGGTGAGCACCGAGGCCCAGGCCAGCGCCGGGGTCTTGTACGCCGACAGCGGGTACTCCGCCGCGATCTTCGTCGCCGCCGGGCCGAACGCCGTGCGCAGCAGTTCGGGATAGCTGGCCTTCGTCACCGGGCTGCCCGCGAGCTCGCGGAAGAACGCGACGAAGGTGGTGTGCTCGTCCCGCGTCGTCCCGGCGATCACCGGCACCTCGGCGAACTGCTTGTCCTCCAGCGCCTTGACCGGGTCCGGCGGGAGCTCGTCGTTGCCCAGGGCGTACGGCTGGAAGATGTTCATCACCTGCGGTACGGCGAGCAGCTTCGCGACCGGGACCTTCCGCAGACAGTCGAGCGCGGTCGCCGGGTCCTTGCAGCCGAGCTGGTTCGCGACCACCTGGCCCTGGGTCTGCGCGTCCTTGGTCGTCGTCCAGCCGTACCAGGGCAGCGCCGGGATGCCCGGGTACGTCGAGCCGGCGGGCATGTCCATCACGGTGAACGCGCTCTGCAGGATCGCCCGGTGGAACAGGCCGCGCGACTTCTCCGCCAGCAGGTGCGCGCCGGTCGACGTCGCGCCGTACGAGACCCCGAACAGCGTCACGTTGCCCGGGTCGCCGCCGAACGCGGCGGCGTTGCGCTGGACCCACTCGAGAACGGCCCGCTGGTCCTGCAGGCCGATCGTGCCGGAACCCGGCATCCCGGGCAGGCCGAAACCGCCGAAGACGCCGAGCCGGAAGTTGAAGGTCACCACGACCACGTCCCCGTCGACCGCGAGCCGTTCGGGGTCGAACTGGTCACCGGACCCGATCGCACCGTCGCCGTGGATCCAGACCATCACCGGTTTGCGCTGCTCGGGCGTGGCGGTCCTCGGCGTCGTGACGTTGAGGACCAGGCAGTCCTCGGTGGTGCTGCCGAGGTCGGCGATCGCGTTCTTGACCTGGGGGCAGCGGTTGCCGGGCTTCGTCGCCTGCCGGACGCCGGTCCACGGCCGCGGGGGAGCCGGTGGCTTCCAGCGCAGCGGGCCGACCGGCGGTTCGGCGTACGGGATGCCCTGGAAGACACGGCGGTTCTTCAGGACGGTGCCGCTGACCTCACCGGTGTCGGTGCGCACGACCGGGCCTGGCGGTTCAGCGGCCTTCGGCGCGGGCTTTTCGTTGCATCCGGCAACGAGCGCGAGAGCGAGCGGGACGAGCAGGGCGGCGTGCGGACGTCGGGGCATCGGTCAGGCCTTCCGGGTGACGAGGTCGACGAGTGTGGCGAACTCACGAGCAGCGGCGGTCAGGTCGAGGTCGGGTTCGAGGTCCAGCTGACGGATCAGGCCGTCGCGGATCGACAGGATGGAGACGGCGACCAGGTGCGGGTCGAAGTCCCGCATCACGCCCGACCGCTGACCGTCGCGCAGTACGTCGGCGAGCTGGGCCTGATCGGACCGGGCCAGCGCGACCGGCGCGAGCTCCTGCCTGATCCGGACCAGCGTGGACGCGTGGCGGGGGTGGGTGCGGAGGAACTCGATGTTGGCCTCCACGAATCCGCGCAGTACGGCGGTCGGCTCCTCGATGCCCTCGGTCCGGGCCAGCACGAACTCGCCGAACCGGGCGAGGATCTCCTGCCCGACCTCCTCGACCAGCTCCTGCTTGTTGGCGAAGTGGTACGAGATCAGGCCGGTGCTGCTCAGGCCGGCCTCCTGCGCGATCACCTTGAACGACGCCTGGCCGGCGCCGTCCCGGGCGATCACCTCGATCGCCGCCGCCACGATCTGGGCCCGGCGGGCCTGCTCGGTCAGACTGCGTTTTGCTCGCATGAGCAAATATTAGCTTGTCCGAGCAAATCTGGCGTTCGGGGCTGGATCCGGGCCGAGGTGAGCAGCGCAAGCAGAGCCAGGACGGCGGACGTGGTGATGATGGCGCCGAAGACCCAGCCGGTCGGGTGGTCGGCGTTGACGGCGAGCAGGGTGCCGAAGAGGGCGAAGACGGCCGCGATGCTCATCGTGCCGGCCATCTGAGCGCTGCTGCTGTTGCGGCCGGAGTTGGTGGCGTCGGACAGGTCGAGGGTGAGGACCGAGACGCTGGAGGAGTTGAGGCCCATGCCGACGCCGGCGATCGACCAGCAGATCAGGCCGAGCCAGGTGTTGCCGGTCCAGGCGAGCAACGACGTACCGGCGATGCCGACGGTCATCAGGGCCAGGCCGGTCCGGAGGACGGTGAGGCGGTCGAAGCCGTGGTCGCGGCCCTGCAGCCAGGAGCCGAGGGCCCAGCTGACGCCGGTGATCGACAGGGTGACGCCGGCTTTGGACGGGCTGAAATCGTGGAGGACGGTGAGGAGGAGGGGGAGATAGGCGCCCGCTCCGGCGAAGGCGGCGCCGCCGAGGCCGCGGACGGCGACGACGGCGGGGAAGCCGCGGCGGGCGGTGAAGGTGCCCTTCGGCATCACCCGGACGGCGGCGATGCCGAGCACCGCCAAGCTGATCGGGATCGCGATCCAGGCTGTCGCCGGGTGGGCCTCGAGCTGGTCGCCGGCCCAGGTGAGGGTGAAGAGCGCGACCGAGGCAGCGAGTGCCCAAGGCAACAAAGTGCGCTGGGCGGCGAGGGTTTCCAGGTCCTTGGGTTCGGACGTGGGCTGCTTGGTCAGTCGGAGCGCCGGGCGGAGGCAGAGCCAGCTCGGGATCAGCAGCAGCAACGCGCCGAGGAAGACCCAGCGCCACCCGACGTGCTCGGTGACCAGGCCGGTCAGCACCGGACCGACCACCGACGGCAGGATCCACATCGCCGCGAACAGCGAGAACATCCGCGGCCGCAGTACGGCGGGAAGCGCCCGCGCGACCAGCACCATCAGCGCGACGTCCAGCAGCCCTTCCGCGAACCCGCTCAGCAGGCGACCGCCGATCACCATCGGCATCGACTGCGCCGTACCGACGAGCAGTTGTGCCACCGCGAAGGTGATCGCTCCTGCCCGCAGCGCGGCGACCGGGCCGCGCCGATCCGCCCACAGTCCGGCGAGCGCGAGCGACACCAGGTACGACGCGTTGGGGGCTGCGTTGGCCAGGCCGAAGCTGCCGAGCGCGTCGAACTCGCGGACCATCGTCGGCAGCGCCGTGCCGACCGCGCGGTTCTCGAACGCGCCGAGGGTGACCAGGCCGACGACGCCGAGCACGAGTGCGAGGTGCTCGCGGCCGAACAGGCGGGGCGGGGCAGCTTGAACCTGAGACATGCGTTTCATCCTCGAGGTTCAAGCTCGCTTGAGGTCAACTGCTGCGGCGGGCGTCCGGGAGACGGAAGATCAGGACCAGGACGCGCAGGACGAGGACGGCGCAGATCACCAGCAGGTTGTAGCCGAACAGCTGGAACAACGTCATCGAGTCGGTGACCCGCGGGCCGCCCGGCGTACCGAGCAACAGGACGGCCATCACCCCGGCCGTGGCGCCGAGGATCGCGAGCAGGGCCTGGTGCAGCATCGTGGTGAAGTGCCGCCGGTCGCGTTCGTCGGCGAACAGGCGGACGTTGAGGCCGAGCCGACCGGACTCGGCTGCCGCGGCGATGCGGTCGATCCTTCGGGGAAGCCTGCGCAGCATCGGCAGGAGGGTGGCGAGCTCCTCGGTCGCCGTACGGCGTAGGGCGTCGGGGGCGAGCCGGTCGGTGACGTGCGCGGCGGCGAATTGGCGGGACGCGGCGATCAGGTCGAAGCCGGGCGACAACCGCGAGATCGTGCCCTCGATCGTCGCGAGCGCGCGGAACACCGCGGCGACCTCGGGCGGGACGCCGAGACCGTGCGCGGTGATGATGCGGAACAGGTCGTTGAACATCGCGGGGCCGAGCGCCGCGCCGGCACCGAGATGGCGGGCCATGAACTGGCCGACGGCGCGTTCCAGCGCCTGCTCGTCGACGACCTCGGGGCGGTTGACGATCTCGAGCAACGCGTCCGTCGCGGCGACCGGATCACCGTGGTCGATGCCGAGCAGGAAGCGCTGCAGGGCCTCGCGGGTGGACGGATCGAGGCGGCCGACCGAGCCGAGGTCGAGCATGCCGAGCCGGCCGTCGGTGAGCAGCAGGAAGTTGCCCGGGTGCGGATCCGCGTGGAAGACGCCGTCGATCGCGACCTGGCTGAGCAGGCACTCGAACAGGACGCGCGCGAGCTGAGCGCCGTCCTGCCCACGCTCGGCCAGTACGGCGGCCGCGTTGCCGAGGCCGACGCCGTCGAGGTGCTGCATGGTGAGGACGCGGTGGGTGGACAGGCGTGGATAGAGCTCGGGTACGACGACGTCGGCGTTCGCTGTGACGGCCTGACCGGCGGCGACGGTGGTCATGTTGTTGGCCTCGACGGTGAAGTCGAGCTCCTCCAGCATCGCGTCGGCGAACCCCTCGGCCAGCGCGCGGACGCCCATCGAGCGACCCCAGTCGGTGTTGCGTTCGAGCATCCGGGCCAGGCGGCGGACGATGTCGAGGTCGCGCTGGACCAGGGCGGTGATGCCCGGGCGCTGGACCTTCACGACCACCGGCGTACCGGTGTCTGCGAGGCGGGCTGTGTAGACCTGGGCGACGGACGCGGCGGCGAGGGGTTCGGTGCTGAAGTCCTGGAAGATCTGGTGCGGGTGGGCGCCGAGCTCGTCGGTGAGCGCCTGCTCGATCTCGGGCCAGGGAGCGGGGGAGACCTGGTCCTGGAGGCGACTGAGCTCGTTGGCGACGGACGCGGGGATCACGTCGCTGCGGGTGGAGAGGACCTGGCCGAGCTTGACGAATGTGACGCCGGCCTCGTCGAGCGCGAGTCGCAGCGAGCGAGCCAGGTCGGCCTGCCCGGCGGCGTCCTCGCGGCCCGGGCGACGGCGGCCGCGGAGGTAGGGGCCGAGGCCTCGGCGTACGGCGATGCGGAGGATCTGGAGGTACCGGCGAGTGCGGGCGATCCGGCCGCCGACGTCGCGGCGGAGATCGCGGACGCGGGGAAGGGAGCCGGTCGGGACGAGTGCCTCGGACAGGACGAGGAAGATCAGACCGGCCAGCATCGAGCAGAGCGCGGTGAGCCCGAGGTACGCCACGGCGGCCCCGTTGGAGCCGGTCCAGGGGAGCGGGCCGACCAGGGCGTTCATCAACGGACTGAAGACGACGAGGGTCAGGAACGCACCGATCGCCATCCGCCCCAGCCCGAACCGCACCCCGAGCAACCGCTGCGAGACGGGCACGAAGATCACCATGAAGATGACGAGATTGACCAGCCCGATCACCAGAACGTCCATGCCGAGCACCCTAGAAGACACAACGTGGCGAATGTCTCACCCACACAGGTGAGCGCACTCCCCCGGAGGAGTGAGCGAACCCCGACCGGGCCTCCGGCCCGGAGGGGGGAGCCGGTGGTGAGGGGGGAGCCGGTGGGGGTGTGAGCGAGCGCAGCGAAGCGTTCCGGGGGCGCGCTCCCCACCAACCACCCCCACCAACCACCCCCACCAACCACCCCCAGAACGCAGTAACCCCCGGGCCGTGGTGCGGGCCGGGGGTTGCTGGGGTGATCAGGTCAGGCGCGGCGGCGGATCTTGTTGCCGAGCCAGACGATCGGGTCGTACTTGCGGTCGGCGACGCGTTCCTTCATCGGGATCAGCGCGTTGTCGGTGATCTTGATGTGCTCGGGGCACACCTCGGTGCAGCACTTGGTGATGTTGCAGAAACCCAGACCGTGCTGGTCCTGGGCCTCGTGCTGGCGGTCGGCGGCGTCCAGCGGGTGCATGTCCAGCTCGGCGATCCGCATCAGGAAGCGCGGGCCCGAGAAGGACTCCTTGTTCTCCTCGTGGTCGCGGATCACGTGGCAGGTGTCCTGGCACAGGAAGCACTCGATGCACTTGCGGAACTCCTGCGACCGCTCGACGTCGACCTGCTGCATCCGGTACTCACCGGGCTTGAGGTCGGCCGGCGGCGTGAAGGCCGGGATCTCCCGTGCCTTCTGGTAGTTGAACGACACGTCGGTGACCAGGTCGCGGATCACCGGGAAGGTGCGCATCGGCGTGACCGTGACGGTCTCGCCCTCCTCGAACGTGTTCATCCGGCACATGCACATCAGCTTCGGCTTGCCGTTGATCTCGGCCGAGCACGAGCCGCACTTGCCGGCCTTGCAGTTCCACCGGACCGCGAGATCCGGTGTCTGCGTGGCCTGCAGACGGTGGATGACGTCGAGCACGACCTCACCCTCGTTGACGTCGACCTCGTAGTCCTGCAGGTCGCCGCCTTCGGCGTCACCCCGCCAAACCCGGAACTTGCCCTTGTAGGTCATGCCGGCAGTTCCTCCTCGGTCAGGTACTTCGACAGCTCGTCCAGCTCGAACAGTTCGAGCAGGTCGTCCCGCATCGGGATCTGGTCCTTCTTCGCCACGTCGACGCTGCCGTCGGCGTTCAGCCGGCAGACCAGCAGCAGCTTGCGCCACTCGGCGTTCATGCCCGGGAAGTCGTCGCGGGTGTGACCGCCGCGGGACTCCTCACGGTCCAGGGCCGCCTTCGCGACGCACTCGGACACGGTCAGCATGTTGCGCAGGTCCAGCGCGAGGTGCCAGCCGGGGTTGAACTGCCGGTGCCCCTCGACGGTCATCTTCGCGATCCGGCCGCGGAACTCGGCCAGCCGCGACAGCGCCTGCTCCATCTCCTCGGCCTTGCGGATGATGCCGACCAGGTCGTTCATCGACTGCTGCAGCTCCTGGTGGATGGTGTACGGGTTCTCCCCACCCTCCAGCTCGAACGGCGCCAGCGCCTCGGCCGCCGCCGCGTCGATGTCGGCCTCGGAGATCTTCGGCCGGTTGTCCCCGAGCGAGTCGAGGTACATCGCGGCACCCATCCCGGCCCGCCGCCCGAAGACCAGCAGGTCGGACAGCGAGTTGCCACCCAGCCGGTTCGAACCGTGCATGCCCCCGGCCACCTCACCGGCCGCGAACAGGCCCGGCACGATCGACGACGCGGTGTCCGGGTCGACCTCGACGCCGCCCATCACGTAGTGGCAGGTCGGACCGACCTCCATCGGCTCGGCGGTGATGTCGACGTCGGCCAGTTCCTTGAACTGGTGGTGCATCGACGGCAGCCGGCGCTTGATCTCCTCGGCCGGGAGCCGGGTCGACACGTCCAGGAAGACCCCGCCGTGCGGCGTACCGCGACCGGCCTTGACCTCGGAGTTGATCGCCCGGGCGACCTCGTCGCGGGGCAGCAGCTCCGGTGGGCGCCGGTTGTTGTCGGCGTCCTTGTACCAGCGGTCGGCCTCTTCCTCGGTGTCCGCGTACTGCGCGCGGAACACGTCCGGCACGTAGTCGAACATGAACCGCTTGCCCTCGGAGTTGCGCAGCACCCCGCCGTCACCACGGACCGACTCGGTGACCAGGATGCCCTTGACCGACGGCGGCCAGACCATGCCGGTCGGGTGGAACTGGATGAACTCCATGTTGATCAGCGTCGCGCCGGCCCGCATCGCCAGGGCGTGCCCGTCACCGGTGTACTCCCAGGAGTTCGAGGTGACCTTGAACGACTTGCCGACGCCACCGGTGGCCAGGATGACGGCCGGTGCGTCGAACAGGATGAAGCGGCCCGACTCACGCCAGTAGCCGAAGGCACCGGAGATCGCGTCGCCGTCCTTCAGCAGCTCGGTGACCGTGCACTCGGCGTACACCTTGAGGTTGGCCTCGTAGTCGCCGGTGGCCTGGAAGTCCTCCTGCTGCAGGGAGACGATCTTCTGCTGCAGGGTGCGGATCAGCTCCAGCCCGGTCCGGTCGCCGACGTGCGCGAGCCGCGGGTAGGAGTGGCCGCCGAAGTTGCGCTGGCTGATCCGGCCGTCCGGCGTCCGGTCGAACAGCGCGCCGTACGTCTCCAGCTCCCAGACCCGGTCGGGGGCTTCCTGCGCGTGCAGTTCGGCCATCCGCCAGTTGTTCAGGAACTTCCCGCCGCGCATCGTGTCGCGGTAGTGGACCTGCCAGTTGTCGTTGGAGTTCGCGTTGCCCATCGCCGCCGCGCAGCCGCCCTCGGCCATCACGGTGTGCGCCTTGCCGAACAGGGACTTGCACACGATCGCGGTGCGCTTGCCCTGCTCGCGGGCCTCGATCGCCGCGCGGAGTCCGGCGCCGCCGGCCCCGATGACGATCACGTCGTACTGGTGTCGTTCCAGCTCAGTCATAAGTAGCTAACGTCCGAATCAGTTGAAGAAGCGCAGGTCGGAGAACCAGCCCGCCGACAGCGACATGATGTAGAAGTCGGTCAGGATCACGGTGAACAGCGACACCATCGCGAAGGTGCCGTGCTTCGGGTTCAGCTTGGACACGAAGGTCCAGTACCGGTAGCGCAACGGGTGCTTGGAGAAGTTCTTCAGCCGGCCGCCGACGATGTGCCGGCAGGCGTGGCAGGACAGCGTGTACAGCCACAGGGCCACGAGGTTGACCCAGATGATCAGCGTGCCCAGGCCGATGCCGAAGCCGCCGTCGGTGCCGTGGAAGGCGAGCACACCGTCGTACACGTTGAGGATTCCGAAGACCAGCGCGCCGTAGAAGAAGTACCGGTGCAGGTTCAGCGCGACCAGCGGGAACTTGCGCTCACCGGTGTAGCTCTTGTGCGGCTCCGGGACGGCGCAGGCGGCCGGCGCGAAGAACAGCGAGCGGTAACCGGCCTTGCGGTAGTAGTAGCAGGTGCCCCGGAAGCCGGCCAGCACCGCGAAGGTGATGATGCTGAACGGGATCACCCGGGGGAACTCGCCGAACCACGTGCCCAGGTGACTCGACCCGGGGACGCAGGACTCGGTGACGCACGGCGAGTACAGGGGAGTGAGGTAGTGGTGCTCGTCGACCCAATACCACTTGTTCATGAAGATCCGGATCGTCGCGTAGACGATGAAAAAGCCCAGGATCACGCCGATCCGCAGCGGCGCCAGCCACCAGCGGTCGGTTCGCAGCGTCTTCTGCCCGATCTGCGCGCGACCGGGGCTGTTCACTCCGATGGCCATCAGGGTGCGCGCCGGTCCGGTGCTCCGAAGCCTTCGTGCTCTGCTTCTGTCCACATGGACGCGTCATACTCCACGTCGGGAATCTCCTCGAGTTCCTCCGGAACAGGTCCGGGTCTGTGCCGCGGGTCGGGCGGGCCCAGCTCGGCCAGGTCGTCGCTCAACCGGGCCACGTCGGAGACCAGTCGGCGTACGCCGAGGGTGTCGCCGTACTCCTGGCTGAGTTTCCCGACGCTTCCGTGCAGCGCCTCGAGTGCGCGTTGCACAGCTGCCACACTGCTGCTGCCATCGCCCATACCGACTCCAGTAATGGTTTTGTCGCTGTAAGTATGGGCACACTTTGCCTTCGCGCGGCGCACAACGGAAGACCCTTCGGTACGGCGTGTTTCTAGTTAGGTTCCCCTTTGTTGCCGACCGCGCTCTCGTGGAGTAATGGGACGTATCCGGCCTTCAGCACAACGAGATTCGCCGGTGGGGTCAGGACCGTCACTTCCTCGTCCGTCGATCGTTCGGCCGCCGGGGAGTAGCCGTCCCACGTCCAGTGCCGGACCCGTCCGGCCACGATCAGCGCCGGTCCGTCGGCGTCCGCGATCATCGCGCCGTCAGGCAGTTCACCCGGTACGGCGGACGTCGTGCGTTGCCGGCGACTGTGGGGTTCGACTCGTTGGCGATGCAGTACGGCGTCGATCGCCGCGGCCCGCGGCCGGTCGACGAGGCCGTGGCCGGTGGCCCAGGCTTCGGCGTACCGGTTGAAGTCGGTACGCCGGCAGTACGCGCACGGGCGATGACCGGCGGCCAGGGCGACGGCCTCGTCGAAGAAGAACAGCGCCGTCCACCGGCCGGGTGGCATCGGGTCGCGGCTGACGCCCTTGTAGTCGAGCAGGCAGCACAACCACGCCTTCGACCGCCACCGCGTCGTACCGATCCTGCGGTCGCCGTCGTGCAGTGAGCCCCGGTTGCCCATCAGCAGCCCGCGGCCGGGCGACGCGACGATCTCCTGGGTCGGCAGGACTCTGTTCTGCAGCGGCATGGAAGACATCCTGCGTGCCTGGACCGACAGTCGCGCGGTCGGTGGCACAGTCGGCGCATGGACAGAAGGGTGGTCGTCGGCGTGGCGATCGTCGACGAGGGCCGGGTACTGGCAGCGCTGCGTCCGGGACCGGACGGCGGGTGGGAGTTCCCCGGCGGCAAGGTCGAACCGGGGGAGTCCGACCAAGCGGCCGCGGCCCGGGAAATCGAGGAGGAGTTGGGCCTCCGGATTACCGTCGGCGCCGCTTTGCCCGGCGAAGAATTCATCGGGGACAAATACGTATTACGTGTTTACCTGGCCGAACCGGCCGGTCACGACTGGTTACCGGTGCTGCGGGAGCACACCGAGATCCGCTGGGTGCAGGCCGCTGACCTGGGAACTCTCGGTTGGCTCCCGGCCGACCGGCCGTTTCTCAGCACGCTGAGTCACCATCTCGTCGCCGATGGGTGATCAGTCACGATTCAGCGACGAGGTTGCTCCTCCCGTGGCGTCCACACTGCGAGATTTGTAGGGTTCCCGCCAGGCCGCGAAAGACATTTCGCTCGACCGGGAAGGCTTGGGGGAAAACAATGACTCTGGGAGCGACCGAAGCTTCCCCGCCCGACGGCGGACTCCCCGCTGAACACATCGCCGAGACCGTCGAGGCGAAGGAGATCGAAGGCCGTTCGCTGGGGCAGATCGCCTGGGCGCGGTTGAAGAAGGACAAGATCGCGCTGATCAGCGCGGTGATCATCCTGTTCATCATCCTGCTCGCGATCTTCGCCCCGTTGATCGTCAAGATCAGCGGCTTCCCGCCGGACCAGCCGAACTTCAAGGACAGCAACGGCAAGGACCTGCTGGACTCGTTCAACGGCGGCATCCCGGCCGGAGGTCTGTGGGGCAGCGGCATGAGCTCCGAGCACTGGCTCGGCGTCGAGCCGCAGAACGGCCGCGACGTGTTCGCCCGGATCGTGTACGGCACCCGGACGTCACTGCTGGTCGCCCTCGGCGGCACGATCGTCGCCGTCGTGCTCGGCACGGTCGTCGGCATGGTGGCCGGTTACTTCCGTGGCTGGGTCGACGCCCTGATCGGCCGCGTGATGGACATCCTGCTGAGCTTCCCGTCGCTGCTGTTCATCCTGGCGCTGACGCCGGTGATCGCGGACCGGGCGCAGGCCACCTTCGGCATCCCGGACAACAACACGCTGCGGATGGGCGTGCTGATCTTCGTGCTCGGGTTCTTCGGCTGGGCCTACCTGGCGCGGATCGTGCGCGGGCAGACGCTGTCGATCCGCGAGCGGGAGTTCATCGACGCGGCCCGCTCGCTGGGGGCCGGTCCCGGCTACGTGATCTTCAAGCAGATCCTGCCGAACCTGATCCCGACGCTGCTGGTCTACTCGACGCTGATCATCCCGACCTACATCACCGCCGAGGCCGCGCTGTCCTTCCTCGGCGTCGGCGTCAAGGAGCCGACCGCGTCCTGGGGAAAGATGATCTCCGACGCCTCGGCCTTCTACGAGGTCAACCCGCTGTACCTCGCATTCCCGGGCGCGATGCTGTTCATCACCGTGCTCGCTTTCAACCTGCTGGGTGACTCGGTGCGCGACGCGCTCGACCCGCGAGCCGGACGGAGCTGACCCCAGTGTTCAACTACATCGTGCGCCGGCTGCTGCAGATGGTGCTGATCCTGTTCGCGATCAGCGCGATCACGTTCTTCCTGTTCTGGGCCACGCCGGCCAACCCCGCGCTGCTGATCTGCGGCAAGGACTGCAACACCGAACGGATCGCCGAGGTCAACGCGTCGTACGGGTTCGACGACCCGCTGGTCGTCCAGTACGGCCGGTACATGAGCGGTCTGGTCAACCCGGGCGGCCGCGAGCTCGGCACCGAGGGCTCGCAGGAGCACTGCGCCTGGCCGTGCCTGGACCGTTCGCTGCAGAACGGCCTGCAGGTCACCGACTCGATCACCGACGCGATCGGCCCGACGTTCTGGCTGGCCACCGGAGCCGCCGTCCTCTGGCTGGTCTCCGGCGTTTTCCTGGGGCTGATAGCGGCCCTGCGCAAAGGCAAGTGGATCGACAAACTGAGTGTCGGACTGGCGTTGTTCGGTGTTTCGTTCCCGACGCTCGTCCTCGGCTACCTGCTGGTGTTCGTCTTCATCGTGAAGGGCGGGCTGCTGCCCTACCCGGACCAGGCGAACTCCACTCCATCGGCGGGGATAGGACCGTTCTTCCAGTTCTTCATCCTGCCGTGGGTGACGCTGGCCCTGGTCAACGCGGCGCTCTACACCCGGCTCACCCGGGCCAACATGATCGACACGATGAACGAGGACTTCATCCGCACCGCGCGGGCCAAGGGCCTGGGCGAGCGCACGGTGGTCTTCAAGCACGGCCTGCGGGCCGCGCTGACGCCGATCGTGACGATCTTCGGGCTCGACCTGGGCGCGCTGCTCGGCGGCGCCGTGATCACCGAACGGATCTTCAGCATCCAGGGCCTGGGCAAGCTGTCGATCGACTCGGTGCTCGGCAACGACCTGCCGGTGGTGATGGGCGTCGTCCTGGTCGCCGCGTTCTTCGTGGTCTTCGCCAACATCGTGGTCGACGTGCTGTACGCCTTCATCGACCCGCGGGTCCGGCTGTCGTGAGCGCCGTCAGCGTTGTCAGCACGGACACCAGCACCCGGATGGAGCCGACACTGTGAGCAAGACCGTATCCACCGAGCCGGCCAAGCCGGCGGGCGCGCGGGACCCCGAGGCGTTCCTCGAGGTCCGCGACCTGCAGGTGCGCTTCCCCACCGACGACGGACTGGTCCGCGCCGTCAACGGGCTGAGCTTCTCGCTCAAGCCCGGTGAGACGCTCGGCATCGTCGGCGAGTCCGGCTCGGGCAAGAGCGTGACCAGCCTGGCGATCATGGGCCTGCACAAGGGCAGCCGGGCGCAGGTCGAGGGCGAGATCTGGCTGGACGGCGACGAGCTGGTCTCGATGCGCGTCGAGGAGATGCGCCGCCTGCGCGGCAACAAGGTCTCGATGATCTTCCAGGACCCGCTGTCGGCGATGCACCCGTTCTACAAGATCGGCGACCAGCTGGTCGAGGCGTACCTGGTGCACACCGACGTGTCCAAGGCGGTGGCGAAGAAGCGCGCGATCGACATGCTGGACCGGGTCGGCATCCCGTCGCCGGCCGGCCGGTTCCACGACTACCCGCACCAGTTCTCCGGCGGGATGCGGCAGCGCGCGATGATCGCGATGGCGCTGATGTGCGACCCGCGGCTGCTGATCGCCGACGAGCCGACCACCGCGCTCGACGTCACCGTGCAGGCCCAGATCCTGGACCTGATGAAGGACCTGCAGAAGGAGTTCAACTCCGCGATCATCATCATCACCCACGACCTCGGCGTGGTGGCGCAGATGGCGGAGAAGCTGGTCGTCATGTACGGCGGCCGCGTGGTCGAGGCCGGCGACGTCCGCGACATCTTCTACCGGCCCGAGCACCCCTACACGTGGGGCCTGCTCGGCTCGATCCCGCGGATCACCGGTGGCGGTGACCGGCTGAAGTCGATCAAGGGCTCGCCGCCCTCACTGATCAACCTTCCGACCGGCTGCCCGTTCCACCCGCGCTGCGACTTCCGCGACAAGGTGCCCGGTGACCTGTGCGTCACCGACGTACCGGAGCTGCTGCAGATCGGCGGCGGACCGCACGCGTCGCGGTGCCACATCGCCAGCCCGGAACGGCAGCGGTTGTTCACCGAGCAGATCAAGCCGGCGCTGTGAGCGCGGCCACTCGAGGAGACGACGTGACCACCACCTCCACGCCGAAGGCGCCGAAGTCGACCGGCCGGAACGCGGCGTTCTCAGGGCGCAGCAACCCGGTCCGCGGCGAGGTGCTGCTCGAGGTCGAAGGCCTGCAGCGGCACTTCCCGGTCACCCAGGGCATCGTGTTCCAGCGCCAGACCGGCGCGGTCAAGGCGGTCGACGGAATCGACTTCCAGCTGATCGCCGGCGAGACGCTCGGCCTGGTCGGCGAGTCCGGCTGCGGCAAGTCCACCACCGGGCGACTCGTCACCCGGCTGGACGAACCGACCGCCGGCAAGATCACCTTCCAGGGCGCCGACATCACGCACATGAACCGGCGCACGATGCGCCCGTTCCGGCGCGACGTCCAGATCATCTTCCAGGACCCGTTCTCGTCGCTGAACCCGCGGCAGACGGTCGGCACGATCATCGCGGCGCCGTTCGACATCCAGGGCATCAAGTCCGAGGGCGGTACCCGGAAGGCCGTCCAGGACCTGATGGCCCGGGTCGGCCTGAACCCCGAGCACTACAACCGCTACCCGCACGAGTTCTCCGGCGGTCAGCGGCAGCGGATCGGGATCGCCCGCGCGCTCGCGCTGCGGCCGAAGCTGATCGTCTGCGACGAGCCGGTCTCCGCGCTCGACGTGTCGATCCAGGCCCAGGTGGTGAACCTGCTGGACGACCTGCAGGACGAGTTCGACCTGACCTACCTGTTCGTCGCCCACGACCTGTCGGTGGTGCGGCACATCTCCGACCGGGTGGCGGTGATGTACCTGGGCAAGATCGTCGAGATCGCGACCCGGGACGAGCTGTACAACCACTCGCGCCACCCGTACACGCACGCGCTGCTGTCGGCGGTTCCCGAGCCCGACCCGGACGCGGTCAAGCGCCGCGAGCGGATCCGGCTCACCGGCGACGTTCCCAGCCCCCTGAACCCGCCGTCCGGTTGCCGGTTCCGTACTCGCTGCTGGAAGGCGCAGGACGTCTGCGCCGAGCAGGAGCCGCCGCTGGTCCAGATCGGAGCCCCCGGCCACTCGGCCGCCTGTCACTTCCCGGAGGAACGCGACGTCGTCTGACGGACACAGACGGTAACAAACGGTCTCGCAAGAGCGTGGAAGTCGTCACGATCCGGTGACGGCCCCGAGGAACCGTTGAAGTGATGTCGAGGTCATGAGTAGATGACCGGCATTCCAGTCACCAGGGCAGCCGTGACCCGGCGTCCCGATGGAGGAAACAGAAAGAAGGATGGCATGAGACACGCCAAGCGCGTTGGATCCGTGGTCGCCACGGGTCTGGCCCTGACCCTCACGCTGGCGGCATGCGGCGGGGACAACAACAGCACCGACACCGGCAACCAGAACTCGGAGCAGGGGGCGAAGGGTGGAATCGTCACCGTGTACCACGCTTCGGACTTCGAGCACCTGGACCCGGCGCGTGCGTTCGTCACAGACGTCGGCATGGCCGGCCAGCTCCTCTACCGCACGCTGACCGCGTTCGACTGGAACCCCGAGGCCAAGAAGGTCGAGCTGGTCGGCGACCTGGCCGACAAGTGGGAGTCCACCGAAGACTTCAAGACCTGGACCTTCACGCTGAAGGACGGGCTGAAGTACGAGGACGGCACCGCGATCACCACCAAGGACATCAAGTACAACGCCGAGCGGTCGTTCTCGGCCGACCTGTCCGAGGGCGCGCCCTACGCCAAGAACTACCTGGACTGCCAGGACTACAAGGGCCCGTACCTCGCCGGCAACAACGGCGGCAAGGGCTGTGCGGCGATCGAGGTTCCGGACGAGAAGACGATCGTCTTCAAGCTGAACCAGCCGGTCTCGGAGTTCCCGCAGGCGGCGTCGATGAAGGTCTTCGCGCCGGTCCCGCAGGCCAAGGACACCAAGACCCAGTACGACAACCGGGTGTGGTCCTCCGGCCCGTACAAGATCAAGTCCTACACCCGCAACAAGACGCTGGTGCTGGAGCGCAACACCAACTGGGACCAGGCCACCGACCCGGTCCGGACCGCGATGCCGGACGGTTTCGAGTTCAAGTTCGGTGACGACACCGCGATCGTCGACCAGCGCCTGATCGCCGGCACCGGCGCGGACGCGAACGCCGTCAGCTTCTCCGGCATCCAGCCGCAGAACCTGTCGAAGCTGAGCCAGGCCAACGTCAAGGACCGCGTCATCGAGGGTGCTGACGTCTGCAAGCGCTACATCGGTTTCAACGAGCAGAAGCCGCTGCTGAAGAACCAGAAGATGCGCGAGGCGCTGATCTACGGTTTCGACAAGACGGCGTACATCATCGCCCGCGGTGGTGACCGTCTGAACCGGCCGATCGACTCGATCATCCCGAAGGAACTCGAGGGCTACCGCGAGCAGAAGACCTTCGAGGCGCCGCTGACCGGCGACCTGGAGAAGGCCAAGGCCGCACTGGCCGAGTCGGGCTACAAGGGCGAGAAGCTGACCCTGGGCGCCTCCGACGCGACCGACATCTCGGTCAAGGCCGCGGAAGCAGCCCAGGCCGCCTGGAAGCGGATCGGTGTCAACGTCGACATCAAGAAGATCCCGGGCGACAACTACTACTCGACGCAGCAGAACGACGCGTCGGCGACCGACCTGATCACCGCCGGCTGGTGTGCTGACTGGGCGTCCATCTCGACGATCGTCGCTCCGGTCTTCGGCCCGGACGCCACGTCGCCGGGCAAGGCCGCGCAGAACAACTACCCGCGGTCCACGGTCGGCTGGGACAAGATGAAGGAGATCCCGACCATCAAGGACCCGAAGGAAGCCGTCAACGCGTGGGCCGACGTCCACGACGAGGTCATGAAGACGGCCCCGCTGGTCCCGATCTCGGAGGACAACAACATCTACGTGCTCGGTGGAAACATCACCGGCGCGACGGTGAACCCCGACATCGGTGGTCTGCCGGACCTGGCCAAGATCGCCCTGAAGAAGGTCGGCTGATCTCGAGCAGGTAGCACCAACTAGCTGAACCCGAGGGCGGTACCGGATCTCCGGTACCGCCCTCGGCACGTTCCCGGCCCGATACCCTGTTCGCCCCAGCCGGCGGCAGACGGGATCGACCAGGAGTGAACGAGACCTTCGGCGCCGTACTGCGTCGGCTGCGCCGCGAGCGTGGCCTCACGCAGGAACGCCTTGCGGAGCAGGCCGGGATCAGCGGGCAGGCCGTGCAGCTGCTGGAGACCGACCGGCGGCGGTTCCCGCGGCCGTCGACCGTCGCCGCGCTGGCCGCCGCGTTGCAGTGCGGCGCCGGCGAGCGCGAATTGTTGCTATCGGCATCGAAACGATCCACCGACGCGTCCCGCCGGTTGCCGCCGGCACCGGGCGACTTCACCGGGCGCACCGGTCAGCTCGAGGAACTGACGGCGTTCCTGAGCGCCGGGGTGAACACTCCCGCCGTACCGATCGCGGTGATCACCGGGATGGGTGGCATCGGCAAGACCAGCTTGGCGCTGAAGGTCGCCGAGAGCATGGCGGGCCAGTTCCCGGACGGGCAGTTCCTGCTGGACCTGCGGGGCTTGCGCCGGTCCGGAGCGCTCGATCCCTTGACCGCGCTGGGATCGCTGTTGCGGTCGATCGGCATCGCCGACGCCGATCTTCCGGCCGATGTGGACAGCAGGTCGGCGCGGTTCCGCAGTGCGGTTGCGGGTCGGCGGATGCTGCTGATCCTCGACAACGCGGCCGACAGTGCTCAGGTCCTGCCGCTGCTGCCGGGGACGAGTGGCGCTGCGGTCGTGGTGACGAGCAGGCGGCTGCTGCCCGAGCTCGCCGGTGCCCGGCAACTCCAGCTCGACGCACTGTCGGAGCAGGAGGCCGTCGACCTGCTGACAGAAGTCGGCGGTGCGACGGTGCCGACCGAACGCGAAGCCGCGCGGAGGATTGCGCAATACTGCGCTCGCTTGCCGTTGGCTGTCCGGGTCGCGGGAGCCCACCTGGCCGGCCGGCCTGCGAGCGCTGTCGGGGAGTTGGCCGATCGGTTGGCCGACCTGTCGGACCGCTTGTCGATGCTGGACGACCAGGGACGGGGAGTACGCGGCAGCATCGCGGTGTCGGTCGAGCAGCTTGTGGAGTCGGGTGATTCGACCGATGTCGCTGCCGCGCGGCTGCTGCCGCAGCTGGCCGTGCTCGACGGCGCGGATGTCTCCACCCGGATCGCGGGACGGGTCGCGGGAGTCTCACCGGAGCAGGCCGAACGCCTGCTGGAGCGGCTGTCCGACGTCAGCCTGGTAGAGGCTCTGACTCCGACCAGATACCAGCTGCACGACCTGGTCGCCGGCTACTTCGACGGGGTGTCCGCGGCCGAACGCCGTACTGTCCGCTGTGCCGCGCTGGAGACCTACAGCGCGATGGTCTGGCGGCTGAGCCAGATGTCGCGAATGCCGTCGGGACCACGAGAGGCGTGGGCGGACGACAGTTGGCCCGCGGACGCTGCGGACGTCGAGGGCCGAAGCACGCTGCTGGATCTCCTGGACGACGAGCGGGCCAACCTGGTGGCGACCGTGCTGCGGGCTGTCGATGCGAGTCCGGCCGAGCAGGACCTTGCCGTCCGGCTCGCCGTCGGGATGAAGTACTACGGCGTCGGCCGGAAGCGCTGGGCCGAGTGGCGTGACGTCGCGTCGGCCGCTGCCCCGATCGCGGGTGACGGCCTGCCGAAGGCGATGCTCTTCGGCGATCACGGTCTGGCCCAGGCCGAGCTGAGCGACTTCGATCCCGCCGCGGACGCCCTGATCCGTGCGGCCGACGAGCTCGCGACGGTCGACGTCCCGGAGTTCGAGGCGGCCACGCTGAGCAATCTGAGCCACGTACTCGAGCGGGCCGGCCGGATCGGCGAAGGCCTGCGGTACGGCGCCCGCGCGTTGGACCTGGCGGTCGCGAACGGATTGCGGCTGGAGGAGGCCGAGTCGTTGCTCGTCCTCGGCATGCTGCACGGCAAGTTGGGGAGTCCGGAGCGACCGGCGTACTTCGCGCGAGCCGTCGACGTGATGCGGACCAGCGGTCCGCCGCGCGGGCTGGCCATGGCCTTTCAGCAGATCGGCCTCTCGTACCGGGAGACAGGCGACTTCGCCGCGGCGGTCGAGCCGTTGGAGGAGAGCCTGCGCATCCTCGTCGCGGACAACGCCGGCCCCTACGTGCCGGAGGCCCATGAGGATCTCGGCTGGACCCGCTACCTGTCAGGCGACGCCGTCGGCGCGATCGATCCGCTCCTCACCGCGCTGGCGGGTGCCCTGGAGTTTCAGCTCTGGGACCGGGAAGGCAGCGTGCGGTTGCATCTCGGCCAGGTGCTGATGGTGCTGGACCGCCGAGACGAGGCGCGCCAGCACCTGGACCAGGCGCTGGAGATCTACGGGAGCCGCGGGATGGCCGCTGCGGACGAGGCCCGGGCCCTGCTGGACAAGCTCTAGCGGACCGGCGGCTGTCCGAGCAGTTCGCGGAGTTCGGCGGTGCCGTGGGCGTTGTGTTGCTCGCGGATGGACAGGGCGATGCGCCATTCGCGGCGGGCCTCGGGGAGGCGGCCCTGGAGGTGGCGGACCTCGCCGAGGGATTTGCGGATGTCCGCCTCGCACAGCCAGTCGCCGTACTGGCCTGCGATGGCCAGACCCTCGCTCTGGTTGGCGACTGCTTCGTCGAGGTGGCCCTGGGCCAGGCAGAGCTTGCCGAGCTCGTTGAGGACCTCGGCCTGCTGTATGGCGGCGCCGGCCTGGCGGTAGAGCGCGAGGCTCTGCTGGAGGCTCTCGGCGGCCAGCTCGTACCGGCCTCCCTCGCGGTAGGAGACGCCAATGTTCTGGGCGATCATGCCGCGGTACCGCTCCTGGCCGGGCTCGACCAGGAGGTCGAGAGCCTCGGTGAAGTGTCGCTGCGCGGCCTCGGTCGCTCCTGTCTTCAGGTAGAGCATGCCGAGCGCCAGGCAGGCCCACGCGGCGCGGGGTGGGATGCCCAGGCGCAGGCCGATCTCGCGTGCGCGTTCGGCGTACGGGATGCCGTCGGCGGTCCGGCCCGTGCGTTCGAGGACGTGGCTGAGGCTGCTCAGGCAGAGCGCCTGCAGGTTGCCGTCGCCGGACGCGTCCGCGGCGTCGATCGCCCGGCGCAGCGGCATCACGGCCTGCTGGTACTGGTCCAGCTCGGCGTGGGCAGCGCCCAGGTCGTGCAGCACCAGGCCCTCTGCGATGCGGTCGGGGCCGCCGCTCACCAGGCGTAGTACAGCCTCGTTGACCTGCAGCCAGTCGAGCCACGCGCGGCGCAGCGCGTAGTACGCGTTGAGACCGACAGCCACCTGTACGGCGAGGTCGGGCTGCTCAGTGGCGAGGTGCTGGATCGTCGTGACCAGACCGGAGCGCTGGGCGTCCAGCCAGCCGAGTACGTCCTCCCGCGTGGGCAGGTCGTCGGCGCCCTTCAGCCACTCCTGGTCGAGCCACCGCTCGCGGGTGACTCCGTGCCCGGAGTACTCACTGGCCCGCCAGACGACCGCCGAGATCCGCTTGGCCCAGCGCGTGGTCGCCGCGAGCCGGTCGTCGGGTGAGAGCGTCTGCTCGGCGAACTCACGGGCAGCGACCCGTACGAGGTCGTGCAACCGGTAGACCCCAGGAGCAGGCGTGGTCAGCAGGTGCACGTCCACCAGCCGCTCCAGCACGATCTCCGCCTCCTGCTCGGGGCTGTCCGAGAACGAGGCGGCCAGTGCGGCGGTCAGGTCCGGGCACTCGGCCAGACCGAGCAGGGCGAACATGGACACGGCCTGTACGTCGATCGGGTCCTCGCTGCCGGCCAGCTGCTCGATCGACAGCACCAGAGTCGCCCGTACGCCGGAGTCGTCGAGCTGCAGCTCGTCCAGCCGGCGCCGACCGTCTGCGAGCCTGTCAGCCAGGTGCGCGACCGGCCAGGACGGCCTGGACGCCAGCCGGGCCCCGGCCATCCGGATCGCCAGCGGCAGCCCGCCGCACTGCCGGACCACCTCGGCACACTCGTCCTCCGGGGCGTCCGGCCGACCGGAGATGCGCCGCAGCATCTCGATCGACTCGTGCAGAGGCGGCTCGCCCAGCTGGTACTGGCGGCCGCCCAGCCCCGCCATACTGCGACGGCTCGTCACCACCGCGGCACAGCCACCGGCTCCGGGCAGCAGCTGTCGTACCTGCTCGTGGTCGGCCGCGTTGTCGAGCAGGAGCACGAGCCGGCGCTCGGCCAGCACCGTCCGGAACCGGGCCGCGGCCGTCGGCAGGTCGGCCGGCGGTGTCTCGCCGAGGTCCTCCAGTAAGTAGGTCAGAGCCTCCAGGGGCTCCAGCGGCGGGCCCAGCCCGAACCCGCGCAGGTCCAGGTACAGCTGGCCGTCGGGGAAGTGTGCGGCCACCTCGTGCGCGACGTGGATGGCCAAAGTGGTCTTACCGATGCCGCCCATGCCGGTGATCGCCGTCACGCTCACACCGGGACTGTCGATCAGGTAGTGGCTCAGCTCGGCCAGCTCCTGGACCCGTCCGGTGAAGTCGCCGCTGGCGAACGGCAACTGACGGGGCGAGACCACTTGCGTCGCCGGCGCGTCCAGCGGCAGGCGGTCCGTCCGGCCGCGTCGGGAGGCCGCGGCGACCAGGGCGGACTGCTGGTCCTTGTCGAGCCGCAGACCGGTCGCCAGCGCCTGGACAGTCGCCGGCTGGGGATACCTGCGGGTGCCACGCTCCAGCGTGCTGATGGCCTGCACGCTGATCCCGGACACCGCCGACAGCTCGTCCTGGGTGAGGCCGGCCGCCGTCCGGTGCCGGCGCAGCAGGGCCGCGAACTGCGACTCCAACGCCCGGTCACCCCTCACGATCGCCACTTTGTATGGGTGAACTGTATGGGTTGTACCTGGTGACCGCCCCGGGCCGTCAGAAGAATGGGCTGCGCTGGACCAATCTGGGGAGGAGTTGAGGATGTCCGTTTACCAGGCTGTCCCTGTGGTGCGAATGGAGGATTTCGCGCCGGAGGTCGTCTGCGAGGTGTACGAGCTCGGGTCGCGGCGGCCCACACCGGCCGCGGCGAAGGACCTGACCACCCGTCAGGTGATGATCGGCCGGCTGATGGCGACCGGTGCCAAGGACGCCGCGATCGCGCGGCAGCTGGGGCTGTCGCTGCGGACTGTGCGGTCCGAGATCAGCGCGCTGATCGCCGGGCTGGGGGCCCGGTCGCGGTTCCAGGCCGGGTGCCTGCTGGTGCGTCGGTTCGGCTGAGATCGGGCAGGGCCGTGACCTGGTGGTAGCGGCCCGGCGGTCGGTCTGCGTCGTCCGGAAAGTGTCCGGGGAGCGACGTAGGCTGGCCGCATGAGTGCCCTTCCTGACCGCCGGCTGCTGCTGGTGCACGCCCACCCCGACGACGAGACGATCAACAACGGCGCGACGATGGCGAAGTACGTCGCCGAGGGCGCCCACGTCACGCTGGTCACCTGCACCCTCGGTGAGGAGGGGGAGGTGCTGGTGCCGGAGCTGGAGCACCTGGCCGCCGACCAGACCGACGGGCTCGGCCCGCACCGGATCGGTGAGCTGGCCGCCGCGATGGACGAGCTCGGGGTCACCGACCACCGCTTCCTCGGCGGGCCCGGAAAGTACCGGGACACCGGGATGATCTACGACGAGACCGGCAACGCCGCCGTACCGCCGGACACCCGGCCGGACAGCTTCTGGCAGGCCGACCTGGTCGCCGCCGCGAACGACCTGGTCCCGATCATCCGGGAGATCCGCCCGCAGGTCCTGGTCACCTACGACCAGTGGGGCAACTACGGGCACCCGGACCACGTCAAGGCCCACCGGGTCGCGACGTACGCCGCTGCGCTGGCCGCCGCGCGTTCGTACCGCGAGGACCTCGGCCCGGCCTGGGACGTCAGCAAGATCTACTGGACCGCGATGGCCGAGGGTCCCTTCCGCGAGAGCCTGCGCAAGCTGCGCGCGGCCGGCGACACCACCACGTTCGAGGGCATGGACCCCGAGGGCCCGATGCCGCCGATGATCACGCCGGACCGGCTGATCGACTGCATCGTCTCCGCGGACGGGTACCTCGACCGCAAGATGAACGCGATGAAGGCGCACGCCACCCAGATCACCGTCGACGGCCCGTTCTTCGCGCTGTCCAACAACAACGGCAGCGAGATCTTCGGCGACGAGGCCTACCGCCTGGTCAAGGGCACCGCGGCTCCTGGGCCCGACGGCCTGGAGACGGACCTGTTCGCCGGCCTCTGAGCCGACCATTGAGCGAGCACAGGCCGTGCCACCTGACTACGATCAGGCGGCATGGCCGGTGTCGCTGAACTGCTCAAGGGCTTCCGGGTCGCCGCGGGGCTGACCCAGGAACAACTCGCCGAACGCTCCGGCCTCAGCGTCGGCGCCATCGCAACGCTGGAAACCGGCCGTCGCCGTTACCCGTGGCCGTCGACGATCTCCCAGCTGGTGAAGGCGCTCGACCTGTCGGACGAGCAGCATCGGCAACTCGACGACGCCGCCAAGCGGGGACCGGCCCGTCGGCAGGACGGTCGGCCCGCCGACCTGGCTGACTTCATCGGCCGGGAGCAGGTCACGGCCGAGCTGGTCGAGCTCCTCACGACCCGGCAAGCGACCGTGGCCGCGCCGATCTCGATCTCCGGGATGGGCGGGATCGGCAAGACCGCCCTGGCCGTGCGGATCGCCGGTCTGGTCGCGGGCGCCTACCCGGACGGCAGCCTGTACCTGAACCTCGGCGGGCACGGCGGTGGCCCGCCACTCAGCCCGGTGGAGGCCCTCGGTCGGCTGCTGCGGATGCTCGGGGCCCAGACCGTCCCGGAAGATCTGCCGACGGCCACCGCACGGTTCCGCTCGCTGATCGCTGACCGGCGGTTGCTGATCGTGCTCGACGATGCCGCCGGGACCGCGCAGGTCGAGCCGCTGCTTCCAGGAACGGGCGGTTCGGTCGCCCTGATCACCAGCAGACCGCGCCTCGTCGATCTGGCCGGCGCTCGCCACATCGCGCTCGACTTCTTCGCCGAGTCCGAAGGGCTGAGCCTGCTCGCCGCCGTACTCGATCGGCGGATCGCGCGGGAACCGGAGGCCGCCTTCGAGATCGTTCGTCTCTGCGGTCGCCTGCCGCTCGCGCTGCGGATCGCCGGAAGCCATCTCGCCGACCGGCCGCAGCAGAGCCTGGCCGAACTGGCCGCCACCCTGTCCGACGAGCGAGCGAAGCTGCAGGTCCTGACCGACGAGGACACCGGCGTACGAGCCACGATCGGTCTGTCGATCCAGGCGCTGGCCGCTGGGGACCGCCCCGTGCAGCGAGCAGCCGCCCGGGCGCTGCCGCTGGTCTCCCTGATCGAGGGGGACGAGTTCTCGCTGCGGATCGCGAAGGCAGCCCTGGACCTGTCGCTCCACGAGGCCGAGGACGCCCTCGAACACCTCGTGGACGCGAGCCTGCTGGAGACACCGGCCGTGCACGTCTACCGGCTGCACGATCTGGTGCGCTCGGTCGGCCGTGAACTCTCCGATCCGGCGGCGGAGGAGAACGTCCGGCTCCGGGTGCTGGGGGAGTACATCGCTCTGCTCTGGCGTGGTGAGGAGCTGACGCCCGAGCCCAGTGCGCTGGCCGCCGGCTGGCGCGAGGCGAGCTGGTCCCGGAGTGCCGCGGACCTCGACCGCGACCAGGCCTACGCCATCGTCGACGCCGAGCGTGAAGCGCTGCTGCGGACGGTGCGATCGGCAGCGCGCGGATCGGACGCCGCCCGCGAGCTGGTCGTTCGGCTGGCGCCGGCCCTCAACGCCTACGCGATGAATCGGAAGCGATGGATCGAGTGGCGTGACGTGAACCAGGCCGCCGCGGAGCTGGTCGACGAACGGACCGACCCGGTGGCGGCCGCGATGATCACCGTCGACCTGGGGTTGGCGCACAACGAGCTCGGCGACTTCGCCGCCGGAGCGGTTGCGCTGGAACAGGCGCGGCGGCTGGCCAGAGAGCTCGGGGACCAGGTGTTCGAGGGGCGGTGCATGGTCAACCTCGCGCATGCCCGCGAGCAGGCGGGTCAGCTGGCGGCGGCGTACGAGCTGACTCTCGAGTACTTGGAGCGGACCGTGCAGGACCAGGACGGCATTGCTGAGTCCTGGGCGCACCTGCTGCTGGGCATCATCGCCGGCAAGGACGGTCGTGAGGCCGAGCAGCAGGCCGCCTTTGAACGAGCCGTGGAGCTGTACGCCGGACCGACCATCCCCAGGACGCGGCTGGGGATGCGGCAGTTGGTGGTCGGGGAGTCCTATCGGGAGGCCGGGCGGTTCGAGTTGGCCTCGCAGGCTCTGGAGCGTGCGCTCGAGTACTACCGGAGCGAGGAGCGGTGGAACGGCGTGGCCGAGGTCCTCGACCACCTCGGCGCCGTGTCGTTCGGACTGGGCCGGTGGGACGAAGCACTCGCCCACCACGAGAAGGCCCTGGCGCTGGCTCAGGAGCACAGCCAGTGGGATCGCGAGGCCAGCATCCGCGTGAGGCGCGGCCAGACCTATCAGGCGATCGGCCGGCCGGACGAGGCGCGGCAGGACTGGCAGAAGGCGCTGCGGCTCTACCTGACGCACGGCTCCGGGGCGGCGGACGACGTACGGAAGTTGCTCGATGAACTGACTGGTGAGTGACCCGGGCCACACGCCGGGTTGAGACGGCAGCCAGTGGGGGGTCTTAGGCTGCAGGAGTGACCCCGGAATCCAGTGGCAGCATCGCGCCCGCGGACTTCCGTACGGCGATGAGCCGGTTCGCGTCCGGGATCACGATCATGAGCACGCTGCAGGGTGGGGTCGCGCACGCGATGACGGCGAGTGCGTTCACCTCGGTGTCGCTGGATCCGCCGCTGGTGCTGGTCTGTGTGGACAAGGGCGTGCGGATGCATGAGGCGGTGCTGTCGCGGGGCGACTGGGCCGTCTCGGTGCTGGCTGCTGGTGATGAGGCGATCGCGGAGCGTTTCGCGCGGTCGGGGCGGGACCTGTACAGCCAGTTCGACGGGATCCCGACCGTGCCCGGGCCGAAGACGGGCTGCCCGCTGGTGGCCGGGGCGCCGGCCTGGCTGGAGTGCCGCACCTGGGCGACCTACGAGGGCGGTGACCACACGATCGTGGTCGGTGAGGTGCTCAGCCTGGGCGCCGCGGATGACCCCAGCGCCCTGATCTACTACGCGGGGCAGTACCGGGACCTCCGGGGCAACTAGGGGCAGATCGGCGGCGAACGGGCCTGCCCCGGTCGCGTAGGATGTGCCGTCTGTCATCTGGTTCGAGCAGGAGGACTCTGTCCGGTGGGGAGAAACAAGCTCGCGGGGATCATCGCCGCGGCGGGGTTCGGAGTGCTCGTCGTGGGGTACGGCGTGGCGTTCGCGCTGACCGGCGACAAGGTACCGGGGGACACGACGGTGCTGGGGATCGACCTCGGCGGACTGTCCGAGGACGAGGCCAAGGCGAAGCTCCAGGCGGGCATCGACGACCGGCTCAAGCTGCCGATCAAGCTCAAGGCCGGCGAGACGACGTACCAGGTGAAGCCGGCCGACGCCGGGCTCAGCCTCGACGTCGACGCGACCGTGGCCGACGCCGGTGCGGGCCGCAGCCTCAACCCGGCCCGGATGTGGCAGGTGATGACCGGCGGTGACGCCGTCGCGCCGGTGGTCGCGAAGGACGAGGGCAAGCTGAAGGCCGCGGTCGAGAAGCTCGCCCAGCAGGTCAACCGGCCCGCCACCGAGGGCACGATCACCTTCCCGAACGCCAAGGCCGTCCAGCACGCGCCGGCCGACGGGCTGCAGCTCGACAGCGACAAGGCCGCCGAGACCGTGGTGTCCGGGTTCCCCTCCGACGGGAACCCGAAGGACCTGCCGGTCGGCGTGACCAAGCCGCAGGCCGGGACCGACGCGATCACCAAGGCGATGAGCGAGTACGCCGAGCCGGCGATGTCCGGTCCGGTCCGCCTCACCGTCGGCGACAAGGGTGTGAACCTCACCCCGCAGGAGCTGGCGCCGGCGCTGAAGCTGGTCGCCAAGGACGGCAAGTTCACCCCGAGCCTCGACGCGAAGAAGCTCGAGCCGCTGTTCAAGAAGCGGTTCAAGGACCTGGAGACGCTGCCGAAGGACGCCACGATCCAGATCGTCGGCGGCCGGCCGCAGGTGGTGCCCGCGGTCGACGGCGAGATCGTCGCGCGGGACAAGGTGGTCCCGGCCATCCTGTCGATCCTGCCGAAGAGCGAGGGCGAGCGGAAGGCGTCGGTCGGGCTGGCCAAGTCGAAGGCCGAGCTGACCACCGAGGCCGCGCAGGCGCTCGGGATCAAGCAGGTGATGGGGCAGTTCACCACCAAGTTCCCGCACGCCGAGTACCGCAACGTGAACATCGGCACCGCGGCCCGCAAGATCAACGGCACCCTGCTCAAGCCGAACGAGACGTTCAGCCTGAACAAGATCGTCGGTGAGCGGACCAAGGAGAACGGCTTCACCGAGGGCAACATCATCAACGGCGGCAAGTTCGTGCTCGACCTCGGCGGCGGTGTCTCGCAGTCGGCGACCACGACCTTCAACGCGGCCTTCTTCGCCGGGCTCAAGGACGTCGAGCACAAGGCGCACAGCGTCTACATCAACCGCTACCCGGTCGGCCGCGAGGCGACCGTCGCGTGGCCGTCGGTCGACCTGAAGTTCCAGAACGACTCCGGTCACGGAATCTTCGTGCAGACCATCTTCACGGCCTCCACGCCCGGCAACCAGGGCAGCCTGACGGTGAAGATCTGGGGCACGAAGGTCTGGGACGTCACCGCGGGTCAGTCGGCGAAGTACAACTTCCGCTCGCCCGGCCTGGTCTACAGCCAGGAGGCGGGCTGCCGCCCGCAGGCGCCGACCGGCGGGTTCGACATCAAGATCTACCGGTACTTCGCCAAGAACGGCGCCCGGGTGAAGACCGAGTCCTTCACGACGAACTACAACGCCGCCGACGACATCCGCTGCGGCCCGAAGCCCGGCACGCCGACGCCGCCGAACACGCCGGACACGCCCCCCACCCCAGGGATGGGCAAGCCGACGGGCAGCACCCGCCCACCCAGCTGACAACACGGAAGGGCCGCCCTCCGGGGCGGCCCTTTGTCATGCTCGGTGAAGTTCGTGCAGTTCTGCTGCCACCTGGTTGAACAGCTCTTCGCCGATGGCCGCGCCCTCGCGGCGGACCTGCGCCGCCTCCACCCGCAGGACCCGGTCCAGCCGGACCTCGCTGTTGCGCCCTGCCTTGTCCCACGGCCCGCTGCCGATGTCCAGCCAGACCCGCCCCCAGCGCGCCTCGTCGGCCGCGTCCCGGTCGTGGTCCTTGCTGGTGAGGATCAACGCCAGCAGGTACAGCCCGTCCGAGCCGACCACGAGCACCGGGCGGTCCTTGCCCCGGTGGTGGTCCTCCTCGAACGGCACCCAGGTCCACACGATCTCGCCCGGGTCCGCCACCCCGTCGTCCGGGTGCGGCGTGTACTCGACCCGCACCGTTCCCTCGAAGTCACCCGGGTACTCCGGCCGCTCGACCGCGTGATCCGCCATGAGCCGACCCTAGTACGACGACCGAGAGCGTTCCGCGACTCACACACCAGCAACACCGACCCGTTCCACCTCCGTGACCACGACGACAACAACCCCCAACCGCAGCGCCGTGCTCGCCGTCCTGCTGACCGGGCAGTTCATGGCGAACGTCGACACGGCCGTCGCCAACATCGCCGCCCCAGCGCTCCAGCGAGACCTCCACGCCACCGAAGGCCAGGCGGCGCTCGTCGTCTCGGCGTACGTCGTCGCCTTCGCGGTGCTGCTCGTGACCGGCGCCCGCCTCGGCTCGTCGATCGGCTACCGCCGCGTCTTCCTCACCGGCCTGCAGCTCTTCACCCTCGCCTCGCTGGCCTGCGGCCTCGCCCCTGACATCCGCACACTCACCATCGCCCGCTTCCTCCAGGGCGCCGGAGCCGCGCTGATGGTCCCGCAGGTCCTCAGCGGCATCCAGCTCTCGTACGCCGGACGCGACCGCGTCAAAGCCCTCGGCTGGTTCTCCATCGCCCTCTCCGGCGGGGCGGTCGCCGGTCAGGTCCTCGGCGGCGTCCTGATCTCCGCGGATCTGTTCGGGACGAGCTGGCGCCCGATCTTCCTCGTCAACGTCCCGATCGGCATCGCGCTCACCATCGCCGGCCTGCGTCACCTCGACCCCGCCCGCGGCACCAAGCAACCCCTCGACGCCAGGGGAGTGCTCACCCTGTCCGCAGCCGTCCTCCTGGTGATCGTCCCGCTCCTCCTGGGCTCCGAGCGCGGCTGGCCGACCTGGTCCTGGATCAGCCTGGCCCTCAGCCTCCCCGCCGTCGCCCTCTTCGAGTACGGCGAACGCCGAGCCGCCGCAACCGGCGGCCGCCCCCTGATCGCCCGCCAGGTCCTCCACCACCCCCGGGTCCGAGCGGGCCTGCTGGCCCACGGCGCCACCACCAGCTCGTACTTCGCCCTGCTCTTCGTCCTGGCCCTCTACCTCCAGCAAGGCCTCGGCAAGAGCCCGGCGTACTCAGGCCTGGCCATGGTCGTCTGGGTCGCCGCCTTCGGCGTCGCGGGCCCACTGCTCCCCAGACTCCCCGAGGGCATCCACTGGCTCCCGGTACTCGGCTGCGCGATCCTGGGCGTCGGCTACCTGGCCGTCCTCGCCTACCTGCAAGCAGGCGGCACGTCAGGCCCGCTCCTGTTCGCCCTGCTCGGTGTAGGCGGCCTGGGCCTGGGAATCAGCGCCAACACCCTCATCGGCGGCATCACCTCGAGCATGCCCACCCAGTACGCCGCAGACCTCTCCGGCGTGGTCGCCACCAACGCGCAGCTCTCCGGCGCCTTCGGAGTCGCCCTGGCCGGAGCCGTCTACTCCAGCCTCAGCACGGACCCGCAGCACGCGCTCAGCGTCGTACTGGTCGGCTTCACCGCGCTGAGCCTGATCGGCGCGCTGGCGTCCTACCGCTTGGTCAGGTAGCGGTAGCGGTACGCCTCGGCGTACCCGAGGCCCGTGTAGGTCGTCAGAGCCCCCACGTTCTCCTCCTCGACCTCCAGGTACGTCCTGCGGCCTCCCAGCGGCCCAGCCCAGCGCGCCAGGCCCTGCAGGAGCGCCGTGGCCAGTCCACGCCGCCGGTACGCCGGATCGACCCGCACAGCGTCCACGCCGAGCCAGTGACCCGTCATCGACCCCCGCGCGACGGCCACCACACGCCCGTCGAGCTCCACCGACGCGAAGACGGCCTTGGGTGCCCCCTCCATCACGGGCGGCGCTGTCGCGGGCACCTGGTCGTCGAAGGCCGCCTCGTACCACTCCGGGCCCGGCCGGTCCGCCACCAGCACCTCGTACGCCGGTACGCCGTTCACGTGGTCCAGCGTCGTGTGCAGGACCAGCGCATCGGACTTGGCCGGCCGGGCATCGGTCCAGCCCTGCCCGGTGAACTCCTCGAACTCCGGGTAACCGATCCGCGTCAGCGCCAGCGGCGGCAACCCGCGCTCGACGTAGAACGCCTCCGCCTGCTTGGCCGCGTCGCTGAACGGCAACCCCGGGTCACCGGCGGGGAGCACCGAGTTCGCCCGGCCGGTCCACCCACCGGACGCCCGGAGCAGCCACTCGCCGACGTACTGGGTCTCCACCGCGGGCCGGCCGAGCGCGGTGATCAGGAACAGCTGCTCGACGTCCACGCGCCGCAGCGGCATCTCAGGGATCGTCTTGGCCGCCACCACCGCTGCCTGCTGGAGCCGGTACGGCGTACTGTCGGCGTGACGGACCTCCAGGGTCTGCTCGTCGTACGACTGCAGCACCCCGATGACGTCGGTCGCCTGACCGCCGTCCAGGCGGTGGCGGACCACGACACGGTGGCCGATATCACGGGCACTGAGGCCTGACACGATGCGGACTCCTGGCAGAGTGGGTCATCTACTACCGTGATACTAGAGAACCGAGCACTACCGCACCGCAGCATTTCCCGACCGCTGCGCCTGCTGGCCATAGGAGGAGTACCAGTGACTTACGTCATCGCGCAGCCGTGTGTTGACCTCAAGGACCTCGCGTGCGTCGAGGAGTGCCCGGTCGACTGCATCTACGAGGGCAACCGGATGCTCTACATCCACCCCGACGAGTGCGTCGACTGCGGAGCGTGCGAGCCGGTCTGCCCGGTCGAGGCCATCTACTACGAGGACGACACGCCGGACCAGTGGAAGGACTACTACACGGCGAACGTCGACTTCTTCAACGACCTGGGTTCGCCCGGTGGCGCGTCGAAGATGGGCAAGATCGACAAGGACCACCCGTTCATCGCGGCGCTGCCCCCGCAGGAGCACGACGAGTGAGCTAGGCCTGAAGCAGACAACTGCGGTGCACCGGACGACGGTGCACCGCAGTTTTTGCGTCTATTGCTCGACGACATCCACGTGCACGTGGTCCAGGTGCCGCAGCGTGTCGCGGTTCCCGGCCCGGTCCGGCGCGTCGTAGTCGCGCCAGCCGCTGTCCGAGCGGCCGCCGGCGGTCCAGATCTTGTCGCTGAAGATGACGGTCTTGATCTTCAGCCGGTCCGCCTGGGCGACCAGGTACTGCGCCAGCGCCCAGCCGCGGGTCGTGTTCGCCGCCGAGATCGGCTTGACGAAGATGTCGACCGCCCGGCCGTCGTAATGCGCCGAGCCCTCCATGTGCCCGGTCCGGACGCCGCCCTCGGCGTACCCGCCCGTGGAGAGCTTGCCGAACGTCTTGATCAGGTCCTGCCGCACGGCCTCGGCCCGCGGCGTCAGTCCGTTCCTGCCGATGGTCTCGACGGGACCCGACGGGTTGTCCAGCGTGCAGCTGAACGCGCTCTTGGTCTGCCCGCTCAGCGCCGAGGCCAGGATCCGCGCGTCGCCCTCGTGGTCGGCGTACGCGTTGGGGAAGGCACTGCGCTGGACCCGGTCGGCCGCGACCGTCACCGCGAGCTTCTCGTACCCCTTGATCTTCACCAGCGCGTCGTAGAACTTCCACGCCGCGTAGTGCGGGTCGCGGACCTGCGCGGCCGTGCCCCAGCCCGTCGACGGCCGCTGCTGGAACAGTCCGAGCGAGTCCCGGTCGCCGTGGGCGAGGTTGCGCAGGCCGGACTCCTGGTACGCCGTGGCCAGCGCGATCGTGGCCGCGCGCGGCGGCAGCCCACGCCGTACGGCGATGCCGGTGATCACCGCGGCCCACTGGGCCTGCTCGAGGTCGACGGTGACGGTGGTCCCGTTGACGGTCGCCTCGCACTGCTCCCGGGGCGGGATCAGCGGCCCGATGCCCTGGCCGCCGACCCACGCGATCGCGCCGCCGACGGCCAGCGCGAGCGCGCCGATCGCGCCGACGGCGACGATCACTCCACGATTCACCGGCATACCGCTCCCAACGTGCGGAGGGCGGCGGCGGGTTCCGGATGGCTGGTCACGAACTGGTTGACGTGATGCGGACCCGGTTGGTTGGCGGTCCGGGGCCGTACGGCGGCTGTCGGCGGAAAATCATCCGAAAGTGCCGCCGGGAGATCCTCAGAAAGTACGGTCACGCGTTGGCGTGCAGGGCTTCGTTGAGCGTGATGCCCTCGCCCTTGCGCGGCCGTGCCTCGACCGCACCGGTGACGGAGTTGCGCAGGTAGAGCAGTCCCGGCTGGCCGGACAGGTCGCGCGCCTTGACGACGGTGCCGTCCGGCAGCGTCACCTTGGTCCCGGCCGTCACGTACAGCCCCGCCTCGACCACGCAGTCGTCGCCGAGCGAGATGCCGATCCCGCCGTTCGCGCCGAGCAGGCAGCGCTTGCCGATCGAGACGACGGCCTTGCCGCCGCCGGACAGCGTGCCCATGATCGACGCGCCGGCACCGATGTCGCTGCCGTCGTCGACCACGACACCGGCCACGATCCGGCCCTCGACCATCGAGGTGCCGAGCGTGCCGGCGTTGAAGTTCACGAAGCCCTCGTGCATCACGGTGGTGCCCTCAGCCAGGTGCGCGCCGAGGCGGACGCGATCCGCGTCACCGATCCGGACACCGGACGGTACGACGTAGTCGGTCATCCGGGGGAACTTGTCGACGCTGGTCACCGACAGGTGCAGGCCCGCGGCCCGCGCGCGCAGCCGGACCTGCTCGACCTGGTCGACCGGCACCGGGCCGTGCGACGTCCAGGCGTTGTTCGGCAGGGCGCCGAAGATGCCGTCCAGGTTGACGCCGTGCGGGCGGACCAGACGGTGCGACAGCAGGTGCAGCCGCAGGTAGGCGTCCGCCGTACCGTCGGGAGCGGCGTCCAGCGCGATCTCGGCCTTGACGACCTCACGACGGACCTTGCGCAGGTCGTCGTTGCCCTCGGCAGCGATCAGCTCGGCCGGCGCCTTCACGTCCGCCGGTGCGGAGCCCAGCTCGGGCGCCGGGTACCAGACGTCGAGCACCGAGCCCGACTCGGTGACGGTGGCGAGGCCGAAGCCCCAGGCGTGCGCGGCAGTCTCAGTCATGCGGGCAAGCCTGCCAGACGACTCGGGCGCGTTCTAATTGGTGCGCACAGTACGGACAGGGCGTGCTTCACTGGCTGGTCTGCGAAAGGGGTGTACGGCGTGCTGCCGCTGTGGATCGAGGCCGTCGAACCGGCCGTGCTGAAGGCGACCGGGGCATCGGCGCTGGACGAGGTGAACGGCGACCGGTTGCGGTACTGGGGATCGTCGGAGGTCTGGCGGCTGTCGTACGGGCTGCGCAGTGTGATCGTCAAACGGGGGAGCGACGCGCAGAGCACCGAGGGTACGGCGTACGAGCGGTACGTGCGGCCGCTGCGGCTGCCGGCTCCGGAGCTGATCGAGCTGGTGCGGCTGGACGGCGCGGTGCTGCTGGTGATGGAGGACGTCGGCCGGGTGACGCTGGAGCAGGAGCCGAGCCTGGACGGGTTCCTGGCGGCGGTCGAGCTGCTGGCGGAGATCCGGTCGGTGGAGGTCTCGGGGGAGAGTGAGTTCGGCGCGGACCGGCTGGTGGAGCTCGCGGCCGAGATCTCTGTCCGTCAATCTCACTCCCCTCTTGCCGAGCGGGCCGAGACGCGGCTGCGGCCTGCGGTGGACGAGCTGCACCAACACGTGCGACCGGCGGTCGTGCACGGCGACTACGTCGGCAAGAACCTCGTCACCGACGGCAAACGCTGGACGCCGGTCGACTGGCCGCTGACCTACCTGGCGCCGCAGCTGCCCGACCTCTACACGCTCACCCGCGAAGCCGTTGCCCTAGGCCACGATCGCGACCTGCTCGTCCGCCGGTACTGCGAGGCAGCCGAGACCGCCCGCGACCTGGTCGAGCGGCAGACCCTGGTTGGCGGCTGCGGTTTCACGCTGCGCGCGCTGGCCTGGGTGATCGAGGAAGGCGTGCACACCGTGCCGTCGTCCAAGACCTGGATCGACCCGTTGCTCGAAGAGCTCGACGGATTGCTGGAGCAGCTGTGAGGCTGCTCGTCCTCGGCGGGACGAAGAACCTCGGCCGTCATGTTGTCGAGGCCGCGCTGCGGTACGGTCACGAGGTGACGCTGTTCAACCGCGGGCTGACCAATCCGGAGCTGTTCCCGGAGGTCGAGCGGATCGTGGGGGAGCGCGCGGCGCCCGGCGTACTGGCTGATGGTGAGTGGGACGGCGTGATCGACATGTCCGGCTTCCTCGTCCGGGACGTCCGGCTCAGCGGCGAGGTGTTGCGTGATCGGGTCGGTCACTACACCTACATGTCGACGATCGGGGTCTTCGCCGACCGGCGGACGCCGGGACAGACCGAGGATGCGGGGTTGTTGCCCTGGCCCCCTGACGCGCCCGAAGACACCTTCAGCATGGACCTGTACGAGCCGTCGAAGGCCCGGGCCGAGCGCGAGCTGACCGCCCTGTACGGCGAACGCACGGCCGCGATCCGCTCCGGCTTCGTCGTCGGCCCGTACAACCCCGACTTCGGCAACTGGGGTCAGGCGATCGCGACGATGGGCACGCTCGAGTGCGCCGCGCGGCCCGACCAGCCGATCCAGTGGCTGGACGCGCGGGACCTGGCCGACTTCCTGCTGCTGGTCACGACTCGCCGGCTCACCGGCCCGTTCACGGCGGTCAGCGAGACGTGGACGATGCGGGACCTGGCCGAGGCGTGGCGGTCCGTCGTACCGGCTGAGCTGGCGGTGGACTGGGCGCCGGAGATCGATCGGTTCCACCTGCCGCACGACGGGTCGAACGATGGGACCTTCCAGCTCGACAACTCGCGCGCTGTCGCTGCTGGGCTGCGCGTGCGGCCGCCGGCGGCGAGTGCGCTCGACTGCGTGCGCTGGATCCGCGCCGGCAATATCCCACCTCCGCCGCCGCACTAGCTCCCGCCCTCCGTGCTCTCCTCCCGCCCCGCTGCAGGGTCTCTCCTCCTCGTGTATCTTGATGTCGAGATACTTTGGAGGAGCAGCAATGCCTGGCTTCAGCCTCTGGCGGATCGCGGTCCCCGCCTTCGGCCCGACCGTCCTGAACGCCGTCGGGCAGGGCGCCGTACTCCCGGTCGTCGCCCTGTCGGCACTCCAGCTCGGCGCCTCCGTCGGCTTTGCGGCGTTCCTCGTCGGCGTGCTCGGCATCGGCCAGTTCGCCGGTTCGCTCCCGGCCGGTGCGCTCGTCGTACGGATCGGTGAACGCCACGCACTCCTCGTCGCAGCCGTCGTCAGCGCGGTCGCGTGGTGCGCCGCGATGGTCGTCCGTACGCCGTGGCTGCTGGGCCTCAGCCTGCTGGTCGCGGGCCTGGCCGGCGCGGTCTTCAGCCTGGCCCGCCAGTCGTACGTCACCGAAGTCGTCCCCGTCGAGCTCCGCGCCCGCGCGCTGTCCACCCTCGGCGGTGTCAATCGCATCGGTCTGTTCGTCGGCCCGTTCCTCGGCGCGCTGGCCGGCCACTACTGGGGCATGCCCGGCGCCTACGCCGTCGGCGTCGCGGGCTCGATCGGCGCGATCATCGTCCTCCTCACCGCCGGCGAACCCCAAGGCGCCCACGAACCCATCCAGGTCGAACGCCTCTCCCTGAAGCAGGTCCTCTGGGCGCACCGCCGCACGTTCCTCACTCTCGGCACCGCCGTCTTCGTCATCGCGGTCGCCCGCGCCGCCCGCACCAGCCTGATCCCCTTGTGGGGCGAGCATCTGGGCCTGTCCGCGACCGACACCTCCATCGTCTTCGGCATCACCAACGGCATCGAGATGCTGCTCTTCTACCCCGCCGGCCTGGTCATGGACCGCCTGGGCCGGGTCTGGATCGCAGTCCCCGCCACAGTCCTCCTCGGCATCGGCATGCTCACCCTGCCCCTCTCCACAGCCTTCACCAGCATCCTCGCCGTAGGCGTGCTGATGGCCATAGGTAACGGTCTCGGCTCCGGCATCGTCAAGACCCTAGGAGCCGACGCAGCCCCACCCGGCCACCGAGCCCAGTTCCTGGCCTGCTGGACCTTCTGCGCCGAGTTCGGCTCGGTCATCGGCCCAATCCTCATCGGCGCCATCACGTTGGCTTTCCCTTTGGCCGCAGCCTCCCTGACCCTAGGAGCCCTGACCCTCACCGGCTCCACCTGGCTGGCCAAATGGGTCCCGACCTTCGACCCACGCCACCAGAAGAAGCCCTCAGCCCAAGCGGCCGGTCGGGGGTGAAGTGGTACCGACCGACAGGACGTCTCCCGCCTGACGGCGCCGTGCAGGTCTGATCCAGGCGTAAGGGCGAGGCTGAGAACGCCGCCAGGCCGGACACGTCCTGTCGGTCGGTACCGCCGACCCCGCCGACAGCCCCTGGCCACACACCCGTCCCCCGACGGGCGGCGCCTGATCCCCACCTTGTGCACGGCTCAGTCGTGTTCCGGCCGTCGTGGTGACTGGCTGGTGCACAAAGTGCAGATTTGAGGGGTGTGGAGGGGAGGAGCTGGGGAGGTGGGTGCTACTTCTTTCGCGGGTTCTTAGGGGCCGAGGTCGCGCGGATGTGGAGTTCCGTGCGGAGGGTGACCGTCGACGGCGGGCGGCCGGGGGCCGCGATTCGGTCTTTCAGGAGCAGGCCCGCGGTGCGGCCCAACTCGTACGTCGGCTGGGCGACGGTGGTGAGGCTGGGGACGACCAGGTCGGCCCACGGGATGTCGTCGAAGCCGACGATGGCGATGTCGGCGGGGGCCCGGACGCCCTTCTTGGCCAGGCATTCCAGGGCGCCGACGGTCATCAGGTTGTTGGTGACGAAGAGGGCCTCGGGCGGCTCGGGGAGTTCGAGCAGGCTCTCCATCGCGGCGTAGCCGCCGGCCTCGCGGAAGTCGGCGTGGCGGACGAGGTCCTTGTCGTACCGGATGCCGCCGGCGCGCAAGGCCGCGCGGTAACCGGCGAGGCGGTCCATCGCCGTACTGACGCGGCGCGGGCCGGTGATGCAGGCGATCCTGGAGTACCCGCCGTCGATCAGGTGCTTCACGCCCTCGGCGGCGCCGTGCTCGTTGTCGACCAGGACGGTGTCGGCCTCGACGCCCTCGACGCGGCGGTCGATCAGCACCATCGGGGTCTTAGCCTCGGCGAGTTGCTGCACGCCCTCGGCGGTCGAGGTCGGCGAGATCACCACGCCGGCCATCTGCTCGGTGAGCACCGCACCGGCGTACGCCGCTTCCTTGGCCGGGTCCTCGTCGGAGTTGCACAGCACGACGTGGTAGCCCTCGGTCTGCGCGACGTCCTCGAGCCCGCGCACGAGCGACGTGAAGAACGGGTTCTCGATGTCGGAGATCACGACGGCCCACAGGTTCGTGCTGGCCCGGCGCAGGTTCCGCGCGACGCCGTTCGGCCGGTAGCCGAGCTCGGCGACGGCCGCGCGGACCTTCTCGGACAGCTCCGGGTCCACGTTGCGCCGTCCGCTCAGCACCCGCGACACGGTGGCCGGGGACACGCCTGATCTACGCGCGACGTCGTAGATCGTCGTCATGCTCACTCCCCGTTCAACCCGTAGGTGCCGTCTGGACGGCATCTAGAGTCTCACGGGTTGGGTGGAGCAGCAGCGAACGACGACGAATCGATTTCCAACGCGTCGAGCAGCGCGGCAGCCGAAGCCCGCGAAGGAGCCGAAGCAGCAGCCCCGTTCACGGTCGTCGACAGCGCCCCGGCAGCATTCGCAAGCCGTACGGCGTCCGCAAGCGAAGCCCCTTCCGCCAGCGACGCCGCGAGCGATCCACAGAAGGCATCCCCGGCCCCGACCGTGTCCACGGTGTCGACCCGATGCGGCGCCACCCGCAGTTCAACCCCCGCGGACCGATCCAGCACATACGCCCCGCGCGATCCCAACGTCACCACGCATCCGCGCAGATCCCACTCGTCGGCCAGCTTGCGCGCGATCACCGGCACCTGCGACTCGTCGTCGCAGTCCAGCCCGGTCAGCGCCGCGGCCTCCACCTCGTTCGGGACCAGGATGTCGACGTACGCCGCGAGCGACGGATCGACCGGCCCGACCGGCGCCGGCGTCAGGATCGTGGTGACGCCCGCGGCCGAGGCGAGCCGGAGGGCAGCTCGGCTCGCCTCGACCGGGAGTTCGAGTTGGACGCTCAGCACCCGGCTGCCGGTCAGTACGTCGCCCGCGGCCTCGATGTCGTCGGGGGTGATCGCGGCGTTCGCGCGGGACACGATGATGATCGAGTTGCTCCCGTCGGGCAGCACCAGCGGCAGCCCGACGCCGGTCCCGAGCGACGGATGCCGGATCACCCAGTCGATGTCGACGCCGTCGGTTTTGAGCAGGTCCAGGAACTCCTCGCCGTACCGGTCGTCGCCGATCGTCCCGACGATCGCCGTCCGCGCACCCATCCGGGCCGCGGCGATCGCCTGGTTCACGCCCTTGCCGCCGAGGAACTCCGCGAATCCGGTGCCGTGCAAGGTCTCGCCCGGCAGCGGCCGCCGTTCGGCGCTCGCGACCAGGTCCTTCATGAACGACCCGAGCACGCACACGTCGTACCGGCTCATGCCTGCTCCCCGCCGAGCAGCCGGCGCCCGAGCGCACCCGACGGATGGAAGCGCGCGAAGTCGTGGCGCGTGAACTCCCGCAGTACGACGAGCGCGCACGCGAGCGCGTCACCCATCACGAGCGCGGCGGTCGTCGACGCGGTCGGCGCGAGGTTCAACGGGTCGGCCTCACGCAACACCATCGTGTCCAGCGTGTACGTCGCCAACTGGGCGAGCGTCGACTCCTCGGCCCCGGTCATCGCGATCACCGGGATCTGCCGTTCGCCCAGCATCCGCGCGAACGCGCACACCTCGGCGGTCTCGCCCGACGCCGACAAGGCGAGCACGAGATCGCGAGAGGTCACCGCGCCCGAGTCGCCGTGCAGGGCGTCGCCGGAGTGAATGAAGGTCGCCGGGGTCCCTGTCGAGGCCAGCGTCGCGGCGATCTTGCGACCGACCAGGCCGGACTTGCCGAGGCCCGTGACGACCAGATGCCCTTCGCAGGCAGCCACCGCGGTCAGTACGTCGAGGAAGACCCCGTCCAGCCGGTCCGCCAGCGCGGAGACGGCCGCGGCCTCGGTCTCGATCGCGGTCCGTGCCGCCGCCAGTCCCCGCGTGACCAGCTCCCGCGGGAGCTCGACGACCGCGTCGTCGACCGCGACTGGGTCAGCCGCCACCGCCGGATCGACCGCGTCGGACGCCGGGCTCCCGGCGTCGGCGAGCTGCTGCCGTGCGGCGGTGGGGCGGTCCGCACGGTTCGGCACTACTGGCATCCTCGACCCGCTTTCCGGTCTGTGTCAGAAATCGATTTCCGAAGCGTAGGCAGCGCGTCGTGACGGTGTCAACGTCTGCAACCTGTGCAAAACAAGGCCAACCACCTTGTCCGGTCAAAGTCGTCACCGTCACCCTCTTGACCGTTCCGGTGACCCCTCGTAGATTGCGAGAAATCGATTGCCCGTTCCCGGAGCGCTACCCCCTGGAGCCTCAGATGTCGGAAACCCCCAACCTGCACAGGCCGATCAGCCGGCGTTCGGTCCTGCGCGGTGGTCTCGGCGCCCTGGCCGCCGCCGGTGTCGGCGGCCCCCTGCTGACCGCGTGCGGAGGTGACGGCGGCAGCGGCGGTGACGGCAAGGAGATGTCGTTCTGGAACTTCTACGGTCCGTCCGACGACGGCGGTCCGCAGAGCAAGTGGTTCGTCGACATCGCCGAGAAGTGGAACGCCAACAACGACGTCAAGGTCAAGCTGCGCTACATCCCGGGCAAGGACTACCTGAACGGGACCACGCTGCAGACCGCCTTCCAGTCCGGCGAGGGCCCGGACATCTTCCTGATCAGCCCCGGCGACTTCCTGCGGTACTACAACGGCGGCGTACTGCAGGACCTGTCGTCCGCGCTGCCCGCGGAGTCGAAGAGCGACTACCTGCCCGGCCTGCTCGAGGCGCGATCGGTCGACGGCAAGGTGTACGGCCTGCCGATGGAGATCGAGCCGCTGGCGATGTACTACAGCGAGGCCGCATTCACCAAGGCCGGTCTGTCCGAAGCGGATCTGCCGAAGACTTGGGACCAGACGCTGGCGGTCGCCGAGAAGCTGACCGGCAAGGACCGGTACGGCGTGATGTTCGAGACGCTGCCCGGCTACTACCAGAACTTCACCTGGTACCCGTTCCTCTGGCAGGGCGACGGGACGCCCATCAAGGACGGCAAGGTCGCCTTCGATTCGCCGGCCGCCGTACAGGCTCTGGGGTTCTGGAAGGACACAATTCAGGCCAAGGTCGCGCCGCGCAAGGCGCTCGGCGACGGCGGTGGTGACGTCGTGTCCAACCTCGGCTCGGGCGCGGTTGCCCTGCAGCAGAGCGGGATCTGGGCGGTCGCCGACATGAAGGGCAAGGCCGCCAAGTTCAAGTACGGCATCATCCCGCTGCCGACGCCGGACGGCGGGAAACCGGCCACGGACCTTGGCGGCTGGGCGTTCGTCGCCAACTCCAAGGGCAAGAACCCCGAGGCCGCGGCCAAGTTCATCGCCTGGGCGCTCGGCTCGACCGACGCCGAAGGGGTCGAGCGGCAGCGGCAGTGGAACACCGTGGTGAAGACCAACGTGCCGCCGCGCAAGTCGGTCCAGGCGGCCGCGGACGCCAAGGGCGCCTTCGAGCAGGGCGTGCTGAAGAAGTTCGTCGACGAGATCGCGCCGACCGGTCAGCCCGAGCCGCGGTTCCCACCGGAGGTGTACCAGCCGATCGCCGACGCGATCCAGGCCTGCCAGCTGAACGGGTCCGACCCGGCCAAGGCGGCGGCCGACGCGGCGGAGCGGATCGACACGTTCCTGAAGACCTACCAGGGCGCGCCCATCAGCTGATGACCACGACGACAGCGCCCCCGTCCAAGCCGTCGGTACGCCGTACGGCGGCCACGTCCAAGCCTGGCATGACGCGCAAACGGCGCGAGGCCCTGGCGGCGTACGCGTTCCTCGCGCCCGACCTGCTCGGCCTGCTCGCCTTCGTCGCGGTCCCGATGGTGCTCGCGCTCGGCGTCGCGTTCTTCAAGGTCGACGGCTTCGGCAACTACCAGTACGTCGGCCTGGCCAACTACAAGCTGATGGGCAGCGACGACCAGCTCTGGGCGTCGCTGAAGATCACCGCGATCTACGTGGTCAGCTTCGTCCCGATCGCGTTCGTGATCAGCTTCGGGCTGGCGATGCTGGTCCGCAACCACTTCCGCGGCATCGGCTGGGTCCGGTCGGCGTTCTTCCTGCCGCACGTGGTCAGCCTGGTCGTGGTCGGCCTGATCTGGCAGTTCCTGCTGGTCGACAAGCGCGGCGCGGTCTCCAAGCTGCTGGCGCCGTTCGGGCTCGGCGACGTGTCCTTCCTCGGTACGCCGTCGCTTGCCTTGGGCACCTACGTGGTGATCAGCGTCTGGTTCGTGATGGGCTATCAGATGCTGGTCCTGCTGGCCGGGCTGAAGGATGTCCCGAAGGAGCTCGAGGACGCGGCGCAGATCGACGGCGCCTCGGCCTGGCAGCGGTTCCGGTTCGTGATCTGGCCGTTGATGCGGCCGACCAGCTTCTTCGTCGTGGTCAACTCGACGATCGGCGCGGTCACCGGCTTGCAGGCCTTCGACCTGGTCTTCGTGCTGACCAAGGGCGGACCGGCCCGGGCGACCAGCACGGTCGTGCTCTACATCTACGAGCAGGCCTTCACCTTCAACAACCTCGGGTACGCCGCGGCGCTGACCACGGTCGTGGTCGCGATCCTCGTGCTCTGCACCGGCCTGATGTTCGCCTTCACGAAGGGAGGCCGTTTCGATGAGGACTAGGTTCTTTCCCGTCCTGGCGCACGTGCTGGCGCTGATCGCCGTCGCGCCGCTGCTGTGGGTGCTGCTGAGCGTGCTGAAGCCGGCCGAGGACGTGTTCTCGTTCGGCTGGCCGTCGAGCTGGACGCTGGACAACCTGCAGTACGTGCTGCTGAAGTTCCCGCTGCCGCGCTTCCTGATGAACTCCGCGATCGTGTCGGTCGCGGTTACCGTGATCGCGCTGTTCTTCCACTCGATGGCGGCCTACGCGCTGGCCCGGCTGCGGTTCCCGGGCCGGGCGCTGATCTTCTCCGGCATCATGTCGACGCTGCTGGTGTCGCTGCCGGTGATCCTGGTCCCGTTGTTCCTGGTCGCCAAGCAGTTCGGCCTGCTGGACAGCTACGCCGGGCTGATCGTGCCGAGCATCTTCCATGCCTTCGGCATCTTCCTGCTGCGCCAGTACTACCTGAACATCCCGCGCGAGCTGGAGGAGGCAGCCGACCTGGACGGCTGTGGTTACTGGCGCCGGTATTGGAGCGTCATCCTGCCGCTGAGCCGCCCGGTCCTGGCGTCGCTGTCGGTGCTGTTCTTCCTGGCCAACTGGAACGCGTTCCTGTGGCCGTTGACCATCACCCGCAATCCGGATCTGCGCGTCGTTCAGCTCGGCATCTCGGGGCTGCAGGGTCAGTACGCGTCGGCGTGGAACCTGATCCTGGCCGCCGCGGTGATCGCGGCGATCCCGACTGTTGTCGTGTTCGTCGCCGGGCAGAAGCGTCTGGTCGACGCGATGAAGACGACCGGCCTGAAGTAGGAGCGCGTCACGCTGAATGCTCCGGGGCAGCTGGCGCCGCCTGGCCCGGGCGCTGCTTGCTTGATCCGGTCAGGGCCAGGGCTGCAGCTCTGGGAGATCTCCGGTGAGGGGTCCCCGGGGCTGTCGGCCGGCCATCCAGGCGGTCAGGTCGGTGAGCTTGCCTTCGATCACCAGCTTGTCGCCCTCGCCGTGGGCCCAGCGGACGCCCGGCGCCTGCAGGACCAGGCGGGTGCCTTCGGGGACGCGTGGGCGGAGGAACGCGAGCAGGTGCATGCAGAAGTCCTGCGACCAGTCGTCGACGGTGTAGCTCAGGTCGAGGTCCGCGGCGTGGATGTCGACCTCACGCCAGGCGTTGTAGACGGTGTCGGCGAGCGTGCCGTTGCGGTGGCGCACCGGGCGCGACCAGTCGTCCACGCGCTCCCAGGCGGCGACGAGGTTGGCCAGTGCTTCCCTGGCGTGCTGGGTCAGCTCGTCGGCGGACTTGGTCGAGTCGCTCTCGATCGCCGCGGTCCGTGCGGGCGGGCCGCCGTCGTACATGTCGACCTGTCGGCCCTCCAGCGCCTCGGTCACCTGTCGCGTCATCGCGTCGCCGAAGTTCCCCAGGTGCGCCACGACGTGCGCCCGCGACCATCCCGGCAGCGCCGACGGTCCGCGCGCGGTGGTCTCGTCGACCTCCGCCAGTACGACGTTCAACCGCTGCACGGCGGCCGGGACCTCGGGTTTCAGCATGACGCTCCTAACGGCAGTCAACAGACTTGACGTTAGGACCCTAGAGGACGTGTTCACATGGCAGCAACCGCGTATCCCATTAGACTCCTCCCGTGCTCGCCCTCGACCTAGCCCGCACCATCCGCCACGACGGCCACGGCGGCCTCCTCGACACCCTCGCGACGCCAGAGGGCATCGAGGTGTTTCTGGAACAGGCGGCACCAGAGGTCGAGCAGGTTGTCGGACGCTCCATTCAACTGTCTTCCCCTGATGTCTCTCCTGCACTGATCGAGCTGCGCAGCGTCGTACGGAACTTGTTTGCTCGGGTTGTTCAGCCCACACGGGTTGAGCTGGCGGCGCCGCTTGACCCCTCGACAGCGCTTCGGCGGCTCAACCGGGCGGCCGACTTCCTCGGGACCCCTCAGTTGGCGTGGGCGGACGACGCCGACCTGCCGACGACCAGCTGGTCCGCACGCAGCAGCGACCCGGTCAGGCTGCTGACCGGCGCGGTGGCTCGGTCGGCGATCGACTTCCTCAGCGGTCCGGACGTCGTACGGCTACGGGCCTGCCCGGCCGCGCGCTGCGTCCGGTACTTCCTGCAGACCGACCCCCGCCAGACCTGGTGCTCCCCGTCCTGCGGGAACCGCGAGCGCGTCAACCGGCACTACCGGAAACAGTCGGCGGACCCCTTTAGCCTTGGGGAATGAGTGTTGCGCGGTTCAAGGACCTGTGTGTCGACGTGAGTTCCGTCGGCCCGATGACCGAGTTCTGGGGGACGGTGCTCGGCCTGACACCCCCTGCGGACGCCGCGGCGGACGGGCCGGTGCCGTTGCGCGGTGATTCGCCGGCGCAGACGGTCTGGATCAACAAGGTGCCCGAGCCGCGGACCGTGAAGCAGCGGGTGCATCTCGACGTGCACACCTCGGCGATCGCCGACCTGGAGGCGCTCGGTGCGACCGTGCAGTCGCCGATCAGCGACGAGCAGAGCTGGGCGGTGATGGGGGACCCGGAGGGCGGCGAGTTCTGCGGGTTCCCGCGGGACAGCGTTCCGGCGTACCGGTTGATGGAGGTCGTGATCGACTCGGCCGACCCGGAGGCGCAGGCGCGCTGGTGGCACGGCGTGCTCGGCGGCGACTTCAACGCCGGTGAGGGCAAGCCGTACAGCTGGATCGAGAACGTGCCCGGTGCGCCGTTCGACTACTTCGTGTTCATCGAGGTGCCCGAGCCGAAGACGGTGAAGAACCGGATCCACTGGGACGTCGACGCGGACACCCTCGACGCGGTGCTGGCCGCGGGTGCGACACTGCTGCGGCCCCAGGACGACGAGATCGACTGGTCGATCTGCGCCGACCCGGAGGGCAACGAGTTCTGCGTGTTCGTGCCGAAACCGAAGGACGACTGATGGCGACGTTCGACCTGACCCAATCCGGACCCGACCTGACCGCTGCCTTGGTCGACGTCTCGTCGGTGAGTGGGACCGAGGAGGAGATCGCGGACGCGGTCGAGGCGGCGTTGTCGGCGTACGGGCACCTGAAGGTGTTCCGGCACGGGAACACGGTCGTCGCGCGGACCGACCTGGGCCGCGCCGAACGGATCGTCATCGCCGGGCACCTCGACACCGTCCCGCTGAACGACAACCTCCCGTCGCGTCGCGCCGACGGCCTGATCCACGGGCTCGGCGCCTGCGACATGAAGGGCGGCGTCGCCGTCGGGCTCCGGCTCGCCGCGACGCTGGCCGAGCCGAACCGCGACGTCACCTACGTGTTCTACGACTGCGAGGAGGTCGAGTCCGAGCGCAACGGGCTGTTCAAGCTCTCGCAGTCCAACCCCGAGCTGCTCGAGGGCGTCTTCGCGGTGGTGATGGAGCCGTCGAACGCGGTCGTCGAGGCCGGCTGCCAGGGCACGATGCGGATAGAGATCACCACCCGCGGCGAGCGGGCGCACTCGGCGCGTTCGTGGATGGGTGTCAACGCGATCCACGCCGCCGGCGACGTGCTCGCGCGGCTGGCGGCGTACGAGCCGCGCCGGGTGCCGATCGACGGACTCGAGTACCGCGAAGGCCTGAACGCGGTCGGGATCAGCGGCGGTGTCGCGGGCAACGTCGTACCGGATCTGTGCACGGTGACGGTCAACTACCGGTTCGCGCCGAGCCGTTCCGAGGCCGATGCCGAGGCGCACCTGCGCGAGGTCTTCGACGGGTACGACGTGGTCGTGACCGACTCGGCGCCCGGCGGGCTGCCGGGGTTGCAGCGGCCGGCGGCGGCCGCGTTCCTCGAGGTCGTCGGCGGGGAGCCGCAGCCGAAGTTCGGGTGGACGGACGTCGCGCGGTTCACGCTGCTCGGCGTACCGGCGGTGAACTACGGGCCCGGCGACCCGCTGCTCGCGCACAAGCAGGAGGAGTACGTGCCGGAGGCGGAGATCGAGCAGTGTGAACAGCGGCTGAGGAGCTGGTTGACAGCCTGATTCGCCCGCGCGAGTCCCCGCGTCCCGTCGGCGGGCCGCACTAATCTGGGGGACATGGCAGATTCCATTCACCCTGACCGCCCCCAGTCCCAGCAGCGGGGGCCGGTGGTCATGCGGCGCAACCAGGTGCAGCAGGGGACCTCCGAGCAACGGCTGCTGGACAGCCGCGGCCCGTCGGACTGGGTGCACACCGACCCGTGGCGCGTGCTGCGGATCCAGTCGGAGTTCATCGAGGGCTTCGGCATGCTCGCCGAGCTCGGCGCGGCGATCAGCGTGTTCGGGTCGGCGCGGACCAAGCCCGACGACCCGATGTACGCCGCGGCCGAGTCGTTCGGGCGCAAGCTCGTCGGCGCCGGGTACGCGGTGATCACCGGTGGCGGCCCGGGCGTGATGGAGGCCGCGAACAAGGGTGCGTCGGAGGCCGGTGGAGTGTCGGTCGGGCTCGGCATCGAACTGCCCTTCGAGAACGGCCTGAACGAGTGGGTCGACATCGGGATGAACTTCCGGTACTTCTTCACGCGCAAGACGATGTTCGTGAAGTACGCGCAGGGGTTCGTGGTGATGCCCGGCGGGTTCGGGACGCTGGACGAGCTGTTCGAGGCGCTCACCCTCGCGCAGACGCGCAAGGTGACGTCGTTCCCGGTGGTGCTGTTCGGTACGTCGTACTGGGGCGGACTGGCCGACTGGCTCCGCGACACCATGCTTGCCGACGGCAAGATCTCCGGGGCGGACCTGGACATGTTCACGATCACCGACGACGTCGACGAGGCGATCAGCTACATCGTCAAGGCCGGCGAGATGGCGGACGCTGCGGCCGAGGAAGCGGCGGCTGCGGCGGCTGCTGATGTGGCGGACAATCCCGAGGCCCGCGCCCGGCGGGAGCAGCACCGGTTGGGCTCAGACGGCAGCTGACCGCCGATCACCCGACAAGTCAGCAGGCCCGCCGTGGGTGCTTGCCCGCGGCGTCTGCACCTGACACTCACAAGTCGGCACGCCTGCTGCGGTGTGCTTGCCCGTGGCGTCCTCACCTGACACCCAAAGTCCGCACGCCTGCTGCAGTGTGCCCGCCCGCGGCGTCCTCACCCGACAACTACAAGTCGGCACGCCTGCCGCGGTGTGCTTGCTGGTAGCCGTCCGGCCTGAGCGCTGTGGAGTTGGTGAGTGTGCAGGTCGGGGACGGGGGTGACCCGCGTCTCGGTGGCGGAAACCCGCGGGGATTGTGCGCCGGTGCACCCCGGCGTGGCACGATCGGTCCCGTGATGTGGTTCTTCGGGCTCGTTGTCGTCGTACTGATCGGGGCTGTCGCCGTCGTCGCCTCCGGGCGCTGGGGTGGGATGAGCCCCGCCTACGACGACCGGCCGGACGTGTCCGTACCCGCCCGCCAAGTGCTGTCGTCCGACGACATCGCGACCACGCGGTTCGCGGTGACGTTGCGCGGCTACCGGATGGACGAGGTCGACGGCCTGCTCGAACGCCTCGGCCGCGAGGTCGCCGAACGCGACCGCCGCATCGCCGACCTCGAACGCGCCGTCACCCCCATCCTGCACGGCCCCGAAGGCGCCGGCTTCGCCTCCCGCGCCGACTACGACCCCACCGACTTCGACGACACCGGCTATCAGAAGCCGATCCTCGTCGGCGGCGACTTCCCCGCCACCCAGCCGGCAGCCGCAGAGCAATCCGCCGCAGCAGACCGATCAGCCGCCGGCATTCAGCCGGCCGCAGCAGACCAGTCAGCCGCCGGCGTTCAGCCGGCCACCGCAGCCACGGACCAGTCAGCCCCCGAGGCGCAGCCGGTGCACCCCACCGACTCACAGCAGCCCACCACCGAGGCACAGCAGTCCGCAGCCGAGGCGCAGCCGCCCACGGCCGACTCGCAGCAGCCCGCCGCCGGCTCGCAGGACGGTGCTGACCCGCAGCAGTCCGCCGCCGCCGCGCAGGTAGCCGCTGAGCCCCGGCAGTCCACCGCCGACCCGCAGCGGTCCACCGCCGCCCCGCAGACCGCCCCCGAGCCGCAGCAGTCTGCCGCTGAGCAGGCATCCGCCGCCGAGCAGTGGGCCGCCGCCGTACGGCAGCCGCCGGCCGCCACCGAGCACCAGACCATCCTCGACGCACGGCTGGCCGCCATCGAGGCACGGAAGTCGGCCGCTGAGCCCCAGCAGTCTCCCACCGAGCCGCCCCAGACGGACTCCTCGCCTCAAGCCGGCCTGGGCTACCCAACAGAAACTCAGCCACCGCAGCCCGAGCCAGGCCTACCGCCGGACCCGGTCCTCCCGCCCGAGCCAGAGCCAGCACTCCCGCCCGAGCCGGAGCCAGTCCGCCCACCCGAGCCGGCCCCCACCCCGCCGCACCCGGAGCCAGTCCGCCCACCCGAGCCGGCCCCCACCCCGCCGCACCCGGAGCCAGTCCTCCCGCCGGACCCGGCCCTGCACCAGGCTGACCCGTACGCCGCTCCGACGGACGGACAGTCCGAACCGTACGTAGCTCCCGCCACTCAGCAAGCCGACCCGTACACGGGCCCGGCGGATGCTCCGGCACAGGCAGTCCCGTACGCCGACTCAGCCGACGCGCCTGCTGTCGCACAAGCTGACCCGTACGAGCAGCCGGCCGACGTACAAGCGCCTGCACCCGAGGCCGACGTACAAGCCAACGCGTACGAGGCTCCGGCGGACCCGTACGAAGCCCAGGCGGGAGCTCCAGGTCCGCAGGCTGACCCGTACGCGGCTCCGGGGGCGCCGGGGTGGGCTGTGGGTGCTGAGGCGTACCCGATCCGCCAGGTGGACGAGTACTCGCCGACGCTCGACCAGCTCGGCACGCAGGAGCCGGCGGCCGCACCGCAGCCCGAGGCTGAGGCGGAGCCCTGGTTCCAGCACACGCCTCCGCCCGCGTCCGGGCAGGCCGAGCAACTGCCACTGGAGGAGCAGACCGACACTGGTCAGTCGGTGGAGTCGGACTCCAGTGAGGTCGAGGGTGTCTGGAGGCCCACCGCTGGATCTGCTGCTGGCGGCTCTGGAGTTGCCGAGGACACCGTCGCTGGACCGGACACCACTGGAACCGGATACCCCGAGTCGGGCACCACTGGACCCGAGAACACCGGCCCAGGGATCACCGGCCCCGGGACCACCGGCCCCGGGACCACCGGCCCCGGGACCACCGGCTCCGGGGACACCGGCTCGGCGAACACCGGCCCCGGCACCGCCGGCTCAGGAAACGGCGCACCGGAGGACACCAGGCCGAGCACCGGCGGCACCGCGGGTGCCGGGCAGTCGAGCGTGAACGGCGACGCCGGTAACAACCAGGAGGGCGCTCCGCGCGGGCGGCACAGTGCGGCGCCTGATGTAGTTCGGCGTCCAGGGCTGTGAGTGTGCTGGGGGCCGATGGGCGGCCTCGGTGTGACTGGGCGGTGTCGGCGCCGGAGTACGTGGCCTACCACGACGACGAGTGGGGGCAGGTGATCCGCGACGACCACGGGCTGTACGAGCGGATGACGCTCGAGGGGTTCCAGTCGGGGCTGTCGTGGATCACGATCCTGCGGAAGCGGGAGAACTTCCGGCGGGCGTTCGCCGGGTTCGACCCGGAGGTGGTGGCGGCGTACGGCGAGGACGACCGGGCGCGGCTGATGGGCGACGCCGGGATCGTCCGCAACCGGCTGAAGGTCAACGCGGCGATCGTCAACGCGCGCGCGTTGCTGGAGCTGGAGCCGGGGGAGTTCACCGAGTTCCTGTGGTCGTTCCAGCCCGATCACCAGCCGGTGCCGAAGACGCTGTCCGACGTACCGGCGACCACGCCGGAGTCGATCGCGATGGCCAAGGCGCTGAAGAAGAAGGGCTTCGTCTTCGTCGGCCCCACCACCGCCTACGCCCTGATGCAGGCCACCGGCATCGTCAACGACCACCTCGCCGACTGCATCGCCCGCTGACCTGCCCCGCCCCGATGCGGCCGAAAGGCCGCGCGGGCCGAGACCGCTGCGAGCGGAAAGAGTTAGGAGAGGCAGCCGACTGCATCGCCCGCTGACCTACGTCCAAGGCCGGCGCCCATGCGGCCGGCCCGGTCGGCGCGGGCTGAGGCCGCTGCGGCCGGAGAGAGTTGTTGGTTCAGGCAGGCCCGGCCCCGTCCGGCCCAGACGCCCGGGCCCGTCGTGCAGCAGGCCCCGCCCGGGTGCCGGGCCTGCCGCGCGGCAGGTGCCGAGCTGGATGCTTCCGGTGCGCGCCGCACGGTTTCGCCGACTGTGTCGCTCGCTGACCTGCCCCTTGAGGCCGGCGTCCAGGCGGCCGGCCCGGTCGGCGCGGGCTGAGACCGCTGCGGCCGGAGAGAGTTGGCGCCCTGCGCCGCGGCCTTCCGGAGCAGCTCGCGGGTTGACTGGGCCCGGGCCGGACGCCCGGCTCGGGCCGGATGCCCGGGGCCGGTTCGTAGTAGGTGCTGGCTCGATGCTCGCTGTACGCCGTACGGCCCGCGGCCACTTGCCTTGCACGTGCTGGTCCGACGCTCGCGGGGTGCACGCCGTACGGACCGCGGCTACTTGCCTTCGAAGGCTGGCTTTTGTTTGGCTACGAAGGAGGCGACGGCGTTGCGGTGGTCGGCTGTGCTGCCGGTGGACTGCATTTTGCCGGCTTCGAATTCCAGCGCCTCGGCGAGTGTGTGGGAGGCGGAGTAGGCGATGGACTGGCGGACACCGGCGTACGCCTGGGTGGGGCCTGCGGCGAGCTTCTGGGCCAGGTCGGCGGTGGCGGTGGCTAGGTCGGCGGCTGGTACTACGGACGTGGCCAGGCCCAGCGTCAGCGCCTCGGCGGCGGGGATGGTGCGGGGGAAGTAGAGGAGCTCCGTGGCCTTCGCCTGGCCGATCAGGCGCGGGAGTGTCCACGAGATGCCTGTGTCGCACGACAGCGCGATGCCGGTGAAGGCGAAGTTGAAGCCAGCGGTGTCGGCGACGACGCGGAAGTCGCAGGCGAAGGCCATCGACGCGCCCGCGCCGGCGGCGACGCCGTTCAGGGAGGCGATGACCGGCTTCGGCATCTCGGCGAGGGCCAGCGCGATCGGTGCGTAGTGGTCGGGGACCGTCGACCACAGCGCGTCCATGTCGTTGGCCTCGAGCAGGCCGATGTGTTCCTTCAGGTCCTGCCCGACGCAGAACGCCCGGCCAGTGCCCGTCAGTACGACGCACCGCACGGCCTCGTCCTCGGCGGCGGCCCGGACAGTGTCGCGCAGCGCGATCTTCGTCGCCGTGTCCAGCGAGTTCATCGCGTCGGGGCGGTTCAGCCGGATCGTGCCGACGCCGTCGGTCACGTCGTACACCACAGAGTCACTCATCGTTGCGAGCTCCCAACAATCGGTGAGAAAGGTCAATGAACAGTCAGGCAGTTGTCGACGAAACGCCCGGCCGCGTGGCCCAGGCGTGCGGCGTGCGAATCGAAGAACTCGGCCGCCCGCGCACCGGCCCAACCGGCCGGCAGCAGCTCCTCCGGAAGCCCCGGGTCGACGAACAGGAACTTGCGCCATTCGTGCACCAGTTCCGACCGTACGGCGAACGCCTGCTCGTCGCTCACCTCGCCCTCGGCGCGCGCCACCAGGGCCTTCGCCTCGACCAGCCACGCGTCGTACGACGCGCCCAGGTCGTCGAGCTTCCAGACCCGCCGGGCGAACTCCACCGCGTCGTTGTCGACCGGTGCCCGGAAGCGGTCCGCGGCGATTCCCTCGGCGGCCAGGATCTGGTCCACCTCGGTGTCGTGCCGCAGCCCGACCCAGGCGCCGTCGGACAGCGGAGCCCAACCCAGGAAGGAAAGTTGGCTCACCAGTTGCTCGCGGCGACGGGCGTTCGGGACCTCGCGCAGGATGCACAGGTGCCAGTGCCGGTCCCACCGCGCGGCAGGGGCCGGTACGGCGTTCAGGCCCTCGCTGTCCTGGTCGGTCCGGTAGATCCGGACGGCCGCGTCGTCGAGCCGGCGACGCGCCCGGGTGGTCAGCGCGTACCCGGGCTGCCCGTCGGTCCGGGCGGGCTCGAGCCAGCCCTGCCGGACCATCCGCGACACGGCGGTCCGGACCGCCGGCGGCTGGACGCCCAGGGGCGCGAGCAGCCGGACCAGCGCGGCCACGGGTGCCCGCGCGCCGCGGGCACGCAGGTGGTCGCCGTACAGGTCGAAAAGGGCTGATCGGGCGTGCACGAGACCTGAGTCTGCCGTATGGTGCGCGGCTCTGGCCTCGGATCGGGGATAATGGGTCCTGATACACACTGCGATAACGCGCCGACGGCGCATCACCGCGTGGCACCGGCGACGGTCACCGCGCGGTGTCGTCGCTCAAAACCGATGAGGACAGTATCCGAATGAGGGAAGGGGTGCGCGCATGGCGGCGATGAAGCCGCGGACGGGCGATGGTCCGCTCGAGGTCACCAAGGAGGGCCGGGGCATCGTGATGCGGGTTCCGCTCGAAGGCGGCGGTCGGCTCGTCGTCGAGCTGAACGCGGATGAGGCGACCGAGCTGGGGAACGCGCTCAAGGCCGTAGTCGGCTAGCTGTCCCTGCAGGGTGACACCACGCGCACCCTCCGACAAAACCCGTAACAACCCCGGTGGCTGCCTGAATCAGGCACCCGCCGGGGTTGTTACTTCTGCTCCAGAAGTAAAGTCGCGGTCGGAAACAACCAAGGCACGTTTGATCAAACCCCGTGAGGTCTCCTGTGGCTCGCCGTAGCGCCAAGTTCGTCTTCCCGACCCTGCCGGCCGTGGCCTGGCAGCCCGGGCTCCCTGTGCACGGTGCCCCCAGCTGGGTCGTCGTGGTCGGCGAAGCCGGTCTGCCCGCCGCCGCGAAAGAGGCGGGCGAGCGGCTCGGGGTCGACCTCGACCGCCTGCTCGAGGTGCAGCGCGACACGGGCTTCAGTACGACGGCCAGCGCGACCGCGGCGTACCCGCTGCTGTCGGGCGAGGTCACCGAGGTGCTGCTGGTCGGCGCCGGATCCGGTACGACGGCCGAGCTGCGACACGCCGGGGCGGCGGTCGCCCGGTTCGGCCGCGGCAAGGACGAGCTCACCACACTTGTTGCCGAAGGCATCGATGACGAGGCGCTCCAGGGCTTCGCCGAGGGGCTCGTGCTCGGCTCGTTCACGTTCACCCTCAAGACCGTCGACCCGGGTCTGCCGGTGGCCGGCCGGATCACGCTGACCGACGGCTCGGACGCCGACCGGTCCGCCGCGGTCGACCGCGGCCTGGTGGTCGGCCGGACCGGCTGGCTGGCCCGGCAGTTCGCCACCACCCCGTCGAACGAGAAGGACCCGGCCTGGCTCGCCGCCCGCGCCACCGAATTGGCCTCGCACGGCGGGCTCGAGGTGAAGGTGTGGGACGAGAAGGCGCTCGCCGCTGACGGGTTCGGCGGCATCCTCGCGGTCGGCAAGGGCTCGACCCGCCCGCCGCGGCTGATCCGGATCGACTACACGCCCGAGGGCGCCGGCCCCGACACGCCGTACGTCGTACTGGTCGGCAAGGGCATCACCTACGACACCGGCGGCCTGTCGCTGAAGCCGCGCGAGTCGATGGTGTCGATGAAGCGCGACATGACCGGCGGCGGTTCGGTGATCGCGACGATGTCGGCGCTGCGCGAGCTGGGCGCGAAGGTCCGCGTCACCGGCCTGGTCTGCTCGGCCGAGAACATGCCGTCCGGTACGGCGTACCGGCCGGACGACGTGATCCGCCACTACGGCGGCCGCACCACCGAGGTGAAGAACACCGACGCCGAGGGCCGGCTCGTGCTGGCCGACGGACTGGCGTACGCCGTCAAGGAGCTGAAGCCGGACGCGCTGGTCGACGTCGCGACGCTGACCGGCGCGATCAAGGTGTCGCTCGGCGCGATGCTGTACGGCGGACTGTTCGCGACCGACGACGCGCTGGCGGACCAGCTCGCCGCGGCCGGTGAGGTCTCGGGTGAGCGCCTGTGGCGGATGCCGCTGCCGGCTGAGTACGCCGACCTGATCTCCACACCGATCGCCGACTCGGTGAACAGCTCGAAGGGCCCGGGGTCGATCACCGCCGCGCTGTTCCTGAAGGCGTTCGCGGGCGACATCCCGTGGGCCCACCTCGACCTGTCGAGCATCGCCGAGTCCCCGCGCGACGAGTACGAGTACTCGACCGGTGCGACGGGTGCGGGCGCCCGGCTGCTCACCACGTGGCTCACGTCGGAGGACCCGCTCGCCGGCATCGTCTGACGGTCGACGTGCACCACTGATCAACCTCGGCCCAACCGCTGCCGCCACGCTCGGCAGCGGGTCGGCCCGAGTTCTCGGCAAGGGTTAGTCGGTGGTGGGCGTCGCTCCGGCGATTCCGTCCAGCTCGGCGATCGCGTCGGCCGGGAGCACCAGGTCGGCTGCCGCGACGTTCTCGCGCAGGTGGGCGACGGACGACGTGCCGGGGATGACGACGCTGGTGGTCGAGCGCTGCAGCAGCCATGCCAGTGCGACCTGCTGCGGCGTCGCGCCGAGGCGCTGGGCGACCGAGGTCAGCGTGCCGGACTGCAGAGGAGTGAACCCGCCGAGCGGGAAGTACGACGCGAACGCGATGTTCTCCCGCGCGCACAGCTCGACGAGGGCGTCGTCCTGCCGGTTGGCCAGGTTGTAGAGGTTCTGCACGGTGACGACCGGCGCGATGGCCTGGGCCTCGGACAACTGGTTCGCGGTCACGGTGCTGAGACCGAGGTGCCGGATCAGCCCTTCCTTCTGCAGGTCGGCCAGGGCACCGAACTGCTCGGCGAGCGACTCCTCGATCGGTCCCTCCGGGGCACCCATGCGCAGGTTCACCGCGTCCAGCGTGTCGACGCCCAGGTGCTCCAGGTTCTCGCGAACCTGGGCCTGGAGGTCGGCCGGATCGCGGGACATGATCCAGCTCGCGTCGTCGCCGCGCCGGGCGCCGACCTTGGTGACGATCCGCAGCTCGGCCGGGTACGGGTGCAGGGCCTCCTTGATCAGTTCGTTGGTGACGTGCGGGCCGTAGAAGTCGCTGGTGTCGATGTGTGTGATGCCGAGCTCGACCACCTCGCGCAGGACGGCGATCGCCTGGTCGTGGTCCTTCGGCGGGCCGAAGACGCCGGGGCCGGCCAGCTGCATCGCGCCGTACCCCATCCGGCTGATGGCGAGGTCGCCGGCGAGGCGAAGGGTGCCGCCGGGAGTGTTGCTCATGAGTGAGAAGCCTTTCGGAGGGAAGTGGATCTACCTCCTACTGTTCGTCGCCGGGAGTGGAACAGGGAGTGCCCTGTCGTTCCTGGGACTGACAGGGCACAGGCTGTGCGGACCGCCCGCCGCTACCGTGGAGACCATGGAGAGCAACCCGCTCGGTGAGTTCCTCCGCGCCCGGCGCGAGCTGGTCCGGCCGGAGGACGTGGGGCTGCGCAGCGTCGGTGTGCGCCGGGTGCTCGGTCTGCGCCGCGAAGAGGTCGCGATGCTCGCCGGGATCAGCTCCGACTACTACCTGCGGCTCGAGCAGGGCCGCGACCGGCACCCGTCGGTCCAGGTGCTCGACGCGCTCGCCGAGGTGCTCCAATTGGACGCCGACGCGACGGCGTACCTGATGGAACTGACCCGCGAGCGATCCCGCGTCCAGGCCGATCCGCAGCCTGAGGTGCCGAAGAGTGTGCTTCAGCTGATCGACGGGTGGCCGAACAACCCGGCGTACCTGCAGAACAAGTTCTCCGACGTGCTCGCGGTGAACGAGCTCGCCGCGGCGCTGTCGCCGAACTACGCGGTCGGGGTCAACCTGCTGCGAGCGGTCTTCCTCGACCCCGACGAGCAGCTGCTGCGGCGGGACTGGGAGGAGACGGTGACCGAGGGCGTCGCCAGTCTCCGCTCCCACGTGGGTCCGGATGTCGAGGATCCACGGCTGGTCGAGCTGGTCGGTGAGCTGTCGGTCCGTAGTGAGCTGTTCCGCCGGCTGTGGGCGCAGCACGCGGTCCGGCCGAAGCGAGGCCGGGTGAGCAGGCTGCAGCACCCGCTGGTCGGAGAGCTCGACCTGCAGTCGAACAAGTTCGTCGTCAGCGGCACTGACGATCTCATCCTGGTGGTCTTCCACGCTGAGCCTGACTCTCGTAGTTCCGACGCCCTGAGTCTGTTGGGGAGCTTGACTACTGGTACCGGCTGAACGCCCGGATGATCTGCGGGTACGCCGCCATCGCCGTGCCGAAGTGGTCGGTGGCACCCATCGAGTGGACCCGGATGTCAGCGCCCCGAGCCCGCAGTGATGCGGCGCACGAGTCCGCGTTGGCGGCGACCACATCGGTGTCCTTGGTGCCCGAGTAGAGGTGCACGGTGACCCCAGGAGTCCAGTCCTTGCAGATCCGGTCGGCCTGAACGAGCGCCTGGCGGAAACGCCCGGTCGGGTGCTCCAGCTTCGCCAGGAACTGCGGAGTGAACAGCTTCGCCGGGCTGTCCGGCAGGCTCGTGAAGATCTCCTCCTCGGAGTGCGTCCCGTCGAGCAGCCCTTCGACAATGTCCGCGTACGGCGCCTGGAAGGCGTCCCGCGGATCGTCGTACAGGCCGACCGTGCGGTCCCAGGCGGTGGTGAAGTAGGCCAGGTACATCGTCGCGACGTGCGGCTCGACCTCACCGCTGAACACGGCGGGCAGCTCGGTGCCGAGCAGGTCGTACGGACCGGAGACGCCGTGCAGGGCGCCGAGGCGGAACGGCCCGGCCTCGCCCCGGCTGAGCGCTCGCCCGACCCCGATCGCCGCCCGGCCACCTTGCGAGAAGCCGGTGACCAGGACGTCCCGCTTCAGCACGACCCCGTGCTCGAGCGCGAAGGAACGGGCCGCGAGCAACAGATCGACCGACGCGCTGGTCTCGGTCCTGGTGTCGATGTACGGGTGCTTGCCCGGCCCGAGCCCCAGCCCGAGGTAGTCGGGTGCGACCCCGGCCAGCCCGGCGCCGGCGAACAGCGACGTGACCACGCGATCGGTCGAGTCGTCCTCGACCGACGGTGCGTAGGCCTTGGTCGCCATGGTGCCGTGCAACTGCGCGGCGACCGTGAGCGCACCGCGGCGTCCGTCCGGCAGGACGACGAGCCCGCTGGCGGTCGTCGGCCGACCCCAGGGATCGACGGTCCGGTAGATCAGCCGGTACGCCGTGACGTCGTACCGGGCCTTCGGCGCGTCGACGAAGCCGGCGTCGACCGCGGCCTGATCGACCGCGGCGGCCCGCAGGTGGGCCACCGGGACGGCCGAGACCAGGGCGCCTCGGGAAGTGTGCACGCTGGTGACCGCGGCCTCGGACAGCGTCGGCTGGGTCACCGCGGCGTACGCGGACAAGGGCGCCGCGAGCAGCGCGGCGGTGGCGAGGGTGGCAGCGATGGCTTTGCCGGCGCGAGTTGTCATGCCGTCCAGCAAACCCGCGCGCAGCCCGCCACACACTGGGAAAATCCCCACACCTGAGGTGGGGTTTTTCCTACCTACCGGGCGGCGAGCAACGCGTTGTACAGCGCGACCGTGCGGTCCGCGACGGCGTCCCAGCCGAACTCCGACACCGCGCGTTCGCGGCCGGCCTTGCCCATCGCCTCGGCCTTGGCCGGGTTCGCGACCAGGTCGTTGATGCCCTCGGCGAGCCGGCGTTCGAAGGTGACGACGTCGTTCTCGTCGTACGCGACCAAGGTGCCGGTGACGCCGTCGTTCACGACCTCGGGGATGCCGCCGACCGCGCTCGCGACGACGGCGGTCTCGCAGGCCATCGCTTCGAGGTTGACGATGCCGAGCGGCTCGTAGACCGACGGGCAGCAGAACGCGAGCGCGTGCGTGAGCACCTGGCGGACGTCCTCGCGCGGCAGCATCTCGGACACGACGAAGACGCCGTCGCGGGCGGCCTTCAGCTCGTCGATCAGCGCGTCGGTCTCGGCCTTCAGCTCAGGGGTGTCAGCGGCTCCGGCGAGCAGGACGAGCTGCACCGACGGGTCCAGTTGCAGCCCGGCGCGGAGCAGGTGCGGCACGCCCTTCTGCCGGGTGATGCGGCCGACGAACGTGACGTACGGGCGGCTCTGGTCGACGCCGAGCCGGTCGAGCACGTGCGTGGCCGGATCGGGATGGTAGAACTCGGCGTCGATCCCGTTCGAGATCACGTGGACCTTGGCCGGGTCGACGGTCGGGTAGCAGTCCAGGACGTCGTCGCGCATCCCCCGGCTGACCGCGACGACGGCGTCCGCCGACTCGTACGCCGTCCGCTCGGCCCAGCTCGACAGGCGGTAGCCGCCGCCGAGCTGCTCGGCCTTCCACGGCCGGCGCGGCTCGAGCGAGTGCGCGGTGACCACGTGCGGTACGTCGTACAGGAGCTTGGCCCAGTGGCCGGCCATGTTCGCGTACCAGGTGTGGGAGTGGACCAGGTCGCTGCCGCTGACCCCGGCGGTCATCGTCAGGTCCGTCGACAGCACCCGGAGCGCGGAGTTGGCGGTCGCGATCCGGGCGTCGTCCTCGGAGTGCGCGGTCGCGCCGGCCCGCGGCTCGCCCATGCAGTGCACGTCCACGTCGATCAGGCGGCGCAGCTCGCGGACCAGGAAGTCCACGTGCACACCGGCCCCGCCGTACACGTCCGGAGGGTACTCACGCGTCAGGATGCCGACCTTCATAAGGCTGACCATAGATCAGCTCAGCCGCGTGGGCACCCAGAAACGCAGCTTGCCGTGGCGCTCGTCCTCCAGCTCGCCACCGGCCGCCTCGATCACCTTGCGGGAGGTCTCGTGGCCCGCGTCACACGTGAGCAGTGCGGGGTCGATGCCGAGCGCGGCCGCCCGGGGGAGGGACTGGGTGAGCATCGCGGTCGCGTGACCCTGGCGCCGAGCTGACGGCCGTACGACGTACCCGATGTGGCCGCCGAGCTCGAGCAGTGCCGGGGTGAGCTCGTGGCGGATGGACAGGCGACCGAGCCACTCGTCGCCGTCGACGTACCAGAGCACGGTCTGGTGGACCAGGCCGGGCGGGAGCTCGGTGCGCTCATCTGATTCCGACCGGATCCGGACGACCAGCCGGGCGAACTCCGCGGGGTCCTCGGCCTGGGCCCTGGTCCAGTCCTCGTCGAGGGCGTGCGCGCCCATCCACCGCTCCTCCTCCGGCCGCAGTTCGTCCCACGCGGCGAGGAAGGAACGGTGAACGGCGGCAGTCGGCTCGATGAGGGTTGGCATGTACCAAGTGTCCGTTGTCGGGCGTGGCTTCGCACCGGCGGCGCCCAGGCAGGCACCTCGCTGCGTTGGAGGAGAGGCAACGATGCTGCGCATCGCCACCTCTCCTCCGCCTTGCGATGCACCCACCTGGACACCGCCGGCACTGAAGCCACGCCCGACAACGGACACTGTGTGTGGCGACACTCGCAAGCGTCTTATGCAAAGGAGGATCCGCGGTTAGGGTGCGGACATGGCGAAGGCACCCAGAGTTCTCGGAATCGTGCTGGCCGGCGGCGAGGGGAAGCGGCTGATGCCGCTGACGGCGGACCGGGCCAAACCGGCCGTGCCGTTCGGCGGGAGTTATCGCCTGATCGACTTCGTGCTGTCCAACCTGGTCAACGCGGGCATCCGCAGCCTGTGCGTGCTGACCCAGTACAAGTCGCACTCGCTGGACCGGCACGTCACGATCACCTGGCGGATGTCGACCTTCCTGGGCAACTACGTGACCTGCGTCCCGGCCCAGCAGCGGCTCGGGCCGCAGTGGTACCAGGGCAGCGCGGACGCGATCTACCAGTCGATGAACCTGATCAACGACGCCAAGCCCGACATCATCGTCGTGTTCGGTGCCGACCACGTGTACCGGATGGACGCCTCGCAGATGGTCGCCGACCACATCGCGCGCGGCAACGGCGTGACGGTGGCCGGGATCCGGGTGCCGCGGGCCGAGGCGTCGGAGTTCGGTGTGATCAAGACCGCCGACGACGGTCACACGATCGCGGAGTTCCTGGAGAAGCCGGCCGATCCGCCGGGCCTGCCGGACTCCCCGGACGAGACGTTCGCCTCGATGGGCAACTACGTGTTCTCGGCCGACGTCCTGGTCGAGGCGCTGCGCAAGGACGCGGCCAACCCGGCGTCGCGGCACGACATGGGCGGCGACATCGTCCCGATGCTGGTTGCCGAGGGCAAGGCCGGGGTCTACGACTTCAAGGACAACGACGTACCGGGTGCGCTGGACCGCGACCGCTCGTACTGGCGCGACGTCGGTTCGCTGGACTCGTACCACGAGGCCCACATGGACCTGGTCTCCGTGCAGCCGGTGTTCAACCTGTACAACTCCGACTGGCCGATCTTCACGTCGCACCCGCAGCTGCCGGGCGCCAAGTTCACCGACCACGCGACGGTCAGCGAGTCGATCATCTGCCAGGGCTCGATCGTGTCCGGCGCGGTCGTCGACCACTCGGTGCTCGGCTCGAACGTGATCGTTGCCGTCGGCGCGCACGTCGAGCGCGCGGTGATCATGGACAACTGCAAGATCGGCGCCGGCGCCGTCCTGAAGAACGTGATCCTGGACAAGAACGTGGAGATCCCGCCGGGCGTGGAGATCGGCGTCGATCCCGAGCACGACCGGGCGCGCGGGTTCACCGTGTCCAAGGGCGGGGTCACCGTGCTCGGCAAGGGTCAGGTGGTCGACCCGCCGGCCGCAGTCGCCGAGCCCGCGGACGAGGCCGCCGAGGCGTGAGCGGAGACGCGGAGCAGGCGGCCCCTGGCTCGGAGGCGGAGGCTTTCGCGCTCGATGCCGGGGATCCTGGGCATCGTGAGCTGTTCGACGTACCGCCCGTGGAGGACGGGTACTACCCGGATGTCGCGTACTTCGCGGGGAACTCCCTCGGGCTCCGCCCGAGGGCGACTCGCGTCGAGCTGCTTGCGGACCTCGACTCCTGGGCGGCCCTGGGAGTCGAGGGGCATTTGGATGCCGAGCGCCCCTGGTTGCCGTACCACGAGTTGCTGACGGCACCTGCTGCCCGGCTGGTCGGCGCGCTGCCGAGCGAGACGGTGGTGATGAACTCACTCACCGTCAACCTGCACCTGCTGATGGTTTCGTTCTACCGCCCGACCGCCGAGCGCTTCCGGATCGTCATCGAGGACTCGGCCTTCCCGTCCGACAGTTACGCCGTCCGGTCGCAGGCGCGTTTCCACGGGCTCGATCCGGACGATGCGATCGTGCGGCTGAAGCCTCGCGACGGTGAGGACACGTTGCGGACCGAGGATGTACAGGCGGTGTTCGGACCGGACACTGCGTTGGTGCTGCTCGGCGGAGTGAACTACCTGACCGGCGAGCTGATGGACATCCCCACGATCACCGCCGCCGGTCACGCGGCCGGTGCGGTCGTCGGCTGGGACCTGGCGCATGCCGCAGGCAACGTTCCGCTGCAACTGCACGACTGGGACGTGGACTTCGCGGCCTGGTGCTCGTACAAGTACCTGAACTCCGGCCCGGGCGCGCTTGCCGGCGCCTACGTGCACGAGCGGCATCACGGTGGCGACCTGCCGCGGTTCGAGGGCTGGTGGAGCACCGAGCCGGCGACGCGGTTCGAGATGGCGCCGGAGTCGCGGCCGCCGCGCTCGGCCGACGCGTGGCAGGTGTCGAACCCGCCGATCTTCGCGATGAGCCCGGTGCGTACGTCGTACGAGCTGTTCGACAAGGTCGGGATGGACGTCCTGCGGGCGCGCAGCCTGCGGCTGACGGCGTACCTGGAACGGCTGCTCGCCGAGGTCACGGTTGGCCGGCCGTTGCAGGTGATCACGCCGTCAGATCCCGTACGGCGTGGGGCTCAGCTGTCGATCCGGGTCGGCGACGGCCTGCGGGCCGGGGAGCTGTGCAAGACCCTGCGTTTCGAGTACGGCGTGATCGCGGACGCGCGCGAGCCGGACGTCGTACGGCTGGCTCCGGTGCCGTTGTACTCGCTCTACCACGACTGCTGGCGTGCGGCGCAGGCTCTCGCGGCCGCCGTACCCAAGACTGCCTGACGGAGGCCAGATGACTGTCGCGATCGTCGGTGCAGGGCTGACCGGCAGCCTGCTCGCCTGCTTCCTGGCGCGGCGCGGTCTGTCGGTGACCCTGTACGAGAAGCGCGCCGACCCACGGGTCGGCGAGGCCGAGCGCGGGCGGTCGATCAACCTCGCGATCTCCGAACGCGGGCTGGACGCGTTGCGGCGGATCGGGCTGGACGAGGAGGTGATGGCCGACGCGCTGCCGATGAAGGGCCGGATGATCCACCCGGTCGACGGGCCGCTCGACTTCCACTCCTACAGCGCGTCCCAGGACCGCGCGATCAATTCGATCAGCCGGGGTGCGCTGAACAACGCGTTGCTGGACGCGGCGGAGAAGGCGCCGGGAGTCTCGATCGTCTTCGAGCACCGGCTGGTGTCGCTGGACTCGCAGACCGGTGCGCTGGGTTTCGAGACGCCTTCCGGTGTGGTGCAGGTGGAGGCCGATGTCGTCCTCGGAGCCGACGGAGCGGGGTCGGCGGTGCGTGGGCAGTTGGTCGGGGACGGGTCGGTGGTGGACGACGTCGACTTCCTGGACTACGGGTACAAGGAGTTGACGATCCCTTCCGCCGGTGGAGAGTTCGTGCTGGATCCTGGCGCGTTGCACATCTGGCCGCGCGGGACGTCGATGATGATCGCGCTGCCGAACCCGGACAAGTCCTTCACCTGCACGCTGTTCTGGCCGGCCGGGTCGTTCGACGCGTTGACGACGCCGGCGCTGATCCTGGGGTACTTCGGGGAGCACTATCCCGATTTGTTGCCGTTGGCCCCGACGTTGGTGGACGACTACCTGCACAATCCGATCGGCGTGCTCGGGACCGTGCACACGCATCCGTGGCAGGCGCACGGGCGGACGGCGCTGATCGGCGACGCCGCGCACGCGATCGTGCCTTTCTACGGGCAGGGCGCGAACTGCGCGTTCGAGGACGTCGTCGCGCTGGACCGCTGCCTGGACGAGACCGGTGGCTCCTGGGCTCGGGCGCTGCCGCTGTTCGAGGCTCGCCGCCGCGACAACACCGAGGCGATCGCCGAGATGGCCCTGGCCAACTTCGTCGAGATGCGCGACAAGGTCGCCTCGCCGGTCTTCCGGCTGACCAAGCAGTTCGAGCACTTCGTGGAACGGTTGCTGCCGGGGCGCTACGTGTCGCGGTACGAGTTGGTCAGCTTCAGCACCACGCCGTACGCCGAAGTCCGTCAGCGGGTCCGACGGCAGCACCAGGTGCTCGGTTTAGCGGTGGCGCTGGGGGTTGGCGCGGTGGGTGCGTTGGTCAGAGCGGCGGTGAAGAAGCGATGACGTCCTTGTGGCGGCCCGAGCTGCTGACCGGCGTGGTGACCGAGCCTGGGTTGTTGCGGAACTTTGTCGACGGAGCTTTCGTCGAGAGTGCCTCGACGTTCGCCAAGCACAGTCCCGTGACCGGTGCCCACATCTTCGACGTGTGTGAGGCTGATGCATCGACCGTGGATGCGGCGGTCGAGGCTGCTTCCCGGGCATTGAAGGGCCCCTGGGGCCGGATGAGTGAGCAGGAGCGGGCCGTCGTACTGCGTCGCGTCGCGGACGAGTTGGAGCGGCGGTTCGACGACCTGGTGGCCGCCGAGGTCGGCGACACCGGGAAGTCGATCAGCCAGGCGCGCACGCTCGACATCCCGCGCGGCGCGGCCAACTTCCGGGCGTTCGCGGACTTCGCGACGACCACGCCGACCGAGTCCTACACGACCACGCTCCCCGACGGCCGCCGCGCGCTGAACTACGCTGTCCGCAAACCTGCCGGCGTCGTCGCGATCATCGTGCCCTGGAACCTCCCGCTCCTGCTGCTCACCTGGAAGGTCGCCCCGGCGCTTGCCTGCGGCAACACCGTCGTGGTGAAGCCGTCCGAGGAGACCCCGGCGTCCGCGACTGTGCTCGCCGAGGTGATGGCGGCGGCCGGCGTACCGGACGGTGTCTTCAACCTCGTGCACGGGTTCGGCCCGTCGTCGGCGGGGGAGTTCCTGACCACGCATCCCGGCGTCGATGCGATCACCTTCACCGGCGAGTCCTCGACCGGCTCCGCGATCGCCAAGGCCGCGGCCGACGGCGTCAAGGCGGTCTCGTTCGAGCTCGGCGGCAAGAACGCCGGCCTGGTCTTCGCCGACGCCGACCTGGACGCGGCGATCGACGGCTCGGTCCGTTCGGTGTTCACCAACGGCGGCCAGGTCTGCCTGTGCACCGAGCGCCTGTACGTCGAACGCCCGGTGTACGACGAGTTCTGCACCCGCCTCGCCGCGCGCGCCGAGGCCCTGACCTTCGGCTGGCCGTCCGACGAGGCGACGGTGAACATGCCGCTGATCTCCCAGGACCACCGCACGAAGGTCCTGTCGTACTACGACCTGGCCCGTTCCGAGGGGGCGACGGTCCTGGCCGGCGGCGGCGTCCCGTCGTTCGGTGACCGCCGCGACAACGGTTGCTACGTGCAACCGACGGTCGTCACCGGCCTGGCCGCGGACGCCCGGACGAACACCGAGGAGGTGTTCGGCCCGATCTGCCACATCGCGCCGTTCGACACGGAGGACGAGGCGTTCGCCCTGGCCAACAACAGCAAGTACGGGCTGGCGGCAACGGTCTGGACCCGCGACGTCGGTCGCGCGCACCGGGCTGGGTTTGCTCTGGACGTCGGCCTGGTGTGGGTCAACACCTGGTTCCTCCGCGACCTGCGGACGCCGTTCGGCGGCATGAAGCTGTCGGGCCTCGGGCGTGAGGGCGGCACGCACTCGGTGGACTTCTACTCCGATCTCACCAACGTCTGCGTGGAGCTCTCATGACCGTCGTACCGGGCAAGGCTGTTCCGCGCGGTCGGTTCCCGCACGTGAAGGTGGCTGGCGGGTTCGCCTACGTGTCGGGGACGTCGAGCCGGTTGCCGGACAACACGATCGCGGGCGCGTCGGTCGACGAGCTCGGGACGACGACGCTGGACATCCGGGTGCAGACGCGCGCCGTACTGGAGAACATCCGGGACATCCTGGCGTCGGTCGGCGCCGGGCTGGAGGACCTGGTCAGCGTCACGGCGTACCTGGTGTCGATGAACGACTTCGGCGGGTACAACGAGGTGTACGGCGAGTTCTTCGACGAGACCGGGCCCGCTCGTACGACGGTGGCGGTGCACCAGCTTCCGCATCCACATCTGTTGATCGAAATCCAAGCGGTAGCGGCCATAGCGGAATTGCAGAGCCCGAGGAGCTGACGACGATGGTCAATCTGGAGTCGACGAACTTTCCCGACTGGGTCGAGGAGAACAAGCACCTGCTGAAGCCGCCGGTCGGCAACAAGCAGATGTTCCCGACCGGGGACGACTTCATCACGATGGTGGTCGGCGGGCCGAACCAGCGCACCGACTTCCACGTCGACCCGTACGAGGAGTTCTTCTACCAGATCTCCGGGCAGCTCCGCGTCAACGTGATGACCGAGGACGGCCCCGCGACCGTCGAGGTCAACGCGGGTGAGATGTGGGTGCTGCCGCGCAACCTGCCGCACTCGCCGCAGCGCGGACCGGAGTCGATCGGGCTGGTGATCGAGCGGGTGCGCGAGCCCGGCGTACTGGAGAAGTTCCGCTGGTACTGCGCCAACTGCAACGCGATCGTCCACGAGGTCGAGCTCCAGGTCACCGACATCGTCGAGGACCTCCCGCCGGTCTTCAAGGCCTTCTACGAGAGCGAGGACGCCCGCACCTGCCCGTCGTGCGGCACGCTGCATCCGGGCAAAGCCTGATGGCGGTTGACGTCCACACTCACCTGGTCCCGAAGGGCTGGCCCGATCTGGCCGTGGCCTGTGGTGGGACCGGGTGGCCGTGGTTGCGGGTCGACTCCGAGCGGGCCGCGATGATCATGGTCGGACAGACCGAGTTCCGGCCGGTCGGGCCGCAGGCGTGGGACACCGGCGTACGGCGTACGGACATGGATGCCGACGGCATCGATCTGCAGGTGGTGTCGCCGACGCCGGTGTTCTTCGGGTACGAACGCCCCGCGGACCAGGCGGTCAAGCTGGCCCGGATCTTCAACGACCGCACGCTCGAGACGCTCGCGGGGGACGAGCGGTTCGTCCCGTTCTGCCAGGTGCCGCTGCAGGATCCGGACGCGGCCTGCGCCGAACTGGATCGTTGCCTCGACGCCGGACACGTGGGCGTCGAGATCGGCAACCACGTCGGCGACCGCGACCTCGACGACGACGGGATCGTTGCCTTCCTCACCCATTGCGCGGAGGTCGGTGCGCCGGTGCTCGTGCATCCGTGGGACATGCCCGGCGGCCCGCGGGTCGACCGCTGGATGGCGCGCTGGCTGACCGGGATGCCCGCGGAGACGCATCTGTCCGTGCTCGCGATGATCCTCGGCGGCGCTTTCGACCGGCTTCCTCCAGAGCTCAGGATCTGTTTCGCGCACGGCGGCGGGAGCTTCCCGTTCTGGCTCGGCCGGCTCGACAACGCCTGGCACCGGCGCGGCGACATCGTCCGTGGCCGGTCGATACATGCCCCGAGCCACTATCTGGACCGCTTCTTTGTCGATACCGTGGTGTTCGACGAAGCCCCGCTGCGGCTGCTGGTCGACACGCTGGGTGAGGACCGGGTGATGGTCGGCAGTGACTACCCGTACCCGCTGGGTGAGCGTCCGGCCGGAGCGGTGGTGCGCAAGGCCGGCTTCCTGTCCGACGGGCAGCGGCACAAGCTGCTGACCGCCAACGCGACGCGTTACCTGGGGAGGTCTGGATGAGCGAGGACCGATCCGTGCTGTCCCGCGAGGCCCGTGAGCCCGACGAGCAGCTCCGGTACGGCGAGGACGCCGACCACGTGGTCGACGTCTGGCACGCCAAGGAGTACCGCCCGGCCGTCATCTTCCTGCACGGCGGCTTCTGGCGCCCGCAGTACGACCGCGTCCACGCCCGACCGCTGGGCGAGGCCCTGGCCGCCGAGGGCTGGCCGGTGGCGTCCGTGGAGTACCGCCGGGTCCCCGGGCAGCCCGATATCACGACAAACGACATCCGCGAGGCCCTGGACCGCCTGCCCGGCCTGATGGACCTGCACGCCGGCTACGTCCTCGTAGGCCACTCAGCAGGCGGCCACCTGGCCCTGTGGGCCGCCGCGACCCTCAATCCGGTCCAGCTCCGCGGCGTGGTCGCCCTGGCCCCCGTAGCGGACCTCCTCCTGGCCGACCAGCTCTGGCTCGACGACGGCGCCGTACAGGACTTCATCAGCTCCGGCGTACGCAACGACCTGGACCCGACCCACCTCCCGGCGCCAATCGCCCCGGTAGCCGTCATCCACGGCACCCGAGACCAGCGCGTCCCGCTGTCGGTCTCCGAGTCCTACGTCACGGCCCACCCCACCGCGAAGCTCGACCGCCTGGACGGCGTAGGCCACTACGAGCTGATCGACCCACTGACCGAGGCCTGGCACACGGTCACCAACGAAATCACCCGCTTCACAGGCCACGCGGACACGGGCCAGGCGAGTGCGGCTCAACCGGCCGGCGTACAGGAGGCGGCGCAGCCGGACGCGGGCCGCCGGGACGCCGGTCGGCCGTAGCCCGGCTCCCCGGCGTAAAGGCGCTTCAGCTCTCCGCGCGCTTGACGGCGGCCAGGAGGCCGTCGCCGCAGGGGAGGAGGGCGGAGACGAGGTCGTCGTCGTCGCGGATGGCTCGGATGAGGTCGCGGACGGCGGTGGTGTCGGGGTCGCGGTGGGACGGGTCGGCGACGCGGCCCGCGTGCAGGGCGTTGTCGAACGCGACGACGCCGCCGGGGCGCAGCAGCCGCAGGGCTTCGTGCAGGTACGCCGTGTACTCGCGCTTGTCGGCGTCGCAGAAGACCAGGTCGTAGTGGCCGTCGGTCAGGCGGGTGACGACGTCCAGGGCGGAGCCGGCGATCAGGCGGAAGCGGTTCGCGGGGACGCCGGCGTCCAGGAAGGTCTTACGGGCCAGGCGCTGGTTCTCGGCGTCGATGTCGACCGTGGTCAGCGTGCCGTCGGGGCGCATGCCGCGCAGCAGCGCGAGGCCCGACACCCCCGTACCGGTGCCGATCTCGACCACCGACTTGGCGCCGACGGCGGCGGCCAGCACGCTCAGGGCGGAGGCGGCGCCGGGTCCGATCGCGGAGATCCCGCTGTCGGCGGCGCTCGCCCGGGCACCGGCGACCGTGTCGGTCTCGCCGGTGTAGTCCTCGGCGTACGCCCAGGACGCGGGGTCGATGCCGGTGGCGATGATGCCCTCCCAATGTCTCGCCGCTGCAGTCCTCATCCGTCGAAAGCCTAGCGCCCTGCGGTGCTCGTTCCGTGTCTCCCGCGCTGAGACTGCGCACTCTTGCTCATTACACCGCCGCTTGAGTCAGATATGATCGCGCTGACGGGTCAGAGATCACCCCTGGGAGGTGGCCGTGCGGAAAATCAGTCGATCAGGACCGGATCACGTCGATGCCGGCCTCCTTGAAGACGGCCAGCTGGGACTCGTCGGCCTGCGCGTCGGTGACGAGCGTGTCGATCTCGCTCAGCTCGCAGATCCGGGCGAAAGCGCGCTGCCCCAGCTTCGAGGAGTCGGCGACCACGACGACCTTGGCGGCCCGGCTGACGATCAGCTGGTTGATGTTCGCCTCGCCCTCGTGGTGGGCGGTGGCGCCGGTCTCGTCGATGCCGTCGACGCCGATGAACGCGATGTCCAGCGACAGGTCGGCCAGGATCCGGTGCGACAGCGGCCCGATCATCTCGTACGACTGCGGCCGCGCCACACCACCGGTGAGCACCATCTTCACGTGCGGCCGGACGATCAGTTCGTTGGCGATGTTCAGCGCGTTGGTGACGAGCGTGAAGGCCGGCTCGCCGTGCTCGGCCGACAGTTCCGGCCGGGTCGCCAGCGTGCGCGCCACCTCCGAGATCGTGGTGCCGCCGTTCATGCCGATCACCATGCCGCGACGGACCAGCGTGGCCGCGGCCTGCGCGATCCGCTGCTTCTCCGACGCGAAACGCGCAGTCTTGTAGCGCAGCGGCAGGTCGTAGGAGACCGCGTTGGCGACCGCGCCGCCGCGGGTCCGGGTGAGGAGCTGCTGCTTGCCCAGGTGGTCCAGGTCGCGGCGGATCGTCGCCGCGGACACGTGCAGCTGCTCGGCGAGCTCGTCGACGTCGATCGCGCCCTTTTCGGCCAGCGACTCGAGCAACGTGTTCAGCCGTTCATAACGCTTCACCCGGGGCTCCTCCTTTACACAATCGGTCAGCCGGGCGGCTGCCGGTTGGCACCATTCGATCACGTTCGAGCAGTTTCGACCATTACATCGACGGAGACGACATGACCGACACCCCGTTCGTGAGCACCGAGATCGCCACCCAGCCGGCTCTGTGGCGACAGGTCGCGGCCGGTTTCGCGCAGTACGGTGGCGCACTCCCGCAGCCCGGTCAACGGGTCGCGGCCGTGGGCTGCGGCACCTCGTGGTTCATGGCGATGGCGTACGCCGCGCTGCGCGAGGACCTCGGCCAGGGCGAGACCGACGCGTTCGCCGGCTCCGAGTTCGCCTTCGACCGCGCGTACGACGCGATCGTGGTGATCAGCCGGTCCGGTACGACGACCGAGGTGCTCGACCTGATCCGCCGTACGACGGTCCCGACGATCGCGATCACCGCGACCCCCGGTTCGCCGATCGTCGAGCTGGCCGACCACACGATCATGCTCGACTTCGCCGACGAGCAGTCCGTCGTACAGACCCGCTTCGCGACCACCACGCTCGCGCTGCTGCGGGTGTCGCTCGGCCAGGACCTGACCCAGGCCGCCGCCGACGCCGAGACCGCGCTGACGATCGACGTCGACGAACTCGCCAAGCTGGAGCAGGTCAGCTACCTCGGCACCCGCTGGACCATCGGCCTGGCCCACGAAGCCGGCCTGAAGCAGCGCGAGGCCGCCTCGGCCTGGACCGAGGCGTACCCCGCGATGGACTACCGCCACGGCCCGATCGCCATCGCCCAGCCGGGCCGCGGCGTCTGGCTCTTCGGCGAGGCCCCCGACGGCCTCCTCGACGACATCGCCGCCACAGGCGCGACGGTCGTCCACCACGCCGACCTCGACCCGATGGCATCCCTGGTGGTCGCCCAACGAGTCGCGGTCGCCAAGTCGCTGGCCCTGGGCCTCAACCCGGACCAGCCCCGCAGCCTCAGCCGATCGGTCATCCTCGACAAGTAGGTACGCCGTACCGAAGGCTCGCCCTGCACCCGCCCGTCCTGGGCCCGGGTGACAGGGTGGGCCGCATGACGACTGAGCGGTTCGAGGTCCAGCGCCAGATCGCGGCGGCGCCTTCCGAGGTGTTTGCGCTGCTGCGTGATCCACGCGGGCACGTCGCGATCGACAGCTCCGGGATGCTGCAGTCGGCCGAGGGGAAGCTGGTCGATGCCGTCGGCGACGAGTTCGTCGTCCACATGGACCGCGAGTCGCTGAACGACCTGCCGATGGGCAAGTACGACGTGACCGTGATCATCACCCGGTTCGTCCCGGACGCGGAGATCGAGTGGACCATCTCCGGCACGATCCAGCCGCCGATCAAGCACCTGTACGGCTACCGCCTGGAGCCGTCCGAGACCGGCGCGCTCGTCACGTCGTACTACGACTGGAGCCAGATCGCCGAGCGCTACCGCAAGGCCGAGATCTTCCCGGTCATCCCGGAAGCCGGCCTGCGCGCCACCCTCGGCATCCTGGCCCGCACGGTCGAGTGCTCAGCCTTCGATCCACGCAACGTTGAGCGTGCTGACCAGGTCCCAGCCGAGCCGGGTGTAGAGCGCCCGGCCGTCGTCCGTCGCGACCAGTACGCCGGTCCGCGCGCCCTGCTGGGTTGCTGCCGTCGACAGCGCCCGCATGACGACAGAGCCCAGCCCACGCCGCCGGTACGCCGGCTCGGTGACGATCTGATCGAACGTGGCGAAGGTGTGCCAGACGGCGACCTGTCCGCGAGCGGCGACTGTCCCGTCGACCTCGACGGTCAGCTGCGTGAGGCCGTCGGGCTTCGCGGTCAGGTGTACGGAGTGGCTGGGGTCTGCAGTCGGCCGCGAGGGCCTGTTCACCCCGGCGTCCGTGCCGAGCCGGGTTGTCATCAAGTACTCCGGCGGCTCCGACGTCCACTGCGAGGACAGCGTGGGTAGGTCGCCGGCCGTCTTCAACCACGTGCCCGGCTCGTGCAACTGGTCGATGAGCTGCTGCTGCGGAGTCGGCAGGACATACCGGACCAGGTGATGCGGTCGACCGACGTCGATGCGGTAGCCCTCGGGTAGGGCGACCGGCGGGGGAGTACCCCGCGAGACCGACCACCCATGGACCCAGCCCTCCAAACAATCCTCGAGTGAAGCCACAGGCGGCAGGTGGTCAGCGGGTGAGGGCATGGGCAGGCTTCCGGTGAGTGGAGAGTTGGCCCAGGGCTGCGGCGGCGATCAGGGAGACGGCTACGACCAGCAGGGCTGTGTGGGTGCCGACCACCGGGACCAGCAGGCCGCCCGCGGCCTGGCCGAGGGCGGCGGCGCCTACTCGGAGGCTGGCGGCAGTGGTGCTGACTCGGCCTTGTAGCTCGACAGGGGAGTACTGCTGCCGGGCGGCGAACATCGCCGGGAGCATCGGGCCCTCCAGGAGACCTGTTGCGGCGGCCAAGACCAGGAGGACGGGGAAGGTTGAGGCGAGCGGCCAGCTGGTCATGGCCAGTCCGTACGCCGCCACAGCGACCACGACGATCAGCTCTGGTCGCCAGCGGGCCTGCAGGCGACCCAGCAGGACGGCTGTGGTGACGCTGCCGAGTTCGAGGGCTGTCCACAGGTAGCCGGCGGCTGAGTGGGGTTCGCCGAGGGCGGTCATGTGCAGCGGCAGTGTGATCAACAGGACGCCGACCGAGCCCATCAGCAGCGTGCTGGTGATCGTGGAGGCGCGCAGCGGGGGAGTTCGCACGAGGTGGGCGAGGCCGCCGAGTACCGAGGTCAGGAACGGCTCCCGGTCCGCGGCGGTGATCGCTGCGGGCAGGGCGGGGAGGCCTGCGATCGCGAGGATGCTGAGCGTTGCCGTCACTGCGATGACGACCACGGCGACCTCGACGGAGGCGGCCGCGGTGATCGTCGCTGCCGCGGCCGGCCCGGTGATCGTGGCCGCGCCGAAGCTCGCGGCCTCCCAGCTGTTCGCCTTCGCCAGCAGGTGCTTGGGGACCAGTGTCGGCAGCATGCTTGTGAAGCCGCCGCTGACCATCGGGAGCGTCAGCCCGGCTACGGCGGCCAGCGTCGGCGTCACCCAGTCGGGTGCGTGTCCGGTGGCGAGCAGCAGGGTCAGCATCACCGAGCCGAGCAGTGCCTGGTTCACGCCGAGTGCCGTACGCCGATACGCCGTGCGGTCGAGCCAGGCGCCGAGCAGTGGGCCGGTGATCACCGCGGGGAGTGCGTACGCCGCTCCGGTGATCCCGGCCAGTACTGGGCTGTCCGTGCGGTCCAGCACGAGCAGCACCAAGGTGAACGCGACCATCTCGTCGCCGAGGCGCGCGAGCGTTGCCGCGAGGTAGTACGCCTGCATGTCCACCTCGTTGTAACGCATTGGGAGTAGTTACGCGTTACGTTAACAAAGGCGTTACGATGCCGCCAATGGAAAGTCTGCAGACTCCGGATCGGCTCGTCCGGCTCGCGGTCGGCCTGGTCAACACCCGGACGCTGGAGCCGGAGCAGCTGACCAAGCCGGCCGACGTCCGGCAGTTCCTGCTGGATCACGGCGAGTCCGAACCGATCAGAATCACCTGGCCGGTCCTGGTCGAGGTGCGCGAGGTCCGCGAGCTGATCCGGCCGGCGTTCCACGTCGAGCCCGCCGAAGCCGCGCGGATCCTGAACGACTTGCTCGCGGAGTACGCCGTACGGCCGTATCTGTCGGACCACGACGGATCGCCCTGGCACCTCCACGTCGCCAAGCCAGGCGCCAACTGGGCCCAGTGGTTGGCGGCCGGCACAGCCCTCGGCCTAGCCGGCTTCGCCGCCGGCCACGGCTTCCAGGCGCTGGGCGTATGCGCTGCGCAGGACTGTGAGCGAGTCTTCGTCAACCCGGCGGCCAAGCGCCCCCGCAGATTCTGCAGGCCGACCTGCGCAAGCCGCACCCGAGTCGCCTCCCACCGAGCCCGCCAGGCAAGTACCTGAGCGGTTGTGCCTGAGGTTCTGGGGTGGGCCGTGCGCACTAGGATCGGCAGCCAGTAGCCCGGCGATGGAGGAGTGCTCGTGAGTCACACCGTGGTGGCGGAGCTGGTGGCCAATGTTCTGAAGATCACCGCCAAGGCCGGGGATAGCGTGGGGCCGCAGGACACGTTGGTGATTCTGGAGTCGATGAAGATGGAGATTCCGGTGCTCGCCGAGGTGACGGGGACGATCGCCGAGTTCAAGGTGAGCGAGGGGGAAGTGGTCCGGGACGGCGACCCGATCGCCGTGATCGAGGAGAAATAGGTCACCCGGTCAACCGATCGCGGCTCTCGTGGCGTCTACTGAGGGACAAGTGATCACCGGGAACTTCCCGTCCACGCGCGCCGTTGGACCGTCGTACCGGCATCTCAGGGTTCGTCCCGGGTGTCCCCGACGTGCGCAGAGGACGGTGAACACGGCACCATGGTGGTCACACTCGTTGCCGAGCGGACCCAGGGAGGCGTTGCCGTGAAGCCGGTCGACACCTCCGTGGTGCCTGCCCTGGCCCCCCAGCCGCTCCCGCAGGACGAGCCCGGCGTACTGCCGTCGTGGGACGAGATCGTCCGCACGCACTCGGCACGCGTCTACCGGCTCGCCTACCGCCTGACCGGCAACAAGCACGACGCCGAGGACCTCACCCAAGAGGTCTTCGTCCGGGTCTTCCGGTCGCTGTCGAGCTACACGCCGGGCACGTTCGAGGGCTGGCTGTACCGGATCACCACCAACCTGTTCCTGGACGGCGCGCGCCGCAAGCAGCGGATCCGTTTCGACGGGCTGCCCGAGGACGCGCACGACCGGCTGCCGGCCAAGGGCAGCGGCCCGGCCGAGAAGCTGGACTCCGACCAGTTCGACCACGACGTCCAGTACGCGCTGGACGCGTTGCCCGAGGACTTCCGCGCGGCCGTGGTGCTGTGCGACATCGAAGGCATGACGTACGACGAGATCGCGGCGGTGCTGGACGTCAAGCTCGGCACCGTCCGGAGCCGGATCCACCGCGGCCGCTCGATGCTGCGCAAGCACCTCGAGCACCGCGCGCCCCGGACCGGCCACTCCCGTGTCAGCGGCCCGCCCGCCGACGGGCCTCTTCCCGGTGGAGGTGGTGAGCGGTGACCGTGCAGCATCCCCTGGACAAGCTGAGCGCCGCCGTCGACGGTGAGCTCGACCACGACTCGCGCGACCGGGTGCTGAGCCACCTGGTCTGCTGCGACTCCTGCCGCGCCGAGGTCGACGCCCAGCGCCGGCTGAAGGCGCAGATGTCGGCCCTGGAGGCTCCGGAGCCGTCGACCGACCTGATGCAGCGCCTGATGGGTGTGCCCGCGTTCTCGCTCGAGCCGCGCGAGGAGGTGCGGCCGGTGCTCACGCCGGCTGTCACGCTCAGCCCGCAGCGCTCGGCGTTCCCGGCGGCCCGGACCGGTGCGACCCGTCCTGCTGCTCGTACGACGACACCGAGGTCGCGGCGGCGTACCGGCGTACTGGGTGCTGCTGGGTCTGCCGCTGCTGTGGCGTCCCTGCTGGGTACGGCGTTCGTGCTGGGCGACCCGGCGCGTGGCACCGAGCAGCCGCCGGTGCTGGCGCCTCCGGTGGCCAGCTTCTCGGCCGACCACGCGGCCACGACGGGCGGGAGCCCGTTCGGTGACCCGGTGGCCTTCTTCAACTCCTACAACGGGACTGGGTACGCCGGGCTGAGCCCGACGCTGCAGCCGGTGGCTCTGAGCGGGCGCTGAGTCCTGTGAGCACTACCAAGCTGGTTAACCCTGCCCGGCTTGCGGTGCTGGTCAGCACTGTCCTGATCGGCATTGGCCTGCCCCTGCCCGCGACTGCTGCGCCCGCCCCGGCCGCTCCTCGCGAGGACGCGCCGCAGGCGGTCAGCTGGCTGGAGCGGGCCGCAGCCGCGCCGGACCACATCTCGTACCACGGCACGCAGATCGTCACCTCGTGGGGACCGCAGGGCTCGAGCTCCGCGATGCTCGACATCGTGCACGCGGCGTCGCAGGGGTCGGAGATCAGTCTGGTCGGCTCCAGCTCGTCCGACGCCAAGTCGTTCGTGCAGCGGGCCACCCAGGGGCACAGCCCGGCTGTGGACGGCGGACCGCTGGCGCTGCTCAAGGCGACGTACCAGCTGGTCTACCGCTGCTGCACTGACACGATCGGGCGGGCCGCCGTACTGGTGGATGCGCTGCGGGACGACCAGACGCTGGCGGCGCGGTTCTGGATCGACCAGGCGACCGGGCTGCTGCTGCAGCGGCAGCTGTTCGGTGCGGACGGCAAGGCGCTGGTGCGGGCGACGGTGTTCACCGACCTGGAGATCGAGAACAGCGAGTTCCTCGGGCACCTGCCGCCGATGCTGCCGGGCGGGTCGGACTCGATGGGACTCAGCGGGGTCGACGGGCTGCGGACGCAGGGCTGGACCTGTACGAGCGAGCTGCCGGACTCGCTGGAGCTGTACGACGTGCACCAGGACACGGCGGCCGGGGTGCTGCAGTTCTCGTACTCCGACGGGCTGTTCAACGTGTCGCTGTTCCAGCAGCGGGGGGCTTTGGATCCGAAGGCCGTCGCCGGGTACGGGACGACCGGTACGCCGGGGGTGTACGTGCGGTACGGGATGCCGTCGTACGCCGTGTGGTCGTCGGGCGGGATCGTGTACACGCTCGTGGGGGACCTGCCGGCGGACGTGCTGGCGCGGGTCGTGGAGGCGTTCCCGCACGAGGTGCCGACGAAGGTGACACCGGTGCAGCGGATGGGTACTGGACTGGCCCGAATCGCGACGTGGCTCACTCCGATGAGTGCGCTCTCGTGGAAGCTGGGATAATCGAAGCTGGGAGTGTCTCCTGCAGCTCCCTCCACGAGACAAACGACGACGTGAGGCGGCCACCGTGAGCTGGGACGACGCCGAGCCGACAGTACGAACCCCACAGGACGCGGAACCGACCCGCCCGGTCCCCACCGCCGGTCCCGTGGTGCCCCCGCCTGCCCCGGATGGGGGGAGGGGAGGAGGGGCCGCGTCCCCCGGGTCCAGCGCCTCCGGCGCGGACGGGCTGGGTGCTGCGCCCGGTGCGAACGCCCCCGGCGGCGCGCCCTTCACCAACGCCCCGAGCGGTGCTTCCTTCGCGAGCGCCTCCGGCGCGGACGGGCTGGGTGCCAACGCCTCCGGCAGCGCGCCAGGTGCCAACCCCGCGAACGGTTCCGGTGGCCCGACGCCCCCGGCCAACCCGGCTGTTTCTGCTTTGACGCCGCCTGCGGCGCAGAGCGGGAGTGCGCCGTTGGCTACTCCGGGTGGGGACGCCGCCTACCGGCAGGCTGAGCGGTCTATGACTCAGCGGAGCTTCGGGGGGAGGCCTGAGTCGGGGGATCCTGGGTTCCGGCCCGTGTACCAAGGGCAGGCGTGGCCGACGCAGCCGCAGCCGACCTACGTGCCTCCGCCGCCGCTCGACTGGCATCAGCAGCAGGCGCGGGCGTACACGCCGTCGCAGCCGCCGAAGAACCCCAACGGCAACCGGACGATCCTGATCGCGGCGATCGTCTCGCTGATCGTCGCGCTCATCGCGGGCGCCGGAGCGGCTGCGACCGTCGTCGCGTTGGACCGTCCCGACCCGATCATCGACCAGCCGGGTCCGGCGATCGGTAACGGCGCCGACCCGAAGATCCGTAGCGGCAGCGTCTCCGCGGTCGCCCAGGCCCTGCTGCCGAGCGTCGTCCAGCTCAAGGTCGAAGGCGCCGACGACAGCAGCGCGACCGGTTCGGGCTTCGTGATCGACACCTCCGGGCACATCCTGACCAACAACCACGTCGTCTCCGCCGCGGCCAGCGGCGGCTCGATCCAGGTCGTGACCCAGCAGGGCAAGGCCGCGACGGCTCGCCTGGTCGGCCGCTCCCCGGCGTACGACCTGGCGGTCGTGCAGGTGGTCGGCATCGACGCTCCGGCGGTTCAGTTCGGCCGCTCCGACCAGGCGATCGTCGGGCAGGACGTGGTCGCGATCGGCTCGCCGCTCGGCCTCGCGGGCACGGTCACCTCCGGCATCGTCTCGGCCAAGAACCGCCCGGTCACCGCCGGCGGCGAGGGCGAGATCTCCTACATCAACGCGCTGCAGACCGACGCCGCGATCAACCCGGGCAACTCCGGCGGCCCGCTGGCCGACATGAACGCGCGGGTGATCGGCGTGAACTCCGCGATCGCCACCGTGCGCGGCGCCGAGGAGGGCAGCAGCGGCAACATCGGGCTCGGGTTCGCGATCCCGATCGACCAGGCCCGCCGTACGGCGCAGCAGCTGATCGCGAGCGGCAAGGCGTCGTACCCGGTGATCGGCGCGAACGTGGACATGCGGTTCGAGGGCGGTGCGCGGGTCACGGACGTGACGGCGGGCTCGCCGGCGTCGCAGGCCGGACTGCGGACCGGTGACGTCGTCACCTCGATCAACAACCAGCCGGTCGACACCGCCGAAGGCCTGATCGTGGCGATCCGCACGCACCGGCCGGGTGAGACCGTCAAGCTCGACTACCAGCGCGCCGGCCGTCCGCGGCAGGCCAACATCACGCTCGGCCAGCAGACCGGCTGAGGCCCACGGCCATCCGGACCGCCGCGGGCACCGAAGACCTGGTACGCCGTACGGCCGGAACCGGCCAACGCGGGGCGGCCGGCTCCGGCCAACGCACGGCGGCCGGAACCGGACAAGCCGCGGCGGCCAGGAGTTGGCCGGCAGGAAACCGGGAAGGAAAGTCGGCGGGACTCCGCCGAGCAGAGGCTGACCCGCCCGACGCGCTGACCGCGCGCGGGCTACCCTGTCTGCGGACTGGGGAACGACCGGAGAAGGTGGGGACATGTTCGGCATCGGGCCGCTCGAGCTCGTCGTGATCGCCATCGTCGCCGTGCTGCTGTTCGGGCCGGACCGGCTGCCGGAGTTCGCCCGGACGGCGGGCCGCCTGCTGCGCCAGGTGCGGCAGATGGTCAACAACGCCCAGAACGACCTGCGCAACGAGCTCGGCCCGGAGTTCGCCGACCTCGACGTCCGGGACCTGAACCCGCGCAGCTTCGTCCGCAAGCACCTGCTCGACGGCATGGACGACGACTACGACGACGACAAGCCGGTCTCCAACTCGGCCGACCTGATGGAGTCCGTGCAGCGGCTCCCGGCCGGTCAGCGCGCGCCGTACGACCCGGAATCCACCTGAGCTTCGTCCCGCTGGCCGAGACCTGTTGACCGGCCGTCACCAGCCGCCCTCTAGGCTGGGCCCGCGATGAAGACCTTTGAGGAACTGTTCGCCGAGATCGGCGAGAGAGCGCTGACGCGGCCGGAAGGATCCGGCACCGTGGCCGCGCTGGACGCGGGCGTGCACGCGATCGGCAAGAAGCTGGTCGAGGAGGCCGCCGAGTCCTGGATGGCCGCCGAGCACGAGGGCAAGGACCGGGCCGCCGAGGAGCTGAGCCAGCTCTTCTACCACGCGCAGGTGATGATGCACGCGCTCGGCCTGGACCTCGACGACGTGTACCGACATCTGTAGGGAGCCGACCCACAGATCCCGGGACCACCTCTCCGAAAGGCCTACCCCATGCTGCGCGTCGCAGTACCGAACAAGGGCTCGCTGAGCGAGGCCGCCACCGCCATCCTGACCGAGGCGGGCTACAAGCAGCGCCGGACCACCAAGGACCTCGCGCTGACCGACACCGCGAACGAGGTCGAGTTCTACTACCTGCGCCCCCGTGACATCGCCGTGTACGTCGGGGAGGGCACGCTCGACGTCGGCATCTCCGGCCGTGACCTGGTCCTCGACTCGCACGCCGACGACGACATCCTGATGGAGCTCGGCTTCGGCGGCTCGACCTTCCGCTTCGCCGGACGGCCGGGTGTCGCGGACTCCGTGAAGGACCTGGCCGGCAAGCGGATCGCCACGTCGTTCGCCGGCATCCTGTCCGACCACCTGGCCGAGAACGGCGTCGAGGCGTCCGTGGTCAAGCTCGACGGCGCCGTCGAGTCCGCGGTCCAGCTCGGCGTGGCCGACGTGATCGCCGACGTCGTCGAGACCGGTACGACGCTGCGCCAGGCGGGGCTCGAGGTGTTCGGCGAGCCGATCCTGACCTCGGAGGCGGTGCTGATCACCCGCCACGGCGTCGACCAGCCGGCCGGTCTCCAGCAGCTCGTACGCCGGCTGCAGGGCGTCCTGGTCGCGCGCAACTACGTGATGATGGACTACGACATCCGCGCCGAGTCGGTGGAGGCCGCCAACGCGCTGACCCCGGGCCTGGAGTCGCCGACGGTGTCGCCGTTGCATCGCGAAGGCTGGGTCGCCGTCCGCGTGATGGTGCTCCGGGCCGACGCACAGAAGATCATGGACCAGCTCTGGGACGTCGGCGCCCGGGCGATCCTGACCACCGACATCCACGCAGCCCGGATCTGATGGCCACCCCGGAGTCGCTCGTGACCGGTGTCACCCCGCTGTTCACCTTCCACCCGCGGATCGTCGCGGCGGTGACGACGGCGATGGCGGTGTCGATCTTCGCGGTCTTCGGGGTGATCTGGTTCCGCCTGCCGGACGAGTCGCGGGCGACGTTCACGCTGTTCCAGCGGCTGACGCTGATCGCGTTCTTCGGCACGGTGCTGTACCTGCTCTACCGGATGGCGACCGTCCGCGTCACGGCGTACGCCGACGGCCTGCGGGTGCGCAACGTGTTCAAGTCGTACTCGTACCCGTGGAGCGACGTGAAGGTGCTGCGCTTCACCGCGGGCGATCCGTGGCTCCAGATGTACGACACGGACGACAACCGGCTCGGGATCCTCGCGATCCAGGCGTCGGAGGGTGTGCGCGCGACAGCGGCGGCGAAGGAGCTCGCCGCGGTCGCGCGGGCGCACGGGGCGGGGACGCAGACGGCCTAGGCGTCGCGACGGCGGCGCTGGAACCACGGGAAGACGCCGGGGCAGGTCGTGCCGAGCGAGCCGGGCGGTCGCTTCGGCGTGGCGTACGCCAGGAGGTTCCCGGGCCAGCTGTCCGGCGGTCCGCAACTGCGGGTCGCGATCGCGCGGGCGAGGGCTCCAGGCGTCGCGACGGCGGGCGTGCGCGATGCCGTGCGGGCTGGACGCTGACGGCGGGCGTGCGGCCTCCGGGTCGATGCCGGCGCCGTCGAGCGTCGCGACGCCGTACGGGCTAGACGCTGACGGCGAACGTCGTGCTGTGCTCGTCGCCGGGCTGCAGGACGACCAGGTCCTCGCCGGTGACGAAGCTGTCCGGCGGGCAGGTCATCGGCTCGACGGCCAGGCCGACGCGGCCGAGCGCGTTGCCGGTGTAGAGCTGCAGCCAGTTGGTGTCGCTACGCAGTACGGCGCGGTTGCCGCTGCCCGGGTCGGTCAGCGTGACGACCCAGCCGTTCGGCAGCCCGGTGAACGCGTTGTCGATGTCGAGCCCGCCAATCTTCCGTGCGGTCCCGAAGTCGAAATCCGAGCCGGCGACCGGCCGCCGGCCGACCGGGGTCAGCCGGTCCGGCGTGACCTCCAGCCACTGGTCGGCGCGGAACTCCAGCTCGCACTCGTCGAGCTTGCGCCCGACCGTGAGGTAGGGGTGAGTGCCATACCCGTACGGCGCTGCGCTGGTCCCCACGTTCTTGGCCGAGGCGGTGACGGTCAGGCCGGTCTCCGCGTCGAGGCGGTAGGTCAGCGCGAGGTCGAGCTGGTGCGGGTACCCCGGCTGGCCGTGCAGGCGGTACGCGACCTCGACCAGGGACTCGTCGAGGCCGTCGTCGATCCGCTCCCAGTTCGCCCAGCGGGTCAGGCCGTGGATGGCGTTCGCGCGGGTCGCCTCGCTCAGCGGGAGCTGCTGGTCCACGCCCGCGAAGGTGTACTTGCCGTCGGTGATCCGGTTGGGCCACGGGAACAGGTGCTGCCCGATCCCGGCGTGCGCCAGCTCGTCCTCGGCATACCCGACGAGCACCTCGCGATCGCCGTACGCGAGCCCGCGCAGCCCACCACCGACACTCACCACCGTCCCGGCGTACTCACCCGCACGAATGGTCCACTGCTCCCCTGACGGCAAAACGCTCATGCCCCCATCCTCACCCGGATCCCCGGCAGCCGCAGGTCGTCTCGCCTTCGGCTTCGTCACACTGCGCGGGTGCGAGAGGTCGCAGCGCGGGGTCGCCGGCCGTTGATCACAAGCCGAGGGCGGACGCCCACCACGGTGCAACCACTTGATGGGCCACGTTTCTGCGGACATTTGAGCGCGAGGCTCCGGGATCAAGCCGGGTTGGACAGTGGTGGGCGTCCGCACCGGCCAGTGCAGTGTGGAAGGCCGTTCCACCGCGAGTAGAGGACGCGCCCCATAGACACGGACGCGGAGACGCGGAGACGCGGGCACGCGGGCACGCGGGGACGGTGAGACGTGGGGACGTGGGCACGCGGGGACGGTGAGCACGTGAGCACGTGGGCACGCGGGGAACGTGGGGACGCGGGGAACGCGGGGACGCGGGGAACGTGGGGACGCGGGCACGCGGGGACGCGGGGACGCGGGGAACGTGGGGACGCGGGGAACGTGGGGACGCGGGGAACGTGGGGACGCGGGGAACGTGGGGACGCGGGGAACGTGGGCACGCGGGGAACGTGGGAAACGTGGGGACGTGGGCACGCGGGGAACGTGGGGACGCGGAGGACGTGGGGAACGCGGGGACGCGGAGAACGTGGGGACGTGGGCACGCGGGAACGCCGGGGGGCGCGGGAACGCCGGGGACGCGGGGACATGGGACCGCGGGACCTCGGCGGCGCGTGAAGCGCGCTCGCCTCGGGGGCGACAGGCTTCCCCCTCACCCCTTCCGGTTCAGGAGGCAGCTGAGTCGTGGGCCAGGTGGACCGACTTGGTGACGAGCTCGGTCTCCGGGTTGTGGGGGAGCGTGGGGTTGCCGTCCACGATCACATGGGCCCGGTCGCGGGTGTGCTGGACGGCGAAGTGGTCGCGTTCCCAGCGCATCCAGTCGAGCCAGCGGTCGCGGAGCGGTTCGCCGTCGCGTTCGATGCCTCGGTCGAGGCGGACCTCGTTGCTGGTCTCGATCCAGATCCGGAGCGACTGCCAGTGGTCGGCGTCGCGGTCGCAGGACGTGACGCCCTCGACGATCAACAGATCGAGAGTCGTCGGTACGACGTGCAGCTCGGCGTACGCGCTCTGGATCCAGTCGTAGCGCCGGTACCGGCCCTCGCGGCCGTCGGCGATCCGCTGCAGGACGTGGTCGCGCAGCAGGCCGAAGCCGCGGGTGGCGCCGTCCCAGCCGTCGTACAGGTCGTCCATGTGGAGCACCTGGCAGCGGAGTCCGCGCGCCTCCGCACGCGCGGCGAAACGGGCGGCCAGGGTGCTCTTGCCGGAACCAGCCGGTCCGTCGACGCCGATCAGGCGGGTCCGGCCGAGTCGGGCCGGGCTGCCCTGGACGTGGTCCAGCAGGCTGTCGATGGCCAGCGTGGCAGCGGTGGCACTGTCGGGGGTGGCGCCGTCAGGGGTGGCGCTGTCAGTTGATTCCATGGCGCTTCAGGATGTCCTCGATCTCGTCGAACTCCGACGACTCCTGCCGGCTCGCCTTGGCCCCCTTCGGGGCCTTGGCCGGCTTGGCGGCAGGGGCGGAGGCCGAGGCGGGGGCCGGTCCGGTGCTGGTCAGTTCACCGGTGGCGGCCGTGGGCTTCGTCTTGGCCGGCTTCTCCGGGCTCCGGCGGCCCTTGGCCACACCGGACACGACGTACAGGACGACGGAGACGCCGAACAGCGCAACCCCGGCCCACACCGTGGGGGAGAAGATCAGGTGCGAGACCCAGCTGACCGCCGAGCGTACGACGTCCCAGACCAGCTCCAGCAGCCCGGTCAGGTACAGCGAGACCGGCAGCAGGGACCAGGCCACACCCCGGACGCCGGCCGCCAGACCGCGGCGCCGCCAGGCGAGCCACGAGCCGATGAGGCCGAGCAGGGTGAGACCCGCACAGAACGGCAGCAGCGTCAGATCATTGAAGTCAGGCACACACCCAGGCTCGCACAGACCCAGCCGGAACCAAGCCGGGAACAGCCCTGAGCACACCCTGAAACCGGCGTCCGGGGACAATGGACGGCGTGCAGCCCGATAAGCGTTTGGCGTTCACCGGTTTCGACAACGACGACGGTACGGCGGACTCAGCGCTCGCTCTGGCCCTGGTCGCCCGTGATCAGGGCGCGATCCTGCACGCGCTGACGACCGCGCGCCTGCTGGTACCGGTCGTGGCGATGCTCGGCGAGGTCGAGTACGACGAGCAGGGGCTGGCGCACGACAAGACCTCCGACATGGCGGTCGCGCTGCTCCAGGGCCAGGACGGGCGCAACGCTTTGCTGGCGTTCACCAGTACGGAGTCGCTGGCCCGCTGGAGCCCCGAGGCCCGCCCGATGCCCGCGCAGACGCAGCTGATCGCCACCGCCGCCGTACAGGAAGGCGCCTCGGCCATCGTCCTGGACGTCGCCGGGCCGGCCGCCGCGGTCATCGAGACCGAGGACGTCGAACGCCTGGCCGCCGGCCTCCAGGTCGTGCGCCTGGAGGACGGCGGCTTCGGTTGGGTCCACCCCGCCGGGTAAGAGAATGGGGAGGGGAGGGGGAGCAGACCGCCCCACCGCGGAGCCGGCTTCGCCGCCCCGCTTCACCGACGGCTTCGCTGACCCGCTTCGCCAGCCGGCTTCGCCGTCCCGCCCCGCCCCACCGCGGAGCCGGCTTCGCCGACCCGCCCCACCGCGGAGCCGGCTTCGCCGACCCGCCCCACCGCGGAGCCGGCTTCGCCGACCCGACCCGACCCGCCCCGCCGGGTAAGGGAATGGGGAGGGGAGGGGGAGCAGGCCGCCCCGCCGCGGAGTCGGCTTCGCCGACCCGCCGACCCGGGGCGGTGGTTGGGCGGTCGGCCTCGGGGGCGCCGGCCCCGCCGCCCGGCTGCGCGGGCCCGTCCACCCCACCAACTAGACAACCGCATCGATCGGTTTGCCCTTCATCGCCAACCGGCTGGTGACGGCTGTCGTGGGGAGCACCAGCAGCAGGACCACCCCGACCCAAGCAGGCAGTAGCCAAAGTGGTCCGGACGGGATCGGCCAACCCCGGGTGGCGACGGCGATGGGCAGGACGGTGAAGGCAGCGGCGACCAGTCCCAGGGCCAAACCGAGTGCGGCGATCACCAGGTGCTCGAGGTACAGCATCCGCAGCACCTGGCGCCGCGTCGAGCCGGTCAGTCGCTGCAAGCCGAACTCCCGGCGCCGGTCGAGCACCGCCACGGCGATCGTGTTGATCGAGGCGATCGCGGTGTAGGCGATCGCGATCCCCGCCAGCAGGTAGGCGATCCACGCGTCCACCCCGAGGCCGGTGTCGAAGTCCGCGCCCAGCAGCTCGCGCTCACCAACAGTTGCCCCCGGCCACTTCCCGAGGTCGAGCGCCGCGATCACGGCAGACGGTGACGACGTACGGACCAGCACCTGGGACGACAGCCCAGAAGACGTGTGCGCAGCGAGCAACGCCGAAGGCAGCAGCAACGACTCGTACCCGGACGTCCCCTCTACCTGCGCCACCACCCGCACCTTCACCAGCGCGTCGTCCCCGAGCCGCAGCCCGATCACCGACCCGACGCCGACCTTCAGATCACGAGCGACCCCAGGCGGCAGCGCGACCGTCTCGCCGGTCAGGTCGTCCAGCGACCCCGCCTTCACCTTCCCCTTGTACACCGGCCCGTTCACCCCGAGCAGCGGCCACGGGTCGCTCGTGTGCGAGCTGTCGTACGGCTCCTCGATCCACCCCTTGCCCCGGACGAGCTCCGACGCCGCCGACACACCCTCCGTACGACGAACAGCCTCGACCACCCCGCTCGGCAACCCACCAAAGCCGGTCACCACCACATCGGCGTACAGGTTGTCCGTATAGGCCTCGACAGCCGCCTTCTGCTGCGTCGTCTGCGCGTAGATGTTGCCCAGGGCAATCGCCGACGCGAGCACGATCGGCACCAGGATCGCCGCGAACTGCACCGCCCGGACCCGCAGGTTGATCGCCGCCAGCGCGCCCGTCGTACCGCGCGACGACAGGAACTCCGTCACCCGCGGCGTCAGCGCCCGACGGATCACCAACGGCCCCAGTACGGCGACCGCGATCGACCCGGTCAGCACCGCCGGCCCACCGATCGCCGCCGCGTCGGCCGGGCTCATGAACATCGTCGACAGCCCGATCCCGACCGTCCCGGCCGCGAAAACGAAACCGATGATCATCCGCACCCGACCCACCGCCACCGGCGGTACCGCAGCCTCGGCCAGCGCCTGGATCGGCCGGATTCGTGCCGCCCGCCCGGCCGCGATCCCGACCGTCACGCGCAGGATCACCAGCGTCAGCAGCGCCGACCCCGCGAACGGCAGCACGCCCTGGTCGAACCGCAGCGCCGCCGGCACGATCCCGCCGCCGGTCAGCATCCCGAAGATCCATTCGCCCGCGGTCCGCCCGAGCAGCAGCCCGAGCACCAGCGCGACCGACGACACCAGCATCGTCTCGGCGACCACCATCTTCCGCACCTGACCAGGCGTCGCTCCACTCGCGCGCAGCAGGGCCAACTCGCGACGCCGCTGCCGCACCGACAGCCCGATCGTCGCGGACACCACCAGCGCCATCACCACACCGACCATCCCGCCGAACACCCCGGACAGGATGATCAGCGGCAGACTCGTCGCGATCCCCGCGAACTCGGCCGCGCCGCGCTCGTCGCCGGTCAGCGCGATCACCCCGGTCGGCAGGTCGAGTTGCGCGGCCAGGCCTTTCACCGGCACCCCCGCGGCCGGAAAGACGCCGATCGCGTCGACCATCCCGGGCCGCGGCGACAGTTCGCGGGCCTGCCGGTCGTTGAAGAAGATCGCCGGTACGTCGACAGCGCCCTCGGCCACACCGGCGAGCACGAAGTCGCGCGGCTCGCCGCTGACGACAACGCTCACCGCGGTTCCGACGCGCGCCGACCCGGCCAGCCGCCGATCCAGCACGACCTCGCCGGCGGCAGGCGCCCGCCCGCCGATCAGCTTGTACGGCGTGAGCGCGGCCGAGGCCCACCCGTGCCCGTTGAGCTCGTCGCCCGGCGCCACAGCGGCCGGGACGAAGACATCGGCGACCACCTTCGCGACCCCCGTCGTACCGGCGAGCTTGTCGGTCAGTGCGACGTCGACCGCGTGCCGTTCGGGATACGCCACCGAGCCGCTCCCGTTCGGCGGGTGGTACGCCGGTCGCCCGGTCACCACGATCGGCGCCCCGGCCAGGCGCTGCGGCGCCGCGTTCAGCCGCAGGCCGGTCTCGAGCAGACCGCCGGCGGCGGCCATCAGGGAGCTGCCGAGCAGCACGGCGACGAAGATCGCCAGGAACGCCGCCGTGCGGAAGCGCAGGCTGGACAGTGCGAGCCGGATCATCGGGACACCTTCAGGCGGGAGAGTTGGGCGAGTTCGGCCGCGACCGACGAAGCGGTCGGCGACGGCATCTGGGACACGATCTGGCCGTCGACCAGGAACACCACGGTGTCGGCGTACGACGCGGCGACGGGGTCGTGGGTGACCATCACGACGGTCTGGTCGAGTTCGCGCAGCAGGGCGAGCACGTTCCCGGCGGTCTGGGTGTCCAGCGCGCCGGTGGGCTCGTCGGCGAAGGTGATCGCCGCCCGGCCGGCCAGTGCGCGGGCGATGGCCACCCGCTGCTGCTGGCCGCCGGACAGTTCACCCGGCCGGTGCCCGGTACGGTCGGCCAGGCCGACCCGCTGGATCACCTCGTTGACCCACGCCTTGTCGGGGCGCTGCCCGGCCAGAGTGAGTGGCAGTACGACGTTCTGCCGCACAGTCAGCGCGGGCATCAGGTTGAAGGCCTGGAAGACGAACGACACGTGCCGGCGGCGCAGCTCGGTCAGGGCGGTCTCGCTGAGCCCGCGCAACGCCGTACCGGCCAGGTGGACCTCACCGGCCGACGGGGAGTCCAGTCCGGCAGCACAGTGCAGCAGCGTGCTCTTGCCGGAGCCGGACGGGCCCATCACCGCGGTGAACGAGCCCTCGGCGAAGCCGTAGCTGACTCCGTCGAGGGCGGTGACGGCACCGGATCCGGTGCCGTACACCTTGCGGACGTCGGTCAGCTGAACCGGCGCCGCCATCAGAGGGCCCGCAGCTGGGACTTGCGGTGGTACGACTCGTTGGTCCACCACAGGACGGCGACGCCGGCACCCAGTCCGAGGTCGGACCAGAGCCACCACGGGCCGTCGAAGTGACCGAACACGGCCAGCGTCACCCAGACGACGAACTGGATCGCGCAGACCGCCAGCCAGCCGACGGTCGCGATCCGCAGCGCCAGCGTCAGCCCGTACGGCGGTACGGCGTCGGCGAAGCCGTCGAAGACCTGCCGCAGCTCGCCGCGGGTCCGGGCGACGCCGACCAGATCGTGCCGGTCGGCCGCCTGTAGCGGCGACAGCCCGCCGAGCCGGGCCGCGCAGTCGATCTTCTCGTGCGCGGCGCGCCGGTCGGTGTCGGTCAGGGCCAGCTCGTCGGGGGACAGCAGCGGGCCGAGGGTCGAGGTCAGGGTGCTCATCGTTCGCTCCTTGTGTCGGTGGGCCGTTCCGATCGGCCCGACACGAAATAGCGTAGGGATTGAACAGTTTCGGCCAGAGGGGTCTGGAACCCGTTCCGAGGGTGGAGCTAGCACCCCTTTGTTGCGCCGGACCTCGGTTCACCGGTCGATCTGAGCCAGGATGGTGCCTGTGAGTGACGACCGCGCCGAGCTGCCGCCGGGGCTCGCCCTGTCCTGGGGCGTGCTGCCGGTCCAGCGGCGTGGGCCGAAGCCGGCGCTGAGCGTCGAGCAGATCGTGGCCACCGGCATCGAGTTCGGCGACCGGGACGGCTTCGAGGCGGTCTCGCTGCAGAAGATCGCGGGCCGGCTCGGCGTCACCACGAACGCGATGTACCGCTACGTGCGCTCCAAGGACGAGCTGCTCGTGCTGGTCCAGGAGACCGCCTTCGGCCCGGCGCCCGATCTCGGCACCGGCAACTGGCGCGCCGGCGCGACCGCGTGGGTCGAGGCGCAGGTCGCCAAGTACGCCGAACGCCCGTGGATGCTCGACTTCCCGATCCGCGGCGCTCCCGCCACGCCCAATCTGCTCAGCTGGGTCGAGGCCCTGCTGCAGTCACTCGACTCGACCGGCCTGAGCATGCACGACAATCTCGGCTGCGTCGTCCTGCTCGACGGGTACGTCCGCAGCTACGCCAGCTTGGCGCGCCAACTCGCCGCCAGCGAACAGGTCCCGGTCCAGGCCGAGCACGTCGGCGCCTTCCTCGTCCCGAGGCTTGCCGCCGGCAACTATCCGATGCTCACCAAGCTGTACACGAACAACGAGTACGAGGACGAGCTGGACGACGACCTGGAGTTCGGGCTGACGAGGATCCTGGACGGGATCCAGGTCCTGATCGACCAGAAGGCGTAGGGAAGGCCTCGCGCGGCCGGGCGGGCGTCGTACGGCGGGCCGCTACGGCAGGACGATCCGGACCGGGCCGTTGGCGCGGGCCTCGACCCACTCCACGTGGAACGCACTCCCCGGCGCGATCTCCGCGCGGCGGTGCAGATCGATCCGCAGGTTGTACGGCGCCGTCAGCGTGGTCGCCTCTGCCGGGTGCACCCCACCTGAACGGACCTCAGCGATTACCTCGGCCAAGGCGAGCGCGGCGGGCTTGGGCTGGTGGTCGACTGTGAACAGCCCCAGGTCGTACTCCCGGTCCGGGAAGTCCAGCAACTTCCGGTCGATGTCGTGCGACGACCACCAGGTGATGCCCCACAGGGCCGGGTTGTGCACGACCTGCGCGACAGTACGGCGTACGAACTCGGCCTGGAGATCCACCGGGATGTCAGGACCCGGTACACCGATCTCCTGCAGCCAGACCGGCCTCGCCGGGTCCAGGGAGGTCGCGGCGGCGAGCTCGACGAGGTAGTCGGCGTGCGTGAGGGTCGCCGGGCCGAGCGGCCCGTCCACTCGAGAGACCCCGTTGAACACCCACGAGTGGACGGTGCTCAGCTCACCCAGGTCGACCACGTCGACCGGGCTGAACGGGTGGTCCGGCTTGTACCAGGCGTCGTCGAAGACCGAGTGCAGCGCCAGCACGTCGGGCGCTGCCTTCTTCACCGTGGTCAGCAGCTCCTGCGCCCACGCGGTCGAGGCCTCGGGCGTGGTCGTGCTGTCGGGCCAGAGGTTGTTGACCTCGTTGCCGAGGGTGATCGCGAAGACGTTCGGCCGCGTGGCGACCGCGGCGGCGACCTTCTCGCAGTACGCCGTGAGCCCTTCCCGGACGGTCGCGTCCTCGAACAGGCTGGCCTTGTGCCAGGTCAGCGCCCACGACGGGAGGAAGTCGAAGCTCGACAGGTGCCCCTGGATCAGGTCGACCGAGACGGTCAGCCCGTGCTCGGCCGCCGCGTCGATCGTGTCCAGCAGGTCGTCGATCGCTGCTTCGCGGATGATCGCGCGGTTCGGCTGGATCCACGGCCAGATCGGGAACACCCGGACGTGGTCGAGCCCGATACCGGCCAGGTCGGCGAAGTCCCGGCGGACGGCCGCCGGGTCGTAGTCCAGCCAGCTGTAGAACCAGCCGGCCGAGGGAACGTAGTTCGCGCCGAACCGGGGCGTGGCGGGATCCGAGAGCATGGAGATGATGCTAAAACGGTTTAGGGGATCGGGCAAACAGCGTCTGATGGCTGGTCGCCGCTGTGTCGCCGGGTGACGTCGCTGGAACGTCCCGCCGCTGCCGGCGGAAAGAGCTTCGGAGAGAGCCGAGGCACCTACGGCGGAGGCTCAGGCGGGCGGCGCTGTGGACTCCCTCACCGTGAGGACCGGGTCCGCCGTACGGCGGTTGATGGTGGCTGACGGGTCGGCGATGACCTCCAGGAGGACCTCCGCCGCCTGCCTGCCGAACTCGAAGGTGTCTCGGGACAGGGCGGTCAGAGCGGGGTGCATGAGCTGGGTCAGGATCGAGTCGTCGAAGGCGACGATCGACAGCTCGCCAGGCACCGAGACGCCCATCTCCATCGCCACACCGAGCCCCGCGACGGCCATCACGTCGCTGTCGTAGACGATCGCGGTCGGTCGGACTGCCTGGGACAGCAGCTTGCGCGTCGTCGCCGCGCCCTCCGCGTCACTGAAGTCCGTGGCCAGCGACGGCGCGTCCACCAGCCCGAGCCGCGGCGCCGCGTCGCGGAGCGCGCGCATCCGGCGCTGCGTGTGCTGGAAGTTCGGCGTACCGGCGACGTGCGCGATCCGCCGGTGCCCAAGCGCGGCCAGGTACTCCACCACCGCGAGCATCGCGTCCCGGTCGGACGCCCACACCGACGGCAGCGCACCCTTGCCCCCGCGCCCACCGATCACCACCGCCGGCAGCTCCAGCGCCTTGAGCTCGTCGATCCGCGGGTCGCGCACGGTCAGGTCGACCAGGATCACCCCGTCCACGCGGTGCTCGGAGTTCCACCGCCGGTACACCTCGATCTCCGCTTCGGTGTCCTCGACGATCAGCAACTGCAGCGAGATCGAGTGCGCCGACAGCCCGGACTGCAGCCCCGACACCAGGTGCGCGAAGAACGGCTCCACCCCGAGCGTCCGCGCCGGCCGAGCGATCACCAGCCCCACCGAGTCGACCCGCGAAGCACCGAGCGCGCGAGCGGCGCTGTGCGGCCGCCAGGCCATCTGCTCGGCGATCGCCAGGATCCGCGCGCGCGTCGCCTCGCTGACCCCGGGCCGGCCGTTCAGCGCGAACGACACGGCCCCCTTGGACACACCCGCGCGGTCCGCGATGTCGGCGATCGTCGGTCTGGCCATCGGCCACCTCCTGGTCGGTCCCCACCCTTGACAGCGGATTCTACGATGTGGATAGTGCAGGAGCTATACCGGTTTATCACTCAGGAGAATTCCATGCGTAGTCGTCGTCTCGCCCCGGTGGCAGCTCTCGCCGCTGCGGCGCTCACCCTGGCCGGTTGCGGCCTCGGTTCGTCCGAGGAGTCCTCGTCCGGCGCCCAGCCGACCGTCGACGCGAACGCGAAGGTGACCGGCGAGGTCAGCTTCCAGACCTGGGCGCTCAAGCCCAAGTTCACCTCGTACGTCGAAGGCGTCATCAAGGCCTTCGAGGCCAAGTACCCCGGGACCAAGGTGACCTGGCTCGACCAGCCGGGCGACGGGTACGACAAGAAGGTGCTGAGCCAGGCCTCGGCCGGTCAGCTCCCCGACGTGACCAACCTGCCGCCGGAGTTCGCGCTCCCGCTGGCGAAGCAGAGCCTGCTGCTCGACGTCGCCGCGGCCGACCCGGCCGTGAAGACCGACTACGTCGAGGGCGGCGTCACGGCGTACCAGTACCAGGGTCTCGAGGGGACCTTCGGTTACCCCTGGTACCTGAACACCGACATCGACTACTGGAACTCCACCAAGTTCGCCGCGGTCGGCCTGGACGCGAAGAACCCGCCGAAGACCTTCGACGAGCTGCTCGCGGCCGCGAAGGTGATGCACGACAAGTCCGGCGGCAAGGAGTACCTGATGAGCCGGCTGCCCGGCATCGGCGACTTCACCAACGCGGGCGTCAAGATCGTCAGCGACGACGGCAAGAAGTTCACCTTCAACACTCCTGAGGCCGTCGCCCTGCTGGACAAGTACGCCGACGCCTACAAGAACGGCTACCTGCCGCGTGACATCCTGACCCAGGAGTACCTGGGCAACTCCAAGCTTTTCACGCAGGGCAAGGTCGCCTGGACCACCGGTGGCGGCAACGCGATCGTCGACTTCCAGAAGGACAACCCGTCGCTGAAGGGCAAGGTCGTCCCGTCGCCGGCCCTGGACACCCCGCCGCTGTACGTGCAGGGGCTGTCGGTCTCGGCCAAGTCGAAGAACCAGGCCGCCGCGATCGCGCTGGCCAAGTTCGTCACCAACGCCGAGAACCAGGCCGCGTTCGCCAAGATCGTGAACATCTTCCCGTCCACCAAGGCGTCCGCGAACGACCCGTACTTCTCGAAGTCCGACGGTACGCCGGAAAGCGACGCCAAGGTGCTCGCGTTCGAGTCGCTGGCCAAGGCCAAGTCGCTGCAGCCGGCCGTGATCAGCGGCGCGACCAACGACTTCATCAACCAGCAGATCTCGCTCGCGATCTCGGGCAAGGTGACCTCGCAGAAGGCGCTGGACGCCGCGGTCGCCAAGGCCGACCAGCTGCTGGCGCCGTAACGCGATGCGCTACCACCGGTGGTTCTCCCCGTGGGTGCTGGTCGTCCCGGCGCTCGCCTGGTTGCTGGTGTTCAACCTGTGGCCGTCGATCAACACCGTGATCCTGTCGTTCACCAATGCCAGGCCGATCGGCGGCGGGACCTTCGTCGGGCTGAAGAACTTCGAGGCCCTGCTGCACGACGAGCAGCTGCGCTACGCGTTGCTGAACAGCGTGATCTACATGGTCGTCTGCCTGCCGTTCCTGACGATCGTGCCGTTGGCGCTGGCGGTCCTGGTCGAGAAGAAGCTGCCCGGGATCACGTTCTTCCGGACCGCCTTCTACACCCCGGTGGTGGCGTCCGCGGTCGTGGTCGCGCTGATCTGGCAGTGGATCCTGGACGACCGCGGCCTGGTGAACGGGATGGCCGAGAAGCTCGGCGTGATCTCCGGGCCGCTGCCGTTCCTGTCCGACCAGTGGTTGCTGCTGTTCAGCGCGATCAGCCTGACCATCTGGAAGGGGCTCGGCTACTACATGATCATCTACCTGGCCGCGCTCGGGAACGTCGGCCGTGAGCTGCACGAGGCGGCCGCGGTCGACGGGGCGAGCGCGTTCCGGCGGTTCACGAACATCACGATCCCCGGGGTGCGCGGGACGATGATCCTGATCGCGATCCTGATCTCGGTGTCGGCCCTGCGGGTCTTCTCCGAGCTGTTCATCCTCAGCGGCGGCAACGGTGGTCCCGGCGGCCGCGACTCGTCGGTGGTGATGCTGATCCAGCAGTACAGCCAGGGCTTCGAGGGCAACCTCGGCTACGCCTCGGCGCTGTCGATCGTGCTGTTCTTCGTCACCGTCGTACCGATGCTGGCGCTGGCTCGGCTCAACCGGAAGGCGGCGGACGCATGAGTGTGGTGACCGATCCGGCCCGGCCGGTCGCCGTACCGGACGAACCCGGTACGCCGGAACGCAGGCGCAGGCGCGGCACGTTCAGCTTCAACTCGATGTCGCCGACCGAGAAGGTGGTCCGCTACGTCCTGCTCGTGTTCGTGCTGCTGATCACGATCGGGCCGTTCCTGTGGCAGCTGTCCACGTCGCTGAAGGGATCCGGCGAGGACATCTACACCCGGATCCCGCGGCTGCTCCCGGCCCAGCCGACGCTCGACCACTACGGCGCGGTGGCCGACACCATCCCGGTCTGGGACTACATGCGCAACTCGCTGCAGGTCGCCGTACTGGTTGTCGGAGGCAACATCGTCGGGTCGTCGCTGGCCGGCTTCGCGCTGTCGCGGCTGCAGTTCAGGGGCCGCAAGCTCGTGCTCGGGCTGTTCCTGGCGACGCTGGTGCTGCCGGGCGAGGTCACGATCATCTCGCAGTACGTGACGGTCCGGGAGTTCGGTCTGGCCAACACGCTGTTCGGGGTCGCCCTGCCCGGCATGATCGGCGCGCTGAACGTGCTGCTGATGTACAACGCGTTCCGCTCGCTCCCGATCGAGGTCGACCAGGCCGCGATCGTCGACGGCGCGAACGTCTGGCAGCGCTTCCGCTACATCGCGCTGCCGAGCGTGCGCGGCACGATCAGCGTGGTCGCGATCTTCGCGTTCATCGGCGCCTGGGACGACTTCCTCTGGCCGCTGATCGTGCTCACCGACCCCGACAAGTACACGCTGACCGTCGGCCTGCAGTACCTGTCCGGCACCTTCAGCAACAACCCCCGCCTGATCGCCGCCGGCACGATGATCGCGTTCATCCCGATCGTGATCGTCTTCGCCACCCTCCAGCGCTTCTTCTTCAAGGGCGTCGAGGAAGGCGCGGTCAAGGGCTAGTACGCCGTCCGCGGGCAGGCCGGTGTGAACGCCGACCGGCCCGAAGCCCCGGCCCCGGTCGCCCAGCGGCGGCCGGGGCTGTCCGTTGCCCAATACCGAACATGTTCGTCACGAACTTGTTCGGAGCGAACATGTTCGTTATGGTCGAAGGGTGACTGAGGACAAGGAGCCGCGGAGTCGGCGGGAGCGGCCGGCGAAGGCGGCGTTGACGCGGGACGGGATCGTGCGGACGGCGGTCGGGTTGGTGCGGGCCGAGGGTCTTCGGCGGGTGACGATGCGGCGGCTGGCCGACGAACTGGACACGGGGGCGGCCTCGCTCTATGTCTACGTGCGGAACACGGCCGAGCTGCATGCCGCCGTACTGGACGAACTGCTGGGGTCCGTCGAGCTGGCGCCGACTGCGGGGGACTGGCAGGCGCGGCTGGAGGCGGTGCTCACGTCGTACGGGTATGTGCTGATGGCTTACCCGGAGCTCGCGCAGGCGGCGCTCGTGGCTCGGCCGTCGGGGCCGCACTACCTGGACCTCATCGAGACGCTGCTCGCGCTGCTGGACGAAGGCGGCGTGGCGAAGGACCGGGCGGCGTGGGGGATCGACCTGCTGCTGCAGTTCGTGACCGCGTCGGCAGCCGAGCACGCCGGTGCGAAGGACCCGGGGGAGTGGGGGCCGCTCGCGAAGAAGCTTCGCGCGGTGGATCCCGGTGTACACCCGCAACTCGCGGCGCACGGAGAGGACCTGCTCTCCGGTCCCGGGGAAGCGCGACTGGCGTGGGGACTCCGCGTCCTGATCAACGGAGTGCGCGACACTCCCCGACCGGAAGGCGCATCATGATCGCCATCGTCGGAGCCGGGCTCGGTGGTTTGATGCTGGCCCGCATCCTGCACGTCAACGGCGTCGAGACGACCGTCTACGAGCTCGACGCGTCGGCGGACGCCCGCACGCAGGGCGGCATGCTCGACATCCACGAGGACTCCGGCCAGGTCGCCCTGCGCGCGGCCGGCCTGTACGACGGGTTCGAGCGGCTCGTCCATCCCGGCGGGGAGGCGATGCGCATCTACGACCGGTACGCCGTACTGCGGCACGAGGACAAGGGTGGGAGCGGCCGGCCCGAGGTGCATCGACGGGATCTCAGGAACCTCCTGCTCGACAGCCTGCCGGCGGGGACGATCCGCTGGGGCGCGAAGGTGACCCCGGACCTGGCCGACGGTGCTCCGGACGGCGCTGCTCGGCTGACCCTCGCCGACGGTGCTCCGGACGGCGCTGCCCGGCTGACCCTCGCCGACGGGTCGGTCGTCGCCGCGGATCTTGTGGTCGGTGCGGACGGTGCCTGGTCGAAGGTGCGCCCGCTGGTGTCGCCGGCGCTTCCGGCGTACGAAGGTCTTTCGTTCGTCGAGCTGGATCTGATCGGCGAGCACCGCGACGCCGCCGACCTGATCGGCGACGGCATGATGTTTGCTCTCGGCAACAACAAGGGCTTCCTCGCGCACCGCGAGCCCGACCGTCTGCACGTGTACGTCGCGCTGCGGCTCCCCGAGGGTGAAGCGCCGACTGGTAAGGATGCACTGCTGGCCGAGTTCGCCGGCTGGGACGAGCGGTTCCTTGATCTGATCCGAGCGGCCGACGGCGCACTCGTCCCGCGCCCGATCCACGCACTCCCGATCGGCCATCACTGGCCCCGCGTGCCCGGCATCACCCTGCTCGGCGACGCCGCTCACCTGATGTCGCCGTTCGCCGGAGAGGGCGCGAACCTCGCGCTGCTCGACGCCGCCGACCTGGCCAAGGCTCTGCTCGAGCGCCGCGACGACACCGAAGCCGCACTCACGCAGTACGAGAAGGACCTCTTCCCGCGCAGCGAGGAGGCGGCAGCGGGGTCTGCCGCCAACATGGACCTGCTCTTCGCCCCGGACGCCCCATCCGGCGCGGTCGACTTCTTCGCGCAGCTGGCCGGCGACCAGCAGACCTGACGCCAGGGCCGGGCCGGACCGGGCCGCCTCTTTGGTCGTCCGGCGCGCTTCTTTGGTTGTTCCGGTCCGCGACCATCGGCGGACTCGCCGGACCGTACCGCCACGGCAGGGTCAGGGCATGACTGCCGCACGCACCAAGCCGCTGCGCGTCGTCGCGACCGCGACGACGGCCGCGCTCGCTGTCAGCCTCGGGGTGATCGCCGGTCCGCCGCCGACCCCGTCCGTCGGGAGACGTCGGCGCGGGTCGTCGTACCGACGGACAAGGGCCGGGTGGAAGGTGTCTCCGAGGACGGAACCAGCGTCTTCCAGGGCATCCCGTACGCCGCGAGCCCGGCGCGGTGGACATTGCCCCGGCCGCATGCCGCGTGGCCGGGAGTCCGCGACGCCACCCGGCCGGGCGCCAAGTGCGCCCAGCTCGGAGCCACCGGCGGCCTGGATCCGGAGTCCTCGGAGGACTGCCTGTTCCTCAACGTGACCACGCCGACCGAGCGACGTACAGCCGGTGGCCGGCCGGTGATCGTGTGGTTCCACGGCGGCGCCTGGGCGTCCGGCCAGGGATCGGAGTACGACGGCCGGTCGCTGAGCCGGACCGGCGACGCGGTGGTGGTCACGGTCAACTACCGGCTGGGGATCTTCGGCTTCTTCGGCTACCCGGGCCTGGCCGGGTCCGGCACGTTCGGCCTGGCCGACCAGCAGGCCGCGCTGCGGTGGGTCCGCCGCAACGGGCAGGCCTTCGGCGGCGACTCGTCGAACGTGACGATCATGGGAGAGTCGTCGGGCGGCGCGGCGGTCTGCGCGCAACTGGTCTCGCCGGCAGCGGCCGGGCTGTTCCAGCGTGCGGTGGTCCAGAGCGGGTCGTGCCGCCAGAACTGGCCGCGGAACGTGATGGTCCCGGACTCCGAGCCGATCAGGTACTGGGCGCCGAACTCCGAGCTCGCGGTCCGAGGGCGGGAAGCCGGCCGGGAGCTCGGGTGTGCGGACCTGGCCTGTCTGCGCGAGCTGGACGACGCCGCCGCGCTGCTCGGTCGTAACGGCGACTTCACCTCGCCGGGGTACGGCACACCGATTCTGCCGGTCGATCCCGTGCGTGCCGTCAGTGCCGGAGTGTTCCACCGGGTGCCGGTGCTGCAGGGCAACACGCACGACGAGCACCGGTACTTCGCGCAGTTCGCCGGGGACCTGGACGTTCCGGCGTACCGGGCCAATCTGGTGAAGAGCTTCGGCACCGCGGCGAAGGTAGTCGAGCAGCGCTACCCGGCCGCCGCGTACCCGTCGCCGCTGCTCGCCTGGGCGGCGGTGGGGACGGACAACAGTTGGGTCTGCCCAACTCTTCGGACCGACCGGGAGCTGGCCCGCCACACGAAGGTGTTCAGCTTCTCCTTCGACGACCCGGCGGCCGCGGTGCTGGACGGCTCGTTCCCGCCGGGATTCCCGTCCGGCGCCTACCACGCCTCGGAGGTGGGCTACCTGTTCGACTTCGGGCCGTACGCACCGATGACGCCGGCGCAGCAACGCCTGGCCGAGCAGATGCGGCGGTACTGGACGAACTTCGCCCGATCAGGTGACCCGAACGGGCCGGGGCTGCCGCGCTGGCCGGCGTACCGGGGAGGGGCGACCAGCCAGTCACTGGCGCCGGACGCCGTTGGTCAGGTCGATGCCGGCCGCGAGCACCAGTGCGCCTTCTGGCAGCGGTCCACCTGACCGAACGGTGCGATGTTCAGCGGCGGCGGGAAGCCTTCGGGTGGACCTCGCCGGTGTACTTCTCGCCAGGCCCGGTGCCCGGCTCGTCCGGGATCGTGGAGGCTTCCTTGAAGGCGAGCTGCAGCGAACGCAGCCCGTCGCGCAGCGGAGCGGCGTGGTGGTGGCCGAGGCTCGGGGCGGCCGCGTCGAGCAGGCCGGCCAGGGCGTCGATCAGCGAGCGGGCCTCGTCCAGGTCCTGGTGCTCGGGCAGGTCCTCGGCCAGGCCGAGGTTGACGGCGGCGGCGCTCATCAGGTGCAGGGCCGCGGTCGAGATGATCTCCACGCTCGGTACCTCGGCGATGTCGCGGGAGACGGTCGACATCGGGTCCACCCGGGACTCCTCGGCAGCGGGGGAGTCGGCAGCGGTATCGGGCGAAGTGGAGATCGGGTCGGTCATGCTGTTACTCTTACATGGCGACCGACTCGGTCCGACGGTGACCCCTGAGCGGAATACTTCAGGGCCGCCAGAGGTTCGAGTCTAAGCGGAGGGCCACCTCCCACCCAGTCGACGAAGAGTCGGCGGGTCCCGGTCACGCCGAGGTTCCCGGCTTCACCGCCGGAGCAACCGCGGCGATCGTACGGCGAACCACCCAGCGGTCAGGGGTTGGCGGGTCGTCGATCTGGGAATTGGGCCTTCGTGTGGATCGCGCACGGAGGCTTTTGTCGTTCTCGGCAGGAATCTGCGGGGCAGCGGTCAGCAGGTGGCACCAGTATCGAACAACCCAGGAGGACCCATCACCATTGAACTGCGCGTCAACGAGCGCATCCGCGTTCCCGAGGTGCGTCTGGTCGGACCGAACGGTGAGCAGGTAGGCATCGTCCGGATCGAAGACGCTCTTCGGTTGGCACAGGAAGCCGATCTCGACCTGGTCGAGGTTGCGGCCACGGCACGCCCGCCGGTCTGCAAGCTGATGGATTTCGGAAAGTACAAGTACGAGACCGCGCAGAAGGCGCGCGAGTCCCGCCGGAACCAGACCAACACCGTCATCAAAGAGATGAAGCTGCGGCCGAAGATCGACCCGCACGACTACGAGACCAAGAAGGGTCACGTCGTCCGCTTCCTCCGTGCCGGTGACAAGGTGAAGATCACGATCATGTTCCGTGGTCGCGAGCAGTCCCGCCCCGAGCTGGGGTTCCGGCTGCTGCAGCGGCTGGCCGAAGACGTCACCGAGCTCGGCTTCGTCGAGTCCTCGCCGCGTCAGGACGGCCGGAACATGATCATGGTGCTCGGACCGCACAAGAAGAAGTCCGAGGCGCGCGTGGACGTGGAAGCCGAGAAGGCCAAGAAGCTGGCCGAGCACGAAGCCGAGCAGGAGGCCGAGCGCCTCGAGCGGGCCGAGCAGCTCAAGCAGTTCGAGGCCGAGAAGGCCGCCGGCGCCACCAAGAAGCCGAAGGGTCCGGCCGACAACCTCGACCCGGAGTGATCCGTCGCTCCGGCCGCTGAGGCCGGAGCCGGAGTCCGGTTCGAGTCAACGAAGAAACGAGAGAACACAGCCATGCCGAAGATGAAGACCCACTCGGGGATGAAGAAGCGTGTCCGGGTCACGGGCTCGGGCAAGATCCGCCGCGAGCAGACCGGTGTCCGCCACCTCGCCGAGGCGAAGTCGTCCAAGCGCAAGCGTCGCCTGTCCGGCACCGTCGAGGTCGCACCCGCGTACGTCAAGAAGGCCAAGAAGCTCCTCGGCATCTGAGCCTCGCCCCTTTTCCCCGGACATCCCCGCCGCGTGGGTCCAGCCCCGCCGGCGCAGAAGTACAAGGAGTAACACCTCATGGCACGCGTGAAGCGGGCAGTCAACGCCCACAAGAAGCGCCGGGTCGTACTCGAGCAGGCCAGCGGCTACCGCGGTCAGCGCTCGCGCCTGTACCGCAAGGCCAAGGAGCAGGTCACCCACTCGCTCGTCTACGCCTACCGTGACCGCAAGGCGCGCAAGGGCGACTTCCGCAAGCTGTGGATCCAGCGGATCAACGCGGCCACCCGCGCGGAGGGCCTGACCTACAACCGGTTCATCCAGGGCCTGCGGCTGGCCGAGGTCGAGGTCGACCGCAAGATCCTGGCCGACCTGGCCGTCAACGACCCGGCCGCGTTCAGCGCGCTGGTCGTCGTGGCCAAGGCTGCTCTGCCGGCGGACGTCAACGCGCCGTCGACCGCGGCCTGAGCATCACCGCACCCAGTAGTAGCACTCGAGTGGCGAGCCCTGGTCTGCTGACCGCGCAGTCTGTGCGGATCAAGCAGGCCCGCAGGCTCGCCACTCGCGCGTTCCGCCGCAAGACCGGCCGCTTCCTGGTCGAGGGCCCGCAGGCCGTCCGGGAAGCGCTCGAGCACCGCGAGCGGGTCGTCGAGGTGTACGCCGAACCCGACGTCGCCACCCGGCACCGCGACCTGCGGGACCTGGCGACGGTCGCCGGCGTGCCCTGGTTCGAGGTGAACCGGGCGGGAGTCGAAGCGCTCAGCGAGACCGTCACGTCCCAGGGCGTCGTCGCGGTCTGCTCACTCGTCGACGTCTCGCTCGACGAGGCGGTACGGCGTACGGCGTCCCTCGTCGCCGTCGGGGTCCAGGTCCGCGACCCCGGCAACGTCGGCACCCTGATCCGGACCGCCGACGCGGCCGGCGCGGACGCCGTCGTACTGTCCAGCGAGTCCGTCGACCCGCACAACCCGAAGGCCGTCCGGGCCAGCGTCGGCAGCCTGTTCCACCTGCCGATCTCGCTCGACGTGGACGTCCCCGCCGCCGCGAAGGCGTGGCGCGACCAGGGCATCCAGGTCCTCGCCGCCGACGGCTACGGCAGCTTCGACCTCGACGAGTGCATCGACGACGGCACCCTCGCCAAGCCCACCGTCTGGCTGTTCGGCAACGAGGCCCACGGCCTGCCCGACGGCTACGACGCGATCGTCGACCGCTCGGTGAAGGTTCCGATCTACGGCCGAGCCGAAAGCCTCAACCTCGCCACCGCCGCCGCCGTCTGCCTCTACGCCTCGGCCCGCGCCCAACGCATCAACGACGAGCAACAACCCCTCAACGACCAGCACTGAGACGGGATTCCAGGCCGTCGAGGAGGCTGTCGAGGCCGTAGGCGAACTGTTCGTTCTGGAGTTGGGCGAAGTCGATGGCGCTGCGGCGGCGGAGGGACTCGTGCATCTCCGGGTGGTCGGTGGTGACCTGTTTGGCTTCGGTCAGGATGTCGCCGGTCCACTGTTCGGCGGTCTGGCCGGCCTTGAGCAACGTTCGCTGCGCGATCGCCTCGGAGCTGGTGAGGCCGAGGACCAGTGACATCACGCTGCCCATCGCGTAGTCGGTGTCGCGGCCGCTGAAGCCGGCGGCGGCGAACAGGGCCAGGCCTCGCGTCCCCAGCGTGATGGCCTTCGGGCCGATGCTCGGGCGGGTGTAGATCACCTCGGGCAGCCAGCCGTGCCGTAGGACGGCGGCGCGCAGGCTGTGGGCGAACAGCAGTACCCCGGGGCGCCAGCCGGCCAGGTCGGCGTCCGGGACGTCGATCTCGCCGTACACCTCGTCGATCACCAGGTCGATCAGGTCGTCCTTGGTCTGGACGTGCCAGTACAGGCTGGTCGCGCCGGAATCCAGGCGCGCGGCGAGCTTGCGCATGCTCAGGCCGGCCAGGCCCTCGGTGTCGAGCAGGTGCAGGGTCGCCTTGACGATCTGGTCGCGGCTGAGCGTCTCGCGGGCCGGAGCTGCGGTGCGCTGCCTCGTCCAGATCGATTCCATGGGCCACATTCTACGCCGACTCGCACAGTGTTCGAGTTCGTCGCACAGTGTGCGAGTGACTAGTACATCGTTCGAGTCGAGCCAGGCCGGGCATCCCCGGCGCTGGTGGATCCTGCTGATTCTGTGTCTGAGCGTGATGGTGCTGGTGGTCGACAACACCGTCCTCAACCTGGCCATCCCGTCGCTGATGCGCGACCTGTCCGCCACCCCGGCCGACGTGCAGTGGATCATCGACGCCTACATCCTGGCGTTCGCCGGCCTGCTGCTGACCGCCGGAAGCCTGTCCGACCGGTACGGGCGGCGGCGGATGCTCGTCGTCGGGCTGATCGTGTTCGGCCTGGCGTCGTTGCTGGCCACACTCGCGACCAACCCGTGGCAGCTGATCGCGTGCCGCGGGCTGATGGGCGTCGGCGGCTCGCTGCTGATGCCGAGCACGCTGTCGTTGCTGTTCACGGTGTTCCCGCCCGAGGAGCAGCGCAAGGCGATGGCCGCCTGGTCGACCGTCGCGATGGTCGGCGTGGTGGCCGGGCCGACGATCGGCGGCGTACTGCTCGAGCACTTCTGGTGGGGCTCGATCTTCCTGATCAACGTGCCGATCGCGGTGCTGGCGATCATCGGGACGATCGCGCTGATCCCCGAGTCGAAGGGCCCGGCGCGCGCGGTCGATCCCGTCGGGGCGCTGCTGTCGGTCGTCGGGATGTCCGCGGTCGTCTGGGCGATCATCTCGATCCCGGCCGACGGTCTCGGCTCCGGCCGCGTGCTCGGTGGGCTCGGCGTCGGCGTGCTCGGACTGGTCGCTTTCGCTGTGTGGGAACGGCGAACGCCGCATCCGATGGTCCCGCTCGCGTTGTTCAAGGACCGTAACTTCAGTGGGACGAGCCTGTCGATCGTGCTGTTGTCGTTCACCGCGGGCGGACTCCTGCTCGCGCTCACGCAGTACCTGCAGTTCGTGCTGGCCTACAGCCCGCTCAAGGCCGGCCTCGCGCTGATTCCGTACGCCGTGTCCGCGATGCTCTTCAACGGGGTCGGCGCGACGCTGGGCAAGAAGTTCGCCGACCGCACGCTGATCGCGACCGGGCTCGTCGTCATCGCGGCCGGCTTCGGGATCCTGACGCAGGTCACCATGGACACCGGATACGGGCTGCTGATCGCCGGGCTGATGGTGATGGGGATCGGCGGCGGCCTGGCCGGCCCGGCGGCGTACACGCTGCTGATGCAGGCCGTCCCGGCCGAGCACCGCGGAGTCGGCTCGGCGATGAACGACACCGTCCAGCAGACCGGCGCCGCGCTGTCGGTCGCCGTACTCGGCAGTGTGCTGGCGGCGGCGTACTCGGCTGCTCTGCCGGACTCGGTGCCCGCGCGCGACTCCATCGCCGACACCTTGGCGCTGGGGCCGGAGTTCGTCCAGGTCGCTCGCGAGGCCTTCACCGATGCGATGTCGATCGCCATGACCGCAGGACTGATCGGTGCGGCCGCGGGCGCGCTGGTCGCGCTGTTCGTCCTGCCCCGGCGTCCGGCGGTGGTGGAGTCGGAGCTGGAGGCCGAGCACGCGGGCTGACCTCGCGGCGGCGAGAATGTGGCGGTGAGAGACGGGTTGCCGTTCAGGCTGAGCGGACGGTTCTGGCGGGGCAACCTGCACACGCACTCCAACGAGTCGGACGGCGCGCTGTCGCCGGCCGAGACCGTGCGGATCTACCAGGACGCCGGCTACGACTTCCTGGCTCTCACCGACCACTTCCGCCCCGAGCACGGCTACCCGGTGACCGACACCCGGCCGCTGCGCTCGGACGGTTTCACCACGCTGATCGGCGCCGAGCTCCACGCGCCACGGACCGAGGCAGGCCAGTCCTGGCACATCGTGGCAGTAGGCCTACCGCTGGACTTCCAGCCGCCGAGTCCGGACGAGACCGGCCCTGAGCTGGCACGGCGGGCTCGGTCGGCGGGGGCTTTCATCGGGATGGCCCACCCGTCCGCCTCGCTCCTCACAGCCGCTGACGCCGAGAGCCTCGACGCGGCGCACTCGGTCGAGGTCTACAACGCTCTGGCCGACCGGGAGAACCGCGGCGACAGCTGGCACCTCACCGACGTATTGCTGAATCGTGGGCACCAGCTGACGGCGTACGCCGCGGACGACGCGCACCTGCAGCCGCAGGACCCGCCGCCGTGTGCTGCCTGGGTTCACGTGCGTGCGGAGACCCTGGAGCCGGACGCACTGCTCGCCGCGCTCAAGGCCGGACACTTCTACTCCAGCACGGGCCCTGAGCTGTACGACGTACGCGTCGACGACGGTGTCGTCACAGTGCAGTGCTCTCCGGCGGGGAAGGTGCTGCTGACCGGAGGTGCGCCGGGTGCCGAGGTGGTGCAGGGGACCGACCTGACCGAGTGCTCACTGCCGCTGGAGATGTTCCGGGGCGGGCACTGCCGGGTCACCGTCGAGGACGCGGCAGGCGGGCGGGCGTGGACCAATCCGATCTGGCTGTCAGCCGTTGCCGAGCCAGAAACGGGTCAGGATGATGCCGGTGACGAACAGGGCCCAGGCGCCGATCACGACCGCGTGGTAGCCGCTGAGTGAGCGGACCCAGCGGGTGTCGCGGAAGTTGTGCAGCGTGACGTACCAGAACGTCGGGATCGTCACCGCCCAGACGACCATGCAGTACGGGCAGAGCGCGCCGATCGAGTAGATGCTCTGGTAGGCCAGCCAGTGGATCAGCACGGCGGCCGCGGTGACGCCGACCTGCAGGCCGAGCCAGATCCAGCGCGGGAACCGTACGCCGCTGAGCAGCAGGACGCCGAGCGTGGTGACGATCGCGAAGCCGCCGATGCCGAGCAGCGAGTTCGGGAAGCCGAACAGCGAGGCCTGCGGCGTCACCATCACCGAGCCGCACGACAGCACCGAGTTGATGCTGCAGCTCGGCGTGTAGTTCGGGTCGGTGAGCAGGTGGAACTTCTCCACGGTCAGCACGAACGCGGCCAGGAACCCGATCGCTCCACCGGCGGCCAGCAGCCAGCGCAGCGCGACCGGTGGGCTGTCGGCGCTGGACTCGGTGGTGGCGGTGGTGAGGTCGGCACTCGTCATTCGGGACTGCTTTCGGCTCGGCTGTGATCGGCGGGTGACGCTCCGATTGTGCCCCCTGTGGACAACCGATTCACGCTCCGGCGCCGCGGGTTCCTAGACTGCCAGCAGCAGGTTAGGTATCAGCGACCCGAGAGTGAGCCATGTCCGGTCCCAACAAGAACTACGACCCCGTCGAGGTGACTCCGTTGCACGCCGACGAGGTCGAACGGACGCGGGACGAGGCCCTCGACGCCTTCCGGACCGCGGCCGACCTGTCCGCGTTGCAGGAGGCCAAGCTGGCCCACCTCGGCGAGCGGTCCCCGATCGCGCTGGCCAACCGCGAGATCGGCGCGCTGCCGCCGCAGGGCCGCAAGGAGGCCGGCCAGCGGATCGGCTCGGCCCGCAAGGCGATCAACGACGCGTACGCCGGCCGTCTGGCCGTGCTCGAGGCCGAGCACGAGGAGCGGATGCTCGCCACCGAGCAGGTCGACGTGACGCTGCCCTGGACGAGCCCGCAGATCGGTGCGCGGCACCCGCTGTCGCTGATCTCCGAGCAGATCGCCGACGTGTTCACCGCGCTCGGCTGGGACGTCGCCGAGGGTCCCGAGGTCGAGGCCGAGTGGCTGAACTTCGACGCCCTGAACTTCCAGCCCGACCACCCGGCGCGGCAGATGCAGGACACCTTCTTCGTCGAGCCGGCCGGCTCCGGGACGGTCCTGCGCACCCACACCTCGCCGGTGCAGGCCCGGTCGATGCTGACCCGCAAGCCCCCGATCTACGTGATCTGCCCGGGCCGCGTGTTCCGCACCGACGAGCTGGACGCGACGCACACGCCGGTCTTCTACCAGGTCGAGGGGCTCGTTGTTGACGAAGGGATCACGCTCGCGCACCTGAAGGGCACGCTGGACCACTTCGTCGTGTCGATGTTCGGCGAGGGCCTGGAAGCCCGCCTGCGGCCGAACTTCTTCCCGTTCACCGAGCCGTCGGCCGAGGTCGACCTCAAGTGCTTCGTCTGCCGCGGCGCCTCCGTCGGCAACCCCGACCGCCCGTGCCGCACCTGCGGCAGCGAGGGCTGGATCGAGTGGGGCGGCTGCGGCGTCGTCAACCCGCGGGTCCTGCAGGCCTGCGGCATCGACCCCGAGCGGTACTCGGGGTTCGCGTTCGGGATGGGCCTGGAGCGGACGCTGATGTTCCGCAACGGGGTGGAGGACATGCGGGACATGGTCGAGGGTGACGTGCGGTTCAGCCGCCAGTTCGGGATGGAGATCTGATGCGGGTCCCACTGTCGTGGCTTCGTGAGTACGTCGAGCTGCCGGACGACGTGACCGGCCGCCAGGTCGGCGAGAAGCTGATCCGCGCCGGGCTCGAGGTGGAGACCGTCGTCGAGTCCGACCTGACCGGCCCGCTGGTGGTCGGCAAGGTGCTGACCTTCGAGCCGGAGCCGCAGAAGAACGGCAAGACCATCCGCTGGTGCTCGCTCGACATCGGCAAGGACGAGCCGCAGTGGGTCGTCTGCGGCGCGGACAACTTCGCGGTCGGCGACCTGGTCGTCGTCGTGCTGCCCGGTGCGGTGCTGCCGGGCGGGTTCGCGATCGCGGCCCGCAAGACCTACGGCCACGTCTCGGCCGGGATGATCTGCTCCAGCACGGAGCTGGGCCTCGGCGACGACGGCACACACGGCATCGTCGTGCTGAAGCCGGGCGAGGCGACGCCGGGCGATGACGCGATCGAGCTGCTCTCGCTGCGCGACGACGTACTGGACATCGCGGTCACGCCGGATCGTGGGTACTGCCTGTCGATCCGCGGCGTGGCCCGCGAGGCCGCGACGGCGTACGGGGTGCCGCTGAAGGACCCGGCTGGGCTTGCGCTCAACGGTTCGGGCGAGGGTGGTTACCCGGTCCGCGTCGACGACGCCGACGGGTGCAGCGTGTTCGTGACCCGGACGGTGACCGGGATCGACCCGAAGGCGCCGTCGCCGCGCTGGCTGCAGCAGCGGCTGGTCGCGTCGGGCATGCGGCCGATCTCGATCGGCGTCGACGTCACCAACTACGTGATGCTCGAGCTGGGCCAGCCGATCCACGGGTACGACAAGGACCGGCTGAGCGGCGACATCGTCGTACGGCGCGCGACGGCCGGCGAGAAGCTGATGACGCTCGACGACCAGACCCGCGAGCTGGACCCCGAGGACCTGCTGATCACCGACGACTCCGGCCCGATCGGCATCGCCGGCGTGATGGGCGGCGCGTCCACGGAGATCTCCGAGTCCACGACGGACGTGGTGATCGAGGCCGCGCACTTCGACCCGATCGTGATCGCGCGGGCGTCGCGGCGGCACAAGCTGTCGTCGGAGGCGTCGCGGCGGTTCGAGCGCGAGGTCGACCCGGCGCTGCCGCGGTACGCGGCGCAGCGGGTCGCGGATCTGCTGGCTGAGCTGGCCGGCGGGACGATCCTGGCGGAAGAGACGTTGATCGACACCCACCCGGCGGCGCCGGCGGTGACCTTCCGCGCAGACCACGCGGCACGGGTTGCTGGCGCGTCGATCAGCGTTGAGGAAAGCACTCGGCACTTGGAGTCTGTTGGGTGCGAGGTCGCTGCGGCTGCTTCTGACGCCGTACCTGCTGCGTTTGCTGTTGGTGCACAGGATTCTGACGCTGAGCTGGTGACGGTGACTCCTCCGTCGTGGCGGCCGGATCTGCGGGACCCCAACGACTTCGCCGAGGAAGTCATTCGGTTGTTCGGGTTCGACAACGTGCCTTCGGTGTTGCCGCCCGCGCCGGGTGGGCAGGGCCTGACCGTGTCGCAACGCCGGCGTCGCCGGGTGGCCACCGCGCTGGTCGGCGCCGGGCTGACCGAGGTGGTGTCCTACCCGTTCGTCGGCGAGGCCGACTTCGACGCGATGGGGCTGCCGGCTGACGACGTACGCCGTACGACGGTGAAGCTGGTCAACCCGTTGTCCGACGAGGAGCCGTCGATGCAGACGACGCTCCTGCCGACGCTGCTCCGGACGGCCGAGCGCAATGTCGGACGCGGATCGACCGACCTGGCGATCTTCCAGACCAGCCTCGTCTTCATCCCGCGCCCCGACGCCAAGCCGGCGCCGCTGCCGACCGTCGCGCAGCGCCCGACCGACGACGAGCTCAAGGCCCTGTACGACGCGCTCCCGGAGCAGCCGCTGCACATCGGCGTCGTGCTCACCGGTTCGCGCACGCCCACCGGCTGGTGGGGCAAGGGCCAGCAGGTCAGCTGGGCCGACGCCGTCCAGGTCGCCCGCGCGATCGCGACGTCGGTCGGCGTCGAGCTGACGGTTCGCAACGTCGAGCGTGCCCCCTGGCACCCGGGCCGCTGCGCCGAGCTGACCGTCGGCGAGACCGTCATCGGCCACGCCGGTGAACTGCACCCGAAGGTCTGCCAGGCATTCGGCCTCCCGGCGCGTTCCAGTGCCGTCGAGCTGAATCTCGACGCGCTGATCGCGGCCGGTCCGGCCACGGTCACCGCGCGGCCGTTCTCGTCGTACCCGGTGGCCAAGGAGGACGTGGCGCTGATCGTCGCGGCCGACGTACCGGCCGCGGACGTCGAGGCCGCGCTGGCCGAGGGCGCCGGCGAACTGCTGGAGTCGATCCGGCTGTTCGACGTCTACACCGGCGAGCAGATCGGCGAAGGCAAGAAGTCCCTCGCTTTCGCCCTCCGCTTCCGCGCCCCCGACCGCACGCTGAAGGAGAACGAGGTCGCCGAGACCCGCCAAGCCGCGGTCCAGGTAGCCGTCGACCGCTTCAACGCAGTCCAGCGCGTCGGCTGACCTGATGCACGAGACTGCCGTCGGTCGCACGCCGTACCTGCTTGCCAGTGTGGGCGGGCGGCCGACGCACGCAGTCGGATGTGAGAGCTGATGGCCTCGCATCCGCGGGTGGCTGTTGCTGCGCCCAACAAAGCTGCGGCTGACGCTGGGGTGCGGTTGGCGGCTGAGGGCGGGAACGCTGTGGACGCGGCGATCGCCGCGACCTTGGTGACGATGGTGAACGAGATCGGCGTCGTCTCACCCGCCTCGGGTGGGTTTGTCACGTTGCAGGTTGCTGGTGGGGAGCCGGTGACTGTCGACGGCTGGGTGGAGATGCCCGGGCGCGGGCTGCCGGACGATCGGTTCGGGCGTGGGATCTGGGATGTGACGACCGACTACGGCGGCGGTACGACGACGACCGTCGGCCACGGGTCGGTGGCGACGCCGGGTGGGATGAAGGCGCTCGATCTCGCTCACCGGCGGTCCGGCAAGGCGCCTTGGAGTGAGGTTGTGCGGCCGGCGATCGAGGTCGCGCGGCAGGGGTTCACGCTGAGCCGTACGTCGGGGTACTACCTCGGCTACACGCACGACATCATCTTCGGCTGGCACCAACCGAGCCACGGCGTTGTGCACGACGACGAAGGTCAGGTGATCAAGGCCGGCACCACCGTCGTGATCCCTGAACTCGCCGAGGCTCTCGAGCTGATCGCCGAGGCCGGCGCGGGGACCATGTACACCGGCGAGCTCGCTCGCCTGCTCGTGCACGACATGCAGAACAACGACGGCATCCTCACCGCCGAGGACCTCGCGGCGTACGAGGCGATCGTCCGGCCGGCGCTCGTCGTCAAGCAGAACGGCTGGAGCCTCGCGACCAACCCGCCACCGGCCGTCGGCGGCGTCGCGGTCGCCGCGATGCTCGCGCTGCTCGACGGCGTACCGGCTCAAGGCGGCTGGAACCCGGCCGAGCTGGAACGTCTCGTCGAGGTCCAGCACGCGGTCTTCGGCCGGCGTCTGGCCGAGCTCGACGAGGAGGACGTTCGCCGCCTCGAAGGCCAGAAGCTGCTCGACCTCGCCTCGGCGGGTGATCTGCGCGCACTGACCTCACCCAGTACGGCGACGGTCTCGGTCGTCGACGACGAGGGCGACGCGTGTGCGATCACGGTCTCGTCCGGGTACGGCTCGGGTGTGATGACGCCCGGGACCGGCATCTGGCTGAACAACGCGCTCGGCGAGCAGGAGCTGCTGGCCGGCGGCCCGCACAGCCTGGCGCCCGGCACCCGCCTGACGTCGAACATGGCGCCCAGCGTCGCCCGCCGCGACAGCGACGGCGCGGTCCTCGCGATCAGCTCCCCGGGCTCGGACCGTATCCCGACCGCGATCGCCCAGACGTACGCGCTGTACACCCACGGCGGCCTGTCGCTCCAGGAGGCGGTCGAGCACCCCCGCGTCCACGTCCGTGTGCGTGGAGCAGTGGGCGTCGAAGTGGGCCGCGGTGGCCGGCGCGACAACTCCGCGTCGGCGCAGCTCGCGGGTGCTTCCGGTGCGGAGGTTGTCGTCGACTACGAGGACGATCTCGAGGTCACCGGGGCGACGACCAACCTGCCGGTCCGGCCGATGCCGGCGCACTCGATGTACTTCGGGGGTGTGGCGGCCGCGTTCTGGGATCCCGAGAGCGGCCTGCAAGCCGTCGGGGATCCGCGCCGGACCGGTGCTGTGGCCGTGTCGGAGTCGTGACTCTGCGGCAGGACACGCCGACGGGTGTCACGGATCACCTGCAAGTAGCTGCCAATTCACGCACGAAAGCATCTTTTTCGGCCTTTCCGGCGTTCTTATCTGATGTGGACCGAAAAACAGCTGGGGGTGGGCGCGATGGGCGAGCAGGTTCCTGACCTTTCCGTCGTCGTGCCGATGTACGACGAGGAAGAAGTGCTGCCGATCTTCTTCGACCGGATGCGGCCGCTGCTGGACGGGCTCGGGGTCAGCTACGAGTTGCTCGTCGTCGACGACGGCAGCCGGGACGCGACCGCGTCGATGCTGCTCGCTGCCGCGAGCGACTGGCCGCAGCTGCGGCTGGTCCGCCTGCTGCGCAACTCCGGCCACCAGGCCGCCATCTCGGCGGGCTTCCGCCGGGCCCGGGGCAACCATCTGGTCACCATCGACGCCGACCTGCAGGATCCGCCCGAGGTGATCGCCGAGTTCCTGACGACCGCCCGGGACAAGGACGTCGACGTCGTGTACGGCGTGCGGTCGGACCGTTCCAGCGACAGCTGGGCGAAACGCACCACCGCCAGAATGTATTACCGATTGATGTGCCGTCTGGTCGGCCGGGACATTCCTTTCGACGCCGCCGATTTCCGGCTGGTCTCGCGCCGGGTGGTGGACGCGGTGAACGCGTTGCCCGAGGACGGTCGCGTGTTCCGGCTGGTGATTCCGTGGCTCGGGTTCCCGAGCGCCGAGGTCAAGTACGTCCGCGCCGAGCGGGCCGCGGGCGTCACGAAGTACAACCTCCGCAAGATGCTCCGGCTCGCCTTCGACAGCGTGACGGCCTTCTCAGCCGCGCCACTGCGGCTGGCCACGTGGCTCGGCCTGTTCGGCGGGCTGCTCTCGGTGGCGTTCGTGATCGGCGCGCTGGTGATCAAGCTGACCGGCCAGAGCGTTCCCGGCTGGACGTCGACCGTCCTGGCCGTGGCGGTGATCGGCGCGATCCAGCTGCTGTGTCTGGGCCTCCTGGGCGAGTACGTCGCCCGCCTGTTCCAGTCGAGTCAGAAACGGCCACAGTTCCTGGTCGGCTACGACAGTCTCGACGACAGCGGCCACCAGGTGCTGGAGCGGGAACCCGTAAGCACTTGACCCTCGTCGACCTTCCGCCCACCGGTCGAACGGTTCGCTCCGCCCGACCGATGACCCGGCTGTTGCCGTGGTTGCTCCCGTTGGTCGTCGCACTCGCCGGCCTGCTGTCCGTCGACGTACCGATCACCGCGATCCTCCGGTACGCCGTTTACTTCTCCGCAGGCGTCGCCCTGCCCGGCGTCCTCCTGCTGCGCGCACTGTGGCGCAGCACCGGCAACTGGGCCGAGGACCTGGGCCTGGGCGCTGTTGTCGGCTTCACCTACCAACTGCTCGGCTGGGCCTTGTTCACTCTGGTCGGCTGGCAGCAGGCGCTCGTCGTCTGGCCGGTGTTGGTGCTCGCGCTGTTCGCCGCCGTACCGCAGCTACGCAGGCACTGGCGGATCGCCGACCCCAAGCCGCTGCCACTCACCTGGACGTGGGGCCTCGCGGCCGCCGCAGCCGTCATGGTCGGCGGCGCGACCTTCGGTGTCTACGCGTACCACCCGATGCCACCGGCCGGTACGGCGTACTACCCGGACCTGCTGTTCCACCTGTCGATGGTGAACGAGCTGACCCGGTCCGTGCCGCCGCAGCTGCCGCAGGTCGCCGGGCTCGCGCTGGACTACCACTGGTTCGCCAACGCCGACATGGCCGGCGCGGTCGACATCACCCGGCTGTCGCCGATCCTCGTGCTCTACCGGCTCTGGCTGCTCCCGCTGCTCGTGGTCGGCCTGCTGGTGTTCGCCACCTTCGCCCGGATGGTCAGCCGCGCGTGGTGGACCGGCGTACTGGTTGCCGTCGCCATCGCCGCACCGCAGCTCGCGTTGTTCATCGACAACGGCGTGGACCTGGCGCCGCCGTTCAGCCTGATCAGCCCGTCGCAGACGTTCGGAATGCTGGCCGGTACGGCGGCCGCGATCTTCGTCGTGGAGCTGCTGTTCCGCGGCAAGCAGCCGAAGGGCCTGTGGGTGCTCGCGCTGTCGGTCGCCGTGGTCGGCGGTGGGTCCAAGCCGACGATCCTCCCGATCCTGGTCGGTGCGGTCGGCCTGTCCGCGCTGTTCGTCCTGATCCGGGATCGCAAGCTGCCGGCCCGCTTCATCGCGGCCGGTGCGCTGCTGGTGGCTGCCGCCGTCGGCACGCTGCTGACCGTTGCCGGGAGCACCAGCGGCTCCGGCCTGCAGCTGCTGGCGATCGTCAAGCTCCAAGGCGGCTACCGAGCTGCGACCGGGGACGCGACGCCTGCCGGTGGTGGCGGACTCCTGCTCCCAGCACTGACCTCCGGCCGCTTCCTCTCGGTCGTCGGCGCGCTGGTGGTGTTCGCGCTGATGCTCGTTGCCCAGTCGGTCGCCCTCGCGGGGTACGGCCTGCTCGGACGCCGCGAGATCACCAAGGACCCGCTCGGCTGGTTCCTGCTCGGCGGACTGGTCGCCGGCTGGGCCGGGTACCTCCTGGTCGACCACCCGTCGGCCAGCGAGTCGTACTTCGTCCGCAGCGTCGTACCGATCAGCCTGGCCGCGATCGGCTGGCTGGCCGCGCTCTGGTTCAAACAGGTCACGGACCGGCGCCGCGCGGCGGCCGTCGTCGGCGTATTGGCGGCTGGACTCGGCCTCGTCTACACCGCCGCGCTGATGGCGACCAAGGCGTCGCCGAGAGGCGACCAGCTCGACCGCGTCGTACTGGTGGCTCGTCCGCTGATCGCCGTGCTGGCCGTGACCGTTGTGCTGACGCTGCTCTGGCCGTTGGCAGCCAAGCGCTGGTCCAAGCTGGCCGGGCTCGGGGGAGTAGTTGCTCTGGCAACGATCCTCGCCGTACCGGCCGCGAGCACGTTCGCGCTCGGCGTCCGGGCGACCAGCAGCCACCAGGCCAAGACGTTCACGTCGCCGCACTGGCGGGTCCACCCCGACGAGGCAGCCGCCGCACTTTGGCTGGCGCGCAATGCGCGACCGAACGACGTCGTCGCCAGCAACACGTGGTGCCGCCCGGCCGGCCCGCAACGGCCAGGCTGCGACGCCCGTGGCTATCTGGTCAGCGGCATCGCCGGCCGCCGTACGCTGATCGAAGGCTGGGCCTACACCCAGCAGGCGATGAGCAGGCAAGGCGTCAACGGCAGGCGCTACACCAACCAGCCGTCGCCCTGGCCGGACCGCGTCTTGCTCACCAATCAGGCACTCGACGCACCGACGCCCGAGGTCCTGCGCCGCCTGCGCGACCAGTACTCCGTGCGCTGGCTGTACGCCGATCTGTACGACGGCCCGGTCTCGCCACGGCTCGCGCGGCTCGCCCACCTGAGACACCGTGAGCAGCACGGCCACATTTACGAACTGACCCGGTGATTCCCGCGTAACATCTACTCCGCGTGGAGCGTTGTCTCTGCGCTGGCCCGTTTCGCCCCGGTGCCGACGCGATGCAGGACGTGCGTTTTGGGGAGGGGCGGAACTGTGCGCAGGATCTCGGGACGTTCCCGACCGGTACTGGCGATCCTGCTGACGTTGACCGTGCTGGGCGTGGTGACTCCGGCGGCCGGCTACCAGGTGCCCTCGGCACCTTTCGACCAGGCCAGTACGACGATGCCCGGCTCCGGCCTGACCCAGACGATCGCGGTCACCGGGAAAACCGAGTTGCTCGACGCAACGACCGCCGGCGAGCACGGCTCCGCCGCAGACACCTATCAGCCAACCCTCGCGCGGACCACTCCGGCGCAGGACCTGCTGGTCAACACCGGCGACTGCGCGGCGACCGGCAACTGCGGAAACCGCGGCACCCTGACGATCACCTTCTCCCAGCCGGTCCGCAACCCGGTCCTGCACCTCGCCGGCATCGGCGGCGCGTCCACCCAGAGCGTCAACGGGCAGCCGCGCGGCCAGTCCGAGCTGCACACCGTGCTCAAGCTCGCCACCGCCGGCCTCAGCCTCCGGAAGGTGGGCCAGGGCAACAACCTCGCCGTCACCAGCGACACGGTCAGCGCGACGAACCACGACGCGGGCCCGAACTGCGTGAACACCGACACCGGCGACGGCCTCGACTCCACCGCGACCGCGGCCTGCGGCTCGGTCCAGGTGAACGGCATCGCCAAGGCGATCAGCTTCGACCTGACCGCGCTCTTCACCAAGCACCCGAAGCTGCCCGCCTTCAACACCACGACCTCGGCCGACGCGTTCTCGGTCGTCGCCTCGGTCGGCGAGGACTTCGGCGACGCGCCCTCGTCGTACGGCGCGGCCTGGTCGGTGCTCAGCGACCTGCGGATCGGCGCCGACGCGACCGAGGACAACGCGGCCGTCGCCAACGCGAAGACCGGCCCGACGACTCCCGACAAGGCCGACGACGGCGTCACCTTCAGCCCGCTGCTCACGAGCGCGACGTCGTACGCCGTGCCGGTGGTGCTGACCGGCGCCTCGAAGCCCGGGCAGGTCTGCGGCTGGATCGACCTGAACCGCAACGGCACCTTCGAGGCTGTCGAGCGAGCCTGTTCGACCTTCGCTGCCGGGCAGGGCGAGACGATGCTGACCTGGGCCAAGTTCGCCAAGCTCGGGCCGGTCGGGCTGACCACCGCGCGGATCCGCGCCGGGTACACGGCGGCCCAGGTCGAGAAGCCGACCGGCGCGGCCGACTCCGGCGAGGTCGAGGACTACCCGCTCGCGATCGCGCCGCCGCCTCCGCCGGTCGCCGTCAACGACCTCGCCAGTACGCCGTACGACACCGGCATCACGACCGACGTCCTCGGCAACGACAAGGCCGGCGACCCGAGCACGCCGTTGCAGCCGAGCTCGCTCTGCCTGATCGACGGCACGGCCTGTCGCCAGATGGTGAACGTGGTCGGTCGCGGCAAGTACGTCGCCAAGCCGGACGGCCGGATCGACTTCGACCCGGTGCCGGGCTTCGTCGGGGCCGCCGAGCCGGTCACCTACCGGGTTGCCGACAGCAACGGCGCGACGGCCAAGGCGACGCTGATCGTCACGGTCGAGTTGCCCGCCAAGCCGGTGGCCGCGCCCGACACCGCGACCACCGCGCAGAACGTCAGCCTCGGGATCATGCCGCTGGCCAACGACAAGGCCGCGCCGGGCGTCACCCTCGACCCGAGGACCGTGGAGCTGCGCGACCCGGCCGGTGGCACGGCCAAGGAGGACCCGGCCTTCAAGAAGAAGGTCGTCGTTCCGGGCCAGGGCAGCTACACGGTCAAGCCCGACGGCGGCGTCGACTTCGTCCCGCTGGCGCACTTCACCGGCGTCGGGACGACCATCGGGTACCGGGTCGCCGACAGCACCGGCCAGCTGACCGAGTCGACGCTCGTGGTCACCGTCACACCGGTCACGCCGAAGGCGCTGGGCGACTCGGTCAGTACGCCGTTCGACACCAACGCGGTGGTGCCGGTGCTCGACAACGACGAGCCCGGATCGCCTGACGCTCCGCTCGACCCGGCCTCGCTGCTGCTCGTCGAGCCGGGGACCGGCAAGCTGGTGACCAAGGTCGTCGTCGCGCGGCAGGGTGAGTTCCAGGTGGCCGACGGCAAGATCGCGTTCGCGCCGGCGGACAGGTTCCAGGGCAGCACGACCGGGCTGACCTATCAGGTGCTGGACAAGAACGGCACCGCGACGCGGGCGCAGCTCGTGGTGAGTGTCGACGCTCCCGGGCCGCCGGTGGCCAACCCGGACACGTTGACGACGCTGCAGGGCACTCCGGCGTACGCGTCGGTGCTGGACAACGACAAGCCCGGGCCGACCGGCTCCGCGCTGGATCCCGAGAGTCTGCGGCTGTTCCCGGTCACTGGCCGGAGCGAGGCGGGGACCACGCTGGAGATCCCGGGGCAGGGCAAGTACTCGACGCGTCCGGACGGACGGATCCTGTTCGAGCCGCTGCCCGCGTTCCACGGCAAGGCGACCGCGATCAAGTACCAGGTGGCCGACGGCAACAAGGCGATCGGCTCGGCCACGCTGAGCGCCGAGGTCACCCGCGTCCAGCCCGACGCGACCGACGACACCGCCAGTACGGCGTACGACACGAACGTGACGGTCAAGGTGCTGGCCAACGACTCCGCGGGCGACCCGGCGCTGCCGCTGGTGCCGACCAGCCTGCGCCTGATCGACCCGGTCGGCGAGGTGCCGCGTCAGGTGGTCGTCGTCGACGGCGAGGCGACCTTCACGGCCAAGCCGGACGGCACGGTCGACGTCGATCCGCTGCCGTCGTTCACCGGAGTCGCGACGTCGCTGGCCTACACGATCTCGGACGTGAACGGTACGCCGACGGGCGCCGCACTGACGGTCACGATCGCGAAGCCGTCACCGCCGTCGGCGAAACCCGACACCGCGCGGACGCCGCAGGACGTGACGCTGCAGATCGATGCCCTGGCCAACGACCTGGCAGGCCAGGGGACCGGGCTCGATCCGCTGAGCCTGGTGCTGATCGATCCGGCCGACGGGTCGCTGCGGAAGATCGTGACGGTTCCGGGGCAGGGCCGGTGGACCGTGGATCCGGACGGGGCGGTGGTGTTCGACCCGATCCCGTCGTTCACGGGGACGGCGACGACGCTGCAGTACCGGGTGTCGGACTGGTTCGACCAGGCGACGCGGTCGACGATCGCGGTGACGGTGACACCGGTGACGCCGGTCGCGGCCGATGACAGCGCTTCGACGCCGTACGACAAGGCGGTGACGCTGAAGGTGCTGGGCAACGACAAGGCCGGGGACCCGACGGCGCCGCTGGTGCCGGGGAGCGTCCGGCTCGAGGATCCCGCCGACGGCGTGTTCAAGCCTTCGGTGACCGTGAAGGGGCAAGGGGTCTTCACCGCTCGCGGTGGGTTGGTGGTCTTCGATCCGGTGGCCGGGTTCAGTGGATCGACGACGGACCTGACGTATCAGGTTGCCGATGACAACGGGACGCTCGCGACCGCGGTCGTCCGGATCGTCGTCGGGGCGCCGCCGGTCGCGCGGGCGGACACGGCGTCGACGCTGCAGGACGTGACCGTCACGGTGAACGTGCTGAGCAACGACAGTCCCGGGACGGACGCGAAGCTGGACCCGGCGTCCGTCGTACTGCGGGAAGCTGCCGCGCGGTCGGACTTCGCGCGAACGGTGACCGTGGCCGGGCAGGGGACGTACACCGTGCAGGACAGCGGGGCCGTGCTCTTCGACCCGTTGCCGACGTTCCGCGGCAAGGGCCGGCCGATCACCTATCGCTTTGCCGACAGCAACAAGTCGACGGCGACCGCGACGCTGCTGCTGAGCACCACCCCGATCGATCCGTTCACCGTCGACGACTCGGCGATCACGCCGTACAACCAGGCGATCACGATCGACGTCCTGGCCAACGACAAGCCGGGCGATCCGAGCGCGCCGCTGGTCCCCGGGAGCCTGCTGCTGAAGGATCCCGCGGACGGGGTCTACCGGGCGAAGGTGACGCAGCCGCGCGAGGGGACGTACGTCGCGGACAAGACCGGGCGGGTGTCGTTCACACCGGTCAAGGACTACCAAGGGGTGACGACGCCGGCGACGTACCGGGTCACCGACGACAACGGGACGACCGCCGAAGGGCTGCTGTTCCTGACCGTCGGGAAGGGGCCGGAGGCGAAGCCGGACAGCGTCACGACGAAACAGAACGGCGCGGTCACCTTCGATCCGCTGGCCAACGACGTGCCCGGGACCGCGGCGGAGCTGGAGAAGACGTCGGTCCAGATCTACGGGACCTCGTCGATCCGGGTCTGGGAGCGCAAGGTCACGATCGCCGGGCAGGGGACCTTCGAGGTCGACGCTGTGACCGGCGCGATCACGTTCGAACCGGTGGCGACGTTCAGCGGGCGGAGCGCTGTCGGGTATCAGGTGACCGACACGAGCGGGAACAAGGCGGCCGCTACGGCGACTGTCACGGTGACGCGCATCGAGCCGGTGGCGGTGGACGACGCCGCGACGACGGCGTACGACACTCCGATCACCGTGCCGGTGCTGGGCAACGACAAGGCGGGGGATCCGAGTGCGCCGCTGGTGCCGTCGTCGGTGCAGGTGATCGATCCGGCGACCGGTGACGCGGTGGCGTCGCTGCGGGTGGCTGGGCAGGGCGTGTGGACGGCGCAGCCTGATGGGGGAGTGCGGCTGGTGCCGGAAGGTGGTTCGACGGGGGCGGCTACTCCGGTGACCTATCAGGTGAGTGACAAGAACGGCAGCACCGGTACGGCGTTGGTGACGGTGACAGTCGACGCCCGGCCGGTTGCGCAGCCTGATCGTTTCAAGACGAAGCAGGGTGTGCCGGTGGTCTTCGATCCGTTGGCCAACGACAAGCCTGGGCCGGGAGCGAAGCTGGATCCGGCATCGCTGCTGCTGGTCGGGTTGGACGGGGATCTGGTCAGCCGGGTGACTGTCGCCGGGCAGGGGACGCTGGTGGTTGCCGACGGCAAGGTCACGTTCAGTCCGGTGGCGACCTTCACGGGGACGAGCCGGCCGACGCAGTACGAGGTGAAGGACAGCAACCGGAACGCGACGCGCTCGACCGTCGCGGTGACGGTGCTGCCGGTGCGGCCGGTCGCGGTCGACGACAGCGCGCGGACGGCGTACGGGAAGGCCGTGGTGGTTCCGGTGCTGGACAACGATCGCGCCGGTGATCCGGCGGCGGCGCTGGTGCCGGGGTCGGTCGTCGTACGGGATCCGGTCGACGGCAAGGACAAGAAGACGGCGACGATTCCGGGGGAGGGGACGTTCACGGTGGCTGCTGCTGGGACCGTGACCTTCAACCCTGCTGGAGGATTCAGCGGTACGACGCGTGCGGTGGGCTACCGGGTGACCGACAAGAACGGCACGTCGGACACCGCGCGGCTGGAGGTCACCGTGTCGGCGCCGCTGAGCGCTGAGGCGTTGCCGGACGGCGGGACGTCGACGCCGGGCAACCCGGTCGTCGTGAACCCGCTGCTGAACGACGCGGCGACCGAGGGTGCCTCGTGGATCCCGACGACGGTGTGCCTGGCGACCGGTACGGCGACCTGCGTGGCGCGGCTCGTCGTACCGGCTGTCGGTGTGTGGTCGGTCCTGCCTGACGGGACGATCCGGCTGGTTCCGGAGCGGACGTTCTCCGGGATCGCCAAGGCTGCGTACCGGGTCAGCGACACCGACGGCCGGACGGTCGAGTCGCACCTGAAGATCGCCGTCGGGGGTCAGCCGCCGGTTGATCAGCCAGCCGGCGGCGGGGCACCGGCGGCCGCGATGCTCCCGGACGCCGGCGGGCCGCCGGCGATGCTGCTGACCTTGGGCGGCCTGCTCGGCGCGCTCGGCGTGACGCTGCTCCGCCGACGGCGGTAACCCCACAGCCGACGCCGCCGGCCCCACGAGCAGCGAGGGCGGGTCCTGCTGAGGAGCAGGACCCGCCCTCGCTTCAGTCGCTCAGGTCCGTGACCAGCATGATCTCGTCGCGGTAGTCGTCCGGCGCGACGCGGACCGCGCGCGGGTGGCTGCCGACCACGCGGTAGCCGAGTTTCCCGTAGAAGGCGTCGAGCCCGCCGCCGTCGCGGATGGTGAGCATCAGCTGCTCGAGGCCCAGCTCCCGAGCCGACGACCGCAACCCGTCCATCAGCAGCCGCCCGGCACCACTGCCCTGGTACTTCGGATGCACCATCACCCGCAGCACCGTCCGCCAGTGCGAGCTCAGCTGCCCGCTGTTGGCCACCAGCAACCCCATCCCGACGTACCGCTCCCCGTTGTGCAGTACGCCGAGCAGATCCCGCCCCGCCGCCACCCGCTCCAGCGCGAGGTCCAGCGTCTCGGCGACCAGGTGCACCGGCGCCGGCGCGGTGAAGCCGACGCTGCCCCCGGCGTCCGTCGCCGCGATCCAGGTGTCGAGCAGATCCGCCCGCAGCCCGGGATCCGACACCGCGTCCGCGTCGATCACGACGTACTCCACCAGAACCTCCTAGATGCGACTGGGTTGCAGGAAGAGTCTAAGCGAGCCCGTTGGGTACCAGGCCAGGAACCGAAGGGAGCACCCGATGCCGAGCGTCCTGCACCGCACCGTCGCCGTCGACGGAGTCGAGATCTTCTACCGCGAAACCGGCCCGCCCGGCCCGCCCGGCGCACCGGTCCTGCTGCTGCCGCACGGCTACCCGTCCTCGTCGTTCCAGTACCGCGGGCTGATGCCCGCGCTCGGCGACCAGTGGCGAGTGCTCGCGCCGGACTTCCCGGGCTTCGGCTACAGCGCGGCGCCGGACGACTTCGCGTACACGTTCGCGAACTACGCGCGGCTGCTGGAACGCTTCCTGGACACGCTCGGCGTCGACCGGTTCGTGCTGTACCTGTTCGACTACGGCTCGCAGGTCGGGTTCCAGCTGGCGCTGCGCGATCCCGCGCGGATCGCCGGGCTGATCATCCAGAACGGCGACGCGTACGAGGAGACGCTCGGACCCAAGTACGCCGCGCTGAAGGAGTACTGGGCGGACCCGACCGACGAGCGGCGAGAGGCGCTGGCCGAGGCGGTCAGCTTCGAAGGCTTTCGGGAGGAGGCGCTCGGCGAGGTGCCGCCGCACACGGCCGAGCGGATCAGCCCCGACCTGTGGCAGCTCTCCTGGCCGCTGGTGCAGGACCACCGCGACATCATGTCCGGCTTCTTCCTGGAGATCCGGGAGAGCGTGCGGCAGTACCCGGCGTACCACGCGTTCCTGCGGGAGTGGCAGCCGCCGACGCTGATCCTGTGGGGTCCGCAGGACGGGTACATGCCGGCCGAGGCCGCTCGCGCGTACCTGGCCGACGTACCGGAGGCCGAGCTGCACCTGTTCGAGGACGGTGGGCACTGGTTGCTGGAGAGTCACCTGGACGAGGTGGTGCCGCTGGTCCGGGCCTTTCTCAGCAGAGTTGGTTCTTCGTCGGTACGCCGGTGAGCTTGTCGGGGTTTCGTACGACGTAGATGTGGCTGATCAGGCCGTTCTCGTCGAGTTGCAGGAAGCCGGCGGTGTCGACCTCGTCGCCGTCGTAGGCCAGGTAGGCGACCTCGCCGTTGAGCTCGGTGGTGCCGAACTCCAGGCCCCTGGTCTCCGGCGAGCTGATCACCGCGACCAGCCAGCGGCCGACCTTGTCGGCGCCGTACATCGGCCGGAGTGCCGCCCGGCGCTTCCCGCCGCCGTCGCTGACGAGTTCGACATCGGGCGCGAGCATGGCGACGACCTGCTCGAGGTCGCCGGACGCCGACGCCGCCATGAAGCGGTCGGTGAGCTCCTGGTGCCGCGCCTTGTCGACCCGATGCCGCGGCTGCCGCGCGTGCACGTGCTCCCGCGCGCGGTGCGCGAGCTGCCGTACGGCGGACTCCGACCGGCCCAGCGTGTCCCCGATCTCCGAGAACGGCAGGTCGAAGACCTCCCGCAGTACGAAGGCTGCCCGCTCCAGCGGCGACAGCGTCTCCAGTACGACGAGCATCGCCATCGACACCGAGTCCGCGACCTCGGCGATCGCCGCCGGGTCCTGCTCGTCGGGCGTCGCGACGATCGGCTCGGGCAGCCACGGCCCGACGTAGTTCTCCCGCCGGGACTTCTGCTGGCGGAGCCGGTTCAGCGCGAGCCGGGTAGTGATCCGGATCAGATAAGCACGCACGTCGCGCACCTCGGTCCGGTCCGCCGCCGACCAGCGCAGCCAGGTCTCCTGTACGACGTCTTCCGCGTCGGTCACACTCCCGACCACCCGGTACGCCGCACCGATCAGCACCGCCCGATGCTCGGCGAACTCCACCGCCAGCTCCGTGTCGTTCACGCGGGCCTCAACTCGCAGGTCTCCTTGAACCCCTGGCTGGTCAGCCCGAGCGACGCGTTGATCCGCGACCGGTAGTTCTCCAGCGAGATCTGCGCCGTCAGCTCGACGAGGTCGGCCTCGGACAGGTCCTCGAGCAACCGCTCGACCTGCTCGTCGGTCACCGCCGGCGGAGTCGCCGTCGCCGCCACCGCGTAGCCCATCACCGCGCGCTCCAGGTCCGAGTAGACGTCGCTGTCCCGCCACCTTGGCACATCGCGCAGCTTGGCTCGATCGAGTTCCTGGTGGTGGTACTCCCAGAACCCGAAATCCATGCACCAGCTGCACCCGATCTCCGCGCTCACCACCATCGCCGCCAGCGCCTTCAGCGTCGGGTCGAGCCCCTTCCAGCGCGCCGCCGACCCCTCCATCGCCAGCATGGTGGTCAGCACGCCCTTGTGGTGCAGCGCCACCTTGCCCGGGTCCAGCACCTCGCCGTACTTGCGTTTGCTGTACCACTCCATCGCCCGCACGAACACCGTCCGGCGGTGCTCCAAACCGATCCGCGCCATCGCCTGCCTCCTCTGCTCACCCTCCCGGACACGCCACGCCGGACGGTTGTGACATGACGTGCGTCACCTACTCTCGAAGAGCCGACCCCCGAAAACAGGGTTGGATATTCATGCGTCGTCTGACATACTCATTCACATGACGCTGAGGGTCGCGGTCGCAGGGGCCAGTGGATATGCCGGGGGAGAGCTGCTCCGGCTGCTCTCGACGCACCCGGAGGTGGAGATCGGGGCGCTGACCGCGGGCGGTAACGCCGGGTCCACCCTGGGGCAGCACCATCCGCACCTGACGCCGCTGGCCGGCCGGGTGCTCGAGGAGACCTCCGCGGCGACGCTGGCCGGGCACGACGTCGTGTTCCTGGCGCTCCCGCACGGACAGTCCGCCGAAATCGCCGAGCAGCTCGGCGACGACGTCACCGTGATCGACTGCGGCGCGGACTTCCGGCTGGTCGACTCCGAGGCCTGGATCGAGTTCTACGGCGGCAAGCACGCCGGCCACTGGCCGTACGGCCTGCCCGAGCTCCCTGGTCAGCGCGAGAAGCTCCGCGGCGCCAACCGGGTCGCCGTCCCGGGGTGCTACCCCACCGTGTCCACCCTTGCCCTGCTCCCCGCCGTACAGGCAGGACTCGTCGACAGCGCCCAACTGGTGGTGGTCGCTGTCAGCGGTACGTCGGGAGCGGGCAAGGGTCCCAAGCCGAACCTGCACGGCGCCGAGGTGATGGGTTCGGCCACCGCGTACGGCGTGGGCGGCGTGCACCGGCACACCCCGGAGATCGAGCAGAACCTGGCGCCGCACACCGACGGCCCGGTCAGCGTCTCGTTCACCCCGGTGCTCGCGCCGATGGCCCGTGGCATTCTCGCCACCGCCAGCGCGCCGGTCGCCGAGGGCACGACGATCGAGCAGCTCCGCGCCGTCTACGAGCAGGCGTACGCCGACGAGCCGTTCATCTACGTGCTGCCCGAGGGCCAGTGGCCGCAGACCCAGGCCACTCTGGGCGCGAACACCGTGCACCTGCAGCTCGCGCTGGACCAGCGCACCGGCCGCGTCGTCGTCGTGGCCGCCCTCGACAACCTCACCAAAGGCACCGCCGGTGCCGCCGTGCAGTGCATGAACCTGGCCGCCGGTCTCGACGAGACCCTGGCCCTTCCCCTGGTAGGAGTCGCACCATGACAGACCTTGGGACCGCAACCGTCACCCCGTCCGCCTCGGTCGATCGGAGCGCCGGAGTCACCGCGCCGGCCGGCTTCCGCGCGGCCGGAGTGATCGCCGGGATCAAGCCCGCGGGCAAGCCCGACCTGACGCTGGTGCTCAACGACGGCCCGGAGTACGCCGCGGCCGGCGTCTTCACCACCAACAAGGTGAAGGCCGCTCCGGTGCTCTGGTCCCAGCAGGTGCTGACCGCCGGGAAGCTGAAGGCCGCCGTACTGAACTCCGGCGGTGCGAACGCGTGCACCGGTCCGGAGGGTTTCCAGGACACCCACAAGACCGCCGAGGAGCTGGCCTCGATCCTAGGCGTCGGCGCGGGCGAGATCGGGGTCTGCTCGACCGGTCTGATCGGTGAGCGGCTCCCGATGGACAAGGTGCTGCCCGGCCTCAAGGCCGTGGTCGATGCTTTGGGCGACACCGCGGAGCACAGCCTCGCCGCCGCGACCGCGGTGATGACAACGGACAACGTGCCGAAGCAGGCGGTGCTGAAGCACGACGGCGGCTGGAGCATCGGCGGCTTCGCCAAGGGCGCCGGCATGTGCGCGCCGAACATGGCGACCATGCTCAGCGTGATCACCACCGACGCCGTACTGGATCAGCCACACCTCGACCACGCGCTGCGCAACGCGGTCGGCAAGACCTTCAACCGGCTCGACGTCGACGGCGGTACGTCGACCAACGACACCGTGCTGCTGCTCAGCTCGGGCGCGTCCGGAGTCACGGTCACGCCGGAAGAGTTCGAGGCTGCGCTGACCGCGCTGGCCGGCGACCTGGTCAAGCAGTTGCAGGCCGACGCCGAGGGTGCCACCAAGCACGTCAGCATCACGGTGAAGAACGCCGCCACCGAGGCCGAGGCGGTCGCCGCCGCGAAGGTCGTTGCCGAGGACAACCTCTGCAAGACCGCCTTCTTCGCCTCCGACCCGAACTGGGGCCGGATCGCGATGGCGGTCGGCAACGCGCCGACCGCGTTCGACCCGCAACTGCTCGACATCACGCTGAACGGCGCGGCGATCTGCGTTGCCGGGGGCAAGGGCGTCGACCGCTCCGAGGCCGACCTGTCCGGGCTCGAGATCGACGTGGTGATCGACCTGCACGCGGGCGACGCGTCCGCGACGGTGCTGACCACCGACCTGTCCCACGCGTACGTCGAAGAGAATTCGGCGTACTCCTCGTGACGGCGACCGAGCAGTCCAAGGTGCAGATCAGCTCGGCCGCCGCCGCGCAGGCGAACGCGGTCGAGAAGGCCGCCGTCCTGACCGAGGCGCTGCCGTGGCTGAAGGAGTTCCACGGCAAGACGATCGTGGTGAAGTACGGCGGCAACGCGATGGTCGACGACGAGCTGAAGCAGGCGTTCGCGTCCGACATCGTGTTCCTGCGGCACTGCGGCGTACGGGTTGTTGTCGTGCACGGTGGTGGTCCGCAGATCAGCGAGATGCTCGGCCGGCTCGGCATCGACAGCGAGTTCCGTGGTGGGCTGCGCGTGACCACACCCGAGGCGATGGACGTCGTCGGCATGGTCCTGGTGGGCAAGGTCGGCCGCGAGCTGGTCGGCCTGCTGAACGCGCACGGCCCGTTCGCGGTCGGCATGTCCGGTGAGGACGCCGGGCTGTTCACCGCTGAGCGGCGCGGGCTGATGATCGACGGCGAGGCGGTCGACATCGGCCTGGTCGGCGACGTGGTCGACGTCCGGCCCGAGGCCGTGATCGACCTGATCGACGCCGGCCGGATCCCGGTCGTGTCGACGATCGCGCCGGACGAGGACGGCCAGGCCCACAACGTGAACGCCGACACCGCCGCGTCGGCGCTGGCGGTCGCATTGGGCGCGTCGAAGCTTGTCGTCCTGACCGATGTCGCCGGGCTCTACCGCAACTGGCCGGAGAGCGACGACATCATCACCCAGATCGACGCCGCCGAGCTGGCCGAGCTGCTGCCGTCGCTGGCCTCGGGCATGGTGCCGAAGATGGAGGCCTGCCTGCGGGCGGTCCAGTCCGGGGTCTCGCGGGCGACCGTGATCGACGGCCGGGTGCCCCACTCGTTGCTGCTGGAGATCTTCACCGACGCCGGAAGTGGAACCCAGGTGATTCCGTCATGACCGAGCTGATGCCCGCCGAGCTGGGTGATCTGTCCGCTACTGGTGCCGCGCTGACCGAGCGCTACACGCACTCGCTGATGAACACCTTCGGCCCGCCGAAGAAGGTGCTGGTCCGCGGTGAGGGCGCCTACCTGTGGGACGCCGACGGCAAGAAGTACCTCGACCTGCTCGGCGGCCTCGCGGTGAACTCGCTCGGTCACGCGCACCCGTTCATCGTCTCCGCGGTGACGAGTCAGCTGACCACGCTCGGCCACGTGTCGAACTTCTTCGCCTCCGCGCCGCAGATCGCGCTGGCCGAGAAGCTGCTCTCGCTGATCGACGCGCCCGACGGCAAGCTGTTCTTCACCAACTCCGGCACCGAGGCGAACGAAGCGGCGTTCAAGATCACCCGCAAGACCGGCCGGACCAAGATCGTCTCCACCGTCGGCGCCTTCCACGGCCGGACGATGGGCGCGCTCGCGATCACCTGGAAGCCGGCGTACCGCGAGCAGTTCGCGCCGCTGCCCGGTGACGTCACATTCGTCCCGTACGGCGACACCGCCGCGCTCGAGGCCGCCGTCGACGACGAGACGGCCGCGGTCGTGCTCGAACCGATCCAAGGAGAGAACGGCGTCGTCGTACCGCCGGCCGGTTATCTCCAGGCGGCGCGGCGGATCACGTCCGAGCACGGCGCGCTGCTGTGGATCGACGAGATCCAGACCGGCGTCGGCCGGACCGGCGACTGGTTCGCCTTCCAGGCCGAGGGGATCGTGCCGGACCTGGTGACCGTGGCCAAGGGCCTCGGTGCGGGGATCCCGATCGGCGCGTGCCTGGGCTTCGGGGCGGCGTCCGAGCTGCTGCAGCCGGGGAACCACGGGACGACGTTCGGCGGGAACCCGGTGGCTTCGATCGCCGGACTGGCGGTGCTGACCGTGATCGAGCGGGACGGGCTGCTGGCGAATGTCAGTGCTGTCGGCAACCACCTGGCCGCGTCCATTGAAGCGCTGGACCACCCGCTGATCGCCGGTGTCCGTGGTCGCGGGCTGTTGCTGGCGATCCAGCTGACCCAGCCGGTCTCGGACCAGATCGCGGCGCTGGCGATGGAGGCCGGGTTCGTGATCAACAACCCGATTCCCGATGCGTTGCGCCTGGCGCCGCCGTACATTCTGACCAAGGCGGACGCAGACAGCTTTGTTGCCGCAGTCCCGGCATTGCTCGACAAGGTGGAGGTTCCATGACCAGGCACTTCCTGCGGGACGACGACCTCAGCCCGGTCGAGCAGGACGAGGTGCTGACGCTGGCCGCGCAGTTGGCGGGGGACCGGTTCGGGCACCAGCCGTTGGCCGGGCCGCAGACGGTGGCGGTGATCTTCGACAAGACGTCGACCCGGACGCGGATCTCGTTCGCGGTCGGGATCGCCGATCTTGGTGGCGTGCCGCTGATCATCGACGCGCAGACCTCGCAGCTCGGCCGGGGCGAGCCGATCGCCGACACCGCGCGCGTGCTGGACCGGCAGGTCGCGGCGATCGTCTGGCGTACGGCGGGGCAGACGCGGATCGAGGAGATGGCCGGCGCGTCCAAGGTGCCGGTGATCAACGCGCTGACCGACGAGTTCCACCCGTGCCAGATCCTTGCCGACCTGATGACGGTCCGGCAGCACAAGGGCAAGACCGCCGGGCTGAAGCTGACCTACCTCGGTGACGGCGCGAACAACATGTCCCACTCGTACCTGCTCGGCGGCGCGACCGCCGGCATGCACGTGGCGATCGGTTCGCCCGCGGAGTACCAGCCGGATCCGGAGATCCTCGCCAAGGCGGTCGAGATCGCCGCCGCGACCGGCGGTTCGGTGAGCTGGACCGACGACGCGTCCGAGGCCGTCGCCGGCGCGGATGTCGTTGCCACCGACACCTGGGTGTCGATGGGCCAGGAGGCCGAGGCCGCGCTGCGCGAGGCGCCGTTCGTGCCGTACTCGGTCACCGAGCAGCTGATGACGAAAGCGAACGCCGACGCGATAGTGCTGCACTGCCTGCCGGCGTACCGCGGCAAGGAGATCGACGCCGCGGTGCTCGACGGACCGCAGTCGGTGGTCTGGGACGAGGCCGAGAACCGGCTGCACGCCCAGAAGGCCTTGCTTTCCTGGCTCCTGGCCCGAAACTTCTCCTCATGACTCCGAACGACGCAGACCCCCAGGCGATGCCCGCGACCGCCACCGACCGGGCGATCTACGCCAGCGGTGCGGATCAACGCATCGCGCCGACCACGAAGACCGCACGTCAGCAGCGGATCGTGGACCTGCTGGGCCGGCAGCCGGTGCGGTCGCAGACCGAGCTGGCCGAGCTGCTCGGCGAGGCCGGACTCGGGGTCGGCCAGGCGACGTTGTCGCGGGACCTGGTGGAGATCGGCGCGGTCAAGGTCCGCGACGCGGTCGGGCAGCTCGTGTACGCCGTACCGGGTGAGGGCGGGGATCGCAGCCCGCGGGCCGGAGAGGCCGCTGCGTTCGAGGCCCGGTTGGCGCGGGTCGCGTCCGAGCTGCTGGTCTCGGCGGAGGGCAGCGCGAACCTCGTGATCCTGCGGACGCCGCCGGGAGCCGCGCAGTACTTCGCGTCGGCGATCGATCACGTCGGGTTGGACGACGTACTCGGCACGATCGCGGGCGACGACACGGTCATGGTCGTGTCGCGTAATCCTGTGGGCGGCGAGGCGCTGGCGGCCCGCTTTCTGGGTCTCGCCGCGCGGAGCGACAAGGACGCCGGCTAGTTGCTTTGAGCAACTGTGTGCGCCGTACCCCCACCTGCTGTGTTGTGTGCTGTCTTGAGAGGATTGCTGGATGAGTACGGGAGAGACCCTGTGGGGCAGCCGGTTCACCGGTGGACCGGCGGACGCGTTGGCGACGCTGAGCAAGTCGACGCAGTTCGACTGGCGGCTGGCGCCGTACGACATCGCCGGGTCGAAGGCGCACGCGAAGGTGCTGCACCGCGCCGGCCTGCTGACCGACGACGACCTCGAGGGCATGCTGCGCGGGCTCGACGAACTGCTGGCCGACGTACTGTCCGGTGCGTTTCTTCTCGCTGAGGGCGACGAGGACGTGCACACCGCGCTCGAGCGGGGTCTGCTGGAGCGTCTGGGCGTCGAGCTGGGTGGGCGGCTCCGTGCGGGGCGGTCGCGGAACGACCAGGTCGCGACGCTCTTCCGCAGCTACCTGCGTGAGCACGGCCGGATCATCGCGCGGCTCGTGCTCGACCAGATCAACACCCTCGCCGACCAGGCCGAGCAGCACCTCGGCGTGGCGATGCCGGGCCGGACGCACCTGCAGCACGCGCAGCCCGTCCTGCTCTCGCACCACCTGCTCGCCCACGCCTGGCCGCTGATCCGCGACCTCGAGCGGCTGGCCGAGTGGGACACGCGCGTCGCGGCGGATTCGCCGTACGGCGCGGGCGCTCTGGCCGGGTCCTCGCTCGGGCTGGACCCGCTGTTCGTGGCGACCGAGCTGGGCTTCACCAACTCCTCCCCGAACTCGATCGACGGGACGTCGGCGCGGGACTTCGTCGCCGAGTTCGCGTTCGTCACCGCGCAGATCGGCGTCGACCTGTCCCGGCAGGCCGAGGAGATCATCCTCTGGGCGACCAAGGAGTTCGGGTTCGTCCGGCTGGACGACGCGTTCTCGACCGGGTCGTCGATCATGCCGCAGAAGAAGAACCCCGACATCGCGGAGTTGGCGCGCGGCAAGTCCGGCCGGTTGATCGGCAACCTGACCGGCCTGCTGGCGACGCTGAAGGCGCAGCCGCTCGCGTACAACCGGGACCTGCAGGAGGACAAGGAACCGGTCTTCGACTCCGTCGACACGCTCGAGGTGCTGCTGCCGGCGTTCAGCGGGATGATCCGGACGCTGGTGTTCGACACCGCGCGACTGGAGGAGCTGGCGCCGCAGGGGTTCTCGCTGGCCACGGACATCGCTGAGTGGCTGGTACGGCAGAAGGTGCCGTTCCGGGTTGCGCATGAGCTGGCCGGAGCGTGCGTGCAGGAGTGCGAGAAGCGCGGGATCGAGCTGTGGGATCTGACCGACGACGAGCTCGCGGCGATCTCGCCGCACCTCACGCCGGAGGTTCGCACCGTGCTGACCGTCGAGGGCTCGATCTCCTCGCGCAACGCCCGCGGCGGCACGGCGAAGGACCGGGTGGCCGAGCAGTTGGTGGAGCTCCGTGCCCAGGCGCTGGGCTTTGCTGACCGTCTCGCCTGAGCTCTCACCGCCCGGCCAGTAGGGTCCAGACATGCCTGTACGTCGTACTCAACTGGCCGGCCCGGTGCTCGAGGTCGCCCCTCAGCTCCTCGGCATGGTCCTCCGCCGGACGACCGACGAGGGCACGGTCGCCGTCCGCATCACCGAGGTCGAGGCGTACGACGGGCCTAACGATCCTGGCTCGCATGCGTACCGGGGTGAGACGGTCAGGAACGCGGTGATGTTCGGGCCGGCTGGGTTCTTGTACGTGTACTTCACGTACGGCATGCACTACTGCATGAACATCAGCGTGGGGCCGGACGGGCAGCCGTCGGCGGTGCTGTTCCGTGCTGGTGAGGTGATCGAGGGTATGGAGCTTGCGCGGGCCCGGCGGGGTGCTGTTGCGCCGGTGGTCGAGAAGTTCAACTCTTCGGTCCCCACCAAGCGTCGGGTGAAGAACCCGGACTGGGAGCTCGCGCGCGGTCCGGCTCGGTTGTGTGTTGCCTTGGGCATCGACAGCCGGGAGCCCAACGGCACCGACCTGCTGTCGCCGAAGTCCGCCGTACGGCTGCTGCCCGGCGACGGCTTCGACGGCGTACCGGCGACCGGTCCGCGGGTGGGCTTGCGGGAAGCGGCGGACAACCCGTGGCGCTTCTGGATCCCGGGGGACCCGACGGTTTCGCAGTACAAGCCGCACGTCCCCAAGCGGCGAGCATGACAACAGCCCCACAGCATCAAGCTGTGGGGCTGCTGTTGGTCGGTCAGAAGAGCTTCTGGGCCAGGAGGATGTCGGTCTTGCGGACGGGGGCGCCGTCGACGGGGGCCGGGTCTTCGGCGGTCGGGACGATGCCGGCCGCGGCTACCCGGTCGAGGACCTTGAGGCCGAGGTGGTCGATGGTGCCGAAGACGGTGTAGTCGGGGCGGAGGCGGGAGTCGCCGAAGGTGAGGAAGAACTGGCTGCCGTTGGTGTTCGGGCCGGCGTTGGCCATCGCCAGCGTGCCGCGGGCGTACAGGCGAGGGAGGGCGCCCGGCGGGTCGGTCGGCCACGCCGGCAGGTCGGTCGGGAGCTCGTCCTTGTAGCTGTAGCCGGGGCCGCGCTCACCGGAGCCCGTCGGGTCGCCGCACTGCAGGACCTTGAGGGTCGGGTACAGCGTGAGGCGGTGGCAGGTGGTGAAGTTGTAGAACTTGCTCTTGGCCAGGTGCAGGAAGCTCTGCACCGTGCACGGCGCCTTGGCGCGGTCGAGCGTGAGCAGCACCGGGCCCTGGTTCGTGGCCAGGAGGACCCGGACGACGCCCTTCGACGGAGTGGGGGTCGGGTCCGGCGGCAGGGTCACCGGGCGCGGCGACGGGTCGTCGGGCGTCGCGGTGTACTTGCACGGACCCGTGGTGGTCCCGCTCGGCGTGGTCGGCTTACCGGCCTGCGCCGGGGCGAGCTGCGGGGCCTCGGCCGAGCCCGGCTGGACTCCCAGCTGCAGCGGGGCTTCAGCCGGGGCGGGGGCCGGTGCGGCGAGCGCCGTACCGGTGGTGGCGAGCAGGCCGGCGACGCTCAGGGCGGCGCAGGCGATGACGCTGGTGGCTCTCATCGTGGTTCTCCTCCAGGGCGGTTCGGGATCAACCGGTGGCCAGCGTGAAGAGCCGCAGGTCGCGATTCTTCGGCAGCGTCACGCTAACCGGAATCCGGCCCGAGGCAACAGGGACCGGCGCGGTGGCGAAAATATGCGTCGCCACGTTGTCCCGCCCGCCACCCGACTCGTTCCGGTACGGCGTGGAGGCGACGACCAGGTTCCCGAAGTGCACGGTGTCGCCGCCACCGCCCAGCGTCCAGTCGCTGAACGACAGGTCCACCTCGCTCGTCGTACCGTCCGCGTACTTCAGCGTCGCCTTTCCCTCCTGGTTGCCGTTGACGGCGCTGCCGACGAACGACAGCTTCGTCGTACCGGCCGGCAGCGCCAGGTCGAGCACCTGCCCGTCAGCCGGCACGTTGTCCGGCTCACCGACCGGTACGCCGGGCCAGACGAACGTGAGCCCCTCCTTCGTCACCGTGCCACCAGGCGTGAGCCCAGCAGCGGCCAGAGCCTGACGGGAGTAGCTGACGCCACCGCCGTCGTAGTCCGCCTCGGTGTGGTCACCGGCGTCGTCCGACGCCGCCACACCCTCGCGCAGTACGGAGAACGAGTTCGGCAGCCCGACCACCACGGTGAAGCCCAGCCGCGGCAGCACAGTCCCGTCGGCTGCCTTCAGCGCCACGGTGACCGGGTAGCGGCCGTCCGGCGTACCGGGAGCTGCTGTCACGCGGACAGGCGCGCCGCCGGACTGGTCCACGGTGAAGGAGCCGCTCGCAGGGGACACCGTGAGCCCGGCCGGGGCTGTCACCGTGTAGGACACGCTGGTCGCCGTACCGCTGAGCCGGTGGGCCTTGATCGTCACCGGGTCACTGGTGGTTCCCGGAGCGACCACTACCCGGCTGATGTCGGTCGAGGTCTGGAACGGGATCTCGCCGGTCCGCCACGACGGCGGCGCGTCCTTCGCGGCCGAGCCCCAGGCGGGGTTGGCCGTGGCGGAGACCTTGAAGTCGAGCGTGCCGCCGTGGTTGACGAACGACTCGGGAAGCCACGGCTTGGTCGACGTACGGGCGTTGACCTTGAGGCTCTGCACGTACTTCGTCGCAGCCGTCGCGCCCGGTGCGTTGATCTTGATCGTCCGGCCCTGGTCGCGGTGGATCACCGCGCGCGGGAACAGCGGCGCCGCGACCTGCAGCTCGGCGCGGCTCGGCACCTCCGGGTAGAGGCCGAGCGCGGTCCACACGTACCAGGACGACATCGCGCCGAGGTCGTCGTTGCCGGGGATGCCGCCGGTGGTCGTGTTCCACAGCTGGCTCATCGCCTGCCGCAGCGTCTCCTGCGCCTTCCAGGGCTGGCCGCTGTAGTTGTAGATCCAGGGCGTGTTGATCGACGGCTCGTTGTCCATCTCGGCGTGCAGGTCACCGGACTTGGTCAGCGCCCAGTTGCCGTCGGCGTCCTTGAAGAACGCGTCCAGCCGCTGGTTCACCACGTCCTTGCCGCCCATCGCGTCGAACAGGCCGGCGCGGTTGTGCGGGATCATCCACGTGTACTGCGCGCTGCTGCCCTCGGCGAACCCGTCCTGCGTGGCCGGCGTGAAGGCGGGCCAGGCGCCGTTCTCGTCGCGGTTCTGGATGTAGCCGCCGTTCTCGGGATTGAACACGTTCTGCCAGTACTGCGAGCGCTTGACGAACTTGTCGGCCGTCTTGCGGTCACCGATCGCCGACGCCAGTTCGGCCAGCGCGAAGTCCGCGGTGGTGTCCTCGAGCGTCTCGACCGCGCCGCCCCAGGCATTCGACTTGGTCGGGATGTAGCCGAGCGCCAGGTACTTGTCGAGCGACGGCCGCTGCCCGATCGACATCACCGGCTTGCCCTGGGAACTGAGATCTTTGGCCGTCGGTACGGTCGCCGCCTTGACCAGCGACTTCAGCGCGGTCCGTACGTCGAAGTTGGTGCCGCCGAACGCGTGGATCCCGGCGAGCGCGGGCGCGGACGGGTCGCCGGTCATGACCGCCGTACTGCCGGACGCGTGGGTCCAGCGGTCCCAGATGCCGTCGTTCTGCTTGGCCTGGTTGAGCAGGGACTGCGCGACGTCACCGGCGCGCTGCGGCTCCAGCAGGGCCAGCAGCTGGACCTGCGAGCGGTAGACGTCCCAGCCGGAGAAGGTGGCGTACTGGTTCATCTGGCCGCGACTCAGCTTGTGCGGCTTCTGGTCGAAGCCCCAGTACTGGCCGTTGACGTCGCTGAACACGTTCGGGTGCAGCAGGGCGTGGTAGAGCGCGGTGTAGAAGGTGGTCCGGTCGGCGGTGGCGCCTCCGGTGACCTCGATCCGGTTGAGCTGGTCCCGCCAGGCCTGCTTGGCCTTGGCTGCCGTCTTGGCCAGGGACTGGCCGCGCGGGTTCTCCTTGGCCAGGTTGTCGGCCGCGTTGGCCTTGCTGACGTAGGAGATGCCGATCCGCATGTTCACGGTGCTGCTGTCGAAGCCGAGGTAGGCGCCGGAGCCCTTGCCCGCCGGCATCCAGCCGTCGGTCCCGTACGACGTACCGCCCGTGGCTGAGGTGCTGCCCGGGCTGACAGCCGCGTCCTTCCAGGTGCCGTGGTTGGCGAACGGCTGGTCGAACTGGGCCACGAAGTGCAGCGTGTAGTAGCTGCGCTGGCCTACCGAGGCCAGGTAGCCGCAGAAGTTGCCGCTGGTCACCGAGCCGGTCACAGTGCGCTTGGCCGGGTCGATGGTGACCGTGGCGTCGCTGGAGCCGACCTCGGAGTTCGCTGTCCGAAATAGGAGAGACTTGGCCTTGTCGGCCGGGAAGGTGAACGTCGCGGCGCCGGTCCGGGTGGTCGCCGCGAGTTCGGCGGTGGCGCCGGAGTCGAGGCCGACCTTGTAGTAGCCGGGCTTGGCGGTTTCGTTGGCGTGGGAGAACGTGCTGGCGTACACCTCGTCCTTGGCGTCGGTCTGCGGAGAGGTGGTCACCGCCCCGGCGTACGGGAAGATGGGGATGTCACCGGAGCCGCCGGCGCAGCCGGTGCCGGACATGTGGGTCAGGCTGAAGCCGCGGATGCGAGTGGCGTCGTACAGGTAGCCGCCGGGCGCCGCGGTCCGGAACTGGTTGCCGCGGGCTGGTCTCCGGACTGAACGAGAACATCCCGTACGGCATAACCGCGCCGGGGAAGACGTCGCCGAGGTTCGACGTGCCGATCAGCGGGTCGACGTGCTCGGTCGGATCCGGCGAGCTGCTGGTGATCCGGCTCTGCCCGACCGTCTCCTGCGCCCTGAGGCCCGGTGGTGTGGTGCTGGGCGGGCTGGTGGTCGGGTGGCCGTCGTACTGAGGAGACGGACTCGGCACTGCGGAGGCCAGCGCCGTCGAGACAAGCGCGGTGATCAGGGAGCCGGCCAGTACGGCGGCAGTACGGCGGTGCTTCTTCACGGGCAGTCCTTCGACGTCGGGACGGCACCGTGCACTCCCCGCGGCCGCACCCCGCCCAGCGAACGCTGTCCAGGGCGGCGGACCACGTGCGCGCAGGCGGGGCGCCGCTGCGGTGAAGGGGCGGTACTGTCACGGGCGGTGTGACATCGTTGTCAGCAAGAGATACCCGACCGTCACACGCCACGTCAAGGTTTCCAGCACGTTCCGCAACCGGGCAACCGCGTTCCGCAACTCGGGCGGGCGCCCGGCGCCGCTCGCCGTACGCCCCGCCTGGGGTGGGGGCTTAGCTCTCTGGCTCGCCCCGGCCACTCGACCACCCGGCCGCCTCAACCACCTGACCAACCCGGCCACCCGGCTACCTGGCCACCCCGGCACCCCGACCACCCGACCACCCGGCCTCCCGGCGCCCCGGCTACCCGGCATCTGGCCGCCCGGCCACCTCGGCCGCCCGGCCACCCTGGCCATCTCGGCCGCCCCGGCGGAGCCGGTGGCGGGGGAGGCGGGCTCCTCCCCGCCCTTTCCCAGCAGCCTGGGGGAGGCGGTCAGGGGATGGTGGGTATGTGGGCCGCCTCGCTCGTGTTCCCGTGGCGGCGTGAGCGCGAACTCGGCGTTCAGCTTGGCGTGGTGCTCACGGGTGTGGGGTCAACCGGCGGGTGGTTGGTCTGTGGCGAGGAGGTCGTAGGTGACCTGGTCGTCGGCGAGGTTCGTGCCCAGGGCGAAGGCTTCGCGGTCGGTGCCGGTGTGGTGGAAGCCGCTGCGTTCGGCGACTCGTCTGGCCGGGGTGTTCGTGGACGCCGTGCGGATGACCAGGCGGTGGCCGCCGTGGGCGGTGAAGTACCAGTCGGCGGCACGGCGTACGGCCTCGACGACCAGGCCTCGGCCCTGGGCCTCAGGGTGGGCCCAGTAGCCGAACTCGCCGGTGCGGGCCGGGCGCTCCAGGCCGTAGAGCGTGAGGTTGCCCAGCGCCAGATCGGACTCGCGATCGGCGATGCACCAGTTGATCCGCCGGCCGGTGGCGGCCTGCTCGGCCATGTCATCGAGCCAGGATCGGGCGTGCTCGGCCGTGAACGGCTGGGGGATGAACGGCAGGAAGTGCGCCGTCTCCGGGGTGGTCCGGGCGGTGGTGATCCGCTCGAGCTCGTCGTCTCGCCAGGTCCGCAGGCGCAGGCGCGGGGTCTCGAGGATCGGCACCTGCAACCACGCGGAGCGGGGGCGCCGGTCGTCGCCCGGCGCGATCCAGCCGGTCCACTCCTCACCACCGTCCGGCGACGGGAGGGTCGGTCCGAGGTGGAAGCCTGTCGACCAGGCGACACGGCGAGACGGCCAGTTGCCGACCGTCGCCCACCAGCGGACGAGGTGGAACCCACAGGTGTTGAAGCCGAAGCCGAGCGCCAGCCGCACCGCACGAGAAGCAACCCCGGCGCCCCGCGCCCAGCGAGCCAGTCCGAAGTGCACCGACGCGCCGCCGCGCAGATCAGGTTCGAGCCCGACCGAGCCGGCGTACCGCCCGTCGTACTCGGTGACGAACACCAGCCGAGACTTCTCAGCCCACGCATCGGCGATCCCGAAGGTGATCCACCGGGTGATGTCCTCGGGCCCGAAGCTCCCGGGTTCCTCGGTTGCTCGCTCGATCGCGCCGGGGAGATCGGAAGGACGCGGCGCACGCAGTACGACGACGCCGTCGGTCAGAACCGGGGTCTCGGCGGGAATCGGCACGAGCCCAAGTCAACACCGGCGATGGTCCAGCTCGACGGACTCCAACCCTGGAGTGGCGCCGGCCGAGGGCCTGGTACGCCGGCGGGGGTGGAGGTTGCTTCGCCCTGGATCGTCGCCCCGGCAAGCCGGTCGTGGGGGCAGGGCTTAAGCCGGTCGTGGGGGCAGAGGCGGAGCCGGGGACCTGCTTCACGTCCCCGCAACCACGCCGGTGCAACCGGGACGGCATACTTCCCATCCCCGCAACCGCCCCGGTGCGACCGGGGCGGCATCACGTCGTACGGCGTCAGCGACCGACGGGGGAGAGACCTAGTTGGCGGCCGAGAAGGCCGCGGGGCTTTCCGCCGAGGCGTTCGGCGATGTCGACGATGACCTTGGAGGCCGGCGTGTCCGGGTCGGACATCGCCAGGGGCTGGCCGAGGTCGCCGCCGCTGCGGAGGCGCTCGTCGAGCGGGATCTCGCCGAGCAGGGGGATCGGGTACCCGAGGCGGGCCGACAGGGTCTCGGAGACGCGGAGGCCGCCGCCGGTGCCGAAGATCTCGATGCGGTGCTCGGGGCCGCAGTGCGGGCAGGGCAGGAACGACATGTTCTCGATGACGCCCGCGACGCGCTGGTGCACCATCTGCGCCATCGTGCCGGCGCGCTCGGCCACCTCGGCGGCGGCCTCCTGCGGGGTCGTCACGACGATGACCTCGGCGGTGGTCAGGCGCTGGCCGACCGAGATCGCGATGTCACCGGTGCCCGGCGGGAGGTCGAGCAGCAGGACGTCGAGGTCGCCCCAGTAGACGTCGGCCAGCATCTGCACCAGCGCGCGGTCCAGGATCGGGCCGCGCCAGGCGACGACCTGGTCGCGCTTGGGCTTCAGCATGCCGATCGAGATCACCTTCACGCCGTGCGCGGGCACCGGCATGATCATGTCGTCGACCGCGGTCGGCCGCTCGTCGGCGACTCCGAACATCGCGGGGATCGAGTGGCCGTAGATGTCAGCGTCCAGTACGCCGACCGACAGCCCCTTGGCCGCCATCGCGACCGCCAGGTTCACCGTCACCGAGGACTTGCCGACGCCACCCTTGCCGGAGGCGATCGCGAACACCTTGGTCAGCGAGTCCGCGCGCGAGAACGGGATCTCCTTCTCCGCCACCCCGCCACGCAACTGCGTCTGCAGCGCGGCCCGCTGCTCGGTCGACATCACGCCGAGCTCGACCTCGACCCCGGTCACGCCGTCCAGCGCGCTCACCGCGGCGATCGTGTCGCGCCGCAGCGTGTCCTTCATCGGGCAGCCGGACACGGTCAGCAGGATCTTCACCGCGACCACGCCGTCGGTCTTCACCACGACGGACTCGACCATGCCCAGTTCGGTGATCGGTTTCTTGATCTCGGGGTCGATGACCGACCCGAGCGCAGCGGTCACCTGGTCAGCAGAGGGAGCCATGCACACAGGCTACGTGCTCGCCCACAACCGCCCCACCACGGTCCACTGTGACCTAAGTCCGGCAAGGCGACCCTAACTCCAGCTTGAACTATCACCGTGGGTCGCAGCGATAGGCACCCTCGTCCTGAGGGGGTCTTCATCAGCACGATCGGTGATGATGGCCCAGCTTCCGTAGGAGGATCTTCCCGTGCCGACCGACGTCCCCGTGCCGTTCCAGGGCTGCTGGCTGTACTGGATCGCCGTCCCCACCGACGACCAGGCGGGTGTGATGGCTGACCTGGGCCTGACCGACCCGGTCCCGATCGGCTTCGCGGCGGCCGAGCAGCTGGTCGACGAAGACGCCCACGAGAGCGGCCCGGAGGCGTACGAGCGGGTTGTGGTCACGCCCGGGCTGGACGGCTGGATCTTCGTGCTCGGTCGCTGGTGCGCGCCGGACGACGAGGAGCGGCGGGACGACGTACTGCGGTTGTCCGAGCAGCTGAGCGCGAAGTACGGCCGGGCGCAGGCGTACTTCTTCGGGGATGCAGAGCGACGGGTCCGCGTGACTGCTGATTGAGGACGTCGTCGCGCGCACGCCGTACGGCGGGTAGCTCAGACCCGGTCGTCCTCGCGGTCCTTGTCGAGTTCGGCGAGCAACGAGCGCAGTTCGGAGCGGAGGAAGTCCCGGGTGGCGACCTCGCCGACCGACATCCGCAGCGACGCCATCTCACGGGCCAGGAACTCCATGTCGGCGCGGCTGCGGGCGTCGACGTCGCGGTCGCGTTCGTACTGGACGCGGTCGCGGGCCTCCTGGCGGTTCTGGGCGAGCAGGATCAGCGGCGCGGCGTACGACGCCTGCAGGCTGAGCGCGAGGGTCAGGAAGATGAACGGGTACTGGTCCCAGCGCAGGTGCTCGGGCGCGAAGATGTTCCACACGACCCAGAACACGATCGTCGCGGTCATGTAGACCAGGAACTGCCCGGTGCCGAGGAAGCGCGCGATCCGCTCCGACAGCCGGCCGAAGGCGTCCGCGTCGTACGCGCGTCGTCGTACCAGCGTGCGGCGCAGTTCGCGGGGGACATCCAGGCGGTCGGCGGCCGGGCGGGTCAGGCGGCGTTCCTCCGAGCGAGCCGGCCGGCGGTCGTCGGACCTGTTGCTCCGGCGGTCGTCGCGGTCCTCACGGGGCATCCCGGTCCACCTCCAGGTGCGCGGATCCGCGCCAGTCGTCGGGCAGCAGATGGTCCAGTACGTCGTCCACGGTGACCGCGCCGAGCAGCCGGCCCTCGTCGTCGAGCACGGGAGCGGCGACCAAGTTGTACGTCGCCAGGTACTTGCTGACGGCCTGCAGCCCGTCGTCCGGGCGCAGTCCGTCCAGGTCAGTGTCCAGTACGCCGGACACCAGCGCGGACGGCGGCTCGCGCAGCAGCCGCTGGATGTGGCCGATGCCGATGAACCGGCCGGTCGGCGTCTCCAGCGGCGGCCGGCAGACGTAGATCATCGCGGCCAGCGCCGGACTCAGCTCGGCGTTCCGCACGTGGGCGAGCGCGTCGGCGACGGTCGCGTCGGCGGGCAGGATCACCGGCTCGGACGTCATCAGGCCGCCGGCGGTGCGTTCCTCGTACGTCAGCAGGCGGCGTACGTCCTCGGCCTCGTCCGGCTCCATCAGCGTCAGCAGCCGCTCGGCCGTCTCGGTCGGCAGCTCGGCGATCAGGTCGGCGGCGTCGTCCGGCGACATCTCCTCCAGTACGTCGGCCGCGCGCTCGGTGTCGAGGCCGGCCAGGATCTCCACCTGGTCGTCCTCGGGCAGCTCCTCCAGTACGTCGGCCAGGCGCTCGTCGTTCAGCGCCGACGCGATCTCCTTGCGGCGCTTGGGCGACAGCTCGTGCAGTACGCCGGCGAGGTCCGCGGGCTTCATCGTGTCGAACGCGGCCAGCATGTGGGTCGCACCCTGCGCGTCCTCGGACTGCGCGAACCCGCTGACGTCGACCCAGTCCAGCACGTGCGACTGCCCGCGCCGCCGGAACCGCTTGGCGCCCTCGGTCACGGCGACCTTCGACAGCACCCAGTCGCGGGTCCGCCACTGCTCCATCGCCAGGTCGAACACCACGGCGGAGGCGTTGGTCTCGCGGATCGTGACGTTCCGGTCGAGCAGCTCGCCGAGCACCAGCACCTCGGTCGCCCGCTGCTCGAACCGGCGCATGTTCAGCAGCCCGGTGGTGATCACGTGGCCCACGTCGACGGAGGTGACCCGCGTCATCGGCAGGAAGATCCGCCGCCGGGTGAACACCTCCACCACCAGCCCGAGCACCCGCGGCGGCTGGGTGTCCTGCCGCAGCATCACGACGACGTCCCGCACCTTGCCGACCTGGTCCCCGTTCGGGTCGTACACGGGCAACCCGGCCAGCCGGGCCACGTACACACGCGCCGGAGATCCGCTCATGCCCCGAGGCTAACCGCCCGGGGCGGTCCCACCTGCACTCCGCGCTCATGGAGGTCGTGTCGACAGCCCGTACGACGGCAGCCTGGGTGAGGGAGGAGTGGGGGCGGGGGCCGGAGTCCGCCAGCCTTCCGCCGACTTGGTCGCCGGGCCCGGCCGGGTGGGCGGGGGTCAGGCGGGGCCCTCCTGGTTGGGAGGAGTGAGGGCGGGAGGCTGGAGTCCGCCAGCCTTCCGCCGACTTGGTCGCCGGGCCCGGCCGGGTGGGCGGGGGTCAGGCGGGGCTCTCCTGGTGGGGTGGAGTGGGGCCGGGAGGCCGGACTCCGCCAGCCTTCCGCTGACTTGGTCGCCGGGCCCGGCCGGGTGGGCCCGGCAGGCCGGGCCGCCCCGCCGGGGGAGTCCGGCGGGGCGGGGGCGAGCGGTCCTGGTCGACTGGGGCTTCGCCGGGTGGGTCAGTTGGTGGTGTCGAGGGTGGGGTCGGTGACGGTGGCGATGAGTTGGGCGAGGGTGACGCTGGGGGCCTGGACGGGGGGTTGGGTGGACGAGTCGGTTCCGAAGGTGCCGGGGTCGGCGAGGCGGCCGTCGCCTTCTACGGTGGCGATCGCCAGTTGGCCGTCGGGGCGGACGTAGCTGGCCCAGTACGCCTGCTTGCCTCGGGTGCCGACGCGGACGTGTTTGCCGTCAGCAGTGGTGGTCACCCAGCACGCGGTGAACTTCGAGCGATCGTCCATCAGGCCGCAGACGTCCGCGCGGGGGTGTGGGATCCCGCCGTCGTTCGGCGGCTCGTGCCTGGCCTTGGGTATCACGCTCACCGCTACCCACCCGACCCCACCGGCCTCCGTCCAGTCGGATCGCGCCCCGGCCGAGCCGATGTGTCCGCACGGGCCGCCGACTGCCGGAACGATCCCGCCGGCCGAGCGCCCGACCAGGTGCTGACGGTCCGGATCGGCGTGCGAGGCGAAGACGTCGAGGTGATTGGGCTGCGGCAGGATCGGCGCGATGTGCCCTGGCTGACCGGTGGCGGGGGCAGTGGCCGGCCCTCTGAACCCCGAAGCAGGACAGGTGTACTTCGGCCCGCCCGGCGTCGGCTGGATGACGTAGCTCCCGTCGGCGCGGATCTCGACCTTGCCCCCGGATGGGATGAGGCTCTTCTCCACCACCGCCTGGTGTTGCGTAGACCCAGCCGGATCCGTCGTGCCGCCGAGGTGCGCGGTCGCCAGGCTTCCGCCGGTGGCAACCAGCGCGACGGCGAACACACTGCCGGCTCCGACAACCGCACGGCGGCGGCGCAGGCGGCGCCGCCCGCGGGTGAGGTCCGCGGTGGGGTCGGTGGGCAGGGAGTCGGTCCAGGCCGTCGTACGGGCCAGCCGCTCGTGCAGCTCGTGGTCGGCCAGGTCGCGCGGCTCGTGCAGGTCGTGATCGTTCATGAGGCGTCCTCCATCAGTTCTGCGAGTCGGGAGTCGGCCAACTGACCTCTGAGGTTCTGCAGGGCCTTCGAGGACTGGCTCTTCACCGTGCCGGGGGTGATCTGCAGGTCGGCGGCGGCCTCTTCGACGGACAGGCCCAGCCAGTAGCGCAGGACGATGACCCGCCGCTGGCCGGCGGCCAGAGTGCTCAGCGCCGCCATCAGCTCGTCGCGGTCCTCCAGACCGAGGCCCTCGTCGACCGGCCGCTCCGGCAGCTCGCTGGAGGCCCGCTCGCGCCGCCAGGCCCGTCGGCTCGCGTCGATCCCGGCGTTGACCAGGATTCGCCGTACGTAGGCGTCGGCCCCGTCGGAGCGCCGGACCCGCGGCCAGGCGACGTACAGCTTGGCGAGTGCCGTCTGGACCAGGTCCTCGGCCTGGTGGCGGTCCCCGCAGAGCAGGTAGGCGGTGCCCACCAGCCGCGACCGCCTGGTCGCGACGTACTCGGAGAACTCCTCGTCCCGCCGCTGTTTCCCCAGCATCTGCACGTCCCGTCGTCGCCGGATCAGTTGACGATCACCAGTACGGGTCCCGGTCCCCACAGGTTGCCTCGACCAGAGGGTCGTGTCGGCTTCTGGACCGTGGGGTGCCAAGTCGGCAAACGGTTTCTAGACTTCCTCCGGGCCGGTACATCGTTGTCATCGGCGTCAGGGCGGATGGGGCTGGGATGCTGAGATCCACTGGACTGGGGACCGAGAACGAAGCGACGTACCTCGCGCTGGTCCGGCAGGGGTCGGCGACCGTGGTCGAGCTGGCCGACCGGGTCGGGCTGTCGGAGGCGGACGTACTGCGGGCCGTCGACGCGCTGCAGCGGGAGGGGTTCGTCCACCGGACGCCCCCGCCGCGGGAGCTCGTCGTACCGGTGCCGCCTGACCTGGCGGTGGAGCAGCTGGTCCAGCGCCAGGAGGAGGAGCTCGAGCGGGTGCGCGAGGCGGCGTACCGGCTGACTGCCGCGGCGTACAACCAGGCCAGCGACCGGCGGACCGAGGAGCTCATCGAGATCGTGTCCGGCCAGACGGCGGTCGGGCTGGCCTTCGACCGGGTGCAGCGGACGGCCCGGGACCAGATGCGGGAGCTGGTCGCACCGCCGTACGCGGCAACGGCCGAGGTGAACCGGACGCAGCTCGCCCGTCAGGCAGAAGGGGTCGCCTACCGGGTCGTGTACGACAGCAGCGCGCTGAGCGACGAACTGCTGTCGGCCAGCGCGGTCAGCCACGTGCGGGCCGGTGAGCAGGCCAGGATCGTGGACGACCTGCCGACGAAGCTGGCTGTCGCGGACCGGGAGCTGGCACTGCTGCCGCTCGACTGGGCCACGCCTGCGCGTGACGCTGCACTGCTGGTTCACCCGTGCGGGCTGTTGGACGCTCTGGTCGCGCTGTTCGAGACGGTGTGGTCGCGGGCCAGTCCGCTGGTGGTGACGGCCGAGAAGACGCTGGCGGCGGAGGACCCGATGTCGGCCGAGGACAGGTACCTGCTGTCGCTGCTGGTGGCCGGCCTGACCGACGACGCGGCCGGTGTCCGGCTGGGGATCAGCCGGCGGACCGTTGCCCGTCGGGTCCAGCTGCTGATGGAGCGGACCAACTCGCGGTCACGCCTCCAGCTCGGCTGGCACGCGCGGGACCGCGGCTGGCTCTGAGGGCTGTCCACGTGCTGGACTCGTTGTCCGAATTGGCCGTGTCAACTTTGCGCCAGCTCATTCGATAGCAGCGGCCGGTACGGCGCACATGTAATGCGGGGAACCCCTGCACCCCTTGGAGTCCCCTTGTCCCAGTTGTCCTCCCGCGGACGCGGGCTGGTCGCTGCCGGCGCCGCCCTGGCGCTGCTCGCGACCGGCTGGTCGTCCCCAGCGGGCGCCGCCACTGTCCAGCAGGCCAGCGAGCCCGGCGCCCAGCAGCCCAGCGCCACAGCCAGGCCCGGTACGCCGCGGACCGTCACGCTGATCACCGGTGACCAGGTCACCGCGACCACCACCGCGGACGGCCACACCGCCGCGACCGTGCAGAAGCCGACCGGCGGCCCGGCCGGCGCCCACATCATGACGGTCGGCAAGGACACCTACGTCTACCCCGACGCGGCCATGCCGTACGTCGCCTCCGGTGTGCTCGACGAGGGTCTGTTCAACGTCTCCGACCTGCTCGCCGACGGCTACGACGACGCCCAGACCGACCAGCTGCCGCTGATCGTGTCCTACACGGCCGACGCGGCCCGCAAGCAGACGGTGCCGACCGGCGCACGCCGTACGCGCACGCTGACCAGCATCCACGGCGCCGCGATGGTCGCCGATCGCAGCGACGCCACCGGCTTCTGGGAGTCCCTCACCGGTACGTCGGCCGCCCGCGGCACCAGCATGCGCGGCACGAGCATGAAGACCCTCCCAGGCGGCATCGCGAAGGTCTGGCTCGACGGCAAGGCCCGGGTGACGCTGGCCGACACCACCGCCCAGATCGGCGCCCCCGAGGTCTGGCAGAGCGGCAACACCGGCCAAGGCGTCGACGTCGCCGTACTGGACACGGGCATCGACGCCCAGCACCCGGATGTCGCCGGCCAGATCAAGGCGTCGGCCAGCTTCGTCCCCGGCGAGGACATCACGGACCGGCACGGCCACGGCACGCACGTCGCCTCCACCATCGCCGGTACCGGCGCAGCCTCCGGCGGAAAGGAGCAGGGCGTCGCGCCCGGCGCCGGGCTGCTGGTCGGCAAGGTGCTCGGCAACGACGGCGGCGGCCAGGACTCCTGGATCCTCGCGGGCATGGAGTGGGCCGCCCGCGACCAGCACGCCAAGGTGATCAGCATGAGCCTCGGCTCGGAGGGCGGGTCCGACGGCACCGACCCGCTGAGCCAGGCGGTGAACAGCCTGAGCGCCGAGACCGGTGCACTGTTCGTCATCGCTGCGGGCAACGCGGGCCCCGCGCCGTACAGCGTGGGAGCTCCTGGTGCGGCCGACGCGGCGCTGACCGTCGGCGCGGTGGACTCCGCTGACCGGCTGGCCTCGTTCTCCAGCCGCGGCCCGCGTCTGGGCGACTCCGCGCTCAAGCCGGAGCTGACGGCGCCGGGCGTCGACGTACTGGCTGCTCGGTCGCAGTACGCGCCGGAGGGCGAGGGCTCGTACCTGACCATGAGCGGCACCTCCCAGGCGACTCCGCACGTCGCCGGTGCTGCGGCTCTGCTGGCCAAGGTGCACCCTGACTGGACCGGTGCTCAGCTGAAGGACGCTCTGGTCAGCACCACCAAGCGGACCGCAGCCATCAGCCCGTACGCCGGGGGCAGCGGCCGTCTCGACGCTGCCAACGCGGTCAAGAGCACTGTGTTCGCGACTGGCTCGGCGTTCCTCCTGGCGAAGTACCCCTACCCGTCCAGCGGCGTGCAGACCAAGGACGTCGTCTACACCAACACAGGCGGCGAGCCGGTCACGCTGAACCTGGCCCTGACGGCTCCGGGGGTTCCTGCCGGGCTCCTGACCCTCCCGTCCAACCAGGTGACCGTGCCTGCGCACGGGACCGCGACCGTCGCCGTACGAGCGCAGCTGAGCCTGGCTGCCGAGGACGGCGGCTACAGCGCCCTGCTGACCGCCACCGGGCCTGTTGGTGAGCTGCACACCTCTGTCGGTCTGACCAAGCAGAGCGAGCGCGTCAATCTGTCCGTCAACGCCAAGGACCGGCGCGGTTCCGGGCTGCCCGGCGTGGTGATCATGAAGGACGTCCTGCGCGACACCGTGCCGAAGGCGTACCTGGTCGACGAGACCGGCCGCCTGGACCTCAGCGTCCGCCCGAGCACGTACGCCGTCTGGATGTACGCCGACGTGCCCGGCCTCGACGGCCCGCACTCGCTCGCCCGGGCCGTGCTCAGCGAGCCCGAACTCGTGCTCAGCAAGGACAAGACGCTGACCTTCGACGCCTCCACGCTGCGCAGGGTCGGCGCGATCGCGCCGCAGCCGACCGTCAACGACGGGCTCCGGATCGACCAGTACCGCAGCTACCCCGACCTGCACCGCTTCGTCGACAGCTACCAGCTCGAGTGGTGGCTGTACGACAGCGTGTGGGCGACGCCGACCAGGAAGGTCACGCAGGGGTCGTACACGTTCGCGGCCCGCTGGCGGCAGACGCAGCCGGCCGTGACGATTGCCTCTGGCAACGATTCGTGGACTCCGAAGATGCAGAGCCTGTCGCCGAAGCTCAAGGCCGGCACCGGCGCCGCATCGCTGGTCTACCTGGGCGACGGAGCCGCCGGGGACTTCCAGCGGACGTCGGTGCGCGGCAAGGTCGCGGTGGTCCTCCGCAACGACCGGGTCGCCGCTACTGAGCAGGCCAAGTCGGCCGCGAAGGCAGGCGCCAAGCAGCTGCTGATCGTCAACGACGGCTACGGTCCGCTCGACGCCTGGTCCGACCTGCCGGTGGAGGAGGCCCCGACCCTGCCGGTCGCCTCGCTGCCGACCGACCAGGGGCAGCGGCTCGTGTCGCAGCTCCGTCGCGGTGCCAGGACGGTCAAGCTGACCTCGCACCCGTACCCGCAGTACCTGTACGACCTGGTGCAGCACCACGACGCTGCCATCCCGCGTGACCCGAGCTACCGCCCGGCGACGCGGGACCTGGCGAGGCTGGAGGAGTCCTACCGCGACACCTCGCAGGGTGAGGCGCAGGACATCCGCTACGACATGTCGGCCGACCTCACCTGGGCGGTGGGCTCCGCGAGCAGCACGCTGCAGGCGCAGGGCGACCACACCGTCTGGGTGACCGCCGGGCCGAAGGTGAAGTGGCTGACCCAGACCGCTGGAGCCGGCGCGAGCCTGTTCGGCTCGACGACGGCGTACGCCGCGCGCAGTACCACGCGGGAGACCTGGTTCGCCGGGATCACCCGGCCACGGCTGCTGACCGACAACGCGATGTCGACGCCGCCGTCGCGGGTCGGCGACATCATCAGCGTGTTCGGGATGCCCGCCTGGGGTTCCGGTGCGCACGAGGGCACAGTGTTCGGCGGAGTGACGCTGAAGACGTCGCTGTACCAGGGGGACACCCTGCTCAGTGAGGGCGCCGACTACGCGTCCGCCGAGGTGTCGCCCGACCGGTTGCCGTACAAGCTGGTGGTCGACGCCACTCGCGACCTGCCCGGCCGGCCGTACTCCCCGAGGACTCGCACCGAGTGGGGCTTCCTGTCCGCGCAGACCGACTACACCAAGCTGGAGGCGCTCCCGCTGATCCAGCTGGACTACGCGGTCTCCACTGACCTGGCGGGCCGGGCGCACCGGCGTACTGGGTTGGCGGTGACTCCGTCGCAGCTGGCTGGGCCGGGCAAGGTCAGCGGCGTCGCGGTGGAGGTCTCGTACGACGACGGCGCCACGTGGCGCACGCTGAAGTCGAGCCACCGCGGTTCGACCTGGCAGGTGCAGCTGGATGCGCCGTCGAAGGCTCGGTACGTGAGCCTGCGGACCACTGCTCGGGACACGGCGGGCAACAGCGTCGTACAGACCGTGGATCGCGCCTTCGGCCTCAACTGAGGCTTCCGGTCGCCGCCTCAGCTCAGCTTGGGGCGGCGGCCGGCGCGGCGGTGCAGGGTGATCGGGCGCTTGCCTCTGGTGGTGGCCGTGGTCTCGGCGGGTGTCACCGCGGGGTGCGCGTCGTCGTACGCCGTGGTGATGGCGCCCGTCGGCTCCAGGACGAGCAGGTCGGCCTGGGTCTGCCAGCGGTCGAGCTGGTTGCCCAGACCGGCGGCGTTGAGGCGTTCGGTCCGCAGTACCAGAGCTGCAGCGGTCCACTCCTCGCTGCCGGGCTCCAGACGCCGTACGGTCGCACTCCACGCCGACAGGCGAGTAGTAGCAGGCTTGGCCGGTACGACGACCTCGACGGCGGTCGCGTCGACCAGCCCGGGCAGCGGCTGCTCAGCACTGCCGTCCCGGTCCGCCAGTACGACGTACGCGCCGTCCACCGCGGCGAACCAGGCCGGCACGGCCCGCCGCCCGCTCCAGGACAGCCAGACCAGTCCGGCCTTCTTCATCACGCCGGCGATCTCCGCCACGGCCTCGTCCGTCGTCACGGTCCAAGACTGTCACAGCTGTCCGGATGATGAGAGCGGCGCTCAGTCGCCGCCAGGCTTTCTATCGTTGAAGTCATGGCTACCACGAGCATTTCGCCCCTGGCTCGCAAGCTTCTCGACGGCGTCACGTCGCAGGAACGACCGGCGGCGCCCGCGCCCGGGCCCGTCAACCGGATCCCGCTGGTCGTCGCGCTGATCGGTGCGGGCGCGCTCGTCGCGACCGTCTGGAGCCGGCACGGCGCCAAGCCCGGCGTCCTGCTGCTGCTCGGTCTGGGACTCGGGCTCGCGTTGTTCCACTCGCGCTTCGGCTTCACCTCCGCCTGGCGGCAACTGGTTGCCGTGGGCAATGGAACGGGGCTGCGGGCGCACACCTTGCTGCTCGGGACGACGGCGACGCTGTTCGCGTTGGTGATCGGGACGGGGACCGGGCTGTTCGGCAGTACGCCGGCGCCGTCCGGTGGGCCGCTCGGCGTTGGACTGGTGCTCGGCGCGGTGCTGTTCGGCTTCGGGATGCAGCTCGGTGGAGCCTGTGCGTCGGGGACGTTGTTCGCGGTCGGATCAGGGCAGTCGACGATCGTGCTGACGCTGGGCGGGTTCATCGCCGGGTCGGTGCTGTACGCGTGGCAGTGGGAGCTCGTCGACGACCTGCCGGCGTTCCCGGCGGTCGTGTTGTCGGATCACCTCGGCTGGGTCGGGTCGTGGGTCGTGACGATCGCCGTACTGGCTGGGGTTTTCGCGATCAGCTCGGTGGTGCAGAAGCGCCGGGTGCCGCCGCCTGTGGGCGTCGTACCGTCGGCTCGTGGAGTTGCGCGGGTGATCCGCGGGTCGTGGCCGTTGTGGGTCGGGGCGCTGGTGCTGTCGGCGCTGGGCGCGGGCGTGCTGATCGTGTCCGGTGGGGCGTGGGGGATCACGAGCGCGTTCGGGCTGTGGGGCGCGAAGATCCTGCAGTGGATCGGGCTGCACCCGGAGAACTGGGCGTTCTGGCAGCAGCCGTCGCAGGCGAAGATGCTGGCCGGGCCGGTGCTGGCGGACAAGACGAGCCTGACCGACCTGGGGATCATGTTCGGCGCGGCGATCGCGGCCGCCGCCGGGGGAGCATGGACGTTGCATCGGCGGATCCCCGCCGGGACGGCGCTGGCCGCCGTACTGGGCGGGATCGTGATGGGGATCGGCGCGCGGCTCGCGGGTGGGTGCAACATCGGCGCGTACCTGGCCGGGATCGCGTCGGGCAGCCTGCACGGGTGGATCTGGGGACTGGCCGCGCTGGGTGGGACGTGGCTGGGGCTGAAGGCGCGGCCGGTGTTCGGGCTGGGCAACCCGGCGCCGCGGGACTCGATCTGCTGAGGCCGACCGGTTCGGCGCGGTGAATCGGGACACATCGCGCCGCGGAGTGAGCCGGGTCACCGGCCGGCCTGGCGTTTCGCCGTACGCTCTCGTGAAACTGGTGGGTAACCAGGTCCCGAGGAAGGGGTAGGCGATGGGTGACGAGACGGCCACCAAGGTGCTGCGGTCCAGGCGGTCCTGCCTGGCGACACCGGGGTCGAACCCGCGGTTCCTGGCCAAGGCGAAGGGGCTGGACGCCGACCAGGTGTTCCTCGACCTGGAGGACTCGGTCGCCCCGATCGCCAAGGTGGACGCCCGCAAGAACATCGTCGCCGCGCTGAACGAGGGCGGCTGGGGCAACAAGGTCCGCGTCGTGCGCGTGAACGACTGGACCACCGAGTGGACCTATGCCGACGTGATCGAGGTCGTGTCCGGCGCCGGCGCGAACCTCGACTGCATCATGCTGCCGAAGGTCGAGACCGCCGAGCAGGTGGTCGCGCTCGACCTGCTGCTCACCCAGTTGGAGAAGGTGCACGGGTACGAGCCGGGGCGGATCGGGATCGAGGCGCAGATCGAGAACGCGCTCGGCCTGACCAACGTGAACGCGATCGCGCAGGCGTCGCCGCGGGTCGAGACGATCATCTTCGGGCCGGCCGACTTCATGGCGTCGATCAACATGAAGTCGCTGGTGGTCGGCGAGCAGCCGCCCGGGTACGACGTCGGCGACGCGTACCACTACATCCTGATGCAGATCCTGATGGCGGCCCGCGCGCACGGCAAGCAGGCGATCGACGGCCCCTACCTGCAGATCAAGGACGTCGACGGCTTCCGCCGCGTCGCCGGCCGCTCGGCCGCGCTCGGCTTCGACGGCAAGTGGGTGCTGCACCCGGACCAGATCGCCGCCGCGAACGAGGTCTACTCGCCGCGGCAGGACGACTACGACCACGCCGAGAACATCCTCGACGCGTACGACCACTTCACCTCCGCGGCCGGCGGTGCGCGCGGTGCGGTGATGCTCGGCGACGAGATGATCGACGAGGCCTCGCGGAAGATGGCGCTGGTGATCTCGGCCAAGGGTCGGGCCGCTGCGATGACCCGTACGGATGTGTGGCAGCCGCCGACCGACTGACGGTCAGCTCAGGACACTCCGCCACTTCGGCAGCGGTCACCCGCGCCGCCGGCGGCCAGGGCGATCGCTGTGCAGGCGATGCGTTCGCCCCGGCCCGACCGGTCGAGCAGGACGGCGTCAGCCGAGGGTGAGGACCTTGAGGATGCGGACCGGGCGGTTGGGCGGGCCGTCCTGGTCGGGGTCGGCGATGCCGGCGGCGACGATCCGGTCGAAGGTCGACATGCCGAAGGTGACCTTGCCGAGCACGGTGTAGTTCGGGTCGATGTTCGCGAACGAGTGCACGACGAAGAACTCCGAGCCGTTGGTGCCCGGGCCTTGGTTGCCGTAGGCAACGGTGCCGCGGGGGTAGGTCTCGGTGCCGTCGACCTCGTCGGGGAACTTGTAGCCGGGGCCGCCCTCCTCCTGGCGGTAGATGTCGCCGCACTGCAGCACGCCGAGGCGCGCGGAGTTGGTCAGCCGGAAGCACTGGGTGCGGTCGTAGAACCGGCTCTGCACCAGGTGCACGAAGTTGTGCACGCCGCACGGCGCGGTCGCCCGGTTCATCCGGACCACGAACGGCCCGTAGTTGGTGACGAAGAAGACGTCGACGGTGCCCTTGGCCTTCGCGGTCGCCTTCGGCACGGTGACCGGGCGGGCGGCCGGGTTCTCCGGGGTCGGGGTGAACTCGCACTTCACCGTCGGAGCGGGACGGCCGGACGGCGCGGCGGGGGCCGCCAGGGCCGCCGCGGACGTCGTGCTCAGTGTGGTCAGCGTCGCGGCGAGCAAGGTCGTCGCGATCAAAGCAGGGACAAGTGATCGCTTCATGCGATCAACCTAGTACGCGCCGTGGTGTCAGGCACCCGGAAACCCGGCAGGAGCAGGTTAAGACCGTCCGGTACGGCGGACGACGGCTCGCTTACCGGCCGTACGCCACCTAAGGTAGGGCGGCGATCCGGCCGACTGACTGTTGTGGGGTGTTGGTGTGAACGGCGAGGTACTCGCAGGGCGTTACCGGTTGCTGAGCCTGCTCGGGCGAGGTGGTGCCGGTGAGGTCTGGCGGGGCGAGGACACGGTGCTGGCGCGGCCGGTGGCGATCAAGCTGCTGCGCGCGCTCGACGGTGACCCGATGGACGAGGTCCAGCGGTTCCGCATCGAGGCCCAGGCCGCCGCCCGGCTGCAGCACCCCAACGTCGTCGCCACGTACGACGTGGGCGCCGCTGACGACCAGGTGTTCCTGGTGATGGAACTGGTCACCGGTACCGACCTGGCGCAGCTGATGCGCAGCAAGGGTCTGCCGGGCACCAAGCTGGTCGCCGACATCGCCGTACAGGGCTCTCGCGCACTGGACGCGGCGCACGGCGCCGGGATCATCCACCGCGACGTGAAGCCCGCCAACCTGCTGCTGGCCGGCGACGGCACGCTGAAGATCACCGACTTCGGCCTGGCCCACGCCGGTGGCCTCAACGGCGCCACCGGACAGGTCCTGCTCGGTACGGCGGCCTACATCTCCCCGGAGCAGGTCACCGGCGGCGCGGCGACCACTGCGAGCGACTGGTACTCGCTGGGCTGCGTGCTGTACGAGTTGCTCGAAGGCGTCCCGCCGTACGTCGCCGACACGGTCGAAGGCGTGCTCCGCCAGCACCTGGAGGCTCCGGTCCCGCCGGTACGTCGAACTGACGAAGCCCCCGGCCTGGCCGGTCTGGTCGAGCAGATGCTCGCCAAGGACCCCGCCCAGCGCCCGTCGTCGTCTGCAGCTGTTCTGGCGCTGCTGAGTGGGACTACGACTCAGGTGCTGCCGTTCACCGCACCGACCCGGCCTCCGCTGGACGCCGAGCTGCTCGGTGACCCGGTAGACGAGGTGGAAGCCCACACCACCGGCCACGTCGCACCTGAGCGCCGGTCCCTGTTCACCAAGGTGCTGGTCGGCGCCGCCGTACTGGTGGTCGGTGTGATGGCTGCGGCGCTGCTGCGTGAAGGCGTCTCCCAGGACCCGCCGGCCCAAGCAGGCGGTACGCCGACGGTCGCCCCGACCGTGGCGTCGAAGGTGACCACCAAGCCCAAGGCGACGCCGACCCCGACCCCGACGCCGAAGCCCAAGGTCACGCCGTCGCCGAAGAAGACGCCCAAGAAGTCGCCGTCGAAGCCGGTCGAGACCGGTACGGCGAAGCAGCTGCGCACGCTGGCCCAGCTGCTGCGTCAGGGCCACCAGGGCGAGGGCAGCAAGCCGGTCCGTGAGGCGGCCAAGGACCTGGACCAGGCGGCCAACGCACTCGGCGACGGTGACGACGACGAGGCTGCCGACCAGTACCGCAGCGCTCTGCGCCGGCTCGGCACGGCCCAGCGGACCAACCACTGGCAGCCGACGCCGCAGGAGTTCGTGCTGATCGCCGCGATCAACCGCGACCTCGGCCGCACGGGCTACGGGCAGGGCGACAACAACGAGGAGCGCGACTCCGACGAGTAGGCCTCCCGGGAAGAGGCGGACTTCGGTGGTGACTACTTGGACCGGGTGGCCGTACCAGTGGGCGCACTGGGCGTGAGGCACCTGACGGAAATCAGGTGGTCGGTGTCACAGCGGGTGTCGGTGTGTACCGGGATGCTGGGTAGTCGCGATACTCGCGAGTAAGCCGAGCCGAGGAGCCGCCGAGATGAGCAGGTTGCAGCAGACCGAGGGACTGACCGACGTCCAGGAGGAGATCCTCAAGACGGTCCGGGCCTTCGTCGAGGCGGAGATCCTGCCGGTGGCCACCGAGCTGGAGCACAAGGACGAGTACCCGACGCAGATCGTCGAGGGGCTGAAGGAGCTCGGCCTGTTCGGGCTGATGATTCCCGAGGAGTACGGCGGCCTCGGCGAGTCGCTGCTCACCTACGCGCTCTGCGTCGAGGAGATCGCCCGCGGCTGGATGAGCGTGTCCGGGATCATCAACACGCACTTCATCGTCGCGTACATGCTGCTGCAGCACGGGACCGACGAGCAGAAGCGGAAGTACCTGCCGCGGATGGCGACCGGGGACGTGCGCGGCGCGTTCTCGATGTCCGAGCCGGGCTGCGGTTCCGACGTCTCCGCGATCAAGACCAAGGCCGTCAAGAACGGTGACAGCTACACGATCAACGGCCAGAAGATGTGGCTGACCAACGGTGGTTCGTCGAACCTCGTCGCCGTACTGGTGAAGACCGACGAGGGCAGCGACTCGGTCTACAAGAACATGACCACGTTCCTGGTCGAGAAGGAGCCGGGCTTCGGTGAGGTCGACAAGGGCCTGACGATCCCGGGCAAGATCGAGAAGATGGGCTACAAGGGCGTCGACACGACCGAGCTGGTCTTCGACGGCTACGAGATCGAGGCCGGCCAGATCCTCGGCGGCGTACCGGGCAAGGGCTTCTACCAGATGATGGACGGCGTCGAGGTCGGCCGGGTGAACGTGGCCGCGCGCGGCTGCGGCGTGGCCCGGCGGGCCTTCGAGCTCGGCATCTCCTACGCCCAGCAGCGGGAGACGTTCGGCAAGAAGATCGCCGAGCACCAGGCGGTGCTGTTCCGGCTGGCCGACATGGCGGTCAAGGTCGAGGCCGCGCACGAGCTGATGGTGAAGGCGGCCCGGAAGAAGGACGCCGGCTCACGCAACGATTTCGAGGCCGGGGTCGCGAAGTACCTGGCCAGCGAGTACTGCTCGCAGGTCGTGGAGGACTCCTTCCGGATCCACGGCGGCTACGGGTTCTCCAAGGAGTACGAGATCGAGCGCCTGTACCGGGAGGCGCCGATGCTGCTGATCGGGGAGGGCACGGCCGACATCCAGCGGATGATCATCGGCCGGCGCCTGCTCGAGGACTACAAGCTCTGACCAGCTGCACGCGGCCGGACCGGGCCTGACCGCGCTACGACCGCCGGGCCTGGTCATCCGATCGGCGTCCCGCAGCCGTCGAGGATCATTCGGCCGAGCGTGGTCAGGTCGTGGCGGACGGCCTGACCGGCCCGGCGGGTGGTGATCAGTCCGGCCTCGCGCAGGATGCCCGCCTGCCGGCTGGCGCCGGCCAGCGAGATGCTGCAGCGCTGGGCCAGCTCGGTCGTCGTACAGCCGTCTGCGATCGCCTCCAGGGCGGCCGCTCGGGTGCTGCCGAGCAGTGCGGCCAGCGGGCGTGAGCGCTGCTCGGCTGTGGTGCGCCGTAGTGCGCCGATGCCGTGCTTGACCGGGTAGACCAAGACCGGCGGCAGGTTCGGATCGAGCAGCTTGGTCGGCGTACGCCAGCAGAACACCGACGGCTGCAGGCGGAGGCCGCGGCCGTCCAGGTGCAGGTCCTGCTCGGGCAGCCCGTCGACAGTGAGGACCGGGGATTCCCAGCGGACGGCTGGGTGGATGTGGCCGAGCAGCCGGTCCACTCCGGCACCGGACAGGTGGCTGACCTTCTGCTGGTGGTCTGCGCGGACGATCGTCCGCATCGATTCCCAGTACGGCGTGATGGCCGACTGGTGGTAGGTGTGCATGGCCTGACCGAGGCCTTTGACGGCCTCGCCGCGGCCGTGGGCCAGCTCCCGCGTCCAGCTCGACGCAGGGCGCCGTACGGAGAGTAGCTGGAGCTCCTGCTGGAAGCGGCCGCGGGAAGTGGACAGCACGCGCTCGAGGCCCTCGTCGAAGCTCCCGGTGTGCTGGGCGGGGGTCAGGAAGTCGGGAGAGTAGCCGCGCGGGGGAGCGAGGTGCAGCAGTCGGGTGGCGGGCCGGGGCAGCTGCCGGCGGGTCCGCTCGCGCCAGTGGCCGTAGTGGGTCGTTCCGTCCTGGACCTGCAGCTGGTGCAGGCTCAGCAGGACTTCCCAGAGCGGGTCCGGTTCTTCGGCGAGCGTGGTCCGAGCCAGGTCCTGACTGGTGAAATGAATCCGCAGCACGACAGGTACTCCTCTCTTCCCCATCCATCGTGCTAGGAACCCCCTGTCAACTTCCTGTCACCGGCCACGCCGGCCCCGTTCCGTGCACGATCAGGCAGGCCCGACGGGAAAGCGGTTGTCACGGCCCGGTCACCCAGGGTGCGGACAGATGGCTGGAAATCGTTACCAGGCGATAGCCTGCCCTTGCTGCGGCTGGGGAGCGGAGACAGATGACGGCAAGAGGGCTGGAGCGGCCGCAGGTCGCCATCCGGTTGCTCGGTGCTGTCCTGGTTCAGGTCGACGGCCGCTCGGTCGAGCTCGGGGGCGGGCGGGTGGGTGCGCTGCTCGCCGTACTGGCCCTGTCCGGTGGTGATCCGCTGCCGACCGCGGTGATCGCCGAGCGGATCTGGGGTGACGATCCGCCCGAGAACATCGCGCCCAGCCTGCACACGCTGACGAAGCGGCTGCGCCGGGCGGTCGGTGCCGACCTGGTGGCCAGCGGCCCGGCCGGGTACAGCCTGCGAATCGCGCCGGACGACGTGGATGCGTTGCGGTTCGTCCGCCTGGTCCGGGCCGCGCAGCAGAGCGACGACCCGGAGCAGGAGTACGCCCTGCTCGTGGAGGCGCTCGGTCTGTGGACCGGGCGGCCTTTCGAGGGAGTCCGCTCGTCCTGGCTGGAGTCGACGGATGAGGGACTGCTGGAGCAGTACCTGGCCGCCGTCGAGCGGCGCATCGACCTGCGGGTCGACGATCGCGAGTACGGCGAGGTGCTGGCCGAGCTGCGCGACCTGACCGCCGCCTACCCGCTGCGGGAGTCGCTGTGGGTGCGGCTGCTCCGGCTGCTCGCGCAGGCAGGCCGTACGGCGGAGGCGCTCGAGCTGTACGAGTCCGTCCGGGTCCGGATCGCCGACGAGCTCGGGGTGGACCCCGGCGCCGAGCTGCGGGCCCTGTACGCCGGGCTGCTCGACAGCTCGGCCGGGCAGGCGCCCGAGCACGCAGACCTCGAGCCGGCAGAGGCGCCGAGGCAGGTAGTGCCGCGGCAGCTTCCGGCCGACGTCCCCGGCTTCACCGGCCGGGACGCCGCACTGGACCAGCTGGACGGCGTACTGGCCGGATGGGATCCGGAGCAGGCAGCGGTGGTCGTGGCGATCGACGGGACCGGCGGGGTCGGCAAGACCACGCTGGCCGTGCACTGGGCCCACGGTGTTCGTGCGCGGTTCCCCGACGGTCAGCTGTACGTGAACCTGCGTGGCTACAGCGCGGGTGGCCTGGTCAAGCCGGAGAACGCGCTGGAGTCCCTGCTGGTCGGTCTGGGCGTGCCGGTCAAGGAGATCCCCAGCGGCGTCGAGGCCAGGTCCGCTCTGTTCCGGTCCCTTGTTGCCGAACGTCAGCTCCTGCTGGTCGTCGACAACGCCCGCAACGTCTCCCAGGTCCGCCCGCTTCTGCCCGGCGCCGGCGGCTTCGTCCTGGTGACCAGCCGCAACCAGCTGCGCGGTCTGGTCGCGCGTGAGGGCGCGCGCCGCCTCAGCCTCGGCCCGATGTCCGCCGAGGAGTCAGCTGCCCTGCTGGCGACGGCCGTCGGCACACGCCCGTACGACGTGACCGAGCTGACCGCGTTCGCCGAGCTGTGTGGGCGTCTCCCGCTCGCTCTGGTGATCGCTGCCGAGCGAGCCGGGCGGAGTGCGGCCTCGGACCTCGCGGCAATCACCCGGCAGCTCGCGGAGACCGGAGACCGGCTGGACGAGCTGGAGATCGCGGACGACGAACTGAGCAGCGTCCGGGCGGCCCTGTCCTGGTCGTACCAGGCCCTGGCACCTGACGTGGCCCGGCTGTTCCGGCTGCTCGGTGGCTATCCCGGAGCGGATTTCGACCGGGCCGCGACGGCTGCGCTGGCCGGGCTCGACGAGCTGACGAGCGAGCGGTTGCTGGACCACCTGGTTGAGGCGAACCTGGTGGAGACGGTCGGGACCGGGCGGTACCAGCTGCACGACTTGATCCGGCTCTACGCGGCCGGTCTCGACAGTGATCCCGCCGAGCGACGGGATGCGCTGGCCCGGCTGCTCGACTGGCTGGCGCACACCTCCGAGGCTGCCCGCTTCGCTCGTGGCGGCAGGTTGCGGCAGAAGGTGCTGCACGACCCGTTGCCGGGCGTACGGCCGGTGGTCTTCGCGGCTGACGCGGATGCGCTGGCGTGGTTCGACCAGGAGTGGGTGACGCTCGTGGCGGCGATCTTCGCCGGGGCGGAGCACAGCCTCGACCGGCTGGTCGCCTGCCTCGCGAGCGAGCTCTGGGACTACCTCGACCAGCGCCGCGCACCCAGCCCGGAGTCGATCGCGGCGCACGAGATCGCTCTGCGGTCGGCAGCTCGTACCGGGGAGCCGCTGCTGGAGGCGATCGTCAGCAACCAGGCAGCGGTCAGCTACGGCATGGTCAGGCGGTACCCGGAGTCGCGGGACCTGTTCTTGCGCGCACTGGAGTTGTTCGGCAGGGCGGGCGACATCACGAGGATGGCGAAGGTCCACAGCAACCTTGGCATCACGTACAAGCACCTGGGCGACCCGGAGACGTCGATCGAGCACCTGAAAACGGCGCTGGCGCTGAACGAGGACCAGGACTCGCTCGGCGGCACCCACAACAACCTGTCGACCACCTACCACGCGATCGGCCGGTACGACGAGGCGATCGCCAGCGCGCTCGAGGCGGTCGCCCTGGCGCGGCGGACAGGTCAGCCCCGTCACGAGGCCCATGCGCTGGACTCGCTCGGGTCGGCGTACCTGGGGGCGGGCGAGTTCCAGCAGGCCGTGACGAACCTGGAGGAGGCCGTCCGGCTGTGCGAGGAGCTGCAGCTCGGTGCCGTCGAGGTGCCGACGCTGGTCAACCTCGGGGACGCCTACCAGGCGATGGGCCGGCCGGACGGGGCTGCCGGCGCCTGGCAGCGCGCGTTGAAGGCCGCCGACCGGCACGGACACTCGTCGGCCTACTTCGACCGCGACGAGATCCTCACGCGGCTCGGCGCGACGCCGACAGAGGAAGGCCGGGACGCGGTGTGAGCGTTGAGGTGCAGCTGCTCGGTGGTGTGTCGGTGCGGCTCGACGGGCAGAGCGTCGAGCTCGGTGGGGACCGGCTGCGGTCGTTGCTGGCGATCCTCGCGCTGACGGCCGGTGACAGCGTCCCGACGGCTCTGCTGGTCGAGCGGATCTGGGGCGATGCGCCGCCGGCCAACGCCGGTCCGAGCCTGCACACGTTGATGACCAGGCTCCGGCGAGCGGTCGGCGCCGACCTGGTCGCGACCGGCCCGACCGGGTACAGCCTGCGCGTCGAGCCCGAGCAGGTCGACGTACTGCGGTTTGCTCGGCTGCTGCGGACAGCTGCTCAGTCGGTCGAGTGGGTGGACGAGCGGGACGCGATCGACGAGGCGCTGGCGCTGTGGAGTGGTCGCCCGTTCGCAGGGGTGCGGTCGGACTGGCTGGAGTCGATCGAGCTGCCACGACTCGAAGAGCAGTACCTGGCCGCAGTGGAACGACGCTTCGACCTGCGCTCGCTGGACCGGTCACCGCAGAACCGTGGCGAGGAGCTGTCCGAGCTGCGCAGACTCACCGTCGCGTACCCGCTGCGCGAGTCCCTCTGGGCACGCTTCCTCCGTCTCCTGGCCCGCAGCGGCCGTACGGCGGAAGCACTCGAGCTGTACGACGAGGTGCGCGGCCGCATCGCCGACGAGCTCGGCGTCGACCCCGGTGCCGAGCTGCGCGCGGTGTTCGACGAGCTGACCGGGACGCGCGCCAGGTCCTCCCGCCGGGTAGCGCCGAGCCAGTTGCCGTCCGACGTACTCGGCTTCACCGGCCGCAAGGACGTCCTGGCCGAGCTGGACGGCGTACTGGCCGGGCGTGACCCCGAGAGCACGGTCGCAGTGGTGCTGCACGGACCAGGTGGGGTCGGGAAGACCAGCCTGGCTGTGCACTGGAGCCACCTGGTCGCCGAGCAGTTCCCGGACGGGCTGCTGTTCGTGGACCTGGGCGGGTACGGGCCGGGCGCACCCGTGGATCCCTCGGTGGCGCTGGGCTATCTGTTGCACGCTCTCGGCGTACCGGCTTCGCAGATCCCTGCTGAGGTGGGCGGACGGAGTGCGCTGCTGCGCTCCACACTCGCCGGCCAGCGGGTCCTGCTGGTGCTCGACAACGCGCTCAACGCCGAGCAGGTCAGGCCGCTGCTGCCAGGGATGGGCGCGGTCGTGCTGATCACCAGCAGGAGCAGGCTGCGTGGCCTGGTCGCGCGGGAAGGCGCTCGGCAGGTTGCAATCGACCAGCTGTCGACGGCTGACGCCAGGAGCCTGCTGACCGGTCGGATTGGGCTGCCGGACTCGGGAAGCGTGCAGCTCCTCGATCAGCTCGCGGATCGCTGCAACCACCTGCCGCTGGCGCTGGTGATCGCGGCCGAGCAGATCGCCAGGCGGTCGGGTTCGGCGCTGGCCGAGCTGGTCGGTGAGCTGACCGAGCACCAGCTGGACGCATTCGATGCGAGCGATGATCCGGCGACCGACCTGCGTGCGGTGTTCTCCTGGTCGTACCGGACGCTCGACCCGGAGGCGGCGCGGTTCTTCCGGATGCTGAGCATCTATCCGGGACGTCGTTTCGCGCCGCAGGCGGCGGCCGCGCTCACCGGTCACGACGCCCGGACTGCAGGCAAGCTGCTGCGGCGCCTGGCCGATCTGCACCTCGCGGTGGAGACCAGCGTCAACAGGTTCCAGCTGCACGACCTGCTACGCGCGTACGCCGCAGAGGAGCTGGCGAAGGCGACCGACGACGTCGACGCGGCCTGGGAGTGCTTGCTGGACTGGGCGGTACAGTCCGCGGTCGCGGCTCGGTTGGTGCTCGGGGAGCCACGCAAGCTGCAGTACGTCGACGAGCCGCTGCCTGGCACTGTCGCGCTGACGTTTGCCGACCAGCCGGCCGCGCGCGCGTGGTTCGACCTGGAGCTGCGCGGGCTGATGGCGATGGTGGTCGGTGGAGCCGCGCGCGGGATGCACGCCCAAGCCGCACGGCTGGGACTGCTGCTGTGGAACGCGTTGTCGCGGCTGGTCAGTCCGGACGAGGCATTGGCGATCCAGCAGGTCGCAGCCGAGTCCGCGCGACAGGTCGGGCACCCGATCCTGGCAGCGCTGGCGACGAACCAGCTGGCCACCAGCCACGGCGCACGCGGCGACCTGGTGCAGGCGGAGGCGGAGCTGAACCGGGCGCTGGAGATGTTCACCGCGATCGGCAACCCCGTGGGCATCGCTCTGGTCCGTGGCAACCTCGGCTTCCTGCGGCAGCTGGAGGGCAGGTACGACGAAGCCGTCGAGCACCAGCGGGCGGCTCTGGAGATCACCCGGGCCCAGGGCGACGACCACGCGACCGCCGGCCTGCTGAACAACCTGGCGATGACCTACAACGAGTCCGGCCGGTACGCCGAGGCGCGGCTGACCGCGATCGAGTGCGTGCGGATCTGCCAGGACCTCACCGACCTGCGGCCGCTGTGTTTCGTCAACGACACCCTCGGCCAGGCGTACGTCGGGCTGGGTGAGATCGAGCTGGCGACCGAACGGTTCGCGGCCGCGGTGATGCTGAACCTGCGGATCGGCAACGCGGCCGCCGCGGTCGGCGCGCAGGTCCGGCTCGGCCGCGCGTGGCAGGGCACGGACGACGCCGCGGCCAAGCAGGCGTGGAGTTCCGCGCTGGAGCTGATCGACGACCACGGCCAGGGCCTGCTCGACAACCTGCGCGCCGAGGTCGAGCGCCTGCTCGCTGACGCGTAGCAGCCGACGCCGCACGAGCTGACGCGGTGCGGGCTGACGGCGTACGGGCTACGGCGTGGGCGCCGGGCGCTTGTCGTGCCGCAGCCCACCGGATCCGTATCCGGACAGCAGCCAGATCCCCAGCTGGGTGACCTCGTGCTTCACCGACGCACCCGCGCGACGCGTGGTGATCAGCCCGGCCTCGCGCAGTACGGTCGCCTGGTGGCTGGCCGCCGCCGGGGAGATGTTGCAGCGCTTGGCCAGCTCCGTCGTCGTACAGCCTTCGACTGACGCCTCCAGCGCTGCGGCACGCGTGGAGCCGAGCAGCGAGCCCAGTGCGTCGGACGGCCGGTACGTGTCGGACGACTGCCGAAGGATGCCCGGAGCGTGCTGGATCGGGTAGACCAGGATCGGCTTCAGCCCCGGGTCGCGCAGCTTGGTCGGCACCTGCCAGCAGAACGCGGACGGCTGCAGCTCGATGCCGCGGCCGTCCAGGTAGAAGTCGCGGTCGTTCATGTCGAGCACCTGCAGCACCGGCGCGACCCAGCGGACCCGCGGGTGCAGCGACGACAGCAGCCGGTCCACACCGTGCCGCGCTAGCGCGTCACCGCGGTGCGCCTGGTCCGCCGCCACGTGGGTCCCGATCGACTTCCAGTACGGCGCGATGGCGGCGTCGTGATAGGTCCGGATCGCGTGGCCCAGCTTGCGCATCGCCGAGCGGTCGCCGTGGGCCAGCTCGCGGGTCCACGGCGAGACCGGCCGGTACTTGCTGAGCAGGTCGAGCTCGGACCGGACCTGCTGCTGCGGGGTCGACAGGGCCTTCTCCAGCGCGCTGTCGAAGTCCGCGGGGCAGTCGGCCGGCGTCAGGAAGTCGGGGGAGTAGCCGCGAGCCGGCATCAGCTCGAGCAGCAACCGCATCTGGTCCGGCGCGACCTTGGTCCGGACGTGCTTGCGCCAGTCGTCGAACACCAGCCGCCCGTCGGAGTGCTGCAGCATGTGCAGGCTGAGCAGAATCTCCCACAGCGGCGCGGGCTTGGTCGAGATCGTCACCCGGGCCAGGTCGCGCGGGGTGAAATGGATGCGGAGCACGAGCCCTCCCCAGCAGACTCATTGCATTGAACCAAAGCACGCCAGGTAGCACAACCACTACAGCCAGTTGTTCCTCTTGAACAGCCGGTAGAGCACGGTGCAGGCGATCAGCATCACGCCGAGCACGACGTAGTAGCCGTACCGCGTGGTCAGGATCGGCATGTTCTCGAAGTTCATGCCGTAGACCCCGGCGATCAGCGTCGGCACGGCGATGATCGCGACCCAGGCCGAGATCCGGCGCATGTCCTCGTTCTCCGAGACCTGCACCTGGGCCAGCCCCGCCTGCAGGATCGAGCTGAGCAGCTCGTCGAACGAGATCACCTGCTCCTTGACCCGCAGCAGGTGGTCGTCGACGTCGCGGAAGTAGTCCCGGGTCTCGTCGGCGATCATCGGGTGCCGCAGGGTGGCCAGCGCGCGCATCGGCCCGGTCAACGGCGCGACCGCCCGCTTCAGCTCCAGCACCTCGCGCTTGAGCTGGTAGACCCGGTCGATGTTGCGCCAGCCGCGCGGGCTGAACATCTCGATCTCGATCTGGTCGATGTCGGCCTGGACGGCGGCCGCGACCGCCAGGTAGCTGTCGACCACGTGGTCGGCGATCGCGTGCAGTACGGCGCCCGGCCCGGCCGCCAGCCGCTTGGGTTCCTTCTCCAGCTCCTGCCGCAGCCCGGTCAGCTCGCCGTGGTCCCCGTGCCGCACGGTGATCACGAAGCCGGGCCCGCAGAACACCATCACCTCACCGGACTCCACCACCTCGCTGGTGGCGGTCAGGTCGTCGTGCGGCACGTACCGCACGGTCTTCAGTACGGCGAACAGCGTCTCGCCGTACCGCTCGAGCTTGGGCCGCTGGTGCGCCTCGGTCGCGTCCTCCAGCGCCAGCGGGTGCAGACCGAACTGCTGCCCGATCACGGCCAGCTGGTGCTCGTTCGGCTCGAACAGGCCGATCCAGACGTAGCCCTCGCCGCGGCGGGCCCGCTGCAGCGCGTCGACGTAGTCACCGTCGTGGGTGTCGCGCCGGCCGTCGCGGTAGTAGGCCCAGTCGACCAGTGCGCCGTCCAGCTTGCCGCTGCCGACCAGGTCGAACTCCGGGACCTCCGGGACGGCGATGACGTCGGGCCGGCGGGCGAACACCCGTCCGACGCGCCGGGAGGCGCCCAAGTCCCACCTTCGTCCGGTCATCGACGCGAGGCTATCAACGCCCCGCCGGTGTGGCTGCCGCGCTGTCCTTACCACGCGTCGGCAATGATGGGATGGAAGCAACAGCGGAGAGGAACGACGATGACCACCCAGGGCATGCCCTCGATGGACCCCCGCCCGACGGGGCTGACGATCGGCACGTACGACACCTACCTGCAGGCGCAGCGAGCGGTCGACTACCTCTCGGACGAGAAGTTCCCGGTGGAGCACACCACGATCGTCGGCAACAACCTGCGTCAGGTGGAGAAGATCACCGGCCGGCTGACCTGGGCGCGGGCACTGACCGCCGGTCTGGCCAGCGGCGCCTGGTTCGGTCTGTTCGTCGGCGTGCTGCTCGGCCTGTTCACCAGCGACGGTGGCTGGCTGGCCGCGCTGCTCACCGGTGTCGTGCTCGGCGCGATCTTCGGCATGGCGTTCGGCGCGATCGGCTACGCCCAGCTGGGCGGCCGCCGCGACTTCACCTCGCGTACCGCGGTGGTGGCGACGACGTACGACGTGCTCTGCGACTTCAAGTTCGCCGAGGAGGCCCGCAACCACCTGGCCAAGCTCGCGCTGAAGGGCGAGGTCACCCCACGCCTCCCGGAGCAGTCCAACTGAAGTAATGAGAGCAATACCACTGGCGTCAGAGGTGCGCTGGTACGCCGGACCGGGCAGCATGAGCCGGAACCGGAAGGAGCACGGATGCAGTTCGGGCGCAGTTACGAGGAGTTCGAGGTCGGTGCGGTCTACAAGCACTGGCCCGGCAAGACGGTCACCGAGTACGACGACCACCTGTTCTGCCTGCTGACGATGAACCACCATCCGCTGCACCTGGACACCAACTACGCGGAGACCACCACGCAGTTCGGGCAGAACGTTGTGGTCGGCAACTACATCTACTCGATCCTGCTCGGCATGTCGGTGCCCGACGTGAGCGGCAAGGCGATCGCGAACCTGGAGATCGAGTCGCTGCGGCACGTCGCGCCGACCTTCCACGGCGACACGATCTACGGCGAGACCGTCGTCCTGGACAAGTGGGAGTCGAAGTCCAAGGACGACCGCGGGGTCGTGTACGTCGAGACCAAGGGCTACAAGCAGGACGGCACGGTCGTGTGCCTGTTCAAGCGCAAGGTGATGGTCCCGAAGAACTCCTACCTGGAAGCGCGGGGCGGCGAACAGCCGGGCCGCCCCACGCCTCTCAGCTAGACCGGCCGGAACTCCACCAGTACGGCGGACGGCATCGGCAGCGTCAGACTGACGCGCTCGCCGTCCCGGGCCACCCGCTCGCTCTTCAGCACCGAGTGAGCAGCCAGCTGCGTCCACTGCTCGTCAGTGGGCCAGTCACCCACGCCCAAAGCACCAGCAGCCGCGGCCAGGTCTCCTGACCCCTCAGGAGTCAGGTAGGTCGCCGTGGCCGTCCAGCTGTCGTCCACACCCGGCACGGACAGCTCGACCGTGCGGCTGAGGTCCGCGTCGCCTGCAGCCTTCGTCTGGTCCAGCGTGAGGTTCCACAGCAGTACGGCGACCCGGTCGCGGTCCCGCGAAGCCCAGGCCTCGACCAGGCTGCCCGCGCCGTCTCCGTCGACGGCTACCGGCAGTTCCACCGGGCCCAGCCGGCTCAGCAGCGACATCGCGTGGAAGCGCGGTTTCGGCAGCCCCCCGACAGTCTGCAGCCCGAAGCCACCGTGCAGCAGCCGTGGCGGCCGGCCCAGCTCCTCGAAGTGGTCCGACGCGACCCAGTAGGCCAGTGCGTCCACCCGCCCAGCCGCGGACTTCATTCCGCGCAGCAGGAACACCCCGGAGAACACCGAGTCGTTGATCGGGTTGAAGTGCGTCGGCGTGACCCCCCACTCCGTCCACAGGATCCGCGCCTCGCCGAACCCGTGCCGCTCCAGCGAAGCCCGTACGTCGAGCGGCGGGCTCCCGTAGGTGTGTGTCGTCACGAAGTCCACCGGCGACCCCACGGACGCCGCGTGCGCCAGCAGGTCGTCCACCCAGCCGGCGGCGGCCGACGAGGGCCCACCGACGGCCAGCCGCTGGTCGACGGCCTTCACCGCGGCGGCGGTCACGTCGTACAGGCGCATCCACTCGGCCTTGGTGCCGGACCAGAAGACCTCCAGGTTGGCCTCGTTCCACACCTCGAAGTCCCAGCCGAGGACCTCGTCCAGCCCGTACCGCTCGACCAGGTGCTGCACCAACGCGGTGACCAGCGCGCCCCAGCGCTCGTACGAGTGCGGCGGCGAGATGATCGCGCCGTACTCGAAGACCGTCTTGGTCGGGTCCGACGCCAGGTCACGCGGCATGAACCCGAGCTCGACCACCGGCCGCAGCCCGAGACCGAGCAGCTTGTCGTAGATCGCGTCCACCACCGTGAAGTCGTAGACCGGCGAACCATCGACCTCGGTGTAGACGCGAGTGTCGTCGTGGAAGATCGCATGCGCCCGCACCGTGCGCACCCCGATGTCGTCGTGCATCCGGCGCAGCGCCTGCTCGAGCTCCCGCCCGATCTCCCGGCCGCCACTCAGGTCCTTGCACAGCAACTGACTGAGCCGCTCGCTACCCACCATGGGCACCCACGGCTTCGGCAGCTCGACCCCCTCCGCGTGAGTGTCCACCGCGACCCGCAGGACTGGCACCGACCCGTCAGCGACCAGCGGGACGGCCCCGACGACCTCACTGGCCCGTCCGGCGACCGTCACCTCCGGCACACTCGCCACGGCGTACCGGTACGGCGTACCGGGTGTGCAGGTGGTGTCCACGTACGGCGGCAGCGGCACCGAAAGCACGTCGCCGCTGTGGTGGTCGACCGGCTCCAGCGGCCCGTCCTCCGGACCGCGCAGGATCAGGTACCCGACCGCGCCGGGCACCAGCGACCAGTCGACCGTCACCTGGCCGACGCCACCGACCGCGCTCACCTCCTTGGGCGGGTCCAGGTCCGGGAACTCGAACTCCCGGACCTCGTCGCTCCGGACCGCGATCCGCGCGTCCCAGTCGGCCTTGGCGTCGCTCATACGTCAGATCTCCCGTGGTGGTTGGTCAGTCGAGCCCGGCGGTGAACTGCTCCATCGCGATCAGCGGCTTGACCCGCCGCTCGACCGCGCCGCGGCTGAAGTTGCGCCGGATCACGTCGTTGCCGAACACGTTGCCGATGGCACCCATCACCATCGCCTGGTCCAGCGACAGGTACCGCTTGGCGATCAGCCCGGACTTCACCGCGACCGAGTCGTAGAACCCGCCGCCGGAGTACGCCTTCAGGCGCGACTCGATCCCGGCCAGGTTGTCGATCGCCTGCCGCGGCGCGTACTGCATGGCCAGGAACGCCGCGTGCGGGGTGACCACGCCGTCGCCGTACGCCGGAGTCGGGTTCACGCCCTCGCGGCAGCCCTCGAAGCCCGCGTCGAAGTTGGTCGCCTCCAGGTCCGACGGGTAGCCGTTCGGGTCCATGCCGATCGCGTCCACGCCGTACACGCTGTAGCCGCCCTTCGGGTTGGACGCCGGCGAGAAGCCCCAGTAGCCGTACCTGGCTTCCTTCAGGCCGTGCTCGATGTGCGCGCGGACGGTCAGCGGGTGGTTGATCGCCCAGCTGCGAGCAGCCCAGCGGCCCTCGGGCACGAACAGGTCCGGCATCAGCGACTCGAACATGTCGCCGCCCCACGACGGCACCAGCCGCATCCCGCGGTAGGAGTAGCTGCCCTCGAACACGTCGATCCCGAGGTACTTGCGCGTCACGCCGACCGGCCGCTGCTCGACCCACGACCAGTCGCACGAGTCCGGGAAGGTCCGGTACGTCGCGAAGTACTGCTCGGCCGGCACCTGACCGAGCGCGATCCCGATGTACGGCGCGATCCGGGCCTCGGTGTTGCAGGTGTCGTAGTGGAACTTGCGGTAGTACACGTCCGGACCGGTTCCGGCGTGGTTGCCCTTGTCGGTCTCCTCGTCCGGCGGCGAGGTCTCGAAGAAGCCGCCGCGCATCAGGCCCGCACCGACGCCCGGGCGTGCGTCCGGGTTGTAGTAGTAGGCGAAGTTCATCTTGCCGAGCAGACCGTCGGCCAGCCGGCGGACCCGCGGCTCGGCGTTGCGGACCACCATCAGCGCGGCCGCGAACCAGCCGTTGTCGACGCTGGAGACGAACGGCGTGATCTCGCGGGTGCCGTCGGGGTCGACGTGCAGGACCTCGCCGGTGGCCTCGTCGTACCAGTTGAAGTACATGCCGCTGGGCTCGTGGTGGTCGACCTTCGACATCGTGGTGAGGGTCTGGGTGAGCCGGCGCAGCGACTCGTGCGGCGAGATGAGCCCCAGCTCACGGGCGACGACCGTGCTCCAGAGGTAGCCGCCGATGTTGGTGGGCGACGTGTACTTGCTGCGGACCGGGTCGGTGACCGAGGCGCCGATGTTGTCGGCGGGCAGACCGGTCCGCTCGTCGGTCATCGCGACGATGCTGCGCCAGGTGTCGCGGGCCCAGCGGCCGACCAGGGCCTTGTCCTGGCGGTTGGGTTTCCAGCCGCCCTTGAGGAGCTCGGCGGGGGAGCGTTGCGCGGCGTACGACGTACTGGCTGTTCCTCCGATGAGAGCGGCTGTTCCGGTGGCGGCGAGTAGTGTGCGGCGACTGATGTTGGCGGTCATCTACGTCTCCTAGCGGTTATTTGAGTCCGGTGATGGCGATGCCCTTGGTGACGTGCCGCTGGAAGACCAGGAACATCACGAGCACCGGTACGACGACCACGACCGCGCCGGCCATCAGCAGGCCGTAGTTCTGCGCGTTCTGGCCGGTCGAGTACAGCGCCAGGGCGACGGGAAGGGTGTACTTGTCCTCGGTCTGGGCGATCACCAGCGGCCAGAGGAAGTTGTTCCAGGAGCCGAGGAAGGTCAGGATGCCGAGCGTGGCCAGTGCGGGCCGGGTCAGCGGCAGCATGATCCGGGCGAAGATGCCCAGCTCGCTGGTGCCGTCGACGCGCCCGGCGTCCATCAGGTCGTCGGGCAGCCCGGAGAAGAACTGCCGCATCAGGAACACGCCGAACGGCGAGACCAGGAACGGCAGGATCAGCCCCGGGTAGCTGTTGGCCAGCCCGGCGTTGGTGACGAACACGAACAGCGGCACGAAGGTGACCATCCCGGGCACCATCAACGTCGCCAGCACCAGCACGAACAGCGCGGTGCGGCCCTTGAACCGCAGCTTGGCCAGCGCGTACCCGATCATCGAGCAGAACGCCAGGTTGCCGGCCGTCACCGCCAGCGCCACCACCGTGGAGTTGAGGAAGTAGCGCGGGAAGTCCGCCTTGTTGAACAGGTCGTCGTAGTTCTGCGAGGTCGGTGCCTTTGGCAACCAGGTCGGCGGGACCTGGAGCAGCTCGCCCTGGGTCTTGAAACTGCCCAGCAGCATCCAGACGAACGGCGCCGCGACCGCGACCAGCCCGAGCACGGCGATCAGGTAGATCCACCAGGTACGGCGCATCACTTCTCCCTCAGCAGCCGGAACTGGATGAACGTGATCACGGCGATCACCACGAACAGGATGTAGGCCATCGACGTGGCCAGCCCGTAGTTGCCGAAGCCGAACTGCTGGTAGGTGTACATCGACACCGACAGCGTCGAGTTCAGCGGACCGCCCTGCGTCATCACCAGCGGCTCCTCGAAGAACTGCAGGTAGCCGATCCCGGTGGTGACGCTGGTGAACAGGATGGTCGGTCGCAGCAACGGCACGATCAGGTACCGGAACCGTTGCCACGGGCCCGCACCGTCGATCTGGCCGGCCTCCTCGACGGTCGCCGGGATGCCCTGCAGCCCGGCCAGGAAGATGATCATCGCCGAGCCGAAGTTGCGCCAGACCGCCATCGCGATCAGCGACGGCATCGCCCAGGTCTTCGACGCCAGCCAGTTCGGCCCGTCGATCCCGAACCAGCCGAGCACCGTGTTCAGCAGCCCGGCGTCCGGCGCCAGCACGAACCGCCAGATCACCGCGATCGCGACGATCGAGGTCACCACCGGCAGGTAGTAGGCGACCTTGAACAGCGCCTGGAACCGCTTGATGCCGCGGTCCAGCAGCACCGCCGCGGCCAGCGCGACCGCCAGCGTCAGCGGGACGCCGACCACCACGAAGTACGCCGTATTGAACGCGGCCTTGCGGAACGTCTCGTCGGACAGGGCCTTCACGTAGTTGTCGAGACCGACACCCTCGACCGCGAACGGCGTCCGCAGGTCACGCTGCTTGATGTCGGTGAAGCTCATCCCGAACGAGCCCAGCACCGGCCCGGCCGTGAAGGCCAGGAACAGCACCACGAACGGCAGGACGAGGATCCACGCGGCGGCGGTCTCGCGCCTCAGCGTCCGCACGATCAGCTACCGGTGCCGATCGACGAGGCCTTGGTCTGGATCGCCTTCGCGGTCTCCTCCGGCGACTGCCCGGCCTTGGCCATCTTCTCGACCTCGGTGTCGAACGCGGTCGCGACCTGCTCCCAGTTCACGATCGCGGGCGGCGCCTTGGCGGTCTCCAGTTGCTTGCCGAACACCGGCAGCAGCGGGTCGTTCGCGATGCTCGGGTCCTTCCACGCGGCCTGTACGGCGGGCAGGTCGGTCGACAGCTTGAACCAGTCGGCCTGCGTCTTGCCGTCGGACAGCCACTTGACCAGCTTCCAGGCGCTGTCCTTGTTCTTGCTGCCCTTGAACACGACGAAGTTGCTGCCGCCGACGAACGACGTCGAGGTCTTGTTCTTCGGCAGCTCGAAGACGCCGATGTTCGGCTTGATCCTGTCGCCGCCGAGCTTGGCGATCGAACCCGCCATCCACGGCCCGGAGATGAACATCGGGGCCTGACCGCTGACGAACTGCGCCTCGGTCTGGTTCGGCGGAAGGTCGGTCCCGGCGATCTTCTCGGTGAAGAACGACTGGTAGTACTTCAGCCCCTCCTGCATCTCCGGCGTGTCGAGCGTGAACTCCTTGTCGTCGTCGGAGGTGATGCTCGCGCCCGCCGACCAGGAGAACGGCATCACCGTCTGCCAGGACCCCTGACCGCCCGGCTGCAGGTTGATGCCGTACTTCGCACCGGCCTTCTCCTGCATCGCCTTGGCCATCGCCTTCAGCCCGTCCCAGTCGGTCGGGGGCGTGGTGATGCCGGCCTTGGCGGCCAGGTCCTTGCGGTAGTAGACCACCCGCGTCTCGACGTACCAGGGCACGCCGTAGCTGACGTCCTTCACCTTGGTGGTGTCCATCGCGCCCGGGAAGAAGCTGCTGGTGTCGATCCCGGCCGGAGTCGGGTCGAGCGCGTCGAGATCGGCGAACTCGCCCATCCAGGTGGTCCCGACCATCGCGGCGTCCGGCAGCGACTGCGCCGTGATCGCGGTGGTGAACTTGTTGTGCGCGGCGTCCCACGGGATCGGCGTGACCGTCACCTTGGTGCCGGGGTTGGCGGCCTCGAAGTCCTTGGTCAGCTTGGGCAGGTTCTCGCCCTCGGTGCCCATCGCCCAGACCGTCAGGTTCCCGGTGGCCGGGTCGCTGCCGATGCTGGTGGTCGCCTGCGGGGCCGACTCGGGGGAGTCCTCGGACCGGCCGCAGCCGGACAGGGCCAGCGCCGCGGCGGTGAGTACGGCGCCGCCGGTCACCAGCCGGCCACGGGTGCTCTGGGTGATCATGCTTGTCTCCTCAGTCGTGTACTGCTGATTTCGTGCCGTCCCCCGGTGCGGTGCCGCAGGAGTCCCGCAGCACCAGTTCTGTCGGTAGTACGTCGTTGCGCGCGCGGGTGCGTTCCCCGGTCACGCGTTCGTGCAGTCGTTGCGCGGCCAGCCGGCCGAGCTCGGCCATCGGCTGCCGCACGGTCGTCAGCCCCGGCGACACGTACCGCGCCGCCATCACGTCGTCCCAGCCCGTCACGACGATGTCGTCCGGTACGCCGACGCCGCCGTCCCGCAGCGTCTGTACGGCGCCCAGCGCGAGCTCGTCGTTCGCGCAGACCAGACCGTCGGGCCGGGTCCGCGCGTTCGTTCCCCCGCCCGGTTCGGTTGCTGCGAGCAACTTCCCGGCGAAGCCGGTGCCGCCTGCTTCGGTCAGCGGGACGCGCTCCGGTTCCGGGACCTTCAGCCCTCGCGCGCCGAGGGCCTTCGCGAACCCCGCGTAGCGCTGCGACACGTCGTACGAGCTGGCCGGATCGCCCACGAACAGCAGCTCCTGCCGACCGTGGTCGAGCAACCGCGTCGTCAACCGCTCCGCGCTCGCCGCGCTCTCGGTCCGGACCGAGTCGCACCCGGTCACCGGCGGGTGCGCGACCACGACCACCGGCACGTTCGCGCGGCGCAGGTCCTGGATCACGTCGAGCCCGAGTGCGTTGCCGTGGACAACGATTCCGTCGACCCGGCTCGCGAGGTCACGCACGGTCCTGGCCGGGTTCGGGTTCCCGTGCGTGACAGTCAGTACGACGCTCTGTCCGTGCTCACCGGCCCAGCGCTCGTACCCCATCAGCAGATCGCCGTAGAACGGGCCGGCCAGGTCGGGCAGCACGAGCCCGTGCGCCTCGTGACGTTGCACCGCGAGGCTTCGGGCGGCCCGCAGCGGAACGTAGTTGAGCTCGTGCGCCGCCTGGTCGACTCGGGCACGAGCCTTCGCGGAGACCGGTCCGGTGCCCTGCAGCACCCGCGAAACCGTCGCGATCGACAGCTGCGCCAGCGCGGCGACGTCGTAGATCGTCGCCGGCTTGCCGGTCGGTCCGGACGCCATCGCGGGGCTCCTCGCAGGGGGTGGAGGCTGGAATGGAAGCGCTTACAGTTTTCGACCCTGCCTTGTCCCGGGGTGGTTGGTCAAGGGTTCGGGACCGCTCGATGCGTTGTCTGAGACGATGACCGGGTGACCACACACGCAGCGTCAGGGGAGCGGAAGGACCGGCTCTGGCTGGTCCGCCACGGCGAGACCGAGTGGAGCAGGAACGGCCGGCACACGTCCACGACCGACCTTCCGCTGACCGCGGAGGGTGAGCGGATCGCGGGGGAGCTGCGCGACCGCCTGCAGGGGCACGAGTTCGATCTGGTGCTGACCAGCCCGCGGCAACGCGCCCGGCGTACGGCCGAACTGGCCGGCTTCGCGAACGCCGAGGTCGACGACGACCTGGTCGAGTGGGACTACGGCGACTACGAAGGCATCACCACCGCGCAGATCCGCGAGACCGTGCCCGGCTGGACGGTCTGGGCCGATCCCGTACCCAACGGGGAAACGCCCGCTCAGGTCGCGGCGCGCCTCGACCGCGTCAACGCGCGGATCGCGGCCGTCGACGGCGACGTGCTGGTGTTCGGGCACTCGCACGCGTTGCGCGCGCTCACCGCGCGCTGGCTCGACCTGGACGTCACGGAGGGTCGCCACTTCGTGCTCAACACCGCGACGGTGTCGATCCTCGGCTGGGAGCGCGGATCAGCGGCGATCCACCAGTGGAACTCGTAGGGCCCGGTCCGGGGCAGCCGGCTTTGCGGTGTTTCAGCCCGGGAGGGCGTTCCACTGGGCGAGTGTCGAGGCCAGCAGCGTCGCGGTCGGCAGGTTCTCGAACTCGTCGCGGCTGACGAAACGGGCGTCGTCGGCGTCGTCGCCGGCCTTCAGCGTGCCGCCGACCGGCTCGGCCTGGTAGTCGCGGATCACGTACAGGCGCTGCCCGGGCGCGTCGCGTTCGACCTCGCCGACCAGGTCGCCGACGACGACCCGGAGACCGGTTTCCTCGGCGACCTCGCGGGCGACGGCGGTCGGATCGTCCTCGCCGGGTTCGACCCGGCCGCCCGGTAACGACCACAGCCCGCGGCCGGGTTCGTTGGCGCGCTGGACGAGCAGCAGGCGGTGCTGGTCGTCGTACACGAGGGCCCCGACACAGTCGATCCGGTCACGCTCCATGTGGATAACAGTAAGGAGAGGGGTGCGGTCCGGATAGCATCAGTGCCGAGACTTGTCCAGAACTGGTGTCTCCTGTCGAGAGAAGGGATCCTGATCGCTCGTGCGCATCGACCTGCACACCCACTCCAACCGCTCGGACGGCACCGACCCGGTCGACGTCCTGATCGCGCACGCGAAGCGGGACGGCCTGGACGTGATCGCGCTCACCGATCACGACACGGCCGACGGGTGGGCCGAGGGCCGGCGCGCCGCTGAGGAGCTCGGGATCGGCTTCGTGCCCGGGATCGAGATCTCCTGCAAGCTGCAGGGGATCGCGGTCCACCTGCTCGCGTACCTGCCCGACCCGTCGTACCAGCCGCTGGCCGAGGAGCTGCGCATCGTCCGCGACGGCCGGACCGAGCGGATCCCGTCGATCGTCGCCCGGCTGAACGGGATGGGCGTCCAGGTCACCGTCGACGAGGTGCTCGCCCAAGCAACCGGTACGCCGTCGGTCGGGCGCCCGCACGTCGCCGACGCGCTGGTTGCCAACGGCACGGTCGCGAACCGCGGCGAGGCGTTCGACCGGTTCCTGGCCGACGGCCGCCCGGGCCACGTGTCGCACTACGCGATCGACCCGGGGCGCGCGATCGACATGGTCCGCGCCGCCGGCGGCGTACCGGTCATCGCGCACCCGTGGGGCCGGTCGAGCTACAAGGTCGTCACCGCCGAGACGATCGCCCAGCTGGTCACCGACCACGGGCTGGCCGGGATCGAGGTCGACCACCAGGACCACCGGCCCGAGTCACGGGAGACGCTGCGCGGGATCGCCGAGGACCTGGGCATCATCTGGACCGGTTCGAGCGACCACCACGGGCTCGGCAAGGTGAACCACGAGCTCGGGGTGAACACGACCGATCCGGAGCAGTTCCAGCGGCTGCTCGAGGTCGCCAAGGCGAACGCGGCCGCCAGCGGCGCCCAGGTGCCCGAGGCGTACCTGCCGTGAACTCCGTCATCAACTTCGGCCTGCTCAGCGAGGTCTTCGTCACGCTCTTCGTGATCATGGACCCGCCCGGCACGGTGCCCGTGTTCATCTCGCTGACCGCCGGCCAGTCCCGCGCGGTCCGCAAGAAGGCCGCCTGGCAGGCGGTGCTGGTCGCCTTCGGCGTGATCGTGGTGTTCGCCGCGTTCGGTCAGCAGATCCTGCACAACCTCGGCATCACGCTCCCGGCCCTCCAAGCGGCCGGCGGCCTGCTCCTCCTGCTGATCGCGCTCCAGTTGCTGACCGACACCGCCGAGGATCCGGTCCAGACGAAGAACGTCAACATCGCCTTCGTCCCCCTAGGCACCCCGCTGCTGGCCGGCCCCGGCGCCATCGTCGCCACGATGGTCTTCGTCCAGCGCGCCGACGGCTCGCTGCCCGAGGTGGTCGCGATCTCGGTCGGCATCGTCCTGATCCACCTGGTCATGTGGCTCACGCTCCGCTTCTCCGGCCTGATCATGCGCATCCTCGGCGAGAACGGCGTCCTCCTGGTCACCCGCATCGCCGGCCTCCTCCTGAGCGCGATCGCCGTCCAGTTGGTCGCCGACGCCGTCTCGGACTTCATCAAGGCAGGCTGAGCCGCCCGCCGTACCAGCGCCGTGTGCGCGTGGTGCCAGCGGCCGGCGGGACAGTGGGGTCACCGAACGACAGAGGGGTGACCATGACCACGAAGACCGTGAACAAGCTGCCGGTACCAGGCGCGACCCTGCACTACGAGGTCACCGGCAGCGGCCCGGTCCTGCTGCTGATCGCCGGCGGCTTCACCGACGGCGGCATCTTCGACTCCATCGTCGGCCAGCTGGCGGCCGACTACACCGTGATCACCTACGACCCCCGAGGCAACTCCCGCAGCCCGTACGACGCCAAGGCAACTGACGAGCGGGTCGACCAGTCCGCTGAGGACACCCTCGCGCTCATCGACGCTGTAGCCGGCGACCAACCGGCGTACGTGTTCGGCAGTTCGTCGGGCGCGATCACCGGGCTCGAGCTGATCACCCGCCACCCGGACCGCGTCCGCATGCTCATCGCGCACGAACCACCCGCCGTCGACGTGCTTCCCGACGCCACCACCGCGCACGCGTTCTTCGAGGACGTCCACAGCACCTACACCACCGACAGCCCGGTCCCCGCGCTGCACCTGTTCGCCGGCGGGCTCGGGCTCGACGACGACGATCAGCCGGCACCCGAGGACCTGCGCCCGGAGTACCGGCACGCCATCGAGCGCATGATGGGCAACACCAACACGTTCTTCGCGCACAAGTTGTTGCCCTTCACCCGCTATCGGCCCGACCTCGACGCGCTCCGCGAGGTCGCCGGCAAGATCGTCCCCGCGGCCGGCGCCGACTCCGCCGAGCACCTGCCGGCCCGCCCGATCGCCGTGATCGCCGACGAGATCGGCTGGCCGGTCGTCACCTTCCCCGGCGGCCACACCGGCTACGCGTCGCACCCGGTCCAGTTCGCCACCCTGCTCAGCCGCCTCCTGGAGTCCGACCAGACCAGCTGACACGCCCGGTCTGCCACTAGCTGCAAACCGAGTTGACGCCCCGCGGCGCCGCGGCGTACCGTCACTCTCCTTCCCTTGACAACGGCGCGTTCAGCGTGCCGCCACAGTGGTGTCCGAACCCCCGGGTCCTTCAGGATCCGGGGCAGTTCAGCGTGCCGCTGTGCCTCCGGACACCACCACCGAGTGTGTGAAAGGAGGTTGCCGTGGGCGTCTACTGGGCGATCGCGGTCCGGTCGTTCCGCCGGTTCTCGACGTACCGGATCGCCACCCTGTCGGGCGCGTTCACCAACACCGTCTTCGGGTTCATCTTCTGCGGCGTCTACCTGACCCTGTGGGACCAGCGCCCGAACCTCGGCGGGTACGACGTCACCGACGCGCTCACCTTCGTCTGGTTGCAGCAGGGCCTGCTGGTCCCGATCGGCATCTTCGGCGCGCGCACCACCGTCGAGCTCGGCGAGCGGGTCCGCACCGGCGAGATCGCCGTCGACCTGTACCGGCCGACCCACCTGATGCTGTGGTGGCTGTCGATGGACGCAGGCCGGGCCGCGTTCGAACTGATCGCCCGCGGCGGCGTCCCGCTGCTCGTCGGCTCGCTCGTCTTCGACCTGCGTTTCCCGTCGTCGGCCCTGCAGGGGCTGGCGGTCGGAGTCGCGCTGGCGTTCGGGATCCTGGTCAGCTTCGGCATCCGGTACCTGGTCGCGCTGTCCGGCTTCTGGATCACCGATTCGCGCGGCCTGGAGGGGTTCGCGCTGGTGCTGTCGCTGTTCTTCTCCGGCACGATCCTGCCGCTGGTGGTGTTCCCGGGCTGGTTCGGCGAGTTCGCCCGGGCGACGCCGTGGGCCGCGACCATGCAGGTCCCGATCGATGTCTGGCTCGGGCAGAACGTACCGGCCCAGGCGCTCGGGTTCCAGCTCGGCTGGATCGTCGTCCTGCTGCTGGTCGGCCGGCTCGCGACCGTGCTGGCGACCCGGAAGGTGGTGATCCAGGGTGGCTGACGTTTCGTTGCGCAGGGCAATGGCCTGGCCCGGCCAGTACTGGATGCTGGTGCTGATGTGGATCCGCTCGTCGCTGGCCTACCCGGCGTCGTTCGCGCTGATGCTGATCGGGTCGGCGCTCATCACGGTGACCGACTTCATCGCCGTCCTGATCATGTTCAGCCACATCAAGAGCTTCGGCGGGTTCGACCTCGGCCAGATGGCGCTGCTGTACGGGACCGCGTCGATGACGCTCGGCATCGCCGATCTCGTCACCGGCTCGATCGAACGCATCGGTCAACGGATCCGCACCGGCGACCTCGACGTGTGGCTGGTCCGCCCGGTCCCGGCGTTCGTCCAGGCGATCGCCGACAACTTCGCGCTCCGGCGCCTCGGCCGCCCGCTGCAGGCCGGCCTGATCCTCGGCCTCGGGATCGGTGCCGTCGACATCGACTGGACGGTGCTGAAGGTGGTGTTCCTGGTCGTCTCGCTGCTCAGCGGCGCGGTGATCTTCGCCGCGATCTTCGTGCTCGGCGGCGCGTTCCAGTTCATCGCGATCGACTCGGCCGAGCTGGCCAACTCGTTCACGTACGGCGGGCAGCAGCTCACGCAATACCCGCTGACGATCTTCGGCCAGGACATCGTCCGCGCCGTCACGTTCGTCGTGCCGCTGGCCTTCGTCAACTACTACCCGGTGCTCTACGTACTGGGCAAACCGGCCCCGCTGGGCCTGCCGTCCTGGATCGGCCTGCTGGCCCCGGCCGTCGCGGTCGTGATGACCGCGATCGCGTCGCTGGCCTGGTCAGGCGGTCTTCGCCGCTACCGCAGTACAGGGAGCTGATTCGTCGTGCCCGTCATCGAGCTGGACCAGGTGTCCCGCGCGTTCACCGTCTCCACCCGCACCGGCCTGCGCCGGACCCGCCGCGAGGTCCGGGCCGTCGACGACCTGTCGTTCACCGTCGAACCCGGCGAGGTGATGGGCTACATCGGCCCGAACGGCGCCGGCAAGTCCACCACGATCAAGATGCTGACCGGCATCCTGGTCCCCACCAGCGGCACCATCCGCGTCGCCGGCGTCGACCCGTCCCGCCACCGCACCCGCCTGGCCAAACGCATCGGCGTCGTCTTCGGCCAACGCACCACCCTGTGGTGGGACCTCCCCCTGAAGGACTCCTTCGCCGTCCTGCAGAAGATGTACGGCGTCCCGCCGGCTCGCCACCGCGAGAACCTGGACACGTTCGTAGAACTCCTGGACCTCGGCGACCTCCTCGACGTCCCCGTCCGCGCCCTGTCCCTGGGCCAACGCATGCGAGGCGACATCGCCGCCGCCCTGCTCCACGATCCCGAGATCGTCTACCTCGACGAGCCCACCATCGGCCTCGACATCGTCAGCAAGGCCCGCCTCCGCACCTTCCTCGCCGAACTCAACAAGTCCCGAGGCACCACAGTCATCCTCACCACCCACGACCTCGACGACATCGAAGCCCTCTGCTCGAGAGTCATGGTCATCGACCACGGCCACCAGGTCTACGACGGCACCCTCACCGGCCTCCGAGCCTCCCAGTCCGCCCCACGCACCCTGGTCGTCGACCTGGCCACCCCGCACCCACCCATCACCATCACCGGCGCCACCGTCACCCGCACCGACGGCCCGCGCCAGTGGCTCTCCTTCCCACCCACCACCTCAGCCGCTCCTCTGGTCGCCGAAATCGCCGCCAGCTATCCGCTGGTCGACCTCTCGGTCCAGGAGCCGCCCATCGAATCCATCATCACCAAGCTCTACGCCGGCGCCTGAGCCTCACCGGTCGTCAACTGCCGAGGGCCTCGCTGAGCAGAAAGGCTTCGGTGGGATCGAGGGATGCGGTGTCGGCTGCCCAGCGGACGATCGCCTCGCTCTGTTCAGCCGGGTCGAGGCGGCCGATTCCCCGTGAGATCAGGTACTGAGCGCGAACGACGGAGATGCGCTCGTAGTCGTGCAGCCGGTCGCCGTAGAAGTCGTCGCGCCGAGCGCCGTCGGCGTGAAAGCGGCCGGTGTTCGCGACGTAGGTATAGAGGACGTCTCCGGCGAGGACCGCGACCCCGACCTTGCGATGACCGTCGCTGACCAGGTACGTGCCCACCCGGTTGCTCGGTGCGTTGGCGACAAGGTCGAAGACGGCTTCGGGCTCTAGGCCATCGGACTCGGCCCATCTCCTCGCGCCGGTCGAGCCGAGGCCGTGCAGGAGCAGGCCTCGCGCTTCGTCGGCGTTGATCTCGACGTACTCGTACTTGCTGATGTGGAAATGGTCGCGCCGCAGGTCCGGGTCCAGCTGGAACCTGCCGGTGTCGGGGTCCCACGTCCAGAAGTCGCCGTCGATCAGCGCGGCGACATACCGGCCGAAGGCGTTGGCATCCCTTACGTGGAACAGGATGCGTGTCCGGTCCAGATCCTCGGCGCTGTCGATCGTCTTCATCACGCGCTCGAAGACCTCCTCGGGCTCGCGGGCCGTCGTGTCCGCCCGCCACCGCTGGACCGTGTCGGGGTCCTCGACCTCGTCGTACAGACCGAGTCCGGCGTCCATCAGCTGCCGGGCCTGCTCGATCGTGATCTCGTCGTACTCGAACTCGTTGCGGTCGAAGACGTAGTACCAGGCCCCTTCGTTGCGATGGAACTTGCCGGTGTTGGCGACGTAGGTCCAGACGTCCAGATCGGTGGCCGCGCCCACCAGGTGGGGGTCTCCGTCCTCGTTCTTGAGCACGTACATCCGGAGTGCGTCGTAGTCCTTGGGGTGAGCCTCCGCGTCGAGCAGCAGCGCGAACACGCCGTCGACCGTCATCGGTGCGGTCTCGGTATCCCAGTCGAGCAACGATGTCGGCAGATCGTCCGGCTCCCACGCACCGACGCCGTCGAGCACCAGGCGGCGAGCTTCCTCGGCGCCGACGCTGGTGAAGTCGAGCGGGCCGCTCTTCCATCGATGCGCCCACAGCCCGTTGTTGAGATGAAACCGCCCGGTGCGCGGCCGGTAGACCCAGAGGTCGAGCTCGATGGCCGCCACCACCCAGAGCGGCCGTCCGCCGTACTCGACGAGATGAACATCCGTCATGCTGGCGCTCGCTCTCGGTCCGTCGTACCAGCTCAGCCGAGGTCGGCGGCCATGGAGGCGAAGACGATCTCGGGGTCCATGGGGGTGGGGTCGTCGAGCCATTCCTGGACGGTGTCGGGGTCGGCCTCGGCGTCGAAGGTGCCCAGGCCGGTGGAGATCAGGCGCTTGGCCTCGGGGATCTCGATCCGGTCGTACAGGAGCTGCTGCATGTAGAAGTAGTCCTCCTGCGCGGACGAGTTGCGGTGGAACTTGCCGGTGTTGGCGACGTACGTCCAGACGTCGTCGTTCATCACGGCGGCCACCAGAAGTGGTTCACCGGTCCGGGTCTTGATCGTGAAGAGCCGTGTCATCGTCCGATCTCGTCCCGTCCGTCGGTTCGGTGCCGGTGCGGTGGTTGCGACCGGCCCTCCTGTTCCCGGGAAGTGCCGCCCTCGAGAGGCCGGCCCGACTTGTCGGGGGCCTTACCGTAGCTCCTGACCTCGACCTGAACGCCGCCGAGGTCTCTCAGTGTGTCGAGTCCGGCAGGCTGAGTCATTGGCTCGGATTCCTTGATGCACACGTCCTGAGCTGCGTCCCGCTCGGCCTTGGAGCGGTTGTGGTCACGGAAGATCTCGTACGGCTCGGTCGTCTTTTCCTTGACCGCGATCGACTGCCGGGAGTGCACCTGGATCTCGACCACGTGGCCGTGCCCGCGGAGGAAGAAGTGCAGTCCTTTGTAACGGCTGCCCGGTTGGTAGGAGTGATGGGCCGAGTCCATCGCCCAGCCGCGCGTGGTCAACTGGTCCACCATCCGGCGAGCTGCCTGGACGACGTGATCCGGGTGGTCGACGCCGACGGTGTACCTGAGGACGTCCTCGGGCGGTGGGTGCGACGGGCCGAAGCGACCGGTCTTCCTGAGCTTGCGGGCCAGCGACTGCGGCGACTTCAGCCGGTTCTTCAGGTGGTACGCGAAGGCATCGGCGCCGATCGAACCGGTGACGTCGGCAGTGACGCGTGGCTCGACCTGTGCGGCGCGGGCCAGGAGGCTAAGGGCAGTGTTGGTGGCAGGGACGCCGTACTGCGTGGCGATCTGCTCCCGGCTCGGCACGTCTCCCCAGTCGAGTGGGTGGTCTCGGCTGAGGTGGGCGTGCAGTTCCGCCGGTTCTGGTAGGCGGTCCTCCCGCATGTGGTCCCCCAGGTGGTCGTTGTTCTTCGAAGGTAGTGAGATCTGGACTGCCTGTGGGGTGGGCATTTGGATCTGTGGATAAGTGGTGAGGGGGATTCAGTTGTGACCTGGTTCGGGTGGGGTCGTTGGGGGTTTGGTGGAGGGACCCAACCGGACGTGGGGTGGAGAGGGTAGACAGGGTGTGGCTGCGACGATGATCGAGCGGGGTGGGGTGGTGGTGCCTCCGGCGGACGGGGCTGGGTTTGTGGCTTGGGTGCGGCCGCATCTGCCGGCGATGGCTCGGGTGGCCGGTCGGCTGGGGGTGGGGGCCGACCGGGACGACATCGTGCAGGAGGCGTTGACACGGGCCTGGATGAAGCGTGGGCAGTACGACGCGGCGCGTGGGTCGGCGTCGGCGTGGTTGCTGGCGATCACGGCGGATCAGGCGCGGAAGGCGGCGCGGCGGGTTCGGCCGGTGGTGGAGCTGGCGGAGCACGACGCGGCGGTGGCGGGTGGGGACGTCGACGGTCGCGTGGACGTCGGACAGGCGATGGAAGCCCTGTCGGCGCGGCAGCGGCTGGCGGTGGACTGTTTCTACTTCGCCGACCTGTCGGTGGCCGACACGGCGGCGGTCATGGGGTGCTCCGAGGGCACCGTGAAATCAACTCTTTCCGACGCGCGGGCGCGCCTGCGGTCCTTGCTGGAGGTCAGCGAATGACACCGACCGACGAGATCGACGAACTGCTGCGGCAGGCGGGTTCTCGGTGGCGTGCCGAGCAGCCTTCGCCGCCGGAGCCGGACCTGGAGCGGATCACCCAGAAGCCGAGGAAGCGTTGGCTGGTTCCGGCGCTGGCCGCGGCGAGTGTCGCAGCGATCGCGGCGGCTGCGCTGGTCGTCCTGCCCGGAGACGACGACGAGCCGGTGGTTGCCCCGGGCAACGGGAAGTCGCATCCGCTGGAGGTCCGGGACGGGGATCGCGTGGAGGTCAGCGGTCAGGTGATCGCGGCTCCCGGCGTACCGGTGCGGTACTGCCTGCCGTTGCCGTCGGCCGGGCCGCTCGATCCGGCGGCGGAGGGCGCGCCGACGTGTCCGCCCGGGGGCGCGGTCGATCTGACCGGGGTGGATCTCACGCGGCTGGTCGACCTGAGCGTCATCGGTGGCGTCAAGTCCGGCAACGCCAAGCTGGTCGGGACCTGGAAGGCCGGGGCGATCACGGTCGAGGACCAGGGGCCGCCGGCAACGGTGCAGCCGGGTGACTCGGCGCCGACGGTTCCGTGTGCGGCGCCGGCCGGTGGGTGGAAGGCGGGCGATGCGAGTGAGTGGATGACGCCGGCCCTCGACAAGTACGTAAAGGCGCACACGACCGAGCTGCAGAACCCGTGGATCGGTTGGCCGGAAGGCTTCCCGACGGAGACGACGCCGGGAGCGCCGCCGAACAAGCCGAGCGTGGTCATGATCGGAGTCGCGCAGGGAGGCGACGTTGCCGCCGTACGGCGGGCGGTGGAGCCGTTGGTCAAGGGCAACCTGTGCGTGACACAGGTGAAGGTGAGCCAGGCGGAGGCGGCCGAGCAGCAGAAGGCGGTCGACGCGCTGCCCCAGGCGGAGTACGGGATCACGGCGACGGGCATCGGTGTCGGTGACAAGCCGGTGCGCGTGGAGCTGCGGATCCTGGACGAGAAGACGCTGAACGCGTTGAAGCCGATCGGTGTGGACTCGATGGATCTGCAGCCGTACATCCGGCCGGTGTCCTAGCCGAGGAGGTAGGCCGCCGCGGTGCACCCCTCCAAGGCATCGGCGGCTCACTCCAAGGCTCTCGAGTGGTCGGACGAGACCGACCGACCACTCGAGAAATACACCGCCGAATCGTCAAGGGTCGACTCGCCTGACGATGCCGAGGCGGCAGGCGGCAAGCGGCAGGCGTCAGCTGGTCGCGTCCGGCCCGGTCAGGATCTTCAGGTCGCGGACCGAGTACGACAGGCTGCCGCGGAAGCCGATGCCCTTGCGGACGATCTTGAGGTCGGCCAGCTCCTCGCCCGGTGCGGGCAGGAAGTTCAGGTCGCTGGTGCCGCCCCAGGTGTTGGCGACCGTCGGGTTCTCCAGGATCGACTGGGTCAGCTCGTGCACGGCCGGGTTGTTGAAGTTGCCGGCGGTCAGCCGCGGGAAGTGCCGCAGGTTGACGATCGGCCGGCCCAGCGCCGGGATGCCGGCGATCGGCTTGTCGAGGGTGACCCGGGCCTCGGCGAGGCGGCGGCCGGACGACGACATCGCGGCGGCGAAGGTCCCGCCCGGGCCGACGACCGGCGCGGCGTTGCTGGCGACCGGGAAGGCGCGGGTCTGCTTGATCGTGCCGAGCTTCTTCGGGAAGCCCTGGAACCAGCCGCGGGCCAGCGCCGCGTCGTTGTCGACGTAGATGTACGGGCACCAGGCGACCGGCGCGCCCTTGAACTGCGCGTCGAGCAGGACCAGGAACTCGGAGTACAGGCTGCGGTCCGGGTCGAGGTACTCCTGGTGGTCCCCGGAGAACTGCCAGTCGATGAACAGCGCGTAGCCGTGGCCCGTGCTCGCCGGGTCCAGCGTGAGGCCGGCCGGCAGTGCGGCCTTGGCCGCGTCGGCGCTGGTCCAGAACTCGGCGCCGATCAGGTCGCCGACGTAGTGCCAGGGCGGGGCGCCGACGATGTTCGCCGTACCGCGTGCACTCAGCGGCAGGCTGTAGCCCTTGAGCTCGCCGGCCGGGAGGTCCGTGGTGGCGGCTGAGGCGAAGGAAGAAGAAGTCAGGGTGGAAGCCGCGACGGTGGCCGCGATTCCGCCGCCGATCAGGCTGCGGCGACCGACCGAGCCCGAGCGGTCTGTGCTTTCGGTTGTCATGCCGGCAACGCTATTCAGCGCCGATAGACAGGCGATCGCCAGTGGATCTACGCCGATCGACGGGACCAGGGTGAGGCCTGGCCCTCAGCGATCAGGCCGCGGCGTTCGGCCGGGACTCCGGTTCGGGCCGCCGTACGACCTCGGCCTGTACGGCGCTGTGCCGGCCGCCGGCGTGGGAACGGATCAGCCGACGCAGCCCGTCGGTCTCGGCCGGTCCGGGCCGGCGGTGCCGCGCCCGTGGGGTGGTTCCTGTTGTTGTCATGTCACCAACGCTAGTCAGCGCCGATACACGTCGTGTACGCGACGGATCGACGCCGGATCACTGGTGGTCGTGGAAGAAGTCGACCAGGATCCGCGCGGTCGCGGCCGGCTGGTCGATCGCGGGGGAGTGGCCCGCGTCGGCGATCACCTGCGGCTTCACACCGAGGATGTCGGCCATCCGGTCCTGCACCGCCAGCGGCCAGCCGTCGTCGGTCTCGCCGTACGCGACCTGAGCCCGTACGCCGGACTTCGCCAGCTGGTCGGTCCGGTCCTCGGCGTCGATCAGCCGCTTGGTGATCTCGGCCAGGCTCACCGGCACGTTCCCGGTGAACCGCTTGCGCAGGAACGCCGCGATCTCGGTCGCCGGTGCGACGTACCGCGGCTCCTTGCTGTCGTGCTCGAGCTTCAGGTCGTACACCTGCTCGATCGGCAGGTTGTCGAGGCCGAAGGCAAGCATCTGCAGCCCCTGCACCTTCGCCTCGTCGCTGAAGCCTCCTGGGCCCGAGCAGAGCAGTGTGATCGTCGAGAACACCGACGGGTCGGCCAGCACGGCCTCCCGCGCGACCAGACCGCCGAACGAGTGTCCGACCAGCTGGCTGTAGCCGCCCAGCTCCTTGCTCATGGCGACCACGTCGAGCGCCAGCTCCTTCAGCGTGTACGCCGAGGGGTCCGCCGGGCCAGGCGTCTCGTACTGGCCCCGCTGGTCAACGGCAACCGCCCGCCAGCCGAAGCGGGCCAGGTGGTCCACCAGCGGAGTGAAGTCCTCCTTGCTGCCGGTCCAGCCCGGCACGAGCAGCGCCGTACCCAGCGGCGTACCGACGTCCGGCACAGCCTGCAGGGTGGCGAAGCTGCCACGGTCGGTCTCGAGGGTGACGGGACGAACCCCGTCGGGCAGGGTCAGCGTGCGCGGCGTACTCACGACTCCACGGTATCCCGCTGCCTGGTCCGCAGCAGGGTGGCGGTCGCCACAGCGAGTACGGCGATGATGCCCAGGCTGACGAGCGCTGCGAGCTGTACGCCGTCCGTGTACGCCGCTCTGGTGAGCTCCAGGACCTCCCTGGCCAGCGGGCCGGGCAGGTGCTCGGCTACTGCGACCGCGCTGCCCAGTGTGTCGCGTGCCTCGCTGGAGACCCCGGCGGGCAGGGTCTGCTCGGTCACCTGGCTGCGGTAGACCGCCGTGACCAGGCTGCCTGCGACGGCGACGCCCAGAGCCATGCCGAGCTCGGTGCCGGTCTCGCCCATGCCGGACGCGACTCCAGCGCGCTCCGGCGGCGCACTGCCGACCACCAGGTCGTAGGTGAGGGCAAGGACGAGCTGGATGCCGAAGTTGGCGATCACCAGGCCGACGACGATCGCCGTACGGCCGGACAGGGCCATCAGGGCCAGGCCGGGGATCGCGATCAGGAAGCCGAGCGTCATCGACGTACGGGCGCTGAGTCGGCGGACGATCAAGGGGCCGCCCAGCGTGCCGAGGATCCCGGAGACGGCCGACGGCATCATCCACAGGCCGGCGTGCAGCGGGGACAGTCCGAGCACCAGCTGGAAGTACTGCGTCGCCAGGAACCCGGTGGCAGCCAGTACGAACAGGCCGAAGGTCTGTGCGCCCAGCGAGACGCTGAACGACGGCAGGCGGAACAGGTGCATGTCCAGCAGCGGCTCGGGCAGAGTCAGCTGACGCCGTACGAAGGTGTAGCCGGCCAGGAGGCCTGCGGCCAGTACGACGAGGCTGATCAGGTGTACGCCGTCCTTGGCGGTCTCCTTGAGCGCGTAGACGACCGCGATGATCGCACCGGTCGACAGGACCACGCTGGCCACGTCGATCCGGCCCGCACCGGGGTTGCGGAACTCCGGCAGCAGTGGCCGGGCCAGCACGAGCAGGAGCAGCAGCGGTGGGATGCCGATCAGGAACACCGCGCCCCAGTGGAAGTTCTCCAGCAGTACGCCGCCGACGAGCGGCCCGGCGATCCCACCGACCATGAAGTTGGTCATCCAGATCGCGATCGCCAGCTGCCGCTGGCGCGGGTCGCGGAACATATTGCTGATCAGCGACAGCGTCGACGGCATCAACGTCGCGCCGGCCAGACCGAGCAGCGCTCGCGCGCCGATCAGCATCGCGGCGCTGGTCGCGAACGCGGCGATCAACGACGCGACGGCGAACCCGGCGGCGCCGATCATCAGCAGCCGGCGGCGGCCGATCCGGTCGCCGATCGTGCCCATCGTGATCAGCAGTCCGGCGACGACGAAGCCGTACACGTCGATGATCCACAGCAGCTCCGAGCTGCTCGGCCCGAGATCGGCGGTCAGCATCGGGGCGGCCAGGTGCAGGACGGTCATGTCCAGGCCGATCAGGATCGTCGGCAGCGCGAGAACGGCCAGTCCCAGCCACTCCCGCCGTCCGGCGCGGGGCGTCGTCTCCAGGGTCTCGGTCATGCGGACATCCTGAAACTTCAACAATGCTTTAAGTCAACAGGCGACCCGAACTGCGGCGCGTTCCACCGTGCGGCACAATGGCCGGGTGCCGCGGACGCTGGCAGTCGCCAATCAGAAGGGCGGGGTGGCGAAGACCACCACCGTCGCCTCACTCGGTGCTGCCCTGACCGAGCTCGGGCAACGCGTGCTGCTCGTCGATCTCGACCCGCAGGCGTGCCTGACGTTCTCGCTCGGCGTCGATCCCGAGGACCTCGAGGTGTCGCTGCACCACGTGCTGCTCGGTGGGTCCAAGGCGCGCGACATCCTGATCACGCTCGACGAGGGGCCGGATCTCGTGCCCGCGACGATCGAGCTGGCGACGGCCGAGGTGCGGCTGTCGCGCGACAGCGGTGCCGAGCAGTCGTTGCGGACTGCGCTGAGGCCGCTGGCGTCGTCGTACGACTGGATCTTGATCGACTGCCCGCCGACGCTCGGGCTGCTCACCGTCAACGGGCTCTCCGCCGCGTCGGAGGTGCTGATCCCGCTGCAGTGCGAGACCCTCGCACACCGCGGGGTCGGTCAGTTGCTGGACACCATCCACGACGTCCAACAGCTGACCAACCCGGGCCTCGAGATCCTCGGCGTCCTTCCCACTTTGTACGACGGCCGCACGACCCACGCGCGCACGGTGCTGGAGACGATCGCCGGTACGTATGAACTGCCGGTCCTGCAGCCGCCGATCCCCAAGTCCATCCGCTTCGCGGAGGCCCCGGCGATCGGGCAGACCATCCTCACCACCGCACCGACAAGCCCCGGCGCAGCGGCGTACAGGGAACTGGCGAAGTCGCTGCTGTAGAAGCAGAGCCGGTGCAGGCAACAGCACCGAGGGCGGGAAGGGTTGCACCCAAGGGCGGGGGAGCGGTGCCTTGGGGGTGGAGGCGCTGCGCGGAAGGGCGGGAGCGCTGCGCCGAGGGCGGGGTAGGGCTGTGCCCGAGCGCGGGAGCCGCGCCGAGAGGCGGGAGGTGCTGCGCCGAAGAGTGGACGTGACGCCTGGGGGCGGGGGGCGCTGCACCCGAGAAGGGGAGCAGCGCCAGCAGGCGGGAGGTTGTGCTGCGCCGAAGGGCGGGAGGCGCTGCACCCGAGAGCGGGGGAGCGGCGCCAGCGGGCGGGAGGGGGCGCAGCGGCGCAGCCGCTTGCGCGGCGGGGCGAGCCGGCCCCCTCCTCCCTACCCCTCGCTGGGGGGAGTTGCAGCGATCGGCGTGCGGCGGAGGCGGTGGCGGTAGCGCCACAGGGGGACTCCGATCAGGGCCAGGACTACCAGGAACGGTAGTAGGGCTCCGATGGCGGTGGCGAGGGCGAAGAACGTTGCTGTGAAGGCGTTCCAGCCGCCCTTGAGTCCGGCGAGGAAGCCTCGGTCGTCGTCCTTCGCCTCGGCGGGTGCCTTGCCTGGTTCGGCGATGACGAGGGAGAGCGTTGCCAGTTCGGTCTGGCCGGACAGGGCCTTCTGCTTGGCGAGCAGGGCTTCGAGGTCGGCCTCGCGGCGGGTGAGTTCTGACTCGACCGACACGATCTCGGCGATCGTGGTCGCCTTGGCCAGCAGGGCGCGCATCCGTTCGAGGCTCGCGCGCTGGGACGCGATCCGGCTGTCCACGTCGACGACCTGCTCGGTGACGTCGCTCGACTCCTGGTGGATCGCGGTCCTCGTCCCGAGCTCGGACAGACGCTGGATCGCGGTCTCGTACGTCGCTGTCGGCACCTTCAGGACCAGGTTCGCGCGCGTGATCCGGCCGTCGTTGTCGCTCCCGGTGTCCTCGGACGCGACCTGACCACGCAGGCTCGTCACCACGCTGATCGCGGCCTGCCGCTGCTTGTCGACCTCCGCGTGTTCGACGGTCAGCGAACCGGTCTTCACGATCGCCCGCGTCAGGTTCGGCTGCGCGGGAGCGCCGGCCTTCTCCTTCGCCGCGCCGGAACCGCCTGCCGTATCCGCCTGCGGCCCCGCCTTGTCCTGCGGTCCGCTGTACTCCGGCACCGCCGCGTCGCTCGCCATCGCGCCCGAGTCGTTGCCGCCGCCACTGCAGCCGGACAGCGCCACGGCCGCCAGCACAACCCCTGCCGCCAAGGCGGTCCACCGGGTCTTCACCATCGCCCACACCCTCTTTCCCCTCGACGATCTGTCCAGCTAGGACGGTCCGAGCGGGGGACGGCGTTGCGGCGTTCGGTCACGGTCGGGCAACAGAAAACCCCGCCCAGAACTGGACGCGGTCGCCTGCGACGTTCGGTGTTACTCGGGCGCGGTGAAGGTCGGCACGGTCGGGCAACAGAAAACCCCGCCCAGGAACTGGACGGGGTCGTCTGCGACCTTCGGTGTTACTCGGGCGCGGTGAAGGTCGGCACGGTCGGCGCGGCCTTCTTGCGGGCCCGCTTGACCGGCTTCTCCTCGGCCGCCTCGTCGGCAGCAGGCTTGGCTGCTGCCTTCTTGGCGACGGCCTTCTTCGCCGCGGCCTTCTTGGCCGGCGCCTTCTTGGCGACCGGAGCCGACTCGACCACCGCAGCCTCCTCGGCCGGCGCCGCGACAGCCTTCTTCCGCGTCCGCTTCGGCTTCTCCTCGACAGGAGCAGCCTCAACCGGGGCAGCAGCCTCTACCGGCGCAGCAGCCTTGCGAGTGCGAGTCCGCTTGGGCTTCTCCTCGGCCGGTACGTCGACAGCCTCGGCAACCGTCTCCGGCGCCTCGACGGCCGCGGCAGCAGCCTTGCGGGTCCGCGTACGGCGAGCAGGCTTCTCCTCGGCCGGCGCGTCGACAACCTCGGCCACCGTCGCCGGCGCCTCAGCCGCAACCTCGGCGGACGCGGCGGTCTTGCGGGTCCGCGTACGACGGGCCGGCTTCTCCGCCGGAGCCTCCGCCTCGGCGGCGACCGGAGCGGCCTTCACCTTGGCCACCGGAGCACCCTCGCCGACCGGAGCCGCGGTCTCCTCGACCGTGGCCTCGGCAGACGACTCATTACGCCTACGGGTGCGAGTACGGCGCGGCCTGTCAGACCCAGCAGCGTCACCGTCAGCAGCCTTCGCCACAACCGGCTCGGCAACGCCCGGCTCCACAGCAGCCGCCTCGACAGCAGCCTGCTGCGGCGCCAGCGACTCCGTGCTCTCGCCGGAGTCGCCACCGCGACGACGACGATTGCGCTGACGCGGCTTGCGCTCGCCACGCTCGGAACCACGCTCACCGGAGCCGCGCTCGACGTGCTCAGCAGCCTCGGTGGACGTCGCCGCAGTCGGCGGCACCAGCGTCTTAGCGGTCACGTCGGCGTCGGTCTTCTGCTCGACACCTTCGACCGCCTGACCGCTGCGGGTCCGACGACGGTTCCGGTTCCGCTTGCGGCCCGGGCGCTCGCCCGAGGCCGGCGCCGAACCCGACTCGCCCTCGCTGCGACGCGGCGGACGGTCGCGCTCGGGCTTGTCCTCCCGCGCCGCCTTGATCCGGCCCTTGGCGTCGGTCGGGATGCCGAGGTCGTGGTACAGCTCCGGCGACGTGGAGTAGATCTCCTGCGGCTCGTCGTACGGCAGGTCGAGCGCCTTGTTGATCGTCTTCCAGCGGACCAGGTCCGCCCAGTCGACGAAGGTCACCGCGATGCCGCTCGCACCGGCGCGGCCGGTCCGGCCGATCCGGTGGATGTAGGCCTTCTCGTCCTCGGGGCAGGTGTTGTTGATGACGTGCGTGACGCCCTCGACATCGATTCCACGGGCCGCGACGTCGGTGCAGATCAGGACGTCGACCTTGTCGCCGCGGAAGCGGGTCAGCGCCCGCTCACGGGCCTGCTGGTTCAGGTCGCCGTGGATCGCGGCGGCCTTGAAGCCGCGGTCGGTCAGCTCGTCGGTCAGCCGGCCCGCCTCGCGCTTGGTCCGGCAGAAGATCATCACCCGGCCGCGGTCCTCGGCCTGCAGGATGCGGGCGACGACCTCGGGCTTGTCCAGATCGTGTGCCCGGTAGACGAACTGGGCCGTGGTCGGCACCATCTGGGTGTCCTCGTGCGACTCCGCGCGGATGTTCAGCGGGTGCCGCATGTGGGTGCGCGCGAGGCCGATCACGGCCGACGGCATCGTTGCCGAGAACAACATTGTCTGGCGCAGCTCGGGCGTCTTGCGCAGGATCCGCTCGACGTCGGGCAGGAAGCCGAGGTCGAGCATCTCGTCGGCCTCGTCCAGCACCAGGACCTTGATGTGCGACAGGTCGAGCACACCGCGGTTGGCCAGGTCGAGCAGCCGGCCCGGCGTACCGACGACGACGTCGACGCCCGCCTTCAGCGTGTCCAGCTGCGGCTCGTACGCGACGCCGCCGTAGATCGTCATCACCCGGACCGTGCGAACGGTCGAGGCGGTGGTCAGGTCCTTGGCGACCTGGATGGTCAGCTCACGCGTCGGGGTGACGACGAGGGCCTGCGGCTTGCCAGGGGCAGCCAGCTCCTCGTAGTCGGGCTCGCCCGGCGAGATGGTGCGCTGCAGCAGCGGGATGCCGAACCCGAGGGTCTTACCGGTCCCGGTCCGGGCCTGACCGATCAGGTCGGTGCCCATCAGTGCGACGGGGAGCGTCATCTCCTGGATCGGAAACGGCTCCACGATGCCGACGCGGTCGAGCGCGTCACAGATCTCGGGCAGGACCCCGAGCTCTCGGAAGGTGGTCAGGCTGATCGCCTCTCACATGCTTGTACGGACAGAATGCACAGGGCCGGCGCCAGGGTCCGGTGTCCTTCGGTCGGACACTCGGAGTCCTTCATCGTGAGGCGCGGGACACTGTGCAAGCGGCTCGCACCAGCTGCCCATCTGGGCGCGTCACCGGCGAAACACCGTCCAGTGTAACCGCAAACCATGTCAGGCCCGCCCAGCCCGATTTTCACCTACCGGTACGCCGGGGCCGATATGGTGCGGGGCATGACCGAGACGACGGCCTTCGACGATCCCGCCTACCGGGCCGCGGCGGTGGATCTGCTGGGCGTGCTGGCCTACGGCGAGCTGACCGCGTTCGAGCGGATCGCCGAGGACGCCAAGCTGGCTCCGACCCTGAACGACAAGGCCCAGCTGGCTCAGCTGGCGACGACCGAGTTCGGCCACTTCGTGCAGTTGCGGGACCGGCTGGTCGCGCTCGGGGTGGACCCGATGGACGCGATGCAGCCGTTCGTGACGCCGCTGGAGGCGTTCCACGACCACACGGCGCCGTCGGACTGGCTCGAGGGCCTGGTCAAGGCGTACGTCGGGGACGGGCTGGCCAACGACTTCTACCGCGAGATCGCGTCGTTCGTGGACGGCGAGACGCGGGCGCTGGTGCTCGAGGTGTTCGCGGACTCCGGCCAGGCCGAGTTCGTGGTGGACCGGGTGCGCGCGGCGATCGACGAGGACCCGAAGCTCGGCGGGCGGCTCGCGTTGTGGGGGCGCCGGCTGGTCGGTGAGGCGCTGAGCCAGGCGCAGCGGATCGCTGCTGATCGGGACTCGCTGGCGGCGTTGCTGGCGGGGTCGGTGGATCGGCCGGGGCTGGATCTGGCGGCGATCGGGCGGATGTTCACCCGGCTGACCGAGGCCCACACCGCGCGGATGACGGCGCTCGGGCTGCAGCCCTGATCGTCCGCTCCCGACAGATGCGTCCGAAGACCCCGAGGCCCCGGGCCTTGCGTCCGAAGAACCCGAGGCCCCGGGCCTTGCGTCCGAAGAACCCGAGGCCCCGGGCCTTGCGTCCGAAGAACCCGCGGCCCCGGGCCTTGCGTCCGAAGAACCCGAGGCTATAGGGCTCGGTCCTTCGGACGCATCGCGGTCCTTCGGACGCATCGCGGTTCTTCGGACGCTACGAGGAGCCGCGACGCAAAGCGGCCGCCCGCTCCCGGGTGGGAGTGGCGGCCGCCGGTGAAGCTGCGGTCAGACTCTGGCCTTACCGCTGTTGCGCGACGAGATGAACGCGACCACGATCGCGGCACAGATGATCTGGATCAGGTACTGGATCCAGTCCGGGCCGGAGGTGTCCTTGACACCGAGGAAGTAGGCGATCAGTCCGCCGAGGAAGGCACCGATGCCGCCGCCCAGGATGGTCCAACCGAGGCTGATGTTCTGCTTGCCCGGAAGCACCAGTCGGGCCAATGGCCCGAAGATGACTCCGGCGATGAGACTGACGATGATCATCCAGACCCAGAATCCCACGGTTCCTCCTTGAGAATGACTACCTGCGCCTGTCCAGTGCCCGAGGTCAAACGGGTACGTCGTCAGACCACCTGAACGCAGGTCTCATCCCTCATCGTGCCCCGATCGCCGCACTCCGCAACCGGGACACGCGATCGAGTCCGGACCGATCCCAGACCGTGGCCGCGCGGTGTCTCAGCGCGGTCTCAGACCGCGCCGAAACCGACCTTGCGGATCTCGGACTCGCCGATCTCGACGTACGCGAGCTTCTCGGCCGGCACGATCAGCCGGCGGCCCTTCTCGTCGACCAGCGTCAACAGCCCGCTCTTGCCGGTCAGCGCCTCGGCGACGGCCGCCTGGACCTCCTCCGGGGTCTGCTCGCTCTCCAGCACCAACTCACGATTGGCGTGCTGCACGCCGATCTTGACCTCCACGGAACCCTCCCGGGCACGTTCCGACCGGCGCGTCTCGCCGGTACGCCGACGAGCCTATCCGCTGCCGCTCCCCGGTTCTCACCAGTCCGCCAACAGCAGAACTCGGAGCAACCCGTACGTCGCGTAGGTGCTCTCGAATCGCCCCCGGCGGTGGCTGAGGTTGCCTGCGATGCGGCCGAGGCGGTCGCGTGGGCTGAGGTCGCACCGGCCGGCAAGAGCAGGAGTGGCAGCAGATGCCGGTCGACCCCACATCCCCCTGGCCCCGGCGCGGGTGCGCCGGGGTGCCGCTTTGTGGTCAGCCTTCGGTGCGGGGGAAGCCTCGGATGCCTCGCCAGGCCAGGCTGGCGACCAGGTCGGCGGCTTGTTGCTGGGCGAGGGTGGGGTTCTCGGAGGCGAGCCAGTAGCGGGCGCTGACCTGGGCCATGCCGACCAGGCTGACGGCCAGGACCATGGACTGTTCCTTGTTCAGGCCGGCGTCGGCGCTGATCACCTCGGAGCAGGCCTCGGCGCACGCCTGGGTGACGCGGTCGACGCGTTCGCGGACGGCGGGCTCGTTGGTCAGGTCGGACTCGAAGACCAGGCGGAACGCGCCCTGGGCGTTCGCGACGTACTCGTAGAACGCGTGGATGGTCGCCGCGACCCGCTGCTTGTTGTCCTCGGTGGACTTCAGCGCGTCCCGGACCGAGGCGACGATCGCCTCGCAGGAGCTGTCGAGCAGCGCCAGGTACAGCTCGAGCTTGCCGGGGAAGTGCTGGTACAGGACCGGCTTCGAGACGCCGGCGCGGTCGGCGATGTCGTCCATCGCGGCGGCGTGGTAGCCGTTGGCGACGAAAACCTCCTGGGCGGCCTCGAGCAGCTGCGCGCGGCGAGCCAGCCGGGGCAGGCGACTGCCACGCTTCGGTGCGGTCTCCGGTGTCGTCGACACATCGGCTCCTTACGGTGGTGCGGCACCGGGGACGACCCTGCCCCCGGTGTATACCGTCCGAATCCTACCTAGCGGTAGTCGTCCTCGCCGCCGTCCCCGACGGATCGGCGCTGTTCCTCCACGTCGGCCTCGTCGGCTTCCGGCGGCAGCGGACCGGCAGGCTCCTCGTCAGCGTCCAGACCAGCGGGCGACTGGTATTGCTCCAGTACGTCGGCCTCCGGCGCGTCGCCGGGGACTTCGGGCTCGGACATTCTCGTGCTCCTCTCAGGACGGCAGCGGCTGCGGATCGTCGTACAGGCCTTCCAGTACGTCGCCGTACTCCTCGACGCGCGCCAGGACCTCGTGCGGGAGGAACGTGAGCTCTTCCTGCGACGTGGCCGCGGCGACCTCGTCCCAGTCGATCGGGGTGGAGACCCGCGGCTCCTCGGCACCACGCAGCGAGTACGGCGCGAGCGTGGTCTTGGCGCTGGCGTTCTGGCTCCAGTCGATGAAGACCTTGCCGGGCCGCAGCGCCTTGGTCATCGTGGCGGTGACGTTCTCCGGCAGCGCCTCGGCCAGCTGCTCGGCCAGTTGCTTGGCGAACGCACTGGCAGTCCGGGACGACGTCGGCACGATCGGCACATACAGGTGCATCCCCTTGTTTCCGGACGTTTTCGGCCACCCCTCCAGCCCGTAGTGGCCCAGCAGCTCGCGCAGTGCGAGCGCCACGTCGCAGCACTCGACGATGCTCGCGCCGGGCCCTGGGTCGAGGTCGAAGACGACCAGGTCGGCCTGCGGATCCTTGCCGGCGTCGGACAGCCCGATCCGCCACTGCGGCACGTGCAGCTCGAGCGCAGCCAGGTTCGCCAGCCAGACCACGGTCTGTACGTCGTCAGCTACGACGAACGACGCCTCGTCCCGGCCCGTCGAGCTGCCGGGCGTCGGCAGCGTCTCGGTGCGCACCCAGGGCGGCGTACCGCGTGGTGCGTTCTTCTCGAAGAAGTACGCCGCGCCGGTGCCGTCCGGCCAGCGTTTGCGGGTCAGCGGCCGGTCGGACAGGTGGGGGAGCAGCAGGGTCGCCATCTGGTGGTAGTAGTCGATCACTTCCGCCTTGGTGAACCCTGTCTGCGGGTACAGCACCTTGCCGAGGTTGGTGAGCTTCATCGTCTGCCCGTCGACCTCGGTGGTCAGTTGGGTCTGTCCGGCCGCCATGGCTCCCAGTGTCCAGCCTTGGAGGGGTTCTAACATGGCTTGATGGACAGTTACGGCGCAGTAACCGGCGAATCGGTGCCGTTGGGGACGCAGCAGTGGCCGACCCGGACGGTGCCGGTCGCGGGCGTGGACGTCCTGGTCAGGGATACGCCCGGTACGTCGCAGGACCTGCCACCGGCCGTGTTCGTCCACGGTCTCGGCGGCTCGTCGCTGAACTGGACCACGCTCGGCCTGCTGCTCAGCGACACCGTCCGGGGCATCGCTCCCGACCTCCCGGGCTTCGGTGGGACGCCGCCGGTCGCCCACGGCGGGATCGAGGACCAGGCCGACGTGGTCGCGGAGCTGTGGGATGCCGAGTTCGGCGACGAGCCGGTCCATCTGTTCGGCAACTCGATGGGCGGCTCGATCGCGGTACGGCTGGCGGCCCGGCGTCCGGAGCGGGTCGCGTCGCTGACGCTGATCTCCCCGGCGCTGCCACACCCGCGGGCGTCCGCGACCGCGCTCTGGTTCGCGGCGCTGGCCACTCCACGGCTCGGCGCGGCGGTGCTGGAGCGGAGCAAGCGGCTGCCGTTCGAGCGGCGCCTGCAGGCCGGCTACGCGATGATCTTCGGCGACCCGAAGGCGCTCCCGCCGGAGGTTCGGCAGGCGTACGAGGACGAGCTGCGGATGCGCGACGAGCAGTCGTGGGGCCCGCAGGCGACGCTGGACGGGGCCCGGAGCATCCTGCTGTCGTACCTGGCCCCACGAAGCCGTTCGCTGTGGTTGGACGCGGCAAAGATCACTTGCCCGGTCCTGCTCGTGTACGGCGGTCGCGACCGGCTGGTCGACGCCAAGATCCGCACCAAGGCGCAGGCCGCGTTCCCCGACGCCCGGTCGCTCTACCTGCCGCGGTCCGGTCACGTGGCGCAGATGGAGCACCCGCAGGAGGTCGAGCGGGCGTTCCGGCAGCTTTGCACCTCCGTGCAAAGGTGACGGCGCCAAGCAACGTTTTGCCCCCGTCGGCGTCTAGGTAGGGGGAGGGGGCCGCATGCGCGCGGCCCACGGCGCCGAGGGGGCAGTTGTGCGGTTGTTCGCGAGGCTGGGGGTGGTGCCGGTCCTAGCGCTGGCCCTGCTCGTCCCGGCAGTCCAGAGCCAGGCAGCGGTTCAGAGTCAGGCAGCATCGACCGAGAACAAGGACTGGTCGATCGAGCCGGTCGCCGCCGGCTACCAGGTCACACTGAGGCTGGCCACGGCAGTGCCGATGCGTGCGGCCCTACCGCTGCTGGCGGTCGACGGCCGGGTCGTCGGTACGGCGAAGGAGTCGGCGGACCGCCGTACGCTCACCGTCGTCACCCAGGACAAGTCGGTCCGCACAGGCAAGCAGGTCACCCTGGTCTGGTCGACCGAGCTCAACAGGGGGAAGGCCGCACGCTCCGCCACCGACCCGACGCTGCTCAAGGAGTGGCAGCAGCTGCCACAGGGCCCGGCGAACGCGGTCGACCCCGCTGCGCTCGGCCAGTACGGCGTGGGCCTGTCGGAGTACAACCTCGGTGCCGAGGCGATCAACCTGCCGGACCTGGGCCACAAGGCCGAGCTGCAGGGCCGGGTCTACACCCCTGTCGGTGCCACCGGGCCCAGGCCGCTCGTCGTGTTCCTGCACGGGCGCCACCAGGTCTGCTACGGCGGTGACGAACCCGTGGAGAAGCCCTGGCCGTGCACCGGCCGGTGGAAGTCGATCCCGAGCTTCCGCGGCTACGACAGTCCCGCCTGGGCGCTGGCGAGCCACGGCTACCAGGTCGTCTCGATCAGCGCGAACGCGGTCAACGCCTGGGACGACGCCACCTACGACGGCGGTGCGATGGCCCGCGCGCAGCTGGTGCTGGCTCACCTCGACCTGTGGAAGCAGTGGTCGACCACGGGCGGCGGCCCGTACGGCAACCAGTACGTCGGCAAGGTCGACCTCGGCAACGTCGGCCTGATGGGTCACTCGCGCGGCGGTGAGGGCGTTGCCCGGGCCGCGCTGCTCAACGCACAGCTCGGCGGCAAGTACGGCATCCGCGCCGTACTGCCGCTCGCACCGGTCGACTTCTCCCGGCCGACCGTGCCCGGTGTCGCGATGAGCGTGCTGCTGCCGTACTGCGACGGCGACGTCGTCGACCTGCAGGGCCAGAAGCTCTACGACGACAGCCGGTACGCCGTCACGCCGGACCAGGCGCGCCGCTCGACGCTGCTGGTGCTCGGCACCAACCACAACTTCTTCAACACCGAGTGGACCCCCGGCCAGTCGGTCGCACCCTCAGCCGACGACGGCTACGACGACGGTACGACGACGAGCCCGTGCTCGTTCAGAGGCGGCATGCGGCTGACCGCCGTCCAGCAGCAGGCCGTCGGCCGGGCCTACATCGCCGGCTTCTTCCGGCTCGAGTTGGGCCGCGAGGGGGCACTGCTGCCGCTGTTCGACGGCTCCAACACCCGAGCCGCGTCAGTGGGCAAGGCCATCGTCCGGGTCGTCTCGCAGGCACCGGGTGCTCAGCGCCGGGACGTCAACCGGTTGGACACCGCACTACCGGCCGGCGCTGTCAGCGGCGCGGCGAAGGCGGAGGTCTGCGCGGGCCTGCCTGACCAAGTGCTCGACCCGGTGCTGCCTCCGTGCTGGACGTCGGACAGCGGGTGGAAGATGCCGCACTGGAACTCGTCGGCCATCGCCAGGACCGCTCCGACGACTGCCGTCACCCGGCTGCGCTGGACCGGGCCGACCGGCTCGCTCCGGGTCGACCTGCCGGCCGGACAGCGCGACGTCACGAAGTACACGGCACTGAGCTTCCGCGCCTCACCCGAGCCGACCGGTCTGGCCAGGCCGGATCTCTCGCTGCGGGTCACGGACGGCCGCGGCCAGTTCGTCCACGTGCCGGTGTCGGCGATCAGCGACGCGCTGCTCCGGCTGCCCGGTGCGGACGACTACGTGCTGCCGAAGACGCTGCTGCGGACGGTCCGGCTGCCACTGTGGTGGCTGGGCAAGCTGGACCGGACGGACATCCGCTCGGTGGAGCTCCGCACCGACCGGACCGCTGCCGGCACCGTCTACCTGTCCGACCTGGCCTTCTCCGGCGCCGGTCTGGGGACGTCCGCCCCGGTCAAGCTGCCGAGTGTGTCGGTCGCTGACGCCAAGGCGACCGAGGGCAACACCGGGACCACCTCGCTGGACTACTGGGTCTCGCTGTCGCGGCCGTCCGCCGTACGGGTCACTGTGTGGGCCGAGACCAGCACCGGTGACGTGTACCCCGCGGCGCCGGGTGACGTGAGCCGGCGGCTGGTGTTCGAGCCGGGGCAGACCAAGCAGAAGGTCAGCGTGACGGTGAAGGCGAACACCATCGACGACTACGACCTGCGGAGCACGCTGCAGTTGTCGCTGCCGACGCAGGCGATCGTCGGGGACGCGCAGGCCGACGGCGTGGTGCTGGACGACGACCCGCCGCCGGTGCTGACGATCGGTGACGCCATCGGCCACGAGGGGGCGGCCGTGATGCGCTTCCCGGTCCGGCTGTCGGCGCCGAGCGGCAAGGACATCGGGTTCGACGCGAAGCTGACCAGCGGTACGGCGGTGCTCGGCAAGGACCTGCAGGGTTACGCACCTGGCAACAACACGGCGTACGGCCTGGTGGAGGCGGGGCAGCGGGTCGGCTGGATCGAGGTCTCGCTGCTCGACGACAAGGTGCCGGAGAAGGCGGAGTCCTTCACCCTCCGCGTCGACGCGCTCGACGACGTGGAGTTCGACGGGCCGGTGACCCGGTCCGGGCTGATCGTCGACAACGACCAGGGGTGACCACAGGTCGGTGCTTGCCGCGTCAGACTGTGGCATGACCTCGGCTCGGACCGTGGCATGATCTTCGTCCCGATCCGTTGACCACGACAACCAATTCGCCGTCGCAGGGGTCTGACGGACGACCTGTTCGTCGACGAAGGGAACCTCGTGCGGTTGATCGGCAGCAAAACACTGTCGCTGGGGATGGTCGCACTACTGGGCTGGGGACTGGTGCCGTCGGCATCGGCGGCGCCGTCCCCGCCCCCGAATACTGTTGCTAAAGGCAATGACTGGCGGATCGAGCCGGTGGCCGGTGGGTACCGGATCACGCTGGAGCTCGACCGCCGGGTGCCACTGCGGGACGCGTTGCCGATGCTGTCGGTCGACGGTCGCGCGATCGGCGTGGCCAAGGAGTCGGCCGATCGCCGCAGCGTCTCGCTGATCAGCAAGGACCCGGCGGTACTGCGGGCCAAGAACGTCACGCTGCTCTGGTCGGGTGATCCGAGCCGCAAGCGGTCCAAGGCCGCCGCCGGCCCGACCGACGCCGACTGGCTGAAGGCGAAGATGGGACCGGCACTGCCCGACGATCCCGGCGCCAAGGGTAAGTACGCGGTCGACACCGCGGAGTACAACCTCGGCGACGAGGCGATCTACCTGCCCGGCCTCAAGCAGAAGTCGGAGCTCCGCGGCAAGGTCTACTCGCCGCGCGGCGCGACCGGCCCGCGCCCGCTGGTCGTCTTCCTGCACGGCCGCCACCAGGTCTGTTACGGCGGCGACGAGAACGGCCCGTACCCCGAGAAGCCCTGGCCGTGCACCGGGGCCTGGAAGTCGATCCCGAGCTACCGCGGGTACGACGGTCCGGCCGAGGCGCTGGCCAGCCACGGCTACCAGGTCGTCTCGATCAGCGCCAACGCGATCAACGCCTGGGACAGCGAGGCGTACGACGCCGGCGCGCAGGCCCGGGCCGAGCTGGTGCTCGACCACCTGGACCTGTGGAAGAAGTGGTCCACGGTCGGCGGCGGTCCGTTCGGGACCAGGTTCGTCGGCAAGGTCGACCTGCGCAACGTCGGCCTGATGGGCCACTCGCGTGGCGGTGAGGGCGTGGCGCGAGCCGCCGTACTCAATGCCGATCGCGGGGGCAAGTACGGGATCCGCGCGGTGCTCCCGCTCGCGCCGACCGACTTCGCGCGGGCGACCGTGCCCGGTATCGCGATGAGCGTCGTCCTGCCCTACTGCGACGGCGACGTGTCCGACCTGCAGGGCCAGAAGTTCTACGACGACACCCGCTACTCGGTCACCGGCGACAACGCGCCGCGCTCGACCGTCACGGTGCTGGGCGCGAACCACAACTTCTTCAACACCGAGTGGACCCCTGGCCAGTCGGAGGCTCCGTCGAACGACGACTGGTACGAGGAGGGCGCCGAGTCGCCCTGCGGGCCGAAGTACGCGGGCCGGCTGAACGCCAAGGAGCAGCAGGCCGTCGGTACGGCGTACGTCGCCGGCTTCTTCCGGCTGCAGCTCGGCCACGAGAAGCAGCTGCTGCCGCTGCTCGACGGCTCCAACGGCAAGGCCGCTTCGACCGGCAAGGCCGTCGTACGGGTGGTCGCACAGGCTCCTGCGGCTGACCGGCGCGACCTGTCCCGGCTGGACCAGGCGCTGCCTGCCGGAGCGGTCTCCGGGAAGGCCAAGGCGACGGTCTGCTCGTCGGACTGCGTGCAGACCGAGGACCCGACCCAGACGCCGCACTGGATCTCAGCGTGGTTCGCGGCGCAGACGCCGACGCTGAGTGTCACCAAGCTGAGCTGGACCGGCAAGGACGGCGTACTGCGGGTGCCGGTGGCAGCTGGGCAGCGTGACGTCCGTCAGTACGCCGCCCTGACGTTCCGCGCGGCCCCTGACGCGGCCGGAGCGCCGCGGACCGACCTGAGCATCCGCGTGGTCGACGGCCACGGTCGGGCGGCGTCGGTGCCGGCCTCTACCCTCGGCGACGCGCTGGTGCGGATGCCTGGCTCGGGTGACGTCACGCCGAAGAACCTGCTCCGGGCCGTCCGGGTGCCGATCGCCTCGCTGAAGGGGATCGACCTCAGCGACGTACGGGCCGTCGAACTGCGGACCGACCGGGTGGCGAGCGGCTCGGTGTTCGTGAGCGACCTGTCGTTCTCGCGGCCCGGCGTCGGCACGTCGGCTCCGGCGGTCCTGCTGCCGAAGCTGTCCGCGTCGAGCGTCAAGGTGCAGGAGGGCGACACCGGGACCAAGAACGTCGACTTCTTCGTGACGCTGTCGCGGCCGAGCATCCGCCCGGTCACCGTGTACGCCGAGACGAACGGCGACCTCGGCAGCTCGGTCGGCCAGGTGAACCGCAAGCTGGTGTTCAATCCCGGTCAGACCCGGCAGAAGATCACCGTCCCGATCACCGGGAACACCCGGGACAGCGCCGACCTGGCGTTCAGCCTGGTCCTGTCGGCCCCGCACGACGGGCTGCTGGACGAGCCGTTCGGGCACGGGGTAGTGATCGACGACGACCCGACACCGACCCTGAAGATCGGGACGGCGACGGCGAAGGAGAACGCCAAGCTGCTGGAGTTCCCGATCACGCTGTCGGCGGCGAGCGACCAGTACGTGTCGGTCGAGGGCGAGCTGAAGGACGGCACCGCCGTCCTCGGCAAGGACTTCAAGGTCCTCGACGAGGAGCCGCCGTCGCGTTCGTTCTACGGGTACGTCGAGCCCGGCCAGACCAAGGGCGTGATCCAGGTCCGGTTGGTCGACGACAAGGTGAAGGAGCCGGCTGAGACCTTCAGCGCGTCCTTCGCCGAGGTGATGGGTGCCGATCTCGAGGTCCCGGCCAGTGTGACCGGGACGATCACCGACGACGACTGATCCCCAGGGGCGGCGTTGCGTCGGCGGCGCCGCCTCGCGGTGAGACGGATGTACCGGAATGCGGACTCCTGACCGGTGGCTTGGGCCGGTGCGGGAACATGGGGGAGGGAAGGACGGTTGAACCCGGAATCCCCCCGATATTCCCGCTGACGAGGAGCGCCCGTGTCACTGCCACCGCTGGTCGAACCGGCCGACGAGCTGACCATCGACGAGGTCCGCCGGTACTCGCGGCACCTGATCATCCCCGAGGTCGGGATGGCCGGTCAGAAGCGGCTGAAGAACTCCAAGGTGCTCGTCATCGGCGCCGGCGGGCTCGGCAGCCCCGCGCTGCTGTACCTGGCCGCGGCCGGCGTCGGCACGCTCGGCATCGTCGAGTTCGACACCGTCGACGAGTCCAACCTGCAGCGCCAGATCATCCACGGCCAGTCCGACGTCGGCAAGTCCAAGGCCCAGTCGGCCAAGGAGTCGATCCTCGAGGCCAACCCGTACACGAACGTTGTCCTGCACGAGACCCGTCTGGACAACGACAACGTGTTCGAGATCTTCGAGCAGTACGACCTGATCGTCGACGGCACCGACAACTTCGCGACCCGGTACCTGGTCAACGACGCCGCGGTCCTGCTCGGCAAGCCGTACGTCTGGGGCTCGATCTACCGCTTCGACGGTCAGGTCAGCGTGTTCTGGGCCGAGAACGGTCCCTGCTACCGCTGCCTCTACCCCGAGCCGCCGCCGCCGGGCATGGTCCCGTCCTGCGCCGAGGGTGGCGTGCTCGGCGTGCTCTGCGCGTCGGTCGGTGCCGCCCAGGTGACCGAGGCGATCAAGCTGCTCACCGGCATCGGCGACCCGTCGCTGGGCCGGCTGAACATCTACGAGGCGCTCGACCTGAACTGGCGCGCCCTGAAGGTCCGTAAGGACCCGAACTGCGCGATCTGCGGCGAGAACCCGACCGTCACCGGGCTGATCGACTACGAGGACTTCTGCGGTGCGATCACCGAGGAGGCGGCCGACGCCGCCGTCGGCGCGACCATCTCGGTCAAGCAGCTCAGCGAGTGGATCAAGCTCAAGGAGAACGGCGAGAAGGACTTCGTCCTGGTCGACGTCCGCGAGCCGAACGAGTACGAGATCAACAAGATCCCCGGCTCGGTGCTGATCCCGAAGGACCAGTTCCTGACCGGCGTCGCGCTGGAGAAGCTCCCGCAGGACAAGCAGCTGGTCTTCCACTGCAAGTCCGGCGTGCGCTCGGCCGAGGTCCTGGCGATCGCCAAGGGCGCCGGCTTCTCCGACGCCGTGCACGTCGGCGGCGGTGTGGTCGCGTGGGTCGACCAGATCGATCCGTCGCAGCCGTCGTACTGAGTCACTGATCGCGGCCCTCGTCGTACTCCGGTACGGCGGGGGCCGCCATCATGTCGTCGGCCGGTACGCCGCGGGTTCCGTCGGCTAGAACGGCATCCGGCAGGTCGCCACGGCCTCGGCGCCGGCCTCGTCGCCGTCGACCAGGTCGACCACCGGGTGGTCGTCCCGGCCCGACACCGTGCGCATGTACCCGACCGCGTCCGTGCGGACCGTCGCCACCGGCTCCCCGGCGCCCAGCTGGTAGACGCCACCGCCCGGCCCGGTCAGCTCCAGGACGACCGTCGGCCGGTCGCCCCAGAACGGGCCGCCGACCAGGTCGAGCACGACCTGCGCGACCAGCTCCCCGCCGTACGGGCCCGCGTCGAACGGCCGGCCGAGCGCCTGGCAGACATCGTCGCGATGCATCCACAGGTCCCGCGCGAGCAGGATGTCCCAGACGTAGCCCAGGGCGATCGACTCGAACCCCGGCATCCCCTCGATCGGGATCGAGATCCGGCGAATCGCGGCCGGGCTGCGACTGATCATCCGGGTCGCTTTGCCCCACAGCCGGTCGAAGCGTGCCCGCAGGACGTCAGGCGGCGTACCGCGGTGAGCGTCGGCCTGCACCATCATGTGGGCGTCGAGCCGGACGACCTCGGGGTAGACCCGCTTCGCCTTCCGGTAGCGGACCGGGAACGACCACGGCCGGATCACGTCCTCCGCCTGGCCGCACAGGTGCCCGACGATGTCGGCGACGTCCCACGCGTCGCAGACCGTCGGCCGGTGCCACTCGTCGCCGTCGAGCGTGGCCAGGAACTCCCGCCAGCTCTCGCGCTCACTGTCGCGGTGCAGCCGGCAGCGTTGCCGGTCCGCTCGCGTGATCCCCTCTGCTTGTACTGCGATCATCGTGTTACCCCCTGGGTGGTGCGTACCTCGCGTGGAACATCTCCAGCACGGCCGGCAGCAGCCGGGTGAAGCGGCCGTCCTCGAAGGACGCCTCCGGCTCGTTGGCCAGCTGCTGGGACAGGACGCCCGCGGTGACGGACGTGTAGAGCGCCAGCCCGTCGTCCGAGGCGGCGTCCGGGTGCAACCGGCCCGCGGCCACGGCAGCCTCGAGGCCGGCGCGGACTTCGTCGAGCGCCGCCTGCGCGGGCGCGAAGGCCTCCGGGCTGGGCTCGAAACCCGGCACCGTCCGCCAGAACAGCAGTTGCGAGTACGTCGGGTTCGCCACACACCAGCGGGCCCAGGCCATCGTGCAGACCGACTCCAGTTCCAGCGGGTCCTCGGTCGTCGCGGTCCGCTCGGCCTCGCGCCGGGTCGCCAGGAACGCCTCGGCCCCGCGCCGGAACAGCGCGTCGTAGATCGCCAGCTTCGACGGGAAGTACTGGTACACCGACGGCGGCCGCATCCCGACCTCGCGAGCCACCGCCGACAGGCTCAGCGCCGCGACGCCCTCGGTCTCCATCAGCCGCAGGGCCGCGGCCAGCAGCTCGTCGATCGTCTGCTCCCGCCGACGAGCCCGACGGTCGAAGGACGCTGCTTTGCTCATACCTTGAGGAAAACCTAACGGTATTAGGTTGTCAAGCTCTCCCGGCGCAGGACGTCGACGACCTCGACCGGACGCATCCCGACGGACTCGTAGAGGCCGAGCGCGGGCGTCGGGTTGTTCGTGTCGACGAACAGGATGGTGCCGGTGCGCCCGGCCTCCATGTCGAGGGCGAAGCTGGAACGCAGCAGCCGCTTGGCCAGGCCGCGCCCGCGGTACTCCGGCAGCACTCCGAGCCGAGCGATGAACCCGCAGTCGTCGGTCTCCACGAACCTGTCGTCGGTGTCGCAGGCCGCGACTACCTGGCCGTCCAGCTCGACGATCAGCAGCTGCGACCAGTCGAACACCGTGGACCGCTCGTGGGACTCCACCCACTCGTCGTACGGACGCATCGCGCTGCCTTGCTGCTCCGCGAACGCCCGCACCATCACCTCGTACGCCGCCCGCCGGTCGGCCTCGTCGACCGGCCCGCGCCGCAGGCCCGGCATGGGCTCGAGTGGGCCGGTGTGGTCGACGCGCATCCGGTAGTACGTCGTGTGGAGCTCGTAGCCGTTGCCCTGCAGGAGTGTGCGCGCCGCCTGGTCGTCGCGGTTCGCGATGCTCTCGAGCGTCACCTCGGCCAGGCCCTGCGCGGTTCCGATCCGCCGAGCCCGCTCCAGCGCGGTCCGGAACAGCCAGTCGGACACCGGAGTGTCCGGCACGTAGACGCTGAGCCCGACGACTCCGCTGCCGGTCCGGTGCAGCACGCGGCCGTAGGTGATCGCCTGGCCGTCGGCGTCGAAGACCAGCCAGCCGTCCGTCTCCGGACGGAAGGCCGGATCCGTCAGGCCCTGGGTGACGTTGTCGACCGTCGTGTTCGGCGAGCCGACGACCGTGGTGTTGTGCGCCGCGATCAGGCGGTAGATCTTCGGTGCATCGGCGACGGTGGGCGGGCGAACGGTATATCCGGCGGGCAGGTTCACCACGTCATCTTCGCCTCGGGCTGGCTCACCCGACGACGAGACTCCAGTCGTCGGAGACGCGGGTGGTGCGGAGACCGACCGACTCGTACAGGCCGAGCGCCGGGGTCGGGTTGTTGCTGTCGACGTCGAGCATCGTGCCGGTCAGGCCGGCTGCGGCGTCGGTGGCGAAGGTGTGCTGGAGCAGGAAGCGGCCCAGTCCTCGGCCGCGGGCTTCGGGGAGGACGGCGAGGCGGACGACGTAGCCGCAGCGCTCGGTCTCGGCATACGTGTCCTCGGTGACGATCGCCGCCACCGGGCGGCCGTCCAGGGTGGCCAGCGTGACTCCGGACCCGGCCCACTCGTCGTACGGCGGCATCGCGTCCGCCTCCTGATCGGCGAACCCCTCAGCCAGTACGCCGTACGCCGCGCGGCGCGTCTCCTCGTCGTCCGGGCCGGTGAGCTCGACTCCGGCCGGCAGCTCTGGTGCGGCGATCGGCTCGGTGTGGTCGATGCGCATCTGGAAGTAGCTGGTCCCGCGGACGAAGCCGCGGGAGGTGATCAGCTCGCGCAGCGGCTCGTTCTGGCGCAGTACGGCGATCTCCAGCTTGGTGCCGCGGCCGACGCGGGCGATGGCCGTGTCGAGCAGCCAGTCAGCGGCAGGGGAGTCGGGGCTGCAGATCGTCAGGTCGGCGTGCCGGCCGAGGACGACCGCGCCGAAGTTCACCGCGCGACCGGTGCCGTCGACGACCAGCCAGCCGTCGGTCTCGCGCTCGAAGCCGGGCGCGGTCAGGCCTTCGGTCACCCCGGCGAGCGTGGCGTCGGGGGAGCCGGTCAGGCGGGTGTTGTAGGCCGCGAGCAGGTCGAAGATCGCGGTGGCGTCGGTGAGCCGCGGGGCACGCGCGATGAGCCCGGCGGGCAGGTCGGCGGGACGGGGCATCACGCCATCATCGCCGCCGGTGGGGTCCGGCAGCGCTTGCGGTCGGGGGATCCCTGCGGCCGTCCCCGGGTCAGCGTTTGCGGTCGCGCCGGACGATCGTGGGATCCCGGCGGCCGCGGCCGGTCATCGCGATCGGTTCCAGCCGGAGGTGGATCTTCACGGCGCGAGCACCGGCGATGTCCCAGAAGCCGAACCTGAACGGCTTGTCCGGATCGTTCGGCTCCCAGAAGGCGAGCTGGTGATCGCCGCCCTTGGGGTAGTGCTTGGCGGGCTCGTCGCCCGCGGCGATCCGCGCGGCGTCCTGGGCGCAGGCGGCGACCTTGCGGGTGCCGCCGTTCGACGGAGTCCAGACCACGTCGGTGGTCGACGGGCCGTGCTGGGCGTTGAAGTAGCAGGAGACGCGGCGCTCGGGCAGCGGGCGGCCGGTGACCCGCGCCTGGACGCAGGCGATCGCGTACCGGCCGTCGGCCAGCGCGGCGGTCACGCTGCTGACCGCGTCGACGTCGTCCAGCCGGGGGACCGCGCGCTTCGCCTGCTCGTACAGGTCGAGGGAGGTCTGGTAGTCCGCATGCGTCGCCGCGTCCAGTTCGTGCCCGGCCAGTACGTCGCCGAGCCGGGCCAGCTGTTCGCCGTACTGGGTGACGTCCTCGTCGGCGATCCGCCGTACGTCGGCCAGCTCGTCAGCCCGCCGGCGCCTGGCTGTCCGACGGGCCCAGGCGTACCGCCCGGCCGCGGCGATCCCACCTCCGCCCAGGACGAACAGCACCAGCTCCATCACAAAACTGTAACCGCGACACCGCCGGTTGTCCCCGGCTCCGCGTACCGTCGGAGCATGTGCCGAAACATCACAGTCCTGAGAGGCCTGGAGCCGTCCGCGACCTCCGAGGAGATCTACGCGGCGGCCCTCCAGTACGTCCGTAAGGTGACCGGCGTCGGTTCGCTCAGCGCCACCACCCGCGAACCGATCGAGCGCGCCGCCGCCGAGGTCGCCCGCATCACCGAGGCGCTGCTCGAGGAGATGCCGGCCCGCCGGGTGCCGCCGCAGACGGTTCCACCGCTGCGCCGGCCAGAGGTCCGCGCCCGCCTCGGGCTGGACTAGCCGCCCGGGCTCGCGCAGCCGGACCTGTGGCCGCGCCGGCTTACTCGCGAGCGAGGACTACTTCACCAGCAGCCGGAGCGCGGCGACGACGTCCGCTCCGGTCGGCGCGTGCTCCGGATCGACCAGTGCCTGCATGGCCGCGCCGTCGACCAGCGCGAGCGCCAGCGAGCCGACGCGCTGTGCCGTCGCGTCGTCGATCTCGTCCGGCTGCTTGCCCAGCACCGCCGCGGCCATCCCGCGCCGCGACCGCTGGTACACCGCCGCGAGCCGCTCCTTAATCTCCGGTGAGTGCGGCGCCCGCGCGAACGCCTCGATGCTCGCGGTGGTCCGGCGCGGATCCTCCCCGAACACCTGACCCAACGCGTCGAGCAGTTCCGCGAGCCGCGCCGCGGGGCTCCGTCCGCGCAGCCCGCCGAGCAGTTCCTCCTGGCCGTCGTCCGCGCCGAACGAGTCGAGCACCGCCTCGGTGAGCAGCCCCTCCTTCGACCCGAAGTGGTACCCGATCGAGGCGAGGTTGGTCCCGGACTCGTTGACCAGGTCCCGCGCGGTGATGTCGCCGTACCCGCGCTCCGCGATCAGGCGTTTGGCCGTCGCCAGCAACTTCTCCCGGTTTCCCACGCCCGCATCCTAGGTGGTCGTCGTACACATCTGTCGTATACGCTTGTCATGGACAAATGTATACGTCGAATGAATACAACACTGACCGGGAGGTCCTCTGATGTTCGCGCTCGCAGTCACCGGCAACATCGCCGTACTCGGCTACGGCCTGGCCGCGATCGGCTCCGCGATCGGGGTCGGGGTCGGGATGATGTTCTCCGCCGTGATCAACGGGACCGCGCGCCAGCCCGAGGCGCGCGAGACGCTGCAGTCGATCGCCTGGATCGGCTTCGGCGTGGTCGAGGTCCTGGCGGTGATCGGGATCGCGCTGGCCTTCGTCTTCCGGGTCTGAAAAGCTCACCCGGGAGGGAATCTGCCGGTAGGTTGCTGGGTGGTAAGCCCTTACCCCTGTGGAGGCGTGCGATGCGGTTTGCGATCAAGACCCGGCCGGAACACACCACGTGGCAGCAGATGCGGGACGTCTGGGTGGCCGCGGACCAGTTCGAGATCTTCGAGTCGGCCTGGCACTGGGACCACTTCTACCCGCTGACCGGGGACATGGCCGGCCCGAACCTGGAGGGCTGGACGACGCTGGCCGCGCTGGCCCAGGCGACCAGCAGGATCCGCGTCGGCTGCCAGGTCACCGGCATGATCTACCGGCACCCCGCCGTACTGGCGAACATGGCCGCGACCACCGACATCATCTCCGGCGGCCGCCTCGAGCTCGGCGTCGGCGCGGGCTGGAACGAGATGGAGACCGCGGCGTACGGGATCGACCTGCCGCCGCTGAAGGAGCGCTTCGACCGGTTCGACGAAGGCGTCGAGGCGATGATCGCGTTGCTCACCGAGAAGGTCGCGAACTACGACGGCCAGTACGTCAAACTGACCGACGCGTACTGCGAACCGAAGGCCGTCCAGACCCCGCACCCGCCGATCACCATCGGCGGCAAGGGGCCGAAGCGGACGCTGCGGGCGGTCGCCCGCTGGGCCCAGCAGTGGAACGTGATCGTGCCCAGCCCGGAGGAGTGGACGCCGCTCAAGCAGGTGCTGGTCGACCACTGCGACAAGCTCGGCCGCGACGTCAACGAGATCACCTGCTCGGTCAACGTCCGGATCGATCCGGACAAGCCGCTCGACGACGCCGTCGCCCTGGCCGCGGCGTACGGCGAGGTGGGCGTCGACCTGGTCGTCATGAACCTCCCGGTCGACGCGCCGCCGTCGGTGCTCGAGCCGCTGGCCAAGGCGCTCGCGCCGCTGGCCTGAACCTGCACCACTCACCAACCCCTTCCGACGGCGCCCGTTCGGGCGCCGTCACGCGGGGCGACGGCCGCGCGCCGTTGGTTGGTGAGTGCTGGGGATACGCCTCACCGGCTAGCGTGGGCCCGTGGATCGGGAGGAGTACGTCGAGGCGGTGCTGCAAGCGGTCGAGTCGATCCCGCCGGGGAGCGTGGCGACGTACGGCGACATCGCCCAGTACGTCGGCCAGGGCGGCCCGCGGCAGGTCGGCGCGATCATGCGCGAGTACGGCGGGGGCGTGCCGTGGTGGCGAGTCATCCGGGCCAGTGGCGTGCCCGCCGACGAGGTCGGCGGCGAACAGCTCGAGCTGCTGCGCGGCGACGGTGTGCGTGTCACCAACGGCAAGGTCGACCTGCGACAGGTCCGCTGGGACCCGGATCTCCCAGAGGATTAAGCCGCGGCTTTGCGCGCCTTCGACTTCGCGCGGGCCATCTTGAACAGGTAGAGCGGTGTCGGCGGCACCCAGGCGAGCTGTTGCGCCTGGCCGAGGTCGTCGCGGTTGGCCCAGTGCTCGATCACCTGCCCGTCCTCGATCCGCAGCCAGTGCGACTGCGTGACCGCGAACGTCCGCCCGGTCGGCGGGAACACCGTGTCCACCGACCCGTCCTCGGCGTGCACGACGAACGGCGCGACGTGCCGGCCGCTCATCGTCGTCCGGATCGCCACCAGGTTGCCCTCGGCAACCACTTCGTGCACGTCGTAGCGCAGGTCCGCGAACGCCGAGCGCAGCCAGACGGCGGTCGCCCAGAACCCCTCCGGTCCGGGCGTCCGCGCGGCCGGCGGCTCGACGTCGTCCTCCCGGTTGACCGCGGCCGGGTGCACCACCTGGTCGAAGGTCGCGCGGTCGCCGTCGGCCATCATCAGGATGCTCCGGACCGCGAGGGCCTTGGAATCGCCTGACACGGTGCTGGTCATGTCCCCTCCAAATTAGATACAGTCCTACTGTCCCCAAATCAGGATGGAACCACTCGATGGCGGAAGTCAAGAGGCCGTACGACGCGTCCGGCCGGCGCGAGCAGGCCGCGGCCCGGCGCCGGGCGGTGGTCGTCGCGGCCCAGGAGCTGTTCGCGCGCGACGGGTTCCGGGCCACGACGATCGCCGGCGTCGCGCGGACGGCAGGGGTCTCGGCCGAGTCGGTCTACAAGGGTTTCGGCACCAAGGCCGCGCTGGCCAAGGCCGTCTTCGACCGGGTGATCGCCGGCGACGACGAGCCGATCCCGGTCGTGCAACGCCCCGAGGCGCAGACGATCGCGCCCGAACCCGACGTACGGAAGAAGCTCGCGCTGTACGCCGCTGGCGCGGTCGAGCGGCAGGTCCGCTCGGCCGGCGTACAGATCCTGATCCGGGACGGCCGGCACGTCGACGAGACCCTCGAGGAGGTCTGGCAGAACCTGCTGACCGAACGCCTCACCGGCATGACCATGCTCGCCACCCACCTGCACGCGACCGGCCAACTGCGCGCGAACCTCGACGTCGACGAGGTCCGCGATCTGCTGTGGACGTACATCTCCGTCGAGCTCTACGAACTGCTCGTCCTCAACCGCGGGTGGTCCGTCGATCGGTACGCGGCCTGGCTCGCCCGGTCGCTCGTGGCGGAACTGCTCTGAGGTTGTCCGCAATGCGGCTTGTGTCGCCGTACTGCGGGGTGTGTTTCGGGCTTTGTCGGTGGCGTCTGATGGGATGGGGGAGTGGTCAGCAGAACAGGGTCCCGGTATCGGCTGGTGAGGCCGGCAGGGCGAGCGGAAGGGCCTTCCCCTGCGCCGATTCTGGACGCTGATCAGCAGTCGGTCGTCGATCACCCGGGTGGGCCGCTGCTCGTGCTGGCCGGACCGGGCACGGGCAAGACGACGACGCTCGTCGAGGCCGTCGTCGATCGCGTCGCGAACCGCGGGCTGAGCCCCGACCAGGTGCTGGTGCTGACGTTCGGGCGTAAGGCCGCGACCGAGCTGCGCGACCGGATCACCGGGCGGTTGGGCAAGACGACGCGCGTGATGCCGTCGATGACGTTCCACTCGTTCTGCTACGCGTTGCTCCGGCGGTTCACTCCGGCCGACGCCTTTGACGTACCGCTGCGGCTGCCGTCGGGTCCGGAGCAGTCGCTGCGGTTGAGCGAGGTGCTCGGCGGGAGCCGCGAGGTCGGCGTGGTGCACTGGCCTTCGAGCTTGCACCCGGCGCTGAAGACCCGCGGTTTCACCGACGAGGTCCAGGCCGTGATCGGCAAGGCGCGGCAGCTCGGGCTCGACCCGGAGGACCTGTCCGCGATCGGTCAGTCGGCGAGCCGGCCGGAGTGGGTCGCGGTCGGCGACTTCTTCGAGGAGTACCTGCAGATCCTCGACCACGAGCAGGTCCTGGACTACTCCGAGCTGATCCACCGCGCGGTGATCCTGGCCCAGCAGCCGCAGGTCCAGGCGAAGCTGCGCGAGGAGTTCAAGGTCGTCTTCGTCGACGAGTACCAGGACACCGATCCCGGTCAGACCAAGCTGCTGCAGGCGATCGCGGGCGACGGCCGCGACCTGGTCGCGGTCGGCGATCCGGATCAGTCGATCTATACGTTCCGTGGTGCCGACGTCCGCGGGTTGTTGCGCTTCACCGAGGAGTTCCCGACAGCTGCCGGCGAGCCCGCTGCCCAGATCGCGCTGGCGACCACACGCAGATTCGGCACGACGCTGCTGCGCGTCTCGCGCAACGTGGTGAACCGTCTGGGTGTCCCGGGCACGTTGGACCGCGACACCTTCGAGCGGTTCCGCAATCCGGATGCGAGCGGCTGTGTCTTCGGCCCGGGCAAGGTCGAGGCGAACCTGTACTCGACGACCGGTGCCGAGTTGGAGCACATCGCGGACCTGCTGCGGCGGGCGCATGTGCAGGATGGCGTCGGCTGGCACGAGATGGCCGTGCTGGTCCGGTCAGGCAGCATCTCGATCCCGCCGCTGCGGCGCGCGCTCGCGGCCGCGGGGATTCCGGTCGACGTGGCCGGTGACGAGTTGCCGCTGTCGCGCGAGCCCGCCGTACGGCCGATGCTGCTGGCGCTGCGGGCTGTTGCGGATCCGGCGACGTTGACCGTTGACGTCGTACGGGCGTTGGCGTTGTCGCCGTTGGGGGCGATGGACGCCGGGCAGCTGCGGCGGTTGGCGCGTGTACTGCGGAAGCGGGATCGTGAGCTCGCGGGCGGTCAGCGGCTGCCGCGGTCGTCGGACGAGCTGCTGCGCGAGGCGATGCTCGACCCGTTGCTGCTGGACGAGCAGGCGTCGCCCGCCGAGGCGCGGTTCGTGGCGCTCGGCGAAAGGTTGCTCAAGGCAAGGAACATCGTGAACGCCGGCGCCGCGCCGGACGAGGTGATGTGGTCGCTGTGGTCGGAGTCGCCGTGGTTACGCCGGTTGCGCGGCCAGGCGAACTCCGGCGGCGAGGTCGCTCGCGCGGCGAACCGGGACCTCGACTCGCTGTGCGCGCTGTTCGACGCGGCCGGCCGGGCCGAGGAGCAGATCGGGTTCAAGGGCGTCTCGGCGTTCCTGAACGAGCTGGAGAACCTCGACATCGCGGGCGACAACCGGTACGACGCGACGTACCGCGAAACCGGCGTACAGCTGATGACCGCGCACCGGTCGAAGGGTCTGCAGTGGCGGCTCGTTGTCGTCGCGAGTGTGCAGGAAGGGCAGTGGCCGGACCTGCGGCGGCGGGGATCGCTGCTGGAGCCCGACCGGCTAGGTCCGGACGGTCTGGTCGAGCCGTTGTCGGCGGGCGCGATCCTGGCCGAGGAGAGACGGCTGTTCTACGTCGCGATCACGCGGGCGCGCGAGCGGCTGATCGTGACCGCGGTGCAGGCGCCGGAGGCCGACGGCGATCAGCCGTCGCGATTGCTGGCCGAGCTGGACATTCCTTTGAAACTGGTCGCGGGCCGGCCGCGGCGGCCGTTGTCGCTGCCGGGGCTGGTGGCGGACCTGCGCTGTGTGCTGGCGGATCCGGCGTCGTCGCCTGACTTGAAGCGGGTCGCGGCGGATCGCCTTGCTGCCTTGGCTGATGCTGTGGACGAGCGGGGGTACTCGCTGGTCCCGACGGCCGAGCCAGAGCGCTGGTGGGGTGTGCGCGAGCGGACTCGGTCTGAGGTGCCCATTGCGGTCGAGGACGAGCCGGTGCCGCTGTCCGGCAGCGCGCTGACGACGATCGTGGACTGCCCGCTGCGGTGGTTCCTGCAGCGGAAGGCCGGCGGAGAGACACCGAGTACGTCGGCGATCGGGTTCGGCATGGTGCTGCACACGCTGGCCGACGCGGTCGCGACCGGGACGCTGCCGCCGGACGCCGACGAGCTGAACGGATGGCTCGACAAGGTGTGGACGCAGCTGGAGTTCGAGTCGTCGTGGATCTCGGACCGGGAGCGCGTCGAAGCGGAGCAGGCGCTGCGGCGGTTCGTCGCGTGGCATCAGGGGCGGCCGGATCGTCGGTTGGTGGGGTCCGAGGTCGACTTCAGCGTGCTGCTGCCGGACGAGGAGAAGCCCGGCGTCCAGGTGAAGGGCCGGATGGACCGGATCGAGCAGGACGGCGACGGGAAGATCCGCGTCATCGACCTGAAGACCGGGCGGACGGTCCCGACGAAGCCGGCGCTGGAGCGGCATGTGCAGCTGGCGATCTACCAGCGCGCGATCGCCTCGCGGCAGTTGAAGCTGCTTGGTGAGGACGCGGAGAGTGGTGGCGCCGAGCTGGTGCAGCTGCGGCACGACGACATCGGGCTGCCGAAGGTCCAGGGGCAGGCGCCGCTCGAGCCCGACGAGGAAGGCCGCACCTGGCTGGACGAGGCGGTCGAGAACGCGGAGGCGATGGTGCGCTCGGAGGAGTTCACCGCCAAGCGGAACGACGGGTGCACGCGGTGCGACGTACGGGGACTCTGCCCAATCCAGCCCGAGGGCGGGGAGATCGTCTGATGCGCCACGCCGCCCCCGCCCCCGGCTCGACCGCCACCCCTTTCTTTTCTCCGGAGATGTGCTGATGGCTGCCAAGCTGGAAACCACGGCTGACCTGGTCGACCTGCTCGGGATCCCCTTCAGCGACCAACAGTTGGAGGCCATCACCGCTCCCTTGGCTCCGGGCGTCATCGTCGCCGGTGCGGGATCCGGCAAGACGACGGCGATGGCCGCGCGCGTGGTGTGGCTGATCTGCACCGGGCAGGTGAAGCCGGAGGAGGTGCTCGGGCTGACCTTCACCAAGAAGGCGGCCAACGAGCTCGACGTCCGGATCCGCGAGGACCTGACCAAGGCCGGCGTGCTCGGTTCGACGCTGCCGCGCGATCAGCACCCGGTGCTCGCCGCGCACCTGCGCAAGAACGTGCCGAACTGGGAGCCCGAGGAGCCCGGCGAGCCGGTCGTCTCGACGTACCACGCCTTCGCCGGCACGCTGATCTCGGAGCACGGCCTGCGTCTCGGCCTGGAGCCCGACGTCCGGGTGCTGGCCGATGCGACCCGCTTCCAGCTCGCAGGGCGCGTCGTACGGCGCTCGGCCGGTCCGATCCGGCACGCGTCGCACCACGTACCGACCCTGGTGAACAGCCTGCTCTCGCTCGACGGCGAGCTCGCCGACCACCTGCTGAGCGCCGACCAGATCCGCGACCACGACGAGGCCGTCCGGCAGGAGGTCGCGGCCGCGCGCAAGCAGACCGTCGACGTGAAGAAGCTCGGCGAGACCGCGTTGAAGCGCGGCGAGATCCTGCAGCTGGTCGAGGAGTACCAGGCGTACAAGGTCGAACGCGGCGTCGTCGACTTCGCGGACCAGATGGCGCTCGGCGCGCGGCTCGCGGAGGAGTGCCCGGAGGTGCCGGCGATCGAGCGCGGGCGGTACAAGGTCGTCCTGCTCGACGAGTACCAGGACACCTCGGTCTCGCAGCGGCGCATGCTGACCGCTCTGTTCGCCGGCGCGGACCCTGCCTCGGGCCGCGGGCATCCCGTGACCGCCGTCGGTGACCCGTGCCAGGCGATCTACGGCTGGCGCGGTGCCTCGGTCGCGAACCTCGACGAGTTCCCTTCGCATTTCCGGCAGGCTGACGGTACACCGGCCCGCCGGTACGTGCTGAGCGTGAACCGTCGCTGCGGCAGCCGCATCCTCGCCGCCGCGAACGAACACGCCACCGAGCTGTACGAGCAGCACCCCGGTGTCATCCCGCTGGAGGCACCGGACGGTGCGCCGGAGGGCGCGATCACCGTCGGGCTGTTCGAGACCCGCTCGCAGGAGATCGAGTGGATCGCTGACTCGATCGTCGCCGCGCACAAGTTGCCGCACCGGAAGTGGAAGGACATCGGCATCCTGATGCGAACCAACGTCGACCTCTCCGCCGTGCACGAGGCGCTGATCGCGCGCAAGGTGCCGGTCGAGGTCGTCGGTCTCGGTGGGCTACTCGCACTGCCCGAGGTGGTCGATGTCGTGGCCACGCTGCAGGCCGTCAACGACCTGACCGCGAACGCCGCGATGCTGCGAATCCTGACCGGCCCGCGCTTCCGGATCGGGCACCGGGATCTGGCGCTGCTGGCGAACCGATCGCGCATGCTCGCCGACGGCGGCGACCGCCCGGCCGCCGACGATTTGGTCGCGGCGCTGGATGCGGCCGTTGCGGGGATGGACTCGACCGAGGTGATCTCGCTCGCGGAGGCCGTCGACGACCCGGGGCCTGTCGCTTGGGGATACTCGGCGGAGGCTCTCGAGCGGTTCGTCGAGCTGTCGACCGAGCTGCGGGACCTGCGCGCGCACGCGGGCGAGCCGCTGCTCGACCTGGTCCGCCGGGTGATCAGCACGATCGGCCTCGACGTCGAGCTGACCGCGACCCCGGACCACGTCGACTCCGGCCGGCGCGACCACCTCGCCGCGTTCTTGGATGCCGTGGGCAACTTCGTGTCGACCGAGTCGGACGGGTCGCTGGACGGGTTGCTGGCGTACCTGGCGGCCGAGGAGGAGTACGCCGCGGGCCTCGACCTCGCCGTACCGAGTGAGGCGGACTCGGTGAAGCTGCTGACCACGCACCGGTCGAAGGGGCTGGAGTGGCCGGTCGTGTTCGTGCCGACGCTGGTGAACAAGGTGTTCCCGTCCGACCGTGGGCGGGACAAGTGGACCACCAACGCGAAGGTGCTGCCGTGGCCGCTGCGCGGTGACGCGGACACGCTGCCCGATTTCCACGACCTGTCGAACGCGGGGCTCAAGGCGTTCGCCGACGAGTGCAAGCAGGTCAACGCGCTGGAGGAACGGCGACTCGGGTACGTCGCGTTCACGCGCGCGAAGGAGGTGCTGATCGCGACCGGGCACTGGTGGGGCCCGACGCAGAAGCGTCCGCGCGGTCCGTCGGCGTACCTGGAGGTGCTGAAGAAGCACGCGGGGGAGCGGGTGGTCGCGTGGGCTTCGCAGCCGGAGCTGAGTGATGAGAATCCGGAGCTTGCCGAGCAGACCCAGGCCGCGTGGCCGGCGCCGTACGACCTGCCGGCGTACGAGCGTCGCCTCGAAGGTGCCGCGTTGGTCCAGCTGTCGCGGGCCGAGGGTCCTTCGCTGGACGCCGAGGAGTCGCTGTTCTTGGACGAGCAGGCGACGGTCGCCCGGTGGGACTCCGAGATCGAGCGTCTGCTGAGCGAGGCCCGAGAGAGCCGCAGCCGCAAGGCGTACGACGTGGAGCTCCCGCGCGCGTTGTCGGCGACCCAGGTCATGCGTCTCGCCAAGGACCCCGACGGCCTGGCCTCCGAGCTGGCCAGGCCCATGCCCCGCAAACCCAACCGCGCGGCCCGCTTCGGCACCCGCTTCCACGCCTGGGTCGAGAGCTACTTCGGCCAGCAGTTCCTGATCGACCCCGACGACCTGCCGGGCGCCGCCGACGAGGGCATCGTCGACGACACCGACCTCACCGAACTGATGGACGCCTTCCGCGTAGGCCCGTTCGGCGAACGCGCGCCGTACGAGATCGAAGCGCCCTTCGCCCTGTCCATCGGCGGCCGCGTCGTCCGCGGCCGCATCGACGCCGTCTACCAGTTCGTCCGCCCTGACGGCTCCCGCGGCTACGACGTCATCGACTGGAAAACCAGCCGCTCCGAGACTGCCGACCCTCTCCAGCTGGCCATCTACCGAGTCGCGTGGGCCGAGCTCGTCGGCCTCCCCCTCCACCAGGTAGGCGCAGCCTTCTACTACGTCCGCACCGGCGACGTGGTCCGCCCGGACAACCTCCCCACCCGAGAGGCCTTGATCGACCTCCTCAACAACTGATCAGCTGCGCCGGGGACATGCTGAGAGAGAACGGCATGGTGGTCTCGAAGGTCTCTTCACCCTTCACCACCGCCTTCTCCACATACTTGCCCTCGGCAAGTTCCAGCACAGTCAGCTCCTGAGCCTTCGGGTCCAGCAACCAGTACGCCGGCACACCCGCACGCTCGTACAAGCCCCGCTTCAACCCGTGATCGATCGTCCGCGTCACCTCCGACACCACCTCGACCACCAGCCGCACCGCCCCTCTCACCGGCCCCCGCGGCAACTGCCCGCCATGACAGACCAGAGCGTCCGGCTGCAGCAAAGTCCGCTCACCCAGCTGGTACTCCACGGGCCCCACCATCACCTGAAACTGCGCCGGACTGTTCCGGCGCAGCACAAACCCCAGTTCCAGCACAACCGCCTGCTGCGCCGCCCCACCATGCGGCGCCGCCACCAGAACCCCATCCACCAACTCGCACACCAACCGCCCCGGCAACTTCCCCAGTTCAGCCACCGAGAACCCATCACCCGCAGGAACGAACCCGCACCCGTCGCTCATGCACCAACACTCGCCCGCCAACCCCCTTCCCCAGCAGGCCAGATCCCGATCTGCCCCAAGATGCCCCGGCGAGGCGCCTCGCACCCCGTCTCAGGCCCGGGCGATCAACCGCCGTTGACCGGCCGCACCAACTCGCTCGGGACGATACGCACGCCGAACGGAAGCTCCGCCTCGAACATTTCGTTGCCCTTGGCGACAACCCGCTCGACGTAGTTGCCGTTGTCCAGTTCGAGCACCGTCAGGGTCTCGGCCTCCGGATCGACGATCCAGTACGAGGTGACTCCGGACTCCTCGTACAGGGCACGCTTGAGCAGCAGGTCGGTCATCCGGGTGCTGGGGGAGAGGATCTCGACGGCCAGCAGCAACGGGCAGAACTCGACTCCGCGGGGTCCGACGTCACCGGAGCGGCAGACGAGGAGGTCGGGTTGCAGCGAACGGTGCCGGCTGGGCCGGAAGTCGAACGGTGCGAAGAAGACCTCGAGCCCTTCCGGGCAGGCGGGCTGCAGCCGGAGGAAGAGCTGACCGGCGACCCGCTGGTGGATCGCGATTGGTGCAGGGGTCACGAGCAGTTGACCGTCGACCAGTTCGTAGCGCATCCCGTCGTCGGGGAGGGCGTCGAGGTCCGCCAGCGTGAACTCGCCTGGCTCAAGTGTCTGCACGCTTCCCATGGTGCCTCCTTCGTGGACATGCGACCAGCATGGGCATTTCGGTGGAGCGCCGCGCCGTGTACCGGCGGACTGCCCCGCGATGCCCCACGGTCTGCCCCGCGCTGCCCCGATCAGGTCCCGTTGACCGGCTTGACCAGATCGCTGGGGGTGATCGACACAACGAATGGCAGCTCGGCCGCGAACACCTCGTCACCTGCTACAACAGCGCGCTCGACGTACCCGCCGTTGGTCATCTCCAGGACGGTTAGTTCCTCGGCTGCGGGGTCGAACAGCCAGTACGATTCGACGCCTGCATCTTCGTACAGGGCGCGTTTCAGCATCAGGTCGGTCATTCGGGTACTGGGCGACAAGATCTCGACCGCGAGGAGCAGGGGACGGAACTCGATGCCGCGCTCGCCGACGTCCTCCGAGCGGCACACCAGGACGTCGGGCTGTAGCGAGCGCAGTGGAGTCGGTCGGTAGGTGAAGGGGGCAACGAAGACCTCCAGCCGGTCCGGGCACGCGGCTTTGAGCTGGAACGCGAGTTGGAGGACCGCACGCTGGTGGTTCGGGCGTGGTGCAGGGGTCACGAGCAGTTGGCCGTCGACCAGTTCGTAGCGCATCCCGTCATCGGGGAGGGCGTCAAGGTCGGCCAGTGTGAACTCGCCGGGTTCCAGTGTCTGCACGGTTTCCATGGTGCCTCCTTCGTGGACATGCGACCAGCATGGGTGGTTCGGTGGGCCGCCGCGCCGTGGGTCGGAGTACTGCCCTGTGATGCCCCGCGATCTGCCCCGATCTGCCCGCCAACCCCTCAGCTGAGGAAGTCTGCGGGGGAGAGATCTACGGGGAACGGCAGATCCACATGGTGGGTTTCGTCGTACTGGATTACTGCCTGGCAGGAATAGGCGCCGGCGGCCAGTTCGAGGATGGTGAGTTCCTGGCGGTCCGGGTCCAGGAGCCAGTAGGACGGGACCTGGAAGCGTTCGTAGAGGGCTCGTTTGTGGACTACGTCGGTGACTCGGGTGGTGGGGGAGAGGACTTCCACGGCCAGCGACAGGCGCGGAGTGAAGACCGGGCCGGCGTCCGCGGCGCGGCAGATGAGGAGGTCGGGGTGGAAGGTGTGGTTCGGCGTCGGGCGGAAGTCGAGGGAGTCGACGGCTACTCGTAGGTCTGGCGGGCAGGCGGACTTGAGCTTGATCATCAAAGCGACGATCGCGGCCTGGTGGGCGGGTGGTTGGGGCGCGGTGACGTGCAGGCGACCGTTGATCACCTCATAGTGGCCGTCGGTGGGGCGGAGGGCGGTGGATGGGTTCCCCTGGTGTCTCACGTCAACAGGTTGCCTGAAAGCAGTGGAATGGCGGGGGAGTTATCCACAGGTCCGAACCACACCACTACTGCAGACGGACCCACCACGTACGCCGCGCGGCTGATGTCGCGTGAGCCCGGCACGTCCTACGTTGAGAGACATGTTGATCGCAGAGGACCTGCTCCTGCTCCTGTACGACGACGAGACCGGCAAGCCGCTGACCGGCTCCCCGGGGCTGGACTACGGGCTGGCCGGGGCCGTCGTGGTCGAGTTGACGCTGCTGGGCAAGGTGGACATCACCACCGACGCCGACGACGGCAAGGCGGGTCGGCTGAAGGTGGTGGACCCGTCGCCGACCGGTGACGCGCTGCTGGACGAGCGGCTGGCTGTCGTGGTCGACAAGGCCGGCAAGAAGCCCAAGGACGTGATGGGCAAGCTGTCCAAGAAGCTGCGGGACCCGCTGCTGCAGCGGCTCGCCGAGCGCGGCATCCTCCAGGCGGAGGAGAACAAGGTGCTGGGCCTGTTCCCGGTCACCCGCTGGCCGGCCAAGGACGCGCAGCACGAGCGGGAGCTCCGGGCGGGCCTGGAGAACGTGCTGAAGCTCGGTACCCAGCCGGACGAGCGGACCGGTGCGCTGATCGCGCTGCTGAGCGCGCTGGACGTCGTACCGAAGGTGGTGACCGACGCGGTCGACCGCAAGGCCCTGAAGCGCCGGGCGAAGGAGATCGCCGAGTCGGACTGGGCCGCGGCCGCCGTACGGCGTGCTGTGCAGGACATGCAGGCGGCCATCACGGCCAGCATTGTGGTGGCGTCCTCCGCCGGAGCTGCCGGCAGCAGCTGATGAGCTGACGGGTGGCTAGCCTGCCGGGCGTGAGCACTGTGAGACGCGTGCGGTCGGAGCCCGGTGGGCTGGTCGACCTGGAGTTCGCTGCCGACCGCTGGACCGCCACGCAGATCCAGAACCACCGCCCGGACCTGTCGGTCTGGTGCATGATCTGGATGGGCGTCGCGCTCGGTCTGGCGTACCTGGCGAGCCGAGCCGGTCTGGAGCCGGCCAAGACCGTCCTGCTCGGCGTCGCCGGCCTGCTGCTCGCGGCGGCGGTGCTGCTGGTCCTGGTCAACTTCCTCGGGCACCCTGCTGGGCGCCGCCTGGATGACCGGGAACGCGTTGACCCGCCGGAGGCTGCGGCGCGACGCGAAGGGCATCGTCGACGACCTGATGGAACTCGACCAGCGGCCGGAGACGATTGCCGCGGCTCAGGTGCGTTCGGCGCGCGTACGCCGTGAGGTGCGGGGTACCGCCGTCGAGCTGCTGCTCGACGACGGCACCACTCGCCGCTACCTGCGCTACCGCCGCGGCTTGGCCGAGGCCTTCGCCCAGGTCCTGGGGGACCGGGTCAGCTGACTACTCAGCCGTGCAGTCGGCCTTGCAGAGCCGGTCCATCAAGGACAGGTGGGCACCCGGCTCCTCGGTGTCCGTCTCGACCGACAGCTCGACCTGCCAGTCGCCCTCGGTCACCTGGGCGGTGGTCTTGCCCGCCTGCTGACCGAACCAGTCGCTGATCTTCTGAGCCGGTACGACGTGCGCGATCTCCAGCGCCCGCGGCAGGACCTTGCCGATCTCGTCCATGGCCGTGGAGGCCGTGCCGAGCGAGTGCAGGGAGACCACCGGCGGACGCTTGTGGTCCCCGGTCAGCACCCACACCGCCACCGGGCCCGTCGTACAGATGGCGTAGTCGCCGTCCCGGCCGCACTTGTAGCCCGCACCGGTCAGGCCGGCGACGACCTGGGCGGCGGGAAGGTCGGACGGGGTAGAACTTGCTGCATTGGTGGTTGCAGCGACCGGAGCCTCACCGGACGTCTTCTTGTCGTCACTGGAGCAGGCCGTGGTACCGATGAGCAGGGCAGTGCTCACCAAGGCAACGGCGTACCGGTTCAGACCGGCACCTCGACGGCCGCGTCGAGCGCGATGGTGATCATCTCGGAGAAGGTGGTCTGCCGCTCCTCGGCCGACGTCTCCTCCTTGGTGATCAGGTGGTCCGACACGGTCATGATGCCGAGCGCGCGGCGGCCGAACTTGGCGGCCAGCGTGTACAGCGCCGAGGCCTCCATCTCGATACCCAGTACGCCGTACTCCGCCGTCCGCGACACCAGATCGGGCCGGTCGTTGTAGAACAGGTCGCCGGAGAACACCTGGCCGACGTGCACGTTCAGCCCCGCCGCGGAGGCGGCGTCGGCCGCGGCGCGCAGCAGCTGGTAGTCGGCGGTCGGCGCGTAGTCGATGCCGTGGAAGCGCAGCCGGTTCATCTGCGAGTCGGTGCTGGCCGACATCGCGACGATCACGTCGCGGATCTTCACCTTCTCGGTCAGCGCCCCGCAGGTGCCGACCCGGATCAGGGTCTGGACGTCGTACTCGGCGAACAGCTCGTGGGCGTAGATCGAGGCCGAGGCCTGCCCCATCCCGGACCCCTGGACGGAGACGCGCTCGCCCTTGTAGGTACCGGTGAAGCCGAACATGTTCCGGACCTCGTTGTACTTGATCACGTCCGACAGATAGGTCTCGGCGATCCACTGCGCCCGCAGCGGGTCACCGGGGAACAGGACCCGCGGAGCGATCTGTCCCTTCTCGGCGGCGATGTGAATACTCATGCCGGGATGCTCTCACGGTTGGCGGCCGGGATAGTTTGAACCCGTGGCCTATTCGATCGTTCCAGGTTCTCTCGCGCTGTCCCGTTCCGTGCTCGACCGGGCTGCCGATCGCAGACGTGACGAGGAGTGGCTGGCCAAGGCCTGGGCCGCGCCGGAGACGCAGGTCGCCCTGCTGACGGGCGAGAAGCTGGCCGTCGACGAGTCCCGGACGGCGCTGCGCTTCGTGCCGCCGGCCGGAGCGCCGGAGGGTCAGCGGATCTTCCTCGGCCTCGACCGCGAGGCCGGAGCAGGCCGTACGGCGGAAGGCCGCGCCGTCTTCGGCGTCATCGTCCCGGGCGAGCCGGACGAGTCGTACGCGGGCCTGCGCGAGCTCGGCGCCGTACTGAACGACCGCGAGGCCGGGATCGCCGTCAACCTGGTCGGCCTGGCCAACTGGCACGCGATCAACACGCACTGCTCGAACTGCGGCGCCCACACCGTCGTCGTCGACGCCGGGCACGTCCGCGACTGCCCCGACTGCGGCATGCACCACTTCCCGCGCAGCGATCCGGCCATCATCGTGCTGGTCACCGACGACCAGGACCGCGCGCTGCTCGGCCGCAACGAGAACTGGCCCGAGGGCCGCTACTCCACGCTGGCCGGCTTCGTCGAGCCGGGCGAGTCGCTGGAGGCCGCCGTACGGCGTGAGGTGCTCGAGGAGACCGGTGTGGTGATCGGCGACGACGTCGAGTACGCCGGCAGTCAGCCGTGGCCGATGCCGCAGAGCCTGATGCTCGGCTACTACGCCAAGGCGACCGGCTTCGCGATCGAGGTCGACGACGACGAGATCGTCGACGCGCGCTGGTTCAGCCGCGAGGACCTCGCCGCACAGATCGCGGACGAGACCCTGGCGCTGCCCGGCAACATCTCCATCTCCCGCCGCCTCATCGAAGGCTGGTACGGCGAAGAGCTGCCAGGCAGCTGGTAGCTCAGGCGACGAGCTTCTCCGCGACCTGCGCGAGGCTCGGATTCGTCATCGAGGTCCCGTCGGGGAACACCACCGTCGGGACGGTCTGGTTGCCGTTGTTGATCTTCTCGACCAGCTCGGCCGCGCCCGGAGTCTGCTCGATGTCGACCTCGGTGAACTCGATGCCGGCTCGCTTGAGCTGGCCCTTCAGGCGCGCGCAGTATCCGCACCAGGGCGTCGAGTACATCGTGAATGCCGCCATCGTGGCTCGCTCCGTCTCTGTCGTGGGCGACTTGTCCGTCGGCCCGTCTAGGGTTGACCCCGTCCTACCGGAGAACCACAGCGTCAGGGGTCCTGTTCCCGCATGTCTCACCCCGTGAGCGACATCACACGTGCCGTTGCGAGCCGCACGGCCGACGAACTGCTCGAAGCGCTCGACCCCGAGCAGCGTGCCGTCGCCACCGCCCTGCACGGACCGGTCGTCGTGATGGCCGGAGCGGGCACGGGCAAGACCCGTGCGATCACCCACCGGATCGCGTACGGCGTGAAGACCGGCACCTACGACCCGGTCCGCGTGCTCGCGGTGACCTTCACCCAGCGCGCCGCCGGCGAGATGCGCGGCCGGCTCGCCCAGCTCGGCGCGGGCGGCGTCCAGGCGCGGACGTTCCACTCGGCCGCGCTGCGGCAGGCCCGGTTCTTCTGGCCGAAGGTGTACGGCTCGGAGCTGCCGCCGATCGCGGACCGCAAGTTCCCGCTGCTCACCGAGGCGGCCGGGCGCTGCCGGGTCCGCGTCGACACCCCGGCGCTGCGCGACCTCGCCGGTGAGGTCGAGTGGGCCAAGGTCAGCAATGTCCGCCCCGACGACTACGCGCGGATCGCGCCGCAGTCCGGGCGGGCGCTGGCCGCCTTCGACCCGGCCACGATCGCGCGCGTCTTCGCGGCGTACGAGGACGTGAAGCTGGAGCGTGGGCGGATCGACCTGGAGGACGTGCTGCTCTGCGCGGTCGCGCTGCTGGCCGAGGACGAGCGGGTCGCGGCCGAGATCCGCCGGCAGTACCGGACCTTCGTCGTCGACGAGTATCAGGACGTCAGCCCGATCCAGCAGAGCCTGCTGAACCTGTGGCTCGGCGGCCGCGACGACGTCTGCGTGGTCGGCGACCCGGCGCAGACCATCTACTCGTGGGCCGGCGCCGACCCGGAGAACCTGGTCCGCTTCGCCTCCAAGCATCCGAACGCGAACGTGATCAAGCTGGTCCGCGACTACCGCTCGACCCCGCAGATCGTCGACGTGGCGAACAAGATCCTCGACGCCGCCGGTCCGGCCGGGCTGCCCGGCCGGGTCACGCTGCGCTCGCAGCTCGAGCCGGGGCCGGCGCCGACCTACCGGGAGTACTCCGACGAAGTGGCCGAGGCGGACGCCGTCGCCCGCGCGGTCCAGCGGCTGAACCAGGAGGGTGTCGCGCTGCGCGACATCGCTGTGCTGTTCCGGACCAACGCCCAGTCGGAGAACTTCGAGCAGGCGCTGGCCGAGCGCAAGATCCCCGCCGTACTGAAGGGGGCCGAGCGGTTCTTCGAGCGGCCCGAGATCCGGCAGGCGGCGATGCTGCTGCGCGGCCAGGTCAAGGGCGGCGACCCGGGCGACGACCTGCAGGAGACCGTCCGCGGCGTGCTGGGTGGCGCCGGCTGGACGCTGGAGCCGCCGGCCGGCAAGGGCGCGGTCCGGGACCGCTGGGAGTCGCTGAGCGCGCTGGTGACGATGGCGGGCGACTTCGCCAAGTCGCATCCTGACGCGGGGTTGGCCGACCTGATGAACGAGCTGGACCGGCGGGCCACGATCCAGCACGCGCCGCTGGCCGAGGGCGTCACGCTGGCGACGCTGCACACGGCCAAAGGCCTGGAGTGGGAGTGCGTGTTCATCGTCGGGGCCCACGAGGGGACCCTGCCGATCAGCTACGCGCAGACCCCGACCCAGGTCGAGGAGGAACGGCGGCTCTTCTACGTCGGCGTGACGCGGGCCAAGCAGCAGCTGTTCGTCAGCTGGTCGACGTCACGCTCGCCGGGCGGCCGCGGGACGCGCGGGCCGACCCGGTTCCTGGACCCGATCGGCATCCGTGGATCGTCGCGCCAGGCGGCGCAGGAGTGGCAGGCGCCGTCGGGCCGGACCGGCCGGGAGCGGACGGACAAGCCGATCCCGAAGTGCCGGGTCTGCGGCCGCGGCCTGCTCGACCCGGGCGCCCGCAAGCTCGGCCGCTGCGAGGACTGCCCGTCGACGATGGACCAGCAGCTGTACGACGAACTGCTGGCCTGGCGCGCCGACCGGGCGGCCGAGGAGAGCGTCCCGGCGTTCGTGATCTTCACCGACGCCACGCTGACCGCGATCGCCGAGGCCCGCCCGACCGACGAGCGCGAACTGCTCCGCATCCCGGGCATCGGCCGGACCAAGCTGACCAAGTACGGCGAGCCGGTCATCGTGATCTGCACTCGTCGGTAATTGAATTCTGTTGCAGGGTTGGCCTTCTGGGGCGCACGATGGTCAAGAGGCTTCTCCCGACAGCAGACGGGATGGCACTTAGATGACAGAGGCAACGATTCCGCAGCGTGCAGGACGGGCGCCGGAGCGTGCCGAAGCGATGACTTCAGGGTCGCGCGGCGGCAACTTCCGGCCAATGTCAGAAACTGCCGTTAAATAGTTTGCGGGGCTCGCGCGCCTCGGCGTACTGTTCTTTCTGCGGTCACCGGTGTGGCCGAAAACTTCAAACTACAGCGATCGAGCTTGCCGCCCGTTCGCGACAACGAGAGGAGGTGCCTGGGAAATGATGACGAACATGACGATGAAGCCGAAGTTCGCCGGCGACGCGCTGCCGTGCGCCCTGATCCCGGGTGCCGTCTCGCGTCTGCACGTCGAGACCGTTGTTCTCACGGCCAAGGCCTACGCCCCGATCCAGGGCGGAGCTGTCGGCGATGTGAAGCGTGGCGGTTCGGGTTCTCGATCTTGGAGTCCACCGGTCTGACTCTCGAAGTCAGCCGGCACCTCCAAGGCCGCGGAACCCACCAAGGGTCCCGCGGCCTTTTTGTTTGTCAACCCACAGTTTGCCGGCCACCAACCGGTGGCCGGTCCGGACGACAAGAGATCAGTAAGACAGTCACTAGGAGGTGACCGGTTATGAGCGTGAGCTTCCTCGATCAATTCACCGAGGTTGCCGCGTCGGAGGACCTGCCCTGTCGGTCCTACGCGCCCGAGCTTTTCTTCGCAGAGTCCCCGTCGGACGTCGAGTACGCGAAGTCTCTCTGCACCACCTGCCCCTTGATGGCCGAGTGCCTGGCCGGCGCGCTGGAGCGCTCCGAGCCCTGGGGTGTCTGGGGAGGCCAGCTGTTCGTCCAGGGAGTGGTGGTGGCGCGCAAGCGTCCCCGCGGACGTCCCCGCAAGAGCGACACCGTCACTGCTGCCTGATTCATCCATCCGAAACGAGACTCGAACCATGAACCCGAACCGCACGCACAGGAGCACTCAGATGAACTTACTTCAGGAAGATCTCGCACGAGCTCACTGTCGATCTTTACTGAACGACGCCGAGCAGAACCGGCGCTTCCGCCTCGCGACGCAGGTCGCGCGGGCGCAGAAGCAGGCCGAGCGGGCCACCCGGCGCGCGGAGAGGGCCAGCGCAAAAGCGCGCCTCACCCTCGCCCGTCTGGTCTGATCCACCCGGACGCCGATCCACCGGCCGGACCACCAGGTCCGGCCGGCCGGCGCCCTAGTACAACCGGCTGACGCGGCCGGAGCAGATCTCCAGTACGCCGCGTGCAGCCCGACTCAGCAGCCGTCCGCAGGTCCTCGGAGCAGGGGCCGGGGCCAGCGAAGCTGCGGCCCGAGGGGCGGCATCCACCCGGATGCCGCCCCTCGGCGCGTTCACCGAAGGCACGGCGGAGGGCCGGCGGCCGCCGCGAGGCCACGTGCGCGGCGCCAACTCGTACCGCGTACTACGGATGGGCCGGCGACGTCCGCCGGCCGGCGACCGCGATCCGCCGGGTCTCCTGCAGCAGCAGCGTCAGGTACGGATTGGTGTTCTCGCGCAGCCAGATGATCGCCAGCTCGTTCGGTACGGCGTCGACCAGCGGCAGCCAGACCAGGCGCGGATGCGCGAAGTAGGTCACCGTCGAGGCGGGCGCGATCCAGCAGCCGTGGCCGGCCGCGACCAGGTGCAGGCACTCCTCCGGCGTACGGGCCTGCGGACCGAAGACCGCACGGCTGCCGTCCGGACGGGGGTCGATGAACCAGAACGCCACGACCGCCTCGGGCATGTTGTCCCGCGGGCCGATCACCGGCAGGTCGCCGAGGTCCGCGATGGTCAGCGAGGTCCGGTCGGACAGCGGGTGACCGGGCGGCAGCGCCACCCAGCGCTCCTCCTCGACCAGCGGATGGATCGCGAACCGGGGGTCGTTGCCGATCGGCAGCCACAGGAACGCGGCATCAACTCGCCGTTCGAGGACGGCGGCGAGCTCGTCCGGCAGGGTGTGGACGGCGACCGGCTCGAGCTGCAGGTCCGGCGCCTGCAGGCACAACGCCGCCTCGACCGCGGGCATGAAGTGCGCCGTGCTCTGCGCCTTGAAGGCGACCCGGAGCGGCTTGGGCCGGCCGGCCGCGACCTGGCGGGCCTCGGCCACCATCGCCTCGGCCGACGACAGCAGCGTCTCGCCCTGCTTGAGCACGACCTCGCCCGCGGCGGTCAGCTCGATCCCGGACGACAGCCGCTCGACCAGCGGCGTACCGACCAGTCGTTCGAGCTGGCGGATCTGACCGCTGACCGCTTGCTGTGTGAGGTTGAGCCGCGCACCGGCCCTGGTCATGCTGCCCTCGTGGGCCACCGCTGCCAGGGCCTGCAGCAGCCGCAAGCTGAGGTCCACCTTGCCATGGTGCCACAACAATCGGTTGTCATCGCGCCAACGAGTTCCTGTTTCCGTTCGGCCCGGCCACGCCGGACGATCGGAGCACGTCCACGCGATGAGAGAAGGAAAAAGCATGACGCTGAAGGGCAAAACGGTGCTGGTCACCGGCTCGTCCAAAGGGCTGGGACGAGCGATCCTGCTGAGGCTGGCCGGGCAGGGAGCGAACGTCGTCGTGAACTACTCGCGCGACGAGGCCGCGGCGAACGAGGTCCAGGCCGCGGCCGAGGAGCTCGGCGTACAGGCGATCACCGTCGCCGCCGACGTGTCGACGGTGGACGGCATCGAGAAGGTGTTCGACGCCGCGGTCGCCGCGTTCGGCCAGATCGACATCGTGGTCGCCAACGCCGGCATGGAGAAAGTGAACATCCCGGTCACCGACGTGACCGAGGAGGACTTCGACCTGCTGTTCCGGGTCAACACGAAGGGCCCGTACTTCGTCCTGCGCGAGGCGGCGCGACGTATCGCCGACAACGGGCGGATCATCACGATCTCGTCGAACACCACCACGGTCCCGCAGGTCGGGGTCGGCCTGTACGGCACCAGCAAGGTCGCGACCGGCTACCTGGTCCGGGTGCTCGCCCTCGAACTCGGCCCGCGCGGGGTCACCGTGAACACCATCGTGCCCGGCCCGATCGACGGCGCGGGTATCTTCACCGACCCGGCGAACGACGAGTACAAGAAGGGCCTGATCTCGATGGTCCCGATCGGGCGGCTCGGCACGACCGAGGACGTCGCGGGCATCGCGGCCTTCCTGGCCGGCGACGACGCGGGACTGATCACCGGCCAGCAAGTGGTCGCCGACGGCGGAATGCACTGAGGAGCTCAACCGATGACAACAACGATGCGCGCGGCCCAGGTCCAGCAGGCCGGGGGTCCCTTCGTGGTGACCGACATGCCCGTCCCCGAGCCGAAGCCGGGGCAGGTCCGGGTCAAGGTATACGCCTGCGGGATCTGCGGCGGTGACGCGATTCCGCGCAACGCCCTGTTCGGTACGACGCTGCCGCGGGTGCCCGGACACGAGATCGCCGGCGTGGTCGACGCGGTCGGCGACGGCGTCACGGTCTTCGAGGTCGGCCAGCGGGTCGGCGTCGGCTGGTCCGGCGGGGTCGACTTCACCTGCGAGTTCTGCCGCCGTGGTGACTTCACCAACTGCGTACAGCACACGATCGTCGGTACGTCGTACGACGGCGGCTACGCCGAGTACATGGTGGCGCCGTGGGACGCGGTGGCCCGGATCCCCGACGGGCTGTCGTTCGAGGAGGCGGCGCCGCTGATGTGTGGCGGGATCACCGCCTTCAACGCGCTGCGGCACGCACCCGCCGGGCCGGGCGACCTGGTTGCCATCCAGGGCGTCGGTGGGGTCGGGCACCTGGCGATCCAGTTCGCCGCCAAGATGGGCTTCCGGACCGTCGCGATCAACCGCGGCCGGGACAAGGAGAAGCTGGCCCGTGAGCTGGGCGCCGACGAGTACATCGACAGCAACGAGGGCGCGGGCGACGCGCTGCTCGCGCTCGGCGGTGCGTCCGTCGTACTGGCGACTGTGTCGCGGGCCGAGCTGCAGACCGACCTGTTCAAGGGCCTGCGCCCGAACGGCGAGCTGATCGCGCTGGAGGGCGAGGACCCGATCCAGGTCAGCGGCCACGAGCTGTCCGAGGGCCGGCGGGCCCTGAAGGGCTGGTACAGCGGCGTCTCCCAGGACAGCGAGGACACGCTGAACTTCGCCGTCCTGAAGGGCGTCCGCCCGATCATCGAGACCTTCCCGCTCGAGCAGGCCGAGGAGGCCTGGCAGCACCAGCCGAAGGCGAACCTGCGGATCGTGCTGAGGACCCAGCCGGAGTCCTGAGCGATCCACCCGGTGGCCGCCTCGAGCGGCCACCGGGGCCTAGATTGGTCCTATGACCACCACTCCCAGCTGCGCGCTGTGCGGTACGCCGGCGCCGACCGAGGACCTGCCGCTGACCTGGGTCACCTCGGTCGAGAACGGGCGCAAGCTCGTCTACTGCGACCGCTGCGCGCGAGAGAACGTCCGTGCCATCGAGGGCAAACTCGACAGCGCCTGGTGGTGAGTCCTACTCGTCGGTGAAGCCCGGGAGGAACTCCTCCAGCACCGACCTGAACGGCGCCTCGGTCTCCAGCTGCGACAGCACCGCGATGCCGCCGATCCACACCCGGTGGATCAGCAGGTACGACGGGGGCATGTTCAGCCGCAGGGCCAGGGACGCGTTGGGGGAGCGGAAGTCGCCGGTCCGGTTCGCCTGCTCGCGCATCCACGCGCGGCTGAACTGGAACGTCTCGGTCCGGGCCGGCTCCACGAACGGCGCCAGGTAGTCCATCAGCTGCGCGGGATCGATCTCCATCCGCGGCTTCACGAACCCCTCGGCCCGCAGGCCGGCCAGGACCTCGTCGCCGTCGCCGTCCAGGGAGATCCGCAGCAGCCGACCCATCGCCGGAGGCAGGCCCTCGGGGAGCCGCGCACAGAGCCCGAAATCGACCACTCCGAGCCGCCCGTCGGCCAGGACGCGGAAGTTCCCCGGGTGCGGGTCGGAGTGCAGCAGCCCGGCCAGTCGCGGTCCGCTGAACATGAACCGGACGTACTTCAGCCCGAGCTCGTCACGCTCGGCCTTCGTGCCGTCGGTGATGAAGCTCGACAGCGGCTTGCCCTCGATCCACTCCGACACGATCACGGTGGGGGAGTGCTTCACCACCCGCGGGACGACGAACTCCGGGTGGTCCTTGAAGGCGTCGGCGTACTGCTGCTGGGCCTGCGCCTCACGGTCGTAGTCGAGCTCCTCGCCGATCCGGTCCTGCAACTCGACGATCAGCGGCTTCATGTCGAGCCCCGGGACCAGCGTCCCGAACGTCCGGGCGAACCGGCCGAGCTGCTTCAGGTCGGCTCGCAGCGCCTCGGCGGCGCCCGGGTACTGCAGCTTGATCGCGACCTCGCGGCCGTCCTTGAGCACCCCGCGGTGCACCTGGCCGATCGACGCGGCCGCCGCGGGCTTGTCGTCGAACTCCGAGAACCGGCTGCGCCAGCGCTTGCCGAGCTCCTCGGACAGGATCTTGTCGACCGTCGCGGCCGGCATCGGCGGAGCGGAGTCCTGGAGCTTCGTCAGCGTCGCCCGGTACGGCGCCGCGAGCTCCTCGGGCATCGCCGACTCCATCAGGCTCAGCATCTGCCCGAACTTCATCGCGCCGCCCTTGAGCTCACCCAGGACGGAGAACAACTGGTCGGCGGTCCGGCGCTGGAACTCGGCCATCACCGCCTCGGCCGGCGCACCGCCGATCCGCTTGCCGAGTCCGACGGTCGCGCGCCCGGCGGCGCCGAGCGGCAGGCTCGCCAGCTTCGCCGTACGGCTGAGCGCCTTGCGGGGGAGGTCGGACACATCCCCATTCTGTCGCGTCACCCAAGCCCGCCCTCGCCGGGGTCACCGGCGCGTCGTACCGGGTCGGTAACGACGAGGGGCGGAGGCCCGGCCGAAGCCGGACCACCGCCCCTACGACGTGGTGCTGGTGCGTCAGGCCTTGCCGAGGATCCGGTTCAGGTTCGTACCGCACTCGGGGCACTTGGCCTTGGCCATGCGCGTGCCCTTGTCGTTGACCTTGACCTCGCCGTCGGCGGTGCGCTTGGCCTTGCACTTGACGCAGTAGAACTCGCCGCTCCAGGTCTCTGCCATGAGGGCCTCTCTCCTTGCTCTGAATACCAGCCGGGGCTTGCAGGCCCCTGGCCGTCGTGGATGCTAACGGCAGACCGTCCTGCCGTAGGCCGTTCGGCCCAGTCGAGATTCACCCTACGGCAGGCTGAGCGTGGCTCAAGCGCACCCCAGTGCCCGCGTGCCGCGTGGAAACCCCTTTCCGAGATCCGTCCCGGCACGGAACAGGCTCCCGGGAGTCCGCCGGCGGAACCGCTCGGCTTCCCCTCCGAGCAGCCCCGGAGGCGGTCCGGGAGCCTGTTGGACCTGACGCTAGAAGGCCGCCGCCGCGCTGACAAGCCCGCGTTGTCCACCCCTGTGGATAACTCTGTGGGCAAGCTGTGGGGCGCGCCGGGCGGCACTGTGGACGAGCGGGGGAACAGGGTGTGAACAAACGGAATCCGCCGGGCTCTGATTACCCGTCTGACCTGCGAAAACGTCTGTGCACAGGATGTGGACGCAAGAAAGTCGTCGGATTCGGGCGATACCGTTTCCCTCATGGCCGACTCCCCACCGCGCCCGATCCCGCCGTACGTCGACATCCGGCGCAGCAAGCGGCGCAAGCGGACCGTGAGCGCGTACCGCGACGGCGAGCGGGTGGTCGTGCTGATGCCCGACCGGCTGTCCGCGACCGAGGAGGCGCGCTGGGTCGAGACCATGCTCCAGCGCCTCGATCGGCAGCGCAGCAGATCCCGCGTGTCGGACGAAAAATTGTTGGCCAGAGCACACGAACTCGCGTGTCGCCACCTCCCCGAAGTGCCCGAACCTGCGTCGGTTCGCTGGGTTTCGAACCAAAACAGACGGTGGGGCTCCTGCACGCCGGCGGACAGATCGATCCGTTTGTCGACCCGTCTGCAGTCGATGCCCGCCTGGGTCGTCGACTACGTGCTGGTGCACGAACTGGTCCACCTGGTCGAGCCGTCGCACAACGCCGACTTCTGGGAACTGGTCCACCGCTTCCCCAAGGCCGAGCGCGCCGAGGGGTACCTCGAGGGCGTCTCGGCCGCCGCGAGCCTCGACCTCGAGGAGTTCTGAGCCGGCGCTCCGGCCGTTCTGGACCGGTGGCCCGGCGGCCCTGGCCGGCGCTCCGGCGGCGGTCGGCGGCGTTTTCGTACGCCGTACGAGTGACCCTCGACCCGGGGTGGGGGTGTGGATTTCCCCAGGGTGAGGGTGGGGCCTGCCCCAGGGGAAGTCGGGGGATATCTGCATGGTGGCGACCCGGTCCCAGCCGCGAGGCTGATGGGCATCGGCAGCGTGGCGGAGGGGCTCCGCTGCCAGGGTGCGCGTCGTTGCGCAGAGGGGCAGGAAAGCCAGATGAGTGTCCAGATGACAAGCCGGGCCGAGCGCCGGTCGAGGGGGTCGCTGACGGTCCGGGCGGCACGATGGAGCGCCACCCACCCGTGGCGGGCGATCGCGCTCTGGGTCGCCGTCGTGGTGGCGTGCTTCGCGCTCGGCAGCATGACCGGGACGAAGGAGTCGACCAACGAGGGTGACATCGGAGAGGTGACCCGGGCCGACGACATCGTGAAGTCCGGCAACTTCGACGACCCGGACGTGGAGAGCGTGCTGATCACGCCGACCTCGGGGTCGCTGAACCAGACCGAGGCCAACCAGGTCGCCAAGGTCGTCACGGAACGGATGCGCGCCCTCGGTGGGGTCGCGGACGTCGCCCAGCCGATCCTCGCGCCGAACAAGAACGCGCTGATCGTCCGGGTCGAGCTGAAGGACGGCGACGACGAGAACCGGGTCCAGCCGCTGCTCGACGCGACCGCCAAGGTCCAGCAGGAGAATCCGGGGCTGCGGGTCGAGCAGGTCGGCGGCGAGTCGATCGGCAAGGCGCTGAACGAGACGCTCGGTGAGGACTTCAAGCGGGCCGAGATGTTCAGCCTGCCGGTGACACTGGCGATCCTGCTGGTCGCCTTCGGTGCGCTGATCGCCGCGACCGTGCCGCTGCTGCTCGCGCTGTCCGCGGTCGCCGCCGCGATCGGGCTCGCCGCGGCCGCCTCCCAGTTCGTGCCCGCGGTCGACGCGGTGAACAGCGTGATCCTGCTGATCGGCATGGCGGTCGGCGTCGACTACTCCCTGTTCTACCTGCGCCGCGAACGCGAGGAGCGTGCCAAGGGTCGCGGCCACGTCGACGCGGTCGAGATCGCCGCGGCGACCTCGGGGCACGCGGTCGTCGTCTCCGGTACGGCGGTCATCATCTCGATGGCCGGCCTGTTCCTGGCCCGCGACGCGGTCTTCTCGTCCTTCGCGGTCGGCTCGATCCTGGTCGTCGCGGTGGCGGTCGCCGGTTCGCTGACCGTGCTGCCGGCGGTGCTGGCCAAGCTCGGCCGCTGGGTGGACCGCCCGCGCATCCCGCTGCTGTGGCGCCTCACGGCCCGTACGTCGGAGCCGCGGTTCTGGCCCGCCGTCCTGAAGCCGGCGCTGAAGCATCCGGTCGCCACGCTGACCGTCGCGGTGGTCGCCCTGCTCGCCGTCGCCTCGCCGGCGCTGGGGATGACGCTGAAGTTCCCCGGCACCGAGGACCTGCCGCGTGACACCGCGGTGATGCAGGCCTACGACCGGCTGACCGCGGCCTTCCCCAGCACGGGGACGAGCCACGAGGTCGCGATCAAGGCGCCGGCCGACCAGCAGGCCGCCGTACAGGCTGCGCTGACCGAGCTGGCCAAGCGGACCGAGGGTGACTCGCTCTACGCCCAGGACGGGCTGGAGAAGCCGCGGGTGTCGGCCGATGGTCGGGTCACCGTGGCCGAGGTGGCCACGCCGTACGAGGGTGGCAGTGAGCAGGCGCGGGACTCGTTGGCCAAGCTGCGCAACGAGCTGATCCCGCAGACGGTCGGCAAGGTGCCCGGCGCGGAGTACGCCGTCGGCGGGTTCGTGGCCGCGGACGTGGACTACGCGGCGCACACGCGGTCGAAGCTGCCGCTGGTGATCGGGTTCGTGCTGCTGCTGACGATGATCGTGATGATGGTGACGTTCCGGTCGGTCGTGGTCGCGGTCACCGCGATCGGGCTGAACCTGCTCAGCGCCGGCGCGGCGTACGGCGTGGTCACGGCGGTCTTCCAGAACACTTGGGCCGAGGGCCTGCTGGACTTCCGGTCGAACGGCGCCGTCGTGTCCTGGCTGCCGCTGTTCCTCTTCGTGGTCCTGTTCGGGCTGTCGATGGACTACCACGTGTTCGTGGTCAGCCGGATCCGCGAGGCGGTCCTGCGCGGGGTGCCGACCAAGCAGGCCGTGGCCGAGGGCATCACCGGTTCGGCCGGCGTGGTGACCAGCGCGGCGGCGGTGATGATCGGGGTGTTCGCGGTCTTCGCGACGCTGAGCACGCTGGACATGAAGCAGCTCGGCGTCGGCCTGGCGGTCGCGATCCTGATCGACGCGACGATCATCCGCGCGGTCGTCCTGCCGAGCATCATGACCCTGCTCGGCGACGCGAACTGGTGGGCCCCGAAGTGGCTCCGCCGGACGCCGCCGAAGCACGCGGTGACCCAGGCGCCGGAGGAGGAGCGCGAGCTCACGCCGGTCGGCTGACCGATCAAGGCATTGCCCCTACATGCGCCCCGTGTGGGGGCAATGCCTTATTCAGCAGGTGATTGGCGCGCTCGGTGGGCGGCAGCTTTCACTCGACTCTGACACTGCGGCGAACAGAACCGCCGCTGCCCGTTGCGCGAGACATCCACGAACACCCGATCACACTGCGGCGCCGCACACACCCCGAGCCGCCCAGCGAGATCACTACCCACCGCCAACGCCAACCCCGCCGCACATCCCGCGGCCCAGCCGTTCACCAGCCCGTCGTCCGGCCCGTGAAAGTGCAGGCTCCAGCCCTTCTCCCGCCGATCCAGCTGTGGCCGCGCGTTCGTGTCGAGCAGCAACGCGTTGATCTCATCAGCCGCCCGATCGAGATCCCCGGTCTGCGCCGCCTCGAACACGATCCGCATCCGCCCCGCCAGTACGGCGAGCCGCCGCGCATCCTCGACCTTGACGAAGGGTTGCGGATAACCAATCGCCACCAGCGAGTCAGCAACGGCCTGCGCCTCATCGGCAGGCCCGTCGAAAGCCACGCCCCCGGACCAGCCGGGCGTCAGCCGGTTCACGTACTCGACCGACGCCGCCAGCACGTTCCGCGTATGACTATCAAAAGACACTTGACCAGTCACGACCCGCCTCCGTAAAGTCTCACGTGACCGACAATACCTGTTTAGACAGTCATGGAGGCGTCCGATGAGCGTGATGGCACCCGTGTCCTGGCGAGGCCTGTCGCCGACTGTCTGGGTCCTCGTCCTCGCCCGCGCGGTGAACAAGATCGGCGCGTTCACGCTCCCGTTCCTCGGGGTCGTGCTGACCGTCGAGTTCGGCGCCTCGCTGGCGCAGACCGGGCTGATCCTCGCCGTCTTCGGTGCCGCGACGATCCCGTCCCGCCTGCTCGGCGGCCAGCTCGCCGACCGCCTCGGCCGCCGGCGAACGATCGTGCTCGGCCTGACCGGCTGCGCCGTCGCCCAGCTCTGGATCGCGCTCAGCGACGCGCTCTGGTCCGCCGTACTGGCGACCGTCCTGCTCGGCCTGGCCTTCGAGATCTACGAACCACCCAGCCAGGCGACCATCGCCGACGTCACCGAGCCGGCCGACCGGCCCACGGCGTACGGGCTGCTGGGCGCGGCGATGGCAGCCGCCGGTGTCCTGGCCGGTCTGCTCGCGGCAGCGGTCAGCCACTTCGACCTGCGCTGGCTGTTCGTAGCCGACGCCATCACCTGCCTGGCCTGCGCGCTCGTCGTCGCCTGGGCGCTCCCGGCGGACGGGCGAGCTCGCCCCGAGGTGACCACCGTCGCCGCAGCCCGCGACCGCGGGGTCGAGCCCAAGGTCGCTGTATGGCGAGACCGACGACTGCTCCTCCTGCTCGCCAGCGGCACAGTCTTTGCGACGATCTACATGCAGCTTGTCATCGGCATCCCGCTCACCCTGCTCGACCAGGGCCTCCCCGAGTCCGGCACCGGCTTCATCCTGGCCGTCTCCGCGGTCACCCTGATCCTCGCCCAACGCCTGCTCCGCGTGCAGCAGCTCGACGACTTCCGCTCGATCGCCATCGGCTACGCCCTGCTCGCCGCGGGCCTGGTCGTCACGGCCTTCGCCCACAGCCTCACGGTCTTCCTGCTCGCCACAGTCCTGTGGAGCCTCGGCGACCTGTTCCTGCTGACCCGCTACCTCACACAGGCCTCAGGCCTGGCCCCCGACCACGCAAGAGGCCGCTACCTGGCTGTCTTCGGCCTCAGCTGGGGCATCGCCACCACCATCGCACCGCTGACCGCCACCCAGCTGCTCAAGGCAGCCGGCCCCGAAGGCCTCTGGCTCACCAGCGCCGCGACAGCCGTCGTACTGGCGAGCCTCCAGCCGTGGTTCAGGAAGCAGCTGACTCCAGCCGCACCGTGAGCCCCTTGGCCACCGGGGTGTTGCTGCCCTTGGCGACGTCGTCGGCCGACATCAGCACGTTCGTCTCCGGGTAGTACGCCGCGACGCACCCCCGGGCCGTCGGGTACGACACGAGCCGGAACCCCGAAGCCCGACGCTCCACCCCAGCGAACTCGCTGACGATGTCGACGTACTGCCCGTCCTCCAACCCGAGATCAGCCAGGTCGGACGGATTCACGAACACCACCTCGCGCGTCCCGTGCACCCCGCGGTAGCGGTCCTCGAGGCCGTAGATCGTGGTGTTGAACTGGTCGTGGCTGCGCATCGTCTGCAGCAGCAGGCGTCCCGGCTCGGTCGGCAACCAGGTCAGGTCGTTCGCGCTGAACTGCGCCTTCGCATCCGAGGTGTGGAACTCGCGCTTGTCGCGAGCGGCGTGTGCGAGCAGGAAGCCACCCTCGTTCGCCCGCAGCCGGTCCTCGAAGTTCTCGTAGCCGTCGCAGACCCGCCCGATCCGCTGCCGGACCAGGCTGTAGTCCTTGGCGAAGTCGGCCCACGGGATCTCGCCGACGTCCGGCACCAGCAGTTCGCCGAGCGCGCAGACGATGCCGACCTCGGACAGCAGGTCGGGGCTCGGCGGGTGCAGGTTCCCGGTCGACAGGTGGACAGCGCCCTGGGAGTCCTCGACCGTCACCGACTGCGGACCGAGCACGGTCCGGTCGTGGTCGGTCCGGCCCAGCGTCGGCAGGATCAGCGCCTCCTTGCCGGTGACCGTGTGGGACCGGTTCAGCTTGGTCGACACGTGCACGGTCAGGTCGCACTCGCGCAGGCCCTGGTGCACGACGTCGGTGTCCGGCGTGGCCATCGCGAAGTTTCCGCCCATCGCGAAGAACACCCGTACGTCGTTCGCGCGCAGCCGCTGTACGGTCTGCGCCGCGTCGATCCCGTGCTCGCGCGGCGAGGTGAACGCGAACTCGGCGTCGAGCTTGTCGTGGAACTTGGCCGGCATCTGCTCCCAGATGCCCATGCTGCGGTCGCCCTGCACGTTCGAGTGGCCGCGGACCGGGCAGGGTCCGGCGCCGGGCTTGCCGATGTTGCCCTGCAGGAGCAGCACGTTGACGATCTCGGTGATCGTGGCGACGGCTTCGCGGTGCTGGGTCAGGCCCATCGCCCAGCAGATCACCGTGGCCTTCGACTTCAGGAACCGAGAAGTGAACTCCTCGATCTCGGCCCGGGTCAGCCCGGTCGCCTGCTCGACAGCCGACCAGTCGAGCTCGGCGTTGTGCTTGGAGTACAGCTCGTACCCGCTGGTGTGCGACTCGATGAAGTCCTTGTCCAGCACGGTTCCGGGCGCGGCCGCCTCGGCCTCGAGCAACAAGTGGCCGACGGCAAGGAACAGCGCCTGGTCGCCACCGATCCGGATCTGCAGGTGCTGGTCGGCCAGCGCGGTGCCCTTGCCGACCCAGCCGGACGCGCGCTGCGGGTTCTTGAAGTTCATCAGGCCCGGCTCGGGCAGCGGGTTCACCGAGACGATGTCGGCGCCGTGCTTCTTGGCGATCTCGAGGTGGCTCAGCATCCGGGGCGCGTTGGTGCCCGGGTTCTGGCCGACCACGACGATCAGCTCGGCCTCCTCGAGCATCTCCAGCGTGACCGCGCCCTTGCCGCTCCCGATCACGCGGTTCAGCGCCGTACCGGAGGACTCGTGGCACATGTTCGAGCAGTCGGGCAGGTTGTTCGTGCCGTACGCACGGACGAGCAGCTGGTAGAGGAACGCGGCCTCGTTGCTGGTCCGGCCGGACGTGTAGAAGACGGCGTCGTCCGGGTTGTCGAGTGCGCGCAGGTGGCGGGCGACGACGTGCAGCGCCTCGTCCCAGCCGACCGGCTCGTAGTGGTCGGCGCCGGCGCGCAGCAGCATCGGTTCGGTGATCCGGCCGAACTTGCCCAGCTCGAACTCCGAGATCCGGTTCAGGTCGTCGATCGAGTGCTCGGCGAAGAAGGCCCGCGGGATCTTCTTGCGGGTCGCCTCCCAGGCCACCGCCTTGGCGCCGTTCTCGCAGAACTCGGCCGCATGCTTGCGCTTGTGGTCGGGATCGGGCCAGGCGCAGGACGGGCAGTCGAAACCGCCGTCCTGGTTCATCTTCAGGAACACCTTGCCGGTCCGGGCCGGCCCCATCTCACGGAACCCGAACTTGAACGACGAGAGCACGGCCGGCACGCCGGCCGCTTTCTTCTTCGGCTGTTCGATGTCGACCATGGTTCAACCATAAATCTTTCTATGAGGACAGGCCTTGTTGATAGGCGTCGCTGTGGTTGCGGTCAGGTGACGGCCGATAGCGGACAGAAGCCTCGACAGGTCCGGCCGAGCCGCCCTAGCGTGGCGAGGAAAGCGTTTGCCGCCGCCACTCCGCCCGAGGGAACCGCTCATGCTTTCCAAAATTGCCGTCCTGCTCACCTCACTCGCACTGGTCCTCTCACCGACCCAGGCCAGTGCTGCATCTCACTCCAAACCTCAGCTGGAACACCTCGACCGCGGCCTGGTCGCCGCGGCCACCAGTGAGGGCGTCTTCCTGAGCTGGCGCCTGCTCGGCCCCGAGGCGACCGGCCACTCCGACCACGGCCTGACCGGCACCGACTTCGCCGTCTACCGCGACGGCCACCGGATCTCCAAGGTCACCGACAGCACCAACTACGTCGACCCCACCGGTACCCAGGCCTCCCGCTACCGGGTCGTCTCACTCGTCAACGGCCGCGAGCGCGACCGCAGCGCCTCCGTTACCCCGTGGGCCAACAGCTACACCGACCTGCCGCTGCGCAAGCCGGCTGACGGCGTCACCCCGGCCGGTGAGACCTACACCTACTCCGCCGGCGACATGAGCGTCGGTGACGTGGACGGTGACGGCCAGTACGAGTACGTCGTGGTCTGGAACCCGTCCAACGCCAAGGACGTGTCGCAGGTCGGCTACACCGGCAACGTGTACGTCGACACGTACGAGACCGACGGCACCCTGCTGCACCGGCTCGACCTGGGTGTGAACATCCGGGCCGGTGCGCACTACACGCAGGTGCTCGTCTACGACTTCGACGGCGACGGCCGTTCGGAGACGATGCTCAAGACCGCGCCCGGCACCAAGGTGACCGCCTACGACCGCGATGGCAGGGTCAGGTCCCAGCGCTACATCACCATGCCTGCGGCGGATCGCCGGGCCGGCTACAGCAACCAGGACGACTACCGGGTCAGCAAGGCTGACTACTACGACCACCTGGTCGACCTGTTCCTCCAGTGGAAGCAGCAGCCGGAGGTGAAGAGCGGGCAGTGGCCGGCGACGCTGGAGGCGGCCTTCGGCATCGCCGACCAGTACAGCTACCCGCTGTCCCGTGCAGACGCCTCCAAGCTGGTCGACTACTTCATGGACGTCTACGCCCCGGCCCGCAGCACCAGGAACCAGCTGCGCGCCTTCGAGGGCTTCATCCTCAGCGGGCCCGAGTACTTGAGCGTCTTCCGCGGCTCCGACGGCAAGGAGCTCCAGACCATCCGCTACGAGCCCGGCCGGACCGACGACGGACTCCGCTGGGGCGACTACGCGATGGCCCGCATCGAGCCCGGCAACCGGGTCGACCGCTTCCTGGCCGGTGTGGCCTACCTGGATGGCAAGCGCCCGTCAGCCGTCTTCGCCCGCGGCTACTACACCCGTACGACGCTCGCGACGTACGGCTGGAACGGCCACCGCATCACGAAGGGCTGGGCGATCGACAGCGGCTGGACGCCGATGACCAACCCGTTCAACGACAGCCCGCACGGCCGGGACGGCACCGACCCGACGTACGGGTCGATCACGACGCAGGGGTTCCACTCGCTCAGTGCGGCGGACGTGGACGACGACGGGCGGCAGGAGATCGTCTACGGCTCCGCCACCATCGACGACGACGGCAGCGTGCTCTACAGCTCGAAGGACGTCCTCCCGCCGGGCAGTGCGGCACCTGGTGAGCTGGCCCGGCTCGGGCACGGCGACGCGATGCACGTGACCGACATCGACCCGCAGCGACCGGGCAAGGAGATCTTCACCGTCCACGAGGGCGCCACCTCCGCGCCGTACGGGTACGCCCTGCGGGACGCCCGGACCGGTGAGGTGATCTACGGCGAGTACTCCGGTCGCGACACCGGCAGGGGCATGGTCGGCGACATCTTGCCCGACCAGCCCGGGCTGGAGACCTGGGCGATGCGGCTCCGGTCGGCTGACGGAGATGCGCTCGGTACTGCGATGCCCGGCACCAACCAGAGCATCCGTTGGGCTGCTGACATGACTACCCAGCTCGTGAACGGCACCACTCCGTCCATCGAGGACTGGCGGCGCGGCACGCTGCTCACGGCGACCGGCACGCTGACCAACAACGGCACCAAGGGCAACCCGTCGCTGGTCGCCGACGTCTTCGGCGACTGGCGGGAGGAGCTGCTGGTCCGTACGGCGGACAGCAGCGCCATCCGGATCTACCTGAGCACCGAACGGACCGACCGGAAGCTGTACACGCTGATGCACGACCCGCAGTACCGGGTCGAGGTGGCACGGCAGCAGACGACGTACAACCAGCCGTCGTACACGGGCTTCTACCTGGGCTCGGACCTCGACTGGGCGAAGGTGCCGCTCATCCGCTGACACCACATGGCTGGCGGCACAGGTGTGTGCCGCCAGCCCATGGCTACCCGCTGCACCGCTTCCTACAGTCCTCGCATGACCACACCACGTCGTGCCCTAGTCACCGGCGCCGCATCCGGGATCGGCGCGGCCTGCGCTCACCGGCTCGCCGCTGAGGGGTTCCACGTCGTGGCCGTCGACTACGACGCCGACGGGCTGCAGGCGGTGGCCGGCGACGGCATCGACGCCGTACAGGCCGACCTGTCCGACCTGGACCGGCTGCCGGACCTGCCGACCGACGTGGACGTGCTGGTGAACAACGCGGGTGTCCAGCTGGTCGCCCCGGTCGAGCAGTTCCCGCCGGAGCGGTTCGGCTACATCCTGCGGCTCATGCTGGAGTCGCCGTTCCGCCTGATCCGGCAGAGCCTCCCGCACATGTACGGCGCCGGCTGGGGCCGGGTGGTCAACATCAGCTCGGTGCACGGCCTGCGGGCCAGTCCGTTCAAGGCGGCGTACGTCGCGGCCAAGCATGGCCTGGAAGGCCTCAGCAAGGTGGTCGCGCTGGAGGGCGCCGCGCACGGCGTCACCAGCAACTGCGTGAACCCGGCGTACGTGAGGACGCCGCTGGTCACTGCCCAGCTCGCCGACCAGGCCGCTGTCCACGGCCTGACCGAGGCGGAGGTGCTGGACAAGATCCTGCTCGAACCGGTCGCCGTGAAGCGCCTGATCGAGCCGGCCGAGGTCGCCGAGGTGGTCGCGCTGCTCTGCGGCCCGTCGTCGGCCTCACTCACGGGGAGCTCGTTCGTCCTCGACGGCGGCTGGACCGCCCACTAAGGAGCAAGCATGTCCACGTCCACAGAACCGGTCCGCGAGCGGACCCCGATCGCCCGCGTGGTCGGCGCCAGCCTGGTCGGCACCACCGTCGAGTGGTACGACTTCTTCCTGTACGGCGTCGCCGCGTCCGTGGTCTTCGGCGACCTGTTCTTCCCCAAGGGCGAGGAGCTCACCGGCACCCTGCTCAGCTTCGCGACCTTCGCCGTCGGGTTCTTCGCCCGGCCGATCGGTGGGGTCGTGTTCGGCCACTTCGGCGACCGGATCGGCCGCAAGAACCTGCTGGTGCTGTCGCTGCTGATGATGGGTCTGGCCACCTTCGCGATCGGCCTGCTACCGACGTACGCGCAGGTCGGTGCGCTGGCCCCGATCCTGCTGACCGTGCTGCGGCTGATCCAGGGCTTCGCGCTCGGCGGCGAGTGGGGCGGCGCCGTACTGATCGTGTCCGAGCACGGCGATCCGGCCCGGCGCGGCTTCTGGGCGTCGTGGCCGCAGGCGGGTGCTCCTGCCGGGCAGTTGATCGCGAACGGCGTACTGGCGGGGCTCGCGGCCTTCCAGAGTGACGCGGCGTTCAACTCGTGGGGCTGGCGGATCCCGTTCCTGCTCTCGGCCGTCCTGGTGCTGGTCGGGCTGTGGGTGCGGCTGCGGATCGAGGAGTCGCCGCTGTTCAAGCAGGCCCGCGCGAACCAGCAGCCGAGCGAGAAGATCCCGTTCGTCGAGGTGATCACCAAGTACCCGCGCGAGATCCTGACCGCGATGGGCGCCCGGATGGCCGAGAACGTCAGCTACTACATCTTCACGATCGTGATCGCGACGTACGCCAAGGACCACCTCGGGCTGGGCAAGTCGTTCGCGCTGAACGCCGTGCTGATCGCGGCGGCGATCCACTTCTGCGCGATCCCGCTGTGGGGAGCGCTGTCGGACCGGGTCGGCCGCAAGCCGGTGTACCTGTTCGGCGCGGCCGGCGTCGGGATCTGGGCGTTCGTCTTCATCGCGTTCGTGGACACGAAGAACTTCGCGCTGGCGACCTTGGCGGTGACGGTCGGGCTGGTGCTGCACGGTGCGATGTACGGGCCGCAGGCGTCGTTCTTCACCGAGCTGTTCGGGACGCGGGTCCGGTACTCCGGGGTGTCGGTCGGCTACCAACTGGCCTCGATCGTCGCCGGTGGGCTGGCGCCGTTCATCGCGGTCGCGCTGCTGAAGGCGTACGACTCGGGCTACGCGATCTCGATCTACGTGGCAGTGTGTTCGGTGATCTCACTGGTGGCCGTGATGAGCTACGGCGAGACCAGCAAGCGGGATCTCTCAACGGTCTAGGGAGGGTTCATGGACGCCGGCCGGAAGCGTGAAGCCGAGCTCACCGCTCTGGTGGACATCGCTCTCGAGCTGGCGTCCGCCCGCGATCCCGGCCGGGTCCTGAACACGATCGTGCACCGGGCCCGCACGCTGATCGGTACCGACGTCGCGTACCTGACCCTGTACGACGCGGCGCAGGGCGACACCTACATGCGGGCCACCGACGGGTCGATCTCGGCGGCCTTCCAGCAAGTACGCCTCCCGCTGGGTGCCGGGCTCGGCGGACTGGTCGCCGAGACCCACAAGCCGTACTGGACCGCCGACTACCCGAGCGACCGTCGCTTCCGGCACACCGGCGAGATCGACTCGGCCGTCGGTGAGGAAGGCCTGGTCGCCATCCTCGGTACGCCGCTGATCGTCGACGGCGCCTTCGTCGGCGTGCTGTTCGCCTCCAACCGGACCGCACGGCCGTTCAGCCCCGCAGAGGTGTCGCTGCTCGGGTCGCTGGCCGCACTGGCTGCGGTGACCATCGTCCAGGTCCGGGCAGCCGCGGAGACCGCTGCAGCGCTGGAGCAGGTGTCGGAAGCTCATGCCGGGGTGGAGCACGCTGCTGCGGCCCACGACCGGTTCGCCGACATCGTGCTGTCCGGTGGGGACGTCGACGCGATCGCTGCCGCGCTGGCCGAGCTGCTGGACGTGTGGGTCGTGCTGTTCGATGCGCTGGGCAACGAGCTCGCAGCGGCCGGCCCTGTCTCCCTGGACCTTGCTACGGCAGCAGTGGCTTCGGTGGGCGGCCGCCTGGTCCGCTCCGGCGACTGCTGGGTGGTGGCGGCCGCTGCCAAGGGTGAACGGCTCGGTGCTCTGGTGGTCGGGGGAGTAGACGACCTGTCCGCCGCCGACCAGCGGATCGTCGAGCGGGCTGCAGTCGTCACGGCTCTCGTGCTGCTGTTCCGTCGGCAGGCCGCCGAGCAGTCGCAGCGTGCGCAGGCAGACCTCCTCGCCGACGCAGTCAGCGGTACGGCGGACTCTCGCGCCCTGGCCGACCGGCTCCGGTTGCTCGACCCGACCCGGCGTCTGCCGACGCAACTGGTTGTGGCCGTCTGCCGCGGCGACCACACCGGCGTACTGGCTCGCCTCCCGGCTTCGCTGCACCTCGTACTAGCAGGCCCGTACGCCGGTGACCTCGTGCTGCTGCTCGCTGAGCCAGACACGGTTGCGACCGCGCGAGCCCTGAACGACGTCGCCCGTCGCTGCGGCCTGACGATCGCCGTCGCCGGGCCGGCCCGCTGGGGCCAGCCGCTCGTCGACACCTACCAGCAGGCGACCCGCCTGGCTTCGACCATGCTCCGCCTCGGCAAGTCCGGCCAGGCAGCCACGCCGGACGACCTGGGCGTCGCCGGGCTGGTCGGAGCTGCCACCGTCGACGTCAAAGCGCACGTCGCTCACGTCCTCGGGCCGGTGACCGCCTACGACTCCCAGCGAGGCACCGATCTGGTCGGCACACTCGAGGCCTACTTCGGCGCCGGGCAGAGCCCGACTCGAGCCGCCACTGCTCTGCACATCCACCCCAACACGGTCCAGCAACGCCTGGACCGGATCACCGCCCTACTCGGCGACGGCTGGCAGGAGCCGGAGCGCGCGCTCGACGTACAGGTGGCACTGCGTTTGCTGCGGACCCTGCACGGCTAGGCTCAGCCGGTGATCGACCGACGGGTAGTAGTGCTGGTGGTACCGGCGGTCGGCGCGTGGGCCCCGCCCGGCCGCGAGCCCGAGGCCTGGCGACTGGCGTTGGCCGAGGACACCTACGAGGTGCTGGCCGCGCTCGACCTGGTCGAGGTGGCTGTTGCTGTCGTCGGTGGGGACGCCGTTGGCCTCGAGGCGGTCGCTGCGCTCACCTGGCCCGGTACTCCGGTGTACGCCGCGGAGTCGGTGCTGGACGCCGTCGAGAAGGCCGGCCCGACCGCAGCGACCGTGGCCGTCAGCCACGACGTACCGGATCTGCCCGGGCTGCTGATCGGCAAGCTCTTCCGAGCCCTGTCGTCGGCGGACATCGCCGTGACTCCGGCCGAGGACGGATCCCTCTGCGCGATCGGCGTACGGCAGCCTGTCGCTCCTTGGGTCGCGACCGCCGATCCGACCTTCGACACCCCGCTCGGCACGCTCGAACACGTCAAGCCGCGCCGCCACGCGGTTGCGCTCGGCCCCGGCTGGCACCGCCTCCGCTCCGGCGCCGATCTGGCTCGCCTCGACCCGGGCCTCGAAGGCTGGGACGCCACCCGCGCGCTTCTCCGCGGAAAGTAACTACCTGATCCGTCACCTTCCGGGATTTGGCTCGTTTCACCTGACAGCGGGGACATGGGGGTGTCCACCAGGGCTGTTCGCCGTAACTGGGCCAGCCCGTCGGTGCCGTTCAGGGGCGGTGATACCGGCGGGTCCCGGCGTAGGGGGGGAGCGACGAATCCCGGACAGACGTGTGCGGGCCGGATCACAGGGACCGGCCCGCACACCCCCGCTCGACCAGCGTGGCCACGGCGTGGTCGACATCGGCCGGCAGCGCGTCGACGGCGAACCACGCGAGGTCGTGCGACTCCTCGCTGACCACGTAGTCCGTGCCGGCCGTTGCCGTCACCAGGAACTGCACATCCAAGTGGTACGCACCGCTGCACCCACCGGCCTCGATCAGGTGCCGCGACAACTGCAGCGGCTCAGCACTGACCTTCAGATCGGTCAGCCCGGACTCCTCGGTCGCCTCCCGCAGCGCGGCACTCGCCAGCGTGGTGTCACCAGGCTCGCAGTGCCCACCCAGCTGCAACCACCGACCGACCAGCCGGTGCAGCGTGAGCAGCACCCGGTCTTGCGTCGCGTCGACGACCAGCGCCGACGCGGTCAGGTGCTCCGGCCGGCTGCTGCGCCACATGCCGTCCTCGTGCTCGGCCAGATAGCGCAGGTAGTGCTCCCGGAGCGCGGCCTGTTCCGCGTCCGGGGGAGTCCAGCGGGTCAGTACGGCAGTGGCGTCGTCGTGCAGCGTCACTTGTCCTGGTCGCCGTCGCTGCCGGGGGCTGAGTCGTCGCCCTCGTCCTTCGGCGCCTGGTCGTCCTTGTCGGCCTGGTCCAGGAAGTCCGAGATGTCGGAGTCGGACAGCTCGGAGACGCTGGTCTGCTGGGCGAAGCCGATCGGGTCGTCCAGGTCCGCGGTCGTCGGCAGCAGGTCCGGGTGCGACCACAGCTCGTCGCGACCGTCCGCACCCCGCGCATCCCGTACGGCGGCCCACAGGTTCGCCGCGTCCCGCAGCCGGCGCGGCCGCAGCTGCAGACCGACCAGCGTGGCGAACGTCTGCTCGGCCGGACCACCGGCCGCGCGGCGGCGCCGTACGGTCTCGGCCAGCTGGACGGCGGCAGGCATCCGGTCCTTGGTGGCTTCCCGTACGACGTCGTCGACCCAGCCCTCGACCAGCGCGAGCGCGGTCTCCAGCCGGATGAGCGCCGCCTTCTGCTGCTCGGAGTCCTCGGGCTCGAACAGCCCACCGGCCAGCGCGGACTGCAGGGCCTCCGGGTTCTGCATGTCGACCTCGGACATCGCGGACTCGATCTTGCCGGTGTCCACCTGGATCCCGGCCGCGTAGTCGGCGACGTGCGAGAACAGGTGCTGCCGCAGCCACGGCGCACCGGCGAACAGCCGCTGGTGCGCGCACTCGCGCAGCGCCAGGTAGAGCCGGACGTCCTCGTCGGTCACACCGAGGCCCTCGGAGAACTTGGCCACGTTGTCCGGCAGCAGGATCGCCTGCCCGGCCGGTCCGAGCGGCAGCCCGATGTCGGACGAGCTCACGACCTCACCGGCCAGCTCACCCAGCGCCTGGCCGACCTGCGCGCCGAAGACCGAGCCGCCGAGCTGGCGGAGCATGCCCGCCATCGGCCCGGCCAGCTGCTGCGCCTCGGCCGGCAGCGCCGTACCCATCGCGCCGGCGACGTGCTCGGCGACCGGGTCCACGACGGTCTGCCAGGTGGGCAGCGTGTTCTCGACCCACTCCGCACGGCTCCAGGCCGCGGAGGTGGTCGAGGCCTCGGGCAACGTCGTGGCCTGGTCGAGCCAGTGCTCGGCCAGCCGGACGGCGTCGGCGACGCGTTCGTTGTCGTTCGCCGTGACGGACCGGTCGCCGTTGGCGGCGACGGTCTTGCGGGCGATGTCCTTGGCCAGGTCCCAGTTCACCGGCTTGCCGTCGGTCTGGCCGCTCAGCAGTTGCTGGACCTGCGCGAAGATCGCGTTCAGGTCCGGGGTGCCGCCCGGGCCGGCCGCACCGGAGAACTGCTGGAACATGGCCTCGAACGGAGTTCCCTTGAACGGGTTGTCCGGTTCGTCGCTCATCTCGGTGGCCTTCCTGTGCAGGTGGGGCGTACAACTCCAACGTACCGGGGGCGGGCTACCGTTCCTCCAGGGGCGAACGGTTTCGGCCGTACGCCGCCGGAAGATTCCGCTGGGATACTGTGTGCGACCACGGTAGGAGACGAGGAAGGTCATGAGCGACGCGATCAGGCTGCTGGACATCCGCGACACCGCGCTGTCGAGCGACGAGGTCCTGGCCGCCGTCACGGACCCGTCCGCCGGCGGGACGGCTCTGTTCATCGGCACCGTGCGCAACCACGACGACGCGCGCCCGGTCGACCAGCTGACCTACGAAGCCCATCCCGAAGCGCTGGCCCACCTTCGAAAGGTGGCCGAGCGGATCTGCGAGGACCCCGAGGTGACCGCGCTGGCCGCGGTGCACCGGACCGGTCCGCTGGTGATCGGCGACGCCGCGGTGATCGTCGCCGTGGCCGCCGCGCACCGCGACGTCGCGTTCGCCGCCTGCCGCCGGTTGATCGACGACCTCAAGGCGGAGGTCCCGATTTGGAAACACCAGCACTTCACCGATGGTGCGAGCGAGTGGGTCGGCGCCTGCTGACCCGTACGCTGGGCCGTATGACTGCGAAGGTGACCGGATGAAGGTCCTGGCCTGGCTGGCGTTCCCGCTGGCGGCGACCGTCCTGGCCATGTGCTGGGCCGCTTGGCGCGGCCGGACCCGCGGCCCCCGCCGTACCGGTGGAGCCTTCGCTTCCGTCGAGGACTTCCGCCGCTTCACCGACGCACTCGCCGCTCCCGGTCCGCGCGCTACGCCCGCGCGGCGCTCAGGACTGCGGGGTCTGGTCCATCGTTCCAAACTGCGCAATTTTCAGGGGCAAAGGCAGGGTTCGTGACACGTCGTACCGCCACGCTGGTCACCGCGATCATCGTGCTCGTCTTCTCACTCGGGCTGGTCACCGTCTTCCCGGTCCCGTTCGTGTCGTTCAGCCCGGGCCCGGTGAAGGACACGCTGGGCACGGCGAACGGCAAGGCCGTGATCGACGTCACCGGCGCCGAGACCTTCCCGACCAGCGGACAGCTGGACCTGACCACGGTCTCGGTCACCTCGCCGGACCGTGACCTGACGCTGCCGCAGGCGATGCGCAACTGGCTCGACCCGCACCACGACCTGTTCCCGCGCGACATCATCTACCCGCCCGAGCAGAGCGCGGACCAGGTGGAGGAGCAGAACACGGCCGAGATGACCGGGTCCCAGGACAGCGCGGTCGCCGCCGCCCTGCAGGCGGCCAAGGCGCCGTACCACCCGAAGGTCGCGTCGGTGGCGAAGGACAGCCCGGCCGACGGCAAGCTCAAGCCCGGTGACGTGGTGCTGAAGGTCGACGGTGTGGCCGCCACCCAGATCCCGCAGGTCGGCGACCTGGTCCGCAAGAACAAGGTCGGCGAGAACGTCAGCTTCCTGATCCGCCGCGGCAGCGTCGAGCAGACCGTCGTGGTCAAGGCCGCCGCGACGCCCGGCGAGGAGACCCGGCCGATGGTCGGCATCACGATCGGCGTCGACTCGCCGGTCAAGGTGAGCGTCAACCTCGGCCAGGACATCGGCGGCCCGAGTGCCGGTACGGCGTTCGCGCTGGCCATCTACGACAAGCTGACGCCCGGCCCGCTGCTGGCCGGCAAGCACGTGGCCGGGACCGGCACCATCGACGCACTCGGCCAGGTCGGCGCGATCGGCGGCATCCAGCAGAAGATCGCCGGCGCCAAGAACGACGGCGCCACCGTCTTCCTGGTCCCGGCCCCGAACTGCGAAGCCGCCCTGCACGCCGGCGTCGACGGCATCCAGCTGGTGAAGATCAGCACCCTGACCGACGCCATCGGCGCCCTGAAGGCACTGTCCGCTGGAACTGGAGACGTCCCCGCATGCACGCGATAGACAACCTGCCCGCCGACGCGCTGAGCCGTGTGGTGGTGGAGATCGAGAAGCACGTCAGCAGCGCGGGCTGGGACCAGCCCGCGCAGCTGTTCGCGCTGGTGCCCACCAAGGAGCTGCTGGCCGCCGAGCCGCAACTGGCCGCCGAGCTCGGTGCCGACGACGCGGCGCAGCCGCTGACGCCGGTGGCCCAGGGCGAGCTGCCCGGCGGGGTCGACGACAGCAACCTGGCCGAGGTACTGGGGCAGATCGAGTGGCCCGACGGGGTGTCCGGCTGCGCGCTGGCGCTCGAGCGCGTCGTACTGCCTGCGTCGGTCGAGTCGGGGCTGTCCGATGCCGAGTCCGACGCCGAGCTGGCCCGGATGGCAGGCAGCGACCCGCGCCGGCACGAGGTGCGGATGGTGGCCGCCGTACTGCGTGAAGGGCAGCAGTTCGGCGCCGTACGGCTGCGTTCGCACGACGAAGACAGCGCCGTCCTGACCGGCAGCGACTTGGTTCCTACCCTCTGCCAAGTACTGTCACTGACATTCGAGCCTTCCAGCGTCGAGGAGAAGTAGCATGAGCGACGGCGTCTACGACATGCCGGAGGAGCCGCGCAGATCGCGGCGAACTCCCGGCCAGCGCCCCAAGGCGCTGCTGCCCACCATCGCCACGCTGATCGTGCTGCTCATTCTTTTCAGCGTCTTCACCGACGTCTGGACGCAGCGGCTGTGGTACCGCTCGGTCGACCTGGGCTCGGTCTTCGGCACCGTGCTCGGCACCCGCGTGCTGTTGTTCGTGGTGGTCGGCCTGCTGATGGCGGCCGCCGTGGTGGCCAACGTCATCGTCGCTTACCGGACCAGGCCGCGGGTCGCCCTCGCGCCGTCGCCCAGCCCGGGCTTCGAGCGGTACGGCGAACTGCTGCAGTCGCGCGGCAAGATCGCCGTCGGCGTGCTCGGCACGCTGATGCTGATCTTCGGCGGCTCGGCCGCGTCGGGGGAGTGGAAGGTCTTCCTGGCCTGGCGCAACCGGACGCCGTTCGGGGTGACCGACAAGCACTTCAACAAGGACATCGCGTTCTTCGTCTTCGACTACCCGTGGCTGCGCGTCCTGCTCGGCTTCGGCTACTCGATCGTCCTGCTCTCGCTGGTCGCCGCGATCATCACCCACTACCTGTACGGCGGCTTCCGCCCGTCCGCGAAGGGGCAGAAGGCCTCCGGCTCGGCGCAGGTGCAGTTCTCGGTACTGCTCGGTCTGCTGGTCCTGCTCAAGGCGTTCAGCTACTGGCTCGACCGGTACGGCCTGACGACCTCGGACAGCCGGCTGTTCACCGGTATCTCCTACACCGGTGACAACGCGGTCCTGCCCAGCAAGGAGATCCTGGCGGTCATCGCGCTGCTGTGCGCCGGGTTGTTCTTTGCGAACGTGGTACGGCGTACCTGGCTGCTGCCGGGCGTCGGGACCGTCGTACTGATCCTGTCCGCGGTCCTGCTCGGTGCACTCTGGCCGGCGGCGCTGCAGCAGCTCCGGGTCCGCCCGAGCGAGCCGGTCCGCGAGGCGCCGTACATCACGAAGAACATCGAGGCGACCCGGCAGGCGTACGGTCTGGAAGGCACCAAGGTCGACAACTACGCGGCCAAGACCACCGGCGCCACCGACGCGGAGCTGAAGGCCGACGCCGACGTGCTGCCCGGGATCCGGCTGATCGACCCGAGCGTGGTCGGTCCGACGTTCGAGCAGCTGCAGCAGGTCCGTGGCTTCTACTCGTTCCCGACCGACCTCGACGTCGACCGGTACAAGATCGGCAACGAGGTCCGCGACACCGTGATCGCGGTCCGCGAGGTCCAGGTCGACCGGCTCCCGGCCGGTCAGCGCAACTGGAACAACGACCACACCGTCTACACCCACGGCTACGGCGTCGTCGCCGCGAACGGCAACCAGCGGGCCGCCGACGGTACGCCGGTGTTCTCGTCGAAGGACCTGCCGCCGACCGGTGACCTCGGCGAGTACGAGCCGCGGATCTACTTCGGCGAGCAGTCCCCGGACTACTCGGTCGTCGGTGCGCCGAAGGGCGCCGCGGCGGTCGAGCTCGACACCCCCGAGGGCAAGAGCGGCGGCGACCCGACGCTGAACACCTACGAGGGCAAGGGCGGCGTCCAGATCGGGTCGTTCTTCAACCGGTTGCTCTACGCCACCAAGTTCCGCGACGCGAACCTGCTGCTGTCGCAGCGGGTCAACGACCAGTCGAAGATCCTGTACGACCGCAACCCGCGCGAGCGGGTCGAGAAGGCCGCGCCGTGGCTGACCCCGGACGGCGACCCGTACCCGGCCGTCGTGGACGGCCAGGTGGTCTGGATCGTCGACGGCTACACCACCTCGGCGAACTACCCGTACTCGCAGAAGGTCGCGCTCGACGACAGCACCCGCGACACCACCACGGGCCGCGGGGCGATCGCGTCGCAGCCGAGCGAGGAGATCAACTACATCCGCAACTCGGTCAAGGCCGTCGTGAACGCGTACGACGGTTCGGTCGAGCTGTACGCCTGGGACGAGAAGGACCCGGTCCTCAAGACCTGGATGAAGGCCTTCCCGGACACCGTCAAGCCGCGCTCGGAGATCTCGCCGGCGCTGATGTCGCACCTGCGCTACCCCGAGGACATCTTCAAGGTGCAGCGCGACCTGCTGGCCAAGTACCACGTCACCGACGCCGGCACCTGGTACCAGAACAGCGACCTGTGGCGTGTCCCGGCCGACCCGACCGGTACCGGCACGGCGGACTCGCCGGTGCAGAACCAGCCGCCGTTCTACCTGTCGCTGCGGATGCCCGGACAGGACTCCCCGAAGTTCTCGCTCACCTCGGTCTACGTGCCGAACGCGGAACGGGAGAACCTGACCGCCTTCATGGCCGTCGACGCGGAGGCGTCGTCACCGGACTACGGGCAGTTCAGGATCCTGCGACTACCGGGCAACCTGCAGATCCCAGGTCCTGGTCAGGTCTACAACAAGTTCCAGACCGACGACGGGATCAGACAGGCGCTGCTGCCGATCAACCAGCCGAGCAGCGGCGCGAGAGCCCAGTTCGGAAACCTGCTGACCTTGCCTCTGGGCGGCGGTCTGCTCTACGTCCAGCCGGTCTACTCGGTCCGGACGTCCGGCGCCGGTAGCTATCCGGTCCTGCGGTACGTGCTGGTGTCGTTCGGCGACCGGGTCGCCTTCGGGTCGACGCTGTCGGAGGCACTCACCAAGGTGTTCAACACCTCGGTGAACACGCCTGACGACCCGACGCCCCAGGACCCGAACACGCCACAGCAACCGCCGGCGAACCAGACGATCAAGCAGGCGCTGGCCGACGCGGACAAGTCGTTCGCCGACGCCGAGGCCGCCTTGAAACGTGGTGACCTGAGCGGGTACCAGGCGAACGTCAAGAAGGCGCAGGCAGCGGTGGCCCGGGCGATCGCGGCCGGTGCGCAGTTGCCGAACCCGACGACCACGCCGACGCCCAATCCGACAGCGACACCGACGACACCACCGACGACGCCGACCAGTCCACCGACGTCACCGACTGGCTGAGTCTCCGTGGAACGGCGGTCTTCCCCTGCGGGGGAGGCCGCCGTTCTGCTTTGTCCACAGCTCTTTTTCTCGTCCTCCCGGGTGGGTACTTTCCCGGCATCTTCTAGGCATGATCCCTCTCGTGCTGATCGCCTTGTTCGCCTTGTTCCCCCAACCGGAGGTGTGCACCTTGGACGGCTTCACCATCACCCATGTCCCCGCGGGCGTCGGCACCGCGTCCGACTTCGAGTACGAGTGGGAGGAGGTCACCTTCCACAGCCGGGTCTGGGAAACCACCACCGGCGACGCGACCACGGTCGACCTCAGCCTCAAGACCATCCGCGGCGACCGCATCGCCAATGTCGAATCGCTGAAGGACTTCCTCACCGAGTACCACGAGAAGGACCCGGCGACCTGGGAGCTGACCCCGCAACGTATCGGCTCGTACGGCGGCTACGTCACGGACGGCCAGGCCTTCTACTTCGTCGAACCAGGCCTGGCCGCCGAGCTCACCATCGACCGTTCACGCTTTCCCCAGCAAGCCCTACTCGCCACCGCGGAAGGGTTCCACCCCGAACCAACCTGACCCACCCACCGACGCGACCTGCCACCCCCACCGACGCGACCTGCCACCCCCACCGACGCGACCTGCCACCCCCACCCACCACCGACCCGCCACCCCCACCGACCCGCTCGGCTCCGAGCCCTTCGCCTTCCTTCCCTTCCCCGGGTTCTCCCGCCCGCAGGGCGGGAGAACCCGGGTGCTTTTCAGAGAATCGAGTTCGCGCTGACCGTGAACCCGGCCGTGACGGGTGCCCCAGCGTTCGTGAAGCAGTTGACATCCCGCACGAACAGATCAGGCCCGGACGAACTGTTCGTCCACCCGGTGTTGAGCCCGCAGAAGTTCGGGTTCGCGCCGTACGCCGTCACCTGCACCGTGTTCTCCGGGAACGCGATCCGCGGGAACGTCACCAGGAACAACCCAGGTCCCGCCGACATCACCGTGTTCGCCCCGAGCCCCATGACCGAGTTCAGGTTGGTGGTCGCCGGCCCGACCCCAGGCTGGAACAGGAAGTACCCGTAGTACTTCGGCGGCACCGCCGCGCCGTACAGCGACACCTTGTGCTGGTAGGTCAGCGTGAACCGCGTGTTCAGCAAGGCCCCGGCCGAGTTGAAGCACATCACCTTGACCTCCTGCCCACCAGCCGTCGACGACCACCCGGAGACCTTGCACCGAGCACCCGTCGAAGCATTCACCGCGGTCGCCTGGACACTCCCGTCCAACGGCCCACCGGTGATCAGCCCCGGGAACTTCACCAACCATTGACCGACCCCGCTCGGCGTCGACGTGTTCGGCGCACCCACCGAGTTGTACTGACTCACCAACGCCCCGGAGGCTGCCGAATCGACGTACCCGTAGGGCCCTGGCGCCGGCCCACCCGAAGCCCGCACGAAGAAAGCGCTGAACCCACTCGGATCCAGCGCCCCACCGACCCGGTAGCAGCGGATGTTGACGATCTCGTCAGCCCCCGACTGGAACCAGTTCTCCGCCTGGCACCAGTGCGGCGCGTTGTTCACCGCCGTCACGTGCACGACCCCGTTGGGAGCACCTTGTCCAGGAAACTTCACCTGGTACCGACCGACCCCGACGACCGTCACGGTCGTCGGCGCGGGCCAGGTCCCGTACGCCGTCGTGGTTCCGCTGGTCTGGTTCCACAGCACCCACGCCTTCCGATCCGGCACGGCGGCCTCGGCCGGCCTGACCACCACCAGGAACGTCGCCAGCATCAACAAGCAGCCCACGATCCGCGCAGGCAAAGACAGTCTGAGCATCGCGATCCCCCCTCTGAGAACCGATTACCCAGCCGATGCAAACATGCGCTGTGAGCGACTGCAATAGCTCATCGTAGTTCCGCAACTACACAGAGCGTTTGTTTGACTAGTACCCGATCTGCCGGTGCAACCGCTGGAACGTCGGGACGAAACCCAGTCGCGGCCAGGTCCGCGACGACAGCAGATTCGTCACCCGCCAGTCCGTCACCACCGAGTCGTATCCACTGTCCGCACACCACTTCAGCACCGTCTCGCCCAGCACCCGCCCGGCCCCGTGCCCACGCTCGTCGGGGAGCACCGCCGCGAACCCCAGGAACCCGGCGTTGTCCGGTCGCGCCACCCCTTGGTGCGCACTCGACTTCTCCAGCGAGCACCCGATCGCCGACCCGATCACCCGACCGTTGACCTCGGCAACAAACGTCGCGTACTCCGGATCGTCGACCGACTCCTCCCAGTCCGCCACCGCTTCCTCCAAGGAGGGCACCTCACCCGCCGAGAACACCGGCGACGCTCCCTGATGCCTCGGCAGCACCAGGTCCAACTCAGCCAGTACGCCGATGTCCCGCCGCTCCGCCCGCCGAACCGTCATCCCCGCCGGCACGCTGACCTCTCCCACGAACGGCCCCCGCAGCGCATGAGCATGCTGCGCCCCGAACCCCAACCGGAAGAAGGCATCCACCAGTTCACCGTCATCCGGCACCAACACGTACTGAGCCGTCTTGCCCTCGGCCACCCACCGCGCAGCCGCCACTCCGTACAAGTCCCTGACGACCTCGGCGTCCCGCCCCGCAACCCCAGCCGCCTCGACCCAGACGTTCGGCCCCCACACCTCACCTTTAGGTGCCCCCAGCAAATACCCGACAACCTCCCCACCACTGACCGCCACAGCCCCCGAAGCCCCCTCGGCCTCCCAGGCCTCGGCCACCGCGACCCGCGCAACCTCGACGTCCTCGAAGTCACCCCGCAACAGCGGATGCCTCCGCCGATGCCGCGCGTGCCGCTCCGCCAGCACCCGAGCAGCCCCACCCAGATCCCCGAACCCGAACTCCCGAACCCCCACCTCAGCCATGTCCCGCACCGTACTCCCGCCCCCTCCCACACCACACCCGATTTCCTCCCAACCCCCGATTTGGTTTCTGTCCCCTCCATCCCCTAAACTAAAGACATCACAACGGCGCGGGGTGGAGCAGCTCGGTAGCTCGCTGGGCTCATAACCCAGAGGTCGCAGGTTCAAATCCTGCCCCCGCTACTGTGGAAGGCCCGGACCAATAGGTCCGGGCCTTCGCCTTTGTCCGGGGGAGTTGGTCCGGGCGTTTGATGATGCCTCGGACCCGGTGCTCTCCTGCTGCTGGATCTGTCTGTGTTGTCAGGCTTTTCGGGTGATCCGTCCGGCGACGAGGAAGTTCTCGATGCTTCGGGCCAGAGTTTCCGGTGCCTCGAGCATCGGAAGGTGCCCCGTGTCGATGGACTCGGTCCAGCTCGGCGCAAGGTTGCTCGCGAACCGGCCCTGGAGTCCAGCCGGCAGTTCGGCGTCCTGCGTGGTGGTGAGGTAGCCCCGACGCTCGGGGAAGATGCCTGTCGGCTTGTCGCGGTAGAGGCGCACCGACTCGGGAACGAAGTCCTTCACGATCCGGTCGGCTGTCTCCTGATCGACCCCGCCGGCGACGCCTCGCCGGATGGCGCTGTCCGGCGGTCGGGTCCCGGCGAGTTGCATCGCCACGTTCAGCACGAGCCGCTGCGGGAACGGCATCGACGTGACGAAGCTCCGCCCCGGCTTCGGCACGACAGCCGACACTGCCAGGACCGAAGTCACCCGGTCAGGTGCGAGAGCAACCAGCTCCGCGGCCACGGCCCCGCCACTGGAGTGCGCGACCACCGCAAACTGTTCCCACGGCGCCGACGCCAGCGCCGCAGCGGCGTACTCCCTGAGTGAAGCACCGTCACGCTGCGGTCGCTCGGCAACTACCGTCGGGTGACTCGCGGCCAGTTCTTTGCGTACGTCGTCCCAGATCCAGCCGGGAAGCCCCGCGCCGCTCAACAACAGAAGGGGTTCATGCGCCTGTGTCATGTCTCCTATTCTCCTGGCCTGGGATGTCACCCTTATGGCACCGTTTACCCATGAATCGCACCGACCGCCTCTACGCGATCCGCGAAGACCTCCGCCGAGCCGGCCCGCGAGGCCGCACGGCCGAGCAGCTCGCGACCGCGTTCGAGATCAGCGTGCGCACCGTCAAACGCGACATCTCCGCCCTGCAGCAAGCCGGCTTCCCGATCTGGGCCCGGACCGGGCGGATCGGCGGGTACGTCGTCGACCCGGCCGCGACCCTCCCGCCGGTCAACTTCACCGCCGCCGAGGCCTCCGCGCTCACAGCAGCAATCGCCGCGCATCGCGGCCAACCGTTCGACCAGCAAGCCCGCGCCGCCCTGATGAAGGTGCTCGGAGTAATGGACCCCCACGCCCGGCAGCAGACCGACGCCCTGACCGAGCGCATCTGGATCAACCACACCACGACCGAGCCGACCGCGCCGCGCCATCGCAAGGCCATCGAACAAGCCCTCCAGCAGCGCAAGGTCCTCTCGCTGCGCTACCGAAACCGCGACGACGAACCGACCACGCGCCGAGTCGATCCCCAGCTGCTCGCCTTCCGCGACGGCTACTGGTACCTGGTCGCGTACTGCAGGCACCGCGAAGCCATCCGCTGGTTCCGGTTCGACCGCATCGAACGCGCGACCCTCACCACCCAGCCCGCCACCGAGCTCCCCGTCGAAGACCTCGGAACCCCACCCACCACAGCAGCCTCCGTCCGCACCGCCCTCTAAATCGCCTGGCCGACCGGCTCGGATGCACTCTAGGCTCCGAATCCCATGGATGCCGCAGAGTTCTACACCGGAATCGTCGTCGACGCCTACGCCCGCCTGAAGTCGTCGAGCTTCGACCCAGCGCCATACGCCGCCTTCGTCACCGCAACAGGTGAACCCGCGCTCGAGCTCGGCTGCGGAGACGGCGAACCGATGCTTTCCTTGCTGCAGGCAGGCCTCGACGTCGAAGGTGTCGACTCCTCCGCCGACATGCTCGACCGCTGCCGCACCAACGCAGCCGCCCTCGGCCTCGACGTCACCCTCCACCACCAGCGCATGGAAGACCTGTCCCTCCCACGCCGCTACCGCTCGATCTACCTCGCCGGTCCCACCTTCACGTTGCTCCCCGACGACAAGACCGCCGCCCAAGCACTCCAAGCCATCCGCAACCACCTGACCCCCGACGGCCAAGCGATGATCCCACTCTGGATCCCAGAGCCCACGCCCGCCTCGGACCTAGGCGTCCAACGCAAGGCAACCGACGACGAAGGCGCCACCCTCATCTACACACCCCTGTCGGAGACCTACGACCAGTCCCTCCGAACCCGCACCACCACAGTCCGCTACGAACGCCGCACCCCCGACGGCACCGTCGAATCCGCAGACCGCGACTGGATCATCCACTGGCAAACCCAGTCCTCAGCCCAGTCCCTCTGCGAGCAAGCCGGCCTCGCGATCACCCACCTCAACAACGAATCCGGCAACCCAGCAGCCCCCGACGCCGACGAGTTCACCCTCATCGTCCAGCCGTCGTGATCCTCGAAGAGCTCTCCGTCCTCCACCGCACCGGCCAGTGGTGCGCCGGCGTCCGTACGGCGAGCGGCGTCATCGCGTACGACGTACCGATCCTCCCGCAGTACCAGGCCCCCGGCCGCCCAACCACCGACCGCTGCTTCGTCCTCCCCGACGAGGGCGTGCAACTCACCAAACCCAACACCTTCACCGGCTCGTACGAAGGCGGCTGGTACATCGACCTGATCGAAGTCCAGCACTTCATCGACTGCCACCTCCGCACCCCCGACGAAGCAGCCCCCACGGCCTGGCCCGACTTCCCGCCGGACGCGTTGCTGCCGCTGCTCGATCTCCCGCCTTTCGCCGCCGGCTGACGCCGCTCGCGAGGGCTCGACTTCAACCGTCCTTGCAGTCTGCGGAACCTTAACGGAGTTGGCCCTTGTGCCGTCGTCGGCACGGGAGTTAGATGAGCGCCTTCCGCCTGCTGGAATCCGCTAAAGGAGCACTAGATGTTCGCGATCATCGCCGCTGTGATCTTCGGCCTCGCCCTCATTCTGGACTGGGCCAACGCCACCGTCAGCGACGCCTTCACCCCTCAGACCCTCCTGATGGCCGGCCTCCTCTGCATCGCCCTCCACCTCGCCGGTGTCGGCGCCTCCTCCAAGTGGGGCCGCCGCCGCTGACCCACGCTACGGCCACAGACGTTCGACGAGTCTTCGGCACCAGAGCAGCATGTCGTCGAATCCACCATGAACGGCCTCGAGCTGGTCCGCGCCGTAATGATCGCGGACCAGCTCAGCCATGGCCAGCGGTTGGGTGAGGCCCAATACCTCCGCCAGCAGCTTGATGTCCGGTACATCTCTGTTGCGTGAGGCTACTAATTTCATGGCCAGAAGAGTCTCGGGGGACGCGATCTCGATCCGTAGCCCAGTGACTGGCGACTGGGCCACGGAGAGTGGATGAGGAGGGATCCAGGCCTTCGCATCGCTGTTGAGCCAGGTCGGTGGAAGCCCTTCGGATTCGGCCACCGAGGCCGCCGCCTCCAGGATCGCGTCTTCCGGAGTCAGCTCGGCGTCGATGTCCTTGGTCCTGCGGCCCGCGTCGTACGTCAGTGCAATCGCGGCACCTCCGACGATGTAGATCGAGGCCGCGACGCCGCGACGAGAGAGCTCGGCCTCCAGCAGGTCGAGAAGTCGGGCGATGTCGGCGGAGCTGAAGTCGTCGGTCGGCTCGGTCATGCGGTCATCAGGTCAAGGTCGGCGATGAAGATTCCTCGCTGCGCCAGCCAGGGTGGAGTGTGCTGCCGGGTCCACTTCTCGCCCCGACGCAAGTTCGGCTGGGTCCAGGCCGAGGAGAGGTGGGCATCCTCGGTCCATCCCGGACGCAGTGGATGCGAGCTCTGTTCGAACTCCTGCTGGACCAGCGCGGCCAGAAGCGCATCGTACCGCGGATCCGAGATGGCTGCGGATCGGAGCAGCCAGGCGTCGGCGGCCGGGTCGCTCCCTGCGAGCATGGCGCGAAGCTGATCACGCGCCTGGATGACGAGTTTGAACGCCCAGTCCTCATCCCCGGCCCGGAGCGCCTCATCGACCTTGTCGCTGGTCCGGTCCGGAGTCATCCAGCCGTGACGCCGAGCGCTGGACAGTCCGGCCGCGGTGCGCAGGATCCTTTGGTACAAGGCGGCTGACGGCATCGTGCGGGCGTTCAGGTACGCCGAAAGGCGCGGACGGGACGTTCCGATCAGGTGTGCGAAGGCGTGTTGAGTGAGGCCGCTGTCGGCCAATGCCGCCTGCAGGGCCTCGGCAACCTGCTCACGTTCCTCGACGCTGAACTCCATGAATACCAATGTATCAAATCTGATACACCAGGTCGGAGTGACGGTCAGGAAGGTATGTGTCTCTGGCTACTGCACGAGGTTCGGCAGCGGGTCGCCAGGGCGGACGCGGATGGGGTTCTCGTCGGGTCCGGGTGGTTCGAAGTCGGCGAGGTGCTGGGCGAGTACGGCGGCGGAGACGTGCCGGCGATCGGGGCTGGCCTGGTTGGCGGTACGGCGTTGGTGGATGGTCGCGTGGTCGACGTCGAGGTGGATGAGGTGGAACTCGGCGCCCAGTTCGGCGGCGATAGCGCGCCAGCCGTCGCGGAGGAAGCGTGGTGAACTGGTGTCGTCGAGAATCACCGTCGAAGAGTGGCGTTCGCTCTGCCTGACCACGGCCAGGTGACTACGGACCTCGCCGATCGCGATCTCGTGCGTGGCCTGCCATTCCTCGACGGGGATGCCGTCGCCGCCCCACAGGCCGCGGCGTTCGTTGATCTCGTCGAGGCTGACGACGTGGGCGCCGAGGCGCTCGGCCAGGGCCGCGGCGAAGGAGCTCTTGCCGGAGTACGACGTACCGCAGAGGACGACGAGGTGGGGACTCATCAGAGGATCCCATCTGATCGGGGCAGGGGAGTCAACGGGTTTGTCCGATGCGGTGGGCAACTGTTGCGGGTCACGGTCAGGGGAGACGGCGGGACTATTCCGATGCGGTGGGCAACTATCGCGGGCTACGGTCGGGGGATGGATGCTGGTTATGAGGTGTGGATCCACGGTGCCGGGCTCGAGCTGCAGGAGCCGGTGGCGCGGACGATCTGTCCGGTGGAGGAGCACGACGGGCCGTGCGAGGTGCCGTGGGGGTTCACGGTGGGGGACGAAACGAGCGGGGCCGACGAGAGCGGCGGGTCCGACGAGAGCGGCGGGTCCGACGTACTGGTGCTTGGAATCTACGCGTCGGCGGAGAAGACCGAGGAGATCGTACGGCGGGTGACGCCGGTCGTCGGTGGTCGCCGGATCGAGCTGCGGCTCGGGCGCCCGGGAGCGTTCGACGAGCTGCGGGTCCAGTACGATCGAGAACCGGAGTTGACCTCAAGGGGACTTCAACTCCGAGGATCGTCACCATGGACATCACCGGAACGATTCCCAGCCAGGACGACGTCGACCAGATCCTCGCGCTGCTGACCACGGTCGACCGCGCCCAGCGGAACGAGGACGCCGACGCGTTCCTCGGGGTGTTCCGCGAGGACGCGCTCTGGGTGACCGGGCACGGCAAGCGGCTGTACGGGCGCGAGACGATCGGCGAGTTCACCCGCAAGGTGCTGCCCGGCGCGACGACCGACAGGTACGCGACGTACGAGGCCGAGCATCTGCTCTTCGTTCGGCCGGACATCGCCGTGCTCAACGTCAATCAAACGTACGTCCAGCGCGAGGACGACAAGGTGCTCGACCACGGGAGCCCGGTCTACTTCCTCGCCAAGGACGAGGGCGTCTGGCGGATCGCCGCGGCCCAGAACACGATCGTCGTCGCCGACTAGTCGCGCGGAGCGCGAGCGGATCCGGGCGGCCTGACGCTCGGACTGGGCGGTGTTCGGGCGCGGCGAGGGCCGCTTGTTCGTCGTACGCCGAGTAACGAAAGCGACAAGGTTCGCCGGTCGGACCCGGTGAACCGTCGCGGACAGTGACGAATCGGTGGTAGGCATGACGCGCCCGGCTGGTTCCGGCCGGGCAACGACTACCGCCACCGGGGGGCCGAGGGCGGATTTGGGGGGACCATCCATGGACCGTGGCCGCGCCGTGCTCGCAGTCGGCACCGGACTCGTCGTTCTGACACTCGCCGGCGCCTGCGCCGCACCAGAAACCACCCCGGCCGCCGCGCCGGTCACCGTCACCGTGACGACCGCGGCACCACCGTCGACCAGTACGCCGACGCCAACGCCGGTCGCCACACAACGCCCGAGCGCCAAGCCGACGAAGCCCGTCGGACTCCTCTCGAAGCCACCCACGACCAAGCCGAAACTCCCGCCCGTCACCAAGAAGCCGACGCAAAAGCCGACGGTGAAGAAGCCGACGACGAAGCCCACCACCCGCCGTACGACCACCAAGCCGCCGGTCACCGACGTCTACTACGCCAACTGCGCCGCAGTCCGCGCCGCCGGCGCCGCCCCCATCCACGCCGGCGAGCCCGGCTACTCCAGAAAACTAGACCGAGACGGCGACGGCATCGCCTGCGAGAACTAGACGACGAGCGAGACCGAGATGCCGTCGGGCGCGAGTTCCTGGCGCCAGGCGTGCACGCCGAGGAGACGCACCGCGAGGGGATCCTCAGCGCGATCCGTACGAGGGCAGTGCCGCTGGATGACGACTAACTGTCAGTCGTGACGGGGATCAAGCCCCGGCAAACGGTGAACCAGATCTGCCGACGCCTGGCAGCCGAGGGCGTCATCAGCCGGGGGATCGGGGCAGACGGGAAGCTGGTCAGTTGGATCCCCAGGCCGCTGGGTGATGAGCCGCGGGGACTTGGTGAGCCGGTGATCGCGGCGGGTGCGCTCCCGCCGGGACGCGTTCAGCACGCGGACGACGCCGGTAGGACATTCGCGCCGCCAGGAGCCGCAGTTCGGTGAGTTGGCGGTGCGGCTGGCTGTCAGCCCCTCGCAGTTCGTCCGGGCCCAGCCGTCCATCGTCGCGGGGATGGAGCGGCTGGTGGAGTCTGTTCGGGGGTTGGGGGACGAGTCAGCGGTTGACGGCTAGTTCGCCGAGTTCGGACCACTCGTTCTGGTCGAGTTTGAAGTTGACGATTCTCGGGGTCTCGACCAGGTGGGGTGGGAGGGACTGCTGGGCAGCCTTGAAGTGGGCCGAGGTGACGTGGGCCGACGCGGCGTCGTCGTCGGCGAAGGCCTCGACGAGGACGTACTCGGTGGGGTCGTCGACCGAGCGCGACCAGTCGAACCACAGGCAGCCGGGCTCGTTGCGGGTCGCCGTGGTGAAGTCGGCGGTGATGGTGGGCCAGTTGTCGGCGTCGTCGGGCAGGACACGGAACTTCGCGGTGATGAAGATCATGGAGTGGATGTTACCGACGCACACGCGGTCGGGTTGCGCTCGGCTGGGCGAATCCGTTGGCCTGTACGCCGTGCAGCCGCTGAGGTCGCGTGGAGCTGAGGTCACGCCGGCCGACTGCGAAGCGTTCGAGCTGTCCGGGCAGTACGGCGGGCGGGCAGGCATCCGCCGTCGGGTGGAACGCCAAGCGTAGTACCTGCTGCCCGGCTGGATGCGGCAGCTCCTTTCCCGAGCTCAGAAGCCCAACTGCTGCCTGATCGTCGCCAGCGTATGGGCCGACTCCAGCGTGTGCTCCGTATCCGCCGCCGCCACCGCCTGCGCCAGCGCGTCCGTGACGACGATCGACGTGAGGACCTCAGCGGTGATCCCGGTGACCGTGTTGGGCACATGCATGGCGACCGTGACGTCGCCGGCGAGGCGTTCGGCGACCTTCTGTTCCGAGAGCAGGATGATGTGGGCGCCGACCGCGCGGGCGCGGGCGATGACGGACTCGGCGTCGAGGATCAGGCGGCCGGGGGCGATCACCACGACGACGTCGCCGTGCTGGATGCCGAGGAGGTCGTCGGCCAGGCGGAAGCCCGAGTTGGTGATCGCGCGCGCCGTACGGCCGAGGCGGCGGAGTTTCAGCGTCAGGTGCTCGGCGGCGACGTAGTTCGCGCCGAAGCCGTACGAGACGATCTCGCGGGCGTCGAGCAGGAGGCGGACCGCTTCGGCGTACGCGTCCAGCGGGAAGCCCTCGTTGAGGAACTCGATCCGCTCGATCGCCTCGGTGATGACCTTGTCCCAGACGTGCTTGGGGTCGCCGCCGGTGGAGGTGATCCGGTCCCGCAGCCGCTGCTCGCGCTGCGCGGTGCCGAACGGCGAGGCGACCTGGTCCTTCAGCTCGGCCAGCCCCTTGTAACCGAGCGCCTGCAGCGTCCGGATCACGGTCGCGTTGCTGGTCCGGCTCTCGACGCCCAGATCGGCCGCGGACAGATAGAGCAGCCGCTCGGGAGAGATCTCGGACAGCGACCGGCAGACCGCCTGCGCGGCGGGGGTGAACTCGTCCCAATGGTCACGAATGCGTGCACGAAGCTCCGCGATCGCCGGATTCTTTGCCGTAACCCCTGTTACCTCGTCGGTCATCTGTGTATCATCCGATCCCATCGAGCGTGTAACGAACCGTTCAAAAGACGGCCCCCCTGTAATGCCATGGTAAGTCCCCACAAGGAGTTCCGTCCTGATGAGGATCATCGAGGTGTCGAGTCCGTCGGCCTATGATCGCGGACTGCAGTACGGTCGCGCAGCCGCCGACCTGGTCGGAGCGTCGATCGCGTACTACGAGGCCGCGTTCGAGAGCCGGCTCGGCCGGACCTGGAGTGAGATCCAGGCCCTGTCCGCGCCGTGGGAACGTCTCGTCGCCGGCGATTTCCCCGAACTGTACGAGGAGATGCGGGGCATCGCGGCCGGCGCGGGCGTGACGGTCCGCGAGATCGTCGTCCTGAACTGCCGCGGCGAGATCGTGTACGACGCCGCCAGGTACCGCAAGACCGAGGAAGAGGAGCCGGCCGACGGCTGCACCTCCTTCTCGCTCACCGACGAAGGCGCCGCCGACGGCCACGTCTACGCCGGCCAGAACTGGGACTGGCGGCACGCCGTCAAGGACACCGTCGTCGTCCTGAAGGTGATCCAGCCGCCCAAACCGACCGTGATCATCCAGACCGAGGCCGGCCAGATCGGCCGGCACGGTGCCAGCAGCAACGGTTTCGCGCTGAACGCGAACGGCCTCGGGGGCCGCTTCGACGACACCGTCGGCATCCCGCAGACGGTGATCCGGCGCCTCGTCCTGGACTCCACGACGATCTCCGACGCGCTCGAGGTGCTGATCCGCACGAAGGCGCACATCGCGAGCAACGCCCTGCTGACCGACCGATCCGGTTTCAGCATCGACCTCGAGACCACGCCGGGCGCCCACGGCTGGGAGTACCCGGTCGACGGGTTGCTTGTGCACGGCAACCACTACCAGGCGTTCGTGCCGCCGCAGCTGGCCGCACAGCACCGACCGATGTCACCTGACTCACTGCTCCGGGTGCCACAGGCCCGGAGGGGACTGAAAGAGGCGGCCACCACCACCGACGTACCGAAAGCAGTCCGTAGCGCGATGTCGGACCACCTGGGGCAGCCCGACTCGCTCTGCGCCCATCCCGACGACCGGCTCGGTGCGCTGAGCCAATGGTCGACCGTGCTGTCCAGCCTGGTCGATCTCACCACCGGCGACTACCGCGTCGCAGCAGGAACCCCGTGCGAGCACGACTACGAGCTCGTGCCCTTCAATCTTTACGACTAGGAGCACCCATGTCCGCCTCCTCTCTGAAGAGGTTCACCACCGGTACGGCGCTGGCCGCGGCCGGCGTGCTCGTCGCCGCCGGTTGCGGTGACGGCAGCAGCTCCGGCGCGCAGTCGCCGGTGCTGGACCAGATCAAGCTGGTCAACAGCACCCCGGCGGCCGCCGGTCAGCTCGACAAGGCGATCTGGTTCATGCCGAAGGAGCCGCGCTCGCTCGACCTGGACAACGACGCGGCGAACTCGCAGAGCGACCTGATCCTGGCCAACGTCTGCGACCGGCTGCTGCAGCTGCAGCCGGACCTGACGCTCAAGCCGGGCCTGGCCGAGAAGTACGCCTGGAAGGACGCGACCACGCTGGTCTTCACGATCCGCCAGGGCGTCACCTTCCACGACGGCACCCCGCTGACCGCCGACGACGTGCTGTGGAGCCTGGACCGGCACCGCGCCGACGGTGCGGCCGAGTCCGACGAGTACGTGAACGTGACCGGCGTGACCAAGACCGGCCCGAACGAGGTGACGGTCAAGTTCAAGCAGTCCGACGCCGTGTTCGTCGAGGCGATCGCCGGCGACGCCGGCGTCGTACTGAGCCGCAAGGGTGTCGAGTCGCAGGGCAAGAAGTACGGCACGCCGGCCGGGACCGACGCCTGCACGGGTCCGTTCCAGCTGAAGGAGTGGCAGTCCGGCAAGTCGATCACGCTGACCAAGGCGCCGAACTACTGGAACAAGCCGAAGGCCGCGAAGACCGACGAGATCACCTTCAAGTGGGGCAGCGACGACGTCATCGTCAACTCCCTCAAGACCGGTGAGGCGACCGGCTCGTACCTGGAGAACCTGTCCTCGGCGACGCAGCTCGCCAGTGGTGGCACGACCACGGTCAGCCAGGGCCCGGACACCCGGGTCTGGAGCATGATGATCACCGACCGCGGCGGCCTGAAGGACGTCAAGCTGCGCAAGGCGCTCGCGATGTCGATCGACCGTGCGGGCGTGGCCAAGGCCGCGTTCTCGGGTCTCGGCCAGCCGTGGAAGGAGCCGGTCGGTTCCGGCGCCTGGGGCTACGAGAAGGACAAGTTCAAGGCGGCGTACGACGCCCTGCCGGGCCTGCCCGCCAAGCCCGAGCAGTCCGACCTGGACGCGGCCAAGAAGCTGGTCCAGGAGGTCGGTGAGACCCAGCCGCTGATCATCGCCAGCGACGGTTCGCCGGTCCGCAACGTGATCGCCAACGCTTTCGTCGACGCGGCCCAGAAGATCGGGCTGAAGGCAACGATCACGCAGATCCCGACCGCGCAGTACGACCCGTACGACGAGACGATCCGCAAGAGCGTCGACATCCTGACCGACGACTACTTCGTCTCCAAGAACGATCCGGTCGGCTTCTACAAGAACGGCGCCAGCACCTCGACGGTGCAATGGCTGCTGAAGGACCCGGCGTACGACGCGCTGGTCAGCAAGGGCCGCGGCGCGCTGGATGACGCCGCCCGCGCCGACATCGCGATCGAGCTGGCCAAGAAGTGGTCCGAGGCGATGCCGTGGATCCCGGTCGTGGACAGCCCGAGCACGGTGGCGCTGTCGTCGAAGGTGACCGGGGTCCCGGCCAGCGGTTGCTACCGCTACTCGCCGTGGGCCGCGGACCTCGGGACCAAGGGGGCCTGACAATGGTCGCACTGCGGCGCCTTGGCGCAATGGTGCTCACCCTGGTGATCAGCTCGTTCGTGATCTTCGCCGGGATGTACGCAGCGCCCGGTGACCCGGTCGCGTTCCTGATCGGCAACCCGGAGAACATGACACCGGAGCGGATCGCCGCGGTGCGGGCCGAGTACCACCTGGACCTGCCGTTCCTGCACCAGTACTGGATCTGGGCGACCGATCTGCTGCACGGTGACTTCGGCTCGTCGTTCATCTACCAGCAGCCGGTCACCGACCTGCTCGGCAGCCGGCTGCCGGTGACGCTGTCCCTGGTCGCGTACTCCGGGGTGCTGTTCATCGTGATCGGTGTCCTGCTCGGCGTGGTCTCCGCGCTGCGCAAGGGCACCGCGATCGACTCCTTCATCACCGGCATCACCACGTTCGCGACCTCGATCCCGAACTTCGTCGTCGCGGTCGTGCTGATCTCGGTGTTCGCGGTGAAGCTGCGCTGGTTCTCGGTGTCGGGTCCGGGCGAGGGGTTCCTCGGCCGGATCCACCACCTCACCCTGCCGGCGATCGCGCTCGCGCTCGGCGCGATCGCGGTGGTCAGCCGGGTCACCCGGCAGACGATGGTCGAGCAGCAGAGTCTCGACCACGTCGAGGCGGCCCGCAGCTACGGTCTTCAGTCCCGGAAGACCGTACTGCGGCACGTCCTGCGGAACTCGCTCGGCCCGATCGTGACGATGTGCGGGCTGATCCTGGCCGGCATGCTGGCCGGCACGGTCGTGGTCGAGGGCGTCTTCGGGCTGAACGGGATCGGCAGCCTGCTGGTGGAGGCGATCAACACCCACGACTTCCCGGTGGTGCAGGCGATCCTGCTCTACATGGTGATCGCGTACATGGCCGTCACCGTGATCGTCGACCTGATCTATCCGTTGCTCGACGCAAGGGTCCTGGCCAGGAGCGTCTCATGACCGTTGATCTGTCCGCGCCCGTCCTGACCGCGACGTCCACCCGGCGTCGCCAGGAGTGGCCGTTCTACCTGAGCGCCGCCGTCCTGGCGCTGGCCGTGATCGCCGCGGTCTTCGCGCCGATCGTGTCGCCGTTCGACCCGTCCCAGACGGACTTCGGCGCGCTGTGGGAGCCGCCGAACGCGACGCACTGGCTCGGCACCGACCAGCTGGGCCGCGACATCCTGTCGCGGATCATCCACGGTGCCCGGCCGAGCCTGCTCGGCGCGATCGCGCTGCTCGCGGTCGCGACCGTGATGGGGGTGCTGATCGGCATCACCGCCGCCTGGAAGGGCGGCTGGGTCGACACGGCGCTGAGCCGGGTGACCGACGTGATGTTCGCGTTCCCGGGCCTGCTGTTCGTCGTACTGGTGATCGCTGTGTTCGACCGTGGTCAGCTGACCTCGGTGCTCGGCATGGCGCTGGCCTACGCGCCGGCGATCGCGAAGTTCACCCGCGCGATCGCGCTGGAGGAGATGGCACGCCCGTACGTCGACGCGTATCGCCTGCAAGGAGTCGGGGGAGCGGTGCTGTGCGGCAAGTACCTGCTGCCGAACCTGATGCCGACGCTCGTCGGGTACCTGGTCGTGCTGTTCGGCGAGGGCCTGATGAGTCTGGCGTCGCTGAACTTCCTCGGCTTCGGCTCGCAGCCGCCGAGCTCGGAGTGGGGCCTGATGGTGCAGGAAGGCCGGACCGGTGTCATCCAGGGCATCGTCGGCCCGGCGCTGATCCCCGGTCTGACGATCGCGATCGTGGTGGTCGCGACCAACGTCATCGGTGTCCGGCTGTCCGACAAGCTGGCGGTGAGGAAATGAGCATGCTGCTCGAGATCGAGGACCTGACGCTGCGCGTTCCGACGGTGGAGATCCTGCGCGGGATCTCGCTGCAGGTCGCCACCGGCGAGACGGTCGGCCTGGTCGGCGAGTCCGGGTCGGGCAAGTCGACGACCGCTCGCGCCGCGCTGCGGCTGTTCCCGGACGAGGCCCAGGCCGGCGGCCGGGTCAGCGTCGGGGGAGTGGACGTGCTGTCCGCCGACGACGCGACCGTGCAGAAGATCCGGGCGAACGACGCCGCGATGATCTTCCAGGCACCCCGTACGGCGCTCAACCCCGTACGCCGGATCGGCGACTCGGCGACCGAGCGGCTCGTCCAGGTGCACGGGCTGAACAAGAAGGCCGCGCGGTCCAAGCTGCTCACGCTGTTCGAGTACGTCGGACTGCGCGATCCGGAGAGCCTGCTGCGGAAGTACCCGCACCAACTGTCGGGCGGGATGCTGCAACGGGTCGTGATCGCGGCCGCGCTGAGCATCGACCCGAAGCTCCTGCTGGCCGACGAGGCAACGAGTGCTCTGGACGTGACCACGCAGGCCGAAGTACTTGCCTTGCTCAAACGTTTGCGAGGGGAGCGGGACCTCGGCGTCCTGTTCATTACCCACGACCTGCACCTGGCGGCGGCGTACTGCGATCGCGTGTACGTGATGCGCGAAGGGCTGATCGTCGACCACCAGCCTGGGGCGACGATCTTCGAGAACCCGACCAACGAGTACACGCGGCAGTTGTCGGAAGCCGTTCCGACGCTGCCCGAGCAGGACGGCGAGGTGGTGACCCGATGACCGTTCTCGCGGTCGACAAGCTCTGCAAGACCTTCCACGGCAAACGCGGCCACGCGGCCGTCGTCGCCGCTCGTGACATCAGCTTCTCCGTCGAGGCCGGCGGTTCGCTCGGCGTCGTCGGCGAGTCCGGCTCCGGCAAGACCACGGTCGCCCGGATGCTGGTCGGCCTGTCCACGCCAGACCAGGGCACGGTCACGGTCGACGGCCGCGAGACCAGCAAGTCCGAGCGCGGCAAGGCAGCCCGGCTGCGCCGCGCCCGGGAGATCCAGATGGTGTTCCAGGATCCCTACACCTCGCTCGACCGCAGGCTCAGTGTCGAGTCCTGCCTGCGCGACGTACTGAACCGGCACCGCCCGGACCTGGCCAAGGCCGCGGCGTCGGCCGAGGTCGCGAACCTGCTCGACCAGGTCGGCCTGGCGAGCAAGCTCGCGGCGTCCCGGCCGCACGAACTCAGCGGTGGCCAGCGGCAACGGGTCGCGATCGCGCGGGCGCTCGCCGTACGGCCGAAGGTGCTCGTGCTGGACGAGGCGGTCTCCGCGCTCGACGTCTCGGTGCAGGCGAGGATCCTTGCCCTGCTCAACGAGATCCGCGACGCGCTCGGGATCGCGCTGGTCTTCGTCAGCCACGACCTGGCCGTGGTCGGTGAGGTCACCGACCACATCCTGGTGATGTACCGCGGCGACGACGTCGAGCAGAACGCCACGGCCGAACTGCTGCGCCGGCCACGTCACCCCTACACCCAGATGCTGCTCTCGTCGGCCCCCGGACCCGGCTGGCAGCCGGAACGCGTGGCCGAGTTGCGGGCAGCGTTCGCTCTCACCGAAGGACGGTCATGACCGACACCCAGCAGGTCGCCCCCACCGCTGCGTTCTACCAGCGCGGGTCGATCCCGATCTTCGCCTCGCAGGTCGACCCCCGGCTGCACTACCTGCTCTACGTGCCCAAGCAGCTGAAGGACGACGACCAGGCACCGCTGCTGGTCGTCCAGCACGGGACCGCGCGGACCGCGGCGAAGTACCGCGACCACCTGAAGCCGTTCGCCGACGAGCACGGTGTGGTGATCCTGACGCCGATCTTCCCGGCCGGGCTGATCGACCCGAACGACCTGCACAACTTCAAGTTCATCGAGTACCAGGGCATCCGGTTCGACCACATGCTGCTGTCGATCGTCGACGAGGTCGCCGAGCGCTTCCCGGTCGCGACCGACAAGTTCTACCTGCACGGGTTCTCCGGCGGCGGGCAGTTCGTGCACCGCTTCCTCTACCTGCACCCGGAGCGGCTGGCCGCGGCGTCGATCGGCGCTCCCGGGCGGATCACGCAGCTGGACGACAAGCTGGACTGGTGGCTCGGAACGCGGGGGTTCGAGGAGAAGTTCGGCCAGAAGATCGACTTCGACGCGCTGCGCCGGGTCCCGATCCAGATGGTCGTCGGCACCGAGGACGTCGAGACCTGGGAGATCAACAACCCGGGCGAGTCCAACTGGATGGACGGCGTCGAGAAGACCGGCAACACCCGGATCGAGCGGCTGCGCACCCTCGAGGCCAACTTCCGTTCGCACGGCCTGGACGTCACCTTCGACCTGGTCGACGGCGCCGCTCACTCCGGCAGCCTGATGCTCCCGACGGTCACGCGGTGGATGGCGCCGCTGATGGAAACGAAGGACTGATCGGCGTACGGCGGGATCGATGATCCCGCCCTCTCGCGGACCGGCCGCCGGCCCCCTCACGGCCGGCCGGACCCGCCGGCGGTGCACCCGGTCCCTGCCCCGGGTGCACCGCCCTTCACGCGGCGACGCGGGTGCGGTTCTTCGCGGCCCAGACCGCCCGGCGCAGCTTCGCCTTGTCCGGGTAGCCGGCCGCCTGGCCGATCAGGTAGACGTCGTGGCTGCGCATGTTCACCATCGCCGCGACGTACCAGACCGGGTTCCCCTCGGCCAGCATGGCGACGATCATCTGGTTGGCGCTGTTCTCGTTCATGCTGACCCTCTCCCTTGGTGTCTCGCTCTTACTGGTACGTCGGAGCAGCACCCCCGAAATCGACACGGCCGGACAAGAAATCGTTGTCAAGGCAGATATCGACCGTTGGGCGCACCGATCGACCGCTCAGCGGACTGGGGTTTCGAGAATCGCCGTCTCGATTCCGGGCTGACCCTCCGGGGGCGATAGATTTGAGGTCCCCCCCACGTGTGGAGGTCCCACTCCCCCCGGGACCCGCACGGGCGAGTGCCCCGATCCAAGGTCGGGGCACTCGTTTTTTCAGCTGCTGCTGCGCCGCCGGTAGAGCACGGACGCGAAGGTCACCGAGAAGACCAGCAACCCGCCGCACCAGGCCAGTGCGATCCAGCCGCTGCTGCCCAGCGGCGTACCGGTCAGGAAGCTGCGGACGGTTTCGATCACCGGGGTGATCGGCTGGTGCTCGCTGATCGGACGCAGCCAGCCCGGCATCGTCTCGGGCTGCACGAACGCGCTGCTCAGGTACGGCAGGAACAGCATGAAGAAGCTCAGCGTACTCGCCGACTCGACCGTCTTCGCGATCACGCCGAGCCCGGCCGCGAGCCACGAGAGCGCGATCACGTACAGCGCCAGCAGCCCGATCGCACCGAACCACTCGGCCACCGAAGCATCAGGCCGGAAGCCCATCGCCAGCGCCGCGAGCAGCACGATCGCCGTCGACGCCGCGTTCCGCGCGACGCTCGCGGTGACGTGCCCGGTCAGTACGGCGAAACTGCGCACCGGCAACGACCGGAGCCGGTCGATCATGCCCTTGGTCATGTCGTCCGCGACCGCCATCGCGGTGTTCGACGCGCCGTACCCGGTGGTCAGCAGCAGAATCCCGGGCACGACGTAGTTGATGTACTGCGTCCCCGTCTCGATCGCGCCGCCGAACACGTAGACGAACAGCATCATCATCAGCAACGGCAGCAGGATCGACACGAACAGGGTGTCGACGTTGCGCCGGCTCAACCGGACGCTCCGGTCGATCATCGTCACGGTGTCGCTCAGGGCGGCACCGAATCCCTCGTGGCTCATACCGGCTCCTTGGCGGTCAGGGTGAGGAACACGTCGTCGAGCGTCGGCCGGTGCGACGAGACCCGGGCCGGCTGCAGCGCTTGCGCGCGCAGGTCGTCCAGTACGGCGTGCAGGTGCGCCGCCGTACCGTCGGACGGGAGGTTGACCAGTACGCCGTCCGCGAGGCCTTCGAGCAGGTGCGCGGCCTTCCGCGCGTCGGCCGCGTCGGTGAAGAACAGCTCGATCCGCTCGCCGCCGATCTGCGTCTTCAACGCGTCGGCGGTCCCGGCCGCGGTGATCCGCCCGCGGTCGAGCAGCACGATCCGGTCGGCCAGGCGGTCGGCCTCCTCGAGGTACTGGGTGGTCAGCAGGATCGTCGTACCGTCGCGCACGAGCTCGCCGATCGCCTCCCACATCGTGAGCCGGCTGGCCGGGTCGAGGCCGGTGGTCGGCTCGTCGAGGAAGATCACCCGCGGCCGGCCGATCAGGCTCATCGCCAGGTCGAGGCGGCGGCGCATGCCGCCGGAGTACGTCTTGACCCGGCGGTCCATCGCGTGGGTGAGGCCGAAGCGTTCGAGCAGGTCCTGGGTCCGCTGCCTCGCTTGGGTGCGGCCGAGGTGCATGAGGCGGCCGACCATGACGAGGTTCTCGCGGCCGGTCTGGTTGTCGTCGACCGCGGCGTACTGGCCGGTCAGGCTGATCACGCCGCGGACCTTCGTCGCCGCGTGCACGACGTCGTACCCGGCGATGGTGGCGCTTCCCGCGGTCGGGCGGGTGAGTGTGGTCAGGATCCGCACCGTGGTGGTCTTGCCGGCGCCGTTCGGGCCGAGCAGGGCGACCACCTCACCCTCGCGGACGGTCAGGTCGACCCCGGACAGCACCTCGGTGCCGCCGTACGACTTGGTCAGGCCGGTGGCCTCGACGATCATTGCCTTCCCCCTTACTGCGTATCGGGTACGCTAAATAGCGTAGCAGGTACGCAGTACACGTTTCTAGACTGAGGCGGTGGAGATGAGCGAGCTACCCGCGGACGTGGTGCTGATGTGGGGCCTGCGGGACGCGACCCGCCGCGGGCCGAAACCGTCGCTGACCAGCGAGGACATCACCCACGCGGCGATCGAGCTCGCGGACGCCGAGGGCCTCGCGGCGGTGTCGATGGCGCGCGTGGCCGAGCGGCTGGGCAACTCGACGATGGCGCTCTACCGGCACGTGAAGAGCAAGGACGAGCTGCTGACGCTGATGTCGGACGCCGCCCTCGAGGAACCGACGCCACTGCCCGAGGGCTTGGACTGGCGAACCGGCCTGACCTTCTGGGCCGACAACGTCCTCACGATCCTGCGCCGACACCGCTGGTACGCCGAGATCCCGATCTCGGGCCCGCCCGCTGGACCACACAACCTCGCGTGGTTCGACGCGGCCCTGGGCGCGTTGGCGGAGACCGGGCTGAGCGAGGAGGGCAAGGTCGGCGTCGTGATGGGCCTGATGACGTACGTCCACGGCCAGATCCGCCTGTCCGTCGACCTGGCCGCCGGCTTCGCCGACAACCCCGAGGCCTTCAATCAGTACGGCGCAGTCCTGAAACAGGTCGTCGACCGCCACCGCATGCCGGCCTTGGGCCGGGTGTTGGAGGCCGGTGTCTTCGACCCGATCATCACCTTCGAGGACTCAGACGACCAGGACTTCGACTTCGGCTTACAGCTCTTCCTGGACGGGGTCGCGGGCTTCATCGAACGCACGTGCGGGGGCAGCGGGAGCTAGGCCCCCTTCGGCCCGGGGGCTCCGCCCTCGACGTGCTGCCCGGAACCCCCGCCCTCGGCACACCGCCCCGCCCCCCGCCCTCGGCGCGCTGCCCCGCCCCCCGCCCTCGGCGCGCTGCCCCGCCCCCCGCCCTCGGCACGCCGCCCCGCCCCCCGCCCTCGGCACGCCGCCCCGAATTCCCGCCCTCGGCGCTGCCCGGGCCCCGCGCCTGGTGCGCTGCTCGGGGACCTTCGTCCTCGGTGCGTGGCGCCCCGGCCCCCGCTCTCGGCGCGCTCCCACGCAGCCCCCTCGGCGCGCTGCTCCTGGAACCACCCGCAGTAACCGCTGGAGCCGGCGGCCGGGACTGGGCAGGTGGGTTGCTAGTGAAGCAGGGGGTTAGCTGAGGTTGAGTACTGCGTCTGCGGTGGGTTTGGTGGAGGCGATCAGTTCGGCGTTGCGTTCGTCGGAGCCGTACGTGCGGGCGTGGGCTTCCTCGGGGGAGCGGCCAAAGTGGCGGTGGCGGGCTTCCAGCCGGGCGTGGCGGACGTCGTCGGACAGGTCGATGTACCAGACCTCGTCGATCAGTTCGCGGCCTGTTGCCCAGGGCTCCTGGTCGAGCAGCAGGTAGTTGCCTTCGGTGACGATGAGGTCGATCTCTGGGCCGACTCCGATGGTGGCGGCGATCGAGTCCTCCAGTTGCCGGTCGAAGCGTGGCGCCCAGACGGTGTCTTCGCGCTCGCGCAGCCGCCGGAGCAGCGCGACGAAACCGGCCGCGTCGAAAGTGTGGGGTGCGCCTTTCACGTCCGCCAGCCCGAGGGATTCCAGCGCGGACTGCGCGAGGTGATACCCGTCCATCGGCACCAACGCGACCTCCAGCCCGTCCGCGATCAGCTCGGCGACCAGCCGTTCGGCGTACGTCGACTTGCCGGCCGCCGGCGCTCCCGTGATCCCGAGGATCGCCCGCTCGGGCCGCTCGGCCAGCTCGACGGCACGGACGCGGGCGGCGGCGGGGTCGAGTGAGCGCATCCCCAGATCCTAGGCGTGGACGTCCACCACTCATCAACCTTTGCGCAACACGGCGCCGGCCGCCTGAGGGGTGCTCCTCATCAGCCTCCGGCGGGGGTTGGTGAGTGGTGGGCGTCCGCCCACAGCGTCCCGAGATCACTCGCATGCTGCTCGACGACCAGTCGGCGCGCGATCGACCCGAGGCCTTCGAGCTGAAGCGTCTGTACGGCGTCCGGCAGGCGGTGCCCCAGCGTGGTGATGCTGTCCAGGCACCGGGCGTCGCCCAGCACCGCCCATCCCGAACGCACCCCGGGCGACAGATCCAGCACCTCGACCAGCAACTCGCCGTCGACACCAGCAAGCCCCTCAGTGCGGTCCGCGAGCGGCAGGCGCCGGTCGACTGCGCTTTCCGTCGATCCGCCGGTGGTGGTTGCTCGCATCTTCGTCCGCAATCGCCCGCCGGCCTCGCCGTGGCGGCCGAGAACCAGCGACTCGCGCAGTGTCGCTCGGCAGCCTTCGCCCAATGCGATCGAGGTCGACCGCTCGACCTCCGCACCTTCGGCGACGACGAACGGCTCTCCGTGCCAGCTCAGCTCGGCGCCGTCGGTCAGCGCGATCTCCACGTCCCACCGAGCCGATCCGCCACGCATGGCGTAGGCGACGGTTCCCGCGGTCTCCACGATCTCCAACCTGACCTTGCCGTGGGCAACTACTTGGATCTGCACGTCGTCGCCCGCGAGCAGCAAGGCGCCCGCGGCGACCAGCGCGACCCGCACCACGCCGTACGGCGCCGGCAGCCGCCGGGGCGAGAGGTCGCCGGTGCGCAGCACGCACCGATCCCGCACCGGATCGGCAGCAACCTCAATGCGTGTGAGCATGCAAACCCGCGTCCGCGACGGCGGTGAGGGGCTCGCCGTCCTCCGCGACGGTGGTGCCCGCGTCTGTGTCGTGGACGTGCGTGAGGGGCTCGCCGTCCTCCGCGACGGTGGTGCCCGCGTCTGTGTCGTGGACGTGCGTGAGGGGCTCGCCGTCCTCCGCGACGGTGGTGCCCGCGTCTGTGTCGTGGACGTGCGTGAGGATCTCGCCGTCCTCCGCGACGGAGGTGCTCGCGTCCGCGCTGTGGACGTGGGTGAGGATCTCGCCGTCCTCCCCGACATGCGAGTGCGGCGCCATCGGCCCCGGGTCCACCGGCACGTGCGCACCGCCGCGCACGATCGCCGTCATCTCCAGCACCCAGCGCTTCAACGCCGCGACCGACTCGGGATCCGTGCGGGACAGGGCCAGCACCGGCTTGCCGGCTCGCGCTGCCTCCGTGTCCGCGACCATCCGCAGGACATCCACCCCGACATACGGCGCCAGGTCGGTCTTGTTGACCACCAGAAGATCAGCGCGCGCGATCCCCGGTCCGCCCTTGCGTGCGACATCCCCACCGCCGGCGACATCCAGCACGAAGATCTGCGCGTCGACGAGCGCCGGCGAGAACGTCGCGGTGAGGTTGTCGCCGCCGGACTCGACCAGGACGACGTCGAGCGGGGCGAAGTCGCGTTCGAGGTCCTCGACGGCGATCAGGTTCGGGGTGACGTCGTCGCGGATCGCGGTGTGCGGGCAGGCACCGGTCTCGACCGCGCGGATCCGCTCGGCGTCGAGCACGCCGGCCGAACGCAGCAGCCGCGCGTCCTCGTCGGTGTAGATGTCGTTGGTGATCACCCCGAGCTGCAACTCGGCGGCGAGCTCGCGGCACACCATGGCGATCAGCGAACTCTTCCCCGTACCGACCGGACCCGCGACACCGAGCCGGAACGACCTGCTGGACTCACGCATGGAACAACCTCATTCTCTCGGAGGAGTGGTTCTGGGCGAACAGATCGACCAGCGGAGCGCCGTACGCCGGTACGTCGGCCGCTCGCGTCAGCCCGGCGACATCGACGACCAGTTCCTCGATGTCGGGATGCAACGCGGCCAACCAGCACGCCGCATCGGCGGGATCAACCGGCAACAACTTGAGCGACGCGGCAACAACCGTCTGCGCGTCGTCGTACGCGATCAACCGAGCGGTCTGTACGGCGGACAATCCGTTGACCGCGGCAACCACCCCGACCACGATCGGCCGAGGGACCTCGCCGTCGGCCGGAAGATAGTTGCTCACGCGAGGCCAGACTCTCGTTGCCAGCCGCAAGTAGGCCCGCCCTTGGCGTCGGGCCACACTCCGCAGAACCTGGCTTGGAACCCGAGCAGCCCAGGCGGCCTCGAGAGTCTGCAGACCGTGGTTGGCGCCGTCCCTTGCGGTGAGGTGGCGGGCGACCACTGCTACTCCGGCCTCGACCCGCGTGACCGTGCGAAGCCGGTCGCGGGCGTACTGCTCGACCTCGGTCAGCTTGTTGCCGTCGGCTCCTAGGCCCGCGCGGACCGCGGGCTCGAGTCCGGCTGATTGTGTGTGACCGCCGGTGGGAAGTCGCGCGTCGGCGAGCATCATCGCGACGAGCTCAGGGGAGGCCATCAGAACATCTGATACAGCTGGGCGAGTGGCAACCGATCCGCCGGCGCAGGCTCGATCAGGTCGCCGTCGACCGTGATCGCGAACGTCTCCGGGTCGATCTCGATCGAGGGCAGGGCATCGTTGTTCTTCATCTGCGCCTTGCCGATGTCGCGCGTCGGGCGTACGGCGAGCAGCTCGCGCCGCAGTTCGAGGCGCTCGGCCAAGCCGTTCTCGAGCGCGGCCGGAGCGACGAACGTGTACGACGTGCGCGCACCGATCGCGTCCCCGAACGCCGGCCGCATCAGCACCGGCTGCGGCGTCGGGATCGAGGCGTTCGGATCACCGAGCGCGGCCCACGCGATGGTGCCGCCCTTGATCACGAGCGCCGGGCGTACGCCGAAGAAGGCGGGCTCCCACAGCGCGAGATCCGCGAGCTTGCCTGGTTCCACCGACCCCACCAGGTGGTCGATGCCATGGGCAATCGCCGGATTGATCGTGTACTTGGCGACGTATCGCCGGACGCGGTCGTTGTCCGCCAGCGACCCGATCGCCAGGCGACCGGTGTCGGTCGGCAAGCCGGTGGCCGCTCCGTGGGCCGTTGGGTCGGCGGGGCCGAGGCCGGGTGGGCCGCTGAGGTCCAGGTGCCCGCGGCGGTGCTTCATCACGTGGGCTACCTGCCAGGTTCTCGTGATGACCTCGCCGATGCGGCCCATGGCCTGGGCGTCCGATGACGTGATCGACAGGGCGCCGAGGTCGTGCAGGATGTCTTCGGCGGCGATCGTGGTGGCGCGGATGCGGGACTCGGCGAAGGCGAGGTCCTCGGGGACCTCGGGGTTGAGGTGGTGGCAGACCATCAGCATGTCGAGGTGTTCGGCGACGGTGTTGACGGTGTGGGGGAGCGTGGGATTCGTCGAACCGGGGATGACGTGCGGGTGGGCCGCGATGGAGAGGATGTCGGGCGCGTGTCCGCCGCCGGCGCCCTCGACGTGGAACGCGTGGATCGAGCGGCCGGCGATCGCGGCGAGAGTGGATTCGACGAAGCCGGCCTCGTTCAGTGAGTCCGCGTGGAGTGCGACCTGGAGGCCCCAGTCGTCGGCGGCCTGCAGGGCGGCGTTGATCGCGGCGGGCGTCGATCCCCAGTCCTCGTGGACCTTGTAACCAGCCGCGCCCGCGAGCGCCTGTTCGGCGAGGCCTTCGGCGCTGACGGTGTTTCCTTTGCCTAGCAGCAGGACGTTGAGCGGGAAGTTGTCGAGGGCGCGATGCAGCTGCTGGAGATGCCAGGCGCCGGGAGTGACAGTGGTCGCTTTGGAGCCCTCGCTTGGTCCGGTCCCGCCGCCGACGATCGTGGTGATGCCCGACGCGCTCGCCTCGTGGAGTTGCGACGGCGACAGCAGATGGACGTGCGAGTCGATCCCGCCGGCGGTCAGGATGCGCCCCTCGCCGGCGATCACGTCCGTCGACGGCCCGATCCGCAGGTCGGGGTGGATGCCGTCGGCAATGTCCGGGTTCCCTGCCTTGCCAAGGGCAACGATCCGGCCGTCGCGGATGCCGACGTCCGCACGGACGATGCCCCACCAGTCGATCACTAGCACGTTGGTGATCACCGTGTCAGGCGCACCCTCGGCACGCGTCGTCGTCCCCTGCCCCATCGACTCACGGATCGACTTCCCGCCGCCGAACACGACTTCCTCCCCGCCAACCGTCAGATCCCGCTCCACCTCCACCCACAGATCGGTGTCGCCCAGGCGCACCTGATCGCCAACCGTCGGCCCGTACAAGGCGGCGTACGCCGCACGCGAGATCTCAACCATGCTTCACCTGCAGACCTGGTACGACGCGCCGCCCACGGAGGCTCACCGCCGCGACCTCCCGCGACGCACCAGGCTCGAAACGCTGCGAAGTACCGGCCGGAATGTCCAACCGGAACCCCTCAGCGGCCTCCCGATCGAAGGCAAGCGCCGAGTTGGCATCCGGCAGATGCAGATGCGAACCGATCTGCACCGGACGATCACCGGTGTTGAGGATCACCAACCGCAGCCGTTCGGACGCCGTGCGGTCGGCGTTCAGGTCGATGGTTCCGGGAGCAACCCGGACGGCACCAGGGCCTTCACTGGACACGGGGAACCTCCTCAGATGATCGGATGGTGGATGGTGACGAGCTTGCGACCGTCGGGGAACGTCGCCTCGACCTGGACGTCGTGCAGGAGGTCGGCGACCCCATCCATCACGTCCGAGCGACCGAGGACAGTCCGCCCGGTTTCCATCAGGTCGGCGACCAGCGCGCCTTCGCGGGCTCGTTCGATGACCCAGGTGCTGAGGAGGGCGACGGCCTCGGGGTGGTTGAGCGGGACTCCCCGCGACAGCCGGTCGCGGGCGACCATGCCCGCGACCGACAGCAGCAGCTTCTCGACCTCGCTCGGGGTGAAGTTCATGAAGCGGGCAGGACGTGATCGGCGACCTTGTCCGTGCTCAGGCACAGCGAGCACACGTACGCCGAGTGCGTCGCGCACGCGGCCATGTCGGGGCGTTCGTAGTCCTGCCGGCACACATGGCAGGTCAGTACGACGCCCGACGGGTTCCCGTGTTCGTCGAGCATCGGGAGGTCGATGCCGTCGTCGGTACGACGCAGGTAGTACCGGCCCCGAGTAGCAATCGCCAGCACCGGCGGCAGTACGAGCGCGAGCCCGATCGCGACCAGCGGCGAGTACGGCTTGATCCCCGAGCCCAGCCCCCCGAAGAAGACCAGGATCGAGACCCCCGCGGCGACCGTCATCGAGACGAAGCCGACCGGGTTGACGGCGTACAGCATGCCGCGCCGGAACTCCGGGCGCAGCGGCGACAGCTTCAGCAGGTACTTGTTGAAGACGATGTCGGAGGCAACGACCACGATCCACGCCATGCCGCAGTTGGCGTAGAAGCCGAGGATGGTGTTCAGGAAGTCGAACATGTTCGCCTCCATCAGCACCAGCGCGATCAGCAGGTTCAGGCCGAGGAAGACCAGCCGGCCGGGGTAGTGCCGGGTCAGTCGCGTGTACGAGTTCGTCCAGGCCAGCGAGCCGGAGTATGCGTTCGTGACGTTGATCTTGATCTGGCTGATCACAACGAGTACGACGGCCAACGTCATCGCCAGCCAGCCTGGCAGGAATCCGTTATAGATCTCGAGGAACTGATGCACCGGCTCGTTCGCGACCGAGGCTCCGTCGGCGACGTTCGCGATCAGGTAGACCGCCAGGAACAGCCCGATCGCCTGCTTCAGCGCGCCGAAGATCACCCAGCCGGGCCCGGCCAGCAGCATGGCCGACCACCAGCGGCGCGAGTTCTCCGGTGTCTTCGGCGGCATGAACCGCAGGTAGTCGATCTGCTCGGCGATCTGCGCGATCAGCGACAGGCACACGCCGGCGGCGAGCAGCATCGAGCCGATGTCGGTCGCGCCCTGCCCGTTCTCACCCTGGTAGTCGAAGAACGACGACACCGACTCCGGGTGCGACACGACCAGGTACCCGAACGGCAGCACCATCAGGACCAGCCACAACGGTGTCGTCCAGACCTGCAGGGTGGACAGCACCTTCATCCCGTAGATGACCAGCGGGAAGATCACCAGCGTCGACGCGGCGTACCCGAGCCAGAGCGGGATACCGAGCCCGAGCTCGAGTCCCTGCGCCATGATCGAGCCCTCGAGGGCGAAGAAGATGAACGTGAACGACGCGAAGATCACGTTCGTCACCACCGACCCGTAGTACCCGAAGCCGCTGCCGCGGGTGATCAGGTCGAGGTCGACGTTGTACCGCGCCGCGTAGTACGCCAGCGGCAGGCCGGTCGCGAAGATCACCACGGCGAAGATCGCGATGCCCCACAGCGCGTTCGTCGTGCCGTACGAGATGCCGATGTTCGCGCCGATCGCGAAGTCGGCCAGGTAGGCGATGCCGCCGAGCGCGGAGACGCCGACCACGCCGGTCGACCACTTGCGGTAGCTGCGCGGCGCGAACCGCAGTGTGTAGTCCTCGAGCGTCTCGCGGGTCGCCGTACTGGGAGCGGGCGGTTCAGTGCGCTGGTCGAGCGAGGGTTCAACGGTCATGACGAACTCCTGGCGGGCACCTTCAGGCGGGTGGTGCAGTCGATGCACCCGAATGGAAGGAACCTAGGAACCGTCTGTTACCGGCAGATGACGCAACCGCTACGTTCTTGTATTTCCATCTGGAAGCAAGTCGCCGACGTTCAGCTCGCGCTCGACCCTGCGCTCCGCGGAGCGCAGCCGAGTAGCGACGGTCGCGCCGACCGGCGACAACGCGGTCACGATGCGCCGTTTGTCGGAGGGGTGGACCCGGCGCAGCACCAGCCCACGCTCGACCAGCTTGTCGACGTGCCGGGTCAGGCTCGCGGGCGGCAGGACGGCGATCTCGGCGAGCGTCGTCATCGGCAGGCCCGGCTCCTCGTGCAGCGCGGACATCACCCGCCACTGCTCGATCGTCAGCTCGAACTCGTCCAGCTCCGGCAGCAGCCCGAGCTCGATCCGGCGCTCGGCCTGCTTGAGCAGGAGGAGCAGGCTGGTCGACATGGTCCTCCCCGAGGGTCCTTATAGCCGGTACGGCGGCGTCGCCGCGGCGAGCGGCGTCTCACGGTGCGGTGAATATAACGCAGCGCTCGGAATTCCGGTGCCCGGTGGCCCAGACTGGTCGGCATGCCAGGGACCGCGGAGGTGATCTCGATCGCGTTCGTCGTGCCGCGGCAAGGGCCGACCGGGATCTACGGCCCGTCCTGCCTCGCTTGCGGTCAGCTCGCGGTTGAACAGCTCAACGCGCGCAACGGCATCGCGGGCCGGCAGGTCGAACTGGTCCACGTGGACGCCGGCCGTGCGCCCGAGGTGGTCGCCGAGGAAGTCGGCCGACTCGTCGACACCGGGCGGGTCGACGCCGTCGCCGGCTGGCACATCTCCGCCGTACGGGTTGCCCTCGCGCAGCGGATCGGCGGCCGGGTCGTCTACGCGTTCGCCGCGATGCACGAGGGCCGCGACGACACTCCGGGCGTGTTCATGCTCGGGGAACGTCCGGTCAACCAGTTGTTGCCCGCGGCCCATTGGTTGCGCGACCAGCACGGCGTCCGCCGATGGGTGGTGGTCGGCAACGACTACGTGTATCCACGGGTGACCGGCGGAGTGGCAACTTCGGCCTTGCAGGGTTCAGGATCCGAGATCATCGGTAAGTCGTACGTCCCACTCGGGACGACGGACTTCGGCGCCGTCCTGCGCGCGATCGACCGCAGTACGGCGGACGGTGTGATCATGCTGCTGATGGGCCAGGACGCGGTGCACTTCAGTCGCCAGTTCGCACGGGCCGGGTTGAGCGAACGCCTGGTCCGGCTGAGCCCGGCCGTCGAGGAGAACACGTTGCTCGGCGCCGGCCCCGGCGCGAACCACGGCCTGTACGCCGCCGCGGCGTACTTCGACGGCATGGCGACGGTCGAGAGCAGCGAGTTCGCGCGCGACTACTACGCGCGCTTCGGAGCCTGGGCTCCGGCTCTGAACGCGGTCGGTGAGTCTTGTTATGAAGCGATCCACTTCCTCGCGCGGCTCGGCGAGGTCGCCGGCTCGGTCGCTATAACAGACGTCGCGGCGATGGGCAGCGGCCAGTTCTACAGCAGTCCGCGCGGGCTGCTCCGGCTCGACGGCAACCTGCTCGACCAGGACGTCTACCTGGCCGCGGCCGACGGCGTGCAGTTCCGGATCGAGGATCGAATCACCCGTCTCAGTTGAGTTGTGACACTCCGGTTGGTTCGCGGCGTTGAAGAGATGACGACGGGCAGAACTTTTTCGAGGGGTGCCAACGTCTTTGTCTGTAAGGGATGCCGATCACGCCGACCCGGAGGTGCCTTGTGCTGGCGACCACTCTGAGTCCAACTCGACAAACCCGGCTGACAGTGGGAGCTGTCGACTCGGTGACGTACCTGGCCGCTGGTGAGCTGTACGGCGGCCGGAGTTTTCTGCAGAACCCGTCGTGGGCGCGGGTGAAGCCCGACTGGCGGCCCGAGCTGCTCGCGTGGCGTAACGCCGACCACGAGATCGTCGGTACGGCGCTCGTGCTCTACCGTTCCGTGCCCGGTCTCAAGCGCTACTTCGCCTACCTGCCCGAAGGGCCGGACATCGACTGGACCGACGCGTCGCTGGAGCGGTGGCTCACGCCGCTGATCGAGCACCTCGTCGAGGCGGGCGCGTTCGCCGTACGGGTCGGTCCGCCGCCTGAGCTGCGGCGCTGGAAGGCGGCCACGTTGAAGGCCGCGGCTGGTCCCTCGCTGCGGATCGGCGACGTACTGCCGGATCTGGTCGAGCCGATCGGGTCGTCGGTGAGTGATCGCCTGCGGTCGCTCGGGTGGAGCCGGTGTGAGGACGGCGGAGACGCTCAGCCGCGGTACGTCTTCCACGTTCCACTGCCGTCGCTGGACGGCGTACTGACCTCGATGAACAGCGAGTGGCAGCGAAACCTCAAGAAATCGGTGCGTTCCGGGATCGAGACCCGGATCGGCGACGCGAGCGACCTGCCGACGTTCTACAAGTTGCTGCAGACCACCGAGCAACGCAACGGCTTCCGGCTCGGCCGGTCGCTCGGTTATTACGAGCGCCAGTACGAGGTGCTGAACGCCGAGGCCGACGGGCGGATGCGGTTATATCTTGCGTCGTACGAGGGGGAGGTGCTGGCCGCGCACACGATGAACGTGGTCGGGCGCCGGGTCTGGTACCAGACGGGCGCGTCGGCGAGCCATCGGCGCGACGTCCGGCCGAGCCACGCGCTGCAGTGGCGGATGATGCAGGACGCGTTCAAGCACGGCGCCGCGTACTACGACATGCGGGGGATCTCGGACTGTCTCGATCCGGAGCGGCGCGAGTTCGGGCTGCTGCGGTGGAAGCTCGGGACCGGCGGCGACGTGGTCGAGACGCTGGGGGAGTGGGAACTGACTCTCCCCGGCGTCGTCAACCAGACGCTGCACCACGCGATGCGGCGTTACCGGTCGCGATGACTTCGCCAGGCCGCGAGCGCGACGTCGATGACGTCGGCGCGGGGACCTTCGATGCTGTCCACGTCGACCCACTCCGCGTAGTCCGTCGTGCCGCCCACCTCGAGCGTGCCGAGCTGCCCGCCGACGACGGTCGCGCGGTAGACGACCCGCACCGACTTGAACGGCAACGGCCGGTCCGGTTCGGCAGGCCCGGTGAACGAGTGCACCGCCAGCGGCTCGTGCAGGACCACGTCGTACCCGGTCTCCTCGTGGGCCTCGCGAACGACGGCCTCCTCGACAGTCTCGTCGTACTCGACTCCACCGCCGGGCAGGGACCAACACGCCTCGCCGCGGCCGGTGCCGTTGTACCAGGTGAGCAGGACCCGCTCGGTGTCGTCGACGATCAGCGCGTACGCCGCGAGCCGTGTGTGGTACTCGGTGAAATGCACCTGGTCATCGTAGGACGCGCCCGATGTACCCGTCGGGGCGGATCAGCAGCTCGTCGCCGTCGTGGGCGTCGTAGTAGGTGAAGGCTTCGGGGGAGGTGTAGGCGTTGCCGGTCGGGGCTTCCCTGGAGATGTCGACGGTGTGGGGGTGGTCGGAAGGACTGGTCGGGCTGAAGCGGAGCAGCGTTTCGTGCGGGCCGCGGTAGAGGTCGAACAAGCGCGTCCTGTTGCCCTGGGCATCTAGGAGCGGTGAGTCCGGAGCGCGATCGCCGGTGGCCAGTACGGCGGTGTCGTCCAGGTCGCGGTAGGTGATGTCCAGCTGCTGGGTGTCCCGGCCGCGTTCGTGGGCGCGCTCGTCGCCGTCCTGGTACTTCTTCATCAGCCCGGTGCTGATCCCGAGCACCCGCTCGGCGTTGGTCCGGCGTTCGCTCTCGTACGTCGCCAGCACCTCTTCGTTGCCGCTGGCAAGTTTCCAGCCGAGGTTGTACGCGTCCTGGACACCGGTGTTGAGACCTTGGCCGCCGGTCGGTGGGTGCACGTGGGCCGCGTCGCCGGCCAGGAACACGCGCCCGTCGCGGAAGCGCTCGGCCAGCCGGATGTTCGGCCGCCAGATCGTCGACCAGGTCAGGTCGCGGAGCTTGGCGACGCCCGGGCCGGCGTACCGGTCGACCAGCTCCTGCAGGGTTTCCAGGGTCGGGTCGACGTGGTCGTCGTCGAGCGGCGTACCGAACTGGAACTGGTCGCCGCCGGACAGCGGGGTCATGATCACCCCGGACATCGGGTTGGTGCCCTGGGCGAACCAGTAGCCGAAGTCGTGGTCGAGCCCGTCCGCCGCGACATCGCCGAGCAGCATCCGGATCGACTCGTCGGTCGTGCCGACGAACGGGATGCCGAGCGCCTTGCGGACCGTACTGCGGCCGCCGTCCGCGCCGACCAGATAGTCGACGGTCACGGTCTCGCCGTTGGACAGTTCCGCGGTCACGGAGTCCGGGGTCTGGGTGAAGTTCCGCAGCGCCGTGTCGAGCTCCACCTGCACGCCGTACGACGCGAGCTTGGTGCGCAGGATCGCCTCGATCCGGGACTGGCCGAGCATCCGCGCGTTCGGGTACGGCGAGTCCGGCGTCGGGTCGACGATCGGTGCCATCCGGCGCTCCTGGACGAACCGGCCGTCGATGATCACCTTCATCGCGGGGGCCGGGATGCCCTGGGCCATCACCTCGTCCAGCACACCGAGGTCCTCGAACACCTCCAGCGTCCGCGGCTGGAGGCCGTCGCCGCGCGATCCCTCGAAGTACTCCGTCGCCTGGTCGACCAGCCGGACGGCGATCCCACGGCGGGCCAGGTCGATGGCCAGCGTCAGTCCGGTCGGTCCGGCGCCGGCGATCAGTACGGTCATGTGCTTCTCCATTTCGCTGAATCATGATTCACTGAATCTGGATTCAGTGTGGACGTCGCTAGGCTTCGCTGTCAAGGAGGTGGTCGTGGTGCTGACGGGAAGCCGCCAGGAGAAGGCGGCCGGGACCGAGGCCGCGCTGAAGCAGGCCGCGCGTCAGGTGTTCGCCGAGCGCGGGTACCTGAACACCAAGATCACCGACATCACGGCGGCGGCCGGGCGGGCGACCGGCTCGTTCTACAACCACTTCGCCGGTAAGGAAGAGCTGCTGGAAGCGCTGCTCACCGACATGCTCGCCGAGGCGGACGACGTCGTACTGGACGATGCCGAGCACTCGGCCGACTTCAGCGATCGCGCGGCGATCCGTTGGCACGTGGCGATGTTCTGGCGGTTCTACCAGCAGCATCTGCCGGAGATGGTCGCGCTCAAGCAGGCGTCGATGGTCGACCCGGTGCTCGGTCGCCGGCTGCAGCAGATCATGGCCGACGACGACGCGCACATGGTGGAGCACTTCGCGCACCTGCCGACGGACGACCCGACCCTCCACATCTCGGCGATGAACGCGCTGATGGAGGGCTTCGCCTACCAGTGGCTGGTCGTCAACGCCGCCGCCGGGCGCATGATCGCGGACGACGAGGCGATCGAGCTACTGACGGATCTGCTGCACCACGGGTTCGCGGGAAGCTGACTACTCCTCTGGCGGAGGCGGTTCCTCCGCGCCCTCGCGCTCGTCGCGGTCGGCCCACTCCAGCAGTGTGTCCAGCGTGTACGGGTTGCCGTCGATCTTCTCGTGCAGGTCGCCGAGCTCCGCGAACCGCGCGGGGACGGTGGCGATGGTGAACTCGCGCGGTTCGACGTCGTCGATCTCGTCCCAGCGGATCGGCGTCGAGACCGTGCCCTCGGGGTTGCCGCGGACCGAGTACGCCGCCGCGATCGTGTGATCCCGGGCGTTCTGATTGAAGTCCACGAACAGTTTTTCCGGGTCGCGGTCCTTGCGCCACCAGGTGGTGGTGACGTCGTCCGGCGCGCGCCGCTCGACCTCCCGCGCGAACGCGAGGGCAGCACGCCGTACGTCGGTGAAGCCGTGCTCGGGCTTGATCCGGACGTACACGTGCAGGCCCGAACCGCCGGAGGTCTTCGGGTAGCCGACCGCGCCGAGCTCGTCGAGCAGCTCGTGGGTCACGTGCGCGACCCGCCGTACGCGGTCGAACGGGCAGTCCGGCATCGGGTCGAGGTCGATCCGCCACTCGTCGGGCTTCTCGGTGTCGGCGCGGCGGCTGTTCCACGGGTGGAACTCGACGGTCGACATCTGGACGGCCCAGGCGACGTGCGCGAGCTCGGTGACGCACAGCTCGTCGGCGGTCCGGTTGTAGCGCGGGAACTTCACCCGCACGGTCTCCATCCAGTCCGGCGCGCCGTGCGGCAGCCGCTTCTGGTGCACCTTCTCGCCCGCGACCCCCTCGGGGAACCGGTGCATCATGCACGGCCGCTCCCGCAGCGCGCGCACGATCCCGTCGCCGACCGACAGGTAGTACTTCACCAGGTCGAGCTTGGTCTCGCCTCGCGCCGGGAAGTAGACCCGGTCCGGATTCGAGATCCGGACGATCCGCTCCCCGACCTCGAGCTCGATCGCCGGACTCTTGCTCTTGGCAGCCTTCTTCTTCGCCGCACCCGTGGACCCCGCCGAGGACTCCGCCATGAACTCAACCTAACCGCCCCGACGGACATCCGGCACCGCGCCACCCGGCTCGGCCGGAGCCCGACACCAGGAAAAAGAATCGGCGGTCGTGCATGTTTGCGCCGTGGAGGGGAACCTCGCAGCGTCCCCAGACCGCCGTCACCGGCGCGCTGTGCCGGACACCAACCGAAGGAGATGCCGTGGTACGGGTCGGACTGTTGGTTCGGGTGCACGCAAAACCGGGCAAGGAAGCTGAAGTAGCGCGGTTCCTCACGGACGCGCAGTCGATCGTCGAGCAGGAGCCCGATACGCGGGCCTGGTTCGCCGTCCAGTTCGACGAGTCCACGTTCGGCATCTTCGACGTGTTCCCCGACGACTCCGGCCGGCAGTCGCACCTGGCCGGTGACGTCGGCAAGGCACTCGGGCAACGGGCCGAGGAGCTGTTCACCGTGGCGCCCGCGATCGAGCAGGTCGACGTTCTCGCGTCGAAGCTTCCAGCCTGAGCTGATCGCCAGCACCGGCGCCTGGCGGCGCCGGTGCTCCGCTCACCCGCCGTTCACTGCGACAGGAGCCGGAAATGCCATTGTTGCGTACCCGTCACCGCCTGCGGGGCCAGCTCTGGATCGTGCCCCTGCTGTGTGTGCTGGTCGCGATCGTGCTGTCGCTGATCACCGTGGCCGTCGACCGGGCCTTCGACGACCAACTCGTCCCGGCCGGCATCACCGGTACGCCGGACGCGGTGTCGTCGATCCTCGCCACGATCGCGTCGGCCATGGTCACGCTGACCACGCTCGTGCTGACCGTCACGACCGTGGCCGTGCAGCTCGCCATGGGCCAGTTCTCGCCGCGGATCGTGCGGGCGCTGCTGCAGGATCGCGCCGGCCAACTGGCCTACGGTCTGTTCGCCTCTACCTTCACCTTCGCGATGCTCGCGCAGCGAGAAGTGAACGCGGTGGGCGACGGCACCGTCCCCGGACTGACGGTTCTGACGGCCTACCTGCTGATGCTGGCGAGCATCGCCGCCTTGTTCCTCTACATCGACCACGCCGGGAACTCGTTGCGTGCCGCCGGTCTGATCGACCTGGTCGGCGACCACCTCCACGAACAGATCGACCGGCTCTACCCGGCCGACGACATCGCGCCGGCCTCGCGCGACGTCGTCGTGTGCCCCGAGCCCGGAATCGTGGTCGACCTCGACCGGCCCGCCCTGGTCGACGCCGCCCGCGAGGCCGGATGCCTGCTCGAACTGGTTCCGATGATGGGCGACTTCGTGCCGGCCGGGGCGCCCTTGTTCCGGATCCACGGAGAACCTGTACGTCTGGACGACGGGGAGCTGGCCGGCCTCGTCGTCCTGGGCGCCGAACGGACCCACTCCGACGACCCCGCCTACGGCTTCCGCAAGCTCGTCGACATCGCCGAGCGTGGGATCGCCCAGCCGTTCACCGACCCCACCACCGCCGTCATGGTGATCGACCGTCTCCACGACAGCCTGCGCCAGCTCGCGACCCGGACCTTTCCGACCGGCCGCCACCGCGACGCGGACGGTGCACTCCGCCTCGTCGAACGCGTGATGAGCTGGGATGGCTACGTCCGGCTCGTTTTCGACGAGCTCCGCCTCGCCGGTGCCGGCTCACCACAGATTCCACGCCGGCTGCTCGCCGCGCTCCGGGACCTGAAGAGTGTGGCGCCACCGGACCGGCAGCCGGCCCTCGACCGTCAGATCGATCTCCTGACCGCCGCGGTCCAGGAACGGTTCGACGACGGACCCGATCGGTACGCCGCGCTGACACCCGACCAGCAGGGCATCGGTTCAGGGCCTGACCTCGCGGCGCTGACGACCGTCTCCGATCCGGTTCACCGGTGATCAGGCGCCCTGGTTTCGCCGGACTTCTTCCTGCAACCGGGTCGAAGCCGGGAGCAACTCAGACCAAGCGCGTCAGCCAGCCGTGGTCGTCGGGGATGCGGCCGTACTGGAGGTTGAGCAGGGTCTTGCGGAGCGTCGCGGTGATCGGGCCGACGCCGTGGTTGACCGTGTGGTTACCGATGATTACCTCGTCGTCGGGCCAGGCGAGGCGGCCGATGGGGGTGATGACGGCCGCCGTACCGGAGGCGAAGACCTCGGTGATGTCGCCGGAGCGGACGCCGTCGCGCCACTCGTCGGCGGAGACGCGGCGCTCGACGACGGTGTGGCCGAGGTCGCGGGCCAGGTCGATGACCGACGTGCGGGTGACGCCCTCGAGGATCGAGCCGGACAACTCAGGCGTGACGATCGAGCCGTCGGAGTGCACGAAGAACAGGTTCATGCTGCCGATCTCCTCCAGCCAGCGGCGCTCGACCGCGTCGACGAAGGCGACCTGGTCGCAGCCGTTCGCGACAGCCTCGGCCAGCGCGGCGAGGCTGGCGGCGTAGTTCCCACCGCACTTGGCCGCGCCCGTCCCACCCGGCGTCGCGCGGATCGACGAGGTGGTCAGCCAGATCGACACCGGCTTCGGGCCGGTCTCGAAGTAGGCGCCGGCCGGTGAGGCGATCACGCCGAACAGCACCTCGTTGGCCGGGCGCACACTGAGCGCCGCCTCGGTGGCGATCATGTACGGCCGCAGGTACAGGCTGCTCTCACCGGAGTCCGTTGTAGGCACCCAGGCCTCGTCGACGGTCAGCAGCGCGCGCAGTGCGGCGATGAAGTCCTGCTCCTCCACCTGCGGCAGCGCGAGGCGCCGCGCGCTCCGGCGGAAGCGGGCCGCGTTCAGCTCGGGCCGGAACGACCAGACCGAGCCGTCCTCGTGCCGGTACGCCTTCAGGCCCTCGAAGATCTCCTGCGCGTAGTGCAGTACGGCGGCCGCCGGGCTCACCTTGAGCGGTGCGTACGCCGTCACCTTCTGGTCGAACCAGCCGCGCTCGCTGGACCACGAAGCCAGCACCATGTGGTCGGTGAAGGCCTGACCGAAGCCGGGCTTGTCCAGCACCGCCGTCCGGGCCGCCGTACTGGCCGGGTCGCTCCGCAGTTCCAGCTGGAAGTCCCACGCGTCTGCCACTGCCACTGCACCGTCTGCTGTCGTCACTCTCGGCACGCTACCCCTGCCCGTCCCCGGCGCTCGACCCGCTGCCCACACTCCGACCCGCGAACGGCCGACGCCGCAGCAGCTCCCGGTAGTCCCGCACTGCCGGCCGGGTCAGCTCCTTGCCCTGTACGGCGGCCAGCACGCGGCCGCCCGCGGCGTACAAGCCCGGGCTGTGCCACGGGTCTTCCAGCTCGACCAGAGTCCGCATCGCCATCGCCAACCCGGTCGCGACGTCGCCGTCCACCACCAGGCACTCCGCCAGCAACAGCCGAAGCTCAGCTCCCTCGCGGCACCGCTCGGCCGGGCACAGCCCGAGCGCCCGGTCCAGCGCGACGTACGCCGAGGCGGTGTCACCCCGCACGGTGTGCACGAACGCCTGCACGCCAGACGGCTCGTGCGCTGCCCAGCCGAACACGGAGCCCGAGCTGTCTATCCCTTCCGGCAGCAGGTACGCCGCCTGCCGAGCCTCGTCAGGTCGACCGAGCACCGCCAGCAGGCGAGCCTGCGCGGCAAGCGCACGCGCTCGGTCCCGCGGGCGCTCGGCCAGGCCGAGCGCGTCAAGGGCCAACTCCAGCAGGTCTTCTCCGGCGGATGCGCCGACGCGCAAGCGGTCGGCTTCGCTGAAGGCACGCGGCTGCTGGCGCTCGGCCCCTGCGGCTTCGGCCACGCTGCTGATCACCTGCCAGCTTCTGGTCTGGCTGGCGATCCAGCGCTCACCGGCGCTGTCGGCAGTCGCGCGGGCCGTCCGCCACCAGCGCTCGGCGGCCCGCGATCGGCCCAGGGTGGTGAGGGTGAGAGCGATCAGTACGGCGAACTCGGCGGCGGGCACCGCGAGGTCCGCCGGCTCGGAGCCGGCCGTCCGGTGCAGGAGCTCGAGGTCGGCGGTCAGCTCGGGCAGCAGCTCGGCCGCCGGGGTGACGCCGACGTCACCCGCGTAGTCCGCGGTCACGCCGGCCCACTCGGCGCTCGCCGAGGACCGGCCGAAAGCCCCGGCCACCCCGTGCCGGACAGACTCCAGCAGATCCGCTCCGGACGAGATGACGAGCTGGGGAGCGCCGCCTGGCTGCAACCCGGTCCGGGCGGGAGCGGTGGGGGCAGGCCCGAGGGCCGCGGCCGGGTGCAGCTGGTGGAAGGCCCGGGTGAGGCTGCCGGCACCGGCCAGCTCCCGGTCGCACAGGTCGGCCAGATGGGCGGAGCCCGGGCGGCGGCCTCGTTCCACCTGGGAGAGATAGCTGTGGTCGTAGCCGACGCGGGTTGCCAGTTGGCGCAGGCTCAGGGCGGCTGCCTGGCGGCACCTCCTCAGCTGGACGCCGAACGGTTCCAGTGCTGTCTCGGCCACAGGTCCTCCCCCCACTGCTCACGCCCGGTGGTTGCGGTGCGTGTCCGGAACGCTACAAGGGTCTACCGACAGAAAGTGGGCACAGCGAGCACACCGAGGAGCTGGGGGCTGTGGGCTGTTTGGAGAGCCCACAGATCACACCTGGTAGGGCAAGTGGGCGGTGGTGAGACTTGGTGGTGTGGACCGGCAGGGGATGACACGGGGGATGTCACAGCAGGGGCCGCCGCGGGCCTTCTGGCTGGTGCGGTCCGACGGTGGTGGCGCGGTGGCGGAAGGGGTGCTGTGGGGGGATGGGGTGGTGGCCGTGCGGTGGTGCGGGCAGGGGACCGCTGTCTCGGTGTGGTCGGGCGGACTGGACGCGTTGCTCGCCGGACACGGCCGGGACGGCAGTACCGAGGTGCGGTGGAGCGAACAGCCCCGACCGACCGAGCAGACCCCACCCGGCGAGCAGCCCCCACCCGGCGAGCAGCCCCGACCACCCGACGTACAGCAGGATGCCCAGGCCGACGAGCCCGTACGGCGGCCGCTGCCGTACCTGCCGGCTCCTGGAGTGGACGGGCGCTGCGTGCGCTGCGGCGGGTGCTGGCCGTGCCTGGAGTGCGGCTTCTGACGAGACAACGCTGTCAGCCCGTCACGTCCGCGGTCTACTCTGAGCTGTCCGAAACAGAATCGTGCACGAAATCTGGAGTGGTGGCGGGTGCAGGAACAGGTGGAGGAGCCGGCGCCGGTTCGCACCGATCCGCTGGACGAGCTCGACGAGCAGCTGGCCAGGCTGCGCAGTGTGGCCGACGAGCTCCGGGGGTCGCGCGGCAAGCCGGTGCTGACCGGCAACCAGGTGGAGCTGATCGAGGACGGGCCGACCCTGCTGCGGGCGTACGAGCAACTCCAGGAGGACGCCGTCCGCGAGGTCCGCGTGCTCGACCGCCCGCCGTACGTGACGCCGCCGTCGACCCAGCAGGCGCTGGAGTTGGAGCGCCTGAAGGCCGGCATCGGTTACCGCGCGATCTACGGCACCGAGGTCTTCGAGAGCGAAGACATCATGGGCGTGCTGCCCGAGCTGCAGGCGGCGGGGGAGCGCAGCCGGGTGCTGGCCCAGATCCCGCTGAAGATGGCGGTCGGCGACGACGACACCGCGCTGATCGGCCTGACCAAGCGGTCGCCGTCCGAGCAGCACCTGCTGATCCGTTCGTCCGGACTGCTGGAGGGGCTGATCGCGACGTTCGAGATGCTCTGGGCGCTGGCGATCCCGATGCCGGCGCTGCCGTTCGACGGCGACTTCCACGGGCTGCGCCCGCACGACCGCGACATCCTGCTGCTGCTCGCCGGCGGCGCGACCGACGACATGATCAGCCGCCGGTTGCGGATCAGCCCGCGGACGACGCAGCGCCGCGTCCGCGCGCTGATGGAGTCGCTCGGCGCGCAGACCCGTTTCCAGGCCGGCGTACAGGCTGCTCGCCGGCGCTGGATCTGAGTGACGCAGCTCACCTCCGAGCCTGGGTAGCATTTTGCTATCGAGGTGCGTTCAGCTCGACATGACCACTCTCGAACTGCCCGCCAACCTCGCGCACCGCCGAAAAGCCAAGCCCCTCAGCCGCCGGGCCAGCTTCTGGACCGCCGCCGCCGTCGCCGCGATCAGCCTGTGGACCAGCGCGGCCCCCACCACGGCGTACCCGCTCTACGCCAAGACCTGGCACCTGACCCCGACCGCCACGACCGCGATCTTCGCCGTCTACCCGGTCGTGCTGGTCGCGTTCCTCCTGGTCTTCGGTCAGCTCTCGGACTACATCGGCCGCCGCGCGACCATGCTGTACGGCGTCGGCGCGATGCTGGCCGGAGTGCTGCTCTTCGCGGTCGCGCCGTCGGTCAGGTGGGTGTACGCCGGCCGCGCGCTGATGGGCGCCGGCGTCGGCATGGCCCTCACCGCGGCCACCGCCGCAGCCGTCGAATTCAGCGCCGAAGGCAAGGCATCCCGCGCCTCCTCCGTGGTCACCGCGGCGACAGCCGCCGGACTGGCGCTCGCGACGATCGTCGGCGGAGGCCTGATCCAGTACGCGCCGCTCCCGCTGCACCTCGACTTCTGGGTCCTGCTCGCCGTCATCGTCGGCCTGCTCGGTTTCGTCTGGCGCCTCCCGCGCCACACCAAGGACGAGAGTCGCGGCAAGTGGCGCCCACGCCCGATCGCCGTACCGCAAGGCATCCGCACCCTGTACGCCGGTGCCGCCGCGGCCGTCACCACGGCGTACGCGTTCGGCTCCGTCTTCCTGGCCCTCGGAGCCCAGATCGCGCAGCAGCTGATCGGCACCACGAACGTGTTCACCATCGGCCTGATCTTGTCGATCACCTCGGCGATGATCGGTCTGACCGCGATCCTCGCGCGGCGCTTCCCGCCGCGCCGGCTCGTGCTGGTCGGCGCCGTGATCACGCTCGGCGCGCTGGCCCTGCTGGAGTACTCGGCCCGCGCGCACTCACTGTCGATCTTCCTGGTCACCACCGCCCTGGCCGGTATCGCATACGGCCTACTGTTCTCCGGCGGGCTCGGCCTGATCAACGCGCAGGCGCCGGCTCATCACCGTGGCGGGACGATCGCCGCGGTCTACCTGGTCGCCTACATCTTGCAGGGAGCCATCGCGCTCGCGCTCGGTATCGTGGCGACGGCGTCCGGACTCGGTACGGCGTTGCTGCTCGGCACGATCGTGATCGGTTCGCTGGGGCTGCTCGTGCTCACCGTCGCCGGCGTCGTACCGGCCCTTCAGAAGTCCGCGCCGCAAAGGAGATAGAAGGCTGATGAGCCCGCAGACCAAGGCCCGCCCGGTGCCGAACTGCTCGATCGCCCGCGCGGTGGACATCGTCGGCGACCGCTGGGCCTTCCTGATCGTGCGCGAGGCGCACGTCGGGTCGACCAGGTTCGCGGAGTTCCGGCAGGTCCTGGGGATCGCTCCGAACATCCTGACCAGCCGGCTGAGCGCGCTGGTCGAGGGCGGCATCCTCGAGAAGCGCGACTACCGCGACGAGGGTGAGCGGGTGCGGTCGTCGTACCACCTCACCGAGGCGGGCGAGGACCTGAAGCTGGTGCTGGCGGCGCTGCAGCAGTGGGGCGACCAGCACGTGCCGCGGGCCGACGGGCCCACCGTGCTCCGGAGGGACACGGCCAACGGAGGGTTGGTCTCGGTGGGGTTCGTCGACGACGAAGGAAAAGCGGTGCCGGAGGACGAGGTGGTCTTCGAGCCGGTACCGGGTGGTCCTTCCGACCGCAGTACCTGGCGGTAAAGCACAGCGGGCCCGGTCATCAGAGACCGGGCCCGCTGCATGTTCGTCAGTTGATCGTGACGACAGTCCCGGCCCGGTTCGGGAACTCGACGAAACCGGTGGAGCGCTGGTCGGTCGGCAACCCGGACCACGAGGCCGTGATCTGGAACGGCTTCCCCGCCGAAGGCGCCTTCGTCGGCGTCACCGCGAGCGAGTTGCCGCCGGTGACCACGTTGGTCTGCATCGTGTACGCCGTGGTGTCGGCGCCGGGCGGGTTGGTCAGGGTGATCGCGAGGACACCCCACACGCCGGGCTCCGGCGCGGACAGCGTCGCCGAGGCCTGGTTGGATCCGTCGCCCTGGAACGACAGCGCCTGCATCTGGCCGTTGACGACCTTGTAGAGCACGAGCCAGATACTGCCGGCCGGGTCGACCGTCTTGATGTTCCACTGCACGGCCTTGGTGGCGGCCGTGACGGTGACCGGGTAGTTCGGCAGGTCGGCGTCAGCGGCGCCGGCCGGGACCGAGCCGGCGACGGCGGGCGCGGAGACGACGCCGTACGCCTTGATCGGCAGGCCCGACGTACCGGCGGTGGCCTCGAAGGAGGCGCTGCCGGAGGCACCGGAACCCTTGACCTCGGTCGGGCTGACGGCGGACGTCGGCTTGACCACGATCGGGCTGCGGACGGACGTGTTGGCGCCCGACCAGGTGAGCCAGCCGTTGGTGGAGACGTTCGACAGACCGCTGTCCAGCGTGAGCTTCACCGTGAAGGACTTGGTCTGGCCGGCCTGCAGGTTCAGGATCGACGGCGTGACGACGGCCTTCATGCCCGGCACCGACACGGTCGCCCGGTAGAGGCCACCGGTCACCGCGGTCACCCGGCGGGTGATGGTCTGCGTGCCGACCAGCTGGCCGACCGCGATCGACGGGGCGTTGTAGTTGCTCGGGGCAATGGCCGGAGCGCCGGTCCCGGTGTCGATGCCGGAACCCTCCAGGTAGCCGAGCCAGTCGGCGTCACCGGAGTCGTAGACCAGGCCGGGGGTCAGCATCTTCGACGGCTGGACCTCACCGGCGCCGCGGGCGAACGGGTCGTTGTTGACGGCGCCGGTCGCGGTCTTGACGTCGCTGGTGGTCGTCATCAGCGCCGACTTCACCATCATCGGCGTCCAGTCGGGGTGCTTGGCCAGGTAGAGCGCGGCCAGGCCGGCGATGTGCGGGGCCGCCATCGACGTACCCGAGTAGAAGGCGAAGCTGTGACCGTCGTTCGACGGGGGAGCGACCGCGGCGAGCACGTTCACACCCGGTGCGGCGAGGTCCGGCTTGAGCAGGTTGCCGTTGCTGGACAGCGACGGGCCGCGCGAGGAGAAGTCTGCGATCTGCGGGTACGCCGTCTTGACCGAGGTCTGGTTGCCCTGGACGAACTGCGCGGTGGCGCCCGGCGTACCGGCGTAGGTCTTGACCGACAGCGAGCCCGGGGTGTTCAGGTGGATGGTCGGGACCGAGTGCGAGTCGGCGACCATGTCCTGGTCGGTCAGGTTGAGCAGGACCATGCCGACACCGCCGGCGCGCTTGACCTCGGCCGACTTGTCGACCCGAGCGCCGACGCCGCGGTCGCAGACGACGACCTTGCCGGCGACGAGCGCGGAGTCGAGCGTGTTCGGCAGGCACTGCGAACCGTCGTACTCGGTGCTGGCCGTGGTCTTCGCGGCCGCGCCGGTGACGAGGGGCTTGCTGGGGATCGAGCCGGCCAGACTGGTGCTGAGTCCGGCGTACTTCTCACCGTTGCCCAGGACAACAGTCGACTCGTACGGCGCGACGGTGCTGGCCGCGACCGTGGTCACCCACGGCGAGGTGTTGTCCAGCGTCGACTCGTACGGGCCGGAGTTGCCGCCCGCGGCCGAGACGAAGATGCCGGCCGACGCGGCGGACAGGAACGCCAGCTGGACCGGGTCGACGTGCGAGGACTCGAACTGCGAGCCGACCGAGTAGTTGATCACGTCGACGCCGTCGGCGACGGCCTGGTCGATCGCAGCCAGGATGTCGGAGGTGTAACCACCCGAGCCGACGTCGTCCTTGCCGGTCCACAACGCCTTGTAGACGGCGATCTTGGCCGCCGGCGCGACACCGGAGATGGTGCCGAAGTTGATGCCGCTCTCGGCGACGTCCACGCCGGCCCGGCCGGCCGCGGTGGTCGCGGTGTGCGTGCCGTGGCCGCCACCGTCACGCGGTGAGGCCCAGTCGTCGCGGGCCTCGGGCGGCGTGGCGCCGAGCCAGCCGTCGCCGAAGAACTTGGCGCTGATCAGCTTGGTGTTGCACAGGTCGGCGGTGAAGTTCTCGCCGGCCTGGCACGAACCGGTGAAGTCGTTGCCGTCGGCCTTGTGCATCACGATGCTGTCGCCGGAGCGGTACGGCTTGTACGGGTCGGCCGCGGCGGGCTTGTTGCCGAGCTTGGGGCCGGAGACCGAAGCGCTCTCGGGCCAGATACCGGTGTCGACGACACCGACGACGACGCCCTTGCCGGCCTCGGCGTTGCCACCGAGGGCCTTCCACACACCGGCGTTGCCGGACAGCTTGAGGAAGTCGGCGGGCTTCTTGTCGTCCAGCGTCTTGTGCAGCTGGTCCGGAGTGACCGCCAGTACGCCGGGGGTCTTGGCGAGCGCGGCGGCCTGCTGGCCGGTGAGGTCGGCCCGGAACGCGTTGATCGCGGTCGTGTAGTGCCGGGACGCCGTCGCGCCGACCTTGGCCGCGACCTGGTTGTGCCGGCCCTGCAGGTAGGTGCCGTAGCGCTTCGCGTCCGCGCCGGCGGCGTCGACCTTCCTGCCCTTGGCGGGCTTGGTCGCCTTCAGGCCGGAGACGCCACCGGTGTAGGTGGCCAGCGGCTTGTCGGCGAGCGTCACGACGTACTTGCCGGGCGCGAACTTCGGGAGCCTCAGGGCGCTGGACAGGTTGTCGGGTGCGGCCGATCCGGGTGACGGATCGGTGAGTGCGGCGTTGCCGGCGGGTGCGGCGAACGCGGCCGAGGTGAGGACGGCGGCCGCGATCAAGGCGGTCCGGCGACGCAGGGACAGGTGGTTCACGCAATGCCTCCAAGGGTGCGGCTTGGTCGGCGAGATCCTGCCAATCCTTGCCGCCCGGCACACGGTTTTGGCTGCATGTAGCCACTGACGGGAAACCGCCAGTGAAGCGACAGCGTCGGGAAGCCGACAGGACGGCGTCTTGACGACGACTTTAGAAAATTCTCTACTTAACCATGCGCTTCCGACTCTTCGTCGCCCTCGTCCTGGTCGGTTTGGTGGCTGTCGCGTCGCCCGCCCAAGCTGCCAACATCCTGACCAACCCCGGCTTCGAGAGCGGCTCGCTGAGCGGCTGGACCTGCTCCGGCGGATCGGTCGTCTCCAGTCCGGTCCGAACCGGCAGCCACGCCCTGCAAGGCGGCGTGACCGGCTCCGACTTCGCCCAGTGCAGCCAGACGGTCGCCGTACAGCCCAGCACGGCGTACACGCTGTCGGCCTGGGTCCGCGGGTCGTACGTCTACCTGGGCGTGACCGGCGGCGCCTCCACCTGGACGCCGTCGGCCACCGGCTACACCCAGCTGACGGTCTCCTTCACCACGTCGGCGTCGCAGACCTCGGCGCAGATCTACCTGCACGGCTGGTACGGCCAGCCGGCGTACCAGGCAGACGACGTGAGCCTGGACGGTCCCGGCGGCAACCCGCCGACCCAGGGCGCTCCCAGCGTTCCCGGTACGCCGTCTGTCACCAGCACGACCAACAGCGCGATCGGCCTGACGTGGGGAGCTTCCACCGGCACGGTGACGGGCTACCGCGTCTACGAAGGCTCCAGCGTGGTCAAGACAGTCACAGGCACCAGTACGACGGTCGACGGGCTCAGCGCCTGCACCAGCCACAGCTACTCGGTTGCGGCGTACAACACTCAAGGTGAGTCGGCCAAGAGCAGTGCGGCCAGTGCGACGACCACCGGCTGCGCCAGCACCGGACTGCCCAAGCACGCGCTGATTGGCTACCTGCACGCCAGCTTCGCCAACGGCTCGGGCTACGTCCGGATGGCTGACATCCCGACGCAGTGGAACATCATCAACCTCTCGTTCGGCGAGCCGACCACGGTGACGTCCGGCGACATCCGGTTCAACCGCTGCCCGGTCGCGGAGTGCCCGAACGTCGAGAGCGACGCCGAGTTCCTGGCCGCGATCAAGGCCAAGCAGGCCGCCGGCAAGAAGGTCCTGCTCTCGATCGGCGGCCAGAACGGCCAGGTCCAGCTGACGACGACGGCGGCCCGCGACGCGTTCGTGAGCTCGGTCGGCTCGATCATCGACCGCTGGGGGCTGGACGGTCTCGACGTCGACTTCGAGGGCCACTCGCTCTACCTGAACCCCGGCGACACCAACTTCCGCAGCCCGACCACCCCGGTCGTGGTCAACCTGATCTCGGCGCTGAAGACGCTCAAGGCCCGGTACGGCGCGAAGTTCGTGCTGACGATGGCCCCGGAGACGTTCTTCGTCCAGGTCGGCTACCAGTTCTACGGCGGCAACGGCACTGGCGACAACCGGACCGGCTCGTACCTGCCGGTGATCCACGCGCTGCGCGACGCGCTGACCATCCTGCACGTCCAGGACTACAACTCGGGTCCCGTGATGGGCCTGGACAACCAGTACCACACCATGGGCGGCGCCGACTTCCACATCGCGATGACCGACATGATCAAGGCCGGCTTCCCGGTCTCGACCACCGGCCAGACCTTCCCGGGGCTGCGCGAGGACCAGATCGCCTTCGGCCTGCCGGCCGCCGTCAGCGCCGGGAACGGCCACACCGCCCCCGCGGCCGTTCACCAGGCGCTGGACTGCCTGGTCAAGGGCCAGAACTGCGGCGGCTACAGCCTGCGCGGCGGCGCCAGCCCGTCGTTCCGGGGGCTGATGACGTGGTCGATCAACTGGGACAAGTACTACAACTGGGAGTTCCAGAACAGCCACGCGCCGTACCTCGCCGCCTTGCCGTGACAGCGGCGCCCGGCCGGCCTGTGGATGAATCGCTCCCACAGTTGGCCGGGCGCTGGTATGAAAGAGACATGACAGCGTCGACTTCCCGCCCGGTGATCATCACCGTGGACGACGATCCCGGGGTGTCCCGGTCGATCGCCCGTGACCTTCGCCGCCGGTACGGCGAGGAGCACCGGATCGTCCGGGCCGAGACCGGTATGCAGGCGCTGGACGCGCTGCGCGAGCTGAAGCTGCGCGGCGAGCCGGTCGCGCTGCTGCTGGCCGACTACCGGATGCCCCAGATGACCGGTATCGAGTTCCTGGAGCAGGCGATGGACCTGTTCCCGCTCGCCCGCCGGGTGCTGCTGACGGCGTACGCCGACACCGACGCCGCGATCCAGGCGATCAACGTGGTCGACCTCGACCACTACCTGCTCAAGCCGTGGAACCCGCCGGAGGAGAAGCTCTACCCGGTGGTCGACTCGATGCTGGAGCTGTGGAAGTCGACCCCGGAGCCGTCCAGCGACGAGACCCGGGTGATCGGCCACCGCTGGTCGGCGCCGTCGTTCGCGGCCCGTGACTTCCTGGCCCGCAACGCCGTGCCCTACCGCTGGTACGGCGTGGACGACGACGAGAGCAAGCGGCTGCTCGAGGCCGCCGGTGTGGACGGCGCGACCCTGCCGGTCGTGATCACCACGGACGGCACGGTCATGGTCGCGCCGACCGAGGCCGAGCTGGCCGCGAAGGTCGGTCTGTCCACCTCACCGGCCGAGGCCTTCTACGACCTGGTCGTCGTGGGCGGTGGACCCGCCGGACTCGGCGCTGCCGTGTACGGCGCCAGTGAGGGTCTGCGGACCGTCCTGGTCGAGCAGCTGGCGACCGGTGGCCAGGCCGGGCAGTCCAGCCGGATCGAGAACTACCTGGGCTTCCCCGACGGGGTGTCCGGCGCGCAGCTGACCGATCGGGCCCGGCGGCAGGCGGTCCGCTTCGGCGCCGAGCTGCTGACCGCCCGTCAGGTGGTCGGTCTGGACACGCTCGGCTCCGCGCGGCGGCTGACGTTCTCCGACGGCAGCGAGATCTCCGCGCACTCGGTGATCCTGGCGACCGGCGTCTCGTACCGGACGCTGGAGGCGCCAGGAGTCGAGGACCTGTGCGGTCGCGGCATCTACTACGGCTCGGCAACGACCGAGGGCCCGAGCTGCGTCGGCCAGGAGATCTACATCATCGGCGGGGCGAACTCGGCCGGTCAGGCCGCGGTCTACTTCAGCAACCATGCCAAGCGCGTGCATATGCTGGTGAGAGGGCCGTCGCTCGAGGCGACCATGTCGTCGTACCTGATCAACCAGATCGACGCCGTCGACAACATCGAGGTGCACACCTGCACGCAGGTGGTCTCCTGCAAGGGGTCGGACCACCTCGAGGTGCTGACCCTGCAGAACAGCTCGACCGGAGAGACGCGGGAGGTGAACTCGGAGTGGTTGTTCGTGTTCATCGGCGCCGCACCCCGGACCGACTGGCTGCCGGGCAACCTGCAGCGCGACGACCGGGGCTTCGTGCTGACCGGTCCCGACCTGCACGGCAAGCCGGCGGGCTGGTCGCTGGAGCGGGAGCCGTACCACCTGGAGACCTCGATGCCGGGCGTCTTCGCGGCGGGCGACGTCCGGGCCGAGTCGGTCAAGCGGGTCGCCTCGGCGGTCGGCGACGGAGCCATGGCCGTGACCTTGGTGCACCGATACCTGGAGATGCTGTGACGAAGGAGACGGTTCGATGAGCGCGGAGGCTGTGCCCGAGCCGCAGCGGATCAGCAACGACGAGCTGCGCACGCTGTTCCTGTTCGAGAGCCTGACCGACGAGCAGCTGTCGTGGCTGTCCCGCGAGGGGACCGTCGAGTCGTACGAGGACGGCGTCGTCTTCACCGAGGGCGACGAGGCGGTCTGCTGCTACATCCTGCTGACCGGCGGGCTGCGGATGTGCAAGCTGTCGCACGGCGAAGAGGTCGAGATCAACCGCAGTACGCAGCGCGGCGTGTACGCCGGTGCGGTGACCGCGTTCCTCGGGGCCGACGAGCGCAAGTCGTACAACGCGACCATGCGGGTGCTCGAGCCGTCGACGTTCTTCGTGATCACCGCCGAGACGATGGCCACGATGATGAACCAGTGGTTCCCGATGGCGGTGCACCTGATCGACGGGTTCGTCCAGGGCATGCGGCGGACCAACGAGACGATGGGCGAGCGCGAGCGGCTGCTGGCACTCGGTTCGTTGTCGGCGGGTCTCACGCACGAGCTGAACAACCCGGCGGCGGCCGCCGTACGGGCCTCGGCGACGCTGCGGCAGCGCGTGGCCGGGATGCGGTCGAAGCTGGGCATGCTGGCCGACGGCACGCTCGACGCGACCAAGCTGCACCAGATCGTCGAGCTGCAGGAGGCCGCGGTCGAGCGGCTGGCCAAGACCGTCGGCAAGGAGGTCTCGCCGCTGGAGCTGTCCGACGCCGAGGACACGCTGGCCGACTGGCTCGACGACCACGACGTACGGGCGAGCTGGGACGTCGCGCCGGTGCTGGCCGCGGCCGGCCTGGACGTGCCGTGGATGGAGGACGTGCTGACCGCGGTCGGCCCGGACTACCTCGAAGGCGCTGTGCGCTGGCTGATGTACACGGTCGACACCGAGTCGCTGATGAACGAGATCGACGACTCCGTGACCCGGATCTCGACGCTGGTCGGCGCCGCGAAGCAGTACTCGCAGATCGACCGGGCGCCCTTCCAGGTGGTGGATCTGCGTGAGCTGCTGAAGTCGACGCTGGTGATGATGTCGGGCAAGTTGCAGGGCATCCAGGTCGTGAAGGACTTCGACCCGGAGCTGCCCGCGATCCCGGCGTACGCCGCGGAGCTGAACCAGGTCTGGACCAACATCATCGACAACGCCGTCGGCGCGATGAACGGTTCCGGCACGCTGACGCTGCGGACCCGTCGTGACGGGCACTACGCGGTCGTCGAGATCGGCGACACCGGCCCGGGCATCCCGGCCGAGATCAAGCGGCGGATCTTCGAGCCGTTCTTCACCACCAAGCCGATCGGTGAGGGCACGGGTCTCGGCCTGGACATCTCGTGGCGGATCGTGGTCAAGAAGCACCACGGTGACCTGCGGGTGGAGTCCGAGCCGGGCAACACGGTGTTCAAGATCGTGCTCCCGCTGGATCCCCAGCAGGAGATCGAGGCCCAGGCCGACCTGATCTGATCAGCCGGTTGCTGCTGGCAACCAATCGAGAACGGCGTCGAGGGCCGCGGGATCCACGTGGCCCTCGAGTGCGTAGTCGGCCGGGGTCGAGGCGCTGGTCCCGGCGATGAACTGGTGGTTGTCGGCGGGCAGGACCTTGATCGTGGTGGCGGGATGATCGGCCAGGCCGTGCTGCCAGCCGGGCAGGTCGTCGGCGACGGTGACCTGGTAGTCCCGGCCGCCTTGCAGGACAAGGATCGGTACGTCGAGCTTCGCCGCGGTGGCGACCGGGTCGTAGTCGCGCAGGTCCAGCCAATACGAACCCGGGGCGCCGAACGGCAGGTCTGTCGTCTCTGGTGACAGGTCCGGACTGTCGACGACGGCTGCCTGGCGCTCGAACTGCTCGACGAGCTCGGCCGGGACGGTCGCCGGATCGATCGTCGCCAGGTGCTTCATCACCCGTACGGCGGCGTGATGCATCGGCTGGGTGTCGCCGGCCATGATGACGACGCCGGCGACTTCCGGTGCGGCGGCGGCGACCTTCGGCGCGACCTTTCCGCCCATGCTGTGGCCGACGAGGACGACCTGCTCGACGTACTCGCTCATTCTGCGAACGGCCGCGACCGCGTGCGGGACGTACTCCTGGGTCATCGTGAAACCCGGCTGGGTGAAGAGCTCGGGGTAGGTGAAGCTCGGTTTGTCGTACCGCAGAACGGCGACGCCTCGGCTCGCGAGTCCCCAGGCGAGGTCCTTCAGCGGCTTGTTCGGGCCGCTGGTCTCGTCGCGGTCGAACGGGCCACCGCCGGTCAGCAGGACCGCGCCGACGCCGGTGCTGGTGTGGGGAAGCGTCAGCGTTCCCTGCGTCGGGCGGTTGTCCACGTCGAGGGTGACGTCCTGCTCGTCGAACCGCGACGGATCGGCGTACTCCGGAGGAGACCACGTCATGGGCGACCAACCTTTCTCACTGTTTGAGAAAGGTAGCATGACATGAGATCGTCAGGCCATGGGTCCGTTGGAACTGCTCGGGCATCCGGTGCGGCTCCGGGTCGTGCACGCGCTGCGGGGCGGGCGCGTGCTGACGACCGCTGAGCTGGGTGCGTCGATTCCGGACGTCTCGAAGGCGACGCTGTACCGGCACGTCGAGTTGCTGGCCGACGGTGGGGTGCTCGAGGTAGCCGAGGAGCGCCGGGTGCGTGGGGCGGTCGAGCGGCTGTACCGGCTGCGGGCGGATCGGGCGTCGATCGACCCGGCGATGATCGCGTCGCTGACGGCTGACGATCATCGCCAGGGGTTTGCTGCCGCGATGGCGGTGCTGGTTGCCGAGTTCAACCTTTATCTGGACCGCGAGCAGGCGGATCCCGTCAAGGATCTGGTGGGATATCGCCAGCATGCCGTCTGGTTGAGCCCCGACGAGTTGACTGCGCTGATCGAGGGCATGCGGGCCGCGATCCTGCCGGTGCTGTCGAACGAGGCAACCCCTGAGCGGACCCGGTATCTCCTGAGCCCGATCCTCTTCCCTGCTGAGGACTAGGTCACCTGGTCGGTCGGGCGGATGAGGATCTCGTTCACCGCGACGTGCGCCGGCTGGTTGACGGCGTACAGGACGGCCTCGGCGATGTCCTCGGGGCGGAGCGTGCGCACCGAGGCGTAGAGCTTGGCGGCCATCTCCTGGATCGCGGGGTCGGTGACGTGGCTGGCGAGTTCGGTGTCGACCATGCCGGGGGCGATCTGGACGACGCGGACGCCCTGCGCGGTGACCTCCTGGCGGAGGGCTTCGGTGAACGCGTTGATGCCGAACTTGGTCGCCGCGTAGGCGCCGTTGCCCGCCGATGCTGAGCGTCCGGACGTCGAGGACGTCTGGATGATCGTGCCCTTGCTCTCCAGCAGATAGGGGAGCGCGGCGTGCGCGACGTACATGCTGCCGAGCAGGTTCGTCTGGACCATGCGGTTCCAGTCGGCGGTGTCGGCGGTCTGTACGGCGCCGACGAGCATCACGCCGGCGTTGTTGACGACGACGTCGAGCCGGCCGAACCGCTCGATCGTGGCGGCCACGGCGTCCCGCACGGACTGCTCGTCGGAGACGTCGAGCTTGACCGGGAAGATCTCGCCGGACGTGCCGCCGGTGCCGGACGCGCCGCCGCTTCCCGCGGTGCTCGGAGCGGCGAGCGCCGCCAGTCGATCCGTACGGCGCGCGCCGGCGACGACGTCGGCCCCGGCTGCCGCCAACGCCGTGGCGACGGCGGCGCCGATCCCCGAGGACGCTCCGGTGACGAGCGCGACCTTGCCTTCGAGTGACATTGCTTCTCCCTCTCGTGGTTAACCTGACCAGGTGGTCCGTTTAACCACGGTAGCACCTAACCGGACCGGCCGGTCAACTTAGGTATGCTGGTGAGGTGGAGAGAGTCGAGCGACCGCTGCGCGCGGATGCTGTCCGGAGCCGGGCGCAGCTGATGACCGCCGCGCGGGACGTCTTCGCCGTGCGCGGGACCGAGGCGACGGTGGCCGAGATCGCGACCAGCGCCGGCCTGGGCAAGGGCACGGTGTTCCGGCACTTCGCGAACAAGGACGAACTGGTGGTGGCGATCGTCGACGAGATGGTCGACGACCTCGTCGCGACGACCGAGCAGTTGCTCGTGGCTGACGACGCGGCCGAGGGGCTGCGCGGTTTCATGACCGCGGGGATCGAGCTCCAGGTCCACAACCAGGCGTTCTGCGACGTTGCCGCGGGCGCCGCCGTACGGCAGCACCCGGTACTGCGGCCGAAGATCGCCCGCCTGGAGTCAGCGGTCGAGGCCCTCGTCGACCGCGCCCGCGCAGCAGGCGCCGTACGGGACGACATCACCGGCCAGGATGTGATGCTGCTGCTGGCCGGCATCTACCAAACCGCTGCCCCAGCCCTACCGGACTCCCCGGAAATCTGGCAGCGCTACCTGGCCCTGACCTTCGACGGCCTGCAACCCACCGCAGCCCGCCCCCTCCCGCAACCCGCGCCCGACGCGGCCGCCGGCGGCCGCGTCGGCGGCCGCGTCGTCGACTGACGCCTAGTTCGTCGAGTGACGCCTTGTTGGACGACTAGCGCGATGTACGGCGGCAGTCGTGCGAATAGGGCGCAGTCGGTAGCCGGCAGTCGGCAGTCGGCAGCTGGCCGCCGGGTCAGCGGAGTGCGGTGCCGTGGGTGTGGGTGATGAGGGTCAGGTCTTCGCGGGTGGGGAGGGACTCCCAGTCGCCGTACCCGCCGACGCAGAAGGCGCCTGAGGTAGTGGCTCGGGTGAGGCGCTCGTCGGGGGAGAGGCCTTCGAGGGTCGCCGAGAGGTAGCCGGAGACGAAGGCGTCGCCGGCGCCGATGCTGTCGACGACGGTGACCGGCAGGGCGGGTCGGTGGCGGCTGCCCGTGGTCGAGTAGGACCAGGCGCCCTTGCCGCCCGCGGTGACGACGACCTCGTCGAGGCCGGCGTCGAGGAGTGCGGCGACCGGGTCCGTGGCGTCGGTGAGTAGGTCGAGTTCGTCCTCGGAGGCGAACACGGTCTGTACGTGCGGAAGTAGTTGCTTGAGGCAATGAGTCGCGGTGCTGCGGGACCAGAGGCGGCCACGGTAGTTGACGTCCAGGGAGACCCGTACGCCGGCCGCGGTGGCCGCTTCGGCGGCCGCGAGCGTGGCCGCGTGGGCGGTGTCGGAGAGCGCCGGGGTGATGCCGGTGAGGTGGAGCAGCTTCGGGGTCGCGGTCGTCAGGGCTGCGATGCACTCGTCGGCGGTCAGCCGGGAGCCGGCCGAGCCGCGGCGGTGGTAGCTGACGCGGGTGATGTCGTGCGCGGGTTGGTCGAACGCGATGAACCCGGTGAAGTCGGTGTCGGAGAAGCGGACGTACGACGTACTGACGCCCTCGGCTCGCAGGGTTCGGTGGATCAAACGGCCTGGCTCGTCGTTGCCGACGGCACCGAGCCAGGCGGCTTGGTGACCGAGGCGGGCGAGCCCGATGGCGACGTTGCTCTCGGAGCCGGCGATCGAGAGGTGGGCTTCACCGCCGAGCCGCATCGCTGCTCGGGTCCGGAGAGAGACCATGGTCTCGCCGAGTGTCAGTACGTCGACGGCGTCGCGCCGTGCACCAGGCTGCGGGGGGTGCGCGGCGGGGGTGCCGGGGGTGCCGGGAGTGGCGTCAGGCATCGGCGACCGCCTCGAGGAAGTCCTTGGCTCGGGCGGCCAGCTCTTGCTGGGAGCCGCCGGTGCCCGCGTCGCCCAGGAGGGGGGAACCGACGCCTACCGCCAGAGCGCCGGCGGCGAGGTACTCCGGGGTGATCGCGGCGTCGACGCCGCCGACGGCGATGAGAGGCGCGTGGGGGAGAGGCGCGCGGAGTTCGCGGAAGTAGCTGGGGCCGTAGACCTTGGCGGGGAAGATCTTCACCGCGAGTGCGCCCAGGTCGAGGGCGGCGACGACCTCGGTGGGAGTGAGGGCGCCGCACAGGAGTGGCAGGCCGAGCTCGACGCTGCGGTGGGCGCCTTGGGTGATCGCGGGGGTGACGACGAAGCCCGCGCGGGCGGCGGCGACCTCGTCGGCCTGGGCGGCGGTGACGACCGTGCCGGCGCCGATCAGCACCGACGGGTCGAACTCGGAGCGCGCCTTCGCGATCGCCTCGGCGCCGCCCGGTGTGGTCAGCGAGACCTCCAGGGTGTTGATCCCGGCGCCGACGAGCGTCCGGATGCAGTCCAGGGCGCGGTCCGGTCCGTCCGCGCGGATGATCGCGAGCACCTTGCGGCGCCGCAGTTCGGCCAGCAGATCCATGTCTCCTCCAGGGTTCGAACGCTAGTTGATCAGGTCCAGGGTCTTGCAGTTGTCAGATAACTGGAGAAAAGTTACCCAGGTAGGCACCCGCCCCGTTGTTTACTTTCCGTTCATCCGGAAGGCAGGACATCCCATGCCCAAATCCCTCCGCCTCCTCGCCCTCGCACCGCTGCTGCTCACCGTCGCTCTCGCCCAACCATCGGCACTGGCAACCAACCAGTCGGTTGCCAAGACCCAGGCGGCCGTGGTCAATCAGCCAACCGCGATCAGCCAGACCGTGCTGTTCGACAAAGGCGGCGCCGGCTACGGCTGCTACCGCATCCCCGCCATCGTCCGCACCAAGGCCGGCACCCTGCTCGCCTTCGCCGAGGCCCGCCGGACCTACTGCGCCGACTCCCAGGAGATCGACCTGGTGATGCGCCGCTCCACCGACGACGGACGCACCTGGTCGGCCCAGAAGATCGTGCTCTCCGGCACCGACGCCGACCCGAACGCCGTCGCGACCCGCGGCAACCCGACGCCGATCGTCGACTACGAGACCGGCCGGATCGTGCTGCTCACCACGATGGACCCGGGGACCGGGACCAATCGCCCGCGCACGCCGTACGTGCAGTTCAGTGAGGACGACGGGCTGACGTTCAGCAAGGCGCGCAACATCGGCGGGCAGATCGACGACCCGAGCTGGGGTTGGTACGCGACCGGCCCGGTGCACGGGATCCAGTTGACCCGTGGCGCGCACAAGGGCCGGCTCGTCGCCGGGACGAACTACGACGTCGCCGGCAAGCATGCCGGGCAGCTCGTCTACAGCGACGACAGCGGCGACACCTGGCACAAGGGCGCGACCGATCTGCGGTCGGATGCGTTGGTGCCGCAGGAGATCAGCGTGGTCGAGAAGGTTGACGGCGGCATCTATGCCGGTGCCCGAAACAACGGTGGGAGTGGAGGCAACAGCCGAGCCTTTGCCGTCAGCAACGACGGCGGGTTGACCTACGCAGCGCCGTACGCGTCGATCCCCGGCCTGACCACGCCGACCGTGCAGGGCTCCCTGCAGAGGCTCCGCGCGACCGATCAGGGCGCGAAGTACAACCGGATCCTGTTCGCCTCGCCGGCTGATCCCGAGCGGCGGCGGTACATGACGATCCGGTCGAGCTTCGACGAGGGCAAGACCTGGCAGACCGTTGCCCAGGGCACGCGCATCACCAGCGACTGGTCCGGCTACTCGGACATGGCGATCCTCGACACTGGCGAGATCGGCCTGCTGTACGAGGGCGGGACGGTCGACGCGCGCGACCAGGTCCGCTTCGCGCGGTTCACCGAGACCGACATCGGCCACCCGGACGGCGCGAGCGGCACGACCACGCCGGATGTGTCGGGGCTCGGCAACAACAGCTACCTGCGCGGCGGTACGACGTCGGTCGCGGGCAAGTTCGGTCAGGCCCGCGATCTCGACGGCACCGACGACGCGATCCAGCTCCCATACGCCGAATCGCTGGCCCTCGGCTCGAGCGACTTCACCGCGATGACCTGGCTCAAGTACGGCGTGAGCACCGCGCCGCAGGCGATCTTCTGGGGCTACGGGATCAACGAGTTCTCGCAGTTCTGGCTGCGCGCCGAGCCGGCCGACCAGCGCATCCGCGGGCTGATCACCGTCAACGGCAGCACGGCGGCCGTCGCGTCGACCAAGGCGTACAACGACAACGCCTGGCACCACGTCGCGCTGCAACGCAAGGCCGGCACCCTGAGCTTGTGGGTGGACGGTGCCCAGGTTGCCAGCGTGTCGGCGCCGAGCGGCTCGATCAGCCCCGGCCGGCCGTTCAAGATGTACGTCGGCCAGCGGCTCGACGGCGCGCACCACCTCGACGGCTCGCTCGACGAGGTCCGGATCTACAAACGCGCGCTCACGGCCGCGGAGATCGGCAGCATCCGTACGAGCAACGTCACCACGGTCCCGAACGCCGTACTCGACCTGCCACTCGGCTGACATCACACCGGCCTGGCGGACACAACCAGCCGCCAGGCCAGCTCGCCGCCGGCCGGCGCCACGGCAGCATCACCCGGCCCGGCCTCGTCCAGCCCGAACACGCGCCCGAGCATCGGCTCCACACCCAAGCTCCGGTACGGCGCGTCCTCCGGGAACCCGCCGAGGTTGCGCCACAGGGCCGTCGAAACAGGTTGCCCAGGGCAACTCAAGTCGAAGGTCAGCTCGAGCCCGCGATCGCGCACCGAGGCGGACGAGCAAGCGAGCACAGCCCCAACGGCACTCCCGTCGGAGGGGCCGAAGGTCCCGAGCTCGATGCCGCCCGGCGCGGGCCACGTGCCCTCCACCCAGGGGGCATCTGGCCAGGGAGTGCCGAGCAGCGGAGCTGCCTCGGGGTAGAGCCTGCAGGTGGTTCCCTCCGGCACCACAACAGACGCACCCACAGCACAGTCGAGCAACGCATGTGCCGCCCACACAAAGCGAAAGCCATCCGGAGCCGTCAGCAAGTAGTCCGCCCAAACGACACCCGCCGGCCCGCCGTCACCCGCCGGCCCGCCGTCACCCGCCGGCCCGCCGACACCCGCCGGACGCTCGCCGCCGTTCATTCGGCGCCGCAGCTCCGCCTCGCCCCACCGGACCACATCCCACTCGCCGTCCGCGCTCCACACCTGGTTCCACAACCCACCGTGGTCAGGCGTCCCTCGCACGGTCGGGAAGCACTCGTCCAACCCACCCGCATCGGTGAAGGCAACATCCCCGGTGCGCGGCCGGGAGACCAGCCCCGGCCCCGACCACAGCCACTCGCGCCCGGCGAGCTGCAAGGAGTTCCACCGACCACCGTCGGTCAGGTCGACGCCAACGGTCGCGCTCACCATTCGGCGAAGGACCCGTCGTCCTGCGTCCACAGCGGGTTACGCCAGGCGTGACCCTTCTGATCAGCAGCCCGTACGGCGGCCTCGTCGACCGTGATCCCGAGCCCCGGCAGCGGGTTGTACTCCGCATGCCCATCCACCCAAGTGAACGGCGCCGGATCCACGACGTACGACGTCAGATCGCTAGCCACGTTGTAGTGAATCCCGCGACTCTGCTCCTGAATCAGGAAGTTCGGCGTAGCAAACGAAACCTGCAGCGACGCCGCCAACGAGATCGGCCCCAGCGGACAGTGCGGCGCGAACAACGCCCCGTGCGACTCCGCCAGCGAAGCGATCCGCCGCAACTCCGAGATCCCACCCGCGTGCGAAACATCCGGCTGCACCACAGCAACCCCGGCATCCAACGCAGGCAGGAACTCCGACCGGCTGTACAGCCGCTCACCCAAAGCGATCGGCACCGTCGACCCGTCCACGATCGACGGCAGATGCCGCAGGTGCTCCGGCAGCACCGGCTCCTCGACGAACAACGGGTGCAGGTCCTCGACCGCGTGCAGGATCCGCCGAGCCCCCGCGACCCCGACCCGCCCGTGCAGGTCGATCGCGACGTCCAGCGAGTCCCCGAGCACCGACCGCGCCGCCGCCAGGCGATCCACGATGCCGGCGATGTCGGCGCGCGAAGGCGACGGCTGGATCAGCCCGCTCGCGTTCATCTTCACCGCGGTCATCCCGGCCGCGACCTGCTCGGCGACCTGCTCCGCGATCTCGCCCGGCTCGTCACCGCCGACCCACGCGTACACCCGCGCGCGGTCACGCACGCGGCCGCCGAGCAGCGACGACACCGGAGCGCCGTACACCTTGCCCGCGATGTCCCACAGCGCGTGGTCCAGCCCAGCGACCGCGCTGCTCAGCACCGGTCCGCCGCGGTAGAAGCCGCCCTTGCTCAGGATCTGCCAGTGCCGCTCGATCTGCAGCGGGTCCTGGCCGATCAGGTACTCCGACAGCACCTCGATCGCGGTCCGCACGACCTCGGCGCGGCCTTCGACCACCGGTTCGCCCCAGCCGACGACCCCGTCGCTGGTCTCGATCCGGCAGAACAGCCAGCGCGGCGCGACCAGGAATGTCTCGATCCGCTCGATCTTCACCTGCGACCCCGACCGGCGCCAGGCTTCTTCCGTACGTCGGACAGGTCCTCGGCGGCCTTCGCCAGCAGCTCCCGCATCGCCAGCTCGGCGCCCTCGGGATCGCCGGCCCGGACGGCCTCGACCACGCGCTGGTGGCTGGGGACCGGGTCGTCGGACGGTTTCGCCTTGTGCACCAACCGGTCACGGCCGGCCAGACCGGTCTCCATGATGACCTCCATCTTGGTCAGCAGCTCGTTCCCGGTCGACGCCAGCAGCGCCTTGTGGAACGCCAGGTCGGCCTCGGCCGCGGAGATGTCGTCGGTCGCCGAGGCCATTGCGGCCAGCGCGGTGTCGAGGGCGGCCAGGTTGGCGTCGTCCGCGCGGATCGCGGCGAGTCGCGCGGCCGCGGGCTCGACGATGCCACGCACCTCGTGCAGCTCCTCGAGCAGCTCAGGCCGTACGTCGTCGTCGAAGTGCCAGCGGATCATGTCCGCGTCGAGCAGGTTCCAGTCCGACCGCGGCCGGACGAACGTGCCGCGCTTCTGCCGCGCGTCGACCAGCCCCTTGGCGGTCAGCACCTTCAGGGCTTCCCGTACGGCGGTCAGGCTGACGCCGAGATCGGCCTGCAGGTCGGGCACGTTGATCGTCGAACCCTCGGGGATCTGCCCCGACAGGATGCGCTGCGCCATCACCTCGACGATCTGCCCGTGCAGTCCCCGCGACATCCCTCGCTGAATCCCCGTCACGCCGATCTCCCCATCACCCTGGTCCTCGTCGTCGTACCCACTGCACGGCCGCTCATGCCGAATCCTTCACCGCGGTCCAGCCGCCGTCGACCGCGAGCGTCGCCGCGGTCACGAACGACGCCTGGTCCGACAGCAGGAACGCGATCGCCGCCGCCACCTCGTCGGGCCGGCCGAGCCGCCCGATCGCGGTCGCCCGCGCGCTCTGCTCCTTGCCCTCGGCACTGACCCGGTCCCACGCGGCGGTGTCGACCGGGCCCGGGAGCACGGTGTTGACCCGGATCTTCCCGCCGTACTCGACCGCCAGTTGCCGACCGAGCGCGACCAGCGCGCCCTTGGTCGCGGCGTACGCCGGGTGGCCGGGGATGCCCGCGACCGCGTGCACCGACGACACCAGCACGACGGATCCTTCGGCGGCCGCCAAGTCGTCGTACAGGGCACGGAAACCAAGGAACGCGGCGGTCAGGTTCACGTCGAGCTGTCGCTGCCAGGACGCCGGAGCGAGCTCGTGCGCCGGCCGGACGTCGACCGTGTACGCGTTGCTGACCAGTCCGCTGATCGGTCCGAGCTCGTCGCGTCCGCGGGAGAGCACCTCGGCCCAGGTGTCCGGCGCGGAGACGTCACCGACCACCGCGATCGCGCGACCAGGGATCTCCTTGCAGGGCTGGAGATCCACCTGGACGACGGCGTCACCGTCCGCGAGCAGCCGCTCCACGCAGGCTGCACCAATCCCGGTGGCAGCGCCGGTCACCACGATCACCTGCACGTAAGTGTTCCTTTCGACGATGCACGATGCATCAGTTGACCGCGAGCGGCGCTTCGCGTCAACCGGTTTCTCAATAATTTACGAATTAATATTGACACCTCCGAGGTCGCCGCCGCAAGATCGTCCGCAGCAAGCACAACCGAACCACTCAGCGCACTGGAGCAGTGATGGCACCTGATCGGCGGACGTTCCTCAAGGGGCTCGGAGTACTCGGGGCCGCGGCCCTGGTGCCCGGGTGCGCCACTTCGACCTCGGGCGGCGGCAGCGGCGGCGGCTCCGCGACCGGTGAGCTCGCGCTGCAGTCGAACCTGTCGGCCGAGCAGGCCAAGGTCGCGATGGAGAAGCTGGTCGAGGCCTACAACAAGACCGGCGGCAGCACGGTCAAGCTGAACACGGTGGCCTCGGAGATCTTCCGCACCCAGCTCCCGACGTACCTGACGTCGGCCAACCCGCCGGATCTCTACACCTGGTACGCCGGTTCGGTGGCCAACTCGTACGCCGAGAAGGACCTGCTGCTGGACATCACCAGCGTCTGGGACACGATGGGCAACTACCCCAAGTCGCTGCAGACGCTGTCCACCAGCGCGGCCGGCCAGAAGGTCTTCGTGCCGACCAGCAACTACTGGTGGGGCGTTCACTACCGCAAGTCGAACTTCGCCAAGTGGGGCGTGACGCCGCCGAAGACCTGGGCCGAGTTCATCGAGGTCTGCAAGAAGATCCAGGCCCAGGGTGTCCCGGCGATCGGCATCGGCCTGGGCGACACCCCGTGGGTGGCGTCGGCCTGGTTCGACTACCTGAACATCCGAATCAACGGCGCGCCGTTCCACCGCGAGCTGCTGGCCGGCAAGGGCGACTTCACCGACCCGAAGGTGAAGGCGGTCTTCACCAAGTGGCGCGAGGTGCTCCCGTACTTCGACCCCAAGGGCAAGTCGTTCCCGTTCCAGGAGGCGACCTCGGCACTGCTGGGCGGCAAGACCGGGATGTTCCTGATCGGCACGTTCTTCGCCGACAGCGCCCCGAAGGACGCCCTCGACGACATCGACTTCTTCCAGTTCCCGATCATCGACCCGAACGTGCCGGTCGCCGAGGAGGCGCCGACCGACGGCTACTTCGCCAGCAAGAAGGCCAAGGACCCCGAGGCGGTGAAGAAGTTCCTGACCTGGATGGCCACGGCCGAGGCGCAGAACATCTACATCGACAACTCGTCGGGCACCGTGCTGCCGGCCAACCCGGACGGCAAGTTCGCCGACACGCCGTACGTGCAGAAGGGCAAGGCGATGCTCGAGGGCGCGGCCGAGCTGACCCAGTTCTTCAACCGTGACTCCAGCGACGCGCTGCAGCCGACCGCGGACGCGGCGCTGACCAAGTTCATGGACAAGCCTGACCAGATCGACCAGATCCTCGAGGACTGGCAGGCCGCGGCGACGAAGGTCTTCAAGGCGTGACTGCTTCAGCCATCGAGGTGAAGGCCTCCCAGCGGTCGGCCAAGCGCCGGTCGCTGGGGGTCTCGCCGCTGATCCTCGCCTTCGTCTTCGTGCCGTTCGCGGTCGAGGCGGTCTGGGTGTTCTGGCCTGCCCTGCAAGGGTTCTGGCTGTCGCTGACCAACTGGGACGGCCTGTCCGCACCGACCTTCGTCGGCCTCGGCAACTTCCGCGACATGGTCTCGGACCCGATCTTCCGTACGGCGCTCAAGAACACCGCGATCTGGCTCGTCCTGTTCGGCGGCCTCAGCGTCGCCGGCGGCTTCGGCATGGCCCTGCTGCTGCAGAAGGAACGCCGCGGCGTCGGCATCTACCGGGCCGCGCTGTTCACCCCGGTCGTCTTCTCGCTGGTGGTGACCGCGCTGATCTGGCGCGTCTTCTACCAGCCGGACGGCCTGGTCGACTCGGTGCTGCGCGGCATCGGTCTCGGTGATCTGATCCGCCCGTGGCTGGCCGATCCCGACACCGCCCTGTACGCCGTGATCGTGCCCGCTCTCTGGCGGCAGATCGGCTACGTGATGGTGCTGTACCTGGCCGGCCTGAAAGCGGTCGACCCGGCGCTGTACGAAGCGGCCCGGGTGGACGGTGCGTCGGCCTGGCAGCGCACCCGGTACGTGACGATCCCGCAGCTCAAGGGCGTGAACTCGGTCGTGCTGTCGGTGATCGTGATCGACTCGCTGCGGTCGTTCGACATCGTCTGGTCGATGACCAAGGGCGGCCCGTACCACTCCTCGGAGCTGCTCAGCACGTACATGTACTCGACCGCGTTCCAGTCCACCCAGCTGGGCTACGCCTCCGCGATCGCCGTGGTGATCTTCCTGCTCGCGCTCGCGGTCATCCTCGGCTACCTGATCCGTGCCTTCCGGGAGGAGACATGAGCAACCGTCTGAAGACCGGCGGGTACCACCTGTCGATGGGCCTGGTCTCGTTGCTGTGGGTCGCACCGATCCTCTGGGTGGTCGTGATCTCGTTCCGCAGCTTCGACGACGTCGCGGCCAACGGGCTCGGCTCGCTGCCGCACTCGTTCACGTTCTCGACGTACGTGCAGGCCTGGCAGGACGCGGACGAGTTCCGGGCCCTGGTCAACAGTCTGCTGGTCACCATCCCCGCGGTGCTGCTGAGCCTCGGGCTGGCCGCGATCGCGGCGTACGGGCTGGCCCGGTACAACATCCCGTTCCGCCGGACCGTCCTGCTGCTGATGCTGATGGGCAACCTGCTCCCGCCGCAGATCCTGCTGATCCCGATCTCGCGGTTCGTCGAGCTGATCGGGTACTACGACACCTTGATCGCGCTGATCGCAGTGCACGTCGGGTTCGGCCTCGGCTTCTACACGTTCGTGCTGCACGGGTTCATGCGCGACCTGCCGAAGGAGATCCAGGAGGCCGCGACGATCGACGGTGCCGGTCCGGGCCGGATCTTCACCAGCGTGATCCTGCCGCTGACCCGGCCCGCGCTGGCCGCGCTCGGCGCGCTGTCGTTCACCTGGATCTTCAACGACCTGCTCTGGTCGATCACGGTGATCCGGTCCGGCGACAAGATGCCGGTCACGCCGGCGCTGCTCGGGTTGCAGGGGCTGTTCGTCTCGTCGTGGAACGTGATCGCGGCCGGCACGGTGATCGCGGCGGTGCCGACGGTCGCGGTGTTCCTGCGGTTCCAGAAGCACTTCGTCGGTGGGCTGGCGATCGGAGCGGTCAAGTGACCCGATGGACGTTGCGCGGCGCCAGTACGGCGTACGTCGTGGCCGTGCCGGAGCACGGCCAGTGGGCGTCGCTCGTTGCCTGGGGCCCACAAGCCGTTGCCGACGGCCCGTCGCTGACGGCGCCGGTCGGGACCGAGCACTTCCTGCCGCGGGCCGACGTCGAGCCGCTCGAGTACGCCGTACGAGGTGTTCGTTACACGAGTCCGGCCGAGCTGGTCGTGAGCGGTCCGGACGGGAGTGACGAGTGCCGACCGGTGTTCGTCGACGCCGTCCAGGACGAGGACGAGCTGGAGCTGACGTTCGCCGATCCGCTGCGGTCGGTGCGCGTCGTACTGCACTACCGGATGCCCCCGGAGCTCGACGTGATCGAGCGGTGGGTTGCCGTGCACAACGACGGACCCGACGAGCTGCGGCTGCACGAGCACGACTCGGCCGGGTTCGTGGTCCCGACGTCCGGGGGCGCGGTGATCCGGTCGCTGTGGGGCGAGTGGAACAGCGAGTTCCAGCAGGAGTCGGTGGTGGTTCGGCGAGGGCGGTTCACCGTCGACAGCCGGCAGGGCATCACCGGCCACTCGTACTCACCCTTCCTGTCCGTGAGCGACGCCGGCGATCCGGCCGGTACCACGTACGGCGTCCAGCTGGCGTGGTCCGGAGACTGGCGGTTGAGCGCGGACGTCGACACCACCGGGCAGACCCGGATCCAGGCAGGCCGGGCTCCGTCCAGCTTCGGTCTCGCCCTTGCCCCGGGATCGTCCTGGGTCTCCCCGGTGGCCGTCGGCGGTTGCAGTGCCTCAGGCCCGGACGGGTTGGCGCGGGTCTTTCACGCCTACCAGCGGTCGCTGGCGCGGGACCTGCCGCGGCGGGTGCTGTACAACTCGTGGTTCGCGACGGAGTTCGACATCCGGGCCGACCACCAGCTCGAGCTGGCTGAGCGGGCCGCATCGGTTGGCGCCGAGCTGTTCGTCGTCGACGACGGCTGGTTCGTCGGGCGGAACGACGATCACTCGGCGCTGGGAGACTGGGAGGTCGATCCGGCCGCCTTCCCGCGCGGGCTCGACACGTTCATCGCCGAGCTGGGTGAGCTGGGGCTGGACTTCGGGTTGTGGGTCGAGCCGGAGGCGATCAGTCCTTCGTCGCAGCTCGCTCTGCAGCACCCCGAGTGGGTGCTGCGGACTCCCGGGCGCGAACCGGTGCAGATCCGGAACCAGTGGCTGCTCGACCTGAGCCGGGACGACGTGACGGAGTGGATCTGGCAGACGCTGGACCACCTGCTCACGACGTACGACATCACGTACCTGAAGTGGGACGCGAACCGGGCCCGGCTGGACGCGGGGGACCGGCGGCGTGATCTCGACGGGCTCGTGGTGGCGAACCTGTACAAGATCCTCGACCGGCTGCGCGAGCAGCACCCGCGGGTGTTCGTCGAGGGCTGCGCGGGCGGTGGCGCGCGCGTCGATCTCGGCATGGCCGCGCGGGTCGACACGCTCTGGCCGAGCGACAACACGGCGCCGCTGGACCGGCTGAGGATCCAGCGCGGGTTCCTCAGCGGCTGGTCGCCGCACCTGATGAGCTCGTGGGTGACCGATGCCGAGGGCACCCATGACGGGCGGGAGCGGTCGCTGGACTTCCGCTTCCACGTCGCCATGGCGGGTGGCCTGGGCATCGGCGCGGATCTGTCCCGATGGTCGAACGAACAGCTCGCCGTTGCCCGACGCAACGTCCTCGAGTACCGGCAGATCCGGGAAACAGTTGCTGGTGGCACTTTGTACTTCCTGGCGTCGGGTCAGCAGTACGTGCTTGGCGATCGTTCGGTGGTCTTCCTCTGGGACATCACCGACGGCAACGTCCGCGGCACCCTGCCGACCCGTCCCCGCCGGGTCCGGCTGGCCGGCCTGGACCCGTCGAAGAACTACCGGGTGGGCGAAGAGACCCTCCCGGGGAGCTACCTGCTGGAGGTCGGTGTCAGCCCCGAGGGCGCCGACTCGCACTGCCTGGTCATCGACTCCGTCGACTGATCCGCCCGTCACATCCACGGCAGCAAAGGAAACAGCGTGAAACGACCTTCCGCCTTGCTCGGCGGTCTCCTGACGGCGGCCCTGGTGTCCGCCTCACTGGTGACCGCGACCGTCCCGGCCGCAGCGGCGCCCGCCGCTCCGGCAGCGCCCGCCGCCCCGGTGCTCAGCCCCACGCCGTACCAGGGCTGGAACACGTACTTCGGGCTCGGTGGCGACTTCACCGAGGACACCGTCAAGTCCGTCGCCGACTCGATGGTGAGCCGTGGGCTCGCCAAGGCCGGCTACAACATCGTCTGGCTGGACGGCGGCTGGCAGGACGACCAGTCCCGCAGCCCCGAGGGTGACCTGGTCGCCAACCCGGCCAAGTTCCCGAGCGGCCTCAAGTCGCTGGTCGACTACATCCACGGCAAGGGCCTGAAGGCCGGCATCTACACCGACGCCGGTCCGTACATTCCGGGCAAGTGCGGACTCGGCAGCGGCGGCGGGTACTACCAGCACGACGCCGACCAGTTCGCCGCGCTCGGCTTCGACGCGGTCAAGGTCGACTTCCTCTGCGGGATCGCCGCCGACCTCGACCCGAAGACCGCGTTCACCGAGTTCGCCAAGGCGCTGCGCAACAACGCGAGCAAGCGGCCGATGATCTTCAACCTGTGCAACCCGGTCACCTCACCGGACTGGGGCAACTACCCCGAGTCGCAGCAGTCGATCAACTCCTGGACCTACGCGCCGGACATCGCGCAGTCGTGGCGGACCTACACCGACGTCGGCTTCGTGTTCGACATCAAGTACAAGGACGTCCTGCGCAACTACGACGCGAACGCGCGGCACCCGGAGGTCGTCCGGCCGGGCGCGTTCAACGACCCCGACTACCTCGCGCCGGAGCTGGGGATGTCCGACGAGGAGTTCCGCAGCCAGATGACGCTGTGGGCCGTCGCCGCGGCGCCGCTGATCATCGGTAGCGACGTGCGCAAGCTGAGCAACACCTCGATCGCGACGCTGACCGACCCTGACGTGCTCGCGATCAACCAGGACAAGGCGGTCGTCCAGGCCGTGCGCGTCGGTGCGGCCGGTACGACGGAGACGTGGGTCAAGCGGCTCGCCGACGGTGGTCGCGCGGTCGTGCTGCTGAACCGTGGCGACAGCGCGAAGACGCTCACGACAACGGCTAAGGCTGTTGGTCTTGGTGGCGGTCGCTTCACGCTGAAGAACGCGTGGACCAACAAGGTCACCGAGAGCGCGGGCACGATCAGCGCGGCGGTTCCGGCGCACGGTACGGCGCTGTTCCGGGTCTCGCAGAACGTCGGCCTGCCGGGCATCCCGCACGTCACCGCGGGGATCCCGCTGGTCACCAAGGTCGGCACCGCCACGCAGCCGGCCGACATCGCTCCGGTGGTTGCCGGCGGCGACGAGCTCCGCGTTGAGGTTGCCGTGCGCAACGACGGCGTGCTGCCGGTGCTGAAGCCGGCCGCGACGCTTGCCGGTGGCACCGGCTGGACGGTGAAGTCGTTGACCAAGGCCCAGGTCCTGATCGCGCCGGGTCAGAAGTTCACGTTCGCGTTCACCGCGAAGCTGCCGGCGGGCGCGGCACCGGGTAGCGCCGCGCTGACGGCGCGTACGTCGTACGAGGCGATCGGGTACGGCCGGCAGAACCAGACCACGGTCTCGCCGGTCGTGGTCGCGCCGGAGCCGCCGTCCGGCACCGCGCAGCTGTCGCACCACGACTGGATCACCGCGACCAGCGGCTGGATGACGCCGACCGTCGACCAGTCCGTCGGCGGCGGGTCGCCGATCAGCCTGGTCGGTCAGACGTACGAGACGGGTATCGGCGTCGCGTCGCCGTCGCTGGTCCGGTACTACGTCGGGCAGCAGTGCAGCCGGTTCACCGCGACCGTCGGCATCGACGACGCCGTCCGCAACGTCGGCCCGGAGGGCGGCACGTCCACCTTCCAGGTCGTTGGCGACGGCAAGGTTCTGTACGACAGCGGCACCGTCGGCCGCGACGACCCGAAGCAGGTCGACGTCGACCTGACCGGCGTCCGCGTGCTCGACCTGGTCGTCGGCGACGCCGGCGACGGCGGCTACAACGACCGCGCCGACTGGGCGGCCCCGACCGCCACCTGCTGAGTCGATCCCTCGAAGGGGCAGACCGTACGCCGGTCTGCCCCTTCGTCGTGCTTGGGTTGTTCTCGCTTCATCCGCCTGTACGTCGTGAGGACCCTGCATGAAACTGCGTCACCGCTGGAAGCTCGCCACCGCCGCCGTGGTGAGCCTCGGCCTCGTCGTCGGAGGAGTCGCCCACATGGCGACCGCGGACACCGGCGTTCCCGCCGCCGGTGCATCCGGCACTCCCGGCGCCACCAGCGCCCCTGGCGCCACCGGCGCCGCCGCCTCCACCGACCCAGTCGGCCCGACTGGCTCAAGTCTTCCGCCCGTCAAGGGCTCCGTCCCGCTGACCGCTGCGGAAGCCGAAGCCTTCGCGCCGAAGGCCGCCTCGCGGTCGAGCGTCTCCGGCCCAGCAGTTGCCCCGCGCCCCCGGTCGTCCCAGCAGCTCGCCCGCGCGGCCGCCGCCGTACCGACCTCCGGCAAGCTCGCGATCAAGGGCGTCTACCAGAGCACCAACTACTTCTGCGTCCCCGCCTCGAGCCAGGTGACGCTGTCGACGTACGGCGTGAACGTCACCCAGCAGACGCTCGCCAAGGAGATGGGCACGACCACCGAGGGGACCTACAACCGGACCTCGATGCCGGTGGTCAACAAGTACGTGAACCCGCTCGGCTACTCGATCTGGAGCAGCGACACCACCGGCAACCCGACCAACTTGCTGAACTGGGCGGCGTACGACATCGGCACGCTGAAGCGCGCGCCGATGATCGGCGTCTGGATGGAGAAGCTGCCCTGGAACAAGGGCCTCAGCGGCCACTTCGGGCACGCGATCCTCGTCTACGGCTACGACCAGACCGCGAAGACGCTGACCGTCTGGGACCCGTGGAAGCCGACCGGCGGCACGCACACGATCGCGGCGTCGACGCTGAACGCCGCGATGCAGAGCTACGGGCTCTCGTACGTCGCCGGGCACTCCGACGCGGACCTGACCAACGCCGGTGACCTGACCGGCGACGGCCTGGCCGACATGATCGCGGTGCACCGGCCGACCGGCGATCTCTACCGGTACACGAACAACGGCAAGGGCTCGTTCGAGGGCGGTTCTGCCGCCGTCAAGATCGGTTCGAGCTGGAACGGCATGACCGAGCTGACCGGCGTCGGTGACCTCACCGGCGACGGCAACGCCGACGTCGCGGCCGTCGAGAAGTCGACCGGCAAGCTCTGGCTGTACCGCGGCCCGTCGCTGTCCGGCACCACCCGGCTCCTGATCGGCAACTCCGGCTGGACCGGCATGCGCGACCTGATCGGCATCGGCAACATCACCGGCGATGCTAAGCCCGACCTGGTCACGATCGAGAAGTCGACCGGCAAGCTGTGGGTCTACCCCGGCAAGCTCAACGGCTTGGCCGCGCGCAAGCAGCTCGGCACCAGCTGGCAGAAGATGACCAAGCTCGCCGCCATCGGCGACCTCTCCCGCGACGGCAAGCCCGACTTCGCCGTCGTCGACTCCTCGACCGGGAAGCTCTGGCTCTACAAGGGCCTGACGTACGCCGGCGGCACGTCCCGCGTCGAGATCGGCACCGGCGGCTGGAACGGCATGCGCTCCCTCACCGGCGTCGGCGACCTCACCGGCGACGCCGTACCGGACCTCATCACCGTCGCAAACACCGGCGGCGACATGTACGTGTACCCCGGCAAGCCGAACGCCCTGGGCACCCGCATCAAACAAGGCACCGGCTGGAACGGCTGACCGCCCCCGGGCCCGGACGGCACTCAACGCCGGGCCCGACTCCGCTCGCTTCGGCCCGACAGCACTGAACGCCGGGCCCGAAGCCCGGCGCTCAGCAGGCGTGGTGGCCGGTGACTTCGCGGGAACACCGGCCACCACTACCTGCCATTTGATCAGATCCCCACCCCTTTGGGCACCAGCCACCCCCTGCACTTTCCTGCAACAAAACCACTCTCCTCCGTTGGAAAGTTCCCGCCTCGCCCCACGCGACCGCTCCGTTCGCCGGCGCTCACTCCGCGCCTGCTCCCGCCCACCCCGACTCAACCGCGCGCGTGCTGTCGCCCGCTTGAAGCACGCGCTGGCGCGCTATGTGCGCGCTAGCCCACTGAGCACGTGCTTCGCACGGAGTACGCGCGACCCGCGCTTGGTAGGCGCTGCCGCGCCGAGTGCGCGCTGCCGCGCTTGGTACGCGCTACCGCGCGAGTGACTACAACCGGCGTACCGGATCCGCACGCGCGCAGGTGTCACACGACGCGTGGTTGCCCGGTCGCCCGTGCTCAGCTGCTGGGCCGGGCTCCTTCAGGCGACTTCACTCTGCGGTCGGCCTGACCTATACTGAATCACCAGGAGGGGGAGTGATTCAGATGACTGCGATCAGCAGTTCGTCCGGTGCCCGGATCGAGCGCGTCCGTGAGCGGCTCGGTCTGTCGCAGCGCGGACTGGCGGTCAGTGCGGAGCTCAGTCAGTCGACCCTGTCGCGCATCGAATCCGGCGCGCGTGCTCCGAAGATGAGCGAGCTCATCGTGATCGCCGAGGCTCTGGGCTGCTCGGTTTCCGAGATCTCCGAGCACTCCGCCGTACGCGATCGTGTCGTCTGCTTCGCTCGCGCGGAGAACGGAAGCGACATGAGCAGCATGCGTCGTGAGCTCGTGCACCTGCTCGAGCTCGACGCCTACCTGGACGAGTACGGCATCTGACGTGCCCGCCTACGAGGACGCCGCGCGGAGCGCGGCCCAGGCCTTCCGCGAGGAGAACGGGCTCGGGATCGCGCCGATCTCCGATCTCGTCGCACTGATCGAGCAGACCCAGGACGTCGATGTCACCGTTCTCGACGTCGACGACTCCAACGAGCACGGCCTGACGATGGTCGACCCCGTCCGCGGTGCGACCATCGTGGCCGTCGCCAGCTCCAACAACCCGATGCGCTGGCGGAGCACCCTCGCCCACGAGCTCGGGCACCTGATCTTCGAGGACCACGGCGCAGGCAAACCCGGCGAGTTGTCCGCGGGCTCCGTCGCCGAGCGCCGTTCCCAGTCGTTCGCTCGTCACCTCCTCATCCCGACCGCGGCTGTCCGCCGGTTCGTGCAGCGAATCGATCGGCCGCTCGACCTCGAAGCGTTCTCCGATCTCGTGCAGCGGTTCCAGGTGTCCCCGGCCATCGCCGCCATCCAGCTGGATGACCTGGGGTTTCTCGAAGCGGCACAGCACGCGGAGTGGTCCGGGATGTTCACGCCGGCGCTCGCCGCCCGTTTCGGCTGGGCCGACCAGTACAAGGCTCTGCAAGCCGATTCGCGCCAGCGGCGCGCGCCGCAGAGGCTGCTGGCCCGCGTCATTCAGGGGTACGTCGCCGGACTGGTCTCGCTCGAAACGGCGGCGTCGGTCCGAGGTGTCGCACCGCGAGACCTCGCCGAAGAGTTCGAAGCAGCGGGAATCAGACCGGCTGTCCACACCGGTGAGCCGGACGAGGAGGATCTCCTGGCCGGCGCCAATCCGGACGCCGACGTCTCGTGGCTGGACGAGGAATGAGCGACGGCCCCACGGCGATCATCGACGCCGGTCCCGCGCTGACCTTCCTCGCGCGCAAGGAAACCACCCGAATCCTGTACGGCGGACTCGGTACGGCGGAACTGTTCGCCCCCGAGCAGGTCGAGCGTGAGGTCATCCGGAAGAGCCGGCAGGACAAGCAACGCTTCGGCACTGCTGAGGCGACCTGGAAGAAGATCGCGGCCGCGCACCGGTTGACCGTGCTGCCCGATGACGAGACCAAGGACCTCGCCGCAGCAGTCCAGCGACTCTGCCGCATGCCGATGAGTGAGCGGATCCGCGAGCAGCGGGATCTGGGTGAACTCATGGTGATCGCTCACGCCGCCGTTCGCGCCGAGGCCGGCGAAGACGTGGCGGTGCTCATCCAGGAGCGCAACGGCACCGCCATGGCACACAACGAAGCCCGCCGAATCACCAACCTCGGAGGCGGCGGCCGGATCCGGGTGTGGAACACCCAGACCATCCTGCTGAGAGCCGCGGGAGGTCAGCAGCTACCGGACAAAGCCGCGATGAAGCTCGTCTACGAGCAGATGCTGTCCCTCGACGATGCGCTGCCGCCGATCGCCGAGACCACGCTTCTCACGTCGGCGATCTGGAACCGGGCCTAGTCGCTCGGCATTGCGTGCGGGCGTCGTACGACGCTGCTGGATGGTGGCCAAACGGTCGGCAGATTCCTGCGGAGTTTGTTGGTTTGTTGTGAGGTGGTGACATCGCGTTCGGAATCGGGCAGTCTCCTGGTGCTGGTAAGTGCTTGCCCTCGCCCAATTGGAGACACTTATGCGCAGAGTTCGTTCGTTGGCTGGTGTGGTGGCGGTGGGGTTGGCCGCTGTGGGGCTGACTCAGTCGGCTGATGCTGTGAGTACGCCGGTGCCGGTGCAGCTGGTTTCGATCACTGACTTTCACGGGTATCTGCGGCCGCCTTCGGTGGCTGATGGTGGGACGATCGCCGGGCCCGACGGGCAGGTTGTGACGGTGGGTGGGGCGGCGTACCTGGCCACTCATCTGAAGGCGATTCGGGCTGGGAAGGCGAACTCGATCTTCTTCACCGACGGGGACAACTTCTCGGGGTGGCCGTTCGAGGTGGATGTGCATGCGGACGAGCCGACTGTTGAGGTGCTGAACGCGCTCGGGGTCGAGTTCTCGTCGGTGGGGAACCACGAGCTCGACGTGTCGAAGAGCTTTCTGGTGGACCACATGGAGAACGGGAGGTGCTTCGGGACGGTCGGGGTGGACAGTTGCTTCGCCGACTCGACCGGGCGCAGGTTCAGGGGCGCCGACTTCGCGTTCCAGTCGGCGAACATCGTGGATCGGCGGGGGAAGACGATCGTGGCGCCGTACACGATTCGGTGGGTGCGGGACCACGGGCGGTCGTACCCGGTCGGGTTCATCGGGATGACCGTGCCGGACACGCCGGTCGGCTCCACGTCGTACCAGCCGGAGCTGCGGGCGCTCGATCCGGTCGCGGCGGCGGATGCGGCGGCGGCCGAACTGGGGCGGCGCGGGGTGAAGGCGATCGTGCTCAACCTGCACGACGGCGGGACGGACGCCTCCGCGACGTACGACGACTGCGTGAACCCGAGCGGTCCCGCGATCGATCTCGCGCGGCAGGTCAGCCCGTCGATCGACGCGATCGTGACCGGGCACTGGCACGCGGCGTTCAACTGTTCGCTGCCGGATCCGGCGGGCAATCCGCGGCCGGTCGTCGAGGCCGCGAACCATGGGCGGCTGATCAACGAGATCAACCTGCAGCTCGACCGGCGGACCGGTGAGGTGTTGCGGCCGGCAACGACCTCGGTCAACCACGCGGTCACCCGGGACGTCGCCCCGGACCCGAAGATCCAGAAGGTCGTCGACTACTGGGCGGCCGCGGGGGATCGCAAGTACGCCGAGCCGGTCGCGACCATCACCGGCGACTTCACCCGTACGCCGAACGGCGCCGGCGAGAGCACCATGGCCGACCTCGCCGCGGACGTTCACCTGTGGACCGCGCGCCAGGACGGGCCGGCCGACCTCGGCCTGGTCGCCGCGCAGCCGGCGGTCGGCAGCACCGCGCTTCGCGGCGATCTCCTGGTTGCCCCAGGCAACAAGCCGAACGACGCGCCCGGCCGCGTGCTGCTCGGCGAGTCCTGGGACGCCTACGGCTACGGCAACCCGGTGCTCACCGTGAGCCTGACCGGCGCGCAGTTGGACGCCGTACTCGAGCAGCAGTGGCAGCCGCAGCCGAACGGGTCGGTGAAGTTCGCGCCATTGGCTCTCTCCGGCAACACCAGCTACGTGTACGACGCCAGCCGGCCGGTCGGTGACCGCGTCGATCCCGCTGACGTCCGGATCAACGGCTCTGCGCTCGACCCGGGCAAGACCTACCGCGTCGCCGCGCTCGCCTACACGGTGATCGGCGCCGACGGTTACCCGGCCTTCAAGTCGGCTACCAACGCCGTACGCAACAACACTGATCACGAGACGTTCGTCGACTACTTGAAGGCGCACCGCAGGCTGACCCCCGCGCCGCTGACTCGGGTCGCTGCTCGCGGGTAGGTCCGCAGCCTCACGGCGATCGCGCGTCGGCCGATCCGTGGTGGTGCTAGACCCACCATGGATCGGCGGGCTGGGCCCCTGATCGATCGGCGGGAATGCCGACAGGATTCAGGTATGGGTCTGACGAGATGGGGTCGCCGTGACGACGACTGAAGCCGTGGCGGTGGGTAGCGAGAAGGTTGTCGGGCGGCGGATCGGGTGGTTCTTCGGCGTTTGTCTGCTGCTGACCTGGGTGCCGTGGGCGGTGCTCGGGGTGACCGGGGCGAACGTCGACGAAGGGGTCGGGTCGCTGGTCTTCGGGCTGGCGGCGAGTGGGCCTTCGCTGGCGGCGTTGGTGATGTGGCTGCGGTACCGGGGGAGCGATCGGATGCCCCGGCAGGTGACCTGGGCGTGGCATTGGCCTGTGGCCGCGGTGGTGCTCGGGGCGGCTCCGCCGATCGTGGCGTCGCTGCTGCTCGGGGTCGATGGAATTCCGGCGCATGCCTCGTCGGTGATCGCGGGCGCGGGCGGACCGCTGGGGGCGCTGGCCTACACGTTGCTCGCCGGGCCGGTGGCGGAGGAGTTCGGGTGGCGGGGGTACCTGCAGCCGAGGCTTCGGCGGTTCTACGGGCGGATCGCGGTGACCGGGATCATCGGTGTCGCGTGGGGACTGTGGCATGTGCCGCTGTTCTTCCTCGAGGGCACCGGCCAGTACGACAAGGGGCTGGTCAGCCTGGAAGGTCTGCTGTTCTTCCTGGGGCTGTTCCCGCTGACGTTCACGATCCTGTTCGTCTCCGAGCGACTCCGCGGTGGTGTGTGGGCGGCGATCCTCCTGCACGCGGCCTGGAACCTGACCGAGGAACTGGTGCCGCCGCTCAGCTCGACCGGTCTGTGGGTGGAGTTCCTCCTGACCACGCTGATCGCCATCGGTGCCGGTCTGTTCTGCATGAGAAGGAGGGAGACGGGGGACGCTAGCGCGTGGCAGTGAATTCTCAGACGAAGAGGGTGGCAGCGTGAAGCCGAGCCGACGCCGGGTGATCATCGACACCGACGCCAAGAACGAGGCCGACGACCAGTTCGCGATCGTGCACGGGCTGCTGTCGCCGACGTTCGACGTCCGGGGGCTGATCGCCGCCCACTTCGGCACCCGCCGTACGGACCGCAGTCTGGAGGAGTCCCGCGAGGAGATCGACCTGCTGCTGGACCTGATGCACCTGACCGGCAAGGTCCCGGTCGCGAACGGCGCACCGACCGGCATCCCGGACGAGCAGACCCCGCTGGACTCGCCCGGCGCGCGGCTGATCGTCGAGGAGTCGAAGCTGGCGACGAAGGACGATCCGCTGTTCGTCTCGTTCCTCGGCCCGCTGACGGACATGGCGTCGGCGATCCTGCTCGACCCCGACATCGTCAACCGCGACGTCGTGGTGATCTGGATCGGCGGCCGCGGGTACCAGGGCTACACGTCGTACCCGGGTCTGGAGTTCAACCTGTCCAACGACATCCACGCCGCGAACGTCGTGTTCGGGTCGGGGATGACGGTCTGGCAGGTGACCAGCGACGTCTACACCAAGGTCTCGGTCAGCTACGCCGAGCTCGACGAGAAGATCGGCGACGCCGGTCCGCTCGGCAAGTACCTCGTCGAGCAACTGAAGGAGTGGAACGCGATCCACCACGGCGAGCCGATCGAGTCCCGTTCCCTCGGCGACTCACCCGCGATCGCGCTGATGCTCTACCCCCAGAGCGGCGCTCTCCGCGTCCAGCCGGCGCCGCGCTTCGGCGTCGACGGCTGGTACCTGCCCGGCACCGACAACCCGATCCACGTCTGCGAGCAGATCGACGTCCGCTTCCTGCTGGAAGACATGTTCGCCAAGATCCGCCGCTTCGCCCGGCAGCAGGGGGAGTTGTGAGTCCCGGGTAGCGCGGGAGCTACCGCCGCTCGGGCGTCCGAGCCCGGGAGCTGACGTCCTCGCGCGCCTACCGTCTCGGTATGCGAACCATGGCGATCACTCTGACGGCGCTCCTGTTGTTGTCCAGGGCAACTGTTGTGGCGGAGGCCTCGCCTGCTGAGACCGGTCCCGGCCTGGTCTGGCAGGCGTGCCAGACCGGCGCCGGCGACGACCAAGGCCGAGCACTCGACGAAGCAGGCGCCTCCTGCGGCTCCGTCCGTGTGCCGGTCGACCATCGGCATCCCAACGGGCGGACCATCGACCTGGCCATCTCCCGGATCCCCGCTGACCCCGCCCAGCGCCGCGGCGTACTCATGGTGAACCCAGGTGGACCTGGTGGACCCGGCCTCGACTATCCGCTGGCCTTGAAGCCTTTGCTCGGAGACGTCGCGAAGCAGTACGACCTGATCGGCTTCGATCCCCGCTTCGTCGGGCGGAGCGCGCCGGCGACCTGCGGGGATGTCCGGCTCGCCGACGTCTTCCGGTCGTCGCTCACCCGCACCGACTTCGCGGAGTCCGCCCGCCGGGCCAAGGCCTTCGTGAAGACCTGCCCCGACGGTCTCCAACACGCGAGCATCCGCAACGTCGCCCGCGACCTGGACGTCGTACGGAAGGCGCTCGGCGAGCAGAAGCTCAACTACTACGGCGTCTCCTGGGGCGCCGACCTCGGGGTCGTCTACAGCCAGCTCTTCCAACGCAACGTCGACCGCATGGTCGTCGACAGCGTCACCGACGTGGAAGGCTCCGAGTACCACCACCTGGCGACCGGCGAACGCGCCGAGGCGGCCTTCGACGAGTGGGCGGCGCGGGCGGCCTGGCGGGACGACAAGTACCACCTCGGCGGAAGCGGCCAGCAGATCCGTACGGCGGTGAGCCGGCTGATGAAACGCGACCTGACCGTCGCCGGTCACCAGGTCGACTCCGCGGTCCTGCCCTGGCTCCTCCAGTCGGCCCTCGGCGACGAGAGCGACCGCGACCTGATGGCGCGCAACGTCAGCACTCTGCTCCGCGGCACGCCGCCAACCGATGAACTCAGAGGGTGGCTCGACCAGTACTACGGTCGCGCGGCTGTGTTCTCGCAGTTCATCGCCGCGTCGACCGCCTTCACCTGCAACGACAACGGCTGGCCGAAGCAGCCGGCGACGTACTGGCACGACGTCCAACGCACCCGATCGACCCAGCCTCTGTTCCCGACGACGTTCCTCCCGTGCGCCTACTGGACCCAGCACACCACCGAAACACCCCTTGCCATCGGCAACAACGTCCCGCTCCTCATCGTCCAGGCCGAACGCGACAACATCCCACTCAACTGGGCCGAGAGCCTGCACCGCACACTCCCCAACTCCACGCTCAAGACGACCGACCGACGAACTCACGGCGTCTACGACGCCCGCGTTCCGGAGATGGTCAAAACCGTCAACGACTACTTGAGGGGCTGATCAGGGAATCAGTGGTGGCCACGGATGCCGGGACCGCTGTGCGCGACAGATCCTCGTCGTACCGAAACACCAAGACGAGGAGACACAGCATGAGCAGCATCGGCACGACGGTGAGGGCGTGGAAGGTTCAGCCGGGGACGGTAGGAGTTTGGATCCTCAGGCTGGTGCTCACCTTCGAGTTCGCCGCGGCCGGGATCATGAAGCTGGCCGGCAACGAGCAGATGGTGGCGATGTTCGGCGAGGTCGGCGTGGGGCAGTGGTTGCGGTACGCCGTGGGTGCGCTCGAGGTGGCCGGGGCGATCGGGGTACTGGTTCCGCGGTTGTGCGGGCTCGCGGCGCTCGGGTTGGTGGGGCTGATGGGTGGGGCGGTGCTGACCAACGTGGTGGTGCTGGGGGTGTCGCCGGTGGTGCCGCTCGTGATGTTGGTGGTGGCTGCGGTGGTTGCTTGGGCTCGCCGGGGGACTGTGCGGGCGGTCTTCCACCGCACTGCATGAGTGCGGTGGAAGAACCGACCAACCGTCTACTGCGAGCGGTGCTGCTGCGCCAGGTCCCGCAAGTACAGCGCGGACTGCTTGGGAGTGCGCACCTGGGTGTCGTAGTCCACTCGCACGATGCCGAAGCGCTTCTCGTAGCCGTAGGCCCACTCGAAGTTGTCGAGGAGGGACCAGGCCAGGTAGCCGCGGATGTCGGCGCCCTGTTCGATCGCGTCGGCGACCGCGGCCAGGTGGGTGGTGAAGTACGCCGTACGGCCCTCGTCGGCGACGAAACCGGAAGCGTCCGGTTCGTCGTCGAAGGCGGAACCGTTCTCGGTGATCACCATCGGCAGGCCGGGGTAGTCCTTGCTGATCCGGACCAGCAGGTCGGTGAAGCCCTCGGGGACGATCTCCCAGTCCATCGCGGTGCGTGGGCGGTCGAGCGGGACGGTCCGGCTGACGGGCAGGCCGGCGGAGTCGACCGTGCTGCCGTCCTCGGCGAAGCCGGTGAACTTCTGGCTGAAGTAGTAGTTGATGCCCAGGACATCGATCGGTGCGGAGATGGTGGCCAGGTCGCCCTCCTGGACGGGGATCTCGACACCTTGGGCAGCGAGGTCGGCGATGACGTCCGCGGGGTAGCGCCCGTGGACCAGCGGGTCCAGGTACAGGCGCGCGCCCATTCCGTCGGCCCGGCGGGCGGCTTCGAGGTCCGGCTCCAGGTCCGAGGCCGGGTACGCCGTGGCGGCGTTGAGCGTGATCCCGATGTCGAGCTTGCGGGGCGCGGCCTCGCGCATCCGCTCGGTCGCGAGACCGTGCCCGAGGAGCAGATGGTGCACCGACGACACCGCGGCCGGGAAGTCGCGACGACCCGGTGCGTGCACGCCGTACGCGTACCCGAGCATCGCCGAGCACCACGGCTCGTTCAGCGTCGTCCAGGTGTCGACCCGGTCGCTCAGCGCGTCGAAGACCAGCATCGAGTAGTCCGCGAACCGGTACGCCGTGTCGCGCGCGGGCCAGCCGCCCGCGTCCTCGAGCTCCTGCGGCAGGTCCCAGTGGTACAGCGTCACCCACGGGTCGATGCCCTGGGCAAGGAGTTCGTCGACCAGCCGGTCGTAGAAGGCCATCCCGGCCGGGTTGACGCCGCCGGTGCCGTGCGGCTGGACCCGCGACCAGGACACCGAGAACCGGTAGGTGTCCATGCCGAGATCCTTGATCAGGGCAACGTCGGACGGCATCCGGGTGTAGTGCTCGCAGGCGACGTCACCGTGGTCGCCGTCGTGCACGGCGCCGGGGACGCGGCAGAAGGTGTCCCAGATCGACGGCGTCCGGCCGTCGACGTCGACGGCGCCCTCGATCTGGTACGCCGAGGTGGCGACGCCCCAGCGGAAGCCGGCCGGCAGCCGGGTGACGAGGTCCGCCTCGGAGGTGGTGGGGGCAGCAGATGTGTTCATGGTGGACGTGCGGCGTTCCGCGCCCAGCCGGTGGGCGGGCGCGGAACGCCGTACTGACTCCCTTCGGGAAGAGTTAGGCGACGGGGACCCGGCCGGGCAGCCAGCAGGCCACCTGGCGGTTCGGGTCGTTCCTGGCCTCCGGGACGCCGAGGACGGGGATCTCCGTCGAACAGCGGTCGAACGCGTGCGGGCAGCGGGGGTGGAACGCGCAGCCGCTGGGCATGCCGCGCAGGTCGGGCGGCGAACCCGGGATCCCGCTCAGCTCCCGGCGCGGGCCGCGCAGGGCCGGGAAGGACTTCAGCAGTCCCTCGCTGTACGGGTGCAGGGAGTCCTTGTAGAGATCGGCCGACTTGGCCTCCTCGACGATCCGGCCGCCGTACATGATCGCGATCCGGTCGGAGAACTCGACCAGCAGCGACAGATCGTGGGTGATGAACAGCACCGAGAACCCGAGCCGCTCGCGCAGCTCGACCAGCTGGGCCAGGATCTGGCGCTGCATCACCACGTCCAGCGCGGTGGTCGGCTCGTCCATGATCACGATCTGCGGCTCGAGCACGAGCGCCATCCCGATCATCACCCGCTGCCGCATACCGCCGGACAGCTGGTGCGGGTAGGCGTCCATCCGGTCCGCGGAGATGCCGACCAGCTTCAGCATGTCCTTGGCCCGGGCCCAGCGCGCCTCGGAGCTGAGCTGCGGCTCGTGCGCGCGGATCACGTCGAGCATCTGGGTGGAGACCTTGAGCACCGGGTTGAGCGAGTTCATCGCGCCCTGGAACACGATCGAGGTCTCGGCCCAGCGGAACTTGCGCAGTTCGGCCGGGGACAGCGCCATCACGTCGTACGGCTGGTCGCCCGGCGGGTGGTAGATCACCGAGCCGCCGCTGATCACCCCGGGCGGCGGCAGCAGCCGCGTCACGCCGTACGCGAGCGTCGACTTGCCGGAGCCGCTCTCGCCGGCCAGGCCGAGCACCTCACCGCGGTGCAGGGTCAGCGTCACGTCGCGGACCGCGCGGACGGCCTGGTCGCCCAGCCCGTAGTCGACGTTGAAGTCCTTGATCTCCAGGACTGGTTCCTTCGCCATCAGACCGTGCCCTTCGCTTCGTCGGCGCGGACCACCGGCGTGACCGGGGCCTTGCGATCGGTGGTGTTCAGCACCGGGGTGAACCCGACCTTCATCCGGACCGTGTGGCCGTCCTTGGTCTTCACCCGGGTGTGCCCGGCGCTGCGCAGCCGCGGGCTGACGAACTCGTCGATGCCGAAGTTGATCAGCGACAGCGCGGTGCCCAGTACGGCGATCGCGAGGCCGGCCGGGACGAACCACCACCACGCGCCCTGCGCGAGCGCCTGCTGGCTCTGCGCCCAGAACAGGATCGTGCCCCAGTTCCACTCCGAGATCGTCGAGATCCCGATGAAGGCCAGCGTGATCTCCGACATCACCGCGAAGATCACCGTGCCGACGAAGCCGGACGCGATGATCGCGGTCAGGTTCGGCAGGATCTCGACGGTGATGATCCGCCAGGTGCTCTCACCGGTCGCGCGGGCGGCCTCGACGTAGTCCCGCCGGCGCAACGACAGGGTCTGTGCCCGAAGTACTCGAGCGCCCCAGGCCCAGGACGTCAGACCGATGACGAGGGCAACCATCAGGTCACCCGCGCCCGGGATGGTGGAGGCGACGATGATGATCAGCGGCAGCGCCGGGATGACCAGGAAGACGTTCGACAGCGCGGACAGCCCCTCGTCGGCGGCCCCGCCGAGGAAACCCGAGCTGACGCCGATCAGCACCGACAGCGCGGTCGCGACGATGCCGGCCAGCAGGCCGACGAACATCACGCCGCGGGTGCCGACGAGGATCTGCGACAGGATGTCCTGGCCCAGGTGCGTGGTGCCGAACCAGTGCTTGCCCGACGGCGGCTGGATCAGGTCGGCGCTGCGCGCGGACGGGTCGTACGGCGCGATCCACGGACCGATGATCGCGATCAGGCAGAAGAAGGCGAGCACGATCAGGCCGGTCGCGGCCTTCGGGTTCGCGACGAACCGCAACCGCTGGCGCTTGGCCGGGGCGGCCGCGACCTCCGGGCCGTCCGGCGTGACCGCGGTGATGGTGCTGGTGGGTGCGGACATCGGTCAGCCCTCCTTGCGGGTACGCGGGTCGAGCAGCAGGTACGCGATGTCGGCGATCAGGTTGGCGACCAGCACCGAGATCGTGATCACCAGGAAGACGCCCTGCATCAGCGGGTAGTCCTTCGCGCCGACGGCCTGGAACAGGTTGTAGCCGATGCCGGGGTACGAGAAGACGATCTCCACCAGCAGCGTGCCGCCGACGATGAAGCCGAGCGACAGCGCGAAGCCGGACACGTTCGGCAGCAGCGCGTTGCGGGCGGCGTAGCTGAGCATCACCCGGCGCTCGGACAGGCCCTTGGCGTGCGCGACGGTGATGTAGTCCTCCGACGCCACCGTCACCATCATGTTGCGCATGCTGAGGATCCAGCCGCTGACCGACGAGATCAGGATCGTGAGCGCGGGCAGGAGGCTGTGCTGTACGGCGCTGCCGATGAACACGCTGTCCCAGGCCGGGACCAGGCCCGGCTCGTAGCCGCCCGACGACGGGAAGAAGCTGCCCGCGCCGGCCAGCAGCGTGATCGCGATCAGGCCGAGCCAGAAGTACGGGATCGACGACAGGAACGTCGTCACCGGGAGCAGGCCGTCCAGCCAGGACCCGCGCCGCCATCCGGCCAGGACGCCGAGGCCCGTGCCGATGATGAAGCTGGCCAGCGTAGTGATGCCGACCAGCGCGATCGTCCACGGCAGGCTCTGGCCGAGGATCTCGGAGACCGGCGTCGGGAAGAAGGTGAACGACAACCCGAGGTCGCCCTTGAACACCTGACCCCAGTAGTCGACGTACTGGCTCCACAGGCTCGCGTTCTTGTCCAGGCCGAACAGCACGTACAGCGAGTTGATCGCCTCGGTGCTCATCTGGCCCTGGAACTTGTTGATCAGCGAGGTCACCGGGTCACCGGGGATCATCCGCGGGATGAAGAAGTTGATCGTGATCGCCGCCCAGGCGGTGAACAGGTAGAACGCGATCCGTTGCAGCAGGAACTTCACTTCGCCGCTCCTTCCTCGTAGAGCCAGCAGGCCGCCCAGTGGGCCTGGCCGCTGTCGACCACCGGCAACTCGAACCGGGGCGGCAGGTCGGTGGAGCACTTCGGCATCGCGTGGATGCAGCGCGGGTGGAACCGGCAGCCGGTCGGCGGCGCGATCAGGCTCGGCGGCTCGCCCCCGGCCTCGTCCTCGGGCGCGTCCTTGGCGTCACCGACCCGGTCGAGGCGGTCGGGGTCGGGCGCGCTCTCGATCAGCAGCCGCGTGTACGGGTGGGCCGGGTGCTGGGTGACGGTCTCGGAGTCGCCGCCCTCGACCATGCGGCCGGCGTACATCACCAAGGTCTCGTCGGCGAAGTACCGGGCCGACGCGATGTCGTGGGTGATGTAGAGGATGGCCAGGTTGAGGCGCTCCTTGAGGTCCCGCAGCAGGTTCAGTACGCCGAGCCGGATGGACACGTCGAGCATCGAGACCGGCTCGTCGGCCAGCAGCACCTCGGGGTTGGCGCCGAGCGCGCGGGCGATCGACACCCGCTGGCGCTGGCCGCCGGACAGTTCGTGCGGGAACTTGTCCAGGTAGCGCTCCGGCGGGGTCAGCTGGACCCGCAGCAGCAGGTCGTTCAGGTTCTGCTCCAGCTCGGCGCTGCCGCTGCCGGCGCGGCCGTGGATCTTCAGCGCGCGGGTCAGGTGGTAGCGCACGGTGTGCACCGGGTTCAGCGAGGCGAACGGGTCCTGGAAGATCATCTGCACGCGGCGGCAGTAGGCGCGGAACGCGCGGCCGCCGTTCACGGTGATCGAGTCGCCGTGCAGCCGGATGTCGCCGTCGGTGCGCTTGTACAGCTGCGCCATCAACCGGGCGACGGTGGACTTGCCGGAGCCGGACTCGCCGACCAGGGCGGTGACCCGCCCGCGGCGCAGCGTCAGCTGGATGTCGTCCACCGCGTGCACGGCCTTGCGCTCACGGGTGAACAGGTCGCGCAGGCCCCGGCGTACGGGGAAGTGCTTGGTGAGGTTCTCGGCCTCGAGGACCACGTCGTCGGTCGTGGTCGGTGGTGCTGCTGGCGTCGCCGTCATTTCCGACTCCTCGCTCGGTGGGCACAGGGAACCGCGGCCGGGAGCCCCAGGTGGAGAGCTCCCGGCCGCGGCGGGGTGTCAGGCCCCTGCGGGCTTGAGCTTGAGGACGATCTCCAGCGCGTTCTGCTGGGTCGGCTGGGCCGGCCCGTACGGGTTGGTGTCGTCCGGCCACCCGACCCAGTTCTTGGTGCTGTACAGCGCACCGATGTTCGAGGCACCGGTCGGGATGATCGGCATCTGCTCGACCATGATCTTCTGCAGCGTGTTCAGCGCCGCCGAGCGGGCCGCGTCGTCGGCCGCGTTGGCGTACTCGTCCAGCGCCTTGGTCGCCTCCGGGTTGCTGTAGCGGCCGTAGTTGCCGCTGACGCCACCCTTGCCGACCGGCTTCAGGATCTTGCCGTCCATGATGTTCTGGTAGATGTCGTACGGCGTCGCGCCGCCGTTGGTCCAGTGCATCCCGGCCTGGAAGTTGCCTTCGTCGAAGGCCTTGAACCAGGCGTCCTGGTTGGCCTTGTCGACGGTGGCCTTGATCCCGATCTGGGACAGGTTGTCCTTGATGATCTCCAGGCTGGTCACGTAGTCCGACCAGCCGGCCGGGTTGGTCAGCGTGATCGTGACCGGCTTGCCGCTCTGGTCCTTCAACGTGTCGCCCTCGAGCTTGAAGCCGGCCGCGGCCAGCTCGGCCTTGGCGCCCTCGACGTCGACGGCGTGCTTCTTGTCCTTGAACTCCGGCGCGATGTAGGACTCACCGACCCCGGCGGGGATGCCGGTGACCGACTCGATCTTCGGGTAGAAGTACCCGGCCTCGGCCTGGGTGAAGATGTCGTCGCGGTTGATCACCTTGTCCATCGCCCGGCGCAGCGCCGGGTTGTCGAACGGCTTCACCGTGGTGTTGATCCACAGACCGTGGATGCCCAGCGTGCCCGGCGCCCAGACCTTGTGGTTCTTCTCGTCCTTGGCCTGGAAGACCGTCTTCACGTTCGGGACGAAGACGAAGCTCCACTCCGAGGCGCCGTTGGCCAGCGCGGTGGTCTGCGCGTTGTTGTCGTTGTACGACGTGTAGCGCAGCTCCTTGACCTTCGGGAGCTCCTGCCAGTACTTGTCGCGCAGCTCCAGCGTCGTGGTCTGCGGGGTGAACGACTTCAGCTTGTACGGGCCGGTGCCGATCGGCTCCTTGACGGTGTCCTGGCTCGGGTCCTTGAACGCCGACCACTGGGCCTTCGGAACCACGAACACGCCGAGGATCTTGTTCTGGTTGACGAACTGCGACCGCGGGAAGGTCAGCTCGACCTTGTTGCCGGTCTGGGTGATCGTGCCGTACGGGATCGCGTCCTGGTTCAGCCCCTCGTTGTCCTTGCGGAGCTGGAAGGAGTAGGCCACGTCCTCGGCGGTCATCGGCTTGCCGTCGGACCAGGTCACGCCGTCGCGGATCGTGAAGGTGACCTTCTTGAAGTTGTCCGCCCAGACGAAGTCGGTGGCCAGCCAGGGCTTGCCCTTCTCCTGCGGCTTGAGCGCGTTGATCATCACCAGCGGCTCGTAGATCATCCACCGGTACCCGAGCGAGGCGCCCGAGGACGAACCGAGGAACGGGTTGTGGTTCTCCGTCTGCGGGCCGTTCGGCATGCCCACGTTGAGCACCGTGGCGCCGCCGCCGGAGCTGGCGTTCGAGTTGTTCGTGTCCCCGTTGCTGCAGGCAGCCAGTGCTGCCGCGAGCAGGCCCGCGAGGGCCAGCGCGACTGAGCGTCGTGCTCGCATCGTTCCTCCTGTGTTCGTCCACTGCTGGCGGATGACGGTCGAATGACTGTCGGGTCGTGCGTTGGGCACGCATCGTGCCGTGAAAGCGCTCTCATGGAAAGAGCACACGGCTTAACAGATCGATATCGGCGGTGCTGAGGGGTGCCGGTGGCGAAGCAGGGGCAGCTACCTCGCCACCGGAGCTCTACGAGGGGCGGGCGGGGGCGGTCGAGCTGCGCACGATCAGCGTCGTGGGCAGCACCTGGGGAGTCTCCGGCAGCGGCTTGCCGCCGAAGTAGTCCATCAGCATCCGGGCCGCCGCCTGGCCCATCTGGCGCATCGGCTGATGCACCGTGGTCAACGGCGGTTCGGTGTGCTGGGCGTACGGGATGTCGTCGAAACCGACCACCGACACGTCGTTCGGCACGTTCCGCCCGGTCTCCCGGACGGCCTGGATGGCACCGCCGGCGGACAGGTCGTTGTGCGCGAAGATCGCGTCGAACTTGATGCCGGCCTCGAGGGCCTGCTGGACGCCGCGGCGTCCGCTTTCATGGGTGAAGTCGCCTTCGAAGACGAGCCGTGGGTCCAGCTCGAGACCGGCCGCCGCGTAGGTGTCGCGGAAACCGTCCAGGCGTTCCTGGGTACAGCCGAACCAGTCCACACCGGTGATCACCAGCGGGCGGCGGCGACCGAGCTCCAGCAGGTGCCGGGCGGCGGCCTCACCTCCGACCCGGTTGGTGGTGGCGACGGACGGGAACACGGGTTGCTTGGCCCGGTCGTCGATCAGGACGACCGGCAGGCCACGCGAGTGCAACTGCTCGATGTAGGCGAGCGTGCCTTCCGGCTCGATCACCAGCAGACCGTCGAACGACTGCGCCGAGACCTGCGAGGCGAACTGCTGCATCGACTCCTCACCCCGGTTGCAGGTGAACAGCAGCAGGCCGTAGCCCTCGGTCTCGACGACGTCGACGGCGCCTTGCAGCACCTCGCCCATCCAGGGCCAGGTGAGCGAGGGGACCAGCATGCCGACGATCCGGGTCCGGCCGCGGGCCAGACCGACAGCGCGGGCGCTGGGCACGTACCCGAGTTCGGCGATCACCTGGCGGACCCGTTCGGCGGTCCGCAGATCGAGTTCGCCCTTGCCGTTCAGGACCCGCGAGACGGTCGTCTTGCTGACTCCGGCACGGGCCGCGACATCGGCGATCGTGATCGACATTCACAGCTCCCCTCGGGCGGTGGGGTGGTGCGGGGCGGTTTGTTGCCGATTCGTGAACGCTGTGTTCGGAACCGGTTTCGGAAGCGGTTCCGTAGAGTGAAGCCGAGTGGGCCAGGTCACGTCAATCACGACGCGATAACGAAACCAGGACTAAGTTCACGATTTGTAAGAAGTCCGGCGCGCGGCTGGGCTCAGGTCTGGCGACCCGGCGCTGCGGCATGATGGACTGCGGGGGAGGGATCGATTTCAGGGGCCGCTGACGTGGCCTGACAGCGGGGTTCGCAGAGGGCGGGTCGAGAACACCATGGACGGACGCCGGACGACTGTGCGCGACATGCGGCGGTCCAACCGGTCGGTGATCCTGACCAGCATCTACCGGCAGGGACCGCTGAGCCGGTACGAGTTGGGCCGCGAGACGTCGCTGAGCGCGGCCAGCGTGAGCAACCTGGTCGGCGAGCTGCTCGAAGAGGGCATCGTCGAGGAGGCCGGGTCGGTCGAGTCCGACGGCGGCCGGCCGCGCGTGCTGCTGCGGGTCGCGCCGACCTTCGGGTACGTCGTCGGCGCCGAGGTGGGCGAGACACGTGTCCGGGTCGAGTTGTTCGACCTGGCGATGTCGGTGCTCGCGACCGCGGTGTACCCGATCGAGACGCCGAAACCCGCGCCGGAGCTGGCGGTCAAGTACGTGCTGCAGGGGCTCGATGCGGTGATCACGCAGGCCGGCGTACCGGCTGAGCGGGTGCTGGGGCTCGGAGTTGCTGTCGCCGGCGTGGTCGAGGGGCCCGCGGATGCTGTCGTGCACGCGCAGACGCTGGGCTGGGACGGGGTTCCGCTGGGCGCGATGCTCGCGGCGGGGACCGAGATCCCGATCCAGGTGGACAACGGCGCGAACACGTTGGGTCAGGCCGAGATGTGGTTCGGTGCCGGGCGGGGTGCGACGGATGCCGTTGTGGCGTTGGTCGGGTCAGGTGTTGGTGCGGCGCTGGTGACCGGTGGGACGAGCTACCGCGGGACGCGCAGCAGCGCGGGCGAGTGGGGTCACACGACGATCATGTACGGCGGGCGGCAGTGCCGGTGCGGTGCCGAAGGGTGTCTCGAGGCGTACGTCGGTGCGGACGGCGTACTCGATCGGTATCGCTTGGCGGGTGGACCGGCTGCTCGGTCCGATGACGACGAGGCCGCGTTCATCGGGTTGCTGGCCGCGGTCGACTCGTCGGAGGTCGCGGCCAAGGTCGTGGAGGACACGATCGGCTACCTGGGTGCCGGGTTCGCGAACTTGGTCAACCTGGTCAACCCCGAGCGCATCGTGCTGGGTGGGTGGTCGGGATTGCTGCTGGGGGAGCGCTATCTGCCGGAACTGCGGGAAGCGGTTGGCAAACACGCGCTGCAGCGCCCGTACGCGCAGGTGACGATCGAGTTGTGTGAGCTGGGTCGAGATGCGGTCGCTCTGGGGGCGGCCACACTTCCAGTTCTTCGGTTGCTGCGTGACGGTGGCAGTACCAAACGGCTCGCTACCAACTGATCCTTCGGGTTCCGGAACCTGAACTCGCTGCGCGAGCTTCAGGACTTCAACTATGCTTTGAAAAAACCGCCTTCCACCCTTTGGGGGTCACCGATGGTCGAGCTCTCCCCGCTTCGGCAGGACTTTGTCTGGGGTACCGCCACCTCGGCGTACCAGATCGAAGGCGCTGTCGACGCCGACGGCCGGCTGCCGTCGATCTGGGACACGTTCTGCCGGGTTCCCGGCGCGATCGACAACGGTGACACCGGCGACGTGGCCTGCGACTCCTACCACCGCTGGCCCGAGGACCTCGCGCTGATCAAGCAGCTCGGCGTCGACGCGTACCGGTTCTCGATCGCCTGGCCGCGGGTGATCCCGACCGGCTCCGGCGCTGTCAACGAGGCCGGTCTGGCGTACTACGACCGGATGGTCGACGACTTGCTTGCCGAAGGCATCAAGCCGTTCGTCACCTTGTACCACTGGGATCTGCCGCAGGCGCTGCAGGACCTCGGCGGCTGGGACAACCGCGACACGGCGTACCGGTTCGCCGAGTACGCCGCGGTCGTCGGCGCGCGGCTCGGCGACCGCGTCCGCGACTGGGTGACGCTGAACGAGCCGCTCTGCTCGGCGTGGATCGGCCACTGGGAAGGCCGGATGGCGCCCGGGATCACCGACCCGGCGATCGCCGTGCGCGCGTCGTACAACCTACTGCTGGCGCACGGTCTCGGCGTCCAGGCGTTGCGCGAATCGTGCCCCGAGCCGCCGTCGGTCGGCCTGGTCGTGAACCTGAGCGGCTGCGAGCCGGCCAGCCAGAGCGCCGAGGACATCCGCGCGTCGACGATCGCCGACGGGCACATCAACCGCTGGTGGCTCGACCCGACGTCGGGCCGTGGCTTCCCGGCCGACATGGTCGAGACGTACGGCGTGGAGCTGCCCGAGCAGCCCGGTGACCTCGACATCATCGCCGCGCCGACCGACTTCATCGGCCTGAACTACTACTTCCGCCAGATCATCAAGGCCGACGACACCGTGCCCGTCCTCGGCTTCAGTCAGGTCCCGGGCCCGAACGCCGAGCACACGATGCTCGACTGGGAGATCCACCCGGCCGGTCTGGAGGAGCTGATCCTCCGCCTGGCCAAGGAGTACGGCGCCGAGAAGATCTACATCACCGAGAACGGCTCGGCCTGGGTCGACCAGCCCGACGACTCGTTCAACGTCGACGACACCCAGCGGACGGCGTACCTCGAAGGTCACCTCGCGGCCTGCGTCCGCGCCGTGCAGCAGGGCGCTCCGCTGGCGGGCTACTTCGCCTGGTCGCTGATGGACAACTTCGAGTGGGCCTACGGCTACGCGCCGCGGTTCGGTCTGGCGTACGTCGACTACCCGACCGGCAAGCGCGTGATGAAGACCAGCGGCAAGACGTACGCCGAGCTGGTCAAGTCCCACCGAGCCTGAAGCGTGCGGACCGCGCCCTCCTGAATCGGAAGGGCGCGGTCAGTTGTCGTCGGCGAGGCGCCGGAGCCAGTCGTCCAGCAGGGCCTGCTCGGACGCGCTGAGCGGGCTCTCGCTTTGCTTGCTCAGGGCAACTCTCAGTCGGGTCGCCTGGGACGGGATGTCTTTGCGGCCTGGGGTTCTGCCGCCGGTGATCGTGCGCAAAGCGGCCTCGCGGGCGATCGCGGACAGTTCGGGGTCGCGGTCCGCGGGCGGGACGACGATCTGCGACAGCACGAGACCGATGCCGTTGGCATGCATCAGCGCGGCGGCGCGTTCGACGCTCATCGTGAGCCGGCCGGCGGCGGCGACCCGGGCGATCATGCCGTGCAGGCGTTCGAGGGCCTCGGCGCGCAGGGTCGACGCCTTGTCGTCGGCGGGTCCGCCGTACACGAGGGTGTAGAACATCGGCCTGGACAGGCCGAAGTCGACGTGGAGGTCCCAGGACCGACGCAGGTCGTCGAGCGGATCGTCGGTCTCGCCCAGGCCGCGCTTGTCGACCAGGTAGTCCTCGAAGGCCTGGGTCGCGACGGCGTCGAGCAGGCCGTCCATGTCGCCGAAGATCCGGTAGATCGTCGGAGGCTGGACGCCGGCCGCCGTACTGACCGAGCGGGTGGAGACCGCGGCGCGGCCGCCGTCGGCGAGCAGCTCGGTCGCGGCGCGGACGATCCGCTCCCGGGTTCCCGCGCGGGTGCTGGTTGGCATGTTATCGACGATAACAAGATTCTTCCCTTGGTGTTTCATTTCCGGTGGTATACCTGAAGTTGTTATCACTGGAAACATCCATAAGGGGACTGACGTGAGTGACTACGACTACATCGTCGTCGGCGGCGGTACGGCGGGCTGCGTGCTGGCCGCGCGGCTGTCGGAGAGCGGCGCGGACCGGGTGCTGCTGCTGGAAGCCGGCGCCGCGGAGGCGCTGCCCGAGGCTGCGATCCCGGCGGCCTGGCCGGCCCTGCTGACCAGCTCGATGTCCTGGGGCGAGCTCACCGTCGTCCAGCCGGGAACGGGTGGGCCGGTCCCGCTGCCGCGTGGCCGCGGGCTGGGCGGTGGGTCGGCGATCAATGCGATGTCCTACGTCCGCGGGCACCGGTCCAGCTACGACGCGTGGGGCAAGAGCTGGGGCTTCGACGACCTGCTCCCGTACTTCCGGCGCAGTGAGACCGCCCCGGGACGCGATCCCGAGCTGCGCGGCACGGACGGCCCGGTCCACGTCAGACCCGCCGACCCGGTCAACCCGGTGCTCGCCGCCTGCCTCAACGCGGCCATCGAGCTCGGCTACCCGCTCGCGAACGACATCACCAGCGGCGTCGAGGAAGGCTTCGGTGCCTCGGACCAGAACATCTACGAGGGTCGGCGCCAGAGTTCCGCCGACGCCTATCTGACCCCGGAGGTCCGCGGCCGGGCCAACCTGGAGATCGTCACGGAGGCGATGGCGCACAAGCTCCTGATCCGCGACGGCCGGTGCGTCGGCGTCGAGTACTCCGTCGCGGGGGCCGATCCGGCTCCGGTGCGGAGCAGCCGTGAGGTGATCCTGACCGCCGGCTCGATCGGTACGGCGCAGCTGCTGATGCTGTCCGGCATCGGCCCGCAGCAGCACCTGCGCGACGTCGGCGTGGACGTCGTACTGGATCTGCCCGGTGTCGGCGGCAACTTCCACGACCACCCGACCGGCGCGGTCGCCTTCAGCGCCACCCAGCCTGTTGTCCATGGCAACTTCAACCACGCCGACGTCCTGGGTCTGATCCGCACCGATCCGTCGCTCGACGCCCCGGACCTGCAGCTGCTCTTCGTCGACGTCGCCCAGGTCGCCGAGCACGGCGGCTACCAAGGGGCCCCCGACAATGGGTTCACCATCCGCCCGTCGGTGATGCTGCCGCGCAGTCGCGGCACGGTCCGCCTGGCCGGACCGACGGCCGGTACGGCACCGATCCTCGACCCGAACTACTTCGCCGACGAGTACGACATCCGCACGATGGTCACCGGTCTGCGCCTGGCGCGCGAGATCGGCGCGGCCAAGGCGCTCGACGGCTGGCGCGAGGCCGAGATCGCGCCCGGCCCGGACCTGGACGACGACGCGGGCCTGGCGGCGTACCTGCGGGCCACGATGATCTCGTACTGCCACCCGGTCGGCACCTGCAAGCTCGGCACCGACGAGCTCGCCGTCGTCGACCTCGAGCTGCGTGTCCACGGCATCGAGGGCCTGCGGATCGCCGACGGCTCGGTCATCCCGTCGTTGCCGTCGGCCAACACCAACGCCACCGTCTACGCGATCGCGGAACGCGCCGCCGACCTGATCGGGCGCGGCTGATGAAGTACGACTACATCGTCGTCGGCGGCGGTACGGCGGGTAGCGTGCTCGCGGCCCGGCTGTCCGAGCGGGCCGACGTACGGGTTCTGCTGCTGGAGGCGGGACCTCGCGAGCCGCACCCGTCGGTCGCCGTACCGCAGGATCACTACCTGCTGCGCCAGACCGCCCACAACTGGGGTGACAGCACCGCCGTCCAGGCCGCTACCGGGAGGCGACGCCGCTGCCGCGCGGCCGTGGCCTCGGCGGCTCGTCGGCGATCAACGCATGCTCTTCCTGCGCGGGCACCGGTCCAGCTACGACGACTGGGCCAAGGCCGGCGCCAAGGGCTGGGGCTTCACGGATCTTTTGCCGTACTTCCAGCGCAGTGAGACGGCTGCCGGCCGGGATCCGCAGCTGCTGTCCACGTGGAACGTCCGGGCGTCGGGTCGAACCTGCGCGACCACCCGATTTCCAGCGTGGTCTTCGGTGCGACCAAGGAGCTACCGGCCGGGCGGAACAACGACGCCGAACTGGTCGGGCTCGTCCAGACCGATCCCGCGGCGGCCGGGCCCGACCTGCAGTTCGTCGTCACGCACGTCCCGCAGGTCCCGACCGGCGCGCCGAAGTACGGCTTCACCGTCCGGCCGTCGGTGATGCAACCGTTCAGCCGCGGCACGGTCCGGCTCGCGAGCAGCGTGTCGACCGCGCCGCCGCGGATCGACCCGAACTACTTCGCCGACGACCGTGACCTCGCGACGATGCTGCGCGGGATCGACCCGGCCCGGGAGCTCGGTGCCGCTCCGGCGCTGGCCGCCTGGGGCCCGACCGAGATCGCGCCCGGCCCGTTGATCACCGACCTGCGCGAGTACGTCGGCCACACGCTGACGTCGTACTGCCATCCGGTCGGGACCTGCGCGATCGGTGACGACGACGCGGCCGTGGTCGATGCCGAACTGCGGGTCGTCGGCGTGGACGGGCTGCGGACCGCGGACGCCTCGGTCATGCCGTCGTTGCCCTCGGCCAACACCGTCGCCACGGTCTACGCGATCGCCGAGCGCGCCGCCGAACTGATCCTGGAATAGCCGAAGGGCCAGGCCGGTGCGGCCTGGCCCTTCAGACGGTGGAAGTCAGACGGTCCACTTCTGGGCCGAGGAGCCGTTGCAGGTCCAGATCTGCAGGCGGTTGCCGTTGGCGGCGTTGGCTGACGGGACGTCCAGGCACTTGTTGGACACCGGGTTCACCAGGTCCTGCGCGCCGGAGTACGTCCATTGCTGGGCCGCATTGCCGTTGCAGGTGACGATCTGCAGTTTGGTGCCGTCGGCGGTACCGGCGCCGGCGACGTCCAGGCACTTGCCCAGGGCACGGATCGTGCCGTCACCGGGACGGGTCCACTGCTGGGCGCCGGAGCCGTTGCAGTCGTAGATCTGCACCGGGGTGCCGTCGGCCGAGTTCGCGCCGGCGATGTCCATGCACTTGCCCAGCGCCTTGATCGCGCCACCGCCGCCGCCACCGCCGCTGGTCAGGGAGTTGACCCGGACGTAGTCAACGACCATCGACTGCGGCATCACGGTGCTGCCGTCGGGGTAGCCGGGCCAGTAGCCGCCGACCGCCACGTTCATGATCATGAAGAACGGGTGGTCGAAGACCCACGGGTCGCCGCCGAGGTCGGCCGGCGTCTTGCGGGCGAACTGGATGCCGTCGACGTACCAGGTGACGGCGTTGGGCTCCCAGTCGACGGTGAAGGTATGGAAGGCGTCGCTGAACACCTGACCGTTCGGCAGCGTGTACCGCGAGCTGATGCCCTCGGCCGCGGAGTAGCCGGGGCCGTGCAGGGTGCCGTAGGCGTTGGTCGGCTCCTTGCCGATGTGCTCCATGATGTCGATCTCGCCGTTGCCCGGCCAGCCGGCGTTGCCGGTGCCGAGCATCCAGAAGGCAGGCCAGATTCCCTGCGTGCGGGGCAGCTTGATCCGCGCCTCGTACCGGCCGTAGGTCTGGGTGAAGGTCTGCGCGGTGAGTAGCCGCGCCGAGGTGTACTCACAGGGCCCGTAGTGGCACTGGAAGCCGCCGCTCTCGCGACGTGCCGTGATCACCAGGTTCCCGGCACCGTCCTTCGCGGCGTTGCGGGTGCTGTTGGTGTAGTACTGGCGCTCGTTGTTGCCCCAGCCGGAGCCACCGATGTCGAAGCGCCACTTGCTCTGGTCAGGGCCCTGGCCGTTGGGGCCGTCGAAGTTGTCCTCCCAGATGACCGGTCCAACCGCTGCGGCTGCCGCGGGGGCAGCGGCAGCGCCGGCCGCGTCGACAGCCGTGGTGCCGGCGGTCGCGGGGGACTGCAGAAGAGCGGTGCCGAGCAGTGCGGCGCCTGCGGCGAGCAGGGCGGCGGCCCGGAACCGGGAACGCGGGAACCTCATGCGTGCCTCATTTCTCGCGCGGCCGAACGGGGCGGTCCGGCCGTCGTGGGGGCGGGGGCGGGACGGAACGAGACAAGGAATCGCTGGGAGGGAGCTTGCTGTGAGAACGCTCCCACGTCAAGACCACACGTAAATACAAGGTGTGAAAAAAGCGAGGACACGGCATTGACTCCGGTGCGCACCGATGGTTACCTGCTGATGACCACCAGTTGCGGCGCGGGCAGACGCCGGACCCGGGGTTCCTTTTCGTTCCCCTGTGAGCCCTTGAGCAAGAGGGAGATCCGCCCATGCCCCGCACCCTTCGTCGTGCCCGCCCCGGACGACGACGCCTGCTCCCCGCCCTGGCGGGATTCGCGGCTCTCTCGGTGGTCGCCACCGGCCTGAGCCTCGGCAACCCGCAACCTGCCCACGCCGCCGGCGAGCAGGTCAACGTCTGGCTGACCACCACCAACGACGCCGGCGGCCGTAACGTGACCCGAGGCCTGCAGCAGCAGGCGCCGGTGAACTTCGGCCCGGCCGGCGGCAGCGCCAACCAGACCGTCACGGTCAACGAGAACACGTCGTACCAGACCTTCGAGGGCGGTGGCGCGTCGTTCACCGACAGCGCCGCGTGGCTGCTGAACAGCAGCAACACGATCACCGCCGCGACCCGCAACCAGGTGATGAAGGACCTGTTCGACCCGGTCAACGGGATCGGCCTGGCCTTCACGCGCAATCCGATGGGTGCGTCCGACCTGGCCCGGTTCAACTACTCGTACGACGACACCTGCTGCGACCTGAACGACTTCACCATCAACCACGACCTCGCCGACGTCGTACCGCTGACCAAGCAGGCCAAGCAGCTGAACCCGGCGCTGAAGGTCAAGGGTGCGCCGTGGAGCGCGCCGGCCTGGATGAAGGACAACAACAAGTTCACCAACCGCGGCTGGCTGAAGGCCGAGTACTACCCGCTGTACGCGCAGTACTTCGTGAAGTACGTGCAGCAGAACGAGGCCGCCGGCAACCACATCGACTACGTGTCGGTGCAGAACGAGCCGACCTGCTGCGGCAACGACAACACCGGCTACGCGTCGATGAACTGGAACGGTGCCGGCCTGCTGAACTTCACCAAGAACCACCTGTTCCCGGCGTTCCGGGCCGCCGGGATCACCACCAAGGTGATGGTGCTCGACTACAACTGGGGCAACTACAACGACCTCGGTTCGGTGCCGCTGGCCGACGCCGGGCTGCGCAACGACCCGCTGTTCGGCGGGATCGCGTGGCACGGGTACGGCGGTGACGTGAACCTGCAGACCACGGTGCACAACCAGTACCCGGCCGTGAACCACTACATGACCGAGCACTCGGGTGGCACGTGGATCCCGAACCAGCAGGTCGAGGACATGAACAACCTGATCGACTACACCCGGAACTGGAGCAAGTCCTGGGTGAAGTGGAGCCTCGGCCAGGACCAGAACATGCTCCCGTACGTCGGTGCCGGCTGCAACGTGTGCACCGGGCTGGTCACCATCCAGCGCGGTGGGTCGCGGGCCGGGCAGGTCGACAAGACCGTCGAGTACTACACGATGGGTCACCTGACGAAGTTCGTGAAGCCGGGTGCGGCGCGGATCCAGTCCGACGCGAACAACTCGGTGAAGAACGTCGCGTGGAAGAACCCGGACGGATCGAAGGCGCTGATCGCGTTCAACACGACGGGCAGCTCGCAGTCGGTGCGGGTGAACTGGGGGTCGCAGTCGTTCGTGTACACGCTGCCGACGAAGACCTCGGCGACCTTCACGTGGTCGGGGACGCAGAGCGGCGGCGGTGGTGGGACCGGCGGTCAGATCACCGGGCTCGCCGGGAAGTGCATCGATGTCGCCGGCGCGAACTCGGCGGACGGGACCGGCGTACAGCTCTATGACTGCAACGGGTCGAACGCTCAGCAGTGGACGCGTCCTGGTGACGGGACTGTCCGTGCGCTTGGTAAGTGCTTGGACGTTGCCAGTGCTGGTACGGCGGATGGGACGCGGGTGCAGCTTTATACGTGCAACGGGTCGGCTGCTCAGCAGTGGAACTACACCGGTGGGAAGGATCTGGTGAATCCCGCGGCGAACAAGTGTTTGGACGTGACCGGGAACAACTCGGCCAATGCCACGCCGCTGCAGATCTGGTCCTGCACGGGGGCCGCGAACCAGAAGTGGAACGCCTAACCCGCTAGTCGTGGGGTCCGCACGGGGACCCCGCTCGACCGACCGCGCCCCGCGCCCCCGGGGCCGCGGTCGGTCTGTTGTTGACCCTCCGGTGGCCGGAGGGTGCAGAGTTTGCGGCATGACGGCTTCGGTGACCATCGGGGAGTTCTCCCGGCTCACGCATCTGAGCGTGAAGACGCTGCACCACTACCACGACATCGAGCTGCTCGCGCCCGCCGCGATCGACCCCGGCTCCGGCTACCGCCGGTACGAGATCACGCAGGTGCCGACCGCGCAGCTGATCCGCCGGCTGCGCGAACTGCAGATGCCGCTCGCGCAGGTCCGGGAGGTGATCGAGGCCCCCGACGTCGCCACCCGCGACCAGGCGCTGCGCCTCCACCTCGACCAGATGGAACGCGAGCTGATCCGCACGCAGGAGGTCGTCGCGTCGCTCCGCTCGATGCTCACCCTCGAGCCGGTCGCGTTGGCCGTCGAGTACCGCTTCGTCCCCGCGTTCCGCGCGTACGCCGTGACCGACCGCGTCCCGCGCGACCAGATCGGTGAGTGGTGCGGTACGACGTTCGGCCGCCTCGGCGCGATCGCCGGCGAACTCGGCATCACGGCGACCGCCGGAGCGACGTACAGCGACGAGTTCTTCACCGACGACGTCGGCGAGGTCGTCGGCTTCCTGCCCGTCGCGCCCGGGCAAGCGCCGTACGAGGGTGTCGAACTCGTCGACCTCCCGGCCGGCTTCTTCGCCGTGACCGTGCACACGGGTCCGTTCACCGACTTCGACCGCACGTACGGCGCCCTCGGCAGTCACGTCGCCGAGCACTGCTCCGTGGCCACCGGACCGATTCGTGAGCTGTACGTCGTCGGCCCGGCCGAGACGAGCGACCCGACCACCTACCAGACCGAGATCTGCTGGCCGATCCAGCGGATCCCCACTGTTACGACGAAAGGCTGAACCATGTCCGTCACCCTCGCGCAGATCGCCGTCGACTGCTCCGACGTCCAGGCCCAGGCCGCCTTCTGGGCCCAGGTCTTCCAGACCGAGGTCGATGCCGGCGGCAACGAATTCATGGCCACCGTGAATCGTGCCGCGGCCGGTGGGCCGTCGATGATGTTCCTCCAGGTCCCCGAGAAGCCGAGCGGCGTCAAGAACCGCCTCCACCTCGACCTCGGCAGCACCGACTGGGCCGCCGACGTCGACCGCCTCGTCTCCCTCGGCGCGAAGCGCGAGGCGGAGTTCAACGAGTACGGCACCCACTGGATCAGCCTCACCGACCCCGAAGGCAACATCTTCGACCTCGCCGAAGCGCACTAGCCCTGGGTGATCCTGCCCGCTGCGTCCGTACGCCGGACGCGGCGGGCGGCGTCAGTCCATCCGATCGAGATGCGCCTCGAGCGCATCCAGCCGCCCGCGCCACAGGTCGCGGTATGGCTCCAGCCAGGCGTCGATCTCAGCCAACGGCGCCGGCCGCAACCGGTACCACCGCCGCTGCGCATCCTGCCGAACCTCCACTAGCCCGGCGTCCCGCAGTACCTTCAAATGCTTCGACACCGCCGGCTGACTCAGTTCGAGCGCATCCACCAGTTCCCCCACCGGCCGCTCCCCATCCCGCAACAGATCGAGGATCTCCCGCCGCCGCGGCTCCGCGAGCACCTCGAACGTAGTTGCCATAAGAGGAATATACGCCCGCTCGGTGGGCGGGGACGATCAGGCGGCCTGCCGGGTGTCACGTGGCGACCGGCTTCGCGCCGTTGATGTGCCGCCATCGCCGCGGGCCACTGCCACCACCGCCCGTCCGCCGCCGCCCTGGTCGCGGCACCTCTGGCGGGCACCGTCGTACATCCCGCGGTCCGTCCGCCCGCTCGCCGCTCTTCGATGCCCACCGCTCGCTGCCCGTCGATGCCCACCGCTCGCCTGCGCGCGCTTGGTCGCCCACGGCTCGCCTGCGCGCACTTGCTTGGTCGTCTGGCGATCGCCTGCTCGTGCGCTCGCCCGGTCGCCGCCTTTCCCTCAGCCGCTCACCGGTTTGCCGGGGGGACTGGGCTTTGTCTGGCTGGGGGATCGTCGGTGGTGCTTGCGGAGGTGGAGGTTGCTGGTCAGTGCGGCTTGGGCGAGGTGTCGCGTCAGGCGTAGGGGTCGGTGATTTGTCGGAGGGTGGTGAGGGCTCGGCGGAGTTGCGTGGTTTGGGTAGGGCCCAGGTGAGCCGCCCATTCGGCTTCGACTTCGGCGACGGCGGCTGCGGCGATGGGGATGGTTTTGCGGCCTCGGGGGGCTATCTGGATCAGGCGGGCCCGGGCGTCGGTGGGGTCGGGGCTTCGGCGGACGTAGCCGGCTCGTTCGAGTTGGTCGACGAGGAAGCCGGCGGTTTGTTTGGTGACCTGGGCCTGGTCGGCGAGTTCGGTGAGGCGGGTGCCGTTCGGGCCGATGCGTTGGAAGATGCGGGCCTGCGCGGGCGTGAAGTCGTCGTACCCGGCGGCCGCGAGCGCCTCGAAGACGCGGGTCTCCAGGGCGCGGTAGGGGATGAACAGCAGCAACCCGAGGTTCAGCTCGTCCGGCATGCTGACATCTTGACGGGTAGTCAGAGAGGCTGTCTAATCTGGTCAGAGAGGCTTACTAGTTCGGGAGTGGGGTGGGTCCGATGCGGACGGAGGAGATCTGGGGGTACGTCGACGTGGAACGGGCGAGTCTGGCTGAGCTGCTGGGCGGGCTCACTCCCTCGCAGTGGCGGACCGCGTCGATCTGTCCGGGGTGGACGGTTCAGGATGTCGCGGCGCATGTGATCTCGTCGCCGCAGGCGAAGGTGTTGCCGGTGATCGCCGGGATGGCGCGGGCGCGTGGGGACTTCAACCGGTTCGTGTTCGACGAGGCCCGGCGGGCCGGTGCGCGGTACTCGCCCGCGGAGATCGTTGCCCAGTACCACCAGTACGCCGGCTCGCGGCGGCATCCGCTGGGGACTGTCCCGGCCGATCCGTTGCTGGATGTTCTCATTCACGGGCAGGACATCGCCGTGCCGCTGGGGATCGCGCGTCCGATGCCGCCCGAGGCGGCGCGTGTCGCGGCGGAGCGGATCTGGGCGAAGTCGTTCCCGTTCAAGGCGCGCAAGCGGCTGGCCGGCGTACGGCTGGTTGCTGATGACATCGATTGGTCGGCCGGTGAGGGTGAGGAGCTGCGCGGGCCGATCGCGTTGCTGCTGCAGTTGCTGAGTGGGCGCACGTACGTCACCGCGCAACTCAGGTGAGGAGCGCGGTGTACTGCGGGTCGTTGAGAAGCTTCGCGGTGAGTGGTACTCCGGAGTCGCGGTTGAACGGGTCGGCGTCGTGGGCGTTGCCGATGAGGAGGGCGTGGATCGCGCGGTAGGTCAGGAGGTCGTCGGCGTTGTAACCGAGGCGGGCGATGAGGGCTGCGTCGAAGTCGGCCTCGATCGCGCGGGTGTCGGGTGACCAGAGTGCGTAGAGGGCTGCTGCGCTCGCGCTGTCGAAGACTGGGTCGCCGGGCATGCTCAGCAGACCGAAGTCGAGCACGCTGATCGGTCGGAGGTGCTCGTCGACGAGGATGTTGCCGGCGGTGACGTCGCCATGGACCAGCTGGGTGTCCCTCGCTGGGGTGATCGCCTGGAGACGTTGCTGTAGGCAATCAAGCTTGGTGTCGAACTTGTCGACGGTGCGGTCCAGTTGATCGCCGTACGTCGCGACGCGGCGGGTGAGGAGATCGGAGAGCGCGTCGAGCCAGGTTGCGGGGGTTTGGTGTGAGCGCTGGACGCGGTCGCCGAGGTCCTGGCCAGTGGATTCGTGTTCGGCCGGATCGGCGAGCAGCGGAGCAGTGGGGCGAAATGGGGTCGGTTCGTCGAGGACGGTCATGGCGAACAAGGCCGGCGGGGCGAGGGTGGCGGCGAGTTCTTCGAGGACGGTGATGACGCAGTCGCGGGCTGCGGGCCAGGTGGTGGTGCCGAACTCGGGGGCGAGCTCGTGGAGGGGGTGGCCGGGGAGTTCGGCCTCGATCGTCACGAGCCAGCGGGGGCCCTGGTGGATCTCGAGGATCTCCGGGGTGTGGAAGGGGAGCTGGAGTTCGGCGTACAGGTACTGGAGGCGTTCGAGTTCGGCGCGGGCGGCGTGGAACCAGACCTTTGCGACGCGGTGATCGCCTAGGCGGAAGACGGCGCCCTGCATGCCGATCGCGAGGAGTTCGGGGTGCAGGTGGCCGAGGGCGCGGACGTGCTCGGGGATGACGTCGTCGGTGTACTGCACCCGTCGAGCCTAGGTGGACGCTCGGTCGTTGCCGAACGGATTTCGGGCGATGGCGCTCGGCGGTCTCAGGTGAAGTCCGCGGGGAACGTGGCGGCCAGGGCCTCGCGGATCAGGGTGGGGAGGTGTTGCTTGCCGTCGGTGCGGGCCCAGTGGACGAGGGCGATGTGGGTCGCGCCCAGGCAGGCGCCGGAGATCGCGCGGGTCTGGAACTCCTGATCGGGATCCGGGTCGTCGCCGCAGAGGGCGGTGACGATGGCGTTCTGGGTGGCGTACTGGTTGTCGAGGTGCCGGGCGCGGAGGGCCGGGACGTCGACCATCAGTTGGAGGCGGGCTAGCAGCAGGTCGCGGTGGTCGGACGTGCCGGCGGCGGTCGCGGTCTCGATCAGGGCGTGGCCGATCCGGCGTACGAGTGGATCGTCGGCGGGGCTGTTGACGAGGGCGTCGAGGCTGACCGGCGTGTACTCGTCCCAGATGACGAGGTCCTCCTTGGTGGGGAAGTGCCGGTACACGGTCATCGCGGAGACGCCGGCCGCGTCGGCGACCGCGTTCATCGTGGTCGCGTCGTACCCGTCGCGCTGGAACAGGCGGATCGCCTGGCGCTGCAGCAGCTGCCGGGTCTCGATCTTGCGGCGTTCGCGAAGACTTGACATGTGGTAGACAGTATCAAAGTGTTAGCGACTACCATCTAAGGGGATTCGATGAGGCAAAGAGTCGCGCTGGTGACCGGAGCGTCGCGGGGGATCGGGCGGGCGGTGGCCGAGCGGTTGGCGGCGGACGGGTTGCGGGTCGTCGTGCACTACAACGGGCACGAGGCGGAGGCGAAGGAGACGGTCGCTCGGGTCGAGCGATCCGGTGGTACGGCGGTCGCGGTGCAGGCTGAGCTCGGGAGCGATGGGGGAGTGAGGGAGTTGGTTGACGCCGTACGGGCGGAGGCGGGTCGGCTCGATGTGCTGGTGAACAACGCGGCGGCGCTGCCGGCGGGGCCGATGATGACGGATACGCCGGAGCGGTTCGACCGGTTGTTCGCGGTGAACGTCAAGGCGCCGTACTTCCTGGTCCAGCAGGCGCTTCCGCTCCTGGTCGACGGTGGGCGGATCGTCAACGTGTCGTCGGTTGCGACCCGGATGGCGAACCCGACGCAGACGTCGTTCGCGATGACCAAGGGGGCACTCGAGGTGATGACTCGCACGCTGGCTCTGGAGTTGGGCACGCGGGGGATCACGGTCAATGCCGTCGCTCCCGGTGCGACGCGGACCGCTGACAACGCTGAAGCCTTCACTGGCTTGGAGGACTTCATCACTGGCTTCACGGCCCTGGGACGTCTGGGACAAGCTGAGGATGTTGCCGAGGTGATTGCTTGGCTGGCGTCCAATCACTCCCGTTGGATGACAGGCCAGGTCCTCGACGCGAGCGGCGGCCTGCACCTTGGGCCGAAGGTCGCATAGGTCTGCGCGGCCGCGAACGGTCAGCGTCCGGCATGCGGGGGCACCTAGTTGGTGAGGTACTTGGCGATGGCCAGGCTTCGGCGGTTGTAGGTGGGGTCGTCGTGGATGGCGAGTTTGTCGAAGATGGCGTAGACGTGTTTCTCCACGGCGCTCTGGGAGATGAAGAGTTTCTTGGCGATGCCTCGGTTGTTGTGGCCTTCGGCCATGGTGGCGAGGACTTCGCGTTCGCGCGGGGTGAGGGTGCTGAGCGGGTCGGTGCGGGTGGTGCGGGCCAGGAGCTGGCGGACGACGTCGGGGTCGAAGGCGACGCCGCCGGTGCCGACGCGGTCCAGGGCTTCGAGGAACTCGTCGACGCGCATGACGCGGTCCTTGAGCAGGTAGCCGAAGCCTTCCTGGCCGGAGGTAATGAGTTGGGTGGCGTAGGACTTCTCGACGTACTGGGACAGGACGAGGACGCCGACCTCCGGCCATTCGGTGCGGATAGCGAGGGCGGCGCGCAGCCCCTCGTCGGTGTGGGTCGGAGGCATCCGGACGTCGACGACGACGATGTCCGGCGCCTTCCCGTCGTCGGCGGCGGTGCGGACGGCGGCGACCAGGGAGTCGCCGTCGCCGACCGCGGCCGGGACTTCGTGGCCTTCCTCCTCGAGTAGGAGGACCATGCCGTGGCGGAGCAGGGTGTTGTCGTCGGCCAGCATCACTCGCATGGCAGCTCCGCTCGGATCGTGGTGGGCCCGCCGGGCGGGCTGTCGAGGACGAAGGTCCCGTCGTACGCGGCGACGCGGCCGGCCAGGCCGGTGAGCCCGCGCCCGCGAGGATCGGCACCGCCGTGGCCGTCGTCGGTGACGGTGACGACGACCGCGGTCGGCTCGGTCGTCGGGGTGAAGCCGAACGGCGTCACGGGAACCGCCGCCTGGACGGTGATCCTGATGTGCTGGGCGCCGGAGTGCTTGGTGGCGTTGGTGAGGGCTTCCGAGATGACGAAGTACACCGCGGTCTCGATCGGCGCCGGTGGGCGGACGGGCAGGTCGTACGTCAAGGTGACCGGGATGCTGGAGCGTTCGGCCAGGAGGCTGACGACATCATGCAGGCCGAGCTGGTCGAGCACGGTCGGGTAGACGCGCCAGGCGACATCGCGGAGATCGGCCAGTGCGTGCTCGGACTCGGCGTGGGCTTGGCTGACCAAGTCGGCCGCGCGCTGCGGGTCGCGGGACCGGCGGGCCCGGCTGAGCAGCAGGCCCAGCGCGACCAGGCGTTGCTGGACGCCGTCGTGCAGGTCGCGCTCGATCCGGCGGCGTTCGTCGTTCACCACCTGGACGACCTCGGCCCGGCTCAGGGTGAGCTCGGAGACCCGCTGCGCCAACACGTCCTCGGCCGATGGGGTCAGGTGGCGGCGGGCCAGGGCGACGTCGAGCTGGCTGACGCCGGCGATGCCCATCACGTTCAGGTAGAGCAGCACCAGGCCGGGGATCGCGGCGACGGCGACCGTCGCCGAGCTGACCGTCCCGCCGTCCTCGATGAACCCCCAGGTGCCGCCCAGGATCCACGCCGACAGCATCGAACCGGTCACCACCAGGCCGAACAGGAGAAGGAGGAGGACCAGCCCGCCGAGCAGGCCGAGCGGCCAGCGGCGGGCGACGTACCCGAAGGCTTGGCGGTCGGCGTACGGGCCGAGGTCGCCGACGTCGTGGAACCGGGCGAGACGGCGCTGCTCGAGGGTGACGAGTTGCCGGGCGCAACGATGGGCGAACCGGATCACCGCCGGCCGGGAGCGCGGGACGGCGACGATCGGGATCAGGCCGAGGGTGAAGACCAGGAGGAAGGTCAGCTCGGCCACGGCCAGCAAGGCGCCGAGGGTGACGCCCACGAGGGTCCGCGCACTCCGCCCGGGCAGCGTGGAGTGCCCGAACGGCTTGCTGCGGTACGCGTCGATGGCCTGCATGCGCTCCAGGCTAGTGGGCACAGGACGAGTGGAGACTGTGGTTTTCCACAGTTCTGTACTGTGGAAAAGCCGAGCAATTACGACGGTCGACCACAGGGCGCGAGTAGGTCTCGCGGACCTAGCGTCGACGCCATGAACTCGACGAACCAGGTGATGATGACCGCGCTGCAAGCGACGCAGGAACCGACCGGTGGGGTGGCCGGGTGGGCCATCGACATGATGGAGAAGCTGGGGGCGCCGGGCGCGGGTCTGGCGGTGGCGCTGGAGAACCTGTTCCCACCGCTGCCCAGCGAGGTGATCCTGCCGCTGGCCGGTTTCGCCGCCAACCGCGGTGATCTCGGGCTGATCAGCGCGATCCTGTTCACCACGCTCGGCTCCGTCGTCGGCGCCCTCGCCCTGTACGGCGTGGGCGCGGTGCTCGGCCGCGACCGGACCAGGGCGCTGGCGGCCCGGCTGCCGCTGATGAAGATCGAGGACGTCGACAAGGCCGAGCAGTGGTTCGCCAAGCACGGGCCGAAGGCGGTGCTGATCGGGCGGGTGGTGCCGGTGGTGCGCAGCCTGATCTCGGTGCCGGCCGGCGTGGAGCGGATGTCGGTGCCGCTGTTCCTCGGGCTGACCGCGTTCGGCAGCCTGGTCTGGAACTCGGCGCTGATCATCGCGGGCTACGCGCTCGGCGAGAAGTGGCACGTGGTGGAGTCGTCGGTCGGCGTCTTCCAGTACGTCGTGATCGCGGCCGCGGTGGGCGCGGTGGCGTGGTTCGTGATTGTCAAGGTGAAGGCGAATCGTTCGGATCCTGAGAAAGTCAAGTAGGCCGCTCGACTTTGGTTACGCTCGGGATCTCACTGCCGAACCGCTGGAGACCCCGATGCCCGCATCCGCTTTCGAACCGCGCGTCGTTCCCGATCCGCCGGTGTGGCCGCAGTCCGTGGTCACCGTCGTCGGCAATCCCCGTGCGGGCTCCCGGACGGCGGCCGCCGCGGCGTCTGTCGCGGAGCTGCTGAGTTCCGAGCTCGGTACGCCGTACCGGCTGAACGACCTGGTGGATCTGGTGACGTTCGCGCCGGCGATCTTCCAGGGGGACACGGCCTCGGACGAGCAGCGCGCCGCCTTGGAGAACGCGATCGATCTGGTGTCGTCGGCGTCGCTCGTCGTCGTTGCCACGCCTGTTTACAAGGGGAGCTACACGGGGTTGCTGAAGAGCTTCCTCGACGTACTACGGCCGGAGGCGCTGGCCGGGGCGGTGGTGGTTCCGGTGACGGTGTCGGCGGCGCCTTCGCACAAGCTGCTCGCCGACCAGCATCTGCGGCCGGTGCTGGCGGAGCTGGGGGCGAGTGTGCCGGTGCCGGGGGTGATTCTCGAGGAGCGTGATCTGGAGGATCTGCAGGTGGTGCTGTCGACGTGGATCCGGCAGAACGCGGGGATCGTGCAGGCGACGACGATCGCGCTGCAGCCGATCGCGGAGCCGACGCCGGCGCAGTAAGCCTGAAATTAGACGTAGCTTATATAAGCGCAGACCGCTACGATTCCTGACACGTCGTCCCCGACACGTCGAAGGAATCCGCGCGTGAAGTACAGCAACTCGATCGAGATCGCCCTGCCGCGGGAGCGGGTGGCTCAGCTGCTCGCCGACCCGGCACAGCTCCCGAAGTGGCTGCGGGGCGTCGTACTGCACGAACCACTGAGCGGGATCCACGGGCAGCTAGGGACCACGTCGCGGGTCGTGATGCAGGCCGGGAAGCGGACGATGGAACTCACCGAAACGATCACCCGCCGGGAACCGGAAGACCTGGACGAGATCCCGGAGGAGATCGTCGTGCACTTCGACCGCGAGATCGTCGGCGGCGGGATGTGGAGCGACGTCCACGATCGGCTGACCGAAGCCGGTCCGCAGACGACGCTCTGGGAGCAGGACAGCGAGTACCGGTTCAGCGGTCTGCTGATGCGGCTGATGGGCCTTCTCCTGCCCGGCGCCTTCCGCAAGCAGTCGCAACAGCACCTGCAGGACTTCAAGGCGTTCGCCGAACAGGGGAAGGACGTCCGCGAAGCGACAAGCTGATCGCTACAGCACTGGGCGGGATGACCGCTACAGCACCGGGCGGGACGAGCGGCCGGTCGCGGCGCCGGTCATCTCGGCGTCGAAGGTCGCTTGGGCCACCTGCATGGCTTCGGCGTACTGCGGGTCGGACATGCGGGCGCCGATCTCCTCGGCAGGGACGTCCTCGACGTGGGAGACGACCCACCAGATGTTGCCCCACGGGTCGCGGATGCGGCCGCCGCGGTCGCCCCAGGCGGCGGTGGAGAGTTCGGTGACGACGCGGGCGCCGGATTCGACCGCGCGGGCGAACGCCTTGTCGGCGTCGGGGACGAAGATGCGGAGCAGGGACGGCATCGCGGGCCAGTCCGCGCGGCGGTCGAAGGCGAGCAGGACCGTGTCGCCGACGCGGATCTCCGCGTGGCCGATGAGGCCGTCCTCGGTTTCGATGCGGGCGAGTTCCTCGCCGTCGAAGACCGTGCTGACGAACGAGAGCAGGGCGGCGGTGTCCTCGGTGACGACCCACGGCGCGAGGGTGGTGTAGCCGGCGGGGGTCGCGGTGGAGGCGGTGCTGGTCATCGTGGAGTCCTAACGACGAAGAGGAGAGTCTCGTGGTGAGCAAGACTCTCCTCCTGGTAGCGGCCAGGTTCTGGCCGCTACTCAGTCCGGGCGGGAAGTTGTTTCGGCGGGGCTGGTCCGGAGTACGCCGGTCGCTGGGATCAGCGTGGACAGGTACGTGAGCAGAGCGGCGGCGCCGATGACGACCAGGTAGATCGACCAGGGCCCGTGGGGCATGGCCGAGCCGGAGACCTTCGCGCTGAACGGGAGCAGCGTGGCCGCGGCGACCACTGTGCCGAGGAGAACTCCAGTCAGTGTGACGAGAGTGCTCTCGGTGGTCAGCATCCGCAGGACCTGGCCGCGGGTCGAGCCGGTCAGGCGTTGCAGCGCGAACTCGCGGCGCCGGCGGATCGTCGACGAGGCGAGCGTGTTGACGACCGAGACCGCCGTGTAGCCGATCAGGAGACCGACCAGCAGGTAGTTCACCCACGCCTGGGTCTGCGCGTCGGCCTTGTTGCCCTCGATCAGCGCGTCCCGGCCGGCAACCTGTACGCCGGGGTGTGCACTGGCGACCTTCGCCAGCGCCGGAGCCGGGTTCGCGCCGGGGGAGTAGCGGACCAGGAGCTGCGGCGCCAGCCGGCCGGTCGTGTGCTTGGCGAGCAGCTCGGCCGGCAGGACGAGACTCTCGTAGCCACGCTCGGCCTCGAAGGTCGCGACCACCCGCAGGTCGACGGGGACGCCGTCGCCGAGCGTCAGCTTGACGGTCGAGCCGAGGCCCTCGCCGGTCTTCTCCACCATCCGGTCCGGCACGGCGATCGTCGTACCGGTGAGGTTCTCGAGGGATCCCGAGGTGATGCGGACCGGTGCCGGGCCGTTGCTGTCCTGGGCGCTGACGCCGATCAGGGGCGCGCCGTCCTCGGCGAAGGGAGCCTTCCGGGGTGCGTCGACGGCACCGAGGCTCGTCACGTACGACGAGGCGCCCGCGATCCCGGGGACCTTGCGCACGTCGTCCAGCAGAGACGCCGGGAGTCCGGCGCCGGCGCTGGAGACGAGGACCGCGTCGGCCTTGAGGTCCTTGGTGAACGCCTGCTCGGAGGCGTGCACCTGCGTCGTCTGCATGTAGAGGTTGGCCGTGGAGATCCCGACGGCGAGCATCACCGGCATCACCGCGGCGGACATCGCCACCGAACGGGCCGACACGTTGACGATCGCGAGCCGGCCGTTGACCTTGCTGACGGCGTACAAGGGCCAGCGGATCAGGGCGAGGGTGAGTTTGGTCCAGAACGGGCCGAGCAGCGTGATGCCGATCGCCCAGCACAGGACGGCCGGGCCGGCGGTCGCGGCGGCGAGCGGGCCGGTCATCACGGTGGCGGTGACGATCATCAGCGCGATCGCGCCGCCGAGCGACAGGACGCCGAGGACCAGCCGCGTCCAGGTGAACCACTTGCGCTGCAGGCCGGACTCGACGAGGGCCTCGACGGGCTTGATCCGGGCGGACTTGCGGGCGGCGATGAAGGCCGCGCCGACGGACGCCAGGACAGCGGCGCCCGCGCCGGCGGCGAACGGGATCCAGCCCTGGTGGAACTCGACGTACGGCGAGGCGACGCCGTGCTCGGCGAGCTGCTCGAACAGGAACCGGCCGAGCAGGAAGCCGGGGACGAGGCCGATCAGGACCGCCGGGATCGAGACGAGCAGGGATTCGCCGAGGATCATCTTGCGGACCTGGCCGGGGGTGGTGCCGATGCTGCGGAGCAGGGCGAACTCGCGTTCGCGGTGCTGGGCGGACAGGGCCAGGGTGGACGCGACGACGAACATCATCGTCAGGGTCGCGATGCCGCCGAATGAACCGGCGACGGCGATCAGGGCTTCCTGGAACTGCGCGGCGTCCGGGTGCTCGGCCAGGCCGCGGTCGGCGCCGGTGCGGATGCTGAGGCCGGCGCCGCCGGGGAGGTCCTCGATCGCGTCCTTGACCTGGCCGATGTCCTTGCCGGGGGCAACCAGTACGGCGAGGGAGGTGAAGGTGCCGGGAGTGGCGGCGAGGCGGGTGGCCTCGGGGGAGGAGAAGAAGGTGTGCCCGGCCGGGCCGTCGGCGATGCCGCGGACGGTGTAGGGGGTGGGCTCGCCGTTGGTGAGCAGGGTGATGTGCGAGCCGACGCGGACACCCGCGGCGCGGGCGGACGTGCTGTCGAGGACGACGTCGGTCGGTCGGCTGGGTGCTGCGCCGGCGACGAGCTGGTACGGCGCGAGGCGCGCCGACGCCCAGGAGTGGCCTTCGGCCGGGACGAACCGCGCCGGAGACGTGGCGGCCGCGCCGCCGGTCGAGGACGCCGGTTGGGAGGCGACGAGAGGAGTGGGGAAGGTGAGGTCGCCGACGACCTCGGTGACTCCGTCGATGGCGCGGAGCTTGGTGGCCGTTTCTGCGGGGACGCCGGTCTGTTCGGTCAGGGGCGTGGCGTCCTCGCGGCCGGGGCGGAGGTGGGAGTCGGGGCCGGTGACGACGAGGTCGGCGGCGGACAGGCGGGTGGCCGGGACGTTGGAGCGGATCCCGGTCTCCATCAGGCCGCCGCAGGCCAGGACGATGGCGGTGCCGAAGACGACGGCGACGAAGGTGGCGATGAACCCGCCCTTGCGGAAGCGCAGGGTGCGGACGGCGAGCTTCATCATCGCGCGACCGCCAGGCCGCGGGCGCGGGCCCGGGCGCCGAGGTGGGTGAGGCGCTCGGCGACCTGCTCGGCGGTGGGCGTGATCAGGCTGCCGGCGAGCTGGCCGTCGGCGAGGAAGACGACCTGGTCGGCGTACGACGCGGCGACGGGATCATGGGTGACCATGACGACGGTCTGGCCCTGGCTGCGGACCGGCTCGCGGAGGAGATCGAGTACGTCGGCCGCGGTCTGCGTGTCCAGCGCGCCGGTCGGCTCGTCGGCGAAGATGACCGCGGGCCGGGCGACCAGCGCACGGGCGATCGCGACGCGCTGCTGCTGCCCACCGGACAGTTCGCCCGGGCGGTGCTTGTGGCGATCCGCGAGGCCGACTCGATCGAGCACCTCGGCGACGGCGGCGCGCTTGGGGCGCTGTCCGTCGAGCTCCTGCGGCAGCGTGACGTTCTGCCAGACGGTGAGCACGGGCAGCAGGTTGAACGACTGGAACACGAACCCGATCCGTTCCCGGCGCAGCTCGGTCAGCTTGCGCTCGCTCAGCCCGGCCAGCGGCTGGTCGTCGATCGACACCGTCCCGGACGTCGGCCGGTCGAGCCCGGCGGCGCAGTGCAGGAACGTGCTCTTGCCGGAGCCGGACGGCCCCATCACCGCGGTGAACGTGCCGCGGGCAAAACTGATGCTGATCCCGTCCAGCGCGACGACCGCGCCGGCGCCTTTGCCGTAGACCCGGCGGACGTCGTTCAGCACGACGGAGTTCGACGTTCTCTGGACTGGTTCCTGCTTGCGCTTCATACCGAGAACGCTAGGAAGATCCGGCCGTTCGCCCCAGGGAGCTGAGCCGCCGATCCGAGTGGTGCTAGGCCTACCCCAGCAGGTAGGTGCGGAACCCGTCGGTCAACGAAGCGACCTGTGGCTCGGTCCAGTCCGTGCCGTCACCACTGAAGTGCCCGGTCAGTACGCCGGTCGTCGCCGGTCGCATCCGGATCGCGAGCGCGTCGGCCAGGCCGGTGTCCTTGGGCCCGGCCGCGCCGACCACTTCAGCCTTGACCGGCCCGAACGAGTACGCCCCCGGCCACTGCTGCGGCACGTACTCGAAGAACGGCGTCCGCTGCGGCACCTCCAACGACAGCACCGGGAAACGCGCGTACCGGCTACAGCCGACGACTGCGTCCCGCATGGCTGGTACGTCGGCCGCCAGCGAGCCGGTCGAGCGAGGGACGGCCAGCACCGACGGGACGATGCAGGGCCCGAGTACTCGCTGCCAGGCCGGGCGGTCGCGCTTGCTGAACAGGGTGTTGAAGACGAGCGTGTCGCCCTCCGTGGGGTTCATTGCTGCGCTCAGCGCGGCCAGGAGGGTGACTAGGGGAGTGCTGCGGTGCTCGCGGGTGAGTTGCTCGACGCGAGCGACCTCGGCGGGGGAGAGGAGGTCGCTGCGGTAGGCGAAGGGGGAGGCAGCGACAGCGGAGGAGAAAGAAGAGGAGGGCTGCGGGCAGATCTTGGTGTCGGTGGTTCGGCTGTGCCACCAGGTGCTCGCCGCATTCGCGGTGCGGTCGAGCTGCGCGGCCTCGTCGAGCACGTAGTCGGCGAACTGCACAGCGGGCGGCAGCTCCTCGCCGGAGTACAGGGCGGCCAGCTCGGACAAAGCCAGCCAGAGAGTGACTGGGTCGGACACCATGTGGTGCAGGTGGAGCGTCAGGTGGTCAGCGGAAAGCTGCAGGCGTACGGGAGCCTCCAGTGGCACCGGAACGTGCAGGGCGGACTCGGAGACGAGCTCCAGGGAGGCGCCGGCGTTGAGTACGTCGTGCCGGTGCTGCAGCCGTTCAAAAGCACCGGCGAGACGGTCGGCATCCAACTCGCCGTCCAGGGCGAGCATGGCGTTCATGGTGAACCACGGGCCCAGCGCGAAGCCGGGCCGACGGACGTCCAGCTCCCGGGCGAAGGTCTGCCAGAGGGACGCCTTCACAGCAGCTCCTTGGAGTAGTCCGGCACGTCCGCGGTGAGCAGTGCGGCGTGCAGCTCCTCCAGCACCTCCACGGCGAAGTCCTTGCGCTGCCAGTCCTCGAAGGAGATGCCGTAGCCGAGTGAGATCCACAGGTCCGCGTTGCGCTGCTCGTGCGCGCCGAACGGCTCCAGCAGGACCAGCGGCGTGGCCGACCAGAGGGAGTCGAGCAGGGTGCCGCCACCGGGCTTGCTGACCGACGCCAGCGCTTGCCGGCACAGGTCGAAAGAACCGTGGTGTCCGGTGCGTTGGACGGGCGGTGAGCCGGCCGGTCCGAACGGCGGGTAGCCGTCGTCGAGCCACGGGTGCCAGTCGGGGTTGATCATGAAGTAGCGGACGCCGTCCGCCGACAGGTCGCGCTGCTCGTAGGCGACGACGTCCAGGGCGAACCCGGCGTCCACCAGTTCGGTGGCGCGCTCGCGGTAGGTGCCCATGCCCCAGCCGCCGCCGTGGACGAGCAGACGGTGGTCGCGCGCATCCCACGGCACCGGAGCGTCCCTGGTGACCGGGATGCTGCACGGCAGCAGACCGCGAGACGCGTCGGCCAGCCACACGTGCCGCACCGGCAGCCCGACGTCGCCGGCCTTGTCGAACGACGGTGACTGCACCGAGTCGACGTGGCAGATGTCCACTGCGACCGGGCCGTGCGCAGCGACGTACTGCTCGAGCAGGGCGAGCCAGAAGCCGGAGAACACGACGAAGCGAGTGACACCTCGCTGGTGCCAGTCCGTGAAGAGCTGGTCGACTGCAGCGGAGTCTGTCGAGACAGCTGCGTTGCGGGCGAGCTTTTGACCGGCCAGGGCGACGCGGAAGTCGCGGTGGAATGCCTGCTTGGAGCGGGCGGTCGTCTCGAGGGTCTCCGGGCGCATGAGTCGTTCCAGGACCGACACGTGCGCTGTGCCGCCCTGCTCGCGAATCCGGTCGGCCAGGAGGAGGCCGGGGACGTGGACCCCGAGTGCGACACCGGAGGTGAGGACCTCGACGACGGCGGGCATCAGTCGACCGCCCCGAGAGCCGCCAGTTCCTTGGTCAGGTGCCGCAGGATCAGCTTCAGCATGCCCGCGTCGTTGTCGCCGCGGGGTGTGCGCTCGACCAGCATGATCAGGTACAGGTACACCCGGTACAGCGACAGCCGCTCCCGGTCGATGTCGGAGCCGTACCCGGCGAGCAGTTCGTCGTCGACCGAGCTGAACAGCGTCAGCGACACGAACTCGGCGACCGGATCACCCCAGAACGCGCGCTCCCCGTCGATCAGCCCGCTGATCCGCCCGCCGTCGACCAGGAGGTTGCCGTCCCACAGGTCGAAGTGGACCAGCCGCGGCGTGCGGACCGTGTTCAGCAGTTCGAAGCGATCCGACGCCAGCTGCCGCGACACCCCGGACGGCAGCTCGACCTCGTAACGCTCGGCGTCCGCCAGTACGTCGTCCAGCATCCGCTGGAACGCGACCGCCCAGGTCGACACCAGCCCACGCTGCGGATACCCGAACCCGTCGGCGCCGATCACTTCGTGCAGGTTGCGCACGATCGCGCCCAGCTCTCGCCGGTACGACGCACGCCCGGCCGCGGCGAGCCCCTGCATCGTTGTCCCCGGCAACGAAGTCATCAGCAGGACCTCGGCGTCGGCGTACAGGACCTCGGGCACCGGCGCCTTGCCGCGCGCGGCCTGGTAGAACTCGGTCTCGGTCCGGATCAGCGCCTGCTCGTGGGAGAGCCCGGGCGAGGACGGATCCGGTGCGACCTTGAGGACGAGCTGCCGTTCGCCGACGGTCAGCCGGTAGACGGTGTTGTAGGTGCCCTCGGTCAGCTCCTCGTGGGCGCTCAACTCGTGCGGCGCGATGCCGGCGCGGTCCAGCAGCGCGTTGATCCACGCGAGGTCGATCTGTCGCTTCACCCGTTCTCCCTTCGGGACAAGGCGTCGGTGTAGATCGCTTCCATCAGCTCGATCCGCGGCAGGGCGGCCGCCAGGTCGTCATCGTCGCAGTCGAGGATCCGGGCGAGCTGGTGCTCGTAGTACGCGGTCGGCGGGAACCCGATCACCTCGCGCTCGCCGGAAGTCGTGGTGACGACGAGGTTCAACGGTACGGCGCCGAGCACCGGGCGGAGGAAGTTGCGCAGCTTCACCGTCGCGTCGTCGAACGTGAACAGGTGCTCGGCGACGTGCTCCGCACCGACCGCGCAGGTCAGCGTCGCCTCGGCTCCCGAGGCCCAGCGCACCGAGGCCTCGAAGTCGCGGTCGACGCCGTTGGGGCCGTCGAACGTCGACCGACCCTCGTACGCCGTGGGGCCGAGCCCGATCGTTGCCTGGAGCGCCTGAAGCCAGTAGCTGGCGCAGTCGTAGAAGATGCCGCCGCCGAGCTCGGGCCGGTCGCGGTAACCACCGGGCGCGGGGACGGCGAAGGTCATCCGGGTCGCAACGGACCGCAGTACGCCGTACCGGCTGGAATCGATGAACTCCTGCACGGTGGACTGCCACGGGTGGCCCGCGGTGGCGACGGCTTCGAAGACGCGGGTGTTCTCGGCGGCGAAGCTGAGCTCCTCGGCCTCGGCCGCGGTCAGGCAGAGCGGCTTCTCGACGATCACGTCCTTGCCTGCGACGGCCGCGCGGACGGCCCAGCGGTGGTGGGCCGAGTTGTGCAGGGAGATGTAGACGGCGTCGATCGCGGGGTCGGCGAGCAGGGCCGAGTAGTTCTCGTAGACCAGCGGGATGTCGTACCGGCCGGCGAACTCCTTGGCCCGCACGGGATCGCTCGCCGCGACCGCGCGGACGTCGACGCTCGCCTTGCCCAGCATGGTCCGGGCGGCGATTCCGGTGGCGCCGATCAGGCCTATCTCAAGCGGCATCGGTCATCCCTCGTGGGGTCAGGCCGGCCGCGGTGACCGCGGCCAGCAGACGGTGCTGCCAGCGGACGAGCTGGCCGTCCGGGCAGAAGATCGCGACGTGCACGCGGCCGCCGGGCGCGGTCAGGTGGGTGCCGTTGAGAACCATCGCGCCGGGCTTGTCGCCGACGCTCAGAAGGCCTTGCAGCGCGTGCAGGAGATCGCGGATTCCCTGGCCTGGGTCGATGTTGAGCTCGAGCTGCCACAGATGCGCGGTGAGGTCGTCGGACCGCCGGTTCAGGTGCAGGGCGAGCAGGCCGAGCGACTGCCGGGCGTTGATCTCCAGGACCGGTACGACGGAGTCGTCGTCGAGGATCATCGCGTCGATGCCGACCGGGCCCCAGTAGCCGGCGGTGTGCAGCGCGCCGATCACGTCGCCCAGTGAGTCGGCGTACCAGCCCTCGTCGATCAGGGCGGTGGGTGCCGGACTGGAGCCGAAGTGGCGGAAACCCTTGTTGGTCATCTGCTGGAGGCCGAGGAAGTCCCAGGAGCCGTCGCGGGACAGGTGGACGTGGCCGGAGAAGTCGTGCTTCTTCGGGTACTTCGGTTGGACGATAAGCTCGACGCGTTTGTCGGGTTGTTTGCGGAGGACGCGTTCGACGGCGCGAAGGACGCCGGGGGTGGTGATCTCCAGGAGGGAGCGGCCGGAGACGCCGTACGGGTCCTTGACGAGGGTGGGGAAGTCGGTGACGGCGGCAACCAGTTCGTCGGGGGAGCGGACGACCTGGCCGGCGCCTGGGAGACCCAGCTCGACGACGAGGTTGTTGGACCAGGTCTTGGAGTTGACCTGGGCAACTACTTGGGGTGTGGGGAGGGAAGGGTGCGGGGCGAGGACTGCGTAGGGGTCGACTACTTGGTTGTCGAGGGGTGGGAGGTACTGCTCGATGGGTCCGGGGCCGGGGGTGTCCACAGGTTTGTGGTCGAAGGCAACGCCGTAGCCCTCGAGGATCTCGGGGAAGACTTGATGTCTGGTGATCAGGAGATCGCCTGGTGTGCAGAAGCCGGCCAGGAGTTCGTCCATCGTGGCGACGGCGGGGTCGCCGGCGCCGACCGACGGGAGGACGGCCAGGTCGTCGGGCCGCCACCAGGACTCCGCGTCGAAGGTTCCGAAGCGGATCCGGCGGCGGCCGTCGTACGGGTCGGTCATGGGGCCTCTTGCGCCAATCTCGCCACGAAGCCGCTGAACTGGCGGACCGAGCGCAGGTCGTCGAGCTGCAGCTGCGGGTAGTCCAGCTCCAGGTCGAACTCGTCCTCGATCGCGAGCAGGAACGTGATCGTCTGCAGCGAGTCCAGTCCGTACTGCTCGACCAGGTCGGCCTCGGGGCCGATCTCGTCGGCGGTGGTTCCGTTGTCCAGGACGGTGGCCAGGACCACCTTCACGCGGTCCTCGATGAGAGCGGTCATGGTCAGACTCCGTTCAGGTAAAGGAGGATGCACTTCGAGCAGACCGGCATCATGCCGTTCTCGGACATGATCCGGCGGACCTCGCGGAACGACTGGCTCTGCCACAGCTCACCGACCGGCTGGTCGTACAGGTTGCCGACCACGAACTCGGGGAAGAACTTGCACGAGCTGACCGCGCCGTCGGCGTGCACCTCCATCCGGTTCGAGACCGCGAGGCACTTGCTGCGGTGCTGCGCCGGCCGCGACGTCCCGAGGATGAAGTCGGTGACCTCGTCGTCCTCGAGCTGCGGCTGGTAGCGCAGCCGGACGTTCCAGGCCCGGGACGCGAGCCGGGCCATCGAGTCACGCAGCGCCGGGAGCTCTTCCGCCGGGAGCTGGTAGGTGTAGCTGTGCCAGGTCGGCTTCTTGGTGTCGGTGCTCGGGTTCAGCCAGGAGAACGTCTTCTCGTACAGGCGGTCCATCGACTCGGCGACCTCGGGGCTGATGTACCACGGGAACTGGAAGTAGACCGTGTTCACGCCGAGCTCCTCGGCCCACTCCATGAACTCGTACATCTTGTGCACGGTGACGTGGCTGACCATGCACGACAGCGACAGCTCACCGTCCCACTGACCGGAGCGCTTGAGGTCCAGCATCAGCTGGATGTTCTCCATCGTCCGCTTGAACGTGCCGCGGCCGCGTAGTGCCTCGTGGTCCTCGCCGAGACCGTCCAGGCTGACCAGCAGGTTGAGGTTCTCGCCGATCCGCAGCAGGTCGTCCAGTTTGCGCTTGAACAGCAGGCCGTTCGTGCACATGTTGACCGTCCGCGGGTACTTCTCCAGCAGTGCGGCGACCTGGTCGAACTTGGTGTGCATCAGCGGTTCGCCGCCCCACAGGAACAGCTTCGAGCGCACCGGTGCGGTGGTCCGCAGTACGTCCTCGACCACCGCCAGGTCGAGCTCGGTCTTCTGCTTCACCGCGCTGAAGTCGCGGAAGAAGCCCTGCTCGTTCCACTGGTAGCAGTGCGTGCAGCGCAGGTTGCAGCGGTAGGTGAGCTGCAGGCTGACCTCCTGCGGCAGTGGTGCGGCGTACGACGGGTCCGCGAGCAGGTTGCGCCGGGCCTTGGAGCGGATCGACACGGTGTGCTTGATGTCGGCGAACTCTTTGGTGTTCAGCGTGCGGGTGGTGGTGGGACGCATCAGACCTCCTGGTGGGTGGCTGTGGCGACGAGCAGTGCGCTGGCTCCGGCGATCACACCTCCTGTCGCGAGGACGAGGACCAGACCGGTCGCCGCACCGAGCTGTGTGCTCAGTACGCCGCCGGTGAGGCCGCCGGTGATCGCGCCGAGCGGCACGGTGGACGAGGTGAGCGTGCGAGCTGTGGCGTGCACTGTGCTCTGCAGACCGGGCGGTGTGACCTCCTGGCGGACGCTGGTGGTGACGACGTTCCAGACCGGCAGCCAGACCGAGGCGCAGATCCGGATCAGCACCAGTGCGAGTGCCGGAGCGCTCAGCAGGCAGAGCGGAACGGCCAACCAGCACAGGGCTTCCACACCGGTGAGCACGAGCGTTCGCCGTACGCCGATGGTCGCGGCCAGCCGGTTGGCCATGAACGCGCCGACCAGGCCGCCTACCGAGCCGGCTGCGATCAGCAGGCCGCCGGCCAGGCTGGACAAGCCGAGCACCCGGTACGCGAACAGCAGGAGGACCGCGTCGACCATGCCCGAGCCGAAGCTGCGGATGGCGGCCGCGCAGACCAACCGGCGGAGCAGGGGGTGCTGCCAGACGAAGGTGAAGCCAGTGCGGATCCGGTGAGGGAGTGGTTCGCGGATCGGCTCGGGTGGGGGCTCAACGGTCTGGATGCGGGTGCGGCCGAATGCTGAGGCCAGGAAGGGGAACGCGCAGAGCAGCAGACCGGCGTACGGGCTGGTGGTGCGGAGCAGGACGCCGCCGAGCGCCGGTCCGACCAGCTTGGACAGGCTGTCGGAGCTCTGGAGCTTGGCGTTGGCACCGACCAGGTCGCGCGGCTCGACCAGTGCGGGCAGGTAGGACTGGCCGGCGATGTCCACGAAGACCATCGCGGCTCCGGCGACGGCGACCACGACGCACAGCTGCGGGACGCTGACCCAGCCGGCCAGTGCAGCGAGCGGGACGCTGGCGAATGCGGCGAAGCGCAGCAGTTCGCCCGCGATCATCACGCGGCGGCGGGGGACGTGGGCGAGTGCGGCTCCGGCGACCAGGCCGAGGGCGGGGTACGCGAACCAGCCGAGCGCGGACAGCACGCCGACCTGCGCTTCGCTCGCGTCGAGCGTGAGGATCGCGATCGTCGGTACGGCGAAGCCGGTCAGCCGGTCTCCGACGAAGCCGGCGGTCTGGCTGCCCCAGTACCAGGGCAGATCGGTCCGCGTTCGCACGGCAGGTGTGGTTGTTCGCACGACTCTCCCCAGCGTCGTCGGTACAGACCCCGCGCGTGACCCCCTAAGTTCAAGACCTGAAATAAGACCTCGGACAACTTAACCGGGTCGCCAGGAAGACTCAAGCCCTCTGTCACCAATTCGTCGCTGACAGTGCCCAAATGGGAGAGACCTTCAGTTTCTGGTCCTCTGAGGACTCAGTGCTTGCGGCCCGATCCGAGCAGGGCGTCGATGCCGTCGGCGTAGGAGTCCGGGGTGACGTCGCCGAGCAGGAGGCGCTGCAGGATGAAGCCGGGCAGCATCCCGAACAGGGCCTGCGCGACGTACTCCGGGTTGGCGTCCGGGTCGAGCATGCCGTCAGCCTGCGCACGCAGTACGATGGTCGCGTAGTGGTTGCGCAGGATCGTGTACTTCTCCGCGGCGATCAGCGCGATCGCGGGGTTGTGCACCGCCTCGGCCCAGGCCTGCAAGGCGATCCGCGTGACGTCGCCGCCGGGCCGGTTGGCGATCTCGACGACGTGCACCAGGATCTTGCGCATCGCCTCGGCGGGCGACAGTGGCTCGGAAGTGGACAGGATGCCCTGGAAGAGCTCGTCGACCGTGCTCAGCGCGGTGTCGGCGATCGCCGCGACGATCTCGTCCTTGCTCTTGAAGTAGCCGTAGACCGCGCCGGCGGACAGCTGCGACTCGCGGATCACGTCGGCCATCGTCGTCTTGTGGAAGCCCTGCTGGGTGACGCAGCGGAAGGCCGCTCCGACGATCTGCTCGCGGCGGGCCAGGCGGTGCTCGGCGGTGACCTTCGGCATACCGCGAACATAAAACGAATGTCCGTTCTTGACAACTCGGCCCGGCGGGGAGCAGGCTCGTAATCAATAAAGAACGGTCATTCGTTTTCAGGAGAGTGCTCACTCATGTCCACACCAGACACCGCCGACCGCCGGCGTCCTCCGGTGGTTGTCGTCGTCACGCTGCTCACCGCGCTGCTGACGGTCCTGCTGATCGCGTTCGCCTGGCCGGCCGCGCGCTCCGAACCGCGTGACGTCCCACTCGCCGTGGCTGGGCCCCAGTCGGCGGTCGGGCAGATCACCGCCGCGCTGGAGCAGGCGATGCCGGGCGGTTTCGCGATCGAGCCGGTGGCCGACCGCGAGTCCGCCGTACAGGCGATCAAGGACCGTGACGCGTACGGCGCGATCGTGCTGGACCAGGCCGCGCCCGAGGTGCTGACAGCGTCGGCCGCCGGTCCGGTCGTGTCGCAGCTGCTGACGCAGGTCGCGGGCAAGTTGGCGGCGCAGAACCCGGCGGCCGCACCCAAGGTGACCGACGTGGTTCCTTTGCCTGCTGACGATCCGCGCGGTGCGGGCCTGGCGGCGGGTGCGTTGCCGCTGGTGCTGGGCGGGATCCTCGCGGCCGCGGCGCTGACCAACTTCGCCAAGGCGGGGGCGAGTCGAGTCCTTGGTGCCGTTGGTTTTGCGGCGGCCGGTGCGCTCGCCTTGACCGCGGTGCTGCAGTTCTGGCTCGGGTCGTTCGAGGGCAGCTACTGGGCGAACGCCGGCGTGATCGCGATGTCGATCGGGGCGATCAGCCTGACCCTGCTGGGACTCGAGTGGCTGCTCGGTGCGGCGGGGCTCGGGCTGGGCTCGGCGACGATGATGCTGCTGGGCAACCCGTTGTCCGGCATGACCAGCGCGCCGGAGATGCTGCCCACCGGGTGGGGAGCGCTAGGCCAGTTCCTCCCGCCGGGAGCAGCCGGTACGGCGTTGCGCTCGGTCAGCTTCTTCGACGGAGCCGGCGCCGGTCGGTCGCTGGCGGTCCTCGCGGGCTGGCTGGTGCTCGGTCTGGCGCTGTGCGGACTCGGCGCCGCGCGCTCCCGGCGCGTCGTACAGGCCCGTCACCAGGCGTCGCCCGTTACCGTCTGAAGCACGGTGAAAGCGGTGACCGGATCGTTACTCGCCGGTCGCCGCTTACGTCGCTCCAGACCGCGACAACGTTGTCTGTCAACCATTGACTTCACGGGACTGCGCCTCCTACGGTCGCGGAAAGCCCACGGGGTTTGAGCGGTGGTACCGGGATGACAACGATTGCCCGAAGGTGGACGTGATGGTCATGAAGAACGGTTTCAAGACGGCGGGTGTTCTCGCCGTGGGCGCACTCCTGCTGGGGGTTTCGGCCTGCAGTCAGGGATCGACCACCAAGACGCCGGAAGCAGGCGGTTCCAGCTCCGGCCCGGCGAACATCAAGATCGCCTACCAGCAGTGGGGCCCCGGCACGGTGATGAAGAACTTCCTCGCCGGCGCCAAGGCCGAGTACGAGTCGGCCAACCCCGGCTCGAAGGTCGAGATCGTGCCGATCGTGGCCAGCGAGAACGACTACTACACCAAGCTCCAGCTGATGATGCGCTCGGCCAACACCGCGCCGGACATCGTCTACGAGGACACCTTCCTGATCAACTCCGACATCACCGCGGGGTACCTGAAGCCGCTGGACGACTACATCAAGGACTGGTCGGACTGGGATCAGTTCCAGGACACCGCCAAGGGCGCGGCCAAGGGCCAGGACGGCAAGACGTACGGCGTACCGGACGGCACGGACACGCGAGCTCTTTGGTACAACAAGGAAATCTTCGCGAAGGCCGGCCTGCCCGCCGACTGGCAGCCGAAGAACTGGGACGAGGTCCTCACCGCGGCCCGTGCGATCAAGCAGAAGGTCCCCGGCGTCATCCCGCTGAACGTCTACTCGGGCAAGCCGATGGGTGAGGCGTCCGCCATGCAGGGCATGGAGATGCTGCTCTACGGCACCAAGGACACCCTGTACAACTTCGACCAGCAGAAGTGGGTCGTCGGCAGCCAGGGCTTCAAGGACTCGCTGAACTTCGTCAAGACGATCTTCGACGAGGGCATCGCGCCGCAGCCCAAGCAGTCCCTGGACCCGAACTGGGGCAACAAGGTCGGCAGCGACCTGCTCCCGAACGGCAAGCTGGCGATCGCGCTCGACGGCTCGTGGCTCTACAACAACTGGCAGAAGACCGGCGCCAAGCCGTGGCCGCAGTGGTCCGAGGTGCTCGGCCAGACCGCGATGCCGACCCAGGACGGCGGCGGCAAGGGCAAGGTCAGCCTCTCCGGCGGCTGGACCTGGGCGATCCCGGCCAAGTCGAAGTCCCCGGACGCCGCGTGGAACTTCATCAAGACCCTGCAGACGCAGAAGAACGCGACCAAGTACGCCACCGACGGTGCGCAGATCGCGGTCCGCAAGGACGTCGCCGCGGACGAGGGCTACAAGACCTCGGCCAAGTCGACGCAGTTCTTCACCGACCTGGTGGCGGTGACCGTGTACCGGCCGGCGCTGCCGGAGTACCCGAAGGTCTCCAACGAGATCATCACCGCGATGGAAGCGGTGATGACGGGACAGTCGTCGCCGGACGAGGCGGCCAAGAACTACGACGAGGCCGTCGAGAGCATTGTCAGTAAGGACAAGACCACCAGTCAGAGTCAAGGCCAGTAGCACCGGCCCACCCTCCCCTGACGAAGGACTGCTCCTGTGACTGTTGCTACCACGGCAGCAGCCCCCGCTCCGACCGGTCAGCCGACCGGTCGGAACGGGAGGCCGCGGGCCGTTCAAGTGGTGAAGATGTTGCCGTTGGCCCCGGCCATCGGGCTGATGGTGGTCTTCCTGGCCGGCCCGATCATCTACTGCGTGTACGCCGCGTTCACGAACATGGCGCTCACCGGGACCGGTGCCAACAACGTGCAGTTCGTCGGCCTGGACAACTTCCGCAAGGCCTTCGGCAGCAGCGCGTTCACCAACTCGATCTGGCTCACGCTGGTCTTCACGCTGATCTCGGCGATCATCGGCCAGAACACCCTCGGGCTCGGCCTGGCGCTGCTGATGCGGCGCTCCACCAAGCTGGTCCGGAACTTCGTCGGCACCGCGGTGATCGGCGCGTGGGTGTTGCCCGAGGTCGTCGCGGCGTACCTGCTCAGCGCGTTCTTCAACGACGAGGGCACGCTGAACGTGATCCTGCACAAGGTCGGGCTGCCCGGCCAGGACTGGTTGTACGCGGCACCGATCATCGCCGTCTCGATCGCGAACATCTGGCGCGGTACGGCGTTCTCGATGCTGGTCTACTCGGCGGCCCTCAGTGAGGTGCCGAAGGAGATCGAGGAGTCGGCCGAGATGGACGGCGCGGCCGGGCTGCGGCGGCTGATCTGGGTCACGCTGCCGATGATCAGCCGCGCGATCATGACCAACCTGATGCTGATCACGCTGCAGACGCTGAGCGTCTTCGGCCTGATCTACGCGATGACCCGCGGTGGGCCTGGCACCAAGAGCCAGACGCTGCCGCTGTACATGTACGAGCAGGCGTTCAGCTTCTCCCAGATCGGGTACGGCACCGCGATCGCCCTGGTGATGCTGGCGATCGGCGCGGTCTTCTCGCTGATCTACCTGCGTGGACTGAACGCGGAGGCCGCATGATCGCCCGGGACCGGGTCAGCAAGCTCACCTCGAACCTGGTGCTGCTGGCGATCGGTATCTTGTTCGTGCTGCCGTTGCTGTGGGTGCTGTTCGCCTCGATCAACCGGACGGCCGGGCTACGGGTCGAGTTCCCGACGCACCCGACGCTGGGCAACTTCAAGGCCGTGCTGAACACCGACACGACGTACCGGCCGGTGCTGAACGGCATCGTGCTGTGTGGCGGAGCGGCGCTGCTCACGATGATCTGCGCCGTACTCGCGGCGTACCCGTTGTCGCGCTTCAAGTCCCGCTTCAACCGGCCGTTCCTGCTCACGGTCCTGTTCTGCACCGGGCTGCCGATCACCGCGGTGATGGTCCCGGTCTACGGTCTGTTCGTCCAGCTCAACCTGGTCGACACGCTCGGCGGCACGATCATGTTCATGGCCACCAGTTCGCTCCCGTTCGCGATCTGGCTGACCAAGACGTTCATGGACGGCGTACCGATCTCGCTCGAAGAGGCCGCCTGGGTCGACGGCGCCGGCAACATGCAGGCGCTGCGCCGCATCGTGCTCCCGCTGATGTGGCCCGGCATCGCCGTCGTCCTGATCTTCACCTTCATCGGCATGTGGGGAAACTTCTTCGTCCCCTTCATGCTCCTGCTGTCGCCCGAACGCCTGCCCGCCTCGGTCAGCATCTTCACGTTCTTCGGCCAGTACGGCGAACCGAACTACGGCCAGCTGGCGGCGTACTCGCTGATCTACACCTTCCCGGTGCTGCTGCTCTACCTCCTCCTCAGCCGCAAACTCGGCGGCGCCTTCGCCCTGGGCGGAGCGATCAAGGGCTGAGCTCCGCGGCCGTTCGCCCGGGGTTTCCGCCTCGGGCGAACGGTCCCTCGGGGGAGGTTGGGGAGCGGGTAGGTTGGCTGTATGCCGCTGACGTATCCGCTCGCTGAGCAGACTCTGGACAACGGGTTGCGTGTGGTTGTGAGTATCGACCGCGCGGTGCCGATTGTTGCTGTGAACCTCTGGTACGACGTGGGGTCGCGGCACGAGCCGCCGGGGCTGACCGGGTTTGCGCACCTGTTCGAGCACCTGATGTTCCAGGGGTCGCGGAACGTGAAGTCCGGTGACCACTTCGGGCTGCTGGAGTCGGCGGGGGCGAGCCTGAACGCGTCCACCTTCTTCGACCGGACCAACTACTTCGAGTCGCTGCCCAGCGGCGGGCTCGATCTCGCGCTGTGGCTCGAGGCGGACCGGATGGGGTACCTGCTCGACGCGGTGAACCAGGAGAACCTGGACAACCAGCGCGACGTGGTCAAGGAGGAGAAGCGGCAGAGCTACGACAACCGCCCGTACGGCGACTCGTACGAGCGGCTGGTCCGGCTGGCCTTCCCGCAGGGGCACCCGTACGCGCACATGACGATCGGGTCGATGGAGGATCTCGACGCGGCGTCGGTGGAGGACGTGCACGCCTTCTTCCGCAAGTACTACGGGCCGAACAACGCGGTCCTGACGATCGTCGGCGACGTCAACGAAGAGGACACGTTCGCGGCGGTCAAGCGGTACTTCGGCCACCTGCCGGCGATCCCGCAGCCGCCGCCCGCGCCGGACGGCACGATCGGCCCGATGCAGGGAGTCGCCCGCGACGACGTCGTCGAGGACGTGCCGTCGGACCTGATCACGATGATGTTCCGGCTGCCCGTGGACGGGACGCCCGAGCTGGACGCGGCCGCGCTCGCGCTCGACGTACTGGCCGCTGGGCAGAGCGGCCGGCTGAACCGGCGGCTCGTCCGTGACGAGCAGATCGCGCAGTCGGTGTCCGGTGGAGCGCTGCCGCTGATCGGTGGCGTGTCGTTCGGGACGCTGACCGGGATCGCGTCGGACGGTGTCGACCTGCAGAAGGTCGAGGACGCGCTGCTCGAGGAGGTCGAGAAGCTCGCGGCCGACGGCATCACCGAGGACGAGCTGGCCACCGTGCAGGCGCAGGCCGAGCGGGACTGGCTGGAGCAGCTGTCGACGTGTTCGGGGCGGGCGGACGAGATCTCCCACCACCTGTTGCTGTTCGGTGACGCGAACCGGATCAACACCCGGATCGACCAGTTCCGCGCGGTCACGGTCGAGCAGGTCCAGCAGGCCGCGGCCGAGTGGATCCGCGCCGAGGGCCGGGTCCAGGTCACGTACCGCAAGAGCACCGAAGCAGGGGAGCAGGAATGAGCAGCCAGGCCCTGACCACGCCGCCCGTCGTCGCCGCGCCGGGACCGTGGACGTTCCCGGTCTCGACCACCACCAACACCCGCGCCGGTACGCCGGTGCACGTGTTCGACCGGCCCGGTCAGTACGTCGCGACCGTGCGCGTCACGATCGCGCTCCCGCTGTTCGCCGAGCCGCGTGAGCTCGAGGGCGTCGCGACGATCATGTCGCGCACGCTCGACGAGGGCACCGAGTTCCACTCGGCCAACGACTTCGCGGCGGCCCTCGAGCGGCACGGCGCGGCGTACGGCGTGGACGTCAGCACCGACGCGCTGCACGTGGAGATCTCGGTCCCGACCTCGCAGCTCGCACCCGCGGTGAAGCTGCTCGCGGAGGCGGTCACCCGGCCCGCGTTCAACCCCGCCGACGTCGGCCGGCACGTGACGATCCGGCTCGGCGAGATCAACCAGGAACGCGCCAACGCCGGGTACCGCGCTCGCGAGGCGTTCGCCGCGCACCTGTTCGACCCGAGCATGCGGCGCTCCCGGCCGACCGCCGGCCGGCCGGACACGATCCGCCCGCTGACCAACGTCGAGGTCGCCAGGTTCTACCGCGACAACGTCGGTCCGGCCCGCGCCCAGATCCTGTTCGCCGGGGACGCGACCGGCGTCGACGTGGCCGGCATCGTCGACGACGCGTTCGGCGACTGGACGTCCGAGGCCGGTCCCGCGCTGGAGACCCCGGAGCCGCTGTACGTCGTCGGCGACCGGATCGTGCTCGTCGACCGGCCCGGCTCGGTCCAGAGCCAGCTGCTGATCGGCTGCCCGGGCCCGGATCGCCGCGAGGACATCTGGGGCGCGGCCGCGGTCGCGAACCACGTGGTCGGCGGCACCATCACCTCGCGCGTGGACACCGTGCTGCGGGAGGAGAAGGGCTACACGTACGGCACGCGGTCCAGTTTCACCGCGCCGCGCAAGGGCGGCACGTTCAGCCTCGGCGGCTCGGTGCGGACCGAGGTGACCGGTGCCGCGATCACCGACGCGCTGCGGATCCTGCGCGAGGCCCGCGACGGGCTGACCGAGAAGGAGGTCGGGGAGTCCAAGGACAACCTGATCCGGACCGCGCCGCTGCGTTACGAGCAGGCCGACTCGATCGCCCAGCAGGTCGGCAGCAACATCGCCGCCGGCGTACCGCTGGACTTCGCCGACACCTACCTGGCCCAGATCGCCGCGACCACCGCCGAGAGCGCCACCGAGGCGTACCGCCGGTACGTCGGAACCAACGGGCTGCTGGTCGTCGTCGTAGGGGAAGCCAAGGACGTTCGCGACCAGCTCACCGGGCTGGGCGACGTGACGGAACTGAGCTGACGGCCTGAGCTCGTCCTGAGCTGAAGTACTGGCATCCTCTGCTCAGGACCATTCGGCCCTGAGCAGAGGAGCACGCCATGTCGTTCAACGAGCGACCCCAGGACCAGCCGCAGCAGTACGGCCAAGGCCACCAGCAGCAGGGGTACGGCAACTACCCGTTGCAGCCGGGGTTTCCCGACCAGCCGGCGTACGGCGTGCTGCGGGACAACTCCAACGCGACGATCGCGCTGGTGCTCGGGCTGCTGCCGTTCGTCACCGGGCTGCTGATCCTGTCGCCGTTCGCGTGGTGGAAGGGCAACCAGGCGGTCGCCGAGATCGACGCGGCGCCGGGGGTCTACAACAACCGCGGGATGGCCGTCGGCGGGCGGATCGCGGGAATCGTCGGCACGGTGCTGCTGATCCTGTGCATCCTGTTCGCGATCGCGATGGTGCTGCTTTTCGTGGTCTTCGCGTCGAATTCCTCGTACTCGGGCTGACCAACAACCGTTTGCTTGGAAAAGATGACAACGTCGGCCCCCTCCCGGAGTCCGCACGGCTGACTTACGTTGTGCGCGTCAGACTCACTTCAGGGAGGGGATCCGCTCGTGAGAGACGTCCGCAGATCGTTGTACGCGGCATCGGGTGCGTTCGCACTGGTCGCCGCCGGACTGGCCGTTCCGGTGATCGCCGGGGCCCAGGCGACCGGGGGCAGCACGGAGTACGTCGTACTGGTCGAGCAGGGGGCCGACCGGGCCGCCGCGCTGGCCGCGGTGAAGGCCGCCGGGGGTGAGGTGGTCAAGGAGAACACGAACCTGGGCACGATCACCGTGAAGGCGGCGGCGGCCGGGTTCGCCACCCAGGTGTCCGCGTCGTCGGCGATCGAGGGTGCCGCGCGGAGCCGCCCGATCGGGCAGCTGCCGCGGGTCAAGCCGGTGCAGATCGAGAAGGAGAACCTCGGGGCCGCCGCGAAGAAGGCGAAGGCGGCCGCGAAGGGTGCCAAGGGCATGGATCCGCTGGACGCCCAGCTGTGGGGCCTGAAGATGGTCCGGTCGGACCTGGCCCGCAAGGTTCAGCCCGGCACGAAGCAGGTCAAGGTCGGCGTGCTGGACTCCGGGATCGACGCCCGTAACCCCGACATCGCGCCGAACTTCGACTGGAAGCTGTCCCGCAACTTCGCCGCGGACCTGCCGGAGATCGACGGGCCGTGCGAGTTCCGCGGCTGTGTCGACCCGGTCGGCTGGGACGACAGCGGGCACGGGACCCACGTGGCCGGCACGATCGGTGCCGCGGTCAACGGTCTCGGCGTCTCCGGCGTCGCGCCGAACGTGACGCTGGTCGAGATCCGCGGTGGTCAGGACAGCGGCTTCGTCTTCCTCAACCCGGTGCTCGACGCGCTCACCTACGCCGGTGACGTCGGGCTCGACGTGGTCAACATGTCGTTCTACGTCGACCCGTGGTTGTACAACTGCACGAACAACCCGGCCGACAGCCCGGAGGCCCAGATCGAGCAGCGCTCGACGATCCGGGCGATGCAGCGCGCGCTGAACTACGCGCACAACCGGGACGTCACGCTGGTCGGTTCGCTCGGCAACAACCACGAGGACCTGGGCAAGCCGCGCAACGACATCAGCAGCCCGGACTTCGGCGACGTCCCGCCGTACGAGCGGGTGATCGACAACGCGACCTGTGTCGACCTGCCGGTCGAGGGCCCGCACGTGATCGGCGTGTCCGCGCTCGGTCCGTCGGCCAAGAAGGCGGACTACTCCAACTACGGCGTGGAGCAGGCCGAGGTGTCGGCGCCGGGTGGCTGGTTCCGTGACTACTTCGGTACGCCGGACCATCGGGTCAACGAGAACCTGATCCTGTCGACGTACCCGGTCAACACGCTGCAGGCCGGCGGCCTGGTCGATGCCGAGGGCAACATCACCGAGGCCGGTGTCGCGGGCGGCGTACAGAAGCAGTGCAAGGCCGGCGTGACGGACTACACCAAGTGCGGGTACTACAACTGGTTGCAGGGCACGTCGATGGCGTCGCCGCACGCGACCGGCGTGGCCGCGCTGATCGTCAGCGAGTACGGCAAGAAGGGCAAGGGCAACTCCTTCGGCCTGGACCCGGACCGGGTGCGCACCATCCTGCTCGGCTCGGCCCAGGAGCGGGCCTGCCCGAACCCGCCGCTGGTCTCGTACGCGAACGAGGGCCGCACACCCGAGTTCGACGCACTGTGCGAGGGGACGCGGTCGTTCAACGGCTTCTACGGCAACGGCATCGTGGACGCCTGGGCGGCGGTGACCCGGTACTGAGTCCGCTGTGACGAGGGCCCCGGTCGCGGACTGCGACCGGGGCCCTCGGCAACTTGTCTAGCGGGGGGCGATCAGGCAGCTGACGCCGTGGTCGCCGAGGCTCCAGCTGTCCTCGGTGGGGTGCAGGTAGAAGATGTCGGACAGGTCGCGGGCCTGTTCGCCGGACTGCTGCCAGCGGTCGGTGCACCCCTTCTCGGCGCTCGCCTGGACCGACTCGAGCCCGGGGAAGTCGCCGGAGGGCAGGTCGAAGACGGCGAACACCTTGCCCCCGTTGGGCCCGGAGCACGGCTGGACCTTGATGTCGCCGACCTCGCCCTCCTTGATCTCGGCCACGCAGTCCCCGACCCGGAGCTTGGAGGAGTCGATCTCGGTGGTCGCGGTGACCTGGCCGGCGGCGTCGCGGTCGCCGTCGGATCCGCCGACGACGAGCGCGAGCAGGACGATCAGTCCGCCACCGACCAGCCAGAGGCCGGACAGGATCAGCCCGGCGATCGCCAGTCCCTTGCCCTTCTCGTGGGTCCTGGGGATCCGGGTCAGCGCGACGATGCCGAAGACGATGCCCAGCGGAACGATCGCGATGATGCCGAAGATCAGCGCGAGCACCGCGAAGACGCTGGTCCCGCGCTGCGGCTCGTTCTGACCGGCGTAGGGGTACGCGCCCGGCGGCTGCCCGTACTGCGGTGGCGGGGTGCCCTGGCCGTACTGCGGTATTGGTTGTCCTTGGCCCGGCTGGTCACCGGGTCCCTGCGGCGGCCCGGGCGGTCCGGCCGGCGGTTCAGATGCTCCCATGAACGGACTGTAGTGCTCCCGGCGCTGTCCGTAGCGGTAGGCCGGTCCCGCGTGGCGTGCCTGCGGAACCGGCCACCGGCGTACGGACGAGCGGCGGTACGGCGTACCGAGGTCAGCCGGCGATGTAGTTGGAGAGTTGTTCCTTCTCGAACTCGAGTTCGCCGATCCGGGACTTGACGACGTCGCCGATGCTGACGATGCCGGTGAGCTGGTCGTCGACGACGACCGGGACGTGCCGGATCCGGCGATCCGTCATCATCCGCATCAGGTTGTCGATCAGGTCGTCGGGGGTGCAGGTGTGCACCGGCGACGTCATGATCGCGCTGACCCGGACCTCGCCCGCGTCGGGGGTGCCGTTGAGGAGCCGGACCACGTCCCGTTCGGAGACGATCCCGGCCACGCTGGTGCCGTCCGGACTGACCACGAGCGCGCCGACGTTGTGCTCGGCGAGCAGCGCGAGCAGCTCGGTGACGGTGGCTTCGGGGGAGATGGTGACGACCTGGTTGCCCTTACCGCGCAATACGTCGTTGATCTTCACGGAGCCTCCTGCTGGATCGAGAGCCCAAGACCCCACGGTAGCGGTTCGGAGCCGTCTGCGGCAGGTCTGGCAGAACGCGCGCGGTGACGGCCGCCTGTCCCGCCCGCTGGAACCATGGTCCGTTTTCGTCACCTTGGGTGACCGGAGGAGCCGGCGTCGGACTGAAGGGGCTCGGCCGAAAGTACGAGGTGCCCGGTCGAGTTCGTCCGGGTGGTCGAGGTGGCGGGGTGGGCGGCGGACCTAGTTTCGAAGGGTCGGCTCCGAAGGGGAGCCGCTCTTGGGAAGGAACTGGGATGACCGAACCGAAGCGGGTCTGGCGGGAGGACGAGCCGTGGTGGCAGTTCACGCCGCGGAACCTGGGGACCGGGTACCTGACGCTGGCGGCGGCCGGGCTGCTGCTGGTGTGGAGCGGGATCGAGTTGGTCGGTGGGGGACTGAAGACGAGTCAGACCGTGTTGTTCGTGATCATCGCGGTGTGCGGGATCGCGTTGCTGTTCCAGTCGACGTACGGGGTGAAGAAGTTGCTGCGGCGGCGAGCGCGCTGACTTTGGCCGGTTCGTGCAACGCGCGGCGGGTACGGCGTGGTTGGTGTTCGATGGCGGGATGGGACTGTTCTCGAGGAAGCGACGGGAAGCGTTCGACCTGGCCGGGCTCGGGCTCCCGCGGGTGAGACCGGGGATGCCGGAACGGCCGGCGGGTGAGCACGGGGTCGTGGTGCGGCTCAGCAGCTGCGACGACCTGGCCCGGACGATGGTGCCGATGTCGCCGTTCGTGCTGGACGTGCAGGGCACGCCGACCGTGCTGGTCAAGCTGGCCGGGCTGACCGCGCGAGAGGCGGCTGAGCTGGCCAGAGCCGTCACCGCGGGGGACAGCCTGCTGGTGGCGGCCTACCGGTCCTACCCGACGTACCCGGTGCTGGTGCTCGCGCTGTTCGTCTACGACTCGCCCAGCGACCCGCTCCGCTTCGAGGGCTACCGTGACCTGGCCACCGTCGACGTGCAGGACTTCGCCGTCGGCCTCGACCGCACCGACGGCATCGGCCAGGTCCGCCTGTACGACGAGGCGGCGCAACTGCTCGCCACTGGCCAGTTCGGGCTGCGGATGCCGCCGTTCGGCGCTACGACGTTCCCGTACCGGTCGACCACCCAGGACCTCAACCGCCTGTGGGAGATCTACCAGCTCGGCGCAGCCTGGTACCACTCGCTACCGCCCGCCGGCCGGGACTTCAACACGGCCGTCGACGCGTACATCAGTGCGGAGCCGCCACTCTGAGCTGAGCACGAACGTGGGTGACCCCCCGCCCGCCCGAGCGAGGGGTCACGCAGTTCGTCAGGGCGCGAAGGACTCGCTGAGCTTCGCTTGGTCGATGCCGCCGTTGAGGGCCTGGTAGAACGGGTGGCCGGGGACCAGGTCGGCACGTCGTACGGACTGCCCGGTCAGGGCGGACGCGTAGAGGGCGGTCACGAACTCCATCGTCGGCCGCGTGCTGGCCAGGGTGGTCTCGTGGGTCCGGCCGGCGAGCAGGTCGTCGACCAGTCGGCCGAGCTGAGCTTCGTGGCTGCTGGCAACGTCCTCGCCGGCGGACGCCGTCCACGTGTCAGCCGCGTCGGGTGCCGGGGTGAACTTCCAGTCGGCGTCCTTGTAGCCGTACAGGTGGTTGACCTCCAGCGACCCACCGGTGGTGTCGATCCGGATCCGGCTGAGCTCCTGCGGCGAGAGCAGGCTGTTGATCACGCTCGCCACCGCGTTGCTCTCGAAGATCACCGACGCCATCGACACGTCCTCGAACTCGACCGGACGATCCAGCCGTACGGCGGTGGCGGTGATCGTGCGCCACGGTCCGAGCAGGTGCAGCAGCAGGTCGATCTGGTGGATGCCGTGGCCCAGCGTCGGCCCACCACCCTCACCGACCCACGTCCCACGCCACTCCGGGTCGAAGTACGGCCGCGGCCGGAACCACAGCGTCTCGCAGACCGCGACCTGCGGAGCGCCCAGAGCGCCGCCGGCCAGCAGTTCCGCGGCCCGTACGGCGCCGGAGCCGTGCCGGTGCTGGAAGACGACGTACACCGAGCCTTCGCTGGACGCCTCGGCCTCGGCGACCGCGTCCATCTCGGCCAGGCTCAGCACCGGCGGCTTCTCCAGCAGGACGGACTTCCCGGCCGCCAGCACCTCGATCGCGATCTCGGCGTGGCTGCCCGGCGGCGTCGTCACCGCGACCAGGTCGGGGTCGGCCGCGGCCAGCAGTTCCGTCACGCTCTTGAACGGCTTCGACCCGTGCTTGTCGGCCAACGCCTGCGCGTTCTCGGCGACGATGTCGGCGACGCCGACGAGCGTCGTACGGCCTGTACTGGCGAAGGCCTCGGCGTGCCGGCGACTGATGCCTCCGGCACCGACGACCGCGACCCTGAGGTGGGCGGTCACCGGGCGGCTCCTCGGATGGTGGCGTTCTGCTGCGCGGTCAGCGCGAGCCGCATGGTCTCGAAGGTGTGCTCCTGCGGCGCCGCCGTCGTGGTCCGCTCCCGGACGTCGCGGATGAGGTCGGGGAAGTAGGTCAGCTCGACGTCGGAGCAGTCGATGTACTCGGTCTTCTCCCCGTCGACGACGAACAGGTGGTTGCCGCCGTCCCGGCCGGCGATGTCGACGTACTTGCGCAGCTCGATGTAGCCCTCGGTGCCGAGGATCATCAGCCGGCCGTCGCCCCAGGTCCCGAGTCCGGCCGGGGTGTACCAGTCGACCCGGATGTAGCCCTGGGCGTGATCGCTGCGCAGCAGCAGGTCGCCGAAGTCCTGCAGACCGGGCTTGTCCGGGTTGGCGAAGTTCCCGACCGAGCTCGTCACCACCTCGGCCGTGCGCGAGTCGGTGTACCAGAGGAACTGGTCGATCTGGTGCGAGGCGATGTCGGCCAGGATGCCGCCGTAGCGCTCCTTCTCGTAGAACCAGTCCGGGCGCCCGGCGTTGCCGCCGAGGTGGCCGCGGTCACCGATCCGGTGCGGGCCGAGGCCGATGGTCTGGACGACGGTCCCGATCCGGCCCTCGCGGACCAGTTGGCCGGCCTTGATCGCCGACGCGACCTCGAAGCGCTCGGAGAACGTCACCGACCAGAACCGGCCGGTCTCGGCGACCGCCTTCTCGATCTCCTCGAGCTGGTCGTGGCTGACACAGCCGGGCTTGTCGGCGACGACGTCCTTGCCCGACCGCAGGGCGGCGACGGCGATCGGGCCGCGCCGGTCCGGGACCGCGGCGGTGACGATCAGGTCGACGTCGTCGCGGGCGATCAGCTCGTCACCGTTGTCGACGTACGGTACGTCGGGGTACCGCTCGCGGACCTGGTTGGCGACGCCCGACGACGGGTCGTCGGTAGCCATCGCGACGAACTCTCCGCCGGCCTTGATCAGCCCGGCGATCTGGCCGTGGATATGGGCGTGGTCGAGTCCGACCGCGGCGAACCTGACGGGTTGCGTGGATGTCAAAGGTCTTCCTTTCGCGTCAACGCGATGCTTCGAGTGCTTCGGCGTACTCCTCGGCGATCTTGTCCCCACCGCCGCTCTTCCACTTCTTGACCGCATCGGCCCAGGCCGAGACCGGTTTGCGTCCCTGGATGATGTCGCTGGTGACCTGGTCCATGTCGGCGGTCAGCTGCGGGCCCTTCCGGACGTTGGTCTCGGAGTACAGACCGGCGACCGGGTTGGCCAGGGCGTCCGGGCAGGTCTTCTTCATCGCCTCGAACTCCGCCTGGCTGTTGCCCTCCTTCTCCGGCAGGAAGATCGTCCACGGCCCGTCGGCGGTGTACATCAGCCCGAGCTGGGTCTCGCTGAAGCCGCGCTCGGTGAGCACGGGGTTGCCGTCGACGACCCGGTGGTGCAGGGCCGGCAGACCGAACTTGCGGAACAGGTACTCCTGCGTCCCGAACGGCGCCGCCAGGAAGTTCAGGTAGGCCAGCATCGTCTCGATCCGGCCCTCGGCCTTCTTGCTGATCGCCGTCGTACTGAGGTTGGGAGCCCCCAGCCAGATCCTGCCCTGTCCCGAGCCGTCGTGCTTGGGCGGCGCGATGATGCCGATCCGGGCGTCGGGGTTGACCGCGGTCTGCAGGTAGCTCGGCCAGCCGCTGAACGTGTCGACGACCAGCGGGCTGGAGCCGTTGCCGAACCTGACCTTCATGTCCTGATTCTGGCCCGAGAACGCGTCCGGGTGGATGTAGCCCGACGTCCAGAGCTTGCGCAGGATCTCGAACACGTCGCCGTGGGCGTCGTGCTCGTAGTAGCTGACGACCTTCTTGCCGTCCTCGCTCCAGGTGTTCGGCATGTCGAACATGTTCCGGACGAACGGCGTCGGCGAGGTCGCCAGCGCGAACCGGTTCTGCCGGCGGTCCGTCAGCGCCTTGCACAGCTCGAGGAAGTCGTCGGGGCTCTTCAGTTCGGCGTCGACGCCTTGCTTCTCGAGGATGTCCGCGCGGGTGTAGAGGGCCTGGGAGCTGATCGCGCCGCGTGGGACCGGTACGGCGTAGATCTTGTTGCCGAAGATGCACGAGTTCCAGTGCACCTCGGGCAGGTTCGCCAGGAACGGGTACTTCTTGATCTTGTCGCCGGACAGGTGCGGGGTCAGGTCCGCGGCCTTGGCCTCGAGCAGACTCGGGACCTGCGGTACGCCGCCGACCATGAAGATGTCGCCGAGCCGGTCGCCCGCGACCGAGGTGGCGAACTTCTGGGTGTAGTCCACCGACGGCGTCAGGCTCACCGAGACCGGCGAGCCGACCCGCTTGTTGAACTCCTGCCAGAAGCGGTTCTGCTCGAGCTTCGGCGGGATCGGGGTGTTGGTGAAGGTCAGCACCTCGATCGGCTTGCCGTCACCCGGCGGCGTACTGATCGCCCGGACCGGGTTGGCCGGGTAGCGGGTGAACGCGTCCGGGATCTTGTGGTCGGCGCCGGCCAGGTCCGGCTTGACGCCCGTGTACGGCACGTACGCCGGGCGGACCTGGGACTGCGGTGCGTTGCCGTTCTTCCCGGTGGCGCCGCCGCGGCCCTCGTTGGAGCAGCTGCCGACGACGCCGGTCAGGCCGAGGGCCCCGACGCCGCCCAGCAAGGCCCGGCGGCTGAGCCGTGAATCACCAGTGTTCATGGTTCTGCCTTTCTCGTGTCAGCCCTTGACGGCGCCGGTCAACACGCCCTTGGCGAAATGCCGCTGGACGAAGGGATAGACGCACAGAATGGGAATGATGGAAATCATCAGGATCGCCATTTGGATCGACGTCTGTGGCGGTAGTGCTTCGCTCGCGCCGCCGAGGTCCTGGGCGCCGATTTCGACGCCGTTCACGACGTACGTGCGCAGGACGAGTTGCAGCGGCCATTTGCTGGCGTCGTTCAGGTAGAGCAGCGCACCGAAGAAGCTGTTCCAGTAGCCGACGCCGTAGAACAGGCCGACCACGGCGACCACCGCCTTCGACAGCGGCAGGCCGATGTGCCAGAACAGTTTCCACTCCGACGCACCGTCGATCCGGGCCGAGTCGAGCACCTCACCAGGGAGCCCGACGAAGTACGCGCGGACGACGATCACGTTGAACGCGCTCACCGAGATCGGCAGGATCACGGCCCACAGGCTGTCCAGCAGACCGAACTGCTGGACCACCAGGTACGTCGGGATCAGGCCCGGGTTGAACAGCAGGCTGACCAGGACCAGCAGCAGCAACGGCTTGTTGCCGAACGTCCCGCGCCGGCTCAGCGCCCAGCCGAGGGTGCAGGTGAGGAACAGCGCGATCGTCGTACCGACGGCGGTGATGAAGGCGCTCACCAGAAGGGCCTGCGTCACCGTGCCGCCGGACAGGATCGACTTGTACGCCGAGAGGTCGAACCCGTGCGTCGGCAGCATCACGAAGCCGCCGGCCTCGACGACCTGCTTCGGCGTCGCAAGGCTGGTCGAGATCACGCCCACGAAGGGCAGTACGACGACCGCGCAGATCACCGTGAGGAAGACGGCTTTGATGATGCGTTCGGGCCAGCCGGGCATCGGCATCCCGCCGACGAGGATCTTGTTGCTCATCCGCGGTACACCCCTTCCTCGCCCAGGCGGTGCGCGAGTTTGTTGGCCAGCAGCACGAGCGTCAGTGCGACGACGCTCTTCACCAGGCCGACCGCGGCCGCCACGCCCCAGTCGCCGCCGATGATCCCGTTGTTGTAGACGTAGGTGTCGAGCACTTCGCTCGCATCGACCCCGACGCCCTGCTGCTGCAGGATGATCTGCTCGAAACCGACCGTGAGTGAGTCGCCGAGCTTGAGGATCAGCAGCAGGATGATGATCGGTTTCAGGCCGGGCAGCGTCACGTGCCAGGTCTGCCGCCAGCGGCCGGCGCCGTCCGCGGCGGACGCCTCGTACAGCGACTTGTCGATCTGCGACAGCACGGCCAGGAAGAGGATCGTCGCCCAGCCGGTGTCCTTCCACATCACCTGCGAGGTGAGCAGACCGCGGAACGCGTCGGCGTTGCCGATGATGTTCAGCGGGTCGTAACCGTGGGCCCGGAGCCAGTTGTTGATCATGCCGGTGCCGCCCAGGACCTGCTGGAAGACGGCGACCACGATCACCCAGGACATGAAGTGCGGCACGTAGATGATCGTCTGGACGATCTGCCGCAGCCGGTTCGACAGCAGGCTGTGCAGGACCAGCGCGACCACGATCGGCGCCGGGAAGACGATGACGGTCTGGATCAGCGTCAGGACCAGCGTGTTCTTGACCGCGTTGAGGAACTCCGGGTCGCCGTTGAAGACGGTGGTGAAGTTCTCGACGCCCGACCACAGGCTCTGACCGACGCCCAGGTACGGCTGGTAGTCCTGGAAGGCAATGACGTTGCCCCACAGCGGGTAGTACTGGAAAGCGAAAATGACCAACATGCCGGGAATGGCCAGCAAGAGGACAGGATAATCTCGTCGTAAACGCTCGCTAAAGGAAAGTTTTCGGCTGCGGGCGGCATCGCTCATAGGCGCTCCCGGGGTCAATCAATAAAATGTGATCGATCCACTTCTGATCCGGTAGCTAACCGCAGCCGTCTGGGGGTGTCAACCCCTCGTTCCGGTATCGGACAGGCTTCAGGTCAATCGTTGTAGATCCCGCTGGTCGTGGTGGGGGATCGGCTACCGTGTGGTGCTGCGGAGGGGAAGGTGGCTGACGTGGAGTCGAAGAGGCCGGCGACGATCCATCAAGTGGCACGGCTGGCGGGGGTGTCGCACACGACGGTGTCCCGCTACCTGCAGGACGCGGACAGCCTGAAGCCGAAGACCCGGATCAAGGTCGAGTTCGCGGTCAAGACGCTGGACTACCGGCCGAACCTGGTCGCCCGGTCGATGCGGACGCGGCGGACCAACCGGCTGGCGATCGTGCTCGCTGCGGGGCCGCATTTTCCGGGGCGGCTGCTTGCGGCGGCGTCCGAGACGGCCCATCGCGCGGGGTATCAGGTTGAGGTGGTCAGCGTCGAGGGCGGCCAGAAGGCGCGGTCGGCGCGGATCGAGGATCTGGCGCGATCCGGGCAGGTGGAGGGGATCCTGGCGATCTCACCGACCGGGCTGAAGAGCAAGCGGCTGCAGCAGGTGCCGATCGTCGAGAGCGAGACGTACGACGACAAGCTGCGCGGACTCGGTGAGCTCGCGGCGGCGTCGGAGATCGTGGAGATCGTCGAGTACCTGGCGTCGCTGGGGCATCGGGCGTTCTTCCATGTCGCCGGTGATCAGGACTTCGCTTCGGCGCGGAACCGGAAGGCTGTGTATCTGGAGGCGATCTCGCGGCTCGGGCTGAGGTCGGTCGGGGTGTACGACGGGGACTGGACGGCACAATCGGGGTTCGATGCGATCACCGCGCTGGATGCCGACTGCGGGGTGACTGCTGTGGTCGCGGCCAACGACGTGGTCGCGATGGGGGTGGTGCGGGGTGCGCTGTCGCGCGGGTGGTCGGTGCCGGGGGATGTGAGCGTCTTCGGGTGGGACGACGAGGTGATGGGGAAGTTCGCCACGCCTTCGTTGTCCACGGTGGCTGTGGATCGGGAGGCGCAGGGGCGGGACGCGATCCTGCGGCTGCTCGCGGAGATCCGCGGCGAGCCGGCGCCGGAGCCGGCTTCGGGGACGATCAACCGGTTGATCTTCCGGGAGTCGACGGCGCCTCCGCCTGGTGTTTAGGGGCGGGTCATCGTTACGGGCGCGTGGGCAGCGCGCGGCTCGTCGTGCGGGCGCGTGGGCGGGTGCCCGGCTCGTCGTACGGGCGTCTTGTGTTTCAGGACAGGCGGTTGAGGACTTCCTCGTGCAGGCGGCCGTTGGTGGCGACGGCGTTGGCGCCGTTCGGGCCCGGCTTGCCGTCGACGGAGGTGAACTTGCCGCCGGCCTCGTCGACGATGATCGACAGCGCGGCCATGTCGTACAGGTTGAGCTCCGGCTCGGCCGCGATGTCGACGGCGCCTTCGGCGACCAGCATGTACGACCAGAAGTCGCCGTACGCGCGCGTGCGCCAGGCGTCGTCCATCAGGTCGGCCCACTGGTCGCGCTTGCCGAGCTTGTCCCAGCCCTTGAGCGAGGAGTACGACAGCGAGGCGTCCTCGACCTTGCTCACGTCACTCACCCGGCACGGCTGCGCCGACATCAGCGCGCGCCCGGTCCACGCGCCGTCGCCGTACGACGCCCACCACCGTCGCTGCAACGCCGGCGCGGACACCACGCCCACGACGACCTGGTCCTCGATCATCAAGCTGATCAACGTCGCCCAGACCGGGACGCCGCGAATGTAGTTCTTCGTCCCGTCGATCGGATCGACCACCCAGCGCCGGGGACCCCACCCGGTGGTGCCGTCCTCTTCCCCCACGAACGCGTCCCGCGGCCGCGCGCGCGAGAGCGTCTTCCGCATCACGTCCTCGACCCGGCGGTCCGCGTCACTCACCGGCGTCAGATCCGGCTTCGTCGCGACATGCAGATCGAGCGCCTTGTACCGATCCATCGTGGTCGAGTCCGCGTCATCAGCCAGGATGTGCGCAAGCCGCAGGTCGTCCGTGTGCGAAGGCATGCCGGAAGGCTACCCGCGCGGGGCTCACGGGTGGATGCACGGTCCGCCGTACGGCGGGTGGATGGGCCTTGGGGTGCTCCCAGCACCTGCCTTCCGCCTCCCGCACCCGCACTGTGCCCGTCTTCCGCCTCGCATTCACACGCACCACACACCAGCACACGTGCACCGGCGCACCCGCACACCACGCGCATCGCGTTCCCGTGCCGCGGCGCCCCGCGCGCTCGTGCACCAAGCACCAGGGCACCAAGCGCGCCGCGCTCCCGCGCGCCACGCGCATCGCGTTCCCGTGCCGCGGCGCCCCGCGCGCTCGTGCACCAAGCACCAGCGCACCAGGCGCACCGCGCTCCCGCGCACCACGCGCATCGCGTTCCCGTGCCGCGGCGCCCCGCGCGCTCGTGCACCAAGCACCAGCGCACCAGGCGCACCGCGCTCCCGCGCACCACGCACCACGCACCGGCGCTCCCGTGCACCACGCGCCAGCGCATCGCGCTCCCGCGCAACATGCACCGGCGCACCCGTGCTCCCCGCGCGCTCGCGCACGGGGCACAGTCGCGTCGCAGGTATCTGCGGCGCAGTCGCGCACCGCGCCTGCCTCGCATTCGTCGGCCGCAGCAGCAGGCACCGGAGCGAGCGGTAGCGAGCGGAGGAGTCCGCGCTGGGGCGCGTCCTATGCCACGCGCTGCCTGTTGTTGCTGGAGGGGGCGGCAGCACGCGCACTTGGCGGGCGATAGCCCGCACACCTTTGAGAGGGTGGGTGGGAGCACGCTCTGGAGGGAGCGCCGGCGACCGGAAGGGCGCGCGTGGGCGTCGTACGGCGTCCTGCGGCACCTGGAGTACTAGGCTGATTGAACCGTTTTGGGTGGTTGAACGTGCAGTTAGTGATAGTTCACTTCGGCCGAGCCACGGGAGTCGTCATGTTCGAGCGCTTCGGGGATCTTCCTCTGCACGTGCTGGTGATTCACGCCGCGGTGGTGGTGCTGCCGGTGGCGGCGCTGACGGCGATCGTGTTCGCGCTCGTGCCGAAGTGGCGGTGGCTGCTGCGGTGGCCGGCGTTGGTGCTCGGGCTGGCTGGGCTGGTGGTGGCGTTCGTCGCGAAGGAGAGCGGCGAGGCGTTCCTGGCGGCGATTCCGGAGCTGGAGCCGGCGGTGAAGTTGCACCAGGATCGCGGGGATCTGCTGTTCTGGTTCGTGATCGGGTTTGCGGTGCTGGTGGTGGCGGCGTTCCTGGTGCTGGCTGGGCCGTCGCAGTTGGCGAGCGGGAAGGGTGCCAAGGCAACCAAAAGCCAGCCGCTGGAGTGGGTGCTCAGCGCGGCGGTGGTCGTGGTCGGTGTGCTCGTGATCTACCAGACGATTCGGACGGGTGACGCCGGGGCCAAGGCCGTGTGGGACGGGCAGCTGCCGCCGAAGTAAACCGGTCAGATCACGCCCACCAGCTCAGGAAGCAGCGAGTCCGTGTCGGACGCTGTTCCACGACCCCGGGCGGTGGGTCAGCCCTCTGACTGGCCGGACTTCCAGTAGCCGCCGAAGTAGTGCGGCTTGCTGTCCCACTCGAGGGTGTCGGTGAGGTGGCGGCGGATGTCGCGGACGAGGCCGGCCTCGCCCGCCACCCACGCGTACGGCGTACCGTCCGGAAGCTTCGCCTCGCGGACCGCGTCGGCAAGGCCGGTGCCGACGCACCACGCGATCTCGAGGTCCGCCGCGGTGTCGAACTCGCGGATGTCGGCGGCGTCCGGGACCTGCACGAAGGCTCGCGCGACCGTGCCGGCGGGGAGGGACTCGATGATCGACGCGAGAGCCGGTACGGCGGTGTCGTCGCCGACGAGCAGCTGCCAGTCGGGTGAGTCCGGCATGTACTGGTACGCCTTCGGGTTGTCGCCGATCTCGGGACCGATGATGCCGAGACGGCTTCCCGGTACGGCGGACTGCGCCCAGGCCGACGCCGGCCCGGCGTCGCCGTGCAGGGCGAACTCGATGTCGATCTCCGCGCCGCGCTGGGCCCGGATGGTGAACGTGCGCATGATCGGGCGAACGTCGTCGGCCATCTCGCGGTAGGCGCCGTACCAGTTGTCGGCCGGCGGCAGGACGGGCTCGGGCTGGCCGGGCTGGGCGAGCAGGATCTTGATCCGCTGGTCGAACCCGCCGGTCTCGAGGGTCGCGCAGCCGGCGAGTGTGACGGTGAGGAAGGACGGGCTGGTACGCCGTACGCCGGTGACGGTGCCCATCACGATGGCGGTCATCGGGCCACCTTCGCGATTACGTCGGCGCCGATCGCCAGCAGCCGCCGGCGCGTCAGTGCGTCCGTGGGCGGGATGAAGTGGACGGGGTCGAAGCGCATGCCCAAATCCTAGCCTTAGGTAAGGCTAGCCTCACAAGATCTGTCTCAGGCGGGGTCGGGGCGGCCCTCTCGGCTGGCCAACAGGCGGCGGAAGGAGGCCACTCGTTCGGCTTCGATGCGCCCTTCGGCTACTGCTTCGTCGAGGGCGCAGCCGGGGTCTGATTCGGAGTGGCCGCAGGCTCGGGGGCAGTTGGCGGTTTCGGCGGCCAGGTCCGCGAAGGCGTGGATGAGTTGGTCTGGTTCTACGTGGGCCAGGCCGAAGGAGCGGATGCCGGGGGTGTCCACGATCCAGCCGCCTTCGGGGAGGCGGAGGAGGAGGGCGCTGGTGGAGGTGTGGCGGCCTCGGCCGGTGTTGTCGTTGACTACGCCGATGGCTCGGTTGGTGCCAGGGACCAGGGCGTTGACGAGGGTGGACTTGCCGACGCCGGAGTGGCCGACCATGACCGACGTGTGGTCGCGGAGCTGTTCCTTCAGGTCGTCGAGATTGCCGCCTTGCTGGGTGGCGACCGACTCGACGCCTAGGGGCCGGTACGTCGAGAGGAGGGGCTCGGGGTCGGCCAGGTCGGTTTTCGTCAGGCAGAGGAGTGGGCGCATGCCGGCGTCGTACGCCGCGACGAGGAAGCGGTCGATCAGGCGCGTGCGCGGCTCGGGGCTGGCGACGGCGACCACGATGACGAGCTGGTCGGCGTTCGCGACGAGTGGTCGCTCGACCGGATCGTCGTCGTCGGCGGAACGGCGGAGCAGCGTCGTACGGGGGAGGACCTCGACGATCCGCGCGAGGGTGCCCTCGGCGCCGCTCGCGTCGCCGTCGAGTTTGACGCGGTCGCCGACGATGACGCCCTTGCGGCCGAGTTGGCGGGCCTTCATCGCGGTGACGACGCGATCGCCCTCACCGACCCACGTCGTGTACCGCCCGCGGTCGCGGGTGATCACGAACCCGGTCACGGCGTCGTCGTACGCCGGGCGGTCCTTGGTCCGCGGTCGCGTCCGGCGCTTGGGCCGGTCGTACTTGGCTTCCTCGTCGTACCGCGACATCAGCAGTCAACCCCAGTACGACGCTGAGGTCGGCGGCTATGCGGCCGGGAGGGTGGTCTGTGGCTGAGGCCGCGGCGGCCGAGGGAAAGCGAAGAGTCCCCAGAGCTGCCGAGGGTGGGGAGGCTGTTGGGGGTGCTTTCTGTGGTGATGCCGCCGGTGCGGGCTGCCGCGTGGTTCTGCATCAGCTGACCAGGCTCGACCACAGCTCGGGGAACTCCGGCAACGTCTTCGCGGTGGTGCCGATGTTCTCGATCTCGATCCCGTCGACGGCCAGGCCGACCACCGCGGCGGCGTGCGCCATCCGGTGGTCGTGGTACGTGCCGAAAAGCCCACCGTGCAAGGGCTTCGGGCGGAACTCCAGCCCGTCGGGGGTCTGCGTGACATCACTCCCGAGCGCGGTGAACTCGGTCTCCAGCGCCGCCAGCCGATCGGTCTCGTGGTTGCGCAGGTGCGCGATGCCACGGAAGTACGACGGCCCGTCCGCCAGCACGGCGATCGCCGCCAGCACCGGCGTCAGCTCACCGACCTCACTCAGGTCCAGGTCGACCGCCGCGATCCGCCCGGTCCCACGGACCGTCAGCTCACCATCGGCCAGCGACACCTCCGCGCCGAAGCGCGACAGCAGCTCCGGCAGCTGCCCACCCGGCTGGGTCGTCGACGTCGGCCATCCGGTCACGGTGACCAAGCCGCCGGTGACGACGGCCGCGGCCAGGAAGGGCGCGGCGTTCGACAGGTCGGGCTCGATCACGGTGTCCAGCGCGCGAATCGGGCCGGGGGCAACGATCCAGCGGTTCGGCTCGCTGTCGTCGACGGCGACGCCACGTTCGCGCAGCATCGCCACCGACATGTCCAGGTGCGGCTGCGACGGCACCGGCTTCCCGTCGTGGCGCAGGTCGACGCCCGCGTCGTACCGGGCGCCGGCCAGCAGCAGCGCGGAGACGAACTGCGACGAGCCGGACGCGTCCAGCGTGACCTCGCCGCCGCGGACCGCGCCGGACCCGTTCACGGCGTACGGCATGCGGCCGGTGCCGTGGTCGTCGATCTCGACGCCGAGCGTGCGCAGGGCGCCGAGGATGACGTTCATCGGGCGCTCACGCGCGTACGGGTCGCCGTCGAAGGAGATGATGCCGTCGGCCAGCGCGGCCACCGGCGGGACGAAGCGCATCACGGTGCCGGCCAGGCCGCAGTCGACGTCGGCCGGGCCCTTGAGCGAGCCGGGTGTGACCGTGACCAGGCCGTCGCGCTCGCTGATGCCGACGCCGAGCGAGACCAGGGCGGCCTTCATCAGCGCGGTGTCGCGGGCGGCGAGCAGACCGGAGAGGGTGGAGGGCCCGTCCGCGATCGCGGCGAGGATCAGCGCGCGGTTGCTGATCGACTTCGACCCGGGCACGGTGACCCGGCCGTTGACAGCACCGGCCGGGCGCGGTGCCGGCCAGCCCTCTGACGTCCCCATAACACTCCTCAAGCGAAACCTGATGTCGCTCAAGAGCCTAGGGCATGCACGTCGTCCGGCGTCGCGCTCTGTCCACAGGTCCCCGGACAGCAGAAAACCGGCACCTCGAACAGGTGCCGGTTGTCCACAGGACTCAGATGAAGGGCAGCTCGGCCCGTGCGGTCTGGGCAGCGAGCTTGGCCTCGCGGCGCGCGGTCTTCGCGAGCTGCTTGGTCTCGCGCTTGGCGAGCTTCGCACCGCGCTTGGTCTCCCGCTTGGCCGCCTTCGCGCCGTGCGACGCACGCCAGACCAGGCCCGGCTGGCCCTCGGTGTCGACGACCGCGAGCAGCAGGCCGCCCATCAGGCCGAGGTTCTTCATGAACTGGACGCGCTGGGTCTGCTTGACCTGCTTGTCCTTCTCCAGCCAGAACGAGTGCCCGGCCAGCGTGGTCGGCACCAGCGAGGCAGCCAGGAGAGCGGCGCCGGCGCGCCGGCCCTTCCCGCTGGCCAGCGCGAGGCCGCCGATCACCTGGGCGGCGCCGTTCAGGCGGACGAGGTTGGCTGTCGTGTCAGGAATGCGGTCGCCGACCTGCGGCGGGGTGACCCGCTTCACCAGGGGCACGAGGCGGTCCGTGACCGGCTGCGCCTTCGGAACCAGGGGCTCCGGGTTGCGCAACTGGTTCGCGCCTTGCACGACGAAGAGAACGGACAGCAACGGCCTGGCCAGTGCGCGCACGACAGTCATGGCTCCTTCTTACATCGTCCGGCAAGCGATCTGGGCTCCAGGTACCCGTGTGTCTCGCGCCCAACCCTCAGATCGGGCAACCGTCCGGGCCGCAGGCGGCGTCGTCGGTGCTGCCGGGGGTGGTGATGAGCGTCACCGGCTTGCGGTCGGCGGCGGCTCGGCGGAGGGCTTCGGTGAAGACCTCGGTCGGCTGGGCGCCGCTGACGCCGTACTTCTCGTCGATCACGAAGAACGGGACGCCGTTCGCGCCGTACGCGAGAGCCTGGGCCTGGTCGGCGGCCACCTCCTGCTCGTACGCCGTACCGGCCAGGACCTCGGCGACGCGGTCGGCCGGGAGGCCGGTCTCGGTCGCGAGTTGGGCGAGGGTGGCGTGGTCGCCGACCGGGAGGCCGTCGGTGAAGTACGCCTTGAGCAGGCGCTCCTTGAGGCGGGCCTGGGTGTCGGCGGGGACCTCGCCGGAGGTGCCGAGCTCGCGGGCGAGGTGGAGGAGGCGGTGGGCGTCGACGGTGTTCGCGGACTTGGCGATGTCGAAGTTGAAGTCGAGGCCGACCTCGCGGGCGACGCCGGTCACGTGGTCGTTGGCCTGCAGGCCCCACTCGCGGCCGCGGCCGTACTTCTCGCCGAGGCGGGTGGCGAGGTCGCGGGGGTCGTCGCTGGTGGCTTCGGGGTCGAGCTGGAAGCTGTGGTAGACCACCTCGGCCTGCTCGCCGGAGGTCGCGAGCGCTTCCTCGAGGCGGCGCTTGCCGATGTAGCACCAGGGGCAGACGACATCGGACCAGACATCAATACGCATAACCACAAGCAACCGCCAGCTCACACCCAAGTATTCCCGCCCGCGGCGCTGCGCGCCGCGGGCGGGGGGAGGGGAAAGGAGCAGCACTCGCCGGGAGCCCTGCCCACGGCGCTTCGCGCCGGGGCGGGCGGCGCCACATCCGCGAGCCGCCGGGGCGGGCGGCGCCACATGCGCGAGCCGCCGGGGCGGGCGGCGCCACATGCGCGAGCCGCCGGGGCGGGCGGCGCCACATGCGCGAGCCGCCGGGGCATCGGCCCCGGCGGTTGCGCTTGTTCAGCGGGCGGCGCGTTCGATCAGGTTGGTGACCTTCTCGGGCTGGGAGAGGGCTACCAGGTGGGAGCCGTTGACCTCGATCGTCGTGGCGTGGGCTCGCTGGGCCATGAAGCGCTCGCCGGCCGGGGCGATGGCCTTGTCGCCGGTGGCGACGACGGCGTACTTCGGGAGGGCGGCGGGAGCCGTCTTGAGGACCTTCTCGCCGAAGACCCCGGCGGCGACCGGGCGCTGGGAGGCGCCGAGGAGAGCGGCCTGCTTGCGGGGGAGGTCCGCGGCGAAGACCTGGCGGAAGGACTCGGGCTTCATGACCAGGTCGACGCCACCGGGGTAGCTGATCTGGTTGGTGGTGTCCGGGCCGATCTGGCTGCCGGGGTACTTCGCGTTCAGGTCGCCGATGGTCTCGCCGGCCTGCGGGATGAACGCCGCGACGTACACCAGCGACTTGACCCCAGGCGTGTCGGCCAGCTGGCTGACCAGCGCACCGCCGTACGAGTGTCCGACGAGCACCTTCGGGCCCGGGATTCCGGCCAGTACGCCGGACAGGTACTCGGTGTCACCCTTGATGCTGCGCAGCGGCACAGCCGGTACGACGACCTGGTAGCCGTCGCGCTGGAGGCGCTCGGACACCTCGTTCCAGCTGGAGCCGTCCGCGAACGCGCCGTGCAGCAGGACGACGGTCGGCTTCGGGGAGCTGTGGTGCGCCGGGTCAGCGGCGGCGGTGGTGACGCCGACGGTCAGCAGGGCGGCGGAGGCGACACCGGCGACGGTGCCGAGGAAGCGGCGACGGGTGCTCACTTGTCCGCACCTGCCTCGACCGTGCTCGCGACGAACTCGGCGACGGCCAGCGGCTGCGAGACCGCGACCGCGTGCGATGCGTCGACCTCGGTGACCTTCGCGCCGATCCGCTCGGCCATGGCGCGCTGCGCCTCGACCGGGATCGCGTTGTCGGCGGTGGCGACCAGGAAGTAGCTGGGCAGCCGCTTCCAGCTGGCGGGACCGGACTTCTCGTGGAAGGCGGCACCCGCGACCGGCCGCTGCGAGCGACCCATCACCAGGGCCTGTCCGGCCGGGACGTCCGCGGCGAAGATCTTCGCGAACTTGTCCTCGGCGATGCTCAGGTAGGTCTCCTCGCCGAACTGGTGCGGCGCGAGCGAGGTGCCGAGCTCGTTGGCCGGGAAGTTGCCGAGGTACTCGAGGATGCCCTCGCCCTCGTCCAGCGCGAACGCGGTCACGTAGACCAGCGCGGTGACGTTGTCGGCGTCGTTCGCGGCCGCGGTGATCACCGCACCGCCGTACGAGTGGCCGACCAGCACGACCGGGCCGTCGATCTCCCGGGCCAGCGCGGCGACCTTGCGGCCGTCGGCGGCCGCTCCGGACAGGTCGTTCGGTACGGCGATCGCCTTGATGCCGCGGTTCTCCAGCTCGGCGACGACGCCGGCCCAGCTACCGCCGTCGGCGAAGGCGCCGTGCACCAGCAGCGCGGTGGGGTTCTTCTCACTCATTGTCGTGTCCTCGGTTCTTGTTCGCGGTTTTCCTTGTGCCTCTAGAAAACCGCTCCGGGGCGCTTCGCCGGATCGACCGAAAACGGGAACTCTGCGGCCCGTCAGCAGCGCCGGCGGGCGGTGGTGCACCCAAAACTCATGCGTTCGGGGGAGAGGTGAAGCGCTGGAGCACGAGCCGGGTGAGCTGGACGCGCGAGTTGACGTCCAGCTTGCTGAAGACGTTCCGCAGGTGGGTGCCGACCGTGCTGGCCGACAGGACCAGCTCCTCGGCGGCCGAACGGTTGGTGTGGCCGTCCGCGACGAGCAGCGCGACCTTGCGCTCCATCGGGGTCAGAGCCTCCCACCCGGACTCCGGCCGTGCCTGTACGGCGGACCAGCGGCGCCGACGTACTCCAGCAGCCTGCAGCACCGCCTGCACCGGTACGGCGAACGCCGTGGCGCCGAGCTGCGTGTAGGAGTCGAGAGCACGCTCCAGCGCGGCAACGCCGGTACTGCGGTCGCCGTGCTCGAGCTCCACCCGGCCGTGCAGCTCCTCGGCTGCCGCCACGAGCAGTGGGCGCTGGCCGCTGCGCAGCTGCTCGACAGCCTCGGCCAGGGCAGCCAGGTCACGCTTGTTGGCGGCAGCAACCAGCTGGGCGGCACCGGTGGAGGCTGCGGCCGGTGCGGTCGCTGCGTGGTCGGCCAAGAGCTCCGCGGCGGCCTGCGCGGTACCCGGGGAGCGGGAGGCTGCGTCGTGAGCATGCGTCGACGCGTGGAGCAGGACCTCCAGGCGGATCGGATGGTCCAGCGGCGTGGCCAGGAGGCGCTGCGCTGCAGTGGCGTCGCCGTCCGCCATGGCGAGCAGCGCGCGGACTGGCTCGTCGGGGACCTTGCGGGCGGCGGAAAGGTCTCCCTGGAGCAGAGCGATCAGGGCGAGGACCTGGCGGGCCATCGGCTCGGGGGACGGGTCGTGGAACTCGGCGGACCAGCGCAGGCTCGCCTTGGCAGCCTCACGCGCCGCGGGGAGGTTGCCGACAGCAAGCTCCAGCTGAGCCCGCAGTACGGCGAGCTGCGGCGCCAGCCAGGAGTCGCCGGGAAAGCCGTCGGCGACCCGCTGGAGAGCGGCGGCCGGTTCGCCCGCTTGAGCGAGGCAGAACAGCTCGGCCAGCTCGACCCGGGCCGCCGGGGGCGTACCGACCTCGCTTCCCGGCACGCCAGCGGAGGCGCGCTGGCCGCGGGCAGCGGCGTACGCAGCTGCTGCGTCGGCGAAGCGGCCTTCGTTCGCTGCCTGCTCTGCCTGGGCGAGCTGGAGCAGGGCGCTTGTCAGCGGGTCATCGGTCTCGAAGGGCTCGGCTGCGCCGGCTAGTACTTGGTAGGCGGCGAGGCGGTCTGCCAGGGGCTGCGGTGAGCCGGCGACTGTGAGGCGGGAGGCGTCGAGCGTTCCGGTGGCCCACTCGTGCGGTGCCAGCAGCAGCCGGACCCGGGCGGTCAGTTCGGGCGTCACCGGGCCTTGGTAGAGCGGCGTGCCACCCACCAGGTCGTCGGCAAACGCCCGGGCGGCGTCGTACTGGTGAGCGGCGAGCAGGATTTCGACCACGTCCGCACCGACCTCGCCGCGGATCGGCTGGTCGACCGGAGTCAGCTCGAACGTTTCCTGGATCACCGACATCGCTGTGATCGACATGGTGACCAGCAGGTCGCGCGCAGCCGTGCGGAGCGTGCTGATGGCGGCCAGGTCCCCGACTGCGGCCGTAGCCAGGATGTGTGGAGCAGCAGCCGAAGCGCCCTGCTCGGTCAGCAGCAGCTGGTCAGCGATCGCCGAGTGGAGCGCACGCTGGGCCGACGGCGGCACATCAGCCAGTACGGCGGCCCGCAGCAGCTCGTGCCGGAACGTCAGGTGGGCCCCGCTGTCCGCCAGCAGTCCAGCCCGGATCGCCTCGTCCAGCGGCTCGGCCAGCCGCGCAACACCCTCGGCCATCAGCGCAGCCACGTCCTGCAGCCGGAACTCGCTGCCGAACACAGCCGCCGTCCGCAGCAACGACCGGCACAGCTCGCTCGTCCCGGCCGTCCGCCGCCGTACGCCCTCGACCAGTCCGTCGGGCAACGGACCCTCGGCTCCGGACTCCGACAGGTAGAGCCCGGCAACGACCTGCTCGACCAGGAACGGAACACCCTGGGCGCCACCGAGCCGGACCGTCAGCGCTGCGTCGACGGGCTTGTTCAGCCGGTCCGCCGCGATCTGCAGCACGGCCTCGGTGTCCAACGGCGCCAGTGGCATCTGGTGCACCGGCAGCTGGTCGCCCAAAGCGTCGACGATCTGGTCGGTGACGCCGCCTGGCGCAGGACGAGTCGCCAGCAACCACATGACCTGGGTGTCGGCCAGCCGCGAGATCACCACCCGCAGTACGAACCCGGTGAGCGGATCGGACCACTGCGCGTCGTCCAGCACCACCAGAGCGGACGTGCCGGCCAGTCGCTGACCGATGAGGTCAGCCAACCGCTCGGCAAGCCAGAGCGGCTGAGTGTTGAGCGCAGCCAACTCCAGGAAGTGCTCGGTCCCGATCAGCGGGTCCTTGCCCGCCCGGAGTGCCGGAGCGAGTGACGAGAGCGGACTGATGTTGTCGGTCTGATGCGCAGCCGCCGTGGCGACCACCAGCCCGTGCCGCTCAGCCTGCTCGACCGCCGCGTGCACCAGAGCCGACTTCCCGATGCCCGGCTCACCAGTGACGACGGTCAGCGACGCCTTGCCCTGGTCCGCTGCGCGCATTGCCTCCAGCAACCGGCCCAGCTCGGCCGAGCGCCCACGCAGCGGTTCCATGGCCACTTTGTACCACTACGCGCAGCGGCGTACGGCGAGCAGCGCGTACACCCGAGCGCAGTGCAGCACCTCGGCCAGCGCGACGTGCTCGTTGGACGCGTGGGCCACCCGGACGTCACCGGGCCCGTACTGCAACGTCGGTACGCCGGCCGCCGCGTACTGCCGCAGGTCGGACCCGTACGGCCCACCCCTGACCTCCGGCGCGCCCGCACCGGCGTCGACCACAGCCCGCAGCGTGTCGTCCAGCAGCGGGTCGCCGTCCGGGAGCAGTCCGGAAGCGAACACTCCACCGGGCCAGGTCACCTCCACCGGGTGGTCCCGCAGCCAGTCGTCCTTCTCGCAGGCAGCAGCGACGGCCTGCTCAAAGGCCGTCAGCGCGTCCGAGACCGGCTCACCCAGCCGTACGCCGTACCGGCCCTCCGCCACCAGCAGGTCGGGCACGGTGCTCGCCCAGTCGCCGGAGTGGACCGTCCCGATCGACAGGGGATAGGCCAGGTCGAGGTGCTCGAGCAGTGGATGCGGCGCTCGGTTCCGATCAGCCTCCAGCTCGCGCAGCGCCGCGTGCACCAGCTCGAACTTCTCGATCGCGCTGACCCCGCTGGTCCGCGTCGAGCCGTGTGCGGCGTGCCCGGCGATCTCCAGCCGGAAGGTCAGCGAGCCGGCGTTGGCGGGGATCACCGTGCCGGCGGTCGGCTCGGCGATCACGCAGGCGGCACCGGAGTGGCCGCGGCGCAGGGTCGCGAACGTGCCGAGCCCGCCGTCCTCCTCGCCGACCACCGTGTGCACGGCCAGCGGCCGCCGCAACTCGATGCCCGAAGCAACGACCGCGCGGACCGCGCCGAGGAACGCCGCGATCCCGCTCTTCATGTCGCAGGTCCCACGGCCCCACATGATCCCGTCGCTGACACGCGCCGAGTACGGGTCGCCGTCCGGCCACTGCGCCAGATCGCCCGGCGGTACGACGTCCACGTGCCCGTTGAAGATCAGCCCCGGCACGCCCTCGCCGAGCGTCCCCACGCAACCCCAGGCATCGCCGCGCGGAACCTCCATCCCCGGGAACGCCGGATCCGACGTCACCGCCGGCAGATCGAACTGCCAGTGGTCGACCGTCATCCCGAGCCCGTCCAGCCGCCCGGCGACCCACTCCTGGGCCACGTTCTCCTCGGCGGTCCCGTCCACGCTCGGGATCCGCACCAGTTCCCGCAGCTCCTCGACGATCAGGTCGTCGTCCAGAGCCGCCAGCACCGCCCGCTCCACGTCAGCACTCATGGCGCACATCATGCACCGAGCTGGGTACGGTCCCCTCTCGAGTACCAACCCCCGACAGGTGGCTGGTACTCGAGAGGGTGAGCTCACGGAGTGAGCCGATGCAGGTCGCGCGGGAACAGCGTGACCTCCCGGACGTTCTCCGCACCGGTCAGCCGAGCGACGAACCTCTCCAGCCCGATGGCGAAACCACCGTGCGGCGGCATGCCGTGCTGGAACGCCTGCAGATAGGAGCTGTACGCCGGAGCCTCGGCCGACTCACCCTTGGCCTCCAGCGCCGCCACGTAGTCGCTGTAGCGGTGCAGACGCTGCCCACCGGTCACCAGCTCGACCCCACGGAACAGCAGGTCGAACGAGTTCGACCAGGTGGGGTCCGACGGCTGCGGATGCGTGTAGAACGGCCGCTTCACCATCGGGTAGCCCTCGACCGCGACGAAGGCGCTGCCGTGCTCCTTCAGCGCCCACTCGCCGATCGCCCGCTCGTCAGCAGGAGACAGGTCGGGCTCGGCCGGGTCCGCTCCCGCCAGCTCGAGCGCCTCGGAGAAGTGCAGCACCGGTACGTCGATCGGGATCTCCGGCAGCTCCACACCGAGCCGCTCCAGCGCCGTACCGGCTCTGGACCCGACCGACGCGAGCATGCCCGCCAGTACGTCGCGCAGTACGGCCAGTACGTCGCGGTGGTCGCCGATGAAGCCGAACTCCGCGTCCAGCGACACGTACTCGGCCAGGTGCCGCACGGTGTCGTGCGGCTCGGCCCGGAACACCGGACCGACCTCGTAGACCCGCTCGAACACCCCGACCATCGTCTGCTTGTAGAACTGCGGCGACTGGGCCAGGTACGCCGGGCCGCCGAAGTAGTCGAGCGCGAACACGTTGGCGCCCGACTCGGTCGCCGTACCCACGATCTTCGGCGTCTGGATCTCCGTGAAGTCCAGACTGTCCAGCGTGCTCCGGAACCCGTGCAGTGCGGCCGCCGCGACCTCCCAGCCGGCCCGGACCGCCGGGTGCCGCAGGGCCACCGGTGCGTTGTCCAGCACGACCGGCAGACCAGCACCCACCGTGGGACGGCACAGCTCGATCGGAGGCGTCTTGGCCGGTTCGGTCAGCGGGACGATCACCGGGTCGACCAGCTCGGCCCCACCGGGCGCCTGCGGGTTGGCGGCGACCGTACCGGTCACCTGGACGACGGTCTCCTCACCGAGTCCGTCCAGCTGAGCTTGGGTCTCCGGTGCCTTGACGACGACCTGGGCCAGGCCGGACCGGTCCCGCAGGACCAGGAAGCTGACCGCGGCCAGCCGTCGTCTTCGGTGCACCCAGCCGGCCACCGTGACGGTCTGGCCTACTGCTGAGGGGATCTCGTGGTTGAGAATGCGCATCGCTGTTTCACCTCCGTCGGATTACTCGAACCCCGGAGGTGTGGGCGAAGGGGACTCGCGGTGCCACCACACCTTCACCGAGCCAAGCTCGGCCTCTTGCTGCTGCATTCGCTCAGGAGTGTCTTCACGACCGGGCCTGTACGTCGCCTTCGCAGCTACCGGCGACTCTCTCCAGCACAGGTGTCCGGCGCTACTCGGTTCCGTCGGCGCGAACGCCTACCAGCCTAGAGCGCGGGCCCCGGACGGCCAAACCCGTTTAGCGCTTGCCGTGTGCCGTCGGCGGGATCTGCGCGGTGTCGGTGTCGTACCGGCCCGGCGTGACCGCCTTGACGGTGATCTGGTTCTTGATCCCGGAGCTCGGCCAGGCGGCCCACTCGGTGTTCAGGGCCTTCGTGTAGTGGTCCGTCGAGCAGGTGGCCCGCCGTACGTCGGTCGACCGCGAGCAGGTCCAGCCCTTGGAGATGTAGGAGACCAGACTGACGTTCTTGCCCCAGGAGATCTCCAGCGTGACCGGACCGGTCGTGCCGCTCAGGTCGAGGAACCTGTTGTAGACGAACGGGTTCGGGTCGTTGTGCGGGTCCGGAGTGAGGATCCGCAGCAGCGACTCGTCCAGCCGGACCGGTGCCAGCGTCTCGGAGTCGGTGTCGTGCAGCAGCCCGGCCGTCGCGGTCACCGTGTACGTGCGCGCCGCTGCGGACCCACCGGCCGGTACGGCGAAGTCGGCGGGCAGCGGAGCCGGCTTGGTCGGCGTGGTCGACGTACAGGTCCTGGCGGCCTGGTTGCACTTCCAGCCCGCCGGGTTGGCGGCCAGCGGCCACTCCAGCGAAGCGCCGTACGTGAGCTTCAGCGTGACGCCGGTCCGGTCGGTGCCGGGGGCCACGGTGATCGTGCGGTAGTAGCGGTCCGGGTCGGTCTTGCGGACGGCCAGCTTCAGCAGGCTCTCGTCGAGGCGCGGGGGAGCGGTCAGCGTCGCGGAGTCGTCGTCGTACAGGCGACCGGACTTGCCGGAGACGGTGAACGTCCGGTCGGCCACCGCGCCGCCGGTGGGCTCGGTGAAGACCATCGGGAGCGTCGGAGGCGCCGCCGGGTCGACGGCCGTGCAGCTACCGCTCTTGCCGTCGGCGGCCTTGGTGCAGGTCCAGCCGGCCGGGTTGCCGGCCAGGGGCCACTGCAGGGCGTTGCCGAACTTGATGCCGATGACAACCGGGTTGGTGTTGTTCGCCGGGACCTTGATCGAGACCGTGGCGCGCAGGCCGGCCTCTCGCTCACCAGCGCTCCGGACGAACGGCCCGTACGCCGCTGGGCTACCGCCGCCGGGCCCTCCGGTGGAGGGGCTGCCACCGCCGGTGGGCAGGCTGATGGTCAGCAGGCCCTCGTCCAAGATCGGTGTGGTCGGCACCGGCGGTGTCGGCCGCGGAGTGGTCGGCGCGCTCGTCGGCGCGGTGGTGGGCGCCGTGGTCGGGTCCGGCTGGGTCGGCTCGGGCTGGGTCGGCTCCGGTTGCGTCGGCTGGGTCTCCGGCGGCTTCTGCGTCGGCGGCTTGACCGTCGGGGGCACGGGCGGCGGGGGAGGAGGCGGCGGCTGCTGAGTCGGCTGGGAGGTCGGCTGGTCGATCGCCGCCGGGGGCGTCTCACCACCGGTCAGTGCGAGCGCGGCCATTACCGCGGCCACCACGACCACGACCGCCCCGCCGGCGCTGAGCGCCGTACGGGTGCTGTTCTCGGTGGCCTTCTGCCAGCCGGTGGCGAAGAACCCGACCAGTCCGACCTTGACGCCCGAAGCGGCGGCCAGGTAGCCCAAGCCGGCCGTGCCCAGCAGGGCCGGAGCGAGCAGTGCCGGCAGCGCGCTGTTGACCTCGACCAGCTCGAGGTAGACCGCGGTGCACTTGGCGCAGTCGTCCAGGTGCTCGCGGACGTTCCGGTTCTCGCGCTTGGTGAGGCCGCCGCGGACGTAGGCGCCCAGGCGCTCGGTGGTCCAGCGGCAGCGGTCCCCGGCGACGTCGGCCAGGTGCTGCTGCAGGTACGCCTGCCGCAGGCCCTCACGGGCCCGGTAGGCCAGGGCGGAGACGCCGTTGGCGGTCAGGCCGAGCAGGGGAGCGATGGCCGCGGGCTTCTCGCCCTCGACCTCGGTGTGCCACAGCACGGCCTGCCAGCGCTCGGGCAGCGAGGCGAACGCCTTCGCCGCCGCGCCGCTCTCGAAACCGGTCACCGTCGGGTCGTCGAACCCCTGCGGTTCCCGCTCGTACGCCGCGATGTCGTCGGTGGAGGTGACCTTGCGGCCGGCCCGGATCCGGTCGACGTGCACCCGTCGTACGGTCGTCAGCAGGTACGCGCGGAACGAGACGTCCGGACCGCCGCCGTTGCGGAGGGCATCGAGCACCTTGGCGAAGGCGTCGCTGGCCAGGTCGTCGGCGTCGTTGGCCGGCACCAGCTGCCGGGCCATCCGCTCGGCCGCGTGGTGGTGCCGCGCGAACAACTCGCCGTACGCCTCGAGGTCGCCCGAACGCACGCGCGCGATCAGCTCCGCGTCGCTCGGTACTTCCTCCATCGCGCCTGCTCCCCCTGCTGTCATCGCGTCGTCACCGTCTGTCACTTAGTTGCCGAGGTCAAGACTCCCAGATGGGAAGGATCGGCGCACCTTTCCTGACGACGGCGACCGGTCCGAGGTTACGAGAAAAAAGTTCTGAAATCTGCGTCATGAACCCGTCACGGGGCTGTCTCTCCTGCAGAACGACGCTTCCGGCCACCTGGTCGGGAGGCTGAAGGACTGCGTTGAGGAGGGTCATGTCGCTGTACGCGGACATCCGCCGGCGGTTCGACTCGCTGCGTGGTCCGAACCTGGCGGGGTCGCTCGCCCGGGACCGGCCGGAAGCGTCGTCCGACGAGCAACCGTGCGGAAGGAGGGAGCCGCACGGCACAGCTGGTCTCGACCGCAGTGCCTACCTCGCGATTGCCGAGGCGCTCCGGGACGGGGCCGACGTCGTGCCTGCGAGTGACGAGGTCGGCCGCCGGTTGGCGGCCGACGGAGTCTCGCTGCTCGAGGCACTCGATGGGCTGAGTGCGTTGTACCGCTCGATCGCCGGGGGCGAGCCGGCTTTCGCCGCGGTACGCGCACTCAGTTCCAGCTGGGCCGAAGCATCCCTCATCTACCTGCACTCACTGAGTTGCGAGGACCCGCTGACCGGGCTGTCCAGCCTGGCGCACCTGCGGTCCCGTCTCGGCGAGATCTACCGGGAGGCCGATCTCCGTGGAACTTCCGTACCGGCGACCCACGCACTGGTGGTGGTCGAGCCGCTCAACCCGCCCGGCACCACGCCGTTCGACCGCGAGCTCCGGCTCGTCGACGTCGCGGAGTGCCTGCGGATCGTCTTCGCCGGCGGTGACGTACTGGGTCGCCTCGGCACACACCGCGCGGCGGCGCTCGTCGATCGCGAGCCGAACCTGCCGGACCAGGTCGCGACGGTCCGAGCGCTGATCACCCAGTGGCGGCTGGACACCGACGAGCCGCAGCTGGCCCGGATCTGGATCGAGGGGCTGCCGGCCACCGATGCGATGGCTGTGCGGCTGCTCGACGAGCTCACCCGGAGCTGAAGCTTGCGCCCGGACGTCTACAGGGGGATGCCCGGGCGCATCGAGCAGGCGGTGGATCGCCTATCACGGGGTAGGCGATCCACCGCCGCTGTGCGTTCCGCCGTACGGCGAACTGTCGGTGCCGGTGGATAGGCTGATCTCCATGTGTGGCCGTTACGCGAGCAGCCGGGACCCCTCCGACCTGGTGGTCGAGTTCGAGATCGCCGCGGGGAACGTGAAGGAGTCCGTGCAGGAGCTGCCGGACAACTTCAACGTCGCGCCGACCGACCAGGTGATCGCCGTGGTCGAGCGGAAGAACCGTGAGCAGCCCGACGAGGTCGTGCGGAAGCTGACCACGGTCAAGTGGGGGCTGGTGCCGTCCTGGGCCAAGGACACCTCGATCGGCAGCCGGCTGATCAACGCCCGGATGGAGACCGTCGCCGAGAAGCCGGCCTTCAAGAAGGCGTTCGCGACCCGGCGCTGCCTGCTGCCCGCCGACGGGTACTACGAGTGGTACGAGACCGAGCAGAAGAAGAACGGCAAGCCGGTCAAGCAGCCGTACTTCATCCGCCCGTCCGACGGCGGCGTGCTCGCGATGGCCGGGCTGTACGAGATCTGGCGCGACAGGTCGGTCGCCGACGCCGATTCCGACGCGGCCTGGCTGTGGACGTGCACGGTGCTCACCACCTCGGCAACCGACGACCTCGGCCAGATCCACGACCGCATGCCGCTACTGGTCGAGCGCGACCGGTACGACGCATGGCTGGACCCGCTGTCGTCCGACCCGGACGAACTGCTGGACCTGCTGGTCCCGGCCGCGCCCGGGAGGCTGGAGGCGTACGCCGTGTCGAAGGCGGTCAGCTCGGTGAAGAACAACGGCCCCCACCTGGTCGACCCACTCCCGCCGGACGGTGAGGACCCCGCTGACCAGCCCGGCCCGCCCACCGCGGCCGAGGACAACCCGCTGTTCTGATCCCGCGCTGCGCGCACCCGTGCCCGCGCTCCCGCGCTGCGCGTTCCGAGCCCGGCTCCCGCGCCGCGCACTCGCGCCGCCCGCACCCGCGCTCCCGCACCCGCGCTCCCGCTCCCGCACCGCGCTGCGTACTCCGGCTCCCGCGCTGCGCCTTGGCCGGCGGATGCTCGGCGTGCGGACGGATGTCTCGGGCCGCGCCGGGTGTGGAGGGCGGTCGTGGGCGCGCGGGAGTGACAGGATGAGCCCGTGACCGACGAACGGATTGTGGCGACGCCGCACGGTGAGGCGCGGATCGTGGCGCACCGGGCCCGGCGGCCGGTGGCGACGCTGGCTCTCGGTCACGGTGCCGGAGGCGGGATCGAGGCCGGTGACCTGGCCGCGCTCGCGGCGCGGCTGCCGAAGCAGGACATCAACGTGTTCCTGATCGAGCAGCCCTGGCGCCGGGCCGGGCGCAAGCTCGCGCCGGCCCCGAAGATCCTCGACGAGTCGTGGATCGCGATCATCGGCCAGCTCCGGATCCGCACCCCGCTGGTCCTCGGCGGGCGCAGCGCCGGCGCACGCGTGGCCTGCCGTACGGCGACCGGGCTGGGCGCTTCCGGCGTACTGGCGCTGTCGTTCCCGCTGCACCCGCCGGGCAAGCCGGACAAGTCGCGCGTCGACGAGCTCCAGGCGGCGGGCCTGCCGACCCTCGTCGTACAAGGGGAGAAGGACCCGTTCGGTACGCCGGAGGAGTTCCCGCCGCTGACCGAGATGGCCGTCGTACCGGACGCCGACCACAGCTTCAAGGTGCCGAAAAGGGCCGAACTGACGCAGGCCGAGTCGTACGAGGTCCTGGTCGAAGCGGTCTTCGAATGGGTGTCGCGGGAAGTCTCCGGCTGACGGGAATTACCCCCGCGCGGGGTGTGTTCTACCAGACATGACGGTAACGAGCCTGGACAGAGCGCGGAGTTCTGGGGTCGCCCCGGTATTCTCGATCACGATGCCGACTCCGACGACCACCGAGACTCCCGAGCAGCGTACCGAGCGCTTCGAGCGCGAGGCGCTGCCTTTCCTCGACCAGATGTACGCCGCGGCGATGCGGATGACCCGTAATCCGGCCGACGCCGAGGACCTGGTCCAGGACACCTTCGCGAAGGCGTACAGCTCCTTCCACCAGTTCACGCCCGGCACCAACCTGAAGGCGTGGCTGTACCGGATCCTGACCAACACCTTCATCAACGGCTACCGCAAGCGACAGCGTCAACCCACGCAGTCGCCGACCGAGGAGATCGAGGACTGGCAGCTGACCGCTGCCGAGTCGCACACTCCCGGCGGCCTGAAGTCGGCCGAGGCGGTCGCCCTGGAGCACCTGCCCGACTCCGACGTGAAGTCGGCCCTGCAGTCGATCCCGGAGGACTTCCGCCTGGCGGTCTACCTGGCCGACGTCGAGGGCTTTGCTTACAAGGAGATCGCGGAGATCATGGGGACTCCGGTCGGCACCGTGATGTCGCGGCTGCACCGCGGCCGGCGCCAGCTGCGCGAGCTGCTGGCCGACTACGCCCGGGACCGCGGCCTGATCCCCGCGGCCGACAGCGCAGAGACCGAGGAGGAGTCGTGAGCTGCGGCGAGCACCACGACGTCGACTGCAGCGAGATCCTGCAGCGCGTGTACGTCTTCATCGACAACGAACTCGAAGACGCCAGCAGCGACGAGATCCGCACCCACCTGGAAGAGTGCGCCCCCTGCCTCGACCAGTACGACCTCGAGCGCTGCATCAAGAAACTCGTCCACCGCTCCTGCGGCGACGACCAGGCGCCGGACGCACTACGCGCCAAGATCCTCCTACGCCTGACCGAGGTCCGAGTGGAAACCACCACACCGGACTGACCTCGAGCCCCGCACCACCAACGACCGCCGCACCCCTCAGGTGCGGCGGTCGTTGTCGTTCGTGGCTCAGTCCCGCCGATCAACGAGTGCCCGAAGAGCATCGGCCGCATGAGCCACCTGGGTGGTCTCGAAGATCTGGATGGCGCGTCGCCTCAGCGTCGTCGCCTGGTCGCGGTCGCCGACCGCATCCTTGATGGTCGCCAGCAGGGCGAGAACGTTCGCCTGGCGGAAGGTGTCGTGGTAGGTCTCGGCCAACCCGTGAGCTTCCCAGGCATGATCTTCAGCCGGCTTGTGCCGGCCGAGCGCCAGCTCGGCGCTGCTCAGGTACTCCAGAGCCTCCGCGAGTCCGCTCGGGTCGTTGAGCTGCCGGAAGTACCCGATGGCCGCCGTGATGTGCTCGACCGCTTCGTCGAACTGGTTGTGGAGGATGTAGGTCCCCGCGGCGACTCGGCGTCGGCGGGCCAGAGAACGATAGTTGCCGTCGGCTTCGGCAGCCCTGAAGCTCGCCTGGTAGGCGCGCGCGGCCTGAGCGGGTCTGCCGGTGCGTTGGTAGAGGATCCCGAGGGCGAGGTAGTTCGTCCCGGCCCCGGCCGAGTCGCCGATCTTCAGACTGAGGGCCAAGCCACGTTCGCCCCACACGATGGCCTCGTCGAGCAGATCAAGTCGCTCGTAGATGTGGCTGAGCGTGGAGCAACCGCGGGCCATGCCGCCCGCGTCGCCGGCCTGCTCGAACAACGCGAAGCTGCGAAGTACCCGGATCCGGCCATCGTCTGCCTTGCCCTCCTCCACATCGGGGATGGCTCGATCGTGCTCCAACCAGCCGGCTGTCGACGGGTCCTTACGGGGGTCGACCGCCATGAGCCCGAGGTCGTAGACCAGCCGCATCTTGCTCCAGTAGGCCCGGGCCTCCAAGTACCCGAAGAGGCCGAGCGCGAGCGACGGCCCGAACCTCTCCTGCCAGCCGGGGATCACAGCCGCACGACGGTACAGGTCGATCATCGAGTCGAACTCGGTATCGATCCAGCGCAATGCCGATGCCATCTCGGCGAATGGGGGCACGCCGGTTTCGTTCGGTTCCTCGGCCGGATGACGGGTGCTCCAAGGATGGGTGATCCGGTGGACGCGCCACGCCGCCGCGAGGTAGAGCGTCAGCCCGCGCTCGATCGCAGCGTCCCGCTCCGCCCTGCGGTCCGGCGTCGCGAGCCGTTCGGCTCCGTAGCTGCGGAGCAGGTCGTGGACCCGGTACCGACGCGCACCGATCGAGTCGAGCAGGTGGAGATCGACAAGTCGCTCCAGCAGGGCCTCTGTTTCGCTGACCCCCCGGTCGAGGAATCGAGTGACGAGGGGCAGCGAGATTTCGGAACCTTCCGCGAGGCTGAGCAGGTCGAAAGCCCTGACCGCCTCGTGGTCGGTGGCGTGCGGACTGGCCAGCAACTCGTTCAGCGAGCCCGCGAAACTGGCGCGTACGCCGGAGTGGTCGAGGCCCAGGCCGTCCAACCGGCGGTGCTCGTCGTTCAACTGGTCGACGATGTCCTGCAGTTGCCAGTTCGGGCGAGCGGCCAAACGCGCACCCACCAGGCGGACGGCGAGGGGCAGCCCACCGGTCAGGCGGACAATGTCACGTGCGGCCTCCCCTTCGGCGGCCACTCGCTGCGCACCGGTCAGGGCGGACAGCAGAAGAAGAGCCTCGCCCTCGGCCATCGCGGACAGTCGGACGATCCGGTTGCCGGGCAGCGTCGCCAGGAACCGCCGACTGGTGATGATTGTTGCGCAGCCTGGATCGCCGGGCAGTAGCGGCGTGACCTGGTCGATCGAGTTCGCGTCGTCGAGCAGCAGCAGGATCCGTCGGCCGGCGATCAAGGAGCGGTACATCGCCGCCATCTCGTCGACGCTGCTCGGGATCGCCTCCGGTTGCACATGAAGGGAGCGGAGCAGCTGCCCGAGTGCCTCGGCCGGACTGAGCGCCGCATCCTGGTCGTAGCCTCGGAGCTTGATGTACAGCTGGCCATCCGGGAACTGCTGGGCGGATTGATGTCCTGCCTGGACCGCCAGAGCCGTCTTGCCGACTCCGCCCATGCCGGTGACAGTGACCAGCCTGCTCGAGATCTCGTCGGATCGCAGCGTTGCCAGAACCTTGTCCAACTCCTCGGCCCGCGCGGTGAAGTCGGCAACTGCCGGAGGAAGCTGCCAGGGAACAGGTGTCCTCACGGCCACCGTCTCGGTGGGCTGAGCCGGCGGCGGGGCCCCAGGACGACCGGTGCCCGCGGCCTCGACGAGCGCCCGGGCGGCGTCCGGGGCGAGATTCATGGCAGCAGCCAAGCCTTCGACAGTCGAGCGACGCGGACGGCTGCGGGCACCTCGTTCGAGCAAACTGATCGCCTGCTCGCTGATACCGGCCCGTTCGGCCAGCTCTGCCTGAGTCAGCCCGGAGGCCAAACGCTGCTGCCGGAGCAAGTCGCTGAGCGGAGTCTTCATCCCCCAGCCTGGCCTGGTCCAGGAGGCAGGTCCGGATGGGCTGCCAGGAGTTTGAGGGCTGTTGATTCGGTAGGGACTGCTTGGGAGCGGAGGAGGGCGGCAGCCGTTTGCCAGTGAGTGCGGGCGGTGGGAAGGTCGCCTTCGGCGGTGGCGATCCGGCCGAGCTGGATGAGGAGCTCGCCTTCGCGTTGCAGGTTGCCGTTCTTACGGGCCAGGCGCAGGCCGGTCTCAGCGTACGTCCGCGCAGTGGGGAGCTGGTCCAAGGCGACGAAGAGCTCCGCCAGGTCGCGGCAGCTCTCCGACTCGCCGTTGCCGTCGAAGACCTGCCGGTACGCGTCGATGCTCTTGACCAGGTACTCCGCGGCCTTCTCCCACAGGGCCGCGCGCAGGTACGCCTGGCCGGCGTTCTGGTAGCGCTTGGCGGTCGAACGGGCGTTGCCGGTCGCCGACGACAGCGCGATCGCGCGGGCGAACGAGCGTTCGGCGCGGGTGACGTCGTCGCCGTGCAGGTAGAGGCTGCCCAGTGCGAGATAGCTGGTTCCTTCGATTGTTGTGTTTCCGAGCTGCTGACTGAGAACGAGTGCGCGCTCGCCGTGGGCGACCGCCTCGTCGAACCGGCCCATCCGCTCCAGAACGCGGCTCAGGGACGTCTGGCAGCGGGCCTCGCCGATCAGGTCGCCGACCGTCTGGAACATCGTCTCGGCCGCCTCGAGGTGGCCCAGCGAGAGCTCGAGCCGGCCGCTCTCGGCGTCGGGAATGGCCAGGTCGTGCTCCAGCCAGGCGGCCAAGTGGTGGAAGCCGAGTTCGCCGGCGAGTTGGCGGCCGACCACGCACACCGTCCGCATGTCGTTCCACCGGCCCAGGGTCTCGTAGTACCCGAACAGGGCCTGGGCGAATTCCGGCACGTAAGCCTGCAGCGCCGGGATGCGCCGGGCCTGCTGCAGTGCTTCCGCGAGATTCGCCTGCTCCTTGTTCAACCAGTCGACGGCCGTAGGCGCGTCGGCGAACGGCGGTACGCCCCGCACGCTCGCACCGGCCAGGGTCAGCCGCGGATTGTCCTGGTGGGTCGCTTGCTGGCAGCGCCAGGCGATGCCGGTGTAGAAGGTCAGGACACGACCGAGCGCGTCCGTCCGGGCTCCTTCGGACAGAACCTGGTCGGCACGCTCGCGGGCGTACGCGCGGATCAGGTCGTGCAACCGGTAGCGGCCGGGCTCCAGCGAGATCAGCAGGTTGAGGTCGACCAGCCGCTCGAGCATCTGCTCGGCATCCTCCTCGGTCTCGTCGAGCAGGCGGGCCGTCGTCGCCGTGAACAGGTCGCTGCCGTTCGGCAGGCCGAGTAGGTCGAGGGCAGTGGCCGCGCGACGGTCGACCTCCTGGTCGCTGGCGGCCAGGAACTCGACCGACGCGGCGATGCTGGCACGGACGCCGGAATCGCCGGTCCCCAGCTGATCCAACCGGCGTTGCCCGTCCGCCAACTGGTTCATCACGTGTTCGATCGGCCAGCCAGGCCTGGCCGCGAGGCGGGCGCCGATCAGACGGACCGCGAGCGGCAGGCGACCGGTCAGCCGCGCGATCGACCTGGCCGCGGTCGCCTCCGCGGCGACCCGGGAGTCCCCGGCGATCCGGCCGAGCAGCGCTGTCGAGTCGGCCTCGGACAACGGTGCCAGGGCGATCTGAAGGAATCCCGGTAGGGCGGTCAGCCCTCGACGGCTGGTGACGATCACCGCGGACCCAGGCGCCCCGGGCAACAGAGGCCTGACCTGTGCCGCTCCGGTCACGTTGTCGAGCAGGATCAGCACCTGCCGGCCGGCCAGCCGGGACCGGTACAGGGCGGAGGCCTCGTCCACACCATCAGGGATCGAGTGGCTGTCGACGCCCAGCGAGCGCAGCAACTGGGCGAGCGCATCGACCGGCTGGATCGGCTCACCTGGGCCGTAGCCGCGCAGGTCGAGGTAGAGGTGGCCGTCTGGATAGGACTCCGCGGTGAGGTGGGCGGCGTGAACGGCCAGCGAGGTCTTGCCGACTCCGCCCATACCTGTCACAGCTGCCATCCGTACGGTCGCCGCGGCGTGGTCGTGGGTGAGCAAGGAGACGAGGACCTCGAGCTCACTGGCCCGGCCGGTGAAGTCCGCCAGAGTGGGAGGGAGCTGTCGCGGGGCAGTGGCGGTGCCACCGCTCGGGGAAACGTCCTCAGCTGCCGCCGGTTCTTCCAGCCCGCGTGCGGCCTGGGCCAACCGTTGCTCGGCGCCGGGGTCCAGACCGAGTGCCTCGGCCAACGCGTGCACCGTGCTGGGCCGGGGACGCCGGCGGGTGCCGCGTTCGAGCAGGCTGACCGCCTGCTCGCTCAGCCCGGCCTTCTCGGCGAGGGCGCCCTGGGTGAGACCGGCCGCCGTGCGGTACTCGCGGAGCAGGTCCCCGAGAGTCACGTCGGCTCACCTCCCCGTCCGGTGCGTCCCATCTGTCCGCCGTATACAAGCTCACGATTGCCGGACCCACTGTAGAAGCAGGACCGGGATCCGCGCGGGCGTTGTCCACAGGAACAGCGAAATACTGGACGACATCCGAAACGCCTGTTTGAATAGTAGCGTTCCGTAGCTGACTATCGACGCTCCGAGTTCAAGACCTGTGCTGTCGGTGGTCTTGTCGAGACATGTGACCAAATTGCAAAGACCCCGGTTTTACGCCGGGGTCCTCGCTGTGCGTAGTCGCCTGAGTCAGGCGTTCGGGCGCTTACCGTGGTTGGCGCCCTTCTTCTTGCGTGCGCGGCGCTTGCGGCCGGTCTTGCCCATCTGAAGCCTCCTTGTAACAACTGCAAAGAGTCACAGTCTCTCATACCACAGCGCCCGGTTGAGCACGGTGCGGCGACTCAGTCGCTGCCCTACAGTGTTTCGCGGCGCGCCTGAAGAGCAAACTCAAGACTAGTCAGCGAGTGCTGTCTGCCCCCTGTGACCGCTTTTCGGCGATCACAAGACCGCGAGCCGCTGATCGGAGGTGTTTGATATGCCAGACTTCTGGGAGTGGTGAACCGACTGTCGTGGACGGAGCAGGTGGTCGAGGCATGAGAAAGCACGTCCTCCACGTGTTTGTCGCCTCGTCGGCGCTTCTCGCACTTTCGGTTCTTGTACTGGCCATCAGCCAGGTCGCGGCCAGTTGGACCCTCTTGGCTTTGTGTCTGCTCATGCTCGTCAGCGCGTTTCTGCGTTTCTCCGTGACGCCGAACTACCCCGCCTCGCTGGACTCCGTCGTGCTGATGGCTGTCTACGTTGTCGCTGGGCCCTGGGCGGCGCTGATCGCAGTCGCCGCCTATATCCCCCAGATCGGTCATGGCAGCCCGCCGATCCGCCGGGTCTTCAACATCGCGCAACGAATCCTGGCCACCGCCGCCGGTGGTCTTGCTTACACACTCGCCTCCGGCCCGGTCGGTTTGGACGCGCTCCACCACGAACTCCGTGCGATCGTCGCGACGATGGCGGCAACCGCGGCGACTCACGTCGCGAACGCGGCGCTCGTCAGCCTCGTGATCTGGATCGACGGCAAGGCCAACCCGCTCGAGTTCCTGAAACGAGTGGTCGTCCCCACGTTCTTCCCGATGGCGGGGTACGGCTTCCTGGGGCTCCTGCTCGCAGTCGTCTGGCTCGGTGGACTCGGGCCGTTGGCCGGTCTCCTGGTACTGGTCCCGCTGCTGGTCGCCAGGTGGGCGTTGTCGCAGTACGAGGTCGAGAAACAGGCCCAAGCGGCCACCTTGCGCGCGTTCATTCATGTCATCGAGACCAAGGACCTCTACACCAGAGGTCATTCCGAGCGAGTGAGCGAGGGAGTCGGCCTGCTCGGCCGGAGGCTCAGCCTGAGCGAGGATCGGCAGACAGCACTCGAGCACGCCGGACTGCTGCACGACGTCGGGAAGGTCGGCGTACCGACCAGCATCATCCAGAAGCCAGGCCGGCTGGACGACTCCGAGATGGACGCGATCCGGCTCCACCCCGCGCGGGGCGTCGAGCTGATCGGCAACATCCCGTTCCTCGAGGAAGTGAAGTCCGCTGTGCTGCACCACCACGAAAAGTTCGACGGGACCGGTTACCCGGCCGGGCTGAGCGGGCAGAACATTCCGTACTTCGCCAGGATCATCGGCATCGTGGACGCGTTCGACTGCCTGACCTCGACCCGCTCGTACCGTCCGGCCAAGAGCATCGAGGAGACCTTGGCGATCCTCGTCCAGGACAAGTACACGCACTTCGACCCGCACCTGGTGGACGCTTTCGTCGACGTGATCAAGGTCAACGGCTGGGAGTCGGCCGAAGCCGACCAGCCGGCACCGGACTCCACCATCGCGGCTACCATCGACCACGACGATCTCAGTCTCGGCAGTGGAGGCGGCGCCTCGGGCTCCGCAGCGGGTCCCGCATGAGCCAAGGCGTCGACACCGAAGGGGTCGAGCTGCGCAGACTCGGCTCCGGTGTGGTCATCGTGCTCGCTGGGGTCGCGCTCGGGCTGGCAGCGACCCTGATCACCGCCCGCAACGGCGTGACCGAGTGGCCCTTCGTCCTGGTCTTCGGTCTCCTGATCGCCCTTGGCGAGATGGTGCAGTTCAAGGTCGACCGCAGCCGGAACCGGGCCCCGATCGCGACGAGCGCGGCACTCGCCTACGCGATGCTGCGAGGGCCGTCGCTCGGGGTCGCGCCGGATGTGGCTCAGGTCATCGCTGTCACATCGGTGGCGACGCTTCTCGGCGTCGCCCCACGGGCGATCGCCGGGCTGCGATGGGACGTCGTGGTCTCCTGCCGCCGGGTCCTGTCCGTAGCGTGCGCCGCGGCCGTCTTCTCGGCCGTCATCCCGGCCGATCTGTGGTGGAACGGGTCGTGGCGGCACGCGTTTCCGCTGGTCCTGGCCATGCTGCTCGGGGTCCTGACAGCCGGAGTCGTCGATGCTCTGGTCGGTGCGGGACAAGCGACCGAGCGCTACAACAAGCCGTTCCCGGCTTCCCTGCGGGACGAACTGAAGGTGATGGCGCAGATCGGGATGGCGATGGGGATCGGTGGCGTACTGCTCGCCGCCGGCACCTCCTTGCTCGGTCTGTGGGCGCCGCCGCTGGTGATCGTGCCGCTGTTCCTGACGCAGCTGGCGTTCCGGCGGTTCGCTTCGGCGCAGCGGACCTATCGAGCCACCGTGCGCTCGATGGCACGCAGTACCGAGATCGCCGGCTTCAGCAGTCCCGGCCAGAACGCCCGTACGGCGGCGCTCGCGGTCGCGTTGGGGAACGACCTCGGGCTGAAGCCGGATCGGATGGAGGCCCTCGAGTACGCCGCGTTGCTGTCCGGCGTCGGGCAGCTCGCGCTGGCGGATCCGAGTCCGGGCGGCGCTTCGCTCTTGCGGAACAGGGAGGAGCGGCAGCGGGCGGCGGAGATCGGAGCGTCGGTCATCGAGCGGTCCGGCGTACTGGATCATGTGGCCGAGATCGTTCGGCACTCCAACGATCCGTATCGGCAAGGGCGGGCGAACAACTCGCAGATCCCGGTCGAGAGCGGGATCGTCAACGTCGCGCTGGCGTACGAGCAGCTGGTCGGTGAGGGGTCGGGGCAGTCGCCGGAGAAGGCGATGGAGTCGATCGGGCTCGGGATCGGCGCGGAGTACGACCCCGTGGTGGTGGAGTCACTGCGCCGGGTGGTCGGGCGCGGCTTCCGCTTCTAGGTCGGCCCACGTCGGGGTCGATTCGGTCGGGATGCGTCCGGTGCCGCCGAGCCCGGCGTACAGGAGGAGACCGGCGCCGGCCGCGATCAGGAGGTCGCCGGGGCTGACGGCCTGACCGACCCAGGGGAGAGCGACCGGTACGACGTCGCCGAGCCAGGGGAGCAGCGTGGACGGGCTCGAGAGCTCGTGGCGCGGGTCCTCGACGAAGGACCGCAGACCGGCCTGTGCGAGGGCCTCACTGGAGACCGGCATCGCGCCGTTCAGTACGACGACCAACGCGTTGGCCGCGAAGCCCAGAGCCAGCAGGGCGACACCAGGACGGCGAAGGTTCTGGCGCAGGAACACCGCGATGCACACCGCGGAGCCGATCAGGCCGACCGGGTACGCGATGCCTCCGGTGACCGAGCCGAGCAGCTGACCGGTCGCCGCGGCGATGAGCCAGTGCAGGCCGGACAGACCGTTGTCGGCGAGGGAGACGAGGCGGCCACCGGTGAGCAACGCCGCCCCGGCGGCCAGCACCAGAACGAGGAGGACCAGCAGCACCCTCGCGATTCTGCCCCGCGGGTTGCCCGAATCCGGGCACCACCGGACTCCCGAGCGTGTCGACATAACCGCAAAGCGTGACGGGCGGCCTCCCCTGAAGGGAGACCGCCCGCCGGAAAAGCCAACCAGGTCAGGGCTTCGCGGTCGCGCCGCCCTCGTCGAGCAGCTCGTCCAGGTCCTTCACGCCCGGGTCCCCGGCGTCGGCCAGGTAGTCGGTCTTGTGCGTGGAGTCCTTGCCCTCCGCCACCTTCGCGGCCCGCAGGATCAGCGTCAGGACGACGACCACGATCAGGTTGAGCCCGAACGCGGTCAGCCCGATGTAGGCCTTGGTGTCGGTGAACGGGATCATCGCCAGCGAGCCACCGAAGTGCTTGCCGGTCGCCGGGTTCACCACGTTGTACGCGTTGATCGTGCCCCAGACCATGCCGACCGCCCAGCCGGCCAGCAGCGCCCACCGGTGGAACCACCGGGTGAACAGGCCGACCACGATCGCCGGGAAGGTCTGCAGGATCCAGATCCCACCGAGCAGCTGCAGGTTCAGCGAGATCGTCTTGTCCATCCCGAGCACGAACACCAGCGCGCCGAACTTCACCAGCAGCGACGCGAGCTTGGAGACCTTGGCCTCCTGGGCCGGCGTCGCGTCCTTCTTCAGGAAGTCGCGGTAGATGTTGCGGGTGAACAGGTTCGCCGCCGCGATCGACATGATCGCCGCCGGCACCAGCGCACCGACCGCGATCGCCGCGAACGCGATCCCGGCGAACCAGGCCGGGAACTCCTGGTCGAACAGCCGCGGGATCGCCAGCTGCGGGTTGGCCAGGCCGTCCAGGCCCTTGATGTCGACGTTCGCCTTGATCGCCATGAAGCCGAGCAGCGCGAGCAGGCCGAGCAGCAGCGAGTACGCCGGCAGGATCGCCGCGTTGCGCCGTACGACGTTGCGGTTCTTGGTCGACAGCACCGCGGTGACCGAGTGCGGGTACATGAACAGCGCCATCGCCGAACCGAGCGCGAGCGTCCAGTACGACGAGTAACCGCCCTCACCCGGGATGAACGCACCCACCGCCTGACCGGTCGTCGGCGACACCGTCTCCATCTTGGTCTGGGCCGCGTCGAAGATGCTGTCCCAGCCGCCGAGCTGCCCCGGCAGGTAGAGGATCGCGGCGCCGATCACCAGGTAGATCAGCCCGTCCTTGACGAACGCGATCATCGCCGGCGCCCGCAGGCCCGAGGAGTACGTGTACGCCGCGAGCACGGCGAACGCGATCAGCAGCGGCAGGTCCTTGGCCAGCAGGTTGTCGCCGCCGAGGCCCATCACCTCGAAGACGGCCTGCATGCCGACCAGCTGCAGCGCGATGTACGGCATCGTCGCGAGGATGCCGGTCACTGCCACCGCGAGCGACAGTCCCCGGCTCCCGTACCGGCCGCCGACGAAGTCCGCGGGCGTGACGTAGCCGTTGCGGTGCGAGACCGACCACAGCCGAGACATGAACACGAAGATGATCGGGTAAACCACGATCGTGTAGGGAACGGCGAAGAAGCCGCTGATCGCGCCCGTCGCGTACATCGCGGCCGGGACCGCGACGAAGGTGTACGCCGTGTAGAGGTCGCCGCCGAGCAGGAACCAGGTGATGAAGGTGCCGAAGCCCCGCCCGCCCAGGCCCCACTCGTCCAGGCTGTCCAGCTCACCGGACCTGCGCCAGCGCGCGGCCATGAACCCCATCACGGTGACCGCGACGAAGATCACCACGACGATGATCAGCTGGACCCAGTCGACGTCGTTCACCGGTCGCCCTCCTTGACGCCACCGAGACCTTCGGCGGCCCGTCGTTTCTTCTCCACACCCAGCACCAGCCAGTACGAGATGCTCACGGTGATCGCGGAGATGAACACCCACAGCAGCTGGTACCAGTAGAAGAACGGGAAGCCCCACAACCGGGGTTCGTCCTTGGCATAGGTGGAGACCAGGAGAGGAACCACGACTGAAGCCGCCAGCAGAACGCCGGCGATCCAGTACGCGGGTCTCACCGCGGACAGCTTGGACACAGCTACCTCCTCGGGGACACAGGCTGGCGCAACGGTGAACGCTACCGTTCGTTCATAGACAGGCACTAGATGTAGGGGGCACCGATGGACAACGAAACCGCCTGGCGGGTTCGCAGTGTCGTGCTGTCCACCCTCTTCCTGCTGGTGGTTGCCGTACCGCTCTATCCCGAGCTGTTCGGGCTGGACGAGGTGACGCCCTTCCCGCAACTGGTCGCGTTCCGGCCGCAGCTGCTCGCGCTGGTGCTCGTCCTCGCCCTCCTGATGCTCGTACGACGGAACTGGCGGCTCGCGTCGGCCCTCGTCGTGCTGCTCGTCCTGACCGGCGTCGCGCTGACCGCGCCGCGGGCGATCTCCGATCCGGAGCCGCCGCAGCCCGGGTCGCGCGCGATGACCGTGATGGTCGCGAACGTGCTCGGCGGCGGCGCCGACCCCGAACAGGTCGCGAAGCTGATCCGGACCCAGCGTCCCGACCTCGTGTCGTTGCCCGAGGCCCAGGTCAACGTGCGCGAGCGGATCCAGGAGGAGCTCGAGGGCCTTGGTTACAACGGGTACACGGTCCAGGCGAACTCCGCGCCGGAGAGCGCGACCAGCGTGCTGGTGTCGAGCACGCTCGGCAAGGTCGAGTTCACCGCGGACACGCTCGACCCGGGCCGGGTGAACGCCTCGGTGCCGAGCACTGGGCCGCAGACCGGCAAGCCCGAGCCGGACAAGGCGGGCGTCGTACAGCAGACGACGACGCGCTTCGGGCACATCGTCGTGACCGGCGGGACCCTCGGGAAGCTGCGGCTGATCGCGTACCACGGGTATCCGCCGCTGCCGTCGGAGGTGACGACGTGGAAGCAGGATCTCGTCGTACTGCGGAAGTGGTGCTCGTCCGACGTACCGACGATCGTTGCCGGTGACTTCAACGCGACGACCGACCACGCGGACTTCCGGGACGCGCTGGGGAAGAACTGCCGCAGCGTCGGCCCAGCGGTGGGAGAGGGGCTGCAGGGGACGTGGCCGGCCGATCGGCCGGCGTTCGCGCGGACGCAGATCGACCACGTCGTGGCCGGCGCCGGGGTGGAGCCGAGCCGGTTCAAGACGTACGAGATCGACGGGACCGATCACCGCGCGGTCGTCGCGACGGTCGCCGTCGCGAAGGCGGGTTAGCTCGAGCTCGGAGCCGGGCGGTAGATGTACGGCTGGGAGGCGCGGACGGCCTCGGTGACCATCAGCAGCAGGTCGGCGCGGGACTCGATCGGCCGGCCGAACAGGTCGTCGTCGCCGGGGATCGGGAAGCCCTTCACGCCGATCGCGAGCTGGCTGAGCAGGACGTGCAGCACGCCGCGGGCGTTGAACACGTTCGGCGTCGGCCACTCCGGCAGCGTCTCGTGCATCATCGGCTGCTGTGCCGCCGTCGCGGCGACCGGCTTCAGCCAGCGCTCCAGTTCGTCGCTGGTCAGCATGTTGCGGTGCAGGATCGTCATCACCGCGTGCGCGACCCGGTCCTGCTCCTCGTGCACCCAGCGGTACTGCGTGTCCTTGACGATCCGGTCGGCCAGTACGTCGAGCAGCGCGCGCAGCACGCCGGCGTCGCAGTGCCGGGAGCGGGCCAGTGCGCCGATCGCGTCGGCGCCGTGCGCGACGGTGTGGGCCCAGCCGGAGTCCGGGACGAAGCCGCGCAGGTCGCGCTCCCGCAGCAGCCAGGTGGCCAGCCGGTCGCCCCAGCGCATCACGACCTCGTCGTGCACCAGGAACTCGGCGTTGTCGCGGTGGATCACCTCGGCCAGCGTCAGCGCGGTGAACGAGCGCCGGAAGACGGTGTCGGTGCCGTCCTCGCCGAGCCCGTAGTTCAGTCCGGCGCAGAGGCCGTCACCGAAACCGGGCAGGAGGTCGTCGTACACGCCGCGCTCGAGCCAGGTGGCGAGCGTCGGGTAGGCCAGGGCGTCGCGGATCTGCGGGTTCGTACTGGCCAGGCCACGCACGAGCTCCTCGGTGAGGTCGCTCAGCCCACGGTCGTGCGGTACCGCATAGTCCGCGGCCATCACGTCCTGCCAGTACGACGTCGACTCCACCGAGCCATCCTTTCACTCGTGACCTGGTTCGGCACAGATCAATCAACACCCAATGCGCAGATCTGTCGAGCCGGGCGTTGGGACTAGGCTCAACGACGTGCCCTCGCTGAGTGACGTGGCCCGCAACCACACGACCCTGGACTCCGCCGACCTCGACCGGCTGCAGCTGCTGGTCTCGGACTGGCAGATGCTGGCCGACCTGTCGTTCGCCGACCTGGTGCTCTGGCTGCCCGACACCGAAGGCCTCGGTTTCTGGGCCGGTGCGCAGATGCGCCCGACCACCGGGCCGACGGCGTACCTGGACGACATCGTCGGCAGCTTCATCCCGCGCGACCGGCGGCCGCTGCTGGACCAGGCCTACGACGGCGGCCGGATCTGCCGCGAGGGCGATCCGGAGTGGCGCGACGACGTGCCGGTGCGGGTCGAGACGATCCCGGTCCGCCGTGGCGACCGGGTGATCGCGGTGATCGCCCGCAACACCAACCTGCTCGGCGTCCGGACGCCGTCGCGGCTGGAGATCGCCTACCTGCAGAGCGCGACCGACCTGGCCCGGATGATCACCGACGGCATCTTCCCGTACGGCGGGGAGCGGCTGCTGTCCACCACGCCCCGGGTCGGGGACGGGTGCATCCGGGTCGATCGGCACGGAATGGTGACGTTCGCGAGCCCGAACGCGTTGTCGGCGTACCGGCGAATGGGACTGGTCACCGATCTGGTCGGCAGCCGGCTCAAGGACGTCACCGGCGAACTGCTGCACACCGGGCACAAGGTCGACGACGTGCTGGCCTCGGTGCTGACCGGGCGGGCCGCCAAGGAACTCGAGATCGAGAACGCCGACGCGACGCTGTTCCTGCGCGCGATCCCGCTGCGGGCCGGCGGCGAGCACGTGGGCGCGCTGATCCTGCTCCGGGACGTGACCGAGCTGCGTAGCCGGGAGCGGGAGCTGGTCACCAAGGAGGCGACCATCCGGGAGATTCACCATCGTGTGAAGAACAACTTGCAGACCGTCGCCGCGTTACTCCGGATGCAGGGCCGGCGCATCACGGTGCCGGAAGGCCAGGCGGCATTGGCCGAGGCCGTACGCCGGGTCGGGTCGATCGCGATCGTGCACGAGACGCTGTCGGAGTCGTTCGACGAGCACGTGGACTTCGACGACGTCGCGGACCGGGTGGCGGCGATGGTGGCCGACGTGTCGACGGTCGCCACGTCGGTGGAGATCCGGCGGAGTGGGAGCTTCGGCGTACTGGACTCCGAAGTCGCCACTCCGTTGGCGATGGTGCTGACCGAGCTGATGCAGAACTCCGTCGAGCACGCCTTCGGGGCGCGATCCGGTGAGGACGCCAGCGGAACGATCGAGCTGGAGGCCCATCGGGCGGTCGGGCGGCTGCACGTCGTCATCACCGACGACGGCAAGGGCCTCCCGGAGGACTTCGACTCGGAGACGTCGGGCAACCTCGGCCTCTCGATCGTCCGCACGCTGGTGCTGGGCGAGCTCGACGGGACGCTCGACTTCCAGGCCCGCACGAGCGGTCCCGGTACGACGGTGACGCTCGACCTGCCGATCAAGGACTGACACCTCCGGGGTGGTCGCCGGCGTGACCTGTCACGTCATCGCCTGATCCGCGCGGTGGCGGCAGGCTTCTGGTCATCAGCCGATCGACCAGGAGGAACGACCATGAGTACCGAGACGATCTCCACCGCGAGTGCCACTGTCCAGAGCCGATTCCTGACCCGGGTCATCCGGCTGGACGCCGTGGCGTCCGGTGGCCTGGGGGTGCTGCTGCTCGGTGCGGGCTGGGCGCTGGACGGCCCGTTGGGCGTGTCCGTGGCGCTGTCCGCCGGGGTCGGCGCGTTCCTGGTGCTGTGGGGTGTGGCCCTGCTGCTGATCGGCCGCCGGCCTGCGGTTCGCCGTACGGCCGTCGTCGAGATCGTCGCGATCAACGTCGCGTGGGTGGTCGCCAGTCTCGCCGCGCTGTTCGTCCTCGAACTGACCGCTCTCGGGGTCGGGTTCGTGATCGTCCAGGCGGTTGCTGTCGGTCTGTTCGCCGAGCTGCAGCTCACCGGTCTGCGCCGGTGAGGGACTCACGGGAGGGGAGTGGCGTTCGTTGGCTGTGAACAACCGTGGGGGGCATCAACTGTTGGTGCTCACCCATAGTTCTTCGCAGCCAACGTGGGGGCCGTCGGCAACCTGGACGGCTGGAACGCCTGGAAATCAAAAGGCCCCGCGGATCCCGCGGGGCCCCATCGTGTAGCTGCGTCAGGCGGTACGGATGCGGGCGCGGGCGTTGCGGCGCTTCAGCGCACGACGCTCGTCCTCGCTCAGGCCGCCCCAGACACCGTGGTCCTGGCCGGCTTCCAGTGCCCAGGCGAGGCACTGCTCACGCACGTCGCAACGACGGCACACCTGCTTGGCCTCCTCGATCTGCATGATCGCGGGCCCGGTGTTGCCGATGGGGAAGAACAGTTCCGGGTCCTCATCGAGGCAAACGGCCCGGTGGCGCCAATCCATGGCGGATCCCATCTCTCTCGGTAGTTGATTCCACTGAAGGCTGGTAGGTGCCCGATCAGCGGTGAAGTAATCGCACGGGGGGTGGTGCGAAGCGTTGTGAACGTTTTCACGAACGACACCATGTTCCCAATCTCGCGCTGGCGAAACAAGGGTTATGGACTTGTCGATCCGATCACAACGCTTCCTTTACACTTCGAACCGGTGCACAGCGGACCGTCACGTCCGTTATCCGAACGCGGGGCCGGCGCTGCGATCACCCGTTCACTGCAAGTAACCGATCGAACAGCCTCGGGGTTACGCAAAACCTGGAATCCCTGTGGGGAAAGGCTCTCCGACCCTTCACCGCGCCCGGGGCAGGGGTGGGCCCAGGCACGACGTGCCCTGCGCCGGGCTGCTCCTCACAGCAGCCCGCCGGGGCGTCGAGTTGCCACGCGACGGACGTTCCGCCGGACCGGCCAACCACGCCGATCCGCCCGAACCTCCGCCGCGTAGGCTTGCGGTGTGCCGACCGATTCCTCTGCAGCCGCACCGCGTCCGCTCAAGTTAGCCGCGGCTGTGGTCGCTGCGGAAGGGCTTGTGGTCGTCGTTCTCGGATTTGCCGAAGCGTTAACGCTCGACTCCGGACGGTTGGTGCTCGGGCTGACCACGACCCTGTTCCTGCTCGCGTACGGCGGCGGCCTGCTGCTCGTCGCGCGCGGCCTGTTCCGGGCGTCGACGTGGAGCCGCGGGCCGGCCGTGCTCACCCAGCTGATCCAGGTCCTGATGGCCTACAGCTTCTGGGGCGGCTCGACGCGGGCGATCTCGGTCGTGCTCGCGATCGCGGCGATCGGCGTCCTGGTCGCCATCTTCCAGAAGGCCTCCACCGAGGCCCTCCGGGACGACCCGAGCCACCCTCCCGTGCTCTGAACCCCGCTACTCCTTGAGCAGGCCCGCCCTGAGTTCCGTCAGGGTGCGGGCCAGCAGCCGGGAGACGTGCATCTGCGAGATGCCGATCTCCTCGGCGATCTGGGACTGCGTCATGCCCCGGAAGAACCGCAGCGTCAGGATCCGCTTCTCGCGAGTGTCCAGCTGGGCCAGCAGCGGCTTCAGGGACTCCCGGTACTCCACGCTCTCCAGCGCCTCGTCCTCGCCGCCGAGTCCGTCGAGCACGGTGGTCGCGTCGGCCTCGTTCTGGTCGGGGGCGTCCAGCGACAGCGTGTTGTACGCGTTCGCCGACTCCAGTCCCTCGATCACCAGGTCCGGCGCCAGCTCCAGCCGCGTCGACAGCTCCGCCACCGTGGGGGCCCGGCCGAGCTCCTGGGTCAGCTCCGCGGTCGCCGCGGTCAGCGACAGCCGCAGCTCCTGCAGGCGGCGCGGGACCCGGATCGCCCAGCCCTTGTCGCGGAAGTACCGCTTGATCTCGCCGAGGATCGTCGGCGTCGCGTACGTCGAGAACTCGACCCCGCGCTCGAGGTCGAACCGGTCGACCGCCTTGATCAGCCCGATCGTCGCGACCTGCACGAGGTCGTCGTACGGCTCGCCGCGGTTGCGGAACCGGCGAGCCAGGTGCTCGACCAGCGGCATGTGCAGCGAGACGAGGCCGTCGCGGGCCAGCGTGTGCGCCGGGTCTCCGGCCGGGGCGGCTCCCAGTGCGGCGAAGAGTTCGGCGGTGCGGGTACGCAGGTCGGTGGGTTCCTGGGGTTCGCCCAGGGATCTGTCGTCGGTCACGCCTTCTCCGCGGCGGTGGCGGTCGCCGTCACGGTGATGGTCAGGCGGCCGTCCACGGTCTCCGCCCCGGCCGACTCCACCAGCGCGGTCAGCACGGTCCACCCGAACGAGTCGGTGTCCGGCATCCACCCGGCCGGCACGGCGGCCGACGTACGGACGGTGATCTGCGGCGGGTCGATCGCGAAGACGCACTCCAGCACCCCGTCAGTAGCCTGGGGGAGCAGCAGCGAGCAGGCCTCGTCGACGGCGATCCGCAGGTCGTCGATCGCGTCGACGGTGAAGTCGTTGCGGGCCGCGAGGTTGCCGACCACCGAGCGCGGAACGGCGATGTAGGCGCTGTCCGCGGGAATGCTGAGGCGTACCTCGGCGGCTGATCCGGTGCTGCTCACGTGCTGCCTCCCTGGCGGGCTTCTGCGGGACGGTCGGCCCACCCGCGTACATCTTCCCCGCACAGGGCCACCTATGCACACCGAGGCCCGGTTCTCCTGGGGAAAACCGGGCCTCGGGCGTACGTCGTACGGAATGTTTACGTCGGTTCGACGTGCGTGGGGTTCAGCACCCGGCGCAGGAAGTCCTGCGTCCGCTGCTGCTGCGGGTTGCCGATCACCTCGGCCGGCGGCCCCTGCTCGACGATCACGCCGCCGTCCATGAAGACGACCCGGTCGGCCACCTCACGGGCGAACGCCATCTCGTGGGTGACCACGAGCATCGTCATCCCGTCCAGGGCGAGCTTGCGCATCACCGTCAGGACGTCGCCGACCAGTTCCGGGTCGAGCGCCGAGGTCGGCTCGTCGAACAGCATCAGCGCCGGGTCCATCGACAGCGCCCGCGCGATCGCGACCCGCTGCTGCTGCCCACCGGACAGCTGGGCCGGGTACGCCGTGACCTTGTCGTCCAGGCCCACCCGGGACAGGTTCGCCCGGGCGATCTTCTCCGCGTCGGCCGGCTTGCGCTTCAGCACCGTCGTCTGGGCGACCGTGCAGTTGGCCAGCACCGACAGGTGCGGGAACAGGTTGAACTGCTGGAACACCATGCCGATCCCTTGCCGGGCGGCGTCCAGGTGGCAGTCGCGGTCGGTGATGTCCTCACCGCGCACGATCACCTGCCCCTCCTGCGGGACCTCGAGCAGGTTGACGCAACGCAGCAGCGTCGACTTGCCCGAGCCGGACGGCCCGATCACGCAGACCACCTCGCCCTGCTCGACGGTGAAGTCGATACCGCGCAGGACGTGGTTGCTGCCGAACGACTTGTGCAGGTTCTTGATCTCCACCAGTGCCATCAGCGCGCCCTCGCAGCCTTTGCCTCGAGCCGCCGGACCAGCAGGCCCAGCGGCAGCGTGATGATCAGGTAGCAGAACCCGGCGGTGACCAGCGGGGTCAGGTTGGAGTACGTGTTGGCCAGGTCCCGGCCGAACCCGGTCAGCTCGTACGCCGACGCCGTCGTACCGATGATGAACACCAGCGACGAGTCCTTCACCAGCAGGATCAGGTCGTTGGTCAGCGGCGGCAGCACGATCCGGAACGCCTGCGGCAGCACGATCTTGCGGGTCGCGAGCCCCGGCGGCATGCCGAGCGAGCGGGCCGCCTCGACCTGCCCCTTCGGCACCGCCTGGATGCCGGCCCGGATCACCTCGGCCATGTAGGCGGCCGCGACGATGCCGAGCGCGAGCCAGACCGTGCCGTACGGGTCGAGCGGGATGGTCATGCCCTCGAAGGCCAGCGGCAGCAGGCTGAACGCGATGAACACCACGATCGCCGGCAGGCCGCGGAAGAACTCGATGTACGCCGTCGAGATCCACCGGTACGGGCCGACGCTGGACAGCCGCATCAGCGCCAGCAACGTCCCGCCGAGCAGGCCGATCACGAACGCGCCGGCGGTGTACTCGAGCGTCTTGACCAGCGCGGTCAGCAGACCGTCCTCGAACGCCGACTTGATGTACTCCGGCTTGAAGAAGACGCTGCCGATCTGGCCCCAGTCGGCCGAGAAGGCCGCGAGCAGGACCAGAACGATCAGTACGCCGTACTGGATGTACCGGGAGCGCTGAGACCGTTGCCGCGGACTCAGCCCCTGACGGACGACTGTGTCGTTGGGTGTGCTCACTTCTTCGGCTCAACCCCGAACCAGGTCTTGTAGATCTCGTTGTACTTGCCGTCGCTCTTGGCCGCGGCCAGCAGGGTGTTGAACTTCTCGACCAGCTTCGGGCCGCTGCCGTCCTTGAGCGCGCCGAAGCCGTACTGCTCGCCGGTGTCGAACTCGGCCACCACGGCGGTGTCGGGGTTCTCCTTGACGAAGTCGTACAGCACGCCGTTGTCGTTGATGCCGGCGTCGACGCGACCGGACTTGACGTTGTTCTCCTGCAGCGCGAGGTCGTTGAACACGACCACCTCGAAGCCGATCTTCTTGGCCTGCTCGGTGGCGAAGTCCTTACCGGTGGTGTCGGCCTGGACCCCGACCTTCTTGCCCTTCAGGTCCTCCAGCGACTTGTACGGCGCGTCCTTCTTGGTCAGCAGGACCTGGGTCGCGTCCATGTAGGGGTCGGTGATGCTGATCGCGGCCTTGCGCGAGTCGGTGATCGTCATCGCGCCCATGCCGACGTCGCACTTCTTGGCCTGGAAGGCGGCCCCCGAGGTGACCTGCGCCCACTCGATGTTGACCACCTCCTGCTCCAGCCCGAGGTCCTTGGCCAGCAGGTCCAGCAGGTCGACGTCGAACCCGACCACCTTCGTGCCGTCCTTGTACTGGAACGGCTTGTACGGCAGGTGGGTGCAGATCGTCAGCTTGCCCGGCTTCACCAAGGTGATGCCGGCGGCCGCGGCCTTGTCCTCGCTACCACCGCTGCCCGAGTCGTCGCTGCCGCAGGCGGAAAGGGCGAGCGCGAGCGCGGCGACCGTTGCGGTGGCGGCCGCGAAACGACGTTGACGGAGGGTGGAGACGATGTTCATCGCGAATACTCCTCGACACTGGTTGTAGTCGTCCTGCCGGACGTTACCGGCCAGGATTCCCGCATCCTGACACAGCAGGCAGCGCCGTGTCGGCCGGTAACCGGGGCCGAGACTCGATCGTCACCCCGCTGTTGCCGTGTGGGGGGCCTCACAGATGAGACCAGTGCTGTCTGTGGTTTACTCGTGGCGACGGGTGACCCCCTGGCAACGGCGCCGTTCGACGCACCCTCATCGAACCGCCACCTCACATGTTCCGTACACGCCTCCGCCCCGCCGTCGCGCCGGGCTGACGAAGGGTCCTCATGGTCGCCGAAGCCGTTCCCTCCGAAGTTCCCACGTCCGACCCGTACGCCGGTGACCCGGTCTTCGAGCTGCACCGCGGCGGCAAGATCGAGGTCACGTCCTCGATCCAGGTCCGCGACGCCGACGACCTGTCGATGGCCTACACGCCGGGCGTCGCCCGCGTCTGCACCGCGATCCACCAGGACCCGTCGCTGGTCCGGACGTACACCTGGAAGTCGAACGTGGTCGCCGTGGTGACCGATGGGACCGCCGTACTGGGTCTGGGTGACATCGGGCCCGCCGCCGCGCTGCCGGTGATGGAGGGCAAGGCCCTGCTGTTCAAGGAGTTCGGCGGCGTCGACTCGGTGCCGATCGCACTGGACTGCACGGATGTGGACGAGTTCGTCGACACGGTCGCGCGGATGGCGCCGACGTTCGGCGGGATCAACCTGGAGGACATCTCCGCCCCGCGCTGCTTCGAGATCGAACGGCGGCTCAAGGAGCGGCTGGACATCCCGGTCTTCCACGACGACCAGCACGGTACGGCGGTCGTCGTACTGGCTGCTCTGCGGAACGCGCTGCGCGTCACGGGCAAGTCGATCTCCGACATCCGCGTGGTCATCTCCGGCGCCGGCGCGGCCGGGGTCGCCTGCGCGCGGATCCTGCTCCAGGCCGGCGTCGGCGACCTGGCCGTTGTCGACAGCAAGGGCGTCCTCCACGAGGACCGAGCCGACCTGTCGCCGGTGAAGCTGTCCCTCGCGCGTGACACCAACACCGCCCAGCTCTCCGGCCGTTTGGTGGATGCGCTGGACGGCGCGGACGTCTTCCTCGGCGTCTCCGGCGGCACGGTCCCCGAGGAAGCCATCGCCCGGATGGCCCCCGGCGCGATGATCTTCGCCCTCGCCAACCCGAACCCGGAGGTCCACCCCGACCTCGCCCACCGCTACGCCGCAGTCGTCGCCACGGGCCGCTCGGACTTCCCGAACCAGATCAACAACGTGCTGGCTTTCCCCGGCATCTTCCGAGGCGCCTTCGACGCCAACGCCAGCCGCATCACCGAAGGCATGAAGTTGGCCGCCGCCGAGGCACTGGCGGGCCTGATCGCGGACGACGAGCTGCGCCCGGACTACATCATCCCGTCGCCGTTCGACGAGCGCGTGGCGCCGGCGGTAGCCGCCGCGGTCGCTGCGGCCGCCCACCAGGACGGCGTCGCCCGCGCCTGACGGCAGGAGGAGGGCCGGGCACGCCTCGGCCCTTCGCCTCGGCCCTCCGCCCGGCCTCACGCCCGTGTCGGCACCGACCCCGCCCCGACTCAGACCCGCCCCCGGCCCAGGCCCGGCGGCAGCACGCCTCGCTCCAAGCGCGGCCCCTCGGCCCTCCGCCCCGGCCCACCGCCTCCGCCCCGGCCCACCGCCTCCGCCTCCGCTCCAGCCGTCCGCTCCGGCTCCGGCCTTCGGGCGCTCCGCCTTCCTTCCTCTTCCGCTTGTTCTAGGGTTGCCGGATGGAGAACCGGCGTGCGATCGAGTGGTCCGAGGCTGCCTGGCTGAACGCGCCTGAGGGGGTGCTTGCTGATGGCAACGACCTGCTGGTGTCGGCGCGGGAGGGAAGCGACTTCTGGCGTACGACGAGCTACGGGTTCGTGCACGACGACGGACACGCGTTGCTCACCGACTTCCCAGCCGACACGGCGATCGAGGTCAGCTTCATCGCCGCCTTCGAGGAGCTGTACGACCAGGCGGGCGTGCTGATCCGGGTCGACGAGGAGAACTGGATCAAGGCAGGCGTGGAGTTCACCGACGGGGCGCCGCAGTTGGGTGCCGTGGTGACGCGCGGGTTGTCGGACTGGTCGATGGCTCCGGTGCCGGACTGGGCCGGGCGTGAGGTGACTATCCGCGTCAGCCGCTCGGGCGATGCAATCACCGTGCGAGCGCGCGTCGAGGACGAGCCATGGCGGATGGTACGCCTGGCGCCGCTGGACCCGACCGCCGAGGCTGCCGCAGGCCCGATGTGCTGTGCACCGACCCGCAGCGGCCTCACCGTCCGCTTCACGTCGTACGCCGTCACCGCCGCAGACGCCGCACTGCACGCGGACTGACGGCAACGCCGACCCAACCGACGTCGACCAACCGGCGTCAGCCGGCCGGCGTAGTAACCGACGCCGGCCTGCACGCGGACTGATCGCGGCGCTGAACCGACCGCGGGACGCGCGGACGCAGCGCTGCACGTGGGCTGACAGCAACGCAGACCCGGCTGCGGGTCGCGCGGATGCCGCGCTGGACGCGGGCTGGCAGCAACTCCGAGCTGACCGGCGTCGACCGACCGGTGTCAGCCGGCCGGTGTAGCAACCGACGCCGGCCTGCACGCGGACTGATCGCGGCGCCGACCCGGCCGCGGGTCGCGCGGAACGCCGCGTTGCACGTGGGCTGGCAGCAACGCCGAGCCGACCGGCGTCGACCAACCGGCGTCAGCCGACCGGTGTGGCAACCGACGCTGACTCCATGCGGACTGACCGCGGCGCCGATCCGACCGCTGGACACGCGGACGCAGCGCTGCACGCGGACTGACAGCAACTGCAAGCCAATCGGCTTCGGCCAATCGGCGTTGCCGGGCCGTCGCCGTACTGGCTGGCGTTGCCCGGCTGTCGTCGTACCGGCTGGCGTCGCCGGGCTGTCGTCGTACCGGCTGTCGTCGCACGGGCTGAACCGGTGACGTTGCTAACTGACGGGCAGTAGACCAGCGCTTAGTGTGGGCTCATGCTTGCTGCCTACGCCGCCAAGTTCAACGCCGACGACCCGGTGTCCGCGCTCGAGGTCGGGGAGCGGCCGGAGCCGGTGGCTCCGGATGGGTGGGTGACGATCGACGTGAAGGCGTCGGCGCTGAACCACCACGACCTGTGGTCACTCAAGGGGGTCGGGCTGGCTGAGAAGAGCCTGCCGATGATCCTCGGCTGCGACGCCGCGGGTGTCGACCAGGACGGCAACGAGGTGGTCGTGCACGCGGTGATCTCCGACCCGTCGTGGAAGGGTGACGAGACGCTCGACCCGAAGCGCTCGCTGCTGAGCGAGCGGTACCAGGGGACGCTGGCGGAGAAGGTCGTCGTACCGGCGCACAACGTCGTACCGAAGCCGGCTGGATTGAGCTTCGAGCAGGCCGCGTGCCTGCCGACGGCGTGGCTGACGGCGTACCGGATGCTCTTCACGCAGTCCGGGCTGAAGCCGGGCGACACCGTGCTCGTCCAGGGCGCCGGCGGTGGCGTCGCGACCTCGCTGATCACGCTGGCGCGCGCGGCCGGGATCCGGGTCTGGGCGACCAGCCGGGACGAAGGCAAGCGGGCGAAGGCGCTGGAGATCGGCGCGCACGACGTGTTCGAGTCGGGCGCGCGGTTGCCCGAGCGCGTGGACGCGGTGATGGAGACCGTCGGTGAGGCGACCTGGTCGCACTCGCTGAAGTCGCTCAAGCAGGGCGGCACGGTGGTGATCTCCGGCGCGACCTCCGGCCAGGCGCCGAAGTCGGCCGAGCTGAACCGGATCTTCTTCCTCCAACTGCGGATCCAGGGCTCGACGATGGGCACCCGGCAGGAGCTGGCCGAGCTGGTCCAGTTCATGGCGAACGCCGGCATCTCGCCGCACATCGACACCACGCTGCCGCTGTCCGACGCTCGCACGGGCTTCGCGAAGATGAACGAGGGCGACGTCTTCGGCAAGATCGTCTTCACGGTCTAGATGGGCACGACGCCGTCCGGGCGCGGTACGCCGGGGTCGTCGGAATCCGAGCGCGGTAGGCCGGGGCCGTCGGAACCCGGGCGCGGTACGCCGTGGCTGTCGGAATCCGAGCGCGCTATGCCGCGGCCGTCGGAGCCCGGGGGCGGTACGACGCGGCCGTCGGAGCCCGGGGGCGGTACGCCGCGGCTGTCGGAACCCGGGCGCGGTACGCCGGGGCCGTCGGAGTCGGAGCGCGGTACGCCGCGGCCGCCGAAGCCCGGGCGCCCGGATGCGGCGCGCGTCAAGATCCGTCGCGCGACGGTTGACGATGCCGAGGCCGGTGCCTGGTGTCATCTGCTGTGCTGGCAGGAGGCGTACGCCGATCTGCTGGACCCTCAGCGGCTGCAGGAGAAGACCGATCCCGCCGGCATCGGCCGCCGGACCGAGCGCTGGCGTGGCGCGATCGAGGCCGGGGTGATCCGCTGGCTTGCGTTCAACCCGGCGGGGCAGGACGTACCGATTCAGGACCGCGTGATCGGTTTCTCGTCACCCGGCCCCGGCCGCGACGACGATGCACCGACGCCGTTGGAGCTGTACTCGGTCTACGCTCGGCAGGCCTGGTGGGGGAGTGGCCTCGGTCAACGCCTGCTGGACGTCGCGATCGGGAAGGAAGCGGCCAGTCTGTGGCTGCTGGAGGGCAACGATCGTGCGCTCGCGTTCTACCGGCGCAACGGGTTCGTCGAGGACGGCGCCCGCGTGGACGAGGAGTTCTTCGGCGTACCGGAGATCAGGATGGTCCGGCCCGGCCAATAGCCCGGCCGGGAGCCCGGCTACGCGCTAGGCCGCGAGCCCGGCGGAGCGCCAGGCCACGAGCACGGCTAGGCGTCAGCCCACGAGCCCGGCCGAAAGTCGGCCGGACAGCTCGGCCGGGGGCTGGCCGCAAGCCCGGCCCCGAGCCCGGCTAGGCGTCAGCGCGCGAGCCCGGCCTAAAGCCGGCCCAAAAGCCCGCGCAGTGGCCCTTGCCGATTGATACATCGCTCATGTTACATTGAGGATGTATCGATTCCCGGAGGTGCTTCATGCACGGCACGGACGAAACCGCACAACGCCTGCTCGCTTCGGCGGCGCAGTTGTCCCGCGACCCGGAGGCCGAGATCGACTGGGACGCTCCGGTCGGTGACGGCTACGGCCTCAGTCCCGAGTGGAGCACGCTCTTCGGCACGCCGTACTGGGACGAGCTGACCGAATCGCAGCGCCGGGAGCTGACCAAGCACGAGGCCGCGTCGGTCGCCTCGACCGGGATCTGGTTCGAGCTGATCCTGCAGCAGATGATCCTGCGCGACGTGTACGACGAGAGCCCGGCGAGCGCGGAGTTCCAGTGGGCGCTGACCGAGATCGCCGACGAGTGCCGGCACTCGATCATGTTCGCCAAGGCCTCGGCGCGGCTGGTCGACGACCGGTATCGGCCGGGGTTGCTCGCCCGCGAGTTGGGGCGCGGTTTCAAGACCATCGCGACCGGCGCCACGGCGTACGCCGCGATCCTGGTCGCCGAGGAGGTGCTCGACGTCATGCAGCGCGACTGGATGCGTGATCGCCGTGTCGCGCCGCTGGTCCGCACGGTGAACCACATCCACGTCGTCGAGGAGTCGCGGCACATGGTGTTCGCGCGCGAGGAGACCCGCGACCGGATCGCCGGCGCTGGTCTTGTACGGCGCCAGGTCAGCGCTCTGGTGATCGCGCTGGCGGCGGACATGATCGTGAGCAGCATGGTCAGCCCGGCCGTGTACCGGAACGCGGGCCTCGATGTCGGGAAAGCTGTCACGATGGCCCGGCGCAACGAGCACCACCGGTCGCTACTGCGGTCGAGCTGCGCGAACCTGATGGACTTCCTCGCCGAGGTCGGCCTGCTGACGCCGGCCGCGCGACGGGTGTACCGGCGGACCGGGTTGCTCTGACATGCCCCACGGTTGCTCGGTCGTGCCCGGCGGCTGGTTCGACCTGCCCCGCCGCTGCTCGGTCGCGCCGAGCGATTGGTCAGGCATCCCCCGCGGTTGCTCGCACAAGCCCCGCGATTGGTCAGGCATGCCCCGCGCTCGCTCTCACAAGCCCCGCGCCGGCTCATGTCGCACGCCGTCCCGCCGCCGTCGAGGTGCGGCCCGACCCCAACCATCGACCTGCCCCGCGGATGGAGGTGCTTCAGTGTGACCTACGCGATCAGCGGCGACTGCTGCTCCGACGCGAGCTGCGTCGCGGTGTGCCCGATGAACTGCATCCACCCGTCACCGGGGGAGCCGGGCTTCGGGACGACGGACGGGCTGTTCATCGATCCGCGGACCTGCATCGACTGCGGTGCGTGCGCCGACATCTGCCCGGTGGATGCCGCGAAGCCGGCTGATCGGTCGACTGCTGTCGACGTACAGCTGAACGCATCGTTCTACAAGGAGCGCCCACTGCTCGACGGCCTCGACCTGGACACCTGGGAGCCGCCGCGCTTCGATCCCTGGTCGGACGGGCCTCGCCGGGTCGCCGTCGTTGGAGCCGGTCCGGCGGGGATGTACACGACGCGGGAGTTGCTGCAGCGCAGTACGGCGGAGATCACGCTCTTCGACCGGCTCCCGGTCGTCGGCGGTCTGGCGCGGTACGGCGTCGCTCCCGATCACCCGGTGACCAAGCAGATCGTGGAGACCTTCGAGCGGATCGCCACGCACCCGCGGGTCCACTGGCGGCCCAGCACGTCGGTGAGTGTCGACGAGCTCGAGGGTCGGTACGACGCCGTGGTGCACGCGTCGGGCGCGTACGAGAGCCGCCGCCTCGGGATCCCCGGTGAGGTGACGGCCGACGAGGTCGTTGCCTGGTACAACAGCCGCCCGGGTGCGCGACGCCCGCAGCTGAAGGGGCCCCGGGCTGTTGTCGTGGGCAACGGCAATGTCGCCCTCGATCTGGCACGGTTGCTGGTCACTCTCGGTACGGACGGCATCACCGAAGTCATGGTCATCGGCCGCCGCGGTCCGGAAGTTGCTGCTTATACCGGTTCGGCGTACCGGGAAGTCGAACACACCAAAGGCATCGTCTTCCGTTACAACACCACCCCCGTCGCCTGGGACGGCCACGCCCTGACCACCGCCGACGGCGACACGATCCCCGCCGACACCCTGATCACCGCGATCGGCTTCACCGGCCGCGCGATCCCCGGCCTGCCGTTCGACGAGCTGCGCGGCGTCGTACCGAACGAGAACGGCGCAGTCCTCGGCAAACCCGGCCACTACGTCACCGGCTGGATCAAGCGCGGCGCCCAGGGTGGGATCGGCGTGAACAAGGCCTGCGCGCAGGAGACCGTCCGCACGCTGCTCGCGAAGTCGCCGGTGTCAGCGGCACTGATGTGACACCAGATCCCTTGTGACGTTTCATGCCTGAAACATTGGCGTCGCACCGGGGCAACGACCGAGGCTCAAGCTGAGGGTGGCGCAGGAAACCCCCGCGCACTCGATCCGCCCGATCGAACGACGAGCAGGAGTGCCCATGAGGCCGACCTTGACGGTGATCGCCGACCCCGCCGACCGCTGGATGTCGAAGGCCGCGTGCGTCGGCATGTCACCGGCGTACGACGAGACCGCGACCCAGTGGGAGCAGCGCAAGGCGCAGGCGATCTGCCTGACCGCGTGCCCGGTGCTGGAGGAGTGCCGCGCGTGGGCCCGGCGGACCAAGTTCACCGGCACGGCCGCGGGCGAGAAGTTCCTGGACGGCCGCCGGCGGGGGCGCCCCGGCCCGACCGAGCGCCGCCGTACGGTCACCGTCGAGGAGCAGCAGGCCAGCTGACCCGGACAACAGACAAAGGGCCCGCGGACAGTTCGTCCGCGGGCCCTTGTCTGTTGGTCTCAGACGCCGACCAGCTCGCGGTCGCCGTCCTTCTTCTTCGTACGCCGGAACGGCCCGGTGAGCGTCGGGACGATCTCGTGCCGGTGGTACACGAACGCGGCGATCGCCAGTACGGCGTACACGGCGGAGATCACGTACCGCCCGGTCTGACCCGGTACGGCGAACTGCACCGCGAACAGCCCGAGCAGCGTCCAGGCGGCCCAGCGCGGGAAGCGCAGCGCCAGCAGGATCGCGATGCCCAGCATCGTCTGCGTCGCGGTCAGCAGGAACTCCTCGACCTGGCGCCCGTCCAGTTGCAGCGCGGGCCCGCCGCCGCCGATGCCGTACGCGATCGGGAGGCTGCCGATCAGCAGGGTCCACTGGTTCACCTTCGCCGAGATCAGCAGGCCGATCGCGGCCGCGCCCTTGCCGCGCCAGGCGAACAGCAGCGCGACGATGAACTCCGGCGCCTCGGAGGCCAGCGGCGCCAGCCACTGGACCAGCAGGAACTGGTCGATGCCCAGCGCGTGCCCGCCCTCGACCAGCGAGTCGGCGAACGGCTCGGCCGAGAACAGGATGATCGTGGCGGCCGCGGCGAACATCGCGATCACGGTGATCCGGCGCTGCACCTTCGGCAGGGCGCCGATCCGCGCAGCCGGGCCGACCAGGTCGGGCTCGTCGCCGTGCTCGCTGGCCGCGGCGCGCCACAGGTAGTAGGCGAAGAAACCCAGCAGGGCGATGCCGAGCAGCAGGTGGATCTGGCCGGTCAGCGGGATGACGAACGCGACCACACCGGCGATCAGCAGGAAGCCGAGCTCGCGCTTGTAACCCGCGTCGAGCACCAGCGCCTTGACCGTGCGGCCGCTGCGCTTGCTGGCGACGTACAGGCTGAGCAGTACGACGCTGGACCAGCCGAGGCCGAGCAGGAGCCGGTTGGAGCCGGTCATGTTGGCGGCGGCGTACTGGACGTACTCCGGATTGCTGCCGGCCGTGTGGGCGAAGTAGAGGTCCACCGCGTACTCCGGCAGGACGGCGATCACGGCGAGCAGGGCGATCGCCAGACCGCCGGAGATGTCCATCTCCGCGGCCTCGGCGGCCCAGGCCAGCACGAACGACGCGGCGACGACGCCGAGGCCGAAAACCAGGATGCCGATCGGGGCGAAGGGGTGGGTGCCGGTGAGCCGCAGGACGACCGCTGGGATCGCCACGGCGAGAAGGAGCAGCACGGGGCGGAAAGCTCTTGCCATGCCTCCAGGCTGCCACCATTTCGATACTTTCGCAATTGCGAAAGTGTGAGACCGTGCTCACCCTCGGCCTGCCGTCTCCCCAGGACCCGTTCGACCGGTCACAATGACCGCGAGATGACGACCTTCCCCGAACCGACGAAGGCGCAGCTGGAATCCGCCGCCGGCACCTTCGCGATGCTGTCCGCCCCCGTGCGGCTGCATCTGGTCTCGCTGGCGGCCCAGGGCGAGTACGACGTGGGCACGCTGGCCGACCGCGTCGGAGTCAGCATCGCCACCGCCAGCCAGCACCTCGGCAAACTCCGCCTGGCCGGCATCATCACTGCCCGCCGCGAGGGCCGCCGCCACATCTACACCGTCGACGACCCCCACGTCCTCAACCTGGTCGACCAGATCTTCGAACACATCGCCCCGGACGGTTCGCTGGCCCCCGACCCGCCCCTTCGCCGCAAGCCACCGCACGCCGACTGAGCCTCTGGTGGTCCGCAGGGTGGACTGTTGGGCCGGCTGGGAATAGGACGCTGAGACGGGCAGTTGTCGTTGGCTGGCGACAGTGACGTCGCGCCCTGCTCGTACGCCGATCACGAGGACCCCATGGCGATCTCCGATCCTCCGACCTCGCCCGCTCCGTCGAAGACCCCCGCTCCCAGGAACCCGACCCCCACCGACGCACCGATTCGCGCGATCGGCGGCATCCGCCTGGTCCTGACGCTCGGCTTCGTGGTCGCGCTCGGCCCGCTCACCATCGACCTGTACCTGCCGGCGCTGCCGTCGATCACCACCGACCTCGCCACCTCCGAGGCGGCGGTCCAGTTCACGCTGACCGGCACCTTCGCGGGCCTCGCGCTCGGCCAACTGCTGGTGGGTCCGCTGTCAGACACCATCGGCCGCCGACTGCCGTTGATCGCCGGCGCGGCGCTGCACGTGCTGGCCTCCGTGCTCTGCGCGCTGGCTCCGAACGTCGAGACGCTGTCGGTCTTCCGGACCCTGCAGGGTGTCGGTGCCGCCGCCGGGTCCGTGGTCGCCCTGGCGATCGTCCGTGACCTGTACGTCGGTCGCGCGGCGGCGACCCTCCTGTCGAGGCTGATGCTCGTCATCGGCGTCGCGCCGGTGTTCGCCCCAACCGTCGGCGGCGCCCTGCTCGTGGCGCTGCCGTGGCAGGGGCTGTTCGTCGTACTGGCCGCGCTCGGTGTCGCGCTGATGCTCCTGGTGGCGCTGACGCTGCCCGAGACCCTGCCGCCTGCCCGCCGCCGGCCGTTCGGGCTGGCACAGATCGCTCGCACCGCCGGCCAGCTGGTCCGCGACCGGGTCTTTGTCGGGCTCACGCTCGTCGCCGGCCTGGCGATGACCGGCGTGTTCGGGTATGTCGCGGGAGCGTCGTTCGTGTTCCAGGAACAGTTCGGCGTGAGCAGCCAGACCTTCGGGCTGCTCTTCGGCGTCGGCGGGGTGGTGCTGATCGCGGCGACCCAGCTCAACCCGCTGCTGCTGAAGCGCTGGGAGCCCGAGCAGGTGCTCACCGCGGGCGCGATCCTCGCCGCGCTGTCAGGGGTGGCGCTGCTGCTGACCGCGACCCTGAGCCTCGGCGGCCTGATCGGCATCCTGATCCCGGTCTGGGCGGCTCTGTTCTCCGCCAGCCTGGCTCTCCCGAACGCGCCTGCGCTCGCGCTGTCGCGCCACGGCGAGGCGGCGGGTACCGCGGCGGCCCTGCTGGGCGCGGTCCAGTTCGGTATCGGCGCGATCGCCGCACCGGTGGTCGGTGCCCTCGGCACCGACGCGGTCGCGATGGCCGTGGTGATGTCCACCGGCCTGGCCCTGTCCCTGATCACCCTGCTGGTCGTCGTCAGGCCCTGGCAGCGCGATTTCCAGACGGACGCGGCGGACCAGCCGGTCGTCGTCGTCCACTGAGCTAGAGGATGTGCCGCAGGTACTGCTCGGGGTGCCGCAGGTAGGCACGCCAGTTCTGGACGAGCTCCAGGTCCTCCCACGACGTACGGCGGATGCCCCAGTCACCGACCTCGAGGATCGTCGCCCCGGGCAGGGCGGCGATCACGGGGGAGTGGGTCGCGCACAGGACCTGGGAGCGCGAGTCGGCCAGCTGCTTCAGTACGCCGACCACCGCCAGACTGGACGAGAACGACAGCGCGGACTCGGGCTCGTCCAGGCAGTAGAAGCCACGGCGGCTGAAGCGGTCGCCGATCAGCGTCAGAAAGCTCTCGCCGTGGCTCATCTCGTGGAACTTCGCGTCCTGCGGCCCACTCGGCCGTGGGTTGTTCTCCAGGTAGGTGTAGAACCCGTGCATCGTCTCGGCTCGCAGGAAGTACCCGGCCTTCGACGCACCGACACCCCTGGTCAGCTGGATCTCGTCCGACAGCGGTGACTCGGTCGCCCGCGTGGTCAGCCGGGCACCGGTCGACCCGCCCTCCGGTGACATCCCGAAGGCGACCGCCACAGCCTCCACCAGCGTCGACTTGCCGGCGCCGTTCTCGCCGACCAGGAACGTGACGCCCGGCCCGAGGTCCAGCCCGTCGGTCAGCAGCTGGCGAACAGCGGGGATCGTGTGCGGCCAGGCCCCGGACAGCGAAACGCCCTCCGCCGCGGCCACCCGGCGTACGGGGTGATCGGCGAAGGGCATTCGCTCACTCTACAAAACGGAACAGCTCAGTCGTCCTCGTCGTCGAGGCGGGCCAGCCAGGTGGCGAACCGCTCGATCGGCGTCTCGAACTCGGGGTTCAGATCGACGAACTCCCGCAGCCGCTCGGCCACCCAGGCCAGCGAGACATCCTCCTCGCCGCGCCGGCCCTCGAGCTCCTCGATCCCTCGGTCGGTGAAGTACACGTCAGCTGAACGCCTGCTTCAGCAGCGTCTGCTGCTCGGCGGTGTGCGCACCCATCGAGCCCACCGACGTCGCCGACATGGCCGGCCGCGACACCCGGTAGAACGGCTTGCCGCCCAGGTGCTCGGTCAGGTTCAGCGCCATGAACGGCCACGGACCCTGGTTGGCCGGCTCGTCCTGCACCCAGCGGACCTCGGTCGCGTTCGGGTACTTCGCGAGCTCCGCCTTGATCTCCTCGGCCGGCAGCGGGTAGAGCTGCTCGACCCGGATCACCGCGGTGCTGATCTTGTCGGTCTCGGTCTTCTTCCGCTCCGCGAACAGGTCGTACGCGATCCGGCCGGACGACAGGATGACGCGCTCGACGGTCGCCGCGGTGGCCTCGGCCTCCGCGTCGCCGAGGATCGGCCGGAACGTGCCGCTGGTCAGCTCCTCCGGCTGCGACACCGCTTCCTTGCGCCGCAGCAGCTGCTTCGGCGTGAAGACGATCAGCGGGTTGTGCTCCTCGCCGAGGGTGTGGCGACGCAGGAGGTGGAAGTACGACGCGGGCGTCGACGGCTGGGCGACCGTCATCGCGTTCTCGGCGCACAGCGCCATGAACCGCTCGATCCGGGCCGAGGAGTGGTCCGGGCCCTGGCCCTCGTAGCCGTGCGGCAGCAGCAGCACGACACCGGACTTCTGGCCCCACTTCGCCTCACCGGCCGAGATGTACTCGTCGATGATCGACTGGGCGCCGTTCACGAAGTCACCGAACTGGGCTTCCCACAGGGTCAGCGCGTCCGGCCGGGCCACCGAGTAGCCGTACTCGAAACCGAGCGCGGCGTACTCGCTGAGCAGCGAGTCGTAGACGTAGAAGTTCGCCTGGTTCTCGTCCAGGTTCTGCAGCGGGACGTGGTCCTGACCGTTGACCCGGTCGATGACCGCCGCGAACCGCTGCACGAACGTGCCGCGACGGCTGTCCTGACCGGCGAGCCGGACCGGACGACCGGCCAGCAGCAGCGAGCCGAACGCCGTCATCTCCGCGCTGGCCCAGTCGACCGGGCCCTGCGTGATCGCGGCGGCACGACGCTGCAGCTGCGGCATCACCTTCGGGTGCGCGGTGAAGCCCTCCGGCAGCGTGGTGTACGCGTCGGCGATCTTCTTCAGCACCTCCGGCGTGGTCGCGGTCGCGTCCGGGCCCTCCGGCTTGTCCGGGTAGACCGGCACGGTGACGTACGGCGCCGGGGTGTCCGGCTGGCTCTTCGCCTCGCGGACCTCGGTGAACACGCGCTCCAGCCGCTGCTGGAAGTCGCGCATCGCCTGCTCGGCCTCCTCGACGGTGATGTCGCCACGGCCGATCAGGGCCTCGGTGTAGAGCTTGCGCACCGAGCGCTTCTGCTCGATCAGGTCGTACATCAGCGGCTGGGTGAACGACGGGTCGTCGCCCTCGTTGTGACCGCGACGGCGGTAGCAGACCAGGTCGATGACGACGTCCTTGTTGAACGCCTGGCGGTACTCGAAGGCCAGGTCGGCGACCCGGACACAGGCCTCGGGGTCGTCGCCGTTCACGTGGAAGATCGGCGCCTGGACCATCCGCGCGACGTCGGTGCAGTACATCGACGAGCGGGACGAGGCCGGCGACGTGGTGAACCCGACCTGGTTGTTGACGATCACGTGGATCGTGCCGCCGGTGCGGTACCCGCGCAGCTGCGACAGGTTCAGCGTCTCGGCCACGACGCCCTGGCCCGCGAAGGCCGCGTCACCGTGGACGAGGACCGGCAGCACCGGGAACGCGGCGCCCTGGTCGAGGATGTCCTGCTTGGCCCGGACGATGCCCTCGAGCACCGGGTCGACGGTCTCCAGGTGCGACGGGTTGGCCGCCACCGACACCTTGATCTTGTCGCCGAACTCCGAGACGAACTCGCCCTCGGCGCCCAGGTGGTACTTGACGTCACCGGAGCCCTGGACCGTGCGCGGGTCGATGTTGCCGTCGAACTCGCGGAAGATCTGGCCGTACGACTTGCCGACGATGTTGGCCAGCACGTTCAGCCGGCCGCGGTGCGCCATGCCGATCACGACCTCGTCGAGCCCGGCACCGGCGGCCTCCTCGCAGATCTCGTCGAGCAGCGGGATGGTGGTCTCGCCACCCTCCAGCGAGAACCGCTTCTGGCCGACGTACTTGGTCTGCAGGAAGGTCTCGAACGCCTCGGCCTCGTTCAGCTTGGCCAGGATCCGGAGCTGCTCCTCGCGCGGCGGTTTGGTGTGCGGCCGCTCGATCCGCTCCTGCAGCCACTTGCGCTGCTCGGGGTCCTGGATGTGCATGTACTCGATACCGGTGGTGCGGCAGTACGAGTCGCGCAGGATGCCGAGGATCTCGCGCAGCTTCATGAACCGGCGGTCGGTCGCGGCCCCGAACGAGCCGGTGGCGAACTCGCGGTCCAGGTCCCACAGCGTCAGGCCGTGGGTCGCGACGTCGAGGTCGGGGTGGCTGCGCTGCTTGTACTCCAGCGGGTCGGTGTCGGCCATGATGTGGCCGCGCACGCGGTAGGCGTGGATCAGCTCCAGGATCCGGGCCTGCTTGCTGATGTCCTCCTCGTGGCTGTGCGGGAGGTCGGCGGCCCAGCGGATCGGCTCGTACGGGATCCGCAGGCTCTGGAAGATCTCGTCGTAGAAGCCCTCGGCGCCCAGCAGCAGCTGGTGCAGGCGGCGCAGGAACTCACCCGACTGCGCGCCCTGGATGATCCGGTGGTCGTACGTCGAGGTCAGCGTCATCACCTTGCTGACCGCGAGCTTGGCCATCGTCTCCTCGGCCGCACCCTGGTACTCGGTCGGGTACTCCATCGCGCCGACGCCGATGATGCAGCCCTGGCCGCTCATCAGCCGCGGCACGGAGTGCTGCGTGCCGATCGTGCCGGGGTTGGTGAGGCTGATCGTGGTGCCCTGGAAGTCCGGCAGCGCGAGCTTGTTGTCGCGGGCCCGGCGGACGATGTCCTCGTAGGCCATCCAGAACTCGGCGAACGTCATCGACTCGGTCGCCTTGATCGACGGCACCAGCAGCTGGCGGGTGCCGTCCGGCTTCTGCATGTCGATGGCCAGACCGAGGTTGATGTGCTCGGGCTGGACCAGCGTCGGCTTGCCCTCGGTCTCGTCGTACGACGCGTTCATCTCCGGCAGCGTCTTGAGCGCCTTGACCAGCGCCCAGCCGACCAGGTGGGTGAACGAGATCTTGCCACCGCGAGCGCGCTTGAGGTGGTTGTTGATGACGATCCGGTTGTCGATCAGCAGCTTGACCGGCACCTGGCGGACGCTGGTCGCGGTCGGGACCTGGAGGCTGAGCTCCATGTTCTGGGCGGTCCGGGCCGGGGCACCTCGCAGGATCCTGCGCTCCGCGTCCGTGCTGGTCGCGGGAGCGGGCTTGGGCTGCGCTGCGGGCGGTTGGTTCACCGTTCCTCCGGTCGGGGCGCCGCTGGCCGCGGGCGCGGTCTGCTGCTGGGCCGCTGCTGCGGGCTTGGTCTGGGCGGGCTGGCTCTTGCTCGGGGTCGCCGTCGATGCCGTGTTGGTCGTCGAGGCGGGGGCCGGGGCCGTCGCGGCGGCCTGCGCGGCCGGCGCGCTCGAGGCCGGTGCGGTCGCCGCCGTACCGCGGGCCGGTGCTTCCGGGGTCTTGTTCTCGGACACCGCATCAGGTCGGGGAGCGTCGGACGGGGCGGTGTTCACCGGCTTCGCGTCACCCGGGCTGTAATCCTTGAAGAAGTCGAACCACGCGGGATCCACCGACTTGGGATCCTGCTGGTACTTCTCGTACATCTCGTCGACCAGCCATTCGTTCGCTCCGAAGGCTGCAAGGGGATTTGTGTCTGATGGCTCGGTGGCCACTGGGCAGTTCGCCTCTTCCGATTGCGGGTCCGGTACCACTGTTATGACTACGGGAGTTATGGGGCTGCTCCCGAGGCAAGGCTAATAGCACCGGCAACCGATCTACAGCCCGGGACCACCGGACCAGTGTGTCGAGTGGTTCCGCCGCCGTGGGTTGATCGTTCGAGCCCTGGAACACCTGTGTTTCGGATGTTTCAGCGTTGTTGCCCGTGGCCACGCCGTTTGTGCTGTTCTCACGGGTCGGCCGGACTGCGGGACGCGTTGCAGAGGTGGGGTTCCGAGGCCGGGTCACGGCCTTTCCGGAGTGCCCGCTACGCCTGGGTGCCCACTGTATGCAACTGCGCGTTCGCCGGGGGTGATGACCGGGCGTGCGCAGAAATGTGGCCAACCTCACGCAGCGGATCAGTCCAGTTCTCACCGATTGGCCAGCCGCCGGACCAGCTTGAGGCCGGCCCAGCCGGCGTACGACCGTCACGCCGTCCGGCAGACCGTCGACCTCGAACCCGGCCGGGGCCTGGTCGAGCAGCAGCACGTGCCCGGGCTTGATCCCGAGCTTCCCGGCCAGTGGCTTGCCGGAGTAGCCGGGGATCGCCATGGACCGATGGTAGATCCGGTACCGAGCGACAGGACGTGTCGGCCGAAATGGCTTCCCGGCCGCTCGGCGTGAGCGGGCGATCGGGTGCCGGGTGGGGAGACGTCCTGTCGTTCGGTACGGCGGGACCGGAGTGGGCGCGCACGGCGGCATACTGATCCGATGGCGCTGACGGATGAGGCGATCGTCAAGATCAAGGAGATGATCACCTCCGGCGAGCTGGGCCCGGGGGACCGGCTGCCCAAGGAGGCGGATCTGGCCGCCCGGCTGGGCCTGTCGCGGAACTCGCTGCGCGAGGCGGTCAAGGCCCTGACGCTGGTCAACGTGCTCGACGTACGGCACGGCGACGGCACGTACGTGACCAGCCTGACGTCGGCGCACCTGCTCGACGCGCTCAGCTTCATGGTCGACCTGCACCGTGACGACTCCGTCCTGCAGTTCTTCGAGGTACGCCGGCTGCTCGAGCCCGGCGTCGCCGCCCTCGCCGCATCCCGGATCTCCCCGGAGCAACTCGCGAACCTGCGCCTCCTCACCAGCGACCTCTTGCCCTCCGCGGACGTCGACGCCTTGGTCGAGAACGACCTGCGCTTCCACCGCGGCATCGCCGAAGCCACCGGCAACGCCGTCGTCTGCTCCCTGCTCGACGGCGTCTCCGGCGCCACCCAGCGCGCCCGCATCTGGCGCGGCGTCACCCAGGCCGGCGCCGTGGAACGCACCCTCGCCGAACACACCGCGATCCTCGACGCGCTGGACCAACGCGACGCCGAAGCGGCCCGGGCGTGGATGACCGCCCACATCGCCGGCGTCGAGTCCTGGCTCCGCAAGGCGCCGTAGCCCCGGCCCCTCGCTCTCCGCTCCGGGCCCCGCCGCCGCCCCGGCTCCTCCGCCTTTTAAGTCGTTGCCGGGGTGGCCTGTGCGTCGCTAGCCTTGGTGACGTTCTTGTTGTCCATGTCAGGGGTGCGGGTTGTCGTACTGAGGTCTCTCTTCAGCAGCGGTTGATCGCCACCGGTTGGTGCGCGGTCTCGTTCGAGATCTCGGAGTACACCCTGATGACTGTCTCTTTGACGTGCAACGACCTCTTTTTCGCCTGGCCCGACGGTGACGTCCTGTTCGACGGCCTGTCCTTCGCCGCCGGACCGGCGCGCTCCGGCCTGGTCGGCCGCAACGGCGCCGGCAAGTCCACGCTGCTGCGGCTGATCGCCGGACGGCTGACACCACAGCGCGGCGCGATCCGCGTCAGCGGCGAACTCGGCTACCTGCCGCAGGACCTCACCCTCGACACCTCGCTCCGCGTCGACGCGGCCCTCGGCATCGCCGACGTCCGTACGGCGATCAGCGCCATCGAGTCCGGCGAGGCGACCGAGGCGAACTTCGCCCGTGTCGGCGACGACTGGGACGTCGAGGAACGCGCCGACGCGCTGCTCGGCAAGCTCGGCCTCGGCGCGATCACCCTCGACCGTTCGGTCGGCGAACTGTCCGGCGGCGAGACGATCCTGCTCGGCCTGGCCGCCGAACTCCTCCGCCGCCCCGACGTCCTGCTGCTCGACGAACCCACCAACAACCTCGACCTGCGCGCCCGCAGACACCTGTACGACGCGGTCGACGCGTTCCGCGGCGCGCTGCTCGTGGTCAGCCACGACCGCGAGCTGCTCGATCGTGTCGACCAGATCGGCGACCTGCGCAAGGGCGACCTGACCTGGTACGGCGGCAACCTCACGGCGTACGAGGAAGCCGTCGCCGTCGAGCAGGACGCGGCGGAACGGATGATGCGCGCGGCCGAGTCCGACGTGAAACGCCAGAAGCGCGAGCTGATCGAGGCACGGACGAAGATCGAACGCCGCCAGGCCGGCGGGCGGAGGGCCTTCGAGGCGGGCAGTGTGTCGAAGATGGCCGCGGGCGCGATGAAACGCTCGTCGCAGGTCTCCGCGGGCAAGCACCTCGGCATACACAGCGAACGCCTCGAAGCCGCGCAGGACGCACTGGCCGAGGCGGAGGAGAAGATCCACGACGACGACCACATCCGGGTGGACCTTCCCGCGACCGCGATCCCCAACGGCCGCGTCGCGCTGCGCCTGCAGGACCTGGAACTCCGCACCGGCCTGATCGCGAACCTGGAGATCCGAGGCCCCGAACGCATCGCCCTCACCGGCCCGAACGGCGCCGGCAAGTCCACGCTGCTCCACGCGATCGTCGGGCAGCGCCTGCCTCTGGTCCCCGCACGCCTCCTACCCCAACGCCTGGACCTCCTCCAGGACGACCTCTCGATCGCCGAGAACCTCGCGATCCTTGCCCCAGGCACCGACAACAACGAGCGCCGGGCTCGCCTGGCCCGCTTCCTCTTCCGAGGCCGCTCCGCCGACCAGCCCGTCAGCACCCTCTCCGGCGGAGAACGCTTCCGAGCCACCCTCGCGGCGCTCCTGTTGGCCGAACCCCCACCCCAGTTCCTGATGCTCGACGAGCCCACCAACAACCTGGACCTCGCCAGCATCACGCAACTCCGCACCGCCCTGGCTTCCTACCAAGGCGCCCTTATGATCGCCAGCCACGACCTACCGTTCCTGAGGGACCTGGGAATCACCCGCTGGCTGTCCCTGGAGGACAACCAGCTCCAAGAGATCGACCCCCTCTGATGCGCAGAGCCGGCAGCCTCCGCTGCATCCGCCACGCGCCCATCCTCCAGCCACCCCAACCGAGGACCAGGCATTCACCGACCCACCCCCACGGCACCTCGTGGCCGGTGGTCGCCCACCCGCCAGACCCCCGCTACTCCCACCGAGGCAACCGCTAGCCCACGAGCTAGGGGAGTGGGTCCCCGTCGTGCCTGAACAGGACCCACTCCACCCGCTCAGCCGGCACGGACAACTGCTCAGCCCACAGGTGAAGCGCCTGTACGTACCCGCGATAGCGGTACTTCCGGCGATGGCTGTCGGCCAGCTGGATGGTCGACACACCGAGCGTCTTGTTCAGGCTCGCGTAGACCCGGGCGTCGAGGATGAGCGGCTGCCACGTGCGGCTCTTCTGGATACCGGCGAAGGCGAACCACTTGGTGAAGAACGCCTGCCGTATCCCTCGCCCAGCTCGCGACCGGGTGGTCCGGCCACTTGCGCGCCCAGGTGGTCGGGTGGATCCCCACCGGCTTCTGGTCGCAGTCGGCGTACTTGTCCATCAGCTGTTTCAACTTCGGCGGCAACTGCAGGTTGGGAGTTCGCATGCAGCTGGAACCTACTGGCTCCAGCAGGCGCTGGGAATGGGCCGGCTTCGGCCTGCACCGCCCCGGCTGCCGTCTGAAGTCGTGTTGCTTGGGGCAACGGTCGTTCGGTGTTCGACGACTGGTTTGGTGTACGGCGTCAGTCGTCGAAGACCGAGGCACCCGACGACCATGACGGGGAATGGGGCGGGGCTGGCCTCCTGGGCTTCTACGCTTCGGGGGGACCGGTTACTGGGGCCGGCTACGGGTGGAGGAGCCGAATTGTCTGGTCAGCAGTGGGGGCCTCCGGGGCAGTACCCGCCGAACCAAGGGCCGTCGGGGCCGTACGGCCAGGGGGTGCCGCCGCAGGGGGCTGGGCAGTACCCGCCGCAGCAGGGGCCGGGGCAGTATCCGCCTCAGGGGCCGTACAACCAAGGGCCGCCGCCTGGGCAGTATCCGCAGCAGGGTGGGCAGTACTACGCGCCTCAGCCGGGGAACTACGGGCCGCCGCCGGGGCAGGGTCCGGGGCCGCAGTACGCCGCCTCGCCGTACGGGCCCGGGCAGCAGGGGTTCGGGTGGGGGCCGATGCCTACGCCGCCCAAGAAGCGGCGGGGGGCCGGGATCGTCGTGCTGGCTGTGGTGGGTGGGCTGGCGGTGTTGGGGGCTGTGGTCCTCGGAGTCGGGTTCACGCTGGCGGGGAAGGCTGACGACTCGTCGGCTACGCTGCCGGCGGCCCAGCCCACCTACGAGCCGACGGCCGAGGACAGCCCGACGGTGCCGGAGGCAACGACTGAGGCGCCGACGACCCGGCCGACCAGCCGCCCGACGACGACCAAGCCCTCGCCCAAGCCGAAGCCGGTGCTGACGCCGTGGCAGGTTGCCTCGGCCAACAAGCTCTACCGGGTCGGGACGCAGCCCTCCGTCGGCTGTCGCGAGTCGCGGGTCGGGCTCGGCAACCAGGCCAACTCCACGGCGTACTACCGCTCGCTCAAGGCCTGCATGGATCGGGCCTGGGCCCGGCAGGTGCGCGCGGCGGGGTACCAGTTCCGGTCGCCGGGGCTGCTGACGATCGCGACCAACGGGAGCTCGCCCTGCGGGACGGCCGTGGACGCGCTGGCGTTCTACTGCTCGGCGAACCACACGATGTACATGAAGTCCGACCTGGACATCAAGTACTGGCGCCAGTCGCAGACGTTCAGCCGGGCGGTCGCGTCGCACGCGGCGGCCCACGAGTACGGGCACGCCATGCAGCACCTGACCGGGATCCTGCGGGCGTCGCGACGACTGGGCTACGACGGCAGCACGGCGGGGCTGGAGGTCGCCCGGCGTACGGAACTCCAGGCGTCCTGCTTCGGCAACCTCTTCCTCGGCGCCAACAAGAACAGCTACCCGATCCGCGGCGCGCTCCGCACCCAGTGGCTGTACGTCGTCAACAACACCGGCGACCGCCCCGAGCTCGGCGCCCGCGACCACGGCAGCCCACGCAACCACGGCATCTGGTCGCGCCGCGCGTTCGACCGCCCGAACCTCGCCGTGTGCAACACCTTCACGGCCCCGTCGTCCGCGGTGAGCTGAGCTTCAGTACGCCGTCCGGCCGGTAAGCCGCGCCGGCCGGTAAGCCGCGCCGGGCGGTACGCCGCCGGCCGCCCGCCGTACGAGCGCCTACGCCGTAGGCGCGTCCTCCCGAAGCAACCCCGCCGACTTCAGGTCCGACCAGAAAGCCGCAGGCACCTCCACCCGAGACAGCGCCGCGTTGGCGTGCACCTCAGCAGCCGACCGGCACCCGACAGCAATCCCGGCCACCGCCGGATGGAACAGCGGGAACGCCAGCGCCGCCGACGGCAGCGTGATCCCGTGCGCCTCGCACACGTCCGCGAGCCGGTTGGCCTTCTCGATCAACGGCTCGGAAGCCGGCGCGTAGTTGAACGTCGCGTCCGACGCCGGTCGCGGCTGCGCCATCAGCCCGGAGTTGAAGACGCCGACGGCGATCACCTGGGTGTCGTTGTCGACGCAGGCCGGCAGGATGTCGTCCAGCCCGTCGGGGTCGATCAGCGTGTACCGGCCCGCGAGCATGATCACGTCCACGTCGACCTCGCGAACGAAGCGCGTCAGCATCGCGGACTGGTTCATCCCCGACCCGATCGCGCCGATCACGCCCTGCTCGCGCAGCTCGATCAACGTCGGGAACGCGGTCGCGACCGCCTCCTCGTAGTGGTCGTCCGGGTCGTGCACGAACACGATGTCGAGCCGATCGGTCCCGATCCGCCGCAACGAGTCCTCGATGCTGCGCAGTACGCCGTCGCGACTGAAGTCCCAGCGCCGCCGGCGCTTCGACGTCACCGCGAAACCCTCGCCGTCGGTCTCGTCGGTGTCGGCCTCGTAGATGATCCGGCCGACCTTGCTCGACAGCGTGTACTCGTCCCGCGGCTTGCCCGCGAGCCCGGCGCCGAGACGTTCCTCGGCGAGCCCGAGCCCGTAGTGCGGGGCGGTGTCGTAGAACCGCCAGCCCTCCTCCCACGCCGCCTCAACCGTCGCGACCGCGTCGGCATCCGAGATCGGCGTGAACAACCCGGCCAGCGGAGCACCACCCAGCCCGATCCGCAGGTCCGTGGGGAAGATCTTCACGAGCAAGTCACCTTTCAGCCAGGGGACAAACCAGGGACGACAGTACGCCGGACAACCGGCGCACCCTCAGCAGGATGTGGCGCAAGGCGTCCCCGCCGCGCCACGCGTGGAGGGGACGGGAGGGGGGATGGAACGGGAGGGGGATGGAACGGGAGGGGGATGGAACGGGAGGGGGATGGAACGGGAGGGGGATGGAACGGGAGGGGGATGGAACGGGAGGGGGATGGAACGGGAGGGGGATGGGGCTCGTCGCCCCGCCTGCGCTTCGCGCGGCGACGATCCCGCCGGCCTTCTCCGCCGCACCCGCCGGGTGCGCCCGCCAGGCCGAGCCGGGGCCGGCCCCGGCTCGCTGTGCTCGCCACGTCGTACTGGCTCAGCTGCGCGCCGCAGGCAGTCGCAAATTCTGCATCCCGCCGTCCACCGCCAGCGCCGTACCGGTTGTCGAACCAGACAGCGGGCTGGCCAGGTACGCGATCGCCAACGCGACCTCGTCCGCCGACACCAACCGGCCCATCGGCTGCCGGGCCGCCAGTGCGGCTCGCTCAGCCTCGGGGTCGGACGCCGAGTCCAGCAGTCGCCCGACCCACGGCGTGTCCGCCGTGCCGGGGTTCACACAGTTCACCCGCACGCCCTCGCGCACGTGATCGGCCGCCATCGCCATCGTCAGCGCCAGTACGGCGCCCTTGCTCGCGCTGTAGACCGCCCGGTTCGGCAGTCCAGCGGTCGCCGCGATCGAGCAGGTGTTGACGATCGCGGCGGACGACGAGCGCCGCAGGTACGGCAGCACCGCCCGCGTCACCCGCGCGATGCCGACCACGTTCACGTCGAGGACGCGGTGCCACTCCTCGTCGTCGTTCACCGTGACGTTGCCCTGGGCGCCGATCCCTGCGTTGTTCACCAGGATGTCGATCCCGCCGAGCCGCAGCGCCGCCGAGGCGACCGCGTCGCGGACGGACTGGTCGTCGGTGACGTCGGCGGCGATCCCGTTCAGCGGCGCGGGTACGTCCGGCTTGAGGTCGAACACCACGACCTCGGCCCCGCGCGCGGCCAGCTGGGTGGCGGCGGCCAGGCCGATCCCCGACGCGCCACCGGTCACCACGGCCTTCAGGCCGGCAAAATCCGTCACTTCGACTGCTCCTTCGATTCGGTCCAGACCTTGCCCGCGGGGAACCGGAAGTCGCGCAACGTGCCGGCCTCCATCTCCGCGCTGTACCCGGCCCGCGTCGGCGCGACGTAGTGTCCCGCCTCGATCACGACCGGGTCGAGAAAGTGCTCGTGCAGGTGGTCGACGTACTCGATCACCCGCTGGTCCGTACTACCACTGACCGCGACCAGGTCGAACATCGACAGGTGCTGGACCAGCTCGCACAGCCCGACCCCACCCGCGTGCGGACACACCGGTACGCCGAACTTCGCGGCCAGCAGCAGGATCGCGATGTTCTCGTTCACGCCGGCGACGCGGGCGGAGTCGATCTGTACGAAGTCCAGCGACCCGGCCTGCAGCAGCTGCTTGAACACGACCCGGTTCTGCACGTGCTCGCCGGTGGCGACCCGGATCGGGGCGATCCCGCGCGCGATCGCGGCGTGCCCGAGGATGTCGTCGGGGCTGGTCGGCTCCTCGACCCACCACACGTCGTACGGCGCCAGCGCCTGCACCCACGCGATCGCGTCGGCGACGTCCCAGCGCTGGTTGGCGTCGATCGCGATCCGGATGTCCGGGCCGACGGCCTCGCGGGCCAGCCGCATCCGGCGGATGTCGTCGTCGAGGTTCGCGCCGACCTTCAGCTTGATCTGGGTGAACCCGTCGGCCACCGCCTCGCGGCACAGCCGGACCAGCTTCTCGTCGTCGTACCCGAGCCAGCCGGGCGTCGTCGTGTACGCCGGGTAGCCACGCTCGCGCAGCTGCTGCTCGCGCTCGGCGCGGCCCGGCTCGGCCTTGCGGAGGATCTCCAGCGCCTCGTCGCGGGTGAGCGCGTCGGTCAGGTAGCGGAAATCGACCAGATCGACGATCTGCTCGGGCGTCAGGTCGGCCAGCAGCTTCCACAGCGGGACGCCGGCCCGTTTGGCGGCCAGGTCCCAGACCGCGTTGACGACCGCACCGATCGCCATGTGCATGACGCCCTTCTCCGGGCCCAGCCAGCGCAGCTGCGAGTCGTGCACGAGCGACTTCCAGAACCCGCCGAGGTCGGCCAGCGTCGCGTCGACGTCGAGGCCGACGACGTGGTCGCGCAGCGCCTCGATCGCCGCGGTCTGTACGTCGTTGCCGCGGCCGATGGTGAACGCGAACCCGTGGCCCTCGAGCCCGTCGCCGGCGTCGGTGCGCACGATCAGGTACGCCGCGGAGTAGTCCGGGTCGGCGTTCATCGCGTCGGAGCCGTCCAGGTCCCGCGAGGTGGGGAAGCGGACGTCGTACGTCTCGAACTCGGTGAAGCGCGGCATAGAGGACCCGTTCTTGGTGCGGAGGGCGGAACGCAAAAGACTGCTGGTCAGAGATCCTATAGGATATGTGGCTCACTCGTCACGGGTTTTCCCGACCGTCTGGAACGCACCCGTTAGAGTCGGCGTCGTGGCGGACGAGACGGGGGCGGGCGTGCTGCGGCTGGGCCGTCGCGAGTTCGGGCCGGGGCAGTTCGCGGTGATGGCGATCGTCAACCGGACGCCGGACTCCTTCTACGACCGGGGCGCGACGTTCGCGACCGACAAGGCGTACGACGCGATCGCGCAGGCGGTCGCCGACGGCGCCGACCTGGTCGACATCGGCGGCGTCAAGGCCGGGTACGGCGAGCCGGTCAGCGAGACCGAGGAACTGCGCCGGACCGTCGACTTCGTCGCGGGGATCCGTGCTCGTCATCCTGACCTGGTGATCAGCGTCGACACCTACCGCAGCGGCGTCGCGCGCCGCGTCGGCGAGGCCGGCGCGGACCTGATCAACGACACCTGGGCCGGCTCCGACCCCGAGATGGCGACCGCCGCGGCCGCGACCGGTGCCGGGCTGGTCTGCAGCCACGTCGGCGGACTGACGCCGCGCACCGACCCGCACCGGATGGCGTACGACGACGTGGTCGCCGACGTGATCCGGACGACCACGGCACTGGCCGACCAGGCGGTCGCGGCCGGCGTACGGCGGGACGCGCTCGTGATCGACCCGACCCACGACTTCGGCAAGAACACGCTGCAGTCGCTCGAGCTGACCCGCCGCCTCGACGAACTGGTCGCCACCGGCTGGCCGGTGCTGGTCGCCGTGTCGAACAAGGACTTCATCGGCGAGACCCTCGACCTGCCGCCGGGGCAGCGGGGCACCGGTACGGTCGCCGCCCTGAGCGTCTCGGCATGGCTCGGCGCCCGGGTGTTCCGGGTGCACGACCTACCGGCCGCGCGCCAGGCGCTCGACCTGATCGCCGTACTGCGTGGTGCGAAGCAGCCCGCCGGAACCCGAAGGAGCCTGGCCTGATGCAGCGGTTGTCCGACCTCAGCGAGGCGGAGGTGATCGCGGCGTACCAGGTCGAGGACCGGTCGGTGCCGCACCTGCGCAGCAACTTCGTCACCACCCTGGACGGCGCGGTCGAGATCGACGGGAAGTCGAAGGCGCTGTCCGGCCCGGCCGACCAGGAGATCTTCGGCAAGCTGCGGATGCTCAGCGACGTCGTCCTGGTCGGTGCGGGGACGGTGCGGATCGAGGGCTACAACCCGCTCCGGCTGAACGGTCAGCGGCGGGCTTGGCGGGTCGAGCACGGTCTGGCCGAGAACCCCACGCTCGCGATCGTGTCGTCGCGACTCGATCTCGATCCCGCTGCCCCGTTCTTCCTGGAGGCGCCGGTGCGGCCGATCGTCTTCACGAACCCGGCCTCGCCCGCCGGCGCGCGGGAGGCGCTGGGCAAGGTCGCCGATGTGGTCGTCTGCGGGCACGCCGGGGTCGACCTGCACGATGTCGTCAACACGCTCGTCGAGCGAGGGCTGCCGCAGATCCTCACCGAGGGCGGGCCGCATCTGCAGGGCGCTTTGACCGAGGCCGATCTGATCAACGAGATGTGCTTGTCGCTGGCACCGATCCTGGCCGGTCCGGGCTCGGGCCGCATCACCGCCGGTCCGACCGCGACCGGGACGCATGGGTACGCCCTGCACACGGCCCTGGCCGGCGACGACGGTTATCTCTTCTTCCGCTACCTGCGCGAGGCCTGACATGCCAGTCGTGAGCGCGGCCGTCTGCCCGCATCCGCCGCTGCTCGTCCCGGAGGTCGCGAGCGGCGCCGCCTCGGATCTCGACGACCTGCGCGCCGCCTGTTTGGTTGCCATCGACAAGCTGTCGACGGCCGACCGACTGGTCGTCGTCGGCACCGGGCCGACTGCTGGTCGGTACGACGCCGACGCGGCCGGCAGCTTCGTGCCGTACGGCGCCCAGATCCAGGTTGGCGACGGCCCACCGACGCTGCCGCTCTCGTTGGCAGTCGGCGCGTGGCTGCTCAACCAGTCCAAGGTCGCCGCGCTGCCGCGTACCTACCAGGCGATCACCGCCGACACGTTGCCCGCCGACTGTCTCGCGCTCGGCAAGGAGCTTGCCGACAGCAACGATCAGGTCGGGCTACTGGTCATGGGTGACGGCTCGGCTCGCCGGAGCGAGCACTCGCCGGTCCACCTGCATCCGCGCGCCGAGCTCTTCGACAACACCGTCGCCGCGGCGCTTCACCTGGCCGACACCACGACGCTGGCCGCTCTCGACCCGGCCCTCGCCGCCGAGCTCCACGCCGCCGGTCGCGCGCCCTGGCAGGTGCTCGCGGCAACGACCGGTCTGACGGGGGAGCTGCTGTACCACGCTGCGCCGTACGGCGTTGGCTACTTCGTTGCCAGCTGGACCTGACGCGCTTTCGGCAGCAGGAGTGGAGTCCCGAGCAGCAGGACGCCGGAGATCGTGATCGCGGTGAGTGGGCTGGTGAGCGTGGCCAGGAAACCCCAGACCACCATCAGGACTGCCTGGGCGAGCTTGCTGCTGACGCTCCACGCGGTGAGGACGCGCGCGGCCTGATCGGTGGGTGTGCGCTGCAGGCGCTCGGTGGCGGAGATGGGGTTGAAGATGCCCATGCTGGTGATCAGCAAGGCCTCGACGACGATCACCGTGATGAGTCCGGAGACTCCCGGATGAGTGAACGCGAGGCCGAGCGGGAAGATCGAGCGCAGCCAGCCGGTCGTTGTCATGACGTGGTGCCGTCCGAAGCGGTTCACGAGGCGGGACGAGAGACGAGCGCCGACGAATCCGCCGATGCTGGGGAGTCCGAAGGCCAGGCCGTACTGCCAGGCCGCGAGCTGGTACTCGCCGAGAAGGAGAACCGCGAGGAGCGGGGTGGTGGCCATGATCAGGCCGCTGACGGTGATGCCGTTGAGGTAGAGGCGCCGTAGGTCGGGGTCGCGGAAGATGAGACGCCAGCCGCTGAGGAAGTCCGCTGGGCGCAGCCGTGTACTGGGTGAGGTGATGTCGCTGCCCCGAATGCTGCGGACTGCGAGGGCCGACAACAAGTAACTGCCGGCGTCCGCAGCAACGGTGACGACTGGGCCGAGCACGCCGACGAGTGCTCCACCGAGCGGCGGGCCGATGGCGGTCGCCGTCCAGCTCGTACCCTCGAACCGTCCGTTCGCGGCGAGCAGTTTGTCCTTGTGGACAAGGTGTTTCAGATACGCGCCGGAGGCAGCGGTGAACGCGATGTTCGCCGTACCGGAGACGATCGAGACGGCGAGCAGTTGGGCGTAGGACAGGTCGCCCGCGAGGTAGGCGATCGGGATGCTCGCCATCGCGAGGAAGCGAACCAGGTCCATCGCGACCATCACCGGGCGCTTGGCCCGGTGGTCGATCCACGGCCCGAGCGGGAACGCGACGAGCGCGGCGACGGCGAGGCCGGCGGCCTCCAGGAGCGAGACGGCGATGGCCGACGCGTGCAGTTCCCGTACGGCGAGCAGCGGGAACGCGCCGAAGGCGATCCACGTGCCGTACGTGCTGACGGCGTACGCCGTCCAGAGCCTGGTGAAGTCTTTGCTGGGCACGGATCTCCTCTGCGACAACCGATGTTCGGGGCCTGTGCATCACAGCGGTTCCTCGGGAGCCGGATCAAACAACTGCCGTCTCGGCGAGCCACAACGATCGGTTGGGCCTGCTTACGATGAGGCCGTGGATACCGAAGGAGTGCGGTCGTTCGTCCGCGCGGCGGAGCTCGGGCAGTTCCAGCACGCGGCGGACGAGCTCGGCGTGACGCAGCAGGCCGTCTCGAAGCGGGTCGCCACGCTGGAGCGCGAGCTCGGCGTCCAGCTGTTCGCGCGGACCGCGCGAGGGGTCGAGCTGACCCTCGACGGGCAGGCCTTCCTGCCGCATGCCCGGGGCATCGTCGCCGGGGTCGAGCGTGCTGTCGGCGCGGTCAGGCCGGGTTCGCGGGCGCTGCGCATCGACGTACTGGGGCTACGCAGCGCGCAGGCCGTCGTACTGCACGACTACTGGCGGGCGCACCCCGAGCTCGACCTGGATGTGGTCACGCTACGAGTCGACGACCCCCGCGTGGCTGCCGCGGCCGTAGCCGCAGGCGAGCTCGATGCGTCGTTCCGGACGGTCACCTCCGGGCTGCCTCGAGAGCTGCAGCTGGTCCGGGCCTTCGACCTGTCCCTCGAACTCCTGGTCGGCCCCAAACACCCGCTAGCTGCCGCTCGGTCCCTCACCCCAGTCGACCTCCGCGGCCACCGCCTCTGGATTCCCGGCATCGCCCCGCGCACCGAGTGGTCCGACTTCTACGACCAGCTGGCCACCGCCTTCGACCTGCGCATCGACGCCACCGGCCCCAACTTCGGCACCGAAGTCCTGCTCGACGCCCTGGCCGACTCAGCCGATCTGGCCACCCTCATCGGCGCCCGAGACCGCTACCTGTGGCCGACGACGTACGACCTCCGCCGCATCCCGGTCCACAACCCGACGATCGCCTACCCGCTGTCCCTCGTCCTCCCCAAGGCCAACCTTCACCCAGCGCTGGAGGCGATCATCAAGCACTGCCAAACGCTGGCTTCCCTGCCTGAGCCGACCTGGCTGCCGTCCTGGGTCAGTTAGACCGTCGCCTCGACAGGGACCGGATTCCAGCGGGGCTGGGTGTCTGCCAGGTCGTCGTGGCCGCCCTCACGGAGCTGGTCGGCCAGTTCGACTCGGGCGGCTCGTACTGCGGCCACGGCCTCGTCGGCCGTCGGGTACGGGCCCGACCAGTTGCAGACCGCGTTGCCGGCGTACCACTCGCCCGTGGGGGACTGGCGGACGTGGGAGGCGGCCAGGCGGTCCGCCGGGTAGGTGTCGCCTCGGTCGGCGGCCAGGTGGAGGACGGCGTCGACGGCGACGACCTCCGCGGTGAGGTCGAGCTTCGGCTGCAGACGGACGGCGTCGGTGAGGACGAACTCGTAGCCGTCCGGCGCCAGCGTGCTGAGCCAGGCGAAGGCCTCCAGCGCGGTCTGGTGGAGGAGCTCGGCGTTGGCCGGGTCGGCGAGGGTGTGGACGCCGACCAGCCGCGTGTGGGTGGGGCGCAGTTCGTTCTGCCAGAGGCGGACCTGCAGCTCCGCGCGCCCGTCGAGGCGCCGGCCGAGGATGCGCGCCAGGCCGACGACGTCGAAGTTCAGCTCGTCCGGCGTACGCCGGCGCCCGGGCTCCAGCGGCGCGCCGACCGCCGTACCGGACGTCGTCCAGGGCCCCACATGCCACCGCTCGAGCACCATCACGCCACCGAGGTTAGCTCCTGGGCAAGGTTAGGCTTGCCGTATGACCTACACCGCGAGCCGCCTCGCGGACCTGCTCGACGGGGAAATGGAGTGGCTGTCGGTCCGGGCCGCTGACCAGGTGACTGGCCCGGAGTGGATCCACTGCGGCCCCCTCCTGCGAGACCAGCTGGCCGGCGCCGACCCGACGTACGGGTGGCGCAAGGTGCTGCAGGACGAGTACGCCGAGGAGTACTCGATCGAGCCGCCCGTCCGGGTCGCCGCCATGTTCGTGCTGATGTGGTACGTCTCGGTGCCGTCGATCGTCGCCGGACTGTCCACCGCGATGACCGGTGTCTCGCCGGACGTGTCACCGGACGCGCTGGCGTTCCGGCGCCACCCGACGGCCCACTACCCGGTGGAGGTCGCCCTGCTGTCGGACCGGGTCGTCACGACCGCCGAGGCCGTGCAGCAGGTCGAGAGCCACACCAGGGCGTTCACGGACAGCTACCGGCCAGGCGTGAAGCTCAGCTCGCGTCAGCGACTCGGTGCCATCAGCGACGAGCTGCGGGCCGCCGTACAACTGCCCGAAGAGGCACTGCACGCGGTCGCCGCGGCCGAGGCGTTCCGGCTCGACCTGGACCAGAAGATGCGGGCGTCGTGCTGCTTCGTCTACGCGCTGCCGAATACGAATCCATGCAGCACCTGCCCACGGATTTCCGGCGTGAAAGTGCCGATCTGAGGCTCGCGGGCGGAAAACTGTCGGTGGTGGCGGGCACGCTGGAGGGCATGAATTCCTTCCCCGCAACGTTGTCGACGTCATCGAGAGGTAACTCGCTATCGGTTGTCCCGGCCGGTGGCCGGAGTTAGGTTCGCAGACGTGACGGAGCCAGGTTCTACCGCGGCGACGACTCCGATCGGCTCCCGGGCCGAGGCGGAGGGGTACGTCGAGATGGTGTGCTTCAAGCACGGCCCTCCACAGCTGCACGGTGTCGAGCTGGAGTGGACGGTGCATCACGCGGACGACCCGCACCGGCCGCTCGACGCCGGACAACTGAGCAAGGCACTCGGGGTGCACGCACCCCCCACCCTGGTTCGGGGCAGCCCGCAGCTGCCACTGGGCCGGGGTTCTCTGGTCACGGTGGAGCCGGGTGGCCAGGTGGAGATCTCCGGCCCCGCCTCGGCCTCCGTGCCCAGGCTGATCGAGGACACCGCGGCCGACGCGGCGGAACTCACCCGACTGCTCGCCGACGCCGGTCTCGTGCCCGGCGACCACGGCCTGGACGCCTTCCGTCCACCGCGCCGCATCCTGACCGTTCCGCGCTACGCGGCGATGGAGCACGCGTTCGAGCAGCTCGGCCCGCACGGCCGGCGGATGATGTGCAGCTCGGCCGGCCTGCAGGTCTGCCTCGACGCCGGTGAGCCCGGCCAGGCAGCGCTGCGCTGGCGCGTCCTGCACGACATCGGCCCGGCCATGGTCGCCCTGTTCGCCAACTCGCGGCAGCGGACCGGCACGGACACGGGCTGGGCCTCGGCGCGGACGGAGGCGACCTTCGGCACGTACGCGCCGTTCACCGGACCGCCACCGCTCGACGAGGACCCGGCAGCGACCTGGGCCCGTACGGCGATGGAGGCGCCCGTGCTCTGCCTGCGCCGCGGGGACTCCTGGGAGGCGCCACCCGGCCTGACCTTCGGGGCGTGGGCCGACGGCGCCCTGCCCGACGACAGACCGACGTACGGCGACCTCGAATACCACCTGTCCACGCTGTTCCCGCCGGTCCGGCCCCGGGGGTACCTGGAGGTCAGGTACCTCGACACCCAGCAGGGGGACGGATGGATCCCGCCGACGCTGCTGCTGATCGCGCTGATGTCCGACCCGGCAGTCACCGACCAGGCACTGGCAGCAGCCGCTCCGGCAGCGGGCCGCTGGTTCCCGGCCGCGCGGGACGGGCTGGACGACAAGCTCGTGCACCAGGCCGCGCGCGACCTGGTCGAGCTGGGCACTCAGGCGCTGGACCCGACCATCGACCAGGAACTGGCTGAGCAGACCGCGACCCGGCTGCACCGCATCGTCGACGACACCCAGAGAAGGCGAGCCTCATGAACCACCAACTCTCCGACCTGTCCCCGGAGCAGCTCCGGGCCTTCGTCGCCGGGCAGCTCGAACGCTCCCGCGCCCGGACCGTCCAGCTGACCGACGCTGTCGACACCGACGACCTGATCCGCCAGCACTCCCGGCTGATGTCCCCGCTGGTCTGGGACTACGCCCACATCGGCAACCAGGAAGAGCTCTGGCTGGTCCGCGACGTCGGCGGTCGCGAGCCGGTCCGCCAGGACATCGACGAGCTGTACGACGCGTTCATGCACGCCCGCGCCGACCGGCCGTCGCTGCCGCTGCTGAACCCGACCGAGACGAAGTCGTACGTCGTGGAGGTCCGCGACAAGGTGATGGACGTGCTCGACCACGTGAAGTTCGACGGCGGGCGCGAGCTGGTCAACGACGGCTTCGCCTTCGGCATGATCGTGCAGCACGAGCAGCAGCACGACGAGACGATGCTCGCGACGCACCAGCTGCGGACCGGTTCGCCGGTGCTGGACGCGCCGGCGCCGCCGGCCGGCCGACGGCTGCCCGCCGCCGAGATCTTCGTGCCCGGTGGTGTCTTCGAGATGGGGACGTCGATCGAGCCGTGGGCGCTGGACAACGAGCGGCCGGCGCACGCGGTGCACGTCGCGCCGTACGTGATCGACACGGTGCCGGTGAGCAACGGGGACTACCTGGAGTTCGTGCTCGGTGGGGGGTACGAGAACGAGCAGTGGTGGTCGGCGGCGGGCTGGGCGCACGTCCAGAAGGCGTCGCTGGTCGCGCCGCGCTTCTGGGAGGTTGCTGACGGCAACTGGATGCGCACCCGCTTCGGTCACCGCGAGGCGCTGCCGCTGGACGAGCCGGTCATGCACGTCTGCTTCTACGAGGCCGAGGCGTACGCGAAGTGGGCCGGCAAGCGGCTGCCGACCGAGGCCGAGTGGGAGTTCGCCGCGCGCTTCGATCCTGCTTCCGGCCGGACCCGCCGCTTCCCGTGGGGCGACGAGACTCCCGGCCCGCAGCACGCCAACCTGGGCCAGCGCCACCTGCGCCCCGCGCCGGTCGGTGCCTATCCCGCGGGCGCATCGCCGCTGGGCGTCGAGCAGCTGATCGGCGACTGCTGGGAGTGGACGTCGAGCGACTTCACGCCGTACCCGGGCTTCCGGGCCTTCCCGTACGACGAGTACTCGCTCGTCTTCTTCGGCCCGGAGTACAAGATCCTCCGCGGCGGCTCCTTCGGCACCGACGAGGTCGTAGCCCGCAGCACGTTCCGCAACTGGGACTACCCCATCCGCCGCCAGATCTTCGCCGGCTTCCGCTGCGCCCGAGACCCCAAGCCCACGGAGCTCCACTAGTGTGCCGCCATTTGGCCTACCTGGGCCCGCCGGTCACCCTGGCCTCCCTGACCCTCGAACCACCCCACTCCCTGTACAAACAGAGCTGGTCTCCCTCGGACATGCGCGGCGGCGGCACAGTCAACGCCGACGGCTTCGGCCTGGGCTGGTACCTGCCGGACGAGCCGCCGGCGGGCGAAGCCCGCGGCTCCTACTCGTCGGCGGGCGGAGCCCACGCCGGGGCGGCGCCCGCCGCCTCCTCCATCCCCGCGTCCTCCGGGTCCGCAGGAGCCGGAGGACGCGGGGAGCCGGTGCGGTACCGGCGGAGTGTGCCGGTGTGGGCTGATGAGAACCTCCCGGGGCTTGCCCGGAGCATCCGGTCCGACGCCGTGCTTGCTGCCGTGCGGAACGGCACCACCGGGATGCCGCTCGGCGAAGGCGCCGCCTCGCCCTTCGTGGAGGGGCGGTGGTTGTTCAGCCACAACGGGCTGATCCGCGGCTGGCCGGGGTCGTTGACGAAGCTGGCCGAGGGCCTGCCGGTCACCGACCTGCTGACACTCGACGCGCCGGTGGACTCCGCGCTGCTGTGGGCTCTGGTCGTTCAGCAGCTCACCGCCGGAGTGCCGGCGGCGGACGCCGTGGCGAGCGTCGTACAGAACGTCGAGGAGGCCGCGCCGGGATCGCGGCTCAACATCCTCCTCACCGACGGCGAGCAGCTCGTCGCGACCACCTGGACGCACTCGCTCTGGCTCCGGCGTACGGACGACTCCGTGGCCGTCAGCTCCGAACCCTGGTCCACCGACGACGGCTGGGAAGAACTCCCGGACCACACCCTGCTCACCGCGACCCGGTACTCCTGCTCCACCACCCCGATGGAAGGACGACAGTGACCCTGATCGACGTTCATCTGACCCCGGACTACACCTCCCGCGCGCTGAAGGAGGACGTCCGGGCCGGACTGACCGCGGACCCGAAGTGGCTGGCGCCGAAGTGGTTCTACGACGCCCGCGGCAGCGAGCTCTTCGAGCAGATCACCCGCCTGCCCGAGTACTACCCGACCCGCGCCGAGCGCGAGATCCTGCAGGCCCGCTCCGGCGAGATCGCCCAGCTCACCGGCGCCCACACGCTGGTCGAGCTCGGCTCCGGCTCGTCGGAGAAGACCCGCCTGCTGCTCGACGGCCTGCGCGACCACGGCACGCTCAACACGTTCGTCCCGCTCGACGTCTCCGAGACGGCTCTCCGCGAAGCCGCCGCGGCGATCAACGCCGACTACCCGCAGCTGACGGTCCACGGCGTCGTCGGCGACTTCACCGCCCACCTCGACAAACTCCCCGGCGAGGCCCCGCGCGTCGTCGCGTTCCTCGGCGGCACGATCGGCAACCTGCTCCCCACCGAGCGCGAGACCTTCTACACCTCGGTCCGCGACGTCCTCGAACCAGGCGAGTGGCTCCTCCTCGGCACCGACCTGGTGAAGAACCCCGCCACCTTGGTCGCGGCGTACGACGACAGCGCCGGCGTCACCGGCGAGTTCAACCGCAACGTCCTCCGAGTCCTCAACCGCCAGCTCGGCGCCGACTTCGACGTCGACGCGTTCAGCCACGTCGCCGTCTGGGACCCCGAGAACGAGTGGATCGAGATGCACCTCCGCGCCGACCGCGCGATGCGCGTCCTGATCCCCGAGGTCGGCCTCGAGGTCGACTTCGCCGAAGGCGAGGAGATGAGCACCGAGATCTCCGCCAAGTTCCACCGCTACGGCGTAGAAGCCGAACTCGGCAAGGCGGGCTTCACCCCCGGCGCCTGGTGGACCGACGCCGAGGAACGCTTCGCCCTCTCCCTCTGGCAAGCGGTCTAGCAAGACAGCGTCCGAAGATCCGAGGCCCACAGCCTCGGATCCTTCGGACGCTACGCGTCGGCGGCCTTCCAGGCGTCGCCGATGCAGCCTTCGTCGTAGTCCCACCAACCGTCGCGTACGCCGCGCTGCAACAGCCCCTTGACCTCGGCCAGCGCGGCGTCCGACGGCACGTTCAGCGAGACCATGCCGAACTGCTCGATCCCTTCGCCGTCCACCCCGAACGGAGCGAAGGCATCGAGCACGGCCTGCCGGTCACCGGCCAGCGGCCCGTCCTTGAACGGGATCACCCGAAGGGTGCAGTTGCCGGACGAGCGCACCTTCTCCGCCGCCCACAGGACGCCGTCGCCGTCCGGCCGAGCCCGGAACACATCACCCGCCGCCACGTTCATCGCGAACCATGGGTTGTTGTCCAGCTCGAACAGGTCCTCACCCACAGGCAACGCCCACAAACCCTCGCTGCTGGCGGGCGGCCAGCCCAGCTCGTCCTGCTCCAGCTCGAACCGGACCTTCACATGGTCCGTGGCTTCCTCGATCATCCCGCCATCATCCCGGACACTCCAGTACGGCGAGACGCCCGGCCGGACCCCACCAGCTCCCGGCCGGGCGTCCAACGCCTCACCCGCCGGACTTGATCAGTTCGTTGATCTTGTCGACGTACGTCTGGAGGTCGCTCACCGGCTTCTTGCCCTGGAGGACCGGCAGGTAGTGCGCCGTGGTGAGGTCCGCGACCTGGGCGGCCCATTGGGTGGTGAAGCGGACTCCTACCGTCTTCTCCGTGGCCAGGTCGGCCTTGACCGTGTCGACGGTCGTGGTCTGGCCGGCCTTGGTGAGGGCGGCGTAGTAGCTCTCCTGGGCGGGCGTGTACGCAGGCGGCGCGACCGGGGACGCGGGGAGGACGGCGTCCCACACCTTGGTGTTCAGGTACTCGAGCACCTTGTACGTCGCGTCCTCGTTCGGCGTGTACTGCGGGGTGCAGATGCCGACCGAGTCGTACAGCGTCGTGGGCGTGTCCACCTGCGGGAACGGCGCGAAGCCGTACTTCACCTTCGGCTTGTCGGTCTGGAAGCCGGCGGCCAGCCACTGGCCGCCGAACATCATCGGGACCTTGCCCGCCGAGAACAGCGCCTGCACGTTCGACGCGTCGTACCCGGCGGGAGCGACCGCGCCGGACTTGATCGCGTCGACCAGCTTGGTCACGCCCTCCAGGTACTTGCCGTTGGCCTCGGCCTTGGTCGGGTGGTTCACGTTGTCGGTGAACGGCGCGCCGCCGGCCGACACCGAGTACATGCTCATCGTGAACGGCGCGTCCGCCGACGTCAGTTGGTCGGCGACCAGCCCGTACTTCGCGCCGCCCTTGTTCGCCAGCTTCCCGGCCGCGGCGTACATCTCGTCCCAGGTCCACCCGGCCTTAGGCTCGGGCAGACCGGCGGCCTTGAACGCGTCGGCGTTGTACCAGACGCCGTACGTGTTCATCAGCGACGGCAGCCCGCCCATCAGCCCGTCGGCGGTCTTCCAGTTCTCCATCGCCGACCCGACGAAGTTGCCGGCCTTGAAGTCGCCGGACCCGTCGTTGATCCGCTGCGACCAGTCGACCAGCAGCCCTTGCGAGGTGTACTGCTGCTCGGTGTCGTTGCCGCACCAGAACAGGTCGGGCAGCTTCTTCGCCTGGGTCAGCGACGCCAGCTTGTCGCCGTACCCGCCACTGGGAGTGTCGATCCGCTGCACCTTGACGTTCGGATCCTGGAACCCGGCCAAGGCCTTGTCGATCGCCGCGTTGGTCTCCGCGGACTCCCACGTCATCACGGTGACGGTGACCGGCCCGTCGGACGAGCCGCCGTCGGAGGAGCCGCTGCAGGCCGTTGCCGTGAGCAACCCGGCACAGGCCAAGGTGGTACCGATGATTCGAGTCTTCACGATGTCCTCACTTCTGGGTGGTGCTGCCGAGCGAGCCGAGGCCCTGGATGAAGTAGCGCTGCGCGGCGAAGAACAGGATCAGCGGCGGCAGCATGTAGAGCAGGTTGGTGGCCATGTAGTAGCTCCAGTCCGGTGTCTGCCCGGCGAACGGCGAGATGAACGACGCCATCCCGACCGACAACGGCCACTTGTCGGCGGAGTACAGGTAGACCAGCGGGTTGAGGAAGTCGTTCCAGGACGCCTGGAACGCCAGGATCGCCATCGTGATCCAGGCCGGCCGGGTCAGCGGGAGCATCACGCTCACGAAGATCCGCAGGTGCCCGGCGCCGTCGATCTTGGCCGCCTCGTCGATCGAGTACGGGATGGCCAGGAAGTACTGCCGGGCCAGGAAGATGAACAGCGGGTTCCCGCCGAAGAAGGCGGGCACGATCAGCGGCAGCCAGGTGTCGTACCAGCCGATGCTCTTGTACAGCTGGAACAACGGGATCAGTCCGACCACGCCGGGCAGCAGCATGCTGCCGACGAACAGGTAGAACCAGACCTTGCGGCCGGGGAAGCGCAGCCGGGCGAGCGCGTAGCCGGCCATCATCGCGGTCAGCACGCCACCGAGCACGCTCAGCGCGGTGATCACCGACGAGTTCAGCAGCAGCCGCCCGAAGTTGATCGCCTCCGGCCCGTCGACGAAGTTGCTCCAGTTGAACTCGCGCGGGAGCAGCCGCGGCGGCACCTCGAAGACCGCCGTGCGGCTCTTCAGCCCGATGGTGATCATCCACAGCAGCGGGACCACCATCACCGAGCAGACAAACAACGCGGTCACGTACCAGGACGCCGTACCCAAAGGCCTTCGGCGCCGAGGCGTACGCCGGGCAGTGGTGAGCGCGGGCGCGACGACCTGCGCCGCCGGGTCAGTCGGGAGTGTTGTCACTGTAGGTCCAGAGCGAGGAGAACTTCGCGGTCAGGGCGATGACGGCGATGATGATCACGAACAGCACCCAGACCTGGGCCGAGGCGTACCCGAGCTGCGGGACCCGGCCGAGGTTGGAGAAGCCGTTGTTGTAGATCGACAGCATCAGCACGTTGGTGCTGAAGCCGGGACCACCGCCGGTCAGGATCTTCGGCTGGTTGAACGTCTGCAGCGCGGCCGTGGTCTGCAGGATCACCTGCAGCAACATGATCGGGCTGATCATCGGCATCGTGATCCGCCAGAACACCGAGGCCGATCCGGCGCCGTCGACGCGCGCCGCCTCGTACAGCTCGGTCGGGACCGCCTGCAGCGCGGCCAGGAAGATGATCATCGTGCCGCCGACACCCCACAGCATCACGATCACGATCGACGGCATCGACATCGTCGGGCTGGCCAGCCACGAGCTGGTCGGCAGGTGCAGCTTGTCCAGGATCGTGTTCAGCAGGCCGACCTGCGGGTTGAGGATGAACTTCCACAGCGTGATGGTCGCGACCGCCGGCAGGACGACGGGCAGGTACGCGAGCGTGCGCACCACCCGGACGCCGGCGAAGCGCTGGTTGCAGAACATCGCGAGCGCGAGTCCGAGGGCCAGCGACAGCGGGACGTACAGCACCACCAGGTAGCCGGTGGCCCGCAGCGACGGCCAGAACGCGGGGTCGACGGTGAACAGCCGCCGGAAGTTGCCGAGTCCAACGAACACCGGATCGGTCAGGCCGTTGTCGCGGGTCAGCGCGAGCACGAACGACCGGATCAGGGGATAGACCACGAAGACCGTGAAGCCGATGATCGCCGGCGCGATGAACAGGTACGCCGCCCGAACGTCGGAGCCGGCGTTGCGGCTCATCCCGCCGCGACCCGCGCGCGACCCGCCGCGGCTCACCCGGGCCACCGGCCGATCCGCTCCCAAGGCCGGCGGTACGAGGGACGAATCATCCTGCCTCCTGGATGGTAACGTTTCCAACCCTTACTGTCGGGTGACGATGCCGTGCCGTGAGAGGGAAGTCAACCCCGTGACCGAAACGTTTCCACGCAGTCCCGACGCCAAGCCGCCGACGATGATCGACGTGGCCCGCCGCGCCGGGGTCGGGCTGGGCACCGTCTCCCGGGTGGTGAACGGAGGCGCCGGGGTCCGGGCGGAGACCGCGGAGCGGGTCCGGGCCGCGATCGACGAGCTCGGGTTCCAGCGCAACGAGGTCGCCCGCGCGCTCCGGCCCGGCAAGAAGTCGTCGAGTCTCGCGCTGGTGCTCGGCGACCTGACCAACCCGTTCTTCGCGACCATCGCGAAGGCGTCGCTCGAGGTCGCCGGGCAGTCGGGCTTCGCCGTCGTACTGGGCAGTGTGGACGAGGACCCGGAGGGGGAGAAGCGGGCGATCCAGGAGCTGATCGGGCGCCAGGTCGCCGGGCTGATGATCGTGCCGGACCAGAGCGACCACTCGTTCCTGATGTCGGCCGGCGTCCCCGTGGTCTTCGTCGACCGGCCCGCGCACGGGATCGACGCCGACATCGTGATGGTCGACAACGAGGCCGGCGGCAAGGTCGCGACCGACCACCTGCTCGGGCAGGGGCATCGCCGGGTCGCGATCCTGCTGGCGCCGTCGTACTACACGACCGGACGGCGGCTGCGCGGCTACCGCCGGGCGCACCGCGAGGCCGGCGTACCGGTGGACGAGTCGCTCGTCGTACAGCTTCCCGAAGGCACCGCCGAAGCAGCCGAGAAGGCGACCAGCGAGCTGATGGACCAGGCCGATCCGCCGACGGCGTTGTTCGCGTCCACCAACTTCGTCACCGAAGGCGTCCTGCGCGGCCTGGGGGACAACACCCGGCCCGCGGTCGTCGGGTTCGACGACTTCCGGATGGCCGACATGCTCCCGACGCCGGTCACGGTCGTCGCCTCCGACATCGCCGACCTCGGGCGCACCGCCGCGCGGTTGCTGCTCGCCCGCGCGGCCGGGACGGAGACGCGCCCGCCGCAGCGCATCGTGCTGCCCGCCGTCCTCATTCAGCGAGGTTCCGGAGAACGGCCCCCGGGCTGACCGACGTGCACCACCGTCCAACCTCCCCCAGATGCCTCGACACGCCGTCGGGCGCGGCGTGTCGAGGGGGTTGGACGGTGGTGCACGTCGGCGAGGGCGCCCGGTCGGAGGGGCGGGTGCGACCGGGCGCCAGGTCTCAGAAGTTCGGCCAGGCCCAGCCGAGGTAGCTGTTGAAGTACGGCAGCTTGGCCAGACCGATCTTGCCGCCGACGCTGGTGGCCCAGAAGTAGCCGTCGCCGCGGGCGACCCCGACGTGCCCGTACGGCGCCGCGAGGTCCCAGAAGACCAGGGCCCCCTTCGGCGGGTTCAGGTCACCGCGGTGAGCGGCGCCGCGGGCGACGGCGTCGTTCCAGTTGGCCTTGGCCGAGGCGTAGATCGCGGTCTTGCCGTACGAGTTCTCGGCGGCCTTCTCGCAGTAGCCCTGGAACGCCGTCGAGCCGTTGCGCGCGGCGTACCAGGCGATCGCCTTGTCGGCGCGCGGGTTGCTCGTGCACAGCGGCGCGACCAGGCCGGTGCTGCCGGTGTTGACGTAGGAGTCGGAGATGAAGCCCTTGCCGGGAACGTGGTCCCAGACCAGGCTGCGGCCGAACTTGCCGGTGACCGGCTCGCCGTAGATCTGGCAGTCGATCTCGACCGGGCCGTTGGGCTGGGTGCCGACCGCGCCGAAGCTGGTGGCGTTGCCGGACCGGATGGTGACGCCGGTCCCGCTGTCGGTGACGACGGTGCCGGTCGCGGCGTGGGCGGGGATCGTGGTGGTCAGGAGGGCGGCACCACCGAGCAAGGTGGTCACGGTGAGCCGGGCGGTGATGCGCAGGAGGGCGGTACGCATGGTTGCTCCTTTTCGGTACAGAGTGGCGCGCTGGTACTGATTCACAGAGAATCAGAGCGTTACGGTGTTGTCGCAGGGGGCAACGATCGGAGAACCGTGAGGCCAGCCCAGGCACGGACGGTGATCGGAAGCCGGATGCGTGAGCTGCGCGAGGCAGCCGGCGTCCCGCTGACGCGTGCGGCCGGCCTGTCCGGCTGGGACAAGGGACACCTGTCCCGGGTCGAGCGCGGCCACACGAAACCGAGCCGCGAACTGATCGAGTGGTACGACGAACAGTTCGGCGCCGACAGCTCCCTGGTGAACCAGTTGGTCGAGCTCGACGCCGCCGTCCGGGCCGGCAAGGACGTCTCCCAGCGTGACCAGCGCCGCCACGTCCAGCCCGTCATCCTGGGCGGATCCGTCCCCGTCGACCACCATCCCGAGGACCGCGCCGAGCTCGTCGGCGAGAGCGTGCCGGACGGGACCCGGGTGGTCCGGGACCAGAAGTTCGAGAAGACCTGGGAGATCCGCAACAGTGGGGAACGCCCGTGGCGGGACCGCTGGCTGACCCGGCAGGGCGCCGCCGCGACGCCGGGCTGGATGCGGTCGCCGCGCTCGGCGCGGATCCCGGACGCCGTACCGGGCCAGATCGTGACGGTCCGGATGATGCTCCAGGCCCCTTCGCAGGCCGGCGCCTCCACGGCGTACTTCAAGATCACCGACGACGCGGGCCGGCTCTACTACCCGGGCCTGGAGTCCCCGCCGATCTACTGCACGATCCACACGGTCTACGAGCTCTAGACGCGGGTTTGCCCTTGAGCGTGGCCCCACGCCTGGTCACTGCCTGGTCAGGCGGTTTAGGTTGCCGTATTCCTGTCCGCCTGGAACAACGGGAGCCCGAGCGTGTTCACACCCCGGAAGATCGCGGTGGCACTGGCCACGGCGCTGGTCCTTCCGCTGCTGTCCGCCACCACGGCCGCAGCCGCACCGAAGCCGACCGACCCGCCGACGCCGTCCATCCCGCAGAAGTACCTCGACCAGCCGATCACGTGGTCGGTCTGCTCGTTCGACGCGCAGATCAAGGCGCTCTACCCGCAGGCCCCGACGACCAACTGCGCCAAGGTCAAGGTGCCGATGGACTGGGCGAACCCGACCGCGCACCCCGACGTCGAGATCGCGATCGCCTACAGCAGGGCGACCGGTACGTCGAAGGGCCTCATGGCCTCGAACCCCGGCGGTCCCGGCGGCGCCGGCCTCACGCTGAGCGCCGCGCTGGCCACCGACAAGCCGCAGCTGTTCAGCGACTTCGACCTGGTCGGCTTCGACCCGCGCGGGTTTGGCCAGAGCACGCCGCTGCAGTGCATCACCACCGCCGAGGCGCTGAACGCCCTTCCGGTCACGCCGGACTACAAGGAGCGCACCAAGCTCACCCACAAGGTCGAGATCGCCGAGGCGAAGCTGTACGCCGACGCCTGCTCGGCGACCGAGTTCGGCCAGTTCGTCAGCAGCCAGCAGACCGTGTACGACATGGAGTTCATCCGGGCGCTGCTCAAGTCCCGGCAGCTGAACTTCATCGGCTACAGCTACGGCACGTGGCTCGGCGGCTGGTACGCCGACACGTACCCGAACAAGGTCGGCCGGTTCGTGCTCGACTCGAACATGGACTGGACCCACACCCAGTGGGACAACGTGAACTTCGACCCGTTCTCCGGCCAGCGCCGCCGCGACACCCAGCTGTTCCCGTGGATCGCGCGGCACGCGGACCAGATCACCGGGCTCGGCAAGACGCCGGCGCAGGTGCTCGCCCGCTACAACGGCATCCGCGCGTCGCTGGTGACGCTGGTCAAGGCCGGCGAGAGCGACGTCCGGGGTGACGGCCTGGACGGCAACATCTACAGCGCGATCTACGGCAACGTCCGGTTCATCCGGGCGACGATGGACATCCTGGTCCACGACGAGTTCGTCAAGGACCCGGACGCCGGAACGATCACCGTGCAGCACGTCGACCGCGCGTGGGCCCGGCTCGCGCCGGAACTGCAGGCGTTCGACACGATCGCCGCGATCAGGTCCCGGTACGGCCTGAGCGCCGCGGCGCTGTCGACCACCGCGGTGGCGGCCGCGCGAGCCGACTCGACCAGGTCCTTGCTCGCCGACGCCCGGGCGACCGCGGCCAAGGCGACGTCGGGCGACCAGCAGGTCGTCATCAACGGGATCGCCGGGACCACCGTGCGCTGCAACGACACGGCCTGGAACAAGGACCCGAACTTCTACACCAAGGAAGCCGACCGGATGGCCAAGAAGTACAGCTTCTTCGGCTACATGAACGGCGTCCCGATGTGCGCGTTCTGGAAGTACGCCCCGCAGGACCGCAAGCTGGACCTGAAGGGCTCGCCGCGGATGCTGATCGTCCAGGGCGAGCTCGACCCGGCCACGTCGTACGAGGGTTCGCTGCGCACGCACAACGACACCAAGCAGGTCACCCGGTTCGTCGCGATCGACGACGAGGGCCAGCACGGCCAGTACATCGGTTCGGCGTCGGCGTGTGCCGAGGCGATCGGTGACCGGTTCGTGTTCGGCGGCGAGCTGCCGGGCAAGGACCAGGTCTGCGGCACCAGCCCGCTGCCGGCCGAGCTGTCGGTCTACCCGGTCAAGGGCCCGGTCGACGGCAAGGCGGTCCCGCTGCCGAAGTCGAAGGCCGGTTCGGTCAAGGTGAGCCCGCTGCTGCAGCAGACGCTCGACCTGGTGGCGGCGAGCACGCTGCGCTAGTCACCTGACGTGCGAAGGCCCCGGCGATGTCGATCGCCGGGGCCTTTCGTCGTACTAGCGCGCCTCGTACTCGGCGTCCATCTCCGCCTTGTACTTCACCCAGCGCTCGCTCAGTCCCTCGACCTCTGCCTGGATGAACGCCAGGAAGCCGAGCGTCGAGCTGACCCGCCGGTGCGAGTCGCTCCCGGGCTCGAGCACCTCGATCAGCTGGCCGAGGACGTCCTCCCAGCGCGGCAGGAAACGGTCCTGGCGCATCATCGACTCGTACCAGAAGTTGTCCTGTACGACGTACACGTCGCGCCGGCTGCCCGGCTCGCGCTCGCGGCTGGCCAGACTCATCTGCAGCAGGTACCGGACCGCGCCGGAGACCGCCGCGGGGCTGGCCTGCAGTTGCTCGCACAGCTCGGCGGACGTCAGCCGTCCGTCCTCGCTGGCCAGGATGGCGGCGAAGACCCGGGCCGACATCCGCGGCCACCCGGTGTCGGCCAGCAGGTTGCCGAAACCCTCGGCGTACCGCTGGACGGCCCCGTCGTCTCGTTGTCCGTTCATCGCCCCATCATCTCCTCCCGATCACCGAAATCCCTGACGCGTGAGAGACACATTAGAAAGATTCACAAATTACTGAATGAAGTGTACGTTATGAATCATGACATCAGCCATCATGGTCTCCGGACTGCACAAGTCGTACGGCGCGACACACGCCCTCGACGGTCTCGACCTCGACGTCGCGACCGGTGAGGTGCACGGTTTCCTCGGCCCGAACGGCGCCGGGAAGTCCACCACGATCCGGGTCCTGCTCGGCCTGCTGCGCGGCGACTCCGGCGATGTCTCGCTGCTCGGCGGCGACCCGTGGCACGACGCCGCGGCCCTGCACCGCCGGCTCGCCTACGTCCCGGGCGACGTGAACCTGTGGCCGAACCTGACCGGCGGCGAGGTGATCGACCTGCTCGGCCGGCTGCGCGGGGGACTGGACCCGAAGAAGCGCGACGACCTGCTGCGCCGCTTCGACCTCGACCCGACCAAGAAGGGCCGGACCTACTCCAAGGGCAACCGGCAGAAGGTCGCGCTGGTCGCGGCGCTCGCCTCCGACGTCGAGCTGCTGATCCTGGACGAGCCGACCTCCGGCCTGGACCCGTTGATGGAGGAGGTGTTCCGCCAGTGCATCGAGGAGGAACGCCACCGCGACCGGACCGTGCTGCTGTCCAGCCACATCCTGTCCGAGGTCGAGGCGCTCTGCGACCGGATCAGCATCATCCGCAAGGGAAAGGTGGTCGAGACCGGCACGCTGGCCGACCTGCGGCACCTGACCCGGACGTCGATCCAGGCCGAGCTGTCCGCGTCGCCGAACGGGATCGCGTCGTTGCCCGGCGTACACAATCCGGAGGTCGAGGGCAACCGGGTGCGCTGCGAGGTCGACACCGCGCAGCTCGACGGCCTGATGAAGCAGCTCGCCGCGAGCGGGATCAAGTGCCTGGTCGCGCAGCCGCCGACGCTGGAGGAGCTGTTCCTGCGGCACTACGAGGACGACTCCGCCACGCCCGAGATGGCTGATGCCTGATGAAGGACTTCGTCGGTACGTCGACCCTGGTGCGGCTGGCACTGCGCCGCGACCGGGTGCTGATTCCCTTGTGGGTGGTCGTTTTCGCGATCACCGCGGCCGGTTCGGCCAGTGCCTCGATCGAGGTGTTCCCCGATGTCCAGTCGCGCGTCGAGGCGGCCACGACGACGAACTCGTCACCCGCGCTGCTCTCGCTGTACGGCCGCATCTTCGACCCGACCTCGTTGGGTGAGGTGTCGCTGTTCAAGCTGATCAACTTCGGCGCGCTGCTGGTCGGGCTGCTGGCCGCGATCATCGTCAACCGCCACACCCGTGGCGAGGAGGAGACCGGTCGCCTCGAGCTGCTCAGCGCCGGCGTCCTCGGCCGGTACGCCGCACTGGCGGCCGGCCTGATCGTTGCCTCCGGCACCGTCATCCTGCTCGGCCTCTTCAGCGCCCTCGGCCTGATCGGCGCGGGCCTGCCGGCCTCCGGGTCCTTCGCGTTCGGCCTCACCTGGGCCGCGGCCGGCCTGGCCTTCGCGGGCGTCAGTGCGCTGATCGTCCAACTCACCGAAAACGCCCGTACGGCGACCGGCATGACCGCCGTCGTCCTCGGTGTCGCCTACGTCCTGCGCGCGATCGGCGACTCGTCGGCCAGCGGCAGCTCCGAGTGGGTCTCCTGGCTGTCGCCGATCGGCTGGACCCAGCAGATCCGCCCGTTCGCCGGTGACCGGTACGTCGTCGCGCTGCTCCCGATCGCGCTGCTCGCCGTACTGGTGGCTGCTGCCTTCGCCCTGCTCCGCCGCCGTGACATCGGCGCCGGCCTGGTCCGTCCGAGGCCCGGCCCGCCGGTCGCGGCCAGGTCTCTCCGGTCACCTCTGGCCCTGGCCTGGCGCCTGCAACGCGGAGCGCTCTACGGCTGGTCCGCCGCGTTCCTGCTGCTCGGCCTGATCGTCGGCAACATCGCCAGCAACGTCGACGGCTTCGTCACCAGCGACAGCGCCAAGGAGCTCGTCCAGAAACTCGGCGGCGTCGAGGGCATCACCGACGCCTTCCTGGCCACCGAAACCGGCCTGCTGGGCCTCCTGGCCAGTGCCTTCGGCATCCAGGCCGCCCTACGCCTCCGCTCCGAGGAGACAGCCCTCCGCGCCGAACCCCTCCTGGCCACCGGCGTCACCAGAACCCGCTGGCTCTCCAGCCACGTCCTCATCGCCCTCCTCGGCACCACGCTCCTCGCGCTCCTGGGAGGCCTAGGCAGCGGCATCTCCAGCGGCGCCTCACTAGGCAACATGGGCCACCAGATCCCCCGCCTCCTGGCCGCCGCTCTGGTGCAACTCCCAGCCACCTGGCTGGTCACCGCCCTCGTCATCCTCCTCTTCGGAGCCCTGCCCCGAGCGGTCACCGCCGCCTGGTTCCTCTACGGCCTCTTCCTCCTGATCGGCCAGTTCGGCTCGATCTTCAACCTCCCGCAGTCCGTCATGAACCTCAGCCCCTACGCCCACACCCCCCGCCTCCCCGGCGGCGACTTCTCAGCCACCCCATTGATCTGGCTGCTCGCCGTCACCGCAGCCCTCACCGCCGCCGGCTACACCACCTTCCGCCGCCGAGACATCGGCTGACGTCAGGGGCCCGCCCAGCCAACGCTCCGGGCGGGCCCCTGCAACAACCTGCAACTCCGTTCTGCCCTGTCCCCACCCCCTGTTAGGCTCCGCCCGCTCGGGGTGAGCCACTGGGGAGGACCTTTTCTTGACCGCCAAGTCCGGCCTGCGTTCCCGCACGCCCAAACGAGGCCGCGGGGCCGTGCTGCTCGGAGTAGTCGCCGCGCTGCTGCTGCCGATGCTGCAAACGACCGAAGCCGCCGCGCAGCCCGCCGCCGAACCCACACCGCCGGCGAAGACCGCAGCACCGGCGAAGGCCGCGCCCGCAGAGACATCGCCCGCCAAGCCCAAGCCGCCGAAGCAGGCAACGCCCCGTCGGTCCGCGACCCAGACCGAAGCCTGCGGAGCGGCCGTCACCTGGTACACCGTCTTCTCCTGCTCGGCGATCGGCGCGCGGGAACAGGACACGTTCACGCTGCCCGCGGTCGGTCCCGGTGACAAGCTCCTGATCCGGCTCGGGTACTCGGGCGAGGCCTCGGTCAACGCGAGACTGGTCGGGCCGGACGGGTCACAGTGCTACGCCGGCTCCGGATCCCCGGGAGAGTGCCCGGTCCCGGTGGCCGGCGACTACACGATCGTCGTCGAGAACAACTACGGCACCGGCTCGTACTTGTTGTCAGTGGCATCCATTCGTACGTCGGCTTGCACCCAGCTCACCGCGGCCGACCTCTCGGCGACGTCACCCGGCCTTCCCGGCGAGCTGGAGTCCGGCTTGGTCGGGGACTGCTACCAGTTCGGCGGCGCGCCGGGCGACGTCGTCCAGCTGGGCGCCGGCACCGGGGTCGCGACCTTCTACGACGCGGCCGGTGGCGAGATCTGCGCGCCGCGGTACACCGACGCGTTCGACTGCACGATGAGCGGCCCCGCGCCGTACCGGATCTTCGTCGTCGACGGCGACAGCGGGCCGACGTACAGGCTGAGGCTCGCTCGGCTCAGCGGCGAGACGGGCTGCCCCGTGCTCGCGGTGGCGCCCTTCGGACCGACCGACGGCGCGCTCGCGACGGGTTCCCTCGTGCCCGACGACGCGACCTGCCGGTCGATCACGCTCGAGCCGGGACTGCACGCGATCCGGTTCTCGCCAATGAACAACGCCAGGGTCCAGATCTACGACCCCGCCGGCCGGACCGCGTGCCGGGACGACATCAAGCTGTGCGACGTGCAGGCGGCCGGCAAGTACACGCTGCTGATCAGCAACCACGACTACCCCTACGAGCCGATCGACTACACGTTGGCTGTCACCGCGCTCGCCGGGACGCGGGGTTGTGCCGCGGAGACAGACACCCGCTGGGACCTTCCGCTGCTGACCAAGACCACCACCTCGGCCCTGCAGCTGGACTGCCAGCCGGTGAAGGCCGTGGCCGGTCAGCGCCTGATGGTCCGCTCGCCTGTGATGACCTGGGGCACTGAACCGCACCTGGACGTCGTTGCCGGGGACGGCAGCAAGGCCTGTGCGCTGGACGAGCGGGGGCAGTGCACCCTTGCGGGGACAGGTCCCTTCCGGATCCTGTCGTCGTCGGGAGGAGCCGACGAGTACCAGATCGAGGTCGGCAGCCTGACCGCTGCAGTCGGTTGTACGCCGTTGGTTCTGACCACCTTCGGGGCCGTTCCCGGAGCGGCTCCTGACGGCAGCCGCTGCCGCGAACTGGTTGTCGACAGTCCGACGACCTACCTGATCCGGTCCGGCGACACCCAGGGCCAGGGCGCCACCGCCGGCAAGCCCGCGTACGGCGTCGACGGCCAGGCGGCCTGCGACAACCTCGAGCGGTGCACGCTGCAGTCCGGGCGCTACATCGCCGTGCTCCCTGCCGAGGCACAGCTCTCGGCGTTCCCGGCCACCGAGACCCGTGGCTGCACCCCACAGTCCGCGGACGGGTTCGTGTCCAAGAGCGGAACGATCACGAGCGGAGCCCAGGTCGACTGCCTGCAACTCTCCGCGCCCGCCGGTGCGACGGTCGTTCCGATCGAGCCGGCCGGCGCGGTCGCGACGTCGGGTGTGGTGCTGGACGCCACCGGCGCCGAGCTGTGCCTGCGCAGCCTCGACGACAACCCGTGCAAGCTGGTCGGAACCGCGCCGTTCCGGGCACTGATCCGCAACCGGGACTACGCGCAGCCGTCGGCGTACAAGCTGGCGATGCCGCGGATCGACAGTGCTGCGGGCTGCAAGCCGTTCCCGCAGGGCGACTTCACCACTGTCGGCGGTACGGCCGTCTCGACCAGGGCGGACCGGTTCGGAGAGTGCTTCACGCTCGGTACGACGCATGCCGCGGTCGAGGCCGTGCAGTTCAGTCGCACAGCCGGCGCCGGCACTGCCCGGATGAACGTGATCGGCGCGGACGGCAACGAGGTCTGCGAGATCGCTCGTACGGCGATCGGCTTCGCTCCCTGCCACCTCGAGCCGGGCAAGTCCTACACGGCGGTGCTGGGCGGTTCGGCCGACGCCTCCGGTTACCAGGTCGCGCGACGCGACGTGACGGCGAGCGCCAAGGGATGCCTGCCCGTCGGCTCCACCGCGATCGGTGCCACATCGGCATCCTCGACGATCGACGGTTCGGTCCTGCGGTGCCACAAGCTCGCGGCCGCCGCGACCGACCGCTTCCTGGTCAACACCCGGGACGCTCACACCAGCATCGGTGCCTGGGTGCTCGGTGCGGACGGGTCGTCCGTGTGCGGGACGTACTCGAGCGTGAGGTGCTTGGCCACCGGCAGTACGTCGTACCAGGTGGTCGCGTACAACGACGCGTCCATCGGCGCACCTGGGCCGTACAAGCTCGAGATGGCGAAGCTCGGCGGCACGGCCGGTCCGGCCGCCGACTGCCCGAAGATCGCGTCGAGCGCGTACGGCTTCGGCCCGCTCACCGGTGAGCTGACCGCGGCCAAGACGACAGCCTGTGTTGCTGTCCCGGTCAAGAAGAACGACCAACTGGCGGGTGCAGCGGTCAACCAGGTCGCCGGGCCCGCGCCGGACTTCACCGGCTACAGCCCGAAGTGGCAGTGGAACTGCATGGGCGGAGGTCCGGGCGAGGAGTACAGCTGCAGCGCGGCGTACGACGAGAACGGCCATCAGCTCATCCTGGTGAGTCTGCCGGAGACGCAGACGGCGGCGTTGAAGTACCGCCTGTCGATGACCTGCACGACTCCGCTGTGCGGAAGCGCCACCTTCGGCGTGACCGGTGCGACCCCGGCCTCGGCCGTCGCCGGCTCGACCGCGACCGTCACGCTCAAGGGCCAGGCGCTGCACCTGAAGGACGTCGTACGGCTCACGGCAGCCGGGCAGGCCGCGATCACCGGGACGGTGAAGTCCGTCTCGGCCGACCGGACAACGGCGACCGTGGCGTTCTCGCTCGGGACGGCGCCGGCCGGTGCGCGGGATGTCGTGGTGACGTCCTTCTCCGGGCCGGCGGTGACCTTGGCGAAGGCGTTCACGGTGACGCCGAAGCCGTTGGTCGTCGTGAAGGCGCCGTCGCTGGTGGCTCCGGTGCGGGTGGGGGCTGTGGTGAAGGCCGACCCGGGGACCTGGTCCCCGGCGGCGACGTCCGCCAAGTACCTGTGGCGGAACGACGGTGTGGTGATCGCCGGCGCCACCGCCAACTCGTACACGCCTCCGGCGGGGATGCTGCTGCACAAGCTGAGCGTGACCGTGACGGTGTCGCGGGCGGGTTCGGCCAGTACGACGCTGACCTCGGCGGCCGTGGTGGTCGCGCGGGGAGCGGCGCCGGTGGTGACGAAGGCTCCGGCGATCACCGGGACCGTGCAGGCCAAGCACACGGTCGGTGTGTCGGTCGGGACCTGGTCACCGGCCTGTACGACGTACGCCTACCAGTGGTACTCGGGTGGCGCGGCGGTGTCGGGTGCGACGAAGTCGACGCTGCTGCTGACGACCGCGATGGCGAAGAAGGCGCTGTGGGTCGCGGTCGCGTGCGGCCGGGCCGGGCACGACTCGGGCCGGGCGCTGAGTGCCTCGGTGACGGTGCGCGCCTGATCGACGCGTGCGCCGGGCGGTCCGCGGGCCGGGCCGCCCGGCTCACGCGACGACCCGGCTCACGCGACGACCCGGCTCACGCGACGACCCGGCTCACGCGACAGGCGACCTGGCCTGCGCGATGGGCCGCCCGGCTCGCCCGGCGGACCGGCTGTCTACGATCGCGGGGTGGAACAGGTGCTGAGTGACCAGTCGGACGGGTTTGTCGAGTTCTGGACCGAGCGGCACCTGTGTGTGTTGAGCACCGTGCGGAAGGACGGAACGGTGCACTCCACCCCGGTCGGAGTGACGGTCGACTTCGCGGCGGGGGTGGCTCGGGTGATCTGTAGTGGAACCTCGCACAAGGCTCGGACGATTCGGGCGGCGGGGGCCGAGGGCGCGGCGGTGTCCGTGACTCAGGTCGACGGGCGGACGTGGTCGTCGTTGGAGGGGCGGGCGGTCGTGAAGGACGGCCCGGCCGAGGTGGCCGACGCGGAGCGGCGGTACGCCGAGCGGTACAAGCAGCCGCGGGTGAATCCGCAGCGGGTCGTGGTGGAGATCGCCGTCACGAAGGTGCTCGGGAATGCCTGAAGTGACCGTGGTCGGAGTCGGCGCGGACGGCTGGGACGGGTTGTCCCCGAAAGCGCGCGAGGCCATCAGCGGGGCTGAAGTGGTGATGGGCAGCACCCGGCAGTTGGAGCTGGTCCCAGGGGACAACAAGATTGCCTGGCCCTCACCACTGTCGGAGTCGTTGCCCGGCCTGCTGGCGACGTACAAGCAGAAGCGGATCTGCGTCCTCGCGAGCGGTGACCCCACCTTCCACGGCATCGGTACGACGCTCACCCGCCTCCTCGGCCCCGCAGCGGTGCACGTGATCCCGCACCCGTCGAGCGTCTCGCTGGCCTGTGCGCGCCTCGGCTGGCCGCAGGACCAGGTCGAGGTGATCAGCCTGGTCGGGCACCCGCTCGAGCTGGTCCACCCGCACGTCCAGCCGGGCCGGCGGCTCGTCGTACTGAGTTGGGGATCGCACACGCCAGCCGAGGTGGCGCAGCTGCTGACCGAGCGTGGGTACGGCGGCTCGGCGTTCACCGTCCTGGAGCAGCTCGGCTCACCCGACGAGACCGTCAGGACGGCCGCGGCCCGCGACTGGGACCACCAGGTCGAGGCCCTCAACGTCATCGGCATCGAGTGCCGACCCGACCCTCAGGCCAAACTCTTGTCGACCAGCCCCGGCCTGCCCGACGACGCGTACGAGAGCGACGGCCAGCTGACCAAGCGCGAGGTCCGCGCGGTCACCCTCTCCCGGCTGGCTCCGGTCCCCGGCCAGCTGCTCTGGGACGTCGGCGGCGGCGCGGGCAGCATCGCGATCGAGTGGACGCGCCACCACCCGAGCTGCCGCGCGGTGGCGATCGAGCGCGACCCCGACCGGGCCAAGCGCCTCGATCGCAACGCCGCGAGCCTCGGCGTGGTCGTCAGGACCACCGTCGGTGCGGCGCCGGAAGCACTCCAGGACCTGGAGAGCCCCGACGCGATCTTCATCGGCGGCGGTGGCACCAAGCCCGGCGTCGTCGAGACCTGCTGGGAAGCACTCAACCCCGGCGGCCGCCTGGTGATGAACGGCGTCACCCTGGAGACCGAGACCCTGATCGCCCGCTGGTACGCCGAACTGGGCGGCGACCTCGTCCGCCTGTCGGTGCAGCGCGCCTCGCCGGTCGGCGGCATGACCGGCTGGCGTCCCGCGATGCCCGTGACGATCTGGAGCGTGACCAAGTGACCGTCCACTTCATCGGCGCCGGGCCGGGCGCGGCCGACCTGATCACCGTCCGCGGCCGCGACCTGATCGCGAGTTCACCCGTCTGCCTGTACGCCGGTGCGCTGGTCCCGGTCGAGCTGCTCGACCACTGCCCGGACGACGCCCGCAAGGTCGACACGGCCAACCTCGACCTCGACCAGATCGTCGCGGAGCTGTCCGCCGCGCACGAGCAGGGCCACGACGTCGCCCGCCTGCACTCCGGCGACCCGTCGGTCTTCTCCGCGATGGCCGAGCAGATGCGGCGGCTCGACGCGCTCGGCATCCCGTACGACGTGACGCCCGGCGTACCGGCGTACGCCGCGGCCGCCGCCACGCTGGGCCGCGAGCTCACCGTCCCCGAGGTCGGCCAGACGGTGATCCTGACCCGGATCGGCGGACGCGCGACCGCGATGCCGCCGGGGGAGAGCCTGGCCACGCTCGGCGTCAGCCGCGCCACGATGGTGCTGCACCTCGCTGTCCAGCAGATCGAGCGGCTGGTCGAGGAACTCGTCCCGAACTACGGCAAGGACTGCCCGGTCGCCGTCGTCGCCCGCGCGAGCCGGCCCGACGAGCTGATCCTGCGCGGCACGCTCGCCGACATCGCCGACCAGGTGCAGCAGGCCGGCGTACGGCGTACCGCCGTCGTCATCGTCGGCGAGACGCTTGCCGCGGACAACTTTCGCGACAGCCACCTGTACTCGACGACGCGCGACCGCTAGTCGATCCAGACCACGATGCCGGTGAGCCCGTGCAGCACGCTGGCCACGCCGGCGCGCAGCGCGGCGCCGGCGCGTTCGGGCGTGAACGTCGCCGGGTCGTAGTTCGACGACATTCCCAGTCCCTCGCCGCGGAACGACGCACCGGTCCAGTCGGCGGCGGTCACGTTGTGCGTCGGTTCGGCCACTTCGGCGCCGACCACCAGGAACTGCTGGGTGAGGTGGTTCGCCGTGAACAGCGCGAGCGCCTCGATCAGGCTGTTGCCTGCCACAACGATCAGGTCGGCCTTCAGGTCCAGGGCTTGGTTCATCGCGTCGACGTGGTTGGCCGGGTCGTTGTCGCGGACCGTCTTCAGGCTGACCTTCTCGGCCTGGGCCCACGCGTCGACCGCGTCGGTCAGCGTCTTCGTCTGCGCGTCGTCACCGGCCGTCAGCAGAACGACCCGGTAGCCCTCCGGCGGGTGCACGGCGTCCCAGGACCCGGGCTTCGGTGAGACCGTCGCCTCCGGCGTCGGCGGCACCTTCGGGTCCACGAAGCCGTTGCCCAGAGCACCGATCGGGGTGGGTGCGACCCGCGGTGCGGCCCAGTCGTCGTCGTTCGCGCCACACCCGGTCAGGGCGACGGCGAGCGCGAGCACGACCGTCGCGGCAAGTCGCGAACGCAAGGGATCCTCCGGGGCAGCAACGGCAACAAAACAACGCCCTTTCTACCCCAGGACCTGGCGATATTCGGCCCTGGACGCGAGATGTTCGCCGGTCGTTCATTCTCCGAGTGCACGGTGCGGACGACCCCGAAAGAAGGCACCATGTTCACCCGCAACCGTCCGTACGCCGTCGCTCGCGCAGCGTTCACCACCCTCCTGCTCGCCGTGCTCGCCACGGCGCTCGGAGCCCCGCTCGCTTCGGCACACGGCTTCAGTTCCGTCGTGTACGTCGACGTCACCGCGCCCGAGCGCGGGCACGTCCGGGCCGAGCTCGGCCTCGAGTACGACCTGCTGGTGGTCTCCGCCGCGGACGCCGACGCCGAGAACGACGACGCCCTGTTCCGCGAGGGCACCGCCGCGTTCGACGCGCAGGACCCGGTCGCCCAGGCCGCCGCCCTGACCGCGCACACCAAGGCGGTGAACGCCTACGTGGGCAAGCGATTCACCGTCGCGGCCGACGGCGAGGCCTGTACGCCGACGCAGGACGGTGGCTACACGATGACCGAGCGCGACGGCGCGCCGTACGCGGTGCTCGTCCTCGACTACGCGTGTCCCGAGCCCGCCGACGAGCACGAGATCCGCAGCGCGCTGTTCCCGGACAGCGAGACGTACGTCAAGGACACCAAGACGATCCTGACCTACGACCTCGACCTGAAGTCGGGCAGTGCCGCGCTCGACAAGGAGCACCAGTCGTTCTCGACCCACCAGTCGACGGCGGAGCGGTTCTGGGAGTTCTTCCGGCTCGGCGCCGAGCACCTGCTGACCGGGATCGACCACATCCTGTTCCTGCTCGCGCTGATCGCGGGATCGCGCCGGCTGCGCGAGGTCGTACTCGCGGCGACGTCGTTCACGCTGGCCCACTCGGTCACGTTCGTGCTCGCCGCGCTCGGCATCGTGCACGTGCCGGCGTCGTTCGTCGAGCCGGTGATCGCGCTGTCGATCGCGGTGGTCGCGGGCTGGCACCTTTGGCGCCTCAGGCAACGAGGTCTGCACGCCGGCGAGCTGGAGACGATCCGCAACCGCCATCTCAGCCTGGACCGTGCGGGCTGGATGCGGCTCGGGGTGGTGTTCTGCTTCGGGCTCGTGCACGGCCTCGGGTTCGCCAGCGCGCTGGGCATCGACGCCGCGTGGTCCTGGCAGCTGCTCTGGTCGTTGCTGGTGTTCAACATCGGGCTGGAGACCGTCCAGCTGACGATCATCGCGCTGGTCTTCCCGGTCCTCGCGCTGCTGCGCCGCCGGACGCCGATCACCGCACTGTGGGTGACCGGTGTGCTCTCCGCCGGAGTCGCCGTGACCGGGTTGGTCTGGTTCGTCCAGCGGGTCACAAGTTAGAACTTAAATATTTTGATGTGAAGGAAACAGTTGTTCACCCCTGGTCCATCCGGCCAGAGGAAGTTGGCGAAGCAACTACTTCTCGTACCTGAAACGGACGGAAACATCGATGAAGTTCAACCAGTGGAAGCAGGTCCGCCCCCGCGGAGCTGCTGGACGCCGCCTGGCCTTGGCCGCGGTGGCGATGGTGGGGGTTTCCACAGTGTTCGCCGGCGGTCTCGCGACCGCGACGGCGGCCAAGAAGCCGGTCGACGGCGAGCCGGTCGTCGTCTCGCGCGTCGTACTCGGCGTCGGAGCCAAGGAGAACCAGCGCGTACTCAGCTGGTACGCCTCCACCAACGCGGGCACGCTCGTCCAGGTCGTGCCGGCCAACCAGGTGAAGAAGGGCGTGTTCCCGAAGACCGCGACCTCCTTCCCGGCGACCGTGTCGGCCAACACCATCAACGGCGGCTACAACGCGCACTCGACGATCGACGGTCTCAAGCAGCGGGAGAAGTACGCCTACCGGATCGGCAACGCCGGTCACTGGTCGCCGACGTACACCTTCCAGACGCAGGACTTCAAGGGCGACTTCAGCTTCCTGTTCTTCGGCGACCCGCAGATCGGGTCGTCCGGTGACACCGCCAAGGACGGTGCCGGCTGGGCCGACACCCTGAAGGTCGCGACCGCCGCCAACCCGAAGGCCGAGCTCCTGGTCTCCGGCGGCGACCAGGTCGAGTCCGCGAACACCGAGTCGCAGTGGGACGCCTTCCTCGGCTCCGACGTACTGCGCAAGTACCCGTGGGCCGCGACCATCGGCAACCACGACGTCGGCGGCAAGGCGTACGAGCAGCACTTCTGGACGCCGAACACCGACCGCTCGACCCCGTACTACGCCGGTGCCACGGCGACCACCTCCGGCGGTGACTACTGGTACATGTACAAGGGCGTCCTGTTCATCGACCTGAACAGCAACGCGATCGCCAACGCCTCGGACGCCGCGCACATCGGCTACGTGACCAGCGTGATCAACAAGTACGGTTCGAAGGCGAAGCACACCGTGCTGGTCTACCACCACGCGATCTACTCGCCGGCGTCGCACGCGAACGACGGTGACAACCAGGTGCGTCGTCAGGACTTCCCGACCGCGTTCTCCAACCTGGGCGTGGACCTGGTCCTGTCGGGCCACGACCACAGCTACTCGCGCAGCTACGAGATCAAGAACGGCAAGAAGGCCAACAAGGCCGAGCAGCCGGGCGCGACCAAGGTCACCCAGGGTCCGGGCGGCGTCATCTACGTGACGGCGAACTCCGCCTCGGGGTCGAAGTACTACGACCTGACCAAGCCCGACGTCACCAAGGACCCGAAGTACGGTCCGGACCCGTTGAACCCGAAGAACCACTGGGCCAACTCGGTCGAGAACCAGGAGCACGTCCGCACTTACATCCGGGTGCAGGTCAAGGACGACAAGCTGGTCGTCGAGAACCTGCGCAGCGGCACCTGCGCGGCGCCGAACGCGGCCGTCGAGCAGGGCAACGTCGACTGGTGCGGCCCGAACAGCGGCGCGTCGCCGGCCCAGCCGGTCGGCTCGGTCGTCGACAAGGTCGCGATCAGCACCTACAAGGGTGGCAAGGGCAACAACAAGGTTGCCGCCGACACCAACTGGCTCCGCTGAGCCAGTCGGTTTTCGCTGAGTACGTGAGGCATCGGGTGGGGCGGGCGGGGGCCCGCTCCACCTTCCTACTGTGACCGAGGACTTCATCCCATGCGATCGATCCGTCTCCTGGCCGCCGTCGTGGTGGCAGCTGCCGGCCTGTACGCCGTACCGGCCTTCGCCGCCGACGCTCCGTGGAGCGTGCAGCCGGCCGACAACGCCTTCGGCCCGGACCGGCAGAACTACTCCTACACGGCCGCGCCGGGGGAGAAGGTGGACGACGGGCTGTCGGTCGTCAACCGGGGGACCGCGGCGCTCGAGCTGGCTGTTTATGCGGCCGACGGCTTCACGACGGACGCCGGCCAGCTGGACCTGCGCCGGCAGGACGTCAAGTCCACGCGGGTCGGTGCGTGGGTCCACCCGGCCGTTGACCACGTGACGATCCAACCGGGCAAGTCGGCCGCGGTGCCGTTCACGCTGACCGTGCCTGCCGACGCTGCGCCTGGCGATCAGATCGGCGGGATCGTCACAGAGGATGCGTCGGGACAGCGAATGGGCGTCCGGATCCAGCTACGGGTCGGTGGTGAGCTGAACCCGCAGCTGACGGTGAGCGACGTCCAGGTGCACCCGCCGCTGGTCGGTGGTGACGCGACGGTCACGTACACCGTGCACAACACCGGCAACGCGACCGTGTCCGCGCGGCAGACGGCTTCGCTGGCGGCGCCGTTCGGTCAGCTGCGCGCGACGTCGAGCGACGTCGCCGATTCACCGGCGCTGCTGCCGGGCGACCAGTGGAAGGCGACGGTTGCGGTGCGTGGTGTCGCGGCCGTGGTGCCGCTGAGCGCGTCGGTGACCGTGGTGCCGCTGCTCACCGACGCGGCCGGGTCGACGTCGCAGCTCGCACCGGTCGACGCCGGGACGCACGCCCGGATTCTGCCGGTGGTGGTTGTCGTCGTACTGCTTCTGCTGGTTGTTGCCGGCCTGATCGTCCGCCGCCGAAAGGCTGCTGCGAGATAGTTGGCCTGTGAAGGTCCTCCTGCTCGGCGGCACCGGCGAAGCCCGCCGCCTCGCCGACCTCCTGGTCGCCCAAGGCATCGAGGTCGTGTCGTCCCTGGCCGGGCGTACGACGAACGCTCTGCTGCCGGTCGGTGAGGTCCGCCATGGGGGCTTCGGGGGAGTCGAGGGTCTGATCGCTTGGCTCCAGGCCGAGCAGGTCGACGCGCTGGTCGACGCGACCCACCCCTTCGCAGCAACCATGACCGACCACGCGGCCGAAGCAGCCGACCGCACCGGGACTCCGCTCCTGGTGCTCCGGCGCCCCGGTTGGTCCGACCCGGCCGGCGGCCCCGCCGACTCGACTGGCCCCGATTCTGCCGGCTCCGACTCGGCCGGCCCTGACCCGGCGCGCCCTTCCGGCGCGTGGCACTGGGTCGACTCGGCTGCGGAGGCCGCTCAGCTCCTCCCACAAGTCGGAACGCGCGTCTTCCTCACCATCGGCCGACAGGGTCTCACCGCCTTCTCGCGCACCGGCCTCTGGACGCTGGCCCGCTGCGTCGACCCACCCTCGCCCACACCCGACTGGTGCACCCTCCTCCTCGCCCGAGGCCCGTTCGCGCTGGACGACGAACGGGACCTCCTCCGCGAGCACCACATCGACGTACTGGTCACCAAGGACAGCGGCGGCGACCAAACCTCGGCCAAGCTCACAGCAGCCCAGCAGCTCGGCGTACCGGTGATCGTCATCCGTCGCCCGCCGCTGCCGCCCGGCGTACAGGCGGTCGAGTCCGTCGACCAGGTCGTCGAGTGGCTGACGCGCCGTCGGTAGAATCCGAACCCTTATGGGTATCCAGATCGCACCGAGCATCCTGTCCGCGGACTTCGCCAAGCTGGCCGACGAGGCGGCGGCGGTCTCGAACGCCGACTGGCTGCACGTCGACGTGATGGACAACCACTTCGTCCCGAACCTGACCCTCGGCCTGCCGGTCGTCGAGTCCCTGGCCAAGGCGGCCGCGCAGCCGCTCGACTGCCACCTGATGATCGAGGATCCCGACCGCTGGGCGCCCGGGTACGTCGAGGCCGGCGCGAGCAGCGTCACCTTCCACGCCGAGGCCTGCCGCGCCCCGATCCGCACCGCCCGCGAGATCCGCGCCAAGGGCGCCCGCGCGTCGATGGCCCTCAAGCCCGCGACCCCCATCGAGCCGTACGAGGACCTGCTCCCCGAGCTCGACATGATCCTGATCATGACCGTCGAGCCCGGCTTCGGCGGCCAGAAGTTCCTCGACGTCTGCCTCCCCAAGATCCGCCGCACCCGAGCCCTCCTCGACAAACACGGCCTCGACCTCTGGATCCAGATCGACGGCGGCGTCTCCGCCGAAACCATCGAACGCTGCGCCGAAGCCGGAGCCGACGTCTTCGTCGCCGGCTCCGCCGTCTACAACGCCACCGACCCGAACCAAATGGTCGAAAACCTCCGCACCCTCGCCCAGAACGCCGGCTGACCAGCACACCCAGCCCGCCCCACGCCGAGCCGCACCACCCGCCCGAGCCGCGCCGCCCGCCCGGGCGCGCCACCCGCCCGGGGCGCGCGGCTGCCCCAGCCCGCGCCTCCTGCCCGAGCCCGCACCGCGCCACTAGCCAGCACTACCCCCGGGCTCGCGCCTCCTGCCCGGGCTGCGCCTGCAGCCCGCACCACCCGCCGGAGCCCGCACCGCCCGCCCGAGCCCGCACCACCCGCCCGCCCCGCACCGGTTTCGGCAGCCGCTCTTCTCTCTGTAGTTCCGGCGGAGCGGCCCCAGCCGCCTGGGGCCTCCTCGGCCGAATGTGCGCCGGCGGTCAGGGGCGCCGATCGGGTGACAACGGCCCGGGAGCTATGCCTCGAACATCACCGCCGACGGCCACCACTGACCAACCCGGCCGAACCTACCCCGGCCGGACGGCGCCGGGCGCGGGCGGAGGTTGTCGCGGGTGCATGATCAGTGGTGCACGTCGGCGTAGGGCGGGCTCGGCAGGCCCACCGGAAGCACGCGCGGGACGCGTCGAGCAACTCGCGCGTCCGTGCGCCTGTGGCGGTCGCCGTGCGACGGTCTGCGAAGATCGGGGAGAGATCCGACGGCGAGGAGATTGTCGTGAGTGAGCACAAGCCGGTGGAGAGCTGGCTGACGGACATGGACGGCGTGCTGGTGCACGAGGAGCGGGCCATTCCGGGCGCTTCCGAGTTCATCGGGACGCTGCAGTCGTCAGGGCGGAAGTTCCTCGTGCTGACCAACAACTCCATCTACACCCCGCGCGACCTTCGCGCCCGCCTGCTGACCGGCGGGATCGACGTCCCGGAGCAGGCGATCTGGACGAGCGCGCTCGCGACCGCCCAGTTCCTCGACGACCAGCGGGCCGGCGGTACGGCGTACGTGATCGGCGAGGCCGGCCTCACCACAGCGCTGCACGAGGTCGGGTACGTGCTGACCGACCGCGACCCCGACTACGTCGTCCTGGGCGAGACCCGGACCTACTCCTTCGAGGCGATCACCAAAGCGATCCGCCTGATCGCCGACGGCGCCCGCTTCCTCGCCACCAACCCGGACCCGACGGGCCCCTCCGCGGAAGGCCCGCTGCCCGCGACCGGCTCGGTCGCCGCGCTGATCACCCGTGCGACCGGCGTCGCGCCGTACTTCGTCGGCAAGCCCAACCCGCTGATGATGCGCTCAGCCCTCAACCGCATCGAGGCCCACTCCGAGACCTCGGTGATGATCGGCGACCGGATGGACACCGACATCATCAGCGGCCTCGAGGCCGGCCTGCGCAGCATCCTCGTGCTGACCGGCTCGACCGGCGAGCACGAGGTCGACCGGTTCCCGTACCGGCCGACCCGCATCGTCGAGTCGATCGCCGACGTCGTACCGCTGATCACCGCACTGGCTTAACGCACGCCGCGGTCCGGAAGCCGAAGCCGCTGTCCTGCAGCAGCTTCAGCACTCCGGGCAACGCCGCGACGGTCTGGGCGCGGTTCCCGCCGCCGTCGTGGAACAGGATCACCGACCCGTCGCGGACGTTCGCGGCGACCCGTTGCTCGATCGCCGCCGGACCTGGGCGGGTCCAGTCGCGCGAGTCGACGTCCCAGAGCACGAGGCGCTTGCCGAGCGCGGCCGCTCTCCGATCGAGGAGCGCGTTGCGGGTTCCGTACGGCGGCCGCAGGCAGCCCGCCGTCTTGCCGCTGCCGGCGCGGATCTGCGCGTCCGTGTCCTTCACCTGACGCTGGAACGCGCTCCACGACAGTTTGCCGAGGTCCGCGTGCGACCAGGTGTGGTTCTGCACGCTGTGCCCGCGCCGCGCGACGGTCCGCGTGAGCTCCGGGTGGCGTTTCGCCTCGGTGCCGACCACGAAGAACGTCGCCTTGACGCCGTACCGGTCGAGGATGTCCAGGATCTGCGGGGTGTACCGCGGATCAGGTCCGTCGTCGAAGGTCAGGACGACGTACTTCGCCGGAGCCGGAGCCGGAGGAGGAGGAGGCGACGGCGGCGGTGCGGCCGCGGCCTGGTCGGCCGGCTCGTGGGACTTGCCGATGGCAGCCGTGCCGAGCCCCACGACCAGCGCGACGACCAGCAGCGCGACCAGTACGGCGGCCGACGGCTTGGGACGGGCGCCTACGCCGGACCCCGGCCGCTTCGGCGGGACGGAAGCGGACAGGGCGGACAGGGCGGCCGACAGGCGGCGGCGATCGGGCAGCTGGACCATGGGTCCCCCAGGGCGGTTGACGGCCTCACCCAGCCCACGATCGGCCCGATCCGCGGAAACGGCGGCCCCCACGCCGCTTCCGCGTCAACTACCCGCATAGCGGACGTCGTCAGAGCACCTGTGACAGGAACTGCCGCAACCGCGGCGACTCCGCCGCGCTGAACAGCTTCTCCGGCGCCCCGGCCTCGACCACGACCCCGCGATCCATGAACGCGACCTGATCCGCGACCTGCCGCGCGAACCCCATCTCATGCGTGACGACCACCATCGTCATCCCGGCCCCGGCGAGATCGGCCATCAACCCGAGCACGCCCTTCACCAGCTCCGGATCCAGCGCCGACGTCGCTTCGTCGAACAACATCACCTCGGGCTTCATCGCCAGCGCCCGAGCGATTGCAACCCGCTGCTGCTGCCCACCGGACAGATTGCCCGGTCGCGCCGAAGCCTTCTCCTTCAGCCCGACGAGCTCCAGCTGGACGAGCGCGGCCTCGGCCGCACCCTCCTTGGTCAGCCCCTTGATCTTGCGGAGCGGGAGCGTGATGTTCTCCAGCACGGTCTTGTGTGGGAACAGGTTGAAGTGCTGGAACACCATCCCGATCCGCCGCCGCAGCTCGTCGGGGTTGCTCTTCAGCACCGACTCGCCACCGAGCTTGATGTCGCCGGCCGCCGGTTCGAGCAACCGGTTGGTGGCCCGCAGCAACGTCGACTTGCCGGACCCGGACGGCCCGATCACACACGCGGTCGACCCGGCCGGTACGGCGAGATCGACGCCGCGCAGTACCTTGTTGTTGCCAAAGGCAAGCTCGATCCCGGTCAGCTCCAGGCTGGCCGCGGACTCAACGATGGTCGGCATGGGCGAGCTCCTCGACCTCGAGATCGGCGGGACGGCCTTCGCGCAGCCGCTTGTCGAACCAGTTCACCAGGTGCGTCAGCGGCACCGTGATGATCAGGTAGAAGATCCCGGCCAGCAGCAACGGCGACAGGTTCCCGTTCGTCGCGGCCGCGTCCTGGCCGATCCGGAACAGCTCCCGCTGACTCGCGAGCAACCCGAGGAAGTAGACCAGGCTGGACTCCTTGATCAGCGCGATGAACTGGTTCACCAGCGCCGGCAGCACCCGGCGTACGCCCTGCGGAATGACGACCAGCCGCATCCCGGTGCTGTAGCCGAAGCCCAGCGCGCGGGCCGCTTCGAGTTGGCCCTTCTCCACGCTCTGGATGCCCGACCGGAAGATCTCGCCGATGTAGGCCGCCGCGATCAGCGACAGCGCGAGGATGCCGAGCGGGTACGGGTTCGGGCCCCACCAGTGCCGCGTGATCGGCGACAGGCCCTGACCGATCAGCAGGATCGTCAGGATCGCCGGCAGCCCGCGGAAGATGTCGGTGTAGATCTTCGCCGGCCAGCGGAACCACCAGTGCCGCGACAGCGCCATCACCGCCACGACCATGCCGAGCACAGTGCCCAGCACGACCGAGGCGGCGGCGAAGATCAGCGTGTTGACCAGCCCGACCTTGAGCATCTCGGGCAGGACTGCCTTCATCGACTCCCAGTCGAGGAAGGTGTCGTTGAGGGTGGACCAGACGTCCATCAGCCGGCAGCGGGGGAGGCGCCGGCCTTCGGAGCGGTGAACTTGACCGAACCGCTACCGGGCTTGAAGGTCTCCGGTACGGCGCGGCCCGGGTAGTACTGCTCGACCAGCTTGGTCCAGGTGCCGTCGGCGATCACCTCGTCGAGCGCCTTGTTGACGGCCTCGCGCAGCTTGTCGTTGCTCTTGGCCACCGCGTACGCCGTGGGCGCCGAGCTGAGCTCCTTGGCGGCCAGGATGACGACGCCGCCGCCCTGCTCCTTGGCCATCTTCTCGCCGATCTCGGCGGGCGAGATCCAGGCGTCCGCCGTACCGGCCTTGAGCTGGCCGACCGCGGCGTTGTAGTTCGGGACGCGGACCGGGTTGAGCTGCTTCTCGGTGGCGTAGTCGTCCTGGACGGTGCCCTGGACCACGACCACGCGCTTGCCGGTGAGCTGGTCGAACTTGGCGATCCCGGAGGTCTTGGTGGTGTTCAGCCCCAGGTAGCCGAAGTCGTAGCCGTTGCTGAACGCAACGGTCTTCTTGCGCGCCTCGGTGATCGTGATGGACGAGCTGCCGAGGTCGAACTGGCCGCCGTTGACCTGCGAGAGCAGGGCGGAGAAGTCGGTCCCGACGAACTCGGGCTTGAGGTTCAGCTTCGCCGCGACCGCGGTGATCAGGTCGTTGTCGAAGCCGGTGAACTTGCCGTCCTTGACGTACACGTTCGGCGGCGCGTCGGTGAGCGTGCCGATCCGCAGCGTGCCCGGCTGCAGCAGGCCCAGATCGGGGCCTGAGGCATCGGTCTTGTCGTCGCCGCCGCAGGCGGCCAGCGCGACGGCCAGGGTGACGGCCGTACCGAGGGCCGCGAGGCGGCGGAAGGCGCTGATGGCGCGCACAGGTGTCTCCTTTGGTGACAAGTGATCTGGAACGGTGGGGATGACCCACCGAACGACGCTAACGCCGACCGTGCGGGCGGCATTCCGTCGTGACACCGGATGAGACGGCTCCGGAATGTCTACCCCGGGCGTGGTATATCAGCCGGAGCGACGCTCGAAGTGTGCCACAGCGTCATCGGTCCGTCCCGTACCGTAGACGGTCAGGAACTCGGCAAGTCGCGGTGACTCCGCGCGGATCAGCTCGGCGGCGCGCTGGATCTCTTCTGCAGAAGCGATGTCGCGGAACAGGTCCTGGACCTGGCGGACGAAGTTCCGGTTGGCCGACGGCAGTGCGGCCCACTGGCCGGTGGTGGGGGCCGGTGTCCAGTCCGTTGCCCTGGGCGACGCCTTGGTGAAGCCGCCGGAACTGCCGCCGATCTCGAGCAGTGCGACGTCGATCACGTCCCGCGGGTACTCGGCGGCGCCCTCGCGGCGGGCGAACTCGTCCAGCGACTGCAGCCGGTACACGACGTTCGGGTTGCCGATCTTCACCCGCTGGGCGCTCATCAGCTGCGACAGCATCGGCGCCGACAGGCCGATCACGTCGGCGACCCGGGCCTGGGTGAGGCCGAGGGTGCCGGCGATCCGGCGGATCAGGTCGCCCAGCGGTTCGCCGTACAGCTCGGTCTGCTGCTGCAGATTCTGCGCCGTCTGATCCATTGGCGTGATGTGCTCCCTGTGTCCCCGCGCGAGTCTTTGCGGCAATCTTCGCAGCTGCGAACCCGAAAATCCACTACCGAGCCGAGTTGACATTCGCGATAGCAAACTGCAAAGCTTGCGATAGCGAATCTCACCTGGAGGAACCGATGTTGCGAACGCGAGCGCTCCGCCGCCCCTCGGCCCTGGTGCTGGCCGGTGCGTTGCTGCTGGCCGGCCACTCGATCAGCACGGCCCAGGCGGCTCCCACCGACGGGGACGGCGGCAAGCTGGTCCTGGTCCTGGACTCGTCCGGCTCGATGAAGGAGCCGGCCGGCGGCGGCCAGACCAAGATCGTCGCGGCCCGGACAGCGCTGACCCGCGTGGTCGGCAAGCTGCCCGAGGAGGCGCAGGTCGGCCTCCGGGTGTACGGCGCGACCGTGTTCAAGCGCAGCCAGCCCGGGGCCTGCACCGACACCCAGCTGACCGTCCCGATCGGCACCGAGAACAGGCCGGCCCTGCGGACGGCGATCGCCAAGTACACGCCGTACGGTGAGACCCCGATCGGGTACTCGCTGCAGGAGGCCGCCAAGGATCTAGGGGCCGAGGGCAAGCGAACCATCGTCCTGGTTTCCGACGGTGAGGCGACGTGTGCACCGGAGCCGTGTGCGGTGGCGCGCTCGATCGCCAAGCAGGGCATCGACCTGAAGATCGACGTGGTCGGGTTCCGGGTGACGGGCAAGGCGCGCAGCGATCTGCAGTGCGTCGCCCGTGAGGGTCGCGGCGACTACTACGACGCGGACTCCACGACGGACCTCGAGGCCGGTCTGGATCGGCTGTCCACGAGGGCTTTCCGCCCGTTCCGCATCTCCGGTACGCCGGTGCAGGGCACGCCCGAGCAGCCGGGTTCGCCGGAGGTCGGTCCGGGGCTGTACTCGGACGACTTCGACCTGCAGGACCGGGTGAAGCACTACACGATCAAGCGGACGATGGTCGGCTCGACGCTGCGGGCCGGGCTCAGCTTCCGTCGTCCCTCCGGCGCGACCAGCCTGGTGATCCAGACCGAGCTGCGGCTGGCCACGCTCGACGGCGAGGAGTGCGGGCGGACCTTCCCGCGGGTCCAGGAAGGCGACCAGGGATTCGCCACCGGGACGGCGTCGAGCTGGACGAAGTACAAGAAGAAGGACGGCAAGTGCGCCTCGGACGACGTCCTGATCCTGACGGTTGATCCGGGCAAGGACTTCCGGGAGATCAAGGACGTGCCGTACGAGCTGCGTGTCGACGAGGAGCCTCCGGTCGAGTCCACCACCGACCTGCCGGCCAAGGCCGACGACCCGACCTGGGTCACGATGCGCGGCACCACTCCGCGCGACATCGTTCCCGGCTCGAGCTTCCCGGACGCTCCGCTGCTGGAGGCCGGTACGTACCGGACGACGCTGATGCCGGGCGAGCTGCAGCTGTACAAGGTCAAGGCCGACTGGGGTCAGCGGATCCAGGCGCAGGTCACGGTGCCTCCCGTCCGCGGCGCGACCGCCGAGGCGATGGGGCTGATCCGGTACGTCGACACCGCGGTGATCTCACCGGCCGGCGAGGAAGCCTTCTCGGTCTTCCCGAAGGGCGTGCCCGGTGGTCCCGGCGGCAAGCGCGGCGTACTCACCAAGCGCGGTGTCACCCAGGCGATCACCACCAAGGAGATCCGCTACCTGAACCGTGACGGCGCGAACAACCAGGACAGCGGCACGTCGACCCCCGGCGAGTACTACATCGTCGTCTCGCTGACCCGCAAGGACAACGACAAGGCCTTCACCGTCCCGATGACGCTGACCGTCGCCACGCCTGGCACCGCCGGCACCGGCAAGCCCGCCTACACCGACGGCGCCACGCCGGTCTCGGGCGACTCGGTTACGCCCAGCGCCACCCCGTCCGAGCCGTCCGGCGAGACCACCGAGGCCGGCGGCCCGCTTCCCACCGACACCAGCGCGGACGACGACGGTACGCCGTACGGGCTGATCGGTGGGCTCGGCGGCGGAGCCCTGCTGCTCATCCTGCTCGGCGGCTGGGCGGTCCTCCGACTCCGCAAGCCGACACAGCCGCCCGCACCCCAGCAGCAGTACCCGGGCCAGCAGTACCCGCCCAACCAGTACAACCCCAACCAGCCCCCGCGCTGACCAAGAGCCCAACACGCCAGAGCCCCGACCGGTCCTCGACCGGCCGGGGCTCCAGGTCGGCGACGGGGCCGCAGACACCCGACCGGTGGTACCGCCGCTTCGCGGCTACTTCTTCCGGAGCAGGTAGACGTCGCCGTTGCCGGATCGGTCGCTGTTGAAGATCAGGTCCGTGTTGTTGATGAACGACGCGTGGGGGTGCAGCAGTTCGTTGTCGTGGCTCTCGTCGGAGCAGTCGTGCTTGAACATCTTCGTGCCTACGGTCCCGCCGTTGTCGGTCGGCGTGAAGTAGTAGATGTACGGGTCGCTCGGCGTCTGGCCGTCGCCCTGCAACAGGCTTCCGGTGGGATTCATCGCGAAGTGGTTGCCCTTCTCGAAGACGTCGAACGTCGTGCGCTTCTCCTTCTTGGTCTCGTAGACGATGATCTGCTCGAGCGGCGCCTTGTCGTCGAGCTTCAGGACGTACGCCGCGTTCGTCGCGTCGGCCCAGAACGGGTGCACCCCGTGGTCACCGGACTTGGTCAGGACCGTCTTCTTCTTCGACTCGACGTCGACGACCCCGACCTCGTACACCTCGGTCACGTGGTACAGCAGCTTCGTGCCGGTGGAGTTGATCAGGACGTGGTCGACCTTGCCGTCGATGGTCTTGATCTTCGTCTGCTTGCCCTTGGCCACGTCGACCGTGACGAGGTCGGACTTGTCGTCGTCCTCGGAGTACAGCGACAACGCGATCGTCTTGCCGTCCGCGGTCAAGGCGACGATCCCCTTGATGTCGTACTCGTCGTCCGCGGTGTAGACGGTCTGCTCCTTGTAGGGCGCGTTCAGGCTGACCCGCTTGATCGTCTGCTTCTCCCGCAAGAAGGCCTCCTCGGTGGCGGGCGAGACGTTGCTGTGGTTCCCGTCCAGTTCGTCGGAGGCGGTCACCTGCCGGAACGACCCGTTCTTCAGCGACATCAGGTACAGGTTCTGCGCGCCGTCGCGGTCCGACATGAACACGACCGAGTCCATCGAGGCCACGTACGGATTCACGTCGAGGTACATCTTGTTGTCGAGATCCTTGGACGTGGTGAGTTGCTGCACCTCGTACTTCGGGTCCAGCGCCTTGAGCGTCTTCCACTCCGCGTCGTACCGCTTTCCCTTCTCCCCGTGACTGCCCGATTCCTCGGCATGGCTCAGCGCCGGCGGCCCGAGCAGACTCACCGCCATCAGCACCGCGAGGAACTTCACCTGTACACGCCTCATGGGTATCAACTCCGCCAGCGAATCGGGAAAAGATCACTGTCAGTGTGCGGATCGACACGGAGAGTTGCGTATCGAAGGTGTTGCAGTTGCGTCAAGGTCGCGGTTCGCGTATCGCGTTTCCGGGTGGTTGAGCTAACCGAGTTGGTTGCGTCTGCGGGTGAGGTAGGCGGTTTCGGCGGTGTTGCCGGCCAGTTCGATCGCCTGGTCGTACGCCGCGCGTGACTGCCGGCTGCGGCCGAGGCGGCGGAGCAGGTCGGCGCGCGTGGCGTGGAACGCGTGGTAGGTGGCGAGCTGGTCCTCCAGGCGGTCGACGATGCCCAGGGCAACGTCCGGTCCGTCGAGTTCGGCGACGGCGATCGCGCGGTTCATGGCGACGATCGGCGACGGGTCGACGCGGACCAGCTGGTCGTACAGGGCAACGATCTGCGACCAGTCCGTGTCGCGGACGTCCCGGGCCGACGTGTGCACGGCGTTGATCGCGGCGAGGATCTGGTACCTACCTGGCGCGACCCCACTGGCCAGGCGTTCACGGACCAACTGGTGGCCCTGGGCAATCAAATCGACGTCCCAGGATCCACGGTCCTGCTCGTCGAGCGTGACGAGTTCGCCGTTCGCGGAGACTCGCGCCGTACGGCGTGCCTCGGTGAGCAGCATCAACGCGAGCAGCCCGGCGACCTCGCCGTCGTCCGGCATCAGTTCGCGGATCAGGCGGGTGAGCCGGATCGCCTCGGCGGTCAGCTCCTGCCGGACGGGATCGGTGTCCGCGGCGGTCGCGAGGTACCCCTCGTTGAAGACCAGGAACAGGACCGCGAGCACGCCTGAGACGCGGCCGGTCAGGTCCTCGGCGGACGGCACCCGGTACGGGATGCGCGCCGCCTTGATCTTGCCCTTCGCACGGGTGATCCGCTGGCCCACCGCCGACTCCTGCGCGAAGAACGCGCGGGCGATCTCGGGTACGGTCAGCCCGCCGACCATCCGCAGCGTCAGCGCGATCCGGGCCTCCATCGCGAGCGCCGGGTGGCAGCAGGTGAAGATCAGCCGCAGCCGCGGGTCGTCGATCACGCCGAGAGGCTCGGGCGGTACGTCGTACGACATCTGAGCCTCCTTCTGCTTGTCGGACCGCTTGTTCTCGCGGCGCAGCCGGTCGATCGCCCGGCGGTTCGCGGTGGTGGTGAGCCAGGCACCCGGGTTCGGCGGAACGCCGTCGGCCGGCCACTTCTCGACGGCGATCGCGAACGCCTCGGCGGCCGCCTCCTCGGCGATGTCGAGATCGCCGAACCGTCTGGTCAGCGCGGCAACGACCCGGGCCCACTCCTCGTGGTGGGCCTGGGTGATCGCGTCGGTCACGTCACTCACAGGAACGGGCGCACCTCGACTCTCCGGTTGCACGCCCGCGACCCGTCGGCCGCGAGCTTGAGCGCGACGTCGAGATCGGGTGCCTCCAGCACCCAGAACCCGGCGAGGTACTCCTTCGACTCCACGAACGGCCCGTCGGTGAACACCGCCGCCCCCTCCCGGTTGTCGATCACCGTCGCCGAACTGGGCGCCGCCAGCCCGCCCGCGAACACCCAGTTCCCGTCCGCCTGGATCCGCGCGTTGAACCCGTCGATCGCCGCCATCTCGTCGCCCGTCGCCGAGCCGGTCCTGTCGTCGATCACCGAAACCAGGTACTGCATCGCGATCCTCCTACCGTCCGGTCGCCCCGTGCGGGCGCCCGCTCACCCCTCCAACGAACCCTGTGGCCTCGATCCGACAGCTCCCAGAAACTTTCTCGTACGCCGGGCAGGTGCTCCCCGACGCTATCCCGTCCGATGTCCATCCCGGGAGATCCACCGCCGAGTCCCACCGCATGACGACCACCTTCTTCGGTCCACCGCGTGCCCCGGCCCACCGCATGCCGACCCGCGGGCCACCGCATGCCGACCACCCCGGCTCGGCGCGTGCCGACCACCCCGGCTCGGCGCATGCCGACTACCCCGGCTCGGCGCGTGCCGACCACCCCGGCTCGGCGCATGCCGACCACCCGCTCGGATTACTGCATGGCGACGACCCGTTCGATCCACGGCGTGCCGACCAGGCGTCCGGCCTACAGCATGCCGGTCACCCGGCTCGGCGCATGCCAGCCACCGCGGGTCAGCCGGTCGGCCTACGGCGTGCCGACTACGCGTTCGGTCCACGGGTGTGCCGGCCAGCAGTTCGGCCCATGGCCTGCAGCGTGCGGACCAGCCGCCCGGCCTGCGGCATGCGCCGACCACTCCGGCTCGGCGCATGCCGACGAACCCCGTCGGTGCATGCCGACCAGCCGCTCGGCGTGCGCGTGCCGACTACTCGTTCGGTCCGCGGGTGTGCCGGCCAGCCCTTCGACCCAAGGTCTGCAGCATGCGGACCAGCCGTCCGGCCCTGGGGCATACCAGGCATCCGGCATGCCAGACACCCCGTCGGCGCGTGCCGACCAGCCGTTGGCCTGTGGACCAGCCGGTCGGCGTACGGCGTGCCGACTACTCGTTCGGTCCGCGGGTGTGCCGGCCAGCCCTTCGACCCAAGGTCTGCAGCATGCGGACCAGCCGTTCGGCCTAGGGCATACCAGGCATCCGGCACGCCAGACACCCCGCGGCGCGTGCCGACCAGCCGTTGGCCTGTGGACCAGCCGGTCGCGTGCGGCGTGCCGGCTACGCGTTCGGTCCGCGGGTGTGCCGGCCAGCCGTTCGACCCAAGGTCTGCAGCATGCGGACCGGCCGTTCGGCCTAGGGCATACCAGGCATCCGGCATGCCAGACACCCCGCGGCGCGTGCCGACCAGCCGTTGGCCTGTGGACCAGCCGGTCGCGTGCGGCGTGCCGGCTACGCGTTCGGTCCACGGGTATGCCGATCAGCCGTTCGACCCAAGGCCTGCAGCATGCGGACCGGCCGGTCGGCGTGCGGTGTGCCGGCTACGCGTTCGGTTCACGGGCGTGCCGATCAGCCGTTCGACCCAAGGCCTGCAGCATGCGGACCGGCCGGTCGGCGTGCGGTGTGCCGGCTACGCGTTCGGTCCACGGGCGTGCCGATCAGCCGTTCGACCCAAGGCCTGCAGCATGCGGACCGGCCGGTCGGCGTGCGGTGTGCCGGCTACGCGTTCGGTTCACGGGCGTGCCGATCAGCCGTTCGACCCAAGGCCTGCAGCATGCG
>JAEBEC010000006.1:0-621077 GCA_049998015.1 Kribbella sp. cmx-5-2
CTGTTCGGCGTACGAGCTGCTGTTCGGCGTACGAGCTGCTGTTCGGCGTACGAGCTGCTGTTCGGCGTACGAGCTGCTGTTCGGCGTACGAGCTGCTGTTCGGCGTACGAGCTGCTGTTCGGCGTACTCGACCGCGCCCTCGGGGCGCGGTCTTCGGTTACTGCTGGGGGTCGTCCGACATCACGGGCTCTGGGAGGGAGCCGGCGTTCCATTCTTCGATGCGCCAGTTGTTGTTGCGGCTGGGGAGGAGGGAGATCCAGTTGCAGTTGGAGAGGCCGCCGAAGGCGGGCCAGTGGGCTTGGGGGATGCCCAGGAAGAGGCAGACGCCTACTCGGGCGGCCAGGCCGTGTGTGGCTACTACGACGGTGTCGGAGGGGTCTGCGTCTTCTACGGCGCGCTGCAGGGCGGGGGCGAAGCGGGCTGCTACCTCTTCGACGGTTTCGCCTGCGGTGCCTCGGCGTTGGGGCTCGCCTGCGCGGATGCGGGCGGCGGCCTCGGGGTTCATGTCGGCCAGCTCGGCCATGGTGAGGCCGGCCCAGTCGTCGACGTCGATCTCTCGGAGTGACTTGTCGTACTCGACGGTCAGGCCGGTGAGGGCAGCGAGCTCGGCCGCGGTGGAGGCGGCTCGCTGGAGGTCGCTGGCGATCAGGCGGGTGGGGGCGAGGGACGCCAGGCGTGCGGCGGCCGCTCGGGCCTGCTGTACGCCGACCTCGTCCAGGGGGATGTCGGCCTGGCCCTGGACCTTGTCCTGGAGGTTCCACTCGGTGCGGCCGTGGCGCCAGACGATCAGGCGTCCTGCAGTCATGTCGCGTGCTCCCGGAGGTCGCGGAGCCGACCGGGCCGACCCCGAATCAAATGAACAGTTCTGTACGACGAGCACACACCCGACACACAGCTCCACCCCGTACGACGAGCAAGCACCCGCCGTACGGCGTATCAGCAGGTCAGTCCGTCGGCGCGCCCGGCACCGGCGACGGCAGCGGGATGACCGGGCAGTCGCGCCACAGCCGCTCGAGCGAGTAGAAGCTGCGCTCCTCGTCGTGCTGGACGTGGATGACGATCTCCAGGTAGTCCAGCAGCACCCAGCGGCCCTCGCGGGCGCCCTCGCGGCGGACCGGCTTGGCGTCGAAGTCCTCGCGCAGCTTGTCCTCGATCGCGTCGACGATCGCGCGGACCTGGCGGTCGTTGGAGGCCGAGGCGACCAGGAACGCGTCGGTGATCGCGAGCTGCTCGGAGACGTCGAAGGCGAGCACGTTCTCGGCCTTCTTGTCGTGGGCTGCCTCGGCTGCCGCGGTGAGCAGCTCGACGGCACGTTCGGAGGCAGGCATAGGTTCCTTCTAGTGGTTGGTGTAGAGGTCGCGCTTGGCGATGTACTGGACGATCCCGTCCGGGACCAGGTACCAGGTCGGGTTGCCCTTGGCGACCCGGGCGCGGCACTCGGTCGACGAGATGGCCAGCGCGGGCACCTCGAGCAGGGTGATCCGGTCCATCGGGAGCCGGTCGAGCGGGAGCTCGGTCGCCTCGGTCCCCGGCCGGGTGCAGCCCACGAACTGGGCCAGTTTGAACATCTCGTCGACGTCGCGCCAGGTCAGGATCTGCGCCAGCGCGTCGGCGCCGGTGATGAAGAAGAGCTCGGCGTCGGGGTAGAGCTTCGACAGGTCGCGCAGCGTGTCGATCGTGTACGTCGGGCCGGGCCGGTCGATGTCGACCCGGCTGACCGAGAACCGGGGGTTCGAGGCGGTCGCGATGACCGTCATCAGGTACCGGTCCTCGGGCGGCGAGACGGCCCGGTCGGTCTTCTGCCAGGGCTGGCCGGTCGGGACGAAGATCACCTCGTCCAGGTCGAAGTACGCCTGCACCTCGCTGGCGGCCACCAGGTGGCCGTGGTGGATCGGGTCGAACGTTCCGCCCATGACGCCGAGGCGCCGGACCCGCTCCGGGGAGTTCACGTCAGCTCGATCCGCCGCCTAGCTGTGCGGCCGGCCCTTGCCCATGATCACGGTCAGCGCCAGCAGGGCGACCAGCACGAACAGGGCGAACCCGCCGTACCACCACGGCGAGATGTGCGACGCCTCGCCGGCGGCTTCGGACAGCGGCGCCAGCTGGGGCAGGAGTTGAAGAGCCATGGGCAGAGCCTATCTCGCCCCACCCCCAGGAAGCGCGACCGGTCGGCCCCCAGAGGCCTGCCGGTCGCGCGGGTGGGTCAGTGCTTGCGGGTCAGCAGCCGGCGCAGAGCCGACGGACGCGAGGCGACACGGTTGTGCAGCTCGGCGACGCGACGGAGCTCGTAGATGTGGGCACGGGCGACTTCGGGGGTGATCATGATTCCTTCACAGGGTTGTCGTTCAGCTGGAGGGGCATCTCCAGCTAGTTGAAATTGTACGTCGTACACTCGGCGAACACAAACGAATTAAAGGCAGATCAGACGATCTCCCTACGAATCTGCGGTTAACGGGAGGATTCATGGACGTGATCGATCGACAGCTGGTCGAGGCCCTGCGGGCCAACGGGCGGTCCAGCTGGGCGGAGCTCGGCCGGGTCGTCGGGCTGTCCGGGCCGAGCGTCCAGGAGCGGGTGAAGCGGCTCGAGGAGCGCGGCGTCCTGCTCGGCTACCGCGCGGTGGTCGCGCCGGACCAGGTCGGGCTCGGGACGAGCGCGCTGATCGGGCTGTTCCAGCGCGACGACGTGGAGACCGACGACATCGTCGACGGCGTCCGCGAGATCGAGGCGGTCGAGGACTGCTGGTTCGTCGCCGGGGACCAGGAGCTGGTGGTCAAGGTGCGCGTCGCCGACGTGACCCAGCTGGAGGCGGTCGTCGGCCAGCTCCGCCGGGTCAACGGCGTGGTCAGGACCCGGACGACTGTCGTCCTGTCGACCCGCTGGGAAGCACGGCCCGCTCCCCTGCCGCAGTGACGGCTGCGGCCGCTGCCAGAGCCAGTACGGCGGCCGCCGGGTACAGCAGCGCCGGCACGTGCTCGTACGCCGTACCGCCGAGTGCCGGCGCCAGGAACATCCCGCTGATCGACGCAGCGGCGTACAGGCTGCTGTAGCGGCCGACCATCCCTTCCGGCGCGGCCTCGGCCACATGAGCCGTCGCAGTCGGCTTGTAGAGCATCTCCCCCGCGGTGATGACCGCCACCGCAACGGCCGCGCCCACAAGCGCCGGCCACACTCCCAGCACCGCCAGGCCCAGTCCGACGAGCAGGAAGCCCGCCGCGATCACCCGGCGAGCCTGGTGGCCTGCCAGCCGTACGGCCAGCGGCGCCTCGAGCAGGACGATCACTACCGAGCTCAGCCCGATCAGTACGCCGTACGCGACCGCTGGTGAGCCGGCGTCCCGCAGCAGCAGGGGCATGGTGGCGAAGAGCTGCCGGTACGCCGTGTCGACCACGACGATCGCCCCCAGCAACACGAGGGTCGGCCGGTCCTGCCTGAGCGCCGCCAGACACCGTGGGCCTGCCGCACCAGCACCCGGGTCGCAGGCGGCACCCAGCGCCAGACCACCGCCGCCAGCACCAAACTGCTCACCGCGTCGACGACGAAGACCAGTGAGAAGTCGTACGCCGCCAGGAGGCCGCCCAGCGGCGGGCCGATGGTGAACCCGGCGTTGCTGGCGGTCCGCGACAGCGCGATCCCTTCTCGTCGCCGGTTCGCCGGCATGGCAGTCGCGACGAGAGCACTGAGGTTGGGACGGCTCGCACCCCCGCACAGCCCGGCGACCACGGCCGTGACGGCCAGGGCACTGTTGGGGGCGACCGGCATCGCCAGGCAGGCCGCCGCCCAGGTCAGCTGGCTGCCGATCGCCGCCGTACGCAGGCCGAATCGGTCGCCGAACCAGCCGCCGCCCAGGTTGCCGCCGAGCAGGCCCACGCCGTACGCCGCTGCGGCGAACCCGGCCTGCTGGGCGCTCAGACCGCGGTCGTCGACCAGGTAGAGGGTCAGGTAGATCCAGGCCAGGGCGCCGGCCGAGCTGACCAGCTGGCCCAGCATCACGGCCTTGAGCCAGCCGGGAAGGTCAGCGATCCGGCGCCAGAAGTTCATGGGTCTCCTCACTGAGTTCCTGGCGGGAACTTACTGGGCCGACTAAGTTGGGCGCAACCGGATTCGAGGGAGGACGACAGGTGCGGCGGAGCAGTTTCTCGCCTGAGCCGGACTGTGCGGTCGCGCAGTCGCTCGCGGTCGTCGGCGACCCGTGGGAGCTGCTGATCGTGCGCGACCTCGCCCGCGGGCTGGACCGGTTCGACCTGCTCGCCGACTCGCTACGCATCTCGCGCAAGGTGCTGACCGAGCGGCTGGTCGGGCTGATCGACAGCGGAGTCGTCGAGCGTACGGCGTACCAGGAACGGCCGACTCGCTTCACCTACCGGCTCACTCCGCGCGGCCAGGCGCTGCTCCCGGTGCTGGTCGCGCTGCAGGACTGGGGCGACCGCTGGCTGCTCGGCGACGGCGAACTCACCGGTACCAATGCGCCCGCCGAGGCTCCGGCTCAGCGCCTGCACGAGCTCGTCGGCCGTCGGATCCCCGCCGGGTTGTTGCTGCCAGCAACCAGTGGCGGCCGAGCCGATGTCGTCTCCACAGACGCCAGGGCAACAGTGCTCTTCGGCTTCCCCGCAACCGGCCGCCCCACGCCGCTGCCCGACGAATGGCCGACGATCGCCGGCGCCCACGGCTGCACGCTGGAGAACAAGCTCTTCACCGAGCGGTACGACGACTTCCGCGCCGCCGGCATCGCCGTTCACGGCGTGAGCACGCAATGCCCCGACGAGCAGCTCGCGTTCGCCGAACTGGAGAACATCGCGCAACCGCTGCTCTCCGACACCGACCTGGCGCTGACCGCGGCCCTGCGCCTGCCGACGTTCCGCTCCGGCGGGCTGGAACGCCTCAAACGGTTCGTCCTCGTCGTCGGCGCCGACCGCGAGATCCGCGCGGTCCGCTACCCGGTCACCGACATCCCCGACGCGGTCAGCTGGGCGCTGAGCACCGCATGAACCGCCCGTCTGACGCCGTCCAGCGGGTTCCGACCACCCCGATCGAGATCTGGTGGGCGCGGCTCAGCACCCAACGCATCGATCCCGGCTGGGTCGCCGATCTCGACGCGTCGGAGCGCGAGCGGCTGGCGGCGTACAAGCGTCAGGAGGACCAGGACCGCTTCCTGCTCGGCTGCACGATCGTCCGCCGCCTGCTCGCCCGGCGCGAACAGTTGCCCCCAGCAAGCATCAGGCTGGACCGCCGCTGCCACGACTGCGGCCGGCCACACGGCAAGGTCCGGGCCGAGAGCGCCGAGCTCTCGATCACGCACTCCGGCGACCTGGTCGGCGTGGCCTTCCACCCCAGTACGCCGATCGGCCTCGACGTCGAGCTGATCAACCCGTCGGTCGACGCCGTCGCGCTGGCCCGGGTGAGCCTCGCTCCGGCGGAGACCGACGACCTCGTACGCCGTACGCCCGCTGACCGCGCGGCCGCGTTCACGACGTACTGGACTCGCAAGGAGGCCGCGATCAAGGCCACCGGCGAGGGCATCCGGGCCGATCTCACCAAGCTCGTCGTCAGCCCACCTGACCAGCCGGCGGCGGTCGTCAGCTGGCCGGACCACAGCGGCCCGATCCAGCTGATCGACGTCGACTCTGCTCCCGATCACCGAGCGACCTTGGCCGCGCTGACCGACGAGCCGATCCAGGTCGAGGTCAAGGACGCCACCGACCTGCTCAGGTCCTGATCTGGCCCTCGCCGATCACCACGTACTTCGTCGATGTCATCTCCGGCAGCCCCATCGGCCCGCGCGCGTGCAGCTTCTGGGTCGAGATCCCGATCTCCGCACCGAAGCCGTACTCACCCCCGTCGGTGAACCGCGTGCTCGCGTTGACGACCACCGCCGCCGAGTCGACCGCCTGGACGAACCGCCGCGACGCCGCCTGCGACTTGGTGATGATCGCGTCGGTGTGGCTGGAGCTGTACTTGCGGATGTGCTCGACCGCCGCCTCCAGCGAGTCGACGACCGCGGCCGACAGCTCGAGCCCGTGGTACTCCGCCGCGTAGTCCTCGTCGGTGGCCGGCTGAATATCCTTGCCCGCAGCAACCACCTTCGGGTCGCCGTGCACCGTGACCCCTGCCTCGGCCAACGCCGGCAACGCCTTCGCCAGGAACTCGTCGGCCACCGCCGCGTGCACCAGCAGCGATTCGGCCGCGTTGCACACGCTCGGGCGCTGCGTCTTGGAGTTCATCAGGATCGTCAGCGCGAGGTCCAGGTCCGCGTCCGCGTCGACGTACACGTGACAGTTGCCGACGCCGGTCTCGATCACCGGCACGGTCGACTCGGTGACGACGGTCTGGATCAGCCCCGCACCACCGCGCGGAATCAGTACGTCGACCAGCCCGCGCGCCTGCATCAGTTCCTTGACCGCGGCGCGATCCCCCGGCACGCCCTGGATCACGTCCGCCGGCAGGCCGGCCTCGACCACGGCGTCCCGCAGTACGGCGATGATCTCCGCGTTCGACTCAGCGGCCGAGGAGGACCCGCGCAGCAGCACGGCGTTGCCCGACTTGAGGCAGATCCCCGCCGCGTCGGCGGTCACGTTCGGCCGCGCCTCGTAGATGATTCCGACGACGCCGAACGGCACGCGTACCTGCTTGAGCTCCAGCCCGTTCGGCAGGTTGTATCCGCGGACGACCTCGCTCACCGGATCCACCAGCCCCGCCAGCTGCTCCAGCCCCGCGGCCATCGCGTCCACACGCCCCGGGTCGAGCGCCAGCCGGTCAACGGTCGACTCCGGCGTACCGGCCTCTCGCGCCGCCGCAACGTCCTTCGCGTTGGCCGTCACGATCCGCTCGGTGTTCGCCCGCAACGCCGCCGCCATCGCGTGCAACGCCGCGTCCTTCGCCGCCCGCGAAGCCGCCGCCAACGAGTACGAAGCCTCCCGCGCCTGCCGGCACAGCTGGATGATCTCACTCATCCCTTCATCGTAGGCCGCGAGACCAGTACGCCGCGCAGCTGTCTCACAGCCCGTCGAACACCCGAACCCCGCAGAAGTCCGTGTGGACGTGCCCGGTCAGCGCCCGAATCACCGTCGCATGGCACACCGCGACGAACGGCTCGGAGCCCACGGTCTGCCTCCGCAACGCTCGCAGCGCCCGCGTCATCGGCGACGCCACAATCCGCCTTGCACCGACGCCCCTGAGCTCCCGCCCAACCGCCTTGGCCTGCTCGACCCCTGCGGCTGTCAGCGGTGCCCAGTCCCTGGCCGGCCCGAACCAGCCCTCCGCATCGATCTGCGGCGATCCCGGCTCGCCGTGCCGGACGAGGTAGATCAACGCGTACGCCGTAAGCGCGGCAACCGCGCGATGACGTGGGACAGCGGGACCACCGCGGCGAGCGCCAGAGTGAGCCGGCGATCCGGTGCGGCGGCCGGTACGTCGTACGCGCGAAGGCGGCGCCAGGCCCACAGGCTGAACGGGAGCACGATCAACGGCGTCGTCACCAGTCCCGGCGTGTATCGCCGCAGCGCCGCCGACTGCGCCAGATGCGTCACGCCGTGCGCGCCGAACCCGGTCAACGCCGCCTGGAAGAACGCGCTCCGCCCACCGGACCGAGCCCCGGCAACCGACGCGGCCGCCATCACCAGGCCGGTCAGCCCGATCGCCGTCGCGGCCTCCCGGCCGGACATCGGCAACTGCTCGACCAGACGATCCGGTACGCCGGGCAGCACCGCCCGCACCTGATCCGGCGCCTCCCGCGACCAGCCGGCCATCGTCGCGAGCTCTTCGGCGTCGTGCAGCACCCACGCCGCCAGCAGTCCCCAGGCAATCCCCTTCACACCGGACATCCTAGACACATACCCCATCGCCTATATAAGCGGTGACTGCTACTCTGCGACCATGACGGCGAGGTTCCCGATGGAACAGCTGCGCAGGTTCTGGGCCCGGCGCCTGGAGGCGCTGGGGATCGAACTGGAGCGCGGCCGACGTGAGCGCGTCAACGAGCCGGAGCCGACAGCAGACAAGGACGAAACAGATGAGTGACATCATCGACCAACTCGACGCGGTGACCAGATCGCTGGGCCTGACAAAGCTCCCAGCCGGCGACGCGCGCACCGTCGTACTGACCCGCACGTACGCCGCGGACCCCGAGGACGTCTGGGACGCGCTCACCACGCCCGACCGCCTCGCCCGATGGTTCCTCCCGGTCGAGGGCGACCTCCGCGCCGGCGGCAACTACCGCCTGCCCGACAGCACCCGCGGCGACATCCTCGCCTGCGACCCGCCTCGGCTCCTGCACATCACCTGGCTGTACGGCGAAGACGCCACTCCCAAAGACATCAGCGAGGTAGAAGCCCGCTTGGAGCCCGACGGCGACAGCACCCGCCTCACCCTCACCCACGCAGTACTCGCCGACGACCACTGGTCCGAATACGGCCCCGGAGCCACCGGCGTCGGCTGGGACCTGGCCCTAATCGCCCTGCACCACCACCTCGACGGCCTCCCCATCGACCCCACCACCTGGGAATCCACCCCCGAAGCCAAACAAGCCGCCACCCACAGCTCCACCGCCTGGGGCGAAACCGCCGCAGCCACCGGCACTCCCGCCACCCAGGTCAGCCAATGGGTATCCGCCACCACGAAGTTCTACACAACCGACTAGTCGCACGCGGCCACCACTTGCGACCCCGCCGGATGCGGGACCGATCGACAGGAAGTCTCCCGCTCGAAGGGCTGAGGTGAGCGGAGTTCAGGCGTAAGCCACGCGCTGACGACGCCCGCCAGCTCGACACCTCCTGTCGGTCGGTACCTCCAAGCCTTGCCCGCCCGGCGTGCGCGCCGCTCCAGTTCGTTCTCAGAGCAGTACGAGGTCGTCTCGGTGGACTACCTCGCGTTCGTATGCCGCGCCGAGTTCCTTGGCGAGGTCTCTGGTGGAGCGGCCCAGGAGGTTGGGGAGTTCTGTGGCGTCGTAGTTGACCAAGCCCCGGGCGACCACCAAGCCCGACGGCGAGACCAGGTCCACCGGGTCGCCGGCTGAGAAAGTGCCTTCTACCGTGAGGATTCCGGCCGGTAGGAGGGACGTGCGGCGTTCGGTGACTGCTCGTACGGCGCCCTCGTCGAGCTGGAGGCGGCCCTGGCCGGAGGTCGCGTGCTGGAGCCACAAGAGGCGGGTCTTGGCCCGGCGGCCGGTGGGGTGGAAGAGGGTGCCTACCGGATCACCCCGGAGAGCCTCGCCGACTCGTCCGGCGGAGGTCAGTACGACCGGGATGCCTGCTGCGGTGGCGATTGCGGCGGCTTCGACCTTGGTCTGCATGCCGCCGGTGCCGACACCGGACGAACCGGTGCGGCCGATTTGCAGCGACTTCAGGTCCTCGGGGCCTCGGACCTCGGGGAGCATGACCGTGCCGGGCTTGCGGGGGTCGCCGTTGTAGAGGCCGTCTACGTCGGAGAGGAGGACCAAGAGATCCGTGTGCACCAGATGGCTGGTCAGCGCGGCCAGCCGGTCGTTGTCGCCGAAGCGGATTTCGGTGGTGGCGACCGTGTCGTTCTCGTTGACGATCGGGACGACGCCGAGCTCCAGCAGGCGCGCGAAGGTGCGGTACGCGTTGCGGTAGTGGCTGCGGCGGGTGACGTCGTCGACGGTCAGCAGGACCTGCCCGACGCGCAGGCCGTGCGCGGCGAAGGCGTCGCTGTAGCGGGCCATCAGCAAGCCCTGGCCGACCGACGCCGCGGCCTGCTGGGTGGCGAGGTCGCGCGGTCGCGAGCGCAGCCCCATCGGCGCAAGTCCGGCGGCGATCGCGCCGGAGGAGACCAGCACGACCTCGGTGCCGTCGACTCGCCGGGCGGCCAGGGCGTCGACGAGCAGGCGGAGCCGGTCGAGGTCGATCCGGCCCCGCTGGGTCAGGGACGACGAGCCGACCTTCACGACGATTCGGGCGGCCTCAACGACCTCCGCGCGGCGTTTCATCAGTTCTCCCACCAGGGATGCAGTGGCCTGAGGCTCGCACCATTGCGGGCCCAAGGCAACTGTTTACGTGCGGTCTTCCGCCTCGACGTCGATGTCCTGTCCGGCGGCGTACGCGAGCTCGGCCTGCAGTTCCTGCTCGGCCTCCAGCTCGCGGGCCTGCTTGCGGGCGAGACGCTCGGCAGCCTTCTGGGCCGCCTTCGCCTCGGCCGGGGACAGGTCGACCTCGTCCTCGGTCCAGCCCGCGCCGTACTCCGACAGATCCGGCGACGCCTCGATCTCGCCGGAACGACGAGCGTGGTACATCTCGTCCTTGGCCTTCTTGCGCTGCGCGGCCGGACGGTCCTCCTCGAGGCGGTGGTCCTCACCGCGTCGCGAGAGCAGTTCGGCACCGGCCTGTACGTCGGGCGCGAAGTCGAACACGACCGCGTTCGGGCCGTCGCCGATCATCACGCCGTCGCCGGCCATCGCGCCGCGCTCGAGCAGTTCCTTCTCGACGCCGAGCCGGTTCAGCCGGTCGGCCAGGTACCCGGTCGCCTCGGCGTTGGTGAAGTCGGTCTGCCGGACCCAGCGCTCGGGCTTGTCGCCCTGCACCAGCCAGGTGCCGTCGGGGGTCTTCTTGATCTTGAACTCGATCCCGCCGGTCGCCTGCGGCCGGATGATGATCCGGGTCGTGTCGGGCTTGGCCGTCTCGGCGCGCCGCTTCGTCACGATCTCGGCCATCGCGAACTTCAGCGCGTCCAGGCCTTCGTGGCTGGCGGTCGAGATCGAGAACACCTTCATCCCGCGCGCCTCCAGGTCCGCGGTCACCATCTCCGCGATCTCGCGCGCGTCCGGGACGTCGACCTTGTTCAGCGCGACCAGCCGGGGCCGGTCCTCGAGACCGCCGTGCGCGGTGAGCTCGGCCTCGATCGTGTCGAGGTCGCTCAGCGGGTCACGGCCGGGCTCGTACGTCGCGCAGTCGATCACGTGGATCAGCGCCGCGCAGCGCTCGACGTGGCGCAGGAAGTCGTGCCCGAGCCCGCGGCCCTCGCTGGCGCCTTCGATCAGGCCCGGTACGTCGGCCACGGTGAACGTGGTCTCGCCGGCGACGACGACGCCGAGGTTCGGGATCAGGGTGGTGAACGGGTAGTCGGCGATCTTCGGCCGGGCGCGGCTGATCGAGGCGACCAGCGACGACTTGCCCGCGCTCGGGAACCCGACCAGGCCGACGTCCGCGACGACCTTGAGCTCAAGCACGACGGTGCGCTCTTCGCCGTCCTCACCGAGCAGCGCGAAGCCGGGCGCCTTGCGGGCCGAGCTGGCCAGCGCCGCGTTGCCCAGGCCGCCCTTGCCGCCGGCGGCCGCGACGAACTCGGCGCCCGGGCCGACCAGGTCGGCGAGGATCTCGCCTTCCGGCGTACTGATCACGGTGCCGTCCGGGACCGGGAGGACGACGTCGCCGCCCTTGCTGCCGGCCTGGTGGTCACCCTTGCCCTGGGCACCGTTCGTCGCCGAGCGGTGGCTGGAGCGGTGGTAGTCGACCAGCGTGGTCAGGTCGGGGTCGACGCGCAGGATGATGCTGCCGCCGTCACCGCCGTTGCCGCCGTCCGGGCCGCCGAGCGGCTTGAACTTCTCCCGGTGCACCGAGGCGCAGCCGTTTCCGCCGTTGCCACCGGTGACGTGCACCGTGACCCGGTCGACAAAGCTGGGAATCGCCATCGGTGTTCTCTACTTCCTGCAGGGTTCGGAGAGGGTTCTCCTGGAACAGCGAAAAGGACGGGCCGCGGTATTCCGCGACCCGCCCTTCTCAGAGCTTGCAAACGTGCCGGGTGGCGGTGTTACTCCGCCGGGGCCGGGACGATGTTGACGACGCGACGGCCGCGACGGGTGCCGAACTCGACCCGCCCCTCGGCCAGCGCGAACAGCGTGTCGTCGCCACCCCGGCCGACCAGCGACCCCGGGTGGAAGTGCGTGCCGCGCTGCCGGACGATGATCTCGCCGGCGTTGACCAGCTGGCCGCCGAACCGCTTCACGCCGAGCCGCTGCGCGTTCGAGTCGCGCCCGTTACGGGTGGACGCCGCGCCCTTCTTGTGTGCCATTGCTGATCAGCTCACTTCTTCTTAGCGTCGATCGCGGTGACCTTGACCTGGGTGTAGTGCTGGCGGTGCCCCTGGCGCTTGCGGTAACCGGTCTTGTTCTTGTACTTGAGGATGGTGATCTTCGGGCCCTTGGTCCGGCCGAGGACCTCGGCCGACACGGCCACCTTGGACAAAGCGGCGGCATCGGTCGTCACGGTGTCGCCATCGACGACGAGGACTGCGGGCAGCGAAACCGTCTCGCCCACCTGGTCCGTCAGGCTGTCGATCTCGATGACATCGCCGACGGCGACCTTCTGCTGGGTGCCGCCACTGCGCACGATCGCGTACACCGTGGATCTCACTCTCTGTTTGTTCGGAAGACTTACCGAGCCAGGCGGAGCGCGGGAGGAAACCTCACGCACTCACAGCCGGCCCACACAAAGGAGGCACGCAGGATGCGCGCCGAATGGGAAGTTTACTACGCGAGCGTCGCAAACTTCAAAACGGGCTAGGGAGCGGTCGTGACCAGCTCCGGAGCGCTGTCCGCGTCGGAATCGGCCGACTTGGACCGGCTCCGGCTGCTGCGGCGACGACGCGTACGCGTCGAGCCGTTGTCCGAGGACTCCGACGCTTCGGCCGGGGCCTCCGCAGCAGCGTCCTGTACGTCGCTCACGCGCTCCTCGGAGCCCGAGTCGGCCGCCGGGCCAGAGCCCGTGGACGAGCCCGAGTCCGAGGACGAAGCCTCGTGCCCGTTCGCCGCTGCCGAGGCGGCGGCGATCTGGGCCAGACGCTGCGCGGCGTCGCCGTTGTGCGGCGCCTCGGCGGTCTCGGTCTGCTCGTCGTCGCGCCGGCCCTTGCCCCGGTTGCGGCGTGAGCTCTTGCGGCCCTCGCCTTCCGAGGAGGCCGCCTTGGCGTGGTCGTGACCGTTCTTCTGCTCCGGCTGCTGCTGACCGCGGCCCCCGCCGCGGCGGGACTCCTTCGGCTCGTCGTGCAGGATCAGGCCGCGCCCACCGCAGTGGTCGCAGTTCTCGCTGAACGCCTCGAGCAGCCCGGTACCGATCCGCTTGCGGGTCATCTGGACCAGGCCCAGCGAGGTCACCTCGGCGACCTGGTGCTTGGTCCGGTCGCGGCCCAGGCACTCCACCAGCCGGCGCAGTACGAGGTCGCGGTTGGACTCCAGCACCATGTCGATGAAGTCGATCACGATGATGCCGCCGATGTCGCGCAGCCGCAGCTGGCGGACGATCTCCTCGGCCGCTTCCAGGTTGTTCTTGGTGACCGTCTCCTCGAGGTTGCCCCCGGAGCCGGTGAACTTGCCGGTGTTGACGTCGACGACGGTCATCGCCTCGGTGCGGTCGATGATCAGCGAACCACCCGACGGCAGCCAGACCTTGCGGTCCAGCGCCTTCTTGATCTGCTCGTCGATCCGGAAGTTGGCGAACACGTCGTTGTCGCCGGTCCACTTCTCGACCCGGTCGGCCAGGTGCGGCGCGACCGACGAGACGTACTCGCTGACCTGGTCGAAGGCGTCGTCACCGGAGATCACCAGCTTGGTGAAGTCCTCGGTGAACAGGTCGCGGACGACGCGGATCAGCAGGTCCGGCTCGCCGTGCAGCAACTGCGGGGCCTGGCCCGACTTCGACAGCTTGTCGATCTCGGTCCAGTACGCCTGCAGGCGGCTGACGTCGGCGGTCAGCTCCTCCTCGGTCGCGCCCTCGGCCGCCGTACGGACGATGACGCCCGCCTCGTCCGGGACGATGTCCTTGAGGATGGTCTTGAGCCGGTTGCGCTCGGTGTCGGGCAACTTGCGGCTGATCCCGCCGTTGCCGCCGCGCGGCACGTACACGACGTACCGGCCGGGCAGGCTGATCTGGTTGGTGAGCCGGGCGCCCTTGTGGCCGATCGGGTCCTTGGTCACCTGGACCAGGACGGCCTGGCCGGACTTCAGCACCGACTCGATCTTGCGCGGGCCGTTGCCGCCGCCGAGCGTGGCCCAGTCGACCTCACCGGCGTACAGGACCGCGTTGCGGCCCTTGCCGATGTCGATGAACGCGGCCTCCATGCTGGGCAGCACGTTCTGCACGCGACCGAGGTACACGTTGCCGATCAGCGAGACCTGCTCCTCCTGGGCGACGTAGTGCTCGACCAGGACGTTGTCCTCGGAGACCGCGATCTGGGTCAGGTCACCGCGGGCACGGATCACCATCGCCCGCTCGACCGACTCGCGGCGGGCCAGGAACTCGGCCTCGCTGACGATCGGCGCACGGCGGCGACCGGCGGCGCGACCCTCACGGCGGCGCTGCTTCTTCGCCTCCAGGCGGGTCGAGCCCTCGACCGCGGTGATCTCGTTCGAGGTGTTCTTGCTGCGCGGCTCACGCACCCGTACGACGGTCTCGTCCGGGTCGTCGGCCGCACCGGCACCCTCTTCGCCCTTGCGGCGACGACGGCGACGGCGACGGCGCGACGAGCTGCCGGAGCCCTCGTCGTCGGACTGCTCGCTGTCGTCCTCGGCGTCGGCCTCGGCGGACTGCTCGTCGTCGTTCTCGTCCTCGTCGGAGGAGTCGTCGGCGTTGTCGTCCGCGCCCTCGCCCGCCTTGCGGCGACGACGGCCACCACGGCGACGCCGGCGACGGCGGGTGCCCTCGCCTTCCTCGTCACCGTCGTCCTCGGCCTCGTCGACGACGTCCTCGGTCGCCTCGGTGGTCGCGTCGGCGATCTCCTCGACGGCCGCGCCCCGACGCGAGCGGCGCCGACGCGTGGTCGGCTGCTCCTCGATCTCGATCTCCGGTACGTCGGTCTGCTGCTCGTCGTTCGGTACGTCGACCTCAGCCGCCGCACCCCGGCGGCTGCGGGTGCGCTTGCGCGGGGTCGTCGTCGTCTCGGTCGCCGTCTCGGGCGTGGCCTCGACCGGGCTGGTCGCTGCCGCCTGGGGGGCGACCTCTACCGGGGCCTGGAACAGCGGGGCGGCGACGGGGGCGCGGCGGCGGGAGCGGCGCTGGGGGGCTTCGTCCGCCGGTGCCTCGGGCTCCTCGGCTGCCGCCGGGGTGCCGCCGCCGACGGTCACGTAGGACGTGCCGGTGGTGGTGACTGACTTGGGAGCGGTCTCGGCGGTGGTACCGGAGGCCTGGCCGGCGCCGGAGACGTCGCCCGTGGCTGAGGCCGCTGCGGCGCCAGTTGTGTCCGAAGCAGTGTTGCCCGATTGGGCAGAGGTGGTCTGGCCCGAGCGGGCGGACCGGCCGCGGCCGGTGCCGGCCTGGGCTGCGTCGGCCTCGGCCTGGGCCAGGGCTTCCTCGTCCTCTTCCAGTGCGTCGGCTACGGGGCCGTCGGTCAGCGGGGAGTCCGGGGTGAGCAGGTCGGGCTGGGGGGCCGCGGCCTTCTTGGTGGTGCGGCGGCGGGTGGTCTTCTTCGCCGGGGCCGGGGTTTCGACGACCGGGCCGGCGTCGGAGGTGCTGGTGGGCTCCTCGGCGGGGGCCGCGGCGGCCTTCTTGACCGTGCGCTTGGCGGCCGCCTTCTTGGCGGGGGCCTTGGCGGCGGTCTTCCGGGCGGCGGCCTTCTTCGCCGGGGCCGGGGCCGGGTCGGCGCTCTCGGCGTCGGACTGGGTGCTCACCTCGGCGGGCGCGGCGGTCTTCTTGACCGTGCGCTTGCGGGTGGTGGCGGTCTTGGCCGTCGTCTTCTTGGCGGCGGTCTTCTTGGTGGCGGCCTTGCGGGCCGACTGGGTGGGGGCCGAGTCGTCGGCCTCAGTGGTGTTGGGCTCGTTGTCGAGCATGCAGTGCGGGTCTCCTCAGGCCCTCCGGCGCATCCTGCGACCCCTGTCACGGGTCCGGCGCGCCCAGGGGGCGGTCACGGTCTCGCCGTTTCCGGCGGGTGGCCGGCACGGCGGAAGCCTGCTGGGTCCCGCTCCCCCGCGCTTCAGGGCGCAGTCGGAGCGGCGACGTCGCCCTCCGCGTGGTGCGTCTCATGGTCTACCGCCTGGCCGGTCGCGGTCGCCTGGTTGGCGTCGCGGTCACGAGCGAGCGGATCGTCCACTGTGCCGGAGGCCGCGATGAGCGGGCCCTGGGCGAGCCTGGTCAGAAGAGCCGGGCCCGTCACCGGAAGCGTCGCTACTTCGAGCACGCCGGCGAGAACGTCGTCGGGTCTCACGGCCGGGGTTCCGTGCCGTAACACCACTTGCAGTATCGCACACGTCTCAACCGAAGCCGGTCCACTACCGACGGTGAGTCGGAGAACGGCCTCCCGACAGTCGAACGAGCGAAGTCCCCGTTTGGTCATGCGCTCGACCAGAATTTCCTCCCGCGCGAGGAACGCCTCCACCGCACCGGTGGCCTCGGCCGGATCGACCCCCGGGAGCGCGATCTCCCACTCACTGGCCTCCAGTTGCTCGGCCAGCGACCCGCCCGCGGCGGTCACCACGTCCAGCACGTCCAGCCCGGGCGGCAGCGCCTCGTCCAGAGCAGCCCGTACGACGTCCGGCTCGCGCTCGTGTGTGAGCGAGATCTCCAAGTACTCCGCCTCGGAGGCCGCGCCGGTCGGCGCCGCGCCGGCGTACGAGATCTTGGGGTGCGGGCTGAACCCGTGCGAGAACGCCACCGGCAGCTCCGCGCGCCGGACCGCCCGCTCGAAGGCGCGCTGGAAGTCGCGGTGCGAGGTGAAGCGCAGGCGGCCGCGCTTGGCGAAGCGCACGCGCAACTTCTGGACCGCGGGGAGCTGCTGGGACGGCGGAGCTTGAACAGGTGCCACGACGGCATTCTGACAGCCCGGCGCCCCAGACTCACATCGTCACTCGGTGCGACCGAGACTACAGTCGGTCACGGCTGGGTTGAGGACCGGCCGCTCAGGTAGAGCGCCCAGGCGAGCAGGCCGAAGGCGACCGTGCTGAGCGCGACGCGGAGCAGGTTGAACGAGCGCCAGCGGGCCTCGTCGAAGGCGGCGCGCGCGGCGGTGACATCGATGGTGTTCGGGTCGCCGGCGGCCTTGAGGGCGTCGTTCATCGGCACGTTCACGGCGATCGTGACGACGAAGGTGATCAGGTAGAGCACGAAGGCGACGGCGATCCAGGGGAACGTGTCCTCCTGGAGGTGCAGTACGCCGGCCAGCAGCGTGAGGACCAGCGATCCGACGAAGCCGAGGCCGAGGAAGATCGGGTTGACGATCGCCCGGTCCATCGCCTGGAACGCGGCCACGAAGGTCTTGTCGTCGGTCCTGGCCAGCCCGGGCATGATCGCGTTCGCGTAGATCCCGAACACGCCCGCGACCAGCCCGGTGGTGAGTGTGGCCGCCAGCAGCGATGCCACCTGTAGTGCGTTCATCCAGCCCTCCCAAGCCCGACGGTCAGCCCCGCACCGGCAACGTACCGGTGCGGGGCTGCCACGGACCTGTCATTTACAGGACCACTGAAAGGACTTCTGTCAGAGCCCCGCGCACTGCCCCGAGCGTGGGCCGGCGACCTTGTTCGGCGCCTGCAGGTTGCTCGGTGCCGCGGCGTTGCCGGAGCAGGCGAGCGGACCGTTGACCGTGTTGCCGGCCAGTACGACGGGCTCGGCCGTCCGCGCGCCGGTCACGGAGACCGGGCCGCTGACCGTACTGCCGACGACCACCGCGGCGCCGGTGATCCCCTCCAGCGACACCGGCCCGTTCACCGTCGTCCGCAACAGGTGAACCTGCGCCGCCCGAGCCCCGCGCACCGGCCCGGAGATCTTGCTGTCGGTGGCAACCAACGACGCGCCCGCGCCGAGGCTGACCGGGCCGTTGACAGTCGCGTTCTTCAAGCAGGTAACGCCGTTGGCCGCCGTCAGCGGACCGTTCCGTACGCCGGTGATCGTGCTCGTACACGCAGGGGCCGGACGCAACAACGTCACCGCGAACTTGCGCGCGTCGCCGATGTTGCCCGAGGCATCGATCGCCCGGTACTCGACCTGGTGCCGGCCGTAGCCGGACGGGACGTCGTCCCACGGAACCACCCGCGGTACGCCGAGCTTGCCGTAGACCAGCTGGTCGATCTCGGTGCCCTCGGCGGTGAACTTGAACGGCGCGTTCGCGTCGGTCGGCCAGCCGTAGTAGTTGTACCAACCGTCGCCGTCGACGCGGAACTCCGGTACGACGTACCCGGGGCTGTCGTCGGTCGCGGCCAGCTTCATCGTGAACGCGTCGTTGTAGACGTACTCCGGGCCGGTCGGCTTCTGCACGGTGAGCAGGGGCTTCGAGAGCGTCGACGCGACCTCGGCCTGGACGCCGTCGACGGTCCAGGTCAGCGTCGATGTGCCGACCGTCGCGGTCAGCGTGTGCCGGCCGGTCAGGTGCAGCGGGGAGAGGTCGAAGTCGCGGTCGTTGCCCGGGTTCGGTACGGCGGTGCCGTCGAGCTGCCAGCTGACGCCCGGCTGGTCGGTGTCGGACTGGGTGGTCTCGACGTACACGACCTCGTCGGCGTTGACGGGGTGATCGGTGGCAGTAGAAGTCGTCAACGTGTGATCACCGGAGGAATCACCTACAGATTTTGTTGTGTCGACCGTCCAGGTCCTGGTCGCGGTCAGGGCCGATGACGCCCGAACCGCCGGGTCGCGGACGAAGTCGGTCGGGTCGACGACCTTGGCGGTCAGCGTGTGGGCACCCGGCGCGAGGTCGAGCGTGCCGAGGTCGAGCGACCGCGCGTTGGAGGTCTCCAACTCGGTGCCGTCCAGCGTCCACGTGACGTCGAGCTCGTGGCTCGCCGGGTGCAGCGTCTGGAGCCAGACGACCTGATCACCCGCGACCGTGCCGGCCGGCGTACTGGCCTGGAAGAGCGTCGCGCGGGACGAGATGCGTTGCGTCATCCGCTCCCGGGAGACCTGGTCGAAGTAGTAGCCGAGCACCTTCATCATCGAGTGCTTGCTCGGCCGCCAGATCCCCGACCCGGCGTACTGGCCGGCCTCGAACCGGCCGATCTTGCCGCCGCTCAGGCTGTCGTCGCCGAGCCAGCGCCACCACTTCTGCTGCTGGTCGAGCATCTGCTGCTCGGTCAGCAGCGTGTGGTGGATCGAGCTGGGCTCCGGGCCGACGTACGGCTCGCCGCGGTCGCCGCGGGCGTAGTAGTCGTACTCGTCCTGCAGCCCGCCGAGCGAGTGGCCGAGTTCGTGCGGGGTGATCAGCGCGGACAGCGCGTTGCCACCGGACGCGGTCGCGTAGCTGCCGCCGGCGCCGCCGTACGTATCGCTGTTGCCGATGGCAAGGATCTGGCGGTTGCCCGAGGTGGTCCCGGCGACCAGGTCCGCGTACGACGCGGCGGCGCTCGAGCTGACCGTCAGCAGGCGCTGGACGCTGCCCGCGTTGCAGCCGCCCCACAAGCCCATCTGCAGCGGGGTGTCGACCTTCGGCGAGGTCAGGTCCGGATCGCAGTCGACGCCGCTCTGCGGCGACGGGATCTCGATCGCGTAGACGTTGAGGTAGTTCCGGTACGACTTGAACGGCTCGATGCTCCACAGGATGTTCAGGTGCTTGTCGACCTGCTCCCGGAACTTCGGCAGCTCGGCGGCGGTGTAGCCGTCGCCCATCACCACGAGGTTGAAGCGGGACGCGGCCGGGCCGGTGACCTGCAGCGGCACCACCTTGGCCTCGGGCGCCGCCTGCACGTCCGTCGTACTCCCGGATGCTGTCGCCGCCAGCGGCAGTCCGGCGAAGACCGCCGCGGCGACCCCCACTACCGCCGTCAGCCGGCGCGCCCTGAATCCAGTCCTCACAACTGCGGCCCCTCCTGCTTGGGCGTCCCCGAGCGGCTCGTCCGGAGCCCGCCGTGAGAAGCCTACGAACGATGGGGCCTTCTTGTCAGCGGTTTGCCGCGCGCCGCCGCCGTACCGCATGTTTGGTCGCCGTACGGCATCATGAGGGCTCGGGGATCGTGAGGAGAGGACATCGATGACGCAACCGGCACAGTCGCCGCGGCCCGAACCGGACCGTGACCAGCAGGTCGACGACACTGGCGACGGTGACGGCAAGGGCATCTACTGGGTCCTGAAGAACGTCGTGCTCGGACCCCCGGTCAAGCGGATCTTCCGGCCCAAGATCGAGGGCGCCGAGAACATCCCCGACCTGGGCGCGGCGATCATCGCCAGCAACCACCTGTCGTACGCGGACTGGATCTTCATGCCGCTGGCGGTCCGCCGCCGGATCACGTTCGTGGCGAAGTCCGACTACTTCACCGGCGCCGGGATCAAGGGCCGGTTCCAGCGCGGCTTCTTCAAGGGCACCGGCCAGGTCCCGATCGACCGCTCCGGCGGTTCGGCCTCCGAAGGCGCGATCCGGGCCGGCATGAAGGTGCTCGAGCGCGGCGAACTGTTCGGCATCTACCCCGAGGGCACCCGCTCGCACGACGGCCGCCTCTACAAGGGCCGCACCGGCGTCGCCCGGCTGGCGCTGGAGGCCAAGGTCCCGGTGATCCCGGTCGGCGTGATCGGCACCGACGTGGTCGCGCCGCCCGGCAAGGTGGTCGCCTCGCTGGCCTCCCCGACGGTCAGGTTCGGCGAGCCGCTGGACTTCTCCCGGTACGACGGGATGGAGGGCGACCGGCTGATCCTGCGCGCGGTCACCGACGAGATCATGTACAAGATCATGGAGCTGTCCGGCCAGGAGTACGTCGACATGTACGCCACCAAGGCCAAGTCGCTGGAGGGCCGGGCAACCACCGGCGCACCGAAGAAGGTCCGCAAGTCGGACACCTGATCCGCGGACTGAGATCACCTGGGCGTAGCCTGGATGATCGTGGACGGACCGATCGCTTATCAGGGTGAGCCAGGCGCCAACTCGGCGATGGCCTGCACCGAGATGTTCCCCGAGCGCGAGCAGTTGCCCTGCACCACGTTCGAGGACGCGCTGGAGGCGGTCAGCACCGGGCGCGCCGGGCTGGCGATGATCCCGGTGGACAACTCGATCGCCGGGCGGGTGGCGGACATCCACCACCTGCTGCCGGAGTCCGGGCTGCACATCATCGGCGAGCACTTCCTGCCGATCCACTTCCAGCTGATGGCCGCTCCCGGCGCGACGCTGGACTCGATCACGACCGTGCGCAGCCACGTCCACGCGCTCGGGCAGTGCCGCAAGATCATCCGCGAGCACGGCTGGTCGACGGTCGTCGCCGACGACACCGCGGGCGCCGCCCGCGAGGTCGCCGAGCTCGGTGACCCCACCGTCGCCGCGCTGTCGCCGCGGGCCGCCGCCGGTCTGTACCGGCTGGACGTGCTCGCCGCGGACGTCGAGGACGAGCACCACAACACGACCCGCTTCCTGGTCCTGTCCCGCGAGCCGGAGGTCCCGCCGGTCGGGTCCGGCCCGGTGATCACCAGCTTCATCTACCGGGTCCGCAACGTGTCGGCCGCGCTGTACAAGGCGCTCGGCGGGTTCGCCACCAACGGCGTCAACATGACCAAGCTGGAGAGCTACCAGCTCGGCGGCACGTTCTTCGCGACCCAGTTCTACGCCGACGTCGAGGGCCACCCCGAGGACCCGAACGTCGCCCTCGCCCTGGAGGAGCTCGCCTTCTTCTCGGTCGAGGTCCGCCTGCTCGGCGTCTACCCCGCGCACCCGTTCCGCGCCCAGATCGCCGAGCCCGCCGCGAACCGCGCGCTCCGTCCGCACCACTAGCCGCTCCCCCGTCAGGGGAGAGCGGCTCGCGGTGAGCTAGTTCGCGGTCAGGGTCTCGTACGTCGTCGTACCGGCCTTGTACCGGCGGGGCTCGTTCTGGACCTCGCCGAGCATCTGCTGCCAGTCGGTGCGCGGTTCCAGGTACTGATCCACCGTGCCCGGGAGCTGGATCGACGCGGCGATCGGGAAGGTGTCGACGCCGGGCCGACGACCGACCAGCGCCCAGTTCGACTCCCCCGAACCTTTGTACTGGGCAACGACGTGGGCAAGCTGCCGGTCGGTGAAGATCCGGCGCTGCAGCCCGTCGAAGAACTGGCCGCGGCGGGTGTCGACCATGCCGTAGACGTACGGCGTGTCCGTGAGCGTGCCGTCCGCGGCGAGCTTGCCGACGTACGACGCGACGAAGCTCTGGAACCGGTCGCCGGAGGCCGGGTGGCCCAGCCGGCCGAGGAAGAGCTTCTCGCCCCCGGGCTGCAAGTTGAACGTCAGCGCCTTGTCGCCGGCCTTGTTCGTCAGCTCGTACCCGAAGAAGACCACGAACGTCCCCGCGTCGGCTCTGGGCACGGTGATCTTGACCGGCTTCGCCTTCCGGAGGTCGACGACCAGCTTGGTGTCGCGGCTGATCGTGAGCTCGGGCTGGATCATCCGGTAGTGCTCACCGTTCGGCCCGAACGCCGTCACGTCGAGCCCGTACTTGCCCTTGGCCACGCGCCCGGGATCGCTGGACTCGAGCGTGTCCAGGTTCGTGAACCCGACGTAGGTCCGGTCGGCCGGCGCCGGCTTGCCGTCCGCGCCGATCACCTTGACCTCGACGTCGTAGCTCTCGACCTCCTTGTCGGCGACCAGTGGGACCGTGACCTGCTGGCTCCCGGCGGTCGCCGTCAGCTTGCCGGTGTAGAGCCCGTCCGGGCCGGTGTGCGTGGTGTCGGAGGTGACCTGCACCGATGCGGTCCCACCCGCCGGCACGGTGAGCCGGTCGGTGCTCAGCTTCAGCACTCCCGCCGCATCGCCCTTCGTCAGCTCGGCCTCGAGGTCGAGCGTGACGGCCTGGGAGCCCAGGTTCTTGAAGCCGACGTCCTTGCTGACCGGCTTGTCGTCCGCGTGCGGCCACTGCGCCGTCCCGAACGACACACTCGACGTCGTCGCGACCACCGTCTGCTGCACCGCCCGCGCGACATCGACGCGCCCAGAGCCTTGCTGGTACGGCGTGAGCGCGGGATTCGCCTTCGCGGTCGACGTCAGCGCGGCCTTCAGCTCAGCCGCCTTCCAACCGGTGTGCTGCTGCGCGAGCAGCGCCGCGGCGCCAGCGACGTGCGGCGTCGCCATCGACGTACCGGACATCCGTACGTACTTGTCGCCGACCGGCTCCTCCGGGTGCGACGCCGACGACTTGGCGGCGACGATGCCGACGCCGGGCGCGGTCACGTCCGGCTTGATCGCACCGCCGCTGACCGGGCCGGGCGCGGAGAACGGCGCGAGGTTCTCGTCGCGGTCGACCGCGCCGACGGTGAGTGCCGAGGCCGCCGTACCGGGTGACTCGACCTCGCGGCCGTTGTTGCCTGCAGCAACGACGAACAGCGTGCCGGTCTCGCGGGTCCAGCGATCGACGGCCTGGTCGAGCGGGCCGCCTTCAGCGCTCGAACCGCCGAGGCTCAGGTTGACGACTTTGGCCTTCTGCGCCACGGCCCATTCGAGGCCTGCCAGTACGTCGGACTCGGCGCAACCGCCGAAGTCGTCGCAGACCTTGCCGTCGAGCAGCTTGGCGTCCGGGGCCACGCCTTTGTAGCCGTCCGCGCCCTTGCCGGCGATCGTCGACGCGACGTGCGTACCGTGGCCGACCGCGTCGGCGGCCGGGTCGCCGGTGAAGTTCTTGGCAGCGACGACCCGGCCGGTCAGGTCCGGGTGGGACGCCTCGATGCCGGTGTCGAGGACGGCGATGGTGACGCCCTTGCCGGTGTAACCGGCCTGCCAGGCTGCCGGGGCGCCGATCTGCGGGACGCTGTGGTCGAGCGACGGGCGCAGCTTGCCGTCGAGCCAGATCTTGGTGGTGGTCGCCCTCTGACGCCCGAGATCCTTCAAGAAGGTTGCCGCGGTGTCCTTCGGCACCGACAGCGCCGTACCGGACTTCAGGGTTTTGGTCGCCTGCCGGGACTGCACGGCGCCGCCGGTGACGATCAGTGGGATGTCGGCGCGCGCGTTGTCGTCGTACCCGTCGCGCAGGAGCAGGGCGAGGTCGAACAACCGGCGATCGAGCTTCCCGGACTCGACGGCCGCGCGGACGTCGGACGGGATCACGGTCCACTCGTCGGCGGTCTTGCGGACCTCGAAGCCGACCTGCTCGCGGCCGACGGTCCGTACGACGGAGAGCTGGTCGCCGCCCTTGAGGACGACCTTGTCGCCGGTGATCAAGGTGACGGTCCGATCCTTCGCGCCGGTCTCGTCGACCTGCTCGGCCGCGGCCTGGCTGACCGGCACCATCGTGAGCACCAGAGCCGTGGCCAGCAAAGTGGTCGTCCATCGTCGTTTGCGCACGCGCTGCTCCTTCGTCGTCGGGCTTCACCTCCTACATGTCCGGCTCGGGCGGCGAACGTTTCGCGGCCTGTGGATATTGCCGCGCGGGCGACGGCGTACGGGCCCTAGGGTCGGGGGATGCAGATCGTCGAGGTGGACGGGCGCGACCCGGTCGTGTTCGAGAAGTTCTTCAAGGTCCGGGACGACGTCCGCCGGGCCGAACAGGAGTTCCCGGTCGGGCTCGGGCAGGAGGAGACGCGCGGCCTGTTCACCGGCAACGATCCCGACGAACGCTCGAACGGGCTCGGCCTGGTCGACGGGGACACCTGGCTCGGCATGGCCTGGCTGGACTGGTGGCTGACCGAGAACACCCACGCGATCGACGTCGAGATCGCGGTCGATCCGCGGTTCCGTCGCCAGGGAGTCGCGACGCGGCTGCTCGACGAGGTGACGGCGCGGGCGAAGGCCGATGGGCGGACGCTGCTGACCACGTCGGTGATCGCGTCACCTGACGGGACGAGCTCCGGTACGGCGTTCGCCGAGGCGCGGGGGTTCGTGCAGAAGCACACCGAGCTGCACCAGGTGATCGAGCTGCCGATGGACGACGCGGTGGTCGGCGCGCTCGAGCGCGCCGTACCGGGGTACGAGCTGGTGCAGTGGGGCGACTTCACGCCGGACGAGTGGCTCGGGGAGTTCGCTGACGCGTACACGGTGATGAGCCGGGACGTGCCGCACGGGGATCGGTCGGTGGAGCTCCAGGTGTGGACGCCTGAGCGGCTGGTCGCGCGCGAGAAGCGGCGGGTGGAGCAAGGGCGGTTCACGCACACGACGGTCGCGGTGGACGGCGACGGGCGCTTGGCGGCGTACACGCAGATGGGTGGGAACCGGGCGGTGCCGGAGCGGCTGTACCAGTACGACACGTTCGTCCGGCCGGAGCATCGGGGGCGAGGACTGGGGATCGCGGTGAAGATCCCGAACCTGCGGTCGCTGCAGGCGGAGCTGGATCATCCGGCAGTGCTGCACACGTGGAACGCGCCGGAGAACGCGCCGATGATCGCGGTCAACGCCAAGCTCGGCTTTCGCGCCAGCGACCACCGGGTTGCGCTGGAGCTCGAGCTCTGACCTGCTCCTCGCCACTCCAAGTCTTCCCCTGTCCTGCTACGGGCTCAGCTGAAGGTCCAGGCCGGGTAGTCGCGCTCCAGTACGCCGCGGTGGCCGGACCAGTTGGTGTGGTCCCGGCGCCCGGGGTCGAGCGTCGAGGGATGGCCGCCGACCAGCCTGTAGCCCCAGGTGAACGCGGCGATCGGGACGACCTCGCGGGTGCGGATCACGTCGGGGACGACGGCCAGGAACGTGGTCGCGGTCCAGACGCCGTCGGGATGATCCGGGTTCGCGGGGGCGTCGAAGAACGTCGGGAGGTGGCCGTAGGAGTAGAACGGCGCGGCGCCGGCGAAGTACGGGAGGACGTCGACCGTGGTGTCGCCGTCGAAGCTGCGGGCGATCACCTGGATCCAGCCCATGATCGCGTTCAGGCCCTGGCCGTGGTAGCGCAGCGTCGCCGTACAGATCGGGAAGCCGCGGAACGTCTCGGCGTCGAGGTCGGGCACGATCAACTGGTGGCCCGAGGCCCAGGGGTCGTCGTTCGAGAGCACGCGGACGTTGACCAGGCCGCGTTGACCGCGGGTCTCGAACGGGACGGACAGTTCTCGGCGCATCGAGCGGGCCCTCTCCCTTGAGGTTTCAAGCAATTCTCCAACGTTTGCTGGGTTTTCGGTGAATCTGGTTGCCGGGGGCTGAGGGGTTGCACTGTACGTGCGTACCGTCGCATGGTGAGAACGAGCAGTCGCTTGGGGGCAGCCTGTTCGTGGGGGAAGACGGGAAGAGTCCGTCTTCAGCTGAAACGTGGGTCTGGGGGATCTGGGAAGCGTCTCGGTCCGGGACCGTTCGGTGCGTACTCGGGGTGCGTCGCCGCGGGTTCCGTCCTGCTCGTCGCCCCTGTGCACCTAGGGGGAGCAATGCCGAGAAAGTCCAACGGGAGAGCGGACAAGATCCACGGGACCGATCCCGACGGGATGCCGGGCGTGCCGATGTCCAACGGAGTGACCGAACCTCCACGGACCAGCATGCCGGGCGTGAGCGGAACGGGCGGGATGGGCGCGGGCGCCGCGCCCAGCGCCGCCGGCGCGGGCGGGATGCCGGGCGGGTCGAGCGGAGGTGGCGCCGGGATGCCCGGGGCCTCCGGCCCCGGCAGCGCCGCGGGCTCCGGTGGGATGCCTGGCGGGATGGCAGGGGGGCCTTCTGGAGCCGGCGGGGACACCAACGGGTCCGGAGGTGACGTCGAGCGGCCGGCGCGGCGTAGTTGTGGAGTGATGGATGTCCACCGGCGGCTGTTGTCCAGCGATCCGGCGTACGCCGCCGCACGATCGGCTCTGGAGAACGCGACGACGCAGTACGTGGCCGGCCAGCACCGTTTCGCCGGCGTCGCGAAGATCCCGGTCGTGGTCCACGTCGTGTGGAACACCGCCGTACAGAACGTCTCGCAGGCGCAGATCGACAGTCAGATCGACGTACTGAACCGCGACTTCCGCGCGACCAACACCGACCTCGGGTTCGTCCCGGCGCCGTTCACCGGACTCGTCGCCGACTCGCGGATCGAGTTCTTCCTCGCCACCGAGGACCCGAACGGCAACCCGACCACCGGCGTCACGCGCACCCAGACGAACAAGACCTCGTTCACGCACGACGACCAGATCAAGTCGTCGGCGACCGGCGGCGTCGACCCGTGGCCGACCGACCGCTACCTGAACGTCTGGGTCGCACAGCTCGGCGGCGGCCTGCTCGGCTACGCGCAGTTCCCGGGCGGACCGGCCGAGACCGACGGCGTCGTCATCCTGCACAGCGGGTTCGGCACCACCGGTACGGCGGCCGCGCCGTTCGACCTGGGCCGGACCACCACGCACGAGATCGGCCACTACCTGAACCTGTTCCACATCTGGGGCGACGACGGCTCGGGCTGCTCGGGCAGCGACGAGGTCGCCGACACCCCGAACCAGGGCGGCCCGAACTTCGGCGTACCGGCGTTCCCCAAGCTGTCCTGCAGCAACGGGCCGAACGGCGACCTGTTCGTGAACTACATGGACTACACCGACGACCGCGGCATGGTGATGTTCACCAACGACCAGGTCGCGCGGATGGAGGCCTGCCTGGACACCGTCCGGACCGACCTCATCTCGTCGTACGCCGGCGAGGAGGTCCCGGTTCCGGCCGGGCCGGTCGTGTCGTGGAGCGCCGATCGGCTGGACGCGTTCGTGCTCGGCACGGACCGCGCGATGTACCACAAGTGGTGGGACGGATCGGCCTGGGGACCGTCGGTCGGCGGGTACGAGTACATGGGTGGTGTCTGCATGAGTGCTCCGGAAGTGGCGTCCTGGGGACCGGACCGGCTGGACGCGTTCGTCCTCGGCACGGACCACGGCGTCTACCACAAGGCGTGGGACGGCTCGTCCTGGCAACCGTCGGCGACCGGGTACGAAGCGCTCGGCGGGATCTGCATGAGCCCACCGCGGGTCGCGACGTGGGGCCCGGACCGGCTCGACCTGTTCGTGCTCGGCACGGACCGCGCGATCTACCACAAGTGGTGGGACGGCTCGGCGTGGAACGGCTACGAGTACCTCGGTGGGATCTGCATGAGCCCGCCGCAGGTGGTCTCCTGGGGTCCGGACCGGTTGGACGTCTTCGTGCTCGGCACGGACAACGCGGTCTACCACAAGTGGTGGGACGGCTCGGCGTGGTCGGGCTTCGAGTCCCTCGGCGGCATCTGCACCAGCCCACCGACCGTGGTGTCGTCGGGCCCGGACCGGCTCGACCTGTTCGTGCTGGGCACCGACTCGGCGCTCTACCACCAGTCCTGGGACGGTACGGCGTGGTCCGGCTGGGCGTCACTGGGCGGTATCTGCGCGAGCGCCCCGACGGCGGTCTCGTGGGGCCCGGACCGGCTGGACGTGTTCGTGCTCGGGACTGACTCGGCGTTGTACCACCAGTGGTACGACGGTACGGCGTGGTCGGGCTTCGAGTACCTCGGCGGGATCTGCGTCGACGAGCCGCGCGTCACGGCGTGGGACAGCGACCGGCTGGACGTGTTCGTGGTCGGAACCGACGGCGGGCTCTACCACAAGTGGTGGGACGGAACCGCCTGGGGACCGTCGGCCACCGGGTACGAGGCCCTCGGCGGGATCATCAGCGACTTCAAGGTCACGCTCCCGGCGCCCTCGCCGGGCGCCGCCCCCGCAATGATGCCCAAGGCAACCATCGCAGAGGCGGTGCCGAGCTGACCCCCGAGCTCGTGGTCGGGCGGTGGACGCACTCCCACGAGGAAGACCACGACGGACTCAGCGTCTACCGCCGCGACGACTACCCCTTCCCGCCGGCCCGAGGCCGGCGGGGAGTGGAGTTTCGCGCCGACGGCACGTTCGTCGAGCGCCTGATCGGCCGCGGCGACGCCCCCGAGGAACACCTCGGCCAGTGGGAGCCGTCCGGCGTGATCGCCCGAGGCGCGACCGGCTCGGCGTTGATCGTCAGCGCAACAGCCGACCGCCTCGAACTCGCTTGGCAGTAAGGCGGGGCGGGCCTGCCCGGCGCCGCTCACCGAGCCCGCCGGCGCCGGGCGCTCGGGGCGCCGTATCCATCCCCACCCACCACCCGATCCGGCTCGCCGGCGCCGCAGGCGCCAGGCGTTTCCGGGCGCACTCGCCCCTCCCCCATCCACTTCCACTCACCCGCTCCGCCCGGATCACGCCGTCGGGTGGGGCTTACCGGTAGGAGAACCATGACGACTTCACCCGTGCGTTACCTCGTCGTACCGGCGGCGGAAGCTGCGGATGCTGAGCAGGCGGCTCGGTTCGGCGACCGCACCATCTTGTGGTGTGCGGCCGCGCAGCGGCTTGGGCGCGCGTCGCGGACCGTGCCGGGGCTGCTGCTCGTCACGCAGGTCGGGAGGTCGTTCCAGGACGACTACCCCGACGTCGTCCCCCTGCTCGATCACGGCCGTCAGCTGGTGATCTCCGCCGCCGACAAGCCTCGGCGGCGGTCCAACCACCACTGGCGAGTCGAACCGTTGCGTCCCGGGGTCGTCGTCGACGTCCCTCCCCTCGGGGCGCAACGGGTTGATCGGAGCACCGCCGACCTGCTCGCCCAGCTCTCCCCCGCGGCGTACCAGGCCGACCTCACGCACCTGGCGAACCTGCCGACCCGGCACTCGCTCAGCGCGACCTACACCCAGGCGGTCGACTTCGCCCAGGCCAAGATGGTTGCCCACGGCTACACAACGACCCGGATGCCGATCACCGTCGGCGCCGGCCACTCGGAGAACCTGATCGGCGACCGACAAGGCACAGGCCCGGGTCCACGCGAGCTCGTGCTGATCACCGCGCACCTCGACTCGATCAACCACGCCGGCGGCCCAGCATCGTCAGCACCCGGTGCCGACGACAACGCCAGCGGCTCAGCCGGCGTACTGGAGCTAGGCCGAGTACTGGCAACCCGGACCTGGCAGCACGACGTACGACTGATCCTGTTCGGCGGCGAGGAACAGGGCCTGCACGGCAGCAAGCAGTACGTCGCAGCGCTCCCACCGGCTGAGCGAGCGCGGGTCCGCGCGGTGCTCAACATGGACATGATCGCCTCGAAGAACACGTCCACGCCGACCGTCCTCCTCGAGGGCGCAGCCGTCTCGTCAACGCAAATGACCGACCTGACCGCAGCCGCAGCGACGTACACGAGCCTGAAAGTGGAGACCTCCTTCAACCCCTTCGCCAGCGACCACGTCCCGTTCATCAACGCCGGCATGCCCGCCCTGCTGACCATCGAAGGCGCGGACAGTGCCAACGGCAACATCCACTCGGCCAACGACACCCTGAGCACGATCAACTGGCCACTGGCCGCCGAGATCCTCCGCATGAACGCCGCCGCCCTCGCGGGCTGGCTCGTCGAGGTCGAAGCAACCACAGCTCGCCCGAGACCAGCAGGTTCGGTGGTCTCCCGCGGCCCCGGGCTGCTCGACGTGTTCGTCGTCGGCACCGACCGTGCGATGCATCACAAGGCGTGGGACGGGACCTCCTGGAGGGATTACGAGTCCCTGGGCGGTGTCATAAGCTAACCGGGGTGACGGACCTGAAGTGGAGCGGTTGCCTCAACACCCGTGACCTCACCGGGCTGCCCACCCGGTACGGCGGTACGACGTGTGCCGGGCTGATCCGCACCGACTCCCTGCACCAGCTCGACGACGCCGGCTGGGCCGCGTTCCGGGACGTGAAGCCCGGGCTCGTGCTGGACCTGCGTTCGGACTGGGAGATGACCGAGCCGCACCCGCTCGACGGCGACCCGTCGTACCAGCGGATCCCGTGGATCGACCCGGTCGCGGACAAGTTCCGGGTCGCCGAGGACGAGCCGTTGATGGCCGACATCTACAAAGGCAGCCTCGATCGTAATACCGGGCAGATCCTCCAGGCGTACCGCGCGATCGCGGCGGTGCCGCTGGACACGGCCGTGGTGGTGCACTGCAAGTCGGGCAAGGACCGGACCGGCCTGCTGGTCGCGCTGCTGCAGGAGCTGGCCGGCGTACCGCGGGACGCGATCGCGGACGACTTCGCCGTCAGTGAGGCCAACCTGGGGATTCTGCAGCGGATCGCCGCGGTCCCGGGGACCGACGAGGATCGCGAGCTGGCGGGCCGGTTGTGGCGATCGCTGCCGGAGACGATTCTCGCGGCGCTCGACCACGTCGATCACCGGTACGGCGGCGTACGGGCTTATCTGACGCACGTCGGGCTGACTCCGCGCGAGATCCACAGGCTCGGACTGCGACTGTTGAGCGATGTCGAGATCGAGGCGGTGGTGTTCGACTTCGACGGGCTGCTGATGGACACCGAGACGACGATGGTCGAGAGTTGGATCGCCGAGTGGGCGCATCACGGGCTCGAGCTCGACCTCGCGGACGACTTCTGGCCGGGGCACGGTGGAGACACCAGCACGATCCGGTACGCGCGGCTGGCCGCGCTCGTCCCCGACTTCGATCGCGACGCGAGCCATGCCCGGCGTACGGCGCACCGCGACCGGATGCACGCGGAGATGGACTTCCGGCCGGGGATCCGCGACTGGTTGCTGGAGGCCCGTGAGTTGGGCCTTCGCGTCGGGATTGCGAGCAGCTCGCCCCGGAAGTGGGTGGTGGGGCATCTGGAGCGCGTCGGGGCGCTGGAGCTGTTCGACGTGGTGACGACCGGCGACGAGGTCGACGGGCACAAGCCGGACCCGGCGGTCTACCAGCTCGCGCTGAACCGACTCGATGTACAGGGACGTTCTGCTGTGGCCATCGAGGACACCCCGCACGGGATCGTCGCCGCAGCTGCTGCCGGGATGCGGACGGTCGGCATTCCCAACCCGTACGTCGATCCGTTGTCGATGGACGGGTTGGTGCTGCCGAGCGCCGATCAGCTGTCGCTCAGTGAGGCGATCTACTCCGTGGTCTAGACGACCGACAGCGGGAGCAGCTTCTTGCCCGTGGGCCCGATCTGGATCTCGGTGCCCATCTGCGGGCAGACGCCGCAGTCGAAACACGGGGTCCAGCGGCAGTCCTCGACCTCGATCGCGCCGTCCTCCTCGAGGGCGTCCTGCCAGTCCTCCCAGAGCCAGTCGCGGTCCAGGCCGGAGTCCAGGTGGTCCCAGGGCAGCACCTCGGCGTACTCGCGCTCACGCGTCGTGTACCAGGCGAGGTCGACCGGCTCGCCGGCCAGCGCCTTGTCGGCGCAGTCCAGCCACCGCTCGTACGAGAAGTGCTCGCTCCAGCCGTCGAAGCGGCCGCCGTCGCGCCAGACCGCCTCGATGATCCGCCCGACGCGGCGGTCGCCGCGGGAGAGCAGGCCTTCGATGATGCCGGGCTTGCCGTCGTGGTACCGGAAGCCGATCGCCTTCGCGTACTTGCGATCGGACCGGATCGCGGCACCGAGCTTCGCCAGCCGCGCGTCGGTCTCCTCGACGCCGAGCTGCGAGGCCCACTGGAACGGCGTGTGCGGCTTCGGCACGAACCCACCGATCGACACCGTGCAGCGGATGTCGTTGCGCCCGGAGACCTCGCGGCCCGTCGCGATCACCCGCTTGGCCAGGTCCGCGATCGCGAGGACGTCCTCGTCGGTCTCGGTCGGCAGGCCGCACATGAAGTACAGCTTCACCTGCCGCCAGCCGTGGCTGTACGCCGCGGCGACCGTGCGGATCAGGTCCTCCTCGCTGACCATCTTGTTGATCACCTTGCGCATCCGGTCCGAGCCGCCCTCGGGGGCGAAGGTCAGACCGCTGCGCCGGCCGTTGCGGGAGAACTCGTTGGCCAGCGTGATGTTGAACGCGTCGACCCTTGTCGAAGGCAACGACAGCGAGACGTTGCTGCCCTCGTACTGGTCGCCCAGTCCCTTGGCCACGTCGGCGATCTCGCTGTGGTCGGCCGAGCTCAGGCTGAGCAGCCCGACCTCCTCGAACCCGGACTGCTTCAGGCCGTTCTCGACCATGGCGCCGATCGTGGTGATGCTGCGCTCACGGACCGGGCGGGTGATCATCCCGGCCTGGCAGAACCGGCAGCCGCGCGTACAGCCGCGGAAGATCTCGACCGAGTACCGCTCGTGGACGGTCTCGGCCAGCGGGACCAGCGGCTTCTTCGGGTACGGCCAGGCGTCCAGGTCCATCACCGTGTGCTTCGCCGTACGCCACGGAACGCCCGGCTTGTTCGGCGCGACGCGCTGGATCCGGCCGTCGGGCAGGTACTCGACGGTGAAGAACTTCGGGATGTAGACGCCGCCGGACTTGGCCAGCCGCAGCAGCACCTCGTCGCGGCCGCCGGGCTTGCCCTCGTCCTTCCACTCGCGGATCACCTCGGAGACCGCGAGCACGATCTCCTCACCGTCACCGAGCACCGCCGCGTCGATGAAGTCCGCGATCGGTTCGGGGTTGAACGCGGCGTGACCGCCGGCCAGCACGATCGGGTCGTCCTCGGTCCGGTCCACGGCGTACAGCGGGATCCCGGCCAGGTCGAGCGCGGTCAGCATGTTCGTGTACCCGAGCTCGGTCGAGAACGACAGCCCGAACACGTCGAACGCCTTCACCGGCCGGTGGCTGTCGAGCGTGAACTGCGGGATCTGGTGCTCCCGCATCACCGCCTCCATGTCGGGCCAGACCGAGTAGGTCCGCTCCGCGAGGATGTGCTCGCGCTCGTTCAGAACCTCGTACAGGATCTGCACGCCCTGGTTGGGCAGCGCGACCTCGTAGGCGTCCGGGTACATCAGCGCCCAGCGCACGGTCACGGAGTCCCAGTCCTTGCTGACCGAGTTCAGCTCACCACCGACGTACTGGATCGGCTTCTGCACACCCGGCAACACCGGCTCCAGGCGGGGGAACAACGACTCGACAGTCATCAGGACACTTCCGTACGAGGACAGGGCGCCTACCAGCCTAACGCCGCCGTTGCCCATCCCCCGCATCCCTTGCTCAGCCAGCCGCCCTAGCTCCCGGGCCGGGGAGCAGATCGACGTCCGCGGCACGCATCGGCTCGCCGCAGTCCGCGCAGCGCAGCTCGGGCCTGGTGATCTCGCCGCAGGCGTGGTGCCGGTAGAGCACGGGCGGACCGGCCTCGCCGGCCAGGTACTTGTCGCCCCAGCCGGACATCGCCATCAGTACGTCGAGAAGCTCGGTGCCCTTGGCGGTCAGGGCGTACTCGTAGCGCGGGCGGGCGTCGTACGGCCTGCGCTCGAGCACGCCCTGCTCGACGAGGTGACCCAGCCGCTCGGTCAGCACCTTGCGGGAGATCCCGAGATCGGCCTGGATCTGGTCGAACCGGTTGATCCCGGCCCAGACGTCGCGCAGCACCAGCGGCGACCAGGGCTCGCCGACGACGTCGAGCGTGCGTGCGATCGAGCACGCCATGTCACTGAACTGGGTCCTCTGCATGATGTCAGGATAGCCCTTTGGGGTTCCCTGAGGGAACTTCGACTGCTACGGTCTCCTGAAGGAACCCCAATCTGGAGGAGAGCTCATGAGTCACTCACTCGCCCCCGAGGTCCGCGAGGTCGTCGAGAGCACCGCGATCGGCCACCTCGCCACGGTGCTCCCGGACGGCTCGCCGCACTCCGTCCCGATCTGGGTCGACACCGAGGGCTCGTACGTCGTCTTCCTGACCGGCCCGGGGTCCCGCAAGGCGCGCAACCTGCGCCAGGACCCGCGGGTCGCGCTCTCACTGACGGCCCCGGACAACCCGTTCCTGCCGGTGACGGTGCGCGGGCGGGTCGTCGAGTGGCTCGACGGGGACGCGGCGTGGGCGATCGTGGACCGGGTGGCGATGAAGTACATCGGCCAGCCTTATCCGCGCGAGCAGGAGCGGGTGGTCGCGCTGATCGAGGTCGAGCACCACACGGTCGGGGTCAGCTGAGACCAGGGCACGGCAAGATCGGCGCCCCGCGAGGCCGGCACCCGCCGAGACCAGGGCACGGCGAGGCCGGCACCCGTCGAGGCCGGCACCCGGCGAGACCAGGGCACGGCGAGATCGGCACCCCGCGAAGCCGGGACCCGGCGAGGCCGGCACCCGTCGAGGCCGGCGCCCGGCGAGACCAGGGCACGGCGAGATCGGCACCCGGCGAGGCCGGCACCCGGCGAGACCAGGGCACGGCAAGATCGGCACCCCGCGAAGCCGGCACCCGCCGAGACCAGGGCACGGCAAGGCCGGCGCCCGGTGAGACCAGGGCACGGCGAGGCCGGCGCCCGGCGAGGCCGGCGCCCGGCGAGGCCGGCGCCCGGCGAGACCAGGGCACGGCGAGGCCGGCGCCCGGCGAGGCCGGGACCCGGCCAACGGCCCCAGCCCCTCGGCCCAGACGTACTCCTGTCTTCCCTCCGGCCGACGCAACCTCAGCCCAAGGCAACGCCACCGGCCGCATAGCGGCGGCGAGAAGAACCGCCGCGCCACCCTCGGATGGATCAGCTGAGGTGGGTGAGAAGGAGGGGGTTGATTCGGTCGGCGTCGGAGTACGTCACCAGGTGGGCAGCGTTTTCGAGGATCTCGAGGTGGGCGCCGGGAATGCTGCTGGCCAGCGGAACGACTGTTTCTGGTGGGATTGACGTGTCCTGCTCAGCGGTGATCAGCAGGACCGGCGCGGTGATGTCGGCCAGGCCTGCAGTGAGATCGAGCGTGCTGAGCGCCTCGCAGCAGGCGGCGTAGCCCTCGGCCGGCGTACTGAGAAGCTGCTGGCGGATGACCTCGACCTCGTCGGCGTGCGACTCGGCGTACTCGGGAAGGAACCAGCGCCCGAGCGTCGCCTCGGTGATCGCCTGGGTGCCCTCCTTCCGGACCTGCGCGGCGCGGTCGGTCCAGGTCTGCGCGTTCGCGGCGGGATTGACCGGCGGACAGAGCAGCGCGAAGCGGTGGAAGCGATCAGGCGCGTTCTGCGCGAGCCAGAGCCCGACCGCACCGCCGAGCGAGATTCCGACGTACGACGCCCGCTCGGCGCCCGTCGTGTTGAGCAGCTCGACGACGTCGTTGCCGAGGTCCTCGATCGTGTACGGCCCGGGCGGCGCCTCGGACGCGCCGTGGCCACGATGGTCGAACGCGATCACCCGGAAGCTCTTGGACAGGGCGTCGAGCTGAGGCGCCCACATCGCGTGGTTGGTGCCGAGCGACGAGGCCAGCAGTACTACGGGCGCGTCGTCGGGGCCGGTCGTCTGGTGGTTGAGCCGCATGCTCGTCACCTTAGGGTGTGTCGCTCAATCCCGCGCCGTTGCGAGCAGGTGCCCGGTGCGGTAGCTCGGCGTGCGGGAGACGAGCGCTGCGATGCGAAGCATCGTGAGCTTGGCTCCCGTGCGGCGAGATGCCGCGGGTGCCGCGCAGTAGGCGGGGGATTGAGCGACACACCCTCGGCGCGGTGCTAGCTTTCGCGACATGTCTGAGGGTGTTCCGGGGTTGGATGGCGTCGTCGAGCTCGCCACGGTGGTCCGCAACGGGTTCGTCGAGAGCCGGCACTTCGGGATGGCCGTCGCGGTCGCTCCTGACGGGCAGCGGGTCGTGGCTCTCGGGGATGTGGATGCGGTGATCCTGCCGCGGTCGACGGCCAAGCCGCTGCAGGCGGTCGGGACGCTGGTCGCGGGCGCCGTACTGGACGACCCCGAGACGGCGATCGCCGCGGGGAGCCACACCGGCGAGGACCGGCACGTCGCCGTCGTCGATCGGATCCTGGCGTCCGTCGGACTCAACCGGTCGTCCCTGGGTTGCCCGGCGGACCGCCCCGAGGACGAGCCGACGCGTTTCCGCCTGATCACCGAGGGCGCAGCACCGGACGCCGTCCGGATGAACTGCTCCGGCAAGCACGCCGCCATGCTCGCCGCCGCCGTCGGCCTCGACGGCTTGGATGCCGCAGGCAACTACCTGGACCCGGCGTCGCCGGTGCAGAAGATCATCGGCGCCGAGATCGAACGGTTGACCGGAGCAACCACCGGCATCGTCACGGTCGACGGCTGCGGCGCGCCGCTGCTCGGCATGCCGCTGTCCGGGCTCGCCCGTTCCTTCGGTCTGCTCGCGACCGCCGCTCCCGGGACCGCGGAGCACCAGGTCGCCACGGCGATGCGCTCGTACCCCGAGTACGTCGGAGGGCGGGGGCATCTCAACTCCGACACCATGCGCCTGCTGCCCGGCGTACTGGCCAAGGGCGGCGCCGAAGGCGTCATCGCGATGGCCGCGCCGGACGGCCATGCGGTCGCGGTGAAGGTCATCGACGGCAACCCGCGTGCGACGACTGCGCTGGCATTGGCGCTGCTGGAGAAGTGCGGCGTCGATGTGTCGGCTGCGTCGGCTCTCCGCCAGGTCCCCGTGCTCGGAGGCGGCCAACCGGTTGGTTACATCGCGTCTGCGATCTGACCGCTCCGGCCCCCACGCTTTTGAGCACGGCTCAGCCGCGTAAGGGTTTCTGGCGCCAGCCGGTAGTTGAGCGACACCACATCGACGTTCCCGTGCTCGCCGGTTTCGTGGCGTACGCGATCCCGCTGGCCGCCTGGGCGATCGGCCCCGACCGCTCGCCGCTGAGCGGCGCGGGACGGCACTCCGGTGAATATGGTCGACCTCGAGGCCGAGACGTTGTCGTTGGAGCCGGTGGAGGTCTCAGCGGTAGAGGCCCAGCGCTCCCGTCAGCGAGTCGACCGCGGCGCGGGCGCCGTACAGGCCGAGGCCGTAGTACTCGAGATCCTCACCCTTCGTCCCGCTGATCGTCGCGGCGTACTGCTCGTACGTCCGCGACCGCTGCGCGACCTGATTCATGTCGTGCACCGTGACGCCGTCCCGCCCGGCCGCCTGGTCGCGGAGCTCGCGCAGCTGCTCGGCCGTCGCCCGTAGTACCGGGATCGGATACGCGCACATCCCCTCGTGCACAGCCCCCGACGCGTCCTCGACCGGCGCCCCGACGACGTCCTCGTGGTGGTGCCCGAGCGCGACCCCGAGCAACGCCGCTGTGTTCAGCGCGACGCCGACCGGCGCCCCGTCGGCGATCACCACGACCATCTTGTTCGCCAGCATCGGGCGAGCTCCTTCCACGTGCTCAGCAGATCCGCGTCAAAGCTAGCCATCCGTACGCCGTACGCGATGCTCAACCGAACGAAATTCGGCCGCTCGGGCAAACTGGTCGGCATGGACGAACTTGATACGGCCCTCCTGCGGATCCTGCAGAACGACGCACGCCGGACCAACCGCGACATGGCCGCCGAACTCGGCATCGCGCCGTCGACCTGCCTCGAACGGATCCGCGGCCTGCGCGAGCGCGGTGTGATCAGCGGCTACCACGCGGCGGTCGACCTGCACGCGATCGACCGGTCCACGCAGGCGATCATCTCGATCAAGCTCCGCCCGCAGGCGATGGCGGTCGCGACCGCGTTCCAGGACTACGTGCAGAGCCTGCCGCAGACGCTGGAGATGTTCATGGTCTCGGGCGCCTCGGACTTCCTCGCCCACGTCGCGGTGAAGGACACCCAGGCGCTGCGCGACCTCGTCCTGCAACTCGCCAAACGCCAGGAGATCGGCGACATCCGCAGCTCGGTCGTCTTCGAACACCACCGCCGCACGACGGTGATGCCCCTCCCCCAACGCTGAGGAAGAAGCACCACCGCCCACGCCACCGGCCGAGCCACCCGCCGCCGCCCCGGCGGTCGCGGCCCGCCGAGCTCCGGCGACGCCCGGCACGCCAGAGGGGACCGACGCACCGGCGCACGCCGGGAAGGGGGTCCGGCGTACATCTGGTTAGACAGGAAGGGGTGTGCGGGCGTGACAGGTCTGCGAGGAAGTGGCAGCCGTCACGCGATGGGAGGGCTCGGCGTCAGAGGTTGTACGGCGTCGGGTGGCGTGCTGCGTGCTGCGTACGACGCCGCGGCGTCTCGGCGGTGATCGGCTGCAACACCTTCCCGACCTGGAACTCCTGGCCGGGCCGGTTCGCCTCGCTCGTCGGGCGGCGGGCGGCGGGCGGCGTCGGGCGGCGGGCTGCGTCGGGCGGCGGGCGGCGGGCGTCGGGCGGCGTCGGGCGGCGTCGAGCTGGTGACCGCCCGCAACATCTCCCGACCCGGAACTCCTGGCGGGGCCCGTTCGCCTCGCTCGTCGGACGGCGGGCCGCGTCGGGCGTCGGGCGGCGGGCGGCGGGCAGCGCCGCGGCGCCGCGCTGGTGATCGCCCGCAACATCTCCCGACCCGGAACTCCTGGCGGGGCCCGTTCGCCTCGCTCGTCGGACGGCGGGCCGCGTCGGGCGGCGGGGGGCGGGCAGCGGGCAGCGCCGCGGCGTCGCGCCGGTGAACGCCGTCCGCACCCTCCTCGAGGGCCGGCTGCAACACCTCCCGACCTGGAACTCCTGGCCGTGCCTGTTCGCCTCACCCGTCGGACGGCGGGTCGCGTCGGGCCGCGTCGGCGGCGCGCTGGTGATCGCCCGCAACACCTTCCCCACCTCGAACTCCTGCCCGTGCCTGCTCACCCCGCTCGGCGGACAGTTTGGCGTCGTACGGCGACGGCGTCGGGCGGCGTCGTACCCGGATTGCTCCTCGCCGCGGTCGAGTCCAGGCGCCGTAAGCCGCCCGGCGTCGTACAGGCCGACGCCCAGCCGCGGCGGAGCCCCAGCGTCGTACGGGTTCGGCCCTCGGCAGCCGACGAGTCCCCCGGGAGTGCTGGCAACCCGGCTCAATCGACGACGGCGACTGCTTCGATCTCGACCAGCAGGTCGGGTGCGGCCAAGGTGGCGACGCCGATGCCGGTGAACGGCGGGGTCGGATCGACCCCGAGCTGGCCGAACGCCCGGGCGGCGCCTTCGAGGAAGGCCGGCATCTTGTCCGGAGTCCAGTCGACCAGGTAGGCGGTCAGTTTCGCGACGTCGTCGAAGGTGGCGCCGGCGGCCGCTAGCGCCGTACCGAGGTTCAGGTAGATCTGCTCGACCTGGGCGGCGAGATCGCCTGCGCCGACCGTGGCACCAGCTGCGTCCCACGCGATCTGGCCGGCGACGAACACCAGCTTCGATCCGGTCGCGACGGACACCTGCCGGTACAGGTCGATCTGCGGCAGCTCGGCGGGGTTGATCAGGGTGACGGTCATCGGTCGCGCCTCTCGTGGTCTCTTGTGGTTACCAAGGAACCGTAGGAGAGTATGGACGACCAGGGAAGAACGCACTTTTGAGTGACCGGGGAACCAGATGGTGACCAAGCAGTACAGCGGCGCGCCCGAGGACGCGGATCTCACCCGCGCCGACTCGCTGGCGCGGGAGATCTTCTCCGACATCGCGAACAAGTGGGCGTTCCTGATCATCGAACTGCTCGCCGACCGCACGCTGCGCTTCAGTGAGCTGCGCAACGAGATCGAGGGCATCAGCCACAAGATGCTCACCCAGAACCTCCGCATGCTCGAGCGCTACGGCCTGGTCGAGCGCACTGTCTACCCGACCGTTCCACCCCGCGTCGAGTACACGCTGACCCCAGCCGGCCAGGCCCTGCACGAGATCGTCAGCGGCATGTGCGACTGGACCCACCGCTACCTAGCCCACATCGAGTCCTCCCGGCGGACCTTCGACGCCTGATCACTGCAGCACCACAACGACCGTGCACTCGGATTGACGCCCTGCCAGTACGCCGTACAACCGGCCAGTTTTCCTTGTAACCGGCGGCTCGTGTGACAGTTCCTGCAAGGTGAGGGCGACGGGCGGGAATGTCCTGGCCCGGCCGCACCCAGCCTGAGAGGCTCGTCGCCATGGCTTCGAACTTGGATTGCCTCGGACTCGGCGTGGACTCCCCGGAAGCGTTCGCCGACCTGGTCGAACGCATCGGCCCGCAGGCCGCTCTCGTCGGCGCCGGGCCCGACGGCATCGAACTCCTCCGCTGGGAGGACCCGTCCGGCGCCCGCCTCCTTCTGACCCGCGGCAAGCGCGGCATCACCCGCGTCACTCCGTCGTACGCCGGCGAGCGCGTGGTCCAACTCGGCGACATCCACCGCGAGAGCGACGAGGCCGCTGTCGCCGACGTACTGGAGAACGGCGACACGGTCACCCGCCTAGCCGTCGAGCTCGAGGAGCTCCCACTCCTCGGCGACGCCAAGCACACCGGCGCCGCCAACATAGTCGCGCTGGCTCCCGACGCCCAGTTCTTCCCCAACGCTGAAGCCTTCGCCGCCTCAGACGCCAGCCGCCTCTCCTCCGACGACCCCGGCCCCCGCCCCGACCACTACGAACCCGACTGGACCTGGCCGCCACGCATGGCCAGCGAATCCTTCATCCCCACCGGCATGTTCGGCACCGACGACCTGCAACCTGTCGCGCTCCTCAACGGCACCATCCGGTACGCCGAACGCCGCACCACCGTGCTCACCGGCCAGGACTTCGTAGTAGCCCGAATCCAAACCGCCGGCTTCGAAGCCGACCTCTGCCTCCCCGCCGACACCCCCGTCCCCCTTCCCAGCACAGTCGTCACCACCACCGCCTTCCTCACCGGTTCGCTGGACTTGGACTTCCCAACCCCACGCCGCCGGTGGTTCTCCCGCGGATAACCCCGCCTGCCCGTCGGCCGACCCGCGCATCCGGCTCCACCACCACCCAACCCCGCGCCCGCTCGTTCCGCCGCCGCGGGCCGCCCCGCGCCGGTCGGCTCCACCACCACCCAACCCCGCGCCGGCTCGTCCCGCCGCCGCCGGCAGCCCCTCGCCTGTCGGGTCCACCACCTCGCTCAACCCCACACCCGCCAACTCCTCCATCACCCGGCCCCCACTTGCCGGTTCCCCCACCGCTGGTCAACCCCGCGCTTGCAGGTTTCTCCGACGCTCCGCCAACCCGCGCGCGGCTCCAGTCGAACTCGCACTCCCTGCGGGCGGACCTGCGGCACTCAGGCTCAGTCGTGGGAAGGACGTCCGTTGGCTGCTCAGCGCGGAGCCCCCACGTCCGCGAACCGAGGCTTGATGAGTGGAGCTGCCCGCCGAGTCCACGGCGTCGTGCACCAGTTGGCTCACATGGATCCCGATCACCACGACCAGCAGGGTCATGTCGGCCTCCTCAGCTCCGTCGGCTCCCGCAGCGGTCGGCAGCCGAACAACCCCGGCCAGCGCGGTCGGCAGCCCGAGCTGCAGCCGGGCCGAAGATCAGTACGCCGACGCGCTGGCCCGCAGCCGGTCAACCGGTGAGCCGGTGAGCCGGTGAGCGCAATCGTCGCCGGCGGCTGAGACCGCTGCGCCGCCAGAACATGCGTGGGAGGTCGAGCCGCGCGAACCAGTAGAGCAGGCTGACATGCCGCCGAGCACGTCGCCGTTGGCTGAGACCGACGCGCCGCCAGACGCACGCGAGAGATCGAACTGCCGGAGCTGTTGGGCCGCATTGGCGATCGACTGATCGGCTGGCGTCTCTCGTCGGCCGCCGGCGGAGGCGAGTCGCCTGCCGGAGGGCTGGCTCGTTGTTGGACGACTGGCGCGATACAACCCGGCAGCCATCCAGCACAGGAGCAGTCGTCGCAACGCGCGGCAGTCGGGCCCGTCGTACCGGCGCTGATAGTCGCCGGATCGACGACACGCTCAGGCAGTCGCCGCGTGCCGGTGGAGGCGAGGGACGGGTCGGCTGGCGCGGTGTTGGACGACTGGCGCGGTATAACGCGGCAGTCGTTGGACAAGCGTGCAGTCGTCGCAATGCGGGGCAGTCGGATCCGGCGTACAGGCATTGCTGGACGGCCAACCGGCCCGGCCGGGCACTTGAGTGTCGGCGAAGGTGAGGGCCCGGGCGGCTGCCGACCGGGCCGGCGCGTTGTTGGACGACCGACGACGCGTTTCGACTGCGCTAACCCGGTGTTCGACGACTGGCGCGGTACAACGCGGCAGTCGTTGGACAAGCGTGCAGTCGTCACAATGCGGGGCAGTCGGATCCGGCGTACAGGCATTGTTGGACGGCCAACCGGCCCGGCCGGGCACTTGAGTGTCGGCGAAGGTAAGGGCCCGGGCGGCTGCCGACCGGGCCGGCGCGTTGTTGGACGACCGACGACGCGTTTCGACTGCGCTAACCCGGTGTTCGACGACTGGCGCGGTACAACGCGGCAGTCGTCGAAGAAGGGAGCAGTCGTTGGGTGCGAGGCAGGGGGCGTGGTGGGGCGGGTCGACTGCGGGTGAGGTCCGCTGCCGGATCTGTCGTGCGGGCCGCGCTGGGCGACTGGGCGGCCGGACCCAGGCCCCAGGCCCGGGCCCGGGCGGCGGGCGGCAGGGCGGCAGGGCGGCGGCCGGCGGGGCGGCGGGGCGGCGGGGCGGCGGGGCTGAGACTGCTGCTCGGCTGAAGGGGCTGCTACCCGAACCGCACGACGTACGGCTGCTGCTCAGATCTCGTGGGAGCGGAGGTGGATGTTCTGGAGCAGGCCGACGGCCAGCAAGCCCGCGAACATTGACGAGCCGCCGTACGAGACGAACGGCAGCGGGAGGCCGGTGACGGGCATGATGCCCAGGGTCATGCCGATGTTTTCGAAGGCCTGGAAGGCGAACCAGCAGACGATGCCGGTGGCGACGAGGCGGTCGAAGGCGTCTCGGGCGTTGACGGCGATGCGGAGGCCTCGCCAGAGGATCAGGGCGAAGAGGGCGATGATGGCGCCGGCGCCGATGAGGCCCAGTTCTTCGCCGGCGACGGTGAAGACGAAGTCGGTGTGTTGTTCGGGGACGAAGGCGTTCTGGGTCTGAGAGCCGTGGAAGAGGCCTTGGCCGAAGACGCCGCCGTTGCCGATCGCGATGCGGGCCTGGTTCACGTTGTAGCCGATGCCTTGGGGATCTTGGGAGGGATCCGCGAAGGCGGTGAAGCGGGCGATCTGGTAGTCCTTCAGGACGTTGAGCTGGATGGCCAGGGTCGCGATGACGACCGCGGCGCTGACCAAGCCCAGCATCCAGCGCTTGGGGACTCCGGAGACGGCGATGATGCCGAAGACGATGGAACCCAGCACCATGACCGTGCCCAGGTCCGGTTGGAGCATGACCAGCAGGATCGGAACCGCGGCGACCGCGATCGCCTGGGCGACGTCGATCGTGCGGGCGTTCTCGCGGTGGTTCGTCTCGCCCTTCTCGGCGATCAGCAACGCCATGCCGACGATGACCGCGAGCTTGGCGAACTCGCTGGGCTGGACCGACATCCCCGGCAACTGGATCCACGAGCGCGAGCCGTTGATGACCGCGCCGACACCCGGCACGAGCACGAGGATCAGCCCGAGCAGCGACGCGGCGTACAGCAGTGGCGCGAGGATACGGAGGCGACGGTGGTCGGTAACCGCGGCCCCGACGGCGAGGACCGCGCCGATCGCGAAGTTGAGGGCGTGGCGGAAGAGATAGGCCTGCGGGTGACCGTCGGTCAGCGACGTCCGCTGGTACGTCGCCGACCAGACCAACAGCCCGCCGAGGAACGCGAGCGCGAGTACGCCGAGCACCAGCACCCAGTCGGCCTGCCAGAGCGCCGATCGCCGGTCCACCCGCGACCGGACGGGTCGCATCGTCAGGAGGCTCATGGCGTCTTCTTCGCTGCGGGCGGCGCGGCCGGCTTGATGTTGTAGAGCGTCTCGTAGATGTGGCGGACGGCCTCACCGGAGGCGCCCGAGCCCGTACCGGCCTGGCTGATCATCATCACCACGGCGTACCGATCGGTGTACGACGCGAGCCACGACGTCGTCTGCTTGCCGTAGACCTCGGCCGTACCCGTCTTGGCGCGGACCGGGATCTGGTCGAGCGGGAACCCGTTGAACTTCCAGGCCGCCGTGCCGGACCGAACGGTCTCCTTCAGCGACTTGTCGATGTAGCGCAGGTTGGCCGCCGGAACCGGAAGCCGGGCCGCGATCGTGCTCGGGATCGCCTTGGCCTTGCCGTTCGGGCCGATCACCTTCGCCGCGACGCGCGGCTCCCAGAGGATGCCGCCGTTCGACAGCGCCGAGTAGACCGTCGCCAACTGGATTGGCGTCAGCGTGGTGTCGCCCTGGCCGATCGCGAAGTTCACCGCGTCACCCGCGCGGTACCGGTACCCGTCGGCGCAGAACTCGCGCGAGAACTGCTTGAGGAACGACGACGTCCCCGCGGGAGGTGAGTCGGCGAGCTTGCAGTAGTAGTCCTTCTGGGCGTCGTAGTACGACTTCTTCCACTTGCGGTCCGCGATCCGGCCGGACGCCTCGCCCGGCAGGTCGATCCCGGTGGCCTTGCCGAGGCCGAACTTCTTCGCCATCTCGACCAGCGGGTCGACCGCGTTGATGTCGCCGGAGTTGCCGCCCTCCTTGAGCCACAGGGCGTAGGCGATCCGGTAGAAGAACGTGTCGCAGGACAGCGCGAGCGCCTGGTCGAACCCGATCATCCCGTACGACGCGGACTCGTAGTTCTTGAACCGGCGGTTGCCCACCTCGAAGAACGACGAGCAGTCCAGCCGGGTCTTCGGGCTGTACCCCGCACCCAGCGCGGCCGCCGTCGTGATCGGCTTGAACGTCGACCCCGGCGCGAGCTGACCCTGCAACGCCCGCGACAGCAGCGGCGTCCCGGACTGCGGCGAGTACAGCGCGTCGAGCTCGCGCTGCGAGATCCCGCCGACCCACACGCCCGGGTCGTACGACGGGTAGCTGGCCATCCCGACGATGTGACCGGTCTTGGTGTCCATCACCACGGCCGCGCCCGAGTCGGCGACGTAGTTCCGCTTGGTGATCTTGTCGTACTGCTTGCGCGCGGTCATGATCGCGCCGCGCAACTCCTTCTCGACCGAGGACTGGACGCGCGCGTCGATGCTGGTCACCAGCGTCGAACCGGGCACGGGCGCGGTCTGCTTCACGGTGCCGGTCGTGTACCCGACGGCGTCGACGCTGACCGTCTTCAGCCCGGGCGCCCCGCGCAGCATCGCGTCGTACGTGCGCTCGACGCCGGCCCGGCCGACCAGGTCGGACCGGTGCGGCACCGGGTCCTGCCCGGCGGCGTCGATCTTGTCGAGCTCCTCAGTCGTGATCGGCGACAGGTACCCGAGGATGTGCGCCGCGTTCACCCCGTACGGCGCGGGGTAGGCGCGCAGCGCGGCGGTCTCGGCGGCGACGCCGGGGAAGTCCTCGCGGCGTTCCATCACCTCGATCGCGACCTGCTCGCTCACGTCCTTCGCCACCGGGATCGGCTGGTACGGCGAACCGTTCCAGCAGGCCGGCGGCTTGGAAGCGCCCGGCTCGCCGCACAGCTTGGTGCGGGCGGTCAGGTCGGCCGGCTTCTGACCGAGCACCTTCGCCAGCCGTCCGAGCACGCTCTCCTGCTGCTTCTCGGTCAGCTTCGCCAGCACCGACCGGTCGACCGAGATCACCAGGGAGACCCGGTTGCCGACCAGGGTCCGGCCGGCGGCGTCGACGATCGTGCCGCGCGGCGCCGGGGTGAGCACGTCGCGGGTCCGGTTGTTGTCGGCGGCGTTCGCGTAGCTGTCGCCGACCATGACCTGCAGGTACCACAGGCGGCCGAACAGCGTGCAGAACAAGGAGAAGACCAGGACGCCGATCACGAACAGACGCATCCGCGCCTTCAGCGGCGCCGGGTTGAAGCTGTCGAAACTCATGGCATGACCCGGCGGCGTTCGCGAGCGGGCAGCACCCGGCGCATCACCCAGAGCACGATGGGGATCACCACGATCGCACCGACCACGTCGTATCCGGCGGCGATGCCGAGGCGGACGCCGAACTCGTTCCAGTCGACGGCCGGGTCGTGCAGCAGCGAGCCGGTCGCGCAGTACAGCAGCAGCGACAGCGCGGCGCCGAGCACGACCGTCCCGGCGACGCCGACCGGACCGACCGGTCCGGCGGAGGTCTCGCGGCGGATCAGGCCGGCGACGTACCCGCTGACGGCGAGGGCGAGGGCCCACCGGCCGGCCGTGTGGTCAGCAGGCGGTACGACGTCGAGCATCAAGCCGCCGGCGAACCCGGTGATCGCACCCCACTCCGGCCCACGGGCCAGCGCGAGACCGACCACGACGATCATCACCAGGTCGCAGGTGACGCCCGCGACCGCGATGTGTGGCAGCAGCGAGGTCTGCACGGTGACGGCGACCATCAGGAACAGCGCGGCGACCGCGATCCGGAGCGGAATCATCTCAGCGCCCCTGCTCGGGTGTGATCGTGCCGCGCGGCGGCCGGGCCGGCGGACCGGTGACCACGCCGACGGTGTCGATCCGGGTCGGGTCGACGAACGGCTTCACCGTCGCGGTCGACCCGAGGGTGCCCTGGTTCGGCGTGACCGTGGTGACCGTGCCGATCGGCACGCCCGGCACGTACGGCGCGTTGCCCTTCGAGCCCCAGGTGACGATCCGGTCGCCGACCTTCGGCCGGGCCCGCAGGTCGACCAGCTTGTAGTCCATCGTGCCGGACGTCTCGCCCCGGCCGGACAGGAAGCCCAGCGCGAGTGTCGAGTTCAGCCGGCCGCCGACCGTCGAGTTGCGGTCGCCGATGAGCAGCACCGTGGCGGTCGCGTCGGTCGCCCGCACGACGCGGCCCACCAGCCCGTCCCCGTTCAGTACTGTCATGTCCGGCCGCACTCCGTCCGCCGTTCCGGCATCGATGGTCACTGTGTGGTTGAAGCTCTGCGCACTGCCGATCCCGATCACCCTGGCCGGCGTCACCGTGTACGTCGGGGCCACCTTCAGCAGGCGGTCCAGCTCGGCGGCGCGGTTGCGGGCGTAATCGGTGGTGCGCAGCTCCTCGGTGAGTTTCTCGTTCTCCGCTTGGAGTTTCTCGTTCTCTGCTTTCAAGGTATCCACTTCGGCGAACCGGTCGCGCAGGTTGTCCACAGGCTGCCGGGCCGAGGTCGCACCGGACTCGAGCGGGCCGAAGACGGCCGCGGCGGCGTGCCGCAGCGGATCGACCGGTGAACCGGCCGAGCGGCGCGCGTCGAGCACGATCAGGGTCAGCGAGGCCAGGATCACCAGCACCAGCACGGTCCGGCGACGACGGATCTCGCGGGGCAGCCCGGCCGCACGGACCAGGCCTCTCGCGGGGGTGCCGAGGTCTTTGAGCATGGGTCCAGGGATCAGCGGCGGTTGTCGGTGACGAGGATGCGGTTCAGGGTCTCGATGTTGTCCACGCACTTGCCGGCGCCCAGCACGACGGCGTCCAGCGGGTTCTCCGCGACGTGGATCGGGATGCCGGTCTCGTGCCGCAGCCGCTCGTCCATGCCCTTGAGCAGCGCGCCGCCGCCGGTCAGCACGATGCCGCGGTCGACGATGTCGCCGGCCAGCTCGGGCGGGGTCTTGTCCAGGGTCGCCTTGACCGCGTCGACGATCGCGGTGATCGGCTCCTCGATCGCCTGCCGGATGCTGGCCGAGGAGACCTTCACCGTGCGCGGCAGGCCGGAGACCATGTCCCGGCCGCGGATCTCGGAGTCCGGGCCGTCGGCGGTCGGGAAGGCCGAGCCGATGGTCATCTTGATCTGCTCGGAGGTGGCCTCGCCGAGCATCAGCGAGTACTCCTTCTTGCAGTAGTTCACGACGGCCTTGTCGATCGCGTCTCCGGCGACCCGGATGGACTGCGACGTGACGATGCCGCCGAACGAGATCACCGCGACCTCGGTGGTGCCACCGCCGATGTCGACGACCATGTTGCCGGTGGCGTCGCGGACCTCGAGGTTCGAGCCGAGCGCGGCGGCCATCGGCTCCTCGATGATGTAGACCTTGCGGGCGCCGGCCATGTACCCGGCGTCGCGGACGGCGCGCTGCTCGACCGCGGTGATCCCGGACGGCACGCAGACCACGATCCGTGGCTTGGCGAAGTACCGCCGGCGGTGCACGCGCTGGATGAAGTAGCGCAGCATCTGCTCGGCGGCGTCGAAGTCGGCGATCACGCCGTCCTTGAGCGGCCGGATCGCGGTGATGTTGCCCGGTGTGCGGCCGATCATCTTCTTCGCCTCGTGCCCGAACGCGACCGCCTCGCGCGGTTCGTCGGTCCGGGTCGCGACCACGGACGGCTCGTTCAGCACGACGCCGCGACCCCGCACGTACACCAGGGTGTTCGCCGTACCGAGGTCGACCGCCATGTCTCGGCCGAGCATGCTGTTCGCCATGCAGGCCCCCTCCCGCCGCTCGGGTCCCGGGTTCTCAGGCTAAGCGCGGACCAAGCGCCACCCAGGGACCGACACGACTCCGTCCGCCCAGCACGCATGGTATCCGCACTCTCACTCTTGGCCAGCACGCGGGGCGCACCTGTGGACAACGGCGCACACCCCGCCGGTACGCCGGTCCTGGCACCCGCCGCACGGCGGCCCGAAGCCCCGTCGTGCGGCGGGCCCGGGTGGTGCCGCCGGCAACGACCGGCGGCACCACGCGCCCCCAGATCTCGCCCCTCCCCTGACGGGCGAGCGCTCCTCCCTACAGGCGCGGCGAGGCGCTCCGACGGCGGCCACGCGGGCCGGGTTCCGAAGACTCCTCGCCCGGCGAGCATGCCGGTTGGCGCATTCACGACGCTTTCTTCGCGCTTTCACGCCCGTACGGGGGCCACAATGGCGGGATGGAATTCCGGCTGCTCGGTCCGGTGGAGGTCCTCGACGACTCCGGCCGGCGGATCGAGCTGGCCGCGAACCGCCTCCGAGTCCTGCTGGCCACCCTGCTCCTGCAGCCCAACCGGGTGGTCGCCGGCCAGGAGCTGATGGACACCCTGTGGGAGGAGGACCTCCCCGCCCGGCCGCGCGCGGCCCTGCAGACCTACATGTCCCGCCTGCGGACCCTGCTGGGTCGCCCGCTGATCCGGACCGAGGCGGCCGGCTACGTGATCACCGTCGACCCGGCCGAGATCGACCTGACCCGCTTCCGCGACCTGGTCGAGGCCAGTACGACGACCGCCGACCCCGACGAGCGGATGCGGCTGCTGACCGAGTCGCTGGCGCTGTGGCGTGGTGAGCCGCTCGCGGGCCTCGCAGCGGGCGCCCTGATCCGTGACGCCGTCCCAGCCCTCACCGAGGAGCGTCTGCACGCGACCGAACTCCTCCTGGCCGCTCGGCTCGAGCAGGGGGATCAGGTCGGCGCTGAGCTGCGCGGCCTGACCAGGCGCTACCCGCTGCGCGAGTCCCTGTGGGCCCTGCTCATGCAGAGCCAGATCCGGGCGGGCCAGCCGGCCGACGCCCTGGCCACCTACAGCGAAGCCTCCAGGCACCTGGCCGACGAGCTGGGACTCGACCCGGGTCCAGCGCTACGCCGCCTCCACCAGGCGGTACTCGCAACAGACGCACGGCAAACCCGCGCGACCCATCAAGCAGTCCCGCACCAGCTGCCCGCGGTCGGGCGCCGGTTCGTCGGCCGGGAGCAGGAGCTGGCCGAACTCGACCGGGTGCTGCTGAGCCCGCGAGGCTCGATCGCGGTCATCTCCGGCACCGCAGGGGTCGGCAAGACCGCGCTGGCCGTCCAGTGGGCCGAGCGCGCCGACTTCCCGGACGGCCAGCTCTACGTGAACCTGCGCGGCTTCGACCCCTCCGGCGAGCTGGTCGACCCCGCCGACGCCGTCCGCGGCTTCCTCGACGCCCTGCAGTCCATGCCGGGCCGCATCCCGGCCGGCGAGGCTGCGCAGTCCGCGCTGTACCGGACCCTCCTCAAAGACCGCCGGATGCTGATCGTGCTCGACAACGCCCGCAGCGCTGCGCAGGTCCGGCCGCTGCTGCCAGGCGGCAACACCTGCCGAGTCCTGGTGACCAGCCGTGACGCCCTTCCCGGGCTGCTCGCCACGGAAGGCGCGGCACCGGTCAACCTCGACCTGATGGGCTGGGACCAGGCCACAGCCCTCCTGGAGGGCGCAGTCGGCAGCGACCGCCTGCAGGCCGAGCCGGACGCCGTAGAGGAGCTCATCGACCTGGCAGCCCGGCTTCCGCTCGCCCTGTCGCTCGTCGCGGCCCACGCAGCCGCCCACCCGACCTGGTCGCTCGGAGCAGTCGCCACCGACCTACGGCGTACCAGGCAGGGGCTGGACGCCTTCGCCGGGGAGGACGAGGCGACCGACCTCCGCGCGGTCTTCTCCTGGTCGTACCAGCTCGTCAAGGCGACCTCAGCGCAGGTGTTCAAGCTGTACGGCGCCCATCCCGGCCCGGACCTCTCCGTCGACGCCGCAGCCGCTCTAGCCGGTACGACGCCCGACCGCGTCGCCCCCGCCCTCGACGAGCTGGAGCGAGCTCACCTCCTCACCCAGCACGCCCCCGGCCGCTACTCGGCCCACGACCTGCTCCGCACCTACGCGACCGAGCTGGCCGCCGAGGAGCGCGCTCCAGTGCGCCGACTGCTCGACTACTACCTCCGTACGGCGGACGCCGGCGACCAGTGGCTCCGCCCCCACCGCGACCCAGACGAGCTGCCCGAGCCCGCTGGTACGCCGTACGCGCTGAGCTTCGGTGGCTACCAGGAGGCGTTCGACTGGTTCGAGCAGGAGGGCCCGAACCTCGTTGCCCTGGTGGAGCACGCCGTACGCCGTGGCTACGACGGGCACGCGACCCACCTCGCGCGGACCATGACCGGCTACCTGGAGCGCCGCGGCCTGTGGAGCACCTGGGTCGACGTGATGGGTACGGCGGTCTACGCGTGCGAGCGGTCCGGCGACGCTGCCGCCCAGGTGATGGCCCGGCGCTACCGCGCCCACGCCCTGGCCCGCCAGCAGCGACTCCCAGAAGCCCAGGCCGAGGCCGAGCGCGCACTGGACCTGGCCAAGGGCGATCCGGTCGCCCAGGCCTGGTGCGAACGCATGCTGGCCTTCGTACTGGCCCAGCAGGATCGCCTGAAGGAGTCGTACGAGCACGACCTCGTCGCGTCCGATCTATTCAAGTCAGCCGGCCACCGGACCGGCCAGGCTCTCGCGCTGAACTCACTGGGCCTCCTGCACGCCAACACCTTCGGCGAGTACGAGCTGGCACTGCAGTACTGCCTGCAGGCCCAGCGGCTCTACCAGCAGGTCGACCACAAGCTCGGCGAAGCCGCCACGTGGGATCACCTCGGCTACACGTACCGCTGCCAGACGTCGTACGGCGAAGCCATCGCCTGCTACCGCAAGGCCCTGTCGCTCTACCGCGAGCTGAACGACCTCTACTACCAGGCCCTCATGCTGCAGAACCTCGGCGACGTCCATCAGGAGCTCGGCGACCGGTCCGCCGCCCGCAGCTCGTGGCAGTCGGCCCTGACGCTGCTGACCGACCTGGATCACCCCACGGCCGACGACCTGCAGGCCCGCCTCGCGTAGCAACATTTCGGCCCCCTGACGCATCTCTTCACTGTGAAGGCGTCTTCGGACGGCACCCGTCCGTACCTACTGATGTCGTCACTCCTGGGGGGAGATCAGCCTTGTCCTTCGCCGCGCCACTCTTCCTGTGGTACTTCCTGCCCGCGGTGCTGCTGGCGAGCTGGATCCTGCCGCACCGGGCCCGCAACGGCGTGCTCGCGGTCTTCTCGCTCGGCTTCTACGCGGTCGGCGGCAAGGAGTTCGTGCTGCTCCTGCTCGCGCTGATCGCGGTCAACTACGCCGCGGGGCTGGCGATCGGGGCACTGCCGCTGCGGCGCCGGAAGGCCGTCGTGGTCGCGACGGTCGCCGCGGACCTCGCCGTACTGGCTGTCTGGAAGTACGCCGGCTTCGCTTCGACCGCGGTCCACTCGATCGCGCAGGGGCTCGGCCTCGGCGACACCCGGATCGTCAGCCTGGCGCTGCCGATCGGCATCAGCTTCTTCACCTTCCACCACCTGTCGTACGTCGTCGACGTCTACCGCGGCGTCCGGCTACCGATGCGCAACCCGCTGACCTTCGTCACCTACATCGCGATGTTCCCGCAGCTCGTCGCCGGGCCGATCGTGCGCTACCACGAGATCGCCGACCAGCTCCGGGACTCGCAACGCGACCGGTTCGCCGACTTCGCCGAGGGCTTCCCACGGTTCGCCTGGGGGTTGTTCAAGAAGGTGGTGATCGCGGATTCCCTTGCTCCACTGGCGGATGCGGCCTTCGCCACCAGCGATCCGTCGACGGCGACGGCGTGGATCGGCGCGCTCGCGTACACCGGCCAGATCTACTTCGACTTCTCCGGGTACTCCGACATGGCGATCGGGCTCGGCATGATGTTCGGCCTGCGGCTGCCGGAGAACTTCGCCCGGCCGTACTCCGCGATCTCGGTCACCGACTTCTGGCGCCGCTGGCACCAGTCGCTGTCACGCTGGTTCCGCGACTACCTGTACGTGCCGCTCGGCGGCAACCGCGGCGGGACGTTCCGCACGTACCGCAATCTCAGCATCGTCTTCCTGGTCACCGGTCTGTGGCACGGCGCGGCCTGGACGTTCGTGGTCTGGGGCGCGTTCCACGGCCTCCTGCTGATCGTCGAGCGGGCCACCGGGCTGGGCCGGTCCGACCGCTGGGCCGTGCCGCGGCGCGCGATCACGTTCCTGCTGGTCGTCTTCGGCTGGGTGCTGTTCCGGGCGGAGTCGTTGCCCGCCGCCGGAAAGATGCTGCAGGCAATGATCGCCCCCACGAGCTGGACGCTCGCGCCGGACGTCGCCGTCCTGCTGTCCGGTCACCGGATCGCGCTGCTCGTGCTGGTGCTGGCGACGGTGTTGCTCCCGGCAACGTGGGTGACCGGCCGGGTGATCGACGGACTGCAGGAGGCCCCGGTCTGGGCTCGCCGGTCGATCAAGGCCGCCGCGCTGGTGCTCACGCCGTACGCCGGGATCGTGGCGGTGGCCGGGACGTTCAGCCCGTTCTTGTACTTCCAGTTCTGACAGGGGGATGTGGTGAAACGAGGTCAGGTGGTCGCGGGAGTCGTCGCGCTGGTGTTCGTGTTCGGGCCGGCCTTCGGGTACGTCGTGGGGTTCCGGCAGGCGCCGGTGGACAACCGCGCGATCGCACCGGCGCCGGCGGCCACGGCCGGGTGGGACGCGCTGGACGCGGTCGGGCCGTGGGCCTCGGACCGGCTGGCGGGGCGGTCGACCGCCGTACGGGGGAAGTCGTGGTTCGACTTCCACGTCCTGCGCGAGCTGCCGCCGTCGGGCAAGGTCGTTCGGGGCCCTAACGGTTATCTCTTCCTCGGCGAGGACTTCACCAAGGCGTGCCAGCAAACGCCGGGCTTCCGGCAGGGTCTCGACGGGCTCGCCGCGCTGGCTGACGTGATCGAGCGGTCCGGGCGGAAGGTCGTCATCACTGCCGGGCCGAACAAGTCGTCGGTGGTGGAGCCGCCGGCCGTCGTACCGGACGGGCAGTGCGCGCTGGACGGGATCGCCTCGCAGAACGCGACGCTCGACGCCTACGAGCACCCGGCCTGGCTGGGGCTTCGGCAGGAGCTGACCAAGTCGCAGACCTACTGGAAGACCGACTCGCACTGGTCAGGCGCGGGCGCGGCGGTGTTCGCGCAGCAGCTGGCGAAGAAGCTGAAGGTGACAGCACCTGTGCGGACCACGCCGGACCAGGTGACCAAGACGGCCGACCTGAACGTCCTGCTCGGCCTGACCGGGACCGAGACGCCGCCGTCGCTGCAGGTCTCGACTGGTACGACGGTGACGCCGCTGCCCGGCTACGACGCGTTCGACCCGACGAAGGTCCTGTACGGCGTCGAGCGGTGGAGCACCACGCCGGCGACCGGACTGGTCGGCGGGAGGTCGGTGATCATCGGCGACTCGTTCAGCTACTTCGCGCTGGGTAACCTGCGGCCGCTGTTCGCCGACGGGACGTTCCTGTGGACCGGGCACGTCAGCGAGGCGGACCTGATCGCGGCGATCAAGGGCGCCGACACGGTGGTGCTCCAGATCGTCCAGCGGTCGATCACGCCGGGGCACATGTTCGCCACGAAGGCGTTCCGGGACAAGGTCGCGGCGGCGTTGCGATAAGACTCCGGCCCGGTGCGGAGCATGAGGGCGGTCGCACCGGGCCGGGCAGGACAGCAGGTGCCGCCGGGCCGCGGCCCGGCGTCGTACGGGCCGAGCGGTCCGGCGTCGTACGGGCCGAGCGGCCCGGCGTCGTACGGGCCGAGCGGCCCGGCGTCGTACGGGCCGAGCGGCCCGGCGTACGGGGCTAGCTCACGGCAGGTCGGGGAACCAGATCTTGATCTCGCGCTCGGCCGACTCCGGGGAGTCCGAGCCGTGCACCAGGTTCTCGCGGTTGGACAGCGAGTGGTCGCCGCGGATCGTGCCCGGGTTGGCCTTGCGGCCGTCGGTGGCGCCGTTCAGCGCGCGGACGACCTCGATCGCCTCGTCGCCCTCGAGCACCAGCGCGACCAGCGGGCCGCTGGTGACGAACGTGCGCAGCGGCGGGTAGAAGTCCCGCTCGACGTGCTCGGCGTAGTGCTGGTCGGCCGTCTCGCCGTCGATCGTGCGCAGCTCCATCGCCACGATCGACAGCCCCTTGGCCTCGAACCGGCCGAGGATCTCCCCGACCAGGCCGCGGCGTACGGTGTCGGGCTTCAGCAGGACGAGGGTGCGCTGCGACATGTCACTCTTCTCTTTCTCGAAGGCTTCTACGAAAGTCTCGGGTCGCCGAGCCTAACCGGCGGCCCGGGCCTGCGCGGCCTTGGCCTCTTCGATCCGGCGGCCGAGCACGATCGCCATCACCCAGAAGCCCGCGAAGGCCAGGCCGAGCACGAACATCACCGGTACGACGAAACCGAGGCCGACCGCGCCGACCTGGACCGCCCAGCCGAGCACGTAGCCGACCCGGTTGCGCAGCAGGCCGGCCGCGACGATCGCCAGGACCGCGAGCCCCAGGCACAGCGGCAGCGCCGTACCGGCGTCGACGTCGGCGACCGAGATCATCACGATCGTGGCCAGCGCGAGCACGATCGACTCGAAGCCGAGCACGATCGACGCCAGCGACCTCATCGGTTTGCTTCCTTCGGCTTGCGGACCAGCAGCTTGCGGGCCTCACCGGCGGTGATCACCGAGCCGGTGATCAGCACGCCGCCGCTGCCGAACGCGATCGCGTCCTGCTCGGCCAGCCGCAGCGCCTCGTCGATCGCGTCGACCAGGTGCGGCTTGACGACGACCCGGTCCTCGCCGAACACCTCGGCGGCGATCTCCCCGAGCTCCTCGGCCGGCATCGACCGGTCGAACGAGTTCCGGGTCACGACGACCGTCTCCATGATCGGCTCGTAGGCCTCGAGTACGCCGTACACGTCCTTGTCCTTCATCACGCCGATCACGCCGATCAGCGGGTTGAACGCGAACGCCTCGGACACCGTCGCCGCCGTCGCCTCGGCGCCGTGCGGGTTGTGCGCGGCGTCGACGATGACGGTCGGGCCGGTCCGGACGACCTCCATCCGGCCCGGCGAGGTGGTCTCGGCGAAACCGGCCTGGACCACCTCGGTGGTGACGCGGCCCTCGGTCTGCTCGGTCGCGCCCAGCAGCGCCTCGACGGCGGCCAGCGCGGTCGCGGCGTTGTGCGCCTGGTACTCGCCGTGCAGCGGGAGGAAGATCTCCTCGTACTCCGCGGCCAGGCCCTTGACCGAGATCAGCTGCCCGCCGACCGCGACCGTCCGGCTGGTGACGCCGAACTCGCGTCCCTCGCGCGCGACCTGCGCACCGACCTGGTTGGCGCGGCGCTGCAGGACCTCCAGTACGTCGAGGCTCTGCTGCGCGATCACCGCCGTACCGCCCGGCTTGATGATCCCGGACTTCTCGCCGGCGATCGTGACCGGGTCCGCGCCGAGGATGTGCGCGTGGTCGACCGCGATCGGCGTGATCACCGAGACGATGCCGTCCGCGACGTTGGTCGCGTCCCAGGTGCCGCCCAGGCCGACCTCGATGATCGCGACGTCGACGGGGGCGTCGGCGAAGACCGCGAACCCCATCGCGGTGATCACCTCGAAGAACGACAGCGGGTGCTCCTGCTCGGAGTCCACCACGTCCAGGTACGGCGCGATCTCGGTGTAGGCCTCGACGAACTGCTGCTCGCTGATCGGTTCGCCGTTCAGCGTGATCCGCTCGCGGACCGACTCCAGGTGCGGGCTGGTGAACCGGCCGGTCCGCAGCCCGGCCTCGCGGAGCAGGGAGTCGATCATCCGCGCGGTGGACGTCTTGCCGTTGGTCCCGGTCAGGTGCACGACCGGGTAGGTCTTCTGCGGGTCGCCGAGCAGCTCGGTCAGCCGCCGGACGCGCTCCAGCGTGGGATCCATCTTGGTCTCCGGCCAACGGGCCTGGAGTTTCGCCGACACTTCGGCGTACGTGAGGTCGCTCATCAGGAGCCCAGTCTAGGGCGCTGTGGATATCCGGTCGGAGCATCCCTTGACAACCACTACGATTGTGCGCATGACCGAGATCTCCCGCGTTCCCGACAAGCCCACCCTCGAAGGCCTCGAGGAGAAGTGGGCCGCTGTATGGCGCGACCAGGAGACCTACGCGTTCGACCGGACGGCCGAGCGGGCCGACGTCTACTCCATCGACACTCCCCCGCCGACCGTCTCCGGCAAGCTGCACGTCGGTCACATCTTCAGCTACACCCACACCGACCTGATCGCGCGCTTCCAGCGGATGCGCGGCAAGAAGGTCTTCTACCCGATCGGCTGGGACGACAACGGCCTGCCGACCGAGCGCCGCGTCCAGAACTACTACGGCGTCCGCTGCGACCCGACGCTGCCGTACGACGCGTCCTTCGAGCCGCCGGAGAAGCCGGACCCGAAGAAGCAGATCCCGGTCAGCCGGCAGAACTTCGTCGAGCTGTGCGGCGAGCTGACGCACATCGACGAGCAGGCGTTCGAGGCGATGTGGCGCCAGGTCGGCCTGAGCGTCGACTGGTCGTACCTCTACACCACGATCTCCGACGACTCCCGCCGGACCTCGCAGCGGGCCTTCCTGCGCAACTACGCGCGTGGCGAGGCCTATCTGTCCGAGGCGCCGACGCTGTGGGACGTCACGTTCCAGACCGCGGTCGCGCAGGCCGAGCTCGAGGCGCGGCCGTATCCGGGGGCCTACCACCGGATCTCGTTCCACGGTGCTGACGGCCCGGTCTACATCGAGACCACCCGACCGGAGCTGCTGCCGGCGTGTGTCGCGCTGATCGCGCACCCGGACGACGACCGCTACAAGAACCTGTTCGGTACGACGGTTCGCTCGCCGCTGTTCGACGTCGAGATCCCGGTCCTGGCGCACCCGGACGCCGAGATGGACAAGGGCGCCGGTATCGCGATGTGCTGCACGTTCGGCGACCAGACCGACATCACGTGGTGGCGTGAGCTGCAGCTTCCGGTCCGCACGGTCATCGGCCGGGACGGGCGCATCCTGCGCGAGACCCCGGAGTGGCTGACCGGCTCCGCGCTGTACGAGGAGCTGGCCGGCAAGACCACCTTCAGTGCGCGGGAGCTGATCGTCCAGAAGCTGCGGGACAGCGGTGATCTGGACGGCGAGCCGAAGAAGACCGAGCGGATGGCGAACTTCTTCGAGAAGGGCGACAAGCCGCTCGAGATCGTCTCGACCCGCCAGTGGTACATCGCGAACGGCGGCCGCAGCGAGGACCTGCGGCAGGAGTTCGTCGACCTCGGCAAGGAAGAGGAGTGGGTCCCGGAGCACATGCGGCACCGCTACCAGAACTGGGTCGAGGGCCTGAACGGCGACTGGCTGATCTCCCGCCAGCGCTTCTTCGGTGTCCCCTTCCCGGTCTGGTACCCGATCGGCCAGGACGGCGAGCCGGACTACGACCACCCGCTGCTGCCCCGCGAGGAGCAGCTGCCGATCGACCCGACCTCGCAGGTCCCGTCCGGGTACGACGAGTCCCAGCGCGGCAAGCCGGGCGGCTTCCAGGCCGACCCCGACGTGATGGACACCTGGGCGACGTCGTCGCTGACCCCGCAGATCGTCTGCGGCTGGGAGCGCGACGCGGACCTGTTCGCGCGCACGTTCCCGATGGACCTGAACACGCACGCCCACGACATCATCCGGACCTGGCTGTTCTCCCGGGTCGTCCGCGCGCAGTTCGAGAACGGCACGCTGCCGTGGAAGCGCTCGATGATCTCCGGCTTCGTCGTCGACCCCGACCGCAAGAAGTTCAGCAAGTCCAAGGGCAACGCGGCGCTGCCCGACGACATCCTGAACAAGTTCGGCTCCGACGCCGTCCGCTGGCGCGCGGCGATGGCCCGGCCGGGCCTGGACTCGCCGTTCGACGAGTCGCAGATGAAGGTCGGCCGCCGGCTGGCGATCAAGGTCCTGAACGCGTCGAAGTTCGTGCTCGGCTTCGGGGCGACGTCCGCCGACGCCGCCGCCGTCACCGAGCCGGTCGACCTGGCGATGCTGCACAAGCTCCGCCAGACCGTCGCCGAGGCGACCGCCGCCTTCGACCGGTACGACTACACCGGTGCGCTCGAGGTCACCGAGCGCTTCTTCTGGACCTTCTGCGACGACTACGTCGAGCTGGTCAAGGAGCGCGCGTACGGCGGCCAGGGCGACGCCCCGGCCGCCTCGGCCAAGGCGGCCCTCGCGGTCGCCCTGTCGGTCCAGCTGCGCCTGCTCGCGCCGTACCTGCCGTTCGCGACCGAAGAGGTCTGGTCGTGGTGGCAGGAGGGCTCGATCCACCGGTCGAGCTGGCCGGTCGCCGACGTCGACATCGCGGTCGCCGACCAGGACCCGGCCGTCCTGGACGCGGTCGCCGAGGTCCTGGCCGGGATCCGCGGCGCCAAGTCCACGGCTCAGGTCTCGATGAAGACCGAGGTCTCCAAGGCCGAGGTCACCGGTCCCGCCGCCCGCCTGACGCTGGCCGAACGCGCCGAGAACGACCTGCGCGCCGCCGGCCGGATCACCGGCGAGATCCTCTGGAGCCCCGAGGACACCGCCGACTCCGTCACCGTCGTCGCCACGCTCTGAGAGGTTCCCGTACGCCGCTGACGCCCGCCTCCGCACCCGGAGGCGGGCGTCACGTCTTTCACCCCAACGACTACGCTGCGAAGCCAGTCACCCAGATGTGGAACCATCGGCCCGACCCCAGGCCAGTCCGAAGGAGCAACCCGTGAGCGACGAGAACCAGCCCCCCACCTCGGCTGCCTCAGGCCCTGCGGACCAGCCCCCGAAGAAGACGCCGAGGCGGAGGACCACGAAGTCCACTGCGCGGGCTGCGAAGAAGGCCGCGGCAGAGTCCCCGGAGCTGCCGTTCGACGGTCCGGCGGCGGGGTCTGGGGGATCGCCGGAGGGATCTGCGCCGAAGCCGTCTTCCATTGGGTCCGCGCCGAAGCCGTCTTCCACTGGGTCCTCGCCGAAGCCGTCTTCCGCTGGGTCCTCGCCGAAGCCGTCTTCCGCTGGGTCCTCGCAGAAGCCGTCTGCCCCGGAGTCTTCACCGAAGGAGTCGCCGGTGGAGTCCGCACCGGCGAAGCCCGCGACGGCCCGCAAGACCGCCTCAGGTCGAGGCGCAGCCGCCCGGAAGACACCGGCGACCCCACCTGCTTCCACGTCCTCCGAGTCCTCGGCTGCGGACTCCACCGAGCCGTCACCAGGTGCATCCCCCGCGCAGTCCTCGAGCACCTCGCCTGCCACGGACTCCCCCGCCACCCCTTCGACCCCGGCGACCAGCGCGACCTCCGGCGCTGCCGCAACACCAGCCTCTCCCGCCGCCTCGGCTCCAACGTCCGCTCCCGCGAAGTCCTCGTCGACGTCGGCGACCACGTCGCCAGCCGGCTCCTCCACGACTCCGTCGACACCCGCCGGCCCGCCGACTCCGGCGACTCCGGCGACTCCGGCGACTCCGGCGACTCCGGCGACTCCGGCTAGTAAGTCTGTTGGCTCGCGGGCCGGGCAGACGCCCATGCCGGCGCAGACCCCGATGCCTGCGCAGACGCCGATGCCTCCGCAGACTCCCCTCCGCCCGCAGCCCGCGAAGCCTGCTGACCAGCCAGCGGCTTCTGCCAAGGACACCTCCTCGGCCGGCGGGTCCGCTTCCACCACCGCGGATAAGCAGTCGCCGACGGCGAGCTCGACCGGGTCGGCATCCAGCAAACCCTCCGCAAGCCCCACCGGAAGTTCTACTGCTGGTGCAGGCAGTACAGCTCCCAGCAGCCCCGCCGGTGCAAGCGCGACCCCACGTACACCTCCCACAGACTCCGGCGCCCCCGCGGCGACACCTCCAGCGAACGCATCAGGTACGACGCTCGCAGGCGGCCCCGGCGCGACACCACCTGCCGGCTCAACGCGGTCGACTAGCGCCACGCCACCTGCAGGCGGAACAGCACCCGCAGGTGCCTCCGACACGGCGGCCATCAGGCGACCGCCTGTGGCCGCCCCGGTGACGAGCAGGCCCGCCGCGGAGACGCCGGCAACTCCTGCATCTGCGACAGACACACCAACGTCCGGGACGTCCCCCAGTGCCTCCGCCGCAGATGCTCGTACGACACAGCCATCGTCCGGTCGGACGGACTCGACAGGAACAACGCTCGCTGGTGCACCTGGCGCGACGCCTCCGGTAGACGGAGGTGCGAAGCCGGGCGCACCCGCTGCGGCTGCGGCAGGAGCTATTGCTGGCACAGGCACCGCAGCGGACGCAGCAAGCACCCGAAGCGCGACAGGCGCCGCCGGTACAGGCAGCACCACAGGCACGAGCACCCCAGCAGGCACCGCCAGCACGGGCACCCCAGCAGGTCCCGCTAGCGCGGGCACCGGGGCAGGCGCCGTCGCCGCGGGCACCGGAACCGGCGCGCCTAGTACGACCAGCACGACGGGCGCCGCCGGCACAGGCAGCGCAAGCGCCGGCACAGGCGGCACAGGCGGCACAACAGCCGCCAGCACAGGCAGTGCGACAGGTGCTGGCAGCACGAGCACCCCAACACGCGCGGCTGGCACAAGCACCGCGGCAGGCGCCGTTGGTACGCCAACCGGAGCAGGCGCCGCAGCGAGCGGGGTTGGAGCAGGCGCGGCGGGCACCGGCAGCGCGGTGGGTGCCGCTGGTGCAGGCAGCGCGGCAGGCGCAGGTGGCGCCTCAGGCACAGGCACCGCGGGCAGCGCAGCTGGTACGGCGGCTGGCACTGGAGCGGGCGGCGCAGCTGGCGCGACTGGTACGGGCAGTGGTGCTGGCGCAGGTAGCACGGCAGGTGCTACTGGCGCAGGTAGCGCGAAGAGTGCTGACGGTGCGCCCGCGGCGAAGGCTGCTGACGGTGCGGCTGCGGGGAAGGTTGCCGGCCCGACTTCTGCGGGGACGACCGGCGAGGCGGGCGCGGCGACGGCGGCTGGCGTGGGTGCTGGCGTGGGTGCAGCGAAGGCTAGTCCGGGTACGGCCGCCAGCGGGAAGGCTGGATCGAGTGGTGCCTCCGGCGGTAAGGCGGGTCCGGCTGCGGCCGCCGGCGCGACGACAGGTCCGGCTGCGGCCGCCGGCGCGAAGGCAGGTACGGCTGCAGCCGCTGGCGGGAAGGCCGCTGCGGGTACGGCAGCCAGCGGGAAGGCTGCCGCGGGTGCGGCCTCCGGCAAGAAGGCTGTCGACAGCGGACCCGACCCGCGGCCCGGCGGTGGGAAAACACCCCCGGGCGGCGCCCCCAAGCGCTCGTGGCGGCGGAATCCCTGGGTGACTGTTGGCGGGGTCGTCGTAGTTCTGCTGGTGCTCGCCCTGTTCGGCTACATCGGTGGGCTCGGTCCGATGAGTCGGCTGAACACCGCGCGCGGGATCACCCCGCCGACCGCCCTGGCAGGGCTGGATCGGATTACCGACCCCGAGCTGCGGGATCAACTGAAGCTGGATCAGACGCGGGAAGCGTTGAGCCGGATCAACGACGGGAAGCAGGCGACCGTCGAGGCGTACGGCGACCTCGACGGCGAGCGGATGTACGTCGTGATCGCGTTGCGCGGGAAAGTGGACATCGACAAGACGATCAGCGACTCGGGTGCGAAGCCGGATCAGGTGAGGCAGGTCGGGGCTTCGACGTGCGTCGCCTCGACCGACACGTTGCCGACGCAGTGCTACCGCGGGTCGAACACGTTGACCGTCATCGTGCAGGCGGCGAACGACGGGGTGAGTGTGGACGACGTGGGACCGGTGTCCGATGAAGCTTTCACGGCTATGAAGTAGAGAAGACAAGGAGAAAGCCGCCGGTCCCCGCGCAAGTTGGGGGCCGGCGGCTTTTCAGTGGGGGTGAGGGCTAGGAGCCGAACGCCGCCAACTGCAGCGCCGCATCAGCAGCCCCCGCACGCGATTTCGCGAGCGGCGTGAACGGCTTGTAGTCCTGCGTGCAGGTCGAGTTGTCGGCCGGCGCCTTCAGACGCACCAGGTAGTCGGTGACCTTCTGGTCGACGCACGCGCTGATCGCGATCGTGCCGTGGCCGTACCCCTCGACGGTGGTCATGCGGGCGTCCGGGTACAGGTCGGCGTACGGCCGTGTCGCCTGGTACGGCGTCGCCGGGTCGTGGCGGGTGCCGAAGACCAGGACCGGTGACTTGACCGAGAGGTTCCACGGGCCGAGGAACGCGTCGGTGTCGCGGACCGGAATGAACTCGCAGGCCAGGCCGACCCAGGCGCGCAGCGCGCCGAAGTGCGGGGCGCGACGGTTCGCGTCCGCGGCGAACTGCGAGTACGCGAGCGGCCGACCGGACTGGTGCGCCTCGATGCACGGCTGGAGGCCGGAGCCAAGACCGCTGTACTCCTCCTGCCGCCGGTTCCACTCCCCAAGAACCTTCCCGGCAACGGAAGCAGACGCAGCGGAGCGAGCAGCCGGAGCAGGCGCCGCGAGCTCGGCCAGCGTCGCGGCCAGGTCGGTCCAGGCCAGCGGCGAGTACAGGTTCTGGAAGATCAGGAACACCGCCGTCTGATAGCTGACGGTCATCGTCGTACCGTCCGGCAACGAAACCTCGGCCGGGTCGGTCTTCAGCCGCTGCAGCAGCTTCTCCGCAACCGTTGCCGGATCACCCAATGCGGCCAGCGCACACCGCTCGGCGCCCGCCTTCTTGCACTCGGCAAGGAACTGCTTATACGTGTCCCACGATCCCTCGCCCTGCCGAAGCCGTACGCCGACCGGCCGGCGGTCGCCATCGGAACCGGAGTACCACTCAGGCGAGAGCGTCCCGTCGAGCACCAGCGCACGCACGTTGCCCGGGAAGAGCTTGGCGTACGTCGCACCGAGGTACGTCCCGTACGAGTACCCGGCATAGCTCAGCTTGCTGTCCCCGACCGCGCGCCGCAGCAGGTCCATGTCGCGGGCAACGTTCGCGGTCGAGTAGTGGGTCAGCCGGTCCGGCGACGTGGTCATGCAGCCGACCGCCGCGCGCAGCATCGCCCGCGTGTAGGCCTTGGTCTGAGCAGCACCGACCGGGAACGGCTCGATGCCGGTGAACGCGGCGTTCTCCTCGTCGGCGGTCGGGAAGCAGGTGACCGGGTCCGACTGGCCGACCCCGCGCGGGTCGAAGCCGAGGATGTCGAACTTCGCGCGGACCTCCGGCGTGTAGGCGATCTCGGCGGCCTGCTGCACGAACCCGATCCCGGGTCCACCAGGCCCACCCGGGTTCGTGAACAGCGTCCCGATCCGCTGGCCCGACGCGGGCAGGCGGGTCAACGCGATCGTGGTCGTGGCGCCGCGCGGCCGGTCGTAGTCGGTCGGCACCTCGACCGACGCGCACTGGAACTTGGCCAGCGCGGAATCGGTGCCGCAGCTCTTCCACGCGATCTTCGGTACGGCGACGCGCGCGGCCTTGGCGGCCTCACGCCGTACGAGCGCCGCATCGGCCGCCGAGCCCGATGCGACCGCCGAAGCACCGGCGGACGCGGCGGCGGCCGGCGCAGACGCAGCAGCTCCGCCAGAGACAGGCGCCGCGACAGCAGGCGCGAACGCGGCCGGCACGGCGACAGCCGCGACGACGGCCAGGGTCAGAGTGGTCCTCGTGGTTCTTCGCACGGTTCTCCCTCACTGGTGGACCGGGTGCGAGCGGCACCCTTACCAGAACGCTAGGCAAGGGAGCCGTCCGCACGCGTCCCCCTAAAGGCTTAGACCCGCATCCGCCTAGCGGATGTCGAACGGCCGGCGATCCTGCGCACAGGTCGCGCCGTCGACCGGCCGCTGCAGCGTCACCAGGTACCGCGTGATCGCCGCGTCGGCACAGGTGCTCTTGCCGATCGTCGTGTGGCCCCAGCCATTGATCGTCAGCAGGTACGCGTCGCGGTACAGATCGGCGTACGGACGCGTGCCCTCGTACGGCGTCGCCGGGTCGTGCCGGGTGCCGATGACCAGCACCGGCGCATCCGTCCTCAGCTTGGTCCACGGACCGCGGAAGGCGTCGGTGTCCCGGATCGGAACGAACTCGCAGGTCTGCCCGACCCACGCCCGCAGCCGGCCGAAGTGCGGGTACTTCTGGTCGGCGGCGTCGGCCATCGCCTCGTACGCGAACGGCCGCCCGGTCTGCTGCGCCTCGACGCACGGCTGCAGGCTGCTGCCGATCGACGCGTACTCTTCCTTGTCCACAAGGAGTGTCGCCGTGGACGCGCTCGTTCTCTGACCACCGAGCTGAGCCAGCATCGACGCGAGCTCAGGCCAACCCGCCGGCTCGTACAGCCCGCTGAAGATGATGCCGACCATCAGCGGGTAGGTGATCGTCACCTTGGTCCCGTCCGGCGCGGTCAGCTCCCCCGGCTTCGTCTTCAACCGCTCGAGCACTCGCTCGGCGACGACGCCAGGATCACCGAGCTTCGCCAGCGCGCACTGCGCGGGCCCAGCGGCACGGCACTCGGCCTTGAACTGCGCGAACACCTCCACGGCGCCCTTCGCCTGCCCGAGCCGTACGCCGAGCGGAGCGTCGTTCAGCACCGAACCGGAGTACGACGACGGGTTCCACGCGCCGTCGATCGCCAGCGCACGGACGTTGTCCGGGAACAGCTTCGCGTACGTCGCCCCGAGGTACGACCCGTACGAGTACCCGATGTAGTTCAGCTTCGCGTCGCCGACCGCCTGCCGCAGCAGATCCATGTCGCGGGCAACGTTCGCCGTCGAGTAGTGCGCGAGCCGCTCCGGCGAGGTCTTCGTGCAGCCGCGCCCGATCTTGGCGTTGACCGTCGTCAGCTGCCGGACCTCGGCACGGTTCATCGGGAACGCGATCACGTCCGCCGCCGCGGCGTTCTCTTCCGCCGCCGTTGGGAAGCACGTCACCGGATCCGACTGTCCGACGCCACGCGGATCGAACCCGATGATGTCGAGCCTCGCCCGCACGTCCGCCGAGTACGTCGACAGCGCGTTCCGCTGCACGAACGACACCCCGGGCCCACCAGGCCCACCCGGGTTCGTGAACAGCGATCCGATCCGCTCCCCCGACGCGGGCAACCGCGTCAACGCGATCGTCGTCGTCGCACCGCGCGGCCGGTCGTAGTCCGTCGGCACCTCGACCGAAGCACACTGGAACCTCACCAGCGCGGGATCGGCCCCGCAGCTCCCCCACGCGATCGCCGGTACGCCGGGCGCGCGTTCCGCCGTACGGGCCGCAGCGGAACCGGCAGGAATCGCCAGTCCTGCCACGCCGAGGACAACACCAAGTCTTCGCACCAGAGGACGCACAGCCGGCTCCTTCACCCAGGCAACAGATCCGTTGCCCACGCTAGGAACCGGTGCGCTCCGAACGCGTCCCCCAACGGAAGGAAGCCGGCCCTCCGCCTGTCAGCGGACGGCCGGCTTCCTCACCGGAGTACAGGAACTCAGGCGGTCTTCTCGCGACGCTCGCGCTTGCGCTCGATCTGGTCACGCGGGATCAGCGTCGGGTTGACGTTCTCCAGGACGACCTCGCCGGTGACGACGACCTTGGCGACGTCCTCGCGGCTCGGCACCTCGTACATCACGTTGAGCAGGACCTCTTCCATGATCGCGCGCAGACCACGAGCACCCGTGCCACGCAGCAGGGCCTGGTCGGCGATCGCCTCGACCGCGTCCTCGCTGAACTCCAGCTCGACGTTGTCGATCTCGAACAGCCGCCGGTACTGCTTGACCAGCGCGTTCTTCGGCTCGGACAGGATCTTGATCAGCGCGTCGCGGTCCAGCGGCGACACGGTGGTGATCACCGGGAGCCGGCCGATGAACTCGGGGATCAGGCCGAACTTCAGCAGGTCCTCGGGCATCACGTCGGCGTAGCCACCGGCTTCGCGCGGCGCCTCGACCTCGTTGCTCATGCTGAAGCCGAGGGTCTTCTTGCCGACCCGCGCCTCGACCATGTGCTCCAGGCCGGCGAACGCCCCACCGACGATGAACAGCACGTTGGTGGTGTCGATCTGGATGAACTCCTGGTGCGGGTGCTTGCGCCCGCCCTGCGGCGGAACACTCGCGGTGGTGCCCTCCAGGATCTTCAGCAGCGCCTGCTGGACGCCCTCACCGGAGACGTCGCGCGTGATCGACGGGTTCTCGCTCTTGCGAGCGATCTTGTCGACCTCGTCGATGTAGATGATCCCGGTCTCGGCCTTCTTGACGTCGTAGTCGGCCGCCTGGATCAGTTTCAGCAGGATGTTCTCGACGTCCTCGCCGACGTACCCGGCCTCGGTGAGCGCTGTCGCGTCCGCGATCGCGAACGGGACGTTGAGCATCCGGGCGAGCGTCTGCGCGAGGTAGGTCTTGCCGCAGCCGGTCGGGCCGATCAGGAGGATGTTGGACTTGGCCAGTTCGACCGCCTCGTCCTTGGCGTGCCGGCCGGCGCTGGAGCCGCCCTGACCGTCACGGACCCGCTTGTAGTGGTTGTACACCGCTACCGCGAGCGCCTTCTTCGCCACGTCCTGTCCGACGACGTACGCGTTGAGGAAGTCGTAGATCTCCCGGGGCTTGGGCAGCTCCGTCAGACCGACCTCGGAGCCCTCGTTCAGCTCCTCCTCGATGATCTCGTTGCAGAGATCGATGCATTCGTCGCAGATGTAGACGCCGGGACCGGCGATGAGCTTCTTGACCTGCTTCTGGCTCTTCCCGCAGAACGAGCACTTGAGCAGGTCGCCGCCGTCACCTATGCGTGCCACCGGGACAGATCCCTTCTCTCACTAGCTGAGGCCGGCCGAGCGATGTTGCCGTCTCGGACGTTGATCCGACGGTACCCCGCCCCGGGCCCTTACGCCGCCCTGTCCACAGCGTCGCGAGTACGCCTGTGGCGAACGGGAGGCCCTTGACGGAACGTCCGGCGGATTCTAGGGTCCCTCCGGCCGTCGCCCGGGCGGAACCCGCAGGCCCGCCGCGACCCCGGTGCGGTGCACCGGGACCGGCAGCGGGCCGAGGGTCGATCAGGCGCCGACCGGCACCGGGGCCTTGCGCGACTCCAGGACGGAGTCGATCAGGCCGTACTCCACCGCCTGCGCGGCGGTGAGGAACTTGTCCCGCTCGATGTCGCGGGACACCTCCTCGATGTCCTTGCCGCTGGCGTCGGCGAGCATCTTCTCCAGCAGCGAGCGCAGGCGCAGGATCTCGTTGGCCTGGATCTCGATGTCGCTGGACTGCCCGTAGGTGCCCTCGGTGGCCGGCTGGTGGATGATGATCCGGCTGTTCGGCAGCGCCATCCGCTTGCCCGGCGTACCGGCGGCCAGCAGCACGGCCGCGGCCGAGGCCGCCTGCCCGAGGCAGACCGTCTGGACGTCGGACTTGATGTAGCGGATGGTGTCGTAGATCGCGGTCAGCGCCGTGAACGAGCCGCCCGGGGAGTTGATGTAGATGCTGATGTCGCGGTCGGCGTCCATCGACTCCAGGCACAGCAGCTGCGCCATCACGGCGTTCGCGATCTCGTCGGTGATCGGCGTGCCGAGGAAGATCGTGCGCTCCTCGAACAGCTTGGTGTAGGGGTCGACCCGGCGCATGCCGTACGACGTGCGCTCCTCCCACTGCGGGATGAAGTAGTTCATGCGGTGTCCTTAGGAACGAAGTGGGGGTTCAGGAGTTCGGGCTGTCGCTGGTGAGCTGGGCGGCGCTGGCCACGACGTGGTCGATGAAGCCGTAGTCCTTCGCCTGGTCCGCGGTGAACCAGCGGTCGCGGTCGGCGTCGGTCTCGACCTGCTCCAGCGGCTGGCCGGTGTGCTCGGCGATCAGCTTGAACAGCTGGGCCTTGATGTGCAGCGACTGCTGCGCCTGGATCTTGATGTCGGACGCCGTTCCGCCCATACCGCCGGAGGGCTGGTGCATCATGATCCGCGCGTGCGGCAGGGCGAAGCGCTTGTCCTTCGCGCCGGCGCAGAGCAGGAACTGGCCCATCGAGGCGGCCAGGCCCATCCCGACGGTGGCGACGTCGTTGGAGATCCACTGCATGGTGTCGTAGATCGCCATGCCGGAGTCCACCGAACCACCGGGGGAGTTGATGTACAGCCAGATGTCCTTGTGGGGGTCCTCGGCGTTGAGGAGCAGCATCTGAGCGCAGATCGCGTTCGCGTTGTCGTCGCGAACCTCGGACCCCAAGAAGATGATCCGGTTGCTCAGCAGGCGCTGGTAGATGTGGTCGTCGAGTCCGCCGGATCCGGTGCCGCCCGCGGCGGTGGGGCTGGCTGCAAATGTCTCGTTCACGAAGCCGACATTACTGGGCGAGGGCGACAGAGCTAAGGGCGGTGGGCAGGTGTTCGCTCACGGCGCACCGTGTCTGCTCTGAGCGAATGGTGCCCCTGGGGCTGGGAGAGCATGAACGGATGCTGCTGAGACCGATGAACGCGTCCGATCTGGACGAGCTGCTCGTGGTCCAGGAGGAGGGTGCGGTCCTGGGGCTGGCGGCTGTCTTTCCGCAGTCGGAACACCCTTCCCCCGCGACTCGATCAGGGAGCGCTGGGCTCTGGAGATCGAGGATCCGGCGATCCACGCCTGGGTCGCGGTATTGGACGGCCGGCTGGGCGGGTTCGCTGCGACGCGGTACGACGAGTTGCTGCACTTCGGGACCGCGGTGGGGAGCTGGGGCTCCGGGCTGGCGTCGGAGCTGCACGACGCGGTGCTGTCCGGGCTGCGGGGCGAGTGGCCTGAGGCCCATCTGCACGTGTTCGAGGAGAACCATCGGGCTCGGCGGTTCTACGCCAAGCACGGCTGGATCGCGACCGGGCGCAGCAAGCGCACGGCGTACGCGCCTCAGCCCTTGATGCTCGAGTACCGGCTGGAGCTCTAGACGCGAGAACGCCCCGGACCCTCAGCGGGATCCGGGGCGTTCTCAGCGGCGTACTCAGGCCTTGGCGGGCTCTTCGGCCGGGGTCTCCTCGGCGGCGGCCTCGGTGACGTCGGCGTCAGCGGCCTCCGGGTCGGCGTACGAGCCGTCCGGGAGCAGCGTCTTCAGCTCGACCTCGTTGCCGGAGGCGTCGGTGACCTTGGCGTTCTCGACCAGGTAGGCCAGCGCCTTGCCGCGGACGACCTCGGACACCAGGCTCGGGACCAGGTTGTTCTCGACGGCGTGCTGGGCGAACTGGTCCGGGCTGACGCCGGAACGCTGCGCGTGCCGGACGATGTGCTCGGTCAGCTCCTGGTCGTTGACGTTCAGCTCCTGCTGCTCGGCGACCAGGTCCAGGACGAACTGCGCCTTGATGGCGTCCTCGGAGCGCTTCTTGAGGTCCTCGTCGAACTCCTCCGAGGTCTGCTCCTCGCCCTCGAGGAACTGCTCGAAGGTCATCCCGGAGTAGCCGAGCTGCTGGTCCAGGTTCTCACGGCGGGCGGCGACCTCGTCGGTCAGCAGACCGTCCGGCACCGGGACCTCGACCAGCGTCAGGATCTTCTCGAGTACGGCGTCGCGCGCGTCGCCGGCCTGCTCGAGGCGCTTGCCCTTCTCCAGACGGCTCCGGACGTCGGCCTTCAGCTCGTCGGCGGTGTCGAACTCCGACGCGGTCTGCGCGAAGTCGTCGTCGAACTCCGGCAGCTCCTGCTCCTTGACCGCGGTGACGGTCACGGCGACGTCGACGTCCTCGCCCTTGAGCGCGCCGCCGACCAGCTGGGTGACGAAGCTCTTGGACTCGCCGGCGCTCAGGCCGAGCACCGCGTCGTCCAGGCCGTCGAGCAGCTGACCGCTACCGACCTGGTACGACAGGCCGGTGGCCTGCGCCTCCTCGATCTTCTCGCCGTCCTTGGTGGCCGACAGGTCGAGGGTGATGTAGTCGTTGTCCGCGACCGCGCGCTCGACCGGGTTCAGCGAACCGAACCGCTGACGCAGCGACTCGATCTGCTCGTCGATCTCCTCGTCGGAGATCGCGATGTCCTCGACGGAGGCCTCGAGACCGGTCAGCTCCGGCAGCTCGATCTCCGGACGGACCTCGACCTCGGCGGAGAACTGCAGGCTCTCCTGGTCGTTGAACTCGGTCACGTCGACCTCGGGACGCCCGATCGCCTTGACCTGGTTGTCCTGGACGGCCTGCGAGTACAGCTTCGGCAGCGCGTCGTTGATCGCCTCTTCGAGCACCGGGCCACGGCCCACGCGCTGGTCGATGACCTGCGGCGGGATCTTGCCCTTGCGGAAGCCCGGGACGACGATCTGGCTGCCAATGCTCCTGTACGCCGCGTCGAGGCTCGGCTTGAGCTCCTCGAACGGCACCTCGACGATGAGCTTGACCTTGGTCGGGCTCAAGGACTCGACGGTGCTCTTCACGGTGGCGGTTCTCCTTGGTCGATGACGATCACAGCACGCCCGGACAGGCCGTACCGCTGGTACTGCAGGGGTTTGTCGGGGCGACAGGACTCGAACCTGCGGTCTCCTGCTCCCAAAGCAGGCGCGCTAGCCACTACGCTACGCCCCGCAGTGACCGAACGAGTCTAGTGGACGCGGAGGCATGCTCGCGCCCCCACCCCTGTTCTGGAGCGTAACGCGGTCGATCAACCCGCTCCCGGCAACCCGTTTTGAGCCTCGCCCCCGGATGTGAAATCATGGCGTCCGTATCCGGGAGACCGGGTGCACGCGGGTGTAGCTCAATGGTAGAGCCCCAGTCTTCCAAACTGACTACGCGAGTTCGATTCTCGTCACCCGCTCCAAACGAAAGGCCCAGATCCTCGGATCTGGGCCTTTCGCGTTGCCGGTGTTCGTCATCGCTCCGTGTCGGTGGGTCTGCTCGACTGCGCGGGGCGGCCGCCATGGGCGCGATCGCGGACAGGCTCGGACGCTCACTGGATCTCCGGGGCGTAGTACTGCGGGAGAGGCTCCGGGCCGTCGTACAGCTGACACGGGCAGGGGCGGAAAGCGGTGGTCCCGGAGTCGTAGGCCCAGTGGGTGTTCTCGGCCTTGCAGGGGCCTTTGCCGTCGACGTGCTGACCACGGGGGTGGTTGCAGGAGCAGATCGACTCGACCGCCTTCGGCGCGGGCTGCGCCGCCGCGCGGCCTCGGCTGCGGCCGGCGAGGTACCCGACGACCAGGCCGGCCAGGAGGATGACTGCTCCTTCGATCATGCTGCGCCTCCGTCGTCGGCAGTCCTTCGGACATTCTTCCCGGGGCTCGGGTCTTCACCCGTCGTACGTCGGGCTTCGGCCTCAGGCGGGTTCGATGGTGAGGGTGGTCGGGTGCGGGAGTTCGGTCGGGTCGGAGTCGGTTCCGCTGACCCATTCGATGCCGCCGAGGATCTCCTGGTCGGCGTACTCGAAGGTGTAGAGGAACAGGCCGTCGTACGAGTCGCGGATGCCGGCGTTGATGCGGACGGTCATGCCCAGGCCGCCGCCGGAGTGGAAATCGATCGACGGGCAACCACAGCCGCACGCGCCGACGACAAGGACCGCGTCAGCCTCCTTGCGGAGGCCGGCGGCACCGGGGAAGTCGGCGGACAGGAGTGCTGCCAGGACGTCGCGCTCACGGGCTGTCAGCGGCCTCGGGTCCATCGAGCCATCGTGGCACCCGAGAGGGCCGCGGGCGATCGGTTTCGGCGGTGGCCACGATCGGGCGGCCCGCGCGCTCAGCCGTGGACGGCAGCTCGACCAGGGTTCCGCGCGTTGGGAGCCCTGCCGCTGGCTCAGGGCGTGCAGGCCTCGGCGATCGAGAGGCTGTTCTCGTACAGGTGGTGACGGGTGATCCGCCCGTTCTCGACGGTGAGCCGGAGGGCGAAAGGCCCGGCGAAGGACTTGCCGGTAGCCCGGACAGTCCCTGACAGATGCCCCGTCACGACAGCGTCGGTGCCATCGACAAGAAAGGCGTCGATGGACGCACGGGCGTCCTCGGGCACGGTGTGCTCAGTCAGCTCGGTGAACAGCGCCGCGCACTCGGCAGCGGTGGACCGCGGCCTGATCCACGGGACCCCAGGGTTGTCGGCAAGCATCCAGTCGACCTCGTCAGCAAAGAGCGCCGTCAGCCCGGCGGTGTCACCGGCAAGCCGAAGCTCGAGAAACTTCTGCGCAGCGGCACGAGTCGCATCCTCGGTGGAGATCGTCATGCCCCCAACCTGCCGGAGCAACGGCGGACCGTCGATTACCTCGTAGGTAACCCCCGCTGCTCATGACGCACCGGATGAAAGCGACCTGACCGTCAGTCTCCGCCTGCACCTGTAGTCCAAATGGTTGCAGGTGGAGCGAGCGCGGCGCCTCCGGACTCCTCCGGCTCAGCTCGCGGCTGCGAGACGTGCGAGTACTTCGTCCGACGTGAAGTCGTAGCCAGTCGCGCGCGGGCCGGTCCAGTTGAGCCCCACGAGGAGGCCGTCGCGTTGAAGGCCCGGGAGCCAGCGGGTGCGCCAGGTCGTGAGGTCGAGCTCGTCGGGAACGAAGGCGACGTACGCCGGAACGTTCGCGATCACCCGGCGTACGCGGGCCTCGCTCGACCAGAACGGTGCTGCTCGACGCCCGTCAGCATCCATGGGCGCCGGATAGCCGCCGTCGTCGCGGACAGTCCAGAGGCGCCCGGTGCGAACGACCTCGACGAAGAAGGCCGCAGCCTGAGAGGCACTCTGGCTCATGCCGGGCATCCTGCGACGTCCAGCAGCGGAAGCCAGCGGCGGTCGGCGCAGTGGGCGCGTACTTCGGCGGCGGTCAGCCAGGCAGCCTGGGAGCACTCGGAGTCGTGCTCGGGAGTGGTCGGCCGCCCGGGCTCTGTGAGCTGGGCGGTGAAGTAGGCCATGTAGCCGATCGGGTGCGGATACCGAAAGCCGTCAGGCTTGGGACCGTGGAGCTGGAGGCGGTTCCACCCGAGCACGGTGAGGACGGACTCGCCGAGCCGCCAGCCGGTCTCCTCCCGGAGCTCTCGGACAGCGGCCTCGGCCGGGGTCTCACCAGGCTCGACATGCCCGCCCGGCAGGTCCCAGCCCCCGCGAGCCGGCAAGTCGGCGTACCGAAGGAGCAGCCGCCCTGAGCTGTCGAACAGCAGCACGAACGCCGTACTGATCAGCTCGTACGCCGGCAGCTCACCCGACGCGAAGAGCTCGCTGCGGTGAGGCAAGTGAAGGTCAGGCAGCGTTCCGGACGACAGGAGCTTGCCGGACGTCACGAGTGCGGGGACCAGTCGTCTGCGGCGACGTCGGCCGGCCCGTCGGGGTCGGCAACGGGGACGTCTGCCTCGTAGTGATCCACATCGGCGGCAACGGTCTGCAGCACCAGCCGGCAGGCAGCCGCACCGCCGTCGACGACGTAGCGCTTCACCCGTGCCGGTCCAGGAGGAACCAGTAGTTGACCGTCGGCCCTTGTTCGGCGAGGCCGCCGCCCAGCGAGTCGTAGAGGGCTCGGGCGCCGGCGTTGTCCGCGCCGGTGGTGAGGAACATCTTGGTCGCACCGGCCGCAGCGCCGGCAGTCATGAAGGTGCGGACCAGCTCGTTGCTGGGAGCAACGACCTCGCCCAGCTGGTCGAGCCGGACGCGGAACTCCGAACGGCCGTCCTCGGTCTCGACTCCGTGCGGGCTCGCGGTGGTGATGAGCGCCTCGTCGCCGTCGATCTCCAGCAGTTCGCAGAAAACGGTGACCGGCACCGGCGTACTCGCCGTGAACGAACCGGCGCCTCCGAACATCGGTTCCTTGGCGACCAGGAGATGCCGGGCTCCGTCGGCGTCGGTGAGGGCAACCTCGATCACCACCGGGTACGTCCGGTCGTCAACCCACCGGACAGCCTCGCAACGAAGAAACACCCGACTCAGTATGCCCGCTACTGGTAGCGCCTGCGTGCGAATACGAGGGCTCTGCCTCCTAGCCGCTTTACCTCAGGTGCTGATGATGCCGGCGGCCCAGCCCCGCCAGAAACTGGGGAGGGTCAGGGCAAGCGGCCACGTCTGCTGGTCGATGTTGTTCCAGACGTAGACGGCCGGATCCCCAGCGAGGTCGACGCAGAACGGGGCGCCCGCGCCGTCGTCGCCGAATGCGAGGAGCGAGTCGGGAGGGCCTCCGTAGCTGCCGGTCCAGACGTCGAGGTTGCGGGAGACGAGGTCCTCGAGGCGCCAGATGACGTACCCGTGCCCCTCGGGGTCCAAGATGCCGTCGGTGACCTCGTACAGAGTTCGCAGCCCATCCGGGAGGGCAACGCCGAGGCGGCCTTCGGCGGCTGTGAGCACGGCCGGGTCGGCGGGAGGCCGCGTGATGAAGCTGCTCTCGCCGAGGGTTTGCTGCCAGGTCGCCCGGTTCATGCGGACAGGCTCTCAGGTATCCGTCGAGTCCTCCGCGGCGTGGTGTACGTCGAGGTGCTGCACCGGCCGCCGCTCGACTAGTAGGTCCACGTGTTGCCGGTGAGGGTGAACGTCCAGTCCGCAGGCGCGGCGTCGGTCAAGTACGCGACCGCCGGCACGCTGATCGGCGGGTACGGCAGGGCCGTCAGGTGGGTGATCGCGTCCGCGACAGGGAACCAGCGGACCTCCAGGACCGAGTTGTCCGGGTCGTCCGGGGTGAATGTCCAATCAGTCGTCGTGGCCGTGTAGTTGAAGGCCTGGCTTACCGGCTGGTCGTCGTGGTGGACGGTGGTGGTCCACACCTGCGTGAGGGCGGACGGCGGGAGCTGGAGGCCGGTCTCCTCGCGGAGCTCTCGTACGGCGCCCTGCTGGGGCGCCTCGCCAGGTTCGACGGCGCCGCTGGGGAGGTTCCAGTGCTCGCGGTCCCAGGTCTCGTACTGCTCGCGGACGAGAGCGATCCGGTCGCCGTACCGGACGACGACACCGACGTACTGCTGCATGCGGCGAGCCTATGTCGGCCGCAGTACGTCGGCACTGTCAATAGATGCAGCCGCTCGTTGCCAGGAGCAACGCTCTGCCTACTGAACCCGGAAGACCGGCCCGCGCGGCGTGAAGGGCAGCGTGGCGCCCGGCGGGATCAGGTACGCATGCGTACGCCGGACCCGCAGCGTGTCGCAGTCGGCGTCCGTGATGATGAGGACGGGCGCGTCCCGCGGGAAGTCGTCGGCGTGGTCGAGCAGGTTCAGAGCGGGCTGCAGGACGGTACCGCCGCGGCCGCGGAGCTGGACCCGGCCGGCGATCTCGTCGACAGGGACGTAGCCGGCGTCGTACGGAGCCGCGTCGCAGTAGACGACTCGCGCAGCGGGTACGTCGCGGGCGTGCGAGTACGACGCGATGGCTCCGAGCGCCTTGCCCAGCAGCCGCGTGTCCATGGACGCCGACGTGTCCAGCACAACGCCGTACGTCGGCAGCAGCTCCGGGCGCTCAGGACGCACCCAGCCGGGCCGCGGGATGTCCGGCGTACTGGCCTGGCGGCGGGAAGCCCGGGCGTACGAGCGAGTGGGCTGAGCGGATGGGACATGCTCCTCGAACCAGCGGGCGAGCTGAGCGTCCCACTCCAGCGGCGGGTGCTCCAGCGCGCGGATCTCCTCGACCAGCCCGGCAGGCAGCAGCCCGCGCGACTCGTCGTGGTACGCCAGGCCGGTGCTCAGAGCACGCCGGTAGATGTCGTCCAGACCGGCTGCACGGCGGGCCTCGCCCGGATGCGCCAACGGCTGACCGAGTACGTCGCCCAGCCCGACGCCGCGGAGCGTCGCCAGCTTGCGGTAGCGGCGCAGGTCGCGCGCGATGCGGTCGTAGACCTCCTCCGCCGACAGTCCCTTGAGCTCGGCGTCGTACAGCGCGCCCTCCGGCATCGTGCCGACGCCCATCTCCAGCAGCCAGCCGTTGATGACCAGGTCGGCCGCCACGTTCCACAGGTACGGGTCACGCCCGCCGACGCGTTCGCCGTGGCGCAGTGCGGCGTGCAGCATCTCGTGCGCCATCACGAACCGCCACTCCCCTGGCGTCAGCCCGGCCAGCGGGTTCACGTAGATCTCCCCCGCCACAGCACTCACGGCCGCCACCTGGATGTCCCAGTTGCGCGCGAGTTCCACCTCCGCGACCACCGTCATCGAGGCGGCCAGCGCGCCCATCAGCGGGTACGACGAGACGAACCACCCCAGCGCGGCCGTCCAGTCGTCCACCCGCCCGCGGGAGTCGGACAGCGTCGACCGCACACCGCCCGCCACGTCCACCGCTGCTGTCGCAGCCGCAGACAGCCCCACAGCGAAGCGCTCAGGCCAGTCAGGCGGCTTCCCCCAACCGGTCCAGGGCGCGGTCGTCACATCGGGCTGGCTGCCGTTGACGCCGCACCGCGTGTGCTCGTCCGGTACGCCGTTCGCACGCCACAGCCGGGCCAGCGCATCCTCGTCCGTCCCCGGCAGACCCACGGGCAGGTCGACAACCGGCCGTCCGAGCTTCAGCGCCTGGAGGAACCGGTTCACAGCCACGTCGTACGCCGCGGAGGCAGCGTGATCGGGAGCCGGCCGGTTCGGCGAGGCGTGGTCGAGCCCCAGGTGGATCAGCAGGTGCGCGAACACCCACGCCCACTCGTCCGCGGTGGCCCGGCGGGTCTGGTGGACGAGAATCTCGCGCGCCGTACCGATGGTCGCCCAGCCGTCGGTCGCAACGCTGTCGCTGCGACGCGGGATGCCTCCGGCAAGAGCAGCGAACAGCGGATGCACCGACACCCGCTGCCACCCCTCCAGGATGGCCTCGAGCGCAGGATCCTTCCGAGGGGGACGCCGAGGCATGGCTCAGTTCCGCGCCGCGACCAGGCGCGGCAGGTCGCGAGTGACCTCGACCAGGAACCAGGTGGGCAGCACGGCACGCCCGTCGTCGTCCGACGCGATCACGACCTGCGCGATCTCCAGCGAGATCTCCGCCAGTTCCACCAGCAGCGCCTTGCCGCGATGGGCGAGCTGCCGCGACGCGGCGCTTCCCGCCGTCTTGTCGGCCGGCAGCTCCTTCACCAGCCGCGCGCGGAAGGTTTCAGCCAGGAAGTAGAGCAGGTCCCGATCGCCAGGAGCGCTCGGCCAACCGACCTCGCCCTTGAGCACCGCCTCCAGCCCGAACGCGTTCCGCACCGTCTTCACGAACGCCCGGAACCCCGAGGCGTGCGCCGCCGTCACGGTGCCGAAGGCGAGCACGCGCAGCATCTCGTCGTCGATGTCGTCGCCGTACGAGTGCAGCGCGTCGGACAGCATGTGCCAGCTACGCGGCGACGAGAACGGCTCCTCCGTCTTCGGCGGCGCGGTCCACAGGTGATCCGGCCGGTTCCGCAGGTAGTCGAGCACCCACGGGTGAATCCCCGCGCCGCCGGCCCAGACGAGCCAGTCGCTCGCGGACGCGCGCAGGTGGACGTGGACCAGCCGGTTCAGCAGCGCGGACGCCATCGGCCGGGCCAGCGCGTTGTCGGTCGCGCGGTTCCCCGCGCCGATCACGACGGATCCTTCGGGCAGCTCGTACTCCCCGATCCGCCGGTCCAGGATCAGCGAGTAGAACGCCTTCTGGACCTCCGGCGAGGACGCGTTCAGCTCGTCCAGGAACAGGCAGTACGGCGTGTCCCGCGCGATGCTCATCGGCGGAGCGAAGCGGCTGCGGCCGTCGACGATCTGCGGTACGCCGATCAGGTCCTCCGGCGCGAGCTGCGTCCCGAGCAGGGTGACACACTCGAGTCCGAGCGAGTCGGCGAACGCGCGCACCAGACTGGACTTGCCGATCCCGGGCGCTCCCCAGAGGAAGACCGGGCGGACGACAGCGACGTGCAGCAACACCTCGGGCAACTGCTTCGGCGTCACGGTGACGGCAGCCTGCATCGGATCCTTTCGCGCGGTTCGGAGTCTCGAGGGTCCCGCAGTGCCGACCGTGCTGTCACCGGGTTTTCCACAGCGCGGAATCAGGCACCGGGCATCACGTCGTTCCCACGGCATCCTTCCGTTGTCAGCAGAAAGCGATTAACGTGCCGAACTTCGTAAGGGGGCCTGGAGTGAGAAAGCATCGACTGGTCGCGGCTGGGGTCGCACTGATCCTGTTGCCGATGGGTGCCGGCCGCGTGATGGCCGCGGAGCCACCGCCACATCTGGGCGAGGGCCAAGCCGTCGGCAACCGCTCGGTGAGCGACCCGCCGTACAGGCTGCGCGCGGTGACGAGCCAGTACTACGTGACGTCGTACGCGCAGCCCAATGACCTCGCCCCAGAGCCGTGGGAGATCCAGAACACGACCAACGGCGCGACCGCGCGGACGGTCGACAGATCGCCCGAGCAACCTGACCAGGCTCCGTCGCTGCTGGGCAAGTACGCCGTCCAGGTGGGCTCCGGCGTGGTCACCTTCCGCGATCTCGCGACGGATGCGAGCAGTCAGGTGGGCGTCCCGGCGGATGCCGTGTACGAGGGGATCTATGCCGGCGGCGTGCTCCTCCGCCGTGGATCGACGATCTCGCTCAGAGCCCTGAACAACACGGAGAAGACCGTCACCGGTGCCGCCGGCGATCCAACGATCCTCGACAGCAACGACTCGTCACTCCTGCTCGGCATGTCCGGCCGGATCGCGGCCGTCGACCTCGCGACCGGCGCGGCGACCGCGGTCACCACCCTTGCCGCGAACCCAGCCTGGGCGGCGCTGACCCCGAACCGCGTCATCTGGCAGACCGCCGTCACCGACACGACCCGCTCTCTCGCCTGGAAGCAACGCACCACAACAGCCACCGGCACGATCCAGATCCCGTACGGCGAACCGATCCTGCCGCTGGGGGACGACATCGCGGTGCGATTGGGCAGCGAGCTCATCAAGGTCAGCGGGACCAGCACGGTCACCAGACCGTTCGTCACCGGCGTGCACGACGCGGCCGATCTCACCACCGGCCGGTTGCTGGTCAGTGCCCAGAGCAAGATCGCATCGGTCGGCACCGACGGCGTGCTGCAAACCGTCAAGGCGACCCCGGCCTTCAACGCGCAGGTCCAGTACGTCGGTTTGTCTGGCGCCCGCCTGATCACCTCCGATCAACAGCCCGCCCACACGCTCTACGAGACGAGCAACAACGGCACGGCCTGGACGGCGACCGGCGGCAGCAACACCGGCAAGCCGTTCCAGCTCGAAGGACCTACTCTCCTCACCTTCGACACCACAACGGCCCATGTCGGCGACCTGACCTTCCCCGCCGCCGACAACGTCGTGCTCGGCAAGGGTGGCAAGCTCGTCGCCCACAACGGCGAGATCTACGACGTCGCCACCAAGGCCAAGCGTCTCGACCTCGCGGCGCCGTTCGCGCTCGCTGGCAGTACGGCCTGGAAGGTCACCGAGCCGGGCGTCCTGCAAGGCCAGGACGTCACCGCCGGGACGACCAGGACCATCACCGTGGCCAGCGGCTGCACGATCGGGCCGAACGCCGTCAACGGCCGCTGGGCGCTGCTCACCGGGTGTACGGGCGGCAATCAGGTCATCGACGTCAGCGGCCCCGAGGCGCCGCGCACCCTCACGGTCCCCGCGGATGCCCAGCTCGGCAACGGCTTCGTCGCCCAACTCGCCGCAGGAGAGGACGCGAACGGCCAGCCCACCAAGGAACTCCTCGTCACCGACCTGAACGACTCCGCCCTCGGCCAGCGCCGGTACGGCCCGGTCCTGGGTCGCTTGCAGCCGGCAACGTTCCGGACCGACGCGTCCGGCCAGCCCAAGATCGCGTACGCCGACCCGACCGCCCGGCCCCGAGTCATCACGCTCGACTGGCTCAAGCCCGACCCACAGCAGCGGACCGACCAGACTCCCCCGGTGCTCACGACCGCGAGCGCCGGCGACCGGATCCGCGACTTCACCACTTCGACGTTCAATTGGACCTTCACCGATCCCGCCGACGACCCGCACGAACCGGCGACCGGCGTCGAGAGCTACGACGTCCGGATCCAGCAGCGTCCGACGCCGACCTCGCCGTACGGCGCCTGGCGGGAGGTCGCCGGCTGGCAGGGCATCAAGATCACCGAGGTCAGCCTGACCGCGAACCCGGGCATCGACACCTGCTGGCAGGTCCGCTCCCGGGACAAGGCGCTCAACCTGAGCGCGTGGAGCGCGTCGTACTGCAGCGAGACCGACGGCACCGCCCCGACGTACGTGAGCAGCCGTCCCGGCGATCGCGTGATCCTCACGCCGGCGCAGACGTACAGCTGGTCGTTCACCGACAACCTCGACCCGGTCGCGTACGACGTCGCCTACCGCGGCGCCGCGCCCGGCCAGCCGCTCGGCGCCTGGGTCTACCCAGCGGCCTGGACGACCCTGCAGGACACCTCGGTCGCCTGGGGCGCGAACGCCGGCTCCGAGCGCTGCTTCCAGGTCCGGGCCCGGGACGTCATCGGGAACATGTCGGGCTGGTCGCCGCAGACCTGCTCGGTGTACCCGCAGGACGACCGGGCGCTGACCTCGGTCGGCTCGGTCACCCGCGGCAGCAGCGCGCTCGCGTTCCTGGGCACTACGTCGACGCTGAATGCCAAGGGCGCGGCGCTGACCAAGACCGGCGAGTCGGGCGTCCGGATCGCCCTGGTCACGCTCAACGGGCCAGGTCAGGGCTCGGTCGACGTCTTCCACGCGGGGGTCAAGATCGCCTCGGTCTCGCTCGCCGCGACCACCCAGAGCCGGAAGGTCACCTACCTGCCGGTCACCGCCTACCGGACCGGCGAAGTGCGGGTCGTGTCGACCTCGACCGCCCCGGCCACCGTCGACGGGATCGCATTTCTCCGGTCGAATCCATAACGAACCGTAATGACTGTGAGCCCCGTCACCGCGCGGTGCCGGGCCCCGGTCATTGCAGGTAGCAGCAGTTACATCACCAGGGAATGGAATTCTGGGGACAAGCGCTGACCCCTGAGAGATACTGGAAATCGCGCCGTTTTCCGGTAGCAATCCCATTCACAGGCCGAGCATGTTGGGAAGTGCGCCCCTCCAGATGCCCTCAGAGCACCCTGCCCAAGCGCCGTCGATCGCAGCCCCTACCACCCGAGCCCCCGCCCGCAGCCGAAACCTGTGGCGGTTACGGCCCTACCTCCGACCCCACCGGCACCGCCTGGCGATCATGTTCTCCACGGCCGTCCTCGGTGTCGGCGTCAGCCTCAGCGTTCCCCTCGTCACCCGGGCCATCATCGACGGTCCGGTCACCCGCCGCGAGCTCGACCTGCTGTTCCCGCTCGCCTTCCTCGCCCTCGGGCTCAGCATCAGCGAGGTCCTGCTGGTCTGGGCACGCCGCTGGGCCCAGTCCCGGGCCGTCAGCGACCTCGAAGCCACCCTTCGCCACGACCTGTACGTCCGGCTGCAGACGCTGCCGATGGAGTTCCACAACCGCTGGCAGAGCGGTCAGCTGCTGTCCCGGGTGACCGTCGACCTGTCGACGATCCGCCGGTTCATGGGCTTCGGCCTGCTGTTCCTGGTGATCAACATCCTGCAGCTGATCGTCGTCACCATCCTGCTGCTGCGGCTGTACTGGCCGCTCGGCGTCGTGGTCGTCGTCGCCGCCGTACCGATCATCGTGGTGTCGCTGAAGTTCGAGAAGAAGTACCTGGCGATCTCCCGCCGGGTGCAGGACCAGCAGGGCGACCTGGCCACCAGCATCGAGGAGTCCGCGCTCGGTTTCCGGGTGATCAAGGCCTTCGGCCGGCGTGAGCACGTCAAGGCCCAGTTCGACAACGGCGCGGTCAAGCTCTACGGCACCTCGGTGGAGAAGGTCCGGCTCGCGTCACGGTTCTGGACCTTCCTGGAAGTGATCCCGAACCTGACCCTGGTGATCGTGCTGCTGCTCGGCGCGCTCGCGGTCGGCCGGGACGCGATCACCCTGGGCACCCTGGTCGCGTTCATCACGCTGATGCTGTCGCTGATCTGGCCGGTCGAGTCGCTCGGCACCATCCTCGCGATGGCGCAGGAAGCGATGACGTCGGCGGACCGGATCAGCGAGATCCTCGACACCAAGTCGACGATCGAGTCCGGGCCTGAGCAGCTCGACGACCCGCAGGGCCACCTGCGGTTCGAGAACGTCAGCTTCCGGTTCTCGCCGGACTCCGACGACGTCCTGCACGACATCAACCTCGACCTCACCCCCGGGACGACGCTGGCCCTGGTCGGCGCCACCGGGTCGGGCAAGACCACGCTCACCGCGCTGGTCCCCCGGCTGTACGACGTGACCGGCGGCCGGATCACCATCGACGGCCACGACGTCAGGGACCTCGACCTGAAGTCCCTGCGCAGCGCGGTCGCGTCGGCGTTCGACGACCCGACGCTGTTCTCGATGTCGGTCCGGGAGAACATCACGCTCGGCCGCCCGGACGCCACGGACGCCGACGTCCAGCAGGCCCTGGAGATCGCCCAGGCGACCTTCGCCAACGACCTGCCCTGGGGGCTCGACACCCGGGTCGGGGAGCAGGGCATGTCGCTGTCCGGTGGTCAGCGGCAACGACTGGCCCTGGCGCGCGCGGTGCTCGCCAAGCCCGCCGTACTGGTGCTCGACGACACCCTGTCCGCGCTGGACGTGCACACCGAGGCCCTGGTCGAGGAGGCGCTGCGCAACGTGCTCTCCGCGACCACCGGGATCGTGGTGGCGCACCGGGCGTCGACGGTGATGCTCGCCGACCAGGTCGCGCTGCTGGAGGACGGCACGATCACCCACGTCGGTACTCACCACGAGCTGCTCGCCACCGTCCCGGCGTACCGGCAGTTGCTCGCGGCCGAAGAGGAGGAGGTGCACGCATGACAACGACCCAGCAACCACCTCAGCCTCGGCCCGATCCGGAGGAGGACCGGAGCCCGGAGCAGATCATCGACCGGGAGGCGTCCTGGCGCGGGTACGCCGAGCAGGGCGACGACGAGCTTTCGCGGGCGACGACCGTGCGGCTCAAGGAGCAGTCCCGCAAGCTGCTCGGCGAGCTGCTCCGCCCGTACAAGAAGCTGATCTGGATCCTGGTCGCGATCGTCGTGGTGGAGAACGCCGCGCGACTCGCCGTCCCGTACCTGGTCCACCTCGGCATCGACAAGGGCATCCCGCCGATCCTGGCGGGCGAGGGCAACCAGACCCTGCTCACGGTCGTGTTCGCCGTGCTGGCGTCCGCGCTGATCCAGGCGTTCGCCCGGCAGGTGTTCCTGATGCGGTCCGGCCGGCTCGGCCAGACCATCCTGCTCGGGCTGCGCCGACGGGTGTTCGACCACTTCCAGCGGCTCAGCCCGTCGTTCCACGACCGGTACACCTCGGGCCGGGTGATCTCGCGACTGACGTCCGACGTGGACGTCATCGACGAGATGCTCGAGACCGGGTTCGACGGTCTGGTGACGGCACTGCTGACCCTGGTCGGTACGGCGGTGCTGCTGCTCACGCTCGACGTGAAGCTCGGGTTGCTCGCGCTGCTGTCGTTCCCGGTGCTGTTCTTCCTCACCACCTGGTTCCGGCGCCGGTCGCAGCTGGTCTACCGGCGCAGCCGGGAAGCGGTCGCACTCGTCATCGTGCACTTCGTCGAGTCGATGACCGGGATCCGCGCGGTCCAGGCGTTCCGCCGCGAACCGCGCAACGAGGAGATCTTCCACGGGGTGAACGACCGCTACCGGGAGGCGAACCTGGAGTCGTTCCGGATCAACGCGGTCTTCATGCCGTCGATCAAGGGCGTCGGCAACATCACGATCGTCGCGATCCTCGCGTACGGCGGCTGGCAGGCCTACCACGGGCACGTCACCGTCGGTGTGCTGACCGCGTTCCTGCTCTATCTGCGGCAGTTCTTCGAGCCGCTGCAGGACATCTCGCAGTTCTACAACACGTTCCTGTCCGCGAGCGCGGCGCTGGAGAAGCTGTCCGGCGTACTCAACGAAACCCCGGATGTGCCCGAGCCGAAGGAGCCGGCCAAGCCGACCCAGAAGGCGCGGGGACACCTGGAGCTGCGGGACGTGAAGTTCTCGTACGTCGACGGGGTGGCGGTCCTGCCCGGGCTCGACCTCGACGTCCCGGCCGGGCAGACCCTTGCCCTGGTCGGCACGACGGGAGCGGGCAAGACGACGATCGCCAAGCTGGTCGCGCGGTTCTACGACCCGACCGGCGGTCAGGTGCTGCTCGACGGGCTCGACCTGCGCAAGCTCACCGAGGACGACCTGCGCGAGCGGGTGGTGATGGTGACGCAGGAGAACTTCCTGTTCACCGGCACGGTCGCCGACAACATCCGGTTCGGCAAGCCGGACGCGACGATGGACGAGATCGTCGAGGCCGCCAAGGTGATCGGCGCGCACGAGTTCATCCAGCGACTCCCCGACGGGTACGAGACCGCCGTGGAGAAGCGTGGTTCCCGGCTGTCGGCCGGCCAGCGTCAGCTGGTCGCCTTCGCCCGGGCCTTCCTCGCCGACCCCGCGGTACTGATCCTGGACGAGGCAACCTCCAGCCTCGACATCCCCAGCGAGCGGCTCATCCAGCGCGCGCTGCGCACGATCCTCGCCGACCGGACCGCGATCGTGATCGCCCACCGGCTGTCCACGGTGGAGACCGCGGACCGCGTGATCGTGCTCGAGCACGGCCGGATCATCGAGGACGGCACGCCGGACTCGCTGATCACCCACGGCGGCCACTACGCCGGCCTCCACCAGGCCTGGGAGGACTCCCTGGCCTGATGGTCTGACAGTTGCGCAGGGCCCCTTCCGTCACCGGGAGGGGCCCTGTTCTTTGCTCTTCAGGGCACGAGCAGGACTTTCCCAGTAGTACGGCGCCCTTCCAGATCGGCATGCGCCTGGGCGACGTCTTCGAGCGCGTAGGTCACGCCGAGCTGCGACGTGACGTGCCCATGGTCGACCCAGGCCAACAGATCGGCCGCGCGCTTCTGCAACTCGGCACCGACCACGTAGTCGCGCAGCGTCGGCCGGATGATTGTCTCGGAGCCGTCCTTCAGCCTCATCAGATCAAAGGGCGGGACCGGTCCACTCGACTGCCCGTACAGCACCAGCGTCCCGCGCCGCTCGAGCGCCGCCAACGACTGCTCGAACGTGGTCGCGCCGACGCTGTCATAGACCACTGATGCCTGTCCTGCTTCGAGTTCCCCGTAGGAGACGACACGGTCGGCGCCGGCTGCACGGGAGCGTTCCGCTTTCTCTGGGGTCGACACGACGGTGATGACCTCGGCGCCTTGCAGCTTCGCGATCTGGGTGAGGACGAGGCCGACTCCACCGGCACCCGCGAGGATGACCACGACGTCGCCCGGGGCGATCTGGTACGCGTCGGTGGCCAGGTAGTGCGCGGTGAGGCCTTGGGTCGGGAGTGCGACGGCGAGGTGGTCCGAGATGCTGTCCGGTACGACGATCAGCCGGTCGGCGGGGATCGTGAGCTCTTCGGCGTACGAGCCGGTGATGCCTTGCCAGCAGACGCGTTCGCCGATCAACCGATCGACTCCCGCGCCGACCTCGACGATCGTGCCGCTGCCTTCGTCGCCCGGGACGTACGGGAGGGCGCGCGGGTAGGCGCCGGTGCGCTCCTGGACGTCGAGGTAGTTGACGCCGATCGCCTTGACGGCGACTCGGACTTGCCCCTCCTCCAGCGTCGGCGCGGGTTTGTCGACCACCTGCAGCACCTCGGGGCCGCCGTACCGGCTGACTTCGACGGCCCTCATGCGGTGTGCCAGGCCTCGACTGCCTGCTGAACGCGGTACGCCGTGGCGAAGTCGGCCAGGTTAGCCGGGTGGTTCCCGCGAACCGCCTCAGCGAAGAGCGACAAGCGCGTCTCCTCACCCCCGCGCTCCCCTGGCAACACCACCGGCTCCCAGTCCTTGCCCTCAGCAACAAACAGGTGCTGCCAGTCGCGCAACAGGTAAGACCGCTCCGACCCACGAACGATCCAGTCGTACGTCGTCGGCCCGGCGACCACGCCGCTCACCTGCACCGGTACGTCGCCCGCCCGGTACAACCCGAACGCCGCCACCTCGCTGCCCGGTCCGCAATGCTCGAGGCGAAGGTCCACCGGCACCAACGGCCCGATCAGCCGGTCGGTCAAATACGCGAAGTGCGAGAACACCTCCCGGATGAATCCCCCCTGAGCCCGCTCCCCCAACCAGCCGGCATCGGCCTGGAACGTACGAGGCCACCGCGGAAACGCCAACCGAATCTCAACCGCCCGAACCTCCCCAACCCCGAGGCCCACGGCCTGATCGCCGCCCCAACGGACCCGCCCGGCGTGCTCGCCGTCGCTGGTGTACCTGCTGTCGCCGGTGCGCCCGGCGTGCCCGCCGTCGCCGATGAGCCCGGCGTGCCCACCGTCGCTGGTGTACCTGTCATCGCCGATACGCCCGACGTACCCGCCCTCGCCGATGAGCCCAGCGTGCCCACCGTCGCTGGTGTACCTGTCATCGCCGATACGCCCGACGTACCCGCCCTCGCCGATGAGCCCAGCGTGCCCGCCGTCGCTGGTGTGCCTGGCGTCGCCGGTGCGCCCGGCGTGCCCGCCCTTGCCGGTTTGCCCGCCTCTCCCGGCGCGCAGTACTTCCTCCAGATACAGCGTCGCGCGGCGATCCGAGAGGGCGAAGTTGACCGCCGCGGCGATGGGACGACCGGCAGCGCGGGCGTTGGGACTGCCGGCGGCCTGGGTGGCAGCTGCGGCGGTGGGGCGACCGGCAGCGGGCTCGCCCGCGGCATGGGCGGCCGCCGCGGCGGTGAGGTGACCCGCGGCGGACTCGCTCGCGACCTCGGCTGCTCCTGCAGCGGCGGCACGACCGGCGGCGGACTCGCCCACGATTTCGGCTGCACCTGCGGCAGCGAGGTGACCAGCCGCGGACTCGCCCACGACTTCGGCTGCACCTGCGGCGGCGGGGCGACCGGCAGCGGACTCGCCCGCGACTTCCGCTGCTCCTGCGGCGGCGAGGCGACCGACAGCGGGCTCGCCCGCGACTTGGGCGGCTGCTGCAGCGTTGGCGGCGGCGAGCATTTGTTCGCCTTCGGACAGGCTGATCGCCAGCGGCTTCTCGCAGAAGACCGAGAGGCCGGCGGTGAAGGCCGCGATGGTGAGGGAGGCGTGGGTGGCCGGTGGGGTGGCGATGTAGACGGCGTCGATGTCGGCGGCGATCACCTCCGTGGGGGTGGTGGTGAAGCGGATCGACGGGTGTTGCTCGGCGTACCGGCTGACGGCAGACGCGTCCAGGTCGGCCGCGGCGATCACGTCGTACTCGGGGTGGGTGGCAGCGATCTGGAGGACTCGGGCGCCCATCGCCCCGAGGCCGATGATGCCGAGGCGTACTGGTGGAGTGGTCACGGATCGAGTCTGCGGGCCGGGAGACCTTTCAGTCCATCTACTCTTGGCGAATGAAACCGTTAAGGGCGGACTTCATCGACGATCTGCGGCGGTTGCGCGTACTGCGGGAGTTCCGCGAGCGCGGGACCGTGACGGCGACGGCCGACGCGCTGCATCTGACGCCGTCCGCGGTGTCGCAGCAGCTCGCGGGGCTGGCGCAGGACGTCGGGTTCCCGGTGACACGGCGGGACGGGCGGCGGATCGTGCTGACCGATCGTGGGGCTGCGTTGCTGAAGCATGGCGATGCCGTGTTCGCGCGGCTCGAGCAGGCGCGGCACGACTTGGAGACGTGGGACGAGACGCTGCGCGGCGAGCTCACCATCGGGGCGTTCTCGACGGCGTGCGCTGGGCTGCTGCCCGGTGTACTGACGTCGCTACGGGCCGACTATCCCGATCTCCAGGTGTCGTTGCGTCAGCTCGATCCGCCGGAGCTCTTCGATCTGCTCGACGCCGGCCGGGTGGATCTCGCGCTGGCCGTCAGCTTCGACGGTTCGCCCGCGACGCGCGACCCGCGCTATCACCGCGTCGACCTCGGGCCCGACATCCTCGACGTTGCTCTGCCCGCCGATCACCCACTGGCCGGCGAATCGTCGATCGATCTCCGGGCGCTCGACGACGACCTCTGGATCACCGGTACGCCGAACGGCTGCTGCGCCGCGATCACCTCGACCGCCTGTGCCGCCGCCGGATTCACTCCCCGCATCACGCACCGAGTCGACGACTGGCACGCCGTCACCCAACTGGTCGCCCGCACCAACGCCGTCGCCCTGTTCCCCCGCCTGGCCCAGCAGGACCTCCCGCCCACCGTCGTCATCCGTCCCACCCGACCGCCCCACCCCCAACGCCACCTCTTCGCCGCCGTCCGCGAAGGCGCCCAGGACTCGCCCCTGCTGCACACCGCTCTCACCCACGTCACCCAGGCCGCTGCAGAACGCACGGTCGGCGACATCGGCCGGACGTCCGGCCCTTCTCACGACCTGAATCAGATGGGCCGCTGACGTGCGCACAGCAGCAGACCTCAAGTCCAGGTGGCTCGCCGAGATTCCGCTCATGCTCGAACGCACCGGGATGTGGGTGAGGTCGGGCGAGGAGGCCGAGACGCTGCTTCGGCGGTTGGTGGAGGACCTTTGTTTCCTCGACGAGCGTGATCCGCGGCCGATGCTTGACGAGGATCGCCAGCGTTACGGGTCGGAGGGCGTGCCTGGTCCGTTCTGGCGGCTGTTCGGGAGGGATGGGCGGTACGACGCCGAGGTGGCGTCGGTATATGCCGATTACCTCCACCGGCTCGGGTATCTGGAGGTCGAGCAGGTGGACTGGAGGCCGCTCGCCGATGCGGCCCGCGCTGGGTTGGGCGACCTGAGTCGGGATGAAGTCGAAGCGACCTACGGGCCGCCGAGTCTGGTGGTGGACGGGCGGGTCGGCTGTTACGTGTCGGCTTACGGGTGGCTGTACGTCGACTACCAAAAGCCGGGGTCCCAGGAGCTCGTGCGGGACGTGCGGATACCCGTGGGCTCCTTCGACGACGGGATCGTGCTCACGTCGTACGGGCGGCATCTTGTCGGTCGGGGTTTGTAGCGTGGCGGCATGCTCACGACGTTGGCGGTGGAGAGTTATCGGTCCTTGCGGCGGGTGGTGGTGCCGTTGGGGCGGGTGAATGTGGTGACGGGGGCCAACGGGAGTGGGAAGTCGTCGCTGTATCGCGCGCTCAGGTTGCTCGCGGATGCCTCGCGGAACGGCGCGGTGGCTGCGCTGGCCAGGGAGGGTGGGTTGCAGAGCACGCTCTGGGCCGGCCCGGACCAACTGGGGAAGGCCGTACGGCGGGGCGAGTATCCGGTGCAGGGGACGGTGGGGACCGGGCCGGTGAGTCTGCGGATGGGGTTCGCTTCGGAGGACTACGGGTACGCCGTCGACTTCGGGCTGCCGACGATGGGTGGGCCGTTCGGGCAGGATCCGGAGATCAAGCGTGAGGCCTTGTGGGCAGGGCCGTTCTTCCGGCCGGCCTCGTTGCTGGTGGACCGGAAGAACGCCGGCGTGCGGATCCGCACCGAGGACGGCGGGTGGACCGACGGCGGGTATCCGCTGCAGTCGTTCGACAGCATGCTGAGCGAGTACGCCGACCCGCACCGCGCGCCGGAACTGATGGCGGTCCGGGAGCGGATCCGTGGCTGGCGGTTCTACGACCACCTACGGACCGACGCCGACGCGCCCGCGCGGCAGGCGCGGATCGGGACGCGAACGCCGGTACTCGATGCCGAGGGCGCCGATCTCGCGGCGGCGCTGGAGACGATCAACCAGATCGGCGACCGGGACGCGCTCAACCAAGCGATCGAGCAGGCCTTCCCCGGGAGCACCGTGGCGATCGGCAACCGATCGGGCCGGTTCGAGATCGTGTTCCGGCAGCACGGACTGCTCAGGCCGCTGGCGGCCGCCGAGCTGTCCGACGGCACCCTGCGCTACCTGCTCTGGGTCGCCGCGCTGCTCACCCCGCGGCCGCCCGAGCTGCTCGTCCTCAACGAGCCCGAGACCAGCCTGCACCCGGATCTCCTGCCGGCGTTGGCGAATCTCGTCATCACGGCGGCGAAGGAGACCCAGGTGATCCTCGTGACGCACTCCCGCCCGTTCCTCGCAGCGCTCCAGGCCGGCGGCCAGGACGTCCGCTCGATCGAGCTCGTGAAGGACTTCGGCCAGACCGCTATCGCGGGTCAGGGCCTGCTGGACGAGCCTCCGTGGAAGTGGCCGACTCGCTAGCGTCCTTCACCGACTCGAAGCGCACCAGGACGAGCGCACCCAGAGCTGTCACCACGAACCCACCGACAGCAAAAGCACCCCACCCAGCCCGTACGGCGTCATCGAGCACGAAGACACCGACAGCAGCCGGCGTGATCGTCTGCAGCGCGATCATCGGCGTCGTCGCGAGCGTCACCGATCCGCGCTGCAACGCCAGCGAGTACAGGATGAACGCGAGTGCACCACTCAACGGCAGCGTGTACGTCGTGAAGCCGCCCAGCAGCTCGCGGATCGAGCCGTCCTCCAGCAGGCGGGCCGAGATCGCCACTCCGGCGTACCCGAGCCCCGCGAGCAGACCCAGCAGCGCGGTCGCCCCGGCATGCTCGGAGCGGCTGGCGACAGCGCCCAGCACGATGATCACGATCAGCCCGACCAGGATCCCGATCGTCAGCCCGTGATGCCGGGCGCTCTCCCCCGCATGACCGGCCGACACGGCCAGGACCCCGAGGCCGACGCAGACCGCGATCACCGCGCCCCACTCGACCGCCGACAGCCGGTCACCCATCCATCGGGTCGCGAGCAGCGCGGTGACGACCAGGCTTGCCGCGATCCCCGCCTGGGCGAGGTAGAGCGGCAGCAACCGGAGAGCCACGAAGTGCAGCCCGAAGCCCGCCAGGTTGAGCACCAGCGCGGCCAGGAATGGGCCCTGGTGCAGCAAAGCGGCGACGAACGCACCCAGCCGCCGCGGATCCAGCTCGGACTCGGTCGGCACCTTGCGGGAGCCGACCGCCTGCAGGATCGCGGCGACGCCGAACAGGACGGCCGCCCCGAGTGCGGCTCCCAGACCGAGCAGCACTACTCAGACTGCCTTGCGCCGCGGCGCCCAGAAGGTCAGGTAGAGACTCAGCCCGCCGTAGTAGACCAGGTACGCCAGCGACAGTGCGACGACGGCTGGGTTCGGGTCGGGCATCTGCGCCAGCAGTACGGCGTACGAGCCGAGCCAGATCGCGGTGGTCAGCAGGTTCATCGACCGGAACACCTTGGTGCGCGACGGGTAGACGTACTTCACCGGGACGAAGACCAGGATCGAACACGTCACCAGGATCACGCCGGTGGCGAACGGGCTCAGGCCGAGGATCACCACGTAGAAGGCGACCACGTTCCAGTAGCTCGGGAAGCCGAGGAAGAAGTGGTCGTCGGTCTTCGCGTCGACCCGGCAGAACTGGTAGCTCGACGCGAGCAGCGGCAGCGCCGCGAGCACCGCGCCCCACGAGCCGGACGGCAGGTACCCACCGGTCCACAGCAGCACGATCGGGGCGAAGGCGTAGGTCAGGTAGTCGACGATGTTGTCCAGCATCGCGCCGTCGAACCACGGGATGGTCTCCTTGACCCGCAGCCGCCGGGCCAGCATTCCGTCGGTCCCGTCGATGACCAGCGCGGCCAGCATCAGCCACAACGCCCGGACGGCGTCGCCGTCGATGGCGGCGATCACGATCAGCAGCGCCAGTACGGTGCCGCTCGCGGTGTAGGCGTGCAAGGCCAGGCCGGCCAGCCGCAGCCGCGTCGATCCGACGAAAGGTTCGCGCACCGCGTCGTGTGTGGTCAGCAGAACTCCCAGAACTCGGTCGACGCCACGCGTCGGACATTCTCCTTCAGCGTCTCACAACCGAGGACCTGATCCATTCACCGCATACCCTTCGGCGGTGGATCTGGTCACGGACTTTACTCCGATGGCGAAGACGTTCCCCCTGATGCGGGGTGGCGGTGCGCTGCTCGTGCTGGTCGGGCTCGGCCTGGTGGCCGGTGGGATCGGTGGCCGGCGGTGGTTCCTGCCGGGCCTGATCACCGGGGCCGCGCTCGCCGTGATCATGATGATGGTCGGCGGGATCACCAAGACGATCTTCGAGGGGCTCGGGTATCCGGCGATCTACCAGTACGTCGCGTTCGGCGTCGGCGTGGTCGCCGAGGTCGGCCTGGTCAACCTGGTGGTGGCCAAGGTGCCGGACCGGACCTCACGCGAGTTCTGGCTGTGGATCCTGCTGGTGGTCGGCGTGCACTTCCTGATCCTGGCGTTCTCGCACGGACCGATCTGCGGCCTGCTCGGCCTGCTCTGCATCCTGAACGCCGGACTCGGACTGCTCGTCCCGGGGATCCCCTACCGCACCCTCTGGATCACCGACGGCGTCCTGAAGATCGCCGCCGGGTCCAGCATGGTGTGGCTCAGCTACTAGTTCTTGGGCTCCAGCAGGAAGACCGGGATCTTCCGGGTGGTCTTCAGCTGGTACTCGGCGTACGTCGGGAACGCCGCCACCGAGCGCTTCCACCACAGGTCGTACTCCTCGCCGTCGATCTCGCGCGCGACGTACTCCCCGGTCTCGGTGCCGTCCTGGACCTGGACGTTCGGGTCGGCCTGGAGGTTGTAGTACCAGACCGGGTTCTTCGGGGCGCCGCCGAGCGAGGCGACCGCGGCGTACACGCCGTCGTGCTCGACCCGCATCACGGGGACCTTGCGGATCTTGCCGGACTTGTTGCCGATCATGGTCATGAGCACCACGCTCAGGCCGTTGAAGCCGGCCGCGTCGGTCGAGCCGGTCTCGTCGATCTTCTCGACGGCGTTGCGGACCCACTCGGCCGCGCTGGGGGCGTATTCCTTCTCGGATGACATGTCACCCAGCCAACCACACGGACCAGGTCAGTCGATCTTCGCCTCGCGCGCCCGCCGGGCGGCGGCGACCTTGGCGGCCCGCTGGCGCTCCATGTGGCGGCGCGGGTCCTGCGAGTCCGGCAGCGTCGCCGGGCCGGCCACGTGCAGCAGCAGCCAGGTCAGCCGCCACCGGATCCGGTAGAACACGCTGAGCCCCTCGTTCTTCGCGCTCATCACAGACTCCCTGATGCTTGGTGTGGCAATAGTTTGTGTACCAAGTGTTAGTGTAGACCACACCGCAAGAAGGAGAAAGCCCGTGTCGCAGACCGAAGAGGTCGACCTGCTGCAGCTGGACCGTCAGGTCTGTTTCGCGCTCGCTGTCGCGTCCCGCAGCGTGATCGCGCTGTACCGCCCGCTGCTGGACCCGATGGGCCTCACCCACCCGCAGTACCTGGTGATGCTCGCGCTCTGGGAGGAGTCGCCGCTGTCGGTGAAGCAGCTCAGCAACCTGCTCCAGCTCGACCCCGGCACACTGTCGCCGCTGCTCAAGCGGCTGGAAGCGGCCGGCTACCTGACCCGCGGCCGCGACCCGCGCGACGAGCGCTCACTGGCCGTCGAGCTGACCTCGACCGGCCGCGCGTTGCGCAAGGAAGCGCTCAAGATCCCGCCGGCGATCATCGACCGCCTCGGCATGACGCTGAGGGAACTCGAGTCGCTGCACAGCAACCTGACCCGAGTGATCAAGGCCGCGACCTAAGGACCGACGCACTCCTGCAGCTGGGCCGCCGTGAGGATCTTCCCCTCGATCCAGCGGCGCCGCAGGAAGTGGGCTTTCAGCAACCGGTGCATCCCGTCCAGTACGACGAGCCGCCCGCGGTACGCGACCAGGTGGATCGGGAAGTCCAGGTCGGCGTCCATCACCCGCTGGTAGTGGTCGCGGTAGTTCATCGGTGTCTCGGCGACCTGGTGCGGCGTGACCTTGAAGCGTTCGCCGTTCAGCTGCCACAGCGGCAGGTCGAAGATCCAGACCAGGTCCGCGACCTCGATCGGCTCGGTCCGCAGCTCCAGCGCCCACAGCTTGCCGAGCTTCCAGCGCGCCGGCGGGAAGACCTCCCGCACGGAGTCCGGCATCGTCGCGACCAGTTCCTCGAACGTCACGTCCGACGCGCTCATGCTGTCCAGGGTCGGATCAATCGTCACGCTGGAGCACGCTACACGGCGAAGGACTCAGATCGCCCGGGTGCGGACCATCGCCGTACGACGTCGTGTCGCGGACTGGTTGCGCCCGGCCGCCGGGCAGTTGCCGGCAACCGTCTCCGACGGGTGCGTCTGCCGGTGGATCACGACGATCGCGGAGTCGTCGCCCGGTCCGCCGATCTCGACGACCAGCTCCTCGGCGGCGCCCTCGAAGCCCTTCGCGACCAGGCGTTCGGCGTGCCCGGCCAGGCGGTCCGTCCCGAGGCCGATGTCGCGGCGCGGTGTCTCGACCATGCCGTCGCTGTAGAGGAACAGCGCGTCGCCGAGCTTCAGTTGCCCCTTGTTCACCGCGAACTCCGGCGTCTCGACCAGCCCGAGCAGCGGCCCCTCGGCGTCGCGCGTCGTCCAGCGGCCGGACCACGAGTCGAACTGGATCGCCGGCGGGTGGCCCGCCGTACGGACCTCGAACTCGCCGGTGCGCAGGTCGATCGCGACGTGCACGACGGTCGCGAAGTCGTCGTCCCAGTCCTGACGGCGGGCGTAGTGGTTCGCCGCCGGGAGGAACTCCTCGACCGGTACGACGCCGAGCAGGCCGCCGAAGGCTCCGGACAGCAGCAGCGCCCGCGTCCCGGCATCGATTCCCTTGCCGGAGACATCGACGAGCGCGACCTCCAGCTGGTCCTCGCCGCGCGTCGCCGCGACCACGAAGTCCCCCGAGAACGACTGGCCGCCGGCCGGGTGGATCGCCGCCTCGGCGCGCCAGCCCGCGGGCAGGTGCGGCAGGTCGCCCTGGGCGGTCAGGATCTCGCGCAGCTCGAACAGCATCGACTCGCCCCGGCTGCCCTGGACGCCGAGCCGGCTGCGCACCTTCGCGCCGGTCAGCACGATCCAGCCGACCACGCCGAGCGTGACCACGAACCCGATCTTCGGCAGCCCGGCCGCGCGCTCGGACATCACGTAGGAGCCCAGCACCAACGCGATGAAGGTCAGCACCACCAGGGGTTTGAAACGCAGCAGCAGCCCGCCGAGCAGCAGAGGAATAGTCAGCGCCGCGGTGGGTATCAAGGACGGCAGGAACAGCGACAGCGCGCTGATCGCGACCGTGACGCCGAGCAGCATGATCAGCGTCAGCGGGTGCGACTTCCGGGCACGACGGACCAGCGTCCGGGCAGCCCGCAGGCCGGCCCGACGCAGGCGCGCGAAACCGCCGCTACCGCTCATGGTGAGACGAAGATAACGGCACCGGCCGGTCCGCGCATCAGATCGTCACTACTTCTTGACCATCGGCTTTTTCGGCGCCGTCACGGGAGGTTTCCGGGTCAGTCCGGTGCGCTGGCACTTCGGGCACCAGAACAGGTTGCGTCCGGCCAGCAGTTCGGTCCGGATCACCGAGTCGCACACGTGGCAGTGCTGCCCCTGACGCCGGTACACGTAGACCTCGCCGCCGTGGTCGTCCTGGCGCGCGTCGCGGCCCATCGCCTCCGGGGTGTGGTCGTCGGCGACGGTGTCGATGCGGCCCGTCTCCACGCCGTACTTCATCAGCTCGAGCAGGTCGGACCACATGCCCTGCCACTCGCGCTTCTTCACCAGGTGGCCCGGGGTCATCGGGTGCAGCTTGGCGCGGAACAGCACCTCGGCGCGGTAGACGTTGCCGACGCCGCTCAGTACCTCCTGGTCCATCAGCAGCTGGCCGATCGGCAGCTTGCTGCGCTGGATCCGCTTCCAGGCCAGGTCGGGGTCCGCGTCGTCGCGCAGCGGATCGGGGCCGAGGCGCCCGATCAGCTTCTCGCGTTCGCCGTCGGTGATCACCTCGCAGACCGTCGCGCCGCGCAGATCGGCGTACGCCGCGTCGTTCTGCAGCCGCAGCCGGACCTGGCCGACCGGCTCCGGGATCGGCGCCGTACCGAAGTCGACCTTGCCGATCAGCCCGAGGTGGATGTGCAGCCAGCCGCCACCGTCGAACTCGGCCAGGAAGTGCTTGCCGTGGGCTTCGGTGTGCCGCAGCACCCGCCCGTCGAGCAGCGCGGCGCCGTCGACGAACCGGCCCTGCGGGCTGGACGCGCGGACGACCCGGCCGCCGAACGCGTCCCAGACGTCGTTCGCCAGCCGGTGCAGGGTGTGACCTTCGGGCATGATTCCTCGTATGGGGACGACGTCAGCAGGTGGTTCGGGCAAGAGCCGGAGTGCTCCGACTCCGACCGTGATCGGGATCGGCCGCTCGATGCGCGCCCGGGACGTGTCCCGGCCGCGCGAGGAGCGGCCGCATCAGGAACAACCGAACGAGGGTCAGGACGATTCCGGCAGCGGCGGCAGCTCGCCGGTCTCCTCGTAGCCGGCCAGCATCTCGATCCGGCGCGTGTGCCGCGCCTCGCCGGAGTAGTCGGTGGCCAGGAACGTGTCGACGAAACCGGTCGACTCCTCGGTGCTGTGCATCCGGGCGCCGACGCTGATCACGTTCGCGTTGTTGTGCTCGCGGCCGAGCTTGGCGGTCTCGGTGCTCCAGGCCAGCGCGGCCCGGACCCCCTTCACCTTGTTCGCGGCGATCTGCTCGCCGTTGCCGGAGCCACCGATCACGATGCCCAGGCTGCCGTCGTCCTGGACCACCGCCTCGGCCGTCCGCAGGCAGTACGGCGGGTAGTCGTCCACCGCGTCGTACACGGCCGGGCCGTGGTCGACGACGTCGTGCCCGGCAGCCGTCAGGTGCTGCACCAGGTGGTTCTTCAGTTCGAAGCCGGCGTGGTCAGAGCCGATGTGCACTCGCATGGCCATGAGTCTCGCAGCTCTACCCGGCGTCCGGGACGCCGGGCTTCGTCGAGCCCGGGATGTCGAGCGCCCGGACCAGGTCGGTCACAGCGGCGTACGCCTGCTCGTACGGCGTACCTACGGGATGCAGCGTGTAGACGGCAACGATCGTCCGGTCCCCCGCTCCAACTGTGCCGGTGGTGTGCAGCGCTTCGCTGGTCAGGTCGAGGTCGGCGTCGATCTCGCGCGAGCGGCCCGAGCCGGCGAAGCCGGACCAGCCCTGCTTGATGCTGAAGTCGCCGGTGAACGCCGACGCGATCCCGAAGAACTGGTCGAACCCGTCGGTGCCGTACCGGGTCGGCCGGTGCAGGTGCCCCATCACCAACTCGCGGACCGGCGCCGGAGCCTGGTCGAGCAGGTACTGGTAGATCCGGACGGTGTCGGCCGCCGTGATCGCGACGTACCCCCAGAAGCCCGGGCGCGTGACCGGCGGGCGCGCCGTGTGGGTCAGACCGAGCCGCTCGACCATCCGGTCGACGATCGCGCCGCCACCGAGCTCGTCCCAGTAGTAGCTGGCCGCGTCGTCGTCGCTGCTCCGCAGCATGACCTCGAGCCGAGCGCTGTCCTCGGCAGGGATCTCGTACGCCGGTCCGCGGTCCCACAGGAAGTCGAGCACGATCAGCAGCTTCACCACCGACGCCGACCGGAACGGCAGGTCCGGATTGAGCTGCTCGGTGACCTGTCCGGTGTCACGGTCGAGCACGGTGACACCGGCGCTCGGCATCACCGAACTCGTCGTCGGGACCACGGACAGATCACCAGGCAGAGAAGGCACAGGGAACCCACTAACCATCGACATCAGATGCTTGGTGGGTAACCTTCGCGCGCAGCTGTCGAACGTTCAACCCTTGTACGACAGACCGAAGGTCTCAGTCGAAGGACGGGTTGCGGTCCCGGGTCCGCTTCAGTTCGAAGAAGCCCTCGGTGCCGGCGACCAGGCGGACGCCGTCCCAGAGCTTGCCGGCCGCCTCGCCCTTCGGGGCGGGGGTGACGACCGGGCCGAAGAAGGCGACGCCCTCGACGGCGATGACCGGCGTACCGACCTCCATGCCGACGAGTTCCATGCCGGCGTTGTGCGACTTGCGCAGCGCGTCGTCGTACTTGTCGGTGTCCGCCGCCTCCAGCAGCGAGGCCGGCAGACCGACCTCGGCCAGCGCCTCGGCGAGGATGTCGCCGTCGGTGCCGGTGGTGCCGCGGCCCTGGACGTGGATCCGCTCACCGAGCGCGGTGTACAGCGGCAGGAGCACCTCGTTGCCGTGCGCCTGCTCGGCGGCGATCAGGACCCGGACGATGCCGAGCCGGCGGTGCCAGCCGGCGTCGTGCTCCTGGCGGTCCTCGTTCAGGACGGACAGGCTCATCACGTGCCAGGTCGTCTTCACGTCGCGGACCTGCTCGACCTCGAGCATCCAGCGAGACGTCATCCAGGCCCACGGGCAGGCCGGGTCGAACCAGAATTCAGCGGGGGCAGTCATAGCCTAATGATACAAAATTGAATGAAATTGGATACCGCTGTGGTTTCAACCTACCCAGATCGCGGGGAAACCCGCACCATCGCATGCAGTCAGGTGCATAGGATGCCGATATGCCTGGAACCAACCTGACGCGCGACGAAGCGCGCACCCGCGCCGGACTGCTCCGTGACGTGAGCTACGCGATCGAGCTCGACCTGAGCACGGCCGCGAGCGGCGCACCGACGTTCGCGTCGACCACCACGCTCACCTTCGGCGCCGAGGACGGCGCGAGCACGTTCGCCGACCTGATCGCCGCGACCGTTCGCGAGATCACGCTGAACGGCCGCTCGCTCGACCCGGACAGCGTGTACGACGGCGCCCGGATCCAGCTGGACGGCCTGCAGGAGCGCAACGAGCTGCGCGTGGTCGCCGACTGCATCTACTCGCGCACCGGTGAAGGGCTGCACCGCTCGGTCGACCCGGCCGACAAGGAGACCTACCTCTACACCCAGTTCGAGGTCCCGGACGCGCGCCGGGTCTTCACCACCTTCGAGCAGCCGAACCTCAAGGCCCCGTTCACCTTCACCGTCTCCGCCCCGGCCCGCTGGGTCGTCATCTCGAACGCGGCCACCCCCGAGCCCACGCCGTACACCGGTGAGAACGGCGAGGAACTGGCCCGCTGGGAGTTCGCCCCGACCGTGCCGATGTCGACGTACATCACGGCCGTCGTCGCCGGTCCGTACCACGTCGTCACCGACGCCTACGAGGGCCCGAACGGGACGTACCCGCTGTCGCTGCTGTGCCGGCCGTCGCTGGCCGACCACCTGGACACCGAGGACCTGTTCGAGGTGACCAAGCAGGGCTTCGAGCTGTTCGAGCGCGCGTTCGGTACGCCGTACCCGTTCGGCAAGTACGACCAGGCGTTCGTGCCGGAGTACAACATGGGCGCGATGGAGAACGCGGGCTGCGTGACCATCCGAGACGAGTACATCTACCGCAGCCGGACCACGCACGCCGAGCTGGAGAGCCGCGCGAACACCGTGCTGCACGAGCTCGCGCACATGTGGTTCGGCGACCTGGTCACGATGACCTGGTGGGACGACCTGTGGCTGAACGAGTCGTTCGCCGAGTGGGCGAGCCACTGGGCGCAGGCGACCGCGACCACCAAGTACGCCGACGCGTGGACGACGTTCTGCAACGCCCGCAAGACCTGGGCGTACCGGCAGGACCAGCTCCCCTCGACGCACCCGATCGCGGCCGACATGGTCGACTTCCACGCGGTCGAGGTGAACTTCGACGGCATCACCTACGCCAAGGGCGCGTCGACGCTGCGGCAGCTGGTCGCGTTCGTCGGTGAGGACACCTTCATCGCGGCGCTCAAGGAGTACTTCGCCGACCACGCCTTCGGCAACACCGAGCTGGCCGACCTGCTGAAGCCGCTGGAGAAGGCGTCCGGGCGCGACCTGGACGACTGGACCGAGCGCTGGCTGCGGACCGCGGGGGTGAACACGCTGCGCGCAGACTTCACCGTCGACGACAACGGCGCGTTCACGTCGTTCGCGATCGAGCAGACCGCCGCCGCGGACTTCCCGGTACTGCGGCCGCACCGGCTCGCGGTCGGGCTCTACCGGCGTACGGACGCCGGCCTGGTCCGCACCGAGCGGTTCGAGGTCGACATCGACGGCGCACGGACCGAGCTGGCCGAGCTGGTCGGCGCCACGCAGCCGGACCTCGTGCTGCTGAACGACGACGACCTGACCTACGCCAAGATCCGGCTGGACGAGCGCTCCCGGGCGACCCTGGTCGAGTCGATCGACCAGCTGTCAGAGTCGCTACCGCGGGCGCTGGCCTGGGGTGCCACCTGGGACATGACGCGGGACGCCGAGATGCCGGCCTCGCAGTACGTCGGCATCGTGCTCAAGGGGATCAAGGCCGAGACCGACCTGACCGGCGTACGGTCACTGCTCGGGCAGGCGACCACGGCGACCAACAACTACGCCGTACCGGAGAACCGGGCTGCCCTGCGGGCGCAGTACGAGGAGGCGCTGGGTGAGCTGCTGGCCGACGCCGCTGCCGGTAGCGACCACCAGCTGGCGTTCGCCCGGGCCTACATCGGCGGCGTCTTCTCCGACGCCGGTGCGGACCGGCTGGCCGGCTGGCTCGACGGCAACGACCTGCCGGACGGCCTGGTCGTCGACACCGACCTGCGCTGGACGCTGACCATCGCGCTGGCCCGGCTGGGCCGGATCGACGGCGACGCGATCGACGACGAGCTGACCCGCGACAGCACCATCACCGGGCAGGAGCGGGCCGCGCAGGCTCGCGCCGCCCGGCCGACCGCCGAGGCCAAGGAAGCGGCCTGGCAGATCGCGGTGGAGTCCGAGGACACCCCGAACGAGACGCAGTTCCGGACCATCCTGGGCTTCCAGCAGCCGGGCCAGGAGGAGCTGCTGCGCCCGTACGTCGGCAAGTACCTGTCGGCGGCCAAGGACGTCTACACCCGCCTCGGCTCCTCGATGGGCGAGAACGTCCTGGTCTACCTGTCGCCGCGCAACCTGGCCGAGTCGTCCACGCTGGACGCGCTGACGGGCTGGCTGGACAGCGAGGCCGAGTCGGTCGACGCACCGACCCTGCGCTACGTCGGCGAGGCCCGGGCCGACCTGGTCCGCGCGCTCGCGGCCCAGCGGCGCGACGCCGAGGGCTAGTCACCGATCTCCGAGTCTTCCCGGGCACACCGTCCCGGGAAGACTCGGAGAGCAGGTCTTCTCGAATCATCCCCGCTCCGGGAGCACCTCGGTCGACGTGGAGTCTGTCCGAGGCCGGGCATGGGGCAGACTGTCTCGGTGGCTTCCCCTGATCCCGCCCTTGCTGGTGCAGCTGCAGTTGCTCTCACCGGACTGGCCGAGGCGTACCGCCCTCGCCCGGTCACGCCGCTGATGCCCTGGCGCTACCCGCACCGACTGGTGAAGCCGTACGTCGTGACGTCCCGCGGCCGTTCCTGGGACGACGAGATGGTCGCCGCCGCCCGCGCGACCGCCACCCGGCAGCTCGAGTTCGACGACGCGATGGGCGGGCTGGGCCTCGGCGTCGTCGTACTGCACCTGTTCGACGACGGCATCTCACTGGTCGTGCAGACCTGGTCGAAGGACTTCCGGTCCCGCCTCAGCCTCTTCAGCGGACTCGCCGTCGACGACCTCCGCCCAGCCCCGACCGGCGTCGCCCCGACGGTCTGGGAGCTCGAGGTCCTCACCCACGAGCGCTCGTCGTACGTCCACCACATCCTCAACGCCGAGGTGGACGTCGAAGCCTGGCTCGACGACGCCCTCGACACCCGCCCCGCCCCCAAGCTCGACGGCATTCCGTCGGGCACCTAGCCCGAGCAGATCGTCCGGTCCAGCAGCCTCCGCGCCGCGTTGTCCTGCGCGAACACGACGTCGATGTACCCACCAGAGGCGTCCGCGTCGATCAGCTCAGTCGTGTCCGTGTACGGCTCCCCTGCCGCGAACCTGGTGTAGCCATTGGCGTGCGGCTCGGCGATCCGTGCGTCCGACCCAGGCCAGTACGCCGGTGACGCCGACGGCGGTGATGCGGTCTGCGTCACGCTGCAGGTCATGGGCCGGGTTGCGACGGCTGGTGTCAGGTGGACTACGGAAAGTGTCACCAATACGGCCAGGAACTTCTTCACACGCACGGTATTTCCTTCGATTTCGGTGAATGTGTTTCCTGCCGCCTGGTGATCGAAGGAATTTCACGCGATCGCCTGAGAACCCGGACAGTGGTAGCGCGTGCGCTACTAGTGACGGTCAAACGGTTGTTTGTCGGCGGATTGTCGCGAACTGGTTCCGGACTGCGATCGCCTGCAGGAAAGGTCATTTCTGGCACCTGAGGAGTACTCACTTACCGGCGGTTTCAGGCTTAAGCTGAACCGGAAAATCCGACGGGAAGGACTTGGGGAGGACCTTTGCCGTGACATCACTGGACCACCGGAATCCGCCCACCGACCTCTGGTCGGGTCCGGCTGCCGATCTGGCCGCTGCCGCGGGTGCGTCGTTCACGCCCGCCGAAGCTGCCGAGCCCGCCCATTCTGAACCAGTTCAGCCCCGGCCCCAGACGCCGACGGACCGGATCGCTCCGGCGCCGTTCGACGAGCTGATCGACACCGAGCCCTCGCGGCACGTCGCCGCGGCGCACGCGACGTCGTACGGGGTGGAGCACCTTCCGGACGACTACGCGTTCTACCCGCCGACCGACGGCGCCCACAGCGCCCACGGCCGGGCCAACCGGGACACCCGGGTCGGCCCCGCGGCCGACCGCCGTACGGCGGCTGCCGCACGGGAGCACACGCCCGCCACCGCGACCGGCTCGTCCGGGGACCGCGGTGACAACGGCAAGGGCCGTCGCCCCAACGGCTCCAAGGGCGGCCGGCCGAAGCGCTCGCACGCCGCCATCGGCGCGGCAGTCGTCGCCGGTACGGCGATCGTCGGCGTGGTCGCGTTCATCCTCAGCAACGGCGGCTCACCGGACCCGCAGGCCGGCGGCGGCACGGACTCGGGCCGGGACACCGGCACCGTCGCGTCCGCCAAGCCGTCGAACCCGCCGGCCCCGGCCGCACCCGGTACGGCGAAGGCGGACCGCAAGCCGGCCGTCCCCAAGCCGGCGACGGTGAAGACCACGTCGGCCAGCAAGACGCCGAACACCGGCGCGGAGTCGCCGAAGTTCCGCAAGGGTCAGTGGATCGCCGTGCTGGACACCTACCCGACCGACGCGGGCATGGCCTCCGACCAGGCCGCCAAGGACCTCGCGGCCCAACTGATCAACGCCGGCGTCCCCGCGCGGGCGATGCTGGCCGACGGTCAGTACCCGGGCATCGTGGACGGCGGACAGCCGACCACGGCCACCTGGATCGTGTACCTCGGCCCGGCGACCTCATCGCTCAACGCGATGAACGCGTGCATCGCGCCGAAGGTCCAGAAGGCGCACCCGAACAACGCCTGCCCGACGTACGAGCCGGCGACAGCACTCGACTAGGCCTGCAGGCCCGGGTCCGTAGCGAGCCGGGCGTGCAGGTGTGAGTCATGGCGCCGGCCGGACGGCTCGACGTAGTAGTCGCGCATCACGCCCTCCAGCTGGAATCCGGCGGCCGTGGCAACGCGGCAGGAGCCCTCGTTGACCAGGGCGTGGTCCAGCGAGATCCGGTGCAGCCCAAGGCCGCCGGTGAACCCCCACCGGCTCGCCGCGTCCAGCGCTCGTGCGCCCACCCGGCGCCCGCGAGCAGCCGGTGTCACCCAGTACGCCGCCAGCGCCTGATCAGGGATCCGGTGTACGTCCCGCAGCGTCACCGAGCCGAGCAGCTCGCCGCTCGCGAGGTCAGCGACCGCGAAGACCGCGTTGCCGAGCGTCCACGCCCGCACCCGCGGCTCCAGCCACGCCTTGGCGCGCTGGGCCGCCGGGAGCGCGATGACGGCGTTGCCGGCCGTCCAGCGCAGGATGCCCGGGTCGGCCAGCGCGACCGCGACCCCCGGCTCGTCGGACAGCCTGAACGGTCGCAGCAGGAGGTCGCCGGCCTTGATCTCGGTCGGCTCGAGACGCGTAGCACTCACTACACCTTTCTACCGGAGCACAGGCCCCGGCAGCAGGCGAATTACTGCTGGTGCGGCTCGTTGGCGTGCAGCATCGGCGCCTGGTGCGCGTGGTCACCCAGCTGCTGTACGCCGGTGACCAGGCCGCCGGTCAGGTCACCGGCGGCGAACGACGTCTGCATGGTCAGCGCGGCCAGTCCGGCCGAGTGGTCCGACAGCTGCCGCTTGGCGGTCGCGCCGGTGACGATCTCCAGCCGGCGACCGGCCGGGTCGACGTACACCAGCACGGTCCGGTCCGGATCGGGCAGCTCGTTCAGCAGCTCGAGGGCGAACGGCCGGGTCTCGGAGTCGGCGCCGCCGACGTACACCGAGAAGTGCAGGCCGGACGCCGCTTCGGCGTGCCGGACCGCGCGCTCGAGGTCGAGCAGCTGGTCGTGGGTGAAAGCGTCACCAGCTGGCACTTGCGCCTCCGGTCGAACGGGCGACGCCGGTCGTGGCGGTCGCGGTCGGGGTGCTGCCGGCGGGGAGCTCGGGCAGATTGGCCGGGTCCGGCTTGGTCGTCACCGGGCCGTTGATCCACACCGGCGGGGCCCACCAGGACAGACCCGGGCGGTACCGCGGGCCCTGCGCGATCGAGGACGCGAAGACCAGCAGGGCGATCACCGCGATCACCAGCGCCGGGATGCCGACGAACACCAGCAGGGTGTGGCCGGAGAGCAAAGGAGTCACGGTTGGAAGCCTAGGCCATCGCGCTCGTCAGGCGGTGACCGGCTCCGGCTGCACGCAATACAGCCGGAGCCGGGCTCAGGGGGTCAGCAGCCGCCGCAGTTGTAGTAGGTGATGTCCCAGTGGTTGCCCTCGTTGGCGTAGACGTTGCCGGCGCCGGACTGCCACTGCGGAGCACCGTCGCCACGGTTGGCGATCCGGGTGAAGGTGCCCTTGACGTAGCCGTCGACGCAGGCGCTGACCGCGACGTCGACCTTGTAGCCGTTCCAGTGGCTGTACGTGCCGCTGGCGTGGCCGGTCTCGGTGCCGCCGGTCACCCGGACCGCGCAGCCACTGGCCTGCTTGAGGGTGATCGTGCCCTGCACGGTCGCCAGGTTGATCTGGTCGAACGACGTACAGGTCGGGTTGGTGCGGCTCGAGCAGCCGCCGCTGGACGACCAGGTGACACCGGCCGCGCTGAACCGGCTGGTGGCCTGGCTGTGGGTGAGCTTGGTGACCGCGGCGGCCTGCTGGACGGCGACGACACCGGGCGTCAGCCCGGCGACGAGGGCGACCGCGGTCACCAGCGCACGGCGTACGGAAGTTTTCATGGGGACACTCCTTGAAACAGTGGGGCGGTCAGTTTCAAGGAGTGCCTTGCCCAGGAAAGTTAGTTACCAAACGCCGTCGGTCAGAAGCGGACGTCGGAGCACTGGTAGAACGCGTTGGCCGTGTCGGCGATGGTCCAGACGGCGAGGATCATGTGCCGGCCGGTCCGGTTGGGCAGCTGGCCGGAGTGCGACACCTGGAAGCCCGGCCGGGCGCCGTTGAACGGGACGGTCAGGAACGGCGTCAGCTCCAGCGCCGAGCGGGTCAGCGGAGCGTTCTGGTTCCAGCCCGGCTTGGTGATGTAGTACTTGAAGTCCGTCGTCGCGTGGGCCGCGGTGAGCGTCCAGTTGAACGTGTAGAACGAGCCGGAGTTGAGCTGGGTCGTCGGCCACGCCCCGCCCCGCTGGTCGTTCAGCTGGTCGAACGCACCGATCCCGGCCGAGCAGAGCTTGCCGTCGGCGGGCCCGCCGTTCGGGAAGCCCTTGGGGCCTTCGGTGCTCTGCGGCTCCCACTGGATGTTGCCGCAGTTCTGGACCGTGCCGTTCGCGCAGTGCTTGGCCCGGCTGGTCGGGGACGTGGTGTAGCCGTGGCCGTACGCCGTCGGGATCGCGGTCAGGCCGGTCATCGCCAGTGCACCGATGGCGATCCCGGCCAGGGTCTTCTTGCGTGCTCGCATCATGCGGACACTCCTTCGGGTTTCCGTTCAGAGGGGGGCGGTACGGAAAGGAAGGCGCCTTCGTGGGCAATAGATAACAACCGTTCAAATCTATTGTCAACAGCTCGTGTCCGTCGGCTGACAGATAGTTATCTCAGTACGCCGACCAGCCGACGCAGCCGGGTGTTGTTGGGCAGGTCCTCGATCAGCACCGGCATCCCGTCCGGGCCGCCCAGCGGAACCCGCCAGTTCGGGTACTCGTCGGTGGTGCCCGGCTGGTTCTGGGTCCTGCGCTCTCCGACCGCGTCGGCCAGGGCGACACCGATCAGCTTGGCCGGTGTGTGCGCGACGTACCGGTGCAGCGCCTCGACGATCCGCTCGACCTCACCCTCGTGGCCGGACAGCAGGTGCCGCTCGCGGAGTGCCGCGAGCCAGGCATCCCGGTCCGCCTCGTCGACAGCGAGCTCCTCGGCCACCGGCCGGGTCAGCAGGCCCAGCCGGTCCCGCAGCTCGACGTGATCACCAGCCAGGTAGCCGGCCGTCGGCGGCAGGTCGTGCGTCGTCACCGTGGCCAGGCACAGCTCCCGCCACCGCTCCGGGGCCAGCGGCTTGCCGTCGGCGTCCCGCTCGAACCAGAGCACCGACGTACCGAGTACGCCGCGCTCGGTGAGGTAGTCACGGACCCACGGCTCGACCGTGCCGAGGTCCTCCCCCACGACGATCACACCGGCCCGCGCGGCCTCCAGGACCAGGATGCCGATCAGCGCCTCGTGGTCGTAACGCACGTAGGTGCCCTGCGTCGGGCTCTCCTCCGAGGTCACCCACCAGAGCCGGAACATGCCGAGGATGTGGTCGATCCGCAGCCCACCCGCGTGCCGCAGCTGGGCCCGGACGAGCTCACGCCAGGCGGCGTACCCGGTCTCGGCCAGTGCATCCGGCCGCCACGGCGGCTGCGACCAGTCCTGTCCCTGCTGGTTGAACGCGTCCGGCGGCGCTCCGACGTGGATGCCGGCCGCCAGCACCTTCTGCAGCGCCCAGGCGTCTGCACCGTCCGGGTGAACCCCCACCGCAAGATCGTGTACGACGCCCAGCTGCATCCCCGCGTTCTCGGCCCGGGCCTGCGTGCGCGCCAGCTGCTCGTCGAGCTGCCACTGCAGCCAGCAGTGGAACTCCACGGCGTCGGGATTGTCGTTGCGGAAGGCAACAACCGCCGGAGCGGCCGGGTCGCGCAGCTCCTCGGGCCACTTGCTCCACTCCGGCCCGTGCACGTCGGCGATCGCGGCCCAGGTCGCGAAGTCGATCAGGCCGTGGCCCTCCCGGTCGCAGTACGCGCCGTACTCGGCGATCCGGCCGATCGACGGGCGGACGCCGAACAGCAGCTGCAGCGCCTCGCGCTTGGCGGCCCAGACGGTGTCCCGGTCGATCCAGTCGGCGTCCTCGTTCAGCGCCCTGCTTTGGAGCCCCAGCGTGCGCACGCGGTCCCGCTCGGCCGGCGCGAGGTCGCCGTACTCGTCGATGTCCTCGATCCGCAGGTAGATCGGGTTGGCGAACCTGCGCGAGGCCGGCAGGTACGGCGAAGGCTCCATCCGGCCGGCGGTCTCGGCGGCGTGCAGCGGGTTGATCAGGACGAAGCCGGCCCCCAGGTCACCGGCCGACCAGGCCGCGAGGTCGGCGAGGTCGTGCAGGTCACCGATCCCCCACGACCGGCGCGAGCGGACCGAGTAGAGCTGCAGCACCCAGCCCCACGTGCGGTCCAGCTGCTGCGGCTCGAGCCGCTGAGGCGTGACGATCACCGTGCCGGTGAAGACCTCCGGGCTGCTGCCGATGCGAGCGCAGAGCCGGTGGTAGCCGAGCGGCAGGTCCCCCGGCAGCTGGAACGTCGCCTCACCGATCTGTACGCCGTCCACCCACTCCGGCTCGACCCACTTCTCCTGCTGCGAGATGTCGCGCCGCTGGCCACCGTCCTCCAGGTCGACCCACACCTCGACGGTCGAACCGTGCGGCACGTGCAGCGGGAACCAGGGGGTCCAGCCCTCGCGCATCACCAGCGTGGCGGGCAGCACTCGGCGCCAGCGGGTCAGCTGGTGCTCGTCGAGCGCCTCGGCGGCCTTGGCCGGAGTCGACGCGTCCACACCGAGTGCGGCGAGCACCGCCGACACCACCTCGGTGGAGACCTGCACATGTCTGCCCTGCCAGTCCCAGTACTCCGTCGCAACGCCGTGGGCTACCGCAAGCTCGACAAGGGCTGGGGTGGGAGCAGTCACGCGTGCGAGTCTGCCGTATGACCGGGCCCTGAGCAGAACGCAGCGCGCCGCAGGGCGGACAAAGGTCACCGGCCGAACCCACTCGGACACAGCAGGTTCGTGTTGGTCACGACCACGCATCAAGGCCTGCCACAGGGGAGCGAATGCCCTTACTCTGCCCGTGGGAGCGGCGGCCGGGGGGCCTGTGCCGCCGAGGGGGGACGCTATGGAGATCACGCGGCGTACGACGCTGGGCTGGCTCGGCGCACTCGCTGTCGGTGCGGTCGCCACCGGCTGTCGTGGAGCGGACGCTGCCGACGTGGCCTCGGCACCGGCCGGCGACTACAACCTGACCGACTGGGTGGCCGACCGCGGCAACAAGTACCTGGTCGCGCACCGGGGTGTCGGCGACGTGTTCCCCGAGCACAGCATGGAGTCGTACCAGGCAGCCTTCGACGCGGGCGCCCAGGCGATGGAGATCAGCGTCGGCATCACCTCCGACAACGTGCTGGTCTGCCTGCACGACCAGAGCCTCGAGCGCACCACCAGCCTGAGCGGCAAGCTCAGCGCCATCACCTACGCCGACCTGGAGAAGGGATGGATCGACGTGGCCCGGCTCGGCCCGCACTGGCAGACCGTGAAGGCCCGGGTGCCGCTGTTCGAAGAGGTGCTCAAGCGGTTCGGTGGGCGGGTGATCCTCTGCGTCGAGGCCAAGGACGACCGGGCGCACGCGCCGATGATGTCGATGGTCTCCAAGTACCGGCTGGAGACGTCGGTGATGGTGAAGACGTACTTCCAGAGCAAGCGGATCACCGAGGCCAAGGGTCAGGGGCTCGGGGTGTTCGCGTACTACACGACGCCGGAGGAGATGACCGTCGACTCGGTGCAGACGGTCGCCAGCCTGCTGTCGCCGCGCACCGACGCGATCGTCGTACCGAACGCCGGTCCGGGTGGCTACCTGGCCAACGGGCTCGTCGAGGAGGCCGTGGCGACCGGTGTCCCGATCTGGCCCTACCCGCTGCACCGGCGGTCCGACCTGACGCACTACAACGCGCTCGGCATGGCCGGTGCGGTCACCTCGAACATCGGCTACCTGCTGGGCCGCGGCGAGGTGGGCGTGGCCGACCAGTGGGCCCGCGGAACCGCCGTCGCGGGTGAGCTGACCAGGGACCCGTACGACGACCGCTTCGCACTGCGGTGGGGACCGGGCGGGTCGATCCGGCTGGCCGCGAGCAAGGTCCAGCACTTCATCACGCTGGGCAACCTCGGACCGATCACCGCACCGGCGTACTCGATCGAGTTCGAGGCTTCGTACGACGCGCTGCCGAAGGACCCGGCGGCCAACCTGACGCTGGCGTTCGGTCACGCCGACGACCGGTACTACGAGCACCGGCTCGGAGTCTCCGACGGCTACCACGCGATCCTGCAGCGCGACGGCGAGCTGGGGCTCTACCAGCACCAGGCCGGCCGGTCGCCGGGGACACTGCTCGGCTCGGAGGTCACCGTGCCGCCGGCCCGCGGTCAGTGGATGCGCTTCCGGCTGGAGGTGACACCGAGCCGGTTGACCTGGAGCCGGCTGGACCGGCCCGCACGAATCAGCGTGGAGGACAAGGCCTTCCGGGGCGGCTACCTGCACCTGGGCCGCGCCTCGTTCGACGGATCGCTGTCGCTACGCGGCCTGAAGGTCACACGAGCGTGACCGCGTCCTGAGCGCCTTCCCAGCTCAGGGTGATGCCACTCCGTAGTCGTGCACCACCCGAGCTGCGCCCAGTACGACGACTCTCACGCGGTCCGCCGTTGGCGACGAGACAGTACGAGTACGGCGACCAGCAGGCCGGCGCTGGCGACCACCAGCCCGATGGCCACGCCGGCCACGTTGTCGGTCAGCTGGTAGAGCGCGGTCGGCCAGATCACCAGCAGGATCGCGCAACCGACCACCGCGTACGCCGACGCGTGCACCCGGCCGTACGCGACCAGGAGGGCGGCCGGACCCGCCGTACCGACGGCCAGCGCCATCACCTCGCCGCGGTCCTGGATCAGCCAGCAGATCGACGAGCTGAACATCGCCGCGCCGGCCAGCGACCACGACGTGACCTGGTCGCGGACCAGGCCGACCATGGCCAGCACGAAGGCGATCAGGATGAACCCGGTGCCCGCGATGCCCGCGCTGTTGGTGTGCACGCTGTCCGCGGGCGTCAGCACGTCGGAGGTGATCACCAGCACCCCGACGGCGAGGATGCCGAACGTCGCCACGAGCAGGGACGAGCCCTGCAGCCACCAAACGCCTACCGCGGCTAGCGCAAGGGCCACAGCTACTCCGACGATCCGGCCGGTCTCGCCCTCGATCGCGACGTACGTGGCGAAGCCCGCGACGCAGCAGCCGAGTGAGGCGAGCGCGGAGCTCAGCTGCTCGCGACGGCGGAACAGGGCGAGCACGACTGCTGCTGCGAGGAGGAGCACGGCTGCACTGGTTCCTGTGGTGATGCGGGCCGCTCGGCCCATCTCACCCCAGTTGGCCACCGTGAGAAGGGCCACTGCACCCAGGAGCAGTGCACCGCCGATGTAGCCGAGCACCTCCATCAGTGCCGAGCTGTGGGGTGGAGCCGGGCGCGGCTGCTTCGGCGCGGGTGTCTCGGCCGGCTTGGGCGGTTTGGCCGCGGATCCGGGCGCAACAGGCTCCGGCGCCGCACTGTCCGCGTCGGCCGCGTCACGAAGGGCGTCCGCCTGGTACTGACGCAGCACTCCGGCACTCACCAGGCGCTTGAGCTCGTCATCCAGCCTGCTCGGCATAGACCGTCTTTCCTCCATGGCGTGGGTTCGTGAGTTCAGGCGGTGGTCACTACAGTAGGGCGGCGAGATGCCTATTCTGCTCAGCTACCCCGTGTCCCTGCTCAGTCACCCCCTGCTTTCACTGCCTGAACAGTTCCCGACCTTCTTCCGCCGCGGCAACGACGGCAAGCTCGAAGTGACGGATCAGATCGTCATGGTCCCGGCCCGGATCGTCGGGCTGATCCTGGCGTTCTTCGTGCTGCGCTGGCTGCTGCACAAGGCGATCCGGCGGTTCGCGCGACGGACTGGCAACGGCGCCGTGGCCGGCGTCCTGGCGAAGTCCAAGCGCGGTCAGGAGTTCGTCGAGAACACGCTGTCCAACGACCGTCGCGCGCAGCGCGCCGAGACGATCGCGTCGCTGCTGTGCAGCGCGGTGACGATCGTGCTGACCGCCGTCACCGTGGTGATGGTGCTCGCGGAGCTCGGCTTCAACATCCTGCCGGTGGTCGCGTCGGCGTCCATCATCGGTGTCGCGCTCGGCTTCGGCGCCCAGACGCTGGTCAAGGACTTCCTGGCCGGCATCTTCATGATCTTCGAGGACCAGTACGGCGTCGGCGACCTGATCGACATGGAGAAGGCCACCGGCGTCGTCGAAGCCGTCGGCCTGCGCGTCACCCGCCTGCGCGGCGAGGACGGCACGATCTGGTACGTCCGCAACGGCGAGGTCCTACGGATCGGCAACCTCACCAACCGCGACCCGAACGCCGGCCCCTCAGGCGTCGGCTCCGCCGCGGAAAAGGAAGAAGAACAGCACGTCGTCGAAGCCCCGGCAGAACAACCCGCCGCCGCCACGACCTCGGCGGAGTCCATCTCCCGCACACCAGGCGGCCACACGCCACCTGACTGACCAACAGCAAACGGCGCCGGTCCCCCACAGGGGAACCGGCGCCGTTCGTCGTACTCAGGCCGTGAAGGTGACGTCCAGGGTGATGTTCACCGCGGCGAGCGCCTGGGAGACCGGGCAGTTCTTCTTCGCCTCCTCGGCGAACTCGGCGAACTGCTCGGCGGTCAGGCCGGGGACCTTGCCGTTGACCGAGAGCTTGATGCCGGTGATGCCCTCACCCGGCTGGAAGGTGACGTCGGCGGTGGTGTCGATCGACTCCGGCGCGTTGCCGGCGCCGGCAAGTGCGTGCGAGAGCGCCATCGAGAAACACGTCGAGTGCGCCGCCGCGATCAGCTCCTCCGGGCTGGTCTTGCCGTTCGCGTCGTTGGCGCGCGACGCCCAGGACACGTCGTACGTGCCGATCCCGGACGACTCGAGGGCGACCTGGCCGGCGCCCTCCATCAGCGAGCCTTCCCAGTGGGCCTTGGCAGTGCGAACTGTTGCCATGCTCGTGTGTCTCCTTCGAAGAAGAATTCAGTGTCCGGACACGTCGATCGCGCCGGGGTACGTCGGTTCGTCGGTGTTCACCATGCTGTGCGCGGCCATCACCATGTACTTCCAGATCTCCTCGTCCCGCTCCGGGGACAGGGCGATCTCGTCCAGGGCAGCGCGCATGTGCCCCAGCCAGCGGTCCCGTGCGCTCGGGGTGACGGCGAACGGATGGTGCCGCATCCGGAGCCGGGGGTGCCCGCGCTGCTCGGAGTAGGTCCGCGGCCCGCCCCAGTACTGCTCCAGGAACATCCGGAACCGCACCTCGGCCGGGCCGAGGTCCTCCTCCGGGTACATCGGGCGCAGTTCCGGGTCGGCCGCGACGCCGCGGTAGAACGCGGCGATCAGCCGGTGGAACGTCTCGGCCCCGCCGACGGCGTCGTAGAAGCTCTGTGGCTCACTCATCGGTTTCAGTGTCTCAAGCCACCGAAACGTGCTGACCGAGGGCTGCCCGCTCGGCCTCGTCGAGCGGCCGCTTGGCGTGCGTGTCCGCGGTCACCGTGACCAGCACGGAGGTCGCCTTGCAGTAGACGAGCCCTTCCGCGTGGTCGACGATCCGCGACTGCAGCGTGTACGACGAAGTACCGACCGCGGACACCCACACCTCCACGTCGTACGGCGGGTGCCGCAGCAGGATCGGCCGCAGGTAGTCGACGGTCTGGCTGACCAGCACCACCGGCGACCGCCCGAAGAACTCGTCCGCGCCGACCCCGAACACGTCCGCCAGGAACGCGATCCGCGCCTCCTGCAGGTAGTCGAAGTACCGCACGTTGTTCACGTGGTCGTACGAGTCGATGTCGGACCACCGGACCAGCACCGGGTGACTGAAGGTCATGCGCCCACCAGCTTCGTCAGCGCCTCGCGCTCGACCGGTGTGATCCGCCGCAACCGGTTCGCCGTGAAGTCGAACGGCACCAGCCGCGTCTTCGCCTCGACGTACGTGACCCGCTCCGGAGAGTCGTCCAGGATCTCGTAGTCGACCGTGAACGACGCCGCCTTGATCTCGGAGATCCACAGCTCGATCCGGACCGGCTCGGGCCGGAAGCGCAGCGGCGCCCGGTACTGCACCTCGTGCCGGGCGACCAGCAGCCCGGTCTCCAGGTCGTCGGCGCCGAGCTCCTTGGCGGTCCGGAACAGGAAGTCGACCCGCGCGTCCTGCAGGTAGTCGACGTACCGGCCGTTGTTCACGTGGCCGAGCGCGTCCATGTCCCCCCAGCGCAGCGGGCAGTGGTAGACGTGCCGGTTGTGATGATCCACACCAGGATCATCCCATCCTGACCACTCGCGATCCGACGCAACATGAGTAATGTCATCCCGGATACCCAACCGAACTCAGGAGTAGGTGCGATGAGCGAGCAGCAGCGGGTGGCGATCGTGACCGGGGCGGCCCGGGGAATCGGCGCCGCGGTGGCGCAGCGGCTCGCCGCCGACGGCAACGCCGTCGCCGTACTGGACCTGGACGAGGCGGCCTGCGCCGGCACCGTCGAGGCGATCACCGCCGCGGGCGGCAAGGCCGTGGCGATCGGCTGCGACGTCAGCAAGTCCGACCAGGTGGCCGCCGCGGTCGAGCGGGTGGTGGCCGAGCTCGGCGCCCCGACGATCCTGGTCAACAACGCCGGCGTACTGCGCGACAACCTGCTGTTCAAGATGTCCGAGGACGACTGGGACACCGTGATGTCGGTGCACCTCAAGGGCAGCTTCCTGATGTCGAAGGCCGTCCAGGCGCACATGGTCGAGGCGGGCTACGGCCGGATGGTCTTCCTGTCCTCGACGTCCGCGCTGGGCAACCGCGGCCAGGCCAACTACGCCTCGGCGAAGGCCGGCCTGCAGGGCCTGGCCAAGACGCTGGCCTTCGAGCTGGGCAAGTTCGGCGTCACCGCGAACGCGATCGCCCCGGGCTTCATCGAGACCGACATGACCGCGGCCACCGCGGCCCGGGTCGGGATCGACTTCGAGGAGTTCAAGAAGGCGACCGCCGCGGCCATCCCGGTCCAGCGCACCGGTACGCCGCAGGACATCGCCGCCGCCGCGTCGTTCTTCTGCTCGGAGGAGTCGGGTTTCGTCTCCGGTCAGGTCCTGTACGTCGCCGGCGGACCCCGCAACTGAGGAGAACCCGATGCCCCGCACCTTCACCGGCGTCGACGCAGTGGTCGGCGCCGTCGGCACCCAGCTCGGCGAGACCGAGTGGCTGGAGATCACCCAGGAGCAGGTCAACCAGTTCGCCGAGGCGACCGGTGACCACCAGTGGATCCACGTCGACGTCGAGCGCGCGGCCTCCGGCCCGTACGGCACGACGATCGCCCACGGCTACCTGACGCTCAGCCTGATCGCCCGCTTCGGCGGCGAGCTGTTCGACGTCGACGGCGTCTCGGCCAAGCTCAACTACGGCGTCAACAAGGTCCGCTTCCCGACGCCGGTCCCGGTCGGCTCGCGGGTCCGCGCCGGCGCGTCGATCTCCGGCGCGCAGGAGACGCCGGCCGGCGTACAGGTCTCGCTCCAGTGGGTCATCGAGCTGGAGAACTCGACCAAGCCCGCCTGCGTTGCCGAGACCGTCGTCCTACTCGTCCCCTAGGTACCGGGCGTCCAGCCGCTCCTCGGTGACCTCGCCGTCAACAGCCCGTACGACGTACGCGGCCTTGCCCGGCGTCGAGGTCACCGCCTCGACCAGCTCGCCGTCCCGGAAGTGCAGCCCGACGCCGTCCTCGGCGGCGTACCCACCGGGGAACCCGTCGCCCACGAGCTTCAGGTACGTCCCCCGCCGGAGCTCCTCGCCGTCGTAGTGCGGGCAGGCGCTCCCGCGCACGAACCCGAGCCCGTCCTCCAACGGCGCCAGGCTGTTCACGTCGAACGAGTCGGTGACCGACGCCTCGAACCAGCAGTTCATCCCGGCGCTGATCCCGGCCAGTACGACGCCGTCGTCGTACGCGCTCTTCAGCGCGCGGTCGAGCCCGTGCACGCGCCAGACCGCCAACAGGTTCGCCGTACTGCCGCCACCGACGTAGACCACGTCCTGGCTGCGCACGAAAGCTTCGAGGTCGGTGACGGACCGGTTGAACAGCGAGAGCACCGAGGCCTCAGCGCGCGCTGGACCGAAGGCGTCCAGGAAACGTTCGCTGTAGCCGTCGGCGTCGCCGCTGGCGGTCGGCACGAAGCAGACGCGCGGCAGCCGTCCGGTCACCGCGGCCAGCGACAGCAGGAAGTCGTCGAGCAACGGGTTGTCCGGCTCCATCGAGAAACCACCGCCGCCGAGCGCCAGGATCTGGCCCATCAGAGCGGGCAGATCAGGACGGCGTGGGTGGCGGTGCGGGTGTAGCCGAGCCATTCGTTGACGGCGATCATCGGTCCGTTCCCGTCGTAGTTCGCGGTGTACATGCCGGTGACGCCGGCCGCGGCGGCGCGGTGCAGTGTCGCGCACTTGACCAGCTTGGCGAGCCCCTGGCCGCGGAGCTCCGGCAACGTGGCCGTCATCTGGGACCAGATCTTCTCGTGGTCACCGTTGCCCAGCGTGAAGCCGATCACCCGGCCGTCGGCGTCGACCAGGGCCATGCTCAGGTCGAGCACCATCGCGGGCGAGTTCCAGATCGAGGCCAGCCAGTTCTCGTACGGGCGGGAGGTGATCTTCGCGTCGCCCGGCTTGGTCTGCTGGGCGATCTCGTCGGCCTCGTACAGCCGCCGCGGATCCAGCTCGTTCACCGGCGACAGCCGCAGCCCGTCCGGCACCGGCGGCAGCTCCGGCGCGTCACCCGGCGCCATGCTCGCGTAGTGCACGCGGCGGGTCTCGCGGTAACCCCACTGCGAGGCCCAGCCGGCCGACGCGGGATCCGCGAACACCCGGGCCGTGACGGCCCCGCCTTCCTTCAGCCGCTCGTGCGCCGCGTCGAGCAACGCCGTACCGACGCCGCACCCGCGGTGCTCCGGGTGGACGATCAGCCGCAGCTGCCCGTCGAGCGGGTCCGACCCCGCGATCAGCCCGGTACTGGTCCAGCCGATCACCTGGTCGCCGTCGACCGCGGCAAACACGCCGGCCCCGGGTCCGTCGACCGGGACGCTCAACCGGCGGCGCAACCCCGATCCCGTGGTCGCCAGGAAGGGCGCGACCAGGTCGTGCAGTGCCAGCGCCGACTCGGCGTCGCCCAACTGGGCCGGCCTGATCTCCATCGGAACTCCTTCCACCGAAGTACTGGGGAAGATATCGCCTGGGCCGGGCCGATCTGGGCTGGACCGGTGTAAACACGCGGGCAAACTTCGCTGCGTGAGCGAAGCCCCCGGTACCCCGTCACAGCGTGCGTAACAGCCCGGTCTGGGTCTCCACCCGGCGGTAGCCGAGCCAGTTGTTCACGGCAAGCATCGGACCGTTCTCGTCGTCGTTCGACGTGAACGCTCCGACGATCCCAGCAGCGGCCGCCCGCCGCAACGCCACCGACTTCACCAGCTTCGCGAGGCCCTGACCGCGGTACGCCGGAAGCGTGCCCGTCATCCCCGCCCAGGCCCGGTCGCCGGCCGTCTCGACCGCGGTGAACGACGCGATCTCGTCACCGGCCACAGCCGCCACCGACAACGCCTTGTCCAGCGCGGGGCTCTCCCAGATCTCCCGTACCCACTCGTCGAAGTCGACGGCGTCGATCGGCGAGTCGCCCGGTTCGTCCCGGCTCGCGATGGTGTCGGCGTCGTACGCCTGCCGGGCGGTCACCTGCTCCAGGCTGACCAGTTCGATCCCGTCCGGCGTCGCCGGCTGCTCGGGCAACGGCTGCCGCAGGTCGACGCCGGAGTAGTGCATCTGCCGCGTTCCGTCGTACCCGCGGCGCTTGGCGAACTCGACGCCGGACGGCGACGCGAACACCCGGACGCGGACCGCGCCGATCTCGCCGAGATGTGCGTGCAGCCGCTCGGCCAACGCGCCGCCGATGCCCTGCAGGCGATGGTCGGGATGCACGTGGATGTTGAGGCCTGCTTGGCCGGCCTCGCTGGTCCAGGTGTTCATCGAGGCGGATCCCCAGGCGACCACCTGGCCGTCGGCGAGACCGACCAGGTGCAACGGTTTCTCGCCCGCGCCCACGGTGGTGATCAGGTGCGCGATCGTCGCGGGCGACAGCACCGCGAAGGGGAAGACGTCCCGGCGTACGGCGGCCAGCGCGTCGGCGTCGTCGGGTCGAGCGGGCCTGATCTCCATGCGCGCGACGATAGCCAGGCGGCCGTCGTACCGGCCAATGGTTTTGGGACGGGATCGCAACGGCCGGCGATTCTGCGACGAGCCCGCGAACCACTAGTGTTGGCGGGTGCCCGTGATCGCGACCACCGCGCTGACCAAGCGCTACCCCCGCGTGACGGCACTGGACGAGTTGAGCGTCGAGGTGGGGTCCGGCGTGACCGGGCTGGTCGGAGCCAATGGTGCCGGCAAGTCGACCCTGCTGAAGATCCTGCTCGGACTGATCGCCCCGACCGCCGGAAGTGCCATCGTGCTGGGACACGACGTGGTCACCGGCGGCGAGGCGGTCCGGGCCCTCGTCGGCTACATGCCCGAGCACGACTGCCTGCCGCCCGACGTCTCCGCGACCGAGTTCGTCGTGCACCTCGGCCAGATGTCCGGACTGCCCGCGACCGCGGCCCGCGAACGCGCGGCCGACGTCCTGCGGCACGTCGGTCTCGACGAGGCCCGCTACCGTCCGATGGGCGGCTACTCGACCGGCATGAAGCAGCGCGTGAAGCTCGCGCAGGCGTTGACCCATGATCCGAAGCTCGTGCTGCTGGACGAACCGACCAACGGTCTCGACCCGGCCGGCCGCGACGAGATGCTCGCGCTGGTACGCCGGATCGGCACCGAGTTCGGCATTCCGGTGCTGATCACGTCGCACCTGCTCGGCGAGCTGGAGTCGGTCTGCGACCACATCGTCGTGCTGGACGGCGGACGCCTGCTGCGCTCGGAGTCGAAGGCCGCACTGACCGGCGAGACCGGCGTACTGGCTGTGGAAGTGCGTGACCTGAGTGGTCGCGATCGCCTCGGTGCCGCGCTGGTTCGCGCGGGTGCGCGGGCTCGCGCCGAGGGACCGCTGGTGCTGGTGGAGATCAGCGGCGAGGAGACGTACGACCTGGTCCGCGACACCGTGGCCGAGCTCGGACTGGGGATCGTCCGGGTCGAACCGCACCGGCACCGGCTGGAAGAGGTCTTCAGTGTCTGAGCAGGTCCCGCGGACCGGTGTCATCCACGACATCGGCTACCGGCACTACGACGGCCCGCGGCTCGGCCGGTTCGCGATCAGCCAGGCGTTGCTGGCGGCAAGCGTCCGGCACGCCTACGGGATGGGCCGGTCCGGCAAGTCCAAGGTGATGCCGATCCTGCTGCTCGCGGTGATGGTGGTCCCGGTCGCGATCATCGTCGGGATCGAGATCTCGCTGCAGCTCGACAGCCCACCGGTGATCCCGGCGCACTACGTGTTCTACATGCAGCCCGTGATCGCGCTCTATCTCGCGGCGCAGGCGCCGCAGCTGTTCTCGCGCGACCTGCGGTACGGCTCGATCGTGCTGTACCTGGCGCGGCCTCCCCGGCGTACGGACTATGCGCTGGCCAAGCTCGGCGCACTGGTCATCGCGCTGCTGATCCTGATCGTCATCCCGCTGTTCGTCCTGTACGTCGGCGCGGTGCTCGCGAAGTTCGACTTCACCGACATGACGCGCGAGTTCGGCACCGGGCTCGCGGGTGGGCTGATGCTGTCGATCATGCTCGCGGCGATCGGCGGGCTGATCGCGGCCGCGACGCCGCGCCGCGGGTTCGCCGTCGCCGCGATCATCACCGTGCTGATCGTGTCGTTCACCGCGACGGTCACCACCACCGCGATCCTCGACACCGACCAGAAGATGACCAGTACGGCGGCCCGATTCGCCAACCTGGGTTCGCCGTTCACGCTGTCGCGCACGCTGAGCACGTTCCTGTTCCGCGACGACAGCGACGGCTGGATGCCGACCACCGTGCAGGGACTGGTGTTCCTCGCGGTCTGGCTGGTCGTGGTCGGGCTGTGCGTCTGGGGCCTCAACCGCCGGTACGCGAAGGTGGCCCGCGGGTGAGCGTGATCCAGATCGAGAAGGTCTCCCGCTGGTACGGCAACGTCGTCGCGGTCAACGACGTCACGATGACCATCGGCCCGGGGGTGACCGGTCTGCTCGGCCCGAACGGCGCCGGCAAGTCCACGCTGATCACGATGATGGCGGGCTTCCTGCCGCCGTCGGTCGGCACGGTCACGCTGGACGGCGTACCGGTGTGGCGGAACGAGAAGGCGTACTCCGCGATCGGTCTGGTCCCGGAGACCGAGGCCGTGTACGACGTACTGACGGGCGCTGCTTTCGTGCAGGCCAACGCTTCGTTGCACGGGCTGGCGTCGCCGGGTGCTGCCGCGGCGGCGGCGATCGCTGTGGTGGCGATGGAGGACGCGGCGGAGCGCCGCATCTCGACGTACTCGAAGGGCATGAAGCAGCGGATCAAGATGGCCGCCGCGCTCGTGCACGAGCCGTCGGTGCTGCTGCTCGACGAACCGTTCAACGGCATGGACCCGCGGCAGCGGCTGCACCTGATGGAACTGCTGCGCAAGATGGGCAGCGACGGGCGCACGGTGCTGTTCAGCTCGCACATCCTGGAGGAGGTGCAGCAGGTCGCCACGCACATCGAGGTCGTGGTGTCCGGACGGCACGCGGCCTCGGGTGACTACCGCGCGATCCGCACGCTGATGACGGACCGGCCGATGCTGTACCGGCTGCGCTCCAGCGACAACCGCCGTCTCGCTTCCGCTCTGATCGCCGACCCGTCGACAGCGGGCGCTGATCTGGACGCGGCTGCTCTGCAGATCCGGGTCGTCGACTTCGAACGCTTCAGCCGTTTGGTGCCTTCGCTGGCCCGCGACCTGGGCATCCGGCTGCTGGAGGTCTCCCCGACCGACGAGTCGCTCGAGAGCGTCTTCTCCTACCTGGTCGGGAGGCACTGATGGTCGTGCGCACGATCGTCCGCCTGACGCTCGCCACCCTCTTCGGCTCGCGCCGCGGTCTGCTGCTCTACATCCTGCCCGCGGTCTTCGTCGGCCTGTGCGTGCTGCTCGCGTTGACCGTCGACGACAAGTCCGGCCTGCAGGTCGCTTTGCTCCAGCAGTTCGGCCTGGCCGTGATCTTGCCTCTGGTCGCTTTGGTCGCCGGCACCGGCGCGATCGCGTCGGAGATCGACGACGGCTCGATCGTCTACCTGCTCAGCAAGCCCATCAAACGCTCCACGATCATCCTCACTAAGGCTTTGGTCGCGGTTTGTGTCGTCCTAGTCCTGGGCGCGCTCCCTCTTCTGATCGCCGGCATCGTCCTGGACCCGGGCGACATCACCACAGCCGTAGCCTTCAGCACCGGCGCCCTGGTCGCCGGCATCGCCTACATCGCGATCTTCATCGCCCTGTCCGTCTTCTCCGGCAACGCCGTCACCATCGGCCTCATCTACTCCCTCCTCTGGGAAAGCGTCATGGGCCAGTACGTCGACGGCGCCAAGGTGCTCTCGGTCCAGCAGTGGTCGCTGGCCCTGATCAGCAAGCTCACCGACGCACCACGCGTGGAGTCGGCGGTGAAACTGCCCATCGCCACCGTCCTGTTGCTGACGGTCGTGATCCTCGGGCTGACCCTGGCCATCACCAAGCTCCGCTCCCTGATCCTCTCCACCGCCGAGTAGAACAGCACCCACGCAGGCCCTTCCGCTCGCTGGCGCTCGCTCCAGCGCTGCCCGCAAACCCCCTGGCAGCACCCACCCCGCCTACCTACCCTCAACCCCATGACCACCAACCCGCGCGACCTCCTCGCCGACCTCTTCGTCGCGGATGCCCCGCGCCCCGAGTACGCCGACCACTTCGCGGTCTTCCAGCCCCTCATCGGCAGCTGGGATCTCGACGTCCGCTGGTACGACAAGACCGGCGCCGTCACCCGCCAGACCCAAGGCGAGTGGCACTTCGGCTATGCGCTCGACGGTCGCGCCGTCGCCGACATCTGGATCGCCCCGAGCCGCGCCCGCCGGCCCACCGACGGCGACGGCGAGTGGGGGCTGTCGATCCGCCTCTACGACCCCGAGCTGGAAGCCTTCCGCTCAACCTGGATGGGCCCCAAGGCCGCCTTCGTGCAGACCTTCATCGGCCGATCCGGTGACAACTGGATCACCCTCGAAGCCCGCGAACCCACGGCGTACAAGACCCGCTGGGGCTTCACGAACATCACCGAGTCAACCTTCGACTGGCGCAACGAGGACGAAGCCGAAGACGGCACCATCACCCTCCGCCAAACCTTCGCCGCCACCAGAACGGACCACCAAGCGTGATCCAATGACCCCTCACATCCCTGGGGGGGTTCACGTGCTCATCCGCCGACTCGGCTCCCGGCGAACCGTCATCGCCGCCGTCGTCGCCGTTGCCGTGCTCACCGCCGGAGCGACCGTCGCCTGGTCGTCGACACACGAGCACCAGCAGCCAACCTGCTCCCTCGACGTCCCCGCCAAGGTGGTCGTCAACCAGCCGTACCTGACTCCGCCCGTACGCCGAAACGCCGACTGCGCCGCCGCAGGAGTCGTCGAAGCCCGAGCGCGCGCTCGGCCGACTTGAGCCGCTTCTCCACCTTGGTCCGGTGGGACGCGTACGCAGCGAACGGGGCCCTCGCTTATCAACTGATCTTCCGCTGGGACTTCCCCGACGAATGGCACCTCTTCGCCAAAGGCGACCGGAGCACGTGGACCTGGCGTCCTGCTGGGGCCAAGACCGACCTGGAGACCGACCGCCCTCTCGTACGGCAGAACGCGCCGACCACCGACCTCCGCCTCGGCTCTGACGCCTACCTGATCAGCCGCCGCGACGGACGCCGAATCACCCTCAGCAGCAGCCGACACCTGGGGATCGACGAGTCCGACCATCCCAAAGGTCTAGCTACTGAACCATCCCACCGCTCAGCGTCAGCCCGCCGTCGATCGTCAGCGTCTGCCCGGTGATCCACGACGCCTCGTCCGACAGCAGGAACCACACCAACGAGCCCACGTCCTCCGGGCGCCCGAGCCGCTTCATCGGGTACGACGCCGCGACCTCGGCCTCGCGGCCCTCGAAGAGCGCGCCGGCGAACTTGGTCTTCACCACCGCCGGCGCCACCGCATTGACGCGGATCGCCGGCGCCAGCTCGACGGCCAGTTCCATCGTGACGCGGGACAGCATCGCCTTCGTCGCGCCGTACCAGCCGATGCCGGGCGACGGCGCCAGGCCGGCGACCGACGACAGGTTGACGACCGATCCCCCGTGCTCACCCATCCACGCGTCGCGGCAGGCCTTCACCCACGCGATCGCGGCGAGCACGTTCGTGTCGACCATCTTGGCCGCGACCGCGGCGTCGACGTCGAGCAGCGAGCCGTAGATCGGGTTGATGCCGGTGTTGTTGACCAGCAGATCCACCGACCCGTACGCCGACAGCGCGCTCTCGATCACCTGCGTGCGATGGTCGGGATCAGCCGCCTTCCCGGCGACGGCGAGAGCGTTCTCCGCACCGCCGAGCGTCTCGACCGCGGCATCCAGCGTCTCCTGCGTGCGCCCGGTGATCACCACCCGAGCGCCGTCGGCCACCAGCCGCTGCGCAACGGCCAGCCCGATCCCGCGCGACGCACCCGTGACGATCGCCGTCCGGCCCTTCAAACTCATGTCCTCAGTCCCCATCCCGTCGCCGCACCTCGTAGCGTCCGAAGAACCTCACTGCGTCCGAACAACCGTGGCCTATAGCCTCCGCTTCTTCGGACGCGGGCCGGCTCTTCGGACGCAAGCGCGGATCAGCTCAGCCGCTCGAGCACGATCGCCATGCCCTGGCCGCCACCGACGCACATCGTCTCCAGGCCGAACTGCTTGTCCTCGAACTGCAGCCCGTTCACCAGCGTCGTCATGATCCGCGCGCCGGTCGACCCGAACGGGTGCCCCAGCGCGATCGCGCCGCCGTGCACGTTCAGGCGGTCCTCGTCGATCCCGAGCTCACGCGCCGAACCGATCACCTGTACGGCGAACGCCTCGTTGATCTCGACCAGGTCGATGTCGGAGATGCTCATCCCGGCCCGCGCCAGCGCCTGCTTCGACGCCTCGACCGGGCCGAGGCCCATGATCTCCGGCGACAGCCCGCTGACCCCGGTCGACACGATCCGCGCCAGCGGCGTCAGCCCGAGCTCGCGCGCCTTGGTGTCGCTCATGATCACCACGGCCGCCGCGCCGTCGTTCAGCGGGCAGCAGTTCCCCGCGGTCACGGTGCCGTCCGGCCGGAACACCGGCTGCAGCTGGCTGACCTTCTCCAGCGTCGTACCGGCGCGCGGTCCGTCGTCCTTGCTCACGACCGTGCCGTCCGGCAGCGTGACCGGCGTGATCTCGCGCTCGAAGAAGCCGTTGTTGATCGCCTTCTCGGCCAGGTTCTGCGACCGGACGCCGAACGCGTCCTGGTCGGCGCGGCTGATCCCGCGCAGCGTCGCGACGTTCTCGGCGGTCTGACCCATCGAGATGTAGATGTCCGGGAGCTGCCCGTCCTCGCGCGGGTCGTGCCAGACGTCGTTCGTCTCGGCGTACTTCTCGGTCCGCTGCACGGCGTCGGTGAACACCTGGTTGAACGAGCTCGGGTCACCCACCCCGGCCGATCCGAAGTTCTTGTACCGCGAGACGCACTCGACGCCCGCGCTGACGAAGATGTCGCCCTCGCCGGACTTGATCGCGTGGTACGCCATCCGCGCGGTCTGCGTCGACGACGCGCAGAACCGGTTGATCGTGGTCGCGGGCGTGTTGTCCCACCCGAGCTGTACGGCGACGCGACGGGCCATGTTGCCGCCGTGCTCGTCGTGCGGCTCGGCGCACCCGAGCATCAGGTCCTCGATCTGGTCGCCGGTCAGCCCGGCCTTCTCGACCGCGGCCTGGATCATCTGCACGGCCAGGTCGTCCGGCCGGATGTCCTTGAGGGACCCCTTGTTGGCCCGGCCGATCGGCGAGCGCGCGGTGGAGACGATGACTGCTTCAGGCACTGTGGATCCCTTCTACAGGCCGAGGTCGCGGCCGATGAGTTCCTTCATGATCTCGTTGCTGCCGGCCCAGATCTTGGTCACCCGGGCGTCGCGCCAGGCGCGGGCCACCCGGTACTCGTTCATGTAGCCGTAGCCGCCGTGCAGCTGGACGCACGCGTCCAGGATCTCGTTCTGGACCTGCGCGCTCCACCACTTGGCCTTGGCGGCGTCGACCGCGGACAGCCGGTCCTCGTCGTGCGCCACGATCGCGTTGTCGACGTACGCCTGGGTCACCTCGGCCTTGGTGACCAGCTCGGCGATCAGGAACTTGTTGTACTGGAACGAGCCGACCGGCTGACCGAAGGCCTTGCGCTGCTTCACGTACTCGATCGTCTCGTCAAGGATCTGTACGGCGTGAGCGATGTTCGAGACCGCTGCCCCGACCCGCTCCTGGGCCAGCCGCTCCATCATGTGGATGAAGCCGCGGTCGATCTCGCCGAGCACGTTCTCGTCCGGGACGAACACGTCCTCGAAGAACAGCTCCGACGTCCCGGACTCGGTCTGCCCGACCTTGTCGAGCTTCCGGCCGCGGGCGAACCCGTCCATGCCCTCCTCGACCGCGAACAGCGTGATGCCCTTGGCACCCTTGCTCGGGTCGGTGCGCGCGGCGGTGACGGTCAGGTCGGCCATGTCGCCGTTGGTGATGAACGTCTTCGACCCGTTCAGCACCCAGCCACCGTCGACCTTCTTCGCACTGGTCTTCAGCCCGGCCAGGTCGGAGCCGCCGGACGGCTCGGTCATCCCGATCGCCGCGACGAGCTCGCCGGAGCTGAACTTCGGCAGCCAGCGCTGCTTCTGCTCCTCGGTGCCGAGGTCGACCAGGTACGGCGCGGCGCAGTCGTAGTGGATCCCGAAGCAGCTCGACAGCGAGGCCGAGACCTTCGAGACCTCCTCGGCGAACACCGCGTTGAACCGGTAGTCGCCGACACTCGAACCGCCGTACTCCTCCGGGACGTCGAGCCCGAGGAAGCCCTGCTTGCCGGCCTCCAGCCAGACCGCGCGGTCGATCGTCTTCTCCTCGAGGAACTGCTCCATCCGCGGGACCAGCGAGCGGTCGCAGAACTCCTTGGCACTGGCCCGGAACGCGTGGTGGTCCTCGCCGAAGATGATCCGTTGCATCGCTGGGTCCTTCCCCGAGGTCGAGTGTGATCTGCGCCGCGGCCCGGAGTCTCACCGATGGCTAAGCGCTTGCTTAGCTTCGCGAATCCGGTGCAGAGTGTCAACGTGTCCGCAGTCACCAGTCCCCTCGTGTGGGAACACGTCCAGCCGGCCGCCGCCCGAAGGCTGCTCACCGGCGCCATCGACGCGTTCGCCGAGCGCGGCTTCCAGGCGACCACCACCCGCGACATCGCGTCCCGCGCCGGCATGTCCCCGGCGGCGCTCTACGTGCACTACCCGTCGAAGGAGCGCCTGCTCTTCGAGATCAGCCTGTACGGCCACCAGGCGGCGCTCGCCGTACTGCGGGACGCGGACTCGTCCGCCGACGCCGCATCCTCGTCCACCGACGCCTGGTCCTCGTCCGCCGATGCCTCGTCGTCGCCCGCCGCTTCCTCGTCCTTGCCGGCCGGTGCACCCGGCCTCCCGCCCTCGCCGCAGGCGAGTGGCGGTTCGGCGGCGGCTCGCCTCCACTCAATGGTTTCCGCGTTCACCGCCTGGCACGCCGAGCACCACACGATCGCGCGCGTCGTCCAGTACGAACTGGCGGCGCTCAGCCCCGAGCACTTCGCCGAGGTCGCGACGATCCGCCGCGCGATCTCCGCCCAGATCGAGCAGGTCCTCGCCGACGGCGTCGCCGACGGCTCGTTCACCGTCGAAGACCTGCCCGGTACGACGCTCGCCGTACTGTCGCTGTCGATCGACGTCGCCCGCTGGTACACCCCGCACCGCACGAAGCCCAAGGACTTGGGGACGCTGTACGGCGACCTCGCGCTGCGCATGGTCCAGGCCTGACCCGCCCCGGACAGACCGAAGGCCCCGGCACCCTCTCGCGAGGGTCCGGGGCCTTCCGGCGTACCGACTAGTCCTGCAGCGCGGCCTGGACGTCGAGGTGGATGTCCACCTTGTCGCCGATCAGGAGCTTGCCGCCCTCCAGCGGGACGTTGAAGTCGATGCCCCACTCCTTGCGGCTGATCGAGGTGGACCCCTCGAAGCCGATGATCTTCTGGCCGTAGGCGTTCTGCTCGACGCCGAGGAACTCGACCGCGAACTCGATCGGCTTGGTGACGCCCTTGATCGTCAGCTCGCCGGCCAGGACGAAGTCGTCACCCTCCGGCTTCAGCGCGGTGCTGGTGAACGTCATCTTCGGGCTGTTCTCCGCGTCGAAGAAGTCGCCGGAGCGCAGGTGCCCGTCGCGCTGCTCGCTGCGGGTGTGCACGGAGGCGAGCTCGACCTCGACGGCCGCGGTCGACTCCTCCAGCGAGTCCTTGACGACGATCTCGCCCGCGAACTCCTGGAAGGTGCCGCGCACCTTGGTCATCAGGTGACGGACGGTGAAGCCGATCTCGCTGTGCGCCGTGTCGAGGGCGTAGGTGCCGGCCACCAGGCCGGGGATCGTGGTGGTCGCGGTGGTGGTACCGGTGCTGCTCATGGGGTCCTCTCGAGGATGTAGTTAAAATTTCAACCGATTCTGATGAGCTGTAACGGTTTAAATCTGAACTACATTCCCGGTACACTGTCCGGGTGACGATGACGACTGGCACCCGGTGGCTGGACTCCGAGCAGCAGGTGGCGTGGCGCGCGTACCTGCTGGGCACGGCGCGCCTGATGGCCAAGCTGGACGACGACCTGCGGCAGTTCGGCCTGGGCATCAACGACTACGAGATCCTGGTCCGCCTCTCCGAGGCCCCCGACCGGCGCCTGCGGATGGCCGACCTGGCCGACCGCCTGCACCAGAGCCGTTCCCGCCTCACCCACACTGTAGGGCGTCTCGAGGCGGCCGACCTAGTACGCCGTACGTCGTGCAAGAGCGACAAGCGCGGCGTCTGGGCCGAACTCACCGACGCCGGCTTCACCCTCCTCGAACAGGCCGCCCCCTCCCACGTCGAAGGCGTCCGCGAACACCTGGTCGACCTGGCCTCCCCCGAAGACTTCGCCGCCGTAGGCCGAGTCTTCGACGCCGTCTCCGAAAACATCGGCCAACGCTGACCCCTGGGCCCGCGCGGAAGAGGCGAGTGCCTCTCCCACGCGGGCCCTTCCGTTCCCTGGCGCCCGCGCCTGGAGGGGCTGTCCCCGTCTGCCACCAAATCCCGTCGCCCACCCGCAGCGCGCCGTCGTACCGTTGCCCGCGTGCCCCACTCCCCGCAGCGCCGCGCCCCGGAGCCTTAGGCATCCGGGCCGAGACGCGGTGACCGCCGCGCACGGATGCATGCCGGGAGCATGCATGAGCCGCACCGACAAGGACCGCCCGAACTGGGCGATCCGGCACGTCGAGAACCACCCGATCCAGCACGACCACCGTCACGGGGACTGCATCGTGCAGACCCTCACGTTCGACCCCCGCGCGACCTGCCGCCCGGCGTCCAGCGACGGGACCGACCGCCACCCGCAGGGCCGGTTCGGCCCGGACGCCGAGGAGATCCACCGGTTCTACTACGTCCCCGAACGCCGCCGCGAGCGCGACGAGCTGCACCGGCTGCTCCGCGCCTGGAACGCCGGCGACCCGCTCGACGACTATGACTTCGCCAACCACCAGCACCGCCACAGCGTGCACTGGCTCATGTAGGCATCGCCCCCAGCCACACGCTGGGGGCGGCACGCAGGCCCTACGCGACAGCAGTCCCCTCCAGTTCGACCAGCTGGCCCGGGATCGCCAGCCGGGTCACCCCGAGCATCGTCGTACTCGGCGCCACTCCCGCAGCCCCGAGTCGCGAGGCCAGTACGCCGTAGTGCTGGAACAGCAGGTCGACGTCCGTCGTGTACACGTTGAGCCGCACCAGATCCCCCAGTGCCATCCCCGCCTCCGCGAGCACCGCCTCCAGGTTGGCGAGACTCAGCGCGAGCTGCCCGGCCATGTCGCCGTCGTGCTCGGGCTTTCCGTCGGCGTTCATCGCGGTCTGCCCGGAGCAGTACAACGTCCGCGTGTGCCCGGAGACGAGCTCCCCCTGGTTGAAGCCCATCCCCACCGACCACGTCACCGGGTTGACCGCCGTTCGCTCCACTGCCACTTCAGCTCCATTCGCCACGTCGGATGTACGTCGACGAGCCTGCCAACAATTCACGACACCCTTGGTCATGTATTCCGGTACGGTTCCGAACGTGCGCGCCGACCGCTTGGTATCGCTGGTGCTCCTGCTCCGACAGCGCGGCCAACTGTCCGCCACCACGCTCGCCCGCGAGCTGGAGGTCTCCACGCGCACAGTGCTCCGCGACATCGAGGCACTCTCCGCAGCCGGCGTACCGGTGTACGCCGAGCGCGGCCGCCACGGCGGCTTCACCCTGCTCCCCGGCTTCCAGACCGAACTCACCGGGCTCGGCCACGATGAGGCGCTCGCCCTGCTGGTCGCCGGGTCGCGTCGCGGTGCGCAGGCGTTCGGGCTGGGCTCGGCGCTCGCGTCAGCCATGCTCAAGGTCGTCGACGCGCTCCCCGACAGCTACCGCGACACCGCCACGGGTGCGGCCCAGCGCCTGCTGCTCGAGCCCGAGATCGACCTGCTGTCGCGCCGCCACGACACGGAGGAGGTCCCCGACACAGTCATGGCCGCCGTACGGCGCGCTGTGCTGGCCGGGCACCGGCTGCGGATCCAGTACGAGGCCGCCGACCAGGACCCGCAGTGGCGCACGGTAGACCCGGTCGGCCTCGTCACCGTCCGCGGCCAGGGCTACCTGCTGGCCACGAAGTCAGGTGAGGACCGCACCTACCGCCTGTCCCGGGTGCTCGCCGCCGAGGAGCTCACCGAGCCGGCCGAGCGGCCTGACGAGGTCGACCTGGACCAGGCCTGGCAGGACCGCAGTACGCGGTTCCGCACCGGCGGCGACCAGGTCGCCGTACTGGCGCGCGTTGACCCAGTACGCCGGAAGGACCTGGTCGGTACGGCGCTCGCCGTCCTGTCCGAAGAGCCCACCGACGACGGCTGGCTGCTGATGGAGGCGACCTTCCAGGACGCGCGCCACGCCGTCTGGGCCCTGTGGCAGCTCGCGACGAACGCGGACGTTCTGGAGCCCCAGTGGCTCCGCACGACGTTGCACGACCGCGCGGCGGCAATGCTTACCCGCTACAAGCCTTAAGACGCCAGCCACTCCCGCGCGTTGCGCCCGCGCCCGGCCGCCCCTTCGGGCTCGCTGATCTCGGCCCACACCGCATCCAGCGACAGCCCGAGTACATCCGCGATCGCCGCGATCGTCGGGAAGGCGGGAGTCGCCACGCGACCGGACTCGATCTTGCGCAGCGTCTCCGGCGAGACCCGCGCGTCGAGCGCGACCTCGAGCATCGAGCGCTCGCCCCGGGCGAGCCGCAGCAGCGCGCCGAGGCGCTGCCCGCGTTCGACCTCCGCGGGGGTGAGCGGCAACCTGACCATGAACCGATTCTAGTCCCGGGATAATATGGCCGGGATAGTTATTGGGTACGCACGAAAGGCGCCGCATGATCGAGATCCTCAGCCCCTCCGAACTGCCCCGCGCGCAGGAGACCGGCGCCCTGGTCGCGGAGATCCTGCAGACCATGAAGAGCCGCGCCACGGTCGGCACGAACCTGCTCGACATCGACGAGTGGACCAAGGCGATGATCCTCGAGGCCGGCGCGGAGTCCTGCTACGTCGACTACGCGCCGTCGTTCGGGCGCGGTCCGTTCGGCCACTACATCTGCACCGGCGTCAACGACGCCGTACTCCACGGTCTGCCGCACGACTACACGCTGGCCGACGGCGACCTGCTGAGCCTCGACCTCGCCGTCCTCAAGGGTGGTGTCGCCGCGGACTCCGCGATCAGCTTCATCGTCGGCGAGTCGAAGGACGCGGAGAGCGTCGCGCTGATCGACGCAACCGAACGCGCCCTGAAAGCAGGCATCGCCGCCGCCGGACCGGGCGCCCGCATCGGCGACCTCTCGCACGCGATCGGCACGGTCCTCAGCGACGCCGGCTACGAGATCAATACCGAGTTCGGCGGCCACGGCATCGGCTCGACGATGCACCAGGACCCCCACATCTCCAACACCGGCCGCCCCGGCCGCGGTTACAAACTCCGCCCCGGCCTGCTGCTGGCCCTCGAGCCCTGGATCATGGCCGACACCGCCGAGCTCGTCACCGACGACGACGGCTGGACCCTCCGCAGCGCCACCGGCTGCCGCACAGCCCACAGCGAACACACCATCGCCATCACCGACCACGGAGCCGAAATCCTCACCCAGCCGAGATAACCCGCCCGCTCACCCCGCCGGCGCATCGGCGCCCGGCGGGCAGGCGACCCGGGAGACCCGAAGGCCGGGGAGCCGGGAGGCCCGAGGGCCCCGGGAGCCGGAGGCGGGTGACGAAGGCGCCGGGTCGCCGGAGGCCGGGGCAGGGAGGCCGGGGCGCGCGGCCCGGAGGCCGGGGTGCCCGGAGGCCGGGGTGCCCGGAGGCCGGGAGCCGGATGACCGGAAGGCCCGAGAGGCCCGGAGACCGGGAGACGGGTGACCGGAGGCGCCGAGTCGCCCGGAGGCCGGCGCAGGGAGGCCGGCGCTGCGCGGCCCGGCAGCCCGGTGTGCCCGGAGGCCGGGGGCCGGGGGCCGGGGCCGGGGGGCGTACCGACTGTCGCGGCCGCATCCGCCCTGTGCACGCAGGCTCCACCGAACAACCCGGCCACGCCCAGCGCAGAGCACCCGCGACGCCGCCGCCCGGATCCCACACGGCGGTGTCGCCGTCCACCGCGCCGCCGGGCGGCCCGGAGACCGGACACCGCGAGCCGGATAGCCGGGAGGCTCCAGGGGCCCCGAGCCCGGAGGCGGGTGACCGAAGGGGCCGAGTCGCCCGGAGGCCGGGGGCAGGGAGGCCGGGGCCGTGTGGCCCGGCAGCCCGGGGTGCCCGGAGGTCGGGAGGCCCGAAGGCCGAAGGCCGGGAGGGATCCGGAGGCGGGAGGCCGAGGGGCGCGGAGGCCGGGTCGTCAGACGAAGGCGCCGACGCCCTCGTACTCGCCGACCTTGGCAGCGCCCGCCGCGTCGTACTCGAGCAGCAGGAGACCCGTCGCGGTTGCCTCGTGCTTGGTCAACTGGAGACCGACGGGCATACCTGGGTGATCGAGCAGCCGGCGACCGGATCCGACGACCGTCGGCGCGACTGCCAGGCGGAGCGTATCCACGAGCCCGGCCGCGAGGAGCGCGTTGCCCAGTCGTCCACTGCCGTGGATCTGGAGCTCGCGTCCCGGCTCGGCCTTGAGCTTCGCCACGGACTCGAGCGGGTCGCCTTCGAGGATCGTCGTCGGGTCCCAGGAGGCCTCGGTCAGTGTGCTGGTGACGACGTACTTCGGCAGCGCGTTCATCCGCCCGGTGTACGGATCGTCCGGATCCGTGATCTCCGGCCAGTCCCGCGCGAACGCCTCGTACGTCCGCCGCCCGAACAGCAGCCCGTCGGCCAACTCGAGCCACTCCGACGTACGCCGTACGAACGTCTCGTCCAGGAAGGGAATCAGCCACCCACCGCGCGTGAACCCGTCGCTCGGATCCTCGGTCGGCGACCCAGGCCCCTGGCTCACCCCGTCGAGCGTCACGAACTCCGTGAGCACGAGCCTCATCCCGCCGCCTCGCTCTCGGCAACCCCAGCAAGCTGCGCGGTGACCGAACCCCACCCGTCAGCAAACCCCATCTCCTCGTGCAGCTTGCGCGAGGCCGGATCACCATGCCGTACGACGATCCGGTACGCCGTCCCGTCCGCGTGATCGGCGAACGTGACCTCGGCCGTCATCGCGATCGGCTCGGGGTTCGTCGGCCGCCACGAACTGTCGATCGTGTTCGTGAACACGATCCGCTCCAGCTCCTCCGCGACCACGAAACTCGCGTCGAGATGCGGAACGAACGTCTCCCCGTCGTCGCTCATCCGCGTCACCAGCCCACCGCCGGGCCGCACCTCGAGCCGATCGACCCGGCACACCGTCGGCGCCGGCACCCACCACCGCGCGAACCGCGACGGCTCGGTCCACGCACTCCACACCACTGCCCGAGGCGCCCGAATCACGCGCTCCACCACCAGATCCAGCTCCGGATTCATCGCTCCTCCTCCATCAGTTCGTCGACCAGACTCTCCAGCCGATCAGTCCGCTCTTCCCACACCGCCCGCTGCTCCGCGAGCCAGTCGTCCACCACCGCGAGGCGCTCCCGGTTCAGCACACACGTCCGAACCCGCCCGACCTTGACCGTCCGGATCAGCCCGTTCGACTCCAACGTCCGAACGTGCTTCATGAACGACGGCAACGTCATCGGAAACTCGCCGGCCAACTCCCCCACACTCGTCGGCCCCCGCCCGAGCCGCCGGATCACACCCCGCCGCGTCGGATCGGCCAACGCGACGAACACCCCGTCAACCTCCGCCGAATACTGTGCCATGCGGCTAAGTATTGTCTGATACTTAGCCCAAAAGCAAACCATCGCCATTCAGGCCCGGCCCGCCTGACCACCGCTCCGCATCCCTGCGACCCTGGGCCCGTCGCATCCCGCCTCGCGGCCCCGGCGCGGGGCACCGGGCGTGGAGCGCAGGCGCGGGACGGGCGTGGAGCGCAGGCGCGGGGCGGCGCGGGGCGCGGGCGAGGGGCGCGGGGGCGCCGGGCCGGGGCGCCGGGGCCGGGCGCGGGCGGGACGCGGGGCGCAGGCGCAGGGCGGGACGCTGGGCGCGGGCGCAGGGCGGGACGCAGGCGCAGGCGCAGGCGCAGGGCGGGACGCTGGGCGCGGGCGCAGGGCGGGACGCTGGGCGCAGGCGCAGAGCGGGACGCGGGGCGAAGGCGCAGGGCCCAGGGCCCCGCCGCCCAACGCCCCGCCCCCGCGGCCTGCGGCGGGCTTACCCTGCACGGATGAGTCAGCCGAGGACCTTGTGGGAAGACCAAGACGGCGTGCAGTCCGGCGGTAGCGGAATGGTCCGGGCGGCTGCGTTCCCGGTGGCCGGCCGCGAGCGGACGGCGGTGACCTTCACGGTGCGCGTCCCCGACGGCTTCTTCAGCCCGATCGACGACGGCGGCGCCAGCGCGACCCTGCTGATCACCGCCGCCGAGGCCCGAGGCTTCGCCGCCTGGCTCAGCGAAGCGGCCGACGCCGCCGACGCCGGCGGCCCTTCGCTCTACGAGTAGGCCCACAGCTCGCGCGTGCGAGTTGCCCATGTCGACGGCAACCGCGAGCCACTGGTGCCCGTTCGCCTCGACGACCACGCCAGCCGGGCCGACGCGCGGCTCACCGAGGTCGGCCGTGATCGTCCCACCGCCCGTGACGGCGGTACGCCGCTGCCAGTGGGCGGTCCGTGCGGAGAAGCGCCAGCCGAACGGACCGCGCAGCTGAGCGCCGCAAGTACTCCGCCCCCGCAGGCCAAGGTCCATCCCCTACCCCCGCGGGGCGAGGCCCATCCCTACCCCTGCACGGCGGCCTCCGGCGTCGCCCGCCCGCCAGGCACCAGCACTGAGCGGCCACTCGGGCACAGCGCAAGCACTGGCACGTCCACTTCCGCGGCAACGGCACGCCGGCCAAGCGCTGGGTCGGCCAACTGATCGCCGCCAAGCTCGCGCTCGTCGCGGCCGGCTGCCCGGCGTACCGGGTTCTCCTTGTGCCAGCGGCAGGTGTGGGATCGGACGGGGAGCCAGTCGGGCTGGTGCTCTCGCATCGGGGTTGCGGAGACGAAGCGTTGCCGCGACCCGTCGGGCTTCATCGTGGCCATGCCTTCGGTGTACGTGTCTTCGCCGGGCAGACCCTGCAGGTACAGGATCTTCGAGCCGTCCGGCGACCAGTCCGCGTCACCCCGCGCCGATCGCGTACGCCGTCAGCTGCCTGAGCCGCCGGCCACCCAGGTCTGCCAGAAGCCGGTCGCGTCCGGTCGCATGCACGCGATCCTGCCGTTGCACCCGGGTGCGGTGGCGACTGCGGCCGGCGGCGAAGCCGTCAGCATCGCCGTGACCATCGCGGTCAGGGACGCCACCGCACCAAGAACTCTGCCCTTCATCACTTCCACCCCGAACAGCTACTGGCTATCCCCCTCCTTCGACCATGCACCCGCCCTGCGGCACGCACCAGACCGGAGCCGGAACCTCTTGCTGTACAACGAAAAGAGCCCCACCTTCCCGGTGAGGAAGGTGGGGCTCTGACGACTCGCCGGTCTAGATCAGTCGCGGGTCAGCTTGCGGTGGGTGACGCGGTGCGGGCGGGCCGCTTCGGCGCCGAGGCGCTCGATCTTGTTGGCCTCGTACGACGCGAAGTTGCCTTCGAACCAGAACCAGGCGGACGGGTCCTCGTCGGTGCCTTCCCAGGCGAGGATGTGGGTGGCGACGCGGTCGAGGAACCACCGGTCGTGGGAGATCACCACGGCGCAGCCGGGGAACTCGAGCAGGGCGTCCTCGAGCGACTGCAGGGTCTCGACGTCCAGGTCGTTGGTCGGTTCGTCGAGCAGCAGCAGGTTGCCGCCCATCTTCAGGGTGAGCGCAAGGTTCAGCCGGTTGCGCTCACCGCCGGACAGGACGCCGGTCGGCTTCTGCTGGTCCGGGCCCTTGAACCCGAACGACGCGACGTACGCGCGGCTCGGCATCTCGAAGTTCGCGACCTTGATGTAGTCGAGCTCGTCGGAGACCTGCTGCCAGACCGTCTTCTTCGGGTCCAGGCCGCCGCGGGACTGGTCGACGTACGAGATCCGCACGGTCTCGCCGAGCTTCAGCGAACCCTTGTCGGGGGTCTCCTCGCCGACGATCATGCGGAACAGCGTCGACTTGCCGACACCGTTCGGGCCGACGATGCCGACGATGCCGGCGCGCGGCAGCGAGAAGCTCAGGCCGTCGATCAGCTTGCGGTCGCCGAAGCCCTTCTCCAGCTTGCTGACCTCGAGCACCGTGCTGCCCAGGCGCGGACCAGCCGGGATGTTGATCTCGTCGATGTCGAGCTTCTTCGAGCGCTCGGCCTCGGCGGCGAGTTCCTCGTACCGGGCCAGGCGGGACTTGCTCTTGGTCTGGCGGGCCTTCGCGTTCGACCGGACCCACTCGAGCTCGCGCTCCAGGATCTTCTGCCGCTTCGCGTCCTTCTGGCCCTCGACCACGAGCCGGGCCTGCTTGGTCTCCAGGTACTTCGAGTAGTTGCCCTCGTACCCGTAGGTCTTGCCGCGGTCCATTTCCAGGATCCACTCGGCGACGTTGTCCAGGAAGTACCGGTCGTGGGTGATCGCCAGGACGGCGCCCGGGTACTTCTGCAGGTGCTGCTCCAGCCAGAGCACCGACTCGGCGTCCAGGTGGTTGGTGGGCTCGTCGAGCAGCAGCAGGTCGGGCTGCTGCAGCAGGAGCTTGCACAGCGCGACCCGGCGGCGCTCACCACCGGACAGGTTGTCGACGATCGCGTCGGCCGGCGGGCAGCGCAGCGCGTCCATCGCCTGCTCCAGCTGAGCGTCGACGTCCCACGCGTTGCGGTGGTCGAGCTCGGTCTGCAGGTCACCCATCTCGGCCAGCAGTGTGTCGTAGTCGGCGTCGGGATCGGCCAGTTCGGCGCTGATCTCGTTGAACCGGTCGAGCTTCCTCTTGGTGTCGCCGACACCTTCCTCGACGTTCTCCAGGACCGTCTTGCCCTCGGTCAGCGGCGGCTCCTGCAGCAGGATCCCCACCGTGGCGCCCTCGGCGAGGCGCGCCTCGCCGTTGGAGGCCTGGTCCAGTCCCGCCATGATCTTGAACAGCGAGGACTTGCCGGTGCCGTTCGGCCCGACCACGCCGATCTTCGCGCCGGTCAGGAAGTTCAAGGTGACGTTGTCGAGCACGACCTTGTCCCCGTGCGCCTTCCGGACGTTACGAAGGGTGTAGATGAATTCCGCCATGCTCCAGAGCCTATGCGGTGCCCCCCACCCAATCCCAACCGGCCGCCCATGCCTCCTCTCAAAGCAGAGGAGGTTTCGAGAGCTGCCAGGGCCTGAAGCACGGGCGGGCACCACTCCGAGCAGACCTCGGCTGACGCAGCGCCGCCGCCGCGGTGATCCTGCTCGCGGCCGCGGCGACCATTGCCTTCAGCCGAGGTTGAGGACGTAGACCTGTTCGAGGCGGCCGCTGCGGAGGTGCGCCATCGGCCCACCCTCGGCGATCCACCCCAGCCGCTGGTACAGCTCGACGGCACGCACGTTGTCGACGTAGACACCGAGCCGAAGACGTGTGAACCCGAGCACGCTCGCACGCGTCGCCAGTTCGGCCAGCAGCGACCGCGCCACGCCTCCACCCCAGGCCGACGGACGGACGCCGAGGTACCTCAGCGCGGATGCCCACCACCGAAATACTCGCGGCAACCTCGGCCCCATGAGCGCATCCAGATCTCGCTCCCGGCCCGGCGATCGATCGTCGGCTGGGACGACGTCCGAGGGTCGGCGACTGCCGGGCGCCCGACGTCCTGGCCCGAGGTCGGTGCCACGCGGTCCCTCAGGACTCGCCCGCCGCGACGGAGACAACCGATCGGCATCGACGGCCCTCAGCTCACGGCGCCTCGAGCTGAGCGCCACCACCGTCGCCAGAGCCACCGTCGCACCTCCGACAACACCGATCAGCGCAGCGCCTGTCCAGGAGACGTCCCTGGCCACCTTGAACCCGATCCCGTAGCCGAGAAAGGCGACCAAGGCCACGCAGCCACCGACGATCCACCGGGGTGCGGCCAGCAGTTTCCAGAACATGCGGACCACGTACCCACCCCCGACACGGCAAGCACAGAGGCGATTACCGCTCCATGAGCGCATCCAGATCTCGTTCGGCGTACAGCCGATGCAGCCATTCCTCCTGTACGACGGCCCGCAGGCAGCGGGTCAGCGGGAAGCTCTCGGACTCCGGGTACCCCGCTTCCAGCACCGGCGTCGTCGTGGTCTCGAGCTGTTCGTCGGTGAGGTCCGCGAAGAACCGCCGGACCGCAGCCTGACGTTCAGCGCGGACCGCGAGGATCTCGTCCAGGCTCGGACGGGCCTCCGGATCGCGAGGAACCGACGGAGTCACCGGCATCTCGTCGTGCGGCAGGTCGAGCGGATGCCACGGCGCGGGATCGCCGAGAACGGCACGGTTCATCCACGCATCCGTGGCGAACACCAGGTGCCGCAACGTCTCGATGAACGACCACTCGCCGTCGACCCGCTCGTGCAACCTCTCGGCCGGCAACGCCCGCGCCCGTTCGACAGTCCCCTCCCACAAGTGTTCGAGAGCGGCCCACGCCTCCCGGTAGCCGTCGGCATCCACCGGGCGCATCTTCGCCCGGTCCGGATACCGACGATCGAGCTCAGCCTCCACCAGCGGTACGACGTCCACCCCGTTGATCCGCAGGTTCTCGATCTCGGCGTCGATCTCGACGTTCACCAGCGCGGCACCACGGATCGACACACCGCTCAGGTCGACCACCCGGAAGCGCGCCCCCGACAGATCGACGTCGTGGAAGCTCGCACCGGTCAGATGGACGTCGTCGAACCGGGCACCGGTCAGGTTCTGCTTGACGAATTCGTTCACCTGCTCACCCTGCCCCGGCCGTTCCCGGTCAGTCCACTTCTCATGCGGCCTCCTCAGCGCTGAACGGGTTCGCCTCGACCGGCAGGTCGTCGTACGGCGAAGCTCCGAGCGTCTGCGGCACCTGCTTGCGGAAGCTCGTCGTACCGCGGGAGAGGTCGTGACCGACCGAGAACGCCTCGATCAGCGTGCGGGAGCGGGGTTCGCCGTTCTCGGTCCACTCGCTGGTCTTGAGGCGGCCGTAGACCACGACGGGATCGCCGCGACTGATCGACTCGGCGACGTTCTGCGCCAGCGAACGCCAGCAGTCGACCGTGAACCAGGTCGTCGGGCGGTCGACCCACGTGTTCTGCCCCTTGTCGAAGCTCCGCGGTGTCGAGCCGATCCGGAACGACGCCACCGTCGACCCGCCCTCCAACTTCTTCAGCTCGACGTCACTGCCGACCCAGCCGGTCAAGGTCAGGTACGCGTCATTGCTCATGATTCCTCCGATCGCGGATGTGCTGTCACCCAAGAAGATGCCGGGAAACGACCTGATCCGAAGACCGACAACAGCGCCTGTGGAGAACCCGAAGCCTTAGTCTTGACTTATATAAGCGAAGCCCGGCATTCTGGAGCCCGGCAAGCACTTCACGAGAGGCGGCAGCACACCGATGGACATCCTGGAACACATCACCGCGGTCCAGCGCGAGGTCACCCGGACCGGAGAGACGGCGACGGTGCGGATGAGCCGCACCTACCAGGGAACGCCCGAGGAGGTCTGGGACGCGCTCACCGACCCGGCGCGGATGGCGCGCTGGTTCTCCCCCGTCACCGGTGAGCTCAAGGTCGGCGGCAGCTTCCAGATCCAGGGCAACGCCGGCGGCGAGATCCTCGAGTGCGAGCCGCCGAAGCGCTACAAGGTCACCTTCGGCGGACCGACCAGCCTGCTCGAGGTCCGGCTGTCGCCGGGCACCGGCGACACCACCGAGTTCGTGCTCGAGCACTCGATGGAAGGCCCGCCCGCTCCCGGCGGTGCCGGCGCCCTGTACGTCGGCCCGGGCTGGGACGGCGCCGTCGCCGGCCTCGCGCTCTACCTGGACGGCGACCTCCCCGAGGACGCCGACCCGGTCGAGATGGCCAACTCCCCCGAGGTGGTCGAGTACAACGAGGCCTGCATCAAGGCGTGGATCGAGGTGATCCGCGCCTCGGGCACCACCACGGACCAGGACCTCGACGAGGCGATCGCGATCGCGACGGCCCAGTACGTCCCGGAGACCCCGCCGGAGAACTAGGAACCGAAGAAGCCGGGACCGCGAACAGCGGTCCCGGCTTCTTGTTGTCCTGCGGGCGGTTCAGCGTCGCGCGATCGCCAGCTTGTCGCGGCAGATCGTGTACGCGTCCAGCTCGGTCCGGGCCGGGTCGACAACGTGGCTGTCGGCAACCTTCTCCAGCTCCGAGCGCAGCGCGCGGGCCACCAGCCGGGCTCGCCGGTTCGCGCCGTTGGTGGCGAACAGCCGGCACGCCAGCGAGACCAGTACGCCGATCACGACGCCACCGATCAGCATCAGCGTCGCGTACGGGATGCCGTTCCACCGCGGCAGCGGCGGGTCCTCGAGCTGCAGGTACCCGAAGACGGCCAGAACGGCCAGCCACACCGCGCCGCCCAGCGCCACCAGGAACAGCAGCCACTGCAGGAACCGCGCCGCGCCCCACCAGCCCGGCGTCGACGTCGCGCCGAGATCGGTCCGCGCGACGGCCTGGTCCAGCTCGTCGCCCAGCGACTCCTCGCGCTTGCGCACCGCCGTACGGACCGAGTCCGCCCACGGCCGCGAGAGTCCCTCGGCCGCCTTGTTCGTGATCGTCCGGACGGCGGTGTCCATCCGGGCCCGCTGCACCGGCGTTGCCGCAGGCAACGAAGAGCGGGCGATCGACACCTCGTTGGACGCGGACTTGCGGGCCGCCTTGCCCTGTTGGCGTGCGCCGCCGTCCAGGTGCAGCCGCCGCAGCGGGTCCGGCCGGAACCGGCCGAGCCACTTCGTCACGGGCCACCCGGTCGCAGCGCGAGCGCGCTGCAGGTACGAACGCCGTACGGCGTCGACAACAACCGGTACGCCGGAAGCGTCCGACAGCGCGTCGACCAGCTCGGTGATGTCCGACTTGGCGATCTCCGGCGTCTTCGCCGTGCCGCACTGGCTGGCCATCCGGTCCGCGACGCGGTCGACGTCAGCGGCCAGCCGCTCGCGCGCGGCGCGCTTGTTGCTGACCCGCTTGACCAGCAGGCCGCGCATCTCGGCCAGGCCGTCGCCGCTGACCGCCGACGTACCGACGACGGTCGGGTTCTTCAGCCCGTCGGACTTCAGCAGCCGGTCGAGGTCGGTCAGGCAGCTCTTGCGCTGCTCCTCGGTGAGCTTGTCGATGTGGTTCAGCGCGAACACCATCACCGACGAGTGCGACGCGAACGGCTTGATGTAGCGGTTGTGCAGCGCGGCGTCGGCGTACTTCTGCGGATCGACCACCCAGATCAGCAGGTCCACCAGCTCGACCAGCCGGTCGACGATCAGCCGGTGCTCGACCTCGGTCGAGTCGTGGTCGGGCAGGTCCAGCAGGACCAGTCCGTCCAGGTCCTCCGACTGCGCCTCCTCCAGCGAGCTGCGGTGCTGCACCTGGTGGCGACGCGGGATGCCCAGCCAGTTCAGCACCTCACCGGCCGGCTCCTCACCCCACACACAAGCCAGCGGCATCGAGCTGGTCGGGCGGCGCGTACCGATCGCGGCCAAGTCCAGCCCGGTCAGCGCGTTGAACAGCGACGACTTGCCGGAACCGGTCGCACCGGCCAGCGCGACCACCGTCAGGTCGCCGGACATCCGCAGCCGTTGCCCGGCCCGATCGACGATCTGCTCGGCCTCACTGAGCACGACCTGGTCGAGGCGGCCCTTGCCGGCCTCGGCCGCGTCCTCCAGCGCCTCGATCTTGGTCAGGACATCGGAAGAGCCGCGCACCAGGCCCTTGACCGTATCCACAATTCCCGTCACGTGCAGTCCTCCACCGCGCGCGCGGCCTCGGTCAGTTGCCTGGGTGCTTCGGGATCGACCGGATGCTGGTCGAGCACAGCCAGGTAGCGGGCGAATTCCGCATCCATCAACGCATGAACCCTATCGTCAAGATCCTGCCGCGCCTTCGCCGCCAGGGTCCGCACGGCCTGGTCGCCGAACACCGCCTCCAGCAGCTTCTGCGCGACGACCGCGGTGCCCGCGCCGACGCCGACCTCGGCACCGGTGGGGATCCCCGCGGTGGCGGCGAACATGACGACCATCAGCGACAGGCCCAGCCCGTTTACGCCGTACGCCAGGATGCGCGCCGTCGATCGCTTGTCCGCGCCCTCCTTGCGGACAAGGTCGAGCACGTAGCCCTGCCAGTCGCGCACCGCACGGCTCGCGTTGGCCGGGAAGTCCTTCGACATCCGGCCCAGGTCGCGCTCACCGGCGGCGAGTAGTTGCCGTCCCGCCGCGGTCGACTGCCACGACTCCTCGGCCCGTTCGGCCGCGGCCTCCGCGTGCTCGCGCAGCAGCGACTCCAGCCCGGACTCGACGGCGTCGTTGAGGTCGCGGGTCGGCGGCGGCTTGCCGACGATCGACGCACGGACCTTGTCGCGCATCCGGCCGACGTTGGTCTGCAAGCCCTTCAGCAGCTCGCCGGTCCCGACGAACTCCTGCCAGCGCGCCAGCACCTCGCCGCGCAGCATCGTGCCGTCCGCGGTCGACTTCGCGATGTCCTTCACGGCCCGCTCGTACGCCGTCTCGGCGTTCGCGCGCAGCTCGACGAACGTGTCGGCCTGGTCCCGGACCGCCTTCGAGAAGGCCGGCGTCTTCTTCGTCATCGCGGTGACCGCGCCCTGCAGCGTCCGCCGTACGACGGCCGAACGGGCCTCCGCGTCGGCGGCCAGGTCGATCAGCCAGTCCTTGATCGAGGCAACCGTCTCGGTCGGCAGCATGCCGCGGTCGTCGACCACGGTCTCCTTGATGCTGAACAGCGGCGAGTCGCCGAGCCCACGCTCGAGCAGCATCTGCGCCAGGTGACCGGTGATGTCGTCGATGGTGTCGGCCGGGGCGCGATCCAGTACGACGGCAACCGCGGTGCTGCGGTCCGAGGCGCTCTGCAGGAACTCCCACGGCACCGCGTCGGCGTACCGGGCGGCGGTCGTGACGAACAGCCAGAGGTCCGCCGCCGCGAGCAACTGCGTCGCGAGGTCACGGTTGGCCTCGACGACGGAGTCGATGTCCGGGGCGTCCAGTACGGCGAGCCCGCGCGGAATGGTGTCAGCGGCAACCAAACGGATCTGGCCCGGGTCCTCCATGCCGCCCGGGCTGTCGCCACTCGAGCGTGCCATCCCGGGCAGGACGCGGTCGCCCGCGAACCACTCGGCGTCGGCCGGGTGGTGGATGAGGACCGGGGAACGGGTGGTCGGACGGAGTACGCCGGGCTCGCTGACGACCTGGCCGATCAGGCTGTTGACCAAGGTCGACTTGCCGGCGCCGGTCGATCCACCGACGACGGCGAGGACGGGCGCTTCGAGCTGCACGAGACGCGGGAGCACGTAGTCGTCGAGCTGGTCGAGCATCGCCTTGCGCTGCTGCCGGGCTTCGTCGGCCCCCACCACGTCCAGCGGAAGCTTGCTGTCGGCAAGCGCTCCACGGAGCTTCATCAGCGCGGTGATCAGCGCCATGGCCGCCTGCTGCTCGGCAGCCTTCGCCGCCAACTCCTCAGCCGAAAGCACAACCTCCGGCTCGGCGTCGTCGTCTTCAACCGACTCGGCAGCCTCGTCAGCGCTCACGACCTCAGCAGCCTCGGACTCCGAGTCGGCTTCATCCGAAGCCTCAACAGCCTCCGGTGCTTCGGTGTCCTCGGACGTCGACTCCTCAGCAGACTCATCTACAGCCGATGCAACAACTTCAGCCTCGTCGTCCGCGACCTCTTCACTCGCAGGCTCCTCCGCTGCAGTCTCCTCAGCCGGAGTTTCGCCAGCAGGCTCGTCCGCCTTCGCCGATTCCTCACTCGCAGCCTCAGCAACTACCGGCTCTTCAACAGCCTCAGGCTCGGCCTTGGCGGTCACAGGCTCGGCCTTCACCTCGGCAGCCTCGGGCTCATCCTTGGCCTCGGGCTCAGCCTCTGCTTCTGAAGCTTCCTCGGGCTCGGCGGATGCCGGCTCCTCGTCAGCTTCCTCGGCGGGCTTCTCCTCAGCAACCTGCTCAACCGGTACGTCGTCAGCCGGCGTCTCGTCCTTGGGCTCGGGCTTGTCGTCGGTGGGAGCGGCCTCTTCTGCTGCCTGCTCCTCCTTCTCGGCGGCCGGCCCTTCGGGGGGCTCGGCAACTACCGTCGTCTTCTTGGCGGCAGCCTTCTTCGAGGACCTCTTGGGCTTGTCCTCAGGTACGTCGGTGGCGACCGACTGAGGGTCGACCATCCGCTCGGACTCCGGAACCTCGCCGCCCTTGGGCAGACCGATGATGATCTCGCCGTACTCCAACGGGAAGCCGTCCGGAGACTCTTCCGGCGCGTACGTGACGCCTACTGCCGGACGGTCGTCCTCGTCCTCGGACTGATCCTCAACGGCCGGCTCGGACTTGGCCTCGTCGGTCGGCTCAGGCTTGTTGTCGTCGGCGTCGGACTTGTCGGGTGCGACCTCGTCGGCCGGCTCGGGCTCGTCGCCTTCCGCCGACTTGTCCGGAGCAGCATCCTCCGGCGAAGACTCGCCAGCAGCCGTCGCCTCGCCCGACGCATCCGTCGACTGGTCGGCAGCAGGCTCCGACTCGGACTGGTCGGCGGCAGGCTTCGACTCGGCATCCGCCGGCGTCTGCTCGGAAGCAGGCTTCGCGTCAGCATCAGCGGGCGCAGCCGACTCGGCGGCAGGCTTCGCATCAGCATCATCCGGCGTGGCAACCACCGGCGTCGGCTCGGCGGCGGGTGTGGGCTCGGCCTCGGTGGACTCCGGCTTGCGGCGCCTGCGGCGCCAGAAGCCCTTGCCCTTGGCACCGGTGTCGGTGGTCATCCGGGCAGGCTCCGCCTGGTCCGGAACCTGCGGCTCATCCGAGCGCTCCGAACCCTCACCAGCTGCTGACCTGGTGTCAGCCACGGTGTCCGTCCACGAGCACAGAGTGCCCGGTCGGACAGCGCAGAAGCAAAGTCATCTTCATCCCGTGTGGCGGCGTGGACGGGGGGCAAGTCACTGCGACGGTGGATAGGGACCGTATCCTCCCGGCGGTCCCGGGGTTCCAGTGGGTCCCGGTGGGTAACCGGGTCGGCCCGCTGGGTAGCCGGGTTGCCCCGACGGATACCCCTGCTGACCATCCGGATAACCACCCTGCCGTTGTCCTCCAGGGACCCCCGGACCACCGCCCTGCTCCGGCCCCCGAGGCGCGTCCTGCGGCTGGTACGGCGCGCCGTTCTGCTGCGCCCCACCCTGGTACCCAGGCCCACCCGGATAAGCCGGCTGCTGCGGCCCGCCCGGGTACGCGGGTCCACCCTGCTGAGGTCCACCCTGGTACGCCGGTCCCCCGCCGTACCCAGGCCCACCCTGCTGCGGCCCGCCGTACGCAGGCCCTTGCTGAGCCCCAGGCGCCCCGCCGTACGGCGGCACCCCCGGCCCAGCCGGCGCGAACGCCGGTACTGCCGTAGCGAACGCCGGCATCGGCGGGAACGGAACAGAAGGCCTCCGCGCCCGCAGTTCGTCCAGGAGCTTCTTCTCGGTGTTCAGCGCGTCCGCGCCGATCACCTGCCGCACGATCTTGTCGCGCAGGTACGCCAGCTCGGTCGCGGTGTGCTGGAACGCCTTCGCCGCGGCTTCGGCCTGCGGTCCGTACCGCTTCGCGTTCTGACGCAGTGCCTTGCGGCCGCGCAGTGTCGCGATCAGTGGCACGTCCTGGCCGTTCATCCAGCCGAAGCGCACGTAGTCGTAGAGCCGGGACGCGATCATCTGTCCCTCGCGGGACCGCATCACCAGCGCGAACACCACCATCGCGATGAACAGCGGCGCCATCAGGAACAGGTAGACGGTCAGGAAGCCGCTGCCACCGGCCCAGCTCGCGCCGCCGTTCCAGAGGCCGTGCAGCAGCACCGCGGTCAGATACCCGACCACGGGCGCGAGGAAGCGGACCGCCGTACTGCGATGTCGGACCGCGATGCCGATGCCGATCGCCGTACAGGAGGTGAAGAGTGGATGCGCGAACGGTGTGATCAGCCCGCGCAGCACGAACAGCCCGATGACGCCCTTGACGCCGGCCTCGTTGCCGCCCTCCTCGGACAGCTGGTCGAAGATCCGGCCGAAGTAGAGGATGTTCTCGGTGAAGGCGAACCCGATGCCGACCATGCCGGCGTACACGAGTCCGTCGATGATCCCGTCGAACTCCTTCTTGCGGACCAGCGCCAGCAGCAGGATCACCGAGCCCTTGGCGAACTCCTCGACCGGCGGCGCGACGAAGACCGCGGCCCGGTTGCCGCCGCTGGTCGTCTCGTGCAGCAGGTCCGCGGCGCGGGTGTTGATGAAGATCGCGGCCAGGGTCGCGATGAACGCGCCCCAGCAGAGCGCGAACACCAGGTACTTGAGTGGCTCCGGTTCGTAGCGGTCCAGCCACAGGTACAGCGGGATGATGATCACGATCGGGACGAACGCGAGTCCCATGCCCCAGGCGAACCCGGTCGAGCCGACCGACTTGGCCACGATGCCGAAGATCAGCAGTCCGGCGATCGCGAACACCACCGCGATCACGATGCCGATCAGCAGGCCCCGGTTGCGCCGCTGCCCCGGGACCGGGTGCGGTCCGAGCGTGTTCGGCTGCGGGTACGGCGCGCCGGCCGTGCCGGTCGCCACCGGTTGCGGCGCGTCGGCAGGGCCTCCTGAGGGGTAACTCATGCCCGCAGCCTAGTTGGAGTCCAGTCAGCACGGCAGAACCGGCCACTCGGCGTTACCGGGATGGAACGACAGGGCTGTACTTCTGCACCCGCTGTTCCCGTACGGCGTACGCCGTGTCACGCCGCACCGGGGAACCCACGAGCGTGATCGGCCCCCGATCTGAGACACTCTTCCCCGTGCCACCGGCACATGCGCCCGTAGCTCAGCTGGATAGAGCGTCGGACTTCTAATCCGTTGGTCGCAGGTTCGAATCCTGCCGGGCGCGCCACCACGGCCACCACAGCGTCGGCCAGGCCCTGCGCGGCCGCGACGCGTCCTGCCTGACCACCGCGGCGTCGGCTAGGTCCTGCGCGGCAAGGCGGCCCGTACGGTACCGGCGATCGCGAGAGCCACGGCGACCAGGGCGGCGAAGGTCCCGACCGCCGGTTCGTCCTCCACGGCGGCCCAGATCGCGAATACCCCGGCGAGCACGGCGAGCACGGAGGCGACGACGCCGAGCGCGATCACCGACCCTCCTGCGCGCTGGCGTACGGCGCCGGCGATCAGCAGACCCGCCGCCAGCACGACCACGACGGTCCAGAGGGCCGTGCCGGTCGGCACGAAGTCTCCCGCCGAGTCGTCGGAGATGATCTGGTCGAGCCCGTCGCCGTCCATCGGGATCGCGAAACCCAGCAACAGCAGCCCGGCCGCGATCCCCCAGCACACCCTGATCGCCTTGCCCGAAGAGGCAGGCTCCCGCGGCGGAATCGGGTCATCCGACACCGAAGCCGCGAAGGTCGACAGGAGCCCAACCGGCTCCGGCCGGCTGTCGGCCGGAGACTCCGGCACCGCGACCGCCCTCGGCGGAGCCTCTGCCTCCGGCGGGCCGTCGACCCCGGACGTCAGAGTCGCGGTCGGCTCGGACAGCGCGCTCGCCTCCGGCACCACCACCGGCTCCGGCTCCGGCTCCGGCTCCGGTTCCACGACAGGCTCCGGCACCACCACCGTCAGCGCGATCTCCACCGACCCAGTCGGCCCACCAACAGCAACAACCCCCGTGCTGGTCCTCTCCGGCACCCCACCGATCAGCAGCCGACTACCAACCTGCCGAACCTGCGCCCACTCCGGCACACCAGTCACCCGAGCTGCAACAGCAAGCGCCGACCCGTTCAGCGCCACCTCCACCTGCTCCCCAGCAGGCATCTCCACCACACCAGGCGAAGCAGTCAGCGTCACCCGCGTCAGCGCACTCGACGCCGCCTCCGACAACGACCGGCTGTCGTCGTCCACAAGGAACCCAAGCGCCTGTACGGCGGCCAGCACCACAGTCGGGTCCTCATGATCCAGCAGCTGCGACAACTCATGGACAGCGCCCAACCGGCTGATCCGATCACCAGCGAGCGCCGTCTGCACCGCCACCGGCAGAGCCGCCGGCACCACCCGGCGCAACGGAGTCCGCGCGACCAGGATGTCGCCCCGCGTGCCGAACGACCACAAGTGTGGCGTCTGCCGCGGATTGGTCCGCCGGACGTGCTCCTCGGCGTACGCGAACAGCTCGTGGACTCCGATCCGCCCGGTGCCGCCCGTGTCCGCCTCACCGGTGCCGATGCCCTCGACGATGGCGGAGGTGAACACCGACGGCGAGGTCTCGCCGCTGTCGGCCAGGTGGCTGCCCTCGAACGCGTACTCGACGGCGCTCGACGCGGTGATCACGACCCGGCCGGAGCCCTCGGCGAGCTGGCCCGGGCCGAACGAGTCCAGCACCGAGACCTCCCCGGCGGCCCTGGCGAGCATGCCGCGTTCGAAGGCGCCGCCGTAGCAACAGTCCAGGAGCAGCGCGACGCTGCGGGCGCGGCTGGCCCGCATCCGGCGGGCGATGAAGTCAGCAGGCAGACCAGTGGACGCGAGCAGGCCAGGTCGGGTGTCGCTGGCCGCGAGGTACAGGTCGTTGGCGTCGTCCTTCAGCCCGTGGCAGGAGAAGTGGACCAGCAGCTCGTCGTCGCGGCTCGCCGTCCCGAAGAACCGGTCCAGCTGTTCGCGCAGCTCCTGGACGTTCGCGTTCCGGACCACGCTGAGGTCGAACTGACCGACGTCCGGGTCGCCGAGCACCTCCGCGAGCGCGGCGGCGTCGGTGGCCGGGCTCCGCAGGCTCTGCAGTCCGGGATCGCGGTACTTGTCGTTCGCAACGACCAGCGCCCTACGAGTCCCCACCGCCGCCGCTCTCCCCACCAGGACCGCGCCGGCGCAGCCAGTCGTCGATCAGCCGGCTCTGCTCCTCGGCACTCACCTGGCCGAGCTCGAGCGAGTCCCCGTCGATCTCGATCTTCACGGACCGGCCGTCGGAACGCCGGATCCAGCCCCGGGCCACGTCGATCACCGCGGCCAGCAGCGGCGGCGTCGCCGGCAGGCTCACCAGCATCGCGCCGACCGCCATCGCGTCGAGCCCTCGCGTGCCCTCGGGAGCAGCGCCGACCGGCAGGGCACGGACCGCACTCACGTCCAGCGCCAGAAGCTCCTCGCGCAGCAGATCGCCTGCTGCCTCCAGCCGCTCTTCCGACTCCCCCGGGTCACTCAGCGACAGCGTTACCTCGGCGTCCAACGCCCCACCTCCGTCGTCGCGGAACAGTCACCCCACTGCGCCTGCGCTGCTACTTATTGTGCTCCTCGATCACACTCCCGGGAAGCTCCCCTGGATCACCCATCGCTCGCGTTGTAACGTTCGCACCAGCAGAGTGGATTTCGGAATGATCACTACAGGAGGCGGCATGGGACGCGTCGAGGTGGAGCCGGAGAGCGTGGGAGTTTCGACCGCGGGGTTGAAGCGGGTGTCCGCGCTCGTACGCCGGTACGTCGACAGCGGCCGGTACGCCGGAGCGGTGTGCGTGGTGGCACGGCGCGATCGAGTGGTCCACTTCGACGCCCAGGGATCGATGGACGCCGAGCGTGGGCTGCCGATGCGCGACGACACGATCTTCCGGATCTTCTCGATGACCAAGCCGGTGGTGAGCCTCGGGCTCATGCAGCTGTACGAGGAGGGCCTGTTCCAACTCGACGACCCGGTCGCGCAGTACCTGCCCGAGTTGGCCGACCTGAAGGTCTTCGCCGGCGGAGATGCCGACCGGTACGACGTACGCGAACCCGCGCGAGCGATGACCGTGCGGGACCTGCTGATGCACACCTCTGGGCTGGCGAGGTCCAGTGCGCGTGGACCGGTGAGCGAGCTCTACCGTCGGGCCGGACTGTCCGGCATGGACTCGACGTACACGCTGGCCGATCTGCCGGGACTGCTCGCAGGGATCCCACTGCAGGCCGATCCGGGGGCGCGGTGGATCTACGGGATCTCCACCGATCTGGTCGGCCGGCTGATCGAGGTGATCGACGGGCGGCCGCTCGACGAGTACCTCCAGCAAAGGATCTTCAACCCGCTACGGATGACCGACACCGGGTTTTCGGTGCCCAAGGCAACCATCGACCGCTTCGCGGCCGGCTATACCTACAAGGACCCGTCGTACGAGCTGGCCGACGACCCGCGCACGAGTGCCTACACCCGGCCGCGATCGTTCCTGTCAGGCGTCGGGGGGCTCGTCTCGACCGCCGGCGACTACCTGCGCTTCGCCCGGATGCTCGCCAACCGCGGCACGCTCGACGGCGCCCGCGTCCTCGGCCCGCGGACCGTCGACTTCATGACGGCCAGCCACCTCCCCGACGGCAAGGACCTCACCGCCATGGCCGATACCGGCGGCGAGACCAAGCGCGCCGGCCAGGGCTTCGGCCTCGGTTTCGGCGTACTGCTCGATCCGACGGTCGCGCAGACGATCGGCACTCCCGGCGAGTACTTCTGGGGCGGCGCCGCCTCCACCGCCTTCTTCGTCTCCCCGGCCGACGACCTGATCGTCGTCTTCCTCACCCAGCTCCGCCCGTCCGCGACCTACCCCGTACGCCGCGAACTCCGCGCTGCCGTCTACGGAGCCCTCACCGACTGACGCGAGCCCCGGCCCGGGCTCGCGTCACCGCGGGTCAGCAGTCGGCAAAACCGTCGATCCGGTTCGTGGCGTCTGTCCTGAAGACTGTCGACATCCGCCTCCAGCTGCAGCCGGACGACCCGATCGACCACACCCCGACCGTCGGCGGAGCCAAGGGTCTGGCAGCACTGATAGCGATCGAATTGCTACTGGCAGCGACCAACGATTCGTGTCTCCGCCTGAAGTCGTGCGCCGGTACGAAATGCGGTGTCGCGTTCCACGACGCGTCGCGCAACCAGGCCCGCGTCCGGCACGACGCGATGGTCTGCGGGAACGCCCCCAACCTGCGGGCTTCCCGAACCCGCTGGAGGCGCGACGGCTGATTTGGGCGCATACTTGAGGTCTGATGGAGCCTTCTCGCGCGACGACGCGTCGTCACCTGTCCACGAGTCCCTTCAAGCCCAGGGAACCCAAGCCGATCAAGACGTTCGAGGAGGGCGACCGGGTCTCCCACGACAAGGAGGGGATGGGCCGGATCAGCGCCGTCGAGGGTACGCACGCGGTGGTGGTCGACCTGGGCGGCGGCAAGCTGCTCCGGGTCCTCGCCCCCTTCGACAAGCTGCACGTGCTCTGACCTGACTCACCGGCTGACCGGCCTTCCGCGGAAGGCCGGCGCCGACGTCAGCGTGCCCCGGTGACGACCAGCATCTCGCACGGGCCGACGAAGCCGGCCCGCGTCTCGAACTGCGTGAGCTGCTCGGTGATCTCCTGCCACGCCTCCGCTCGCCCGGCCTCGTCGAGCCGGGAGAGCATCTGGTGCAGCGCCCCGAACGACTCGCGCTCGAAGCGCACGCAGTCCGCGGCCGTCGCCATCCGCACCGGTGACACGACCGTCGCGACCGTGACGTCCCGGAAGCCCGCGTCGGTGAAGGCCTGCTCGGCGACGCCGGGCGCCCCGAGGCTGAACGGGCCCGGTTGCCCGGGCAGCGGCGGGGGCAGTTCGGCCCGGCGGCGGATGATGCCGACGGGGACCGAGAAGAACCCGTTGCGGTCCGGCGTGGAATAGACCACTGCGGACAAACGGCCGCCGGGGCGTAACGCCCGATGGATGCCGCGCAGCGCGGCCTGCTGGTCCGGGAAGTAGATCAGCCCGACCCGCGAGATCGCCGCGTCGAAGCTGCCCTCCGCGAGCGCCGACAGGTCCTCGCCGTCCGCCTCCAGCGTCTCCACAGTCCGTACGCCGGCCCGCGCGGCCTCCTCAGCGGCGTACGCGAGAATCGCCGGCGAGATGTCGGTCGCCAGGACCCGGCCCTCAGGTCCGGCCAGCCGCGCGGCCGCCAGCGTCTGCCCACCCGCGCCGGCGGCGACGTCGAGGACGCGATCGCCCGCGCCGATGCGAGCCGCCTCCAGCATGGTCGTGGTGGCTGAGCCCAGCCAGTCCTCGATGGCCGGCCCCCACCGGTGCCACGCCTCGGCGGCGTCCTCCCACTGGGCCCGCGTGGTCCGTTTGAACACGATCGGGTCGAATGCGACGGTCATGGTGTCCCCCTTGGTCGATGAGGGTTTCAGCCCACCAGCAACCACCAGCCGCTCCTAGTACAGCTTCTGGACCTCAGTGGTACAAAGCCTGGACCGAGCGCACAATGAGCCATGCGCGAGTACGCCCAGTACTGCCCGGTGGCACTGGCGAGCGCGGTGCTCGCCGATCGGTGGATGCCGCTGATCGTGCGCGAACTCGTCCTCGGCAGCCGCCGCTTCAACGACATCGACCGCGGTCTGCCCGGCATCTCCCGCACGCTGCTCAAGCAGCGCCTCGAACACCTGGAACGCAAGGGCGTGCTCGATCGCGTTCCGGTCGCCCGCGGGCACGAGTACCAGCTCACTCCGGCCGGCCGCGATCTCGAGACGGTGATCATGGCGATCGGCGAGTGGGCGGTGCGGTGGATGTTCACCGAGCCGGAGCCGCGCGAGGTCGACCCGGTTACGCTGACCTGGTGGATGTCGCGCCGGATCGACGAGCAGGAGCTGCCGAGTCAGCGGGTGAACATCGAGTTCGACTACCGCGGCGACGATCCGACGCGGATCTGGCTGGTCCTCGACCAGCGGGAGGCCTCGGTCTGCACCGAGCACCCCGGCTTCGTCTCCGACGTCGTCGTCACCACCGAGCCGGTCGCGCTGATGCGCGTGTTCGCCGGCATCGTCACGCTGGCCCAGGCGACCGCCGAGGGCAGCGTCGTCCTGGCAGGGCCGCCTCGCCTGCTGCGCGCCCTGCCGACCTGGTTCCTGTGGAGCCCGTTCGCGCCCGCCGTACGGGCTAGGACTTCTTCGGTACGAAGTGCAGTGCGGTGATCCCACACTCGAACCCGATCGCCTCGACGAGGTCCAGCGGCTGCGCCCCCACCGGGAACACCGGCAGTCCCGCGCCGATCGCGGTCGGGTTGACGAACAGGTAGATGTCGTCGACCAGGCCCTCGGCGATCAGCCCGGTGACCAGTGTGCTGCCGCCGTACGCGATCAGGTCGCCGCCGGGCTGGGACTTGAGCTCGGTGACGGCCTTGGTCAGGTCGTTCGCGACGACGGCGTTGTCCCACGGCGACTCGGTCAGGCTCTGGCTGACGACCACCTTGGGAGTGTTGTTCATCCAGTCGATCGACGCCTCGTCCTCGTGCTCCGGGCGCGAGGCCCAGGCCGGGATGAACCCCTCGGCCAGTTTGCGGCCGAGCACGATGGTGTCGACCGGCTTGGTCAGCGCGTCGACGTACGCGCTGAGGTCGTCGGACCAGGGGAACCGCATCCAGTCCATCTCGTGGTTCGGGCCGGCCATGAAGCCGTCGACGGTGGTCTGGACCTGGAGCTTGAGCTTGCGCATCGGAGTGCCTTTCGAACGGATCGAGTTGATGCCGAGAAGCATCGCCCGACCCGCTTACGACTTCTTTACGGCCACACCGGAAGCCGCCGAAAGCCGCCCGAGCGCGGCCCGCCGCAGCCGCGGCGGGTCCAGGTCGGCCGCCCGCAGATGCGCGTACGCCAGCACCAGACCGTGGAACCGGTAGCGATCAGCCCCAGCAACCTCCAACAAGTGGTTCCGGCGCAGCTCCTCCAAACCCGACGAGGCCCGACCACTATCCAGGTCACCCAGTGCGGCAGCGTCGGACAAGTCGAACTCAGGCCCAGGATGCAGCGCCAACAGCCGCAACAACCGCTGCAGCTCCTCCGGCAGCCGCCGGTACGACAGGTCGAGCGCCAGCGTCACCTCGGTGTCGAGCCGCCGGTCCCCGTGCCGCTCGTCCAGCCGGTCCGCGTGGTCGGTCAGGGTCCAGCCCGCCATGGTCCGCATGTGGCTGGCCACCAGACCAAGTGCCAGCGGCAGCTGCCCGCAGCGGCGAGCGATGCGCTCGGCGGCGTCCGGGTCCGAGCCGACCTCGACACCTGGCACGGCCAGCGCCAGGTACTCGGCCGCTTCCGCCGTACTGAAGCTGTTGACCGTCAGAGAGTTCGGGAGGTTCAGGTCGCGCCTGCTGGTGACCAGAGCGCGGCTGCTGGGCACAGCCGGCAGCAGGTACTCGATCTGCACGTCGTCGGCCGCGTTGTCCAGGATCACCAGCGTGCTGCGGTCCTGCAGCCGCTGCCGGTAGAGCGCGGCTCGCTCGACGAGTCCGTGCGGCACCTTGTGACCCGGTACGCCGAGCAGCCGCAGGAACCCGTCCAGTACGGCGCCCGGCTCGGCAGGCGGCTGGCTCTCGTCGGCGTGGAAGCCGCGCAGGTTGACGAACAGCACCCGCTCGACCGTCCCCCGCAGCAGATGCCCGGTCCGCGTTGCCAGCTGGCTCTTGCCGACCCCGGCCATCCCCACGATCGCCACCGGCTCCGGACCGGTGAGCAGCTTGGCCAGCCGGTCCAGCTCCGCCGTACGCCCGGTGAACTCGGCCAGCTGCCCCGGCAGCTCGTCCTGCACCCGGACCTGCGCCGCGGCCTCGACCTCACCGGTAATCACCCGCAGTGCCTGTCGCCAGTGCGCCATCGCCCCGGGGTCCGGGTGCAGCGCCCTGACGATGGCGGCGACCAGCTCGGTGTTCACCCGGCGGCGTCCCTGCCGGAAGCAGTCGGCGACCGTCGTACGGCGAGCCAGCTCCCCCGCGGGCTTCCCGTCGGCCTGCCAGGCAGCGTTGATCCGCGTCGTGATCACGTCGTACGACGGATCGCCGGCCCAGACCTTCAGCGCCCGCAACCGCTCGACCAGCTCCGCGAGCGTGCCCGCCTCCCCCGGATCCGGCGGCGAGCCCACGGCAAGGACCATCTCAACCTCCCCGGGACAGGACTGCTCAGCAGGGGGTTGGACGCACGCGGCGCCGAGAAAGTTCAGCCCCAGAAGTTGTCCTCACCCGGCTGGTCGGACGAGAACAGCCAGGCCTCGACGATCTGCCCGTCGACGACCTTCAGCAGGTCGACACCGTCCTGGTCCAGCACCGCACCCTCGCGCCGGGCGCTGAAGTGGATGCTCGCGGCCACCAACTCGCCGTTGCCCATCGGCGGAGCGGTCAGCGCGAGCTCGAAGCTGCCCTGGCTGATCTCCATCATCCGGCCGATCATCGCGTTCACCGCACCGGCGCCCTCCTTCACCCCGGACAACTGGTTGGCGCCCGGCTGGTGCCGGTAATCAACAACCTCAAGTAACTATCAACACAACTAACAGAAATCATGCCCACGGAGACGAACCACCGCCCGGTCGCGACTGGAGCGTCCTGTCCCGGACCTGCCCGTCCCGCACCTCTCTGGCCCGCATCGCCAACAAGTGGACCGCCATGGTCGTCACCGTGCTCGCCGACGGCCCGCAGCGCTTCGGCGACCTGCGCACCGCCCTCGACGGCATCAGCGGCAAGGTCCTCACCGAGACCCTGCGCGACCTCGAGCGCGACGGCATGCTCACGCGCACGGCGTACGCCGAGATCCCACCGCGCGTCGAGTACGAACTGACTCCGCTCGGCCGCACGTTGATCGAGCCGCTGATCGTCCTGGTCCGCTGGGCCGAGCAGCACATCCCCGAGGTGCTGGCCGCCAGAGACGCGTACGACGACCGCTAACCCAGGAAGTGCTTCACCAAAGCCGGCGCCAGCACCTCCGGCGCCACGTCATGGAAACTCCCCTCGAGCCCAACCAGCGTGCAGTCAGGCAGCGCATCGGCAGCCGCAGCAGTAGCCCGCTGGAGCCACTCCGGGCTCGACGTGCTGTGGATCGCCAGCGCCGGCTGCGCGACCGTCGCGAGCAGATCCTTCGGCACCTCGCCGTCCAGCTGCAGCGCGTCGTAGACCAGCGTCGGCGCGATCGCTTCGAGCCCCGCCCAGAACGGCGCGGACTTCATCGCGTCCACCTGCTCCTGCGACTGCCCCACGGCCTCGACCATGAACAACTCCGCGGCCCCACCCGGATTGCCCGCCGCCACGAACTCTTGCAACCGCTCGAGATACCGATGCGGAACAGGCGGCGCACCTTCCACCCGGAACGGCGGCTCCATGATCGACAGCCGGTCGAACGCCGATCCGGCCGCGGCCGCCCGGAGCAGCACCATCACTCCCGAGGAGTCAGCGGACCCGTACGTCGCCCCCGTGGCCGCCCGGACCGCCTCCAGGTCCTCGACCTCCCGCTCCACGGCGTACTCCGGCTGATCGCCCGAGTCGCCCCGTCCCCGCCGGTCGTAGGTGACGACCGTGAAGTACTCCCCGAGCACCGCCGCCCTCGGCCCGTACGACGAACGGTCGGTCATCGCGCCGGCCACGAGGACCAGAGCGGGGCCGGAGCCGACCATGTCGTACGCGATCTCGGTGCCGTCGGTGGAGATGACCTTGTCCATGTCGCTGTCCTTCGCGTCGCCTGACTGGTGCCTGCACCAACGCGTCGTACGGAATGCCGCCGGGCAGACACCACAGGAGGTGTGATCCAGGTCACACTACCCGTCCAGCCACCCGGGTCCTCGGTCTTCCAGCCCCCTTCACCTGCGTGTAATACTGGATTATGTATACAAGCGATCGGTATTCCGTCCGGCCGGAACGAGGCTGATCCATGTTGCTCCGCCAGCTCGAGTACCTCGTCGCCCTCGCCCGCGAACGCCACTTCGCCCGGGCCGCCGACGCCTGCTACGTCTCCCAGCCGTCGCTGTCGGCCGCGATCCGCAAGCTCGAGCAGGAGCTCGACGTCCCGATCGTGCGCCGCGGCCGCCGCTTCGAGGGCCTCACCCCCGAAGGTGACCGCGTCCTGCTCTGGGCCCAGCGCATCCTCGCCGAACGCGATGCCCTGCGGCACGAGCTGTCAGTGATGCGCGGCGGCCTGACCGGCACGCTGCGGCTCGGTGCGATCCCGACCGCGATGCCCGTCGTCTCCCTGCTGACCACGCCGTTCTGCGAGCGGCACGACCAGGCCCGGGTGACGCTGGAGTCGCTGTCGTCGCGCGACATCACCCAGAAGCTCGCCGGCTTCGAACTCGACGTCGCGATGACCTATCTGGACGACGACACCCTCGGCAGCGTGCGCAAGACTCCCCTGTACGAGGAGCGCTACCTGCTGCTCACTCCGCAGGACAGCGCGCTGGCCAACCTGCCGGTCGCCACCTGGGCGCAGGTCGCCGAGCAGCCGCTGTGCCTGCTGTCGCCGCAGATGCGCAACCGCCGGATCATGAACGGCTACTTCACCGACGACGGTGTCAGCGCCGAACCCGCGATCGAGAGTGACACCGTCTCCGGCCTCTACAGCCACCTGCACGGCAACCACTGGTCGACCGTCATCTCGCACGCCTGGCTGCACATGTTCGGCGTACCGGACGGGATGCGCGTCGTACCGCTGAAGAGCCCGGCGCACGGACCACGAGTAGGACTGGTGATCGCCGCCCGCAGCCCCGAGCCGGTGCTCGCCCGCGCGCTGCTCGACGTCGCCCGGCAGGCCGGCGTACACACGGCTCTGGACGAGCTGCTGGACGTGCACCTGATGGGTTCCGGCTATTCGTCGGAGCTGGCCGGATAGTTGCCCACTATCCCGACATAGCGAGCAAGTCTTGGACCCGGCGGTACCGGCGCCGCCAGTCTGAAGGAGACGGAAACCCCTTCAGAACAAGGAGTTGCTCCCCATGGCGAAGATCCTCTGCGTGCTGTACGACGACCCGACCGACGGCTACCCGACGTCGTACGCGCGCGACGACCTGCCGGTCATCGAGTCCTACCCAGGTGGCCAGACCGCGCCGACCCCGAAGGCGATCGACTTCCAGCCCGGCGTCCTGCTCGGCAGCGTCTCCGGTGAGCTCGGCCTGCGGAACTTCCTGGAGAGCCAGGGCCACACGCTGGTCGTCACCTCCTCCAAGGAAGGCGACGACTCCGTCCTCGACCGCGAACTGCCCGACACCGACATCGTCATCTCGCAGCCGTTCTGGCCCGCCTACCTGACCGCCGAGCGGATCGCGAAGGCCCCGAACCTGAAGCTCGCGATCACCGCCGGCATCGGCTCCGACCACGTCGACCTGGACGCCGCGATCGAGGCCGGCGTGACCGTTGCCGAGGTCACCTACTGCAACAGCATCAGCGTCGCCGAGCACGTGGTGATGATGACCCTCGGCCTGGTCCGCAACTACATCCCGTCGTACCAGGTCGTCGTCGACGGCGGCTGGAACATCGCGGACTGCGTCGCGCGCTCGTACGACGTCGAGGGCATGCACGTCGGTACGGTCGCCGCCGGCCGGATCGGCCTGGCCGTGCTGCGCCGGCTCGCGCCGTTCGACATGAAGCTGCACTACACCGATCGCCACCGCCTGCCGGAGTCGGTCGAGCGCGAACTCGACCTCACCTTCCACGCCGACGCCGCGAGCATGGTGCCGCACTGCGACGTCGTCACGATCAACGCGCCGCTGCACCCGGAGACCGAGGGCCTGTTCGACGACAAGCTGCTCGGCACGATGAAGCGCGGGGCCTACCTGATCAACACCGCGCGCGCGAAGATCGTCGACCGGGACGCCGTCGTAAGGGCTCTGGAGAGCGGGCAGCTCGCCGGGTACGCCGGCGACGTCTGGTACCCGCAGCCGGCTCCGGCCGACCACCCGTGGCGGACCATGCCCAACCACGGCATGACGCCGCACATCTCCGGCTCGTCGCTGTCGGCGCAGACCCGCTACGCCGCGGGCACCCGCGAGATCCTCGAGTCGTGGTTCGCGCAGACGCCGATCCGCGACGAGTACCTGATCGTCGACGGCGGCCGGCTGGCCGGGACCGGCGCGCACTCCTACTCCACGAAGTCGTGACGCTACGCAGCGGGAGCGTTTCCACCGACTCGTGATCGAGGTCACGCCGCGTGACATGACCGTCTCCCGCCTGGGTACCGGACTTGTAACCGGGATCACGTGAGACGTGGGCACAACCGGTCGGTACGCCTGGTTGAATGTATGCAGTAGGCAGTATTACCCCGAGAAACAGAGAGGCAGAAATGATCTTCACCCGTAGGTTCGGCGCTCTTGCGGCTCGCCGGCAGTTCCCGGACTCCCCGGAGCTGCAGCGGGAACTGAACCTCGACGTCGACCTGGACCGGACCGACGAGACCCGGCGCGACGACGAGCACCAGCAGCCCGTTCGCGAGACCACGGCGGCCTGACCGACACCCCGAATCGGTGCTCCGGACACGGATGACCGGCACCCGCCGGCATCTGGACCCGGACCGCGGCGGCGGACTCCCCGCGGGACACGATCCATGGATCCGGAGCACCGGGGCACGGTGGAAACCGTCAGGCTCCCCCAAAGAAACCCTGCCAGCTCAACGAAGAGCGTGGCAACAGACCTGGCACTTGGTAGACTGTCTACCAAGTGCCATTACGTTTTTCGGGAAGGACCTCATGACGACCATCAGCGCGGGCCCGGATTCCTCCGCCGACTCCCCCGGCGTACGGCACGTCAAGCGGCCGACACCGCTGCGCGAGTCGGTCTACGAGGCCCTCACCGAGATGATCATCGACGGGACGCTGGAGCGCGGCCGGCACCTGGTCGAGGTGGAGCTGGCCGGCATGCTCGGCGTCTCCCGCCAGCCCGTGCGCGAAGCCCTTCAGCGACTCAACAACGAGGGCTGGGTGGACCTGCGCCCCGGCTTCGGCGCGATGGTGCACGTCCCGGCCGAGGACGAGGTCGACCAGCTCCTGGCCGCCCGCGCCGCGCTGGAGTCGGAGTCGGCGCGGCTCGCCGCCCGGCACGCCACCAAGGAGGCGATCGCGCAGCTCAGGGAGCTCTGCAAGGTCGGTACGGCGTTCCAGGAGTCCGGTGACATCGACGGCGCGGTCCGCACCAACGGCGAGCTGCACTCGATGATCACCGAGATGTCCGGCAACCGCTTCCTGGTCGACTTCGCCGGCCAGGTCGACCGCCGCGTCCGCTGGTACTACACACCGGTCGCTCCCGTCCGCGGCGCTGCCTCCTGGCGCGAGCACGCCCGCCTGGTCAAGGCGATCAGCGAGGCCGACGAGGACAAGGCCGCCCAGATCATGCGCGAGCACACCGAGCACACCCGTACGGCGTACCACGAACTCCAGTCCGGCCAGGCCCCCGCAGCCCCGGCCCCGGAGAAGAAGCCGGCCACCCGCAGACGCCGTACTACGGACTGAGCAAAGGAAGTTGGCTGGTGGAGCACCGCTCCACCAGCCATCTTTTGTTCGAGTCTCACTCGACTCCGGCGACCTCTTCTTCCTTGGCCTTCGCTTTCTCGTCCCGCGACGACTTCATCAGGCTCAGCACCGCCGTGATCACCAACGTCCCGAGAATGATCGACAGCGACACCACGATCGGGATCTCCGGCGCCCACTTCACGCCGCCGTGGTGCAGCGCCTCGAGGATCAGCTTCACACCGATGAACCCCAGCACCACCGACAGCCCGTACGACAGGTAGACCAGCCGATCGAGCAGCCCACCGATCAGGAAGAACAGCTGCCGCAACCCCATCAACGCGAAGGCGTTGGCGGTGAACACCAGATACGGCTCCTGCGTGAGACCGAAGATCGCCGGGATCGAGTCCAGCGCGAACAGCAGGTCCGTGGTCCCGATCGCGATCATCACGATCAGCATCGGCGTCGCGAACCGCTTGCCGTCGATCCGCGTGGTCAGCTTCGCCTCGTGGTACGTCTCGGTGGTCGGCATCACCTTGCGCACCTTGGCGAGTACGACGTTCTCCTTGAACTCGTCCTCGTCGTCGTGCGACGTCGCCAGCTTCCACGCGGTGTAGAGCAGGAAGGCGCCGAAGATGTAGAACACCCAGTTGAAGTGCGAGATCGCCTCCGCGCCGACGGCGATGAAGATCCCGCGCATCACCAGGGCCAGCGCGACCCCGACCAGCAGCACCTTCTGCTGGTACTGCCGGGGTACGGCGAACTTGCCCATGATGATGATGAAGACGAACAGGTTGTCGACCGACAGCGAGTACTCGGTCAACCAGCCGGCGAAGAACTCCCCGCCGGACTCACCGCCGGCGGCGATCGTCAGTCCGACGCCGAACAGCAGCGCGATGCCGACGTAGAAGGACACCCACAGGGTCGCCTCTCGCAGGGACGGTTCGTGCGGCTTCCTGGCCACGATCAGGAAGTCCAGCACCAGCAGGGCCAGCAGGGCGGCGATGGTGATGATCCACGCCGACAACGAAACGTTCATGGTTCTCCTCCACGGTGCTCGAGCACACCCGGCGGGCAGGGCCGGGGACGCCGCCGCCCGCGGCTGGCAGGGCAGTCGCGGGCGGCGTGTGATGCGGGAACAGGGTGGGACACCCCAGAAGGGCTCGTTACACGTGCGCCTTCCTCTTCTTCCGGTTCCGGGCGGCGGCCTGCTTGCGGGCCTCCATCGACTCGGCCAGGTGGACGTACTGCTCCACCGTGTGCTGGGCGTACACGTTGTGCTCCATGATGCGTGGCCACCAGTGCCGGCCGACCTGCTCGTGCATCCAGAGGAACCCGATCGCGAACCCCATGCTGAGCAGCGCCCGGAAGGCCAGGAACTGCAGCGGCTGGTCCGGCAGGCCCGGCGTACCGGTGACCGCCCACTCGGTGGTGACGGCGTGCACCATCATCGCGAGCGGGAACCCGATCGCCCAGTAGGCGGCGGCCGGGGCGAACACCCCGGCCGGCGCCTTGCCGAGCCCGACCAGCGCCGAGTACCCGACCCCGAGGACGACGAGCGGCGCCGCCAGGCCGAGTCCGGTGATCGCGGCCCAGCCGAGCGGCTGGCCGGCGAAGCCGCCCAGCAGCGCGGCGATCAGGCCGGCCGAGATCCCGACCACGGTGGCCGGGAGCGTGAACTCCACGAGTTGGTGGATCTTCGTCTCGGTGCTCATGTCAGTCCAGGACCACGCCGAAGCGGATCAGGCTGTAGAACAGCATGCCGAGGTAGAAGACCGCGCCGAACCCGATGATCAGGTTGCGGACCGGTCCCGGCCGGATCGGCTTGGGCAGCAACTTGTTGTTCACCAGGAGCAACACGATGCAGTACGCGCCCATCGCGAACGTGGACAGGAACGCCAGGACGTCGAGGATTCCGGCTGGTCCGTCGGCCGGCCCGAACAGCAGGATCAGGATGCCGAAGACGATGACGCCCCACAGGAACCCGAAGTAGATCCTCGACATCGAGAACCGCTTGGCCCCGGGGATGAAGTAGTACGTCATGTCGGCCTGACCACGGCTGAACGAGTCGAACAGACCGAGGGTCGCGTTGAGACCGATCAGCGCGATGAAGCCGAAGAACAGGCTGCCCAGGAACGGGCTGCCGGCCGAGGCGAACGCGTCGGACATCGCCTTCAGCGCGGCCTCGCGGTCACCACCCTCGATCAGCCCGGCCACGTTCGGGTTCTCCCGGGCCGCCGACAGCGCGAGCACGGTGAACGAGATCGTGACCAGCATCGTGATGCCCCAGAAGAGCAGCAGAGCGTCGAAGGTGACCCACTTGCGCCACCCCTTCCACTTCTTCATCTCCTCGGGGTCCTCGGTGTCGAACATGAAGCCGCGCGACGGCATCGCCTCGGCCTCGCCGGAGGCCCGCAGACCGCGGATCTTCGGGATGTGCGCGCCCATCCCGGCACCGGAGTCGCGCAGCTGCAGGGTGTACCACATCTGCTGCATACCGGACGGACCGGCGAAGGCGATCGAACCGACCACGATCGGGAACCACGCCGACGACAAAGCCTTGTCCGGGAAGTACCCGAACGCGAACATGCCCTGGATGGTGTCGGCCAGGTCGCCCCACTGGCCGACGATCGCCGCGATCACCGACGTCCCGACCACCAGCAGGCCGATCAGGAAGCCGAGCAGCTTCTCGAGGAAGTTGTAGATCACCGACAGCAGGCTGAACAGCACACCCACGAAGACCAGCGCCACGCAGGCTGTCGCCTGCCAGGGTATGCCGCTGACCTCCTCGAACGCCGAGGCGCCGGCCGACAGGTGACCGGGCCACATGTAGATCAGGATCGCCGCGACGTAGAAGAACCACATCATCGGTTTGAAGATGCGGGCCGCGCCGAAGAAGATCGACTCACCGGTCGCCATCGCGTACCGGGCCATCTCCAGCAGCACGAACGCCTGCAGGGTGACACCCACGAGGAACAGCCACCGGATGTCCGGACCGAACACCAGGACGAGCCGGGGCCACATGTAGGACTCACCCATGCCGACGCCCAGCGCGACCAGGAACACGGTCGGACCGAGGATGTGCAGGGAAGGCGGTGCCGGCGGCAACGGCCGGATCGGCATCGGTTCGAGCCTGCCCGCGCGCCAGACCCGCTCGGTGGCCGCGGACGCGGCCGGCTCTTCGGGTACTTCTGAGGTCTTGCTTGTGACGTCCAAGGCGGACTCCTTATATCGACGCCAGCTTGACGAGACTTTTCGCTCCCCCGTGCACTTCCCCCCGGCCCAAACGCATCACCGGCTTTCTACTGTGTGGAGTTGTGGTGACTCAAGACCCGAGCGGTCCCGCGTTGCGGGCCCACCGGTATTTGGCGCCGAGCACCTGGACGGGCGTCTCGGTGGTGTAGGGGTAGGCGACCACGCCGTGCTCCAACAGGTACTGGCTGGCCTCCTCGACCTCGACGTCGCCGGACAGCGAGGCGACCACGGGCTTGTCGATGCCCTTGGCCCGGTACTCCTCGACCACCTCGGCGACCAGCTTCGCGAACACCATCGGAGGGGTGACGATGGTGTGCCAGTAGCCCAGGATCAGGGCGTGGATCCGGTCGTCCTGCAGACCCAGCGCGACCGTGTTCCGGTACGTCGACGGCGGCTCGCCGCCGGTGATGTCGACCGGGTTGCCGGAGGCACCGAACGGCGGGATGAACTTCTTGAACGCCGCGTCCAGGTCGTCCGGCATCGCCATCAGCTGCAGCCCGTTGTCGACGCAGGCGTCCGACAGCAGGACGCCCGAGCCACCGGCTCCGGTGATGATGACGACGTTCTCGCCCTTGGGCGTCGGCAGCAGCGGGATACCCCGGGCGTACTGGAGCATCTCGTTCAGGCCCGGGGCGCGGACCACGCCGCTCTGCCGCAGGATGTCGTCGTACACCTTGTCGTTGCCGGCCAGCGCGCCGGTGTGCGAGCTCGCCGCCCGGGCACCCATGTCGGTGCGACCGGCCTTCAGCACGATCACCGGCTTCTTCTTCGACACCCGCGCCGCGGTCTCGGCGAAGGCCCGGCCGTCCTTGAGATCTTCCAGGTGCATGGCGATCAGGTTGGTGTTGTCGTCGGTCTCGAAGAACGTCAGGAGGTCATCCTCGTCGATGTCGGCCTTGTTGCCTACCCCAACGATCGCGGAGACGCCCATCCGGCTGGACCGGCTGAACCCGAGGATCGCCATCCCGATCCCGCCCGACTGCGACGACAGCGCGACGCTGCCCTTCACGTCGTACGGCGTGCAGAACGTCGCGCAGAGGTTCTCCGGCAGGTAGTAGTAGCCGTAGATGTTCGGTCCGAGGATCCGCACGTTGTGCTTCTTGGCGATCGCGACGACCTCGTCCTGCAGCTCCTGCTCGCCGGTCTCGGCGAACCCGGACGGGATCAGGATCGCGCCCGCGACGCCCTTCTGGCCGCACTGCTCGAGCGCGCCACCGACGAACTTGGCCGGTACGGCGAACACCGCGACGTCCACGTCACCGGGGATGTCGGTGATGCTCGGGAACGCCTTCAGCCCCAGCACCTCGCCACCCTTGGGGTTCACCGGGTAGATGTCGCCCTGGTAGCCGCCGTTGACCAGGTTCTTCATCACCGAGTTGCCGATCTTGCCGTCCTCGTTCGAGGCGCCGATCACGGCGACCGCCCGCGGCTTCATGATCCGGGTCATCGCGGTCTGGATCTGTTCCTGGGTGTAGCGCTCCACCGGCTTGCCGGCCTCGGCGTCGACGATGATCCGGAAGTCCACCGCGGTGGCCCCGTCCGGCCCGGCCAGCACCGGGTTCAGGTCCACCTCGGCGAACTGCGGGAAGTCCTCGACCAGGTCGGACAGCTTGGTGATGATCTGGGCGATCGCCTCCTTGTCCACCGGCTTGGCGCCGCGGACGCCGTTCAGCATCTCGTGCGCGCCGATCCCCTCGATCATCGAGCGGGCCTCGTCCGGCGAGGTCGGCGCGAGCCGGAAGGTGACGTCCTTGAGCACCTCGACCAGGACACCGCCGAGGCCGAAGGCGACGATCTTGCCGAACGTCTGGTCGGTGACCGCACCGACGATGACCTCCTGCACGTCACCGCCGGTGACCAGCATCTTCTGCACCTGTACGCCGGTGATCGACGCGCTCGCGTCGTACGCCTTGGCGTTGGCGACGATCTTGTCGTACGCCTCCTTGGCCGCCTCGGCGCTGTCGACACCGACCACCACGCCGCCCGCCTCGGTCTTGTGCAGGATGTCGGGCGAGACGATCTTCAGGACAACGGGGAAACCGATCTCGGCCGCGAGGCCCGCGGCGCCCTCGGCAGTCGTGGCCAGCCCCTCTCCCGGAGTCGGGATGCCGTACGCGTCCGCGACCAGCTTGGCCTCGGGTGCGCTCAGCGAGGTGCGGCCTTCCGCCAGAGCCTGGTCGAGGATGGACTGGACTGCTGCCTTGTCATAGGTCATTGCCTGAAGCTCCCTAGAAGCGAGGTTGTCGGTACGGCGTTCAGACGACGCCGGCGGCCTTGAGCTCTTCCAGCTCGGCGGTGTCGATGCCGAGGCCGCCGTAGATCACGGAGTTGTGTTCGCCGAGGCCGGGTGAGGTCTCCACCTGGACCGGCGAGTCGGACAGCTTGATCGGGCAGCCGACGGTCTTGAACGCGCCCCGGGCCGGGTGCTTGACCTCGACCACGGCGCCGAGCTCGGCCAGCGTCTCGTCCTCGATCAGTTCCTTGGTGGACAGGATCGGGCCGCACGGCACGTTCAGCGCGTTCAGCTTCTCCATCACCTCGAACTTGGTGTGCTGCTCGGTCCACTGCTCGATCAGCGCGAACATCTTGTCGAGCTTGTCGAGCCGGGCGGCCGGCGTGGACCAGTCGGGGTCGTCGGCCAGCTCGGGCTTGCCGATCAGGCTCGCGATCGGGGCCCAGCCGGGCGGCTGGACGATCACGTAGATGTAGTCGTTCGGGCCGCCGGGCGCGGTCTTGACCGCCCAGCCGGGCTGGCCGCCGCCGGAGGCGTTGCCCGAACGCGGCACCTCGTCACCGAAGTTCTCGTTCGGGAACTCCTTCAGCGGACCGTGCGTGAGCCGCTGCTGGTCGCGCAGCTTCACCCGGGTCAGGTTCAGCACGGCCTCCTGCATCGCCACGCTGACCCGCTGGCCCTTGCCGGTGGTCGTGCGCTGGAACAGCGCGGCCAGGATGCCGGCGACCAGGTGGATGCCCGTACCCGAGTCACCGATCTGAGCTCCGGTGGCCAGCGGCGGACCGTCCTCGAACCCGGTCGTGCTCATCGCGCCGCCCATCGCCTGGGCGACCACCTCGTAGGCCTTGAAGTCCTCGTACTTGCCCGGGCCGAAGCCCTTGATCGAGGCGAAGATCAGTTCGGGGTTGATCAGCTGCAGGCGCTCCCAGGTGAAGCCCATCCGGTCGATCGCGCCGGGGGCGAAGTTCTCCACCAGGACGTCGGAGTTCTTCACCAGGTCGGTGAAGATCTCCTTGCCACGCTCGGACTTCATGTTCAGCGTGATGCTGCGCTTGTTGCAGTTCAGCATGGTGAAGTAGAGGCTGTCGACGTCCGGCAGGTCGCGCAGCTGCTGACGGGTGATGTCACCGGTCGGCGCCTCGAGCTTGACGACGTCGGCGCCGAGCCAGGCGAGAATCTGGGTGCAGGACGGTCCCGACTGCACGTGGGTCATGTCGAGTACGCGGACACCTTCAAGGGCCTTACCCATAGTGGTCCTCCAGTACTGGGTGGCGGTCCGCCAGGGAACGGACCGCCACCGGGGATCGCTACTTGTACATGGTCTGGTTCATCGTTCCGGGCGCGTACGCGTCCGGGTCGACCCACACGTTGATCAGCGACGGCAGCCCCGACTCGCGGGCCCGCTGCATGGCCGGCCCGATGTCCTTGGGGTCGCGGACCTCTTCGCCGTAACCGCCGAGCATCTTGGCGAACTCGTCGTACTTCACGTCGCCGAGCGTGTTGCCGATCCGGCCGCGGTCGTGGCCGTACTTGGCTTCCTGGCCGTAGCGGATCTGGTTCATCGAGGAGTTGTTGCCGACCACCCCGACGAACGGGAGCTTGAACCGGACCAGCGTCTCGAAGTCCCAGCCGGTCAGCGAGAAGGCACCGTCACCGAACAGCGCGACGACCTCCTTGTCCGGACGGGCGTACTTGGCCGCCATCACGAACGGGATGCCGACACCGATGGTGCCCAGCGGGCCCGGGTCCATCCAGTGGCCGGGCGACTTCGGCTGGACGACGCCGCCGGAGAAGGTGACGATGTCGCCGCCGTCGCCGATGTAGATCGAGTCCTCGGTGAGGAACTCGTTGATCTCGTGGGCCAGCCGCAGCGGGTGGATCGGGTTGGCGTCCGACAGCTGCTTCGGCAGCCGCTTCTGGTACGCCGCGTCCTCCTCGGCCCGCAGCTCGTTGAACCAGGCCTTGCGGTCGCCGGCCTTCTGCACCCGGCCCGACGAGGCCTGGGTGACGGCGGCCAGGATCGCGCCCGGGTCGCCGACCAGCCCGAGGTCGATGTCGCGGTTCTTGCCGACCGTGCGGTAGTCCATGTCGATCTGTACGACGGTCGCGCCCTTCGGCAGCCGGCGGCCGTAGCCCATCCGGAAGTCGAACGGGGTCCCGACGATCAGGATCAGGTCGGCGTTGTTGAAGCCGTAGCGGCGCGACAGGTGGAAGTGGTGCGGGTCGCCCGGCGGCAGGGTGCCGCGGGCCGAGCCGTTCATGAAGGCCGGCACGTTGTTCTTGCGGACGAACTCGATCGCCGCGTCGCTGCCGCGCGACGTCCAGACCTGGGTACCGAGCAGCACGACCGGCTTCTCGGCCCGGGCCAGCAGGTCGGCCAGCGCCTCGACCGCGGCCGGGTCACCGATCGACTTGGTCGAGCCGCGGTAGCGGCCGGCCTCCGGGACGGTCGCGGAGTCCACCGGGACCGAGTTGTCCAGGATGTCGCGGGGGATCTCCAGGAACGACGGGCCGGGCGCGCCGTTGTAGCACTCGCGGAAGGCCATCGACACCATGTCGGCGACCCGCGCGGTGTGCGGCACGGTGGCCGCGAACTTGGTGATCGGGGTCATCATGTCGACGTGCGGAAGGTCCTGCAGGGACCCCATCTTGTGCTGGTTCAGCGCGCCCTGGCCGCCGATCAGCAGCATCGGGCTCTCCGCGCGGAAGGCGTTCGCGACACCGGTGACGGCGTCCGTCGTACCAGGACCCGCGGTCACCACGGCACATCCGGGCTTGCCGGTCATCCGGGCGTAGCCGTCGGCGGCGTGCGCGGCGACCTGCTCGTGCCGGACGTCGACGACGGCGATGCCCTCGTCCACGCAGCCGTCGTAGATGTCGATGATGTGACCGCCGCAGAGGGTGAAGATCACGTCGATCCCCTCGGCCTTGAGGGCCTTGGCCACCAGGTGCCCGCCCGAGATCATGGCGGTCTTCGGCTCCGGCTCGGTCGGGTTCGCGACCGCGTTCGATTCGGACACTGTTTGGGCCATCTGTGCAGTCATCTCCTCGTGGAAGGGTCCGGTCTCTGCCCGGCTGGGCTGCGTCTCTGAAATGGGGCCACACTGCCTACTGCTTCGGTGGAGCTATGAGTTCGTAGATTGCATACCGTATGGTGTAGTCGTAGTCATATCGCACCGCCGAACCCGTTGTCCAGGCCTCGCCACCCAGCAGAAACTTGTCAGGACGACTGTATGCAGTATCCCGTATGCTTGTACATACCGACCGGCGGAGAACCGCGATCAGGGGAGCTGCGATGAGCATTCACGACGAACTCGACCGGACCCGTACGGCGCTGCAGGCCCTCGACCAGGCCGTCGCCGGCCTGCGCAGCCGGCTCGGCCCGCACCTCGACGTCCTGCGCCTGATGGACGACCTCGCGCGCTGCACGGCCGACCTGCGCCGGCTCGAGGAGCAGGTCCGGGCGCCGCGCAGGCAGGAGCTGATGGTCATCCCCGACGACGACCGCGACCACGGCCTGTGGGGCGCCGGCGACGTCGACCACGAAGGCCTCGGCGCACCGGGCCGCCGGGCGCCCTGAGAGACGCCGGTAGGCGCCTGCCGTGGTCGGCAGGCGCCTTTGATGCCCGAAGGTCAGGCCAGCGCCAGACACTGGCGCAACAGACGCTTGAGCCGTACGTCGTGGTCGCCGCCTCGCGCGGCGACCACGACCGCTTCCGCGGCGTGCTCGGTGGCGACGACCGTGCGGTAGAACGGCTCACTGAGCTTCAGCCGGTCCAGCGCAGGCAACCACCACCGGGCCGGCCCGCCGGGCGGAGCACCCGACCGTCCGGCCAGTAGATAACACGCGGTCTCCTGAGCGTTCCGCAACCGCCGGTGCTCGTCGTCGCTGCACTCCCCCGGTGACGTCAGTGCACTCGACACGCACAGCGCGACCAACCGCGCGGACAGGTCGAACCCCGGCCGCGCGGTGTCGAGAAACAAAGGGGCCAGCGGCAACAAAGCCCGCCGGCCGCGCGGGCTGCAGTGGTCGTGCACCACCCGCGCGACCGACCCGAGGACCGGATGCACGCAAGTCGGCCGGTCCGTCCAGGGCTCCCTGGCCAGCTTGGAAACGAGCTCCAGCACGCAAGGCTCAGCAGGTCGCACCCACGCGTACTCGGCCCCCTCCCCTCCCCAACCGGGGGAAGGGGGAGGGGAGGTGGGCGGCTCGCCCCCGGCGTCACGCGGCTGCGCCGCGGCCGAGCGCCCTGCGCCACCCGCGTCCGGCCCGACTTCGTCGACCGGCGGCTGTCCCGCCTTGGACCGGCTCACTCGCCCGGCCGGAACACGCCGGCTACCGGAGTACCGAGCTGCGAGCTCACCGACAGCGCGGGCCGTCCGGGTTGTTTCAGGAAGCGGACGATCAGCGCGGTGACCAACCCGAGCAGGCCCGCGGCGAGGAAGACCGGGCGGTAGCCAACCGTGGCCACCAGGCCCGCGGCGACGCCGACACCGACCAGGCCGCCGACGGCCTTGGCGCTGTAGAGGATCGACTGGTTCTGCAGCAGGCTGTTCTCGCCGAAGAACTCCAGCACGAGGTTCGCCATGATCGCGTAGAAGGCACCGCCGCCGAGTCCGGCGAACATCGCGCACAGGACGAACACGACGCCCGCACCGGCCTCCCCCGCCAGCACCAGACCGACGTGGGTGAAGCCCTCCACCATCAGTACGGCGGCCAGCACGCGCCGCCGCCCGAACCGGTCGGACAGCGTGCCCGCGAACGAGCGCCCGAGACCGTTGACCGCGGCAAGCATTCCCGCGGCCAGTCCGGCGACGGCGACACCGAGCTTGGCCTCCGTCGCGTAGCTGACCACGAACGCGATGCCGAACAGCGACAGCGCCGTACTGATCGCCAGCGTCAGCCACATCAGCGGCAGCGCGCCGGTCTTCATCGCCTCGGCCGGACGGTAGTAACGCACGGCCGGCAGGTTGTTCGGGATGCTGCGGTTCAGCCTGCGGTCGACGGCCCAGGCCTGGGCGTCGATGTTCGCCGGCCACCAGTGCCGCGGCGGGTCCTTCAGCAGACCGCCCGCGGTCATCACGATCAGCAGGGCGACCACGGCGGTCAGGTCGAAGACGTACCGCTGCCCACCCGTGGTGTCGAAGATCGTGAGCAGCGCGATGCTCGGTACGGCGCCGACGGCGAAGCCACCGGTGACGAACCCGATCGTCGAGGTCCGCCGATCGGGGAACCAGCGCGCCGCGGTGGTGATGCACGCGGAGTAGACGAGCCCGGCGCCGGCGCCGCCGACGACGGCGTACCCGAAGAGCGCGCCGAGGTAGCTGCCGACGTGTGCCAGACTCACCAGCCCGGCAGCGGCCAGGAAGCCACCGAGGACGACGAGCTGGGTCGGCGTCACCCGGCGTACGCGCTGAAGCCACGCGGCGGGGATGGCGACGAGGGCCTGGAAGGCCACGAAGACGGCCAGCAGCCACATCGTCTGGACCGTGCCCCAGGCCCGGCCCTCGTCGAGGCCGAGCGCGGCCGACCCGAAGGAGTACTGCAGCGGACTGATGGCCGCCATGCAGGCCCAGGCTGCCCACAGCTGCCACCGCCGGGGGTGCCCGGTCAGCTCCCTGGCGTCCTCGCCGATGCGGTACCGGCGGCCGTACACGTCCCGAACGTCCCGGGGAGGCGTACTGGTGGTCGCGTCATTCATGATCGCCTCCTGACTACTGCATACCGTATGGAACTTTGGTACTCCTCTCCGCCACCTCTTGTCCAGACCCCGGGGCTCTTGTGTGTGAACTTGCATACAGCATACAGTCGCCATATTGACCAGAGCAGGTGCTGTGTGAGGAGAGGACTGCCCCGTGGACCTGATGGAGTACCAAGCCAAAGAACTCTTCGCCCGGCACGCCGTGCCGGTTACCCTCGGCCAGGTGGTCGAGGACGCCGCCGACGCGGCCGCGGCGGCCGAGGCGCTCGGCGGCCGGGTGGTCGTGAAGGCGCAGGTGAAGGCCGGCGGCCGCGGCAAGGCCGGTGGCGTCAAGCTGGCCGCCGACCCGGCCGAGGCGACCGCCCGCGCCGGGGACATCCTCGGGATGGACATCAAAGGGCACGTCGTACGGCGGGTGCTGCTCGCCCCGGCGGCCGACATCGCCGACGAGTACTACCTCTCGTTCCTGGTCGACCGGGCCAACCGCGGCTACCTGTGCATCGCGAGCACCGAGGGCGGGGTCGAGATCGAGGAGGTCGCGCACACCAACCCGGACGCGATCGCGAAGATCTCGATCGACCCGGCGGTCGGCGTCGACGACGCGAAGGCCGCCGAGATCGTCGCCGCGGCCGGCTTCCCCGACGGCGCCGCCGAGGTGGTCAAGAGCCTGTGGACGGTGTTCATCGCCGAGGACGCCTCGCTGGTCGAGGTGAACCCGCTGGTCAAGCTCGGCGACGGCCGGCTGGAGGCGCTGGACGGCAAGGTGACGCTGGACGAGAACGCGGCGTACCGGCACGCCGACCACGCCGCCTTCGAGGACAAGGCCGCGGCCGACCCGCTGGAGGCCGCCGCGCAGGACAAGGGCCTGAACTACGTCAAGCTCGACGGCGAGGTCGGGATCATCGGCAACGGCGCGGGCCTGGTGATGTCGACGCTCGACGTCGTCGCGTACGCCGGTGAGGCGCACGGTGGCGTGAAGCCGGCCAACTTCCTGGACATCGGCGGTGGCGCGAGCGCCGAGGTGATGGCCAACGGGCTGGGGATCATCCTCGGCGACGCGCAGGTGAAGAGCGTGTTCGTGAACGTGTTCGGCGGGATCACCGCCTGCGACGCGGTCTCCAACGGCATCGTGCAGGCGCTCGAACTGCTCGGCCCCGCGGCGAACAAGCCGCTCGTCGTCCGGCTGGACGGCAACAACGTCGACGAGGGCCGCAAGATCCTCGCCCAGGCGAACCACCCGCTGGTGACGGTGGTGGACACCATGGACGGTGCCGCGGACCGCGCCGCCGAGCTGGCCGCGCAGGCCTGAGAGGAGCTGGACAGATGGCGATCTTCCTGACCGAGCACAGCAAGGTCATCGTGCAGGGCATGACCGGCGCCGAGGGGCAGAAGCACACCTCCCGGATGCTTGCTGCCGGCACCAACATCGTCGGCGGTGTGACGCCGGGCAAGGGCGGCCAGTCGGTCGACTTCGCGAAGCGCTCGATCCCGGTCCACGGGTCCTGCGCCGACGCGGTGAAGTCGACCGGCGCGGACGTGTCGGTGGTGTTCGTGCCGCCGCGGTTCGTCAAGGGCGCGGTGATCGAGGCCGTCGACGCGGGCCTCGGTCTGGTCGTGGTGATCACCGAAGGCGTCCCTGTGCACGACACCGCGGCGTTCTTCGCGCACGCCGAGGCCAACGGCACCCGGATCATCGGCCCGAACTCCCCCGGCCTGATCAGCCCCGGCCGCGCCAACGCGGGCATCATCCCGGCCGACATCGCCGGTCCGGGCCGGATCGGGCTGGTCTCGAAGTCGGGCACGCTGACGTACCAGATGATGTACGAGCTGCGGGAGTACGGCTTCACCACCGCGATCGGCATCGGCGGTGACCCGATCATCGGCACCACCCACATCGACGCCCTGCGGGCCTTCCAGGACGACCCCGACACCGAGGCGATCGTGATGATCGGCGAGATCGGCGGCGACGCGGAGGAGCGGGCGGCGGCGTTCATCGCCGAGTACGTGACCAAGCCGGTCGTCGGTTACGTCGCGGGCTTCACCGCGCCGGAGGGCAAGACGATGGGCCACGCCGGCGCGATCGTCTCCGGCTCGTCCGGTACGGCGGTCGCGAAGCAGCAGGCCCTGGAGGCGGTCGGCGTGAAGGTCGGCAAGACGCCGTCCGAGACCGCCCGGCTGATGCGGGCCGCGCTCGAGCAGAGCCTCAACCCGGTCTGAGGAGACAGCTGATGGCGAAGAAGATCGGATTCATCGGCCTCGGGATCATGGGGTCGCACATGGCGGCCAACCTGGTCCGGGCCGGGTACGACGTGACCGGGTACGACGTCGTACCGGCGTCGGTCGAGAAGCTGCTGCAGGCCGGCGGCAAGCCCGCGCCGACGATCGCCGAGGCGGTCGCCGGGGCGGAGGTGGTGATCACCATGCTGCCGGACTCGCCGCAGGTGGCCGAGGTGGTGCTCGGAGCGGGCGGCGTACTGGAGTCCGCTCCCGCCGGGCTGCTGCTGATCGACATGTCGTCGATCGCGCCGGAGACCTCGCTGGAGGTCGCGCGCGTCGGTGCGGAGAGCGGCGTACGGGTGCTGGACGCGCCGGTCAGCGGCGGCGAGCAGGGCGCGATCAAGGCCTCGCTGTCGATCATGGTCGGCGGTGACGAGGACGTGTTCGCCGAGGCCCGGCCGATCTTCGAGGACCTCGGCCGGACGATCGTGCACGTCGGCGGTCACGGCGCGGGCCAGACGGTGAAGGCGGCCAACCAGCTGATGGTGGCCGGGATCATCTCTCTGGTCAGCGAGGCGATCGTGCTGCTGGAGGCGTCCGGTGTCGACGGCGAGCGTGGGCTCGAGGTGCTGGCCGGCGGCTTGGCCGGCAACCGCATCCTCGACCTGAAGGCGTCGACGATGCTGGGCCGGGAGTTCACTCCCGGCTTCCGGATCGACCTGCACCACAAGGACATGGGCATCGCGCTGTCCGCCGCCCGCGCGGCCGGTGTCGCGCTGCCGGTGACCGGCCTGGTCGCCCAACTGGTTTCCGCGGCCCGCGCCATGGGTCACGGATCTCTCGACCACTCAGCACTGCTGAAGGTGGTCGAGGAACTGTCAGGACGGAACACCTGACAACGACCGCCGGCGGGGGAAAGCCAGCTCCCCCGCCGGCGGTCATTTCCGTCAAGCGGAGACGAACAGCACCAGCGATCCGTCGAAGTGCTGCTGGTTGCGCAGGTGCCCGTACCTGCTGTCCCAGGTCCCGTCGGCCAGATCGCGCCCGAGGTGCTCGGTGAAGCGTTCGTGCACCTCGGGCGGGACGAAGCTCCACGCGGAGTTGGCCCGGCGAGCTCCCGGGTCCAGGAGCCGCTCCGGCCGTCCGTAGTACGCCTCGCCGAATCCGTCCGTGCAGTGCAGCGGGATCGGCACGTTGAACGCCTGCCCGCCGCCCAGAGCGGCCGCGATCCGCTCGACCGCTGGGTACCGCCGAGCCTCGGTCTCGATCGCCTCCGGGGCGTACTCGTGCAGCCAGAAGCGCCGCAGCAGGGTCGGATCACAGGTCAGTACGACGACCGGCCCGCGCGTCACCCGGCGTACCTCGGTCAGCCCGGCCTCGAGATCGCGCCACTGGTGCACGGTGAACGTCGCCATCGCGCCGTCGAACGTGTCGTCGGCGAACGGCAGGTCCTCAGCCGTCGCGTCGATCGCCTCGACCAGACCGGCCGCCCGCTGGGCGCGCATCTGCGCCGAGGGCTCGACCGCGACCAGGTCCACGTCGGTCGGCTCGTACGCACCGGCGCCGGCGCCGACGTTCAGGATCTTCCGGGCCGGCCCGAGCGCGTCGCGGATCGCCGCGGCGATCTGCGGCTCGGGCCGGCGGTAGGCGGTGTAGTCGACGCCGATCCGCCCGTAGTCGGCGTCTCCCGCACTACCGTCCGGTGCCCGGGCGGGGGTCTGGTGGTCAAGCCTCATGCTCGCTCCTTTGCGACGTGAGATTCCACCTCGACCCTACGGCATGACCACTCAGACCATTGGTCCGCTGAGCAGACCACTGGTATCACTGGACGGCAAGGTCGTCCCCAACCGCCGGAGCGGCGACAGCACCATCGCGAGCGGCGACAGCAGCATCCCGAGCGCGCAGATCAGCAGCACCTCCCGGACGCCCAGCACCTCCGCCACCGCACCCGCGAGCAGGGAGCCCACCGGCGCCAGTCCCAGCCCGAGGAAGTTGAGTGCGGCAACCACCCGGCCCTGCGCGTCGAGCGGCGTGATCGCCTGCCGCACCGTCGTGGTCGAGACGTCGATCAACTGGGTCAGCGCACCGAAGACCACGTTGACCGCGATCAGGACGACCGGCTCCGGAGTGAACACCGGTACGACGACCATCGCGACGTCCGCACCGACCGCGGCCAGGATCATCACCCGCCCGAAGCCGAACCGCCGGGGAATCCGGGCGGAGAAGACGGCGCCGAGCAACGCGCCCGGGCCGAGCGCCGCCAGGACCAGCCCGCCACCGAGGGCGGGCCCGGAGATCTGCGTGACCGACCGGCCGCTCTCCAACAGACTGTTGCCCTGGGCAAGTTGCTCGCGGCGGACCAGGCGCGGCAGGAAGGCCTGGTAGGCGACGTCGAAGAACACCGACAGTACGCCGAGCACGAAGGCCACGCAGTACAGCAACGGCAGCCCGAGCCAGCCGAGCAGCCAGGCCACCGGGACGACGGACAGGACGACGGCACGCCCGAGATCGGCGTACACCATCAGGTGGTGGGCTCGCAGGCGGTCGACGAGCCGGCCGACGACGAGCGAGCAGAGGAGGATCGGGATCTGCTGCGCGGCGCGCAGGGCACCGAGCTGTCCGGCGCCACCGCCGAGCGCGGTCAGCGCGACGAGCGGCAGCGTGAGTTGAGCGGTCTGGGCACCAAGGTTGGAAGCGGTCTGGCCGATCCAGAGCTTGACGAATTCACGGTCGTTCCAGGGCACGGCGAAGTCCTCGGGGTCGCGACGGGTCGCGGTGCCACCGAAACGGGCAGCACGCGGTGACGGATGAGTCAGCGCGTGCGGGAACGACCGGGCATGCCTCAGCTCCCTGCGGGTAGGACGTCCCCGGAACGCTAGCCACAGACCTCAGGAGCGGCAACCGAATAGACGCTGCGCCCCGAAAGACCTCGCGGAGTCCTTCGGAGCGCAGCGGGTGGAACAGGTGGGCCCGGAGGGCTGTCGGCAGGGCTCGCCTCCGGACCCGCCTGGTCAGGGGGCCGGAGCCGGCGCCACCGCGAGGCCGGGGAGCCGGGCCGAGGTGGGTGCGTGCGCGACCTTCTCGGTCGACGTACCGACCTTGCTGGACAGCAGGTCGGCGACGGCGTGGACCGCGCGCAGCGTGGGTGCCTTGGTACCGGTCAGATCGGCCAGCTCCACCACCGCGGCGAGGATCACGTCGAGCTCGAGCGGTTTGTCCTTCTCCAGGTCCTGCAGCATCGACGTCTTGTGCTCGCCGACCCGCTCGGCGCCGTCGATCCGCTTCTCGACCGAGATCTCGGGGGTGCTCCCGACCGCGCGAGCGATCTCCAGCGTCTCCTCCATCATCAGCTTGACCATCGCGCGGGTGCCCTGGTGGGTGGCGATCTCGACCATCGTCGCCCGGGCCAGCGCGCTGATCGGGTTGAACGCCGCGTTGCCGAGCAGCTTGATCCAGATGTCGTTGCGGACGTCGTCCTCGACCGGGCACTTCAGCCCGCCCGCGATCATCGCCTCGCTGAACTCCAGGCACCGGTCGCTCTGCCCACCGACCGGCTCGCCGATCGAGAACCGGGTCCCCTCCAGATGCCGTACGACGCCCGGCCCGTCCAGCTCGGTCGAGCAGTACACGACACAGCCGATCGCGCGTTCGAGCTGGATGACCCGGGTCACCTCACCACCCGGGTCGACCGACTCGATCCGGTGCCCTTCGTACGGGCCCGGCAGCCCGTGGAAGTACCACCACGGGATGCCGTTCTGGGCCGCGATCACCGCGGTCCTGTCGTGCAGCAACGGTTCCAGCAGCGGGCCGCTGGTCGCGTACGAGTTGGCCTTGAGCCCGAGGAAGACGAAGTCGACCGGCCCGATCTCCTTCGGGTCGTCGGTGGCCGGCGTCCGGGCCAGCCAGTCGCCACGCGGGCTGTGCACCTGGACGCCGTTCTTCCGGATCGCCTCGAGATGGGCGCCACGAGCTACGAGGTGGACCTCGGTCCCACCGCGGTGCAGGGCCGCGCCGACGTACGCGCCGATCGCTCCGGCGCCGAGAACTGCGACTCTCATCGTGTCCCTCCTTCAGTCTCGGAGGCCGGAGGCGGTCGGGATCGGGTTGACCACGCCGTCCAGCTCGTCGAACTCGACCACGTTGTCCAGCTCGGTGCCCATGGCAACGTTCGTGACGCGTTCCAGGATCACCTCGACCACGATCGGCACCTCGTGCTCGACCATCAGCTTCTTGGCCTCCTCCAGCGCCGGCAGGATGCCGTCCGGCTCGAACACCCGCAACGCCTTGCAGCCCAGGCCTTCGGCCACCTTGACGTGGTCGACGCCGTACCCGCCGAGCTCGGGGGTGTTGATGTTGTCGAACGAGAGCTGGACGCAGAAGTCCATGTCCAGCCCGCGCTGGGCCTGCCGGATCAGCCCGAGGTAGGCGTTGTTCACCACCACGTGGATGTAGGGGATCTTGAACTGCGCGCCGACCGCGAGCTCCTCGATCAGGAACTGGAAGTCGTAGTCGCCCGACAGCGCCACGACCGTCGACTCCGGATCGGCGACCGCGACACCGAGTGCGGCCGGACCGGTCCAGCCGAGCGGACCCGCCTGGCCGGCGTTGATCCAGTGCCGGGGCCGGTAGACGTGCAGCATCTGGGCGGCCTGGATCTGCGACAGCCCGATCGTGGAGACGTACCGGACGTCGGGTCCGAAGGCATTGTTCATCTCCTGGTAGACCCGCTGCGGCTTCACCGGCACACTGTCGAAGTCGGTACGCCGTACCAGCGTGCGCTTGCGTTCGCGGCACTCCGCGGCCCACTCGGAGCGATCCGGCAACGAGCCCTGCGCCATCCGGGTGCGGGTGACGTGGATCAGCGTCTCCAGCGCCGCCTTCGCGTCCGACACGATGCCGAGATCGGGTGCGAACACCCGGCCGATCTGAGTCGGCTCGACATCGATGTGCACGAACTTGCGCTCACCCCGATAGACGTCCAGGCCACCCGTGTGCCGGTTCGCCCACCGGTTGCCGATGCCGACGACCAGGTCGGAGGCGAGCAGCGTCTGGTTGCCGTACCGGTGCGAGGTCTGCAGGCCGACCATGCCGGCCATCAGCCGGTGGTCGTCCGGGATCGTGCCCCAGCCCATCAGGGTCGGCACCACCGGTACGCCGTGCAGCTCGGCGAACTCGACCAGGAGGTCCGCCGCGTCGGCGTTCACGATGCCACCACCGGCCACGATCAGCGGGTGCTCGGCCTCCGCCAGCAGGTCGAGGACCTTCTCCGCCTGGGCGACGCTGGCGCGCGGCGTCGCGATCGGCAGCGGCACGTACAGCTCGGGATCGAAGTCGATCTCGGTCAGCTGGACGTCCAGCGGCAGGTCGATCAGCACCGGGCCGGGACGCCCGCTGCGCATCGCCTGGAACGCCTTCTGGAAGGTGCCCGGGACCTGGGCGGCCTCCAGCACGGTGACCGCCATCTTGGTCACCGTCTGCGCGATGCTCGGTACGTCGATCGCCTGGAAGTCCTCCTTGTGCAGCTTGGCCACCGGCGCCTGCCCGGTGATGCACAGGATCGGGATCGAGTCGGCCGACGCGGCGTACAGGCCGGTGATCATGTCGGTGCCGGCCGGGCCCGACGTCCCGACACAGACGCCGATGTTGCCGGCGGTGGCGCGGGTGTACCCCTCGGCCATGTGCGAGGCGCCCTCGACGTGCCGGGCCAGGACGTGTTTCAGCTCGCCCTGGGCCCGGACGGCGGCGTAGAACGGGTTGATGGCGGCGCCGGGAAGGCCGAACAGGTGGGAGACGCCCTCGCGCCGGAGGATCTCCACCGCCGCACGGGCGGCAGTCATTCGTGGCATGCCAGCTCCTTGTCGGTCAGGACGTCGGTCAGGACGATTCGCGGTCGGTCAGCCAGCCGAAGCTGTCGGCGCTCGGGCCGGAAGGCTTGTACTCCAAGCCGATCCAGCCGTCGTAGCCGGTCCCGGCGAGCTCGCCGAGGTGCCGGCCGATCGGGATCGTGCCGGTCCCGGGCTCGTTGCGCCCGGGTGCGTCCGCGATCTGTACGTGCGCGATCCGGTCGGCGTACGTCGTGATCGCCTTGGTCACGTCGTCCCCGTTGACGGTCAGGTGGTACAGGTCGGCCAGCAGACCGATGCTCGTGACACCGGACCCGTCGACCACGCGGTCGATCACCGCGATCGCGTCGGCCGCGGTCAGCAGCGGGTAGCGCTCGGCACCGCTGACCGGCTCGACCAGGACGGTGGCGCCGAAGGATCCGGCCGCGGTGGCGGCCAGCGCGAGGTTCTCGGCGGCCAGTTCGTCCTGCGCCTGGGGCGCGAATCCCTCGACCCGGTTGCCGTACAGCGCGTTGAACGCACGGCAGCCGAGCCGTTCCCCGATCCCCAGCGTGACCGCGATGTTGTCGCGGAACTCCAGCGATCGTTGCGGCCAGGACACCAGGCCGCGGTCGCCACCCGGCATGTCACCGGCGGCGAAGTTCAGTCCGGTCAGCTGGACGCCGGCCTCGAGGATCGCGCGTTCGAACGCGTCGACGTCGGCGTCACCGGGCAGAGCGGAGTCGAACGGCCACCAGAACTCCACGGCCTCGAAGCCGGCAGAACGAGCAGCCGCAGGTCTTTGCAGCAACGGCAGTTCGGTGAACAGGATCGAGCAGTTCACGGCGAACTTGGGCACAGCAGTCTCCATGGTCCCGCCTTTCGGAGGGGCTCGGTATACCGCATACAGTAGGCCGAGCTTCGGAGAAGGGTCAAGGCATGACCAACGTCACATTTGGCGTCGTCCGATAGGCCTTGCCTACCAACGGATCGGGAAAGCGTTCGCCCACGATCCGGGCGCACGAAAGGCCCGCAGTCCGTCGTCTGCGGGCCTTTCGGCTGGGGGGTCAGGCGGTTGCTGGGTGCGCGGTGAAGGCGTCGCGCCGGCGGACGTCGAGCGGTGACGGCCTGCGGCTGAGGCGGGCGTCGAGTACCAGGGCCGCGTCGTCTCCGCGGCCGGCCGAGGCCAACGCGAAGACCAGCGTCTCCTCGACTACGTCGCGCTGGGCCGCGCTGCCGCCGAGCGCGAGCAGCCGGGACGGCAACGCCTGCAGGAGCAGGAGCGCGGTCCCCCAGTCCCCCATCACGACGGCGGACAGACCTGAGCACAGCGGAGCGACGACCTCGCGGAACACCGGATCCGTGTGCTTGACGCAGTTGCGACGCAGACGGTCGAGCCCGTCGAGATCATCGGCCGCGGCCAGCGTCAGCGCGCTGTGCATGGCCGCGAACCCGGTCGGCGGCTGCACCAACCAGCCGTCCGGAGCAGCTGCGACCACGTCCGCGACGGGCAGTTGACCCGGCCATGCGCCGGTCATCCGGCAACGCCAGAGCAGCGCGCCCGAGTCGACCAGGACCCGCGATCCGCTCACTCCGGGCGGGGCGAGCTGGCTGTAGTAGCGCCGTCGTACGGCGTCGACGTCGCCCATCATCAGCTCGTGCAGCGCCGCGTGCCACGAGAAGTGCGCGCGGTGGTTGGCCTGCGGCCCGCGCCGGCGGATCCAGCCGTCGAGCCAGCGCAGTCCGGCGCCGTGCTGACCGGTTTCGTAGAAGACGTGGGCACGAGCGTGAACCGCGTGCCCCGACGACGGTTCGAGTGACAGCGCGTACGACGACAGCTGCTCAGCCTCACCCCAGCGCTCCTGGTCCTGCCGGACGAAGGCCAGCTGCCCGGCGTACCACCAATCACCCCCGTACGACGGCGCAAGACTCTCGACCAGCTCGGTCGTCTGACTGCCGGACGTGAGACCGCCGAACGCAACGGTCGGTACGGCGACGCTGACGACCAGCGCGTCCAACGGGTACTCACGAATGTGCGCCAGCAGTGCCGAAGCGTCCGCCTTCTCGACGCGCGCCGAGACCGCGGTCAGGAAACTCCGCTCGCGGTCGTCCAGCAACCGACGCTCACTCGCGGTCTGCGCAGCGCTCAACTCGGAAGCGACGTCGACATCCATGCCCCACTCGTGCCCGAGCAGCGCGAGCGCCGCATGGCCGAGCGCGAAGTCCGGGTCCTCAGCCACGGCAGCGGCGACGAGATCCTCCGCACCACCCTGCAACCGCAGCAGCCGGCCCAGGGCTTCGTTGTACGACGCGGCAGCGCGAGCCGTCGTCGTCAGACGCAGACCGTAGACATCGGCCTGACGCCGTACGGCCGGACGGAAGAGATAGGCCACGACCGCCTGTGCGACCTCGGCGGCCTGACAGCGGATCTCCGGCATCGCCGTCGACTCCCACAACGCGCCGCGCCGCAGCGCACCCAGCGTCCACAACGGCGCCCGCCGCCCGGTCACCCCGAGCACGCGACCGTCGTCCGCGGTGTCGAGACCCAGCCCGGCAGAACCCGCGCGAGCCAGACCGCCGGCCAGCAGAGTCGCGAGAAGCGGATCAGCACTGGCCGCCGGGACCGGCCCGGTGCAGTTGACCACGGCACCGACCGTCATCGCCGTACCGTCACTGAGCAGTACCCGTACGGCGTCGCCGAGGTCCTCGGCCGCGACCACCTCGCCGTGGTGCAGGCACAGCCGCCCGGACTCACGCACCGCCGCCAGGCGTTCCGCGGTGATCGGCGCCATCCGGTGCCGGTGCACGTCCCACGTCCGCGCGTCCGTCCGGAGGAACTCCGCCTTGTCGTCCTCGGACAGGCGCTTCCACAGCCGCGCGGTGATCGGCCGCAGCCCGTCGATCGCGGCCCGCCAGTCGCCAGTACGCCGTACCGTCTCGACGACGTGCCGCAGGACCGCGGTCCGCAACGTCTCCAGGTCCTCGGCCTCGGCGAGCTCCGCGGGTGCGGCGACCGGCGGGGTCTTCTCCGATCGATGCACAGCCGGTACGGCGCCGTGCCGCGACACCGCGTGCACGCTCCGGCTCGGCCGGTCCAGGGACAACGCGACGTCCACCATCGTGAGTCCCGTGCCGACCAGCAGCACGTCCGAATCGGCCACGCTCTCCAGCGCGCCCGGAGCCCATGGGTCCGCCACGAAACGGTCGGAGGCCACCAAGCCGTCCGGCGCCCACGCAGTCCCAGGCGCAGTACCGGTCGCGAGGATCGCCGCCTTGGCGACCAGCACCTCGCCCGTGTCGAACCGGACCGTCACCTGCCGCCGACCGGTGTGGTCGACCGCGATGACCCGGTCGTGCCGACGCTCCAGCACGGCGGACGAGCGACGCTCGCACTCGGCGAGGTGGTCAGCCAGATAGTCGCCGTACCGGGCACGAGCGACGAACCCGGACGGCTTGATCCCCGCGTCGACGTTCTCCCGCAGCCAGTCGACGAAGTCGTTCGGCTGGTCGGGCAGCGCGCTCATCCCGGCCGCCGGCACGTTCAGCAGGTGCCGCCCGTCCGGTGTCGAGTACGCCGGGCCGCGGCCGGTCGCCGCCCCCGGATCGATCAGCACGATCCGCACCGCCCGGCGGCCCGCGGCGTCGAGCAGCCGCGCGGCCGTCAGTACGCCGGCCGCTCCCGCCCCGATCACCGCGACCGTACAGTCCGCCTTGGCTCCGGTCATTCGACCCACCCCCCACAGGTGTCAAACCCTAGTGAACCACTAGAGTTAATAGTCGAAAGTAACCGATCGCGACGACAATCGCCAGGCGCCTCAGCGATGAACCACTCCCGGATCGGCCTCCAGCGTGATCGAGTCCAGGTTGACGTTGCCGTTGTCACCCGGCCCGTAACCGAACGTCAGCGAATCGGCCGGATCGAGCGGCAGCGCGGCCTCGTGGTCCGACCAGATGTCCCAGTTCGCCAACGTGGGCAGTTTCAGCTGGATCGAGCGCGTCCCATTGGCCAGCGTCATCGTCTGGGTCGTGCCGATCGCGTTGGCATAGCGGAGGCGCACCGAGTAGAGACCCGCCGCGGTGACCGGAGCTGTGAACCGTACGGCGCTCCCCTTGGTCTTCAGACAGGCCACGAATCCCGTGCCGGTGTAGCCCGTGTGGTCGGTACGGCGGCACGCGCCGCTGACGAGCTCCGCGGACTCCGCCTCGATCGTGCGAGGGCCGACGGCAAACACCCCGCCGGCGGCCAGCAACTCCGCAGCTACCGCGGGATCGATCGGCCCGGCCTCGACCAGCGCGGTGAACCGGGTGACGGCGGCCCGCATCCCCGGCTGGTCGTCCGCGACCGCCGCGTTGAGCGCGCTCCGCAGCTCCACGAACATCCGGCCGGAGAGCTCCTTGCCGACGGCCCCTGCATCAGTTGCCCCCCGCACCTTCAGCGCGAGGGAGAGGAGCCCCTGCGGTTCACCGAGACGAGTCGTCAGCAGTTCGTCGATCGCGGTACGCGCCTGCGTGCTCACCTCGGACGCGGGCAGACCGTAGAGCGTCAGCCGTGCATCCTGCAGCGCCAGCAGCCGCCCGGTCACGTCGCCGCGAAGCAACTGGGTCTCCGCCTTGAGCAACGGAACCTCGAGCCGCACCATCGCGACGGTTGTCAGCTTGCCCGACCGCCTCAGCTCGGGCACGAGCTTCAGCAGCGATCGCGGCTGCTCCACCCGGACCGATCGGCTGCGCTGCCCACCCGGCGTACCGACCGCCACCACGAAGTCCCGGTCCGGCACCTCGGCAGCGGGCACCGTCCACTCGACCGTCCGCGTCCCACGCCCCGCGACGCGAACGCCTCGCGGCTGCTCGACGGCGCGACCGTCGACGAACACCTGGGCCTGGAAGTCGGCGACAGTGCTGCCCGCGTTGCTGATCGGGACCTTCACGCTGAGCTGCTGCGTCGCCGGATCCAGCGTGGCCGCGGGCGCACCGAAGCCTGCGCGCGGCCCGGCGTACCAGGAGAGGTCGCGCAAGTCCGTCGCGGTCGCCGGCCTGAGCTTGACCGCTTGGCCACCACCCCCGACGAGTGCCATCGACAACCGGGTCGACGAGTTGACCAGCACCTTGCTGATCTCGATCGGCAGCGGATCTCCCTTCCAGCTCGTGCCCTCGGCGTCGGCGTAGATCTCCGCGACGTAGGTGCCGTGCGGCAGGAACGACAACGGCGTCCGCAGCACCCGGTCGTTCTCGTCGGTGATCGCCCCGACGTACCAGGTGGAACCGCTGCGCCGGGCCGTCGTCGCGTAGTCCCCGATAACGCTGTCCAGGACCCGGGTCTCGTCCCAGGTCGCCGGAATGTCCTTCAGGAAGGCGAATCCGGGATGGGCGGCGTAGTTCTCCGGAGTGTCCGCGAGCATCTGCAGCGGGCTGAAGAACGTCGGGTACAGCGCGAGCTGCGCGGCCGACGTGGTCTGCACCCGGGTCCCGAGCCGGGCGGGGTCCCAGGTCACGTTCAGTACGCCGGGCGTGTAGTCGGCGGGCCCACCCATGAAGCGAGTGAAAGGAAGGATCGTGGCCTGCGCGGGAGGGTTGCCCTGGGCCCCCATGTAGTTCTGCTGCTCCATGCCGGCCACGCCCTCGCCGGTCATCATGTTCGGGTAGGTGCGGGCCAGGCCGGTCGGCTTGATCGCCTCGTGGGCGTCGACCGTGATCCGGTGCCGGGCAGCCGCGTCGACCACGCGCTGGTAGTGCCGGACGGCCTCCTGGTCGTAGTGGCTGCGGTTCACGCCGCCGAGCAGGAACTTGGTCGCGTAGCCGGTCTTGATCGCGTGGATGCCGAGCCGCTCGTACGTCGTGAAGATCTCTTCCAGGTGCGCGTCGTAGTAGTCGACGTCACCGCGGGTCTCGTTGTGCGCGATGTAGCCGACGCCGTTCGCCTCGGCGTACCGAAGGACTTCGGGCAGGTCGAAGTCGGCCTGTGGGGTGATGAAGTCCTGGCCGGCCCATTGGCCGCCCGCGTTCGTGTTCCAGCCCTCGGCCAGGACGAACTTGGCGCCCGCCCGCTTGGCCAGGTCGATGTACTGCTTGACCCGGGCGGTGGTCGCGCCGTGCTTCGGACCGGCGGTCCACGTGGTGTCGCGGCGCTGCAGTTCCCACCAGACCCCGACGTACGTCGCCGGCTTGATCCAGGACGTGTCGGTGCAGATCCTGCAAGGATCGTTGAGGTTCTCGATCAGGTGCGACTCGCCCAGATCGCCGGCGCGTTGCCCGACGGTCAGTGTGCGCCACGGCGTGGAGAACTCGCCGGCCAGCTTGGCCTTGGTGCCGTCGGGCAGGGAGATCAGCTCACTGGCGAACGTCCCCGGCCGTCCCGGCACGGCCTTCAGCGTCATGCTCGGGTAGTCGATCAGCGCGGCCTCGTGCACGACCACGAACGAGTCGGCGGCCGGCGACGCGGTGATCGGCGTCTGCGCCGTGGCGACGCCGGACAACGGCAGGTCGCGGTAGTGCTTCTCGTCGGCGTTCCAGTCCGTGCCCGCGGCGATCGACCAACTGCGCGCGGCGGGATCGAGGGCGAACTCGGTCCGCTCGGCCGTGACGGTGTAGTCGTCCAGCTCAGGCCGGCCCGGGAAGTGGTAGCGGAAGCCGACCCCGTCGTCGAAGACCCGGAAGACCAGGTCGAGCTCGAACGCCGTACCGGCCTGTACGGCGTGCACGGTGAGCTCGCTCGCGTGGTTCCTGACCTGGCTCGAGGTGCCCCAGACAGGCTTCCAGGTCTCGTCGACCGTACGGCGTTCGACCGACTCGATCGTCATGCCCTGCGTGAGGCTGGGCCGTCCCGCGAGGTCGAGCCCGAGTCCGGACGCGCCGACCAGGACCTTGTTCCGGCTCCGCACGCTGTAGACGAGCCGGCCGTCCTCGCTGCCGACGGTGACTCGCAGTTTCCCGTCCGGCGAGCTGACGGTCTCGGTGTGCTGCCCGACAACTTCCGCCAGGCCGGCTGCCGGCTGGGCGCCTGCCCGCTGGCCAGCCGCCGGCCGCGCGGCCTCGGCCGGGGTCACCACCAGCCCCCCGGCGACGACGGCCATCGCCATCGCGAGCAGCAGTCCGATCCGTCGTGTCCGCTGGGAGCCCTCACGGTTCATGCACGCCTCATCTGTCCAGGGGGATTACAACGTTGAACAGGGTTCCCTGGTCGGGTGGCGGATGTCTACCCCTGGTGATCAGCCGTGCGTCGAGCGCAGCGCGAGGGCGAGCTCCTCGAGCGCCGGCAGCGCGTCGATGATCGTCCGGGCGGACTCCTCCGGGAGCTGGTCGAGGCACTTGCCGATCGCCTCGGTGCGCAGCAGCTTGATCCGCTGCTGGAGCTCGCGGCCCTGCTCGGTGGCCTCGACCTGGATCGCGCGCAGGTCGGCCGGGTTCGGGTCGCGCTGGATCAGGCCGAGTTCGGTCAGCCGGCCGATCACGCGGGAGACCATCGTCGGGTTCAGGCCCTCCAGCTGGGCCAGTTCGGTCAGGCCGAGCGGACCGCGGAACGCGATCAGGCCGAGCACCGACGCCTGGGTCGGCGTCAGGCCCTCGTCGGTGGCCGTGGCGTTGAGCTCCCGCGCGAGCCGCGAGATCACGCCGCGCAACTTGTTCAACGTCTCGGTGTCGGACATCTGAAACCCCTTTATTGCCTGCTGGCAAGCAATGTACTCTGACTGGTGATGGAACCCCAGAGTCTCCCAGCCGCCACCGGCCCCTCCAGCGATGGGCCGACCACCGTCGTCGACGAACCCGCCCTCGGCGGGGACGAGCCGTCGCCGAAGCGGTGGATCGTCTTCCCGATCGTCTCGATCGCGCTGCTGATGGCCTCGATCGACCAGACCATCGTGGCCACCGCGCTGATCGCGATCCAGCGCGATCTCGGCGCGCAGCTCAACTGGAGCGGCTGGACGATCACGATCTACGCGCTCGGCCAGATCCTGGTGATGCCGGTGGCCGGTCGGCTCGGCGACCAGTTCGGCCGGAAGAAGATCTTCCTGCTCGCCGCCGTCCTGTTCACCGTCGCCTCGCTCGCCTGCAGCCTGGCCGACAACATCTACCTGCTGGTCGTGTTCCGCGCGTTCCAGGCGATCGGCGGCGGCGCGTTCATGCCGACCGCGACCGGGATCGTCGCCGAGCAGTTCGGCCGCGACCGGGACCGTGCGGTCGGCATGTTCACCTCGATCTTCCCGATCGGCGGCATCCTCGGGCCGATCATCGGCGGCGTGATCGTCACGTACTGGTCGTGGCGGGAGATCTTCCTGGTCAACGTTCCGGCCGGCGTACTGCTGATCCTGCTGGCCTGGAAGTTCGTCCCGCACAGCGCACCGAAGAAGGCGGCCCGGATCGACCTGGTCGGTGCGGCCCTGCTGGCGTTGACGATCCTGCTCGGCATGTACGGGATCAGCTCGCTCGGCAGCGGCGGCGCGTCGCCGACCGATCCGCTGTTCATCGCCAGCGAGGTGCTCGCGCTGCTGTTCGGGTTCCTCTTCGTCCGGCACGCCAACCGCGCGGCCGATCCGTTCATCCCGGTCCGGCTGCTTCGCGGCCGCGGCTTCGGCGTGATGAACGCGATCAACCTCCTGTACGGCGCCGCCGTGCTCGGCTTCGGCGCCCTGGTCCCCCTGTACGCCGAAGCCCGCTACGGGATCCAGCCGCTCCAGGCCGGAACGTTGCTCACGGCAAGGGCTGTCGGGATGATCTGCGTGGCCGGCCTGGCCGTGTTCGCACTTCGCCGTACCGGCTACCGGGCGCCGATGATCGGCGGGTTCCTGCTCGTCGCGGGCGGGATGACGATCATGTCGCTGGCGCCGCACGGGCTCACGCCGTACGCGTGGCTGGCCGCGGCCGCCGCCGTGACCGGCATCGGGATGGGGCTGTCGATCCCGGCGTCGAACAACGCGTCGCTGCAGCTCGCGCCGGACCAGATCTCCGCGATCGCCGGGCTGCGCGGGATGTTCCGGCAGTCGGGCGGGATCATCGCGGTCTCGGTGACGACGGCGATCCTGTCGCACGCGGCGACGCCGGGGATCGCGCAGGCGCACAGCTTCATCGTGTTCGCGGCGGTGCTGGTGCTGATCATCCCGTTCGCGTTCATGGTGCCGGACCACCGCGGCTCCTGGTAGCTAACCGGCCGCCAGCTTGAAGGTCGCCCGGTAGGCGCCGGGGCTGGTCCCGCTGCTGAGCAGGAAGTGCCGGCGCAGCGACTCGGTCGAGCCGAAGCCCGCGGCGTACGCGATCTGCGTGACGGTCAGGTCCGACTCCTCGAGCAGTTCGCGCGCCTTCTCGACGCGGCGCATCACCACCCAGTCGAGTACCGACTGCCCGGTCTCGGCCTTGAACCGCCGCGCCAGCGTCCGCGTGCTCATGTGCGCGTGGTCGGCGACGTACTGCAGTGAGAGTGGCTCGTCGAGGTGGTCGAGCATCCACGCCAGCACGGGCGCGAGCCCGCCGGTCAACGGCTTCTCGATGATCTTCGTGTACTGCGCCTGGCCGCCGGCGCGGTGCGGCGGGCTGACCAGCAGGCGGGACATGTCGTTCGCGTACGACTGGCCGTGGTCGTTGCGGAGCACGTGCAGGCAGAGGTCGGCCGCCGCGAGCATCCCGCCCGACGTGAGGACCTGGCCGTCGTCGACGTACAGCTCGTGCTCGGCCAGTTCGACTCGCGGGAACTCGGCGCGGAAGTCGTCGGCCAGCGCCCAGTGGGTCGTGACGCGATGCCCGTCCAGCACCCCGGCGTACCCGAGGACGAACGCGCCCGCGCAGAGCGAGATCAGCCGGGCACCGTCACCGGCCGCCGTCGCGATCGCCTCCAGCGTCTCGGCGTCCCGGGCGGCGAGCGGGTCGTCGACGCCGGGGATGACGACGGTGTCCGCGGTGGCCAGCTCGGCCATCGGCAGGAGCTCGCCGAACGTCGGTACGCCGGCGCGGCCGCACAGCACCACGTCGTACGGAGACTCCGGCTCGCTGCGGATCCGGTCGAACATCGTCGGCCGCCGCCCGAACGCCTGCACGGCGACGGCCAGGTCGAGCGCCATCGTCCCGCCGAGCACCGCGATCGCGACCCGGTGTCTGTCGGCCATCGTGCACCCCCTGGTGTCCTGATCTGGGGCAAGTATGGCGCGGATCGGGGCGTGCGTGGGGGGCCTGTGGACGAAGACTTGAGTCATCAACCGCAGCACTTCTCAGGAGGACAGACAGATGAAACCCGACACGATCGTCCTGGTCCACGGCTTCTGGGTCACGCCGCGCAGCTGGGAGCACTGGATCTCCCACTACGAGGGCCTCGGCTACCAGGTCATCGCTCCGGCGTACCCGGGCTACGAGGTGGAGGTCGAGGCGCTGAACGCCGACTCGACGCCGATCCGCGACATCACCGTGCCGGAGATCATCGCCCACTACGAGAAGATCATCGGCGCGCTGGACAGCCCGCCGATCCTGATCGGCCACTCCGCCGGCGGCGCGTTCGTGCAGATCCTGCTCGACCACGGGTACGGCGCGGCCGGTGTCGCGATCAACTCCGCGCCGACCGAGGGCGTCCGGGTGATCCCGCCGAACCAGGTCAAGGCCACCTTCCCGGTCCTGAACAACCCGGCGAACCGGAAGAAGGCGATCGGCTACACCCACGAGCAGTGGCACTACGCGTTCACGAACACCTTCTCCGAGGAGGAGTCGCGCAAGCTGTACGAGCGCTACCACATCCCCGCCTCGGGCGGGATCCTGTGGGACAGCGTGCTGGCCAACTTCAAGCCCGGCAAGCAGGCCACCTGGGTCGACTACGCCAACGACCGGCGCGCTCCGCTGCTGCTGATGTCGGGCGGCGAGGACCACCTGATGCCGCCGGCCATCCAGCGCTCCAACTACAAGCACTACAAGTCCGACAAGACTGTGACGGAACTGAAGCTCTACCCCGGCCGCTCGCACCTGATGCCGGCCGAGCCCGGCTGGGAGACCATCGCCGACGACGCGCTCGCCTGGGCCGTCGACCACGCCCGCTGAGCCGGGTGCCGGGCCTGCGCCGTCCGGGGGACTCGTATTCCCCCGGACGCGGCGGCGGCACCCTCTGTACTCGCAGTGATTTCGTGCTACCGTTTCCGTCGGTTGCAGTTTTGCAGTTCCACGTTCGTTCTTGAAACGCCCGCGGAGGTTGTGATCCGCAGGGCGTTTTTCTCATTTCCGGGCCACGGTCCGGGTGGGAGGGCTCGTTCGGCAACCCAGGTGCCGGCAACCGTCGGACCTGATACCCGCCCCACCAAAGGAGCAGATCATGGCTAGCGGAACAGTGAAGTGGTTCAACGGCGAAAAGGGCTTCGGCTTCATCTCGCAGGACGGCGGCGGCGCCGACGTGTTCGTGCACTACTCGGCGATCGCGACGGACGGCTTCCGGACCCTCGATGAGAACCAGAAGGTCGAGTTCGACCTGGCCCAGGGCCCGAAGGGCCCGCAGGCGGAGAACGTCCGCCCGGTCTGAACCCCAAGCGCGTAACAGGCTCGCTCCGATTCGTCGGAGCGGGCTTGTTCCGTTTGTACGGCGTGTTTCAGCCTTCCCAGCGCTGCTCTCCCTCGTCGTCCAGCTCGCCGGTTGCCCTGAGCCCGGCAGCCGCGGCCACCTTCGCCGACGCGACGTGCTCCGGATGCACGTGAGCCAGCAACTGCTCCGCTCCCTGCTCCCTCAACCACTCTGCGAGCCCGACCGCCGCCTCCCGCGCGATCCCCTGGCCCTGCCAGTCCGCACCGACGACCCACGCGATCTCCGCCTCCGCGCCGATCACCGTCGCCTGCACGTAGCCGACCAGCACACCGTCGAGGCTGATCACCCAGTTCAGCCAGTACTCGCCAGCCCGCCCAGGCCCTGCTGTTTGTCTCTGGTAACGCTCCGTCAGCTCCCCCACCGACGGCGGCTCACCCCCGGTGAACCCGTACAGCTCCGGCGCCGCGAGCACCCCCGCCATCTCCTCGGCGTACTCGACCGCCAACGGCAGCAGCTCCAGCCGCTCGGTCGAGAACTTCGTCGCGATCATCCGCCCACGGTACGACGCCACCCGCTCGGCCGAAGGCGACCCACGTGATCCGCGACACTGGCCGCATGACCGAGATCGACTGGGCCGCTCACGCCGAGCACCTGCGCAAGACCGCCACCGACGAAGCCGGCTGGAACGCGCTCGTCGCCGCCGACCTGGTCCGCCCCACCGACCGGCTGATCGTCGACGTCGGCTGCGGAGGCGGGGGCATGGCCAAGGCCCTGGCCATCGCCGTACCGGAAGCCACCGTCGTCGCCCTGGACGCCGACGAGGAAGTCCTCCAGCAAGCCCGCGAACACACCGCCGGCCTGGTCCGCTGCGAACTCGTCTCCATGGACACCGGCCCCGACTCCCTCCGCGCCGCGATCGCCAGCGCCATCAAGTCATCGCCACCGACGGGCGCTCACATCCGTCCCGGAGCGTCGTCTTCCACGTCCCCACAGCCCGACCTCATCTGGGCCTCCGCCTCCGTTCACCACGCCGCCGACCAGCAGGCCGCAGTGTCCGCTCTCGCATCGCTCCTCGCCCCGGGCGGTCGGCTTGCCCTCGCCGAAGGCGGCCTCCCAACCCGCATGCTCCCCTGGGACCTAGGCCTCGGCGAGCCCGGCCTGGAGTTGCGCCTCGACGCCACCCAGGACCGTTGGTTCGCCTCCATGCGCGACGGCATCCCCGGCTCGGTCCCCATGCCGTACGGCTGGACCGACGCCCTCCAACGAGCCGGCCTGACCACCGTCACCACCCGCACGGTCCTCACCGAGAAGCCCGTCCCACTCTCCGACGCCGATCGCGCCCAGGTCGTCGACCAACTCCGCCACCGGGTCGCCCGCCTCGACCCCGACACCGAACCCACCGGCCACGGTCATGGCCACGGGCACGGCCACAGCCACGGGCACGGCCATGCCGACCCCACGTCGACCACGACGGAGATGCCCACCTTCGCCCCCGACGACCTCGCCGTCTGGCACCAGTTGCTCGACCCGGAAAGCCTCCACTTCCTCGGCCGACGGACCGATCTCGCCTCGCTGTCCGCCCGCAGCATCCACCTCGGCCACGCCACCGGCTGACCCGCGTACGGCGTACCGGAGCAACCGGAGCCGGCCCGCGACCGGCGTACCGGAAGACCCCCCGCGCACCCCGCCACGCCCGGCATTTCGGCTGCCGGGCGCGACCTTGCGGCGGGCGCGCCGTAAGGTGAGTGCCCATGAATGACCGGCTGGTGTGGATCGACTGCGAGATGACCGGCCTCGACCTGGTGAACGATGCCTTGATCGAGGTCGCCGTGCTCGTCACCGACTACGAACTCAACGTCCTCGGCGACGGCATCGACCTCGTGATCGCCCCTCCCCCGCAGGCGCTGGAGCAGATGGGCGACTTCGTCCGCGACATGCACACCGCCTCCGGCCTGCTCGAGGAACTGCCCGCCGGCATCCCGCTCGCGGACGCCGAGCAGCAGGTGCTCGAGTTCATCAGCGGCTACGTCAAGGAACCCCGCAAGGCCGCCCTGGCCGGCAACTCCGTCGGCACCGACCGGACCTTCCTGGTCCGCGACATGCCCAAGGTCGAGGCGCACCTGCACTACCGCAACGTCGACGTCAGCTCCATCAAGGAACTCGTCCGCCGCTGGTACCCGCGCGTCTACTACGCGACGCCCGCCAAGACCGGCAACCACCGCGCCCTGGCCGACATCACCGAGTCGATCTCCGAGCTGCGCTACTACCGGCAGACCGTCTTCGTACCCCAGCCGGGCCCCGACTCCGACACCGCCCGAGCCGCCGCCAGCCTGGTCACCACCCCGATTTCCGACAACTGACCAACCTCGCTATGATTACCCAGCCGTCGCAGTCAGGGCGGCAATGGTGGGTATAGCTCAGCTGGTAGAGCACCTGGTTGTGGTCCAGGGGGCCGCGGGTTCAAGTCCCGTTACTCACCCTCAGGCGAAGGCGACTCGTGTCCGCGGAAAGCGCGGACGGGGTCGCCTTCGGCATTTTGTGCGGCTGCGCTTCGCTTGCCGCGTTGCGGGGGCTTCGCCACCCGCACCCCCTTGGGCCTTCGCTTCGCTCGGCTGTTGTGGCTGGGGTGGGATTTCGGTACCGCGTTGCGGTCGGCCATCATCGGTGTGGCCTTCGCTTCGCTCGGCTCCCTGGCTGAGGCCGGCTGTTGGGTGTTGGCCTTCGCTTCGCTTGGCTCCGTGGCTTGGGTTCTGCCTGGCCTCAGGCCTCTTCTACTTCTTCTACTGATCTCTTCGCTTGTTGGGTCCTGGGCGGACCTGCGGGTTGTGGTGGCGCTACTCTCGGGTGGTGCCTGAGCTTCCTGAGGTCGAGGCGGCCCGATCGGTGATCGAGCAGCATGGGCTGCGGCGGTTGATCGTCGAGGTCGACGACGGCGACTCCTTCGTCTGCCGTCCGCATCGGCCGGGTGAGATTCGTGCGGCGTTGCTCGGCGGCACGCTCGTGAGCGCCCAGCGGCGGGGCAAGACCATGTGGTGCGAGAGTCACGGACCTCGGAGCGCGGTCACCCTCGGGATCCATCTCGGGATGTCGGGGAAGATCGTCGTCGCCGATCCCGACGGCACCGAGACCGACGGTGGCGATTACTGGGAGGGCCGACGGCAGCTCGGCGACTACACCTGGGCCCGGTTCAGCATCACCTTCGAGGACGGTGGGCGGCTGATGCTCGTCGATCCCCGCCGGCTTGGGCGGGTCCGGCTCGATCCGCCGGTGGACCAGCTCGGCCCGGATGCGCAGACGATGACCCCGGCCGAGTTCCGTACGGCGTTGACCAGCGGCGGATCGACCGCGGTCAAAGCACGTCTGCTGGACCAGCACCGGATCGCGGGAATCGGCAACCTGCTCGCCGACGAGGTGCTGTGGCGAGCGAGACTGCACCCGGCCTCGCCCGTCCGGGACCTCTCGCCCCCGCAGACCACCAAGCTCCTGCGATCGATCCGGACCACGATCGCGGCCGCCTTCCGTGGAGGCGGCGTGCACACCCTCACCGTCGTACCCCACCGCCACCCTGGTGGCACCTGCCCCCGCGACCACGCGCCGATGGCCACCGGCACCGTCGGAGGCCGAACAACCTGGTGGTGCTCGGCCGAACAACTCCTCCCGACCAACTGACCCCCGGTCAATCGGTCGTCGGATCCACCTCCGGTACGGCGCCCGAAAGCACCTCCAGCCGCCGGCGCAGCAATCGCGGCCACAACAGGCCAGAACCGAACAGCACCGCTCCAGCCGCCGGCAGCACCATGGACGTCCATCGCTCCCCGCCCAGGACCTGCAGAACCAGACTCGCCACCTCCAGCACGAGCAACCCGGTCGCGAGCACCCTGAACCACCGCGCCCCCAGCCGCCCAAGCTGGACGCGTGTCAGCTCCGCGGCCGCCAACCGGACCGCCGGATCATCCGGAACCGGGCCGCGCAACATCGCGCGCTGCGCGGCCCGCTGCTGGCGGGCCGTCAGGTTCATCTCCCGGAAGGGAGCCATCAGCTGTCGTTCCCGCCGGGCCATCAGAGCCATCGACACACCGAACACCGGCGCCCCGAGAGCGGCGGAGAGCAGCGCGACCGTCCACGTCTTGCCCATCGGATATCTCAGGCCGAGGCCGAACAGCACTCCGAACAACCCGCCGCAGCACACCCCGACCTGCCAGGCCGCAGCCTCCTTCAACCAGTTCCGCACAGACCGCAGATGCCCTTCACGGCCCGGTTCACACCTCGAGCCCCGAAGATTGCAGCATCTGACACCGGTTTCCGTCGGGGCACCGTGGACACGGCGTCGCCGCGCTCGGCAACCGGGGGCCGGGTCCGCGTTTCGGAAGGGACTTGAGCTGAGGTGTTTGAGAGGATCGACCGGATGAAGTCCTCAGGAAGTGTGTGGTTCGTGTACGGGGTCGCCGTGGTGGTGACTTTCCTGATCGGCCTGCTCGCCTTCAGTGTCTTCGTCCTCTCCAAGGTCTTCGGCTCGCCCGAGCCCGACCCCGCACCGGCCCCACCCGCGGTCACTCAGGCGGCTCCGGCTCCCACTCCGACACCGAAGACCACCGCGGTGAAGGTCTTCGAGATCCGCCCGGTGGTAGCCGACGACCGCCAGCTCGTCCTCATCGTCGCCACCCCCGCCGGCTGCACCCGCTCCCTCCGAGCCACCACGTACGCCGAGGGCCCCGGCGCGGTAGCCGTCCGGGTCACCCAACAGGCCTACCGCACAGGCTGCACCTGGCAACGCAAGCCGGTCCTGGCCACCGCTGCCCGGGCGGTCGAAGGACGGACGCTCATCGTCAACGGCACCGTGTGGACCCCGACCGCGGGTGGCGGCTACCGTCTTGCGCTGGCCGACGCCACCCGCACCAGTGGTTAACGGTCCAGCGGCAAACCAAACTCTCGGATGCTGACCGGCTGACCCGTCTCCAGCGAACGGTTGGCCGCGATCCCCACGGCCACACTACGGAGGCCGTCCTGGTAGCCCGCCCGGTGGTGAAGGGGGTCGGGCGTAGTACTGGGACGGAAGATGTCGTCGAGCAGGTGGTTGTCCCCGCCGCCGTGACCACCTTCGCCGGCAGGGATCGGGATCTCCTGCGCGGGCTCCCAGTGACGCTGCAGCAGGATGCGCTCGCCCGCGGGGCGCGGGTTGGTCGCGCTGGCTGTCGGGTCGTCGGGGTTGACGCTCGGATCCACCGCACGGTCGACCGTGCCGACGAAGCTGCGTTCGACGACCTCCAACTCCAGCCGGCCCTCGGTGCCGTTGATCGAGACCCGATACCCCTCCCAGGGCGCGTGGGCGTTCAACGAGTACGTGAGGATCGCCCCCGACCGGTACGTCACCAGCAACCCCATGTTGTCCTCGATCGTGATGCCCGGGCTGAACACATCCTGATCGCGGATGTAGCCGTCGTCACCCTCGGCGTCGAGATAGAGAGCACGGAGCTTCTCGTCAGCAGCCATGTCCAACGCGAACGGATCCGACGACAACCCAGCCGACCCAGCCGAACGCGCAGGACGATCCGTGAGCCCACGCTCAGCAGCGTTCTTGTCGCCGTAGAAGCGCAGCCCACCAGCCGCCACCACCAACTCCGGCACATCAGCGAGCCACCAGTTCACCAGGTCGAAGTGGTGGCTCGACTTGTGCACGAGCAGCCCGCCGGAGATCTCCTTGCGGCGGTGCCAGCGGCGGAAGTAGTCGGCGCCGTGCACGGTGTCCAGCGCCCACTCGAAGTGGATCGACGTCACCTTGCCGATCGCCCCGGACGCGATCAGCCGCCGGACCTCACTGTTGCGCGGCGAGTACCGGTAGTTGAACGTCACCACCAGATCCCCCGACGACCCTTCGACCGCGTCGACGATCTGCCGCGCCGGTTCGAGCGAGGTCGTCAGCGGCTTCTCCACCACCACGTCGCAGCCCGCATCCAGCGCGGCCGTCGCGTACCGGTGATGCGTCGCGTCCGGCGACGTGACGATCACGACGTCCGGCCGCTGCTCCTCGAGCAGTCGCGCGAAGTCGTCCGGCCCGTAGTGCGACGGCGCGATCCCGCCCGCGGCCGTCACCACCTGGTCGTAGTACGCCATCCTCGTCGGGTTGGTGTCGCACCAGGCCACGAGCGTGCCGACATCGGCGTACGTCGCCGTCAGGGCGCCGACGTACATGCCGGCGCGCGAACCGGTCCCGACCAGGGCGTAGCGGCGGTTCTTGGTGAGCGTCACGAGTCTCCTTGGATTCATGGTGAGCGGTGCAGTCCTTCGTGGCGGACGGTCCAGTCGCGAGGGAACGCGGGGGCGACACCGTCGGCGCCCGCCGCCATCAACGCGACCGCGGCGAGCAGGCCGCCGTTGCCCGGCAGGTAGACCGGCAACGACGGTGTCTGCCGGTTGTGCCCGTTCGGCAGGAAGTCGTTCTTGGTGGCCTTCAGCAACAAAGCGTCGACCGCGAGCTCCGGCTCCCCGAGCCGCGCGGCGGTCATCGCGATCGCCGGGTAGTCCCACCCCCAGGTGCTCTCCCAGTCCCAGTCAGCCAGTACGCCGGCCAACGTCCGCCGCATCACGGCCTGGTCGACGTACGCCGTGTCCGGCACCAGCCCGAGCGCGTACAGCATCGACGGATGATCGGCGCGAACGGTCGTCCCCTCGAAGGCGGCATAGCAATCGTCTTCGATCGGCGCAGGCACCAGCCCGTCGGCCACCTCGGCCCACCGCGTCTCCGGCGGCAACCCGAGCCGCGCACGCCACTCCTGCGCGACCAGCAGCCCCCACCGCCAGTACGCGAGCTCGAACGTCGGATTCACCAGCGTGCCCCGGATCGCGGAGTACGACTCCTGCGCCGGGATCAACGGCGGCCCGAGCTGATACCCGCGCGCGGTCCTCACGGCGTACGACGCCATGAACTCCGCGCTCTCCAGCACGAGCTGCCCGTACCGCTCGACCGCGTCCGCCGAGCCCGTACGCCGGATCAGCTCCGCCAGGTAGATCGGATGCGGCTGCTGCCACACCAGGAACGGCCCGATGGTGCTCGGACTCTCCCGCCCGTCCGGCGCGACCTGCTTCGGCCACCGCACCCCGTCGTACCCCTGAAGCCGCGCGGTCTCCCGCGCCACCGGCAGGATCCGCTCGTACCACCCGAGGCTCCGCTCGAGCAGCTCGCCCCCTCCCCACAAGGCGAAATGCGCGCCGTGCCACCAGTGCATCTCGAGGTGGAACCGCCCGCGCCAGCTGTTGCACACCAGCCCGGTCTCCTGCGGCGGCAGTGACCCGGCGCAGTTGATCGCCGTCAGGTACTGCGACAGCACCACCCGCCGCTCGATCTCGGCGGCCCGCGCATCCCCCTCCAGCGCAACAGCCGCACCGGACTCCCAGAACCTCTCCCACGACTGCCGGCTGTCCGCCTCCAGCGCCCCGAACCCACCCGGCAGCTCCCGCTGCTCCTCCGAGAACGCGACCCGCAGCTCCAGCACCTCAGCCGTTGCCCTGAGCAAGAACTCGTGCGTGCCGATCTGCTCCAGCCGCGCATCCTCGGCACCGATGGTCACCCAGTACTGCGTACCGTCCAACCGCCGCTCGAGCTGCCAGCCACCGGCCACCTCGTGCACGGTCGTCGTGTGCTCCCCGGGCCGGTCCCAGTCCGCGCCGTTGCCCCACGCCCGCGATCCGTAAGGAAAGGCGAACCGCACGCCGAGCCGCGCCATCGACTCGACCCGTACGGCGACCACGTCCTCCTCCGGCGCGCACAACGTCCGCACCCGCACCGCATGCCCGTCGACGACGAACGAGCTGTCGATCACCCCACCCCAGAGATCCAGCCGCTGCCGAGTCTCGGCGGCCTCCCCCGGCAGCACGAACCCGATCTGCCCCAACTCGAGCCGATGCGGATTCGCCCGCAACCACTCCTCAGCCGCCGTCTGCCCCGGCTCGGCGGTCGTCCCGAGGTCCATCTCGCCACCCAGATCGACGTAGGGCACCGGCCCTCGCGGCGTCGAGTACGTCCGCCGTGTCTCGTCCAGGTCGTAGGACCCCGGAAAGCTGTGCCATCCCCACTGCGACAACGTCCCCAGCAACGACCCCGCCGGATCATCGCCAGTGCGAGGCGCCACCGGATACCGCTCCGGCCACGTCTGCAACCCGGTGACATCCACGGTGAAGCAGAACTCCCCGTTCCCCACCGACAACGGCGACACCGGCACGACGCCCACCATCTGTACGTCGTGCCGTCCCACCAACGCCCGCCGGTCGATCGAGGTCACTGAATCGCCGCTCCCAGCTCCTCCAGGAACCGCTTGGCTCCCTGGGCCGGGGTCTGCCGGTTGAACAGCACCTCCGCGTTCGTCCGCTCCAGGATCTTCACGCTCTCCGTCGACCCGGTCGGCCCGATGATCAGCGCCGGCCCGACCTTCGGCGCGATCGCCGCGATGAAGTCGGCCGACGCCGCCTCGTCCTTCGGCAGCGACGGCTTCACCGCCGCGAGCACCTCCGAGTTCGCCGGGATGCCCCGGTTCGCCAGCGTGATCTTGCCCGCCGCCGGGTCGTTCACCAGGAAGTTCACCAGCTTCGCCGCCGCCTCCTGGTGCTTGGTCCGCGCGCTGATCGTGTAGATCTGCGACGCCTGCAACCACATCCCCGGCTTCGTCGCCGAGCCCTCACCAGGTGCCCGCAGCAACTGCAACTCCGAACCTGACGCCTTGCGCAACGACCCGAGCTGGTTCGTCCAGTCCAGCTGCATCCCGGCCAGCCCGCGTCCCATCAGGCTCTGCTCCGGCGCCGGCTGCCCGACGAGCTCCGACGTCACCGCGGCCGGCGGCGTCGCGCCCGCGTCCCGCAGTGCGGTCGTCATCGTGAACCAGTCGGTCAGCGTCTGCTCGCCCAGCCCGACCTTGCCGTCGGCGGTGTAGAGCGACTCACCCCGCTGCCGCGCGTACAGATCCAGTACGTCGGCGCTCGTCGGGTCCTCCGCGCCGTACGTCCCCTTCGGCGACGCCTTGGCGATCTGCCCGGCGATCCGCTGGAAGTCGTCCCACGTCCACGTACTGTCGTCCGGCAATGCGACCCCGGCCGCCTTGAACACCTTCGGGTTCACCACCACCCCGAACGCGTTCACCCCCGTCGGTACGCCGTACTGCTTGTCGTCGAAGTTGCCGTTGGACAGCGAGGCCGCGTCGATCTTGTCGGTCTTCAGCGTGTCTTTGACCTCGGCCAGGTCGAGCAGCGCGCCGCGGTCGCCGTACTCCCGCGGGTACGCGCCGCCGAGCGTGATCACGTCCGGCGCGTCGTTCGCCGCGACGCTGGTCGCCAGCTTGTCGAAGTACCCGTTGAAGTCGCCGTACTCCGGCTTGACCGTGATGCCCGGGTTCGCGGTCTGGAACGCGTCGATCGCCTTCTGGGTCAGCGCGGCGCGGTCCTGGTTGCCCCACCAGGAGAACCGCAGCGTGACCGGCGCGTTCGGATCGTCCGAGGCCCCGCCGGAGTCCCCGCCGCAGCCGGGGAGTGCGAGCAGCAGACCGGCCAGCCCGAGCGCGGCGATCCGCCGGTACGACGCGTGCTTCATGATCGTGGTCCTTCGTCCGGTGGTCATTTGAGCCCCGTGGTGGCGATGCCGCGGGTGAGGTAGCGCTGGCCGGCCAGGAAGAAGCCGAAGATCGGCACCAGCGCGACCACCGACATCGCGAACAGCGGTCCCCACGACGTCCCGCTCTGGGCGTCCATGAAGGAGCGCAGCGCGACCGGCACCGTGTACTTGTCCGGGTCGGTGAGGAAGATCAGCTGGCTGAAGAAGTCGTTCCAGGTCCAGATGAACGTGAACACCGCGGACGTCGCCAGCGCCGGCAGGCACAGCGGCATCACGATCCGCGCGTAGATCCGGAAGTGCCCGCAGCCGTCGAGGCGCGCGGCCTCGTCCAGCTCGCGCGGCAGCCCGCGGATGAACTGGACCATCAGGAACACGAAGAACGCGTCGTGGGCCAGGAACTTCGGCACCACCAGCGGGAGGATCGTGTTGATCCAGTCGAGCTTCGAGAACAGCACGTACTGCGGCACGATCAGCACGTGGATCGGCAGCATGATCGTGCCGAGCATCAGCGCGAACCACAGCTTCTTCAGCGGGAACTCGACCCGGGCGAACGCGTACGCCGCCAGCGAGCAGGTCAGCAGGTTGCCGACGATCGCCAGCACCGCGATCAGCGCCGAGTTCAGCAGGTAGTGCTCGAACGGGTGCGCGAGCGCCGTCCAGCCGTCGGTGTAGTTGCTGAACTGCACCTTGCTCGGCAGCAGCGACGGCTCGCGGAAGATCACCTCGGTCGGCTTGAACGAGCTCGACAGCAGCCAGAGCAGCGGGTAGAGCATGACGAAGCCGAACACGATGATCATCGCGTGCTTGAGCAGGCCCTTGCCGCGCGGTTCGGTCCCGGGCGGGCGGCCTGCGCGGACCCGGGGCAGCGTCTCACTCGTCACCGTAGAACACCCATCGCTTGGCGAACAGGAAGTTGATCGCGGTCAGTGCGGCGATGATCGCCAGCAGCACCCAGGCCATCGCGGACGCGTAGCCCATGTGGAAGGAGCCGAAGCCCTCGTCGTACAGGTAGAGCGTGTAGAGCAGTGTCGAGTCGGCGGGACCACCAGTGCCGCCGCTCACGACGAAGGCCTGCGTGAAGCTCTGGAACGCGCCGATCACCTGCAGGACCAGGTTGAAGAAGATGATCGGGGTCAGCAGCGGCAGCGTGATGTGCGCGAACGTCGTCCACCGGCCGGCGCCGTCGACCGCGGCCGCTTCGTAGTACGAGGTCGGAATCTGCCGCAGGCCGGCCAGGAAGATCACCATCGGCGCACCGAAGGTCCAGCCGTTCAGCAGGATCAGCGTGCCGAGAGCGAAGTCGGGGTGCGCGACCCAGCTCTGGCCCTCGACGCCGACCTTCGCCAGGACGTCGTTGACCAGGCCTTCCTGGCCGAAGATCTGCCGCCACAGGATCGCGATCGACACGCTGCCGGCCAGCAACGACGGCAGGTAGAAGACCGAGCGGTAGAAGCCGAGGCCGCGGATGCCCTTGTTCAGCACGATCGCCAGCCCGAGCGCCATCAGCAGCTGCAGCGGGACCGAGATGAACACGTACTGGAACGTCACCAGCAGCGACTTGTGCAGCCGGCGGTCGGTCAGCATCTCCTGGAAGTTGGCCAGGCCGATCCACTCCGGCGGCTTGAGCAGCGAGTAGTCGGTGAAGGCCAGGTACAGCGAGGCGAGGATCGGGCCGAGCGTGATCGCCACCAGGCCGATCAGCCACGGCGTCAGGAACAGGTAGCCGGTGACCGCGTCGCGGCGGCGCTGGCTGTACCGCGTGTAGGGGCTCAACGCCTCACCTCCGGATCGAGTAACCGGTTTCTAGCAGGCCAGCTTGAAACGTGTCAATGCCTCACCAACGACAGCGAAAATGTTTCGATACAAGGGATTTGTTGTCCACAGATTGGCGAGAGACCGGTTTCCCAAGCCCGGAAATGCGAGCTATCTTGGCCGTGCCCGGCGGCACGCGTCGCCCGGTCCGAGGGGAGGAGCGCGGTGGATCAGAACGCGAGGGTGTCGGCCAACATCAAGCTGGTCGCCGAGGCCGCGGGCGTGTCCCGGGCGACGGTCTCGCGGGTGATGAACGGCCGCGCCACGGTCGCGCCGGAGCTCGCCGAGCGGGTGCTCACGGCGGCTCGCGACCTGGACTACGCGCCGAGCCAGGTCGCCCGCAGTCTGGCCCTCGGCCGGACGGCGACGATCGCGCTGATCGTGCCCGACCTGTCGAACCCGATGTTCCAGGACGTACTGCGCGGCCTGAGTCTCGCGGCCGGCGCCGACGGGCACCGGTTGCTGATCGCGGAGTCGAACGAGCAGGTCGAGGACGAGGAGGTCCTCGCCCTCGAGGCCCGCCGGCGCTGCGACGGCGTCGTACTGGCGTCTCCGCGGTTGCCGACGGCCGATCTCGAACGACTCGTCCCGCAGCTCGCGCCGCTCGTGCTGATCAACCGCAAGCTCCCCGGCGTACCGTCGCTGTCCGTCGACTACGCGGCCGGCATCCAGGATCTCGTCGCCCACCTGCTCTCACTCGGCCACCGCCGCATCGTCTACCTGGCCGGCCCACCACCCAGTACGTCGAACCGCGAGCGCCTCGACGCGCTGACCCGCCTGTCCGAAGAGGGCCGAGCCTTCGAGCTCGCCCAGATTCCCTGCGGCGCGACCTTCGAGAACGGCCACGCCGTCGCGGGCGAGGTCGCGAGCAGTGGCGCCACCGCCGCCGTCGCCTTTAACGACGTGGTCGCCTTCGGCGCCCTGAGCGGCCTGCACGAACTGGGCGTCCCCGTCCCCGGCCAGATCTCCATCACCGGCTTCGACGACATCCCGTTCGCCCGCTTCACCACCCCACCCCTGACCTCGGCCGCCGTCCCCCGCAACACCCTCGGCAACCAGGCCTGGCAACAACTCCACGCCCAACTCACCGGCCGAACCGCCCCCGAGTCCACCAACTTCCGCCCCCGCCTACTCGTCCGAGGCAGCACGGGCCGGACAGCTACAGCTCGGTGAAGCGGCCGATGCGGGCTGCCTGGCCGTGGTTGGCGCCGTCGGGGTCGATCAGGTTCCACAGGGTGACGTCCTCGATGCGGAAGCGGCGGCCGGACTTGCTGATGCGTACGCCGGAGTAGCCGGTGCCGAACCCCGACTTCTCCACCCGGGCCAGGAACTCGTCGCGGTCCTCCTGGCGGTCCGGCTCGGCGGAGAGCCGTGACGGCAGGCCGCGGAACTCCTCGGCGGTGTACTCGAACTGCGCGCGGGCCGCCGCGTTCGCGTAGACGAAGAGCGGGTCGGCCGACGTGTCGTGCGCGAGGATCCCGAAATCGGCCGACTCCACGTCGGCGCCCAGGGGTTCGCCCAGCAGACGCTCGTAGCTCCCGGTCAGCAGGCGGAAGAAGTCGTTGTCCACAGCACCCAATTTACGAGGACCGGGCAAACACCTACCGAACCACCGGTGACAGGCAGCTGCTCGGCAGGTCGAACCAGCGCAGCTGGTCGAAGTCCGTGTTGACCGTGCCCTCGGCCTCGGTGTCGGCGTGCTGGCAGGCGGCCAGCAACTCCCGCGCCTCGGCCAGGTAGCCGGCCAGCGCCGACTCCGGCGCCGTGGTGTTGTGCCGCGGGTACCGCAGCGCGCCGTCCCGGTCGTACCCGACCTGCGACAGCCGCATCGGCGGCTCGACCGGGCCGCGGTGATGCCGCCAGAGCCCGTTCGACGGGTCGAAGCGGTAGTCGCCGAGCAGCCGCCAGCCGTCCTGCGCGACCAGGCGGACCGCCTCCACGACGTACGCGAAGACCGCCTCGGAGATGAAGTAGTTGAAGTTGACCCGCACCCAGCCGGGCTTGATCCCCTCGCACCCGTGCTCGATCTCCTCGGCGAACTCCGCCGACCGCGCCAGGTCGATGTTGAGCAGCGTGTGCCCGTACGGGCCGGCGCACGAGCACCCGCCGCGCGACTGGATCCCGAAGAGGTCGTTCAGCAGCGCGACCACGTAGTTGTGGTGCAGGTACCGCCCCGACGGCGCCTTCACCACGAACGACACGATCGACAGCCGCTCGGAGTCCAGGTTGCCGAGGATCTCCAGGTTCGGCTCGGCCCGCCACGCCTCGACCGCGCGCCGCAGGTACGCGTCCTCGTGCGCCCGGATCACGTCGATGCCGACCGCCTGCTTGAGCTGGAAGACCAGCCCGGCGCGGATCGACTCGATGATCGCCGGCGTCCCGCCTTCCTCGCGGTGGACCGGGTCCTCGAGGTAGCGGTGCTCGGTCGGGTTCACGTACGCGACCGTCCCACCACCCGGTACGTCGGGTACGCGGTTGCGCAGCAGTTCCCGGCGCGCGACCAGCATCCCGGGCGTCCCGGGCCCGCCGATGAACTTGTGCGGGCTGAGGAAGATCGCGTCCTTGTACGCCAGCGGGTCGTCGGCCTGCCCGCCGTACATGTCGATCTCGATGTACGGCGCGGCCGCGGCGAAGTCCCAGAACGACAGCGCGCCGTACCGGTGCAGCAGCGCGGACACCCGATGGGTGTTGCTGACGATCCCGGTCACGTTGCTGGCGGCCGAGAACGAGCCGATCTTCAGCGGGCGGTCGGCGTACTCGACGAGCTTGGACTCCAGCAGCGGGATGTCGATGTGCCCGTCGGCGTCCTGCCCGATCACGATCACGTCGGCGATCGACTCGCGCCAGGGCAGCTCGTTGCTGTGGTGCTCGTACGGCCCGATGAACACGACCGGCCGGTGCTCCCGCGGGATCTCGTCGCTGAGGTGGTACTCGTCGTCGAGCTGCGCCGGGATCCGCAGCCCGAGTACGCCGATCAGCTTGTCGATCGCGCCGGTCGCGCCGGAGCCGCAGAAGATCACCGCGGTCTCGTCGTCGCCGCCGACACTGTCGTGGATGATCCGCCGGGCGTCCTCGCGCAGCCGCGTGGTCTGCAGACCGGTGCCGCTCGACTCGGTGTGGGTGTTCGCGTACCGCGGCAGCACCTCGTCGCGGATGAAGTCCTCGAGGAACGTCAGCGCGCGGCCGGACGCGGTGTAGTCGGCGTACGTGACCCGGCGCGGACCGTACGGACCGGGCATCACCTGGTCGTCGCCGATCACGGACGCGCGGATCCGGCGCAGCAACGGGGTGTCGGGCGGCATGCTCATGGCAGGACCGTACGGCGGCCGGATAGACGGCCCGTCGACGTCCGATCGCTGCTCCCGCATGGCGTCAGGGTAAGGCCGGGGAGTGACTTTCGTCTCGTGTACGACGGGCGCCCGGTCGCTAGGGTCGTGGCAGTCGAGCGCGAGGAGATCGAGGATGACGTTTTCCACCGAACTGTGGGACGCCGGGGCCGCCAAGGTGTACGCCGAGATCCTCCGGCACCCGTTCATCACCGGGCTCACGGACGGGACGCTGCCGCACGACAAGTTCCGGTACTTCGTCATCCAGGACAGCCACTATTTGCGCGCCTACTCGCGCTCGCTGGCGCTGGCCGCCGCCCGGGCCACGGACGAGGACGCGGTCAGCATGTTCGCGCGGCACGCGGCCGAGGCGATCGACGTCGAGCGTGAGCTGCACACCTCCCTGCTCGGGTCGCTGGGGCTGACCTCGGCCGATGTCGACGCGACCGGCTCGGGGCCGACGACCACGGCGTACATGTCGTACCTGACCGCGGTCTGCGCGACCGGCACGTACGCCGAGGCGGTGGCCGCCGTACTGCCGTGTTACTGGATCTACCGCGACGTCGGCCGCGAGCTGCTGAAGCAGTCCTCGCCGGACCCGGTCTACGCGGAGTGGATCGCGTCGTACGGTTCCCCCGAGTTCGACGCGGTCGTAGAGTCGGTGCTGGCGGTGACGGACGCACTCGGCGCCGAGGTCGGCCCGGGCGAACGCGATCGTTGCCATCGGCACTTTTCCACCACGACCCGGTACGAGTGGATGTTCTGGGACGCCGCGTACCACGAACTGGAGTGGCCGGTCCGATGAGGGACTTCTACGACGTCGTGATCGTCGGCGGCGGGCACAACGGCCTGGTCGCCGCGGGGTACCTGGCCGGCGCCGGCCTGAGCACGCTCGTCGTGGAGCAGCAGCCGCACACCGGCGGCGCCGCGGTGAGCCAGCAGGTCTTCCCCGGCGTCGACGCGCGGCTCTCGCGCTACTCGTACCTGGTCAGCCTGCTGCCCGACAAGATCGTCGCCGACCTGGGGCTGTCGCTGCAGCTCCGGTCGCGCTCGGTCGCGTCGTACACGCCGGTACGGCGAGGTGGCCGCGACCTCGGGCTGATGGTCGACCGGCCCGAGGGTGCTGCGACTCGGGCCGCGTTCGCCGAGCTGACCGGGAGCGATGCCGAGTACGACGCGTGGCAGCAGTTCTACGGGTCGGTGTCCGATCTGGCCGCGGTCGTCGCCCCGACCCTGCTCGAACCCCTGCAGTCCGCCTCAGCGATGCGCGGGCGCGTCGACCCCGCCCTCTGGTCGGAGCTCGTCGAGCGCCCCCTCGGCGAATCCATCGAACGCCGCTTCACCGACGACACCGTCCGCGGCGTCGTCGCCACCGACGGCGTGATCGGCACCTTCGCCCGGCTGCAGGACGAGTCGCTCCTGCAGAACCGGTGCTTCCTGTACCACCTGATCGGCAACGGCACCGGCGAGTGGCGGGTCCCGGTCGGCGGGATGGGCGCGGTCACCGACGCCCTGCTCGACGCCGCCCGACGGGCCGGCGCCTCGATCGTGACCGACGCGGCCGTCTCGGCGATCGAGGCCGACGGCAAGCGCGCCTCGGTGACCTGGCTCGGCGGTGACGGGGAGCGAACCGTCGACTGCTCGTACGTGCTCGCGAACGTGGCGCCCGTCGTACTGGATCGTCTGCGCGGGCGGGCTCCCGGTCCGGTGCCTGAGGGCTCGCAACTGAAGATCAACCTCCTCCTGTCCCGGCTCCCCCAGCTGAAGTCCGGCGACGACCCGCGCCGGGCCTTCGCCGGGACGTTCCACATCGACGAGGACTACAGCCAGCTCGAGACCGCGTACGCCGAAGCCGCGGCCGGCGAGCTCCCCGCCGTACCGCCGTCGGAGGTGTACTGCCACTCCCTCACCGACCCGTCGATCCTGAGCCCCGCGCTGGTGGCCTCCGGCCACCACACCCTCACCGTCTTCGGCGTCCACTTCCCCAGCCGCTTGTTTGCCCAGGACAACGAAGCCGCCCGCGCCGAGTCGGTCCGCCGCGTCCTCGCCGGCCTCGACAACCACCTCGCCGAACCCCTCGAGTCCTGCATCGCCGTCGACGCCGAGGGCAACCCCTGCATCGAGGCCAAAACCCCCGTCGACATCGAGTCCTCGGTCGGCATGCCCGGCGGCCACATCTTCCACGGCGACCTCCAGTGGCCCTGGTCCGACGACGAGTCGGAAGCCGGCCGCTGGGGCGTCGAAACCGACGTGGCCAACCTCCTGATCTGCGGCTCCGGAGCCCGCCGAGGCGGCGCCGTCAGCGGCATCCCAGGCCACAACGCGGCCCAGGCGATCCTCTCCCTCCACCCCTGACCCATCCACCCCAGAACCGATTTTTCTTCTCCCCCAATCCCCTGCTACTGTTCTCTTCGTTCGAAGGAAACAACAGGCGCCGCTAGCTCAATTGGCAGAGCAGCTGACTCTTAATCAGCGGGTTCGGGGTTCGAGTCCCTGGCGGCGCACCAGCATCGAGGCCCAGGCAGACATCGCATCTGATCCTGGGCCTTTGTGCGTTCCGGGGCGTCTGTCTGGAGTCCTTGCCCCATCACTGTGTGTTACATCACAACTCCCCATCTTCCGCGTCCACGACGGCAAGGTCAGCGTCGTGTCGGCCTACGGCAAGAACCCCTCGACCGCAGAGGCCAGCCTCCTCAGGAACCCCGCCAACGTGCGACGCTCACTCCGCATCAGCCTGTCGCCCATCGGCAGCACCGCCCGCCGCGACCTGGGTCTGGCGACCATCCTCGACGACGACGGCCAATCCGCCCGCCAGATCGCCGACCAACTCGGCCACGCCCGCGTCCTGCATGACCCAAGACGCCTACCTGGGCCGGCCGACGGGGACGGATCGACCGAGGCGCCTTGACCACGCGCCCCACGCCCTCGGCACCCAGCTTGCCGGGTACCGTCGGCTGAACGCCGAACCAGCCCGCCGCAAACGTCAGATCGGCGTTGTTGATCGGCGCGGCCTCGATCTCGACCAGGACATCGTCCGGGCCCGGCGAGCCAATCACCGACTGCGTCAACGTGAGATCGCCGTCCTGGGATCGCCGACGCCGGTCAGTTCGAGTGCACTCATCTTCACTACCTTTCGGTTTGTCGCTCACCCCGGTTGACCCAGGGGCGGCTGAGTCATGAGGCCGGCGGTCCGGCCACGACGTGCATCCTCCGCCACGGGCGCCGAGCAGACATCGGTCGACTGACTCAGCCCTTCCCGTTGCCAGGGGCAACCTACGTCGTTCGACTGAAGCAGAACCGCCCTTCGGGCGTTGGCCTCTGGCCAGGCGTGGGCGCACCACACCACTCGAAGGACCCGAAAGGAACTCGGAGGTCGGCATCGAGCACCTCCGTCCAACCTCAGTTGACCACCTGATGTCGCCGCAGGCGATGGGTAACTTCATCAACCAGGTCGCCGATCACTTAGGCGTGGAGAGTCCGCATCGAGGGCCGGGAGATCGTCTCGGCGGCCGGTGCGCATCGTTCAGGATGCGAAGGACCAAGTGGTGTCGGCAGACAACGCTCACCACCTCGCCGACCCATCGCACAGGTACGCGATCGAACACCCCCGACGAACTGCTCGCCCCCTACACCTGGACATCTTCCATCGCGAGCGGGGTAACCACCAACCTTTGACGTCAGTGACCTGACCCACAGGGCCGGCGTTCACCCCAGCCGCGGAATGACATGTTGTCGCCGAGGGGATGGCTCTGGTTAACGGCGACAACGCTGTGGCTGTTAGACATTTGACATGACAACAAAGCTCTTCAAGACCGCCGTTGCCGTCGCTGCCACCGCTGTGGCGGCCGGGGCGACGATCCTCTCGGCAGCGCCGGCGTCCGCGGCGTACGACGGCTGCCCGGCCTGGGCTCTCTGCCTCTACCAGCACTCCGGTGGAACGGGGTCCAAGGCAATCATCACGCCTCCGGCCGCGGGCGGGCACGTCCTGTCGGTGAGCCTGGTCGGCAACCGCTTCCTCAACGGCGACTCGGCTTACCGCAGCGTCTCGTCGTGGATCAACAACTCGCAGTGCCAGGTCGAGTTCTGGGACAGCAACGTTCCAGGGCTGGAGACCGGCATGCAGCTCGACTTCGCTCAGAGCTGGCACTGGGGCGCGACCGGCAGCTACGTCCCCGGCGCGAGCAACTACTACAGCAACGACAAGTTGGCCTCGGTGCGCTTCTACTGCCCGTAAGCCCCCACCGCACGCTGAGAAAACAGTTTCTGTGCAGCACGGCCGAGGCCAACACCGACCACCACGCGAGACGGCCGGCGCCCTCGGCCACCACCTCGTCGTCCGGCCTCGCTCAGCGCCGACCCGCTCCCGACCGGGCGAACAAGGCTCCCACCGGATGAAGCGCTGAAGATCGGTCTCCTCAATGACCGATGAGCAAGTCGGTCAAGGAGTTCGCCGACGCGGAAACCGCGCGGCCGCCAGCTGTCTCCGGCCAGACATCGAACTGCCCTCGGCATCCGCCATGGAGCCGGGGCGCTTCATGCGGTCTCCCGATGATTTGCGCCTTCTCGCCAGCAGGGCAGAGGAAGCTCCGTTCGACTCGAGCAAAAGGAATCTCGTGAAACGCTTTCGACCAGTGGCCGCTCTCGTATGCGGCGCGCTGCTCTCACCAACAATACCGATGCTTGGCTCAGCAGCGCCGGCACTCGCTCTCCCGAGTGCGGTGACCGCTGCTCCGGCGACCGCCGGGCCGGGGGCCGTCGGGCCTGATCTCGGTTCCGCCAACCGTGCCGGCCCGGTGTCGGGTATGCCTGACTGGTCACGTGCCGGGTATCTGGGTGGCCAGCCGCTGCCTGGCGACGGCGACATGAACAGCAACTCCTCCTGCAACATCACCCCGGATCAGCTCGCCTCCACATTCCGGGTGATCGCGAACGACGGTGTCGATGACACCACAGGGCTGCAGAAGGCGATCGACGACATCAAGGCCAACTGCTCGCCGACGGCCGGCTTCCACAGGCTTTCGTTGATCACTTTGCCGGCCGGACAGATCGACGTGTCCCGGCAGATGTACGTCGACGCGAGCTTCCTGACCATTCGTGGCCAGGGCTCCGGCGACGGCGGCACGAAGTTCGTCTTCCGGCCCGACGTCAACACCCGTTACGACACGGTCGGCAACGGCCGCTGGGACCAGGACACCATGGTGGCGGGCACCGGCAGCGACGAGGGTTCGGGGGGCTGGGTCTGGCCCGGACGCGGCATGTTCCGGGTGCAGACCCGGACCATAGCCCCCCGCTACCAGGACGACTGGTCGGCGGCCCCCGCCAACCGCAAGGACCTGTTCGAGGGCAGCATCAACCAGCACTGGGCCTCCGGCCTCAAGCTGTCCTCCGCGGCCGGCGCTCCCGGCTTCTCCGCCCGGCAGGGGCAGACCGTCGTGCACCTGGATCCCGCGGCCAACATGAGCAAGGTCGCCGTGGGCGGCTACGTCTGGGTGGGCGCGGTCAACAGCCGGAAGTTCTACGAGCAGCAGGGTGTCAGCGGCGATGACGAGGCGCTGGAGGATCCCCTGATGATGCGCCAGCAGATGTTCCAGGTCGCCGGCTTCGACACCACCGCCAAGACGGTCACCTTGGATCGCCCGCTGGAGTGGGACCTGCCGGTGGACGACACCTCTGACGGCTCACGACAGTTTCTCGACAAGGTGTCTCCCAGCAAGCTCACCCCGCTGGAGATCGTCCAGGGTGTCGGGTTCGAGAACTTCGCCTTCACCCAGGACATGGCCGGCCTGCCGATGCTGGACGGCAGCACCTTCCACGGGAGTGCCGATGACGCTGTGAACAACTACGGCAACATGGCGCCCGAGTACGCGATGCACGGCATCGTCTTCAAGTGGGCCGCCAACAGCTGGGCGCGCGGGCTCAAGGCCACGATGACCGGCTCGCACCCGATCGTCACCGAGGACGCGCTCAACCTGCAGGTCGAGCGCAACAGCTTCGACGGCGCCTGGAACAAGGGCAAGGGCGGCAACGGGTACCTGCGCGGCAGCCGGGTCTGGAACTCGCTGTACGCGTACAACCTCAGCCGCAACCTGCGGCACTTCACGTTCCAGTGGTCGGCCAGCGACAACGTTGCCTTCCGCAACGACCTCGACTCCGATCTGAACCTGCACGGCGGCTGGGAACACAACAACCTGTTCGAGCAGAACACCGTCAGTGTTGCCTACGACCACCGCTCGGGTAGTTGCGCGACCAACTGCGGAGGGGAAGGCGGCGAGATCGACGACGGGACCTGGTATCCCATCTGGTGGGCGACCGGTCCCAAGGCGATCAAGTGGTCGGGGTCGTCAGGGCCGCAGAACGTCTTCTACAACAACACGATGCTCAAGCAGACCACATCGGGTGGGGACTACGTGCCGTACGCGCCCTACGGCACCCAGACCGGAACTGCCTTCGAGTTCGGCTCCGACGACAACGACCCGGCGAAGTTCCACCACCTCAGCCAGAACGGACAACTCGTCCCGGACTGGGCCGGCCGGGAGACCGCGTCCTACGTGGGACAGGGCGTGGCCACCCGCGACATGGGTAGCCGGCCGTCACTCTTCCTGCGCGACACCGGCAGCGGCGGCCAGATCATCCCCAGAGATGTGGGCGACACACCGCTGATCACCTGGAACATGCAGGGTTCGAACTACGGTGGGGACAACTTGTGGACCTTCCAGGTCGGCCGGCTGGCGCGCCAGGCCCCGATCGTGGCGCTGCAGGAAGCCGGTCCGTCCTTCCCGACAAGGACTCCCGGCTCGCACGTCGACGTCTACGACGTCGGCGGCGGCCACGCCAATCCGTTGTTGCCGGCGGGCCAAACGACGCGACCTCTCGCCAACCCCCCGGTCAGCCACTCCTTCTCGACACTGCCGGTCGCTGCCCTCGTGGACCCGGTGACAGGGCTTCACGGACTCGGAAACCTGGTGACCCACACTCAGTGGTCCAACGGTGGTGTCCTCCGGGACGTCTACTTTCTGCACACCGACGCCAACCGGGACACCACCAGCAACCAAACCAGATACACGAACGGCCGTGTCAATCTCGCCTTCGTCACGGAACGGTCGGCCGACGAAGTCGCAGCCATAGCCAATCCCCAAGGGGGAACAGCTCGGGCTGCGCTGGGTCTGCGTTTCGGCGATACCTGGTACTTCAATCTGCATGCGATATCGGGGGGCGGTTTCGACGTTCCGATTCACCTCCACGACATCGCGTCCTTCGTCAACGATCGTGGCCGGGGCGAGCGCTGGGTCGCTATGGGCGACATGAATCGCACTCCCGCCAACCTCGCCTCTGCGTCGGTTGCCCTTCCGGCCGGCGCTCAGATCTTCGCCAACGGCTCGGCGACCCAGCAATCGGGAAACGAGCTGGACTACTTCGTCAACTCCGGTGCCGGGAACGGCGTACAGGTCAACCGCCTGGCCGACCCACGGGCCGCCCGTGGAACACCGGAGCGAAACGGCTTCGACAGTGACCATGTCCCGGTCGCTCTCGGCGCACTGCGTGCAGCAGCCCAACCGACCTCGCTCTTCGGCAACCTGAACCGGGCGTGGGAGAACATGACCGCTGGACGCCTGCTCACAGCACTGGCTGTCGGATTCTCCGCTCACCTTGCGGTCCGCGACCAAACGGCTGTGCAGAACTGGGTCACGCAGCAGTACAGTGACGGATCGATCAGGTTGCGCGGTCTTACTGCCGCGGCCCAGGTGGCATGCCTGTTCGGTAGCCTCCCCAGAGTCGACGGTTCCACTCCGGTGGGTACGGAGCTGTGCGATGACTCTCCGAACGAACGCTGGCTGCCCGAGGCCATGGGAAACAACGAGTGGCGGCTTCACCTGATGGCGAAACCCGACATCTGCTTGCAGCCGAGCACTGATCAACTGGGAAACCTCTTCGCGGGTACCTGCGCCAACATCCCCGCCCAGCGGTGGATCGTGACCCCCTCTGCCGTGTCCAACAAGAACCCGGCGACTCCCAGGGACTTGTCGACTGCCGAACCACAGCAGGTCGCTCTGGAAAGCATGAAGGCCGGCGGCGTCATGGATGTAACGGGTGCCAAGACCGCCAGCAACTCCCCGTTGCAGCAGTTCCACCGGTTGGAGGGGGAAGGCCCGAACACCAACCAGGGCTGGAACCTTACCTGGCTCGACAGTGACAGGGTGACGATGCAAGGGGACCAGAGCAAGCGCTGTCTCGACATCTTCAACAGTCCGACGGCTGTGTCCGGACGGCAACTGGTCATTGCCGACTGCACCGGTCAGGCGAATCAGCAGTGGCGTGCTGAGCAGTTGGCCGACGAGGCCCAGAACGAAGTGGTGTGGCACAACGTCGCCCACCCGGAGCTGTGCATGGCGGTCTCCGGCGGACCCATCGATCCCGACCAGGGCAAACTGACCGCCTCCAACTGCAATTACAGCGCCAACGAGGTGTGGACCTTCACGCCGTACAATCCGACCGGCACGCCGGCCGTCAATCACGACATCACCCACGACGAACTGTGATGGCCTGAAGCACATCACGGCATGATCGGCCCGCGCCGCCTTCGTCGGTGCGGGCCGACGCCGTCTGTCGTGGTCCGCGGTGGTCGGCCCTCCGGCAGTCGGATCATTCGCCGGTGCTCGGCGAGAAACACGGCGCTGCAGCCGAGCGTTCACAGTACGACGTTCGCACCACGGTCAGGCTAGATCCACGGCGCGCTGTCGGGGAGCGGCGGCCGTGCTGGCCCGCGGGATCAAGGTGGCCGTCGGGGTCTGACGGACTCCGGTGGATCCGTTCGTCACCAGGTCCAGCAGCGCCTGGGCCGTTTGCGCGCCGTAGTCGACGATGTCGCGGGCCAGAGCGGTGATGGAGGGATGCTGCACCAGGCAGAGTTGCGAATCGTCGCCGGCGATGATCGACAGCTGTTCGGGAACAGGGATCGCCAGCTCGTGCGCGACGCTCAGGGCCGCGACGGCCATCAGGTCGTTGTCGAAGGTGATCGCAGTCGGCCGGTCCGCGGAGGTCAGCAACTTGCGGGTCGCCTGTGCGCCCTCCTCCCAGGTGTAGTCGGTACTGATCACCGGAGCTGAATCCAGGCCGTGCCGCTCGGCAGCAGCCCGGAAGGCTGCCGTCCGGATCTGCGTGTGCTCGAGGCTCGGCAACCCCGCCACCCGCGCGATCCGCCGGTGCCCGATGGTCACCAGGTAGTCGACGGCGGACTCGATCGCGGCCGCGTCGTCACTCCAGACGGCCGGCAGGTCGAGGCCCTTTCGTGGGCGCCCGACGATCACCGCCGGCACCCCGAGCTCGGCGAGCACCGCGGGGCGCTGATCCTCCGCCCACAGATCCATCACCAGTACGCCGTCGATGCGGCGCTCGGCCCACCAGAGCCGGACCGCCTCGTCGGCCGCGTCGTGGTCCGGGACCAGTTGCAGGAGCAGCGCGGTCCGGTTCGCCGACAGCACGGACTCGACACCCGAGATGAACTGCATGAAGAACGGCTCCATGCCGAGCACCCGAGCCGGGCGGGCCAGGATCAGTCCGACCGCGTTCACCCGGGATCCGGCCATCGAACGGGCGGCGACACTCGGGTGCCAGCCGATCTCCTTCGCGATCGCGAGAATCCTGTCCCGCGTCGCGGCCGAGACCCCGGGCCTGCCGTTCAGGGCGTACGACACCGCCCCGGTCGAGACGCCCGCCTGACTCGCGATGTCGGCGATGGTCGGTCGCTTGGTCATGCTCCTCCTTCGTCGCCCCCAGTAAACCCGACCGCCGCGCGGCCGGCCGAGCAGCCGCGCGGTCTCCCGACTTATGCAACTTAAATGATTAAGTGAAAACACGAAGACGAAACCTTGACGACACACAACCTGCCGCTTACGGTCATCCGCAACTTACTTAAGCGCTTCATGTCATCACTCCGATGGACTGGGGAAAGGGACCACGACATGCTCTTCACAGTGGGGAACCGTGCAGGCGTGGGACGCCGATCGGGCGTCGCCGCGGCCGTCACCGCCGCCGCGCTCCTGTTCGCCGGGTGCTCGGGCAACGACGCCGGCGACAACACCAGCGGCAAGGCGGGCGCCGACGCCTCGATCACCGTCTTCAACGGGGCGACCGGCACGATCACGAAGAACTTCAACCCGTTCAGCACCACCGCGCTCCAGCCGACGCTCGGCGTGCTCTACGAGCCGCTGTACTGGTACAACTTCGCCAAGAAGTCGGACCCGACGCCGGTGCTCGCTAGCGGCTTCTCCTGGAACGCCGCGGGTACCGAACTGACGATCAAGACCCGCCCGGGCGTCAAGTGGAACGACGGGCAGCCGTTCACGGCCAAGGACGTCGCGTTCACGTTCAACCTGATCGCGAAGACGCCGGCGCTCAACCCGTCGGGGCTGGCGGCCACCGCGAAGGCCACGGCGGACGACACGGCCGTGCTGACCTTCACGTCGAAGTCGCTGATGCAGGAGCCGGCGGTTCTGGCCAACCAGGCGATCGTGCCCGAGCACATCTGGAAGGACATCAAGGACCCGGCCACGAACATCAACGACAATCCCGTCGGGACCGGCCCGTTCAAGCTGAAGTCGTTCACCGCCCAGAGCTACGCCCTCGAGAAGAACGACTCCTACTGGGAGTCCGGCAAACCCGCGATCAAGGAGGTGCGTTACATCTCCCTCGACTCCGCGGACGCCGCGAGCGCCGCGCTGGTCGCGGGCAAGGTCGACTGGATGAGCGCCTACCTGCCGAGCATCGACAACATCATCAAGTCCAAGAAGGAGTTGTCGTACCTCAACACCCCCGTCATGACGACGGTGGTGGTCACCTGCTCGAATCCCGCGCTCGGCTGCACCGGTCCCCAGACCGATCCCGCCGTACGCAAGGCCATCTACGCCGCGATGAACCGCGAGCAACTGAACAAGCTCGCCGGCGGCGGCGTTGCCTCGCCGGCGTCGCCGGCCCTACTCCTGCCCGGTCGTGACGACAGCTGGATCACCGATGCGGGACTCAAGGCGATCCCGCAGGACGCCGACCAGGCCGCGGCCGACAAGCGCCTCGACGAAGCCGGCTGGGCCAAGGGCTCGGACGGGATCCGCGTCAAGGGCGGGCAGCGGCTCTCGCTGACGATCCAGACCGTGACCGGCTGGAGCGACTACATCTCGATCAACGACACCCTCAAGCAGCAGCTCGCCCAGATCGGTGTCGAACTGAAGCCCAGCCAGGTGTCGTGGAACGAGTGGAACGCCGCCCAGACGAACGGCAAGTTCCAGCTGTCGCTCGACTCGATCGGGCTCGGCGCGTCGACGAACCCCTACTTCACCTACAACGGGAAGCTCGCGACCGAGAACACCGCGGAGGTTGGCAAGACCGCGTCGGCGGGAAACTTCGCCCGCTTCTCGAACCCGGAGGTCGACGCGGCCCTGAAGGCCGCGGCCGGTACCGCGGACGAGGCGACGCAGAAAGCGCAGTACGCCAAGATCCAGGCCGTTGTCGCGGACCAGTTGCCCTACATCCCGATCTACGTGAACTCGATGCTCACCGAGTTCAACACCTCGCGAGCCGCCGGATGGCCGACGAAGGACAACACCTACGCCCTGCCCGCGTCCTGGAAGAGCTGGGACAACGGCATCGTCCTCAAGACGATCACCCCCGCGGGCTGAGTGCTCGCCCGATCGGTCAAGGACGGTCCGAGCTGTGCACTACCTCCTGCGGAAACTCCTCTTCTACGTCGCGGCCTGCTGGGCGGCACTCACGCTGAACTTCTTCATCCCGAGGCTGATGCCGGGTGACCCGGTCGATCTCATGCTGTCGAAGCTCGCGGTCAAGGGACCCGTCACACCGACGACGCGAGCCGCGATCGAAGCTCTCCTCGGCACCGACTCGAACGAGTCGCTGTGGCACCAGTACGTGACCTACCTCCACCAACTGGTGTCCGGCGACCTGGGGACGTCGATCGCGTACTTCCCGACCCCCGTGTCCTCGGTGATCGGCCAGACGCTGCCGTGGACCGTGGGGCTGATCGGTCTGGCCGCGGTGATCTCGTTCGCGATCGGGATCCTGCTCGGCCGTGCGGCCGGCTGGCGCCGCGGCTCATGGATCGACAACCTCATCCCCTTCACCACGATGCTGCAGTCGGTGCCGTACTTCTGGCTCGCGCTGCTGCTGCTCTTCCTGCTCAGCAGCACCTGGGCGATCTTTCCGCTCAACGGCGGGTACGACGTCTACACGGTGACACCCGGCTGGACGCTCTCGTTCGCACGGTCGGTGCTGTACCACGGAACGCTTCCCGCACTGACCATCGTGCTGTCCTCGATCGGCGGCTGGATGCTGGGGATGCGCAACATGATGGTGTCCACGCTCTCGGAGGACTACATCGTGACCGCCGAGGCCAAGGGGCTCACCCCTCGGCGGATCCGCTCCCGGTACGCCGCGCGCAACGCGGTCCTGCCGTCCATCTCGGGATTCGCGATCTCGCTCGGTTTCGTCGTCGCGGGATCCATCGTCACCGAGGCGGTCTTCTCGTACCCCGGCATCGGTTCCGCGCTCCTCCTTGCCGTCGGCAACAACGACTACGCGTTGATGCAGGGCGTCTTCCTGATCATCACGCTCGCCGTGCTCGGGGCGAACCTGCTCGTCGACCTCCTGTACGGCTTCATCGACCCGCGCACCCGAGCGCACTCCTAGAAGGGTTGAGCCTGATGTCGATCACGACCTCGGAGCCACCGCCGACGGCCGAGGCCGAGCGGCCGGAGGTACGCCGCCGCCGAACGTTGCCCCCGATGACCCTCAAGCTGGGCATCGGCCTGACGCTCGCTGGTGTCATCATCCTGTTCGGGCTGATCGGCCCGTTCGTCCTGGGCGAACCGTCGACTGTACGGGACATCGGCCTGACGCCTCCGGGCGACGGCTTCGTCCTCGGCACCACCCAGACCGGGCAGGACGTCTTCGCCCAGCTCGCGCACGCGACCCGCGGATCACTGATCATCGGCGTGGTGGTCGGTGCGATCACGCTCGTGCTGTCGGCCTTCTTCGGCGTGGTCGGCGCGTTCGTCGGTGGCTGGGTCGACGAAGCGTTCTCGCTGTTCACCAACATCATGCTCGTCATCCCGGGCCTCCCCCTCGTGATCGTCATCTCGAGCTACGTCCCGGACAAGTCCATCTGGCTGGTGGCCGCCGTTCTGGCCATCACCAGCTGGGCCGGCTCAGCACGCGTGCTCCGGGGGTTCACCCTCAGCGTGCGGAGCCGTGACTACGTACTGGCCTCTCGGGTCGGTGGGGAGAAGCGGTGGCGGATCCTGCTCGTCGAGATCCTGCCGAACCTCGTGCCGTTGCTGGCGTCACAGGTCGTCTTCGCGGTGATCTTCGCCATCCTCGGCGAGGCCGGCCTGTCCTTCCTCGGCCTCGGTGCGTCCGGATCCTTCACCTGGGGCACGATGCTGTTCTACGCGCAGAACGGACTCGCGCTGCGGCTGGGCGCCTGGTGGTGGTTCGTCCCGCCGGGTCTGGCCATCGCCCTGTTCGGTGCCGCGCTGTCCCTGATCAACTTCTCGATCGACGAGATCATCAACCCGAAGCTGCGCTCGCAGACACGCGCCGACCGCAAGCGCTGGAGCATGAGCGGCGGCCAGCTGAAGCAGGCCAAGGAGACGGCCGTATGACCGCGCCCGCGACCGGTCGGCACGCCGTCCTGACGATCGAGCACCTCAGCGTCGACTACCTCGCCGAGACCACGGTGCAAGCAGTCAGGGACGTGTCGCTCACGCTGTACCGCGGTGAGATCCTCGGCCTCGCCGGCGAGAGTGGCTGCGGCAAGTCCACCCTCGCGTACGGCATCACCCGGCTGCTCAAGCCACCAGCCCTGATCACCGCCGGCCAGGTGCGGTTCTCGTCGCGCGAGGGCTACGACATCGACCTGTCGGATCTCGACGGAGACGATCTGCGCGCCTTCCGCTGGGACAAGATCGCGATGGTGTTCCAGGGCGCGATGAACTCGCTCAACCCGGTACTGCGGATCTCCGAACAGCTCGAGGACGTCTTCACCACCCACCGGCCAGGCATGGCGAAGGCGGAGCGTCGCAGACGCTGCGGCGAGCTGCTCGAGCGCGTCGGCGTCGATCGCAACCGCCTCCGGGCCTACCCGCACGAGCTGTCGGGCGGTATGCGGCAGCGCGTCATGATCGCGATGGCACTCGCGCTCGAGCCGCAGGTCCTGGTGATGGACGAGCCGACCACCGCGCTCGACGTGGTGGTGCAACGCGAGATCCTGCAGGAGATCACCCGGCTGCGGGCCGAGCTCGGCTTCGCCGTCATCTTCATCACGCACGACCTGCCGCTGCTGCTGGAGATCAGCGATCGCATCGCGGTGATGCGGGCCGGGCAGATCGTCGAACTGGAAGACGCCCTGACCCTCTACACCCGGCCAAGGCACCCGTACACCCAGCGCCTGCTGTCCTCGTTCCCCAGCCTCACCGGGGAGCGTGGTGACTTCGTCCGGACCGGATCGCTCGGAGCGGACACCTCGCTGGAAGAGACCCCGCAGACGCCCGAAGCCGCCGAGATCGAAGCCGAGGAGGTGTCGAGCCGATGACCGTGCTCGAGATGCAGGACGTGGTCAAGGAGTACCGGCTGCGCAACGGCCTCCGAAGCACTCGGCTCCGGGCGGTCGACCAGGTCAGTTTCACCCTGGAACCGGGCCGAACCATCGCGCTCGTCGGACAGTCCGGCTCGGGCAAGTCGACGATCGCCAAGCTGCTGATGCAGCTCGAACGGCCGACCAGCGGCACGATCCTGGTGAACGACGAGCCGATGCTCTATCGAGGGACGCACGCCGCGAAGTACCGGAAGGCCGTTCAGATGGTGTTCCAGGACCCGTTCGCCTCGTTGAACCCGTACCACACGGTCGGCCATCATCTGGCCCGGCCGATTCGTCTGCATCAGGCCGGCTTGTCCCGTGAGCAGGTGGACAAGCGGGTCCTGGGCCTGCTGCGCCGGGTCCGGCTCGATCCTGCCGAGGACTACGCCCGGCGCAAGCCGCACGAACTGTCCGGCGGGCAGCGTCAGCGGGTCGCGATCGCCCGCGCACTCGCGCCGGAGCCAGGGATCCTGGTGGCGGACGAGCCGGTGTCGATGCTCGACGTCTCGATCCGTCTCGGGGTGCTCAACCTGCTGGCGACCCTGCAGCGCGAGGAGAACCTCGGCGTCCTCTACATCACCCACGATCTCGCCACGGCACGGCACTTCAGCGACGAGATCATGGTGCTGTACCGCGGTGAGGTGGTCGAGCACGGCCCGGCCGACGAGGTGATCCTGAACCCCCAGCACGACTACACCCGGCTGCTCGCCGAGGCCGCGCCCGATCCGGAACGCCGCCTCGCGGAACTTCGGCGCTGACCAGCGCCCTCACACTCTCAGGAGCTTCGCTTGCGCACCGAATCGATCCACGATGCCTGGACCGTCACCGCGTTGCCCGCGACCGTGCCGGACGAGGCGCCCGCACCTGCCCGAGCCGCGATCGCCGGACGGGTTCCAGCACAGGTCCCTGGCGGCGTTCACACCGATCTACTGACCGCGGGCATCATCCCCGACCCGTACCTCGACGCGAACGAGACCACGCTGCGCTGGATGTTCGGGGTCGACTGGCGGTACCAGCGCCCGCTGACGCTGGAGCCTGTCGCCCCAGGTGAACGGGTCGACCTGGTCTTCGACGGGTTGGACACGGTCGCGACGATCGCGCTCGGCGGGACCGAGCTCGGCCGAACGGCGAACATGCACCGCTCGTACCGCTTCGACGCGACGGCCCTTGCCGATGGCATCGAACGCGACCTGGTCGTCGACTTCACGGCGGTGACGAACTACGCCTCCGAACAACGGGACCGGCTCGGCGACCGCCCCAACCCGTACGGCACCCCTTTCCAGTTCGTGCGCAAGATGGCCTGCGGTTTCGGCTGGGACTGGGGTCCGGACCTGCGGACGGCAGGAATCTGGAAGCGCGTGCGGATCGAACGGTGGCACACGGCAAGGATCGCCCTGGTCCGTCCGCTGGTGACCGTCGACCTCGGACCTGACGGAGCCCTGCCGTCCCGCGCGGAGACCGCGCCGGGCAGGGTCGAGACCCACATCGAGATCGAGCGCACCGACGCCACCCACTCGACACCTCTGACCGTCGCCGTCGAGGTGACCGCCTTCGGCAGAAGCCAGCGCAGTACGACGGTCGTAGCACCTGGCGAGCTCTCGGCCGTGGTCGTTCTCGACGTGCCTGACGCACCGGTGTGGTGGCCTGCGACGTACGGCACCCAGACGCTCGCGGACCTCACCGTCACCCTGCACGAGAACGGTCACAGCGCTCAGCCGCTCGACCGCTGGAACCGTGCCGTCGGCTTCCGGACCATCGGCGTCGACACCTCCGACGACGAGTACGGCTCGGCGTTCACACTCGTCGTCAACGGCCGGCCGATCTTCGCCAAGGGAGTGAACTGGATCCCGGACGACCACTTCGTCACCCGCGTCACGCGGGACCAGGTCGCCCGCCGCCTCGACCAGGCGGTCGGCGCGCACGTGAACCTGGTCCGGATCTGGGGCGGCGGAGTCTACGAGTCCGACGACTTCTACTCGCTGTGCGACGAGATGGGTCTGCTGGTCTGGCAGGACTTCCTGCTCGCCTGCGCGGCGTACCCCGAGGAGGAGCCACTGCGCAGCGAGATCGAGGCGGAGGCCCGGGACAACATCGTGCGGCTGATGCCACATCCGTCGCTCGCGGTGTGGAACGGCGGCAACGAGAACCTCTGGGGCCACGAGGACTGGGGCTGGAAGGATCGTCTCCGGCAGCCCGACGGGACGTCTCTCAGCTGGGGCGACCACTACGCGCGAAACCTCTTCCCGCGCCTGCTGCGTGAGCTCGATCCGACCCGCCCGTACTGCGAGAACAGTCCGTTCACCCGCGACGAGCCCGGACAGCCGGCGAGGCATCCGAACGACCCCGACCGTGGCACCCATCACCAGTGGGAGGTCTGGAACCGGGCCGACTACACCAGGTACCGCAGCGAGGTACCGCGGTTCTGCTCGGAGTTCGGTTTCCAGGGACCACCGGCCTGGCGCACTCTCGAGGACTGGGTCCACCCGGCCGGCGACGGCCCGCTGACCAAGGACGATCCGGTGGTCCTCGTGCACCAGAAGGCGGACGACGGCAACGGCAAGCTCGACCGCGGACTGGCGACGCACCTCGGCGTACCGGCCGATTTCGCCGACTGGCACTGGGCGACCCAGCTCAACCAGGCCCGTGCCGTTTCCTATGGCATCGAGCACTACCGGTCCTGGTGGCCGCGGACGGCGGGATCGATCGTCTGGCAACTGAACGACTGCTGGCCGGTCACCTCCTGGGCCGCGATCGATTCCGAGGAACGTCCGAAGCCGCTGTGGTTCGCGCTGCGCGACGCGTACGCACCGCGTCTGCTCACCGTCACCGAACGGGACGGGACCCTCGCCGTTGCCGTGGTCAACGACACCGACGAGCCGCTCGACGGCAGCCTCTTGGTCAGCCGGCAGAAGTTCGACGGCGCCGCCCTGGCCGAATCGTCGCTGCTTGTGGCGGTCGCCCCGCGGTCCGTGCAGGTCCTTCCGCTCCCCCAGGAGGTGGCCGCGGTGGGGGACGAGCGGCGAGAGGTGCTGATCGGTTCGCTGCACGGCCTGTCCTTCGTCCACCTGTTCGTCGAACCGATCGATGCCGAGCTCGAGCCGTTCCCGCTGGACGTGCGATCCACCCGAACGAACGAGGGCTACCGCGTCGACGTCGCCGCCCGAAGCCTGGCGATCGCTGTCCACCTCAATGCGGACAGGGTCTCTCCCGACGCGACCGTCGACCGGGGTCTGGTGAGCCTGCCCGCGGGCGGCTCCGCTTCGTTCGAAGTGACGACGTACTCGCCGGACGGCCTGGCCGACCTCACCACCGCGCCGGTACTCCGGACCGCCAACGACCTCGTCACCACCCGCATCCAGCACCCGACCACCGCCCGTAGAGGAGACCGCTGATGCCGAACACCGTTGCGCGTGGCTTACGCCGTACGCTCGTCCTCGTCACGCTCGCCCTGTTCACGACCTCGAACCTCGAAGCGTCGGCACACGCCGCGCAAGCGCGGCCGACGCCACCTCCTACCGTGCGCGTCGTCGACGACCAGGCGACGCCGGCGACCCGCTCGTTGTTCGCCTATCTGCAGCAGACGCAGGGCAACGGCGTGCTCTTCGGTCACCAGCACGATCTCTCCCACGGCTTCACCTTCACCACTCCCGACGGGAGAGCCTCCGACACCCGAGCGGCGGTCGGTGACTACCCAGCCGTCTTCGGATGGGACACGCTGATCCTTCAGGGCAACGAGCGGCCCGGCACGCCCGGCGGCTCGGAAGCCGCCAACACCAAGGCGCTCAGCTGGGCCTTCCAGCAAGCGGACGCCCGCGGCGGAGTGAACACGCTCAGCGCGCACCTCCCCAACTTCGTCACCGGTGGCGACTTCTACGACACCTCCGGCCGGGTCGTGAGTCAGATCTTGCCCGGAGCGCCGAAGAACGCCGCCTACCGGGCGTTCCTGGACCGCATCGCCGCCGCTGTCAAAGGCGCGAAACGACCTGACGGCACCGCGATCCCGGTGATCTTCCGACCCTTCCACGAGAACAACGGCGGCTGGTTCTGGTGGGGCGCCGGCCACACGACGTCGGCGGAGTACATCGAGATCTACCGCTACACGGTGGAGTACCTGCGCGACACCAAGCACGTTCACAACCTGCTCTACGCCTACTCCCCCAACAGCGGCTTCGGCGGCGATCCGACGGGTTACCTCAAGACCTACCCGGGCGACGAGTTCGTGGACGTCCTGGGCTACGACGCTTACGACGGGACCTCGGGCTCGGCCGCCTGGATGGACGGTCTGGTCGAGGATCTCGCGATGGTGGTCCGCCTCGCCGACGAACGGGGCAAGGTGCCGGCGTACACCGAGTTCGGGGAGTCCGGTCCCGAAGGCACCGACCCTCAGTGGTTCACCAAACTGCTGGGGGCCATCAAGGCTGATCCGCTGGCCCGCCGGGTGACCTACATGCTCACCTGGGCCAACTTCGGCGGTACCAGCCGCGCCTACGTTCCCTATCCCGCCCATGACGGAGCTCCCGCGCACGTCCTGCTGCCGGACTTCGTCGCGTTCGCGAACGACCCGTACAGCGTGTTCGCCTCCGGCGTCCGCGGCGCGTTCTCCGCCCGCACCCGGCCGGCCCGCAACGGGCCGTACCTCCATCTGGTGACGCCTACCGATCGTCAGCGAGTGACCACGACCCGGACGACGATCCGGGCGCGCGTCACCCCGGCGACGGCAAGCCGAGTCACCTACTCCGTGAACGGCGGACCTACGCACCCGCTGCGGCGTGACGCCGACGGGTTCCACTCCGCCAACTGGTCCATCGATCCGTCCTGGCTGGACAACCGCAAGGTCACCCTCACGGTCCGCGCGATGGTCGGCCACAAGACGCTGACCGACACCGCTCAGGTGCTCCTGGGCGAGGTGGCCCCGCTCCCGGCCGGATGGGTCGACGACTTCGAGCAGTACGCCGGGGACGACGTGACCCTCAGCGAGGCGTACAGCCACATCAACAGCAACACCACCACGCTCTCGCCCGATCACAAGGCCGCCGGCGCCTACGGACTCGCCTACGCCTACGACTTCACCGGAGCCGACTACACCGGCATCGGCAAGCCCGTCGACGCCGACTGGTCCTCCTTCAGCTCGATGGGGCTGTGGCTCCAGGGCGACGGCTCGTCCAACGGCGCGACCCTCCAGATCGTTGCCGACGGCGTCTACTTCGAGTACGCCGTACCGCTCGCGAGCACCGCCGGCCAGGACGTCGTCGTCCCCTTCAGCCAGTTCGAGCCGGCGCCGTGGGACACCGGCCACGCAGGAGCCGTCCTCGACGCCGCGCACCTCGGCAAGGTGACAGCCTTCAACCTCTACCTCGGCCACGGGCAGGACGCCCCGACCACAGGTGTCGTCCACGTGGACAACATCAGAGCCGAGTAGCACTAGAGGGCCACGGTGTCGGCATAGACCAAGCGCGGAACCGGTACAGGTTCCCGGCCTGGTTCCGCGGGGTCCGTGTCGAGCAGTTCGTGTTCCTCGACGAGCACCCGCCAGGTCGACTCCTCCCCGCCCGGGCGGCGTAAGCCGGGAATGTCACCTCCTGAAGGCAGGTTGACCGAGCCGGTCCAGGTGGCCTGGAAATTGCCGGACTCGTTGACGCTCACGGCCAGGAGCACCGCACTCGAGACTGCTTCCCAGGCCAGGTCGCCGGATCCGGCCGGTCTGGTCTGAATCGTGGCGCGGACGGTTCGCGACTGCTGCAACCGCGCCGCGCGAACCGCGGCGTCGCCGGTGGGGCTGTCCGCGCTCAGTTGGTCGCCGGGCAACCCAGGGGTCGCCTGCGGGTTCCAGCGCAGCCAGTTGACGACTCCGGTCAGCGTCACCTGGACGCGGCGCGCGTCCGGTCGGCCGATGGTCAGCGTGCGGGTCGGCAGCGGTTGCACCCAACTGGTCAACGCGACCGGTGAGAGTGAACACCCCTCGATCGAGTGCGGTTGATAGCGCGCGACCGCGAGCCGCACGAACGGCCACAGGGCCGGGGTCTCCTGCAGCGCGATGTCGACGAACCACCGGCCCGACTCGGCGTCGTACTCCGGCTGGTAGCCGAGCACGCGTACCTCGGGATGGTTCCGGACATCCCGCAGGGCGACGGATCCGGCGACCGCGACCGGATTGCCCGGTCCCTCGGGCCACCCGCGATCTCGTCCGCCGAGCACCTCACCACCGAGCGGCGGCCGGATGCCGACGCTTTCGGAGGCCGCGGTCTCCAACGAGTCCAGCACCAGCTGGTCGAAGGCGAGCAGCGGCGGGACGGTGGCGTTCGTCGTAGCACCACCATGCTGTACGACGGGGTCCGCCGCCCACAGACTCGTGGCGCCGTCCGGAGCCTGCTGCGCCTTCGGCTGACGCGACCACGACCCGTCAGCCGCCTGCACCCACTCGTCCGGATCGAACACCAGTACGCCGAGCAGCTCGCCGTCGCCCGACGAGAACCAGGGCCGGGCCAGCCACACCCGAACCCCCGACCGGCGGACCTTCCGCCACGCGAACGGATCCTCCGGCTCGGTCTGCTCCTCCCACCGCAACAGCGGCACCGCGTCGAGCACCAACGGCGCCGCCGGTCGGGCGGACGAGAGGATGTCGAGCGTCACCGCCTCACCCGGCACCGGCTCCGCGGGCAGCTGCGCCGGGTCGAAGAACTCGGCGTACCGGGTCGTACCGCTGGGCAGGTAGGTCACCCGCCGGTAGTGCGTGTCCTCGAACGTCTGCACCATCCGGTGGAAGCCAAGGTTGCCGAAGGCAACGGCCAGCGCGCCCGACGGCTGGAAGTCGTACAGGAACAGCACCCCGGTCCGCTCGTTCTCCCCGACCGGCGACCGTACGACGACGTCCGACTTCGACACCTCCTGCGGCCCCGACGCCGAGACGTCGTCGACCTGTTCGGTCCAGTTCGCCGTGACGAGGAGCAGGTCCGTGCTCGAACCGTGCACGGAGACCAGCCCGGTCAATGCGGCCACAGAACGACCGGGCGGCCGCAGGAAGACGTCGAGCGCCGAGAGCTTCGGGGGGCGCACGGGAATCGGGACCGCGTGCACCAAGCGAACGTCGACCGACGGCGTCAGCCACCACGTCCATCCGGCCGAGGCCGCTCGCATCAGGGCGGCAGCGGCGACGACCTCGTCGGTCGTGTAGCCGTCGGACGGGTCGGCGACGCTGGCCAGGTGCGAGCGCCACAACCCGAACTTCTCCAGCTCCTTCACGTCCAGGGTGCTCGACAGCGCGACCCGCACCTGTTCACCCGGCGGGACCGTCACCAGCACCTGATGCCCCTCGACCCGCGCTGCCAGTACGTCGCCCTGCTCGACGACTAGTCTCAGCGGCTGCAGTGACGGCCACTCCCCCGGATACGCCACAGAAACCGCTTGCAGCGCACGGGATTCGGGCAACGTGTGGGGCGCCCCGGCCTGGTAGAACACCAGGGAGATCCCGGTGGCGTAGGGGTCCGGCAGGTAGGGCAGCCGGAGCGCGTCGGTGTCATGGACGACGTACTGGCCCTCGCCGATCGGTCGGCCGCGGTCGGCGGTGATGTCCGCGAGCGTCGCCCGGTGCTCCGAACCAGTGTCGGCGCCTGGCCGGTCGACCAGCGCGATGCCCGGCTGCTCGTCGGTCGCGTTCGGATCGGTGAGGCTGGGGACGAACTGGTCCAGCAGCGTTCCTCGTTCCGCGAGCGCTACGGCGTACAGGCGCTTGATCTCGGCCGCGTCGCCGGTGCCGATCGCCGTGTCGAAGCGGCCCGCGGTCTCAGCCTCCAGCTGCGTCGCCTTGGGCGGAGCGAGGTGTCGCTCGGTCGTGGGTCGCGCATCCGGGACTCCGCTGCTCACTACCAGGTGGGCCGGCTGCTCCCCTGTCCCCAGCAACTGGCGCGGGACGATCGAGGGCGCCGGGATCGGCTCCCAGCGCAGGTAGGGCCGTGGCGTGGTGACGACGGGGCGGCCTGCTCGTCGTACGTCGTCCGGAAGCAGCAGGTCGTCATTGCGAGCCAGTACGGCGAACTCGGTCGCGTCGATCCCCAACTGCGGCCTGACGCGCAACTCCTGTTGCGATTCCGCCAGAATGCGAGCCGCCGTGACGACCTCGTCGACCGCGCGCTGCGTGACTCCCGGCGCATCGGAGACCGCAGCCGAAGCCACCAGACTCTCCAGCATCGTGTCGATCGCGGCGTCACCGGAACGCAGCTCGTCCGGCAATCGCTGAGCCGGCTCCGCCCGAAGGTGCTCGACGATCGCCGCACGTCGTGCCTCCGCGATCCCGGCCCGATCGCGCTGCGCGGCCGTCTCCCGCAGCCGCTCGAGATGCGCGCGAGCCGCGCCGACGTCCGGGTCGCCGACCCGTCGCCGCGCAGCAGGGATCTGCGGCACCGAGTTGCCCGCGAGGTCGACGGCGAGCACCCGCAAGCTGTACGACGTCCCGTACCGCAGCCGTGGCAACGACCTCGGCTCGACCCTCGACACGACGTGGGCGCCGTCGATCGGCTGGTCCGGCGAACCCGACGTGACAACCTCCGTGGCCCCGTCGGGACCAGGCGGCTCGACGTGCACGATCGTCAGTCCTGGCCGCGGCGCCGACAGGCTCCACCCGTCCCACCCGGCGACGACCTCGTGCAGGTAGTACCCGTTGGTGGTGTCGCCCGGCGCCCGGTTGAGCGCCGAGAGCTGCAGGAATCCGACGTCGGCTTCGTCGGTGAGAATCGGTACGCCGCGAGGCTCACCGGTCACCGTCACCCGCCGCCGGTGCAGGCTGTGCCACTGTTTTGTGACGTCGTCCCACACCTCGACCCGGAGACCGCGCACCAGATCGTCGAGCAGCAGTGCGCGATCGTCGTCGGCCAGTTGCTCGGCCTGTTGCAGACGCTCGCGGACCTGCGCCGCCCGATTGCGACGGGCCAGCGCGAAGCCGGTCGCACGCACCGCCCCAGGGGCCGAGGTCGCCGGATCTCCGTTCGCCTCGCCGGCGTACTGACGCACAAGGTTCCGCGTGTACTGGTCGAGCTTGAGCCCCGAGGCATCCGGGTCCGCGTCGAGAACCACCCATTCGTCGTCGCCGAGCGGGAGCGCGCCGCCGACCCACGCGGGAGTCGATCGCGCCGCGAACACGTCGCCTTCCACGACCACCGCCGTACGCCGTGCCGGCAGCACTTCGAGATCGGCCTCCGGGGACGTCAGGTTCACCCGTACCCACCGCGCCCCCGCGAGCGCGGCCCGCGCGCCCTCGGCGTCGAGTCCGTCCAGGACCACGTCGACCGCGAGCCCGAGCCGACGCAGCAGCGCGGGCGTCGAGCCGAACGAACCGGCCTTGGCGTGGAAGTCGTGCGCGGGCGGGTCCGGGCGCGGGGTCGGCGGCGCGTCCGGGTCGGGCTCGGGCCGCGGTTCCTGCTGCGGTTGCTCGGGCCGCTCGTAGTACCGGCGCATGGCGTGCGCGTCGACGATCAGCTGGAGCTGCGGATCCCGGCTGAGATCCTGCCCGACCAGTGCGTCCAGCTGACGGGTGACGCGGAGATCGGCCTCGGGATCGTCGAGCAGCACCTGGATCGGCGAGGGCCGATCGGTGATCTCCGACTGGTACACCGGCAGCGGCGGAAGCTGCCCGTCGTGTCCGTGCTCCGGATCGGCGTCGGGTGGTTCGGTGAGCGGACCGATCGTCGTCAGCGCGTCCTGCAACCGTCGCGACGCGACCTGCAGCGCGCGACGAGCGCGGACGGGCGCGTCCTCGAGCAGGCGGCGCAGCGGGCCGCCTTGGTCCAGATTCGCCAACGTCTCCAAGAGGCCGCCCGCGACCGGGTTCGCGTCCAGGCCGGGTCGGCCGAGCGGTGCGCCGGTGATCGCCGCGAGGTGCAGGTTCACCGCGTGATCGCTCAGGCGACTGGCCGGGTTGGTCCGAATGGTCTCGTCCGACAACGCGGGCGTCGGGAAGGCGGCAACCGGCGTACCGGGCGGCAGTACGGCGGCCCAGGCCGCTGAGTCGGGAGTCGAGACGACGCGCAACGGCAGTTCGGCGGCCGGGTCGAGCGAGGTCGTCAAGGTCAGCGTGCAGCCCGCGAGCGTGCCGACCCAGTCGACCGCGGCCGGGTAGTCGGACAGCAGCGCGCCGCCGACCAGCTTGTGCGTCAGGAAGACGGTGAGCTGGAAGGACGCGTCGTCGGCGAGCGAGTGTGGCAACGCGGTCGCCAGGACAGTGGTGGGCACGGCGTCTCCTGTCTCAGACCGGCGCGAACGCGTCGCAGTACGACGACCAGTCGGCGTTGGTTCCGTCGCCGTCGGGCGGCATCACCTGGTACATCGTCGGGTCCCCCTTCGAGCCCGCGAGCTTGCGTTCGACGGTGATCTCGACGGAGGCGGAGAAGAACAGCACCTCGACCTCGACCACCAACGACGCGCGGCCGATCAGCTTGCCGGTGTCGAAGTGGTACGTGAGCGAGAGCTCGAGCGTGATCGACGCACTGATCAGCCCCAGGACGTCGACCTCGCCACGGATCCTGAAGTACGCCGTGAGCAGCCCCTTGTCCGCCTCCAGCCGCAGGTAGACCCCGACCGCGATGGACACCGAACCGGACGCGACCCCGAGGTCGACCGACAGGCACGCGCACGCCTCCAGCCCGAGCTCGAGCAGCACGAGCCCCTTCGGCGAGGCCCGCAGCCCGAGCCAGCCGCCCCCGCCGATGCACATCACCGTGAGCCGGAACGGCGCGTCCTTGGAGCAGAAGTGGAACCCGACCGTCATCGCGTCGCCGAGGAACGGCACCCGCGCGTCGGCACCCAGCGCGATGTTCTCCAGGCTGAACACGCCGACCGACACGTTCGGCAGGACCAGGTCGAAGCCGGCCGTCACGCCGTCGGGCGCGATGTCCACGTACGGCGGGTCGGAGAACCCGTCGAACGGGATCAGCTCGCGCAGCCGGTCGACGAACGACAGCGGGCCGAGGAACCCGATCCCGCCGAACACGACGTCGACCTCGGGCTTGCCGGTCGAGCCGGCGTGGAAGCCGATCCGGCGGAACATCAGCTTCATCAGGCCGGTCGGCCCGTCACCGATCAGGTTGAGGTCGAAGTCGGCAATCTCCGCCACGATGTCGACCTCGGGCGGCGCGCTCGCCGACGCCCTGACCTCCACGTCGAGCCGCAGCGCGTGCTCGTCCTTGGGCTCGAAGATGTTCGGTACGCCGTCCAGTCCCCAAGCCTGGATGGCCGGCTGCCACCGCATCCGCGCGGTGACCTGTCCTCCGGCGACCCCCTCCAGCAGCTGGGCGAGCCCGGCGGCGTCCTTGGCGAGGTCGGTGAGCGTCTGCAACGTCCGCACGGGCTTCGCCAGGGCCGATCGCACCGCCGCCGGTACGCCGGGAACGCCGATCGCGTCGAGCAGCGGTTGCAGATCGCCCGCGAGCGCGACGGCGGCGTCGCTGACGGCCTCCGGACTTCCCGGCAGGCCCTGTACGGCGGCGATCAGCCCATCGAGGTGAGCCTGCGCGCTGACTGCCCGGGCGTCGAGTTCGTCCTTGGCGTGCTGGGCGATCGCTCGCGCGCCGTCGTGCGCCGCGTCGGTGACCTCCCGAGCCAGCCGCGCCTGGGCGTCGTCCAGCTCGGCCTTCAACCGCTCCGCCTCGCTGATCAGCTTGGCGACGGCGTCGAGGGCGTCGGACACGAAGGCCGGCGCCTCGTCGAGACCCGCGATCTTCAGCAGGTCGACCAGGCTGAACAGGCCGAAGAGCTTGGGCAGCGCGCCGGCGAGGAACGACTTGGGGTCGAACGTGCCGGCGTCGTACGGCGAAGGGCTGTTGCCGCTCTCGCCGATCGCGCCGAGCGCCCGCGAGATCCCGCGGACCGAGAGGTTCGGCGCGACGAAGCCGCCGGACCGGTCCGACCCGTTCGTGAAGTCGACGGCCGGCGGCGCGCTCTTGAGCGCGAGCACGAGCTCACCGCTGTTCGGCGTACCGGGCACTGGTACGGCGTCGGGCGCGCGGGCCGGAAGACCATCCTTCAGATAGGGCTTGGCGAAGACCAGGTCGACGGCCGGCGCCTGCGGAGCGAGGTGCCGCATCGACGGCACGATCCCGCGACCCTCGGTGAGGAACGGGCGGGACGTGACGTTCTCCGCGTCGATCTCGCCGTCGAAGATCAGGTGCCCGACCTCGATCGACGTGTCGCCGGCCTTGACCGTGGGCGCCACCGCCAGGGTCTGGCCGCGGCCCTGGATCTGACGTACCGGGAAGTACCGCGGCGACGCGTTCTCCGGGTGGAACACGAACGTCTGCGGGCCGTCCTTGCCGGCCTGGACGAAGACCAGCGGCGCCGGCCAGGTGCGCGGCCGGCCACCGCGGTCGACCGTGGTCAGCGTGAAGGGGAACGGGACGCCGTTGCGGGTCGGCACGAACGGCTGCTGGTTGTCCGGCGGCTTGTCGATGTCGGGGGTGACGAGTGGGCTGACGGCGACCTGGCCGAACGGGTTGTCCCGATCGTCCGGCGGGTAGTCGCGGACCGGCTGGCGGAGCACGATGAACCACCGCTGCCACAGGTAGGCGACCGGGGTCGCGCGGTGCTTGATCTCGCGTTCGGTGATCTTCACCAGGAAGCACCGGTGCCCGAACGGGAACAGGAACCCCGGGTACGCGACACGCACGTAGCCGTCGCGGCCCATGAACGCCTGGTGCCGGTAGTCGACGATCGTCGACGGGAACTCCCACGACTGCTTCCAGTCGAACCAGGCCCCGAGGCTGGACAGCTGGAGGTTCCGGACCTCCAGCGGCGTCCGCGCGTTCTCCCGGTTGCCGCCGTGCGTCTGGTCGACGATCGCGGTCCGGTCGAACGGGATCAGCGGCTGGTCGAACGCGGGCGGCGGCTGCTCGTGGTCCCGGGTCCAGAGCGCCCGGACGATGCGCTGCTCCTCGTCGCGGTCGTCGAAGCCGTCGTCGGTGCGCACGGTCAGCCGCGTGCGCCACAACTCCGGCCGGCCCGCGGGGCCGGTCGGCGTACTCGAATGAACGAAGGCACCGCGCTCGCTCGGCGAGACGATCAACCGGTACGGCGCTTCGATCGCGGTCTCGAGCTCTCCCGGCGGCTCGACGCCACGGTCGACCGCCTCACCCGCCGGAGTCGCGTTCGGCGAGACCCGCAGCCGCAGGACGGAGATCGCCTCGAGGACGTCCTTGAGCGTGTAGGCGATCCGGGTGCCCTCCGGCACGTCGTACACGAGTCTGCTGGGTCCGGCGGCGAGGTGGTTCGACGGACGCGGCGGTACGGCGGGAGGCGGTGGTGGCGCGCCGGCCTGCCAGACCTCCTCGCCCAGGTGCTGCGTCGGGAACTGGACGACCAGCGACGCGTCCGCGCCGGCCACCAGCTCCGCGCCGCCGTCCGCACCGCCGTCCACCGGCTCGACGGTGCATCCGTACGCCGTCAGCCGTAGGTCGATCAGGTCCTGCGTGCGCAGCAGCCGGACGTCAACAGGCTCCCGCCCACCCCGTTGCCCGTCCACGGGCTGTCCCCCCATTGCGGCACCCCCTCCGCCCTGTCCCTCAGCGAGAGTACGCAGCTCACCGAGTACCGCGTCAATGGCCCGGCCCCGGTTGTTCGTCGCCCATCATGGGCGCATGCCCGTACACGAAGGCTTCAGGAATCAGCGGATAGTGGTGGTGCCGCGACCGCTGGTCACGGAGGCTTTGGGGCGGCCGGTCACGCGGCGGCTGGTCGTCACCGTCGCGGGGTACTTCCCGACCGCGCAAGGGCATCGGATGCAGCGGCCGCGAGGGATCGACGAGACCGTGGTGATCGTCTGTGCGGCGGGGACGGGATGGGCCCGGGTCGGCGACACCACGCATCGGCTCGGATCGCAGTCGGCGTTGATCATTCCGCGCGGGGCGCCGCACACGTACGGGTCCGATGAAGCCAGCCCGTGGACGATCTGGTGGTGCCATCTGCTGGGCACCGACGTCGCCGAACTCGTGGAGACGCTCGAGGTCTCGATCGAGCGGCCGATCGTTCCGATCCGGCGCGTCGAGAAGGCCGTGGCGCTGCTCGACGAGATCGTGTCGAGTCTCGAGCGGGACCAGTCGCCGCCGCGGCTGATCGGAACCGCGGGCGCGGCGTGGAAGTTGCTCACGCAGATCAACGTCGACCGGGTGATGCCCGAGGACGGTGACCCGCTGCAGCGCGCGATGAGCTACCTCGCCGAGCGTCTCGACAGCAGCGTGCGCGTTCCGGAGCTGGCGAAGCTGGTCGGCGTCTCGCCGTCGCACCTGTCCGCCCTGTTCCGCAAGGTCACGGGTGGCGGCGTACTGGCGTACCACCAGAGCCTTCGGATGGCCCGGGCCCGGCAACTGCTCGACGGCTCGTCGGCGACGGTCGCCCGCGTGGCCGACGAACTGGGCTACGCCGACCCGCTGTACTTCTCGCGGCAGTTCAGCCGGTTCCACGGGATGAGCCCGACCCAGTTCCGCAAGCGGGACGCCAACTGATCGTCAGCCCTTCAGGCCGCTGTTGGCGATGCCGGCGAAGAACTGTCGCTGCAGCACGACGAAGACGACAACCAGCGGGAGCGTGCACACCAACGCACCCGCCATCAGCGTCGGGTAGTCCGTGCCGAACTGACCCTGCAGGCTCGCGAGCCCGACCGGCAGCGGCCTGGCGTCACCGGCGGGCGCGACGATCAGCGGCCAGAGCAGGTCGTTCCACGAGTAGAGCGACGTCAGTACGGCGAGCGCGGCGATCATCGATCGCGCCATCGGCAGCATCACGCTCCAGAAGGTCCGGAACGTGCCCGCGCCGTCGAGCCGCGCCGCCTCCTCGTACTCCTTCGGCATCGTCAGGAACGCCTGCCGCATGAGGAAGGTCCCGAACGCCGAGAAGATGCCCGGGATCGCCAGCGCCGGCACCGTGTCGAGCAGCCCCAGCCCCTTCATGATGTCGAACTGCCCGAGCAGGAACAGCTGGCTCGGAACCATCAGCATCAGCATGAACAGCGCGAACAGGGTCCTCCGGCCGGGGAAGTTCAGCCGCGCGAACGCGTAGCCGGCCAACGCCGCGACGAAGACCTGACCGACGACGCGCAGGATCAGCGAGACCACCGAGACGAGGAACTGCGCCCAGAACGGCGTGACGGCGAAGAAGCTGCGGAAGCCCTTGGCCGTCGGCTCCGACGGGAACAGTGTCGGCGGCAGCGACGCGACCTCGTTGCTGGTCTTGAACGAGGTCAGGATCTCCCAGACGAACGGAACGACCATCAGCGTCACCGCGATGATCAGCACGACGTGGAGGCGCCACTGCCCGCGACGGCTAGTCATAGACAACCCACTTCTTCTGCAGTCTGAACTGGACGGCGGTCACGAGCATGATGATCACCAGCAGGACGATCGCGATCGCCGCCGCGTAACCCTGCTTGAACTGCACGAAGGCCGCTTCGTAGAACAGGTAGACGATGGTCTTCGAGCCACTCAGCGCGGTGTTGTTGATGCTGCCCAGCATGATGAAGACGAGGTCGAACATCTGCAGCGCCGAGATCGTCGTCAGGATCGTGACGAAGAAGATGCTCGGGCTGAGCAGCGGCAACGTGATCGAGAAGAACTGCCGCACCCGGTTCGCGCCGTCGAGCGCCGAGGCCTCGTACAGGTCGACCGGGATGTTCTGCAGGCCCGCGCCCAGGATGATGAGGTTCACGCCGAGGCCCATCCAGATCCCGACCACCGCGAACGCGTACACGGCGAACCGGTCGTCGGCCACCCAGTACTCACCGGGGATCCCGACCAGCGACAGCACGTAGTTCAGCAGCCCGAAGTCGCCGTTCAGGATGAACCGCCAGACCATGCCGACCGCCACCGGCAGCGTCACCACCGGCAGGAAGAACAGCACCCGGTAGATCGCCCGGCCACGGGAGACCTGCTGGATCATGGCGGCGAAGACGATCGCCAACGGGATGCCCAGCAGCACGATCACCGTGTACCGCGCCGAGTTCCCGAGCGCGCTCCAGAAGTCGGCGTCGGACAGCAGCTTCTCGTAGTTGGCGACGCCGTTGAACTCGGCCGGGCCGAACACCGGCACCTTGCTGAAGCTCTTGACCAGGGTCGAGAGGAACGGCCAGAGGTACAGGGCGGCCAGGCCGACGAACGCCGGGGCGATCATGGCGAAGGCCGCCCAGTCGGTGCGCTTCCTCATCCGTTCTCGGCCAGGACCTTGTCGATGGCGTCGGCGTACTGGGCGGTGGCGTCGGCGACCGAGGTCTTCCCGTTCCAGGCGTCGGTCAGGTACTTCGCCTGCAGCCCCTGCCACTCCGCGGCGTTGCCCTGCACCGGCAGCGGGACGGAGTACGCCTTCGCGTCGATGAAGGTCTGCAGGTTCTTGAACTCCGGCATCGCCGCCATCCACGCCTTCTCGGTGCCCTGGTACGCCGGGAGCACCGCGCCCGACTTGGCCTGGATGTTCGCCGCCTGCTCGCCGCTGGCGAACAGCAGGAACTTCTTCGTCTCCTCGGGGTGCTTCGTCCCGGCGTACCCGACGTTCTCGATGCCGCTGGTCACGGTCGCCTGCTTGACGCCGGTCGGCAGCGGCGCGACGTCGACCTTGGCCCGGATCGCCAAGTTGTCGTACAGCTTGAGCGCCCAGTAGGCCCCCGAGACGTACATCGCGACCTTGCCCTGCTCGAACATGGTCTCGGCCTCGGTGTCCGACAGCTGCTGCAGCGTCGGCGACGACTTGTCCGCCATCAGGTCGGTCCAGAACTTGATGCCCGCCTGGGCCTCCGGGCTGTCGATCTCCGCGGTCTTGCCGTCGTCGGAGATGACCTTGCCGCCGGCCTGGAAGATCGAGTTGTAGTACCCGCCCTGGTAGTCCAGCGGCGCGGCGACACCCCAGGTGCCCGCGGCCGGGTCGGTCAGCTTCTTCGCCGTCTCGCGGAAGTCGGCCCAGGTCCAGCCGGCCTTCGGGTACGCGACGCCGGCCTTGTCGAACATCGCCTTGTTGAACCACACGGCGTTCGTGTCGACGTCCTTCGGCAGGCCGTAGAGCTTCCCGTCGCCCTGGTCGTACAGGTCGAGGACGGCCTTCGGGTAGTTGCCGAGGTCAACCTTCTGGTCCTTGACGGTGTCCGTGAGGTCGAGCAGCTGACCGCCGGTCGCGTACGGCCTGATCTGCTGCGCGAGCATCCAGAAGGCGTCCGGCGCCGTTCCGCCCGCGGCGCCGGTCTGCAGCGTCGACCAGAACTCGGGGTACGGCCGCTCCTGGATCTTCACCGTGATGTTCGGGTTCTCCTTGGTGAACGCCGTGGCGATCTCCTGCATCGCGGGCGTCTGGGTCCCGGCCCAGATGCCGTACGTGATCGTCACCGGCCCGTCCGAGGCCGACGAGTCATCGCCGCCCGAGCACCCCGCCAGCAACGCCGCCACCATCACCAGTGCCGGCGGCAACAACGACTTCCTGTTCATACGCTTCCTTTCCCTACCATGAGGCGGGCCGAAGCCCAGTCCACGTGCGCGGGAGCGTCGCCGGCGGCGATCTCCCGGGTGGACAACGTGAGAACCTGAACCCCAGAGACATCCACGTCGATCTCGGCAGCGGGTTCCCCCGCTTCCAGTACGACGGAAGCCAGCTCGCGGCCGTCGCCGCTCACGATCGCCCGCGTGCGCGTCTGCGGCGTCTCGTCGTCGATCCCGACACTGGCGGTGAACCGCCCGGCGTGCCCGCCGAAGTACAGCTCGACCGACGACGGCGTCGACGCTCCGAGACCGTCCGCGAAGTGCACCCCGGCGATGTGCATCGGCGACCCGTCGGCCGGGTTGCCGCCACCGTTGCTCATGTCCCGCTCGACCGGACCGCTCTCGTTCTGGAAGGCGAGCATCGGCAGCGCGGAGACGCGGTGCACACCTGCCACGAGGGGTGCGACGGCCCGGGCGTGGACGATTGCCGGAGGCAACGAGGCTGACTCGACGGTGACCACGCCCAGTGCGCCGGGCATGAGGTCGCTCGGAGCCTGGATCCGCCATCGCTCGTCGCCGAGCGGCTCGGCGCTCCAGCCGGGCGCGACCCGCACCCGAGCACCGGCACTCGTCGTCAGAACAGTCGAATACTTTTCATCCAGAACAGCCAGAGCCGGTACGACGGTCGGCGCGTCCACCGCGGCCCGAGGCTGCGACCGGAAGAGGTCCCCGTCGGACACGATCGCCACGAAGCCGCCGTTGCCGGCCAGCGCGACCTCGAACGACCGGCCCGACACGGTCCGCTCGGCCAGCCCGTCGACCGCGTCCTCCACGATCCAGGCGACCGGATCACTCAGCCGCAGCCGGTCCAGATCGACCTTCACCATCCGTTGACCGCCCGCGGCGATACATCCGACGAACCAGCGATCACCGGACCGCCGCGCCAGCACGGCCTCGGTGTCCGGCGTCCCCGAGAGCAGGACCGTCTCGTCCCACCCAGGCGCGAGCTCGGCCAGGAACCGCGCGGCGAGCGGGCGTTCGGCGTACGCGGCGACGTCATCGGCGAAGTGCGTGATCCCGCACTCGAACACCACACTGAGGGCGAGCTCGTGACCGTCGCTGGTGACCCGGCCGGGGGCCGAGAAGGCGACCGGTGTGTAGTCCATGGCCCCGACGACGTTCCGGGTGAACGGCTGGATGACGTTGTGCTCGGCCGTCAGCGGGGCGTCCTGGTAGAACACGTAGTACTCCGACCCGCGGATCGCCTCGTAGCCGAGGACCTGCGGCCAGGTCCGGGCCCAGCCGCGCGGGATCACCGAGCCATGGAAGTTCACCATCAGGCCCAGGCGCGCGGTCTCCTGCAGGATCGTGTCGTACCAGCGGTACCGGTCCTTCGACTCCGACTCCATGAAGTCGACCTTGATGCCGGCCACACCCCACGAACGCCACAGGGCCAGCTTGCCGAGCTTCTCCGGGCCGTCGAGATCGTGCCAGACGGTCCACAGGTGTACCTGGATCCCCCGCAGGCTCGCGTACGCGACGATCTCGGGAACCCAGGTCTCCTCCCAGCCGCAGTCGATCAGCAGGTGCTCCCACGAGTGCTCGGCCGCAGCGTCGACGAAACGCTGCTGCTCCTCGAGCTGAGCACCGGAGTAGAAGTCGGACCACCACGACCACGCGGCGCGGCCGGGCCTGATCCACTCGGCCGCGGCGAGTTCAGGCCGTACGGCGGGCGCCAGCTCGTCGACGAACAGGGATTCCACGACCTCCGCGAGCGAGCCGAGGATGAACACCCGCCACGGCGTCACGTCGCCCCGGGTGATCTCGACCGCGGCATCGGCGATCTCGAAGCCGAGCGTCGTACCGGCGAAGGCCGCGTGGGCGCCGGAGTACCGGCCGTCGATGCCCGACTCGGACACCAGCAGGTAGTCGTCACCAGATCGCGCGAGGAACGGGAACCCGTACGGACCGGGCGCGAGGTCAGCGAGGTCGACGCCGACGCGCGGCGTTTCGTACCAGGTCTGGTACTCGAGCACCCAGGCCCGCGAGAAGCGTCCGAGATCGACGCTGGTGTTGTCGGCGGTGACGGTCGCATGGCCCGGCAGCTCAGGCATCGCATACCGTACGGCGACGCCGTCGGAGCTGACCCTCACGCGGATCGTCCAGTCGCGCCCTGACCCCGCGTGGTGAAGGTCGACCCGCAGCTCCCGGTGGTCGACCAGGTGAACGCCGCATGCCTTGCCCGACCACGCGGTCCACTCCTCGACCACCGGGAACTCCGCCGTCCGCACCACGGCCGACCCCGCGCCGAGGTCGGCACCGTCGACGCTGATGCCCAGGGCAACCACCGCGAGCGGCCGCTGCCGCCGCGTGACCGTCAGGGCGATGGACGATTCGCCGACCGCTACGGACGCCTCGAGACCGCCGTTCCCGACCCGCGGGACCCAGCCGACCTTGTTGACCACGATCACTCCACAACTTTCGTTCAGACAGGAGCGCTCCGGCGCTCCCCCGTGCGTAACCCTAGCCATCCCGGCCGCCGTGGAACATGGCCGTTCGACGCCAGGACATGGACGATTCGACGAACCACGAAGGGCCACAACAACACTCCGGAGTGAGTTCACCAACGACGAACTGCTCGCCGCGGCCTGGGACGAGGACCCGTCCGGCGTGAAAGTCGTTGCCTCGTACATCTATCGGATCCGCAGCCTGCGGCAACCACCACTGCACCGAACGCGCCGGCTGATCGAGCCGGTGGACTTGACCTCAACAGAGCTTCAGGTGTGATGCTCGGGCGATGTTGGTCGAACCGGAGCAGGGTGCTCGAGGGAAGTTGTTGTTCGTTCTGCTGCTCGGCTCCACGCTGACAGTGATGGCAGGGGCGATCCTGGCGCCGATCCTCGAGGTCGTACGCCGGGATCTGGGGCTGTCCGAGACCCAGACCGGACTGGTGCTGACTGCGCACGCGGCGTCGCTGGCGATCGTCAGTCCGTTCATCGGCCGGGCGATCGATCGCTTCGGCGTCCGGGCGACGCTGGCCGCCGGGCTGATCTTGTACGGCGTCGCCGGCGGCGCCGGCCTGGTCACGAGCGACTACTCCGCCCTGCTGGCCAGCCGCCTGGTCTTCGGCGTCGGCGCAGCCGCGGTCTTCACCGGTACGACGTTGCTCCTGCTCGAGTCCTTCGACGGCGCCGCGCGCGACCGCGCGATGGGGTGGAGGTCGTCAGCGATCAGCCTCGGCGGACTGATCTGGCCGATCGCCGGCGGCGCGCTCGGCAGCTTGTCCTGGCACGCGCCGTTCGCGGTCTACCTCGTCGGCGTACCGCTCGGCATCCTCTGCCTGACCGCGCTGCCACCCCGGAGCGGCTCGCGCCCCGGCCAACCAGTTCAGGGCTCCCTCGCCGCATTCGTCCTCGCGAGACCAGCGGTGATCCTCTTCTACCTGATGCAACTCGCCAGCTCGTTCCTGCTGTACGCCGTACTGATCTTCCTCCCACTACGCCTCGGCGAAGTCGGCGTCACCAAGCCGCTGCTGGTCGCACTCTGTACGGCGATCCTGTCCGCGACCATGACCGTCGTCGGTCTCTCCTACGCCACGCTGAGAAAGGCCATCAGCGACGTCGGACTGCTGCGGACCACCTTCCTGATCTGGGCGGTGGCCCTCGCCGGCCTCGGCATCGCCCGCGAGCCCGCGCTGATGGTCGTCGCCGCAGCTGTCTTCGGCCTGGGGATGGGGATCGTCGTCCCGACCCTGACCCTCCTCATCGGCGAGGCCGCGCCCCCAGAACTGCGAGGCCGAGCGACCGCCGTACTCGCGACCATCACCTTCGGCGGCCAGGTGATCGTCCCACTGCTCCTCGGCCCCCTCGTCGCGGCGACCTCGACCCAGACAACCTTCACCGCCGCCGCAGCGCTGGCGGCCGGATTCCTCCTGGTGATCAACCGCCGAGCCCTAGCGAATGGATCGCACCACCCGCGCCGGTGAGCCGACGGCGAGAACGCCCGCCGGTACGTCGTGCGTGACGACCGCCCCGGCACCGATCACCGAGTCGTCCCCGATCGTCACGCCCTGCAGGATCATCGCCGAGGCACCGATCCAGACGTTGCTCCCGATCCGGATCGGCGCCGCGGTGATTCCCTTGCGCCGCTCGGCGGGCGCGACCGGGTGCCCGGAGCTGATCAGACTGACGTCCGGCCCGAACATCACCTGATCCCCGATCTCGATCCCACCGATGTCGTTGAACCGGCACCCCTGGTTGACGAACACGTCGCGGCCGACCCTGAGGTTGATCCCGTGGTCGGAGTACACCGGCGGGATCAGGTGAAAGGTCTCGTCGACGGGCTGCCCGATCAGCTCGGACCAGGCCGCCAGGATCGCCGGCTGGTCGTCGTACGGCAGCTGGTTGAGCCGCTCGGTCACGCCGATCGCCCGGACGACCCGCTCACGAAAGGAAAGTTCCATGGCGACCACCCAAGCAACCGCCCCAACAGGCGCGCAAACAACCGTCCGGCCCCGCCGCACAACCTCCGGTTGTCCCCCTACAGTGTCCGTGTGGACCTCGAGGCCGTGCGGACGTTCGTGATCGCGACGGACGCCGGTCAGTTCCAGGCCGCCGCCGATCAGTTGCGCATCACGCAGCAGGCGGTGTCCAAGCGCATCGCGGCGCTGGAGCGGGATCTCGGCGTACGGCTGTTCATCCGATCCCCGCGCGGCGCCCAGCTGAGTGTCGACGGGCACGCGTTCCTCCCGCACGCCCGCGAGTTGCTCCAGGTCGCGCAGCAGGCGGAGGAGTCCGTCCGGACGGTACGACGCGCGCTGCGCATCGACGTCCTCAACCGCCGGACCGCGCCGGCCGCCGCGCTGCACGCCTTCCACAGCTGCACCCCGACATCGAGCTCGACATCGTCGAGCTGCCCGATGCATCGATCGACGATGCCGTCCAAGCCGTTGCCGACGGCACCATTGACGCGACGTTCCGTTATCCACGGTCCCAGATCCCTTCGGCTGTGCGAGCGGAACGCGTCCTCGACGATCGGCACCAACTGCTGGTCGGCCCCCGGCACCCGCTCGCCTCGGCAACCCAGCTCACGCCGGCAGACCTCACGTCGTACCGGCTCTGGATGCCTGGTCTGCCGGTGGGCACGGAGTGGGGTTCGTACTACGAGGACCTCGCGTCCACCTTCGCGTTGACCATCGACACCACCGGACCGAGCTTCGGCATCGAGGTGCAGCTGGACGAACTCGCCGCCTCCGCCGACCTCGCGACCCTCGTCGGCGAAGGCACCCGCTACCTCTGGCCCGAGGCGTACGACCTCCGCCGCATCCCGATCGTCGATCCGACCCCGGTCTACCCGCACTCGATCATCTGGCGAGCCGACAACCGGCACCCAGGTCTCGCCGCTTTCCTCAACCACCTCCGCGCGGCCCGATCCGGTGTCGACCAGTTCATCTGGGTACCTGGCTGAACCGCTCGACCAACTCCGGGCCGTCGAAGACCGTCACCCCAGCGATCCCGTCCCTCCGAACGTCCAGCACCGCCAGCCCGTACGGCGCGTCCTTCCGGTAAGCGATCGCGGCAGGCTGACCGTTGGCGACGGTCAGGACCATCCGCCAGTCCCCCGCCTCGCCCATGGCCTCCTGGAACACCGGCACGCACTCCGCCAAACCGTCGTACCAGCGTCGACCGGGCAGGATCTCCAGCTTCACGTCGGCGCGCAGGACTTCGATCAGTACATCGACCTCCGCGTTCTGGAACGCCGTGACGTACGCGTCGAGAAACCGCCGTGCCTCGGCGGTGTCCGGCTCGACGATGTCGTCCGGCTGCAGGTCGGCCTCCTTCAGCTGCGCGCGGGCGCGTTGCAGGCTGCTCTTGACCGCGGCAACCGACAGGTCGAGCATCTCCCCGACCTCAGCCGCCGGAAACGCCAGCACCTCTCGCAGCAACCACACGGCGCGCTGGGCCGGCGGCAACACCTGCAGGCCCGCGACCAGCGCCAGCCGGACGTCGTCGCGCGTGGCGGCGTACGGCTCGACCCACGCATCGACCTGCTCCGGCGCATCCATTGCCGACGGCAACGCTCTCCGTCCCCGGCCCTCCAAAGCCGTGAGCGACACGTTGGTCGTGATCCGGTACAACCACGTCCGCACCGACGACCGCCGCTCGAACCGGTCCCAGCCCCGCCAAGCGCGCAGGAACGCGTCCTGGACGGCGTCCTCCGCATCGGCCCACGACCCGAGCATCCGGTACGAATACGCGACCAGCTCCCGTCGGAGGGGTTCCGTGGCCGTCGCGAAGTCGGTCATGACCCCAGTATCGGTCGCAGCCATTCGCCCGCCCTTCCGATCGCGTCGTCGGCCGCCGTGGTGTTCCCGGCGGTCATCTGGAACGTGTGCAGCTCCCCCGGAAACACATCGAGCCGTACGTCGACGCCCGCCGCGCGCATCCGCTCGGCCAGCAGCCGGCTGTCGTCGAGCAGGCTCTCCTCGCCGCCGACCTGGATGTAGGTCGGCGGCAGGCCGCGGTGGTCGGCGTACAGCGGCGACGCCGTACGGGCGTCAGCTCCGGCCAGGTAGCCGGCTCCGAGCCCACGCACGAGCTCCCGCGCGAAGAACGGGTCGCTGCTCGTACCGTAGGAATCGCCGACCGCTTCCAGATCGGTCCAGGGCGAGATCAGGTACAACGCCCGAGGCGCCGGAAACCCTTCGTCGCGCGCCCGCAAGGCCACATCCAACGCGAGCGTGCCGCCCGCCGAGTCGCCGACGAGCGCGACCGGGCGATCCGCGGCCAGCCGCCGGTAGACGCTGGTCACGGCGTCGATCTGCGTCGGGTAGACGTGCTCCGGGACGAGCCCGTACTCCACGGCGTACGCCGAAGTCCCCGCCGCGCCCGCGACGTGCCCGAACAGCTTGCGATGCGTCGACACCGATCCACTGACGAAACCCCCGCCGTGGATCGCCAGCAGCACACCGTCGGTCGCCACCGCCTCCGGCCGCAGCCAGAGCTCGTCACCTACCCACTCCTCGCGGATCCCCTTCGGCTCGGTGGTCAGCTCCTCCCACGGGACGGAGCGGTCGTCGGCAGCGGACCGCCGCCAGTGGTCACGGTTGATGTCTTGGTTGCTCATACGAACCAGACCCGCCCCGAGGCCCAAAGGAATCGAAATGTCGAGTTGCCGCGCGGTTGTCCGACGTCCGCCCCGAAACACTCGGCCAAGGAGCACCCACGATGAGATCCTTCCGGATCCAGGTCACCGATCAGGCGCTGGACGACCGTCGGATCGCCCAGGCCTGGTCCGCCTTGGTGCGCTGACGTCATCACCGCCGACCTCCGCAGGTTCTTCAGCTCACTCCGGGGAGGTGGGCCTGGACCTCGGTCAGGCGGGTGGTGAGGAACGTGCGTTCGACGTCGTTGTCGGTGAGGGCCAGCGCTTCTTGGTAGGCCTCGGCGGCGGCCTGCCAGGACTGGAGCCGGCGAAGGAAATCGGCTCGCGCCGCGCTGAGATACCCGTACGCCGCAAGCGCCGGTACGTCGAGCAGCGCGTCGAGCTCAGCAAGCCCGGCGCGAGGCCCGTCGCGGAAGCCGATCGCGACCGCGCGGTTGAGCTCGACGACCGGGGTCGGCCAGAGGGTGAGCAGTACGTCGTACAGCCCGACGATCTCGGACCAGTCGGTGTCCTGCCAGGTCGGCGCTTCGGCGTGGACGGCGGCGAGCGCGGCCTCGACGGCGTACCTCGTCGGCGGTTGCCGGCGAAGCGCGTCGGTCAGCAGGGCGACGCCTTCGTCGATCAGCGACGTGTCCCACAGCCGTCGGTCCTGCTCCGCGAGCAGCAGCAACTGCCCGCTGCTCGACACCCGCGACGCCCGCCGCGCGTCGACGATCAGCATCAGCGCGAGCAGCCCGCCGACCTCCGCATCGGTCGGCATCAGCAGCCGCAGCAGGCGCGCCAGGTCGATCGCGCACTCGACCAGATCCTGCCGGACGAGCTCGGCGCCGATCGGTGCGGTGTGGCCGGTGCTGAAGATCAGGTGGACGACGTCGAGCACGGTCCGGACCCGCTCGGCGAGGTGATCCGCCGACGGGACGCGGTACGGGATGCCGGCCAGGCTGATCTTCTTCTTGGCCCGGGTGATCCGCGCGGCCATCGTCGACTCCTGCACGAGGAACGCACGCGCGACCTCGGCCGTCGACAGACCGCACACCAGCCGCAGCGTCAACGCGACCCTCGCGTCCGGGCCCAGCGCAGGGTGGCAGCAGGTGAAGATCAGCCGCAGCCGGTCGTCGTCCAGCCCGTCCTCGGGTCCGGGCACGGAGTCGTCAGGCACCAGCAACGGCAGCGCACGCCGTACGACGGAATCGTGGCGGAGCAGATCCCGGGCGCGGTTCCGTGCCGTGGTCGTGAGCCAGGCGCCGGGCCGCTGCGGGATCCCGATCCGCGGCCAGGTCTCCAGCGCCTGGACGAACGCGTCCTGGGTGCACTCCTCGGCCAGGTCGAGGTCGCGGATCACCTGCGCGGTCGTCGCGAGCACCTGCGCCCACTCGCCGCGGTGGGCCTGCGCCACCGCGGCGACGACCTCATCGGTCATCCGTGCCCGACCACCGGGCGGATCTCCACCCCGCTGTGCGACGCGTGGACCTCCGGCAGCAGCTGAGTCAGGGCGATTACCTCGTCCAGGTCCGCGGCCTCGATCAGGTAGTACCCGCCGACCGCCTCCTTGGTCTCCAGGAACGGCCCGTCCGTCGTCGTCACCCGCCCGGACGCCACGTCGGTCCGCACGGTCGTCGCCGCGACCGACGAGAGCTCGAGCTCGTGACTGGCCAGGACCTTCGCCGCGGCCGCGAACTCCTGGTGCGCCGCGCCGTGCGCCTCCTCCTGCTCGGGGGTCATCGCGCCCCACTGCGTCGCGTCGCCGTAGATGAGCAGCAAGTACTTCGCCATCGTGTCCGTCCCTTCGGTGCCGCCCGGGGTGGGCCGCCTACCTGAACGACGAGACCGACGGTACCGACATCGACATTCCGGCCGAGAGATCTCGGCCGGAATGTCGTTTCGGGGCAATGATCAGGCGGCCGGCGGCATGAGCACGGTGTCGATCAGGTACACGGTCGCGTTGGCGGTCTTCACGCCGCCGCAGATCACGTTGGCGTTGTTGACCTTCAGGTTGTCACCGGAGCCGGTCACCGTGACCGCGCCCTTCTCGACGGTGGTCTGCTTGCCGACCACCGCGGCCGGGTCCAGCTGACCCGGGACAACGTGGTAGGTCAGGATCTTGGTCAGCAGCGCGCTGTCGGTCTTCAGCGTGTTGATCGTCGCGGCCGGGATCTTCGCGAACGCCGAGTCCACCGGCGCGAACACGGTGAACTCGCCACCGTTGAGCGTCGAGACCAGGTCGACCTTCGGGTTCAGCTTGCCCGACACCGACGCGACCAGCGTCTTCAGCAGCGGGTTCCCCGCCGCAGCGGAAGCAACCGGAGCAGCAGCCATACCGTCGATCGAACCCGCACCGGTGGCGTTGGCCTTGGCGTAGTCCGCACAGCCCGGACCGACCAGGCCGGACATGTTGTCGGCCGACGGGGTCGCGCTCGGCGTCTCGGCCGGGGCCGAGGACGAGGTGCTGGTCGACGGGGTGCTGCCCGCGTCGTCGCTGCCACCACAGGCAGCCGTTGCGAAGAGCAACGACACGGCGGCGGCCGAGATCGTGACGCGCTTGAGGGTGTTCGACATGGTGAAACTCTCTTTCGTGAACGGAAGCCTGAGCCGCCTCCTGCGAACCGCAGCAGACACCGGTACTTCGGCACCCTCGGCGGGGTGGATGGGTGCGGCGCAGAACTTTTTTTCGTACGGCGCCGTCAGCCCGCCGTAGCCGGATCGTGTAGGGAGTCAGCAACTCCGGGGATGGTTTGTGTTCATCGGTGGTGGCTACGTTGCAGTCCGGTTCGAGGACGGGAGCAGCGGATGAGGGTCAGGATTCGGACGGCGCTGGCGGTGGTGGCGGCGCTGGTAGGTGGTGCGGTGGTGGCGGTGCCGGCGCGGGCCGAGGCAGCGGTTCCTGTGCAGTTGCTGAGCATCACCGACCTGCACGGGTACTTGTCGGAGGACGAGAACCTCAACATCAACGGCCTGCAGGTGGGTGGCGCCGGGTATCTGAAGGCGCATCTCGACCGGCTGCGGGAAGGGAAGCCGAACTCGTTCCTGATCGGGTCCGGAGACCAGTTCAGCGGGTGGCCCGACTACACGCAGGCGTTCGCGAACGAGCCGACGATCGAGGTGCTGAACGCGTTCGGGATGGACTTCGACGTGGCCGGGAACCACGAGTTCGACCGGGAGTTCCCGTTCCTTCAGCGGATGGTCTCCGGGAAGTGCTACGGCAAGCCGGGCTTCGACAGCTGTTTCAAGGACTCCACCGGTCGCGCGTTCCACGGCACCGACTACGCGTACCACGCGGCGAACGTGATCGACCGCCGGACGAAGCGGCCCGCGCTCCCGCCGTACTGGATCACCTCGGTGCCGAAACCTGGTGGCGGCAAGGTGAAGCTCGGAGTGATCGGCCTCGCCTTCCCCGGTACGCCGACCGAGACGCTCTCGATCGAGGGCTCCGGCTTCGACTTCCAGGCCTTGGTCGGTACGGCGAACCAGGCCGCCGCCGAGCTCAAGGCCAAGGGCGTCGAGGCGATCGCGGTGAGCATGCACGAAGGCGGCCAGCAGGGCGGCCAGTTCAACGACTGCCTGAACCCGACCGGCCCGATCTTCGACGCCGCCCGCGCGATGTCCCCCGACATCGACGTGATCTTTGGCGGCCACTGGCACACCGCGTTCAACTGCATGATTCCCGACCCGAACGGCGTCCCGCGGCCGGTCCTCGAGGCGTCCAACCACGGCCGCGTCCTCGGCGAGGTCAACCTCCAGCTCGACCCCAGGACCGGCGACGTGATCCGCGCCGCGACCACCGCGACGAACCACGCGGTCACCAAGGACCTCACCCCCGACCCCGCCGTCCAGAAGATCGTCAGGTACTGGACCGACCGCTGGGCCGCCCGCCAGAACGAGCCACTGGCCAAGCTCGATCGCGACCTCGACTTCTCCACCACCGCCGAGAGCCGCACCGGCAACCTGGTCGCCGATCTGTACCACGACGAGGCCGCCCCGCATCGCAACGGCGACGCCGATCTCGCTCTCGTGCCCGCCGACCTCGGCGTCGACGTGATCGCCGCCGGCCTGCAGTACGCTCCCGGCACCCAACCCACCGACGCACCCGGCCGCATCCTGTACGGCGAGGCCTGGCCGGTCGCCGGCATCTCCCCGATCACCACGCAGCCCCTCACCGGCGCACAGATCGACGCGATCCTCGAGCAGCAGTGGATCCCTCCGGCGTACGGCTGCCAGCGGCTGTCCTCGCTCGCGATCTCCAAGAACGTCCGCTACACCTACGACCTCGGCGCAGCACCCGGCAGCCGTGTCGATCCCCGCCAGGTCTTCATCGACGGCCGCAAGCTCGATCTCCGCCGCACCTACCGCGTCGCGACGACCGCGGTGATGCCGCTGCACGGTGCGCAGTACGGCTACCCCGGCTTCGAGCAGCCCAAGAACCTCGTCCGCGCGCCGCGGATGGGCCAGGAGGTCTTCCTCACCTACCTCCGCACCCACCCGTCGATCAAGGCCCCCGCACTCGGTCGCGTCACAGCGATTCCCGGTACGTCGAAGCCCGTCGACGGGCCGTTCGGGCCGCTGAAACTCCTGCCCCAGCAGGAGATGACGGCGACCGCGACCAGCCAGGGCTCCGCCGCGTACGCCGCGCCGTACGCGATCGACGGCAAGTGCTCGACGATGTGGCACTCCAACTGGAGCCCACCCGCGCCGCTCCCGCAGTCGATCACGCTCGACCTCGGCAGCACCCGGTCGATCGAGGCGCTCGTCTACACCCCGCGTCAGGACGCGGCGTCACCGAACGGCCGCATCTACTCGTACGACGTCCAGGTGAGCGCCGACGGCACCACCTTCCAGTCCGTGGCCACCGGCAACTGGGACGGCACGCTCGACGCCAAGATCGCCCGCTTCCCCACCGGTACGGCGGCCCGCTACGTCAAGCTGATCGGCCTGGCCGGCGGCGCGAACTACGCGGCGGCGACCGAACTCAACGTCGCTCTGACGGATTCCTGACCGTACGCCGGTAGTCGCTCGGCGAGGCCCCGAACCGGCGGCCGAACTGGCGACTGAAGTAGTGCGGCGACTCGAAGCCGACGGCGCGAGCGACCTGTCCGACGGACATGTCGGTCGCGCCGAGCAGCTCCGACGCGCGCTGCAGCCGCAACCCGACCACCACGCTCATGATCGAGTCGCCCACCTGCTCCTTGAAGAGGTGGGCGAGCCGGGACACGGACACCTGCGCGAGCCCGGCGAGTGAGTTCAGCGTGTGGGCCCGCGCCGGGTCGGATGTCACCGCGTCGAGCACCAACTGCACCCGCGGATCCAACGAACGCGTCTCCCGCCGCAGGCTGGTCGCGGCCACGAGCAGGACCTCCTCGATCCCGTTCATCGTGAGCTGTACGGCGAGGTTCTGCTCGAGCAGGTGAAGCTCCGTGTCGCCGGTCGGCGAGAGCCCCGCGCGCTGCGCGTCCCGGTGCAGCCGCGCGAACGCGGACACCAGCCGATCCGTCTCCGACGACCGCGTCAGCCGTACGTACGACAGCCCGGGCATTGCCTGCGGCAACGACCACCAGGCGTGCCAGTCGCGCCGCGGCTGGAAGTGGGCCCACCAGGTCTCCCAGTACGTGCCGACCGTCCCGTAGTCGTGCTCGGTCCCCGGGCTCACCAGCACGAGATCGCCGACGCGCAGCGTGAGTGAGTCCTCACCGATCCGGTATCGCCCGGTGCCGCCGGCCGTGTAGAGCAAGTACCAGCTGCCGACGCCGTCCGGCCGGACCACCCGGTAGTCGCCGCCGCTGTGGAAGTGGCCGGTGACGAGTTTGCTCGGCGGCGGGATCTCGCTGTAGAGCTCGATCAGCACCTGAGTAGCAAGATCGTGCTCGTAGTCAGCAGGCTCTGTCATGGTGCACCCTTCGCGCGGGTCCTTAGATTACCCAACCAGCAGCAAGATCCTGCAACCCCGACGAAGTGAGGATCCCGTGGGATTTCGTACCGTCACCGACCTCGAGCACGACGCGACCACCCGGATCTTCGAGCACGGGTGGCAGTCGTGGAGCCCGAGCGGCTGGTACGACGTGAGCGACCGTCCACCGAGGCCGACCGCGCCCAACCACCACGTGATGGCCTACCGCCCGGACATCGACGCCGGCCGGTTCCAGGGCGAGGGCCTGCTCGCGGTCGCCACCGGCGGCGAGGTCACCGTCGTCTCGGCGCTCTCCCCCGACGTCGTCCCGTCGATCCGCTGCGAGGTCGACGGCGACCGCCTCCGGATCACCGCCGACGGCGAGGTCGAACTGACCACCAGCACGCATGCCAACGGCAACCAGGCCCTCGCCGACTGGGCCGACACGTTCGCCGCGCAGTACCACCCCGCCGTGCGCGTGTTCGGCCCGTCCTGGTGCAGCTGGTACGCGTACTGGGGCAAGGTCACCGAGCGGGACGTGATGAACGAGGTCCGCCAGTTCGACGAGCACGGACTGAGCGTCGACCTGGTCCTGCTCGACGAGGGCTACCAGGCCGAGATCGGCGACTGGCTGACGCCGCGCGACGACTTCGGCTCGACCGTCCGGCTCGCCTCCGACATCCGCGCGAGCGGGCGGCGGGCCGGGATCTGGGTGGCACCGTTCCTGGTCGGCAGCCGCAGCGAGACCGCCCGGCAGCACCCCGACTGGCTGGTCCCCGGGATCACCGCGGGAACGAACTGGGGCCAGGAGCAACTGGTCCTGGACGTCACGAACCCGGCCGCGGCGCGGCATCTCCAGGACGTGTTCACCGAGCTGTGCCGCCAGGGGTACGACCATTTCAAGCTCGACTTCTGCTATGCCGGCGCGATCGAGGGCCGGAGGCACGAACAGACCGACGGCATCACGGCGTACCGGCACGGACTGCGGCTGATCCGTGAGGTGGTCGGGCCGAACCGGATCCTGCACGGCTGCGGCGCTCCGATCCTGCCGAGCCTCGGGCTGGTCGACTGCATGCGGGTCTCACCGGACACCGATCCGCTGGTCGATCCACCGTCCGGCGACATCAGCCAGCCCGGTCAACGCGGTGCGCGGTCGACCTCGGTCGCACGCGAGTTCCTGCACGGCCGCTGGTGGGCGAACGACCCGGACTGCCTGATCGTCCAGCCCGACATCCAGGACCGCGAGGCCTGGGCGACCCACGTCGAGGACTCCCCCGGCCTGCGGATGTCCAGCGACCCGATCGGCGCGCTGGACCGGTGGGGCCTCGACCGGACCCGCGAACTGCTGACGCCGAGCTCGCAGCGGCCGCATCCATTGAGGTCTCTCGATGCTTAAGCCGGCCAAACCTCCAGTACGCCGTACGCAACGCCGCCGGCAGGCCGTCGCCGGCTACGCCCTGCTCGCCCCGAGCCTGGTCGGCGTCCTCGGCTTCCTGCTCGCGCCGGTCGTCATCGTGATCGTGCTCAGCCTGTTCGACTGGAAGTTGCTCGCGGCCCCGGAGTTCATCGGGCTCGCGAACTACCGCGAGCTGCTCGGCGACGGCGAGGTCTGGCACTCGTTCCTGGTCACCGGGTACTACGTCCTGATCTGCGTGCCCGGTACGACGATCCTGTCCCTGCTGCTCGCACTGCTGGTCGACCGGAAGCTGCGCGGGATGAAGTACTTCCGGGCGCTGCTGGTGATCCCGTGGATGGCGACGCCGGTCGCGATGGGCCTGGTCTGGGCGTGGATCTTCGACCCCGGCCAGGGCGCGCTGAACCAGTTCCTCGGCGTCTTCGGCGTCGACGGCCCGGCCTGGTTGTCGTCGTCGCTGCTGGCGATGCCGAGCGTGGCCGCGGTGCACATCTGGCAGTTCGCCGGCTACAACATGCTGTTCTTCCTGGCCGGGCTGCAGAACATCCCGGCGTCGTTGCGCGAGGCCTCCTCGCTCGACGGCGCCTCACCGGTGGCGCACTTCTTCGGCATCACCCTGCCGCTGCTGCGCCCGACGATGCTGTTCGTGCTGATCACCAACGTGATCGGTTCGTTCCAGGCCTTCGACACGATCTTCGTGATGACCGAGGGCGGCCCGGGCGACAGCACCGAGGTCGCGACGTACCTGATCTACGACGAGGCGTTCCGCAAGTTCGACTTCGGCTACGCCGCGACGATCTCGGTCCTGCTGTTCCTGGTCATCCTCGCGGTGACCGTTGCCCAGTTCGCCTACTTCGAGCGTCGTACGACGTACGACCAGTCCTGAGGAGGTGACCATGTCCAGAACTCGCCTGCCCGTCAGCCTGCTCTGCTACGGCGTCCTGGTGATCGGCTGCCTGCTCGCGGTCTTCCCCTATCTGCTGACCGTGCTGACCGCGTTCAAGGGCCCGGGGCAACTGTCCGAGACGATGCCGTGGGAGCCGGGGCTGCCGCCGAGCACGGCCGCGTTCGACCGGCTGTTCGCGTCCGGCTTCGGCGGTTACCTGCTCAACTCGACTCTGGTCACGATCGGCATCACCGCCGGGCAGATCGTGTTCGCCGTCCTGGCGGCGTACGCCTTCGCCCGCTTGTCGTTCCCCGGCCGGGACGCCCTGTTCTGGGTGTACTTGTCGACACTGATGGTGCCGCCGGTCGTGACGATGATCCCGCTCTACCTGATGATGCAGAAGCTCGGCCTGGTGGACACCTGGGCCGGACTGATGCTGCCCACGATGCTCGGTACGCCGTACGCGATCTTCCTGCTCCGGCAGTTCTTCCGCAGCATCCCCGCCGACCTCGAGGACGCGGCCCGGATCGACGGTGCCGGCCGGGTCCGGACCCTGCTGTCGATCGTGCTGCCGCTGTCCCGGCCGATCCTGGTCACCGTCACCACGCTCGCCGTCGTGGCCAACTGGAACAGCTTCCTGTGGCCGCTGATCATCACCGGCAGCGAGGACAAACGCCTGCTCCCGCTCGGGATCGCCCTGTTCAAGGGCGAGGTCGGGGTCGACTACAACGCCGTGATGGCCGGCAGCCTGATCGCTCTGGTGCCGCTGCTCGTGCTGTTCGTGTTCTTCCAGCGCTTCATCGTTCGCTCGGTCGCGGTCACCGGGCTCAAGTAGTTCAAGGAGGTCGTCATGTCTCATCCCCTGTCTCGAACGACACTGTCTCGACGGACGCTGCTGCGCGGTGGCGCCGGCATCATCGGCGCGGCCGGAGTACTCGGTACGGCGGGCTGCGGCTCGTCGGACGACACCGCGGCCGGCGGCCCGGTCGAGCTCGTGTACCGGCTGTGGGACGAGCAGCAGGAGGTCGGCTACAAGTCGGTCTTCGCCGCGTTCACCGCCGAGAACCCGGGCATCACCGTCCGGATGGAAGTGCTGCCGTGGGACCAGTACTGGACCAAGCTGACCACCGAGCTGGCGAGCGGCAAGGCGCCGGACGTGTTCTGGCTGACCGTGGAGAACTTCCCCGACCTGGCCAGCAAGGGCGTGCTCGCACCGCTCGATGATCTACTCAAGGGCGCCAAGCTCGACCTGGCGTCGTACCACCCGAACGTGGTCCAGTCGTACAAGTTCGAGGACAAGCAACTCGGCGTACCGAAGGACCTCGGCGTCGTCGGGCTGCTCTACAACAAGAACCTGGTCGCCAAGGCCGGCATCACGATGCCGAAGGAGCTGACCTGGGCGCCGGACGGCAGCGGGACGTTCCTCGACGTCGCGCAGAAGCTGACGGTGGACAAGGCGGGGCTCAAGGCCGGGCAGAGCGGGTTCGACGCCGGCGCGATCAAGCAGTGGGGGTTCTGCTCCTGGAACCACAGCCAGACCCAGTGGCTGAACTGGATCGCCTCCAACGGTGGCAAGGCGATGGACGCGCCGTACGGGACGTTCGAATTCGCCGGAGCCAAGTCGGTCGAGGCGCTGCAGTGGGCGCGTGACCTGGTCTTCAAGTGGCACGTGTCGCCGGACGGGACACGGACGAACCCGCCGACCGGGCAGGCGACCGAGATGTTCTACCGCGGTGAGGTGGCGATGTTCCCGGCGAACAACGCGCTGCTGCCGTTCGCGCTGCCGGAGGTGAAGTTCCCGATCGGGGTCGCCGCGATGCCGGCCGGGCCGAGCGGGCGGACCGTGGTGATCAACGGGCTGGCCGAGGTGATGTTCGCCAAGACCAAGCACCCGGAGGAGGCCGGCAAGCTGATCACGTTCCTCGGGTCGGAGAAGGCGCAGAAGCTGATGGGCGACGCGGGGTACGTCATCCCGGCGCTGAACGACACGGCGGCCGGCTACTCGGCGTACTGGGAGAAGAAGGGGATCGACGTCCGGCCGTTCCTCGACTCGGCTGCGGGCAGCACGGTCAACATGCCGATCGCGGAGGGCTGGACCGCGAAGGTTGCCGACATCAACAAGGCGGTCAACGAGCTGTACCTGGACAAGGGCGACGCCGCGAAGGTCGCCACCGCGATGGACGAGAAGGGGAACGGCCGATGAAGGAACTCACCGACTCCGCACCGGCGCTCGACGACACCGAGACGCTGCGGGCCCGTCTGAGCGACGAGGGCTATCTGTTCTTCCGCGGGCTGCTGCCGGCCGGTGTGGTGGACGACGTCCGGACGCGGATCGCGCGGATCCTGTTCGACAGCCACTGGCTCGCGCCGGGGTCCGCGGCCGAGGACCTGATGGCCTCGGACCGGGCGGTCGAGGAGGGATCGGCCGGGTTCTTCGGGGCGTACACGGCGATCCAGAGCACCGAGGCGTTCCACGCGTTGGCGATCCGGCCCGAGCTGCTGGACCTGTCGGCGCGGCTGCTGGGTGAGCCGTCGTTCGCGCATCCCGCGCACATCTGCCGGATCGCACCGCCGTCCCCTGGGGCGAACCCGACGCCGATCCACCAGGACTACCGGTTCATCCAGGGCTGCATCGACACGCTCACGACCTGGTTGCCGCTCAGCGCCGCGCCGCCCGAGATCGGTGGGTTGCGGGTGCTGACGGGATCACCGCGGCTGGGTGTGCTGCCGGTGAAGCCTTCCGACGGGCCCGGGATGATGCGTGCCGAGGCGGACGAGGAGCATCCGGAATGGCGTACGGCGACGTACCAGCCGGGCGACGTCCTGCTGTTCACCAGCCTGACCGTGCACGGCGCGATGCCGAACCGGACGCGGCAGCTCCGGTTGTCGGCGGACTTCCGCTACCAGGCACTGAGCGGGCCGATGGCCGTCGACGCGCTCGGGACGGGCAAGCCGCACTACCACCCCGACGTACCGGACTTCCCGACGCTGACGCGCGGCTGGTCGTCGACGGCGAGCATCGAGGTGCCGCCGGGCGTGCGGTTCGTCGAGCGGTTCGACCCGAGGCTCGACGAGGTGCCGACGCCGGTGTCGCGGTTCGGCTAGACCTTTCTGAGGATTCCGTTCGTCCTTCCGGAGGAAAACACGGGAACGCGTCCACCACTCTGTGTGGTCGCGGCGTCCTGGTGGGTGACCTGTCCCCCACCAGGAGGTTCCTGTGCGCCGAAGGATCGTGCGGATCGCGGGGTGGTGCCTGGGGTTGACGTTCGTGGTCCTGATCGGGACCGTCGCGGCGTTCTTCGTCGGGTACGCCCGGACGTCCGTCCCGGACCCGAACGCGAAGTTCGAGGCGAACACCACGATCGTGACGTTTGCCGACGGCACCACCGAGATCGGTTCGTTCTACGAGCAGAACCGTAAGTCGGTCCCGCTGGAGGAGGTCCCGAAGCATGTCCAGGACGCGGTGATCGCGGCCGAGGACCGGACCTTCTGGACCAACGCGGGGGTGTCGCTGCCCGGCATGGCCCGCGCCGCCGTCGCGATTGCCCGCGGCAAGCAGTTGCAGGGTGGGTCGACGATCACGCAGCAGTACGTGAAGATCATGTACCTCACCCAGGAACGCACGATGAGCCGCAAGCTCGACGAGCTGTTCATCGCGACCAAGATCGGCCGCACCCAGGACAAACGCACGATCCTGCGCAACTACCTGAACACGATCTACTTCGGCGAAGGGGCCTACGGGATCCGGGCGGCCGGACAGGCGTACTTCGGCGTCGACCGTCCCAAGGACCTGACCGTTCCACAGGCGGCGTACCTGGCGACCGTGCTCAACAACCCGACGAAGTTCGACGCCGACGATCCTGACGCCGCGCCGTTGATCCTCGGGCGCTACCGGTACGTGCTGAACGGAATGACGGAGATGTCCACCATCACGCCCCGCGAGAACGCCGTCTACCGCGAGGCGCTGCCGCCGCTGCGCAAGAAGCCCAAGGGCAACCGGTACGGCGGCCCGACCGGCTTCCTGCTCGACCTCGCCCGCCGGGAGCTCGGCAAGTACGGGTTCACCGGCGATCAGCTCACCGCCGGCGGCCTGCGCGTCGTCACCACCTTCGACGCCACCCTGCAGGCGAGAGCCGTCGCGGCGGTCAAGGCCGGGCCGCCGGGGCTGCAGGTCGGGCTGGCGTCGATCCGCCCCGGCACCGGTGAAGTGGCAGCGCTTGTCGGCGGCAACGACTTCCTCAAGAGCCAGCTGAACTGGGCAACCCGCAAGGCACCACCCGGCCAACTCCTGCGCCCGTTCGCGATCGCCGCCGGGCTGACCGACCGCACCGGTCCGTTCGACGTCCCATCCTCGGGGAAAGCGGTGAACAAGGCGTACTTCCACCTCGTCGACTCCAAGCGCGGGCACCTGGTCTCGACCGCCGCCGAGAACGCCGGCATCCCACCCATCCCACCGGCCGACCGCCCCGCCCCCGGCCTGGGCCCTGACGCGCTGGCCTCGCCGGTCGACCTCGCGACGGCGTACAGCACCTTCGTCGCCGACGGGCGGCGCGTCCCCGCTCACGTCATCAAGGAGGTCCGGGACGCCCGCGGCAAGATCCTGTGGACGGCCGCAAAACACAAACCCGTCCAGGCTTTCCCGCCCGAGATCGCACGCCTGACCAGCAAGCTCATCGGCGAGAGCAGAGCCACCACGGTCAAAGGCCTGAGCCTCGAGAAACGCCGCCTCAACACCAGATGCCACTGCAGGGCCCAGAAGGGCCTCCAGCCACTGGCGTCCTGGCACGTCGGCTTCACTCCCGAGCTGTCCACCGCCATCGTCTACCGAGCCGGGCCCCAAGGCGAGTCGGCACTACCCGCCAAAGGCGCCGAACAATGGCCGACCCTCACCTGGGCCACCTACCTCGGCGGCCCAATCCCCGCCGGGCGCTGACCCACCCGGCGACCCCTGCCGGGCGCTGACCCACCCGGCGGCCCCTGCCGCCCGCTGACTCGCCCGGCGACCCCCGCCCGGCGCTGACTCACCCGGCGGCCCCTGCCGCCCGCTGACTCGCCCGGTGCCAGACCCGGCGGCACCACACCCTCACCCTCCCGGCCACCCGCCAACCGAGCAGCACCACCGGCCCCGAGCGGCGCCGCACCCCCGCCACCCCGGCAGCACCACACCCTCGCCAACCAGCCGAGCCGGGTCCTAACGTCCGAAGTACCCGCATGCGTCCGAAGAACCCGCATGCGTCCGAAGAACCCGCATGCGTCCGAAGAACCGAGCCCTATAGCCTCGCGTTCTTCGGACGCATCACGATTCCTCGGACGCACCGGCTCGGTTGAGGCGTGCCTTGGCCTGGTCGAGCACCGCGGTGAGGGCGACCGGTCGGTGATTCCACAGGATCTCGGCGCGGGCGTTGTGGAGGGCCGGCCAGAGGCTGGCTGCCCAGGCGACCTCCAGCTCTTCGCTGGTGAAGACCCCGGCCTCTACTTGGTAAGCGGCAAGAAAGGCTTCGGAGCTCTCGAGCGGCGCCAACGTCGGAGTCTCTGCGCTGGCAAAAGCCCCTGCGGCTGCTCCGACCAGCGCGGCCTCGGGAAGCCAAGCGACACTGTCCCAGTCGTGAATCACCGTGTCGTCCCAGCGGAGGTTCTGGGCCTCCCAGTCAGCATGGCCGAGGATGCGCGGCAACGTCGTCGCGAGCAGGCGCCGGCGGGTGCGGGCCGCGATGTCCAGCAGCTCCGGCGGCAGTGAGTCAGCGCCCGGGCGGTTGTCGTGGAGCGCGTTCGGAGGCCAGTGGCCAGGGCCGGTGTGATCCCAGTGCACCCACTCGGGGTTGGGCAGCGGCGGAGCGAACCGCAGGCGCCTGGTGACCGCCGTGACTTCGGCGTACAGGCGAGCCGACCGTTCGGCCGACGCGGTGTCGGTGCTGCGGGCAACCTCTCCACCGGGCAACCACTGCTCGGCATGGACGGCGCGACCGTCCACCAACGTTGCCGCGGTGAGTGGCCGGGGGCAAGGAAGGCCGGCGTCGGCGACCGCTTGCTGGACGGCGAGGCAGGTGGGCACCCGCCCGCTGGGATCGGCACGAGACTTGATCACCACCTCGCGCCCGTCGTCGAGCCGGAACGCTCGGACGTCGGACATCAGCGTGGCCGACAGCAACTGCTCGACCGGCGAGGCGCTCAGCTCCCGCCAGCACCACTGGCTCAGCGACGATTCGATGTTCACGGCCACGACTGTCTCACCGTGCGTCCGAAGAAACCGCATGCGTCCGAAGAACCGAGGCCTATAGCCTCGGGTTCTTCGGACGCATGGCGGTTCTTCGGACGCTGTGGGCTCTTGCGGCCCGGTGGGTGGACGATCAGTACGGACCGAAGACCCACTGGGACGGGGACTTCGGGTCGTCGCCGATCCAGAAGCCGGCCCACAGTTCGCGGAACTCCTCGCGGGACAGGTGCCCGTCGCCGTTCTCGTCGAGCTTCGGGAACACGTCCTCGACGCCGTCGGCCGAGCCCTTCCACGCCTCGACGACCTGCTGGTGCTCGGCCAGCGCGATCCGGTCGTCGCCGTTCTGGTCGACCGCGTCGAACATCGCCTCCGCGGTCGCGTACACCGCGTCGTCGATCTCCGGGAGCTTGTCGACCACCGTCATCAGCTCGTCGAGCGAGACCCGGTCGTCGCTGTCGGAGTCGGACATCGCCGCCACCGCCGACCACCAGCCCATCATGATCGCCCGCATCCGGTCGTGGTCCTCGGTCCCCGGCTCCCACCCCCGGATGCCGACCCACCGCGTGGTCAGCGTCTCGAAGTCGGACTCCTCCAGATACCCGTTGCCGTCGGCGTCCATCGCGTGGAACACCCCGGCCACCTTCTGCCGCTGGAACTCACTGGCCATGCGTTCTCCCCTTGTCTCCCGAAAAGCACCGTTCCCGGTCGTCCGATTCGGACGCTACGCGCCTCCCGGCAACTACGCGCGCTGAGCAACGACTCGTTCGCGTCGCGAAGAAAACCCCGGGTCGCGACCGCGAAAACCCGGGGTTGACTTCACAAAAACTCGTGGCCGGAAGGCCATTTCCCCGGGGTCCCGGGGCCGACGGCCGGCGTGTCGGTTCAGGAGAGTTTGGGTGCCCAGTCGAGTCCCTCGGAGCCGTCGTCCCCCTTGATCGGCCCGGTCAGCGAATAGCTGTGCGAACCGTCCGGGAGGTACCCGCGCACCTTGAGCCGCTCGTCGCTGTCCTGCTCGTCCGGCAGCGCGTTGCGGTTGAACTGCAGTGCGGCGATCTTCTTGCCGTCCGGCGACCAGGCCACACCCTTGTAGAAGATCCCCTGCGGGTAGGCCTGGTAGCTGACCCGGAACGGTTGCCCGGCGCCACTGCGCGGCAGGATGACCAGCTCGCTGTGTTCGGCCCCGCGGTACCGGTTGGTGACGAACGCGATTCGCTGCGAGTCCGGCGACCAGTCCGGGAAGTCGTTCACGACCCCCACCGGGCTCGACGTCAGCGTGCGGACGTTCGTCCCATCGGGGTGGACCAGCTTGATCGTGCTGCCGGTGCTGAAGGCGATCCGGCTGCCGTCGGGCGACCAGGCCGGTGAGGTCAGCCGCCCGGGCGTTCCGGCGGGAGCCGTCCAGATCGGCGACCGCGCGCCGGTGCTCACGGTCATCCGATCCAGCTGCAGGCCGTACGCCGTGACGATCGATCCGCCGTCCGGCGACCAGGCCAGTTTCATCCAGCTGTACTCCGCGGCGACCGGGTACTGGTGCACGAGTCGTTCGCTGCCGGTGCTCAGCGTGCGCGTCCACACCCCGAAGCCACGAACGAAGGCGAGCTGCCGCCCGTTCGGCGAGAACTTCGGGTTCTCCCCGTCGGTCTGTACGACGTACGCCGCACCCGACGACTGCGTCGCGATGCCGTCGACGGACTCGACGAAGACCAGGTCACCGTTCTTCGGCAACGTCGCGGCGCCGGCAGGCAGCGCCGTCAGCACGGCCAGCCCGGCCGCCATGACTACGGACAGCATCGTCCTGAATCGCATGTGTCCCCCCACGGAACATCGAGGTGTCACGTGGTCCCCCCACGCTGTTCCGCACGGTACGTCCCGTTGTCGCCGCCGACAAGACCGCACAGGTTCGTCGGGGCGGCGACTCGGGAGGCGGACCGGCGGGAGTGGCCCCTGCACACGCCCGACGGTCCGGTCCCCCGGCTACTGGGGCCAGGTGGCCTCGGTGACCTGGCCGCCGGTGACGGCGACGGTCAGTTGGACGGGGCCGTCGGGCAGGACGTACAGGTCGTACTTGCCCTCCGGGACGTCGGGGAAGACGGCCGAGTGGATGGTCGCGCCCTCCGGCGACGGGCGGGGGACGACGGCGACGTGTGGCAGGTGGTGATGTCCGTCGTCGTGCCCGTGACCATGCCCGTGGCCGTGCCCGTCATCGACCGGTACGCCGTGCGGCCGGCGTTCGATCTCGGTGTCGTTGAGGGCAGCCGGCATCGTCACGACGATCGCGCCGATGTCGTCGCCGATGTCCAGCAGCACCGAGGACCCCTTGCCCGCATGGGGATTCTCCTCGGCGTTGGTCAGCGGCCTGGTCATGAGACGGCCGGGACGCCGGGCTTGGACTGGTAGCCGCCGGCCGGCGTACCGAGGTACGGGAACACCTTCAGGTAGTCGGAGTTCGTGTTCGACGTACCGTCCTGGACCGCGGCAGCGGCGCCGTCCGGCGTGAACGACGGGTCGACCAGCGGGATCGTCAGGCCGGCGACGGCGCGGATCTCGACCGTGACGACGTCGTCGAAAACCCTGCGTCCGTTGGGGAAACCGGCCGCGTCGCCCGCGACCAGGCCGAGTGGGTTCGGCGACTTCGACGGCGGGACGGCGACGTTCAGCCGCAGCATGTCGGCCTGCACCGGGCCGGTGTAGTTCTGGAAGCCCGGTACGACGCCCTTCGGGATCCCGGTCAGCAGGATCGCCGCCAGGTCGGCCCGCGGCTTCTTGTACGCCGCCAGGTTCGGGAACACGCCCGGGTAGAGCACCGGGAGCAGCCCGGCCAGCTCGGGCTTGGTCACGTACTGCGCGTACCGCTTGTCCTCCGACGGCGGCCGGCTGTTCCACTTGTCCTTCTCGGCCATCGGTACGATGACCTCGTTGAACAGCGGGTTGCCGAGCCGCGAGACCTGCTTGTACGGGCCGTGCCAGCGCGAGAGCCCGAGCAGGTCGTCGAAGATCTTCGACTGCTGCCGGCTCGCGGTCGCCCAGACGCCGATGACGGACTTCGCGTCCAGCACGTCCTTCGGCTTCTTGCCGTCGCGGGTCAGATCCGTGATCGGGACCTGGAGCGCGATCGTGTGCACGTTCGAGCCCTGCAGCCCGTTGACGCCCATCGCGGCGGCGGACGGGATGAGGTGCGCGGCCTGGAACGGACGCAACGTGCCGAGGTCGAAGATGCTGCCCAGGTCGGCGAAGAAGCCGTCGGCGCGCTGGCCGGCGAACACCTTGCGGTTGGTGCCGATCGTGTGGATCGCCTGGCCGGCGAGCTGCGCGTAGTTCGGCGTACTGCGCGGGCCGACGTTGACCGGCGGTGCCGCGAGCTCGCGGGCGAGGATCCGGGAGCGACCGTCCTCGACCCGGGTGACCGAGTAGTACTGCGGGCGGTTCCAGGTGGTGTCCTTGATCGAGGTGATCGGGCCGGTGTTGTAGAGGAACGTCTTCTTGTTCCGGATCTCGGCGTGGAAGCGGAACTGGTAGCTGATGTCGGCCTTGCCGTCACCGCCGTTCGAGACGTGGATCTGGTACAGCACGTCGTCGCCGAACTCGTAGAAGTTCGGGCCGCCGTACGGGTTCTGGAACGGGATGAAGTTGGCGATGAGCGTCACGGTGTCCGGCTTGTCCGGGCTGACGAACGCGTAGACGTCGGTGTTGTCGGCGACCGGGTCCTTGGAGATCTCCGGTGCTTCGCGGTGTGAGGACATGGCTCAGACCCCCTTCGCGCCGGCGAGACGGGCGGCGAGTTCACGATCGGTCACCAGGACCTCGCGCTCGCCGACCATGATCGCCATCTGCCCGGACTTCACGTCCTTGACGTGGACCACGAACGACTCGGCATCGGCCAGGTCGCTCGCCTCGAGCTGCGGCGCTGCCGCCTCCGAGCGCTCGCTGAAGATCTTCGGCGCCGCGACCGCGCCGACCGCGGCCGCCGTCCCCGCTCCCGCGAACACCAGGAATCCGCGCCGTGATGCGTCACTCATGACTGTTCCTTCCCTCCCGTACCGCCCGACCGCCGACGGCTGCCGGCGGCTCCTGCAGTTGCGACCCAGTCGCATCTGTTGTGATCTAGCTCACAACCTCGACCTCAGGGCCTTCGGAGCGGGTCGCGCGGTGGATGGGTCGGACTCGGCCCCAGCCTGGGGAGCTGACGGACGCGACGCATCCCTGTGGGCGGCGGCTGGTCGGCGCCCGGCCCCCGCCTGGTCGGCGGGCAGCAGACCAGGTCCGCCGGCCCGGTCGCATCGGTGAACTCCCGGGTCCGGGTGCCCAGTCGGCGAAGCGCCGTTGACAGGTCGCTTACGGGCCGCCCGGTCGCCGTGGATCCAGTGGTTTCCCGACGAGGGATCGAGCCATGCCGAATCCTCTGGTCCTCGACCCGAGCGGGCGTCAGCGCCTCGCCGAAGAAGCCGTTCTCCACCAGTCCCCCGGGCCGGTCGTCGGCGAGATCGTCGGCGAGCAGGCGTGGGCGATCGGGCACCACGAACTGCTCGTCCAGCTGCTCAGCGACAGTCGCGTGTCGAAGGATCCGCGGCAGCACTGGCCGCGGTTCATCGGCGGCGAGATCGTCGGCAAGTGGCGCGAGACGCGGTGGTCGACCTGCGGCAGCTGTTCGCCGCGCGGCTGGTCGACGCTCTCTTCCTGGTGATCGCCGCCGGCTACGAGACGACGATCAACCTGCTCGACTCCGCCGTCACCGCTCTGCTCGTCAACCCCGACCAGCTCGAGCTCGTCCGCTCAGGTGCCGTCGACTGGTCGGCCGTCGTCGAGGAGACGCTGCGCTACGCGTCCCCGGTGAGCCAGATGCCGATGCGGTACGCCGTCGAGGACATCCCGCCGCCGACCGGCGAGACGATCCGCAAGGGCGACGCCATCCTCGCGTCGTACGGCGCCGCCGGCCGCGACCCCGAGCTCCACGGTGACACCGCGAAGACCTTCGACGTCATCCGCCTCGACAAACGCCACGTCGCCTTCGGCCACGGCGTCCACTACCGCCTCGGCGCCCCGCTCGCCCGAGCCAGTCGGTCCTGACAGCGAGACCCATCTCGCACCACAGATCCCTTTGACACCAGCCGATGCCACCATCGCCCTCCCGATGCTCTTCTCCAGGTTTCCCGACCTCAGGCTCGCCGTCCCCGAGGCCGATCTGAGCCCGCTCCCGAGCATCCTCGGCAACGGCCACCAGACCCTTCCGGTGCACCTGGGGATCTGAGAACCGCGGTGTCCAGGGCGTCTATGCGGCGTGTATACAGGGCATGAGACGATGGTCCTTGAAAGCTGAACTACTCTCTGGGGCAGGTGGGTGTGGACGACCGGACCGCGTCCTGGTTCACCGTGCTCGGGCCGGTCCGGGCCTGGCAGGGCGAGACGGAGCTACGGCTCGGGTCGCCCCAGCAGCGGGCTGTGCTCGCGGCTTTGCTGGTCCGGGAGGGCGCGCAGGCCACGATCGGGGAGCTGATCGACGCGGTCTGGGGCAGTGGCGACATCCCCGAGTCGGCCGCGCAGACAGTCCGGACATACGTCCACCGGCTGCGGCGGGTGCTCGATCCGGGCCGTCCGGCTTCGCAGTCGGTGATCGCGTCGATCGGTGACGGGTACGCATTGACGACCGCCGCGGGGACGCTCGACCTCGGGGTGTTCAAGCAGCACGTCGCCGACGCGCAGGCGGCCGCGAACTTCCGCGACCTCGGCCGCGCCGAGCGACTGCTCCGCGAGGCACTCGCGCTCTGGCACGGCACCGCACTGGCCGGCATCCCCGGCGAGTTCGCCGAGACGCAGCGGGTCTACCTCGGCAAGCTTCGCCTCGCGGCGCTGGAGCTGCTGATGACCGCGCAGCTCGAGCTCGGCGCGGCGACCGAGGCGGCGAACGAGCTGGCGACGATCACCGCCGAGCACCCGTACGACGAACGCTTCCGCGAGCTCCACATGACCGCGTTGTACCGGTCCGGCCGGCAGGCGGAGGCGCTGGCCGTGTACCAGGACTGCCAGAAGCTGCTGGCGAACGAGCTGGGCATCGATCCGGGGCCGGCGCTGCAGGAGTTGCACGAGCAGGTACTGCGTGGAGAAGTCCCACCGGCGCCCACCCAGCGAGGCGCCGCCGCCCGCCCTGACTCGGGCTCCAGCTCGCCCGACGACCCCGGCGCCGCACGACCGGTCCCCGCCCAACTGCCTGCCGACCACCGTGGCTTCAGCGGCCGGAGGACCGAACTCGCCGAGGCCGTGCAGAACCTCGACCGCGAAGCCGGCCGAGCCAGCGTCGCCGTCATCACCGGAATGGCCGGCGTCGGCAAGACCACGTTCGCCGTCCACCTCGCACATCGTTTCGCCGCCCGCTACCCCGACGGCCAGCTCTACCTCGACCTGCGTGGCTTCGCCTCGGGCGCCGAGCAGGTCGCGCCGGAGGACGCGCTGCGGTCGTTGCTCGAGGCCCTCGGCGTACCGGCGGAGACGATCCCGAGAGACCTGGCCGGCCGAGCCGCGATGTTCCGGACCCTCCTGTCCGGCCGCCGCATCCTGCTGCTGCTCGACAACGCCAAGAACGCCGAACAGGTCCGCCCACTGCTGCCGGGCGAAGCGACCTCCCTCGTACTGATCACCAGCCGCGACCGACTGACCAGCCTGCTCGTCACCGACGACGCGGACCTGATCACCCTCGACGTCCTCGCGCCGGCCGAAGCCCGGACCTTCCTGGTCGGCAAGCTCGGCGCCCGCCGGGTCAGCGCCGAGCCGGAGGCCGCCGACGAGATCCTGCAGCGCTGCGGACGGTTGCCGCTGGCAATCTCCCTGGTCGCCGCCCGCGCGATCGTCAACCCCGCGTTCAGCCTGTCCGCGATCGCCGCCGCACTGAGCCACGGCGACGGACTCGACGCGTTCGAGGACCTCGACGGCGCGGACGTCCGCTCGGTGTTCTCCTGGTCGTACAACGCACTCAGCCCCGAGAGCGCCCGGCTGTTCCGCGTGATGTGCCCGGCGCCCTGGCCGCGCTACGACCTGACCGGAGCGGCCAGCCTGGCCGGCCTACCGGTCAGCGACACCCGTCGCCTGATCGCCGAACTCAGCCGGGTCAACCTGATCACCGAGGAACGGCCCGGCGAGTTCGCCTTCCACGACCTGGTCCGCGCGTACGGCGTGGAGAAGGCCGCCGCCGGCGAGCCGCAGGAGCGCCGGGACGCCCTGATCCGCGCGCTCAACCACACGTTGCACACCGCGCGAGCGGCCGTCGTACTGCTCAATCCCATCCGCCGCGCGTTCCCGCTGACCCCGCTGCTCGACGACGTGACGGTTCGCCCGATCGAGGATCGCGCGGCGGCCTGGGCCTGGTTCGCGGCGGAGTCGCCGATGATCAGCACGTGCCAGCGGCTGGCGGCCGAGGCGGGCCTCGACGAGTACGTCGGCCAGTTGGCCTGGACGGTCAACACCTATCTCCTGCGCTCCGGCCAGTGGGCCGAGATGCTCAACGTGTACGAGCGCGCGCTCGCCGCCGCGATCCGGCTGGGCGACGAGTTCCTGATCGCCACCGCCAGCATGGTGGCCGGCAAGACCGAGACCTGGCTGCACCAGTACGACGCCGCCGACCAGCACCTGACCCGGGCGATCGCCGGCTTCCACGCGGCCGGACGGATCACCGAAGAGGCCAACGCGGTGGACAGCCTCGGCAACCTGCGCAGCTTCCAGGGCCGGTCCGCCGAGGCGATCGTGCAGTTCCGGAAGGCCGTGGAGCTGTCGTCGGACGTGTCGTCGCGGGCCAGCGCGCTGAACAACCTGGCCAACGAGTACAACACCACCGGCGACTACGCGGTCGCCGTACCGATCTGTCTGCAGGCGGTCGAGCTCTGGGACGGCGTCGGCGATCAGCACGCCCTGGCGAACGGCTGGGACACCCTGGGGACCTCGCACCGCGGCCTCGGTCACTACGAGGAGGCGGCCGGTTGCTACCGGCAAGCGTACGAGACGTTCCGTGAGCTGGGGAACCGCTACAACGAGGCCCGCACGCTGATCAACTACGCGGCGGCCGTCGAGGCGCTCGGCGACTGCGCGGCCGCGCTCGGGGCGCGGGAGTCGGCGGTGGAGATCCTGCGCGACCTCGACCATCCGGACGCTGTACGGCTCGCGGGTCAGCTGGAGCCGACCCTGCCGCGCTGACCCTGCGGCGCTGCCTGTGCCGCGCTGACCGTCCGCGTGGCGGTCGTCAATCAGTTGTCTATCCAGAATGCGGACACTGGGGGCGGAGCGCTGACCACGCTCTGCCGTGCAGCCGTTCCCTGTACACGAAGGAGCCCCCCTGATGTCCACCACCGGCCTCCCGCCGAGCACCCCGAGCGCCGCCTTCAGCGGCCGGGTGCTGGGTCCCGGGGACCCCGAGTACGACGAGGCCCGTGCCGTCTTCAACGGCATGGTCGACCGCTTCCCGCAGCTGATCACCCAGCCGGCGACGGCCGACGACGTCGCCGCCGCGATCCGGCATGGTGTCGACGCCGGACTGGAGATCGCGGTCCGGTCCGGTGGCCACAGCCGCCAGGGCAACTCCACCACCGAGGGCGGGCTGGTGATCGACCTGCGCCGGATGAACTCGATCAGCATCGATCCCGTCGCCCGGCTCGCGCGGGTCGGCGGAGGGGTGACCTGGTCCGAGGTCGGGCGCGCGGCGCAGGAGTACGGATTGGCGACCACCGGCTGCCGGCACGACCGCGCCGGTGTCGCCGGGCCAACCCTCAGCGGCGGCTCGGGCTGGCTCGAACGCCAGCTCGGGCTGGCCTGCGACAGCCTCGTCTCGGTCGAGTTGGTGACCGCGGACGGGCGGCAGCTCACGGTGAGCGAGACCGAGCACCCCGATCTGTTCTGGGCGCTGCACGGTGGCGGCGGCAACTTCGGCGTCGCAGCCGCCCTGACGTTCCGGCTGTACCCGATCCCGACCGTCGCGAGCGCGACATTGCTGTGGCCGTGGGCGGCGTACGGCGAAGTGCTGCGGACGTTCCGCTCGGTCTTCGACGGCAACCCGCCGAACGCGCTCGGCGGCGCGGTCGTCGCGATGACGGACCCGCCGGGCACCGTCGTACCGGCCGAGCTGAAGGGCGGGCTGGTGACGAAGGTGCTGGCCGTGCACACCGGGTCGACCGCGGAGCTGACCGATCAGATCGCGCCGCTGCTTGCCCTCGGCCCCAGTTCGCTCCAATTCGCGGAGACGCCACCCGCCGCCGTGCAGCCGAGCCCGAACGGACCGGCCGGATTGCGCAGCTACTGGCGGACGGAGTACCTGCAGTCGCTGTCCGACGAAGCGATCGACCAGTACGCCGGGTGGATGGCGCAGGTCCCCGACGAGACCGTGGTCCGGATGGCGATCGCGCCCTGGGGTGGCGCGGTGGCCGACGGCGCGGACCGCTGGCCGGCGCCGTTCCGCAAGGCGCCGTGGGTGCTCGCGCCGATCGCGCGCTGGGCGTCACCGGCCCGCGACGACCACGTCCTGGGCTGGATCCGTGCCCTGCACAACCTTCCCGGCCACGAGCGGATGGACAACGGCTTCGCCCCGGCGAGCCGGGCCCGGCTGAGCACGGTCAAGTCGACGTACGACCCCGGCAACGTTTTTCACCTCAACCAGAACATCCCGCCGGCCTGACGCACGTGAGCCCGCGCACCGTGGTGGCGCGCGGGCTCAGGTGAGAGTGCAGGTCAGACCGTGGGATATCCCGGCTCCGCGCTGCCGGCCGCCGTACCGAAACGCTCCGAGGCCTTCGGGTCCGGGCCGTGGGAGTTCTCGCCGGCCGTGCCCTCCTGGATGGTGAAGACGAGCAGCACGATCCAGCCGATGATCGGGATCAGCCCGATGAGGATCCAGAAGCCGCTCCGGTTGGTGTCGTGCAGCCGTCGCACGGTGACGCCCAGGGTCGGCAGCAGGACGAGCAGCGAGTAGATCCCGCCGATCAGTCCTGTCCCCGTGCTGGCGTTGTCCGTGCCGATCGCGCGGTCGATCACGTTCAGCACGATCGAGATGATCGTGCTGAACAGCGTGAACATCCAGAACTCCTTGCGGCGCGCCCGGCCGCTGAACACGACGTACTTCTTCAGTACATCCACGTACCACTGCATGGTGGAACTCCGATCATCAGCCGCCTGGCCGACCCAGGTCGTATGGCTCCAATGCCCCCTCGGCCGCATGCGGTAAACGTGCGAGCAGGTCCTCGACGCGCTCGGAGCGGCCGTACCGACGGTGGGTCTGCCAATCCTCGGGGCTCATCACGCCCGCCACAAGCCCCAAGGCTTCGGCGAGTTCCTCAGCCAGATAAGGATTTGGTATCGCCAGCCGCTCACCCATCGCCTCCTCCGCGCCGAACAGGCGCGCGGCGGTGACGGCGTCGCCCTGGCGGGCGAGGATCGTCATCGTCGTGTTGGAGAACGCCATGGTCAGACTAGGGCTGCCGAGGCTCAGAACCGTGGGAATCAGTCCGCGCGCCAGCGTGTCGGCCTCCTCGACCCGGCCGGTCAGCGCGAGCAGGTACGCGAGATTCTGGCCCTGTACGGCGGCTTCGTGCGCGTCGCCGATCTTGTTGAGCACGGCAAGCGATTCGCGCAGCAGCGCTTCCGCGCGGTCGTGGCGGCCGAGCTCCTCCTCGACCCCGGCGAGATTGCCGAGGATCCTGGCCAGGCGGCCGTCGTCGTCGAGGTGCCGGTGGAGTTCGAGTCCCTCGGTCAGGGTCTGCTGCGCGGCGTCGAGCTCGCCCTGGTGGCGTTGCGCCGTACCGACCAGACTCATCGCCCAGGCGACCCCGGAACGGTCGTCGAGGGACCTGGACAGTTCGAGGGCTCTTGAGGCCTCCGACAGCGCCCGCTGCGGTTCGCCCTGGACCAGCAGGAGATTCGACAGCCCGCGCAGACAGGCGGCGAGATCCGTCGACCGGTCCGCCGTACCGGCGCCGGCGAGCACCTTCTCGTGCCAGCGGCGTCCCTCGGCGACGTCCCCGGTGAGAACCCAGAGCCAACTCAGCGCCGCGCACAGCCGGATGCCTTGGGCAACGTCCTTGGTAATCGCCCAGGACAACGCCGCGCGGAAGTTGCCGAGCTCGGTCCCGACCCGTTCGAGCGCGGTCCCGTGGCGGGACTCGCGCAGGCCGCGGAGGCTCTCGCCGAGCTCGGCGTAGTACGCCGCGTGGGCGGCGCACAGGGCCTCGGACTCGTCGGTCGCGGCGAGCTTCTCCTCGGCGTACTGGGAAATGGTCTGGAGGAAGGCGATCCGGGTCGGCGAGCCCTGGGTGACGGTGATCAGGTTCGCGTCGTGCAGCTCGGCGACGGCGTCGAGTGGGTCGACGGTGTCCGCGGCGATCGCCGTGATCGCGGCGAGATCGGCGCCACCGGAGAAGACGGCGAGGCGGCGGAAGATGCGCTGGTGCTCGGGGCTGAGCAGGTCGTAGGACCAGGCGATCGTGTCGCGCAGCGTCCGCTGCCGATCGGGCGTGACCCGGCTGGTGGACGCGAAGTCGAGTGGATGGTCGATCCGGTCGAGCAGTTCCTCCAGGCTGAGTACGCGGATCCGTGGCGCGCACAGCTCGATGGCCAGCGGCAGGCCGTCGAGCCGTTCGCAGATCTCCCGGACGATGGCCAGATCGGGGCTGAAGTGAGGCTGTACGGCGGTCGCCCGCTGGACGAACAGCTCGACCGCCGCGGACGCCGGGTCCAGCGGTGTCACCAGATGCTGCCGCTCCGCGACCAGCCCGAGCGGACGCCGCGACGTGACAACGACCTTGACCTGCGGCGCCCGGTCGAGGATCTGCGCGACCACGCGGTCGGCGCCGTCGACCTGCTCGAGGTTGTCGAGCACCAGCACCAGCGTGCGCTGGGCCAGGTACGCCGTCAGCCGGACCGGCGTCCGTTCGCGCGGCGGGACGTCGAGACCCTCGGCGATCGACGACCACATCACTTCCTCGGACACGGCGTCGGCCAGCGGGACGAAGTACGCGCCGCCCGGGAACTGGTTGATCGCCCCGGCCGCGACCGCGATCGCCAGCCGCGTCTTGCCCGCACCACCCGGCCCGACCAGACTCACCAGCCGTACGTCGGGCTGCCGGATCAGCTCGCCCAGGCGCGCCAGATCGGTGTCCCGTCCGAGCAACGCGGTCGCCGGAACGGGCAGGCTCGTTGCCGTGCCCAACGTCCGCGGTGGTGGGAACTCCTCGTCCAGCCCGACGACGGTGACCTGGAACAGCCGCTCGGGTTCCGGGATGTCCTTCAGATGATGGGTTCCCAGGTCCCGCAGTACAGCGCCGTCGGGCAGTGCCTGCCGGATCAGCTCCCCGGTCGTCGCCGAGAGGATCACCTGTCCGCCGTGCGCCGACGCCGCGACGCGCGCCGCGCGATGCACGTCCATCCCCCAGTAGTCGCCGTCGGAGATGCCCGGCGTACCGGTGTGGATGCCCATCCGGACCCGCAGCCGCTCGCCACCCGGCCACTCGTGACCGGCCAACCGCCGCTGGCCTTCGACCGCGGCTCCGACCGCGCCGGCAGCGGTCGGGAACACCACGAAGAAGCTGTCGCCTTCGGTCCCCTGCTCCACCCCGTCGTACTCGCTCCACACCGCGCGCAGGATCCGCCGGTGTCCTTCCAGCGCGTCCAGATAGCTGTCGCCGAGTCGCCGCAACAGCACGGTCGACCCCTCGATGTCGGTGAACACCATCGAGACCGCGTCCATCAGACCGTGAACTCCACCCAGAGCGGATAGTGGTCGGAGATCCGGAACGACAGCTGGGTCTTGGTCAGGTCGGTGAGGACCAGCGGGACGAAGTCCAGGCTGCCGCAACGGTTGGTGAAGGTCAGGCCGTTGAGCATCGGCGGCAGATCGGGCTTGGTCGGGTCGTTGAACCAGGCGATCTGGTCGTAGTAGTGGTGGTCCTTGTCGTTGTCGAAGATGGTCCGCGGCACCAGCCCGAGGTCCGGCGGCGGCCAGAGACCGGTCGAAACGAACGCGGCGTACAGCGGGTCGTCGATCCGGTCCAGGTTGAAGTCGCCGAGCACGAGCAGGTTGTGGTTCCAGTCCTTCGGGCGGTCGGCCCACTTGCGCATCCAGTCGGCGAAGGCCTGCACCTCGCCGAGCCGGTCCTTCGGGCCCTTGCCCCACAGCACGTGCACGGTCGTGAGGATGAAATCGGTGCCGCCGCGCACGAAGGCCGCCGCGTACGGCGTCCGCGCGAACTGCTCGACCTTGTCCTCGGCCGCGGCGGGCAGCACGATCTCGCCCACGAGGCCGGACGGCTGCACACGGTCGGAGTCGTAGACGTAGGCCAGCCGTTCCGCGTTGCCCGGGGCCCCTTCGGTCGCGTCCGACACGATCACCCGGTAGCGCGGACCGAGGTGGTGCAGCAACGCCATCAACGCGGTCGTGTCGCGCTTGCTCTCCTGGATCGCGGTCACGTCGAACCGCTCGACAACGGCCGCCACACAGGCCAGCGCGTGCCAGTCCCGCCGCGGGCTGTCCTTCGGGCCCGACTGCCACTTCGGCGTCAGGCCACCGAAGCCGCGCACGTTCCACGTCCCGATCAGCAGGTTGTCCTCGACCTTCGCCGGCAACTGCTGGTCCAGCGCCGCACCTAACCGGTTCAGGTCCTGCGTCACCGCTTTCGGCACCGGACCCGCCGGTGGCCGCACCACTTCACGCGCCACGATCCCCCACCCCACCACGAAACCCGGCCACCCCAACCGTTGCCTCAAGGGTGATCGAGCACCCCGCGCCCGTCAATGGAGCACGACCCCTGGACCGGAGATTAATTGTTAGGTAAGTTTCCTAACGGTTAGCTCCGATCGCCCCGTCAGGAGTCCAGATGTCCCTTCGCAAGTTCCTCGCCGTCCTCTTACCCCTTCCCCTCCTGGTCGCTCTCGGTGGCGCCCAGACCTCAGCTCAGGCCGCTGACCCGTTGCTCTCGCAACGACAACCAGTCCTTGCCTCCAGCATCGAAGACGACTCGTTGCCGGCGGCACTCGCCGTCGACGGCAGTACGACGACCCGCTGGGCCAGTGCGGAAGGCGCGGATCCGCAGTGGATCCGGGTCGATCTCGCTCAGCCCGCGACGATCCGCCGGGTCGAGCTGAACTGGGAAGCCGCCTACGCCAAGGCCTACCGGATCGAGGTGTCCGACAACGGCACCGACTTCAGCACCGTCCAGACAGTTGCCAACGGCAACGGTGGGATCGACGACCTGAGCGGCCTGAACGCCCGCGGGCGCTACGTCCGTCTGGTCGGTACGCAGCGCGCCACGGCGTACGGGTACTCGCTGTGGGAACTCGAGGTCTACGGCACCGCCGACTCCAGTGGTGACACTCAAGCTCCGACCGTCCCGACCGGTCTGCAGAGCACCGCGGTCACCGCGACCTCGGCCGCGCTCAAGTGGACCGCCTCGACCGACAACGTCGGCGTCAGCGGGTACGACGTAGTGCGTAACGGCGTCGTCGTGGCGTCGACCGAGTCCCCGGCGTACAACGACACCGGGCTGACCGCGAGTACGACGTACCAGTACGCCGTACGGGCCCGTGATCTGGCCGGCAACCAGTCGGGCGCGAGCTCCGTGATCACCGTCCAGACCAGCTCCGGTGGGACAGGCGCGTTCGTGCTCGCCGCGGCCGGTGACATCGCCGACCGCTGCACAGAGTCCGACTCGAACTGCGTGCACCCGAAGACCGCGCGGCTGGTGCAGGCGATGAACCCGGCCAACGTGATCACGATGGGCGACAACCAGTACGACGACGCGCATCTGTCGGACTTCAAGGCCTACTACGACAAGTCGTGGGGCAAGTTCAAGGCGATCACCAAGCCGATCCCGGGCAACCACGAGTCGTACGACGACACCCCGTTCGCCGGCTACCGCTCGTACTTCGGCTCGATCGCGACGCCGCAGGGCAAGCAGTACTACAGCTGGGACAAGGGCAACTGGCACTTCATCGCGCTCGACTCCAACGACTTCGTCACCGGTGAGGACAAGGCCGAGCCGGCCCAGCTGACCTGGCTCAAGCAGGACCTCGCGAAGAACACCAAGGGCTGCGTCGCGGCGTACTACCACCACCCGCGCTTCAGCTCCGGCGACCACGGCGACAACCCCGACAGCATCGCGCTGTGGCAGACGCTGGTCGGCGCGAAGGTCGACCTCGTCCTCAACGGCCACGACCACCACTACGAGCGCTTCCTGCCGCAGAACGTCAACGGCCAGGTCGACCCGAACGGACCGGTCCAGATCATCGGCGGGATGGGCGGCGCACCCCTGTACGACGTGCACTCGGGCCACCCGGCGACGGCGAAGATCCTGTCGACGTACGGCGCGCTGAAGCTCTCGATGACCGACACCACCTTCTCCAGCCAGCTGATCGGCCTGGACAGCAAGGTGCTCGACAGCAGCCCGACCTACACCTGCCACTGACGGGACGGCTGATGTATCTGGCAAACAGCCGAGCCGCCGACCAGGCCACGCGCCGGGCCGGCGGCACCCCGCGGTGGCACCGCGTCCCGTCCAACGTCCTGGCCCTAGGCGTGGTCAGCCTGGTCACCGACATCTCCGCCGAGATGGTCACCGCGATCCTGCCGCTCTACCTCGTCTTGGGCCTCGGTCTGAATCCCCTGCAGTTCGGCCTACTGGACGGCCTGTACGCCGGCTCAACCGCGCTGCTCCGCTTGGTCGGCGGGCATGCCGCCGACCGCTGGCAACGCCTCAAAGCCGTCGCCGGCTTCGGCTACGCCCTCTCTGCAATCTGCAAACTAGGCCTGCTCGTCGCGGGCTCGTCGGTAGCCGCGATCGGGGCGGTCCTAGCCACAGACCGAGCCGGCAAAGGCATCCGCACAGCCCCTCGCGACGCGCTGATCTCCCTGAGCAGTCCCCCCGAATCCCTAGGCCGCTCCTTCGGAGTCCACCGCACCCTGGACACCATCGGCGCCTTCCTGGGCCCGCTGGTAGCCGTCGCCATCCTGTGGGCAAGTCTGGGCTCGTACGACGCGGTATTCGTCTTCAGCTTCTGCATCGCCGGGTGCGGAGTGCTTCTGCTGGTACTACTTGTGAAGGACCACCGACCTCGCAGCAGGCAATCGACCGAGGTCGGGGGCCCGCCGTCGGCGGAGCCGACTGGCGTCCGGGGGCGGCCGGCCTCCTCCCCACCCCTTTCCGGGGGCGAGGCGGGCGAAGCCCGCGAGCCCGTACCGCTGCGGACGATGGTCGGCCTTCTCTCCATCCCGTCCTTCCGGCGTTGCTGCTTGTGGGCTGCGGGGCTTGGGTTGGTGACGATTACCGACTCCTTCGTTTACCTCGCGCTGCAGCGGCGGTGGGAGATCGAGAGCACCTGGTTCCCACTGCTCGCGCTCGGAACAACGGGGACCTTTCTGCTGCTCGCCGTACCGCTTGGGCGGCTGGCTGATCGGGTCGGGCGGTGGAAGGTGTTCCTCGCCGGGCATGCGGCGCTGGTAGTCGCATTGCTGCTGATCTGCGGTCCGGCGACCAGCCCGTGGATCGCCGTCGTCGCGCTGGCTCTGCACGGCTGCTTCTATGCGGCGACCGACGGCGTACTGCCTGCTACTGCCGGCCCGCTCCTGCCTGAACACCTCAGAGCGAGTGGACTGGCGCTCCTGCAGACCGGCCAAGCCCTCGCGCGGATGGTGTCGGCCGTGCTCGTCGGCCTGGCCTGGACGCTCTGGGACCTGCGGCCCGCCTTGATCGCAACCACGATCGCGCTGCTCGCGGTCACCCTCGCCGCCGCAGCATTCAAACCCTGGGAGGTGAACCGATGAGAAAGCTCCTGCTCGGCCTGATCGGCACACTCGTGCTGATCGGCGGCGGACTCGCGTACGTCGTATCAGCGCGCGGCAGCGGCCCCGCCGTCGACGCTCAACCGGTGACCGAGGGCCCGATCACGCTCTCCCCCGGCACCCTCCTCTTCCGCAACACAGCAGCCGGCCCGTCGTACGGGAAACTGGCAACCGGCTCACCACGACGGGTCGCGGACCTGCACTGCGACCGCTTCGCCGTTGCCCACGGCACCGGAATCTGCCTGCGCACCAAGCCGGGATCCCTGCCCCCACTCACCGAAGTCCTTGTTCTGGGCCCCGATCTCCACGTCAAACACAAGCAGACCCTCCCCGGCACCCCGTCGAGAGCCCGCGTCTCTCCCGACGGCAAGATCGTCAACTGGACCCTCTTCGTCACCGGCGACTCGTACGCCGCCACCGGCTTCTCCACCCGCAGCGGCCTCTACGAGGTCGAGACCGGACGACTGGTGAAGAGCATCGAGGAACTACCGGTCTTCGTCAACGGCCGCCGGTACTTCGCCCACGACTCCAACTACTGGGGCATCACCTTCGGCGCCGACGGCAACCGTTTCTACGCAACCCTCGGCAGCAAGGGCAAGACCTACCTGATCGAAGCCGACTACCGCTCGTACCGCGGCACAGCGATCCTCGAGAACGCCGAGTGCCCGTCCCTGTCCCCCGACGGCCGCCGAGTCGCCTTCAAACAGAAGAACCCCGACGGCAGCTGGCGCATCGCCGTACTGGAACTGGCAACGCGCAAGCTCACCTACCCACCCGAAACCAGACACCTCGACGACCAGGTCCTCTGGCGGGACAACACCACCCTCCTCTACGCCCTGCAACGCCAGGACAAGGGCACCGACATCTGGTCCACCCCGATCGCAAACGGCCGGCCGACCCTACTGATCCCCGACGCCGCCTCCCCCGCCATCGCATAACCTGACGCCCATGGACGACCCCGGCCAGCCCGCCACCCAGGAGATCCAGGCCCGCGTCACCGCAAGCTTCGAGCGGCAGGGCCTGATGGCGCACCTCGGCGCCCGGCTCGGACACATCGGGCCGGGCCGCGTCCACATCCTGCTGCCCGAACGCCCCGAACTGACCCAGCAGAACGGCTACTTCCACGCCGGCGCGACCAGCGCGATCGCCGACAGCGCCGGCGGGTACGCCGCCTTCACGCTCTTCCCCGAGGACACGTCCGTCCTCACGGTCGAGTACAAGATCAACCTCCTCGCCCCGGCCGAGGGCGACCACCTGGAAGCAGTCGGCACTGTGCTGAAGCCCGGCCGCACGCTGACCATCTGCCGCCTCGACGTCTTCGGTGTACGAGGTGACCAGCGCAAGCTCGTCGCCGCCGGCCAGCAGACCCTGATCCAGGTGGCCGGCCGCCCGGAGCGATGACCGTCAGGCTTCCGACCGCCGCCCGAACCACCGCACAAGCTGAGCGGCCAGGTCCGTCTGGTCCTCGCCGACCCACGCGACGTGGCCGTCCGGCCGCAGCAGTACGGCGGGAGCGTCGAGTTCCTCGCTGACGTCGACCACGTGGTCGACCCGGTCGTCCCAGCCGCTCACCGAGAGCTGACCGGTCTGGTCGAGCAGGAGTCCTTGGCCGGCGTGCATCCGGCCGTACAAGTGCCCACTCTTCAGCTCGATGTCCCGCAACCGCCGCCCGAGCAGCTCATGGCCGTCGCCGAAGTCGTACCGAAGGTTGGTCGCGACGATCTTCTCGGTCAGCAGCCGGCTCACCTCCTCGAAGTCCATCAACTCCGCGAACAGCCGCCGCAACGCCTGCGGACCGGCCTCCGGCGCCATCAGCACACCCTGCGCCCGCGTGTTGTCCAGGACGTCGGCCGCCACCGGTCGGCGTTCGGACTCGTAGCTCTCCAGCAACCCGGCCGGCGCCCAGCCGTCGAGCTCGGCCGCGAGCTTCCAGCCGAGGTTGAACGCGTCCTGGATCCCGAGGTTGAGGCCCTGGCCGCCGAGCGGCGGGTGGACGTGCGCCGCGTCGCCGGCCAGCAGCACCCGGTCGACCTGGTACCGGTCGGCCAGCCGCGTGGCGTCCCCGAACCGCGACAGCCAGCGCGGCGAGTGCACCCCGAAATCGGTGCCCGTGACAACTTTCAGCTGCCGCCGGAACTCCTCGAACTCCGGCGGCACGGACCGGTCCTCCGTCACGTCAGCCGCCGGTACGACGACCCGCCAGGCGCCGTCCGCGAGCGGCATCAGCCCGAACCGCCAGACGGTCTCGCGGATCTTGGTCTGTACGGCGTTCACCGTCTCCAGCGTCTCGCCCACCTGCATCTCGCCCAGCAGCGTGTCCACCTGCGACGGCTCGCCCGGAAACCCGATCCCCAGCAGCCTGCGCACCGTACTGCGCCCGCCGTCGCACCCGACGACGTACCGGGCCCACAGCCGCCGACCGTCTGCGAGCTCGACGTCCACTCCCCGCTCGTCCTGCCGCAGGTCGACCACCTCACACCCGTACCGAATCTCGGCCCCGAGCTCGAGCGCGTGCTCGGCCAGGATCCGATCGGTCACCGGTTGCGGAATTCCCAGCGTGTACGCGTGCGCCGAGTCCAGCCGCGGCGGCGCCGCCTTCGGGATCCCCGCGAAGAACCCGGTCACCGGATGCCGCTGCCCGGCCGCGAGGAACCGCTCCAGCAGCCCACGCTGATCCATCACCTCGATCGACCGCGCATGCAGCCCCAACGACCGCACCACCGCGGTCGGCGCATCGGCCTTCTCCAGCACGACAACGTCCACCCCGTGCAGCCGCAGCTCCGCCGCCAGCGTCAACCCCGTCGGCCCGCTTCCCACCACCAGTACGTCCGCCACAGATCCCCATTTCCCCGAGCCGTCGATCACCAACTCGCAGGATTCTGCAGCACCCCCTGGGCCTTGCGGCAAGTCCCCACCTGAGCTATAACCTGATTACGGCAGGGAGATTCTTTCTCTCTGCCGTTGTTGCGTCCGGGGTCAGCCCGGCGTCCCGCGGCCTAGTTTCCGGCAGGCTTCGGCCCACAGTCGTCCCGCTCGGTACGACGAGCGCACGAGCGGTCCGCTCAGTACGCCGAGGAAGCCGATCTCCTCGGCCTCCTCGCGCAGCTCGACGAACTCCTGCGGCTTCACCCAGCGATCCACCGGCAGGTGCCGCTCGGACGGCCGCAGGTACTGCGTGATCGTGATCAGGTCGCACCCCGCGCCGTGCAGGTCGCGCAGCGCCTCGACGACCTCGGCGCGCGTCTCGCCCATCCCGAGGATCAGGTTGGACTTGGTCACCATCCCGAGTGCCTTCGCCTGGGTGATGACGTCCAGCGACCGCTCGTACCGGAACGCGGGCCGGATCCGCTTGAAGATCCTTGGCACGGTCTCGACGTTGTGCGCGAACACCTCCGGCGCCGCGTCGCAGATCGCCTTGATGTGTTCGGGGTGTCCTGAGAAGTCCGGCACCAGCAGCTCGACTCCCATGCCCGGGTTGAGCTCGTGGATCTTGCGCACGGTCTCGGCGTACAGCCAGACGCCTTCGTCCTCGAGGTCGTCCCGGGCCACGCCGGTCACGGTCGCGTAGCGCAGGCCCATCGTCGCGACCGAGCGGGCGACCTTGGTCGGCTCGAACAGGTCGACCGGTGACGGCCGTCCGGTGTCGATCTGGCAGAAGTCGCACCGGCGGGTGCACTCCGACCCGCCGATCAGGAACGTCGCCTCCCGGTCCTCCCAGCACTCGAAGATGTTCGGGCAGCCGGCCTGCTCGCAGACCGTGTTGAGTCCTTCCTTGCGGACCAGCTGCTTCAGCCCGACGTACTCCGGGCCCATCTTGACCTTCGTGCGGATCCACTCGGGCTTGCGCGCGACCGGCACGGCCGCGTTGCGTTGCTCGATCCGCAGCAGCTTGCGGCCCTCCGGCGGTACGGCCACGGCCCTACTCCCCGGCGTACAGCGGATGAGCGGCAGCCAGTACGGCGACCCGCCGCCGGAGGTCCGAGAGGTCCGCCTCGGCGTCGGCGGTCAGGGCCTCGGCGATGATGTCGGCGACCTCGACGAACGCCTGCTCGCCGAATCCACGCGTCGCGAGCGCCGGCGTACCGATCCTCAAGCCCGAGGTCACCATCGGCGGCCGCGGATCGAACGGTACGGCGTTGCGGTTGACGGTGATGTCGATCGAGGCGAGCCGGTCCTCGGCCTGCTGGCCGTCGAGCACGCAGTCGCGCAGGTCGACCAACACGAGGTGGACGTCGGTGCCGCCGGAGACCACCGAGATGCCGTGCTTGGCGACCTCCGGCCGGTTCAGCCGCTCGGCCAGGATCCGCGCGCCCGCCAGCACCCGCTCCTGGCGCTCGCGGAACTCCTCGGACGCCGCGATCTTGAACGACACCGCCTTGCCCGCGATCACGTGCTCGAGCGGACCGCCCTGCTGGCCGGGGAAGACGGCCGAGTTGATCTTCTTGGCCAGGTCGGCGTCGTTGGTCAGGATGATCCCGCCGCGCGGACCGGCCAGCGTCTTGTGGGTCGTCGACGTCGTGACGTGCGCGTGCGGCACCGGCGACGGGTGCAGCCCGGCCGCGACCAGACCGGCGAAGTGCGCCATGTCGACCATCAGGTAGGCGTCGACGGCATCGGCGATCCGCCGGAACTCGGCGAAGTCGAGGTGCCGCGCGTACGCCGACCAGCCGGCCACGATCAGCTTCGGCCGGTGCTCGTGCGCGAGCCGCTCGACCTCGGCCATGTCGATCCGGTGGTCGTCCGGGTTCACCTGGTACGGGATCACGTCGTACAGGCGGCCGGAGAAGTTGATCTTCATGCCGTGCGTGAGGTGCCCGCCGTGGGCCAGGTTGAGGCCCATGATCGTGTCGCCCGGGCGGATCAGCGCGTGCATGACGGACGCGTTGGCCTGCGCACCGGAGTGCGGCTGGACGTTCGCGTACGCCGCGCCGAACAGTGCCTTGACCCGGTCGATCGCCAGCTGCTCGATCACGTCGACGTGCTCGCAGCCGCCGTAGTACCGGCGGCCCGGGTAGCCCTCGGCGTACTTGTTGGTGAGCACCGAGCCCTGGGCCTGCATGACGGCCGCGGCGGTGTGGTTCTCCGAGGCGATCATCTCCAGGCCGTCGCGCTGCCGGGTCAGCTCGTCGGCGATCTTCGCCGCGATCTCCGGGTCGAGGTCGGCCAGCTTCGCATCGAGGCTCGGGGCAACGACCTGCTGGAAGGTGCTCACAGTTCACCGCCGTGCTTGGCCGCGTAGTCCTCGGCCGACAGCAGCGGACCGTCCGCGGTGGCGTTCACCTTGAACAGCCACACGCCGTACGGGTCCTCGTTGATCGCCGCGGGGTCCTCGGTGACGGCCGGGTTGACCTCGGTGATCTCGCCGGAGACCGGGGAGTACAGCTCGGAGACGGACTTGGTGGACTCCACCTCGCCGCAGCTCTCGCCCGCGGTCACGGTGCTGCCGGCCTCGGGCAGTTCGACGTACACGATGTCACCGAGCGCGTCGGTCGCGATCGCGGAGATCCCGACCGCGACGGTCCCGGCCTCCTCGCGAGCGACCCACTCGTGCTCGTCGGAGTACTGCAGTCCAGCCTTGACTGTTGGCATGGTCGGTCCTCACTTCTGGCGCTGGTAGAAGGGCAGAGCGGTCACTGCGAACGGCTCGGGGGTCCCGCGCAGGTCGACGTCCAGCGCGGTCCCGGGCTCGGCGTGCTCGACGTCGACGTACGCCAGAGCGACCGGTACGCCGAGCGTCGGGCTCGGCTGGCCGGAGGTGATCTCGCCGACGACGACGCCGTCCTTGAGGACCGGGTAGTGGCTGCGCGGCGCGCGCCGGCCGGTGCCGGTCAGGCCGACGAGCTTGCGGGCCGAGCCCGCTTCCTTGCGGTGGGCAAGGGATTCCTTGCCGACGAAGTCCTCCTTGCTCAGCGCAACGACTCCGCCGAGGCCGGCCGCGAACGGGTCGCCGTCGCGGGAGAGTTCGTTGCCGTAGAGCGGCATCCCGGCCTCCAGCCGGAGCGAGTCGCGGGCGGCGAGACCGGACGGGGTCAGCTCGCCGTCCTCGGCGGCGGCCTCGATCGCGCGCCAGACATCGGTGGCGTCGTCGTTCGCGACGAAGATCTCGAAGCCGTCCTCACCGGTGTAGCCGGTCCGCGCGACCAGCAGGTTCAGGTCGGTCACGGTGATCTCGACCGCCGCGTAGTACTTGAGCGTGGTCAGCAGTTCCTGCTGCTCGGCCGGGATCAGCCGGAGCAGGATCGCCTCGGCCTTCGGGCCCTGGACGGCGATCAGCGAGGTGCGCGCCGAGGCGTCGTCGACCGTGACGTCGAAGTTCTTCGCCCGCTCGCTCAGCTCGGCGACCACTGTTTCGGCATTGCCTGCGTTGGGGACCACGAGGAACGACTCGGGGCGCCGATAGGTGATCAGGTCGTCGATCACGCCACCGTTCTCGGCGCAGATCAGCGAGTACTTCGCCTTGCCGACCGCCATCGCCGAGATCTTGCCGACCAGGGCGTGGTCGAGGAACGCGGCGGCGTCCGGGCCGGTCACCCAGACCTCGCCCATGTGGGACAGGTCGAAGAGGCCGGCCGAGCGTCGTACGGCGTGGTGCTCGGCGAGCTCGGAACGGTACTTGAGCGGCATCTGCCAGCCGCCGAAGTCGGTGAAGCTCGCACCGAGCCGCTCGTGCTCGGTCCGGAGTGCGGTGTACTTGGCCATGAGGAACTCCAGAATCCGGGTGGCACGCGCCACGAGATCGGGGTTCCTCCCCGCTCTGTATCGGACCTGAGAGTTTCCGCGCGGCCCGTCGTACGGGCCTCGCTTGCACCGTCGGTGAGCCGGACGTCCGGCTGCTTTCCAGAGTTGCCTGACCGCGGCGGTACGGGGGCCTGAGAGATTCCCGGGGAGGATTTGCTCCTACGGCACCTGCACGGCGGCAGAATTCTCCCGCCGCGGATCAACAGCGTGTTCAGTTGTCGGTCGCACCTTAAGCGGGGCGCGGCCGGGCGCGCAAGGCCGGTGGTGCGTGGGGCGCCCGGGCCTCAGGTCAGGGTCAGGCCGAATCCGGGGCGGTCGGGGACGGTCAGGTTGCCGTCCTCCCAGCGGTACGCACTGGTGTCGACACCGTCCGTCGTACCGGGCACGCCTTCGACCGTCGGAACGTTGCCGAGGCCCGCGGCCAGCTGCGCGGCGTACAGGGTCTTGAGCGGGAGTCCCCACGCGTGCGGCGACGCCTGGCAGGCGATTCGCGGCATCACCTCACGCCAACTGGTCAGGCCGAACGACACGACGTCCATCAGCAGTACGTCGATGTCGCCCGCGGCCGCGATCTCCAGCAGGGGCTCGAGGTCCGGGTTGGACTCACCCTCCGCGATCAGCGTCCGCGAGCCCTGGAGATGCTTCTTGAGCCTCGCCAGATCGGCCGCATCGTCCAGGAAGGGCTCCTCGACCCAGTACAGATCACAGTCCGCGACCGCTTCCAGGTAGGCGATGAACCCGTCGCAGTCGTACCCGTCGTTGGCGTCCACGAGGATCCGGTGCTCCGGGTACGCCTGGCGGACAGCCCGCGTCACCTCGATGTCCCGCGCGTCGCCGTCGGCGCGATCCATCCACCGGTTCCCGCGCCCGATCTTCAGCTTGAACGCGCGATACCCGGCCGCGTCGTCGGCCGCGCAGTGCGCCAGTACGGCGTCCACTCCGCTCGGGTCGTCGAGGTCCGCGAAGTAGATCGCGCCGTCGTAGATCGGGATCGTCGGGTTGCCCTGGCCGCCGAGCAGCGCGTGCACCGGCAGGTCCAGGATGTGTCCGGCCAGGTCGTGCAGTGCGAAGTCCAGGCCTCGCAGGCCGGGCTCCCTGACTCCAGTCGCCGGATCGATCAGCTCGCTCACCGACCGGCCGACCACGTCCTCCGTGGTCGGGCCGGCGGCGAGTCCCCACCCGGTCTTACCTGTGTCGGTGTGCAGGATCACGATGTCGTCGACGCCGCCGTTCCCGTGGCTTCCGAGCCGGGCGTTCCGCCCGATGGTGCGCGGATAGCGGGACTGGATCGTCGAGTGTTCCACCCGGCGGACGAAGTGGTGGTCCAACGTCATCTGGACTCCTTCGAGTTCGTCGACTGCGGCGCCGTCCGGTCCTCGGCACGCGCCCCGCGCTGGCGGGTCTGCATCGGTCCGCCGGGTCCGGCTCGCCGGGTCCGGCTCGCCGGTTCCTTGCCTAGTCTGCGACGTTGGCGGCGCGCGCAAACCTCGCGGCCCAATCCCGTGCGGCCGCGGCGAGTTCCGGCGGACCGATCACGCGGAAATCGGTGCCGAGGGCACCGAGTGAGAACAGCGGGCCGTCGAGTGAGTCGGTCTCTAGCAGCACTCGGGAGCTTGTCGGCGTGACGACCTGGACCTCGGCCCAGCGGCCGAAGTGCGCTGCGACTGTCTCGGCGGGCGCCTCGATGACCACCTCCACGGCGTACCGGCCTTGCTGGGTTCCGCCGCGGACGTTGGCGCGGACGTACTCCGTGACGTCGTCGTACGGGAGAGGACGCGGGCCGTACGACGTACCGGCGCCTTCGGCGGCGGTGATGCGGTCGATGCGGAAGGTGCGCCAGTCGTGGCGCTCGAGGTCGTAGGCGACCAGGTACCAGCGGCGGCCGAGCGGGACGAGCTGGTACGGCTCGACCTCGCGCCGGGTGCGCTTGCCGTCGATCGCGCGGTAGCGCAGGCGGACGCGCTCGGAGTCGCGGCAGGCGAGGGCGAGGGTGGTCAGGATCTCGTGGTCGATGGGGGTGGTGCCCCAGGGTGGTGTGGTCGGCGTCGTTGTGGCGGTCGGGTTCGCGGTAGCGGTTGCGGTTGCGGTTGCCGCGCGGACCGCGGTCAGACGGGCGCGCAACCTTCGCGGCATCACCTGGACGATCTTGGTCAGCGCGCGCAACGCGGCCTGGTCGTCGAGGTGCGACTGGACGGCGATCGCGAGCGCCATCGCCTCGTCGTCGTCCACGACCAGCGGCGGCAGGGACGCTCCGGGCGCCAGGGCGTAGCCGCCGTCGACGCCCGGGTTGGCATCGACCGGGTAGCCCAGCTCGCGCAGCCGCTCGACGTCGCGCCGCAGCGTGCGCGGCGAGACCTCGAGCCGCTCGGCCAGCAACGGCCCCGGCCAGTACCGGCGGGCCTGCAGCAAGGACAGCAGCCGCAGCGTGCGGGAACTCGTGTTCGCCATGCTCCAAGTCTCGCTCGGATCGCGGTCAGGAAGTGGCCGCGATCCTTCCTAGCGTGGGTGGCACACCGAGATTCGAGGGAGAACAACGATGAGCATCACCACCACCACGCACCTCAACTTCCGCGGCCAGGCCCGCGCCGCGCTGGAGTTCTACCGCTCCGTGTTCGGCGGCGAGGTCGCGCTGGTCACCTACGGCGACGCGGGCCAGGCGCAGGACCCGGCGACCGCCGACCAGATCATGTGGGGGCAGGTCCAGGGCGACCAGGGGATCCACGTGATGGCGTACGACGTACCGGCGTGGATGCAGTACGAGCCCGGCGTGAACGCGGTCTTCGTCTCCGTGCGCGGCACGGACGCGGACGAGCTCACGGCGTACTGGAAGGGACTGGGTGACGGCGCTGACGTCGTACAGGACCTCGGTCCGGCCGCTTGGTCGCCGCTCTACGGGATGCTGAAGGACCGGTTCGGGGTGGTCTGGGTCCTCGACCTCGCCGTCGCGCCGCAGGAGACGTGAGTCACACCGGGGCCGTGTCACAAGCGGGTGGGTGGCGTCTGTCAGAGGGGTAACCGACGAAATCACCTGGAGGAGATCCTCATGGATGCCCGCATCGACCTGCACAGCAACGCTCTGGCCGGTCAGGTTCTGAAGTACGTGAACTCCGCCGGCAAGGCGGTCAGCGGGTCGAGCCTGCCGATGGCGACGCAGGAGCTGGTGAAGCTGCGCGCCAGCCAGATCAACGGCTGCGGCTTCTGCACCGACATGCACTTCAAGGACGCCATCGCCGCCGGCGAGACCCCCCAACGCCTCAACCTGGTCGCCGCCTGGCGCGAGGCCACGGTCTTCACCGAACCCGAACGAGCCGCCCTGGAACTCGCCGAAGAAGGCACCCGCCTCGCCGACGCCGCCGGCGGCGTCTCCGACGAGGTCTGGTCCAACGCCGCCAAGCACTACACCGAGGACGAACTCGTCGCCCTCATCGCGGTGATCGCGATCATCAACACCTACAACCGCATCAACGTGATCGTCCAGCAGCCCGCCGGGGCGTACGAGCCCGGCATGTTCGGCTGACCCAGTACGCCGGCCCGCGGGCGCCCTCCAGGCCTCCGCGGGCCGTCGGCGTTCCCGCCCGCTGGCCCGTTGTTCGACGACTGCTCCCAAGCTGGACGACTGCCGCGATACATCGCACCAGTCATCAAACTCCGAGCCAGTCATCAGGGTGGGTGGTGGGGATGGTGAAGTTGATGAGGGGGCCGTCGCGTTCGGCGGGGGCTCTGGGCCAGCGGCGGCGGATCAGGCGGAGGGGTCGGTCGTTGGCGGCGCTGACGACCAGGAGGAGTTGGCGGGCGCCGGCGGCGTGGGCTTGGGTGGCAGCCAGGTCGAGCATGCGGGTGCCTAGGCCGCGGCCCTGGTACGGGTCGGCGACGATCGCGGCCAGCTCGGCGGTCGGGGTATCGGCGGCGCCGTACGCCCAGGCCCACATCGCGTGGGCGACCAGGTGATTGTTGTGCTCGGCAACCCAGGATTCGCCGGAGGAGTTCAGGAGTGGCTCGATCACCGCGGCTCGGGGTGGGTGGCCGACGGCGGCCTGGAAGCGGAAGTACAGGCTCAGTTCCGAGAGGCTGTCGAGCATCGCGGAGAGTTTGCAGTGGTCGTCCTCGACCGCTCGGCGGATCACCACCTCGTCCGTACGGCGGTGCGGCGGCGCCTCGACTAGCTGAGTCTGGTTCACAGATTTAGGGTGGCTGGACTTGGCTGAGTCTGTCAAGTGGACTTATCGTGGGGAGATGAGCGAGCAGGAGACGGTGCCGGAGGCGCTGCGGTGGTCGACGGCGAACTGCACGATCTCGCGGACGATGGAGATCCTCGGCGAGAAGTGGACCTTCCACGTCCTGCGTGAGGTGTTCGTGGGACTGCGCCGGTTCGAGGACATCCGGACGCGGACCGAGATCCCCCGTCAGGTGCTCACCGACCGCCTGGCGCGCCTGATCGACCGTGGACTGCTCCGCCGCGTCCCGTACCGCATCCCCGGCCAGCGCGAGCGGTACGAGTACCGCCTGACCCAGGCCGGCCTCGACCTCTACCCGGTGATGGTCGCCCTCGTCCAGTGGGGCGACGAGCACCTGCCGCTCGACGACGGCCCGCCGCTCATCGCCCGCCACCGCGGCTGCGGCGAGGAGGTCACCGTCACCATGCACTGCGCCGCCGGCCACGACCCCGAGCCGCGCGAGGTCGCCTTCACCCCGGGCCCGTCGGCCCAGGTCCGCCTCATCGACTAGACCGCCCGCGCAACCTCGCCGTACCGGCGCCAGCTCAGCGCAAGCCCGGCCACACACCCCAGCACCGCGGTGGCCAACGGCCAGTTGATCGCGCCCTCGTCCAGCGCTCCGACAAAGGCGACCGTGAACACCCCCAGTCCGGCGCCGAACCCGATAGCCAGCGCAAGTACTGCCCCCCGATCGGCCGGCAGTACGGCGGCAAGGCCGAGCAGCGCGACCACCAGCAGGTCCGCCACCACGAACTCCGGCGGATGGTCGCCGATCAGCAGCAACAACGCGGTGACGGCGGCGATCGCCACGGCGGCCAGACGCAGAATCAGCATGCGTCGACGCTAGTCGATAGTGCTACTATCGATCAACCCCTCGAGAGGAACCGGATGCGGATCAACGAGCTCGCCGAGCAGTCCGGTGTCGCGCCGGCGACGATCAAGTACTACGTCCGCGAGGGCCTGCTGCCCGGCGGCGACCGGGCCGGCTACAACCAGGTCGAGTACGGCACCTCGCACCTGCACCGCATCCGGTTGCTCCGGGCAATGATCGGCCTGGGCGGCCTTCCCGTCGCCCTCGTCAAGCAGGTCATCGCGGTGGTCGACGATCCCGGGCGGACCGCCCACAGCACCGTCGGCGAAGCCCAGCGCGCGGTCTCCGCCGGACGGGCGCGCCCCGGACGTTCGACGGCAACTCCGGACCACGCAACCACTGTCGACGAGGTCCTCATCACCGCTGAAGACCTCGGCCACGGCGACATCGCCGACCTGCTCGACGCCTACCGCGAGTCCGCCGCCCACCTGGCCGAACTGGAACTGAAGTGGCTCGAGCGCGCCGGCGACGACCTCGACGCCCTGACCGAGCGCGCCGTCATCGGCACCGTGCTCGGCGACGCGCTCCTGACCGCCGTACGGCGCGAGGCGCAGAAGCAGGCCTCGCGCACGCACTTCGGCTCAACCGATCCGCTGTAGCGCCTTCTCCCGGCGTACGGCGACCGAAGAACCGGACTCCCTCCGAGCCATCCGCCGCAGCAGAACCGGTGCGACCAGCAACCCGGCAACACCCCACGCACCGAGCACCAGCACCGTCTCCAGATGCCGCCAGGACTCACCCACCTCAACCACCACAGTTGCATCCGGCAACAACGCGGACCGGGTCCCCAACCCCAGCCAGTAGATCGGCGAGAACTGCGCGACCACCTGCACCCACCCGGGCAGCGCCGTGAGCGGATAGAAGATCCCCGAGATCGCGATCATCCCCAGTACCGGCAGCTGCACCAGCCCCTGCGCCCGCGCACTGGGAAACGCCGACCCCAGAATCGCGCCGATCGGCAACGTCGCGACCAGCCCGAGCAACAACACACCGACCAACACGAGCAGCGACAACGGCGTGAAGACCAGCCCATCCACCAAGAACATCGCCGGCACGAACAGGATCGCCAGATCCGCGATCAACCCGCCGGCGACCGAGACCACCTTCCCGACCAGATAAGCCTGTACGCCGTACGGCGTCGCCTTTGCCCTGAGCAACGTCCCGTCCTCGCGGTCGGCGGTGAGCTGCTGGCTCATGCTGACCATGCCCATCGCGGCGTTCATCCCCAGAATGCTCGGCAGCGCCAACGTGCCCAGCAGGATCCCCGTCCCGGCGAACTCCCGGTCGCGCAGGAAGAACAGCGCCACCAGCATCAGCACCGGCCACAGGAAATGGCTGACCAGATCGCCACCGTTGCTGAACGACTGCCGCAGCTCGATCACGCCGCGCGCCCAGCCCAACCGCCACGCCTTCATCGGTCGCCTCCGACCAGCGCCAGGTACGCGTCCTCCAGCCGGGCCCGCCGCACTTCCAGATCGCTCACCGCCTCGCCGTACCGGGTGAACAGCTCGCGTGCGAACGCCGTCGACTCCCCCGTCAGTTCCACGTACGCCGTACCGCCGACCCGCCAGCGGACCTCGTCGCGGCCCGCGATCTGCCGGGTCAGCTCGTCCGGCGTCCCGCTCGCCAGCACCCGGCCGTCGGCGAGGATCAGGATCCGGTCGGCCAGCTTGCTCGCCTCGTCGAGGTCGTGCGTCGTCAGCAGGATCGTGGTCCGCAGCTCGGTCGCGAGCCGTCGGACCAGCGCGTGGAAGGCGTGCCGTGCGACCGGGTCGAAGCCGGTCGTCGGTTCGTCGAGGAACAGCAGCTCCGGGCGGCCAACGATGCCGATGGCAACATCCAGCCGACGCCGCTGACCGCCCGACAAGGTCTTGATCTTGTGGTCCGCGCGATCGGTGAGCCCGACCAGTTCGATCAGCTCGTCGGCGTCCCACGGGTCCACGTAGTACCGGCCGAGATGCGCGAGCAGTTCGCGAACGCGCCACTTGCCGTGATCGCGCCACGACTGCAGGACGACGCCGAGCTTGGCGCGCCAGATCTCGTCACCGCGTGCCGGATCGATGCCGAGTACGGCGACCGTTCCGGCCGAGCGGATCCGGAAGCCTTCGAGGATCTCGATCGTGGTCGTCTTGCCCGCGCCGTTCGGCCCGAGCAGCGCCAGCACCTCGCCCGATCCGGCCGTGAAGTTCACGTCGTGCAGCACGTCGGTGGCGCCGTACCGCATCCGCAGGTTGCGGACGTCTATCGTTTCCATACCTCTGAACGTAGGTTGCATTCAACCGACCGGCAACGCTCTCAACGCCGCGAACACCTTGTTTTCCGGGCAATCAGGCGATTCAATGCAATGGGACTGGCGGTGAATGCAAAGCACCGTTGCAATGAGCTGCCGACTAATGCACCGGGAGGAGACGCGGATGCCGGGCGACCGACTGAGCCAGGACGAGCGGCACGCGATCGGCGTCGGCCTGGCCGACGGTCTCGGGTACGCCGAGATCGCGCGCCGGCTGGACCGGCCGACCTCGACGGTGAGTCGCGAGGTCACCCGGAACGGCGGGCCGCGCGGCTACCGGGCCGAGCACGCGCACCACGCGACGGCGTACCGGGCACGACGTCGTACGCCGCTGGACCGCCCGACGGCGCCGGGTGAGGAGCCGAAGGTCCGCGAGTTCATCGATCGCCTGGCCGGGACGATGGTCGCGAACGGCGTACCGCGGATGGCCGCGCGGGTGCTCGCCCGGCTCTACACGACCGACGAGCGCAGCCTGACCTCCGCGCAGCTGGTCCGGCAGCTGCAGGTCAGTCCGGCGTCGATCTCGAAGGCGATCGGCTATCTCGAAGAGCTCGAGATGGTCGAGCGCGGTCGCGAGCCGCAGAGCCGCCGCGAGCACTACGTGATCGCGGACGACGTCTGGATGCGCGCGTGGATGACCAGTGCTCGGGCCAACGCCAGCTGGGCCGAGACCGCGCGGGAGGGCGCGGCACTGTTCGATCCCGGTACGCCGGCGGGCGCGCGGCTGCAGCAGATGGCGCGGTTTTTCACGCAGCTCAGCGACGACATGGCCGGGGGCTCGTCGTCGGCAGCCGCGGAGGACGCCGCGACCGTACTGGCCGCGCTGCTGCACGCTCGCCGCGCGTTGACTGCCGACGACCTAGCGCGTGCGCTGAGCTGGGCGCCGCCGCGAGTCGCCCAGGCGCTGCGCGACGCCGAGGCCTACGCGCCGTTCACCGATCCGATCGTGCTCGACCGGCCGACGCCGACGACGTACGCCGTGGCGGCGGCGCCGGACCGCTTGACCGCGGACCAGCGCCGCGCCTTGCTCAGCTGAGGTCGACGCCCGAGAACAGCAGCGCCGACAGTCCGAGCCCCAAAATCAGGTTGAACAGCACCGCCGCGGCGAAGACGACGATCGGCCGCCAGCCCGCCTCCCGCAGCGAGCGGGCCTTGAACTCCAGCCCGATGCTGACGAACGCCAGGATCAGGAACCAGGTCCGCAGATCGTTGATGACGGTGATGACCGGCTTGCCCTCGCTCGCGCCGACCTGGTCGAGGTAGATGGTCGCGATCACCGACGCGGCCACGAACCCGAGCACGAACTTCGGGAACCGCCGCCACAGCTCACCGGCGATCCCGCCCGCCGATCGCGCCGACGCCGCGCCCGACTCATCAGCCGAACGTGCCTCGCCCCCGACCACAGCCGGACGCCGCTCGACCTTGAACGCGAAGTACGCCGTCAGCCCGACCGCGACGAAGCCGATCAGCGCGTTCTGCGTGGTCTTCACGATCGCCGCGACCTGCAGCGTGTCCTCGCCGGCCAGCGCGCCCGCCGCGGTGACCGCCGCGGTCGTGTCGATGTTCCCGCCGATCCACGCTCCGGCGACCTCGGGCGACAGCCCGAACGCGTCAGCCAGCGCCGGCAGCAGGAAGATCGACGGCAGCGCGAACAGGATCACCAGGCTCGCCGTGTACGCGAGCTGCTCCTTCTTCGCCTGCACCGCACCGGCGGCCGCGATCGCCGCACTGACGCCACAGATCGACACCGCCGACGACAACAGCGCCCGGAGCTTGTCGTCGACCCCGAGCTTTCCCGACAGCCACCAGGTGAAGCCGAAGACCAGCACGATCATCAGGAACGCCTGCGCGATCGCCGGCCCGGCCGCGGTGACCAGGACGGCGAGGTTGATCGACGCACCGAGCAGCACCAGGCCGGTCTTGATGAAGAACTCGGTCCGGAACCCGCCGGCCAGCTTGTCCCGTACGCCGGTCGCGGCCAGGACGGCGTTCGCCAGCAGCCCGATCACGATCGCGTAGACCGGGTACTCGATCGCGGCGCCGAGCTCCTCCAGCGCCGTGCCCTCGGTCCAGGTCGGCACGTTCTGCTCGAAGTACCGGGTCAGCGCGGCCAGCGCGAGCACGACCAGTACGCCGGTCGCGATCAGCCCGGCCTGCGGCGTACCGGTGGTGCGCTCCTCCACCTCGGCGCTCATCAGGGCACCAGCCCGGTCGGGATCACTCCCGCCAGCACCAGCACGATCAGCACGAGCCCGACGACGGTCGCGGCCCAGTCCTCGCTGAACTGGATCCGGCCTTCGCGCTCGACGCTGCGCTCCTCGACTTCCGGTTCGTCGGGCATCGCGATCGGTCCTTCCCTGGGGCGGCGTGAACCCTCACGGTAGAAGGAAACGAATGACCAGTAATCAAATCGACAATCTGGCCGAATACTGAGACGGCTCAGGGGTGCACGAGCGACTTGAGCACCCGCCCGGTGATCCTCCCGTCGGCCAGTCCCAGCGCGACCAGGTCGTCGAACACGCGCTGATCGGCCGCTGCACCACGGATGCCCGCGTCGAGGATGCGCGGGGAACCGGACAGCCGCCCGGCCAGCGTCGCGTGCCGAAAATGCACGGCCAGCGGTCTGACCAGTCTTCGGTACGTCGTTCCTGCTTCTGGTCCTGCTCGAGCGGCCTTTCCCGCATGCAGACCAGTGGCGACCGCGTAGTAGATCCCCTCGCCCGTCATCGGGTTGATCAGCGCTGCCGCATCCCCCGCGAGCAGCACCCGCCCGCGCGGCGGCCGCCAGATCCAGCCCGTCAGCGGCAGATGATGCGCCTTCCACGACTCACCGTCTCGCGTCGAGTCCGGCAGCAGCCTCTCCAGCTTCTCCAGCAGCTCCGCCCGCGTCGGATGCGGCCGCCCGGCATGCAGCGCCTCGCCGTACCCGACGTTCGACAACCCGTCGCCACGGTCGAACGACCACGCGTACGACGGCTGCCGCCCAGGCCCGTACACGATCACCTGCCGCTCCTCGCGCCCCGCCCGCGTCGGCGCGTACCCCCGCAGCGCCAGCGCCGCCGGAGCCGCCTTCACACCAAGCCCACGCCGTACGACGGACTGCGCACCGTCCGCGCCGACCACGACCTTGGCCGCGATCGACTCGTCCAGCACCACGCAATCAGGCCGGACCTCCATCGACCGAACCCGGTGATTGACCAACTGCGCCCCCGCCGCGACCGCGGCCTCGACCAGCCGCGCGTCGAACACCTCCCGCGGTACCACCCACGTCGCCCGTTGCATTTCCCGTTCGACCATCAGCCCGTCGCGCTCGAGCGACAACCGTCGTACCGGCGTCCAGTCGTCCAGCAGCCCGTTCACGCCGACCGACGCGAGCAGATCGAGCACGTGCGGCGCGATCCCGTCGCCGCAGGTCTTGTCCCGCGGGAAGTCGGCCCGGTCGAGCAGCAGCACCGACAACGTCGGATCGGCCGCGAGCGCGCCCAGCGCAGCCGAAGCCCCGGCCGGTCCGGCTCCGACGATCGCCAAGTCCCACACGGGCTTCATCTGGATCAGCCTAGACAGGTTCCCGCCCACGCGCCTGGCGTCGCCGCGGCCGGCGCACGACATCGAGCGGATCGACGGCCCGGGCGAAACGCCGCCCTCGCGACCCGCCCCGAGGTCGCGTCGGCGCTACCCGCGCGCGGGTGTCAGGCCCAGTGTTTCGCGCCGGCTCCGCTCATAGCGTCGAAAGCACTCGATCCCACCCAACGCCTTTCAAGTACCAACCCCCGATCGGTGGCCGGCACTTGAAGGCTCTCCCCGGAGTGCTCATGAAGCTGACAGTCCCTCTAGCGATCGCCCTGCTCGGTTCCGTGCTCGCCGTGCCGACCGCTGCCGAAGCAGCGCCGTCGATCCAGTGGCACCAGTGCCAGACCGGACCCGACGACCAGGAAGGCAAAGCCCTCGACGACGCCGGCGCGCAGTGCGGCGATCTCAAGGTCCCCCTCGATTACGCAAAGCCGAACGGCCCGCAGATCACCGTCGCGATGTCGCGCCTGAAGGCGACCGACCGCCGCATCGGCGCGATGGTCCTCAACGACGGCGGCCCAGGCGGGCCTGGCCTCAGCATGCCGGTGCGACTGAAGAAGGCGATGCAGGAGACCGGCGGCCGCTTCGACCTGATCGGCATGGACCCCCGGTTCGTCGGCCGCAGTACGCCGATCGACTGCGGCTGGGCAACCGGCAGCTGGATCGTCGGCGCCGGGGCATCGCGTGCGAGTTTCGAGCGCGGCGTCCGGATCTCGCGCGGCCTGGCCGAGCAGTGCCAGGACAACCCGTACCTGCCCTACGCCTCGACCCGGAACACCGCGCGCGACATCGACCGGATCCGGGCCGCGCTCGGCGAGCGGAAGATCTCGTACCTCGGCTACTCGTACGGGACCTACCTCGGCGCGGTCTACGCCCAGCTGTTCCCGCGGCGGCTCGACCGGTTCGTGCTCGACGGGCCGATCGATCCCGACGCGTACGGTCCGGGGCTACTGCGCGAGATCGGCCCGGAGAACGAGGCCGCTTTGAAGGCGTGGGTCGACTGGGCCGCCAGGCGCAACTCGACGTACGGACTGGGACGCTCGCGCGAGCAGGTGATCGGCACGATCGACCGGATCCAGCAGGTCGCGGCGCGCGGGTTGAAGGTGGGCAAGTACGACCTGGACGACGGCTGGGTGCCCGCGCTGCTGCTGGCCAACCTGGCCGACGACCGCGATCCGGCCCGCGCCGGGTTCAGCGAGCTCGTCCGGACGTTGTTCCAGGCAACGACCGGCCCGGTCGAACCGACCGGCGACACCGCGATGATGCTGCAGTTCATGTTCACCGGTGAGATGTCGGCCCTCGCCAGTGCGCAGCTCGCGATCATCTGCGCGGACCGGGCCGCGTCCGGCAACCTCGGGTCCTACTGGCGGGACATCCAGAAGCACCGCAGCACCGAGCCGCACTTCGGCCCGCTGACCCGGACCGTGACGCCGTGCGCGTTCTGGCCGAGCAAGCCGCGCGAGACCCCGACCCGGATCGGCAACGACGTACCGGGACTGATCGTGGCAGCCGACGGCGATCCGCGGGCCACCTACCCGATGGCGCGAAAGTTGCATCAGGCCCTGACCGGTTCGCGGATGGTCACCGTGCGGGATGCCCGCAAGCACGGCATCTTCGGGGAGTACGGCAACGAGTGTGCCGACCGCACGGTGATCGACTACCTTGCCACCGGCAAGCTTCCGCGACGCGACTCGAACTGCTAGCGCTCCGGGCGTCGCCGGCTGCGTGGCGTACGACGAGCAGGCGGCACGCTCGGCGGCGTCCGGCGACGCACCACCCGACGATCGGCGTGCCCGGTGCCCTCGGCGACCGGCGTGATCTCCCGCGGCCCGTCGAGGTCGATCACCCGGGGCACGTACTCGGGAAGCGGATCGTCGTCGTACTCCGCGATCTCCAGCACCGGCTCAGGCTCGGGCTTCGGTACCCGTACCGGCGCCCGGGCCGCGGCCTCCTTGCTGGCCCGCGGCTTGTCCTCCACCACGGCCACCGCCGGGGCCGGCACCGGAACGGGCACCGCCTTCACCGGCCACCGCGTCTGTACGTCGATCCCGAGCACCCGGACGAGCTTGCCCAGGACAACGATCGTCAGCGCCACCGCGAACACGCTGCAGCCCGCGAACAGCACGGCCTGCCATCCCGCGCTCCAGTTCGAGGGGTCGGCCCGCCGCATCGCGGCCAGCATCGCCACGACCACGGCGTTCGTGAGCCCAAGCACGACTGTCGCCAGTACGGTCCAGACCAGCTCGCGCCGTTCCAGCCCGACGTCGTCGGCCGCGGCAACCAGTCCGGCAACGAGCCCGGCCAGCACCGGCACGGTATAGACCAGCGCGAGCGCGAGCCCCGGACTGGCGACCAGGTAGAACACATCGAAGACCAGCGCCGTACCGGCCAGGGCCCCGGCGAAGCCCACCACCATCCGCGGATACCACCGCACCACGGCGATCGCATCCTTGGGCAACGTCCACATCAACCGGTAGTACAAGGCCCTCGTTTTCCCAGGCTCGTCAAGCATTCACTGCCATTGTGCCCTTCTCAGCGGCAGTGAACGCCATCCACACGCCCTACGCGACGGCCGGGAGCGGCGCGAGCTTGGCCCGCAGGTCGTCGAGGATGCGGCGCAGGACCCGGGAGACCTGCATCTGGCTGACCCCGATGTCCTCGCCGATCTCGGACTGCGTCCAGCCCTCGACGAACCGCAGCTGCAGGATCCGCCGTTCGCGCTGACCGAGGTCCTCCAGCACCGGCTGCAGCATGTCGACCGCTTCCAGCTGATCGATGCTGGTGTCCTCGTCGTCCGCGACCACGTCCGCCAGCGTCAGATCGGCGTCCGTCTCGGCCGGACGGTCGAGCGAGAGCACGTTGAAGCAGCCACGCGCGGCCAGCGCCTGCTCGACCTCCGCCGGATCGACGTTCAGGTGGTCGGCGATCTCGGCCGGGGTGGGTTCGCGGTTCAGCCGCTGCTCCAGCTCGGGCAGCTTGCCGGCGATCGTGCCCTGCATCTCCTGCAACCGGCGCGGGATCCGGACGGTCCACGCGCAGTCGCGGAAGTAGCGTTTCACCTCGCCCCGGATGGTCGGGATCGCGAACCCGATGAACGGGGTGTCGGCGTCCAGCCGGTAGTGGTGCGCGGCCTTGAGCAGACCGAGCGACGCGACCTGTTCCAGGTCGTCGGCCTCGGCGCCGCGCCCGCGGAACCGGCGGGCGATGCCTTTGGCCATCTCCAGGTTGAGCTCGACGACCTGTTCGAGCAGCTGCTGCCGCTCGTACTCGTCGGTGCTGGCGGCACGGCGTTCCAGAAGTTCGTGAGTGGCGGTCTCGCGCGCGGCCCGATCGGCCGCGGTCGAACACTGGGTCGGAACGGTACTGAGGGTGGTAACCATTTCTACGACCTCGCGACAGGAGTCACGGCGTGGCACATCTCTGGACCACAAGCACTGCTGGCCCCTCCGTACCCCAAACCCGTCAACGCCATGCACGCCGCAGCAGATAGATCGCGGCACCTGCTCCCAGCACGACGATTCCACCCACCACCGAACGCAGCGGCAACGCGAAAGCGAGCACAAGGCAACCAATCAGCCCAGCCACCGGTACGACGTACCGCCCGGGCCTGAGCGTCGCGGCGGACGCGTTGGCGATCGCGTAGTAGACCAGCACCCCGAACGACGAGAACCCGATCGCTCCCCGCAGGTCCGCCACGAGCACGACCAGTACGACGACCAGCCCGACCACGAGCTCGGCCCGGTGCGGGATCCGGTGGCGCGGGTGGATCGCGGCGAGCGGGCGTGGGAGGTGCCCGTCCCGGGCCATCGCGAGGGTGGTTCGGGAGACGCCGAGGATCAGCGCGAGCAACGCTCCGAGGGCCGCGACGGTGGCGCCGAGCCGGACGGCCGGGCCGAGGATCGGCAGCCCGGCCGCGTGGACGACGTCGGCGAGCGGATCCGGCGACGAGGCCAGGCGGGTCGGGCCGAGCACGGCCAGGGCGGTGACCGCCACCACGGCGTACGTGATGAGCGTGATCGTCAACGCGATCGGGACCGCGCGCGGAATCGTCCGCGCCGGATCGCGGACCTCCTCGCCGAGCGTCGCGATCCGCGCGTAGCCGGCGAAGGCGAAGAAGAGGAGACCGGCCGCTTGCAGTACGCCGGAGAACTGCAGACCGTCGAGCTGCAGCCGCTCGTACTGCGTGGTGTCGGCGGCCAGACCGCTGACGACGACGGCCGCGAGCACGAGGAGCACGAAACCGACGATGATCCGGCTCGCCCAGGCGGCCTTCTGGACGCCGAAGAAGTTGAGCGCCGTCAACGCGACCACGGCGACGATCGCGACGAGACGGTTGTGGTCGGGCCAGAGATAGGAGCCGGCGGTGAGGGCCATGGCCGCGCAGGACGCGGTCTTGCCGACGACGAAGGACCAACCGGCCAGGTAGCCCCAGAACGGGCCGAGTCGCTCACGGCCGTAGACGTAGGTGCCGCCTGATTCCGGGTAGAGCGCGGCCAGACGCGCGGAGGACGTCGCGTTGCAGTACGCGACCAGCGCGGCCAGGGCGAGTGCGATCAGCAGGCCCGAGCCGGCGACCGCGGCCGCGGGGGCGAAGACGGCGAAGACCCCGGCGCCGATCATCGCGCCGAGACCGACCACGACGGCGTCGCCCAGCCCCAGGTCGCGACGCAGTTCCGTCATACCGGGAGTCGATCACAGGTCGGGGAACGGAGAGAAGCGCCGGGGCGAACGACGAAGGCGCGCGTCCCGGGAACGGGAACGCGCGCCTTCGGTACGGCGTACGGGTCAGACCTTCTTGGCGATGCCCGCCATCAGGATCCGCTGGTACGGCTCCAGCTCGTCGACGTCGGGGATGTCGCCGTCGGGGTCGGCCGGGTTCCAGCGCTCGAGGAAGTCGACCCCCGGCGGGATCAGCGGCAGACCGAGGAAGTGCTGTTCGATCCGCTCCGGCGTCCGGATCCACCCGTTGCCGAGGCTCTCCAGGCCGGCCTGCTCCATCGCCTTCTGCAGCGGCTCACCGGTGTCGACGAAGTCGGTGATGAACAGGTAGCTGCCGGGGGCGAGCTTGTCCATCAGCGTGCGGACCCACTCGTCCGGCTTCTCGTCGTCGTGGAAGTGCATGTGGATGCCGACGATCATCAGCGCGATCGGGCGGTCCCAGTCCAGGTGGTCCTTGATCTCGGGGTGGTCGAGGATCCCCTGCGGGTCGCGCAGGTCGGCGGTCACCACGATCGTGCTGTCGTTGGTGGCCAGCAGCGCGCGGCCGTGCGCGAGCACGATCGGGTCGACGTCGACGTAGACCACGCGCGCGTCAGGGCTGATCTCCTGCGCCGCCTGGTGGGTGTTCTTCTGGGTCGGCAGGCCGCTGCCGATGTCGAGGAACTGGTCGATGCCCGCGTCCCGGACCAGGTACTGCACGCCCTTGACCAGGGCGGCCCGGTTGTCGATCGCGCAGCGACCGGCGTCCGGGACGAACTTCAGGTAGGTCGCCGCACCCTCACGGTCGGCGGCGAAGTTGTCCTTGCCACCCAGCAGTGCGTCGTACACGCGCGCGATGGTGGGTTGGGAGGTGTCGAACGTCGGAGTTGCCTCCGAGCCGTCGGGATTCGCCATCGACGCAGCCTTTGTGTTGTAGGGATCAGTGCCGGTCACTGTAGTGCATTTTGATACCACTCGGACCCCTGGATCGGTGCTCCGCCGAGGATTGTCCGCGCCAATCCGAAAAGCCTGATTTCTCAACTAGGCAAGGGATTCCGGGCCGCCCGGTGCGCAGTACGGACAGGTGCACGCGAGTACGGCGTACCGGGGTCCCGGTCCGGAGTCTGCCCAGCGGCGCGCGGATCAATCACCCCACCCGCCACCAGGCGTGAGCAGGGCGCGAAGCCGCCGATTCCCATCACCCAAAGCGACGCCGGCGGCCCTCACGACACGCCTTCGACCACGCTCCGTATTGGAACGGACACGAGAGCCCCCAACGTGTACGATGCAAATGCAAGCCCAAATGCACGTGCATATGCCAAAGACGTACGGAAGGTGCAGCTGATGACTGCTGTCTACAACGGCATGCCCGGCGACGCGATGAGCGAGCTGATCTGGCGCAAGAGCCAGCGGAGTGGCCCCAACGGCAACTGCGTTGAGGTGGCGAAGCTGCCCGGCGGCGGCGTGGCGATGCGGAACTCGCGTCACACCGACGGCCCGGCCCTGGTCTTCACCCACGCGGAGATCGAGGCGTTCCTCGGCGGCGTTCACGACGGCGAGTTCGACGACCTCGCCTGAGCGGCCCGACGCGGGACCACAGGCAAGAAGCCCCCTCACCGGGCGAGCGGTGAGGGGGCTTCTTCATGTCCGGGACCAGGCCCCCACAGCCCGTAGCGTCCGAAGAATCGCGATGCGTCCGAAGAGGTATGCGCTATAGCCTCGCCTTCTTCGGACGCATGCGTTTTCTTCGGACGCATCCGTACGGCGGCAGCGGCCCAGGCATGACAAAAGGCCGTCCCTTGAGGAGGAGGACGGCCTTTTGCCCAGCCGTCTCCTGAGGAGGGAGACGGCCTTCCATCGAGGCGCTCCGGGAACCGTGGAGCGGTGGTGCCCCGCCGGCGGACCCGATCACTGGCCCGCGGACGGTCGATCAGTGTGGCTGTACTACTAGGGGCCTACTGCACGGTGAGCGGCCAGAGCTGCTCGCTGCGCGGCAGTTCCGAGGCGCTGCCGGGGCCGGCCGCGTTGTCGACGGTGATGCGCAGACCGGTGAACTTGGGCGTCATCACCCGCTGGTAGCGCGAGGCCCGGTCCGGCTCCGCGACGTACTCGGCGATCAGGTGGTCGCCCAACCAGATCCGCACCATTTTCCGTCCTCCTCGATCGCTGTTCATGGACTCAGGCTCACGATCGGGTCGCCGTCGAGCTGACGGACGCCGCGCAGCCATCCTTCGAAGGCCCAGCGCTGCTGCTCGGGGCAGCGCGCCACCAACTCCTGGATCTCCCGCTCGGTGAGCTCGTCAGGGGCACGCTCGCCGGTTCGCGCGGCGACGTACTCGACGGGCTGTGCGTCGTGGTCACTCATCGACTCGGGTACCCCAACCAGTCATGCCGGCAGCGTGCTGCCGACGGGCCAAAGGTCCGGCCTGCCAGTTCTCGCGATGTCACTTGGTGCGAGATCCAGCTCACCTTCTGTGCATGAAGTAATCATGGCGTCGGCACGCTGCGAATGCAAGCGCCCGATGCACGTGCATTCGCACGTTTTGCGTTTGTGACCTTCCGGAGACCTGTTTCACGCTCAGCAGGCTCGGCGCAGGCGTGATCTCGCCGTTCCCGACGGCCCGAATCGGCGTTACTATGTCCGGACAAAGTGGCCTGTTTTCATGACCTAAGCTGGGCCCGGCATGACCCTGGGTAGTGGTCCGGCCGCGACCACGACTCATAAGTAAGAACTTCGACAGATCACCTGCGGAACGTGCGATGATTTGGCTCGGGGTTGGCAGAGGCACAGCTGGGGCGTCGGAGGTGAGTGTGACGGAGTCGGGCGCGCAAAGCGGGCCGACCGCGCTTCGCATCATCCTGGGAGCGCACCTGCGCAGGATGCGTGAGGCCGCCGGCATCACCCGTTCCGACGCGGGCTGGGAGATCCGGTCGTCGGAGTCGAAGGTCAGCCGGATGGAGCTCGGCCGGGTCGGCTTCAAGGAGCGCGACGTCGCCGATCTGCTCCGCCTCTACGGTCTCGACGACCCCGAAGAGCGTGAGCGTCTGCTCTCTCTCGCGCGCGACGCGAACAACCCCGGCTGGTGGCACCGCTTCGGCGACGTACTGCCGAGCTGGTTCCACTCCTACCTGGGGCTCGAGGCGTCGGCTCAGCTGATCCGTACCTACGAGCTGCAGTTCGTGCCCGGTCTGTTGCAGACCGAGGAGTACGTGCGCGCCGTCGTCCAGCTCGGCCGCGGTCTGATCCCGGCCGACGAGGTCGACCGCCGCGTCTCGCTGCGGATCAACCGCCAGGAAGTCCTGACCCGCCCGAGCCCGGTGCGGCTCTGGGCCGTCGTCGACGAGGCAGCCCTGCAGCGGCCGATCGGTGGCGTGAAGGCGATGCGCGAGCAGCTGGAGTCGTTGATCGAGGCGACCCACATGCCGAACGTGACGCTCCAGGTGATGCCGTTCGAGGCCGGTGGCCACGCGGCGACCGGTGGCGCGTACAGCATCCTGCGTTTCCCCGAGCAGGACCTGCCCGACATCGTCTACATCGAGCACCTGACCAGTGCGCTGTACCTGGACAAGCTCGAGGACCTCGACCAGTACACGGCGACGATGGAAGCCCTCTGCGTCGCGGCCCCGCCGCCGAGCCGGACCCGCGACCGGATCGCGACGATCCTCAAGGACTTCTGAGCACTACTAGGCGTTCGCGTCGAGCCAGTCGAGCAGCGGCGCGACCTCGCGCCAGTCGGCGCGGATCCGCTCGACCAGTTCGCCCGTGTGGATCACCGGCTCGAACCCGTACGACTTGTTCAGCGCGATCGACTTGTGCCGCAGCAGCTCGATCCGCGGGTGCGCGGCGTCGTACCCGCGCGGTGAGGTCTTGAGCTTCTCCCCACCGATCGTCCAGCCGCCGGCGACCAGGTCGGCGAGCAGGTTCTCCAGCTCCTTGCCGCGGCGGTCCTCGTCGATCGCCGTCCGGATCCGCCCGAGCCGATCCGCCGACGCCTCGTAGAACCCAGCTCCCACCCGTACGCCGGGCGCCGACAACTCGACGTACCGGCCCGTCGACGGCCCGGTCGGCAGGAACGCCCCCTGATGCGTCTTGTACGGCGTCTCGTCCTTCGCGAACCGCACGTCCCGGTACGGCCGGAAGATCTTCGCCGCCCCGAACTCCGCCTCCAGCTCCGCCAGCAACGCGGTCATCGGCAGCTTCACCGACTCCTCGTACACGTGCTTGTGCTCGGCCCAGAAGGTCTTGGTGTTGTCCATCTCGAGGTCGTCGTAGAAGTCCAGCGCGGCGACCGGGAACCCGGTGAAGCTCATGGGTTCACCTTAGTGTCAGTAACCTGAAGCGATGCTGACGGTTCCCTCCCTCGACGTCCTGCGGCAGCGACGGAGCGAGAAGTGGTCCGGGCACCCGCCGGGTGTGATCGGCGCGACGGTCGCCGAACTCGACTTCGAGCTCGCGGCACCGATCGCGGCCGTGCTCCACGACACCATCGCCCGCAGTGATCTCGGCTACGCGCACGAGGTGACACCACGGCTGCGCGAGGCCTTCACCGGGTTCGCCGCGCGACGGCTCGGGTGGCAGGTGGATCCTGACCGCCTGACACTGGTGCCCGAGGTGCTGATCGGGCTGATCGAGCTGTGCCGGGTACTGGCACCAGGCGGCAAGGTCGGGTTCGCGACGGCCGGCTATCCGCCGTTCCTCCAGCAGCTGCCGCCGGCCGGCTTCACGATTCGGCAGATCCCGCTGAGGCCGGACGGCGCGTTCGACCTCGAGCAGCTGGGCGTCGAGTTGCGTAACGGCCTGCGGGTGCTGATCCTGGCCAGCCCGCACAACCCGACCGGCCGCGTGCTGCCGCGGGCCGAGCTCGAGCAGATCGCCGAGCTGTGCGCCGAGTACGACGCGTGGGTGCTCGCCGACGAGATCCACGCGCCGCTCGTTCTGCCCGGCGCCGAGTTCGTGCCCTGGCTGGAGGTGTCGGACGCCGCGCGCGAGCGCGGGATCGCGCTGACCTCGGCGTCGAAGGCGTTCAACCTCGCCGGCCTGAAGTGTGCGCTGATGGTGACGGCCTCGGACCGCGCGCAGGAGGTCGTACGGCGGTTGCCGTTCTCGGCCGAGCAGGTCGGCCTGCTCGGGGTGATCGCGGCCGAGACGGCGTTCGCCGAGGGCGGTCCTTGGCTCGACGCGCTGCTCGTCCAGCTCGACCGGAACCGCACGATGGTCAGTGAGCGGTTGCCGGCCGGGATCAGCTGGTCGCCGCCGCAAGCGACGTACCTGGGCTGGCTGGACAGTGCGGGGCTGGACCTCGCACCGGATCCGGCGGCGTTCTTCCTGCGCGAGGCGAAAGTTGCCCTGGGCACCGGTTCGGACTACGACCCGGCCGCGCGCGAGCGGGTCCGGCTGAACTTCGGGACCGGACCCGAGTTGCTCGGCGAGATGCTCGACCGGATGACTAAGGCGCTAGCGCGCTGAAGAAGGCGCGGATGTCGTCGACCAGGACGGTTGGTTGCTCGAGGGCGGCGAAGTGGCCTCCGTTCGGGTACGACGTCCAGCGGACGATGTTCTCGGTGCGGTCGGCGATCGCGCGGAGCGGGATGAAGTTGTCGTGGGCGAAGTCGGCGACGGCCGTCGGCGTTCGGGACGGTTCGACCGGGCGGCCGTGGTGGGCGCGTTCGTAGTAGATGCGCGCGGCCGAGCCGGCCGTACCGGTGAGCCAGTAGAGCATCACCGTCGTGAGCAGGTGGTCGCGGCTGATCGGGGTTCGCTGGTCGGCCCACTCGTGGAACTTCTCCGCGATCCACGCCAGTTGACCGACCGGCGAATCGACCAGCGCGTAGGCGAGGGTCTGCGGCCGGGTCGACTGCAGGTCGGCGTACCCCTGCTTCTCCTGCTGCCACGCGCGCATCCGCTGCCAGGACGCGATCGTCCGCGCCCGCTCGGCGGGATCGAGCCCGGCGAGTTCCTGCTCGGTCGGCTCGGCCGTCGCGCCACCGCCGGGCAGCAGATTGAGATGTACGCCGGTCACCTGGTCCGGCCGGATGCGTCCCAGCTCGCGCGAGATCGCGGCACCCCAGTCACCACCCTGTACGCCGTACCGTCGATGCCCGAGCCGATCCATCAGCTCGGCGAACGCGCGGGCGATCCGGTTGACCTCCCAGCCCGGTTCGCCGGTCGGGCCGGACAGGCCGAAGCCCGGGATGCTCGGGATCACCAGCTCGAACGCCGGCGCCCCCGCGGCGCCGTGCCCGCGCGGATCGGTCAGCGGCCCGGCGACGTCGACGAACTCCGCGATCGAGCCGGGCCAGCCGTGCGTGAGCAGCAGCGGGATCGCGTCGGGCTCGGGCGAAGTGACGCGCGCGAAGTGGACCTGCGTGCCGTCGATCGTGGTCGTGAACTGCGGCCACTCGTTCAGCCGGGCCTCGGCAGCACGCCAGTCGTACTCGTGCCGCCAGTACTCGACGAGGTCCCGCAGATAGTCACGCGGTACGCCGTACGCCCAACCGACGCCGGGCAGCTCGTCGGGCCAGCGGGTCAGATCGAGCCGCAGCGCGAGGTCGTCGAGCTGCTGCTGGGGAATCGCCAGCCGGAACGGTTCGATGGTCACGGCCGCAGCTAACCGCAGACCGAGGCCGTCGCGCACCCGGTTTGCCGCCTCAGGCGTTGACCTTCCGATCGTGGACCAGCTTCAGCACCAGCGCGACCAGCAACGCCAGTACGCCGGCCACGAGCACGACGGTCACCAACGTGACCGAGTTGTTCAGCTGTCCGTCACAGGCCATGGGGGTGATCCCACCAGCCGGCGAGAACGCCGATCCGCAGTCGACGCTGCCCACCGAGACCGACCGGAACCCAAGTCCCAGGCCGACCAGCAGCAGCACGACTCCGGCGGACGCCAGAACCTTGTTCATCGTCGTCACGATCGCGCCGACACCATCTCCCGCGGGCCGGCCAACGGCACGACCCGACTGCCCCGTAACACTTCGTTCACTCCCGACTTCGACCGACACCTCTACGAACTTACGGTCAGCTGTGCGTTGATCCACCCCGACAGAGCCGTCAGCAGTGATTCTTCACAGAGTCCTTACTCAGGACAAACCAGCTCGTCACGATGGTCTCAGAGCACGATACGGCCAGTGACAGTGGCATACCAGTGCCAACTTCGCCGACGCGGCGCAAGCGGTTCCGACACTCCGGTTGCTGGCTCCGGACGCATCCGTGCTCTACCGTGTGACATATGAAGAGTTCTGCAGATGTGCAGTCCGTCGACGCGTGCGCGGTCAAGCTGGTCGACCCGGACCGCGTCGCGGCCGTCAACGCCAGGATGCCTTCCGAGCAGGATGTCGTCGACACGGCCGACGTGTTCGGGCTGCTCGGCGACCCGCGGCGGCTGAAGCTGCTCGTCGCGCTGCTCGACGGCGAACTCTGCGTCTGCGACCTCGCCGCGGTGACAGGGATGAGCGAGTCGGCCACGTCGCACGCTCTTCGCCTGCTCCGCGCGCACCGCGTGGTCTCCGTACGGCGGGACGGCCGGATGGCCTACTACCGGCTCGACGACGCGCACGTCCGCATGCTCGTCGACCTCGCGGTCGCGCACACCGAGCACACCGACGCGATCCACCCGGAGCGCACCTCGTGAGCGCAGGTACGGGGCACGGACCAGCGGAACTCCGCTCGACCGGTGAACCGGTCGAGGGGGCTCGCCCAGCGGCTGCGGCCGGACATGGGCACGGTCACGGGCACGGAGTCAGTGCCAATGCCGACCGGAAGCTTCTGAGTGGTGCCCTCGCACTGATCCTTGCCTTCATGGCCGCCGAGGTGGTCGTCGGCTTCGCCGCCGGGTCGCTCGCGTTGATCACCGACGCCGCGCACATGCTCACCGACGCGATCGCCATCGCGCTCGCGCTGGTCGCGATCCGGCTGGCCGCGCGCCCGCCGGCCGGTGGGTTCACGTTCGGCTTCAAGCGGGTCGAGATCCTGTCCGCGCAGGCCAACGGCATCACGTTGCTGCTGCTCGCCGCGTTCTTCGTCTATGAGTCGATCCAGCGGATGATCCACCCGCCCGAGGTCGAGGGCGCCCTGGTCCTGATCGTCGGCGTCGTCGGCATCTTCGTGAACCTCGCCGCGACCTGGCTGATCAGCAAGGCGAACCGTTCCAGCCTGAACGTCGAGGGCGCGTTCCAGCACATCCTCAACGACCTGTTCGCGTTCATCGCGACCGCGCTGGCCGGGCTCGTCGTCCTGCTGACCGGCTTCACCCGCGCCGACTCGATCGCCGCGCTGATCGTCGCCGCGCTGATGCTGAAGGCCGGCATCGAACTCGTCCGCGCCTCCGGCCGGATCTTCCTCGAGGCCGCGCCCGCGGGCGTCGACCCGGCCGCGCTCGGCAAGGAGCTGTGCTGCATCCCGGGCGTCGTCGAGGTCCACGACCTGCACGTCTGGGAGATCACCTCCGGCGAACCGGCCGCGTCCGCGCACATCCTCGTCCGCGAGGGTCTCGACTGCCATCTGATCCGCGAGCAGATCGAGCAGGTGCTGGCCGAGCGGCATCACCTGACGCACTCGACGCTGCAGGTCGATCACGCGTCAGGCGACGTACAGGAGCTTCACTGCAGCGACGCGCACGGCGCCGTACACCGTGCGGTCACAACCGCCGGGCCAGCACCTGACCAGGCCACACCGAGTCATTGACCGGTACGCCGAAGGTCTCGGTCCTGGTGAAGCCCTGCTTCTCGTAGTACCGGACGAGGGCGCCGTCGTCCCCCGCGTAGCAGTCGACGCGGACCAGGCCGACGCCTTCGTCCTTGGCCAGCTTCAGGGCGTGGTCGATCAGCTCGGTGCCGATGCCGCTGCCCTTCGCCGTCCGGTCGGTGACCAGGAGGCGGATGTACAGCTCGGGCTCCTGCGCGGGCGGGATCTGCTCCTGCGTCGGCGCGCCGACCGCCAGCGCGCCGACCACACGGCCGTCGCGCTCACCGATCCACAACCCACCGTCCTCGGCGAACCCGGTGATCTGCGCGATCCTCCGCGGGTTGGTCGAGTGCGGCTCGGTCCCCCACTGCCCGGTCCGGCCGTTGGCCACCAGCCACTCGGTCGCGCCGTCGAGCAGCGCGAGCACGGCCGGTACGTCGTCGTGTCCTCCCGTACGAATCTCCACGTTTCCATCCTGACACGCCCTAGTGTGTCGAAATCGGTCCGGCAGCTTCTACCTGTGGACAAAGGCACCGATTCGAGGAGGACCCGATGAGCACCCTGGACCACGACTTCACCGCCGAGCTCCTGACCAGCGACGCGAAGGGCGGCTGGACGTACGTCGTGATGCCCGGCTCCGCCGACTTCTTCGGCACCCGCGGCCTGGTGAAGGTCCGCGGCACGATGGACGGCCACCCCTTCGAGAGCGCCTTCATGGCCCTCGGCGACGGCACCCACAAACTCCCGGTCAAGGCGGACGTCCGCAAGGCCATCGCCAAATCCACCGGCGACCAGATCACCGTCCACCTGTCCGAACGCCTCTGACTACCACCCTGTGAGATGACTGCTCCGTAGTTCGACGACTGACGCGGTACATCGCGCCAGTCGTCGAACCAGGAAGCAGCGGAGGGCCTCAGGCGAGGGAGACCAGGTCGAGGTAGTCGTCGGTCCAGAGGTCTTCCGATGCGTCCGGGAGGAGCAGGACCCGATCCGGGCGGAGGGCCTCGATGGCGCCCTCGTCGTGGGTGACCATGACGATGGCGCCGGGGTAGTTGCCGACTGCTCCCAGGACCTCGTCGCGGGAGGCTGGGTCGAGGTTGTTGGTGGGCTCGTCGAGGAGCAGGACGTTGGCGCCGGAGTGGACCAGGCCGGCTAGCGCCAGCCGGGTTTTCTCGCCGCCGGACAGGACGTGCGCGGGCTTGTCCGCGTCGTCGCCGGTGAAGAGGAACGAGCCGAGTACGTTGCGCACCTCACCGTCGGTGAGTCGCGGCGCGACCGCCGCCAGGTTCTGGCGGACCGTGCCGGCCAGGTCCAACGTGTCGTGCTCCTGCGCGAAGTACCCGAGCCGCAAGCCGTACCCGTGCACGACCTCACCGCTGTCCGGCGTCTCCCGCCCGGCGAGGATCCGCAGCAGCGTGGTCTTGCCCGCGCCGTTCAGGCCGAGGATCACCAACCGGCTCCCCCGGTCGACGGCGAGGTCGACGCCCTTGAGGACCTCGAGAGCGCCGTACGACTTCGTCAGACCGGCAGCACTCAGCGGCGTACGACCGGACGGCGCCGGGTCGGGCAGCCGGATCCGCGAGACGCGCGCTGCCCGGCGTACCGGCTCGAGGTCGGCGAGCAGCTTGTCCGCCCGTCGCGCCATGTTGCGCGCGGCAACCGCCGTACTGGCTCCGGCCTGCATCTTCGCCGCCTGGGCGTGCAGGACCGCGGCCTTGCGCTCGGCCGTGTTCCGCTCGCGCGAACGTCGACGCTCGTCGGTCTCCAGCTGGACCAGGTACTTCTTCCAACCGGTGTTGTGTACGTCGATCGTCCGCCGCTGCGGGTCGAGGTGGAACACCCGATTGACCGTTGCCGCCAGCAACTCACGATCGTGGCTGATGACAACCAACCCGCCCGGGTAGCCGAGCAGGAACGACCGCAACCAGACGACCGAGTCCGCGTCGAGGTGGTTGGTCGGCTCGTCGAGCAGCAACGTGTCGTGCTCGGCGAACAGGATCCGCGCCAGCTCGACGCGCCGCCGCTGCCCGCCGGACAGCTCGCCGATCGGCTGCTCCAGCGCGCGAATCGGCAACCCGACACCGGCCGCGAGCCGACCGGCCTCCGCCTCCGCGGCGTACCCGCCGGCCGCCTGGAACTCCGTCTCGGCACGCGCGTACGACGCCATCGCGCGCTCCTGCTCGGCGCCGGTCGCCGTACTCATCGTCGCCTCGGCGCGCCGCACCCGCTCGACCACGGTGTCCAGCCCGCGGGCGGACAGGATCCGGGCCGTGACGGTGAGCGTGGGATCGGCGGCGCGCGGGTCCTGCGGGAGATAGCCGACCGAGCCGGTCGTGGTGATGGTGCCCGTCGCCGGGCGGTCCTCGCCGGCGAGCGCCTTGAGCAGCGTGGTCTTGCCGGCGCCGTTGCGGCCGATCAGGCCGATCTTGTCGCCGGGACCGATGTGGAAGGACAGGTCCGACAGCAGCAGCTGCGCGCCGGCGCGGACGTCGACCGAGTGAACGGTGATCATGAAACTGGTTACTCTCTGTGATGACTAGCGGACACACTTCGGATGCGGAAGCGGGTCGCGCAGCTAGACACAGAGGCAAGTAGCCATGCCTCCACGATAGGTGAGCGGTTCAACGGCGCGCAGCTGATTTTCGGTCGCCCCACCGGCTGCCAGGATGGGCGGCATGAGTGAGAGAGATGTCGAGAAGACGTACACCGTCGAGGAGTTCGCGGCGAAGCTGCGCCGGCTGGCCGACGCGCTGGAGGCCGGGAAGCCGTTCCGGATCCAGATCGCCGGCGAGCGGTTCACCGTCCCGCGCAACGCGGCGATCAGCGTCGAGCACGAGCGCGGCGAGGACGAGGAAGAGGTGGAGTTCCAGCTGAAGTGGAAGCTGGCCGACGCCGACGAGGACCCCGAGGACGACGACGCGGTCTAGTCGGCGACCAGCAGCGAGAAGCGTTCGTCACACGGGACGATCTCGCGGGGTGTGAAGCCGGCTGCGGTGACCAGGTCCGACCATTCCTGTTCGGTCCGGTCGACGCCGCCGGCGATCACCAGCATCTCGATGTCGTCGAACTTGGAGTAGTGGGGTGTGTTGCCGGGCGGGATCATCGTCTCGGCTACGAGGACTGGGGCACCGCTCTTGCGGGTCGCGCGGAGGATCTGGGTCGCCTGGTCGTCGGTGAAGTTGTGCAGGCAGCTCTTGAGCAGGTAGGCGTCGCCGGGCGGGACTGCCGCGAAGAAGTCTCCTGGGACGAGGTCGACTCGGTCTCTTAAGCCGGCCGCCTCAAGGGCTTGCTCGGCTGCGGGGAGGACGGACTCCAGCTCGAGCAGTACGCCGTGGAGGTCGGGGTAGGCGGTCAGCAATTCGATCAGGAGGTTGCCTGCGCCACCACCGAGGTCCACGACCGTCCGGTACGGCGAGAAGTCGTGCGCGGCGACGATCGGGGCCATCGCCTGGTCGTGGAAGGACGCGACGGTCGCGCCGAACACCGCGGCGTCGGCCGGGTGGGTCTGCAGGTAGTCGTAGATGCTGGTGCCGAAGGTGCTCTCGAAGGCGGGCTTGCCGGTGCGGACGGACTCGGCGATGCGCGCGTACGGCGACCAGAACGGTTCCAGGGCGAACATCTGGGCTGCTGCTCGCATCGATCCTGGGACGTCGGAGCGGAGGAGCTCGGCGGTGTCGGTGAGGGTGAAGCGGCCGTCGGAGTCCTCGGCGAAGACGCCGATGCTGGCGGCGGCGCGCAGTACGCGGTAGAGCGCGCGGGGGTCGACACCGTCGGGCACGGACTCGCTTGCAGCATCTCCCGCGGAGTTGCCGCCGACTCGTTCGGCCAACTCGACTGACGTGAGCGGCTTGTCGACGAGGGCGTCCGCGATGCCGAGCTCGGCGAGTACGGAGAGCACCGGCGGGATCCACTTGCCGGTCAGGTACTGGGTCAGTTGCTGTCGGGCGGTCATCGCTCCCCCTCGGTGTGATGGTCAGGCGTCCTGACCGAAAAGGTAAGGTATCCTGACCGTCATGTCAACGGAGGGTAGGCGCCAGAGCCCGTCGCGGAGCGCGCGCGGGGACGGGGGCCGGGACTTGGGCGAGGGCGCGCGCGGGCGCGGGGGCGGCTCGGAGTACACCTCCCCCGGGCGGTGGTTCGGGTTGTTGCGGGTGGCGTTCGATCAGGCGATGGCGGCTGTGGAAGCCGAGCTTGGGGAGCGGTATCCGGAGTTGCGGCCGGCTCATTTGCAGCTGTTCCGGTTCGGGGGGATCGACGGGTTGCACACGAGCGAACTGGCGGCTCATGCGGGAATCACCAAGCAGTCGATGCATGAACTGGTGACGCATCTCGAGAAGCACGGGTATCTGACGCGGGCGCCGGATCCGGCTGACTCGCGGGCTCGGCTGGTGCGGCTGACGGCGAAAGGGCGGCGGCTGGAGAAGGATCTCGTGCGCGCGATCGACGTCGTACGGGACGACTGGCGGGAGCGACTCGGCGCGGAGCGGTTGGACGGGTTGTGGTCGATACTTCAGGAGCTGACCGGAGAGGTGACGCCCGGAGGGAGAACGCGGTGACGATCGCGGTGTACGGCGCTGGTGGGATCGGGTGTTACGTCGGCGGGCGGTTGGTCGCCGGTGGGGCCGACGTCGTTCTCGTCGGGCGGCAGCGGGTGGGCGACGAACTGGCTGAACACGGGCTGCGGCTGACCGATTACCTGGGCGCGGATCTGCGGGTGGACGGACCGCGGTTCGAGACGACGCCGGCGGCTGCTGCGGAGGCCGATCTGGTGTTGGTGACGGTGAAGTCGGCTGCCACCGAGGGTGCGGCCGACGAGCTGGCCGCCGTACTGAAGCCGGGTGCTGTGGTGGTGAGCTTTCAGAACGGTCTGCGGAACGGCGAGGTGCTGCGCGAGCGGTTGCCGGAGCAGATCGTGTTGTCGGGAATGGTCCCGTTCAACGTGCTGAACAAGGGCGGCGGGGCGTTCCACCAAGGGACCGAGGGCGGGCTCGACGTGCAGGAGCACGCGGCGCTGACGCCGTACGTCGAAGCGTTCGCGAACGCCGGCCTGCCGCTGAAGCAGCACGCGGACGTCCTGCCGGTGCAGTGGGCGAAGCTGCTGCTCAATCTCAACAACCCGGTCAACGCACTGTCCGACCTGCCGCTGCGGGACGAGCTGTCGCAGCGCGGTTACCGCCGATGCCTGGCCGCGGCGCAGGACGAGACGCTGAAACTCCTGCAGGCGAAGGGAATCCAGCCCGCCCACCTCACCGCACTCCCCGCCGAGCGGATGCCGATGGTGCTCCGGCTGCCCGACTTCCTCTTCCGCCGCCTGGCGTCGAAGATGCTCGCGATCGACCCGTACGCGCGGACGTCGATGTGGGAGGACCTGCAGGCCGGGCGCCGCACCGAGATCGACTACCTGAACGGCGAGGTCGTCCGTCTCGCGGAGTCCCTCAACCGCACCGCACCCGTCAACGCCAAGCTGGTAGAGCTGATCCGCGCCGAAGAAACCGGTCCGCGTCGCGCGTGGACAGGCGACGAGCTGTACCAGCAGTTACAGGGTTAGAGCCGCCGGTGGGAGCAAAGCGGCGTCGCCGATCGGCCACTCCGCCGGCGTCGGGCCCACCTCGGCAAGCGCATCCAGCTGCAGCAGGCACCACGGCGACAGCCCCGGCCAGCCAGCGACTTCCTGCCATTCGACCCACTCGTACGCCGCGACCTCGGCGGGGTTCGGTTGCGGGTCGCCTTCCCAGGTGACCCGGTAGACCGGGCAGATCTCGTACTCCACGACGCCGCCCAGCTCAGCGCGATAACGGAACTCCGGCAGCACCAGATCAACCTGCTCGGCAACCACACCGAGCTCGTCCGACAGGCGCCGCCGTACGGCGTCCTGAAGACCCTCACCCGGCAGCGGATGTCCGCAGCAACTGTTGGTCCAAACACCCGGCCACGTGGTCTTCGTGTGCGCCCGCTGCGTCAGCAGCACGCGGCTCTGACCGTCGAACACGTAGCTGGAGAAGGCCAGGTGCAGCGGGGTCGACGCGTGGTGGACGGTCGCCTTGTCCTCGGTGCCGATCGCCCGCCCTGCCTCGTCCAGCAGGACGACCTTCTCGGTGTTCACCCGGTCAAGCGTAGTGCTAGCCTGGCGAACGTGACGAAGCAGCAGGCGACGTATCGACCGGCTCTGGGAGGAGCCGGGAGCTAGTCGTTCCCTGAAGCAGCTTCGTACCAGAGCCTCCGAGGCAGGAACCGTCCGGTTCCTGCCTCTTTCCGTTGCCGGGAGGCTCACCCGTGGCCTCTCGCCGTCTGCTCCGAGAGGACCCCCATGAACGACGCCCAGGCCGTGATCGACCGGTTACGGCGGACCACCGACACCATCGTCGGCGAGGCCGACCTGCGCACGCGACTGGAGTCCGGCCGCCCGCTACGGATCAAGTACGGCGTCGACTGCACCGCGCCCGACCTGCACCTCGGGCATGCCGTGAACCTGTGGATGATGCGCGGCCTGCAGGACCTCGGCCACACCGTCGTGTTCCTGCTCGGCGATCTGACCACGCGGATCGGCGATCCGACCGGCCGCAGCGAGACCCGCCCGATGCTGACGCCGGAGGAGATCGAGGTCAACGCGGCCGCGTTCCTCGAGCAGGTCTCGCTCGTCCTGCGCACCGACCCCGAGGTGTTCGAGGTACGACGCAATTCCGAGTGGTACGACGCGATGGACGTCGCGACACTGCTCGGCCTGTTCGCGCAGGTGACGCAGGCACAGCTGATGGCGCGGGACATGTTCCGGTCCCGGGTCGCGGCCGGGCGCGAGATCGCGCTGCACGAGCTGACGTACCCGGTGCTGCAGGGTTACGACAGCTTCGCGCTCGACAGCGACCTGACAATCGTGGGGTCTGACCAACTGTTCAACGAGCAACTAGGCCGGCACTTCCAGCAGCGGCTCGGCGCCGAACCGCAGGTGGTGATCACCAGCACGATCACGCCCGGCCTCGACGGCGGCCCGAAGCAGTCGAAGTCGCTGAACAACTACGTCGCGCTGACGGACTCGCCGCGGGACAAGTTCGGCAAGCTGATGAGCCTGCCGGACGACCTGGTCGAGACGTACGCGCGGGTCTACACCGAGCTTCCGCTGGACGCCGTCGCCGCACTCGGCAGCGCGGCGGCTGTCGGTGGTCCGGCAGCTCGGGATGCCAAGCTCAGACTGGCTGCGGCCGTGGTCACTCGCTACCACGGAGCCGGTACGGCGAGAGCCGAGCTGGACGCGTTCCAGCGGGTGTTCTCGCAGCGGGCCGAGCCGGCTGACCTGCCGGAGGTGGTGATCGACTCGACGACGCTGTCGGCGCTGGAGCTGCTGGTCGCCGTACGGCCGGATGTCAGCAAGTCGGAGCTGCGACGGCTGCTGCGGCAGGGCGCGGTCAGTGTCGACGGGACTCGCCTGACCGACACCGAGCAGCTGGTCGACGTACAGGCTGGGACTGTCGTGCGATCGGGGCGCCGGACCTGGCATCGGGTACGGCGTAATTCGCAGGCGGCGGCCGCGGGTTTGCCGGACCATCGGTGAGGTGAGCGAGACGAAGACGGTGGAGGCGCTGGTCAGCCTCGACGGCCGGTACCTGGGCAGGGTGCCGGCCTTCGAGGCCGACCGGCCGTGGTGGGCGGAGATCGCGGCGACGACGGCGTACCTGGACGAGCTGCTGGGTGTGCGGAGTCTGGTGCTGCGGCTGGTCCATGCGGACGAGGCGCAGGCCAGGCGGGGCGGGCGGGTCGTCTACCACGTGCAGGTCGATCGCGCGCCTGTTCCGGGCGTGCTCGACACGACTCCGCTGCCGGAGTGGGAGGCGATCGTCGAGCCCCATCCGCTGCGCGCGAGCTGGGCGGAGGTCGACGGGCCGCGGCGGTTGATCGAGTGGGCACAGGGGATCGTCGGCGAGGTGCGGCCGGTGCAGGTGAAGACGTGGAACCTGTCGTGCCTGATCCGGGTCGGCGACGCTTGGGCGAAAGCGACGAGTCCGTTCTGCAGCGTCGATGCCGAGGTGATTCGTGAGGTTCGGCGGTACGACGACGCGCTGGCGCCCGGCGTACTGGGGGTCGATCTGGTGAACCGGTGGTCGCTGCTGGAGCACGCACCCGGCGTCGACTGCTGGGAGCCGGACGACGAGACCTTGCGGGATGTGGTCAGCCGATGGGTCGCGGTCCAGGCCGCGCTCGCCGAGGCCACGACGCTCGCAGTCCCCCGGCTCGTCCCGGCGGACATCCCTCCGGCGGTCGCCGTACTGCTGGAGCGTGAACTCGCCCTCTCCCCCGACGAACTCGTGCAAGGCAAACACCTGCTGGACAAGCTCCCGCGACTGATCGAGACCCTCGACTCCGCCGGGCTCCCCAACACCCAGGTCCACGGTGACTTCCACCCCGGGAACTGGCGCTCCGACGGCACCAGCCGCCGCATCGTCGACTGGGCCGACAGCTACGTCGGGCATCCCGCCACCGACATCCACCGCCTGGGCAGCTATCTGCCGGCCGAGCAGGAGGAACTCGCCCGCACGACCTGGATCGACGCCTGGCAGCATCACCTGCCCGGCAGCGATCCGGCCCGCGCGCTCGCGCCGATGACCGTCCTCAGCCGGCTGCTCGGCGCGCTCACCTATCAACGGTTCCTCGACAACATCGAGCCGGACGAACGGATCTACCACGAGGGCGATCCGGCCCACGAGCTCCGCGCCGCGATCGAGACCGCGGCGAACCTGTCCGCTTGAGGAAGACCAGATGACGATCTTCATCACGGGTGTGGCGGCCGGCTGAGCAGGTGGGGATCCTCGGCGAGGTGCCCGGGCGGCCGTTGCGGGACTTGGCCGAGGCAAACGTCGTACGACGTCAGCGGACGCTGAGCGTGCGCAGGTGGTCGATCATCGTGTCGACGGACTTGATCAGTGGGTCCGGGGAGCGGCGGACCTGGCTGAGGAGGAGGCCGCCCTGGACGGCGGCGAGCATGGCGACGGCGAGCTGGGCGGTGTCGGCGGAGCGGCTGAGTTCCCCGCGGTCCTGCATGCGGGTGAGGCCGTCCTGGATGAGCGCTTCCCACATCTGGAAGGCGTTCGCGAGCTGCACGCGGGCGACCGGGTCGGACTCGGACAGGTCGCTGGCCAGGGAGCCGAGCGGGCAGCCGCCGACGCACTGGGTGGCGGTGAGGATGCCGACCATCAGGTCCCGCCAGTTGCCGAGGGCATCGAAGTTGTCGAGCGTGTCGAGGCCCTGGCACTGGGAGTCCAGCACCTGGCCGGTCTGGAACTCGATCACCGCCAGGACCAGCGCGTTCTTGCCCGGAAAGTAGTGGTAGAGCTGCGACGGGCTGACCGCGGCCGCGCCCTGGATGTCCTCGACGGTGGTCCGCGCGACGCCCTGGTCGAGCATCAGCCGCGACGCCGCCGCGACGATCCGCTCGCGGGTCGCCTGTCCCTTACGTGTCAGTGCCACATCCTCGAGCCTACTGATTTTGGAGTTGATACTCCAATTTTGGATCCGCAGGATTGGAGCAACTACTCCAACCAGCGGAAAGCGACACCACCTGATGACTGCAGACTTCACCGGCCGGACCGCCCTCGTCACCGGCAGCACGAGCGGGATCGGGCGCGCGGTGGCCCAGCAGCTCGCCGCCCGCGGCGCGCACGTGATCGTCAGCGGACGCGACACCGAACGCGGCGAGACCGCGGTTGCGGCGATCCGCGCGGACGGCGGCGAGGCCGACTTCGTCCAGGCCGACCTGAGCGAACCCGCCAGCGTGACGCACCTCGCGGCCCGGGCCGTCGAGCTCGGCGGGCAGGTCGACGTACTGGTCAACAACGCGGGCCTGTTCCCGATCGCGCTCACCCCGGAGGTGCCGGCGAGCGAGTTCGATACCGTGTACGCCGTGAACGTGCGCGCGCCGTTCTTCCTGGTCGCCGCGCTGGCGCCGGCGATGGTCGAGCGCGGGTACGGCGCGATCGTCAACGTGACGACGATGGTGGCGACGTTCGGGATGGCCGGGATGGCGGTCTACGGCTCGAGCAAGGCGGCGCTGCAACTGCTCACCAAGACGTGGGCCGCGGAGTTCGGTGGGGCCGGCGTACGGGTGAACGCGGTCAGCCCTGGGCCCACCCGCACCGAAGGCACCGCCGTCCTCGGCGACAACCTCGACGGCTTTGCGTTGACCACTCCGCTCAACCGCGTCGGCCGTCCGGAGGAGGTGGCCGCCGGGATCGTCTGGCTGGCCTCCGACACCGCGAGCCTGGTCCACGGCGCCATCCTCCCGGTGGACGGCGGTCGCCTGGCGGTCTGAAGCCGTCGGCCATGGGCAACTACTTCTGCAGGGCCCTGCCGACCGCCTGCTCGGAGGCTCGCTCGAGGAACTCGTCAAGCCGGCCGCGCACGGAGTCGCCGAGGGCGTCCAGCGCGGCCCGGTCGTCGGCTTCCGACATCTCGTGCGTCGCCTCGATCGCCGCCAGCGCCAGGCGCTCCAGCGCGGGGTCGCCGCACAGCAGCTTCACCTTGTAGAACGCGGCCCAGGACCGGGCGCGGAGCACGTGGCTCTCGTTCCTGAGCGCCTCGTAGTCCTCGACGTCCGGGCCGGTGATCAACCGATGGCGCAGGCGGGTCATGTGCGCGCGGCGCCAGTCCATCACCCGCTCGGCGAACTCGCTGTACGCGTCGATCCGCCGGCCGCGCAGCTGCTCGTCGCGGGTGAACCGCTCGGTACGGCGCTGGTTCAGCCGCTGGAACAGGAAGGAGATCGTCGCGCCGACCACCGTGCCGACGATCGCGATCCAGGCAGTCCCCATCAGCCGGCCGACGGGCTGAGCGCGGCGACGTACTCGGCGCCGGTGGTGGCGGTGCCGAAGCGGGGGAAGACGTAGGAGACGGCGAAGTCATGGGCCTTGGCGTCGAGGCCGGTCATCGCGTCGGTGAGGTAGACGGTGGTGTACCCGAGGTCGTCGGCCGCGCGCCCGGTCGACTCGACACCGAAGTTGGTGGCGATCCCCGCCAGGACGACCGTGTCGATGTCCTTGGCCCGCAGCGCCTCGTCGAGCCCGGTGTTCGCGAAGGCGCCCACGGTCCGCTTGACGATCTCCAGGTCCCCCGGCTGCGGATCCAGCTCAGGCGCCAGTTCACTTCCCTCAGGCTGTACGCCGACGCCCGGCCGCTCCACCCGCACATGCACCACCAGCCCACCCACCGACCGCGTCGCCTTGGCCAGCGCAACACACCGCTCGAGCACCTCACCCCCGGCCAACGGTCCGGTCTCCAGCGCGATGATCCGAGGCATCAGATCAACCAGCACCAGCGCAGTCCGCCGAGGCTCCAAACTGAACGAAGTCATTCCCCGACCCTAGCCATCAACCCGTCCCACCGACCAACCCCGGCTCCAGCGTCCGAAGAATCCGTCTGCGTCCGAAGAAGCGTGCCCTATAGCCTCGGGTTCTTCGGACGCATGGAGATTCTTCGGACGCTGGAGCCGGGCTGGATGGTGCGACGCGGGCGGGGCGGATGGCGCGCCGGGTGCGGCGAGGCGGGCGCGACGCGCTGCGGCGGGCGCCGGGTACGGCGCGGTGGGGCCGACGCCGAGTACGACGCGCTGCGGCGGACGCCGGGCACGGCGCGGTGGGGCCGACGCCGAGTACGACGCGCTGCGGCGGACGCCGGGCACGGCGCGGTGGGGCCGACGCCGAGTACGACGCGCTGCGGCGGACGCCGAGTACGACGTGGAGTGGCGGACGCCCGGTACGGCGCGGGACGGCGGGCGCCCGGTACGGCGCGCGGGCTCGCCTTTCTGCGGCGAGCGAAGCGACGCCGGGGCGGCCGCCCTCCCCTCCCCCACAAATACCCGGGCCCCGCGCGCAGCGCGGGGCCCGGGGGTTCGTACTACTTCAGACCAGCGGCCAGTTGGTCGGCGTACTGGACGTCCTTCTCCTTCGCTGAGAAGCCGAAGCGGAAGGTGCCTCCCTCGTAGGTGCCCGGCGGGAGCGCGCGCCCGCCCGGTTGCCACAAGGGCTGCCACGCGACCGCACCGTTCGGCGGGTCATACCAGTGGTTGTCGGTCGACCACGCCGAGCCTGCCTTGTACGCCGTGACGACGCTCAGCCCCGGGCCCGTCGCCATCGACCAGGCCGGTAGGCCCGCGACATCGCCGTTGCGGTCGAAGCCGCCGGGATCACCCTGGTTGGCGAGCGCCGAGTCGACGTTCAGCGCGACCTCCCAGACCGGCGCGGTCGTCGTACCGCGGACGTTCCACCGCAAGGCAGTGTCGAACGTCCGAGCGCCGAACGCGAACGACCAGTCCGCCGTCACCGGCTCGTCGTTGAAGGTGATGCCCTTCAACGTCAACCGATCCTTCCGAGCCTCGACCCGCGCCGCCGGCCCAGCCGTGTCCGTCGCCCCGAAGTTCCCGACCGCCAAGTACGGCGCGGTCGACCGCGACGACGAGTCCAGCGCGGCCTGGTACTTCCCGCGCCCCGACGGATCAACGCCCAACGACTTCAACGCAGCACGAGGAGCACTCTGGATGTCCGCCCGGTAGTACTTGGTTGACACCACCCGCCCCTTCGTCACCTGCAGCGCGTCGAAGTCCAGCGGAGCGACGTACAAACCGCCCTTGCCCCAGCCGGCGCCGGTGACCCACCACTTGCGCCCGTCCTGCACGACCTCGGCCGCGTGCGCCGCGATCGTGCCGACCAGCTGGTCGATGGTGAACTTCAGCGGATCCTTGCTCTTGTAGACCTTCGTCGACTCGTACCCACCGTCACAACAAACGAAGAGGTACCAGTCCGACCCGCGCTGCACCACGAACGGCGACTCCGTCGGCCCACCGAACGTCCCCGTCGCCGGGTGCTCGAACGCGGTCTTCCGCTCGCTCCAGTGCCGCAGGTCCGGACTCGTCCGATAGGCCACGATGTGGTTCCCACCGGCCGGCGTCGAGTTCGCCGTGTAGTACATGACCCACTGGTTCCCGACCCGGTGCACCATCGGGTCGCGCCCGTCGAACCCGTCCGTGAACAACGGATTCGCCGCCGTGTCCCGCGTCCAGTTCACCAGATCCTTGGACGTCGCCAGCTGCATCCTGTACGCCGTGTGGTCCTCGGTCCCACCCGCGTAGAACATGTAGTAGGTCCCGGCGTCGTACATCACGTACGGCGCCCAGATGTGGCTCTCGCCCGCCGCCGGATCCGCGAACAGCGCCGGCGCCTGCTTGGTCCACGGCCCGTTCGGCGTCGGCGCCGTCGCATGCCCGAAGCTCTTCTCGTCCAGCGGGTTGGCCGGCTCCGCGTGCGTGATCGCGTACACGTGCCACGTCCCGGTCGTGCGGTCCTGGACGAGCGTGTGGTCGTTGTAGTACCACTGCTCGTTCTCGCCCACACTCGGGTCGTACACCTTCACGAACTTGCCGGCCGCAACGACCCGGTCCACCTGCACGTACGGCGTACTGCGCACCCGCTCGTCACCTCCATCGCGTCCGGCCGACGCCGGCAGGGCTGCCGCGCTCAGAACGGCAGCTCCCACCAGCGCCGCCAGGATCCTTCGCCCGCGCATCAGCCGAGCTCCAGATCCAGCAGGTCCACGCCGGCCAGGAAGTTGGTCGCCGCGGCGTTCTTCCCGGTCAGCGTGACGCTCAACTGGTGCTTGCCCGCGGCAAGCGTCGCGTTGCCCAGGTCAACCTTCTGGGTGGCGACCCCGGTCGCCTGGTACCCGTCGAACGACACCGGCGTACCGCCGTCGACCGCGAGGTCGACGATCCCGTAGTCGGCCGCCTTCGTCAGCACCGAGGACAGCTTGTACGTCCCGGCCGACGGCACCGAGAACTCCAGCACCACCTTGTCACCCACCTTCGTCCCATGGATCCACAGTTGACTCCCACCGGACCAACTCACCCCGCAGCAGTTGCCCTGCGGGTCCACCGGCACCGTCGCCGACACGGCCGGCAGCAGCGTCTCGGCCTCGACCCGGATCGTGCTGCCCGACGTCGCCTGCGCGACCGCGGACTTGGCGCTCTCGTGCCCGGCCAGGTCGACCGCCGAGACCCGGTACTTCCAGGTCTCCTTCAACCCGAGCGCCTTGTGCACGAACCCCGGCACGGTGCTCGTACCGATCAGCTTCTCGGCCGCGCCGGCCTTCGCGCCGTACACCTTGTACGCCGCGATGCCGCTGTCGTCCGTCGACTCCGACCAGGTCAGCCCGATCGCGTTGTCGGTCCGCCCGGTCGCGACCAGGTTGGCCGCCGGCGCGGGCGCCTTGCGGTCGGCGTACGGGATGACGAGCGACTGTACGGCGTACGCCGCAGCCGTCCAGGCCGGTGCGCCCGCGGTCGGCCGGAGCTCGATGCTGAGCTTGGTCCGCCCGAAGGTGAGCGACGCCGGGAGCTGGTAGTTGTCGTCCAGCCAGCGCTGCCGATCGTTGCCGAGAGCCTGCAACCAGGTCCCGGCATCCTTGCCGTTGACAATCACCTTCGCGGACTGCCAGGCAACGTTCTGGTCGCTGGTCCGGCGCAACGTCACGCCCCGGTTGATCGGGTCGACCCTGACATCGAACCTGACCGGAGTCGTTGCCGACCGCACCTGATCGGTCAGCACGGTGTCGTCGTGATCGCCCTCGTAGACCGACGTGAGGTCCGCGGTCTGCGCACCGGAGTCGGCGTACTTGTGCGCGGCCCGGCTGCTCGCCGAACCGGTGTCGATCCGGTCCGTCTCGCGCGCCCCGAAGGCGGCGCTGGTGTAGAGGAACGCGGTCGAGCCGTAGATCGACGCGTGGTCGTTCTGCTGCCCGTGCTCGATGCTGAACGCCAACTGGTTCTGGAACCCGATCGAGTCGGTGATGTGCAGGCGGAACGCGCTGTCGCACTCGACCTCGCAGTCGCCGGCCTTCACCTCGTGGCCCGAGTTGCCGTGGAACGGCGTCGAGTACGTGCCCTGGTTGAAGTACCAGCCCGACTCGTAGTAGTCCTCGGTCCCGGTGCCGTGGATCGCCGGGGTGCGCTCGCCGTCGACGTACACGCGCTCGTCACCCTCGAGGTAGCCGCGGGTGTTGCCGTCCGGCTGCAGTCCTTCCATGGTGTGCGAGACGCCGACGAACTTGCCGCGGCCGGTGGCCTCGGCGATCGTCCAGTCCTTGCCGTACGTCGGCTCGCCGCGGTGCGAGATCGCGGTGAAGTATCCGCTCCTGCCGGTCAGCAGATCGACGGCAGCGCTCGCGTCGCGGGCGCCGGTCACCTCGGCCGTGCCCTGCAGCTTGTACGGAGTGGTGTTGACCAGCGTCACCGTCGCGCGCGCCAGGTACGGCATCGGCCACCAGGACGAGTACCAGCCGTCGGGGTCCATCGCGAAGAAGAGGCTCTTCACCGGGTTCTCACCGAGACCGGAGCCGAAGAACTCGCCGATCGGCGCGTCGACCTGCTTCTTGCCGTCGACAACCACCTGCACCCGTACGCCGGCCAGCAGCGCGTCGGAGGACTTGACCCGCACCGAGTCCTCGGGCGTGACGGCGTACGGCATCGAGTGCGTCCCCGACCAGGCCTGCTTGTCGATCACGTACCCGTGCGCCTGCTCGTCGGCGACGTGGTCCGGGCCGACGTCGACGGTGTCCGTGCGCTTCGCCGTACCGCCGACGATCGAGTCGGCCCAGTAGGTGAACTCGTTGAAGTCCAGGTCGGACGAGACGAACTCGTTCTTGACGGTGATCTGCGACTTGCCCGCGGTCGCGCCGGCCGGCAGGTCGACGACCTGGTCGTTCCACTGCGCGCCCTGCGCGGGCAGCGGCGCCCACTCGCCGACCTTGACGCCGTCGACGAGCACGTTCGCACGCTGGTTGCCGATCCGCAGGTCCATCCGCCGGGTCAGCTTCACGCCGGTGTTGGCCGGGTCGAGCTTGACCGTGAACTGGCTGGACCCGGTGAAGGCGCGGCCGTCGTCGGCGTACGCGGCGAGGTCGAGCCCGACGATCTGCGGCAGCTTGAGCCGGAGCGCGCTGAGCTCACCCGGACCGTAGCTGTCGGCCAGCGTCACCTGCTTGCCCGCGGCAAGGTTCACCGCCTTGGTGGTGGTCTTGGCCGCGGAGTTCTTCGGCTTCGGATCCTTGGTGCCCGATGCCTGCAGCAACTTCACGACGTCCTCGGCCTTGTCGGCCGGGTTGAACGTGCTCACGCCGTTCGCGTCGGGGAACTCGCGGTAGTCGACGTGGTAGAAGTACGGATTGCTCTGCGTGGTGACCTTCATCGACTGCTTGTACGGCATCGGGACGCGGATGTAGACGCCGCCGCTGGTCTCCAGCGCGTTCGCGACCAGCGGGAAGACGAACGGCGCGCCGAGCTTGCCGTCCACCAGGTCCTGCAGGCTCGCGTCCACCACCTTCTTGCCGTCGAGCTCGATGGTGATCTTGCCGGTCCTGGTGACGTCACCCTCGTCGCGGGTGAACCAGATCGACGCGATCTCGCCCGGACCGGCGTCCTCGGCGATCACGCAGCCGGAGGCGTCGGTGCGCAGGCAGGAGTACTTGCCGTCGAACCCGTCGTTGTTGGTGCCGTCGCGGCCGAAGCTGGAGAACTGCTTGGTGCGCACGCCGTTCTGCAGCTCGGGCAGGCGGTCGAGCCGCCGGTAGACGTCCCAGCCGACCGGGCCGTTGGCGCTGGACACGCTCGGCGCGGCGTACGTCGTACTGGTCGAAACCATCGGAAGAACGAGGAGTGATCCCAGCAGAACTGCGGCGGTACGTCGCAGTGACCTGGTCATAGGCGGGCCTTCCCAGAAGCTTGGAAATCGATTTCTCAGATATCTACCATCCCTTCCGGTGGTTGAGAAGAGTTCGGCCCCACCGCCTTGTCCTCACCAGGCAGGAGACACACTGTTCCCGCACGCTGTTTTCCAGTCCTCACCCGCAGGAGACACCGATGAGTTCTGCTCCAGCCCAGATCGCCGTCACCGGCCTCGCCGTGATGGGCCGCAACCTGGCCCGGAACCTGGCCCGCAACGGCTTCCGCGTCGCGGTGCACAACCGGTCCCAGGGCCGCACCGACGCCCTGATCAAGGAGTTCGGTCACGAGGGCGAGTTCACCGCGGCCGCGGACCTCCCGGCGCTGGTCGAGTCGCTGGAGACGCCGCGCAAGATCATCATCATGGTCAAGGCCGGCGAGCCGACCGACGCCGTGATCGACGAACTGGTCCCGCTGCTGGACGAGGGCGACATCGTCGTCGACGCCGGCAACGCGCACTTCGCCGACACCCGTCGCCGCGAGGACGCGCTCAAGGCCAAGGGCCTGCACTTCGTCGGCGCCGGCGTGTCCGGCGGCGAGGAGGGCGCGCTGAACGGGCCGAGCATCATGCCCGGCGGCTCGACCTTCGCGTACGCGGCGCTCGAGCCGATGCTGACCAAGATCGCCGCGCACGTCAACGGGGAGTCCTGCTGCGTGCACGTCGGCCCGGACGGCGCCGGCCACTTCGTGAAGATGCTGCACAACGGCATCGAGTACGCCGACATGCAGCTGATCGCCGAGGCCTACGACCTGCTCCGGCACGTGCTCGGGCTGTCCGCCCCGGAGATCGCCGACGTGTTCCGCGAGTGGAACAGCGGCGACCTGGAGTCGTTCCTGATCGAGATCACCGCGGAGGTGCTGTCCCAGGTCGACGAGTCGACCGGCGGGCCGTTCGTGGACGTCGTGCTGGACCAGGCGGAGCAGAAGGGCACCGGGCGCTGGACCGTGCAGGTCGCGCTCGACCTGGGCATCCCGGTGAGCGGGATGGCGGAGGCCGTGTTCGCGCGGTCGCTGTCGGGTGACGTCGTACGGCGTAAGGCGGCGGCCGGCGTACTGCCTGGTCCGTCGGGCAAGGTCGACGTGGACCGCGACGCGTTCATCGAGGACGTGCGGCACGCGCTGTACTCGTCGAAGCTGGTCGCCTACGCGCAGGGCTTCGACGCGATCCGGGCCGCGTCCGAGCAGTACGGGTGGAACATCGACCTCGGCGCGATGGCGACGATCTGGCGCGGCGGGTGCATCATCCGGGCGAAGTTCCTGGACCGGATCAAAGAGGCGTACGACCGCGACGCGAACATGCCGTCGCTGCTGGTCGACGACTACTTCAAGGAGGCCGTCGCGAACGGTCAGGAGGCGTGGCGCCGGGTTGTCGGCGTGGCGGCTGCTGCCGGCGTACCGGCTCCGGGCTTCTCGGCTTCGCTGTCGTACTACGACGGCCTGCGCGCGGAGCGGCTGCCGGCGGCGCTGATCCAGGGTCTGCGCGACCTGTTCGGTGCGCACACGTACCACCGGGTCGACCGCGAGGGTGCCTTCCACCTCGACTGGTCGGGTGACCGCAAGGAGCACGACGCCTGAGGTCTGGGTTGATTGACGCGGCAGTGGGATTGGCGCTGGGATCGAACGTATGTTCTAATGTTTTCTCAGCGCCAGCCCGCTCCGGCGGGGACATGTTCACCCAGGGAGATCGCCGCAACGATGACCGTAGACACTTTTGCAGCAGAAGCCCAGACCGACGCCGTCGACACTCCCGCCGAGGCGATCGACTCTCCGGCCGACGTGACGGCGCCGTCGTCCACTGCCGATGCATCGCCGGCCGACGACTCGGCGAGCACTCCCGCCGAGGCCACCTCGGCCCCGGTCGCCGAGAAGCCGAAGAAGGCTCCCGCCAAGAAGGCCCCGGCGAAGAAGACCAAGACCCTCGAGCTGACGCTGACCGTCACCGGCACCGCCGACGGCGAGTGGAAGGCCGAGCTCAAGCAGGGCAACAGCTACATCGCCAAGAACCTCCTCGTCGCCGCCGCGGCCGTCTCCCGCGCCGCCAAGGAACTGCACGAGGACCTGTCCGGCCCGATCGACGAGGTCATCGACGCCGCCCGCGAGCAGCAGGCCGCCAAGGTCGCCGCCCTGGAGGCCGAGCTCGAAGCCGCCAAGCGCGCCCTCGCCGAGCTCGACGACTGACCAACCCCACGATCCCGCAGCCGGACGCGGTCTTCCCCCAACTCCGGCCGTGGACCCCTGGGTGGGGTCAGAGGCGTCCGCCCCCACCCAGACGCACTGAGGAGCATGCCGGGCCGTTTTCCCAAACGGCCCGGCATGACGCGTATCCAGCCTGCTGACCTGTGGGCAGTCAGCCGACGGAAGCAGGCAAGAAGTTCTCAGGTGGTGACCCCGGGAGCAGCGCGGTCGGCGACCAGTTGACGGAGTTCGCGGAGATCGCGCGGTGGGCAGTCAACCGGCGTGACATCAAGCCCCAGCCCGCGAGCCGCCGCAGCAACTTCGGTCCCGAGGAACCCGGCTCCGACGACGATCACCTTGGGCCCCTGCAGCAAGGTCGAGCGCAGCGCCAGAGCGTCGTCCAGTGTGCGCATGGTATGCACGCCGACGAGGTCGTCACCAGGCTGCCGCCGAGCACGAACCCCCGTCGCAATCACCAGCCCGTCGAACGCCAACTGATCATCACCGACCCGAACCGCACGATCGGAGACGCCTGGCCTCCCGGCAGACGGCCTGAGTCGGAGCGCGCCGACGGATCGTCCAAGTCGGACCGTGCGTCGGGAGACGTCCAACCCGACCGCGGTCTGTCCGAGCCGGAGGTCCGCATCCAACATGCCAAGGGCCTGCTCGTCGCGGAGCTGCACTCTCTCCGGTTCCCACACCCCGGAGAGCACTTGCTTCGTCAGTGGCGGGCGATCGTACGGCGCGTGGAGTTCCTCCGCCGGTCAGCGTCAACCGACCGTCGTACCGACGGGATTTCCGCGGACCGATGCGGATGTGGAGGAGCTGGTGGCGGAGTTCATCGACCCGGAGTTGTTCCCGGCCCTGACCGCCGTCCAAGCGGCCGAGCGCGGGAGCGCGGGTCAGGGCGCGCGAGCGGGGACGAGCACGGGAGCGGGCGCGAGCACGCTGCCGTTCGAGCTCAGCTTTGGGGTGGACCGGTTCCTGGACGGATCGAGAGCTGGGTCGCGGCGAATCGGCGTACCGGCAAGGCCGGAGGCGTGTGACGTAGTCGGCGCGCCGTGTCCTGGGCAGGGGCCTCCTGCGCGCCGTACCGTGTTTGCTCTGGGTTCACCTTCCGGGCCCTGACCGCTCCGAACAGAAGAGGTCAGATGAGCACCTTCCAAGACCTGGGATCGCTGCTACTGGTCCGCGGCGCTGACGAGCTGGATCACGCCGGCGGCACGCTCTACGTTCACCTGCACCGGGTCGCGAAGCGGCTCACCGCCCTCGGCTCCTCCGACACCCTGGTGATCGCGGGGCTCGCCCACGCGGCGTACGGGACCGACGGCTTCCCGACCCACCTCTTCGACTGGCAGCAGGAACGGCCGGTCCTGGAAGCGGTGATCGGGCCGGAGGCCGAGCAGCTCGTCTACCGGTACGGCGCGTGCGAGCGCGAGACCACCTGGCGCGACCTGGCCGAGCACCACACCGTCACGGACCGGTTCACCGGTACGTCGGAGGAGCTCAGCACCGCCGAGCTGCGCGAGTTCGTCGACCTGACGATCGTCAACGAGCTGGACGTTCTCGACCACGCTCCGCAGCTGGCCGGGAAGCTCCGCCCGTACCTCCAGGAGCTCGTCCCGCGCTGGCAGTCGCTCGCCTCTCCCGCGGTGCTCGCGGACGCGAGTCGGGCGCTGGAGCTTTCGCATGCCGCGGGCGAGGAGCTTTCACCCGCCTAGCGGGTGCCCGAGCGGCGCGCCCCGGTGGTGCGCCTAGTGGTGGGCGAGCTCGCGCATGGTGGTGAGCACCAGCGCGAGCAGGAGCGCGATCACGCCTGCCGCCGTACAGAGCCAGAGCGGGAAGTCGGTGAAGGCCGTCGTACCGGCGAACGCCAACGGGCCGGCGTGCACGCCGACGAACCGCCGGTGCCCGCGCAGCCACCGCAGGATCGGCGGTGCCGGCATCCCGATCGGGGCGAGCAGGACGAGCGCGACCAGCCCGACCACCAGGCCGCGGCGGTCGACGACGAGCGCGGCGACCAGCAGCCACAGCAGCGGCGCGAACACGAGCAACCACCACGGTGGTTGCCACACTTCCGGCTGAGCTACCTCGGGTCCGGCATCGCTCTCCGACACGGCACTGCGCCTCCTCACGCGCTGCCCCCGTCATACGAGTCTGGCAGGTCCGGAAAGCGGCCTGGAAAACGGTAGGCCGACAACGCATGATCGATACATGGCCCAGTACGAAGTGATCGCCCGCACCCGGCTCGACCGGCGCCTGACCACGTCCGCCTACCTAGACCTGGCCCTCGACTCCCCGAAGCTCGACAAGGGCATGCGTTTCGTCCGGACCGAGGAGCTCCCGGACGGCCAGCTGGCCGTCGTACTGCAGCACAAGTCGAGCCCGCGCAAGCACGACCTCGCGGCCGCCACGGCTCAGCGCACGCTCGCTCAGCTCGGGATCCCCGCGGGGCGGGTCGAGCAACTGGACCTCGTCCGCCTGACCAAGCAAGGCCGCGCACTGGTCCGATCCTGGAAGCAGTACCCGGGCGATCCGTCTGGTGACCGCGAGCCGCGCAAGCCTCGTCCGACTCCGCCTTTCCTGCGGGCGAGCAAGGAGTAACGCCGACTGTCGGTCCTGCCGACTACGCTCCGGCCGCATGACTGCCTCGCGCATCGAGCAACCGGCCGACCTCGAGACCGTTCGTACGTCGTACGACCGCGTCGCGGACAACTACGTCGAGATGAACCTCGGGGACATCACGACGTACCCCTGGCTGCGCACCGCGATCGACGGCTTCGCGGCCGCGGTACAGGGTCTCGGGCCGGTGCTCGATGTCGGGTGTGGGCCTGGGGATGTCACCGCGTACCTGGCCGAGCGCGGACTCGATGTGTCCGGGGTCGATCTGTCGGAGCGGATGATCGAGCACGCCCGGCGACGGCACGCCGGCCTGCCTTTCGCTGTCGCCTCGGCCACCAAGCTGGAACTGGCGGAGTCGTCGTACGGCGGGATTCTCGGGTGGTGGTCGCTGTTCAACCTGCCTCGTGACGTGCTGCCGCAGGTCCTGCAGTCGTTCGCCCGCGCTCTGGTTCCAGGTGGGCATCTGATCCTCGGCATGCACCAGGGCTCTGGCGAGCGCGTCCGCACCGAGGCGTACGGCGGGGTGCCGGTCGCGTGGACGACGTACCTCTGGCAGCCCGAGGAGCTGTGGGCGCTGCTGGCCGCGGCGGGTTTGTCTCCGGTGGCCGATCTTCGGCTCTCCGAGAGCGTTGCCGGGGTTCCTTCGTTGGCGCTGGTCGCTCAGGTGGTGAGATAGGTGGCGGCGAGGGCTTGGTGGGGACGCCAGGCTGCTGGTTCGGCGTACAGGCTTGGTGGGAAGGCTTCCTGGTGGCCGAGTCGGAGGGCGATGGTGTGTGCCGTGTCGGCGGTCAGGCCTGGGATGGTTTTGAGGTTGGCGATCAGGGTGTCCAGGGGCTGATCGAGGAACGCTGGGTTGGCTCGGCAGGCCTCGGCGATGGATTGCGGGAGGCCTGTCGTGTCGAGGGCCTCGGCTGAGGGGAAGAGGTGGGTGAGGCCGTGCGGCAGGCCGGGGACTGGGTGGCCGAAGGCTCCGACCAGCTCTCCCGCTCGCGTGCGTGCTTCGGCGAGTGAGTTGCCTTGGGCAAGGACTGACTGTACGGCGGCCTCCAGCGGGCCCCAGGCCCCGGGGACGCGGAGGCCTGGGCGTCGTCGTACGAGCGGTCCTAGTACTGGATCGTCGAGCAGGGCGCCGGGCTCACGGCCGTCGCGCAGGTCCTGCTCGAGGTCTATCGGCGCGGTGTCAAGCCCGACCATCCGGGCGGCGCGTTCGACGACGTGGATCAGGCCTTCCCAGTACGGAAGATGCGCGCGGAGGATCAGGTGGTCGCCGTCGCCCGCGGTGAGCTCGAGCAACCCAGGCCCGCCGTCCAGTGCGATCGTCCGACGGTAGGTGCCGTCGGCAACCGACTCGACGCCGGGGATCGCGCGCGCGGCGAAGAAGGAGAGCATCGCGTCCCAGTCGTACGGCGGTTGGTACGGAAGCCGCATCACGAGCCCGCCGTCCGCGGTCAGCCGATCCGCTCGTCGCCGACGATCACGCAGCTCGCGGGGCGCGGCGCGGAAGACCTGCCGCATCTCCCGGTTGAACTGCCGCAGACTCCCGAAGCCGGACGCGAACGCGATGTCCGCAACGGTGAGATCCGAGTCGTCCAACAGCCGCCGCGCGAAGTGCGCCCGCCGCGACCGCGCGAGCTGATCCGGCGTCACCCCCAGGTGATCCCGAAACATCCGCCGCAGATGCCGCGGAGACACAGCAAGCCGCTCCCCCAGCGCAACCTCGGTCCCCTCGTCGAGCACCCCGTCGATGATCAGCTGCACCGCCCGGCACACCATCTCCGGCGCCCGGGCATCCACCGGCGAAGCCACCCGATACGGCCGGCACCGCAGACAAGCCCGAAACCCAGCCGCCTCCGCAGCCGCCGCCAGCTCGAACGTCCGCACGTTCTCCGCCAGAGGCTTCGCGCCACACCCCGGCCGACAGTAGATCCCCGTAGTCACCACCGCCGAGTACGTCGTCACCCCACCAGGTATAGGCCATCCTCAGGCCACCCAACCAGCCATATCCGGACCGGTGCTCTCACCCTGGGAGATGGGGTGGGGGTGGGTGCCGGGCCGCCCCGACGGCTACGGGCTTCGCCCGTGCCGGACCACCGCCCGCGCCGTACGGCGCCTGCGCCGGCCCTCGACCGGGCCGCCACTCGACAGCGCCACCCCACGCGTGCACCACCCCACACCCGTATCCCCTCGCCCGCACCACCCCACACCCGTATCCCCTCGCCCGCACCACCCCACGCCCGTATCCCCTCGCCCGCACCACCCGTCGCGTGCACCACCCCACACCCGCAACACCCTTCGCCTGCACCGCCACTCGACCGCGCCACTCCTCGCGCGCACCCCCACGCCCGCGCCGCCCTGTCGCTCCGCCGCGCTGTCACCCACGCCGGTTCACGTCGTACCGACGCCGACCGCGAGCCTGTGCAACAAGCGCACCCAGGTGCTCGCCGCGATCGAGTTCGCCTTCCTCGACCTGCAGGACCACGCGCTGCGCGACCCCGAACCCACCGCACGCGGTTGTCCGAATCTGGCCAGACCTGGGGTGGCTCGGCGGCTGATGCTTCTCGGGTCAGAACACACCAGAAAGGTTCAACCAGCATGCTGAGCAAGGTTTTTCCGATCGAGTTGCAGGCGGGGAAGCAGGCCGAGGCGGAGGCCATCGTCGCGGAGTTCGCGCCGCGGGGGCCCGAGGTCGAGGCGGGGACGTTGTCGTTCCGGGTCTACCGGGATCCGGCGCGGCCGGACTACCTGCTGTTCGTCGAGCACTTCGCCGACCAGGCGGCGTACGACGCACACACCGGCTCCGCGGCGTACAAGGAGCTGATCGCCGGCCGGTTCGCGGGGCTGATCGTCGAGTTCGTCGAGATCGACCACGAACTGCTGGTCAGCCACTGATGTCCAGCCACAAGGCGCAAAAGCTCCGGGCGCTCGACCCGCTGGTCCTGCCGAACGTGTGGGACGCGGGAAGTGCGGTGCTGGTGGTCGCGGCGGGGGCGAAAGCCGTCGCGACCACCAGCGGTGGGGTCGCCTGGTCGCTGGGCAAGCCCGACGGCCAGGTGCTCACGCGCGACGAGATGATCGAGCAGGTACGCCGGATCGCCGCGGCCGTCGACGTACCGGTGAGCGCGGACATCGAAGGCGGCTACGGCCCGGCACCCGCCGACGTCCGGCGGACCGTCGAGGAGGTCGTCGCGGCGGGCGCCGTCGGCGTGAACCTCGAGGACTCCAAGGCCCCCGGCGGCCCGCTGTTCCCGGCCGACGAGCAGGTCGAGCGGATCGCCGCGGCACGACAAGGCGCCAACGCAGCAGGGCGCCCCGAGTTGCTGATCAATCTCCGGACCGACGTGTTCCTCTTCGGCATCGGTCCGGAGGACGGCCGGCTGAGCGACGTACTCGATCGTGCCAAGCAGTACGCCGAAGCCGGCGCCGACGGCCTGTTCGTCCCCGGCCTCACCGACCTGCCGACGCTCGCCGAGCTGACCGAGCAGTCCCCGCTCCCGGTCAACGTGATGGCCGGCCCCGGCGCCCCGTCGGTCGCCGAGTTCGTCGCCCACGGCGTACGCCGGATCAGCATCGGTACGGCGATCGCCCAGGCGGCGTACTCGAAGGCCCTCGACGCCGCCCGCGAGATCCTCGACCACGGCACCTACGAGGAGCTCGCCAACACCCTCGACTTCGGCGAGCTCAACGCGAAGTTCTGAGCAGGTCTGGCCCGTTGCGGTCACGCGTCCCGTCCGGCGGCCGGCGGATGGGACAGTGATCGGGTTCTCCGACCGATCGACGACAAGAGGTTCCGCATGAGCGCCGGCGCTCCGACCCGACCGACCCGCCACGGACGTATGCCCGTTCAGGTCGTCGCAGCACTCGTCTGTTTGGTGCTGGAGGTGGCGCTCTACGGGTACGGCGGCGTGGGCATGCTTCAGGAGGCGGAGTCGAAGCGGGCCCACGGCCAGGACGGCGCCGAGGCGCTGGTCTCCGGCGCGTGGACCGTCTTCGTGATCGCCGCGCTGCTGGTGGTCAGTGGAGTCCTGGTGCTGCTGGCGATCCGGCCGGCCCGGTTGCTGGCGGCGTACCCGCAGCTCGTGCTCGCGTTCGTCGGCATCATCCCGGTGGCGCTGGGCGGGCCGATCCTGCTGCCGGCGGTCGTCGTACCGGCGGCGATCTTCGGGTTGCTGATGACCCGAAGCTCGCGCGCCTGGCACGGCGAGCAGGCAACAGCCAGGCCCTAAGGAGTGAACACCTCGAAGGAGGTCGCGAACGTGGTGCCGAACCTGGTGCCGCCGGCGCGCGACACTCCTTCGAGGAACTCCGACGGGTCGAACCCGCCGAGCCCGTCGATGTAGGCCTTGTGCGCCCGCAGTGACGCCAGCCCGGTTTCGTACGTGTCGGTGATGTCGACGCCGTGCTTGCCCGACGGCGACCCGGCCGCCCACACCTGCCGCACACCGGCCCACCGCTCGCCGGACTCGGGGAAGATCCACCGATTCGCAGCATCCCGTACGGCGTCCAGCGTCGCGCGCCCGACGGCCATGTGGTCGGCCTGGTTCAGGACGACGTCGCCGTCCCAGGTCTCGCGGAAGTTGTTCGTGATCACGATCTCCGGCTGATGCCGGCGGATCACGGCGGCGAGCACCTTGCGCAGCGCCACGCCGTACTCGATCGTGCCGTCCGGCTGCCCGAGGAACTCGACCACGTCGACGCCGACGATCCGTGCCGACTCGATCTGCTCGGCCTCACGCAGCGGCCCGCACTCGGCGGGCGCGAGACCGTCGATGCCCGCCTCGCCCGAGGTGGCCATCACGTAGACGATCTCCTTGCCCTGCCCGGTCCAGCGCGCGATCGCCGCGGCCGTGCCGAACTCCAGGTCGTCGGGGTGCGCCACGATCGCGAGCGCCTTCTGCCAGTCCTCGACAACCGGTTCGAGTTGGGTCATGACCCGCAGGCTAGTCGCCGAAGACCTGCCGCGTGTAGGGGTTTGCGAACGAACGAGCCGGGTCCAGCCGGTCCCGGACGGCGAGGAAGTCGCCGAAGTGCGGGTACAACTCGGCGAAGCGCTCCGCGCCCAGCGTATGCAGCTTGCCCCAGTGCGGCCGGCCGCCGTACGCCGCGACGATCTGCTCGAACGCGGTGAAGTACCGCCCGTGATCGAGCCGGTGGTACTGATGGATCGCGATGTACGCCGTCGCGCGCCCCTGCGCGGTCGACAGCCAGATGTCGTCAGCCGCCGCGACCCGCACCTCGATCGGGAACGGGAACTTCTCTCCCGACCGGTCGATCCAGCCGCGCAGCTCACCGAGCACCTCGACCAGCTTCTCCCGCGGTACGGCGTACTCGGACTCGCGGAACACCACGTTCCGTTCCGAGCAGAACACCTTGTACGACGCGTCGACGTACTCGCGCGCCGACAGCGCCCGCGACGCGAGCTGGTTGATCCGCGGCACCAGCGCGGGCCGGCGTACGGCGAGCCGGTTGGTCAGCTCGAACACCTTGTTGGACAGCAGCTCGTCGTCAACCCAACCCCGGACCCGACTCACCGGCGACGCGCCGACACCGGTCGAGACGCGGTTGTTCCGCTTGGTCAGCGCGACGTCGGTGTGCGGAAACCAGTAGAACTCGAAGTGATCGTTGCCATCGGCAAGCTCATCGAACCCGGTGAGCACCTCACCGAGCGGCAGCGGCATCTCCTGCGCGCGCAACAGGTACGCCGGGACGCACTGCAGCGTCATCGACGTGATCACGCCGAGCGCCCCGACCGAGACCCGCGCCGCCGCGAACACGTCGGCGTTCTCGTCGGCCGAGCACTGCAGCACCGAGCCGTCGGCGGTGACCAGCTCGAGCCCGACCACCTGCGTCGCCAGGCCGCCGAGCTTCGCGCCGGTCCCGTGCGTGCCGGTGGAGACCGCGCCGGAGATCGTCTGCTTGTCGATGTCGCCGAGGTTGGCCATCGCGAGGTCGAACGACGCGAGCCCGGCGTTCAGCTTGGCCAGTCCGGTGCCGGCGCCGACCGTGACCCGGCCGGACGTGCGGTCGGCGGACTGGATCGCGGACAGTCCGTCGAGCCGGACCATCACCTGCTCCGGGACCGAGCAGCCGGTGAAGGAGTGGCCGGAGCCGACCGCCTTCAGCTTCTTGCCCTGCTCGGCCGCGGCCTTGACCGCCGCGGCGACCTCGTCGGTCGTCTGTGGGCGCAGGACCTCGACACCCGTGGCCGACTCGGTGCCCGCCCAGTTCCGCCAGGTGCTCATCCGAAGTTCTTCCCTTCGCCCCGGTAGCTCACCAGCTCGGTCAGCTCGTTGCCGTCGATCGCGTACAGCCGGTCGAACCGCTCCAGCATCTCGCCTGCCTTCGCGTAGCGCATCCAAACCCGGTCGCCGATCTTCAGGCCGCGCGCGTGCTCCCCCTCGACCGGAGTCTGCACCTCGCCGGCGCCCTCGGTCCCGAGCAGCTTCAGCCCGAGCGGCCAGGCCGGTGCGGGCAGCCGCGACTTCTTGGCCGGGCCGGACGCGACGTACCCGCCGCCGAACAGCGTCGCGATCCGCGGCGTCGGACGCCGTACGACGCCCAACGCGTACGCGACCGCGTGCTCGGGCTGGAACACGTCGTACTTGTCGAACAGCGTCGGGCCGTAGAGCCCCGAGCCGGCGGTGACCTCGGTGACCGCCGGATCGGCGCTGCTGATCTCGATGCTGCCCGTGCCGCCGCTGTTGACCAGCCGGAGCAACGCGACCTGCTTGACCGCGTCGACGACCGCGCCACGGCGGTCGGACAGCTCGGCCGCGGAACGCCGCTTCACCCAACGGACCGCGGGTGACGTGTCCGGAAGACCGGCGATCTGGGCCTCGTAGAACATCACGCCGACCAGCTCGAAGGCGTCGTCGTCGACGACCTGCCGCGCGAGTGCGAGCACCTGCTCCGGCGTACGCAGCGGAGAGCGCCGTACGCCGAGGTGCTGGCCGAAGACCCGCAGCGAGGCGTCGACGTCCAGGCAGACCCGGATCCGCTCACCGCCGCCGGTGACCTGCTTGATGTACGCGAGGTGCTCGATGTCGTCGATCATCAGCGTGATCCGGGCGGCCGCCTCGGCGGCGCCGGCCAGCTCGCGCAGCGCCGCGCGATGGACGGTCGGGTAGCCCATCAGGATGTCGTCGACGCCGTTGCGCGCGAGCCAGAGCGCCTCGGGCAGGGCGTAGCTCATCACGCCGTGGAAGCCTGGCCGCTGCAGCGCCTCGGTCAGCAGCGCGCGGTTGCGCACCGACTTGGACGCGACGCGGATCGGCACCCCGGCGGCGCGCCGGACCAGGTCGTCGGCGTTCCGGCGGAAGGCGGCCAGATCCACCACCGCGAACGGTGGATCCAGCTCGGCGGTCAGCCGCCCGTACCGGTCGAAGTCACCCATGGTCGGAGTCTAGGCCGGGATAAAACTGAAAGGTAGTACATCTTTCATGCCGAATCGATCACACCCCGGAGCCCGGGGACGACGCTGTGCGCCCAGTCGGCATTGCGGCCGGGGTCCTGATCGGCGGCCGCACCGGCTACCAGCGCCACGGTCCGGCCCTGGCGCACCGCGACCTCCGCGTACGTGCCGGAGTCGGCGTACCGCCGCAGCTGAGCTGCTGCATCCTGCTCCGACCAGAGCGGCTCGACGGCGAGAGCGGCGCTGGTCGAGGTGCCACAGGCAGCCATTCGGGCCTGGTAGCCGGTGAAGTACTGGGCAGCCTGTTGCTGGTTGGCGAAGCGGAGCAAGAGGGCTGTGGCCGGCTGTTGCGAGCCGGTCCGGTAGGTCGCCTGCAGAGCGTGCAGCGGCAGCGGTAGGGCCCCAGCCGGCAGCCTGCCCGCGCACCCGACGGGGAGCGCTTCGTAGGCCGCCTGGTGCGCGTCCCGCTCCCGGGTCCAGGTGTTGTTGCTCAGCCAGCCCGCTTCGGCCCCGGCCGGGTCCACGTAGGTCGTCCAGCCGCTGCCGAGCTTGTCGGCCGGGGGCAGGTTCTTGCTGGAGACCGGTCCGGCGGCTGCGGGCGGCGGGGCGGTCGCCTGCTGCGGCATGGCCGGGGGCTTGGCGGCGTCGGTGGGCTTGGCGGTGTCCGGGGTGATGGTCGGGACGGGGACCGTGCCGCCGACGGTGCTGGGGACGGACAGTTCAGGAATCGGCGTGGGCTGCTGCTGCTGAGCAGCTTGGGTGGAGCTGCAGGCGGTCAGCAGGCCTGCAGCCAGCACCACTACGACGTACTGGACTTTCATTTCGGCTCGAAGTGCTGGTAGTCGGGCTTGGCCCAGCGGGCTCCCCAGAAGTAGCCCTGGGCGTCCAGCGCCTTGGTCAAGGTGCTGCCGGCGAACAGCATGCCGGGGCGGGCTGGTGTGCGGTTGCGGTAGGCCAGGCCGTTCTTCGGGTACCAGACGCCGTTCGCCGCGAGGTACGGGTTCTCGACGGTGTTGATGTCGATCGCGTAGCCGTAGGAGTGCGGCGACAGTGAGTACGGGTCGCCGGTGACCTGGCGGCAGTTGAACATCGACGTGTTGTCGGCCTCCATCGCGCGGACGTCGCTGCCGCCGAACACGTCGACGCGCGTCATCCGCCGGATCGGGAACTTGGCGTTCAGGTTCGCGGTCCAGACCGTGATCATCTTCTGGACGGCGGCGTCGCGGACGATCAGTTCACCCTTGTGGAGCAGGCCGTCGAAGCCCCAGTGGTTCATCGTCAGCAGCCGCAGCGACGCGGGGCCGACCGGGCAGCCGGCGCGGTAGGTCTTCGGGACCATACTCGCGGCGACGGCATACACCTTCGGGTTGAGCCCGGCCTTGATCACGACGTACGCCGAGGCCGACACCTCGACGGCCGTCGAGGGCACGCCCCGGCTGACCACGCGGACCGAGCGGCTCGACGGGAAGTTGTCCGGGACCGGCAGCCGGTAGTTGCCCTTGGCATCGGTCTTGACGCTGGTCAGCCAGCGCCAGGCGCCGCTGCCGAGCAGGTCCTGGAGCACGACCTCGAGCCCGGGCTGCGCCGGCACGGTCGTCCCGGTGACGGCGACGCCGGTCAGCGCGACGTACGAGGCCGCGGGCTTGGTGATCACGATCTTGCGGTCCTGCGCGGTGCCGATCCGGGCCGGCGACATCGCCGGCGTGCCGTAGAACTTCGGGCCGACAACGACCCGGAAGGTCGTGTGGATCGGGCCGGTCGGGGTGTAGGCGATCTTGTACGCGCCGCCGGCCGTGGACTGGGTCGCGCCGCGCAGCGTCCAGCCGCTCGGCAGTGCCTGCCAGAGCGAGAGGTACCAGTTCGTGGCGCCGTTGTTGAGCTTGCCGGTGAACGTCATCGGCCGGTCTTCCCACGTGGTCGCGGGTTGATCGAGCGAGATCGCCAACGGCGCGGCGGCGAGCGACGGCTGCGTGGTGGGCTGATCGGTCGGCGTCGCCGTCGGCTCGCCGGTTGGCGTTCCCGGCGGCGTCCCCGTTGGCGTCCCCGGCGGCGCCGTCGTCGTGACTGTGGTCCCCGGCGTGCTCGGTGGCGTGTCTTCCGGCGTGCCTGGCTGTGTTGTCTCTGGCACGGCCGGCGTCGACACCGGCGTACCGGACGGCACGCTCGGTGTGTCGTCCGCGTGCGCGCTGATCGGCAGCAGCGCAAGCAGCGCCACCACCGCGACTGTAGGCAGAGCTCTCCGAGCCATGGCCGTCCTCCCCAATGGACGGGACCACTCGGCCCCGCCACCCCTCACCAGGAATGACGCTGCGGACGACCCTGAGGTTCGCTTTAGTTCTGCAGTCTTTTCACCGCCGCGTCGATCCGCTCGTCGGTCCCGGTGAGGGCAACTCGAATGTTCCTCTCACCGGCCGTTCCGTAGAAGGCCCCAGGTGCCACCAAGATCCCCAACTCCGACAGCGCCTCGACCGATCCGTAGGCGTCGTACGACGGGTGCTCGGCCCACAGGTACAGCCCGCCCTGCGACAGCGTGATCTCCCAGCCCGCGCCGGTCAGCGCCTCGCGCAGGACCGACCGCCGCCGGATGTACCGCGCGCGCTGTTCCTCCACGTGCTGGTCGTCGGCGAACGCCGCCGCCATCGCCGCCTGGATCGGCGACGGGACCATCAGCCCGGCGTGCTTGCGGACCGCGAGCAGCTCGGTCACGATCCGCGCGTCACCCGCTACGAAGCCGGCCCGGTACCCAGCCAGGTTGGACCGCTTGGACAGCGAATGCACGGCCAACAGGTTGTCGAACGAGCCGCCACAGACGTCCGGGTGCAGCACGGACACCGGCTGCTCGTCCCAGCCGAACTCGACGTAGCACTCGTCGTTCACCAGGAGCACGTTGTTCGCCCGGGCCCACTCCACCGCGGCCTTGAGCTCCGCGGCCGAGGTGATCTCGCCGGACGGGTTGCGTGGCGAGTTCAGGTACGCGACAGCCACCGGGCCGTCGTACTGGGTGACGTCGGCGACCGGCACGCTCTTGGCGCGCGCCAGCGCGGCGCCTGCCTCGTACGTCGGGTAGGCGAGGTCGGGGATGAGCACGGTGTCACCGGCTCCGACGCCGAGCAGCATCGGGAGCAGCATGATCAGCTCCTTGGTCCCGATCACCGGCAGCACGCCGGTCCGCGGATCCACACCCGGTACGTCGAGGCGACGCTCGAGCCAGTCGACTGCCGACTGCCGCGCGGTCGCCGTACCGATCGTTGTCGGGTACGCCGGCGCGTCGGCCGCGTCGGCCAGCGCCTTCTTCACCAGGTCCGGCACCGGGTCGACCGGGCTGCCGATCGACAGGTCGACGATGCCGTCCGGATGGTCGGCCGCCTTCTGCTTGAACGGCGCGAGCTTGTCCCACGGGAAGTCCGGCAGGCGGCTGGAAGTGGAGCTGGAGAAGAGGTCTGTCACCCCTCCATTGTCTCCTGCGCGGCCCTCGCCGTGTGGCCGCCTTCCCAATCTGTGGATAAGAAGCCGAGCGCCATCTCGATCACCGCCGTGTCGCCGAGGATCCGCCGGTGCCCGAGCCCTTCGGTCAGCTCGACGGCCGCGCCCGGCCAGGCCTTCGCCAGCCGGATGCTCCCGTCGGCCTCCGTCTCGCGGTCGTCCCGGTCGTGGATCGCCAGCAGCGGCGGCAGCTCCCGCCTCGTCGCGAGATCGGTCACCACGCGCGATCCCTCGTAGCTCTCCATCGGCCCGAACCTGCGCGCGAACCGCCGCAGGAACCCGGCCCGCACCCGCGGCCCGAACCCGAACGCCGCCTGGAACCCGTCCACCCAGTCCGCGAAGTCCGACGCCGCCGCGAGGTACACCACCCGCTCCGGCTCGGCGAAGTGCAGCAACGCGTGCGTGATTGCTGCCGCTCCGAGCGAGTGCGCGATCACGCCGTACGCCGGACCGCGCGCCGCGACGACGGCCTGGAACGCGTCCGCGATCTCCGGCATCGTGCTGCGGCCCTTGCCCTCCAGACCGGGCGCGGACTCGCCGTGGCTCGGGGCGTCGTACGCGATCACGCGGAATCCGTCGGCGACCAGCGGCGGGATGAACGCCGCGAGTTGGAAGCCCCAGCCGCCCCAGCCGTGGACTAGGTAGACGAGCGGGCCTTCGTCGCCGTACTCGTGGCCGCGGATCAGGCCGCCCTCGAAGGGGACCTCGAACGGCGTACCGGGTGGGAGGTCGACCCTCGAGCGGCGGACCTTCTCCGGCACGGGCGGCAGGCGGAACCACAGCTGTTCGAGCAGCCGGGCCCCGATCGGCGGCGCGACCCGCTCGAGAATCCGGAAGCTGGTCGCATAGAACCGAACGATCGTGCTTTTTTTCACCGCTGCGTCTCCCCCACTCGAACTTCCTGGTGTCTAGATCCGCGCCGCGTCGAGCAGCGCTTCGAAGGCCGCCCGCGCCCGCACCTCGGCGCGGTCGTCGCCGAGCAGCCGGCTGGCGTGATGGAAGGCCATCAGCACGCCCTGGATGTCGAAGGCGTACTGCTCCGGATCGGCGTCCGGGCGGAACTGCCCCTCGGTGATCCCGGTCCGGAAGATCGTCGCGATCGCGTCGATGTAGTCGCGGTACGCCTGCAGGAAGCGATCGCGGACCGGCCCGGGCGGCGCGTCGTCGAGCTCGGCGGAGACGCTGTAGAAGAAGCAGCCGCCGGGCAGCGCGAGATCGCCACTGTCCCAGCGCAGCTTGCGATCGAACAGCACGCGCAGCCGCTCTTCGCCGCGCGGAGCCTTCAGCGCCGGCCGCACGACACGCTCGGCGAACAACTCCGCGGTCCAGTCGATCACGTCGAGCTGGAGCTGCTCCTTGGACTTGAAGTGGGAGAACAGGCCGCTCTTCGACAGCCGCGTCCGCTCGGCGAGCAGACCGATGCTGAGCGCGCTCAGCCCGATCACGCTGACCTGGGCCGCGGCGACGTCGAGCACCGCCGCTCTGGTCTCCTCACCTTTGCTCACTCTTGAATAAGAGCACGACCGTGCGGCTCCAGGCAAGGGCTTTTAGCAAGGCTTGCCGGGATCGACCTTCGCGAGGATCTGCTGGCTGATCACCTTGAGCTGCTCGAGCTGCTCCGGCGTGAGCGCGTCGATGACGTACTTGCGGACCATCTCGACGTGGCCGGGCGCCGCCTCCACCAGGTAGGCGTACCCCTCGTCGGTCAGCGTGGCGACGGTGATCCGGCCGTCTTCCTCGTACGGACGGCGATGCACGAAGCCGCGGCTCTCCAACCGCTTCACCACGTGCGACAACCGCGACAGCGTGCCGTTCGCCTCGCCGGCCAGGTCGCTCATCCGGCGCGACCGATCCGGCGACTCCGAGAGCGCGGCAAGCACGGTGTACTCGAAGTGGTTCAGGCCCGAATCGCGCTGCAACTGGAAGTCGAGCGCACCCGGCAGCTTGAACAGCAGGCCCGCGAGGGCCATCCACCCTTGCAGCTGGTCGTCGTCCAGCCACCGCACATCCTCCGCCATCCGGGCAGTCTACCGGCTTGGTTGACGCTTCAACTCAACCGCGCTACCTTGACTTGAAGCGTCAACCAACTACCGAGAGTGGGACATGAACGTCTTTCTGTGGATCGTCGCGGGCGTGCTGGCCGCCTTCTTCCTGGCCGCCGGCGCGAACAAACTGGCGCAGTCCAAGGCCAAACTCGGCGAGAACCCGAACATGAAGTGGACCGAGGACTTCTCCGCCGGCACCCTCAAGTTCATCGGCGCCGTCGAGGTCCTGGGCGCGATCGGCCTGATCCTCCCCGCCGTCCTCGACATCGCCCCAATCCTGGTCCCGCTGGCCGCCGTCGGCCTGGCGATCACGATGGCCGGCGCCCTCGTCGTCCACATCCGCCGCAAGGAGTACCAGGTCCTCGGCATCAACGCGGTCGTCCTGGTCCTGGCTGTCGTCCTGGCCGTCTTCCGCTTCGGCCCGAACAGCTTCTGACAAAGCCGCAGGCGCCGCGAGAATCCCGTGGCGCCTGCGTACGTCGTACAGAAATCTAGAGGTAGAGCCCGGTTTGCCCGTCTTCGAGCCGGTTGGCGGCGACGGCGTGGAGGTCCCGTTCGCGGAGCAGGACATAGTCGTCGCCGCGGACCTCGACCTCGGCCCGGTCCTCCGGGTCGAACAGCACCCGGTCGTCGACCTCGACCGTGCGCACGTTGGCGCCGATCGCGACCACCTTCGCCCAGGCGAGCCGGCGGCCCATCTGCGCGGTCGCCGGGATCAGGATGCCGGCCGAGGACTTGCGCTCCCCCTCGACCTCCAGCGACACCAGGACGCGGTCGTGCAGCATCCGGATCGGCAGTTTGTCGTCGGACAGGCGTTTGCGAGGGGTCACCGGCGGCCCACCAGCTTGCGGATCATCACCAGTACGCCGACCACGCCGACCACAGCCGCACCGACAGCGACCAGCTTCTGCGTCCGTAGCTCACCGCGCTCGTCGAACACCTGCGCCTTCGCCTGCTCGACCTGCCGCTTGGCGACGTTCTTGGGGCTGGTGCGGTCGACCAACTCATCGACGGTCGCGGCCAGTCGTGCACGGGTGGCAGCGATGTCCGCCTCGATCTGCTCGGTACCACGAGCTTGCGTGTCCGACACCTGTCCTCCTCGTTACTGACCGGCAACTGGACCCATCCTCGCAGGTCAGGCCCGCAGGTCCACGACCACCTTGATGTCGTCGGGCTTCTTGGTCAGCGCACTGGGCCAGTCCGACAGCGGAACGGTCCTGGTGATCAGCCGCTCCAGCCAGCCCTGATCGGCCGCCATCAGCACCTCCACAGCGTCGGCGTAGTGCCGCTTGGCAGCATTCACCGTCCCAACCAGCGCAGCATTCCGTACGACGAGCTGCCGCACCAACGCGTCCATCTGCACCTCGATGCTGGAAGGCCCAGGCGAGATCCCAGCCAGACACATCACCCCAGCCGGCGCCAGCAGCTTCGCCGCCTCCACCACCACCGGCCCAGCACCAGTCGCCTCGATAACGACGTCCGGCTGCACCTGCAGCTCGCTCAGGTCAGTCAGGAACGTCCCACCAAGGTCCCGCACCAGCTGCGGCTTGGGCCCCTCGTCAGACCGATCCAGCACATGTACGCCGTACCCACGCTGCGCAGCAATGAGCGCAGCCAGCAGCCCGATCGGCCCAGCCCCAGTGACCAGCACCTGCTTCGGCTCGTACCAGGACCGCCCACCAACGTGATCCACCTGCTCCCACGCCTTGGTGAGGATGCTGGCAGGCTCCACCAGTACGCCGAGCCGCCCCAGCTCAGCAGGCACCCGTACGGCGAAGTACGGGTCGACCCGCCACCGCTCAGCGCCGTACCCGTCATCCCCCTTGATCCCCCGCTCGGTGTAGAGCCCGTTGCGGCAGAAGTCCCACTCCCCACGAGCACACGCCGGACAGGGCTCCGGGTCAGGCCGCCGGACGATCCCAGCGACCAGGTCCCCGCTGGAGAAGCCCGAGCCGGGCGGAGCCTCCAGCACCTGCCCGAGCGACTCATGCCCGAGCACCAGCCGGTCCGCGCCAGCCCTGCCGCTGCCGAACTCACCAGCCACGAGCTCCAGGTCCGTGCCACAGATCCCGGCCAGCACTCCCTCGACGAGCATCGTGCCGTCGGCCTCGGGCGGTTCGGCGACCTCGCCGACGGACGCAGAGCCAGCCTTGCCCGGAACCACCGTCATCGCCCGCATGCGCCCACTCCACTCCTGCGCGGTCCCCGCGCGCAAGTCCCCTCGCCGTACCTCATGGTCGCCCCACCCGTCACAGGAGCCCCTCGCGCCGCTGCTCCCGGCGTACGGCAGAATGTCGGACAATCACCCAGTTGTGCCGTGTCGAGGGAAGGACCCAGTCATGTCCGAGCGCCTGTCCGTCGGCGACGCCGCACCTGAGTTCACCCTGCCCGACGCGGACGGCAACGACGTCTCGCTGCGCGACCTGCGCGGCAAGAACGTGATCGTCTACTTCTACCCGGCCGCGATGACGCCGGGCTGCACCAAGCAGGCCTGCGACTTCCGCGACTCGCTCGACTCGCTGGCCGCGGCCGGGTACACGGTGCTCGGGATCTCCCCGGACAAGCCGGCCAAGCTGCAGAAGTTCCGCGAGCACGACGGCGTGACGTTCCCGCTGCTGAGCGACCCGGACAAGGAGGTCCTCACGGCGTACGGGGCCTTCGGCGAGAAGACGATGTACGGCAAGAAGGTGACCGGGGTGATCCGCTCGACGTTCGTCGTCGACGGCGAGGGCAAGATCGCGGTCGCGCAGTACAACGTGAAGGCCACCGGGCACGTGGCGAAATTGCGCCGCGATCTCGGTCTCTGAGACGACTCGACCGGTTCAGCGAAGGGAAACCTTCGAAGGTTTCATGGGCATGGTCCATGGAACGGTCGTTTGAGCAAATCTGTGCTGTGATCTGGATCACACTCCTCTCGGAGCGGACCGCAGTCCCGGCGTTACCCAGCGTGAGTTTTCAGGCCTGCCTGAGGAGTAGCCGTACTCCGGAAGGCTCCAGCGTTCGATGACGACCTGATTCCGGTGCGGTCACGGTGGTCGGCGACCTTGGCCCTGACCAGTGCAAACCGGGTAATCTGCGCGCGCAGTCTGCCTCTGGGAGGGAGGGACCTGCCGCGATGGGAAAACATTCCTCTGCGGTGACGCGAAGTAACAACAACCGTCGGCCGGTGTACTTGACCGCCGTCGGTCTCTTGGTGCTCTCGCTGGGTGCCGTGTTCGTGGTCCGCTCCTTCGGATCCGAAGCCGGCGCCGACGGTTTGCTGGGCGGTCAGTGTGACGAGCCGACCCAGGTCAAGCTCAGCACGACGCCCGAGTTCCAGCCTCAGCTGGAGCAGGCGACCAAGGCTCTGATGGCCAAGGGCGGTGAGGACGGGAACGCCTGTCTGCAGTTCACCATCACCGCCGCGCAGTCCGCTTCGGTGGCCCAGCAGATCTCCACGCCCGATAGTGACAGCCGACCCGACCTGTGGGTGCCGGACTCCTCGCTGTGGGTGGGCCGCGCCGACGACGGCGAGTCCATCCCGAGCATCGCGGTCCCGTCACTGGCGACGTCGCCCCTGGTCCTGGTCGGCCGGTCCGAGAACTTCGCGAACACCTCGTCGTGGCTGAACCTCTTCGCCACCACCCAGCCGGCACTGCTCGACCCGGCGAAGCAGGCGTCGGGCGCGCTCGCGCTGCTGGCGATCCAGGCCGAACGGGCCAAGACCTCGGCGTCGAACAGCCAGGTCGCCAAGGTGCTCGTACCGCTCGCGCAGCGACTCGGCTCGATGCCGAAGCAGTACACCGAGGTGAACGGGCCGCTCAGCCGGGCCGCCTCGGACGGCAGCTCGACCGTCGTACCGATGTCTGAGCAGGCGTTCGTCAAGTACCAGGACGAGAACCCGGCGGCGCAACTGAAGGCGATCGTGCCGCGCACCGGGACGCTGCTGATGGACTACCCGGTCGTGGTCACCGCCAAGACCAACGCCGAGGCGATCACCGACGCCGGCAAGGCGCTGGGCGAGCAGATGCTCTCCGACGCCGTCGGTCAGTCGCGGGACGACGCGGGCTTCCGCGACGCCCTGATGAGCCCGCTCGGCGAAGGCCGCGGCGTCGGCGACATCACCCAGCTGACCAAGCCGACCGCGAGCGCGATCGAGAAGACCCTGCTGAGCTGGACGACGCTGTCGCTGTCGGCCCACTCGCTGGCCGTCATCGACGTCTCGGGCTCGATGGCCGAGAAGGTCCCCGGCAGCGCCAAGACCCGGATGCAGCTGACCATCGAGGCAGCCGGCAACGGCCTCAAGCTGTTCCCCGACTCGGCCGAACTGGGCCTGTGGGTGTTCTCCACGAAGATCGGCCCACTCCAGGCCGACTTCAAGAAGCTGGTACCGATCGGCAAGCTGACTCCGGCCCACCGGCAGGCGATGATCAGCAACCTGACGACCCAGTCGGCCCGCGTCGGCGGTGGCACCGGTCTGTACGACACGGCCATCGCCGCGATCAAGGAAGTCCGCAGCCAGTACGACTCGGGCGCCGTCAACACCGTCCTGCTCTTCACCGACGGCAAGAACGACGACCCCGGCAGCGACAGCCTCGACCGCACCCTGCAGATCCTCGAGAGCCTGAAGGACCCGGCCCGCCCGGTCCGCATCATCGCTCTCGGCATCGGCCCCGACGCGGACGAGACCGAACTCAAGCGCCTGGCCCAGGCCACCGGCGGCCAGAGCTACGTCGCCCGCAACCCCACGGACCTCCAGGACGTCTTCATCGACGCCCTGCAGAACCGCTGACACCGGTTGCTCCCTAGGATGACCTCCTGGGGAGCAACCCCAGCCAGAGTGGTGGAACGGCAGACACGCCGGCTTTAGGTGCCGGTGCCCTCGGGCGTGCGGGTTCAAGTCCCGCCTCTGGCACCCAGGTACACGGACAACGAAGCAACACAGTAAAAGCAACACGAGAAACACAAGAAAAGCAAACAGGAAATATATAAAATACTGAAGAACAACAAAAGATAAAAGTATAGTTGGGTAGTCTGTGGCTGAGGCCGCCTACCAACTTGAGGTCAGCTTCAGCTCTTGGCGGCGCTGCTCACATGACAAGCACCCGAACCCCCGTGGCCCGCTCGAAGAGCATCTTCATGTCATGCCGCGGACCAAGCACGGCCAAGTGCAGCAGGCCCGGCAGGACCACGGCATCACCACCAGACGAACTCAGCGACTCCACCAACGCACCGAACGCCAACGGCACACCGGCAGCCTCCTCGACATAGGTATCCCTCAGCAAGAATCCGTTGGCGTCCGCGAAGTCGACCATCGCCAACTCCGCATCGTCGACCCCGTCATCACCTGCCAGCAGACCTCTGCAGATATAGCCGAGCAACACAGGCCTGGCGCATTTCCCGACATCCATCCCTGGCCCCGTTCTCCCTTGGATCGGTCAGCGCGGCAGGGCAGGGAATTCAAGCTCACCCACCGCGCTGACCTTGCCTCGACTCTGTCGTGACCAGGGCCGCCGAACCACCGAGACAGACAGTGACCATTCCGGTGAGAACTCCCCGCCCAACGGGGACAATCAGTGCCATCATGGACACTGTGAGTTCCGATCCCGCGCAGAGCCTCCGCCAAGAGCGCCGTCAGTGGTCTGCTGAACTCCGGTCCCAGGGCCGCACCTGGGTGGAGGCCGCGCAAGCCTTCACCGAGCGATATCGGATCAATCCCCGGGTCGCGCTCCGCCTCGTCCGAGACTGGAGCCAGCGTGACGCCGCCGCCCAGTGGAACGATGTCTGGCCCGACGACCCCAAGACCTTCAAGAACTTCTCCTACTGGGAGCAGTGGCCGGCCGCGACAGGTTACGCACCATCCCTCGACGTCCTGAGCAGGTTGGCGCAGCTCTACCAATGCTCCGTCGCGGACCTCGTGGCCGATGTCGCAGACTTCCGCCAGTACGACACGGCACAAAGGATGCGAGCCGACCTCGCCACGCTGCAATCCCAGCTCACCAGCGACGACGCTGTCACAGTGGAAACCCTGATCGCCAGCCTCGAGAACTCCAGCGTCGACGACCTAGCGGAAGCGGTCCGGACTTGGACCCGCGACATCGTCCCAACCACCCGACGTCAGAGCCTCATGCTGAAACTGTCCTCGGCGCTCTCCCTGGGCGCGGCCGCCGTACCAGCCGAGCTGGATCAAGACGACCCAGACCGCGAACCACCTCGCGGCACCCTGTCTGGTCTCTGGGCCTCCCGCTACGGCTACCACTCTTCCGGACGCGACGAAGACCTCTTCGGCGAACACGGGGTCCGCCTCCGCCACCACGGTGGCCGGGTGACCGGCCACAACCGCGTAGCCGAAGGCGAGTCCCGCGTCAGACTCGACCTCTCGCTCACGGGAGCGATCGCCACCGGTACCTGGACTGAGCGCACGTCCCGCACCGGCTACTACCGCGGCGCCGTCTACCACGGCACCTTGCAGCTCATCGTCAGCCCGCAAGGCCAGTCCATGACCGGCCGCTGGCTCGGTTTCGACAAGGAGTTCAAGGTCAACACGGGCGAATGGCGCCTCGATTGGCTAGCGGACTAGCTATACCGCCGGCACCTCATCAGACCCGCTGATCACCGCAACAACAGTCGACCCACGAGCGAACTCACCCCGCTCAACCGCATCGAACAGCGCCATCATCATCTTCGCGACGTACACCCAGTCCAACCGCAGCCCATGCCGGGCTTCGAAGTCGTCAACGAACGCATCCAACTCCGCCGTCCGCTTCGCATACCCACCAAAGTGATGGTCGTAGTCCAACGTCCAGTTGTCCGTCGGCGCCCCAAACGCCTGCCGCTGAAGCTCAGCAACGTCCCTCTCCAAGAACTGAGCACCCTTGAGAACCGGCACCCCGATCGCCCGCTGCCCCTCCTCCACCCCAGACGCAATCCCTGCGAGCGTCCCGCCAGTTCCCACCGCACACATGATTACGTCGAAGTCCTCACCGATCTCCGCCGGCAACTCCGCACACCCCCGCACCGCCTCCGCGTTACTCCCACCCTCCGGAAGCAGATAGAACTCCCCAAACTCCCGCCGCAACCTCTCAACCACCGCGTCGGAGCCCTTCTCCCGATACGTCGTGCGGTCCATGTAGGTGAGCCGCATCCCCCGCGAGACCGCATAGGCCAGCGACGGGTTCAGCGGATCATGCTCCTCCCCCCGAATCACGCCAACAGCCCGGAACCCGCCGTAGTACCCAGCCGCAGCCGTCGCCCGAATGTGGTTCGAGTAAGCACCCCCGAACGTCAACAAGATTTCGTGCCCACCAGACCGGGCATCCATCAGGTTGTTCTTGAGCTTCCGCCACTTGTTTCCCGGCAACTCGGGATGAATCAGATCATCGCGCTTGAGAAGCACCCGAACGCCCGTCAACCTCAGCCGGTCGTCCACCAAGGCCTCGAGAGGAGACGGCACTTGAAGCTCGAGATCTCTCACCGCCCCAGCATGGCATCACCGTGGGGTTTCGAGTCCTCCTCGAACACCCGGGGTTCAAGTCCCCAGGGACTTGAACCCCGTTCCGTGCCTGGATCCTGTGGACACTGGCGTCTGCTGCCTCACCGGGACATCTCGAACGAAGCCACCACTACAGGCCGGCCTTGTTCACCCCATACACCGCTTGCGCGTGGGTGAAGCCCTCGCCAGCGCTCGATTCCAGCTGACGGATCAGACCCTTTCGGGAGAAGTGCGTCATCTCCAGATACTTCTTGGCGGATTTCGCGGCCTGTTCGTTCCAATTGACCTTGAGGTGATCGACGGCGAACGTCGCGTCGGCCACCGAAAAACCCTCGCCCGCACTGGACGACAGTTGCCGGATCAGGCCCTTGCGGCTGAACGCGGTGAAGCTCAGGTACGACTCGGCAGAGCCGACTGCCTGCTCCTGACCCTTGGTCATCGACGGCTGCACCACCTCGGGTTCGGGCGCCTCGGTGGTGGCCGCGGCCGCGGGTTCCGAGGACACAGGCGGCGGCACGCTTGTGCCCGTTGTGGTCGCGACAGGAGCGGTCACCCCGGCGACCGCGGTCTCCTTCTTCGCCTCCGTGCCTGCGCCACCGGCCGCGATCATCGCGGTGCATCCGCCCACCAGTACGACAAAGGTCAGACCGATGGCGAGGAACACGTTGCGGACGGTGTGCTTCTTCTTCGGCGGCTGAAAAGGTCCACCAGGCTGGAATTGCGGCTGCTGCGGGTACTGCTGAGACATAGTTCTCCCCCTCGATCCCCCGAGCCCCCCTCGGGATTCGCAGTCACGGTAACGCTGAGTGGTCTCGATTACTAGGGGTCAGGCTGACATCCGGCGGCCCCTCTCCCTCTCGGCCGGTCGGTGCTACTGGGATGACGTCGACGGAAAGCAGGTCACCGAGCGGCGGTGGGTGCACGACCGCGGCGGGGTGGACTGGGATCTGCTGCGCCGCAGGGTTTTTGGGGTGGATGCGCTGACCGAGATGCTGCTGCGGGTCGGGTTCGTGCGGGTCGCGATTGCCGGCTCGGGTGGGGCCGTGGGACCTGCGCGGACGATGGACGAGTTTGTGGTCGCCTTCCGTTGAGGCGAACCTGCCTCCGATCCACTAGGCCTGGACGACGGACCGCAGCTGAGGCAGTAGGAGGGCTGCCTGTTTTGCTCGGGCGGAGGTGCCGGAGAGCTCGCGGGCCAGCATGGTCAGGGAGATTGGGAACAGGATCATCGCGGCCAGGATTACGAGGATGGCGGTGAGGCCGTCGAGGGGGAGTCGTTGGTGCGGGGGTCGTCGGTGCTTGTTGAGGAGAAGTTCAGGCTGTCGCGTTTGCCGGTTTCGAGGAGGCAGCGGAATTTTGGCTTGTACGGGCGGACTGTCACCTTGGTGCCGTCGGCGAAGCGGAGCCTGATGCGGCTGCGGATGAATGCGCCGCGGGACACGTTTGTGACCGCGGGAAGTTGACGCCATCGGCGGTCGGGGCGGTCGAGGACCGAGACTCCGCCCTCGTGGACGTACAGGCCGGTGACCGTTTTCTTCAACAGGACCATCGTCACGCCTGCGGGGAGCGGAGCCTCGCACGCGGCGCGGATCTCTTCGACCGTGTGTTGCGGCAACGGGTCGGCTTGCTTCTTCGCCACGGTGTCCCCCCGAAGGCCATGATCGGTTCCCTCCCGGAAGGCTAGCGCCTGGCTGCCGGCCACTTACCGATGTGAGTCGTGTCGCCCGCGGTGGCCCTGACCGGGAACTGACGAGCGATGGAGTGCGTGAGCCTGCGACGTCGGCCGCCGAGAGGTTGAGCACGCGCAAGCGCATTCTTGGATCGAGGAACTGCCTTCGTCAGCGGATGCCGTAGTCGTGGATTTTTCGGTAGATGGTGGCTCGGGACATGCCCAACGCCCGAGCAGCCTCTCGGCGGTTGCCGTTGTTGTCTAGGAGGCTTCGGATGATCGCGTCGCGTTCCAGAGATTCTAGGGGGCTGAGGCTTCGGCGGCTGATGGACTGGAGGTCGGCGGGGAGGTCGCCTAGGGCGACTACGCCGGTACGGCGGCGGTGTTGGACGATCTGTTTGAGGACGTGGCGGAGTTCGGCGGTGTTGCCGGGCCACGAGGAGCGGAGGAGTTGGTGGAGGGCTTCCGGGGAGCAGCGGAGGGCTCCTCGGCTCAGCTGGCTCAGGAAGTACGGGACCAGTTCCCGGATGTCCTCGGCGTGGTGGCGTAAGGGTGGGACGGTGACAGTTAGCGGGAAGAGCGGGAGCAGCTCGCCCAGGTCGGGGTCGGATTCGCCTGTGGTGGTGAGGGTTAGGGCGACCCAGGGTGGGTCGGTACGGCGGCGTTCGACGGCGCTGTAGAAGGCACCGACGAGGTCGTCGAGCTGGGGTGGGGTCAGGCGCTCGGCGTGGCGCAGCACCACAGCTTGGACGGTGTCGTCGGACAGTTCTGCTTCTACGTCGGACGCCAGGTCCGGCGACGAGGCAGCATCCAGTACGGCGAGGGCGCCGGCCGGGTTGTTCTGCCGGTGGGCCGCGCGGGCGAGGGCCATCTTGCCGCTGCCGGCCTCGCCGCTGAGTACGGTCCATTGCCCTGCCCGGTAAGCGTTGTCGACGTCTCGGCAGCAGGCGAGCCAGGGGCCGCTTCGGCCGACCATGCCGGGGAGCTCGGGGCGTGGGGGTGGGTGGCTGGCGCGGACCGTCATCACGCCGAGGCCGGGGGCGCGAGGCGTGACCTGGAGGACCGCAGCCGTGGTGCGGACGCCTGAGGGCACCGGGCGGCAGGTGATCCGGACCCGGGTGCCGCTCGGCAGTTCCACGGCGGTGGCGGCTCGGCCGTCGGTCAGTAGCTCGGAGCCGTGGGCGAGGATCGCTGCCTGGTCGCTGTTGTCGAGGTTGCGCCGGGCGTTCGCGTTCATCACCAGGAGGTCGCCGTCGAAGGCCAGCACCATGTCCGCCGTACGGCGTCCGGCCTGCAGGTACTGCTCGACGAGCACCTGCTGGCGCGCCGTGCAGTCCCGCAGCAGCGCCGCGCGGATCTGGTCCGCGGTGGTCTTCGCCAAGGCGATCAGCAACGAGCCCGCGTCCTTGCGCCAGCAGGTCAGGTCGATCGCGCCGACGGTCTTGCCGCTGATCGGATGCATGATCGGTACGCCGGCGCACGCCAGGTCCTCGAGGTCCTCGGCGTAGTGCTCGTGCCCGAACACGTGCATCGGGCCGCCGCGCTCGAGCGCCGTACCGATGCCGTTGGTGCCCGCGAACTGCTCGGAGTAGCTGAACCCCGGTGCGAGGTGCACGCGATCCAGGTGCCGGCTCAGCTGGGTGTCGGCGGTCAGCCGCCGCAGCACCAGCCCGTCCCGCTCGGTCAGGATCACGCTGATCGGCTGCCCGTCGAGATGCTCGTGCAGCCGCATCAGGACCGGGTCCGCGCTCCGGGTCAGCGGCTGGTCGAGATCCGGGTCGGCGACGTACGGGAGGTCGATCCGGTCGGCGGGCAGGTTGCGCCGGCGCGAACGCACCCAGGAGGCCAGGACCGGTCGGCGGACGTCGCCGGCCGGGAAGGTGTCGTAGGTCAGGAAACTCAACCGGGCCTTCTCGGTCCGGCCGCCGTCTCCTCCTGAGATGGTTTCCAGTTCCTCCACGACGAGACCTCACTGCCGAAAGTGGTGGCATCGCTCCTTCAAGAGTAGCCACGCACGCGCCGGCGGTTGTCTCATTTTGAGACAACCCGCCGGCACCGCCAGGGGTTGTGACCGGGCACCGCCTAGTCCGACGTTCTGGTTGCCATCTGGCTCCGAAAGAGCTCGGTGAACCTGCCGCCTGCTGCCACCAGTTCGTCGAAGGTTCCCGACTCTACGATCGATCCGTTGTCGAGCACATGGATCCGATCCATGGCTTGCAGCGTCCACGCCCGATGGGAGACGACGATCGTGATCCGGTCCGCACGAGTTCGATGAAGCCGTGCGAACACCTCGTACTCGGCCTCCGAATCGATCGCCGATGTCGGCTCGTCGAGAATCCAGACGGGTGCGTTGCGCGCGTAGATCCTCGCCAGCGCCATGCGCTGCCACTGGCCACCAGAGATCCCGACTCCACCCTCCCACTGGTCACCGAGCTGCGTATCGAGCCCGCTCTTCATGGACGCGACGGCATCCGCCACCTGGGCCTTCGCCAGAGCGTCCGCGACATCGTCGTCGGACAGCTCCCGTGCGGGCTGTCCCAGCGCCACCGCGTCGCGTACCCGTAGTTCGAAGCGGCCGAACTCCTGTGACAACGCGCCGAACACGGCGAGGCGTTCAGCCTCCTCGAGCTGAGCCGCATTCTGTCCGTCGATGAACACGCCTCCCGAACTCGGGTCGAGCGCTCCGATCAGACAGTTCACCGCTGTCGTTTTTCCCGCACCGTTGGGTCCCACCAGTGCGACCATCTCGCCGCGCCGCGCACTGAAGGACACGCCGTCGAGTGCCGGCGGCGATGCTTCGTCGTACGAGAACCTGAGAGCTACTGCCTCGACCTGATGAACGGCGGGCGCCTCGCTGGACGTCGCTGGTTCGGGAGCGTCCTGGAGCAACTGAAGATGCCGACCGACCCTGGGCGATGCTTCGGCCAGTGATCCGAGCGAAAATCCTGCGGAGCGGATCGCCCCGGCCCCGGCCAGTGCAGCGACGACTCCTGCTGCTGCTCCTGCTGTTGCTCGCTGAGTCACGAGGACCAGGAGCGCTGCGGCGATCAAGGCTCCAGTGACAACCCCGGCGAGGGTTTGAGCCTTCAGCAAGGGCCGGAGCAGGCGGCTCTCGAAATCGGCCACCCGGTGGTACTGGGCGGCCGTCCATTCGGCAACTCGCTGACCTGTACCCAAGCTGTTGAGTTCGGTTGCGCTGCGCTGATGAGTGATCAGCGTTTCCAGATAGCCGGCGCGCCGTGAGAGAGCCGCCAACGGAGCGTCCATCCGGTCTTGGACCCGATTGAGATAGCTGGAGGCCAGATAGACAGGCAGGGCTGCCAGCAGGACCAGCAGACCGGACAAGACGTTGAAGGTGAAGACGGCAAGACAGACACCGATGGCGCCGATGATCCCCTGCAGTGCCAGCAGGATGTTCAGGTACAGGTAGCCGGTCTGCATGGGGATCGCGTCCTTCACGGACTGCACCCGGTCGGCGATCTCGGGCCGGCGCAGCATCGACGGAGGCATCGCGGCGACCGCGTGCGCCAGATCGCCGTGGAGATTGGCCCGGGCCCGGCTGACGATCTGATAGCCGAGCGCACGGACCGCCTGGGCCAGCGGTTCCGTCGCGCCGACGCAGATTGCCACCCCCACCATTCCTGCTGTCAACGCACCGGAATCTCCGGTCGCGATGGAGTCGACCAGACGAGCGATCAGGACCACCTGCAGACCCGGCAGCAGACTCACCACCACGAGCAGTCCCAAGCTGCACGTGGTCAACGCCGCCGAGCTTCGCCATGCGGTCCGCAAACCGAACAACGACGAGGTGAAGAGGTTCTGCGACGACGGCGTCGACTTCGTCTTCCGGGGCATCTGCCTGAGCCTACGGAGTGGGGCCATGCACTGTTCGGCGCCGGCGGCTGTCTCAATTTGAGACAGCCAGCTTCGCGGGCAGGGGTTCTGATGGGAGGAGCGGAGAGGGGCATCGGATGGAACCCATCGACGAGAGCTACAACCCCTGGACGGTCGTCAACGCGGTCTTCCACCAACTCGCCGACGCGGGGCTGCACCCCGTGCTGGGGTCGGCCGGCGATCCGGGCGAGGCGGCTGCCGCGCTGCTGGTCGCGCTCGGCATCCGGCCCGCCGTACCGGGTGACGCGCGGAGTCTGCAGGACGCCGCGGACGAGCTGTCGCGGCTCCGCGACGCCGTGTTCGGGGACCACTGAGGTCCAGCGGCAAGGGGTGTCTCAATTTGAGACCTTCCGTCGCGCACGGTGTGCGCTGTACTGCAAAGGCAAGCAGGACGTGGCTGAGCCCACGTCATACGGCCCCCAAGCGTGGGCCAGGCCAGAGGCCACAGCGAGCCACAGAGGAGTGCCATGAGTCGCCAAAGTGTGGCGAAGGCCCACCAGAAGATCCAGGAGCTGTCCTGGGAGCCCGCCTACCACGAGCCCGTCTCCCAGTACGGGACCGACTACACGTTCCAGAAGGCGCAGAAGAAGGACCCGCTCAAGCAGGTCCTGCGGTCCTACTTCCCGATGCAGGAGGAGAAGGACCACCGGGTGTACGGCGCCTCCGACGGCGCGATCCGCGGCAACATGTTCCGCCAGGTGCAGGAACGCTGGCTGGAGTGGCAGAAGCTGTTCCTGTCCATCATCCCGCTGCCCGAGATCTCGGCCGCCCGCGCGATGCCGCTGCTCTTCCGCACGGTCCCGAACCCGGAACTGCACAACGGTCAGGCGATCCAGATGATCGACGAGGTCCGGCACTCGACGATCCAGCAGAACCTCAAGCGCCTGTACATGAACAACTACATCGACCCGGCGGGCTTCAACTCCAGCCTGCGCAACTTCCAGAGCGACTACTGCGGCACCATCGGCCGGCAGTTCGCGGAAGGCTTCATCACCGGTGACGCGATCACCGCGGCCAGTATCTACCTCACCATCGTGGCCGAGACCGCCTTCACCAACACGCTGTTCGTCGCGATGCCGGCCGAGGCCGCCGCGAACGGCGACTACCTGCTGCCGACGGTATTCCACTCGGTCCAGTCCGACGAGTCGCGGCACATCAGCAACGGCTACGCGACGCTGCTGATGGCGCTGGCCGACGAGAGCAACCACCAGCTGCTGGCCCGCGACCTGCGCTACGCCTGGTGGAACAACCACCGCGTCGTCGACGCCGCGATCGGCACCTTCATCGAGTACGGCACGAAGGACCGCCGCAAGGACCGCGAGAGCTACGCCGAGATGTGGCGGCGCTGGATCTACGACGACTACTACCGCAGCTACCTGGTGCCGCTGGAGAAGTACGGACTGGAGATCCCGCACGACCTGATCGAGGAGTCCTGGAACCAGATCTGGAACAAGGGCTACGTGCACGAGGTCGCGCAGTTCTTCGCCACCGGCTGGCTGGCCAACTACTGGCGGATCGACCCGATGACCGACAAGGACTTCGAGTGGTTCGAGTTCAAGTACCCGGGCTGGTACGACAAGTACGGCGCCTGGTGGGAGAACTACAACCGGCTGTCGACGCCGAACGGGCACAAGCCGATCGTGTTCGAGGACGTCGACTACGAGTACCCGCACCGCTGCTGGACCTGCATGGTCCCGTGCCTGGTCCGTGAGGACATGGTGATGGGCAAGGTCGACGGCCAGTGGCGCACGTACTGCCACGAGATGTGCAAGTGGACCGACGAGACCGCGTTCCGCCCGACGTACCAGGGCCGGCAGACGCCGAACATGGGCAAGCTGATCGGTCACCGCGAGTGGGAGACGCTCTACCACGGCTGGAACTGGGCCGACGTCGTGTCCGACATGGGCTTCGTCCGCGACGACGGCAAGACGATGGTCGCGCAGCCCCACCTCGACCTGAACCCGGACAAGATGTGGACGCTCGACCATCTGCGGCGCTGTCCCCCGCTGCAGAGCCCGAACGTGCTGCTGAACGAGATGGGCGACGACGAGAGGGCGGCCTTCGCGGCCCGGTACGTGCGCGGCGGTCCCGCCGGGCGCGCCCCGAAGGACAACTGACCCTCGCCACGGGAGGGCGGGTTCCCCTCACCCGTCCTCCCCCGGTCCACCATCCCGTCGGCGCAGCTGCGAGGAACCATGGGCGACAAGCACGTCGTACGGTTCGAACCGGTCGGCATCGAGATCGAGGTCGACGAGGAACAGACGATCCTGCGCGCCGCGGCCGAGCAGGGCGTGATGCTGATGCACGGCTGCAAGGAGGGGCAGTGCTCGTCCTGCAAGTCGTTCGTGCTCGACGGTGACGACATCGAGCACGACCGGTACTCGACGTTCGCGCTGCCGGACTACGAGCTGACCGAGGGCTACACGCTGCTGTGCCGGGCGCACGCCTACGAGGACCTCACGATCGAGCTGCTCAACTACGACGAGGACATGATCAGGTCCGGTCTGCCGATCCAGGAGGCCGTCGCCGAGGTGGTCGCGAACACCGCGGTCACCCACGACATGCGGCACCTGGTCCTGCGGCTGCTGGACCCCGGCGAGCTGAAGTACTTCCCTGGCCAGTACGTCGACATCACGGTCCCCGGGACCCGGGCCACCCGGTCGTTCTCGATGGCGAACACGTCGAGCCGCGAAGGCGGACAGCTCGAGTTCGTGATCAAGATCTACCCGGGCGGGCTGTTCTCGTCGTACCTCGACGAACGCGTCGCGGTCGGCGACCGGCTCGACCTGACCGGTCCGTTCGGGGTCTTCACCCTGCGCGACAACCCCGGCGCCCGGCTGGTGTTCCTCGGCGGCGGGGCCGGGATGGCCCCGATCCTGTCGCTGCTGCGGTCGATGGCCGAGCGGGCGATCGACCGGCCGACGACCTTCTACTACGGCGCGCGCGGTCTGCGCGACCTGTGCTTCGACGAGGAGCTGCGGTCGCTGGCCACCACCTTGCCGGACTTCCGGTACCTGCCGGCGCTGTCCGATCCCGCCGGCGAGGACGAGTGGGACGGCGAGGTCGGGCTGATCACCGACGTGGTCGCCCGGTACGAGGACGATCTCGACGGCGCCGACGCCTACGTGTGCGGGCCGCCGCCGATGGTCGAGGCCGCGCTCCCCCTGCTGGAACGGCTGGGGGTCGCCCAGAAGCGCATCTTCTACGACAAGTTCACCACCACCGGCGACGCCGGTGATCCCGAGGTGCTGGAGGAAGAAGCCAGATGACGACCACACAGGACTCCCCGCAGGCACGCAGTGTGCCGCAGCCGGTCTTCACCGACGCCGAGGCCGGCGCCAAGGTCTTCCCGGACTCGACGGCCCGCCGGTACAACTACTACACGCCGCAGAAGCGCAAGCAGAGCCACTACGAGGACGTCACGGTCGACGTCCAGCCCGACCCGCGGCACTACCTGACGCAAGGCTGGTTGTACGGCTTCGCCGACGGCCGCGGTGGTTACCCGCTGGACTGGACCCAGCTGAAGGCGTGGGGCTCGGACCAGCCGTCGCCGCAGCGCGGGCCGGGCTCCGGCGGGATGATCGTCAAGGAGTGGCCGGCCACCGGGTGGCACGAGTTCCGCGATCCCAACGAAGAGTGGGAGATGACGCTCTACCGGTACAACTCCAACGTCGTCCGGCAGGTCACCCAGAACGTCGAGGCGGCCCGGCAGTCCAAGGCCTTCGAGCAGTGGAACCGTAACTGGATCCGGTTCGTCGAGCAGCACGTCGGCGCCTGGATGCACGTCGACCACGGGCTCGGTCTCTACCTGTACGCGAACGCGAACCGGCGGGCCCCCACCAACATGCACAACAACGCGATCTCGGTGAACAGCATGCACCGGATCCGGGCCGCCCAGGACCTCGCGCTCTACAACCTGACGCTGAGCGAGGAGATCGAGGACTTCGACGGCAAGGCCCATCTGGAGACCTGGAAGTCCGACCCGGCCTGGCAGGGCGTGCGGGAGGTCGCCGAGCAGCTGACCGCGATCGACGACTGGTGTGAGGCGATCTTCGCCGCGAACGTCGTGTTCGAACCGCTGGTCGGCGAGCTGTTCCGCAGCCAGCTGGTCCAGCACGCAGCACCCGGCAACGGCGACTTCGTGACGCCGACGGTGGTCGGCGCGGCGGAGTACGACTTCGCCGAACGCGACCTGCGCTACACCCGGGCGATGTTCGAGCTGCTCACAGGAGACAAGGAGTTCGCCGAGCACAACAAGGCGCTCCTGCAGGACTGGACGTCCACCTGGACCGAGCGGTCGATCGCCGCGGCCCGCAAGCTGCAGCCGCTGTGGTCGCAGCCGGACACCAAACCGCCACGATTCGAGGACGGGCTGGACCGGGCGAAGAGCCGCTTCCGCGGCATCGTCGTCGGGCTGGGCCTGGAAGAGCCCAAGGAGCTGGGACTGTGAGCACCGCCTTCACCACCGCAGAGAGTCCGTTCAAGTCCGACAGCACCCCGTCCAACAAGTGCGGGTTCACGCTGATGAACAACCAGGTCGGCGCGGTCGTGGCCGAGGTGATGGACGGCCTGGACAACGTCACGGTGACGCCGCTGCCGTCGATGATCCGGGTCGACGCGATCGGCAGGATGGAGGTCGTCTACGACGAGGTCTCCGAGGCGCTCGGCGAGGAGCAGGGCTTCTTCGACGCGGCCCAGTTCGAGGAGAACATGTCCACCCACTACGGGCGGATGATCCACCTCGACGACCGCACGATCATGTTCGCCAACCCCGAGGACGCCGCCGAGTACATCGGCTTCGATCTGACCAGCCGCTGAGATCGTCAGGAGGGGAACCGTGTACGAGCACAACGGTGAGAAGTACTTCGTCGTCGACAGTCACATGCACTACTGGAACGCCGGCCCGGACAACTGGGTGCCGGGCGCCGAGCAGTACGCCAAGGGGTGGATCGAGTGCTTCCACGCCTACCAGAGCCTGGCGCCGAAGGAGACGCACTGGCCGATCGAGAAGTTCATGAGCTACACCGAGGACGACCTGATGAAGGACGTCTTCGAGGACGGCTACGTGGACGTCGCGGTCTTCCAGCCGACGTACCTGAAGGAGTGGTACAAGGAAGGCTTCAACACCACCGAGAAGAACGCCGGGCTGGGTGAGAAGCATCCCGGGATGTTCGTGCTGAACACCAGGTTCGACCCGCGCGACGGCGACGCCGGGCTGGACGAGCTGAAGGCGAACGTCGAGCGGTACGGGTCGAAGGGCGTCAAGCTCTACACCGCCGAGTGGAACGCCGGCTCGCGCGGGTACAAGCTGACCGACCCGGCGGCGTACCGGTATCTGGAGAAGGCCCAGGAGTACGGCATCAAGAACATCCACGTCCACAAGGGCCCCACGATCTGGCCGCTGGACAAGGACGCGTTCGACGTCTCCGACATCGACCACGCCGCGACCGACTTCCCCGAGCTCAACTTCATCGTGGAGCACGTCGGGCTGCCGCGGATCGAGGACTTCTGCTTCATGGCGACCCAGGAGCCCAACGTGTACGCCGGGCTGTCGGTGGTGATCGGTGGCCTGATGGCGGCCCGGCCGCACTTCTTCAACAAGGTGATGGGTGAGCTGCTGTTCTGGGTCGGCGAGGACAAGATGACGTTCGGCAGCGACTACGGCATCTGGGAGCCGAAGTGGCAGATCGAGGGCTTCGTGGACTGGGAGTTCCCGGACCTGCCGGAGTTCGCCGACTACCCGCGGCTCGGGGTCGAGGGCAAGAAGAAGATCCTCGGGCTGAACGCGGCCAAGCTGTACGACATCAAGGTTCCCGACGAGCTGCAGCTCCGGGACGCCGAGCCCGCGGCGCAGGACGACGCGAAGCTGGTCTCCCAGTAATGCCGACGGTCACGCAGAGGTCCAGGGTGCTGAGCGCCCTGGACCTTGTCCGCGATCCCGAGCTGGACGAGCCGATCACCACGCTCGGCTTCGTCGCGTCCTGCCACGTGTCGGCGGCCGGTGACGTGGTCGTCAGGCTGCGGCTGCCGACCTACTTCTGCGCGCCCAACTTCGCGTTCCTGATGGTCGCCGACGCGTACGACGTACTGGCAGCGCTGCCCGAGGTCCGGAGTGTCGACGTGACGCTCGAGGACCATTTCGCGGCCGCGCAGATCAACGCCGGCGTCGCCGCCCGGGCCGGGTTCGTCGCGGCCTTCGACGGCGAGGCGGCCGACGAGCTGGACGAGCTGCGCCGGACCTTCGTGTCCAAGGCGATGCTCGCCGGCACCGACCAGGTCTGCCGGCCCTTGATTGCCTCAGGCATCGAACCGGCCGAGCTGTCCCGGCTGACGCTGGGCGACGTACCGCCGTCGGCCGATCTGGACCGGCTCCGCCGCCGGCGGGCCGAGCTCGGTCTGCGCTCCGACGACGGAGCCGCACTGCTCGTCGACCCAGCGACCGGTACGCCGGTGGCCGCGGCCGGCGTACCGAAGCACCTGGGCTTCGCCCGGCTCACCCGGACCGGGATCGAGGCCAACACCGGGATCTGCAGGGGAATGCTCCAGCACCGGTACGCCGGGGCCGGAGCCGGCGAGGAGGGACCAGGATGAGAGCTGTCCGGCTGCACGGGTACCACCAGCAACCAGTGGTCGAGGACGTCCCCGACCCGAAGATCACCGGGCCGCTGGACGTGATCGTCAAGATCGGTGGCGCCGGCGTGTGCCGTACCGACCTGCACATCATCGAGGGCCAGTGGGCCGACGCGATGAACCCCACCCTGCCGTACACGATCGGGCACGAGAACGCCGGCTGGGTCGAGGAGGTCGGGTCCGCGGTCACCAACGTCCAGGTCGGCGACACGGTGATCCTGCACCCGACCCCGACCTGCGGGCTCTGCCACGCCTGCCGGGCCGGGAACGACATGCACTGCGAGAACAGCACGTTCCCCGGCCTGGACTCCGACGGCGGGATGGCGGAGTACCTGCTGACGTCGGCCCGGGCCTGCGTGAAGCTCGATCCCAGTACCCAGCCGAAGGACGTCGCGGCGCTCGCGGACGCGGGTATCACGGCGTACCACGCGGTCCGCAAGGCGATCCCCCAGCTGTATCCCGGGACGACCTGCGTGCTGATCGGGGCCGGAGGGCTCGGGCACATCGGCATCCAGTGCCTGGCCGCGCTCACCGCCACCCGGATCGTCGTGGTGGACCGGAACCCGGACGCGCTCGAGCTCGCCGAGCAGCTCGGCGCCGATCACACCGTCGTTGCTGACGGCAACCAGATCCAGGCCGTCCAGGACCTGACCGGCGGCGCCGGTGCGCACGTCGTACTGGACTTCGTCGCCGAGCAGGGAGCCGAGCAGGACGGCTTCGCGATGACCAGGCCGAACGGCTCGTACTTCGTCATCGGGTACGGCGGGGAGCTACGCGTGCCGACCCTGGACATCATCTCCACCGAGCGCAACGTGATCGGCAACATCGTCGGGACGTACACCGACCTGGCCGAGCTGATGGCCCTCGCGCAGGGCGGCAAGGTCACCCTGCACACCAGGACCTACCCCTTGGAGGCGGCCGTCGAGGCGGTCGCGGATCTCGACGCCGGCCGGGTGCGGGGGCGAGCGATTCTCGTCCCGTAGCCCACCCACCACACCCTTCGCCCTGACCGGGCACGTACTGAGGAGCGAACGATGGCCAAGGAACTGCGCTTCGGTGCACAGGCGCGCGAACTGATGCTGGCGGGAGTGGAGCAGCTGTCGGAGGCGGTCAGCTCGACGCTCGGTCCCAAGGGCCGCAACGTGGTGCTCGAGAAGATCACCGGCTCACCCGTCGTCACCAACGACGGCGTCACGATCGCCCGGGAGATCCACCTCAAGGACCAGTTCGAGAACATGGGCGCCCAACTGGTCAAGGAAGCCGCGATCAAGACCAACGACATCGTCGGCGACGGCACCACCACCGCGACCGTGCTGGCGCACGCGATCGTCCGCGAGGGCATGCGGGCGATCGGGGCCGGCGGCAACCCGGTCCTGGTCAAACGCGGCATCGACATCGCGGTCGCCCGGCTGGTCGAGCGGCTGCGCCAGGTGGCGTACCCGGTCGCGACCGAGGAGGACTTCGCCCGGGTGGCGGCGATCTCGGCCAACGACGACAACCAGGTCGGCTCGGTGATCGCCCGGGCGCTGCACGCGGTCGGCGACGGCGGCATCGTCACGGTCGAGGAGTCGGCGGCGCACGGGATCGGGGTCGACTTCGTCGAGGGGTTCGAGTTCGACAACGGTTACCTGTCGCCGTACATGGTGACCGATCCCGGCAGTCTGCAGGCGGTGGTCGACGACCCGTATATCCTGCTGTGCAGCGAGAAGATCACCAAGGTGCAGGAGCTGATGCCGCTGCTGGAGAAGGTGATGCGCGATCCGAGGCCACTGGTGATCATCGCCGAGAACCTCGAGGGCACCGCGCTCAGCATGCTGGTGCACAACCACATCAACGGGCACTTCCAGTGCGTCGGCGTACGGGCGCCTGGGTTCGGTGACCGGCGGCTGCACAAGCTCGAGGACATCGCCGCCATCACCGGTGGCGCGGTGCTCAGCCGGCACTCGGGCTTCTCGCTGGAGACGATGGGCATCGACAAGCTCGGCCGCGCCGACCAGGTCCGGGTGACCGCGGAGCGGACCGCGATCGTGGCCTCCCCCGGCCACGAGAAGGACGTCGAGTTCCGGCTCGCGCAGCTGCGCGCCGAGCTGGACCGGGCCAACTTCGGGGTCGACGAGGACGTGCTGACCGAGCGGATCGGTGCGCTGTCCGGCAAGGTCGCGGTGATCTCGGTCGGAGCGCCGACGCCGGCCGAGTTGAAGGAACTCCAGCACCGGGTCGAGGACGCGCTGTCGGCGACCCGCGCGGCGATGGCCGAGGGGATCGTGGCCGGAGGTGGCGTCGCGATCCTGCACGCCGCGTCGGCGCTCGACGACCTCGAGGTGAAGGACGACTACGCGATCGGCGTCGAGATCGTACGCCGGGCGCTGCGCGAACCGGCGTACCTGATCGCGACGAACGCCGGCTACAACGGCGACGAGGTGCTGGCCCAGATCGACAAGCTCGGCCCCGACGAAGGCTTCGACGCACTCGACGGCCGGTACGGGAACATGCTCGAGATGGGCATCGTCGACCCGCTCCGGGTGGCCCGGTCGGCACTCCAGAACGGCGCGTCGGTGGCCGGCCTGCTGCTCACCACCAACGCGATGATCGCCGAGGAGCAGACGGCGTGGGGCGGCAGCGCCGCGCTGATGACCGAGTTCGGACCGCTGGACGAAGGCCTGCACCAGCCCTCACCGGACTCCAGTACGCCGCAGTCGCTCGGCCTCGGCCCGTCCGTGGGCTAGCGGGGAACGATTCCGGTCCGGCCCTGCCAGGAGCCGTGCTCTGACAGCGGCCGGAACCGGAGCGTGGCGAACTCGTGGTGGAAGTCGCGGCGACGGCGTTCGGTCATCGCGACGGCGTGGCGGTCGGGGTCCGGGACGGTGCTGTGGCCGTGGACCATGTCCTCCATCTGCTGGATGGACTGCCAGATCGAGAACGTGGAGATCGTCCGGGGTGGGCGCATCGCGGCCAGGGCCAGCGTCGTCCCGGGGTGATCGCGGACCAGGCGTTCCACCGGCTTGCCCCACTCGAGGAATCTCGGGACCTCCGGGAGGCGCATCCGGGCGAGGGTGACTGCGACGACGGGCTCGGCCTGGTCCCACTCGCCGGCTCGGGCCGGTAGGTCGGGGAGTGCCGCGAGGCGCGACCAGCGGCGGAGGAACTGCATGCGGACGTGCCAGCCCGCCGCCAGCTCGCTGCCGAGGGGGTGGTCGGCCAGGAACGTCGTGAGCGCCGCCTCGTCCTCCCAGCGCGCGAACATCGCCATCCGGCGCAGCTGCATCCGGGACGGCGAGACGGCCGGGGCACCCAGGCGCATCAGGGCCAGGCACTCGGCGTACCGCAAGCCCGGTGCGGTCGGCGCCTTCCACAGGGCCCGCGCCGTCGTCGTCGGGCGGAGCTCCGCGAGGTGGAACGTGAAGATCGTCATCGTCGGGCCACTGTCCCACGCGGGGAGATCAGCCGATCGGGTGATCGAGGGCGAGCTTGATGGGCGATGTGGGGTGGGTGCGTCGTCCGCGAGGGTTTCGGTATGAGTGTTGTCGAGGTGCAGGAGTTGCGGAAGTCGTACGGCGACCGCGCGGTCGTCGACGGGATCTCCTTCGGCGTCGAGGAAGGGGAGATCTTCGGGATCCTCGGGCCGAACGGCGCCGGGAAGACGACCACGGTCGAGTGCGTCGAGGGGCTGCGGATCCCGGATGGTGGGCGGGTTCGGGTGGCCGGGCTCGACCCGGTGGCTGATCACGCCGAGGTGAGTCGGGTGCTGGGGGCTCAGCTTCAGGAGAGCGAGCTGCAGGCGAAGCTCACGGTTCGGGAGGCCTTGGAGTTGTACGCCGCCTTCTACCCGCGGCCGGCGGACTGGAAGTCGCTGGCTGAGCGGCTGGGGCTGACCGCGCAGTTGGATCGGCGGTTCGGGGTGCTGAGCGGGGGCCAGAAGCAGCGGCTGTTCATCGCGTTGGCGCTCGTCGGGAATCCCCGGGTGGTGGTGCTGGACGAGCTGACGACGGGACTGGATCCGCGGGCTCGCCGGGACACCTGGGAGATCGTCGAGGACGTTCGGGCGCGAGGCGTGACCGTTCTGCTGGTCACGCATTTCATGGAGGAAGCGCAGCGGTTGTGCGATCGGATCGCGCTGATCGACAAGGGGCGGATCACTGCGCTGGACACGCCGCGCGGGCTGATCAGCCGGATGGCCGGTGGCACGGTCATCTCGTTCACGCCGTCGGCTCCGGTGGAGCTGGACGGGTTGCCGGGGCTGATCTCGATCGAGCAGCGGGACGGCCGGATCACGCTGCGTGGGACCGACGACACCGTGACCGCACTGCTCTCGCTGCTGGCCCGGCAGCGGATCACGGCGCTGCAGCTCCGGGTCACCGACGCCACTCTCGACGATGCGTTCCTCGACCTGACGGGAGCTGCGAAATGAGTGCCACGACCGCTGTGTTCAAGGCCGAGGCCCGGTTGTTCCGGCGGGAGCCCGGAGTGCTGTTCTGGGTGATCGCGTTTCCCTCGGTATTGCTGGGGATTCTCGGCGCCGTGCCGTCGTTCCGTGAGGTGAGCCCGGATCTTGGCGGGCTGCGGCTGATCGACGTCTACGTGCCGGTGCTCGTGCTGGTCGCGTTGATCATGGCCGGCGTACAGACGATGCCGCCGGTGATCACCGGGTACCGCGAGCGTGGGATCCTGCGACGGATGTCGGTGACGCCGGTGCGGCCGGGCGCGTTGCTGGCTTCGCAGATGGGTCTCAACGGCGCCGCCGCCGTCGCGTCGGCGTTGCTGTGCCTGACGATCGGCCGGGTTGTCTTCGACGTGCGGTTGCCGCGGCAGGCGTTCGGGTACGTGCTCGCGCTGCTGCTGACGGCCGCGGCCGCGTTGGCGCTGGGCGCTCTGGTGTCGGCATTGGCCCGTACGGCGAAGATCGCGGGCGCGATCGGGTCCGTGGTGTTCTTCCCGAGTCTGTTCTGCGCGGGGCTCTGGATCCCGGTCCGCTCGATGCCGGACCTGATGGCGCACATCGTCGTACTGACTCCGTTCGGGGCGGCGGCGAGCGCGCTCGACCAGGCGTCGACCGGGCAGTGGCCGGACTGGTCGCACCTCGGCGTTCTGGCGGCCTGGGCGGTCGTGCTGACCGCTGTGGCGGCGCGCTGGTTCCGGTGGGAGTAGGAGACTAGGAGCGTGGACACCGACATCGAGCGGCGGCAGCAGACCTTCCGCAGGTGGCTGCCGTACGGGCTGCTCTGCATCGGAACGTCGCTGTCGATCGCGACGGCCGGGATGATCATGCCGGCCAGGGACGACCGGATTCTGGCCGCCGTACTGGTCGCCGCCGCGCTCGCGCTCGAGGTGTGGTGGAGCTGGACCGAGCGCAAGCGCCCGGGGCCGAACCGCACCTCCGCGGCGTACTACGCGGTGCGGCTGGCGATCGGGTTCCTGCTCACGCTGCTGAACGGGTTCTTCGCCTTCTACGCCGTCGCCGGCTACTTCGACACCAACGAGCAGATCCCCAGCCGGCTCTGGAAGCGCGTCGCCCTGGTCGGCTGCTCGATCCCCGTCGCCGCCGCGCAGACCAGCGGGATCCCGGTCGGCGACGCGATGAAATGGGTCGTGTTCGCCGGGCTCCTGGTGGCCAACAACGTGTTGCTGACGTCCGTCGTGCACTTCTCCGAGCAGGAGGACGAGCGGTCGCGGGCCCGGGCGGCGACGATCGTCGAGCTCGAACGGGCCCAGGCCGAGAACGCCGCCCTGCAGGCGCAGCTCCTGGTCCAGGCCAGGGAAGCGGGGATCGCCGACGAGCGCCGGCGGATGGCCGCGGAGATCCACGACACGATCGCGCAGGGCCTGACCGGGATCATCGCCCAGCTGCAGGTCGTCGCGAACATCTCCGACGAGCCGGCCGTCCAGGAACGCGTCGGCCGCGCGACCGAGCTGGCCCGGCACAGCCTCAGCGAGGCGCGGCGCTCGGTGCAGAACCTCGCCCCGGTCGATCTCTCGTCCGACGGCCTCCCGGTCGCGATGCGCAAGACCGTCGACCAGTGGGCCGAGCGCACCGCCGTACGGGCTGACTTCACGCTCACCGGCACGGCTCAGCAGCTCCACCAGGAGGTCTCGGCGACGCTCCTGCGGATCACCCAGGAAGCCCTCGCGAACGTCGCCAAGCACGCGTCCGCCGAGCGCGTCGGGGTCACCCTCAGCTTCATCGACGACGAGGTCACCCTGGACATCCGCGACGACGGGAAGGGCTTCGACCCACTGGCTCTTCCTGGGCGCAGCAGCACCGGTGGTTTCGGACTGGACGGTATGCGAGCCCGCGCGGAACGGATCGCGGGCTCACTCACCGTCGAGTCCGAACCAGGAGCCGGTACGGCGCTGTCGGCGCGCGTACCGTTGGTGCCCCATGGCTGACATCTCGCTGCTCCTCGTCGACGACCATCCCGTCGTACGGAACGGTCTGCGCGGCCTGTTCGAGTCGGTGCCCGGCTTCGTCGTGCTCGCCGAGGCGTCGAACGGCGTGGAGGCGGTCGCACTCGCGACCGAGCACGATCCGGACGTGATCCTGATGGACCTGCGGATGCCCGGCGGCAGTGGGCTCGACGCCATCACCGAGCTGACCCGGCGGGGTGCTCGGGCGAAGATCCTGGTCCTCACCACCTGGGACACCGACACCGACACGCTGCCCGCGATCGAGGCCGGGGCGACGGGCTATCTGCTGAAGGACGCGCCGGGGCCGGAGCTGTTCACCGGGGTCCGCGAGGCGGCTGCTGGTCGTACGGTGCTCTCGCCTGCCGTCGCGTCCCGTCTCGTCTCAGCAGTCCGTACGCCGGCCAGCGCGCTCGCCGCCCGGGAACGTGAGGTGCTCGCGTTGGTTGCCAAGGGCACCTCCAACCGGGAGATCGCCCGCGAGCTGTTCATCAGCGAGGCGACAGTGAAGACGCATCTCAGCCACCTGTTCACGAAACTCGGCGTGACCGATCGGGCCGCCGCGGTGGCGAAGGGCTACGAGCAAGGGATTCTCGGCCGGGACTAGGGAAAGCAGGCGGCGACCGCGAGGCCGTCGACGAAGTCGTTCATCTCGTGGCCGGAGTGGCCCTTGACCCACTGGAACGCGATGTCCCCGCGCTCGGTCACCAGCTCGACGAGCGGCTCCCACAGATCCCGGTTGGCGACCGGTTTCTTGGCCGAGGTGAGCCAGCCGCGCTCGAGCCACCCGACGTGCCAGCCGTCGCGGAAGCAGTTCACGACGTACGTCGAGTCGGAGACGATCAGCAGCGGACCCTCGTTCGCCCGCGCGGCCTCGAGGGCGGCGCGGATCTCCATCCGCTGGTTCGTCGAGACGGCCTCGTGGCCGGACGCGAACTCGGTCTTCGAGAGCGCCCAGGCCCAGCCACCAGGCCCGGGGTTCACCGAGCAGGCCCCGTCGGTGAACACGCTGCGTGCCCCGACGGGAACGGTCATGTCGGCCGGACGCGGACGCCGTACGCGGGTTGTCGCCATAAGACCGGAACAGTACTGCACCGGGCCCTCGCCCTCGGCGACCTGCTCGTCGTAACCTCGGGAGAGGGAGTGAGGGCGATGGAGAGTCTGCGGACGTCGCTGAGCCAGCTGGCGGACCGGTTCCGCCGGCACCCCGTCGCGGTCGCCGACCCGTTCGACACGCTGTGGCTGCAGACCAGGCTCGGCCACCTCGCCACGGAGATCCGCCGCATCGAGACCGCGCCCCGGATCTACGCGCGAGCGCATCGGTTGATGGCCGCCGAGGCGGCGTACGACACGCTGCTCGACGAGGCCTGCCGGTTGGCCGGCGTACCGAAGAAGGACGGGCCGGAGCGCGGCGAGGACAAACGCTGGCTCGACGAACAGGAACTGGCCTCCCGCGGCTGGTCGTGGTGACTACTCGCTGACCCCGCGACTCAGCAGCACCGCCGCGATGAACGTCCGGAACAGCTGCAACGGCTCATCGTTGCGCATGACAACGACCTTCTCGTCGACCGGCTCGACGCCGCGCAGCGCGCACGCCAGTTCCGCCAACGCCCGGTTGTGATACCGAACGGTGAGCTCGGCCGGCGTGGTGATGTCCGGCAGGCGGAAGTCATCCAACCGACCCAGCGCGCGCTCAGCAGCGTCCCGGATCTGCTCCCGCGCCAACTCCGGATGCACGCTCAGCGCGGCGTTGTGCGACACCGACTCCTTCACCACGACGCCCTCGATCCCCGGGCAGAACGGCCGCGCCTCGTCGATCGTCACCCGGTCCCCCGAGATCAGCACCACCGGTACGCCGTACGCCAGCGCCGCCAGCGCGTTGACCCCCGCCTCCCCCGCGATCACCCCGTTGAGCCGCACCTCGGCGATCGCCTTCGGGTTGTACGTGTGGTGCAGCACCGACGACGTCGCGCCCGCCGACCCGTGGTACGAGACGAACATCGCCGCGTCGAACGAGTCGTCGAGCCCCTCCATCATGTACATCGGCTTGTGCCGACCGGACAGGTAACTCGCCCGCCCGTGCAGCTGGTCCGGGCGCAGGTTCTGCATCGACGAGTGCGAGTCGTTGACCACGAACTCGGTCGCGCCGGCCGCCTGCGCGCCGTCGATCGCGGCGTTGACCTCCGCCTGGAGCAGCCCGCGGTAGTACTCGTACTCCGCGCCGGGTCCACGCACCTGGCCCCAGTCGACGACGCCCGTCGTCCCCTCCATGTCCGTGGACAAGAACACCTTCACAGCCGACTCCTCTCGTGGGGCACCTGCATGAGATCGAAGCACGGGGACCGTACGGTAGGGGCGTGGGTACCTTCGGGCAGCGGGTGGACGCTGTGCAGCGGCGGCGTCGGGTCCTGGGGTTTCCGCTGGCTGTCGTCTACAAGTTCTTCGACGACCAGGGCAGCTACCTCGCGGTCATCGTCACGTACTACGCGTTCGCGGCGATCTTTCCGTTGCTGCTGATCTCCTCGTCGGTGCTCGGGTTCGTGCTCCAGGGCAACGAGGACCTGCAGAAGGCCGTGCTGGAGTCCGCGCTCAAGGAGTTCCCGATCGTCGGGACCCAGTTGGCGACGCCGCAGGGACTGCAGGGCAGCACGCCGGCCGTGATCGTGGGCTCACTGGCCGCCGTGTACGGCGTGATCGGGTTGGGGCAGGCAGTGCAGAACGCGGTCAACGTGACCTGGGGAGTCCCCCGCAACGGACGGCCCAACCCGTTCCACGGGCGCCTGCGGTCGGGGGCACTGCTGTCGCTCGCGGGGCTGACCGTGCTCAGCTTCGCCACCTTGACCGTCCTGGCCGGCAGCCAGATGTCCAGCGAGATCGCGAACGGCATGGGCTGGATGGTGTCGATCGGCTCGGTGCTGGTCCTGACCGCGCTGCTGACCCTGTGCCTGCGACCGGGGAGCAAGCCTCGTCCGCAGTTCCGGAAGATCGTCCCGGGAGCGTTCTTCACCGCGCTCGGCTGGCACCTGCTCGAGCGGCTGGGCGGGATCTACGTCGAGCACGTCCTGGCCAAGGCGAGCGAGGTGAACGGCGTCTTCGCGCTGACCCTGGGCCTGATCGGCCTCATCTACGCCGCGTCGACGATCGCCGTGATCGGCGCCGAGGTCAACTCGGTGATCGCCCACCGGCTCTACCCGCGCTCGCTGCTCGCCCTGTTCAACGACTCCACCGCCGACCTGACCCCGGCCGACCACCGCGCCTACGCGATGTACGCCCAGGCGCAGCGCCACAAAGCCGCCGAGACGATCGAGGTCACCTTCGGCCCGCACGATCCCAACCCCTGACCGGACCTGTTCAGGCGGCGGGTTTCGTGGGTGGGTGGTCCGGCGGTTAGGGTCTGGTGGGTGTCCAGTTTTGATGTTGTTTCGCCCGATCACGAACTGACCGATGTCGAGGAACGCGCGTGGCGGGAGGTGTCCGATGTCGGGATCGCCGTCGCGCGGACCGAGTGGGCCGGCGCCGCTCGCGAGATGCTGCTGGGAGCGGCCCGCAAGTACCAGTCGCTGGTGCAGCACAAGGACGTCGCGCTCGGCGTCCAGGAGCTGACGGGGATCCGGACCAAGCAGCCGACCCGGCAGTGGATGGGTGGCGTGCTGGCCGAGGTGTCGGCCGAGAGCCTGCGGCGCGAGGAGCCGATGCTGTCGGCGCTGTGCGTCAACACCGATGAGAGCGTCTTCGACGGGTACGCCGCGATCGTGGGCGCCGCGACCGGGACCACCCCGGCGGACGCCGATGTGCACGCCTCGCACGAGCGCCTGCTCGTCTACCGCCACTTCGAGGCGGCCGGGCTGCCGGCCGACGGTGGCAGCCCGATCATCCCGTCGAAGCTGAGCGCGGCGCGCGGCCGGGCCCGCAAGGCCGCGATCGCCGAGCGGCCGATCAACAAGTGCCCGAAGTGCAACCTGCAGACGCCGGCCAACGGGATCTGCGACACCTGCGACTGAACCGGGTCACGGGCAAGAGGTTGTCGACGGCAAACGCTTGAGTCATTTGCCGTCGGCCGCGAGGTCTGGCCGAGGGTGAGGTTGTGGGCTTAGCCTCACCTCAGGCGGGTGCCGCGGGGGTGTCTGCCGGTACGCCGGAACCCGGGGGGGTTCGGTCACACAGACCTTGGGGGAAGCAGCGTCGTTCCGGCGTTGCCTGGTCTGCTCTGTCTGCCCTCCTTCGGTGACGGCGTCGTCTGCCTTCACAGGAGGCCCACATGAGGTTCAGAGCCCGGACCCGCACGACCCGTCGTACTGTCATCGCCGGTCTGTCCGCCGGCCTGCTGGTCGCCGCCACCCTGCCCGCCTTGGGCGCCGCGGCTGCCGAACCGTCCCCCACCAACGGCAAGACCTGGACCGCGACGCCACTCACGGTCGCGAGCACGGTCAACGGCGCCAAGTCGCCGAGCGGTCAGCTCGCCAAGAGCGACCCGGCCCTGATCAACAGCACGTCGGCCAAGCCGGTCCGGGTCGTCGTCAAGCTGGACTACGACTCGCTGGCGTCGTACCGCGGTGGACTCGAGGGTCTGCCCGGCACCAGCCCGGCGGTCACCGGAAAGCGCCTCGAGCCGAAGAGCGCGAACTCGACCAAGTACCTGCGGCACGTGACCTCGGTCGAGGACAAGTTCCTCGCCGCGATGCGCGACAAGGTCCCGAGCGCGCGCGAGGGCCAGAAACTGCGGACCGTGTACGGCGGGATCGCGCTGAGCGTCGAGGCGAACAAGGCCCGTGACCTGCTGAAGCTGCCCGGCGTGGCCGCGGTCCAGCAGGACGACCCGCAGAAACTGCTCACCGACTCCAGTGCCGCGTTCATCGGCGCCCCGACGATCTACAACCAGCTGGGCGGATCGGCCAACTCCGGCAAGGGTGTCATCGTCGGCATCCTGGACAGCGGCGCCTGGCCGGAGCACCCGTCGTTCGCCGACCCCGGCACGCTGCCGGCCCCACCGCCGACCGTCGACGGCACACCGCGGGTGTGCGACTTCGGCGACAACCCGCTGACACCGGCGACCGACGTCTACAACTGCAACCGCAAGCTGATCGGGGGACAGCCGTTCCTCGACACCTACAACACGGTGATCGGCGGCGACGTCTACCCCGACTCCGCGCGGGACTCCAACGGTCACGGCACACACACCGCCACGACGTCGGCCGGTGGACCGGTCGCGAACGCCAACCTGCTGGGCATCAACCGCGGCGCGCTGGCCGGGATCGCTCCGGCCGCGGCCGTGTCGGTGTACAAGGTCTGCGGCGCCGAGGGCTGCTTCCCGAGCGACTCGGCCGCGGCCGTCGCGCGGGCCGTCCTCGACGGCGTCAAGGTGATCAACTTCTCGATCTCCGGCGGCAGCGACCCGTACAGCGACCCGGTCGAGCTCGCGTTCCTCGACGCGTACGCCGCGGGCGTGTTCGTCGCCGCCTCGGCCGGCAACTCCGGTCCGGGCGCGAACACCACCGACCACCGCAGCCCGTGGGTGACCACGGTCGCGGCGTCGACGCAGAGCCGGACGTTCCGCTCGGCGATCACGCTGACCGGCGACGGCGCGACCGCGTCGATCTCCGGGATCTCGGTCACCGGCGGCGTCAGCACGCCGACGCGGGTCGTGCTCGCGTCCGCCCCGCCGTACAACAACGCGGCCTGCACCACACCGGCGCCACCGGGGATCTTCGTCAACAAGATCGTCGCGTGCGAGTTCACGCCGGGACGCGTGCTGAAGGGGTTCAACGTCCGGCAGGGCGGCGCGGCCGGCATGCTGATGTACAACACCACCTCGCCGTCCGACGTGTTCAGCGACAACCACTGGCTGCCGGCCGCGCAGCTGGAGAAGCCCGACGGCGACGCGCTGCTGGCCTTCCTCGCCGCGCACCCGACGACCACCAACGCGACGTTCACCCAGGGGAACAAGACCACCTGGCAGGGCGACGTGATGACGTCGTTCTCGTCGCGTGGTCCCGGTGGTGACTTCCTCAAGCCCGACGTCACCGCGCCCGGCCTGCACATCCTGGCCGGACAGACGCCGACTCCGGAGTCCCCGTCCGAGGGACCGCCCGGACAGCTGTACCAGGCGATCGCCGGTACGTCGATGTCGTCGCCGCACGTGGCCGGCGCGGCCGCGCTCGTCGCCGCGCTGCACCCGACGTGGACGCCCGGCCAGATCAAGTCGGCGTTGGGGACCACCGCGAAGACCACGGTCAAGAAGCCGGACCGGGTCACCCAGGCCGACCCGTTCGACTACGGCAGCGGCCGGATCGACCTCACCAAGGCCGGCGACCCCGGTCTGACCCTCGACGAGACGGCCGCCAACTATGCGGCCGCGGCGACCGACTCACTGAACCGGATCGACCTCAACCTGCCGTCGGTGAACGCGCCGACGATGCCGGGCCTGATCACCGCCGAGCGGACGGTCAAGAACGTCACCAACCAGACGCTCACCTTCACCGCCGTCGGTTCGACGGTCAGCGGCGCGAACGTCACCGTGCTGCCGCCGGTGTTCCAGATCAAGCCCGGCAAGACGCAGAAGCTGACGATCGCGATCACCGCACCCGACCTGCCCGACGGCCAGTACTTCGGCCAGGTCAACCTCAAGCAGGTCGGCGGCAGCCGGGCCCTGCACCTGCCGGTCGCGTTCTTCCGCCAGGAAGGCGTCGTACCGATCGATCAGACCTGTACGCCGTCCACGATCGCCCGCAACACCGGGGCGTCGACGTGCACGGTCACCGTGCAGAACAACAGCCTGCAGAGCACGTCCGTGACGGCGGCGAGCACCCTGAGTTCGCAGCTGCGGCTGAACAGCGTCACCGGCGCGACCAAGGTCGGCACCCAGATCGCGACCAAGACCGCCACGCTGGCCGGGCGGCAGCCCGACCGACCGGTGATCGCACCGGGATCGTTGTTCGGGTACGTCCCACTCGACTCGTTCACCACCGCGATCCCGATCGGGGACGAAGAGGCGCTGAACTTCAACGTCCCGGCCTTCCAGTACGCCGGGCAGACGTACACCCGGATCGGCGTGACGTCGAACGGCTACTCGGTGGCCGGCGGCACGACAGGGTCCGAGGACGTGCAGTTCGCGCCGCAGACGCTGCCCGACCCAGCGCGGCCGAACAACGTGCTCGCGTCGTACTGGACCGACCTGGACGGCACCGGCGCGCCGGGCGTCTTCGCGACCGTCCTGACGGACGGCGTGGGGAGCTGGATCGTGCTCGAGTGGCGGGTGAACCTGTTCGGCACCACCACGCAGAAGGTGTTCCAGCAGTGGATCGGGGTCAACGGCACCGAGGACATCACCTACAACTACAACGGTCAGCTCGGTGACCCGCCGCCCGGCTACGGCCTGACGGTCGGCGCCGAGAACTTCGACGGCACCGCCGGCAGCCAGATCACCGGTCCGCCGACCGAGGACTACCGGGTTGCCTCGACACCGGGGGCGCCGGGCGGTTCGATGACCTACTCGATGAACATCAAGGGTGTGCAGAAGGGGACCGGGTCGGTCACGACCGGGACCTCGACGCCGCTCGTCAAGGGCCTCACGATCGAGGTCGACAAGATCGTCGTCAACTAACGCGGTGCGGCGACCGGGCCGGATCCCTTGCGGGGTTCGGCCCGGTGGTCTTGTGGGGTTGTCCCGGCGGGGCTCGGGGCCTGTGGATGACGCTCGGCAGCGGGGCCCGTCCGACGGCTACTGTCGGGGCATGAGCGAACTCGTGGTGGACGCCCCGATCGTGGCCGTCGTCGTGTATCCCGACCGCGCCCGGGTCACCCGGCGCGGCCGGATCACCGCGCCCGCCGGTGACCAGACCGTGTACGTCGAGTCGTTGCCGCTCGGTCTGCAGGAGGACTCCGTCCGGGTCTCCGGGCGCGGACCGGCGACGGTGCTCGGAGTGGACGTGGCGGTGCGGCACCATCCACAGGCGCCGGACGAGACCGTGGCGGAGTTGGAGCGCTTGCGCCGCGAGGCCTTGGCCGAGGTCGAAGAGCTGGCCGACGCCGACGAGGTGCAGGTGCAGCTCGACGTGTTCCTGGCGCAGTTGGGGCGGCGGGCCGGAGGTTCCTTCGCGCGGACGCTTGCGAGCGGTGAGTCCGGCGTCGAGTTGGGCGAGTTCACCGAGTCATTGGCGGGGCGGCTGTCCGCCGTACGGGCTCAGCGACGCGAACTGGGCAGGCAGCGGCACGACGCTGACGAGCGACTCGCGGCCGCGGACCGCCGGCTTGCCGCCGTCGCGGAGCAGCGTGCTCCCGATCGGCGTTCCGCTGCCGTCGGGTTGGCGCTGGAATCCGAAGCAGAGGTGGAGATCGAGCTGTCGTACGTCGTCCACGGCGCCGGCTGGAACAGCTCGTACGACGTACGGCTGACCGATGATCGGTTGACGTTGAGTTGGTACGGGCTGATCACGCAGCACACGGGCGAGGACTGGCCCGAGTGCGACCTCACGCTGTCGACCGCGCGCCCGATGGTGAGCGCGAAGGTGCCCGAGCTCGATCCCTGGTACCTCGACCGCTACCACCCGCCCGTTCCGGTCGCGGCCGCGCCGGCCGGAGCGCCTCCTGCCGGCGGGATGAGGAAGTCCGCCGCGTACGGCGCCGAGAGCTTCACCGCCGTCGCGGCGAGGCAGGCCCCCTTCGCCGACGCCTCCGCAACGGTCGAGCAGGGTGTGACCGCGGCGACCTACACCCCACCGCGGCCCATCGCCGTACCGGCCGACGGCGCTTCGCACCGCGCGACGATCGCCTCCATCGACCTCGACACCGAGCTGGACTACGTCACCGCGCCGGTCCGCTCACCCGACGTCCACCTCCGCGCGACGGTCGTGAACTCTTCGCAGCACACGCTCCCCGCCGGACGAGCCGCCGTCTTCCACGAGGCCGACTTCGTCGGCTCAACGAGGCTGCCCCTGTGGGCTCCCGGCGAGGACGTCGAGCTGGCCCTCGGCCTGGACGACCGCATCCGCGTCGAGCGCAAGCTCGTACGCCGTACCGCCAGTAAGGCAACGCTCGGGTCGACCCGCCGCCGCGAGGTCGAGTACGAGACCACGATCGAGAACCACACCCCGCGCGCGGCCCGGATCACGGTCCTCGACCAACTCCCGGTAGCCCGCGACCACGAGATCGCCGTCAAACCCACTACGGCATCCCCCGACCCCACCGAAACCACCGACCTCGGCGTCATCACCTGGAAACTCGACCTGCCCCCAGGTGCCGAGTCCAAGATCGCCCTCGGCTTCCGCGTGGAAACCGGCAAGTCCGTCGACCTCACCGGCTGGCGCGAGTAACCCGAGACCTTCAGACCCCGTGGAATCATGCGGTGATCGATGCCGTGACCTGAGGAGGAGCCCGCATGTTGCCTTGGCGCGCCGAGTTGGCCGGCCAGTTCGTGGAGTCGCAGTTCGAGAGCGAACTGCTGCGGGGGAACCTGCTCGGTGATCCTCACGTGCGGCCGGTGCTCGTGTACCTGCCGCCGGGGTACGACGCGAGTGAGGAGCGGTACCCGAGCATCTACGTCGCGATGGGGTACACCGGGCACCTCGGCATGTGGTTCAACCGCACGCCGTTCCGTCAGCCCTATCCCGAGCTGCTGGACGCGATGTTCGCGACCGGCGACGTGCCGCCGGCGATCGTCGTCTTCGTCGACGCCTGGACGAAGTACGGCGGCTCGCAGTACCTGGACTCACCGGGCACCGGCCAGTACCACTCGTACCTGTGCGACGAGATCGTCCCGTGGGTCGACGCGACGTACCGCACCATCGCCGACCGCGACCACCGAGCGATCACCGGCAAGTCGAGTGGCGGTTACGCCGCAATGGTCACGCCGCTGCTGCGACCCGATGTCTTCGGCGCCCTGGCAACCCACGCCGGCGACGCGTCGTTCGAGCTCTGCTACCGCCCCGAGTTTCCCGTGCGAGCCAAGCAACTACGCGACCGGTACGACGGTTCGTACGCGAACTTCTTCGCCGACGCCGAAGAGCGCGCCGGCCGGATGACCCACCAGGACCTGGTGCTGCTTGAGATCTACGGCTACGCCTCGGCGTACTCAGCCGAACCCGACGGCACCGTCCTCCTCCCCTTCGACGACCTAGGCGAAATCGTCCCCGAGGTCTGGTCCCGCTGGCTGGCCATGGATCCCGTGGCGATGCTCGACCAACCCCAGTACGCCGAAGCCCTCCGCTCCCTCCGAGCCGTCTGGATCGACGCCGGCAAACAAGACGAGTACCACCTGGACCTGGGCGCCACCGCCTTCCACCGAGCCGCCGCCGACCTCGGCGGCCCGGCGCTCCACTTCGAACTCTTCGAGGGCACCCACGCCGGCATCGAATACCGCTACCCCCTGGCCGTCCGCTGGCTCGCCGAACAACTCACGCCGTAGCAGCTCTCCGGACCACTTCATGAGTCACCGCGAGCACCTCGTCCGGATGCGTGAGGTGCGCCGAGTGCGTGGCGCCGGGCCAACTCACCAGCTCCGCACCCAGCGCCTCGGCCAACCGCTCGTGACTCCGCCGAATCGCCGAGGACGGCTTCCGGTCGGCCGTGACCACCACGGCCGGCACCTTCGGCAGGTCACCGGTGTCGAGTCCACCAGCACCAACCCCGCGACATCCCCCGGAAACTCCCGAGCGAACAACGTCGCCACCGCACCCCCAAGACTCTGCCCCACCACAACCACCGGCCCGAGCCCCTCCACCACCCGACGCACATCCCCAGCCGCCGTCGCGAGGTTGCCCCCAGCAACGGACTTCCCCGTCCCCGGCCGATCGTGCACCATCACCCGACACCCCGGGTCGTCCACCAGCCCCTCGACCAACCCAGGAAAGAACCCCTCGGCCCCCTCGGCCCCACCCGGCAACAACACAACTACTCGCCCTTCGTTCACTGCGGTCGTGCGGTGATGCCGTGCAGGAGCCCGGTGGTCTGGCCGATTTCGATCAGGTAGCCGTCCGGGTCGCGCAGGTAGCACCGCAACTCGGCGCCGCGGTCCTGGGGTGCGGTGAGGAACTGCGCGCCCTTGGCCCGAGCCTTCTCGTAGAACGCTCGGATGTCAGCCGTCCGGACGTTGAGGAACGCCGAGACCGGGTCTCCGGGCTCCGGGGCGGTCAGTACGACGTCCGGCTTGTCCGGTGTGGGTCCTCCGCCTGGGTTCATGATGATCCAGGTGTTGGCGACCTTCACCGTCGCCGGGTTCTCGGCCAGAACGATTTCCCCATCGAAGACGTCCGCGTAGAACTCCCGCGAGACCTGTACGTCGCGCACGGTCAGAAAGTGCGTCACCACCAGCCCGTGCTCCGGTGCGGGGAATCCGTGGTACTGCGTCACAGCCGTCTCCCAACGATCGACGATCCATCGACAGCTCAGACAGACCAACCCTCCGGCCTGTGACGGACCGTCCTGGTGTTCAGCGCGCCAGCCGCAGGCTCCCTGTTGTTCCCCCTGTTCTTGACATCCGCCTGGCGGACTGGAGGTTTCCTGGGGTGGGTGGGCGGCGATGATGGGTGCGGACTTCATCGGCTGGGGTTGTCGTGGTTGGGGCGCCCCCTGGTAGGAGGGTGACGGTATGACGTGGTCGTTCGAGGATGATCGTGGGCAGAACGTCGAGGTCGCCGCGCGGCCGGGGCGGGTGTTGGCCTATGGGCAGGCGGCGCAGACCCTGGTGCGGCTCGGGGTTCCGGTGGTTGGGTACTTCGGGTCGAAGCATCAGGCAGCGGTCGCGGGGTTGGACGTGCCGAGCGTTGGCGCCGGCGATGCTGTCGACGAGGAGCTCGTTGCGTCGTTGCAGCCTGATCTGATCGTCGGCGTGACGTATGCGGGTGAGGTGTACGGTCTGTCCGAGGCGGTGGCGGGCAAGCTCGCCGAGCTGGCGCCGGTCGCGCTGATCCGGATCGCCGGGGAGCCTGAGCTCACGGACGTCATCGGGCGGTTCCACGTGTTGGCCGAGTCCCTTGGTGGAACGGCCGAGGACGACGAGGCGGCGCTCTCGGAAGCCCTCGAGAAGCTGACCAGCGCCGCAACCGGCGTACAGGTGCTCGCGTTCTCCGGCGGTACGCCGACCGACGCGTACGTCGCCAACCCGGCGTACTGGCCGGCCCTGCGCCTGCTGGCCGACGCAGGTGTCCCGTTCGCGCCGACCAGCGCGAAGGGCGGTTGGGAGGTCGTCAAGTGGACCGACCTCGGCAGCAGCCACCCGGCCGACATCTACCTGTACGACCAGCGCCCCAACTCCCTCGGCAAGGAACAGCTCCAGGAGATCCCCGAGTGGGCCGACCTCACCGCCGTCGCCGCCGGGCACGTCATCGCCTGGAACCCGGAGCCTCCACTCACCTTCGAGGCCGCGGCTGCCGCCGCCGACACGCTGACCGCCGCGATCGTCCAGAAAAAGGCTGATTAGCCTCGATTACTACGGGTACCGGTCCTGCCACAAGGCGTAACGATGTTGCGCACGGCAAGGGAAGGCGGAGATCCCGATGAAGCGCATGGCACGCATGGTTGCGGTGACGGGCATGGCGGCGATCGCAGTGGTCGGCGGTACGACGGTGGCGCAGGCGCAGCCGACCGGCGTACAGGCAGAGGGCGAGGTCTCGTGCGGTTACGACTTCGACAAGTGCCACCTGATGTGGGCCGACTACGGCTTCGTGAAGAACTACATCGTCAGCAAGATCTACTACCGCGGTGGCGGCTACCACTTCTACTGGTGGAACTGACCTCCCGGACCTGAACCGGCGGCTGCTCCGCCACAGCTGCCGGTTCAGGTCCGAAGGTGATCCGCTATCTGGGATCCAGCGCTTGGCAACGCAGCGTGATGGGTGCATAGTGCTGAGTCGAAGCACGCAGAGTAGCCGCTGGGGGGCCGGGGGCGGCGGGGCTTCGCCTGAGAACGCACTGGGGGAACCTGATGGACCAGCCGTCGATCGAGCTGGCGATGCCGGCTGAGCTCGCCGAGTACCTGGTGGAGAAGAACCTCGCCGAACCGGTGAGCGGGCGGCGGAACGTCGACTGGGAATTGCTGGCCGGATTCGCGACCGGCGCCGCGACGACCGTGTCGCTGCTGCAGACGCCGAAGACGCTGGCCGAGCTCGCGGAGATGTGCCGGACTCTCTTCGGACGCCGGACGACCGATCGGCGGTCGAAGAAGGAGATCGTCTACCTGGAGGCCTCCGGGCCCGGCGGACAGGTGCGGATCCCGGTCACCGCCGACACCACCACCGAAGAGATCGAACGGCTGCTGCGCAAGACGGTGTTCACCCGCCTGCGGGACCGGTAGGACCGTGAAGGAACGGCTGCTCAAGGCGATCGCGGCGAAGATCACGGAGCGCGCCGGCATTGTTCCGATCGATGCGCTCAGCGCCGCGGACCAGGACGACCTGCGGGCTGTCGCCCGCCTTTTCGAGAGCATCGACCGCGAACCGGTCTACCGCTCGACGATCGAACACGTGACAACGGTGCTCGACGAGCACTTCATGGGACGGCAACTGCCGACGATCACGCGGACGATCATCGCCAGTCTGCTGACGGAGTCAGCGCGACGGTTGGATGGGATGGGCCGGGCCGACGAGGCCGCCGCGGCCCGGCGCGCGGCGGGGCAGATCAGGCAGGGCAACGCCGATCAGAGCATCCTCTACCTGCTCTCCGCCTGGCCCGCGGCCGAGATCCACACGATGCCGCCGCTGCTCGCCGGCGCCGTCGCCCGGGCGCTCCTGGTCGAGGTCGACCACGCCTCCCGCCGCACGAAGCGCGGCCCCGTGCTGTACGCGGCGATCAGCACCGCGCACTCGACGGCCAACCACGAGCTCCTGCGGCGAGGACTGGCACAACTCGCGAGGACGCCGGTCTCGCCCGGCTACCGCGTCGTACAGACCCTGTACGAGGCTCAGATCGCCCAGCTGGAAGCACGTTTCGACGACCACCGGGCGATGGTGGAGCGCGCCAGAGTCCAGTTCGCCGCGGTCTCCCCCACCGACCACGGGTACGCCCTGGCCCAGAAGCTCGTGCGGGTCGAGGACGGGCGCGATGCGTTGGCGGCGGGTGCGTCCGATGCCGACACATCGCTGGTGAACCGCGCCGCGGCAGCGGCTCGGCGACGGGACTGGCCAGAGGCCGCGCTCGCCTACGAGCGGGCGATGGCCGAGGAGAACTCCGGCTCGAGCCGCGCGGCGTACCGGCTGTTCGCCGAGTTCTTCCGGCTCGAGGGCGAGTTGCTGCCGGATCCGGCAGCGATCCTGGAAAGCCTGCGGCGGCTGGCCGCCGATCATGTCAGCCGGTCGCGGACGGTGCTCGACAGCGAGTCGTACTTCGTCCGTCTCCAGAAGCACGCGATCGCGCTCGACGTCAGCGATCCCAGCGGCGACAGCGGCGCGGTCGCCGCGCAGGTCGTCGACTTCTCTCACGAGATCCGGCACGGAGTCGTCGTCGACCACCGTCGGCCGAATCCGTTCACCGCGACAGCGGCGGCGGCCGACCTGGCGATGTTCGACCTGCTCAGCCTCGATGCCGAGGTGCTCGACCTCGACGAGGCCCGGGCCAAGTTCCCGGACTGCACGATTCTCTGGGTCTCGCTCAACGAGTCCGACACCGGCGACAGCGTCGTAGTCTGCAAATTGAGTCCGGACCAGCCCGCGATCGAGGTGCGGTCGACAGACCTCGACCCGTACGGGAGCACTGCTGTTCGAGGCGCATTGGGGCAGGACTCCGAGCGCCTGAGTCAGGACCAGATCGAGTACCTCTCGCGCCTGCTGTTCCAGGACCTCGCCGAGGAACGGGTGATCGTCGTACCCGATGCCGCGGGATGGGAACTGCCCTGGCAGCGGCTGGCGCCTGATGCCGTGCGGGAGCTGGTGATCGCGCCTTCTCTCGCCGCGTCGCTGCGGATGCGCGAGGCGGCGCTGCCCGACCGCCCGCGAGTGGTCGGCGTGTTCGACGACGACCTTCCGGGAGCGATGGTCGAGCTGAGAGTCCTGTCCGAGCTCGCCGACCAAGGCCTGGCCGACTTCACGCGGGTCCGCTCGGTGGAGGAGCTGCGATCGTCCCTGGAACGCGAGAAGGTCGACCTGCTGACGATCGCCGTGCACGGTACGACGGGCGACGGGTTCGAGTACCGGATGCTGATCCCCGACGACGTCAAGTCGCCGGCCGCGATGTTGTCGATGGAGCTGCCGCCGGTGGTGGTCCTGGGCTGCTGCTGGTCGGCCCGGTCAGCGATGACCCGAAGCTCCGTCGCCGCGTCGCTCGGATGCTTGGCGGCCGGTTCCTCGACCGTCATCGGTGGGGTCTGGGCGATCGACGACTTGGTGGCCGCCGAACTCCTGACCCGGACGTACACGAGAGCCTTCTCGGGGACGCCGCTGGCTGCTGCGTTCCGGTCCGCCTTCCTGTCCCTCGATCCGGTGACCCAGCGGCCTCAGGCGGCCGGTCTGAATTTCCTGGGAAGGTTCTGAGAGTCACCGATCTCGGTTGGCAGGGCGACGGCGGTCCGTGACCGCCTGCGCGGTGACGCTCCTGGTTCTGAGTGGGAGCGGATGCGGGTGGGGTGGTGGATCGGTCTCTGGTCGACCAAGCCGCCCGGATGTCCTAACCGACGATGCCCACCGGGCTCGCCGCGTCGACCAGGGCCGGGTCGAGTTGCCGGCGCGAGGTGACGTCGAGCTTGCTGAACACCTTCCGCAGGTGCCACTCCACCGTGTGGCGGCTGAGGAACAACCGGTTCCCGATCTCCTGGTTGGTGTGGCCGTGCGCGGCCAGTTGCGCGATCTGCGCTTCCTGCGCGGTGAGCAGCACGCGGCCTCCCGCATCATCTCGTCGCCGCGCGGTCTCGCCGGTGGCGGAGAGTTCCTGGCGAGCCCGCTCGGCGAAGCCCTTGGCGCCCATCCGGCTCAACTCGTCGTACGCGAGCCGCAGGTGGAACCGCGCATCCTGCCGCCGTTGCTCGCGGCGCAACCATTCGCCGTACAGGAGGTGGGTTCGCGCCAGCTGTACGGCGACGCGCGTGCGGCCGAGTCGCTGAATCGCTTCCTGGTAAAGAGCATCGGCGGTCGACCCCTCGGCGATCAGCGCGCGCGAGCGGGCCAGGATGCCGAGCGCCCAGTCGGTGTCGGCCGGGAGCGTCCGTTCCTCGATCCGGAGCAGGGCATCGGCCGCCGCCGTACGGTCGCCGCCGTGTACGGCGGCCTCGACGAGCTCGACGAGCGACCAGCCGACGAAGCCGAGATCCTCCTGCTCGCAGGCCTGCGCGGCCGCGTGCTGCGCCTCGCCGTACCGGCCCAAGCCGTTGTAGAGCACCGCGGTCACGTGCCTGGTCAGCGCGAGCGCCCGGCCCTCGCCCCGTCTGTCCGCGTCCGCAGCCGCGGCCTGGATCGAGGTCAGCGCCTCGGCCTCCTCGCCGCGCCAACCGGCGAGCAGCAGCCGGGTGTACCGAAGCGGCTCGTTGCCGGTCGCGGCGGCGATCGCGTCGGACTCGCTGATCAGCGTCGACGCGGCGGTGAACTCCCCGGCGTGCAGATGGACCGCCGCGCGGTAGGACAACGCCACCGGAAGGATGCCCAGGGCACCGAGTTCGCGTCCCATCTCGACCGCCCGGACCGCCAGGTCGTGCCAGACCTCGTCGTCCCACAGCTCCGACGCGATCGGCTCCGGAGCGACCGGGCACGACAGCCACAACCACCGCACCAGTCCGTCCGCCGAACGGCCGGCCTCCTGCCGGAAGGCGTGCAACGCCTTGCGCAGCAAGGGGATTCCGGCCTCGTAGCCGACCGTGAACCTCGCGGCCACACCGTCCAGAAGCAGATCCATCGGTCCGGCCGGCGCCGGCGCCGGCCGAGCTGCTCCGGCCGCGGCAGCGGCCTTCTCGACCAGCCTGGGCAGGCCGGCAGAGATGGCAGCGCCCAGTGCCTGCAGGTACGTCGCCCTCGCCGCGGGATCGTTGAGTGCTTCGAGCCGGTCCGCCGCGTGGAGCAGAAGCGGTACGGCGTCGCTGCTGCGGTCCCGGGTGAAGGCGATCTGAGCCCGTAGCCGGGTCAGGTGCGCGCGCTGGAGATCGTCGATCGGCCCCAGCTCCGCGACCGTCAGCAGGTTGTAGGCGGCCTCCGACTGGCCGGCCGCGATCTTGGCGTTCGCCGCGGTCAACGCCCGCTCGGCGCGTTGCGCCTGGTCGGGCGTCAACTCCACCGCTCGCTCGAGGAAGGCTGCCGCGGCCGCGACCCCGCCGCGCGCCTGGGCTCGTTCCGCCGCGCTCTCCAGTTCGACCGCGACCGTCTCGTCAAGGCCGACCGTGGCGTACGCCCGATGCCAGGCCCGCCGGTCCGGATCGCGCCCGGCGTCGGTCGCATCGGCGAGGGCGCCGTGCACCCGGCACCGATCCTCCGCCGTTGCTGCCCGGTAGATCGCCGAGCGCAGCAGCGGATGCCGGAACCGGACCCAGGCGCCGATGTCGATCATCCCCTCGGACTCGGCGGCCAGCGCCGCGCCCAGCTCGATCCCGAGCCGTTCGGCCGCCCGCCACAGCAGGGTAGGGTCACCGACCGGTTCGGCGGCCGCGGCCAGCAGCACGAGCTGGGTTTCGGGCGGCAGGGTGCGCAGGCGCCGCAGGAACCCATCCTCGATCTGGCGGGGAAGCGAGCCGCTGCCCGACAGCCCGAACCCACCGGCGAGCTGTCCCGACAGCGCGCGCGGCAGCTCGATCAGCGCGAGCGGGTTGCCACGGGTCTCCGTCACGAAGCGGTCGCGCACGTGTTCGTCCACCAGCCCGCTGACGACCGTCTCCAGCAGCGCGCGCGAGTCGTCGTACCCAAGACCTCGTACGGCGAGCTCGGGCAAGCCGGTCAGGTCATGGGTCTCCTCGTCGTCGCGGACCGCGAACACGAGCACGAGTCGCTCGGCCACCAGCCGTCGGGCCACGAAGGCCAGCGCCTGGGCCGAGACGCGGTCGAGCCACTGCGCGTCGTCGATCAGGCAGATCAGCGGCTGGTCCTCGCTGGCTTCGGCGAGCAGATCGAGCATCGCGATCCCGACCTGGAACCGGTCCGGCAGCGGTCCGGTGTCGAGTCCGAAGGCGGTCCGCAGGACGGCGTGCCGCGGCTCGAGGAGGTGGTCCGGCAGCTGGCCGCAGAGCTGGTGCAGACCGGCGAACGGCAGCTCCATCTCCGACTCGACGCCGGCCACCCGGACGACGTTGCCGGCGGTCGAGTGCTCGTGCAGGTGGTCCAGCAAGGCTGTCTTCCCGATCCCGGCCTCACCGCGCAGTACCAGTACGCCGCTTCGTCCGGCCTGCGCGCCCGCCAGCAGGTCGTCGAGGATCCGGCACTCCTGCTCGCGTCCCAGCATGGCGAACCGTTACCGCGGGAGCGAGGGACGGAGTTGCTTGCGGGACGTGATGCCGAGCTTCGTGAACACCTTGCGCAGGTGCCACTCGACGGTGTGCTGGCTGAGGAACATCTGCGCACCGATCTCGGCGTTCGTCAGACCGGTACCGGCGAGCTCGGCGATGTGGGCCTCCTGCGGCGTCAGGGTGTCGCTGACCCGGCCGGCGCGTTTACCGACGGCCTCGCCGGTCGCCACGAGTTCGTGGCCCGCTCGGTCGGCGAAGGCGTCGGCGCCCGACGTCGTGAACAACTTGTGCGCCGTCCGCAGCTGACCCCGAGCGTCCTGCCGGCGGCCCTCGCGTCGCAGCCATTCGCCGTACACGAGATGAGTGCGGGCCAGATCCATCCGCATCCGGGTCCGGCCGAGCCGCTCGATCGATTCCTCGTACGCCGATTCGGCCTCGTCGGGATCGGTCGCCAGCAGGGCTCGCGACCGCGCGGCCAGACCCACGACCCAGTTGGTGCCGCAGGCCCGCGCCATCACGCTCAACCGGTCGAAGCCCTCGGCCGCCAACTCCGGCCGGCCGCTGCGCACGGCCGCCTCGACCAGCTCAGGCAGCGCCCAGTTCCCGACGCCGAGCTCGACCGGGAAGGCCGTCGCCTCCAGGGCCGCGGCCAGGGCGGCCCGGTAGTTCCCGAGGCTGTTCTGCAGCACCGCGTTCGCATAGTGAGTGACCAGCACCCCGCCACCTTCGCCCCGGCTCAGGGCCTCTTCCCTGGTCCGGGCGATGAAAGCGCCGGCCTCGTCCGAGGCGCCGCGCCAGGCCGCCAGGCCCACTGCGCCGTACGGCGTGAGTCCGGCACCGGTCGCGTCGCCGATCGTCCTGATCTCGGCCACCAGCGACGCGGCGACCGCGATCTCGCCGGCGAAGATGTTCAGCATCACCCGCGCGTTGAGCACATGCGGCAGCTCGTTGAGGTCGCCGGTCTCGCGGGCGACGCGGACATGCCGGGTGGTCAGCAGCTCCCAGTTCTCGTCGTCCCAGAGGTTCACGGCGAGCATCGCGGCGACCCACAGCCAGCGCAGATCGTCCTGGTCCGGTGGGCCGACCTCGGCGGCGAAGGCCCGAACCGCGACCATGCCCGGCTCCACCGCCGACGCGTAGCCGTCGGTGAACAACGCCGAGGCGCCGTCGAGAGCCAGGTCGCGCTTGCGGCTCAGATCCGGCGCGGGCAGCGCCCGGGCAGCCGTGGCCACCTCGACGAGCCCGATCGGTCCCGCGAGCCGGCCGGCGAAGATCCCGGCCGTGATCGCGTCGAGATAGGTGTCGCGGGCCAGGTCGAGATCGAGCGGTTCGAGCCGGCGGGCTGCCTCGGCGAGCATCCGCGGCCCGTCGGAGCTGTGGCCGGACAGGAACGCGATCTGTGCCTGCAGCAGGCCGACCCGCGCTTGGTGCAACGCGTCCGTCGATCCTTCGGAGGCGATCACGAGCAGCTGCGCGGCGGTCGCGAAATCGCCCGCCTGCAAGGTGGCCTGGGCCGCGGCCAGTGCGCGGAACGCGCGCAGCTCGGGATCCGGGGTCAACTCGGTCGCCCGTTCCAGGAACGCCGCCGTGGCCGCGAAGCCGCCCCGGCGCTGGGCTCGCTCGGCCGAGCTGAGGAGATCGGCGGCGACCTCCTCGTCCGGCCCGCTGGCTCCGTGCGCACGGTGCCAGGCGCGCCGGTCCGGATCGCGATCCGGGTCGATCGCCTCCGCGAGCGCCCGGTGAGCCTGCCAGCGGTCGGTGGGGTTGGCCAGCCGGTTCGCGGCCGAGCGCACGAGCGGGTGCCGAAACCGGACCCTCGTCCCGAACTCGATCAGCCCGGCGCCCTCGGCCGGTTCGGCGGCGCTGACCGGGACGTCCTGGATCGCCAGTGCGCGGATCAGCAGTGGCAGGTCGCCCACCGGTTCCACGGCCGCCGTCAGCAGCAGCCGCTGGGTGTCGAGTGGCAGCGCTTCGAGCCTGATGACGAAGTTCTGCTCGATCTGGCTGGTCAGCGGGCGCGTGTCCGGCCGCTCGAACCCGCCGGCCAACTGGCTGGCGGTCAGCCCTCGCGGAAGCTCCAGGAGGGCGAGTGGATTGCCGCGGGTCTCCGACACGATCCTGTCGCGAACCCGTACGTCGAGCCGCCCGGGGACGACCGAGCCGAGCAGCAGGGCGGCGTCCTGATCGGCCAGGCCGCCGACCACGAGCTCGGGAAACGCCCGCCACTCGGGCCCGGTCACCGGATCCCGGAGCGCGAACACCAGGCCGATCCGGTCCGCCAGCAGACGCCGTCCGACGAAGGTCAGAGCCTGCACCGAGGCCTGGTCGAGCCATTGCGCGTCGTCGATGACACACAGCAAAGGCCTGCTGTCGGAGACCGACGACAGCAGGCTCAAAGTGGCCGCTCCGACCAGGAACCGGTCCGGCGGCCCGCCGAACTCCAGCCCGAAGGCGACCGCCAACGCATCGCGTTGCGGACTCGGCAACCGGTCGTCGCGGTCGAGCAGCGGAGCGCACAGCTGGTGCAGACCGGCGTACGGAAGCTCCATCTCGGACTCGACTCCGGCAGCCCGTACGACGTGACACTCGTCGGCCCGGCCGACCAGGTAGTCGAGCAACGCGGACTTGCCGATCCCGGCCTCGCCACGCAGCACGAGCACCTGTCCGTGGCCGGAGCGCACGCGCGCCACGACATCGTCCAGCCGACCGCACTCCGTACGTCGCCCGCGGAGCTCGGGCTCCGAACCGACCGGCACGATTCATCACCCCGGCCACGAGGCTAGCGCCTGCAGGTGCGCTCCGGGTAGCACCCGACGTAACCGGTTCAGTGCAGGTCACTCCGGGTCCCATGCCGACCGCAACGAGTTCACCCGAAGAAGTCAACCCGTGTTGACTTTGCTTGCTAGGGTGACGGGATGAAGAAGTCCGAGCGCACGCGGACGGCGATCCTCGCGGCCGCGCGGGAGCAGTTCTCCGAGCAGCCGTACGGGCAGGTGAGTGTGCGGGCGATCGCGACGCAGGCGCAGATCGATCCGGCGATGGTCGTGCGGTACTTCACCAACAAGGAGACCCTGTTCGCGACCGCGATCGACGTGGATCTGCACCTGCCCGACCTGCGGGCCGTCGACGCCGATCGGCGCGGTGAGGCGCTGCTGCGGCATTTCCTCACCATCTGGGAGGGCGAGGACATGCAGACCGCGCTCCCGATCCTGCTGCGGTCCGCCGCGACGCACGAGGCCGCGGCGGCTCGGCTTCGCGAGGTCTACGTTCGCCAACTGCGCGCGATGGTGGCGACCGTCGCGCCTGACGACGAGGCCGCACGACGGGCCGGTCTGATCAGTAGCCAGCTGCTGGGCATCGCCCTCACGCGCTACGTACTGCGGCTGCCCGACATGACCGATCGCGACCCCGAGGGTCTGATCGCGGATCTCGCGCCGGCCGTCCAGCGCTACCTCATGGACGCTCTTCCCGTACGACGCTGAGCCCGATCGCGTCCCTGAGCGCCGCGAGGATGTAGTCGGGGATGTCCAGCCCCTGCTCCTGCGCCCACAACAGCTCGCGCTCCACCCGGCTCACCTGCCGCGCGACCTCCAGCAGGTCGCGGTCGAAGTCGAGCGCCCGGGCGACGTCTCCGAAGTCCGCCTGCTGCTTGCGGTTGTTCACCCCGACCAGCCCGAACGACCGCCGCCGCAGGATCCGCGCCAGCTGGAGCTGCCAGTCCTTGAGCCCTTCCTCCCCGATCAGCGCCTCGGCCGACAGCCGGTAGAACGCGAAGTGCCCCGGCTCCTGGCGCTTGATCGGAGCGATGACCGTCTCCGCGATCGCGCGCTCGCCCATCTCGTGCAGCCCGTCGACCAGCCGCGAGTACGCGACCACGGTCGACCGCTCGGTGGCGGCACCGGTCAGGTAGTAGAGCAGCCGGATGACGCCGAGCATGCCGGGCAGATGCGAGAGCACGCCGACCAGTCGCATCTTCGCGCTCAGCCGGAGGTCGGTCGGCTCCGGTTCGAGCCCGAAGCCCTGCTGTACGGCGTCCAGCAGGATGCCGTGCTGCAACTCCTGGGGCGACCACACGTCGTTGTAGAAGAACCGGTCGACCTCGGTCGCGTCCGGCATCAGGGCCCGCAGTTCGAGCACGTTCCGCTCGACCTCGAGCTCGACCCGGGTCAGGTAGTTGAACACCCCGCCGTACCGGCGACGGACCTCGGCGGGGTCGTGGATGGTCAGGTCGGCGGCGGCCAGGGTGAGCGGCGGATGCTCCTCGGCGAAGTGCTCGACGAAACGACGAAGGCCCTCCTGGGTGGCCCGCGGACGTCCGGCGGGGGCGTGGATCTGCGTCATGGCCGCACCTGACTCTTTTGTCAATGGCTGTTGACTTCGACAGTAGGAACCGCCCGGCACAGAAGTCAACCCGCGTTGACTTTTGGTGACCGGACTCTCAGAGGACCGATCCGTCCCGCCCTCTGTGACAGCGAGCACGGCTGTCACAGACCAGGCCGCCGCCCGGTCCAAGGGAGTAGAAGCGGTCCCCCGGGGAGGTACCAGATGAGCACGATCGCGTTCCTGAACATCGCCATGCACGGGCGGGTGAACCCGACGCTGCCGCTGGTCGCGGAACTGGTCCGCCGCGGCCATACGGTCACCTACCACACGTCGCCCGCGTTCCGGGCGGAGATCGAGGCCGCCGGGGCGGCCGTTCGGGTCTATTCCGGGGGCGACCAGCCGCTGCCTGATCCGCCGACACCGCTCGCGCTGCTGGCCGGGCTCGCGCAGACCGCCGTACAGGTGCTGCCGGCTGCGCTGTCCGACCTGTGCGGGATCCGGCCGGATCTCGTCGTGCACGACGCGGCCTGCCCGTGGGGAGCGATCGCGGCGAACGAGCTCGACGTACCGGCGGCGTCGTCGTACACCACGTTCGCCTTCAACAGTCAGGTCCCCAGCCCGACCGCCGCCTCGCGCGAACTGTTGTCCTCGGCAACAATGCATCCCGGTATTGTCCGGAACTACCTGCGCGCCCGGCGCCGGCTGAGTCGCCAGTACGACGCGAGCGTGCTCCCCGCCGTCGACCTGGGCAACCTTCGCCAGCCGCTCAACCTGGTCTACACCTCGCCCGAGTTCCAGCCCGGGGTCGCCGAGCTCGACGACTCGTACCGGTTCGTCGGCCCGAGCATCGGTGCCCGCCCGGACGACCGGACCTTCCCGCACGACCAGCTGCACGACCCGGTCCTCTACGCGTCTCTGGGCACGGTCTTCAACGCGAACCCCGAACTGCTGCGCACGTTCGCCCTCGCCCTCGCACCGCTCGCCGGCACCGCCGTCATCGCCTCCGGCCAGACCGATCCCGCTGCCCTCGGAGCACTGCCGCCGAACGTCGTCGTCCGTCGCTTCCTCCCACAACCTGCAGTGCTCTCCCGGGCCGCCCTGTTCGTCACCCACGGTGGCATGAACAGCGTCAACGAGGCCCTGTACGCCGGGGTGCCGATGCTGGTCATCCCCCAGGGCGCCGACCAGCCGCTCGTCGCCCGACGCGTCGTCGATCTCGGCGCCGGTCTGTCCATGGCTACGCAGGACGTCACGGAGGAATCCGTTCGCGCCGCCGCGCAGCAGTTGCTCGGCGACCCGCGGTTCCACTCGGCGGCGGCGAAGCTGCGCACGTCCCAGCAGCGCGCGGGCGGGTTCCACCGCGCGGCCGACGAGCTCGAGCGGTACCTGCTGGCGAAGCACCCGCCGATCACTCCGTTGCTGCAGGCCCGTCACCGCAAGGCCGAGCGATGACCCCACTGGTCGTCGCACTGCTGCTGCTTGCCGGGTTGTCCGAGGCGGCTGGACGCGTTCTCCCGTTGGTCATTCGCGGACCCGCGTTGTCCCGGCCGTCCGTTGTCGGGTTGCTGGTGGCCGGGGCTGTTGTCGAAGGCATCGTGTTCGCGTTGTGGCCGTTGACCACCTGGACGCTCGCCGAACTCGTGCTGTCAGGACCGCCGGCCGGCAACGAGCTCGTCTGGACGGCCGGCCTGGTCGCGCCGCTGATCTTCACCGCCGTACTGGCGTTCCCGTTGCTCGGACCGTTCCTGCACCTGCTGCTGTTCATCGGGGTCGGCGCCGGTCTGGCCGGATCGCTCGCGCCCGCGACCGGGTGGACCGCCGCGACCGTCTGCGTGGCCGTCGCCGGAGTCGGACTCGGTGCGGCGGTCGAGGTCGTACGGCGGATCGTCGTACGGATCACTGTGCCGCGGACGCTGGAGCCGGCGACATGAACGACTTCCTGTTCTGGGTCATCCTGATCGGGCCCGCGCTGCTCGCGGAAGGTCTGCTGGCCCGGTACGAGGTGCTCGTCTACAGCGCCGGCTGGCGCAGTCCCACCGCCGTACTGCCGGAGGGCGTGCCGTACGCGCGAGGTGCTGCGCCGGACCGGCCTCCGCTCGCCTACCTGGTCTACCTCGACGGCATCGGCAAGCGTCGCGCGCGTGACACGCGGGACGGCGGTCAGCTGGTCAAGGCGCTGATCGACGGCGCTCCTGAGCTGCGGGTGCTCGGTCAGGTCCAGCCGTACTCGCCACTCGCCGCGCCGCTGGCGGACCGGCCGGTGTGGGCCTGGCTGCGGAGCCACGTGGGGCTTCTTCTCTTTCTGCACAACGTGATGCAGACGTTTGTTGCCGCTGACCACCGTTACCGGCCGCTGTACAACCGGGCGGTCGGGTCGCAGATCGCGACGCAGTTGCGGCTGGCCGGGTATGAGCCGGACAGCCGCATTCCCGTCGTACTGCTCAGCTACAGCGGCGGCGCGCAGGTCGCGACAGGTGCGGTCGACGAGCTGCATCGGCAGCTCCACCCGCCGCTGCTGCTGATCTCGATCGGTGGTTTCCACAACGGCGCGAACGACGTGAGCGAGGCCGAGCAGCTGCATCAGCTCACCAGCGCCAACGACTGGATCGAGCGGGTCGGCACGGTGATCTTTCCCCAACGCTGGAAGGCGATCCGCTGGAGCGGCTGGAACCGCGCGGTCCGCGACGGCCGCGTCACCAGGCACGCACTGGACCCGGCGACGCACGTCGGACCGACCAGCTACATCAGCCCGACCGCCGTACTGCCCGACGGTCGCACGTATCTCGACCGCACCACCGCCACGGTGATCGCCATCATTCGCGACGACCATCCCCTGCCTGCACGACCTGTCACCGAAAGGACCTCCACACCATGAAACTCTTCCACCGTACGACGCGACGGCGGCCGGTCGTCGCAGTCCTCGCCGCGCTCGCGCTGGTCGTCGTCGGTCTCAGCCCGAGCGCCGCCTCCGGCGCCGGCCAGGGCAGTCCGAAGCCGACCGTCGTCCTGGTGCACGGCGACTGGGCGGACGCCTCGGGCTGGAACGGTGTCATCAAGCGACTCCAGAACGACGGCTACAAGGTCGTCGCGCTCCCGAACCCGCTGCGTTCGCTGTCGACCGACGCGGCCTCGATCCGGGGGTACCTGGACACGATCAGCGGACCGATCGTGCTGGTCGGGCACTCGTACGGCGGCGCCGTGATCAGCAACGCGGCCACCGGGCATCCGGGGGTGAAGGCGCTCGTCTATGTGAACGCGTTCCAGCCGGACACCGGGGAGAGCGCCGTCCAACTGGCCGGGCCGGACTCCGCGCTGTCGGTCGACCCGACGACGATCTTCGACTTCGTTCCCGCCACGCTGCCGCCGACGCCGAGCACCGACGTCTACCTGAAGCGGTCGACCGTGTTCGCGTCGTTCGCGACGGGGCTGAACGCCGAGGACAAGGCGCTGGTCGCGGCGACCCAGCGGCCGGCCACGCTGCTCTCGCTCAACGAGCCGTCCGCGACGCCGGCCTGGCGCACGATCCCGTCGTGGGCGCTGCTCGGCACGAAGGACCTGATCATCCCGATCGGTGTCCAGCGCACGATGGCGGCCCGGGCGCGCTCGAACGTCACGACGTACGACGGTGGGCACCTCGGTCTGATGAGCCAGCCGGGGGCGGTCGTGAAGGTCGTCGAGAAGGCCGCGAAGACGGTCAGCCGCTGACCCTCGGAACCGTGCGCCGGGCCTGCTCACGGCCCGGCGCACTCTGCTGTCCCGGCCGCCCCGGGGAACACCGCGTGGTGGTCGCCCGGTTCACACCACGGGGTCACCACGGACTCCCAGGGGCGCGGGACCACGGACTCCACGGCGAGGGTGGAACCAACGGCACACCAGGTGCCACCCGCACCGCCGCGGAAGGGGTCAGGACCGTGACCATCGAACTCTGCAAGGCCCCCTCACTGAATGATGACGGGCTCGATGCCTTCGTCAGCGCGCGCCCGCGCCTGCTGCGGATCGCGGGGCGGGTGCTCGCCAGTCCGAGCGACGCCGAGGACGTCGTGCAGGAGATCTGGATGCGTTGGCAGCGAACCGATCGCTCGGTGGTCGCGGACCCGCACGCCTTCCTCGTGACGATGACCGTCCGGCTCGCCATCAACGTCGGTCAGTCCGCCCGCAAGCGTCGGGAGACCTCGGTCGGTGAGTGGTTCCAGGACCAGATCGGTTGCACCGACGACGACCCAGCCGCCGAGGCCGAACTCGGAGAAGCGGTCGAGCGCGCCGTACTCACGCTGCTCGGCACACTCCCGCCGCGAGAGCGCGCGGCGTACGTCCTCCGCGAAGCCTTCGACTACCCGTACGGACGCATCTCCGAGATCCTGCACACCGGCGCCGCCAACTCCCGGCAACTCGTCAGCCGAGCCCGCGCCCACCTCACCGCCGACCGCAGTACGCCGGTATCACCGACAGCCCACCGCCAACTGCTCCAGGCCTTCCTCAAAGCAGCCCGAGCCGGCGACCTCTCCGACCTGGAGGCCCTGCTCATCGCCGATCTGCCGCGCCAACCTGAAGGACTACGGGCAAGCTGAGCAACCCCGAGTGCAGGAAGTCGGCGGCATGCTCGATGTCCTGCAGCTCGAACCGATTGCCGTACTCCGCGGTGACCGACTCCACCAGCGGCCCAAGCTCCTGATCAGCGGCCAACGCGTTCGCCCCGGTGTTGTGGACAACAATCCGCAAGGAGTTGCGCCCCACCCGAGCAGCCTCACTCACATCCACCCGGTACGGCGGCGCCCACACACTCCCGCACCGAACCTCGTTCACCCACACCTCAGCAGCAACCCCAACCGGCGGGACCAGCCGAGCACGGAACGAATTCGGCGGCAGGTACTCCTCACCCTCAACCACCTCCCCCGGCCCGAGGTCGAGGAACGTCTGCGCAGCCTCCGAAAGATCGAACTCCGTCACATAGGAAGCCGACCCCGAGTACGACGGCCGCCGCTCCTCCCACCGATCCGGCAGCCCCACCGGCTCCGCACCATCGCCGAAGTCCACCCGCCACGGACCCACGACCGGCCCGATCACCTCAGCCTCGGACACAGCCTCAGGCGTGCTGGAAACCGGCACCAGCACCACCGACTCGTACGGATGCAACGTCACCTCCGGCCCGACCACGGTCATCGCACCGGTCGCCGCATCCCAACGCTCGAAGGCCGCCGAGACCTCGAACCGGAAACTCCGCACCTGATTGCCGGTGTTCGCCAAGAAGTACACATCCCCGTCGTCGAGCCGCCGATGCACGATTCCGACGTCCTTCGTCATCGGTTCGAGCTGATCCAGGCTCACCGGCTCCCCGGCCTCCAGCCATTCCCGAGTCCGCGCCGGCACGATCGCACCCTCCGGTACGACGATCAGCCCACCCGGCTCCAGCACGTCGATCGCATCGTCGTCGACCAGGTCGAAGTCCAACCCCGCCTCACGAATCGCCCGCGGAATCTCCTCCCCGATCACGTCCCGCGCCGCGCGATACAGGTTCACCGATCCCCGCGCCGCGACGTACACATCGGACGCCGGCACGTAAACCTTCACGTCCCGCACCGGCGTCCCCTGCTGCAGCAACCACGACACCCGATGCAACGACCCGAACAGCTCCCGCGCCACCGGCCACCAGGGATTGCGATCGTCCAACGCCCCCGCGGCGTAGAAGATCCACCGCTCACCCGACGGCGAGTACGGCCAGCCGTGCCCGATCAGCTGGTTCACTCCCGACAGGAAATGCTCGTGCGCCTCCCCCTGCAGATCGAGCGGCGTCGCCCGGAACGACGGCGAGTGCACCCACGTCCACACCTCCGCCGACACGACCTGCTGTCCGTACGCCGCAGCCGCCGACGCCGCCCACCGCGTCTCCGGCAGCCGCGTCCAGCCCCACCCCTCGCCCTCGAACAGATCGGCGTGCCGATAGCTGCTCACCGTCGCGCCCGGTTCGCCGTAGCTCTGGATCCGGAACGGCACCCCGTGCCCCGCCGCCCAGCGCTGGAACACCGCCACGAAGTTCTGCTCGTACAACTCCACCAGCGTCCGCTGGAAGTCGATCCGCACCTGCGACGACCCGGCCGTGTCGATCAGCAACTCGTACAGCCGCGGCCGCAACGAGTACCCACGCCGCGCCTCGAACTCCGCCGGCAGCTCCGGCGTCCAGTCGGCGCCGTACACCTCCAGGCTGTCGCAGAACACCGACCCGACCAGCTCCGGCCCGGCGGCCAGCAGGAACGGCTCGGCCACCGCCGCGATGTGCTTCTCCGCCGCGGCCACCGAGAAGTGATCGAGCACCGGCCCTTCGGCCCCGGCCGCGGCCCGCTTCACGTTCTGCCCGGTCAACCGCGACGTCGCGATCAACACTTCCCGCGGACCCCGGCCCGGCGGCACGTGGATCACACCGCCGCTGATCACAAGCTCCTCGTACGCCGAAGGCGTAGCGCCGTCGCCGACGAACGCGGCCACGACCTCATCACCAGGCCAGGCCTCGACCACCGGAACCTCGAGAGCAGCAGCGCCGATCTCCCGCCGGTCCCAGCGCAACCCCCGCGCGGCGTGCTCCGGGCCGATGTGCCCACCGCCGTACGACCAGCCGCTGCCCAGCGTGAGGTCGAATCGCAGCCCGAGATCACGCGCCGTACGCGCCGCGAACCCGAGATCCTTCAGGAACTCGTCCGAACCGAACCGCGAGGTCAGCGGGCCCATCGGGTACACGAAGGCGACCTCGACGCCGCCCAGCCCGGCGTCGGCCATCGCGCGCAACTGCCGCTCGAGCTCGATGCGTTCGACCGAGGGGCCGAACCACCACCACCGCATCATCGGCCGGCCCTCCGGCGGCGGAGTGTGGAACTGGCGTCGTACGTCGTCCAGGGTCGCCATCGCGCCGGCCTTCCCAGTCGCCCACGGTGCTCGTGCTCCCACCCCATCGCGCCCGCCCGGTCACGTCAACGGACCTGTCCGGGATCGGTCACCGTCACAACCCGGCCCTGTCACCTGTCCTACCTGTGCGCCGCCCACCAGCCAGTCAGGAGCTCGCATGCCCGATGAGCAGGTCGTCGCGCTGGTCCTCGGTGAGTCCGCGGGGTGGAACAGCGTCGTCGAACGGCTGCTGGTCCGGTCGCTGGAGGTCGTCGCCTTCACGGACCCGTTCCGCGACCTGGTCGCCGACGCGGCCGCCGTCCGCGACGCGATCGCGGAGCTGGGCAGGCCGGTGGTGCTGATCGGTCACTCGTACGGCGGCGCGGTGATCACCGAGGCGGCGGCCGCGAGCGGCGCCGTACGGGCTCTGGTGTACGTCGCGGCGTTCGCACCTGATCATGGCGAGAGCGCGTACGACCTGATGAACCGGTTCCCCGGCGGCGTGCCCGCCGACGTGCCCGATGCCGCGCTGCGAACGCGGCTGCCGGCCGTCGTACCGGCGTGGAAGACACTGCCGTCGTGGTTCGTGTTCGGCGACGACGACCTCACCATCCCGGTCGCCCGGCACCGCCGGATGGCCCGTCGCGCCCGCGCCAAGGGGGTCCGCGAGGTCGCCGGCGCGACCCACTCGCTGCACGTGTCCGCGCCGGACGTCGTCAGCGCCGCGATCGCCGACGCGCTCCGGAGCTGATCAGTCCTCCTCGCTCTCACAGGTCTCGCAGTACGCGAGGTCGTCGTGCCGCAGCCGGTACAGCTCCAGCTTCCGGTGGTGGTACTCGTCGGTCTCGCCGATCCACTCCATCCCGATCCGCCGCGCCGTCGCCGCCGCGCGCTCGTTCGAGGCTCCGACCAGCGCGAACAACTCGTCGACGTTGGCGTGGTGCATCGACCAGCGCGCCACCGCCTCCCCCGCTTCGGCCGCGTAGCCGCGGCCCCACGCCGTACGGGCCAACTGCCAGCCGATCTCGATGTCCTCCCACGGCGCCAGCCGGAGCAACGCGACGCCGCCGACCAGCCGCTGCGCGTCGCGCTCCCGGACAGCCCAGTGGCTGACCGGTTTCACGTCGTCGGCCTGCCACTGCCGGAGAACGGCGCGCATGGCCGCCTCGTCCGGAACACGATCCATCTCCGGGGTCAGCCAGCGGGTCACCTCCTCGTCGCCGTAGATCGCCAGGGCGTCCGGCGCGTCGGCGTCGCGCCAGGGCCTGATCACCAGGCGGTCGGTCTCGATTCTCGGCTCCATCGCGGTCCCTCCGATGCGGTCGGCACTCGAAGGGACCAGGCAGACCCGAAAGTTGTGACAGGGGTCGCGTCACAGTTCAGGTGGCTGCTTTGTCTTCAGTAGTAGGAGAGAGGGGACGTACATGCGCAAGATCGTGATCGTCGGTGGCGGGTACGCCGGGTTCTACACGGCGTGGAAGCTGGAGAAGTCGCTGCGCCGCGGCGAGGCCAAGGTGGTCGTGATCGATCCGCGGCCGTACCTGACCTACCAGCCGTTCCTGCCCGAGGTCCTGTCCGGTGCCGTCGAGGCCCGGCACGCGGCGGTCTCGCTGCGCCGCAACCTGCACCGCACGAAGCTCGTGGCCGGCGCCGTCACGGCGATCGAGCACGGGCGCAAGACCGTCACGGTCCGTCCGACGCAGGGCGCCGACTTCGAGATCGAGTACGACGTCCTGGTGGTGACCGCGGGCGCGGTGACGCGGACGTTCGCCGTACCGGGGCTGACCGAGCAGGCGATCGGGATGAAGCACGTCGAGGAGGCCGTCGCGATTCGCGACCGGCTGCTGACGGCCTTCGACGAGGCGTCCGTGCTGCCGCCGGGTCCCGCGCGGCGCCGGCTGCTGACCGTGACCTTCGTGGGCGGCGGATTCGCCGGTGTCGAGGGCTTCGCCGAACTACTGTCGCTGGCCAACAAGCTGCTGTCCTTCTATCCGGAGCTGAGCGCGGAAGACCTGTCCTTCCACCTGGTCGAGGCCAAGCACCGGATCCTGCCCGAGGTCAGCGATCGCCCGGGACAGTGGGTGGTCGCGCAGCTCGAGAAGCGTGGCGCCCAGGTCCACCTCGACTGCTCGATGGTCTCGGCCGTCGACGGGCACGTCGTACTGACGAACGGCATCGAGTACGACAGCGAGCTGATCGTCTGGACGGCCGGCAACGCCGCGCCGCAGCTCGTGCGCAACCACACCGACCTGCCGGTCAACGCGCAGGGACGGCTGCTGGTTCGGGCCGACCTGCGGATCGGTACCGAGGACGAGCCGCTCGAGGACGCGTGGGCCGCGGGGGACGACGCGGCCGTGCCGGACCTCGCGGCGTCCGTTGCCGGGACGTACACCGTGCCGAACGCCCAGCACGCCGTACGGCAGGGGAAGTTGCTGGCCAAGAACCTGAAGGCCTCGCTGCGCGGACGCGCTCCCAAGGAGTACGTGCACCACAGTCTCGGGGCCGTTGCGACGCTCGGGCTGGGGACTGGGATCTTCCAGTTCCGGCGGCTGGTGATCAAGGGGTTCCTGGCCTGGCTGATGCATCGCGGGTATCACGTGCTGGCGGTGCCGACCTGGGACCGGAAGCTCCGCGTGCTGGCCGTGTGGATCACTGCGGTGTTCTACGGGCGGGACATCGTCTCGCTGGCGTCCGTGCACCGGCCGCGCGAAGCGTTCGTCACCGAGGCCGACGTACCGCGTGCAGCAGTTGCATCGACAGCTGTCCGGAGCTGAACAACCGGCTGAGCCGCTCGCTCTGGCGAGCGGCCAGCTCGTACGCCGGCGTCGCGCGGTGCCTGGCGGCGACGGCGGCTGAGACCTCTTCGACTCGTCGCGACCAGGACAAGGGTGCGGCATCGGGGCGGGTGGTCTGCTCGAGCAGGGTGAAGCCTGCGTGGTCGAGCAAGGTGGTGAGCTCGTGCTGGGTGGGGAAGTGGTTGCCCTCGGGTCCTTTGTCGACTTGATTGTCTTGGGCAACGACTACCAGGAGACCGAGTGAGGCTTCGGGTTTGAGGACCCGGTAGAGCTCGGCGAGCAGGCCGGCCTTGTCCTCGACCGTGCAGAGCACGCCGAGGCACCACGCGGTGTCGATCGTCCTTGTTCTCAAGGGGATTCCGGTGCCGTCGGCGGCGATCACCGGCAGGCCGAACAGCCTGCTCGCCGCCTGACAAGCGGTCCGCATCGGCTCCAGGAGGATCGGCCGTACGCCGAACCGCCGGGCCGCCCACGCCGCCGGTCCCCCGACCCCGGCGCCGACGTCCAGCAACGTCGTACCGGCCGGCAACTCGCACGCCTCGGCCAGCCAGGCGAGCGCGGCGGGACTCGCGCTCCCCCGGCAGGCGGCGGGGATCGCGTAGCGATCACCCAGCCGCTCGACCGCGTCGGCCGTCCACCCGGCGAAGTCGTCGAACTCGGCGATCATCGCCGTTGCTGTCATCCCACTCCGCCCTTCCAGCCGGCCCGCGGTGTCCTGCTCGGTCAGTGGGAGACCGCCTTCACCGCTTCGAGGATCACCTCGGCGACCGGCCCGGGCTGCGAGACGCTCAGGGCGTGCGAGCCGCCCTCGATCTCCCGCGTCACCCGCGCCCCGGCCCGCTCGGCGAAGTACCGGTGAGCGGCAACCGGGATGTTGAGATCCTGATCGCTGATCACGAACCACGACGGCGTCGTCCGCCAGCCCGGAGCATCGGTCGGCAGCGGATCCGTCAGCGCCTTCTCGGTGACCGGCCGTTGCGTGGCCGCCATCAGGGCCGCCTCGTCCGCCGGTACGTCGGCGCAGAACTGCTGGTGGAACCGGTCCTGCCGGATGTAGAGCTCGTTCCCACCCGTCGACACCGGGTACCCGGCGAGCGCCTCACCCAGCGTGCTGCCCGGGAACTTCGCCGACAGCTCGAGCGCGCTCTCGCCGTGATCCGGCGCGAACGCGTCGACGAACACCAGGCCCACCACAGCGTCGTTGTGCGCCGACGCCTCGGTGATCACCATCCCGCCGTACGAGTGCCCGACGAGCACCACGGGCCCACCGATCCCCGTGATCACGTCCCGCACGTACGCCGCGTCCCCCGCGATGCTCCGCAACTCGTTGCCCGCCGCCACGGCCTTCAGCCCTTCGGCCTGCAACCGTGCGATCACCCCGTTCCAGCTCGCGTTCTCCGCGAACGCACCGTGCACGAGAACGACGGTCGGTTTCTGGTCACTCATGGCTCTGCACTCCCCTTGATGGATGGCTGTCATGAGCTTGGACCGGACAGCCACCCACCCTGTGACGAGAAAGCCCGAATTCAGAGCTGGCGGACGCCGCCGTCGACGAAGATCTCGCTGCCGGTCATGAAGCTGCTCTGGCTGGAGGCCAGGAAGAGGACGGCGTTGGCGATCTCCTCGGGCTCGCCGAGGCGGCCCATCGGGACGCCGGACGCGATCATCTCGAGCAGGCCCGCCGCGTCGTCGGGGGTCGGGGCGAGCTCGGCCAGGCCGGGGGTGTTGACCGGGCCGGGGATGATCGTGTTCACCCGGATGCCGCGGGGTGCGAGCTCGGCGGCCCAGACCCGGCCGAAGGAGCGGATCGCGGCCTTCGACGCGGCGTACACGGTGAAGTTCGGCGTACCGTCGGTGGCCGCGGTCGAACCGGGGAGGACGATCGCGGCGCCGTCGTTCAGCACGGGCAGCGCTTTCTGCACGGTGAACAGCGTGCCGCGGACGTTGATGCCGAAGGTCCGGTCGAACTGCTCCGGCGTGATCGCCTCCAGCGCGGTGAACTCGCCACCGCCGGCGTTGGCGTGCAGGACGTCGAGCCCGCGACCGAACTGCTTGATCGTCGCGAACAGCGCGTCCAGGTCGTCGAGGTTGCTGATGTCGCTCGTCACGCCGGTGACGCGGTCCCCCGCGACGGCCTTGATCTGCTCGACGGCCGCGTCGAGCTCCGGCTTGCGGCGGCCGGTGACGAAGACGTACGCGCCTTCGGCGGCGAGGCGCTTGGCCGAAGCGAGGCCGATGCCGGTGGTGGCTCCGGTGACGAGGGCGACCTTGTTGACCAGCTGTCCCATGATGATTTCCTTTGCCGTTCTAGGGTTTAGAAGAGATCGGCCAGCCGCCGCCACGCGGGCAGCGGGAGACCGTTGTCAGTGGCAAGTACGTGTACGGCGACGTGGTCGGCGCCCGCGTCGAGCTGCTCCTGCAGGCGCCGGCGCACGGCGTCGTCGTCGCCCCAGGCGACCAGGGCGTCGATCAGCCGGTCGCTGCCGTCGGGGACCAGGTCCTCGTCGGTGTATCCGAGCCGACGGAGGTTGTTGCGGTAGGCATCGAAGCCGATGAACATGCCGACCTGCTCGCGAGCGATCCGGCGGGCCTCGTCGGGGTCGGTGCTGAACACGACCGCCTGGTGCGGCGCGATGATCGCCTCAGCGCCGAGCCTCTCGCGCGTCTTGGCGGTGTAGTCGGGGGTGACCAGGAACGGGTGGATGCCGGCCGTGCGTTCGGCGGCGAGCGTGGCCATTCGCGGGCCCATCGCGCCGAGGAGCAGACGCTTGCCCGGGAGGTCCACCTCGTCGAGGTAGTTGCTGACAGCACCGACCGGTTCGTCGAAGGTCTGCCCGGCGGCCGCGCTCGGTCAGTTCGGCCGCCGCCTCGGCGATGCCCGGCCGCGCGGCGTTGCGCAGCTCCATGCTCCAGACGCCGATCGGGCCCAGAGCCCGCTCCCGCCACCAGTCGTCCATTTCCGCCTCCAGCAGTTTTTAACCGTTCGGTTCTGAATTCGAAGCTAGCAGCAGTTGAGCGTTCACGCAAAATTTTGAACCGATCGGTTGGGAACTGCTACGCTCGATCGCGAGGAGGTGTGGCATGCCCGGAGGACGGCCGCGCACGTTCGACGAGGACGAGGCGCTGGAACGCGCCGTCGAGGTGTTCTGGCGGCAGGGGTACGAGGGCACGTCGATCACCGATCTGACGACGGCGATGGGCGTGAACAAGCCCAGCCTGTACGCCGTGTACGGCGGCAAGGCCGACCTGTTCCGCCGGGTGATCGCGCACTACGCCCAGCACGACATGGCGTACGCGCAGGCCGCGCTGCGGGAGCCGACCGCGCTCGACGTCGTACGGCGCTTCCTGCACGACAACGTCATCGCCATCACCCAGGAAGACAAGCCCCAGGGCTGCCTGTCGATCCAGGGCGGCGTCTCGTGCAGCGCCGACAACCAGGACGTCGCCCAGTTCCTCGCGGCCAGCCGCCTAGCCGGCGAGAAAGCCTTCGCCGACCGCTTCCGCGCCGCCCCCGACCTCCCTGCCACCACCGACCCCGACGCTGCCGCCCGCCTCCTCATGACCATCTCCGAAGGCCAAGCCGTGCACGCCGCCGCCGGCGTCTCGCGCGCGGATCTCCAGAAGTCCGCGGCCCTCGCCGTACGGGCCTTCGAAGCTCTGCTCAGTTAGTCACGCACGGTTCATGCAACCGTCGCGCGCGGTTGCACGTCGTACTCCACCGTCAGCTCAACAGCTCACGGAGGTAGGCATGGTGCACATCACCAGACGACAGGCTCTGAAGCTCGGCGGCGGGGCGGTGGCGAGCCTGGCCGGGGTGAAACTCGCGGCGGCCAGTCCGTGGATTCGGCTGCCGGTGGTGACCGCGAACATCGGGCGGAAGAACCTCGGGGCGCGGGAGGCGGCGATCCGGGACGTGCGCAACGACGCCGATCCGGGGAACCGGCCGGTGGTCGGGTGGCAGGAGATCCGGGAGGGGGACGACGGCGAGCCGGCGATGATCTCGCAGTACTTCGGCGACGCCTACCAGAACGCGTTCCTGCAGCACGCCACCTCGTACCGGGTGCCGATCTCGGTGCCGCAGCCGTGGACCGTGGTGAACTCGAACGCGACGTTCGTGCACGGCGTGGTCGAGGGAGTGAGCCCGCCGCGGTGGATCAACGAGGTCGCGGTCGAGCACTCGGCGTATCCGGGGCTGAAGTTCGTGCTGATCAACACGCACTACCTGGCCGGCGCCTACAACGGTGAGCAGAACCCGAACCTGCGCGACGAGTGGGACCTGCACAAGAAGACGCATCGCGAGCGGGTGATGGCGCACCACGACCGCGGGCACCTGGTGATCTGGACCGCGGACACGAACAACCCGGGCTACGACCAGGCGACCGGGCAGGCGTCCGAGCGGAAGGTGTTTGCCAACGGCATCGATCGGATCGACTGGCTGCCGGGCGACGGGACGGTGCAGCTCGAGCTCACCGGCACCAGGAGCGTGCCGATGAGCGTCGACAGCCACGAGGCCCGGGTCGCGCTGTTCCGGATCCGGCTGGCGTGACAGTGGGGGCCCGGCGGGACCCGGGCCCCCGCTGCCACTACTTGGCGATCGTGTAGCGGAACTGGTCCGACCGGAGGACGTCTCCGGAGACCTTCACGATGCGCAGGGTGTGGTTGGCGTCCTTCAGGCCCGACTGCGTGAAGACCTGCTGGAGCGTGGTGCGCTCCGCGTTCTGCAGGTTCACCCGCTTGACGAGCTTGCCGTCGACGAAGACATCGGCCTCGCCCTGGTCGGGCGCCTTGGCGGTGATCCACTCGACCGACGTACCGCGGAAGCCGAAGCTGACCGAGGCGCCGTTGACCGTGGTGGCGTGGATGTCGTCGCGGTAGTCGCCGCGGAAGGTGAAGTCCAGCGCGTTGTCACCGGTGGTGAGCTTGGCCAGGTACTCCTTCTTCAGCGTGACGTTGCGTCCGGCAACGGTGTAGTCGGTGCCCTTGACCAGCGCCGTACCGGCGTTGGCGATCGACGCCAGCTCGCTCGAGTCGCGAGCGATCTCGACGGTGACGTCGGCCGGGGCCTTCTTGTCGAAGGCAACGGTGTCGGGGTTCAGCAGGCTGACCTGCCGTACGTCGAGCTTGTCGACCAGCATGAACTGGCCCGACTTCTTCACGCCACGGATCGTGTGGGTCCCGTTCGGCAGGTCGGAGATGCTGAAGACCTTCACCTGCGCACCGCGTCCCTCGGCCTGGTGGGTGTCGACGGTCTGCTTGAGCTCACCGTCGATGTAGATCTCCACCTCGCCCTGCGACTCGTGCGTCTCGGTGAAGTAGTCGACGCCGGTGCCGACGAACGTGTGCGTGAACGCGTCGCCGTTGGCCTCGGTGTACTGGACGTCGTCCTGGTAGTCACCGAGCCCGCGACCACTGCTGCGGCTCCACGATCCCGTGTAGTTGATCTGCGGGTCGTCGTTGTTCAGCGTGACGGTCCGGACGCCGGCGTTGTTCGCCTGCGGCGGGGTCGCCGCGCCGGTGTCGCTCACCTTGACGGTCAGCGGCTCGGAGACCGCCGAGACCTCCTTGTTGCCGTTGCGCTGCCAGTCACCGTCGTACTGGACGCGCAGGTCGTCGTCGTTGACCCGGATCGACGCCTTCTTCTGCGGCGTCACCTTGAACAGCCGGGCGCCGTGCGGCGGCACGACCTGGGCGGTGTAGCCGGTCTTGAAGTCGCCCAGGTTCTTGTTCGCCCACAGGTCGCGCACCGAGGCGCCGCCGTCCAGACCGAGGTCGGCGAAGTTCGCGGTGATGTTCGCCTCGGTGGTGCCGAGGTTGAAGACGGCGACGGTGTACGAGCTGTCCGCGTTCAGCGAGTACCAGACCTGACGGTTGGTCTTCGTCGAGACCGGCTGCGCGGGGCGGCCGGCCTGGTTCACCGCGATCACCTCGCGGTTCGTGAGCAGGTCCAGCCCGTACTGGTCGAGCTTGGTCATGTCGTTGCCGATGTAGAACGGCGCGGCGGAGACCGCCCACAGCGTGGCCGCCGTACGGCGCTCGTCCTTGGTCAGGCCGTCCATCGTGCCGTTACCGACGTTGAGGGAGTCCAGGTCGTTCCAGCCGCCGGGCCCACCGTGGCGCCACCAGTCGGCCACCTTGGGGAACAGCCGGGAGATGTTCGGCCACGCGGTCAGGGCCTCGTTGGTGCAGTAGCACTCGACGTCCCAGTCCAGGCGCCAGCCGTTCGCGACCGACTTCCAGTAGTCGGCGTACCGGATGTCGAGGGCCCAGGACAGCTCGAACCAGATCTTGTGCCGGGTCAGGGCCTTCGACCAGCCGGCGACCTCGTCGCGTGCGTCGAGGCTCAGGTCGTTCTTGCCCGAACCCGGGGTGACGCTGTCGAACTTGAGGAAGTCGATGCCCCAGCTCGCGAACAGGTCGGCGATCGAGTCGATGTACTTCTGCGCGCACGGGTTGTCCATGTCGATGCGCCAGCCGAAGCCCCAGTAGTCGCCCTGCTGCTTCGGCTCCTTGGCCAGGTTGCCGGTGGTGCAGCCCGGGGCGCCGTAGATCGGCAGGTTCGCCTTCAGCACGGCGTCCGAGATGCCCGGGATGCTGTAGATCCCGATCTTCTGGCCGTTCTTGTGGACGTGGTCGATGACTTCCTGGAAGCCGTTCGGGTACAGCGTCTTGCTCGGCGTCGGCCGGCCGTACGCGTCGATCCCGTCGTTCCAGGCGGCGTCGATGTTGATGTACTTGTAGCCGAACGGCTGCAGCTTGGCGTGCATCGCGTCGGACTGGGCCTTGATCTGGGCCGCGGTGATCCACTTGCCGCCGAGCGGCGAGAAGACCTCCATGCTGTAGCTGCTCCAGCCCATGTAGGGCTTGGCCGCGACGGCCCCCGCGGGCGCGAGCGGATCGGCGGCCGGCGGCGTGGCGGTCGTCGTGTCGGCCTTGCCCACCGCGGTGGTCGTACCCGGGGTGATCGGGGCGGCCGACGAGACGGCCGACGCCCCCACCGGCAGGATGACGGCGACGACGAGCCCCGCGATCAGGCCTCTGATCGCCTTGCTTCGGCGGGATCTGGTCATGAGCGGTGACCCTCTCTGTGGTCTTCGAGTGAGCCGTACCGACCGGGGCGGATCGGATAGGATATTGGAACCCTGAAGCCTGACCGAGGGGTTGTCAAGACTTACTGTCTCTTGTGAAGAAATTAGTTCTCCACTACGTCGTACGACCCGGCGCCACGCACCTGAGTCCGGTGCGCTTCTGCCAGTGCCGGCCGGAACGCAGATGGGTGACGAACGCGCGCTGCAGCGTGGTCGCCTGAGGCACGCGGGCGAGATCCTCGGCCAGGACGGGACCATCCGGCGCGAAGACACTCAGCCCCGTTCGCATCATGTCGCGGTCGTCGTCGTGCGGATCCTCGGACACGACCGCCGGGAGCAGGGTGAAGCGACGCTGGAAGCGCAGGATGTTCGAGTCCTCGGGCAGGTACTCGGCCAACTGCGGGTCGAGCAGCCACGACCTGCAGACGAACGACGAGACCGGCTCCTCCGGGTAGCACCGCGCGAACATCCGAGCGGCCTCGGCGATCGACTGCTCCGAGGCCTCGGGGTCGAGCGGGCCGATCGGTGGCACGTGGATCATCAGCACGTGCCCGGCGACGCCGTCACCGAGCCCGAGGTGCGTGCGGGTGAAGGAGTGCCGGCCGATCTCGAAGTCCGCACCCCGGAACCGCAACGGCGGCCCCCACAGCGGGACCAGCCCGACGCCCGGCCGGCCGGCGATGTGCCGGTGCGAGCCCATCACGCCGCCGAGCGCGGAGACCGTCGCACGCGTGACCGCCTCCGGCACTCCACGTCGTACGTGAACGTCGATCAGCCGCGGCAGACTCGAGAGCAAGGCCCAGGCACCGGCGAACATCCCGACCGGCGACGACTCGGTCGGCACCATCGGCCAGCCTTGAAAGCCGGTCGACGGGACGGGCTGCTCGAGATCCCGCTCGAGACTGCCCGCCATCGCGGACACGATCGCCCACCACTCGGGATCCTTGTCGGGGTCCGGTCGCGCGGCGAGCATCTCCCGCCGGTCGTCCTCGACGACCCCGCAGTACTCCATCAGGCCTTCGGGATCGTCGGGAATCCGTACGTCGTCGCAGGCCGGCAGTTGTCGCACCCATGCGCGTGCGGCGGTCGAGAACCCCACGTGCTGGGCGGCTTGGTCCAGGTCCATCGTTCGCGTCCCCTCGTCGAAGCTGTCCCTTCGACCACACCACGGGCCGCGCGACCCGCGCACGACTCAGGTGACGCAGGTCACACGCGAACGGCTTCGGCCGACTTGTCCCAGTTGTCGTGGAGGCGGTCGAGGTACGACTGCGCCTGAGTGCCGGGCTTGCGGCCGTTGGCGAACAGGCGCATGTTGCCGCGACCGGCGTTGTAGCCGAGGGCAACCAGTTCGTCCTTGGTGAGCTTCGTGCGGAGGCGGTCGGGGAGGCCCTTCGCGAGGTCACTCAGGTGCCAGGCGGCGGCTTCGATGGCGAGCTCGGGATGGTCGGGCAGTTCGTTCCAGGTGCGGCCGGGCATCCGGCGTCCGCGCTGGGTGTCCTCGAACGCGGCCTCGTGCATGTTGGCGATGCCGAGCGCCGGGTTGGAGTCGATCTTCTGCCAGGACCGTTCGAACTCGGGGTCGTGCGGTTTGTACGACTCGTTGTAGAGGATCGCCATCAGCAACTGCGGGTTGACCTTCGCCGCCGCCGCCGACTTGCGGACCTGTACAGCGAAGTGCGCGGGGTCGTAGTCCGTCCACCAGTCGGTGGCGGTCGAGGTGGGCTTGGCGCTGGGCTTGGCCGTCGGTTCGGCCGCGGGCTTGGAGGCGGACGACGCCGGGGTCTTCGCCTTCGCGTCGTCGTCCGACGAACCCGGTCCACGCGCGGCCCACGCCGCCACGGCCACCGCGCCGACAACGACCAACCACCAGCCCTTGCTCACCCGCACCCCTCATCCCCTGGCGTCAGGCCACCAACCCTACCGACCTGACACCACCCACCGGCGGAGATACGACGCCTGCCCGCCGCTGACACGTTGTTCGACGACTGCCGCCTGGTACGACGACTGCCGCGGTACATCGCGTCAGTCGTCGAACAACGAGCCAGTCAGCAGCGGCTCCCGCCGTACGGAGTCAGGCCTGGGAGGCCTGGGAGGCCTTCAGCATCTCCTCGCGGGGGACGACCTTGATGCGCTCGCGCCCGGCGGCCTGGCCGAGGGACTGCTCGAACGCGTCCAGGCGGGTCCAGCCGTCGCCGTCGACGACCGTCGCGCCGCGACCGGTCAGGTGGGCGACGATCGCGTCGGGGTCGGTGATCTCCGGCCGCGGCAGGCTCTCGACGTCCTCCAGCAGGCAGGCGATCGTCTCGGCGGCGTCGGACTTGGTGTGCCCGATCAGCCCGATCGGCCCGCGCTTGATCCAGCCGGTGACGTACAGACCGGGCAGCGGCACCTCGTCGATGTCGAGCACGCGTCCACGCTCGTTCGTCATCACGCCGGCCTGGTGGTCGAACGGGAGCTCCGGCAGGTGCGACGACAGATAACCGACAGCGCGGTACACCGCCTGGACCGGCGTATCGACGTACTCGCCGGTCCCCCGAACCGTCCCGTCGCCCTGCAGCTCGGTCTTCTCGGTCCGCAGCCCCTCGACGCGATCCGTCCCGAGCACCTCCACCGGCGCGTGGCACAGGTGGATGTGGATCCGGTGGGCGGCGCCGGTCGGCTCGGCCTCCAGGTACTTGAGCAGCGTGTCGACGACCAGCCGCGTGCCCTTGCTGGAGTTGATCGCCTTCTGGCTGGCCTCGTCGATCTCGAAGCCCTCGGGGTGCACGATGACGTCCACGTCCGGCGAGTGCGACAGCTCGCGCAGCTCCATCGGCGTGAACTTGATCTGCGCCGGACCGCGCCGCGCGAACACGTGCACGTCGGTCGCCTGGTTCGCCTTCAGGCCCTGGTACACGTTGTCGGCGATCTCGGTGGTGAGCTGCTCGTCGGCCGGCTTGGCCAGCATCCGCGCGACGTCGAGCGCGACGTTGCCCGCGCCGATCACCGCCACGTGACGCGCCTCGAGCGGCCATTCCCGCGGTACGTCGGGGTGCCCGGCGTACCAGCTGACGAAGTCGGCGGCGCCGTGGCTGCCCGGCAGGTCGATACCCGGGATCGCGAGCTCACGGTCGGCCATCGCACCGGTCGAGAAGATCACCGCGTCGTAGTACCGGCGCAGGTCCTCGAGCTTGAGGTCGACGCCGAACTCGACGTTGCCGAAAAAGCGGATCCGCTCCCGGCCGACGACCCGGTGCAGCGCCTTGATGATCTCCTTGATCCGCGGGTGGTCCGGCGCGACGCCGTACCGGACCAGGCCGAACGGGGCGGGCAGCCGTTCGATCAGGTCGACGTGAGCCCCCTCGTACTCCTTGGTCAGAATGTCGGCGGCGTAAATGCCGGCCGGTCCAGCACCGACAACGGCGACTCGGAGCTCTCGCACGATCTCCCCAGACAATAGGTAAGGCTAACCTAAGCAACTTTACCGGTCGCGGACCCCGATCCCAACTTTCGAGACCCACTTCACACGCCCCCGACCGGGCCCCGAAATCATCGCCTCGATCTCGCCCTGATCACGCCACTGCCCGCCGTACGAGACAAGCCGACGGTCGTCGTTCAGCCTTCTATACTGCGGATCCCGCAACCTTCGCCGCGGCCTCGACATCTTGCTCTGTGACGCCCACCGAACCCCTGGGGAGAGCACCGATGAAGGCGAAGAAGACCCTGCTGACCACAATCCTCGCACTGGCCCTGCTGGGCGGATCAGGCGCGGTGGCCGAAGCCTCCGCTCCGGAGCCCGGTGGACGGTTGCTTTACCTCGAGTTCCCGACGACGACACTCGATCCCGGCCGGCTGATGAGCGCGCAGCCGAACGGGCAGGGCGTCCAGGATCTCGGCAAGAACCTGACCTGGTACGCCGGCCCGGACTACTCGCCGGACGGCACGAAGATCGTGTACGCCAACGGCTGGTCGGGGGCTCCCGGCGGGAAGCGCATCGCGACGGTCACCAACACCCCGGACCAGTACGAGAGCAGCCCGGTCTGGTCGCCGGACGGGCGCTGGATCGCGTACGGCAGCGGCGCGACCGGGTCCGACGAGTTCGGCAACCCGCACACGGTCGCGCCGGTCGTCCACCTGATGACGCGGACCGGCGGCAACCAGCACGCGACCTCGCTCGCCGGCGTCCCGACGAGTTGGCGGCGGTAGCCTTTTCGCCTTCTACACTGTGGATTCGCGACGTGGGAGGGCACTGGGGATGAGCAACCAGCAGGAAGTCGAGCACGCTGTCGACGCGGTCTTCGGGCCGGACGTACGGCGTACTGTCACTGTGCACTCGTCCGGCGCGGTCTCGATCGTGGTCCGGGTCGCGCGCGTCGTGGTGATCGACGGCACGGCGGCCGGCGACGAGTGGGGGTTCACGATCGACCCCGACGACGCGTCGGCCTTCGCCGGTCACGCCGAGGTCGCGCCCTCGCTGGCCGAAGCCCTGCGCTCTGCCCACGACGCGGTCTGACGTGCCCGACGAACCGCGGCTGAGCCTGCCGGACCGTCTGTCGCTGCTCTACCACCGGCTGAGTGCGTTGCCGCCGGCCAGGACGGCGGACGAGGCGTTCCGGCAGCTCGCCGAGACGCTCGACCAGGTCGAGGACGAACACAGCGGGGTCGTGCGCGATCCCAACCCGGGCCTCAAGTTCGACGGGCGGATGTACCCGCCGCGCGAGGACTTCACCGAGCGCCTGCCCGACGGCGGGCTGCGGGCCACCACCAAGGGCAACCTGATCGAGATCTCGCCCGGCGGCACCACCGACATCTACAGCCGGCACACCAACAACCTGATCTACCGCCGGCCGGGGATCGACGCTCAGCCGGCGCTGGATCCTGACCTGCAGAAGGCTGCGGAGCTGAACGCGTCCAACCACTCGGCGCAGGGCCGCACTTCGTCGTCGGCGACGGCGGCGAAGGCGGCGCAGCCTGTGCAACGTGAGGATCGTGGGCCGGAGCGTTAGGTCGACGTACTGAGCTTCATCGGTGAGCGCTAGGCCGACGTACCGGGCGTCTTGGCTGCCTCGGTGAGTGCTTCGAGCACGGCGGCGACCGCGGGCGGGTCCGGCGGGTCGCCGTACGTCGCCGCGTGGATCTGGCGGTGCAGGCCGGTGAGCTCCGTCGTGTGGACGTCCGTACGGCGATGCGCCTGCAGGGCGAGCCCGGGCAGCAGCGCGACACCCAGACCGGCGGCGACCAGGGCCTGGACGACGATGATGTCGTCGCTGTGCGAACCGATCGTCGGTGTGAAGCCTGTCCGCTGACACACCGCAAGCAGCTCCGCCTCGCAGCGGACGCATCCGCCGATCCACGCGGAGTCGCGATGGTTCGCCAGGCTGTCGTCGGCCTGCCGGCTGATCAGGTGGATCGGGTCGTCGCCGAGATGAACCAGGCGGAACTCGTCCCGCTCGGCCGGCGCGTTGGCGTACTGGAAGACCAGCGCGACATCGACCTCGCCGTGCCGCAGGAGCTGCAGCGACTCGACCGGGTGGTGGTCGGTCAGGCTCAGCTCGATGCCAGGGTAGGAATGCGCCAACGCCGCGGCCGCCTTCGGCACGATCGTGCTGAGCGCGGACGCGTTGGCGGCGAGCCGGACGCGACCTGACTGCAGCCCCACCTGCGCGGCGAGCTCACTGCTCGCCGCGTCGACCCGCCCGAGGATCTCGGCCGCCCGGTTGGCGAGCAGCTGCCCCTCGGGCGTCAGCCGGATCCCGCGGCCCACGCGCTGGATGAGCTTCACCCCGGTCGCCGCTTCGAGGCGCGCGAGGTGATGGCTGACCGACGGCTGCGAGTAGTGCAGCTCCTGCGCGGCCTCGGTCACCGATCCGTGCCGCGCGACCGCGGCCAGGACACTGAGCTGGGTCAGGTTGAGCATCCATCAACTTTATCAATGAGTTTGCGCCGATATTGGCATTAGACGTCATACGACTTCTGGCTGAAGCTCGTTAGTGAGCCCACAACCCAAGGAGATCGAGATGAACGTCGAACTGTTCGCCGCCTTTCTGCTGGCCGCCGTGATCATCAACCTCACGCCCGGCCCGGGGATGCTGTTCATCCTCGCCCAAGGCCTCACCGGCGGCCGTCGAGCCGGCCGCGCCGCCGCCTGCGGTACGGCGTCCGGAATGCTCGTCCACACCACCGCCGTCGCGCTGGGCCTGGCCGCCGTACTGCGCGCGGCACCCATCGCCATGGACGTCCTCCGCTTCGCCGGCGCCGCCTACCTGCTGTGGATGGCGTTCCAGTCCCTCCGCAAGTCCGAGCTCACCTCGGCCACTCCAGGCGCAGCAGTGTCGGACCGCTTCGCGCCGGTCTACCTCCGAGGCCTGGTCAACAGCCTCACCAACCCGAAGATCCTGTTGTTCTACTTGGCCTTCCTCCCCCAGTTCGTCGACCCGACCCTCGGCCGCCAGGCGCTGCAGCTGTTCGTCCTCGGCCTGACCATGCTCTCGATCGGCCTGGTCGTCGACCTCACCGTCGGCAGCGGCGCCGTCCGCGTCGGCCGCTTCCTCCGGCAGCACCGCGCCGCGAACCAGTGGCTCCCCCGCGCGGCCGGCACGGCGTACGGCGTACTGGCCGCCGGCCTCATCGTCGGCGCCGCGTCCTGAACTGTCGGCGCCGTCTCCTACGGTCGACCCCATGATCGAGGTACGCCGAGCAACCCCGGCCGACGGCACCGCAGTAGGCGAGATCCACAGCGCGAGCTGGGCCGCCGCCTACGCCCCCTTCTTCACCGAGGACTTCGCAACTCCCCAGATCGAAAGCCGCCTCACCCGCTGGCACGACCGCCTGCTCAACCCCCAAGGCACGGTCCTGCTGGCCCTGGTCGACACCGAGCCGGCAGCGATGACCTGGCTCGACGAATCAGAGACCCGCCCCGGCGTCGCCGAGATCCTCAGCTTCTACGCCCACCCCCGAGCCTGGGGCACCGGCGCAGCCCCCGCCCTGATGACCGAAACCCTGCAAACCCTCACCACCCAAGGCTTCGCGACAGTCCACCTCTGGACCCTCCGAGCCACCCCCCAGTCCCGTCGCTTCTACGAGAAGTCCGGCTTCACCGAAACCGGCAGAACCCAGTCCCGAGACTTCGGCGACGGCAACCCCCTGGCCCAGGTGGAGTACGAGCGCCTGTTAGTTGCCCAGGGCCTCTAGGTACGCCTTGCCCCGCGGGCTGAGTTCGTAGCCGACCTCGAGGCTGTGGGTGAGGCCCAGGTTCTTCAGTTTGCGGACGTCGATCTTGAAGCCGGGGGTGTCGCGGTCGATCTCCGTGGCGAGGTCGCCGGCTCGGGTGGCGGACTTGGACCGGATGAGTTCCAGGGTCTGGCGGGTCCAGGCGCCGTGGCGGCTGAGTTCGTCGAGGTGGGCGAGCTTGGCGGTGAGCTCCTCGACGTCGGCAGGCGTCAGGTCGGCGGAGGCCGCGAGTTCCTCGCGCGGGTCCGGGCCTTCGACCAGGTGGAAGCGGATCAGCCACGTGGGCAGGGTTTCGTCGCCGCGGAGGCGGCGGCGGGCGTCCTTGGCGTTCATGCGGCCGGCCAGGTGCAGCATCTCGTCGTAGTCGGAGATCAGGTCGGGGTTGACCTTCTTGATGCTGTCGATCTCGATCCGGCCGGCGTTGGTGCGGTAGACGCGGCCCTCGATCACGCGCGGTTCGGCCCAGCGCCGGTACGCCGCGGTGATGCGGCCCTCGGCGACGCCTTCGGTGTCGGTTCCGGCGAAGAGCATCAGGCCTCCAGGGCTTTGGCGACGAGCGGAGCGAGGGCGCGCAGCGACTTGCCGCGGTGGCTGATCGCGTCCTTCTCCTCGACGGTCAGCTCGGCCGTCGTCCGGTCGTACCCCTCGGGGACGAACAGCACGTCGTACCCGAACCCACCGGTCCCCCGCAGCTCACGGATCACCGACCCGCGCATCTCGCCGCGCAGCACCTCCTCGGAGCCATCCGGCTGCACGAACGCAACGGCCGCGACGAACGCAGCACCCCGCCGCTCGTCCGGCACGTCCTCCAACTGCCCGAGCAGGAGCACGTTGTTCGCGTGGTTGTCCTTCAACGGACCCGACCAGCGCGCAGACAGTACGCCGGGCATCCCGTTCAGCGCGTCGACGCAGATCCCGCTGTCGTCGGCGACCGCCGGCAGACCGGTCGCGGCGACCGCGGCCCGCGCCTTCAGCAGCGCGTTGCCCTCGAACGTCGGCTCGGTCTCGGCCGGTTCGGCGTACGCCGGTACGTCGGCCAGCCCGAGCACCTCGATCCCCGGCACGATCGGCGCCAGGATCCGGCGCAGTTCCTCGAGCTTCTTCGCGTTGTTCGACGCGAGCAGCACCTTGCTCATGCCAGCGCCTCCAGCTGCAGCTTCGTCAGCTCCTGGCAGCCGGCGGTCCCCAGCGAGAGCAGCGCGTCCAGCTCGGCGCGGTCGAACGGCGCGCCCTCGGCCGTGCCCTGCACCTCGATGAACTTCCCGTCGCCGGTCAGCACCAGGTTCATGTCGGTCTCGGCGCGCACGTCCTCCTCGTAGCAGAGGTCGAGCATCGGGGCGCCGTCGATGATCCCGACCGACACGGCCGACACCGACCCGGTCAGCGGCTCACCCTTCAGCGCCTTGCGGTCCCGCAGGTACGACACCGCGTCCGCGAGTGCGACGTACGCGCCCGTGATCGCGGCGGTCCGCGTCCCTCCGTCGGCCTGCAGTACGTCGCAGTCGAGCAGGATCGTGTTCTCGCCGAGCGCCTTGTAGTCGACGACCGCGCGCAGCGAGCGCCCGATCAGCCGGGAGATCTCGTGCGTCCGGCCGCCGATCCGGCCCTTGACCGACTCGCGGTCCGAGCGGGTGTTGGTCGAGCGCGGCAGCATCGCGTACTCCGCGCTGACCCAGCCCAGGCCGGAGCCCTTGCGCCAGCGCGGAACCCCCTCGGTGACCGACGCCGCGCACAGCACCCGGGTCCGGCCGAACTCGACCAGCACCGATCCTTCGGCGTGGTCAAGCCATTTCCGGGTCAGGGTGACGGGGCGGAGCTGGTCAGGGGTACGTCCATCGCTACGAGCCATGGCTGAAACTTTAGGCCCGAAGGCGCTGCACCCCCGCATCGGCAGGCGGACGGAAATGCCCGAGGACCATCCGCGCGGCCCACGGCGTGAGGTCTCCGGCCCGTCGCCCGAGCCACGGAACACCCTCCTTCACCATCCACACCGCGTCCGCCCAGCGGCTCGGAGGCTCCCCGGCACAGGACAGATCAGGCGGTACGTCGATCCGTACGCCGCGCGCGTGCAGCTCGTCGGCGAACGCCCGCGCGAGGCGCCGATGCCCGCGCTCGCCCGGGTGCAGGCGGTCGATCGACCAGAAGTCGCGGCGGTAGACCTCCGGGTAGTCGGCCATGTCGAGCCGGATCCCGCCGTACTGGAGGAACAGGTCGTCGTACACGGTGTTGACCTGCTCGATCCGGTTCCACAGCGGCCGGCGTAGCCAGGCCGGCAGCCCGAACACCTGCCCGTGGTCGTGGAACCGGACGGTGAGCAGCAGCGCACCCCGCGCGGTCAGCTGCGCCGCGCACTGGTGCAGGCAGTCCCGGATCTGGCCCGCGTCGAAGGTCGAGCGGAGCGTGTCGTTGACGCCGACGATCAGCGAGGCCAGGTCGATCGGGCCCTCGCCGGTCTCCGGCAGCTGGTCAGCGGTGACCTGGGGAACGGTCGCGCCGCTGGTCGCGTAGTTGGAGAACGTCACACGGTGGGAGCTGCCCAGGGAGTCGGCGAGCAGCGAGGCCCAGCCCCGCCACCCCTCCCCCGGGCGCGCTCCGGCACCGGAAAGGTCGGTCGTGCTGCCGTACAGCGGGTCCCCGACACCTACGGTCGTCGAGTCGCCGAGTGCCACGTAGTGGAGGCTCACGTTCCGTCATGGTGACGACACCGAACGAGTGCTGGGTGAGAGCGAGATGGCCGGTCGGGCAACACGGCGGGAGCAAACTGGTGTTGAGGACCGCAAGTGTTCGGACATAGGCTCTTACAAACAACTACGTGCAGGAGTAGTGAACGATGACTGATCTTCGGTTCGGTGTGGTCGGGCTCGGCGCGCGCAGCAGCCTGGCCCGGCACGCACACAAGCCGGGCGAGGGCGCCGAGATCGTGGCCGTCTGCGACCCGGTCGAGAAGCAGCGCCAGGCGGCGCTGACGACGTACCCGGACGCGACGGCGTACGGCGACCACCGCGAACTGCTGGAGCTCAAGCTCGACGGGGTCTTCCTGACCACGCCGGACGACCTGCACGAGGACCCGGCGATCGACTTCCTCCGGGCCGGCGTCGCGGTGTTCGTGGAGAAGCCGCTGGCGATCACCACCGAGGGTTGCGACCGGGTGCTGCAGGCGGCGTACGAGAGCGGGACACGCCTGTACGTCGGCCACAACATGCGGCACATGCCGGTGATCCAGACCATGCGCGAGCTGATCCAGTCCGGCGCGATCGGTGACGTGAAGGCGATCTGGTGCCGGCACTTCGTCGGGCACGGCGGCGACTTCTACTTCAAGGACTGGCACGCCGACCGGCGCCGGACCACGAGCCTCCTGCTGCAGAAGGGGGCCCACGACATCGATGTGATGCACTGGCTGGCCGGCGGGTACACCACCCACGCGACCGCGCTCGGCGGACTCGTCCTGTACGGCGGGATCGAGGACCGCCAGGACCGGACCGGGCAGCGGTTCAGCGAGTTCGTGTCGAACGACAACTGGCCGCCGCTGGAGCAGAAGGGCCTGGCGCCGGTGATGGACGTCGAGGACCTGTCGATGGCGAACTTCCAGCTCGACAACGGGGTCTTCCTCAGCTACCAGCAGTGCCACTTCACGCCGGACTACTGGCGCAACTACACCGTCATCGGCACGCACGGTCGCCTGGAGAACTTCGGCGACACGTCCGGCAGCGTCGTCAAGGTGTGGAACAGCGGCCGCTCGGGCTACCGCCTGGACGCCGATCAGGTCGTCGAGGTCGCCTCCGAGGACGAGGGCCACGGCGGCGCGGACCCCAAGCTGGTCGACGAGTTCGTCCGGTTCGTCCGCGACGGGGGTGCCACGCTGACCTCCCCGATCGCCGCGCGCGCCGCGGTCGCCGCTGGTTACGCGGCGACCACCTCGCTGCGCTCCAACGGCACGCCGATCGACATCCCCCAGCTCGACCCGGCCGTGATCAGCTACTTCGACGGCGGCCAGAACCGCTGAGAATCCCCTGCAGCAGAAGGCGAAACTCCTCCGGCCGCTCGCGCCACGGCGAGTGGCCGGCGCCTTCGACCAGGTGAAACTCGGCATGCGGTACGGCGTCCGCGAGCTCCCGTACGGCGGACGCCGGGCGCGGGTCGCCCTCGGCGTGCACGAAGTCGACGGGCATCCGGAGCGCCCCGGCCAGCTCGATCAGGCGTTCGTCGCCGAAGGCGCGGTTGTCGGCGGACAGCGCGTTGTTCGCCGCGAAGTTGATCGGCCACGGCACGGCCGCGTCCTCCTCCGCCCAGGCCCACGCCTGTTCGCGGTCGGCGTGGTCGGTGAACCACGAGAGGGCCCGGAACTCCCGTTCCTCGTCGAGGCTACGGGGGCGCTGATTCCCCAACGTTTCAAGGCGTTCCACCTGTACTTCGGTCATCCGCCGCCGCTGCTCGGCGAGGCTCGGCGTACGCCAGTCGCCGACCCCGACGCCGCTGAGGTAGATCAGGTGCGCGACGCGCGTCGGGTGAGCTGCGGCGTACCGCAGCGCGAGGGTCGCGCCGAACGAGTGGCCGATGACAACGATCTGATCGTGTCCCCAGTGATCGCGCAGCTCCTCGAGATCGGCCACTGAGCGGGCGAGCGACTGGTCGTCGGAGGGGTCGGAGCCGCCGCAGCCGCGCTGGTCGTAGCGGTGGACGACGCGGTCGTCGATGAGGTCCGCGAGGGGCGACAGGTAGTCCCACAAGCCCGGCCCGCCGTGCAGCAGGACGACCGGCGCTGCAGCGGATCGTGGCGAGCTGCTCGACGGCGTACCGGAGATGTAGGTCTGTAAACGAATGCCGTCGGCAAGTTCGACGAGCATCAGATCTCGTACACCGCGCCGGGTGTCGCGGTCAGGACCTCGCCGGGGAAGGTCCGCCGGGCGTTCTCCGTCTGCGCGACCCGGTCGTACCACGGCGGTACGTGGGTGATCACCAGCTTCTTCACCCCGGCACGCTTCGCCTGCTCACCCGCGTCGGAGGGCGTGAGATGCAGATCGCCGGGGTTGTCCGGATTGTTGTCCTGCAAGGCCGCCTCGGACAGCAGGAGGTCGGTGCCGCGGGCGAGCTCGACCAGCCCCTCGTTCGGCCCGGTGTCGCCCGTGTAGGTCAGCGACTTGTTGCCGTACTCAACCCTGATCGCGTACGCCGGGACCGGGTGCACCATCGGCGCGGTGCGGACCGTGAACGGCCCGATCTGCTGGGATTCCTGCCAGGTGTGGAACTCCAGCTCCTCCTCCATCCCCGGGTCGTCGGGCAGGTCGTAGGCCAGCGCCATCCGCGCGGCCGCGCCGGCCGGGCCGTAGACCGGGATCCGCGGGAACGGCGACGACGGGGAGTACTTCAGCGCGACGTACAGACCGCACAGGTCCATGCAGTGGTCGGGATGCAGGTGGGACAACGCGATCGCGCCGATCTCGTGCGCGGCGAGGTGCCGCTGCAGCGCACCCAGCGCGCCGCTGCCGAGGTCGAGCACCAGGTCGAACCCGCCCGCGGAGACCAGGTAGCCCGACGCAGGCGAGTCCGGCCCGGGAACGGACCCGGAGCAGCCGAGCACGGTGAGCTTCATACCTTGAACATTACCGGCGGGTTGCCGACTCTGCAGACAACCCCGGAACGTCGCAGAACAGCTGATCCAGTTGCCTGGCGGCGATTGCGCGCACGTCCCGCGCGGATCTGGTGCCGTGGACAACATCCATTGAGAGCCCGGTCACACCAGCGACCAGCAGGTCCGCGGTCGAGACCGGGTCGACGTACGGGTGGAGCTGCCCGAGCGCCGCGGCCTGGTTCAGGACCATGGCAACCAACTCCTCCAGCGACCGGTCGCCGGTCAGGAACACCGCGGCCAGCGCCGGATCGGTCAGGCTCCGGGCGTAGTACGCCGACAGCGCGCGGAGGCTGAGCCGCCGCTGTTCGTCGGCCGGCAGGAACTCCTCGAAGATCGCCAGCAGCACCCGTCGCGGGTCGGTCCCGTCGTACCCGGTCCGGCTCTGCGCGGCCCGCTCGTTGGTCTCGTGCAGCAGGTGGAGCGAATCGACCAGCAACTGGTGCTTCGAGCCGAAGTGGTACTGCACCACGCGCACCGAGACACCCGCCGCAGCCGCGACCGAGCGGAAGCTGACAGCCTCCAGGCCCTGGTCGGCGGCGATCCGCCAGACCACCCGCGCGACCTGCAGCCGCCGCTCGGCGGCGACTCCGCTCACCTCACCCACAGACCGGGTACGGCGTTGCCGGTACGCCTTCGCCTGGCACGAGCGTGAGCAGTACCGCGGCCGCCGTCCGCGCGCCGCCGGCCGGAGTTCCCGCCCGCAGACCTGACACATTTCGTCACGCACGCTCGTCACCTTAGCCGGGCGAATACCGTGATGGAACAGCCGGAACAGCTACCAAAGTCGCACGCACGCGTTGTTACGTTCGTATCCCGACCAAGCGATGGACAGGGAGACGGACGATGGACGAGGGGATGTACCGGCTGGCGATGTTGCTGGTCGCGGTGGCCGGGATCTGGGAAGGGCTGATCGCGGTGATCTTCCGGCTGTTCACCGACAAGGGGCCGTCGGTGATGACCGCCGCGAACTACCTGGACGCGCCGTGGTGCTACGTCGTGGCGGGGCTGGTGGTCGTCGTCGCGCTGGGCTTGCTGTCCGTGCTGGACAAGGCCCACAAGCGGGTGCTGAACGGTTAGCGCACCCAGGCGAACTGGTCGACGGTGGTGATGACCGGGCCGAGGAAACGCGAGCCGATCGTGGCGAAGTCGGACGGGTTGCCGGTGGTGACGAAGCGGTGCTGTGGCTCGGGGAGCGTGTTGTCGCGGAGCAGACCGGCCTTTGTCAGTACGCCGTACACGTCCTTGGCGCCTTCCTCGGCGCTGCTGACGAAGGTGACGTCATCGCCCATCACGTACGAGATCACGCCGGTCAGCAACGGGTAGTGCGTGCAGCCGAGGATCAGCGTGTCGACGCCGGCCTCGACCAGCGGGTCCAGGTACTCGTGGGCGGCGGCCAGCAGCTCCGGGCCGGACGTCACGCCGGACTCGACGAAGTCGACGAACTTCGGGCAGGCCTGCGTGGTCAGCTCGACCTGCGGCGCGGCGGCGAACGCGTCGTCGTACGCAAGGGATGCGGCGGTCGAGTGCGTGCAGATCACGCCGACCTTCTGGTTCCTGGTCGCGGAGACCGCGCGCCGGGCAGCGGGCAGGATGACTTCGACCACCGGTACGTCGTACCGCTCGCGGGCGTCGCGCAGCATCGCGGCACTGGCGGAGTTGCAGGCGATGACCAGCGCCTTCACGCCGGCCTCGACCAGGTGGTCCAGGCACTCCAGCGAGTACTCACGGACCTCGGCGATCGACTTCGGTCCGTACGGCTGGCGGGCCGTGTCGCCGAGGTACAGGATCGGTTCGTGCGGCAGCTGGTCGAGCACCGCCCGCGCCACCGTGAGCCCGCCGAAGCCTGAGTCGAAGATGCCGATCGGTGCGTCTGCCACACCCCGAAGATTAGCCGCACGCACCGACAGGACCGGCAGCGGGCAGTTCTGAAGTAACCCTTACCTAAGGCCGCAGAACGACACGCCGGAGTTATCCACATCTTTACTCTCCGGAATTGCAATCTCACGTGACGCGCGCCACTCTGGAGCGATGTATTTGCAACCGCCCCTCGCGACGCCATGAACCTGGCAGTCCACATCGCGGTGGCACTGGGCTCCACCGCCGCACCAGATCCGCAACCGACGAACGCCGCGCAAGCGGCCGGACAGGTTGCCGATGCCAACGCCGACAGCACCGCCGCCGACATCGCGGGGGCCCTCGGGCCCACCGGGATGCTGATGGTGCTGCTGCTCGCCGCCTTCGCGATCTACATCGTCTCGCTGTCGCTGCACCCGTTTGCGAAATGCAACCGCTGCAAGGGCATGGGACGCCACAAGGGATCGCTGTTCAACTACGCCACTCGCCCCTGCACGAGCTGCAAGGGCCGCGGCACCCATCCCCGGCTAGGACGCAAAGTGCTCTTCAAACAACCCTGATTCCCTGAGACCGGCCGGACCGCGCACTCGCCCAGCGCACCGGTCGAAGCAACACCCCGTCAGCCAAGCGCGCGGCCGGAAACTGTCGGAGGCCGCGGGTAGCTTTGCGCTGCATGAGCGTGATTCGCATCGTGAGGGCGCGGGAGCACAACCTGCGCGACGTGTCGCTCGAGCTGCCCAAGCACCGGCTGGTGGTGGTCACCGGAGTCTCCGGCTCCGGCAAGTCGTCGCTGGTGTTCGACACCCTGGCGGCCGAGGCGCAGCGTCAGCTGAACGAGACCTTCAGCACGTTCATCCGCAACCGGCTGCCGAAGTACGGGCAGCCCGCGGCCGACGCGATCGAGAACCTCTCGCCCGCGATCGTGGTCGCCCAGCGCCGGATCGGCGGCAACGCCCGCTCCACCGTGGGCACGGTGACCGACATCCATCCCCTGCTGCGCCTGCTGTTCTCGCGCGCCGGGAAGCCCACGGCCGGCTTCTCGAACCGCTACTCGTTCAACGATCCCGAAGGCATGTGCCAGGACTGCCACGGCACCGGGATCAGCGCGCGGCTCGTCGAGAGCGAGCTGCTCGACCGGTCGCGGACGCTGAACGAGGGCGCCTTCCGGTTCACGAGCTTCGCGGTCGGCACGTGGTACTGGCAGTACTACGGCGACAACCCGCTGTCCGACCCCGACAAGCGGCTCGGCGACTACTCGGACAGCGAGTGGGACACCCTGCGCCGTGGCGGCAAGGCCGCCGATCCGCTGCCCGACACTCCGAACGACTTCGAGGGCGTGGTCGACCGGTTCAACCGGATCTTCCTGCGCAAGGACCTCGGCAAGATGTCACCCAAGCGCCGGGCGGAGTTCGAGCGGCTGGTCCAGTCGGGCACGTGCCCGGCCTGCGGCGGCGACCGGTTGAACGCGGCCGCGCTCGCCTCGCGGATCGGCGGGCACAACATCGCCGAGATGGCGGCGCTGCAGGCCGACGAGCTGCTCGACGTACTGGGAACCGTCGACACGCCGGAGGCCGCGTCGGTCGTCGAGAGCCTGCGCGATCGCCTGGGCAATCTGGTCACCATCGGCCTCGGTTACCTCAGCCTCGATCGGCCGACCACCACACTGTCGGGCGGTGAGTCGCAGCGGATCAAGATGGTGCGCCACCTCGGCAGCAGCCTCGGCGACATGCTGTACATCTTCGACGAGCCGACCGCCGGCCTGCATCCGAGCGACGTGCAGCAGTTCAACAAGCTGCTGCGCAAGCTGCAGGAGAAGGGCAACACGGTGCTCGTCGTCGAGCACGACCGCGACGTGATCGAGATCGCCGACCACGTCGTCGACGTCGGCCCGGGCGCCGGCCCGAACGGCGGCGAGATCCTGTACGAGGGACCGGTCGACGGTCTGCGCAAGGCCAGTACGCCGACCGGCCGCTGCATGAACCGGGAGCTCGGGCTGAACCGCGAGCCGCGGCAGGCGAACGGCGTACTGACCGTCGCCAACGCGACCGCGCACAACCTGCGGGACGTGACGGTCGAGTTCCCGACCGGGGTGTTCACGGTCGTGAGCGGCGTCGCCGGGTCGGGCAAGAGCAGCCTGGTCAACGACGAGCTGCGTCGGCGGTACCCGGAGGTCGTGGCGATCGACCAGAGCCAGCTCTCGGGCAACAGCCGCTCGACGCCTGCGACGTACACGGGACTGATGGACGAGATCCGCAACCTGTTCGCCGCGGCCAACGACGTGAGCGCGTCGCTGTTCAGCGCGAACTCCGACGGCGCCTGCCCGAACTGTCGCGGGCTCGGGTTCGTCACCACCGAGCTGGCGTTCATGGACGACCTGAAGTCGGTCTGCGAGGAGTGCGGCGGGAAGCGGTACACGCAGGACGTGCTCGAGTACCGGCTCGGCGGGCGGACGATCACCGACGTGCTGGAGCTGACCGTCGGCGAGGCAGCCGGGGTGTTCGACAGTGAGGTGATCGAGCGTGTCGTGGGGTCGCTCGACGATGTGGGGCTCGGGTATTTGAAGCTCGGGCAGCCGCTGAACACGCTGTCCGGCGGTGAAGCCCAGCGGGTCAAGCTCGCCACCGAGCTGCGGACTCCGGCGAAGGTGTACCTGATGGACGAGCCGACGACGGGGTTGCACATGTCCGACGTCGACCAGCTGCTGGGGATCGTCGACCGGCTGGTCGACGCCGGCAGCACGGTGATCGCGATCGAGCACAACCTGGACGTGATCGCCGCGGCCGACTGGGTCGTCGACGTCGGCCCGGGGCCGGGTCATCACGGCGGGCGCATCCTGTTCGCCGGTACGCCGGAAGCGCTGCTCGACCACGAGGAGTCGGCCACCGCCGAGCACCTGCGAACAGCGCTCGCGCGCTGACCTTGCGAGCGCGGCACTCCAACGGGGGCGGGACAGGCTTCCACACTCTGCCAGTCCGGCAGCAGCAGCGGACTGACGACCGACTCCGCCGAGCACGTGCGAGCGGCGCTCGCGCGCTGATCTTGCGAGCGCAGCACTCCGCCGAGCGCCGGAGCTGAGCTCAGGCCCAGAGCTGCCCTTCGAGGCGGTCCTCGGCCTCGTCGATCGTCCCCTCGTACGCGCCCGTCGACAGGTACTTCCAGCCGCCGTCGGCGACCACGAACGCGATGTCGGCCTTCTCACCGTCTCGCACACACTTGGCCGCCTGGCCCAGCGCGGCGTGCAGGATCGCGCCGGTCGAGATGCCGGCGAAGACGCCCTCGTTGTCGAGCAGCTCGCGCACCCGCCGTACGGCGTCCCGCGGGCCGACCGAGAAGCGGCCGTCGATCAGCGTCGCGTCGTACAGCTCGGGGACGAACCCCTCGTCGAGGTTGCGCAGGCCGTAGACGAGCTCGCCGTAGCGCGGCTCGGCGGCGACGATCTTCACCTCGGGCTTGTGCTCACGGAAGAACTTGCCCGCGCCCATCAGCGTGCCGGTGGTGCCGAGCCCGGCGACGAAGTGCGTGATCGACGGCAGGTCGGTGAAGATCTCGCGCGCCGTCCCGTCGTAGTGCGCGAGCGCGTTCGACGGGTTGCCGTACTGGTAGAGCATCACCCAGTCCGGGTGTTCCTCGGCGACCTGCTTGGCGACCCGGACCGCCTCGTTGGAGCCGCCGGCCGCGGGTGAGGAGATGATCTCGGCGCCCCACATGCGCAGGATCTGACGGCGTTCCTCCGAGGTGTTCTCCGGCATCACGCAGACCATCCGGTAGCCGCGCAGCTTGGCGGCCATCGCCAGCGAGATGCCGGTGTTGCCCGACGTCGGCTCGAGGATCGTGTTGCCGGGCCGGAGCCGGCCGTCCTTCTCGGCGTCCAGCAGCATCCGCAGTGCGGCCCGGTCCTTGATCGAACCGGTCGGGTTGTGGTCCTCGAGCTTGGCCCACAACCGGACGTCGGCCGACGGCGAGAGCTTCGGGAGCCCGACCAGCGGCGTACCGCCGACGGAGTCGAGCAGGCTGTCGAAACGCATGGAACGCTCCTGGGAAGGGGTTGGTCAGCCGCCGGCGACGGCCGGCAGTACGACGACGACGTCGCCGTCCTTGACGCCGGTGGTCAGCCCGCCGGTGAAGCGCACGTCCTCGTCGTTCACGTACACGTTGACGAACCGCCGCAGTTCCTCGGGCTCACCCTCGACGATCCGCTCCTTGAGGCCCGGGTGGTTGCCGTTCACGTTGTCGATGAACTCGGCCAGCGTGCTGCCGTCGCCGTTCACCGCCTTCTCGCCCCCGGTGTAGGTGCGCAGAATGGTCGGGACGCGAAGCTCGATCGCCATCTCAGTTGTCTCCTTGGTTGTTCGCCACGATCTGCACTTCTTCTTCGGTGACCGCGCCGTCGATGATCCGGTACGACCGGAACTCCACCGGCCCGTCGTACGACGGCGAGTCGGCCCCGTCACGGGTCGACACCAGCACGTAGTGCGCCCCCGGCTCCTGGGCCAGGTTGATGTCGGTCCGTGACGGGTAGGCCTGGGTCGCGGTGTGCGAGTGGTAGATCACCACCGGCTCCTCGTCGCGCTCGTCCATCTCCTTGTAGAGCCGGAACAGGTCGCCCGAGTCGAACTCGTAGAACGTCGGCGACATGGCCGCGTTCAGCATCGGCACGAACCGCTCCGGCCGGTCCGACCCGGCCGGCCCCGCGACCACGCCGCACGCCTCGTCCGGGTGGTCCTTACGGGCGTGCGCGACGATCGCGTCGTAGGTCGCCTGGTCGATGGTGAGCACGGTTCCACGATACGGAGCGCCACCAGGGCTCCCCGCCAACCCCGCTTCCGGTCCAGTATGTGGACTACCAGCGGCTGTGGACCTGCGGCCGGATCAGCTCGTCGTACGTCGACTGAACGGTCGCGAGCTGCTCCGGCGTGAGCGGCGCCACTGCCGCGGCGCCGATGTTGCCGGCCACCTGCTCGGGGTTCCGGGCGCCCGGGATGACGACCGACACGCCCGGCTGGTCGATGATCCAGCGGAGCGCGAACTGGGCCATCGTGGCGCCGGCCGGGACCTCCGGGCGGAGGCGCTGGACGGCCTCGAGGCCGGTCTTGAACTCGACGCCCGAGAAGGTCTCGCCGACGTCGAAGGCCTCGCCCTGGCGGTTGTAGTTGCGGTGGTCGTCGGCGCCGAAAGTGGTGTTCTCGTCGTACTTGCCGGACAGCAGCCCGCTGGCCAGCGGGACGCGGGCGATGATCCCGACCCCGGCCTCCTGCGCGGCCGGCAGCACCTCGTCGAGCGGCTTCAGGCGGAACGCGTTCAGGATGATCTGCACCGAGGCGACGTTCGGCCGGGCGATCGCGGTCAGCGCCTCGGCGCAGGTCTCCACGCTCACGCCGTACGCCGCGATCCGCTTCTCGGCGACCAGCTCGTCGAGCGCGTCGAACACCGCGTCGGTGGAGTAGACCGGGGTCGGCGGGCAGTGCAGCTGGACCAGGTCGATCGTCTCGACGTCCAGGTTCTCCCGCGACCGGTCGTTCCAGGCGCGGAAGTTGTCCAGCGTGTAGTTCTCGGGCTTCTGCTCGACCCGGCGACCCATCTTGCTGGCGACCGTCAGGCCGTCGTACTCCTTGAGCACCCGCCCGACCAGCCGCTCGCTCCGGCCGTCGCCGTACACGTCGGCGGTGTCGATGAACGTGACCCCGCCGTCCACAGCAGCCCGCAGTACGCCGAGCGCCGCGTCCTCCCCGACCTCACCCCAGTCGGCCCCGAGCTGCCAGGCCCCCAGCCCGACCACGCCGACATCCCGACCCGTACGACCCAGCGTCCGCTTCTCCATGCAGCCGACTCTACGGTCAGCGCATGTTGTGGAGCAGGGCGGACTGCAGATAGCCCAGCCAGTCGTACAGGTCGTACGTCAGCCGCCGCGGGTCGTCGTCCGGGAGCTTCTCCCAGACCGAGTAGTCGTCGTCCTCCTTGATGTCCAGGCGGGTGCCGATCGCCAGGCGGAGGTCGTTGAGCGCGCGCAGCCAGGCGAGCTGGTCGTCGGGCTCGAGCGCGATGCCGTCCTCGGCGGACTCGTCCTCCAGCGCGGTCAGCACTCGCTTGGCGTCGTTCGCCTTGCCGTCGCGCAGGCCGCGCTCGGTGAACCGGCGGAACTCCGCCGCGGCCATGTCGTCCCCGGAGTACGCGTTCGGCAGCAGGCGCTGCAGTACGACGTCCTCGGGCGGCGCGGTCGGGCCGTCGGAGTCGAGCAGCGCGGCCAGCGGGTCGTCACCGGCCGCGGTGGCGCGCGGCGGCATCCCGTCGTACAGGAGCTCGACCAGGTTGCGCAGGAGGTTGGACAGGATGTCCGCCTCGTGCTCGGCGAAGCTGACGACGACGGTCTTACGGCGTTTGCGGAACCGGGTCACGACTTCTCACAGGTGGCCCACAGGCCGTAGGTGTGCATGGCTTCGACGTCGCGTTCCATCGCCTCGCGGTTGCCGTTCGACACGGCCGACTTGCCCTCCTCGTGGACCTGCATCATCAGCTTCTCCGACTTCTGCTTGGAGTAGCCGAAGTAGGTCTGGAAGACGAACGTGACGTAGTCCATCAGGTTCACCGGGTCGTTCCAGACGATCGTCACCCACGGTGGGCTCAACTCGATCGCCTCGTCGACTTCGGGGCTGGCGAGCTCGCTCGGTGCGGTGGTCACTTGCCCATTCTCTCCACTACGGGTTCTGGTCTCGCAATAGGCTGCCCTTGTGACTAGCACCGGGACCAGCTCAGTGGAGCCTACGACCGCCCTGCTCACCGACCACTACGAGCTCACCATGCTGCAGGCCGCGCTGGCCGACGGCACGGCGCACCGCCGGTCGGTCTTCGAGTTGTTCGCCCGCCGCCTGCCCGACGGGCGCCGGTACGGCGTGGTGGCGGGCGTGAACCGCCTGCTCGACGCGCTGGAGCGGTTCCGCTTCGACGCCGCGACCGTCGACTTCCTGCGCGAGCAGGGAGTGGTGGACCAGGCGACCTGCGACTGGCTGGCCGACTACCGCTTCAGCGGCGACATCTCCGGCTACGCCGACGGCGAAATCTTCTTCCCGGGCTCGCCGGTGCTGGTGGTCGAGTCGTCGTTCGCCGAGGCCGTGCTGCTGGAAACCGTGTTCCTGTCGATCCTGAACCACGATTCCGCGGTCGCCTCGGCGGCGTCCCGGATGACCTGGTGGGCCGGCGGCCGGCCGTGCATCGAGATGGGCTCCCGGCGTACGCACGAGGAGGCCGCGGTCGCGTCCGCGCTGGCGGCGTACATCGCGGGCTTCGCGACCACCTCGAACCTGGAGGCCGCGCGGCGCTTCGGCATCCCGAGCGCCGGTACGGCGGCACACTCGTTCACGCTGCTGCACGACACCGAGCGGGACGCGTTCGTCTCGCAGGTGGACGCGCTCGGCAAGGGCACGACGCTGCTGATCGACACGTACGACCTGACCGAGGCGGTCAAGACCGCGATCGAGGTGACCGGCACCGAGCTCGGCGCCGTACGGCTGGACTCGGGTGACCTGCCGTCGCTGGCCGGTCAGGTCCGCGAGCAACTGGACGCGCTCGGCGCGACGAAGACCCGCATCATCGTGACCAGCGACCTCGACGAGTACCAGATCGCCGCGCTCGCCCCCGCGTCCGTCGACGGGTACGGCGTGGGCACGTCGCTGGTGACCGGCAGCGGCTACCCGACCTGCGGTTTCGTCTACAAGCTGGTCGCCCGCGAGGACGGCGACGGCACGATGGTCCCGGTCGCGAAGAAGAGCCCCGACAAGATCTCGATCGGCGGCCGCAAGTACGCGCTGCGCCGCCGCAACCGCCAGGGCGTCGCCGAGGCCGAGGTGATCGGCGTCGGCGAGGCCCCCGTCGACGACGGCGACGACCGCGTCCTCCTCAAACCACTCGTCGAAGCCGGCAAGATCGTCGGCCGCACCACCCCCGAGGAGTCCCAGTCCCACCACCTCAAGGTCCGCGACGAGCTACCTCGCAGCGCCAGCCAGCTCAGCCGAGGCGAGCCGGCCATCCCGACGGACTACACAGGCGACATGAACACGAGAAACCCGTACGCCCCCCGCAGCACGATGTAGGTACCAGGCCGAGATGTCTCGAGTACCAGCCACCGATCGGAGGCTGGTACTTGAGGGGTGAGCAGGCGAGCGGTCCGGTCAGCTCGACGAACGGATCGTCGGCGTGCTCGCGCAGCCGGCCGACGAGCGGACGACGGCCCAGCCGCCGGGAGGTAGATCGACGCTTCCGACGACTTCCTCGCCTGTCACCAGGTCGAAGCCGTCGGCTGGGACGGTTACCTCTTCGGCGCTGTGGTTGATCAGGAACTTCCAAGTGGTCCCGCCCGACTCGCGGCGGACCAGTTCCACGCCGGCGGGCAGGTCGGGGAGGTTGATGCCGGCTGTGTCCATCGCCTGACGGAGGAGCGTGGAGTAGGCCTCGTCGTCCAGTTGAGTGGAGATGTACCAGGCGGTGCCGTTGCCGTAGGTGTTGCGGGTGATCGCCGGGTAGCCGTCCAGCGTGCCGCCGGGGTACGTGTCGACTGCCTCGGCGTCTGTCAGGTGGATGTTCTCGCTCCACAGGCTGCCGTGGGCGCCTGAGGTGAGCTGGACCTCGTCGGTCGGGTGGAACTCCTCGACGCGGATGCCCAGCAGGTCGCGGAAGGCTCCGGGGTAGCCGCCCAGGCGGACCTGGGCGTTCTGGTCGGCGATGCCGCTGAGGTACGTGACCACGACGTGGCCCCCGGCCTCGACGTACCGGGTGATCGACTCGGCGGCGGCGTCCGACACCAGGTACAGGCTCGGCACGATCACCAGCTTGTACGCCGAGAGCTCGGCCTCCGGCCCAGGCAGGTCCGCGCCGACCCCGGCCGCCCACACCTGGCGATGCGCCGCCTGGACTGCCGCGAGGTAGTCGAGGTCGGACGACGGCAGATGGGTCGACTGCATCGCCCACCACGACTCGGCGTCCCAGAGGATCGCCACCTCGGCCTGTACCTGACCGGCGTCGGCCTCGGCCAGCCGGGGCAGCAGCGCACCGAGCTCGGCGACCTCGCGGAAACGCCGGGTTTCGACGCCCGCCTGCGGCGCCGATCCGGAGGGCGGCAGCTCCGTGTGCGGGACGAGAGCCGAGTGCCACATCTCGGCCCCACCACGCGACGCCCGCCACTGGAAGAACAGCGCACCCCTCGAGCCCCGCGCCACATGCGACAGGCTGTGCCGGGTCATCCGCCCAGGCTCCTTCGTGTGCCAGCGTCTGCCGGTGTTCAGCCCGCCGGCCGCCTGCTCCATCAGCAGCCACGGCTTCTCGCCGGCCCACGATCGGGCCAGGTCGGCACCCAGCGCGGTCTGCTGCTCGGCGCCGATCCCCGCGTCCGTCGGATAGTGGTCGATGGCAACGAGATCGACCTCGGCGGCCCAGCGCGCATGGTTCACCGGCACCCAGGGGCCGAAGACGAAGTTCGTGGTGATCGGCAGGTCCGAAAAAGACCCCAGAATCGCCTTCTGCTCCAGGAAAGCAGCCAGCAGCTCGTCGGACCAGAAACGCCGGAAGTCCAGCGCCTGCGTCGGATTCTCCAGGTACTGCGTCGCCCGCGGTGGCTGGATCTCCTCCCACTGCCAGTACCCCTGCCCCCAGAACGCCGTCGTCCACGCCGCGTTCAACTGCTCCAGAGACTCGTACCGAGCGCGCAACCACCGCCGGAACGACGACGCCGCGTGCTCGCAGTAGCAGACCGTCCCGTACTCGTTGTGCACATGCCACATCGCCACCGCCGGATGCCCGGCGTACCGCTCACCCAACGCCCGCGCGATCCCAGCCGCAGCCTCCCGGTACGCCGGCGCGCACGCGCAGTACGTGTCCCGGCTCCCGTGCGTCAGCCGTACGCCGTCAGCTCGCACCGGCAGTGCATCGGGATGCGCCAGGCTGAACCACGGCGGCGGCGAGGCGGTCGGCGTGGCCAGATCGACGCGAATCCCGTTGCGGTGCAGGAGATCCAGCACCTCGTCGAGCCACCCGAACGAGTACCTGCCTGAAGACGGCTCGAGGCTCGACCAGGCGAACACCCCGAGAGTCACCAGGTTCACCCCGGCGCGCCGCATCAGCTCGACGTCCTCGGCCCACACCTCCGGCGCCCACTGCTCGGGGTTGTAGTCGCCGCCGTACCAGAGCTCACTCACAGACGACCTCGAAACGCTCACACACCCCGTCGATCACCCGCGCCACCGCCTCACCGTCGACGTACCGCAGCTCGATCACCGCCGCCACCGAACCATCCGCCCCCGGCAGCCGCACAGTCGCGACCTCCCCAGGCGAGAACCACCGCAGCGTGACACCGTCGGCCCAGTCGTAATCGGGCCGATCATCCACCGCGCCAACAGCGATCACCGCCCCCTCCCGCACGAACAACGGCAGCTCGTCGAACCCGTACGTCCGAGTGACCCACCGCGGCCCGGACACCTTCGAGCCGTCGAGCAGCGAGGTCCAAGTCCCCTCCGGCAGGTAGAACCGCACTTCACCATCAGCACTCATCACCGGCGCCACCAGCAGATCCGGCCCGAGCATGTACTGCCGCTCGAGGTAGGCGACCGCCGGATCGTCCGGGAACTCCAGCACCATCGGCCGCATCATCGGCGTACCGGCGGTGTGCGCCTCACCGGCCGCCGTCATCAGGTACGGCATCAGCGACAGCTTCAGCTTCGTGAAGCGGCGCAGTACGTCGACCGCCTCCTCGTCGAACGCCCACGGCACGCGGTACGACCCGGATCCGTGCAGCCGCGAGTGCGACGACAGCAGTCCGAACGGCAACCACCGCTTGAACACCGCCGGATCCGGCGTCCCCTCGAAGCCGCCGATGTCGTGGCTCCAGTAGCCGAACCCGGACGCCGCCAACGACAACCCGCCGCGCAGCGACTCCGCCATCGCCTCGAACGTCGACTCGCAGTCACCGCCCCAGTGCACCGGGAACTGCTGCCCGCCGGCCGTGGCCGAGCGCGCGAACAGTACGGCGTCGCCCGTGCCGCGGTTGTCCTCGAGCAGCCCGAAGACCGCCGCGTTGTAGAGCTGCGGGTAGTAGTTGTGCATCCGCTCCGGGTCCGAGCCGTCGGACCAGGCCACGTCCTCGACCGGGATCCGCTCGCCGAAGTCGGTCTTGAAGCAGTCCACGCCGACGTCGATCAGCGCCTGCAGCTTGCTCCGGAACCACGCGGTCGCGTCGGGGTTGGTGAAGTCGACGATCGCCATCCCGGCCTGCCACAGGTCCGTCTGCCAGACCGAGCCGTCGCGGCGCTTCAGCAGGTACCCGAGTTCGCGGCCCTCCTCGAACAGGATCGAACGCTGCGCGATGTACGGGTTGATCCACAGGCTGATCCGCAGGCCGCGCGCCTTCAGGCGGGCGAGCATCCCGGCCGGGTCGGGGAAGGCCGCCGGGTCCCAGACGAAGTCGCACCAGTGGAACTGCCGCATCCAGAAGCAGTCGAAGTGGAACACGCTCAGCGGCAGGTCCCGCTCGGCCATCCCGTCCACGAAGCTCGTCACGGTCGGTTCGTCGTACGACGTGGTGAAGGAGGTGGACAGCCACAGTCCCATCGACCAAGCCGGGACCTTCGCGGGCCGTCCGGTCAGGGCCGTGTAGCGGTCGAGCACGTCCTTCGGCGCGGGCCCGTCGACGACGTAGTAGCTCAGCTCCTGCCCGGCCACGCTGAACTGGTTGCGCGAGACCACTTCGGACCCGACCTCGAACGACACCTGCGCAGGCGTGTCCACCAGTACGCCGTACCCGGCGCTGCTCAGGGCGAACGGCACGTTCTTGTACGCCTGCTCGCTCGACGTCCCGCCGTCGGCGTTCCAGATGTCGACGCTCTGACCGTTCTTCACCAGCGGCCCGAACCGCTCGCCGAGCCCGTAGATCGTCTCCCCGACACCGAGCAGCAGCTGCTCGTGCACGTAGCTGCGCCCGTCGGCGTCGGTGATCAGCGCAACCCCGCTCTCCGAGGCGGTGACCAGCTTGCCGTCCCGCTCGAACCGCACGCTCCACGGCCCGCTCAGCGCGATCACCACGGTCAAGCCGCCGCTGGTCAGACGGGCGGTCGCGGCGTCGACCTCGACCTTCACCGCGTGCCCGTCGCCCTGGTTCAGCTCGTACGCCGGACGCGCGGGCAGCCCGCCCCGGTGATGGCTGACGTGCACCCCGATGACGCCCGCGGCGGGCGAGTCGAAGCCGACCGTGAACACCGGCTGGTTGAGCGTGTCCCCCCGCCGCTCGATCCGCTTCGCCGGCGCGTACACGGTCAACGACCGCTCACCCGCCTCGACACTCTCGACCTCAGCCCGCCGAAGCCTCGTGAACCCCGGCCGCAGCTGCCAGTGCCCGTCGGTGAACTTCATGCCGGGAGGTACGTGTTCAAGTAGTCGTTGCGGAACGTTCCCTCGGGATCGTGGCGGGCCGCCAGTTCGATGAAGTCCGGGACCTTCGGGTAGCAGGCCTGCAGGGTGGCGGCGTCGGCGGTGAAGACCTTCCCCCAGTGCGGGCGCGCGCCCAGCGGAAGCAGGGCGTTCTCCAGGGACTCGACGACCGGCCGGACCGCGGTCTCGTCCTGGATCCAGGTGAAGTGGAACGCGACGGTGTCGCGGCCCTGGCTCGGGCTGAGCCAGAGGGTGTCGGCGGCGATCGTGCGGACCTCCGAGACCTGGATGACCGGGGCCAGCTCGTTGCCCAGGGCACGCAGTCGCTCGATCGCGGGCGCGGCCTGGGTGCGCTCGACGAAGTACTCCGACTGCAGCTCCTCGCCGTTCGACGGCGTGAACTCGAGGCGGAAGTGCGGCAGCCGCGCGTTCCACGGGCCGGGGACGCCGCCTTGCTGGGTGGCGAAATCGGCGGGCATCGTCTTGATCGGGTGCCGGGCGCCGTCCGCGAGCCGCCCGCCGAGCCACTCGGGGTCGAGCGTGATCTGCTTGGCCTTGCGCCAGACCATCACCTCGGGATCGACCCAGTCGGTGAACGCGCTCACGCTGTACGCGCTGCCGAACACCTCGTCGAAGGACGTGCTGAGCCGCTCGACCGGCAGGCCGTCGTACACGACCTGGCTGAGCTCGTACGACGGTTCGACCGCGAGCGTGAGATGCGTCGTCACGCCCAGTGCGCCGAGCGCGATGACCGCGCCGTCGAAGTCCGCGTCCGACCGATCCAGCGAGACCAGCGACCCGTCCGCACTCACGAACTCGATCCGGAGAACGGCCGACGCGAGCGTCCCGTTCGTGTCGCCGGAACCGTGCGTCCCGGTCGAGCAGGCGCCCGCGACCGAGATGTGCGGCAGCGAACCGAGGTTGTGCAGCGCGAGCCCGTCGGCCTGCAGCGCGGCCGTCACCTCGCCGTACCGGAGTCCGCCGGCGACCCGCACGCTGCGGCGGTCCGCCGCGATCTCGATCGTCTTCGGCAGGTCGAGCACCGAGACCAGCGTGCCCGCGGTGTCGGCGATCCGGTTGAACGAGTGCCCGGTGCCCAGCACGCGGACCCGCTCACTGCGGCCGACCAGCTCCTGCAGCTCCTCGACCGACGTCGGCCGCCGCAGGTCCTGCGCGGAGAACGTGATGTTGCCTGCCCAGTTCTTCATCCGGTTCCTCTCGCCGACATCCACCCCGAGCCTTCCACATCACTTCCGGGCAAGTTTCCGTCACTGCGGCGAGCCAGCGCGCGGCGGGCCGCACTGTCCATGGTTTGATACGACCGCTCGCATCCGCCGGTGATCAAGGAGGCACGTAGCGTGGCACCCCCTCGGCGCTGGTTGCTGATCGCGGGGGCCTCCGCGATGACGCTGGTCGCGACCTACCTGCTCGCCGTCCGCACCAAGACCGGCCAGGAGCTCGAGAACGCCGTACTGCGCGGCGCTGACGACTCCGCGAACCGCAGCGAGTTCGTTGCCGCCAACAACGCTCTCGACCAGATCACGCTCTACTCGCTGATCGGCGCCTGCGTGGTGATCGGCCTGATCGGGCTGCTGCGCCGCCGGCTCGACCTCGCGGTCGCGGCAGTCGGCGTGATCTTCGCCGGGCAGGTCGTCACCCAAGGCCTCAAACGCTTCCTGCTGGTCCGGCCCGAGCTGGTCGACGTCACCGGCGACTTCAAGGGCAACAGCCTGCCGAGCGGCCACACCACGATCGCGATGACCGTGCTGTTCGCGGCGCTGATCGTCGTCCCGTACCGGTGGCGCGGCCTCGCGATGTTCCTGACGCTGAGCTGGGCGACCGGGATCGGCGCGTACACGCTGACCGCGAAGTGGCACCGGTTGTCCGACACGATCGCCGCCGACGCGGTCGCGCTCGGACTGGCGTGCCTGGCGTCGTGGTGGCTGGCTCGCCGCGGTCTCGTGCGGCCGTACGACGGCAAGCGGTACGTGCCGCGCGTCGTCTTCGTCGTACTGACCTGCCTGTACGTCGCCGGGTGGCTCGTGCTCGGCGGCATCCTGTGGGGCGTCCCGCTGGTCGGTGAGGGCCTGCAGCAGGCGATCGCCGAGAGCCAGTGGCCGCTCTACCTCGGCGCCGGAGCACTCGCGTCGGCCGGGTCGGCGATCAGCGCGCTGATCTTCTGGGCCAGCTGGCGCCGCCTCGAGGTCGCTCGGCCGGTCGCGGCCGACGTACCGGCGCCTACGGCCGAGTCCAGTGGCCCCGGCGCGGCGAGCGTGCAGGTGCGCGGATGATCTTCGGGTTCGGCATCGCGGCGTTCTGGTTCGTGCTGTTCGTGATCAGCTTCCTGCGCGACCGGCGGGTGCTGCGCAACGGCATCTACCTGGTGATGACGGTGTTCTTCGCCGGCATCGGCACGGTCTTCGCGCTGGAGTCGGTCAACGAGACCGCCGCTCGCTGGCTGGTCCTGCTGGTCCTCGTGATGATCCCGCTCACCGGGCTGGTCCTGACGATCGCCCTGATCGGCAACGGCGTGGTGATGCTGCGCCGCGAGGGCCGCCGCCCGGCGAACCTGCTGTCCCTGGCCGCCGGCCTCGGCATCGTTGCCTTCGGCATCTTCAGCACGCTGGTGCTGAAGACCGGTTCGCCGTTCCTGGCCGCGGTCCGGGACGCGATCGGCGGGACGCTCGGCTACGTGTCGTTCCTGTTCGTCTGCTTCCTGGCGTACGCGTTCGTCTACGCGCGGATCCGCTTCTTCCGCCGGCCCGACTTCGTCGTCGTCCTCGGTTCCGGCCTGCGCGGCCGCCGCGTGCCGCCGCTGCTGGCCAGCCGGCTCGACAAGGCGCAGGTGGTCTGGCAGCGGGAACGCGACAAGGGCCGTACGCCGTTGCTGATCACCTCCGGCGGCCAGGGCCCCGGCGAGGAGGTCGCCGAGTCGGTCGCGATGGCCGACTACCTGATCGACCGCGGCGTACCGGCGGACGCCGTACTGCGCGAGGACCGGTCGACGACGACCTTCGAGAACCTCACCTTCAGCAGCCGCATCATGACCGAGCTGAACCCGAAGTACCGCTGCCTGATCGTCACCAACAACTTCCACGCCCTCCGCGCCGCCTTCACCGCCCGCAAGGCCAAGGTCAACGGCCAGGTCCTCGGCTCCCCCACCGCGCTGTACTTCTGGCCGAGCGCCACCATCCGCGAGTTCATCGCCGTCCTCGTCGACCACAAGATCGCCAACGGCATCATCATCGGCCTGATCTTCCTGAGCGCCTTCGCCCGCCTGGTCTGAGCGGATGGATCTGTACGTCGAACAGCATGGCGCCCCCACCGCGCCACCCCTGCTCTACGTCCACGGCCACGGCGCCGGCTCGTACCACTTCACGCACTACCAGGCCGACCTGCTCTCGACGGACCTCCGCCTGATCGCCGTCGACCAGCGCGGCGTCCTCCGCTCGCCCGCTCTCGGACCCGACGACCGCCTCGACCTCGCCGTCCTGCTGGAGGACTACGAGGCGCTGCGCGAACGCCTCGGGATCGAGAGCTGGACGCTCCTCGGACACTCGGCCGGCGGCAACTTCGCTGCCGTGTACGCCGCGCAGTACCCACGGTCCGTGCGAGGCGTGATCTTCGACTGCCCCGCCTGGGACATGGACCTCGCCGACCGCGAACGGCTGCCGATCTTCGCGAGCCTGTACGACGCGTCCGGCGAGCACGAGCGGGCCGCGGAGTGCCGGCGGATCGCTGGGCTGGAGCGGCGGATCACCGCGGACGACCGGACGTACGAGCTGGCCTTCGGGTTGGGCGAGCGGTTCCAGGACACGTTCTGGTACGACGCCGCGCGGGGACGGGAGTTCGTCGCGATGGGTGAGGCGGCGGGATTCCCGGCGGAGTACTGGGAGCGGGGGCTCAGCCACGGGGTGCTGTTCGCGGACCTGTACGAGTCGAAGATCCCCTTGCTGGGCGGGCTTTCCCAGCCGACGATACTGATCCGTGGGGCGGTCGACACGGCCGCGCCGGAGGCGGCCTCCGAGGCTTATCGCAACGCTGTGCGGGAGCCGCGGGTCGAGACGTTCGAGCGGGCGGGGCACTTCGTCTGGGCGGAGGAGCCCGAGCGGTACGCCGGGGTCGTGCGGGAGTTCGTTAGGGTGAACGGGTGAGTCTTACCTCTGGTGGTCCGCGGCGTGAGGATTTCTTCAAGGTGCCTGGTAAGGGGGCCGGGGCGCCGGTGAAGCCTGGGGAGAAGGCGCCGGTGGACCGGACGGCCGCGTTGTCGGTGGGGGCGTTCCAGCCGGTGATCGCGGCGGTGCCGATGCCTCGGCGGTTGTTCGAGCACGAGAAGGAGCGGGCAGCGGCGCGCGCGGCGGGGTCGGACGGCGAGCGGGAACTGAAGAACGTCGTCGCGGACCTGGATGTTGCGCTCACGACCGCTGTGCTGCTGCTGCGCGGAGTTGAGCACGCGAAGGCGCGCGAGCGCGTGGTCGAGGCGGTGCCGTTGTTGGTCGAGGCGCCGGAGTACAAGCCGCTGGAGGCCGCGGCGGAGTTCCTCGATCTCGACGACGAGGACGTGGCCGAGATCCTCGACGGACTGACCGAGCAGGGGTACGCCGGGCCGACCGAGGACGCGATCGCGCAGGCGGAGGAGCTGCGCGAGCAGCTTCGGCAGGTCGATCACGAGCAGCTGGACGCGTTCCTCGACTCGGCGCTGCGGATCGTCGTACTGGTGTCGTTCGCGGGTGCCGCTGCTCCCCTCGGTGCGTTGACCGAAGGCGATCCGCAGCTGGCCGAGGCGGCGAAGGCCGGGGTCGTCGGACTGGCCGCGGTCGCGCTGGAGGAGTTGCAGAACAGCAAGTACGAGAAGGTCGACGACCAAGAGGTCGCGGACCTGCTCGGAGGGCTGACTCCGCCGGTCAGGTGAGCATCGTGACCGCGGCGATGATGCCGGCCAGCACGATCAGGATCCTCAGCAGCGTCGGCGGGAGCACGCGACCGATGTGCGCGCCGGTGTAGCCACCCACGATCGAGCCGATCGCGAGCAGTCCCGCCGCGGTGTAGTCGAGGTCGGCGACGAAGACGAAGATCAGGCCGGCCACGATGTTCGCGGCCATCACCGCCAGGGTCTTCAGCGCGTTGACGATCCGCAGGTCGAGGTCCAGCCCCAGGCCCAGCACCGCCATCATCATCACGCCCGAACCGGCGCCGAAGTACCCGCCGTACACGCCGGTCAGCGTGGCGAAGAACGTGGTCAGCGGCGACATCTTCGTCCGCGGCGCGACCTCGTCCGGCTGCCGGGACTTGAGCCACTTGGAGATCGTCGGGGTCGCGCCGACCAGCAGGCAGGTGAACAGGATCAGCCAGGGCACGATCGCCTCGAAGACACCCGGCGGCAGCGCGAGCAGCAGGACGGCGCCGCCGATCGAGCCGAGCGCACACGTCGCGACCACCACCCAGGTCACCGCGGGCTGCTCGCGCAACTCGCGCCGGTAGCCGAGGGAACCACCGAGGCCGGCCGGGATCATCCCGACGGTGTTGGACGCGTTGGCGACCACCGGCGGGATGCCCAAGGCGACCAGCACAGGGAAGCTGACCAGGGAGGCGACCCCGACCGTGGACGTCAGCAGTCCCGCGGCGAGCCCGGTAGCGATGACGATCAGATGTTCGGCGCCCGTCACGACTTCTGCTCACGCAGCAGTGCAACGTCGCTGACCAGCAACACGTGTTCGTGCATCGCCTGTGAAGCCCCGGCCGGATCGCCCGCGATGATCGCCTCGGCGACCTTGCGGTGCCCGGCCAGCGAGTCCTTCGGCCGCCCGGGCTGCGACAGCGACTCGATCCGCGTCTCCCGGATCAGGTCGTGGATCGCCGCCATCATCTGCCCGAGCAGCTCCGACCGCGCCGCCGTCGTGACCGCGCCGTGGAACTGCTCGTCCGCCTCGACTCCGCGCCCACCGGCCGCGATGTCGCGTTCCATCTCGGCCAGCGCCGCCTGGATCGCGACCACATCAGCGTCAGTACGCCGTACGGCGGCCAACGCCGCCAGCTTCGACTCCAGCGCGTCCCGGGCCTCGATGATCTCCGGCAGCCGGTCGGCGTGCGCCCGGATCGCCTCGATCACCGGCGCGGTCCGCGCCCGCTCGGTCAGCACCGTCCCGTCACCGTGCCGGACGACGACCACGCCGATCACCTCGAGCGCGACCAGCGCCTGGCTCAGCGTCGCCCGGCTCACGCCGAGCCGGACGGCGAGCTCCCGCTCGGGCGGCAGCCGATCACCGGCCCTCAGTCCGTTCTCCGCGATCCACCCGGTGATCTGCTCGGCGACCTGCTCGTAGAGGCGGGTCCGTAGCACCGGACGCGGAAAGCGCGGCGAGTCGTCCATGCAGACCAATGTATTGACAACCGGCTCATTGAGCTATTGGCTAGGCCACTGAGCCAACTGTGGCGTCCCCCACATCATTGGAGAACAAAGATGGGTCCGGAGTGGGTAGCGATCCTGGCGCTGGTCGCCTTGTTCGTGATCGGCACGTTGCTGCCGATCAACATGGGTGCGCTCGCGTACGTCGCGGCGTGGCTGACCGGCATGTTCTCGCTCGACCTGAGCGAGAAGGAGATTCTCGGCGGGGTCAGCGGTGACCTGATCCTGACGCTGATCGGCGTCACCTACCTGTTCGCGATCGCCAAGAACAACGGCACCGTGGACCTGATCGTCAGATCCGCGGTCCGGGCCGTCGGCGGCCGGGTCGCGCTGATCCCGTGGGTGATGTTCGCGGTCACCGCGCTGCTGACCGCGATCGGCGCCGCCAGCCCGGCGGCCTGCGCGATCATCGGCCCGATCGCGCTCGGGTTCGCCGGCAAGTACAAGATCAACCCGCTGATGATGGGCATGTTCGTCGTGCACGGCGCCCAGGGCGGCGGGTTCTCCCCGATCAGCATCTACGGCACGATCACGAACTCGGTGATGGAGGACAACAACCTGCCGTCGAGCGAGATGACCGTGTTCCTGGCCAGCCTGGCCGTCAACCTGGTGATGGCGGCGATCCTGTTCGTGCTGTTCGGCGGCCGGCGACTGATGGCCCAGCGGGTCGACCCCGACGACGAGGACACCCTGACCGAGGATCTGCACCGCGGTGGCGCGACCGTCCCCACACGCGGCCAGGGCACGTCCGCGCCGACCGGCACGCAGGCGCTCGGCGTACGGCGGGACCAGGTGCTCACACTGATCGCGTTCGTCGGCGTCGCCGTGGTCGCGCTGGTCTTCGACAAGAACATCGGCTTCGTCGCGATCACCGCCGCGGTGATCCTCGCGATGCTGGCGCCGAAGGAGCACAAGGACGCGGTCAAGCAGATCGCCTGGCCGACCGTGCTGCTGGTCGCCGGGGTCAGCACGTACGCCGCGATCCTGACCGAGGCCGGTTCTCCGGAGTTCGTCGGCAAGTGGGCGGCCGGGCTGGGCGCGGTCGCGATCGGCGCACTGGTGCTCTGCTACGTCGGCGGGGTGGTGTCGGCGTTCGCGTCGTCGACCGCGCTGCTGCCGGTGATCATCCCGATCGCCGTACCGCTGATCGCGAACGGCGGGATCAGCGCCGGCCTGTTCGTCGCCGCGCTGGCGATCGCGTCGACGATCGTCGACGTCAGCCCGTTCTCGACGAACGGCGCGCTGATGCTCGCGAACAAGCCGGACACGATCAGCGAACCCGTGTACTACAAGCAGATCCTGACCTACAGCATGATCGTCGTCCTGGTGGGCCCGCTGCTGGTCTGGGCCGCGCTGGTCCTGCCGGGGTGGTGATCCGATGAGTGGACCGCTGGACGGCGTACTGGTTGTCGATCTGTCGCGGGCGTTGGCCGGGCCGCACGCGACGATGATGCTCGGCGATCTGGGCGCGCGGGTGATCAAGGTCGAGGCGCCGGGGCGTGGCGACGACACGCGGGGGTGGGGGCCGCCGTTCGTCGGTGACGAGTCGACGTACTTCCTGTCGGCCAACCGGAACAAGGAGTCGATCGCCCTTGATCTGAAGGATCCTGACGATCGGGAGGTGCTGCTGCGGTTGGTCGATCGGGCCGATGTGCTGGTGGAGAACTTCCGGACCGGCGTACTGGAGCGGCTCGGCTTGGGGCTGGAGTCGTTACAGGTCAGGAATCCGCGGCTGATCGCGTTGTCGATCACCGGGTTCGGGCACGACGGGCCGGAGGGTGGGCGTGCGGGGTACGACCAGATCGCGCAGGGCGAGGCCGGGTTGATGTCGGTGACCGGGTCGGGGCCTGAGGATCCGCAACGGGTCGGGGTGCCGATCGGGGATCTGCTGGCGGGGATGTACGGGGCGTACGGCGTACTGGCGGCTTTGCGGGAGCGGGAGCTGACCGGGGTCGGGCAGGTCGTTCGGACCTCGCTGCTGGCGGCGGTGGTCGGGGTGCACGCGTTCCAGGGGACGCGGTACACGGTGGCCGGGGAGGTTGGGGTTGCCCAGGGCAATCATCATCCGTCGATCGCGCCGTACGGGTTGTTCCGCTGTGCTGACGGGTCGGTGCAGATCGCGGTCGGGAGCGAGAGCTTGTGGCAGCGGCTGGTCTCGGCATTCTCGTTGGACGAAAGCGGGTTGGAGACGAATGCGCTGCGGGTGGCTGATCGGGCGCGGGTGATCTCGGTCGTTGAGGCTGCCTTTGCTGAGTGGCCGGCCGAGCGGTTGCTGGCGCGGCTGGATGAGGTCGGAGTGCCGGCGGGGAAGGTGCGGCGGCTTGATGAGGTGTACGAGTGGGAGCAGACGGCCAGCCAGGGGTTGCTGATCGAGGTCGAGCATCCGTCGTTGGGATCGGTGCGGTTGCCGGGGCCACCGTTGCGGTTCTTCGGGGCTGATGGTGAGGAGACGACTCGGCGGGATCACGGGGCGCCGCCGACGTTGGATCAGCAGGGCGAGGAGATCCGGCGGTGGGTCTCGTGAGCGATGGGAACTCGGGGCGCGGTCGGCCGAGTGCTCGGGAGCTGATCGAGGTTGTGCTCGATCCGGGGTCCTTTGAGTCGTGGGACGAGACGGCTGACGTGAGCGGGCATTCCGCGGACTACTTGAAGCAGTTGGCCGCGGCGGCTGAGCGGTCGGGGGCTGACGAGTCGGTGCTGACCGGGCGTGGGTTGATGCGGGGGCGGCCGGTCGCCGTACTGGTCAGTGAGTTCGCCTTCCTGGCCGGGTCGATCGGACGTGCGGCCGCCGCGCGGATCACTTCCGCCGTACGCCGAGCAACCGCGGAAGGTCTACCGATCCTCGCCTCGACGGCGTCCGGCGGAACCCGCATGCAGGAAGGCGCTCCAGCGTTCTACGAGATGGTCCGGATCTCCCGCGCGCTGATGGAACACAAGGCTGCCGGCCTCCCGTACCTCGTCCACCTGCGTCACCCCACCACCGGCGGAGTCTTCGCCTCGTGGGGCTCACTGGGCCACGTCACCGTCGCCGAACCCGGCGCCCTCGTCGGCTTCCTCGGCCCGAAGGTCTACCAGGCCCTGTACGACGAACCGTTCCCCGCCGACGTCCAGACCGCCGAGAACCTCGCCGAACACGGCGTCATCGACGGCGTCGTCGAGTCCGTCGACCTCCCCGTCCTCCTCGATCGAGCCCTCGGCATCCTGGTCGATCCCCCAACCCAACCAACGTTGGTACGACGCACCGCCGCCCCGCACGCGGGTGACGCGAAAGCCGGCGACCGCCGAGCCGACGCCCCGCACTCAGCCGTCGCGAACGGCTGGGACGCCGTCGTGGCGACCCGCCGGACGGATCGTGCCGGCGTACGCGAATTCCTTCGCTTTGCCTGCACCGGCACCGTCCGCCTGACCTCTGCGGACGCCGCCATCGTGGTCGCACTCACCCGCGTAGACGGTCGCCCCTGCGTCCTCGTCGGCCAGGATCGCGAATCCGAACGCCCCCTCGGCCCCGCCGCGCTCCGCACAGCTCGCCGCGGCATGCGGCTGGCCGAGGACCTCGGCCTCCCCCTCGTCACCCTGATCGACACCGCCGGCGCCGAACTCTCCCCCGCCGCCGAGGAAGGCGGCCTGGCCGGCGAGATCGCCCAGTGCATCGCGACCATGAGCACGCTGACCGTCCCAACCGTCTCCGCCCTGCTCGGCCAAGGCACCGGCGGCGGCGCACTCGCGTTGCTCCCGGCAACGACCGTGATCGCCGCCGGCCACGCCTGGCTCGCGCCGCTTCCTCCCGAAGGCGCCAGCGCCATCGTGTACGGCGACACCACCCACGCGCCCGCGCTCGCGACCGCCCAACGCATCGCGGCCACCGATCTCCGCGACGCCGGCATCGTCCACCACGTCGTACCGGAACTCCCCGGTGACACCGCGGAGTCACTCACCACCGCGCTGGCGGCCGAGATCGCCCACCACCTCAGCCGAAGCTGAGGTCCATTGCATCATTTGACGTCACCTGTCAAACTGGTGACGTGGAGCACGCCTTTCCCTGCGGGAACACCGCCCTCGACTTCGTCGGCACGCTGAAGGCGCGCCGGAACGCCGTACCGCTGGAGACCCTCACCGCGCCCGGCAAGCTCGCCTCCTGGTACCGCGAGGCCGGCGTCGTGGCCGGCAGCGAAGTCACCTGTGCCGACGCCGACGTCCCGCAGGCGGTCACCGTCCGCGAAGCCATCTACACGCTCGTCTTCGCCCGCCTCAACAACCTCCCGTACGACGAGCACGCGGCCGCGATCCTCAACACGGCCGCGCGCTTCCCGGCGGCTGTCCCGCAACTCGTCCACAACGGCCACCGCATCGAGGCCACCGCCGACCAGGCGCTGTCCGCGGTCGCCCGCGACGCGATCGCCATCCTCGGCGGCTCCGACGCCGAACTCCTCAAGGAGTGCGGGCGCCCCGAGTGCACCCAGGTCTACCTGGACCGCTCCCGCGGCGGGCGCCGCGAGTGGTGCGCGATGGAAACCTGCGGCAACAAGATGAAGGCCAAGGCGTACCGGGCGAGAAAGAAGGACCAGACCCGCCCGGTGTCGGCACGGCCGTAGCTCCACGCACCGACAGCCCGCCTGCCCCCACGCGCGCGGGGAATGGAGAGCGGGAGGGGAGGGAGTGTCGGCACGGCCTCACTTCCACCACTTGGTCGACAGCGAATCCCTCAACGTGTTCGTCGCGCAGTGAATCTCCCCCTCGGACACGTGCTCCGAGGTCAGGTCATCCGCATAAGTGACCTTGTAGCCGATCCCACCCAGCGCCTTGCTGATCGCCGTCGCGAAGACGTCCTTGCCGTTCACCACCGGCCCGTACGGCTTCGGCGCGACGTACTGCCCGCCGTTCAGCACCAACCCGTTCACCGCACCCGGGATCTCCGCCACCGCGTCCCGCATCGCGTGCAGCTTGGCGATCGCCTGGTCCTTCTCCGGCCCGGCCTCCATCTGGTTGATCTCGGTCTCGAGCATCCCGTAGTCCATCGACTTCGCCGTGAACAGCGACGGCACCCGCACCACGTCCGCGTCGGTCAGCCCGGCCTGCGCCTTCAGCACCTCGACGTTCGCCTGGATCTTGGCAGCGGCCCGCTCGTTCGTCTCCACGAACTGCCGGTCCGCAAGGAACTCAGAGGTACTCCGCTGATCGATCCGCAGGTCGTACGGCCACTCCAGCTTCGGCAGCCCGCCGTGCATGATCTCCCCGCCATGCCCGCTCTTCTGTACGCCGCGCAGCAGTTCGAGCCCGGCCGAAGGATCAGCAACCAGAGCCTTCCACCCCAACCGGCTACCCGGCGCCGCCACGAACTGCAGGAACTCGTCCACATGCCCGACCGTCAGCCACGACGTGTCCAGGCCGAGCGGATTCTGCATCCCCTGCGACTCGAGCAGCGTCACCATCTCCGGCGCCGGCCCGGTCTTCCCGTGGTCGAACCCGTCGCCCCCGATCACCACCCGTCCCACCGGGTGCCCCGGCGTCGGCGGAATCGTCTCCAGGTTCCCCATCGAGTCGTAACTGTCGTTCTCGTCAGCAGAAGGCACGTGCTCCACGTGCACTGCCGCGACATCGGCCCCGGCCAGCTCCGTGAAGATCACCCGCGACCCCACCCGCCGCGAGTCGTTCACCGACCCGAGCAGCACCTTCATCCCCTGCGGTTTCCCACCCGGCCCAGGGATCGACATGTACGCCGGCTCGAAGAGATCCTGCGTCCAGCTGTCACCACTCTGGTCGAGCAGCTGCACCCCACCCGGTACGCCGGTCTGCTTCACCACCTTGTCGACCTGCTTGCGCCAAGCCGTTCCCACCTTGTCGCTGTCCCCCGCGATCCCGGCGAACACCCGCTGCACCCGCTGCGTGTTCAGCTGCGTCAGCACCGGCGCCTCCTTCAGCGCGAGCGAAGCACTCGACGTCGTACCGTTGCCGCTGACAACCAGCTTCAGTGACGCCGTACCGTCCCAGACAGCCGAGTCCCGGACGATGTCCCGCCCCTCGATCCCCAGCTCCACCCCGTGCCGCACCTCGTCGGCCGTCAGCTGAGTCGACGCCGACCACCCCGAACCGCGCTTCACGAACACCCGAACGCGATCGCTCGACACCGTGATCCGCCCCGAAGCGCCGGCCGGCGCACCGGCCCACGGCTGCGTCCGCACCCGCGCCAGATCCTTCGCGTCCTGCACCCCGTTGACCACGGAGTCCGCGGCATCGTTGCAAGCAGCCATGGTCCGGTCAGCCGCGTTCTTCTGTCGCTGATACGTCCGCACGAGCTCCTGGTACAGCTTCTCCGCCTGGTCCTTGTCCGGCTCCTTCTCCAGCTCTTCCTTGCGCTGGTAGAAGGCCTCGTCGTACGCCGCCTCCTGCGCGACCGCGTCCTTCGCCACGGTCCGCGCCTTCGCCCGGCACCGCCCGGCGTCGTCGTCCAGGTTGGCGATGAACAGCACCGATCCACCCGTCAGGTGGTCGCCGTGCAGCGCGGCCACCGGGCCGACGGCGACGGCGGGCAGGGCGCTACCGAGCAGACCGGCGGCCACCGCGCCGGTCAGGAAGAGAAGGCGTGACATGCGGTTCCTTATGACTCGGAAATGGGTCGAGTCACAGGCTCGCGAAGACTTTTCCGGATCCTGTCAGGATCCGGTCCGCAGCCGGTCCTTTCAGCTGGGCGGCAGCTGCAGCGCCGGCAGCGTGTTCTCGATCTGCTCCCGGTTCGGCTCCAGCCACGGCGGCAGCTTGAGCTTGCGGCCCAGCTCCAGCAGCGGCTCGTCGACGGTGAACCCCGGCTGGTCGGTCGCGATCTCGAACAGCACGCCGCCGGGCTCGCGGAAGTAGATCGACGTGAAGTACTGCCGATCGAGGATCTCGGTCACCTCGGCGCCCGACTCGATCAGCTGCTCCCGCCACACCGCCTGCGTCTCCCGGTCCGGCGCCCGGAACGCGACGTGGTGCACCGTGCCGCCCGCCTGCAGCCCCTTCTCGCCGGCGCCCGCGGCGACGTCGACCAGCGTGCCCGGGTTGTCCCCCGACATCGTGAACCGGGCCCGCCCGCCGCTCTCGTCACCGAGCGTCATCCCGAGCATCCCGGCCAGCAGTTCGGCCGTCGGCTCCAGCTCCGCCTCGGTCACGGTGATCGCGTGCAGCCCGCGCACCGCGTGCTCCGCCGGGATCCCCGACGCTCCGTCCCAGCCCGACCGCCGGTCCCCTTCGGCCGCGACCAGCTCGATCACCAGCCCGTCAGGGTCACGGAACGCGATCACCTCTTCGTCCGTACGCCGTACCGGCGCGTCCGCGTCGACCTTGAGCCCGGCCAGGTGCTGCTGCCACCACCCGAGGCTCTCCGGCGGGATGCTGAACGCGGTCGCCGTCGCCAGCCCGGTGCCCTGCTTGCCGTCGGGCGCCTCCGGCCACGGGAAGAACGTGAGCAGCGTCGACGGCAGCCCGGCCTCGTCCCCGTAGTACAGGTGGTAGAGCTCCGGACGGTCGAAGTTGACCGTCTGCTTGACCAGCCGCAGGCCCAGCACCGTGGTGTAGAAGTCGATGTTGCGCTGCGGGTCGGTCGCGACCGCGGTGACGTGGTGCAGGCCGTGCGGCGTGATCGGGTTCATCTTTCAAGCATCCCTCACCGGCGCGGGCGTGGATAGGTACCGGCCAGCGCGGCCGCTGTGACGAGCGTCAACACCCCGACACCGACGATCGCGGCGTTGCGCACCTGGAGGATGCCGGCACGGATCGGGATCGTGAACTCGATCCGCACCCGAGCGGGCGCGTCGGCCGGCCCAACACAGCAACTGTCACGAGGACCCCGACGATCCATCTCATCGTGCTTGCAAGTACTGCTCGAACGTCTGTTTCCCGTACGACGACCCGGGCGCGAGGTGGTTCCCCGCGGCGAACGCCGCCGACACCTTGCCCGGCGGCTTGAAGACCACGCCCGGCCGCCGGCTCCCGGTCTCCCGCTTCCAGAGCGCGTGCAGTTCCCCCACCGACTGCCGCAGCGGCCCACCGATGTCCTCGGCGCGCCCCTGCGGCGCACCCATCGCGACCTCCGCCATCCGCGCGCCGACCTCGTCCATCGCGATCGGCTGGAACGGCCAGTCGGGCCCGAACACCACCGGCAGGAACTTCTGCGCCGTGAAGACCTGCTCGACCAGCGAGTGGAACTGCGTCGCCCGCTGAATCGTCAGCGGCACCCCGGAAACCAGCGCGATCTCCTCCAGCTCCACCTTCTGCCGGTAGAAGGCGAGCGGCACGCGGTCGCAGCCGACGATCGAGACCATCACCAGGTGCTTGATCCCGGCGGCCTTCGCGGCGGTGGTCAGGTTCCGCATCATCGGCAGGTCCCGCTTGTTGTTGCCTGCAGCAAGATGTACGACGGTGTCGACGCCGGCCAGCGCCTCGTCCAGGCCTCGACCGACGACCAGGTCCACGGCCACCGCGCCCGGTCCACCGTGGCGGGTCAGTCCGACCACCTCGGCCCCGGTCGCCCGCAGCGCCTCCGCCGCGGGGCGTCCGATCTGCCCACTCGATCCTGTCACCAGGAACTTCGTCATCACAGTCCTCTCTCGTTCCGGTCCTCCGGTCATGACTGCGCAGCCCCAGGATTCGTGACAGCGCCGGCCGTGTCACGAATCACCGGGCTGCGCGGTCTGGACTCGACAACCACCCGAAGGAGAGTCGTGATGACCCGCGTCATTCGCCTGGTGCTCGGTCTGCTGTTCCTCGAGGTGCTCGTGGTCGGCGTCTGGAACACGGTCGCGCCCAGGAGCTTCTACACCGACTTCCCGACCGTCGACGTCAACCCGCCGTACAGCGAGCACTTCGCCCGCGACCTGGGCGCGACCATGCTCGGGCTGACGATCGTCTGCGGGATCGCGCTGGTCAGGCCGCGCGCCCACTACCTGATCCCGGCCGGGCTCGCCTACACGGCGTTCGCGATCCCGCACTTCTTCTTCCACGTCACGACCATGGAGAACGCGACCGTCGGCCAGGCGATCCTGCTGACCACTGGCAACGCGCTGTTCGCCGTACTGGGCCTGCTCGTGCTCCTCCTCACCGCGATTCGCGACCGCGGCTTGTACCGTGGAGGCAGGAGAGAGGAGTCCCGCGATGACACGGGCGCTGATCGTGGTCGACGTGCAGAACGACTTCTGTGAGGGCGGCAGCCTGGCTGTCGCCGGGGGCGCGGACGTCGCGTTCCGGATCGGGCAGCTGCTGCACGACTGGCACGAGGCCGACCCGAACGACCGCAGGTACGGCTACGTGGTCGCCACCCGCGACCACCACATCGAGCCGGGCGACCACTTCTCCGACACCCCGGACTTCGTGAACTCCTGGCCGAAGCACTGCGTGGCCGGCACCGACGGCGTCGGCTTCCACCCGAACCTGGACCCCCAGCCGTTCGACGCGATCTTCGACAAGGGCGAGTACGCCGCGGCGTACTCGGGCTTCGAGGGCAAGTCCCACGACGGGGAACAGCTGGCCGCCTGGCTGCGGGACAAGGGCGTCACCGACGTCGAGGTCTGCGGGATCGCCACCGACTACTGCGTCCGCGCGACCGCGCTGGACGCGCACCGCGAGGGCTTCACGACGACGGTGCTGACCGGGCTCACCGCAGGGGTGGCACCGGCCAGCACCGAAGAGACTCTCGTCGAGCTGCGCGCTGCAGGGGTAGCGCTTACCTGACCGGCGCTCCGGGGCCGAGCGGGATACCGAGCGCCCACCAGGCCAGGAAGAGCAGCGTCCAGGCGATCGTCATCGCGACCGCCAGCGGCACCGTGTACGACGCGAGCGTGCCGACGCCGGCGTCCTTGCGGTAGCGCTGCAGGAACCCGAGCGCCATCACGAAGTACGGGCTCATCGGCGTGATCGCCGTGGACCCCGAGTCCGCGATCCGGAACAGCGCCTGCGTGGTCTCGGCCGGCACGTTCAGCAGCAGCATCATCGGCACCAGGATCGGCGCGGTCAGCGACCACATCGCCGAGCCGCTGGTGACCAGGATGTTGATCAGCGTCAGCAGCACCAGGATGCCGAGGAAGATCACCACCGTCGGCGCGCCGATCTCGCCCAGCCAGCGCGCGGACTCGGCCGACAGCAGGTCGCCGATCTTGCTCCAGCTGAAGTAGGCCAGGAACTGCGCGATCGCGAAGAACAGCACCAGGACCGGTGCCATCTGCTTGATCCCCTCGGCCATCAGCTTCGGGACGTCACCGGCTTCCTTGATGGTGCCGACGGTCACGCCGTACGTGATGCCGACCAGGCCGAACAGGACGGCGACCACCATCGCGATGCCGTCCAGGAACGGCGACTCGACGATGCTTCCGTTCTCACCGCGCAGCGGGGAGTTGTGCGGCAGCAGCATCGCGACGATCGCGACCGCGGCGACCAGGAACACGATCCCGGCCCGGCGCAGGCCGGTCCGCTCGCGGTCCGACAGGTGCAGCGCGTCCGGGTCGTCGCCGGGTGCGTCCGGGTCGGCGTCCAGATCGGTCCGCTTGCTGAGGACCAGGCGGACCACCAGCGTGATCACCAGTGACAGCAGGATCGACGAGGCGATGTTGAAGAACCAGTTCGACAGCGGCGAGATCGACGCTTCCGGGTCGACCGTCTTGGCAGCCGCCTCGGTGATACCGGCGAAGATCGCGTCGTTCGGCGTCGGGATCGGACTGGCGTCGTACCCGGAGGCGATCGCGGTGTAGGCCACCACGATGCCGAGGATCGGCGACCGGCCGACGGCCCGGAAGGCCAACCCACCGAGCGGGACCAGGATGATGTACGCCGCGGCCGACGCGACGTGCGCCATGGTGCCCGCGAAGGCGACCGCGAACACCACCATCGAGGTGGGCACCCGGGAGACGCTGACCTTCATCAGCGACTGCAGGAACCCGGTCCGCTCGGCCAGCGCGACACCCATGATGACCACCACGATGGTCGCCATCGGCGGGAACTCGGCGAAGTTCGAGATCGCCGTCGACACCGCCATCTGCAGGCCGTCGCCGGACAGCAGGTTCTGCACCGCGACGGTCTTGCCGTCCTTCGGCGAGACCACCGACACGTCCAGCACCGACAGGATCCAGCTGACCACTGCCAGGATCGCGGACAGGATCCAGAACAACCAGAACGGGTGCGGCAGGGCGTTGCCTGCCTTCTCGATCACTGCCATCGCCCTCACCAGGCGAGGCAGCTCCTTGGTCTCTTCGGTCGCCGTGCTCATCTCAGCTCCTCAGCTTGTGCGCGCGGAAGAACGAACCGATCAGCTCGTGCGCCTCGAAGGTCTGGGTCACGTAGCCCGGACCGGACGCCGCGTCCGACCCCGGCCAGCTGTGCCCGCCGTCGGTCACGGCCACGTGCACGACATCGGCCTTGCAGCCCTTGTACGTCGCGGTCAGGACGTCGGTGCCCTTGGTGCTCAGCCGCGGCTCCGGGTCGCACCCGTTGCGGACCGCCCAGTCACGGGTCCAGGTCTGCACGCTTGGCAGGTCGCGGGAGCCGTCGCCGCCGTACGGGATGGTGGTGTCGCCGGTGCCGTGGATGTCGAGCACCGGGATCGGCCGGCTCGGGGCGCAGCGGCCACCCTCGATGTAGAACGCACCGGCCACCGGAGCGATCGCGGCGAACCGGTCAGCCATCCGGCAGGCCAGGATGCCGGTGAAGCCGGCGCCGTTGGACTTGCCGGTCGCGTAGACCGCGTTCTGGTCCACGCAGTACGTCGCCTCGAGGCTGTCCAGCAGGTCGGCGGTGAACTTCACGTCGTCGACACCCGCCTTCGAGTACGGCGCGCCCTGCCAGGCCTGCTTGTCCTCGTCGCCGAGCACACCGTTGGGGTAGGCAACGATCGCGTCGAGCTCGGACACGTCAGAGAAGGCCTCGGTGAACTCACCGGTCTTGCCGCGGCCGTGGTAGACGACGATCAGCTGCTGGGCCTTCTTCGCGTCGTACTTGGCCGGCAGGTGCAGGCGGTACGTGCGCTCGATCCCGCCGCTGACCAGCGTGTAGTCGGCGCCGGTCCCGGGCTGCTGAGCTGATTGCTTGAAGCAACCGGTACTGCGGTCGGCCGCGGCGTCCTGCTGCTCCTGCGTGGTCCCGGCCGCCGGGGCGGCGGTGGCCGGGAGCAGGGGCGAACTGGCCACGGCGGTCACCAGGCCGGCCGTGACCAGGCCGGCGAGGGCGAGGCGATGGAGTCTCATCAGGGGTGCCTCCTCGGGCTTGCGGCCTGCGGGCGGGCAGGCTCGCGCCTGGAACGCATCGGGCGTGTCCAGTGAGTGTGGTGGGTGCGGGTGCGCTCGACGCCGGTCTCAGCAGGGTCTGGACCGGGGCGTCGCGAGTACTGCGGTCAGGCCGAGAGGAGCTCGTCGGCGAAGGCTGCGATCCGGTCGGCGGCCGTCTCGACGAGGAGACGACCCTGCTCAGCGGTGGCGCGTCGGGGGTCTCCCAGGACGCCGCGCTTGTGGTACACGTCGAACCCGACCGACATCCGTGGTCCCTGCTTCGTGCGGGACAGGCGGGCCGGGGTGCTCAGTTCGTCGAACGTCAGGGCGCCGGGCTCCAGCTGGTCGGGGTGGACCAGGTCGGGCGCCAGGTACAGCATCTGCGCGGTCTCCGCCTCACCGGCGTGACCGTGCACCTCGCTGACATCGGTGATCAGGTCCGAGACGATCTCGGTCAGCGGGGTCCAGGCGAAGGTCAGGTCGCTGCGCACGTACTCCTGCGCCAGCACCGACAGCGCGGCGTTGTTGCCACCGTGCCCGGTGACGACCAGGAACTGCCGCCAGCCGTGCTGGTAGAGGCTGTCCACGAGTTCCCGGACGACGGCGGCGAAGGTTGCCGGGGACAACGTCATCGTGCCGGCGAAGGCCATGTGGTGCGGCGAGACGCCGTACGTCAACGGTGGTGCGACCACAGCCCGGCCGGCCAGCCGCTCGGCGACCAGGTCGGCGACGCCGACGGCGCGCACGGTGTCGGTCGACATCGCCATCCCGCCGCCGTGCTGCTCCTGGGCGCCGACCGGGATGATCACGAGCGGCGCCGTACGGACGGCGTCCTTCGCCTGGTCCGTGGTCATCTCAGCGAGTCGGTTGATCATCAGAGGCCTTCCGGGAACGCGGCGGACTGGACCGCGGCGCGAATGTTGTCGAGGTGCTCGCGGGTGAGGCGCTCGGCCTCTTCGGCGTCCTGCGCGCGGACGGCGTCCAGGATCGCGCGGTGCTCCTCGTGGTCGCGGTTGCGGTTGTCGTACAGCTGCCGGATCTGCTGCTGCTCGCGCAGCCGGACCTTCAGCAGCGAGGTCAGGACCTCCTCCAGCAACGGGTTGCCCGAGGCGGCGGCCAGCTCGACGTGGAAGTTCAGCGCGAACGCCGGGCCGCCGGGCGGCACCAGTGCGTTGGTGACCGCGGCTTCGAGGCGTTCCAGGTTCTCCGCGCCGCGCGCGAGCGCCGACTGGTGGGCGACGGCCGGCTCGATCACCAGACGGGCGCCGATCAGCTGCAGCACCGACTCCTTGGTGATCGGCGGGCGGTGCGGGTTGGCCAGGACGACGTTGTTGATCGTCGGTCCGACATACGTGCCGGAACCGTGCCGGAACTCGACCGCGCCGGTCGCCTCCAGCTTGCGCAACGCCTCGCGGATCGTCGGCGTGGTCAGCTCGAACCGCTTGGCCAGCTCGCGGGCGGACGGGATCGCGTCCCCCGGACCGAGGTCCTGGTCCCGGATGATGCCCAGGATCGCCTCGGTCAGGCGATCGGACAGGCTCGGAGTCTCCGCGGCTGAGTAAGTCACAAAGTGACTAAATCACTTAGCCTTTCGGCCCGTCAAGACCTCGGCGGCGTACGACTTCCGTAGGGCCTCGGCCGGGTCCCGGGACCGATGTGCGGTCCAGGCCGGTTCGGCGAGGGTGGGTACATGTCCACTCCTCACCACATCACGGCGTTGCTCACCCTCACCGTCTCGAACGACACTCTCGGAGCCCTCGGCGGCGCCGGCCTCATCGCGATCCTGGCCGCCTACGTCCTGCTCGTCCTCGGCGCCCTCTTCAGCTCCCTGACCGCTCCGCAGTCCGGCGGCATGAAGCTGGTCTGGCTCGTCTTCATCGTCGTGGCCCCGTTCATCGGCAGCCTGCTGTGGTTCCTGTTCGGCAAACGCAGCGCGTACGCCTGAGTTGACGGCCGCCGCCCGGCTGGGCGGCGGCCGTCGTGCTCACGCCGTGACGACGACCGGTGCCCCGTTCGAGACCAGCGACCAGTCGGTCGTCGCGAACGCTGCCGGGTCGACCGAGCCGGTGGCGGTCACGTAGTCGATCATCAGCTGGCGGATCTCGACCTGCTGGTTGTACAGCACCGGCGCCTTGGAGACGTGCGGGAAGTTCCCGCCGCCCGACTGGCGGTAGTTGTTGACGGCAACGACGAACTGCTGGTCCGCGGCCACCGGCGCACCGTCGTACGACAGACCCGTGATCCGCGAGCCGACCGGCTTGGCGATGTCGATCTGGTAGACCAGCGGCTTGGTGAGCCCGCCGAGGATGTCGTAGTTGTAGTCCGGCGTCCCGGTCGGCGCGGTCGGGGTCGGGGCGTTGGTGACCTGGTCGGGCGTGAACGGCCCGGTCCCGCTGACCTGCTTGAAGTACTGCGCGCTGAACTCCAGGTACTCCTGCACCTGCGCGCCGGTCATCTTCACCGCCAGCAGCGTGTTGTCGAAGATGTACAGCCCGGCGACGTCCCGCACCGAGACGTCCCCGGCCGGGATCGCGGCCGCGCGGTTGAACGGCGCCGCGATCGCGAGCACCGGCAGCGTCGCCTCCGGCGTACCGGCGATCGCCTTGCTGACCGCGTCGGCCTGGACGAAGTTCACGAAGTCGAGCGCGGCGGTGTCCTCCCAGGGCGCCGTCGCCGCCGACATCGCCGTCGTACAGGTGCCGATCTTGGAGTTCACGTACCCGACGACCTGGTCGTGGTCCTTCTGCAGCAGCCGGACCACCTTCGGATCGGCCGCGACCGTGTTCGCGTTGAGTACCTGGCTGTGCCGCGCGACGACCTTCCACCGGCCGCGCTGCTGCTGCAGGTCGAGGTCGATCTGCGCCAGCCGCATGCCCCACTTCAGCGGCTCGACCAGCACGACCTGCTCGCCGGTCTGCTGGTTCGTGACGAACCGCTCGGCGATCTCCTGGTGCGCGTGGCCGACCAGTACGGCGTCGATGCCCGGCACCTGTTCGGCCATCGGGCCGGCCGCGTTCTCCGGGACCGGCAGCGCGTCGCCGTACGACGAACTGAGGTCGATGCCGCTGTGCGCGGACACGATGACGATGTCGGCGCCGGCGCGGCGGACCCGCGGCACCCAGTACTTGGCCAGCTCGACGATGCCACCGAACTTGATCTTGTTCTCGACCGTCGCCTTGTCCCAGATCGCGATGCCCGGGTTGGTCAGGCCGAGGATGCCGACCGTGATCGGGCGGCCGGCGCCGGGCACGTGCACGCGCTTCAGCACGTACGGCGGGAAGACGGGCAGCCCGGTCGTCCAGTCCTGCGCGTTCGCGCCGAGCAACGGGAACTTCAGTTGCCGCTGGAACTTGCGCAGGATGTCGAGCCCGTAGTTGAACTCGTGGTTGCCGAGCGCCGCGGCGTCGTACCCGATCGCGTTCATCGCGGCGGCCATCGGGTGGACGTGCCCGCCGGTGATCGGCTCGATCTTGGCGTAGTAGTACGCGAGCGGCGTGCCCTGGATGGTGTCGCCGGCGTCGAGCAGCAGCGGGGCCGGGCGGCGCCGGTCCTTGGCGATCTCGGCGCGCGCGGCCTTGACCAGGGTGGAGATCTTCGCGAGACCGATGTCGTTGTGCGCCGAGTCGTCGTACTCGGCGTTCTTGAAGTAGTCCCAGTTGAAGACGTTGCCGTGCAGGTCCGTGGTCCCGAGGACGCTGAGGCGCACGGTCTTCTGGCCGTGTCCGCCTCCGTGGGTCTGTCCGGCGTACGCCGGAGCCGCCTGGTACCCCGCAGCCACCAGTGCGGTCGCCGCCGCGCCCGAGATCATCGTGCGCCTGCCCATCGTCCGGTCACCGTTGTCCGTCATCTCTCCGCCTCACGCGTCGTTGGTCACAACGCCCGCCACGATACGGGCGACACGCGCCGTGACAACCCCGGGATGGCCCGGTGGACGCGAGAGGATGCCCGTCATGCCCGTGCCGCCGCCCGGCAAGCTCCTGCTCGCTGCCGCTGTCCTTCTCGGGGCCGCCCTCGCCCAGGCCGCCCACCCCTCCGACCACCCGACGACCGTCGCCGCACCGCCGATGCGGACCGCCGCGGCCAACGGTCCGCTCTCGGTCCACCTCCCCGGTTCCCAGCCCGGTACGCCGAAGCCCGGCGTGAAGCCTCGATCGACGAAGCCACCGGCGACGCGGAAGAACCAGCGCACCGAGAACTGGAACCTGCAGGCCGGGGGCAAGGTCCTGTACCTGACCTTCGACGACGGCCCGCAGCCCGTGTACACGCCGAAGGTGCTCGCCGTACTGGCCAAGCACCACGCGCAGGCCACGTTCTTCGTCCTCGGCCGCGAGGCCGCGGCACATCCGACGCTCGTCGAAACGACGCGCCAGGCGGGTCACCGCATCGGCAACCACACCTGGGACCACCCGATGCTCACCAAGCTGTCCGCCGCGCGGTTGCGGCAGGAGATCTCCACCGGCGTGAAGTCGAAGTGCTTCCGCCCGCCGTTCCGCGACACGAACGCCCACGTCGCGGCCGTCGCCGGCGAGTACCACCAGCACCAGGTCCTGTGGGACGTCGACACCCGCGACTGGGAGAAGCCCGGCGTACCGGCCATCGAACGCGCCCTGCTGCGCGGCGCCCGCCCCGGCGCGATCTTCCTGATGCACGACGGCGGCGGCAACCGCTCCCAAACCGTCGCGGCACTGGACCGAGCCCTCGCCAAGCTCTCCGCGAAGGGCTACACGTTCCGCTCACTCCCCTGCTGATGGATGCCCCTCAGCGGAGGATGGCGGTCTTGCCCGCGGAGTAGTGCTGCAGCGCCTGGTCGATCACGTGAATCGGCTGGTCGAGCGAGTTGACCGCAAACATCCCCGTCGGCTTCAGCAACGGATGCGGCTTCACGACAGCCCTGACCGCCGGCTGATCCAGCCCCCGCACCCCCGCCGTAGTGGCCCCCACCCCACGCTGCAGCCGCAACTCCAGCACGTACTGCCCGAAGATCTTCACCTGCTGAAACCCCCGCACGGACTCCCACGGCAACATCACCGCGTACGAGCCCCCTTCACACGCGAGCTCCAGCGCCTTGGGCGACATCCGCATGGCCACCGGCGGCAACTCGTTCGCCGCGAACCACCGCTCCCGATCCTTCACCAGCCGCAACGCCAGCACCGAACTCCCCACCAACGGCGCCATGCTCGCAATCAGCAACAACATGAACGGCCACATCCCAGACCCCTGGAACATCACCAGCGCGTACACCGCAATCCCGATGCCCAAGGCCCCGATCCCCGCCGTCACCCAGGCCCCTCGCCGCAGCCCCCGATCCACCAAACTCCGCCGCCGCAACACCGCCTCCCGATCGATGCCGACCACAAACGTCTGCACCGGAACCTGCTCGCTCATCCCCCTAGCTTCCCAGCCCACCAGCCCACTCGCCTGTCGACACCGCCGCCGGGATCAGACAGACAACACCAAAGAAAGACCGAAGACAAAGAAGAGAGATGGTGCGCAACGCATCCTGTGGCTGAGGTCGCGCCGCGCGCTGAGGTCGGCCTGAAGTGAGGACACCACCTCGCCAAGTGGGAGCAGCGCCCGCCACGCACGAAGATGAGGACACCGGATGGCACCGATGGGTGCCCTCGTCCTCGACCACCTCGGCATCCCCTCGCCAAGACCGGCCCGCAGGCGGCCGCCGTACCAGGCCCTGCCGGTTCGGGGCCGACGAGGCGCGGCTCGCTCGGAGCGGACATCCACCACTCACCAACCAGTGCCAAACCACAGCGAACACGCTCGGCTACCCGGCGAAGCTGGGCAACCGCTGGGGTTGGTGAGTGGTGGAGGTCCGCCAACCGCCCGCGGCCGCAGGAGATGGTCCCCGGATCCAACCAAGGCGATTCCCTCACGCACAGATTGAGCCCTCGGGCGGTGTTCAGAATGGTCGGGCGGCGTTGACCTTCTCGACGATCGGGGCGAGGCCCGTGACGAGTTCTTCGATCTCTTCCTGCGCGAGGCAGTCGTACGCCGGTGCCGCCAGCTCGTCGGTGAGGTTTTCGATCTCGGTCCGGAGCTTGCGGCCGGCCGGGGTGAACCAGCCTTCTTCGTCCACCAGCCCGCGGCTCCGCAGACCGTCGAGTACGGCCTCCAACTGCTCATCGCTGAGCGGGTCGAGCCGGCCGAAGTCCCGGGCCTTCATGTCCCAGAGGAGCGCCTGCAGCACGTGCGACTCCTGTCCACCGACTCCCGCGGCGACCAGCGCAGCCAGATGGCCGTCCCCACGGTGCTCCCGCAGCAAGGTCGCCGCGTGCCACAACCGGGCAACCGGCTCCTCAGGCACCGGCAGCGACCGAAGCCCGGCGAACAGCATCCGCCCCTCCACCGGCACACTGAACGCGGCCTTCAGGAACAGGTCCGCGGCCCGCGCAACCATCGGGTCGTCAGCCAAGTCCCCGAGGATCCCGCGCAGCGCCTTCACGCACCCGCGCTCCCGAGCTGCCAGAACCTCCTCCGGCGAGGCAACCTCCCAGCAACTCGGCACGCAAGCAGCAACCTCTCCCGGCGCGAAGTTGTAGAACAACGCATCCACAACCTCAGACGGCGCCTTCCCCAACGGCGCCGACCGCGAGGCGAAGTACAAGGGCCAGTACCCCTCGTACCCGAGCGCCTGCAGTTCCTCGTTCGGCTCGTCGGCCATGTAGGCAACCTCATGAATCGGAACAAACAGTTCCTTCAGCTGCTGCGCCACGTTGTCCATCTGGATGACTCCTCGCATCAGACCAGCCCGTCGCCGGCCTCTCACACTGTCTACGAACCGCCCGTCGAGAATCCGACAACCGGCTCGAAATTCACGTACCCGCCCCGTGCGACTCCGAGTCGCCGCCGCTTGGAGGGGGAACAACAGGGCCTGGCACACGCGTCAGGATCACGTAGCGTGAAGGTGCGCCGTGGAGACCTAGCCGAAGGAGCCCGAGCAGATGAGCACCTGGACCGCGGAAGAGCTGGACACCCTCGACAGGATCAAGGAGATCCGCGTCGCCGGGCGCCGCCAGGACGGATCGCTGCGGACCCTCACCATCGTGTGGCAGGTCGTCGTCGACGGGAGCCTGTACGTGCGGTCGGTCCGCGGCGCCGAAGGCGCTTGGTACAAGGGCGTCGTCCGCCACCACGAGGGCGCGATCTCGTGGGACGGGGAGACCCGCGAGGTCACCTACATCCCGGACACGACCGTCGACGACGCGCTCGACGCGGAGTACTACAAGAAGTACGGCACCGGGTCCTCGAGCCGTGCGATCACCACCGCGGAGGCCAGAGCCACCACCCTCCGCGTCGAGCCCAGGTAGAGCGCGTGGGTGAAGCCTCAGCCCCCGAGGCGCCGGCCTGACCACGTCCAGGCGTAGACCCCGTCGTCTACCGCCGTACCGGCCTCGCCCAGCTCCAGGGGACGGAAGGTGTCGACCATGACCGCCAGTTCCTCGAAGGACTCGGCGCCCAGGGACGCCTCGATCGCCGAGGGTTGAGGCCCGTGGGCGTAGCCGCCGGGGTGTAGCGAGATCGACCCCAGGCCGATGCCCGAGCCCTTGCGCGCCTCGTAGTCGCCGCCGCAGTAGAACATGACCTCGTCCGAGTCGACGTTCGAGTGGTAGTACGGCACGGGGACGGACAGCGGGTGGTAGTCGACCTTGCGGGGGACGAAGTTGCAGATGACGAAGTTGTGCCCCTCGAAGACCTGGTGGACCGGTGGCGGCTGGTGGATGCGGCCGGTGATGGGCTCGAAGTCGCTGACGTTGAAGGTGTACGGGTAGAGACAGCCGTCCCACCCGACGACATCAAAGGGGTGGGTGGCGTACGTCATCCGCGTGCCGACGATGCCGCTCGGGCCGTTGCCGCGGTGCTTGACCAGGACCTCGACGTCAGAGCCCTCAACCACGTACGGCGTCGCAGGCGTCACCAGGTCGCGTTCGCAGTACGGCGCGTGTTCCAGGAACTGCCCGTACCGCGACAGATACCGCTTAGGCGGCGCGATGTGGCTGTTCGCCTCGATGCAGTAAGCGAAAACGCCCTCAGCACCCGGCACCCACCGATGCGTCGTCGCCCGCGGGATCAGCACGTAGTCGCCCTCGCGTGCCTCGAGCACGCCGAAGACGGTCTCGACCGTTGCCGAGCCCTTCTCGACGTACACGCACTCGTCGCCGATCGCGTTCCGGTAGTACGGCGACGGCTCGGCCGCCACGACGTACGAGATCCGGACGTCGCCGTTCCCGAGCACGAGCCGCCGGTGCTCGACGACGTTCAGCCCGGCGGGCCCGGAGAACAGATCGTGCAGCTTCAGGTGCCGCGGCGTCAGCGGGTGGTTGGCCACGGTCGAGAGGTCCGGCAGGTCCCACACCTGGCTGTCGACGATCGCCGACGGGACGCCGGAGTGGTACAGCAGCGACGAGTCCGACGAGAACCCCTCCTCGCCCATCAGCTCCTCGTAGTACAGCGCGCCGTCCGGGTTCCGGAACTGGGTGTGCCGCTTCGGCGGGACCTGCCCGACCTGCCGGTAGTACGCCATGACTCCTCATCCCACTGAAACGATTATCGGACACATGTGTCCGCTTACCGAAAGCATCCGTTAGGCTCGGAGCCATGTCAACCGTCCCACCGCTGTTCCGGCACCTGGTCGACGACGCCTCGGTGTTCCCACCCGGGAACCTCCCGCTGCCCGAGGCCGTGCCCGCTCACCATGCTCACGCCAGTACGCCGTACGCCGACCTGGTCGGCGCGTTCGTCTGCTCCGACGAGGACCTGATCGAGGTCGCCCGGACCTACGCGAAGAGCGCGGACTCCCACGCCGCGACAGACTTGGGCGACACGACGGGCACGGGATCAAGCGGCGCAACCGGCCCCCTGAATGTCTCCGTCGTGATCACCGGTGGCGCCGGCGGCATCGAGCCCGCCATCCGGTACGGCGACCGCTCGCCCGACCTGAACGTCACCGCGATCGAGGTCCGCCTCCGCGATGAGGACGATCTCTCCCGCAACGCGCTGCGCGTCGTCCGCGCCTGCGACGACTGCCTGGACGAGGAGAACGCGTTCGTCGAGATCGGCCTGGACGGCGCCTGGGAGCGCGCGCTCGACGTCGTCGCCGACGCCGGGTACAACGCCAAGCTCCGCACCGGCGGCCTCGACGCAGCCCTGTTCCCCAGCAGTGATCAGGTCGCCGCGTTCATCACCGCCTGCCTCGATCGCGAGGTCGCGTTCAAGTGCACGGCCGGCCTGCACAACGCCGTCCGGCACACCGCGGCCGACACCGGATTCGAGCACCACGGTTTCCTCAACATCCTGCTCGCCACTCGCGCGTCCCTCGACGGCGCCGGCCTGGACGACCTCCGAGCGCTGCTCGACGAGCGCGACGGCGAAACCCTTGCCGGCACAGCGAAAGACCTGACCGACCAGCAGGCCGAGAGCACCCGCCGCTGGTTCACGTCGTACGGCTCCTGCAGCATCACCGAGCCGTACGACGACCTGCACACCCTGAACCTCCTCAGCTGAGAACCTGGAGCGACCTGTGACCTGGATCGACCTCCCCGACGGCACGCCGTTCGGACCGGACAACCTGCCGCTCGGCGTGTTCCGGCTCGGTGACGAGGAGCCGCGGATCGGCGCCGCGATCGGCGACCACCTGATCGACCTGGCGCCGGTCGCGTCGGCGCAGATGCTGGACGGGTCGCAGCTGTTCAACCAGCCGACCCTGAACGCGTTCCTCGCGCTCGGCCGCCCGGCCTGGAAGGCGACCCGCGAGTGGCTGGTCGACCTCGTCCGCAACGAGAACAACCGCGACGCCGTCGAGCCGCACCTCATCGCGCGCGAGGCCGTCGCGATGCTGCTGCCGTTCGAGGTCGCCGACTACGTCGACTTCTACGCCTCCGAACACCACGCGGTCAACGTGGGCCGCCTGTTCCGCCCGGACGCCGAGCCTTTGCTGCCGAACTGGAAACACCTGCCGGTCGGCTATCACGGGCGGGCCGGCACGGTAGTTGTCAGCGGCACCGATATCGTCCGCCCGAGCGGCCAACGCAAGGAGCCCGGTCACGACAGCCCGACGTACGGGCCGTCGCTGCGCCTCGATATCGAGGTGGAGCTCGGATACGTCGTCGGTAGGGGATCACAGCTCGGCAGCCGCGTCGGAGTCGATCACTTCAAGGAGCACGTCTACGGCGTGGTGTTGCTCAACGACTGGTCGGCACGAGACATCCAGGCGTGGGAGTACGTGCCGCTCGGTCCGTTCCTCGGCAAGTCGTTCGCTACCTCGATCTCCCCCTGGGTCGTCTCACTGGATGCACTCGAACCCGCAGAGGTCGCACTGGGGACGCAGCACCCGCCCGTGCTTCCGTACCTCGCCGGCGACAGGCTGACCAACCACGACATCACGTTCGAGGTTTACTGGAACGGCGAACTGGTCAGCACCCCGCCGTATCGGGAGATGTACTGGTCCCCCGCTCAGATGCTGGCCCACCTGTCGGTCAACGGCGCATCGGTCCGCACCGGAGACTTGTTCGCCTCCGGCACCGTCTCCGGCCCGGAGAAGAACCAACGCGGCTCCTTCCTGGAAATCAGTTGGGCCGGTCGCGAGCCGATCTCCGTCGCCGGACAGGACCGCAGCTTCCTCGTCGACGGCGACGAGGTCACCATCATCGCCGCCGCGACTGCTGCCGACGGGACCAAAATCGGGCTCGGCGCTGTCTCCGGACGCATCACGCCGGCCATCGAAAGGTAGCCGTTCCGCCTTTGCAACAAGATGCAATCTCGTTGACCCGACTTATCGGCGCCGACATGATTGATCATCAGCAAATGCCGGTGGCCGGTCCCGACGGAGTCGCCTGCGAAGCCACTCCGGGAGGCGATCCGATGAAAGCGGACGGTCGACGGCTGACAGAAAAAGGGCCTGCTATCCCAGTCTATTCCGGGAGACCTGGGATAGCTCTGCTCAATGCAAATCCTTTCGCCGAAGGAATTGCGAACCTCGGGGGCCAGGTCATCGCGGCGAGTCTGCTCACGGCGGAGTACAACGTCAGTTTCGGATTCGCCGACACGCTGACCTCTGGGCGGCTGATCGCCGCGGACCCGGCAGTCGAGAACCAGATCGTGGCGATGTCGGTGCCGTTCGAGGACACCTACCACCACGTCCCCCGGATGCTTCGCGAGATCGGGGTACCGGTCTGGGCCGGAGAGCGGGCCGAAGAGACTCCTATCGTTGTAGCAGGTGGCCTCGCGCTGATCAATCCGATGCCGCTCTCGCCGTTCTTCGACGCCATGGTGATAGGCGAGGGCCGCGAGGCGATCGTCCGGATCGCTGATGTCGTCGCCGCGGGCCGCGCCGCCGGCCGGCGGCGCGCCGACATCGTCGCCGAGCTGGCACAGATACCGCACACCTACGTGCCGGCCCTGTATCAACTCGAGTACGACGACAACGGCTCGGTGGCCGAACTGAATCGAATCGGCGACGCACCGCCACAAGTATCTCCCGGACGGCCTCTCGACATGGCCGAGCACCCGATCCATTCCACCTGGACCACCGAGCGGGCTTGTTACAGGTACCCCGACTACTACAGCCTCATGGTCGCTATGGGATGCCATCTCAAGTGCCCGTTCTGTGTCGTCGGAAATGTTCAGGGGAATGAAGGCGGAAGCGCTGCCACGACCACCATCGAAACCATTGTGGAACTGGCGACGAAGCGACGGTCCGAGTACGGCACCAATTTGGTCAAGCTGTTCTTCGCCTCGTCGTTCTCGGCCCAGGCGTCCATCGATCCACTGAGTCTGCGAAACCTGCTCGGCGTGATGCTCGAGCACGATTTCAGCTGCCGGGTCGGCTCACTGAACATCAAGCAGGCCGACGACGAGCTTCTGCGGCTGGTCAAACAGGCCGGCCAGGATCGGGTGACCTTCGCTCCCGAGACAGGTCAGAGCCTGCGCCAGTCCATCGGGAAGCCGTACAGCCGCGACGACAAGCTGCTCTACGTGGCCGAGCGGGCCGGTGAGCACGACCTCGGCCTGGACATCTACACGATGATCGGCGTTCCCGGCGAGGAGCCTGCTCACGTCCGCGAGCTCGCCGAGCTGATCGGTGACGTCCGCGCTGCACTCGATCCCCAGCAGAGCCTGGAGGTCTCGCTCAACCCCGCCTTCTCCAAGGCCCAGACTCCGTACGAACGTCAGGCGCCGATTCGCCCCGAGGAGGCACGGGCCCGCTTCAGCTATCTGCGATCTCGGCTGACAACGGAAGACGGGATCGAGTGGGTGACGGTCCTCAACGACCCGATGACCTACTACCAGCCAATTCTAGCGCTCGGTGGACCCGAACTCGCCCCCGTCCTCGAGGCCCTGTCCGGTGCGTTCTCCCCGGACGAAGGGGCGTGGCGCAGAGCCGTGAAGAAAGAGGTTCCTGATGGAGACCGGAGATACTTCAGAGACCGTGGCTCCGACGAGGTCCTTGCCTGGGAGCACATCACCTACAACTCGCACCGAAAGCTCGCCCTCCGGCTCGACGCCCACCGAACCAGAGCGGCGTCGGTTTCCGGTCAGGCCGCCGAAAGCGCCTGATACCGGCTGGGGACAGCGCATGCTCGACGAACAGTCCGACGCTCCGTCAGCGCATCAGATGCCGCGGCGCGTCGTCGACGGGATCGGCTCCGAGACCGTTCGCCGCCGGCTGTGGTGCCTGGTGGTCGATCTGCTGTCAGCCGACGACATACGCGATCTGACCGCACTTCTGGTCTCCCACGGTCGGCAGACGGCCCTGTTGGTCGAGGAACCGGACAGCGACGGCTACCGCTCGATCTCCGAGGCGTGCGCGGCGCACGCGGCTCGTCCGTCCGACACGGTGCTGGTCTGCTCCGGACATCACAGCGGTCAGGAAGAGCCCCAACCGCAGGGTGCCCGAGTCGTCAGGATCGGCGCACGCCGGCCCGCCCGTGGCGAGTTGTCCGTGGCGAACGTCCGTGACCTCGACGCACTGTTCTCCGAGCAGGCGACCTACGAGGCCGCCAGTACCTACCACGAGGTGTGATCCCGATGCAGCGGATCCCTTCAACCCACCTGGCCGCGCTGCGGGTCCTGTGCCGGGCGTTGCCACTGAACGAGGTGAACTGGGCTCTGACCGGCAGCCTGGCCCACCGCCTGCAGGGCCTCGATCTGACCGTGAACGACATCGATGTGCAGACCGACGCACCAGGCAGCGAGGCGGCGACGCAGCGACTCGACGCCTGGGTGCTCGACCGCCCACGACTGCGCGAGTCCGAGCTGATCTCCTCCGTTTTCGGTACTTTCGAGATCCACGGCATCCTGGTCGAGCTGATGGGCGGGCTCCGTAAGCGGAGCGGCGCCGGCAGGCCCTGGGGCCCCGCGACCGATCCCGCCGTCCACCGTGCGCTCGTCCGGGTCGGCGAGCTGGACGTTCCCGTCCTGACTCTCGACTACGAGGCGAAAGCCTACGAGGAGATCGGTCGACCCGATCGCGCGGCGCAGCTTCGCGCGGCGGCAGGTGTCGACAGGCAGGCAAGGCGATGAGGACACTCCTGCTGTCCGGACTTGGGCCTTCGATCAAGAACGACCAGTACCTCGAGGGCAGTCTGCTGGAACAGAATCCGAGCCCTCAGCGCGCAGACCGGCTGTCCCGCTGGTCCGACGCCGTCGGACAGCCGGACCTGCGGCTCGACCGTCTCCGGTGGCGCGGCAGCAGACTTCTCCAGCCCCGCCGCGACCGCATTCCGCATCTGTCGACCTTTGTGCTGCGGGCGATCCTCGACCGGTGCCCGGGCGAGTACGACCACGTGGACACCCACGCCATCTGGGACGACGACCCCTATCAGGCGGCCGATCACTACGACGTCGTCCTGCTCTCGACGACCTTCATCTGGGAAGCGCGGTCCTTGCGTCGCGCGGTCGACTGGCTGAGCCAACGTTGGCCGAAGGCGACGGTAGTTCTCGGCGGGCAGTACAGCAACCTCAAGTTCGCCCGCATCCTGCGCGAATGTCCTTCGGTCGACTACATCGTTCGCGGAGACGGCGAGCACACTCTGCCCGCACTGCTGGAGGCCATCTCCGGCCACGGCGAGATCGCACTGGTCCCCAACCTGGTCGTCCGCAACGACGCCGGCCGGCTGGTGGTGTCCGAGGTGAGCTACGTCGATCTGGAGACCGAACCATCGCCCGGTCTCATCGGCGCGCAGCAGATCGTCCCCTACGAGTCGATGCGGGGGTGCCCGTTCAAGTGCGGATTCTGCTCGTTCCCGCACGCCTCACCTCGCTGGCGGCACAAGTCAGCGGACAAGATCTGCGACGACTGGGCACGGTACGCGAAGGACTGCGGAACCCGACTGGTGAAGGCGATGGACTCGACGTTCACCATTCCGCCCCGCCGGATGCATCGCCTGTTCGAGAAGCTGCCCGCGTTGGAGATCGGCTGGGAGGCTTACAGCCGGGCGAACACGATCGAGTCCGCCGACTACGTCGAGCGCCTTGGTGAATCGCATTGTCGCTCGCTCTCGATCGGCTTCGAGTCGATGAGCGACCGGACGCTCACCGCGATGGACAAGGGTGTGACCGTCGCCCAGAACCGACGGGCGTTCGAGCTGCTGAGCCAGGGAGCGGTGGGCTACCGCTGCTCGTTCATGGTCGGCTATCCGGGCGAGACCCCCGAGCAGTGGGAGAAGACCAGGGACTTCCTGCTGCACGAGTACAGCGGCTACTACATCATGAGCGTCTTCTCGCTGCAGGACGAGACGATGCCGGTGTGGAGCCGGGCCGACGAGTTCGGCCTGACGGTCGACCACTCGGACGACTACGACTATCGCTGGACGCACGACGGGATGGACGAACCGACCGCGCGTTCGCTGCTCAACGAGGCCCTGGACGCGATGCGGACAGGCAACGACGACGCCGTCCTGATGCACTGGCAGGCGATGTACGAGCATCCCTTGATGCCGAGTGATTCGCGACGGCACAATCTCAGGGTCGAGAAGCTGATCGAGCGGCTCGCGATGGCCCCCAAGGACTTCCCCGACCCGTCGGTGGCGCGGTCCGTGGTCGCGGACCATGTGACGGACCTGCGCGAACTCGGCGTCGAACTGGCCGCGGTGCCAGGATGAGACTGCTCGTGCTGGGTGGCACGGTCTTCCTCGGCAGGGCTGTGGTGGCCGAGGCACTCGGGCGAGGCCATCACGTCACCGTCTTCACTCGGGGGAAGCAGGGCCTGGTCGACGCACCCGGGGCCGACCACGTCATCGGTGACCGCAGGCACGACCTCGGGCGTCTGACCGGTTCGTACGACGCCGTCATCGACACCTGCGGCTACCAGCCCGGCGACGTGGCGCAGGCCGCGGCCGAACTCGCCGGCAGGGTGCCGTTCTACCTGTTCGTCTCCTCCATCACGGTCTACGACGGCACGACCAGCGCGGCGATCCGCGAGGATCACCCCACCCATCAGCAGGTGCCCGACTCGGAGCAGATCACCGGCGCCACCCTCGGCCCGTTGAAAGCAGCCTGCGAGCGGGCCGTTCTCGAGCGGTACGCACCGGACCGGGCCGCCATCATCCGGTCCGGCCGCATCATCGGCCCCTACGACATCGCCAGCAGGGCTCGGGTCGACGCATCCGGTCGCCCCCGAGAGGCGGTCGACTACGACGCGTTCGCGGGGCGGGTACCGTACTGGCCGCTGCGCGCGGCAAGCGGCCAGCCGTTCATCGCGCCGTACCCGGCGGATCAGCCGCTCCAGTTGATCGACGTCCGAGACCTCGCCGGATGGCTGATCACCCTGGCCGAAACACAGCGGGCAGGTGTCTTCAACGCCACTGGACCGAGCCACGGTGGTCTCACCATCGGGGACTTGATCCGGGCCTCGTTGACCGCGGCCGCGGCACCACCGCAGCAGGCGATCTGGGTCGATGAGACCTTCCTCCTGAAGCACGGCATCCGGCCGGGCACCGAACTGCCCTTGTGGAGCCCGACCAGCAACGTGGCTCGGCGTGGGCACTTCTCCATGGACCTTTCGGCGGCCCGTGCGGCCGGTCTGCACACCCGCCCACTGGAGGAGAGCGTCGCGGACCTCCTCGCCTGGGCGCTGCGCAACCCCGGCGATGCGATTGCCTCCACCAGTCCGGTCCTCGCCGTGGACAAGGAACACGCGCTGCTCCGGATATGGGAGCGGCACCGGTCTCAGGCGAACGTCACCTGAGCAGCCGTGCCGTCACTGCTGACCGAGCAGGACCGGACTCGGACCGGCACTCGATCCTTCCGGACCGATACCACCAACGTCCGCGGAAACAGAGCCCGCAGTGTCCAGCGAAGGTGCGCTTCGAGACCGGTGTGCGCGCCAGGTCCGTGGGACAGCACCAGGGCGGCAGGCTGAATGTCGCGGGCCAGCCAGGCCAACGAGAAGGCGTCGTGGGCGTCGGCGTCCACCAGCGGCACCAAGACAGCTGTGTCGGTCGCCACGCCGATCCGCTCGGCCGGCTGCCGGGAAGCGAGGCGGCTGATTCCCCTGAGATCGACGAGCGGACCTTGGTAGGTTCCGGCCGAATGAAAAACCGCCGTTCCTGCCGGCGAGCTCCCGAGCGGGACCGGCCGGCGCTGCACCGGCCGGACCGCATCACCCTGATCGATCACGAACTCCAACTCGGTCATCGCTCCCGGCCCGACGTCCATCCGGAGACGGCGAACGCAGTCGAACAGACGTCCGGCCTGCTCGCTCGACAGCAGGCCGGCGGCGATCGCATCGGCTTCGGACCGGCAGACCTCGGCGTATCCATCCGGTCTCCCGAGCTCCACCACCACGTCGGCAGCAGTGGCGTACGCCGTTCCCTGAACGGCCCAGTCGACGCGTTCCATCACGACGATCCCTGCTTCACGGGCCTGTTCTGTCGTGGCGGCCTCGTGCTCGAGGCACAAGGTCGTGTAAGCCTTGTAGAGGTGCGTCGCAACACGACCTGTCACCTCCGGCGCACCGGGCCACGCCGGAAGGAACGCGGTGATGTCGGCTCCCGGCAGGGCAGCCACTCCGGGCCGTCGCACCAGACTCGACCGCAGGACTGTGGCGCGGCCGGTCCGGTCGGCGAAGACCCCGGTATCCTCGAGAAAAGCAGCGAACTGGCGGCCCAGCGGCAGGACCTCCGGCGGAACGTCCGTGGCGCGGGGCACGGCGTCGTAGACGAATCCCGCCGGCGGCCCGTGACGCCCGAAGAACGTACGGAGCAGTTCCCGATCGACCAGCCGAAAGTGCGGAACGTTGATCCCGTGCTCATCGGCATCACGCACCAGACCCACCAGATCCGCTGCTTTACGGCCGAATCGCTGATCGAGGTCAGCAACGCTGCGGTCAGCGATCTCCGGCAGATCGACGATCATCGGCCCGCCCGTAGCCGGAGGTTTCCGCCCAGCGGCAACAGCACCACAGGCACCACAAAGATCAGCGCCGCAAGGCCCCAGCCCCAGGTACCGAACGTGACGGCGAGCGTGCCGACTGTCCCGGCTGACAACGCCTCCCCCACGCTCTGAGCCCAGGAGATGGCTCCGACATGCTGCTCAGGCTGTCCGGCCGGAGCGAAGCCCAACGATGCGCCCCACCCCCCGGCGGACATGAGCATCTCCGCGACCGTGATCAAGACGATGGCCACGACCAGCGACGGAATCAGCGGGAGAATGGCGGCCGCGCACGCCAGAACCGTGCATGCTCCGGCGAACAACCCGCCGCTGATCCTGAGCATGCGGACGGCCTGCCGAGGCTCGCGCGCACCGCGGCTGACCCGGACCTGGAAACATGCGACCAGAATCGTGTTCAGGACGATCGCGGCGGACGCATAGAGACCGGCCTTCCTCCCTCCGACCTCGACCAGGAGCCACAACGGCAGGGCCACCGCCAGCAGGGCCGCTTGGGTCGACAGGAACGCTGTGGAGACCGCCACACGCACGAACACGATATCGCGCAGCAGGTCACGCACCGAGATGCTCTGCTCTTCGGCTTTCGGCCTCGCCGGACCGTCGTCGGCGGTTCCCGACGACCGGGCCAGAATGCGGGCCAGGACGGCCGCGAGTAGGTACGAACCGGCGTTGGCAACGACCAGAGCGATGTACGCCCCCTCGCCCGCGCCGACCACCAGCAGAGCAGCCAGTCCGGCGCCGACCCCGGTCGCGATATTTCGCCAGACCAGCGAATGGGCGAGCAGCGTCACCTGCTGGTCCTCGGTAGCCAGTTGGCTCGCCAGCACCATGAAGGCAGGCCTGCCGAGAGAGGAGCCGATGCGGCGCCCGGCCGTGACCGCCAGCGCCGGGGACAGCCCGTTGAGGACGACGTACCCGAGGGTGGCTGCTCCTCTGATCAGCAAGGAGACCAGCAGCAGGCTGCCCGCGCTGACGCGCTGCATCAACGGTCCGCCGAACATCCCCAGCGCCAGCCCGGCAACGGTCCCCAGCGTGACGATCACGCCGGTGTGCTGGGGCGGAACCTGCATGAGGACCGACAGGCTGAGAGCCGCGATCGGCAGGAACAGTCCACTCCCGATCGCGTCGATCGACGTCATCGCCAGGTAACCGGTCCGCGCGAATCCGGACCGACTGGTGGTCACTTCGCGCTCGCCGGCGGTCGCCACAGGATCCCTGCCAGCTCCGCGTCGACGAAACGCCGGTTCCTCTCCTCCGCACCACCGTCGATGGATTGCCGGGTCACCAGCGGAAGTGCCCACCGCGGCTCCAGGGACGCGCCGTGCAGAAGTTTGGTGGCATACGCACCGGGCCCGAGTTCGATCGAGGAGATCCCCCGGAGGGCCGCGAACCGCACCGGCAGGTGGTACGCGAGGTAGAAGTACAGGCCGTCGTCAGCGCGCCTGCCGCCGAGTCCACCGTAGGTACGCATCACCAACCGGTCGCCCCACTCCACGGCGAAGGCGAAGGCGACCAGCCCATCCGGTCCACGGAGTACGAATGCTCGAGCTGACTCGCCCAGAGTCTCCGCATGCAGACGCAGGAAGCGCTGCATGGCAACGTCAGCCGTGTCGGAACCGAACCTCCTGTTGTGCGCGGCCAGGAGTGGGCCCGCCTCCTCGACGACATCGGCCAGCGGTACGACCTCCCCTTGGTCGGCCCAGCGGGTGTACTCCTTCCGGAGCCCCTGACGCCGTCGCTTCGGCAGGGAGGAGAGCCACTCCTCGTGACCGCGAAGACCTAGCGGGATCTCGGCGACCGGCGGCAACTGGAGAGCCGGCAGGCCCGTCAGGTTTCCGGCCGTCACGGGGTCGGCGTGCATCACCCATGCCTCGTCGACACTTTCGCGGTCAGCCAGACCACGGACCCGGTGGATGAATTCCTCCACCGCCGCCGCGCGCGCCGCCCCGGCCAAACCAGGCCGGACGAATACTCGGCTGCTGTAGCCGGTACGACTCCCGATCAGGATTGCGGGACCGCCGCCCTCGCCGAGACCGGTCGCCGGCCCAGGATCGTACTTCGACGGTGGCCGGTCACAGACCCAGCATGGAGCCCCAACCGCGAGGCCGGCTTCGTCTTCGACGGTGACCATCACCTGGCCTCGCAGTCCCGGCAGCTGCTCGCTGAGTCTCAGCCACGGCTGCCCAAGCGACCAGTGACCAGCCTGACCGTCCCAGGGGCCGGTCTCCGGACCGGGCCGCTCCGTACGAACGCTGCCCGGCGTCGTCCAGTGATCCACCCAGGCGGAGCGCCGCTCGTCATCAGGAGCCGCGAGGCGCACGGTCGCGACCCGCGCCGGCCCTCGCAGCTCGGAGACCGCGATCACGTCGCCGTTGGTCAGCACAGGTTCGACGTCGACCGCCGACAGGGGCACCCTCCCGGCATCGAGCCCGCGATAGGTTTGTCCGGCGCGATCGAACCCAGCCCTGACGTAGACGAACGCCGCTGCCTCTTGTGGTTCGAGCGCGGCGGAGTCGAGCAGACGCCAGGCCGCGGTCCGGTCACCGGTCGCGATTGCAGCGGCCAGCTCCACCATCGGCACCCGGTGCACACGCTCGATCAGAGCCGGTCCGGGATCACCCATCAACCGCGGATTCAACTCGAAGAACTTGATCTTGCCGTCGGACAGACAGAACTCCAGCTGCGCCGTCGAGTTCTGCAGACCCGCAGCAACGGCCGCGTCGTACGCGGCGGCCCGGATGTCGGTGTCCCAGACCGGAGCATCACGAGGTGGCGGCACGAGGAAAGAAGTTTCGGCGAAATGCGGGGGCGGTACGTGTGCCTTGGCGTAGACACAGACCAGTCGTGGCTCTCCCCGGCTCACGGCGACTTCTGCCGTGTACTCGAGGTGCTCGCCATCGGCGGTCAGGTCCACCGGAATCACTTCCTGGACCAGCACCGAAGCGGGCAGCCCGTACCGCGCCAGGAGGGCCGCTGCCCAGCCGCTCGGACCTGATCCCGAAAGTGCGGCTTCGAGCTCACGCAGGGCGGCCTCTGCTTCCTGGCGGCCGCTGCACAGGCGGGTTCCGATCGCCCCCATCAACGCACCCGGCTTCACGATGCAGGGACCATCGGGTAGGTCGCCGGCGGACAGCGGCACCGGACAAGGCACCCCCCGCGGGATCCATCTGGAATACAGGTCGGCCTTGTCGGCGAGGTTGAGCCCGGTGGCCGCCCACAGCGGAGGAAGTTCCAGCGATTCGGCCACCCGGTTCGCCGTACCGGTCGCCATCTGATCCCAGGACAGCACTCCGTGAAACCGCCTTCTCAGTTCGACGGCAGACTGCACGGCGGTCGTCGGCATCAGGTCCGGAACAACCACCTGATCGTAGGCAGTCGGCTCATCCTGGACGGGCGCGTCCGTCAGTACGGTCACCTGATGTCGGCTGATCAGCCTTTTCAGCAGAGCAGGTCTGGCGCCCGGCGCTCCGATGAGCAGGATCCGTGCCATCAGAACGGCCCTGCCTGGCGCAGGCGCAGGTACCAGTCCTCGACGAGGCCGGGAACTGTGGTCAGGACGGCCGGTGTATTGACCAGCTCCACTCGGCGCACGGGCAAAGCCCGGGCGGCGGGTACCAGGTCGTCACCGGTCAGGAGGAGCAGGTGATTCAAGGTCAGAGGTCCAGATCGATGGACGACGAAATGGCGCACCTTCTCCACCTCCCGCGGGGTGCCGTGCGCACGGCCGAGGTAGATGGCGATCCAGAGTCGCCCCCCTGTCGGGTGAGCGGTGGGCCGGAGTACGGCGAGCGCGGCGGCGCCAGGCGGCGCGGCGGTCACCTCCCCGTGGTCGCCCAGCCGTCGGCAGGACTGCTGTGGCAGGATCGCGAACTCTGTGCCGGTCTCCTCCCGGAACTCCCGCACGGCCGCCTCGGCGAAGGATTCGCCGGCCTCGACCTTGCCCCCGATGGCACTCACCTGCAGGACATCGTCATCGATCGCAGCGCCGTACAGCACCCCGGCGCCGCGATAGGCGGACAAGCAGGCCGATCCGAGCCAGTCTCCCGAATCCCGCAGCCTCGTCTCGAGGTCATCCACCGGTCGATCCACGCCGTCTCCATCCGGTCGAGCCTTGAGAGCCTTCGGCTCCGGCCGGGAGAAGCCATGGGTCGACAACGGAGCGTTTCCGGCCACAGACGCTCCGAGAACGATATGGCTCGATGACCTCGCGTTGGAAGGCTGCTTTCTTGCAGGTTGCTGCAAGCGGGACTGCCGACTGGCCGGCGGCCATCGCGTCGTCACTCAGTTAATCGTTAACAATTCTGTTCATAGCTGTTCGTTTCTATTGACTACTGCTCGGTCCTGAGCAGAGAATCCTCGACGACCCGCCCGTCGTCCGAGGAGTGCGCTCGTGATTCCCATCCGTCCAGCGGCCGCCACCGCTGCTCTCGCGCTGACCGCGGCGCTGCTGGCGGCGCCGTCAGCAGGCGCCGCCGCCAGCCAACCGACCACAGAACTGACCCTCAGCTCGAATGAGCTGACCGTCACCGTCGCCGCCGACTTCCCCCGCGTCGTCCAGTACGCCGACAACGCCTCCGGCCGGATCCTCGGCGGTCAGCCGGACGCGATCTCGACCGTCACGATCAACGGCACCGCCCGGACGGCGCACCTCAAGACCGCGCCCACGGTCGAGGGCGCGAAGGCCGTCTACCACCTCGCCTTCGACGCCCTCCCCGGCGTCGAACTGGACGCCAGCCTCGCGCTCACCGGCCGCGTCACCACGTTCGCGATCGACGCCGTCCGCGACACCGAGGCCGGCCGCGTCGGCACGATCGACATCCCCGACCACGACCTCGTCTCGGTCTCGAGCACCGAAGCGAATGCCACGACCGCGTTCACCACGCTCGACCCCGACTCCACCCGCACCGCGGACAAGATCACCGGGGTCACCGCCAGTACGCCGGCCGAGGCCGCGCCGACCGGCGCGGCGTACGCGTTCGTCAGCACGAGCGGGCTCTCCGCCGGGATCGAGTCCAACTCGACGTACGACAAGCCGGCCGGTCAGTCCGTCGACGACGGTGCCCGGTTCTGGCACCGGGCGCGGAAGGCCGCCGACGGCAGCACCCGGGTCGGCGTCTGGAGCGGTCAGTGGACCTACCGCGCGGACACCTCTCCGTACACGGAGCCCTTGCCCTGGGCAAAGGTCGTCGTGACCCCGGACGCCAACAAGGACAAGACGGTCGACTGGCAGGACGGCGCGCTCGCGTTCCGCGCGATCATGACCGAGCCGAAGGGCGGTGAGCTGGTCAAGGACCGGGTGATCACCCACATCCCGTTCAACTTCGCCAGCCAGGCCACACACCCGTTCCTGCGCACGCTCGACGACGTCAAGCGGATCTCGCTGGCCACCGACGGTCTCGGCCAGCTCGCGCTGCTCAAGGGCTACGGCTCGGAGGGCCACGACTCGGCGCACCCGGACTACGGCGGCAACTACAACATCCGCGCCGGCGGTCTGACCGACCTCAACACGCTGCTCAAGAAGGGCAAGGGCTGGAACGCCGCGTTCGGTGTCCACGTCAACGCGACCGAGTCCTACCCCGAGGCCAACGCCTTCAGCGAGGACCTGGTCGACAAGACCAGCAAGGGCTGGAACTGGCTGAACCAGAGCTACTACATCAAACAGCGTCCGGACCTTGCCACCGGCAACATCGTCAAGCGGTTCCAGCAGCTCCGCGACGAGACCGACAAGAACCTGCAAGAGCTCTACATCGACGTCTACTACCAGTCCGGCTGGCTGGCCGACGGCCTGACCCGGCAGCTCGCCGACCAGGGCTGGCAGATCGCGACCGAGTGGGCCGACCGGCACGAGCGCACCTCGCTGTGGTCGCACTGGGCCAACGACCTGGACTACGGCGGCGCGACCAACAAGGGCCTGAACAGCCAGATCATCCGGTTCGTCCGCAACCACGAGAAGGACGTCTGGAACGCCGACCCGATCCTCGGTCAGAGCTCGCTGGTCGAGTTCGAGGGCTGGACCGGTGAGACGGACTGGAACAAGTTCTACGCCAACGTCTGGCAGAAGAACCTGCCGGCCAAGTTCCTGCAGCAGCAGAAGATCACCGACTGGAACGCGAACGACATCCGCTTCACCGGCGGAGTCCGCGGCGCGGTCGAGAACGGCAAGCGCACCCTGTACGCCGGTGACGCCAAGGTCCTCGACGGCGACAAGTACCTGCTCCCCTGGGACGGCAACAAGAAGCTCTACCACTACAACCCCGAAGGCGGCCTGACCGCCTGGCGCGTCCCGGCCCAGCTGGCCAACGCGACCAAGTTCACCGTCTACAAGCTGACCGACACCGGTCGCGTGAAGGTCACCACCGCCCCGGTCCGCAAGGGCGTGGTCACTCTCGACGCCGTCGCCGGGCAGCCGTACGTCCTGTACCCCGACAAGGCGCCGACGCAGGCGGCAGGCAACTGGGGCGAAGGCACCCACCTCAAGGACCCCGGCTTCAACGCCGGCGACCTGAAGGCGTGGAGCCCGACCGGGTACGCCAAGATCGATGCCCTCGGCACCGGTCAGCACGTCGCCGTCCTCGGTCCCGAGCCGACCTCGCTGAAGCAGCGGATCACCGGCCTGACCCGCGGCAAGACCTACAGCGCCTCGGCCTGGGTCGAGATCGAGCCGGGCAAATCACGCCGTACGACGATCAGCGCGGGCGGCGTCAGCAATACGCTCAACCGCTCCACCGCGCAGAACAAGGTTGCCTCGGACGACAAGAGCGACGCCTACTACCAGCGCGCCCGCGTCGTGTTCGATGCCACCGGCAACAGCACCGACCTGACCATCGCGGCCGCGGCCGGATCGGCCCGGGTCCGGATCGACGACGTCCGCGTCGTCGAGACCAAGCGCCCGGCTGCCGGGCTGGTGGACGACTTCGAGAACGTCGACCAGGGCTGGGGCCCGTTCGTGAAGGGCGACTCCGGCGGTACGACGGACCCGCGCACGAGCCTCGCGCGCAAGCACGCGCCGTACACGCAGGCCGGTTGGAACGGCAAGCTGGTCGACGATGTGCTCGACGGCGACTGGTCGCTGAAGTCGCACGAGGAGAACCAGGGCGTGGTCTACCGGACGACGCCGGCGACTGTGCCGTTCACGCCGGGCCACAAGTACAAGGTGAGCTTCGACTACGAGAACGGCCAGGCCGGGCACTACGCCTGGGTCCAGGGCGTCGACCGGCCGGCCTCGGTGGAGGTGAAGTCCACTCCGATCGGCGCGCAGCGGACCAAGGCGACGTTCGACCAGGAGTTCGTGGCCGGCTGCGGCGGCGACTACTGGGTCGGGCTGCGCAAGCTGTCCGGCGGCGGTGACCAGGCGGACTTCGTCCTGGACAACTTCGCCGTCACCGATCTCGGCAAGTCGTCCGAGGCCGCGGACTGCACGTCGCTGGCGCTGACCGGCGTCAACGGGCTGGTCTCGGGCGAGGCCAACAGCGTCACCGCGACCTTCACCAACAACGACACGGTCGCAGCGTCCGACATCACCCTGAGCATACAGGCTCCGACCGGATGGACCGTCGAGGCCACCACCCCGGCGACCCACGCATCGGTTGCCGCAGGCACCAGTGTGAAGACCGTCTTCGCGGTCACCCCGCCCGCCGGTACGCCGGAGGGCAAGTACCCGCTGACCGCGACCGGCGGCCGCGCGACCACCGCGGCGGAGGCGACCTTGCTGCCGCCGGGCATCGTCCCGCAGTCCCGGATCAAGATCACCGAGGTCTCCAGCGATGACCCGGGAACCGACGGCCCGGCGTCCGCGGCACTGGACGGAAACCCCAGCACGCTGTGGCACTCGGCCTGGTCCGAGGTCCCGACGCCGGCGACGTACCCGCATCACCTGACGCTCGACCTCGGTGCGTCGTACGCGGTGGACGGCTTCAGCTACCTGCCGCGGCAGTCGGGGACGAACGGGATGTTCAAGGGCTACGAGCTGTACGTCAGCACCGACGGACAGAACTGGGGTACGCCGGTGAAGACCGGTGAGTTCCCCAACTCGACCGCCGTGCAGCGGCTCGAGTTCCCCGCGGTCACCGGCCGGTACGTGAAGTTCGTCGGCACCAGCTCGCTCAACGGCGCGGTGTTCGGCTCGGCCGCCGAGCTGAACGTGTACGGCACGCGCTAGCAGTACGACGACAGCGGCGCCACCTCTCCCCCGGGAGGTGGCGCCGCTGCGCGTGCATCACTTGGTGACGTTCACGCTCACCGCTGCGCTGGCGGCCTTGGCGGTGACGACGCGGAACTTGTTCACGCCGACGCGGCCGCTCTGCACCCACACCGAGTAGGTGGCCTTCGAGGTCACCTTGGTGGTGGCCGGGAAGTTGACCCACTTGCCGTTCTCGAGTCGCTGCACCTGGACGGCGGTGTTCGCCGCGATGCCGGTGGTCTTGCCGGTGAAGGAGACCTTGGCCCACGCCTTGGCGGTGGCCTTGTCGGACTTGATGCTGATCGTCGGCGCGGCCGCGACGGTCGAGGACACCTGGGCGCTCGGGCCGGACTGCGCGGCCTGGGCCTGAACGGTGCTCAGGGCAACGGCTCCGCCGGCCACGGTGAGGCCCGCGAGCACGGCGACGGAACGACGGACGAGCTGAGAACGAACGCGCATGATCTTCTGATTTCCCCTCGTATGGAACGGATTCCGGTGAACCCGACGTGAGAGGAGACGCCGCCCCGGCAGCAGAAGTTGTGTTAAGAATCCGTCTCAGGTGACGCGGGCAGCACCAGCCGGGCCAGCGCACCGCCGGTCGACGCGGCCCCGAAGGTCAGCTCCGCGCCGAGCACCTTGGCGTGGCCGGCGGCGATGGTCAGCCCGAGCCCGTGCCCGGCACCCCGCTCGGCCATCCCGGAGCGGAACCGTCGGGGGCCCTCGGCAATCAGTTCCTCGGGGTACCCGGAGCCGTGGTCGACGACCTCGACGGTCCGGCCCTGCACGGTCACCTCGATCGGCGGCCGGCCGTGCCGCAGGCCGTTGACGATCAGGTTGGCCAGGATCCGCTCGACCCGGCGCGAGTCGGTCGACACCGTGGCGTCGGTTCCGGTCAGCCGTACGACGACGCTGTCCGGCGCGATCGCCTGCTGCATCCGCAGCCGGCCGACCGCCGACTCGACGAACGCGCCGAGGCCGATGTGTTCCAGGTCGGCCTGCTCGACCCCGGAGTCGAACCGCGCGATCTCCAGCAGGTCCTCGACCAGGCCGCGCAGCACCTTGGCCCGGTCGCGGACCAGTTCGCTTGGCCGGCTCGGCGGCAGCAGCTCGGCCGCCGTCAGCAGGCCGGTGACCGGCGTACGGAGGTCGTGCGCGACGTCGGCGGTGAACCGCCGCTCGGCTTCGAGCTGACCGCGCAGCGAACTGGCCATCGAGTCGATAGCCGTCGCGAGCGCGTACACCTCGTCCTTGCTCCGGGCGTTCGCCTTGCCCTTGCCCTTGCTGACCGTCTCGACCGCCGACGCGTCCAGCTCGCCGCCGGCGATCCGGCGCGCCGTACCGGCCACGGAGACGATCCGCTTGGACAGGCTGCCGGCCGCGACGACGCTGACCAGGGCAACCAGCGCGACCGTGCCGATGCCGCCGATGATCAACGCGCGACGCAGCGCCTTGGTCGAGTCGTCCTCGCTGCTGTAGTCCTGCACGATCGACAGCACCTTGCCGCCCTCGACCGGCGCCGCGACCCACATCTTCGGGTTCGGCGCGCCGGTCACGAAGGTCGCCCGGGTTCCGCCCTCGGCCGTCTCCCGCAGCGCCTGCGGCAGCTGCGGGTCGTCGATCTTGGAGTCCCGGGTGGCGACGCCGTACTCGTTGTAGATCTGTACGGCGCTCGAGATCGACTCCCGGGCCAGATCGCGGGTCCGGTCCAGCCGGGACGTCTGGGCCTGGGTGTAGACCGCCACACAGAGCACCAGGATCGCCAGCGAGGAGACCAGCAGGAAGATCAGGCCGAGCTTGCTCCGCAGCCCCACAGGTGTCCTCCGTCCTTGAGGTCAGGTGCGGAGGAGCCTACGCGCGAAGCTTGTAGCCAAACCCTCGGACGGTCTCGATGCGGTCGGCACCGATCTTGGTCCGCAGCCGCTGCAGGTGGACGTCGACCAGCCGGCCGTCGCCGCCCCACTCGTAGTCCCAGACCCGCTGCAGCAACGTGCTGCGGCTCAGGACGACACCCGGGTTGTTCGCGAACTCGATCAGCAGCTTGAGCTCGGTCGGCGTCAGCTGGACGGTGCTGCCGCCCCGGCGTACCTCCAGAGCCTCGCGGTCCAGCTCCAGGTCGCCGAACGACTCGACGCCGGCTCCCGTCGCCGGGCTCGGCCGCTCCGGGTCGACCACCGCGCGCCGCATCACCGCGCGCAGCCGGGCCACCAGGACCTGCGTGTCGAACGGCTTGGTCACGTAGTCGTCCGCACCGGCCTCGAGGCCCAGTACGACGTCCAGCGCGTCCCCGCGGGCGGACACCATCACGATCGGGACCAGGCTGGTCTCCCGGATCCGGCGGCACACGGAGATGCCGTCCAGCCCGGGCAGCATGATGTCCAGCATCACCGCGTCCGGATGGATCTTCTCGAAACTCTCGATCGCCTCCAGGCCGTCCTCGGCCGTGGTGACGTCGTAGCCGTGCCGCTCGAGGGTCAACTGGGTCGCCTCACGGATCACCGCGTCGTCCTCGACCATCAGGATGCGCGCTGCCGGTTCTTCCGGTACCACTGAAGTTCAGTCTCCCTTTTGGTCCTGCGAGCTCACCAAGATCATCTGCTGACCCTTCCAACGGTAGACCTGGATCCGGGTTACAGATGGGCAGCAAACTTTGTCGGCCGCGGCGAAGACTCCCGACTCCACGACGAGGTCGCCACCACGACTGGCACTGATCTTGGCCTGGTCTGCCTTCAGACCCCAAATCCGGCGCGGACCGGTGGGCTCGGCGGCCATCAGGACAGCACCGTAGTTGAAGTTCTTGTCGATGTGGATGTAGACCACGAGCTGCGGGTACTGCGACTTCGTGACGTTCACGGTGGGGCCGCGGACCATGCAGCGCTCCACCACGACGCAGCTGGCCAGGATGGTGCGGAAGAAGGGCTCGAGCTTCTTGTCGGCCAGCAGCTTCAGCCGGACCTGGCCGAGGCTGACCGTGACGGCGGGCGTCGGGGACGGCTCCGGCTTGCCGGGGCCGAATCCCTTGGTGCTCGGCGACGGCGTGGCCGACGACGACCCGGGCGCGGGCTCGGCGCCCTCGACCCGCAGGCCGCTGCCGTTGGCGCAGCCGGCCGACAGCGTCAGGGCGGCCACAGCCAGCGCTGCCGGCAGCATCTGCCTAGCTCGCATGGGTCGCCTCCTGAAGTGCCTCACCGAACAGTTTCTTTCCCCCGTGTCCCCGTGATTCGGACAACTACCTTCCATAGTGCGGTGCCGACGTCACAACCGGTGGCCACAATCGTCCGGTGCCCTCGGCAGTTCCGTTGCGGTTGAGTCACAAAAGGTGGAACAACTCTCAGCTCACGACCACCTTGCCCGGATTCAGCAAGTTCTGCGGGTCCAGCGCGGCCTTGATCGAGCGGTGCACCGACAGCGCGACCGGGCCGATCTCCTGGGCCAGCCAGTCGCGCTTCAGCACTCCGACGCCGTGCTCCCCGGTGATCGTTCCGCCCAGCTCCAGACCGATCTCCATGATCCGGTCGAAGGCAACCTGCGCGCGCCGGGCCTGCTCGGGGTCCTGGGCGTCGAACACGACGGTCGGGTGCATGTTGCCGTCGCCGGCATGGCCGAGTACGCCGACGGTGATGTCCAGGTCGGTGGCGACCTTCTCGGTCGCGCCGATGAAGTCGGCCAGCCGGGACCGCGGCACGCAGACGTCGTCGATCATCGTCGTACCGAGCTCGTCGAGCGCGAGCAGCGCGGCCCGCCGCGCCTCCAGCAGCAGGTCGCCCTCGGCCTCGTCGTCGGCCTCGATGCACTCGATCGCGCCGAACTCGCGGCACAGCTTCGCCACCGTCGCGATGTCGGCCGCGCCCGCGGCGCCGCCCGCGTCGGACTGCGCGATCAGCATCGCGGCCGCGTCCTCGGGCAGGTCCATCCGCTTGTACGCGTTGACCGCGCGGATCGTGGTCCGGTCCATGATCTCCAGCAGGCTCAGCGAGACGCCGGACCGGATGATCTCGACGATCGCCTCACCGGCCGCGACACCCGACCCGAACAGCGCCGCCATCGTCCGCGGCTTGGCTGTCTCCGGCCGCAGTGCGAGTGTCGCCTCGGTGATGATCCCGAGCGTTCCCTCGCTGCCGACGATCAGCTTGGTCAGGTCGTACCCGGCCACGCCCTTGACGGTCCGGCGGCCGGTCCGCAGGATCTCGCCGTTCGCGAGCACGACCTCGAGCGCGAGCACGTAGTCCGTGGTCACGCCGTACTTCACGCAGCACAGGCCGCCGGAGTTGGTCGACAGGTTGCCGCCGATCGAGCAGAACTCCCAGCTGGACGGGTCCGGCGGGTAGAACAGGCCCTGCTCGGCGACCGCGCGCGACAGCACGGCGTTGTAGACGCCGGGCTGCGTCACGACGTACCGGTCGACAGGCTCGATCTCGAGGATCTTGTCCATCTTCTCCAGCGAGATCACGACGCAGCCGTCCAGCGCGTTGGCGGCGCCGGACAGGCCGGACCGCGCACCCTGCGGAACCACGGGCACGCCGAACTCGGCCGCGGCTCTCACCGCGGCCTGGACGTGCGCCGTCTCCCGGGCCAGTACGACGGCCGCCGGCATCCCGGCCGGGCAGAACATCGCCCGGTCGTACCGGTAGCTCTCCATCCGGTCCGGATCGGTGACCAACGCCTCTGCAGGCAGAACCTGACGCAACCGCTCGACGACCTCACTCATGGCTTCGAGCCTAGTAGGCACTCGGTGCCATGGCAGCTTGTCGCCGGGCGGTTGTGTCGCTGGTTCGCCGTCAGCGCGTGCGTGCGGTCCGGTTCTCCGAGATCTTGTCCCAGCCGCTACCGAAGTTGCGGTACTCCCGGGCGATCGCGGTGAACGTCGTACTGGTGTCGAGCGACTTCACCTTCGGCGTCCGGCAGGTGCGCTGCCCGGCCACCACGGCACCGGTGCCACCGCCGCTGTCGCAGGTCAGTGTCCGGCCGTTGTTGGACCCGCCGGTCTGCACCAGGATCGCGGTGGTCATCGCGTAGTTCGGCAGCTTCGCGTCCATCACGACCTCGGCCCAGTACTGCGAGCAGTTGTCCCGCACGAGCTTGACGTCGCCCCAGCCCGGCGGCTTGTTGTCGCGGAAGATCTGCGCTGACGAGATCGGTTTGGCACCCGGGCAGTTGGCCAGTTCGACGGCCTGAGCTGGTGAGGCCAGAGCGATTGCGCCCGCTCCGGCCAGGCCCGCGGTGCTGAGCAGAATGCCCAGTGTCTTCATCGGAAACCCTTCCTGGACGTGCGCCCCGACGCCCGTCCACTGGGCAGCGTACGCGAACCGCCCCTGACCTGACAGTCAATCCGGTAATCGGACGTTAAACGGTCGGTGTCAGGGGCGGTACCCAGCGTGTCGGCGCCGGCGGCCCTACAGGTTGCCGCGGCGCTCCTGCTCGCGCTCGATCGCCTCGAACAGCGCCTTGAAGTTGCCCTTGCCGAAGCCGAGCGAGCCGTGCCGCTCGATCAGCTCGTAGAACACCGTCGGCCGGTCGCCGAGCGGCTTCATGAAGATCTGCAGCAGGTACCCGTCCTCGTCGCGGTCGACCAGGATCTTGCGCGACTGCAGCTCGTCGATCGGGACCCGCACGTGCCCGATCCGCTCCCGCAGCTCCGGGTCCTCGTAGTACGAGTCCGGCGTGGCCAGGAACTCGACGCCGTTGGCCCGCATGATGTCGACGGTGCGCAGGATGTCGTTGGTGGCCAGCGCGATGTGCTGCGCGCCGGCACCGTCGTAGAACTCCAGGAACTCGTCGATCTGCGACTTCTTCTTCGCGATCGCCGGCTCGTTCAGCGGGAACTTGACCCGATGGTTGCCGTTGGCCACGACCTTGGACATCAGCGCCGAGTAGTCGGTGGCGATGTCGTCGCCGACGAACTCCGCCATGTTCACGAAGCCCATCACCTTGTTGTAGAACGTCACCCACTCGTCCATCAGGCCGAGCTCGACGTTGCCGACCACGTGGTCGATGGCCTGGAACAGCCGCTTCGGGTGTCCCTCGGGCCGCTGCACCTGGGTCTGCGCCGCGACGAAGCCGGGCAGGTACGGGCCGTCGTACCGGCTGCGGTCGATCAGCGTGTGCCGCGTGTCGCCGTACGCCGCGATCGCCGCGCGGCGGACCGTGCCGTGCTCGTCGGAGACGTCGTGCGGCTCCTCGAGCACCGTCGCACCCTGCTCGCGGGCGTGCTTGATGCACTTGTCCACGTCCGGCACCTCGAGCGCGATGTCGGAGACGCCGTCGCCGTGCTTGCGGTGGTGGTCGTTCAGCGGGCTGTCCGGCGTGACGCCGCCGGTGATCACGAAGCGGCCCGAGCCGGCCTTCAGTACGAAGGCCTTGTGGTCCTTGTTGCCGTGCTCCGGGCCGGAGTACGCGACCAGGTCCATCCCGAAGGCGAGCTGGTAGTACTTCGCGGTCTGGGTGGCGTTGCCGACCACGAAGACGACGGCGTCCATCGCGGTCACCGGGAACGGGTCGCTGCTCTCGTCGTACGGGACGAGGCCGACGAGCTGCTTGAGCTGATCCAGGTCCAGATCGGCGTCGAGCTCGGCGGGGGTCAGGTCGGTGCTGGTCATCGCGGGTCCTCCCGGTCGGTGGCTAGCTTGGGTTGGAGCCTCGCCGGTGCAGACAGGTTGCGCAACAGTTCTTCTTTTTGCTGCGCAGCTTGTGCAGTATTCTCGGGTTGCCGCTGGACTATTTGGTCACCCTGACTACTGCTTGGAGGCCGGCATGTCGGTCGACGCCCTGGACGCCCGGATCCTCGATCTGTTCGCCGCCGAGCCGCGGGTCGGGGTGCTCGAGGCGTCCCGCCGCCTCGGCGTCGCGCGCGGCACGGTGCAGGCCCGCCTCGACCGTCTGCAACGCGACGGCGTCGTCCGCGGGTGGGGGCCTGACGTCGACACGGCCGCGATCGGCTATCCCGTGACGGCCTTCGCGACGCTGCAGATCGAGCAGGGCTCCGGTCATACGACGGTCGCCGCTGCTCTGGCCGCGATCCCGGAGGTCCTGGAGGTCCACACGATCACCGGCGCCGAGGACCTGTGGTGCCGCATCGTCGCCCGCTCGAACGCGGATCTGCAGCGGGTCATCGACCAGGTCGTCATCGTGCACGGCATCCAGCGCGCGTCGACGGTGATCGCGCTGGCGGAGCAGATCCCCCACCGGGTGCTACCGCTGCTACGCGCCGCAACGTCCAAGTAGTCGACCCGCGGCACAGCTCCTACCTCACCGGCCTGGGCGCAGCACCTACCTCACGGGCCCGGGGCGCAACACCTACTTCACCGGCCCGCGGCACAGCACCTACTTCAAGTAGTTCACGCGAGGCGCTTGGCGACTTCTACTGCGGCTCGCGCGACTCTAGGCCCGACGAAATCCCGGTCGAGCTTCCCCAGCACCACCACACCGATGCTCGCCTCAACCCCAGGCACCCCAAGAACTGGACTCGACACACCCTGCGCCCCCGCCTGCAACTCACCCGCCGTGATCACAAACGGCCGCCCCGCCGGATCAGGCTTCCGCCGCCCCGCCAGGATCGCCTTGCCCGCCGCGCCCTGGTCGAGCGCGTGCCGCGAGCCCATCCGGTACGACACGTGGAAGTCGGTCCAGCTCGGCTCGATCACCGCGATCGCGAGCGCCTCCTCACCGTCGGCGACGGTCAGGTGCGCGGTCGCGCCGGTGTCCTCGGCGAGCGACCGTAGTACAGGCAACGCGGCGTCACGCAGCGTCGGCTGGACGCGGCGGCTGTAGTGCAGCACCGCGAGGCCGAGCCGGGCGCGGCCCTCGCTGTCGCGGCGTACCAGCCGGTGCAGTTCCAGCGTGTTGACCAGCCGGTAGACCACCGTCCGGCTGACTCCGAGCGACGCCGCCAGCTCGGTGATCGACAGGCCGTCCGGGGCGTCCGCCAGCAGCTCGAGGACGGTCAGTCCCCGATCGAGCGTCTGGGACGTCTCTGCCGGCACATCCGAAGGGTATCCGTTTTTCGGGCGCGGACCGATGGCGCCGTATCTTGCTGCCGTGCGAAATTACTGGTCACTCCTGCCGGCCATCGCCGTCGCGGTCGTCCTGATCCTGCTGTACGCCGTCCCGACGCTGATCAATCCGCAGTGGACGACCACCGTGCTCGGGCTGTTCAAGCAGCACCCCGAGGACGCCGAACCGGCCGAGCGACGGATGACGCCGAAGCGGATCCAGTCCCGCCGGATGCTCGCCGGACTGCTCGTCGTGGTCGCGCTCGGGCTGGTCGGGTTCAACGTCTCGCTCAACCGTGAGGCGAACGGCTGCTACCAGGCCGCGATCGTCTGGGGCGCCGTTCCGCGCGACCCGGTCGGCAACCAGGTGCGCACCACCGACGACCCGTGCGTGAACATGATCTACGGGTCGTTCATCGGCGACGGCTCCGGCGAGGTCCTCGAGGACAAGCAGCAGCCGGTCGCGGCGTACCAGCTGATGGGTGACAAGAAGCCGAAGTACCTGAAGTGGGTTCAGAACCGGCCGGCGTACGACGACGGCGACCTGCTGATCGGGATCGGGGCCGACTGCTCGCTCGACCTGAAGGTCAAGGAGGCCGAGGACCAGGTCACCGCGGTGATCGACATGGACCAGCCGTGCACCGCCGACGACCAGATCTCGCTGACCCCGATCAAGCTGAAGAAGCCGCTCGGCGACCGCAAGGTCGTCACGGTCGGCGGCAAGGAGCTGCAGCGGATCGACCCGGACATGGACTCCTGGCCGACGGTGCTGAAGAAGCTCGTCACCGGCGGCTGATCCTCAGCGCAGGGCGCGGACCTCGGCGTCGTACTCGCGGAACGGGCGGTTGCGGGCGAGCAGGATCAGCAGACCGACGATGCACACGCAGGCGCCGCCGGCGAGCGCGATCGTCGGCGTGGTCAGGTCGGCCGTCGTACCGGCCACGAAGTCGCCGAGCCGCGGCCCGCCGGCCACGACCACGATGAACACGCCCTGCAGGCGCCCGCGCATCTCGTCCGGCGCGGCTGATTGCAGAACGGTGTTCCGGTACGCCGAACTGACCATGTCGGCCATCCCGGACATCGCCAGCAACGCGACTCCGAGCCAGATCGTCCGGGCGAATCCGAACAGGCCCACCGCCGCCGCGTACGCCGTGATCGCGACCACGATCGCGATGCCCTGGCGCCGGACCCGGCTGACCCAGCCGGAGAACAGAACGCCGAGCAGCGCCCCGATCGCGGGCGCCGCCTGAAGGAGCCCGACGGTCTTCACGCCGCCCGCGAAGAACGACCCCGCGACCGCCGGGAACAGCGCCCGCGGCTGCGCGAACACCATCGCCAGGATGTCGGCCAGGAACGTCGCCAGCAGCGCGGGCGCCGCCCGGAGGAACGTGAACCCCTCGAGCACCGAACGGATCCCGGCCCGCCGGACCTCGCCGGTCGGCGGCACCGGCGGCAGCCGGAACAACGCGTACAGCGCGGCCGTGAACGTGATGACGTCGACCAGGTACGCCGCGCCGAACCCGTGCCACGCGATCACCGTCGCGCCGAGCAGCGGCCCCGCGGTGAACCCGAGGTTGAACGCCGCCTGGCTCAACGTGTTGGCCGCCGGCAGCAGCTCGGGCCGGATCAGGCGCGGGATGATCGCCGAGCGGGCCGGGTTGTTGACCGCGAAGCAGGCCGACTGGACGGCGACCACGGCGTACAGGACCCAGACCTGTTCCCACTCGAGCACCGACTGCACGACCAGCACCATCGAGAGCAACCAGAGTCCGCTCGAGCTCACCAGGGCGAGCGTCCGGCGGTCGATCGCGTCGGCCATCGCGCCGCCGTACAGGCCGAAGACGATCAGTGGCACCAGCGAGAACAACCCGACCAGGCCGACCGCGAACGTCGACTCGGTCAGCGCGTAGACCTGGATCGAAACGGTCACCGCGGTCATCTGCTGGCCGAGCTGCGAGACCGTCGAGCCGACCCACAGGCGCCGGAAGTCCGCCGACTCCTTGAGCGGTCGGAGGTCGGTCAGGAGACGAGGCACATAGGTAACCTATGTCACGACGTGACGTGCCTTACCAGGAGGTCGTGGGCACCGAACGCCGCGCGGGTGCGTCTACTCCCGTATGACGAACCAAGCCCCTTCGCTGACCTGTCCGTTGTGCAGCTGCCCGCAGTTCCAGCAGGAGGAGGCGCGCAGCGACTCCCGGTGGGGTTTCACGTCGCACCGGATGACGCTGCTGGTCTGCCAGAACTGCCGGTACGTGCTGCACTTCTACGACAAGAACTCGATCTTCGACTTCGACTGATCACCAGGGCAGGCGGCCCTCCTCGGCGTGGAGCTGACCGGTGGGGGCGTCGGCGGGCAGCGTCGCCAGCCGTACGGCGACCGCCGCGCCCTGCGCCGGCGTCCTGGCCGCGTCCCAGCCGCCCATGTCGGTCGCGCAGTTGCCGGGGTCGGCGGCGTTGACCAGGATGCCGTCGGCCCGGAGCTCGTTGGCGAGCATCACGGTCACCATGTTCACCGCCGCCTTCGACGTGTTGTAGCCCGTCGTGAGCACCGTGGACATCCGCGACTCGGGGTCGCCGACGCGGGTCATCGACGACAGCTCGGTCGACAGGTTCACGACCCGCGCCTGCTCGGCCCGCCGGAGCAACGGCAACATCGCCTGGGTCGTCGCGACCAGCCCGAGCACGTTCGTCTCGAAGGCCGCCCGCAGCGACTCGATCGGCACCTCACTCACCGGCCCGTCCCCGTCGGGGATGATCGCCGCGTTGTTCACCAGTACGTCGAGCCGCCCGTACTGCTGCTCGATCCACGCGGCGGCCTGCTCGCTGGTGCTCGCGTCGTTCACCTCCACCCGCACCGCCGCCGCCTCGGCTCCCTCTGCGGCCAACTCCTTCGCCACCGCTTCGGCCCTGGCCAGGTCCCGCCCACCGACGAGAACGATCCACCCGAGCTCCCCGAACTGCCGAGCGATCTCCCGCCCGATCCCCTTGGTAGCGCCGGTCACAAGCACGATCTTCTGCTGAGTCATGCCTCAACCCTCAGCCGCTTCCGCACCGTCCGACAGAGTCGCTGAATCCAGGGACCGACCGTCCCTCCCAGGCTCTTCGGCGACCTGGGATTCTGGACAGATGGACCGGGCCCAACTGGCAGACTTCCTCCGCATCCGGCGCGCACGTCTGCGCCCGGAGGACGCCGGCCTGCCCGCCGGCCTTCGACGCCGTACGCCGGGCCTGCGCCGCGAGGAAGTCGCCTCGCTCGCGACCATGTCGACCGACTACTACACCCGCCTCGAACAAGCCCGCGGCCCTCATCCGTCCCGGCCAGTCCTCACCGGTCTCGCCCGAGCACTCCAGCTCTCGACCGCCGAGCGCGACCACCTGTTCCGCCTCGCCGGCGAGCAGCCCGGCCCACCCCCGGGCCCGCCCACCGACGTGCGCACCGGCGTACTCCGCATGCTCGCTCGCCTGGACGTCCCCGGTCTGATCCTCGACGCCAAGTACGACGTACTGGCCTGGAATCCGTTGGCCGCCGCCCTCATCACCGACTTCTCTGCACTGCCGGCCCGCGAGCGCAACCTGCTCCGCCTGCGCTTCCTCAGCGGCACCACCCAGAGCGACCGCTTCGGCGAGGAGCAGACCGCCGAGTTCGCCCGCGAGGCCGCCGCCGACCTCCGCACCGCGACCAGCAAGTACCCCGACGACAAGTCGATCCGCACGCTCGTCACCGACCTGTGTACCGGCAGCGAGGAGTTCGCCCGGATCTGGGCGCTGCACGAGGTCGGCACGCAGCAGACGATGTGCCAGACCCTCCACCACCCACTGGTCGGCCGCATCGACGTGGTCTGCGAGGTGCTCGTGATCCCCGAACGCGACCAGCGAGTCGTCCTCTACACCGCCGACCCCGGCTCGCCTTCCGACCAGGCCCTTCGCCTCCTGGAGGTCATCGGCACCCAGTCCCTGACGTCTTCGCCGCACGCCTGAGGCACCCGCCCGCACGGCGTACTGCCGGCTCCCGGCACGCGCTCCTCGCATCTTCTACCCGGCTCACTGCTCGGTTTCGTTCCGCAAGTCAGCGCTATCGTGGAACCATGGCGAAGACGTTCAAGGACTCCACCTGCTCGGTCGCGCGGAGCCTGGAAGTGGTCGGCGACGGCTGGACGCTGATGATCGTCCGCGAGGCGATGATCGCGCGGGCGACCCGGTTCCAGGAGTTCCGCGACGCGCTCGGCATCGCGTCCAACAGCCTCGCCAAACGACTCGCACTGCTGGTCGACGAAGGCCTGCTCGAACGCCGTACGTACCAGGAACCGGGCGAACGAGCCCGAGACGAATACGTCCTCACCGAGTCCGGTCGCGCGCTCAGCCTGGTCATCGGCGCCCTCGCATCCTGGGGCCGGACCTACCGCCCCCACCCCGAAGGCACGTCACCTCGCTTCGAGCTCGACGACTCCGGTGACCCCGCCCAGCTCGCCTTCGTGACCCACGACGGCACCGAAGCACCGGCCGACCAACTCAAGGCCGTCCGCACCGACGACCGGCGACTCGACGTCGCCTGAGCTTTCCTCACCGGCACGCCGTCGCCGTACGGCGGGATACCCTCCTCGCCCTCGCCCTAACGGGCGCGACGCCCTCCGTCACCTGCGCCCACTCTCCGACCCTGCTGGGTTGCCGAACGAGATTCAGCCCTGCTAGCTTCAATTACGAAACCTAGCCAGGGAGTCCCCTCATGTCCTCGAACCCGTCGCAGCAGCGCGCCACCTTCGCCGAACTGGTCCGCGCTCCCGAGCCCCTCGTGCTCCCCGGCGCGTACGACGCGTTCAGCGCCCGCCTGGTCGAACGCGCCGGATTCCACGCGACGTACCTCGGCAGCTTCGCGGCCGCCGCCAGCACCTTCGGCCAGCCGGACGTCGGCCTGCTGACACTGACCGAACTGGTCGACGCCACCCGACGGATCGTGGACGCGACCAACCTGCCCGTGCTCGTCGACGGCGAGAACGGCTTCTACGAACCGTCCAACCTCTGGCGCACCGTGCAGGCCTTCGAGTCCGCCGGCGCCGTCGGCATCCACCTCGAGGACAACCTCGGCGGCAAACACACCGCCCGCCCAGCCGGCCTGATGAGCCCCGGCAAGATGGCCAACCGGATCCGCGCCGCACTCGACGCCCGGACCGATCCGGCGTTCATGATCATCGCGAGAACTGACGCCGCCTGGGTGTACGGCGACCTGGACCAGACCGTCGAACGCCTCCGCACCTACGTCACCGCCGGCGCCGACATGGTGTTCGCCCCCGCCGTACCGGCCGCGAAGCTCAAGCAGATCCGCTCCGCGATCGAGGCCCCGGTCCTGGTCGCGGCAGACCTCTTCGATGCCCCAGGCAAGGATCGCCCCGGCAGCACGCTCACCGAGTACGCCGACGCCGGCGCGGACGTCCTGCTCCTGTGGTACAGCCTGATCGGCGCCGCCGCGAAGAGCGTGACCGAAACCCTCGCCGCCGTCGCCGCCGGTTCCGAGGTCGCCGACCTGAGCCACCTGATCCTCGACCAACAGTCCTTCGAGTCCGGCATGGACTACACGGAGTACGAACGCCGCGCCGCCCGCTACCAGTAGCCGATCCCGCCTTCCAACAGAGACGAGACGACCATGAGCACCCCGATCGAGCCCACCATCTCGGGCGACGGCACCACGATGTACACCAACGCCACCCTGATCACCGGCGACGGCCACACGGTGATCCCCAACGCCACCATCACCAGCCACAACGGCCGCATCACCAGCGTTTCAGTAGGTGAGGGTTCGGTAGGAGGAGTTGAGGCTGCGACCAAGGGCGTGCGGGTGGTTTCGTGTGCCGGGCGGACGATCATGCCGGCGTTGGTCAATCCGCATGGGCACATCGGGTACATGCGCGGGACCGCGTGCGATCCCGCGTACTACTCCCGTGAGAACGTGATCGACCATCTGCGGCGGTTCGTCTACCACGGGGTGAGCACGTTTCAGTCGCTGGGCACGGACCTGCGCGGCACCGAGGTCGCCGTACGGGACGAGCAGCGGGCGGGGACGCTGGACGATCCGGATCTGGCGACGCTGTTCACCGCCGGGGCGGGGATCGTGGCGGCGCCGGCTGCGGGGCTGCCCAGCGGTGCGCCGTACTTCGCGGTCGATGCCGTCCATCAGGCGACCGACGCGGAAGACGCCCGGGCCTTCGTGCGCAAGCTCGCGGCGCAGAAGGTCGACGCGGTGAAGTTCTGGATCGACGACCGCGGCGGTAGGTCCGCGAAGCTCTCACCGGAAGCCGGGCGGGCGATCGTCGACGAGGCCCACCGGCACGACCTGCTCGCGGCCGCACACATCTACTCCGTCGAGGACGCGAAGGTCGCGCTGTACGCCGGCGCGGACATCCTCGCCCACATGCCCCGCACCGAGCCGGACCAGGAACTGCTCGATCTCCTCGTCGAACGCAACGTCGCCGTCTTCACCTCGATGACGGTCCAGGGCCCGACCCACACCGACTGGCTCGACGACCCGCTGGTCGCGGAAACCCACCCGGCGGAAGCGATCGACGACCTCCGCACCCGCATGACCGAGCGAGCGCTCGAGCCGCTCTTCGACACCGGCGACACCTACCGCCGACTCCGCGAGAACCTCGTCATCCTCCACGAGGCCGGCGTCCGTCTCGTGTACTCCGCCGACACCGGCGTCTTCGCCCAACTCCCCGGTCTCGCCGAACACCGCGAACTCGAAGCAATAGTCGACGCCGGCCTCCCACCCCTCACCGCTGTCGAGTTCGCCACCAGCCGCTCAGCCACCCTCCTGGGTCTCCCCGACCGAGGCCTGCTCGAACCAGGCCGCCGAGCCGACTTCCTCATCCTCGACGCCGACCCGACCACCGACATCACCCACACCCGCCGAATAGCCGCCGTAGTCCTAGCCGGCCGAGTGGTCGACCGCCCCCACCTCCGAGAGCAACTCCTCACCCATCACCTCCAGCCGACCCACTCCTAGCCACCGGGGCGAGGGCAGCTGGTCAACCACAGGTCGCCGAAGAGCCAGCCGGAGTCGACGCCTAGCCAGAGGGCACCAGCTCGTCGCATGCCCACCAGTTGACTCCGGCCCAATGGTCGCCTGTGCCGACTTGAAGTGCAGTCTGTGGGACGCACTGAGCTTGGGGCGATTGGCAGACACCAGCACGCGTCCCCCTGGGCCGGATGGGAGAGTGGTTGGCCCGCAGCGGCGACTCGGATCCCGTGCGCCGCCGACTCCTCGTCCACGGGCTGCTCGGCCGGGAACCTCGCGGTCAGAAGTCGAGCGCGGAGCGCACTGCGATTGTCGGCCGCGCTGCGTGAACGAGGCGCGTAGGGGCGGTCGGCTCAGCGCCGGATCAGGCTCGGCGTTGGGTGGCCCAGTCTCGGATCAGCTCGATGCGTTCTTTGAGTTGGATCGAGGAGGCGTGGGCCGCAGCGGGGCCGCCCAGTTTGCGGCGGAGGTCGTTGTGGATGACGCCGTGGGGCTGGCCGGTGCGGTGGTGCCAAGCGGCGACCAGGCCGTTGAGTTCTCGGCGGAGGAGGGCGACCTGTTCGTGGGTGGCCAGCTCGGTGGGAGTCGGTTCCGCGGGAGCGGTGCCGGTGGCTCGTTGGGTGCGTTTCTGCTGGGCGATCGACTTGTCCTGGCGCTTCTTCAGGAGTTCGCGGACCTGGTCGGGCTCCAGCAGGCCGGGGAGGCCGAGGAAGTCCATCTCCTCGTCCGAGGCCAGGTCGCCGCCGGTGCCGTAGTCGCCGCCGTCGAAGACGACGCGGTCGAAGCTGGCGTCGGAGCCCAGGGCCTCGAACTTCGCGTCGAGGTCGTCGCTGGCGCCCTCGGCCTGGTTGGCCTGCTTGATCAGGTCGTCCTCGAGGGCGAAGATGTCGCCGTCCTCGTTGCTGTTCTTGCGGCCGAGGACGTGGTCGCGTTCGACCTCCATCTCGGCGGCGAAGCCGAGCAGCCGGGTGACCGACGGGACGAAGACCGACGCGGTCTCGCCGCGCTTGCGGGCGCGGACGAAGCGTCCGACGGCCTGTGCGAAGAACAGCGGCGTCGAGGTCGGCGTCGCGTAGACCCCGACGGCCAGTCGCGGCACGTCGACGCCTTCACTGACCATCCGGACCGCGACCATCCACCGCGACTCGTCGGCGGAGAACTTCGAGATCTTCTTGCTCGCCGCCTTCTCGTCCGACAGTACGACGGTCGGCGCCTCGCCGGTCAGCTCGCGCAGCACCTTGGCGTACGCACGCGCCGTGTTCTGGTCGCCCGAGATCACCAGCCCGCCCGCGTCCGGCATGTGCCGCCGGACCTCGGTGAGCCGCTTGTCCGCGGCAGCCAGTACGGCGGGCATCCACTCACCGGTCGGGTCGAGCGCGGTCCGCAGCGCCTGCGCGGTCAGGTCCTTGGTCAGCGGCTCGCCCAGACGTGCGGCGACCTCGTCACCGGCCTTGGTCCGCCAGCGCATCTCGCCGGAGTACGACATGAAGATCACCGGGCGGACGACGTGGTCCCGCAGGGCGTGGCCGTACCCGTACGTGTAGTCGGCCTTGCTCCGGGCCGCACCGTCGTGCCCGTACTCGTACGTGACGAACGGGATCGGGTTGTCGTCGCTGCGGAACGGCGTTCCGGTCAGCGCGAGCCGCCGGGTGGCCGGCTCGAACGCTTCCTTGACCCCGTCGCCCCAGCTGAGCGCGTCACCGCCGTGGTGCACCTCGTCGAGGATCACCAGCGTGCGGAACCGCTCGGTCCGGACGCGGAAGGCCAGCGGGTTCACCGCGACCCCGGCGTACGTCACCGCGACGCCCTGGAAGTCCTTGTTGGTCCGTCCCTTGCCACCGGCGAACGCCGGGTCGATCGCGATCCCGGCCCGGTCGGCCGCCTCGGCCCACTGGATCTTCAGGTGCTCGGTCGGCGTCACCACGGTGATCCGGTCGATCACCCGCCGGTGCAGCAGCTCGGCGGCGACGGTCAGCGCGAACGTCGTCTTGCCGGCGCCCGGCGTCGCGACCGCGAGGAAGTCCCGCGGCTGCTTGTCCAGGTACTGCTGCAGTGCCTCCGCCTGCCAGGCGCGCAGCTTGCTGGCGGTACCCCAGGCTGCCCGGTCCGGGTAGGCCGGAGGAAGCACGGCTGGTGGTGCTGGCACGTGCGAATCCACGGACGGCATACTCCCCCGATACTCGACTGTCGGCCGTGCAGGAACGTTACCCGAGAACGCTCAGACAATCAGATCGGCGGGCACCACCTCGACGTCGTACGGGCTGGTCAGCCGCGCGATCTCGTCCCCGGAAGCCTTCGCGACCTGCGCATATGCCCCGTCCTGCATATCCCAGGCGATCAGGGTCGGCGTGTCGGGATCGACCACCCAGTAGGACGGGCACCCGGCGGCTTCGTAGCGGGAGAACTTGAGCATGGTGTCGATCCGACGGGTGCTCGGTGAGAGAACTTCGACCGCCAGCAGGGGGGCCTTCGGCAGGTCCCGTTCGGTGAAGTCAGCCCGCGGCGCGACGAGGATGTCGGGCTGTACGAGGGTGTCCTCGGAGAGCACGACGTCGAACGGCGCCGACAGAACGTACAGGTCGTCAGGACAGTTCAGCGTGAGGCGGCTGAACAGTCGCCCGGCCGCCAACTGGTGTCGCAGCGACGGTGCCGGCGTCATGACCAGGACCCCGTCGATGAGCTCGTACCGATGGCCGTCATTCGGCACCCGGTACAGATCGGCTCTGGTGATCGGACGGAACGGCGCCCAGGGCAGGGTGAATTCGGGGTCGGGCTGGGTCTCGATGGGTTCCACGAGTGTCATGCTGCCTCCTTGAGTTGGTCACACCAAGAACATGCCGCGATCTGCCCCGGCTCCGGGCGTTGTCCACAGACCAGTTCGTTGTCCACAACGTGCGGCGCCCGCTGGACCGGTCGTCCTACACTTTGTGCCATGAGTACTCAGTTGAGCCCGGGTGCGGAGACGGTTGTCGACGAGCGCACCCAGCCGTCGCTGGACAACGGGGACCACGAGCGGTTCTCGCATTACGTGCCCAAGGACAAGCTGACCGAGGCGATGGTCATGGGCACGCCGGTCGTCGCGCTCTGCGGCAAGGTCTGGGTGCCGAGCCGGGACCCGCAGAAGTTCCCGGTCTGCCCGGAGTGCAAGGAGATCTGGGACTCGCTCAACCCGGGTGACGACGACGGGGACGACAAGGAGTAGGCCCAACCACGGACGGGCCCGGAGTCAGTTCTGGGTCGGGTCGTCCGGGTACGTCGCCAGGTAGGCCATCTGGTCCTTCTGGCGGCGCAGGACGCGCCGCCACAGGCCCTCGGGCTGCAGGCTGAAGACGTCGTCGGGCTCCGACGGTACGACGTACCAGGCGCCCTCGGTGATCTCGCCCTCGAGCTGACCGCTGGACCAGCCGGCGTACCCGGCGAAGATCCGCATCCGCTGGATCGCGCCCTCGAGCAGCGCGGGCGGGACGTCGAGGTCGATCAGCCCGATCCGGCCGAAACACTCGCGCCAGCCGGGCGGGTCGGCGGACTCGATCACCTCGGCGACCGCGAGCGCGCTGTCGGTGCCGACCGGGCCGCCCATGAACAGCACGCCCGGCTCGTTCACGGTGTCGGACCAGTCCGGCAGCACCTGGTCGACCTCGAGGTCGGCGGCCCGGTTGACCACCACGCCGAGGGCGCCGTCCTCGTCGTGGTCGAGCAGCAGGATGACCGACCGCCGGAACGGCGGCTCGTCGAGCAACGGAGTCGCCACGAGCAACGATCCGGTCAGCGTCGAGGCCGTCATGACCCCATCATGTCGTGCCGCGGGACTTTTGTACTGCGCGAAACCCGAGCCAGGCTCCGGTCGCCGTCCCGAGCAGGTCCGCCAGCGAGTCGAAAGGATCGCCGCTGCGGTCCGGCAGCAGGTAGTGCTGGACGAACTCGCTGCCGATCGCCTGCAGGACCAGCGCCGCCAGCAACCATCGTGCCGGTACGCCGACGCGCAGGCCGAGGTACGCGACCGCCGCGAAGATCGCGAAGTGCGCGACCTTGTCGGAGTACGGGATGCTGCTGGTGTCCGGCCCGGCCTGCTGCGGCGAGTACAGCCCGTACAGCTGGACCAGGCAGGCCAGCACGAAGCCGGCCCGCCAGGCCCATACAGCCCGCACTACAGCGACAGCGACGGCGCGTCGTCCGGGAACACCTCGGCCGCCGGCGCCTTGCCTCCGGCAGCATCCCGTACGGCGTGCGCCACCATCGTGTGCACCTCCGGGTGGAAGACGCTCGGCACGATGTAGCTGGCGTTCAGCTCGTCGTCGGTGACGACGCCGGCCAGCGCCTTCGCGGCGGCCAGTTCCATCTCGATCGACACCTTCGACGACTGCGCGTCGAGCAGACCGCGGAAGACGCCCGGGAAGACCAGCACGTTGTTGATCTGGTTCGGGAAGTCGCTGCGTCCGGTCGCGACGACCGCGGCGTGCTCACCAGCGGCCGCCGGGTCGACCTCGGGGTCGGGGTTGGCCAGCGCGAACACGATCGAGTCGTCGTTCATCGTGGCGATGTCGTCGCCGTTCAGGATGTTCGGCGCGGAGACCCCGATGAACACGTCGGCCCCGGCCACCGCGCTCTTGAGGTCGCCGCTGATCTGGGCGGCGTTGGTGTTCTCCGCGATCCAGCGCAGCTCCGGCGACAGGCCTTCGCGCGCGCTGTGGATGACTCCACCGATGTCGGCCACGCAGGTGTCCTTGACGCCGGCCGCGATCAGCAGCTTCAGGATCGCCGTACCGGCGGCACCGGCGCCGGACAGCACCACCCGGACGTCGCTGATGTCCTTGCCGACCACGCGCAGCGCGTTGTAGAGCGCGGCGACCACGACGATCGCCGTACCGTGCTGGTCGTCGTGGAAGACCGGGATGTCCAGCTCCTCGCGTAGCCGGGCCTCGATCTCGAAGCAGCGCGGCGCGGAGATGTCCTCCAGGTTGATCCCGGCGAAGCCCGGCGCGATCGCCTTGACGATCTTGACGATGTCGTCGGGGTCCTGGGTGTCCAGGCACAGCGGCCAGGCGTCGATCCCGGCGAACCGCTTGAACAGCGCGGCCTTGCCCTCCATCACCGGCAGCGCGGCCTTCGGCCCGATGTTGCCCAGCCCCAGGACGGCGGACCCGTCGGTGACGACCGCGACACTGTTGCGCTTGATGGTCAGCCGGCGCGCGTCCTCGGGGTTCTCGGCGATCGCCAGGCAGACGCGGGCCACGCCCGGGGTGTAGATCATCGAGAGGTCGTCACGGTTGCGGATCGGGTGCTTGGCCTCCATCGAGATCTTGCCCCCGAGGTGCATCAGGAACGTCCGGTCGGAGACGCGGCCGATCTCGACGCCCGGCACCGCGCGCATCGCCTCGACCAGACGGCCGGCGTGCGCGGTGTCGGCGGCGGCGCAGGTCACGTCGATCCGCAGCCGTTCGTGGCCGGAGGCGGTCACGTCGAGCGCGGTCACCAGGCCGCCGGCCTGCTCGACCGCGGTCGTCAGTTTGCTCACCGTCGAGCCGCCCGCGGGCACCTCGAGCCGGACGGTGATGGAGTAGGAAACGCTCGGCAAGGCAGTCACGCCCGCGATCTTCTCATGGCCGCGGGAACGGCTGGAGGTTCCGTACGTTGCGTCCACGGCGTACGGCTGGGTAATCCTTTACTCGGCGGCTAGGCTCTGGCCAGCGGAGGGAGAAGTCATGGCCACGATCAGCGACGTCGCCGCGCTCGCGGGCGTCTCGACGGCGACCGTGTCGCGGGCCCTGAACGGCAAGGCGACGGTCGATCCGGACCTGGTCGCGCGGGTGCGCACGGCCGCGGACGAGCTCGGCTACCAGCCCAACGGACCGGCGCGGAACCTGCGCCGGCAGGAGGCCGCGGTGGTCGCGCTGATCATCTCCGACGTGGAGAACCCGTTCTTCACCGCGATCGCCCGCGGGGTCGAGGACGTCGCACACGAGGTCGGCTACTCCGTTGTCCTGTGCAACTCCGACGAGAGCGCGAGCAAGGAGAACCGCTACATCGACATCGCGATCCAGGAAAGGGTGGCCGGTGTCATCTTGTCGCCGACCGGCACGACGTCGTCGGTGGACAAGCTCGCGGCCCGCGGGACGGCGTTCGTCGCGGTCGACCGGCCGTTGCCGCAGCAGGACAGCGACGTCGTCCTGGTCGACACGCGGCTGGCCGCGCGGCAGGCGACCGAGCACCTGATAGCCCAGGGCTATCAACGCATCGGCTGTATCACCGGCCCGGCCGGAGTCCGTACGGCGGACGACCGGCTCGCGGGTTACCGGGACGCGTTGAAGGCCGCCAAGCACCGCAGTTCCACCAAGCTCGTACGCCGTACCGAGTACAAGGCCGCCGGCGCCCACAAGGCGGCCCTGGACGTGCTCAGCCAGGAAGAGCCACCGGACGCGTTGCTCGTGGCCAACTCCGCGATGGCGGTCGGCGTACTCCAGGCCCTGCAGGAGAAGGGGATCCGGCCCGGGCGGGACGTCGGCATGGTTGCCTTCGACGACGCGCCGTGGGCCGCGCTCGTCGATCCCCCGCTCTCGGTGGTCGCACAGCCGGCGTACGAGATCGGCACCGTCGCCGCCCGGTTGCTGCTGGCAAGGATCACCGACGGCACCCGCCCGCCGACCACGACCACCCTCGGCGCCCGCCTGATCGAACGCGGCAGCTCCCACCGCGGCTGAACCACCCCCGCCAGCGTCCGAAGAAAACGCATGCGTCCGAAGAACCGAGCGCTATAGCCTCGGGTTCTTCGGACGCAACGCGGTTCTTCGGACGCAACGGGCGGAGATCAGCCGTTCGGGTTCTCCGCGGCGTAGATCTGCGCCGCGTTCGCCTTGTCGATCAGGCGCGTCGGCAGCACCTGGGACTTCTCGACCGTTCCGCAGTCCACCAGGATCTTCTTCGCCGCGGCGATCGCTTCCTTGCCGTTGGTCGGGTAGGTGAAGGTCGCCGTCAGCCGGCCCTGCTCGACGGCCTTGATCCCGCCGGACGGGATCGGCAGCGCGTCGATGCCGATGAACTTCATCTCCTTCTCCCGGCCGACCGCCTTCGCCGCCAGGTACGCACCCTCGGCCATCGGGTCGTTGTGCGCGTAGACCACGTCGATCTTCGGGTTCGCCTTGAGCAGCGCGTCCATCTGCGCCTGGCCCTTCTCGCGCAGCCAGTCGCCGCTCGCGGTGGCGATGATCTTGACCTTCGGGTTCGCCTTGATCCCGTCGGCGAAGCCCTGGTTGCGCTCGGCCTGCGGCGTCGCGCCGGCCAGGCCCTTGATCTCGACCACCGATCCGCCGTTCGGCAGCACCTTCTCGGCGACGTACTTGCCGGCCTCGGTACCGATCTGCACGTTGTCGCCACCGATGAAGCCGGTGTAGGCGTCACCCTCGACCTTGCGGTCGAGCACCAGCACCGGGATGCCCTTGTCGAAGGCCTTCTTCACCACCGCGGTCAGCGGCTTGGCCTCGTTCGGGCTGATGATCAGCAGGTCGATCTGCTGGGTGATGTAGTTGTCGACGTCGGCGACCTGCTTCGCGTTGTCCTGCGCGGCGTCGGCGAACTTCACCTCGAACTGGGGCACCTCGGCGGCGGCCGCCTTGATGTCGTCGTCCATCCGCTGCCGGTACGGCTCGGCCACGTTGGCCTGGCTCATCCCGATCACGTACTTGCCGTCGGCCCCCTTGCACTCCTTGGAGCTCTGCGCCTGCGGTTCGTCGGAGGTCCGTTCGCTGGTCGTACCGCACCCGGCCAGGACCAGAGCGGTGACGGCCGCGACGGCCAGGGACAACTTGTGGATCTTCATCAGGGGTGGACCTTCCTCACGAGGCGGGCCGGAGCCGTTGCAGCGCGGCCGCCGCAACGATCACCAGACCCTTGATCAGCAGCTGGATGTTGGAGTCGATGTTGTTCAGGGCAAGGATGTTGTTCAGTACGCCGAGCAGCAGCGCCCCCGCGACCGTCCCGGCCACCGAGCCGCGCCCGCCGGCCAGGCTGGTACCGCCGATCACCACCGCGGCGATCGCGTCGAGCTCGTAGCCGATGCCGTCGTTCGGGCTGCCCTGGTTGAGCTGGACCGCGTGCACGATGCCGGCCAGCGACGCGAGCAGCCCGCAGATCGCGAACACCGCGATCTTGACCCGGATCACCGGTACGCCGGACAGCCGCGCGGCCTTCTCGTTGCCGCCGACGGCGTACAGGTGCCGGGAGAACGCGCTGATCCGCAGGAACACCACGGCCGCGATCGCGACCACAGCGAAGATCAGTACCGGGATCGGCACCAGGCCGCCGAAGGTGCGTTCGCCCAGGATGGCGAACGACGAAGGCGCCTCGTTCGGCCCGTCGCCGTACGCGATCGCGACGCCCTGCCCGTCGGACCAGATCCGGGCCAGACCCCTGGCTATCTGCAATCCGGCGAGCGTCACGATGAACGACTGGATCCCGATCATCGCGGTCGCCATCCCCTGCAGCGCGCCGAAGACCAGACCGATCGCGAGCACCACCACGATCGACGGCAGGAAGCCCCAGTCGCTCTCGACCATCAGCACCGCCGAGCCGACCGCGGCCAGCCCGAGCACCGCGCCGACCGACAGGTCGATGCCGCCGATCAGGATCACGAACGTCATCCCGACCGCGATGATCCCGATCTCGGAGACCGCGCGGACCACGTTGGCCAGGTTGTCCGCGCTGAGGAACAGGATCGCGCCGTCGCGCCGCGGCGAGAAGATGATCGCGGCAACGAACACCGCGAGCAGCCCGAACACGCTCTGGAACCGGAACAGCGTTGCGGCCACGCCCCCGGACGCCTTCTCCACCGGCATCGTGGGCTTGTCCTGAACGGCGGTCACCGGAGTCCTCCTTCGAACACAGCGCTCTCTCCCATCGCGGCGGCGAGCAGATCGCTCTCGCCGGAGTCAGATGTCTTGAACGACGCGACTTCGCGTCCGTCCCTCAGTACGACGACGCGGTCGCAGACGCCGATCAGCTCGGGCAGCTCCGACGACGCCAGCAGTACGCCGAGCCCTTGGCCGGCCAGTTCGCCCAGCAGCCGGTAGATCTCGGCCTTGGCCCCGATGTCGACGCCGCGGGTCGGCTCGTCGAGCAGCAGCAGCTTGGGCTCGGTCAGCAGCATCTTGCCGAAGACCACCTTCTGCTGGTTGCCGCCGGACAGCGTCCCGACGTCGTCCTGCAGCCGGCCGAACTTCAGCCGCAACCGGTCGGCCATCTTCACCGACGCGGCGCGTTCCATCCGGCGCGCGATCACGCCGAGCCGCCCGTACGCCGGAAGGCTCGACACGACCGTGTTCGCCAGGATCGAGTGGAACAGCACCAGCCCGGACGCGCGCCGGTCCTCGGGGACCAGCCCGATGCCCTGCGCCAGCGCGTGCCGTGGGTTGCGGGGCTGGATCTCCTTGCCCTGCAGGAGGATCCGGCCGGTTCGCGTGCCGCCCGGCGCCACGCCGTACAGGGTCTCGAGCAGTTCGGTCCGGCCGGCGCCGAGCAGGCCGCAGAGGCCGACGATCTCGCCGGAGCGGACGGTCAGCGAGATGCCCTCGGGATCGCGGCGGCCCGGGCGCGGGCGCCGAGGCTTCAGGACCAGGTCCTCGACGCGCAGCAGCTCGTCGCCGGTCGCGACATCCGGCGTGCTGAACATCGTCTGCACCGGCCGCCCGACCATCGCCTCGACCACCTCGGCGGTGCTCAGCTTGCGCGGGTCGAAGCTGGTGACGATCTGCCCGTTGCGCAGCACGGTCGCACGGTCGGCGACCTGCGCGATCTCCTCCATCCGGTGGCTGATGTAGACGATGCCGACGCCGGAGCGGCGCAGCTCGCGGATCACCGCGAACAGCCGCTCGACCTCGGACGTCGTCAGCGCCGACGTCGGCTCGTCCATGATCAGCACCCGGGCGTCGAGCGAGATCGCCTTCGCGATCGTGACGAGCTGCTGCTCGCCGACGCGCAGCTCGCCGACCGGTCGGCGCGGGTCGAGGTTCACACCGCTGCGCTCGAGCAGGGCACGGGCCTCGCGGTCCATCCGGCGGCGGTCGACAGTCCGGTACGGCGTCCGCAGCTCGCGGCCGAGGAAGATGTTGTCGGCGACCGAGAGCGCGGGCACCAGGTCGAGCTCCTGGTGGATCATCGCGATCCCGGCGGCCTGCGCGTCGGTCGGACCACCGAAGCTCGCCGGCTGCCCGCCGATCTCGATCTGCCCGTCGTAGTCGGTGACGTCACCGGACAGGATCTTCATCAGCGTGGACTTGCCGGCCCCGTTCTCGCCGAGCAACGCGTGCACCTCGCCGGAGCCCAGGCTGAAATCGACCTCGTGGCACGCCTGCACCCCGCCGTACCGCTTGCCGATCCCCGACATCCGGACCAGGGCGGACTCGGCCATGACACCTCCGCGATCGGGTGAGTAATCGATTTCCCGGACGCTATGCCTGTGCTCGCCAGCCCGTCAACCCCTGGCCCACTCCGGGACCGGAATCGATACCGGAACACCGTAGGAGCGCAGCGTCGTCGGCAGAACCTGTTCGATCCGGCTGGAAAGGTCGCCGTACGATCGGCGGCGTGAGTGTCGACCTGAACGTCGGGCCGCTGACCGGGTACGACGACGAGCCGGACGGCCCGTTCTACGAGTTCCTCGTCGCCGCGCTGGAGGCGGCGAACGAGCACCTCGCCACGCTCGGGCTGCCGCCGCACGAGGAGCCGCGCGGGCCCGAGAACGAGCTGTTCACCGGATTCAAGGCCGGGCTCAACGACGTCCTGGCGCTGGACAACCAGCTGCCCGAGGAGGTCGACGTCCACTTCGCGCACCTGTTCCAGGCCGCGCCGGTCGCGTTGTACGTGCCGGTGGATTTTGCCGAGGTCGTGCATCTGCGGGTCGACGGCGATCACTTGGCGCTCGGGTCTGCGCCGAGGCTGCTGTTCGAGAGCGCTCGGGCGCTCACGCTGCTCGGCGCGGCTGACGACCGGGATCTTGGCGTTGCCGTCTCGCTTTTTGGAGACGCCGCGTTGAGCGCGCCGCTGCCGGGCTTTCCCGAGGACCTACCGCTGTCGGGCTACGGCGACCGCGTCGGTGTGTTCGGCTGCGGGCAGCTGCTGTGGGCCGCCAGCAACGCGCTGCAGCTCAACGCGTCGGTCTACCTGCACTGACCTCAGGCGTCGCGACGCGCGTCGGCGTCGCCGGGCGGGTCTTCGTCGAGCCAAGCCCGTACGGCGTCGTTGTGCTCCCCCAGCCGCGGCGGCGGCAGGTTGGTCTCCCGCGCCCCGGCGTACAGGTTGTCGTCGAACCGCAGCGGCGGGCCGGGCAGCTGGATCGTCCCGAGCTCCGGGTGCTCGACGTCGATCAGCAGCCCCTGCGACCGCGTCTGCTCCCACTCGTAGACCTGCTGGAAGTCGCGTACCTTGCCGGCCGGGATCCCCGCGTCAGCGAGCCGCTGCAGCCACACGTCGGCGGACTCTGCTGCAAAAGCCGCCTCGATCGCCGCCGTCAGCACGTCGCGATGCGCGACCCTCTCGGCGTTCGTCGCGAAGCGCTCGTCATCCGGATCCAGCCCGACGATCGGAGCGAACGTGCGCCACTGGCCCTCACTGCCGACCGCGACCTGGATGCTGTCGTCCCGCGTCTTGTACATCCCGTACGGCGCGATCTGCGCGTGATGGTTACCGACCCGCTCAGGCAGCTGTCCAGCGACGGTCCACTTCGTCCCGTGGAACGCGTGCACGCCGACCACCGACGCGAGCAGCGACGTACGGACAACCCGGCCGCGGCCGGTGATCGAGCGCTCGTGCAGCGCCGCGAGTGCGCCGTACGCGCCGTACATGCCGGCCAGCAGGTCCGCGATCGGCATGCCGGTCTTGGTCGGTTCGGTCGCGCCGGTGATGCTCATCAGCCCACCCTCGCCCTGCGCGATCTGGTCGTACCCGGCGCGCCCGCCCTCCGGCCCGTCGTGCCCGAAGCCGGTGATCGAGAGGATCACCAGACCCGGGTTGAGCTCGTGCAGCCGCTCGACCGAGAACCCGAGCCGGTCGAGCACCCCCGGCCGGAAGTTCTCGATCAGCACGTCGGCCTTGCCGACCAGCCGCGTCAGGAACTCCTTGCCCTCCGCCGACTTGAGGTCCGCCGTCACGGACTCCTTGTTGCGGTTGGCCGACAGGAAGTACGTCGACTGGTCACCCACGAACGGCGGCCCCCACCCGCGGCTGTCGTCCCCGCCCGCCGGCGTCTCGACCTTGATCACCCGCGCCCCGAGATCCCCCAGCATCATCGCGGCATGCGGCCCGGCCAGCGCCCGCGTCAGATCCACGACCACGACGTCCGAAAGAAGGTTCTGCACCCACCCACCCTAGGGGCCATCGGCCTCCGCAGAAGGTGATCCAGCTCGCACCCCTCAGGCGACGGCCTTGCGCGCCAGGGACGCCAGGCGGTGGGTGACGTCTCGGGGGCGTTCCTGCATGAGCATGTGGCCGGCGCCCGGGTACATCCAGAGGCGCGACGACGGGATCAGGTGGGCGATCCGGTTCGCGTGCCGTGGGGGCAGCAGGCGGTCGCGGGTGCCGTGCATGACCTCGACCGGGATGTCGTCCAGTACGGCGAGCGCGTGGCCGAGGTCGTGCTGGGTGATCGCCTCGAAGAAGCCGCTGAACGACCGTCCGGGGAGGACCTCCAGGTCGGCGAGCAGGACGTCGACCTCGGCGGGGTCCACCTTCTTGCCGAAGACGAGTTGCTTCAACGCCGGGCGTCGCAGCCGGGTCGCGGCCAGCTGCCGCCAGACGCGCGCGGCCTCCTGCTCAGCCTGTACGACGGCAGGCTTGCGCCGCAGCCCGCGCTTCTCCATCCGCGCGCCCGCCAGGTTCATCGCCCGCGGCGCCACCACCGCGGCAGCGCCGTCGAGCCGCGCCGGCAGCCCGAACGCCCGCGATGTCATCTGCCCGGACGACGTACTGACCAACGCCGCGCCCACGATCCGCGACCCGAACAGCTCCGGCCGCCGGTCGGCCAGCGCCATCAACGTCATCCCGCCCATCGAGTGCCCGGCGTACACCACCGGTCCCGTCGGTGCGACCTCGTCCAGCACCGTCACCAGATCATCGGCGAGCTGATCGATCCGCGTCGTACCGGCCGGCGCCGCGTCCGACCGCCCATGCCCTCGGTGGTCATAGGCAACAACCCGAACCCCGTCAGCCCCCAGTACGCCGGGCAACCCCGCGAACTGGTGATGCCAGCTCCGCGTCGAACACGTCCACCCGTGCGCGAGCACGACCGTCACCGGCGCGTCCGCCGATCCCGCCGTCTCCACGTGCAGCCGCACGCCGTCCGGCGTGATCACCCCAGCCCGCTCTGCCTGCATGGTCATATCTTCCCCAGTCGATCCGTCAGCTCACCCAGACCCCGCCGCCGTTGGTTGGTCCGCAACCGCACGATCCGGTCCGCGACCGACGGCAGGTGCCGCGCCACCGCGACCCCGATCCCGGTCGTCCGCGTCGAGGCCCGGTTCCGCGGCGGCCTCTTCGCGGCCGCGACCTCCACGATCGTCCCGACCACGTCCGCGACCGTCTCGGCCGGCAGGAACACCCCGAGATCCACCCCACGGGCCAGCGACGCGTCGTGGATCGGCGTCGGCACGTACCCCGGATAGACCACGCTCACGTCCAGGTGCCGACCGTTCTCGATCCGCAGCGCGTCGGCGTACGTGTCGATCGCGCGCTTCGAGACCAGGTACGACGCCGCCAGCGGCAGCGTCACGTACGCGAGCCCCGACGACACGAAGATCACCCGCCCCTTCGCCTCGCGCAGCGCCGGCAACGCGGCCGCCGTCACGCCCCACCCGGCGAACAGGTTCACCTCGATCACCTTGCGCGCGGTCGCATCCGGAGCATCGCCGGCCAGCGCCGGTACGCCGATGCCCGCGTTGTTGATCAGCAGGTCGAGCCCGCCGAGCCGCCCGATCGCTTCCTCGACCGCCGCCGGGATCTGCTCCGGCTGCGTGAGGTCGCACTCGATCACGTCCTCGCTCTTCTGCAGATCGATCCCGACCACCGTCGCGCCGCGCTCCCGCAGCCGCTCGACCGTCGCCGTACCGAAGGCTCCCGCGGCACCGGTGACCAGCGCCCGCTTCCCGGCCAGGTCCCAACCAGCCCGCCGAACGAATCCACCGCGGCCACTCACGCGATCTCCTTCTCCCGGTCAGGAGAGCTCAGGTACGAAGCACGCATCCGCCCGCCCCGAGCCCCACGCCCGACCAGCCACGCGATCCCAAGGATCTCCAGCACCCCGACCACTGCGAGCAACCCGTACCCGCCGTTCCACATCCACTGCGGTACGTCGGTCCGCTCCTCGCGCCGCAGCACTTCCTGCTCGCCGATGAACTCGACGGCCTGCCCGTCCGACACCTGAATGGCCGGCTTCTGGATCGCCACGTCCTCCGGCGCGTAGATCCACGCCGCGACCATGTCCCGCGAGCCCTGGTGCAGCCGCACCATCGACTTCCACTTCCCGTACATCGGCAACGGTTCCTGCGACCGATAGACGCCGTCGGCAACCTTCTCCAACGGGTGCAGTTCCAGCCCACCGCCCTGCCAGGCCATCGCCTCGAACCAGCGCGCGCCCTCGGCCGCGTCGACCGGGTCCACCTTCACCGTCACGTACGCCGTCGGCTCGGCACCGGTGGCGACCCGCTCCAGCGAGATCGTTGCCGACACCCCCGGATCGGCCGATCGCGGGACGCAGAAGAACACCACGCCCAGGACCGCGATCAGCCCGACCGCGCCGAGTTGATGCGTACGCCGTACGGACGGCACGGCCCGGACCTCACCCGCGACCTCGGCGTACCGGGTCGCCAGCCACGCTCCGACGAGCCCGGCACCGATCCCCGCGACCAGCCCGAACCCGAGCGCCGACGGGAGCAGCGACGAAGGCCAGCGGATCGGCATCCAGACCTGACTCCAGCCGTACTCGGCGAGCACCCCGACCGTGCCGATCAACGCACCCGAGACCGCACCCAGCCGGAAGCGGTTCTTGTTGCCCAGCGCAAACGCCGTCAGCTCGACGAGTACCGCTTCGACCACCAGCAACGGGAAGTGCCCGAGGATCTCGCCCAGCGGCTGGTCGACCGCCCACGCGATCCCGCCCCGAATGATCAGGTACGTCGCGAGCGCGCCGAACGTGCTGAACCGCCCGCGCCGCGCCCGCAGCACCGTGAACGCGAGCGCCGCCCCGAACACGATCAGGATCGGCTGCAGCACCAGCGGGAACTGCGGTACGCCGTAGTTGAACTCGGTGCTGAACAGGTCCCACGCGATCAGCAAGGCGCCGACGGCAACGACCTCCTGGAACCGGCGCCGAAGGTTGCTGCCGACAAGTTGTTCCACCTCGGCCGAGGCCAGCAGCCGCGCGAAGATCGACAGCACGACCCCGCCGATCATCAGCAGGTGCGTCGGCCCCCAGAGCGTGACGTCCTCACCGAACAGGCGGTGCCAGACGTCGTCGAGCGGGAAGCCGACCAGCGCGAAGGTGCCGCACACGGTGACCAGCGCCGCGCTGCACGGGATCCGCCAGCCCGCGGTCAGCTTGATCGTCCGGGCCGGCAGCGGCTTGCGGGCGAGCGCGATCGGCAGCACGCCGGACACGATCACGCCGAGGATGCCGAAGAAGATCGGGTAGTGCGCCGGCGTCCCGAACGGGCCGGTGTCACGGCCCTTGTCGATGTGCACCGCGATGTCCCACCAGACGCCGAACGCACAGGACAGCAGCGAGACGGCGTGCAGGTACGGCGTGAGCGCGGCCCATCGGGGGACTCCGTCCAGTCTCCCGATGGTGTCCGCGAGGCGCCCTACCAGCGTGGCGTGCCCGGTGCGTTCGCGCCACAGCAGCACGGCGAGTGCGACGTACATCAGTCCGACCAGCCCGGTGACGATCGCGATCTGGTCGAAGCTGGCGGTTCCGGTGGTGGCGGCCAGTGGGACGGTCATCTCGCGCTCCTGGTCTGCGGGGGCGACAGCGGACATGCGCCATGGAGGATGTTACATAAGACATGTAACGTCGAGTCTGGAAGACTGTCAAGGGTGGAGGGACAGCAGGCCGCAGCGGCCACCGAGGAGTACACGGTCGACCAGCTCGCCGCGAAGGTGGGCATGACCGTCCGGAACGTACGCGCGTACGCCGGGCGCGGGCTGATCCCACCGCCCCGGCTGGTCGGCCGCACCGGGTACTACGACGCCGACCACGTGGCGCGGCTCACGCTGGTCCGGGAACTGCTCGACAAGGGGTACACGCTGGCCGCCGTCGAGCGGATGATGAGCGAACTCCCCGACGGCGCGCTCGCGCTCGGCGTCTTCGAGACCCTGGTCAGCCCGTGGACCCCGGCCGAGCCCGAGGTGATCACCGAGCACCAGCTGGCCGAGCGGGCCGGCATTCCGCACAACGCCGCCACGATCGACAAGCTGATCGAGCTGGGCATCGCCGAGCGCGTCGAGGACGACCGCCTCCGGATCCCGAACCCGGACCTGCTCCGGACCGGCCTCGAGGTGATCAAGCTCGGCGTACCGCTGGACGCGATCTTCGAGATGCTGCCCAAACTGTTCGAGCAGGCCGACCAGGTCGCGAAGATCTACGTCGAGCTGTTCCGCGGCACGGTCTGGCGCCAGTTCGCCGACGCGGGCCTGCCGGCCGACGGCTGGCCGGACATCCAGCGCACGCTGGAGAACATCATCCCGCTGGCCGGCCAGGCGCTGGTCGCCGCCTTCCGCGAGTCGATGGGCCGGGAGATCGAGATCGCGGCGTACGAGGAACTGGGCCTGCCCCCCAACGACCTGCCCTCCACCGGCTAAATCAGATCGCCCGCAACGACTTCGTCGGCTGCAACCGATCCAGCGCCTGTTGCGACACCGGGTCAGCCGCCCGGTACACGATCAACCGCTGACTCGAGTCGGCCAGCGGCGTCAGTACGTCGTACTCGACGGTCAGCCGCCCGATCTCCGGGTGGTTGAGCTTCTTCAGCCCGTTGCCCTTCACCATCACGTCGCGCTTCTCCCACCACCGCGCGAACTCGGGGCTCTCGGCCACCAGAAGGCGGACCAGCTCGGCCAGCTCCGAGTCGTCCTCGTGCGTCGCCCACGCGGCCCGCAGATCCGCGATCCCCTCCCGCACCACCCGCTCGCGATCCGGGTAGAAGTCCGCGAACAGCGGCTCGATCGTGCACAACCACATCGTGTTCCGCCGCTCCGGCGGGACCCCGGCGAAGTCGAGCATCAGCGCCGACATCTCCGGGTTCCACGCACAGATGTCGAACCGGTGGTTGACCAGCATCGCCGGCAGCGGCGACATCGCCTGCACCAGCTGCTCCAGCGAACCCGAACCCGACTGATGCCGCACCGACGACCACTGCCGCGTCAGGTCGAACACGTACGCGTGCTCGTCCTCGCTCAGCTGCAACGCCCGAGCCAGCGCTCCCAGCACCTCCGCCGACGGCCGCAGCCCGCGTCCCTGCTCCAGCCGTACGACGTAGTCCACCGACACCCCGGCCAGGTCGGCGACCTCTTCGCGCCGCAGGCCCGGCGTACGGCGGGACCGCCCGCGCTCCGGAAGACCGACGTCCGCCGGTGACAAGCGCTCCCGCCGAGCCCGCAGAAACACAGCCAACTCGTACGCGACGTCCATCCCGCCATCGTACGAAACCGCCCGTGTCACCCCCGGCGGACGAACTGCGGCAGTCGCAGGATGTTGTGCGGGTACGGCAGCGGCTTCTCCCCCGCCTCGGTCAGCCGCCGCATCTGCTCGTCGTCGAGCACCCACCCGGTCGCCCCGAGGTTGTCGGCCAACTGCTCCGGCGTCCGGGCGCCGATGATCGGCGCGGTCAGCCCCGGCCGCTGCATCACCCAGCGCAGCGCGACCTGCGCCGGCGTCCTGCCGGTCTCGTCCGCGACCGCGAGCAGCGTGTCGATCACCCGCCAGGTCCGGTCGTTGTCGTGCGCGGCCCAGTCCTCGTCGTTCGAGCGCGATCCGGCCGGCGGACCGCCGGCCGACTTCGTGTACTTCCCCGACAGCCAGCCACCCGCCAGCGGACTCCACGCGATCACCCCGGCGCCCTCGTTCAGCGAGACCGGGATGAGGTCGAGCTCGGCGTCGCGGTCGAGCAGGTTGTAGAGCGGCTGCAGACTCACGTACGGCTCGAGTCCACGATGCCTCGACAGGTCGATCGCCTTCTGGAACTGCCAGCCGGTCAGGTTGCTCGCGCCGATGAACCGGACCTTGCCGCTGCTCACCAACGCGTCGAGCGTGGTCAGGGTCTCCTCCAGCGGCGTCGCGTCGTCCCACACGTGGATCTGGTAGAGGTCGATGAAGTCCGTGCCCAGCCGACGCAGGCTCGCTTCGACTCCCGCCATCACGTGCTTGCGCCCGGCCCCGCGCACCGGCAGCCCCGGCGCCGCTTCGCCGTACACCTTGGTCGCGATCACCAGTTCGTCGCGATCCTTGGTCTTCAACCAGCTCCCGACGATCTCCTCGGACCGCCCGCCGGAGTACGTGTCCGCGGTGTCGACGAACGTCCCGCCCGCCTCGACGAACGCGTCCAGCATCCGGTGCGCCGTCGGTTCGTCGGTCGCCGGCCCGAACGTCATCGTGCCCAGACACAGCTCACTGACCTGCAGGCCGGTACGGCCGAGAAAGTTCTTGTCCATCCGTCCACCCAACAACCTGGAGCGCGCTCCAGGTCAAGCGTCAGGCCCCGCCGGACCAGACGCCTGAACGGACAGTTACCGTAGGGTCGCACATTGTGAACCGCCGGGCTGAGGACGTTCATGAAGAAGCTTGTTCTGGCAACCGTGACGGTTGCCGCTGTCATCGCCGCCGCGCTGATCCCGTCCGGTCCGCCGGTCGAGGCCGCGTCCCCGGGCTTCGGGTCGGCGATCTCGTCGGTCGAGCGCCCGACCTGGCAGACCGACGACAGCGTCAACGCGCTCGCGACCGCGGGCAACGTCGTGTACGCCGGGGGCCTGTTCACCCGGATCCGCCCGAGCGGCAAGGCGGTCGGTCAGGGTGAGGCGATCCGTCCGTACGTCGCGTCGTTCAACCGGTCGACCGGCGCGCCGAGCGGCTGGGCCCCGCGGCTGAACGGAGCGGTCTGGGCGATCGCGACCAGCGCCGACGGCAAGTGGGTCGTGATCGGCGGCGACTTCACCAGCGTCAACGGCGTACCGCGCAACCGCGCCGCGATGTTCAACGCGACCAACGGCCAACTGACCAGCTGGAACCCCTCGGTCAGCTACCGGGTCTCCGCGCTGGCGATCTCCGGCAACACCGTCTACCTGGGCGGCTCCTTCGGCCGCATCGCCGGTACGACGCGCGGACGGCTCGCCGCGGTCTCGCTGAACGGCGCCCTGCTGCCGTGGAACCCGAACGCCGACGACGACGTGCACGCGATCGACCTGACCGACGACGGCAAGCGGATCTTCGTCGGTGGCGGCTTCAAGAAGGTTGGCGGCGGCAACCACTACGCGCTGGCGATGCTGAACCTCACCAGCGGCAAGGCGTACGCGATGCCCGCGGCGGCCGCGATCCCGCCGCCGACCGACGAGTGCGTCAGCCGGGTCAAGGACATCGACACCCTCGGCAACCGGGTGTACGTCGCGAACGCCGGCAGCGGCCTCGGCTGCTACGACGGCGTACTGGCTGCTGACGCCACGAGCGGCAAGCTGGTCTGGCAGAGCAAGTGCCTGGGCGCGACCGAGGCGATCAAGGCGCTGGGCGGCTGGCTCTACAAGGGCTCGCACGCGCACGACTGCAGCAAGGACGGCAGCTTCGGCGACGGCGCCGGCATCCGCCACCTGCTGGTCGAGAGCACGACGAACGGCAAGTTCGGCCCCTGGTTCCCGAACACCGACGTCGGCGGTACGACGGAGGTCGGCCCGCTCGCGTTCACCTCGGGCGGCAACGACCTGTGGGTCGGCGGCGACTTCACCAAGGTGAACGGCAAACCCCAGCAGGGCCTGACCCGCTTCACCAACGCCGCCGGCGGCGCGCAGCCGGGCCGCCCGGCCGCCCCGAAGGTCACCAGCCCGGCCCGCGCCCGGACCACCGTCACCTTCCCGGCGGTCGTCGACACCGACAACATCACGCTCACCTACACCCTGTACCGCGGCAGCACGAAACTCGGCACCTGGACCCGCAACTCGTACCCGTGGACCCGACCGACCGTCGCCACCTTCACCGACACCGGCGTCAAGAGCGGCCAGACCCCGTCGTACCACGTGGAGGTCACCGACGGCCGCAGCCGCACGAAGAGCGCGTCCGCGGCCGTCAGGGTCCGTTGACTCAGAAGTCGCGGTTGCTCATCGCGGCACCTCCCTCCGGTCGCCGAGCAGTCTGATCAGCCGCGCGCCCGCGCCTCAAGCCTTTCCGGAATCGTCGAAAGGCTTGAGTCCGCAGGGTAGGAAGAGCAGTCCCAGGAAGAAGTCTCCCTTTTGTGGTTCCGGCCGGCAGCTGAAGCTGGTTCCGCCACCACAGAAGGGGAATCTCGTGACACTGGACACCTACCGCCTGCTCGGCCGGTCCGGCCTGCGGGTGTCGCCGCTCTCGCTCGGCACGATGACGTTCGGCTCGGACTGGGGCTGGGGCGCCGACAAGGACGAGGCGGCCCGGATCTTCGATCGGTACGTCGGGCAGGGCGGCAACTTCGTCGACACCGCGAGTCAGTACACCAACGGCACGTCGGAGGAGTTCGTCGGCCAGTTCGCGTCGGGCCGGCGCGACCGGCTGGTGATCGCCACCAAGTACACGATGACCAGCCGGCCCGACGATCCGAATGCCGGCGGCAACCACCGCAAGTCGATGGTCCGCTCGGTCGAGGACAGCCTGCGCCGGCTGCAGACCGACTACATCGACCTGCTCTACCTGCACTCCTGGGACTTCACCACGCCGGTCGAGGAGATCCTGCGCGCGATGGACGACCTGGTGCGCGCGGGCAAGGTCCTGTACGTCGGGATGTCGGACACCCCCGCTTGGCAGGTCTCGCGGATGCAGGCGATCGCCGACCTGCGCGGCTGGTCGCCACTGGTCGCGCTGCAGATCGAGTACAGCCTCGCCGAACGCACGGTCGAGCGCGACCTGATCCCGATGGCCCACGAACTGGGCCTCGGCGTCCTGCCCTGGTCGCCGCTGGCGTCCGGCGTACTGGCGGGCAAGTACACGGCAGCCGACCTCGACCACGACGGCGGCGTCGGCTCGGCGGCCGGCACGCGGAAGAACGTCGCGGCCGCCAACAACTCGCTCACCGAACGCACGCTGGCGATCGCCGACGTCGTCAAGGCGGTTGCCGCCCGCAACAACCGGACGCCGTCCCAGGTCGCGATCGCGTGGACCCTGCGCAATCCCGCGGTCGCGTCACCGATCCTCGGGGTGCGGACGTTGGCTCAACTGGACGACAACCTCGGCGCCCTCGAGGTCGAGTTCACCGACCAGGACGTGCACGAGCTCGAGCAGGTCAGCGCGATCGAACTCGGCTTCCCGCACGACTTCCTGCAACGCCCGATGACCCAGTCGGTCACCCGGGGAACCGCCAAGGTTCTTCCTCGTCGGTGAGTAAGGGGGCCCGTCGCCCCAGATCGGCGACGGGCTTCGCCCGTGCCGGTGCGCCGGCTCGCCCCACCGACTACTCCACGTGGTCGGTGGAGCGGGCCAGTTCTTCCCACTCGTCCAGCTCGGCGCTGACCGTCGCGACCTTGGTCCGGATGTCGTTCACCGTGGACGTTCCCAGCGGCAGCCGGGCCGGCATCTGCGGCAGGTCGGCCAGCACCAGTACGGCGGCCGCACCCTTCACCGGATCGCCCTCCTGCCCGTAGTTCGCACCGTCCGCCCACGTCCGCGCGTCACCACCGCTTCCGGCGTACGCCGTCAACTCAGTGGTTGCTCGATGCAACGAAGACCCGTCGAGGAAGTTCGTCCGGAACGGCCCGGGCTGCAGCGAGGTCACCTGGATGCCGAGCGGCGCGACCTCCGCCCGCAGCGCCTCCGAGATCCCCTCGACCGCGAACTTGGTCGCCGAGTACACACCCCATCCAGGCCACGCGACCACCCCACCGGTCGAACTGAAGTTGATGATCCGCCCGCTCCCGGCCTTCCGCAGCACCGGCAGCACCGCCCGCGTCACCGTCAGCAGCCCGAAGACGTTCGTGTCGAAGACCGCCCGCGCCTCCGCGTCACTCGTCTCCTCGATCGCGCCGACCAGCCCCCGCCCGGCGTTGTTCACCAGCACATCGATCGAGCCGAACCGCTCCACAGCGGCCTGTACGGCGTACGCCGCCTGCTCCTCGTCGGTGACGTCGAGCGCGACGGCCAGCAGTCGGTCGTCGTACCCGGGAAGCTCCTTCTCGACCACGCGGGGATCGCGGGCGGTCGCGACGACGGAGTCGCCGCGCTCCAGCGCCTGCCGGGTGAGCTCGAGGCCGAATCCGCGGGACGCGCCGGTGATGAACCAGGTCTTCATGTCACTCCAGAAATCGTCGGGTTGAACAACTCCGACGATGCCCGGCCGACAAGCTCGGCTACAGGCCTGTTCAGGTCCCCCTCGACCCGGGCTCACTGAACCTGGGTTCGGCGGAACCACCCTCGGGCTTCCGATCACCGAGATCACCCAGGTCACCGAGGTCGGCATCCCAGTCGTCGTCCTCGATGCCGGCCTCCTTCCGCCGAGCGATCCGGATGAACGCAGCGATCAGCAGAATCGGCCCGAGGAACATCGCCAGCTCCGGGATCCCACCCATGTGCAGCGCGATCACGAGGCCGTCACCAGCGCGATCCCGCCGGCGGTGAAGGCGACCATCGCCGCCAGCATCGGGTACTGCGCGCGCCGCATCTGCCGGCGCCGGAACAGCCCGGCCGCACGGTCGTGCGCGGACACGACCCCGAGTACGTGTCCGAGCACGATCGCGCCGATCTGGACCCCGGCGATCATCCCGGTCCCCAGCAGGCCGTAGTCGATCCCGACCCGCCCGGTCCCGAGCAGGTCCCAGCCGCGACCGAACGGATCGGTCGCGAGCAGGATCCCATCCTGCCCCTGGAACACCGCGAACGAGAAGTAGTGCGCCACGGCGTACCCGATCGCGATCGGCACCAGCGAGTGGACGAACGCGCCCGGCAGCCCGGCGTTGCCCAGGGCACCGGGTCGCACCCGCGCGGCCCCGGTCGCCCGCGCCGCGCCGACGAACAGCACCGTCACGACCCCGACCGCCACCACCAGACCGAGCGTGTAGACGGCAACGTGCTGGGCCATCGAGAGCTGTCCGGTCGCCGACGTCCACACCGACCACCGCGAGATCCCGTCGAAGGCCGTTGACCCGAGCAACAAGCACAGCAACCCGACCAGCCCGCGCTCCTGCGGCATCGTCACCAGCCCGGCCAGCGGATTCCGCAGCACCAACCGACGGTCAACCCCACGTCCGAGCGGACTCAGCCGCGCCAGCACCTCGGCGTACACCTCGAAGCTGTCCCCGACCGCAAACCAGCGCGGCCCGTAAACGATGCCCGCAGCAACATTCACGATCGCGTACGCCGTGACGAACACCGCGACCACCAGCGGATCGGATCCCTCCGGATACGCCAGTTCCAGCCAGAGGAACCCGAAGAGCCCGGCAGCCGCCGGCCAGTACGCGATCCCGTGGGGCAACCTTCGCGACGAGGAACGAGGGACCAACGCCGCCAGCGTGCGCAGCGGGTTGGCCAGCCGCCAGATCGGCCCGAACAGCAGCGAGACCGGGATGATCCCGACCCAGATCCACACGTACAGCCAGGTCGGTGCCGGATTGAGCGCCGGCGACGTACTGCCGAACCAGGCGACCCCGAGCAGCAGCGCCAACGCAAGCACACCCAAGACCTTCAGCACCCACCGGAAACCCCGGGCATCGACCAGCCGCGTGAGGGCCGCCAGCGGCGTACCGGAAGTCGCTTCGAACCGTGGCCGGGACCAGAACGCCGCCAGCGCGAAGAACGACACGGCCACCGCGGCGGCCGCTGAGTAGATCGCCAGCCACAGCGGGACCGGCAGGTCTCCGCGCCCACCGATTCCGTGCAACGGGATCATGATCCCGAATGTAACACGCGCTATGTCACATAGCTACTGTTCGATACTGCGACCGGTCGAACCGCCGGGTCAGCTGCCGGAACCGGAAGGTGAACGACGGCCACAGCGTGGTGTTCCGCCCCTGCGCGTCCAGGTACCAGCTACTGCAGCCACCGCGGGTCCACACCGTGTTCCGCATCGACGACCGCACCCCGTCGACGAACGCGCGCTGGACCTCCGGCTTCACCTCGACCTGCCGCAGCCCCTCGGCGTCCATCGTCTTCAGCGCGTCCAGGATGTACGCGATCTGCGACTCGATCATGAACACCATCGAGCTGTGCCCGAGCCCGGTGTTCGGCCCGATCAGCAGGAAGAAGTTCGGGAAGCCCGCGACCGCCGTCCCGAGATGCGCCTCCATCCCGTCGGCCCACGCGTCGCGCAGCGACAGCCCGTCCCGCCCGTACAGCATGTCCATCACCGGCAGATCGGTGACGCGGAAGCCGGTGCCGTAGATGATCGTGTCGACCTCGTGCTTCACCCCGTCGTCGGTGACGATCCCGGTCGGCGTCACCTCGGCGATGCCGTCGGTGACCACCTCGACGTTCGGCCGCGCGACCGCCGGGTAGTAGTCGTCGGAGATCAGCACCCGCTTGCAGCCGAGCGTGAAATCAGGCGTCAGCCGAGCCCGCAGCTCGGGATCGCGGACCTGCTTCTCGAGGTGCTTCTCGGCCACCTTCTGCGCCTGCTTCATGATCCCGGGCAGCTTGGCGAACCCGAGCACCATCGACTCGCGCCCCCAGTAGATCCCGGTCCGGACCGCCTTCTGCACCAGGGGAAACGCGCGGTAGACGGTCTTCTCCAGGCGACTGATCTTGCGATCCGGCCGCGGCATCACCCATGGCGGCGTCCGCTGGAACAGGTGCAGTTCCTCGACCTCCGGCTGGATCGCCGGCACGAACTGGATCGCCGATGCGCCGGTCCCGATCACCGCGACCTTGCGCCCACTCAGGTCGAGGTCGTGGTTCCACTGCGCCGAGTGGAACACCTCGCCCTCGAACGAGTCGATCCCGTTCAGCTTCGGGTACGACGGCTCGGCCAGCGGCCCCATCCCGGACAGCAGGATCTCGGCCGTGAAGTCGCCCTGGTCGGTGTGGATCAGCCAGTGGTCGTCGACCCAGTGCGCGGCCTGTACGGCGTGCCCGAAGCGGATGTGCGGGCGGACGCGGAAGCCGTCGGTGACCTGACGCAGGTACGCCTCGATCTCGGGCTGCGGCGAGAACGTGCTCGACCAGTCCGGGTTCGGCGCGAACGAGAACGAGTACAGGTGCGAGGGGACGTCGCAGCGGCAGCCCGGGTAGGTGTTGTCCCGCCAGGTCCCGCCGACGTCCTCGGCGCGCTCGAGCACCACGAAGTCGTCGTACCCGGCCTGCTTGAGGCGGACCGCCATCCCGATCCCCGCGAAGCCGGTGCCGATCACGACGATCCGGTGCTGCTGCTCCGTCATCCCGCGCTCCTGTCGGTCGAAGAACTTACTCCCAGTAAGTTACTCCGGGTCAGTTAGGATCGGCAAGGTGACGACCACCACGGACGGCGTACCGGTCAAGCGCAAGCGCGACCGCGCCGCACGGGAGCGCGAGATCCTCGACGCCGCCGAGCGGATCTTCGGCGACCGCGGCTACCAGGGCACCTCGATGGACGAGATCGCCGCCGAGGTCGGCGTCTCCAAGCCGCTGATCTACCAGTACTACGGCTCGAAGGACGGCCTGTTCCTCGCCTGCCTGTCCCGCCTGCGCGCCCAGCTCCTGGACGCCGTCTCCGAAGCCGTCCTCGCCGCGCCCGACGCCGAGCAGTCGATGTACGCCGGTTTCGTCGCCTGGTTCCAGTTCCTCGACGACCACCCGCGCGCCTGGTCGGTGATCGTCGACGAGGGCATGCTCTCGGCCGGTCCCGCCGCCCAGGCCGCCGACGAGGTCCGCGCCGACTTCGTCGAGCTGATCGCGACCATGGTCCGCCTCAACGCGCCGTCGACCATCGACGACGAGGAGATCCAGATCGTCGCCCAGACCATCTCCGGCGCCACCGAACGCCTGGCGATCTGGCGCACCCGCACCGACACCCCGCCCTCGGCCGAGAAGACCGCGCGAACTCTTCAGGACCTTCTCTGGCAGGGCCTGCACACGCTGCGCGAGAGCTGACCCGGATCTGCACCACTCACCAACTCCCCACACCTCCAGCGCGTCCCGCCTGACCTTCGCTCAAACCCGGGTGCGGGCGGGAGTTGGTGAGTGGTGGACGTCCGGGCTGACAGATGTCATGGCCGCGTCGTGACGGCCGATCCAGGATCCGCCGCGCGTCCGGCAGCACGCTTCTGGGTATGACGACAACGACTGCGGTCACCCTCAGCGGAGTGACCAGGAGGTACGGCGAAGTACAGGCCGTGGCCGGGGTGGACCTCACGATCCGGTCGGGCGAAGTCGTGGCACTGCTCGGCCCGAACGGCGCCGGGAAGTCCACCACACTGGAGATCCTGCTCGGTCTGGTCCGGCCCGACCAGGGCAGCGTCCAGCTCTACGGCCAGTCCCCCGCGGACGCGATCGCGGCCGGCCAGGTCGGCGTGATGCTGCAGAGCGGCGGGATCATCGAGGACGCGAAGGTCGGCGAACTGCTCGACCTGGTCGCCGGGCTGCACAAGGACCCGCTGCCGGTCACCGACGCGCTGGAGCGGGCCGGCATCGCCGATCTCGCCGGCCGCAAGCTGAAGGCGCTGTCCGGCGGGCAGAAGCAGCGGGTCCGGTTCGCGATGGCGATCGTCGCGCAGCCCGACCTGATCGTGCTGGACGAACCGACCACCGGGATGGACGTCGAGTCCCGGCGCGACTTCTGGGCCGCGATGCACGCCGAGACCGCGCGCGGCCGGACCGTGCTGTTCGCGACCCACTACCTGGAGGAGGCCGACGCGTACGCCGACCGCGTGGTGCTGATGCGGGCCGGCAAGATCGTTGCCGACGGCACCGCCGCGCAGATCAAGGCGAGCGTCTCCGGCCGGACCATCCGGGCCACCGTGCCCGGCGCCGACCTGGCCACGCTGGCGACACTGCCCGGCGTACGGAACGTCGAGACGCGCGGCGACGTGGTGCTGCTGCAGTGCGCGGACTCCGACGACACGCTGCGGTACCTGCTGGCGAACACGCCGGCCCACGACATCGAGATCACCTCCGCCGACCTCGAGGACGCCGTCCTCGCCATCGGCGCCGCACAGGAGACGAACGCATGAACCTCGACTACCTGAAGTTCGACATCAAGCGGACCCTGCGCAACCGGCGCGTGCTGATCTTCGCCGTGCTGATGCCGCTGGTGCTGTTCCTGATCTTCGGCGCCACGCTGCACTCCAGTGACTCCGAGGGCGGCATCTCGGCGATCGCCTACGTGATGGTCTCGATGGCGATGTTCGGCTCGATGAACGCCGCGATGAGCAGCGGCGGCGTGATCGCGATGGAACGCGACGGCGGCTGGAACCGCACGCTGCGGCTGACCCCGCTCAAGCCTCAGGCGTACGTCGCGTCGAAGGTGATCCTGTCGCTGCTGCTGGCGATTCCGCCGCTGCTGGTGGTGTTCGTGGCCGGGATGATCATCGGTCACGTCGACCTGAGCGCCGGCCAGTGGATCACGGTCGCGCTCGTCTCCTGGCTCGGTGCGCTGCCGTTCGCCGGTCTCGGCCTGGTGATCGGGTACGTCGCCAAGCCGGACAGCGTGCAGCCGATCACCGGTCTGACCACGATGCTGATCGCGGCCTTCGGCGGGCTCTGGCTGCCGATCGAGCAGATGCCGCACGTGATGAAGACGATCGCGCAGCTCACCCCGGCGTACTGGACCGGCCTCAGCTCGCGCAGCGCGCTGACGGAGGGCGGGCTCGACATGCACGCCGTACTGATCGTGCTGGTGTGGACCGTGGTGCTCGGTGCGATCGGGCTGCGCCGGTTCCGCGCGGACACCGCTCGCGCCTGACCTCGGCGAGTTACCGTGACCACTGTGAGCAGCAAGCAGCCCCCGCCGGATTCGCTGGCCGCCCGGGACCTCACCCAGACGGGACGCAGGTCGTGGCGCTGGCTGGCCGGCGGGGTCTGGCTGTTCTACCTGGGCAGCCCGATGAACGAGATCCTCCGGCACAGTGACGGCGCCACCCGGGTGATCGGGGTGGTCGCGCTGCTGGCCTTCGCCACGGCGTACATGTCCTTCTTCATCTGGATGCGGCAGGTCTCGTGGCGGGAGGGCGGCCTTCCGCTGTGGAAGCGGTACGGCTACCTGGCCGGCCTGCTCGCCCTGGCCGCACTGATGCTGCCGGCCGCCGGGCAGACCGCGCTGACCACGCTGGTCTACGTCACCGCGATCTCGGTGGTGATGCTGGAGCTGCGGCAGGCGATCGCCGTCACCCTCCTGACGCTGGGCGGCGCGGAGCTGTCGATGCGGCTGGTCCCCGGCTGGCACGACGACAGCAGCTACGGGCTGGCGATCTTCCTGGCCGCGCTGGCGGTGTTCGGGATGCGGCGCGCGATCCAGCGCGGGATGGAGCTGTCGGTCGCTCGGCAGGACTTCGCCGAGCTGGCGGTTCAGGAGGAGCGCAACCGGTTCGCCCGGGATCTGCACGACATCCTGGGCCACTCGCTGACGGTGATCACGGTCAAGGCCGAGCTGGCCGGGCGGCTGATCGAGGCGAACCCTTCGCGGGCGGCGGTCGAGGTGACCGATATCGAGCAGCTTGCTCGGGCGGCGCTGGCCGACGTACGGGCTGCTGTTGCTGGGTACCGCGAGCTTTCTCTGGCCGGAGAACTCGTCTCTGCCCGAGCCGCTCTGGAGGCCGCCGAGATCCGGGCGGATCTGCCGACGACGGTCGACGACGTGCCCGAGGCTCACCGCGAGCTGTTCGCGTGGGTGGTTCGTGAGGGCGTGACGAACGTCGTACGGCACTCGGGGGCGCGCAAGTGCACGATCAGGATCACCGCTCAGCAGATCGAGGTACTCGACGACGGCAGGGGCCCGTCCCAACGCCCCGGCTTTCCTCCTCCCACCTCGGCTGACGGCCCGGCTTCGGCTTGGTCCGAACCCGGTGGCCACGGGTTGATCGGCTTGCGGGAGCGGGCCGACCAGGTCGGCGCGACGCTGTCCGTCGGCCAGGCGCCGGGTGGTGGGTTCCGGCTGGCTGTCAGAGTGGGCCCGTGAGCATCCGACTGCTGATCGCGGACGACCAGGCACTCGTCCGCGGCGCCCTCGCGGCCCTCCTCGATCTCGAACCCGACCTCGAGGTCGTCGCCGAGGTCGGCCGCGGCGACGAGGTCCTGGAGGCAGCCCGTACGTCGAAGCCCGACGTCGCCCTGCTCGACGTCGAGATGCCCGGGCTCGACGGCATCGAAGCGGCCGCGGCGCTGCGTTCCGCCGTACCGGCTGTGCGGATCCTGATGGTCACCACGTTCGGCCGCCCCGGCTACCTGCGTCGCGCGATGGAGGCCGGCGCCGCGGGCTTCGTCGTCAAGGACACACCGGCCGCGCAGCTGGCTGACGCCGTACGCCGGGTCCATCAGGGCCTCCGCGTCGTCGACCCTTCGCTGGCCGCTGAGACCCTGGTCGCGGGCACGAGTCCGCTGACGGCCCGCGAGTCCGACGTTCTCCGCGCCGCCCGGACCGGCGGCACGGTCGCCGACATCGCCCGCGAGCTGCACCTGTCGGAGGGCACGGTCCGCAACCACCTGTCGTCCGCGATCGGCAAGACGGGCGCCCGGACGCGCGCGGAAGCCGCCCGCATCGCCGTCGACAACGGCTGGCTCTAACCGACGTACTTCGTGAAGCTCTCCAGAGCCTTCACATCCCAACCGTGCCCGTCGGTCCCTCGGTCTTCCGGCGCGACTGCTCTCGCACTCCGGTAACACCGCAGCGCCTGCTCGATCACCGGCTTGTGCTCCTCCGGCAGGGTCTTGAGCGCCCACTCGCCGCCTTCGTCCTTGCTCACCACCTGCGGCGACTCCCGGACCATCAACACCCGGCACGCGTTGAGCACCCCGTAGTACGGCTCGGCCACCAGATCCACATCCCGCAGATCGGCCTCGATGGCGCCCAAGTAGTCCTCGTCCGGCACCTCTCCGAACACGTCCACCGCCGGCCGCCCACTCAGCGCGACGCCACGTGCCCGGACCACGGTGAGGTGAGCCGCCAGATCCGGATCCTCGTTCGTGCTTTCGTAGTCGACCTCCCCCGCAAGGATCCTCTCCGTCCAGTACGCCGAGTAGTGCACCTCGTACTCCCGCGTCCCCTCCGCCGCCTGCCGCTCGGTCAGCACCGACAGCTCCAGATCCCCGGGCATCGGCCTCGTCCCGGCCCGCTCCGCGAGCGCTCGCGCCGCCCGCTCCCGCTGTCCCGGCGTCAGCGCCTCGCGCACCACGACCAGCAGATCCACATCACTCTTCGCCCGGTAGAAGCACCCCATCGCCAGCGACCCGTGCACGTAGACGCCCGACGGCGCGAGCCCGGTCGCCGCGAGCGCCTCCTCGACGTACCGCCTGAGATCGGCGTCGCAGTCGGCCCACGACTGCGCACGGTCACGAGGATGCGGTACGTCGTACGCCATCCACCGACCGTAGCCAGGTCGGCGAGTTCGCGCTCTTGCTTTTCCCACCGCCGCGCGGCATAGGCTGGCCCCCAGGGGAAGGGAATCCGCCATGACGATCGAACAGTTCAGCACCAAGGGTCGCCTGGCCGACGTCGGCGAGGGCATCACCGCCGACGAGCTCCAGCTGGCCGCGCGCAACCACGGCATCCCGCTGGAGGCGCTGCGCTACGACCTGACGCCGCCCGGGCTGCACTACGTGCTCGTGCACTACGACATCCCGCTGACCAACGCCTTCGACTGGCGCCTCACCGTTGATGGTTGTGTAGAGCAACCGATCGACTTCGGCCTGACCGAGCTCCGCGCGATGGGCCGGCAGACGGTGCGGGTGACTTTGGAGTGCGCCGGCAACGGTCGCGCGAACCTCCATCCCCGCCCGATCAGCCAGCCGTGGTTGATGGAGGCCGTCGGCACCGCCGAGTGGACCGGCGTACCGCTGGCCGCTCTCCTTGAGGCCGCCGGCATCCGCGAAGACGCCGTGGACGTCGTCTTCACCGGCGCCGACCACGGCGTGGAACGCGGCATCGAGCAGGACTACCAACGGGGCTTGTCGGTCGCCGAGGCCCTCGACTCCAACGCCCTCGTCGCGTGGGAGATGAACGGCATGCCGCTCCCACCTCAGCACGGGTACCCGCTGCGCCTGATCGTCCCCGGCTGGTACGGCATGGCGTCGGTGAAGTGGCTGCGCTCGATCGAACTCATCGACCAGCCCTTCACCGGCTACCAGAACGCCGAGGCCTACCGCATCCGCACCGAAGCAGGCGAACCCGGCGTAGCCGTCACCCGCATCGAGCCCCGCGCCCTGCTGATCCCACCCGGCCACCCCGACTTCATGACCCGCCACCGCTTCGTCCCCGCCGGCGAGGTCGTACTGCAGGGCCGAGCCTGGTCCGGCTGGGCCCCCGTCGACCGGGTAGAACTCAGCACCAACGCCGGCGCCACCTGGCAAGACGCCGAGCTGGATGCCTCCAGCAACGAAGACCTTGCCTGGCGCCCCTTCTCCTTCACCTGGCAAGCCACCCCCGGCGAACACGTCCTCACGGTCCGGGCCCACGACAAGTCAGGCAGAGTCCAACCCGTCGAAGCCCCCTGGAACCGAGGCGGCTTCGCCAACAACACCGCCCAACGCCTCACTGTTCTGGTTCAGTAAACCCGCGTGTCGCTCCGTACGTTGCCCTCTCCCCGTCACATCATCAACAGGGCAACGCACCGATTCCTTCTCCCAGGAGCGATCCGCGCGATGAACGACACGGAGCTACACCTACACGCCAGAATCTTCCGCACCGGCACGACGTGGTACGCCGACATCGACGACGCCGGCGACCCCCTCCCGGAAGACCCGTACTGGTACGGCCTCTACGAAACGCAGAAAGCAGCCATAGACGCCGCCTGCACCCGAATAGCCGCCCTCCACAGAACCCAGTGCAACCGCCTCAGCCACGGCGTCCTCTCCGCCTGACGCAGCGCTCCCCATTCCTACCAGAGGCGGGCAGGCGGATCAGCCTGGACATCGGAGAGCACCTCGCCAAGACTCCGCAGGGTCGTCGTCCAGAGCGCTCCGTCCGGTGCGCCGCTCCAGTCGACACTTGGATCGTTGTCGCCCATGAGCAGACGATCGACAGCCCGACCCGCGAGACGTACCAGCTCGGGCGTGGACGCGACTTTCGCCTGAGGGCCGTAGATCGCCGACTGAAACTCGTTGCCCCCGGGAAGAACGCCGGCCACGGCCGCAGCAGCAGCGATCGCGATCTCCGCCCTGTTCGCGTCGACATGTCCCACGGCCTCGACAACATCCACGAGCACCGCCGCCAGAAGATCCAGACGCTCCCTCTCCGAGGCTTCATCCAGCTCCCCCGCAAAGTCAGCCGCCGTGTCGTTGTCGAACGGCCCGTAGCCCCACCTGCCCACTAACCCACACCCATCTGTCGAGATCTTCTCGGCCTGACGCGATCATCCTTCGCGGAGTACCCCTTCTCGGCGAACTGGTCGAAAAGGCCCCACTGCTCCGCGCGCGAGCGCCGTCGAGCGAGATCACCTCACCACCAGCAGCCCGCAGCTCGCCGAGCGCCGCCTCGAACGACGAGGACCCGAACGCCGCAGTCACCAACCACGGCGGCCTTGCGACCAGGAGCGGGTTGTCCCTCATCCGCCAACTCCCCTCTCGATCCCCACCCTCAGTTGAAGCGAACGTACATGTCTTTGTCTCGCCAGGAGTCGGAGTAGCTGTCGAGCATGGCTCTGTGAAGCCGCCAGTCGCTGACGTTGCGCCTCGTGTTGTTGAGTTGCCGCTCGATCTCCTCCTGCACCGCCGGCCACCGCAGCACGTGCATGGTGAACGAAACCAGCTCTGTCGCACCGGAGATCGTCGGGTTCCGCACCATCGCGACGAGAGTCCGCTCGAACTCCCCCTGGAACTCGGGATGGTCGACCATCACCGACAGGATCCCGTCCAGCTCCGCCTCTGTTCTCTCGGTGCCACCGTCGACGTCCTCGATCAGCAGGTACCGATGAAGGCGCAGCCGGAATTCGTCGACAGGTCCCGCACCGCTCGCCTCACAGTCCGATCGCCGGAAGACCGTCTGATACTCGAACTCACCGACCGCGACCGGAGCCCCGTTCTGCCGACCCGGCCGGTAGTACTCGGAATCGATGAACGCCTCGAACTCGGTCCGCCACGGCTCGAAACCGTGAAGCGCGCGGATCGCCGTCTCCACCACCTCAGGCGGGTGAAGACCACGTTGAGGCGTAGGAAGGTCAGCCACAGCCAGCCAGTCCGCCTCAACCCCGTCGACCCACTGGTCGACGCGCTCCCCTCCGGGCTGCACGCGGCACTGGTGAATCGGAACCGACACCTCGGGCACCGGCGCCCAGTTCCCCACGAGCTTCCATTCGCCGGACACGATCTTCTGATCCGTCGTCTCGGCGTAGAGCATCGGGACCAGCCCGGACTCCACGGTCACACTCGCGGCGTCCTCAGCCGACCCCAGCCCGGAGTACACAACGAGGAACACACTCTCCGGCAGCGTCACCAAGACCCGCGCCACCGAGTACTTGCCCTCCGCAACAGGAATGATCAACACGTCGTTCTCCACAACCACGTCCCCCTTCATGCCCTGTTCTGATACCCGGAGGATTCGCGCTGGCTCCACTCGTCGAGAGTTGCGACGATGCCGGCCAACTTGTTCTCGAGTTCCCTGATCGTCAGTTCCTGCTGCTCGAACTGCCGGACGGTTGCTGCCACCTCGTCAGTCAGCAGTAGCTCTGCGAGGCCCGAGTCATTGGACTCAGGGGATCCGGCTTCGATCGTCAGCGCCGTCGCGACCGCGTCGGCTGCCAGGGCCAGGCCGGCGAGTTCGACGGCGCGTAGCGAGACCCTCGGCTCGGCGATCAACCGCAGCAGACTGTCCCGGACTGTCGGCCCACGGTGGCTCGTCGGGCCGATCTCGCCGAAGTCACCCACCTCGGCAACCAGCCGGGTGCGCGCCGCGGTCAGCTGTTCGCCGTACGACGAACTGAAGATCATCGGGAGCTGCGCCTCCAGCGTCCCGCTGATCGTCAGCAGCGGCGACCACACCGCGCGGTCGTCGACGAGCTTCGCGAAGTCCTCGCGCCCGATCACGCGATCGAGCCAGTCGGACAGCACGAGCGCCTGGTCCTCGGTCAGCTCAACCTTCATCCGTGCCTCCCCTGTACGCCGGTGACGACGATCTCACGACTGAGCCACCTTCCGCGGAGGATTTAGCCGGGCGGTCTCCTCGAGCTCAGAAGGCGATCCGGCGCGTGGAGTCTTCGTAGCGGAGTATCGCGTGGGCCGGGCGGAGCGTGCTCTCGCGGACCAGCGGCTCGACGGCCGCGAACAGGCGGTCCGCGTCCGGGCCGTACAGGTACAGCACGGCCTCACCGCCGCCGAACTCGTCGCCGTCCAGATCCCCGAGCGAGGCGTCGGCGAGCGCTGCCACGATGTCGCGCTCGAGGGCTCGTACGGCGCCACGCGCATCCTCCGAGCCGAACCCGTCGGCGCCGAGCGACAGGTGAAGCATCACCGCGTGGTCATCCACCTGACCAGCAGCCGAGGGAGACGGCTCTTCAGCCGCAACCGTCCTCGGGGCAACAAGCCCTTCGTACGCCGGAAGCCAGGCGCCGAAGCCGTGATACGCCCGAAGCGCCCACTCCAGCACCGCAGGCGAGTACGACCCGGGATTCGTACGCCGAGCCGCCTCCTCGTCGGAAAGGCGCGGGCCGATGCTCCCGTCGATGCGCTGTTCGTAGAACTCCGACTCGATCTCGACCTTGTAGACCGGGATCGGGACGTCCAGCGCCGGCGCCCAGTTCCCGGCGATCCTCCACTGGCCGTCGTCGATCAGCACCGACACGGTCGGCACGACAAGGATCGGCTCCCACTCCCGCTCGGCCAGGTCGCCCGGGCCGTCCGCGCCGACCACGTCCGCGTAGGCGACGATCAGCACGCTCAACCCGCGCTGCCAGACGATCCGCGCTAGCGCGAACTCGCCGTCGCGGATCGGCACCAGCAGTACGTCGTTCTCGGCCACGCGCGCGACCCTACACGGGCCCCGGCACATCAGGCCTTGGTCACTCCACCGGCTTGCGGCGGCTCGTGAAAGTTCCGGAGAGCAACGCCGCGAGCGTCACCGCCGGCAAGGCCGTGGCGGCGACTGTGGTGGTGTAGTCGAGCCAGCTCGGCGCCCAGTTGGCGGTGGTGATGAGGACCTTCGTGCGGTCGGACGGGTCAACCACCACCGGGACATACGTGTTGGCGGCCGGGAGCGGGAAGAGCTTGTCGGCGCCCTCGAGGTTGATCGGTTCACCCGTGTCGGGGTGCCGGACGAGGACGGTGGTGAGTTGGGTGTGGAGCGTCGGGGAGTAGACGGCGACGACTTCGACCTCTCGGACCGGCTGGGTTTCGACCACCCGCACGTCGTCGTCGAGGTGGGACAGCGCGATGGGAGTGATGACCAGACCGGCCAGGAGGACCGCCAGGGAGGCGGCGGTGCGGAGGGCGGTGGGGCAGGTCATCTTTCAGGGATACCGCAGGATGCGCTGCTTCGCCTGTTGGCGTGGTGGTTCGACACACAATCGATGCGGATTACTCGGGCTGGTTGACCGACGAGATCCTGTACGGCGTACTGACGCCCTCGTACATCAGGTGCGTCATCAACCCCTGCGACGCGTGCGGCAGGTTGTGGCAGTGGTCCATCCAGACGCCGGGATTGTCGGCCAGGAAGGCGATCTCGTAGGTCTCGTCGTCGCCGACCTCCAACGTGTCGACCCACCACGGTGTGCCGGAGGCCGCGACGCCGTTGCGGGACAGGACTACGGCGTGGTGGCCGTGCAGGTGCATGGGGTGCGACTGCCCGCTGGTGTTGGAGATCGTCATCTTCACCACATCCCCGGACGCGACCATGAACATCGGTACGTCGGGGTACTTGTGCCCGTTGATCGTCCACCACAGGCCCGGTACGCCGTCGAGGAAGCCGGGGCGCCGGCCGATGCGATAGTCGAAACCGCGGTCGGGATGCGCCACATCGAGGCCCAACGGAGCAGGTGTGCCGTAGGTCAGGAGATCGATGGTTGCTGAAGACAAAGATCCTCCTGGCCCGTCACCACCGATCCCCAGGTTCACCCCGCCGGCATCGAGCCGTACGCCGCCCGCGGGAACCACGACCTCGAAGTCCACCCGGGCACCCGCCGCCAGCGGGAAACTGTCGGTCGTGGACGTCGGGCCGTGGAGCTCACGACCGTCGACGGCGACGACCTTGAAGGCAGCGCCGACCAGCCCCGTGCGGATCAAAGCGTTGTCGGTGTTGATCACCCGCACGCGCAACGCCGTACCGGCAGGAACGTCCACGCGCGACGAACCGGTCGAGCCGTTGATCGTCCGGCGTCCGTCGTACGTGTGGATCGCGGCCACGACATCCCGGCCACGCGCGCCGATCACGATCGTGCCGAAGAGCCCGTCGCGGACCTGCTCGCTGGAGACCTGGTGCGAGTGGTACCAGTACGTACCCGCCACCGAGGCCCGGAAGCGGTACACGTGCCGACCACCAACCGGTACGGCGTCCTGCGTGACCCCCGCGACCCCGTCTTCCGCGTTCGGGACGTCGATCCCGTGCCAGTGCAGCGTCGCACCGTCGGGGACGGACTCGTTGACCAGCGTCACCTCGACCAGATCCCCGACGGCCGCGCGGATCAACGGCCCCGGCGAGGAGCCGTTGAGCGTGTAGCCGTCGACGGACTCACCCGACGCCAACGACAAACGCGCCTTCCGCGCGGTCAGCGTCACGGCGACATCGGCGACACCCGTGCGCGGCCCAGTGAGGTCCGCGACACTCGCACCGCCGTGGTGCAGATGCCCCGACGCCGCACCGCCGCCGTAGTCGGCGTACCCCATGTCAGTAGCCGAGTACGACGACGGCACAAGGCTGGTCGCCCAGAGGTACGCCAGCGGCGTGAGGACCGCCAGCGTCACCCCCAGCGCGATCAGCCGATTCCGCAGCCGCCGTACGCCGGTCGGCTGAGGGGGCTGCTCCTCAGACACTGGCCGCCACCGGAGCCGAAGAGGCCCGCCGCGAAGCAGCACCCGCAACGCCCGCGATCGCCAGCCCGTTGATCCCGTGCAGGATCCCGAGCGCCGGAATCCCGAACGACACCACCGCCAGCACGAACTGCAGCACGACCAGCCCAACCACCACACCGGCCAACAGACGACCCCGCGGTACGTCGGTGAGGAACGAGACGATCAGGAAGACCAACGCGATCAGCCCGATCGCCGTACCGGCCATGCTGTGGTAGCTCTGCCCGAAGTTCGAGTAGTCGGCGCCGATCGCGACCCCGTCCTCCGCATCAGCCGCGACCGTGAACCCGGCCAGCGCGATCGCCGCCACCTGCAGCACCACCGCGAGCGCGATCAGCGAGGCGAGCGCCCGGTACGCCGTCCTCATGCGTGCCGCCGCTTCTTCACGAAGACCACGGCCGCCACGATCAGCAGCAGCGGCAGGATCGGCGGATGCCCGCCGCCCACCACGCACCCGACCGACGCGAGGACAACAAGCGCCGCCAACGCGATCAGCAAAGGCAGGGGAATCCGGGAGAACGGTCCACGAGCGGCCCACGCCGGGCGGCTTCCGCCCGGACTGGCACCCGATCCCGCCTCAGCCGACGTCCACGGCGGACGAGTCCACCCGAACGGCCCCGCCCAGGCCTCCTCGGCGCCGGCGCGCTTCTCCCCCGGCAGATCAGCGAACAACGCCGCCAGGTCGGCCGCCGTCTTCGCCTGCAGCGCCACCCCGATCCGCTCGGTGTGCTCCTCAGCGGTCAGCCGCCCGGCCTCGTAGTGCTCGCCCAGCCGTCTGACCGCTTCCTCGCGTTCCTGGTCCCCCACCCGCACGTTCTCGTTCATGACACTCCTCGGTCGTCGCAGTTCTGATGCCACCGATCGTGTCGTCCGGGCACCCCTCACCGCGTCGCCTCGGCGGCGACACCTCACCTACCTCCGGCGGAGCACAGCAGCCTCCTGACGTAGTACGGCGTACTCCCCACGGCGTACGCCGGCCCAGGGAAAACCCCAGGCGCCACCCCGGCTCCGCGACTAAACTCGTCCGCGGCCACCCTCCGTCATGTGGGTCGGCTGCCGGCAGACTCCGGCTCGCTCCATCGACCCGGCTCCCCAGTCTGCGTGGGCCGGCCCTGGAGGCGCGGCATGCACGCGATCAACGCGACCAACCTGACCAAGGTCTACAAGTACTCCGAGCAGGAACCCGGCCTGACGGGCGCTCTCAAAGGCCTCTTCAAGCCCGTACGCCGGGAGCGCACGGCCGTCGACGCCGTCACCCTGACCGTGCCGAAGGGCCAGGTGATCGGCCTGCTCGGCCCGAACGGCGCCGGCAAGACCACGACCATCAAGATGCTCTGCGGCCTGCTCCGCCCGACCGCCGGCGAACTCCGAGTCCTGAACCACGAGCCGCACAGGAGATCGTTCGACTTCCTCAGCCGGATCTCGGTCGTGTTCGGCCAGAAGTCGATGCTCTGGTGGGACGTCTCGACGTACGACTCGCTGCTGATCCACCGCGAGATGTACGCGATCCCGAAGCCCACCTTCGACGCATCCGTCGCCGAGCTGACCGAACGCCTCGACGTCGCCGACCTGATCAACATCCCGGTCCGCAAGCTCTCGCTCGGCCAGCGGATGCGCTGCGAGCTGGTCCTGGCCCTGCTGCACGGCCCGGACCTGCTGTTCGCCGACGAGCCGACCGTCGGCCTCGACGTCGTCGCGAAGCTTGCCCTGCGCAACTTCCTCGCCGAGCTGAACCGTGATCACGGGACGACGATCGTGCTGACCAGCCACGACATGAGCGACGTCGCCGCGCTCTGCCAGCGGATCGCGCTGATCGACCACGGCGTGATCGGCTTCGACGGCGACCTCGCCGAGCTCAGGGAACGCTCCGGCCAGCACGCGGATGCCGATCTCGACCAGGTCCTCGCCGCGATGTTCAAGAGCCGCCGATGACCCGGCAGCTACGACTGCTCCGCATCCTGACCGTCCAAGAGGTCCGGATGATGATGAACCACCGCGGGTGGCTCTTCCTGCTCCAGATCGCCAACGTGCTGCCACCGGCCATCGCGCTCCTGGTCTGGCACGGCGCCATCGACCAAGGCGCGCGCCCGCCCGTCTCCACGACGTACCTGACCTCCTACCTGGTCCTCGTCAGCGTCGTCGCGATGGTCACGTCGAGCTGGACGTCAGGCTTCCTCGCCGCCTCGATCCGCCTCGGCGGGCTCAACTCCTGGCTCGTCCGCCCGTGCTCGACCCACCTGTCGTACCTGGCCAACAACTCGGCCGAGAAGTTCCTCAAGCTCGGCCTCCTCGTTCCCCCGGTCGCCGTCCTGGGCGTGATCTTCCGCCACGACCTCCGCCTGCCCGGCGACCCGGGCCGCTGGCTCCTGTTCCTTCCGGCCCTGGTCGTCGCCGCGGCGATGACGTTCGCGCTCGACATCCTGATCGGCTCCCTCGCGTTCTGGATGGAGGACATCGCCGCGATCGACCGGCTGCGCTACCTCCTCGCCCGGCTTCTGTCGGGAGGACTCGTCCCGCTGGCGCTCTTCCCCGCCGTGTTCCAGCCGTACCTCGACGCGCAGCCGTTCCGGTTCCTGATCTCGTTCCCGCTCGAGGTCCTGCTCGGTACGACGGACGCGATCGACTACGTCTACCAAGCCGGCTGGTTCGCCGTACTGGTCGGCGGCGCGGTCCTGGTCTGGCGACGCGGCCTGCGTGACTACCAGGGAGCCGGCGCATGACGCCGCGGCTCTTCTGGGCCTGCCTGAAGCAGGCGATCCGCCGCGACCTGCAGTTCCGCAGCCAGACGGCGATCAACGCGTTCTCGTCGATCGGCGATCTCGTGCTCGGCGTCGTACCGGTCCTCATCATCACGAACGCCGGCGGCACCGCCTGGACCGGACCGCTCGCCGTCGTCGTGGTCGGCATCTTCGGCATCTCGACCGGCCTGATGGACTGCTTCGTCAGACCGAACCTGGCCAAGATGCACAGCTACGTCCGCCAGGGCGACCTCGATCTGATCCTGATCCGCCCGGTCAACGCCCAGCTGTTCGCGGGACTGCGCTGGATGGAGCCCGCCGAGCTCGGCCGCGTCCTGTCCGGTGCCGCGATGGTCGCGGTCGGCCTGCACACCGCCGACCTGCACCCCGACTCCGGTCTGGTCCTCCAAGCGGTCGCCTGGGCCGTGATCGGGTTCGTCGGGTTCAGCCTGCTCTGGGCCAACCTCGCCTACTCGGCGTTCTGGTTCGAGAGCGCCGAACCGATCAACGAGATCGCGTCCCAGGTCCGGGAGGCGGGCAAGTACCCGATCAGCTACTTCACCGGCGCGGCCCGACTCGTCCTGTTGACGCTCGCCCCGGCCGGGCTGGTGGCGGCGGTGCCGGTCGAGACCCTGACCGGCACCGCCTCACCACTCCTGCTCGCGCTCCCGGCGCTCGCCGTCGGGCTCCTGCTCACCAGGCTCCACTGGCACCTCGCCAGTCGCCGCTACAGCTCAGCCAGCACCTGACACAGCGTTTCAGAGCCTGGTACGCCGTTTCAGCTCGCCGCCGACAGGATCTGGTTCACGTCGTCGTTGGCCTCGGCCAGCGACGCCGGTTCCTTCTCGAACGCCATCACCGCGTCCATCGCCGGCACCATCACCGCGGTCACGTCGGCCGCGTTCGGGTTCGCCGGGTACGCGAACACGTCGCCCGCCGCCACCGGCTCCAGGAACGGCGTCACGTCCCACCCGTCGGCCTCGAACGCCGCCTTGGCCAGCGGCAGCGACGCCGTCACCGCGGGGAACACGACCCCGGCCTTCGCGACGATGTCCTGCGCCGTTTGCGACCCGAGGAACTTGACCCACGCCCAGGCCGCGTCCTTGCGGGTGGAGTCGCCCCAGATCGTGTCCGCCAGCCCGTTCATCATCGACATCCGTTTGCCGTTCGGCCCCTCCGGGAGCCGGGCCAGCTTGGTCTTCACCTGCTTCAGACCGGCGTACGTCTCGAGCATCCAGGACCCGTTCGGCGTGATGCCGTACTTGCCGGCCCCGAACGACGTGGTCACGTCGACACCGGACTTGGCCTGCGCGTACGTCGGCATGTAACCCTTGCTGATCAGCCCGCGCCACCAGCCGATCGTCTCGGTGAACTTCGGGTCGCCGTAGAAGAACTTGGTCCCCCACGGTTCGCCCTCGGAGTACTTCCAGTCGTTCGTCGCGGCGTACCAGCTCCAGCTGGTTTGGCCGTCGGCGCCACCGGCGTCGCCGTACCCGAGTCCGAAGACCTTGATGTTGTCCTTGTCGAACCCGGGCTGGTCACCGCGCCGGCCCTTGGAGTCGACGGTCAGCCGGGCGACGATCTGCTCGAACGTGCCACCGTCCTTCGGGTTCCAGGTCATCGCGTTCAGCTGGTCGGTGCTGATCCCGGCCGCCTCGGTCAGCGCGGAGTTGTAGAAGTACACCTCGGTGTCGAAGTCCTTCGGCAGTCCGTACCGCTTGCCGTCGGCACCGATCCACCGCTCGGCCAGACCCTTCTGGTAGATCGACAGGTCGACCCCGTCGCGCTCGACGTACTCGTCCAGCGCCAGCACCTGGCCCTTGTCGGCGAACAGCGGGTACTTCGCCGAGTGCGACGTGAACACGTCCGGCGCCGTACCGGAGATGAAGCCGGTGACGAGCTTGTTCCAGTAGTCGTTCCAGCCGTACTGCTCGATCTTCACGCTGTACTGCGGGTTCTGCTGCTGGAACACCTTCGCGCACTCGGTGTACATCGGCAGCTGGGCGGAGTCCCACAGCCAGTAGATGACCTCGCCGGAACCACGCGACGCGGCTCCGTTGTTGCAGCCGGCCACGGCAGTGGCGGCCAGTCCGGCCAGCGTCCCCTTGAGCAACGTGCGTCGTGAAATGTTCATCCGACCCTCACTTGATCCCGGAGAAACCGATGGAGTTGGTGATCCGCTTGGCGAAGGCCAGGAACAGGATGATCATCGGCAGCGCCGCGATCAGCGTCGCCGCCATCAGCCCGGCCCAGTCCGGCCCTCCCTGCGGAGTCTGCGACCGGAAGACACCGAGAGCAACGGTGAGCACCCGGACGTTCTCCTGCTGCCCGACCAGCAACGGCCAGAAGTAGTCGTTCCAGGAGTTGATGTAGGTCAGGATCGCCAGCGTCGCGATCGGCGCCGCGCTGATCGGGATGACGATGCCGAAGAAGATCTTGCGGTGGCCGGCGCCGTCGATCATCGCCGCCTCCTCCAGCTCCCGGTTGATGCCGAGGAAGAACTGGCGCAGGAAGAAGATCGCGAACGGCGTCATGAACGCGCCCGGCAGGATGATGCCGGCGAAGCTGTTCAGCAGGCCGAGGTTCTTGATCAGCACGAAGTTCGGCAGCGTGGTGAAGATCGGCGGCACCATCAGCGCGGCCAGGAACAGTGCGAACACCTTGTCCCGGCCGGGCCAGCGCAGCCGGGCGAACGCGTACGCCGCCATCGCGCTGAAGAACACCTGGCAGACCGTCGTCACCGTGGACACGATCAGCGAGTTGCGCAGGTACAGCCAGAAGTTGACCGCGGCACCGGACCCGCCCTGGGCCTGCGCCTCCTCGACCGTCGACAGCCCGAGCACTCGCTTGAAGGCGCCGAGCGTGGTCTCGACCGGGAGAAGCGAGTTCGGGTGCCCGGCCAGCTGGGTGTTGTCCGACAGCGCCGTACGGAGCATCCAGTAGAACGGGAACAGGGTCAGCAGCATCAGTACGACGAGCACGATCCACGCGACGGTCCGGCCCGGGGTGAGTGACTTCCTCATGCCAGATCACTCTCCTTGGCGCGGAGCAGCCGCAGCTGCAGCAGCGAGACGACCGCGAGGATCGCGAACAGCACCAGGGCCATCGCGGAGGCGTACCCGAAGTCGAACCGGGTGAACGCCCGCTCGTAGATGTAGTAGTAGATGACCCGGGTGGCGTTGATCGGCCCGCCCTGCGTGGTCACCGCGATCGTGTCGAAGATCTGGAACGAGCCGATCATGGTGACCACCAGGACCATCACCAGAACGGGCCGCAGCAGCGGCAGCGTGATCCGCCAGAACGTCTGCATCTCGCTCGAGCCGTCCACCTCGGCGGCCTCGTAGACGTACGACGGAATGGTCTGCAGACCGGCGAACACCAGCAGCGCCGTGTAGCCCATGTGCCGCCAGATGTTGATCCCGGCAACGGTCGGGATGGCCCAGTGCGAGTCGCCGAAGAAGGCGACCGGGTCGATCCCGATCAGTTCCAGGCCCTGGTTCACGATGCCGACCTGGAAGTCGAGCATCCAGTACCAGACCAGCGCGACCACGACGTTCGCGATCAGGTACGGCAGCAGGATCACCGCGCGGACCGTGATCGACTTGGTCAGCCGGTACATCAGCATCGCGATCAGCACCGCCAGCACGGTCTGCAGGCCGATGTTGATCACGACGTACTCGACCGTGACGACGAGCGCGTTCCAGAAGAAGCTGTCGTGGATCATCCGCTCGTAGTTCTGCAGGCCGTTGAACTCCGGCGCCTGCAGCAGGCTGTACTCGGTGAAGCTCAGGTACGCGCCGCGCAGGGTCGGCCAGATGTAGAAGACCACGAACCCGACGGTGGCCGGGGCCAGGAAGATCATCGCGACCTTCAGGTCCCCGAACCTTCGTCGTTGTCGCTTCGGTGGGGCACTCGTCGTCACGGTCACAGCCGATCTCCTCCTCAGTCGATGGCTTGCACGTCCAGCAGGATCGCGTTCTCGGGCCACTGTGCCGGGACCTGGACCCCGACGTTGGCGAGGGCGGCGCCGTTCAGCTCGACGTGACCACCGTCGACCCACCACGGCGCGTTGTTGCGCGGCTGAGCGCCGGGGGTCTGCACCTTCGAGACCCGGTACGTCCGCGTGGCGTCGAGCCCGGGCAGCCGGACCCGGCCCTGGTCGGAGGTGATCGACTGGGTCAGCTGGACGGCGCCGAAGACCGCGCGGGACCCGTCCTGCGCGACGACACCGTGCAGCAGGAAGTCCTCCGAGCCACGGTCGGCCCGGACCACCCGGCCGGTGTGCAGCAGCGGCCGGAGCTTCTTGTGCAGCGCGACCCAGCCTGCCAGCTCCTCGCGCTCCTCGGCCGACGCCGCGCTGATGTCCCACTCGATGCCGAAGTGGCCGAACAGCGCGGTGGTCGCCCGGAACGCGAGCGTCTGCGTCCGGCCGGTGGTGTGCGCCTTCGGCGGGCCGACGTGGCAGCCGATCAGCTCCGGCGGGAGCAGCAGCTGGGTGTAGCGCTGGATCTTCTGCCGCTCCAGCGCGTCGTTGCTGTCACTGCCCCAGACCCGGTCGGTCCGCTCCAGTACGCCGAGGTCGACGCGCGCGCCGCCCGACGAGCAGGACTCGATCTCCAGACCGGGGTGCCGGCGCTTGAGCTCGTCCAGCAGCCGGTACAGCGCCAGCGTCTGCGCGTGGATGCCCGCGGTCCCGGTCTGCTGGTTGCCGCCGTCAACGAAGTCGCGGTTGTGGTCCCACTTCAGGTACGAGATGTCGTACTCGTTCAGGATCGAGTCGAGCCGCTCGAGGATGTACTCGTACGCCTCCGGGATGCCCAGGTTGAGGCCCTGCTGGTGCCGCGCGGTCGGCGGCATCCGGTTGCCGGTGGCAAGGATCCAGTCCGGGTGCTCGCGGGCCAGGTCGGAGTCGGGGTTGACCATCTCGGGCTCGACCCACAGGCCGAACTGCAGCCCGAGACCGGTGACGTGGTCGACCAGCGGATGCAGGCCCTTCGGCCAGATGCCCTCGTCGACGTACCAGTCGCCGAGTCCGGCGTGGTCGTCGCGGCGGCCGCGGAACCAGCCGTCGTCGAGCACGAACCGCTCCGCACCGACCTCGGCGGCGGCGTCCGCGAGCGCCTTCAGCTTGTCCAGGTCGAGGTCGAAGTAGACCGCTTCCCAGGTGTTCAGCACGACCGGGCGGTCGGTGGTCGGGTGGTTCGGCCGGGCGCGCAGGTACTCGTGGAAGCGCGTCGACAGCTGGTCCAGGCCCACGCCGTACGAGCCGTAGATCCAGGGGGTGCTGTAGGTGCCCTGCGGCTGCAGACGACCCTCGCCGGGCAGGAGGAGCTCGCCGCCGCCGATCACGGCGAACCCGCTCATCCCGCGCTCGGCGTACGAGCGGTGGTTGCCGCTCCAGGCCGTGTGCACGCCCCAGACCTCGCCGGTGCCGAAGGTGAAGTTCTGCGTGCCGGCGATCAGCAGCAGCGTCGCGTCGGCGCCGGTGCGGCCGCGGCGGTTGTCGCGGATGTGCGCGCCCTGCGTGAACGCGTGGCGCTGCGGGTGCCGCTCGCCGATATGCCGGCCGGTCATGTCGAACAGCTCGGTCGCCTCGGTCGGCACCGGCAGAGCGAGCACCAGACCGTCGACCGTGTACGGCGTACCGCCCGTGTTGGTCAGGTCCGCCTTCGCCTTGACCAGGCCGGAATCGGTGAGCTCGATCGTCAGCGCGAGCGTGAGCTGCGCGCCGGCGTCGACGGCCTGGACGGTCACCGTGTTGCCGACCTGCTCGACGCCCTGCAGCTGGAACGACGCGGAGAAGTTCTGGCCGTCGCGGTGCCCGTTGAGCCCCGGCAGACCGAACCAGCCGGCGGAGTACTCGGGGACGATCGCGACCGGCAGGTTGTTGTCGAGCCCGTTGCCGGTCTGCACCGCACCGGCCCCACGCCTGAGATCAACCAGAGCGTTCTCACTCAGCTCACCGAGATCCGCACCCCAGTGCAGGACCGACGGAAGGGCCGGACCGGAGCAGTCCAGCACCAGGCTGACACCCGCCGAGCGGAGCTGCAGCACCTTGATGTTCGACACTGTTGATTCACTCTGCTTTCTGATTGATTTCAGGACGGAACTATTTACCCTGACACGCCGAATGTCAATGCTTCACGAGGTTAAGTAAGTACCCTAAGCCTCCGCGTTCCGCTCTACAACGTGGGAACGCCCGATCACCGTGGTGATCGGGCGTTTCTCGGGCGTCTCGGGCCGGCTCGTCAGGCGTCGCCGACGCTTCTCCTCCGAACCGACCGGAGCCAAGCGTCAACCTTGGCAACGTCGGGCGTCGCGGGAAGCGTGGTCCTCTGCAGGGCCCGATCCAGCTCCTCGTGCAGCCCGAGCCGCCACCGTTCGACCTCGTCCCACGGAAGGGCGCCGGCCTTCACAGCGAGCAGGCGCTCGCGATCATCACCGACGTCGACGACAAGCCTGCCTTCGGCCAGCAAGGTCCGAGCCGACAGGAGAAGGCGGATCAGATGCATGACGTGCTTCCACTTCGGAGCACCGTCGCGCCGGAAGTCCGCCTCCAGCTTCTTGAACTGACTCAGCACATAACCCGAGTAGGTCTGATAGGCGAGCTGAGACAGAAAGGCTCGACGCAGCCCCAGCAACTCCTCCCCGAGCGGCGTGATCGACACGACCAGCGGCGAGTGCAGCACCTCGAGCAGGTTCGGGTTCGCCTTGAGCGCGAGCTCGCAGAACCGCTCCACCTCCCACGAGAACCACTCCGGCTCAGGCCCGTCCACATGCGTCGGCGGCTTTGCCAGCGACCAGAACGCCTCGGTCCGCGCGACGTACACCCCACGTGTGTCGGTGTCCGACGCATCCGTGTCGAGCCCGAACGCCCGCGACCCGACCACCGCCGCGTAGATCGTCCGCTCCCGCACCAGCAGGACACCGTCCGGCGCCTCCACGCCGATGGCGTCGTTCTGGTACGCCGTACGCAAGCTCAGCTGATCCCGGCGAGCCGTCGTGGACCGCCCGTCCACCAGCCGTACGTCGTACCGCCCGTCAGCCGTCACCCCACTGATCCGACCGGTCGCCCCACGCTGCGCAGTCCCACCGACATCGTCCGGCCCCGCAACCCGCAACACGACCTGAGTCCCCACCGGCAGCTGCGGTCCCTCGATCGCCATGACCGCCATCCTCGCAGCCGATCTCTTGACAAATAAAACTGACAATACGATTCTGGGTCGCATGCTGGGATACGTCGACGAGCCCGAGGCGGTCCGGATCGCGCTGTCGCCGATCCGGCGGCAGCTGCTGGCGATGCTGCGGGAGCCCTCGTCGGCGACCCAGCTCGCGGCGGCGCTCGAGCTGCCGCGGCAGCGGGTGAACTACCACCTGAAGGAGCTCGAGAAGGCCGGCCTGGTCGAGCTCGTCGAGGAGCGGCAGCGCCGCGGGTTCGTCGAGCGCATCCTCAAAGCATCGGCGACGATCGTCGTCGACCCGGGCGTGATGGGCCACGCGTTCACCGCGATCCACGACCAGTACGCCGCCGAGCACCTGGTGGAAGTTGCCGCCGGCACCGTTCGCGACGTGGCCGGGATGCAGCGCAAGGCCGATGCCGCGGGCAAGCGTCTGCTCACGTTCACGCTGGAGACCGAGGTCCGGTTCGCCGAGCCCGCCGACGTACACCGGTTCACCGACGCGCTGACCGAGGCGGTCCGCCGAGTGGTCGAGGACTTCGACACCGCCGACGGCCGCCCGTACCGCTTGATCGCCGGCGGGCATCCCGCCGTCCGCCGTACCGAAGGAGACAACGCATGACCGAGCAGCCCCCGCAGATCGTGGTCACCGTCGCCGCGCCGGTCGAGGCGGTGTGGCAGGCGCTGCGCGACAAGGAGAAGATCCGGCACTGGCACGGCTGGGAGTACGAGGGCGCCGAGGGCACGCTCGACCAGGAGATCGACCTGATCTACTTCGACCACGTCGCGGTGGACGACGCCGAGGCGCACGTGCTCGACATCCAGGGCGGCGACAAGTTCGAGGTCGAGCCGCACGAGGGCGGCGCCAGGATCACGCTGACCCGTGCGGCCCGCGGCGACAACCCGGACTGGGAGGCGTACTACGACGACATCACCGAGGGCTGGACGACGTTCCTCAACCAGCTCCGCTTCGCGCTCGAGCGTCACCCCGACGAGCCGCGCCGCACGCTGTTCTACTCGGGGACCGGGACCGACTCGTTCAACCTGCCGGACCTGCCCGCCGGTACGCCGTACGAGCTGGACCTGATCGGCGAGCGCGTCACCGGCACGGTCTGGTTCGTCTCCGAGCACCAGCGCGGCCTCACCGTCGACAGCTGGGGCGACGGCCTGCTGATCCTGAGCCACCTCGGCCCGAACGAGCAGAAGCCGGAGGGCGCCGCGATGGCCGTCCTCACCCTGTACGGCGTGGACGACGCGGCTCGCGCCGAGATCGACAAGCGCTGGAACGACTGGTGGCCGAGTCACTACCCGAACCCGACCGTGCGTTGAAATCTGACCCACCGGTGACACTGCGCAAAGGTGCCAGCACTCTCGGTCTGTTCTGACGGGTTACCGGGAAGTACATTCTCGCTGCAACGGCGGCCGCGACGCGCGGCCGCCGCTCCTCCGGCGAGAAAGGCCACCGCCCCCATGAGCCTTCGTCTGTCCATCGCTCTGACCACCGCCCTGCTGACCACGGCGACCGTGATCACCACCGCTCCCGCCTACGCCGACGGGCCGGGCACCGGTACGCCGTACGTCGTGACCGTCGGCGACTCCTACATCTCGGGCGAGGCCGGCCGCTGGGCCGGCAGCTCGAACAACTCCGAAGCGCCCGCCGACGCGCTCGGCGCGCACGCCTACCACGACAACGCGGCCGGCACCGGCGAGCAGATCGCCAAGTGCCACCGCAGCAAGTCCGCCGAGGCCTACATCGGCGGCGGGGTCGGCGGGCTCAACCTCGCCTGCTCAGGCGCCCGTACGGCGACCTCGAACGGCGACGACTTCAAGCCCGGCCTCGACTTCTTCGACAACGGCGCCGGCCGGCTCGGCCAGGCCAAGCTGCTGCAGCAGTTCGCGACGACGCACAACGTCAAGCAGGTGGTCGTTTCGATCGGCGGCAACGACTTCAACTTCGCGTCGATCGTCCAGTCCTGCGTGACCGACTTCCTGCTGTCGCCGTCGTGGTTCCCCGACTACTGCAAGGACGACTCGTCGGTGGTCGCGAACTTCACCGCCGCCAACGTCACCGCCGTCCGCGGCCGAATCGCAACGGCGTTCCAGAACGTCGCGACAGCAATGCGCAACGCCGGGTACGCCGACAACGCGTGGACCCTGCTGGTCCAGACCTACCCGTCCCCGATCCCCGCCGGGAGCGGCTTCCGCTACGGCCAGACCGGCTACACCCGCCAGAGCGTCGGCGGCTGCGGCTTCTGGAACACCGACGCCGACTGGGCGAACGCCACCGCCCTCACCACCATCAACAACACCGTCCGCGCCGCCATCGGCCAGTCCGGCCTGACCAACACGCGCCTGCTCGAACTCCAGTCCACCTTCAACGGCCGCCGCCTCTGCGAGAAGACCGTCGGCCTGTACGAGGAGGTCGGCCTCACCTCCTGGACCCAGCCCACCGCCGTCGACAAGACCGAGTGGGTCAACCAGATCCGCACCGTCACCACGGTCGGCTCGAACTACTACATCCAGGAATCCATCCACCCCAACTACTGGGGCCAGCTCGCCCTCCGCTCGTGCGTCCGCCAGACCTACGTCCAGAACCGAGGCGGCACCTGCACCATCGCCGGCACCGGCCTGGCCAACGGCGAACCCAAGATGACGCTGAACTGAGAACCCCCGCCGGTCCGCCGGGTCAGGAACCTGGCCTGGCGGATCGATAGGGTCCACACATGGCGTATCAGGGCGGCCCGAACCCGGCGTATCAGGCCCACGACGACAAGTCCTCACGAAAGAAGCGGCTCAGCATGACCGGCCTCATCCTCGGCGGCGTGCTGCTGGCCCTGGCCGTCGTCATCCTGCTCCTGCTCGCCGGGCTCTTCGTCCTCGGCGGCGGAGGAGACACCGAGCGGTTCGCCCCGGTCGCTCGCGGCTTCGTCACCACGAGCATCACGGTCGGCGCACTCGGACTCGTCAGCCTGGTGTTCGGGATCATCACCAGGAAGTAGCTCAGCCCTGACTGGCCTGCAACTCGGCCGCCCAGGCGTAGTCGCCTTCCCAACCGTTCCCGGTCGGTGCCAGGATCAGCCGCTCGACGCCTGCTTCCTCGTACGCCGAGACCTGCGCAACCGCCTTCGCCAGCTCAGCATCCAGTTGCGGCGCAACGATGCTGACCGCCGGCCGCGGCCGCTCGTACTGCTCCGCCAACTCCCCCAGCACCTGCAACCGCGCCGCGACGTCCTCCACCGCGAGCCCGATCGAAACCCACCCGTCCCCGAACCGCGCAGCCCTGGCGACGGCCTTGTCCCCGTCCCCCGCCACCAGAATCGGCGGCACCGCAGCCCCCGGCGCGATCGCCGCCTCGAAGCCGTCGGCCACCCGCGCCGGACGCCCGGCGATCAGGTCACGCAGTACGAGCAGCCCTTCGTCGGTCCGCCGCCCTCGATCCTTGTACGACGTACCAGCCGCCCGCCACCCCACATCCCCGTGCGCCGGATTCCCCGTCCCCACCCCCAGCAGCACCCGGTCCCCCGACACGTACTGCAACGAGCTCACCTGCTTCGCCGCCCAAGCCACCGGCCGCAACGCCAGCAGCATCACGCCGTACCCGATCTTCACCCGCTCGGTGACCGCGGCAGCCGTAGCCAACACCACCGTGCTGTCCAGCATCGGCGCACTGGCGATCAGGTGATCGGTCGACCACACCGACTCGACCCCAGCCTCCTCAGCCCGCCGCGCGGCGGCACCAACATCCCCCAGCACCGGCCGCGAAGGATCCGGCGTGGACGTGGGCAGGATCAGTCCGAGCTCGATCGTCATACCTACCCGCAACTCGCGCGGACGCCGCCCTCTTCCCAGATCAATCGAGTTCACCGGGCGATCGCAGTGTCCAAAGCCGCCCGGATCCTCGCCTCCTCGTCGCTGCCCGTGGTCGGTAGCCGGAGCAGCGGGAGGTCGTACACCGCGAAGATCTGGTTCTTCAACGCGTCGCGGGCGAGCTGCACCGGGTCGTCCTCGTGGTACTTGAAGCCGTCCACCTCGATCGCGAGCAGCGGGCGGTTGCTCACTCGGTTGTAGACGACGAAGTCGACCGACGCCCGGTTGCCGACGTACCGGGCCTGGTCCTCGGTGAGCCCGCTCCGGTCCGGGAACAGGTTGGAGACCAGGACCTGTGGAGCGATGGTGAGGTGCTCGTACGGCGGTTCCTTCAGCAACTCGGCGAGGACGGTCCAGATGATGTTCTCCGAGCGGTACTTCGAACCGCTCTGCAACCGGCCCGCCAACGACCTCAGCCGGCGGGAGTAGTCGCGGTAGAGCAGGTCGAAGACCGACACCACCGCACTGTCGACCACGCCTTGGTCCAGGCGCTGGTAGCCGATGTAGTCGATCAGGTCCCGGACGTGCCGGCTCTTGGAGAGCAGGTCGTGGTTCGTCACCAGGACGAACTTCTTCGCCGCGCGCGAGACCGCCACGTTGATCAGCTGCGGATCGTCGACGAACCCCAGGCCGGTCCGCCCGCGCCAGGTCTCGTCCAGCACCGTCGTCATGATCACGACGTCCTTCTGCCGTCCCTGGAACCTGTGAACGGTGTCCGCCTCGATCTGCTCGATCAGCGTCTGGGTGACCTTGTCCGCCTGACGCCGGTACGGCGTCGTGATGCCGATGTCCTCGGGCCGGACGCTCGCGCACTCCCGCGGGATCACTTCCCGGTTGATGACGTCGATCTCGCGCTGGTTCGTCCGCCCGCCGCCGGTGTGCTGGCGCATGTGGTTGCCTTCGACGGTACGCCGTACGACCATCGCGTGACCGCTGCCGCTCTGCGTGAACGGGACGAGATCGCCACCGTAGAAGGACTTGTTGCAGAAGCCGATGATCGCCGGGTCGCACCGGTAGTGCTCGCGGAGCAGCGTCTTGGGGAGCGCCTGCGCGTAGAGCACACTCAGCGACGCGAGCAGGCTGTGCGACTCGTAGTCGTACGCCGGTTGCGGCGCGACCGTGCCCTTCGCGGCGTCGTCGGCGATGTGCGGGAGCTGCTTGAGATCGCCGACCACGACCAGGTTGCGGCAGCTGGCGAGCGCGGCCCCGGCGGCCAGCAGGCTGACCTGGGACGCCTCGTCGACAATGAGGTAGTCGAGCAGCTGACCGGAGGGAAGGTTGGCGCGGAGCGAGTGGCACGTGCTCAGCAGCACCGGGTGCTGCGCTGCGAACTCCGTGAACCTCGAGCGGTAGTTGGCCTGGGTGAACACCGTCGTCCCGGATGCCCGGTACCGATCACCCAGTACGGCGTGAAGCGCCTGCCTGGACAGCAGCCGGTGCTCTTCGGCGAGCGCGGTGAAGTTGCCTCGGCTCAGCTCGCTGTCGACCTCCGCGAGCTGGCCCGTCAGCTCCTCGATCCGCCGGTCGTAGAACGCCCGCTGCAGTCGCAGGACGACGGCGGTGTCGCCGGGATCGAGCCCTCGCAGGGATCCGAACCTCAAGTACTGCCGGATCCGCCGGACGAGACCGCCGGACCGGTTCTCCTCGCGCTCGGTCTCCACGAGGTAGTCGAGAATCCGGTCCGCCGAGCGCCGGAGCAGCGGAAGCCGGTCCAGCTGAGACAGGTCGCCCGGTTGGACGTGCTTCTCGAAGTGCCGGAGCTCCAGACCGTAGGCATCAAGGTCGTGCCGGAGCTGCGCGCGGCGACGTTCGGCCTCCTGCAGCCGTCGCAGCCGGCCGTCCAGCTCGGTCAGTCTCCGTACGTCGGGAGCGGCCGGCGTACCGGTGACGAACTCCTGGACCCGACGCGTCCGGCCTTGCTGCCCCTCGAAGAACGCGGTCGCCATGTCCTTGTTGCCGAGCCGGGCGATCACGTGCCCGAAGCCGAGCTCGTCGAGCTTGTCCCGGACGTTGTCGACCGCCGAGTTGCCGAACGACACCACGCCGACGGTCTGTGTGCCGGACGCGATGATGTTGGCGACGAGATGCAGGATCGTCTCGGTCTTGCCGGTCCCCGGCGGTCCCTCGATCACCGAGACGGCGTTGGTCAGCGCGTTCTCCACCGCCTGCCGCTGGCTGAGGTTGCAGCGGAACGGGTAGATCGGCGCCGCGGCGAGCGGCGTCGACTCGATCGGCGCGCCCACGAGGTAGCGCGCCAGCGCGCTCTCGGGGTGAACGAAACCGAGGGAGTCGTAGACGGGCCGGAGCGGGTCGTCGACCGGCAGCCGCGACACGATCGCACGCCAGTACGTCAGTACTTCGGCGGTACCGGGACCGACCGCGGCGTTCGCGACGATCCGCACCTGCGACGCCGCACGAAGACTGTGTTTCTCTCCGGCAGCAGTCGAGTAGAAGATCCGCGCCCGCTCCTCGCCGTACCCCGAGAAGGTGCAGATCTCGGTCGCGTTGTCCCAGATCGCACCGCCGACCTCAGCCCGCTGGTCCGGGCCGAGGCGAAACTGCTCGGTCCGGCGCAGGATCCGCACCTTCTGCGGCCCGTACTGGTAGGACTTGCTGCCGTACACGGCCTGAGCGCCGCCGGTGGGCAGGAGGGCAACGACCTCCGCGGTCTTGTCCTCCCAGACACCGGTCCGACTGGCGAGCAGAACCACCTCACGGCGTGGATCGATCACGACATCTCCAGCGGGCAGGCGGGCCAACACGGAGAGTCAAGTCTAGTGCACAGCGTGACGTCGTGAATGTGACGAAGGCCGGTCCCTGGGGACCGGCCTTCGTCGAAACTCGCAAGGGGTGGTGGAGGTGGCGGGAATCGAACCCGCGTCCTTCGGCGCCGACCCAAGACTTCTCCGGGCGCAGTCTGAATTGATGTTTTCTCAGTCCCAGCGCTCGTACAGACACGTCGCTGACAGACTCAGTCGCTGTAAATGTCCCGCGCCAACCCCGCGACCGGGTTGACGAAGCAAGCTTCCTAGCTGACGCCAGGAACCGGGTCGGAAGCAACCCCGGGCTGACCGCTTCTTAAGTGCTCAGGCTGTCAGGCAGCGAGAGCGAAGCTCTGACGCGTATTAGCGGCAGTTATTGTTTTCCAGAGATCGTTAACGAGATAACCCTGGATCCTCGGCCCGCTTCTCTTGGAACGTACGTCCAAAGTCGAAACCGTTCACCCCCTGTTGAGTTGTCAAACTCCTACGGCCCCGAGGGGCCGCAGAAGACCAACACTACCAACTCCAACGAGCAGACCGCACCTGACATTCCTCAGCGCGGCATCGGGGCCAGCCGGGTCACCCCGTCCTGACCGACCCAGCCGACCTGACCGTCGGCCGCGTCGAACATCCCGGACCCGCCGAGCGTGCCGATCGTCCGCACCCGGCCGGACGCCGGATCCCACGTCTTCAGTACGTCGGAGCCCGTCGTGTACGCAACCCGCCCCGCGCTGATCCTGACCGAGCCCGCGCTGTCGACCGGAAGCACGACCGGAGCCGCGCCGGAGCCGACATCCCGTACGACGACCGACGGGTCCGTGCACGAGCCCATCCCATCGGCCGCGCAGGTCGCCCACCCCACGAGCGAACCTTCCACATCGAGTCCTGTGACGAGCGTCCCGGCGGCCCTCACCTCACTGACCGCTCCGCTCGCCAGGTCGCGTTGCAGGATCCGCTGGGCGCTGTCGGTGTAGACGACCCGGTCGCCGTCGAGTGCCGCGCTGCTGCCGAGCGGGATCGGTCCGATCTCCGTGTTGGCGCCGGTCCGCAGGTCGTGGACCATCAGCCGGTGGTCGTCGTACGTGCTCTCGCAGCCCCAGGGACCGCACATCTCACCGCTCAGCACAGCCCGTGTCCACAGCAGGCGCCGACCGCTGAGCTGCAACTCCCCGACGACCTTGTCGGTGCCGAGGTTGGCGTCGTACGCGCGAGCCTTCGTACCGTCAGCCCGCCAGATCCACAGGTCCCCCGTCGGCTCCACGTACGCCGTACCCGCCGTTCCCTGCGCAGTACCGATCGTGCCGGTCTCGCCGGCCGAGCGCTGCGGCCCGAGCTTCAGCCCGGTCGACGTCTCGACCACCTGGCGCCGGTGCAGGATCTTCTGCTGCGGCGTCTGGTTGTCCCGGTAGGCCACGAACCCGCCCCCGACGCTGACCGAGTAGCTCTCCGGCGGGAGCAGCCCGACCGTCACCAGCCGGGTCCGCGGAAGGCCGGCGCCCACGACGGCCATCGAGTCCAGCCCGGGCGACTGCCCGTACACGTCGACGACGTACCGCTGCCCGTGGACGCCGATCGTCTGGCTGTCCCCGAGCTCCGTCACGGCCCCGGACGCGCTGATCGATCCCGCCGCGCACCGATTCTCGACGATGCTGTCGTCGCAGCCCGCCCAGCCGGTGCCCGCACCGTTGATCGCGGTCTGACGCACCACGTGCTCGACCCGGGTGACCCGCGCCGCTCCGCCGCTCGTCGTCGACCGTACGACGTACGACGCGTGCGGCACCGGCTCGCTGTAGTCGAGGCTGACCCAGCTGATCTGGTCGCCCTGGAGATCGATCGCGCCCGGGTAGCGGTTGCGGCCGCCGTCCTGGATCCGCACCGCGGTGCCGGGCTCGGCGTACGAGTGGTACTCGAGCTCGACCAGCTCGTTGTCGGTTCCGCCGCGCAGCACGTAGCCCGTGGCATCGGCGGCCATCAGCTGGTAGTCGAGGATCTCCGGCCCGGTCCCACCGACCTGGCAACCAGTCGCGGACACGTGGATCCGGCGTCCGCCGGTACCGATCCAGCCGAAGGACGTGTACGCCGCGTCGACCCAGGACCAGGACTGCAGCGGCGCCAGATCCGCGGCGCAGCTCTGCACCTGGGTCCGGCCGATCACGAGGTAGCGACCGCCCTCGGCGTACACCTTGTCCCCGCGCAGCACCCGGAAGTCGTTCGACACCTGGTACGGCGCGCGCCCGGCCGGCTTCAGCAACGTGGTGGTGCGACCGCCCAGCGCAGGCTGGGTCCGGTACAGCACGCCGTACGCCGAACTGCCGACCACCGTGATCACCGGCTCGAGCACCGGCACCCGGTTGACCTCGATCGTCCCCGATGGGTCAGCCGCGCCGGCCGTCCCGCTCGACAGTGCGAGCACGGACACCACCGCGGTCGCCAGTCCGACAGCTCTTCGTCTCCAGAACCCCATCAACCTTCACCCCAGTCACCCAGTTGGCATCAACGCCCTCTTGATGCGACCGGAACGGGAAAGGTTGCGACTACTTGATCAGGCGCAGCGTGAACGGGTACTTGAAGTCCGAACCGAGCATCGCGGCCAGGCCGCCGATGCCGGTCAGGACGAACCAGACCAGGCCGACGATCGGGAACAGGAAGCCGGTGAAGCCGTCGGTGATCCCGGTGACGATGCCGAGCAGCGTGAACACCGCCAGCGCGCTGATCTGGAAGTTCACCGCCTCGACCGCGTGCTTGCGGATCACCGGGTTCTGCTTGCCGGCCGTCGCGACGATCAGCGCCGGGCCGACGAAGAACGTCGGGTAGCCGAGCCAGTGCGAGATCGTGCCCATCCCGCGGCCCGAACCCTGGTACGGCTGCAGCGGCGCCGGGCGGGTGAACGCCGCCGGCGCGTAGGTGGGGACCGGGCGGGCCAGCAACCCGTCGAACGAGCCGTTCAGCTCGGCGCGGGTGCGGGCCTTCAGCGCCAGCTCGAGCCGGGAGTCGAACTCGAGGTGGGTCAGCCGGCCGTCGGCGTACATCTCTTGCAGGATCTCGACCGCACGGTCCCGTTGGGCCGGCGTCACCAGCAGCTCTGAAGTGGACATGCACCCACTCTCCCGCCGAATTCCCGCTCACCCCATCGGGTGCCGCCCGGAGCAACCCCTGATCCGACCCCAGGGACTTCCGTACGACGAACGGCCGGTACGCCGAACCGCCGGCGCCCAGCCGCCGATCGCCCAGCCGCGGCTCAGCGCCGGCTGCGGTCCGACAGCGCCCGCTGGGCCTCACGGTTGGCCTGGCGCTCGGCCAGCGCGTGCCGCTTGTCGTAGTCCTTCTTGCCGCGCGCGGTGGCCAGCTCGACCTTCGCGTACCCGTCCTTGAAGTACAGCGACAGCGGCACCAGCGTGACGCCCTGCTGCTCGACCGCGCGGATCAGCTTCTCCATCTCGTCGCGGTGCAGCAGCAGCTTGCGGGTCCGCCGCGGCTCGTGGTTGGTCCACGTGCCGTGCGTGTACTCCGGGATGTGCAGGTTCTGCAGCCAGAGCTCCTTGCCGCGCACCGAGCCGAACGCGTCGACGAGCGAGGCCCGGCCCAGCCGCAGGGACTTCACCTCGGTCCCCGTCAGCACAAGGCCGGCCTCCACCACGTCGTCGATGTGGTAGTCGTGTCGCGCCTTACGGTTCTGCGCGATCGGCTTCTGGCCGGTCTGTTTCACCATCCGGCCAGTATCCCACTTCGCCTAGAGGTACTTCATCGGGTTTGTCACGCGGCCGTCGCGGTAGACCATGAAGTGCAGGTGGCAGCCGGTCGAGTAGCCGGTGGTGCCGACGTACCCGATCACCTGGCCCTTCGTCACGTGCTGGCCGACGCGCGCCTTGTAGCGGGACAGGTGGTTGTAGACGGTGGTGATCGAGTCGCCACCGATCCCGCCGTGGTTGATGAAGATCCGGTTCCCGTAGCCACCGTTGTAGTAACGGTCCGTCACCGTGCCGCTGGCCGCGGCGTGGATCGGCGTACCGCAGCCGGCTCCGAAGTCGGTCCCGTCGTGCAGCTTCCAGTAGTGCAGGATCGGGTGGAACCTCATCCCGTACGGCGAGGTGATGTAGGTGTTGATCGGGAAGCTCAGCCCGCCGCTATTGCCCGGCGGATCCGGGATGTGCTTCGGCGGGCGGTGCTCCTTCTTCGCCTTCGCCCGCTCGGCCGCCTCGGCCGCCGCCTTACGCCGGGCAGCGGCGGCCTTCTCGGCCTTCGCCCGCGCGATCAGGACCTGCTCGACCCGGGACCGCTCCGCGACCAGCGACTGGTAGTGCGCCAGCTCGGAGTTCTTGTCCTTCTCCGCCGCCTGCTGCGCGACCAGCCGGGTCGCGGTGACAGCCGCGGCCGCGGCCTTCTGGGTCGCGACCTGCTGGGTCAGCGTGGTGACCTCCTGCACGGTCCGCGCCGCCTCGGCCTTCTGCTCCGCGACGATCCGCTCGGCCTCGGCCAGCTTGGCCTGCTTGTTGGCCAGTTGCGCCTGCGCGTTGTTCAGGCCGGTGATCGCGTTCCCGGTGATCCCGAAGACGTTGCGCTGCACCTGCATGCCGCTGGCCAGGTCGGCCGGCGACGCGCCGCGCAGGACGATCGACAGCCCGACCAGCGGGTTCTGCTGCTGGTACGCCGAACGCACGGCACGACCGGCCAGCGCCTGCTTGGCGGCGATCTCTTTCTGGCCCTCGGCAACGTTCGCCTGCGCGGTCGTCAGCGCCTGCTCGGCGGCCTTGAGCTTGCTCGCGGCAACCACGTCGGCGGCCTTGGCGGCCGCCAGCTTGCCCTGGACGGCGGCGTACCGGGCCTGGACGGCCTGGTACTGCGTCTCCGCCTGGTTGTAGGCGGCAACGGATTTCGACAGCTGGTCGTAGGACTCGTGCAGATCGGCCTTGGACTGGTTGATCTGGCTGTCGAGCTGCTTCTTCTGGGCGTTCGGATCAGGTGGATCCGCCTGGGCAGACGGGACCACCGCCAGTGCTCCGGCGGTCATGGACAGGACAACGCAGCAAGCGGCGACAATCGTCTGCCGGGCGGGCGGTCGCTGACGCGACCGATCGCTCGGTGTGGCGGTGGCGCCGATGCTGTCGTCTCGCTTGATGCGTCCCCGCTCACGCGGGTTCGCACCGGGGAAGTGCGGGACCACAGTCGACCCCTTGCTCTGGGTTGAGTTGTCGTGCTACTGCACGATAAGTCACCCGGGTCAGACTTTGAGGTATTTCCGCGTCGTCAGGAATGTCGGAACCACCGCGAGGATCAGTCCGACCACGACCATGATCAGCGTCGCCTGGAAGGTCTCGGCCGCGCCGACCCACTGCCAGACCCGGAATGTCTCGGCCGCGCGCTGCATGACGACGAAGTACACGCCGACCCACAGGGTGCCGCAGGCAAGGACCGCGCCGATCAGGGCCGCCAGCACCGCTTCCAGGAGGAACGGTAGCTGGATGTAGAAGTTCGAGGCGCCCACCAGGCGCATGATGCCTATCTCTCGCCGTCTGGCGTAGGCGGCCAGCCGGATCGTGTTCGAGATCTGCATCAGCGCGGCGACCAGCAGCAAGGCCGCGGCGACCAGGGCGCCGACTTGCAACCCGTTCAGCGCCTTGAAGAGTGGATCGAGATACTGTCTCAGGTCCTGCACGGTGTCGACGCCCGGTAGGCCGGCCACCGCACTGACCAGGTTCTGGTAGCGCTGTGGATCCTTCAGTTTGACCCGGTACGACTCCTGCATCTGGTCCTCGGTGACCGTGGAGACGATCGGCGAGTCCTTGTACAGCTTCTTGAACTGGTCGAACGCTTCCTTCTTCGACTCACCGAAGACGCCCTCGGGCGCGGTGTCCGGGCTGGACTCGATCACCTGCTTGATCCGGTTCTTCTGCTCCGTGGTCACCTCGGCGCCCGAGCAGCCGCGGCCGCCGGAGTCCTTGGTGCAGAGGAAGATCGAGATCTGGATCTTGTCGTACCAGTTGCCCTTCATCAGGTCGACCTGCTCGCGGGCGAGCAGCGCGCTGCCGAACAGCGACAGCGAGACCCAGATGGTGACGACGACGGCGATCGTCATCGACAGGTTCCGCTTCAGACCGATGCCGAGGTCCGAGAGGATGTAGTTCAAGCGCATACGAAGTCAGTCCCTGCTCTCAGTGCTGGTAGCCGTAGACGCCGCGCGACTCGTCGCGGACGACATGACCGTTCTCCAGCTCGATCACGCGCTTGCGCATCTGGTCGACGATCGAGACGTCGTGGGTGGCCATCACCACGGTCGTCCCGGTCCGGTTGATCCGGTCCAGCAGCTTCATGATGCCGACCGACGTGCCGGGGTCGAGGTTTCCGGTCGGCTCGTCGGCGATCAGGATCATCGGCCGGTTCACGAACGCGCGCGCGATCGCGACCCGCTGCTGCTCACCACCGGACAGCTCGTCCGGCAGCCGGTCCTCCTTGCCGTCCAGACCGACCAGCTCGAGCACCTCGGGCACCGTCTTGCGGATGTGCGAGCGCGGCTTGCCGATCACCTGCAGGGCGAACGCGACGTTCTCCGCGACGGTCTTGTTCGGCAGCAGCCGGAAGTCCTGGAAGACCGTGCCGATCTGCCGGCGCATCTGCGGGATCCGCCAGCTGGCCAGCCGGTTCAGGTCCTTGCCGGCGACCATGATGTGGCCCTTGGAGGTCCGGTGCTCACGCAGCACGAGACGAAGGAACGTCGACTTGCCGGACCCGGAGGTGCCGACCAGGAAGACGAACTCGCCCTTCTCGATCTCGACGTTCACGTTCAGCAGGGCAGCCTTGGACTGACCCTCGTACGTCTTGGAAACATTCTCGAAGCGGATCACGGGACATTCCGGCCGTGGTCGGGAACAGGGAGTGACGCGTCGGTAACCACCACAGCACCGTACGCCACCGGGAGCGGCCGCCGATCAGTCTAGGGGCAACCGGCACGTGATCCGGTCAGGCGTGCCGCCTGACGACGGGCCTCAGGCGGGAGCGGGCGCCGTACCGTTGCCGTTCTCCGGACGGGCGTCCGCAATCCGGGCGACTCCGGGCTCCGGTTTGCGTCCGGCGCGACGGGCCGCCTCGACGTGCAACCGGGCCAGCTCCACGGCCTGGCGGGAGACCTTCACGGTCTTCTTCTCAGCCATCGGCGGGCTCCTTCTTCCTCGACCACCTCGATGTCGGCGTCGGCAAGTTCAGCGTACGTCGCCTCGCCGACCCGGTCGATCGCGACGGCGGCGGTCAGCGCGGCGACCAGCTCGTAGTCCTCGGGCTGCAACAGTTCCGAGCGCATCAGTGAACGCAGCGTGACCACACCGGCGTCCGTGCCGGTGTCGTCGTCGTTCAGGATCTGCTCGACCGCCCAGCGGACCATCCGCATGGTCTCCTCGCGATGCCGCCAGGTGTCCAGCTCGCGGTCGGACTTGCGGGTCAGGTAGGCGCCCAGCGCGACGCCGCCGAGCGCCAGCAACGGGCTCAGCACGGTCATCGCGACCCCCACGACCGAGATCCAGGTCGGGATCACGAACACACCCCCACAACCACCGATGTCCTCCCAAATCCCTGGTGATGACCGGTTGATGATGTTACGAAGGACAGCAAACCACTCACCACCGACAAGGACGTCACGTGGAAGATCCGGACTGTTACGACGTGTTCGTGCAGGGCACTGTGTTCCTCGACATCGTGCTCACCGGACTGGAGTCCGCGCCGACCACGGGGACCGAGATCTTCGCCGAGGGAATGGGCTCCTGCCCCGGCGGGGTCGCGAACTTCGCGATCGCCGCGAGCCGGCTCGGGCTGCGCAGCGGTCTGGCCGCGGTCTTCGGTGACGACGTGTACGCCGACTTCTGCTGGCGGACCCTGGCCGACCAGGAGAAGGTCGACCTGTCGCACTCGCGCCGGATCGGCCACTGGCACTCCCCCGTCACGGTCTCGATGTCGATCGACCGGGACCGGGCGATGGTCACCCACGCCCACGAGGCGCCCGGCGACCCGAGCAAGCTGGTCGGCCCGGGCCTCAACACCCGCTCGGCGATCGTGCCGGTCGCGGAGGAGCTGCCGAGCTGGACGGCCGAGGCCCGCGAGTCCGGCGCGCTGCTGTTCGGCGACGTCGGCTGGGACCCGACCGACACCTGGTCGCCGGCCGTGCTCGACGTACTCGAAGGCTTCCACGCCTTCACGCCGAACGCCGGTGAGGCGATGGCCTACACCCGGACCGACACCCCCAAGGCCGCGCTGCACAAGCTGGCCGAGCGGGTCCCGTTGGCGGTCGTGACGAACGGGTCGGACGGCGTACTGGCCATCGATTCCGCGACCGGGGAGGAGGAGCACATCCCCGCGCTGCCGGTGCGGTCGTACGACCCGACCGGTGCCGGAGACGTGTTCCTGGCCTCCCTGGTGCTCGGCACCCTGCGCGGCTGGCCGCTGGCGCACAGGCTGGCGTTCGGCAACCTGTGCGCCGGGCTGTCGGTCCAGCACTTCGGCGGTTCGCTCGCGGCGCCCGGGTGGGGCGACATCATCGACTGGGTCCGCGACCACAGCCGCCACCGCCCGGGCGGCATCGATCCCGACATCCTGCGGCACTACACGTTCATCGGCGACGTCCTCCCCGAAGGCCCGGTCCCGATCGTCCGCCGGGCCGGCGCGACCATCGCCCGGCTCTCGGACGCCTGACCACGACCGCCACCAGCACGAGCAGCAGACCGCCGGCCAGGAACCCGTACGACGCTCCCACCCGGTCGATCAGCACCCCGGTCACCGACGCCCCGGCAGCGCTACCGATGTTGTTGGCCGTGTTGATCCAGGTGCTGGCCTCGGTGCGCTGGTCGGGCGGTGTGAGGTCGTCAGCCGCCAGGTACGACGTCACGAACAGCGGTGCGACAGCGACTCCGGCACACGCCATCACCAGCCCCAGCACGAGCAGGTGGGTCGTCAGCGAAGCCGCCAGCAGTCCAGCTGCCAGTACGCCTATCAGCCCGGCCAGGTGGGTCTCGTGCGACCGGGTGTGCTTCCGGCGTCCCCACGCGAGTCCCCCGACCACACTGCCGAGCCCGATGCCCGCCTCGACGAACCCGGCCGCGCCGGGCCTCCCCTGCGCCTGCGCGACTCCAGCCACACACAGGTACGCCGTACTGACGCCGGCCGCCGTGACCAGGATGACGATCAGGATCCGGCGCAGCCCGGCGTTGGTCAGCGGGCCGAGCGGGTGCCTGGCCGGACTCGGCGGAGTGGTCCGGCGGGTCAGCGGCGACGTGACCATCAGACAGGTGCCGGCGGCAAGCAGCACCGCCGTACAGATGAGTGCTGCGGGTGCTGACCAGAGGCTGATCAGCAGACCGGCCAGCAAGGGTCCGGCCAGGTAGAGGGACTCCTCGCAGATCGCGTCCAGGGCGTAGGCGCGTTCTTTGAGGCCGGTGTCCTCGGTGATGAGCCGCCAGTTGGAGCGCATCGACGGGCCGAGTGGTGGGGCGAAGAGCCCAGTCACCGTGACCAGCGCGATCAGCAGGGCCGGCGTACTCAGGAAGGTGGTTGCGACGAGTCCCAGCGCGCAGGTGAGCGCCAGAGGTGGCAGGACCCGGCGCTGGCTGTAGCGGTCGACCAGGCGGGCCTTGTACGGCATCGACAAGGACGCCAGGCCGAAGCCCGCTCCAGCGGCTCCGGCGACGGCGAACGAGCCGGTCGCGGCGTGGACGGTGAACAGGGTGGACAGCGAGAGCAGACCGTAGGCCAGCCGCCCGGCCAGCGCGGGCACGAAGGTGCGCAGCGCGGACGGCAGCAGGAGGACAGCACGGTAGCTCCCAGCACTCAGGGTGCTGGACATGAGAAGGCGCTCCTAGAGAGCCCCGGCCTCGACGAGGCGGGGAACGAGAAATGGGCTCGGCGACTCGAGCCCTCTCTAGTGCGGCATGCGGGACATGGCCGACACCCTACAACGCAAAGACGAGTGCGCCACTGGATTTATCAGCCGTCGAAATGGGGCACCAGGGGACCCGGTCGGTCGTAGGGTCGGACCAGGGTGCGCGGGTCGTGGGACCGCGCCTGAGCTGGAGGTACGTCGCGATGTCGGGTGCAGACGGGTTCAACCGCAGGAGCTTCCTCGCGCTCGGAGGTGGGATCGCGGCGATGGCGGTGGCCGGCTGCGGGTCGAACACCGGCCGCTCGGACTCGGGCGGCGGCTCCTCCGGCTCCGGCGACAAGCCGGCGCTGGCGCAGTGGTACCACCAGTACGGCGAGGCGGGCACCCAGCAGGCTGTCGAGCGGTACGCCAAGGAGTACCCGGACGCGACCGTGACGGTCCAGTGGTCCCCCGGCGACTACGACAAGAAGACCGCGGCCGCGCTGCTCACCGACGGTGGGCCGGACGTGTTCGAGTACGGCAACGGCCCGTCGATCGACATGATCAAGGGCGGCCAGGTCGCCGACCTGACCGACCTGCTCGGCGACGCGAAGAGCGACTTCACGCCGTCGCTGCTGGCCCGGGTGACCTACCAGGGCAAGCTCTACGCGATCCCGCAGGCCACCGACATGCAGTTGCTGGTCTACCGCAAGAGCCTGCTCCAGCAGGCCGGCGTCCAGCCCCCGACGACCGTCGACGAGCTGATCGCGGCCGCGAAGAAGCTGACCACCGACAAGGTGAAGGGCCTGTTCGTGGGCAACGACGGCGGTGTCGGCATCCTCGGCGGTCCGGCGCTGTGGTCGGCCGGCGTCGACTACCTGACCGAGGACAACCAGTTCGGCTTCGACGACCCGGCCGCGGTCGAGTCGCTGCGCAAGCTGCGGGAGCTGTTCACCTCGAAGGCCTTGTTGCTCGGGGCACCGACCGACTGGTCCGATCCGTCGGCGTTCACCCAGGGCCTGACCGCGATGCAGTTCACCGGTCTGTGGACGTTCCCGCAGATCCAGAAGGCACTGCCGGACGACTTCGGCGTCCTGCCCTGGCCGAAGCTGAACGCGACCACCGGCGCTCCGAGCGTCCCGGTCGGCGCGTACGGCGCGTCGGTCAGCACCAAGTCGAAGAACGTCGACGCGGCGAAGAAGTTCGTCAAGTGGCTGTGGGTCGACCAGACCGACAAGCAGCTCGACTGGGCGCAGAGCTACGGCTTCCACGTCCCGGCCCGCAAGAGCCTCGCGGAGAAGGCCGACAAGCTGAAGTCCGGCCCGGCCGCCGAGGCGGTGAAGTTCGTCAACGAGAACGGGCACGCCCAGACCCCGTTGCTGTGGACCCCGAAGTCCGGGACGGCGTACTCCGACGCGGTCAGCCGGATCATCAAGAACGGCAGCGATCCGGCCACCGAGATCAAGGCGGTCAAGGCCGTCGTGGAGGCTGAGCTCAAGCGCATCGCCGGCTGATGCCGGCCCTCGCCGCGCGGCTGCGGGGCCGCTACGACCGCAACCTGTGGTTCGTGATCTTCGTCGGGCCGTTCGTGCTCGGGCTGGTCGTGTTCGTCTACGTGCCGATCGTCTGGTCGGTGGTGCTGAGCTTCTTCGACGCGCACAACACCGTCACGCCGACGAACTTCGTGGGCCTGGGCAACTACCTGGACATGCTCCGGGACTCCGCGTTCCGGTCCAGCCTGTTCACGTTCGTGCTGTTCGCGTTGTTCATCGTGCCGACCAGCTTCGTCGCCTCGCTGGGCCTGGCCCTGCTGGTCAACCGCACCCGCTTCGCGAAGACGTTCTTCCGGTCGGTGTTCTTCCTGCCGACCGCCTGCTCGTACGTCGTGGCGTCGCTGATCTGGAAGCTGTCGATCTTCAACGGCGTCCGGTTCGGCCTGGCCAACACCGTGCTCGGGTGGTTCGGCGCGGAGCCGGTCGCGTGGCTCTCGGTCACCCAGCCGCCGTGGTACTGGCTGGTGATCGTGTCCGCGCGGATGTGGCTGCAGACCGGGTTCTACATGATCCTGTTCCTGGCCGGGCTGCAGCGGATCGCCCCCTCGCTGTACGAAGCGGCCGCGATCGACGGCGCGACCGGCTGGAAGGTCCTGCGGTACATCACGCTGCCGCAGTTGCGGGCGACGTCGACCGCCGTACTGCTGCTGCTCCTGATCAACGCGTTCCAGGCCTTCGACGAGTTCTACAACCTGTTGTCGAGCTCCGGCGGCTACCCGCCGTACGCGCGTCCGCCGTTGGTGTACCTGTACTACGCCGCGCTCGGGCAAGGCCAGGACTTCGGCCACGGCAGCGCGGGCGCCGTACTGCTCACTCTGTTGATCGCGCTGGTCGCGCTCGTGCAGGGTAGGTTCCTCGGGCTCGGCAGGAGGGAGGACTGAGATGGCGACCATCCAGCGCTCCCGCGCGGACCAGGCCGGCTCCTTCGTCCGGTACGTCGTCCTGGTGGTCGGCGCGATCCTGTTCCTGCTGCCGTTCTACCTGCTCGTCCGCAACGGCCTGTCGACCGAGCAGGACATCACGTCACCGGAGTGGAAGCTCTTCCCGTCGTCGCTGCAGTGGCACAACGTCGTCGACCTGTTCACCGATCCGCTGCTGCCGTTCGGGCGGGCGCTGCTCAACTCGCTGGTGATCTCGGTCGTGCAGACCATCGGCGTCCTGGTGATCTCGGGACTGGCCGGGTACGGCCTGGCGCGGATCCCGTTCCGGTACGCGAACGCGGTGTTCTACTTCATCGTCGCGACGCTGCTGATCCCGGCCGCGGTCACCTTCGTGCCGAGCTTCGTGCTGGTCTCCTCGCTCGGCTGGGTGAGCACGCTGCGCGGGCTGATCGTGCCGGGGCTGTTCCAGGCGTTCGCGACGTTCCTGTTCCGGCAGTACTTCCTGAACTTCCCGCGCGAGCTGGAAGAGGCCGCGCAGCTCGACGGTACGGCGTACTGGGGGACGTTCTGGCGGATCGTGGTGCCGAACTCGACCGGTTTCATCGCCGCGATCGGGACGATCACGTTCATCGGGTCGTGGAACGCGTTCCTGTGGCCGCTGGTGATCGCACCGGACCAGAGCGCCTGGACGGTGCAGATCGCACTGTCCACGTTCCTGACCGCGCAGACCATCAACCTGCCCCAGCTCTTCGTTGCCGCCGGCATCGCGATCGTGCCGCTGGTGGTGATGTTCGTCTTCCTGCAGCGCTGGATCGTCGAGGGGGTCGAGCGCTCCGGCATCAGTGAGTAGTTCTTACCTGGAGGGGAATCGCACATGACGTCAGACCTGATCGGCCGGCTCCGCGCCGAGCTGACCACCGGCCCGGTCCTCGGGCCCAGCGACGACGGCTTCGCCGACGAGGTCGCCGCGCAGAACGCCGCCACCGTGCACACGCCGGAGGTTGCCGTCGGCATCATGTCGGAGGAGGACGCGGCGGCCGTCGTACGGATCGCTGCTGCTTTTTCGGTTCCTGTCCGCGTGCTTGCCACCGGCCACGGTTCGGCCGTGCCGGTGACCGACGGCATCCTGGTCACCACGCGGCGGCTCGGCGGGGTCGTGGTGGATCCCGAACGCCGGATCGCGACGATCGGCGCCGGCGTGCGCTGGGCCGAGGTGATCGCGGCCGCGGCCGAGCACGGTCTCGCACCGGTCGCCGGCGCCTCCGACAACGTCGGCTGCATCGGCTACATCACCGGCGGCGGCCTCGGCCCGCTGGCCCGCACCTTCGGCTTCTCGTCGGACTGGGCCCGCAGCTTCCGCCTCGTCACCGCCGACGGCGCCGTACGGACTGCCTCGGCCGACGAGAACCCGGATCTCTTCTGGGCCCTGCGTGGCGGCAAGTCCGGCTTCGGCATCGTCACGTCGATGGACTTCGAACTGGTCGAGCTGAGCACCTTGTACGGCGGCTCGGTCTTCTTCGACGCCGACCAGATCGCCCCGGCGTTCGCCACCTGGGTCGACTGGACCAAGACGCTGCCGGACGCGGCCACGTCGTCGGCCGTGATCCTTCGCCTGCCTCCACTGGAGTTCATCCCGGAGCCGCTGCGCGGGAAGACCGTCCTCAGTATCCGTTTCGCTTATGTCGGCTTGGCTGCTGACGGTGAAAAACTCTTCCAGCCCATCCGCGACGCCGCTCCGGTCCTCATCGATCTCCTCCAGGAGATCCCCGCCGCACGGATCGCCGACATCCACAACGACCCGCGCGACCCCGGCCCCGGCTGGGACCGCGGCCAGCTGCTGACCGACATCGACGCAGGCTTCGTCGAGGCGTTCCTCAACGCGGCCGGTCCTGCCCAGCAGATCCCGTTCGTGGCCGTCGAGATCCGCCACCTCGGCGGCGCCGTCGCCCGGGACGTCCCCGAAGGCAGCGCCGTCGGCGGCCGCGGCGCGTCGTACACGCTGATCCTGATCGGCGCTCCGGACCCCAGTCTCTTCGAGACCGTCCTCCCGCCCGCGGCCGACGCCGTGCTCAAGCCACTCACGCCGTGGAAGTCCCCCGAGCACAACGTCAACTACGCCGGCGGCCTCACCGTCCCCGGCTCCTACGAAGCCTGCTGGTCCCCCGAGACGTTCCAACGCCTCGCGGAGATCCGTAGTACGTACGACCCGACCGTCGTCTTCCCGTACGGCCCACCCGAGAGGTAACTCCGTGCTCGACCTGCACCCGCTGACCGCCGCCGACGAGGAGCTCATCGAGCTGGCCCGCCGGACCGTCGACGCCAACACCGACGGCCCGGACGGGATCTACACGATGGGCGCGGCGGTCCGCGGCGTGGACGGCCGGATGTACGCCGGGATCAACCTGTACCACTTCCTCGGCGGACCGTGCGCGGAGCTGGTCGCCCTCGGCCACGCCCGCGCCGAGGGCGCCCGGGAGCTGACCACGATCGTCGCCGTCGGCAACGAAGGCCGTGGCGTCTGCGGCCCGTGCGGCCGCGACCGCCAGATCCTGGTCGACTACCACCCGGGCATCCGCGTCATCATGCCCGGCGAGGACGGCCCGGGCACTGTGCTCGCCACGGATCTCTTGCCGGGCGCCTACCGCTGGACGCCAACGCCCGAGGCGACCTGAACGCGGATCTCCACCACTGACCAACCTCACCGGAGGCGGTCGGTCCAGGCGTGGACCGACCGCCGATACGGCCTGAATCGGTGGTTGGTGAGTGGTGGGCGTTCACAGACTCGGGATGATGTCCCGTCCGTACGCCTCCAAGGTCTCCTGCTTGGCGTCGTGCTGGAGGTAGATCGCGAACTGGTCGACGCCGAGGGCCTGGAGCTCACGGAGTCGGGTGAGGTGGTTCTCGATCGGGCCGAGGATGCAGAACCGGTCGACCACCTCGTCCGGGACGAAGCTGGTGTGGGTGTTGCCGGCGCGGCCGTGCTCGGCGTAGTCGTAGCCCTCGCGGCCCTTGATGTAGTCGGTCAGCGCGGGCGGGACCGACCCGCTCGCGCCGTACCGGGCGACGATGTCGGCGACGTGGTTCCCGACCATGCCACCGAACCACCGGGTCTGGTCGCGCTGGTGCGCGAGGTCGTCGCCGACGTACGCCGGAGCCGCGACGCAGAACTTGATCGCCGCGGGATCCCTGCCGGCCTCCTCGGCCGCGCTGCGGACGGCCGAGATCATCCACGCGGCGATGTCCGGATCGGCGAGCTGCAGGATGTACCCGTCGCCGACCTGCCCGGTCGCCGCCAGCGCCTTCGGCCCGTACGCCGCGACCCAGACCTCGAGCGCGCCGTTCTCGACCCAGGCGAACTTCAACTGCTGCCCGCGGTACTCGACCGTGCGCCCGCAAGCCAGCTCGCGGACCACCTCGACGCACTGCTTCAGCTCCGTGATCGTGCCCGGCTTGGACCCCAGCGTCCGCAGCGCGGAGTCCCCGCGGCCGATGCCGCAGATCGTCCGGTTGCCGAACATCTCGTTCAGGGTGGCGAACTGCGACGCGATCACGGTCCAGTCGCGCGTTCCCGGATTGGTGACCATCGGCCCGACGATCACGTTCCGCGTCGCGGCCAGGATCTGCGGGTAGATCACGAACGGCTCCTGCCACAGCAGGTGCGAGTCGAACGTCCACACGTGGCTGAACCCGGCCTGCTCGGCCTGCTGGGCGAGGTCGACCACCTCCGACGCAGGCGGGTCGCACTGGAACACCACTCCGAAGTCCACCGGATTCCCCCTTCAGACCAGGTACGACGACAAGCCGCGCCGCAGGTACCGCCCGTGTCCCTTCCGCCCATGGTAGTTGCCGTCGGCCACAATCACCGCGCCGCGCGAGATCACCGTGTCGACATGTCCCCTCACCTCGAACCCCTCGTACGCCGAGTGGTCCATGTTCATGTGGTGCGTCTCGGCGCTGATCCGGGTCGTCCCGTTCGGGTCGTAGACGACCACGTCACCGTCCGCGCCGGGCTGGATGACGCCCTTCTGCGGGTACAGCCCGAACATCCGCGCCGGCGTGGTCGCGATCGTCTCCACCCACCGCTCCAGCGACAGCTGCCCGTCGACGACACCCTGGTAGACCAGGTCGACCCGGTGCTCGACGCCGCCGATCCCGTTCGGGATCTTGGAGAAGTCGCCGCGACCGAGCTCCTTCTGGTCCTTCATGCAGAACGGGCAGTGGTCGGTCGACACGATCGCGAGATCGTTGCTCCGGAGCCCTTTCCACAGGTCGCGGGCGTGCGATTCGTGCTTGCTGCGCAGCGGTGTCGAGCACACCCACTTGGCACCTTCGAAGCCTGGTGCGCCGAGCTGGTCCTCCAGCGTCAGGTACAGGTACTGCGGGCAGGTCTCGGCGAACACGTTGCGGCCCTTGTCCCGCGCCGCGGCGACGGCCTCGAGCGCACCGCTGGCCGACAGGTGGACGATGTAGAGCGGGCAGTCCTCGGCGACCTCCGCGAGCGCGATCGCGCGACTCGTTGCCTCGGTCTCCAACGCCGGCGGTCGGGTGATGCCGTGGTAGATCGGGTCGGTCTCGCCACGGGCCAGCGCCTGCTGGACCAGTACGTCGATTGCGATCCCGTTCTCGGCGTGCATCATCACCATCGCGCCGTTCGCCCGGGCGCTCTGCATCGCGCGCAGGATCTGGCCGTCGTCGGAGTAGAAAACCCCGGGGTAGGCCATGAACAGCTTGAAGCTGGTGATCCCTTCGTCCGCGACCAGCTGGTCCATCGCCTTCAGCGCGTCGTTGTCGACGCCACCGAGGATCATGTGGAACGCGTAGTCGATGTGGCAGTTGCCCTCGGCCTTGGTGTGCCAGGCGGCGAGCCCGTCCTGGACCACCTCGCCGGTGCGCTGGACGGCGAAGTCGATGATCGTCGTCGTCCCGCCCCAGGCCGCCGCCCGGGTGCCGGTGTCGAAGGTGTCGCTGGCCGCCGTACCGCCGAACGGCAGCTCCATGTGCGTGTGCGCGTCGATCCCGCCCGGGATCACGTACTTGCCCGCGGCATCGATCACCTCGTCGGCGGTGACCGCGCTACTGTGCTCGGGGTCGAAGAGCGCGACGATCTTCTCCCCCTCGATCAGCACGTCCGCCTGATGGACTCCGGTCGGCCCGACGACCGTCCCACCCTTGACCAGCAACGACATCCTCGGTGCTCCTTCGCTAGGGCTTCGTCAGGTCTCCGTAGGCGTCCGGCCGGCGGTCACGGTAGAACTGCCACCGGTCCCTGACCGTGTCGAGCAGACTCAGATCGAGATCCCTGACGATCAGCTCGGCGTTCTGGTCGTCCCCGACGTCACCGACGAACTTCCCTTCGGGGTCGACGAAGTACGACGTCCCGTAGAAGTCGTTGTCCCCGTACTCCTCGACACCCACCCGGTTGATCGCCCCGATGAAGTACTCGTTCGCCACGGCCGAGGCCGGCTGCTCCAACTTCCACAAGTACGACGACAACCCGCGGCTTGTAGCCGAGGGGTTGAACACGATTTTCGCCCCCGCCAGCCCCAACGCCCGCCACCCCTCCGGGAAGTGCCGGTCGTAACAGATGTAAACCCCGATCCGCCCCACCGCAGTGTCGAACACCGGATACCCAAGATTCCCAGGCCGGAAGTAGAACTTCTCCCAGAACCCCTTCACCTGCGGAATATGGTTCTTCCGGTACTTCCCCAAGTACTTGCCATCAGCATCGATCACCGCGGCCGTGTTGTACAGCACCCCCGCCTGCTCCCGCTCGTACACCGGAAGCACCATCACCATCCCCAGCTCAGCCGCCAGCGCGCTGAACCTCTCGACGGTGGGCCCGGGAACGGTCTCGGCGTACTCGTAGAACCCAGGATCCTGAACCTGACAGAAATAAGGCCCGTAGAACAGCTCCTGAAAACAGATGACTTTCGCCCCTTGGGCGGCCGCCTCCCGCGCATACCCCTCATGCGCCTTGACCATCGACTCCTGGTCCCCGGTCCAGTTGGCCTGCACCAACGCCGCCCGCACGATCTCCGCCATCGCGAACCTCCCGCTAGCCGAGCACCCATGCTCCGCCCGATCACTACCCGGAGTCAACGGATCCCTCACTCAGGCCACGTCAGCAGCGTCCCGCTCGACAACTTCCACGTCCTCGTATCCCGCCGGCTTCCTCGGCAGTCCACGAGGCAACGCCGACGCCAATGCCCGCCAGACCGCTTCGAGCGCCGCCTCGTCGAACTCGCGCGGATCCTCCGTCGCCTTCAGCAGGACGTTCCCACCCGAGAGCACCTCGACGTCCGCGAAGACCCCCGTCGCCTCGAGCGCCGCCGAGCCGCCCAGCTTCTCCAGAAGCGGCGGAGAGCAGGCTGTCACCCACCCGTAGCCCCGCAGCCACTCCGCACTCTCCCTGCGCGACGCCAACGCACCACGCGTGGCGACATCCAGCGCCGTCAGAATCCCCGGATTCCCGTCGAGCCCGACGTACGCGAACGGAACCTCCGGCCGTCCGGCAGCTCCCCGGACGAGCTCGCAGACGCCGGTCGCGAGCGAATCCGCTGCCTGGTCGCCCCGGCCAGGCAGAAAGAAGGCATCCAGCTGCGAGTAATGGTCCAACCCGTCCAGCGCCCGGTAGGACGACGCCTGAAACCTCCGGCCCGCCGGCCCTTTGCCACTGAGCGAGACGTCCCACTCACCACCCGGCAACAGGGCGAGCGCGTCGATCCACCTCTTCTCGTCGTACCGTCGAGACGTGATTCCCGACCCGTCGGTCCGCCCTGTCGTGATCATCCCGTCGGTGACCTGAATCCCCAGGACCTCGACCGCGACCCGGACCACGCTCTCCAGCCAGCTCTTCACCATGCCGCCGACTGCCGCGTCGTCCGACGCCTTGACATCGACCGCCGTAAACAGGGCCCCAACCTCACGCATCAACAGCCTCCTCGCGCCGCGCCCAGCACCGTCCACCCAGCCCTCACCGTTCGACGACCTTCATCCCGGGCTCAGGGTCTCCACGTCGCCTGTGACCAGTCGTCCGACGGCGTCTTCGAGGGCTGCGCCGATCCAGCAGGTGTAGCGGTCGTAGGAGCCGAAGAAGTGACCGCTCCGGCCGAGGTACACGGTGAGATGGTCGCTCATGGCCAGGCCGATCGGAGCGAGCTCGGTGCCGAACTCCCGCGCGTAGTCCTCCGCCCGCTCGAACGTCACCAGGTCCAGCCCCTCGCGCGGGTCGATCACGAACCGCTCACCGTTGACCGTTGGGAGCTCAAGCCCTCCGGCCGACGTCAGCAGCGACTCCAGCGCCGGCCCGGGCCGGTATCCGTCCCCGGCCAGTGCGCCGAGATAGGCATCGGTGGCGACCGCCCGGCCCGGCTCCCAGCCTGCTGACACCAGGGAGACGATTCCCAGCTGGTTGTAGTTGAGGTGGGCCGTCACCCGGAGAGTGTCTCAGTCGACGGCTCCGAGGAGCTCGATCAGGGCTGAGCGGAGGGCGTCGGGGAGGTCGACCGCGGTGAGTTCGGCGATGCGGTCTGCCGTGGGGCGGTTGGAGGTGATGATCTCCCAGGCTTCGAGCTTCTCGGGGTTGCCGGTTTGGGCTTGTTCGAGGAGTTGCTGGATGGCGTCTTCCTGGGAGGTGCCCACGTGGAGGTCGCCGTCGACGTGGAGGGTTGTCTGCTCGTCGGAGCGGGCGGTGACGGTGATGCTCCAGCGGCCGTCGGTGCCGGCCAGATCGACGGGCTGGCCGTTGACGGTGACGGGGGCGATGGGGAGTTTCGCGAGGAAGGTGATGGTCCACTCGCGGACGGCGGGGACGACCTCGGGGCGGCCGGTGACGGGCTCGATGTGGAAGTCGCCGGTCGACGGGTCCCACCGCAGGACAGTGCGGGCGGCAGGCCCACCGTCGGAGCCGACGACGCGGTCGTCCTCGTCGTCCTCGGCCAGCGTGAACGAACCCGCGGCGGCCGGTGCGACCAGGACCTCCAGCGAAGCCGGGTTGCGGGTTGCGTCGAGGTCGTTGGCGAGCGGGAGGATGCCGCCCTCGCGGAGGAGGACCGGGATGGATGACGTCGAGCGGTGCAGCTCGACGGCGCGGTCGCCGCGGTAGACGGTGCCGGTGAAGATGTCGGTCCAGACCCCGGCCGGGAGCCACGCGCGGACCCGCCCACGCAGGGACGCATCACTGCGAGGCGACGTGATCGGCGCGACGACCAGCTCGGACCCGAACGAATACTGATTCGGTACGCCGTAAGCCTCCGACCGCCGCGGCTCCAAGTGATACATCGGCCGCACCAACGGCGTACCAGCCGCCGCCCGATGATTCATCGTGTGCAAGTACGGCACCAACCGATGCCGGAACCGCAGCGCCTCCCCCATCGCTTCCCGATGCTCGGCGGGGAACGCCCACGGCTCCTTCCGGATGAACGGGTTGTTCGCCGAATGCAGCCGCGAGATCGGCGAGAACACCCCGAACTGCACCCAGCGCGTCGCAAGCTCGTCGTCGCGGACACCCCGCGTGTGACCGCCGATGTCGTGGCTCCACCAGCAGTACCCGATGTTCGCGGCCGTCGCCGTGAACTCCGGCTGGAACGCCAGCGACGCCCACGACACGACCGCGTCACCCGAGAAGCCCACGGCGTACCGATGACTCCCCGGCCCGGCGTACCGCGAGAACGTCATCCCCGGACCCCCGTCGCGCGCCGCGTCGAGGTGGTGGAAGTGGTTCAGCAACCACAGCGGATCAACCCCGACCGCGTTCGAGCTGGAGCCCTGCTGCCAGTCGATCCACCAGAAGTCGACGCCGTCGGCCTCCAACGGGTGGTGCAGCTGCGCGAAGTACGCCCGCAGGAAGTCCGGATCGGTCGGGTCGAACGGGATCGCGGCCCCTGACTCCGGATCCACCCCGACCGCCCGCGCGACCTCCGGATACGCGTCTTCAAAAGCCCGTACGCCGTCCGCCGGGTGCAGGTTGAGCGTGGTCCGCAACCCGCGGTCATGCAGGGCGCGAAGGAACGCCGGCGGATCCGGGAACAGCGACCGCTCCCACGAGTACCCGGTCCACCCGTTGCCGTACTCCGGCGGCACCGAGTCGACCCGGTGCCAGTCCATGTCGATCACGGCCACCGAGAACGGCAACTGCTCGGCATCGAACCGGTCCATCAGCGCGAGATACGAGTCGGACGAATACGGGTGATACCGGCTCCACCAGTTCCCGAGCGCCCACCGCGGCAGCCGCGTCGGCGCGCCCGACACCGCGTAGAACGCATCGACAGCCGCCGAGTAGTCCCGCCCGTACGCGAACACATACAGATCACGCCGACCCGGCTCGCGCGTGCCGATCCACCCGTCGTCCTCGAACAGGAACGACACCGAGTCGTCCAGTACGGCGACGCCGCTCGTCGCGACGACTCCCGGTCCGAGCTCGGCGCGGCCGTCGACGTCGTCCAGCGTCCGCGTCGTACCGCCGAGGCCGTTGGCCGGTTCGCCGTACCGCCAGCGCCCGCTGTCGCGCCCGAGGCACTCGACGAGCAGCCCGTGGGTCGAGAACTGCTCGCCGTCGTACCGCAGCCGCGCCCGCTCGGTGGTGATGACGACGCCACGCTCGTCGCGCTCGACGGTGAAGTCGACGGGCGCGAGATCACGTCGTACGGCGAACGTCGAGACCCGGTCCTCGAACGCGCCGTCCTCGGACCACTCGATCCGGAACAGGCCGGCGTCGAGCACGGTCACCCGCCAGTGGTCGCCGGTCACCTGGCGGTCGGCCTGTGCGCGCGGCGATGCCTCGGGCAACGGCCTGACAACGGGAAGGTCGGTCACGGTTCTCCTCGCAAAGGGTTCAGCTCTTGACGGCGCCCTGGGTGACGCCGCTGATCACCCAGCGCTGGGCGAACAGGTACACGATGATCGTCGGTGCCATCGTCATCAGGTAGGAGGCGAAGGCAACGTTGTAGTCGGTGCCGAAGTCGCTCTGGAAGATGTTCTGGACCACCGGCAGGGTCTGCAGCTTCGGGTTCGCGGTGATCAGCGACGGCAGCATGAAGTCGTTCCACGAGGCCAGGAAGGCGAAGATACCAACCGTGGCGTTCATCGGGCCGAGCAGCGGCAGCACGATCCGCCGGAAGATCTGCCAGGTCGACGCGCCGTCCATCCGCGCGCTCTCCTCGAGCTCGGGCGGGACCGTGCGCAGGTACGCGGTGTAGAGCAGCACGCTGAACGACAGCTGGAACATCGCGTGCAGGATCCCGACGCCGACCGGGTTGTCGAGCCCGGTCAGCGCGGTGAGCTTGATCTGCGGCAGCGCGACCACCGGGAACGGCAAGAACATTGCCGCGAGCAAGTAGATGAACGACCAGCGGAAGAACCGGCGGGACCAGTTCTTGGAGATCGCGTACGCCGCCAGCGAGCTGAGCAGCAGCGTGAGCACGACCGTGATCGCCGCCACCGCGACCGAGACGCCGAACGCGACCGGGAACTTCGTGAGCCTCCAGGCCTCGGCGAAGCTCTCGGGGTTGAACGGCTTCGGCAGCGCGAAAGCGTTGCCGTCGACCGACTGGCCGCTGGTCTTGAACGCCATCGACAGCGTCACGTAGAGCGGCGCCAGCACGGTCAGCGACGCGAGCGCGAGCACGATCGTGACAGGCCAGTTCGTACGCCGTTGCCGGCGCGCCGACGTCTGCAAGGCGCTCACAAGCGGACCATCCTTCCTCGCGTGGCGACCAGCTGGACCGCCGAGATGAGCACGGTCAGGATGAAGAAGATCGTCGCGTTCGTCATCTGGTACGCGTAGTCGCCGCCGGTGAAACCACCGAAGATCGTGATCGCGACGCTGCGGGTCGCCGTACCGGGACCGCCGCCGGTGAGGCCGACGATCACGTCGTACGCGCCGAGGTAGCCCTTCACTCCGAGGATCGTGTTGATCACGATGAAGCCGCTGATCAGCGGCACGGTGATCGACCGGAACTGGCGCCACGCGCCCGCGCCGTCGATCGCGCTGGCCTCGTACAGGTCGCCCGGGATCGCGGTCAGGCCACCGATGTAGACCAGCATCGCGCCGGGGATCGTCTGCCAGGCGGAGACGATGACGATCGACAGCCAGGCGAGGTCCGGATCACCGAGGATGCTCTGCTCGAGCGGCGCGAACCCGACCGACGTCGCCAGGGCCGGGAGCGTGTTCGAGAACAGGAAGCTGAACACGTACGCCACGACGATGCCGGACAGGACCATCGGCAGCACGAACACGCTGCGGAGCGTGGTGGCGGCCCGGATCTTGCCGGCCAGGCCGACCGCCAGGCCGAGGGCGATCACCTGGGCGATGACGACGGTGACCGCGGCGAAGCCGATCGTGAAGGTGTACGACTCGAGGATCGCGGGGTCGTCGAACAGCGCCTGGTAGTTGCGCAGGCCGAGGAACGACCAGTCGCCGACGCCGATGTAGTCGGTGAAGCTGTAGAAGATGCCGACCAGGGCCGGTCCGACGACGAACGCGGTGAACAGGACCAGGGTCGGGACGAGGAACAGGTAGTAGATCGGCTCGACCCTGCGTGGGCGCCGCTTCCTGACGGCGGGCGTCATGGTGGTGCCTTTCGGTTCGACTACGGTCGGCGCGGTCATGTGGTCGCACCCCGCTTGGCCAGCCGGCGCCAGTCGGCGTCGAGGTCGGTGAGCAGCTTGTCGAAGTTGCCGCTGCCGATCGCCGACTGCAGGTAGTTGCCGAGCGGGACCGAGGCCGGGATGAAGGTGCCCGCACCCTGGTAGAACGCGCCGCGGTCGACGTACGTCTGCAGGCCCGCGAGTCGCTGGTCGCGCTGGGCCGGAGCGTCCTTCGTGGTCGCGTACGCGAGGTTGTCCTGGTTGTAGGCGTTGATGATCTCCGGCCGCATCAGGAACTCGACGAGGTCGCCGGCCGCCTTCACGTCCGCCGAGCGCTGCGGGATGTAGAGGCCGAGGTCGACGTTCACCCGCGCCTTGCGGTCCTTCGGGTCCTCGCTGACCGGGAGCGCGAAGGTCCCGAGGTCGAGCTTCGGATCGACCAGTGCGATCTGGCCGATCGCCCACGGGCCCTGCAGGTACATCGCCGCCTGGCCTTTGCCGAAGGCAAGGTTCCCGTCCTCGTACGAGCGCACGGCGTGGTCGGGGTTGAAGAAGGTCGAGATCGTCTTCGCCCGCTCCATCGCCACGGCGAACGTCTTCTGGAACGACACCTCGGAGTCGGGACCGACGTCCGGGCCGATCGCGTTCATCTTGGCGAAGAAGTCCGCGGTGTCGACCAGACTGCCGACGGAGTAGTCGAAGAGCCCCTGCCAGATGGTCCAGGTCGTGCGGCCGGTCGCATAGACCGGTACGACGCCGGCCCGCTTCAGCTCGGTGCACACGGCAACGAACTCGCTCCAGGTCGTTGGCACCGGCAACTTGTGGTCCGCGAAGATCTTCCGGTTGTAGATGACACCGGCCGCGGCGAGCGAGTACGGCAGCACCGCCGTACGGCCCGGGTACGTCGCGTACTGGTCGGTCAGCCCACCGATGTCGCTCCGAATCCGCTGCGCCGACGGCAGGTGCTTGAGATCGCTCAACTGCCCGCGCTTGATGTACCGCGCGAGCTCGAGGTTGTCGTTGAAGCAGCCGACGTCAGCCGGCTCGTTCCGCACGAACTGCGGCGCGATCGACGAGGTCGTGTCGTGCACGACAGTCACACCCGAGTGCTCGGCCTCGAAGGCTCGCAACAGCTTGTCGAAGTACGCGATCACTTCCTGCTTCTGCTCGAAGAACCGCAACGTCGTACGGCCGTCACCCGGCCGCGCCGAGCAAGCTCCGAGCACTCCCGCGGCGGCCAGACCGGCAACCCCCAGGAGGAAGGACCGCCGGCCGAGTGGTGCCGCGTGCCGGACGTCAGAACCCACGTGTGCCCATCTCCCCAGAGCGTCAGATGCATTGGCGCCTGAAGTTTACAACGTTGGAAATGTAGGTCAAGACAAACCCAGGTGTGTCTCGGCATTCGGTTTCCTGAGGTGCTGCCGACGTTCGGCGCTTCTCAGCTCAGGTGGTGATCGTGCGGCTCGGGGACGGGAGGACTCGGCCGCCGACTGTGGTCCAGCCGCCGGAGAGGTTGGTAGTGAGGAGTTGGGAGCCGGCGCCTTGGGTGATGTGCAGCGAGCGGCCCAGGCGGGCGGTGAGTTGGGTGGCTGCCGAGCCGGTGGCCTCGTCTTCGGGGACGCCCATGGCGGGCGCGAAGACTCTTGCGCGGATGCGGCCTTGGGGTTCGTCCTCCCAGGCCCACAGGTAGGTGTGGCCGGCTGAGTACGACGCGGGGTTGGCGGCGAGGACCTCGGCAGCGGTGTCGAGCTGGCGCCAGTCGAAGGTGCTACCCCATGAGGAGTTCGCGCGTACGGCGGTGATGCCGTTGCTGCGGATGACCGGGACCTCGCCGGCCGGTACTCGCAGTACGTCGACATGCTGGCCTTGGGCGTGCAACCACCAGGCAACGCCGACGGTCGGATGCCCGGCGAACGGCATCTCGCCGGTGGGGCTGAAGATCTGGATCACGCCGCCGGCCGGGTCGTCGACGAAGACGGTCTCGCTGTACCCGAGCCGGGCGGCCATCCGCTGCCGCTCGTCGACAGGAACCAGCGCGCCGTCGACGATCCCGAGCGGGTTGCCGAAGGCACCCGAGGGGTCGACGAAGACCCGTACGACGTGAACGTCCACGGTGGTCATCTGTTCAACTCACGCTCGCACCGGATGCGTCGCGCAGCCGCGGCAGCACTTCGTCGTACCGTCGCCGCGGCGGCAGTTCGTCGTACGGGGAAGTGCTCGGTCAGAGGACGAGGATCGCGGCGACGACGGCGATCAGGACCACGACGGCCCCGACGACGGCCAGCATGCGGCCGTTCATCTTCGGCTCCTCAGCGGGCTGGACCTCACCCTCGCTGACGAAGGCACGGAACATCTGGGTGCTCGCGCCCGGGTCCTGCTCGTTCTCGGTGGCGTGGTTCGTGTTCTGGTCGGCCATGGCGACGACCCTACCGGCGGCATCGGATCGTCAGCACACCGCAATCGCCGATCTGACCCGACTCTTACCGTCCGTACACGCAGCGTCGACGCTCGGCTGATCGACGGCCACGGACCGCGCATGTACCATTTGGTACATGCGCTTCGATCACTCCACCACCGTCAACGCCCCCGCCGAACGCGTCTGGGCGGTCTTCAGCGACGTCGCCCACTGGCCCGACTGGACCCCGACCGTCGAATCGGTCGAGCGGCTCGACGAGGGCGCCCTGCGGGTCGGCGCCCGGACCCGGATCCGCCAGCCCAAGCTCCCGGTCGCCGTCTGGGAGGTGACCGAACTGAAGGACGGCGAGTACTTCGAGTGGGTCTCCCGCGCGCCGGGCATCAAGACCACCGGCGGCCACCGCGTCGTCAGTACGCCGGAAGGCACGGTCGTGACCGCGACGGTCATCCAGGAGGGCCCGCTCGGCTGGATCTTCGGCAAGCTGTACGCCAAGTTGACCAGGGAGTACATCGCCACGGAGACCGCGAGCCTGAAGAAGGTCACCGAGGCGTGAGCCGCGAGTCCTTGCTGACCGAGGCCGTCGAGCACTTCGCGAAGAACGGGATCGGCGACGCGAGCCTGCGGGCGATCGCGACGTCGATCGGCACGAGCCACCGGATGCTGATCTACCACTTCGGTTCGCGCGAGGGCTTGCTGGCCGAGGTCGTCCGCACGGTCGAGCAGCAGCAGCGCGATCTGTTCGCGGAGCTCGAGGATCTCCCGCTGGAGCAGCAGGCCGAGCAGTTCTGGCGCCGCGTCACCGAGGCGGCGCTGATCTACGGGCCGTTGTTCTTCGAGTTGTCTGCGCATGCGATGCAGGACCTCCCGCACACCGAGGCTTTGAAGGCCGACCTGATCAACGTCTGGCTCCCGCCGCTGGTCCGGCTCTGCGTGAAGGCCGGGCTCCCCGAGGCCGAAGCCCCGGCGTACGCGCGCCTCGGGCTGGCTGCCTCCCGCGGCCTGTTGTTCGACCTTCTCCTCACGGGCGATCGCGCGGGCGTCGACGAAGCGTCCGCGCTCCTCAACCGGCTCTTCACGCCAGGCGCACGTGGGTGAACTTCTTCTTTCCTGCGAGCGCGATCAATCACCCGGCCGACCAGTCCGGGGCTACTGTGCTGCGATGACGCTCTTTCCGTCGGTGGTGGATTCGGTCGAGAAGCTGATTCAGGGCGGGGAGATTCCCGGAGCGGTAGTGGGTGTCACCGACGGCGAGCGGCAGTGGATTCACGCTGCCGGGCTGGATCGTCCTGGCGGTGACGCGTTGCGGCCGGACGCCGTGTTCCGGATCAGCTCGATGACGAAACCGCTGACTGCCGCGCTGACGCTGCAGCTCGCCGACGACGGAGTACTCGCGCTCGACGATCCCATCCAGCGATGGCTTCCTGAACTGGCTGGGCAGCAGGTTCTCCGGCAGCTCGACGGCCCGCCCGACGACACCGTTCCCGCCGAGAAGGCGCCGACTGTCGAAGACCTATTGCTGATGCAGCTCGGTTTCGGCTTCGCCTTCGAGGTCGACAGCTGCCCGGTTGCGGAGCAGGCGTTCGCGGCGGGGCTCGGCCTGGGACCGCCGCTGCCGTCTGCGATCCCGCACTCGCCGGACGAGTGGGTACGCCGGTTCGCCGAACTCCCGTTGATGGAACAGCCCGGCCGGCACTGGCGCTACGAGTTCTCGTACGCCGTACTCGGCGTCCTCCTCGCCCGCGCGGCCGGCGTCGACCTACCAACCCTGTTCAGCGATCGCGTCTTCGGTCCCCTCGGCATGAACGACACCGGCTTCGCCGTCCCCGCGCACGCCCACGACCGGCTGATCCCGTGCTTCACCGACGGAACCGCGCTCTTCGATGACGTACCCGACAGCGACTGGCTCGCGCCCGGGCGTTTCCCTCACGCAGGCGGGGGTCTGGTCTCCACGGCGGCCGACTACCTGACCTTCTCCACCAGCTTGACCAGGCGGGTCAGTGAAGAGGACGAACACGCCACCGGAGCGGGTCGAGGCGACGTACCACCCGGACGCCGAACTTCCGGCGGAGCCGCGGCCGGTCGGCGGTTGGCGGACGTCATGGCTGTCGACCGACTGACACCCGAGCAGCGGTCCGGGCCGTCCGCTCAGATCTTCCTCGACGGCGAAGGCTGGGGCTACGGCGTACAGGTCCGATCAGCGGCTCCCGCCCGCTACGGCTGGGGCGGAGGCCTCGGCACCCTCTGGTACGCCTACCCCAACCATGGCATCTCCGCCGTCCTCATGACCCAGCACCTGCCCCCGTCCCCCGCCACCATCGCCGCCCTGACGGACCCCCTCGACGCAGCTCTCTCCGCCCAGTCCTAGCACCCAGCTGCCGCGACAACCCCGAACCGAGGTACGAGACATGGACGACCTGACCGGAGAGCTTGTCACCGAGACCTTCGAGTACGACGGCGGGCGGCAGGTCACCGTCTACGTACCACCGGAACCACCTGAGGCAGTCGTGTTCGCCGGTGACGGCCAACTGATCTCCCAGTGGGGCGGCCAGCTGGAGGCCGCCGACGGACCGCCCACGATGATCGTCGGCGTCCACCGCACGGACTCGAGCGACGAGATGGACCGCATCAAGGAGTACTCCCCGTCGTTCGACGAGCAACGGTTCGGAGCCCACGAGAAGTTCTTCGTCGAGGACGTCGGCCAGTGGGTGCGCTCGCACTTCGGAGTCGCGTTACCCGCCGAGCGAACCGCAGCATGCGGAGTGTCCGCGAGTGGAGAACTCTCGCTCGCGATGGGAATCCGGCACCCGGACACGTACGGCGTGGTCTTCTCCGCCTCCCCGGGCGGGGGCTACCAACCACCCGCTGAGCTGCCGACCCCGTTGCCGCGGACCTACCTGGTCGCGGGCACGCTGGAGCCCTGGTTCCTGGAGAACGCAACCCGCTGGGCCGACGCACTCCGCCAGGCCGGCGCGGACGTCGAACTCACGGAACGCGTCGGCGACCACGGAGATCCCTTCTGGGCCGAGGAGTTCCCGCTGATGGTCCAGTGGGCTTTCGGCCGCTGACTCCTGTCGTCGCGCAGCATGATGCGTGTCCTGGATCAGGGTGCTGCGACCGGAGTACGACGTCATGCAACCTTCTCGGAGCGCAGAACACTCTGTGGTGGTGACGGCGGGGACCCGACCTCGTCTCGACCTCCGGAGAAGGGAACCATGGGTTTGCGCCAGCACTTCCGCAGAATCGTCGTCTCCGTCGCCGCCCTCGGTGCGGCCGGACTCGCCGCGACCGGGCCCGCGCACGCCGGGCTGTACGACGCCACGCCGTACGGCAACCCCGGCGACGTCCCGATCATCGGCGACTGGAACGGCGACGGCACCGACGAGGTCGGCGCCTATCGGCCGAGCACCAGCACCTTCTACCGCCCCGGCCACCCGCCGATCCGGTACGGCAACGCCGGCGACGTCCCGATCGTCGGCAACTGGAACGGCTCCGGCCCCGACGAGATCGGGGTGTACCGGCCGGCGACGCGCACGTTCTACACCAACTACCTGCCGCCGATGGTCTTCGGCAATCCTGGCGACATCCCGATCGTCGGCAATTGGAACGGCGTAGGCGGCGACAAGATCGGCGTCTACCGCCCCAGCACCAGCACGTTCTACCGCCACGTCCCCGGCAGCGACTACGGGGCGCTCCCCTTCGGCAACCACGGCGACCGGCCCCTCATCGGCGACTGGGACAACAGCGGCACCGACGAGGTCGGCGTCTACCGGCCGAGCACCAGCACCTTCCATCGTCGCGGCTACCCGGCCATCTCGTTCGGCAACACCGGCGACGTCCCGATCACGGGCGACTTCAGCGAGCTCTACCCGTACGAGGACGGTCCCGAGATCGGTGTTTACCGTCCGGGCAACATCACGTTCTACCCGCACTTCCCCAGGTAGCCCCGAGCACGGGCCGAGCCGACGTGCTGAGCCCTCGCACCCTGAGCCTGCGAGCGCTCAGCACGTCTTGCCCGGTAGGTACCCGGCCTCCGCGAGCCGCTGCAGTGGGGTCCAGGCGGCTCGATCCGCCTGGCCGCCAGCAACACCCGGTGGCGGCGATCAACTGGAGATCGTTCACGCAGACGAGCCTCTCCGGTGCCGAACCCGCGGGAACTGTCCGATGCCGAACTCGCGGGAGCAGTCCGATGCCGAGCCGCGGGAGCTGCCCGGCGCCGAACTCGCGGGAGCTGCCCGGCGCCGAACCGCGGGAGCTTGTCCGATGGCGGGCTCGCGGGGAGCGGTCCGATGCCGAACCCCGGCAGCAGTCCGGCGCCGAACCCGCAGCAGCAGTCCGATGCCGAGCTCGCGGTAGAACGAGAGACCGGTCTTCGAGCGGGTATACCCCGGCCGCCTGCCTGCGTCGACCGCGCGCGATCAGCAGCTGTCACCGCCCGGTCCGGCCCCGCCCGGGGTGAGGTCCGCGGGAAACTCACCCGGGTGTGGTGCGCAGGACGAGCCCCCGGGAAAGCTCGCAGGGATGGATCTACCGGGCTGGCCGAGCACTGGCCCGGCCAGGCGACAACGTCCCCCAGGGCTCCTCCTGCACAACCCGGATGAGATCCGGCAGAGCGAACCGGGACAGGGCGACGCCCGGCGCCCGACCGAGCACTGGCCCGACCAGACAACAACGTCCCCCAGGGCTCCTCCTGCACGACCGGGAAGAGGCCTGGCGGAGCGAGTCGGGGCAGGGGGACGCCCGGCGGAACAAGGTGCCGCCCAGCGGGATGGCGGGATGTGGTGGTGGCCGCGTGGGTGGAACTGGCCTGCCTCCGGAAAGCAGCTGTTACTCCGGCCCGGTGGCTCCGGCTGGGTAAGGATGGTCTGGGAACTGGTCGCAGATCTGCCACTCCTCCGGCGCCGGGCGAGCGATGCCGGGTATGCGCCGACGGCCGATCCTGGGCACGCCCGCCGACGGCGCGCGTGTGATGCTCCCCAGCCAGATGGCCTGCTCAACAGCGCCGTCGTACTCAACTGCAGGTGCGTCGGCGGGCGGCGCCCCACTCGTCGTGCCCGGACAGCTGCGCCGGGTACCGCGCGGCGGCGGCCTCGCCTTCCGTCGTTGGCCCTCCGTGGGGTGCGCGGCGAGATGCGGCAGAGGGGCCGGGGGGACGACCCGCGGGGTGGTGAGGCCCTGCGGGATGACGCCCCGCGGAATGGCGGGACCCGGCGGGACGGCGGCTGCGTGGGGTGGGACTCGCCGACCTCCGACCGGCCGCCCGGCGGTTACTCCGGCTCGGTGGGGGTTTGAATCCAGCCGGTCACCACCGGCAGGCCTGTGGGTCGGTGGATGGCGGTGAAGGCGAAGGGGTGGGTCAGAGCGACGGCCAGTCGCGGCGACGCCGGCAGCAAGGCGGCCGTTCGGGTCATGCCGATGGCGGTGATTGCGGCGGCTTCGAAGCCAGTCGCGTGGAAGCGGGCGAGGACGGACTGGTTGGCCTGGCCTACGGCCAGCGGATCGGGGCTGATGGCGGAGAAGTGGCCTTGGGTCTCGGGTGTCGCGGTGACCGTGGTCAGGCCGAACAGGGATCTCAGGGACAGGAGGTCGTGTTCCGCGGAGACGGAGAAGGACGGGAGTGCGAGGGTCAGGTCGGGCGTGGCGGACGTGGTTTGGGCGAGCGTGACGGCTGGGGCCAGCTCCGCGCCCTGCTCGGCTCCGGTGAGGAGGCTGCTGCCGGGGCGGCCGGCGGCCGGAGCGGCTGCGGCGGTGAGGAGGGCGGCCAGGACGTCGGGCTGCGGCGTGCCGGGGGAAGCGATGCCCAGGAGAACGTCGACGTCGGCATCACCGGCGACGGTGACGACCGTCAGAGGACCCGCGGCGGAGTCGTGCACCCGTACGGCGTCCAGGTCGGAGTCGGTGCGGTCCAGCCAGTGCCAGGCGCCCGCCCAATCGCCTTCGTGGATGCGCCGAATCTGCTCGCGGAACGGGCGGACCCAAGTGGTGCGCAGCGAGAGCGCCGAGGCCAGCACGAGCGCCAGGTCGGGGGTGAACTCCAGCGGCATCTCACGGATCAGCCCGTTGGTGTGTTCGGCGGCCCAGGCGTCGAGGTTGGGCTTGTCGACCGAGGGGTCGCCGACGAGCGTGCCGGTCAGCTCGGTGGGGAGGACGCTGTCGAAGGACTCGCTCAGCTTGAGCTGCTGGTGCACCCACAGGCCGAGGGCCGCGTGGAGGTCCGACGCCTCGTCGAGGGCACCGATGAGCTCGGCCGCTTGCGCGGCGGCTGTCGCTGGGTCGACGCCGACGGCGTCGGCCAGCTCGGTGCGGCCTGGTTCGTCGGCCGCCGTCGACAGCAGGGCTAGCAAGGGCCACAGGCCCAGGCCGGAGATCACGGTGTTGCCTGGGGCGAGGCTGCGCGCCCAGCGCGAGGTGAGGCTGTTGACCGCGGTCACGACGTTGGCATCCATGCGTTCCACCCTGCCATGGCGAAGAAGCGCTCAACAGGAACTGAGCACGCACTCTCCCGGCACTTTCCTGCACCAGCGGCCCACCGGCCAGTTTCCAGCGGAATGACGGTGATTTTCATTTGCGAGCACGGACGGTAGTCGATCCGGCGCAGGGTGCTGTGTCAGGATGCCGCCCATGAGCACGCCCGAAGTGACGGAAAACCCCGAGCTGGCGCCGTCCGAACCGCCTCCCGAGGAGCACCGGAAGAAGGAGCCCGCCGGCTCCTCGATCGCCTTCACGATCACCCTCGTCGTCCTGGTCGGCCTCGCCCTGTTCGGCCGCAAGCTCTTCGCCGGCCTGTTCACCGACGACGGCGTCCGTACCTGGGCCACGATGTTCGTCGGCGTAACCGTCCAGGCGCTGCCGTTCCTCGTCCTCGGCGTACTCCTCTCAGCCACCCTCACCGCTTTCGTCCCCGCCTCCTTCTTCGCCAAGGCCCTCCCCAAGCACCCAGCCCTGGCAGTCCCGGTCGCCAGCGCGTCCGGCGTGATCCTCCCCGGCTGCGAGTGCGCCTCCGTCCCGGTCTCAGCCGCCCTGATGAGCCGAGGCGTCACCCCCGCAGCGGCGATCGCGTTCCTCCTCTCGGCCCCCGCCATCAACCCCGTCGTACTGGCGTCCACCGCAGTCGCTTTCCCCGGGCAGCCCAAGGTCGTGATCGCCCGCGCGGTCACGTCACTGGCGGTCAGCATGGCCCTCGGCTGGCTCTGGCTCGCGACCGGCAAGGGCAGCTCCTGGCTCAAGATGCCCAAGAACAGGCACGCCGAAGGCACCGCCAAGCTCGAGGTCTTCCGTTCCTCGATGCTGCACGACTTCCTGCACGCAGGCGGCTTCCTGGTGATCGGAGCAGCCGCGGCGGCCACGCTCAACGTCGTGGTCCCGCGTGAGTGGCTCGACCACGTCGCCAGCAACCTGCTGCTCTCGGTTGTCGTACTGGGTCTGCTCGCGGTACTGCTCGCGATCTGCTCGGAGGCCGACGCGTTCGTCGCGGCCAGCCTGACGCAGTTCTCGCTGACCGCGCGCCTCGCGTTCATGGTCGTCGGTCCGATCGTCGACGTGAAGCTGATCGCCTTGCAGGCGGGCACGTTCGGGCCGAAGTTCGCCGTACGGTTCGCGCCGGCCACGTTCGTCGTGGCGATCGTCGCCAGTCTCCTCGTCGGATGGTGGTTGCTGTGAAGCGCAACGTCGCAGGTCTCGTCGTCGTCTTCGTCGGAGCGGCGATCGTGCAGCTCGCGATCTCCAACACCTATCTGCGGTACGTGAAACCCGGCATGCGCTGGATGCTGCTCGCGGCCGGCATCGTCCTGATCCTGCTCGCCGTCGCCGACGTCCTGGCCGACACCAGAACCAAAGAACATGCGGACGACGGCCACAACCACCACGGCCTCCCCCGCGCCGCCTGGCTGATGCTGATCCCGGTCTTCGCGCTGCTCGTCGTCGACCCGCCCGCGCTCGGCGCCGACGCCGCCCAGCGTCAGTCCCCGGTCGCGGCCAAACCGGTCGCTCCCAAGGGCAACTCGTGGCTCGCCGACAGCGCGCAGAACGTCGGACCGGTACCGTTGGCGGTCAGGGACTACGCCGTTTGGGCCGTGTGGGAGAAGGAGAGCATGAAGGGTCGCGACTTCCAGCTCACCGGCTTCGTCACGCCCGGCAAGAACGGCAACTGGTACGTGTCCCGGATCGGCCTGACCTGCTGCGTCGCCGACGGTACGGCGTTCATGGTCGAGGCCCGCGGCCAGGCGGCTCCGCCGAAGAACCAGTGGGTTACCGTCACCGGCGAGTGGGCCGAGCCGACCAAGCGCGCCGACGGCGACGTCGCCGCGCTGACCGTCTCCGAGGTGAAGAACGTGACCGCACCGGCCAACCCGTACGAGTGAGATGACCACACCACAGTCCACCGCTGACCTGCTCGACGGCCTGTCCCGCAAGAAGCGCTACAAGTACGTCTTCTTCTGGGGCGACACCCCACGCCGCGACGGGCAGGTCGACGCGAGCTGCCTGAGCCAGTGGTTCCAGGCACCGTTCACCGTGGACGGCGTGCGCTACCCGACCGCCGAGCACTGGATGATGGCCGGCAAGGCCCGGCTGTTCGGCGACCGCGACGCCGAGCAGAAGGTGATCGCCGCCGGCCATCCGCAGCAGGCGAAGGCGATCGGCCGCCAGGTGAACGGGTTCGACACCGAGACCTGGCAGCGCCACCGCCTCGAACTGGTTGTCGAGGGCAACGTCCACAAGTTCGCGCAGAACGAGACCCTGCGCGACTACCTGCTCGGCACCAAGGACCGCGTTCTGGTCGAGGCCAGCCCGGTCGACCGCATCTGGGGCATCGGCCTGGCCGCCGACGACGACCGCGCCGAGCACCCGGCGCAGTGGCGCGGTCTCAACCTGCTCGGCTTCGCCCTGATGCGCGCCCGCGACCAGCTCACCCGACCGGAGCAGTGACAACAGCAACCCGCCGACGAGGCCGTACCACCGCGCAAGCCATCCCACCCATGATCAGTACGGCGGCCACAGCCTGCTGCGGCCCGACCGCTTCACCGCGGAGCAGCCAGGCCGCCCCCATCCCGACCACCGGCACCAGCAGCGAGAACGGCGCGACCGTGCTGGCGTCGTACCGGCCCAGCAGGAAGCCCCAAGCCCCGAAGCCGAAGAGCGTGGCAACCCCGGCCAGGTAGAGCAACGCGGCCACCCCACCCAGATCGATGCTGCGCAAGGCGTCCAGGTCAGCGCGCGGCCCCTCCACCAGCAGCGACAGCGCAGTCAGCGGCAGTACGGCGACCGCACTCACCCACACCATGAACCGCAGCATGTCCTGCGGCTTCGCGTGCCGGGTCACCGTGTTCGACACACCCCAGCAAGCCCCCGCCGCGATCACCAGCAGCAGCGCGCCGAGCGGCGACGCCAGCCCGCGGTCCAGCACGATCAGCAGCAGCCCCAAGCAGGCAACGCCGATCCCGACCAGCTGTGTCCCCCGCGGCCGCTCCCGCAGCACCAGTACGGCGAACAGCACCGTGAAGATCACCTGCGACTGCAGCACCAGCGACGCCAGGCCGGCCGGTACGCCGTGGTCCATCGCCACGAACAGCAGCCCGAACTTCGCCACTCCCAGCGCCAGCCCGACCGCGATCACGTACCTCCAGGCGACCCGCGGCTTGCCCAGGACGAAGATCGCCGGCACCGCCGCCAGCAGGAACCGCAACGCCGAGAACAGCAAAGGCGGGAACTCCTCCAGCCCGACCTCGATGACGACGAAGTTGATCCCCCAGACGAGGACGACGGCGAGCGCGAGCAGCACGTGACGAGGGTTCATACGTCCAAGGATGAGGCGGGCTACAGTTAAGGACCAGCACAGATTGCTACCACGCACGATGTAGGAGTGCTACATGATTGATCTCGGCCGCCTGCGCGCCCTGCACGCCGTCGCCCTCTACGGATCGGTCGGCAGCGCGGCCGACGCGCTCGGCTACACGCCGTCCGCGGTCTCCCAGCAGCTCGGCAAGCTCGAGCGCGAGACCCGTACGACGCTGCTGGAGAAGCGCGGCCGCGGCATCGTGCTCACCGACGCCGCCCTGGAGCTGGCAGCCACGGCGTCGAAGGTGCTCGAGCTCGTCGAGGACGCCGAGCTCCGCCTCGAGGAGCAACGCGGCCAGGCCATCGGCGAGCTCGTCACCGCCGCGTTCCCCACCGCCGCCCGCGGTCTCCTCCCGGTCGCGCTGCCGGGCCTGATCGAGAGCAACCCGGCGCTCGACGTACGGGTCGTCGAGATGGATCCGTTCGACGCCGTCACGGCAGTCCAGCGCGGCGAGGTCCACATCGCGGTCGTGCACGACTGGGCCAACACCCCGCTCACGCTGACCGAGGACCTGTCCCGCACCAAGCTGGGCACGGATCCGGCGGACGTCCTCGTCCCGGCCACGCATCGCCTGGCCGGCAAGGAGTCCATCCGCGCAGCCGACCTGGTCGGCGAGCGATGGATCTGTCAGCCGCCGGGGACGATCTGCCACGACTGGCTGGTCCGGACGATGCGGAAGGCCGGCGTCGAGCCCGACATCGTCTACTCGGTCGCGGAGTACCAGACCCAGATCGCGATGCTCGACCGCGGCCTCGGGATCGGCATGATCCCGCGGCTGGGCCGTGGACCGCTGCCCGCGAACGTCACGGCCGTCCCGCTGCAGCCGGCGCCGAGCCGCCGTCTGTACGCCGTCTGGCGTACGGCGACCGCCCGCAGGCCCGCTGTCGCCGTCACTCTCGGCGCTCTGAAGACCGCCTGGCGGGACCGCAGTACCGCCTGAACACCCCCAGCGGAACTCTTGGCCGTAACTATCAGCGACCGATTGACAGCGATCGGCATCCTCGCTAAGTTCCCCGGAACCGTTAGGAAACCTTCCTATTAGGTTCCGATGCAAGTCCCCACTCCGTCCACCGCCCCCGGCGAAGTAGGAGGCAATTCGCGATGACGCGTACCCGCCGCTGGTCCGCACTGGCAGCCAGCACCGCGCTGGCCGCCACTGCCCTGGTCACCACGAGCGCGAGCACCAGCTCGGCCGCTCCCGTCCGCTACGAGTCCGAGAACGCCGCGATCTCCCAAGGCGTCGTCGAGTCCAACCACGCCGGGTTCACCGGTTCCGGATTCGTCAACTTCGACAACGTCACCACCAGTTCGCTCGAGTACACCGTGACCGTGCCGTCGGCCGGCCCGTACTCGCTGAAGTTCCGGTACGCCAACGGCACCGCCACCAACCGCCCGCTCGACGTCGCGGTGAACGGGACCCTGGTCGCCAACGACCTCGGCTTCCCCGGGACCGGTGCGTGGACGACGTACCAGACCGTCACCGCCAACGCGAACCTCGTGGCCGGGACCAACAAGATCAAGACCACCTCGGTCGTCGCCGAGGGCGGCCCGAACGCCGACTCGCTCACCGTCGACACGGTCACTGCCGCCGCGACGCCCGTCGCGATCAACGGCCAGCTGCGCGTCTGCGGCGTGAAGCTGTGCAACCAGTACGGCAAGCCGATCCAGCTGCGTGGCATGAGCACGCACGGGATCCAGTGGTTCAGCCAGTGCGTCAAGACCGCGTCGCTGGATGCCCTCGCCAGCGACTGGAACGCGGACGTCCTGCGGATCTCGATGTACATCCAGGAGGGCGGCTACGAGACCGACCCGCGCCGCTTCACCGACATGGTGCACGGCTACATCGAGGAGGCGACCCGGCGCGGCATGTACGCGCTGGTCGACTGGCACCAGCTGACGCCGGGTGACCCGAACGCCAACCTGGCCAGGGCCAAGACGTTCTTCGCCGAGATCGCCGACCGGCACAAGAACAAGAACAACATCATCTACGACATCGCCAACGAGCCGAACAACGTCTCCTGGGCCGGCATCAAGTCGTACGCCGAGCAGATGATCCCGGTGATCCGCGCCAAGGACGCCGACGGCGTCGTGTTCGTCGGCACCCACGGCTGGGCCTCGCTCGGGATCTCCGACGGCCGCACCGAGGCCGACATCGTCAACAACCCGATCAACGCGACGAACTTCATGTACACGTTCCACTTCTACGCGGCCTCCCACAAGACCGAGTACTTCAACGCGCTGTCCCGGGCCGCCGACAAGATCCCGCTGTTCGTGACCGAGTTCGGCACCCAGACCGCGAGCGGTGACGGCGGCAACGACTTCACCAACGCCCAGAAGTACCTGGACTTCCTGGCCGCGAAGAAGATCGGCTGGACGAACTGGAACTTCTCCGACGACTTCCGCTCCGGCGCCGTCTTCAAGGAAGGCACCTGCGCGGGCAACAACTTCACCGGTACGTCGGTCCTGAAGCCGGCCGGGGTCTGGATCCGCGACCGGATCCGCACCGCGGACGACTTCCCGACCAGCTGATACGCGCCCGGGCCGGTCCTCACGCCCCCAAGGACCGGCCCGGGTCTGTCTCCCCTGCGCCCCTTCCGAAAGGACGCAACCCATGGGACGAACACTGCTCTCCCTCCTGCTCCTCGCAGGTCTGACCATCACCTCACCGGCGGCCGCCGCCCCGGCCGCCGGCGTACCGCAACCACCGACCGAGCTCGTCACCGGCCTGTCGTTGCCCTGGGCCACCTCGTTCCTGCCTGACGGTCAATCCGCCCTGATGACCGAGCGGAACAGTTTCCGGGTCTCCCGCGTCACGCTCAACGGCACCCGTACGACGGTCGGCACCGTCCCCAACTCCGTCACCACCAACGGTGAGGGCGGCCTGATGGGGATCGCGGTCTCGCCGACCTGGAACGGCACCAGCAACCAGGCCGTGTACCTCTTCCACACCTCGAACGACGGCGGCCAGACCCAGAACCGCATCGTCCGGATGAACTTCAACGGCACCACCCTGTCCAACCGGACGGTGATCGTGTCGGGGATCCGCAGCAACACCTTCCACAACGGCGGCCAACTGAAGTTCGGCCCCGACGGTTTCCTGTACGCCGGAACCGGCGACGCGCAGGACACCTCGACGGCGCAGAACAACAACTCGCTCAACGGCAAGATCCTGCGCTTCACCACCAGCGGCCAGCCCGCGCCGGGCAACCCGTTCGGCACCCTCGTCTACAGCAAGGGCCACCGCAACCCGCAGGGCCTGGCCTGGGACTCGGCCGGCCGGATGTGGTCCGCCGAGCTCGGCGACACCCAGTACGACGAGCTGAACCTGATCGTCAGCGGCCACAACTACGGCTGGCCGACCTGCCAGGGCACCTGCAGCACGCCCGGCATGGACAACCCGAAGCGCACCTGGACGACGGCCGAGGCATCACCGAGCAGCCTCGCGATCGTTGACAACACGGCGTACGTCGCCGCGCTGCGCGGTCAGCGGCTCTGGCGGGTCGAGCTGAACGGCGAGAACGCCGGCGCGACCCAGGCGTACTTCACCAACACCTTCGGCCGGCTCCGGTCGATCGTGAAGATCCCGGGCGCGAACGCGATCTGGATCAGCACCTCCAACACCAACGGCGACAAACTCCTCAGGTCGGTGATCCAGTGAGAACCGCGCTGCTCCTCTCCCTCGGCGTCGTCGCGGCCGGCCTCGTGGCCGGCCCGGCGCAGGCCGCGACCATCAACGTGACCACCGCCGCCCAGCTGAAGACCGCGCTCACCAGCGCGAAGCCGGGCGACACGATCAAGCTTGCCGACGGCACCTACACCGGCAACTTCAAGACCACGGTCTCCGGCAGCTCGTCGTCGCCGATCACGCTGACCGGCAGCGCCAACGCCGTACTGACCGCGGGCGGTGGCTACGGCCTGCACCTGAACGGCGCGTCGTACTGGCAGGTCAAGGGCATCACCGTGACCGGTGGCCAGAAGGGCATCATGATCGACTCGGCCACGCGGGTGGTGATCGACGGTGTCACCGTGCACGGCCTCGACATGGAAGGCGTGCACTTCCGCAAGTCCAGCACCTACGGCACGATCCGCAACTCGAAGATCTACGACACCGGCAACGACGGCCGGGGCATGGGCGAAGGCGTGTACGTCGGCAGCGCCGGCGGCACGTCGGACAAGTCCGACAACGTCCAGATCCTCGACAACACGATCGGCCCGGACGTCGGCGGCGAGGCGATCGACCTCAAGGAGGGCACCACCGGCGGCCGCGTCGCGGGCAACTCCTTCGACGGTCGCGGGCTGACCGGCGCGAACTACGACGACAGCTGGATCGATGTCAAGGGCAACAACTACCTGATCGAGAACAACACAGGCAAGAACACCACCAACAATGGGTTCGAGACCCACACCCAGCAGTCCGGGTGGGGGTGCGGCACGGTCTTCCGCAACAACAAGTCGGACCTGACCGGGGCCACCGGCAGCGGCCGGTACGCGTTCAACATCACCAACTACAACGCGTCCAGCTGCAAGGTCACGATCGACCGCAGCAACACCGTCACCGGCGGGAAGGGCCTGGCCAACCCGGGCATCCCGATCGGCTGATCCACCGGGCCGCCGGCGGCGCCTTGGACGCCGCCGGCAACCCGGTCAGCCGTCGACGAGGATCCGCAGCTTGGTCTCGGTCTCCTCGTCGGCGGCGGTGTAGACCGTCGCGCGGGTCCGGCCGAGCCGGTTCAGCCACAGGTTGACCGGCTCGATCTCGAGCCGGCCGACCCGCGGGTTGACGACCACCTTGACCTTGTTGCTCGGCGCGGCGACGTCGTACCGGTTCCACAGCTCGCCGAACTCGGCCGACTCGGTCAGCAGGCGCTGCGTCATGTCCTGCCAGCTCGGCTCCCCGAGGTGATCGGCGGAGGCGGCCCGGTACCCCGCGACCATGTGCAGCTTCATCGTCTGGGCGTCCTCGAAGGAGCACTGCCACTCCTTCGACACGAAGCTGAGCCAGAGGATGTTCCGCTGGTCCTCCGGGACCTGGGTGAAGTCCAGCATCACCTTGCAGTAGGCGTCGTTGAACGCCAGTACGTCGTACCGGGCGTTCAGAACGAGTGCCGGGTACGGCGAGGCGCGGTCGATCATCTTCTGCACCGACGGCGGCAGGGCGACGCAGTCGCCGGTCACCGGCCCGATCGGCAGCCCGGCGAGCGTGTACAGGTGGTTGCGCTCCAGCCGGTCCAGCCGCAGCGTCCGGGAGATCGACTCGACCACCTGGATGGACACGTTGATGTCGCGGCCCTGCTCGAGCCAGGTGTACCAGGTCACGCCGACCCCGGCGAGCTGCGCGACCTCCTCGCGGCGCAGGCCCGGCGTACGACGGCGGCCGCCCGGTGCGAAGCCGACCTCCTCGGGCTGGATCCGCTCCCGGCGGCTGCGCAGGAACTCCGCCAGCGCGCGGCGCCGCTCGTCCGGCCGGGTTGCCTGCAGCATGCTCACCTCTCCATGGTGGTCCAGCGCGCGGGTGGACGGAAGGTTGGTGCCGGGTGGTGTCAGTAATAGGATAATCAGGCTCTCACTACCCGGATAAGAGTCGGCGCAGGCTGGTGCCATGACACAGACCTCCGCTCCGCCGATCGGCGCGCCCGCGAAGTCGCCCCTCGGGCCGGTGGCGCTCACCACTCTGCTCTTCGGCGCCTTCCTGCCGATGCTCTCCTTCTTCATCATCAACGTCGCGCTCCCGGCGATCGGGACCGACCTGCACGCCACGCCCGGCGAGCTCCAACTCGTGGTCGGCAGCTACGGCATCGCCAACGCGACCCTGCTCGTCGTCGGTGGACGACTCGGCGACGGCTTCGGCCGGAAGCGGCTGTTCCTGATGGGCCTGATCGGGTTCACCGTCACATCACTGCTCTGCGCGATCGCTCCGACCATCGGTGTCCTGCTGGCCGCCCGGGTACTCCAGGGCGCGACAGCTGCGGCGATGACCCCGCAGGTACTCGCGTCGATCAGCAGCCTGCTGACCGGCGAGCACCGGGCGCGGGCGCTGGCCATGTTCGGTGTCGTCGGCGGCGCTGCCGCGGCGCTCGGGCAGATCCTCGGCGGCGTACTGGTCGAGGCCGACGTGTTCGGGCTCGGGTGGCGTGCTGTCTTCCTGGTGAACGTGCCGGTGGGCCTCTTCGCGGTGGTTGCCGCAGTGAAGCTGCTGCCCGAGACACGGGCCGACAAGGCTCACCGGGTCGACCTGGTGGGGGCTGCGTTGCTCGCGCTGACGCTCGTACTCCTGCTGCTGCCGCTGACCGAGGGACGCCCGCTCGGCTGGCCGCTCTGGACGTGGCTGTCGCTGGCGGCCGTCGTACCGGCTCTTGCTCTGCTCGGACTGCACCAGCACCGTTCGGAGAAGGCTGGAGGGGCTCCGCTGATCCCACCGACCGTACTGCGCCTGAAGGCGATGCGGCTCGGGCTGCTGCTGGCGATGGCGTTCTTCACGACGTTCGGCGGGTTCATGTTCGTGTTCGCCCTGGCAACGCAGGGCGAGGCCGGGATGTCTCCGCTGGAAGGCGGTCTGAGCCTGCTGCCGATGGCGGTCGGGTTCCTGATCACGTCGGTCTACGGGCCGCGGCTGCAGGCCCGGTACGGCGCCGGCCTGATCGTGCGCGGCTGGCTGATTCAGGCCGTCGGGTACGCCGTACTGGCTGCTGTCGCGCTGGCGCTGTGGCCGGAGGTGACTCCGTGGACGCTGGCCGTACCGATGCTGATCGCCGGGTTCGGCAGCGGACTGGTCATGGTGCCGCTGATGGGAGTCGTAGTCGGCCAGGTGCCGCCGGCCCAGGCCGGACTCGGTAGTGGGATCCTGCTGACGAGCCAGCAGACCTGTCTGGCGCTCGGCGCGGCCACGGTCGGTACGGCGTACTTGTCGCTGTCCGGTACGTCGTGGGGTCAGGGCGGAGCGCTGGCTGCGGTTGCGCTGGCGATCACCGCGATCTCGCTGCTGATGACTCCGGTGACCCGTCAGCTGCGGTCTTAGCTCCAGTGAGTGGGGCGCAGCAGGCTGCTGGGAATCCTGGTGCTGCTGTCGCCCCTCGCCGCGTTCACCTGGGACTGGGTGACGAACAGCGCATCGGTGAGGTCAGCGCCTTGGAGGTCGCTGTCGCGCAGGTCGGCGCCGATCAGATCCGCCTTGCGGAGGTCGGCGCCGGCCAGGTCGGCCGCGATCAGGTAGGCGCCGCGCAGGTTGGCCCGACTCAGGTCGGCCTTGCGCAGCTTGGCCCCGACGAGGTCGGCGCCCCGGCGTTCCTTCTTCTTGGGCTGCTTCCCGCGGACGAGTTTGCTGGTGGTGATCAGCAGCTCGTTGACCTGGGCGCGTTCGTTGCCGAGGTCAACTTCCAGGACGGGCTGCCGGGTCAGGGCCTCGACGTGCTGGGCGCTTCGCTCGAGCTCGGCCCGGATCGGCGCGGCCTCCGGGCGCTGCTGCGCGTCGTACAGGTACCAGAGGAGCTCGTGCAGCTGCCGCATGATCGGCAGCGCGGCGAACATCTCCTGGCCGGGCTGCTCGCGCCAGCTCGTCCCGGCCTGCGCCGAGATCTTCTGGCCGGCGCCGAAGCAGTCGTAGACCGTGCAGCCGTTGAAGCCCTTCGGCCGCAGCTTCTGGTGGATGCCGCAGCGGAAGTCGTCCTGCAGGTTCGGGCAGGGCTCGCCGGCCGGTTTGTCGATCGCGAAGTCGGCCGACCGGGCGAACGTCAGCGCGACGCAGCACAGGCCGAAGCAGCTACCGCAGTCCGCGCGGAGCTCTTCGATCACGTCGGGTTCTGGTACGTCAGTTCTGGTCGGCGACCGTCTGGCCGGTCCGGCGCCAGCGGATGCCGGCCTCGACGAACTCGTCGATCTCGCCGTCGAACACACCCGAGGTGTTGCCGGACTCGTACTGGGTCCGCAGGTCCTTCACCATCTGGTACGGGTGCAGGACGTAGGAGCGCATCTGGTCGCCCCACGAGCCCTGGACGTCACCGCGCAGCGAGTCGATCTCGGCCCGCTCCTCGGCCTTCTTCAGCGCGAGCAGCTTGGCCTTCAGGATCACCATCGCGCTGGCCTTGTTCTGCAGCTGCGACTTCTCGTTCTGGCAGGAGACGACCGTGCCGGTCGGGATGTGGGTGATCCGGACCGCGGAGTCGGTGGTGTTGACGCTCTGGCCACCGGGACCGGACGAGCGGTACACGTCGATCCGCAGCTCTTCGTCCGGTACGTCGATCTCGTCGGTCTGCTCCAGCACCGGGACCACCTCGACCGCGGCGAACGAGGTCTGCCGGCGGCCCTGGTTGTCGAACGGGGAGATCCGGACCAGCCGGTGGGTGCCCGTCTCGACGCTCAGCGTGCCGTACGCGTACGGCGCCTTGACACCGAACGTGGTCGACTTGAGCCCGGCCTCTTCGGCGTACGACGTGTCGTAGACCTCGGTCGGGTACCCGTGGCGCTCGGCCCAGCGCAGGTACATCCGCTGCAGCATCTCGGCGAAGTCGGCGGCGTCGACGCCACCCGCGCCGGAGCGGATCGTGACCAGCGCCTCGCGCTCGTCGTACTCGCCGGACAGCAGCGTGCGGACCTCGAGGGACTGGATCGACTTGGCCAGCGAGGCGATCTCCTTCTCGGACTCGGCCAGGCTGTCGGCGTCGTTCTCCTCGCGGGACAGCTCGATCATCACGCCGAGGTCGTCGACCCGGCCGCGGAGCTTGGTCACCCGCTCCAGGTCGGCCTGCAGGCTGGACAGCCGGGACGTGACCTTCTGCGCGTTCGCCTGGTCGTCCCACAGGTCAGGCGCGGCCACCGCCTCTCCGAGGTCGGCGATCTCCCGGCGCAGGGTGTCCAGATCGAGCACCTTCTCGATCGAGGTCAGGGTCGCGTCGAGTTGCTTGAGCTCCGCGTCAAAATCCAGTCCAGCCACAACCATGCAGCGTACCCGGTGACCGTGCTTCGCCGGGAATCCATTGTCCGGTCACCAAGCTCTGCGCAGGGCCTCGAACACCTCGGCGGTCGCTCGCTCCAGCTCGGCGTTCGACGCTTTCAGCTGTTCGGAGGTCGCATCCGGCGGCATGATCAACGCCAGCTCCCCCTCGAGCACCTTCTGCGCGGCAGCGAACTGCGCGGCGACAAATCTCGCCTTCAGCGGCTCGATCTCCGGATCACGCTCCTCGAGCGCGGCGGCGAGCGTCCGTTCCATCTCCTCCGCGATCTGCCGACGGCGAGCGAGCAGGGCCTGACTCTCCGCCATCGCCCGGCTGAACTCCCGCCAGGTTTCCAGGTGACCGTTGGCCAACCGCCCGCGAACGACGGTCAGGTACTGCTGCTCCAGAACGTCGATCGGGTGCTGCTCAGGCGGCGCACTCCTGATCGCCTCGGCCGGACCCATCCACCACCCGGTCTCGTCGAAGAACAGGTCTTCCTTGGTCGGGAAGTGGTTGAACACGGTCTGTACGGCGACGTCGGCCGCCTTCGCGACCTCCGCCACCGTCACCGCGTCGAACCCGTGCTCCAGGAACAGTCGCGTCGCGACGTCGGAGATCACCTGACGGGTCTGCTGCTTCTTCCGCTCCCGGCGGCCGATCTCCATGGACACATCCTAGAGCGTCATGCTTTACTCTTTCCAATCTTGTAGTCACTACATCTTTGGAGTTCATCCATGACCATCCTGATCACCGGCGGTCGCGGCAAGATCGCTCGCGCGCTGACCGCCGGACTCGTTTCCGCCGGCCGCGACGTCCGGATCGCCAGCCGTTCGCCGCAGGACCTCCCCGGCGCGGTCCCCTGGGACTTCGAGAACCCGTCGTCCCTGACCGCCGCCCTCGACGGCATCGAGCAGGTCTTCCTGTACGCCGAACCGTCGACCGCCGGCGCGTTCGCCGCGGCGGCCGACGCCGCCGGCGTACGGCAGGTCGTGCTGCTGTCGTCGATGTCCTCGCAGGCTGACAACGACGAGGCAGCGGGCGATCCGCACGCGCAGACCGAGGCTCTCGTCGGTAGCGGCTCGTACGCGACGACGTACCTGCAGCCCGGTGCGTTCATGACCAACGCGCTCTTCTGGTCACACTCGATCCGCGCGACCGGCCAGGTGCGGCTGCCGTATCTGGAGGCGGAGGAGGCGCCGATCCACGAGCAGGACATCGCTGACGTGGCTGTGCGGGTGCTGCTGGACGGCCCCGGCTCGGAGCACGACGGCCGGGGCTATCCGCTGACCGGTCCGGAGTCGATGACCCGGCGGGCGCAGCTGGCCCAGGTCGCCGAGATCACCGGAGCTTCTTTCGAGGCCGTCGACCTCACCGCCGAGGAGGCCCGCGTGGAGATGGGTGCCCTGGGCCGACCAGCCCAGATCGAGGCGCTGCTGTCGTACTGGGCCTCCCGCGTCGGCAGCCCCCACCCGATCGAGCCGGCCGTAGAAAAGCTCACCGGCCACTCAGGCCGGACGTTCCGCACGTGGCTCGCGGACCACCCGGGGGTGTTCGCTTAAGGCAGGATCGAGTCGATGTACCCGCCGTCTACGCGGACAGCACCACCCGTAGTGGCGGAGGCCTGTTCGGAGCTCAGGTAGACCACCATGTTGCCGATCTCGTGCGGCTCGATCAGGCGCTCGATCAGCGAGTACGGCCGGTGCTCCTTCATGAACTGCCGCTGCGCCTCGTCCCACGGCAGGTCGTCGCCGACCAGTTCACCGACGAACTCCTCGACACCAGGCGTGTGCGTAGGCCCGGCCATCACCGAGTTCACCGTCACGCCGGTCCCCGCGGCCGCCTTCGCGTACCCCCGCGTCACTGCCAGCAACGCGGTCTTGGTCACGCCGTAGTGCACCATCTCCAACGGCGTCACCACGGCCGAGTCGCTGGCGATGTTCATCACCCGCCCGAACCCGCGCTCCATCATCCCCGGCAGATACATCCGAATCAGCCGCACCGCCGACAGCACGTTGACCTCGAAGTACCGCCGCCACTCGTCGTCGTCGATCTCCAGCACCGGCTTCGCCCCGAAGATCCCGAGATTGTTCACCAGGATGTCGAGCTCGCCCGCCTTCTCCTTGAGCGCCTCAGCCCCCTCAGCGGTGGCAAGGTCAGCCCCGATCGGAATCAGCTCCGCCGACGGCACGTCCTTGGCGATCGCCTCAGCAGCCTTCTCGGTCTTCCCCTGATCCCGCCCATTGACCACCACACTCGCGCCGGCCCTGGCCAACTCAGTGGCAATCGCCTGCCCGATCCCCTGACTAGACCCCGAAACCAACGCCCGCCGCCCTGCCAGATCGATCTGCATGCCCTCATGGTGCCCCACAGCCCGCTTCCCCAAAACCCACCCCACAAGTTGCCCCCGACAACAACCCGCAAGTCACCCCGGGAACCACACCACCCGTAGTCACCCCTGCCGATGCGCACCAGCAAGCAAACAACCTCTCGGCCGGAGCCAGAGGCTGTCCCGGATTGCGGACCGAGTGTGGTCGACCTTCAGCGCACAGGAACGATTGCTGACGCACTGGATGCGATGTCGGCGTTCTCCAACCAACCCGGTGGGCTGAACGGCAGTTCCACGCTCGACGTCAGCTCCACCGTCACCGTCGTACCGGTCACGTCCGCCGACCAGTCCAGCCCGTCGAAGCGCTCGCTCGCCGACACCGTGTCCAGATAGTCAGCCGCCAACCGCCGCGCCTCCTCGGGGTCGATCTGCGCGTTCCCACCGCTCCCGGTCTGCGCGTAGATCGCCGCCAGCCCGTTGGCCGCGGCCAGCACAGCCCCATCCGCCGTCGAGTCCAGATCCCGCCGTACCAGGAACACCTTCGAGATATCGGTAACCACCACAACCATCAGCAACACAATCGCCGCAAACCCAACGATCAACACCGTCATCTGCCCACGCTCATCCCGCCCGCGCCTTCCGCGCGACCCGCCACCCCCGCGCCTCTCACTCCGCCCGCGCCTTCCGCGTCGCCCGGCCCTCTCACGCAGACCAATCCCTTCGCCCCCAGGGAGTCCCTCGGGCTGCGCACTCGCACCAGCCCCCAACTGCTCCCTCACGGCGAACCCTTCGCTTCCCGGTAGTCGCCGTACGGCTCGGTATGCGACGCCGACACATGAACCGCCGGCCGCTCCCCACCCAGCGCCTCCGGAATGAACGGCAACGGGACCGCGTAGTCCAGTTCGACCGTCACCGTCGACCCCGGCTGCAAACACTCCGGATCGCAACTGATCTTCAGATCCCCGGACTCGAGCTCGATCCCCTGGTCCTTCATCGCCAACCGCGCCGCCTCGAACGCCCGCGCCCGCGCGTTGTCCTCGGTCAACCCCGAGGGCACGATGATGAACGCCCGCCCAGCAGCCCGCGTCGCCGCCGCCGCCCCGTACGACGCCCGCTGCACGTCGAACACCCCGAGCATCACGTAGATCAACGGCACCAACAGCAACAACGCCAACCAGGAGAACTCAACCACCGCACTCCCCCGCTCCCCCCGCGCCGTCCTCCCCGAAACACTGCGCCGGCGTGCTCGGCCCGCCGAGATCATCCGTCGAGCCCCTCGAACGACGACCCCCCACCTCACTCGCCGGTCTCCTTCACCGCGTGGCCTTCGACACTGAAGTCGATCCCAGGCCCCCACAACCCGAGCGCCGGCATGTGCGCGGAGATCGCCACCCGAACCACCGGCTGCCCATCGATCTCCGTCTGCTCAGCAGTCACCGACTCGATCAGCTCGGACCGAACCACCCCGTCGACCAACTCCCGCGTCCGCGCCTCCCCGTCAGCCGTATCGCGGTTGAGCACCGCCGCGTACAAGGCGCCCTCGGACGCCGCCGCGGTCATCGTGTTGCGGATGTACAGGAACAACCCAACCTGCAGGATCCCCAAGAACAACGGCACGACGATCATCGTCACCAGCACGAAGTCGACAACCGCCGACCCACGCTCGTCCCGACGACCAAGCAGACGCCCACGCTCATCCCAACGACCAGACACGCGCCCACGCTTGTCCCGACGACCAAGCGCGCGCCCGCGCTCATCGCGGGAACCAGCCAGCCCTACACGCTCGCCCCAACGACCAGACACACGCCCACGCTCGCCCCAACGACCAGACGCACGCCCGCCTTCATCGCGGGGACCAGGCAAACCCCCACGCTCGTCCCGACAACCAGACACACGCCCACGCTCGCCCCGACGACCAGACGCACGCCCGCCCTCATCGCGGGGACCAGGCAACCGCCAGCCCTCGCCGCAGCGACCAGGCAGGCCCCCGCCCGCGTCGCCCTGGCCGGGCCGGCGGCGCCGGGCCCGCGCGGCAGCACCCCGCCGCCCGGACTCGAGCGTCGGGCCGCGCCGTTCGTTGCCCTGGGCCCCCGTCATTTGCCGCCGACGGAGTCCAGGGCGCGTTCGAGCATCGACTTCAGCTGGTCGCCGGCGACCTGCCACAGGACGACAACCAGGCCGGCCGTCATCACCGTGATCAGCACCCAGCCGGGGACGTCGCCGCGTTCCTTCTCGGCGGGGCGTGGTTTCAGGACCAGGGTCAGCATCAGTCTGGTCATCAACAGGGACATGGTTTCTCCTCGTTTCATCCGGCGATCAGCCGGATGCCGACAGCGCCTGGGTAGAAGGCGAACAGGATGGTGACGGGCAGCACCAGGAACACGACGGGCACCATCATCGCGACCTCGCGACGAGCGCCCGACTCGATCAGCTCGCGCCGGCTCGCCTCGCGGATGTCGCCGGCCTGCGCACGCAGTACGTCGGCCAACGGCGTACCGCGTTCGAGCGCGACCGCCAGCCCGTCGGCAAACCGTGACAAGGCAACCAACCCCGTCCGGTCCGCCAGGCCGTCGAGCGCCCGGACGAGCGTCGAGCCCGCGCGGGTCTCCGCGAGCACCCGCTGCAGCTCGTCGGCCAACTCCCCCTTGCACGACCGCGCCACGCGATCGAGCGCCGCCGCCGGACCTTCTCCAGCAGCGACCGACAGCGCCAGCAACTCGGCAACCGTCGGCAGCTCGGCCAGCAAGCGCCGCTCACGGTTCCGCACCTGCGTGCTCAGGTACGTGTCCCGCGAAAGCACCCCCAGTACGGCGAGCAGCGCGCACAACACCAGCAGCCCGACCGGGTTCCCGTACCCCAGCGACAGCATCACCAGCGCGAACAGCAGTCCCACCCCGAACCCAGCCGTCCCCCACAGCACCTGCTCGATCCGGAACTCCTCCACGCTCCGGTCGATCCCCGCCCGCGCCAACCGCCGCCGGATCGACACCGCCCCACCGAGGATCCGCTCCAGCCGAGCCGCACCCGCACGCAGCGACGGCCCGAACATCCGCAGGATCGCGTGGAACGGCGAACTCGAGTCGACCACGCCGGAGAACACATCGGCCCCGGCGAGATCCCGCAGGTACGGCCCGATCCGGTCGTCGACCGTCGGCTTCCGCAGGAACGGCAGCCGCCGAACGATCAGCAACAGACTCGCGCCGAACACCCCACCCAGCAGTGCCCCCAGCACCAGAGGGTTCATCGTCTCCTCCACCTCGATCTGAGCTCCCGCGACAGCTCGCCAACCGTGGCGTCCCCCGAATCGCCGAACGCCGCGGATCGCGCCGGCGTCGCGGAACGGATCCGCGCGAGCGCAGCTCGCCGCTCGGCACGACCAGCAGACGACAACCCGGATCCTGGCGCGGCCGCGCGCCGCGACAACTGACCTGGCTCCGCACGGAGGCTTCCGACCGCCCGCCGCTCCACAGCCCGCCTCATCGCAGCACCCGCTCAGGCTCCGGCAGTCGACCGATCCGCAACATCACGCGATACGCGACCACACACACCACCGCCCCGATGCCGATGATCAAAGCCCCGACCGGCGAGTTGTACCGCTGGATCACATCGCCCTGGAACGACAGCAACCCCAGCACCAACCACGGCGCCGCCACCGCAACCCGTGCCCCGTTCACCGACCAGGACTGACGCGACTCCAGCTCCGACCGCGTCCGAGCGTCGTCCCGCAGGAAGCTCGACAGCGACCGCAGCAACCGTCCGAGATCGCCTCCACCAACCTCGCGAGCGATCCGCAGGGCCTCGACGACCCGATCACCCACCGGATCCGCCAGCCGCGCCTTCAACCGATCGAGCGAGTCCGCGAACCGCCCGGTCGACGCGTAATCCGCCCCGAACCGCCGGAACGGCTCACGCAACGGCAACGGCCCGCGCTCTCCGACCTGCGCCAGCGCCTCCGACAACGAAAGCCCAGCCCGTACGGCGGAAGCGATGTTGTCGACCACGTCCGGCCACAGCTCCCGAAACTCCCCCAGCCGTCTCCGCGCCCGGCTCTTCAGCAGCGCGACCGGCACCCCACCGGCCATCAGCCCGAACACCACACCGACCGGCAACGCCGCCGACACCACGAACATCAGCACGAACGCGACGAACCCCGTCACGAAACACGCACCGATGAACGCCCCAGGCGTCACGCCCTCCACCCCGGCCCGCGCCAGCAGGTCCCGGCTGCGCGCCGTCAGCCGCCCGTCGGTCTTCGGCTTGTCCTCGTACGGCGCGACGAACGACCAGACGACCAGCAGGATGCCGATCCCGAAGAAGAGCCCGAGCAGCAGTCCCATCAGTTCACCCCGCGCGGCAGCTCGGTCAGCAGCCCGGCCGGCGAGTACCCCGCCTGCTGGAACCGCTCCGGGTGCGGCAACTGCCCTTCGGCCCGACGCAGCATCCCGTCGTGCAGGCCGAACAGCGTCTCGGTCTCGATCGTCTGGTCCTCGATCCGCCCACTGACCGCGACGATCTCGCGCACCCGGCGCTGCCCGTCACTGCCGATCCCGAGGTGCACGACCAGGTCGACGCACCCCGCCACCGTCGGCAGCACGAACCGGCTGCCGATGTTCTCCCCCGCGAGCAGCGGCAGCGTGCACATCTTGGTCAGCGCCTCACGCGCCGAGTTCGCGTGGATCGTGCACATGCCCGGCAAACCGCTGTTCAGCGCGAGCAGCAGATCGAGACACTCCTCGCCTCGGACCTCGCCCACGATCAGCCGGGACGGCCGCATCCGCAACGATTCCTTCACCAGGTCCCGCAGCCGCACCTCGCCGGTCCCCTCCAGGCCGGCCTGGCGCGTCTGCATCGACACCCAGTCGGGAATCGGCAGCTTGATCTCGAAGACTTCCTCGCAGCTGATCACCCGCTCGCGGCCCGGGATCGACCCGGCCAGCGCGTTCAACATCGTGGTCTTGCCCGCCTGGGTGCCGCCGGCAACCAAGATGTTGAGGCCGACGGCAACGGACGCGTCCAGCACCGCGGCCGCGTGCGGCGTCATCGACCCGAGCGCGACCAGGTCGGTCAGCTTGCTGGCCCGGACGGTGAACTTGCGGATGTTGATCGCGGCGTACCGCTGGGTGATCCCGCCGAGCACGATGTGCACCCGGCTGCCGTCCGGCAGGCGGGCGTCGGTGAACGGCTGCGAGACGTCGATCCGCCGCCCGGTCGTCTTCAGCATCCGCTCGACCAGGTCGGAGACCTCCTCCTCGGTCAGCACCGTCGTGGTCAGCTCGTGCCGGCCCTCGCGGGCGATGAACACCCGGGACGGCTCGTTGATCCAGATCTCCTCGACCTTCGGGTCGTCCAGGTACCGCTGGAGCGGCCCGAACCCGGCCACCCGGTCGTGCACCTCACGGCTGACCGCCTCCACGTCACCGATCGGCGGGACGATCCCGGTCAGGCTGCGCTCGTCGTACTCGCGGACGACGGTGGCGACGATCGTGCTGACCGCGCCGGGGTCGCGCAGCGGATCGATGCCCTCGCGGCGGACGACGTCACGGACCTGCGCGTCGATCAACTCGACCGCCTCGCCCCGGTCGAACCCGTTGCGGCGCGCGGCGACCCTGTCCGCTGTCATCGTCTCCCCGTGTCCGTCGGTGTACGGCGGCGACCGTCTCGTCACCCTGCGCGATCATTGTCCCAACCCGGAGGGCACCCGCGCCAACCCGATCCGCCCGACCTGTGGATAACCAGCGCTGGGCAGAGGCCGCCCGACCGTAACCACCCGCTCACGCTCCGGTCCACCCCGTTGCAGCTTGTTGCAGAAATCCGGCCGTACGCCGTACGGCTGGAAGCCGCTGTAACCAAATCACCGCGTCGTGGCGTCGAACCCAGTGAGACCACGACGAAGGGCAGTGATGGGATCGACGACGGACGATTTCGAGGAGTTCGCCAGAGCGCGGACCCCGCAGCTGTACCGGACGGCCTGGCTGCTCACCGGGGACCGTCACCACGCCGAGGACCTGGTTCAGGAGACGCTGGCCAAGATGTACCGGTCCTGGTGGCGGATGCAGCGGATCGAGAACCCCGCGGCGTACGCCCAGACCGTGATGGCCCGGACGTTCATCTCGCAACGGCGCAAACGCAGCTGGAGCGAGCAGCCGACGGCCGCGCTGCCGGACCGCGTCCACCAGTCCGGTGACCTCGAACTACGCCTCGCCCTGCGAGACGCCCTGGCCGAACTGGCTCCCCTCGATCGTGCGGTGCTGGTGCTGCGGTTCTTCGAAGATCGCAGCGTCGAACAGGTCGCGCTCGATCTCGGCAAGAACGCCGGTGCGATCAGAACCCGGACCTCCCGAGCCCTGGACCGCCTGCGTGCGGTGCTCGGCGACGAAGTCCGCCTGATCGCTCTCTGACTCGCAGGAGAAACCCGTGAACAACTTGAACGACAGCTTGCCCGACCTGATGCGCCGGGCGACCGACGACCTCGAGCCGGAATCCAACGACCTGGTGGAACGCGGCATCCAGCGCGGCGTGACGCTACGACGCCGCCGTACGGCGATGCTGAGCCTCAGCGGCGCCGGCGCCGTACTGGCCACCGCGGGCATCATCGTCGGCGGCACCCAGCTGTTCGCCGGCAGTACACCGGAGCCGACCGTCGCCGGCCCGTCGGCCGTCACGACACCGTCCGCGAAGGCGACCGCCTCTCCGGCCCAGACCCTCGCCACGCTCCGCGGTCTGACGGCGTCGAACGTGAAGCAGTCGGCGCCGCGCAGCGGGAACGACAACGGCATGTTCAGCGCCGAGGTCGTGCTCGACGACGGCAAGGGCGCGTCGCTGGTCACCGTCCAGATCGTCACCACGAAGCCGAACCCGAGCTGCGCCGGGTTGCACGGCACGTGCCAGGTGCGGTCGGACGGCTCGGTGATCCACTCGTACGCCAACGAGTCGATCTTCCCGTTCGACACGGCGGCCCGGAACCCGAACGGCATCAAGAACACCGTGGTGGAGGTCTTCTACCCCGACGGCCGGGTGATCAGCCTGTACAACTACAACGCGCCGAAGCAGAGCGTGCGGCACACGCGGGCCAATCCGCTGCTGTCGGTCCAGCAGCTCACGGCCATCGCGAACAGTGACCAGTGGGTCTACCCGCCGGCCCTGACCGAAGCGAAGACGAAGCAGCCGGGCGACGGCAAGCCGACCGTGCCGCTGGAGCAGACCCAGCAGATGCTCAAGAGCGTGCTGCCGAGCGGACTGCAGCTGACCCGTCCTGAGACCTGGGGCGGTGGCAGCAACGGGCACAACGGCGCGTCGTACGTCGTCAACGACGGCCAGGGGGCCGCGCGGGTCGATGTGCTGGTCCAGTACGAGAACCCGGTGACCAGGTGCGCCGGCGAAGGACCGCAGCACTGCAAGGTCCGGCCGGACGGCTCGGTGACCGGTTGGTCGAGGAACGAGCCCACGTACGGCGACGAGCGCCAGGCGATCAACGGCGTGCTCGCCAACCGGGTCGAGATCCACTACCCGAACGGGCGGATGATCACCATGACCAGCTACAACGGGCCGGCGGAGAAGGGCGAGAAGCACACCCGCGCGAAGCCGACGTTCAGCACCGACCAGTTGCTGGCGATGGCCGGGACTCCTGGCTGGAAGTTCCCCGGAACTGGTACAAAGTAGGGCTCTCGTCCGCCGCTGACTCTCTGAGGGGTGGGTCAGCGGTGGACGAGGGTGTGCTCGAAGGCGTAGCGCGACGCGCGGAACAGGTGTGAGCCGTACTCGACGGCGCGCCCGTGGTCGTCGTACGTGATCCGCGTGGTCGCCAGCAACGGATGGCCCGCTTCCTCACCGAGGAGGCGGGCCTGTTCTGGTGTTGCGGGCTGGGCCGAGATGGTCTGGTGCGCGACCTTGAGGCGGACGCCCTCCGCGCGGAGCAGCTCGTACAGGCCGCGCTCGGCCAGCGTGCTCGGGTCGGTGTCCAGCATCTCCGGCGGCAGCCAGTTGCGCATCAGGGCCAGCGGCTCGCCGTCCGCGCGGCGGAGGCGCTCCAGCCGCAGTACGCGGTCGCCTGCCTCGCACTGCAGCGCACCGGCGACGTCAGGGCTCGCAGGTGCGATGCCGAAGCGCAGCACCTCGGTTTCCGGCTTGCGGTGCGCGGCAGCCAGGTCGTCGTACAGGCTGGTGAGCTCCAGCGAGCGCCGGACCTGGCCGGAGTTGCCGACGACCTGCGTACCCACGCCGCGCTTGCGGACCAGCAGACCCTGGTCGACCAGCCTGGCGATGGCCTGGCGCACCGTTGGACGGCTCAGCCCGTACGCCTCGGCCAGGTCCACCTCGTTGCTGAGGCGAGAGCCGACCGGGAGGTCACCGCCCTGGATCGCTGCCTCCAGCTGCTGAGCCAGCTGAACGTGGAGCGGGGTGCGGCTGGTGCGATCGACGCTGACCTGGACGGTGCTCATGGGCACATCTTGGGCTGTCAGGGGCCCACCGTCGAGTCGGTGCGCAGATTTGATCAGATCTCTTCCTTTGTGAGCGGTCGTTTCAGGCCATCCGGACCGGGCTCTGCTCGTCGTGCGAGCGCATCGCGGCGAGCGCGATCGTCAACGCCCGCCGGGCGTCCTCGCCGGTGACCGGCGGCTCGGCGTTGCCGCGGACGACCTCGGCGAAGTCGATCAGCTCCTGCACGTACGCGTCGCCGAACATCTGCTCGTCGCTGCGCATCGTCTGCTGGTGCAGGCCGCTCGCGTCGTACTGGACCGCCGTCGTACTCGGAAGCCGGCCCGCGACGACCATGCCCTTGCTGCCGAAGACCTCGCCGCGGACGTCGTACCCGTACAGCGCGGAGAAGTTCGCCTCCGCCGTCGCGATCGCGCCGTTGTCGAAGGTCAGTACGACGACCGCCGTGTCGAGCAGCCCGTCCGCCTTGTACTGCGGCGCGACCAGCGCGTCGGCGCGCGTGTAGACCTCCACCACCTCGGCGCCCGGGTTGAGCCAGAGCAACGTGTCGAAGTCGTGGATCAACGTCTCGCGGAAGATCGTCCACGGCCGTATGCCCGCGGCGTGCGCCATGCCCTCCGGCCGGCCCGGGTCGCGCGTGATCGACCGCATCAACTGCGGCGTACCGATCCCACCCGCGTCGATCGTCGCTCGCGCCGCCGCGAAGTCGGCCGCAAACCGTCGATTGAACCCAACCTGAAACGGGACCCCCGCGGTCTTGGTCGCCGCGATCGCCCGGTCGATCTCCTCCACCGTCAACGAAGCCGGCTTCTCACACCACACGGCTTTGCCCGCCGCCGCGGCCTCGGCGATCAACTCGGACTGCACCGCGGCGATCGAGGTGATCAGCACGCCGTCGATCTCAGGATCTCCGAGCAGCTCGTCCACACCACAAACCTTCGCGCCGTACTTCCCCGCAAGGCTGGCCGCGGCCTCGATCCGAGGATCCGCCACCGCCACCAACTCGGCCCCCGGCACCCGCCGCGCGACGTTCCCCGCATGCATCGCCCCGATCCGGCCAGCCCCCAACAACCCCAACCGAACCACCTGTAGCCCGTGATCAGTCCGCATGTCCCCCGCCTCCGCTGGTTGTCCAAGTTGCAGGTGATCTCACCACGGGACGGCGATCGTGGGAAGGGTGCCTTCGGCAAGGGGTTGGAGGTGAACGGGGTGGATCCGGGAGGTGAAGGTCAGGCGGTGGGTGGCGATCGCGGGGCTGATGCCGGACGGGGCGTTCTACGCTGCCGACGTGCACACGTTGTCAGCGGTTCGGAGGGTGGTCGCGCTGGGTGATCGCGGCTCGGCCGGAGCGCCGTCGCGGGCTCGGCGTGGGTACGACGCCGAGGGCTGCTGCTCGCTCAGAGGCCGTGCCTCACGGCCTGTTACCGGCGGCGCGGAGCACACGGTACGGACAGTTCCTGACCGGGTCCGGATGGCGGTCACGGTCTACCGGGTGCTGCCTGAACTCGGGCAGGATGTCGCCTTCGATCCCGACAACGTCGTCGCCGCCCGGCGAGGACTACGCTCTTCCGGTTCGGGCTTGTCCGGCCGACCCAGGACCACGAACGGCCGCTCCGCGCTCCCGGCGGAACACTCCGCAGCGCGACTCGACGGAACCAGCTCGGCCCTCCGGCAGGCCCACGACCAGCCCGCCGTACCCCGCCGTACGGACGAACTCTGAAGGAGAAGGCATGGAACCGCTGCGCATCGGCATCCTCGGCGCCGCCCGGATCGCCGGCCGGGCGATCGCCGAACCGGCCAAGCTGACCGGCGCCCGGCTGGTCGCGGTCGCGGCCCGGGACACCGAACGGGCCGAAGCCTTCGCCGCCGAGCACGGCGTCGAGCGGGTGCACGCGTCGTACGACGACGTCATCAACGACCCCGAGGTCGAGGCGATCTACAACCCGCTCGCCAACGGCCTGCACGGCCCGTGGAACCTGCGCGCGATTGCCGCAGGCAAGCATGTGCTGACCGAAAAGCCGTCGGCCAGCAACGCGGCCGAGGCCGCCGCGGTCCGCGACGCCGCGCGCGAGGCCGGTGTCGTCGTGATGGAAGGCTTCCACTACCTCTTCCACCCGGTCACGAAACGGATGCAGGAACTGCTCGCCAAGGGTGAGCTCGGCGAACTGCAGCACGTCGAGGCGACGATGGTGATGGGCCCGCCCGCCGACGAGGACCCGCGCTGGTCGCTCGCGCTCGCCGGCGGGGCCGTGATGGACGTCGGCTGCTATGCGCTGCACGCCCAGCGGATGCTCGCGCCGTGGGGCGGCGGTCAGCCCAAGCTGGTCAGCGCCCGCGCCGGCGAGCGCAAGCGGCTGCCCGGCGTCGACGAGTGGCTGAACGCGGACCTGGAGTTCCCGAACGGCGCCACCGGCGCGGTGCGGACGAGCATGGCCTCCGAGGAGTTCGAGTTCAGCCTCAAGGTAACCGGCACGCGCGGTGAGGCGTTCGCGCCGAGCTTCGTGCTCCCGCACCAGGACGACCGGGTGATCGTGACGACGAAAGAAGACCACTGGGTCGAGCAGCTCGGCCGCAAGTCGTCGTACACCTACCAGCTCGAGGCCTTCGCCGCCCACCTCCGCGACGGCGCCCCGCTGCCGATCGACGCCGACGACGCGGTCGCCACGATGGAACTCATCGACGCCTGCTACCTCGACGCCGGCCTCCAGCCGCGCCCGGTGTCCCAGATCTGACCAGCCGCGCCAGTACGGCGTACGCCGGGCCGGTACACCGTACGCGCCGCTCGCCCGGCGGCCGCCGGAGCCGTCGGACTCCGGCTCAACGCCGCCTCCTCCGCGGTGGTGATCGGGCTCCGGACTCTCGGCTCCCAGGCACCAGGCACCAGGCACCAGGCACCGACAGCGAAACGCCGGTCGCCGCGCTCCTCGAGGATGCGTGGCGACCGGCGTTCTCACGTGGTCACTGCTCGGCGACTACTTCCGCCCCTGCTTGGTCGGCGGGATGATCGAACTGTCACCCGCGGCGGCCTTCGGCTGTTTCGGCTGTTTGGGCTTGCGGACTTCGCGTCCGCCTTTGTTCTTGGACATGACGCACTCCAGGGCTGGTGTCTCCGTACCAACGGACGACTCGGCTGAGCCTGGTTCGCCGCGGTACTCCTCGTGCCCCGGGGGTTCCTCTTGACGCTACACCCCAGTTGCGAATCAGTCGCCGGTCGGAAAGCCCAGATTCAGCCCACCGTGGCTCGGATCCAGCCAGCGTGACGTGATCACCTTCCCGCGGGTGAAGAAGTGCACGCCCTCGGTCCCGTGCGCGTGGGTGTCGCCGAACAGCGAGTTCTTCCACCCGCCGAACGAGTAGTACGCCATCGGCACCGGGATCGGGACGTTCACGCCGACCATGCCGACCTCGACCTCGGTCTGGTACCGCCGCGCGGCCCCGCCGTCGTTGGTGAAGATCGCCGTGCCGTTGCCGTACGGGTTCGAGTTCACCAGGTCGAGCGCCGCGTCGTACGACGGAACGCGGACCACCGACAGCACCGGCCCGAAGATCTCGTCGGTATAGATCGACATCTGCGGCGTCACCTTGTCGAACAGCGTCGGCGCCAGCCAGAACCCGTCCTCGCCGCCGTCGAACGGACCGCCGCGCCCATCGACCGCGAGCTCGGCTCCGGCCTCGACTCCCGCCTCGACGTACCCGACAACCTTGTCCCGGTGCGCGCCGGTGACCAGCGGACCCATGTCGCAGCCGCGCGTCCCGTCGCCGGTCTTCAGCGTCGCCATCCGCTCCTTGATCTTCGCGATCAGGTCGTCGGCGACCGGCTCGACCGCGATCAGCGCGGAGATCGCCATGCAGCGCTCACCGGCCGACCCGAAGCCCGCGTTCACCGCCGCGTCGGCGGCCAGGTCGAGATCGGCGTCGGGCAATACGACCATGTGGTTCTTCGCGCCGCCGAGCGCCTGGACGCGCTTGCCGTTCGCCGTACCGGTCTCGTACACGTACCGCGCGATCGGCGTCGACCCGACGAACGAGACCGCCTTGATGTCCGGGTGCTCGAGCAGCCGGTCGACGGCCTCCTTGTCGCCGTGCACGACGTTCATCACGCCGTCGGGCAGGCCCGCCTCCTTCCACAGCGCGGCGACCGCGTTCACCGCCGACGGGTCCTTCTCCGACGGCTTGATCACCACGCTGTTGCCGCAGGCGACCGCGATCGGGACGAACCACAGCGGCACCATCGCCGGGAAGTTGAACGGCGAGATGACCGCGACCGCGCCGAGCGACTGGCGGATCGAGTACACGTCGACGTTGGTCGAGACGTTCTCGCTGAACCCACCCTTGAGCAGGTGCGGGATGCCGCACGCGAACTCGACCACTTCGAGTCCGCGGGTCACCTCGCCGAGCGCGTCGGACAGCACCTTGCCGTGCTCGGCGGTGATCAGCGCGGCGATGTCGCCCTTGCGCTCGTTCAGCAGCTCGCGGAACGCGAACAGCACCTGCGCACGCTTGGTCAGCGACGTCCGGCCCCACGCCTTCGACGCCTCGTGGGCGACCTTGACCGCCTCGTCGACGGTCGCCGCCGAGGCCAGGTCCAGCTCGCCGGTCACCTCGCCGGTGGCCGGGTTGTAGACCTTGCTGGTGCGCTCGGAGACACCCGTCCAGGGCGTCCCGCCGATCAGGTGAGTGATGCGTTCAGTGCTCACAGCTGTGTCCTCATCGTCGATCCTGCGGTGTTCTCGTCTGATTGCGAGCGGGTCGTCATCCCAGCACCTCGCTCTTGCGGGCCATCTCGACCTCGACCGGCCGGCCCTCCTGCAACGACTGGATGCCCGCGGTGCAAACGGCCGCCGCGGCGTACCCGTCCCAGGCCGTCGGCCCGTCGATCTCGCCTCGATGAGTCGCGTCGACCCAGCGTTGCACCTCGATGTCGTACGCCGTACCGAACCTGGCGCGGTAGTCCTCCGGCACCGCACCGCCCCACTGCCCGGCGCGCTTGGTCAGTACGTCGACGCCGAGGCCGATCGTCGCGCTGCCCTTCTCGGCGACGGCCTCGCAGCGAACCTCGTACCCGACCTGGAAGTTCACGAACACCTCGACGTCGGCGATCGCTCCGTTCGCCATCTCGAGGATCGCGAGCTGCGGGTCGAGCGCGCCGTTCGCGACCAGGCTGGTCGGCTTCGGAGCGTGCACGGTGATCCGCGCGATCTCGTCGTCGAACAGCCAGCGCGCGACGTCGACCTCGTGCACGAGCGAGTCGCGCACGATCATCTCGCTGCGGAAGGTGTCCGGGACGGACTTGTTGCGGTGCACGTTGTGGAGCAGGAGGGTCCGGCCGAGCTCACCGGAGTCGAGCAGCTGCTTGAGCGCGGCGTACTCCGGATCGAAGCGGCGCATGAACCCGACCTGAATCAGCTGCCGGCCCAGCTTGTGCTCCGCCTCGACGACGCGCAACGACGACTCGGTGTCCATCGTCAGCGGCTTCTCGCAGAGCACCGGCTTCGCATGCTCCAGGCAGGCCATCAACTGCTCGGCATGCGCGAACCCCGGCGACGCGATGATCACCGCGTCCACGCCGGCGTCCCCGATCAAGGCCAACGGATCCTCGATCACCCGGATCCCGGCCGCCGACAAGTTCGCCGGCGCACCCGCGGTCCCGGCCGGGCGCGACAGCGACTCGGCCAGGGCGTTCGCCCGCGGCAGGTCCGGGTCGGAGACCGCGACCAGGCGCGCACCGGAGATCCGTCGCACCACCCGCTCGGCATGATCGGCACCCATCTGCCCGACCCCGATGATCCCGATCCTCAGGTCCTGCATCTCCACCAACTCTCTGACGACGTTGTACGACGACTGCCCGCGCCGCACTCACAGCAACCACCGGCTCCCCGGCGATCACCACCGCACCACTTCCGGCGCCCCCGGTCGCCCGGCAACCACCGCGCTGCTCCACCACCGGCGGCCACCCGATCTCCCGGCGCCCACCGCCTTGCTACTCCGGCGCCTGCCCGGTCTCCCCGGCAACCACCGTCCTCCTCCACCTCCCGGTGCTCACCGATCCCCGGTAACCACCGTCCTGCTCGACCACCGGCGGCGCCCGATCTCCCCGGCGCCCGCCGCCTAGCTACTCCGGCGCCTGCCCGGTCTCCCCGGCGGCCACCGTCCTCCTCCACCTCCCGGTGCTCACCGGTCCCCGGTAACCACCGTCCTGCTCCGGCGCCGACTGCGCCAGCTCCCGGCGCCCTCTTCGTCCGGCGGAGATCCGACCGGCCCGTTCGACCAGGCCGGCCGGCTCCCGTCGTACCGGCTAGTCCGCCTTGTCCTGCGGTCTGACCACCAGCTCGGGGTCGAACCCGCGCAGCTCGTGGCTGAGCGCCTCCAACTCCGAGCCGCCGGCCATCTCCGTGGTCAGTTGCTCCAGCGTGATGTCCGACCGGTGGGTGTCCAGTGCGACCCGCCCAAGCTTGAGGATGACGAAGTGGTTGCCGACCAGATACGCGTGATGCGGGTTGTGGGTGATGAAAACGACCCCGATCCCCGCGTCCCGCGCCTTGACGACGTACTTCAGCACCACGCCCGACTGGTTCACGCCGAGCGCCGCGGTCGGCTCGTCCAGGATCAGCACCTTCGCGCCGAAGTGGATCGCTCGCGCGATCGCCACGCACTGCCGCTGACCACCCGACAGCTTCCCGACCGGCTGCTCCAGGTTGGGGATCGAGATCCCCATCTTGGTCAGCTCCTCCTGCGCGATCCGCTTCATCTTCGCCGCGTCGAGCACCCCGAACGGACCCTTGGTGAGTTCGTTGCCGAGGAAGAAGTTCCGCCAGACCGACATCAGCGGCGCCAGCGCCAGGTCCTGGTAGACGGTCGCGATCCCACTGTCCAGCGACTCCCGCGGCGAGGAGAAGTTCCGCGCCTCGCCGTTCACCGACATCGTCCCGGACGTGTAGTCGTGCAGCCCGGCGATGATCTTGATCAGCGTCGACTTGCCCGCACCGTTGTCACCCAGCACGCAGGTGATCTCGCCCTGCCGGACCGCCAGCGACACCCCGCGCAACGCCTGGATGTTGCCGTAGCTCTTGCCCACGTCCTCGAGCAGGACGATCGGCGTCGTCGGGCTCGCGCTCGCCTCGCCGGCGAAGCTCTCCGTCGTACTCATCGGGCATCCGCCTTGTTCTTGACGACCAGGTTCACGATCGTGGCCAGCAGGAGCATCGCGCCGAGGAACGCCTTGAACCAGTCCGGGTTCCAGCCGGCGTACACGACGCCGAGCTGCACCATGCCGAAGATCAGCGCACCGACCGCCCCACCGACCACGGAGCCGTAGCCCCCGGTCAGCAGGCAGCCGCCGACCACCGCGGCGATGATGTAGAGGAACTCCTTGCCGACGCCCTCACCGGACTGCACGACACCGTTCTGCACGAACAGCAACTGCATCCCGGTGAACCAGGCGAAGAACCCGACCGTCATGAACAGCCCGATCTTCACCTTCTTCACCGGTACGCCGACCGCCCGCGCCGAGGCGGCGTCGCCACCGACGGCGAAGATCCAGTTGCCGATCCTGGTCCGCAGCAGCATCCAGGCCGCGATCGCGACGAACACGATCCACCAGACGACGATGATCTTGATCGTCACCCCGCCCAGCTTGAACTCCGAGGCGAACACCGCCTTCGCCGTCCCGAACCCGTCCATGTCGCTGATCGAGTTCGACGCGACGGCGCCCGACGTCAGCCGGGTCACCGCGACGTTCAGGCCCTGCAGGATGAAGAAGGTACCGAGCGTGACCAGGAAGCTCGGCAACCCGGTCCGCATCAGCAGCCAGCCGTTGAACAGGCCGATGGCCAAGGCGAAGACGAGCGCGACCGCCATCCCCACCCAGACGTTGACGCTGAACTGGTAGGCGAAGATGCCCGCGGTCAGGCCGCTGGTCGTCACCGCCACACCGGCCGACAGGTCGAACTCGCCACCGATCATCAGCAGCGAGACCGGGACGGCCATCACCCCGATCAGCGCGGCCTGGTAGAGGATCGTCCCGGTGTTGTTGATCTGCCGGAACGGCTCCGCGGTGACCAGGAAGAACACCAGGATCACCGCCGCGCCGACCAGCGACCCGATCTCCGGGCGGCTGAGCAGCCGGGCGCCGATCGAGCGTGCCGAGACGCGGTCGTCGGCGTCGGCGGGGGTCGCGATCGTCGATGCCATCGCGAGCCTCAGCGGGTCCCGGCCGCGGCGAACTTCTCGACCGCGTCGATGTTGGACTTCTCGACGAACGACGGCCCGGTCAGAGTGGCCTCGCCACCACCGATCGAGTTGCCGTTGGTCTTCGACAGCCAGATCGCGTCGACGGCCAGGTACCCCTGCAGGTACGGCTGCTGGTCGACCGCGAACTGCACGGTGCCGTCCTTGACCGCCTTGGCCATCTCCTTGCTCATGTCGAAGCTGCCGACCTTCGCCGCGGATCCCGCGTCCTTGGCGGCCGTGACCGCGGTCAGCGTGACGCCGGCGTTCAGACCCACCAGGTAGTCGACCGACTTGTCCTGCTGCAGCTTCGAGGTGATCGTCGCCTGCGTGCCCGGCTGGTCGGCGCCGTCGACGTTGAGGTTCTCGACGTTGCCGAACTTGTCCTTGATGCCCTGACAGCGCGCTTCGAGGCTGACGTTGCCCTGCTCGTGCACGATGCAGAGCACCTTCTTGGCGCCGAGCTGCTTGAGCTTGTCACCGGTCGCCTCGCCGGCGATCTTCTCGTCCTGGCCGAAGTACCCGACGGCGCCGGTCTGCTTCCAGGTGTCCAGGCCGCCGTTCAGCACGGTGACCGGGATCCCGGCCGCGACGGCCTTCTTGACGTTCGGGATCACCGCGTCGGGCTTGTTCAGCGTGACCGCGATGCCGTCGACCTTCGAGTCGATCGCGGTCTGCACGAGGTTGGCCTGGGCGGCACCGTCGGCGTCCGCGGAGTACTGCAGCTCGATGTTGTCCTTCTGCGCGGCCGCTTCGGCCCCGCGCCGGACGATGTCCCAGAACGTGTCACCCGGCTTGGAGTGGGTGATCAGGGCAACCTTCATCCGCGGCGTGGTCGCCACGTTGCCCGACCCGCCGTCGGCCTTCTGCTCCTCCTGCTTGCCGCCGGACGAGCTGCAGGCCCCCACCGTGAGCACCAGCGCGAGAGCCGCGCTGGTGACGACGGCCCTGCGCTGGGCCTTCCTTTGCCACCGAACCATGACCACAACCAGCCTTTCCGAAGTTCCCGCGGTGACGCCGCGGCGTTGCTAGTGACCAGAGAGTGCATACTCTCCTGGCCGTCAGGCGGATGCACCACCCCCGTGGCTGTTCAGGTACGCCAGGGTGCGTCGCGCGATCGGCAACGGCACGTCCGGGGCGACCGGGTACAGGTCCTGCTCGACGATCGCGAACAGGTCGACGTCCAGGCGGGCCAGCGCTTCCAGCACCGGCGGCATCTCCGGTACGCCGCCTGGCGGCTCGGTCATGACGCCGCGCTGGACCGCCGCGTCGAAACTGATGCCTTCGGCCTGGGCCTGCGCGAGCACCACCGGGTCGACCTGCTTGAGATGCACGTACCGGATGCGGTCCGGGTACTTGCGGATCAGCTCCACGTTGTCGCCGCCGCAGTAGCTGATGTGCCCGGTGTCGAGGCACAGGTTCACGTGGGCGCCGTCGGTCTCGGCCAGGAACCGTTCGACGGTGTCCTGGGTGTCGACGTGCCCGTCCGCGTGCGGGTGGAACTGGGTCCGCAGCCCGTACTCCTCGAAGACCCGGCGGCCGAGCTCGGTCACCTGCCGGCCGTGCCGCGCCTGCCCTTCGTGGTCCAGCCGCGGCTCGACGGTCTCGCCGTCGTCGCCGCGCCACATCGACGGCATCACGACCAGATGCTTCGCGCCCATCGCGGCCGCCAACTCGGCGGTCTTCGCGACGTCACGCCAGGTCGAGTCGAACGAGTCGTCGCGGTGCAGGTGCTCGAACGTCGTACCGGCGGTGACCTCGAGTCCGCGCTGGTCCAGCTGGTCCTTGAGTTCGGCGGGATCGGTCGGGAGATAGCCGTACGGCCCCAGCTCGATCTTCGTGTACCCGGCCTCGGCGACCTCGTCGAGGAACCTGGTCCACGGCGTCTGCTGCGGATCGTCGGCGAACCACACGCCCCAGGAGTCGGGCGCGCTGCCGATGGTCACCTTGCCCATCTATCGACCTTCCACCGGGGACCAGTAAGGACGCTGCGCCTTCTTCGACTCCTCGTACGACGCCGAGGCCACGCGAGTCGAGTCGAGGTCGGAGACCTCACTCACCGGCACGTCCCACCACGAGTCGTTGTCCGGCGAACCGACCAGCGGATCGGTGGTGACGTGGATCGCGATCGGTCCGTCGGCGGCCTTCGCCGTGTGGATCGCCTTCTCCAGTTCGTCGCGGCTCGCCACGTCGATCACCTCGACGCCGAAGCTGCGCACGTTCGCCGCGAGATCGACCGGCAGGTAGTCGCCGTCAAGCCGCCCGTCCGCGCCGCGCTTGCGGTACGCCGTACCGAATCGCTGTGAGCCAAGGGATTCCGACAACGCGCCGATCGACGCGAAGCCGTGGTTCTGCACCAGGACGACGATGATCTTCACGTTCTCCTGGACCGCGGTGACCAGCTCGCTGGACATCATCAGGTACGACCCGTCGCCGACCAGGACGAAGACGTCACGGTCCGGGGCAGCCAGGCGGACGCCGAGACCGCCGGCGATCTCGTATCCCATGCAGGAGTAGCCGTACTCAACGTGGTAGCCCTTCGGGTCGCGGGTCCGCCAGAGTTTGTGCAGGTCGCCGGGCATCGAACCGGCCGCACAGACAACGACATCAGACGCCGCCGACAATTCGTTGACGGCACCGAGGACCTGGCCCTGGGTGAGCACTCCGTCCGCGAGCTTTTCGGTCACCTCCGCAGGCGGGTTGTAGTGGTTGTCCACAACCTCGTCCCACTGCTTTGCCAGTGCGGTGGCCGAATCCGTGTACTTTCCCTGCACGGACCACTCGCCGAGCGCGGAGCCCAACGAAACAAGGGCTTCCCGCGCATCAGCCACCACAGGGAGACCAGCATGCTTGCCACCGTCGAACCGCGCCACGTTGATGTTGACGAACTTCACGCCCGGGTTCTGGAACGCCGTCCGCGACGCCGTCGTGAAGTCGCCGTAGCGGGTCCCGATGCCGATCACCAGGTCGGCGTCGCGGGCCAGCGCGTTCGCTGCCGTGGTTCCGGTCGAGCCGACGGCACCGACCGACTGCGGGTGGTCGTAGCGCAGCGATCCCTTGCCTGCCTGGCTTTCCGCGACCGGGGTGCCGGTCGCTTCCGCGAAGGCACGCAGCGCGTCCTGCGCCTGCGAGTAGGCGACTCCGCCACCGGCCACGATCAACGGGCGTTCGGCGGAGCGGATCAGCTCGGCCGCCTTCTCGATGATCGATGCTTCAGGCAACGGCCTGGCGATGTACCAGGTCCGCTCGGCGAACAGCTCCTCGGGCCAGTCGTAGGCCTCGGCCTGGACGTCCTGCGGCAGCGCGATCGTCACCGCGCCGGTCTCGACCGGGTCGGTCAGCACGCGCATCGCGTTGAGCAGTGCGGACGGGAGCTGCTCGGGGCGCCAGACCCGGTCGAAGTACTTCGAGACCGGGCGGAAGGCGTCGTTCACCGAGACGTCTCCGGCGGAGAAGCTTTCCAACTCCTGGAGCACCGGCGAAGCCACACGGGTCGCGAAAACGTCCGAAGGGAGGATCAGGACCGGCAGCCGGTTCACGGTCGCGAGCGCCGCGCCGGTGACCATGTTGGTCGAGCCGGGCCCGATGCTGGCCGTGCAGGCGTAGGTCTGCAGGCGGTCCTTGGCTCGTGCGTACGCCGATGCGCTGTGCACCATGGCCTGCTCGTTGCGAGCCAGGATGTACGGCAGGGCTGTCGGATCCTCGAGCTCGGCCTGCAGCAGCGCCTGGCCCAGACCGGCCACGTTGCCGTGCCCGAAGATCCCGAAGCAGCCGGCGAAGAGCTTCTGCCGTTCGCCGTCACGCTCCGAGTACTGGACGCTCAGGAATCGCACCAGCGCCTGCGCGACCGTGAGACGTACCGTCATCGCTGTCCTCCGAAAGGTTGCCGCGGATCAAAGCTGACTGTGGTGATGATTGCCGGGGTCATGACGTGCCGGTCACCGGTCGCCGAACGGGAGCCGCGGATCGATCTGCTGGCTGTCCCACAGCTGCCGGACCCAGCCGTGCTGGGGGTCGTCGCTGATCAGCCAGGCGCGCTCGGTGCCCGGACCGGCCATGACGTTGAGGTAGTACATGTCGTAGCCGGGCGGTGCCATCGCCGGGCCGTGCCACCCGTGCGGCACCAGGACGAGGTCACCGTCACGGACCTCGGCCAGGACGTCGATCGGCCGGTCCTCGGTCCCGTAGACCCGTTGGTAGCCGATCGGGTCGTTGCCCTTGACACCTTCCGGCGCGTCGTCGGAGAGCTGCAGCTCGAAGTAGTAGATCTCCTCCAGCACACTCTCCTTGCCCGGCTTGTGCTCGTCGTGCTTGTGCGGCGGGTACGACGACCAGTTGCCGGCCGGCGTGAGCACCTCACAGGCGATGATCGAGTCGGCCTCGAGCACGCCGGGCGTGCCGAAGTTGCGGACCTGCCGGGACGAGACCCCGGCGCCACGCAGCTCGGTCTCCACCTGCTCGGTGCCGATCCGGCGGAACGGATAGTCGCTCGCGGCCTTGGCGTGCGGGAAGGCGATCCGGGCTCCGCCGGCGCTGACGACCGCGACGGTGGTCCCACGCGGGACGTAGGCGAGATCGGTCGGGCCGGCGAAGACATCCGCGCGTCCGCCGAGCGGCACGGTCTCACCGTCGACGATCACCTCGGCGGATCCGCTCAGCGGGAGCACCAGGTACTCGCAGTCCTCGGTGTCGAACTCGACGGACTGTCCGGGCCGCAAGGTCCGCACGGTCAGTCCCGTGTGGTGCCAGTCCTGCTCTCCGGGGCGGACGACCAGGTCGTAGCCGTCCTTTGCCGTCGAGCCGGACGGCCTGAACCACTCAGTCATTGTCGGTACCTCCGCAGATCACCGTGGCGTTCTTCATGCGGCACCTCCGTGCACCAGCGTGGCGGCTTGGTCGACCGCGGCGGCCACGTCACCGTCCGGCGGGAAGAGCAGCGCCCGGCCGACGACGAGTCCGCGAACCGACGGCAGGCTCAGCGCCTTGCCCCAGGATGCATAGGTTTCCTCGGGCGCGACAGTCGGATCGCCGCCGAGCAGCAAGGTCGGCAGGGTTGTTGCCTCCATCACCCGTTCCAGCTCGTCGACCACCGGCAGCTTGAGCCAGGTGTAGGCACTGGTCGCGCCGAGGCCGGCAGCGATGTGCACCGACCGGATCACCGAGTCCGGGTCCAGCAGGTTGCTCACCCGGCCGTCCGTCCGCGTCGACCAGAACGGCTCGACCATGGCCATCAGCTTGCGCTCGGCCAGCTCGGTGACGGCCTGCGCGCTGCTCTCCAGCGTCGCCACCGTGCCCGGGTCGTCCAAGCAGATCCGGGTCAGCATCTTGCCGCCGTCCAGCCGGCGGGAAGCGATGTCGTTCGCCGTCCGGTACGCCGTGAACCGGTCGTCCAACTCGAAGGAGGAGCCTTGCAACCCACCCCGATTCATCGAACCGACGACGACCTTGCCCTCCAGCGCTCCGAGCAGCAGCAAGTCCTCCAGCACGTCCGGGGTCGCGAGCACGCCGTCGACCCCAGGCCGCTGCAGCGCCGTACACAGCCGCTCGATCAGCCCTGGCCGGCTGGCCATCGCCATCCGGTCATCGCGTACTCCGAGCGCGCCCCGCGCCGGGTGGTCCGCGGCGACGATCAGCAGACGCCCGTCCTCTCCGACCAGTTCGCGTTGCCGCCGCTGCTGCCAAGCCTCAGCGACCCGCTCCGGATGCCGCACCCTCAGTTCGGTCAGATCGACACTCGGCCCAGCGCCCCACTCAACCCCACGCCCGCGCGGACCCGGCCCGCTCGACCGCTCAGCTGCGCTCACCTTCTCCGTGTCACCCGGCACGACTCCACCGGTCCCCAGCTGATCGGTGCTCATGCGTTCTCACCCATCAACGCCAGCACTTCGGCCTCGGTGGGCATCGCCGTCGAGCACTCCAGCCGCGACGCCACCACAGCCCCAGCGATGTTGGCGAACCGAATGATCCGTTCCAGCGGCCACCCTGCGAGGAGACCATGACAAAGCGCTCCACCGAAGCCATCGCCGGCGCCCAGCCCGTTGACCACCTCGACCGGGAACGGCGGCACCTCCACCCGTTCGTTCCGGGTGCGCGCCAGCGTGCCCTTCGGCCCCTGCTTCACGACGGCCAGTTCCAGCCCTCGGTCGAGCAGCGCCTGCGCCGCCTTGTCCGGATCGGTCTCCCCGACGGCGACCTCGCACTCCTCCCGGTTGCCAACGGCAACCGTGCAGTAGTCGAGCGCCTTACTGACCTGCGCGTGTGCCTCACTGGGGTCCGCCCAGAACATCGGCCGGTAGTCCAGGTCGAGCACGGTGATCGGCCGGCGCTCGCGCGCCTCCCAGGCGGCGAAGTGGGCCGAGCGGCTCGGTTCGGCGGACAGTCCGGTGACGGTCGACCAGTAGATCCTCGCGTCCTTGATCGCCTGCAGATCCAGCTCGTCAGGGTTGATCACCAGGTCCGGCGCCTTCGGGAACCGGTAGAAGTACAGCGGGAAGTTGTCCGGCGGGAAGATCTCGCAGAACGTGATCGGCGTCGGCAGCCCCTCGACCGGCGTGACGAATCGGTCGTCGACGTTCAGCTCGCCGAGCGCCCGGTGGATGAACGTGCCGAACGGATCGTTCCCGGTCCGGCTGATCACCGCCGCCTTGCGCCCGTGCTTGGCCGCCGCCACGGCGACGTTGGTTGCGCTCCCACCGAGGAACTTCCCGAAGCTCTCGACGTCCTCCAGATGCGTCCCGGTCTGCAACGGGTACAGGTCGACACCGATGCGCCCGATCGTCAGTACGTCGTCCGCCATCAGACCACCCCACCCTTGACCGACTCGGCGGCGTCGGGCTGCGCTCCCTCGCCCGGGACTCCGGTGTCGGCACGCTCGTGCCCACCACCGGCCGCCGCCTCGGGCAGCGCACCCTCTCGCGCGCCCGCAGCACGATCGGCACCCGGACGCTCGTGCCCACCACTGGCCGCCGCCTCGGGCTGCGTGCCCTGTCCCACAGCCGCGGCTCGGTCGGCGCCGGCCCGCGCTTCCACTCCGCTGGCTGCGGCCGCGTCGGCTCCGGCAGCGAGGTGGCGGAGATGAGCGATGCTCGCGCGAACGTCGACGACAGGGCCTTCCTCGGTCGGGCGCGCCTGGAGCATGGTGTCCTGCTCGAGGACGTACCAGCCTTGGTAACCCGCGGACTCGAGAGCACCGATGATCGCGGTCAGGTCGACGTCACCCTGACCGAGCGGGCGGTACATCCCTTCGCGGACGGCGTCGGTGTAGCTGACCTCACCGGACTGCACCTTCGCGGCCCACGCCGCGTCGACGTCCTTCAGGTGGGTGTGCTTGATCCGGCCGGTGTGCTCGAGCGTGAGCGCGACCGGGTCGACGCCGCCGATCATCAGGTGACCGGTGTCGAGCGTCAGGCCGATGGTCGAGCCGGTGAGCACCCGGCGTACGTCGTCCGCGTTCTCCACCATCGTGCCGACGTGCGGGTGGATCGTGGCGAGCACGCCCTGAGCCGCGGCAAGCTCGGTCAACCGGTCCAGGTTGGCGAGCAGCGTGGACCAGCCCGCGTCGTCGAGCACCGGCCGGTCGTCGTACCCGTCCCGCCCGGTCGCGGCAGCAATTACGAGGGTCGTGGCGCCAGCGGCGACAAACCCTTCCAGCGCCCGCGCGACCTCGGGGGCCGGGTCGTGCGACGGCTCGTGAAGGACCACCGGCACGAATCCGCCGACCGCCCGCAGCCCGACGTCGGCGAGCGTCTTCGCCTTCTCCGCCGGGTCCTCGGGCAGGAAGCCGTCCGGTCCGAACTCGGTCGCCGCGATCCCGACGTCGCGCATCTCGGCCAGCACCGTCTCCGGGTCGTACTGCCAGCCCCAGCCGGGCACCTCGCAGACACCCCACGAAATCGGGGCTCCGGCGATCCGGGCAGCTACGTCACTCATCGGCCGATCTCCTCCATACGGACAACGCGGTTCTCAGAACGGGACAGTTCGCAGGCATCCGCGATCCGGAAGGCCTGCAGGGCATCACGGACAGTGCAGGGGACGTCGCGGGTACCGGCGACGACCTCGGTGAACGCCGTCAGTTCAGCGACGTACGCCGAGCGGAAGCGGTCCATGAAGGTGGTGTGCGGATCGCCGCCGGGGAAGGTCACGCCGGCTTCGACCGAGCGCAGCGCGGTGTGCTCGTCCAGGCCGACCGCGATCGAACCGAGGCTGCCGAGCACCTCCATGCGGACGTCATGACCGGCCGCGTTGTAGCGGGTTCCGCTGACCGCGGCGAAAGTGCCGTCGTCCAGCGTGAGCAGCGCGGCGGCCGCGTCGACGTCGCCGTACTCCCCGAAGAAGGCCTCACCGCGGTTGGCGCCGGTTGCGTAGACGCTGACCACCTCGCGGCCGGTGACGTACCGGATGATGTCGAAGTCGTGGACCGTGCAGTCGCGGAAGAAGCCGCCGCTGGTCGGGATGTACCCGGCGGGCGGAGGGAACGCGTCGTTCGTGTTGGCCCGGATGTGGTGGACGAAGCCGAGTTCGCCGGAGCGGACCTGCTCAGCGGCGGCCTGGTAGCCGGCGTCGAAGCGGCGCTGGAAGCCGATGTGCACCGGGACGTCGGAGCCTTCGACCAGTTCGACGACCCGTTGGGTCTCGGGGAGGTCGAGCGCGACCGGCTTCTCGCAGAAGGTCGTGATGCCCGCGGCGACGGCGGCCTCGATCAGTTCGGCGTGCGCGGAGGTCGCGGCGGCGATGACCAGTGCGTCGATCCCACTGGTCAGCAGCGCGGGGACATCTGGAGCGAACTCCGCTCCGAGCTCCTTGGCGGTCAGCTCGGCCCGGCTTGCGTCCGCGTCGGCCGTCACCACCTGCTCGACCGCCGGCAGACCCTTCAATGTCGCGGCGTGAAATGCGCCGATCCGTCCGACCCCGACCAACCCGATCCGCATCCGCGGCCGCCCTCTCGTTGTCACTTCGTTCGTCTCCAGCATCACCCCGTGGCCGGCCACGGCTCCGCCGGACCGTGTCCGTGCGGAACTCGTCCGCGCGCGACAGCGCACGGATCGGGTTCACCTCGTCGTAGCCCTGCGGGAACCAGCGCCCCCCGGCCTGCGGTTGCACCTGCACCCGCCCGTCTGCGGCGCACCTGCACCCGCCCGTCTGTGCGCGCACGACGCCGGTTGCCGCGCCCCAGCTTTCCGGTCCGACCAAAGAGAGTCAATACTTTGTTAGCACATTTTCACGTAGCGACATACATACCTTGCTCATGTAACATCGCAGCCCATGGCCGCCCTGCCGATTCAGATCGATCGGACCAGCCCGGTGCCGCTGTACCACCAGCTGGCCGAGCAGCTGACGGCTGCCATCACCGACGGCGTCCTGCGCCCCGGCGACCCGTTCGAGAACGAGATCGCGATGTCGGACCGACTCAGCCTGTCGCGCCCGACGGTCCGTCGCGCGATCTCGGAGCTGGTCAACAAGGGCCTCCTGGTCCGTCGCCGCGGAATCGGCACGACGGTCGCCAACCAGATGGTCCACCGCAAGGCCGAACTCACCAGCCTGTACGACGACCTGGAACGCGAGGGACGCACGCCGCGCACCGAGGTCCTCTCGCTCAACTGCGCAGCCCACGACGACCGGGCAGCCGAGGCCCTTGGGCTGCCACCGGGTACGCCGCTGGTCGCGATCGTCCGCCTCCGTTATGCCGGCGACCTCCCACTCGCGATCATGCGCAACTGGTTGCCTCCAGCAATGAACGACCTCACGCAGGAACAGCTCACCGCCGAGGGCCTGTACGCCGTCCTGCGCGCCCGGGGAATCCGCCCGACGGTCGCCCGCCAACGCATCGGCGCCCGCAACGCCTCTGCGGAAGAACGCCGCACCTTGCACATGTCGAAGGCAGAACCCCTGGTCACCATGACCCGCAGCGCCTACGACGCCGACGGCTCAGCCGTCGAGTTCGGCGACCACTGCTACCGAGCGGACCAGTACTCAGTAGAAGTCATCGTCTCCGACCGATGACGTGATGTCCCGACTGAGTGCGGTCCGGGAGGCGGTGCGCGATGGCAGCTGACGACAGCCACGGTCTCCGACCGGTGACGCAATGTCCCGACCGAGCACGGTCCGGGAGGCGGTGCGCGATGGCAGCTGACGACAGCCACGGTCTCCGACCGGTGACGCAATGTCCCGACCGAGCACGGTCCGGGAGGCGGTGCGCGATGGCAGCTGACGACAGCCACGGTCTCC
>JAEBEC010000007.1:0-490743 GCA_049998015.1 Kribbella sp. cmx-5-2
CTTCTCTCTGTTCTTCTCTCTGTTCTTCTCTCTGTTCTTCTCTCTGTTCTTCTCTCTGTTCTTCTCTCTGTTCTTCTCTCTGTTCTTCTCTCTGTTCTTCTCTCTGTTCTTCTCTCTGTTCTTCTCTAGCAGGTGGTGCCGCGGGCTGGGAGTTTGCCGGTGAGGAAGTACGTCGTCGCGTGCCCGCGGGCGCATTCGGAGTTGAACCAGGACGTGTGGCCGTAGGCGTCGCTGACGAGTAGGCGGCTGCCGCGGATCTGGTGGTGCAGGCTGACTGCCTGGTTGAGCGGGGTGGCCGGGTCGTGGGTGTTGTTGAGGATCAGCACCCCGGGCACGTTCGCGATCGGGGTCGGCTTCCACGGGTTGCTCGGCGGGATCGGCCAGCCGGAGCACGAGGCGGCCATCACCCAGCCCTCGACCGCGGCACCTACGCGCGGAGCGACAGCACGCGCCAGCGCGAGTCGTGCGCGAACATCGGCGTACCCGCGGAACTCACCGGGGAAGTCCATGCACGACACCGCCGTGTACGCCGACTCCGGGTAGCCGACGTAGCTTCCGCCGATGAAGCCTGATCCGTCGCCGCCGGCAGCCTTGGCCAGCGCGGAGGTGAACGCAGTCCACGGACCGGCCTGGTCGCCCAGCGTCGGCAGGAACATCGGTAGCGAGAGACGGATCTGGTCACCGTTCACCCCGCCGGTCAACGGCTTGCGATCGGCCTTGCGCACGACCGCGTCGTACACCTTCCCGACGTCCTGCCCGTGCAGCTCGCACGTCGGCGTCGCAGCGCACCACGCCGCGAGCCGCTTGAACCCGCGTTCCATCTCGCGCGCCTCGCTGAGCACGAACCGCGTCGACCCCTGCGCGTGGTCGACGATGCCGTCCAGCACCATCCGGTCGACCCGGCGCGGGAAGAGCTGCGCGTACGTCGTACCGAGGTACGACCCGTACGACGGCCCGAAGTAGCTCAGCTTCTCGACGCCGAGCGCGGCCCGGATCGCGTCGAGGTCGCGGGCCGCGGTCCGGGTGTCGAGGTGGCGCATCAGCTCGCCGTTCTTGGCCAGACAGGCCTTCCCGAGCTCCCGGCTGGCCGCGACCATCGCGTCGTACTCACGCGGCGACTTGGGGAACACCGGTACGCCGGGCCGCAGCACCGGCCCACAATCGAGCTGACTCGATTGACCCGTTCCGCGCGGGTCGAAGCTGACCACATCGAACCGCTTCAGCAGCTCCGGACCGAACAGGTCGGCGGCGAGCCCAGCCTCCAGGATCGACGCACCCGCCCCACCCGGACCGCCGGGGTTGAAGGTCAGGACCCCGAGCTTGTGCGCCTGGTCGCTCGCCGGGATCCGGGCGACGAACAGCTCGGTCGTCCCCTTGCCCGGATGAAGGTGGTCGAGCGGCACCGTCAGCCGCGCGCACTCGATCGTCGGCCCTTGTTCACAGGGCTTCCAGTCGAGTGGCGCAGCGGCGGCGGCCGGTACGGCGGGCAGCAGACCCGCTCCGATCAGGCCCAGCGCCAGCAGTCCCTTGATCATCATGCCGACCAAGTTACGAAGCCGGCGGGTCGTCGGCCAGCGGTGGAACGATCAACCCCACAAAGTGAACACCGGTACTCCGCTCAGTGGGCGGGGGCGAAATCCAGGAAGCCGATCACCGCGCTGATCCGTCCGTCGGTGGCGACGGTGACGATGTCGGTGCCTCCGGCAACCGCCGGCTGCCCCTCCGCGGCCAGCTCCCAGGTCCAGCGGACTCGGTTGTGGTGTTCCTCAGGCGTTCCGGTGACCGTGAAGCGCAGGCCCGGGAACATCCCCTGCGCGGCGCCCACCATCGCGCTCAGTTCGTCGTACCCGGTGGCCTCGAAGCTCGGGTCGACGAAGGTGCCCTCGGGCGCCCAGGTCTTCTCGATCAGCCGGGCGCGCTGCTCGGTGTCGGTCTCGTTCCAGATGGCGAAGTACTGCTCGGCCAGGGTCATCGTGTTCTCCTCAGGATCGGTTGACCAGAACCCTGCCGTCGGGACCCGCGATCCGGCCATGACGTCGGAGGTCATGCCGGTGATCACCTGGGCGGTTACCGTCGGGGCATGACGATGATCGCCGAGGAGACCTTCCAGCGGCCCGTGGGCGAGCTGTTGCGCGGCTGGCGCGAACGACGTCGGCTCAGTCAGCTCGATCTGGCCAACCAGGTCGAGGTGTCCACGCGCCATGTCAGCTTCGTCGAGAACGGACGGTCGAAGCCGAGTCGCGAGATGGTGCTGCGGCTGGCCGAGCATCTCGACGTACCGCTGCGCGACCGCAACCAACTCCTGCTCGCCGGCGGCTACGCGCCGATCTACAGCGAGGCCTCGCTGCACTCGCCGACCATGCTGGCGATCCGCGAGACGCTGCGCCGGTTGCTCAAGGCCCACGAACCGTTCCCGGCGCTGGTCGTCGACCGGTGGTGGAACATCGTCGAGACCAACGCCGCCGCCGCGCTCTTCACCGAGGGCGTCGCGCCCGAGTTGCTCGCGGCGCCGATCAACGCGCTCCGCCTCACCCTGCACCCCGACGCGCTCGGTGGCCGGATCACCAACCTCGCCGAGATCCGCGGCAGCGCGCTCAGCGCGCTGCAACGCCAGATCGCGAGCACCGCCGATCCCGAGCTCCAGGACCTGTACGACGAGCTGCGCGGCTACGGCGTACCGGACGGCGACCGGGTCCCGTCCACGCCGACGCCGGAGGTCGTCGTACCGATGAAGCTTCGGCGCGGTGATCGCGAGTTGTCATTGCTGACCACGATCGCGACGTTCGGTACGCCGCTCGACGTGACAGTGTCGGAGCTGATGATCGAGCAGTTCTTCCCCGCGGACGACGCGACGGCCGAGTACCTCAAGGAGCTGTTCTGATGCTGCCCGACGAACGTCTCGGCGATCCGGTCGAGCTGCCGCTGGCCTGGCTCGATTTCTACCGCGAGACGGTACGACGCAAGCTCGACGGCCTCTCCGACGAGGAGCTGCGGACGAGCCAACTCCCGTCGGGGTGGACGCCGTTGGAGCTGCTGAAGCACCTGGTGTTCATGGAACGGCGCTGGCTTCGCTGGGGCTTCACGGCAGAGCAGGTCGACCAGCCGTGGGGCGACAGCGACGCCGACGAACGCTGGCGGCTCGAGGACGGCGACACGCTGGAAGGCCTGCTGGCCGCGCTGCGCGAAGGCGGGGAGCGGACCCGGGAGATCGTCACCGGTGTCGTCAAGGCCGAGGCGGCTGCTGTTCAGGGCGTCGGGGTGGTCGGTGTCGGCGCGCTCGGTATGCGTTCCAAGGAAGGCGGGCGCTTCGGCGCCGAGGACGTGAAGCCGACGCTGGGGTGGATCTTGTTCCACGTGCTGCAGGAGTACGCGCGGCACACGGGCCAGCTGGACGTCGTACGGGAGCTGGCGGACGGGACCACCGGCGAGTAGGACCCCCGAGGCCCCACTCGCCGGTGGGGGCCGCAGTTGATCTCGGTGTACATCAACTGCGGCCGCTGCAGATCACGCGTTTTCGGGTCGCGGATCTGAAGAGAGACGGCCCCACCGCCGACCGGCCCGTTCCGCCCGCGGGCCGGCCGGAGGTGTCATCGGTGTGAAGGGGAGGGTCGACTACCGATGAGTCGGCAGCCCGGTGGGAATCCCGGTGGGCCGCTCGGTGGGCAGGGGAGGAAGACTCGGCTTGCCCGGCAGCGACGGCTTGCCCGTCGGCAGCGGGAGGGAAGGCTTGCCCGGGAGGGACGGCTTCACGGTCGGGACGGACACCGTCGGAAGGGACGGCTTGCCCGGCAGCGAAGGCTTCGGCAGGGAGGGCTTGCCCGGCACCGACGGCAGGGTCGTCGGCACGTTCACCGGCGGTGCGGTCGGGACGTGGTCGGTCACGCACGGCGGCAGGGTGGGCTTGCCCGGGAGCGACGGCTTGGCGGTCGGCAGCGACGGCTTGCCCGGCAGGGAAGGCTTGCCGGTCGGGACCGGGACCGACGGCAGCGACGGCTTGCCGGTCGGCAGCTTGGTCGGAACCGGCGGCAGCGAAGGCTTGCCCGGCAGGTTCGGCAGGGACGGCTTGCCCGTGGGCAGCTTCGTCGGCAGGCCCGGCTTGCCCGGCAGCGACGGCTTCGCGGTCGGCAGCGACGGCTTCGTGGTCGGCAGCGAGGGCTTGCCCGGCAGGGAAGGCTTGCCCGTCGGCACCGGCACAGAGGGCAACGACGGCTTGGTCGTCGGGACCGGCGGCAGCGAAGGCTTGCCCTTGGGCAACTCGCCTTCCACCTTCACCTTGACCGAAGCCTCGATCTTGACCTTGCTCGGCACCTTCGGCAGGCACGTCGGGTCCACCGACGGCACAGCGGTCGGCGTACCGGCCGGGAGCTGGACGGGGGCCGGCGGCTTGTCGCCACCGGCGAGCAGGTTGCGGACGTCCGACGGTCCGCCGATCGCGGCGGACACCGTCGCGACGCTGCCGGCGAGGGCGGTCACGCCCGCCGCGGCCAGTCCTCGGCGGAGCCAGGCCAGGCGGCGGCCGCGGCGCATCAGGTCGGCCGGGTCGGGCTGCCACGGGTCCAGGTCGTACTCGAGCGCGCTGCGCACCCGCTGCTCGTCGCTCATCTTGTTCCTCCAACTACTCCGGATTCGATCAGGTCGGGTGCCAGACGCAGCTTGGCCAGCGCCCGGGAGGCCGTGCTCTTCACGGTCCCGGCGGCCATGCCGAGAAGCTCGGCGGTCTCCGCTTCGGAGAGGTCCTGCGAGTACCGCAGGGCGACCACGGTCCGCTCGCGCACTGTCAGCCCACCGAGAGCTGACAGCACGGCTTCACGGGTCTGCACCTCACCGGCGAAGTCCGCCACCGACCGGTCGTCCCAGTCGTTGTCCACCGGATCGCTGGGTACTTCGTTGGACCAGCGCCGGCGAGCCTGCGAGAGGAACCGGTTGACCAGCACCCGCCGGACGTAGCGCAGCCGGTCGCCGTCCAGCCGGTGCCACTTCGGGTAGGACCTCATCAGCGCCTGCTGGACGAGATCCTCGGCGGTGTGCCGATCGCCGCAGAGCATCTCCGCGAAGCGGAGCAACGGCGTCGACTGCGCCTGCACGAACCGCTCGAAGTCGGCGTCCGCGGCCCGGGTCATCGATTCTCCTCAGCCTCTGTCACACCGGTCCAAACCCGCTGGGTCACCGGTTAGGTTCTGTCCGTACCCGAAATACTTGGAAGAAGTTTTTTCACGCGCTATGCAAGGGCAGTGTTTGTTTGTCACGATCGGTGCGCCGGGTGTCGCACCCGGTGACAGCGTCCTCACCGCCCCGGAGGTACCGCCATGCGTATCACCCGAAGGTCCGCGGCCGCACTCTGCGTCGCCGCCGCCCTCGCCGCAGCACCCCTGGCCGCCGCCGTCCTGCCCAGTACGGCGGCCGGCACCGACCCGATCGGGGTCGCCGCCCAGCCGGCCGAAGGCTCCACCAACGTGACCGTCGACGGCAGCCGGATCGTCCTCGGCGACGCACCGGTCCGGATGGGCTCGGCCGAGATCAAGGAGCGCTCCGGCATCGGCAACCTCGATCCGGTCCGCTTCCCCGCCGCCACGTCCGCGGTGATCGTCGACTACACCACCGGTACGCCGGACGGCTCGACCGCGGAGGTCGACGTACGGGCGCTCGTGAAGGACCGGTGGTCCGAGTGGACGCCGGCCAAAGCCGGTACGCCGACCGCGCTGCCCAGCGTGAGCGACCTGGTCCAGCTGCGCATCATCGTGGTCGCGCCGCCGACCGGCGCCAAGCCGTGGGTCGGTGACGTACGCGTCCAGCCCACCGACAAGGCCGCCACCAGCGGGATGAAGGTACAGGCCGCGCCGCTGAAGTCGCGGGTCTTCGCCACGCGGGAAGGGCTGGTCGGCGGTACGACCGCCAACGGTCACGTGATCATCAGCCGGGACCACTTCGTCGCGCTGCCGTCGCGCCGCGGCCTGGCGAACAACGGATCCGGCAACTACTCGGTCAAGGTCTGTACGACGACCGGCACGATCCGCTGCGCGTTCGAACCGGTCTGGGACGTCGGCCCGTGGAACACCAAGGACGACTACTGGAACCCGAGCGCCACCCGCGAGATGTGGAAGGACCTGCCGCAGGGCCGGCCCGAGTCGCAGGCGGCGTACCAGAACGGCTACAACGGCGGGAAGGACCAGTTCGGCCGGACCGTCGCCAACCCGGCCGGGATCGACCTGGCCGACGGGACCTTCTGGGACGCGCTCGGCCTGACCAACAACGCCTGGGTCGACACCACCTACCTGTGGACCGGTGACGGCGGCCGCGGCACGGTCTCGATCACGTCCGGCTACCTGAACGTCCGTAGTACAGCGAGCTCGAGCGGCGCCGTGGTCGGGATGGCCGGCAAGTCCGCCCAGGTCACCGTCGAGTGCCAGGTCACCGGCCAGAGCGTGAGCGGCTCGCAGGGCACGTCGAACATCTGGCTGCGCGTGCACGCCGGCATGTACGTCGCGAAGGCCTGGATCAGCGCCGGTTCCTTCGGCGCCTGCTGAAACGACCGCGTCCGGAGAGCCTCGGGCGGGACTCTCCGGACGCGGTTCCTCAGCAACCGTGGGTGATCTGCGCGCAGGTGTGGGTTCCCCAGTCCAGCTTGAACGTCCGGACGACCGAACCGTTGGCGGCCGTCAGCTTCACGGCGATCTGCTTCGCGCCGGCGTCGCTGCCGGGCGTCCACGGCCGCGCGTCCTGGTGCTGCACCATCCAGTAGTTGCCCTGGACAACAGCTTGCGTGGTCGTGCCGTCGGGGAAGGTGTAGGCGATCTTCGCGACACCGCTCGGCACCAGACCGGCCGCCCAGTAGTAGTTGTAGTCTTTGCCGTCGCGCGGAATGATGTTCGCGGCAACGGCGAACGCGTCGGTCCTCGTGGACTTGACGATCGGGGCAGGAGCCCGCAACGAGCCCTTGCCGTTCTGCCGCGCGTACGCCGTGTCGCACGCCGCCCAGTACTTGGCATCCGCCAGTACGACGACCGCCCCGGCGCCGCCGTCGAGACGCGCGACCGATTTCGCCGTACGGCCGGGGCGGTTCTGGTCGGCGCCGGCGAGCAACGCCTTGCAGGCCGCGACCGCGTCCTTCGGGAGCGGGTACTCCTTCGGCCGCGGCGGCGCGGACGGCGCAATGCGTGTGACGGTATGGCCTTCACCAGGTACGACCGACGGAGTGGCGGGCTCGTTGGGCGAAACGGTTGGCGTTGCGGCACTCGGCAACGCACTGGGACCGCTGCCTGCAACTGCGCTCGAATGCCCCGTACGCGCGATTGCCGCCCCCGCGATCCCCACACCCGCGACGGCCGCCGCCGCGATCGCAACGGCACCTACCCGTAGTACCCGGTTGTTCCTCATCTGTTGCCCTCCACAAGTGGTTCGTGTCGGGCTGAAGGACGCGACGGCGAAGCGGAAGGTTCTTCAGCAACCGTGGGAGATCTGCGCGCAGGTGTGCAGTCCCCACTGGAGCTCACGCGTCACCAGCACGGCACCGCTCGCCCCGAGCAGGTCGACCTTGATCAGCGGCCCACCCTGCTGATTCCCACCAGGCTTGGCGGACCGATGCCGCATCAGCCAGAAGGTGCCGCTCACGACCGCCTCCTCGGCAGCGCCGTCGGGAAACGTGTAGCGCAGTCCGGCGACTCCCTGCGGCAGTACGCCGGCGCCCCAGTAGTACTCGTACTGCTGACCGCCCCGCGTGAGCACGTTGTTGGCCACGGCAAGGGCTTGGAGGTCACTGCGACTCGGCCGCTGGAGCGACGCCGGTTTGCGCAGGGTGATCTCGGACCCGTCGTACCCGTTGTCACAAGCACCCCAGGTGTTGCCGTCAGCAACTATCGCGGTGGTCGCGTCCGCTCCCGCCCAGCTCGCCCGCGTCGTCGACGACGGCCCGGGGCCCGATTCCTCGGCCACCAACGCCTCCCGGCACCGGCTGAGGAAGCTGGCGATCCTGGCCGGGTTCGGCGTCGAGCGGCTGTCCGGATTCGGTGACGACGGGCTGTCCGGCGAGTCCGTCCCGTGCGAGGGCGTGTTCCGGCCGACCGTCCGGCCCGCGGTGATCTGCCCGCTGGGCGTCGCGTTGGGGAGGTCGAAAGGTGGAGTCGGTGAACCAGGCGGACGCGGTGGCGTCGGCAGGACTCCCGACGTACCGGCCGTTGGTGGTCCGGCCGGCGCGGGCGCCGTACCGGCCGGGCTTCCGGACGCGAGCAGACCACCGGCAGCGATGGCCAGTACGGCGACCGACGCGAGGCCGGCCGCGGCCAGCCCGCGCATCCGGCGGCGGCGGTGCGCACCGGCGATCACCGCGGCCGGATCGAGCGGGCGGATCCCGTCGTCCGGGCGCAGGGCGTCCCGCAGGTCGTCCCCGAAGTCGTGATCGTTCATGGCCGTTCTCCTAGTGAAACCTCGGCCGGTCCGCCGCGACCGGCAACTCCCGGTCGACGCGCCGAACCTGCCGGGCCGTAGTCGCTGTCCGGCGGGCGCGCCGGGGACAGCACCGTCAGGTGCGGGGTGGCGCGCAACTTCTGGAGGGCGCGGTTGGTCGCGCTCTTCACCGTGCCGACCGCGACGCCGAGGGTCGCGGCCGTCTGCACCTCGGTCAGGTCCTCGACGTACCGCAGCACCACGACGGCCCGCTCCCGCGCCGTCAGCGTCGCCAGCGCGGCCGAGATCGCCATCCGGCGGTCCACGTCAGCGGCCGGATCGGCGACCGCGCGTCCGAGCCGGTGGTCGAGATGCTGGTCCAACTCGGCCGCGTGACCGCTCGGCCGCTCCCGCCAGAGCCTGCGCCGGGCCCACGAGATGTGCTGGTTGACCACCGCCTGGCGCACGTATCCGAACGGGTCGCCGAGCTCGATGCGGTCCCAGCGCAGGTAGGCCTTCTCCAGCGCGGTCTGCACCAGGTCCTCGGCGAGCGCGGGGTCGCCACAGAGCATCCGCGCGATGTGCACCAACCGCGCGGATCTGGCCAGCACGAAGGCCGTGAAGTCCTCGTCCCGCCCGTCGGTCCGCCCCATACAGTCTCCGTTCCTTTCACCGCTCAAGACGCTGTACGACGGCAAAAGGTTCTGTCGCCTCGAGCCTCCCCTCACCCCTGCCTTTCTCCACCCAGGTTGAATGCCGCCTTCTTCCACCACTGGTTCCTTGCCCGACGACTAGCGCGATGTACCGCGCCAGTCGTCGAACAAGGAAGCAGTCGACCGCGCAGAACGGGCCAGACAAGGCCAGGCCGAGGCCGGGCAGGCGGCGGCTAGCGCGACTGGGCGGCCGGGTAGGGCATCGTCAGGCGAGCCAGATCAGCCGGCGCGCAGTCGGCGGCCGCCCGGACGCGGTCACGCCCGGCCGCCTTCGCGGCGTACATCGCCCGATCGGCGCGCAGCAGCAGCTCGTCGACCGTCTGGCCGTCCGACGGCGAGACCGCGATCCCGATCGACACCGTCAAGTGGAACGTGTTCGGGTCGAGCTCCGGGTCGTCCAGTACGCCGGCGCACATCGCCGCCAGCGGGCTCGCGGCGACCGCGGTCCGCAGTCGCTCGGCCGTGACCACGGCGTCGGCCAGGTCGGTGTCCGGCAGCGCGATCACGAACTCCTCACCACCGAACCGCCCGATCACGTCCTTGGCGCGGATCGCGCTGCGCAGGATCGTCGCGACCGCGCGCAGCGCCTCGTCGCCGACCAGGTGCCCGTGCCGGTCGTTCACCATCTTGAAGTGGTCGATGTCGATCAGCAGCACCGCCATCGGCTCGCGCTGGCTCCGCGACGTCCGCAGCATCTCCTCGGTCCGCCGGCGCCACCAGTCGACCCGGCCGAGGCTGGTCTTCGGATCGGTCTGCGCCTCGGACTCCAGCTGCGAGAACAGCAACGCCCGCTGGGCGGTCAGCGAGATCGGGATCGCCAGGAACGCGAACCACGGGCTGACCAGCACCGCCGCCGCGAGCAGGCACGCGAGCGTCGCCGCGGTCGCGTCGACACACAGGGAGTCCTTGTCGCCGATCGCGTCCTGCCGGCTGCTGCCCGGCACGATCAGCACGATCGCCAGGCCGCAGAGCACGGTGTCGGTGGCGACGTACGCGAAGGCCGCGAGCGTCATCGCGACCACCAGGCCGAGCGACGAGTCACCGACCAGGCCGCGGGCTCCGACGAAGACCGTGTGGGCGGCGCCGACGCCGAGCACGCAGACCGCCGTACTGAAGGCCCACCGGTACGGGATGCACTTGCCGGCCCGGATCCGCCACCAGATCCGCAGCAGCACGGCGACCAGGACCGCCAGCGCGGGGTGCAGGACGAGCGCGGCCGCGATCATCCACGCGGGCGCCAGGTCCTTGTGCAGCGCGCCGCCGGACTTGCGCCGGTTCTCCACGCGGCGGGCGCCCTCGACGGAGATCAGCGCCGACACGGTCAGCGCGAAGACGAGGTCGAGGCCCTGCCAGGACGGCAGCTCGGTGAACGAGCGCACGCCGTACCCGACCGCGAGCGCGTCGACGAGGGCAACCAGACCGAGCGCCGGGACCGTCAGGGTCCAGAGCGCCCAGTTCCGTACCGATCGCCTACTCTGCGCAACCATCTCCTCCACAGTACGACGCGTGACGGTTCCGTCCCAATCGGCAACGGCGCGCTGCGCGTAAGGATTTGATCAACTATCGAAGAGCCTTTCCACCAGGATGGAAAGGCCGTCCGATCAGCGCTTCCGCCGGGCCGCGCCGAACAGCCCGCGGACGATCTCCCGCCCGGCCGAGCGCGCGAACTGCTTGAACACCGACGACCCGACGACCTGCTCGACCATCGACTTCTCCTGCTTCTGCGCCCGCGGCTTCGGCTGCTCGGGCGCCGGCTGGGCCTGCGCCTCGGCCTCGGCCTGCTCGGCGCCGGCCTGCACCTTCGCGGCCAGCTTCTCGTACGCCGACTCGCGGTCGACGACCTCGGAGTACTTCGCGTTGTTCGGCGACGCCGCGACGGCCGCGGACAGCTGCTCGGCCGAGGCCGGCGCCATCAGCGACTGCGGCGCCCGCAGCCGGGTCCAGGCGACCGGCGTCGGCGCGCCCTTCTCGTTCATCACGGTCACGACCGCCTCGCCGATCCCGAGCTGGGTGAGCACCTCGGCCAGCTCGTACGACGAGTTCGGGAACGTCGACACGGTCGCCTTCAGCGCCTTGGCGTCGTTCGGGGTGTGCGCGCGCAACTGGTGCTGCACCCGCGAACCGAGCTGCGCCAGTACGTCGTCCGGCACGTCCTTCGGCGTCTGGGTCACGAAGAAGACGCCGACACCCTTCGAGCGGATCAGCCGCACGGTCTGCGCGATCGACGACAGGAACGCCTTCGACGCGTCGTTGAACAGCAGGTGCGCCTCGTCGAAGAAGAACACCAGCTTCGGCTTGTCGACGTCGCCGACCTCGGGCAGGTCGTGGAACAGGTCGGCCAGCAGCCACATCAGGAAGGTGGAGAACAGCGCCGGCCGGTCCTGCAGGTTCGGCAGCTCGAGCAGCGAGATGACACCCTTGCCGTCGCGCTGCAGCAGCAGGTCGGCGGTGTCGAACTCCGGCTCACCGAAGAACGCCTCGGCGCCCTGGTCGGCGAACCCGATCAGCGAACGCAGGATGACGCCCGCGGTCGCGGCGGACAGCCCGCCGAGCTCCTTCAGGTCGCCCTTGCCCTCGTCGCTGGTCAGGTGTGTGATGACCGCGCGCAGGTCCTTCAGGTCCAGCAGCGTCAGGCCCTGCTTGTCGGCGTAGTGGAAGATCAGACCGAGCGAGGACTCCTGGACGTCGTTCAGCCCGAGGACCTTCGACAGCAGGACCGGTCCGAACGACGTGATCGTCGCCCGGATCGGGACGCCCGCGCCCTGGCCGCCGAGCGCGTAGAACTCGGTCGGGAACCCGGTCGCGGTCCACTCCTGACCGATCGTCTTGGTCCGGGCCAGCAGCTTCTCGCTGCTCTCACCGGGCTGCGAGACGCCGGACAGGTCGCCCTTGATGTCGGCGGCGAACACCGCGACGCCCGCGGCGGACAGCTGCTCGGCCATCAGCTGCAGGGTCTTGGTCTTACCGGTACCGGTCGCGCCGGCCACCAGGCCGTGCCGGTTCACCATCGACAGCGGGATCCGGACCGCGGCCTCCGGGTTCGGCGTACCGTCGACCAGCAGTGACCCCAGCTCGATCGCGGGCCCCTCGAACGCGTACCCCTGCTTGACGGTCTCCACGACGTCCGGTGTCTCGGCCATCTCAACGCTGCCTTTCGCGCGACGGAACTACCCCTGCGCTCGGCATGCTAGTGCGGCGAGGCGACCACGAGGGTCAGCCGCGCACGACGAACGGCTCGAGCAGGCCCGGAACCGCATCCCGGGCGAAGTCGAGCCCCTCGTCGGCGTCGGCGTCCCGCGCGGAGTACGCACCGCCGCCCGCGGCCGTGATCGCGCTGAACGTCGCGAGACCGACCCGGCGCTGGAACACCGACTGCCGGACCCGCCAGCCCAGTACGCCGTCGCGCTGCAGCGCGGCGGTCGAGCGGCGCAGGGAGCCGGAGCGGGTGACCAGGTACTTGCCGGTGATCCCGTGGCCGAGCGCCCGGTAGTTGTCGCGGGCCAGGAGGACCGCGATCGGGAGCAGTACGACGGCCATCAGGACGCCGAACTGCACGAGTACATCGGTGAACAGCCCCCCGAGGACGACCAGCACCACGACCGGCAGCAGCGCGGCCGCGACCGCGATCCGGATCCGTCGGCCCAGCGCGGCCCGCGGGTGGGTCGTGAGCCGGGCGGCAGCGGTCGGCGCGACGTCCTCCCGCAGTACGGCGGCCGCGATCCGGTCCGCGAGGTCCTTCGGCGCCGCGGGCAGCAACGTCTTGTGGTCGGTCTTCTCGTCCTCCTGCTGCTGGACGAGCCCGGTCGCGATCGCGTCGACCCGGGCCGCGCCGGCCAGACGGGCGCCGAGCGGCTCGACCACGTCGACACCGCGCAGGCGGCGTTCCTCGATCGAGACGGACCGGGTGGTGAGCAGCCCACGGCGTACGCGAAGGGTGCCGGGCTCGCGGTCGAGGCGGTAGTTCCACCACATCTCGACGAACAGCCCGAGCGAGCCGATCACGCCGGCGACCAGCAGGATCGCGGCGAGGATCACGAGGACGAGCAGCAACGGGACGCCCGTGAAGAGGTCCTGGGTCCAGTCGATCAGCTCTTCCTCCAGACCGAACCACCGCGCCAGCTGCATCACCGCACCACCGGCCGCGAGGCCGAGCGCCGGCGGCAGGAACGAGATCGGGGCGTAGCGGATCCAGGCCCGGTCGAGCTCGGCCAGCGTCCCGTCGGTGGCGTGCTGCTCGCCGCGGAGCAGTTCCTGCCGCAGCCGCTCTCCTTCGGCCCGCGTCACCGGGCTGAGCGAAAGCGTGCTCTCGCTCGACGCCTCCCCGGTCCCGATCTTCACCGCCACCAGGCCGAACACCCGCAGCAACGGGTTGGCGGTCAGGTCCACGCTCCGGATCCGCTCCCGCGCCAGCGAGCGACGCCGCAGTACGACGAGCCCGGTGTGGAGCTCAGCCTGCGTCGGGCTGATCCGGTACTGCGTACGCCGCCAGCGCACGTACTCAAGCCCGGCCCCTCCGAGCACCAGCAACAGTCCACAGGGCACCACCCAAGCCAGCGCCACCGCCCACGACGTACCGGAAGCAACCCCCGCGGCCGTCGGCACTCCCGCACTGACCGCAACCCCAGCCGCCAGCACCGCTCCAACCGCCACAGCCCGGCCATCAAGCCGGAGCCACTCCGCCGGCTGGAGCGTCGCGGGCGTCGCCGCCTCCCTCTCCCGCATCATGTGGCATCACCTGGGGTGGCCTGCGTCGTCCGAGTCAGTTGCTCAGCCAGCTCCTCCGCGGTCTCCCGGGCCAGCCCTCTGATCTTCAAAGACCCTCGCGCCGACGCCGTCGTGACGATCAGCGTCGCCAGCCCGAACTGCTGCTCGACCGGCCCTCTGAGCGTGTCGACGGTCTGGATCCGCGACATCGGCGCGATCCGCCACTCCTGCCAGAAGTAGCCGGCCCGGACGTACACGGCGTCCTCGGTGACCTCCCAGCGGTGCACCCGGTACCACCACAGCGGCAGCACGGTGACGAACGGAAGACCCGCGACGACGATCACCACCGCGGGCAGGAACATCCAGAACCTGGCCGGCGGGATCAGCAGCCCGAGCAGGACCAGGACGAGCACCGCCGGCGCGAAGGTCAGCGCCGAGGTGACCCGCCAGACCCCGAGGACCCGGCGGTCGAGTGTGTGGTTCGGCGGCCGAAGCCGCACGGTGCCCGGCATGAGATCCCCAGTTCGCCGACATCAGGTCGGATCGAGCCTAGGAGCCGGGCACCGCAGCCCGCGTCCGCCAGAAGTCGGACCGGGGCTGTTCTTTGGTCAGCGGACCACAACGACCTTGGTCGAGGCGGCGGTGAAGGCCCAGATCGCGTCCGACATCGACTTCTGGACCCGGATGCAGCCGTGCGAGGCCTTCTTGTTGGTGCCGAGCAACCAGTCGCCGTGGATCTGCGCGCCGTTGCTCTTGTACGTCGGGATCTGGTGGAACCCGATCCCGCAGGGCGCGAACCGGACGAAGTTGTTCAGGTAGAGGCTGGCGCCGTCGGTGTTCTTCTTCACCCGGGCCGCCCGCCCGCACTTGGAGCCGGTCGAGTAGGTGCCGGGCTTGAGGTAGCTCGGGTTGTCGATGACGCCGCCCTGGCGGACGACTTTGCCCTTGGCATCGATCAGCCACAGGTAGTTCTGGCCCTGACTGATCACGATCCGCTTGCCGCCGCCGCTGGCCGGGACCGCCCGGACGTCGCAGCGCTTGCCCGACGCGGCCATCACCCTGCTGTACGTCGTACCGCCCAGTGAGCCGTTCTGGGTCATCTTGTTGGCCGCCTGGAACCGGATGGTGGCGGCCTGGGTCATCTGGCCGATCTTGCCGTCCACCGGGCCGGCGTAGCAGCCGAGCGCGTTCAGACGGGTCTGGGCCGCCTTGTTCTGGGCGATCGTCAGCGCGTCGGCCGGTAGCGTGGTGCCGGCGATCGCGACGACCACGGTGGCCGCCCCCGCCGCCAGTTTGGTCAGTACCTTCATCTCTACCCCCTGATAGTCCCTATCCACTGTGGACGTCTGGCAGGGCGGAAAGGTTGAGTCTTGGTATCGACCTTTTCCGGTGACATTCCCGACCTCTCCGGAGACCTCCGGCCCCGCTAGACTTCGGTGGGTGATCTTCAAGCGCGTCGGCGAGGAGCGGCCGTACCCCGATCACGGGTACAAGGCCAAGGACTGGTCCGTGCTGCCTCCACGGCAGATACGGCTCGACGAGCTGGTCACCACGAAGGGCACCCTGGACCTGAACGCACTGCTCGACGAGGACTCCACCTTCTACGGTGACCTCTTCGCGCACGTCGTCGAGTACAAGGGCGAGCTGTTCCTGGAGGACGGTCTGCACCGCGCGCTGCGCGCGGCCCTGCAGCAGCGTCTGGTCCTGCACGCACGGGTCCTGGTCGTGAGCTAGTGACCGCCCTGCACCCGCAGCCGAGGCCGCACGCGCGACTGCACTGGCGGACGCCGATCACCATGGTCGTGCTGCTGATGATCCTGGTCGGCGGCTTCTGGTGGGGCTGGAACTCGCTCACCGACTCCAGCGCCGAGCCGAACTGCGTCGAGCAGAAGCTCGAGAACAACCGGCTCGTCCCCAAGCAGGTCGTGCTGAACATCTACAACGGCGGCGCCCGCGCCGGCAGCGCCGCCCGGCTCGGCGAGGACCTGAAGAAGCGCGGCTTCAACATCGGCAAGATCGCCAACGAGCCGAACGGCGACAAGATCGACGTCGTCGAGGTCCGCGGCGCCACCACCGACGGCCCCGAGGTCAAACTCGCCCTCGGCCAGCTCAACCAGAAGGCCGCCACCAAGGCCGACGCCCGCCCCGACCACACCGTCGACATCGTCCTCGGCATCGGCTTCACCAAGCTCAACACCAAGGGCGTCCCCAGCATCGCCGTCCCCGCCGACTCGGTCGTCTGCCTCCCGGTGGTCAAGCCCTCCCAGGCCATCCCCTCCGGCCAGAACCCGAACTGAGCCGCCCGCACCCGCACGCGGCCCCAGCCGGGCAGCTCTCAGTCGAGGAGTTCGACGTAGCCGTCGGTGCCGTGGACTCGGATTCGTTGGCCGTCCTGGATGCGGCGGGTGGCTTGGTCGACGCCGACGACGGCGGGTAGGCCGTACTCGCGGGCGATCACCGCGCCGTGGGTCATCAGGCCGCCGACCTCCGTGACCAGGCCGGCGATGCCGACGAACAACGGGGACCAACTGGGGTCGGTGAAGGCGGTGACGAGGATGTCGCCGGCCTTCAGGTCCGCCTTGGCCAGGTCGAGGATGACTCGGGCTCGGCCTTCGATGGTGCCGTTGGAGACTGCGAGGCCGATCAGCGCACCGGCCGGTACGTCGTCGCGGCGGTACGAGCCGTTGACCGCCTCGCCGTCCGACGTGAGCACCCGCGGCGGCGTGAGGCCCTCGTACGTCCGGAACGCCTCCCTGCGCTCGGCGAGGAGCCGGTCGTCCACCTGCTTCGTCCGTACGACGTCCTGCAGCTCCTCGAACGTCAGGTAGTAGATGTCCTCCCGCGAAGCGAGCACCCCGCCCTCGACCAAGCGGTCGGCCTCGGCCAGCAGCGCCTGCTTGTAGACGAAGTACCGGCAGATGATCGCGTACTTCGGGTACTCGCGGTACCCGATGAACGTCCGGACCCGGTCGATCATCTCCTGGGTCTCCTCGGCCTTCTGCTCCCCGTCCGGCAGCGCCCGCAGGCGCTCGAGCACCTCCTGCTCCTTCTGCAGCGCCTTCTGCCGGCCCTCCTCGAAGCGCCGCTCAGCGGCGCCCGGCTCGAAGAGCTTCACGTTGTCGAGGATCAACGGCACGAGCGTGCTGGGCTGTTCGCTCCAGCGCGGCCGGGTGATGTCGATCTCGCCGACGCAGCGCATGCCGTACCGGTCGAGGTAGGCCTGGATCGCGTCGCGCGCCTCGGTCCCACCCGGGAGCTTCGGCAACTCGTCGAGGAAGTCGTCGTCGACCTCCTGCAGGAACGCCACCACCTCGTCGTACGGGCGGATCGCGTCCGCGACGCCGAGCAGGTCCAGGCCCATCTCCGAGCTGATGTTGCCGGGCGCCGACAGCGTGAGCGTGTCGGCCGCGTTCTTCTCGCCCAGCCACTCGTTCAGCTTGTCGTTGAGCCACCACGTCGCCTCGTGGCTGGCCATGATCGCCTGCATGCTCAACGGGTCACCGAGCAGCCGCTTGTGCTCGGCGAATGCCTCCACCAGGTACTCGAACAGCGCAGTTCCGCTCTTCCCCGCGATCCCGTCGCGGAGTACGCCCAAGGCCGCCTCGCTGCGCTCGACCAGCTCGGTGACGACGGCCGGATCGTTCTCGAGCGGAGCGATCGCGCCACGGACCGGCGGCCCACCCTCGGCGGGCGCCGGATCGGGGACCGTCGGGAGAAAGCCGCGGTCGAGCACGGTCTCCAGGGCGTCCCTGATCAGCGGATCGCCCTTCTCCACGAGATCCAGGAAGCCGGCGCGGCGGGCCGGCGAGGTCAGGTGCGGCGTCGAGTCGACGAACAGCCGCCCACCCGCCTCGAGCATCGGCGCCATCGCGGTCAGCCGCCACAGCGACCAGCCGAGCGGCTTCATCGCGTCGGTCATCATCTGCTGGTGCCCGACGGACAGGAAGACGTGGTGCCCGTCGTCGCCGGTCTCCGGGATCGGGTACAGCGTGGTGATCGGCCGGCTCTGCACGATCTGGAACTCGTCGTCGACCAGGCACCACTCGATGTCCTGCGGGCGACCGAAGTGCGCCTCGATCCGCCGTCCGAGCTCCACCAGCCGTACGGCCTGCTCGTCCGTCAGCGCCGGCCGCTCCTGCTGCCCGGCGTCGAGCGCCACCTCCTCGGTCCCGCCCGCAGCCAACGCCTGGATGGCGAGGTGCTTGGCGGCGATCGACTTGGCGACGACCTCGCCGTCGCGGACCGTGAAGACGTCCGGGTTCACCAGCCCGGAGACCAGCGCCTCGCCGAGCCCGAAGCCGGCGTCCACGGTCGCGACCTTGCGGTTGCCGGTGATCGGATCGGCCGTGAACATGATCCCGGACGCCTGCGAGAACACCATCTGCTGCACGACGACAGCCATGTGGACCGCCCGGTGGTCGATCCCGTTCCGCTGGCGGTACGTCACCGCCCGCTCGGTGAACAGCGAGGCCCAGCACCGACTCACGTGCTCGAGAACCGCCGCGGCCCCCACGACGTTCAGGTACGTGTCCTGCTGACCCGCGAACGAAGCCGTCGGCAGGTCCTCCGCCGTAGCGCTCGACCGTACGGCGTACGCGACGTCCTCGACGACCGCCCGGCTGATCGCCGCCGCGACCTCGTCCGGCAGGGCGATCCCCTCGATGGCCTCCCGGATCTCCGCGCTCAGCGCCCGAAGACCCTCCCGATCATCCGCGGCCACCAGCGCCAAGGCGTCGAGCCGATCGTCCACAGCTCCCGCCACGACCCGCTGAAAAGCGTCCGTCGTCACGCAGAACCCAGCCGGCACCCGTACTCCGTCGAGCCGCGCCAGCGCCCCGAGATTCGCGCCCTTCCCCCCAACCACCGCACCCTGCGACTCGTCGACCTGGTCCAGTTCCAGCACGTGCTGCCCGCTCAAAGCGATCCCTCCGAGGTAACCGAATGTGACGTCGGCCGCCGATTCTCCGCCACGAAGGGGGCCTTGCGGCAAGCCCCGGGGTGCGCTATAACCTGTAGATGCAGGGAGACGATGTCTCGCCTGCTTTTTTGTTGCCCGCTACACCTGTTCGCGGCCTCGTTCGCCGAACCAGCCCGCCAAGCGGCCGGCCCGCGAGACCGCGCGCAACCGCCGGATGGTCTTCTCCCGCAGCGGACTCGGCGTGACGACGAGCAGCGCGTCCCCCGCCCGCAGCACGGTCCGCCGGTCGGGGACGAAGGCCTGCTTCGCGCGGATGACCAGCGAGATCGAGACACCGGCCGGCAGCCGGAGCTCACCGATCTCGACGCCGGCCAGCTTCGACTCGCTCGGGATCTGGACCTGCAGCATGTCCGCGCCCAGCGACTCCAGCGGCGCGACGTCGATGTCGACCTCGTGCGCCGCGTTGTCGTCCAGTACGCCGAGCCGCTTGGCCAGCCAGGGCAGCGACGGCCCCTGGAGCAGCGTGAACAGCAGGACCAGGACGAAGACCACGTCGAAGACCCGGTCGGCCTCCGGCACGTGCTCGGCCAGCGGGATCGTCGCCAGCACGATCGGTACGGCGCCGCGCAGGCCCGCCCAGGCGATGAAGGTCTGTTCCTTCCACGGCATCCGGAACGGCGTCGCCGACAGCGCGACCGCGGCGAACCGCCCGACCACCGTTACCGCGATCCCGATCACCAGCGCGACCACGACGTCGTCCAGCCCGATCCGGCCCGGCGACGCGAGCAGGCCGAGCATCACGAACAGCCCGATCTGCGCCAGCCAGGCGATCCCGTCGACGAACGACTTGGTCGCGATCCGGTGCGGCAGCTCGGCGCGGCCGAGGATCAGGCTGGTCACGTAGACCGCCGCGAAGCCCGAGACGTGCAGCAGGACCGTGCCCCCGGCGTACGAGATGAAGGCGAGCGAGACGATCGCGAGCGGGTACAGACCGGCCGAGCCGAGCGCGACCCGGCGGAGCAGGCCGACGCTCACCCAGCCGACCACGAAACCGAAGAGTGCGCCGATCACCAGCTCGTAGAGCACCAGCCCGGCGAAGTACGGCACACCGTGCTCGCCGATCGACCCGGTGCTGACGATGGTGACGAGCAGCACGGTCGGCGCGTCGTTCAGGCCGGACTCCGCCTCGAGCGCACCGCGCAGCCGCGGTCGGATCGGCACTCTCCGCAGTACCGAGAAGACCGCCGCCGCGTCCGTCGGCGATGTCACAGCCCCCAGCAGTACGGCGATCTGCCAGTCCGCCCCGAGCACGAAGTGGGCCACGCACGCGACGACCGAGACCGAGACCGCGACGCCGAGCGTGGCCAGGACGACGCCCAGCGGCATCACCGGGCGGACCTCGTTCCACCGGGTGGTCAGACCGCCCTCGGTGAGGATGATCACCAGCGCGGCGAACCCGAGCGCGTGCGCCAGCTCGGCGTCCTCGAACTGGATCCCGAGCGCGGACTCACCCAGCAGCAGCCCCATGCCGAGGTAGATCAGCAGCGAGGGCAGCCCGAGCCGGCCGGACAGCCGCACGGCGACGATCGCCACCAGCAGCACCGCGGCGCCGGCCAGCAGGATCCGGTCGAGTTCGTGCACGTCCACAGGCTCGGCCCCTCGGGGTCGGGGGCTGCAGCTTAATCGACGCTCGCCGCAGGCAACGAATGCATCGCGGCCGCAAAGAACGAGGACCCTGACGCATCACACAGCATCAGGGTCCTCGGCGTAACTCCCACCCGGAGGTGGTTGGCGGTGGCGGAGGGATTTGAACCCTCGGAAGGGGGGTACCCTTCACGCGCTTTCGAGGCGCGCTCCTTCGGCCGCTCGGACACGCCACCGCCGAGGAGGCTATCAAAACCTGTGCCCGATGAAGAAATCGCGGAGCCGGGCGCCCGCCTCGTCGGCCATCACGCCGCCGATCACCTCGGGCCGGTGGTTGAGCCGGCGGTCCCGGACGACGTCCCAGAGCGACCCGACGGCGCCTGCTTTCTCGTCGTACGCCGCGAAGACGAGCCGGTCCAGCCGGGACAGCACGATCGCGCCGGCGCACATCGTGCACGGCTCCAGCGTCACCACCAGCGTGCAGCCCGTCAGCCGCCACTCGCCGACCTCCTGGGCCGCCGAACGGATCGCCAGCACCTCCGCGTGCGCGGTCGGGTCGCCGGTCGCCTCGCGCTCGTTGTGCCCGCGGCCGATCACCTCGCCGTCCGCGTTCACGACCACCGCACCGATCGGTACGTCGGCGCTGCCGCGGGCGTGCTCGGCCTCGGCCAGGGCGAGCTCCATCAGCCGGGCCCAGGCCCGGCGGGCCGGGTCAGCCAATGGCCTCGATCGCCTCGTGGAACTGGTTCGCGAAGCCGAGCGCCTCGGCGATCTCCTCGAGCATCTCCTCGGGGTACAGGTCGACGTCGTCGATCAGCGCGCCGAGGTCCATCGCGCTCATCCCCAGGTCGGCGACGATCGCGAGGTCGCCGGCCGGGACCTGCTCGTCGTCGTCATCGGCCAGCGGGATGTCCAGCTCGTCGACGACCTGCTTGGCCAGCGGCCACTCGGTCGCGGCCGTGACGTCCGACATCAGCAGCCGGGCCCGGCCGCCGTCCACCCGGACCAGCACGAAGAAGTCCTCGTCGACCGAGATCATCCCGATCACGCCCGACTCGCCCGGATAGCGCCGCAGCGCCGACACCAGGGCAGACAGATCCGGCTCACCGCGCAGCACCAGTGGAGTGACCGTCCAGACCCCGTCCTCGGTGTAAGCCGCGAGCGCGAAGTCGAGCTCGGTGGTCGTCATCGGCCCAGCCGTGGGATCAGACACGGCCTCATCGTCGCAGAATCAGGCGTCTCGTGGGAGGGATACCCGATCTCGAGCCGGTATCGGTGCCCCGGCAGTTACCGTACGGCGACGCAGCGCGATCTTTCAGGGCTGGACGGTGAACGGCCCGAAAACACCGGTCGCACTGCTCGCGGCCTGCGGCAACTTGGTCGGGTAGGTGAGCATCACCTGGTAGGTCTGGCCGACGTCGAAGGAGTGGCCCCAGCGGGTGTAGAAGTAGCCGCTGACCGCCGTACGGGCCGAGCTCACCAGGGTCCAGGACGTCTGTCCGACCTGCCGGGCGTACACCTGGACCACCTGGTTACCGACCGGTCCGAGCGTTCCGTTGGCCCGCCGGTACTTCAGCGTCCCGTACGTCGACATCGTCGAGTCCCGGCGGATCGGCAGCCCCGCGGTCGGCGCGACCACCGTCCCCACGAAGTACGTCGGTGCCTGCGGCAACTGTGTGACGGTCACCGTGGTCTCGCGGCTCCACGGCGAGTTGTCGATGCCGAAGCCGGAGACGCTGACCCGCAGCCGGAACGTCCCCGGCCGGTCGGGCTTCCAGTACCGCGTGTACGTGCCGTTGGCGGCGGTGTCACCGAAGGAGAACGTCGACTCCCAGGCCGTGCCGTTCCAGACGTCGAGCGTGGTCGCCAGCGGTGCCGGGAAGGCCGTCCCGCTCACCTTCCAGTAGTTGTTCACCGTCGCGGTCTTCGAGGCCGTCAGGTAACTCATCGACAGCAGCTTGTGCGCGACGACCGGCGTGGTCGCCACGTCGATGTAGTCGCCGATCGCCGCCATCCTCGTGGTCAGCTCGGTGGCCCGTTTCAGCGCGAGCTGGACCGTGTAGCGGCCGTTCGCGTCGGTCCGGGGCGTGGCCAGGACGGTCGACGCGTTCGTGATCCGCAGGCTCACGCCGGACGCCGGGAGCAGGACACCGGCCGTGCTGTAGCGCCGGGCCAATCCGGTGACCACCGTCTTCGCCGTACCGCTGGTCCGCGCCGGCTGCTCGAGCGTGAGCGTCGCACCGCGCGTCACCTGGAACGACACGTTCGTGACGATCTCGTCGGCGCCGTGTGTCACCTTGGTCATCACCCACCGGCCGGCTCCGGTGGCGAGCGGGACGGGGAGGTAGCCCGTCCGGGTGTCGATCGTCGGCCATTCGTTGTGGACCTTCTCGGTCAGCGGCACGACCACCCGCTGCGATCCGTCCGGCCGCTGCACGGTGATCGTCATGCCCTCGCAGTCGGTCTCCGCGCCGTACACCTGGATCTCGACCGGCACGCGCAGGGCCGCGGTGGTGAGCGTCGCCGGTTCGGGGTCGCCGCCGTAGCTCTGCATCGGCTGCATCCGCAGGCACGGGTCGTCGGCCAGGCTTCCGGCGTACGACGTACCGGTGGCCGCGATCAGACCCGCTGCGGTGAGGGCTGCGGCCACGAGACGGCGGTTCATCGGACGACCTTCAGGGTCAGCTCGCGGCTCCACGGGCTGTTGTCCAGAAGGGGGCCCGAGGCAACTACTCGGAGACGGTAGGTCCCGGCCTTGGTCGGCTTCCAGTAGCGCTGGTACGTGCCGTTCGCCGCGACGTAGTTGGCCGAGCCGGAGCCCTGCCAGGCCTTGCCGTCCCAGATCTGCAACGACGACCCCTTCGCGACCCCGGTGATCGGGGTCCGGGTCAGTCCACTGGTCCGGACCGGTGGCTCGAGCGTGAAGACATCGGCGCGGTACACCCGGAACCGCACGTTGGTGAGCAGCACGGTCGAGGCCCGGCTGACCTTGGTGACCACCCACTCCCCGGGTCCGTTGGCCAGCGGGAGCTTCAGGTCGCCGTACTTCCAGAACACCGGCGGCTCGGGCGCGCCGGTCTCGCCGTTCATGTCCAGCGGCAGCGTGCGGGCCATCGACCCGTCGGTCTTCTGCACCGAGATCTGCAACCCGCTGCAGTCCAGCCAGTCGCCCGGCACCCGGACCCCGATCGGATGAGCGAGCTCACCGGTGCTCACCTCGGCGATCTCACCCCGCGGCAACCCCACGATCGGCGTCTTGACGCACTCGTCCCCCACTGCCGCGGCCGGCCCGGACAGGCCCACCACCCCGACCAGCAGCAACACCAGCAGCACACCTGTACGACGCATGGCGCGCACCCTCCTGGGCAAAGATCCCGATGCTCAGCACGATGCACCCCCGCCGCCGAAAGTTGCGGGGACTACCTGACCGTGACCACGGCCTCCCGGTTCCACGGGCTGTTGTCCAGGCCCGGGCCGGAGACGACGACACGGAGGCGGAAGGACCCGGCCCGCGTCGGCTTCCAGTACCGCGCGTACGAACCGTTCGCCGCGGTGTCACCCGCGGACCCCGCGGCGACCCAGGCCTTGCCGTTGTAGATCTCCAGCGCGGTGTGCAGCTTCCCGGGGAACGCCGTACCGCTGACACTCCACAGGGCGTTCACCTTGGTGGTCGCCGCGAACTTCAGGTAGCTCATCGCGAGCAGCTTGTGCGCGGTGACCGCGTCGGCGGTCGGGTAGTAGTGCGGCGTCGGATCGTTGTACTGCGTGTAGAACGTCGTCTGCTGGGTGATCCCCAGCGGGATGGCGTAGCGCCCGGACGCGTCGACGGTCCCGCTGCCGAGCACCGCGTTGTAGGGCAACCGGTAGACGGTCAGCTTGCTACCGGTCATCGGGGCGAGCGTGCCCTGCGCGGTGTACCTGCGGGCGGTCCCGGTGGCCACCGTCTTCACGGCGCCCGAGGTCCGGGCCGGCTGGTCCAGCGTCAGCAGCACCTTGCGGTAGACCCGCATCGACTCGTTCACGGCGCGCGTCTCGGCACCCCGGTTGATCGCGACGATCCGCCACACGCCGGCCCCGGTCGCGACCGGAATGGTCACCGTCCCGTACCGCAGGAAGATCGGCGGTTCCGGAGCGCCACTTTCACCGTCCTTGTCCAGCGCGACCGTGGTCCGCGACCCGTCGGGCCGCTCGACGGTCGCGGTCAGTCCGGTGCATTCGCTCGACGGGTAGCCGGTGGTGAGCGCGACCGGCATCTGCAGCGGTTTGTCGGCCAGGTACGGCTCGACGTACCCCGGGATCTGGAAGCCGGCCGGTGCATCGAGGCACCGGTCGGCGACGGCGGCCTGAGCCGGAACGGTGAAGCCGGTGACCGCGACGGCCGCGGCCAGAGCGAGAGTTCGGTAGCGCATCGTTTCTCCCCAGTGACGGAACGGATCTCACCAGGTCTGATACAGCGCGCGGCCGAAAAGTTAGTGGTGGTACGTCGCGCGCCGCATGGCCGCGCGGAGCTGGCGGACGCGGGCCCGGCGTGGGGCTATTCGGTCGCGCAGCGCCTTGGCCTCCTCGAGCTCGCGCAGGAAGGCGGCGCGGCGGCGCAGACGGTCGAGTTGCTCGGGCGACTTACCGGTGTTCTCCGTCACGGCGCACGTCCGTCCGGTCGGTTGAGGTCGGTGCCCTGGGGCGGGCGGGACAAACCAGAATCGACTGCAGGAAAATCGTATCGGGGGCGGTGGTTTCCCGAGACGAATCGCCGACGGTAGCGTTCCGGCCATGCAGATCCTCGTCGTGGACCACCCGCTCGTCGCCCACAAGCTCACCACGCTGCGGGACCAGACCACCGACTCGCCGACCTTCCGGCGGCTGACCGAGGAGCTGGTCACGCTGCTCGCCTACGAGGCGACCCGCGACGTCCGGACCGGTCCGATCACCGTCCAGACGCCGGTCGCCGAGGCGGAGGGGATCAAGCTGACCTCGCCGAAGCCACTCGTCGTACCGATCCTGCGGGCCGGTCTCGGCATGCTCGAGGGCATGTCCCGGCTGCTGCCGACGGCCGAGGTCGGGTTCCTCGGGATGATCCGCAACGAGGAGACCCTGACCGCCTCGACGTACGCCGAACGGCTGCCCGAGGACCTGCACGGCCGGCAGTGCTACGTGCTCGACCCGATGCTGGCGACCGGCGGCACGCTGGCGGTGGCGATCCAGTTCCTGGTCGACCGCGGCGCCGACCACATCACCGCGATCTGCCTGCTGGCCGCGCCGGAGGGCGTCGAGCGGATCGAGCGCGAACTCGCCGACCTGAACGTCCCGTGCACGCTGGTGATCGCCGGCATGGACTCGCACCTGAACGAGAAGGGCTACATCGTCCCGGGCCTGGGCGACGCCGGTGACCGCCTGTACGGCGTCGCCCAGTAACCAGAGTCCTAGACCAGGTCGTTGCGGTAGAAGAAGTTCGCCCGGCGGTCACCGGTGACGCCGGAGGCGAACCCGAAGTAGAGCCGCGCGGTCGCGTCGGTGGCGCCGTACACGGCCATCCCCTCGGCCTCGCGGTAGGTCAGGCTCTTGCCGGCCAGGGTGAGGAACGAGTCGACGATCTTGCCCTGGTTGATGTCGTAGCACCACAGCTTCGAGTTGGCCTTGGTCTCGTCGGGCTCACCCGGGTAGGCCTCGCCCTCCCAGAAGTAGCAGTACGAGCCGTAGAGCGCCCAGCCCTGGAAGTCGATCCCGGACGTCAGCGCCGGCTGCTTGAAGCTGGCCAGGACCGTGCTGTAGTCGCCGGCCTGCGCGGCGGCCAGCGAGTAGATGTTGATGTGCATCCCGTCCGACAACGAGTGCCGTACGCCGAGCCGCCCGTACCGCTGGTCGACGGCCGGCGTGAACACCGACCCGTTCGAGACCGGCTTCCACTTGGTCAGCGAGGCCGAGTCCTTGGTCAGCGTGGCGCCGTTCTGCCACGGGAAGCGGCAGATCTGGCGGCCGCGGCCGTTCGCGGTGTCGACGTCGGTCTCGGTCCAGATGTACGACGTACTGCCGACGCCCTGCGCGCCGATGGAGACGCCGTGGCCGAAGCCGGTCAGGTACATGTGGCCGAGCACGGTCCCGGAGAAGTTCAGCTGGCTCAGCGTCAGCGTGCCGCTGTTGGTGGCGGTCCCGGACCGCAGCTGGGCGGTGAAGATCCGGTTGTTCGGGGTGTCGAAGGCCATCGACTGCATGACGGTCGGGCCCCAGAGCGGTTTGCTCCGGAAGAACTCGTTGGTGGTCGCGCTCATCTTGAACCGCTTGGTGGCGGGCAGCGCGGTGGTTCGGGCGGGGTGGGCGGAGGCGGGGGCTCCCACGGCACCGGCAGCGAGGATCGCACCGGTCCCGGCGAGCAGTCCACGGCGGGAAAGGTTCATACGCTTGAGAGTAAGCGGATGAATTCACACTGTCAGCAGCTCAGTTCACATCTTTTTCTGTTAATACGTCGTTGGGATATCGGCCGCTTCGAGTGAGCTGAGCTGTTCCGCGGTCGGGGCCGTGAGCTCGGCGAGCCGGTGCGCCTGCCGTTCGGTCATCTGCTGGAACATCTGCCGCGCGGTCCGCCCGTTGCCGAAGCCCTCGTCACGCGGCATCACCTCGAACAGGTGCGTCAGCGCGGCCCGGGCGTCACCGCTGAGCTGGTACTGGTGCTCACCCGCGTGGTACTCGAAGATCCGCACCAGCTCGTCGGAGGTGTAGTCGTCGAACAGCATCGTCCGGGTGAACCGCGACGACAGCCCCGGGTTCGACCCGATGAACCGGCCCATGTCGTTCACGTACCCGGCCACGATCACCACCAGGTCCTCGCGGTGGTCCTCCATCATCTTCACCAGCGTCGCGATCGCCTCGGTGCCGAAGTCGTTGCCGATCCCGACCGGCGCCAGCGAGTAGGCCTCGTCGATGAACAACACCCCACCGAGCGCCTGGTTGATCGCAGCCGTCGTCTTCGGACCCGTGTGACCGACGTACTCACCGACCAGCGCGGTCCGATCGACCTCGATCAGATGCCCCTTGCGCAACAACCCGAGCGCCTTCAGCACCCGCCCGTACAACCGCGCGACCGTCGTCTTACCGGTACCGGGATTACCCGCGAACACCAGATGCCGACTCAACGGCGGCGCCGGCAGCCCGGCCTCCTGCCGCATCCGGACCGTCTGCATCAGCTTCACCATCGACTGGACGTCGCGCTTCACCCGGTCGAGCCCGACCTGCTCCTCGAGCTCGGCGAGCACATCCTCCAGCAACTCGTCCTCCGGCGGCATGCTCTCGGCAAGAGCAGACGCCGGTACGGCGGCCGGATCGTTCGCCGCGGCCGCAGCGCTCACGGCCGGGGTCGCCGCGGCAGGTGCGATCGGCGCACCGTCGACCGTGCAGTCCTCGAACACCGGGTTCGCGCCGTCGTCCTGCCCGGCCGCTCCGGCGCAGTCGCGGATCCGCACGTGCCGCAGTACCGGCGAGCAGCCCGCGCTGAGGTGCAGCGCCGGGTACTGCGTGCCGACCACGTCGCAGTCGGTGTACGTCCCGGCCGCCTTCTCCGCGAGGAAGATCCCGTTCTTGGCCACGCCGGTCACGCGCAGGCCGGTCACGGTCGGCGCGACGCCGGACCAGACCACCAGGCCCGAGCCGTCGCACTTCTCGATCGTGCTGCCCGCGATCTCGGCGCTCGCGCCCGAACCGACGACGATGCCGGCCGCCTTCGTCCGGCTGACCCGGACCGCGTCCAGCTTCACCATCCCGGAGCCGGACAGCTCGATCCCGGTCCCGCTCGTCCCCGTCACCGAGCACGCGTCCAGGCTGGTGACCGAGTTCGACTCCAGGTGGACGCCGACCGACCCGCCGGTGATCCTGCAGTCCTCGGCGCGCAGTACGGCGTCGTCGACCACCGACAGCGCGGTCAGGCCGACGTCGGTGAACCCACAGGCCTCCAGCTCGACCCGCGCCGCGCTGGTCGCGTGCACGCCGTGCTCGTTGCCGCCGCGGATCAGGCAGTCGGCGAGCCGGACGGTCGTCGTCCCGGTGAGATGCAGAGCGCTGTACGCCGAACGGTCGAACCGCGTGTCGTTCAGGGTCGCCTCGGCCGCGTCGGAGATCAGCAGCCCGTTCGCCCCGGAGTCGGAGACCGTGCAGCCCTTGGCCGTCAGCTCGGCCTGGTCCTGGACGACCAGCGCGCTGGCCTTCGCCGTACGGACCCGGCAGTCGGTCAGCTCGACCCGCGCCGACCCGGTCGCGTGCACCCCGGCACCCCCCGACGAGTCGATCGACACCTCGGTCAGTACGCCGGTGGAGCTGTCCTCCAGCAGTACGCCGGCCATGCCGGTCTGCCGCAGGACGGAGTCGGTGATCGTCACCCGGCCGCCACCGCGCGAGCGGAAGCCGTAGCCCGCGGTAGAGGTCATCCGGAGCCGCTCGGCCTCGATCTGCGCGCCGCCGGACAGCACGATGCCGATGCCGTCGATCTTCTCGATGCTGGAGTCCTCGATCCGGGCGCGGACCCGGCCGGACAGGTGCATCGCGGCCAGCCGGCCGTCGCTCAGCGCCGACCGGCGGACCAGGACCGTCGTCACGCCGTACCCGGTCAGGTCCTGGCTCGGGCCGCCTTCATTGCCGCGGGCATGGATCCGGCTGCCGGTGACCAGGCAGTCCTCGACCAGCAGCCCGGCGCCCGGCGCGATGCCGATCGCCGGTGTCCCGCTGTCGTCGGCGGCGCCGACCACCAGGCCGCGCAGGGCGCACTCGAGTCCCTCGGCGACGATCGCCGGCTCACCGCTGCCGGCCACGCCGACCACCTCGACGCTGCCGCGGCCCTGCTCGGAGACCAGCGCCAGCGACCGGTCCAGCACGATCTGCTCGTCGTACCGGCCGGCCGCGATCAGGACGACGTCGCCAGGGCTCGCGGCCTTCACGGCGTCGGAGATCCGCCGGAACGTCCCTCGGCCGCCCTTCGGGGCCACATACCTCGTAGTCACTGAGCTCCTTGTTCCGTACCAGGCGGCAGCACCAGACCCGAGGTCGTGGTCTCCATCGGTGGCACGTTAACACTGGGCGGCAGGACCAGCGGGCGCGACCACGCAGGGTCCATCGAGGCGCGGATCGCCGGGCCGAGGAAGGCCATCGACAGTCCCTTCTCGAAGAACTTGAGCCCGAACCCGGCCGCGATGTCGGCGATCCCGCCCTTCTGGAAGTACCGCCCGGCGCCGAAGCCCATCCCGATCGTGCGCAGCATGCCGAGGCTGTTGGCCACCGCGTACCCGGTCGCGACCGACATACCGCCCTCGGCCATCGCCTGCCAGCCGGTCAGCTTCACCGGCTTGCCGTCCGGACCGGTGACGCCGAAGATCGCGGCGTTCATCGTGCCGTTCACGAACCCGGTCAGCGGCAGCATCAGCATGCCGAAGCCGTAGTCGAAGGTGCCACCGCGCCACTTGGCGACGCCGGTGTGGCCGGCCCACTCGACACCCCAGCTGGCGTTGTTGTTGGTCGGCCGGTTGGTGACCAGCTTGCCGCTGTCCAGGTTGCCCATCGTGGACTTCAGGTCCCGCAGCGAACCGCCGAGCCTGGTCTCGGTCAGCGCCGTACCGGCCACCGTGCGCAGCGTCGTGCCGACGGCGGCGTTCATCAGCGCCTTGAGCGCGTCGGTGCCGGTGAACGGCTTGTTCTGCGCCTCGGCGATGATCGCCAGGATGATCACGCTGGCCGCGTAGTCGAGCACGAACTCGGTCGCGCCGGTGAGCAGCATCTTCTGCACCAGCGCCCGGCTGTACGACGCGTAGCTGGCCTCCATCCGGGACGCGCTGCCGCCCGGCCGGAACGCCTTGGGGTCGAGCGTCCAGTCCGAGTGCATCAGCCACGGCTGCCGCTGGGCGTCACCGATCCGCGAGTTCCAGCCGCGGAACTCGGTCATCGCGCCGCGGAAGTCGTACTCGTTGCCGGTCAGCCGGAGCCGGCCGCCGCGCAGCTCGAAGACCAGACCGTTCTGCGACCGCTCGCCGACCACGCCGCCGGTCTCGTCCCAGAGCTTCCACTGGCCGTGGATCTTGTCGGTCTCCAGGAAGTTGTCGCCCGACTTCACCCGTTCCCGGACGATCTTGTCGAAGTCGAACTCCTTCCACTGCGCCCGGTCGCTCACCTTGGTGGCGTCGTCCACGGTGTACTCGCGGACCCGGACCGGGCGCCCGTCACCGACGTGCTGCGGGGTCTCGAACCGCACCTGCCGCGTCAGCTGCGGCGTACCGGGCTGGAAGTCAACGTGGTACTTGGCGTTCTGGCTCCAGCGCGGCGACCACGTCCCGTCGCCCGTGCCCCAGCGCCGGTCGAACGTCATCGCACCGTCGACCCGCTGCCCGAACTTGTCGAACTCGGCGCTGTGCCAGTTGTTGTTCGCCGACTTCCACGACTCGACGTACCGGCCCTCGTCGAGCATGTGCCGGTCGCGGATCAGGTTGCCCGCGGCATCGAAGTCGCGGAACGAGTTGTCCCAGCTGATCGACTCCTCGCGGGAGCCCTTGAAGTGGAACCGGTCGCCGTGAGTGCCGGTCGGCACGCCGTTGGCGTCCAGCTCGCGCCAGGTCCACGACGACGAGTCCGCCGGTCCGTTCGACTCGATGTACCGCTGCGGCTGATTCGGCCGTACGCCGGGCGCCAGGTGCTGCTCGCCGACCAGGTTGCCGTGCGGATCCCGCTGGATCCAGACGTTGGTGTTGCCCGGCTCGGGGAACTCACGGACCTGACCGCCCGGCTCGCTCTTGCGGACGAGCACCCAGTCCGGGCCCTGGCCGGGACGGCTCGGCCCGGGCAGCTGGACGAAGTCCTCCCAGGTGTTGTTGTTGCTGTCGAACACCCGCCAGCCGCGCGAGGTCTCGTTGTCCCACGCCTTCGCCGTCCGGCCGTTCAGGTTCGGCAGCGCGGTCTCCGGCGGCTTGACCTGGTCCCCGACCTTGAGCTTGCTGCCGTCGTGCAGCTTGCCCTCGAACCGGACCAGGTTGCCGGCCATGTCGACGTCGGTGATCGACTCGTCGCCGGCCTGGTACCGGACGCCGCGGTTGTTGCCCCCGGCACCGGAAGTCTCCCAGCGGTGGATCTGGTACTGCGGGTCCTTGGCGATGTGCGAGGTGAACCCGTCGAAGGTCCGGTTGTTGTCCTGCACCAGCTCGCGGAACCAGACCGGCGGCCGCTGCTCCCCGACCCGGCTCGCGATCACCAGGTCGCCGTTGTCGAGCTTCTTCCCGCCACCGATCGACTTGTCGCCGGTCCCGCGGACGTCGAACTCACCCGACCGGGTGACGCCGCCGGCGTCCACCTCGAGCTTGAACTCCTGGTACCGGCGGGCGGTGTCGACGCCGTTGAAGCTGCCCCACTTCTGCTGGGCGATCTCGTCCTGCGTGCCTATCCGGACCCGGTCGGTGAACCCGTCGCCGACCTTCTCCCAGGTCCGCGAGCCGGAGGCGACCAGGCCGCCGTCGGCGTCGTACCGGTTCCAGGTCCAGTTGCCGTCGGCGCCCCGCGTGGCCAGCACGTGGCCGGGAATCTCCTTCTCGGCCTTGCCCATCGGGGTGATCTGCTCGGCGATCGGGTTGTCGTACTTCTGCAGGCCCTGCTGGAAGTGGTGCACGGCCCGGCCGTTGTGGTCCACGTCGCGCCACGAGTAGCCGCCGGTGTCGAACTCGCGCTTGCCCCAGTTCGTGATCCCACCGGTCGCGTCGTACGTCGCCCAGGTGGTCCGGCGCTCGAAGGTGCCGAAGCCGAGGGTGTCGGTCTTGCGGAAGCTGTCCAGGATCGTGCCGCCCGGCAGGAAGCACCGTTCGAAGACCTGGACCTCCTTGGCGGTCGAGCTGAGCAGCTTGATGTTGCCGTTGCCGACGCCGGTCACCTCGACCTTGCCGTGCAGGAACCCGCCGGTGCTGACGTTGTCCATCGCGCCGCCGCTGCGGCTCCAAGTGTTGTTGACCCGATCGACGACGTACGAGTAGATCGTCGAGCGGCCGTTGTCGACGACCTTGAAGCCCTGCTCGGTGAGCCGGCCGGTCGACGAGTACTGGTGGTACTCGCCGTTGCGCGGACTGCCGGCCCCGGTCAGCTCGACCTTGATGTTGCCCTGGGCATCGATCGTGACGCGGTGCGGCGTCGGGACCGCGGTGCCGTGCAGGTCGGTCCAGCTGATCGTGCCGTCCTGGCCGCGGGTGATCCGCGACCCGAGCTGGCCGGCGCCGAGCGGATCGAGATCGGTGACCTCGCGGACGAGCGCGCCCTGGACGTCGAACACGTCGTACCCGCCGGTGCGGGTCACGGTGTACTCGCCACCGGCGAAGGTGACCGTGCGTCCGTCGACCGGCAGATCCGCGCCGGTCCGGATCGTGACCACGTCGTCGACGCCATGCACGATGACCAGCTGGTCGGCCTGGGCAACACCCGGCTGGTGCAGCGTGATCCGGGTGTCGATCAGCTCGCCGGTCGCGTCGTACCGGTAGGCCTTGCTGCCCTCGGTGACCTGGAAACGACCGTCCGCGAGGGATTCCAGCTTGGTCCCGGGGTTCTGGGTCAGCAGCTCGTGGGTGGTGGTCAGGCCGGTGTTCTCGATCTTGACCGTGACGTCGCCGGGCAGCTGCTGGATCCGGACCTCGATCGTGTCCTGCGGCCACGACGCCGGCCGCGGCATCGGGGCGAACTCGTCGCTGTCGTGCAGGATCGTGCTGCGCAGCTTGGCGGCGATGTCCCCGAGGTCGGTCGGCTGCCACGGGCCCTTGGTGATCTCACGGCCGCCGCCGGTGACCTTCACCGACACGGTGTCGTCGGTGACGTCGCGGGTGATCGTGACGGTGAGCCGGTCGGTCGAGCCCGGCCGGCTCATCGTGAGCGTCGTGATGTTGCCGTCGGCACTCTTCGTCGCCTGGACGTCGGCGTACTTGTAGCCGTGCCAGTTGGCGATCGACCGCTCGTCGAAGGCCCGCACCAGATCGTCGTACGCCGTGGCCGTCGGCATCCCCTGCCACGGCTCGCGGATGAACCCGCGCAGCTTGTCGGCCGGGATCTGGACCGCCTCGACCGGGATGACCTTCAGCTTCACCCCGTCGACCACGACCTCCTTGTCCGGGCCGGTCCGGCGCAGCGTGGTCGGCGCCAGCGTGACCTCGGACTGCGCCTGGTTCAGCGCGGGCGCATCGGCGTCGAGCTTGGTGTAGCCCGGCGGGTACGACATCGCGAGCTTGCCGTGCCCGGCCGGTACGTCGATCTCGAACACGTAGGTGTTCTCCGGCAGGCCCTTGCGGGTCCACTCGACCTGGAACGCGAGGTCCTGCGAGGTCGAGCTCGGCAGCCGCTCGACGAACTCGTCGGCCTGCGCGGTCGCCCGGTCCATGTCGACGCTGCGGTACAGCGTCATCGGCCGGTCCGGGCCCTTGAAGAGCAGTTCCTTGGTGACCTGGTCGAACTTCAGCGTGTCGTTGATCAGGTCGTCCGACGCGGCCTTCACGAACCCGCCGTACCCGCGCTTGCCGGTGAACGCGCCGGTCTGGACCTTGCGGATCTGCGCGTGCACGCCGCTGCTCATGTCGAGCGCCTCGGCCAGGTGCAGGCGCGACGTGTCGACGGCGTTGTTCCAGCGTGCGGCGTCGCCGGTGAAGCCGTTCGGCAGCGCCGCGGGCGTCAGCTGGGTCGTGGTCGGGTGCGGAGCCTGGAAGGTGCCGGCCCGGTTGTAGACCTGCGGACCGTCCGGCGTGGCGATCACCAGGTTGTCGTCGGCAAGCTTCACCGGCCACGAGTGGCCGAGCGAGTCGACCACCTGGCCGGACTCCGCCACGCCACTCCGGTTCAGCGTGAGCATCACCGAGCGGCCGTCGAAGGCGCCGTTGACCAGCGGGAACCCGTCGCCGACGTGCGCCAGCCGGCCCATGAACGGCTTGAACAGCCAGCTCTGGGTGCTGCTGACGCCGTCGCCGCCGAGTCGGTGGACCGCGACCAGCCCGTCCGGCGTCAGCTCGGTCCGGAACCCGGCCGTCCCCGTGCCGGTCAGCGACAGGCCCTCGTCCGCGAGCCGGACCTGCAACCCCTCGACGCCCGGCACACCGGCGGTCTTCGGCCGGCCCTTCGCGATGATCCGCGGACGTTCCTTGAGTGAGTCGATCCGCAGGTCGTCCAGCTGCCGCAGCAGGTCGTCGGCCGCCATCGGATGGTTGCTGTCGAAGGCCTGCTTCGCGACCTGGAACCGCTGCTGCGCGAGCTGCAGGTTCAGGTCCGCCCGCTGGCCCATCGACAGCCCGGACGACGGCCCGTCGGTCCGCCCGCCGAAGGTGTCGCCGGCCTTGCCCGCGGCGACGTACTCGTCGTACGCCTTCTGCACGGCCTTGAAGTCCTGCATCCGTTGGGCGACGGTCAGCTCCGAGTCACCCGTACGCCGGAACAGGTTCGTGTGCGTCACCGCGTCGTCGGTGAGGGTCGGCTCCGGCATCCGCCGCCAGGCCAGCGGCTGCAGCTTGCCCGCGAACACGTCGCTGTTGTTCAGTACGCCGGCCCGCAGGTCGGTCGCGATCCGGGCGAAGTCCGTCCCGCTCCACGACCCGCCGAAGCTTCGCTCGCCGTTGAACCGGGCAACGACCGAGACCGAGTCCGCCTCGACGTTCCGGGTCACGGTGATGACCAGCTCGTCGGTGGTCCCCGGCTTGGTCACCTTGATGACGTTGGTCAGCCGGTCCGCGCTGATCGCCGACGTCGCGTGCACGTCGGTCATGCCCTGGAACCTGCGCAGCCCGTCGGTCGAGAACGCGGTGGCGAAGTCGTCGAACGCGGTGTGCGACGGCAGTCCGCGCCACTCCTCGCGGATCAGGTCGTCGTACCGCGACGGTGACAGCTGCTCGGCGCGGACCGGGATGATCGTCAGGTCGTCCAGCACCCGGTTCTCGCCGGTCCGGATCAGCGTGGTCGGCGCGAGCGTCACCTCGTACTGCGCCTGGTTGACGGCCCGCGCGTCGCCGGCGCCGGGCGTGTAGCGCTCCGGGTAGGCCATCGCGAGCTTGGTGTGCTGCGGCGGGACGTCGATCTCGAACACGACCCGGCTGCCCTTGACGCCGTTGTCGGCCCAGGTGCGCTGGAAGTCCATCCCGTTCGAGGTCGACGACGGGAGCCGCTCGACGAACTCGTCGGCCTTCGCCGCGATCGGGTCGAGCGACATGCCGCGGTACAGCGTGACGCGCGGGTTCGGACCGTGGAAGGCTGTCTGCCCGGCGGTGGTGACGAAGTCGTCGACCTTGCCGATCAGGTCGTCGGCGTCCGTCATCGACAGGTCGACGTACCCGCCGTAGCCGCGGTGCGAGGTGAAGGACCCGTTCGCGACGTCGTCCATCAGCGCACGGATCGAGTCGTCGCTCGCCGCGGCGGACAGGTGCGTGCGGGACAGCTGGACCGAGTCCGCCCAGCGCTGCGCCTCGATCGGGTCGGTGAGGTGCGTGGCCACCGGCGTCGGCGCGTTCGCGGTGAGGCCCTCGTCCAGGCCGCGGAACGCGCCGGTCGTGCGGTCGTACTTGAGCGCGCCGCCCGGCGAGGCGATCGAGATCGTGTCGCCGTTCGCCTTGACCGGCCAGCGGGCGCCGCCGAGGTCGTCGATCGTTCCGGCGTACAGGTTGCCGGTGAAGCCCTCGTCGGTCATCCGCAGCCACTGCCCGTGGAAGGCGTTGCCGTCCAGCTGCAGGGACTCGCCGGTCAGGCGCAGCCCGCCGCGGCGCATCGGCTGGTACTCCCACTGGTGCGCGACGTTGCCCTCGGGCGTCAGCTTGGTCACCGACACCGAGGTGCCGGAGTTCTGGACCTCGATCAGGCCTCCGCGCGGAGGCTCGACCGACGTGACCGTGCTGCCCTGGACGGTGATCCGTACGTCGCTGGGCAGGTCGTGCGTCTTCAGGGTCGTGTCGGCCATCGGGTTCATCCGGACCGACGGGCCGCCCACCGGGCGATCGGGTCCGCCACCGACGAGTCGCGGCCGCTCCTTGATCGACGTCGCGAGCAGGTCGTCCAGCTGTCCCCGCAGGACGTCGAACCGCATCCCCGGATGGTTCGACTCGAACAGCTGCTTCGCCGCGGTGAACTGGTCGTACGTCGCGCGCAGGTCCTGCAGCGCGCTGTCGCCGACCGAAGGGCCGCGGGACGAGCCGTCGGCCCGGCCGCCGAACTTGTCGTAGTTCGCGCCGGCCGCGCGGTAGTCGTCGTACGCCTTCTGGACCTTCGAGAAGTCGTCGAGCCGCGTGGTCAGATCCGCGTCGGTGTCCCCGGCCCGGCGGAACAGGTCCACCCGGGCCGCGTTCTCGGCGTCCCAGACCTGACCGATCGGCTGCGGTTCCGCCGCGTTCTTCCACGCGGCCGGCTCGATCCGCCCGGCGAACTGCTCGCTGTTGTGCAGTACGCCGCCGCGCAGGTCCGTCGCGATGTGCGCGAACTCCGCCTTGCTCCACGCCTGGTCGAAGACCACGTCACCGTGCAGCTGACCGCTCGTGACGCGCACCGAGTCGCCCTCGCGGGTCACGGTGATCACCATCTGCTCGGCCACACCGGGCTTGCTGACGGTGATCGTGCGGACCAGCCCGTCGGAGCTGAGCGTCGAGTGCGCCGTGACGTTCGCCATCCCGTCGAACTTGCGCAGAGCGTCGACGGAGAAGGCCGTGCCGAAGTCGTCGAAGGCGACCTCGGACGAGAGCCCGGACCACTTGGCGGTGATCACCTCGTCGTACAGCGACGGCGGGATCTGCTCGGCCTTGACCGGGATGATCGTGAGCCCGTTGTCCAGCACCCGCGGCTCGCCGTTGCGGACCAGCGTGGTCGGGGCGAGCGTGATCTCGAACTGGTCCTGGTTCCACGCCCGCGCCTCGTCGACGCCGCGCTGGTAGCCGTCGGGGTACGACATCGCAAGCTTGCCGTGAGCCGGCGGTACGTCGATCTCGAACACGACCCGGTTGCTCAGGACGCCGTTCTTGGCCCACTCGTCCTGGAACTTCAGCGTGCTCGACGTGGAGATCGGCAGCCGCTCGGTGAAGGTCGACGCCTTCGCCGCGGCCGGGTCCATCGACACCCCGCGGTACACGGTGATGTTGTCGGCCGGGCCCTTGGTCAGCAGGTCCTGCGTGACCGAGTGGAACGTCCGGACCTTGTTGACCAGCGTCCCGTCGGCCAGGGCGCCCGGGTTCACGAAGCCCTCGTAGCCGCGCTTGGACGTGAAGGACCCGCCCATCACGTCCTTCATCAGGTTCTCGACCGGCTTGTTCACCGCGGCCTCGCCGAGGTGGACGCGGGACTGGTCGGCCTGCGCGGTCCAGCGCGTCGCGTCGGTGACGTCCGGCGGCGGCACCGGCCGGCCGAGGTCGTCACCGGTGTGCGCGACCTGGCCCTGGAAGGTGCCGCTGCGGTCGTACCTGAAGACGCCGCCCGGAGCCGCGACCACGATGTCGTCGCCGGTCACCTTCAACGGCAGACCACTGTCCAGTACGCCGTCGAGCTTGCCGGCCATCCCGGTCGCCGAGCCGAAGCGCCCGGCCAGCGGGCCGTCGGCGAGGTGGAAGCTCTGGCCGATCAGGTTCGGGCGGCCGAAGCCGAGCCGGAACGTCCAGCTCCGGATCGCGTCGCCGCCCGCGCCGAGTTCGCTGACGGTCACCTCCCGGCCGTTGACCGAGCCGGTGAACGAGTCGGCGCGGCCGCCCTGGAACGTCACCGTCGTACCGCTGACCTCGTACGAGACACCGCCGCCGGGGACCTCGAACGACCGTCCGGCGCCGTCCAGCTTGGCCCGCTTCGGCAGCTTGTCGATCGTGCTCGCGACGTCGTCGAACTCCACGTCGTGCTTGCGCTTGAAGCCGACCTTCGCCGCGTCCAGCTCCGCACGGGCCGTGTCCAGGTCGATCCTGGCCTGCTGACCGATCGGGAGGTCGGACGCCGGGCCGTCGGTGCGGCTACCGTGCAGGTCGAAGTTGTGCTCCGCCCGCTGCAGGTTGGTCCGGGTCTGCTGCAGCCGCGCGATGTCCTCCATCCGTACGTCGAGCATCGCGTCGGAGTCACCCGGCTGCCGGACCACCTGCATCTTCGCGGCCAGGTCCTGCTCCCACTGCGGGTGGAACGACGGCTGCTGGTTCCAGGCGGCCGGCTTCGACATCCCGACGAACAGGTCGTTGTCGTACAACGTGCCGGCCCGGAGGTCGGTCGCCAGGTGACCGAACTCGTCGCCGGCCCAGGTCCCCTTGACGCTGGTGATGCCGTCCGCGGTGGTGCTCACCGTCACCGAGTCGCCGGACCGGGTGACCGTGATGGTCAGGTCGTTCCCGGCGAAGCCCGGCTTGCTGACCGTGATCGTGTTGACCAGGCCGTTGTCGCTGATCTTCGACGTCGCGGTGACGTCGGCCATGTTCGAGAACTTGCGCAGCGGCGCCTGGTCGAACGCGGCCGCGAACTGGTCGAAGGCCTGCTTCGACGACAACCCGTCCCAGCGCTCGAGGATCAGCTCCTCCACGTCGTACGGCTTGATCTGCTCGGCCCGGACCGGGATGACGGTCAGGCCGTCCTTCTGGAACGAGTCCCCGGTCCGCTTCAGGATCGTCGGCGACAGCGTCACCTCGAACTGCTCCTGGTTCAGCGCCCTGATCTCACCGGCGCCCGGGTGGTAGCCCTCGGGGTACGACATCGCCAGCTTGCCGTGCGCGGGCGGGACCTCGATCTCGAAGACGACCCGGCTCCCCGGCGCGTTCGCGCTCTTGGCCCACTCCTTCGGCTGGAAGTCCCACGCGCTCGACGTGGAGATCGGCAGCCGCTCGACGAACTCGTTGCCCTTCGCGGCGTCGGCGTCGAGCTTCACGCCGCGGTAGACCTTCGTCGGGCCGACCGGGCCCTGACCGAGCAGGTCGTCGGCGATCCGGTTGAAGTCGTCCACGTCCCCGATCAGCCGCTGGCCACCGCCACCGCGCAGGACGTCCGGGTCGACGAACCCGCCGTAGTACCGCTGGTTGGTGAACGCGCCCTCGCGGATCTTGAGCATCATCGACCGGACGCCGTCGACCTCGTCCATCGCGGCCATGTGCGTCCGCGAGAGATCGACCTGCGCCTTCCACTGCGCCTGGCCCAGCTCGTCGCCGTCCAGCCGGCTCGGCAGCTGCAGGTCCGGTCGCGGACCGGCGACACCGGGCTCGACCCGCAGGAAGTTCCCGGCCCGGTCGTAGAACTCGGGACCCTGCGCACCCGGCACCCGGAACTCGCCCGTGGAGCTGGAGAAGCTCACCGTGACCCGGCCGCCCTGGCCGTCCGGGATCATCGCGTTCTCCGGGAGCCCGAGGTTGATCTCCGTGGTCAGCCGCTGCCCGCCCGCGCCGCCGCCGGGCCCGAGCACGAGCTCGTCGGCCATCAGCATCGGGTCGCCGGTACGGCGGTTGATCGTGAACGTCAGGGTCCGGAGCCCGTCGTCGCTGGTGACCTTCAGCGTGCTGCCGGTCAGCACGCTGTCGTAGTCACCCGCCCGCGCGCCCATGAAGTTGGCCCGCGTGCCGTCGAAACTGAACGTGACCCCGCCGCCGGGGACCACGACTTCCTTGCCTCCGGCACCGAGTGCGCGCGGCCGGTCCTTGAGCGAGTCCATCACCAGGTCGTCCAGCTGCTGCTGGAGCGCGTCGACCTTGAGCCCGTGCTTGGTCTCGAAGGTCACCGTTGCCGTGTGCAACTCGTTCTGCGCCCGCTGCAGCCCGGCCCCGAGGTCGGCGCCCACGGCCGGGCCGGTCGACGAACCGTCGATCCGGTGCCCGCCCGCGGCCAGATCGCCGAGGGCGACCTTGACGTTGGTCTGCGCGACCTGGACCTCACGGAAGTCGTTGATCCGGCCGTTGAACGACGCGTCGGTGTCGCCGGCCTTGCGGAACACGGTGGTCTTGATCGCGAGATCGGTCTCCCACGCGTCGCTGAACGACTGGGTGTTCGGCCGGACCGGTCGCGGCAGTTCCTTCAGCGGGTCGAGCAGCAGGTCGTCGGCCGCGTTGGTCCGCACATCGACGTGCGTCGAGTCGGTGTCGACCGCCTTGCCCTTGCCCTTGACGTCGACATGCACCGAACCGCCGAGGTCGTCCGGCGGCCGCGGGGCCGGCGTACCGGTGATGTCCGCCCACTTCTCCGGGTGGCTCGCGACCACCCAGTCGGCCTTCTGCTGCGCCGTGGAGACGTTCAGGATCTTGGTGGTGCTCCAGTCCGCCTTGTCCGGGAAGCTGCCCCGGTACCAGTCGCCGAACGCATCGGCCCGGTCGGGATCGCGGACGAAGGTATTGATGTCCCGCACCGCCTGCGGACGCCCCGCCCCGAGGTCGTTCAGGCTGCCGGTCACCGAGACGGCCGGGGCCTTCTGGTGCGGCATCAGGCTCTTCAGCCCGTCCGGAACCTCGCGGAACTCGAACAGCAGCGCCTTCTCACCGGCGATCACCGCGTCGTTGATGCCGTGCCCGGCGACCTCGCCACCGCCGAGGATGTACGCCTTGACCTGCGTCCACGCGAAGTCGTTGCCGCCTGCGGGCGTCGGCAGGTCACGCAGCATCTTCAGCGTCGCGAGCCGGTCGGCGTCGGTCAGCGTCTCGAACACGACCTTCGGCTGGGTCCGCGGCAGCACGCCCCAGTCGTTCTTCACCGCCGGGTCGGTCAGGCCACGGTGCGGTACGCCGCCGGGGTACTCGCCGATCGCGATGCCGTGCTTCTCCACCTGCTTGCCGGTGAAGGTCATGATCGACTTCAGGTACGCGTACGAGCCCTCGACCGCTGCAGGATCGTCGAGGCCGCCCTTGATCGCGGCCAGCGCGCTGTCGTTGCGGAACTCGGCCTTGTACCAGGGGTTGTCGGCCAGCAGCCGCAGCTCGTTGGTCGCGCCGCTGCCGAAGTCAGCCGCCTTCACGCCGACGGTGATCTGCTGCCCGGTCGGCGGCATGTGCACCGACCCGACGTCGTCCAGGCCGAGCCCGTTGCCTCCGGCAATGACGTGCTTGTGGTTCGTGATGTGCAGCTCGAAGCGCCCGTCCGGACTCGTCACCACCTTCATCGGCTGGTGGTTCGCGTCGTTGAGCTGCTTCTTGAACGTGTCGAGCAGGAAGTTCGCGGCGTCGTCGCCGAGCTTGGCCCCGGCGTCGTCCCCGATCTTGCCCGGGTAGCTGACCAGTTCGACGGTGTGGGTGTTCCACTTGCCGGCGACCTGCGGCATGCCCTCCGGAGCGCGGTAGGCGCCGTTGCTCATGTCCTTGGTGACCATGATCAGCGGGTCGCCGGTGTCCACCCGCTTGACGAACGCGAAGGTCCGGCCGGTGCCCTCCGGCATCGCCACGACGAACCCGCGCAGCTCGCTCTCGTGCCCGAACGACGCGCTGTCGAACTCCTTGCCGAACTTCGGCGCCGGGACGTCGATCGGCCGGCTGGCCGCGGAGACGCTCGGCCCGTCGGCACGATGCAGTACGGCGGGCGGAGGCGGCGGGGGCGGCGCGAGGTTCCGGACCGGCGGGGGCGGCGGCGGTGGCGGAGCGGAGGACCCGTCCATGCCACCGAGCAGTCGCGGCCGTTCCTTCAGCGACTCCAGCGTCAGGTGGTCCAGCTGCTGCTTGAGGCCGTCGGCATCCATCCCGTGCTTGCCCGCGAACTCGGCCTTCGCGACGTTCAGGTCGGCCTCGGCGGCCTGCAGGTTGACGTGCGCCTTGTCGCCGACCGACGGACCGGTCGAGGGGCCGTCGATCCGCAGACCGTTGATCGCGACGTTGTCGGCGGCCGCGTCGTACTTGGCCTGCGCTCGCAGGACCTGCCCGAAGTCGTCCATCTTGGCGTTGACGATCGCGTCGGTGTCGCCCGGCTTGCGGAACACCCCGGCCTTGGCCGCGAGGTCGTTCTCCCAGGTCCCGCCCAGCGACTGGCTCTCGAACTTGCCCTGCGGGCTGTAGACCGACCGGACGCCCTTGCTGTCGATCACCTGGATCTGCCCGGTGTCCAGCTGCTTGACCACCACCCCGCTCGGCGCGGCGTCACCGGCGATCGTGGTCACCCGGATGTCGTTGCCCGCGCCGGCCGGGATCACGATGTGGTCGTCCGGCCGCAGCATGCCGTCGGCCTTGGTCAGCCGGAGCCCCTCGTCGAGTTTCACGCCGTTGGTGTCGAACCGGATGCTGTGGCCGGTCGCGGTGTCGGTGAAGCGGATGTTGCCGCCGTTCACCTCCATCCGGCCGGTCGGGCCGCCGCCGTACAGGTGGTAGTTGCTGACGCCGCCCTCGGTGCGGGTGACCTTCACGATGACGTCCGGACGGTCCGGGATCCCGTTCAGGTTGATCTCGGCGCGGCTGGCGACCGTGTTCGTGCCGATACCCGAGGTGGCGATGTCGCCGCCCTTGGCCAGCGAGTAGCCCGGGTCGTGAACGGGTCGCGGCGTCACGGGGATCAGGTGGGTGTCGAGCGCCTGGACCGGTGCGTGGCCCGGGACGCCGGCCTGGCCGATGTTCTGGATCGGGGTCGTGCTGGTCGGCAGCGGCTTGTCGCCGACCAGGATCGTCGGCGTGTGCTGGTTGGAACCGGCGTTGGCCGGCAGGTCCTGCTTGAGCGCGGCCGGCGGGGTGACGCCGTTCTGGCCCCCGGTGTGCACAGTGGTCTGCTGAATGTTCAGGTCGACGGCCCGCTGCGGTACGGCGACCGGCTGCACGTTCACGGTCGGGACGACCGGCGCGTTCTGCGAACCGGCGAGGCCCGGGTTGTCGACCTTGATCGTGGCCGGGGTCGGCGTCTTGAGGTCGGCGCCGGCCAGGTTCGGGTTGACGTGCACGTCTCCGCCGGCCTTGCCGGTGTTGACCGCGGGCGGCGTGACGCCCTGGGTCGTCACGTTCGGGTTGTGCACCAGGTCGAGCGCGGCGTGCACCCGGTCGAGGCCCTGGGCCGACACGGTGTGGGTCGCGTTGAAGGTCGGGCCACCGGGCGCGTTGAAGAGCTCGTGGGCGATCGACCGGATCTGGCCGGCCTGGAAGCCGTTCGCGGCGCCGTCGAAGATCTGGTTGCCGAGGTGCGGCGAGACGGCCGGCGGGTTGTTCCGGATCGAGGAGCCGGCCAGGTCGTTCAGGGTGGTCGAGCCCTGCGGGTTCGACACGTGAAGCGAGCTGACGTTGATCGCGGGCGGGTTCACGTTGGTGCCGCTGAGGTGGACCGACCCGACCTCCGGCGTACCGACGTGCGGGGTGGGGATGCTGCCGACCCCGGTGCTGCCGATGGAAACGTTGTTGACGTGCGGGCTGGGGATGTTGCCGACGCCGATGTTGCCGATCGCCACGTTGTTGACCTGGACGGCGGGCGGCGTCGCACCGGTGGCGATGTCGATCGGCCGGACCGCGATGTTGGGCAGCGGTGGCGACACGTTGCCGAGCGCGGTCGACGGGAGCGACGGGGTGTTGACGCCCGCCGTACCGATGACTGTGGCCGGTGGGACGTTCGGGATGTGCACCCCGGCGTTGCCCGGGATCTCCAGGCCACCCGGGGTGGTGATGGTCGGCGCCACGGTCTTGCCGAAGTCGCCGGTCTTGAGCGGGACCAGGTCGGGCAGCTGCGAGGTGATGTTGCCGCCGCGGAAACCGGCGCCGATCGCGATGTCCGGCATCTTGATGTGCAGCGGTTCCATCCGGATCGGATCGACCAGCTGCTGCTGGAAGCTCTTCCAGAAGCCGTTGTTGCCGCCGGTCTCGATCGGGGCGCCGCTGATCCCGCGCAGTGGGGCGATCTTCATCGGCAGGCCGAAGACGTCCTTGCCCAGGACGCCGCGGCCGATCACGCCGACCTTGAGCGCCTGGGTGAAGGCCTGGAAGTTGGTCAGCCCGAGGGCCTTGAAGGCGCGGATCTCGTCGGCGGCGACCGGCAGGAAGATCCGGGTCCACTGCAGGTTGCCGAAGTGCGCCTTGGTGAAGTTCCAGGTGCCGGTCAGGCCGGTCTTCAGGCCGTTGCCGATCGCCGAGAACCCGCGGCCGAGCGCCGGCGGGATCGCGGCGATCGAGGTGGTCAGCTTGCTGATCCCGTTCAGCGCGATCTTGCCGAAGTTGTTGGTGAAGTTCGCCGCGGCGATCGGGAAGTTGCGGATGTTCTTGATCACGTGCAGGCCGGTCTCGGTGATCGCCAGCGTGCCGATCGCGGTCAGGCCCTTGAGCCCGCCGAGCAGGCCCTTGAACGAGAAGGTCCCGCTGAAGATGTTCTTGATGCCCTGGGTGATGCCCTTCACACCGGCGCCGATGCCCTTGCCGACCGCCTTGATGATGCTGAAGATCGGCAGCGCCTTGGTGGTCGGCGCGATCAGGCCGAGTCCGGCCAGGAACAGGTCGAGGAAGTTCGCGTCACCCTTGGCGACGTCGACGATGGTCTTGATGAACAGCGCCAGGTTCACGCCGAGCGCGATCAGCGCGATCGGGCCGCCGAAGATCAGGGCCGGGATGATCAGGATGATCGCCAGCCACTTGAAGGCCTCCCAGAACGCCTCGCACTCCGAGATCGGCAGCTGGATGTCGGAGACGCCGTTGATCTTCCCGGCGAACCCCGAGGCCTGGTCGGACTGGTACTCGCCGGCCGACTTGGCGGCTTCCTTGTGGCTGTCGCGGTTCGGGTCGTCCTCGGCCAGCCCGCGCCCGGCCGCCAGGGCGGCGTCGGCCTTGCTCTGCTGACTGATGACGACCTCACGCCAGTCCCGCAGCGCCTGGGCCGAGGTCTCGAACGCGGAGGCGACGTCCTCGACGTGCCCGCGCAGCCGGCCGTCCACCTTGCCGCGCAGCGCGTCGGCGGTCTTGCCGACGAAGACGCTGTCGGAGTTCTTGTTCATCACGGCCTCGATCGCGGTGATGATCTCCCGCGCCTTGCCGCCCATCTTCTGCAGGCCGTCGGCCAGACCCTTGATCTTCTCGGGGTCCCCGGGCGTGGGGTCACCGCCGAGACCGATCGCGTCCCAGTCTCCCGGCCGTGGCATCGCAACCCCCTCGAGCGTGAAGTGACCCTCCGACAGTCCACGGACGAGAGCGCTCCACGGTTCAGTGCGGCGGCAGGAAACTTCTCTGAACCGAAAACGCCCCCCGGGCGTGGTCTGGGTGGAACCGGCTGGACAGCGGGAGGCGCGATGGCCGACATCAAGATCGACTACAACCTGCTCAACGACGCGAAGAAGGACCTGCACGACCTCGCCGAGGGGCTGATCCCGTCGATGGACGACGAGGTCTTCCAGTCACTCGGCGACGGCACCGGCGACGACGTCCTGGGCAGCAGCGAGATCTCCTCGGCCGTCTACTCCCTGCACTCCAACGCCGAGTACACGATGGGCAAGGCCAAGGACGGCCTGACCAAGCTCGGCGACTCGTTCGGCTCGGTCGGCGAGGCGTTCCTGCAGTTCGACGCCGAGATCGCCCAGGGCATGCACGCCACCAACAGCAACCTGGCCCTGTCGAACTACCAGCGCGAGAAGTCCACCTGGGACTACTACCAGGAGCACAAGGACCAGTGCGTCGGCGACAACCAGCCCGACTTCTGCAGCGCCACGAACCCCGGTGACGCCCCGCCGCTGGACCAGACGATCGTCACCGACCGGGGCAACGTCAACACGCACCTGACGCTCGACGACCAGGGCAACGTGATCAAGGAAGAGACCACGGTCACGTACGACGGCAAGACGTACACGTCGGTGACCGACTACAGCAACAACGGGAACACGATCGTCTCCAACAGCACCTACCCCGACGGCAGCACGGTGCACAACGAGACCAACATCAACTCCGACGGTGGGTCGCACAGCGTCTCGACGAGCACCGACACCGACGGCAAGAAGGACGTCACCGACACCACCGTCAACGCCGACGGCAGCGGCACCCAGACGGTGACGGACTCCGACGGCACCAAGCACGAGTTCACCCGCGGGCCGGACGACTGGCGCGGGACCAGCCAGGAGTGGGTCGAGACGCCGGAGAGCGTGGAGGACAACGAGGAGGACGACATCCCCGACACCCTCGGCGCGGTCTGACCACCCCCCACGACATGAAGCGAGCCCATCGACATGGCGCAAGACGGCATCAACCTCGAGTACGGCAAGATCGAGGAGGTCTCCGGCCTGCTGAGCAACGCGAACGCCCAGATCGTGCCGCAGATCAACAACCTGCGGACCCGGGTGAACACGCTGGTCGAGGACGGCATGGTCTTCAAGACCTCCAGCGACACCATCCGCAACCTCTACAACACCTTCGACTCCTCGCTGCAGGACGCGGTCCAGGGCATCAAGGAGTTCTCCTTGATGTTCGACAGCATCGAGCAGAACGCGAAGGACTTCGACCAGGGCATCAAGGACGCGCTGCCCTCCTGACTGTCCCCACGTTTTCCAGCCAACCAAGGAAGTGAGCAACCCGCCATGGCGCAAGACGGCATCAATCTCGACTACGGCAAGATCGTCGACGTCACCAACCTGATGAAGAACGCCCACGAGCAGATCGTGCCGCTGATCGGCACCCTGCGGGACCGGGTGAACACGCTGGTCGAGGACGGCATGGTCTTCAAGCAGTCGAGTGAGGTCATCCGCAGCACCTACAACAACTTCGACTCCAGCCTGCAGGCCGCGGTCAAGGGCATCAACGACTTCTCCGACATGTTCAACGGCATCAAGAAGAACGCCGAGGAGTTCGACCAGGGCATCACCGACAGCCTGAACCAGACGAAGTAGGGCGACCTCACACAGCACACGCCAGTACGCCGAAGAGCCCCGGAGACGCGTTCCTCCGGGGCTCTTCGCTTGCGCCTGGTCCTTCTCAGACCCGCAGCGTCGTGATCGGCAACTGGACGGCGATCGGCGTCGACCCGTGCCCGGTGGTCCAGGCCCGGCCGAGCTTGGGCGCCGCCCGGGTGATCGTGTGGTTCAGCCGTACGCCGATCAGGTCCCCGTCGCCGAACGAGTGCGGCTCGGTCACGACCCCGCGGCGCGCCCGGCGGGCCGCCGTCGGCCAGCCGCCCATCCCGGACTGGAAGCCGTCGGTGGAGGCACCGAAGATCAGGCCGATGCCGTGGTCGCGGCCGGAGACGATGATCTCCTTGAGGACCTTGTCCGCCGCCGCCGACATGATCAGGTCGGCGTCGTCGATCATGACGACCTTGGGCCCGGCGATCTGGTCGAGGGTCGAGCGCAGCTGGTCCTCACTCGGATCGCCGCTGCTCATCAGAACGACCTGCGGGTGGCTGGTGAGCGTTCGCAGCTGACTCTCCCGCGGCGTGATCACGACCAGCGACGTACCGCCCGCGAGCAACGACACCGCCAAGCAGGACAGGGTGTTGGTCCGCCCGGATCCAGGAGGCCCGAGTACGGCGAACGACGAGGACGAGCCGGCCAGGTCGACGCCGAGCGGACCGGCGTCGTCGCCACCGAGGCCGATCAGGCCCCACAACGGTCGCCGGTTCTCGGCGGGCACGCGCTCGTACGCCGCGTTGAACTCGACCGAGGTCGGTAGCTCGGCGACCGGGAACGGACGGCGTACGGCCGGAACCTTCGCGTCCCGCTTCCGCGCCTCGACCGCGATCTCGCGGATCGCCTCGACCTGCTCGGCGCCGCCGCCTTCGGCCAGCACCGCGATCTGGGTCTCGCTGCCGGTCAGCACGTGCCAACCGCGGCCGGCGTTCACGTTGGCCGGGACCTTGGTGAGCCGGAGCCCGGCCGCCTGGTAGTCGGTCCGCTCAGCCTGGCGCAGCAGCAGCTTGTGGTCGTTGTGGGACGCCAACCGGCCGCCCAGCAGCGACCGCTCCGAGGTCACCACGACGTGGACGCCGACGCCCGCGCCTTCGCGCAGCAACCGGATCACGTCCTGCAGCATCTGGCCCTGATCGTGGTCGTCCAACGTCGCGGACAGCGCGTCCCAGCCATCGATCAGGACGAGGATGTGCGCGGGCCGTTCCGCCTTCGGCAGGACCTTGCGCAGCTCGGTCAGACCGGTCGCGTTGTGCTTGCCGGCCAGCTCCTGGCGTTGGGTGATCTCCAGGTTCAGGCGGCGCAGGACCCGGGCCATCCGTTCCATGTCGTGCCGGGACGCGACCGCACCGCAGTGCGGCAGTGCCTCGAGTACAGCCAGCCCGCCGCCCGCGGCGTCGATGCCGTAGATGTGCAGGTCGGCGACGCTCAGGTTCTTCGCCGCGGAGCCGGCCAGCGTCCGCAGCATCTGGGTCCGGCCCGTGCGCGGTGCGCCGATCACGTACAGGTGACCGAAGGTCTCGAAGTCGACGCCGGCCACCCGCTGCTGCTGCAGCGCGGGCAGGTCCTCCAGCGCGTACGGCGCGAACATCTTCTGGTGGCTCGTGTCCGGCAGCTCCGACAGCAGCATCTGCTCCTTCAGCGCCGGCCTCCACGGCTGCGGCTGCGGAGTGAAGTCGTCCAGTTGCTCGGCCGCCTGGCGAATCGCCTCGACCAGCGCCATCAGGTCGGTGACCGCGAGCTTGGCCGGCGTCTCGTCCTGTACGGCGGGAGCGTCGTCCTGGGCGACCGCCTTGCCGAGCGACTCCCAGTCGAGATCGGTGACGTGCACGTTCGCCGCCTCGACCGGCCCCTGCTCGATCAGATCGTCACCGGCGTCGCGCTCGGCGCCGACCCAGGCGGTCTGGAACAGGTCGGCCAGTCGCGGCCCGCGCCGGATCACCGCGCGACCGGGGATCGCCGGGTTGATCGAGGCCGCCTCGTTGACGTCGACGATGTCCTGACTCTCGGCCTGGTCGGTGACGCGCAGCGCGATCCGCAGGTTGGTGTTCGCCCGGATGTCGCCGGTGACGACACCGCCGGGACGCTGGGTCGCCAGGATCAGGTGGATGCCGAGCGACCGGCCGCGCTGGGCGATGCCGATCAGCCCGGGCACGAACTCGGGGATCTCGCGCACCATCGCGGCGAACTCGTCGATGATCAGGACCAGGCGCGGCAGGCGGCCGAGCTCCGGGTTCACCAGTCGCTTGGCCTGGTAGTCGGGCAGGTCCTTGGCGTCGGCCGCGGCGAGGATCCGTTCCCGGCGGCGCAGTTCGGCCTCGAGCGATTCCAGCACGCGCTCGACCAGGTGCGAGTCGAGGTCGGTGACCATACCGAGCGTGTGCGGCAGGCCGGCGCACTCCTTGAAGGCGCTACCGCCCTTGTAGTCGACCAGCACGAAGGTCAGTTCGTCCGGCCGGTTCGCGGCCGCCAGTGACGCGACCATCGTCTGCAGCAGCTCCGACTTGCCCGAACCGGTGGTGCCCGCGATCAGGCCATGGGGGCCGTCGGCAACGAGATCCACGCTGAACCGGCCGTCGAAGTCGGCGCCGAGGACGAACGACGTACTGCCTGGTCGGCGCTGCCAGCGACTCAGCAACGTCTCCGCCGTCGGCGGCTCCAGGTCCAGCTCGTCGAGCAGCTTGACCCGCTTCGGCAGCCCGGCGTCGTGGTCGGGGCTGACGTCGCGGACCGGCGCGAGCGCGCGGGCGATCTGCTCGCACCACTGCGCGGAGACCAGGTCGATGCGGACGTTCTTCAGGTCCGGCAGGCCAGGGCGCTTCACGGTCAGGCTCTGCAGCCCGGTCGCCAGTACGGCGCCGCACTCCTCGGGCAGCAACCGCTCGTCGCGGTCGAGGCAGATGCTGTAGACGCCGACGGCCGGGCCGTCGGTCAGCACCTGGATGAACCCCGGTACGTCGCGCAGCCGGCGGGCGCCGTCCGCGATCACGACGACCTCGGGATCGTTCAGCTGCCCGTTCCGCCCGGAGGCCTCGATCCGGCGCTGCCGGCCCTGGACCTGCGAGATCAGTTCGGTGACGCGGGCCGCGGTGGTCGCGTCGTCGTTCGCGATCAGAACCGCCGCCGGGGCGCCTTCCGGCCGCAGGTGCGGCAGCCAGCGCACCCAGTTCCAGTCCTCGGCCCGATCGGGCTCGGCCAGTACGACGATCCGCAGCATCCGCGGCGAGTGCATGACCGCGGCCTGGATCACCATCCAGCGGCTGAGCGCACGGGACTCCGCGTCGCGACCGGCGATCCCGACGACGCCGTGGCCGCGCAGTGGGACGGCGACCGGCGCGTCCGGGATGGTCCACCGGATCGTGCGGTGGTTCTCCTCGCGGCTCTGGTCGTCGAGCTCCTTCAGCGACGGCTGGTCCGCCGTACCGAGTCTGAGCAGCAGGTAGTCGGGGTCGGAGCGGCGGCGCTCCCACAGCCGGCTGCCCGGCATCGTCGCGAGCTGCGCGATCCGGACCGGGTCCGGCGCGGTGACGTTGCGGATCACCCGCTCCCGGGCGACCGCGACGCTGATCTCCTCCTCGAGCGCCGCCTTCCGCGCGTTGTACCGGCGGATCGCCTCGATGTGCTCGGCCCGGTTGGTCTTCCGGCCGTTGAAGTAGTTCATCCCCATCATCATCGGGCTGAGCATCGTGAAGATCAGGAAGTAGTACGAGTTCAGCAACCAGACCATCACCATGCCCAGCACGACCGGTGCCATCACGACCGGCCAGGGGAACGGCCGCTTGGCCGGCGGGGTCGGTGCCGTGGGCAACCGAAGCTTCTCGTCGTCCAGGTGCGGCGCGATCCGCGGCGGCCGGTTGTAGTCGAGGCCGAAGCCGTCGTCGGAGAACCGCACCGCGGCGACCGGCTCCAGCGCGCCGCTACGGCGCAGCAGCACCGAACCGACCGAGAGGTCCTCCTCGGGCAGCCACTCGTTGATCTGGCCGACCGGGCTCTCGCCGGGGTCGATCGCGGGCGACGACTCGTCGGCGGTCGGGTTCTCCAGGTCCCTGATCCGGATCGCGCTGGTCGCGGCGTCGTCGTCGGGCGGGCCGATCCGCCGGCTCATCACCTTGCCGTTCATCGGTTCGGTCTGGTGCCAGTACGTCTCACCGCCCGGGCCGACCGTGACCCACAGGCCGCGGGGAGGGACGCCGGAACCGTTCAGCTGGATCGAGCACAGCGGGTCGGAGCCGATCTCGTGGCTGCCGGGCCCGATCCGCCAGATCCGGCCGGCCTCCGGGCCGGAGACCGCATGCAGCTCGACGGTGACCGGCGCGGGTCCGGCCGGTCGCTGCAGCAGGTTCGGCATCTCGGCCGGGGCTCCGATGCCGAGCACACCACCGTCGCGGACGCCGGATCCGGCCAGCGGCGCGGCCGGGTTGAGCTTCCGGCCGCCGACGAACAACGTCTGGCCCGGCTGCCCGAGACCTTCGGCCAACGCTCCGACGGAGAGTCCCTTCGGGAGCTTGACCACCCGGTCGGTCCGCCGTTTGCCCTGCTGTTCGACCGTCGTGAGGTTCAGCTCCACGATGTCGCCTTCCCGGTCGGTACGTCGTTCGCCCGGGCCCCGGCGGGGTGCAGCACCGAGACGCCGGCCACACCGACCGGCAGCTCGAGGTCGTCCAGGTCGTCGGTCGTGGTGGTCGCCGGACGGGCCGGTCCACGGGTCTCGAAGTCGTGCGGCGGCATCCGGCGTACGGAACGAGCGACGGCCTTGGCCAGCGGCAACGGGTCGATCTCCAGCCAGGGTGCGCCGCCGTGCAGCTTGAGGCCGTGCTCCTCGGTCGCTTCGACCAGCCGCGAGCTGCCGCGCGCGACACCGAGGCTGATCAGGCGCACGCCGGACGGGACCGGCTGGTCCAGCCGTTCGGCGCCGACGACGAACCAGGCGCCGATCCGCCGGATCGCTTCGTCCAGACGCATGCCGTCGTGCCGGTCATGGATGCCCGCGGCAACTTCCACCGCGCCGGCCGGCAGCCGGATGTCGAGCTGGGCCGCCAGCGCCTGGACCACGGCCTGGGCGGTGCGCTGCACGCCGTACACGGAAAGGGACGAGGGGCCGGCCAGCAGGTCGATCAGGATCGCGCTCTGGCCGTCGCTGCCGGTCCCGAGGCAGATCAGCAACGGGGTCTGCTTCGGTGCGTAGCCCGAAGGTTGTGAGTAGTCGGCGAGCTCGGCGCGCTCGATCCACCACAGCCTGGGGTCCTGCTCGTCCTTGTCCCAGGGCTCGGGCAGCAGCCGCTCAGCCGCGGGCCCCGCGACCAGGACGCCGATCCGGCGCTTGGTCAGCGCCAACGCGTACGGCGCCATCGCGGGGTCGATCGCCGCCGCGTGGTTCATCGCCTGCTCGGCCTGGGCCCAGGCGTTCTGGTTCCGCAGTACGCCGGTCAGGAAACGCACGCGACGGCGGTACCGGACGCGGTCCGCGATCGGGTCGTAGAACGCGTGGAAGGTGTTGCTGGACTCCCGCTTGATCCAGCGACCGAGGCGTTTCCAGCCACCGAGCTTGCGGACCAGCAGGTTGAGCAGGACGAGGAACAACAGCGCCAGGCCGATGTACCCGAGCACCTGGTGAGTGCTGCTGCCGCCTCCCAACGAACTCATGCAGCGGCCTCGCCCCACCCGCGACGCAGCAGGTCGGCCCGCAGCGCGCGGACCGCGGTGTGGGTCCGCGACTTCACGGTGCCGAGGGGAACGTCGAGAGCCATGGCAACATCTTCGCCCGGCTGGCCGCACAGATGCACCCGGATCACCACCTCGCGGTGCGCGGGTGACAAACGTCTCAGGGCGTCCACCAGTACGTGCCGCCCGGCGACCTCCTCGGCCGGGTCCGGCGCGCTGATGGTGGTCTCGAAGTCCGCCTGGCACAGCCCGCTCGGGACCGCGCGGCGCTCGCGGCGGTGCAGGTCGACGACCAGGTTGCGGGCGACCCGGAACAGCCACATCCGGATCGGCCGGCTCTCCCAGTCCAGCGTCTCCGCCTGCTGCCAGGCGCGCAGCAACGTCTCCTGGACCACGTCCTCGACAGCGAACGCGTCCCCGCCGATCAGGCTCTTCACGTAGCGGCGCAGGCTGTCACGTTCGGCCAGACAGAGCTCGATGGCGTGCAGTCGGCCAGGGCTGATGTCGTTGATGACGGACCTCACAGATTGGGGCGGTACGAGAGGCAGAGACCCGAATTCGGGCCTCAATTTAACTCTTGAAGACAAGCTGCGCAATCGCTTCCGGTGAACGATGAGTAACGACTGCCGCTCATCTGGTAACCACAAGGTGATCTCCCGGAGATGTTTGACTCCGGCCACGGACCCGGGTGATCCTCGGGGAGGCTGCCCCTGCCGGAGGCAGCCGGCTGATCGCCCTAGAAGCCATGGAGTTGCCGTGCCGCCCTCCCGATTCTCCCGTCCGCGCCGCTCCGACGGGCCCGGTTCGACCCGGTTCGCCGGGACCTTCGCCCGCCGTCCGCTGACGCCGCGGGTGGCGAACCTGCCCGATCGGCGGGCCTGGATGACGACGGCCTTCGTGGCAACTTTCGTCGCCGGGGCGGCGGTCGCGGTACCCCTGCTGACGCACCTTGGCGGAAACTCGCCAAAGGACACGATCGTCGCCGTCGACGCGCCGCTGACGTCCCGCGCGACGACCACGCCCAGCGCCGTACCGACCGCGACGACGACCACGACCGTGACCGGCAAACCGCGGGTCTCGGTGGCGACGGCGACCGTGACGGTGACCGCGCCGGGCGGCCAGGTGACCGTGCTCAAGCCCGGTGCGACGGTGACGTTGCCTGGGGCCACTACCACCGTGACGGCGCCGGGCGGCCAGGTCACCGTGGTGAAACCCGGTACGACGGTGACGTTGCCCAAGGCCACGACCACCGTGACGACGAAGGTGACCGAGAAGGGCCAGGAGCAGACCGGCGGCGACTCGGTCAAGCAGGACTCGAACCAGCTGCGCGCGATGAAGAGCACCCCGGCGACCATGCGCAGCGACGGCGCCAAGCGCTGCATCGACGTCAAGGACGGCCGGGCCGGCGCGGGCACCGACGGCACCCCGCTGCAGGTCTGGGACTGCCACGACGGCCCGGCCCAGGCCTGGACGTTCAACTCCGACGGCACGGTTCGCGCGCTGGGCCAGTGCATGGACCTGGCCTGGGGCTCGATCGCGGAGAACACCGCGGTGCAGCTGGTCGCCTGCAACGGCAGCGCCGCCCAGCAGTTCCGCGTCACCCAGAAGGGCCAGCTGATCAACCCGGCCGCCGAGGGCAAGTGCGTCACGGTCGACAAGACCGACAACGGCGGACTGCTGTTCCTCCGCGGCTGCACCGGCGACGGCACCCAGAAGTGGACCCAGTCCTGATCGTTCGGGGTTGTCGAGTTCTCGCCGCCGGAACGCATTGACCGAGCCGCACCGCTGCGGCGATGGTCGCTGTGCCGCCTGACGACCCGTTCACGCTATCTGGAGCTATTCGTGCGCCCGCACCACCCTGACGACGACCCCTCGGCCGCCGGCCGCTTCGCGCGGACTTTCGCCAAGCGGCCCGCGCTGCCCCATCTCCCTGCGCTGCGGGGCAATCGGCGCGTCTGGGCGACCGCCGCCGGCGCGGCTGCCGTCGTCGTCGCGGTCGCGGTCGCCGTACCGCTGATCGGCCGGATCGGTGGACCCACCGACCAGCCGACGCAGGCCGTCGAGCCGATCAGCGGGGTGACCGTCGGCGGTAGCCTGCCTTCTCCGGTACCGACCTCGCCGTCGGGCCGACAGACCGTCGTCGCGCCGCCGGCCACCCCGGTGAAGCCGCCGGTCGTCCAGCTGCCGGGTGGGACGGTGACGCAGACCGTGCAGGTGCCCGGCAAACCTGGCGCAGGCGTCACCACGACGACGACAGCGAAGCCCCCCGGTACGGGTACCGGCCGAGGGACGGTTACGCCGAGGACCAACCAGCCGCAGAAGCCCGGGGTGAACAGCACCACGGCCCCGCCGCCGAAGGCGACCACTCCCCCGCGGGTCCAGGACGCGCCGCGGGTGACCTCGGTCCCCGTGCAGAACTACAGCACCAACCGCTGCGTCGACGTGAAGGACGCCCAGAGCGGGACGGCGAAGGACGGCACCGCCCTGCAGCTGTGGGACTGCGCCAACAGCACGAACCAGAAGTGGGCGTTCGTCAGCGACGGCACGGTCCGGTCGATGGGCCTGTGCATGGACCTGGCCTGGGCCAGCACCGACGACGGCACGCAGATCCAGCTCGTGAAGTGCAACGGCGGCTGGGCGCAGCGCTTCACGCTCAACGGATCGCACGACCTGGTGAATCCCCAGGCCGACAAGTGCGTCACCGCGGACGGCACCGGCAACGGCGCCCGCCTGGTCCTGCGCTCCTGCAACGGATCCTCGTCGCAGAAGTGGCGCAAGAGCTAGAACGCGTACGGGTACGGCGACCAGTCGGCGGGCCGCTTCTCCAGGAACGAGTCGCGGCCCTCGGCGGCCTCGTCGGTGCCGTAGGCCAGCCGGGTCGCCTCGCCGGCGAACAGCTGCTGCCCGACCAGCCCGTCGTCGATCGCGTTGAACGCGTACTTCAGCATCCGCTGGGCGGTCGGCGACTTCGCGCAGACCTTCCGGCCCCAGTCGAGCGCGACCTGCTCCAGCTCGGCGTGCGGGACGACCTTGTTCACCATGCCCATCCGGAACGCGTCCTCGGCGGAGTACTCGTCGCCGAGGAAGAAGATCTCCCGGGCGAACTTCTGCCCGACCTGCCGGGCCAGGTACGCCGAACCGAACCCGCCGTCGAACGACGCCACGTCCGCGTCGGTCTGCTTGAACCGCGCGTGCTCGGCCGAGGCCAGCGTCAGGTCCGCGACCACGTGCAGGCTGTGCCCGCCACCGGCGGCCCAGCCCGGTACGACGCAGATCACGACCTTCGGCATGAACCGGATCAACCGCTGCACCTCGAGGATGTGCAGCCGGCCCGCCCGCGCCGGGTCGATCGACTCGGCCGTCGTACCCTCGGCGTACTTGTAACCGTCCTTGCCGCGGATCCGCTGGTCGCCGCCCGAGCAGAACGCCCAGCCGCCGTCCTTGGCCGACGGCCCGTTGCCGGTCAGCAGGACGCAGCCGACGTCGCTCGACATCCGCGCGTGGTCGAGCACGCGGTACAGCTCGTCGACCGTCTGCGGACGGAACGCGTTGCGCACCTCGGGGCGGTTGAAGGCGATCCGCACCACGCCGGCGTCGACCGCGCGGTGGTAGGTGATGTCGGTCAGGTCGAAGCCGTCGACCGCCTTCCAGGCCGACGGGTCGAAGATCTCACTGACGTGCGCTGGGTCGGTCACCCGGCCGAGCATATTTCAGTGCTTGGTGGTGCTTTCGCGCAGGACGACCTCGGGGGCGTAGGTCTCGGTCCGCGGGTCGCCGCCCTCGATCGCGAGCTCCAGCGCGCGCCGTCCCATCTGCTCCAGCGGCAGCCGGACGGTCGTCAGCCCCGGCCACACGTCCCGCAGCGTCGCGATGTCGTCGAACCCGGCGACCCCGAGCTGTCCCGGTACGTCGACCCCGCGCGCACGCAGCGCCGACATCGCGCCGACCGCCATCACGTCGTTCACCGCGAACAGGCAGTCCAGCTCGACCTTGCGATCCAGCAGCTCCAGCGCCGCCGCGTGCCCGCCGTCCCGCGTGAAGTCACCCGCCAGCACCGCCACCGGCTCCAGCCCGGCCTCGGCCAGCCCGGCGACGAACCCGTCCTTGCGGTCCCGCGCCGTCGCCAACTGCTCCGGCCCGGCCAGTACGCCGAACTTCCGCCAGCCCTGCCCGACCAGCTCCCGCGCCAACTGGGCCGCGCCGGCACGGTTGTCCGGCTCGATCGTGTGCGCCGGCATCCCGGACTGGCTCACCAGGGCCAGCCCGGCACCCGACCCGAGGAACGCGTCGATCTCGTTCGCCGTACGGGCCAGTTGGTCGGCGTCCGTACGCCGTGAGCCGATCATCACCGCGGCCCGGGCGCGCTGAGCACGCAGCGACGACAAGTAGGCAATCTCGCGCTCGGCGTCGCGGAACGTGCTGGCCATCATCACCAGCAGGTTGCGCTCGTCGGCGGCGCGCATCACGCCGTTGGCGATCGCCGCGAAGTACGGGTCCTCGATGTCGTGGACCAGGATGCCGACCACGTTCGTGGACGACTTGGCCAGCGCCTGGGCCTGCGCGTTCGGCGTGTAGCCCAGCTCGGCGGCCGCCTCGCGGACGCGTTCCTGGAGCTCCGGGCGTGGCACCCGGTCGCCGCCGTTCAGCACGCGCGATGCGGTCGCGACCGACACACCTGCCCGCTGCGCGACGTCCAGCAATGTCACCGGTGCTCGCAGATTCACTGGCCACCCACCTTCCTTTGGCTCCCCCCGGGTGGCGGTCACCCTATCGGACCAGTGGTGTCGATCACCCTGCGTGGCCGGGAAGTCCCCAGGAATGTCGTCAGAGCCTGGCTTCTGAGCGTGGGAATGACTAGCCTTCCGAGCCATGACGACCGTCCGCGCCAGGGTGACCGTCCTGGCCTCGTCCACCGTGCTCTGCCTGACCACCCTCGTCGGCACCGCCACGGCTGCTCCAGCCCCCGACGGAGCGCCTTCACCGGGTTCCCCGGCGAGCGCGCCTGCCCTCTCGCTGGAGGCGAGCCTGGCCGGCGGTGTGCCGGCGCACGTGGACGCCCGGACGAAGAGCACGAAGCCGGTGTACGACTACGCCGGCGCGATCCGCGAGTCGGTCTACGTCGACACCCGGATGGACACCGACTCCGACGGCGTCGACGACAAGATCGCGGTCGACATCGTCCGGCCCCGGGAGACCGACGCCAACGGCGTACGGATTCCCGTGATCATGGACGCGTCGCCGTACTACTCCTGCTGCGGCCGCGGCAACGAGAGCGAGAAGAAGACCTATGACGCCAACGGCGTCATCCAGAAGATGCCGCTGTACTACGACAACTACTTCGTCCCGCGCGGGTACGCGGTGGTCGGCGTCGACATCGTCGGCACCAACCGCTCCACCGGCTGCGGCGACGTCGGCGGCGAGGACGAGGTCGACTCGGTCGTCGCGGTGATCGACTGGCTGAACGGGCGCAACACCGCTTCTTCGGCTGACGGTACGCCGGTACGCGCCTCGTGGACGACCGGCGCGGTCGGGATGATCGGCAAGTCGTACGACGGCACGCTGGCCAACGCGGTCGCCGCCACCGGCGTACGGGGCCTGAAGACGATCGTGCCGATCTCGGCCATTTCTTCCTGGTACGACTACTCCCGCTCCGGCGGCGTGCCGTACTCGATCGACTACATGCCCTGGCTCGGCGGCTACGTCGGCCACGACACGCCCGCCTGCGACGCCGTACGGGCCGACCTCGGCGAGTCCGACGACGACGAGACCGGCGACTACACCCGCTTCTGGGCCGAGCGCGACTACGTGAAGGACGCCCGCAACATCAAGGCGTCGGTCTTCGTGACCCACGGGCTCAGCGACTACAACGTCCAGACCAACCACTTCGCGCAGTGGTGGGACGCCCTGGCCAAGAACCGCGTCCCCCGCAAGATCTGGCTCGGCCTCGAGGACCACGTCGACCCCTTCGAGTTCCGCCGCGACGCGTGGGTCGACGAACTGCACTCGTGGTTCGACTACTGGCTCCAGGGATTGCAGAACGGCGTGATGCGTTCACCGCAGGCGTCGGTCGAGGTCGCTCCTGACGTCTGGCGCGACTACTCGACCTGGCCCGCCGTCTCGAAGACTGTCCCTGTTCCTTTGTCCACGGGGAAACTAGGTGCCTACGGCAAGGGAACCGTCACCGTCACCGACGACCCGACCCTGACCGAGGACACCATCGTCTCCACACCGTCCGAGGTGATCGCCGGGCGCCAGATGTTCCTGTCCGCGCCGCTCCCCGCGACCATCCGCCTGAGCGGCACGCCGACCGTCACGCTGCGGATCAAGTCGGACTCGGTCACCACCCCGGTCACCGCCCGCCTGATCGAGTACGGCGAGGCCTCGCGCTACGCAGGCGTCCGTCGTACGAACATCTCCACGTGCGAAGGCGCCAGCACCGAGTACGACGACAGCTGCTACTACACGGTCGAAAAGCTCACCGAAGCCAGCGACCACGGCATCGTCAGCCGAGGCTGGATCGACGCCGCCCACAGCTCGTCGCTGGCTCACCCCAGGCCGCTGACCCCCGGCAAGTGGACCACGGTCACCGTGCCGCTGCGAGCCCAGGACGAGGTCATCCCCAAGGGCCGCACGTTGGGGTTGGCCGTCACTCTGTCGGACACCGAGTGGACCACCCCCAACGACACCGGCGCGACGGTGGACATCGACCTCGCCCACAGCAAACTCAACCTCCCCGTCACCGCCGGCAAGGTCGTGGCCCCCGTGAAAATCCAGCCGCTGGACGTGGACATCACCACCCCCACCCAACGCCCCAACCTGCACGATCCCCTCGGCTAGAACTGCCTCTCCCACGCGGCCGTGGGTGCGGGCATGCGCCCTGAAGTGCGGGCTTGCGCCCTAGAGCGACTCCAGGTGATCGCCCGCCTCTACCGATCCGATGCGCTCACCCGCGACTAGCCCGTTGTTGGGTGACTGCGTCCTTGTTTGATGACTGACGCGATACATCGCGTCAGTCGTCACAATTGGCGTCAGTCGACTGCCTGTGGCGGTCAGGCAAGGGGTCGCGGACCCTCAGCTCGGTGTCACCCCCTTCCAGCCTGTCAGGTTCATCGGGCCGCGGGCTTGCACTCGGTGCTTAGGTACAGGTTTACCGTCGGAGCATGACGAGTGAGTCCCGGCGGGGTGTCCGTCGCCGTTCTCCGAGCTAGGTCGGGACGGGTGACGTACGGCGGTTGTTCGATACCTTCGGAGCTATGACGTTCGCGAAGTCTGTCGGGCTGTTCTTGGTGGCTGCTGTGGCTGAGATCGGTGGGGCCTGGTTGGTCTGGCAGGGGTGGCGGGAGCAGCGTGGAGTGTTGTGGATCGCTGGGGGGATTGTTGCCCTGGGCGCCTATGGGTTCGTGGCGACGTTTCAGCCGGATCCGAATTTTGGACGGATCTTGGCGGCGTACGGCGGGGTGTTCGTGGCCGGCTCGCTGCTGTGGGGGATGGTCGTCGACGGGTTCCGGCCGGATCGGTGGGATGTGGTTGGGGCCTTGGTTTGTTTGGTGGGGGTTGGGGTGATCATGTACGCGCCTCGGGGGTCAGGTCACTGATGAGCTTCTCGATGCGGGTGCGGATGTCGTCGCGGATCTGGCGGACGACCTCGAGGGGCTGGTCGGCGGGGTCCGTGAGGTCCCAGTCCTCGTAGCGTTTGCCGGGGAAGATCGGGCAGGTGTCGCCGCAGCCCATGGTGATGACCACGTCGCTGGCCTGGACTGTTTCGGTTTTCAGGAGTTGGGGGACGGCGGCGGTGATGTCGATGCCTACCTCCTGCATGGCTTGTACGGCGACAGGGTTGAGTTGGTCGCGGGGTTCGGAGCCGGCTGAGCGGACCTCGATGGTGTCGCCGGCCAGGTGGCGGAGCCAGCCGGCGGCCATTTGGGAGCGGCCGGCGTTGTGGACGCAGACGAAGAGGACGACCGGCTTGGTCACGTGGATGCTCCAGTGCTGTGGGGAGTAACGAGGTCGTCGGCGGCTTGGCCGGCGTCGGGGTAGAGGAGGGCGAGCAGTCCGACTCCGATCACAGCGCCGAAGAGCTGGGCGATGACGAACCCGAGCAGAGAGCTGGGCGCGATGCCGGCGAAGGTGTTGCTGAAGGTGCGGCCGAGGGTGACGGCGGGGTTGGCGAACGAGGTTGACGAGGTGAACCAGTACGCCGCTCCGATGTACGCGCCGACCGCGGCTGGAGCGAGGGCGGCGCGTCCGGATCTGGCGAGGGCGAAGATCAGTACGACCAGGCCTGCGGTGGCGACGAGTTCGCCGAGCAGGAGATGTGGCGCGCTGCGGTCGGTGGTTGACCAGGTCACGGCTGGTTCGGCGTACATGAGGTTGGCGAGGATTGCGCCGGCGATCGCGCCGATGGTTTGGGCGGGGAGGTAGGCGGCGAGGTCTCGCAGGGGCAGGCCGGTGCCGGTGCGGCGGCCTAGCCAGTGGTCGACGGCGGAGACGACAGGGTTGAAGTGTGCGCCTGAGATCGGGCCGAGCATGAGGATCAGTACGGCGAGGCCTAGCGCGGTGGCGAAGGCGTTCTCGAGTAGTTGCAGGCCGCGGTCGCCTGGGGACAGCGAAGCCGCTGCGATTCCTGAGCCGACTACGACGGTGACCAGGAGGCCTGTGCCGAGGGCCTCGGCGAGCGCCCGTCGCCAGAGTGGGGTGACGGCGTTCACCGGGCGGCCGGTGCGGCGGAGAGCACGGGAACCAAGCGGTCGACCCGGGCGGTGATCTCTTCGTAGGCGTTCTCGAACGCGGTGTCGGTGTCGCTTGCGGCGGGGTCGGGGATCGACCAGTGCAGCCGGGGGCGAGCCGCGGCGGGGAGGTGCTCGTACGCGATGTCGCACACGGCGATCACCAGGTCGTCGGCGGCGACCACGTCCTCCACGGAAGAGGTGCTCCAGCCAGACGGATCCAGGCCGTGCTTGCGGGCTACCCGTACGGCGCGCGGATGCGGCGCCGGCGCCGGTTGAGTGCCAGCCGAGAGCGCCGGGATGTGGCTGCGGCGCGACCAGATCGAGGCGGCGAGCTGGGAGCGGGCCGAGTTCTGGGTGCAGACGAACACGACGCGCGGTGCCGTGAGCGAAGGTGTCGCCACCGACTCCAGCGCCTCGGGGACCAGCCTGACGTAGGTCCGGCGGCGGTCGCCTTCGGAGCGGGTGCGGGCGACCAGGCCGGCGTCCTCGAGGACCTTCAGGTGATGGGCGATGAGGTTGGTCGGCAGGTCCAGTACGGCGGAGAGCTCGCCGGGGGCTGCGTCTCCTGCGACGAGGGTGTCGACGATCGCGAGCCGCGCCGGATCGCCGAGCGCGGCGTGGATGCGGGCTCGCTCGGCCAAGAGTGCCGTGGTGACGCGGGGCGCGTCGGACTGCTCGGAAGATCGCACAGTGTTCATTGACTCAATGATTGCTGAGCTAATTCACTGCCGTCAAGCTAGCCGACGGGAACCGCGAGCAAGGACGAGATTCGCTGCAGGGTTTCAGGGAGCGGCCAGTAGTAGACCCAAGTGCCGCGGCGCTCGCAGTCGACCAGGCCGGCTTCGCGGAGGACCTTCAGGTGGTGGGAGATGGTCGGGCCGCTCACGTCGAACTTGTCGGTGAGGTCGCAGACGCAGGTCTCACCGGCGCTCGACGCGATGATCGACATCAGGCGGAGACGGATCGGGTCGGAGAGGGCCTTGAAGAGCGCCGCACCCTCGACGGCCTGCGCCGCGTCCAGAGCCGCCTCGGAGATCGGCGTACAGCACGCACCGGCCGACAGGAGAGTGAGCTCTTGTTTCGACATGGATCTATCTTGACTCTTGTCTAATCAGGAGGCAAGGTGGGGATCACTGATTAGACGAACGTCGATACAAGGAGACTGATCGTGAGCGAGCAGAACGGTGCGGGGCCGGTTGTGGTCATCGGGGCGGGGCCGGTCGGGCTGGCCGCCGCAGCGCACCTGGCCGAGCGGGGCGTGGAGTTCCTGGTCCTCGAATCCGGGCCGGGTGTCGCGGCCGCGATCGCGGAGTGGCGGCACGTGAAGTTGTTCAGTCCGTGGCGCTACGACATCGACAGCGCAGCCCGCCGCCTGCTGGAACAGGCCGATTGGGTGGAACCAGATCTCGGCAAGCTGCCGACCGGCGGCGACCTGATCGACGCCTACCTCGAACCGCTGTCCAAGACGCCCGAGCTCAACGACCGGATCCGGTACGACGCGACCGTCGTCGCGGTGACTCGGGTCGGCTTCGACCGCGTTCGCACCCTGGGTCGCGAGGCAGCGCCGTTCCTGATCCGCCTGGCCGACGGCACCGAGATCCTGGCTTCGGCCGTGATCGACGCAGCCGGCACCTGGCGCCGCCCGAACGTGCTCGGCGGCTCCGGCATCCCGGCCCGCGGCGAGGCGGAGGTTGCCGACGGCATCGCTCACGCGTTGCCCGACGTCCTCGGACGTGACCGCGACCGGTACGCCGGACGCCGTACGGCGGTCGTCGGCGCCGGACACTCCGCCGCCACGACCCTGCTGGACCTTGGCACCCTGGCCAACGAGGTGCCCGGCACGGAAATCGTCTGGGTGGTTCGCGGCACCGACCAGGCCCGCACGTACGGCGGCGGCGACGCCGACGAGCTGCCGGCCCGTGGCGCCCTGGGCAGTCGCCTCAAGAAGCTCGTCCAGTCCGGTCAGGTGGAACTCGTCAGCAGCTTCCGCATCGAAGCAGCCGGCCGGACGGCAGAAGGCCGGGTCGAGCTGGCCGCTGGTGAGCAGCGCGTCGTCGCCGACACGGTGGTCAACTCCACCGGCTTCCGGCCCGACCACGACATGGTCGGCGAGCTGCGCCTCGACCTGGACTCGATCATGGGCTCGACCCGCGCGCTCGCGCCGCTGATCGACCCGAACCAGCACTCCTGCGGCACGGTTCCGCCGCACGGCGTCGACGAACTGGCCCACCCCGAACCGGGCTACTACGCGATCGGCGCCAAGTCGTACGGCCGCGCGCCGACGTTCCTGCTGGCGACCGGCTACGAACAGGCCCGCTCGGTCGTCGCCGCGCTGGCGGGTGACTGGGAAGCGGCTCGCGACGTACAGCTCGATCTTCCCGAGACCGGTGTGTGCTCGTCGAACCTGGCGTACGGCGACTCGAGCGGCGAAGCCGCCGGCGGCTGCTGCGGCCCCGCCCCGCAGGCTGTCGAAATCTCCCAGCCGAACCACTCGGCACCGGCGGTCGACGCCGCCTCCGCGCCGACGAACCGAGGCCTCGCCACCGGAATCAGCGGCGGCCTGTTGACCGTCATCGACGACAAGCCGGCCTCGAGCTGCTGCGGCTGATGCCTTCCACGACGGTCGCCGTTCCCGACAGGAGCGGCGTCCGTCCTGGCGTCCCGCGCCGCCTGGTCGCAGCACTGGCCGTCACCCAGACCGTCGGGTACGGCGTCCTCTACTACGCCTTCAGCGCCCTGCTCGGACCGATGAGCCGAGACCTCGGCATCTCGACCGCGACGGCAGCAGGCGCCCTCACCACCGCCGTGCTCGTGAGCGGACTGGCCTCGATCCCCGTCGGACGCTGGCTCGATGCCCGTGGCGGACACGCACTGGTGACCGCCGGCTCGCTGATCGGCGCCGCCGCGGTCATCGGTTGGTCACAGGTCCAGACGGTCATCCAGCTGTACGGCGTGTTCGTCGCGATCGGCATCGCCTCGGCGATGGTCCTCTACGAACCGGCGTTCGCCGTGGTCGTCGCAGTCACCGAGCCGGCCAGCCGTACGCGAGCACTGCTGGGCATCACCCTCGTCGCGGGCTTCGCCAGCTCGATCTTCATCCCGCTCACCGGGCAGCTGGTGGACGCGCTGGACTGGCGCCGGACGCTGCTGGTCCTCGCCGCCGCTCTGGCGGCGATCACCGTTCCCCTCCATGCGATCGCCTTGCGCCGTTCTGCACCGCGTACTCACCTGTCCCACAAGCGCGCGCAGACACCACACCGGGCGCTCCGCGACGGCGGCTTCTGGCTGCTGGCCGCCGCCTTCGTCCTGCACAGCGCTGCGCTCGCGGTGATCGCGATCCACCTCGTGCTCTACCTGACCACCCTCGGCCACTCCCCCGCCCTCGCCGCAACACTCGCAGGCCTGCTCGGCCTGCTGTCCGTCACCGGACGGATCGTCGCCACGCTGTCCCTGCGATGGTTGCCCATGGCCACGATCTGCGCCGGAGTCTTCGTCCTGCAGGGCTTCGCGATCTCGCTGCTACCCATCGTCGGCCACCACCTCATCGGTGCGGTGGTGTGCCTGGTCCTGTTCGGCCTCGGCTTCGGCGTCGCCTCGATCGCGACTCCCGCGATCCTGCTCGACCGGTACGGCGCGACCGGGTACGCCACCATCGCCGGAACTCTCGCGGCGCCGGTCCTCGTCGCCAGAGCCTCGGCCCCGCTTGGCGGCGCGCTGCTCGCCGCGACGACGGGCTACCGGCCGCTCATTTTCGCCGTCGCTGGAGCGTGTGTGCTCGCGGGCCTCTTGCTGGCGCTCACTCGATGGTCGAAGACCCAGCCGCGTTCGGGGACCAGCACGGCGTCAGCCTAGGTTTTGGGCGACGACTCGGGTGAGGCCGAGCGTTCGGCCGTTGTCGGCGCGAAGCATCTGGGCCTCCTCTCGGTCCGGTGTACCGCCGTCGAGGTCGCAGGCGTCGTTCCACTGGAGCCAGTCGTGCCAGCCGTGGGGGAGTTGGTCGGCGACGTCGACGGTGACCAGGCCGGTCTTCTCCCAGTGGTGACGCCACCAGGCGGGGCTGTGCCAGGCGCAGAAGTCCCACTTCCAGTACGCCGTCAGGTGCGGCGGGGGAAGCGTTTCGGGCTCGTCGATCGAGCCGGGCAGCGAGATGCCCAGCCGGCCGCCGGGCTTCAGGAAGCGGGTGAGGTAGCCGAGGTAGAGGTCGTCGGTGCCGAAGTAGTGGTAGGCGCCGATGCTGACGACGGCGTCGAAGAAGTTCTCGGCGTACGGGAGGGTGTGCGCCTCGGCGTGGATCGGGTGCACTTGGCCGAGAACCTGAGCGTCGGTGATGCGGCGCAGGTTCTCGTCGGGCTGGATCCACAGGTCGGTCGCCCACACCTCGACGCCGTACTCCTTGGCCAGGAAGATCGAACTCAGCGCCGTACCGCAGCCCAGGTCGAGGACGCGCTGACCGGGCCGGAGCGGCATGAGCTCGATCAGGGCCTCGGCCTGCCAGAGCGGGTTCGGGCCCATCGAGGCGTCGACCATCCAGCGCGCCGAGTGCCCGGCGGAGCGCGGGTACCGGTCGTTCGTCAGCAGCTGGGCGAGCTCGGCATCATCCATTGGATCGAAGTGTGGAGAAGGCCGGGAGGCCAGGCAAACGAATATCGGGGTGTCGGATCCCGCGTGCGGTGTTCGTCGAAAGGGTGGACGAACATCCAGGACCGAGGAGATCATCATGACTGTCAGCTACACCTTCGACGTCTTTGCCGGGCTCGACGGGTTCGGGTCGCACACCGGGGACTGGGGTGGCTACTGGGGCAAGCAGGGGCCGGAGTTCCTCGCGCGGCGGTTCGCGCAGTACGGCGAGGCGCAGCGGATGGTGTACGGCGCGGAGACGTACCGGACCAATGTCGCGATCCTCGGCTCGGCCGAGCGGATGGACGGCTGGATCACCCGGATGCGGGACCTGCCGGCGACGGTCGTGTCGAAGACGCTGCAGGGGCCGCTCGACTGGCCGGACGCGACGCTGGAGAGTGGGGACGGCGTCGAGGTCGTGCGGCGGCTCAAGGAGGAGTCCGACGTACCGCTGCGGTCGCACGGGAGTCTGTCGCTGAACCGGTCGCTAATGGCCGCCGGCCTGGTCGACTACGTCCAGCTGACGGTTTTCCCGGTGATCACCGGGCAGACCGGCGCGGCCCCGATCTTCGCGGGCGGCGCCGACTTCGACCTCGAGCTGATCGAGAGTCACACGCTCGACGGCAACACCCAGGAGCTGACCTACCGGCCGACGTTGCACGGCTGACGTCTCAGCTGGAGGTCCGGTGAGCCCGCGGGTCCGAGGCGGGAATTAGGGTGATCCGGTGCTTAAGCGTGAGGTGGTTGAGCGGGCCGTCGACGGCGTACCGGCAGGGCGACTTTGGTACGCCGGGCCGGCGGAGCGGTGGTTCGAGGCGTTGCCGGTGGGCAACGGGTTCGTCGGCGGGATGGTGTACTCCGGGACGGACACCGAGCGGGTCCGCCTGTCGGCGTCCACGGCGTGGTCCGGCGCACCGGGCAACAGCGATGTCAGCCCGACCGCGTTGAAGTACCTGCCGCAGATCCGGCGGCTGCTGCTGGCCGGCGAGTACGCCGAAGCGCAGGCGCTCGCGGACCAGCATCTGCCGGGGACACCATCGTCGTTCGGGACCAACGTGTCGTTGCCGGAGCTCGTGATCGAGCACGGCGAGGTCGGCGAGGTCGGCGAGGTCGGCGTGGACGGCGAGGTCAGCGGGTACGAGCGGTCGCTCGATCTGGGCGACGCGATCGTCCGGTCCCGGTTCACGCGCGAAGGCGTGACCGTCGAGCGCGAGGTGTTCGTGAGCAACGTCGCCGGAGTACTGGTGGTGCGGGCGACCAGCAGCGCTCCGATCCAGCACACGGTGAGCTTCAGCGGGGACGGGATTCCGGCGGAAGTGACAGTGGACGGCGAGACGCTGGTACTGCGCGGGCACGCGTACGAGGACCTGCACAGCAACGGCAAGGTGGGCGCCACCGTCGAGATCCAGGCGAAGGTGCTGACGGACGGGACGGTCGAGGCGAGCGAGGCCGAGGACTCGCTGGTCGTCAGCGGCGCGACGACCGTGACCGCGATCGTTGCCGTGGGCACCGATTGGCTGGGCGCCGATCCGGCCGAGCAGGCGAGTGAGCGGCTGCGCGACGTACCGGCGTACGACGAACTGCGGCGGGCGCACGTCGAGGATCACGCGGCGTTGATGGGTCGCGTGGGGCTGGACCTCGGGGACACCAGCAACTTGCCGACCGACGAGCGACGGCGGTTGTTTGCCGAGGGCGCCGATGATCCCGAACTCGTTGCCCTGTACTTCCAGTACGGCCGCTACCTGACGATCGCCGGATCACGCGCCGACTCGCCGCTTCCCCTTGCGTTGCAGGGGTTGTGGAACGACGGCCGCGCGTCGGGCGGGCCCTGGACCAACGACTTCCACCTCGACATCAACACCCAGCAGAACTACTGGGCCGTCGAGGTCACCAACCTCGGCGAATGCCATCGGCCTCTGTTCGGGCTGATCGACGGGCTGCGGGCGAGTGGGAGCGTGACCGCGGCGGAGATGTACGGCGCGCCGGGCTGGGTCTCGCACACGGTGTCGAACGCGTGGAGCTACACCGCGCCCGGTTGGGGCCTCGGGTGGGGCTTGCACGTGACCAGCGGGATCTGGATCTCGCTGCAGCTGTGGGAGCACTTCGAGTACCACCGCGACCTGGAGTTCCTGGCCACCAGGGCCTATCCGGTGCTGAAGGACGCGGCGCAGTTCTTCCTGGCGTACATGACCGAGGACCCCGAGACCGGCTACCTGCTGAGCGGGCCGTCGGACTCACCGGAGAACTGGTTCCTGACGCCGGACGGCGAGAAGTGCTCGACCTCGCTGGGCAACACAACGGACCGGGTGCTGATCGAGGCGCTGTTCCGGATCTGCGGCGAGGCGTCGGAACTGCTCGGCGTCGACGAGGATTTCCGCACGGAGGTCGCCAAGGCCCGGGAGAAGCTGCCGCCGTTCCAGGTCGGCAAGCACGGCCAGCTGCAGGAGTGGCTGCACGACTTCGACGAGGCCGAGCCGAACCACCGGCACACGTCGCACCTGATCTCGGTCTACCCCGAGCGGCAGATCACGCCCCGCGAGACGCCGGAGCTGGCGCGAGCGGCCGAGGTCGTCATCGATCGCCGGCAGAGCGCGGACGGCTGGGAACAGACCGAATGGGTCGAGGCCAACCTCACGGCGTTCTACGCGCGGCTGCAGAAGGGCGATCTCGCGCTGCGGCACCTGCGGTCGCTGATCGCGGACGCGAGTGAGGACAACCTGCTGTCGTACTCCGTCGCCGGCATCGCGGGCGTGGACGAGAACATCTACGCCTTCGACGGGAACTCCGGCGGGACCGGCGCGATGGCCGAGCTGTTCGTGCAGTCGACCGGCACCGAGATCGAGCTGCTGCCCGCACTGCCAACCGCTTGGCCGACCGGATCCATCACCGGCCTGCGGGCTCGTGGCGGTTACACCGTCGACCTGGAATGGGCCGAGGGCAAGCTCGTCGCCGCCCAGATCACTGCCGCGGAGAGGTCGACCCCGCAGCAGATCCGGCTCGGCGACGAGCTGATCGCCCTCGACCTCGAGCCCGGCGAGACCGCCCGGATCACGACCTCCTAGGCCCCTACCCTGGGCGAATGCGCCCAGCTCCGATCGGTCTGGCCGCGGTCGCCCTCTGCGCGACCGCGGTCCTGACCGGTTGTGGGCCGCGGTTCGCCGCCGCCGAGGTCGGTATGACCGTCGACGACGCCGGCCACCCGGTGATCGTGCTGGAGGACTGCAAGGAGGGCGACATGGTCGAGCTGCAGGTCTTCGACGAGTCGCTTCCCGCCCAGCCGAACTCCACGGGCGGCACCACCACGCTGCCGATTGCCGTCTACACGGTCTCGAAGGGCTCGAAGGCGGTGCAGCAGATCCCGGTGGCCTCCGGTGGTGGGAACTGGGAGCCGGTGACCGCCGTCCCGGAGCTGCGAGCCAGTACGGCTTACAAGGTGCGCAGTTGGGGTGAGGGACACAAATCGTTCGGCGGGCAAACGAGCTTCACGCCGAACGACCTGAAGACGCTGAAGCCGGGCGAGGTCCGGTACGGCGTGCAGGTGAAGACGGCCTCCGGGACCTACGAGGACGAGTACCGGGTCGTCTCACTCGACGAGTTCGCCCCGCCCGACTGCGACTAACCGGCGACGAACTCCATCGGGTCGCCGAAGCCGAGGTCGGTGACGCCGGCGCTGTGGAACGCGCCGACCAGCACGCACCGCCGATGGGCCGCGAACGTGAGCACGTGCGCCACCATCCCGCCGTACGTGAAGACTCGCGGCGGTTCGCAGGTCGTGTCGACAAAGCTCTCGTCGAAACGGCCCTCGTCGTTCAACCGGTTGACCAGGGCAACGAACCGAGAGCCCGCGTCGGCGTGCCGGGACCGTAGTTCCGGGATCGGCGTCGTCACGTCCCGCCCGCACTCCGGTACCTGGAACGGCCGGTCCTCGACCGAGGCCAGCCACATCTCCTCCTGCCAGACCAGCCGGTCCAGCAGGTACCGGATCGACGTGTCGTCGTCGATCCCCTCGACCGACGACACGATCGGCCGGTCCAGCGCCTCGGCGTCGAGCCGGGCGCCGCGTTCGATCAGTTCGCCGGTGAGCCACACGTGGTGCTCGACCATCCGGACCAGAACATCCATCCCTCTCACCTTTCTCCTTGCCGGCAGGCGCAGGCCCGCCGGCGGCTGGAAGTGCACGCCGCTCGGAGCGGCCAGGAAGAACACGCGGGACGTCTCGCACCGCCAGGCGCGCGGCGACATCCCGTACGCCCGCGCGAACGCGCGAGTGAAGGCCTCGTGCGAGCCGTACCCGGCGTCGACCGCGATCTCCAGTACGCCGACGTCCTCGGCCAGTAGCCGGTACGCCGCCCGCTCGAGCAGCAGCCGGCGCCGGAACGCGCCCGGCGGCTCGCCGGCGGCCGCGCTGATCACGCGGTCGAAGTGGAACCGGGACAGGTAGGCCCGGCGCGCGAGCGCGTCACCGGTCGCGACCTCACCCGATCCGTCGAGGCTCTCCGCCACGGCCGCCACGAACTCGGCGTACACGTCTGTCATGCGTCCACTGTGCCGCCTGAGCGGCCGGTGCGACTTGATCGATCTTGCGGGGCTCGGCGGTGTTGATGATGCGGACTACTGTGGGATGTGTAGTAGTGTGAACGACAGAGCACCGCCGATCCCGGTCTGAGGGGTCCGGGGCGGCGGTGCGTCGACTTGCCGAGGAGTTGTCGATGGATCCGAGCCAGTTGCTCAAGGGCGTGCTGGACCTGGCCGTGCTCGCCGTACTGCGCGACGCCGACGGGTACGGGTACGACGTGCTGCGCCGGCTGCGCGTCGCCGGCCTGGTGGAGGTCGCGGACGCCTCCGTCTACGGGACGCTGCGGCGGCTGTTCGCGGCCGGCGCGCTGACGTCGTACGTGCAGCCGAGCGAGGAAGGGCCGCACCGCAAGTACTACGGGCTCAACCAGATCGGCCTCGACCTGCTGACCGAGTCCACCAAGACCTGGAACCACTTCGCCGGCACCATGGCGGGCCTGCTGACCACCAAGGAGGAGGCGGCGTGAACAGCACCCTGACCGGAACGATCGCGACCTATCTGGCGCAGGTCAAGGCGGAGCTGTCCGACCTGCCGCCCGGCGAGCTCGAGGACGTGCTCGACGACGTTGCCAGCCACCTCACCGAGGTCGCGGGCGAGTTCCAGCAGGAGCCGACCGAGGGTCAGCTCTGGGAGCGACTCGGCACTCCGCGCCAGTACGCCGACGAGCTGCGCACCGCGGCCGGGTACCCGGCGTCGACGCGGCCTCCGGAGCAGAACGAGAGCGCTGCCGAGAAGGCGTTGCGCTGGGGAATCATCGCCACTGTGATCGGGCCGTTCTTCGTGCTGATCGGGCTGCTCACCTCGTCTCCTGGGCCTGCTGGGTTCCTCGGACTGCTTGGGCTTGCGGTGCTGTTCGTTGCCGCTTATGTGGGAGTCCGGGCCCTCGGCAACAACAGTCCCCGGGCCGTGCTGGACACGCCGCGCGGGGTGCAGGGCAACGAGTTCGTGCGCGGGCTGATCGCGCAGATCCCGCCGAACGTGCGGACCGAGCTGGTCAGCATCGGCCAGCCGGTCTGGTGGGTCGTTCGCGGCGCGCTCGGCGGCGGCGGGTTCTTCGCGCTGTTCGGCGCTAGTGCTGTCGCGGTGGTTGGTGCGATCGCGGGGGCCGCGGTGTCGATCTGGATCGGGCGGCGCAGCCAGCAGGATCGACGGTGGCTCTGGTACGTCGTACCGCTGAACGTGATCGCCGTCCTGGCGCTGCCGGCGGCGCTGGCCGGGGCATTCTTCTCCGGGTCGAACGGGCTGTTCTCGATGCGGAACTACGACAGCGGCAGCAGCGGGCCGTCGTACCAGAACGGGCTGGTGCTCGACGGTTCGCCGATCGAGAACCTGTACCCGTTCGACGAGAAGGGCCAGCAGGTCAGCGTCCGGCTCTACACGGAGACCGGCGAGGCGCTGAACCTGCCCGTCCGGGACTGCTCGGCGAACTACGGCACCGATCAGCGGGTCACGAACCAGTTCCCGCTGACGATGGTGGATCCGGACTCGATGGGGACCTACGATCCCGAGACGGGTGAGCCGGTGGGGTGCCGGGAGGGAACGAAGGCCCCGTTCGTGCCGCCGCCGGCGCCGGCGACGCCGACTGCTGGGACTACGCCTACGCCGGGTGTGACGCCTTCCGCTGGTACGACGCCTGGGCCGAGTGGTGGGCCGACCACCGGTTCGCCGGGTGGGACGCCCACGGGACCGACGAGTAAGCCTTCGGTGACCCCGTCCGTGACGCCTTCGGGCAAGCCGTCGACCGGTGTCACGCTGACCGTTCCCCCGCCGACCCGCTGAGTTCCCGCTGGGCTACAGCTGCGCCGCTCCAACCGGGTGGTAGCTGTAGCCCAGCTTTCGGTACAGCCCGATCGCGGTTTCGTTGCTGCCGTCAACCATCAGGCCAACGCGGCCGTGCCGCTTGACCAGCTCGGCGGTCACAAACGCACACACCTGCCGAGACAGCCCCCTGCCTCGGGCCTCGGGCAGCGTCGCCACTCCAGCAACGAACCCCACCTCAGGCGAACTCCATGCGTCGGCGGCGACACTCAACAGCTTCGCTCGCCCGGGCTCGGCGTACTGCGACTCGCTCCGCTCCGGCCCGTCGGGCCGGCTCTCCGCACGACCTGGGCCGGCGGTAGGTGCTTGGTCGTCGGTCGGCTCTGGGTTGGTGTCCTCGATCGCTGCCCAGCGGGTGACGCCGGTGGCGCCCGGCCAGGCGTACGACGTCGGCGAGGCTTCTTCGAGGAGCTCGGCCACGCCCGCGTCCCCCGCGAGCCAACGCGCCGTCACGGTCTCCACCGGCGCTTCGTCGATCTCCATCCAGCCGAACGTCGCGCGCAGGTTCAGCTCCGGGATGCGCTCGACAAGCCCGCGCATCAACGCCTCGTCCCCGAACGGCCGGTACGCCGGCCCGACGATCGCCAGCACCTCCCGGACCAGCGGCGCGACGTCGTCCAGCGGCCCGCTCACGACGATCCGGTCGTGCCGGGACAGGTCGGGCGCGAGCACGGCCACGGCATCCCCGGAGTACCACGCCCGGTTACCGCCCTTGAGCCCCTGCCCCGCCCACAACACCTTCGCATCCCCGTCGGCAACCGCCACCAGCTCCGCCGGGCTCAAGATCTCACGCACTCAACCATTGTCCCCGCAGCCAGTTCGCGACGCTCGGGCGGTCGCCGCTCCTGCGATCAGCCCGACCCGGGTCGTCGGTGCTACCTCGGCCGACACCCACCACCGTTCAACCACTGGCCGCCGACGCCACCTGCGCTCAAGCAACCGGCTAAGCACCGACTTGCGGAGGGTTGGTCGGTGATGCACGTCGGTGGTGCCACACGACATCGGCGACGCTGACCCTGCCTCCGCCAGTCGCATCGGGGCGCGGACGGCGGACGGCGGACGAGTATCAGGTGTTGCTGTCGCGTTGGACGGCGTACGCGGCGAGGTGGAGCCGACCGCGGGTGGACTCGGCGGCCGTGAGCGTCAGCTGTTCGTGTTGCGTTGCAGTGCGTACGGGGTCAGGTGGTGGTAGCCGCGGACGGAGACTCGGCGGAGGCGGCGTAGGTGGTACGACGGGTGGCCGTCCAGGGCGGCGGCTAGTTCGCGGTCGGTGAGGACTCGGCCGGGTTTGCATTCCGACGTGAGGCGGGCGGCGAGGTTGACGGTTTCGCCGTAGACGTCGCCCAGGCGGATCAGGATTCCGCCGTACGCGAGTCCGATGCGTAGGTCGGGGAGGTCGTCGGTGGCGGCGACGTGGTCCTGGAGGGCCAGGGCTACGGCGGCGCCCTGGGCGGCGGTGTCCGTGACGAACAGCACCTCGTCGCCGATGGACTTGATGACGCGGCCGCCGTTCTGGGCGACGACGTCGGCGGCCATGCCCTCGAAGCGTTCGATGAGTTCGCCGAGTTCGGCCTCGGACAGGCGGCGGGTGAGGCGCGTGTAGCTGACGATGTCAGCGAACCCGACCGCGCGGATGCCGCGGGCCAGTTCGTCCGAGGCCGCGACCGAGCGGCCGGCGGCGGCTGCGAGGTGGCGGCGCCAGACGTACGTCTGCAGTCTCTCCATCGCCGGCAGCAGCATCCCGGCGACCTCGATCGCCTCGTCGGCCGGCAGCTTCGCGTGCGCCAGGAAGTCGAGGAACATCGCCGACTGCCACGACGCCAGCCGCGACTGCGTCTGGCCGAGCTTGCGCGCCAGCGACGACTCGACCGACGGGTCGATGAACCCGTCGTCCTCCAGCGCCGCGACCAGCCGCAACGCCTCCACGTCGTCCGCGGTGAACGCGACCTCGTCATCCGGCACCGTCGCGAACCCGAGCGCCCGCCACATCCGCTCCGCCCGCTCGTACGAGATCCCCGCCCGCTCGGACACCTGCAGGCGAGTGAACGTCCGCTCCCCACCGAGCAGCGTCGTCTCGAACTCCTTCGCCAACGCTCCTAGATCAGGAGGAGCGGAGGTGGGGGTAGAGGGAGCGGTTTGGCTCTCCCCATCCGCTGGGTCCTCGGCCTGTTGTCTGGCTTGCTCCACTGAGTCTGGGGTGGGGTCAGGCGTCGGGCTGGGGGCCACGGCGTTCGGCGATGGTGGCGTCGATGGCGTCGCGGAAGTTGGGGAGGCGGGTGGTGAGGTCGTCGAACTTCTCGCGGGTGAAATGCAGCAGCTGCAGCCGGGACTTCGCGGTGACTGTTGCTGTGCGCAACCGGTTTTGGCGGACCGCGACCTCGCCGGCGATGTCGCCGGGGCCGAGTTCGGCGATCTCCTCGCCCTTGACGCGGACCGACGCCGTACCGGCGAGGATCAGGTACGCCGCGTCCGGCGGGGTCTGTTCCAGGATCAGCGACCACCCGGCCGGGACCGAGACCTCTTCGCCGGCCCGGAAGATGTCCTTGATCTCGCGGCCGGACAGGTCCGCGAACAACGGCAGGTCCCTGGGGGACGTCCTACCAAACGCCACGTCGATCCTCCGAGCCCGCCGGACCTGCGCCCGGCGCCACAGTCGATGTTTCCCGTCGGTAACTCTAACGCTTGAACCGCCGAGGGGTCACCGAAGCCCGGCATCTCGCCGGGAATCCCGCCCAGCACCACCCGGATCCGGCCCTGCGCCCCGGATCCTGCACGCTGGAAGGACGCCGTACGGCGTCAGTCGCGCGCCGCGGCGGCGGGACTGACCGGATCCAGCACGGCCGGCCCCGGCTCCCGCCCGGCACCCTCCGAATCCAGCACCGCTCGCCTCGGGTCCAGTACGGCGTACGTCTGCTCTCGGAGCCACTCCTCGGCCGCGTCCCACGTCCATCCGCAGTCGCGGACGAGCGCTCGCCATGCGCCGAAACCGAAGGACAGCCACAGGGCGTCGGCGATCTTCTCCGCGGTCAGGCCGGGCCTGACCACGCCCAGCGCGAACAGGTGATCCGCGGCTTCCCGCAAGGCTGCTCGGAACGCCGTTGTACTCTGCTCCCACGCCCGGTCGGCGACCTCGTGCGCGCCCAGCGCGGAGTAGATGATGTCGATCGCGTCCTGCGAACCCTCGGTGGATCTCCGGATCCCGGCGGCCAACTCGGCGACGACTCCTCGCAGGTCCCGTGAAGCCCTGATCCGCTCCAGCGACGCCACGGCGTCCGACTCCTGGATGCTGTCGCTGATGATCTCCGCGAGGATCTCGGCCTTGTTGCCGACGCTCGCGTAGACGGTCTTCACCGAGATGCCGGCCGCCGCGGCGATCTCCGCGACCGGCACCCGCGCGTACCCCTGCGTCGCGAACAGCCGCCGCGCCGCGTCGACGATGTCGCGGCGGGTCCCGGCGGCGTCTTCTTGCCGTCGCGGTGAGTGGTAGGAGCGGGGCGTCATGGGTTCAGGCTACGCTTCAGGAAATCATTAGACACCGCTTCACCTGAATTGGAGAGCCCCGTGACCGACCGGACCGAAGGCCTGCGCCTGTACGACGAACTGATCGCCGTGCACACGATCATGCGGCGCAGCACCGCGCTGGTCGTCGACGCACTGCAGGCCCTGATCGACGGCCGGCCGGTCCGCGTCGCGACGCTGGCCAAACTGATCGACTGGCAGGCGGGGTTCGTCCATCACCACCACGAGAGCGAAGACGAACTGTTCTGGCCGGTACTGCGTGCGCGGTTCCCCGAGGTCGTCGCGCAGTTGGACGCGCTGTCGGTCGAGCACGACAAGCTCGACGGCGCGCTGGAGCGGCTCTCCGCCGAGGCCGCTGCACTCCGCGGAACAGCCGTCGGCCGAGGAACAGGCGCCGAGGGCTCGCACAGGGCACCCGCCGGCCAGCAGCGGGCTGCCTCGCTGCTCCCCGCCGCGCTCGAGGTCCGCGACATCCTCGCCGGGCACCTGGACACCGAGGAGCCGATCCTGCGCGAGCTGTTCCCCGACGTACCAGCGGACGAGATCATCACGCTGCGCAAGGCGATCGTGGCCGGCGCGCCGAAGGCTGGGCCCGAGTGGGTTCTCGGCCTGATGGAGAACCCGACCCGCGCCCAGGGCTACGACATCATGATGGCCAACTTCCCGCCACCGGTCCGCTGGTTGCGCCCGATCCTGCTGCGCTCGTACGCGAAGTCGCGCCGATCCCTCGCGGTCGACTGATCAGGTCAGCCGCGCGGAGATCAGCAGCAACGGCGGGCGTCGGCGGTGGACGGCCAGGTGGGGTTTGCGTTTCACCTGGTCGAGGGATGGTTGGGGTTCGCGGAGAGCCTCGATCGTGAAGCCTTCGGTCAGCAGCGTCTCGACGGTCGAGCCGATGGTTCGGTGGTACTTGATCACACCGTCGACGAACCAGGTTCGTTGCCTGAGCCCTCATTGGCGTAGTCGTCGACGGCTTCGACGGGCGCGGTGAGCATCGGGTGCTCGACGGAGAAGACGAACTGGCCGCCTGGCATCAGCCAGCGCGCGACGCGGTCGACCAGGCTGGCGAAGTTCTCGATGTAGTGCAGCGCGAGGCTGCTCACCACCAGGTCGAGGGACTTCGACGGAAGGTCGAGGTGGGCCAGATCCGCTTGCAGGTAACGGATTCGCGGATGCTCGGCTGCCTGGGAAAGCATGGAGGCCGAGGCGTCGACCGCGATCACCGAAGCGCCGGCCGATACAAGCTGTACGGCGAGGGCGCCTTCGCCGCAGCCCAGATCCGCGACCCGTAAGCCTGGTTCCACGGACGGCAGCAGCGCCTGCATCGCCGGGATCTCCAGGTCGTCGTTCAGGCCCGTTCCGGTACGGCGCAGTTCGCGGTAGCCCGCGAGGAACCGCGGGTCGTCGTACAGGGTCATCACAGCCACCGGGCCAGGTCGTCGACGTCGATCATCGGCAACTCCCAGCGCAGCGCGAACTGCTCCAGGTCGACGGCATCAGCCATTACGCCGTCCGGCCGCATCACCTCGCAGCACACGCCGACGGGGGCGAGCCCGGCCGCGATGCACAGTGCGACCGTCGCCTCGGTGTGGCCCTTTCGCTCGGACAGCAGACCAGGTCGCGCGGCCAACGGGAACACGTGTCCCGGGCGCAGGAAGTCCTCGGCGCCGGCGTCCGGTGAGGCCAGGCGGCGGATCGTCGCCGCGCGATCTGCCGCACTCACGCCCGTGCCCGTCAGTGACGCGAGGTCGACCGGTACATGCATGGCCGTCCCCTGCCGGTCGCCCTCGCCGGGCATCGGCGGGATCTCCAGCCGTTCCAGTACGTCGGCCGCGCACGGGATCGTCGTGTGCCCGCAGACCTGCGTCAGCAGGAACGTCATCGCCTCCGGCCGGAACCGCTCCCCGGCGAACACCACGTCGCCTTCGCCTTCGAGCGTCGGGTCCCAGACCACGACTCCGCCTCCGGCCGCGGGCTGCGCGACCACCTTCTGTACGCCGACCTCGCCGCTCAGCTGACCCGCCCACGGGAGCCGCGCTACGGCGCGCAGCAGCTCGGGCCCGTGGCCGAGGCGGGCCATTCGGGTGAGCAGGTCGCTCTCCAGGTTGACCCGGTCGCCCGCGGCGAGCGCGCCGAGCGTCGTCCGGCGAAGTGTGTTCGGGACGAGGACGACGGAGAAGCGGTCCTTCAGCACCTCGGCGACGGTCAGACTGACGCCGTTGAGTGCGACCGAGGACTTGGCGACCAGGCGGGCCAGCAGGCGGTCGGCGGGTTTGATCCAGACGCGCCGGCCGGCTGGTTCGTCGTCGATCCGCAGGATCTTGCCGACGCCGTCGACGTGCCCTTGGACCAGGTGTCCGTCGATGCGGTCGCCGGCCGCGAGTGGGAGCTCGAAGTGCACCTGAGTGCCGGGGACCACGCGATCGAACGTCGTTCGGCGGCGGGTCTCGTCGGTGAGCGCGGCGACCAGTGCGCCTGGTTCGACGGACTGCATCGTCATTCGTACGCCGTCCAGACAGACGGCACCACCTTCGGCCAGCGGGACCGCCCGGTCGACGGTGATCCGGAGCGCCTCGGCGCCCACTTCCGCGACGACCGCGGTCCGCTCGATTCTTCCTGTGAACATGTGTCAGCTCCTGCGTCCAGAGATGACCAGGGACCCTGAAGGGTCCGAGCACGAAGGCGGGGTATCACCGCATGGCCCCGGCCGCACCGGGTCACTCCGCACCACCGCACGGAGCCGACGGGCCCGGGATCAGTTCCCAGCCGTCACACCTTGGAATCGCACCGCTGGCAGTAAACCACGCGACAGGGTTCCGGGCGGGGAGCGGGCGGGTGTGGACAACGGGCTGAGCTGAACCGGTCTAGACGGTTAGCATCTGGGGTCCGTGGGCCGGGCGTGCGGCGCACCAGGCTCTGGGGTGGGCTCATGCGGGTGGCGTTGGTGGGGATGGGCAGTCGGGGTGACGCCCAGCCGATGGCGGTGTTGGCGGCCGAGTTGATGCGGCGCGGGCACGACGTCGTCCTGGCGACCTCGTCGGATCTCGCCTGGATGGGGCCGGCGTTCGGCGTACCGACTGTGGACATGCAGATGAGCGCGCGGGAGTTCCTCGAGTCGGAGCAGGGGCGGCGTTGGCTGGCCGCGGGCGACGTCGCGTCGTACGTGCGTTGGCTGATCGACCACAAGCACCAGATCGCCGATCAGCTGCACGCCGCATTGCTCGAGCTCGTTGCCGACGTGGACGTGCTGGTGTCGGGGACGGCGACCGAGCTCGAGGGTGTGGTGATCGCGGAGAGCCGTGGGCTGCAGTACGTCGCGGTGCATCACGCGCCGATGCGGCGGAACAAGGCGTTTCCGCATCTGCTCGTGTCGACCGACGTGTTCTCGCCGGAGCAGAACCTGGCGACGTACGACGAGGTCGAGAAGAACAGCTGGCCGCTCTTCGCGCCGTTCGTGAACGATCTGCGGGAGAAGCTCGGGCTCGCGAGTACAACGGAGACGTCGTCGCAGCGGCTCGCGCGCACGGGGTCGTTGGAGTTGCAGGCGTACAGCCGGTACGTCGTACCGGAGCTGGCCGGTTGGGACGTACGACGGCCGCTGACCGGCTTCCTGACGCCGGATGCGGAGCAACGGGCTGCGCTGCATCAGGCGACGGACGAGGGGCTGATGGACTGGATCGCGGCGGGTGAGGCGCCGGTGTACTTCGGGTTCGGGAGCATGCCGGTGCTCGACGCGCAGGCCGCGTTGACGCTGATCAGCAAGGTGAGCAGCTCGCTCGGCGTGCGGGCGTTGGTCGGCGCAGGGTGGAGCGAGGTCGCGGCCGGTGCGACGGAGGACGGGCAGGTTCGGGTGGTCGCCGAGCTGGATCACGAGGCGGTGCTGCCGTTGTGCCGGGCCGCTGTTCATCATGGTGGAGCCGGTACGACGGCCAGCTCGTTGCGGGCCGGATTGCCGACGGTCGTGTGCTCGATCTTTGCCGATCAGCCGTTCTGGGGTGCGCAGTTGGGGCGGCTGGGTGTGGGGACGACGTTGAAGTTCACCGAGCTGACCGAGCTCGCGTTGCTGGATGCGCTCCAGCCGGTGCTCACGGATCCGTACCGCCAACGTGCGCTGGGGATCGCTGAACAGCTGCTGGCTGAATCGGCTGCTGAGCAAGCCGCGGTCGCCATCGAGCGGGCGACCAGCTGAACCATTTCCACCAGCAGTTCAGGCGTTGACCTCCTGCGGATCGCCGGTTACGTTGGCTCAGAAATCGATTTCCTCCGTGTCCTGCCTCCGTACCGCCCCCGCTAGGAGACACGCATGCAGAAGCGTTTCGCCCTCCTCCTGCCGCTGGTGCTCGCCGCCGCCCTGCTGCCCGGCACCTCGCCTCCACCGGCCCGCGCGACCGCCGTACCGAGTCCTGCCGAGCAGGTCGCCAAGCTCACCGGGCCCGGCTCGATCAACGACACCGAGGCCCGGTTCGCGCTGAAGGCGACCGACCTCGGGATCCTCTGGGACAACGGTTCCGGCGAGATCCTGACCGCGTTCGGCGACAGCTACGGCAGCGGCTGGACCGGTCCGGGTGGTGGCGCCGGCGATCCGGCGACCATCGACTGGCGCTGCAACCTGCTGTTCCGCAGCAAGGACCGCAACCTCGCCGACGGGATGACGCTCGACAGCGCGGCCGAGGACCGGCCGGGGCACGCCAAGGAGTTCCTGCCCTGCAAGAAGATCGATCGCGACGAGCACACGGTGATCCCGACGGCCGGGATCGCGGTCGGGAAACGCCAGTACGTGCAGTACATGTCGGTCAACTACTGGGGTCCGGCCGGCAGTTGGTTCACCAACTACTCGGGGTTCGCGTACTCCGACGACAACGGCGAGACCTGGACCAAGGACCCGAAGGCGCGCTGGCAGAACACGAAGACCTGGGACAACAACTTCCAGATGACCGCTCTGGTGCGTGATCGCGGCTTCGTCTACATGATCGGTACGCCGAACGGGCGGTTCGGGAACGCTTATCTGGCACGGGTTCCGGAGAAGCAGGTGCTGGCCAAGAACGCCTGGCGGTACTGGGACGGTCGCGGCTGGTCGGTGCGGGAGAGCACCGCCGTACCGATCGCGATCGGGCCGGTCAGCGAGGTGTCCGTGCAGTGGAACGCGCATCTCGGCAAGTGGCTGATGATGTACCTCGACGAGCAGCGGGCGTCCGTCGTACTGCGGTCGTCGGCCTCGCTGACCGGGCCGTGGAGCGGCGAGAAAGTCGTTGTCAAGGGCACTGATTTCCCCGGGTTGTACGGGACGTTCATGCATCCGTGGTCGTCGGGGCCGGACCTGTACTTCACGATGTCGCAGTGGGATCCGTACAACGTGTTCCTGATGCACACCAAGCTCACCGACGACGGCGCGCCGACCAACCTGGTGACGGATCCGGGGTTCGAGGAGCAGGCCGGTACGACGCCGTCGGCGCCGTGGCAGTTGAACGGGCGGGGCGGCATCGACGCGGCCGATCTCGGACACAGCGGGGCTCGGAACGCCTACCTGCGCGACTCGATCGGGGTGCACTCGGTGCAGCAGAACGTGGCTGTGCGGCCGGGGCATCGGTACCGGCTGTCGGCGTGGGTGCGGACGGCGGAGAACAACCGGGACACGGTGGTCGGCGTACGGACGCTGGCGGGGAAGGTTTTGAGGTCGAAGCCTGGAGGGGCGCATTCGGCGTACACGCAGGTGAGTGTGGAGTTCGATTCCGGGCGTGAGTCGTTGGTGCAGGTGTACGCGGGCTTCACCGGGCACGGGCAGGACGTCTGGTTCCAGGTCGACGACGTGGTGTTGGAGGAGGTCCGATGACGCGCCGGGTGGGTGTGGTTGTTGCTTTGCTGCTCGGTGTTCTTGTCGGTACGCCGTCCGCCGGTGCTCAGGTCGTCGAGCCTTCCGCGACCGGGCAACTGCTGCGGAACGACACCGGGCTGTACCCGCGCGCCGTACGGCTCGAACACAACGGCGCCGCGAACGGGCGGATCCTCGCGAGCGTGGTGACGTTTGCCGGGAACAACGGTCTCGGGGCGATCTACGAGAGCACCGACAGCGGCGGGACCTTCGCCCAGGTCGGCACGGTTGCTGATCCGGGGTCGGCCGGCGGGAAGGGGTTGTGCTGCGCGACGCTGTACGAGCTGCCGCAGCAGGTCGGCGCGATGCCGGCCGGGACGATGCTGTGGGCCGCGTCGGTCGGCGCCGACGCGCGGCCGATGGCGCTGAAGATCTGGAAGAGCAACGACCTCGGGCGAACCTGGTCGTACCTGTCGAACTGCGCCACGGCGCCGAACACCAAGGGTTTGTGGGAGCCCGAGTTCTCGGTCGCGGCGGACGGGCGGCTGGTCTGCCACTACGCCGACGAGACCGATGCGGCGCACAGCCAGAAGCTGATGGAGACGCGCAGCTCGGACGGGATCACGTGGACGGATCGCAGTCCGACGGTGTCGTCGCCGACCTTCGGGCATCGGCCGGGGATGCCCGTCGTACGGAAGCAGCCGAGTGGTGCTTACGTGATGGTGTACGAGATCTGTGGGCTCGACGGGCAGTACGACTGCGTGGTACACACGCGGACGTCGGGCGACGGGTGGAACTGGGGTTCGCCGTCGGCGCTCGGCGTACGGGCGCAGACGCCGGACGGGAAGTACTTCACGCACGCGCCGACTCTCGCGTGGGCTGCTTCGGCCGGGGCGCCGAACGGGAAACTGCTGCTGGTCGGGCAGATCCTGCAGAACGCGAACGGATCGGTTGCCGCTGACAACGGCCGGACGGTCTTCGTCAACTCGGAGGGGTCGAACGGGCTCTGGTACGAGATCCCGGCGCCGGTCGCGGTGAACAACCCGGTGAACAACTTCTGCCCCAACTACAGCTCACCGTTGGTCCCGTCCGCCGACGGCTCGCGGGTCCTCCAGCTGGCCAGCGACTGGGACGGCACGGTCTGCAAGACGTACTACGCCTCCGGCTCCGCGATCGGTACGCAGGACGCCGCGGGCGTCGGCAACGCGACGTACCGGCTGGTCAGTGCGCAGTCCGGGCACTGCCTGGACGTCGCCGCTGACTCCCGCGTCCCCGGCGGGAACATCCAGCAATGGACGTGCAACAACCTGGGCCCGCAGAACTTCCAGCTCACCTCCGAGGGCAACGGCTTCTTCCGCCTCCGAGGCCAGAACTCCCAGCTCTGCGTAGAAGTCGCCAGCAACTCCTCCACTCCCGGAGCCAACGTCCAGCAATGGACCTGCCAGGACGGCGGCTGGCAACGCTGGCGCTTGGTCAACGTTGGCCGCTCGTACTACAAGCTGATCGGCCAGAACTCAGGCAACTGCCTGGACGTAGCCGGCGGCTCCACGGCCCCCGGCGCCAACGTGGCGACGTGGACCTGCAACAACCTGCAGCCACAGACCTGGCGGCTCGAACAACGCTGAACGGCCGAAGGCCCAGGACTCGCAGTGGTCCTGGGCCTTGAGGGTCAACTGACGGCCTGCTTCACCAAGGCTGTGATGCGGGCTTCGGCTTCGGGGGTGATGGTGGTGAGGGCGTAGGAGGTGGGCCACATGGCGCCCTCGTCGAGGGTGGCCTGGTCGGTGAAGCCGAGGGTGGGGTAGCGGGCCTTGAACTTGTCGGCGCTCTGGAAGAAGCAGACCAGCTTGCCGTTCAGGGCGTAGGCGGGCATGCCGTACCAGAGTTTCGGGGCCAGAGCCGGGGCCGCGGTGGTGACGACGGCGTGGACGCGTTCGGCGATCGCGCGGTCGGAGTCGTTCATCTCGGCGATCTTGGCGAGGACGTCGCGGGCCGCTTCGGCGGCCTTGTCGGCGCGGCCGCCGCGGCGGGCGGCCTTCTTCTGCTCCTGGGCGTGGTCCTTCATCGCGGCCCGCTCGTCGGCGGTGAAGCCCTCGTACGTCGTGGTGCTCATGGCGGATCTCCTGGGGGTGAAGTGCGGCGGGTCAGGCGGCGGTGGGTTGCCAGACGAAGCCGTCGGGGTCGGTCAGGGTGGTGTTGCTGCTGAGGACGATGCGGTGTGAGCCGCTGCCCTCGGCGGGGACGCCGGCGTCCTTGGCCAGGGCGTGGCGTGGGTAGAGCGCGAGCGTGACCGGCGACGACGGGATCGCGAACTCGACGTACTTGCCGCCGAAGCTCCGGCCGACCGGCAGGCCCTGCTCGACGTAGAAGCGCTTACTGGCCTTGACGTCAGCCACGCCCAGCAGCAGTGCGACCTGGTCGATGTCCCGGGACACCGGGTCGGTGTCCTTCTTCTTCGAGGTCGCGACCTTCAGGATCGTGCCGTCCGGGGTCTGCAGCACACCGCCGTAGCCCCAGAAGGACTTGGTGGCCGGCTTGAGGATCGCGGCACCGGCGGCGACGGCCGCCTCGACGATCGCGTCGACGTTGCCGGGCTGCGCCACCACCAGCGACAGGGCGAAGCCCCGGAAACCGGTCGAGGTGCCCTCGGCGGACCGGACGGTGACGTAGGCGTCGAGGCCGGCGGCGGTGTAGAAGGCGGTCGCGGCGGTGGGGTCGGGAACTTCCAGGGTGACGGAGTCGAACGTGGTCATGACAGGTCCTTTGGGTGAGATGACGAACGGGGAGATGGGTTCAGCTGTCCTGGAGCAGGCCGAGGACGTTGCCGTCGAGGTCGACGACGGTCGCGACCCGGCGGCCGGCGCCGACCTCGTGCGCGGCCTCCCGGACGGTGGCTCCGGCCGCGACCACCTCGGCGAGCTTCGCGTCGAGGTCCGGCACGTGCCAGTAGGCCACCGGCGAGGTCATGCCCTGCGGCCCGCCGTCCGGCACCAGGCCGATGTGCTGACCCTCGGCCTCGAAGCCGACGTAGTACGGCGAGTCCGTCTGCGGCGCGGTGCCGAGCAGGGCCGTGTAGACGGTCTTGGCCTTGGCCAGGTCGGACACCGGGTGCAGGACCGTCAGGATGCCGCGGGTCGAGGTGCTGGTCACTGTGTACTCCTTGGTCGGGGGCCGTTCGACCCGCTGGGTTCGTGACCTCAGTTTTTCGCCCGGAGCCACCGGCCCACATCCGTGCGGAGCACGGAACCCACCACTGATTCCGAGCACGGAGACCGGGTCCGGAGCTCGATCCGTGGCGCTGCCACGCCGATGAGAGAAGATGGCCCGATGACCGCCGTGGTGGACATCTCGCTGAGGGAGTCGGAGGTGCTGGAGCTGGTCGGCGCTCACCTCAGCAACGCCGAGATCGCGGCCCGGCTGCACATCTCGGTACGGACGGTGGAGAGCCACGTCTCGTCGCTGCTGCGCAAGCTGGAGGTTACGGACCGGCGGGCGCTGGCCCAGCGGATGCCCGAGCCGGTCGCGGCAGGCCCGTCCCCCGCGCCGGTCCTTCCGGCGCCGCTGACCTCGTTCGTCGGGCGGACCGGCGAGAAGGCCGCGCTGGTCGAGCTGCTCCGGGCCCATCGCGAGGTGACCGCGGTCGGGCCCGGCGGGGTCGGGAAGACCCGGCTGGCCCTGGCCGTCGCCGCCGAACTGGCCGGCGAGTACGACGGCGGAGTCTGGTTCGTCGACCTCGTACCGGTCGTGGAACCCGACGCCGCCCAGGCACCTGGCCCGGGTTCGCAGGCGGAGACGATCGCGGCCGCGATCGCCGGGACGCTCGGTCTCGGTGAGCAGCCCGGGCGTGACCTGACCGAGTCCGTGGTCGCCGCGCTCGCCGACCGGCACGCGCTGCTCGTGCTCGACAACTGCGAGCACGTCGTGGACGGCGTCGCGCTGCTTCTCGAGCGGCTGCTGGCGGAGTGCCCGCGGATCGCCGTACTGGCGACCAGTCGTGCCCGGCTGATGGTTCCGTTCGAACGGGTGTACGCCGTACCTCCGCTGTCTCTCCCGGCCGAGGGGGACTCGGACGCGGTCATCTTGTTCATGGAGCGGGCGGCAGCGAGCGGCACACCGCTCGGCGCGGCGGATCGTGAGCAGGTTGCCGCGATCTGTGAGCGGCTGGACGGGATGTCCCTGGCGATCGAGTTGGCCGCGGCCCGCTGTCAGGCGCTCGGTCTCGACGGCATCGCGGCTGCTCTGGCTCACCCGCTCCGGATGCTCACCGGTGGTTCCCGAGCCGACGAGCGACACCGGTCGGTCCGCGCGGCGCTCGACTGGAGTCATGCCCTGCTCGACCCCGACGACCAGGCGTTGCTGCGGCGGGTGTCGGTGTTCGTCTCGCCGTTCACGACGGCCGCCGCGGCGGAGGTGACCGGGATCGAGGACTTCCTGGTCGCCGAGGGGCTCGCCCGGCTCGCCGAGCAGAGCCTGCTGGTGGTGACCGCTTCACCCGGCGGTACGGCGTACCGGGCACTGGAGACCATCCGCCAGTACGCGACCGAGCGGTTGGCCGAGGCCGACGAACTTGTCGACGCCCGGTCGCGGCACCTGAGCTGGTGCTTGGCCCGGGCCGCCGAACTGGCAGTGCCACGAGCGGACTGGCGGGCCGGGTTCGACGCGGTGGCCGACGATCTGCGCGCTGCCCTGGCCTGGTCCGCTCAGCAGAAGCACCCTGACGCGTACCTCCTGGCCCTGCGGCTGGCCGAGCTGGCGTTCACGCGGACGCTGATCGGTGAGTCCCAGCAGCGGTACGAGCAGGCCGCGCTCCTGGCGGGCGATGCGACCCCGGAAGCGGTCGAGCGCGAGCAGCTTGGCCTCGCCGCTACCCCGGAGGCGGCCGAGCGCTGGCAGCTTGTCCTTGCTGCCGACGCGCTCCGGCTCGCCGCGGCCGTGGCCGGGTGCCGGATGCGCGGCGACGACGTCTACCGCCTGTACCGCGCGGCGGCCGACGCCGCTCTCAGTGCGGGCGACTCCGCGCGCGCCGCCCGTGATCTGGCGACCGTCGCCGTCACGTCGTACCGGTTCGCGGGCAACTTCGTCCGCAGGCTCTCGCTGGCGGAGACCGACGCCCTGGTCGCGCGGGCTCGGGAGCTGGCCGGTGAGGACCAGGCCGCCCGGGCCACGGTCGCGGTGGCCGAGGCCGGGCAGGCGCTCAATGCCGCGGTGATGACCGTCGAAGGACGTCCCGGCGCCACCGTCGACGCGACGATCGCGCTGGCCGAGCGGGCGGTCGACCTGACCCACGGCGCGGGGAACCCGCTCGCCGAGTCCGTCGCGCTCGACGTCCTGACCGGCGCTCTCAGCTGGGCCGGTGACACCTTTGCCGCGGCCGCGACGACCCAGCGCTGGATGGTGCTGCTGTCGTCCGCGGCGCCGACTCCCGCGGCGACACACGAGCTGATCGAGGCGCTCGCTGAGGCCGCCGAAGCCAGCCTCGGGACGGGCGACCTGCGGGCGGCCCGCCGGTGGGCGGGGCAACTCGCCGATCACCCGCTGCTCGCCGAGGTCGGCCACCGCGCCACGAACTGGCTGCTGGTCGCCGACGCGTTCGCGGGCAACGTGGACGAGGTCCTGACCGGAAGCGTCCGCTTCCTCGACGCGTGGGAGCGCGCCGGCCGGCCCCCGGGATCGTCGTTGAGCCCAGCGGTCACGGCGGTCGCGATGATCCACGGGATGCGCGGCGACCGCGACGCTCGGCGCGCCTGGCTGGAGATCCTCGAGCAACTGCAGACGCCACCCGAGCAGGCCTACGGGTACGGCGCGGTCTTCGACACCCTGCTCCTGCTGCACGAAGGCAACGTCACCGAAGCACTGCGGCGGATCTCGCGGGAGCCCGACGAGGTGTGGAAGTGGGTGACCTGGATCTGGCACCACTGGTACGTCGCGCTGCGCGCCGAGACCGCTGTGCTCGCCGGTGACCCCGGTGCTCGTGACCGCCTGACCGAAGCGCGGGCCGTCGTGGCCGGGAACCCGATCGCCGCCGCGATGGTGGACCGGGCAGAGGCGCTGCTCGACGGTGATCGGGACGCGCTGCTCGGCACGGTGCCGGCGTTCGAGGCCGCGGGCTGCCGGTACCAGGCGGCGCGGACCCAGATCCTGGCCGGCGGCGAGGAGGCCGACCTAGGCCGAGCGGCGCACGCGGAGCTCGGCCTCACCACGCGATAACGGAGATCGCGCTCGCCGCGCAGCTCGGCCGGGCGCCTACTTGGTACGCCGGGAGCGGCGGCTGGTGGTTCGGCGGGGGCGGGGTTGGCGGGGACGGACCGGACGGCGCGGGCCGACGAGGCGCGGGCCTGCGAGACGATCCTCCAGGCGGCGCGCTTCCCGGCGGATGGGTTGGGCGACGTACTCGCCGAGGATCACGCCCGAGGCCAGGGCCACGCCGATGGCTACGGCGGTGGCGAGGCTGACGATGCCGATGAGTTGGCCGCTGCCCATCAGCTCGAAGAGGCCTTTGTAGATGGTCAGGCCGGGGAGCAGGGGGACGGTGCCGGAGACCACCACGACCAGCGGTGGGACTCCGGTGCGGCGGCCCAAGGAGTAGCCGGCCAGGCCTACGACGAAGGCGGCCGCGGCGGTGGACCACGCGGGGCCGAACTCGGCTCTGGCCATCAGCGTGTAGGTGAGGGAGCCGAGGGCGCCGACGATGGCGACCGGGAGGAGCGAGCGGAGCGGGGCGTACGACGCGTAGCAGAAGGCGACCGCCATCAGGGCGCCGGCGATGACCATGACCGGGAGGTTGGCCAGTTGGATGGTTTGGGCTTCGATGGCGACCGGGAGACCTAGTTTGAGGCCCAGCGTGAGGCCCAGGCTGACGCCGGCGATGATGCCGCCGGTGAGGAGCATCGCTTCCAGGAGGCGGGCCGCGGCGGTCACGTAGTACCCGGTGATCGCGTCCTGGACGGCACCGGTGAGGGCGATGCCCGCGAGCAGCATGATGATGCCGGCGGCAACGACCAGGGACGGTTTCACCGGCGCGTGCACGGCGTACAGGATCAGCGCTACGGCGGTCGCGACGAAGGCGCCGGCGACCTGCTGGTAGAACGCGGGCAGCCGCTGCCGACTGAACCACCGGTTGCTCAGCTCGATGAAGGTCGCGGTGACGACCGCGACGAGCGTGATCAGCCAGCCGCCGCCGAGCAGCAGTGTCGCGCCGCCGGCCATCACGCCCCACGCGAGCACCGAGCTCCAACGCGGGAACGGCGGGCCCGCGGAGACGATGCGGGCGAGTTCGCGGCTGGTCTCCTCGCGGCTCAGTTCGCCGCGGGCGAAGTGGCGGACGAGGCGGTCGACGTCGGTCAGGCGGGAGAAGTCCTGGCTGCGGTACCGGACCACGCGCATGTGCGTCTCCGGTGCCACGTCGGGCGCGGCCTGGTACGAGATCGCGATCGAGGTGAACGTGATGTCCACCTCACAGCCGCGCAGTCCGCCGGCCGCGGTCACTCCGAGGATGGTCGCGGTGGCGTCCGCCGTACCGGCGCCGCTGGAGAGCAGGACCTCGCCGATGCGCAGGGCGAGGTCGAGCGTGCTGTAGAGCTCCCGTTGCTCGTCGCGCGCTTGCTGCTCCTCGTCCGCCCGCCGGTCCTCAGCCCGCCGGCCACCGGCCCGCCGCTCTTCCCGTACGGCGTCCGACAGCCGATCCTGCACGCCGCCACCAGCCGGGCCGGTCCGCTCACCCTTGGACACCGCACTCCTCTCGTCTGCCGTGACGCTAACGCCCACCGGGGTGCCGTACCCAACCAGCCGGGGACCACCCGGACAGCAATCGCTTTCCGGCCGGTACCGGCAAGCGGTTGACTCGGTGTGATGGTCGACCTAAGGTTGCGATCACACGCCTTGGAAAGCCCTTTCCAAGGCGTCGGTCGGGAGGCGTTGCGCGGCTCCTGGCGTAGCACCCGCCCCGAACCGAACCAGCGCAGCAAGAACCAGCGCGCCGAGGAAAGGCAGCAACAGTGAGCGAACGACGCGTCGGCATCGTGATGAACGGCGTCACCGGCCGGATGGGCCTGCGCCAGCACCTGGAGCGTTCCATCGTGGCGATCCGTGAGCAGGGCGGGATTCCCGCCGCCGACGGGTCGATGATCATTCCCGACCCGATCCTGGTCGGCCGCAACGAGCTCAAGCTGCGCCGGATCGCCGAGCAGTACGGGCTGACCCGCTGGACCACCGACCTGTCCGCCGCGCTGGCCGAGCCGGATGTCGAGATCTACTTCGACTCCCAGCTCACCCAGTTGCGCGAGAAGGGCGTCCGCGCCGCGGTCGAGGCCGGCAAGGCGATCTACTGCGAGAAGCCGATCGCCGAGGGCCTCGAGGCGGCGGTCGACCTGGCCAAGCTGGTCCGCGACTCCGGGCTGAAGAACGGCGTCGTCCAGGACAAGCTGTCGCTGCCGGGCCTGCGCAAGCTGAAGCGGCTGGTCGACGGTGGGTTCTTCGGCAAGATCCTGTCGGTCCGCGGCGAGTTCGGGTACTGGGTCTTCGAGGGCGACTGGCAGGAGGCGCAGCGCCCGGCCTGGAACTACAAGTCGGAAGAGGGCGGCGGCATCGTCGTCGACATGTTCTGCCACTGGCGGTACGTGCTCGACCAGATCTTCGCGCCGGTCAAGACGGTCTACTGCCAGGGCGCGGTGCACATCCCGCAGCGGTGGGACGAGCAGGGCAACGAGTACGTCGCGACCGCCGAGGACGCGGCGTACGGCGTGTTCGAGCTCGAGGGCGGGATCGTCGCGCAGCTGAACTCCTCCTGGGCGACCCGGGTGTTCCGCGACGAACTGGTCGAGTTCCACGTCGACGGGACCGAGGGGTCGGCGGTCGCCGGCCTGCGGAACTGCCACGCCCAGCACCGGTCGGCGACGCCGAAGCCGGTCTGGAACCCGGACCTCCCGGCCGAGTACTCGTTCCGCGACCAGTGGTCCGAGGTGCCGGACAACGAGGTGTTCGACAACGGGTTCAAGGTGCAGTGGGAGATGTTCCTGCGGCACGTCGTCGACGACGCGCCGTTCACCTGGGACTTCGTCGAGGGCGCCAAGGGCGTGCAGCTGGCGGAGCTCGGCCTGCAGTCCTGGAAGGAAGGCCGCAAGCTCGAGGTCCCGGCGCTGGCGATCGAGAGCAAGGCATGACCCACAGCCTGAGACTCCCCGCCTTCGGCGGGGAGGAGAAAAGTAGTGGTGGGGGTGGCGGCCAACTGGTCGACTACCAGTTGGTCGGTACGCCGGTTGCTCACGGCAACTACACGCCGGCGCGCAGCCGACTGGCGTTCGCGGCGGCTCATGTGGTCGCCGATCCGCTGGGTGACAACGCGCCCGGCGCACCCGCGGTGATCGACTGGGAGCACACGCTCGGGTTCCGCCGGCACCTGTGGTCGCTCGGGTTGTCCGTCGCCGAGGCGATGGACACCGCCCAGCGCGGGATGGGCCTCGACTGGGCCGCCACGCAGGAGCTGATCCGGCGGTCCGCCGCCGAGGCGCCCGACGGCCGGATCGCGGTTGGCGTCGGCACCGATCAGCTGCCCCCGGGCGAGCACGACCTGGACGCGGTAGTGAAGGCGTACGAGGAACAGCTCGCGGTCGCCGAGGACATCGGCGCCCAGCCGATCCTGATGGCCAGCCGAGCCTTGTGTGCAGCAGCAGGATCAAGTGACGACTACCGCAAGGTCTACGACCACCTCCTCGCGCAGTCGACCCGGCCCGTCGTCCTGCACTGGCTCGGCAGCATGTTCGACCCCGCGCTCGACGGCTACTGGGGCACCGACGACCTCGACGCCGCGGCCGACGTCGTGGTCGACCTGATCGCCGGCAACACCACCAAGGTCGACGGCATCAAGGTCTCCCTGCTCGACGCCGCCAAGGAAGTTGCCCTGCGCAACCGTCTCCCGGAGGGCGTCCGCCTCTACACCGGCGACGACTTCAACTACCCCGAGCTGATCCGCGGCGACGACCAGCACCACAGCGACGCCCTGCTCGGCATCTTCGCGGCGATCGCCCCGGCCGCCGCGGCCGCGCTGAAGGCGCTCGACGACGGCGACCTCACCCGGTACGACGAGGTCTTCGCGCCGACCGTCCCGCTGGCGCGGCACATCTTCTCCGCGCCGACGCCGTACTACAAGACCGGTATCGCCTTCCTGGCTTGGCTGAACGGCTACCAGCCCGGCTTCGGCATGGTCGGCGGACTGCAGACCGGTCGCTCGGTCCCGCACCTCGCCGAGACCTTCCGGCTCGCGGACCAGGCCGGCGTACTGACCGATCCCGACCTGGCGACGAAGCGCTTCCGGCAACTGCTCGCGACGCACGGGATCGACGCATGAACCGCTACAGCCTCAACCAGGCGACCACGAAGTACTGGCCGCTCGAGGACGTCGTCGCGGCCAGCGCCAAGGCCGAGCTCGAGTGGATCGGCCTGTGGCGCGAGCCGATCCAGGACTACGGCGTCGACAAGGCCTCGCGGCTGGTGAAGGACGCCGGCCTGAAAGTTTCGTCGCTGTGCCGCGGGGGCTTCTTCACCGCCACCGATCCCGCCGAGCGCAAGGCGAAGATCGAGGACAACCGCGCGGCGATCGACGAGTCGGCGACCCTCGGCACGGACACCCTCGTGCTCGTCAGCGGCGGACTCCCCCAGGGCTCGCGCGACATCGACGGCGCCCGGCAGATGATCGTCGACGGCCTGGCCGAGCTGGCGCCGTACGCCGAAGAGCGCGGCGTCCGGCTCGCGATCGAGCCGCTGCACCCGATGTTCTGCTCCGACCGCTGTGTGGTGTCGTCGCTCGGCGGCGCCCTCGACCTGGCCGAGCAGTTCCCGGTCGAACAGGTCGGTGTGATCGTCGATGCCTATCACCTGTGGTGGGACGCCGACGTGTACCGCCAGATCGAGCGGGCCGGCGCCCGGATCTGCTCGTACCAGGTCAGCGACTGGACCGTGCCGCTCCCGGCCGACACCCTGCTCGGGCGCGGCATGATGGGCGACGGCGCGATCGAGCTACGCCGGTTGCGCGAGGCCTGCGACGCGGCCGGGTACACCGGGCCGGTCGAGGTCGAGATCTTCAACCAAGAACTGTGGGACGCACCGGGTCAGGAGGTCTTCGACCTCGCGCTCGCCCGCTACCAGGAACACGTTGCCTGAAGCCCCCGAATACAAGGAGCCTGTCTCGTGACCGACCGGACCATTCCCGCCGACGGTATCGGCATGCACCTCTACACGATGCGCGACGTCCTCAAGGAGGACTACCCCGGCACTCTGCAGAAGCTCGCGGAGATCGGCTACAAGACCGTCGGGGTGAGCGGCCGGTTCGGCCACTCGGCCGCGGACATCCGGCGCTTCGCCGACGACGCCGGGCTGAAGATCGTGCTCGAGCACGTCGGCTACCCGCGGCTGACCGACGACTGGGAAGGCGCGCTGGACGACGTCCGGACGCTCGGCGGCGAGTGGGTCGTCGTACCGTCGCTGCCCGAGGACCTGCGGACCCTCGACGGCTTCCGTGAGGCCGCGGCCGCGTTCAACAAGGCCGGTGAGACCGCCAAGCAGGCCGGGCTGAAGCTGCTGTTCCACAACCACGGCCACGACTTCGAGGTCGTCGACGGGCAGGTGAAGTTCGACATCCTGCTGAACGAGGTCGAGCCGGACCTGCTCGGCTTCGAGCTGGACCTGTACTGGGTGGTGAACGGCGGGCAGGACCCGGCCGCGTACTTCCAGCAGCACCCCGGCCGGTTCCCCGCGCTGCACGTCAAGGACATGGCGGCGGACGGCGCATGGGAGGACGTCGGCGCCGGCACGCTGGACTTCCCGGCGATGTTCGCGCACGCCGAGAGCGGCGGTGTCGAGCAGTGGCTGGTCGAGCACGACGCCCCGACCGATCCGTGGGTGTCGGCACGGACCAGCTACAAGACGCTGGCGGAAATGCGGTACTAGCGGCGCGTACGGCGTACAGTCTTCACGGTACGCAGGTGCTCGACCACCGTCCGTAGTCACACCGGTCGGGCACCCCGGGGAGACGTTGCTCTCCGGGCGCGATCTGTCACTCTGTGAGGGGGCCCTCACCACGGCGGGGTTCCCGTGAGGCCGCCGACGCCGTGACGCCGGAGCAGCGCAGTGCAGAACGAGCCGACCGTACGCCTGACGGCAGTCCGCCGACTGTACGAGGTGAGCGCCCGGATGGGCGCCGGGCGGAGCCTGGCCGAAACCCTGCAGGCCGTCGTCGAGGGAGTCGTCGACGGCCTCGGGTTCGGCATCGCCGTGCTCAACCTGCGGCAATCGGACGGCAAGTTCGAGGTGATCGCGGTGTCCGGCTCGCCGGAGGCCCGCGAGGCGCTGCTCGGCACGGTCAGCGCGGCGGACATCTTCGACGCCGAGTTCGAGATCGCGGACGTCTGGGGCGGGCTGCGGTTCGTGCCGCACGAGCGGCTGCCCGAAGGCGAGGTCATCGGCTGGGTGCCCGACGTACCGATCTCCAGCGATCCGGACGCGTGGCACCCGCTGGACGCGTTGTTCGCGCCGCTGCGCTCGTCGGACGGCGAGCTGGTCGGGATGCTCTCGGTCGACCTGCCGGAGGACCAGCGGCGGCCCGGTCCGGTGCACCGCGAGCTGCTGGAGATCTTCGCGACCCAGGCCGGGCTGGCGATCGACAAGGCCCGGCTGACCGATCAGTTGCTGGCCGAGAAGGCCCGGCTGGAGGCGAGCGAGACGACGTTCCGGCTGGTGTTCGAGGGCGCCGGGAACGGGATGGCCACGGTCGCGCTCGACGGGCCGGAGCGTGGCCGGGTGCTGCGCGTCAACGAGGCGTTCTGCCAGATCACTGGTTACACGCCGGCCCAGCTGGGCGGGTCGCCGCTGATGGACTACCTGCAGGACGAGAACGCCGGGCAGACCGACCGCGAGGTCGCGGAGCTGGTCTCCGGCGGTGGTCCGTACCGATTCGAGCGGACCTTCCGGCGGGCCGACGGGAACGACATCTGGCTCGGCGGGACCGCCGCGATCGTTGACCAGGGCAACAAAGAGCAGCCGCGGATCGTCCTGATCCAGATCGACGACGTGACGGCGCGCAAGGAGACCGAGCGCGAGCTGCAGCACCACGCCGCGCACGACGCGCTGACCGGCCTGCCGAACCGGCGCCTCCTGCAGCACCGGTTCACGACGGCGCTGCAGCGTTCACGGCAGAGCGGCCGGCGCGGGGTGCTGCTGTTCTGCGACCTGAACCATTTCAAGCAGGTCAACGACAAGTACGGCCACGAAGCCGGCGACCAGGCGCTGCGCGAGATCGCCGGGCGCCTGCTGTCCGCCGTACGGCACGGAGACACGGTCGCGCGGCTCGGCGGTGACGAGTTCGCCGTACTGGCCGAGGAGATCGACGGCGCCGACCTGGCCACGCTGATGCGGCGCATCGAGGACTCCATCAACCGGCCGCTGACCGGTATCGACGTCCCGGTCACGACCAGCATCGGTACGGCGGTCGTCAGCCCGTACACCGCCGACCTCGACGAACTGCTCCGGACGGCCGACCACGAGATGTACCAGGCCAAGCAACGCAGCCGGGGACACAGCTGACCCGGGAGTCACTTCCCCCGACGCGGCCGGCGTGGGTTGCCGGTGGCCCGGGGTGGCTTCGGGCGGCGCTCTTCGTCCCAGGTCTGCAGCTGCAGGATGCAGAACTGGTTGTACCGCTCGACCGAGCCCAGCTGGCCGATGCCGTAGAACGCGGAGATCGGCGTCCAGCGGCCGCTCCCCTCGGCCGTCGTCCAGCGCACCGCCGGGAACCCGGTCACCCGGACGACCTGATCCGCCGGAATCCACCGGCTCCGCAGGATCCCGCGGATCTCGAGCCCCTCCGCGCCGTACCGGACACCCATCCGGTGCGTCCGGACGATCAGGAACACCGCGACGGCGACGATCACGACGGAGATCCCGAGCGTCAGCGGCCCGGCGCCCTGAGCGCTGATCAGATACCCGACCAGGATTCCGGCCAGCGCGAGCCAGAGCACGGTCTGTGCGATCCGGGTGATCAACAGCGGTTTCAGGTCCACCAGTGCATCCTCCCTGACGGCACTCATGAGCCCAGCTGCGTGAGGGCCTCGTCGGTGAGCCGGAAGGTGGTCCACTCGTTCTGCGGCCGGGCGCCCAGGGCCTCGTAGAACTCGATCGCCGGGGTGTTCCAGTCGAGGACGGACCATTCGAGCCGCTCGTAGCCGTGCTCGACGCATTCCTGGGCGAGAGCGGTGAGCAGGGCCTTGCCGAGGCCGGAGCCGCGCTGCTCGGGGCGGACGAAGAGGTCCTCCAGGTAGATGCCGTGGACCCCACGCCAGGTCGAGAAGTTGAGGAACCACAGGGCACAGCCGACGATCTCGTCGCCGGCCTCGGCCACGTGGCAGAAGACGGCGGGAGTCGGGCCGAACAGAGCGGTCTCGAGCTGGGTCGCGGTCAGCCGGCAGGCCGTGGGCTCACGCTCGTACTCGGCCAGGGCGTAGACCAGCTCCACGATCGCCGGTACGTCGTCCGGTCGCGCCCGGCGGATCCGCTCATCGATCTGCATGGGCACAGTTTGCCTGGTCAGACCTCGCGCTCCGGCGCCTTGGTCAGGCTGACCGTCTTCGCCCGCGCGGCAGGCTGCTCGGTACTCGGACCGCTCTGCTGCGTGCTCACCGTCGGGTACGTCGTGTTCTGCAGCTGCATCGCCTTGGCCAGCGCGGGATCCAGCGGGGCCGCGGCCGGCTGCGGGTCGCGCTCGACGACGATCTTGTCGAACACCTGGACCAGGCTCTCCGGCTTCACCTCCTGGGCCTGCAGCGACGCCACCCGTGAGTCCATCGAGGCCTGGTTCCAGGCGTTCTTCTCGACCTGGTCGTAGTCGATCCGGTACGGCGAGTTCTCGGTCATCTGCTGCAGGAACAGCTTGGTGCTCGCCCCGTTGCCCTCGCGGAACGGGTGCGCCAGGTTCAGTTCGGCGTACGCCGTGGCCGCCGTCCGTACGAACTCCTCACGGGACTGGTTCGGGAAGTCGGTGTTCCGCATCGTGGCGCCGGTCCGCTCGATCCAGGCCGTCGTGTACTCGTGCGAGACGAACGGCTGACCGTCCTTGACCAGGTCCACGTCGCGCGGCTGACCGGCCCACTCGTACACGTCCTGGAACAGGTGCTGGTGGATCGCCCGCAGCTGCGCCATGTCGGACGTGCGCGGGATGTCGACCTCACCGCGCTGGATCTCGCCCTGACGCATCGCGCGGATCCGGTACTCGGCCGCGCGGAGCTGCTGCCCGTCGGTCAGGCCCAGCTTGTTGCGCAGGACGTGGCCGCCGGGTTCGGTGAGTAGCCGGTTCCAGCGCTCCATCGGGCTCGGCGCGGGTTCCGGGGCGGGCTGGGTCACGCCTCGCCTTCGGCCGGCTTGCCGACCTTCGCCATCGTGCGCCGGATGTACTCGGCGGCGTCGATCCGGCCGAGTTCACGGTCGACCAGGTCCGACACGTCCTCGCGGTCGGGCTCCCAGCCGTCGAGGCGTCCACTGGCCAGGGCGTCGCTGACGCGCTGCTTCTGCGCGTCGTCCAACGGCTCGAACAGCTCCGGCCATTGGCGGGCGTAGCGGCACGGCTCGTATGTCATCTCGTCACTCCTGCGTGGTCGGTGGGCGGATCCCAGCGTATCGAGCAGTTCCGTTCACTTCCGCGTCGCACCGAGGTTCGCGGACAGTCATCCGACAACTGAAGGCTGTTCCGGACCCCCACTCCCCGCTCAGGAGGATCCGTATGTCTGTCTCCCGTCGTCGATTTCTCGGGTACGGCGGTGCCGGCACCGCCGCGGTGCTGCTCGGCACCGGCGCCTGGGACGCGTCGACCACGTACGCGGTTCCCGGCCAGGCCGGTAACCCGTTCACGCTCGGCGTCGCCTCGGGCGACCCGAAGTACGACAGCGTCGTGCTCTGGACCCGGCTGGCCACCGACCCCTTCGCCGTGGACGGCAAGGGCGGCATGCCGAACCGGCCGGTGCGCGTCGAGTACGAGGTCGCCCTGGACGAGCGCTTCCGGTTCGTCGTACGGCGCTCGAGCGTGCTCGCGACCCCGGAACTCGGCCACTCGGTGCACCCCGAGATCCACGGGCTGCTGCCGGACCGCGAGTACTACTACCGCTTCCGCACCGGCCACGAGGTCTCGGCGGTCGGCCGGACCCGGACCACGCCGCACCCGCTGACGACGCCGCGCAACCTGCGGTTCGCCTTCGCGTCGTGCAACGCCTGGCAGGACGGGTACTTCACGGCGTACGAGCACATGGCGAACGAGGACCTCGACCTGGTCGTGCACCTCGGCGACTACCTGTACGAGTCCGGCGTGAAGACCAACAAGCGCGGCGTCGAGACCGACCCGCGGTTCCACACCGAGACGTTCGACCTGGCCCGGTACCGGCTGCAGTACTCGCTCTACAAGTCCGAGGCGCCGCTGCAGGCCGCGCACGCGGCGCACCCGTGGATCCACACCTTCGACGACCACGAGGTGGAGAACAACTGGGCCGGCGACCTCTCGCAGGCCGACACCGAGCCCGACCAGGACCCGGTGATCTTCAAGCAGCGTCGCGCGCAGGCGTTCCAGGCGATGTACGAGAACCTGCCGCTGCGGCACGAGCAGATGCCGTCCGGACCGGACATCCGCTACCACCGGCGGCTGCCGTACGGCCGGCTGGCGGACTTCACGATCCTGGACACCCGGCAGTACCGCTCGGACCAGCCGTGCGGCGACGGCGACTCGTCGACCTGCGACGACCGGTTCGACCCGGACAACACGATGCTCGGCGGCAAGCAGCGCAAGTGGCTGCTGGACGGCTTCCGGCAGTCCCGCGCCCGCTGGCAGGTGCTGGGCAACCAGACTCCGATGGGCCAGACCGACTGGACGCCCGGCCCGGAGACGCACGTCTGGCTCGACCCGTGGGACGGTTACGTTGCCGAGCGCAACAAGGTGCTGGCGGCGGCGCAGGACAGCGGCGTCCGCAACCTGGTCGTCATCACCGGTGACCGGCACCAGAACTACGCCCTGGAGCTGAAGCGCGACTTCGCCGACCCGAACTCGCGCACGGTCGGCACGGAGTTCGTCGGTACGTCGATCACCAGCGGCGGCGACGGCGCGGACACCACCGACCAGGGCCGGCAGTTCCTGGCGGCGAACCCGCACCTGAAGTTCTTCAACTCCCAGCGCGGCTACGTCCGCGTCACCGTCGACGAGCGGCAGTGGCGCTCCGACTTCCGCGTCGTCCCGTTCGTCAGCAAGCCGGACGCTCCGGTCACCACCCGCGCGACGTACGTCGTCGAGGACAAGCGCGCGAACGTCCACCTGGCCTGACCCGCGGTCCGGCCGAACGGGATTCAGCAGCCGCAGTACTGACTGCATCCGCATTTTGCTGTTGGATTTTGTTCGGCCGGTCGGGGAACTTGGAGGGTATGGCTAACAACACGAAGCGACGGATCGGTGACGTCGAGGTCAGTGCGATCGGGCTCGGCGGGATGCCGATGTCGATCGAGGGACGCCCGGACGACGAGAGCCGGTCGGTCGCGACGATCCACGCGGCGCTCGACGCCGGGGTCACGCTGATCGACACCGCCGACGCGTACCACCTGACCGCGACCGACGTCGGGCACAACGAGTCGCTGATCGCGAAGGCGCTGGCGTCGTACGGCGGTGACACCTCCGACGTGCTGGTCGCGACCAAGGGCGGGCACCTGCGACCGGGCGACGGTTCCTGGACGCTGAACGGCTCCCCGGAGTACCTGAAGCAGGCCGCCGACGCGTCGCTGAAGCGGCTCGGGGTGGAGGCGATCGGGCTGTACCAGTTCCACCGGCCGGACCCTAAGACGCCGTACGCCGAGTCGATCGGCGCGATCCGCGACCTGCTCGACGTGGGCAAGATCCGCCAGGCCGGCATCTCCAACGCGAACCCCGAGCAGATCAAGCAGGCCAACGAGATCCTCGGCGGCCGGCTCGTGTCGGTGCAGAACCAGTTCTCCCCGGCGTTCCGGTCGAGCGAGCCGGAGCTGGAGCTGTGCGACGAGCTCGGGATCGCGTTCCTGCCGTGGTCGCCGCTCGGCGGCATCTCGAAGGCGTCCGACCTGGGCGAGAAGCACCCCGCGTTCCACAAGATCGCCGGGGAGCTCGGGGTCAGCCCGCAGCAGGTGACGCTGGCCTGGATGCTGGCCAAGTCGCCGCACGTGATCCCGATCCCGGGGTCGAGCCGGCCGGAGACGATCCGGGACTCCTACGCCGCGGTCGAGCTGGAGCTGACGGCCGAGCAGGTGGCGGCACTCGACGCGGAATAGCGCCGTACGGGCCTGGCGTTGGGGCTGTCGAATCGTTCGGTCCCGATGGGAGGTCCCATGGAAGACATGCGTGCGTTGAGCTACGGCCTCGGCCGGCAGTACTTCGAGGAGAAGGACTACCGCGGGGCGATCAAGGCACTGAAGCCGGTCGTCGACGAGACGCCGGACGACGTGGGCACGCGGCTCCTGCTGGCGCGCGCCTACTACCACTCGGCGCTGCTCAAGCCGGCCGAGGAGCACCTGCACGAGGTGATCACCCGCGAGCCGACCGAGTACTACGCGCACCTGATGATGGCGCGCACGCTCGAGCGGCAGTCGCGGGCGGACGAAGCGGTCAAGCACCGCCGGATCGTGGCGGCGCTGACCGGCGACGACAGTCACCTCGCGAACCACACTATTTGACGGATCGCTGCCCGTCGTACAGATCCCGTACGGCGGGCCGCGCGCCCAGCAGGAACGTGCCGTTCTCCAGGTCGCCCTGGAAGTCGCGCGGCAACCCGCTCGGATCCGACGTGAGCCCCTGCAGCCCGACCGTGAGGCTGCGGGGTGCCACGTCGGCGAGCTGGATCGCGTACGGCGAACCGCTGGTGATCCGCACGTTCCAGTGCGCGATCCGCGCCCCGAACAGCGGGCCCGACGCGGCCGATCCGCCGACGCGGCCGTTGTTGACCAGCGTGATGTCGGTCCGCGCGTTCTCGAACGGCATCGCGCGATGGGTGTCGAACGTGCCCTCGGCCATTCGGCCGCGGCGCCAGACGTTACCCGCCGACAGCCCTTCGAGGTTGAGCCCGTGGTGCAGCGCGCCCGTCGGCAGCGGCACGGTGAACGCCTCGATCTCGAACCCGTCGACGAGGTTGTCGTGCGCCTGCATCCGGCACGCGAAACTGTGGTGCGCGGACCGGCCGCCGACCACGACGTCGGTCAGCGTGACCGCCTTCGTGGTGGTGAACCCGAAGCCCAGGTCGCAGTTCTCGACCCGGACGTCGTCGGCCCAGCAGTCGTGCACCGCCTGGAAACACAGGCCGTTCGCGCCGGGATGCCGGTTGTGGATCGTCATCGGCTTCAGCTCGTTGCGGATCGTCAGCGACTCGACCCCGACGTCGTGCACGGTCGGGCCGATCTCCCGCAGCCGTGACGGCCAACTCGGCCGTAGGTCGTACCGCAGCGGCTGGGAGAGCCGGACCAGCCGCTCGCCGAGGATCGCCTCGATCCGCACCGGCCACTGGAGGGTCGCGTACTGGATGTACTGGCCGGCTGAACCCGTTGTGAGCTGCGGTGCCTTGACCGGCCAGTCGTAGTCCGTCGTACCGGGGACGTCGCCGGCCAGGTGCTTGAGCACACCGGCATCGGCGGGATTGTCGGTCTCCAGTACGACGAGGTCGCCGGCCTCGAGCTTGCTCGTGTCGCTGACCAGCAGCGTGCGCTGGCCCCGGGACGCGGACCCGACCTCGGCGAGGGTGTCGCCGAGCAACCAGCCCTCGGAGGCCGCGAAGTCCTCGGCCTCCGACTTCGCCTTGCGCTCGGGCGCGATCACCCAGATCTGCCCGCCGGTCCACGACCAGCGGCTCTGCAGACTCGGCTGGAGGTTCGGCCGGTAGCTCTCCTCGAGCGGCCGCGTGAAGTGCAGGATCGTGCGGTCGCGGCCGGAGCCCTTGAGGACGACGTTCGACCAGTGGATCCAGATGGGCGAGTCGAGGCGGTAGACGCCCGGCGGTACGACGACCGTGCCGCCGCCGTGCGTACCGGCGTACTGGACGGCGGCGTTGAAGGCGGGTGCTGCATCGGTCGTGCTGCCGGGGCGCGCGCCGAAGTCGGTGACGCGGGCGACCGTGCGCGGAGCCCGAGGGCGCTCGCCGCCGCGGTAGCCCGCGTGCGAGATGTCGGGGATCAGCGGGTGCGTGCCGGGCGCTTCGGCCCATTCGGCGAGCAACTGGCTCGAGGTGTCACGGGAGCCGGCGTGGGCCGGACTTGTGGACAGGAGACCAGCAGCGGGGATGGCTGCGGCGCTGCCCAGGAGCAGGCGGCGGGAGAGCATCATGAACGAACTCCTCGGGGCGGAAGGGTTTCGCAGGGTGGGACCAAGTTTCACTGGGCGGACCGGAATAGACAAGACCCAGAAATAGTTCAATAATTAACTACCTAATCGAGGAGGGCTCATGCAGTTCGGCATCTTCAGCGTCAGCGACGTGACGCAGGATCCGACCACCGGCACGACCGTTTCGGAGGCCGAGCGGATCAAGGCGATGGTGGCGATCGCGCTGAAGGCCGAGGAGGTCGGCCTGGACGTGTTCGCCACCGGTGAGCACCACAACCCACCGTTCGTGGCGTCGTCGCCGACGACCATGCTCGGGTACATCGCGGCGCGGACCTCGAAGCTGATCCTGTCCACCTCGACGACGCTGATCACCACCAACGACCCGGTGAAGATCGCCGAGGACTACGCGATGCTGCAGCACCTGGCCGACGGCCGGGTCGACCTGATGATGGGCCGCGGCAACACCGGCCCGGTCTACCCGTGGTTCGGGCAGGACATCCGCAACGGCATCCAGCTCGCCGTCGAGAACTACGCCCTGCTGCGCCGGTTGTGGCGCGAGGACGTCGTCGACTGGGAGGGCAACTTCCGGACCCCGCTGCAGGGCTTCACCGCGACGCCGCGGCCGCTCGACGGCGTACCGCCGTTCGTCTGGCACGGCTCGATCCGCTCGCCGGAGATCGCGGAGCAGGCGGCGTACTACGGCGACGGCTTCTTCCACAACAACATCTTCTGGCCGGCGTCGCACACCAAGCAGATGATCGACCTGTACCGCCGCCGCTTCGAGCACTACGGGCACGGCGCCGCGGACCAGGCGATCGTCGGGCTCGGCGGCCAGGTCTTCATGCGGAAGAACTCGCAGGACGCCGTCCGGGAGTTCCGTCCGTACTTCGACAACGCCCCGGTCTACGGGCACGGGCCGTCGCTGGAGGACTTCACCCGCGAGACGCCGCTGACCGTCGGCAGCCCGCAGGAAGTGATCGAGCGGACGCTCGGCTTCCGCGAGCAGTTCGGCGACTACCAGCGCCAGCTGTTCCTGATGGACCACGCCGGGCTGCCGCTGAAGACCGTGCTGGAGCAGCTCGACATCCTCGGTGAAGAGGTCGTGCCGGTCCTGCGCAAGGAGTTCGCGGCGCTGAAGCCGGCCCACGTGCCGGACGCGCCGACGCACGAGTCGCTGAAGACCGCGGCCGAGCGGGCGCACTCGCTGGAGTCGCTGTCGGAGACCCTCGTCGAGGGGGCCGAGCGATGAAGGAGCTGCCTCGCCCCGAAGGCGAACGCACGATCGCCGTGGTGACGGCCGGGCTGACGAGCCCCTCGTCGACCCGGCTGCTCGCCGACCAGCTCGCCGCCGCCGTCGGGGACACCCTCGACGGCCGCGGGGTGCCGCGGCGGGTCGTCGTCTTCGAGCTGCGCGATCTGGCGCACGACCTCACCAACAACCTGCTGACCGGCTTCCCGTCGGAGTCGCTGCGGGAGGTGCTGGAGACGGTGGTGAACGCCGACGCGTTGATCGCGGTGACGCCGACCTTCAGTGCGTCGTACAGCGGGCTGTTCAAGCTGTTCTTCGACGTGCTCGACGACAAGGCGCTGGTCGGCAAGCCGGTGCTGATCGGCGCGACTGGTGGGACCGAGCGGCACTCGCTGGTGCTGGAGTTCGCGCTGCGGCCGCTGTTCGCTTATCTGCAGGCGGTCGTCGTACCGACTGGTGTGTACGCCGCGTCGTCGGACTGGGGTCCGCACGCGGCCGCGCTGCGCACGCGGGTCGAGCGGGCGGCGACCGAGCTGGTCGACCTGCTCACCAACCAGCCCGCGCGGCGGGCCGTCGATCCGTTCGCGAGCCCGACGCCGTTCGAGGATCTGCTGAACGGCTGACATCGTTCGAGGATTCCTGAACGACCGGAATGTCGAGAGTCCGCGGTCGGCCCCGATGTAGCGTCGGAGGGCCGATCAGCGGCCTCTTTGACGTTGGGATCCCGAACATGAAGTACGTCCTCCTGATCCACTCCAGCCCGCAGCCGTGGGGCCACCCGACCGGCGACACCGTGGCCGAGCACCAGGCGCTTCCGAAGGACGAGCGGGAACGGCTGAACTCGAACTTCGAGAAGCTGCTGAGCGAGCTCCAGGCCAACGGCGAACTCCTGGGCGGCGAGGCCCTCGGTGACCCGGCGTTGTCCCGCCTCTACCGCTACACCGGCAAGCCGGTTGTGACCGACGGGCCGTACTCGGAGTCGAAGGAACACCTGGCCGGGTTCTTCCTCGTCGACGTCGATTCCGCTGAGCGGGCCGACGAGATCGCGCAGGTCTTCGCGGGCCCGGGCGAGACGATCGAGCTGCGTCCGCTGCACGTGTTCTGAGCTCGTCGCTCGGGTACTGGCGGGAGATGGACGTGCGGGACGGGCGCATCGGGCGCCTGGCGTGGCGGCTGCCGTACACGGTCGAAAGGACCGGGTACGGCACCGCTCGCCGCGTCGCTCAGCTGCTCGGACGCGTTGAAGGCGCGCGCCCGGGCGGCGTCCAGCGGATCGCCCTGCGGATCTCCCCGCGGCTGGCCGATCAGAATCCCGGGCTGGCGAAGATCTCGCCGGCCTGGGCCGTCGACGCGGTCGACGTACGGCGGCACGGCCTGCGGTGGCGGTTGGATCTGCGCGACAACCTGCAAGCGATCCTGTACTACGCGGGCCGGTACGAACCGGCCACGATGCGGTTCCTCACCGCCGAGCTGCGGGCCGGCGACGTCGTACTCGATGTCGGCGCGAACATCGGCGTCCACGCGCTCGGCGCCGCACTGCGGATCCGCGACGTCAGTTCGGGCCGGGTGATCGCCTTCGAACCGGCCGCCGACGCCGCGGACAAGCTGATCGCGGCCGCGGAGCGCAACGATCTCGCCGACCTCGTGGAGGTCGTTCGAGTAGCACTCGGCGACCGCGCGGAGGACGCGATACTGCGCGCCGACAGCCGGTACGACGTCGCCGACACGGGCGTGCGTTCGCTGGGTGGCGACGGTGAGGTCGTCCAGCGCGTCCCCGTGGTGCGACTCGACGACTGGGCGCGGAGCAACGACCTGCAGCGGCTCGACGTGGTGAAGCTCGACGTCGAGGGCTCCGAGCTCGCAGTACTGCGGGGTGCTTCGCACACGATCACGCGGCTGCGGCCGCGCGCCATCATGGTCGAGGACAAGCGGGAGGACCAGCGGCGCGAGCTGTACGGCGTACTGGATCAGCTGGGGTACCGGCCGGCTGCGCTGCTGGACCACAACCGGCTGTTCCGCCGGGACCGTTCGGTCACGGCATCAACTGGCCGCCATTCACTTCGATGATCTGGCCGGTGACGTAGGAGCTCATCGCGTCGGAGGCGAGGAACAGGATCGTGCCGACGCACTCGTGCGGCGTACCGGTGCGGCCCATCGGGATGGTGGTGAGCATCGCCTTCATCTGCTCCTCACCGGTGTGACGGTCGTGGAACGGGGTGCTGATGACGCCCGGGGAGATCGCGTTGACGCGGATGCCGTCGGGGGCGAGCTCCTTGGCCAGGCCGCGGGTGAACGTGCTGACGGCGCCCTTGCTGGTCGCGTAGACGACCGAGCCGCCGCCACCGCCGTGCCGGCCGGCGATCGACGTGACATTGACGATCGCGCCGCTGCCCTGGCCGCGGAACACCGGGACGATCTGGCGGCTCATCGCGAACACCGAGGTCAGGTTGACGTCGAGGATCCGGTGGAACTCCTCGTCCGGTACGTCGGTGACCGGCGAGCGCTTCACCAGGTCGCCGGCGTTGTTCACCAGCACGTCGATGCGGCCGTGCTTGGCGAGTACGGCGTCGATCAGCGCGGCGGCCTGCGCCGAGTCGGCGAGGTCGGCCTGGTGGATCGACCCGCTGCCGCCGGCGGTGTTCACGGCGTTCAGCGTGTGCTGCGCGCCGGACTCGTTGGCATGGAAGTGCAGCGCGACCGTCGCGCCCGCCTCCGCGAACCCGACGGCCGCGGCCGCCCCGATCCCACTGCTGGCGCCGGTGACAAGCACAACCTGATCCGAGAAGTCGAGAAATCGCATGGTGCCTATCCTGCCTGTACGTCGGTGCGCGCTGTTGACGTGGCGTGGCGGCGTACGAGCAAGACAGGCCGATGACGAGGTTGTGGCGGCGTCGCCGGAGGTAGCCTCGACGAATGGGTTACGACCTGGCGACGCTCGAGCTCCGGCGGTGGCGAGTGGCTGACGCGTTGCGCCTGACGGCAGCGCACGCGGACCCGGACATGGCCAACCAGGGCGGCATCCGCGACACCGCGAGTGCGGTCGACTGGATCGGCCGGGTCGCGGACCTCGACAACGGGCACGTGTACGCCGTGGCCGACGGCGAGGACCACCCGGTCGGCTGCGTCGCGGTCACCAACATCGACCGCCACCAGGTCGGCTGGACCTGGTACTGGACCATCGCCGAGGTCCGCGGCCAGGGCATCGCCCGCGACGCGCTCCGCGCACTCGCCGACTGGGCCCACCACGACGCCGGCCTCTACCGCCTCGAGCTCGGCCACCGCACCAACAACCCGGCCTCCTGCGGCGTCGCCGCCGGCGCCGGGTTCCTGTACGAGGGCCTGGAACGCGAACGCCTCGCCTACGACGGCACCCGGTACGACGTCGAACGCCACGCCCGCCTGGTCTCGGACCCACTAACGACCCCGGAGCGCCCGGTCACGATCAGCACCTGACCTCAGGCGGCGATCGCCCGCAGGTGGTCCTGCCGCAGTACCCAGGCACCGAGACCCATCAGCCCGGCGAACACCACGAGGATCCCGGCACACGCGAGCCGCATCACCAGGTCACCGCTCGCCACCGCGACCCAGATGACCAGGCCGAACAGCAACGCCGTCAAGGGAACCATCACCAGCGCGAACATCACCACCTGCCGCTTGGTCCACGCCTTCGGCGGGATCGGCGACCGGAACTCCCGAACGGCCATCGCGCCGAGCAGCACCGCCGGGAAGGCGCGCAGCAGCATGCCCGTCCAGTCCTGCTCGACCAGCGCCGCGATCACCGGCGCCGACGCCAGCAGCGCCGCCATCGCGAACAGCCACCGCTTCGTCTTCATGCCCGGATGCTAGGGCCTGACGAGGGCTAGCGGGTGGTGACGGCGCTCCCGAGGTCCCAGCTGATCGGCGTCGAGTACAGCGCGAACCGGTAGTCCCGGACCTTGCTGTAGCGGTAGGCCATGGTGACCTGACCCCGGCTGTTGGTGGTGACCGACTTGAGGGTCTTCCACGTCGTCGTACCGCGCTCGCGGAACTGGAAGACGCCGGAAGCGGGCCGCTGGAAGTACTTGTTGGTCGTCACCGAGTAGAGCAACGAGGTGCCGTTCAGCGTCACCACGTCGCCGACCCGCTTGGACGAGATCCAGGCGCCCGCGGCGAGCTTCGCGGTGGTGGTGACGGTGTTCTGCGTTTGCGGGTTGCCGGAGGGGTCCTCAGCTCGCTGGGTGCGCCAGACGTACTGGCCGATCGGCAGGTCGTCGGTGAAGAACCAGTTGCTCGAGCTGACTCCCGCGAACGCCCACTGCTGCGAGCGGTGGTCGGGATAGTCCAGGTCCCACACCGCGAACCCGCCGGTCTGTCCGCAGGCACCGGTCAGCTTCTGCGGTACGGCGACGGACGGCTTGCCGATCGCCACCCGGGTGGACACCGACAGCGTGCAACCGGCGGTCGTCGTCTCCGGGGCCGCCGAGGCGCTCAGCGGAAGCCCCGCCACCAGCCCCGCGACTCCGAGCGCGGACGCCACGACATGAGGAAACTTCATAGTCCGAACCCCCAGCGAGTGATCTGATCCGGCGTGAGCCTAGCGCCCCGCCAGGGGCAGGCGTTGCGGGAGGCGAAGCGGGTCGCGAGCCCATACGGTTGGGGTATGGGTAAAGGCAACCGGCTGTCGTTCTTCTCGTTGGTGATCGGTGGGGCGGCGGGGTTCGGGTTGCTGTGGATCACGCGGCGCGCCTGGGACGACTGCGGCGTGAAGCTCACCGGCCCGGTCGGGAACGGCCCGACGCTGCTCTTCGTCGGTCTGCCGGTCGCGCTGGTCGTGAACATCGTGCTGTTCAGCGTGGTCTGGCGGGTGATGAAGAAGGGCGGCGGCGGCAAGTTCCTGATGCCACTGATCGGCGCCCTGGTGGCGATCGCCATCGCCGACCTGGCCCTCTTCTCCTGGGCCGGTACGCCGGCCGGCCTGGCCGCCCCGATCTGCCCGGGCAACGTCCCGGCGTGGTGGCCGGAGTGGATCCCGACCTGAGTCAGTTCGCGGGTGGCGCGTACGAGCGCCAGCGTTCTTCGATGACGTAGCCGAGGGCAAGGTTCGCGCCGAGGCTGGCGTCGTTGGCGGCTGCGCCGCCGGTGCCGAAGACGCGCACGCCCTCGGCGTACAGGGCGAGGATCGACTGGGCCTTGACCGCCTGACCGATTCCGCGGCCGCGGTAGCCGGCGAGGACCGAGGTGAAGCCGGTCTCCCCGCGCTGCTGCTCGCCCTCGCCGATCAGGCTGATGGTGGTCGCCGCGACCAAGCGCTCGCCGTTCAGGGCGCCGAAAACGCGGCCCTGCTTCCACAGTTCGCGCACCGTGTCGAGCGACCCGACGACGCGCTCGGTCGCGGGCGTGTACGGGTAGTCGGCGTTGTTCGCCGTCTCCAGCGCGTGTAACGCCTCCGCGTGGGACGGCTCGAGCTCGCGCACGGTCACGCCGGTTGCGCGGCGTACGGCCTGCTCCAGCTTCAGCGGATCCGGGTCGCGCAGCCGCGCGGCCCACGACTCGCCGGCGACGGTGTACCCGGCGGCCTCCAGTACGGCGCAGCGCGGGTCGTCAGCGCGGACCACCTCGAATGTCATCCCGGTGATTGTCCGCGCGTTGGGCTCGGCGCCTCAACCGGTATCCCCAGCCGCTCGGCCAGCGCCTGCGCGTCGTACGGCGCGCGCACCTTCACGTCGTTGTCGAAGTACACGAAAACCTCGCGCTGCCGCCGCGGCGCGGGCGTGCCGACCCGCTGCCCGTCGGTCGGTGTCCGCCCGCCGTGCCAGGTCTTGATCCGCCGCGCCCACCGATCCAGCGCCGCGTCGTCGTACCCACTCACGTACAGCTCGTCAGCCCCGTGCAACCGCACATACACGAAGTCCGACGCCGTCACGTCGTCGAGCATCGGCCACTTCCCCGCCGTGTCCGCGCAGACCAGTCCGATGTCGTGCTCCCGCAGCAGCTCGACGAACCGGCCGTGCTCGTACGACGGGTGCCGCACCTCCAGCGCGTGCCGCACCGGCCGATCGACCGATGCCTCCAGCAACGACCGGTCCTTCATCCGCTCGTCGTGCTTGCGGGCCAGCACGGCTGCCTCACCAGTTGTCCTGGGCAACAACTCGAAGAACCGCGCGAGCCGCTCCTCGTCGTACCCGAGCGTCCCCGGCAACTGCCACAGCACCGGCCCGAACTTCTCCCCGAGCGCCAGCACCCCCGAGGCGAAGAAGTTCGCCAGCGGCGTCCCGACGTCCTCGAGCTTCTTCATCTGCGTGATGAACCGCGGCCCCTTGACCGAGAACACGAACCCCGGCGGCGTCTCGTCGTACCAGCGCCGGTACGACGAGACCTGCTGCAGCGAGTAGAACGACCCGTTCAGCTCGATCGAGTTCAGCCGCCGCGACGCGTACTCCAGCTCGGCGCGCTGCGGCAGCCCGTCCGGGTAGAACACCTTCCGCCAGGGCGCGTACCGCCACCCCGAGATGCCCACCCGGTACGGACTGTCCTCCCAGCGTTCCATGCTCGCGAGTGCGTCAGCCGAGCTTGCGCAGCAGCGGTACGACGTCCTCGGTGAACTGGGTCAGGAAGCGTTCCTGGTCGTGACCGGGGCCGTGGACAACGAAGTGGTTGAACCCGGCATCCAGGTACGGCTGGAACTGCTTGACCGCCTCTTCGGGGTCGGAGGCAACGATCCAGCGCTTGGCGACCTGCTCGATCGGCAGCTCGTCGGCCAGCCGCTCCATCTCGGTCGCGCTGTCGACGCTGTGCTTCTGCTCCGGCGTCAGCGACAGCGGCGCCCAGAACCGCGTGTTCTCCAGCGCGTGCTCCGGGTCGCGGTCGTAGGAGAGCTTCACCTCGAGCATGCGGTCGACGTCCTCGAACTTCTTGCCGGCCTTCTCGGCGCCCTCGCGAACGGCGGGCATCAGCTTGTCGTTGTACAGCTCCATGCCCTTGCCGGAGGTCGCGATGAACCCGTCCCCCGCGCGGCCGGCGTACTTGGCGACCAGCGGGCCACCCGCCGCCACGTAGATCTTCAGCGGCGTCTCCGGGCGGTCGTAGATCGACGCCTCGACGGTCTTGTAGAACGGCCCGTCGGAGCTGACCGTCTCCTCCGTCCACAGCGCGCGAATCAGGTCGACCGACTCCCGCAGCCGCGCGAACCGCTCTTTGAACTCGGGCCACTCACGCCCCGACACGGCGATCTCGTTCAGCGCCTCACCACTGCCCACCCCGAGCATGATGCGACCCGGGTACAGCACGCCGAGCGTCGCGAACGCCTGCGCGATCACGGCCGGGTTGTAGCGAAAGGTCGGCGTGAGCACCGACGTACCGAGCAGCACCCGGTTCGTCCGCTCGCCGACAGCCGCCATCCAAGCCAGCGCGAACGGCGCGTGCCCACCCTCGTGCCGCCAGGGCAGGAAGTGGTCGGAGACCGTGACGCTGTCCAGCCCGAGCTCCTCCGCGCGCACCGCGTACTCGACCAGATCCCGCGGCCCGAACTGCTCCGCCGACGCCTTGTAACCGATCCGAATACCCACCGTCTCGCTCCTCCGTCGTAGTCCGTCCACCGGTGACAACCCGCACACGCCACGATCTATGCCGCCACCGCAGCCACCGTACTGCGCCGAGCGCTCGGGTGAGGCGCGGCGGGGACCGAGTGCCGGTCGTATGCTGTGGATCAGCCGGATTGGTTTTGGATCCAGATGTCGTTGACTACTCGTTGGGCTGCCGCCTCTTCGCCGGGGAGGGCGACGGCTGCGGCGCCGAGGAGCCAGTAGCGGCCGGAGTCCTTGAAGACGTGGGTCATGGACACCGTGTACGGCGAGCCGCCGGCGGTGTACCAGGTGCGGTTGCCTCTGGGGGTGCTCGGTGGCGTGGTCTTGAACGCGGTGGTCCAGTCCTTGTCGAACGCTGCCCGGTCGGCCAGGCAGGCCGGGCGGTCCTGGCATGGGCGCAGTGCGATCCGGAGGTCGACCTCGGAGCGCGCCGGGTCCGACCGAGTGAGCACCCGGCGGTAGATCGTGGAGGACGACTCACCGGACCGCGTCTCGTCGACCAGCCGGGGGCGCGGGAAACCGAACTCGAACGGCAGCCCGAGGCCGCCTGCCGGGTAGACCTCGTCCTTGCCGGAGTAGACCGCGCCGACCAACCCGACGTACGGCGCGGGCTTGAGCCGCGATGACGAGAGCGGCACGGCGATCCCGGGCTTGAGTACGCCGGTCGGCATCGCCGACGGACTGACCGCGGCGGGCGGCGGGACGACCGGGTCGACGTCGGAATTCGCGCTCCTGATCGCAGCACCGACGGAGTAGGTGACGCTGAACACCGCCAGCACGACAACCACCGCCACCAGGTACGGCCACTTCTTCTTGGGGGCCGCCGGTGCGGGCTCGCTGGGGGACGCGGGCCGGGCAGGCGAGCCAGGGCCAGTAGCCGGGTGGCCCGCAGGTACGGCGGGGCCGGTGGCCCCAGGCCCGGCAGAGGCGCCGGCTCCAGCCTGTGCCCCGGTGTACGGCTCACCCACGATCGGCGCAGCGCCGTACGGCGTCAGCTGCTCGCGCACTGCCGCCAGCGACTCGTCGTCGTTCCCCAGCAACCCGTCGAGTGGGTCGAGCAACCGCTCAGCACCAGACTGCCCCGGCACGAGCTGCGTGACGGCGTACGGCCGGCTAGCTGTCAGGTTGGCGGCCCACAGCGGCAGCTCCTCCTGCTGCGGGTCCAACGCAGCGGTGCGGCTCGCCTGGCCGAGGCGGTCGCGGACCGCGGAGTCGTCGGCGCCGGCTGGGCTCAGCACGAGGATGACGACCTCCATCCCGGTGAACGACCGGCCGCGCCAGATCTCGGCGAGCGGGTGGTCCAGCAAACGCTGGTCGAGCTCGTACCCGGAGATCTCCGGCGCGGTGTTCACTTCGCCTCCCAGATCGCCCGGTCGGCGAGAACGAGCGCGGCCTGCTCGGCCTTGTCGGGCTCGACCGGGTGCGCCTCGTAGTCCACCTGGACGACCAGGTCGTCGCGCAGCACGACCACCGACACCTTCCAGTCCTCACCACCGGTCTTCCCGAACCGGTCGATCCTCGTCGGGTAGGCCCGCCCAGGCGTGAGCACACCCTTCTCGCGGTCGAACGCCTTGCGCGCCATCTGGTCCGGGCGGAACGGCGGCTCGCCCTCGCCGCCGAGCTTTCCGGCGTACGGCGTGATGCGGACGTTGACGGTCGCGGCGGTGAAGGTCTGCTGGCTCGACTCCTCGGCGACCGCGCGGCAGCGCACCTCGCCGGTGCCGGTCTGCGCGAACACCGGAGAAGATGCCTTGGGCAACAGTCCGGAGATGTCACCGAGCCGCTCGCACAGGTCGTCCGGCAGCTTGCGCGCGGCGGCCACATCGTCCTCGTGCACCGGCTCACCCGCCGCGAACCCGATTCCCAGCCCCGCGACCAGCGCGACGCCGGAGGCGATCAACGTGCCCCGAACCAGTCCACCAGCCATGCCCCAGACCCTAGCCACGCGGAAGTTCTCCCTTACCGATCACGTTTCCCGCCGCCCGAGAACGCGTCTTGGACGACAAGCGTGAGGGTCCGGTTCCCGCGAGTTCAGCAGCCCGTACGGCGGATCAACCGAGCAGGGTCTTGACCTGACCGCCGGACTCACTCAGCTTGCTGCCCAGCCCGGACAGCGCCTCACCGACCGACGCGAGAATCCCCGACAGGTCCTGCAGGTTGCCGGCCAGGCTCTCGATCTCGGTCGCGACGCCGCTGACCTGTCCACTGCCGTCGTTCAGCCGCTTGGCCGCCGCGTCGCCGATGCCCGGGATCTTGTCCAGCTCGCCGGCCAGCCCGGCCAGCATCCCGGCCGCGTCCTTCAGCCGGTCGCGGGCCGCGTTCATCGTGGTCGCGCTGCCGCTGAGCGCCTTCCGCGCGCCGCCCTCGCCGTCGTCCCCGACCAGCGCGCCGGCCGCCTTCGCCGCCTGCTCGCCGGCCTCGGCCAGCCCGCCGCCGATCGTCTTCAGCAGCTCCGGCAGCTTGCCGATGAACGCCAGCGCGTCGTCCGGCAGGTCCTTGACCAGCTTGAGGACCTTCTCGAAGTCGTCGGAGTTCTCGAGCACGAACCCGACGGCCTTCTTCACGTCGTTGAGATCCCGCCCACCGAGCAGATCACCGATGTCCATGCCGCGAAATCTAACGCTCCGGCGCCCGTCGTACCCCCATCCCGCGCCCGCTCACCCCCGATTACCACCCAGAGCCGGTCTCGTTGTATCGTTTTCGTCGTTGCCTGCGCTCGTAGCTCAACGGATAGAGCATCTGACTACGGATCAGAAGGTTGGGGGTTCGAATCCCTCCGAGCGCGCCAGCAAAGCCCCAAGTCATCAGGTGGACGACTTGGGGCTTTGTCGTTCCCGGGCCAACTCGGTACGACGTGGGCCTGCGGCAACTGGTCGCGACGGAAGGCTGAGATGGAGTACTTCGTGTACGGGCGCGACCGCGCCGGGGCGTTCCCGTTGAAGGTCGAGCTCAGCGAGCCGCACTGGTCGTTCATGGACCGGTACGCCGAGGAGCTGATCGCGCGTGGGCCGACGCTCACCGACGACGGCGAGGACGCCGAGACGACCGGCAGCCTGCACATCCTCGACGTACCGGATGCCGAGGCCGCCGAGCGGTTCGCGTACGACGAGCCGTACTACCTGGCGGGCGTCTTCGCCGACGTACTGATCCGCGGTTTCCGCAAGCGCGTCGGCACGACGATGTGGGACTTCGCCAACGCCGTACCCGGCTACGGCCGCTACCTGCTGCTCGCCACGGACGGCGTCGATCACGAACCGCCGGCGTCCCCGCACGTGATCCTGTACGGCGACCTGCTCGACGGCGCAACCCTCGTCGGCCAGGCCGCGCTCGTCGAAGCCCCGAGCCCGGAGGCCGCGGCTGAGCTCCGGCCGGGAGCCGCGGTCCACGTCTGGCGCTTCGGCGGCCGACCCACCGACGACTAGCCCCCGCCGAACAACAGACCCCGAGCGCCGCCGAGCGCCCCCGAGCGCCCGAGCGCCCGAGCGCCCGCCGATAAGACCACCCAACCCCCGAAGCCCCGCGCCAAACCCACCCGGCACGGGGCTTCAGCACGTCCAGGACCACCCCGAACCAAGAAACCTCCGGCGGAAAGCGGTTGTCGGCAAAAGTTTGTGATCGGGCTCACGTACTCGCGGTTCTCAACACCCCACCCGGTCGCGTACGGTTAGTACCACTTGCACACTGGTATACGCCCACTGCGCTGACTGGTATGCGACAGATCACACCGCCGAACAGGGGAATGAGCCGCCGATGACGACCACCGCCAGCCCTGCCCAGACCGAGGAAGCGCTCAGTGTCGAGAGCTCCGTTGCACCGCACACCATCGACCTGACGAACGCCCCGACTGAGCACGAGGGCTTGCGAGCCTGGGTCGCCGAGGTCGCCGCACTCACGCAGCCGGACCGGATCCACTGGGTCGACGGCAGCGACGCGGAGTACAACGAGCTCACCGACGAGCTGATCGCCGCCGGCACGCTGGTCCGCCTGAACGACGAGAAGAAGCCGAACTCGTTCTGGGCCCGGACCGACCCTTCGGACGTCGCCCGCGTCGAGCAGCGCACGTTCATCTGCTCGGTCGACGAGGCCGACGCCGGTCCGACCAACAACTGGATGGACCCGGCCGAGATGAAGGCCCTGATGACGGGCCTGTACCGCGGCAGCATGAAGGGCCGGACGATGTACGTCGTCCCGTTCTGCATGGGTCCGCTGAGCGCCGAGAAGCCGATGTTCGGCGTCGAGATCACCGACTCGGCGTACGTCGTCGCCTCGATGCGGATCATGGCCCGCACCGGCGCCGAGGTGCTGGCGAAGATGGGCGCGGACGCGCCGTACGTCCCCTGCCTGCACTCGGTCGGCGCGCCGCTCGAGCCTGGTCAGAAGGACGTCACCTGGCCGTGCAACGACGAGAAGTACATCGTCCAGTTCCCCGAGGATCGGACGATCTGGTCCTACGGCTCCGGGTACGGCGGCAACTCGCTGCTCGGCAAGAAGTGCTACTCGCTGCGGATCGCGAGCGCGATGGCCCGTGACGAGGGCTGGCTGGCCGAGCACATGCTGATCCTGAAGCTGATCTCGCCGGAGCAGAAGGTCCACTACGTCGCGGCCGCGTTCCCGAGCGCCTGCGGCAAGACCAACCTGGCGATGCTCGACCCGACGCTGGACGGCTGGCAGGTCGAGACGCTCGGCGACGACATCGCCTGGATGCGGTTCGGCGAGGACGGTCGCCTGTACGCCGTGAACCCGGAGTTCGGCCTGTTCGGCGTCGCGCCGGGCACCGGCTGGAAGACCAACCCGAACGCGATGCGCACGATCGAGAAGGGGAACTCGGTCTTCACCAACGTCGCGCTGACCGACGACGGCGACGTCTGGTGGGAGGGCTACTCCGAGACCCCGCCGAACCACCTGACCGACTGGAAGGGCCGCGACTGGACGCCGGGCAACGGCGAGCTGTCCAGCCACCCGAACAGCCGGTTCTGCACGCCGATCCTGCAGTGCCCGATCATCGCCGACGAGTACGACGACCCGAACGGCGTGCCGATCTCGGCGATCATCTTCGGCGGCCGTCGCGCGACCACCGTCCCGCTGGTGACCGAGGCGCGGAACTGGCAGCACGGCGTGTTCATGGGCGCGACGCTGTCGTCGGAGACCACCGCGGCCGCGGTCGGTGAGGTCGGCGTGGTCCGGCGGGACCCGATGGCGATGCTGCCGTTCCTCGGCTACAACGCCGGCGACTACCTGAACCACTGGCTGACGGTCGGCAAGGAGCACGACGCCGAGAAGCTGCCGAAGGTGTTCTACGTGAACTGGTTCCGCAAGGACGAGGCGGGCAAGTTCGTCTGGCCGGGCTTCTCGGAGAACAGCCGGGTGCTCAAGTGGATCGTCGACCGGCTCGAGGGCCAGGCCGCCGCGGTCGAGACCCCGATCGGCGCGGTGCCGGCGGCCGACGCGCTCGACGTGAGTGGGCTGGAGCTGACGCCGGAGGCGCTGCAGGTCGCGCTGAACGTCGACGCCGACGAGTGGAAGGCCGAGCTGCCGCTGATCGAGGAGTGGTTCGCCAAGCTCGGCGACACCGTCCCGGCCGAGCTGCGGCTCGAACTGGACACACTGCGCAGCCGCCTGGGCGCCTGACACACCAGTACGCCGGCGGCTGACCGGAAGCCAGTACGCCGGGAGCGAAGCGCCTCGTCCCTCACCAGGGGCGAGGCGCTTCGCCGTACCCGGAGCTGTTGCAGGCCAGGCGGGTGCATCGCCCGGCCCGCGCAGCCCGGGGGTCAGCCGCGGGGTGGTGGAGCGATGCGGTCGAGCGGAACCCGTGTGGTGAGCTCCTGGCCGTTCGGGCCGTCGTACTGGACCAAGCCGACCCAGCCGTCTCCGCAGTGCAGCCTGCTGACCAGCCAAGCCGGTCGCCAGGTGCTGTCGACCCAGCAGGCGACGTGCGCCGGGAGGGACAGCTGGAGGAACAAACGGAGGTCGTACACCTGCGGTCGGACTGCGAAATCCGTCACCGCCACCACACCCTTTCGTGAGGTCAAAAGGCTTCACCGAACGCCCGCTCCTCACCGCGGCCTCACCCGCCGGGCACCACCCCAGTTACCCACCACGAAACCGGATCACACCTGCGGCCACCCGGTCGCTGCACATATGTTGGCCAGATGAAACTTGGTGTGATGTTGCCGGTCGGCGAAGGCGACGGACCGGACGGACAGCTGCCGCGGTGGACCGACACCCGCGCGATCGCCCTCACCGCCGAGGAGTCCGGACTGGACTCGGTCTGGATCGCGGACCACTTCCTGTATCGCGACGCCGCCGGGACCACGCACGGCATCCACGAGTCGTGGACGCTGCTGAGCGCGGTCGGGGCGGTGACGGAGCGGGTCGAGCTCGGGACCATGGTGCTCTGCTCGTCGTTCCGGGACCCGGGGCTGGTCGCGCAGATGGCCACCACGCTGGACGAGGTCTCGGGTGGCCGGGTGATCCTCGGCGTCGGCGCGGGCTGGCACGACCCGGAGTACGAGGCGTTCGGGCTGCCGACCGACCACCGGGCCTCGCGGTTCGCGGAGTGGGTGGAGATCGTCGCCCGGCTGATCCGGGGCGAGACGGTCACGCGGAAGGGCACGTACTACGAGGTCAACGAGGCCACGCTCGTCCCGCAGCCGGACCGGCGGATCCCGATCCTGATCGCGTCCCGGCAGCCGCGGATGCTCGACCTGACCGCGCAGTGGGCCGACCAGTGGAACACCGCGTGGTTCGGCGCGGTCGACGACAAGGTCCGCGGCCGGCTGGCGGACCTGGACGCCGCGCTGGCCCGTAACGGCCGGCCGGCCGGAGCGGTGAGCAAGACGGTCGGGCTCACGATTCGCGACCCCGAGCAGCGCGACGCCGGCGACCCCGGTGGGTTCGCCGGCACGGTCGAGGAGCTGGCCGCGGTCTTCACGGCATACGCCGAACTGGGCGTCGAGCACCTGATCGTCGGCCTCGAGCCGGTGACGCCGCGCTCGGTCGAGCGGCTGGCCGAGGCGAAGGCGCTGGCCTTCGGCTGAGCGGCAGGCCCTGATTCGAGCGGCCGGAACCGGCCAGGAATTGGGCGCGAACTGGGCGCGAACGACAAGAGCCGCCAGCGGGTGCTGGCGGCTCTTGCGTACTGCGGAGGCGGCGAGATTTGAACTCGCGAGAGGGGATTACCCTCAACCCGCTTAGCAGGCGGGCGCCATCGACCGGACTAGGCGACGCCTCCTCCGACGGCCCCTTGCGGGACACGACGACGACCAAGACTATCCGGCCGGACGCCGTCGGAGCAAAGTGGCCCCGGGCGGCAGGGAGCGGACGCCTTGGGAGTGTCGACCAGGCCCCCTGTAATCTGGCCGAATCGACGGGGGTCGAGTGTTGAAGTCAACCGAGGAGGCCGTGACGGCGTCTGTACTACCGGGGAGCTGATCCCACCAGGTCATCAGCCTGCCCCCAGGGCCCGCCAGGCGCGGGTCCGCATCGCCGCCACCCGTCGTCGATCCAGGGAACGGAGCCATGTCGCGGAGCACTCGCGCAGCCGGTCGGAGGTCTGCACCCAAGGCCAACCGGTCGCGCCACAAGGCGCACCGGGCCCGGACCGTCTCGAAGGCGATCGGCCTCACCCTGGTCAGCGCCCTGGTTCCTGGTTCCGGCTTCCTGATGGGCGGCCGGACCAAACTCGGCGCGTTCGTGATGACGCTCAGCGTCGGCCTGCTCGGGCTGGCGGCCTTCATCGGTCTGACCAAGCGTGACGCCGTCCTCACCCTGGCCGTCGACCCGAGTCAGCTGCTGATCGCGACCGCCGCGCTGGTCGTGCTCGGCCTGCTCTGGATCTGGATCGTGGTCGCCTCCCACAAGCTGCTCCGCCCGGTCAGCCTGACCGCCGTCGGCCGGCTGGCCGGTTCGGCGTTCGTCGGTCTGCTCTGCTTCGGCATCGCGGTGCCGACCACCGTCGCCGCGCAGTCGGTGATGGCCCAGCGCGACCTGGTCGGCAGCGTGTTCGCCTCCGAGGGCAACTCCAAGAGCGCGACCCGGCCGAAGGTCGAGGACAAGAAGGACCCGTGGGCGGACACCCCCCGGCTGAACCTGCTGCTCCTCGGCGCGGACGACGGCGCCGGCCGCGAGGGCACCCGGACCGACACCGTGATGGTCGCCAGCATCGACACCAAGACCGGCGACACCAAGCTGATCTCGCTCAGCCGGAACTGGATGCGGATGCCGTTCCCGGAGGACTCGCCGCTGCACAAGTTCTACCCGGACGGTTTCTACGACCCGGACGGCCCGGCCGAGCAGCCCGAGTTCTACCTCGACGCGATGTACCGGAACCTCCCGCTCGCGCACAAGCAGGCGCTCGGCCCGTCCGACAACGAGGGCGCCGACGTACTGAAGGTGTCGGCCGGCGCGGCGCTCGGCCTGGACATCGACTACTACATGCAGGTCAACCTCAAGGGCTTCGAGTCGATCGTCGACGCGCTCGGCGGGATCTCGGTCAACATCAACTACAAGGTCCCGATCGGCGGCGACTACAAGGGCCCGAGCCCGAACGACGACATCCTGCCCAAGGACTACCTGCAGCCCGGCCCGAACCAGAAGCTGAACGGCCACGACGCGCTCTGGTTCGCGCGCGGCCGGTACGGCCTGGACGACGCGTCCCGGCAGGAGCGGCAGCGCTGCACGATCCACGCGATCGTCAGCAGCGCCAACCCGAAGACCCTGGTCACGAAGTACCAGCAGATCGCGTCGGCCAGCAAGAAGCTGCTGCAGACCGACATCCCGCAGGAGATCCTGCCGGCGTTCATCGAGCTCGGCCTCAAGGTCAAGGGCGCCAAGGTCACCAACGTCGACCTGGACAAGAAGAAGAACTTCCCCAGCGGCCAGAACCCGGACTACGAGGCGATGGCGCAGATCGTCCAGAACGCGATCTCCGGCAAGAAGCCGGTCTCCACCACCACCGGTACGCCGACCAAGAAGCCGTCGGGCGGCAAGTCGAACACCCCGGTCAAGCCTCCGGCGGGTGGCACCGAGGACCTCAACGACGCCTGCGCGTACCACCCGGCCAACCCCTGACCGACCCGCTTCGCCGCGGGCGTCGTACCGGGTGAGATCCTGGCTCGATGCGTACGACGTACCGGATGCGGGCAGGACGGTTCCTCGGAGTCCTGGCCGCCGGTTTGATCCTGCTCGGCCTGGCCGCGATCGCGTGGGCGGTCGGTCTGCCGGGCGCGGTGGTGGGCGTGTTCCTCGTCCTCGGCGGGCTCGTCGCCCTGGCCGGGCTCGGGATCCTGCTCCGGCCGCCGGTGCTGCTGAAGCTCGGCAAGGACCAGATCGAGGTCCGCGGCGTGAAGACCGACTGGACCGACGTCACCGAGGTCGGCAAGGTCGAGACCACGCACGGCGAGGCCGTCGTCCTGCGGACCAAGCACAAGGACAGCTCGATCCTGATCCCGGTGCGCTGGCTGCCGCCGGGCCGCGACGAGCAGCTCGCGACCGAGCTCCGGGACCGGCTGAACACGGCGCACGGCTACACCATCTGGGACGGCACTGCCGGTGAGGACGCCGATCGCGCAGAATGATCCGTGGTGGTTTTTGTCCGGATCTGATCGAAGGAGTCGCCCGTGCTGTCGTTCGAGCTGTCTGCCGAGGAACTGAGCGTCTACCAGGGCACGAACCCGCGGCCGGACGACTTCGACCAGTTCTGGGAGAAGTCGCTGGCCGAGCTCGCCGGGATCGACGCCGAGGAGTCGTTCGTCGACGCGACGGACTTCCCGCTGACCACGGCGACCGCGCAGCACCTGTACTTCAACGGCACCGGCGGCTACCGCGTGCACGCCAAGGTGATCCGCCCGCAGCAGCCGACCGGGCCCGCCGTACTGATGTTCCACGGGTACGGCGGCGAGCAGCCGCGCTGGGTCGACCTGCTGCCGTACGCCGCACGTGGGTTCACCGTCGCGGCGCTCGATGTGCGTGAGCAGGTCGGATTCCGCACCCAGTCCCAGGAGCCGAACAGCTTCAGCCTGCACAACCACCTGGTCCACGGCCTCGACGGCGGCCCGGACAGCCTGCTCTACAAGCACGTCTTCCTCGACACCCGCCGGCTGGCCGACATCATCCGCGCGCTGCCCGACGTCGACGCCTCCCGCGTCGCGGCGACCGGCTGGAGCCAGGGCGGCGGCCTGACGCTGGTCTGCGCCGCGCTCACGCCGGAGATCAAGTACGCCGCCAGCGTGTTCCCGTTCCTCAGCGACTACCAGCGCGCCTGGGAGCTCAACCTGGAACGCGGCCCGTACGACGAGATCACCACCTGGTTCAAGAAGCGCGACCCGCGGCACCTGCGCGAGCAGGAGGTCTTCACGACCCTCGGCTACATCGACGTCCAGAACCTGGCGCCGCGGATCCAGGCCGAGGTCACGCTGTTCACCGGCCTCGAGGACCAGGTCTGCCCGCCCTCCACGCAGTACGCGATCTACAACAAGCTAGCTGGTACGAAGGAGATCCGGACCTACCCGGACCTGGGCCACGACGACCTGCCGGGCGCGCACGACGACATCTACCAGCTGATCGGCGCGAAGCTCTGAGCCGGTTGGCGGGCCCCGGGACGACGGGTCCCTGCCCGACGGGTCCCGGCACCCAATGACCGGCCTGACCGTTCTCGGCACCGCCGCGCCGTACCCGCTGCCGGACCGGCCCTGCTCGGGCTACCTCTTGCAGGGCGGCGGTGCCCAGGTCTGGGTCGACGCGGGCCCGGGCTCACTGGCCGAGCTGCTCCGGCACACCACGCTGGACCAGCTCGACGCGGTCTGGATCTCGCACCTGCACCTGGATCACGTCGGTGACCTGCTGAACGCCTACTACGCCTTGGCGTACGGGTTGCTGCCGCCGCTGGCTCGGCCGTTGCCGGTCTACGCGCCTGCTGCGTTGGGGAAGCGGCTGGCTGGGTTCTTCGAGCAGGAGGACGCGGGCTTCGTCAGCGACGTACTGGAGCTGCGGGAGCTGGCCGATGGGCTGACTGTCCAGCTGGGCTCTTTGAACCTGCTGAGCCGTTCGGTGGAGCACGACTGCGATGCCTACGGGCTGCGGGCGAGCGCCGAGGGCAGGTCGCTGGCGTACTCCGGTGACTGCGCGCCCTGCCCGGCTCTGGACTCGTTGGCCGACGGTGTGGACCTGCTGCTGTGTGAGGCGGACTCCGGGGAGGAGACCGCTGTGCACCACGCGCCGGAGCAGGCCGGAGCGCTTGCACGGCGTACCGGCGTACGGCGGCTGGTCGTGACGCACGTCGGGCCGTCGCTGCGCCCAGCAGATGCCACCGCGAGGGCCGCCGAGGTTTTCGGCGGCCCCACGGTGTGTGCGGAGGTCGGTCAGACCATCAGCCCCTGGTAGACCCGCGGTACCCGCCACCACCTGACTGATTGGTGAGTACTGCGCGTCCGCCCTTGGCTAGTTGGCCTCTTTGCCCGCCCAGTAGTGCCAGGTAGGAGAAGCGACTGGGGATCGGGTCAGACCGTCCGGCCAGGTGGCCGGCAGGTCATGACTCCGGGCCGCGTAGAGGATCACCTCCGAGGCGAATCGGTCACCGCGTACGGCGACCCGGGCGGCCGTTTCCGCCCGCATGTCGGCGAGGTAGTGGATGGCCGGCAGGAACTCCGCGCTGAGCCGCGGACTGAGCCGGCCCACCGCTTCGTCGTCCAGCCGGACCTCGACCACCATCCGGTGCCGGTCGTTGATGCCGTCGTCCTCCTCGACGGCATGCATCGTGCCGTACGCCCAGCACTCGCCTTCCGGCCGGAAGAACGGTGCCAGCACGTCCGGATGCACCTCGCTGCCCGGGACCACGATCCCGCTGCCCGGCGGCAGCACGTGGTAGCTCCCGGGCGGTGGCAGATTGACCGGGACCAGCATGTGTGGCTGGCCCAGTGCGACCGCCACACTGGCGTGGAACTCGGTGCCCTGGTCGCCCTTGCCTTCCCAGTCCGCCGGTTCCCACTCACTGACCCACAGGTGGCAAGGGACCTGCGGTTGCAGGCCCTGCGCCACCAGTTCTGACAGCACCGGGTGGTACCGGTGCGCGTCGTCCCTCGGCAGGTAGCCGACCACCTTGCCCTGCACCCGAACAGCGATCGAGCGCGGGTCGAAGCGGTTGTGCGGTTCCGGGACGAGATCCGCGTCGGTGTCCAGGTCTGCTCCTCGCGCTGGGATGGGATCGGGAAACAGGCCACGAATCGCCTGCTCGTGCGGGGCTTCCCGCACGACTTCCTGACCACACCACAGGGCGTCTCCCCACAGACTGAACGGAATCAGTTCCATGCGTTGCCCTCCAGTCCCCGTTGACCGGTTTACTCGGCTCATCCCGTCCAGACCCCTGGCCGTTACACCGAGTGAGCGTATGAGAACTAGACTGCCCAGCCGAACCCCTTTTCACGCATGAAAAACGGACCTGAAACTCAACGGTGTCCGCTCGTCCGTAGTGTGGACTCAGGTCGTCTTGTGCTGCGGGAAAAATGGAGAATCACGTGCAGATGCACGGGAAGGAACGTCATGCAGGGCAGTGAAACAGTCGCTCGATCGATCGTCGACGCGAGCTCGGTGGAGCAGGCCGTCGGCCGGCTCGACGGCGTCGCGCTGCGCACGCCCCTGCAACGCAACTCGCGACTCTCCGCACGCACCGGCGCCGACGTCTGGCTGAAACGCGAGGACCTGCAGATCGGCCGGTCGTACAAGCTGCGCGGTGCCTACAACCTGATCGCCCAGTTGTCCGACGCGGAGAAGAAGGCCGGCGTCGTCTGCGCATCCGCGGGAAACCACGGCCAGGGCCTCGCGTACTCGTGCCACGCGCTCGGCGTTCACGGCCGCGTCTACGTGCCGCGGACGACGCCGCGCCAGAAGCGCGATCGCATCGCCGCGCTCGGTGGTTCGCAGGTCGAGGTGATCATCACCGGTGACTCGTACGACGACGCGGCCGCGGCCGCGCTCGCTTCGGCGGCGGCGACGGGAGCGACGCTGGTGCCCGCCTTCGACGACCCGCGAACCGTTGCTGGGCAAGGGACTGTGGCTGTCGAGCTCGTCGAGCAGCTTGGTCACGCGCCCGACGTACTGGTGGTTCCTGTTGGTGGTGGTGGGTTGATCGCGGGTGTCGCGACGTACTTGGCTGAGCGGCATCCCGGCGTACGGATTGTCGGGGTCGAGCCGGCGGGTGCAGCGAGCATGGCTGCCGCGCTGGCTGCCGGCGAGCCGGTGACGTTGGAGGAGCTGGACAGCTTCGTCGACGGCGCCGCCGTACGGCGGGTTGGTGCTGTCACGTTGCCCCTGGTGGCTGCTGCTCGGGTCGAGATGACGTCGGTGCCGGAGGGCTTGGTCTGCTCGGAAATGCTGGAGCTCTATCAGACGGACGGCCTGATCGCCGAGCCTGCTGGGGCCCTGTCGGCTGCTGCGCTGGGTCGCGGTGGTGTGGTGGTGAAGCCCGGCGAGACGGTGGTGTGCCTGCTGTCCGGTGGCAACAACGACGTCAGCCGGTACGGCGAGATCCTCGAGCGGTCGCTGGTGCACGAGGGGCTCAAGCACTACTTCCTCGTGACGTTCCCGCAGGAGCCGGGCGCGCTGCGGCAGTTCCTCGACCAGGTGCTCGGGGTGGACGACGACATCACGCTGTTCGAGTACGTGAAGCGCAACAACCGGGAGACCGGGGTCGCGCTGGTCGGGATCGAGATCGGGCGGCCGGATGATCTGACCGGGCTGCTGGAGCGGATGGAGACGGCACCGCTGACGATCGAGCGGATCGATCCGGGGTCGCCGGAGTTCCGGTTCCTGATCTAGGGCTCTGTTCGGGCTTGGTTTGATGAGAATTCTGTAATGTTCGGCTCATGCGGTTCTTCGGGAGGGATCGCAGGCTGTGAACATGCGATCTCCACGCCTGATCTACCTGGCTGTTGCCGTGGTGCTGGCAGTGGCCGGATTCGCGCTGACCCAGTACCTCGGCGGGCGTTCGTCGCCGGGGCTCGGGGACACGGTGGTCGTCCCTGCGGGCTCGTCCGGGCCCCCTGCGACGCCTTCCGTCACGCCGTCCAAGCCTGGTGCGGATCCGGTGACGCCGGGGAGTCCGCGCACGGCCGGCGATGACGACGACCGGGACGACGACGGTATCGACGACGACCTGGATGACGACGTGGACGGCGATGACTGAGCCTCGGTGGTCTTCCTGAGGCGGGGTTCGGGCGTTGGGCGCGGCGCCGGCAATGCGGCCGTTGCCCCGCCGCGCGAGCCCGACGTACGCGAGGGTGGAGCGCGCGGGCGTCAGCGGCGGGGTGGGGTCAGTGCTCGGGTGCGGATCATCGGGTGGATGCTGGCCGTGCTCGCGCTCGCCGTCGCCGCGGTGGTCTTCCTGACCTGGCAGTTGCTCTCGGCGCGCTCCGACGCGTCGGCCGACGCCGAACTGACCCACGAGTCGGCCAAGTTCCACGCGTACGCCGGGTCGCCGACCGCCGCTCCGTTCGACACCCCGGAGAAGCTGCTCAACCACTGGCTGCAGACCAACCTCCCGGACACCTCCGAGGCCTTCTTCACGATCATCGACGGCCGCGCGTCCCGCCGCAGCCTCGGCACCCCGCCGGCGCGGCTCGACACCGACCTCGCGTTCGTGCAACGGATCGCGTCCAGCAGCACCCCGCAGTACGGGTGGGTGGACAGCACCGCCGGCAAAGTCCGGTACGGCGTCATCCCGGTCCAGTTCGGGTCGCAGCCGGTGCGTGGGCAGTTGGTGATGCTCGAGTTCCGCGACCTGATCGCCCAGCCCCTCGAGGACGCGACGAAGGCGCTCGCGCTGATCGGCGTCGTGACGCTCGCGATGGCCGCCGGCGCCTGCTGGATCGTCACCGGGCGCATCCTCGCGCCGATCCGCGCCGTACGGACAACCGCCGAGCAGATCGGCGAATCCGACCTCCGCCGCCGAATCGATGTCGTAGGCAACGATGACGTGGCTCATCTGGCTCGCACGTTCAACACGATGCTCGACCGCCTCGAGGTCGCGTTCGTCGCCCAGCGCGAGTTCGTCGACAACGCCGGCCACGAACTCCGGACACCGATCACGGTCATCCGCGGCCACCTCGAACTGATGAGCGACGACCCCGTCGACCGCGAGGAGACCCGCGCCCTGGTCCTCGACGAACTCGCCCGCATGAACCGCATGGTCGACGACCTCCTGGTCCTCGCCAAGAGCGACCGCCCGGACTTCCTCAAACTCGAGGAGGTCAACCTCACCGAACTGGTCGTCGAGGTCGTCGCCAAGGCCCGCCCGCTCGCCGACCGCACCTGGCGCGTCGACGAAACCACCGACACCACCATCGTCGCCGACCCCCAACGCCTCACCCAGGCGTTGATGCAGCTCGTTTCCAACGCCGTACGGCACACGGGTCCTGACGACCGCATCGCACTGGGCTCACGGGTGCACGAGGCGGCCGGACTTGATACGTCTGGACCTGGGGCCAGCTCGGTGGCGGGCTCTGGTTCTCGCTCGGTGCCGGGCTCTGCCTCCCGCTCCGGGCCAGGCTCTACCTCCTCCCGCTCCGGGCCAGGCTCTACCTCCTCCCGCTCCGGGCCAGGCTCTACCTCCTCCCGCTCCGGGCCAGGCTCTACCTCCTCCGGCTCCGGGCCAGGCTCTGCCACCCACTCCGGGCCAGGTTCGGAGGACGCCCGCAGCGACTGCCCTCCGGGTGCCCACGTCCACCTGTGGGTCGCCGACTCCGGCGAGGGTGTGGCGCCCGGCGACCGCGAGCGGATCTTCGAAAGATTTGCCCGAGGCAACGACCAGGCCCGCACCGACGGCGCCGGCCTCGGCCTGGCCATCGTCCGATCGATCGCCCAGGCCCACGGCGGCGACGTCCTTCTGACCGATGATCACGCAACACCCACGGCTGGCGACCCCGACATCACGTCGCACGCATCCGGTGCCGGCGAGTCCGTACGGCGGGGCGCGCGGTTCGAGCTCGTACTGCCGTTGACACCGACCGAAGGGAGCTCACGATGAACCGGATCCTGATCGCCGAGGACGAGGACCGGATCGCCTCCTTCGTCGAACGCGGGCTGCGGAGCAACGGGTTCATCACCACCGTCGTCGGCGACGGCGAATCGGCGTACCAGGAAGCCGTCAGCGGCGCGTACGACCTGCTCCTGCTCGACATCGGCCTGCCGAAGGTCGACGGCTTCACCGTCCTGCGCCGGCTCCGCGAGGCGCGGGTGAGCATGCCGGTCGTCATCCTCACCGCCCGCGACAGCGTCCGCGACACCGTCGCCGGCCTCGAAGGCGGCGCCGACGACTACATCGCCAAACCGTTCGCCTTCGAGGAACTCCTGGCCCGCGTCCGCCTGCGCCTCCGCAGCGACGGCTCCGGCACGGCGGACGCCACCATCCTCCAGGTCGGCGACCTCAGCCTCGACCTCCGCACCCGCCGAGCCTCCATCGACGGCCGCACCATCGACCTCACCGCCCGCGAGTTCCTCCTGGCCGAGGTCTTCTGCCGCCACCCCGACCAGGTCCTCTCCCGCGAACAACTCCTCTCCCAGGTCTGGGGCTTCGACTTCGACCCAGGCTCCAACGTGGTCGACGTCTACATCCGCTACCTCCGCAAGAAACTAGGCCCGGACCGAATCCAAACCATCCGAGGCATGGGCTACCGCCTCCGCACCAACTGAGCCGTCTGGTAGCGCCGGGTGATCCCGAGCCACTCGACGGCGTCCGGCCACTCGCACCACCCAGCCCGCTGCCCACCCGCTCCACACGACCTACGCCGCACACCCCGACCCAGCCCCGTCCCACGTCCTGCTCCGCCCCGCACGCCCCCTCCCCACGCCCCGCCCGGGTCCGCCCGTCTCGTACGCCCCGCCCGGCGCGCTCCACCCCGCCCGCTCCGCACGCCCAGCCTCGCTCTGCTCCGTCCCGCACGCCCCGCCCCGCACGCCCGCCCCGCCCGCTCCGCACGCTCCGCACGCCCAGCCTCGCTCCGCTCCGTCCCGCACGCCCCGCACGCCCGTCCCGCACGCCCCGCACGCCCGCCCCGCCCGCTCCGCACGCGCCGCGCCGCGCCGCCCCGCGCCGCCCCGCGCCGCTGCAGACCCTGCACCATGCGTCCCTCGTGCTCACACGGCTTGTGGCTGATCGCCGCGGCTCCGCCGGGTGACGTTGCTGAACTTCTCGCCGCTGCCGGCGGTGATAAAGCGTGGGGAGCCTGAGGCAGTGGGTGGAGACGGGCGGGGCGGAGCAGGGCAGCGAGAGTCGTCGGCGGGCGGTTGATGAGCACCGTGGGCGGGAGCCACTGGTGCGAACAATCGGCGGGCGCGGTTGGTGGAGCCGTTGGCGGGCCGGTTGGCTCCCGTCGGCGGCTCGCGCTTCGTCCGACTCAGACGGGACGCCGCTCGCTCGGCAGGACGCCGTCGCCGCCGAAGTGCTCGGAGTCCATGTCGGCCGGACATCCATCGCCTTCCTCATCGACCACAGCTGCGACGCCATCGGGTACAACCGGAGTCTCGACGCCATCAGGCTGGGCTGGAGTCTGGACGCCGTCGGACTGCGCCGGAGGGTGGACACCATCGGGCTGGGCTGGAGCGTCGACACCATCGGGCTGCGCCGGAGCGGTCGAACGGCGGGAGGCACCCCCGGTGTCAGCTCCCCAGGTCGCGGTGTGAGGAGTCGTTTCGCGATCCGGCGCAACGCTCGGCTGCGCGCCTGGGCTCGCGGCCTGCTCAGGGCTTGCGGCCTGCTGGTTGGCCGGCTGGTCGGTTGCGCCATCTCGCGGCTGCTCGTCCGCGTGGATCAGCCCGGCGTCCGCCGGCTGTTCGTCGGCGTGAGGTATCGCGGCTCGGGCGTGTAGCTCGTGTTCCTTGGCGGCTTGCTCGTTGCTGCGTTGCTTTGCCTTCTTCGCAGCGCCGGCGAACACCGCGAGCAGGATCAGCACCACGATCACGGCCACGACGATCCACAGGACGGTTGTTCCGTCCATCAGTCCTCCTCGACTCGACATCCGTCGTGACCGGTACCCGGGACGTGTCCAGGACTAACCCACCGTCCTGGACACGTCACTCGTCGCTCAGAGGCGCACGCTGAAGCGGTAGTTGCCTGAGGCCACAGTCACCGTCGTACCGGCGTCCTCGACAACCTCGCTCACCCCCACGGCGTGCCGAAGCGCGCGTCCTCCTTCAGTCACGCGATCCGCCGGCCCGGGCAGCTTGACGGTCGCCGTCGTGTTGGCCGGCACTCGCACCTCGAGCGTGAAGCGCCCGTCCGGTTCCTGCTTCCAGCGGCTTCCGACCACCCCGTACGGCGTCTGGTGCTCGAGCTGCGCCGACGTGATGCCGTCGCCAGGCGTCGGTGCGATCAGCACCTTGCGATACCCGGGCTCCGCCGCCGAGACGCCGGCCAGCGTGCGATACATCCACTCGCCGACAGCGCCGTACGCGTAGTGGTTGAACGAGTTCATCCCCACGTCGTTGAACGTCCCGTCGGGATTGATCGAGTTCCACCGCTCCCAGATCGTCGTGGCGCCCTTGCCGATCTCGTAGCCCCACGACGGGTACGACGTGTTCTGCAGCAGCTTGTACGCCAGGTCAGAGCGCCCGATCTTCGTCAGCACCGGCAGCAACCCGTCGACTCCGAGGAACCCGGTCGACAGATGCGTGTCCCGCCGCTGGATCGCCGCCGCGAAGTGCTCGCCCGCCGCCGTGATCCGATCGTCCGGTACGAGATCGCTCGTGAACGCCAGGATGTACCCGGTCTGGCTGTCCGACCCGACCTTCCCGTCCGCCGCCACGAACCGATCGGCGAACGCCGTCCGCACGTCCTCGTACACCTGCTCGTACTTCGCCGCGTCGGCCGTCTTCCCGATCGCCGCCGCCATCTGGCTCAGCTGCCGAGCGCCCTTCGCGACGAACGACGTACCGATCAGCTCGCCGGGCGTCGGGTCGTCGAGGTTCAGCCAGTCGCCGTAGTCCCCACCGCCCCGGATCAGCCCGTTCGAACTCGCAACCAGGTAGTCGACGTACTGGGCCATCGAGTTGTAGTGCTGCCGGATCACCGACGTGTCGCCGTACGCCTGCCACAGCGTCCACGGCACGTTGACTCCGGCGTCGGCCCAGCCCGCGTTGCCCATGCCGCCGTCGAACGCGTTCGGCACGGTCGGCGCGACACTCGCGTACGCACCGTCGGCGCGCTGGGTGTCGCGCAGGTCCTGCAGCCACTTCGTCAGGAACGCCTGCGAGTCGAGGTTGTAGACGGCGGTCCGCGCAAACACGTTGATGTCGCCGGTCCACCCCATCCGCTCGTCGCGCGCGGGCGTGTCCGTCGGGATCGAGAGGAAGTTGCCGCGCTGACCCCAGACGATGTTGCTGTGCAGCTGGTTCACGAGCGCCGAGTTGGTGCGGAACTCGTTGGTCTGCTCGCCGTCCGTCCCCAGAACGACGCCGACGATCGCGCTGGCCGGCGGCGCCGTCGCGACTCCACTGACCTCGATGTACCGGAAGCCGTGGAAGGTGAAGCGCGGCTGGTAGGTCTCCAGCCGGTTGGTCGCGAACGTGTAGTGATCCGTCGCCTTCGCCGACCGCAGGTTGTCGGTGTAGAGCGTGCCGTCGGGGTTCAGCACCTCGCCGTACCGAATCTTGACGGTCTGCCCCGGTGAGCCGCGCAGCGTCAGCCGCGAGACGCCGACCATGTTCTGGCCGAGGTCGTACAGGTACACGCCGGTCGTCGGCGACGGGATCGCCTTCGCCTTCAGCAGTTGCGTGACGCGCACCGGTTGATCCGTCTGCGGGACCAGCTTGCTCGTCGCGCTCGGCCGGACCTGCACCGGCGTCCACTCGTACGTCGTACGCCGCGCATCGCGACTCTCACCGTTGAGCAGATCGGCAACCCGTACGGCGCCGGACGCGGTCTGCCAGCTGGAGTCGGTCGCGAAGACCTCGGTCGAGCCGTCGGTGTAGGTGACGCGGAGCTGCGCGATGAACGCGGTGTCGCTGCCGTACTTGTTCGCACCGAACATCGCCAGGTTGCCCGCGTACCAGCCCGGCGCCAGCTCCGCGCCGATGGTGTTCGCGCCGGACTTCAGCAGCTTGGTGACGTCGTAGGTCTGGGACTGGATCCGGCGGGCGTAGTCGGTCCAGCCCGGGGCCAGCTCCTGGTCGCCGACCTTGCGGCCGTTGAGTTTGAGCTCGTAGATGCCTTGCGCGGCCGCGTGGATCCGGGCGGACTGGACTTTCTTTGCCTTGGGCAAGGAGATCTGTTTCTGGAAGACCGGGATCGGCTTACCCGGCAGCCAGAGGTCGGTGTTGCCCTTGACCTGCAGGCCGCCTTGCGGGCGGACGGTCCCGTCCGGGAAGGTCTGGTCGCCGGTCGGGAACTTGGTGTCGACGAGTACGTCACCGCCGGCGCCGGTCACCTTGAGGCTGTGGACGACGCCGTCTTCCTCACCGTTCGTGCGGAAGCCGACGACGCCGGGCGCGTTGTGGTCGGAGCGCTCACGGGTGTCGATCTGTACGTCGTCTAGCCAGGTGGTGATCGTCTGGCCGGCGGTGGTGATGCGGAGGTGGTGTTGCTGTTTCAGGTCGGTGCCCACGGGGAGCGGGATCTCGCCGAGCAGCACGTAACCGCCGCCTGACTGCCGGACGTGCGGGCGGAGCAGGGGCTTGTCCGGGGTGAGTTGGTTGAGCTGCCACATGTAGCCGAGACCGCCGCGGCCGCGGAAGAAGACGCCGAGGGCGTCCTTCACCAGGGTCACGTCCGCGTCGATCGTGGTGTCGGTCCACTCGGCGCCCGGTTGGTTGTCGGCGCCAATCCAGTCGCCTCGCCAGTCCGCCGGTTGCAGCGGACCGGTTTCGAAGGTCGCAGCCGGGGACCAGGAGGAGGCACGGCCCTGCTCGTCCCAGACGCGGACGGACCAGCGGTACGCCGTGTAGGCGGTCAGCGCGGGACCGCCGTACGGGACCTCGACGGACTGCCCGGACCGGACGACGCCACTGTCCCAGACGTTCGGTCGGGAGGTCTCGGTGGCCGTGGGGGTGTCTCCGGGCGCGCCCGAGGGCTCGCCGGTTTGAGGCGAGGCCGTGGCCGCCAGGTCTTTGGCCTGGTCTTTCGAGACGTGGATCTCGTACCGGGTCTGGCTGATGCCGCGTCGTTGGCCGTCGAGCTGCCAGCTGAGGCGTGGCGGCGTGCCGGGGACGCCGAGTGGGTTGGTGAGGTTGTTGGTCTTCAGGTTCTGGACCTGGATGGCGGCACCTTTCGGGTCGGGCGGGGAGCCGGTCGCGGGTACCAGCGGGGTCAGCAATAGCACGGCAACCACCAGAGGGCCGAGCCGAGAGCGGAACGACATGGGCGAACTCCTCACAGAGACGGGGCGATCTACAGGGGAGATGAAGCGCGTCGTACGTGGTGGTGCGGTTCGGTGTCCGCGGGCGGCCTGCCAGGTCGCCTTCGTGAGCGGTGCTGCGGCAGGTCGGGAGGACGGTCTCGCGGTGGGTTGGGGCGGTCAGGGCCGGGGCGGGCCCAGCTGGATTAGGTGGTCAGGGCCAGGCAGGCCGCCGGTGGGGGTGGTCAAGGTCAGGGCGGGCCGCGGGTGGGGAGGATGGTCAAGGCCGGAGCGGGCCGTTGCGGTGGTTGGGCGGGTGGGGTCAGAGGAGGCCGCGGTGGGCGGCCCAGACGATGGCTTCGATGGCGGTGCCGAAGCCGAGGCGGTCGCAGGCGGCGCGGGTCCGGCGGCGGACGGTTCGTTCGGACAGGTCGAGGCGGCGGGCGACCGCTTCGATCGGCAGGCCGGTTGCGATCAGCCGGAACAGCCGCAGGTCCTCGTAGCTCAGTCCTCGAGGGAGCAGTTGGTTGAGGTCGTTGGGGGGCAGCAGGTTGTGGTCCCTCAGGTCCGGGTGGGTGAGGGTCTCGTTGTGCAGGGCGGTCATCGGATCACCTGGTTCCGAACACCCGGGACTCGGCGGCGTCCCAGTCGGCCGGTCTACCCTGCGGCGCGTACCGCCGCAGACGATGGGTCGCACGGACCAACGCGCGCATGGCGTCCAGGTCCGGCAACGGTTCCCCCAGGGCGCGTGCCTGGACCAGCACGTTGCCCAGCGCGGACGCCTCGACGGGACCGGCGAGGACCGGTACTCCGCAGGCTTCCGCGGTCAACTGGCAGAGCAACTCGTTCTGCGAGCCTCCACCGATCACATGTACGACGTCGATCTCGCGGTCGGCGATCTCCCCTGCGCTGCGCAGGGTGCGTCGGTAGGCGAGGGCGAGGCTCTCCAGGATGCAGCGGACGGTCGCTGCGCGAGTTGCCGGTTTGTCCTGACCGGTCCGTGCGCAGAACTCGTCGATCCGCGCGGGCATGTTGCCTGGGGCAAGGAAGGTTGGGTCGTCCGGGTCGATCAGTACGCCGAAGGCCGGGACCTTGGCGGCTTCTTCGAGCAGCTCGACGAGGTCGTCGGTTCCCCAGACCCGTAGGCACTCCTGGAGGATCCACAGGCCCATGACGTTCTTCAGGAAGCGGGTGCGGCCGTCGACGCCGCCTTCGTTGGTGAAGTTCGCTTGGCGGGCTGCTTCGGTGAGCACTGGGTCGGGTAGTTCTAGTCCGGCCAACGACCAGGTGCCGGAGGAGATATAGGCGAAGTTCTCGTCTTCGGCGGCAGGCACAGCGACCACTGAGGATGCGGTGTCGTGCGAACCCACAGCAATCACCGGAACTCGCAGCGCTCCGGCAGCCTGAGCGCTCGCACCACTTGTGCCCGCAGGGGCGGCACCCGGAGCGCCTGTGGATGGAGTGGCGGGGGTGCCGGTTGCCGGGGAAGCGGGTGCGTCGGACGCGGCGGGGGCGCCCGTCAAGGCGGGAGTGCCAGGGGTCCCGGTGGTGGCGGTGCTGGTCGCTGGGAGGCCCGGGGTGCTGGACGGAATGTGGGCGGTCGTGGCCGGCGGGGTGGTGGCCGGGGCGACCCGTGCCGGGGTGGCCGGTGCGGCGGTGGTCGGAGGGGGTGGTGCCGTGGGGCGGGGAGTCAGGCCGGTTTGTTCGACTACCTCGGGGAGGACGGGGCCGATGAGGTCGCCTGGTTCTCGGAGGGTGGGGAACAGGCCTGCGGGGATGCCTACTCGCTGGGCTAGGTCTTCGCTCCAGGTTCTGGTGCGGACGTCGTACAGCTGGGTGGTGGAGGCGTTGGTGGCTTCGGCGCCTGCGATGCCGGTGAGCCAGTAGGCGAGGAGGTCGGGGATGAGGAGGAGCTGGTGGGCTTGGGCGAGGGAACGCTCGGCGACCAACTGGTAGATGGTGTTGAAGGGGAGTTGCTGGAGGCCGGTGACGGCGTACAGGTCTTCGGCGGGGACGGTTCTCAGGACCTTGTCCATCACGCCGTCGGTTCTGGCGTCTCGGTAGTGGATCGGATTGCTGAGCAGGTGGCCGTCGGCGTCCAACAGGCCGTAGTCGACGGCCCAGGAGTCGATGCCGATTCCATCGATCGGTCCGCCGGCTGCGGCTTTGGTGAGGCCGACGAGGGTCTCGCGGTAGAGGTGCAGGATGTCCCAGTGCAGGGTGCCCTGGATCTGGACCGGGCCGTTCCAGAAGCGGTGGACCTCGGTCAGTTCCAGCTTTCCTGGCGCGACGTCGCCGACCATGACGCGTCCACTGGACGCACCGAGATCCACCGCGGCCAACCGAAGAGTCATGGGCGAGGCTCCTTCTGGGGCAAGAGGTGCTGGGCAAGCGATCCGTGTTCAGGTCAGTGAAGGCGAAGGACGAGGGGCACGAACTGGTCGGCGACCCAAATCAGCTCCCGGCGACCGGCGGGGGTCGGCGTCCGGCGCTGCGGTGAGATCCGTGGTCAGGCTGGGTTGATGACCTCCAAGGGGAGGTGGAGCAGGTTCGAGACTGCTTTGAGGTCTGCGACCTGGTGGCCCGTGCCGAGAGCCCAGTGGTGAGCTACGCCGGAGGCGGACCAGGCGTCGGTCCACTCGCCGGGGTCGCAGCCGAAGTCGACGCGGCTGGTGGTGTTGCCGATCTGGAGGAGTGGGCCGGGGACGACCTCACCTTCGGAGGCGATCAGCTTGAAGGTGCCGTCGCGGAGTTGACCGAGGCCGAGTGCGGTGACGGGCCCGTGGGCGACGTCGAACTCGACCGAGACTCCCCAGCCGCGTTTGCCGTGGTAGACGCCTAGTCCTCGCAGCAGCGGCTTGGCCGAGCTGATCGCGAGGTGAGCCGGACCATCGTGGCCCATCTCGACCACGTTGTCGTGGAAGTTCAGCGCCTGCAGCTCGGTGAACGAACCGCCGGCACCGAGCTTGTCCATCATCAGCATCGCCAGTGACGTGCGCAGTTCGTACTCCCCCGCCGCCGGTACACCCCTTGCCGTGAGCAGCGATGCGCCGAGGATCATCCCCGCCGCGACGCGTTCGTGGGTCTCGCCGTCGAGGCCGCGGTGGTAGTACGCCAGGGTGTCGAGCTGGAAGTCCTCGACCAGCCGGTCCAGGGCGACCGACACCGTCGCGCCCCAGCGGAAGTCGTCCTCGACCACCGAGTCGTCGAGGGTGAAGATGTCCTGGGCAACCTTCATCCGGGCTTCGGTCTCGGCCGCGGTCACCTTCTCGACGCGGACCCGGAGGTCGTCGATCTCCAGAATTTCCACGTGACCGCCGAGCTGTGCGGAGACGAGGGTCGGGTCGGTGATCACGTCCATCATTCCGGGGTACAGATGGCCGAGGAGGCCGTGGCGGCCGTGGCGGAAGGCGGCTCGGACGCCGGCTGCCTTGAGCCAGCGGTGAATCCTTGCCCACGCCCGCTCGTCCTCGAGGTACCCGGAGACCGAGCGGAAGTCGATGCCGCATCGCTCGAAGGCGTTCGCCATCTCTGGTAGTGGGCAGGCGCCGCAGTACGCGAGCCAGGCTCCGGTGTCGAAGGACGCGTGGTCCATTGCTTCGGTGGGCTGCAGGTTGAGCAGGAGCACTGGTGCACCGGAGCGCTGCGCGACTGGCACCAGCATCGAGGCGGTCATGTAGGTCGTGAGGAAGCCGACGATCAGGTCGCAGTCGGCCAGCCGCAGCTTCTCGGCCGCCGCGGCGCCTTCCTGTGCGTCGGAGATGAACCCGACGTCGACGACCTCGCAGTCGAACTCCCCGAACCGCTCGGCCACTCGTCGCGCCGATGCCTGCAGCTGTGGGAGCAGCTCTGGGAACTGCGGCCAGTAGGCACCGAGCCCGCCCGCGACCAGTCCGATCCGAGTCTTCCGCGGCTCGACCCACGGCAGCAGACCGCCGCCGTCGACGGACCGCTCCGGATCAGCACTCCACATGGTCGTCCTCCTCGAGAAAGATCGGAGCCCCGCCCAGCAACACCCCGGCATGGGTGGGGGTGGGGTGGGGCGTCACCTCACCGTGCACCGGGGTAACGCTGATCGGCACCTCTGCGCGGACCGGGGTAAACCTGAGCGGCACCTCTGCGCGGACCGGGGCGACGCCGAGCGTCACCTCGACGTGCGTCGGGGTGAGGCGGAGCGGCAGCAGGTTGATGGTCATGGTTGCCTCAGCGGAGGAACGCCGCTGCGACGCCGGCGTCCACTGGGACGTGTAGGCCGGTTGTGTGGGACAGGTCTCCGGCTGTCAGTGCGAAGACGCCGGCGGCGACGTGCTCCGGCAGGACCTCGCGCTTGAGCAGCGTTCGCTGCGCGTAGAACGCACCCAGCTCCGACTCCGGTACGCCGTACACCGCGGCGCGCTTCGCGCCCCAGCCCTTGGCGAAGATCCCGGAGCCACGGACGACGCCGTCCGGGTTGATGCCGTTCACGCGGATCCCGTACTCGCCGAGCTCCGCCGCGAGCAGCCGGACCTGGTGGGCCTGGTCGGCCTTGGCCGCGCCGTACGCGACGTTGTTCGGGCCGGCGAAGACCGCGTTCTTGCTGGAGATGTAGACGATGTCGCCGCCGATCGCCTGGTCGATCAGGATCTTCGCTCCGACCTTGGAGACCAGGAACGAGCCCTTCGCCATCACGTCGTGCTGCAGGTCCCAGTCGTGCTCGGTGGTTTCCAGCAGCGGCTTCGAGATCGACAGGCCCGCGTTGTTGACGATCAGGTCGACACCACCGAACGCCAGCACCGCCTGCTCGAACGCTGCCGCCACCGCGGCCTCGTTCGACACGTCGGCGCCGACCGCGATCGCCTTGTCCGTCGTACCGATCTCCTTGGCGACTGCCTCCGCCGAGGCGGTGTCCAGGTCGGCGACGATGACGCACGCGCCCTCGGCCGCGAGTCGCTGGGCAATGGCCTTCCCGATGCCGGATCCGCCGCCGGTGACGAACGCGACCCGGGTGGCGAGCGGCTTCGGCTTCGGCATCCGCTGCAGCTTCGCCTCTTCCAACGCCCAGTACTCGATGCGGAACTTCTCCCGCTCGTCGATCGGCGCGTACGTCGAGACCGCCTCCGCGCCACGCATCACGTTGATCGCGTTGACGTAGAACTCGCCGGCGACCCGAGCGGTCTGCTTGTCCTTGCCGAAGCTGAACATGCCGACGCCGGGCACCAGCACGATCGCCGGGTCGGCACCCCGCATCGGCGGGCTGTCGGGCTCCTTGTGCCGGTCGTAGTAGGCCGCGTAGTCCTCGCGGTACTGCAGGTGCAGCTCCTTGAGGCGCGTCACCGCCTCCTCCAGCGGAGCACTCGGCGGCAGGTCGAGCACGAGCGGCCGCACCTTCGTCCGGAGGAAGTGGTCCGGGCAGGAGGTCCCGAGCGCGGCCAGCTCCCCGAGCTTCTCGCGGGCGGTGAACTCCAGGACGACGTCCGCGTCGTTGAAGTGCCCGACCTGCGGGTTGTCCGTCGACGCGAGCCCACGGATCACCGGCGCGAGCGCGGCGGCCCGCTGCCGCCGCTCCTCGGCCGGCAACGCCTCGAACCCCGGTACGGCGGCGCCGAACGGCTCCGGCTTACCGCGCTCGGCCAGGAACTGCTCGGCCGTGCGGATGATCTCGATCGAGTTCGCCTCGCACTCGGCCGAGGTATCGCCCCAGGCCGTGATGCCGTGCCCGCCGAGGATCACGCCGATGGCCTGCGGGTTCTCCCGCTTGGTCTGCGCGATGTCCAGGCCGAGCTGGAACCCGGGCCGCCGCCACGGCACCCAGACCACCCGGTCACCGAAACACTCGGCCGTCAGCTTCTCCCCGTCCGCGGCAGTCGCCAGAGCGATCCCCGAGTCCGGGTGCAGGTGGTCGACGTGGGGCGCGTCGACCAGTCCGTGCATCGCGGTGTCGATCGACGGCGCCGCTCCGCCCTTGCCGTGCAGGCAGTAGTCGAAGGCGGCGACCATCTCGTCCTCGCGGTCAACGCCGGGATAGACGTCGACCAGCGCGTTCAGCCGGTCGATCCGGAGCACGGCCAGCCCGGCCGCGGTCAGCGTGCCGAGATCGCCGCCGGATCCCTTCACCCAGACCAGGTCCACCGGTTGCTGGGTGACCGGGTCGGTCGCCGTGCCCTTGGCGGACGTGTTGCCACCGGCGTAATTGGTGTTGCGCGGATCGGCACCCAGTCTGTTGCTTCGAGCAACAAGCTCGGTCGCGGTCTCGCTCACTGTCATGCTCCCCATCCGGCCTGCTGGCCGTCGGCTCGGTCCTTGGTGATCTGCTCGAAGTAGCCGCTGCGCTGGTACGCCGCGACCGGGTCGGGGTCGAGCCCCTGCTCGGTCCGCAGCTCGGCGAGCAGCGGACGGACGTCGGTGTTGTAGGCATCCATCAGGGCTGCGTTCGCACCCAGCACGTCACCGTCCTGCTGGGCCTTGCGCAGCACGTCCCGGTCGACCAGCAGCGCCTTCGCGGTGGCCTCCTGGACGTTCATCACCGACCGGATGATGGCCGGGATCTTCGCCTCGATGTTGTGGCACTGGTCCAGCATGAACGCGATTCCGCGCTCGGGGTCGAGCGCGTCGCCACGGACGATCTCGTTCATGATCCGGAACAGCTGGAACGGGTCGGCCGCGCCCACCATCAGGTCGTCGTCGGCGTAGAAGCGGCTGTTGAAGTCGAACGCGCCGAGCTTGTCGACCCGGAGCAGGAACGCGACGATGAACTCGATGTTGGTCCCCGGCGCGTGGTGCCCGGTGTCGATGCAGACCGTCGCCTTCGGGCCGAGCTCCAGGCAGTGCGCGTACGACGTACCCCAGTCCGGCACGTCGGTGGTGTAGAAGGCCGGCTCGAACAGCTTGTACTCCAGCAGCATCCGCTGGTCGGCACCGAGCCGGTCGTAGACCTCCTTCAGCGCGGTCGCCAGCCGGTCCTGCCGGTCCTGGATGTCGTCCTGGCCGGGGTAGTTCGTCCCGTCGGAGAACCACAGCTTCAGGTCCCGGGAGCCGGTCGCGTCCATGATGTCGACGCACTCCAGCAGGTGGTCGGTGGCCTTGCGCCGGATGCTCGGGTCCGGGTTGGTCACGCTGCCCAGCTTGTAGTCGTCGTCCTGGAACACGTTGCTGTTGATCGCGCCCAGCCGCACGCCCTGGTCCTTCGCGTACGCCGCCAGCGCGCCGTAGTCGTCGACCTTGTCCCAGGGGATGTGCAGCGCCACGCTCGGCGCGACGCCGGTGTGCTTGTGCACGACCGCGGCGTCGGCGATCTTCTCCTCCGGCGACCGGGGCACGCCCGGCTGGCTGAACACCTTGAACCGGGTGCCCGAGTTGCCGAACGCCCAGGAGGGCAGCTCGATCTCCTGCCGGCGCAGGGCGGATTTCACGGCTTCGGTCGTCATAGGTCAGTCCTTCGCAGGTGTGAGGTGGAAGATCTCGCGGAGCAGCAGGAACGACTCGTCCGGCGGACGCCCGTCGATTCCGGTGAAGAAGTCGGTCATCTGGGCCTGCCAGCGCTCGTTCACCTCGGTCGCCGCCATCGCCTTCTGCGCCGCCTCCAGGTCGTCGGCCTCGACGTACCCGATCAGCAGACCGTCGTCGCGGAGGAAGAGCGAGTAGTTGTGCCAGCCGGAGGCGCGCAGCGCGGCCTGCATGTCGGGCCACACGTCGGCGTGCCGCTCGACGTACTCGTCCAGCCGGTCCGGCTTGACCTGGAGGCAGAAGCAGTAGCGGTTCACGAGGACTCCGGGCTCAGAAGTCGAACTTGTCGATGTTGGCGGCGGTGAACTCGGTCGGGGGGCCGAGCACGATCTCGCCGGACGCGCCGACGGTGTAGTCGCCGAGCTTGCCGGCCTTGAACTTCTCGCCCTCGGCACCGGTGATCTGGTTGGAGCTCAGCGCGGCTCCGGCGTACGCGGCCAGGTACCCGATGTCGGCCGGGTTCCAGAGGGCGAACTTCTTGACGGTGCCGTCCTTGACGAACTTGCGCATCTGGTTCGGCAGGCCGAGGCCGGTGATCGCGACCTTGCCCTTGTAGTTGGAGGAGCTGACGTACCGCGAGGCGGCGGCGATGCCGACCGTGGTGGGCGAGACGATCACCTTGAGGTTCGGGTACGTCTGCAGCAGGCCCTGGGCCTCGGTGAAGGACTTCTGGTCGTCGTCGTTGCCGTAGGCGATCTTGACCAGCTTGAGCTTCTGGTTGGCGGGCTTGGCCAGCTCGGTCTTCATCACCTCGATCCAGGAGTTCTGGTTGGTCGCGTTCGGCGTCGCGGACAGGACGGCGATCTCACCGGAACCGCCGGCCAGCTCGCTGGCCATCTTCACCAGGCTCTCGCCGATGCCCTGCGTGGTCGCCTGGTTGATGAACGCGTCCCGGCAGGTCTTGGCCGCGTCGGAGTCGAAGGTGACCACCTTGATCCCGGCCTTACGGGCCTGGTTCAGCGAGGGGCAGACCGCGTTCGGGTCGTTGGCGGCGACCACGATCACGTCCTGCTGCTGCTGGATCAGCGTGTTGATGTAGCTGACCTGCGACGACGCGCTCGCGTCGTTCGGGCCGACCAACTTGTACTCGCCCTTGATCTCGCCGACCGCGACCTTGCCGCCGCCGACCTCGACGTCGGTGTAGGGGTTGTTCAGCTGCTTGGGAAGGTAGGCGATCTTCAGGCCTTCCTTGAGCGGCGCGTTCGGGTCGGCCGCGGCCGAGGTCGAGGACGACGGCGCCGCGGTGGCGTCGCCCGCGGTGCTCTCCTTGGTCGTGCCACCGCCGCAGGCGGTCAGCGCGAGGAACAGGACGGCCACCGTCGACAGCGGGACCGCCGTACGGCGGGACAGGCGGAAGGTCATGATGGGTCCTTTCTGGACGGTGACCCGGGAGTTGGTTCGGTGCGGTGCCGGCGGCGTTGCACCGCGGTACGGACGGCGTTGGCGAGGTTCGGAGCGAGCACCGAGGCGATCAGCAGGACACCCGTCACGACGTTGAGCGCCTCGTTGGAGACGTCGGACAGGCGGAGCGCGTTCTGCAGGGAGGCGAGCAGCACCACGCCGGCGATCACCCCGGGCAACGCGCCCTTCCCGCCGAAGATCGAGACCCCACCGAGCAGCACGGCGGCGACCACCGCGAGCTCGAGGCCGGCGCCGTTGTCCGCGCGGGCGCTGGAGTACCGCAGGGTCCAGAGCACTCCGGCCAGGCCCGCGACCAGACCGCTCACGACGTACAGCCAGAACTTGAGGCGGCCGGGGCGGACGCCGGCGAACCGGGCGGCCTGCTCGCTGGCGCCGACCGCGAAGACCGCGCGGCCGATCGGCGTCGCGTGCAGGACGACGCCGAACACGATCGCCAGCACGACGACGATGATCAGCACGTTCGGGATCGAGGTGCCGCCGATCGTCCCGGTCACCCAGTCGGTGTAGAGCGCCGGGAAGTCCGCGACCGCGCTGTCTCCGAGAACGACGAAGGCCAAGCCGCGGTAGAGCGCCAGGGTACCGATCGTGACCGCCAGCGAGGGCAGGCCGAGCACGGTGACGAAGAAGCCGTTGACCGCGCCGAGCACAGCGCCCAGCAGCAGGCAGACCGGGATGATCGTCTCGATCGGCTGGTTCGCGTTCCACAGGTAGCCCATCAGGGCGCTGGACAGGCCGAGCGTGCTGGCCACCGAGAGGTCGATCTCGCCGGTGACGATCACCAGCGTCATCGGCAGCGCGACCAGGGCGATCGGCAGCAGGTCGAGGACCAGGAAGCCGAAGTTCTGCGAGGTGCCGAAGTTGTCGACGCTCGCCGCCGCCACGATCAGCACCAGCACGGTCAGGGCGATGATCGCCACGTTCCAGTTCGCGAACCGGCCGGCCAGATTGCCCGGGCGGTCGGTGATCGCCGCGGTCTCAGCTGACATGGGAGCCTCGCTTCTTCAACGTCGCGGCGACCCGCGCCGCGACCAGCCGGTCGGCGCCGATCGCGAGCAGGATCAGAGCGCCGACGATCGCCTGCTGCCAGAACTGGTTGATCTCGAGAACGGCCAGCGCGCTGCCGATCGTGGTGAGCAGCAACGCGCCGAGCGCGGCACCCCAGACCGACCCGCTGCCGCCGAACACGGCGACGCCTCCGACGACTACCGCGGCGACCACGTTCAGCTCGTAGCCCGTCCCCGCGGCGGCGTCGATCGTGCCGAAGCGGGCCGCGAACAGCACGCCCGCCAGCCCGGCCAGCGCTCCGCTGACCAGGAATGCTCCGACCGTACGGCGCCCGACCGCGATCCCGGCCAGCTTGGCCGCCTGCGGGCTCGAACCCATCGCGTAGAGCTCGCGGCCGGCCCGGTAGTTCCGCAGGACCAGGCCGGTGACGACCAGGACCAGCAGGGCGATCACCACCAGGTACGGCACCGAGACGAGCGTGGCGTTGCCGAAGTCGAGGAAGCCCTGCGGCAACTCGTCGGCGTTGATCTGCTGACCACCGGCCCAGAAGTAGGTGAGGCCGCGCACGACGTACAGCGTGCCGAGGGTGACGACGAGGGCCGGGACGTTGCCGTACCGGACCAGGACCCCGTTGGCGGCGCCGCAGATCCCTCCGACCACGGCGCCGACCAGCAGGGCGACCACGACCGGGAGGCCCGGGTTGTCCCGGAGCAGCGTGCCGACGGTGAAGGCACTCAGGCCGAGCACGGAGCCGACCGAGAGGTCGATGTTACGGGTGATCACCACCACGGCCTGGCCGACCGCCAGAACGGCCAGGATCGCGGTGCCGAGCAGGATGTCGCGGATGCTCTGGCCGGACAGGAACCGGGGGTTCGAGATCGCGGTCACCGCGACGAGCAGGACCAGCGCGAGCACGATGCCCAACTCACGGGCCCGCAGCACCAGGTCGAGCGAGGATCTGCGCGCGGTGACGCCGGGCAGCCCGACGGCCGTCATGCGGTCACCTCCGCACCGGTGGCGGCGTACATCACGGACTCCTCGGTGGCGTCGGCCCGGTCGAGCGCGGCGACCAGCCGGCCCTCGCGCATCACCAGCACGCGATCGGCCATGCCGAGCACCTCCGGCAACTCCGACGACACCATCAGGACCGCCACGCCTTCAGCGGCCAGGCTGGACATCAACCGGTGCACCTCGGCCTTGGTCCCGACGTCGATGCCCCGGGTGGGCTCGTCGACGATCAGCAGCTTCGGTGCCATCGACAACCATTTCGCCAGCACGACCTTCTGCTGGTTGCCGCCAGACAGCGTGCCGACCTCGTCGCTGAGCCGTCCGTACTTGGTCTTCAGCCGCGTGGTCCACTCCTTCGCCGACCGGCGCTCACTGCTGCCGGTCAGGAAACCCAACTGGGACAGGGCTCTCGACCGCGGCAGCGTCACGTTGCGCTCGATCGACAGGTCCATCAGCAGCCCCTGCTGACGGCGGTCCTCCGGGACCAGCGCGACCCCGGCAGCCATCGCGGCGCGGGGCGAGCCGGGCTTGAGCTTGCGCCCGCCGACCTCGACCGTGCCGCCGTCGCGTGGGTCGACACCGAAGATCGACTGCACCACCTCGGACCGGCCGGAGCCGACCAGGCCTGCCAGCGCGACGATCTCGCCGGCCCGGACCTCGAAGTCGATGTCGACGAACACCGGATCCCGCCGCAGCCCGCGCACCGACAGCACCACCGCGCCCGGTGTCACGTCCTGCTTGGGGAACAACGCGTCGAGATCGCGGCCGACCATCCGGCGGACCATCTCGTCGACGCTGAGCCCGGCCAGTGGATCGGTGGAGACGTGTTTGCCGTCGCGCAGGATCGTCACCTTCTCGCAGAGCGCGGTGATCTCCTCGAACCGGTGCGAGATGAAGACCAGCGCCGCGCCGTCGTCCCGCAGGGACCGGGCGACCGCGAACAAGCGCTCGACCTCGACCCCGGTCAGGGCCGCGGTCGGCTCGTCCATCACCACTACCCGGGCGTCGGCCGACAGCGCCTTGGCGATCTCCACCAGCTGCTGGTCGGCGATCGACAACCCGCGGGCCGGCCGGTTCGGAGCGATGGAGACGCCGAGCCGGGCGAACAGTTGCTCGGCCTGGCGCTGCATCGCGGCCCGGTCGATGGTTTTGAAACGACCCAGCGGCTGCCGGCCCATCGCGATGTTCTCCGCGACGGACAGATCCGGGAACAGGGTCGGCTCCTGGTAGATCACCGCGATACCGGCCGCCTTGGCGTCGGCGGGAGTGGCCAGCTCGATCGGGGCGCCGTCCAGCTCGAGAGTGCCGGAGTCCGGTCTGTGCACGCCGGCCAGCATCTTCACCAGCGTGGACTTGCCCGCACCGTTCTCCCCGACCAGCGCGTGCGCCTCTCCGCCGTACAGGTCGAAGGACACGTTCTGGACGGCGGCGACCGCGCCGAACGACTTGGAAACTTCACGCACCCGTAGCACCGGAGCGTCCGTCGCCATCGCCACCTCCGGAGGTCTCGATCTGTTCGTTGCTGAAAGGTTTCAAGAAGATTGCCTGACGGCGAGGGCGAGCGTCAAGAGGCAGAGTGAAGTCTGTGGAGAACCACAGGTGGACCCTGCGGACATCCACAGTCCGGGCAGGTACGCTTCGTGGGCTATCACGTTTCAAGCGGGGAGGTCACGTGGCTCCACCCAGCGCACCAGGACGCGCCGGAGCGCCGGATCCTGCCTCCGACCGCGGAGGCACCGGGTCTTCGCGCGGCGGCGCCTCGCAACGAGCCGGCGGTACGCCGAGAGGCGGCACGCCGGCGCCACGCGCAGGCACTCCCCGGACGGCGGCGCCGCGGACAGGTTCCGCCGCGCCACGGGCCGGAGCACCGCGTGGCGGAGCGGCCGCGCCGAGGACCGGAGCGTCACCCTCGCGAGGCGGAACGCCTGCACCACGGACGGGCAGAACGCCGCGCGTCCCGGTGAAGCGCATCCCGGCAACCGCCGTACCGGGTGAGAGCGCGACGCCTGCCGCTCGGGTTGCCGGCCGCGGTCGTGGACGGGGAGCGGCTGGGGTCAAGGACGTCGCCGCGGCCGCGGGAGTGTCCCTCGGGACCGTTTCCAACGTGCTCAACCGGCCGGAGATGGTCAGTCCGGCCACCCGGGCCAAGGTCGAGGCGGCGATGGAGTCGCTCGGCTTCGTGCGCAACGAGTCGGCCCGGCAGTTGCGAGCGGGCAGCAGCCGGATCCTGGCGTACCTCATGCTCGACGCGGGCAACCCGTTCTTCACCGACGTCGCCAAGGGCGTGGAGGAAGCGGCACGCGAGGCCGGCCTGTCGGTCTTCCTCTGCAACAGCAACGAGGACGCCGGGCGCGAGGCCGACTACCTTGACCTGCTCGAGCAGCAGCGCGTTCAGGGCGTACTGATCACGCCGATCGACCCGCACACGCCGCGAATCACGACGCTGCCGATGCGCGGTACGCCGGTTGTGGTGGTCGACCGTTCACTCGACGAGGGCATGCACTGCTCGGTCGCGGTGGACGACGTCCTCGGCGGCGAGGTCGCGCTGGGCCACCTGATCGAGCTCGGCCACGAGCGGATCGCCTTCGTCGGCGGGCCGAACACGATCGGCCAGGTCACCGACCGGCTCGAAGGTGCCCGGAACGCCCTGCAGGACGCGGGATTGCCCGCGGAGAACCTGGTCGAGCTCACCACGGCCGCGCTGACCGTCGCGGAGGGTCGCGGCGCTGGGCAGCGGCTGGCTGGGCTCCCTGCCGACCGTCGGCCGACGGCGGCGTTCTGCGCGAACGACCTGCTCGCGCTGGGGTTGCTGCAGCAGTGCGTGAGCCTCGGACTGCGCGTGCCGGAGGACCTGGCGATCGTCGGGTACGACGACATCGAGTTCGCGGCGGCGGCCGCCGTACCGCTGACTTCCGTTCGGCAGCCGCGTCATCTGCTCGGCAAGACGGCCGCGGAGTTGCTGCTCGACGAGTCGTCGAATCCGGATCACGAGCACCAGCGGGTGACGTTCACGCCGGAGCTCGTCGTACGGACGTCTACGCGTGGGAAGACCGCCGGGCAGGCTCTCAGCTGAGATCGCCGGGCAGGCCACCGTTCGCGACGAGGGCGATGACGTCGTCCGTCGAGCGGAGAGCGGCCACCAGGCCGGGATCGGGCGTGGCGAAGACGCCGGGCAGATCGGCTTCACCCTGGGACGGGTCAGGCTCGTAGGCGAGGCGCTCGTCGGTCAGCGAGAACTCGGTCGTGACTCCGGGCTTGTCGCCGCGCGGGTCCTGCCGGTACCAGGCGCCGTCGAGCTGTACGGCGGTCATGCCGTGCAGGAAGAAGCCGCCCTTGCCGTCGGCCAGGCGCTGGTAGCAGATGCCGGCCGGGACGCCTTCCGCGCGGAGCAGCGCGGTCAGGAGATGGGCCTTGCCGTGGCACAACCCGGCGCCGTGGCCGAGCACCTCGGACGCGGCGACGGTCGGGCGGCGATCGCCGACGTCCATCGAGTGCTTCACCTCGTCGCGGGTGAACTCGAAGGCGGCGCGCGCGAAGTCCGTCGTACCGGGATGGTCGCGGCGCAGGCGGGCCGCGGCCTCGGTGATGGCCGGGTGGGTCGCGTCGATCACTTCGTCGGCCGCCAGGAAGTCGTTCACAGCTTGGAGTCTGACACGCAGCGTCCATGATGCGAAACCATTTGTCTCGAATAGCGGTAGTGGATCTTGACCTGGAGCGCACTCCAGATCAGAGGGTTGCGGGTATGGCTGATCTGAAGATGGCGCTCGGAGCAATGGTGTTCGGTACGACGATCGACGAGCGGACGTCGTTCGCTCTGCTCGACCAGTACGTCGACGCGGGTGGGCAGTGGATCGACACGGCCGACTGCTACGCGTTCTGGGTCGACCCGAGCGGGCGCGGCGGGCAGAGCGAGGAGCTGCTCGGGCGCTGGTTCGCGCAGCGGCCCGGCGTACGGGACAGGGTGAAGGTGGCCACCAAGGTCGGGTGTGAGCCGCTCTGGCCTGGCAGCTACCCGGAGCACTCGGAAGGGCTGTCCACGAAGGCGATCGACGAGGCGGTGGAGACGTCGCTGCGGCGGATGGGCATCGACCACGTCGACCTCTACCTGGCGCACCGCGACGACCTGCAGACCCCGCTGGAGGAGACCGTCGCCGCCTTCGGCAAGCACGCGGCCGCCGGCACGATCGGCCGGGTCGGCCTGTCTAACTACGCGCTCTGGCGAGTCGAGCGCGCCCGCGGCATCGCTGAGCAGCTCGGCGTCACTGGTCCGACCGCGCTCCAGTTGCGCTACTCCTACCTGCAGCCGCGTCCCTTCGTCCGCAACCACAGCCACGACCACCGCTTCGGTTGGATCACCGACGAGTTCCTCGACTACGCCGAACAGAACCCGGAGCAGGAGCTGTTCGCCTACAGCCCGCTGATGTCCGGCAGCTACGAGCGCCCCGACCGGCCGTTCCACGAGGCCTTCGACCACCCCGGCACGACCCGCCGCCTGGAAGCTCTCGCCCAGGCAGCCACCGACCTGGGCGTCACCCGCAGCGAGGTCGTCCTCGCCTGGCTCACCGGCGGCTCCCCCAGCGTCACGCCAGTCATCGGCGTCAGCACTCCCGACCAGCTCACGCAGGCCCTTTCCGGGGCCCGCCTGTACCTGCCTACCGACGTACGCGCCCGCTTGGACGAGGCCTGGTGAGCAGAAGGTTGGCCTCAGGGGCTCCTCCGGAGAGCGGGTTTCGTGCCACGCTTTGGGGGTGGACAGGGATGGGTTCTGGGGGCTGGTGGACGCGGCCCGGGAGCAGGTTGACGACACGGTCGTGGATCCGGACGGGGTCGCGGATGCGCTGATCAAGGAGCTCGGTGGGTTGGTGGCCGAGGAGATCGTGGGGTTCGGGGTGCAGTTCGAGCTGCTGCTGAGTCAGGCCTACCGGTGGGATCTGTGGGGTGCGTCGTACCTGCTGAACGGTGGGATGGGGGACGACTCGTTCGACCACTTCCGCGGATGGCTGGTGGTGCAGGGGCGTGAGGTCTGGGAGGCCGCGCTGGCTGATCCGGACTCGTTGGCCGACGTGGTCGACGAGGATCTGCAGGACACCACCGAGCTGTTCGACGGGGAGGCGGTGCTCGCGGTGGGGGCGGAGGCCTACAGCGCGGTGGCCGGGTCGGAGAAGGCGTTCTGGGCCGCGGTCGACGCTGGGACGCCGGACTCGCCGGACGTGCCGGCGGGTGAGGAGTTCGACTTCGACGACAAGGGCGAGCTGGAGTCGCGCTTCCCGCGGCTGGCGGCGCTCTACCTGGAGGGCTAGGCCGGTTCGCCGCCGATGCGTTCGATGAAGTTGCGCAACGAGCGGCGCCAGCCGGCTTGACCGGCGTCGGGGTCGGCGGCGGCGAGGCTGACCAGGTGCTGGGTCATCTCGAAGCCCGCGGCGGCCTCCTGCAGGGCGGTGAGCGTCTCTTCGGACAAGGGCAGGGGCTCTCGGTCCGCCAGGACCTCGTCGCCGCGGTCGCCCACCACCGGATGAGTCGTCCAGCTGCCGAGCCCCGCGGGCACGAGCAGTTCGGGGACCAGGGACTCGTGGGACAGCGACGCCAGGTCGCGGTTGCCGTTGTCGATGCTGAAGATCGTCGTACCGCGGCGCCGTACGTCGTCGATGCGCTCCAGCAGGGTGTCCGCCGGGTTGGCCTCGGAGACGATCAGCAGCGACTCGCCCTTGCCGGAGTCGCGGAGGCGGTCCAGCCCGATCGCCAGGTGCGGCGGGGCATCCGGCGGCGGAGCCCAGCGGACCAGCGACGGCCTGACGTCCTCAACCCCGGCTCGGTGCAGCTCGTCGTCCAGGTGCGCGGTCAGGTGCCACGGCTCGTCCTCAGGCGGGCCGAACAGCATCAGCCCGCCTCTGCGCGTCGTGTAGCGCCGCAGCGAGTGGGCGAACGACGTGGTCCGGGTGCCCAGCTCGGTGCCGGTCAGCAGCTCGCGCAGCAGCGACGCCTTGGTGAGGTCCACAACCCCAACCTGACACATGACACCGACCGCGGCACCCCCGCCGTACGGCGTGAGGTGGGTCACCCCGGCGTGACGGATCCGCCGGCCGGGCCGACCAACTCAGTAAGCGGCACTTCGGACGGGGGGTGCCGCCCACGGTTCGCCGGTGGCCGCAGGGGGCGCCGGCGGACCGTCACCCCAACGAGAGGACAAGCACGATGAGCTTGGCAGACAAGGCGAAGAACGCGGCGGAAGACCTGGCGGGCAAGGCCAAGGAGGCCGTCGGCAAGGTGACCGGTGACGACGACCTGAAGACCGAGGGCCAGGCCGACCAGAGCGTCAGCGACCTGAAGCAGGCCGGCGAGAAGGTCAAGGACGCCTTCAAGAAGTGAGCTGTTCGGCCCGCTTCTGCAAGTAGTTCCGCTCCGGCACCGACGTTGTCCGGCGAGCTGCCAGCAGGTAGCTCGCCCGGGCGCCGTCCAGGTCGCCGGACATCTCCAGCAGGTGCGCCTTGACCGCCTCCAGCCGGTGGTGGTCCTTCATGCGGCCGTCGGACTCCAGCGGCTCGAGCAACGCGAGCCCCTCCTTCGGCCCGACCGCCATGGCCACCGCGACCGCGTGGTTGAGCCGGACCATCGGGTTGTCCGAGATCTGCTCGAGCACCTGGTACAGCGCGACGATCTGCCGCCAGTCGGTGTCTTCGGCCCGCTCGGCAGTCCCGTGTACGGCGGCGATCGCCGCCTGTACCTGGTACGGCCCCAGCTGGGTCCTGGCCAACGCGTCCGAGACCAGGTGCTCGCCCTCGACGATGGCCGGGCTGTTCCACTTCGTCCGGTCCTGCTCCTCCAGCGGGATCAGTGAGCCGTCGGCCGCGGTCCGGGCCGGTCGGCGCGCGTCGGTGAGCAGCATGAGCGCCAGTAGGCCGGCCACCTCGCCGTCGTCCGGCAGCAACCGCCGTACGCCGCGAACCAGCCGGATCGCCTCCGTGGTCAGTTCCGCGCTGTGCAGGTCGTCGCCGGACGACGCGGTGTAGCCCTCGTTGAAGATCAGGTACAGCACATGCAGCACCGCGCCCATCCGCGCGTCCCGCTCGGCCTCCGGCGGCATCTCGAACGACGAGCCGGCCTGCTTGATGCTCCGCTTGGCGCGGCTGATCCGCTGCGCCATTGTTGCCTCAGGCACTAAAAACCCGGCCGCGATCTGCGCGGTGGTGAGACCGCCGACCGCGCGCAGCGTCAGCGCGATCTGCGAGGCCGGCGACAGCGACGGGTGGCAGCACAGGAACAGCAGTGTCAGCGTGTCGTCGCGGCCACCCGGGTCGTCGATCTCCGGGCTCGGGGCAACGAACTCCTCCGGCGAGGCCATCGTGGCGGCGTTCTCCTCGCGGCGACGCCGGGCCGACTCGCTGCGCAGCAGGTCGGTCAGCCGACGCGAGCCGACGCGGATCAGCCAGCCGCGCGGGTTGTCCGGCACGCCCTCGCTCGGCCACTGCTGGGACGCGGCGAGCAGCGCCTCCTGGACCGCTTCCTCGGCCAGGTCGAAGTGCCCGTAGTGCCGGACCAGCGCACTCAGCACCTGCGGCGTCTGCTCCCGTAACAGGAGCTCGAAATCGCTCACGCCTCCACCTCGCTTCGCTCGGCCACGGCGTGAGTGAGCGCTGCTCTACCCATTGTTCGCTCGCTCACATCTCCAGCCCGGACGCGTCCATCACCGGCCGGACCTCGACCGCCACGTACTTCGCGTCCGGCATCCGCGCGGCGTAGTCGATCGCCTGGTCGATGTCCTCGCACTCCACCAGGTAGAAGCCCGCCAGGTGCTCCTTGGCCTCGGCGTACGGGCCGTCGGTGGTGTTGCGGGTGTTGTCGGCGTCCACGGAGACCGTCCGCGTGGTGATCGGGTCGGCCAGGCCCGCGGCGCTGACCAGCAGGCCCTGCTCGGTCAACTCCCGGGTCAGGTCCTGGTGCGACCGCGACAGGTCCTCCCGCTGCTCGGCGGACAGCCCCGCCCAGCTCTCCGGGTTGGAGTAGATCAGCAGCATGTACTTCACGGTCACCATCCTGACGGTCGACGAGGTCCCTGTAACCCCTCTCGCCCGGTACGTCGGAACAACGTCCCCGGATTCGACAGAACACGATGTCGAGCGGCCCGGCCCGGCAGCGACGTCCTTCGTGAACACACCCGACCGTCGTACGGAGGACCCCATGCCGAAACGCTGGCTCGCGCTGGCCCTGCTCTGCCTGACCGGCTTCATGATCATCCTGGACGCGTCGATCGTGCTGGTCGCCGTCCCGTCGATCGAGCGGGAGCTGACCTTCTCGTCCGGTGGCGTCCAGTGGGTCCCCAGCGGCTACGCGTTGATGTTCGGCGGCCTGCTCCTGCTGGGCGGGCGGGTGTCCGACCTGCTGGGCCGACGGCGGGTGCTGATCGTCGGACTGGCCGTCTTCGCCGGCTCGTCTCTCCTGTGCGGCTTCGCCTGGTCAGGTGACGCGCTGGTCCTGGCCCGCGGGCTGCAGGGCGTCGCGGCCGCCGTACTGGCTCCCAGTGCGCTCTCCATCGTGATGACCACGTTCCCGGACGGCCCGGAGCGCAACAAGGCGCTGGGCATCTGGGGAGCGACCAGCGGAGTCGGCGGTACGGCGGGGTCGCTCATCGGCGGCCCGGTGACGGACGGCCTCGGCTGGCAGTGGATCTTCTTCATCAACGTGCCGGTCTGCCTGCTGGTGATCGCACTGGCGCCAGTACTGCTGCAGGACAGCCGCGGCCCGGGCAAGCGAGGCTTCGACTTCACCGGAGCGGTCACCGTGACCGCAGCACTCATCATGCTCGTGTACGCCGTGATCGAGGCGCCGGACTCGTCAGCTGGGCGCACCACGCTGCTGGCGCTCGTCTCGGCCGCGCTGTTCGCCTTGTTCGTCCTGGTGGAGAAGCGATCAGCCGCTGCCCTCGTACCGTTGCGGCTGTTCCGCTCGCGCGCACTGGTTGGCGGGAACCTGATCACGATCGCCTTCGGGCTCGGAGCGTTCGGCCTGAACTACGTCTACACCCAGTACGCCCAGCTCGCGCTCGGCATCTCGGCGATCCAGTACGGGCTGATGTCCTCGGTCCTGGCAGCCGCCGCCGTCTGCGGCTCGATGGTCGGGCAGAACCTGGTCACCCGGATCGGCGCCCGCCCGGTCGCCGCTGTGTCCCTGCTGCTGACCGGTGTCGGCGCTACGGCGATGAGCAGGCTGACAGTCGACTCCGGCTACTTCGAGCTGGCCTTCTGGGGGCTCACGATCTTCGGAGCAGGCCTCGGCGCCGGTACGGTCGCCGGCTCGATCTCCGCCCAGGCCGAGGTGGCTGGAGACGACGCCGGAGTCGCGTCAGGCCTGCAGAACGCCAGCTTCCAGATCGGCGGAGCAGTCGGCATCGCCGTACTGTCTGCTGTCGCTACGGCGTACAGCAGCGGCTCCAGTCCGGCCGGACTGACTGACGGTTACCAGGTGGCTTTCGCAGCGTGCTGGGCCTTCGTGGCGGTCGGACTGGTCGGCGCGGGCTTGCTGATCACCCGCGCTAGGGAGCCGCGAGCAGAGTCTCCCGCAGCTCAACCCGGTCACCGATGATCGCGGCGACCTGCGCAGCGATCTCCTGAGCCCGCTCGTCGCCGGTGTCGATCATGAAGAACCCGGCGATCTGCTCCTTGGCCTCGCCGAACGGGCCGTCGGTGATCACCCGGACGCCGTCGCGGATCTGTACGACCTTGCCGGAGCTGGGGAAGTCCAGCCCTTCGGAGCTGACCAGTTCGCCGGACGCGGCCAGCGCGTGCTTCAGCTCGGTCAGGGACCGGATCGCCGCGACGTCCTCGGCGGAACCGGTCCAGGTGTTGTCGGTGTTGCCGAAGATGAGCACGAGGTACTTCATCCTCGGGATGCTAACGAAAAGGACGGACCCCGCAAGCCCGAAGGCCTGCGGGGTCCGGTCGCTCAACTGCTGGAACTCAGAACCAGTGGCGTCGTCCCCCGACAGCGCGCCCGGTCGAGCCCAGGATGAACAGCACCGCTCCGACCACGAGCAGGATGATGCCGATGGTCCACAGGATCGAGATCTTCAGCAAAAATCCCAGCAGAAGCAGGATCAGTCCGAGGATGAGCATTTCTTCTCCTTAGTCGTGACGCCGCCCAGGCGGGGGTGGCGGCCCGACACAGGTGCCCCAACGGGACCACGTGCCAAACGTCCAACGGTCGTTTGATCAGTTCCAGCCGAAGTGCGGCGTGCGCTTCTCGGTGAACGCGCGCACACCCTCGGTCAGTTCACCGCTCGAGATCGTCTCCTGGTAGCGCTTGTACGCCGCGGCGTCGGCCGAGGTTTCGTCCCCGGCCAGCAACGAGTTGACCGTTTCCTTGGCCGAGCGGATCGTCAGCTGCGACCGCGCGACCAGCTTCGCGGCGAACGCGTCGACGTCCACGTCCAGGTCGTCGGCCGCGACGACGCGGTCGACCAGGCCCTTCAGCTCGGCCTGGCCGGCGGACAGCAGTTCGCCGCTGAACAGCAGGTACTTCGTCGTCGCCGGTCCGACCAGGTCGAGCAGCACCTTGATCGCGGCCGGCGGGTAGACCACACCGATCCGGGCCGGCGTGACGCCGAACGTGCTGCCGTGCGCCGCGAACCGGAAGTCGCAGTTGACCGCGATCTCCAGCCCACCGCCGATGCAGTGCCCGCGGATCACCGCGAGGGTCGGCTTCGGGAACTCCCGCAGCGCCGCCTGCGCGCGCAGGTTCGCGGCCCGGATCTCGGCCATCGGGTCGGTCGGATCGGCACCGGCGACCAGCTCGGAGATGTCCGCGCCGGCGGAGAACGTCGGCCCGGCGCCGGAAACCACCAGCACCTTGACGGCCGGGTCCACCGCGAGCGGCTCGAGCAGGCCGGGCAGCGCCTCCCACATCTCCCGGGTCAGGGCGTTGCGCTTGTCGACCCGGTCGATCACCAGCCGGGACACCTCACCGGTCACGATCCTGAAGCCCTGATCCATGACACGCAGTGAAACAGAACGTACGGCGGGCCGCCGCCTGCAAGATCACACTCCGATCAGCGGTGTGTTCGGCGGCGACACGTTCGTAATGCGTTAAAACTCGCCGGGAGTTGGGAGACCGACTGGTTTCTGTGCTTGACTCCTCCGGTCGATAACGTTTTGGTCTCGGCAGATAGGGAATCCAGTGGCTGAAGGACGGCATAGACAGGCGCGGCACCGTCAACCGCGCCCCAAGGTGATCCGCGGCGGCATCGTGAAGGTCGCGGTCCCCGGCGCGGCGGTGGCGCTGATGGCCACCGGGTCGGCCGTCGCTTTTCCCGACCAGGTCCCGCAGGTCGACACCCCGCTCGCAAGCTCTCCCCTGCAGCTTGCGCGTGAGACCCAGACCAGCCGGGACGCGTACCGCCCCTCGCTCGACCTGAAGCCGAGCACCCCGCCCACGGCCAAGCCGAAGGCCCCGCCGGTGGCCAAGCACCTGAAAAAGCAGGCGCCGATCCCGACGAAGTCGGCGAAGACCCGCGCCGCCGAGACCGTCAAGGCGCTGAAGATCACCGGCAGCAAGTTCACCACCACGGACCTGAACGTCTGGACCGCGCCCGACCAGAAGGGCACCCTGCTGACCGTCCTGTCCAAGGGCAGCAAGGTCTCGGTCACCGGCGAGGTCCAGGGCATCTGGGCCCAGATCGTCCGCGACGACGTCGCCCGCTGGGTCAAGGCCGAGTACCTGGCCGCGACGAAGCCGGTCGAGGAGGTCGCCGGCGGCGTCTCGTCCAAGGCCTGCGCGTCCGGCTCCGGTGTCGAGGACGGCCTGTCCGCCGACGCGATCCGGGTGCACCGGGCGGTCTGCGCGCTGTTCCCGTCGGTCTCGTCGTACGGCGGTGTCCGTTCCGGCGACGGCGGCGAGCACGGCTCCGGTCGCGCGCTCGACATCATGGTGTCCGGCTCGACCGGCGACGAGATCGCGGCGTACGTGCGCTCGCACGCCAAGGAGCTCGGCGTCAGCGAGGTCATCTGGGAGCAGCGGATCTGGACCGTGCAGCGCGGCAGCGAAGGCTGGCGAGGCATGGAGGACCGCGGCGGCGCGACCGCCAACCACTTCGACCACGTCCACGTCACCGTGTACGGCAGCGAAGGCACGATCTGAGCAGCTCGACCTGAAGGGCCCGGACATCATGTCCGGGCCCTTTCGACGTGCTCGGGGCTTTCAGGGCTGGATGTTGTGGTTCAGGCGGAACAGGTTCTCCGGGTCGTAGCGCCGCTTGATCGCGCGCAGCCGGGCGTGGTCGTTCTTCGAGTACGCCGTGGCGGCGCGGTCCGGGTCGGCGAGGAAGTTCACGAACGTGCGCCCGGTCGAGGCCAGCTCGGGCATCTCCTGGTCGACGATCACCGAGTACGGCGCCTCGCGGTGCGCGACCGGTCCCGCACCGGGACCGGGGTTGGCCATCGCGCCCGCCCAGTGGCGGATCTCCACGGTCGGGCCGTCGAGCGCCGCGAGCGCGTCGAGCAGGTCGTCGGTGAGCTCGTCGACCAGGTCGAGGTAGCGGGCCGGCGTACCGCCCATCGCGGTCTCGGCGAAGGGGGTCGTACGCAGTTCGCCGTCGAGGATCGGGCCGGCCACGGCGTACAGGGGCTTGAGCAGGTGCTCGGCGAGCGCCGCGTCCCCGGCGTACAGGATCTTGAGGCCGATCACGCGGCGGCCGTTGCGGGTCGTGAGCGTGATCGCGGTGCTCAGGTCGTTGGGGATCGTCGTGGTCCAGTCGCGGTAGGCCTTCAGGGTCGCGGCGTCGGCGGCGAAGTAGAGGATGCCGGCGTAGACCTCGCTGACCGGGTAGAGCCGGAACTCGAGCGACGTGACGATGCCGAAGTTGCCGGTGCCGCCGCGGATCGCCCAGAACAGGTCCGGGTGCTCGTCCGCGGTCGCCGTGACGACGCGGCCGTCGGCGGTGACCACTTCGGCGCGGATCACGCTGTCGGCGGCGTACCCGAACTTGCGGGCCAGCCAGCCGACACCGCCGCCGAGCGTGTAGCCGGTCACGCCGACGTCGCGTGACGAACCGGCGAGGGCGACGAGTCCGAACTCCTTCGCCGCATCGAGTACGGCGCCCCAGCGCACGCCCGGTCCGACCTTGGCGATCCGGCGCTCGGGGTCGATCAGGAGCGACGTCATCGCGGACGTCTTGAGCAGGATCCCGCCGTCAGCCGGCACCCGCGTGCCGTGCCCGGTCGCCTGGACCGCGATCGGTACGCCGTACTCACGCGCCGTCCGGACCGCCGCCTGCACGTCGCTGCGGGCGAACGCCTCGGCGACCACCAACGGGCGCGAGTCGAAGGTCGGCACCAGCGCGCGTCGCTGCTCGTCGTACTGCGCGTCCCCCGGCCGGTGGATCTCGCCGTTGAACCCGTTCCCGAGCAGCCCCGCCACCACGTCGGTGCCGACTGCCTGAATCACCTGCACGCTCATCCCGCGCTCCGTTCTCCCTGGTCTCACAGGTAAGTCGAGCGAGAGCACGCGAAATCGACACGGTGTGGAGAACTATTTCGGCAGGGCCTGCAATCGGGCCGTGTCGGCGAGGATGTTGATCTCGACGATGCGGCCGTCGCGGACCTCGACGGCCATCACGCCGAACAGCTCGCCGTTCATCACGGTGATCACGCCGGGCACGCCGTTGACCGTCGCGACCTGTGTGTACGGCGCCATCCGCGCGAACAGCAGCGCCTGCTCGACGACCGCCTTCGCGCCTTGGACGAAGCGGGACGACGCGAGGGCGTCCACGGGGACGCGGCCGGCGTCGGCCCGCAGTACGACGTTCGGATCCAGTACGGCGAGCAGCGCCTCGAAGTCACCGTCGCGGGACGCGGTGAGGAACGCCTCGATCGCCTCACGCTGCCGACTGACATCGCCGTCGCCGCTCGGCGCCCCCTGGACCCGCCGCCGCGCCCGGCTGGCCAGCTGACGGGTCGCCGCCGAGCTCTTGTCGAGGATCAGCCCGATCTCGTCGAAGCTCACCGCGAACAGGTCGTGCAGCACGAACGCGATCCGCTCGGCGGGCGACAGCGTCTCCAGTACGACGAGCAGGGCCAGCCCGACGGCGTCAGCCTGGAGGACCTCCTCCTCCGGGTCCAGCCGGCTCACCACCGGGTCCGGCACCCAGGTGTCGATCGGGTCCTCCCGCCGCGACTTGCGGGAGCGCAGCAGATCCAGACAGACCCGGGAGACCACCGTGGTGAGCCAGCCGGTCAGGTTGGCCACCTCACTCACGTCCGACCGGCTCAACCGCAGCCACGCCTCCTGGACCGCGTCCTCGGCCTCACTGATCGAGCCGAGCATCCGGTAGGCCACCGCACGCAGATGGCCGCGGTCCTGCTCGAACTGGCGCGCTAGGTCGTCCTGGTGATCCACCGCCCCATTCTCTCGCCGGGGCGTCTCACTGGGCCGTGACCTGCGTGACAATGGGCTGATGGAGCTCGACACCAGCGTGTGGTCGCCGTACTACCTGCCGCACTGGAGCTCCCGCGCGGCCTCGGCGGCCACCTACGAGCAGGACGGCTCCAGCCTGCGGCTGTTCATCCCACCGGAGCAGGGCCTCTGGTGCGCTGACGACCACCAGCCGCCGCTCCGCGTGTCCGGCATCCAGTCCGGCAACTACTCCGGGCCAGTCGGGAGCACGGTCGGCCAGCAGCCGTTCCGAGAAGGTCAGCTGGTCCGGGAGGAGCAGGAGCCCTTCTGGGGTTGGACTCCTGAGGCGCCGGCCCGCATCGAGCTGCGCGCCCGGGCCGACCTGTCGTCGCGGTCGATGGTGTCGCTGTGGATGGTCGGGCTGGAGGACCAGCCGGACCGCTGCGCGGAGATCTGCGTGATGGAGGTCTTCGGCAACGCACTCGAACCGGGCTCCGCCGCGGTCGGCTGCGGCCTGCACAGCTTCCGGGATCCGTCGGTGCCCGAGGACTTCGCGACCGTTCGGCTACCGATCGACGTCGCCGAGTTCCACACGTACGCCGTCGAGTGGACCGCCGAGCAGGCCGAGTTCTTCGTCGACGACCAGCCCGTACGCCGGTGCGCCGGGCCTCCGGCGTACCCGATGCAGCTGATGCTGGCGGTGTTCGACTTCCCGGAGTGGTCGGACGACGAGCACGTGCCCAGCTTCACCGTGGACTACGTTCGCTGAGGTGGGCCAGGAGTTCCAGCTTCTCGTGCGACGGCGTACCGGGGACAGCGTGGTAGGTGATCAGCATCTGGCCTTCTGTGCCGGGCAGCGCGAGCTTCTCGTACTGCAGGTCGAGCTCGCCGACCTGTGGGTGGTTCAGCTCGGTCAGGCCGCTCGTCCTGCGTCGTACGTCCTGCCGGGCCCAGAGCGTCCTGAAGCGCTCACTGTGCACGCTCAGCTCGCCGATCAGCTCCAGCAGGCGCGGATCGTCGAGTGAATCGGCGATGACCGAGCGCAGGTAGGCAACGGCCTTGGCGGTCATGCCGTCCCAGTCCCGGTAGAGCTCACGCAGCTCCGGCTCCAGGAACGCGGCCCGCAGCGTGTTCACGCCAGGCGCGAAGTAGGGGCTGATGGCAACGGCCAGCGGGTTGGCGGCCAGGGTTGTCAGGTAGCGACCCTGCACCAGCGCCGCAGTGGTCGGCCAGCTGTCGATCAGGCTCAGCACTCCCGTACTGACCTTCTCCGGCTTGGCTGGTCGGCGTCTCGCCGGTTTGGCGGGCTCTGCCAGCTCCTTCAAGTAGGCCTCGGCATCCGCCTCCAGCTGGAGCGCTCTGGCCAGTGAGCCGACCACCTGGTCCGACGGGTGCTGGTCACGACCCTGCTCGAGGCGCAGGTAGTACTCGACGCTGATGCCTGCCAGCAGGGCGACTTCCTCGCGACGCAGGCCTGGTACTCGCCGGCGGCTGCCTGCGGAGAGCCCGACGTCCTCCGGCTGCAACCGCTCGCGGCGTACCTTCAGGTACTCGCCGAGATTGCTCATGGCACCAGATTAGGTCGCCGTACGCCGCTGATCCTGTCCCTGCGGATACCAGTGTCAGCAGGGTCTTCTCCGGTTGCCGGGCGCGGCACAGGCTCGGAGCATGAACAACTTCGGATTCACCACCACGGCCGACGAGGTCCTTGCCGGTGTGGACCTCACCGGCCAACGCGCACTGGTCACCGGCGCCACCTCCGGCGTCGGAGCGGAGACTGCCCGGGCCCTGGCCGCTCACGGGGCTGCTGTCGTGCTCGGCGTACGGAACGTCGACGCTGGTCGGCGGCTTGCTGCTGAATTGGGCGGTGAGGTTGGGCACCTCGACCTGTCCGACTTGGACTCGGTCCGCTCCTTCACCAGCGCTTGGGACGGCCCGCTGGATCTCCTGATCAACAACGCGGGCATCATGGCGACGCCCGAGCTCACCCGCACCAAGCAGGGCCACGAGCTGCAGTTCGCGGTGAACTACCTGGGCCACTTCGCGCTCACCACCGGGCTGCACTCGGCGCTGGCCCGGTCCGGCCGGTCCCGCATCGTTTCGCTCAGCTCCAACGCGCACCTGTTCGCGCCGTTCAGCTTCGACGACTACGACTACCTGTTCCGGCCGTACCAACCGATCAGCGCGTACGGCGAGTCGAAGACCGCCACGGTGCTGCTGGCTGTCGAGGTGGACCGGCGCTGGGCAGCTGACGGGATCAGGGCGAACGCCGTAGACCCCGGTGCGATCGCCACCAACCTGCAGCAGCACACAGGCAGGCTGCAAACGCCGGTGGAACGCCGCAAGACCGTGCAGCAGGGTGCGGCGACCTCGGTGTTCGCTGCTGTGGTCTCAAGGGCCGGCGGCCGCTACTTCGAGGACTGCGGTGAGGCCCCGGTCGTTGCTGAGCGCCCACCGCTCTTCGGAGGCGGTGTAGCGCCGTTCGCTCTGGACCCTGGCAACGCGAGCCGCCTGTGGGAGCTGGGCGAGCGCCTGGTTGCTACAGTCTGAGCATGTCCGCGCGCCTGAGCAGCTGGTGGCCCGTCTCCTAGACGGCCCCTTCTGCTGCGCGCTCACCGGCCGTCTCGATCGAGGCGGCCGTTGGTGTTTCTCCTCGTCGGGACGACCCCGCACCCACCGAGGAACCCCATGGCACTCACTGCCCGACGGACCTGGTCCGGTCTGATCACGGACCTGCTCACCGGCCACGACCTGACGCCGGACGACGCTGCCTGGGCCATGGACGGTGTGGTGGCCGGTACGGCGACCTCCGCCCAGGTCGCCGGCTTCCTGGTCGCGCTGCGCGCCAAGGGCGAGACACCGGCGGAGATCGCCAGGCTGGCGTCTGTACTGCGCACCCAGGCTTCGGCGGTGGCTCTGACCGGCTCGCTGATCGACATCGTCGGCACCGGCGGCGACCGGTCCGGTGCGGTGAACATCTCCACGATGGCTTCGATCGTGGTCGCCGCCACCGGGGCAACCGTGGTCAAGCACGGCGGCCGGGCCGCCTCGTCGACCACCGGCGGCTCGGCCGACCTGGTGGAGGCACTGGGCGTTCCGCTCGACCTGTCTGCCGTTGAGTCGGTTCGCCGAGCCGGGATCGCCTTCCTGCACGCGCCGCTCTACAACCCGGCGCTGCAGCGCGTGGGCGCCGTACGGCGTGAGCTGGCCGTGCCGACCGCGTTCAACGTGCTCGGGCCGCTGATCAACCCGGCGGACCCGAAGCACGGCCTGGTGGGGGTCTCCGACGAGCGGATGCTGCCGGTGGTCGCGTCGGTGCTGGCCGAGCGGGACTGCTCGGTGCTGGTGGTGCGGGGCTCGGACGGGCTCGACAAGCTGACCACTACCGGGCCGTCGCGGGTGCTGACAGTCCGAGACGGTGCGGTGAGGTCTGGCGTCTTCGATCCGCGATCGGTCGGGCTACAGCTGTCTTCGGTGGAGCAGCTGCGTTCGCCCGACCCGGTGGCCGTCGTACGGCGGCTGCTCGCCGGCGAGCGTGGCGCCGTACGGGACGTCGTACTGCTCAATGCGGCGGCCGCACTCAGCACCCTGCCCGACCAGCCCTCGCTGGAGGACTGCCTGGAGCAGTGCGCTGTGGCCATCGACTCCGGAGCGGCGGCAGCGACGCTGGACCGCTGGGTCGGCTTAGCCTGAGCTGGTGGATGAGGAAGCGTTCGGTCGGCTCTTCGGCCCACTGCGCGGCGAGCTGCACGCGCACTGCTACCGCATGCTCGGCTCGGACCACGACGCCGAGGACGCGGTCCAGGAGACGCTGCTGCGCGCCTGGAACGCTCTGGACCGGTTCGAGGAGCGCGGTGGGCTGCGGCCGTGGCTCTACAAGATCGCTACCAACCGGTGCCTCACGCTGATCTCGCGCCGGGGCAGTCGGGACCTGCCGGCCGGTGACGCCGTGCTGGAGGCCCTGCCGGAGCACCGGCTGGCGTGGACCGAGTCACTGGACCCGTCTGATCGTGTGGTGGCGTTGGAGAAGGTAGAGCTGGCTTTTGTCGCGTCGCTGCAGCAGCTGTCCCCGCTGCAGCGGGCAGTGCTGCTGCTGCGCGACGTACTGGCCTTCGCGGCGCGCGAGGTGGCCGAGCTGCTCGACACCACGGTCGCTGCGGTCAACAGTGCGCTGCAGCGGGCGCGGCAGGTCGTGGGCACCGAGCCGACGCAGCAGGAGGTGCTGGCGGCGCTCGGCGAAGACGGGCAGCGCGACGTGGTACGCCGGTACATGGCGGCCTGGGAGGCGCGGGACGTCGACGCGATCGTGGCGATGCTGACCGACGACGCGAAGTACTCGATGCCGCCGCTGCCGGAGTTCTTCACCGGGCGCGCCGGGATCCGCGGGTTCCTGGTGGACGGGCCGCTGCACGAGGAGTGGCGGTTCCTGCCGGCGCGGGCGAACGGGCAGCTGGCGTTCGCGACGTACCGGCTGGTCGACGGGCGGTTCGTGCCGGGCGGGCTGGACGTGGTCACGCTGCGCGGGTCCGCGATCGCGTTGGTGGTGTCGTTCCTGGAGGCCGATTTCCCGTCGTACGGGCTGCCGGCGTCGCTCGAGCGATGAGTTTCGGGGCCGCGTGGGGTTCTAGTGGTGACAACCCTTTGCGAGAGGACCTGAGATGAGTGAGATCCGTGAACTGATCGAGCGCTGGGTCGCGGCGGTGCACACCGGCGACCTGACGACCGTGCTGGCCGACCATGCCGACGACATCGTGATGTTCGACGTGCCTCCGCCGTACGAGGGTGTGCGCGGGCTGGCGGCGTACGAGAAGACTTGGCCCGACTTCTTCACCTGGCAGGCGTCGGGCGCGTCGTTCGAGCTCACGTCGCTCGACATCACCGAGGGCACCGACGTCGCCTTCGCCGTCGCGCTGCTGAAGTGCGGGATGCCGGACGAGACTGCCGAACGCCGCCTGCGTCTCACGCTCGGCCTGCGCAAGCTCGACGGCCGCTGGACCGTGACGCACGAGCACCACTCCTTCCCTCACGACGACATCCCGTCGCAGGTCGGCGAGGCCGCCGTCCGCGCCGTACTCGACGACTGGACCACCAGGACCGCCGCCCGCGACCTGGACGGCCTGATGGACGGCATCGCTCCCGACGTCGTTTCCTATGAGCACGCAGGGCCCCTGCAGTACGACGGCCGCGAAGCCGTCCGCGAGGTCTGCGCCGCGGGCCTCGAAACCCCCGCGGCCTTCACCACCTCCAACCACACGATCGTTGCCCGCGACAACTTAGCTGTTGCCTGGGGCATCGATCACATCAGCGCGGACGGCGTTGAGATCCGGTCCCGCGCCACGCGAGTCTTCCGGCACACGGCGGATGGCTGGAAGATGATCCACCAGCACCTGTCGTTCCCCCAGTGACCTACTGAGGCATCTGCCGGGCCAGGTCGTTGGCGGCTTCGATCGCGATCGCGATCGCTCGGGTTGCCAGTGGTGACTGCGTGCGGGCCGGCCAGTGGAGGCGCATTTCGCGGGAGGGCGACGGCTGGAGCGGGTGGAGGGTGAGCCGGTCGTCGGACGCGGCGTCGGTGCCGTGGAGGGCCAGCCACGGGAGGACGGCTGAGCCGATGCCGGCGCGGACCATCGACAGGATGGTTTCGTGGCCGCCGGTCCGGAAGACGATGCGCGGGTGCGCGCTGTACTCGGCGAGGGTTCGCTCCAGCCAGCGTTGGTGGTACGTCGGAGGCCAGGCGACCATCGGAGCGTCGTCGAGCAGCTTCACGCGGACGGGACCGGCGGGGAAGGTGCCGGAGGCGGCCACGAGGAGGTACGGCTCGTCGAGCAGCTTGACGTGCTCGACCTCGCCTTCGACCCGGCCGTCGTGGAACAGCAGGTCGAGGTCGCCGATCCTCGGGTCCTCCGGTTCCACCTCGGACAGCCTGATGTCGCAGCCGGGATGCTCGTCGAGAAGTTGCCGTACGACGGCCGGCAGGATCAGGTTGGACACGCTCTGGAAGGTGCCGATGTCGATCCGGCCGCTGCCCGCGCGGAAGCGGTCGACGGCATCGGCCAGCGCCTCCGACTTCGTCAGCAGCTCGCGGCCGTGGGCCAGGACCACCTCGCCGAGCGGCGTCAGCCGAACGGCCCTGGGACCTCCGGGGCGCTCGAAGACGGCACCGCCGAGAGCCCGTTCCAGCGCAGCGATCTGCTGGCTCACCGAGGACTGCGTGTAGCCGAGGCGGGCGGCAGCTCGCCCGAACGTCCCTTCCTCGGCGACGGCAGCCATCGCCCTCAGGTGCCTCAGTTCGACGTCGACCATGCTCCAGAGTATCGCCAGCGGCGATCACCTCGATCGGAAACCATCGCTTTTCACGATGCGCCCTCGGCGCCTAGCGTCGGAGGCAACACCCCGTACGAGAGGAACCATGCCGATGGCAACCATGACCGACACCGAGTGGCGCTCGTTCGTCGCGGCCGGCACCCGGCTCGCCCACGTGGCCCTCACTCGCGCCGACGGCCGTCCCCACGTCACCCCGGTCTGCTTCGTGCTCGACGGCGACGAACTCGCCTTCGCGCTGTCGCCGGGGAGCGTGAAAGGCAAGAGCCTGGCCCGCGACCAGCGCATCGCCGTCTGCGTCAGCGACGAGCACCAGCCGTACGGGTTCGTGACCGTCGAAGGACAGGCTTCTACGTCGGCCGACGCCGAGCAGATCAAGCGCGTCGCCGTGGGCATCGCCGCCCGCTACTACCCGTCGCAGCCCGCGGAGGCGATCGCGGAGTCCTTCGTCCAGGAGGGATTCACCGCCGTACGCATCAGCATCACCAACGTCATCGCGTACTCCGGGCTCGGCTGACGCGCGGTCCGGAACAGGCGTTACGGCTGCAGGTTTCGCAGCGGCAGTGGTGCCCGCAGGCTGATGCTGGTGATGCCGTACGTGAACCCGAGGTGCTCGTTGAGGCGGCGCATCGCGTCGTTGCCGCGCTGGGTCCAGGTGTAGATCTCGGTGATCCCGTGCTCGGCGGCCCACGCCATGCTGGTGCGCTTGAGCGTTGCGGCAACCGATTTGCCGCGCCACTCCCGCCGTACGGCGGTGTAGGCCACCTCGGCACGCTCCGGCCGGTCGGAGTCGAGCATCAGCCCGGCCACGCCGATCACTTCATCGCCAGCGACAGCCATGAACATCGCGGCCGGATCGTTGATCCACTCGGTCGCCCAGTCCTCCTCCGACACCTTCAGCGGGACCGGGTGGTCCATGTCGGGGAAGGTCGGCAGCGCGACCTGGTGGTACGCCGCCGTCCACAACTCGGGGCGCTCGGCCACGGAAACGATCTCGTACGCCGCCGGCGCCGCCGGCCACGGCTCGTCACCGATCGTCCTGAGCTGCTCGACCTGCCGGTTCGACTCCGCGAAGCCGAACCGCTCGGCGAACAGCCGCGACTCCTCGTCGTCGACACTCGCCCCCGCCGTGTCGTAGCCCTGGGCCACAGCATGCTCGGCGAGCGCGCGCAGAACGCCGGTCCCGATGCCCCGCCGGCGAAACTCCGGCCGGACCATCGCCGCCAGCGCCTCCCGCTGCCCGTCCCCCGACCGATCCGCCACCCCACTCCCGACCACCTCGCCGTCGAGCTCCGCCAGCAGCATCAACCGCCCGGGCCTCTCGGCGTCCCGCAGCTCAGCGACGGACGGGCACCGCTCGTACGGCATGATCGTGATCCGCACCGCACGCCAGTCCTCGTAGTCGGCGTCACTGACCGCCGTCCGGATCTCCATGGGTTCAGCTTGCCCGAGCCCGCGGCAAAGGGCTTCCCGTTTTATCGGTACGGGCACGGTACGGGCAGCGCGACGACAGCGGCCGCTCGTATCGTCGCGCTCGTTCAGCGAGCACCTTGATCCTGGGGCCGCTCTTGGAGCCATTTTCGAGAGATACACAGTGAAGAAGCTGACCCACGCCGCCTTGGCGGCACTGTCGTTCTGCATGGTGCTGTCGGTAGGGAGCGTCGTGAAGGCGGAGGCGGTGACGTACCTGGTTCAGGGGACGAACTACCGGTTCAGGGACAGCGTCTCCGCGCTGCGTACCTTCTCCGGCAACGGCGGCGTGATCAAGGTGTCCTACTACGCCTCGTGCGACTACGGCGTACTGTCCGCGGGCGGCTACTGGGACGTACGGCTGCAGAAGCAGACGACCAGAGGCGGATAGGGAGATGTGGACCAGACCGCGGACGTCGCTTGTACGACGTACAAAACGGTAGGGACACTGTCCTTCGGAGCGGTTGCCCGCGGCACCTACCGCCTGCGCTTCAACAAGGTCACCAAGAGCGGCGCCGTGACCATCCACTCCTTCGGCGCCTACCGCGGGTGACAACGCCCTGAGCGGAGGGTGTGGGACTCGAACCCACGATGAAGGTCCCCGCCGTACGGTTTATAAGGCAGGGCGCCTTTCAGGTGAGATACGAGCTCTGACCTGGGCAAGCTTCGCTACGGCACGCTTAGGGAGGACACGCTAGCACTCACTCACCTCCCCAACGACGGTTGCAGTCGCCGCACCATTGGCCAACGGCTCGACGGCACTTGTCCACAACGCGCAGTGTGATCTGCCGACCTGCACCTGAAACCCAACTAGGGTGGCGTAGAGCCTGTGGCCACGGAAGACAGCCAGTTCCGTAGGCTCCTATCACCTAACACCCGTCGCATCTATCGCCCGGCGCAGGGCAGAGTCGCATGACCCAGCAACTAGGAGCACATCCATGCGGTTTGATCGAGACACCTCCACAGCCAGTGTTGTATCTGGCGATCTCACGTCGGATCAGGCCGCTGCTCTTAGTCATGCCGGATGGGTGGCGTGCGATACCGAGACGACAGGGCTTGACTGGCAGACCGAGAGGCTAGGGCTGATCCAGGTCTTCTCTCGCGACACTGGCCCGATCCTTATTCAGGTCACTGACGCTCGACCGCAGCGGATGATCTCATTACTGGAAGACCAATCAGTCACCAAAGTGTTTCACTACGCCACTTTCGATCTCAATTTTCTCTACTCAAGTTGGGCATTTAAGGCTTCGTCAATTCTTTGCACAAAAGTTGCATCGAAGATTCTGGACCCAGATGCCCCAAACAATGAACACAGCCTTCAGTATCTTCACCAGAGATATCTAGGAATAACAATCCCGAAGGGCGCAGTACGTACAAGCGACTGGGCAGCACCAATGCTAACGCTTGAGCAGATCCAGTATGCCTCCACGGATGTAGTGGGCCTGCTGGATCTGCTGGAAACGCTAGTCGATCGCCTGGAATCTGAAGGCAAGAAGAAGCTCTTTGACAGCTGTTGTGAATTTCTTCCTTGGAATACGGAACTGGTACTAGGTAATTTTCCTGACGTCTTCGCCTACTGAGAAGCGCCGTATGGACGCCAACTTCCACCCTCAAAGATGCGGAAGTCTTTTGGAACGCGAGCGGACAGGCGCGCCAGCACGCGCAGGTGCCATCCAGCATCCGCGCTGTTGATATGCTCGACCTCCACGTCTATAGCCCCACGATCGGGTATACGATGCAGATCGGATACCAGAAGATCAGGAACCCAGCCGAGCGGCACATCTGTAGCCGTCGTGGTGAGGATTGCTTTATTGTTATGAAGGTTTTCTGGCTGGTCGAGTAAGCGCAACTTGTCGCCCACTCTCAGACTAGATAACTCCGCATCCAACTGATCACTTCCGATAGAAATATCTCTACCATCTACAATCAGCGGGTCCGATGCAACATAATGAATTCCATGAATCAAGAAACTACATTTGAGTAGGCCGTGTTCAATTAACGGCACAGGAAAGAGCTGGATCGTGTCGCCTTCGCGGCGTCCACCAGATCGCGCAATCTGCTCAAAGGGCGTGGCGTCAACCGCCAGCCCGAGTCGCTTGATCCATTGCGTATAGTCGGGACGTCGGGGGGCCATGGCGCGCTGAGCAAACAGCGCAAACAATTGATCCGACTCATAGGCGCGATCGAGACTAGAAAACCCTAAGAATGGACTAAAGTCGAGCACTGTCCTGGCGTTCTCGATGTAATTGAAGAAGTAGCGACTTCCATCGAAGCGAAGTTCACCGACCGGACTGATCGCCCTCGAGACTGGATGCTGCCAGCTCACAATGAGTCGCCGTACGGTTGATCCCGGACCCGACACAGTCGCCGCGCTGCCAAGCTGCACGCTAGCTGCAGGCATCGAGCACCCTCCTCTGGTTGATCCTGAGTACCTCAATTGCGAACGTACGGCAGGCCACCGACAGGTTCGGGGCGTGATCGACCATCTGCGTCAAGTCAGACTCTGTGATCTGCATCACATGCTCCAGCCAGTACGTCTTCGCGGCCCCCGATGCCATGCTGAGAGCTTTCGCTGCGAGAGCAACCAAGGTCTCAGGCTTCGGGGGCACATGCTCAAAGCGATGAGCAGTCCCGTCGCCTACCCACTTCGCTACTCCGTTAGCGTCCTGGAGCAGGCGGTCACAACGCTCATCTGACACGTTGTACCCCAGGCCTCCAGCCAAGTCGTAGGTGCCGCACAGCCGTTTACGCTCATCGAGATGGTGAGGTGGTCCCGGCACCAGCACCGCCCAATTCTCGTCATGGCGATCACGATTAGCGATCCATGCATCCAGCAACATGTACCCGGCGAATACGTCGAAAGCCGTGAAATCCGGCGGCAGATTCACATCTGGCGGACGCTCTACTCCAGCCAGTGCCTCTTGAATTGCCCGCAGCGAGTGCCCTGGTCGCCCCTTAGGCTTCTCGGCGCCTCTAACATAGTTGGGATTGAACTCCGACAGGAGGATAGCGCCGGGTTGCAGGCTCCATCCATTCGGACGCAGATTCTTAGACAAATTCCCTGGACGGCCGTCTCGAATCGCTAACTCTACGTCCGCGCAAGGAATATTCAACCTCGTAGCTAAATGCGCTGAGATCTTCTCCGAGTAATCTTCTCGCTGTCTAAATCCATGTTTTTCAACTGCTGGCTTGAAAAGCCATTTTTCAGACGTCTCAGGATTCAGGAGCCAATACTTCTCATCAAGCCCGGCAGGTTCCTCGGCGGAAATCTTCCAGTCGGTCACCGCAAGGACTGGAAATTTCTCGGACACGCAGGCAAGCCTAGCCCAGTACAGCGACTTGCGGGACAGATGGCACCCACGCGAGCCATACAGGGCCTTATTGGCCGCAGCCACTGTAACTTGCTTCTAAGCGACGACGGGTCTCCGTCGGCCTCGAGTTGGCCGAGGCTGAGACGACTGAACCCTGCTCTGACCTGCGGCTATGCGTGGAACTGGCATCAGCAGACGCAGTCCTGGTGTCCTAGCGCCCGTGTTTCAGCGTACTCACCGAGCCTGAGACCGGCCGAGACGTGGGCTGGAGACGCCCCTGACCGAGGGAGTTCCCCTAAGGCTCGTAGACGCGCGGGCACTCTGAGGGCATGGACTGCCGTATACGGTGGGCGCTAGCCGGGAATAATCGGGTGTGGCCGACCACCCTGGCGGCGGGTGGTGGGTCAGGTTTTCACAGTTCATCGGCGCATCTGCGAGGTGGGGAGCGGAGGGTGTGGGATTCGAACCCACGATGACGGTCACCCGCCATACCGGTTTTCAAGACCAGCGCACTCGGCCACTATGCGAACCCTCCAGGCAGGTGCGCAGTGCGGACCCGCCGAGGGTCGAGGATAGCGGGTGCGGGCGGAATAAAGCCGTGGAGGGGCGCGGGACGGGTTGTTAGGCTCGGCGGCCGAGATCGGAGTGCCTCCTCATGCCTACAGCCACGTCCCTCGGCCTGCCCAACGTCCGCGGCCGCGTCCCCCTCCTCGCCGGACTGGCCATCGATTCGTTCGGCGGAGGTTGTGCCGGGCCGTTGATGCTGTTGTTCTTCGTTCGCGTTGCCGACATTCCGCTCGGTACGGCGGGAGTGCTGCTCACCGTGGCGACGCTGTTCTCGGTCGCCGCGCCGGCCGCGGTCGGGCTGGTGATCGATCGGATCGGGCCGCGGAACCTCGTGATCGCCGCGCAGGTCGCGCAAGGGCTGGCCTTCGTCGGCTTCTTCTTCGGGCGCTCGACCTGGCTGCTGTTCCTCTGCGCGCTGGTGAGCACGACCGGCCAGCGGATGTTCTGGTCATCCATCTTCAGCCTGCTCGCGGACGTGTCCGACCCGGGCGAGCGCGACCGGTGGTTCGGCCTCGGCGGGATGATGCAGTCCGCGGGCTTCGGTCTGGGTGCACTGGTCGCCGGTGCGCTGCTGACCTTTGACGGGGACGCGCCGTTCCTGTTCGCGATGGCGTTCAACGCGCTGAGCTTCTTCACGGCCGGCGTACTGATGCTGTGGATCCACCCGGACCACACTGCCCGCCCGGTGGAGGACACCGGGCCTGCGCCGCAACTGCGCAAGGACAAGCTGTTCCTGATGCTGATCGGCGCGAACACGGTGCTCGCGCTGTGCACGATGATGATCGGCGTAGGGCTGCCGGTCTACGTGACCGAGGCTCTGCCTGCGCCGGAGTGGCTGGTCGGCGTACTGCTGGCAGCGGTCTCGGTGGTGCTGGCGACCGGGCAGACGCTGGTCGTGCGGCACACGGAGAAGCACCGGAAGATGCGGGTGATGATCCTGGCCGGGCTGCTCTGGGCGGTTTGGGGGCTGCTGATGGCTGCGCTGCTCCACATCCCGACCGGCCTGGTGGTGCCCGGGTTGATCCTGGCGACTGTGTTCTTTGCCGCTGGTGACGTGCTGCATGCAGCGACTGGGAACGCATTGGCTGCCGCCGTGTCTCCCGAGCGCGGTCGGGGGAAGTACCTGTCGTACTGGCAGTACTCGTTCACCTTCGCCAGCGTGCTGGTGCCGGTTTTCTTCGCTCAGCTCTTCGTCCGCGGGCATGCGGTGCCGTGGCTGGCGATCGCCGGACTGGCGCTGGGCATCGCGGGTGTGCTGTTCGTGCTCGATCGGGCGTTCCCGCAGTTGGCGGTACGGCGTACCTGATCGTGCGTCGTTGAGGCGTCAGCGGTTCTTGCATTGCTTCGAACAGGTGTTCTAATGTTTTCCGTACAGCGCGCGGTACCTCTTTCCAACCCAGACCTTCGTTCGAGCGGCCGAACCTCCCACCATCGACGTGGACGGCCGGTACGGCGATGGCCGCCCGGGGATGTGAGGACCCCGGGCGTTGGAGAGCTTTCGACAGTGCAGGCTGACCAGGGAAGGTGGTGAACGACGAGAGGGGACAGTTCATGCTGCTCGAACATCGCGGCCGGAGACCGGTCGTGCCGGAGTCGGCGTACGTCGCGCCGTCGGCGGTCCTGTGCGGTGCGGTCGTGCTCGGAGAAGGCTACCGGGTGCTGCACGGCGCGGTCCTGACCGCGGAGAACGGCGAGGTCCGGCTCGGGACGAACTGTGTGGTGATGGAGAACGCCCTGGTCCGCGGCCGGGCCGACCATCCCGCGCTGATCGGCGACGCGGTGCTGATCGGCCCGCACAGCCACGTGAACGGCGCCACGGTCGAGAACGAGGTCTTCCTCGCCACGGGCGCCGCGCTCTTCCCCGGTTCGGTAGCAGGCGCCGGCTCCGAACTCCGGATCAACAGCGTGCTCCACGTCAACTCACGCCTGGCCCCCGGCACAGTCCTGCCCATCGGCTGGATCGCCGCCGGAGACCCCGCTGAACTGTTCTCCCCCGACCGTCATGAGGAACTGTGGGCTGTGCAGGAGCCGTTGGACTTCCCGGGCACTGTGTACGGCGTACCTCGCGGCACGCCGATGCGGGAGATCATGGCGCGTCAGTCCGAGTACTTCGGCTCCCATCAGGAGGATCTATTGATCGAGGACTCACCGAGCACCTAGCTATATGACGGCGGATTGAGGGTCTGCATCGCCGTTGCCTGCGTGGCCGATGTCTGCCTGGCCGTTTGCCTGCCCGGTGATTGCCTGCCTGGTGGGTGCTTGCTTGGCCGATGGTTGCTGGGTCGTCGGGCGTACCCTCTGTTCCTTTGTCTGCTGCGCTTTCGTGGCGTGGTGGTCGACTAGGTTGGCAGTGTGTCGGTCTCTGGTACCAGCAGTTATCGCGACGCCGGACCGCTGCCTGCCCTAGTTGCAGCAGCAGTCGAGTTGGCCGAGGAGTTGGACTTTCCCTCGTCCTGCCGAGTGGAACAGGGCCGCCTGCTGACGGCCTTAGCTTCAGGAGCGACGAGCAGCATCGGCGAGACCGGAACGGGCTGCGGCGTCGGCCTTGCTTGGCTGGTCAGTGGGCGACGGCCCGGCGTACGGGTGGTGAGCGTCGAGCAGGATGCCGTGCGGGCCGCTCGAGTGGGCCAGCTGTTCGCGGGCGTACCGGACGTCGAGGTCGTCCACGGGGACTGGACCTTGATCACCGCGCACGGTCCGTTCGACCTGCTCGTGGTCGACGGCGGCGGCAACGGCAAAAAGGGCCCAGCCGCCGACCCCGAGGAGTTGCTGCGTCCAGGTGGCTCGGTCGTCATCGACGACTTCACCCCGCTCCACGAGTGGCCGCCGATGCATGAGGGCGAGCCCGACCATGCGCGACTCACCTGGCTGGACCACCCAGCCCTCCTCGCCACCGAGGTTCGACTGGCTCCGGATCTCTCGACCATCGTCGCCACCCGACGACCTGCGTAGGAGCGCGCTGAACCGGTTCCTGGTCCGCAGCAGGCCGGTACGCCGCCGGCCCGGCCCCGGCAAGCCGATTCGCCACGGCCGCAGCGCCGCCGGCTCGGCCCCGGCAAGCCGATTCGCCACGGCCGCAGCGCCGCCGGCTTGACCCCGGCGAGCCGATTCGCCACGGCCGCAGCGCCGCCGGCTTGACCCCGGCGAGCCGATTCGCTTCGGCTGCAGCGCGGTCGGCTCGGCCCCGGCAAGCCGATTCGCTACGGCCGCCGCGCCGCCGGCTTGACCCCGGCGAGCCGATTCGCTTCGGCCGCAGCGCCGTCGGCATGGGGGTCATCGCGCCGATGCTGTGCACGTTCGGGGATCTGTCGGCCTGTGGAGGTGTGTCAGCAGCTGGGTGGCTTGCGCCTCATCGCTCATCACGTCGACGACAACCGTCGGGCCGAGGCCAACGCCGCGCTCGGTCCCGACTCGGGCGCCGCTCCATGAAGCGGCTCACCGAGCAGCGGGCCGCGTCGAGTCGCCGTACCTGAGCCCGGACGAGGTGCTGGCCCGTGATGCCGGCGTTTTGCAGGGCAACTGTCGCACCTGGCCGACGAGGCGGCTGCTTCGCTCAGCGCCGACGTCGTGCTGCCTCGATCGGTGGATGAGCAGGCACGCAGCTCGGTGCGTGGGTGTACGGCGACGGCGAGGACGCCTGGCTGCTCAGCCGGTCGAAGTCCGGGGAGCGGTTCTGTTCCTCGGTGGGTGTCGGTCAGCCGTCGAGGGACCAGCGGGCGCGGAGGACACCGTCGGGGTCGGGACGGCAAGGACGCTCGACTGCTCAGCCGATCGCAGCCTGGGGAGCGGTTCTGTTCGTCGGCGGGTGTCGGTCAGCCGTCGAGGGACCAGCGGGCGCGGAGGACGCCGTCGGGGTCGGGGAGGACTCCTGCCAGCAGGGGGTTGTACCCGTCTTGGGTAGTGGGGAGAACGGCTGCGGCGATCGCGTCCTCGGGGAAGCCCTCGACGTCCGCATCGGGCACCACCACGCTCTGGATCTCGCCTGCCTGGTTCTCCCAGACATACTCGGACAGGCCGTCGATCGTTGCGCGGACGCCTTCCACGTCGGGTGAGAGATCGGGCCAGACGCTCAGCCTTGCTCGTGGCGCCAGGTGGAGGTCGTACGGGCGGATTTGCCGACGCTTCACGTCGCGGTCGAGGACATCTGCGGCTCGGTCGACGGACTCTGCGGTGAGCTCGTGGTCTTCTGCGGCGCGGTCGACGGACCCTGCGGTGAGGTCGAGGTCTTCTGCGGTGAGGCGGTGCCATCGGGTCAGGCTTCGGGCGGGCGACTCGCAGAGCAGGATCGTGCCGTGGCGGGTGACGAGGTCGGCCAACTGTTCCCAGAACGCCGCATCTGCGGGAGGGCCTGGTTCTTCGTCGACGTCGTACGGGGACTGTTCGATCCGGATCGGGAACAGGCCGAGACCGGTGGCTGTGGCTACGGCGCGCTCGCAGGGAAGGTGACTGCCGATGTACATGTACTGGTCGTAGCCGATGTGAACGGCGAAACGGTCCTCGGCTTCGAGTCGGCACCAGGCTCCGTTGTCCCGCAGCATGGCGCGGACGAGCTCGACGGCGGTGTCGACCCGTACGACCGCGCCGTCGTGGTAGTCGCTGAGATCCGGCGCGAACAGGCCCGCCAGACCGTGTCCGTCGATCGGCGCCTCGAGGCCGAAGTTCACGAAGCCGGTGACTTCCGGCTCACGGATGCTGACTTCGGTGACGCCGCTGTCCTCGGCGAAGGCTGTCACTGCCGCGAGGTAGGCGGCCTCCTTCGGTCCGTGGTCGCTCGTCTCGTCCTCGGGACCGACGTACCGGCCTTTGTTCCAGTGGGTCGGGTCGTACTTCGTCACCTTGTACACGTAGGGCAGTGGCACGGGCTGATGATGTCAGGGTGCGGCGCGGGAGGTCAGGTGGTTTACCGGCCGTCCGGTGGGGTGCTGATGGGGTTGACCAGGGTGAACTGGCGGACCTGGCCTGGGGATTGGGCGGCGCAGGTCATTTGGCCGTCCACGGTGATCAGGTGGGCTTGGACCTCGACGGTGAGGCTGGGGCTGGGGGCGTTGGGTGCGGTGGGGTCGTTGAGAGCGGTGTCGCCCGGCGCGGAGTTGGTTGGCGCGGAGTCGGTTGCAGGGGAACCGGCTGGGGTGGAGTCGGTTGCAGGGGAACCGACTGGGGTGGAGTCAGTTGCGGGGGAACCGACTGCGGTGGAGAGCGTTACGGACCAGTGGTTCGGGGCTGGTTGGGTGATGGCCAGTGGGTGGAGGGCGTTGACGGCTAGGGAGTGGCCGGCTGTTCGGGCGAAGTGTTGGGCGGCTTGGACTGGTGGGGGGTGGGCGCCGGAGCCTCGGTAGTAGGTGGGGGTGATGGTGCCTTCGTTGTAGGTCTGGGCGAGGGCGACTGCTTGGTCGACGGGGACGTGGCCGTAGAACAGGCTGTGGGGGAGGAAGACCAGGTTGGCGGCGAAGCGGTCGCCGCCGGTGTGGCTGCATTCCCAGGTTCGGTCGGGGTAGGCGGCGGTGAGGGCTGCGGCGGCGGGGCGGCCGCGGACTGCGCAGCAGGCGTCGTGGCGGCCGTGGGTGCAGACGAGGTAGATCGGGTCGGTCGTCGGAGTGCCGGGGTCTGCGCCGGAGAGGACGGCCAGGAGGTGTTCGTCGGTGGGGAGTTCGCCGGTGCGGATGGACTCGTGGCCTGGGCGGGAGTCGACGAGGAACCAGCGGCGGGGTGTGCCGGCGGGTGAGCGACCGTGGCGGCGGATCAGGACCGGACGGCAGCGGAGCTGGGCGCAGAGCTGGGCGACCTCGGTGGGGAGAGTGTCCGCGGTGGGGGCGGGCGGTGGTTGTGGGGTGTTGTTAGGGGCGGGGGCAGTACGGCGGAGGTCGCGTTGCGGCGTACGGGCTTCAGAAGACGAACGGCGTAGGGCGGTTAGGGCGTTGCGGGGCCAGGGGGCGTTGAGTTCTATGAGGAGCCAGCGTTCGGCGGGTGGGGCGGAGGCGAAGAGCGCGTCGCCGCGGCGGTCGGCTGAGGCGGCGCAGCCGGTTTCGGGGCGGTAGCGGGGTGGGGGGACGAAGTTCGAGTCCGACCGCGGAGGGGCGGTCGGACTCGGGGGTGGTGCGGGGGCGACGGGGTCGCCCGGGGGTTGGGTCATGCAGGGCTCGCGACGAGCACGGCTTCTGTCATGAGGCGGCGGGTGAGGACCAGCTGGTCTTCGGGTGGGAGGTCGGGGAGGTCGCCGACTGCGAACGGCGTACCGGTGAGGGCTGCTGCCAGGGCTGCGGCTGTCTCGGCCGGGAAGGTGATGGTGCGGTCGGGGAGGTGCAGGCGGACTGGGGTGCCGCTGGAGGTTGCACCGGTTTCGCCGGAAGCCGCGCCGGTCCCGCTGGAAGCCTCGTTGGCTGCGGCGCTTGGGCCTGGCACCAGGTGGTAGTTGAGGCCGGGGCGGCGGCGGAGCGTCGTACCGACCTCGAGGGCGGAGATCGCCGCCGCGTGGGCCAGGGGTGCTAGCGGGGCTGGGCGGTTGCCGGACCAGGTGCGGCGGCGGAGGCGGGCGGCTAGGTCGTCGGGTGTTGCCGTGTGGAGGTGGTCGGTGAAGAGGGCTACGACCTTCTCCAGCTCGGGGGCCAGTTGGGCCGGGTCTCCTGGGTTGAAGCCGAGGGGGAGGGCTGTGCGGAGGTCCACCTGGTTGGCGGCCAGTGCGGCTAGCTCCTGGATGAGGAGGTAGCGCGTCATGGTGTGGAGGCCGATGGTGAGGTGGGCGCTGACTCCGCCGAGTGCCTTGGCCGAGTGGAGGAAGCCTCGGGGGACGTAGAGGGCGTCACCTGGACGTAGTACGGCGTCTACTACCGGCTGCTGTTCGCGGGCTGCCTCGGCTACGGCCTTGGAGTGGTCGGTCCAGGGCTGGTTGCGGAGCGGGTCGAGGTGAACCGGCTCGTGGACGGTCCAGTGCTTCTCGCCGGCTACCTGCAGGACGAACACGTCGTGCACGTCGTAGTGGGCCGCGAAGCCCTGGGACTCGGCCGGAGTGATGTACGCGTTGATCTGGACCGGATGGCCGGCTTCGGACGCCAGCTGCGTGGAGAAGTCGACCAGTGCGGGCCAGGTGCGATGCAGGGCTTGCAGTACGACGGTGTGGCCGCCGGCGAAGAGCGCGGCGACCTTGTCGTCGCGGATCTGGTCACCGATCTCGGCACCGACCCCGCCGGAGCCGGTGAACTGGCTGTCACCGACGACCGAGCCGTTCTTGGCGATGCGCAGGAACGGCGTACGGAGTCCTCGGCGGGACAGAAGTTCGTCGACCGCCGCGAGGCTGAACAGGTCGGCGAAGCCGGCCGGGGCCGACTGGTCGGGCGTTGCGTCGGTCAGCCGCTCGTCACCAGCAGGGGTCGTGTCGCCCGACGCCAGGTCGGCTGCTGGGGAGAGCAGAGCTCGGCGGCCCCAGTAGTTGGTGGCGAACTCCTCGGGGTCTCCGGCGACGCAGCGCCGGAGAGCCGGGCGGCCGTCCGGCAGCGGCCCGGTCTCCGGCACGGCGCTCATCAATTTCCGGAGTTGCTGCCGGCACCGCCGTCCGCGCCGCCGTCGGTCGCGTTGGCATCGGCTCCGCCGTCTGCCGGACCTTCGCCGCCGCCGGCGCCACTGTCAGCTCCTCCGTCGGCGCCGCCGTCGCTGACACCAGGCGAGGCACCGCCGTCCGCGGGACCCTCCGTACCGGCACCACCATCGGCGCCGCCGTCACTCGTACCGGGTGATGCCCCGCCGTCCGCGGGACCCTCCGCGCCGCCGTCGGCACCACCATCGGTCGCACCGGGCGTTGCCCCGCCGTCAGCCGGGCCCTCGGCGCCGCCGTAGCCGCCACCGCCGCCTGCGCCGCCGTCGGCACCACCATCGGTCGCACCGGGTGTCGCGCCACCGTCGGCCGGACCCTCAGCGCCGCCGTAGCCGCCACCACCTGCGCCGCCGTCAGCACCGCCGTCGGTCGCACCAGGCGTTGCGCCGCCGTCGGCCGGGCCTTCGGTACCGGCGCCGCTGTCGGCACCGCCGTCCGCACCGCCGTCGTGCCCACCAGGGGTTGCGCCCCCGTCAGCCAGACCTTCACCGTCGCCGGACGAGGTGGTCATGTCGTCGTCGTTCAGACCCATGATGCTGCTCCTTTCGAGGGGACTTGCGGTGCCCACCCTGTGCGCAAAGTAGACCGGTGCTAAACGCATGAGGGGATCACAAGCTCCCGTCAGTTCTACGGCGATCCACTGGAGCTGCGGAAGGGGTCAGCCGAGCAGGTCCCACCAGACCTTGAGGAACGCGTCGGTGACGGGCTCTGGGCGTACGGCGATGCGGAGCCAGTCGGGGCCTAGGCCGGGGAAGGTGTCGCCTCGGCGTACGGCGAAACCGCGCTGGCGGAGCTCTTGGCGGAGCTGGTCGGCGCCGTTGACGTGGACCAGGACGAAGGGGGCGCGGGGGGTGCCGTAGGTGCGGACTTGGGGGTAGGTGGGGGGTGGGCCGGCGTACGGCGGGGTGGTCAGGCCGGTGAGGAGGTGGGTGCGTTGGGTGTCGAAGGCCTGGGCTGCTTGGAGGGCCTCGGCGGTGGCTTCCGGCGTACTGCAGGCGATGGCGGCGGCCAGGGCCGGCGTGGAGAGGGGCCAGTGCGGCTGGACGGCGGCCAGCTGCTCGATGAGGGGTGGGGCTGCTACGACGTACCCGACGCGGAGGCCGGCTAGGCCCCAGGTCTTGGTGAGGCTGCGGATAACGATCAGGCCTGGGATCTGAGCGCCGGCGAGGGAGTCTGGTTCGCCGGGGACGGCGTCCATGAAGGCTTCGTCGACGACGAGGATGCGTTCGGGGCGGGCCAGTTCGCGGAGGGTGTCGGCGGGGTGGAGGACCGACGTGGGGTTCGTCGGGTTGCCGATGACGACGAGGTCGGCGTCGGCGGGGATGTCGTTCGGGTCGAGGGTGAAGCCGTTCTCTGCTCGGAGGATGACGCGGTCGACGAGGTGGCCGGCGGAGCGGAGGGCGGACTCGGGCTCGGTGAACTGAGGGTGTACGACGACCGGGTGGCGCGGGCGGAAGGCGCGGGCGATCAGTACGAAGGCCTCGGCGGCGCCGGCGGTGAGGAGGATCTGGTCCGGCTCGCAGTTGTGTCGGGCAGCGACGGCGGCGGTCGCGGCGTCGGCACGGGGGTAGGCGGCGAGGTCGGTGAGGCTGGCGGTGATCTCGTCGAGGAGCCACGGCGGTGGGGTGCCGGCGCGCACGTTGACGGCGAGATCCACCAGGCCGTCGCCGACCTCGAGGTCTCCGTGATGGTCCAGGTCGAATCCGTCCACAGGCACCTGAGGAGGCTAACCCGGGCGTCCGTTGTTGCCTCGCGCCTGCTCGGAGAGTGGGCCGCTCTAGCGGGGCATCATCGCGGCTCGGCGTTGGCGCATCTCCTCCAGTTCGGACTCGGTCATGGATTCGAGGGCCTGGCGGCGGCCGGCTTCGAGCGTGGCCAGTTCGGTGGGGGTCAGGGAGTCGCGGTACTGCTGGCGGTGGGTGGTCATTTCGTCGAGTTCTTGCTGGGTCAGGCGGGTCATGGTGGTCATTCCTTCGATGAGGGTGAGGAGGGTTTGGTCGGAGGGTTGCTTCGTGGTGTCGAGGGCATTGAGGACCTCGAGCAGGCGGGTGTGGAGTTGGGTGGCGGCGGCCAGTTGGGTTTCGACCTGGTCGAGTTGGCTGCGGATGAGGCCTCGGGCGTCGGGGACCTCGCCGTCGAGGAGCTGGCCGATTTCCGTCAGGGTGAGGCCGAAACCGCGGAGGGCGACGATGCGGTGCAGGCGGCGGACGTCCGCACCGGCGTACAGGCGGTGACCGGACGGGCTGCGGGAGCTCGGGCGGAGCAGCGCGATCTCGTCGTAGTGGTGCAGTGAGCGGACGCTGACGCCGGTGGCGGTGGCCAGTTCGCCGATCTTCCAGGTGCGTTGCTCGGGCTTCATGAACTCGACGCTAGGACCTCACACCGCGTGAGGTGCAAGTATCCACAGGGCCCCCGCGCGGTGGCGGCGAATGCGGCACCATGGAGACATGAAGATCGCCGTGGTGCAGGGCGCGAGTTCCGACGACAAGGCTGCCAACCGGGAGGCTGTGGTTCGGTGGGTGGCGGAGGCTGCCGCGGCGGGGCCTGAGTTGGTGGTGCTACCGGAGGCGATGATGGCCGACTTCGCGAGCGAGGGCGGGTCGGTCGGGGCGTTGGCGGAGGCGCTGGACGGGGAGTTCGTCAGTACGTTGCGCAAGTGCGCGGTCGAGCACGGGACGGCGATCGTCGCGGGGATGTTCGAGCGGAGTTGTGACGAGCGGCGGCCGTACAACACGTTGCTCGCGGTCGGCGCGGACGGGGAGCTGCTGGGGGCTTATCGGAAGATCCACCTGTACGACGCCTTTGGGTACAAGGAGTCCGACCAGTTGACGCCGGGCGATGTGGCGCCGGTGGTGGTGCGGATCGGGGACCGGAAGTTCGGGTTGATGACGTGTTACGACCTGCGGTTCCCGGAGTTGTCGCGGGCGTTGGTGGATGCGGGGGCGGACGTGCTCGTCGTACCGGCCGCGTGGGTGCGTGGGCCGTTGAAGGAGCACCACTGGACGACGCTGCTGACGGCGCGGGCGATCGAGAACACGGTGTACGTGGTGTCGGCCGCGCAGAACGGGCGGAAGTACTCGGGGTTGAGCCAGGTGATCGATCCGCAGGGCGTCGCGATTGCGGCGGTGGGTGAGGCGGACGGGGTTGCTGTGGCGGAGATCTCGGGTGAGCGGTTGGCGGAGGTGCGGAAGCGGAATCCTTCGCTGGCGAACCGACGGTTCACGGTGACGCCGCGCTGATGGGGGCTGCGGGGTCGGGTGCGGCGGGTGGTGGGGCGGGGTCTGCTGGTACGGCGGGTGGTGGGGCCGGGGCTGTTGGTACGGCGTACGACGTGGTGGTGCTGGCGGGTGGGGCGTCGCGGCGGTTTGGTGGGGTGGACAAGGCGACGCTCGTGCTGGAAGGGGTTTCGCTGCTCGATCGGGTGCTGAGGGCAACTGAATCGGCGGCTTCGACGGTGGTGGTCGGGCCTCAGCGGGCGACGTATCGAGGGGTGGGGTGGACGCAGGAGGAGCCGCCGGCCGGTGGGCCGGTGGCGGGGGTTGCGGCGGGGTTGGGGTTTGGTACGGCGGCGGTGGTGGTGCTGGTGTCGTGTGATCTGCCGTGGTTGACGGCTGGTGATGTCGACGGGCTGGTTGATGGGCTCGGCGAGTACGACGGGCACGGGTTGCGGGATATTGGGGGCCGAGAGCAACCACTTGCGGCGGCGTACCGGCGGGATGCGTTGACGGCGGCGGTGGAGGCTGTTGGTGATCCTCGGGATCAGTCGGTGCGTCGGACGTTCGCGCCGTTGAGGATGCTGTGGAGCGAGCCGAGCTTGGCGGGGCGGGATGTTGATACGTGGGCCGATCTGGATGATCCGGGGACTGCTGCGCCGGTTGAGTAGGCGGGCTGAGGTTGGCGGCGATGCGGCCGGGGAGCTCGCCTGGGGTTGAGGTTGCGGCGGCCGGGAGTAACACAAAGCAGCAGGCAGCAGATGGTCGGCGAGCAGGCGGGCGGCGGCCTCCTGCGCCGGTCGAGCAGGCGGGCTGAGGTCGGCGGCGATGCGGCCGGGAAGGTCGTCTGGAGTTGAGGTTGCGGCGGCCGGAGGAGAGCAAAAGCAGAAGCCGCCGGTGGAGCTGGGCTCGGCGTGCGGGTGGTGGCGGCGAGGGCTGGCCGCCAGGTGGCGCAGCGATGCGGCCGGGAAGGTCGCCTTGGGCTGAGGTTGCGGCGGCCGGGAGTAAGACAGAAGCAGATGGTCGGCGACCAGGTGGGCGGCGAGCAGGTGGGCGGCGGGCGGCGGGCGGGCGGCGGGCGGCGGGCGGCGGGCGGCGGGCGGCGGGCGGCGGGCGGCGGGCGGCGGGCGGCGGCAGTTAATCAGTCGCCCTGTGGGGTGGGGGTGCCTACGGTGACCGGATGGGTCATGACGTGGTCGGGATGGTGGGGGCGGCTTTGCCGGGGTGGGGGGTTGCGGAGGTTCTGCCGCGGTCGGGTGGGCAGTTGTCGGCTGTGTTCGAGGTGCGTGGGGTTGATGGTGGCGCGGTGATCGTCAAGGTCTACGAGCCGGAGTGGGCTTGGAAGCAGGCCAAAGAGGTTTATGTGTATGGGGTGCTGGCTCCTGAGGTTGGGGGGTTGGTGCCTTCCGTGGTTCATGTGGAGCCAGCGGGTGAGCGATTTGCGTTCACGGTGTTGTCGAAGGTGGACGGGGTGCCGTTGTCGGAGGTGGTCGGGGCGGATTACCAGAGGGTCTACGAGCAGGCGGGTGAGTTGCTCAGGAGGATTCATGGGATCTCGCAGCCGGCGTACGGGTACTTGACGGACCAGGTGCTGGAGCCGTTGCCGTCCAACGAGCTGTACATGGGACGGCAGTTTGCGAAGAAGTTGGGGGAGTTCGAGGAGCTGGGGGGTGATGTGGGGCTGCACGCGCGGATTGCCGAGTACGTTGCGGAGCATCCGGTGGTGGCCGATGTCGCGCCGGTGTTGTGTCACAACGACTTTCATGAGGGGAACCTGCTGGTCGACCCTGCGACCTGGCGGTTGAACGGGATCGTTGACGTGGAGAACGCGATCGCCGCGGATCCGTTGCTCGATCTTGCGAAGGCGCAGTACTACTCGATCAAGGACGATCGGGTGAAGCTCGACGGGCTGGTCAAGGGGTACGGCGAACTGCCGGCTGACTGGGAAGAGCGGACGACGACGTACCGGCTCTACCACGCACTCGAGCTATGGGATTGGTTCAAGTTGATAGGCGTGACCGATCCGCTGGACTCGATCGCGCGCGACATCGCCGAGATCCTCGGCACACGGGGCGTCGCGGGCTGAGTCGACGCAGTACCGTGGCGACTATGCGAGCTGTGGTGTGTGAAGGAGCCGGTGGTGTCGAGGTCCTGACGATCGGTCAGATCGAGGATCCGACACCGAACGTCGACGAGGTCGTGATCGACGTTGTCGCGGCCGGGGTGAACCGGGCTGACCTGCTGCAGCGGCAGGGGCACTATCCGCCGCCGCCCGGTGCGCCGGGGACGATCGGGCTCGAGGTGTCCGGCCGGATCAGCGCCGTCGGCGAGCAGGTCGAGGGCTGGTCGGTCGGTGACGAGTGCTGCGCGCTGCTGGCCGGCGGTGGGTACGCCGAGAAGGTCGTCGTACCGGCGCCGCAGGTGATGCCGGTGCCGGAAGGCATCGACCTGATCAGCGCCGCGGCGTTGCCCGAGGTCGTCGCGACGGTGTGGTCGAACGTCTTCATGAAGGCGCATCTGAAGGACGGCGAGACGCTGCTCGTGCACGGCGGCGCGTCGGGGATCGGCACGATGGCGATCCAGCTCGGCGTCGCGCACGGCGCGCGGGTGCTGTGCACGGTCGGCAGTGCGGACAAGATGGAGTTCTGCACCCGGCTCGGCGCCGACGTCGCGATCAACTACAAGGAAGCCGAGTGGGCCTCGGTCGTCCGCGAGGCGACCGGCAAGGCCGGCGCCGACGTGATCCTCGACATCATCGGCGCGAAGTACCTGACCGACAACGTGAAGTCGCTCGCCTTCGACGGGCGGATCGTCGTGATCGGCATGCAGGGCGGCGCGAAGGGCGAGCTCGACCTGGGTCGCCTGCTGGCCAAGCGCGGCTCGATCACCGCGGCCGGGCTGCGCAGCCGTTCGGTCGAGGACAAGGGCCGGATCCTGGCCGAGGTCGTCGGGCACGTCTGGCCACTGGTCGAGGCGAAGAAGGTCCGGCCGATCGTGCACGCGACGTACCCGCTGGAGCAGGTCGCCACGGCGCACGAGGAGCTCGAGCAGTCGACGCAGATCGGCAAGATCCTCCTCACCCTCTGATCCTGCACCCGTAGCGTCCGAAGAAACTCGATGCGTCCGAAGAACCCGAGGCTATAGCGCACGGTTCTTCGGACGCAGGCGGATTCTTCGGACGTTGCGTGCCTGTACGACGGCGCCACCGGTCACGTCGGGGTGTTGGCGGCGAGCCACTCCGGGTCGGGGGCGACCAGCTGGATGACGTCCAGCCAGGTGCCCTCGGGGTCGCGCACGAAGAAGTGCCGTTGACCCCACGGCTCGGTGACGAGTTCGGTGGCCAGTTCGACGCCGCCCTCGACCAGGCGGGCGGCGAACTTGTCCACGTCGTCGACGACAAAGCCGAAGACGTTCGAGCTCTCGGTGGTCGCCGAGACGGCGGCGGGGACCGAGGCGTGGCCGCGCTCGGAGATGGCCAGCTCCCACGACGCGTCGCCGCGGCGCAGGCAGATGAACCAGCCCAGATCGAGGGTCACCTCGAGGTCGAAGAAGTCCGCGTAGAAGGCGGCGACCTTCGCGGGGTGGGCGGTGACGACGGTGGCGCCGAAGACGGCGGGTTGCATACGCGCTCTTAGTACTACAGCTGTTGTGGTTGAGTACGACAGTTGTAGTGGATGCCTGCTAGCCTTGTCAACATGCCCCGGAACCCGGAACGCCGTACCCAGCTCGCCGACGCCGGCCTCGCCGTCCTGGCCGAAGCCGGCGCCCGCGGCCTCACCCACCGCGCGGTCGACGCCGCCGCGGGGCTGCCCGCCGGTACGGCGTCCAACTACTTCCGCACACGGGACGCCCTGCTCGGCGCCCTCGGCGAGCGGATCTTCGAGCGCCTCGCACCGACCGACGATCGGCTGCAGCCCCTGGCCGCGCGCGAGCCGTCCGTCGAGCTGGTCGTCGACTACGTGCGGTACATCGTCGAGCGACTGCTCGACCGACCCGAGCTGCCGCTCGCGCTGTTCGAGCTCCGACTCGAGGCCGCGCGAAGGCCCGAGCTGCACGAGATCCTGACGCGCACGATGCGCCAGGGATTCGATGCGGACGTCTCGTTCCACGTGAACGCGGGACTGCCGGGCGGCGCGGAGGAGGTCCGGCTGCTGCATTTCGCGATCGACGGGCTGGTTCTCGACCGACTCACGCCGGGCGTCGGACATCCGTACGACGTGGACGCGACCGTCGAGCAGTTGGTCCGTCGATTGACCCCGTGACTATTAGGTTGGACTTATATAGACTTGGCAGCATGGACTTCCAAGGCGGACTGAATGTCGCGATGAAGGTGCCCAGAGCCGACTTCGAGCGGACGGTCGCGTTCTACCGCGACACACTCGGGTTCGAGGTCACCGACGAGAGTGGGCCGCACGTGGTGGACGCTGTACCGCGGTGTGCGTCGCTGAAGTTCGGGCCGGTGACGCTCTGGCTCGATCAGGTGGACAACTACCCGCGGGCCGACCTGTGGCTGGAGCTCTTCACGCCTGATGTCGCGGCGGCGATGGAGCATCTGAAGAGCCACGGGATCGAGGCCCAGGACGAGCTCGAGCCCTTGCCCGAAGGCAGTGACGGGCACTGGATCACCAACCCGGTCGGGATCACGCACCTCGTGCGCAACGCGGACTGAGTCCCCGCCGAGACGGGTTCGTTGTCTGGATTCGCCCTCATTGTCGTTGCCAAGGGCTACCGTCAGGGGTGTGACTGGGGAACAGCGGCGCGGAGCGCACGTGCTGGACGCGGTGCTCGACGTGATCGCCGAGCGTGGCCTCGAGGCCGCGACCATGCGGACCGTCGCGGCAGCGGCCGGGATCTCGCTCGCACAGGTCCAGTACTACTTCCGCAGCAAGGACGAACTGGTCGCGTCGGCGTTCCGGCACGTCACCGAGCGGTTCGACGAGAAGCTCGCGACGGTCGACCTGTCCGGTCCCCCGCGCAAGGTGCTGCGGCAGGCGCTCGAACTCTGGCTGCCGTTGGACGACGAGCGCGCTCGCGACGCACGTGTCTGGCTGGCCTTCAGCGCGGCGTCGGTGACTTCACCGAAGCTCGCGGGGATTGCCGCGACGACCGATGCCGAACTGCGGGTCGCGTTCGCGCGACTGCTCGACGCGGCGATCGCGGACGGCGATCTGGCCGAGGTGACCGACACCGAGACCGAGGCGGGGCTGCTGCTCGCCGTACTGGACGGTCTGGTGATCCAGGGGCTCACGCTGCCGGCCGAGGAGCGTAGCGCGTTCCTGACGCAATCGCTGAATGTCCACCTGGGAAGGCTTTTCGGTTAGTTAGTTGCTCTGGACATCGATCGTCCGAACGTCCCAGCGGCCGCACAGGCAGCGGCGGTAGACGACGAACCCTTCGCTGACGCGGTGTGACGACCGCACCTGCCAGCGGTGCTGGTGGACTGCTTGTCTGGTGGTCATGGGTCCATCGTGCTGTAATGGCATTATGCATCTCAACCCTTACGGCGCCGATGCCGTCCTGCTGGCGGTGAACCTGGTCACGAACCCGGCCTCCACGCCCGCCGAGCTGGCGGCGCGGTGTGTGGAGAGCGGCATCGACGAGAGCCATGTGCGCGACGGGCAGGTCACCGAGGACGACGTCGCCACCGTTCGGGTCGTGATGGACGAGTGGCTCGCGGTCGTCGACGCTTCCGAGGAGCAGAAGCGCGTCGATCTGGTGAACGAGATGCTCGCCAAGTACACCGAGCACCCACGGCTGACCAACCACGCGGGCGACGGCTGGCACATGCACTACCGGCCGTTCCGGGTGCCTGTCTGGCGACTGGTCGCGACGTTGATCAGCACCGGTACGGCGTTGCACCTGGCCGGGCGCGGGATCTCCCGGCTGGGGCGGTGCGCGATGGACGGGTGCGAGAAGGTGTACGCCGATCTGTCGCGGGGCGGGAAGCAGCGGTACTGCAGTCCGGCGTGCTCCAACCGCGACGCCGTACGCCGGCACCGCGCACGGACCGCCTGAGGCGGGCAAGCGGGGTCGCGCGGAGGAGGCGGGCTCGCGCAGAGCGCGCGGGGGCCTGACGCAGAAGAAGCGGCGGCTCGCGCGGAGGGTGACAAGCACCGCGCTCCGTGGCACGGCCAAGCCCGGAGGCGCTCACCCACAGACCGTTGGGCAGGGTGCTTCTAGGATGGGCAGATGAGCGAGGAGAGCAACGAGGGCCAGGAAGTCCCGATGGCGGGGGCTCGGACCGAGGACGGCAAGATCCTGATCGTCGGGCCGGACGGGATGGCCGTCGAGGGGCCGCCGCGCGACGAGGACGACGATGCGAGCGACGGACCACGCTCGGTGACCGAGCTGGTCGAGCAGCCGGCCAAGGTGATGCGGGTCGGGAACATGATCCGCCAGCTGCTCGAAGAGGTGAAGGCGGCTCCGCTCGACGAGGCGTCGCGGCAGCGGTTGAAGGCGATCCACGAGGCCTCGATCAAGGAGCTGGAGAGCGGTCTGGCGCCGGAGCTGGTCGAGGAGCTCGAGCGGCTGAGCCTCGACTTCACCGACGACAGCACGCCGACCGAGGCCGAGCTGCGGATCGCGCAGGCCCAGCTGGTCGGCTGGCTGGAGGGCCTGTTCCACGGCATCCAGACGGCGCTGTTCGCCCAGCAGATGGCGGCCCGCCAGCAGCTGGAGCAGATGCGCCGCGCCCTCCCGGGCGGCCAGCAGCTCCCGGAGGGGAGTCCGTTCCCGGGCGGCCCTCAGGCCCAGGGCAACACCGACGGGCCCGGCAGCGGCGGGATGTACCTGTAAAACCTAAAGATCGAACAGCTCGGCGAGGACGGTGGCGACACCGTCCTCGTCGTTTGTCGGGCAGACGTGGTCGACGACCGCGAGCACCTCGGGGTGCGCGTTGCCCACGCCGTACGACGTACCGGCCCACGTCAGCATCGGCAGATCGTTCACCGAGTCACCGAACGCGATCGTCTCGGAGGCCGAAATTCCTTGTTCTGCGGCGAAATCGGCCAGCATCGCGGCCTTCGAGACGCCGCTCGCGGCGATCTCCACCAATCCGGTCCCGCCGCTGTGGCTGGCCGCCACCCGCTCGCCGACGATCGGCGCGACCCGGGCCAGCAACTCGTCGGAGTGCAGCGACCGGTGCCGGACGAGCAACTTGGCCGCCGGCTCGGCGAGCAGCTCGTCGATCGCGGCGATCAAGGTGTCATCGGGTTTGGGCCAGCGGTTCAGGTACTGCGGTTCCTGTCCGTAACGGTCGGGTCGCTCGATCGCGAACTCCACCTCCGGTACGGCGGCGCGAATGGCCTGCGCGATCTCCAGTCCGACGGCCGGATCGATCAGCCGGGTCCGGATCGCCTGCCGGCGCTTCACGTCGTACAGAATGGCGCCGTTGGCAACAATCGCGACGCCGTGCGCGCCGACCAGGTCGGACAGGTCGTGCAGCCAGCGCGGCGGCCGGGCGGTGACCATCACGAAGACGGCGCCGGCCTCCTGGATCGCGAGCACGGTCGCTCGGGTGAACGGGGAGATGGTGGAGTCACTGTGGACCAGCGTGCCGTCCAGATCGGTGGCCACCAGGCGGGGTGTTCTGCGCATCGACACCTACCTACCGTAACGGTCTTCGGGCAGACCTATTGACCCGTTCGGGAAGACCCCATTACTCCTTCGAACAGTCATCGCGCAACCATCTGGAGATCGTTTTCCATGCAATCTGATTGACCATTGAACAACGTCACCAGACCGTTACGGCAGGATGCTGCAAAGGCAGCAAGTTCCCCTGCGCTGCACGGTTTGCGCATGATTTCATGCGGTGGCTGGCGGGGAACCAGGGGCGGTTCGCACGCGTCGTACGCCTTGTTCCGGATCATCACATCCGGTCCGACCCACGCCGGGAAGAACGTCGAGGAACTGGTGCGGAATTGGGTGCAACCAAATTCGGATCGGTGGCGTCAACAGTTATGGATCGGTGCGCCTAGCGCCGGACAAACAGGGGTGGGTCGGCAACGAGCGTCGGTCCATCAGCTAGTGGGCTCGGGTGTTCGAACAGTTTTCATCGTTCGTTCATCGAGTCCTGGAACTTGGGGAGCCACGATGACTGTCAACACCGCCAACCCACCGGGGGCCCGGTCCGCCCGTGCGGCTGTCGACACATCTTCCATCATGGAAGGGGCCATGACCGGCTGCACTGCACGTACGGATATTTTCCAGCACCGCCTGATGGAGGAGCCGCCGCCCGCGTCGGCGACCCGTCGGACCAGGGAGCGCTACGACCAGCTGGTCCGGGAAGCCAAGAAGGTCTGCGCTTCCTGCCCGCTGTTCACCGACTGCCTGTTCAGCGCGGTGGCCGAGCACGACGTCAGCGGCTTCGTCGCCGGAACCACTGCTGTACAACGTCGTTCAATGCGCAACCTGTTGGACGTCGAGGTTCAGGCCGACGACTTCGACCAGCTCGCCGGGGCCCGCGGGACCCGCCGTCCGGTCAGCCACGAAGAGGTCCTGCGCCTGCGGACCCAGTACCCCAACGACAGCCTCGAGTCGCTCGCGATGCGGCTCGGATGCTCGCTGTCGACCGTGAAACGCCACCTGCGCAGGGCTCGCCGCGGTCAGAGCCCGGCCGCCAAGGCACCGCGGGCCCGTCCGGAGGTCAGCGCCGTCCTGGACGCGTTCGACGCCGTGGTGGACCAGCCCTGCCCCGCACCGCGCACCGGCACCACCCGCGTCGCCTGATCCGATACTCGGCCCGCCAGCGGACTATCGGTCACAGCAAGAGGCCCGGAACCCCTGCACCAGCAGGGATTCCGGGCCTTTGTTGCCCTGATGAACTATTCGACCCAGCCGCAAGGGCTTGCGTCAGAACCAGCGGTTGAGTACGGCGGCCACGCCGTCGTCCTGCACCGACTTGGTCACCTCGTCGGCCGCGGCCTTCACCTCGTCCGGCGCCGCACCCATCGCGACGCCGATCCCGGCGTACGTCAGCATCTCGATGTCGTTGCGTCCGTCACCGATCGCGACCAGCCCCGACGCGTCGAGCCCGAGCTGCGCCAGCGCGACCTTGAGGCCGGTGCTCTTGTCGACGCCCTCGGGCGCGATGTCCAGCCACGCGGTCCAGCCGACGAAGTAGCTGACCCCGTGCAGGCCGAGCCGTTCGGCCAGTTCGACGAAGTCCGCCTCGGAGGCGTCAGGGTCGCGGATGATCAACCGGGTCACCGGCTCCGGCGCCAGCTCGGCGTCGGAGACCACGCGGATCGCGTCGCCGCCGAGGTCGCCGTCCGGAAACGGTGCGGTCACCCGGTACCCACCGTCGTGCTCCTCGACCGCCATCCGCGCGTTCGGCGCGTGCTCGCGGACCGAGGCGATCACCGTCGCCGGGTCGAACGTCCGCTCGTCGAGGATCTCGCCGGCGGGGTAGCTGAGTGTGCGCGCACCGTTGCTCACGACAACAAAACCGGACTCCAGGCCGAGCAGCTCGGCGACCGGGACGGTCGATCCCCACGACCGGCCGGTGGCCAGGATGATCGGCACCTGCGCGGCGGCCCGGCGGACCGCGTCGACCACGGCGGCGGAGATCCGCTCGTCGTGGTCGACCAGGGTGCCGTCGATGTCGAGGGCGACGGCCTGCGGCCGCCAGCCGTCGGTCGTCGTCATCCGCGGACCGGTTCGAGGACCTCGCGGCCGCCGACGTACGGGCGCAGGGCGGTCGGGACCCGGACCGAGCCGTCGGGCAGCTGGTGCGTCTCCAGGATCGCGACGATCCACCGGGTGGTGGCCAGGGTGCCGTTCAGCGTCGCGACGTGACGGGTCTTGCCGTCCGCGTCGCGGTGCCGGATGTTCAGCCGGCGGGCCTGGTAGTCGGTCGTGTTCGACGTGGAGGTGAGCTCGCGGTAGGCGCCCTGGGTCGGCACCCACGCCTCGCAGTCGAACTTCCGGTACGCCGAGGCGCCCAGATCGCCGGTCGCGGTGTCGATCACCCGGTAGGCCAGTTCCATCTTGTCGAGCATCTCCTTCTCCCAGCCCAGCAGCCGCTGGTGCTCCGCCTCGGCGTCCTCGAGGCTGCAGTAGGAGAACATCTCGACCTTGTCGAACTGGTGGACGCGGATGATCCCGCGGGTGTCCTTCCCGTACGAGCCGGCTTCGCGGCGGTAGCAGGACGACCACCCGGCGTACCGCATCGGGCCGTTGGACAGGTCGACGATCTCGTCCATGTGGTACCCGGCCAGCGCCACCTCCGACGTACCGACCAGGTAGAGCTCGGGCTCCTCCAGGCGGTAGACGTCGTCGTGGGCGTTCAGGTACCCGGTGCCGTCCATCACCTCGGGCTTGACCAGCGTCGGGGTGATCATCGGGGTGAAGCCGTACTCCACCGCCTGGTTGATCGCGAGCTGGAGCATGCCGAGCTGGAGCTGCGCGGCGACCCCCTTGAGGAAGTAGAACCGGGCGCCGGACACCTTCGCGCCGCGCTCCATGTCGATCGCGCCGAGCAGCTCGCCGAGCTCCAGGTGGTCGCGCGGCTCGAAGCCCTCCGCGGCGAAGTCGCGCGGCTTGCCGATCTCCTCCAGGACGACGAAGTCGTCCTCGCCACCGACCGGCGCCTGGTCGGAGACCAGGTTCGGCAGGGCGCGGGACAGCAGCTCGAAGCGCTTCTCGGCCTCGTTCGCGGTCGCCTCGTGGGCCTTCACCTCGGCGGCCAGCGCCTTGGTGCGCTCCAGCAGCGCGGTCCGCTCGTCGCCCTTGGCCTGCGCGACCTGCTTGCCGAGGCTCTTCTGCTCCGCCCGCAGCGACTCGAAGGCCGCGATCGACGATCGGCGCTCGGAGTCGGCCACCAGGATCTCGTCGACCTTGGCCGGACTCTCGCCGCGCTTGATCAGCGCGTCACGGACGACATCGGGGTTCTCACGGAGCACTTTGGCATCGATCACACGGACAGGTTATCGGGGTGTGTCGGGGGCGCGGAATTTTATTCGGGATGATGAGCTTGCACCAGCCGGACGGTCAGGTTTCTTCGAGGGGGTCTCAGGGCGGCGATGAACCACCATCCACCCAGTCATCTCGGCCGTGCGGTCACGGTCGTGCTGGGTGCGTTGCCGTTCACCGTGGTCACGCTCCTGGTCTTCGGCGACTGGCCGCCCCTGCGCCGCTGGGACGAGTCCGTGGCCGCGCGCGTCGCGTCGTACGGCGGCTCCCGGCCGAGCTGGGTGGACCTGTGGCAGGTGATGGGCGCGGTGGTCCTGCCGTGGACCATGCGCGGCGTCCTGCTCGGGGTCGCGATCTACCTGTGGCACCGCCGGGCCCGCCTGCTGACGGTCTGGCTGGTCGTCTCGGCCGGCGCCGAGCTGGGCCTGGTCCAGGCCGTGAAGCACATCTTCGACCGGGAGCGGCCCGCCGCGATGCTGGTCGAGAACGACGGCTGGTCGTACGTCTCCTCGCACGCCACGGCCGCCTTCGTGATGGCCGGGGCGCTCGGCGTCGTACTGCCGTCGGTCCGCGGCTGGCGGCGGCGGTTCCGGACGCTCGTGCTGCTGCCGACGATCGCCGTCGTCCTGCTCACCTCGGCGGACCGGATCTTCCTCAACGTGCACTACGTGTCCGACGTGCTCGGTGGCTGGGCGCTCGGCCTGGCCATCCTGACCGCGACGTCGATCGGGTTCGGCCTGCGGCCGGGACTGCGCCGACGGCGCCGTCGCTCTCCGGCCGACGAAGCCCGTACGACGCCGCCGCGCGCGGCGGTGATCGTGAACCCGATCAAGGTCGGGGACGGCGTCGCGTTCCGCCGGAAGGTGTCCCGGGCGCTCGCGGTCCGCGGGTTCGACGACCCGCTCTGGCTGGAGACCCGCGAGGACGACGCCGGCAACGCGATGGCCAAGCGCGCGATCGAGAACGAGTCCGACCTGGTCCTGGTCGCCGGCGGCGACGGGACGGTCCGCGTCGTCACCGCCGCGCTGGCCAACACGTCGATCCCGGTCGGGGTCATCCCGGCCGGGACGGGGAACCTGCTCGCCCGCAACCTGCACATCCCGCTCGACCTGGACGACGCGCTGGAGCGGATCCTGGACGGCCGGGAGCGGCGGATCGACCTGGTCAAGGTGCACGGCGACGGGCTGGACACCGACCACTTCGCGGTGATGGCCGGGCTCGGCCTGGACGCGGCGATCATCACCGGGGCGCCGCCGATCCTGAAGGCGCAGATCGGCTGGACGGCGTACCTGGTGTCGGCGGCCAAGAACATCAACCACCCGTCGGTGCGGGTCCGGATCGCGATCGACGACGACGAGCCGATCGAGCGCCGGGTCCGGACCGTGGTGATCGGCAACGTCGGGATGCTGCAGGCGAACATCCCGCTGCTGCCGGACGCGCGGCCCGACGACGGGCTGATCGACGTCGTGGTGATCGCGCCGCGGCGGGTGACGCAGTGGCCGCTGGTGTTCTGGCGGGTGATGACCCGGACCAAGCGGACCGAGATGTACCTGGAGCGGTTCACGGCGCGGAAGGTCGAGATCACTGCCGCGGCCGACGTCCAGCGGCAGCTCGACGGGGACGGGATCGGCGCGGGGAAGTTCCTGTGCGCCGAGGTGGAGCCGGGAGCGCTCGTCGTACGAGTGCCTAAGCGGCGCTAGTCCTGCTCAGGTGTCGCGGGCGCGGCGGCCTGCTTGCGGAGGGTCTCGAGGGCTTCCTCTTCCTCCGGGGACAGCTTGGCCTCGCTCTCGAACGCCTTGATCTCCTTGGCGTACGAGCGGGCGTCGTTGCGGCTGTTGATCGAGGTCAGGACGACGCCGTCGCCGTTGTCGTCGAGCAGAGCCACGGACCAGGACATCCGGCCGCCCATGTCGCCGAAGGCGTCGTACCGGACGATCGCCAGGTGCTGCAGCGAGAGCTTCAGGCTCGCCTGGGTCCGGTCGAGCTGCTGGCCGAGCGTGTGGAGCTGGGCGCCGACCGTGCCCGGCTTGGGCTCGGGGCGCGGGGGCAGCTCGGTCTTCGGCGGAGCCGGCGGCGGCACGTCCTTCGCCGCGGTCTGACCCCGCAACGCCTGTACGGCGAACACCAGGGCGAGCACCGCCACGAAGAGTGCGGCGATCCCGAAACCACCGGCTAACGTCGAAGACACGGTCCGCAGCCTAGGGCATGTCCGGCGGTCCCCGGCAGTCGCGAGCGGTGCTCGGCGCGGTAGCTCGGTGTGCGGGAGGCGAGGCCTCGATGCTGAGCATCGTGGCCTTGGCTCCCGTGCAGCGAGGTGCCGTGCCGGGTGCCGCGCAGCACGGCGGGGACCGCCGGACATGCCCAGGTTGTGTGGTTTGTCAGGCGCTCTGCGTGTCCGAGCTGGACTCGAATCGGCGGATCAGGCGGGGGCGACGTAGATTCGCGGGGTGACCCATCTGCCTGACCCTGGACCTTTGCCCGGCGTGCACGACCTCGGCTACGCCCGCCTCGACACCGACCGCCTCGAGCGCACCGGCGATCCGGAGGTGGTCTACGGCGCCGGCAAGACGCCTGTTCAGATCGTGGAACTGCTGCGCACGCTGCACTCGACCCACGGCGGCCGTGCCGCCCTCGCGACCCGGCTGTCGCCGGAGGCGCAGGAGCTGGTCGCGGCCGAGCTGCCGGATGCTGTCGTCGACCCGGTGGGGCGTACGGCGGTGCTCGGGACCGTGCCTGCGCCCAGCGGGACCGTGGCTGTGGTGTCGGCCGGTACGTCGGACGCGCCGGTCGCCGCTGAGGCCGCGACTACGGCGCGGGTGTTCGGTGCCGGGGTTGAGCTGATTACGGATGTCGGTGTGGCCGGGCTGCACCGGGTGCTCGGGGTGCGCGAGCGGCTGGCCGCGGCGGACTGCCTGATCGTGGTCGCCGGGATGGAGGGCGCGCTGCCGAGTGTTGTCGGTGGGCTGACGGGGGTGCCGCTGGTCGCCGTACCGACGTCTGTCGGGTACGGCGCTTCGTTCGGTGGGGTTGCCGCGCTGCTCGGGATGCTGAACTCGTGCGCGCCGGGCGTGACCGTGGTGAACATCGACAACGGCTTCGGGGCCGGGGTGTTCGCGGCGCGGGTCGCCCGGCGCGCGGCGCCCGCGGAGGTGAAGGAACAGTGAGAGTCGCCTGGATCGACTGCTCAGCCGGTGCGTCGGGCGACATGCTCCTCGGGGCGTTCCTGGACGCCGGAGCGGACGTGGGCCTGGTGAACGCTGCTGTGGCGGCGGTCGACCGCTCGCTGTCGGTCCGCGTGGAGAAGACGCTCAGACACCAGATCGCCGCCACCAAGGCGTCGGTGTTCGTGAACGAGGAACCCCACCCGGAGAACGACCCGAACGCGGCGTACGCCGAGATCGGGCCGGCCGAGGGCGACGAGGCTGGGGCCGAGAGTGCGGCGGAAGCCGGCGTGCTCGGCGCTGCGCCTGGCGAAGCCGGCGAGTCAGGGGTTGCCCACGGCGAAGCCGGCGAGTCAGGGGTTGCCCACGGCGAAGCCGGCGAGTCAGGGGTTGCCCACGGCGAAGCCGTAGGGCTCGGGGCGGCGGCTTCCTCCTCCCTCCCCACCGACACAGGACATGGTCATGGGCACGGACATGACGACGCCGGGCACGGGCACTCGCATGAAGGTGCTACTCGGTCGTGGGCTGAGGTTCGGGCCGTGATCGAGGGGGCTGGGCTCGACTCCGCCGTTCGGGATCGGGCGCTCGACACCTTCGCTCGGCTTGCTCGGGCTGAGGGGGCGGCTCATGGGGTTGCGCTGGACGAGGTGCACTTCCACGAGGTCGGCGCGCTGGATGCGATCGCCGACATCGTCGGAGTGGCGGCGGCTTCGATCTCGTTGGAGCTGGATCGGATCGTGGTGTCGACGATCGCGCTCGGGGGCGGGCGGCAGGTCCGCGGGCAGCACGGTGGGATTCCGATTCCGGGGCCGGCGGTGCTGCATCTCCTGCGGGAGGCGGAGGCGCCGGTGGTCGGCGGCACCGCGCCGTACGAGATGACGACGCCGACCGGCGCGGCGCTGCTGGCGACGCTGGCTGACGAGTTCGGGCTGATGCCGCCGATCCGGATCCTGCAGACCGGGGTCGGCGCGGGCGGGCGGGACCCGGTCGAGGTGCCGAACATCGTCCGCGTGGTGATCGGCGAGGCGACCGCGCAGCCGTCGACCGAGCTCGTCTACGAGACGAACGTCGACGACCTCGACCCGCGGATCTGGCCGCAGGTGCTCGCGCGGCTGCTGCAGGCCGGTGCGGCCGACGCCTGGCTGACCCCGATCCTGATGAAGAAGGGCCGCCCGGCGCACACGCTCTCGGTGCTCACCAGCAGCGCGAACGCCGAGGTCGTCCGCTCGGTGATCCTGACCGAGACGTCCGCGATCGGGCTGCGCGAGTTCCCGATCCGCAAGCACGCGGCGGACCGTGAGTTCGCGAGCGTCGAGGTGAGCGGCCAGCGGATCCACGTCAAGATCGCCCGGTACGGCGGGCAGGTGGTCAACGTGCAGCCGGAGTACGAGGACGTCGTCACCGCAGCCGCCGCGCTCGACAAGCCGGTCAAGTCGGTCCTGGCCCAGGCGATCGCCGCCGGCCACGACCTCTGGGGCTGACCCGTAGCGTCCGAAGAAACGGCGTGCGTCCGAAGAACCCGAGGCTATGGCGCTCGCCTCTTCGGACGCATCGCGGTTCTTCGGACGCTAGCGTCCCGAGTACGGCGGGGCGAAGAAGACGAGCAACGCCAGGTCCTCGGTGACGTCGGTGAAGCGGTGCGGCTCCTCGGCCGCCACGAACAGCACGTCACCGGGGCCGACCGGCTCCGTCCCGCCGGGCGTCACGATCGACGCCCGGCCGGCCGTCACCACGTAGATCTCGTCCTCGTGGTGCGGCGCCTGGTCGTCGACGCCGCCGGCCGGGATCGAGTACGTGCCGACCGACAGCGACGCGGTCCGCAGGTGTTCGGCGAAATGGTTCGGCTCCGCGGTCTGGTACTGCCCCGCCCCCACAAGCTTCTGCATCCGGCAGAGACTAGGGCATGGCCTTCTCGGTCGTCTTCGCCTTGCGCTTCGGCCAGTCGTACGGCCACCACTGCGCTCCACCACGTCGCGCCCACAGGATCAGCATCACCAGTACGGCGAGCTCGACCGCCGGCGTGACGGTGTCGCGCAGCCGGGCGCTGAACCACTCCAGCGAGTCCGACAGCGACGCCGCGACCTGGCGCGCGTTCGGATCGCGCCCGGGCACGTACGCGATCGCGAGCATCGTCGTCCGGATCACCATCAGCTTGTCAACCTTCGACGCCGCGACCGCGGCCAGCGCGGTCCAGGCGATCAGGTCGTACCAGGGCAGCGTGTACATCGCGGTCAGCAGCCAGGCGACCGCGTAGATCGCGGTGTACCGGATCGCGGCCGGGGTCGGGTCGTCCGGGTGCGTCTGTGGGACCAGCGACTTCGGGAACACCTGCGACAGCAGGATCGCGACGAAGATCAGGCCGACCCAGGCGACGATCCCGATGATGGTCCGCACCAGCGCGCCGGGCAGGAACAGGTCGAACAGGCTGAAGATCACCTTGTGCGGCGTACCGGTCGAGATGAACGACGTCTGCGAGCGCGCCTGCTGGAACGCCTGCAGGCCGACCACGGCGTACAGGCCGGCCATCGAGACACCGCCGCCGAGGCAGAACATCAGCGCGCGACGCCGGTCCGCTCGTAGCGCCCAGAGCATGGCGATGCCGACCAGACCGATCGACAACTTGGTACAGCCCGCGACCCCGAGCATGATGCCCGCCGCGAACACATGCCGTCGGAACAGCACCAGGGCGATTACCGCGAACATCACCGCGATCGCGTCGTTGTGCGCGCCCGCCAGCACGGTGAACAGCAGCAGCGGGTTGGCCAGCGCGAGCATCGCGATCCGGCGACGCTTCACCAGATCGGGGCCGACCAGCTTGAGCAGGAGCAGACCGGAGACCACCAGGCTGACCGCGACGGTCAGCTGCAGCATCCAGACGGTCAGCTGCATCGAGTCGCCGCCGACCCAGGAGGAGAACCACTGGATCCAGGTCGCGATCGGGCCGTACACGCTGCGCGCGCCCTGCCAGGGCCGCTCGGTCGCCGCGATCACCGGGTCGTAGCCGAGCCGGATCGTGTCGGCGGGCGCGGTCGTGTACGGGTTGCCGCCCAGCGACATGATCCGGCCGTACGCCGCGTAGATCAGGACGTCGCCGGAGGCCATCGGCGGGACCAGCGTGATCGCGGCCGTCGTACCGATGCCTAGGGCAACTAATCGCTGAACGCGTGGAGCCCAGCCGTGCTTGAGGGCGCGCGTCGCCAGGTAGACGCCGTACCCGCCGAGCAGGATCGCGACGTAGATCATCACCGTGACGAGCCAGTCGTTCGGCTTGGTGTCGAACCAGTACGACGGGAGCCAGGCGTGGCGGTTGGTCAGCGTGAGGACGACTACTGACGGACCGAGGAGGCCGGCGGCGACGATCAACGCCGTGGAGATCAGGTACAGGGCTACGGCGCGACGGCCTTCGCGGTTCCCGCGGGCGGTTTGCTCGTCGGTACTTGAAGAAGCTTCGCCGGAGCTCGTGCCGGCTTCGTCGACGCTGGTGGTCGGCTCGTCGGTGCTCGTGGCCGGCTCGTCGGTGCTCGGTGTGGGCTCGTCGGTGCTCGGCGTCGGGCGGTCGGTGCTCATGACGACTTCCGCGAGGGCAGCGCGCTGCGGGCCGCGAGCGCCCGGCGTACGTGAAGGAACTGACGGCCGCGGTGCAGCTGACCGCGCAGGTCCGTCCCGGTCGCCCGGTGGCGTACGTCGATCGGCACCTCGATGATGCGGAAACCCTTGCGGCCCAGGTCGATGCTCAGCGCGGCCTCGACGCCGAACCCACTGGCCAGCGGCAGCGCCGCGTCGAAGGCCGCACGCGTCAGACAGCGCTGACCGGACAACGGCTGCTCCGGCGCCCAACCGGTCGCCTGCTGGATCCCGTCCCGAGCCAGCCGTACGACGAAGCCGCGCCCCCCGGCCTTGCTCCCGTCGGCGCGGATCTGCGCCGGCAGCGTCCCGATCGTCATGTCGGCGCGCCCGTCCTGCACCGGCGCGATCAGCGGCTCGGCGCCGGTCGCGGTGTCGGTCAGGTCGGCGTCCAGGAACAGCAGGTGCCGCGCGCGAGCCCCGTCGCGCCGCGCGACCTCCGCGGCGCCGGTCTCCATCGCCGCGGCCTTGCCCTGGTTCCGCTCGTGCCGGACGACGACGGCGCCGGCCTGCTCGGCCGCCTCGGCGGTCGCGTCGGTGGACCCGTCGTCGACCACGACGACCAGGTCGACGCCGACGAGCTTGCGGACGGCGTCCACGGTGGCCGCGATCCGCGCGGACTCGTCCTTCGCCGGAATCACGCAGGCAACACCACGCTGCGGCTCGACCGACGGCTGATCATTCCCGGACACAGCACCGCAGCCTAATTGCTCCCGAGCCGATCACCAGCCTCCGCACCCGGCGCCTGTGGACATCTCGTTCTTTCGAAGGACCGGCTCCGGTTCGCTTTCCCGTACATATTGTCGGACAATCAGACAGATTCGTTCGTTCGTACGGCGGGCACCGGTCTGCCGTAGCGTGGACAGGGACTCCGACGAGAGGGACAGGCATGACTGAGGCGTACGGCGTCGACAGCGAGGTCGGCCCGCTCCGGACGGTGATGCTGCACCGGCCGGGCAACGAGCTGCGCCGGCTGACCCCGCGCAACAACGACAAGCTGCTCTTCGACGGCCTGCCCTGGGTCGGCCGGGCGCAGGACGAGCACGACGCGTTCGCCCAGGTCCTGCGCGACCGCGACGTCGAGGTGCTGTACCTGGGGCAGCTGCTGATCGAGGCGCTCGCCGACCCCGAGGCCCGCGCGACCGCCGTCGCGGGCACGATCGAGGACCTCCGGCTGGGTGACACGCTGCGCGACTACCTGCGCAACGCCCTGACCGCACTGGACCCCGCCGACCTCGCCGAGGCGCTGATGGCCGGCGTGCGCAACGACGAGGTCCGGGCCGGTGGGCTGGTCACGTCGCTGCTGGCACACGAGGACTTCCTGATCGACCCGCTGCCGAACCTGCTCTTCACCCGCGACTCCAGCGTCTGGATCCGGGACTCGGTCGCGGTCACGTCGCTCGCGATGCCCGCGCGGGTCCGCGAGAGCCAGCTGACCGAGCTGATCTACCGCTTCCACCCGCGGTTCGCCGGCGCCGACAAGGTGTACGACCACCAGCTCGAGCACGTCGAGGGCGGCGACGTCCTGGCGCTCGGGCCCGGCGTACTGGCTGTTGGCGTTGGCGAGCGTACGACGCCGGCCGGTGTCGAGCGGCTCGCGCAGCGGGTGTTCGCCAAGGGCCTCGCCCACACGGTCCTCGCCGTACCGATCGCACAGCAGCGCGCGACGATGCACCTGGACACGGTCTGCACGATGGTCGACGTCGACACCGTGCTGATCTACCCGAACATGGCCGAGGAGATGCGGGCGCTCGCGGTCACCGCCGACGGCGACCAGCTGCACGTCGCGGAGCCCGAGCCGTTCCTGGTCGCCGCGGCCAAGGCGCTCGGGATCGACACCCTGCGGCGGATCGACACCGGCCTCGACCCGGTCACCGCCGAGCGCGAACAATGGGACGACGGCAACAACACCCTCGCGCTCGCGCCGCGGGTCTGCATCGCGTACGAGCGGACCGTGGAGACCAACGCGCGGCTGGAGGAGTCCGGTATCGAGGTGATCCGGATCTCCGGCTCGGAGCTCGGGTCCGGCCGCGGCGGGCCGCGCTGCATGTCGTGTCCGGTGCTCAGGGCCCCTATCGCTGGTTGAGAGCGCAAGTAAGCCTGACGACACGCGGAGTGAAATCGGGGGTTGTCGAGCAGGCAACTTGTGAGTACTCTTCATGCCTAGGCCCAGGCCCTGTTGCTCCCCCGTCAGCAGGACTTGGGCCGTCCACGTTCGTGAGGTGAATCCCCCTCACGAGGTTGTACGACGAAGGGCCCCGCACCTCAGGTGCGGGGCCCTTCGCGTGGGGTCAGCGGATGGTGAGCTGACGGCTGGCCAGTCCGGCCTTCGCCGCGCGCTCCTCGGTGCTGAGCGGCGTACTGGCCTTCAGTGCCTTGTCCAGCGCGGTCTGGAAGTCCGCGGTCGGCTTCTCCAGGTCGGCGGCCTCGGTGTCGGCCGGCAGCTCCCAGACCGGGGCGAGCACGCCCAGCGCCCGGAAGGACCCGATCAGGCGGCTGCCGTCGATCAGCGCCGACGAGCCGGCCGCGTGCAGCCGGGCCAGCGCGTCCAGGAGTTCGTCCTCGCTGTGCGGCATCACCCAGCGCAGGTACCGGCGGTCGCCGATCTGCGTCCAGTACGCCGCCTCGACCGACTCCAGCCGGACCGTCGGGGCCGCGGCCGCGTTGGCCCGCTCCAGGCCTGCGGCGACCTCGCCGGTCGGGTCCTCGACGTTCTCGCCGACCCAGTAGTCGAAGCCCTCGTGCACCTTGGCGACGATCGGCTCCTTGGTGTCGATCAGGTCCTGCAGCCGCGGCCCGTCCTTGAGCAGGTCGCCGAGCTGGATCGGGTTGCCCGGCTCGGTCGCCAGCGCCGCGGTGATCGCGTGCGCGACGTCGCGGCTCGGGTCACCGGTCGACGCGTGCGTCTGCAGACCGATCCAGATCGTCTCGTCGTCGCGGACCAGACCCGGCATCGCCATCGGCAGCAGGGTGACCAGGTTGACCTTCTTGCCCTGGTGCTCGCCGGTCAGCGTCACCTCCGCGACACCGGCCGGGACGATCTCGCGGAACGCGATCAGGTCGCACTCGGCCGGCAGGCCCTCGAACGGCCGGACCACGAACGTGTCGGCGGCCTGAGCCCGCTCCTTGCCGTGGCACTGCTTGAACCGCTTGCCCGAACCGCACGGGCAGGGCTCCCGCGGGCCGACGTCAGCCAGGTCGGCCGGGTCGAGTTCGACGGTCGTCGTGTTCTTGGCGCGGTTGCGCGACTTCTTTCCCATGGGCGCAGTCTTGCAGGATCCAGCGGGAGGGGGTTAGTCCGCGAGGTTCACAGCGGTACGACGGCGTGCACCGTGCGGTACTTGTCGCCGGACCGGACGCCCCAGTCCGAGCTGAGCATGTCGACGATCGCCAGCCCGCGGCCACCGATCGACTCCGGGTGGGCCTCGACGATCCGCTGCGGCTCGGTCTCGCCGCGACCGTCGGTGACCTCGATGTGCACGCCGGCCTTGTCCAGCCACCAGGCCGCGCGGACGTCGCCGGTCGGCAGCGCGGGCGCGTACCGGATGGCGTTGGAGAGCAGTTCCGACAGGACCAGCTGGGCGTCGTCACAGGTGGTTTCGGCGACCCGGGCCCGCGTCAGGTAGTCGTGAAGGCGGCGCCGGGCGGCGGCCACCGCAGAGACTTCGTGCGGAAGGACGACGTCCACGACGCTCACGTCGGCGGGCAAAGTCGCAGAGGACAAGCAGGGTCTCCTCGGTGTCGGTACAGCACTTCCACATCTGCCCACGAACAAGGGCTTGAAAACACCTGAGGGAGTTCCGTTACACAGCGACGGCCAACATCACAGACTTTGCGGGGAAACCGTGACAAAAGCGACAGAATTGAACGTGCAAATCACTCAACGCATTCACACGATTACCCATCCGGAGACGAACTGAGAAGTAACTCACAACGCTCGAACGAGCGTTCCGTGACCTGGTCGATCGACCAGGTCAGCGTCGGCGAACCAGCCGGCGGCGGGTCCGGGACGGCGGCGCCGGCGGCTGGTCCGGATGTTCGGCCAGAGTGGCGATCGCGAGCTCCGGCCGGTCGCTGATGATCGCGTCGACGCCGAGCGCGTGGCAGTGCCGGACGTCCTCGGGCGTGTTCACCGTCCACACGTGCACCTGGTGGCCGTGCTTGTGCGCGCGGTCGACGTACTCAGGATGTGCGGTCACCAGCTCGACGCTCGGCCCGGCGTACGAGACTCCGGTCGGCAGGGAGCCGTCGCGGAAGCGCAGCGGGATCCGGTCCATCAGCAGGACGGTCCGTACGCCGGGCGCCATCGTCCGCATCCGCCGCAGCGACAGCCAGGAGAACGACATCACCCGGACCGGCGACTCCGTCCCGACCCTGGGGTGCGCCCAGCCGAACCGGTCGAGCGCCTCGATCAGCCGGCGCTCCACCAGCCCGGCGTACCGGGTCGGGTGCTTGGTCTCGATCGCGAGCTCGATCGGGCGGCCCGCGTCGCGCACGGTCGCCAGCAGCGTGTCGAGGGTGAGCACCTTGGTCAGGTCCGGACTCGGCAGCTCGGCCTCGTCGTCGAGGTCGGCCCACGGGTTCTTCCACGACCCCCAGTCGAACCCGTCCAGTTCCTCGAGGCTCATCGTGGACAGCACGCCACGGCCGTTCGAGGTGCGGTCGATCCGCCGGTCGTGCACACAGACCAGGTGACCGTCGGAGGTGAGCCGGATGTCGCACTCGAGCCCGTCCGCCCCCGCCGTGACCGCACGCTGGTACGCCGCCAGCGTGTGTTCGGGACTGACTTCACTCGCGCCGCGATGAGCAACAACGCTCGGGCGTTTCGCCATGGGACAACTCTGGCACGCCAATTCGAGCGGGTGTTAGTCAGCCACGCCGCCGTCCGGAAATCGGTTACCCGATGGCGGGATGGCGGAGACTGGCCCGGTGAACGAGAACGAACTGCCGAGCGCGGACCTCGCTTCGACGATGCGGGCCGTCGTGCTGCCCGGGCCGATCGCGGCCGAGGACCTGCGGGTCTCGCGGATCCCGGTTCCGGAGCCGCCGGCCGGGTGGGTCCGGATCAAGGTCGAGGCGTTCGGGCTGAACCGCTCGGAGTACCACCTGCGGGCAGGCCTGGCGACCGGTGCGGTCTTCCCGATCGTCCCCGGCATCGAGGCGACCGGCACCGTCGACCTCGCACCCGGTGGTGAGTTCGCGGTCGGGCAGCAGGTGGTCGCGATGATGGGCGGCATGGGCCGGGCGTTCGACGGCGGCTACGCCGAGTACACGGTGGTCCCCGCGTCGTCCGTGATCCCGGTCGAGACCTCGCTGGACTGGGCGACGCTCGGTGCGCTCCCGGAGATGCTCCAGACCGCGCACGGCTCGCTGCACACCGGGCTGGACATCCAGCCCGGCCAGTCGCTTCTGATCCGCGGCGGCACGTCGTCGGTCGGCGCGGCTGCCGCCGTACTGGCGAAGGAACGCGGGCTCACCGTCTTCTCCACCACGCGCAACCCTTCCCGGCTGGAAACCCTGCGTGCGTTGGGCGTCGACCACCCGTTGGTTGACGACGGCAACATCGCCACGCAGGTCCGGGCCGTGCTCCCCGATGGTGTCGACGCGGCCCTCGAGCTCGTCGGCACCAACACGCTCCCCGACAGCCTGCGGTCCACCCGCGTCCACGGCACCGTCTGCTTCACCGGCATGCTCAGCGACACGTGGACGATCCCGGACTTCTATCCGATCGGCTACCTCCCCAACGGCGTTCGCCTGACCGCGTACGGCGGCGAAAGCTCCGACCTCCCGGCGGAGGCCTTCCAGCACTACGTCGACCTGGTCGCTGCCGGACGCCTCCCGATCCGCATCGACCGGGTCTTCGCGCTGGACGAGATCGCCGAGGCCCACCAGCTGATGGAGAACGGCGGAGCGGTCGGCAAGCTGGTCGTCCGGATCGACTGATCCGTGAGCGAGCCCGGGATCGAGCAGCAACTCCTGTCGACGGCGCCCGACCTGGGCGCGGCGGCGGCAACAGCCGAACTCGCCAAGGCACGAGTGCTACTGGAACGCGCACCCGGCGACGCCGTCACCTACTTGCTCACGCCTGTTGCCGGGTACGTCTACGACCGGATCCACGAGGTCAACGGACTCACGCTCCTGGAGGTCTCTGGGCTGCTCGACGCACTAGGCCTGGACGGGCCGCGGCTGGTGGTCGATCGCTATCGCAGCCCGTATCGCGGCCTCGGCGCGACCTGGCCGGACGAGGACGTCGCACCGTTCGTGCTGCACACCTTGCCGACGTGGCTGGAGCTGGTCCGGGCGGGCGTCGACCGCGACTTCGACGCGCAGGCGCCGTACCGTGCGCTGGCGACGCTACCGGAGCTTCCGGAGCCGGCGGTCGACGCGCTGTTCGAGGCTGCCTTTGGGCGCAGGAAGTCCGTACGCCGATACGCCCAGGACGCATTGGGCAGTGGACACGAGGATCGAATAGTCATTGCCCTAAGCAACAAGCGAGCCGAAGCCCGAGCGGAAGCCGAGCGATGGCTGGAGCGCTTGGGCTACCAGGTCGCCGAGCCGCCCGTCGACCGCACAGGCCCGCCGCAAACACCAACCCCCAAAGGCCTGGAGTGGTTGCGTTTCGAGGACCTCCCCCCGATGCATTGGGCCGACACCGGCGAGGTCATTCCGGCAACACTCCTGAAATGGGTCGTTTGCCAAGCGGTGAACAACAAAACCCCAGAACCCAACGCATTCGTCCGATCGTACGGTGGACTGATCACCGAACAAGAGGACTTCGGATTCTTTCTGCTGGAACGCTGGATCGCCCGAGGCGCGGTCATCAGCCTCAAAGGCCTCCTGGCCGTAGTCGCGGTCCTAGGCGGGGAGCGATCGATCGCCCTGGCCGAGGAACGCTTGAACGACTGGTACGGCGTACGCGCCGCCCAGAGCAAGGCCTTGATCGCCATGCTCGCCTGGACCGACCACCCAGCAGCCACCCAGCTGGTCCTCTCGATCAGCACCCGCTTCCGCACCAAGAGCCTCCAGGAAGAGGCCACCCGCCAAGCAGCAGCCCTCGCCGCACGCAAAGGCTGGACCACCGACGAGCTCGCCGACCGCGCGGTCCCACCCGAGGCCGACAAGAAGACGCTCAAGCTCCAAACCACCCGCCTGTACGAGGCAATGTGCACCGGCCGCACCTGGACCTACCAGGACTGGCAGCAGCACCTCAACCAGCACCCGGTCATGCGAAAACTCACGCACCGGCTCGTCTGGAAGAGCGACCGGGTCTTCCGCCCGCTGGACGACGGCCGTCTGGTCGACGTGGACGACGACCTGGTCGAGCTCCCGGCGGACGCGAAGGTCTCGATCGCCCACACCGCGGTGGCCGACGAGGAGACGCGGGCGCGCTGGCAGCACTACCTGGCCGACTACGGCATCACCACGCTCTTCCAGCAGTTCGGCAAGGACGTCTACCGGCCGACGAACGACTATCAGGTGACGGAGTTCGAAGGCATCCAGCTGTTGGCCTTCACGCTCCGCTCGACAGCCCGCAAGCTCGGCTATCTGCGCGGGCAGACCCTCGACGGACCGTCCTTCGACGAGTACGAGAAGCCGTTCCCGTCGATCGGGTTGACCGCTGTCATCGCCTTCAGTGGGAACGAGTTGCCCGAGGAGAACCGTACGGTCGGCCTGGGCGGCTTGAGTTTCCGGCGGGCAGCGCCGGACGGTAGAGCTTCCACCGTCCGGCTGGGCGACGTGCCGCCCGTGCTGCTGTCGGAGGCGTACGACGACCTTCGCGTGATCGCCGGGTCAGGCCGTCGCCTCTTCAAGTGACGCCGTGCGGCCTGCGGGGCGGGAGAGGCCGTAGTGGTCTCGGAGCGTCGTGCCGGTGTACTCCGTGCGGAAGAGCCCCCGGGCTTGGAGGATCGGGACTACCTGGTCGGTGAACGTGACGAGGCCTGACGGGAGGACCGGCGGCATGATGTTGAAGCCGTCGGCGGCCCCGGCTTCGAACCAGGACTGGATGGCGTCCGCGACCTGCTCGGGTGTGCCCGTGAAGGTCCGGTGGCCTCGGCCTCCGCCGAGGCGGCCGATCAGCTGGCGGACCGTGAGGTTCTCGCGGCGGGCCAACGTGACGATGAGGGTGTAGCGGGACTTCGCGCCCTGGATCTCGTCCTCGTCGGGGAGGTCGGCGGGGAGGGGCTGGTCGAAGGGGAGATCCTCGGGCGTCACCCGCAGCGTCTTGGCCAGTTGCTGCCTGGCGTACTCCGGCTTGATCAGCTCGTCCAGCTCCCGTTCCAGCGCGGTAGCCTCGGTCTCGGTGGAGCCGATCACCGGGACGATGCCGGGGAGGATCTTGATCGTGTCGGGGTCGCGCCCCAGGGCGGCGGTGCGCGCTTTGAGGTCGGCGTAGAAGTCCTGGGCGTCCTCGAGCGTCTGCTGCGCGGTGAAGACGGCTTCGGCGTACCGGGCGGCCAGGCCCTTGCCGTCCTCGGACGACCCGGCCTGGACGATCAGCGGGTAGCCCTGCGGGGAGCGCGGCAGGTTGAGCGGACCGCGGACCTGGAAGTGGCGACCGACGTGGTCGATCGGGTGCACCTTGTCGTTGTCGCCCCAGACGCCGGACTCCTTGTCGGCCAGCGTCGCGTCGTCCTGCCAGGAGTCCCAGAGCTTGAACGCGACCTCCAGGAACTCCGCGGCCCGGTCGTAGCGTTCCGCGTGCGCGGGCTGATCGGCCAGGTTGAAGTTCTTCGCCGCGTCCGGACCCGCCGTGGTGACGACGTTCCAGCCGGCGCGGCCCGCGCTGACGTGGTCGACGCTCGCGAAGCGACGGGCCAGGTTGTAGGGATCGTTGTACGTCGTACTGGCGGTCGCGATCAGTCCGATCCGCGACGTCGCGGCGGCGATCGCGGTGAGCAGCACGGTCGGCTCCAGCGACCCGGCCGGGCGCCGCCCGACGTCGCTGAACAGGACCGGCGAGTCGGCGAAGAAGATCGAGTCGAACTTGCCGCGCTCGGCGGTCCGGGCCAGTTCCCGGTAGTGCTCGATGTCGGTGTTCGCCACCGGGTTGCTCTCCGGCAGCCGCCACGACGCCTCGTGGTGCCCGGTACTCATCAAGAACGCGTTCAGGTGCAACTGCCTGCTCACAGCGAAACCCCCAGGGCATCGAGAAGTCGGGTACGGACGGCGGCGAACGACGGGTCGGCGGAGTTGCGCGGCGGGTCCAGGTCGATCCGCTCCTCGGCGACCAGCCGGCCCTCGTCCAGCACGATCACCCGGTCGGCGAGCACGATCGCCTCGTCGACGTCGTGCGTGACCAGCAGTACGGCGGGCTGGTGCGCCTCGCAGAGCTTGCGCAGCAGCACGTGCATCTTGATCCGGGTCAGCGCGTCCAGCGCGCCGAACGGCTCGTCCGCCAGCAGCAGCGCGGGCTCCCGGACCAGCGAGCGGGCCAGAGCCACCCGCTGCTGCTCACCGCCGGACAGCTCGTTCGGCCAGGCGTTCTCGCGCCCGGCCAGCCCGACCTCTTCCAGACTCTTCCGGCCCCGATCACCGGCGTCGCTGGAACGCAGGCCCAGTACGACGTTGTCGAGAACACGGGCCCACGGCAACAACCGCGAGTCCTGGAAGACCACCGACACGTTCTCCGGGACGACCAGCTCGCCGGTCCCGGTCACGTCGTGGTCCAACCCGGCCAGGGCCCGCAGCAGCGTGCTCTTGCCCGACCCCGACTTCCCCAGCAGGGCAACGAACTCACCCGGTGCGATGCTCAGGTCGAGATCGGACAGGACCGCGCGCTCGCCGTACGAGCGGATCAGTCCGCGGACCTCGACGGCCTTGCTGAGTGTCAGTCCGCCAGTGTGCGTCGCCATGACAGGGCCCTCCTCTGGATCAGGCGGACGGCTCCGTCGGAGAGCAGCCCGAGTACGCCGTACAGGACCAGGCCGACGATGATGATGTCTGTCTGCCCGTAGGTGCGGGCCAGCTCCATCATGTAGCCGATCCCGCTGGTGGAGTTGATCTGCTCGACCACCACGAGCGACAGCCACGCGCCGGTGACCGCGAACCGCAGGCCGAGCAGGAAGCCCGGCAGCGCGCCCGGCAGCACCACCTTGCGGATGAACGTCCAGCGGGACAGGCCGACCGTCTGCGCCAGTTCGACGTACCGGCTGTCGATCGTGCGCAGGCCGTTGTGGGTGTGGATGTAGATCGGGACGAACACGCCGAGCGTGATCGTGGTGACCTTCATCGTCTCGCCGATACCGAGCCACAGGATCAGCAGCGGCAGCAGGGCCAGCGACGGGATCGCGCGCTTGATCTGGATCGGTCCGTCCAGGATCGCCTCGCCGATCCGGCTCAGACCGGACAGCAGCGCGAGGACCGTGCCGAGCACGATACCCAGGCCGAGACCGACGAACGCCCGCTGCGTCGACGTGAGCAGGTTGGACTGCAGCCGGCCGTCGGCGATCAGGTCGCCGGTCGTGGTGACGACGGTCCACGGAGCGGAGAGGATCCGCGGATCGAGCCAGCCGGCGGCCGAGCCGATGCTCCAGATCGCGAGCAGCAGCACGGGTCCGATCAGTGCACCGAAGCGAATCGGCTTGCCGGGGCCGAGCCGGCGTCGTACCGGCCTGGTCGTGGCGATCTGCTTGCGTTCAGCCCGTACGCCGCTGAGTGTCGCGGCCGAGCCGCTCACTTGGCCGCCGCCTTGATCGCGTCGGTGGCGACGGTCTGGAAGCGCAGGTCGAACAGGTCCTCGGCCTTGATCGGGTCGTTGCCGGTCTCCTTGGCGAGCAGGTCGATGGTCTCCTGCTGACGCTTGATCCCCTCGCTCCAGTCGGCGCTGATGTCGGGGTGCCCGGCGTTGTCGACCAGCCACTGACCGTCGGCCGCGGTCAGGCCCTGGTCCTTGACGTAGTACCCCTCGATCCATTCCTTCGGGTGCTTGTCGATCCACTCCTGCGCGACCGCCCACGCCGCGACGTACGCGCGGATCGCGGCGGCCTTGCCGCTGTCCTCCAGCGACGAGGTCAGCGTGTAGAGGTGCCCGGCGTCGTCACGGATGCCGTGCTGGATCGTCGTCCCGCCGTCCTTGCCGTACTTGGTCAGGTAACGCTTGATCGAGACGCCGCCGATCGGCGCGACCTCGACCTGCTTGGCCGCCAGCGCGTTCGGGTAGATGTCACCGGTGCTCGGCAGCTCGATCAGCTTGACGTCTTCCTTGGTCAGGCCGGCCTTCTTCAGCACCTTCAGCACGAGCGCGCCCTGCGCCTGGCCCGGGCTGTACGCGATCTTCTTGCCGCGCAGGTCCTCCAGCGTCTTCACCTGTACGCCGGGCGCGATGCCCAGCTGGTAGACCGGATGGTTCAGCGCGTCCTGGCGGTACTTCGCCGCGACGTTCTTCACCTTCAACCCGGTCCAGGTGGCGTGGATCGACGGGATCTCGGCGACCGAACCGACGTCGAGCGCCTTGGCCCGGAACGCCTCGGTGGTCTGCGGTCCGCCGCTCAGGTTGGCGAACTGGACGAACTTCGAGACCTTGTCGATCTGTCCGGACAGCTCGAGCGCCTTCTGCGTGGCGGGATCGCCGACGACGATCTTGACGCCGTCGGGCACGGTGGTCGGCAGGGCCGCGTCGAGCGCGAGCTTCGGGCCGCCGCCCCCGGCGTCGGCGTCACCGCCGCAGCCCGCGAGCAGCGAGATCGCCGCGGCGGCTCCGGCCAGGACGGCCAGTTTCTTCTTCAGCATGAGCGTTTCCTCTTCAGGGGCAGGGAGTTCAGGCGGTGGTGACGTACTGGCCGTCGTGGTAGAGCAGCGGGTCGTGCTCGCGCCGTTCGGCGTGCACGGCCAGGCGGGCCACGACGATGTGGTTGCTGCCGACGGCGAAGCGGTGCTCGACGAGTGCGCGCAGGTAGCTCGGGGCCTCGTCCAGGACCGGCTCGCCGGTCCGCAGCCGCGACCAGCGGGTCGGGTCGGCGAAGCGGTCGATGCCGCTGGTCGCGAACCGGCCGGCCAGGTCGTGCTGCCCGGCGTCCAGGAAGTTGATCACCAGGCTCTGGGCCGACTGGATCGTCGGCCAGCTGGACGCCGTGGTGGCGATCGAGAACGAGACCAGCGGCGGGAGCGAGCTGACCGAGACCAGTGAGGTGGTGGTGAAGCCGGCCGGGCCGTGGCCCGCGTCCGCGGTGATCACGACGACGCCGGCCGCGTGGCGACGGAAGACGGAGCGGAACAGGTCGGCGTCGACGGTTCGCTCGTCCAGGTGGTCGGGCACGACGGTGAGCCCGGGACGGTGGTTCTGGGCAGGGTTGATCGCGTGGACGGACATGACACTCCCTCTGGGCAGGGGTGAACCCGGCGGCGGACCTTGCGCGCTACCGCGACCGGTGTGGGTGGTGGTGCTGTGGGCCTCGACAGGCCTCTTCAGGCGGCGGCCCGGTGGGCCGGTGGGGCGGCTGTCAGCGACAGGTCGCGCTGGCCGTGCGCATCTGGTCGATGACGCGGCGGCGGGTCAGCAGACGGGTGGTCAGCACGGCGAGGGCGAAGGGGAAGTCGGCCCCTCGGCTGCTCGTCTGGTGCTGTCCGGTCGTCGTCATGTCAATTACTGTCTCATCAAAGTCGACTGGAAAACTAGACAATCTCGCCATCCGGGACAGCTGTCCAGAAGCGAGTCGACTCACACGGCGGGGCGCTGGTGCGTTCTACTGGCGTGATGGGTTCGACCAAGACCGGACTGCCGGCGTTTCAGACGCTGGTTGACGAGCACTGGCGTGACGTCATTCGGCTGGCTCGGGCGTTGGCCGGGCCGGTGGACGGGGACGACGTCGCGCAGCGGGCCTGGGAGAAGGCGTTCGCGGCGTACCCGAAGCTCACTTCGGCCAAGAACCTGCGGAGCTGGCTGCTGACGATCACGGCTCGGTGTGCGACCGACGTGCATCGGGCGCGGAAGCCGCAGCGGCCGCTCGACGAGGCGCCGCCGGTTGTGGTGGACGGGCCCGACGCGGCGGACTGGCCTGATCCCGAGCTCTGGAAGGCGGTGAGTGCGTTGCCCGAGCGGCAGCGGTACGCCGTCACGTTGAAGTACGTCGGCGACCTCGACCACCACGGTGTGGCCGCCGCGCTCGACACCACCCCGGCCGCGTCGCGTCGCCTGGTCAGCGACGCGCTGGCCACCTTGCGCACCACCCTCGGAGTTGATGATGACTGACCTCGAACGACGCCTGAGCCGGCTCGACGGACCCGCCCTCGACGGCCGCCCGCCGGTCTTCCCGACCGCGGACGTCTCCTACACGCTGCACGACACCCCGATCGGCACGCTGCTGCTCGCGACCGCCGCGGGCAAGGTCGTCGCGAGTTCGTTCGGCGACGAGGAGACGATGACGCACCGGCTGGCGAAAGCGATCTCGCCGCGGGTCCTGCGCCAGCCCGCACCGCTGGACGACGTACGCCGGCAGCTGGACGAATTCCTCGCCGGCCAGCGGCGGACTTTCGACCTCGAGGTCGACCTGACGCTCGCGACGGATTTCCAGCGGCTCGTGCTGAGCGACCTGCCCCGCTTCACGGCGTACGGCAGCACCACGACGTACGGCGAACTCGCCGGCGACATCGATCGCCCCAAGGCGGCCCGGGCCGTCGGCACCGCGCTCGGCGCGAACCCCTTGTGCGTGGTGCTTCCGTGCCACCGGGTGATCGGCGCGAGCGGCGCGCTCACCGGGTACGCCGGCGGATTGGACGCAAAGCGCTTTCTTTTGAATCTTGAATCGAAAAGTTAAGTTTTCCATCCAAAGACCCAAAACATTTACACTCGATGCAGTAAAGGAGCAGGTCCCCATTGTGGAGTGGGGATCTGCTTCTTTCTTTTCCTGACGCGTCAGTTAGTGGGCTGGTGGATCTCCAGGATCAGCCGTCGCCGGCCGCCCCACTCGCGTTTGTAGACCTTGTAGTCCTTGATCCCCGCCGCCGCGCAGAGCCGGCCGTAGCTGGCCTCGTCGTGGATGAAGTGGATGCTGCTGGTGCCGTAGTGCTCGGTGGTGACGATCCGGTGCTCGGGTCCCTGCCGCAGCCCGTTCGCGATCTCCGACGCGGTCGCCGGTCCCCACACCGGGCCCTCGATGACCGCCAGGCCGCCTGGCTTGAGCACCCGCGAGATCTCCCAGATCGTCGACAACTGCTCGTCCTCACCGAACAGCTCGTGGAACGCCGTCCACAGGCAGATCACCGCGTCGAACGAGTCCGACTTGTACGGCAGGTCGGTCATCGACCCGATCGCCCAGTCGACCTTGAGTTCCTGCTCGGCGGCCTGGGCCTGACCGGCTTCGAGCAGGTTCGGCGAGATGTCGAGGGCCCGGACGACCTTGCCGGCCTTGCTCAGCGGCAGCGCGATCCGGCCGTAGCCGCAGCACAGATCGAGCACCGACTCACGGCCGTCGAGCAGTTCCTCGACGGCCTTCACGACGGCTGCGTCCCGCTCGGGCGTAGTACGCGCGGCCAGACCGTCGGCGCCGATTTCGGCGTACTCGGCCCGGCTGCGCAGTGCGGAGTTCAGCATTGCGCAAGTATCCCGAAGACTTGTGTCACTGTCTCCTTTTGCGACCGATCGCACCGAAAGCGACCGCGGCGACCATCGAGACAATGATCGAGGTGTACGTCGCACCGAGCCATCCCGGCACCGCGGCGCCGCCGAACACCTTGGCCTGCACGTCCAGCCAGAACGGCGACCAGCCGCTGACCGTGCCGGGGTTCACGAGCTGGTAGGCAACGAACCCGAAGACCCACGCGACCGCGGGCTGCCAACGGAACGGCGCGGTGTCGCTGACGTTCCAGTTCATCCGGCTGACCACGAAGAAGTCCGCGATCGCCACCGCGAACAGCGGGATGAACACCGAACCGATCAGGTACAGGAACTGCGTGTAGTTGCCCAGATCAACGAACAGCGCGAGGCCCGTGGCGAGGACGCCGATGCCGACCGACAGCCAGCGCCGGTCCAGGTGGCCGACCAGGTTGTGCGCGGCCATCGTGGTCGAGTAGACGTTCGCGTAGGCCTCGTCCACCTCGTCGACCAGCAGCACGAACAGCGCGATCGCGCCGGCCGGTAAGGTGACCAGCGCGGTGATCACGTCGGTGCTGTTGGTCTGCAGCGTCGCGACGGCCAGCACGCCGAGCGCGTAGTACAAGATCGCCGCCAGGCCGTAGCCGAGCGACGAACCGGCGAACGCGGCCTTGTTCGTGCGCGAGTGCCGGGTGTAGTCCGCGGCCAGCGGTGCGAACGAGACGACACCCGCCGCGGCCAGGTCGACGCCCGGCCAGAAGCCGAAAACGCTGTCCTGCGGGAGATCGTGGACCGGCTTGCTGAGCACCTGGACGAACAGGTAGATCGATGCCAGGAGCACCAACCAGACCATGAACTTGCGCAGCAGCTTCACGCTGCCGAGCGGCCGGACGGCCATCGCGGTCGCGATCACCCCGGCCAGGATCACGAACAGCCAGCGCCAGCGCTCGCCGGTCACGGCGACCGCGGCCTGCGAGATCACGATGATCTCCATCGTCGCCCAGCCGATGTTCTGGGCGATGTTCAGCACGGTCGGCGCCATCGATCCGCGGCGGCCGAACAGCCCGCGCAGACTGGCCATCGCGGGGGCGCCGGTGTGCGAGCCGAAGACGGCGGCACCACCGAGCACGAGCGCGCCGATCCCGCAGCCGATGACGACGGCGAGCAGCCCCTGCCAGAGCGAGCCGGTGTACGCCGCGACGAGCGCGCCGGTGACCGGGCCGAACAGCGAGATGCCGAGATTGCCCCAGAGCGTGAACTGGTCGAAGAAGCCGAGGGTTCTCGGTGCATCGGTGGTCAGGACGAGCGGCGCTTCCGTCGTCGTACTGGGTTTATGGACAGCAGTCGTGGTCATTAGACCTGCTCCCTACGCCGGCATTACCCGGTCAGGTTCAGGCGGTCGGCGACCCGGCTGCTGCTTGTCGCCCTCTCAGCCCGCAATTCGGTGCGAGCTCCCGCGGAGGTGTTGTAGTTATCGCGTCAACTTTAACGCCTCATCCATTTTTGTATACACCGGCCGCCCGGTGGATGAACGCGGCCAGCTCCCGCCCGTTGGTCAGGACCGGCATGTGCGAGCCGGTGGGCAGCGTCCAGGCCTCGCCGCCGGACAGCTCGGCGAGCCGCTGGGCCCAGGGCGCCGGGCACAGGTGGTCGTGCGGACACCGCAGTACGACGGTCGGTACGCCGACCTTCGGGATCGCCGCGGCAAGGTCGTAGTGGCGGGCGACCCGCTCGGCCTGGGCCATCCCGCGGAAGGTGGTGCGGAAGTACTGCTTCGTGAGCGTCGGGATGAGATACGGGCGCTCCCAGACCGCGGAGCGGGCCCAGCGGCCGGCGAGCGTCGGCCAGCCGGAGGCCTGTACGTCGCCGGTCGGGCCGATCAGGACGAGCGCCGAGACCAGGTCCGGGTAGGCGAGGGCTGCGGCGACGGCCGTGTGGCAGCTGGCCGAGTGCGCGACCAGGACGGTGCCGGGCTGCAACTGCTTGGCGAGGCGGTCCGCGAGGGCGTCCATCTCGAGGTCGTCGTGGTCGATCGGTTCGCCGTACCCGGGGAGCGTGACGACGGTGGACGGGATCTCCAGGTGCCGCTGCGTCGGGGCGTACGACTCCACCCCGAGACCCAGCCCGGGGACGAGGACGACCGGCGCGATCACTCCCACGGCGGCCGGTCCGGAGCCGCCTGGACGACCGGGTTGGACACCTCCGGCTTCAGCTCGCGGTAGCCGAGCGCGAAGCCCAGAGCGAGCACGAGCAGACCGAATCCACCCCATCCGTACGCCGTGGGCAGGCGGTGCAGCGAGTCGTCGATCGCGCCCAGGCCGGTGCTGAGCACCATGCCGAGCCAGATCAGGATCGGGATCAGCGACAGCGCCACCAGGCCGAGTCCGCCGAGCTCGAACGGGTCCAGCTCGCGGCGGGCCTTCCGGCGTACCTGGAGATCGCGCAGCCACATCACCAGCGCGGCGACGCCGACGATGAGGACGAGCAACTGGCCGATGGTGTCCAGGACGTCAGTGCGCAGCGGGTGATTGAGCGGGGAGCCGGGGGCCTGGGAGATCTCGCGCAGGGAGACCCGCTGGACCGAGACGACGAGCAGGCCGTAGACGGCGGCGATCACCGCGGCCAGCAGGACCACGCGGGCGGCTCGCGGATCGCGGCGAGGCTCAGGCCCGTACGACGGGAGCTGGTGGGACTGCGGCGCGGAGGGAGCGCCGTACGGGTGGCCGGGGCGGTAGGCCGGCGGCTGGGGGTGGCTGTGCTGACCCTCGGTCGGGTAGCCGTAGCTCTGCTGCTGGTCGGCAGGTGGCTGCGGGTAGGCGTCGTGCCCGTACGGGACCGGCTTGGCGTAGTACTGGCTGCGGTCCGGCTCGTCCGGGTCGTCGCCGCGCCCGTAGGTGGGGAACTGGGGTGACGACATCGGGGCTCCCTCGGCTCGGTCTTCTCGTCAGACTCTCACGCCGAAGGGCACGTAGCTAGGTTGCTTTGGTCGTCGGCCAGGCGTTCGGGAGGCAGCCGCCGAGGCCCTTGGTCTGCTGCATCATCACCGGGGCCGGCGTGTTCGGCTTGTCGCAGTCGGAGTGGCCGTGGCCGAGCGCGTGACCGACCTCGTGGTTGACCAGGTAGTTGCGGTAGAGATCGACGTCACCGTTGTAGGCGGGTACGGCGTACACCCAGCGCTTGGCGTTCAGCACGACCCGGTCCTCGACCCGGCAGGAGACCTCGCCACCGGTCTCCAGCGGGAGACAGAGCTTGTCGGTCAGGGTCGGCGTGGCCAGGATGATCCGCAGGTCGGAGTCCAGGCTGTCGGTCCGCTCGAAGCTGACCGGCTGCAGCGCCTGCCAGCCGCGCGGATCGGTCAGCGTCCGGTGCACCGCCGTGGCGACGGCGGCCGCGTTCAGCGACAGCCCCTGCTCGATCTCGATCCGGTAGGTGATCTTGCCGACGTTCCGGGTCGCCTTGGCCGAGCCCGGGACGACGCTGAGCTTGCCGCTCGAGACCGTCACGTTCGGCTTGGAGCCCTTCGGCGGCCGGGTCAACGTCGGCGCCGGGCGCTGCGGCATGGTGAGCGTCGGCACGGCGGACGGCACGTGCGTCGGTACGACGACCGGCTGCACCGGCGGCTGCGCGACCGCGTCCTGCTGGTCGGCGAACGACGCCGCGAGACTCTGCCGCCCGGCGTCCGGGTGCACGACCATCACGGTCCCGAGCACCGCCAGGGCGGTCACCGAGAACCACTGCGCCTTGTACGACTTCTTCCGGCTGTGCCGCCCGCTGCTCTTGCGGCGCCGCGCGGCTCCGGACGCACGCGTGCCCGCGCGCTGGCCAGTCCGCCGGGTGGTCATGTCGATTCACCCTAGCGACTCCCCGGTAATTCCCGAAAGGCCACCTCATGTCAGCTTCAGGTCAAGACTGGGTACCGGCCGGCGATGACGCTCCTGGACCCGCTGGTGGTCGCCCAGGTGGAAGTGCTGAAGGTCGAGTTCCTGGACCGGGTCCGGGCGACGCCGTACCCGGAGGTGGAAACGTACTGGGCGACGTACCAGAAGGTGTTCGCGGGCGGCGGGACGGCGCAGGACCTGAAGGACTTCGCGAACTCACCGACCGGTGCGAGCCCGGGCAACATGTCGGTCTTCAACCGCGCCTGGAACGAAACCGGCGCACCCGCCGCGGAGGCTGCCGTGCGGGAGAGCATCGAGTACCTGCTCGACGGTCCCGGCGAGCTCGCGGACCGGCTGACCGAGCTGATCCGCGGCCCCCGAGGGTTCCCCGGCTGGCGCGAGACGCTGCTCACCAAGGTGCTGTGCGTGATGTACCCCGACCGGTTCCTCACGTTGCTCAAGTACGCCGGCACCCTCGGCAAACAGGGCGTGGCCCGCCAGGTCTGGCGCTTGGACCTCCCAGATGCGACCCCGGCGACGATCGGCGACCGCATCGTCGAGAGCAACGACCTGCTCCTGGACCTGGTCGGCAAGGGCTTCGGCTCCGCCCAGCACGCGTCGTCGTTCCTGTGGTGGGCCCGCGACCGGGTCTAGGCGGTCCGGGTCCTCAGGAACTTGCCGAAGTGGGGGACGGTGAAGGCGACGGTGCCGCGTTCGGCGGAGAAGACGAGGCCCTTCTTGATCAGCCCGTCGCGGGCCGGGGACAGCGACTGCGGCTTGCGGTTGAGGGTGCCGGCCACCTCGGAGGTGGGGACCGAGCCGTCGGCGACACCGACGCCGAGCTCGGCCATCGCGCGCATGTACTCGCGCTCGGCGGGGGTCGCGCGTTCGTAGCGGGAGCCGAAGAAGCCGACGGTCAGCTCGGCGGAGGCCTCGGGGCCGGCGACGGCGACGTCCTTGACGGTGATCGGGCTGGCCGGGGCGTGGTCCCAGGTGGCGTGCGCGAAGGCCTGGACGAAGTACGGGTAGCCGTCGGTCTGCGCGTACAGCTCGTCGAGGGCCTCTTCCTCGAAGTACACATCCTCGGTCTCGGCCGGGATCATCAGCGCGCGGTCGCAGGCCTCGCGGGCCAGCCGGTCGACTCGCACGTAGCGGAACAGGCGCTCCGAGTACGACTTGCTCGCCGACAGTACGGCGGGCAGATGCGGCAGCCCGGCGCCGACCACGACCAGCGGCGCGCTCTGCTGGGAGACCTCGTGGCACGCGGCGCACAGCGCGGACAGGTCGTCGGCGGAGATGTCCTGCATCTCGTCGATGAACAGCCCGACGCCGACCGACAGGTCACCGGCCAGGTCGGCGGCGTCCGCGAACAGCTCGATCAGGTCCATCTCGAGGTCACCCGAGTCGGCCCGGCCCTTGGCGGCGGCGACGTCGACCGGCGGGTGCCATTTGATTCCCTTGCGGTCGTTCTGCGCGGTCCGCAGCGCGAAAGCCTTCAGTACGGCGCTGAACTGGTCGACCCGCTCGTCGTCGCGGTGCCGGTGGCCCAGCTCGCGCATCGCCGTGTGCATCGCCTGCGCGATCGGCAGCCGGATGCTTTGGTCAGGACGGGCCTCGATCTTGCCGGTACCCCAGGCGCGCTTGATCGCCTGCGAGCGCAGCGTGTTCAGCAGAACGGTCTTGCCGACGCCACGGAGTCCGCTGAGCACGAGGCTCCGCTCCGGCCGGCCCGCCGCGACACGTTCGAGCACCACCTCGAACTGCCGCACCTCGGTGTCGCGTCCGGCCAGCTCGGGCGGGCGCTGGCCGGCGCCGGGCGCATAGGGATTCCGGATCGGATCCATGCATTTCACTGTATGAGCGTGTCTAGGGTTTTCCTTAGATTTCGCTAGCGAGCCCGAGCGCGTGTCGCTGCTCTGTCAAAGACTTGCGCTGTCTAGCGAAATCACTAGATATCACTAGACGTCCACATCGATCCGTAGTGCCCTGGGGCGCACTAAGGTCGGCCCATGGGTGGGGTCGAGGCCAGGGACTGGGCTGTTCAGGCGGCAGCGCAGTACGAACGCATGCACCAGCAGTACGTCGGAGGCGCCCGCAAGCTGGAGGCGCTGATCGACGAGCTGATCGGTGACGAGGAAGGCATCAACTACCTCAGCGCGACCGCGCGGGCCAAGGACCCGGAGTCGTTCCTGGCGAAGGCCTCCAAACCGCGGGCCGACGATTCCGGCCGCCCGAAGTACGACGACCCGCTGAACCAGATCACCGACCTGGTCGCGGCCCGGATCATCACGTTCCTGGTCGAGGCCGTCGACCGGGTCTGCGAGGTGATCGAGGCCGAGTTCGAGATCGTCGAGCACACCGACATGGGCGCGCACACCCGCGCGCAGGGCGTCTTCGGTTACGCCAGCAAGCACTACCTGGTCCGGCTGAACGCGACCCGTCGCGAGTTGCCCGAGTACGCCGTACTGCGCAACCTCGTGATGGAGATCCAGGTCCGGACCGCGGTCCAGCACGCATGGGCCGAGTTCGAGCACGACATCCGGTACAAGCTGGACATCCCGCCGGACCGCAAGCCGGAGTTCGACCGGCGGTTCCTGCTCGCGGCGGCGCTGATGGAGCTGGCCGACAACGAGTTCACCGAGATCGACCGGCTCTACCGTGAGCTGGCCGCGGCCGGGGACGATCAGGCGCCGCGCGACCTGACCGCGGCGACGCTGACGACGTACCTGACCCGGCGCTACCCGGACGCGCCGCACGCCAAGACCAACCACTACGCGTGGATCCTGGGCATCCTGGCCGACCTCGGCGTGACGACCGAGGAGCAGCTGACCGAGCTGCTGCAGGGGATCGACAGCGCGGCGGTGCAGGCGGCGATGACGCATCGCTTCCCGGCCGGTACGGTCCGGCGGCTCGACGACGACCTGCTCGCGGCGAAGGGTTCGGCGTACGTCGAGCTGTTCCCGGAGGAGGAGCGGCGGCAGAAGATCCTCCGCGGGCGACTCAAGGCGCTGGCCCGCGCAGGGATCAGCTGAGGTCCTGCGCCACCGCTTCCGCCGTACGGCGGGCCCAGCGGCCGGTCGTGATCAGGCCGAGGACCAGGACGAGCGCGCCGCAGCCGGCGATGATGTACCAGCAGAGCTGGGCCGCGTCGACGAAGCCGGATTCGAGCGAGCCGACCAGTTGGGCGGTGAGTACCGTGCCGACGATCGCGACGCCGAGGGACGCGCCGACCTGCCGGCTGGTCGACGCGATCGCCGCCGCGACTCCGGCCTGGGCGCGCGGCATGCCGGAGACGGCCGCGTTGGTGATCGGTGCGTTGAGCATGCCGAAGCCGAGCCCGAAGATCAGGTAGCCGCCGAGGAGCTGCAGGGTCGGCGTACTGGTGGTGAGCTGGGACAGGATCAGTCCGCTCACGCCGAGCATGCTTCCGGCAACGATCAGCGGCAGGCGTGGTCCCCGGTTGCCGACGAGCCAGCCCGAGATCGGCGCGAACACCACCGTCATCGCGGCCATCGGCAACGTCAGCAGTCCGGCGTGCAGCGCGGTGAAGCCGCGAACTTCCTGCAGGTACAGGGAGTTGAGGAACAGGAAGCCTGACAGGGCAGCGAAGCCCGCGACCGCGATCAGCGTCGCGCCGGAGAACGGCGCGCTGCGGAAGAACCTGGGCTCGAGCAGCGGCTGGTCCCGGCGCCGTTCGTACAGGACCAACCCGATCAGCGCGCCGATGGCGATCACGAAGCAGGAGACGATCAGCGGCGACGTCCAGCCCGCCTCGCGGCCCTCGATGATCCCGTACGTCATCCCGGCCAGCAGCAGGACGACGAGCACCTGGCCGACCGGGTCGATCCGGCGCGCGACCATGGCCCGCGACTCGGGCACGAACCGCATCGTCAGCACCAGGGCGATCAGTACGACGGGAACGTTGATCCAGAAGATGTACCGCCAGCCGGCCGAGTCGACCAGCGCGCCGCCGACCAGCGGCCCGACCGACATGCTCAGCCCGACGACACCGCCCCAGACGCCGATCGCCTGGGCCCGCTCGCGCGGGTCGGTGAACGTGTTGGTGATGATCGACATCGCGACCGGGTTCAGCATCGAGCCGCCGACCGCCTGCAGCATCCGGAACACGATCAGCAGGTCGACCGTCGGCGCCAGGCCGCACAGCAGCGACCCGAGCCCGAACAGCACCAGCCCGACCTGGAACGTCCGCCGCCGCCCGACCCGGTCCGCGGTCGAGCCCGAGATCATCAGCAGGCTCGCCAGCACCAGCGTGTAGGCGTCGATCGTCCACTGCAGCTTCGACACCGAGGCGTCGAGGTCGGACCGGATGGCCGGCAGCGCCAGGTTCACGATCGTGGAGTCCAGGCCGACGATGAACAGGCTCAGGCAACAGATGCCCAGCACCAGCAGACGCTGCCGCCGAGTCAGCTCACGCACCCGTTCCAGCCTCCGTTCGACAGCCCCTCGGGAAGCCTACAGCGCTGGTCCCGGCCACCAGGTGAAAAGGGTTTGAGGGTCGGTCGAGGGGACGCCTAGGCTTGGTCTGTTCGCCTGTCTGGTGTCCCCAAACCCCCTCCTACGCCTCCTGTGAGACGTCATGTCGTTGCGCCTTGTTCCGTTCGCCGACCCGGGTGTGCCCGACACCCGGTCCGGTCTCCGACTCATCCTCTGGCTCGAGCACCAGCAGCTGCGTGGGCAGCTGGCCGCGCTCGGCTGGGGGCTGCTCTTCTTCGGCGGGATCGCCGCGTCCCCGGTCGCGGTCGGTCTGGCCGTCCAGGCCGTGATCGACAAGTCCTGGTCGAAGCTGGTCCTGGCCGTGCTCCTGCTGCTCGCCTTCGGCGCGGCCAAGGCCGCTGCCGACTCCTTCTTCCACCGGGCGGTGGTGACGAACTGGATCAGTACGGCGTCCCGCCTGCAGCAGCTGCTGATGCGCAAGGCCGCGGAACTCGGGTCGCTGCTGACCCGCCGGATCGCTGCCGGTGAGGTGGTCGCCGTGAGCAGCGGCGACGTCGAGAAGATCGGCTGGTTCGTCGAGGTGCTGGGCCGGTTCGCCGCCGCCCTGCTGACCTGCTTCGCGGTCGTCGTCGGGCTGCTCTTCTACGAGCCGCAGCTCGGGCTGGTGGTCGCGATCGCCGTACCGATCCTGGCCTTCTCGATCGTGCCGCTGATGGGTCCGGCCGAGCGTCGCGCCGACGCGCAGCGGGCCAAGGGTGGCCGGGCGACCGAGCTGGCCGCCGACACCGTCGCCGGGCTGCGCGTACTGCGCGGCATCGGCGGCGAGCAGCTGTTCCTGGACCGCTACCGCTCGGCCTCGCAGGAGTACCGGCAGAGCGCGGTGCACAGCGCCCGGATGTGGTCGCTGATCGCGGCCCTGCAGGTGCTGCTATTCGGGGTGTTCCTGGTCGTCGTCGTCTGGTTCGGCATCCGCCTGGTGGTGGCCGGCCGGATCTCGGTCGGCGAGCTGGTCACGACGTACGGGTTCATCACGTTCATGCTGGTGCCGCTGCACACCTTCGAGGAGACGGCCAGCGCGTTCATCTTCTCCAAGGTCTCCGCGCGCCGCGCGGCCCGCGTGCTCTCGCTGCAGCGGATGGACGACACCCGCGGCACCGGCAAGGCCCAGGTACCCGAGGGCGACCTGGTCGATCCGGTGTCCGGGCTGGAGGTCCCGGCCGGCAGCTTCACCGCGGTCGTCTGCGGGAACCCGGACGCCGGCGGCCGGCTGGCCGACCACCTGGGCGGGCACAGCCCGGAGGCCGAGCCGGGCGACGCCTCGGCGCTGCTGGACGGTGTCGCGCTCGACGACCTGCCACTGGAGTCCGCCCGGACGGCGGTGCTGGTGCAGGACAAGGACCCGGTGCTGCTGTCCGGGACCGTGCGCGACCTGTTCGACGTACCGTCGAGCGGAGCCGTCACGGCCGAGCAGGCGCTGGAGGCGGCGCAGTGCGCCGACATCCTGGACGTCCTGCGGCAGTCGCTGCCGGCAGGCGGTCCGACCGACCCGATGCAGGCGATCCTGACCGAGCGCGGGCGGTCGCTGTCCGGCGGTCAGCGCCAGCGGGTCGCACTGGCCCGTTCGCTGTACGTCGACCCCGCCGTACTCGTGCTGGACGAGCCGACCAGCGCGGTCGACGCCCACACCGAGGCCCGGATCGCGGACGGTCTGCGGGCCCTGCGGGCCGGCCGCACCACGGTGGTGTTCACGTCGAGCCCGCTGATGCTGGACCGCGCCGACCGGGTGGTGTTCGTTCCGGACGGTCGCGTCGCGGCCGTCGGCGCCCACCACGAACTGGTCCACACCGACCGGCGCTACCGCGCCGTTGTCACCCGCGAAGACGAGCCTCTCGAGGAGATGGCGTGAAGCGCCCCGAGTACGACCCGGCGGCCCCGCAGGAGGCGGCCCGCCTCCCGGTGGCCGGTCCGGCGACGGTCAAGGCCTACCTGAAGATCCTGTTCCGCCGGCACCGCAGGGCGTTCGGCTGGCTGACCGCGGTCAACGCGATCGCGGCGCTGAGCGGCATGGTCGGGCCCTGGCTGCTCGGCAACGTCGTGGAGCAGCTGTCGATCGGCGACACCGACGTCGACCTGCCGTACGTCGTACTGGGCTTCGTGGTCGCGCTGATCGTGCAGACCGTGTTCGTCCGGATCACCCGGCTGCGCGGTGCCGTGCTGGGTGAGGAGATGCTCGCCGACCTGCGCGAGGACTTCCTGGTCCGCTCGGTGGCGCTGCCGCCGGGCGTGCTGGAGCGCGCCGGGACGGGTGACCTGCTGTCCCGGATCACCACGGACGTCGACCGGCTGTCGCACGCGATGCGCGACGCCGTACCGCAGCTGACGATCGCCGTGGTGTGGGCCGGTCTGCTGATCGGTGCGCTGATCGTGACCGCGCCGGAGCTGGCGGTCGCCCTGGTGATCGCGGCGCCGGTGCTGATCATCGGCGGCCGCTGGTACTTCCGTCGCGCGCCTTCGGCGTACCGGTCGGAGGCCGCCGGGTACGCCGCGGTCGCGTCGGCCCTGGCCGAGACCGTCGACGCCGGCCGCACGGTCGAGTCGCACCGGCTCGGCCGGCGCCGGATCGAGCTCGGTGACACCCGCATCGGGCAGTGGGTCGCCTGGGAGCGGTACACGCTGTTCCTGCGGATGATCCTGTTCCCGGTGATCAACATGACCCACGCGATCGCGCTGGCCGCGGTGCTGATGGTCGGCGGCGCGCTGTCGATCCAGGGCTGGATCACGGTCGGTGCGCTGACCACGGGCGCGCTCTACATCCAGATGCTCGTCGAGCCGGTCAACATGATGATCCGCTGGTACGACGAACTGCAGGTCGCCCAGGTCTCGCTGGCCCGGCTGGTCGGTGTGCGGGAGATCGAGGAGGCCGCGGCCGGCGAGCAGGACGAGCCGGAAGGCCGGACCGTCCTCGCCGACGAGGTCCGCTTCGGGTACCTGGAGGGTCGCGACGTGCTGCACGGCGTCACGCTCACCGTCGAGCCGGGCGCCCGGGTGGCGCTGGTCGGGCCGTCCGGCGCCGGCAAGTCCACGCTGGGCCGTCTGCTGGCCGGCATCTACTCGCCACGGCTGGGAGACATCACCCTGGGCGGTGCTGCGCTCGGCGAGATGTCGGCCGAGCAGGTGCGCAGCCACGTCGCACTGGTCAACCAGGAGCACCACGTCTTCGTCGGCACCATGCGGGACAACCTGCTGCTGGCCCGGACCGGTGCGAGCGACGCGGAGCTCTGGGACGCGCTGCGCTCGGTCGACGCGCACGCCTGGGTCGCCGGGTTCGAGCACGGCCTCGACACCGAGGTGGGCTCGGGCGGTACGACGCTGACGCCCGCACAGGCGCAGCAGGTCGCGCTGGCGCGCCTGGTGCTGGCCGACCCGCACACGCTGGTGCTGGACGAGGCGACGTCGCTGATGGACCCGCGGGCGGCGCGGCACCTGGAGCGCTCGCTGGCCGGCGTACTGGAAGGCCGGACCGTGGTGGCGATCGCCCACCGCCTGCACACCGCGCACGACGCGGACGTGATCGCGGTCGTCGAGGACGGCAAGATCGTCGAGCTCGGCGGGCACGACGACCTGGTCGACGCGGGTGGTCCGTACGCGGCGCTCTGGCACTCCTGGCACGGGGACCGATGACGCCGGAGGGTGGGTAGGGTCGGAAGCATGCTTCCCGCCCTGCTCTCCCTCCCGTACCTGGTTGCTTTCGACATCGACCAGGAAGGACGGCTGCTGATCGGGTACGACGGCAGCGGCGTCCGCCAGCTGCACGAGGTCGGACCGGACGGCAGCTGGCGCACGCTGACCACTTCGGGCGAGCGGGTCGTCGCGGCTCACTACGTCCCGGACAGCCGGCAGGTGGTCGTCGAGCAGGACACCGGTGGGGACGAGCGGGGACAGCTGTACCTGCTCGACCTGTTGTTGGAGTCCCCGGCGCAGGAGCCGCTGGTCCACGACCCGGCGTACTTCCACCACCTGATCACCGCGCGCGCCGGGCGGGTGCTGTTCACCACCAACCGCCGCAACGAGGTCGACTTCGACCTGGTCGCGCGGGACCTGGCGACCGGCGAGGAGACCACGCTGTACGACGGCGGCGGCTATGTGAGCGCCGTCGACCCGTCGCCTGACGACCGCTGGGTCGCCGTGAGCCGCGCGGGCGGACCGGCCAACTCGCACCAGGTGCTGCTCGTCGAGACCGCCACCGGTGAGGTCAGCGACGTCACGGCGTACGACGACCCGAACAGCGTGTACGCCGTGTCGTGGCTGGCGGACTCGAGCGGCTTCCTGCTCTCCGGCGACGTGGAGCGCGAGCGGATCGCAATCTTCCGGTACGACCTGCCCACGCGGGGGCTGAGCGTGGTGGTCGCAGACGAGACGCAGGACCTGGTCGGTACGGCGAGCCCGGACGGGCAGCACGTTTTGGTTGCTTCGAGCAACGATGGTGAGGTGACGCTCGCGCTGCACGGGATCGGCGGCGAGCTGATCGCGCCGATCGCGCTGCCACCGGGTGGGTGTGGCGCGATCCTGACCGAGGGGCCGCCGCACTGGTCTTCGGACGGTAGCCACCTGGTGCTGACCTACAGCAGCCCGGTCGAGCCGCCGTACGTGTTCAGGTACTCGGTTGCGTCCGGTGCGCTGAGTGCCGTGCCGGCGCCGGAGCCGCTGGAGCTGCCCGCCCTGCAGCACCCGACGTCGTACCGGGTGGAGTCGTTCGACGGTGAGCAGGTGCCGGTGTACGTGTACCAGCCGGAGGGCGGTGGGGACGGCTCGGCGGTGCTGGTCGTGCACGGCGGTCCGGAGTGGCAGCACGGCAAGATCTGGCACCCGCTGGTCGCCGGACTCGTTGCTGACGGCCACACCGTGCTGGTGCCCAACGTGCGCGGCTCAGCGGGCTACGGCAAGCGCTGGTACTCGCTGGACGACCGGGAGCTGCGGCTGGACTCCGTCCGCGACCTGGCCGCGCTGCACGCGTGGCTGCCGACCATCGGCGTCGACCAGTCCCGGGTGGCGCTGTGGGGTGGGTCGTACGGCGGGTACATGGTGCTGGCCGGGCTGGCGTTCCAGCCGGAGCTGTGGTCGGCTGGGGTGGACATCGTGGGGATCGCCTCGCTGGTGACCTTCCTCGAGAACACGTCGTCGTACCGGCGTCGGGCGCGGGAGCGCGAGTACGGGTACCTGGAGACCGACCGGGCGTTCCTCGAGTCCGCGAGCCCGCTGAGCCGGGTGGACGCGATCGAGGCGCCGCTGTTCGTGATCCACGGCGCGAACGATCCGCGGGTACCGCTGTCGGAGGCGGAGCAGATCGCGGCGGCGCTTCGGAAACGGAAGGTGCCGTGCGAGTTGCTGGTGTACGGCGACGAGGGGCATGGGTTGGCCAAGCGGGCGAACAAGCTGGACGCTTACCCGAAGGCGTTCGCGTTCCTGCGCGAGCATCTCGGACAAGGGTGAGGCTGCTCAGTCCGCGGTGATCCTTGCGGCCAGCTCGGTGATGACGCCCTGCCAGTGTTTGCGCTGGTGCTCGCGCTCATCGGCGTTGGCCAGGCGTTCCTGGTGAACGACCAGGCGGGCTTTGCTCTTGCCCGTCGCGGCGACGGCCAGCTGGATGGTCGTCTCGTGCGACCAGTCGGCAGGCTGCCAGGTGAGGCGGACGCGGGTGAGATCGCGGAAGCTGCGGAGTTCGCCGCGGGTCCCGTCCTTCGTCTCGTACGCCGTGCCCTTCTCGTTGAGCAGCGTGACGCCCTCGCCGAGCCAGATCGCGACGCCGGCCGGCGAGGTGATGAAGTCCCACACCTCGTCGATCGGACGATCGATGGTCTTCGAGACGCCGATCTGCCAGCCGGCGTCCTTGGTCCGGCCGACCTGAGCGGTTTTCGCGGCCTGCCCGGTCTGACTCGCCTGCCCGGTCTGCCCGGTCTGCGGTTTGCCCGGCCGGTCGCTCACGGGGCGACCGCCGCGATCGCGCTGACCTCCAGGAGGGCGCCGGGGACGGTCAGGCTGGTGACGCGGATGCCCTGCACGGTCGGCGCCGCGCCTTCGAGTCCTTGGGCGGCGACCGGGTAGGCCTTGGCCAGGTCGACCTCCTCGGCGAGGTAGATCGTCATTGACACCAGGTCGTGCACGGTGGCGCCGGCGGCGGCCAGCGCGGTCTTCAGGTTCTTCATCACCTGCTCGGTCTGCGCCGCGGCGTCGTCACCACCGATCAACTTGCCCTCGCCGTCGACGGCGTTCTGGCCCCCGACGTACAGCGTGGTCATGCCGGGCGGGACGACGGCGACGTGGGTGAACGCCGGGGAGTTCACGAGTCCTTCAGGGCGAAGCAGCGTTTTCTCGGTCATGGATCCAGCATCACCCACTCCCCGGTCAGATTCTGTCCGGGTTTCCAGGTTAGTTTTGGCTATGAGTACGACGAGCCGCCGCCTCGAGACGCTCGCGCTGCTGCAGACGCACCCGGGGATCTCCGCGCCCACGCTGGCCGCCCGGCTCGGCGTGACCGAGCGGACTGCCCGGCGGGACATCGCCCAACTGCGTGAGCTGGGCTACCGGATCGACGGCTCGGCCGGGCGCGACGGGGGTTACCGGCTGGCGCAGGGGCGAGCCATGCCGCCGCTGCTGCTGGACGCGGACGAGGTGGCTGCGGTGGCGCTCAGTCTGCGGACCGGGGTGGGTGTGGAGGGGCTGGAGACGGCTGCGGTCACGGCGCTGGCGAAGCTGACGCAGGTCGTGCCGTCGCAGTGGCAGACGCGGCTGACGGCGCTCACCGACGTACAGGCTTATCCGGGGCGTTCGCCGCGGCGCGCTTCTGGCGACGTACTGGTTCAGCTGGCGCTGGCCTGCCGGGCTGGTGAGGCTGTGCGGTTCCGGCACCGGCGGCTGGGGGCTGCGGAGGACGACGCGGTCGAGGTGCAGCCGTATCGGCTGGTGGCGTTGCGGCGGCTTTGGTACCTGGTGGCCTGTGTGCGGGGCGCGGACGAGTGGCGGGTGTACGCCGTCGACCGGATCTCGTCCGCGCAGCCGTTGGGGATCAAGTTGCCGGCGCCTGCTGCGCCGGAGGATGCGGCGCAGCTGGTCGCGCAGTCGCTGGCGCACGGGCGGTGGCGGTATCAGGTGCGGGTGGCCGTGCACACGTCGGGTGACCTGGTCCGTGAGCTGGTCGACCCGAGTGTGGCGGCTGTCGTTGACGTGGGTGACGAGTGCGAGCTGCAGTTCGGGACGGACGATCTGGACTGGGCCGCGCGGTGGTTGGCGTATCTCAACCTCGACCTGGACGTGATCGAGCCTTCGTCGTTGGCCGCACGCCTCCGCGTCTTCGGCCAGTGGCTGGCCGAGCGCTACTGAAACGCGGGCTCGAGCGGCTGCAGGACCGCGTTGGTGGCGTCGAGCCTGACCGGAAGGCCGAGCGGTACGGCGAGGTTGAGGTCCTCGTGCCCGATCGCGGCGCCGACGACCATCGGGACCTGCAGGGGCTCGAGGCGTTCGCGGACGACGTCCGCGACCAGCCCGTCGTCGTCGGCCTCGCTGAAGTCGCCGATCACCAGGCCGGTCACGCCTTCGAACCAGCCCGCCCGCAGTAACTGGGTCAGCAGCCGGTCGACCCGGTAGCCGTCCTCGCTGACATCCTCCAGGACGACGATCCCGTCCGGCTTCGCGGCCGTCGGCGACTCGAGGCTCGCCGCGAGCAACGCGAGGTTGCCGCCGAGCAGCCGGCCTTCCGCCGTACCGGCCACCACGGTCTCGGCGCCGCGCGGAGCCAGCAGGTCGGCAACCTTCTCCGGCTCGAACAGCAGGTCCTTCAGCCGGTCGCCGCCGGTCGCCAGTTGCTCGACGCCCGCGGCCATCGGGCCGTGCACGGTCACCAGCCCCCGCGCGTTCAACGCCTCGTGCAGGGCGGTGATGTCGCTGAACCCGACGAACACCTTCTCCACCTGGCTCAGCGCGTCGAGATCGAGCAACGGCAGCATCCGCTGTACGCCGTAGCCACCCCGCCCGCAGAAGACGGCTGCGTAGTTGTCGCCCATCCAGGCGTTGGTGAAGTCCTCGGCCCGCGCTGCGTCACTCCCCGCCAGATAAGGCAACCGCTCGTCGCGCGCGAGCGCCGACGGCATCACCTCGACCTCCAGCCCCCACTCCCGCAGCCGCTCGATCCCCACCTCCAGCCGCTCAGCCTTCAAGGGCCCAGCCGGCGCCACCACAGCCACCCGGTCCCCAGCCTTCAACCGCCGCGCCTTCCGCACATCCGTCACCCCCGAACGCTATCCGCTGTCCACCCTCCGACCACACCCCGCTACCTCGATCCCCTCGTGAAAAGGTGAGGCCATGGCTCTCGAGATTGCGTTGATCGATGTGGTGGCGGGACAGGAAGAGGCGTTCGAGGCGGCGTACCGCGAGGCCCGCCAGCAGCTGAAGGGCGCCGGTGCGCTGAGCATCCGCATGACCCGCGGCATCGAAACCCCCACCCGCTTCGTCCTGCTGGTCGAGTGGGAGTCGGTCGAGGCCCACGAGGCCTTCCGAGCCAGCGACGCCTTCGGAATCTGGCGCGGCCTGATCGGCCCCCACTTCGCCAACCCACCCCACGTAGAGCACTTCAACGACGTCGAGGGCTGAGCTCACAGACGAAGGGCCGGCGCTGTCGCACAGCGCCGGCCCTGTCGTGTTCACCAGTCGATGCGGATTCGCTGGGACTTGGTGGTGCTGTTGACGGTGACGGACAGGTCGACTGTGCCGGGGCGGAGGGCTGTGAGCTTGCCCGTGGCGGGGTCGTAGGCGGCTGCGGCCCAGAATGGGGCCGTGTTCGCGGGGCCTAGGTGGAGGAAGGTTGAGCCGGTCCAGTCGGCTGAGACCGGGAAGGTGACCGGGACTCGGCGGGTGTCTTGGACGACTGTGGCGGCGGCTGTGGTGGTTTGGCCTCGGCGGAGGGTCGTGGGGGCGGTGAGCTCCAGGGTGTCTACGTGTGGGCGGAGCTCGACCTGGAACCACGAGCGCTCCGGAGCTGACCAGTGCCGTACGCCGGCATCGGCTGCGCGGGCGTTCGGGTCGATGCCGACCAGGGCCCAGCCGGTGAAGCCGCCTGCGTCGGGAGCGGCTGCCGGGCTCTTGCCGGAGTTGCCGGTGAGCGGGAGCAGTACGCCGTCCGTGCGGGTCGCCGCGAACGTGCCCGCGTGGGCCGCCATGTACGCGGCGCCCTTGCCGGTCGAGGCGCGGAAGTCGGCGAGCCAGCGGACCAGCAGTTCGGCCTCCTTGCGGTCGCCGAGCTGCGAGTTCGCGGTCGGCGACGGGTCGTCGATCGGGTGGTGCGCCATCACCACGACGTTCCGGATCGCCTTGTTCTTGGCGGCGTCGTCGAGTTGCTTGCGCAGGTCGAGGATCTGCGCGAACCCACCGGCCCGCAGCGATCCGAGCGACGAGTCACGCAGGACGAACCGCGTGCCCTTGTGGTCGAACGTGCTGGTCGGCGCACCGAACACCTTCGTCCACTCCGACAGGTCACCCGGACCGTAGCTCTCGTGGTTGCCCGGCACATAGTGCACCGGCACCTTCCCGGCGACCTCCTCGTCGATGATCCGCTTCGCCAGCGCGATGTCGTTCGCGAAACCACGGTCGACGAAGTCGCCGTTGATCACCAGGAACTCGGGGTGCTGCGCGAGCGCCTCACGGATCGTCCGCCGGGCCTGCTTGACGAAGTCCGACTCCGGGTCGTCCGCGGTGAACTGCGCGTCCGACAGGACGGCGAACTTCCAGCGCTTCCCGTCGAGCTTGCCATCGGCAACGACCATCGGGTCGACGACCTTGGCCGGCGGCTGGACGGTGACCGGCGGTGCGCCGCGGACGGTCAGGTCGTCGACGACGATCCGCCCGGCGTACTGGCGGGTGGGCACGGTCTCGACGACGTAGATCCGCCAGAACTTCAGCGGCATCGCCAGCCCCGGCGGGATGTCCGCCTCGACGTACTTCCAGCCGGTCCAGTCGACCGTCGCCGCGAGGTTGAGGGTCTGCGCCGAACCGCCGGCGCCGTCGTACGCGTTGGCGCGCAGCCAGGCGCCCTTGCCGTCGCCGTACACCCACGCGCCGAGCTTCTGCGGCTGGCCAGGCAGGATCTGCTGCGGAGTCATCGACAGGTACGCCGCGCGCGTGGCCGTGCTGCCGGTCAGCGAGTAGTCGAGCGCGATCGCCTGACCGCCGTCGTGGCCCTCGGCTGCGGACCGGGTCGCGGTGGCAGCACCGGCCGGTACGGCGTTCGCCTGCCAGCGGGTCAGGTCGTCGACCTCGTCGACCACCTCGCTGCTGAGGCCGGCGGTGACGCTGAGCTGGGTCGACAGGGTGCCGACCTTCGCGGTGATCACGGTCGAGACCGCGTCGGCGCCGAGCGCGTTCACCTCGAAGCCATTGCCCTTGGCAACCACATTGACGAGGGTCCGGTCGTAGGAGAGCTTGACGTCGCGTGGCTCGACCCAGGTGGAGAAGCCGTCGGCGTCGTACCCGGTGACGCTGAGAGGCCCTTGGTGGTGGCGTTCGGCAACGACACCTGCTTGCTCGACGGCGCCAGCCGGGTGGGCTCGCCGAGGACGGTCATCGGGAAGCGGCCGTTCGCGTGACCCTTCGCGGCGGTGATCACGACGTCGCCGGCGCGGCGGCCGGTGACGACGCCCTGGTTGGTGACGCGGGCGTTGCTACCGGATGACCAGTACGGCGTACCGGAGGCGGGCGCGTAGGTCTCGTCGTGGCCGCGGGCGGTGAGGACTCGGCTGAGGCCGGTCAGGACCTTGGCGCTGCGGGTGAGATCCGCGTCGGCGGGCTCGGCCGTCGTACCGGTTGCTTCCAGCTGGAAGCCTTTGAGTTGGCCGGAGCCCTTGACCGGGAGGAGGCCGAGGCCGTTCGGGGTCAGGCGCTCGGAGCCGTCGGAGGGCTTGTTGACGACCTCGGGCGTCGCCTCGCCGGGCGAGCGCTTCAGCATCGTCGACGAACCGCCGCCGTCGAGGTTGAGTACGTCGTCCGCACCGAGGTCCAGCATCAGCCGGGCCAGTTCCTTCTCGGTCAGGCCGCGGGAGTCGACCATGCGGCCGTCGACGGTGAACAGGATCATCCGGCGGCCGTCGGCGGAGAAGCCGATCGCCGTCCGGGGGTGCAGGGCGGTGTCGTCGACGTTCAGGATCTGGCCGTCGCGGGCGAGCTGGATGTTGCCGCTGAGCGCGACCGCCGCGTCGGCGGCGTCGGCGCGGGGGCCGTACTTCACCTCGACCTTGTCGCCGGGCTCGAAGGCTTCGAGCGAGGCCGCGCCGGTCTCGCGGCCGATGAGGGCCTGCTCGTTCTGGGCGAGCGGGGTGGTGGCGGGGGTGGTCGTCGACGAGATGACGACGCCGTCGCGGAGGATCACCTCGCGGACGGTCGGGAGGCCGTCGACGGTGCGGGTGCGGGCGGCCTCGCCCCACTGCGGGGTGTAGAGGCCGATGCCGTTCGCGTTGACGGTCGGGGAGTTGAGGTTGGTCAGGTCGACCTTGCTCGCGTCGTCGTCGGTTGCGGAGCCTTCGAGGAAGACCTGGGCGATCCGGCCGAGGCCGTCCGCGCCGATCACGGCGGTGTCGTTGTGGCCTGCCGCGGGGCCGTTGACGAATCGGCCGGGGCCGCCGTCGGCGTCGCGCTCGATGCCGATGCCGAGGGGTGCGCCGGTGTCGTTGATGTCGAAGAAGTCGCCGTTGACGCCGGCGATCGCCTGCTTGCGTGCTACCTGCTGGCTGAGGACCTCGCGGCCGGAGACGGTTCCGGGGTTGAGGTAGTCGACGGTGACGCCCTTGCGGTCGAGGTCGGCGACGAGGATATCCCCGCGAAGCCAGCCGCGCGCGTCGAGGCGGTCGAAGCTGGTGTAGTTGACGCCGGGGGCGACGGGGCTGTCGGTACGGCGGGTGACGAGGCCTTCCCCGGGTGGGGCGATTGCGACATCGGGGATGTCGGAGGCCGATGAGGAGCCTCGGTGGGCTTCAACCGGTTGGATGGGGTCAGCTGAGGCGGGCTGGACGGTGGTGAGGAACAGACCGCCGACGACGAGGCCGGCGGTCAACGTACGGCGTACTGGTCTGGAGAGAGCGGGCGTGGACACGGAGCCTCCTGGCGGTGGACGGGCGTGGCCATCCGACGAGGCGTGTCCTGCTGCCGTGTGAGGCGCGGGTGTACGCCGATCGACCGAACGGTGACAAACTAACGTCTCCGTCGGTCGATCGGAAGATTTTCTACTCGATCAGTCCGTGGCGACCGGGCGGCCGAAGGACTGCCAGGCGTGCATGCCGCCGTCGAGGTTGATCGCCTCGCGGCCCTCGGACATCAGGTACTGGGTGGCGACACTCGATCGGCCACCGACCGCGCACACGCAGATCACCTTCTGGCCGAGCGGCACCTCGCCGACCCGCTGCTGCAACTGGCCGAGCGGGATGTGGGTCGCACCTTCGATGTGACCGCTGTTCCACTCGTCCGGCTCCCGCACGTCGAGCACGAAGGCCTCGGCCAGCAAAGCGTCGTCCACGTCGGCGACGACGACGGCGGGAATCATCGGGTTCTGCGTCATACCCCGATCATTGCAGCCCGCAGGTGAAGCATCACACCCGGAGGAGGGGAATGCGGATGCTCAGCCGGTGGATCCCGCGTTGACAGGTCACCTGACGACGGCGGATCGTCGATCACGTACCAGCGAGGGGAGGCGTGATTTGGCGTTGGTCGAGGGGATCCCCGGCGAGTTCGGCCCGCAGCCGTGGGGTGAGGCGATCCTGCGGAACTGCGGCGTACTGCTGCTCAAGATCACCCGCCGCCCGGCCGACCACGAGATCCGGTTGCCAGGACTCGCGACCACCCCGCGGCACGTCGTCGAGGAGCAGACCGGCAAGGCCCTCACCTGGCGCCGCGACGGCGACGACCTCGTGGTTCGGCTGCCCACCGGTTCAGTCCCGGCGCTCACGGTCATCAAGGTCGCGCTGCAGGGCAAGCTCAGGATCGTCCCGCCGGACACGACCACCGCCAACGCCGACGGCGTCTGGGACCTCACTCCGCAGGCGCTGTCGCGAGCGACCTTCCACCTGGTCGCCCGCCGTACGGCGGATGTCGGCGTCCGCCTGATCGGGCCGGCCGAGGCCGGCATGCGGCTGATCGAGGGACTCGCGCCGGACAGCGAGTTCCAGGTGCAGGTCGGAGGACGCGCGTACGGCGTACCGGTGGCCGAAGTGGTCGGTCAGGTCATCGGCCCGTTTCCCGTCCGGGCCGGCCAGGTCGTCCGACTGTCTGTCGCGGGCCTGGTGGTGACCCGCGCACTGGTCGCGCCCGTCGGGACCGTGCTCGCGTCGGTGCATGCGAAGCACGGTGACCTCGAGGTGCAGGTGACCAACTTCGGCCGTACGGCGGCCCGCGGTGCCGTCCGCGTACCCACACCTGCGGGTTGGCGCGGCACCGAGGACGAGTGGGACTTCGAAGGCCTCGCTCCCGGCGCGACCATCGGCCGGAAGCTCCAGCTGCAACGCGACGAAGACGCAGCGCCGTTGACCGTTCAGCTCGACGCCGGGCGCCGCTCGGCGTCGTTGCCCTGGTGAACCCTTCTGGTCAAAACCGGTCAAAACGTTGCGCCGGGGAAACTCTTCCTTTCTACTGTGGGTGATCGGTCACCTCCTGACAGTCACCGCCCCGACGAGGAGTTTCCATGCAGCGCACCGCCCGTAGCCTGCTCGCCGCAGGCCTCCTGCTCACCAGTACGGCGGTCACGACCGCCACCACTTCCACCGCGACCGCACCGGCCGCCACCACCGCCGTACAGGCTCCGGCCGTTCCGCAGAAGGCCGGCGGGCTCGACGCCACCGGCTACTGGACCGCGGAGAAGCTGAAGAACGCGATCCCCGCCGAACTGCCCGGCACCACCGGATCCCCTTCCCCACAAGGGAAATCGACCCAGACCGGCGGCGTCGCGTCGCACCCGGTCGCGCCGAAGCACAAGGCCGCCAACGACCCGGTCCCGAGCTCGGCGGGCAAGGTGTTCTTCAGCTACAACGGCCTGAACTACGTCTGCTCGGCGTCGACGATCAACAACGGCTACAAGAACCTGATCATCACCGCGGGCCACTGCGTGCACAGCGGCGCCGGTCAGGGCTGGCACAGCAACATCGTGTTCGCGCCGTCGTACTACAACGGCCAGTCCGGCGCCGGGCTGTGGAACTGGAGCCAGGCGCGCACGTTCAACTCGTGGATCGGCAGCAGCGACTTCAGCCATGACCAGGCGTTCGTCACGCTGCAGCAGCGCAACGGACAGAACCTGATCGACGCGGTCGGCGGCAACGGACTGGTCTGGGGCAACGGCCGCGACCAGGCCGGGACGCGGATCTGGGGCTGGCCCGCCGAGCCGCCGTACAACGGTGAGGTGCCGTACTACTGCGACGGTACGACGTTCGCGTGGGGCAGCACCGACGCGGCGCTGGGCTGCACGATGAACGGTGGCGCGAGCGGCGGTCCGTGGATGAAGGACCGGATCGACGCGAACCTCGGCTACGTGTTCGCGGTGACGTCGCGCCGGACGACGAGCGGTACGCCGTACCTGCTGGCCACGCCGAACTCGGCCGACGTGAAGACCATGTTCGACCAGATGACTACTTGAGCAGCTTGGACAGGCGGCGGTCGGCCAACGGCTTGCCGCCTGTCTGACAGGTCGCGCAGTACTGCAGGGAGGAGTCGGCGAAGCTGACCTCGCGGACGATGTCGCCGCAGACCGGGCACTTCTCGCCCTTGCGGCCGTGCACCCGCATGCCGCTGCGCTTCTCGGACTTCAGGTCCTGCGCGGCCAGGCCCTTCGACCGCTCGACCGCGTCGCGCAGCGTCTCCCGCATCGCGGTGTAGAGCAGGTGCATCTCGTCGTCGGTCAGGTTGGACGCCGGTTTGAACGGGCTCATCTTCGCGACGTGCAGGATCTCGTCGGAGTACGCGTTGCCGATCCCGGCGATCACCGACTGGTTGCGCAGCACGCCCTTGAGTTGGACCCGGCCGGCCTCGTGCATGATCTCGGCGAAGCCTTCGGGTGACAGCAGGAACGGGTCGGGGCCGAGCTTGGCGATGCCGGGGACCTCGTTGATGTTGCGCACGACGTACACGGCGAGCTTCTTCTGCGTGCCGGCCTCGGTCAGGTCGAAGCCGGACTCGTCGTCGAGGATCAGCCGGAGCGCGATCGGGCCCTTGCCCGGACGCACCAGGCCGGTCGACTGCTGCTCACGCCAGCGCAGCCAGCCGGCGCGGGCCAGGTGGATCACCAGGTGCACGCCGGAGGCCTCGATGTCGAGGAACTTGCCGTGCCGGCTGACGTCGTCGATCAGCAGCCCGGTCAGGGCCGAGATCGGCGGGTCGTAGGTCTTCAGCGCGCTGATCGCGGTGATGTCGGCACGCACGATCGCCCGTCCGACGGCTCGCTCCCGCAGGAACCCCGCCAACGATTCGACTTCCGGCAACTCGGGCACCCCAACAGTGTGCCGTACGCCACCGACAGATCCCAGACTCGCCAGTAGGGGTTTCAGGGGGTGGGTGTGCGGAAACCCGGGGGTCGATCAGGCGGATTCCCTAGCCGGTTTCTTGGGCTGAGCCGCTACCTTCGAGGCAAGAGAGAAGGAGGCCCCCGATGGGTTTCGTGAAGACACTGCTCAAGGGCGCTGTGGTTGCCAAGCTGGCCCAGGTCGCGCAGCGCGAACTGAGCAAGCCGGAGAACCAGCGCAAGGCCAAGGAGATGTTCCAGAAGGTCCAGCAGCGGCGTAGCGCGCGCTGAGCCCCACCGACTCCGCCCGGCCCGGCGAGCAGGGACGACCCTCGCCGGGTCCGAGGCGTGCGCTCGTACGGCGTACGGCCTCGGGTGGAGTCAGAGTTTGACGGCCTGCAGGGTGTAGGTGCAGGGCAGGCGCTCGGGCCGGTCGGTCAGACGCCACTCGGCGAAGTCGGGATCCTTGGTCATCTTGCCGGGCAGCGGGACCCAGGGAGCGCTGTCGTGCTCCTCGAAGGCCGTCAGTTGCAGGCCGTGCTTGATGAGCGCGGTGATGATCTCGCCCAGGCCGTGGTTCCACTCGTGGGTCACGTTGTGCTGGAACTGCACGTCGGTCTCGACGTACGTGCCACCCTCGTCCCAGACCTGCGGCTCCCGGGTCTCGAAGTACGGGAAGTTCACCTCGAGCTGGTCGGTCGCGTCGTCGAGCGCCCACAGCATCGGGTGCCCCTCGCGGATGAAGAGCCGTCCGCCCGGCTTCAGCAGTCCGCTCACCGTCGCCGCCCAGCGATCGATGCTCGGCAGCCAGCCGATCGCGCCGATCCCGGTGAAGACCAGGTCGTACGACGAAGCGCCGAGCACCTCGACCGCGTCGTACACGTCAGCCTGGTGGAAGTCGATCTCCAGCCCGAGCTTGTCCGCGAACCCCTGCGCCTGCGCGACCGCCGGCCCGGAGAAGTCCAGCCCACTCATCCGCGCGCCCAGCCTGGCAAGGGAAACCGTGTCCGTGCCGATGTGGCACTGCAGGTGCACGCCGCGCAGACCGCTGACGTCACCCAGCCGCGGCAGATCGAACCGCACCACGTCCGAGATGAACGACGGATCGCTCTCGAACTCCGCCAACTTGTAGTCCGGCGACGCCGCGTGCGCCGCGACCCGCTCGTCCCAGCTCTCGCGATTGACCACCCGGTAGTCGTCCATGCGAGTGAGGGTGACACATGCACAGCGGTCCCCGCTCAGGGTTTTCCACAGGAAACCGCCCGACCCAGCGGGGCTGGATCGGGCGGCGGGTGGACCGGACGGGTCAGCGGTCAGGCTGCGTGCCGGCCGTGGGTGTGCAGGCGGGCGCGGCGCAGGTGGACGACGGCGCTCGGCGTGGTCGCGGGCTTGTGGGTGAAGGGCTTGGCGCTGCCGCCGAGGGCGAGCAGGTCGAGCTTGGTCCTGGCGATGTCGCGGTCGCCGCGCGAGCCGGCCGGGAGGCCGGTGGAGTGGCGACGGTTGCTCAGTTCGAGGGCGGCGACGATGGCCAGTGCGAGGACTGCGAGAACTACGATTCCGGTCATGGCAGTAATCATTCTACCGTTCACATCCAGCCACAATTGGCACTACTGACCACCTTCGACTAATTTCTGCCATACTGGCTCGTATGTTGCGCAAGATCGCCGTGGTACTGATGGAGGACGTCGCGGTCTTCGAGTTCGGCGTGCTCTCGGAGGTCTTCGGGATCGACCGGACCGACGACGGCGTCCCCGCGTTCGACTTCAAGGTCTGCTCGACCCGCCCGGGCGAGCCGCTGCGGACCAGCAGCCACTCGGCCGTCATCGCGCCGTACGGGCTGGACGAACTGGAGGACGCCGACCTGGTCGCGCTGCCCGCGACCACCTGGCGCGAGGCGTACGACGAACGCATCCTGAGCGCCCTGCGCAAGGCCGAGGCCCGCGGCGCGATCCTGCTGACCGTCTGCTCGGGCGCGTTCGTGCTCGGCGCGGCCGGGCTGCTCGACGGACGAAAGTGCGCGACCCACTGGCGGTACGCCGAGCTCTTTCGCCAGCGCCACCCGCGGGCCGAGCTCGACCCGGACGTCCTGTTCGTCGACGACGGCAACATCATCACCAGCGCCGGTACGGCGGCCGGCATCGACGCCTGCCTGCACCTGGTCCGCCGCGAGCTCGGCAGCGCCGTCGCGACCCGGATCGCCCGCCGGATGGTCGTCCCACCGCAGCGCGACGGCGGCCAGCGCCAGTACGTCGAGGTGCCCGTGCCGGAGTCGTCGAGCGAGAGCCTGCAGCCGGTCCTGGACTGGATGGTCGCCAACCTGACCGTCGAGCACACCGTGCCCGACCTGGCCCGTCGCGCGCAGATGTCGGAGCGCACGTTCGCCCGCCGCTTCGTCGCCGAGACCGGGACGACGCCGCTCAAGTGGGTCACCACGCAGCGCGTCCTGCACGCCCGGACCCTGCTGGAGCAGACCGCGCTGGGCATCGAGCAGATCGCCGCCGAGGCCGGTTTCGGCACGGCGGCCCTGTTGCGTCACCACTTCCGTCGCGTGGTCGGCGTACCGCCGCAGAACTACCGCAGGACCTTCCAGACCGCCTGACGGTACGCCTGAGCGTGACCCTTCGCACACAATTCGCGATCGGCCGACGGCGTCTGCCTAGGATCACAGACGTGTCACAGGGGGAGTCGGTCGAGATGTCTGTGAGTCCTGAAATTGCAACCGCCCTCTCCCCAGGTGAGTGCTTCGCGCCGCCTGAGCTGGGACGTAGTCCGCGTCGTCGCCGTGTTCGCCGTGGTCTTCAGCCACGCTGCCTTCGAGGGGCCGGTGCTGCACCCCGAGCTGGGTGAACCACTCGGCCGGCACCCGTTCCAGGTCGGCGCGAGTGTGCTGCTGGTGATCAGCGCGTACTTCGTCTGCGTGACGATCCGCAAAGGCCCGACGCTGCCGTGGCTGTGGAAGCGGATCTGCCGGATCCTGCCGCCGTACCTGGCCGCCGTGCTGGCGACGTACAGCCTGCTGGTGCTCTTCGGCCCGGACAACTGGATCCTGCCGACCCCGCACGACCTGTGGGGCAACCTGACGCTGATCGCGTCGCTGGACCCGACCGTGCGACTGATCGACGGCTCGTACTGGACGCTGCCCCTGCAGCTGATGGCGTTCGTCGCCGCCGCGCTGCTCTGGCCGCGCGGGATGGGCTCGCCGTCGCGGATCACCGTGCTGCTGTGGGTGATGACGGTCGCGCCGGTGATCCTGCAGTGGAACGACCGGATCCTGCACAGTCCCCTGGTGGTGCAGCAGATCTGGAACGGCTTCGGTTTCCACCGGTTGCAGCTGTTCGCGATCGGGATCGCGCTCTGGCTGTGGTCGCAACGCCGGATGAGCGCCGTGCACCTCGGCGCACTGCTCGTGGCGACCGTCTACGCGCAGTACACGCACACCTCGGACCTGCCCTCGGCACTGGGCGTCGGCGCCCTGCTGGTGCTGGTCGCGTTCGCCGCCCGCGGTCCGGACTGGCTGGTCTTCACGCCGGTACGGCGACCGATCCAGTTCCTGGCCAAGATCTCGTTCGGCATCTACCTGCTCAACCAGGAGTTCGGCTACCTGATCGCCTACCACTTGATGCGCCTCGGCCTGGGGCGCTTCGAGCAGGTGATCGGCGCAATTGGCGCGGTCGTCGTACTGGCCTGGCTTCTCACTCGGTACGTCGAAGAGCCGGCCTTCCGCATCCTGAAGGGGGCCCGCCTGAGGCGAGCCCCCTTCAGGGTCAGACAGAGCGCTGGTACGTACGGAAAGCCCGGGTAGACAGGTAGGCCACGACCAGGGTGAAGGCCAGCAGGTACAGGCCGTGGCGGCCTGCTGATGACCAGTCCGGGTTGGCCGACAAGGCCTCGCGGGCGGTGATGGTGGCCCAGTCGACCGGGTTGAAGCGGGCGGCGACCTCGACCCAGTGCGGGGCGAGTTTCGGGTCGATCATGATCGACGACATGAACGTCAGCGGGAGCGAGACGAACTGAGAGATGCCGATCAGTGCCTCCTGCTGACGGGTGAGCAGGGCGACCGCGTTCGACAGCGAGCCGAACGCCGTACCGATCAGCACCGACGCCGCGACCGTGACCAGGAACCCGACCACGCCCCCGTCGTACCGGGCGCCGGCCGCGAGGCCGATGCCGAAGACGAGCAGGGCCTGGATCGCCGTACTGGTGGCGTTGCTGATCAGCTGCCCGGCCATCAGCGCGCCGCGGCGGACCGGCGACGCGAGCATCCGGTCCATCACCCCGCGCTCCATGTCGGTGATGAACGTGGTGCCGTTCCAGCCGCTCGACATCAGCGCGGTCATCATCACGATCCCCGGCGTGAGGAACGCGATGTACGACGTACTGCCGAAGCCCGGCAGGTCGACAATCCCCTTGAACAGCTGCCCGAACAGCAGCAGCCAGATCGCCGGCTGGACCAGCGTGAACGCGATCAGCGCGGGTGAGCGGAACTGCGCCCGCAGCCAGCGCGACGTGATCAACCCGGTGTGGGCGAGAACCGGGGTGCTCATCACGCCACCTTCGCTTCCGCCGCCTGGAACGACCGGCCGGTGTAACTCAGGTACACGTCGTCCAGCGACGGCCGCGACACCGTCACCGCACCGACCGGGATCGCCTTCTCCTCGAGGGCTCCCAGCACCGCCGGTACGGCGGTCGCGCCGCGGTCGACCCGGGCTCGGAGGATGTTGCCCTCGACAACGATTTCCCCGATCCCCGGCAGGTTGGCCAGCAAGGCCCGGACCGAGCCGTCGACATCGGCGTCGACCAGCTCGACCTGCACGGTGTCGCCGCGCAGCTCGGCCTTCAGCCCCTCAGGGGTGCCCTCGGCAACGATCTTGCCGTGGTCGACGATCGCCAGCTGATCGGCGAGCCGATCGGCCTCTTCGAGGTAGTGCGTCGTGAGGAGCACCGTGAGGCCCTCGTCACCGGCGAGCAACCGGACCTCGGCCCACAGGTCGGCGCGCGCCTCCGGGTCGAGCCCGGTGGTCGGCTCGTCGAGGAACAGGACCTTCGGACGGTGCACCAGACCGAGCGCGACATCGAGCCGGCGCTGCTGACCGCCGGAGTACGTCTTGACCTGCCGGGACGCCTGCTCGGTCAGGCTGAAGCGCTCCAGCAGATCCCGTGCGCGGGTCGTCGCCGTGGACCGGGACAGCCCATGGATGCGACCGCTGAGCACGAGGTTCTCCAGGCCGGTGGCCATCGGGTCCGAGCTCGCCTTCTGCGACACGTAGCCGATCACGTGCCGGACCTCGTCCTGCTCGCGGTTGACGTCGTACCCGGCGACCAGCGCCGTACCGGAGTCCGCGCGGGACAACGTGGTGAGGATCTTGACGGTGGTGGACTTGCCGGCGCCGTTCGGTCCGAGCAGACCGAGCACGACACCTTCCGGCACCGAGAACGTGAGACCGTCGAGGGCCCGGACCCCCGGGCCGCGACGGGCTCCGGGATAGGTCTTGACCAGGTCGACGGCCGTCAGGGCATGACTGACCATGGTGACTCCTTGGATGGGGTGAAGGAGCCGGGCCGTCTATCCTGATGATGCGCCTTGGGTCATCAGGTCCTTCGGGACCGGCTCGAGGAACTGACGGCCCTCGACCCAGGTGTTGCCGCACCTCGGGCCGGGGGCCGTTTCTCACTGTGCGTCCGGTGGGACCTCCCGCAACCAGGGGAAGTCGACACCGAAGTACTTGACCGGATCCTTCAGCAGGTCGGCCGGGTGGACGCCGAGCTCGGCGACCAGATCGTGGGTACGGCGCCAGAACTCGGTGCCTTCCAGGTCGTCGGTCCGGATCCGCTCGGCGAGCCGGCGCGCGAACGCGATCTCGGTCCGCAGCAGCTCGACCCGGAACTCCGACTCGATCCAGAAGATCTCCGGGAACTCCTTCGAGCGCATCAGGTCGTGCATGCTCTCGAGCCCGGCGGCCTCCTGCTCCAGTACGCCGGCCCGCTGCTCGAGCAGGTCCGCGACCCGGTCCGGCGCGAAGGCCGGCAGGTAGGCGAGACCGGCCTCGAGCTGGCTGAAGTCCTTCTCCGGCGTACCGAGCAACTCGGCCAGCCAGCCGTCGAACTCGTCGCGCCCGGCGTCGGTGATCGCGTAGATCGTCCGCTCCGGGCGGTTGCCGTCCCGAACGGTCTCGACGGCCTCGATGAACCCGGCCTTCTCCAGCGCGGTGACGACGGAGTACAGCGAGCCGTAGTTGAGCTTGATGCTCCCGTCCTTGCCCCGGGCCTTGAGCATCGTCGAGATCTCGTACGGGTGCATCGGCCGCTCGCCGAGACTGCCGAGCACGGCGAACGCCAGCGGATTGCCTACCTTGCGCCGGACCATCACCCTTCCTCGATCTCGATTACTTGATATCGAGTATTCGTCGACGGGTACCCGATGTCAAGTAACCCGGTAGGCGACGTACGGGTGGAGTACGGGCAGCAGGCCGACCACGACGGTCCCTAGCGTCATACCGGTCGGACTCGAGACATCGCTTCAGGAGGACTGATGAAGACACGCGTTCTGGGCGCCGCGGTGGGGATCGCGGCAGTGGGCGGCCTGCTGACGCCGGTCCCGGCGCAGGCCGAGGGATCGACCTCCGCCTCCGTGGAATGGAGATCCGGCGCCGGCTCCGTCCGCACGACCGTCGACTTCACCAGCCGGACGAGGGTCGTGTTCCGGGACTTCACCGTGCGCGACATCTGTCCCGGCGACAACCTTCCGGTGCGGGCCGAGGTCACGTGGGTGTACACCGACGGATCGTCCGGCGTCGGCAACCGCAAGGCCGACACCAACGGCTGCGGCTCCGACGGCACCAACTTCGGAGACTTCATCCGTACCGGCTCCAAGTCCCTCAAGTACGTGTTCGTGAAGGTGTGCATCTACCGGCTGCCGGACGGGGATCTGATCTGCCAGGCCGGCCCGGCCCACAACAACCCGTACCTCTGAGCCTTCTCGACGTCAGGTGATCCGGCACTCGCCGGCTCGGCAGTTGTCGGCGCGGTAGAGGCCGGCCTCGACGACGACCTCGCCGGCACTGCCGACGCCGACCGACAACTCGGCCTGGGCTCCGGCTGACCAGCTGGACGGGATGGGGACCTGGGTCTTGGTCGAGCACGGCACCGGGTACTGCGTGAGAGTCGAGTTGGCGTTGCTGCGCAGTGCCACGACCACCTGGGCGGAGGACTCCGCACAGCTGGCCAGTAGCCAGATGGCGTCCCTCGGCTGGGCCTGACCGATCGCCTGCTGCCTCCACTGGGTCAGGACGGGCGTGGCGGCCAGGTCGATCGTCAGCGAGGTCTGCTCGATCAGGTACTTGCCGCCGGTCTTCGGCAGCAGTCCTGCTTGGACTCCGCCTCCGACGCCCGTGAGGCTGGTGGCCACCGGCTGGCCCGGCGCCGGCTCGCTGCCGGAGCGGTGGGTGCTGATCAGGGCGGCCGAGGCGACGGTGAGGACGAGGGCACAGGTGGTCGCGGCGGCCCGGCGGCGGGCGATGCTGTTCGCGCGCTGCTGGATGGCCGGGCCCGGATCTCCTTGCCCGGTGACCGGTACGACGGCCTGGTGCAGGCGCCGACGCAGGTCCTCGGGGTTCATCGCCAGTCCTCCTTGCTCAGGGCGGGATCGTTGCGCAGCTTGGCCAGCGCGCGACTCGACTGGCTCTTCACCGTGCCGGTGCTGCAGCCGAGGATGCGCGCGGTGTCGACCTCGGACAGGTCCTCGAGGTACCGCAGCACGATCACGGCGCACATCCGGCGCGGCAGCCGGCCGAGCGCCTCGAGCAGTACGGCGTTCTCGTGCAGGACGTCGTAGCCGCCGTCGGCAACGTCGTACGGGACGGAATCAGTGGGGATCTCCCACCGACTGCGCTTCACCCGCCACCAGGCACGGTGGGTGTTTACCAACGATCGGCGCACGTAGTAGTGCGGGTTCTCGGCCTTGATCTTCGACCACGACAACCAGCAGCGGGCCAGCGTGGTCTGCAGCAGGTCCTCGGCCAGTCCGCGGTCCTGGGTCAGCAGGTACGACATCCGCAGCAGGCCGTCGTACCGCTCGGCGACGTACGCGCTGAACTCGGCGGCAGCGTCGTCCACCCGGTGTGCGGACGCACCGATCCACACCCCCGGCTCCGAGAACGTCTCCCCCTGCATGTCTCCAAAGAGTCCGCGGGCCCCTCAGAGGTTGCATTTGCTCAGCTGAGCTCTGCGGCGTACCAGGGCTTGATGATGCCGTCGATGATCGCCAGGCGCTCGTCGAACGGGATGAACGCGGACTTCATCGCGTTGATCGCGAACCAGCGGAAGTCGGCCAGGCCGTAGTCGAAGGCCTCGGCGAGCAGGGCCAGTTCGCGGCTCATCGACGTACCGCTCATCAGGCGGTTGTCGGTGTTGACCGTGACCCGGAAGCGGAGCTTGGTGAGCAGACCGATCGGGTGGTCGGCGATCGACGCGGCCGCGCCGGTCTGCAGGTTGCTGCTCGGGCACATCTCCAGCGGGATCCGGCGGTCACGCACGTACGCCGTCAGCCGGCCGAGGTCGACGCTGCCGTCGGCGTTCTCGGTGATGTCGTCGATGATCCGTACGCCGTGGCCGAGGCGGTCCGCGCCGCACCACTGGATCGCCTGCCAGATCGACGGCAGGCCGAAGGCTTCGCCGGCGTGGATGGTGAAGTGCGCGTTCTCGCGCTGCAGGTACTCGAAGGCGTCCAGGTGCCGGGTGGGCGGGTAGCCCGCCTCCGCGCCGGCGATGTCGAAGCCGACGACGCCGGCGTCGCGGTACGCGACGGACAGCTCGGCGATCTCCATCGAGCGCGCCTGGTGCCGCATCGCGGTCAGCAGCTGCCGGGCGACGATCGGGCGCTCGGCGTTCGCCATGCCGTGCTCGAAGCCCTCGCGGACCGCGTCGACGACCTGCTCCAGGCTGAGCCCGGCGGTCAGGTGCTGCTCGGGCGCGTACCGGATCTCGGCGTACACGACGCCGTCCGCGGCCAGGTCCTGCACGCACTCACTGGCGACCCGCGTGATCGCGGCGGCGTTCTGCATCACCGCGACGGTGTGGTCGAAGGTCTCCAGGTACCGCTCGAGCGACCCGGAGTCGGCCGACTCGACGAACCACTCACCGAGCTCGACGGGATCGGTCCGCGGCAGCCGGTGCCCGATCTCCTGGGCCAGCTCGACGATCGTCGCGGGCCGCAAGCCGCCGTCCAGGTGATCGTGCAGCAGCACCTTCGGCGCCGCGGTCAACTGCTCGGGAGTGATCATCGGCCCATCTTGGCATCCCGGGTGATCTTGAAGACCGGTACGCCGGGCGCGACCTGCAGCAGGGTTTCCAGCGAGGAGTTCTTGTCGACGTCGCCCTCGAAGAACGCGCCGACCTCCCAGGACCACTTCTTCAGGTAGAGCCGGAGCACCTCGGGCTTGTCGGCGTCGGCGAGCTCGACGGCGTGGAACACCTCGGTCTTGCGGCCGATCCGCAGGTGGGCCTCTCCGGAGGCGCGCAGGTTCTTGACCCACTGCACGTGACCGCGCGGAGCGACCAGGTACGGCTGGCCGTCGAGCGTCATCAGGTTGACCGGCGTACTGCGCCACTCGCCGGACTTGCGGCCCTTGACCGAAAGCACCCGGCTGCCCATCAGGCTGATCCCGGCCCTGGTCATCGCCGCGACGATCTTGTTGAAGACCATCATGCTGCCGTGGCCGGCGGTGATCACGCGGTTCTTGTCGTACGTCTGCTTCATGGGTGCGCCTTTTCTGAGAAGCGAGAGCGGTGCTCTCTGTTGTGACCAGTGAACACTTGTCGGGTGATCCTTGTCAAGAGCACTGCTCTCGCTTTAGTGCAGTGATCGTGGCAGACTGCCGTGCATGAACGCCGGACGCACCGCACGAGACCGAGCCCGGGCCGAACTGACCCAGGAGATCAAGGACACCGCTCGCCGCCAGCTCGCTACCGAGGGGGCTGAGCGGCTGTCGCTGCGTGCGGTGTCGCGGGAGTTGGGGATGGTGTCGTCGGCGTTGTATCGGTATTTCCCTAGTCGGGACGATCTGCTGACCGCGCTGATCATCGACGCGTACGACGCGCTGGGGGGTGCGGTGGAGAAGGCGGCTGGGGCGCGGGGTGCTGGGGCGGAGAAGGCGGCGGGTGCTGCGGTGGAGGCAGTTGCGCCGCGGGAGGCTTGGCTTGCGGCCTCTCGGGCGGTGCGGGCGTGGGCTCGGAAGCATCCGCACGAGTACGCGCTGATCTACGGGTCGCCGGTGCCGGGGTACAGCGCGCCGCAGTCGACCGTGCAACCGGCTTCGCGGGTGGCGGTCTGCCTGCTCGGGGTGCTGCAACGCGCGCAGGAGGCCGGCGTACTGGTGGTGCCTGACGATGCCGCCGAGCCCTCGGACGCGCTGGTCGGTCAGCTGCAGCCGCTCGAGGAGATCGCGCCCGGCGTACCGAGGGCCGTGCTGCTGCGGACCGGGATGATCTGGGCGCAGCTGTTCGGGCTGGTCAGCTTTGAACTGTTCGGGCAGTTCGTCGGGACCTTCGATCCCGCGGACGAGTTGTTCGAGGCGGCGATCGCCGAGCACGCGGCGTTTCTGGGCTTACGCGAAGGCGTCGGGCAGGGGTAGTTCGAGGGCGCGCTGGACGCGGCGGACGTACTGCTCCCGCGGCATCTCGACCGCGCCGAGCGTCGCCAGGTGGTCGGTGACCCACTGGATGTCGAGCACCCGCTCGGCGGCGTACTTGTCGTCGAGCAGCTCGACCAGCCCCGCGACCGCGGCCTTCGAGCCGTCGGTCTTGTGGTGGAACATCGACTCCCCGGCGAACAGCCCGCCGATCGCCACGCCGTACAGGCCGCCGGCGAGCTCGTCGCCGTCCCAGGCCTCGACCGAGTGCACCCAGCCCATCCGGTGCAGCCGCGTGTACGACGCGATGATGTCCGCATCGATCCACGACCCCGGCCTGCGCGGGTCGGCACACGCGCGAATCACCTCGTCGAACGCGGTGTTCACCCGGATCTCGAACCGCTGCCGAGCCCGACGCAGCGACCGCGACGGACTGAACCCGGCGACATCGATCACGCCGCGCTCCAACGGCGACCACCACAGCAGCGGGCCGTGGCTGTCCGGCATCGGGAACAGCCCCCGCCGGTACGCCGCAAGCACGGTCCCCGGCTCGAGATCCGCTCCCGCCGCGACCACGTCCCCACTCCCGGCCACCGCAACCGGCGGAAACTCCCAAACGGAGGCAGGCGGTTCAACAGGCACCCCACCATCCTCGCGCACTGCCCCTCAGCCTGTACGCCGGGCAGGTGGTCAGAGGGCTACGCGGAGGCCCGGGTTGGCCAGGATGACTGGGCAGCCTGCTAGTTGGGAGGCCTCGTCGAGCAGGCGGAGGTGGTCCTGCCAGGATCGGAGGTGCGTGAGGATCAGCAGCTTCGCGCCGGACTTCGCCGCCAGGCGGCCGGCGTCGCCGGCGGTCAGGTGGCCGCGCATCGGCCCGTCGGCGTCGTTCATGTCTGACGGGCCGTAGATCCGTAGCGGTCCGCAGTCGGAGCCTTCGCGGATCGCTTTGGAGCGGTAATAGGAGAGTTGCGTGACGTCCGACCAGTGGTCGGAGTGTGCGTGGGAGAGGATCACGGCGCCGATGTCCTCAGCGGCCGTGTATCGCTGGAGAGGTCCGGCGGCGCCGGCGCCGAGGTCCAGGGCGTGGTCCGGGTTGTTCCGGAGTGGCGTGTGGGGGATGGGCACGTAGTCTTGAAAGTGCGCCGCCCGCGGAGGCCGGGTGGGTGCGTTGTACCCAAGCCTCGAGGAGAACCGTGGCCGGAGTAGCAAGGTTCGTCGCCAGCAGTCTCGCGCCTGCTGCCCAGCGGTTCGCGCCGCAGGCCGCGGCTGGGCTCCTTCGGCAGGTCCTGGAGATCGCGATCGACGGGTACCAGCGGTTTCCCGGCGCGGAGAAGATCGCCGAGACCAAGCTGGCCAAGGCCGACGACGACGTCGCGGTCGCGATCGAGGCTGTGATCGACCAGCACATCCGGCTTGCCGGGGTGCAGGGGTTTGTCACGAGCATCGGCGGGCTGGTGACGCTGCCGGTCGCGCTGCCCGCGAACATGACCGGGCTGGCGATCGTGCAGGCACGGATGGTGGCGGCGATCGCGCATCTGCGCGGGTACGACCTCGGCGATCCGCGGGTGCGGACCGCGGTGATCACGTGCTTGCTCGGCGAGGACGGGGTGACCGACCGGTTGAAGAAGGCGAGCCTGCCGACGTCCCCGCTCGGGATCGCGACGGCGCCGGTGTTCGATCCGGAGCTCGATCGTCTGGTCGCGGGTGAGGTCGTCGCCGAGCTGATCGCGCGGGTCAGCGGCAAGCGGATGGCGGTCACGCTGACGCGGCGGGTCCCGCTGCTCGGCGGGGTGGTCGGCGGCGGGGTCGACGGTTGGTCGACGTACCGGATCGGTCAGTACGCCGACCAGAGCCTGGTCCGCCGCATCCGGCGCCCGATCGAGCCGTAGGTCCGTTCTGCGGGAAACCCCGGTGAAAGTGTCGGTGGGTGGTGCGACGATCTTGGGGTGAGCAATCGCCGGGCTGAGCTCGGGGAGTTCCTGAAGGCGCGGCGCGCCCAGGTGGCCCCCGGTGCTGTCGGCCTGCCTGCGGGTGGGCGGAGGCGTACGCCGGGACTGCGTCGCGAGGAGCTCGCTCAGCTGGCCGGGGTCGGGGTCACTTGGTACACGTGGCTCGAGCAGGGTCGGCCGATCAACGTGAGCGGCCAGGTCCTCGACGCGGTTGCGACGACGCTCGGGCTGAGCGACGTCGAGCGCGAACATCTGTACCGGTTGGCTGAAGCGACGCCCGCGCGGCCGCCGCGGACCGGGGTCTGCGCGAACGAGCTGGTGATGGCCGAGATCGTCACCGCGCTCGACCCGCTGCCGGCGGTGATCACCAACCGGCGGTTCGACATCCTGCAGACGAACGACGCGTTCGGTGACCTGTTCCACGACTGGCACACGCTGCCGTGCGTCCACAAGAACCTGCTGTGGTGCATCGTCACCGAGCCGCTCGCCCGGAAACAGCTGCTGAACTACGACACCGAGGTCCCGTACCTGGTGGGCCGCCTGCGTTCGGCGTACGGCGAACATCTCGGGGATCCGGTGTGGGAGACCGACATCGACCGCCTGCGCGCGGTCAGCCCCGAGTTCGACGACCTGTGGTCCCGCCACGAGGTCGCGGAGTGCGCGCCTCGGCCGCGGCACGTGGTGCATCCGGCCGCGGGCGAGCTGCGCTTCACGGTGACCGAGCTGGCCGTGCCGGCGCATCCCGACCTGGTGATGTTCGTCGAGACGCCGTCGGACGAGCTCACTCGCGAGCGGTTGCCTCTGACTCGGCTGGCGCCGGCTGCTCGGTGATCGGCGGTGCCGCCCAGCTGCTGAGCAGCTTGAGCTTCTCCTCCGACGGCGAACCGGTCGCGGCGGAGTAGACGATCAGCGAGAGGTCCGGATCGGCGGGCGGAACGAGCGACTCGTAGTTGATCGTCATCTCACCGACGGCGTCGTGGTGGAACCGCTTGGTGCCGTGGGTGTGCTTGAAGACGCGGTAGTCGGCCCAGTACCGGGCGAACTCCTGCGACCGCGTGCTCAGTTCGCCGACCAGCGAGGTGAGCAGCGGATCGGTCGCGTCCGGCCCGGCGGCGACGCGGAGGATGGCGACCATCTGCTCGGCGATCTCCGGCCAGTCCGGGTAGACCACGCGGGCCTTCGGATCGAGGAACATCCACTTCGCCATGTTCCAGTCGGCGGGCGGCATCGCGTCGAAGTCGTCGATCAGGACCTTGCCCATCCGGTTGATCGCGACCACCTCGAGCCGTGGTCCGTGCACGACGGCGGGCACCGGGTCGAGGGCGTCGAGCATCATGCGGATCGCCGGGCGGGCCTTCGGCTGCCGTGGCTGTGTCGTCGGACGATGCTGCTGGACGGCGGGTTTGACCAGGTCCATCAGGTGCTCGCGCTCGATCGGGTCGAGGCGGAGCGCGTCCGCTACGGCGTACAGGACCTGCTCGGAGACGTTGCGTGCGCGGCCCTGCTCGAGGCGCGTGTAGTAGTCGACGCCGACCCCCGCGAGCAGCGCGATCTCCTCGCGCCGCAGGCCGCTCACCCGGCGACCGCCGGCGCGCCACGGCAGCCCGACGTCAGGCGGAGTCAGCCGCGCCCGGCGCGACCGGAGGAACTCGCCCAGCTCTGTCATGCGATCCAGTCTGCCCGGTTGCCACCGGTGGGCCGAGGCCGAAGGTAGGTCTGGTGGACCCAGGTTGACCGGTGCCGGTTTTCGTCTCGTGGTGGGCACCCGGGCCGGATTGATTCGATGCCATGCCGATGCCGAGCAATCCCCCGAAGAACCTGTCCAGCCCGTTCGCGTCGTTCGCCGGCCATCACGTCGGCGTACGGGTCCCCGACTACGACGAAGCCGTCCGCTGGTACGTCGAGAAGCTGGACTTCCGCGTGCTGCAGGAGTGGCCGTACGGCGAGCTGAAGCTGGCCTACCTCTCCCCGCCCGCCGACGACGACTTCCATCTGGAGATCCTGGCCGGGCCCGTGCCGTACCCGCGCGAGGTCCTCGACGACCTCGGCGCGAGCCTCGACCACGGCGGCTACCAGCACCTGTGCCTCCACGTCGCCAACGTCGACGACGCAGTCGCCGAGCTGACCCGCCGCGGAGTGACGCTGGTCGGCGAGCCGTTCGAGATCGACGCCATCAGCCGCCGCCTGGCCTTCTTCCGCGACCCCTGGGGCAACATGATCGAGCTCTCGGAAACCCTGCCAGGCGCGGGCGCCTGACAGCAGCTGACCGGGTGGAGTCCTGGCTAGCCCGCGAGGGCTTGGACGACTCGGCTGGCGGCTGGTTTGCCTAGTTGGTGGGACATCCAGACGCTGGTGGCTACGAGCTTCTCGAGGTCTACGCCGGTTTGGATGCCTAGGCCGTCCAGTTGCCAGACGAGGTCTTCGGTGGCGAGGTTGCCGGTGGCGGATTCGGCGTACGGGCAGCCGCCGAGGCCGCCGGCTGAGCTGTCGACGACCGTCACGCCTTCGCGGAGGGCGGTGAGGGTGTTGGCGAGGGCTTGGCCGTACGTGTCGTGGAAGTGGACGGCGAGCTGGTCGACGCCGACACCTGCTTGCTGGAGGCCGCCGATCAGGTCGATGACCTGGCCGGGAGTGGCGACGCCGATCGTGTCGCCGAGCGAGAGTTCGTGGCAGCCGAGGTCGGCCAGGCGCTTGGTGACCGCGACGACCTGGTCGACCGGGACGTCGCCCTCCCACGGGTCGCCGTAACACATCGACACGTAGCCGCGGACCGCCAGACCGGCCGCGAGGGCGCGTTCGACCGTCGGCGTGAACATCGCGAACTGGTCGTCGAGGGTCGAGTTCAGGTTCTTCTGCGCGAAGGTCTCGGTGGCGCTCGCGAAGATCGCGATCTCCCGTACGCCGGCTTCGAGGGCGCGGTCGAGACCCCGTTCGTTCGGGACCAGGACGGGTGCCCGTACGGCGTCCGGCAGCTCGATCAGCTTCAGCAGTTCGGCCGCGTCGGCGAGCTGGGGAACCCACTTGGGATGCACGAAGCTGGTCGTCTCGATCGTGGTCAGGCCCGCGTCGGCGAGTCGCCGTACGAACTCGGCCTTCACGGCGACATCGACGATCGCGTCCTCGTTCTGCAGCCCGTCCCGCGGCCCGACCTCGTAGATCGTCACCCGCTCCGGCAGCCCGTCGACCGTCGCCCGCTGCGGCTTCCGCACCTTGCCTCCATCCCGTTCGCCGTACGGCGAACCCTGCTCGGCACACCCGCGGACCTGTCGTCCGGCCGACCGCGCCTCTGCCCTGGACCTGCCGGTGGGCCGGTCCTTGATCCGAGCCGTGGAAGGTTCTCCACCAGAATGGCTCGTGATGACAACTCTGGCTGACATTCTGCGCGGGATCGAGGACGGGGTGTTCCCGGCCCCCGACCTGACCACGTCCGTCGTACCGGCGCCGTCGGCGCGGGACACCTGCGTGATCGGGCTGACCGGCCATCTGGTCGTCGCCGCGGACGTCACGCCGGAGTGGATCGCCGAACACCTCGACCTGACCGATCTGGCCGCACCGTTGAACCCGCCGTTCCTGTACGCGCTCGAGCAGTTCACCGGGCGCGAGGTGAACGGCATCGACGCGATGCTGCTCGCGCCGGCGATCGCCGACGAGGCCGAGCGCGCTGAGCTGGTCGCGGGGCTGACACCGTTCACGGACGAGTCGCATCCGAGGATCCGGCGGGCTCGGCGATATCGCGACGAGGTGCGGGCGTACACGACGTCGACCGGCGGGCTCGTGCTCACCGGCCTCGGGCTGGCCGGGCGGCAGGAGGTCGCACTGGAGGTCGCCGAGGGGTCGCGCGGGCGAGGTGTCGGGCGGCACCTCGCACAGGCGGCCCGAGCCTTGGTGCCTGCGGGCACTCACATCTGGGCTCAGGTGACGCCGGGCAACGCGGCGTCGCTCCGCATGTTCCTGGCTGCCGGGTATGTGCCGGTCGGCTCGGAGGCCCTGCTCGTGCGGTAAGTCAGGCCGGGCGTGGTGGGCGGTGGTACGTCGGGGTTGTGTTGCTGTAGAGGTCGCCTCGGTAGACGCCGTGGATGATCTCGGACTCGTAGCCGGACAGCTCGGGCATGCCTAGGGTTCGGGCGACCTCGAGTTCGGCTGCGGCGTCGTACGGGACCCGGACGAACTGGATGGAGAACGGCGCCGGGGTCGGGGAGTCGGGGACGCCCTCGAGGATGACGTAGACGGGAGTGGTGTCGCCGAGGCTGTTGCCGACGCTGCCGGTGTTGAAGAGGGTGCGGTCGAGGTCGACCTCGTAGAAGGCGTCGTGCGTGTCGCCGTACCCGACGACGGTGGGGAGTGGGCCGTCACCGGTGGCGGGAGTGTTCTCGAACATGCCGAGGAACTCCTGCTCGTCGTGGTCGAAGCGGACGCGGTGGTGGACGGTGCCGGCGGAGGCGTGGAACAGGCGGATCTGCCGGCCGCTGAGGACGAAGTCGTGGCAGAACGGGAGTGCGCGCAGCCACTTCCACTGGTCCTCGCGGAGCTCGTTCTTCCACCAGCGCATGGCTTCGTTGTCGTAGGTGCGGTCGGGGTCCGGGAGGAAGTCGTCCCAGTTGCCGAGGATGTTGACCTCGCAGAGTTCCTGGCAGCGGTCGACCACGGCCTGGCCGCGGGGGCCCTTGCCGACGTAGTCGCCCAGGTTGAAGATGCGCCGGATGCCGCGCGCTTCGATGTCGGCGAGCACTGCCTCCAGCGCGGTGAGGTTGCCGTGGACGTCGGAGATCAGGGCGATGCGTTCCAAGGGCATGCGGCCATCCTCCGTGGTTCACAGGGTCGTCCGGCGAGTGGATCTGTTGCCTGCGTACGGCGGGTGCTCGGCGGGTCAACGGTTGCTGCCGCTGGGGCCCGCGGGGACGGGGGCGGACTCGGTGCTGGAGGACTTGGTGGGCTTCGGGCGGCGGGAGGTGCTCCAGCCTCGGCCCCCGCCGCCCGTGCCGGAGGTGGGGGTACCGCCGCCTGCTTCGCCGGCTGAGTGGGCAGCTGCGCCGGCCAGGGCGCCGCCGGCCTTCTTCGTGCCGCTGAGTGCAGCGCCGCCTGCTGCGAGGCCGACGCCGATGGCGCCGGAGGCTGCGCCCTTCAGCGCGCCGCCGCCACCTCCGCCACCGCCTCCACCGCTGAGGGCGCCTCCACCTCCGCCTCCGCCCGAGCGGGCGGCGCGGCCGGCGTTGATGGCGCCGGTGGCCAGGCCGCCGGGGTCGGACAAGGTGGAGCCGCTGCCTGCGGCACCGCCCGCTACGGCTGCGGTGACTGGTACGACGAGGCGAAGCAGCGCGGGCAAGGCGAAGACGGCGAGGAGCATCATCATCAGGCCGCCCATCACGTTGACGAGGGTGTTGCCGTTCGGCTGCTGGATTCCCGACTGCGTCATCTTGAACGCCGCGGCGTAGACCAGCGCGGCGGCGGGTTTGTAGGCGACGAAGGCCAGCACCCAGCCGCAGTACTTGCGGAACCAGGCCTTGCCGACCTCGGTGTTCGTGGCCGCCGCGGCCAGCGGGAAGGTCCCGGCCAGCAGCACGAGCATGGCCGAGCGGATCAGCAGCAGGATGACCTGGACGACGGAGGCCATGAACACCGCGACCGCGAAGAACATCGTGGCGACGAGCGGGAGGTCGGCGGTCGCCCTCGACAGGCTGATGCCCTGGAACAACGCCTTGCCCAGCGCCTGGTCCGAGGCCACGTCGAGCTTCGCGTCCTTGATCACGGTCAGCGCGACCCCGTCGGAGATCTCGACCAGGAGCTGGATGAACGCCGTACCGGCGCTTGCGACCAGGACCAGGATGAGCGTGGCCTTGAGCAGTTCGCGAAGCGGTTCGCCGCGCTGCTCCCAGGCGGTGCGCAGGCCGGCGACGATGACGGCGATCACGAAGACCGCGATCGACATGGTCATCGTGTGGCTGTGCAGGAGGGCGACCGGCTCGCTGGCGGTCCAGGTGTTGCCGTGTTCGGTGGCGATCGGAGCCGGCTGGACGTCGTCGTTCGTGATCCAGAAGGTCGACACGGCGGCGAGGCCGGACTGCGCCAGTTCACCGAGTTTGGTCGCGAGCAGGTCGAACTGGTTGGTCACCATCGAGGCGAAGCCCTCTTTGATGCCACACGGAACGTCCACCGGGCTGCACATCAGAGTCCCTTCCAGGCGACGAAGTCGTCGAGGTCGCGGTGCTGGGAGAACGGGGCGCCGAACTGGTCACCTGGTTTCGGTGGGACGACGCGCCAGTCGCCGTCGTGCCAGACGAGGGTGAGGTTGACGCTCATGTACTGCTCCTCGACGGGGAGGGCCAGTACGACGGTGACGCGGTCCTGTGTGGCGTCGAGGATTCGGTAGCCGGCCAGTTGGGCCGGCGGGTTGTCCGATGGGTCTTCGGACTCGAGCTTGGAGATCAGGGCGGTGGTGTCCTTGCCGGGGAGCATGAGCTTCTTCGTGGTGCGGACGGCTTGGTGCTGGTCGGCGAGGGCGGCGATGGCGTTGTAGGCGGCGTAGACGGCGCCCGTCGGTGAGTGGGCGAAGCATCTTCTGAAGCCGTCGGTGTCGGTTGTCGTCGGGCCGTAGGTGGTTGAGCGGGGGACTACTACTCGGCGGCTGACCTCCCAGCCGTCTGTTGCTGGGGGTTTGGTGGGGATGGTCTGGTCGTCTGTGGGGAGATCGCAGGTGGTTGAGGTCTGCGGGGATGCGGCCGGGGAGGTCGCGGGGGTTGAGGCCGCTGCGGCCGGAGGGAAAACAGTTGAGGACGAGTCGCCTGGGGTGGTGGTGCCCGGGTCGGAGTCGCCCCGGTCCGGGGCAGGGTCCCCGCTGCCCAAGGTGGCGTTGCCGGCGGCGGAGTTGGCGGATGGCGAGTTCTTGCCATCGCCTGCGTCGGCGGGTCCGGTGAAGATCAGGAGGGTGCCGCAGATCAGGACTGCGCCGATGACTACGGCGGCGGCTACGAAGCCTCGGGTGAAGGGCGAAGTGGCTTCCTGGTCGGTCATCTGGGGCCCCCGGTCGGTGGTGTGGTGCTGGTGGTTCTAGGCTGGCAAAGATCGGGGGACCGCCGCGGAAGTTATCCACAGGCGGGGCAAGTTACGGCGTGGAGGGGTCCGGGTCACGCTCGGAAATCCTTCGATCGTGTCTCGACCTGTAGCCGAAAGGTCACCCCGTGTAGCGAAGTGACCTAGTCAGCTAATAGAGTCCGCGCATGACCATCGCGCCTACGCTTAGCTCGCCCCTAGCGCTCGCCGATGCAGAACCCACTCCCGTCGCTGAACCCTGGGAAAGCGACGTGATCACCGCGTACGGCCTGCTGCGTGAAGCAGCAGCCGAACTCGATCATCTGATGCGCCATTCCCTGAAGCGCAGTGGTCTGCAAATGGCAATGTTCGAACTGTTGCTGCGGCTTGCCCGTAGCCACGGGGAGAAGCAGCGTCTCACCTCACTCGCCCGGGAGTTGACCGTCACCACCGGCGGCATCACCCGGCTGGTCGACCGCGCCGAGAACCTCGGTCTGGTACGTCGGGAGCCCTGTCCCGACGATGCCCGCGGTTCGTTCGCGGTTCTCACGGAGGAAGGAAAGCGACGGCTGCGCGAAGCGCTGCCCGACCACCTCCTGGAGATCGACAGCCTGTGGATGTCCCAGCTGGCCGACGAGCGCGAGCTCGTCCTCGGCCGGCTCCGGCGGGTGCGGGACAACGCTCGTCGCTGGCCCAACGGCCGACCCGGCCTCCCGCCGGTCAGCCCCAACCGCATCTGACCCGCATTACCCGCTCCTAACGGATGTGGCGCCCGGCTGGTGCCGGGCGCCACCGAGCGGGACAGTTGAGCTGTGAACCACCCTCAGGTCCCGACCGGCACCCCACTCGCGACGTCCGACCGTCCTGGCGGTCCACATCCGGGTGACCGCGGTTCACGCGAGCTCGAACCCCGCGGCCGTCGCGGTCTCCTCTTCCGCGCCGCCCTCGGCGGCGTACTCGCCGCTCTCGCAGGTCTCGCCGCCGGTAGTGTCGCGGCCGCTCTGCTCGGCACCCGCCAGACCCCCGTGGTCGCCATCGGTTCGGCCTTCATCGACCGCGTGCCGCCGTGGCTCAAAGACCTGGCGATCAACCTCTTCGGCACGCACGACAAGACCGCGCTCCGGGCCGGCATCCTGATCGTGCTGCTCGCGCTGGCCGCCCTCGGCGGCATTCTCGCCGTACGCCGGTACGCCGCGGGCGCGGCCGTCGTCATCGTCCTGGCCGGCGTCGCCGTCATCGCCGCCGCGACCCGGCCCGACTCCGGCCAGACCGGTTTCGTGCCGTCGATGGTCGCCGGGATCACCGCGCTCCTGCTGCTGCGACTCTTCTCCAACCGCCTGATCGAACTCCACAACGACGACGGCGTCAGCCGCCGCGGATTCCTGCAGCTGGCCGGTGGCGTCGCCCTCGGCACGGTCGCGATCGGTGCCCTGGGCAAGGTTGCCGGCGGCCACCGGGCCGCGGTCGCCGAAGCCCGCGAAGGGCTGGGCATTCCGAAGCCGCCGAGCCTCGACCCGCCGGCCGGCGTACAGGCTCCTGGAGCTGGCCCCTGGGTGACACCGAACGAGGAGTTCTACCGGATCGACACCGCGCTGTCCGTCCCGCTGATCATGCCCGCCGACTGGCGGCTGAAGATCCACGGCATGGTCGATCGCGAGCTCGAGCTGAGCTTCGCCGACCTGCTGAAGCGCCCGGTCGTGCACAAGTGGGTCACGCTGACCTGCGTGAGCAACGAGGTCGGCGGCGACCTGATCGGCAACGCGCTCTGGTCCGGCGTACTGCTGAAGGACCTGCTCGCCGAGGCGGGCCCGTCCAAGGACGCGGACGCGATCCTGTCGACGTCGAAGGACGGATTCACCGCCGGTACGCCGATCAGCACGCTCACCGACGACCGCGAGTCGATGCTCGCGTTCGCGATGAACGGCGAGCCGCTGCCGCTGGAGCACGGGTTCCCGGTGCGGATCGTCGTCCCGGGCCTGTACGGGTACGTGTCCGCGACCAAGTGGCTGACCGACATCGAGGTCAGCCGGTTCGACCAGTTCGAGGCGTACTGGACGCCGCGCGGCTGGGACGAGCTCGGCCCGATCAAGCTGTCGTCGCGCATCGACGTACCGCGCTCGAAGGCGACGACCGGTCAGGTCACCGTCGCCGGAGTCGCGTGGGACCAGCACGTCGGCGTCTCGAAGGTCGAGGTCCGCGTGGACGGTGGCGCCTGGCAGGAGGCAACGCTGGCCGCCGATCCGTCGACCGACACCTGGCGGCAGTGGCACTGGAGCTGGGACGCTCCGCGCGGCAACCACGTGCTGCAGGTGCGCGCATTCGATGCCAAGGGCAACCCTCAGGTCGAGAGCCAGGCGCCGCCCGCGCCGAACGGCTCGACCGGCCTGCACAGCGTGGACATCAAGGTCGGCTGACCGCGTCCAGCACCATCGGCAGGAAGGTGTGCTCGAGCGAGCCGGCCGGTACGGCGTGCGGCTCGAGCAGGCTCTGGGCGCGGGCTCCTTCGTGCACCGCGATGACCAGCCGGACGAACTGATCGGCCGGCACGCTCAGGCGTAGGTCGCCGGTCCGGACGATCTCCTCGACCAGCTCGGTCAGGCGCTGACGGAAGACCGTGCGCTGCCGGATCAGCGCGTCGGCCGCCTCGGGACTGCGCAGCGCGTGCAGAGTGAACTCCGTGGAGATCAGGTGCCACTGCCGCTGATCGGGCGCGGCGTCGTCCAGCAGACCCAGTACGGCGTCCAGCAGCGTGCCGGGCTGATTCGCCAACTCCGGGAGCAGGGCGGTGATCTGCTCCAGCAGGCGGTCCGTCGTCGCCTCGAACAGCGCCAGGACCAGCTCGTCCTTGGAGCCGAAGTTGGAGTAGAACGCGCCGCGGGTGAAGCCCGCCCGGTCGCAGATGTCCTCCACCGACGCGCCGTGGAACCCGCGCTCGGCGAACACCTCCAGCGCGCCTTCGAGCAGGCGGGCCCGGGTGGCGGAGCGGCGGCGCTTCGGGGTCTCCATGACTCATAGGATACAGTTCTGTATTGGATACACAACCGTATTGAAACGGGGTTGGACGAGATGCAGCTCAGGGCCTACGCGATCAGCGTGCGCGGTCCGCACGCGCCACTGCTGGACGCGACGTCGGTCGACGTCAGCGACCACGAGCTGGTGCTGCTGACCGGCTACCCAGGTCCCGGCCACGTCGCGGCGTCCCTCGCGCTGTCCGGGCGGCTCGTGCCCGACGGCGGCGAGGTGAAGCTCGACGGCAAGGGCGATCTCGCCGTACTGCGGCGGCGCGTGGCCGTGGTCGACGCACCGGGCATCACCGAGCCGGACGACGCCCTGCCGGTGAAGTCCGTGGTCGGCGAGGAGCTGGCGATCGCGGGCCGGAAGGCCGGCGGCAAGGCCGTGCAGGCCTGGCTGGAGTCGCACGAGGCGGCTGAGCACGCGGACAAGCGGTTCGAGCACCTGCCGGTCGACGTACGGACTCGGCTGCTGGCGGAGCTGACGGTCGCGCGACCCGACGTCAACCTGGTGATCCTGACGATGCCGGATCGCTTCGGTGGGGATCCGCACGGCTGGTACGGCGTGGGCAAGGAGCTGGCGTCGCGCGGATACGCGGTGCTGGTGACGTGTGCGGACGCGTCCGCGCGGCTGCTCGGCGTACCGGCGGCGCAGATGGGCGCGGTCAACCAGCCCGACCCGGTGAAGGTCGAGCCGCTCAAGGTCGCGCCCGACGAAGACGTGACGATCGAGGAAGACGAGGATCTCGCATGACCGCCGTCCGGATGGCTCTGAGCGAACTGCGGCGACTGACCGCGGGACGCCTGCCGAAGCTCGCGGTGGTCGCACTGCTGTGCGTCCCGATGCTGTACGGCGGGTTGTACCTCTACGCGAACCACGACCCGTACGGCCGGCTCGACAAGGTCCCGACCGCGGTCGTCGTCGAGGACACCGGTACGACGCTGTCGACCGGCGAGAAGCTCGCGGTCGGCCCGCAGGTCGCCGACGAACTGGTGAACTCGAAGAGCTTCGACTGGCACCGCGTCGATCGCGCCGAGGCGACCGCAGGAGTGTCGGACGGCCGCTACGAGTTCGCACTGGTGCTGCCGAAGACGTTCTCGGCCGATCTCGCGTCGAGCGCGGAGTTCACGCCGCGGCAGGCGATGCTCGAGCTGACCACGAACGACGCGAACAACTACCTCGCGCACACGATCGCGAACCAGGTCGTCGCGCAGGTGACCAAGACCGTCGCGGCGCAGGTCAGCGAGACGGCGGCCTCGAAACTCCTCGCCGGATTCAGCACGATTCACGGCCAGATCAGCCAGGCGGCGACCGGCGCCGGGCAGCTGCAGAGCGGACTCACCTCGGCGAACACCGGCGTCGTCCAGCTGCAGAGTGGGGCGACGCAGCTCAACACCGCGCAGAAGCAGCTCTCGGCCGGCGCGACCAAGCTGTCGACCGGGCTGACCTCGGCCGGCAAGGGCGCGGGCGAGTTGGCCACCGGCGCCGGGCAGCTGAGCAGCGGCCTCAACACGCTCAAGACGAAGACCGCCGGGCTTCCCGCACAGACGAAGCAGCTCGCGACCGGCGCGGATCAAGTTGCCGATGGCAACGAGAAGATCGCGGGCGTCGGCCGCGAGGTGGCGACCGCGTCGAGCACGCTGCTGAAGGACCTGACCACGATCGACGCCGGACTCGCCCAGCGGCTGAAGCAGCAGGGCTTCACGCAGGCGCAGATCAACCAGGTGCTGGCCGAGACCGCCAAGCTGCGGACGCCGGTCGTCACCGCGAACACCAAGATCCAGTCGACCTCGAAGCAGCTCAACCAGCTGGCCACGGGCGCGCGCAAGGTCTCCAACGGCGCCGCGGCACTCAGCTCAGCGACGCCGGCCCTCACGTCGGGCATCAGTAGCGCCGCCTCGGGCGCTGCCAAGCTCAACACCGGTGCGACGCAACTGAAGACGGGCGTCGGCCAACTGCAGACCGGTGCTTCCCAGCTGGCCACCGGCGAGCAGCAGTCCGTCACCGGGCAGGGCCAGCTGCTGACCGGCGTGAACAGCCTGGCCACCGGTGTCAGCAAGCTGAAGACCGGCGCGACGCAGCTCAACACCGCCCTCACCAACGGCGCGAAGCAGATCCCGGACCCGTCGCCCGAGGCCCGCAAGGCCGTCGCGGAAACGCTCGGCGCGCCCGTCGGCCTGAAGAACACCTCGCAGGCGACCGCCGACAGCTACGGCGCCGGCCTCGCGCCGTTCTTCCTCAGCCTGTCCTGCTGGATCGGCGCGTACGTGCTGTTCCTGCTCGTCCGCCCGCTGTCGCCGCGCGGTCTGGCCGCGCTGCAGTCCCCGTTCCGGGTCGCGCTCGGCGGCTGGCTCCCGCCCGCGCTCTTCGGCGCGATCCAGGCGGCGCTGGTCTTCACGATCGTGATCATCGGGCTCGGCATCGACGCCACGCATCCCTGGCTGACGGTCGGTTTCCTGATGCTGACGTCGATCACGTTCGTCGCGATCCTGCACGCGCTGTCGGCCTGGTTCGGTGCCATCGGCAAGTTCCTCGGCCTGGTCCTGATGGTCATCCAGCTGGTCAGCGCCGGCGGCACGTTCCCGTGGCAGACGATCCCGGCGCCGCTGTACTTCTTCCACCACGTGCTGCCGATGAGCTACGCGATCGACGGCGTACGGCATCTCATGTACGGCGGTCCGGGGGTCTCGCTCGGCAAGGACCTGCTCGTCCTGGCCGCGTGGCTGGTCGCCGCGCTGTTCGCCTCGAGCCTCGCCGCCCGCAAGCAGCGGGTCTGGGTCGCGAAGAAGCTCCAGCCGGAGATCGCCCTGTAGACAAGGCGGAGGGGCCTTCCCCCAGCCGTCGGTGGTGGTCAGCGTCACCGTGTAGGTGCCCGCTGCGGGGAACGTGTGCGACGGGCCGATTGCCGGTGGCGGGTAGGCCGGTGAAGGCGATGAGGGTTGGTCGGGGCACGTCTCCGTCCTACCTCGCCGGGCAAGTTACGGGTGGAGGTGCCAGGTGGTTGGGGTGCGGATGCCGGGGCGGATTTCGCCGGTGGTGATGGTCAGGCCGTTGGCGTGGGGGACGGCGGGGGTGGTGACCTGGGAAGGGCCGGGGAAGTGGCCGGTGGTGGTCCAGCGGTTGTCGGCGTACTGGAGGAGCTCGGTGTTGAAGCCGGTGTGGTGGTCGTAGATCCAGGTGATGACGTTCTGGTGCTCGGTCCAGGTCGGGGAACCGACGGGAGCGGCGTCGCGGAGGGCGGTGTGGTGCTGGATCTTGTTCCAGCGCTGGATGTCCTTGTCGCCGCCCAGGACGAGAAGGCCGTTGCGGGTGGGGTGGGCTTGGCCGGCGGTGACGCAGAAGGGCAGGTCTCGGAGGCGGGTCCAGCGGGAGGTTCTGGGGTTGTAGGCGTACGCGTCTTGGTGGAAGGTCCAGGACTTGTCGGCGGCTTGGGAGCGGCCGCTGAGGACGTAGAAGTTGCCTTGGGCCGCGGTGCCTACTGCGACCGTGCGGGGTGGGCCAGGCCAAGGGGGTAAGGACTTCCAGCCTCGGGCGAGGTTGGTGAGGTCGAGGGCGTAGAAGTCGGGGCCTTCGGCAACATATGCGGTGGTGCCGATGAGGCCGGCTACGGCGTACGACGTCGGGCGCGGGAGAGGCGGGAGGTCTCGGCGCTCGCCGTTGGGCTGGAGGAGGAAGACGTCGGGGAACTTCTCCGCGGGCTCGAGGGCGGTGCCGTTGGGGCCGCCTCGGTAGCCTTCGCCGCCGATCACCAGTACGCCGTACGGGGTGCTCAGGCAGGCGGAGTAGGCGATCGCGTCCTGGAGCTGGATCGGAGCGGACCAGCTCTTGGCGCCGGGGCTCAGCGTGAAGAGCTCGTTCCAGTAGACCTTGCCGAGGGTGGTGGGGCGGTTGGAGGTGAGCGCCGGTTCCGGGAAGTTGGCGCCGCCGCCGACGATCAGGTGGCCGCGGTGGGAGCCGGCAATGGGGCCGGCCAGGCCTAGTTGGGTCCAGTAGGGCTTGGCGACGGGGATGGCGGGGTGCCAGTCGACGCGGTTGGGTGGGAGGTCGGGGAGGCGGGTCCACTTGCTGGAGACAGTTGGGTTAGCTGTGGCCTGGGTTGTTGTGGAGAGTGCGAGCGGTACTGCGGTGATGCCTGCGGCCAGGAGCGTGCGGCGAGTGGTCATCGGGCCAGGTCCTTCAGGGCGAGGCGGCGGAAGGTGATGGTCTCGTTGGCGCTGAAGTCGCCGGTCTCGTAGAGCAGGCCGATGGTGTTGCGGTCGATCTGGACCAGGTCGGAGTACGCCGCGGGGAGGCCGGAGATCGCGAGGGACGGTTGCCAGGTGGCGCCCTGGTCTCGGCTGGTGCGGATGGTCATCGCGGCGCGGGCTGCCGGGTCGGCGGGACCGGAGTACAGGAGGGTGTGGCCGACGGCGAGGACGCTGGCCTGGACGACCGGGCCGATGAGCGTGGCCTGGGGGCGGAACGGCTTGTCGAGGGTCTTGCCGCCGTCGGAGGAGTAGGCGTCGGCGCGCGTGCCGGGGGCGGTGCCGTTGTGTTCGCGGGTGTTGAAGTAGACGCGGCCGTCGGAAAGTTGGGCTGCCGTCGACTCGTTGACGTTGAGGTAGCCGTCGGGGTTGTCGTCGACGTACCCGATCTGCCAGGTGCGGCCGCCGTCGTCGGAGTACAGGCTGTGGCCGCCGTAGTACTTGGCCTCCGCGCCGGTGTCGGTCGAGCCGGCCGGCGGGGCGATGGAGTGGTTGGCGGGGACCAGCAGCCGGCCTGATGTCAGGGCGATGGCGTGGCCGGGGGTGGTGGCGTACCAGCGCCAGTTCTCGAGCTTGGTGGTGGCGGTGATCTCGGCCGGGGTGGTGAAGGTACGGCCGTTGTCGGTACTGCGTTGGAGGAAGACTCGTCGGGTGTCTTCTGCGCCGGCTTCGCCGCGGAGGATCTGTGCTTCGCTGACGGGACCGTTGCGGACGCTGAGCAGAACGACGTCGCCGGTCTTCGGGTCGACGACGGGAGCCGGGTTGCCGATGGTGTTGGTTCCCTGGTCGGTGACGACTTGTTGTGGACCCCAGGTGCAGCCGCCGTCGGTGGAGTGGCGCAGGACGATGTCGATGTCGCCGGTGTCGCTCGAGCCACCGCGGCGTCCTTCGGCGAAGGCGAGCAAGGTGCCGCTTCCGGCTTGCACCACGGCGGGGATCCGGTACGACGCGTAGCCGCCGACGCCGGACTGGAAGGGGACGGACTCCTGGCACTTGCCTTTGTCGTCGGGGGTCGCGCCGGCGGTCAACGTGGTGGCCAGGGTGAGCGCGAGTGCGAGGGGCAGGACGGTACGGGAGAGGTGCATGGGCGGGTCCTCACGGCGTAGGTCTGATATCTGATCTCTCGACAGGAACTACCGGAAAGGTGAGCTGCTGCGGGTTCTAGGCGTCGCGGAGCATGGCTGCTCGGACTCGGACGTCGTTGAAGTGGTCTTGCATGCGTTGGACTGCTTCCAGGGGCTCGCCGGACTGCAGGGCCTCGACGATCCGGAGGTGGACCGCGGCTCGGCCGGCCTCTTTCGGCGCCGGGATGGCGTCGCCCAGGCGGACGAAGATCTCCCAGAAGAGCTCGATCAAGTTGTCGACCAAGGGGTTCTGCAGGCCCTTGTAGAGAAGCAGGTGGAAGGCTCGGTCGACCTCGGCGATCTCCTGGCCGGCGGCTTCGAGTTCGGCCATCTTTCCGGCGAGGCGGGTGCACTCGGCGAGGACGTCGGCGTCGGGGTTGCGGGCCACGGCCGGCATCAGGCCGACCTCCATCGCCTCGCGGGCGGTGAGGATCTCCTCCAGCGCCATGCCGGTCGTGGCCAGGCCGTACGGGAGTTGCTCGATCAACGGGCGGAAGGAGAACGACGACACGAACAGGCCGTTGCCGTGCTGGGCCTCGATCACGCCCAGGGTCTGCAGGCTTCTTGTTGCCTCGCGCAACGAAAGGCGGCTGACGCCCAGCTCGGCGGCCAGGACGGCCTCGGCAGGAAGCCGGTCGCCGGGGCCGAGGTCGCGGGACTTGATGAAGTCGCGCAGCTTGACCTGGGCCTCGCGGTAGATCGGGCTCCTGCTCACGATTCATCCCTCCGGAGTGACAGCTCGCCAGGAGGCGGCGAGCCGCTCAATCGTGTCATGCGCGGCCACCGGCAGCGGCCCCCACGGCGTACGGGCAACTCCGGTGTCCGGGCCGCACGCGTTCAGCCACTCCTTGACGAAGCCGACGCCGCCGTACCGGCCGGCCTCCCGGGCAACGACACGGAACGGCTCGTGCAGCGTCAGCGCGTCGGAGACCCGCCCCGACGCCATCGCCGCCGCGACCTGGTGAGCTTGCGGCGCGAGCGCGTTGTAGAGACTCCCGATCACCGCGTCGGCGCCGAAGGCCAACGCCGCCGGGAGCAGTTCGTCGCGCCCGAAGTACACCCGGACCTGCGACGACACCGCCCGCGTCCGGTCGAACTCGAGCAGATCCTCGTGGGTGAACTTCACGCCCGCGAAGTTCGGGATCCGCTCGACCGCCAGCGCGACCAGATCGCTCGGCTGGTACGGCGAACCGGTCATCCCGGGGAAGTGGTAGTACAGGAACGGCGTCGCCGGAGCCTCGGCGGCGACCGCCGCGAGGAAGTCCACCGCCGTCTCCAACGTGTTCGCCACTCCGAAGTACGGCGTGACCGACGCGATCAGATCGACGCCGGCGGCCTCTGCATGAGCCGCCAGCTCTCGCGCCTCGGCGAGCACGCTGTGCCCGACGTGCGTCCCGAGCGCGAGCCCGTTCGGCCGCACCGACGCCCACTCGTCGACGAGCGCCTTCCGCTCGGCGACCGTCATCGAGGGGAACTCCCCCGACGTACCGCCGACAAAGGCTCCGTGGACGCCGTGCGCGAGCAGGTGCTTGCCCTGGTCGGCGACGACCGGCAGGTTCAGCGCGCCGTCCGCGCCGAACGGGGTCGGCGTCGCCGCCCAGATCTCCAGTGTGCTGGTCAACTCTTGGTCGCTCCTTCGGTGAGTCCGGCCACGATGTAACGCTGCAGGAAGACGAACGCGGCGATCACCGGCAGCGCGACCACGGCGGAGACCGCCATCAGGTCGTTCCACCGGGTGCCGAAAGCATTGGTGAGGCCCGCCAGGACGACGGTGATCGGCTGCAGGTCCTCGTCGGCGGCCAGCGCGAGCCCGAACACGAACTCGCCCCACGCGCCGAGGAAGCTGATCACCGCGAGCGTGATCAGCCCGGGCCGGCTGATCGGCAGCGCGATCCGGACGAACGCGCCGAACGTCGTACAGCCGTCGACCTTCGCCGCCTCGAGGATCTCGCCGGGCACGGACAGGAAGTACGGGCGCAGCAGCACGATGCCGAGCGGGATCGCCAGCGACGCGTTCGCGAGGATCAGGCCGGCGTAGCTGTTCACCAGGCCGAGGTCGCTGAAGATCGCGAACATCGGCAGCGCGAGGTTCACCGCCGGCACCATCTGGACCACCAGGAACAGCATCAGGAACACCGACACGAACCGCAGGCGCAGCCGGGCCAGTCCGTACGCCGCGGGGACGGCGATCGCGATCGTCAGCAGCGTCGTACCGATCGCGATCACGGCCGAGTTCGCCAGGCCCTTGGCGATCGCGGGATTGCCGAAGGCGGCGTCGGCGTACGAGCGCAACGTCGGCGACAGCGGGACGAGCTGCGGCGGGGTCGCGAAGATGTCGGCCGGCTTCTTGAACGACGTGTTGAGCATCCAGTAGACCGGCAGCAGGTAGACGAAGGTGATCAGCACCCCCGCGACCGTCATCGGCCAGCGGCGCCTCATGCGGTCTCCTCCTTGCGCAGCGAGCGGAAGTAGAACACCGACAGCACCACCGGTACGACGAGCAGCATCGTCGTCGCCACCGCGGCGACGTCGAACTTGTAGAAGCTGAACGCCAGCTTGTACGCGTACACCGGCAGCACCTCGGTCGCGCCGCCCGGCCCGCCCTGCGTCATCAGGAAGACCGTGTCGAAGGTCTTGAACGTGGAGATGAAACAGAGCAGCACGGTGGTCAGGCTGACCGGCCTCAGCAGCGGCAGCGTGATCCGGCGGAACTGCGCCCACGCGCCGGCGCCGTCGATCCGGGCCGCTTCGTACAGCGTGCCCGAGATCCCTTGCAGACCGGCGAGCAGCAGCACCATCGCGAACGGCGCGAAGCTCCACGCCGACGCGAGCGTGACCGCGACCATCGCCGTACCGGACTTGCCGAGCCAGAAGATCTCCGTGCCGAGCAACGTGTTGAGCAGGCCGTACGTGCCGTCGAGCAGCCAGCGCCAGACGTTCGCGCTGACCACGGTCGGCAGCACCCAGGCCAGCAGGAGCAGCGCGCGCAGCACGTTCCGGCCGGGGAAGTCGCGGTGGAAGAACAGCGCCAGCGCGAGTCCGGCGACGAAGGTGGCGAGCACCGTGCCGCCCGTGTAGATCAGCGAGATCCCGAACGACTTCCAGAACTCCGGGCGGCCGAACTGGTCGGCGTAGTTGTCCAGACCGACGAATTTCGCGTTCCCGTTGACGATCTGCGCGATCCCGACGTCCTGGAAGCTCTGCACGACGTTGTAGCCGAGCGGGTAGAGCACGGTGAAGCCGACGAACAGCACAGCCGGTACGACGAACAGGTACTCCGCCGTCGTCGTACGCCGGGCTGTCGCCCGGCCGGTCGCGACCCGCTGGTGCGGCACGGTGATCGCCATTACTTGGCCAACGACTCGTCGATCGCCTTCTGCGCGGTCTTCAAGGCGTCCTCGGTGCTGGCCGATCCACTCGCCGACGCCTGCAGCGCGGCCTGGATGTGCGTCATCACCTCGGACGACTTCGGCGCGAGCTTCTCGTCCGGCGCCCAGGCCTCCTCGAGCTGCTGCGCGAACACCTTGCGGACGGCGTCGTTCGAGCTGTCCGGTACGTCGTTGCGCGCGGCAAGCTTGTTGCGGACCGGGAGGTAGGTCGCCAGCTCGGCCGGCTGCTGCAGCCAGGTGATCAGGTCCCAGGCGCCGTCGGGATTCTTGCTGGTGGCACCGATCGCCAGGTTCTCGGCGGACAGGAAGGTCTGGCCGGTCTTGTCCTTCGGCAGCAGCGCGACGTCCCACTGCAGCTTCGGGTTCTCCTTGCGGAGGATGTTCACGTAGGTCGCGGAGTTGATCATCATCGCGGCCTTGCCGTTCGCGAACTGGTTCTTCGCGTCCTCCTCGTTCCAGGTCAGCGCACCCGGCGAGATCGAACCGGCCTTGATCATCCGGGTCAGCTGGTCGAGCCCGGCCTTCGCCTCCGGGGAGTCGACCTTGTCGATCGCGGCACCGGCGGCGAGCATCCGGATGATCGGCACGGTCGCGCCCTCGGGGCCTTCGATCCCGCTGATCGCGAGGCCGGTGCGGCCTTGGGTGGTCAGCGTCTTGGCCGCGGTCTCCATCTCGGCCCAGGTGGTCGGCGGCTTCACGCCGGCCTGCTGGAGGAGCTGCTTGTTGTAGTAGACGGCGTACGCATCGGCGACGTGCGGGATGCCGTAGGTCTTGCCGTCGACCTGCGTGGTGGCCCAGCTGGTCTTGAAGTACTTGTCCTGCTGGTTCCAGTCCTTGGTCCGGTCGCCGAGATCGGTGATGATCCCGGCCGAGGCCATCGTGGCGGTGTCGAAGGCGCCGATCAGGGCGACGTCGGGCAGCTCCTTGGCCGCGGCCGACTGCAGGAGCGTGCGGTTGAAGTCGTCGTACGGGATGAAGCGGATGTCGACGGTGACGTCGGGCTTTGCGTCGTCGTACTTCTTGACGAGGTCGTAGAGCGGTTTGCCGGTCGGGCTGCTCGGGTCGCCGTAGTACTGCCAGAGCGTGATCGTCCCGCTCGCCTCGCTGCCGCCGCCGCTGTCACTCCCACCGCAGGCGACCGCGCCTGCCAGCAGACCGAGCCCACTCACCACGGCCACCAGCCGCCTACGAACACTCATCGCGCGCCTCCTCACCAGGGGAATGCAGGCGAAATTAGTCAGATATCTGATATCTGTCAACAGGCGGCGATCGACTTTGAGCACGATTCAGCCGTAGAACGGCGGTCGGGACGGCTGACCGGTGCACAAAGTCAGCTCTGTGCGGCTGCGTTCTCCGCCGGTTTGAACTCCCTATGGGTCAGTTCTGGGCCGCGAGCCAGCCGATGCGCAACTCTTCCGCGCCGGGGCGGAAGAGTCAGTTCGAGTGGGACTCGGCCCAGCCGCGTGGCGACTCGTCGGCGTGATGGTGGCGGTAGCGGTGGAGCGGGGGCGGAAGGCGTCCCGGCCGACCCCGATCTCGACTTTGTGCACCGGCCAGCCACGAAAACCACATTCGCGTGACTGGCCGGTGCACAAAGTGGCCGTCAAGCGAGGCGGGAGAGGAGGCCGTTCGGCTGGCCGTCGAGAAGGGCAGGGCGTAGATCGGCTCGACGAGATCCACGGAGTCAGGTTCAGTGCCTGACTGAAGCACTTCTTCCTAGTTTCGCCAACCGGCCAGGAGATCCGTGGCTGCGGTGAGTAGGTCGGTGGTGGCTTGTTGGTCGAAGAAGGTGATGAGGGCTTCGTAGGTTTGCTGGTGGGCGGCGTCGGGGTCGACGACGTAGCCGAAGTAGCCGTCGGTGTAGCCGATGACCCGGGTGATCGGGTGGGGGCTGGTGGCCTGCAGGTAGATGCCGTGGAGGGCGAAGAGCTCTACCGGGAGGTGGAGCCAGGTGACCGGGCCCAGGGTCACGGTGCTCAGGGGGAGGTCGTACGTCGCCGGGAGGGTGGTGGTGGACATCAGCGACTGACCGCGGACACCGTCGCGGCGGGTCTGGGCGATGCGTTGGGTCGGGGAGTCGCCGGAGACCGCCGGTTCGAGGGTGGGCGACTCGGTGGGGAGGTCGCGGACGCGGAGGCGGGCTGTCGTACGGCGGATGGTGGGGGCTGTCTCCGGGAGGTCGAGGCCTGGCGCCTTGAGGGACTCGGTGACTTCCTCGGCCAGGATCTTGCCGAGGCGGGTGACTTCCTCCGGGCCGCGGGACTGACGGGTGAAGCGGGGGCTGACGTCGCCAGCGGCGCCTTGGAGGTAGCCGACGATCGCTGGCGCCAGGGCCGCGCGGGTCGCGCCGGGCCAGTCGGCGGACCAGTGGAGGTTCTCGGGGCCGTGGGCGGTCGGGTGGCAGGCGAAGTCGAGCAGGATCGCGGCGAGGGTGCCGTCGAGGTCGTGCAGGGCGAGGATGCCGGCCGTGTTGTCGTGCGGACCGTTGCGGCGGTGGCGGTTGGTGCCGACGCCGATGACCTCGGTCGAGCGCCAGGAGGCGTGGACTGGACGGCATACGAGGGTCGCGTTGGCTACGGCGGTGATCAGTTGGTCGACGAGGGCCGGCTCGCGGTCGGCGGGGATGACCGGGTGGATCTCGCCGGTCCAGCCGGACGGGCCGGAGTGGGTGTGGGAGGCGCAGACCAGGACGTTCTCGGCGGGGATGCCGGCGGCCGAGGCGGCGGCTGCGGAGAGTTCGGCGGTGAGTGCGGTGCCGGCGGCGATGGCGTCGAGGCTGAGCCAGAGGACGCCGGGTGAGGTCTCGGTGGAGAGCCAGATGATGGTGGCTTGCAGCGGGTCCGCCGTACCGATGGCCAGGGCCGAGCGGGCGGAGTAGCCGTCCAGGCGATGGCCCGGTGGTGGGGTGACGTCGAGCGAGGTGGCGGCCAGCAGCAAGTCCGACATCGTGTGCTCCCTCTCCGGTGTGGGACATACATACGCCGGTACCTGGCCGCGGTGGAAGAGGTGCGGGGGAAGTTTGTTTAGACCACTTCGAGGGCGGCGGTGAACCAGGCGGTGGTCTCCATGGGGTTGGTGATCGCGGTGCCGATCACGACGGCGTGGGCGCCGGCCTTGCGGGCGGCGCGGACGTCGTCGGCGGTTCGGAAGCGGCCTTCGGCGATCACCGGGCAGTCGAGGGTTGACGCGAGGGAGCGCACGAGGGCGATGTCGGGGGTGGTTGTGGGGGTGGAATTGGTATAGCCGGAGAGGGTGGTTGCGACCAGGTCGGCGCCGGCTGCTCGGGCGGCCAGGCCGGCTTCGTGGGTGTCTACGTCGGCCAGGACCTCGAGGTTGAGCTCGGTGTGGATGCGGGCGATGAGGTCGGCGAGGAGGGTGCCGTCGGGGCGGGGGCGTTGGGTGGCGTCGAGAGCGATGAGGTCGGCGCCTGCTCGGGCGACTGCGGCGGCTGACTCGAAGGTGGGGGTGATGAACACGCCGGAGGGGTCGCCGAGTTTGTGGAGGCCGATGATCGGGAGGTCGGTCACCGCGCGGATGGCGGCGATGTCTTCGGGGCCGTTGGCGCGGAGGGCGGCGGCGCCGCCGGCTTGGGCGGCTTGGGCCATGAGGGCCATGGACGCTGGGGAGAAGAAGGGGTTGCCGGGGGCTGCTTGGCAGGAGACCACCAAGGACCCGGCTGGTACTTGATGGAACTTCTGGGGTGAGGTGCGGTCGGTCATCGGTGGATGATGACCAGGTCGGCGTACGGGGTGAGGTCGCCGGTGGCCAGGCGTTCGGCGCCGTCCAGGGACGTGCCTGCGGGTGGGGTGAGTACCGCTCTTGGGGAGAGGGCTGCGCGGAGGGGGGCGGCGAGTTGGTCGCCGGCGCCTTCGAAGAGGCCGCCGACGAGGGCGACCGGTACGTCGTCGGCGTCGGGCAGGGCGGCGTGGATGGTGTCGGCGATGTCGCGGGCGGCCTGGTCGACGATCGCCTGTGCGACCTCGTCGGTCCGGGCGTGCCGGAAGACGTCGGGGGCGAACGCGGCGACGTCCGCCACGAGCGTCGGTGAGGGGTAGAGGCTGATCGGGTCGAGCTGGGTGCCGGCGAGGGTGGTCGACGGGCCGCGGCCGTCGCGGGCTCGCTGTACGGCGGCCAGGCCGGCGCGGCCGATGGCGAACGCGCTGCCGGCGTCGCCGAAGAGGTAGCCGTGGCCGTCGACCTTGCGCCACGCCCCGCTGCGGTCGACGCCGAGGCAGACCAAACCGGTGCCTGCGGCAACTACTACGCCGTACCCGTCGGGCAGGGCACCGGCGTGGGCGGTGACCATGTCCTGGGTGAGGCGCACCTCGCGGGCGGGCAGCGAGCGGGCGATGTGCTCGGCGAGCTGGGCGGCGACGGCCGGGTTCGGCGGGAAGCCGGTGAGCCCGAGGCAGACCGTGTCGACCGGCTCCGAGAGACGCGCGCCGAACGCGGCCGCGCCGAGCGTGTCGATGGGCAAGGTGAGGTCCGTGAGGCCTGAGTCCGCGGGACGCGAACTCAGTGCGGGGTGGCTCGGGTCGAGAGGCTCGGCGAGACGGCCGCCGGGAGCGGGACGGATCGTGCCGACGCGTTCGGCGACGCCGGCGTCGCGGGCGGCGGTGCGGATGGCTTCGACGGTGGCGGCGAAACTGTCGGGGCCGTGCTGGTAGCCGGGGCCGTGGCCGGTTCTGCCGTCGGGGAGGACACGGAGGCGGAGGGCGGACTGGCCGCCGTCGATTGCGAGGTTGATCATTGCGGGACCACTCTGGCCGTTCGGCCGCCGCAGGTAAAGGAGTTCGGGTGGACCAGTCCTACCGCGACGTCGTGTAGAGCAGTTCGCGGGTCGTGTGCAGGCGGCTCAGGACCGTGGTGAGGTCGGCGCCGTACACCGTCACGGACTCGTCGCACCACTGGTCGACGATGGGCTCGTTGCCGGTCACGTGGACGGTGAGCTCGGTCAGGTCGAGCTCGTAGAACTGGGCCGCGTTGCCGGTCATGTCGACGACCGTCCGGAGCAGGTCGGCGGCCTGCTGCTCCCACCGATCGTTGTCGGCGGCAACTTCATCGGGCCGGATCAGCAGCACGTCGACGTCGCTGTCCAGGTCGCCGTCGCCGCGCGCGGCCGCGCCGTACAGGCTGGCGTGGACCGGGGGCAGGGTCCACGTGGCCAGTTCGGCGCGCAGGCTGGTGACGAACGTCGTCCGCAGACCGGAGAGCAGTTCGACCGCCTGGGCGGCGAGGTGTTTGCGGTTGAGCGTGTAGAGCAGCGAGTTGCCTGCCTCGGCGACGTGGACCAGGCCGGTCGAGGTCAGCCGCTGCAGCACCAGCCGTACGCCGGCAACGCTGCCGACACCGGCGAGCCCGTGCACCTGCCGCCCGGACAAGCCGCGATCGGTCCCCGCGAGCACCTGCAGCACAGCGCCGTCGAGCGACGGTACGACGGTTCCGATCGGCCTGCCGAAGTCCATAGTTCTGTGACTGTAGTGACTATTGTGATCAATCGCCTACTTTTCGTGACGCCTCAAAGACCCTTCGCGGTCGCGCGCACGGTGGGCGTCATCCGAAGTTCGGCGGTGAAGGCGTAGCGGTCGCCGCGGTAGACCGCCGAGGTGTACTCGAAGACACGCTCGCGACGGTCGAAGCTCACCCCGTACGACGCCAGGCACGGCTGCGTCGCCGGGATGTCGAGCCAGCCCGCGGTCTTCGGGTCGGGCAGCACCGGCTCGAGCTTCGACGTACCGCTCACCAACTCGATCCCGTACCGCGAGGTCAGCAACTCGTACAGCGAGCCGTCCAGGTCCTCGGCCTCCAGACCGGGCACGTAGCTGCCGGGGACCGTGGTGTGCTCGACCACCATCGGCTGGTCGTCGGCGAGCCGGAGGCGGGTGAAGGTCAGGACCGGGTCGCCGACCGGGATACGCAGCGGGCGGGCCGCGGTGCGCGAGGCCTTCTCGCGGCGGAACTCCAGCGTCCGGCTGCCCGGCGTCATCCCGCGGCGGCGGATGTCCTCGGAGAAGCCGATCATGCCGAGCCACTTCGCGACCTTCGGGCGGGTCGTGTAGGTGCCGCTGCCGTGGCGGCGGACCAGCAGTTCCTCGATCACCAGTTCGTCGACCGCGCGGCGCAGCGTCATCCGGGCGACGTTCCAGCGCACGGCCAGTTCGCGCTCGGCCGGCAGCGCGGCGCCCTGCGGCAGCGTGTCGATCAGCGTGAGCAGCAGCGCCCGGATCTCGGCGGCTTTCCCGGGCAGCGAACTGGGCATTGGTCCTGGCTATCAGCCGTGAGGATCAACCGGTAGCAATTCCATCAGGCTGCAAAGGAGCAGGGACCTGTGGAGAAGTAGCCTGACGCGCGTGAACAGCGGGCAGAAGTCTTCCTCGGCAATCATTGTCGGCGCGGGGATCGGCGGGCTGACTGCCGCGGTCGCCCTGCGGCGGATCGGGTGGTCGGTGACCGTGCTCGAGCGCGCGCCGATCATCGCCGAGGTCGGCGCCGGGCTGACGCTCTGGCCGAACGCGATGAGCGCTCTGGTGGCGCTGGAGCTGGACGGCAAGGTCGAGGCGCGCGCCGTACGGGCGATCTCGCGCGGGAACATCCGGACCCCGCGTGGTCGCTGGGTCCGGCGCAATCACGCCGAGGACGTCGGCGTGCTCGCGGTGCACCGGGCCGAGCTGCACGCCGTACTGCGGAGCATGCTGCCGGAGTCGGCGCTGCACACCGATGCCGAGGTGCTGTCGGTGGACGGGCAGAAGGTGCTCTGTCGATGCGCGGGCGAGGAGCACGAGCTCTCGGCTGATCTCGTCGTCGCGGCCGACGGCGTCAACAGCGTCGTACGCCGAACGCTGTGGTCAGGGCCCGCGGTCTTCCAGGGCCGGACCGCCTGGCGAGGTGTGACACCGAGTGGATCGGTCTGGCCGGTGGAGGAGTCACTCACGCTCGGCCGCGGTATCCAGGTCGGCGTACTGCCGCTGCCGGACGAGCGGGTCTACTGGTTCGTCACCGCCAACGCGCCCGAGGCGAACCGCGAGTACGCCGACGAGCAGGCCGAGGCGCTTCGGCTCGTCCAGGGCTGGCACGACCCGATCCCGACGCTGATCCGCGCGACCCCGCCGGACCAGGTGCTGCACAACGACCTCGTCGACCTCGATCCGCTGGACTCCTTCGTGAAGGACCGCGTCGTCCTGCTGGGCGACGCCGCGCACGCGATGACGCCCGACCTCGGCCAGGGCGCGTGCCAGGCGATCGAGGACGCCGTTGTCCTCGCGGCTTCGCTGGCCGACGACGAGCTCGAGACCGGGCTGGCGGAGTACGACCGCGTACGGCGGGCGCGCGTGCAGCCGATGACCGCGGCCGCTCGAGCGTCCGTACGCCGAAGCTCCAACACCGGCCGCCTCGCCCACCTGGGCGTGACGCTGGCGGCCCGCGTCGTACCGCCCGCCAAGTGGCGCGAGCTGACGGCCCGCTGGTCCGACTGGCAGGCGCCGAAGCTCCCCTAGGCGTCGAACAACCGCCACTTTCCTTCGGAGACGACCTCGACCGTCCCGTCGACGACCTTGAGCGCCGTCTGGTTGTCGATCGCGTAGGCCTGGATCGGCATCTCAGCGGCCCAGCGCTCGGCTTCGGCCATCGTGTTGTCCATCCCCGGGTAGTCCAGGTGCGGGAAGATCGCGAAGTCGACGAGGCCGAGCGTGCTGTCGTCTCCACCCTCGGGCGGCGTCCAGCCGACGAAGCTCGCGCCGATCCGAGGCGCCATCACCATGCTGCCGGCGCTCAACCCGACGTACACCGCCTTCAGTGACGGGAGCAGGGCGGCCAGTCCGGACTGCTGCATCCAGTAGAGGAGGTAGAGCGGATCTCCACCGCCGACGAGCAGGACGTCGGCCTCCTCGACCTTGGGGACCCACAGCTCCCGGTCGAGGCTGGGCAGCGCGGTCAGCTCCAGCACGCCGACGGATTTCCAGCCCAGCTGAGTCATCGGCGACCGCGGCTCCTGCCCGCTGATCGTGCGGTAGGCCATCTCGGGTCCGATGGGTTTGGCGTAGATCGCGGTGGGAACGAAGAGGGCGTTGGACTCGGCGATCGGCTGGTCCAGCAGGTCGACCAGCGCGTCGGTGATGCTCTGGTTGATGATGCCCGAGTCCGTGAGCAGAAGTTTCATGGCAACCCGTTCCAGGTCGGTCGTCGTCCGGCCCGGCGAGCCTAACTCCCGGCGGGGACAACCCGGCGAGCAAAACAAGCACCCTTGATTCTTTTTGGCCGGGGTGGGACGCTCGGCCGCATGGACCTGGACGAGGTACTGGCTGATCTCTGGGCGGAGAACGCCGAGTTGGACATGTTGGTGGCCGGGCTGGCCGCTGACACGTGGACGACTCCGACCCCGGCGGAAGGGTGGTCCGTCGCGCATCAGATCGCGCATCTGGCGTGGACCGACGAGGCCGCGTTGAGCGCGATGACCGACCAGGACGAGTTCCAGGCGACGTTGCAGAAGGCTGTTGCGGATCCGTCGGGCTATGTGGACAAGGGCGCGGCCGAGGGCGCCGCCTTGCCGACGGATCAGTTGCTGCCGTACTGGCGGGAGACGCGGGCCGAGCTGGCCGAGGCGTTGAAGCAGGTGCCGGCGGGCGAGAAGATCGCCTGGTTCGGGCCGCCGATGAGTGCGACCTCGATGGCGACCGCGCGGCTGATGGAGACGTGGGCGCACGGGCAGGACATCCACGACGGGCTCGGCGTGAGCCGGCAGCCGTCGAGCCGGTTGCGGCACGTCGCGCACCTCGCCGTACGGACTCGGGACTTCTCGTATCTGCTGCACGACCGGACGCCGCCGGCGCAGCCGTTCCACGTGGAACTGACCGCGCCCGACGGCACGACCTGGTCGTACGGCGACGCGAACGCGGACCAGCGGGTGACCGGTCCCGCGCTCGACTTCTGCCTGCTCGCGACCCAGCGCCGGCACCGCGACGACCTCGCGGTCGAGGCGGTCGGCGCGGACGCCGAGGAGTGGCTCGGGATCATCCAGGCCTTCGCCGGCTTGCCCGGCAAGGGGCGCGTCGCGGGACAGTTCACCTGATGACGGACCCCGTCCGGATCGGCAACGCGTCGGGGTTCTACGGCGACCGGTTCAGCGCGTTCCACGAGATGGTGACCGGCGGCCCGCTCGACTACGTCACCGGCGACTACCTCGCCGAGCTGACGATGCTGATCCTCGGGCGGGACCGGCTGAAGGATCCCTCGCTCGGCTACGCGCGGACGTTCCTCAAGCAGCTGGAGACCGGGCTCGGCGAGGCGCTCGATCGTGGGGTGAAGGTCGTCAGCAACGCGGGCGGGTTGAACCCTGCGGGGTTGGCTGAGGCCATCCACGGACTAGTCGACAAGCTGGGCCTTCAGGCGAAGGTGGCGTTTGTCGAGGGTGACGACTTGCTGGCGCGGGCCGGTGAGTTGGGCTTCGGGACACCGTTGACGGCCAATGCCTACCTCGGAGCTTGGGGGATTGCCGAGGCGCTGCGTGAGGGCGCCGATGTCGTCGTGACCGGACGGGTCACCGACGCCTCGGTGATCGTCGGACCGGCGGCTGCGCATCACGGCTGGCGGCCCGACCAGTACGACGAACTCGCGGGTGCCGTCGTCGCCGGGCACGTGATCGAGTGCGGCTGCCAGGCGACCGGCGGCAACTACGCGTTCTTCCACGAGCTGCGCAATCTCGACCGGCCCGGGTTCCCGATCGCGGAGATCCACGCGGACGGGTCGAGCGTGATCACCAAGCACGACGGTACCGGCGGCGCGGTCACGATCGACACGGTCAAGGCCCAGCTGCTCTACGAGATCACCGGCGCCCGGTACGCCGGGCCGGACGTGACGACGCGACTCGACACGATCGAGCTCAGCGACGACGGCATCGACCGGATCCGGATCAGCGGTGTCCAGGGCGAGCCGCCGCCCCCGACGTACAAGGTGTCGCTGAACAGCCTCGGCGGGTTCCGGAACGAGGTCGACTTCGTGCTGACCGGACTGGAACTGGAGGCGAAGTCCGAACTGGTCCAGCGGCAGCTCGAACGCGGGCTGACCCGGAAGCCGGCCGAGCTGAAGTGGTCGCTGACGTGGACCGAGCAGCCGAACGCTTCCACCGAGGAGCTGGCGAGCGTGCTGCTCAAGTGCGTGGTGAAGGATCCCGATCCGAAGGTGGTCGGGCGGGCGTTCTCCAGTGCGGCGGTCGAGCTGGCGCTGGCGAGCTACCCGGGCTTTCACGTGACGAGGCCGCCGGAGGACGGTTCGCCGTACGGCGTGTTCACGGCGGGGTTCGTCGACGTCGGCGAGGTCGAGCAGGTCGTGGTGCTGCCGGACGGTTCGCGGCGGGTGATCGCACCAGCGGCTGAGACGTTGTCGTTGGAGCCGGTGGAGGATGCCGGACTTCCGATGCCGTTGCCGCAGCTGGTCGCGGCGGGGCGTCCCGCGCGATCGCTGACGCGGGAGGTGCCATTCGGGCGGGTAATTGGCGCGCGGAGTGGCGACAAGGGCGGCGATGCGAACGTCGGCGTGTGGGTGCGGAACGAGACGGCGTGGCGCTGGCTCGCGCACACGCTGACGATCGGGCTGTTCAAGGAGCTGCTGCCGGAGACCGAGGACCTGAAGGTGACGCGGTACGTGCTGCCGAACCTGTGGGCGCTGAACTTCGTGGTCGAGGGCCTGCTGGGTGAGGGCGTGGCGTCGCAGGCTCGCTTCGATCCGCAGGCGAAAGCGGTCGGCGAGTGGCTGCGGTCGCGGTACGTCGATGTACCGGAGGTCTTGCTGTGAACGACTTCCGGGAGTCCGTACGCCGGTTCATGGCGGCCGAAGTGCTACCTGACCTGGACTCCTGGGAGCGCGCGGGTGAGTTGCCGCGGGAGCTGCACAAGAAGGCCGGCTCGTTGGGATTGCTCGGGGTCGCCTTTCCGGAGGCGGTCGGCGGAGGTGGTGGTTCGCTGGCGGACGCGATCGCGGTCGTCGAGGAGATGCACTACAGCGGCGGATCTGGTGGGCTGGTCGCGTCGCTGCTGACCTGCGGGATCGCGCTGCCGCACATTGTTGCTTCAGGCAATCAGGAGCAGATCGACCGGTGGGTGCGGCCGACCCTCGAAGGTGAGCTGATCGGGTCGCTGGCGATCACCGAGCCGGATGGCGGGTCCGACGTCGCGTCGTTGCGGACGACGGCCCGGCGCGACGGCGACCACTACGTCGTGAACGGCGCTAAGACGTACATCACCAGCGGTGCGCGGGCGGACTTCGTCACCACGGCCGTGCGGACCGGCGGTCCGGGCGCCCACGGGATCTCGTTGCTGGTGATCGAACGTGGGGACTTCGAGGTCTCCCGCAAGCTCGAGAAGATGGGCTGGCTGTGCTCGGACACCGCCGAGTTGTCGTTCACCGACGTCCGGGTTCCGGTCGAGAACCTGGTCGGCGAGGAGGGCACTGGCTTCGTCCAGCTCGCGCAGAACTTCGTCGCGGAGCGGCTGACGCTCGCCGTCCAGGCGTACGCCGGGGCGCAGCGCGCGCTCGATCTGACCGTGAAGTGGTGCCGGGCGCGGAAGACCTTCGACCGGCCCTTGATCTCGCGGCAGACGGTGCAGTTCACGTTGACCGAGATGGCCCGGCGGATCGACGTCGCGCGGGTCTACGTGCATCACGTGGCTGAGCGGGCTTCGCGTGGTGAGGACGTGATCGCCGAGGTGTGCTTCGCGAAGAACACGGCCGTCGAGGCCGGGCAGTGGGTCTGCGATCAGGCCCTGCAGCTGCACGGCGGACTCGGCTACATGCGCGAGTCCGAGGTCGAGCGGCAGTACCGCGACCAGCGGATCCTCGCGATCGGCGGGGGCAGCACCGAGATCATGACCGGCCTGGCCGCCAAGAGACTGGGGTTCACCGCATGAGCAACCGCGAGGCGATGCTGGAGAAGCTCGCCGCTCTCGACGTCGAGCACGCGAAGGCGTTGGCCGGCGGAGGCGAGAAGTACGTCGCGCGCCACCACAAGCGCGGCAAGCTGCTGGCGCGCGAGCGGATCGAGCTGCTGATCGATCCCGACTCCGCGTTCCTCGAGCTGTCGCCGCTGGCCGGCTGGGGATCCGACTTCACGGTTGGCGCGAGCCTGGTGACCGGGATCGGCGTCGTCGAGGGCGTCGAGTGTCTGATCACCGCGAACGACCCGACGGTCAAGGGCGGCGCGAGCAACCCGTGGACCCTGCGGAAAGCGTTGAGGGCGGACGAGATCGCCAGAGCGAACCGGCTGCCGGTGATCAGCCTGGTCGAGTCCGGCGGCGCGGATCTGCCGACGCAGAAGGAGATCTTCATCCCGGGTGGCGCGATGTTCCGCAACCTGACCCGGCTGTCGGCCGAGGGGATCCCGACGATCGCACTGGTCTTCGGCAACTCGACCGCGGGCGGCGCGTACATCCCGGGGATGAGCGACTACGTGGTGATGGTCGACGGTGGCGCCAAGGTGTTCCTGGCCGGGCCGCCGCTGGTGAAGATGGCGACCGGTGAGGACGCCGACGACGAGTCGCTCGGCGGCGCGGCGATGCACGCGCGGGTCTCGGGGCTGGCGGACTACTTCGCCGTGGACGAGCCCGACGCGATCCGGCTCGGGCGGCAGATCGTGTCGCGGCTGAACTGGAAGAAGCTCGGGCCCGCGCCGGCGTCGTCGTACGAGGAGCCCTTGTACGACGCCGACGAGCTGCTCGGGATCGTGCCGGGTGACCTGAAGGTCCCGTTCGATCCGCGCGAGGTGATCGCTCGGGTGGTGGACGGGTCGGTGTTCGACGAGTTCAAGCCGCTGTACGGGTCGTCGCTCGCGACCGGGTGGGCGACGGTGCACGGGTACCCGGTCGGGATCCTGGTGAACGCGCGTGGCGTGCTGTTCTCGGAGGAGTCGCAGAAGGCGGCGCAGTTCATCCAGCTCGCCAACAAGTCCTCGACGCCGCTGATCTTCCTGCACAACACGACCGGGTACATGGTCGGGCAGGAGTACGAGCAGGGCGGGATCATCAAGCACGGCGCGCAGATGATCAACGCGGTCTCCAACTCGGCGGTGCCGCACATCTCGGTGCTGATGGGCGCGTCGTACGGCGCCGGGCACTACGGGATGTGCGGGCGGGCCTTCGATCCGCGCTTCCTGTTCGCCTGGCCGTCGGCGAAGTCGGCGGTGATGGGGCCGCAGCAGCTCGCCGGCGTCCTGTCGATCGTCGCGCGCGCCGCCGCTGCAGCGAAGGGGCAGCCGTACGACGAGGACGGCGACGCCGCGATGCGCGCGTACGTCGAGGGGCAGATCGAGGCGGAGTCGCTACCGATGTTCCTGTCCGGCCGGCTGTACGACGACGGGGTGATCGATCCGCGGGACACGCGGACGATCCTCGGGCTGTGCCTGTCCGCGATCCACTCGGCGCCGGTGGAGGGCACGTCCTCCTTCGGTGTGTTCAGGATGTGATGACGATGATCAGCTCGGTGCTTGTCGCGAATCGTGGGGAGATCGCCCGGCGGGTGTTCCGGACCGCGCGTTCGTTGGGGTTGGGGACCGTGGCGGTGCACTCGTCCGCCGACGCTTCGGCGCCGTACGTCGGGGAGGCGGATGCGGCGGTTCACCTGCCGGGGTCTGCTGCGGCGGACACGTATCTGCGGGCGGAGCTGGTGATCGCGGCCGCGCGGGCGGCGGGCGCGGATGCGGTGCATCCGGGGTACGGGTTCTTGTCGGAGAACGCTGCGTTTGCCGAGGCTGTGCTCGAGGCGGGGCTGACGTGGATCGGGCCGCCGGTCGCGGCGATCGCCGCGATGGGGTCGAAGATCGAGGCGAAGAAGCTGATGGACGCGGCGGGGGTGCCGGTCCTGCGGCAGCTCGCGGCTGGTGATGTCACCGATGCGGAGCTGCCGGTTCTGGTGAAAGCCTCGGCAGGTGGCGGCGGGCGGGGTATGCGGGTAGTCGAGTCCCTGGCGGAGCTGCGCTCGGAGATCGCGTCGGCTGAGGCTGAGGCGTTGTCGGCCTTTGGTGACGGCACGGTGTTCTGTGAGCCGTATCTGGCGTCGGGGCGGCACATCGAGGTGCAGGTGCTGGCGGACTCCTTCGGGACCGTGTGGGCTGTCGGGGAGCGGGAGTGCTCGATCCAGCGGCGGCATCAGAAGGTGGTGGAGGAGTCGCCTTCGCCTTTGGTGGAACGGGTGCCCGGGATGCGTTCGGCGTTGTTCGAGGCGGCGCGGAAGGCTGCGGAGGCGATCGGGTACGTGGGGGCGGGGACGGTCGAGTTCCTGGCGGACGAGAGCGGGAAGTTCTACTTCCTGGAGATGAACACTCGGCTGCAGGTCGAGCATCCGGTGACGGAGTCTGTGACCGGGTTGGATCTGGTGGCTTGGCAGTTGTCGATCGCTGACGGTGGGAAGCTGCCGGCTGAGCCGCCGGCTTCGGTGGGGCATGCGATCGAGGTGCGGTTGTACGCCGAGGATCCGGCCCAGGACTGGCAACCGCAGACGGGGAAGCTTCATCGTTTTGTCGTTGCTGGGAGTGAGTTCACCGCAGGTGGGTCTCGGAGTGGATCGCCTTGGGTGCGAGTGGATTCGGGTGTGGCCGACGGGTCGGAGGTTTCGCCGTACTACGACTCGATGCTGGCCAAGGTGATCGTGTGGGCGCCGACGCGGGAGCTGGCGGCTCGGCGGTTGGCGGCTGAGTTGGAGCGGGCGGAGATCCATGGGGTGGTGACCAACCGGGAGCTGCTCGGGTGGGTGCTGAAGCATCCCGCGTTTGTTGCCGGGGACACCGATACCGGGTTCTTCGACAAGTACGGAGTGGGTGCGGCGAAGCAGGAAGTGGAGTTGTCGGCGTTGGCTGCGGCGCTCGCGGACGCGGCGCGGAATCGTTCGGGTGCGAAGGTACAAGGGCGGTTGCCGAGTGGGTGGCGGAACCTGGCATCGCAGCCGCAGCGGAAGTCGTACGCGGTGGGCGACTCGACGTACGAGGTGTCGTACCGGCTGACTCGGGACGGGCTCGTCACGGACGGGGACGTGACGCTGGTCGAGGCTTCGGCGGACCTCGTGGTGCTGGAGGTGGGCGGCGTCCGACGGCGCTTCCCGGTGGCGGCGTACCCGGGGCTGGTGTGTGTCGGGTCGGTGCAACTGGTGCCCGTCGAGCGGTTTGCGGATCCGGCGGATCAGCTGGCGGCGGGGTCGTTGGTGGCGCCGATGCCGGGGTCCGTGATTCGGGTCGCGGTGGCAGTCGGCGACGAGGTGAAGCAAGGGCAGGCGCTGCTCTGGCTGGAGGCGATGAAGATGGAGCACACGATCTCCGCGCCGGCCGACGGGGTTGTGGTCGAGCTCAACGTGGCGAAGGGTGAGCAGGTCGAGGTCGGGGCCGTTCTGGCCGTCGTACGAGGTGGGGAGGACGCATGAGTTTCGTCGAGACCGAGGAGCGCCGGGCGTTGCGGGCGGCGGTGAGCGAGCTCGGGCACAAGTACGGCTACGCCTGGTTCACCGAGCGGGCGCGGACCGGCGGGCAGACCACCGAGCTGTGGCAGGAGGCCGGCAAGCTCGGCTACCTCGGCGTGAACCTTCCCGAGGAGTACGGCGGAGGCGGCGGCGGGATGGCCGACCTGTCGATCGTGCTCGAGGAGCTCGGCGCGGCCGGATGCCCGCTGCTGATGATGGTCGTCTCCCCCGCGATCTGCGGCACGGTGATCAGCCGGTTCGGGACCGACGGGCAGAAGCAGCGCTGGCTGCCGGGACTCGCGGACGGCTCGATCACGATGGCATTCGCGATCACCGAGCCGGACGCCGGGTCGAACTCGCACAACATCACGACCACCGCCCGGCGTACGGACGACGGCTGGTCGCTCTCGGGCCGGAAGGTCTACATCTCCGGCCTCGACGTCGCGCAGGCCGTACTGGTCGTCGGGCGCACCGAGGACGCGAAGACCGGGCGCCTCAAACCCGCGCTGTTCATCGTCCCGGTCGACGCGCCGGGCGTCGAGTTCCGGCAGATCGAGATGGACCTGATCAGCCCGGACAAGCAGTTCTCCTTGTTCCTGGACGATGTGACGCTGCCCGCCGAGGCGCTGGTCGGCTCGGAGGACGCGGCGTTGCTGCAGCTGTTCGCCGGGCTCAACCCCGAGCGGATCATGGCCTCGGCGTTCGCGATCGGCATCGGCCGGCACGCGCTCGGCAAGGCCGTTGCCTACGTCAAGGATCGCCAGGTCTGGAAGACCCCGATCGGTGCCCACCAAGGGATCTCGCATCCACTCGCCCAGATCAAGATCGAGCTGGAACTGGCCCGGCTGATGATGCAGAAGGCAGCCGCCCTGTACGACGCGGGCGAGGACCTGGCCGCCGGCGAGGCCGCGAACATGGCCAAGTACGCCGCCGGCGAAGCCTGCGTCCGCTCGACCGACCAGGCGGTCCAGTCGCTCGGCGGCAACGGCATGACGGTCGAGTACGGCGTCGCGTCGCTGGTCGCCGCGGCCCGCGCGACCAGGATCGCGCCGGTCAGCCGGGAGATGATCCTGAACTTCGTCGCACAGCATTCGTTGGGCCTGCCCAAGTCGTACTGATTCCGCCACTCAGCTTCGGAAAGGACCGCCAGCCATGGTGATCAACAGCGAGTTCCCGCCGGTGGAAGTGCTCGACGTCCCGATCCACGAGGCCGTCCTCGGGCGCGCGCAGGAGTACGGCGACCGGCCGGCCCTGGTGGACGGCGTCAGCGGCCAGGAGATCAGCTACGCGCAGCTCGACGCGATGAGCCGCCGGGTCGCGGCCGGGTTCGCCGAACTCGGCATCGTCAAGGGCGACGTGATCGCGCTGCACAGCCCGAACACGATCCTCTACCCGGTCGCCTTCTACGGCGCCACGCGGGCCGGTGCGACCGTGACCACGGTCAACGCGCTCTACAACGCCGAGGAGCTGCACAAGCAGCTGGTGGACTCGAAGGCGAAATTGCTGGTGACGATTTCGCTGTTCCTGCCGCTGGCGACGGCCGCCGTCGCGGATACCGACGTACGGGAGATCCTGGTCTGCGACCAGGCCGAGGGGTACCGCTCGGTGATGGAGCTGGTCGCCTCGACCGGGCCGGAGCCGTCGATCGTCTTCGATCCCGCGGAAGATGTCGCCGTACTGCCGTACTCCAGCGGTACGACGGGCGCCGCGAAGGGCGTGATGCTGACCCACCGCAACATCGCGACCAACATCGCCCAGGCGCAGGCGACCTTCACGATGGGCGAGGACGAGCGGATCATCGCGATCCTGCCGTTCTTCCACATCTACGGGCTGAGCGTGCTGATGAACCTGCCGCTGCGGGCCGGCGCGACCGTGGTGGTGCTGCCGAAGTTCGACCTGGACCAGTTCCTCACCACGCTGGACCGGCAGAAGATCACGCGCGCGTTCGTCGCGCCGCCGATCGTGCTCGCGCTGGCCAAGCACCCGGCCGTGGACGGCGTCGACCTGTCCGCGCTGAGGTACGTGACGTCCGCCGCGGCGCCGCTGGACAGCGAGCTGGCCGAGGCGTGCGCGAAGCGGCTCGGGCTGCACGCCGTACTGCAGGCGTACGGGATGACCGAGCTGTCGCCGGGGACGCACGCCGTACCGCAGGACGCTGTCGATCCGCCGGCTGGTGCTGTGGGCAAGCTGTTCCCGTCCACCGAGATGCGCCTGGTCGGTGCCGATGGCAACGATGTGGGCGACGAGGAGACCGGCGAGATCTGGATCCGCGGGCCGCAGGTGATGAAGGGGTACCTCGGGCGCCAGGCCGAGACCGACGCGACGATCGACCCGGACGGCTGGTTGCACACCGGTGACATCGGGCGGGTGGACGAGCGCGGGTACCTGTACGTCGTCGACCGGGTCAAGGAGCTGATCAAGTACCACGGGTACCAGGTGCCGCCGGCGGAGCTGGAGGCGATCCTGCTGACCGACGACAGGATCGCGGACGCGGCGGTGATCGGCGTACAGGCTGACGGGAACGAGGTGCCGAAGGCGTTCGTGGTGCCGATGCCGGGCAGCGGGCTGACCGAGCAGGACGTGATGGACTACGTGGCCGAGCGGGTCGCGCCGTACAAGAAGGTGCGGCAGGTGGAGTTCATCGAGGCGGTGCCGAAGGCAGCCTCGGGCAAGATCCTGCGGCGCGAACTGAGGGCGCGGGAGGCCACGGGTGGCTGACCCGCTGCGGGCTCCGCAGCAGGACCGCAGCCGGGTGACTCGACAGAAGCTGTTGGAGGCTTCGGTCGAGTCGCTGGCCGAGGTCGGCTACGCCGCGACGACGGTCGCCGTCGTCGCGGCGCGCGCCGGAGTGTCGCGGGGGGCGGCGCAGCACCACTTCCCGACGCGGGCTGACCTTTTCTCAGCAGCCGTGGAGTACATGACGGAGGTGCGGCTGGCGGAGATCCGCTCCCAGGCGGCTGCTCTGCCGGTCGGCGCCGGCCGCACCGAGGCGATCGTGTCGATGCTGGCCGACGTCTACACCGGCCCGCTGTTCCGTGCTGCCCTGCACCTGTGGGTCGCCGCGTCGACCGAGGAGCCGCTACGTCGGCAGATCGTCCGCCTGGAGGCGCACGTCGGGCGGCAGGCCCACCGCGCGCTGCTGGAGGTCCTCGACGTCAGCGAGAAGACCCCGGGGGTCCGGGAGACAGTGCAGGGTGTGCTCGACATGGCGCGCGGCCTCGGCCTGGCCGACCTGCTGACCGACGACGGCCGCCGGCGCCGCGGCATCGTCCGCCAGTGGTCGAAGATCCTCGACCAGGCCCTGGCGGGCTGAGCCCCTGACGGCAACTAAAGTTGCGCCCGGAGGGGATCGACAGATGGTGATGGGCAATCAGGACCTGACCATCACCACCACGCGCGGCCGGAAGCTCCACATCCCCCAGACCAACGTCGAAGACCTCGCGGCCTTCGCTGCCTGGCTCACGAAGCTCCGCACCCAGCACGATCTGAAGACCCAGCAGCCGGATCCGGACGCCGGCATGGTCGCTGGGTAGAGCCCGCCTGATCCCTATCTCGAGGAAGCCCGATGCAGCGGACACTCCTGGTCGTCCTGGCCGTGTTCGGGGCCGTGGCGATCGCCTCCGGCCTGACCGGCATCGTCGCCGGCCCCGAGGGCTTGCCCGGCGGTGGTCCGGTACCGGCGACAGTCGACAGCCAGTACCGCTTCGCCAACACGTTCTGGCTGGGCGCCGGCCTCGGTCTCTGGTGGTCATTGCGCCGCTGGGAGGAGCGCGCCTGGGCGACCCGGCTGACCCTGTTGACGGCCACCGCAGGGGGTCTCGCCCGGCTCGTGTCGATCATCGCAACCGGACTGCCCCACCCGGTGTTCCTTGCGGTCCTCGTGCTGGAGCTCGCCATCCTGCCGCCGGTGATCTGGTGGCACGGCCGAGTCACCGGCCTCCCGTTCGGGACCAAAGCTCGACGACCTTCTTGAAACGCCGGGAAGCCTCAGCGTTGCTTGCGGCCGGCGATGCGCTGGTCGACCTTGGCGGCCAGGAGGTCTGGCCGGCATTCGGCCAGGTGGTCGCGGACCAGGAGGTGGATGAAGGCGTACTCACCGCGGCCCGTGCGGGACTGCGGGTCGCGGCGATCGGTCGCGTGAGCTAACGGGGACGGAGGCTGTCCAGCAGGAGGCTCAGCAGTCGCTCGGTCTGTTCCCTCGGCTGGTCGGGGTCGGCGGCGATCACGGCGCCGGCCATCGCGGCGACGACGTCCTCCGCGGGGACGTCAGTCCGCAGTACGCCGGAAGCGCCGCCCGCGTCGAGGAAGTGAGTGACCGCGGCCGCGAGCCGGGCCCGGGTGTCCGACTGGGTGACGGCGCCCGAGGCAACGATCTCGCGCAGGCTGGTGCCCATCGCCCGTTTGGAGTCCACGAAGTCGACGTACCGGCGCATCCAGCCGAGCAGAGCCTGGTCGGTGGGGCCGCTCTTCGCCAGTGCGGGCGCGGCCTCGCACAGCCGGGTGAGCTCCTGGCGGTAGACCGCTTCGAGCAGTGCCTCCCGGGTGGGGAAGTGCCGGTACAGGGTCGCGATGCCGACGCCGGCCCGCGTCGCGATCTTCTCGAGCGCGAGCCGAACCGGCTGGCCCTGGCGCGCGGCGACGGCGAGATCGGCCAACTCCTCGCCGGCCGCGGTCACCAACTGCTCGCGTTTGCGTGCCGCGTCTGCTCGCATAAGTGGAGGAACCTCCATTTAGTGCTATCGTCGAAACGGAGGAACCTCCGATTAACCCCACTCTACGGGAGACACCACTGATGACAGCAGACCGACCGGGCGGCACCGTGAAGCTCGGACCGCACGAGATCGCTCGCATCGGGTACGGCGCGATGCAGCTCAGGACCGTCGACGCCGCGGCGGCCACCGCCGTGCTCCGCCGGGCCGTGGAGCTCGGCGTCAACCATCTCGACACCGCCTCGTTCTACGGCAACAGCACGGTCAACGAGCACATCCGGGCCGCGCTGCACCCGTACGCCGACGACCTGGTGATCGTGAGCAAGGTCGGCGCCCGGCACGTCGACGGGCAAGCCGGTCTCGCCCTCGCCCAACGGCCGGCGCAGCTCCGCGAACAGGTCCACCTCGACCTCCGGTCCCTCGGTCTGGACCAGGTGCCGGTGGTCAACCTGCGGCGCGCGGACCACGGCCCGCTGGTCGCGGAGGGCGACCAGCTCGTGCCGATCGACGACCAGCTCGCCGAACTCATTGCCCTACGCAACGAAGGGCTGATCGGCGCCATCGGCCTCAGCCACGTCAGCACCGAGCAGCTACGGCAGGCCCTGCCGGCCGGCATCGTGTGCGTCCAGAACGCCTACAGCCTGATCGACCGCTCCTCGGAGGAGCAGCTGCGGCTGTGCGCGGACCACGGCATCGCCTGGATCCCGTACTTCCCGCTCGGCTCGGCCTTCGACCAGCTCCCGTCACCCACCGACGATCCCGTCGTCCAGAGCATCGCCACCCGGCTGGGCGTGACGCCCGCGGCCGTCTGCCTGGCCTGGATCCTCGCGCACGACGAGCACACCGCTCTGATCCCGGGGACCCGCAGCGTCGTCCACCTCGAGGAGAATCTCCGCACCGCCGACATCCACCTGGACGCCGACGCGCTCGCACAGCTGGACGGGATCGCGTCCTAGACCTTCTCCGGCGCCGGTGTGTCCTGGAACCGCTCGACGATGCGCCGCGATTCTGTTTGCTTAGCGTTGTTTGCGGCTGGCGATGCGTTGGTCGACCTTCGCGGCGAGGAGGTCCGGCTGGCATTCGGCCAGGTGGTCTCGGACCAGGAGGTGGATGAAGGCGTACTCGCCTCGGCCTGTTCTGGTGAGGACGTAGCGGTCGGCGGCGTACTGGAGGAAAGCCCGGCGGCGCCAGGGGAGGTAGCCGGTCCAGCGGAGTAGGAGGCCGTGCATCAGGCGGGACAGGGGGCCGGCGAAGAGGGCTGGTCTGCGGCGCCAGGCTTTGGCGGCTACTACGCCGGCGACGATTCCCAGGATCGACTCCAGGTGGGTCCAGCCTGGGGTGGCTCCTAGGGTCAGGGCGACTGTGACTGCCGCGGCCAGGCCGGCTACTACCCAGAGGTCCATGAGGTCTCGGGCGTCGTCGTACTGGCGGACCAGGTGGTCCATGGGGAGAGCCTTGACCACTCTGATGCCTTGGGCAACTATCAGGCCCACTGCGGCTGAGGCCAGGAACGCGTCGGGGTGGTCCAGTTGGGTGAGGACCAGGGTGGAGCCGACGGTGACTACGGCCAGCCTGGTGAGGAGGAGCGCTCGGCGGCGGGGGCCGTCGGAGACGACCAGCTCGACGGCGTACGACGCGGCCACGGCTGTGGCGAGGACGAGCAGGGCCAGCCATCTGGGGAGGGCGGCGAAGATCGACGCGCCTGCCAGGGAGGACGCGAAGCCGGCCACAGCTCCGATGGCGGTCATGGCTGCTGCGACCAGGGCGCTGGGTTGGCCGGGGCTCTTGCGGAGGGGCTGCCACGGGCGGGGGCGGATGTGGACGAGCAGCAGGCTGGTTGCTCCGACGGCTACGCCCGCCAGTACGCCGTACAGGGCGGTGATGGCGAGTGCTGCTCCGCCGACCAGGCCGGCGAAGAGGGCGGGTAGGCAGACGCGGTGGACCAGGTAGCCGATGGAGGGGAGTGACAGGCCGTACCAGCCGTTGGGGGTGAGCCAGCGGGGGACGGCGGTGCGGTCGCCGGCTCGGGTGCGGGTCCACCAGGCCAGGCACCACAGGGAGCGGAGGGCTGTGCGTGAGTCGTACTGGCGGCTGGCCGGGCGGTGGCGGGACAGGACCTCGGAGATGAAGGTGTCGAATAGGGCGCGGCGGTGGTCGGCTACCGCGCCTGCGGCGACCTCCTCCGCGTCGCGGCCCTGGTAGGCGAGTGCCATCACGTTGAGCATCAGCGGTGAGGTGATCAGGTCCCAGAGGTCGTCGTCCTGCTCCATCGCCGCGCGGGCGCCGGCCAGTTCGGCGCCGACTGAGGTGAAGTAGTCGAGGACCTGGCGGCGAGTCAGCGGGCGGATGCGCACTGCGCCGTACAGCTTGAGGGGCTGCGGGAGGCGGGCGTAGTCGGCGATGCGGCAGGTGACGGCGAGTTGGCCGACCAGGTAGCGCTGCTGGAGCTCCTCGAGGGCGGGGGCGAGTTTGACTCGGTGCTGGAGGGCTATCTCGTCTACGCCGTCCAGCAGGAGTGCGAGTCGGCCCCTTCGGAGCCAGACCCGGCCGACGGCGGCGGGGATCTGGTAGCGGCTGTTGAGGTCGCGGAGCAGCCAGCGGACGAACCCGGCGAGCAGCGGGCTGTCGCCGGGGTCGTCGTCCTCGCGCCTGGTCGTGATCGGGCCGGTCCAGCCGGAGAGGTCGACGAGGACCGGGATCGGCTGGTCAGGGTCCTGGTGAGCCTTGGCCGCGAGAGTGCGGGCCAGGTCGAGCAGGAGCGTCGTCTTGCCCGCGCCGGGTGCGCCGAGGATGAGGACCGAGTCCTGCAGGTCGTCGAAGGCCTTCGCGATGTCGGCGTTCTCGCGGATCTCCGGTTCGGTGCCGTGCAGCGGCTGGACCAGGAGGTCGTACGGGCGGACGACGGCTTCGGGGCTCTCGTCGAGGTCGAGGGCGAGTCGCGTGTACTGCGCGAGGGAGCCGGCGACGCGCTCGGAGAGGTAGCGGTCGACGCGGGCCAGGGCGTTCGGGCGGTTGCGGGGCTGGTCCGCGGAGCGGATCGAGAGGGTACCGGTACGGCGGCTGCGGAGCTCCCAGACGCCGGAGACGATCGCGATCAGCCAGAGCACGCCGATCACGGGCCAGGTCCAGCCGACGTACGGCTCGAGGAAGGCGGGGGCGGTGCCGCCGGTGCCGACGTTGATCGCGATCGGGAGGAGGACGAGCGTGAGGGAGAGGGTGAACACGACGAGGACGACCCTCAGCACACCGCGCATCCTCACCCACGGAGAGTATCGGCAGCTGGATCCCGGAGGGAATTGTTGTTCGTTCAGTTAGATTGTTGTCCGATATGACTACCGAGCAGACCGACCGCGCCGCCGTTGGACTGCGATCCGAACGCGGACCGATCCTCCTGTCCGTGATGCTCAGCGTCGGGCTGGTCGCCATCGACGCGACCATCCTGGCGACCGCCGTACCGGCTGTGGTCGACGACCTCGGTGGCTTCACCCAGTTCCCTTGGCTGTTCTCGATCTACCTGTTGGCCCAGGCGATCTCGGTGCCGATCTACGGCAAGCTCGCCGACCTGCGCGGGCGGAAGCCGATCATGCTGCTCGGCGTCGGGCTGTTCGTGCTCGGCTCGATCCTCTGCGGGGTCGCCTGGAGCATGCCCGCGCTGATCGCGTTCCGGCTGATCCAGGGCCTCGGCGCGGGCGCGATCCAGCCGATCGGGATGACGATCATCGGCGACATCTACTCGGTCGCCGAGCGGGCTCGCGTGCAGGGCTACATCGCGAGCGTCTGGGGCATCTCGTCGTTCGTCGGGCCGGCGCTCGGTGGCGTGTTCGCGGACTACATCTCGTGGCGCTGGATCTTCTTCGTGAACATCCCGCTCGGCCTGGCCGCGGCCTGGGTGCTGGTGCGGAAGTTCAAGGAGAACGTCGTACGGGGAACGGCGAAGCCGCAGATCGACTACTGGGGCACGATCCTGCTCGCGGTCGGTGGGTCGCTGCTGCTGCTCGGGCTGCTCGAGGGCGGCGTGATGTGGTCGTGGGACTCGGTCGCGAGCATCGTGATCCTGGCCGTCGCGGTGGTGCTGCTGGTCTTGTTCGTCCTGGTCGAGCGGAAGGCGCCGGAGCCGGTGCTGCCGCTGTGGGTGCTCGGGCATCGCGTGCTGAACTCGGCGAACTCGTCGGCGCTGTTGATCGGCGTGCTGATGGTCGGGCTGTCGACGTACGTGCCGCTGTATGCGCAGGGCGTGCTGGGGACCAGCGCCCTGGTCGCCGGGTTCGCGCTGGCGGCGATGACGCTCGGATGGCCGATCGCGGCGTCGCTGGCCGGGCGGATCTATCTACGGGTCGGCTTCCGGACGACGATGCTGCTCGGGTCGGTGATCGTGGTGATCGGGTCCGGTCTGCTGCTGACGGTGTCGTCGGACAGCTCGGTGCTGTATCTCGCGCTGGCCTGCTTCGTGATCGGTCTCGGGCTGGGCTTCTCGGCCTCACCCGGTGTTGTCGCGGCGCAGTCGTCGGTGGACTGGCGGAGCCGGGGAGTTGTCACCGGGGCCAACATGTTCGCCCGGTCGGTGGGGAGCGCGGTCGGCGTCGCGGTCTTCGGCGCGGTCGCGAACGGGGTCGTCGCGTCGAGGGTCGGGGCTGCGCACGAGGACCTCGAGCACCTGTCGGGCGACGTACTGGCTCCCGCGATCCACGACGTGTACTACGGCGCCGCGATGGCAGCGGTGCTGCTGGTGGTCGCGGTGGTCTTCATGCCGAACCGCGTCGAAGAACAGCCCCGCGGCTAGGGCAGCGGGCCGACGAGGGCGACGACAAGCCCGGCGCCGAGAAGCAGGACGGCCAGGACGCCGAGCGCGCGGCCGACCGGTTTGCCGGCTGCAGCTTTTGTGGCTGACAACCTCGCGACGATCAGGACGGCCGTGGCGGCGACGACCACGAGGGCGACGAACGACAGGAAGCCGGCCGCCCAGGCGTAGCTGAGGTACTTCGCGTCGGGGTAGGCGGCGCCGAAGCGCTCTGCCGTTGAGCTGTTTCGGCCGGGGACGAAGAGAGCACCGCTCGCGGCCCAGACGGCGAGGAGCGTGGCGACGTACGGCTTGGCGCGACGATTGATCCGGGAGTGCCACACGATCGCGGCGATCGCGAGGGTGAACGGGAGCCCGCTCCAGCACCAGCCCAGCAGGCGGAGGAGCTGCTCGTTGTGATCGGTCAAGCCGCCGATCGTGGTGACGAGGCCTTCGCCGATGTAGGGGCCGCTGAGTCCGCAGGCGACTGCGGAGGCGGCGCCGGTGACCAGCGCGCGGGTGACGTACGGCGGTGCGGTGGGGCGCTGGGTGGTGGTGTGCATCGCTCAGGCGCCGCGGGATTCGGCGAGGCGGCGGAGCCAGTAGCGGAACCAGTCGGGGCCGTAGGGGACGTAGACGCGGGTGGGGACGGCTCGGGTGTGTAGGGCTTCGAGGGACTCGGGGCGGACGCCGAGGAGTTGTTCGACGGCGGGCTTGTCGGTGGTGAGGAGGACTGCCTCGCGGAGGCGGGCGTCGTGGGTGGCCAGGGACCAGGGGACTTCGGACGCGGCTAGCTGGTGGGCCAGGCGTAGGTAGGCGATGTCGGTGGGTTCGCCGTACGGGTGGGTGCCGTGGGGTTCGACGTACGCGCCTTTGACGAGGCGGATATGGACGCCGGCTGCGATCAGGGTGTCGGCGTCGGAGGGGGACCGTCGGAGGTTGGCCTGGAGGGTGGCGCCCAGGCGGTCGGCCAGGCCTCGGGTGGCTACGGTCTGGACGCAGGTGAGGACCTTGTCGGTTCGGGCGAGGTCTTCGGCGCCGACCTGGATGCGGCGGCCGGGTGGGAGGGCTTCGGCGATCTCGGTGAGGAGGTCGGCGGCGCCGGTGGGGTCTACGTCGAGGGCGAAGTGGGAGAGGTCGACGGACAGCCAGACGTCGGCGGGTGGTTCGGGGAGGAGCTTGGCAAGTTCGAGGTAGTCGTCGGCGACGCGGCGGGCGTCCGCCGTACTGGTGGACAGCTCTCCGAAGAGGTCGACGCTGACGCCGTGGCCTTGGGTCAGGAGGAGGGCTGTCCGGTCGAGGGCCTCGGAGCGGGTGCGGCCGGCGACGTACCGGGAGGCTGCTCGGTACGCGGCCTCGTCGCCGCCGGGGAAGGACTTCACCAGTTGCTCGAGTCGCTCGTTGGTCGCCAGCTTGAAGAGGATCGCCCGGTCCGCACGCATTCGCTGAGTCTGCCGGTCGGACCAGGTCACCTTTAGGTTGGGGGCATGCGCGCTGTGGACTGTGTGGGGGCTTTGATCCGAGATTCGTCGCAGCGGGTGTACGTGCATCGGCGGACGGCGTCGCGGCGGTTGTTCCCGGGGATCTGGGATGTCGTCGGCGGGCATCTCGAGGTTGGGGAGACGCCGGAGGAGGCGCTGGCGCGGGAGGTCTTCGAGGAGACCGGGTGGACCGTGCGCGACGTGCTCGCGGTGGTGGCCGACTGGGAGTGGACCTACGAGGGGCGCGTACGGCGGGAGCTCGACTACCTGGTCACCGTCGACGGGGATCTGGCGTCGCCTCGGTTGGAGGAGGGGAAGCACGACGCGGGCGCTTGGGTCGGGGCTGACGACGTCGAACTGCTGATGGTCGGGCGGACCGACGGGGATCGGCGGCTGCTGGAGATCGTGGCGCACGCCGTACGAATGCGGACGACCGAACGGCTGGTGCTGGTGCCGATCGGTGGGCCGAAGGAGGTCCTGGGCGGACATGGGCCAGACCTGGAGCGGCTGCATGCGGATCCGTGGGTGGCCGAGTGGTACGCCGAGACGTTGTCGGCGGAGGCTGCGGTCGAGCGGGCTGCGCAGGTGCAGGCCGCGTGGGAGCGCGACGGGGTGAACAAGTGGATGGCCTACTCGCGGGCCGACGGGGCGTTGGTCGGGCGAGGTGGGTTGTCGCGGATGGGCGCCGGCGCGGTCACCGATCAGATCGCTGCGCTGGTCGGGCCGGAGTGGGCGGCTGATCGGCTCGAGTTGGGGTGGGCGCTGGTGGAGTCGGCGCGTGGGCGCGGGTATGCGACGGAGATCGGCGCGGCGGGGCTGGAGTTCGCGTTCGGGACGTTGGGCGCGCAGGCGGTGATCGCGTTCACCGAGCGGCACAACCGCGCGTCGCGAGCGGTGATGGAACGGCTGGGGATGGAGTACGCGGGGGAGATCACCGCGGAGGGTTTGGCCGAAGGCTTGCAGGGTGTCCAGCCGGAGGCGCCGTTCGCGGTCCACGTGAAGGACCGGGCGGACCAGAAGCGGACCTGAATCGCTCTGACCTGCGGGTTTGCCGGGTCAGAGGGCGGACACGAAGCGGGTCAGCAGGTCCGCGAAGGTCTTCCGCTCGCCTGCGGACCAGGTGTTCATGGCCGCGGCGAAGCGGGCTTGGCGGTAGGCGTGGGCTTCAGCAAGGCGGGCGCGGCCGGCGTCGGTGAGAAGCAAGACGGTACGGCGGCCGTCGTGCTGGTCGGCTTCGCGGCGTACGAGACCGGCGGTGACCGCGGCGGCGACGAGTTTGCTGGCGCGGGGCTGGTCGACGCCGAGCGCTTCGGCGACACCGTTCACGCCGAGCTGGCCGGCTGCTTCGAGCGCGTCCAGGACCTGCTGACTCGCGTCGCCACCGGTCTCGCCGGCGAAAACCCGGCGGGTCTGGCGACGGCGTACGGCGATCATCGCGGCCTCGACCTCGGCGACCGGATCGGCGCCGGCGCCCGACTTCGAGGCGTTCTCAGGGCTGGGCATCCACACCCTCCAGATATATGCTCATTGACATGTACATGTCAGAGGACAACAAGCCTATCGGGTGGTGGCTGAAGGAGCTGGACCGGCGGATCGAGGCGTGGTTCGAGCGGTTGCTGGCCGGCGAAGGGCTCGGGCGGCGGCAGTGGCAGGCGTTGAACGCGGCGGCGGGCGATGAGCCGATCGGTGTCGCGCTGGCGCCGTTCCTCACCGGCGAGGCCGAGCTCCAGGCGGCGATCGAGCCGCTGACGGCGCGCGGCTGGCTCACGGGAGAGGAGCTGACCGCCGAAGGACAGGCGGCGCTGGAGCGGTTGACCGGGCTGGTGGTCACGCAGCGGCAGCAGCTCTCGGCCGGGATCGGCGACGGAGAGTACGCGGTGGCGCTCGGCGTACTGCGGAAGATGGCCGCGAACGCGCAGAACGGCTCCGCTGTGTGACCACCCAGGCGCGGTGGTCACACAGCGGAGCGGGTCCTCGGGGGACGGCTCGCGGTGAGGTTCGCGAGCCGTCTGTGTCCCGCGCCGGAGGTCATCTCTGACAAATCCGCCCGATCTCCGGCGTGGGAACACTGACCCCAGCTCCTGACCCGAGGTGTCGGTCAGGAGTGGTTGGAACGGCTGGGCGGCGGCGACACAGGGACTCAACCGCCTGCCCAGCCGGGCTGGTGGGCGGCGCGGTCCGGAGCTGAGGAGTGCTCCGGACCGCACCTGGGTTGGTGTCCGGGGACTGAGGAGTGTCCCGGACCTTTCCGTGCACTGCTACCTGGACGTGAGGAGACTCCAGGGCGCAGCCGCTCAGGTCTGAGGAGGACCTGAGCAGGTCTCAGATGTCCGTACCGTCCTGGGGCCCGAGGAGGTCGTTGGTGACCCGGAGGCCGGCGAACCGCCTCCGCATCGCCTGCTCGTAGCGCGCTGCCAGCGGTGCTTCGGCGACGTACTGCGCGATCACGTGCTCGCCGAACCAGACCCGCACCCGGCGGCGGTGCTGCCTCGACGTCATCTCCGCGACTGTCACTACTCGCTCACCCCGTAACTCTCAGGCCTTGCAACCAGTTGGACTTACTGGTTGTCATGGCAGTAATGGTGCACAACCCGAGCGTGACCGCTCTAGGACCTGAGGCGGACCTTTGCCGGACCTCTTCAGGACCTCTCGCGGACATCTGGGTGACTGCACCTTGTCGTGGGGCATCAGTCGAGACAACGTCTGAACTGACGTGAACGGGAGGAACGATGGCGGGTAGGTATGCGCCAAGAACGGTGCTGGCGCACCTGATCCAGCGCCGGAACCAGACCTACTCCGAGATCGTCGCCGAGTTCGTCGAGCTGGGTGGAACCATCACCGAGCGGCACCTGCGGCGCCTCGCATCGGGCGAGCGTGCAGGGACCACTCCACAGACCCGGCGCACCCTGCAACGCATGTTCGGCAAGCCGGTCGAGGAACTCCTCGCCCCGTACGTCCCCGAGCAGGCAGCCCAGGTGGTGCCGGCACCTGCCGCGAGTGGGCGGATCACGACAGGGAATGAGATGGAGGTACTCGACATGGCTGCCAGCCGTGCGCGGGCTTTCGCCCTCGCGGCCCAGACCGGTCTCGGGAGCGAGGCCATGGAACAGGTGTACGACGACGTGAGACACGTCGCGAAGGCCTACCCGCAGCGTCCGCTGCCGGAGATCCTCGGCCAGCTGGTCGAGACCCAGGACCTGGTCTTCGCGTTGCTGGAGAGCCGGCAGCGTCCGGAACACCTGCGGCAGCTGTACTTCCTCGGTGGCGTCACCGGCGGTCTGCTGGCGAAGGCGTCCCACGACCTGGGCAACCCGCACGCCGCCCTGACCCAGGCCCGGACCGCGTTCCTCTGCGCCGACAACGCCGACCACCACGGCCTGCGCGCCTGGGTGCGCGGCCTGCAGTCGCTGGTCTCGTACTGGGCAGGCAACCCGCACGACTCGGTCCGGTACGCGCAGCTCGGCGCCGGGTACGCGGAGCAGGCCAACAGCACCACCAGCGTCTGGCTCCCGGTCAGCGAGGCCCGCGCCTGGGCCGCGCTCGGCAACCCGGACGCCACCCGCGCCGCCCTGGAGCGGGCGGAGAACGCGTGGACCTCGGTCCGCAACGACGAGCTCGACGACATGGGCGGCCTGTGCACCTTCGGGCGCAACCGGCAGCTCTACTACGCCGCCGACGCGCTGGCCTGGCTGCCGGGTGAGATGGAGACCGCCGAGCGGTACTCCAACCAGGCCGTCGACGCCTACACCGACCAGTCGCACCCCGAGTGGGCCTTCGGCGACGCGGCCGGCAGCCACGCCGCGATGGCGATCACCCGGATCGCGAGCGGTGAACTGGACGGCGCCGCCGACGCGATCGCCCCGGTCCTGGGCCTGCCGGCCGAGCGCCGGATCAACGGCGTGGTGCACTCGGCCCGCCGGGTCCACCAGGCCCTGCGGCAGTCCGGTCGCGCCGACGACGCCCGGGAGCTGCAGGAGGAGATCGAGATGTTCACCCGGACGCCGATCCAGAGCTTCCCGCGGTAGCAGGCGGGATGGATCCGCTCACCGGCGACGGCGTCAGCCTGCGGGACTTCCGGTCGGAGGACTTCGACGACTGGTTCGCCGTCGTCGGCGATGATCGGGTGACCGACTGGATGGCCTTCGCCACCCACACGCCCGAGTCCGGGCGCAAGATGCTGGACGGGATGATCGAACGCTCCGCCCAGGAGAACCGGCCCGACTACATGCTCGCCGTCACCCGCCTTGACGACGACCGTGTGCTCGGGTTCGTCCGCCTCGCCCCCGGCGTCCACAAGGGCGCCAAGCTCGGCTACGCGATCGGCGCCGACCACTGGGGTCACGGCTACGCCACCACCGGGTGCCGGCTGATCCTCGACTTCGCCTTCGGCCCGCTCGCCCTGCACCGGGTCACCGCCGCGATCGGCCCCGAGAACGCGGCCTCGATCGCCGTCGTCGACCGGCTCGCCTTCAGCTACGAAGGCCACCTCCGCGACCACGTGTTCACCAACAACGCCTGGCGCGACTCGCTGCTCTACTCCCTGCTCGCCGACGAGTGGGCGGCGCAGCCCCGCTGAACCCGGCACCGTTCATCTGGTGCACACGTGCAGGCCATCGCGACCCTTGACAGTGGCTTGTCTGCACAAGGAGGGTTCGCGGGATGACGGATGCGCAGCAGGTGCCCGAGTGGGCCGATCCGGCGGTGCCGGAGGAGCAGCTGGATCCGCAGGGGGTCTCCCGGCGGGGACTGCTGCGGGGCGCCGGGATGCTCGGCGGCGTCGGTCTGCTGGGTGCGGCCGGGGTGACCGAGGCCGCGGCGACGTCCGGCGGGGACCCGGAGCTGGTGTGGCTCGTCGGCGATCACCATGTCCACAGCCGGTACAGCCATGACGCGAAGTACGGGTTCGGACAGCTCGCCCAGCGCGGGGCGCAGTTCGGGCTGGACTGGATGGCGTTCACCGAGCACAGCAACTTCGGCCACGCGGACAAGGGCGCCGCGGCCGAGCAGACCGAGGTGCTGAAGGCTCGCGCCGAGAACCCGCGGATGCTGATCTTCCAGGGCCTCGAGTGGTACATCCCGGCCGCGGAGCACGGGACCGTGCTGGTCGCGCCCGGCGCGAACGTCGTACCGCTGCTGCAGGCCTTCGAGCGCCAGTACGACGGCAAGCTCACCAACCGCTCGGCCGACACCGCGGAGAACGAAGCGCACGCGGTCAAGGCGCTGCAGTGGCTGGCCGCGCAGAAGCAGAGCGGGTACGTCGACGACGTAGTCGTGCTCGCCAACCACCCGCTGCGGCTCGGCATCGACGCACCGCACGAGCTGCGCGCCTGGCGGGACACCGGCGTCCTCATCGGTATGGAAGGCGCCCCCGGATCGCAGGGCGACGCCGACCCGGCCTGGGTCGCCTACCGCGGTGTCACCAACGCCCAGCGCGGCGAGTACGTGAACGCGCCCGGCAGCGGCAGCTACGCCGGCTACCCGGCCGACGCGTACCGCACGTACGGCGGCTTCGACTGGGCCACCGCAACCGTCGGCGGCCTCTGGGACTCGCTGCTCGCCGAGGGCCGGCTGTTCTCGATCACCTCGAACAGCGACAACCACCGGACCATCTGGGACACCTGGAAGGACGGGGAGTTCCCGCCCGGCGAGACCTTCGACTCGCTGGGCTGGAAGCCCGCGCCGACCGACGCCGGGACGCCGCAGGCCGGCAGCGACTTCTGGCCCGGCCAGTTCAGCCGGACCCACGTGGGCGTGACCCGCTACTCCTACCTCGACGTGATGGCCGGGCTGCGCGCCGGGCGGGTCTGGGTCGACCACGGCCAACTGGTCGACGGCCTGGACGTCCGGCTCGCACCCGCGGGCTCCAAGCAGCGCGGCGTCACGCTGGGCGGGCGGCTGAAGGTAGGACGTGGCGAACGCCTGGAGCTGCGCGTCACCGTCACCAGCGCGACCAGGCCGAACTACCACGAGCTCCTGCCGCGGCTGGCCCACCTGGACGTCGTCCGCGGCGTGGTGACCGGCCCGGCGACCAACCGGGACAGCTGGAAGGCTCCCGACACCCGAGTGGTCGAGCAGCTCGACGTACGGCGGAAGTCGGGCACGTACACGCTGCGCATCCCGCTGGGCCGGGCCGAGCGCAGCCACTACCTCCGGCTGCGCGGCAGCGACGGCCGCCGTAACGGCCCGGGCTACCTGGGCCGCGCGATCGATCCGGCCGGGCCGATCCAGCACCCGGTCAACGACGGCGACCCGTGGCTGGACACCTGGCTCTACACCAACCCGATCTTCGTGGACGTCGGCCGATGATCGTCGAGGGCTTGGAGTGGTGGGGAGACTGGGTGTATGACCGCCACTCTGCCGACCGCCCTGCTCGATCCGGTGAGGGACGGCCTGGCCCGGATGATCATGACGAAGGTGGCCGGGCCGGATCCGCGCGCCGAGCGGAGCCGGGTCCACAACACCCCTGGGCCTAGGTGGTTCACGCCGGACCGGCCGATCCGGCGGGTGCACGGCGACGCGTCGATGTTCGCCGGCGGGCTGCGGGCGCTGCTGCTGCAGTCCCTGCACCCCTCGGCGATGGCTGCCGTCTCGGCGCACTCCGGCTACCGCGGCGACCCATGGGGTCGGCTGCAGCGGACCAGCTACTTCCTGGCCATCACGACGTACGGCGCTTCGGATGACGCCGAGGCCGCGATCGCCAAGGTGAAGTCGGTGCACGAGCGCGTCCGCGGGACGAGCCCGGACGGTACGCCGTACCGGGCCGGCGATCCGCACCTGCTCAAGTGGGTGCACCTGGCGGAGATCGACAGCTTCCTGGCCGCGCACCAGCGGTACGGCGCGGCGCCGCTCGATTCGGCCGAGCGGGACGGGTACGTGGCGGACACCGCTCGGGTTGCCCGGGCCCTGGGCGTGGTGGACCCGCCGACGACGCTGCTGGAGCTGCGGCAAATGCTGGACGCGTACCGGCCGGAGCTACGTGGGACGACCGAGGCGCGGCAGGCCGCGCGGTTCATCCTGATCCACCCGCCGGTGCCGATGGCCGCGCGTCCGGCGTACGGCGTACTGACTGCTGCTGCGGTCGGGCTGCTGCCGTGGTGGTCGCGGATGCCACTGCGGCTTCCGTACCTGCCGCTGGCGGAGGGGACCGTCGTCAGGGCGGCCGGAGGCGGCCTCACGCGGACGATTCGTTGGGCACTGACCTCGCCGATCCTGGGAAATGTCGACATATCTACCGCCTGAGTGTGCTTTTTGCGCGGCCGCACGCTCCCAGCGCGCTGAAACGGCCCGCTCGCCGGTAGTTTGCTCTCATGCCCCCACGCCCGAACCGACCGCTGCCGCTGGCGACGCCGGCCGGGATCGAGGTGCTCACCAAGATCCTCACCCAGGGACCGATCCCGCGGGTCGAGATCGCCCGCCGGACCGGGCTGTCCCAGGCGGCGGTCACGAAGGCGGTCGCGCCGCTGATCGAGGCCGGGTTCGTCACCGACCAGCCGGTCGCGGCCGACCCTGACGCGCACGTCGAGAGCCAGCTCGGGATCGGGCGGCCGGTCAGTCCGCTGACGGTCGTCGCGGACAGCGTCTCGGTGATCGGGCTGAAGGTGACGCCGACGGACCTGATCGGCGTGACCACGGACTTCACGGCCGGGATTCGCGCCGTACGGCATTCTCGGCTGCCGGACACGTCGGCGGAGACGGTGACCGCGAAGCTGGTCGAGCTGGCGCGGGAGCTGATGGATCCGGAGAACCTGGTCGGGCCGTTGGTCGGGATCGGCGTGGCCGTGTCGGGGGATGTGGACGCGGTGCACGGGGTGGTGCGGGACTCACCGTTCATGGGATGGCGGGACGTGCCGCTCGCGGCGTCGCTGACTGCTGCGCTCGACGTGCCGGTAGTGGTGACGAACGACGTACGGGCGCTGACTGTCGCCGAGCACTGGTTCGGGGTCGGCGTGAACGCCGACTCGTTCGCGGTGGTGACGATCGGGTCGGGCGTCGGCTGTGGGCTCTACATCAACGGCGAGGTGGTTTCGGGAGCGCACGGGGTTTCCGGTGAGCTCGGGCATTTGCCGTTGGCACCTGGTGAGCTGGTCTGTACGTGTGGACGGCGCGGGTGTGTGGAGACCGTTGCCTCGTCGGACGCGATCCTGGCGCGGGCGCGGGAGACGACCGGCAAGCCGAAGCTGGACCTGTCCGGGGCGATCGAGCTGGCGCACGCTGGGAACGAGGACGCGCGCGAGGCGTTCGACCGGGCGGGTGAGGTGATCGGCTCGGCGCTGGCCGCGATGGTGAACCTGGTCGGGCCGGAGCTGGTGGTGATCGCCGGTGAGGGCGTCGCGGACTACGACCTGTACGAACAGCGCATGCGGGAAGCCTTCGCGGCGCACGCTTTCGGCGCGGCGGGCGACTGCCGCCTGATGCTGAGGTCGCACACGTTCGACGACTGGGCGCGCGGTGCCGCGGCGACAGTCATTCGTTCCTACGTGCGTGGTGAACCGCCTCTGCAGCGTTGAGGCGGTCCACCACGGCTGCTAACTGCGGGCTGCGGCGAGGATCTTGCGCCAGACCTTCTTGTAGGACTCCAGGCCGTCCTCGGCCAGGGGACCTGTGGGCCCGGCGGTGATGGAGACGCGTTCGGGGATCGAGCCCCAGACGGGGATGTCCTCCTCGGCGTACTGCTGCATGGTCTCCTGGTAGGCGCGGGTGTAGGTCCGCGCCGAGCAGATCACCAGGCCGGCCGGGGTGCCCTCGGGGACCAGTTCGAGCACGGCCTTCACGCGGGGGGTCTCGACGCCGCCGACGCGGGTCGGGATGACCACGATCCTTGCCCGTTCGAGGGCCTTGTTGAGCAGGCGTTCGTGCGACGGTGGCATGTCGACCACGCCGATGCCCTCCGGTGGCACCTTGTCCAGCGCCTTGGTCAGCAACCGCTCCGTCGGCGCCTCGGCGATCTCGATCCGGGCCAGGTGGTCGTCGTCCGACGTCTCGATCCAGTCCGCGGCGGAGCCTTGCGGATCGGCGTCGACGAGGGTGGCGGTCCGGCGGTTCGACGATGCCAGCGCGGCGAGGTACACCGACGTGGTTGTCTTGCCGACCCCGCCCTTCAGTGCAGCTGTCACGATGATCATGAATCCGAACTTACCCGGTTTTGTCCGATTTCCGGCGTGTCGTCGGCGTTGCCGAAACGCGTCGTGATAGTTGCCGACGGCCTCGACCACCCTCGAGAGCCCTTCAGCCGTACGCCGTACGCCCGCTCAGGCCGCCGGTTTGCGGACCGTCTCGATGATGCTGCCGAGCCCGTCCCGGCCGTACCCGCCCGCGTCGGTCCGGGCGAAGACCTCGGCCAGCGTGGCCGGGAAGGCGGTGTCCAGGCCGGCCTCGGCGAACGCGTCCACGATGTGCTGGGTGCCCACCGCCATCATGTGGAGGTTGTTCTCGCCCCCGGGGTAGCTGCCGTTGTCGATCTCGGCGGTGAGGATCTTCAGGAAGCCCATCGGGCCGTCCTCGGCGAGGTCGAGCAGCATCGTCGCGATGTACGGCCGGAACTTCTCGGCGCTGACGCCCGCCGAACCGACCAGCGCGGCGGAGTACAGGTAGCTGGTCAGCGTCGTCAGGAAGAGATTCAGCATGGTCTGGTAGTAGAGCATCGCCAGCCCGGGATCCGACCCGACGTAGTCGACCCGACCCAGCACTTCCAGCGTGCTCGTGTGGGCCTCGAGAACGTCCTGCGGTCCGCTGAAGAACGAGTACGCGCCCGGCTGACCGATGCCCGGGGGCGGCACCATGATTCCGGCGGTGATCAGGGTCGCCCCCTGCTCCGTTGCCCAGCGGCTCGCCTGCCGCAGCCGGTCGGGGCTGTCCGAGCTCAGGTTCACCAGCACCCGGCCGGTGAGGTCCACGCCCTGCAGGGAATCGTTCATCGCCGCGTAGTCGAGTTGGCTGATCACCACCAGGTTGCTCGCGGCCACGGCCTCCGCGGCCGTCGCGGTCTCGGTGGCTCCGGCGGCGACGAGTTCGGCGCCGCGGCCCGGCGTACGGTTCCAGACGGTGGTGGGATGGCCGGCGGCGAGGAAGGTGTGGGCCATTTTGGCGCCCATCGCGCCGAGGCCGATGACGGTGACTGCTTCTCGGTTGCTCATGCGGCGATCGTGGCCGGGCCCGCTACGGATTCACTACGGGTGTCGGACCCGCTGGCTACTGTTGCCGAGTGTTCTTCGACGTGCTCGGTCCGCTGGTCGTCCGCACGGACGCGGGCCAGCCGGTTACCGTGCCGGACACGAAGGTCCGCATCCTGCTGCTGGACCTGCTGGTGCACCGCGGCCGCCCGGTCAGCGCGGACCGGCTGCTCGACGACATCTGGGCCGACCGGCCGCCACGCAACGCACTCGGAACCCTCCAGGCGCGCGTCTCCCAACTCCGTACGGCGCTGGAGCGGGCCGAACCAGGTGGCAGATCCCTCGTCACGCACGGGCCCGCGGGCTACACATTGCAGGTCCCCGAAGAAGTTGTCGACAGCAACAAATTCGAGAACCTCCTGCGGACCGCCGCCGAGAGCCCCCGGAAGATCGAACTCTTGCAGCAGGCACTGGGACTCTGGCGAGGCACGCCGTACGCCGAGGTCGTCGACCACGAGTTCGCCCGGGCGGCGCGAGACCGCCTGGAGGAGCAACGCCTGACCGCCCTCGAGGATCTGCTGGACGCGTCGACCGACGGCGATCCGCTCGGGGAACTGGCCGAGCTGGTCCGGCTTCATCCGCTGCGGGAACGCCTGCGGGCGATTCAGCTCAGGGTCTTGTACCGAGCCGGTCGGCAGGACGAGGCACTCAAGGCGTACGACGAACTGCGGCGCGCGCTCGCGGAGGGGCTGGGCGCCGACCCCGGTCCCGAGCTGACCGCGGTGCACCAGGCGATCCTCCGGCACGACCCGGCGCTGCTCGCCCGGCCCGACCAGGTCTCAGCCAGCCGGCTCCCCGCGCCGCTGAACGACCTGATCGGCCGGGAGGCGGTCCTTGACGACGCGCTGGCGCTGCTCGCCTCCTCCCGCCTGGTCACGCTGATCGGCCCGGGCGGAGTCGGCAAGACCCGCCTGGCGCTGGAGACCGCTCGGCAGTTCGCGCAACAGGTCCGATGGGTGGAGCTGGCGGCGGTACGCGGTGACGAGGTCCTGGACGCCGTCGCCGCGGGCGTCGGGTTGCGGGAAGACCTGGTGGAGCCCCAGGAGCTCGGCCAGCGGCTGGTCGAGTCGCTGACCACCCGAGAGATCCTGCTGGTCCTGGACAACTGCGAGCACGTCCTGGAGCCGGCGGCCGACCTCGTCGGGCGGCTCCTGGCGGGAGTGCCCGGACTGCGCGTGCTGGCGACCAGCCGGGAGCCGCTGGGCGTCGGTGGTGAGCACCTGCTCGAGGTGACCCCGCTGACTCCGGCCGCGGCGGCACAGCTGTTCCAGCTGCGGGCCGAAGCGGCTGCAGCCCAGGTGGACGACGCAGAGGCTGTTGCGGCGATCTGCCGGCGACTGGACGGCATTCCGCTCGCGCTGGAGCTGGCCGCGACTCGGGTACGCGCGCTCGGCGTACGGGGGCTGGCGCAGCGGCTCGACGACCGGTTCCGGCTGCTGGCGGGCGGCCGCGGCGTACCGGAGCGGCAGCGGACGCTCAGGGCGACCATCGACTGGAGCTGGGACCTGCTCAGCGAGGACGAACGCACCATGCTCCGGCGGCTGGCGGTCCACGCGGAGAGCTTCAGCCTGGAGGCTGCGGCGGAGATCAGCGAGCTCCCGGACGACCTGCTGGCCAGACTCGTCGACAGGTCGCTGGTGGTCCCCGCCGCCGGCCGCTACCGCCTCCTGGAGAGCGTCGGCGCCTACAGCCTCGAACGCCTCGTCGAGTCCGGCGAGGAGCCCCGCCTCCGCCGCCGTCACACCGCGTACTACGTGTCGCTGGCCGAGCAGGCAGAGCCGCACCTGCGGGGTCCCGGTCAGCGACGGTGGCTGGAGACACTCGACCACGAGGCCGCCAACGTCCGGGCTGCCCTCCACCATGCTTCGGCCGAGCAGGCGTTGCGGCTGGTCAACGCCATGGCCTGGTACTGGTATCTGCGAGGCCGACTGGGTGAGGGCCGCCGCGCCCTGGCCGCAGCACTCGCCGTACCGAGCCCTGCGTCGGCTGCTCGGGCCGCGGCGACGGTCTGGAGCGTTGGCCTCGCTGCGACGGCAGCAGAGGGCAGCAACCTGACCGAAGCCAGCGACCGAGCGCTGGCGCTGTACGACGCGATCGACGATCCGCACGGGCTCGCCAGGGCGGAGTGGTTCCTCGCGTCGACCCAGTGGGCGTACGGCGACCGGGACGTCCTGATGACACGGATCAACCGGTCGATCGACACCTTCACCAGGCTCGACGATCGCTGGGGACTCGCCGCGGCGCTCAGCACGCGGTCGCAGCTCTCGCTCGTCCACGTGGACCTGGAAGGCCTGCACCGCGACGGCGTACGGAGTCTGGAGCTGTTCGACCAGCTGGACGACACGTGGGGCCGGCTGCAGGCGAACTACTCGCTGATCGTGGCGGCCGAGATCAGCGGCGACTACCCGACCGCCCGGCGTCGCCTGCTGGAGGCGCTGCGCGCGGCCGAGGACCTGGGCAGCTGGACGGAGGTGTCGTTCCGGACCTCCGGGCTCGGCCGGATCGCCCTGCTCTCCGGGGACTACGCGCAGGCCGACGAGCTGCACGAGCGGGCCCGCCGGCTGGCGTTGGAGCAGTCGAACAGGTCAGCCGAGGAGTACGCCGAGGTTGGACTCGCGCTGAGTGCCCGGTGGCAGGGCCGGCTCGACGAAGCCGAGCATCACCTGACCAGACCGCTCGACTGGCTGCGGCAGGTCGACGGAGTCGCGGGAATCGCCTTCATCCTCGCCCAGCTCGGTTTCGTCGCCGAACAGCGTGGGGACTTCCGCCGGGCCGAGCAGCTCCACCTCGAGGCGCGGGCTGCCGCCGAGACCACCGGCGACGAACGCGCCGTCGCTCTGACGCTGGAGGGACTCGCCGGCGCCAAGGCAGCGGCTGCCCTGGCGACCGGCGGTCAGGAGTCCGTCGAGCTCAGCCGCCAGGCCGCCGTACTGCTGGCGGAGGCCGACGAGCGGCGCCGGGCGGTAGGGGTTCCCCTGCCACCCGGCGAGCAGTTCGACGTACGGCGCATCGCCGCGGCTATTTCCCGAGCCAGGCGTCGACCTTCGAGCGGTTCTCGTTGACCCACTTCTCGGCGGCCGCGTCCGGCGTCATCTTGTCCTCGGCGATGTACTTCGCGACGACGTTCTGGTCGTCGTTGGTCCAGGTGAAGTTCTTCACCAGGTCGTACGCCGGGCTGCCGGAGTCGGCGAACTTCTTCGACACGATCTTGTCCAGGTCGTACGCCGGGTAGTCGCACGCGACCTTGGCCGGGTCGGCGTCACAGCCCGCCTTGTACGCCGGGAGGTCGACCTTGACCAGCTTCAGCTCGTTGAAGAACCACTGCGGCTCGTAGAAGTAGCCGATCACCGGCTTCTTGTTCTTCTCCGCGTCCCGGAACGCCTGGATCAGCGCGGTCTCGCTGCCGGCGTACACGACCTTGTAGTCGAGCTTCAGGTTCTTCACCAGCGCCTCGTCGTTGGTGACGAACGACGGGTCGCCGTCCAGCAGCTGACCCTTGCCACCCGACTCCGACGTCTTGAACAGCGAGGCGAACTTGTTCAGGTTGTTCCAGTCCTTGAGCTCGGGCTTCTCGGCCGCGAGCCACGGCGGCAGGTACCAGCCGATCACGCCCTTGTTGCCGGACGGGCCGACCACGACGGCGACCTTCTGGTCGGTGACGTACTTCTTCTTCAGGTCCTCGTGGCCCCAGTTCTCCAGCACGGCGTCGACCTCACCGGTGCCGAAGCCCTGCCAGGAGATCTCCTCCTTGAGGTTCTTCTTGGTCACCTTGCAGCCGAGGTCCTTGGTGGCGACGTAGGCGACCACCGCGGCGTTCGCCTCGTAGCCCACCCACGGGCTGACGGCCAGGTTGAAGGTGCCGCACTCCTTGCCGCCGTCGGCCGGCTTCTCGGCCTCGCCGACCTTCGCGCCGCCACAGGCGGTCAAAGCCAGCGCCAGTGCACTGAGCACTCCGACGGTCCGGAGCTTGTTCGTCACCACAGGTTGTCTCCTCTGACTGTTCCTCTGAACTTCCTCGTACGCCGAGCTGCCGCCTGCGTGATCCGGTCCAGCATCACGCCCAGCAGCACGATCGCCAGCCCGGCCGCGAGGCCCTTGCCGTACAGCTCGCTCTGCGCGAAGCCCGCGGCCACGTCGTACCCGAGCGCACCCGCGCCGACCAGACCGCCGACGACGACCATCGAGAGCACGTAGATCAGGCCCTGGTTCACCGCCAGCGTGATCGCGCGGCGCGCGACCGGCAGCTGGACCTTGCTGATCACCTGCCAGGTGCTGGAGCCGACCGAGTTCGCCGCCTCGACCGTCGCGACCGGCACCGCCCGGATGCCGTCGGCAACGATCTTCGTGGTCACCGGTACGGCGAACACGACCGCCGCCGCGATCGCGGTGAAGCGGCTGGTCCCGAACAGCGCCAGGAACGGCACCAGGTAAACGAACGGGGGCATCGTCTGTCCCGCGTCGAGGATCGGCCGGACCCAGCTGTCGACCCGCTGGTTCCGCCCGGTCCACACACCGAGAACGATGCCAACGGCAACCACTACGACGGTGGCCAGCAGCGTCGACGCGAGCGTGACCATCGCGTCCTGCCAGACGCCGGTCCCGACCAGGAGCAGCAGGCAGACCGTCGCCGGCAGCGCGGCGCGCCATCCGCCGAGCACCAGCGCGAGCGTGACCACGGCCGCGGTCACCAGCCACCAGGGCGACTCGGTGAGCAGCGCCTCGAGCGGGTTCAGTACGCCGAACGTGACCGCGTCGCGTACGCCGTACGTGAAACCGCCGAAGACATCCTGCACCCAGGTCGTCACATCGGCCGCCGCGACGGCGATCCGGGAACCGAGGTTCACGTCGGTCGGGAACTCGGCGGCCCACAGGTAGGTCCGCGAGAACCAGATCGCGACCAGTACGCCGAGCGCGCCCGCGCCGAGCAGGATCTTGCGGCGCAGGCTCGCGATCCGCCAGGGCCGGTCGCCCGCGGCGGTGGTCACGCGGTCGAGCACGATGGCGAGGACGACGATCGCGAGTCCGGCGTTGAACGCGACCCCGACGTCGAGCGTCTGCAGCGCTTTCAGCACGGTCTGGCCGAGGCCGGGCGCGTCGATCAGCGCGGCGACGGTGACCATCGAGAGCGCGGCCATGATGGTCTGGTTGATCCCGACCACGACCGTGCTGCGCGACATCGGCAGCAGCACCTTCGCCAGCGTCTGCCCGCGGGTCGAGCCGAGCGACCGGGCCGCCTCGACGCTCTCGGCGGGGACCGAGCGGATCGCGTGGGCGGTCAGGCGGACGACGGGCGGCGCGGCGTAGATCAGCGTCGCGATCGTCGCGGCGGCCGGGCCGATCGCGAAGAACAGGGTCAGCGGGGCGAGGTACACGAACGTGGGCAGGGTCTGCATCAGGTCGAGCACGAGCGTCGCGACCTTGAAGAAGCGGTCGGACAACCCGGCCCAGATCCCGAGCGGGATGCCGGCCAGGAGGGCCAGTACGACGGCCGCGATCGTCAGCGAGAGCGTGTCCATGCTCTCCTGCCACAACCCCTGCAGCCCGATGAACGTGAGCCCGGCGGCGGTCAGCAGCGCGACCTTCCAGTTGCCGAAGGCCCAGGCCAGGAACGCCGAGATCGCGACGACACCGAGCCAGCCGACGACCGGCACCGGACGCCCGTACGACGGTTGGGCGATCAGGCTCTGCAACAGGACGACGAGCTGGTCGACGACAACGCGGATCCCGTCCGAGATCGCGTTCCCGCTGCCGACGACGCCGGCCTGCTCGGTCAGCCAGCGGTGGAACGGGGTCGTGTCCTGGCCGCCGAGTGCGAGCGTGTGGACGCCGCGCAGTACGAACCAGAGCGCGAGCCAGACAACCAGGAGGCCGCCGACGAGCACGACCTTGCGGGGTTTGCGGACGATCAGCTCGATCGAGCCGGTAATGGACGCCATCAGAAGCGCGAGGACGAAGCAGCGGGAGCCGCGTCCGCGACGACGGCGAGGATCTCCTCGTCGCCGATCACGCCGAGCAGCTGTCCCTCGGCGACGACCTTCACCGGGCGGTCCGACTCGAGCACGAGCCTGGTCGCCTCGCGAACCAGGACGTCGGGGCCGAGCTCCGGGCCGTCGAGCTGCTCGCCGTCGCGTGGCGGCCGGACGATCCAGCGCAGGGTCAGTACGTCGGCCCGCGGGATGTCGCGGACGAACTCGCGCACGTAGTCGTCGGCCGGAGCGCCGACCAGCTCGTCGCCGGTGCCGAGCTGGACGGCCGCGCCGTCGCGCATCAGCAGGATCCGGTCGCCGAGCTTGAGCGCCTCGGACAGGTCGTGGGTGACGAACACCATCGTCTTGCCGACCTCACGGTGCAGCCGGACGACCTCGGTCTGCATCTCGCGGCGGATCAGCGGGTCGAGCGCGGAGAACGGCTCGTCGAACAGCAGCACGTCCGGGTCGTTGGCCAGCGCGCGGGCCAGGCCGACCCGCTGCTGCATGCCGCCGGACAGCTGCTCGGGGTACATGTTCTCGTTCCCGGACAGGCCGACCAGGTCGATCACTTCCTGGGCGCGGCGCTTGCGGTCGGGCTTGCTCTCGCCGCGCACCTCCAGCCCGTACGAGACGTTGTCGATCACCTTGCGGTGCGGGAGCAGGCCGAAGTGCTGGAACACCATCGAGAACTTGCTCCGCCGCAGCGTGCGCAGCCGCTTCTCGTCGGCGGCGCGCAGGTCCTCACCCTCGAAGATCAGCCGGCCCGCGGTCGGCTCGACCAGGCGGGTCAGGCAGCGGACCAGCGTCGACTTGCCGGAGCCGGACAGGCCCATCACCACGAACACCTCGCCCGGAGCGACGTCGAAGCTCAGGTCGCGGACGGCCGCCGTACAGCCGGTGCGGTCGTAGAGGGTGGCCCGGTTGAGCTCGGCCAGCTCCGGACGGCGTGGCACGCGGGACGCTTTGGGGCCGAACACCTTCCACAGCCCCTGGACCGACAGCAGAGCCTCGGACTCCTGCGGGTCGGGGTACTCGAGCTGAGCGGTCACAGTGATTCACCCTCGCATCCCCGGCGGCCGGGCTCGTCGTGAACGGCGACTTTATCGAATGCCCGGTCCGGCAGCGCCGGTCCGGGTGTCTGAGCGGTCAATGACCGCCGTCCGGCGGGTGACCGGCACAAGTCACTTCATCACGGATTTTGCTGTCCACACAGCAAAATCAAACATACGTCCGACCTGCGAAGGGGCTCGGGAGGCCGGCGGAGCCGACGACGGAAGGCCCCCAGGGGGCCGAGTCGCGCGGTGGGAGCCGGGAGGGTGGAACCAAGGTGGGATCGGGGTGGCAGTGGACCGGGCAGGTGGTGGGGTCGGCCGCCCGGCTCAGCTTGACTGGTACGGCGGGGCCTCGCCCCAGCCCCAGCGGGGGACCGGGGCCTGGGGTGGTGGGGTTGCGCCGGGCTGGGAGTTGGCCAGGGCGATTCGGGTGCCCCACTCGACGTACGCGACGAACGCCGAGCGGAACTCGGGGTCGTCGGGCAGGCCGGCCGGGTCGGCGCTGGCGGCGATCAGCGCGGCCCAGCGGGCGCGCTGCTCCTCGGTGAGGCCGAGGCCGATGTGGTGGCCGAGCATCGCCGGGTAGCCGCCGAGCTCGTCGGTGTAGGTCTTCGGGCCGCCGAAGACCTCGCCCAGCCAGAGCGCGACGTGCTCGCGGTGCTTGGGGCTCATGTTCGCGAAGACGGGAGCCAGCAGCTCGTCGTCGAGGACTCGGTCGTAGAACACCTCGGTCAGGCTGCGCAGCGCCTTCGCGCCGCCGGCCCACTCGTACACGGTCGGTGTGGTCATCTGGATCCCCTCCCTCTCGTAATCATGTAATCATCCGCGAGGGTCGGTCAACGCCATCGATCAGCACAGTAGGTCGTCCGGGGTTTCTGTGCTTGGGTTTTCCCGTGAGCGGCGAACTGGCACGACGGCATCGCAAGGTCCAACTGGTCGTGGGACTGATCTACCTCGGTCTTCCGGTCCTGACGCTGGCGGTCAGTCTGGCGACTGCCGGTCTGGCGGGCGCTGTGGTGCCGGCCGTGTTGCTGGTGCTCGGACTCCTGCTCTTCACGCGGCAGCGGTTCCGTCCGCAGCGCTGGCGGATGACCGGCGCGTTCTTCGGCGCGATCGCGGCGGTCTACCTGACGCTCGTCCCGGACAACTTCGGGCTGGTGTTCATCCTGCTGGCCGTGCTGGTGATCTGGTGGCTCGGCGCGGGCGTCGGCGTCGCGCTCGCGGCGTACGCCGAACGTACGCTGCTCGTCCCGGTCGACCCGGAGCTCGCCGGTACGCCGTACGAGCTGGCCTTCCGCCTGCGCGGCCTGTGGGGTACGACGCTCGTCCTCGGCACCGAGACGGTCTCCATCCACACCATCCCGCGCAAACTCCGCGGCGCGAACCCCGAGGACCTCCGCCGCACCTACCCGTTCACCAAGGTGACCGGAGTCCACGAGGTCGACCTCAGCGGCTCCGAACGCCTCCGCTTCCCGATCCCCGTCACCGCGGTCCGCACCCCCGGCCCAGCCGTCATCCTGCAAGCGGCCGGCGACGACTGGGTCCTCCCCACCAACCTCGCCCCCACCCTCACCCAACTCCTCCACCACCGCGTGGACGGCGCGAAGTCGGATGAGGGTCTGGGCTGAGCCTCAGCCCTTGAACTGCGGCTGGCGCTCGGGGGTCGCCTGGGCGAGAGCCTCGCGAACACCGTCGCTGTCGAAGTCGGCGGTGTAGACCGGGGTGGCCGGTTGCTGGCGCCAGGACTCGGCGATGGAGCCGGCGTCGACCGGGTCGAAGCCGAGGGCGTCGACCAGGGCGAGGACCCTGGCCTTCGCGTCGGGGTCATCGCCCGCGACCGGGAGAGCAATGCGGCCCGCGGTTCCGGCGGGGGCACCGTTCTCGAGCAGGTGCTGGGCGTAGATGTTGTTGAACGCCTTCACGACCGGCTCGCCGAGGTGCTCGGAGACCCAGGCGCTCTCGGTCCTGCCCTCGTCCTCGATGCCGGCGATGCGGCCGTCGCGCTGCGGGTAGTAGTTGCCGGTGTCGACGACGACGTAGCCGGGGGCCGCGTCGGCGAAGAGGTTCGCGGGCAGGTCGGGGATCTTGCCCTCCGGGATGGTGACGACGACCAGGTCCGCGTCCTGGGCTGCCTCCGTGACCTGTACGGCGGTGGCGCCGGTCTCCTTCTCCAGGTCGCGCAGGGACTCGGGGCCCCGGGAGTTCGCGACCCGGACCTCGTGGCCGAGCGCGGTCAGGCGCCGGGTGAGGGTGCCGCCGATGTTGCCGCTTCCGATGATGCCGATCTTCATAGGTAGTTGCTCCTCTCGACCACCACAACAACGGACCGGCCCGCGATCATCCGGTGCGTTGGTCGGTCCAGCTCATCGCGAGGGCGAAGCCCAGGTCGTCGTACGTCGCGCCGGGGAAGACCTCGTCGTACAGCTCGCGGAACGCCACGCGGCTGAGGTAGACGTCGCTGAGCAGGTGATCGAGCCAGGGTTTGCTGTGCCAGAAGCGGAGCTCGAACCAGGCGTCGCGCAGGCCCAGCCGGCGGACGGACGGGAGGAAGCCGCGCTTGGCGCCGGCTGTGTAGACCCAGCGCGGTGGCGTCGGGTAGAGGTCGGAGACGTTGTCGATGAGCGCGACGGTGCCGCCGGGGCGGACGAGCGACTTCAGCTGCTCGAGGCCGGCGCGGTAGTCGGGCAGGTGGTGCATCATCGTGTGGCTGTAGACCAGGTCGAATCCGTCGTCGCCGATCTCGAACGCGTCGGCGATCCGGTACTCGACGTTCGGCCGGGCCCGGCGGGCGCGGGCGATGGCGATCATCGGCGCGCTCAGGTCGACGGCGAGCACGTGCTGGAAGTCGTCCGCGAGCCGCTCGGCCGCGTGGCCGGATCCGCAGCCGACGTCGATCGCCCGCTCACCGTGGACCCCGAGGCCGCTCAACCACCCGAGTCCCTGCTGTGGCTGCAGGCTGACGAACCGGTCGTAGTCGGCCGCGAACCGGTCGAACAAGGCGGGATCCTCGACGGTAGTCATGCCAGTACGACGTCCGCCGCCCGCGGGTTTGTTCGAATCAGAGCGGCGGGCTGACCGCCGTACGCCGTACGCCGGCCAACTGCTCGCGGCCGTTGAACAGCCGCCGCAGCTCCGGTCCGACGATCGCGCGCGGCCCGACGGCGGCGACGCGGTAGGTCCCGATCGCGTGCTCCCGCAGGGACCGCCGGACCTGACGGCCGTACTGGGTCAGGAGGCCCGGGAACCATCGGCTCATCAGTCCGCGCTCAACGAGTGAGGTCCTCAGCTCGGTCATCGCGGGGAGCGCGGCGACGGTCGTCAGAAGGGTCGCGAGCGGGACGCCACCGGCGGGGATTGCGGCGAGTACGGCGCGCTCGAGCTGGTTGCTGCCGTCGGGTCCGAGAGCGTGCACCTCGCGCCCGGCGAAGCCGATCACGCGCTCGTCGTGCAGCGCGAGGACCGCGACCAGGGCTGCCCGGCGCCGGCCGCCGCACAGGTAGGCGGTCTGGTTGAGGTCGAGCGGGTTCTCGGTACGCATCGGGACCTCCTGATCCTCGGTGAAGCTCTCACCGCCTCAGACGGGCCGACTGCCGTACCGGTTGCATCGAGTAGCAACCGGTACGGAGAGTGATCAGTTGCCCGCGGCTTCGCGTTCCTTGCGGGCGGTTTCGGCCTTCTCGGCCTGCCAGCCGTCCTCGTTCTTGCCGATCCGCCAGTACCCGGACAGCGACACCCGGTCGCGCGGCAGGCCGCGCTCGGCGAACAGGTTCTTCCGGATCCCGAAGACGAACCCGGCCTCGCCGTGCACGAACACGTGTACGTCGTCCGACGGGAACTCGAGCCCCGCCACCGCCTCGACCAGGCGGACCCCTCGATCCGCACCAGCGGCCGCGCGGTGGAACCAGACCACGTCCACATCGCCCGAGCCGCCGAACTTCTGCTCCTCGGTCTCGTCCTCGACCTCGAGGAACACCTTGGCCGTCGTACCGGCGGGCAGTGACTCGATCGCCGCGCCGATCGCCGGCAGCGCGCTCTCGTCACCGACGAGCAGGTGCCAAGCGGCCGCCGCGTCCGGTGTGTACGCGCCGCCCGGTCCGTTGAACCACAGCTGGTCACCCGCCTTCGCGTTCGCGGCCCACGGGCCGGCGATCCCCTCGTCACCGTGGTGCACGAAGTCGATCGTCAGTTCCTGCGCGGCCTCGTCCCACGAGCGCACGGTGTAGGTCCGCATCGTCGGCCACTGCTCGGACGGGAGCTGCTCGCGCACCTGACCCATGTCGAGCGGGTCCGGGTACTCGACGCCGGGTTGCAGGAACAGCAGCTTCACGTACATGTCGGTCATGTCGTTGCCGGTGAACTCGTCACAGCTCAGCACGACCCGGATCATGTGCGGCGTGATCCGCTCGGTCCGGCGGACGACACCGAGCTTGGCACGGCGACTACGGGGTGCGGGGGTGGGCACGCGACCACGGTTCCTCTCGGGCGGATCAGGGGATCCTGGTTCGACAAAGTTAGGCAGACCTAACTCACCTTAGCCGACCCGGCCGATCACCCACGGATCCACCGGCGAGCGGCCCGCTGTTCACCTGATGGTTGCCGGGGGCATGCTTGTGGGGCTCAGCCTGGTGCGATGGACCCGATCTTCGGTACGCCGCAGCGGCCCGCCTCGCCGGTCACCCGGGTCGACGCGGCCGGGCGGCCGATCTCGCTCGATCTGCGGGCGCCGGAGCGGAACACCGTGCTGTTCACCGGTGGGCCCGGGATGGGCAAGACCTTCGAGCTGGAGAAGGTCCAGGACCTCGCGCGGGTGCGCGGCTGGTCGTGCCTGCGGGTCGAGGCGTCGCCGCGGGAGCCGCTGGAGAGCCGGTTCGTGCGGGAGGCGACCCGCAAGCTCGGTGGGCTGCGCAAGCAGTACGGGTTCCTCGCGTTGCGGAAGCTGAAGAAGACGATCAAGAACCTGACCCAACGCTCCCGCAACCAGCAGAACGGCGCGGAGGTCCGGGTCGGGGTCGCGCCGGTGCAGCTGGTCGCGAAGCGGCAGTGGGACGCACCAGGCGGCAACGGGCTCGGCTCGACGCTCGACGAACTGGCGACCGAGCTCGGCGACCTGGCCGCGAAGAAGGGCGAGCCGGTCGTGCTGATGGTCGACAACCTCGACGTCGCGTCCGAGCGGGACCTGGCCGCGCTGACCGAGCTGTCGACGCATCTCGAGCGCGGCGGGCGGCCGGTGTACCTGGTCGCCGCGGGCAGCGAGCTGGCGATGACGCGCCTGATGGCGGCGTCCGGCGGGCACTCCGGAGTCGCGACCGCGGTCACCAGCCGGTACGACGTACGCGAGTGTGGTCCGCTGTCGGGTGACGAGCTGCGGCCGACGCTGACCGAGCCGCTGCGACAGGCGGGGATCGCGCACAGCGCCGAGGCGGTCGACCGGCTGCTGCAGGCGTCGGGTGGTCATCCTGGGCGGCTGCGCGACCTGTCGGAGAAGGCGGTCGACCTGATCGGGAACCAGCCGGACGGGCTGACGCCGGACGTCGCGAAGGCGGCGATCGCGCAGGTCAACGCGGACTCGCGGATCGTCTACCAGGCGGAGTGGAACTCGTGCTCGGCCGCGGAGAAGGAGCTGCTCGCGAAGACGGCCGCCCGCGGTGCACGTGGGTTGTCGATGCCGGCCGAGACGCAGGCCGCCGGTCCGGGGAACTGGCCGGCGGTCGACAGCGCGCGGCAGATGCTGGTCGCGCGCGGGCTGATCCGGGAGGCGGGCGACCGAATCACCGTGGCGGATCCGGGGATGCGCGACTGGGTGGAGGTCCGCCTCGGTCAGTCGGCCGCCACCGCAGGTGTCGCGCTGCCGGGCTCGGCGGCCCCGGCGATCACGGCGGAGAGCAACGGGCGACACGCAGAGGGCGCCAGGACGTACTCCCGGCAGGTCGGTCAGACCACGTTCACGGTCAACCGCTAGCAGGTACTTGTTGAGAGGCCCGTTGCCAGCTCAGCGCGAGCGGGATGGCGACGAGTAGTCCGGCGAGGCCGAACCAACCGACGGCGTTCACCGCATCGGTCTTGTCTGCAAGGAGTCCTGCGAACAGCGGGCTGACGCCGGTCGCCGTGGTGAGACCCGAGTTGGACATGCCGATCGCCTGGCCTCGGCGCGCGTCCGGCAGCAGGAACGTCATCGTCGTCGTGGACTGCAGGACGACGATCGTGCCGAAGCCGCCGGCGATCACGAAGAGCACGATCGACGCGACCAGCCCAGGACGCAACAGACAAAGGGCTACGGGCAATGCAGCCAGGACGGCGAAGGGCCCGAGCAGCTTCGTACGCCAGGCCTCGGGCACCCATTTGCTGAAGACGAAGGCGCCGATCACCGACCCGAGCGGATCGGCCGCGAGGATCAGCCCGACCATCACCGAGCCGCCACCGAACACCGCCGCGTACGGCGCCGCCATTCCCTCGTACACCGCGACGATCGCCATCAGCCACAGCATCAGCACCAGTGCGCGCATCCCGCGATCCGCGAACAGCAGTCCCCAGGTCTCACCCGCCGACGACCGCCACGACCGCCGTACGCCGTCCTCGCGCGGCTTGTCGGCAGCGGGCCGGTGCTGCAGCTTGGTCCGGATCAGCACCGCGGAACCGAAGAACGTGACCGCGTCGACCAGCAGCACGACGTACGGGTTGAAGACCGCGATCAGCAGACCACCACCAGCGAACCCGGCCATCTGCGCCGACTGGATGGTGATGCTGCGGATCGCCATGCCGGTCAGGTACCGCTCTTCACCCAGTACGTCGGGCAGCAGCGCGAGCTGGGCCGACTTGAACACCGGCTGCAGCAGCGACACGATCCCGACCAGCACGCACATCACCACGAACGGCATGCCGGGGATGGCCACCAGCAGGATCAGGCAGCCGCGCGCCGCGTCGACGACCGCGATCACCTCGCGGCGCGGGAACCGGTCCGCGAGCCCGGTCAGGAAGATCCCGCCGAGGAGCGACGGGACGAACGTCAGCGCGTACGTCAGCCCGGTCAGCGCCGCCGAGCCGGTGTCGGCGAACACCAGCACCGACAACGCGACCCGGGCCAACTGGTCCCCGCAGACCGACTGCAGCTCGGCCAGCCACATCGCCCGGAACTCACGGATCCCGAGCACCTCCCGATAGCCCGCGTTCGCCATGCGCGGCAGGCTAGTTCCGGATCAGGCCGGAATCCCAAGCTTTCGACCACCCCGCAAAGGTCCGGGCTCAGGTCGCGAAGATCTGCGCCTCGTCCGCGAAGGCCTTGAACTCCAGGGCGTTGCCGGCCGGGTCGAGCAGGAACATCGTCCACTGCTCGCCGGGCAGGCCCTCGAAGCGCAGGTACGGGTCGATGACGAAGGTCTTGCCGGCCGCCTTGAAGCGGTCGGCGAGCGCGTGGAAGTCGGGGATGGGCAGGATCACGCCGAAGTGCGGGACCGGGACGTCGTGGCCGTCCACAGGGTTGTGGATGCCCTGCGAGCGGCCCGGTGCGAGGTGGGTCACGAACTGGTGGCCGAACAGGTGCCAGTCGATCCAGGTGTCGGAGGACCGGCCACGGTCACAGCCGATGACAGAGCCGTAGAACTCTGCCGCGGCGGCGAGGTCGTCGACCGGCATGGCCAGGTGAAAGCGCGGAACAGAAGCAGTCATGCCTTCAAGTTATCCGTCCCGGGCCTCGCGACGAGCGTTGTCCACAGGCCGGTTCTACGGCCAGATCGACGAGACCCACTCCGGGTGGTCGATGAACGGGTTGCGGTTGTGCTGCCAGTTGTCGAAGATCACCTGGTTGCGGCGCTTCTCGAAGGTGTCCGGCGGGTCGGCCTGGCTCCAGGCCTTCAGCACCGACAACTTGCCGATGTACGGCGCGGAGCCGTTGTTCACCGAGTTGTTCGGCTCCAGGTTCGCGAACCCGTCGCCGCCCTCGTACCGGACCGCCATGTAGAAGATCATCCGCGCGACGTCACCGCGGACCGCCGCCCGCGGCGAGAACGAGTCGCCGTCGACAGCGCAGCCGGAGCACTCCGCGACCGTGCCGCCGCCGTTGTCGAAGTCCAGGTTGCCGCGGACGCCGTTCACCGAGACGTCCTCGGGGCGCAGGTGGTGCACGTCGGTGCCCGGACCGGTCGCCGTCCCGAAGTCGCCGTGCGACTTGGCCCAGACGTGCTCGCGGTTCCAGTCGTCCGGGTTGCCGCCGTTGGAGCTCTTCGACTGCGAGCGCCCGGAGTACAGCAGGATCACGTTGTTGGTGTTGTTCGGGTCCTGGTCGGTGTCCTTCAGCGCGTTCCAGACCTGGTCGTAGCTGAGCTTGGTCTGGTTCGAGATGATCGTGTGCAGCGCCGACTTCAGTGCCGCGCCGGTCTTGCCCTCGGCGTTTGCGTAGTAGTCGGTGGGATCACCCGGGTCGCCAGGGTCCGACCCGCCGCCACCGCTGAACGCCGTCGCCCCGGTCAGCCCCGGGTGCGAGAAGTACGCCGCGAGCTTGCCGGTGACCGTGATCTTCTGGCCGACCAGCGACGGGTTCGACTGCAGCCCGTACGACGCACGGAAGCCGCTCGGGATCTGGACGTACAGCATGCTCGCCGTACCGGTCTGTCCGGCGGAGTCCGCCAGCGCGAGCGCGTAGTCGTTCGGGAAGTTGCTGCGGACCACCGTGTTCGTGGCGGTCGGCTGGCCGACCACGTAGCCCGAGACGGTGCCGGTGGCACCGGTCTGCTGCTGGATGGCGGCGGCGACGGTCAGGGTCGCACTGGTCGCGGCCGGCGCCGGCGTCATGCCGAACCCGAGCAGGGCGAGCAGTACGCCGATCAGCAGTACCGGACGGAACGAACGAAGAGTTCTCACGGCGGGTCTCCCACGGGGCGGTGTGGAACGGCGTCGAGGGTCAGTCTGCCCCGCCGTACCGGCCTGTGAACGTGCCAACGAGCGAAGACTTCCGGGCCGTAGGGTGACCGCGACATTGCAGGATGTGGCCTTCGAGCGGCGAGCGGCCCCGGAGTTCGGCAGACTGCAGGGGTTCAGCACCCAAGTCTGGGGAGTAACGAATGCGTGTGAAGAGGAGATCGCTGTCGATGGCGATCGCCGCGGTGTCGGTCGGTGCCGGTGGGCTCGCGCTCGTCGGTACGCCGTCGGTGGCCCAGCCACTCGGCGTGACCGACGTCGCGGCACCTTCGGCGGAGGGGGCCGCGCTGGCGGCCGCCCGAGCACAGAAGGAGGCAGCAGCCGCCACGGCGCCCGACGGGCCGCAGACGGCGCAGGAGAAACAGTTCAGCCAGGTCGACGACTACGCCACGAAGTCCGGCGGCCTGGGTGTCTACTACGACCAGGCGACGGGCAAGTACGTCGTCCGGATGCCGAAGACGGCGAAGGCCCAGGCGGCCCGGTCCGTGAAGGTCGCCGGTGCCGACACCGGGGTCCTGCCGAGCCGCACCACCAAGGCGGAGCTGACCTCGATCCGGACGGTGCTGGAGAACCGGCAGTGGAAGGACGGCGCGAACAAGTACAGCTACGCCTTCCACTACGACGCGCAGCGCGACGCCATGTCGGTGACGACGGACGCGCCCGCGGCGACGATGCAGCCGCTGCTGGCCAAGTACGGGCCGGTGCTCGAGGCGAAGTACGGCGACGTCAGCCGGGACTCCCGGCAGAGTGACCCTGCGCCGCACCGCGGTGGTGCTTCGATCACCAACGGCTCGTCGGTCTGCACCAGTGGTTTCACCATCACCTCGACGGCCCGTTACATGGTCACCGCCGGGCACTGCTTCTCACTGGGTCAGCGGGTCTTCTCGACCAGTGGCCAGCAGCTGTGGGGCACCGTCCGGAGCCGGCCGAGCTTCCCGTACTACGACTTCGAAGCGGTCGGCGGCGGGACGTACGGCTCGGTCATCTACCGCGGTGGCGCGGCCGGGACGACCATCCTGGTCAGCGGCGCCTCCGACCCCGCGGTCGGAGCCGCCTACTGCCGCAGCGGGCAGACGACGTACGAACTCTGCTCGCAGGTGGTCACCAGCCTGCACGCGCAGTTCTGCGACGAGGCCGGCTGCACGGTCGAACTGATCGCCTACCGCGGTCCGGACGGCATGGGTGGTGACTCGGGCGCACCGCTGTTCCAGTACGTGAACGGCACCGTGCAGATCCGGGGCATGCACATCGCCCACGCGGGCGACGACCAGTACGCCGAGCGGTGGACCACCATCCGGTCCGTCTTCAAGGCGAACATCGCGATCAAGTGATCACTTCAGCTCGACCGTCCAGGGCCCGCCCTGGGCCTCGATCTCCTGGCCGCCGTCGGTCGGGCTGAAGACCTGCGTCGCGTAGAACTGGTAGCTGCCCGGCGCGAGTTTCTCCCCGGCCTGCGTCGTTGCCTCACCGCAACGGCGCAGGCTGATCGTCGAGGTGATGACGTGCCGGTCACCCGGCAGCAGCGTCAGCCTGTCCGCGACGTCGCGGATCGGCGCCGGAGTCGCCACCACCTTGCCCTGCTGGGCTACCGTCAGCGCGGCGCTCCGCCCGGTGGTCAGCTCCAGGACCTTGTCGGTCTTGTTGACGACCACCACATCGACCGCGCCGAAGTCGGTCGTCCCGCTGATCGGCTTGACCACCGTCGCGGCACTCAGCTCCAGCGGCTGTCCCGCCCGCGGCTCACCGGTGGCCGCACCACCACACGCTCCGAGCGCCAGGCCACTCGCCTCCTGGCGGGCGCCCGCGACGGGCGTGTCCGCACTCCCCCCGAGATTCGGTACGACGGCCACCGCCGCGATCGCGATCACCGCGGCCGTGCCCAGGCTCGCCGCTCCCGCGACCAGCGTGTTGCGCCGGCGGCGGCCCTTGATCCGGCCGGCCAGCGCCCGCTCGTCCAGGTCCACGGTGTCCCGGCCCTCGTCCGCCACCGCGCCGAGAAGGTCCTTCAGGTCCTTCGACGTCATTGCACACTCTCCTCTGTCACGCCGAGCTGCGTGGCCAACCTCGATCTCGCATCGGCTAGATGGCGTTTCACCGTGCCCTCGGCGCATTTGAGCTGGTCCGCGATCTCCGGGACCGTGAGGTCCTCGTAGTACCGCAGCACCACACAGGCGCGCTGCTTGGGTGACAGGTCGGACAGTGCGTGGCGGACCGTGTGCGTGGTTGCGAGGTCCTCGCCGTGCTGGTCGTCGGGCTCGACCAGCAGGTGCCTGGTCTCGCGCCACTTCTTCGCCCGCCGCCGGTCGTCGACGTACAGGTTCAGGATCACGCGGCGCACGTAACCCTCAAGCTGCTCGATGTCGCTGCCGACGCGCAGCCGGCCGAACACCCGCAGCAGCGCCTCCTGGACCAGATCGGCGGCGCTCGCCGCTTCCCCGGTCAGCAGGTAGGCGTAACCACGCAGTGCCGGGCCGCGGACCGCGACCAGCTCGTCGAACGCGCTCTTCCAGTCAGCCACCGGCACCGTCCTTCGGTTTCCCTGTCGCCAAGCTAGACGACGGGCGGGTGCGGAGCGTTGGGGGCGGTTCGAGGAGAATTTTGAGTCGGTGGGGCGGGGAAGCGCGATGGTCGGACGACCGCGCTGCTCCGCCCCACCTAGGTGTCCGGGCCCCCATCAGACCTCGGCGTCGGCCGCGGTCTGCTCGCCCAGCCACCAGTGAGGCGCTACTGGCGGGCAGCACCTCACCGATCGGTGCGAGGAAGGGCTCAGAGCTCTTCCCCGGTGAGCGGCGTGGTGCGGACGCCGTAACGGACCGTACTCAGTCGGGGACGGAAAGTCCATGGGTTGCCGGGGGCCGTCTCACCGTACTGACCATTAACTGTTTCAGCAGCTGATCGTGTCCGCGTGGGCCGTGCCGGAGGACCGGTACGACGCCACCCGCGCAGCCGCCGTCGACGGGCTCAGGACCTCGTTCTTCGCGTAGTACACCCAGTCCGCCGACTGGGCCCAGACGCTGGTCCCGCCCGAGTGGCCGTTCAGGTCGATGAACCACTGGTTGTAGTTCAGCGTCATGCCCTGCCGCGGGTAGACGGTATGGCCCTGGCCGTCGTCGGTGTGGTCGGCGACCAGCGCGCCGTCGACGTAGTACTTCACGTGCCCGGCAGCGACCGTCGCGACCAGCGTGTGCCAGCCGGCATGGCTCTGCCGGCGGGCGGTCGACGCGCGCCAGCCGTCGAACGGGTCGACCTGGTACGTGTTCCAGCTGGTGAAGAAGTTTGTCGCGCTCGTCTCACCCCAGCCGCCGTTCGGCAGATACTCCGAGATGTCGAGCTCGCTGTAGATCGGGTCCCAGTCGTAGCGCAGCGGCGAGATCGTGTAGAAGGTCTGGTTGATCGTGTCGCCGTCGTTGCCGCTGACCGGTACGTCGCTGAACTTGAACCGGGTCGCGTAGGTGCCCTCGAAGAACCGCTGCCGGTTCTGCTGCACCTGCGCGTGCGTCGTACCGCCGGCCGTGCCGTTGGTGCTCGCGCGGAGCTGCAGCGACCGCTGGCCGTCGACGACCGGGAAGCTGATGTGGCTCGCCGCCCAGGTCGCGCCGCCGACGCCGGGGCCGCCGGCGTTGGTCCGGATGCTCCAGTCGTGCGCGGTGAAGGCCGGGTCGGTCCGGGAGCTGTAGCTGAAGTCGTCGAAGAAGGCGCCGCACGCGGCGGCCTTGCCGGGAGCCTCGTCCGGAGCCGGACGAGCAGAGGCCGGTACGCCGACCGCTGCCGCGACGGCGGCCAGGACGGCGACGGCGGCGGTGGTCCGGAGTGCGCGGGATCGAGCCATGGTGAACACCTTTCTCGGGGCGGAGAGGGTGTGACCACTGGGTCACTCCTGGCAATCTGACGCGTTCGAGTGGTTAAGTCAAGAGCTTGTGTTAACCGTGGGATCGCTCTCACTGGTCAGACCACTGGTAAGATCTGCGGGTGCGACGGACCCAGGCGCGGGATCAACTGCTGGCCCTGATCGAGACCAGCGGGCCGGGTCAGGTGCTGCCGTCGGAGCGCAGCCTGAGCGAGTCGCTGGGCGTCTCCCGGCCGACTTTGCGCGCAGCCCTGGACGATTTGGCCCGCGAGGGCGTGGTGGTCCGCGAGCACGGTCGCGGGACCTTCGTCAGCGCCCGGAAGATCCACCAGGAGCTGGAGCCGACCGAGGCGGGCGACTTCGCGCTGCCGCCCGCCGAGGGCAGCCCGTGGCAGAGCCGGCTGATCAGCTTCGCGGTCGAGCCGGCAGGCGCGCGGATGGGCCGGCGGCTGGAGGTCTCGCCGGGCGCGGAGCTGGTCGCGGTCGTCCGGCTCCGGCTGGTCGACGGTCTGCCGATGTGCATCGAGCGGATCCGCATCCCGGCCGGGCTCGTGCCCGGGATCTCCGGCCGGGACTTCGAGACCGGCTCGTTCTACGCGCTCCTCCGCAACCGGTACGACGTGGCGCCGCGCGACGCCGTCCAGGTGACCGAGCCGACGGTCACCGACCATCAGGAGTCGGCGCAGCTCGACGTACCGCTGCACTCGCCGGCCCTGCTGATCGAGCGCACGACGCGGACGGCCGATCGCGCGGTCGTCGAGTACACGCGGTCGATCTACCGCGGCGACCGCTACCGGATCACCACGAAACTGACCTTCCCGGACTGAAATCATGAGCCCCTCGCCGACATAAGAGGGGCATGACCTACTCAGCTGAGAACGGGCACGGGCCACCGGACGACCAGCGGCTGGCGCGGTTCGAGAGCATGTTCTCCGCCTGTTACAACCAACTGGTCGGTTACTACTTGCGGCGAATCTCCAACCGCGGGGACGTCGACGACCTGGTGGCGGAGACGTTCCTGGTCGCGTGGCGGCGGCTCGACGACGTACCGGCGGGTGCCGAGGCACTGCCTTGGCTGTACGCCGTCGCGCGCCGCACGCTCGCGAACTACCGCCGCCGCGAGGACCGGCGCTCGGCGCTCACCGAGCAACTGCGGGCGGCGCCGGTCGCCCAGACCTCGTCCAGTCCTGAGGCCGCGGCCCTCACCGCGGCGGCCTGGAACGAGCTGCCGGAGCGGGATCGCGAGTTGCTGTCGCTGATCGCGTGGGAGGGCTTGGAGGTCGACCAGGTCGCCGTAGCCCTCGACTGCTCCCGGAACGCCGTACGGATCCGGCTGCACCGCGCCCGCCGTCGCTTCGAGAAGTTGCTGCGCTCGACCGAGGAAGCACCGGTGGCGCAAACCCTCAGCACAGCCCACGAAGGAGGACCGGCATGACCACTCTGGACAAGATCCGGGCGCTAGACCCGGTCACCGACGAGGACCTGAGCACGGCGACCAGCAACCGCGACAAGGTCTGGAAGGACGTACTGTCGCGGACTCAGGCGCCGGTCGCCGACACGTCGAGCGCTGGGGCACGGTCGTCCGCGCGGCAGCGATGGAGCCGAGGTCGCCGGTGGGTGCCGGTGCTGGTCGCGGCGAGCCTGGTCGGTGGGATCGCGCTGACGGTGGTGGAGCGGTCCGGCAACTCGCATCCAGAGGCCCTGGCGTTTGCCTACCGGGGCGATGACCTGAAGATCACAGTGATCGATCTCCAGGCCGACACCAAGCGGTTCAACCGCGAGCTCAAGCAGCAGGGGCTCAACTTCAAGCTGGAACTGGTACCGGCGTCGCCATCGGTGGTCGGTCAGGAGACCTCGGGCGGCTACAGCGACGGATCCAACGCACGCCATGTCAAGGTCGGCGCCGCGCCTGCCGGCTGCCGGATCGGGGTCGACTCGCCGTGCCACATCGAGATCTCCGTGGCCAGAGGATTCCGAGGTGAGGGGTTCCTCCGGATCGGCCGCCCGCTGCGGCCGGGCGAGAAGGTCAGCGCGAGCGGTGAGCTGAACGGCCGGGGTGAGGCCTTGGAGGGTGTCGAGTACAAGGACCTTCAGGTCGGCAGGGCACTGGAGCTCCTGCGACAGCGTGGGGTGTCCGTCCACCGCTTCAGCGTGGATTACAGCGAAGACCGCAAGAGCGTTCCCGCTGACTTCTACGTCATTCAGGGCACCCTCCTCGCGGACGGAGAGGCAATTCTGTGGGTGAGTAAAAAGCCGGAGTGAGCCCGATGGCCGGTACGCCTTTCGGCGTACCGGCCTTTCGGTCAGCCCTTGACGGCTCCCGCCGCGACTCCAGCGGTGACGCGGCCCTGGAGGACCAGGAAGATGAGCAGGACGGGCAGCATGAACAGCGTGGCCGCGGCCATCGTGGCGCCCCAGTCGGTGCCGAAGGTGTTGCTGAAGGACGAGAGCCAGACCGGCAGCGTGCGCTGGTCCTGGTTCTTGATGATCAGCAGGTTCGCGAAGGCGAACTCGTTCCAGGCGGTGATGAAACCGAACAGCGATGTCGACAGCAGCCCGGGCGCGAGCAGCGGGAAGACGACCCGGCGGAACGCCTGGAACTGGTTGCAGCCGTCGACCTGGGCGGCCTCCTCGAGCTCGACCGGGATCGCGTTCAGGAACCCGCGCAGCGTCACGATCGTGAACGGCAGCGTGACCATGAAGTAGATCAGCGTCAGCATGGTCAGCTTGTCGAGCATGTCGGTGTCGCGGGCGATCACGTACATCGGGATCAGCAGCGCCTCCCACGGCGTCATCTGCGCGATGAACACCATCAGGATGAACGCCTGCCGGCCGCGCCACTTCATCCGCGCGACGGCGTACGCCGCGAGGCACGCGATGACGAGGGCCATCAGGACCGCCGACACCGCGACCAGCGCGCTGTTGCGCCAGAACAGCCAGAAGCCGTCCGCGTTCACCGCCGTACCGAAGTGGCTGAAGGTGATGTTGGTCGGGAAGAACGACGGGGTCTCGGCCTGGATGTCCTTGGTCGGCTTGAACGCCGTCAGCACCATCCAGTAGACCGGGAACACCGAGAAGGCGAACACGATCAGGGCCAGCGTGTTGAGCGAGATCTTCCGCCCGATCCGGGTCCTCACAGTTCACCCTCTTCCTTGAACATCTGCCGGAAGTAGGCCAGCAGCGCGACGCCCAGGATCACGACGGTCACCATCGAGATCGCGGCGCCGAGGTCGTAGCGGTTCAGCGACTGCGCCACCTGGTAGGCGTAGACCGGCAGCGTCAGCGTCGCGTTGCCGGGGCCGCCCTGGCTGATCGCCCAGATCTGCACGAAGCACTTGAAGACCCAGATGATCTCCAGGCACAGGATCAGCCCGAACATCGGTCGCAGGATCGGGAACGTGATCAGCCAGAACGTCTTCACGCCGCCGGCGCCGTCGATCTGCGCCGACTCGTGCAGTTCCTTCGGCACGGTCGTCATCGCGGCGTACAAGGTCAGCGCGGCGAACGGCACCGACTGCCAGACGATCAGGACGACGATGATCGCGAACGTCGACGTCCCGTTCGCGAACCAGGCGTAGCCGTCGAACTGCTCGAAGCCGAGCGCGACGAGGACCCAGTTCACGACGCCGAGCTGGGACTGGAACAGCCACTGGAAGACCGTCGTCGCGGCGATCACCGGGATCGCCCACGCGACGACGAGACCGCCCATCACGGCCAGCCGCATCTTCTTGCCCAGGGCACCGATCAGCAGCGCGATCAGCGTGGCCAGCACCATGATCAGCGAGACGTTGATCGCGGTGAACACGAACGTCCGCAGGACGACCGACCAGAACATGTCGTCGGACAGGATCTGCCGGTAGTTGTCGAAGCCGACGAAATCGGCACCGCCGCGGATCAGCTGGGCGATGCCGAACTTCTGGAACGAGATGATCAGGTTCCGGATCAGCGGGTAGACCAGCAGGTACGCCGTCCCGAGCACCGTCGGCGCGACCAGCAGGTACGGCAGCAGACGCACCGGCAGGGAACGCCCCCGCCGCCCGGGGGCCGGCGAACCGGTCCGGGCGGCGGGGGCGTGTTCCGCCGTGCTCTCGACGTGGGTGACAGCCACGGCTACTTGGTGTTCAGGGCCTGGGTGATGATCTCGTCGGCCGCCTTCGCGGCGGCCGCCGGGTCACCACCGGTCAGGACCTTGGTCTGGTACTCCTTGATCGGGTTCTTCGCCTCGACCGCGGCCCAGTTCGGCGAGTTCGGCGTCGCCTTGCCGTTGGCGGCGCCGGCGGCCATCGCTGCGACGCCCTCGTCGGCACCGACCGACGCGGCCAGGCTGGTCCGGTTCGGCACGTACTTCATCGACTTGGCCAGGTCGGTCTGCCACTGCTCACCGGCCAGCTCCTTGATGAACGTGTACGCCGCGTCCTGACCGTCGGAGGCCTCCGGGATGATCAGGTCCGAGCCACCGGTGAAGACCGCGCCCGGCTTGTCGGCGGTCTTGCCCGGGATCGGGAAGAAGCCCAGCTTGTCCTTCAGTGCCGGGTTCGCCTGGGCGATCAGCTCGGCCGCGCCCGGGACCGCGATCATCTGCGCGATCTTGCCCTGCGCGAAGACGTCGGTCTGGGTCGGCTTGGCCTCGTCGGAGTCCTTCGGGCCCTTGCCGAGCGCCTGGATCTGCTTGTAGAACTCCATGCCCTTCAGCGCCTCGGGCGTGGACAGCGCGCCCTTCCAGGAGTCGCCGTCCTTGACCGCGAGGTCGCCGCCCTCGTCCCAGATGAAGCCGGACAGCACGTAGAAGTTCTGGCCGGGCAGGTAGATGCCCTGGTTGCCGCCGCTGTTCAGCTTGGTGGTCGCGGTGATCCACTCGTCGCGGGTCTTCGGCGGGGTCACGCCGGCCGCCTGGAACAGGTCCTTGCGGTAGACGACCACGCGGTTCGCGGCGTAGTACGGGATGCCGTACTGCTTGCCCTCGTACAGCCCCGGACCGGCCAGGCCCTCGATCCAGTCGTCGCCCTTGAGGTCGGACTTCTTGTCGGTCAGGTCCTTGACGCCGCCCGAGGCCGAGTACTGCGCGACCTGGGTGTTGCCGACCTCGATCACGTCCGGCGCGTCCTTGCTGGCCAGCGCGCCGATGATCTTCGGGCCGATCCCGTTCCACTCCTGGATCTGGACGTTCGCCTTCACGTCCGGGTGCTTCGCGGCGAAGTCGTCGGTGAAGCGCTTGAGGAAGTCGTCGGAGACGCTTCCCTTCATCAGCCAGACATCGATCGTGGTCGGGCCGTCGGCGGCGGCGTTGTCACCATCGGAGCCACCGCAGGCGGCCACCGTGGTGAGGGAGAGAGCCGCGACCGCGGCGACGGCAAGGGGACGGAACTTCATCGGATCACCTCTGGCGGAGTAGCCGGACCGGCGTCCGGCTGACTGGTATGAACCTGTCGTTCAGTGGCAGCGAGAATTGCGGACGACCGGTCGACCCGTCAATAGTTCAGTAGGTTCCGTTACTAAGTCGTGAGAGCGTGCGCAACCACAAAAGTTGCGCGAAGTGACCGATTGACAGCGTTATCTGCAGTCTGTGTTGCAGAATGCGCAACAGACCAGTGGGCTCGCTGGTCAGAGATTTACCGGACCAGTTGAGTTTTCGGGCAACCGCTTGCTGTTATCCGGCGAGCGCCGCGATCACCGCGGAGGCCGTCGCCGCGTCCTGGACGCCGAGGCCGGTCAGGTCCGCGATCGACCTCTTGGTACGCCGGGTGAAGCCGTCGCGCAGGATCGCGCCGACGGACAGGTCGACGGCGTTGCTGATCACTCCGGCCCGTACGGCGTTGCCGTAGTCGCCGTGGTCGAGACACTGCTCGTGATCGTCGGTGGCAACGGTCGCGCCGGCGAAGAGCTCGGTCGGCAGTTCGCCCTTGCCGGGCATGTCGGTGCCGACGCCGGTGATGTGCACGGCGTCCCGGAAGAGTTCGAGCGGCAGCGGTGAAGTCGCCGGTGTCGTGCTGATGACACACGTCGCACCACTTGTAGCCGGGCGAGCCGGGATTCCCTCTGCGACCAGGGTCGCGACCAGGTTGTCCACAGCTTCGGGGCGACGACCCCAGATCTGGAACCTCACGCTCGGACGGAGATGGGTGAGCCAGATCGCCTGCAGGCGGGCCTGGTCGCCGGTGCCGACGATCAGGACTTCCTGTACGTCGGCCGGGGCCATCGCGTCGGTGATCAGCGCGCCGGCGGCCGCGGTGCGCCACGCGGTGAGGCGGCCCTCGTCGGCGAGGACAGCGGCGGGTTCGCCGGTGGTCGCGTCGACGACGAGCATCAGACCGTTGTTCACCGAGGCGAACGTGCTGGCGATCTTGACCGTGAAGTGCGGCGAGCCCTCGACGTACCCGGCCTTCACGTGGCAGTCGCCGGACGCGGCCGGGAAGTCGAGCACCATCGGGAGTGGGACCTGCGTCTGCCCTTCGGTGTGGGCGATCAACGCGGAACGGACGGCGTCGAAGACGAGTTCCGGCTTCACCACCGAGCGGATCTCGTCGAGCCCGATCACGCGCAGCGTCATGCCTGCTTCTCCAACCAGTTGCGCCAGGCATCTAGTGCCGGTGCGGGATCAACGCGGCCGAGTCCGACGCGGAAGCGGTCGGTCGGCGTATCGGTGAGGGCCGACGAGTAGATACTCGACGGCAGCAGCAGGACGCCGGCCTGCTCCACGAGCGCGGTGCACATGGCTTCGACGCCGTCCGGACCGGCGTACCGCGGGAAGCAGACGCAGCCGCCTTGCGGGGCGTCGAACTCGAAGAGGTCCGGGCGCTGCGCGAAGAAGTCCGCGAAGAGCGGCAGGTTCCGCGCGACAGTGCCGCGGTTGCGTTCCAGCAAGCGGTCCCGGGCTCGCAGGCCGATCAGCGCGAGGATCTCGCTCGGCGCCGAGTTGCAGATCGACGTGTAGTGCTTGGCCCGCTCCAGCTTGTCGAGGACGGCGCGGTCGCGGCAGGCGATCCAGCCGATCCGCAGGCCGGGCAGGCCGTACGCCTTCGACATCACGTTCAGCGACAGCGCCGTCGGCGACAGATCGGTTGCCTGAGGCAATGATGGGCGGTCGAGCTCGAGCCCGCGGTAGACCTCGTCGCTGAACAACCGGATCCCACGCTCGTCGCACAGGCGCACGAGCCGCTCCCACGCCGCGGGGTCCGGTACGGCGCCGGTCGGGTTGTTCGGGAAGTTCACCGACACGAGCCGGGTCTCGGGTCGCAGCGCGCGCTCGATCGCGTCGACGTCCAGCGCCCAGCCATCCTCGGGCCGCAGGGCGACGCCCGTCACCGTGCAGATGTCGAGCGGGATCGTCTCAGCCGCCTGGTAGTTCGGCGTCAGTACGACGACGTGGTCACCCGGCTCGAGCAGGACGCGCATCGCGAGGTAGATGCCTTCCTCGGCGCCGGCGAAGCACATCACGTCGTCGGGCTCGAGGCCGTCGTACGTGCTCGCGATCTCTTCCCGCAACGCGGGCAGGCCGCGCGTCTCGGTGTAGCCGAGCGCCAGCGACTCCCATCGTTCGCGGCCGTCGTCGTCCGCCATCGCCAGCAGCTCGGACATCGGCAGCGACTGCGCGTCGGAGGCAGTCAGATGGAACCGCGCGCTGAACTCCCAGCGCGAGAAGTACGTCTCCAGCCGGAAGTCAGGCAGGGTCGCCATCAGATTCCTTCCGCGCTTCGCCGAGCAGTTGGTAGAGCGCGGACCGGGAGATCTTCAGGGCCCGCGCCACTGCCGGTACCGACCGCCGTTGACTCAGTACGCCGGCCGCCTCCAACCGCCCGACCAGCTCCAGCCGGTCGTCCCGCGACAGCCGGTCCACTGTCGCGCCACGCTCACGCACGAACTCGCCGACCACGTCGTTCAGCGTCTCGGTCCAGTCGTGCTCGAACAGCACCCGCGGCTGCCCGGTCACCGGCGCCGCGAACGCCGCGAGGATCCGGCCCGCCTCCTCGAACGCGGTCCGGTCCACGTTGATGCACAGCACCAACCCGGCCTTGCCGTCCGCGTCCCGCAGTACGGCGCTCACGCTCGACAACCGCCGCCCGTCAGGCAGCGACTTCGGGTAGGGCCCGTAGACGTCGCGCCCGGTCTCGGCCAACTCGTCCAGCTCACCGAGCAGCGACGGCGCTCCGACCTTGCGCTCCGACAACGGGTTCCAGATCGCGACCACCTGGTCGCTCGCCGGGTCGTGCAGCACGACCTCGGCATGCGGCGACAGCAACCGCGCGATCGCATCGCCGACCGGCGCGAGCCGATCGACCTCGGCCTTGAGTTCGGGACTGGACATGCCGTGGACGATACGTCCACGGCAGACGAACTGTCCAGACTCAGATGCTGCCGACGTACTGACTGACGTGGTACGCCGTGCTGTTGCCGGCCGGGCCGTGGGTCCACTTGGAGACCATCAGGTGCAGCTCGTTCGCGCCGGGGCCGGACCAGGGGTGGATGAAACCGCCGTACAGGGAAGGCTCCTGGGCGAAGGTGACCTGGACCTTCTCGCTGGTCCACGCGCTGTCGGGGGCGTTGGCCCGGCGGGTGACGATGTTGCCGGTGGCGCAGTTGAGGTACGCCATCACCCAGGTGCCGTCGCTCAGACGGCGGACCGACGGTTCACCGAAGCGGCCGTTCAGGATCGGGGTGCACGGGCGGCCCCAGCCCCAGTTACTGCCGTTCCAGCCCCAGCCCTGGTACGCCGCCGGGGTGAACAGCTGCTCCCACGGGACGCGGCGCAGCATCATCGGGCCGTCCTGGCGGCCGGACCGGACCGAGAACACGTAGACCCAGTCGCCGTCGCGCTGCATCGTCCACATCTGGAACGGGTCGGCGTTGTCGGCGTCGTTGAACCACTTCAGGTTGGTCCGGACGAAGTCGTTGCCGTTGTCGGTGTACGCGAGGCCGGCGTACCGGGACTTCCAGAGCGAGTACCGCGGGCCGGGATTCCAGTGCTCGATACTCATGTACGAGACGAGCTGGCGACCGGTCTCGGGGAAGCTGATCCCGTCGTTCGGGATCACCGTCACCTCCCAGAGGTTGTCGATGCCGATCCCGTTGTGACCGTTGCGCATGATCTCCGGCGCGCGCCCGTTGTCGGCCACCTTCGCCGCACTGTCGAACACGATCCCGCCGGCCGCCCCCGGATGCACCGCCGACCGCAGCATCACCGGCGACCGCCAGTCGTTGTTCTGCTGCTCGGGCCACGGCGAGTTGAAGGTGTCACCGAAGAGGTAACCGATCGACCCGTTCTCCAGCACGTACGGAATCCCGAGATCGGTCCCGGCCACCTGCCACCGGCTGTTGGTGTCGAGATCGGCCCCGGTCACCCGTTTCTTGTACGTCGCCGCCTGCGCGAGCGTGGGCGCGAGCAGCCCGGGAGCCACCGCGGCACCGACACCCGCGGCCGCGACACTGCCAAGGAAAGTCCGTCGTTTCATGAGCCATCCAGACGTCGAAGGGGCGGTGACGACGCGTCACTGGTCGACCACGAACCTTGCAGACGATCTCCCGGGCCGCCACCACTCACCGACACCCTTCGACCGCAGGTGAAATCGGTTTCCTATCCCGGCAGCCGATCGTCCTGCTTCCGCGCGTGGCGGAGGCCGAGGAGCAGGAGGCCGATGGAGATCGCGCCGACGACGGCGTACGTGACGCGGCCGCCGAGGCCGTCCCAGGTGGTGTGGAGGGCTACGGCGAGGGCGTACATGCCGAGGAAGCCGGCGGCGTGCTTGCCGGTGGGGTTCACGACGTACCGCCACAGGCCCCAGCAGGTGAGGCCGGTCCAGGCGGCGTGGCCGGCGGGGGAGAGCAGGCCCCGGATGAAGAGGGTCTGCTCGGCGGCGCCGACGTTGCCGCCGGACTGGAGGAGGGCGACGAAGGCGTAGCCCATCGTCTCCAGGACGGCGAAGCCGGTGCCGACCGCGACGCCGATGACGATGCCGCCGCCGATCGAGTGCCGGTAGCGGGTGCCGAAGAAGACGACCAGGATCAGCGGGACGACCAGCTTGGCGGCCTCCTCGATCAGGCCGACACCGACCATCGGGAGCGTGCCGAGGCGCCGCATCGCGTCGTACTCGAGCAACCCGGCGACGACCACACCGACGACTCCGCCGAACAGCAGCGAGCCGCCCAGCGTCGGCCCGTCGATCAGCCAGCGCCCGGAGCGCCCGGCCGCGAAGGTGACGAAGGTCAGCGGGACGACCAGGGCGCCCAGCAGGATCATCGTCGGGAAGAGGTTGGGGTTGTCGGTGTCGGTCAGGACGGCGAGCACCAGCAGGTACAGCGCCGCCCCGACCACGAACGTCCCGATCCAGGCCCACCTGCGGGCCGCCGTCTGTGCCATGCGCTGATCCTGCACCCGGGGCGTCGTCGCGCACAGCACATCGGCTGGCCATGTCTTGTGAACGCTCCGTTACAACGTTGGTGGCGCGCATGCGCCATGTCACAGGAAGGGCAGAGATGGACAGGGCGCAAAGGCGGTGGCGCACCGCAGACTCCTGAGCACGAGGTGCCTGCCCCTAGCCTCTCGAAGGAGTCCGCTCATGTCCTCAAGCAAGCGTCGCGCCGCCATCCTCGCGGCCGCACTCGCGCTGGCCACCACGTCGAGCCTGACCGCTACCGCGGCACCACCGGGCCCGTCGGCCGCACCCTCGACCGCCGCCCAGGCGGGCAAGTCGCAGAAGATCACGCTGATCACCGGTGACGTCGTCGACGTGACCGACGCCGGCGCCGGCAAGAAGGCCGCCACCGTGCAGCCCGCTCCGGGCCGCGAGCAGATCGCGTTCCACACCGTCGAGGTCGACGGCGGACTGCGCGTCCTGCCGAGCGACGTCGTCCCGTACGTCGCCTCCGGCATGGTCGACGCCGACCTGTTCGACGTCGACGAGCTGCTCGCTGACGGCTTCGGTGACGCGAGCACGCCGACCCTGCCACTGATCGTCCGGTACGACGGCGGCGCCCGCGTCCAGTCCCTGCCCGGTACGACGAACAGCCGCCCGCTGCCCTCCATCGGTGGCGCCGCCGTGACCGCCGGCAAGGCGGAGCTGACCGGCCTGTGGAACTCCCTCAAGCCCGCCTCGCAGACCGCGCGCACCCTCGACCAGGGCGTCGCCAAGATCTGGCTCGACGGCAAGGTCGAGCCGGTGCTGGACAAGAGCGTGCCGCAGATCGGTGCGCCGGCCGCCTGGCAGGCCGGGTTCGAGGGCACCGGCGTCGAGGTCGCAGTCCTCGACACGGGTGTCGACGCCAACCACCCGGACCTGGTCGGCAAGGTGCAGAAGGCCGAGGACTTCTCCACGAGCCCGACCGGCACCGAGGACCACTTCGGTCACGGCACGCACGTCGCGGCGACGATCGCCGGTACCGGTGCGGGCGCCGGTGGCACCCGCAAGGGTGTCGCGCCGAAGGCCGACCTGCTGGTCGGCAAGGTGCTCGGCGACGACGGCTCCGGCTACGAGTCCTGGATCATCGCCGGGATGGAGTGGGCGGCCGCCGAAGGCGCCAAGGTCGTCAACATGAGCCTGGGCGGTGGCCCGACCGACGGCACCGACCCGCTCAGCCAGGCCGTCAACGACATCACCGCGGCCTCCGGCACCCTGTTCGTCGTGGCCGCCGGCAACGACGGCGCGGACGAGTCGGTCGGTTCCCCGGGTGCGGCCGCGGCCGCGCTGACCGTCGGCGCGGTCGACCGCAACGACGCGCTCGCGGACTTCTCCAGCCGCGGCCCGCGGGTCGGCGACTCCGGCCTCAAGCCCGAGATCACCGCGCCGGGCGTCGACATCGTCGCGGCCCGCGCGGCCGGTACGGCGATGGGCCAGCCGCTCGACAACCTCTACACCGCCGCCTCCGGTACGTCGATGGCGACGCCGCACGTCGCCGGCGCCGCGGCGCTGCTCGCGCAGCAGCACCCGGACTGGAAGGCCGGCCGCCTCAAGGACGCGCTGACCAGTACGGCGAAGACCACGCCCGACCTCAGCGTCTACGCCCAGGGCACCGGCCGGGTCGACGTCGCCCGGGCGGTCGCGCAGAAGGTCGACGCGACCGGCGTCGCCGACTTCGGCCTGACCGTGACCGGCAGCAACGCGACGACGCGGACCATCACCTACCGCAACGACTCCGCCGCGCCGATCACGCTGACCCTGGCCGTCGACGTCGACAACCTGGACACCCACCAGCCGGAGACCGACGCGTTCGGCGTACCGGCGACCGTGACGGTCCCGGCCGGCGGCTCCGCCGACGTACCGCTGGCACTCGACCCGGCGAAGCTGGACCGGGGTCTGTTCAGCGGCTGGATCGTTGCCACCGGCCCCGACAACGTCAGTGTCCGGACCGCGGTCGGCACGCTCAAGTCGGGCCCGAAGCACAAGGTCACCTTCCGCGGCATCGACCAGGACGGTCAGCCGACCGCCCTCCCGGTGGTCTCCCTGTACGGCGACAGCTCGCGCTCGGACTCGCTCGGCTGGGCCGACGAGGGTGGGGTGTTCACGACCGAGGTGGAGGAGGGCACCTACCTGATGCACGGGCTGATCGAGTCGCGCGACGCGCAGAACGAGAAGGCCACCCTGATCACCGACCCGAACATCGTGGTCGACAAGGACCGCGAGATCTTCGTCGACGCCCGCGCGGCGAAGCCGATCACGATCCACACGCCGAAGCCGTCCGAGCAGCAGGCGGTGCTCAGCTACTACGTGCACCGCGAGTACCCGAACGGCCGGAAGATCACCCACGGTGTGATGCACTTCAGCACGGTCAGCCAGGTGCTGGTCACGCCGACCAAGCCGGTGCAGGGCGGCAGCTTCGAGTTCGCCTCCCGCTGGCAGCTGGTCGCTCCGCTGGTGCAGGCGTCGGTGCCGGGTGTCTCCGGTCCGATGGACATCAACCTGCTGCACCAGTCGCCGTCGTACGAGGGGAAGAAGCGGTTCAGCCTCGTTGCCCCCGGCCCCGACTTCAAGGGGGTCAAGGGAGCGGTCGCCGTGATCCCGTCCAGCGAGGACGGTTGGGGCAACGGCAGTGAGCAGGACCAGATCGCGGCGGCGGCGAAGGCCGGTGCGGCCGGCGTCATCCTGTACCGGCCGGCGGACTGGTCGGCGTGGACGGTCTGGCGCCCGGTCGGCGACCGGGAGCCGATCCCGGCGATGGTCACCACCGCGCGCGACGGCGCCAAGCTGGTCAACCGGGCCAAGGCCGGTCGCGCGACGATCGACCTGACCCTGACCACCTCGAGCCCGTACCTGTACGACGTCTTCCAGGTCTCGAAGAACCAGATCCCGGCCAAGATCGACTACCACGTGACCGCCGCGAACAGCGCCCGGATCAACACGTCGTACGCCGACAACGGCGGCTTCACCTGGGCCAAGGAGCAGCGCTTCGGCTGGCGTCCGTGGCAGGACTACGCGTGGAACGACTCGCAGCGCTTCGTCGAGACGCCGAAGGTCCGCGAGGAGTGGGTCAGCTCGGGCGACACGCTCTGGCAGCACCGGGTGCACCACCTCTACACGTGGGACACGATGAACCCGCTCCGCGGTGGCATGACCTCGGAGCCGCGCAGCTACAGGACCGGTACGTCGAGCGAGTCCTGGTTCGAGCCGGTGGTTCGTCCGGCGGCCGCACCGGGTGTGGTGTCGACGCGGACCGCTGACCGGATCTCGCTGCGGGTGCCGTCGTTCGTCGACGCCGCCGGGCACTACACGCTCGGCGAGACCACGTCGTCGTCCGCGGTGCTCAAGCGCAACGGCGCCGTCGTCGCGGAGCTCCCGGACGCCTGGCAGGACGTCACCACCACCAGCGGCGACGCGTCGTACCGGCTGGAGCTGGCGACCGAGCGGCAGGACACGGAAGGCGAGTGGAACTGGGCGACCAGGACCCAGACCGCGTGGGACTTCCGGTCGAAGAAGGCCGGTGAGGACAAGGCGACCGCACTGCCGCTGCTGCAGGTCGGGTACGACGTACCGACCGATCTGACCGGGCGGGTCCCTGCACGGACCCACGTCGTGGGCTTCACCGTGCAGCAGCAGGCCGGGGCTCCGGCGGCGCGTTCGACGTCGCTGCAGGCGGAGGTGTCGTTCGACGAGGGCAAGAGCTGGCGGCGGATCATCGCCGTCGGTGCCTTCGGCCACTACGTCGCCGTCGTACCGGCCGGCAAGGGCACGGTCTCGCTGCGGGTCTCCGCGGCGGACAACGCCGGCAACAAGATCACCCAGACGGTGATCCGGGTCTACGGGCTCAAGTAGTCACACCGGCCCGGGCAGCTGGTCTGCCCGGGCCGTTCTACAACCACTTGCGCTTGGCCGCCTGGTAGGCGAGCCCGGTACGGGTGTCCACGCCGGCCAGGGCCATCATCCGGTCCAGCCGGCGCTGGACCGTACGACGGCTGATGCCGAGCTGCGACGCGATCGACTTGTCCGGTACGCCGGCCACCATCAGCGACAGCAGGAAGCGCTCGGACCCGTCCAGCCCCTCGCCCTCCTCCGCCTCGTCCGGCTGGAGCTTGACCGGCGTCGCCGCCTCCCAGTGGCTCTCGAACAGCGCCAGCAGCGCGTCCAGCAGCTGGCCCCGCCCGATGATCGCGGCAGTCGGCTCACCGATCGCCGCCTCGTCGTCGCGGACCAGCGGGCAGATCGCCGTCGCCCGGTCCACGATGGCGAGCCGGACCGGAAGAGTCGGGAGCGTCCGAGCCTCTTCGCCCCAGCCGATGCCCTCGGCGATGGTGTCCAGCTCGCCCGGCGTCTCCAGCAGGGCCCGCTCGTAGATGGCTCGATAGCGGACGCCGCGGCTCAGTGCGCCGTACTCCTCGGTGTTCTCGGCGCCCTGCATGGCCAGTGGGTTGGCCCGGCAGAACCAGAGGATCTCCTCCCGCGCCGACTCCTGCAGGTCACGCAGGCGGTCCCGCAGCGCGTCGGCACCGACGATCACCTCGACCAGGTGATGGGCGTCCCGTCGGCTCGCACTGGCCCGGAACTCCTCGCTCAGCGACGCCACTGTCTTCCGGGCCGACTCCAGCGACTCCTGGCGGCGCAGCAGCGTCGTACCGAGGGCTACGTCGGGAGGCAGCGGCCGGAACACCGGGTCGTCGCCCGGCAGTACGGCGACCAGCCCCTTCGCCTGCAGCCGCTGCAGCAGCTCGTCGACCTCCTGCTGCGGCAGCTCTGCGACCTCGGCCAGCTCAGCGGCCCGCGCGACCGACAGCCCGACCAGCAACCGGTACGCCTGTTCCTCTCGGGCGTCCAGCAACGCGTTGTCCTGCATCCGCCCCACCTCCCGTGCTCGAACCACAACCTAAGCAGGCCGTACGGCGCGGAGGCGAGCAGGTCCACCGGGACCGGCACTGCTGGGCCATTCCGGTCGTCTGGCACTCCTGGCACCAGAGTGCCATCACGTTCTGGTCAGGACGCCGTCACTACCGGTGTACCGCCAGCCGCTCCCCGCCCGAGCCCGTGAAGAGAGATCCCCATGACTGTCACCGACTTCGCCGGAATCCTCGGCCTGGTTGCCGCCGCCGCACTCGCCGCCTGGATGCTCCTGGGCGCCAACACCACGCCCCACCGAGGCGACCCCCGCCACTCCGCGCCGGGCGTCGAAGCCCGACCGGCCCGCCACCGCTCGCCCTCAGGAGGCCGGCTGCACCGCCTCTTCCTCCGGTGAGGGCAGCGTGAGCTTGCTGGCGCGGTAGTAGATCGCCGCGCCGTAGGCGTACATGCCGAGGCCGAGGCAGGCCATGGCGACGATGATCGGCCACTGCCACGGGCCTGGTGCGTACAGGGCGAGGAACCAGGCCTTGGCGGGGTTGTCGTTGAGCTTGAAGATCGCGGGGACGACTGCCTGCGGGAAGAGCGGGATCGCGCCGAAGCCGAGGCAGATGCCGGCCAGGTGGCGCTGCCACGTGGGCAGGAGCTGCATCTTGGCGGACAGCGAGGTGACGCTCGCCTGGTCGCCGGTGGTGCGGCCGTGGCGGAGGAGGGTGAGCAGCTCGGGGCCGCGGGCGTCCAGCCGCGCTGCCGCGAGGATGCCGAAGCCCCACCACGCCAGTACGCCGGTCGCGAGCCCGACGGGCACGCCCCACCAGCCGGCGGGCAGCGCGAGGAGCAGGGCGGGGGCGGCGGTGAGCGAGATGAGCACCAGCATCACGTAGACGAGCCCCATGGCCTCGCCCTCGTTCTCGCCCGAGTTCAGCGGGTTGCCGGAGCGCTTGTGCGCGTCGGTGGTCGGCACTGCGGCGTACACGGAGGCGAGCACGATCAGACCGGCCGCGCCGCCGAGCAGCGCGAGCACCACGCTGAGCACGACCGGCCAGGTATCGGTGCCGGACCACCAGGTGAAGAGCACGGTGATCAGCAGCGCCGGCGGGCCGAAGACCAGCAGGAAGGCGCGCTGCCGGGCGCGGATATCGGGGCGCGACGAGCCGGGGACCATCAGCGTCGACCAGTACGCCGTACCGTCCGCGCCGTACAGGTTGGAGAACATCGCCCCGCCCATCACGACCGCCGCCGCGCCGGCCCAGGGGAGCATGCCCTTCCAGCTGACGGCGATCGGCATCAGGCAGAAGAACACCCCGTACGCGATCGCGAAGACGGCCCGGTGGCCGTAGAGCAGGTCCCTGGTCCAGGAGCGGAGCTCCTTCCCGGCGGCCGCGCTGCGGGCGTCGGACGCGGTCAGCGAGCGGCGCGGGCGAACGCCGGAGCGCGTCGCGGTCGTACGGCGTACCAGCAGAGCCGACCAGGCGACGAACATCACGGCCGCCAGCAACAACAGTCCGGCCAGGGCGAGCAGCACCCGCAGCCAGTCACCTCGACCGGCGGCCTCGACCGCGACGAGACCCCAACCAGACGGGGAGATCCGAGCCGCCTGCGCCATCGCGCCCTGCACGTCAGTAGTGATGTACGCCGCGATCAGCGCCCAGCCTTGCGCGGTGAAGGCGAGGATGAACGCGTTGACCAGCGCGGCCAGCACGGCACCGGACCGAACCTGCAGGAGTACGCCGTAGATCGCCACTGCGAGCCGGGACGCCAGTACGAAGCAGAGCAGCTGCAGCAGCAGTGCGGGCACCGAGACCAGTACGGCGACGACCGAGAGCTGTGCACCGACGACAGCCAGGCTGAGCAGAGCCAGCAGGCTCACCACCGGCGCTACTCCGGCCATCGCAGCCGCCAGCAGGCCGCCGGACAACGCACGCGGCGGCAGCGGCAGCATGGTGAAGTACTCCGGCTTCAGCGTCTCGTCGCCACCGCCGGCGAACAGCGGACCGACCACCCAGCCCAGCATCCACACGGCGATCGCCACGGCGACCACGTCGTGGTCACCACGCGCCGCGAGCCAGACCGTCCCGCCCGCGAGCACCAGACCGACGAAGCCACCACTGGCGATCCAACTCACCTTGTTCGCGTCTCGCAGCGAGTGCCGCAGCGCGGCCAGCCGCATCCTGACCAGGGTGTCGCCGGTGGCGACGGTCAGGCCGAGAGCCACGACAGACCCTCCGCGCCCCGGGTGGACGCACCGACCAGCGCGACGAACGCGTCCTCCAGCGAGCCGCCCGCCTGCACCTCCGAAACGGTGCCCGAGGCAACGACCTTGCCGTCGGCGACCACCGCGACGCGATCGCAGAGCTGCTCGACCAGCGCCATCACGTGGCTCGACATCACCACCGACCCACCGCCGGCGATGAACCTGTTCAGGATCGTGCGGATGGTTGCGGCCGACACCGGGTCGACCGCCTCGAACGGCTCGTCGAGCACCAGCAGCCGCGGCGCGTGCAGCAGCGCGACGGCGAGGCCGAGCTTCTTCCGCATGCCGGTGGAGTAGCCGATCACCTGTTTGTCGTCCTCGTGGTCGAGCTCGAGGACCTCCAGCAGCTCCTGGGTCCGGGCCTCCACCTCGGCGCGGTCCAGTCCGCGCAGCAGTCCGAGGTAGGTCAGCACTTCCCGCCCGGTCAGCCGCTCCGGCATTCCCAGCCCGTCAGGCAGTACGCCGACCAGCGCCTTCGCCTCGACCGGCTCGCCCCAGACGTCGACGCCGAAGATCTTCGCCGTCCCGCTGTCCGGCCGGAGCAGCCCGACCGCCATCGACAGCGAGGTCGTCTTGCCGGCGCCGTTCGGCCCGAGCATCCCGAAGAACGACCCGCTCGGCACCGTCAGCGCCAGGTCGTCGACCGCCCGCTGGGTCCCGAACGTCTTGGTGAGCCCGGTCAGCTCGAGTGCGTGCATGGGAGATTTCTACCCGCGGAACGGGCCGTTGTGACACAGCTCTCGCCCGCCGGACACAAAATCTGGGCGAACAGTCCGGGCCAACAAAAAGTCCCGGTCGGGTGAGACCGGGACTTCGGTACTGCTTGTGCGCGAGGGGGGAGTTGAACCCCCACGCCCTTTCGGGCACACGGACCTGAACCGTGCGCGTCTGCCTATTCCGCCACCCGCGCGCTGGCTGTTTCCGGCCTGTCGAAGCGCCATCCCCAACCGAGGGAAAACACTAGCATGCCTTCTGACCGACTCTTGCATTGCGGGTTGGGTCGAACCTCCCGATACGATCGATCGTCGTACCGGGTGTGGCCACCGCCAGCTCGGAGGCCACGACGTACGGCGTGCCTGCCATCGGCGCCGGACGGCAAGCACGATCGTTGGTGCTGACCTGGCGCCAGCCGACGACCGACGTGGAGGAGGACGCGTGCGACCGCTGCAGCGCTTCGAACGGCGCCTGGAGGGCATCGTGAGCGGGGTCTTCGCGCGCGCGTTCAAGGGCGACGTGGAGCCGATCGAGCTCGCCGCCGCCCTCAAACGCGAGATCGACAACACCGCCCGGATCCTGTCCAGGGACCGCCGGCTGGTGCCGAACCACTTCACCGTCGAGCTCGGCCCGGAGGACTTCGAGCGGCTGAACGCCTACGGCCGCACCCTGAACCACGAGCTCGCGAACGAACTCCGTGACCACGCGGACATCCAGCGCTACACCTTCTCCGGACCGATCGAGATCGAGTTGACCCAGCAGGACGACCTGCCGACCGGCAAGTTCCGCGTCGTCAGCCAGACGGTCGGGACGCAGCAGCGCTCCCGCCCCGCGCCGCCCCCACCCCCGGACCCGTACGCCGACCCCTACGGCGGCGAGACCGTGATGCAGAGCGCGCCCCCGCCGCCCCCGGCGCCGGCGCCGATCCGTCGCGGTCACCCGCAGGTGATGCTCGAGGTGAACGGCCGCCGCCGCCCGGTGAACCCGCCCGGCGTCGTGCTCGGCCGCGGTACCGACGCGGACATCCAGATCAACGACCCGGGCGTCTCGCGCCGGCACGCCGAGATCCGGCTGATGCCGGAAGGCCCCGGCGGCGTACGCGTCGTCCTGGTCGACCTGGGCTCGACCAACGGCACCCTGGTGAACGGCCGTCGCGCGGCCGAGGCCGACCTGGTCGACGGATCGACGGTGAGGATCGGGAACACGACGATGACGCTGCGCCTGGCGGACGAGCCGATCGCCCAGCCGCCGAGCAGCGGGTGGTGACCGGACTTCCATGTCGGAACTGACGCTGACCCTGATCAAACTGGGGTTCCTGGCCCTGCTGTGGATGTTCGTCCTGGCGGTGCTGTCCGTGATCCGCTCGGACCTGTTCGGAGCGAAGGTGGACAGCCGCGCGCTGGCCCCGGCCGCGCCGGCCCCCGGCCGGACCCCCAAACCGGCCAAACCGAACAAGAAGAAGAAGGGCCTGCCGGGCTCGGTGACCATCGCCGACGGTCCGCAGGCCGGGGTCGGTGCGACCCTGCACGAGGAGCCGGTGGTGATCGGCCGCGGCTCGGACTGCCAGATCCGCCTCGACGACGACTACTCCTCCACCCGGCACTCCCGGCTGTTCCTGTCCGAGGGCCAGTGGTGGGTCGAGGACCTCGGCTCCACCAACGGCACCTACCTGGACGGCCAGCGCGTCACCCGTCCGGTCCCCGCCGAGATCGGCGGTTCGATCCGGATCGGCCGGACGACGTTGAACATCGCGAAGTAGGCCTGAGTCCATGACCTTGTCGCTCGACTACGCAGCACTGTCCGACGTCGGACGGGTCCGCCGCAACAACGAGGACTCCGCGTACGCCGGTCCGCACCTGCTGCTGCTCGCCGACGGAATGGGCGGCGCGGCGGCCGGTGAGGTGGCCAGCGCGGCCGCCGTCCAGGTGATCCGCCGGCTGGACACCGCGACGATCACCGGCGAGGACATGATCGAGGCGCTGGCCGGCGCCGTGCACCGCGCCAACGAGCGGCTCTCGGAGCTGGTCGAGGAGGACCCCGAGCGCGAGGGCATGGGTTCCACCGTGACCGCGCTGATGTTCGACGGGCAGCAGCTCGGCCTGGCCCATCTCGGCGATTCGCGCGCCTACCGGATGCGCGACGGCCGCCTGCAGCAGCTCAGCCACGACCACACGTTCGTCCAGTCGCTGGTCGACGAAGGCCGGATCTCCCAGGAGGAGGCCTTCACCCACCCGCACCGGAACCTGATCCTCCGGGTGCTGGACGGACGCCCCGACTCCGACCCGGACCTGCAGATCCTCGACGTCCAGGCCGGTGACCGCCTGCTGCTGTGCAGCGACGGCCTGCCGGACTACGTCAGCGACGACGTCATCTCGGCCGCGATGGCCGATGGTACGCCGGACTCGGTCGTCGTCGACCTGATCACGCACGCGCTCGAGGCGGGCTCGAACGACAACGTCACCTGCGTCGTCGCCGACGTGGTCGAGACCGACCCGGCCAGCGGCTCCCGCGCGCAGCTGGTCGGTGCCGCGGCCGAGCTCGCCCAGGGCGGGACCGGCGGCGAGCACACCATGGTCGTCCGCACCTCCCCGAGCGGGGACGGCGAAGGCGGCGGGGCCGGTGGCCACGTCGACCCCGAAGAGCTGCGGTACGCGCCGCGCCCGCCGAAGCGGTTCCTCTGGCTGCGCCGGCTCGGCGTGCTGGTCGTCGTGCTGGCGATCATCGTCGGTGGTGGCTGGTTCGCCTACAGCTGGACCCAGAAGCAGTACTACGTCGGCACCGACGGCGACTACGTGGCGATCTTCAAGGGCGTCGACGAGCAGATCCCGGGTCTCACGCTGACCAGGGTGTACGAGCAGAAGACGCTGCAGGTCGACAAGCTTCCGACGTACAACCGTGAGCAGGTCGAGGGCAACATCCAGGCCGACGACCTGGCCGCCGCGCAGCAGATCGTGTCCGAGCTGCAGCGCGCCGCCGACGAGTGCGCCGCGCAGCAGAAGCCGCCGGTCACGACGCCGCGGCCGACGACGCCTCCGGCCAGTGGCAAGCCGCCGACGAGCACGCCGCCGAAGCCCCCGGCCAGCACGCCCGCCTCGACTCCGACCACGCCCGGCAACGGTGCGGCCGACCCCGACGACTGTGACGGGGTCCGATGAGCATCGCGTCCACCTCGGTCATCCAGATCATCCCGCGGACCCGCCGCGGGGTGGAGCTGATGCTGCTGATCATCGCGATCGCGGTGTCGGTCGCGGCATACGTCAACATCGGCCTGACCGTGCAGAACAAGATCCCGGCCAGTACGGGGTACTACGCCGCCGGGATCGGGCTGCTCGCGCTGATCGCGCACATGGCCCTGCGGTACCGCGCGCCGTACGCCGATCCGGTCATCCTGCCGTGCGCGGTCCTGCTGAACGGCCTCGGCGTGGCGATGATCCACCGCGTCGACCTCGGCCTCCAGGCCGCCGCCGAAGCGGCCGGCACCAAGGCCCGCGGACCGGCGGCACCGCAGCAGATCACCTGGACGGCCGTCGGCATCATCCTGTTCCTGGTGGTGATCCTGGTCGTCCGGGACCACCGCCGCCTGCAGGCGTTCACCTACACCGCCGGCCTGGCCGGTCTGGTGCTGCTGGTGCTGCCGTTGATCCCCGGCCTCGGCGCCGACATCAACGGCGCCAAGATCTGGATCCGCCTGGGCGGGATGTCGTTCCAGCCGGGTGAGTTCGCGAAGCTCTGCCTGGTGGTCTTCTTCGCCGGCTACCTGGTGGTGAAGCGCGACGTCCTGACCCTGGCCGGGCACCGGTTCCTCGGTCTGGACCTGCCGCGCGCCCGCGACCTCGGGCCGATCCTGATCGCCTGGGCCGTCAGCCTCGGCGTCCTGATCTTCGAGAAGGACCTCGGCTCCTCGCTGCTGTTCTTCGGCCTGTTCCTGTTCCTGCTGTACGTCGCGACCGAGCGGGCCGGCTGGCTGATCATCGGTGGCCTGCTGTTCGCCGGCGGCGCGTTCTTCGCCTCGCAGACCTTCGGCCACGTGCAGAAGCGGGTCTCGGACTGGCTCGACCCGTTCCACGAGGTCGGCGGCCAGGTCTCGACCGCGCTGATGGGCCAGGCCTGGGGCGGACTGCTCGGCCGCGGGCTGGGCCAGGGCCGGCCGGAGATCCAGCCGCTGCGCTTCTACGGCCAGAGCGACTTCATCATCTCCTCGTTCGGCGAGGAGCTCGGCCTGACCGGGCTGATCGCGATCATCCTGATCTACACCCTGATCATCGAGCGCGGCCTGCGCACGGCGCTCGGCTGCCGGGACATCTTCGGCAAGCTGCTCGCGACCGGTCTGGCGATGTCGTTCGCGCTGCAGGTGTTCGTGATCGTCGGTGGTGTCACCGGCCTGATCCCGCTGACCGGTCTGGCCACGCCGTTCATGGCCCTGGGCGGTACGGCGCTGATCGCGAACTGGGCGATCATCGCGCTGGTACTGCGGATCAGTGACCAGGCCCGCCGGCCGCAGACCCCCGCGGCACCGGTGTCCGACGAGACGATCGCGATGGCGGTGCAGAAGCAGTGAACTCAGCAATCCGGCGGCTCGCCGTGGCCGCGATCGTCCTGATGCTCGCGCTGATGGCGAACTCGACGTACCTGCAGGCGTTCAAGGCCAGTGAGATCAACGGCCGCAACGACAACCGGCGGGTGCGCGACGCGCAGTTCTCGATCGACCGCGGCCCGATCCTGATCGGCAACAACCCGATCGCGGAGTCCAAGCCGACCAACGACCGGTTCGAGTTCCAGCGCACGTACACCGCCGGCCCGGAGTACGCGCCGGTGACCGGCTACTACTCGTTCCTGTACGGCCGGCTCGGCATCGAGCTGAACCAGAACTCCCAGCTGAACGGCTCCGACCCGTCGCTGGCCTTCCGCCGGGTGGTCGACGTGATCACCAACCGCAAGCAGCAGGGCGCGGCCGTCTCGCTGACGCTGAACGCGAAGGCCCAGATGGCGGCGTACCGCGGACTGGCCGGCAAGAAGGGCGCCGCGGTCGCGATCGAGCCGAAGACCGGCAAGATCCTGGCGCTGGTCTCGCGGCCGTCGTACGACCCGAACGAGCTGGCCGCGCACGACCTGGACAAGGTCGGCGCGTCCTGGAAGAAGTTCACCGAGGACCCGAACAAGCCGATGTCGAACCGGGCCGCCCGCGAGCTCTACCCGCCGGGGTCGACGTTCAAGCTGGTGACCACCGCGGCGGCGCTGTCCAGTGGCCGGTACAACCCGGACACCAAGGTCCGGTCGCCTGCCCAGCTCCCGCTGCCGCAGACCACGACCCCGCTGGTGAACGAGAACCGGCAGAACTGCGGCGGCAGCGACAACGCCACGCTGACGGTCGCGCTGCGGAACTCCTGCAACACCGCCTTCGGCTCGGTCGGTCTGGATCTCGGCGCCGACGCGCTGCGCGAGCAGGCCGAGAAGTTCGGCTTCGGCGAGCGGCAGCTGCCCGAGCTGGGTGCGGTCGCCAGCCAGTTCCCGGCCGACCCGAACCCGCCGCAGACCGCGCAGTCCGCGATCGGCCAGTTCGACGTCCAGGCCACCCCGCTGCAGATGGCGATGGTGGCGGCCGGGATCGCCAACCAGGGCGACGTGATGAAGCCGTACCTGGTGCAGAACGTCCGGACCGCGGACCTGAAGACGGTCTCGGAGACCAAGCCGGAGTCGCTGCACCAGGCGATCACGCCGGAGGTCGCGAGCCAGCTGACCCAGATGATGGTCGACGTGGTCCAGAACGGCACCGGCAAGCCGGGCCAGATCAGCGGCGTCCAGGTGGCCGGCAAGACCGGTACGGCGCAGACGGCCAAGGACCGGCCGCCGTTCGCCTGGTTCACCGCGTTCGCGCCGGCCGACGACCCGCAGGTCGCGGTCGCGGTGATGATCGAGGACGCGAACGTCCCGCGCGACGACATCGCCGGCGGCAAGCTCGCCGCGCCGATCGCGAAAAGCGTCATGGAGGCGGTGTTGGGCCGGTGACGACGATGCGAAATGATGCCGTCACGGTGTGTCGAACCAGCGGGGGTTCATTCGTGGCTTTGGCTACGGTGGGCGAATTGAACGAGTTGTGGCCAGGAACGATCCGCGCAGGTTGGAAGGCAGAGCAATGACATCGCAGGCACGTCTCGTCGGCGGGCGCTACGAGGAAGGCGAACCGCTCGGACGGGGAGGTATGGCCGACGTCCGCCGGGGCGTCGACAACCGGCTCGGCCGGTCCGTCGCGATCAAGCGGCTCCGGGTGGACCTGGCCAGTGACTCCACCTTCCAGGCCAGGTTCCGGCGTGAGGCGCAGTCGGCGGCCTCGCTGAACCACCCCACGATCGTCTCGGTCTACGACACGGGCGAGGAGCCGGACCCGAACGGTTCCGGCATCACCATCCCGTACATCGTGATGGAGCTGGTCACCGGCAAGACGCTGCGCGACCTGATCCGCGAGGGCCGCAAGATCATGCCCGAGCGTGCCCTGGAGATCACCTCCGGCGTGCTCGAGGCGCTCGACTACAGCCACCGCGCCGGCATCGTGCACCGCGACATCAAGCCCGGCAACGTGATGCTGACCCCGCAGGGCCAGGTCAAGGTGATGGACTTCGGCATCGCCCGCGCGGTCGCCGACACCACCTCGGACATGACCCAGACGGCGGCCGTGATCGGCACCGCGCAGTACCTGTCGCCCGAGCAGGCCCGCGGCGAGACCGTGGACGCGCGCTCCGACCTGTACTCCACCGGCTGCCTGCTGTACGAACTGCTCACCGGCCGGCCGCCGTTCGTCGGCGAGTCGCCGGTCTCCGTGGCCTACCAGCACGTCCGGGAACAGCCGGTCCCGCCGTCGTCGTTCGACCCCGACATCCCGCCGGAGGTCGATGCGGTCGTGCTGAAGGCGCTGGCCAAGAGCCGCGAGGAGCGCTACCAGAGCGCGGCGGAGATGCGGCAGGACATCCACCGCGTACTCGCCGGCCAGCAGGTGACCGCGCCGATGGCCGCGGTCGGGGAGACCCGCGCGATGGCCGCTACGGCGGTGGCGCCGCAGGCAGCGACTCAGGCGTACCGGCAGGCTCCGTCCGACGACCTGCTTCCGCCCGACGACGGCATGGACGAGGCCGAGGCTGCGCGCGCCCGGCGTAATCGTGGACTCGCGTACTTCCTGCTCGGCCTGGCGATCGTGGCCGTGGCAGTGCTCGTGTACGTGCTGATCAACAACGGGAACAAGGACAACAACGGCGGCGGTACGCCGGACGTCACCCAGGTCTCGGTGCCGGACGTGAAGGGCAAGACGCTGCCGGACGCGACCGCGCTGCTCACGGCGCAGGAGCTCAAGGTCACCTCGACCGGTGCGGCCAACCCGACCGTGCCGCGGGGCCAGATCGTCAGCCAGACCCCGGCCGCCGCGACGATGGCGGACAAGGGCTCGGTCGTGTCGGTGGTCGTGTCCAGTGGGCCGACGTCGTTCGCGGTACCTGCGGTGAAGGGCAAGTCGCTGCAGGAGGCGCGGGAGATCCTGGAGAACTCGCCGGGCAAGTTCACGGTCGCCGACAAGGTGAACCGGATCGACGACGAATCGCCCAAGGACACCGTCCTCGGGCTGAACCCGGACGAGACCGGCAAGTACCCGAGCGGTCAGGAGTTCACGCTGACGGTGTCGAGTGGGTCGGTCAAGGTCACCGTCCCGGACGTCACCAAGCAGAACCAGGACGACGCGACCAACGCGCTGAAGGCGGCCGGACTGCAGGTCGGCTACGAGAACGCGCCGGCGGGCTCGAACCAGACCGAGGGCACGGTCGTGTCGCAGAGCGTCGCGGCGGGTTCGAAGGTCGAGAAGGGCACCAAGGTGATCATCCGGATCGCCGTCGCCCCGACCGAGCCGACCGAGACCCCGACGGACACCCCGACCGGCGACCCCACGGGTGACCCGACCGGCGACCCGACGGACCCGCCGACCATCGGCCTCCCGGGCGGCGGAGGCGCGGCCACGGGTCGCCTGCCGTAGTACCTGAGCAACAGAAAGACCGCGGTACCCCACAGGGGGGCCGCGGTCTTTTCTGTTTACTGAGTTTCAGCTGACGACAGGGGCCATGCCGGCGGAGCGCGCTACTGCTTCGGGGTCGCCGCAGATCGACAGCCAGTTGGCGAGCATGCGGTGGCCGCCTTCGGTGAGCACCGACTCGGGGTGGAACTGGACGCCCTCGACCGCGAGGTCCTTGTGGCGGGCGGCCATGATCACGCCGGCCTCGGTGCGGGCGGTCACCTGGAGCACGTCGGGGACGCTGTCCTGGGCGATCGCGAGCGAGTGGTACCTGGTCGCGGTGAACGGCGACGGCAGTCCGGCCAGTACGCCGGCGCCCTCGTGGAACACCTGGCTGGTCTTGCCGTGCAGCAGCTCGTCCGCCCGGCCCACCACCCCGCCGTACGCGACACCGATCGCCTGCAGCCCGAGGCAGACCCCGAAGATCGGGACCTGACCACCCGCCTGCTTGACGATGTCGACGCAGGCACCGGCCTCCTCGGGTGTCCCCGGCCCGGGCGACAGCAGCACACCGTCGTACGCCGTCGCCTGCTCGGGCGTCACCTCGTCGTTGCGCAGGACCGTGGTGTCGGCCTGCAGCTGCTGCAGGTACTGCACCAGGTTGTAGACGAAGGAGTCGTAGTTGTCGACGACGAGGATGCGCGGCATGACCAGAGCTTACTGTGGCAGTCGCCGCGGGCGGAGGTCAGCGGCCGGTGCTGGACGGGCTCACGGTGGGCGTCTTGGCGAAGCCCGGCACGGTCGCGCTCTGCAGGTCGAGCGTGCCCTCGTAGGCCGGCATCGTGATGCTCGACTGGTTCTTCACCTCGTACCCGAGCTGGAACTTCACCACGTAGTCCTGCAGGTTCTCGATGTACTTCGAGTCGTCCAGCGACTGCTGCAGCTTGCGCCGGTCACCGATCGCAGTGATCCGGTACGGCGGCAGGTACGGCACGCCGTGCAGGACGACCGAGTTGCCCACGCACTTGATCCCGGTCGTGGAGATCACCCGGTGGTCCTGGATCGAGATCGCGTCCGCGCCACCGGCCCACAGCGCGTTCACCACCGCCTGGATGTCCTGCTGGTGGATCACCAGCCAGTCCGCGTCGACGTCCGGGTTGTCCTTGACGACCTCGGGCGGCGCGTCCTTCAGCGTGACGGTCAGCCCGGGCCCGGTCACCGGCGTCGTCCCGACCGCGACCGACAGCTCCTCGAGCTGCTTGGTCAGCTTCGGCGGGAACGAGCCCTGCTGAGCGCGCAGTTTGTCGATGTCACCGCTCAGCGCGGCGTGCTGCCGGGTCAGGCTCGCACTGCGGCGACTCTGTTCCTCGACGAGGCCCGCGAGCGTAGTGTTACGACTGGGACGGAGGTCCGTGCCACGGGCGTTGGTGGCGCTGGTCGCGAACAGCAGGCCGGCGCACAGCAGGGCCAGCGGCGCACCCGCGCGCCAGAGCGAAAAACGCCGCAGCCTACTCACTCGTGACCCCCATGCTCCCGTCTGCACTACGCTAACCGAGGCCAGACCCGTCGGTGTGGCTGGTGGCAGCCTCGCGAACCGAGGGACCACCACTCACCTTAGTGTCCGCTACAAGGAGCCCAAGTCGTGCCCGAGTCGAGCAGTCGCGAAAAGAAGAAGAAGTCGGCCGCGGAGAAGCCGCAGAAGACTCCGAAGAAGCCCCGCACCTCCAGCCGCCCCTGGGTCGCGCCGCTGATGCTCGGCTGCTGGCTGCTCGGGCTGATCTGGCTGGTGGTCTTCTACGTGGCGGGCCAGGACATCCCGTTCATGAACGACCTGGGCAACTGGAACCTGCTGATCGGCATGGGCCTGATCGCGGTCGGTTTCGTCGTCTCCACCCAGTGGATCTGACCCTTCTCCACTGATCTGCAGCGCGGACCTCAGCCGGCGAACGGGCGCAACCGGCTCAGGTCCGCGCTCAAGTTATCCACAGGCGTATCCCCAGCTGTGCACAGCTTCCCGGTGGTTTTTCCCCAGCTTTTCCCCGGGTTGTGCACCGGTTCAGGCCGAAAATCGGCCAAATCTGTGGATTGTTGAGGTTTGATCACCATGTTGTCCACAACTGGGGAAGACGGCTTCCCGGTCCCGGCGGAGCATCGCGCGCTGCAGGTCGAAGAGCTCGTCGGACGGTTCGAGGCCTAGTTCCTCGCGCAGTACCCGGGCCGCCCGCGCCCACGTCCGCAGCGCGCCGGAGACGTCGCCGGCCAGGTAGCGGGCCCGGACCAGGTTCGCGTGCGCGCGCTCCCGGAACGGCGCGACCCGCAGTACGTCGTTCAGATCCGGGACCACCTCGGTGGTCCGGCCGAGCATCAGCCCGACCTCGGCCCGCCGCTCGCAGACCGTGAGCCGCAACTCGTCCAGCGGCGCCACCCGTCGCCGGAACCGGTCCGAGGCCGTGCAGTCCTGCCCGACCGGTCCACGCCAGAGCTCGAGCGCTGTGGACAACGTCCGGTCCGCCGCGGCGTACCGGCCACTCGTCCGCTCCGCGTCACCCTGTACGGCGAGGCCGCGGAACACCGCCAGGTCCAGCTCGTCCGGCTCGGCCCGCAGGCAGTAGCCCGCGCCGCCGTCGGTCCGCACGGTGACGAGCCGGTCCTGGAGCCTCGGCGAGATCGCGCCGAGCTGCCGGCGCAGGCGGGTCAGGTGCAGCCGGAGGTTGTTCTGCGCCGACCGCGGCGGCCGGTCCCAGAGGGCCTCCACCAGTTGCTGCACCGGGACGACCCGTCCCTCGGCCAGCATCAGCGCGGCCAGTACGCCGCGGACAGGCGCCGACGAGATCTCCGCGACGCCGCCTCCTGTCTCCACTTCCACGCGCCCGAGCATGCGGAAACGCACCAGGTTCCCCCTTCGATCCGACCGGTTGCGGACGTCCCCCGACGCCGGTGATCTCAGCGTGTCCACTCTGCGCGACGCAGGGTGACGGGCGCCAGCCTTTTCTCCCTGGTGACAACGATGGTCCGGTGACCCTCCGTCGGTCTCCATGCGGAAGATGTGCCGGCCCGATGCCGCCACCTCCTAGGTTCGGCGCCGTGGCGATCGCCACGATCCGCTGAACCGAAGGAGACGGCAGATGCGAAACCTGACTGTGCTGACCGACAAGCTGGTCGGACTGGTGGTGCCGAAGGTGACCGCCGAAGCGCAGGCCCAGGCCTGTTACGAGGTCCGCAGCTACTGCGACCCGGACTGCTCGTTCTGGTGGTGGCGCCGGGCGCACATCATCTCGTGCAACGGCGTCCAGCACATCGAGTTCGAGTGCTGCGGCTGCGGCTGCTGATCACCGCACGGTGAGGCCGGGTGCCGCGCCCTACGGAACAGGGCGCGGCACCCGGTGCCCGCATCGTAGCCAGCCGGAAGGTGTCGCCTTGTCCCGCTACGTCCTGCTCTGCTGCCAGTTCCTGTTCGGGGCCGCCTTCGCGGTCTCGCTGTGGTCCAAGGTCCACAACCGGCGTGCGTACGCCGACTTCGCCGCGGCTGTACCGCAGCTCGCACCGTGGGCCCCGGCCCGCTGGGCCGGTTCCGGCGTCGTCCTCGCCGAGGCCGCGATCGTGGTCCTGGTCGCCGTACCGGCGACGGCGCCGATGGGCCTCGCACTGGCCGCGGCGCTGCTCGTCACCTTCACCGTGGCGATCGCCGGCACGATCCGCCGGCGGCGGGCGGTCACCTGTCAGTGCTTCGGCACGTCGACGACGCCGGTCGGGCCCGCGCACCTGATCCGCAACGGCGTCCTGCTGGTCTGCGCGATCGCGGGCCTGCTCACCGGCCTGGCCGCGGACCCGGGCCCGGTCGTGCCGGAGATCCTCGCGGCCGCAGCCCTGACCGGTCTGGTCGCCGCCGCCGTGGTGGTGCTGACCGACCAGATCGCCGAACTCTTCCGCTCGACCGTCTAGCTCGCAGGAGGTACCCCAGATGTCCGTCGCACTCGCCGTCGCAGTTCTGGCCGGACTGCTCAGCACCCTGAATCTCGCCTTGACCGTCGGCGTCGTCCGGCGGCTCCGCGAGCAGGCTGCCCAGCCGGCCTCCCCGCCGAAGCCGATCGCCGTGAAGGTGATGGCCCAGCCCGGCGATCGTCCGCAGCCCTTCACCGCGGTCACGACCGACGGGGAGAGCATCGATCAGAGCCTGCTCACCGAAGGCCGGACGCTGGTCGGCTTCATGGCCAACGGGTGCTCGTCCTGCGAGGAGCGGCGGCCGGAGTTCATCCAGTTCGCGCGCCGGTTCGCCGGGGGCCGTGACCGCGTCCTGGTCACCGTGGTCACCAACACCGAGGACGTGTCCGCCGAGGTCGCGATGCTCGCGCCGGTCGCCCGCGTCGTACTGCAGGACCGCCCCGGGACCGAGGTGGCGGCCGCGTTCGGCGTCACCGGGTACCCGGCGTTCGCGGTCCTCGAGGCCGACGGCACGGTGCTCACCTCCGGTACGTCGGTCCAGGACCTCGACCTCACGCCGGCCCTCGTGGGCCTGTGATGCGCGGGATCGGCCAGGCCCTGCGGCTGACCTGGCAGACCAGCCGCCTGCTGACCTGTGGCTACGTCGTGGTCGCGCTGCTGGGGGCGTTGCCCGCGCTGGTCACCGCCTGGCTGACCAAGGACCTGATCGACACGCTGACCGGCGGTGGCGCGCAGACCGGCGAGGTGGTCCGCATCGGTCTGGCGCTGGCCGGGTCCGGGCTGCTGGTCGCGCTGCTGCCGGTGCTGACGATGTTCGTCCAGAAGGAGACCGAACGCCGCGTCGGCCTGGCCGCGCAGGACCGGCTCTTCCGCGCCACCGAGCGGTTCACCGGAATGGGCCGGTTCGAGGACCCCGCCTTCCTGGACAAGCTCCGGCTCGCTCAGCAGTACGGCGGTGCGACGCCCGGCGTGGTCGTCGGCACCACCCTGTCGACGGCGCGGACCGGTCTGACCGCCGTCGGCTTCCTCGGCTCGCTGCTGATCCTGTCGCCCTGGTTGCCGATCCTCGTGCTGGCGTCCGCCGTACCGGTCCTGCTGGCCGAACTGTCGGTCGCTCGCCGCCGGGCCGCGCTGCAGGGACGGCTCGGGCCGGTCGAACGGCGCGAGTTCTTCTACCGCGAACTGCTCACCAACGTGCAGGCCGCCAAGGAGATCCGGCTGTTCGGGATCGGTGCGTTCCTGCGCGACCGGATGGCGGCCGAGCGCCGGCACGCGAACCGGCGGCTGACCCGGATGGATCTGCGGGACACCGCGATCCAGACCGGTACCGGCCTGCTGACCACGCTCTTCACCGGTGCCGCGTTGCTCTGGTCCTTGTCGGCCGTGCTCGCGGGACGGATCTCGATCGGCGACATCTCGCTGCTGATCGCCGCGATCGCCGGAGTCCAGACCTCCGTCGTCGGCCTGCTCCGCGATGTGGGCAACGCGCATCGGCAACTGCTGCTGTTCCGCAACTACCTCGACGTCGTCGACAGCGAACCGGACCTGCCGGTCCCGGCGGATCCGCTGCCGGTCCCCACGCTGAGCGGCACGATCGAGTTCGACGACGTCTGGTTCCGCTACGGCCCGGACCAGCCGTGGGTGCTGAGCGGGGTGAACCTGCGGATCGCCGTCGGCGAGACCGTCGGTCTGGTCGGGCGGAACGGCGCCGGCAAGAGCACGCTGATCAAGCTGCTGTGCCGGATGTACGACCCGGTCCGGGGCGCGGTCCGGTGGGACGGCGTCGACCTGCGCCAACTGGACCCGGTCGAGCTGCGCCGCCGGATCGGCGCGGTGTTCCAGGACTACATGACGTACGACCTGACGGCGGCCGAGAACATCGGGCTCGGCGACCTGGACCGGATCACCGACGCGGCGGCCCTCGAGGCCGCGGGTCGGCGGGCGGGGGCGCACGACTTCGTCGCCGCGCTGCCCGACGGGTACGGCACGCTGCTCAGCCGGGTCTTCTTCCAGGGCGACGATCCGGACCACCCCGTCGCCGGAGTGACGCTGTCCGGCGGTCAGTGGCAGCGGCTGGCCATCGCGCGCGCCTACGCCCGGGTCGACCACGACCTGGTGATCCTCGACGAGCCGAGCTCGGGTCTCGACGCCGAGGCCGAGGCGGCGGTGCACGAGGGACTGGCCGAGCACCGGGCCGACCGGACGAGCCTGCTGATCTCGCACCGGCTCGGTTCGTTGCGTACGGCGGACCGCCTGGTCGTGCTGGACGACGGGCGGGTGGTCGAGCAGGGCGACCACGCCACGTTGATCCGCCGGCAGGGGCTGTACGCCCACCTGTTCGCGCTGCAGGCGGAGGGTTACCAGGATCTCGTGCGGGAGGCGTCGTGATCGTGGCGGCGGTCGGACTGGTGCTGCTCGGTGCCGGGTTGGTCTGGGTACGGCGGACCTGGCTGCGGGTGACCGTGGTCGGGCCGAGCATGCTGCCGACGTACCGGCCGGACGATCAGGTGCTCACTCGTCGGGTCGCGGCCGGCCGGATCCGGGCCGGGGACGTCGTGGTGTTCGAAGGGCCGGCCGCTGACGAGGAGCACGCGGCGGCGCTGCTGGGCCGGTTCGTTCGCGACTACGCGGTGGTCGAGCGGCGGACGCTGGGGACGGCACCGGCGGAGCGCGGGCGGCGGCGGATGATCAAGCGGGTGGCCGCGGTGCCGGGCGATCGGCTTCCGTTCGACGTACCGGGGTACTCGGCCGGTTCGATCGTGCCCGCCGGCCGGCTGGCCGTCGCCGGTGACAACGCGGCGGCCAGCGTCGACTCGCGGCAGTACGGCTTCATCACGTTCGACCAGGTGGTCGGACGCGCGAAGGGCGACTGATCAGCGGCCGAGGAGTTCGGCGAGGAGCTGCTCGAACCCGGCGGGGACCTGGTGGCCTTCGGCGGGGAGGATCCGGGTCTCCAGGCCGAGCGCTTCGAGGGGTGCGGCGGTGACCGTCTCGAGCAGGTCGTCGTCCGAGCCGATCAAGATGGTTGCCGGGGACAACGAATTGGCGGCGGTCGGTGGGAGAGTGCGGAGGGCGGGGGCGAGGACCAGTACGCCGTCCGCCGGCTGCGGCAGGCCGGTGAGCGCCCAGTCGAGCGCGGCGCGGCCGCCGGCGGAGAAGCCCGCGGCGATCAGCGGCAGGTCCTGGAGCTCGTCCGGCAGGTGGGTGAGGGCGCGGGCGATGTCCTCGCGTGCTGCTTCAGGGTCGGGCCAGGTGCGGTACATCGGGGACATCAGCTGAGATGACTCGACGCAGACCAGGGCGCAGCCGAGGTCGAGCACGGGCGCCCAGTCGCGGGCCGCGTGCGTGGCGCGCTGGCCGGCGCCGTGCAGGGCGACGACGACCCTGGTGGCGGACGCCTGACCATCCTCGCCGCCCGCGCCCGGGAGGTGGATGAGGGGAAGGGTCGGATCCGTCGTCCGGCGGTCGCGGCTGCGGGTGAGCACCTCCTCGAAGCCCGGCAGCTGCTGCAGGCCGGCCAGGTCGTCGTCCTCGGTGAGGATCGACTCGGCCCACCAGGCGCCGTGGTCCGTCGCCTGCCGGAGTACGGCGAGCGCCTCGTCGGGGCGGTCGAGCGAGCCGAGCAGGCAGGCGCGGAGGTGGGCGAGCTCGGCCGCCCACGGGGTCAGTTCACCCGCGGCGTCCATCAGAGCGAGCGCGTCGGCCTGGCGGCCGGCGTCGTACAGGGCGGCGACCTCGTCGGTCAGGGCGTCGTAACGGTCTTCGGCAAGGTTCACGGAGGGATCCTCCCAGGCTCACGAGAATCTACGCAGACATATACGTAGACACCTACGTAGGGCATATGTATAGTTCTACGTAGAAGGAGACACCACATGCCGAACAAGACGATCTACGTGTCCGACGACGACCTGGCGCTCTACAAGCGCGCGCAGGAGATCGCCGGGAACCTGTCCTCCGCGATCTCGACCGCGCTCCGGCGGTACGTCGAGATGGAGGAGGGCCGGCTCGAGGGGTACGACGAGATCACCGTGCGGGTGGGCCGGGGCGCCGGCCGCAAGCAGCGGTTCTCCGGCGTACTGCTGGCCGAGGGTGGACGCTCGAGCAAGGACGGCTACGAGGCCTTCAAGGTCTACCGCAGCCGGACCGGCAAGTTCGTCCTGCACGCCGACCGCCGCGATCAGTACAAGCAGGGCTCGACCAAGCCCGCCGCGACCGACGACGGTGGCTGGCGGAGCTGGATCGGGACCCTGGGCCTGCTCGACTCCACGTGGAGCATGGCGCAGGGCGAGGCGACGCTGTACGTCGTCGAGACCGTCGCCGAACTGCGCGAACTGATCCCCGAGGACCTCTACGCCCTGGTCGAGGAGGCGGCGAACCAGCCCGCCGTCGAGGACCTCGACATCTAGCCGACTGATCCACAGCACCACCTTCTCCGGCGACCCCAGGTCGTCCGGCCGGATCCGCACACCCTCCTTCTGATCCTTCGGGCCCGCGCCCTGTCCCGGCGCGAGCCTGCCCACAACACACTCCAGATCCCCAGGCGGCGCGAGCCTGCCCGAAAACGAGCGAGGAACCATGACACCAGCGATCGAGGTCCGTGGACTGCACAAGTCGTACGGCGAGCAGCGGGTGCTCGACGGCATCGACCTGACCGTTGCCCAAGGCACCATTTTCTCCCTGCTCGGCCCGAACGGCGCCGGCAAGACCACCGTGGTGAACATCCTGTCCACGTTGATCACCGCCGACGCCGGCGAGGTCCGGATCGACGGCACCGACCTGACCTCCGCACCGGACACGGTCCGCGCCGCGATCGGCGTCACCGGCCAGTTCTCCGCGGTCGACGGCCTGCTCACCGGCGAGGAGAACCTGTGGCTGATGGCCGACCTGCATCACCTGGGCAAGGCGGCCGGCCGTCGCCGCGCCGCCGAGCTGCTGGAGCAGTTCGACCTGGTCGAGGCCGGCCAGAAGACGGCGATGTCGTACTCCGGCGGCATGAAGCGCCGTCTCGACCTGGCGATGACGCTGGTCGGCGACCCGCGGATCATCTTCCTGGACGAGCCGACCACCGGGCTCGACCCGCGCAGCCGGCACAGCATGTGGCAGATCATCCGGCAGCTGGTCGCCGGTGGCGTGACGGTCTTCCTCACCACGCAGTACCTGGAGGAGGCCGACCAGCTGGCCGACCGGATCGCCGTACTGGACCACGGCCAACTGGTTGCCCAGGGCACCCCGGAGGAGCTGAAGCGGCTCGTCCCCGGCGGCCACGTCCGGCTCCGTTTCACCGCGCCCGACGAGCTCGAGCTGGCCGCTCGCGTGCTGCCGGCCGGCGTACCGGATCACAACGCGCTGGTCCTGCAGATCCCGAACGACGGCAGCGTGCAGTCGCTGCGTGAACTGCTCGACCGGATCAACGACGCCTCCCTGGAGGTCGACGAACTGACCGTGCACACCCCCGACCTGGACGACGTCTTCTTCGCCGTCACCGGTCACCCCACCGACGAGAAAGTGACGACCCGATGAGTACGACGACCGTGCACCCCCTGGCCGACACCGCGACCATGCTGCGCCGCAACCTGCGGCACCAGCAGCGCTACCCCGGGATGACGCTGAGCACGCTGATCAGCCCGGTGATCATGCTGCTGCTGTTCGGGCTCGTCTTCGGCAAGACGTTCCAGGCCGGCATCGGCGGCGCCGGCTTCGACTACCTCGACTTCCTGGTCCCCGGCCTGCTGCTGGTCACGCTGGGCTCGGGTACCGTCCCGACCGCCGTGGCCGTCTGCACCGACATGACCGAGGGCATCGTCGCCCGGTTCCGCACGATGGCGATCTTCCGGCCGTCGGTGCTGTCCGGGCACGTGATCGGCAGCCTCCTGCAGACGCTGGTCAGCGTCGCGCTGCTGATCGGCGTCGGGCTGCTGATGGGCTTCCGCCCGACCGCGACGTTCGGTGAGTGGCTGCTGGCGACCGCCCTGATCGTCGGTACGGCGGTGGCGCTGACCTGGCTGGCCGTCGCCCTGGGCCTGACCTCCAAGACCCCGGAAGCCGCGAGCAACGTGGTCCTGCCGTTCAGCCTGATCCTGCCGTTCCTCAGCAGCACCTTCGTCCCGATCGACTCGATGCCGGCCGGGATCCGCTGGTTCGCCGAGTACCAGCCCTACACGCCGATCATCGAGACCCTGCGCGGCCTGCTGATCGGTACGCCGTACAGCGCCTCCGACGCCTGGCTCGCCGCGGTCTGGTGCGTCGTGGTCGCGGCGGGTGGCTACCTGTGGTCTCGGCGCTCGTACAACCGGGGAACAGCGGCCTGACCTGCAGAAAGACCAGGTTTTGAGCACTCGCTCAAAACCTGGTCTATGCTGCGTTCATGACCATTCCTCAGGAACCGCCGCCTCCGGTCGCCTGGACCAAGCGGCTCCCCGCGTTGCTGATCGTGGCGGCGACCGCCGTTCTCGCCCCGCTGCTGCTGGCCAAGGCCGGCCGGCTCGACACCGCCGCGCTGTTCGTCGGCGCACCGCTCGCGATCGCCGTGGTGATCGCCCTCCTGCCGCCCGCGAAAAGCCTGCACGGACTGACCTTCCGGGTCGTCACCTTCGCGCTGATGATCACGTCGGCGTTCCTGCACGAGGGCGCCGCCTGCGTGCTGATGGCCTCGCCGCTCGTGTACGGCGTGGCGCACTTCGTCGCCGAGATCGTCCGGCAGTCGCGCGTCCGCCAGGCCGGCCGGCGGTACCAGGCCGCGCTCGCGATCTTCCCGCTGCTCGTCGCGGGGCTGGAGGGCACGGCGTACCGGGTGGACCCGGTCCAGCAGGTCAGCGTCGAGCGCGTGGTGGCGATGACGACCGCCGAGGTCGAGACGCAACTCGCGCAGGGTCCCGACTTCGCGGCCGAGCGGCCGTTCCTGCTGCGGTTCACCGGGTATCCGACGCCCACCGCGGCCACCGGCGGCGGGCTCGCGGTCGGGACGCGGTGGACGTTCACGCTGGCCGGGGACCCGATCGTCACCGAGGTCGTCGCGCACGAGCAGCAGCGGATCGCGTTCACGGTCGTGTCCGACCAGTCGAAGACGACGCGCTGGTTGCACTGGCAGCGCGGCACGGTCGAGCTGAATCCGCAGCCGGACGGCACCACGGCCGTCAAGCTGATCGTCGAGTTCACCCGCCGGCTCGACCCGAGCTGGTACTTCGGCCCGATCGAGTCCGCGATGGTCAGCGCCGGCCTCACCCACTTCGCCGACAGCCTCGGCCTGAAGGAGGGGGCGACGGACGATGACTGAACTGGTGGTCATCCGGTGGTTGTGCCTCGCGCTCCCGCTCGGGCTTGTCGTCGTGGCGTGGCGCGGCTGGGAGTGGCTCGACGCCGGCCGCAGAGTCGATCCCCGCCGGGCCGGGGCCGCTCTCCTTGGCTTCCTCTTCGCCTTCGTCGCGCTCGGAGCAACCAACCGGTTGGTTGTTTGGTTCGAGTGGTGGTCGTTCGACGAGGTGCCGGGGAGCTTTCTCGGGATGCCGTTGGATCTGTGGATCGGGTGGGCGTTGTGCTGGGGTGCGCTGCCTGCACTGATCCCGGGGCGCCTGGTGCTCTGGGTGGTGGCCTGTGGATGGATCGATCTGCTGTTGATGCCCCGGCTCGACGGGCTCGTGCAACTCGGCCCGCACTGGCTGGTCGGCGAGGCCGTCGCACTCGGCGTCGTTCTCGTCCCCGCCGTACTGCTCACCCGGTGGACCGCCTCCCGCAAACAACTAACCGGTCGGTTGCTTATCCAGCTGATCACGTTCACCGGGCTGGTGCTTTGGTTGCTGCCCTCGGCGGTGATGGGTGAGGGCGACGGGTCGTGGGATCACCTGCTCGACGGGCCGGTCTGGCGGACTTCGTTGATCCTTCAGTTGATGGCTCTGGCGTCGGTGCCGGCGTTGGCGGCTGTCGTCGAGTTCGCGAGAGGCGGCGGTACGCCATACCCGTGGGATCCTCCGCGGCGACTCGTCACCACCGGCCCGTACGCCTATCTCGCCAACCCGATGCAGGCCTCGGTCGTCGTCATGCTCGCCCTGCTCGCGATCGGTACTCAGAGCTGGTCGCTCGTTCTCGCGACGGTCGGCGCGGTCTCGTTCTCGCACTTCGTCGCCGATCCGCACGAGCGCGAGCAGCTCGCCGCGCGTGAGCCCGGGTGGCGCGCGTACGACCGCGAGGTCAGGTCGTGGATCCCACGATGCCGGCCGTACTCGACACCGCAACCGAGCTCCTCGGCCTGCCAACCGCAGGCCGAGCTGTACCTGGCCGAGACCTGCACGATCTGCGCGCAGGCCAGGACCCTGGTCGAGTCGACCAAGCCGGACGGCCTCACCATCACCGCGGCCGAGACGTATACCGTGGCTGCGCTGCGGCGGGCCTTGTACGTCGGGCCGGACGGCCGGCGCGCGAGCGGGCTCGGTGCGATCGCCCTGGCCTTCCAGCACAGCGGTCCGGGCTGGGCGTACGTCGGTTGGTTGATCGGGCTGCCCGTCGTACGACCGCTGCTGCAACTGCTGCTCGACGGGATGGGCGGTGGTGAACGCGAACTGCCGGCCCGAAAGCCCAGCCCCTGAAGGCGACGGCTCGTGAAAGGAGCCCCGACGATGGCGAAAACCACCCGAGCCGACCTGCTCGACGCCGCGCTGCGGACGATCGGCGAGCGCGGGTTCGCGGGGGCGTCGGCGCGCACGATCGCGACCGAGGCCGGGCAGAACCAGGCGCTGGTCTTCTACCACTTCGGCACCGTCAACGACCTGATCGCGGCCGCCTGCCGGGAGAGCACCGAGCAGCGCGTCGCGATCTATCGCGATCGGTTCGACCAGGCGGCGACCTTCGCCGAACTGCTCGCCGTCGGTCGTGAGGTGCACGTGACCGAGCACGCCGAGGGCAACGTCGCCGTACTGGCGCAACTGCTCGCCGGCGCGCGCGGCAACGAGGTGGTCGGTGCTGCGGTCGCGGACGCGCTCAACCTGTGGGTGGTCGAGGTCGAGAAGACGCTCGCCCGCGTGCTCGCCGACAGCCCGTTGCTCCCGCTCGTCGATCTCGGAGGTCTGGCCCGCTCGATCTCGGCCGGCTTCATCGGGATCGAACTGCTCGACGGCGTCGATCCCGAAGGCGCCACCCGAGCCCTCGCTTCGCTCGAGCAGCTCGCCGTGCTCACCGAGACCCTCCTGTCGGAGCTGGACAACCTCGGCCCGGTCACCAGCCGCCTGGTGAAGCGCAGGCTGAACGCCCTCACCAACCCGTAGCGGCAGGTGCGCCCAGTTGGTTGGCGCGGGTCCGCACATGGGCGGGGACCAGCAAGTCGCAGTCGTCGTTGGTGACTGGCTCGTCGGCGACCACGCGCAGCGGGACGACACCCGTCCAGTACGGCAGGTCGAGGTCCTCGGGGTCGTCGTTCGCTCCGCCGGCTCTGGTCTTCACCGAGGCCTCCGTCAGGTCGAGGGCGAGGACCGACGTCTTCGCCAGTTCCTTCTTGTTCGGGACCCGTGAGCCGTGCGACCGGCCCGGCACCAGGTGGTCGACGATGGCCGTCAGGCCGTGCAGCTTCTCGTCCGGGTCCGTGACCAGCCGCGGAGTTCCCAGTACGACGGCCGACCGGTAGTTCACCGAGTGGTGGAACGCCGACCGCGCGAGCACGAGCCCGTCCACGTGCGTCACGGTCACGCAGATCGTCTGCTCCGGCGCCGCGACCACGCTGCGCGCGGCGACAGACCCGTGCAGGTAGAGCGTGCCGTCCGGCCCGCGGTCGAGGTCCACGCCGTACGCCGTGGGCAGCACCAGCGGATCGCCGTCGAGAACCACACCGAGGTGGCAGAACATGCCGGCCGCGAGTACGTCGTACAGGACCTGGCGGTCGGTGGCGGCGCGTTCCTTCGAGCGACGCAGCCGGGTGCGCGGGGTCGGGGACAAAGGAATCGTGGTCATGCTTCGAGCGTGGCAGGCTAGTGGCATGCAGCCACGGTCCAATTCGCGGTCGTTCGAGTAGTCCATTGTGAGGACCTCGCTGCCGTTCACCGTGGATCGTGCCGCCGGCGTCCCGCTGCATCTCCAGCTGGCCGAGCAGGTGCGAGCGGCGATCCGCGACGGCCGGCTCCAGGCAGGGCACCGGCTGCCGTCGACCCGCGACCTGTCGAGCGATGTCGAGGTTTCACGGGCGGTCGCGCAAGCGGCGTACGACCAATTGCACGCCGAGGGCTGGATCGAAGGGCGCACCGGGTCCGGGACTTACGTCGTCGACGTGGTGCCGCTGACTCCACCAGCACAGCACGGCGCCCGGCTCTCCGGGCCGGGCGCTGGGGAAGTGGGGAGAGGCGCAGGGGCACTCAGGGGTCGACAGCGGGTGCCGGCCGAGCCGGACTTGCTGACGCTCCGGCCCGGCATTCCGTTCATCGCCACCACACCGGACCCGGGTTGGCGGCGGGCCTGGCGGGAGGTCTCCGCGCAGACCCCGCCGCGCGGGTACGACAATCCCGCCGGCCTGCCCGAGCTCCGCACCGCGCTCGCCGAGCACGTCGGGCGCGTCCGTGGGATCGCCTGCGGGCCGGAGAACCTGGTGATCACCAACGGCACCGTGCACGGCCTGCGGCTGCTGCTCTCGACCACGCTCACGGCGGGGGACCGGATCGCGATGGAGGACCCGGGCTACGTCAACGCGGCGAAGGCCGCCCGGTCGCACGGGCTCGGCATCGTCGACGTACCGGTGGACGCGGACGGGATGCGGGTCGACGCGCTGGTCGACGACGTCGCCGCCGTCTACGTGACGCCCTCCCACCAGTACCCGCTCGGCGGCCGACTCCCCGTGGCCCGGCGCAACGAACTGATCCGCTGGTCGCGCCGCACCGGCGCGACGCTGATCGAGGACGACTACGACAGCGAGTTCCGGTACGACGTGGCGCCGCTGCCCGCGCTGGCGCAGCTCGACCTCGACCGGGTCGTCCACCTCGGCACGCTCTCCAAGATGCTCAGCCCGTCCCTCCGCCTCGGCTGGCTGGTCGCGTCGACCACGGTGGTCGACCGGATCGCCACCTTCCGCGAGGACGCGAGCGACTGGCCGGCCTGGCCGATGCAGGCCGCCCTGCTCGCGATGCTGCGCGACGGCTACCTCGACCAGCTCGTCCGCCGCTCCAGCCGCCTGTACGCCGAACGCCGCAACCTCACCTGTCGCCTGCTCGCGCCGTACGGGCGAGTGGTCGGTCAGGACGCCGGGCTGCACATCACGCTGTTGCTGCCGGACCACGTCGACGACCAGGTCCTGGCCGCAAAGGCCCGTGCCGCAGGTGTCGCTGTCGCACCGCTCGTGGACTACCGCCGCACGATCGCCGGCCCGCCTGGTCTGGTGATCGGCTACGCCACACCGACGGACGAGGATCTGGTGACAGCGTTGGAGATCCTGGTCGGGCTGCTCAGCTGAGCTTTGCGGCGTACAGCCAGATGACCAACTTGTCCTTGAGTGCGCCGAGCAACGGAGGGACTGGCCGTCCGGACAGCTCGCCGACCTCGTGCACGTGGGTCACCTCGGTCGCCTGCCAGCCGTGCTTGGCGAGCCACTCGCCAGGCTGTCCGAGCTGGTTGTCGCGGAAGGCCGTCAGCAGCAGGTCCCAGGTGGCCTGCTCCTCGGGGTCGAGCGTGTCGTACTCGACGTCGTCGCGGGTCGGCGGCTTGTTGAAGTACTCGCCGGCCGTCCTGCTACCGGTGGCCGACAGGCTGGTGATTGCCTGTAGCAACCGATCTGCCTCGGCGTGCTCGAGGTACATCAGCAGTCCTTCGATCATCCAGAAGGTCGGCTGCGTCGGGTCGAAGCCGCCTGCTCGGAGCGCGCTCGTCCAGTCCTGCTGGAGATCCGCCACCAGCGGCACTCGTCGACAGGTCGGTACGGCGGCCGCTTCGTCGAGGACCTGGGCCTTGAAGCTCAGCACCGGCTCGGTGTCCAGCTCGTAGAACGTCACGTCCGCGGGTAGTCCCAGGCGGAACGCCCGCGTGTCCAGCCCGGCGCCGAGTACAACGATCTGCCGGATCCCGGCATCGACCGCGTCGAGCATCTGCCGGTCGTAGAACGGCGTCCGCTGGGTGAAGTAGTAGCGCAGCCCGTTCCACGTTCGTGAGCTGCCGTCGTCACGCGCCGGGCCGAGGCGGGGGAGGCGCACGCCGGCCGGCACGGAAGCCCGCAGCGCTGCGGCGACGAAGGCCGCCGCGAGCGGCTCGACGAACAACGGGTCGGACTCCCGGCTCTCCTGGGCACGCCCGTACGCGGTCAGCAACGACGTCCACCCGACGCCTGCGGGGATCTCCGTCATGGTGACGATGAGACCACAGCCGGTGAGCCCGCCCCCCGCCCGGGTCGCCGGGGCTCCGGGTGGGGTGGTCAGGGTCGCGAGGGGTTGTCCTTCAGCGGGGGCTGGACGACCGGCTTGTCGCCGTCCCAGGTCAGCTCGGACAGCCACATCGTGCGCCCGGGCGGATCCACGCCGACCAGCGCGGGATCCCAGGCGTGGTAGACGAACCAGTACCGCCCGTCCTTCTCCAGCACCATGTTGTGCCCCGGTCCGGCGGCGTCGGTCGACGTGGTGAGGATCGGATCGCCGGACTTGGTGCACGACCCGGCAGGCGTCGTACAAACGGCATGACCAACGGCGTACTCCGCCTTGTCGTACGCGTTGGCCGAGTAGAACAAGTGGAACTTCCCATCACGTTCGACCATGTACGGCGCCTCGACCAGGTTGCCCTCCCACGGCAGGTCCTGCTTGATCAGCTTGGTGGTCTCGCCGACCAACTGGAGCCCGTCGGCCGACAACTTCGAGACGTAGATCCAGGTATCCAGGCCGACCGCGTTGCCGTCGTTCTTCCAGTACAGCCAGCGCTGCCCGCTCGCGTCCTGGAACGGACTGGCGTCGATCGATCCACCCTCACCTGCCTGACAAACCAAGGGATTACTCGATTTGTCGACATATGGACCTTCCGGCCGGGAGGCGACCGCGACACCGAGGCACTGGCGGCCGGAAGCGTCGTTCGAGCTCGTGTAGTACATGACGTACCGGTCGGGACCGTGCACCGCGACCTCCGGCGCCCACACCTTGCCGGCCGACGTCCACGCAGGCAGGTCCGGCAGAGCGTCCCCGACCTGCTCCCACGCGATCAGGTCGGCGGACTTCAGCGTCTGGATGTTGCCGAGCGGCCCGTTCGTCGCGAACGCGTAGAACGTCTCGCCGGCCGCGATCACCTGCGGGTCGGCGAAGTTGTTGTCGTAGACGGGGTTGGTGAATCCCACACTCGCTCCTTCGGAAGGCGGGCCGGAGCCGCCGCACGCCGCCGTCGCGATGACCAGCAGCAGCGACGACCCCAGCCCGCGCAGCATCACTTGCTCTCGTAGAACCGCAGGTAGTCGAACGTTGCCACCGGCGCCGGGTTCGCGCCGGTGAACTCGCCGTGCGCGAACAGTCCGAGCCGCGGCGTCTCACCGGCCGGCAGCACCCACGCTGCGCCCCAGACCCACTTCTTGCCGTCGACGCTCGTCCCCGCCTGGTAGACGTGCTCGCCCGCGGCGTTCTGGTGGAACGCGAGCCGCATCCACAGGTCCTTCGCCGACCGTCCGATCGCCGCACCGCCGTAGCTGGTCGCACCATCGGACTCACGAGCCACGAGTTCACGCCCGTACTCCGTCTGCCGGGTCCGCCAGATCGAGACGTCACCCAGCCGGGCGAAGTCGTCGTCGTTGCGGTACGCGATCATCCCGGCCTGCTGGTAGTTGCGGATGTCCCCCTCACCGAGATCCAGGTGCAGCTTGGTCTCGGCGATCCACCGGTTGGTGGCCGGCGTCCGGTGGAACAGCAGTCCGGCGTTGTTCCCGGCGCCGACCAGGTCGGCGTTCTGCAACGGCCACGAGAGCTTGCCATCAGCGACGACTGCGTTGGCGTCGGGGCGGACCCACGACCAACCAGCGCCAAGGCCCCCGCCGGTGAACTCGTCCCCGGCCAGCAGCTTGCCCGGCTTCGGCTGCGGCGCCAACGCCTTCACCGGCTTGGCGACCGCGCGGACGGTCAGGTTGTCGACCTCCGCCGAGCCGAGCCAACTGACCGGCGCCGACTTCACCTGCAGCTTCGGTACGGCGAGCCGCGCCTCGGCGTACAGGTCGCCGAGCCCGGAGTCGCTGAGCCGCGCGGTGACGACGCCGTCGGCCGCCTGGACGCTGAGCTTGTTCCACTGCGACCGGTCGAAGCCGGCCGGGATCGTCGCACTGGCGGTCTTGCCACCCGCGACGACCGTGATCTTGTTCGCCGAGACCGAGGCGACGACCGAGCCGCCGACCACGGTCGTGAAGCTGCTGCCCAGCTTCACATCGGCGTCGACCCTGAGCGACCCGCCCGGAGCCGCCTGCTTGGTCGCGGCCGCGCCCTTGATCTGCGCGGTCGGCCCACCCAGCGCGTCACCAGTACGCCGGGTCGCCAGCCACAGTCCGGAGGCGGGATCGGACGCGGTGATCCCGGCGGACGAACCCGTCACCGGCGCGGGTTGCGGGGTCTCGGACGGGCCGGCGCCCGCGCGGGTCCGCGGCCAGCCGTCGATCCAGTCGATCCGGTCGACCAGCATCGGCCGCCGATTGATGCCGAACGGGTCGGTCAGCCACGGCGTTGCGCGGTCGATCGCGTGGTACAGGATGTGGTCCTGACCGGCGGCGTCGGTGAAGAACGCGTGGTGGCCGGGGCCGATCCACTTGTTGCCGTTCTGGGTGACGACCGTCGTACCGCCGACGCGGGACTCGTTCATGCTCGCGCCGTCGGCGTCGAGGAACGGGCCCTTGGGCGACTTGGACCGGCCGGCGAAGACGGAGTACCCGGTGGTCGGGCCCGCGCAGCAGTTCATCGACGAGGCCATCAGGTAGTACCAGCCGTCGCGGTAGACGACGTACGAGCCCTCGTACCGGTCGCCGATGGTGACCTGGGTCGGCTCACCGACCGCCTGCAGGCCGTCGGCGGTGACCTCGGTGACCGAGATCCCGCCGTAGAAGCCGCCGTAGTAGAGGTAGCGCTTGCCGTCGGCCGCGGTCAGCAGCGCCGGGTCGATGGTGTTGAACCAGCCGCCGTTGCCGTCCGACTTCGGCGTGACGACGGGCCCACCGGTCGCGGTCCACGGACCGGCCGGCGTCGGCGCGGTCGCGACACCGATCGAGTAGTCGCCGCCGGGGTTGGCCGCGGTGTCGGTGACGGTGAAGTACATGACGTACCGGCCGCCGAAGTAGCGGATGTCCGGCGCCCAGAAGAACGAGCCGGGCGCGGCCCAGGACGGCTTGGTCGCGTCGTTGAAGACCGTGCCGAGGTACTCCCAGGAGCCGAAGTCCTTGGTCCTGGCCATGTGCATCAGGCCGAACGGGCCATTGGCAACGAGTGGGTCGGAGGTGGCGTAGGCGTACCAGTAGCCGTCGCGGCCCTGGATGATCGACGGGTCGGCGAAGGTGTCGGCGAAGGGCTTGGAGATGTCGTTGGTCGTGGTCACCGGTGGCGGTGGCGCCGCGACGGCGGCCGTCGTACCGGTCGCTACCGCGGCCACGGCGAGCGCCGCGGCGAGGAGACGTCTGGGAGGCACTGGCGGGTTCCTCTCGATGGGTGGTTCAGCCTTTGATGCCGCTGCGCGCGACACCTTCGATCACGTACCGCTGGACGAACACGTAGAGGATCAGGACCGGTACGGCGGCGACGGTCGCGCCGGCCATGATCACCGGGTAGTCGGTCGTGTAGGCGCCCTGCAGCAGGCTCAGACCGGCCGGCAGGGTGAGGCGTTCGGGACTGAAGAGCACGAACAGCGGCCAGACGAAGTCGTTCCAGTTCGCCAGGAACGAGAGCACCGTCAGCGTGGCCAGAGCCGGCTTGGCGTTCGGCAGGATGATCCGCGTGAAGATCGTCCAGGCGTTCGCGCCGTCGATCAGCGCGACCTCCTCGAGCTCCCTCGGGATGGCCAGGAAGAACTGGCGCATGAAGAACACCCCGAAGGCACCGGCCGCGCCGGGCACGACGAGTGCCCAGAACGTGTCCAGCCAGCCCAGTTTGTCCATCAGCAGGTAGTTCGGCATCAGGAAGACGAAACCCGGCACGAACAGCGTCAGCAGGATGAAGCTGAAGATGAACTTCTTGAACCGGAACTCCATCCGGGCCAGGGCGTAGCCGGCCATCGAGGCGACCACGACGACCAGGGCCGAGTGCAGGCTGGCCGCGGCGAAGCTGTTGAGCGCCCAGCGCAGTACCGGGTTCTGCCCACCGGTGGTGAGCACCTCCCCGAAGGCGCGGCCACTCGGCTCCTGCGGGATCAGCGTGGGCGGATCGGCCTGCGCCTCGCCCACGGACTTGAACGAGGTGATCACCATCCACAGCAGCGGTACGACGACCAGCAGGGTCAGCAGCACCACCATGACCCAGAAGGCAGCGGACGGTCGGCGTCTCATGACTTCCGCTCCCTCATCAGTCCGAACGTGATCAGCGCGACGACCGCGAGGCAGAGCGCCAGCAGGTAGCTCATCGCCGAGGCCTGGCCCATCCGGAACTGGCTGAACCCGATGTCGGTGATCACCATCAGCGCCGTGGTCGTCGTGTCACCGGGTCCGCCCTGCGTGATCAGCAACGCCTGGCCGAACATGTTGGCGCTGGCCAGCAGCGTGATGGTCACGATGAACACCGTGACCGGACGCAGCCCCGGCAGCGTGACGTTGCGGAACTTCTGCCACGCGTTCGCGCCGTCGAGCTCGGCCGCCTCGTACTGCTCAACCGGGATGTCCTGGAGCCCGGCCAGGTAGATGATCGCGTTGAACCCGGTCGTCCACCACACCGTCACCGCGACCAGCGCGACGAACGCGTACGGCTGCTCGGTCGTCCAGCCGATCTCCGGTACGCCGAAGATCCCGAGGAACGCGTTCAGGATGCCGAACGTGGTGTCCAGGATGTAGCGGAACATCAGCCCGATCACCGCCACGCCCAGCACGTACGGCGCGAAGTACACCGCCCGGAAGAACGTCCGGCCCGGGAAGTGCCGGTTCAGCAGCACGGCCAGACCGAGCGGTACCGCCACCAGGAACGGCACCGACGCGATCGTGAAGATCCCGGTCGCCCGCATGCCGTGCCAGAACGGCTCGGCCGTGGCCGACAGCGGGTCGAACAGGTCCTTGTAGTTCTGCAAGCCCACGAACGGCTTGCCGGGCAGCTGGAAGTCCCAGTCGTGCAGGCTCATCCACAGGCCGAAGACCGCCGGCCCGAGGACGAACACCGTGAACAGGACGAGGTACGGCGCGAGGAACAGGTACGGCGTGGCTCGCCCGTGACCTCTCATGCCCCGTACTTCTTGCGGTTGGCCTCCAGGATCTTGTCCGCCCGCGCGGCCGCGTCAGCCAGTGCCTTGGCGGGCTCGGTCTTCTGCAGCACCGCCTCGTTGACCGCCTTGTTCAGCTCGGCCAGCGCGTCACCGATGCCCGGCACCGGCGGCGGGAAGTGCAGGTCGTCGATCTGCGTCGCCAGCGCGGCCTGGTCGGTCAGCGCCTTGAAGTCGGCGGACTCGCGGACCTGCTTGCGGGCCGGCACCTGGCCGCCCTTGGCCCACTCCAGCGACTTCTGGCTGACGTAGTTCACGAACACCCGGGCCGCGGTGGACTTGTTCTGGTCCGGCGTCTTCAGCTTGGGCAGGCAGAACTGGTGCGAGCCGGCCCAGGCGGCCTTGGTCCCGCCGATGTTCGGCAGCGGGGCCACGCCCCACTCGAGGCCCTTCTTCTCCTTGAACGTGTTGATGTTCCAGATGCCGTTCCAGACGAAGGCGTTCTTGCCGTTCATCACCGCGATGTTGTCGGCGTCCTGGGCGACGTTCTTCGGGCTGTGGCCGTTCTTCACCAGGTCGGAGAACCACGTCAGCGCCTTCACGCCCGGCTCCTCGTGCCAGACCGTCTTCGAGGAGTCCTCGTTGAACAGGTTGCCGCCGTACTGCCAGAGCAGGGCCTGCACGCTCAGTACGCCGGTGAACGGGAACGGCGTGGCCCAGTGGCCCTGGATCCCCTTGCCCTTCAGGGCGTCCAGCGCGGCGGCGTACTCGTCGGCGGTGGCCGGCGGCTTGGCCGGGTCGAGGCCGGCCTGGGTCATCAGCGTCTTGTTGTAGAAGAACCCGAGCGGGTGCACGTCGAGCGGGATGCCGTACCGCTTGCCGTTGTACTCGCCGGCCTTCCAGACGACGTCGGCGAAATCCTCCTGCTTCAGCTCCAGCGCCTTGGCCACGTCGTCGAGCGGCTCGATCACGTTGCGTGCGGCATTGGTCGCCAGCGAGTCCACGTGCATGATGGCGACCGCCGGACCACGGCCGCTGCTCACCGCGGTCGGCAGCTTGGTGTAGTAGTCCGACCACTGCATCACGGTCATCTTGACCTTGACGTTCGGGTGCTCGGCGTTGAACTGGTCGACCAGCTTGCGCATGAACGGGCCGTCACCACCGGTGAAGCCGTTCCAGAAGTCGAGCTCGACGTTCGGGCCCTCGTAGCCCTTCGCGCCGCCGTCGCCGTTGGCGGGCGCGGCGCCGGGCTTGCCCGCCGACCCCTCACCGCAGCCGGCCAGAATTCCTGCCGCACCGAGTGCGCCGATACCGCCCAGCACGAGTCGCCGGTTGATGGTGTTCACCGTGTACCTCCAGGGGAGAGCCTGATCATGTGCCACGAGGCCGGAGGCAGCGTGGCGCGGCAGATGCCGTTGTCGATGCCGGTCCCGTCGACCGGTCGGGGGACGACCCGGTCCGGCTCGGCGGCTGTGTTCACCGCGGCCCGGTCGTCGTCGTACAAGCCAAGGTGTTGCGTGACCTCCAGGTTCCCGAGCGAATGCAGGGGCACCTCGAGCTCGACCGCGTCGGTCTCGCTGCGGTTCACCACGAAGAGGACCACCTCGCCGGTGCTCTCCTCGTACGTCGCGGTGCTCCACAGGGCCGGTACGTCGCCGTACCGGTCGGTGTGGACGGTCGGCCCGGCGATCTCGGTCCGCAGGACGGTCGAACCGGCGTACTGGGCGGTGAGCGCGAACGGGTGGAAGATCGTCTGCCGCCAGGCGCGGCCACCGGGCTCGGTCCGGATCGGGCCGATCACGTTGACCAGTTGCGCGAGGCAAGCGATCTTGACCCGGTCGGCGTGCCGCAGCAGCGTGATCAGCAGGCTGCCGACCACGACCGCGTCGTCGACGCTGTAGGTGTCCTCGATCAGCGGGCTGACCTCCCGGACGTCGAGACCGAGCTCGCCGGGGAACCGCTGCTGGTACCAGACGTTCCACTCGTCGAAGGAGAGCGTGATCTCCTTCGGGCTGCGCTTGAGCGCCTTGACGTGGTCGGCCGTGGCGACGATCGAATTGATCATCGCGTCCATCTCCTGCGCCGAGGCGAGGAAGCTGGCCTGGTCGCCGTCCTTCGGTTCGTAGTACGCGTGCAGGCTGATGTGGTCGACCAGGTCGTAGGTGCGCTCGAGCACCGTGCGCTCCCAGTCGCCGAAGGTCTCCATCTGCGCGTTGCTCGACCCGCAGGCGACGAACTCGAGGTCCGGGTCGACCCGGCGCATCGCGTTCGCGGTCTCCTCGGCCAGCCGGGCGTACTCCTCGGCGGTCTTGTGGCCGATCTGCCAGGGCCCGTCCATCTCGTTGCCCAGGCACCAGACCCGGATGTCGTGCGGCTCCTTGGTCCCGTTCGCGACCCGGCGGTCGGGCAGCTCGGTGCCGGCCGGGAGATTGCAGTACGACAGCAGCTCGACGGCCGCCTGGATCCCCCGTGTGCCCAGGTTGACCGCCCAGATCGGGTCCACTCCGGCCTTGCGCGACCAGGCGACGAACTCGTCGGTGCCGAACTGGTTCGGCTCGATCGCCCGCCAGGCCAGGTCGAGCTTGCGCGGCCGGTCCTGCTTCGGGCCGACGCCGTCCTCCCAGTCGTAGTTGGAGACGAAGTTGCCGCCCGGGTAGCGGATCGCGGTGACGCCGAGCTCCCGGACCAGCGCCAGGACGTCGGTCCGGAACCCGTCCTCGTCGGCGTCCGGATGGTCCGGTTCGTAGATCCCGGTGTAGACACAGCGGCCCATGTGCTCGACGAACGAGCCGAACAGGCGGCGGTCCAGACTCCCGACCACGAATGCGGGATCCACGGCGAGACGTGCCACTGGCTCTCCCCCTTGCGATCTTTACAACGTTTACCGACTTTGCTGTTGGGGGATTTCTACAACGATTGACATCCGCTGGCAAGAGCTGACCACTCACGGGCTGGTCCGGTCCGCGGAACGACCGTGACAGACTCTGGCCGAGCGAGCAGGGGAAGGGACCACGATGGTGACGAGGCTGAGCGACGTGGCGGCACGGGCCGGCGTCTCGGTGAAGACGGTGTCGAACGTCATCAACGACTACCCGCACATCACCTCGCAGACCCGGGCCAAGGTCCAGGCGGCGATCGAGGAGCTCGACTACCGGCCGAACGTCAGCGCCCGGTCGCTGCGCAAGGGCCGCTCGGACTTCATCGCACTGGCGATCCCCGAGATGGCGTCGCCGTACTTCGCCGAGCTCGGCGCGGCGATCTCCCGGGCGGCCAAGAAGCGCGGGATCACGGTGCTGATCGACCAGACCGAGGGCGAGGCCGCGGCCGAGAAGCTGGTCCTGGACGGCATGCGCGGCCAGCTGATCGACGGCATCATCTTCTCCCCGATCACGACCTCACCGGCTCGGATCGGCGAGACCGAGACGGCCAAGCCGATCGTGCTGCTCGGCGAGCGCGACGCGGGCGGCCGGCTCGACCGGGTCGCGGTCGACTCGGTCCAGGCGTCGTACGACGCGACGACGCACCTGATCTCGCTCGGTCGGCGGCGGATCGCCGCGATCGGGGTCGGCGGTGGCGCGGGGACCGGATCGGTACGCCGCCGCGGGTACCGGAAAGCCTTGAAGGCCGCCGGGATCGCGCACGACCCGGCGCTGGAGCTGGCCGGGACCGGGTACCACCGCGAGGACGGCGCTGCCTCGATGCGCGAGCTGCTCGCGCTGCCGGAGCGGCCGGACGCGGTGTTCTGCTTCAACGACCTGCTGGCGTTGGGTGCGTTGCGGACGCTGGCCGAGGCCGGGCTGTCGGTGCCGGGCGACGTCGCGGTGGTCGGCTTCGACGACATCGAGGACGGCCGGTACCACTCACCGTCGTTGACCACGATCGCGCCGGACATGGAGTGGCTCGCCGACCACGCGGTCGAGCTGCTGCTCGACCGGATCGCCGGCAACGGTGAGGCCGCGCGTCGCGACCTCACCGTGCCGCACACGTTGAAGATCCGTGAGTCCTCGGCGGCTAGTTAGAAGTTGGCCGCGCAGGTGGTGAGGTTGGCGGTCACGCTGGCGCCGCGGGCGACCGTGACCTGCCGGGTCTCGAGGACCTGACCGGTCGGGCGTTCACAGGTCAGCGTCCACGACTCGGTGCCACCCTGCTGGACGACGGTCGGGCGCGTCGACGGGTTGGTGTGCCAGGTGTAGGTGCCACCGGCCGGGACGACCATCGTGGAGTCCAGTACGTCGGGGAGCTGCGTGCCGTTCCAGGTCTTGGTGGTGAACGACTTCTTCAGCCGGAGCACCGCGCCCGCCGGGCCCGAGCCGGTGACGATCGAGTGCCGGGCCGGGTTGATGGTGGACTCGGCCGCGAGCAGGAACGCCGAGCGGTTGCCCTTGCCCGCCGTACTGCCGGTGCCGAAGTAGTAGTTCACGACGTTCGAGAACGCCGGGTGGAAGCTGCTCGTCCCGTGCTCGAAGGTGAAGCCGAGGCCGCCGGTCGCGTAGTACGACCAGTCCTCGGTGGTGCCGGTGGTGTCGTACAGCTCGTAGCTGAACTGGCTGTCGTACCCGTTCTGCGCGGCCATCTGGTCGCCGAGCGCCTTGTAGATCGCCTCGTCCGGCGTGGGGCCGGCACCGGCGTACCCGGGCTCGCGGAGGACCAGGTTCGAGTAGGTGTGGTTGGTGATCAGCGTGGTCACCTGGTGCGCGGAGACCAGCGCCTGGACGTTGCGCGACTCGGGCTCGCTGAACGCTGCGGCACCCCGGTACGTCTCCGAGGTGAGGCTGCTGGACGCGCCCGGACCGCCCCAGAACCCGGAGTAGTTGCGGTTGAGGTCGGTGCCACGGGAGCGGTTGGCCGACTGGGCGCACTGACCGGTGGTCGGGATCTGGCCGTTGGTGATCCGGCAGTTCTTCCGCTTCAACTCGTAGCCGAGGGTGCGGCTGAGGTTGAAGCCGTCCGGGTTCACGACGGGCACGAAGATGACGCGGGCCTTGTCGAGGATGTTGGTGATCCGCGGGTCGACGCCGTCGTTCCTCAGCAGGTCGTACGCGAACTCCATCGTCAGCTCGCCCGACGGCCACTCGCGCGCGTGGTGCAGGCCGAGCATCAGGAAGACGGGCTTGCCGTTGTTCGCGTTGACGTCGCGGGTGACCTCGATGCCGCGGATCGCGCGGTTCTCCAGAGAGGCGTTCTTCAGCGTGAACTGCTTGACCTTGGTCGGGTACTGGGTGGCGAGCGCGGCCATCTCGTTCGTGTAGTCCGCGAGCTGCCGGTACGCCGTACGGCCGCTCGGCAGCGTCGCCGCGATCGTCTTGTTCTTCACGGCTCTCGCGTACGCCGCGTCCGCGGCCTCACGCTCGCGATCGGCGCCTTGGAGGTCGTCCTCGAGCGTCGACCAGGTCAGGCCGGCCAGCTCGAGCAGCCGGCGATCGTGGTTGCCGTAAGCAACTACGTCGACAAAGCTCTTTCCGGCCGACTCGGCCAGGTCCAGATCGAGCGTGCTCAGGCGCTGCTTGTCGGCGGCCGTCGGGGTGTTGACCCGGAGCAGCTGGATCAGCTCGTCCTGTGCGTAGGCCTCGGCCTTCGGGTCGGGCGGCGCTGCGGCCTGCACCTGCCCACCGGCACCGACCGCGAGCGCGGCCGCGAGTGCCAGGGGGACCAGTCGTTTCCATCGGGCGGGATGGGACACGGTGACCTCCAGTAGTGAGTTCACAACTTTGGGTAACTGGAGGGTAGAGGTCCGCGGGGGGTCGCGGAAGGCATTTCGGTGGGCGGACGGGAAAACCCTCGCTCAGCTGGACCTGATGGCTGACAGGCGCACGGCCAACCCTCGCTGGACGGCCGGGAGTTGGCCGAGTCCGCGGAGGATGAGGTTGCGGGCCGGGCGGAGGGCGGTGGGGAGTGTGGCGATGCGGGTGAGGCGGTGCGCGAGGGAGACGACTTCGAGGGCTTCGGCTCGGGCTTGTACGGCGTACTGGTTGAGGGGTGTCTCGTCGCCGGTCTTCAGGGCTGTGGACAACGCTTCGCCGAGGGTGACGGCGTCGCGGAGGCCGAGGTTCATACCCTGGCCGCCGGCCGGGCTGTGGGAGTGGGCGGAGTCGCCGGCCAGGACCACGCGTCCGTTCAAGTAGGAGGCGGCGACCCGCTCGTGGATCCGGAAGCGAGAGCCCCAGATCACCTCGGTCACCCTGACGCCCCTCGGTCCTCTGACCTCGAGGAGCTGTTGAGCGTAGGCGATGTCGACCTGCTCGGGCGCCTGCTCGACCTCGGCGACCAGGCGGAACGAGCCGTTCGGCAGGGGAGCCACCACGAGCACTCCCTGGGTCGCCAGGTAGAGCCGCACCTCTTCACTGGTCAGGCCGCCGTCGACCCGGACGTCGGCGAGGCTGAAGTTCAGGGCCAGCGTGTCGCCGGTGTCGTCGCCGAGGCCGGCGAGGTCGCGGATCCGGCTGTGCATGCCGTCGGCCGCGACGACGTACCGGGCGATGATGGTCTCGCCGGTGTCGAGCGTGAGGACCGCGTGGTCGTCGTACTGGGTGATGCCGGTCGCCTCGCACGGGCGACGGACCTTGCCGCCGAGCTCCTCGAAGCGCTCGACCAGCACCTGCTCGGTGAGGTCCTGCGGGATCATCAGGGTGTACGGGTACTTGGTCGGCAGGCCGCCGAACGGTACGCCGATCAGCTCGTGGCCGCGGTCGCGGATGCTGAACCGCGCGGCCGGTACGCCGAGCTCGACCAGGCGATCGCTGACGTCGATCTGCTCGAGCATCTCCAGCGTCCTCGCGTGAACCACCGCCGCCCGCGAGGTGTTCGCTCCCTCGGCGAGCTTGTCGATCACCACGACCTCGCGCCCGGCTTCCGCCAGCACGACCCCCACCGCCAGCCCGACCGGCCCGGCTCCGACCACCACGACGTCCGTCATCTCCGCCTCCAGTCAACGCTTGTTGACTTAGACGGTACGGCGGTCCCGCTGGGCAAGTCAACACCTGTTGACCTAAGCTGCTCGTCATGCGACGCTCCGGCGACCAGACCAAAGCCGCGATCCTCACCGCCGCCCGCGAACGCTTCGCCGCCGACGGCTACGAGCGCGCCACCATCCGCGCGATCGCCGCCGACGCCGCCACCGACCCCGCCCTGGTCATGCGCCACTTCGGCACCAAGGAAAAACTCTTCGCCGCGGCCGCCGACTTCGACCTGAGACTGCCGGACCTGTCGACGCTCCCACGAGAGTCCCTCGGGGCCGCGTTGGTCGACCACTTCCTGCAACGCTGGGAAGAGGACGACACCCTGCAGGCGCTACTCCGCGCCGCGGTCACGAACGAGACCGCCGCCGACCGGATGCGAGAGATCTTCACCAACCAGTTGGCGATCGCCGCAGCCGGCCTCGCCGACAACCCTGAACTCCGCGCCGGCCTGGTCGCCTCCCAGACGCTGGGCCTCGGCCTGTGCCGCTACGTGCTCGAGCTCGGCCCGCTGGCCGAGATGCCCAGGGCAACAGTCATCGCCTGGCTCGCACCCACGGTCGAGCGTTACCTGACCGCTGCCGATCCCGCCGCCTGACCGGGGCCGGCGGACTGAGGACCGGCCAGCCGGGGGCACGCGGGGCGCGCCGGAGACCGGACGACCACCCGACCGAGGCCCGGGCCGGACCAGCCCGGCATCTCCCCACCAGCAGCCAGCGCCGCTACGCCGTACGCGGGGTGCAACGTCCGAAGAACCTGCATGCGTCCGAAGAAGCCGAGGCTATAGCGCACTCCTCTTCGGACGCATCGCACTTCTTCGGACGCTACGCGGGGGGACGGTGGGGCCTCGGGTTAGGTTCTCGTCTTGTTGCGGCGGTGCTTGGTTTCCTGGAGGAAGAGCCAGGCCAACGCGGCACCGACGACGAAGCCGCCGAGGTGGCCTTCCCAGCTGATGTTGGGGAAGGTGAAGGAGATCACCGCGGTGATCGCGACGTACGCGAGGATCCAGGTGACGTCCATGCCGCGGGCGCGGCTGATCACCAGGAGGGCGCCGACCAGGCCGAGGACCGCGCCGGAGGCGCCGAGGGTGGCGCCGAGTGGGTTGCCAAGGATCCAGACCGCGACGCCGCCGCCGAGCGCGGACAGGAAGTACAGCAGCGTGAAGCGCGCCCGGCCGAGCATCTGCTCCAGCGGCGGGCCGACCTGGTAGAGCATGAACAGGTTCGAGAAGATGTGGAAGATCTGCACGTGGGCGAACGCCGACGTGAGCAACCGCCACGGCTCGGTGTCGACCAGGGCCGGGACCAGGACCAGGTCGTTCACCAGCCGGCTGCTGCTGGTCCGGATCGCGATGAAGACCAGCACGTTGATCGCCAGCAGCGTCAGCGTGACGACCTGGGTGTTGCCGCGGGCGACCCCGCCGAGCGACGTCCGGGTCCGGGGGACCGACTTGACGCCCTCGTTGAAGCAGGACGGGCACTGGAATCCGACCGACGCCGTGTTCATGCAGGACGGGCAGATCGGCTTCTCGCAGCGCTGGCAGCGCACCCCGGTGGGCCGATCCGGGTGCCGGTAGCAGACGGTCTCGGTCACGGGCTGGTCCTCTCGGCGGAGCTGTGGAACGTCACTCGGAGGTCGCTGGAGTCACGAACGGCCGATCCGGTGAGATCGGCCGTTCGGTGACAGTCCTGCGGGTGCTGCGGTGGTTCAGCTGGTGCGGGTCTCGATCTTCACGCTGTTGATCACGACCGGCTCGACCGGCTGGTCGGCGCCCTTGGTCTTCACGGTGGCGATCTCGTCGACGACCTTGCGGGACGCGTCGTCGGCGACCTCACCGAAGATCGTGTGCTTGCGGTTCAGGTGCGGGGTCGGCACGACCGTCACGAAGAACTGCGAACCGTTGGTGCCGCGGCCGAACTGGATCCCGGCGTTCGCCATCGCCAGCAGGTACGGGCGGTCGAACTGCAGGTCCGGGTGGATCTCGTCGTCGAAGGCGTAGCCCGGCGAACCGGTGCCGGTGCCGAGCGGGCAGCCGCCCTGGATCATGAAGCCGGAGATCACCCGGTGGAAGCCCAGACCGTCGTAGAAGCGCTCGTTCTTCTTCTCGCCGGTCTCCGGGTCGGTCCACTCCTGGGTGCCGTCCGCGAGGCCGACGAAGTTCTTCACCGTCTTCGGCGCCTCGTTGGGGAACAGCTTGATGACGACGTCGCCCTTGGTCGTCTGCAGGGTCGCGAACAGTTCTTCGGCCACGGGAGTACTCCTCATCGAATAGCAACTGACGCCCTCGATCCTGTCACGGAGGTTCAAGTCGCCGGCCACCGACCGGCCGGGAACCCGGGCCGGGATCCGTCCACAGGCTGTGGACAACGCTTGCCGATCAGCCTCTTCCGGATCGGCTTCCACAGGGTGGCCGGGGCGGCCGGTTTATCGGCTGGGTACGTCGTACGATGCAGATGCAGCCGGATTTGTCCAGAAGCCGTACAGGTCGTCCCACTCCGTCGCTGGGCCGTACCGAGCCCGTGACACGGGCGACCACCGAGGAGGAACCGTGGGTTTGTTGAAGTCCAAGGGCCGGGTCGAGACCGCGAAGGACCGCGTCCGGCCGCTCGCCGAGTCGGCGTCGCACCGGGTCGGTGCGGGTGCGGGTCAGGTCCGTGACCACCTCGGACCGGCCGTGGGCACCGCACGGGAGAAGGTGTCGCCGTACGCCGAGAAGGCCGTCGAGCGCGGCGCCTCGATCGCGCACACCGCGGTGGAGAAGGCCCAGCCGGTGATCGACGACGCGCTGAGCAAGGTCGGTCCGGCCACCGAGCACGCGGCCGAGAAGGCCCGCGAGCGGTTCAACGACGACCTGATGCCGAAGGTGACCGCGGCACTGGCCGCCCTCGCCGCGGCCGCCGAGCCGGTGGTCGAGGAGACGTCGCGCCGGGGCAAGGCCACCAAGGCCGCGCTGCGCGGTGAGATCGAGGTCCCGAAGAAGAGCCACAAGCTGCGCAACTTCGCGCTGCTGCTGGGCTTCGGCGCTCTCGCGGCCGCCGCCGTACGCAAGCTGCTGACCCCGCCGGAGCCGGCCTGGCAGTCGACCCCGACCAGCGGCCGCGACTACAGCTCGGCCCCGGCCGGTACGACGTCGCGCCCGACCCCGGCCGACAAGCCGGCCGCGGCGAAGGCCGAGACCGCGACCTCGAACGGCAAGACCGAGGACGAGTCCGCGGACGCGAAGGCGGACGAGGCTCCGAAGGCGTCGTCGAACGGGACCGCGAAGAAGGCCACGCCGACCCGGAAGCCGGACAGCCCCAAGCCGTCCGACTCCTGACACCAGCGCAGCAACACGAAGGGCCACAGACGCGGAGTCTGTGGCCCTTCGTGGTTTCGTACGGCGTTCAGTCGTCGTCGTCCTCGTGCTCGTCGCGCCCCGAGGTGGTGGAGATCCGCCCTGCCGAGAGCAGCTGCGTCGCGTACCGGTGGGTGATGCAGGGGTAGGTGGCGCCGCAGTGCACGCAAACGGCGTCGTTGCGGTGCATCCAGGGCAGGACGCCGAACCGTTTCGTCTTGGTCAGCGGCTCCCGGTCCGGGGCGTGCAGCTGAAGCGCCTCGCGGGCCGCGTTCTGGATCTCCGGCGCCGACCACTCCTCGGCACTCTTGTCCATCAACGCGTGCAGGTCCGGGTGGAGTGGGTCGCCGGCGGTGACCGGCGGATCGGCAGGGGACTGGGTCATCTTTCGTCTCCGGGCAGAAGGTCGGGGCGGGGCACGACCGGACCAGGCTGGAACGGTTGTCTGAAGCGTGTCAGTCTGATCGCTCGCAGCGACACTAGCCGCTGCGAGGCCTACTCCTGCCACCGCCCGGCAGTACTCCCGAGTAAGGGTTTCGTCAGGTTCTCGCCAGGCCCGCCGGTCAGCTCCAGAGGTTCTCGAAAGCGACCCGGGCCTCGAGCTCCAGCAGGTGCCGTTTACGCGGGATCCCACCGCCGAAACCGACCATCTTGCCGCCCGCGCCGACCACCCGATGACAGGGCACGACGAGCGGCAACGGGTTGCGGTTGCAGGCCACTCCGACCGCTCGCGCGGCGCCCGCGTCGCCGACGATCCTGGCGACGTCGCCGTACGTCTGCATCTCGCCGTACGGGATGCGGGTCAGCTGCTGCCAGACCGCGCGCTCGAAGGTCGAACCGCCGCGCACCGACAGCGGCAGGTCGAAGTCGGTCCGCTCGCCGGCGAAGTACGCCTTCACCTGCTCCTGGGCCTCGACCAGCAGCGGATCGGGCACGGTGACCGGCTCGATCCCCTCGACGACGCCGAACGACACCCGGCACAACCCGGTGTCGTCGACGGCCAGGGACAGGTCACCGATGGGCGAATCGATCACGGACCAGCGCATGGATCCATCCTCCCTTCCGGCACCGACACTTTCCTCGTCAGGGACTTCAGGCGGCACAATGGATGCGGCGGGTGACGACGGACACATAATGTTCTGGCTTCGTCACACTGTGTGTGCTATTTCTGAGTCGCCCTCTTCCCGACCGGCAGCGAGGGGTTGTCCGTGACCGACCAGACCCCCGGCTCCGACCTCCCGAGGTACCTGCCGGGTACGTACCGCTCCAGCACTCCGCCGACGTACCCGCAGTACGGCGTACCGGAGGCCGGCGGAGCGCACCTGCTGCCGAAACGGCCGCCGTCGCCACCGCTCGACCGGTGGTTCACCTCCGAGCACGCGATGGGCCTGGCCGCCTCGGTCCTGATCGGCGCGGTCACGGTGATGAGCTGGGCCACGTCCTGGTCGGACTGGAACTCGTACCGCACCCTCCGCCTGTACGCCGGCGACGCCGACCGGATGGACGACGCCGACCTGATCTCCGGGCTGTTCGGCATCATCGCCGCGCTCGCGCTGTTCACCTCGGCCGCGGTGTTCATCGTCTGGCTGTGGCGGGTCCGCTGGAACGCCGAGATGTTCTGCCGCGGCGAGCACCGCTACACCCGCGGCTGGGTGCTCGGCGGCTGGATCGTCCCGGTGGTCAACCTCTGGTACCCCAAGCAGGTCGTCGACGACATCGTCGCGGCCAGCGACCCCCGCACCCCGCCGTACCTGCCGACCCTGCGCGGTATCCCCGGCACCCGGCTGGTCTGGGCCTGGTGGCTGACCTGGGTGGTCGGTCTGGTGCTCGACAACGTCGGCCAGCGCAGCGTTCTCGACGGCGCACCCCAGCTCGGCGAGCTGCGCGAGAACGCCTGGATGTCGACCGTCTCCGCGGTCAGTACGACGGCCGCGGCGGTGCTGGCGATGATCCTGATCCGGCGGATCAACGACCTGCAGACCCAGCGGCCTTGGACGCCGTGGTGGGCGCACGGAAACCCTGCGCCGTAAAGCAACCCGTCACGGACGGTCCACTGCCTCGTTACAAGTGGTGATGGGCGTAGGAAAAGAACTCGTTAAGTCGATACCCTCCGTGCTGGGCTCGACTCCACACGGGTACTTACTTCGTGGTATCAATGGGGCTCGGTCACGCGGGGGCAGGATTCGACCGAGACGCCGAACAGACGGAGTTCCAGCAACGCGAGGGACGCACGACGTGAGCCACCCGCAAACGGCGGTCTTTTCCGCTGTCGAAAACCACGACGAGTGGCAGCCCCATGCTGCTGAGGAGTTCCAGCAGGTCGGCTCCGTCGGCAAGATCGCGACGGCGCTGCTGTTCGCTTCGACGCTGACCCATCTGGTGGTCACGTGGTCGGACTGGAACACGTACAACGCGGTCAGCCAGTTCCTCGGCGACGGTGCCGACGTCGACATGGCGATCCTGAACCGGGCCGACACGATCGCCCGGCTCACCTCGATCCCGAACGTGATCGTCTCGGTCGCGGCCGCCGTGGTCTTCGTGATCTGGCTGTGGCGCGCGCGGGTCAACTCCGAGGTCTTCTGCCAGGCCGACCACCGCCGCAGCCACGGCTGGGTGCTGGCGAGCTGGTTCTGCCCCGGCCCCAACCTCTGGTACCCCAAGCAGATCGTCGACGACGTCTGGCTGGCCAGCGATCCGAAGACTCCCGTGTACGCCGACGACCTGCGCCGATTCAGGCCGCCGCTCCTGACCCAGGTGTGGTGGATCACCTGGGTCGGCGCGCTCGCGTTCGACGTGGTGATCCGGCGCTTCCTGATGTGGATGAGCCCGACCGAAGGCACGCTGCTCGGCATCGCGCTGGCCGGTTCGGCGTCGCTGGTGCTGACCGGCGCGGCCGCCGTCGGCGGGACGATGGTGATCCGCAAGATCAACGCGATGCAGACCGGCCGCGAGTGGGTCCCGTGGTGGGACCAGCGCGAGCCGAAGCTGACCGCCGTTCCGACGTACGCCGACGACGACACCTCCGAGCAGCAGCCGATCGCCGAGCCGATCGCGACCGCCCCGGCGCTGCGCCTCGAGCGCTCCCCGGAACGCCGGACCGGCTACAACCAGCAGCCCCCGACCCAGTACGCCAACGAGACGACCTTCGGCGGCGGAGCACCGGCGAGCGCCAACCCGTTCAGCGCCCCGGCGGCGAACGAGACCACCTTCGGTGGTGGATCCGCTGCGAGCCCGTTCGGCGCTGCCGCGGCCGGCGGCCTGGCCGCCGAGGCTGTGAGCGGCGGAGCCACCGGCTCGCCGTTCGCGCCCGCGCCCGCTGAAGAAGAGGCCCCGGCCTGGAGCCCGTTCGCCCCCGTGGCGGAGACCTGGCAGGAGGCCGGACCGGCCACCGAGCAGTTCAGCCCGGTCGAGACCTGGCGGGACGAGCCGGGCCCGGTCGCGGAGGCCACCCCGTCGTACCAGCCGACCGCTTCGGGTCTGGAGTCGCCGAGCTGGGCCAGCACCGGCAGCTACGGCTCGACCTCGACCGAGGACGACCTGCTGTCGGCCCCGCTGCCGAGCTGGCAGGCCGAGACGGTCGCCCCGCCGTCGCTGACCGCCGCGCAGCCCGACCCGTACTCGTACCAGCCCGAGCCGACCCCGGTGGCCGAGCCGGAGCCGTCCTGGTCGTCGACGTACGCGCAGGGCTACACCTACGAGACCTCGTCCGACTACCTGACCTCGTCGGCACCGATCCCCGCACCCGAGCCGGAGCCCGAGCCTGCTCCTGTTGCGCGCGCCGGCCGCCGGGCCGCTCGGGTCGCGGTGGACAGCCCGTCGACGGTCCAGCAGCCGGCCGCACCGGCGTACGAGGAGCCGAGCTACCAGTCGGCCGACGACGACTACCTCACGCCGTCGAAGCCGCTGCCCTCGGTGCCGTCGTACGGGCCGGAGCCGACGTACACGCCGGAGCCCGCTGCCTACACCCCCGAGCCGAGCTACGCGCCGGAGCCGACCTACGCGGCGTACGACGCCCCGGCGGTCCCGACGAACTACGAGACCGCGTACACCCCGGACTACAGCTCGTCGTACACCGAGTCGACCTACTCGGACTACAGCTCCTCCTACGCGCCGCAGCAGCCGGCCGAGCCGTCGTACGAGTCGTACAGCTCGACCTACGACTCCTACAGCTCGCCGAGCTCGTCGCAGAGCAGCTACACCGACAGCAGCTACGACTACAGCCCGAACTACGCGCCGGAGTCCTACGACAACGGGAACTACTCGTCGACGGACTACAGCGCGACCGAGTACTCCCAGCCGGCCGAGTCGCAGTACCAGCAGGCGCCGTACTCGTACGAGCCCGCCGAGCCGCCGGCAGCTACTCCGCCGCCGGCCCCGGCCGACGAGGACACTGGCGAGCACACCGCACCGCGGACCCACCCCCGCCGCCGCTGGACCTGATCCATCCCGAAAGAGGCCTGATCCCACCCGGGATCAGGCCTCTTTCCGTCCTGTGCGGAAAACGTTTGCACGGTAGGCTCGGGTGCCATGACCCTGGCCTTCTCGACGCTCGGCTGCGCCGGCGCACCGCTCGACACCGTCCTCGAACTCGCCCAAGCGAACAAGATCACCGGCCTGGAGCTGCGGGCCGCCGACGAAGAGTTCACGAACGTCGGACTGACCCCCGCCGAACGCCGTACGCTGCGCAGCCGGATCGAGGACGCCGGACTGGAGATCCTCGCGGTCGACAGCTACGTGCACCTGTGCGGCGTCGAGGAGCAGCCGCTCGCCGCACACCTCGAGCTGGCGCACGACCTCGGCGCCCGCGGCGTTCGGGTGTTCATGCGGGACGACCCGGAGGCCACCGGCGAGCCGACCCCGGGCGAGATGCGGGCCATGGATCGCGTCGCGCAGTCGTCGACCGAGGTCAGCGTGCTGCTGGAGACCCATGACACGCACTCGTCCGGCCGGAGCATCGCCGCCTTCTGCACGCTGCTCGACCGCGAGGTGCCGAGCCACAACGCGAAGGTGATCTGGGACGCCGCGCACACCCGGCGGACCGGTGAGACGCCGGCCGAGTCGCTGGACCTGCTGCGACCGTGGCTCGAGTTCGTCCAGATCAAGGACCACGACTCGCAGCGGGAGTACAAGCCGGTCGCGATGGGCGCCGGCGACTACCCGATCGCCGACCTGCTGGCCGCCCTCGACGGCACCGACTACCCGCTCTCGCTGGAGTGGGAGCTGAAGTGGCACCCCGACCTGCCGCCGCTGTCCGAGGCGCTGCCCGCCACGCTCGCCTGGATCTCCGCCTGAGCTAGGCGGCCAGCCGGAGCGGTTGCAGAGCACGGGCCCAGCGGACGACCTCCCCGACCGTCTCGTGCAACTGCTCCACGTGGTGCGCCGCCGGCACGAACTCACCCGGCTCGCGCGGGTCCTCGATCCGCCAGTCGGTGTAGACCGACAGTGCGACCTGGCTGGCGACCACCGCGACGTTCACCTCGCCGAGCGTCAGGCGGAGGTGCTCGACCGCGCGCTGCGCGCCGTGCGTCCCGTACCCGACAAAGCCGGCCGCCTTGTCCACCCACTCGGCGTACAGGTAGTCGATGGCGTTCTTCAGCGCCGCCGGTGCGGAGTGGTTGTACTCCGGAGTGACGAACACGAACCCGTCGTACGCCGCGACGGTCCCGGCCCACTCCTTGGTGTGCGCGTTCTGGTACTCACCGAACTTCGCCGGCACGGCTTCGTCGAGCAGCGGCAGCGCGAGCTCGGCCAGGTCGACCAGCTCGAAGGTGACGCCGTCGTGCCGCGCGTTCTCCAGCACCCACCGCGCGACCGCGGCGCCGCGGCGGCTCGGTCGGGTGCTCCCGACGACGATCGCGATCCGGGTCATCTCAGGCCTCCTTGCGGTGGTCGGTGCGGAGCGGAGCGTGCGGCGCGTCCTCGACCGCGCGGCCGTCGAGGTGCCAGCTCCAGCTGACCGTCGGCGTGATCCGCAGGTACGTGCCGGCGCCGAACCGGCCTTCCCGCTCGATCACCTCGGCGGTCCCGTAGACGCGGACGAAGCGCGGCGACCAGGGGTTGCGCGACACCAGGTCGTCGACGACGAAGGCGATCCGGTCGTGGCCATTCCGCACGTTCAGCACCTTCCGGGTGCGGGCGGGGTCGTGGCCGCCGATGTAGAAGTAGGTGCCGTCGTACTCCAGACCGACCGGTACGACGTCGGGCTGGCCGTCGGCGTCGACGGTGGCGAGCCGGGCCAGCGGCTGGGACTTCAGGTAGGCGAGCTCTTCCGCGGTGAAGGACATCGGGGGTTCTCCTCCGAGATGGTGTGCGGCTAAGGTACAACGATCGTTGTAACTAGTACAACGGTCGTTGTATTCCCGGAGGTAGGCAGTGGACAAGCGCACGGCGGTGCTGACCGGAGCCCGCACGGTCTTCGCCCGCGACGGCTACACGCGGGCGAGCATCGACGTGATCGCCGCCGAGGCGCAGGTGTCGACCCGGACGATCTACAACCACTTCCGGGACAAGGCCGGACTGTTCGCGGCCGTGATCGAGACCAGCGCGGCCGGCGTCGCGGCCGCCCAGCTGGCGCTGATCGACCGGTACCTAGGCACGGTCGACGACCTGGAGAAGGACCTGGTCGCCTTCGGCATCGCCTGGCGTACGCCGGTCCCGGACCACGTCGAGCACTCGGCCCTGGTCCGCCAGATCAACGCCGAGACCGGACACATCCCGCCTGAGGTGATCGAGACCTGGCAGCAGACCGGCCCGCTCGCCGTACGCCGTGCGCTCGCCACCCGTTTCGAGGCCTTCGCCGCTGACGGGCTGCTCACCGTCGACGACCCACTCCGCGCCGCGCTGCACTTCTCCGCCCTGATCAGCGGCACCGACCCGTCGTACCGCTCCCGCACGCCGGAGGAAGAGTTGTCCGAGACCGTGCGCTCCGGCGTGCATGCGTTTCTCTACGGCTACGGCGGTTCAAGATCGAACTAAACGGCCTAGGCCACAATTCTGATTCAGTCCGGCCTCGCGCATGACACTGGGCACCTCTCACTCGTCAAACGAGTGAAGTCCCGACGGGGGACCTTGCAGGTAAGGACATTCACGATGAGTGCTACCAGTGTGCGGTGGTGGGTCGGATGAGTCCGAGAGCTGTGGACAAGCGGGCCCGGCCGGGGAACGAAGGCGGCCGGCCGGCCTCGGAACCGCCTGCCGACCTGAGCGAGGTCGAGCAGCCGGCGGAGACCAAGGAACCGGTCGACGCGGACAAGGGCTGAGCGCGGTCAGCGCAGCATCAGGCACACGTCGCCGAACTCGTGCCACAGGTAGTGCTGCCGCAGCGCCGCGTCGTACGCCTGCTGTACGACGGCACCGCCGACGACGGACTCCAACAGGAGCAGGTGGGACGCCTCGGGCGCGTGCATGCCGGTGATCAGTCCGTCGACGACCGACGCGGGCCGATCGGGTCCAAGGACCAGATCGGTCCAGCCGCTCGACGCCAGCACGGCTCCACTCGGCAGCGAGCTCGACTCGATCGCGCGGACTGCCGTGGTGCCGACGGCGATCACCCGGCCGCCGTTCGCCTTCACCCAGTTGACGAGCCGAGCGGTGTGCTCCGGTACGGCGTACCGCTCGGGCAGTGGCGGCTCGTGGCTCTCGAGCGAAGAAACCCCACAGTGCAACAGGATCGGCGCGATCAGTACGCCGGCCGCCGCCAGCTGACTGACCAGCTCGAAGCTGAACGGCCTGCCCGCACTGGGCATCTCCGCCGAACCAGGCTGGTTGGCGAACACGGTCTGGTAGAGCGCGAGCGGCCACTGCCGGTCGACGTACTTGTAGGTGATCGGCCGACCGTGCCGGCGCAGGTACTCGACCACATCAGCCGCCGGCGGCTCTGCTCGCCACAGCCGCGTCGAGCCTTCCTGGTACGGCGCCAGCAGCGTCAGTACGCCGTCCGGAAGCTCCACCCGATCACCGATCGCACCACCGAGCATCGGTGAGCCGCCGTTGCGCAGCTCGACCACCCAGGTGCCGTCGTCGAGCGCGGTCGAGAAGTGCACCACCACGGGCGCCACCCGAGCCGGTGATCCAGGAGCCGTCGACAGCGGCGGCCAGAGTGCCGGAGGTGTTCACCAGCAGGAGATCACCCGGCCGCAGATGCTCACCGATCCGATCGAACCGGGTGTGCCGCACGGTCGATCCCTCCGCGACCAGCAGCTTCACCTGGTCCCGCGCCAGCCCGCGGGCCTCCGGCGGCTCGACCGCGTTCAACTCGTCGGGCAGCGTGAATCTCGTGTGTGGATGGACTTTCACGACGCCACCGCCGGCGCGAACTCGGACGCCCGGTAGCGCCCACTCACGGGACGACTGTCCAGCAGCGCCAGCAGAGCCGGTACGACGGCCGCCGGCTCGGGCCGGTCCGAGATGTCCTCACCCGGGAAGGCCGCCTGGTGCATCGCGGTCCGCAGGTCGCCCGGATCCACGGCGTACACGGCGAGCTCGGGATGCTCGGCCGCCAGTACGGCGCTCGCGTGATCGAGCGCGGCCTTCGCCGAACCGTAGCCGCCCCAGCCTTCGTAGGCCTCGACGGCAGCGTCGGAGCTGACGTTCAGCACGATCCCGTTCGCCTTGCCCAGTTCGGGAATCAGCGCCTGGGCCAGCGCGATCGGCGCGATCACGTCGACCTCGTACACCCGGCGCAGTTCGTCGAGATCCGCGCCGGCCAACCGCTGCAACGGGCTCGGCCCGAGGTAGCTCGCGTTGTTGACCAGGAGATCGAGCCGGCCGAGCTCACCGACCGCGTCGACCAGATCGGCACGGTGCTCGGCGTCGGTGACGTCGCCGGCCAGCGGGACGACGTCGGTCTTGGCGGCCAGTCGATCGGCCGCGTCCTTCAGCGCGTCGGCTCCCCGAGCGGTGATGATCAGCGACCATCCCCGCTCGGCGAGCCCCTGCGCGAGCGCCAGCCCGAGGCCGGCCGACGCTCCGGTGACAACAGCAACAGGACGATTCTGCGAAGGAGTCATGCCGGTTACTGTGTTACCTCAAGTCAACTTGAGGTCAAGAGCTGTACACCTCGTACTCCGACAGCTGCCCGGCCGGCCATCCGGTGTTGCCCGTGACGGTGAGTCGGACGTACCGCGTACTGACAGCGCTCGGCAGCGTGATCGTCGCGGTGTTGCCGGAGCCCGGGTCGAAGGTCCGGCCGGCCGCACCGGCCAGCTGCGTGTACGACGAGTTGTTGGTGCTCCCGAGCACCGCGATGGTCTGGGTGCGAGTACCCCAGGCCGAGCTCGGCGGCAGTTTCAGCACCAGCCGCTTGACGGTCTGGCTGCTGCCGAGGTCGACGGTGATCGACTGCGGCCACGCGTTGTTCGCGCTTTCCCAGTAGCTGTTGGCGTTCCCGTCGACCGTGTTGGCCGGCGAGTAGTTCTGCACCTGGCTGGTCGCCGTGACCTGCTTGCCTGCGGCAAGGTTTCCGGTCGGCGTACCGGGATCGGTCCCGCCACCCGTGCCGGGCTCGACCCAGTTGCAACCGCTCCACGTCGAGTCCCAGCCGCTGTTGCCGGAACCGCGGTTCAGCGCGAACGTGCCACCGGGGTACGCGCAGTTGTAGGCGCCGGCCCGGCCGACTCCGCTGGCCCGGACGTTGCTGATCGACGCCGATCCGGTCGTCTCGGCCTGGAACGCGAACGTCCCGGCGCCCTCGATCGAACCGCCGTCCACCGTGACGTTCTGCACCGGCCGCCCGGCGCCACCGCCGTCGACGAACTGGTACGCCGACCACGGGCTGGCCACGATCCGGTTGTTGGTCAGCCGGACCTGCGCGTTGATCTGGCTGTCGTACGCGTCCACGCGGATCGCGCCGTGCGGGTGGTTCTGGCCCCAGTTCGGGTTCATCGCCCCGGTCCGGATCAGCGTGTTGCCGGAGACGTTGATCGTCCCGGCCAGCGGGAAGAACGGCGAACCGAAGGACTGGTTCGAGATCGCGATGCCACCGCCGAGCGCGTTGGTGTCGGCGATCAGGTTGTCCCGGACCGTCATGTCGGTGCCGCCGTAGATCGCGATGCCGTTCGCCAGGTTCGGCTGCACGATCGTGTTGTTGGCGAACGTCGAGCCGCGGTTGGCGGCGTTCAGCGACCAGGCCGCGAGCGCGTCGTCGCCCTGGTTGCGCAGGTAGTTGTTCCGGATCTGCGCGTTGTTCGCGGTCCCGTTCAGGTTCAGGCCGTCGGCGGTCATGTCGTAGAACCGGTTGTTCTCGACCACCAGGTTGTCGTTGTTGCCGGTCAGCCAGAGCCCGACCTTGAGGTGCTGCAGCCAGAGCCCGGAGACCACCGAGTTCGGGCCGAGGCTGCCGTTGACGAAGTTGTCCGGCGAGTAGTCGTTGCGCTCGGTCACCTCGCCGATCACCGCGAAGTCGTGCAGTTTCACGTTGCCGCCGCCGTTCGGGCGGTCGATCAGGTGGTGGCTGAGCAGCACCGAGTGCCAGCGGCCGGCGCCACGGATCGTCACGCCGTCGGGGTTGATCGTGCCGCCGACCTTGAACCGGCCGGCCGGGATCCACACGGTTCCACCAGAACCGCGGGCGGAGTCGATGGCGCTCTGGATCGCGCCGGTCGAGTCGTTGTTGCCGTTCGGGTCCGCGCCGCGGTCGGTGATCGAGATCGAGCCACCAGGCTGACCGGCGGGGCCGGCCACGTTCTCGAACTCGACGTCGTCGATCGTGTACGGGCCGGCGGTGTTCTCGCCGTCGACCTGCAACTTGATCTTCGCACCGGCGTTCACGGTCCGGCCGAGCTGGAGCCGGGCGTGGTCGTAGAGCTTGTGGGTGCGCGAACCGGCGATCCAGCTGGTGTCGACGTAGCTGTACTTCGAGGTCACCGCGAGCTGCTGGGACAGCTTCTGGCCGTCCACGTAGACCGACAGGGTGCCGGAACGGCCATCCGGAACGGCGTACGCGACGGTGATGGCGTTGGTCGTGGCCGGCGCCGTGAACTCGACGTACTGGCCGCCGTTGAGCGTGACGGCCTGCCGGTTCGACGCCTCGGCGGCGAGCGTGCCCTGGGCGTAGCTCGGGCCGATCTTGTTCCCGTTGGTGGCCGAGCTCTCGGCCTCGACGATGGTGAAGGGGAGGGTTGCGCCGACGGCCTGGACGGCGGTCGGGGCGGCTGCCGCGGGGGACAGGCCGAGGCCGGCGAGCGCTGTCGTGGCGACAGCGAGCGCGGCGATATGTCTGGGGGCGGACATCGAGCACCTTCCTTGGGGCGGTAAGGAGGAGGATTTTTATTCAAATATCTTGACGCTTTTACGCAAAATACCTACAGACACCATCAGCTGTCACTATGTCGCGAGTGACCGGGCTACGCGAGCGATGGAATGACCTCATCCCAGGCGCGGCCGAACTGGCCGACGACCTGGTCGAGAGGTACCGCGCGACCGACCGGAAGGCGTACCGCGACCAGTACCTCCAGCGGGTCCTGGACGCGCTGGGGACGCTGGACCAACTCAGCACCGACCCGACGGCCGTCTACCTCGCCGCGTGGTTCCACCAGGCCGTCCACACCCCTGGGGATCACGCGGTCGCCGATGCGGAGGCCTCCGCCGAGCTGGCCGCGCAGAAGCTTCCGGCGTACGGCGTGACCGCGGCGCGGACCGCTGAGGTCACGCGCCTGGTCAGGCTCACCGCCGCGCAGCCCGCGATCGACGCGGACAGCCCTGCCGACCCGAACGCCGACGTCCTGCTCGACGCCGTCAACGCGACGCTGGCCGGCCCCGACTACGCCGTCCACGCGTCCGAGCTCCGCCGCGACGGCGACGACCGCGGTACGACGATCAAGCAGCGGCACGCGCTGGTCGGCGCACTGCTCGAGCGGCCGATCTTCCGAACGCAGTTCGGCCGGGACCGCTTCGACGCCCCGGCGCGCGCCAACCTGAAGCGTGAGTACGCCGTACTGGACGGGGAGATCCCGGCGCCGTGGCGTGGCTGGCAGCGGGCGGCGCTGATCGGTGTCGTCCTGGTCGGCCCGCTGCTCGCCGCCCTCGCGAGCTTCGGGGCCAGCGACATCCCGTGGGAAGCCTCCTCGCTCTCGGACTCGGCCTCGCCCTGGTTGTCCGTGGTGCTCTGCCTGGTCGCGCTCGGCACGATCCCACTGCTCTACCGCTTCGCCCGGAGGAACGACCGACCCGCCAAGGTGGTCACCGGTGTGGTGATCGCGGCTGCGGTCGTGGCCTTGGTGATCGCGGTACTGCGCATCCCGGACACGACGCCGTCCAACGGGCCCGGCGGCCGGGTGCCGCTGGTGCTCGTCGCGCTGACCCTGCTCCTGCTGAGTGGTATCGCCGCGTTCGTGTCGACGGCGCTGGGCGGCGCGGTCCCGGCCGCGGGCCGAGGTCAGGTGCTCGCAGGAGTCGCCGCCGCGGTGGTGATCGTCCTCCTCACTGTCTTCGTCGCCGGCCCGGTCGGGGGGAGCTACCTGCTGCGAGCCAACGAGCGCGTCACCGGCTCGGCCGGCACCGACGCCGCGGCACCCCGGTCCGAGCTCGACGGCCGGATCGCCTGGGTCAGCCCGAGCACGTCGCTGCGCGCGGAGGCGGTCAGCGCGGCGGTGACGACCCGGTACGGCATCGCGATCTCGCGGCAGACCGGCACGATCGAGATGCTCGACCCCGCGACCGGCGAGGTGCGCTGGAAGCACACCCGGTCGGATGTCGACGTGCGTCCCAAGCTGGCCGCCACCGGTGACGGCCGGCTCCTGCTCGTGAACTTCGACCGGCTCGGCTACCTGCTGCTCGACGCGTCGACAGGTCGGCGCGCCGACGGGCACTGGCCCCGCGACGTGGACAACACCCTCGAGAACGCCGACCCACTGCTGACCGGGGAGCAGGTCTCGAAGGGCTCGGACAAGCTGCGCGGCGTGGACGAGAAGGGCGGGACGCGCTGGACCTTCGAGCCGGGTCGCTGCACCAGCATCAGCGCCGCGGCGACGAAGGACACCGCGGTGGCGTTCCTCAACCGCAGCTGCGGCAAGGCGCCCGACGAGAGCGTCGGGCTGGACCTGAAGACCGGCAAGGAGCTGTGGAAGCTCTCGAACCACTGGGCCGGCAACGACCAGGTGACGATCGACGGTCTGCTCGTCGTGGTGGAGTCGGAGTCCAGGGCGCGGGCCACGGTGATCGGCGTCGAGGCGCGGACCGGTGAGGTCAAGTGGCGCTGGGACGTCCCCGAGGCCTGGGCCTGCGGCAGCCGGCTCGCGAAGGCCGGCCAGCAGGTCATGCTGCTGAACTGCCCGTCCAAGGCGACCGAACGGACCGCGGTCGTGGCGACGGTGCTCGACGCGGAGTCCGGTCGGGTGGCCTGGCAACGCACCGTGCCCGGCCAGCTCGGGACCCAGTCGAAGGTGACCACCGACGGCCGGGTGGTGTGGCTCGACGACGTCAAGAGCAACTGTGTGCTGACCGTGCTCGGTCAGTCCGGGCAGCGGCAGGTGACGCTGCCGGAGGAGGTTGTCTGCGGCCGTGGCCTCCAGACGGTCGGCAACCAGGTCCTGGTCTCGGGCCGGGACACGATCATCGCCCTGCGGTAGGGCTCAGCCTTCCGGCAGCAGGATCCCCGGACTGACGATGTTCTGCGGGTCGACCACCCGCTTGACCGCCTGCAGGCTCTCGATCGCGAGCGGGCCGATCTCGGCGGCGTACGCGTCGCGGTGGTCGGTCCCGACGCCGTGGTGGTGCGTGATCGTGCCACCGGCCGCGCCGATCGCCGTACTGGCTGCCGTTTTCGCCTGTCGCCACTGCGCGACCGGGTCCTCGGCCTGCGCGCAGACGACAGTGAAGTAGAGAGACGCGCCCGTCTCGTACACGTGCGACACATGGCAGAGCACCAGCGGTGGCGTCCCTTGGTCACCGAGCGACTTCACCAGCGCATCCGTCACCGCCGCCTTGAGGTCGGGCAGCTTCGACCAGAACCCGGCCGTCTCCAACGTCTCGACCAACGCGCCCTCGTCGAGCAACGGATCACGCAGGTACGGCGCGCGGTAGCGGCCCTTGCGCCAGGTCTCGCCCGCTTCCTCGCCCAGCGGTTCACCGCCCGCGTCCGCGAGCACCTCCGCCACAGCAGCACGCCGTACGGCGGTCGCCGTGCCCTCGAACCCGACGATCGCCTGTACGCCGCTGGCGCCGCCGAGCACCTCGGGATCGGCCAGGTTCACCGCGGTCTCGGCCTCGTCGGACAGCCGCAGCACGGTCGGCAACGGCCCGTCCTGCGCAAGCCGGCGGATCGCGTCGAGCCCTTGCCGGAAGTCGCCGAACCGCCAGCCTTCGAAGAACCGCTCGACCGGCCGCGGCCGGATCCGCACCACCACCGACGTGATGATCCCGAGCGCGCCCTCCGACCCGAGCCACAACTGCCGCAGATCGGGCCCGGCCGCGGACATCGGCGCCCGCCCGAGCTCGACGGTCCCGCGCGGCGTTGCCACCGTCATCCCTACCACCATCTGGTCGAACCGCCCGTACCCGGCCGACGACTGCCCACTCGACCGCGTCGCGGCGTAGCCGCCGATCGAAGCGCCTTCGTAGGACTGTGGGAAGTGCCCGAGCGTGAAGCCCCGGTCCTTGAGCGCCGCCTCGGCCGCCGTACCCCTCAGTCCGGCCCCCAGCCGCACTGTCCGGGAGATCTCGTCCAGCTCATCTACTTGATCGAGTCGCCGCAGATCTACCGCGACAAATGCCGTCGACGGCGCCAACCCACCGACCACCGAGGTCCCACCCGCGTACGGAACCACCGCGACACCCAGCTCAGAACACGCCGCCAGCACCGCCAGCACGTCCTCGTGCGAGCCCGGGAAGACCACTGCGTCCGGCATCCCCTCCTGCTCACCGGCCCTGAACCGCAGCAGATCCGGAGTCGAGTAGCCGCGGGTGTGCGCCCACCGGCTCTCGGCGTCGACCTTCACGTGCTCAGCCCCGAGCAACTCGACCAGGATCTCCGGAGCTTCGCCGTCTGCTGCTTGTTGTGGTCGTCCGGCCGCAGCAGTACGGCGTACTCCCAAATGCTTCAGCGCCGCGAGTGCTGCCTCCGGGACCTCGACCGTCTGAGCGGGGTCGCCCCAGCGGCCGGGCGTGAGTTGCACCACCGGCAGGTCGGACTCGGTCATGCGGCACTCCCCATCGGTGGGTTCGGGAGGTACCGTCCGACTGTTCCGGCACCTTGGACTCGCTGATACACTCTGACGCGTGATGTCTCAGCGTAGCAGCGACTTGACCGACACTGCGTCGACGCCCTCCGGCCGTCCCACCCCGGCGAACGCGATCGGCGAGGAGCGGATCCTCGACGCGGCGTACGAACTGCTGCTGGCGATCGGCATGCGCCGGATGACGATGGCCGACATCGCCCGGCACGCCGAGGTCTCCCGCGCGACGCTCTACCGCCGCTGGCCCAACGTCCAGGCCGTCGTCGCCGCGCTGATGACCCGCGAGTGGACGACCGCGCTGATGTCCGCCTTCCAGCCCGATGCCGTCGACGGCCGCGCGCGCCTGGTCGAGGGCGTCGTCGAGGTGGTCGGCAAGACCCGCACGCACCCGCTGATGCGCAAGATCATCGAGCTCGACCCCGAGTTCCTCACGCCGTACCTGCTCGAGCGTCGCGGCAGCAGCACGGTCGCCCATCTCGCGCTCGTTGCCGAGGGCATCAAGGCCGGTCAGGCCGACGGCTCGATCCGCGCCGGCGACCCCGACTGGCTGTCGCGCCAGATCATCCTGGTCTCGCTCGCCTCCGCGGTCTCGGGCCCGGTCCTCGCCTCCCACGACGAGTACCCGCTGCTCGACGAGGAGCTCCGCGCGATGCTGAACCGGTACCTGGAGCCCTAGATGATCTCGGTCGGCAACTCCAGCCTGAACGCCGCCCGGCGGACCAAGGAGCTCGACTGGCTGGACACCCGCCGGCAGGTCGACGTCCTGGTCGTCGGCGGCGGAGTGACCGGTGCCGGCGTCGCGCTCGACGCGGCCGCCCGTGGTCTGACCGTCGCTCTGGTGGAGAAGCACGACCTCGCGTTCGGCACCAGCCGCTGGAGCTCGAAGCTGGTGCACGGCGGCCTGCGCTACCTGGCCTCCGGTCACGTCGGCATCGCCTACGAGAGCGCCGTCGAGCGCGGCATCCTGATGAAGACGACCGCGCCGCACCTGGTCCACCCGGTCCCGCAGGTCGCTCCTTGGTTGCCTGAGGCAAGGTTCATGCAGGCCGCGCTGCTCCGCTCGGCCTTCCTCGGCGGCGACGTCCTGCGCACGTTCGCGCACACCAGCGACGACTACCTGCCGCATTCGCGCCGCGTCAGCTCGGCCGAGGTCCTGCGCTACGCACCGACCGTCCGCCCACACGGTCTGCGCGGCGGCTTCCTGACCTGGGACGGCCAGCTGTACGACGACGCGCGGCTCGTCGTCGCGATCGCCCGGACCGCGGCCCTGTACGGCGCGCGCGTGCTGACCCGCTGCGCGGCCGAGCAGGTCACCGGCCAGGGCGCGGTCGTCGTCGACCAGCTGAGCGGCCGGCGCATCGACGTGTCGGCGCGGATGGTGATCAACGCCGGCGGCATCTGGGCCGACCAGGTCGCCACCGGGATCAAGCTGCGCCCGAGCCGCGGGACGCACCTGGTGCTGCCGCAGTCGGTGTTCGGCGAGCTGTCCGCCGTACTGACGGTGCCGGTGCCGGGGGAGCTGCGGCGCGTGGTGATGGCGATTCCGGCGCCTGATGGGCGGGTGTACGTCGGGCTGACCGACGAGGACGCGCCCGGCCCGGTCAGCGACGTACCGCAGGCCAGCGACGCGGAGATCGACTTCCTGCTCGGCACGATCAGCGCGGCGGTGCGCGAGCCGATCACCCGCTCGGACCTGCTCGGCACGTACGCCGGACTGCGACCGCTGCTCGACACCGGCCATCATCGGGGTGAGGACAAGACCGCCGACATCTCCCGGCGGCACGCGGTGATCACATCGCCCGACGGGCTGGTCACGATCGTCGGCGGCAAGCTGACGACGTACCGCCGGATGGCGCAGGACGCGCTCGATACTGCTTTGAAGCAGTCGTCTCTGGAAGTCCGCCGGCCCTGTCTGACGCACCGGATCCCACTGGTCGGCGCGGCCGACCGCTCCCGGCTCGCGGCGGTCCGGGCGCCGGCCCGCTTCATCCACCGCTACGGCATCGAGGCCCCCGACGTCATCGCCGGCGACCGCGCCCTCCTCGAGCCGGTGGCGCCAGGCTTGGCGACCACCCACGCGGAACTGCGGTTCGCCGTCCGGCACGAAGGAGCCCTGGACGAGGACGATGTCCTCGACCGTAGAACCCGCCTCGGCCTTTCAGCCACGGATCGAGAGCTGGCGCTGCCGGCCGTCCAGGCAGCCTTTGCCTCGGTCTGAGCGGTGGTTGCACCGATTGACCTGTGGATAATCCTGGAGCGCTCCCACGCCTGAGATAACTTGTTGGTAGCCGCGACCTGGGGAGGTGGGGATCGTGAGTCAGCAGTATCCAGGCCAGGGTCCGTACCCCGGCAGTCATCCGCAGAACGTCAGCCAGTACCAGGGCGGTCCGCCGCCGGCCGCACCACCGAAGTACCGCACGCTCGGCCGGCTCGCCAAGGTCGCCGTCGCGCTGATGGCCGGGACCGTGCTGGTCAGCATCATCCAGACGATCCTGATGTGGTTGTCGTACGACGATGTGAAGCGCCTGGTCTACGGGCTGCTGTCCGAGGACGAGATCGACACCGGCGCCGAAGCGGTCGTCGGCGCGGGACCGTTGCTCGACGGGCTCGGTTACCTGTTCGCCGCGGCCGGGATCGTCGTGGTGGTCTGGCTCTGGCAGGCCCGGGAGAACTCGGAGATCCTCAAGCCGCCGTTCGCGACGACGTACCAGGGCGGCTACAACGCGGGCAGCGGCGCCCACCGGCACTCGACCGGCTGGACCGTCGGCGCCTGGCTCTGCCCGGTGGTCCAGTTCTGGTACCCGTTGCAGGTGGTCGGCGACGTGGTCCGCGCCAGCGAGCCGCCGAACCAGCCGGGCATCGCGCGCTCGGGCCGGATCCGCTCGCTGCTGTTCGGCTGGTGGGCGGCGTGGGTCGCGTTCTGCGTCGTGGCGGTCGGCAGCGGGCTGTTCGCGGGGATCAGCTTCATCACCTGGTTCGTCCGCCTGGTCAACCGCGCCGACGAGGCCAACCTGACCGGCGACTACGTCGACATCTACGACCTCCAGGACTACCTGGTGCGCCTGGCGCTCGGGATCAACATCGCCTTCACCGTCGGCACCGTGCTGCTGATCGTGGCGGGGGCGACGTTCTCGCTGCTGCTGCTCCAGGTCAGCACCTGGCACGACGAGCGTGCGCCGCACTCCGGCGTACCGCTCGGGCCGACGCTGCCGTACAACTCGCCGTCGTACCTGCCGCCGGTCGACCGCACCCCGCAGTACGCGCCGCGACCGCCGCAGGCCAACCCGTACCACCAAGGCCCGTACCAGCCTCCGCCCGCGCAGCAGCCTCGTCCCGGCGGTCCGTACGGCCCCGGCGGATACGGCGGTACGACGGGCTCGAGCCCGAACGCCCCCGGCCCGACGCACCCGCAGGACACGAGCCCGCCCGCGCCGCGAGCGGATCAGCCGAGGTCCCCGTGGCCGACCCGCGAAGGCGGCCCGCCGGAGTACCCCGCCGGCTCACGCTGACCTTCAGCTCAATCGGCAGAGCACAGCACTCGCGTCGTCGTGCCGTTTGCCCCTGAAACTGCCGTCGACTGCCGCGACGTCGTACGCCCGCACGCGATCGATCAACTCGCGCGGCCCACCGGACTCCAGCACCGCGACCAGTTCGTCCCACGAATGCCCGTACCGCTCGGCGTACCGCGACGCCCCGTCGGTCATCACCGCCACCGACGCCACCTGCTCGCGCGGCGTCGTACCGGACACCGCCTCGTACGCCGCGGCCGGCAGCGTGCTCGCCACCCAGAACCCGCCCGGCTGGTTCCGCGCCTTCCGCACCGCCTCGAACGTGTACTCCGGCAGGTAGTCGACCCGATCGTCCGCGACCGTCGTCACCCGCCCGTCGGGCGCCCGCAGCACCACCGGCGAATCCGCGAGCACCAGATGATCGACGCTCTCCGCCCCGACCCGCACCATCGCCACCGTCGACGACGGACTGTCCGGGTTGCCCAGATCGCACGTCCCCGCATGCAACGCGCCGACCCCGGCAATCGCCTCCGCCAGCAGGTCGGCCAGCGACGCCGTCGACCGCGCGATCAGCGGCACGGCCAACTGCGTCCCCAACTGCCGAACCAACCACGTCACGTCGTGCCGGCACCCGGACTCCACCCCAGCCGACGACGGCGGCGCGGTCGCCCCGTCCAGCACCACCGCGAAGTCCGGCCCGGTCACGACCAGGTCCTCGTTCACTCCGACGAGCCGATCAGGGGCACCCTCACACACCGACCAGATCTCCACGGGCCCCATTCAACCCGGCAGCAACAGGTCGCCGTCGATCGGCCGGTGCTACGCGTTGGCCTCCTGCGGCACCGCCACCTCACGCGCTTCCCAAGTGTCAGCCAGCGACTCGTCCAGCGACACCTGCGGCGTCCACCCGACCGTCTTCTCGATCAGCCCCGTGTCAGCCTGCTGCCAAGGCACCGCATCAGCCGGCGATCCCGCATGCCCCGCGTGGACAGACCCCTCGACCACCGTGGCGCCAGTGCCACTCAGCTCGATCAACCGCTGGACCACATCCCGCGCCAGCGCCGCCTGGCCGGACCCGACGTTCAGCACCGGCGGCGGCTTCTCGTCGGTCAGCGCGACCGCCAGGACCGCCTCGGCCACATCGCGTACGTCGACGTAGTCCCGCCACGCCTCCAGCGAGCCCATCTCCAACGTGTCCGTCTCCTGCACCTGACGCACGACCCGCCCGAGCAGCGTGCTCGCCGGCGACCCCGGACCGCTGATGTTGAACGACCGGACGACGACCGCATCCGCGCCGTTCCGCCGAGCCCGCAGGACCAGCTCGGACCCCGCCAGCTTCGTGAACCCGTACGCCGCCCCCGGCCGCAGCTCCGCCTGCTCGTCCTGGCTCGTCCCGTGGGGCGCCCCGCCGTACTCGGCGGCCGAACCCATCTGCACGAGTCGCGCGTTGTTCGCCGTCCGCTGCATCGCCGACAGCAGCGCCTCGACCGCGACCACGTTGCCGCGGGTCAGCGCGACCGTGTCGCCGTGCGTCGCGGCCGCCGCGTTCACGATCACGGTCGGCTTGTACATCGCAACCAGCGCGTCGAGGGCGTAGCAGTGCCCGGTGGCCAGGTCGAACCGCCGGTGTGGATCACCCGTGCTCCGGGTCATTCCGCGGTGCTCGATCCCGCGCTCGTCCAGCAGCGCGCAGATCCGGGCTCCGAGGAAGCCGCCGGCGCCGAACACCATCACCCGCTCCGATCCGGTCACCCGGCCCATCTTGCCGGTCCGGGTTGTCGATCGGAGAAACTTTGTCCGTCGAGGTCGTCACAATGCTGATCACAGGACCCGCGCCGCGGGACCGAGAGGAGACCTCGTGGCCAACCGCCGCCCGCCCCCGACCGAGTCCACCGTGCGCGACTGGGACGACGCCGATCCGTCGGGGCAGACCTACCGCAAGGTCCTCTTCCTGGACTGTGACATGACGGAGATGGCCAACACCGGGGGCGTGTTCGAGGAGTGCGTGTTCCGCGGGGTCCGGTTCAACGCCTCGACGCACACCGACGCCGCGTTCGTGAACTGCATGTTCGTGCGCTGCTCGTTCTTCGACACCACGTTCACCCGCTGCAAGCTGATGGGCAGCACCTTCGACGACTGCACGTACAACCTGCTCAAGGCCGACGGCGGCGACTGGTCGTTCACCAGCCTTCCGGGCGAGGACCTGCGTGGCGCCGAGCTGAACGGGCTGAAGCTGCGCGAGGCGGACCTGACCGGCGTACGGGCCGCGAAGGCGACGTTGAGCAACATCGACCTGTCCGGAGCCATGCTCCAGCGCGCCGACTTCACCGGCGCCGACCTGCGCGGATCGGACCTCATGTCGCTCGACCCGCTGACCGTCCAGCTGCGGGATGCGATCATCGACCTGCCGCAGGCGATGGCGATCGCGCAGTCCCTCGGGCTCGACGTCCGGCCGTAGCTGTAGGTGAAGTTGTGGACAGCTGGAAAGTTATCCCCCGGTTCGTCCACAACCTGTGGATAACTTCCTACTCTCCGTGGTTTCCAGCCCGTCGTACGCCGGAATCGGTGACTCAGCGCAGCCGAGCGACCGGCCGGAGCCGTCTCGTCCGCTGAATCATCGCAGGCCGAGCCGGGAGATCGGTCCGCCGATGCCGTGCCGCAGGCCGCCCGCGCATCGTCAGCAGCGCCGCGTGCTCCACGACGTACTCGGGACTGGTCAGCGGCCGGGTCCGGTTCAACGCCTGTACGCCGGCCGCAAGCCCGACGCCGGCGAAGGCCCCGAGCGTGTTCGCGATCAGGTCGTGCACCTGGCAGGAACGCCCGAGCTGGGGGACCAGCGCCTGCACGGCCTCGACCGAGGCGGACAGACCGATGCCCGCCGCGATCCCGTCGGCCGGACGCCCGCTGGCCAGCGTGAGCATGCCCGCGGCCGGCACGAAGAGCAGCACGTTGAGCAGCCCCTGGAGCGAGGTGAGTCCGCCGGTCGTGGTCAGATGCGTGCCGCAGACCCCGAGCCCGCCGTGGTTCGCCGTCGGGCTGAGGGTCGCCGCCAGCACGAGCGCGAACGACGCCGGCAGCAGCAGCGACGCCAGCCGGGGGACGAGCCGGTCACCACGCCGCCGTACCGCCGAGAGGGCGATCGGGATCGCCATCCCGGTGAGAACGAGCCACGTGTCCAGCAGGTGCGGGATGCCGCGATAGGTCTCGAGCACGTATCCGGATCCTCCGTCGTCAACCGGCCCACGCGCGCCCGTCCGGACCCCGCGCGAAACACAACGTCAGTGGTTCTTCGCCCTCGTTCGCTTCCAGATCAGACGTTCCATCGATGCAGCACCCGCTCGCCAGCCCCTTCCGGACATCTGCACGCACCCGCAAGCAAACGGTGGTCGCCCCGTGACAATCCGTGGCCGAACTGACACGCCCTATCGGGGCCCAAGGCAACATCCATCGGCAGTGCCGGACCGCGGTGCAGCCTCGGCGCTCGACCGTGCGCCCCGGCGATGGCACCATTCCGAGAGTGAGCACCTCGGACGAGACGCAGCGGCTGCGCGACCTGAAGCTGCTGCGCCGGGTCCGGGACCGGATCGACCGGGAGTACGCGCAGCCGCTGGACGTCGAGGCGCTGGCCCGCGGGGTGAACATGTCGGCCGGGCACCTGAGCCGGCAGTTCAAGCTCGCGTACGGCGAAGCGCCGTACGGGTATCTGATGACGCGCCGGATCGAGCGCGCGATGGCCCTGCTGCGGCGCGGCGACGTGAACGTGACCGACGTCTGCTTCCAGGTCGGGTTCTCCTCGCTCGGGACCTTCAGCACCCGATTCACCGAGCTGGTCGGGATGCCGCCGAGCGCCTACCGTCAGCAGGTCCGCCCGCCGGTCGAGCCGCCGTCCTGCATCACCAAGAAGGTCGCCCGACCGATCAGGAATCAAGAAGCACCGCAGGCCTGGCCGCCAGTAGCGTGAACGCCATGGACATCAGAATTCACGCCAGCTTCCTGCCGCAGGACGACCCCGACGCCGCGATCGCGTTCTACCGCGACACGCTCGGCTTCGAGGTCCGCAACGACGTCGGCCAGGGCACGATGCGCTGGATCACGGTCGGCCCGGAGGGTCAGCCGGACACCCAGATCGTGCTGTCCCCGCCACTCGTCGACCCCGGACTGACCGACGACGAACGCCGCACGATCACCGAGATGATGGCCAAGGGCACCTACGCCACGATCGTGCTGTCCACCCCGGACCTCGACGGCCTGTTCGACAAGGTCCAGGCCACCGGCGCCGAGGTGATCCAGGAGCCGACCGACCAGCCGTACGGCATCCGCGACTGCGCGTTCCGCGACCCGGCCGGCAACCACGTCCGCATCAACCAGCAGGCCTGACCCGGTTCCGGCCTCACCCGCCGACCACTCGACCGACGGAGCACCGATGACCCCGAGAGCGACCAAGGCCACCGCGAGGAAGGCACCGGCCCGTCCGGCGTACGACGCCGACAGCCACGACCTGATCCGCGTGCACGGCGCCCGCGAGAACAACCTCAAGGACGTCAGCATCGAGCTGCCGAAGCGCCGGCTGACGGTGTTCACCGGGGTCTCGGGGTCGGGCAAGAGCTCGCTCGTGTTCGGCACGATCGCGGCCGAGTCGCAGCGGCTGATCAACGAGACCTACAGCACCTTCGTCCAGGGCTTCATGCCGTCGCAGGCGCGGCCCGAGGTCGACGTACTGGAAGGTCTGACGACGGCGATCATCGTCGGTCAGGAGCGGATGGGGTCGAACCCGCGCTCGACCGTCGGTACCGCGACCGACGCCAACGCGATGCTGCGGATCCTGTACAGCCGCCTGGGCAAGCCGTACGTCGGGTCGCCGCAGGCGTTCTCGTTCAACGTCGCCTCGATCAGCGGCGCCGGCGCGGTCAAGATCGAGAAGCACGGGCAGACCGTGAAGGAACGGCGCAGCTTCTCGATCACCGGCGGGATGTGCCCGCGCTGCGAGGGCCGTGGCTCGGTCTCGGACATCGACCTGACCCAGCTGTACGACGAGAACAAGTCGCTGTCCGAGGGCGCGTTCACGATCCCCGGCTGGAAGTCGGACAGCTTCTGGACCGTCCGGGTGTACGCCGAATCCGGTTTCGTCGACCCGGACAAGCCGATCAAGAAGTTCACCAAGAAAGAGATGCAGGACTTCCTCTACAAGGACCCGGTCAAGGTCAAGGTCGACGGCGTCAACCTCACGTACGAGGGCCTGATCCCGAAGATCCAGAAGTCCTTCCTGTCCAAGGACGTCGAGTCCATGCAGCCGCACATCCGCGCGTTCGTCGAGCGGGCGGTCACCTTCACCACCTGCCCGGAGTGCGAGGGCACCCGGCTCACGCCGGAGGCGCGCGCCTCGAAGATCAAGGGGATCAGCATCGCCGACGCGTGCGCGATGCAGATCAGCGACCTGGCCGAGTGGGTCCGCAAGCTCGACGAGCCGTCGGTCGCGCCGCTGCTCTCGGCGCTCGGCGAGACGCTCGACTCGTTCGTCGACATCGGCCTCGGGTACCTCAGTCTCGAGCGCCCGGCCGGCACGCTGTCCGGCGGTGAAGCCCAACGCACGAAGATGATCCGGCACCTCGGATCGCCGCTGACCGACGTCACGTACGTCTTCGACGAGCCGACGATCGGGCTGCACCCGCACGACATCCAGCGGATGAACGAGCTCCTGCTGCAACTGCGCGACAAGGGCAACACGGTCCTCGTCGTCGAGCACAAGCCCGAGACGATCGCGATCGGCGACCACGTCGTCGACCTCGGCCCGGGCGCCGGTACGGCGGGCGGCCAGGTCGTCTTCGAGGGCACGGTCGAGGGACTGCGTTCCGCCGACACGTTGACCGGGCGGCACCTGGACGACCGCGCTGAGCTGAAGGCGGAGGTCCGTACGCCGACCGATCGTCTGGAGATCCGTGGCGCGAACACGAACAACCTGCAGGACGTCGACGTGGACATCCCGCTCGGCGCGCTCGTCGTCGTCACCGGCGTGGCCGGCTCGGGCAAGAGCTCGCTGATCCACGGCTCGGTCGCGAAGCGCGACGGGGTGATCTCGGTCGACCAGGGCGCGATCAAGGGTTCGCGGCGGAGCAACCCGGCGACGTACACGGGTCTGCTGGAGCCGATCCGCAAGGCGTTCGCCAAGGAGAACGGCGTGAAGCCGGCCCTGTTCAGCGCGAACTCCGAGGGCGCCTGCCCGAACTGCAACGGCGCCGGCGTCATCTACACCGACCTCGGCATCATGGCCAGCATCACCACCACCTGCGAGGTCTGCGAGGGCAAGCGCTTCTCGGCCGACGTCCTGGAGTACACCTTCGGCGGCAAGGACATCAGCGAGGTCCTCGCCCTGCCGGTCTCCGAGGCCCTCGAGTTCTTCGCCGACGGCGACGCGAAAACCCCCGCCGCACACAAGATCCTGCAGAACCTCGCCGACGTCGGCCTCGGCTACATCAGCCTCGGCCAGCCCCTCACCACCCTGTCCGGCGGCGAACGTCAACGCCTCAAGCTCGCCACCCACATGTCCGAGAAGGGCGGAATCTACGTCCTCGACGAACCCACCACCGGCCTGCACCTGGCCGACGTCGAGCAACTCCTTGCCCTGCTCGACAAACTCGTCGACTCCGGCAAGTCCGTCATCGTCATCGAACACCACCAGGCCGTGATGGCCCACGCCGACTGGATCATCGACCTGGGCCCCGGCCCCGGCCACGACGGCGGCCACATCGTCTTCGAAGGCACCCCCGCGGCGCTGGTCAAGGCCCGCAAAACCCTCACCGCCAAGCACCTGGCGGAGTACGTCGGCGCCTGACCACTCGCATCCGGCACGCCAATCGGTGTGCCGGATGTGACGCAGGCGCAGGCCAGGGTTCGCCCGCCTGGCCCAACCCTCCAGTCACACTGACTCCATGGGCCCGGTCGCATTCGTCGTCGTACTGGTGATCGCCCTCATCATCAGCGCCCAGCTCGCCATGATGCTCGACCGCGACCGCACCCTGCGCCAACGCCTCCGCGACCTCGGCACCGGCGGCGACGCCTTCAGCCTCCTCTGGATCGCGATGCTCCTCCTGGGCGCCACCGGCGCCCTCATCGGCAGCCTCGTCACCCACCCCGGCCCCGGCGCCTCCATCGGCCTCGGCCTGGCCCTCACCACCTGGATCACCGCCGTCGTACTGGCCCACCGCCGCCCACCGGGCCCCGGTCGACACACGTCGAGCTAGGCGATCCACCGGTAGTACGAGTCCATGTCGACGTTCCCGCCGCACACGACGGTCACCACACGCCGCCCGGCAAACCGCTCGCGATCCTCCAGAATCGCCGCAACCCCCAACGCCGCCGACGGCTCCACCACCAACCCCGCGTCGTGCAACATCATCCGCAGACCTTTGACGATCGACTCCTCCCGAACCAGTACGGCGTCATCCGCCAGCACCAGCAGATCGTCCAGCACCTCCGCGATCGGAAACCGCCCGGCAACCCCATCAGCAATCGTGTTCACCGAGTCGGTAGTGACAACCCGCCCTTCCCGCCAGGACCGAGTCATCGCCGGCGCCCCCTCCGGCTGCACACAAACCACCTCAACCCCCGGCGCCAACTCCTTCAGCACCCGCCCGATACCAGTCGCCATAGCCCCACCACCCAAGGCAACCAGTACGACGTCGAACGCCACCCCGCTCTCCACCAGTTCGAGCCCGATGGTCCCCGCACCCTCACAAGTCTCGAGATCCAAACTGTCCTCCAACAGCCGAACCCCATCCCTCTGCGAGATCGCAACAGCCCGCTCCCGAGCCATCTCATGATCCCCATCCACCAACTCCAGGCGCGCCCCCAACGCCCGAATCCCCTCGAGCTTCACCTCAGGCGCAAACCGAGAAGCCACCACAGTCACCTCAACCCCACGCCCCCGAGCCGACCAAGCCAACGCCAGCCCCAAGTTCCCAGCACTCGCACAAACCACAGCCCGCCGCCCACCCTCAACCAGCCGACTGACCACCACCTCAGTCCCACGCCCCTTGAAACTCCGCACCGGATTAGCCGTCTCCAGCTTGACGCTCACCGAACACCCCAGCCGAGCCCCCAACGGCTCACACCCGTACAACGGACTGTTGAGAAACACCGGGTCGATCACCCCTCGCCCAGCCCGAATCCGCCCCAGCTCAAGCCGCGTCTCCCGCATAACCAACGACCCTAGCGCCGCCAAGCCCTTCGCCTACGAGTTCGGCGGTCGCCATCCCTGATGCGACGATGTCCCCGCCTCGGCAAGCGCCGCGGGCCTCGCGGAGCAGGCAGGGGTTCATGAGGTACGTCAGAGTGGAATTCACCAGGGACGGCACGTACTCGGACCCCAGGCCCTACCTCGCACAACTGCCAACCCTCGCCGCCGCGCTACCCGACGGAGCGCGCGCCTTCGCCACCGATCCGGAGCACTACAACTACTCCGGACAACGCTGTGTGAAGGACCTCAAGCCCCAACGCCTGACGTCCGGCGAAACCAACGGCACCAGCTGGCTGGAGCTCCACCTAGGCCACAACTGCTGGAAGCACGAGGAAGACCTGACCATCCGCTACGTCGGCGTAACCAGCGTGACGATGACCCCGGCTGGCGACGACCTGGACGTGACCCACCTCCAAGACCTGATCCTCGACGAAGTCCTCCCCAGCGAACACGGCTGCACCCACGAACTCGCCTGTCTGGCCGGCTCACTGACGATCACCTGCAAAGACCTGGTCGCAACCTGGACAGTTGCAGCCTGCTCCGATCGGCAACCAGATAACGAGTCTCGTCATCCCATGCAGTGACGACTGATCTGCAGCAGCCGCAAGGAGTGTGGAATGACAGGCACAGCCACCCGCTACCTCTACCTCGCTCGGCACGGAGAGGCAGCACCAGACGGCAGCGGTCTGACGGCGAACGGCCGCCGCCGGGCGATCCTGCTCGGCGAGCGCCTCCGAGACATCTCCTTCTCCACCGTCCATCACGGCCCCCTGCCCAGGGCAACCCAGACCGCCCACCTCATCGCAGACCTGCTGAACAACGTCCCCCTGCACGTCACGGACGCCGCAGGAGACTTCGTCCCCTGCGTCCCGACAAGAGACGAACTACCACCAGACTCCGCCCAGTTCCTCCTCGACTTCCTCGACCAGGTCACGGACGAAGAGCGCGAACAAGGCCCAGTGCTGGCCCGCCAAGCACTAGAGCAATTCACCGGACCAGTCGACAGCGACAAGCCAAGTCACCAACTACTCGTCACCCACAACTTCCTCATCAGCTGGCTCGTCCAGCACGCCCTTGACGCCCCGAGTTGGCGCTGGCTAAGCCTCAACCACTGCAACGCCGCCCTCACAGTCATCCGCTACACGCCCGGCCGCCCCTCCGCGGTCCTCACCTACAACGACATGAGCCACCTACCCACCACCCTCCGCTGGACCGGCTTCCCACCAGACCTGACCATCTGACCGCGGCCAAGAAACCCCCTGCCCCCAAGCTGAACAGCCTGTTACGTTCCAGCACGTGACCGCCCGAAGCAACGACGACCTGATCAACGCAGCCGCAGCCGTCCTGCATCCACACCACGTCGACGGTCGAGCCTTCGGCGACGTGGCAGCCGCTCTCGTCACCACCGCCGGCAACGTGTACGTCGGCGTCTGCATCGACACGCCTTGCGGCACGGGATTCTGCGCCGAGCACTCGGCCATCGCAGCGATGGTGACAGCCCAGGAATACAAGATCGCGAAGATCGTCGCCGTCTGCCCAGCCGACCCCCACGGCGCGATCCACGTCGTACCACCCTGCGGCCGCTGCCGAGAGTTCATCCGCCAGATCGACCCCACCAACCTCGACACCGAGGTCGTCCTGGGCCGGAACCAAGCGTCCAAGCTCCGCGACCTCCTCCCCGCCCACGAGTGGCCCACGTCGCCGACCTGAGCGCCGACGGATCGACCGTGTGGAACCATGCGCGCATGACGCAGGGATACCGCTCCAAACACTTCTCGATCGGTCTGCCGAACGCCACCGAGGACCAATCCCTCACCGCCCTCTTCCGACACGTCGCCGACTTCCTGGCCGAAGACGATCCCATCAGCATGGACGACCTGATCACCATCGGCTTCGAAACCGAACCAGGCGCCGACGCCGTCTTCCGCGGCACCTTCACCATCGTCTTCTCCGACGAGGACCGCGCCGCAACTGCCGAGTCCGTCTGACACGCGAGGCCCGCGTTCCCGGGCCCGGCCGATCGAAAGCCGGCGGCCCCACCTGCGCGCCAACCACAGACCCGCGGGCAGCAAGCTGACGTAGAGCCCGCTCGAGTACGACGCCGGCCAGAGGCGCGGAAGTGGTTGCAGCGGGCGACAGCCCGCAACTCGAGCGCGCCAGCGCGCACAACTCAAGGTGGGCGGGAGCATGCGTAGCTGCCGCCTGGAGGAGCGCAGCGACGGAAGGCGGCTGCGGAGCTCGCGTGGGGAGAAGAAGCCAGCGTGGGATGAAGTACTACTCGGTGGAGACGAGGGGACTCGAACCCCTAACCCCTGCCTTGCAAAGGCAGTGCTCTGCCAGTTGAGCTACGCCCCCGTGGGGGTGATCAGCGGCCCGGGGTGACCGGGTCGACGGCCTCGGCCCAGAGGTCCTGCTCGGCGCGGGCCTGCTGGGTCTTCTTGTAGACGAAGTATCCACCGACGCTCGCCAGCAGTACCAGCAGAATCTTCTTCAGCACCGGGACTCCTTGGATCGGCGTCGATCAGGGTTTTGTGGGCCTAACTGGATTTGAACCAGTGACCTCTGCCTTATCAGGGCAGCGCTCTAACCAACTGAGCTATAGGCCCGCACTTGCGGGGTCGAACCGGAGAGAGATTACCGCACCGAGGCCCCGACTCCCAAATCCGATCGGGCCTGCGGGAGGCCCGATCGGAGCTGGTCGAAACGGCGGCTCAGTCCTCGGAAGCGAGCGTGACTTCGAGGCCGCCGAGCAGCGTGGCGGCGATGTTGTAGAGGAACGATCCGAGCGTCGCCAGGGCCGTGATGATCAGCACATCGGCGCAGGCCAGCAGGGTGGTGAAGCCCATCACCTTGCCGGTGTTGACGTAGTTCTCGATGTCGAACGGCTCGGCCGCCGGGGTGCCGAGCACCTCGGTGACGGTGTTGTTGATGTTGTCGAACACACCGGCCGCACCGATCGCCGACCAGACGATGAACACCGCGACCCAGGTCACGATGCCGAACGCGATCGACAGCAGGAACGCCGTCTTCATCACCGACCACGGATCAACCCGGGACAGCCGCAGCCGGGCCTTGCGAACCTGACCGCGTGACCGGGCCGTCGGCTCGGCGTCCTCGGTCGGGCGGGCCTTGTCGGCCGCCGCGTCCTTGACCGCGGCGGCCTTCTCCAGCACAGCAGCCTTCGCCGCGCTGACCCGGTCGCCGAAGCTGTCGCCCTTGGTCGGCGTGCTCACCTTGCCGGTCTGCCCGTACGACGGGGTGGCGGCCGTCGTACCCACCTTCGCCGAAGCACCGGCAACCCCAGCCCCCGGCGTACCGCCACGAACCGGAGCCACACCAGGCGCCGAGCCGGCCGAGCCAGTCGACCCGGCCGAGCCACCACTGGGCAGCCGCTGCTCCGGACGCCCCGGCGTACTCGGTCCGGGAGCCGACCGACCCGGCTGAGACGGGGTCGGCGCAGGCGCCTGCTTGCTCACCGGACGCACCGGCGGCTGCTGCGGCGGCCGGGCCGGCGTACCGGGCTGTGCTGCCGGTCGGCCTGCCGTCCGCGGATCGGCCGAAGGGCCGTTCGAGGTGGCCGGTCGCGGCTGGGAGCCGTTGGTACGACCGTTGGAGGCCGGTGTGGCCGGTGGGGTGGACGCGGCCTTCCCGTTGCCACCTTGCGGCGGTCGGGACTTGGCGCTGTCCGCCCCATCAGGCCAGTTCGGCCTCGAGCGGTTGGTCATCAGATGCCCTCCTGGCCGGCGTCGTCGTCTTCGACGGTAGCCGTGCCCTCGACGTCAGTCGAATGCTGGTCATCATTCTTGACGCTCTCAGGGGCGGTTTCGGTTGTCGCTGCGTCCACATCCTGGGCACCTTCGGTGATCGGCTCGCCCGACTCGTCGAGCTCCTCGTCACTGACGGTGAGGTCGGTGTTGCGCGCGATTGCGACCACGGCGTCGGACTCGCCGACACCGGCGAACCGGACACCCATCGTGTCGCGGCCCTTGACCGGCACGCTGTCGACCCGGCTGCGGACGACCTGGCCGCTGGCCTTGATCGCGAGCACCTGGTCGGCGTCGACCACGATCAGCGCGCCGACCAGCGAACCGCGCTCGTCGTTCAGCTTGACCGCCTTGATGCCCAGACCGCCACGACCCTGCTGCCGGTACTCCGAAACGCGGCTGCGCTTGGCGTACCCGGCTCCGGTCACGGTGAAGACGTACTGCGCGTCCTCCTCCGAGCCGGCCCGGATCACCGACATCGAGAGCAGCTCGTCGCCGTCGCGGAACTTCATCCCGGTGACACCGGACGTGGCCCGGCCCATCGGCCGCAGCTGCTCGTCGTTCGCGGTGAAGCGGATCGACTGGCCCTTGCGGGACACCAGCAGCAGGTCGTCCTCGGCGGTCGCCAGGTCGGCGCCGATCAGCTCGTCGTCGTCCTCGCGGAAGTTCACCGCGATGATGCCGCTCTGCCGGGCCGAGTCGTAGTCGGTCAGCGCCGTCTTCTTGACCAGGCCGCGCCGGGTCGCGAGCACCAGGTAGTCGCTCTGCTCGTAGTCACGCAGCGTGAGGACCTGGGCGATCTCCTCGTCCGGCTGGAACGAGAGCAGACCGGCGACGTGCGAGCCCTTGGCGTCGCGCGCGGACTCCGGCAGCTGCCACACCTTGGCCCGGTAGACCCGGCCCTTGGTGGTGAAGAACAACATCCAGTGGTGGTTGGTGGTGGCGAAGAAGTGCCCGATCTCGTCCTCGGCCCGCATCGTCGCGCCGCGAACACCCTTGCCGCCGCGGTTCTGCGTCCGGTACAGGTCGGTCTTGGTGCGCTTGGCGTAGCCGCCGCGGGTGATGGTCACCACGACGTCCTCGTCCGGCACCAGGTCCTGCACGGACAGGTCGCCGTCGGCCGCGATGATCTGCGTACGCCGCTCGTCGCCGAACTTCTCGACGATCTCGGCCAGCTCGTCGCGGACGATGTGCCGCTGCCGGACCGGGTCGGCCAGGATGTCCTCGAGGTCGGCGATGATCGCTTCCAGCTCGTTCAGCCGGTCGATGATCTTCTGCCGCTCCAGGGCGGCCAGCCGGCGCAGCTGCATGTCCAGGATCGCCTGGGCCTGCGTCTCGTCGATGTCCAGCAGGCTGATCAGGCCCTGGCGCGCCTCTTCGACGTCGGGGCTGCGCCGGATCAGCGCGATCACCTCGTCGAGGGCGTCGAGCGCCTTCACGTACCCGCGGAAGATGTGCGCGTTCTTCTCGGCCTCGCGCAGGCGGTACCGGGTGCGCCGCTGGATGACCTCGATCTGGTGGTCGATCCAGTGCGTGATGAACAGGTCGACGCTGAGCGTGCGCGGCACGCCGTCGACCAGCGCGAGCATGTTGCAGCCGAAGGTGTCCTGCAGCTGGGTGTGCTTGTAGAGGTTGTTCAGGACGACGCGCGGCTGGGCGTCACGCTTCAGCACGATCACCAGGCGCTGGCCGGTCCGCGACGAGGTGTCGTCGCGGATGTCGGCGATGCCGGTCATCTTGCCGGTGTTCACCAGCTCGGCGATCTTCTGCGCCAGGTTGTCCGGGTTGACCATGTACGGCAGCTGGCTGACGACCAGGCTGGTCCGGCCCTTGGCGTCCTCCTCGATGTCGACCACCGCGCGCATCGTGACCGAGCCACGACCGGTGCGGTACGCGTCGTCGATGCCCTTGTAGCCGACGATCAGGGCGCCGTTCGGGAAGTCCGGGCCCTTGATGTTCTCCATGCACGCGGCCAGGACCTCTTCCTGGGTCGCGTCCGGGTTCTCCAGGCACCAGTTCGCGGCCGCGGCGACCTCGCGCAGGTTGTGCGGCGGGATCTGGGTCGCCATCCCGACCGCGATGCCGGCCGAGCCGTTGACCAGCAGGTTCGGGAAGCGGGCCGGCAGGATCACCGGCTCCTGCGAGCGGCCGTCGTAGTTGGGGCGGAAGTCGACCGTCTCCTGGTCGATGTCGCGCACCATCTCCATCGCCAGCGGGGCGAGCCGGCACTCGGTGTACCGCATGGCGGCGGCCGGGTCGTTGCCCGGGGAACCGAAGTTGCCCTGGCTCTGGATCATCGGCGCGCGCATCACCCACGGCTGCGCGAGCCGGACCAGGGTGTCGTAGATCGCCGAGTCGCCGTGCGGGTGGTACTGACCCATCACGTCACCGACGATGCGGGAGCACTTGGAGAAACCGCGGTCCGGGCGGTAGCCGCCGTCGTACATCGCGTAGAGGATCCGCCGGTGCACCGGCTTCAGTCCGTCGCGTACCTCGGGCAGCGCGCGGCCGACGATCACGGCCATCGCGTAGTCGAGGTACGACTGCTGCATCTCCGTCTGCAGATCGAGGGGCTCGATCCGGTCGTGTCCCGGGGAAATGGGGGTCTCGGTCATGTGAAGCTCGTCCCGTTCGGTTCAGACGTCGTACGTCGGTGAGTTCGGCGCTGGGAACCGGCTCCGGTACGACGTACCGGAGCCGGCCGGGCGCTCAGATGTCGAGGAAGCGGACGTCCTTGGCGTTGCGCTGGATGAAGTTCCGGCGCGCCTCGATGTCGTCGCCCATCAGCGTCGCGAACGTCTCGTCCGCGCGGGCCGCGTCGTCCAGGGTGATCTGCAGCAGCACCCGGTTGGCCGGGTCCATCGTGGTCTCCCACAGCTCCTGCGGGTTCATCTCACCCAGACCCTTGTACCGCTGGGTGGCGTTCTCCTTGGGGAACTTCTTGCCGGCCTCGGCGCCGGCCGCGATCAGGCCGTCCTTCTCCCGCTCGGTGTAGGCCAACTCGTGCGGCGAGTTGCTCCAGCGCAGCTTGTACAGCGGCGGCTGGGCGGCGTACACGTGACCGCGCTCGATCAGCGGCCGCATGAAGCGGAACAGCAGCGTGAGCAGCAGGGTCCGGATGTGCTGGCCGTCGACGTCGGCGTCGGCCATGATCACGATCTTGTGGTACCGCAGCTTCTCCTCGTCGAAGTCCTCGTGGATGCCGGTCCCGAGCGCGGAGATGATCGCCTGGACCTCGTTGTTCTGCAGGACCTTGTCGATCCGGGCCTTCTCGACGTTCAGGATCTTGCCCCGGATCGGCAGGATGGCCTGGAACTTCGGGTCGCGCCCACCCTTCGCGGAGCCACCGGCCGAGTCACCCTCGACGATGTAGACCTCGCACTCCTCGGGGTTCGTCGACTGGCAGTCGGACAGCTTGCCCGGCAGACCGCCACCACCCAGCAGACCCTTGCGGTTACGGGCCAGGTCGCGCGCCTTGCGGGCGGCCAGGCGAGCACTCGCGGCCGCGGTCGCCTTGCGGATGATCTCGCGACCCTCCTGCGGGTTCTGCTCGAACCAGGCGCCGAGCCGGTCGTTCACCACCCGCTGGACGAAGCCCTTGACCTCGGTGTTGCCGAGCTTGGTCTTGGTCTGGCCCTCGAACTGCGGGTTGCCCAGCTTGACCGAGATGATCGCGGTCAGGCCCTCCCGGATGTCGTCACCGGTGAGCCTGTCCTCCTTCTTCTTGATCATCCCCTGGTCCTCGCCGAACGAGTTGACCAGCGAGGTGAGCGCGGCCCGGAAGCCCTCTTCGTGCGTGCCGCCCTCGTGGGTGTTGATCGCGTTCGCGAACGTGTGCACCGACTCCTGGAACGAGCCGCTCCACTGCATCGCGACCTCGAGGCTCAGGCTGTCGTCGCCCTGCGCGGCCTCGAACGCGATCACGTTCTGGTGCACGGTCTCGCGGATGCCGGTCAGGTACTTCACGTAGTCGACCAGGCCGTCGTCGTACTTGAACGACATCTCGGCCGGCTTGCCGTCCTCGGTGTGGTCCGGGCGCTCGTCACGGATGACCAGCTCGAGGCCCTTGTTCAGGAAGGCGTACTCGCGGAAGCGGGTGGACAGCGTCTCGTAGGAGTACGTCGTGGTCTCGAACACGTCCGGGCTGGGCCAGAAGGTGATCGTGGTCCCGGTGGAGTCCGCCGGACCGACCTCGGCCAGGTCCTCGTCCGGGACGCCGATGGTGAAGGACTGGGTGTAGGCCTTGCCGCCGGTACGGACATCGACCTGCAGCCGGCTGGACAGCGCGTTCACGACGGAGACACCCACGCCGTGCAGACCGCCGGACACCTTGTACCCGCCGCCGCCGAACTTGCCGCCGGCGTGCAGGACGGTCAGTACGACGGTGACGGCCGGCTTGCCCTCGGACTCGACGATGCCGACCGGGATGCCACGGCCGTTGTCGACGACGCGGACGCCGCCGTCGGCGAGCAGCGTGATGACGATCTTGTCGCAGTACCCGGCCAGGGCCTCGTCCACGGCGTTGTCGACCACCTCGTAGACCAGGTGGTGCAGACCGCGTTCACCGGTGGACCCGATGTACATGCCCGGCCGTTTCCGGACGGCGTCGAGGCCCTCGAGGACCTGGATCGCGCTGGCGTCGTACTCCCGCTCCACGACGCTGGACACGATCTCGGTCAGCGGTGCCTCTTCGGGGCCGGTGCTGTCGGCGGACGGGATGGCGTCGTCGGTCTCGGTCGGCTCGTCGGTCACCGGCTGTTGTCCTCCTCGGACCCCGCGTCAACGGGGCATCGATGCACAGTGGACGCCGCCCCTGACCGGCTCCACCCGGGGGATAATGAGGTGACCCTCAGTACGCTCCGGAGCAGATCTGGCAGGTGCGGCGCTCTCAACCCCTCCAGTCTACCCGTCGAGCGAAGCAGAACCGGCCATGCGGCGCCCGAAACTCGGGTCAGGGCGTCTTTTCTCCCTCGTCGCCATGTCCCCTCTCGCGGGTGGGGGCCCGGAAAGCGCTCACGGCCACTCAGTGCCTTTCGGCCGGGTCACCACTGAACGTCTGGTTTCCGAGACGAACAGCGCCCGGACCCGGCGCACCCGCCGCCCCCTAAGATCGCTGCCGTGGAAAGTCTCGACGACGTCATCGACGCCATGATCGCCGACCGGGTGATCCACCGGCACCGGCGCAAGTGGCTGATCGCCCTGGCGCTCGTCGTCGTCCTGATCGCGGTGCTGTTCCTCACGGGGGGCTTCAAGGAGTACGACAGCCGCACGATCCCGACCGTCGAGGCACCCACCACGGTGCAGGCCGGCCGCTTCGAGTACGGCTTCACCGACGCCAAGATCATCCGGACGCCGAAGACCAACTACAGCGAGGCGAAGGCCCGGCTACAGGTGTACTTCGACCTCAAGAACATCGACACCGAGACCCAGACCAGCATCTCCATGTCCGGCCGGTTGCTGCGACTGGTCCCTGGCCGCGGCGAGGACCCGATCGAGTCCAACGGCGCCACCTGCCACGACGAACTCAACGTCGTACAGGTCTACGGCCTGCCGTCACAACCCTGCTTCGCCAAGTTCGACATCCCGGCCGACTTCGCCGCCGACGTCGTCGAGGTGGCGGTGATCGCGGAGGAGTACAAGGCCGACGACGGTCTGATGGGCGCCAGCGAGGAGCCGTACTGGCACTCGGCGGGTGTCGCGCACAGCGTGGTCCGGCTCAAGGCCACCGTCGAGATTGAGAAGGACGAATGAAGCTGTACCGCCCCGCAACCGTCCTGGTCGGTGTCCTGTTCGTGCTGCTCGGCGGTGTGGCCCGGCTGCTCGAACCGGGCTCGGTGTACGAGGACTCCACCCGGATCATCACCCACGGCGCGATCGGCGAGGACGTGAAGTACTTCGACTCGACCGTGACCGTGACCCGGATGCGGTTCGCCAAATCGTTCGCCGAGAACGACGACGACAGCCCCCGGGTCAACACCGAGGGAGTCTTCGTCGCCGTCGAGTACGACGCGGTCCGCGGCAGCGTCGACCCCGGGACCAACAACGCGATGCTCGAAGCGTCCGACGGCTCGGTGTACGAGCCGGTGACCGAGGTGATCGAACAGGGGATCGGCTTCACCGAGCCGGGGTTCGCCCGCAGTGGCGCCCTGGTCTTCGAGGTCAACCCCGGTGACGTGGTGGGCCTGACCTTGGCGGTGCACACCTTCGGCACCTTCACCGTTCTCACCGAGGACCTGGCGATCGACCTCGGCGTACCCGACGAAGAGGTCGCTGAGCGCTCGATCGAGCAGGCGGCAGACATGTACGTGATTCCCGACTCCGTGACCCGGGTGGCCTGATGCGCCGAACCGATCGAACGCTGCGGCTGACCGTGCAGATCGCCTTGCTGGTCGCTCTGACCGCGCTGAGCGCGTTCCTGCTGACCAGGACCTACCTCGGCGATTCCGACAAGATCTTCAAGAGCGGCAATGCCACGGAACTGGTAGCCAAGGGGCCGGTGACGCTCGATCACGTGCGCTGGCAGGTCGATGGGATGCAGCCCTACACGAGGCTGGTCGACGAGGACGGCCGTCGCGTCGGGCTGGAGAACAACGTCCCGGGCTCCGTCGTGATCGCGGTGCGCGCGACCGTCACTCCGCTGGCCGGGATCAAACTGAACGACGGCGGCTTCATCTGCGCTGCCTCGCTGCGCGACGACCGCGGAAACATCTGGAAGAACCAGGACCTGGCCAGCACGCTTGGACAGTCGTCGTGCTCCGACGACGAGCGGCCGGCGAAGATCGATCAGCCGGCCAAGATCGTCAAGTTGTTCGTCGTACCGGAATCGGCCGTCCCGCACCTGGCCGGTCTCGAGGTCACGTCCAACGACGAGCTGCGGCGAGTCCTGATCACCTTCTGAGGGTCAGACCCCGCTGGACTCTTTCTCCGCGTTCTCCGCTGCGGCTTCCGCCCGCCGCTCGGCGCTGACCGAGATGCACAGGTCGAACGCCGCGGCCAGTAGGGCGATCCGGAGCGTCTCGAACACGACGTCGCGGATCGAGGTGGAGATCTCGTGGACCATCAGGTCCCACACGCCGCCCTGCACGCCGATCAGCCGCTGGATTCCGATGAACGTCCAGTCAGAGCCGAGCAACCAGAACGTGTAGACCATGCAGACAACGCCCAGGAAGACCGGGCCGACGCGCACCAGCAGCCGGAACGCGTTCAGGGTCGGGTAGAACTTCTCCCGGAGTCCGCCGAGGAGCAGGTTCGGAGCCTGGTTGGTGATCTTCACCAGGCGGCCCCGCTCGGGCGCCTCGATCACCTCGCCACCGAACCGGCGCTCCACCCTGGTGCCGCGGAACACCCCGCCGCTCGAGAGCACCCGGTGGCCGAAGACGACGGTGGTGATGGCCAGCCATGTCAGCGGCTCGCCCACGCCGTCCTTGAACAGCGGCCAGAGGGTCTCCCAGACAAACCCCCACAGCCATTCGAGACCGCCGGGCAGCGGGATATTGATCTTGTCGAAGAACTCCTTGACCCCGTCCCACCAGTCCACCGTGAAGAACCAGAACTTGCGCAGCGACAACCAGTACTTGAAGTCGTCGATCGCGTGCGGGATCACCACGACGGTCAGCAGAACGAAGAACGCTTCCGCCCAGACCTGCAGAAACTTCGCCGGTCGGCTCGGCCAGCGGTCGTCGACCGCCTCGACCACCCGGCGGACCACCAGCAGGATCACGATCGCCGGCAGGTAGTCCTTCCACGCGCCGTCGCTGAGCTGGAAGAACCCGGTGCCCGGACCGGTTCCGAGCGCGACTAACGTGCTCGAGGACAGCTCCCCGATGCGGTCGTCCAGGAATCCCCAGGCCGACCAGACCGCGACCAGCGGGAGCAGTGTGACGGAGAGCAGCTCCATCAGGCCTTGCTGGGTGGGGTCGGAGGTCTCATCGTCCTTGTTCGCCGCGGCGTCCCGCCAACGGTAGAGCGAGTTGGCACATGTCCGGATCATGCCGACCGACGCCGCGATCTGGACCAGGACGCCCAAGGAGAAGACGCCGACGCCGAGGCTCTTGTGCTGGTGCTGGCTGAGCCAGATCGCCGCGTTGATCGACGCCCGGAACCCGACGTACCCGGCCAGGTACCAGGTCACCAACGGCAGCAGGTTGCGCCACCACAACCGGAAGGTGTCTCCGATCAGGTGGACCATCTCGCGGAAACCGTCGACGATCGTGCGCATCGCGCCGATCCTAGGGGAGGTCCGGGTCGGTCACCCAAACCGATCCCGGCCTGGGAGACGGGCCGGGTCGCCGAAACCCCGATATTCCTCTGAGAGCGGCATTCTGAGCGACCTCACGATCACCCTCGGCCGCCGCAAGCAGGGCTCAGCCGTACGTGTCGCGAGGCCCGCGCCCGCCGCGGACCGTCCTTGGACCCTTACGCCAGCTCGGCTGGTGCGGGCCCTGCACGTTGACGTGCGTGACGGTGCCGTCGCCGAGCTCGGCGTTGAGGCGGCGGATCAGGTCGGGGGCGAGCATCTTCAGCTGGGTCGCCCACGCGGTGGAGCTGGTGCGGACGGTGAGCTGGGTGTCCTCGTAGCTCTCCGGTTTGCAGTGCTCGGCCATCTCCGGGCCGACGATCGACGGCCAGCGGGCCATCACGCCGTGGACGGCGACGTCGACCTCCCAGCCCTGGTCGCGCATCAGGCGGCCGAGGGTGTTCGTGAGTTTCTGGGGGTCGCGGTCGTCGGGTCGCGCGCCGCTGACCTGGAAGCCGTCGCCGGTACGGCGGCGCTTGCGTCGTACCGGCCGGAGGGGACCGTTCGCGGCGGCCGCGTTCTTGAGGCGACCGGCCAGGGACTTGGCCAGGTCGAGCCCGTGCTTGTCGTGCTCCGGTTCCTCCGCCGGCAGCGTGGGGGCGTCGTCGCTCTCGTTGCCGCTGTCAGAGGAATTCCGGGGTTCAGGCACGGGTAACCGAGCCGTCCCCGACCGCGAACCGTACGCCGGACAGCTCACCCGGTACGTCGGCACCGACCGCCGCCGTCACCAGGACCTGCCGCGCCGGCGCCACCAGCTCGGCCAGCCGGTCGCGGCGCTGGGAGTCGAGCTCGGCGAACACGTCGTCCAGGATCAGCACCGGCTCACCTCCGTCCGCCCGCAGCAGCTCGTACGACGCCAGCCGCAGCGCGAGCGCGAACGACCAGGACTCACCGTGACTCGCGTACCCCTTCGCGGGCAAGTCCCCGAGCCCGAGCAGCACGTCGTCGCGGTGCGGCCCGACCAGCGAAGTCCCGCGGTCGAGCTCGTCCTGCCTGCGCTCCCGTACGGCGGCCAGCAACGCCTCAGCCAGCTGCTCGCGCGACCGCATCCCGGGCTCGAGCGGGACCGACGACTTGTACTCCAGCCGCGCATCACCCTTGCCTCGGGCAACAGCGTCGTACCCGCTGGACACCAACGGACGCAGGGATTCCAGCAACTCCAGCCGGGTCGCGAGCAACTCGGAACCGGTCCGCGCGAGGTTCGAGTCCCACACCTCGAGCGTGCGCAGCTGCCCTTCGGCCGCGGACGAACGGTTCTGCCGGCGGGCCATCTGGGCGCTGCGCAGCAACGAGTTCCGTTGCTTGAGCACCCGGTCGTAGTCCTGCCGGACGCCGGCCATCCGCGGCGTCCGCAGGGTGAGCAGTTCGTCCAGGAACCGGCGCCGCTCGGACGGGTCGCCCTTCACCAGCGCGAGATCCTCCGGCGCGAACAGCACCGTCCGGAGCAGCCCGAGCACTTCCCGGGGCCGGGGGACCGGCGACCGGTTGATCCGGGCCCGGTTTGCCTTCCCAGGATTGATTTCCAGCTCGACCACGACGTCCCGGTCGTAGTCACCGGTGACCTCGGTCCGCACGATCGCGCGGGACGCGCCGGCGCGCACGAGCGGCGCGTCGGTCGCGACCCGGTGCGAACCGAGTGTCGCGGTGTAGTGGATCGCCTCGACGAGGTTGGTCTTGCCGTGACCGTTCGGACCGACGAAGGCCGTCACGCCCGGGGAGAGCTCGACCTCCGCCTGCTGGTACGACCGGAAGTCGACGAGTCCCAGGGCGGTGACGTACACCTCAGTGCTTGATCGGAGGCGTCGCGTACGACGGGTCCTCGGCGCCCTTCACCGCGTGCCCGCCGAACTGGTTGCGCATCGCGGCGATCGCCTTCATCGCCGGGGAGTCGTCCTGCCGGGACGCGAACCGCGCGAACAGCGACGCGGCGATGGCCGGCACCGGGACGGCGTGGTCGATCGCGGCCTCGACGGTCCAGCGGCCCTCGCCGGAGTCGTCGGCGTACCCGCGGATCTTGTCGAGGTGGGTGTCTTCCTTGAGCGCGTTGACCATCAGGTCGAGCAGCCAGGAGCGGATCACCGTGCCCTCGCGCCAGGAGTCGAACGCCTCCGGCACGCTCTCCACGATGTCCGCGGCCTCGAGGAGCTCGAAGCCCTCGGCGTACGCCTGCATGATCGCGTACTCGATGCCGTTGTGGACCATCTTCGTGAAGTGGCCGGCGCCGACCTTGCCGGCGTGCACGAAACCGAACTCGCCCTCGGGCTTGAGCGCCTCGAAGATCGGCATCAGCGTGGCGATCGTCTCGGACTCTCCGCCGACCATCAGGGCGTAGCCGTTCTCCAGGCCCCAGACGCCACCGGAGACCCCGACGTCGACGAACTTGACGCCCTTCTCGGCCAGCTGCGCGGCCCGGCGGGTGTCGTCGGTCCAGCGGCTGTTGCCGCCGTCGATCACGATGTCACCCGGGGAGAGCAGCTCGGCGAGTTCGGTGATCACCGGGTCGATGGCCTGGACCGGCACCATCACCCAGACGATCTTCGGCTGACCGTCCGCGGTCAGCTTGCCGATCAGGTCGGCGGTGTCCTTGGCGTCGGAGATCTCCTGGTTGTGGTCCAGGCCGATCACCGTGTGTCCCGCGTTGCGGATCCGCTGGCGCATGTTGCCGCCCATCTTGCCGAGACCGACAAGCCCGAGCTCCATCGTGAAATCCCCTTGTTCTGTTGGCTTTTCCCGTTGGCTTTCCGCTGGTCAGCTGTTCAGGCGGACCGGCATCAGCACGTACCGGAACTCACTGATCGGGTCGCCTTCGAAGTCCCTGACCCCGGTCAGCTCGGCCGGCTTCGTCGCTTGGGTAAACGCCAGATGCGCCACCGGTGTTCCGATCGCGTTCAGACCGTCGAGCAGGTACGTCGGGTTGAAGCCGACGGTGACGGGCTCGCCGACCACGCGGGCCTCGATCGACTCCGACGCCTGCGCCTCGTCGCCGCTGCCGGCGTCGAGCGTGACCGAGTCCTCGGAGAACGTCAGCCGGACCGGCGCGTTGCGCTCGGCGACCAGGGCGACGCGCTTGACCGCCTCGACCAGGGTCGCGGTGTCGAGCCGGACCCGGGTGGCGATCGCGGAGTCGGTCGGGATGATGCCGCGGACCTTCGGGAACTCGCCGTCGAGCAGCCGGGTCGTCGCTCGCCGGTTGCCACCGGAGACCTCGCCCTCGAAGCCGACGATGCCGTCGCCGCTGCCGGGAGCCGCCAGCGACACGATGATGTCGGTGCCGGTCATCGCCTTCGCGGTCTCCGACAGCACCCGGGCCGGGATCAGCGCGGCGGCCGAGGCGTCGGGGGACTGCGGGTTCCACTCGAGCTCGCGGATCGCCAGCCGGTAGCGGTCGGTGGCCAGCAGGGAGATCGTGGATCCCTCGATCTCGACCCGGACACCGGTCAGCACCGGGAGCGTGTCCTCACGCCCGGCCGCGGTGACCACCTGGGCGACCGCCTGGGCGAACACGTCGCTCCGGACGGTGCCGCTGGCGGCCGGCAGGTCGGGCAGAGCCGGATATTCCTCTGTGGGAAGCGTCTGGAGCGTGAAGCGCGAACTGCCACAGGTGACCTGGGCCTTCGCGCCGTCCACGGCGATGTCCACGGGCTGGTTCGGCAGGCTCTTGGAGATGTCCGCGACCAGCCGGCCGGAGATCAGGCACTTGCCGGCGTCGGCCACCTGGGCCGGCACCGTGACGCGCACGGAGGTCTCGTAGTCGAAGCCGGACAGCGTGATCTGCCCTTCCTCGGCCTCGACGAGAAGTCCGGCGAGGATCGGGACGCTGGGACGGCTGGGCAAGCTGCGCGCGGCCCAGGCCACCGATTCGGCCAGTACGTCGCGCTCGACGCGAAACTTCACCGCTGGGTGCCTCCTGATTCGGCTGTGTGCCAGGCAGATCCTGCCACGGACGGATGTGATGTGTGTCCACCGGGCTTGACGCGGCGGTTCGCCACATCTCGCACCGACAGCCTGACAGGTTCCACCGACACTGCCCAGCACCGGGAGGCGAGGGGTCGGTGAAGGGCCGAAAAACGGAGTTTTCCCCAGGTTGGGCCGTTCGAACCATTTGTGGACTTTGGAACCTCTATGGATTCCATAGGGTTCTTCGCACCGGTGGATAGTGTGGAAAAGCCGCGAAACCGCAGGTCAGAGGGCAAATGACCCTGTGCGTGGGGTGTGGACGAAATCGGGCTTGCCTGGGGACGCCTGGGTACGACGAGATCTGTCCCCACAGCGAATCCACAGCGAAGTGCCCTTCGTCCACCGCGATACCCACAGTTATCCACAGCTGTGTCCCCAGGCTGTGTGGTGTCCGGACCGGGTCGAAGCGCGCTGTTCGCCGTACGGATCGACCCGGCCGGCGGGGTCATTGCTGCTTGGCCTGGTGCTTGATCCGGTTGGTCAGCTCGGTGACCTGGTTGAAGACGCTGCGCCGCTCCGACATCAGCTGGCGGATCTTCCGCTCGGCGTGCATCACGGTGGTGTGGTCGCGGCCGCCGAACTGCTGGCCGATCTTCGGCAGCGACAGGTCGGTCAGCTCGCGGCACAGGTACATCGCGATCTGGCGGGCCGTCACCAGCACCCGGCTGCGGCTCGAACCGCAGAGGTCGTCGATCGACAGCCCGAAGTACGACGCGGTCTGGCCCATGATCATGCTGGCCGTCACCTCGGGCTTGCTGCCCTCGGGGATCAGGTCCTTCAGCACGATCTCGGCCAGGCTCAGGTCGACCGGCTGGCGGTTCAGGCTGGCGAAGGCCGTCACCCGGATCAGCGCGCCCTCGAGTTCACGGATGTTGGTCTGCACCTTCGACGCGATGAACTCCAGCACCTCCGGCGGCGCGGTCAGCCGCTCGGTGGCCGCCTTCTTCCGCAGGATCGCGATCCGGGTCTCGAGGTCCGGCGGCTGGATGTCGGTGATCAGGCCCCACTCGAACCGGTTCCGCAGCCGGTCCTCCAGCGCCTCCAGACGCTTCGGCGCGCGGTCGGAGCTGATGACGATCTGCTTGTTCGCGTTGTGGAGGGTGTTGAAGGTGTGGAAGAACTCTTCCTGGGTCTGGATCTTGCCCTCGAGGAACTGGATGTCGTCGATCAGCAGTACGTCGACGTCGCGGTACCGGCGCTGGAACTGGGACGCCTTGTCGTCGCGGATCGCGTTGATGAAGTCGTTGGTGAACTCTTCGCTGGACACGTACCGGACGCGGGCGCCGGTGTAGAGGCTGCGCACGTAGTGGCCGATCGCGTGCAGCAGGTGGGTCTTGCCCAGCCCGGAGTCGCCGTAGATCAGCTGCGGGTTGTACGCCTTGCCCGGTGCCTCGGCGACCGCGACGGCCGCGGCGTGGGCGAACCGGTTCGAGCTGCCGATGACGAAGGTCTCGAAGGTGTACTTCGGGTTCAGCCGCGCCTCGCCTTGGGCGTCGTTGGTCGGCGTACCGATCAGTGCGGACCCGTTCGGCGGCGGGGCGACCGAGCTCGGCGGCTGCTGCTGGTGACCGATGCCGTAGCCGTTGCCCTGGGCGTACTGCTGCTGGTTGTGCTGCTGAGGCTGTTGCTGCTGGTGGGTCGGCTGCTGGTGCTGCTGCTCGTGGGTCGGCTGCTGGTGCTGCTGCTCGTGGGCCTGGTGGTTCTGCGGCTGCTGCGTCCGGGGGTGCTGCTGGTTGATCTGGTCCGGTGCGGTGAGCTCGGACTGGATCGTCGGCTGGTACGAGCCGTCGTTCTGCACCGGCTGGCTCTGCTGCGGCGCCTGTTGCTGCGGCGGCTGCTGCGAGTGGGCCTGCTGGGACTGGTCATGCTGCTGCTGGTCGTGCTGGGGCTGCGCCTGCTGCTGGCTCTGCTGCTGCGAGTACGACTCGTTCTGCTGGAGCTGGCTCTGCTCGTACCGGTTCTGACCGAGCGGGCTGGGCTGGAAGTGCGCCGGCGGCTGCTGGTGCTGGCCGAGCTGCTGACCCTGCTGCTGGTTGGGCTGCAGGTGGGTGGGCTGCTGGTGATTCGGCTGCTGGTGACCCTGCTGCTGGTGGTTGGGCGGCTGGTACTGCGGTGCCGGCTGCTGGAACGGGTTCTGCTGGCGGACAGGCTCCGGCTGGGGCGCGGGCTCGCGGAGCTCCGGGTCCAGCGACGGGTCGACGGTCACCGCGATCCGGATGTCCCGGCCGAAGCTCTCGCTGAGGATCCGCTCCAGGTCCGGCCGCAGCCGGGTCTCCAGTTGGCCGCGGGTGAAGTCGTCCGGTACGGCGACGATCGCGGTGCTCTCGTGCAGGGTCACCGGGCGGCTGTTGGTCAGCCAGGCCCGTTGATTCGGGGGCAGTCCGGCGAGCACCCGTGTCCAGGCCTCGTCCAGGTCCTTCACTTCTGCCCTGCCGTCCGCACTGGCGGACTGGTCCTCGACCACGCGTTGCTCCCCGAATCCATCGCTGCGGTGGCCGGCCCGTCCGGGCTGAGCTGCCCGGGCCGGTGCGACCTCGTCCCGATCACCGGCCACTGCTGGTGCGCCCGGTGGCCGCACGTCGCAATCGCTGGTCTCCTCAACCGGGTTTTCCTCATTGTCCACACGGTTGTCCACAGTTGTGAACGAAGCGCGGACCAGGTTGGTTACCGGTTGGGGAAAGTGGGACCTCTGGTGTGAAGGGCTGACGCTAACAAGTCCCGTCCCGCTGCTTCAAGCCGTCATCCACAGGCTATGCACGCCAAATTGGGGGCAACTTGCGGCGTGTCGGGTGGACGTCGAGGCGTAGTCGTGGTTGGTCTGTCGCGGTCGGTAGTCGACCCGATCAGGCAGTCACGGGTCCCTGACGGTGGGTTTCGTCCACAAGCCTGTGGAAAACTATGGGGACGGCTGGTTTGACCTGTCCACAGGCCGCCACGTACCGTGGATCGGTCGGCATTGAGCCGGCCGTTTCGTGCTGCGCTCCAGAAGGACCATCTGTTTGTCGGCGTCATGTTGACTGGGTTCTGGGTCGGTGTGCAGGACCTGCACCATGGGGCAGATCTACCAGTGGATTTGTCGACAATCGTGATCGAGTAACCGGAGTCATTCCAGTGAGCAAGCGGACCTTCCAGCCGAACAACCGTCGTCGGCACAAGAAGCACGGCTTCCGTCTTCGGATGCGCACCCGCGCGGGCCGCGCGATCCTCGCCTCCCGTCGTGGCAAGGGCCGTCAGCGCCTCGCGGCCTGAGGTCCGCCGACCGACGCGGTGACCACCTCGTGCTGCCCCCGTCGCACCGGCTCCGCCGGTCCGACGACTTCCGCCGCGCCGTCCGAACGGGACGGCGGGCTGGTCGGCGTGCGGTGGTGGTGCACCTGTTGGCCGGATCCGGCCTGGTCGCCGGGACCGCGGACGACGCTGCTCGTGTCGGATTCGTGGTGAGCAAGGCGGTGGGCAACGCGGTTGTACGTAACCGTGTCCACCGCCGGCTGCGTGCTGTCCTGGCATCGCGGCTGCCCGATCTCCCGGCCGGCAGCCTGACCGTCGTCCGGGCCCTGCCCGCGTCGGCGACAGCGTCGTACGCCGAGCTGGTCGCGGACGTGGACGGCGCCCTGCGGCGCGTCCTGGTGGACTCCCGATGACGTTCTCGCCCGTGAAGTACGGGCTGATCGGGTTCCTCAAGCTGTACCGGAAGGTCGTCAGCCCGATGTACGGGCAGGTCTGCCGGTTCTACCCCAGTTGTTCGGCGTACGCCCTGGAAGCGGTCGAGCGGCACGGCGCGGTGCGCGGTAGCTGGCTGGCGGCGAGGAGACTCGCCCGCTGCCACCCGTGGAACCCCGGCGGCTACGACCCCGTTCCACCCACAGATGTCGACCAGCGCGGAGAGTCCCTCTCCGCCAACCAGCCCGGATCGTCGACCGACGCCGGGCCTGTGCAGCGAGGTGCCTGAGTGATCATTCCCCTGGCCATCCCCGAGCTCGCCTTGTGGGACGGGATCGTCGATCTGTTCAACACGGTCATGACTCCGCTCTACTGGGCTGTCTCGGCACTGCTGGTGGGGTGGCACTGGCTGCTCTCGCAGGTGCTGGACCCGAACGGCGGCTGGGCCTGGGCGCTGTCGATCGCCGGCCTGACGATCGTCATCCGGACCCTGCTGATCCCGCTGTTCGTGCGGCAGATCCGCTCCAGCCGGAACATGCAGCTGCTGCAGCCGAAGATGAAGGAGCTGCAGAAGAAGTACGGCCACGACCGGGAGAAGCTCGGTCAGGAAATGATGAAGCTGTACAAGGACACGGGCACCAACCCGTTCTCCTCGTGCCTTCCCCTGCTGCTCCAGTCGCCGATCTTCCTGGCGCTGTTCCGGGTCCTGGACTACGCGTCGAAGGGCAAGACGCACGCCAGCATCATGGACCCGTACGTCTCGTCCCTGCAGCACGCGAAGATCTTCGGCGCCGAGATCTCCCAGACCTTCCTGAAGGCCAACGGTGACGGCGCGACCAACGTCAAGGCCGTCGCGATCGTGCTGATCATCCTGATGACCAGCACGATGTTCATCACCCAGCTGCAGCTGATGCGCAAGAACATGCCGAAGGAGGCCCTTGAGGGCCAGGCGGCGCAGATGCAGAAGATCATGCTGTACGTCTTCCCGATCTTCTTCCTGATCGGTGGCTTCAACTTCCCGATCGGTGTGCTCATCTACTGGTTCGTCTCGAACGTGTGGACGATGGGCCAGCAGTTCTACGTGATCCGCCGCAACCCGGCCCCCGGCACCCCGGCCTTCGACGCGATGGAAGCCCGCAAGCGCGAGCACAACCGGCGCGCCGGCAAGCCCGAGGACAGCGGCCTGGCCACGGCGGAGGCCGACGGCGAGGGCGGTTCGGACCGTCGTCCGGCCCAGCGCCAGCAGCCGAAGCGGCAGTCCCGCAGCGACCGCAAGACCGGCCCGGTGGCCGGGCCCAGCGGCGTACAGGACGAGCCGAAGGCGTCGAGCAACGGCCAGCAGGCCTCGTCCTCGACCCCTGCTCCGGCTCCGGCCAAGAAGGCGCCGGCCGCGAAGAAGGCCCCGGCGGGCGGCAAGCGCCAGCCGGCCGCCAAGTCCCGTGCGCAGCGGACCGCCCAGCAGAAGGCCGGGCAGAAGAAGTCCGGCGGCGGTACGCCCCGCAAGACCGACAGCTGAGCCAACGGCCGCTGTACATCCCTGCTTTTGTACGAACCGGGTCCCCGTGGGGCGGATCTCGAACCGTGAAGGAGTGGCCGTGAGCGACGGCATGCAGAACGAGTCGGCGGAGAAGTCCACCGCGAGTGGTGCGGACGAGCGCCTGAAGGCGCTGGAGGCCGAGAGCGACATCGCGGCCGACTACCTGGAGGAACTGCTCGACATCGCCGACCTGGACGGCGACATCGACATGGACATCGACGGCGACCGTGCCGCGGTGTCGATTGTCGGTGCCGACCTGAGCAACCTGGTCGGTGAGAACGGCAAGGTGCTCGAGGCGCTGCAGGAGCTCACCCGGCTGGCCGTCTACCGGGAGACCGGCGAACGGTCGCGGCTGATGCTTGACGTGTCGAACTACCGCGCGAACCGTAAGGCCGAGCTGGAGAAGGTCGGCAAGAAGGCCGTCGAGGACGTCCAGGCGACCGGCAAGCCGGTACGCCTCGACCCGATGACGCCGTTCGAGCGCAAGGTCGTGCACGACGTCGTCGCCGCGGCGGGCCTGACCAGCGAGTCGGAAGGCGAGGAGCCGCGTCGCCGGGTCGTCGTCCAGCCGGCCTGATGTCGTGTACTGCTCGTGACTGGTGACGTTTCACGTGAAACCCCGCCGCTCGTGGAGGAGCTCTACCCCCGGGCGGCGGGCCGGTTGTCGGCGTACGCCCGACTGCTGGCGACCGAAGGAACCCTGCGCGGCCTGATCGGCCCGCGGGAGGTGCCGCGCCTGTGGGACCGGCACCTCCTCAACTGCGCCGTGCTCGAGCGGCTGATCCCGGAAGAGTCCACGGTCGCCGACATCGGCACCGGGGCCGGCCTGCCCGGGATCGTGCTCGCGCTGGTGCGCCCCGACCTCCAGGTCGCGCTCGTCGAGCCGCTGCTCCGGCGCACCACGTTCCTGGAGGAGGCGGTGGAGCAACTCGGCCTCGAGAACGCCTCCGTCGTACGCGCCCGCGCCGAGGACCTGCGCGGTACGACGTACGACGTGGTCGCTTCGCGCGCGGTCGCGCCACTGGGCAAACTGGCCGGCTGGTGCTTGCCGCTGCTCGACGAAGGTGGCCTGATGCTGGCCATGAAGGGCGAGTCCGCGGAGGACGAACTGGCCGGCGCCGAGGGGGAGCTGGAGGCCCTGGGCGCGGAAGTTTGGCACGTTCACCAACTCGGCGTCGAGGAACTGGCCCAGCCGACGACTGTCGTGAGTATTGTGGCCGGACGTGCTGCGCGGGGATCCCAGCACAGAAGACGCGGGAGGTGAACGGGTTGGTGAGTGGCGCCGTCGGATGGCCGGACAGGAGCACGGGGGAATCCCGTACGACCCAGGGGATCGGCTGGCCGGCCGATCCCGGCACGCCCGTCGTTCGCATCACCACCCAGCCCGCGATCCCGGTGGCACCTGAGCCGGCCGCTCCCGCTTCCGAGCCGCCTGTTGGGGATTCGCCCACAGGCGCATCCACAGCTTCGCCTGCCGTCGCTTCACCCGTGGCGGCGTCTGCCGCCCCTGCCGCGGCGCCATCTGCTCCGGCCCCTCCGCCTGCTGAGCCCGCAGCACCCATGACGGCCGCGCCTCTGACCTCTACTCCTGTGGCGGCTGCGCCTGCCTTCACGCCGGCCGACCCCGCTCCAGCCGACCCCGCTCCGGCCGACCCCGCTCCGGCCGACCCCGCTCCGGCGGCGCCCACTCCTGCTGTGGCCGCGCCGACTTCCGCCCCGCTTGATCCCGCTCCGGCTCCGGTCGTCGACGCGGACGAGCGGCCTTCGATGCTGCAAGCTGCTGCTTCTTCGCTCGGCCTCGGAGCAGCCTCCACGACCTCGGTGACGGAGCCCGTCTCACGTGAAACGGCGCCGGCGCCGACCCTCGACGAAGAGTTCCCTGAGTCCCCACCTCCTGTGGATGACTACCCCCTGGAACCCGCCTCCCACGCTCGAATTCGTCCACAGGCCCCTGTGGACAAAGCTGGGGAGAGTCCGGCTCCGACCCCGACCGACATCCTCTTCGGGCCACGTCCCGTACCTCTTGGAATGGGCGCCATGACTGCCGCACAGATCGCCGCGCGGGCCACCTCGGACGAGCTTCAACGACGACTCCTCGAAACTCCGATCGCCGCCGCCACCGAACGGACCCTGCTCGTGAACGAAGGACGCACGATGGGCCGCGAGTTCCCGCTGCCCGCCGAGACCCGGGTATTCGTCGTCGCCAACCAGAAGGGCGGCGTCGGCAAGACCACCACCACCGTCAACGTCGCGGCCGGCCTGGCCCTGTACGGCGCGCGCATCCTGGTGATCGACCTCGACCCACAGGGCAACGCGTCGACGGCCCTGGGGATCGAGCACTCGGAGGGCACCCCCGGTGTCTACGAGGCGATCATCGAGAACGAGCCGCTGAGCAAACTGCTCCAGCCGTGCGAGGAGCACCCCGGCATCGTCGTCATCCCGGCGACCATCGACCTGGCCGGCGCGGAGATCGAACTGGTCAGCATCGTCGCCCGCGAGAGCCGCTTGAAGAAGGCCCTCGACGCCCACCTGGCCGAGACCGAGGCCGCGGGCGAGAAGTACGACTACGTCTTCATCGACTGCCCGCCCTCACTGGGCCTCCTCACAGTCAACGCCCTGACCGCGGCGCGCGAGGTCCTCGTCCCGATCCAGAGCGAGTATTACGCCCTGGAGGGCCTCTCCCAGCTCCTCCGCCACATCGAGATGGTCAAGTCCCACCTGAACCCGACCCTAGACGTGTCGACGATCCTCCTCACCATGTACGACGCCCGCACCAAGCTCGCCGGCGAAGTAGCCGCCGAGGTCCGAGGCCACTTCCAGGACGCCGTCCTCCGCACCGCCGTCCCCCGCTCCGTCCGAATCTCCGAAGCCCCCAGCCACGGCCAAACAGTCCTGGCCTACGACCCGGCCTCAGCAGGCGCCCTCTCGTACCTAGAGGCTTCCCGAGAAATCGCCATGCGCAACAACGCCTGACCTCCGCACTCCCCAGAAGGCCCGGACCCAAGGTCCGGGCCTTCTCCCGTTCCACGTGAAACGCCCACTTCATCGGATCTCGCAAGGCTGCCCCCAGGATTGGCTTCCAGGCTGCCCCACCTGAGCTCGGAGGCGCCGAACGACCATCCAAAGCCTGTTCCACGTGAAACCCACAGTCCCCACCGCCCGGAATTTGTCGACTGGATCAGTCGCGGCCGAACCACAGCCAGAGGCACCGCTCCACTTGAAACCATTCCGGCCATCGGCCATCGGCCATCGGCCAGTGGCCAGTGGCCAGTGGCCGGCGAGGGGCCAGCGATCCGGGAGACTGGCCTGCCGCCACCGTTCCACGTGAAACCTCGCCCGCCTCGCAGACCCCAACGATGCCGATCCAAGTGCACCGACGCCGCCGCCAACGGCCGCCGCTGAGAGCGGGCGCAAGGGGAGGGAGAGGGGTCAGGGCAAGGAAGGGACAACGGCGAGGACCATCGCCGCGACCGATCCCGACGCAGGCAGGGGCGCGGACGTCTGGCGGGCTACTTGATGCTCCGTCAAACAGGCGTGCGCGATTCGGCGGTATGTCAGCAGGTTGCCGGACGCAGCAAAAGCTCGCCGAGCTGACGGCCACCCTTGTTCCACGTGAAACCAACAGATGCCCCATCGGAGTCCGTCTTCGAAGAACCTGGCTACCAGGGGGACTGAAGAACCCAGGGGCCCAGGCTCGATGAGCGCACCCGACCACCGAATCGCGAGGCTCACCACGAAAGAGCGAACTCCGGACCGCCGATCTGCCAAGACCCCGAGCCAACGGACGATGGCCACGCGAACGATCCATCGGCGACGTTGTCCGCTGGCCCCCTTCAGGCCGTGCCCAGTCCCCGGCGCCTCCGACCTCGGGTGGAGACCTGCTGATCCAGTTCCGGAGCTACCGCGAGCGCGGAGCCGAGGAGCCGTCGATCCCACACGTGCGTGCGAGCAGACGCGCAGGAACCCGAAACCCGATCCGATCCAAGGCCGGAGCGAGCCGGGGAGACTCGAGCCCCGGGGCCGCCGAACTAGAGGCGGCCACCCGGGGCGACCGAACTTCCCGGTGTACCCGAACCCCGGTGCACCCGAACCCGGGCGTCCGTAAACCGAGCGCGGCCGAAGCTGCGACGTTCCGAGCTCAAACCCACGCGAATCCGAAGTTTCCCGGGCTCGACGCCGCCCGGGCTCGACGCTGCCCGGGCCCGACGCCGCCCGGGCCCGACGCCGCCCGGGCCCGACGCCGCCCGGGCCCGACGCCGCCCGGGCCCGAGGTTGGCCGAGCCAAGAACGGCCGAGCCAAGAACGGCCGAGCCCAAGCGCCCCCGCCCTGATCGCGATCGGAAACGGCATCAGGGCACGAGCTGAGGGAGGAGCGCGAGCGCGAGTGCGCACCCCCTCGTCGGCGATGCCTAAGCTCCGCATCCGCAGAGCCAGCATGCCCGCGTTGATTTGTGTCGGTGTGCCCACCCACACCCGATTCTGGTGCAGCGCGGCGTATGGCGTCCCGCAATGCAGCTTCGCGCTGACCCTTTGACCGCATGACCCGGTCGCGTCCGAGCTAGCCGATCTAGGCAGCGCGCCAAGGCGAGCTCCGAGGTCCGCCACACATCTCGGGGGTCGCGATCTGGATGGCGTGATCCGACTCATGTGGATGCGCACACGCGATGGTCAGGCCGTACTGCCGCACCGGCACGAGTCCCGCCGAGTTCCACCGACCACGGACTCGACGCCGATGCGGCGGCTTCGCTGGCAGGTGCGACGAAGGCCTGGTCGACCGTGGAGTTCTGAGACCTTCTCTGCCGGCCGGCAACAGACGTCTTTTGGCGATGGTCGCTGTGCTCCCAAATGCCGACTCCTGCCAGTGCGCGCAGCTGCGGCTCTGGACGGCCCCGGGTGCGGGAGTAGTCGCGCCACGGGTGTGCGAGGGAGCCCCCGATGCGTTGTCGGCGCCGCAGTCGAGCTGCCGCCGCTGCCGCCGCCGCAGCCGCCGCAGCCGCGGAGGTGCCGCGGAGGTGCCGCTGAGATGGCGCACAGTTGTCGCCGACGTGCTCGCAGGCCGGATCTCCCATTGCGCGCAGGTCCGACCCGGTGCAGCCATCCATTTGGCTTCGCCCACACGATCCATCAGAGGTGCCGAGCCCGCGAGCAGCATCGGCCTGGCCGGGGCCTGAATGGCTGATTGAGTGCGGTCGGAGAGGCCACCGGCGTAGGTCTAGCGGTGAGTCCCGGACGGAGAGGGGCGGGCTCCGACACGTCGCATCCGGCGTGGGATTTGATGATGGCCTTAGAGGGCTCCTGCGGAAATGAGAAGTAGGGCCCCAGTTGCCGGAGTGGGGTGGCTGGCCCTCGGGTGCGTACTCACTGCAGTTCTGCCGACGAAGTCCCGCGGTGTCACTTGGTGGTGAGGCGTGGATCAGGAGTGGCGCGCCTGAGTCCGAGTTGGGCCGCGAGGCGTCCGTCCCGCGATGACTGCAGCGGACGCGCGTCATGCAGTTGGCGGGTAGGCGTGCGCGGTGGATGAGGATCGAGATAGCCAGACGTTGGGGACGGAGGCGAACCTTGCAGTGGTTCGGTTCGGCCCGGCTACGTGGCTACGACTCGCTGTCGATAAGTCGTCAGGGAGTCTCGGGCTGTTCCTGGTGCTTCGAGTGCCTAGCCCAACCAGCCCTTCGAGGTGAGCCAGTTGTAGTTCCTATTGTCGGAGTCCCACGGGGCAGTGTTCCTGCTGCAACTCGAGTGTGGGTGAAGTCGCCTACCGGGGCGCTTGATTGGCGTCGCCTGTGATTGCGCGTGTTTCACGTGAAACGGCGCGGAGTCGGTTGACGAGCGTGCGATGAAAGGTGCTGGGGCAGTCGGCCCGGCCCGGCCCGGCCCGGCCCGGCCCGGTGGCGGCGGGCGGATGAGCTTTGTCACGTCCCTCGTAGGGCTAGGGGTTGAGGCTGTTGGCGTGGATGTCCGTGCGCAGCGGCGGGCGTGGGGCGTGAGTTGAATGCGAGCTCGGGCGAATACAGCTGGGGCAGTGGCGTTCCACGTGAAACACGAGGATCTGTCGGAGTTGGATCGGGGCTGTGTGCGCCGCCGCCGAGTGGCTGGGGCCCGCTTGGCGACGTGAGGGTTGGCGCGCGGGTGTTGTGGTTTCACGTGGAACGGGGTTTGGGGGAAGGCCGCGGCGCGACATGGTGGGGGTGGGGGTGTTGGTTGCGGTGTCACCGGTTACCGTTGCGGTGGCTGGTGTTGGGGGGAGGTTGGCGCTTCTCCTGGGCTGGTGGGTGGATTCGGTGGTAGCTGACGCGAGGAGCGGGATGAATACCAGGCTTGGACGTGGACTGGGTGCTTTGATTCCTAGCAACCCGGCTCCCGGTAGCGCGACTCTTGGCAGCAAGTCGAGTTCGATTCCGGGGGCTCCGCCGGTGAAGCCGGAGGTGGCTGTGGCGGGGGGTGGGACTGAGCTGGCGGCGGTGCCGGGGGCTGAGTTTGCGGAGATCGAGGTTGGGAAGATCACGCCCAACCCGAAGCAGCCGCGGAGTGTGTTCGACGAGGACGCGATGGCGGAGCTCGTGCACTCGGTGAAGGAGATCGGGCTGCTGCAGCCGATCGTCGTACGGCGGCTCGAGGACGACAAGTACGAGCTGGTGATGGGGGAGCGTCGCTGGCGTGCGACCCAGGAAGCCGGCCTGGAGACGATTCCGGCCATCGTACGGGACACGTCTGATGACGTGATGCTGCGGGATGCGTTGCTGGAGAACCTGCATCGGAGTCAGCTGAATCCGTTGGAGGAAGCCGCTGCCTATCAGCAGATGCTGGATGACTTCGGGTGCACTCAGGAAGTGCTGGCTACTCGGATCGGGCGGTCCCGGCCGCAGATCTCCAACACGCTTCGGTTGTTGAAGTTGCCGGCTTCGGTGCAGCGTCGGGTGGCGGCTGGGGTTTTGTCGGCTGGGCATGCTCGGGCGCTTCTCGGTCTGCCCAGTGGTGACGCCATCGAGCGGCTGGCTCAGCGGATTGTTGCCGAGGGCATGTCTGTTCGCACGGTCGAGGAGATCGTGGCGATGGGCGACATGTCGGCTGACGACCCGACGCCGGCGCGGCGGCGGAACAAGCCGGTGGCTCCGCGGTTGGTGGATCTGGCCGACCGGCTCTCGGACCGGTTCGAGACTCGGGTGAAGGTCGACCTCGGGAAGACCAAGGGGAAGATCACCGTCGAGTTCGCATCGATCGATGACCTCGAGCGGATCGTCGGGTTGATGGATCCCAACAAGCAGTCGGAGCAGTAGACAGTAGCCACACACATGAACGGCGCGACCCCACTCGGGTCGCGCCGTTTCTGCTTGTTAGGGGTGTTCTGGAGGCCTCCTGAGAGACGATTCGGGCAGATTCAGCCCGGACCGTCCGTCCGCCAATCGGCTTAGGATGCCGCTCACAGAACTTTTCGGGCCGATTCGCGGCCCGCGGATTACGCTATATCGACAAATTTATATAGCGGTTTGCGGGGTGGTGACGCTGTTTCACGTGAAACGGGGTCAGCGGGTGAGGTCGTGGTGGACCTTGCGCTCGGCGTAGAAGCTGAGGAACGGGATGGTGCCGGCGAGCGCGACCAGGATCAGGCGGCCGAGCGGCCAGCGGACGCGGCGCGCCAGGTCGAACGAGAAGAGCAGGTAGACGACGTAGAGGAAGCCGTGAAGCGGGCCGACTACGTTCATGATCGCCGGGTTGTCGCCGAAGTACTTGAAGGGCATGGCGACGAAGACCAGGACCAGAAGCATCACGCCTACGACGTAGGCGATGGCCCGGTAGCGTGTCAGGGCGCCTCGGGTGGCCGCAGAGAGCTGCGGCTGGGTGGCGGACGGCGTGGCGGGATCTGCGGGGGAGGTCACGCAGAAACGGTACCGCTTGCGTCCTCAGGGTTCGGGGGCTGGTGGTCGGGATCACCCGAGCGGTGGGCGTCGAGCACCATGCGGCCCCACATCCACAAGGTGAAGGCGGCGAAGATCCACCACTGGAAGGCGTACGCCACGTTGCGGAGACCGGCGTGGTCCGTGGGCGGCGCCGGCGGCTCGACCGGGGCGAGGCCGGAAGCAGAAGCGCCGGCCGCGGGGGTGCTGGGATCAGCGGCGGTCTGGACGACGAAGGCGTCGTACACGCGGTAGTCGACCATGTGGACGATCGTCGGGATGCGCAGCGACTGCAGGATGCGGGTCTTGTCGACGTCGCCGGACGAGTCCTGCGCCTCGGACGAGGCGATGCCGCCGGTGAGGGTGGCAGGGCCAGTCGGGGCCTTCGCGGCGGGATCGTCGACTGACGCCACCCAGCCACGGACGACCATCACGGCGCCCGCGCCAGAAGAACCGGTGTCGTTCAGCAGCAGGGGAGTGACCACCCAGAAACCGTCGCGACCCTCGTGCGCGCGGTCGGACACGTAGATCTGATCCGCCGGTGAAGCCCAGGTGCCGGTGACAGTGACCCGACGCGCGACCGCCGAGGCAGGCAGACCGGAATCGATGGGGAAGAGCGACTGCAGCGGCACCGCGGGGATCGCGGCGCGACCAGCAGTGGCCGCGGCGGTCTTCGAGCGGTAGACGTCGAGCTGCCAAACACCGAGCACCGACATCACGGCCGCGATCGCCAACGCCAGCAGGAGCAACGCGGACCAGTGCGGCGTCAGCGCTGTCCGCCACACGGGGCGTTCAGGGGTCATCGGAGCGGGATCAGTAGGCGGCGCAACGGTCATCTCGACGGACTCAACGAGCAGCGGCCGCGGCCAGCAGATCGCGGCACAGCACACCCAGTTCGATCCCAGCAGCCTCGGCAGCGAGCGGGACCAGCGACGTCTCCGTCATCCCCGGCGCCACGTTGACCTCGAGGAACCACGGCACACCATCGGCGTCGACGACCAGGTCGGACCGCGACAGGTCCCGCAGCCCGAGCGCCTTGTGCGCCGTCACAGCGGCGTCAGCGCAAGCAGCCGCAACAGCAGCGTCCAGCCGAGCCGGTACGACGAACTGCGTGGCCCCAGCGGTGTACCGGGCTTCGTAGTCGTAGAACCCCGAGTCCGGCTGGATCTCCACCGCCGGCAGCGCCCGCGGCCCGTCGCCCGTGTCGACCACGGTGACAGCGACCTCGGTCCCGTCGACGTACCGCTCGATCAGCGCGACCGGCCCGTATGCGTAGCAGTTCACCATCGCCGACGGCAGCTCATCCAGCGTCCGCACGATCGAGGCACCCAGCGCGGAACCGCCCCGCGCCGGCTTCACGACGAGCGGCAGCCCGATCTGGCCGACGACTGCTTCCATCAACGCCGCGGCGCCGAGCTCGCGGAACGTGTCGTGCCCGAGGACCACGGACTCGGGCGACTGCAGCCCGGCGGACCGGACCATCGTGCTCGCGACCGGCTTGTCGAACGCCGTCCGGCAAGCGGCCGCATCGGCGCCGACGTACGGAACGCCGTACAGGTCGAGCACCTGGCGCAGTGCGCCGTCCTCGCCCGTGACGCCGTGCAGGACAGGGAAGACCGCGTCGGGCGGGTCGTTGCGGAGGCGCTCGACCAGGCTCGCGTCGACGTCGCGCTGCTCGACCTCGACCCCTACGCTGCGCAGGGCGTCGGCGACGCGTCGCCCGGAGCGCAGCGAGACGTCGCGTTCGTGCGACAGACCGCCGGCCAGTACCAGCACTCGACCCAGATCACTCATAGAACTTTCCCGATCACTCGTGGGCGATTCCGGCTCGGCGCCGGTCCCGAGGCCCATGGGAACGGTACCGCTACCCGCTCGCGGACCCACGGGCCGCCCGAAGATCCCTGCACGGATTTAGCACCGACGACGAGCCCTGCATCAGCTCAGCTCCGGGCCCGGAGCGTCGTAGTCGTGGCCCGCGCCCGGCGTCAGCGGCCCGAAGGTCTGCCGCAACTCGAGCTCCTCGTTGATCACCGCGGCCAGCCGCGCGACACCTTCGGTGATCCGCTCGGGTGTCGGATGACAGTACGACAGCCGCATGCACTGCGAGCCGAAACCGTCGGAGAAGAAGGCCGTTCCGGGCACGTAGGCCACCCGCGCCGTGACCGCGCGCGGCAGCATCGCCTTCGCGTCCAGGCCTTCCGGCAGCGTCAGCCAGACGTAGAAGCCGCCGTCGGGCTTCGTCCAGGTCGTTGCCGCTGGCATCTTCTCCGTCAGCGCGGCGAGCATGGCGTCGCGGCGCTCGCGGTACATCTCGCGGAACTGCTTCACCTGCCCCATCCAGTCGTGCCGGGTCAGGTACGACGAGATCGCCAGCTGGCTGAAGACCGGCGGGCACAAGGTCGCCGACTCCTGCGCCAGCACGAGTTTCTCCCGTACGGCGTGCGGCGCGACCGCCCAACCCACCCGGAAGCCAGGAGCGAACGTCTTCGAGAACGACCCGAGGTAGATCACGCCTTCACGGTCGTCCGCGCGCAGTGCCCGGCGCGGCTCGCCATCGAAGCCGAGCAGCCCGTACGGGTTGTCCTCCAGCACCAGCAGGTCGTACCGCTGACAGATCTCCAGCACCCGCGAGCGCCGCTCGGACGACAGCGAAACCCCGGCCGGGTTGTGGAAGTTCGGGATCGTGTAGAAGAACTTGATCGTCTTGCCGGCCGCGCGCACAGCGGCGATCGCCTGCTCGAGCGCCTCCGGTACGACGCCGTCGTCGTCCATCGCGACGTGCACGACCTCACACTGGTACGCGCGGAAAACGCCCAGCGCCCCGACGTACGACGGCGCCTCGCAGATCACCACGTCGCCCGGATCGCAGAACACCCGCGTCACCAGGTCGACCGCCTGCTGGCTGCCGACCGTGACCACCACGTCGTCCGGATGCGCGTCGATTCCTTCTAGCCGCATCACGTCGCAGATCTGGTCGCGCAGGGTCGGATCGCCCTGGCCGGAGCCGTACTGCATCGCGGTGGCGCCGTGGTCGACGACCAGGTCGCGCACCGCGGAGCCCACCACGTCGAGCGGGAGACCGGCGATGTTCGGCATGCCGCCGGCCAGCGAGACCACCTCGGGCCGGCTGGCGACCGAGAACAGCGCCCGGATCTCCGATGCGGTCATGCCCTTGGTCCGTGCTGCGTACCGGTCGACGTAGTTGTCGAGACGGGTCTGCCGGACGTCGGGCAGGTCTGCACTCACGGAGCGGCTCCAGGGACTCGAGGGGGAAGTCTCAAGGCTACGCCGTGGTATCCGGGCGCGTGGATACCGATCGGCGCTTCCTCTCACTACCATGCCTTATAGGGGCAGGTTCGACCATGCCGCGGACTGGCAGCTGAGACGGCGGCCGGCCGGACCCGACGCGGCTCAGCCTGGTGGTACCGCGGAAGGCAGGATCGGAATGAGCGTGGGCAAGGCGTTCGGTTTGGTACTCGGTGGGCTGGTTCTCGGCCTGCTCGCCGGGTTCGCAGGCGAGCTGTTCAGGCGGCAACCGGCGGCGAAGGTGCAGCAGCGGTACGTCGCGCCGGAAGCGGCGGAGACCCCTGACGCACGGACGCCGGCACCGGCGGCCCGATGACCAGTACGCCGATGAGTCCCCGGGTCTGCTGATGGCCCGCCGGCTGGAACCGTTGACGCTCGCCAACCTCGGCGAGCTCCCGGCGCCGTGCCGGGCCTGCGTGTTCTGGGAGCTCGACCCGGTGGCCGCCAAGACGGCGAGCCGCACCGGTGACACCGAGCTGGAGAAGGAAGCCTGGCTGTCCCAGCTGCTGCTCGACTGGGGATCGGCTGGCTTCCTCCTGTACGTCGACGAGCAGCCGGCCGGCTACGTGATCTACGGCCCGGCGGCCAACCTGCCGCGGATCCAGGCGTTCCCGACGGCGCCGGTCAGCCCGGACGCCGTCGTACTGGCGACCGGGCGGATCCTGCCGCGCTACCTCGGGATGGGTCTCGGCAAGCTGCTCGTCCAGGCGGTGGCGAAGGACGTGCTCAAGCGTGGCTTCCGCGCTGTCGAGGCGTTTGGGGACTCGCGCTGGGACGGGCCGGGGTGTGTCTGGCCGACCGACTTCCTGCACGCGGTCGGCTTCGGCGTCGTACGGGAGCACCCGCGCAATCCGCGGCTGCGGATGGACCTGCGGTCGACCGTGACGTGGCGCAGCGAGATGGAGGCGGCCGTCGAGCGGGTCTGGGGCGTGATCAGGCCGGAGGCTCCGGCTCCGAGGCCGGTCACGGTGCGCGAGGTCAAGGAGCCGCAGCGCCTGAAGCACGCTCCCGGCTAGAGTCACCGGACACCAGCCCAGAAGGGTCCCCGCCATGATCTACCGGCTGCTCGCCGACCTGATGATGGTGCTGCACGGCGCCTTCCTGCTGTTCTTCGCGATCGGCGGCTTCCTGGCCTGGCGCTGGCCGAGGCTGATCTGGGTGCACCTGGCGATCGGCGTCTACAACATCGTCAACGTCACGCTCGACTTCGCCTGCCCGCTGACCGGTGTCGAGAAGCACTTCCGCCGCGAGGGCGGCGAGGTCCCGTACGAGGGTGGCTACATCGCGCACTACCTGGACGGCCGGATCTGGCCGGAAGGCGGCACCCCGGTCGCCGAGAAGGTCGGGTTCGCGCTGCTGATCATCTCGTACGTCGGATTCTTCGTCCTCCGCAGCCGCCGCAAGCGCCGGGCAACCAGGGAAGGATCAGTGGTCACCCGGACGTGATCCGGGCCCCGAATCCCCATACTGGTAGCCGTGTCCAGTCCTGTCGACGTCTACATGGCCGACCTCAGCAGCGCGCTCAGCGGTCCCCGCCGGCGCCGCGCCGACCTGATGGCCGAGGCGCGGGACAGCCTGGAGGACGCCACCGAGGCGTACGAGGCCGGCGGCCTGCACCGGCTCGAGGCCGAGCGGAGCGCGGTCGACGACTTCGGCGACCTGTCCGAGGTGGTCCCGGGGTACCGGGCCGAGCTCGGGATCGCGCAGAGCCGTCGTACGGCGCTGATGCTGTTCCTCGTGATGATCGCCCAGCCGATCGTCTGGCAGGAGGGCGCCTGGGCCTGGACGCAGCAACCGGAAGGGACCACCCCGTTCCTCGACCTGCTCAACCGGTCGGTGATGGTGACCGGCTCGCTGTCGATCGTCGGCGCGGTCCTGGCCGTCGTCGGCACGGGGCTCGGGCTGCGCTACCCGTGGCTGCGGGACCGGATCACCCGCGCGACGGCGGTGTTCGCCCTGGTCAGCGCCGCAGCGGTCGGCGCGATCGCAGTGTGCATGGGCTGGTTCAGCACCGAGTTGGAGGGCTCGAACCTGGCAGGCCTGGGCGTGGTCGGCGGGTTCGTCCTGCTGCCGCTGCTGCTGGTCTCCTACAACGCGCAGCGCTGCCTGCGACTGGCCTAGGTGGTCCGGGGGCGCAGCACGCCCTCGATGACCGTACGGAACGTCTCCCACTCACCGCGCCCGTCCACAAGCATCTTCTGCCCGGCTGACGTCAGCTGGTACGTACGCCGCTTCCGCCCGCTCACCGTGCTCCACTCACTGGCCAGGTAGCCCGCACGTTCGAGCCGGCGAAGCGCCGGGTAGAGCGTGCCGGTCGGCAGGTCCACGGCGCCGCCGCTGCGTTCCTGCAGCGCCTCCATGATCGCGTAGCCGTGCAGGGGCTCGTGCTCGACAACCGCCAGGATCATCGGGTCGAGGTGTCCACGCAGCGCATCCGCCTTCATGTAGCCAGTCTACCCATACGGCTGCTACCGTCGTCAGCAGATATGTAGAACGCCTACATGTAGCTAAGCGAGGCAGGCGCGATGACCATCCAGACCCCCGTCCGGCCGCAGACCGGCCCAGGACTGCTGCACCGCATCGCCGGCTGGGCTCAACGGCACGCAGGACCGGCCGTCGCCCTCTGGGTGCTCGCGCTGGTCGCAGTCACCGCCGCCTCGATGCTGGTCGGCAACGCGTACGAGAACGACAACTCGCTGCCCGGGACCGACTCCCAGCGCGTGATGGAGGTGCTCGACCAGCACCAGCCGCGGGGTACGGCGGACGAGCTCCAGATCGTGCTGGCCGGCGATCTGAACGCGCCGGCCACCAAGGCCCGCGTCGACGCGATGCTCGGCAAGGTCCGCGGTCTGCCGCACGTCGCTGAGGTCGCCGATCCGTACGCCGGTCAGGGCGCGCTCGCCGACGACGGCCGTACGGCGTACTCGACGGTGACGCTCGACGGGACCGGCATCGACCCGGAGGCCGTCCACGCGATAATCGCCGAGGCCCAAACCGCTGCACAGCAAGGGCTCCAGGTCGAACTCGGCGGCGATGTCGTCCGCGAGGCAGCCGAGAGCGCCGGGGGAGCAGCCGAAGGCGCCGGCATCCTCGCAGCGCTGGTGATCCTCGTGTTCCTCTTCGGATCGTTGCTAGCGGCAACACTTCCGCTGCTGACCGCGGTCTTCGCCGTCGGCAGCACGCTCGGCCTGCTGGTGCTCGCGTCGCACCTGTTCACCGTGCCGGACTACACCGCGCCGGTGATGATGCTGGTCGGTCTCGGCGTCGGCATCGACTACGCGCTGCTGATCTTCTCCCGCTACCGCAGCGAACTCCGGCACGGTGTCGAACGCCAACGCGCCGCGGAGATCGCACTCGACACCGCGGGTCGATCGGTCCTCTTCGCCGGCTGCACGGTCGTCATCGCGCTGCTCGGCCTGCTGGCGCTGGGTCTCGGAGCCCTGCAGGGCATGGCGCTCGGCGTCACCCTGACCGTCCTGATGACGATGCTCGCCGCGGTGACGCTCCTGCCCGCGCTGCTCACCCTGTTCGGCCGGCGGATCGAGCGCAGCGTCCTCAAGCACGCAGCCAAAGCACGCCGTACGCCGGGCGACGGCTGGCGCAAGCTCGCCGGCATCGTGCAGCGCCGGCCGTGGACGCCGTTGCTGCTCGGCGTCACCGCGCTCGTCGTACTCTGCCTGCCCGCGCTCGACCTCCGGCTCGGCTTCGCGGACGCGGGCACCGACGACCCGGCGAAGACGACGCGGAAGGCGTACGACCTGCTGGCGCAGGGATTCGGGCCGGGCTCCAACGGTCCGCTGATCGTCGTCACCGAAGGCGATCGCGCCGCGGCCGACGCCCTGAACCGCACGCTGGCGACGCACGATGGGGTCGCCGCCGTCACTCCGCCGCAGCCGAGTGCCGACGGCGCGATCTTGACCATGCTCGTCTTCCCGACCTCGGCCCCGCAGGACGAAGCAACCAACCGGTTGGTGGGTACGCTGCGGGACAGCACCCTCCCGACGGTCGCCGCGGAGACGAACGCGACGTACCTGGTCGGAGGATCCACGGCAGCCGCGGTCGACTTCGCCGATGCGGTCAGCAGCCGGCTGCCGATCTTCGTCCTGGTCGTGGTCGGGCTGTCCGCCCTGCTCCTGCTAGCGGTGTTCCGCTCGGTGCTGATCCCGCTCAAGGCGGCCGTGCTCAACCTGCTCAGCATCGGCGCCGCGCTCGGCGTCATCACGCTGGTCTTCCAGGAGGGCTGGTTCGGGGCGCAGCCCGGGCCGATCGAGGCGTTCGTGCCGGTGATGATCTTCGCGATCGTGTTCGGGCTCTCGATGGACTACGAGGTCTTCCTGATCTCCCGGATCCACGAGGAGTGGCGGCGCACCGGCGATCCCGTCCAGGCGGTCCGCGAGGGGCTGGCCAACACCGGCAGCGTGATCACCGCGGCGGCCGCGATCATGATCGTCGTCTTCGGGGCGTTCCTGCTGAGTCCGGACCGGATGCTGCAGCAGTTCGGGCTGGGGCTGGCGACCGCCGTACTGGTTGATGCGCTGCTGATCCGCTGCGTCGTCGTACCGGCGGTGCTGCGGCTGTTCGGCCGGCACGCGTGGTGGCTGCCGCGCCGGCTCGACCGAGTCCTTCCGACGATCGCCCTGGAGCGATCAGAAAACTGATCGGCCGGGCAGAAAAAGAGCCGCCCACCGGCAAGGTGGGCGGCTCGACGAGCGTCAGACAGTCAACTGACCGAAGCGCAGCATGCCGGTGGCGGCGTCCTGCTCCGGCGGCAGGTAGACCCGCTGGATCGCGACCACGATCGCCTCGGCGACCACGTCGCGGAACTCGGGGTCGGCCAGCCGGGACGCGTCGTGCGGGTTCGTCACGTACCCGATCTCGAGCCGTACGGCGGGCATCCGGGTCCGGCGCAGCAGGTCCCAGGTCTTCTGGTGGGTGCGGCAGTTCAGCAGGTCGGTCCGGGCGACGATCTCGCGCTGGACCAGCCCGGCGAACTGCTCACCGATGCTGGACGACGTCCCGTGCAGATCGGCGCCGTAGTAGTACGTCGCGACACCCTGGGCCTCGGGGTTCATCGAGCCGTCGGTGTGCAGCGAGACGCACAGGTTCGCGTCGGTCTCGTTCGCGAAGGCGGCCCGGGCCAGCTCGTCCGGGCCCTGGTCGCGACCACGCGACAGATAAGCCCGTACGCCGGTCGCGCCCAGCCGGCCCTCGATCCGGGCGGCGAGGTCGTAGGCCACGTCGGACTCGCGCAGCCCGAAGCCTTCCCAGCCGTAGTCGAAGCCGCCGTGGCCCGGGTCGATCACCACGGTCTTGCCGGACAGCCGCGGCCCGGCGGCGCGAACGGCCTCCGCGGAGCGCAGCGCGTCCGGACGGCCGCCGGTCGCCATCGGGCGGATCCGCTGCAGCGCCTTGAAGGTGGACGGGCCACACGTACCGTCGCCCGGCAGACCCATGTTGCGCTGGAACTCGGTCACCGCGCGCTGGGTGTCGGCACCGAAGATGCCGTCCACCCGCGCCACGGCGAACCCGAGGTCCTGCAGCTTGGCCTGCAGCGCCAGTACGTCGTCGCCGGTCAGCGGGTGGGAGACGACGTACGTCAGCAGCCGGTCACCCAGCCGCCAGCGCGCGTCGTCGATCGCCCGGTAGGTCTGCGGGCCGACGATGCCGTCGATCATCAGCCCGCGTTGCTGCTGGAAGCCCCGTACGGCGTGAGCGGTCGCCTCGTCGTAGACGAAGTGGTCGCCCGGTGCCAGCAGGCCGAGACGCTGCAGCTTGCCGATGATCTCGGCCACCGCCTCGCCACTGTCACCGATCCGGTAGATCCGGGCGCCGTTGCTGGCTTCCATCAATGCTCCTTGCCGTGCGGCGGAATCGTGCCCTCCGAAAAGGGCATCTCAGGCAGTTCAGCTGGTGAAGTCGGCCAGTTCCTTCAGCAGCGCAGCCTTCGGCTTCGCACCGACGATGGACTTGGCCAGCTCACCGTTCACGTAGACGTTGATGGTAGGGATACCGGTGACACGGTAGTTGCTCGGGGTGACCGGGTTCTCGTCCACGTTCATCTTCAGGAAGGTCAGCTTGTCGCTGTGGTCCTGCGCCAGCTCCTCCAGGATCGGGGAGACCTGGCGGCACGGGCCACACCACTCGGCCCAGAAGTCCACCAGCACCGGCTTGTCGCTCTTCAGCACGGTCTGGTCGAACTCGGCATCGGTGACAGCGTTCATCTTCTCGCCCACGGCGAACTCCTTAGGGGGTTGGTACTCGAGGTGGTGTAGGTCAGACGGAAACAGGCTCGGTGGCCGCGGCCGCCGCGGCGGAGTCGCTGTGGCTCTCGGCGAACTCCAGCGTGGCCAGGAAGCGTTCGGCGTCCAGGGCCGCGGAACAGCCGGTGCCGGCCGCGGTGATCGCCTGGCGGTAGGTGTGGTCGACCAGGTCGCCGGCGGCGAAGACGCCCGGCAGGTTGGTCTCGGTGCTGCCCGGCTGGACCAGCACGTAGCCGTCCTCGTCCAGGTGCACCTGGCCCTTGACCAGCTCCGAGCGCGGGTCGTGACCGATCGCGATGAACAGGCCGGTGACCGGCAGGTCGCGCTTCTCACCGGTGACGGTGTCGGTCAGCTGGACGCCGGTCAGCTTGCCGTCGCCCTGGATCTCCGACACCGCGGAGTTCCACGCGAACTCGATCTTGTCGTTCGCGAAGGCGCGCTCGGCCATGATCTTGGAGGCGCGCAGCTCCTCGCGACGGTGCACGATCGTCACCTTGTCGGCGAAGCGGGTCAGGAAGGTCGCCTCCTCGATGGCGGTGTCACCACCACCGACGACGGCGATCTCGTGCTGCTTGAAGAAGAAGCCGTCACAGGTCGCACACCACGACACCCCGCGACCGGACAGGACCTCCTCGTTCGGGAGGCCGAGCTTGCGGTAGCCCGAGCCCATCGCCAGGATCACGGTCTTGGCCTGGTGCACGGTGCCGGCCGAGTCGGTGACCGACTTGAGGTCACCGGTCAGGTCCACGCTCACGATGTCGTCGGGGACCAGCTCGGCGCCGAAGCGCTCGGCCTGGTCACGCATCTCCGACATCAGGTTCGGGCCCATGATGCCCTGGGCGAAGCCCGGGTAGTTCTCCACCTCGGTCGTCGTCATCAACGCGCCGCCGGCGGTCACCGAGCCCTCGAACACCAGCGGCTCCAGCTGCGCCCGCGCGGCGTACACCGCAGCGGTGTAACCCGCGGGGCCCGAGCCGATGATGATCACGTTGCGAACGGCTGTGTCGCTCACGAATGGCCTTCCTAGCTTCCGAAGAGACTGGACGTCGTACTCAACGGATCCTAGAGGCCGACCATTCCCAAGGTACCCACCGCGGCCGATCAGCACGCCAGTGGCTCACCGAACGGAATCAGCGGTTGCGCAGCGTGACAGTGGTCTCGTAGAAGGGCGTCGCGATCCCGCCGGAACCGCTACATCCGGTCACCACGAAGATCTTGACCTCGCGATCCGATCCACCCGGCAGCCCGATCACCGTCGACCGCTTGCCGTCGACCGTCGCGGGCTGCACCAGCCGGAGGTCGGAGTCCGGCTGGGTGGACGCGAACTGCTTGGCGCAGGACAGCTCCTCCGCCTCACCGTGCAGCACCGGGCCGTTGGACCCGTCCAGCCAGCGCTGGGCGTCCGGACCGACCTGGTCGACGGAGATGCTCGGCACCGAGGTCGGGCTGCCGATCCCGGCAGCGCCTTCCTGGCTGTGGTCGGCAGTGGCCAGTACGACGCCGACCACGCCGGCTCCCGCGATGACTACCACGGCCGCTGCCGCGAGCAGCAGCTTCGGCAGGTGCCGGCGGGGCTCCTCGCGGAGCTGCACCAGCGAGTGCACGCCGACCGTCGACGCGCGCAGCACGGACTCCGAGGCGATCACGGCGTTCAGGTGCTCGGCCACGTCGGCCGGCATCCGGATGTCCATCCGGCCCTCGTCGGCCAGGTCCTCGGTCAGCTGCAGCAGCGCGTCGTACGTCTGCTGGCAGTCCGGGCAGGCCTTCACGTGCTCCCGGGCGCTGTGCGCCTCGGGCGCGGGCAGCAGGTTCTCGATCAGGTCGGCGATGGTGTCGGTGTCGAGGTGCTCGAGGTGCTCACTGGTCGGCAGACCGGCGTCGGTCATGTGAGATCTGCCCCCTCGCGGGACGTGCGCGGTGTGGTCATCGGTGGAGTGCTCCGGTCGGGATGCGCGGACAGGTCGCGGGTGAGCGACTCTGCTTCGACGGGTGACCCGGTCATTCGGTTCCCACCGTTCCGGAACTCGTGCTCGCGGCCTTCTGCGGGGCCGGTACGTCGTCCTCGCCGCTGCCACCGCGGGTGGTCTGCCAGTGCCGCAGCAGCGGCAGCAGCTTGGCCCGTCCGCGCGCGCAGCGGCTCTTCACCGTGCCCGGCGCGCAGCCGAGGATGGCGGCCGCCTCCTCGATCGAATACCCCTCCATGTCGACCAGGACCAGCGCACTGCGCTGGTCCACGTTGATCTGCTTCAGGGCGTTCAGCACGTCCAGCCGGCGCTCGCGCACCTCGGCCGGATCGTCCTCGGTCGGGCCGGCCAGCTCGGCGGCGCGGTCCTCGTCCTCCGGCAGCGGGTCGGCGGCCCGGACCTGCCGGCGGCGGATCCGGTCCAGGCAGGCGTTCACCACGATCCGGTGCAGCCAGGTGGTCACCTTGGCGTCGCCGCGGAACGAGTCGGCCCGGCGGAACGCCGAGATGAACGCCTCCTGCAGCGCGTCGGCGGCCTCCTCCGGCTCACCCAGCGTCCGGATCGCGACCGCCCACATCCGGTCCCGGTGCCGCTTGACCAGGTAGCCGAACGTGTCGGGGTTGCCGGCCACGTGCAGCCGGAGCAGCTCGTGGTCGTCCATCGCCTCGTAGCCCTGCGGCGGCACAGGCCCCGCGCCCGGGCTGGGGGGCGGACCGATCCGGGTGATGTCGGAGGTCATTTCTGGATCTTGACCTCCGAGATCTCGCCGCGGTACCCGCCGCCCTCCTTGGGCAGCTTCGTCAGCCAGACCAGAACGTACCGCGACTCGGTCGGCTCGGCGGGCTTCAGCTCCGCCGACTCGCCCGCGTCCGCGGCCTTGGCCACCGACTTCCAGCCACTGACGGCGGCCGGCGAGGCGCTCGGGTCGTCCTTCGGCACCATCAGCTCGAGGTCGGTGCCCTCACCGACCAGAGCGACGGTCACCGACGACACCGCGGTCACCTCACCGAGGTCGTAGACGATGCCGACGCCGGGCTTGGTGCCGCCGAGGTCGGGCCGGTTCTTGTACGACATCGTCGTCCAGGTCGTGCTCGGCTTCTTGTCGTACGTGTTCGGCACGTCCTCGGGGTGCTCCTCGCCGTTGCCCTTCGGCTCCGGGTCGAAGTCCTTGGCCCCCGCGATCGTGGCGGCCGCACCGGTCGACGGCGGCGGGCCGGAGCTCTGCGGCGCCTCCGGCGTCGTCTCGCTGCCGCTCTGCTCCTTGTTGATGGCGCCCTTCACCAGGAACTGCGCCATCAGTACGACGGACAGCAGCGCCAGCACCGCGAGCAGGATCAGGATCCGCCCACCCCAGCTGCCGCGCCGCCGCGGCTCGTCGGCCGGGGGCCGGCGTCGGCCGCCGCCGTTCTGCGCGGGCTGCTGACGCCGTACCGGCCGGGTCTCCTGCGTCGACGCGTACGCCGACTGGGCCTGGCCGTTGCTGTGGGCGCGCGGCGGTGTCGGGTCGAGCGCGGGCGGCGGTGAGGCCGGGACGACCTGGGTGGCATCGTCGATGCTGCCGTTCTGCCGGGCGACCGCGACCGTCTCGTCCATCTGGCTCGGCGGCTCGTGCGAGCTGCCGACGACACCGGACAGGGCGGCCGACAGTCCGGCAGCGCTGGTGATCACCGCGCCGTGGTGCCGGGGCGGGTCGCCGAGCAGCCGGTCGGCGATGTCGTCGAGGGAGCGCGGTACGCCGGCGCGGACCTGACGTGGGCTGAGCAGCCGGCCGTGCTCGACCGGAGCGGGCTGCAGCCCCCAGGCCGGGGCCGGACCCGGCCAGCGGCCGGTCAGCGACGAGTAGAGGAGCTCGCCGAGCGCACGGACGTCCTGCTCCGGCGTACCGGGGCCGGTCGAGCGCAGGGCGGCTTCGGTGGCCAGTCCGACGACCTTGATCGCACCGGCGTCGGTGACCACGACCGTGGCCGGGCTGATCGAGCCGTGCGAGTGACCGGTGCGGTGCAGGTTCTCCAGCGCTTCGGAGACCTCGCGGGCCAGCCAGCCGGCCTGCTGGCCGGTCAGCGGTCCGGCGCCGAGCATCCGCTCCAGCGGGCGGCCGCCGGCCCACTCGCGCACGCAGTACGTGACGCCTTCGAAGACGTCGCAGTCCAGCACGCGCAGGAAGCGCGGGTCGTTCGCTGCCGCGGCCCGCCGGGCCGCGTCGAAGAGGACGTTGGTCCGGGGGTCGCCCGCCGGGAGGACGTCCACGACGACCGCTCGGCTGAGCACCTCGTCCACTGCCCGCCACACCCGCGCACCGTCGATCTCCGCGAGCAGCTCGGCGATCCGGTAGCGGCCGGCGAGCAGGGCACCAGGACTGACGGTCTGGTTCGACACGGTGTCTCTCGCCCTCCTCGATGCACTGGTCGGCCTGCGTCTCCGCTCCGGATCCGGTCGCGAGGACCCGGCTGCGAGCGGATGGCGGTCCGATCGCAGCCCCATGCTAGTGCCCTGGCCCACCCAACTGGCGGGCACGAGCGCACAAGCAGCCCGGATCAGGACCGGCGGGCCCTTCCGGGCAGCTTCGATGTGACCATGGACACCACGTCGGTGACCTCGTGGATCCGTAGTACCCGGGCCACCCCGACGTACACCGGCAGCATCACCACGGCGCCGATGCCGAGCTGGAGGATCGAGGCCACCGGGCCGCTCCACTCGACCTGCGAGTTCACCAGCGACAGCACCGCGCGGCCGATCCCGGCGCCGACCACCGCGGCGATCACCATCGCGAGCATCGGCAGGCCGATCCCGGCGCCGTGCACCCGCGGCACCTTGCGGGACAGCACGCGCCGCGAGATCACCACCGCGACCAGGTACGACAGCGCGTACGCCGCGCCGAGCATCACACCGCTGTAGCGCAGGTGCTCCTGGTCCAGGATCACGCGGACGCCGACCAGCGCTGCGGTGATGTTGGTGGCCGCGATCGCGACCTGCAGGAAGAACGGCGTCCGGGTGTCCTCGAACGCGTAGAACGTGCGCAGCTGGAAGTACTGCACCGTGTACGGCACCAGGCCGAGCGCCAGCGTCATCAGCGTGTACGCCATCAGCGTCAGGTTGTTCTTGCCGGAGCCGTAGCCGGCGATCACCGACACGATCGGGTGCGCGAACGCGACCATCGCGGCCGCGGCCGGTACGACGATCGCCAGCGTCTGCCGGATCGAGCGCGCCGACAGCCGGGCCACCTCGGTGACGTCGCCGTCGGCGGCCAGCGAGGACATCTGCGGCATCGCGGCCGTGGCCAGCGACACCGTCACGATGCCGTGCGGGACCAGGATGATCAGCATCGCCGTGCTGTACGCGAACAGACCCGCCTTCGCGCCCGGGTCGTCGGTCGCGCTACCGGCGATCGCGAGCTGGGTGACCACGACGAGCGTCACCTGGTTCACCGCGACGAACATGACCGTCCACAGGCCGAGCTTCGCGGTGTGACCCAGCCCGGTGCCGCGCAGGCCGAACTTCGGGCGGTAGTGGTGACCGCTGGCCCGCAGGTACGGCAGCAGGACGAGCAGCTGCACCGCGATCCCGACCGTGTGGCCCAGACCCAGCAGTAGTTCCTCGTTCGTGCTGTACGTCGCCGGGTTGTCGCCGGTGCGGTAGAGCAGCAGGAACGCGACGATCGAGCCGCACGCGACGATGTTGTTCGCGATCGGTGCCCACATCATCGGGCCGAACCGGCGCCGCGCGTTCAGCACCTGGCCGACCAGCACGAACGCGCCGTAGAAGAAGATCTGCGGCAGGCAGAGCCGGACGAACATGATCATGTTCGCCTTCTCCGCCGCCCGCGACGGGTCGTGCAGCTCCTTCGGCAGGTACAGCTCGGCGATCGCCGGCGCCAGCAGCACGCAGCCGACGGTGACGATCGCGAGAACGACGAAGCCGAAGGTGAGCAGCCGGTTGGTGAAGTCCTGGCCGCCGTCGTCGTGGTTCTTGATCGCGCGGACCAGTTGCGGGACCAGTACGGTGTTGAACACCCCGCCGGCCAGCAGGATGTAGAGGCTGTTCGGGATCGTGTTCGCGGCGGTGAAGATGTCGCCGCGCAGCGCGGTGCCGATCGCGGCCGCGAGCAGGGCGATCCGGACGAATCCGAGCAGGCGGGACAGCACCGTCCCGGCTGCCATCACCGCCGCGGAACGCAGGGTGCGGTCAGCCATCCTTCGACCCGACTCCTTCTTTCAGACTCTCGGGGGTGATCCGCAGCGGTTCGACCGGGGCCAGTGGGTTCGGCTCGTCCGGGTGGGGGTCGTCGGTGTCGAGCCCGTTCGCCGGTACGTCGGCAGCCAGCGCGGCCGGGTCGATCGGGGCCGGGTGCAACGGGTCGTCGCCGGGCTCGGGGGTCGGGTTGCGTCGCTCGGAGCGCACCCGCCGGTAGATCCGGACGGCCGACGTACCGAACAGCAGCGCAACGGCGGAGCCGACCAGGATCCAGCCGACGCTGCCGTACTGCGCCGCCTGGATGACGAGCTCGCGCGAACTGCCGACCGGCAGCTCGTCGACCGTCACGATCTGGGCCTCGGCCCGGATCAGGCCGTTCTGCTCGGCACTCGCGTCGATCTGGTACGTCGCCTTCTGGCCCGGCGGGATGGTCCTGATCTGCACCGGGTCGATCCGCAGGTCGGTCCGGTTGACCGAGCGGACGACGACCCGGACGCGGACCGAGAGCGGCAGCTCGTTGGCGATCGTCAGCGGGAACGTGCCCTTGCTGCCGGACAGGTTCACCTTGAGCTCGCGGCCGTTGGCGCCCGCGTTGGTGACCAGGTGGACCTTGCCGAGCAGGTAGTTCACCGAGCTCAGCTCCGAGGTCGCGAACCGCTGCGACTCGTCGGGGAAGCCACGCCAGCTGGTCGACGTACTACGCAGCAGCGCGCGGCGCAGGTTCTCGTCGGCGCGCGAGCGGTCGGTCAGCAGCGAGAAGTACGTCGAGGTCGCGCTCGCCAGCGACTTGACCTGCTGCAGCCGGTTCGCGGTCAGGCCGGGCGTGGAGCGGGGCACGTTCGGGCCCCTGGTCAGCACCGGCTTCGCCTGCGGGTGGGCCGGGTCGGCGCGGTAGAACACGTCGAGCCCGACCGGAGTGGTCCACGGCAGCGTCAGGCCGCCGGCCAGGGCGGCCGTGCTCTGACCGGTCTCGTCCCAGCCGCGCGGCGGCAGGGCGACGACGGTGAGCCGGCCCTTGCCGGTCGAGGCCAGCAGAGCAGTCTCGGCGGCGAACCGCTGCCGGACCTGGATCGGGTCGTTCGCGGTCGTCGGGTCCGGGCCGCCCGCGGTCAGCGCCGAGTCGGCGATCACCGTGCGGACGCTCTTCACCGGGCCCTCGGGCGTCGTGATGTCGTACATCGGCGTCGGTGCCAGCGAAGGGCGGGCGTCGGTGGTCCAGGAGGAGCTCGGGACCAGGTTGACGTCGTCGGGCTTCGTCCCGGCGTACCCGGTCGACGCGGCGGCCAGGTTGCGGCTGCTGGCCGAGCCGTTCTCCAGCCAGAGGCCGGACTGGAAGTACTGCGGGCCGCCGAGGTTGAACTGCTCGGTCGCGGTGCGGGTCTGGCCGACCAGGTCGCGCAGCGGCGCGCCGCCGTCGATCAGGCTGCCGATGTCCGGGTCGCCGTACGGGAGCAGTACGACGGGGTTGCGGGCGCGGCTGGCGTTGAAGGCGGCGAACCAGGCGGCGGCGACCTTCTGGCCCTTGCCGGCGCGGGTCTGGTTGTTCTCGGTGACGCGGTAGCCGGCGGCCATCCGCTTGACCTCGTCGATCATCGCCGGGTCGACCAGCCAGGTGACCTTCTGGGTCTTGCCGATCGCGAGCAGCCGGCCGAGCTCACCGGCCGGCGCCAGCGCGTCGGCCAGCGACTCGTTCGTGAACCGGTCACCGGTCAGCAGCGTCGGGCGGTGCCGCAGCGGGATCACCAGGGCGGTGTTCACCTTGCGCGGCAGCGGCGTCGCGGGGACCACCGGCATCAGGGTCCGGGCCAGGCCGACCGAGATGCGGCCGGTGTCACCGTCCTCGTTGGTGTAGTCGCCACGGAAGCGGACACCCACCGTGTAGGCACCGGGCTGCTTGGACTTCAGGCCCCAGTCCGTCCAGCGCACCACGAGCCGGAACGGGACCACTGCCTTCGGGGCGAGCGGTGCGTCGTACTCCTGGAAGGTGGTGGAGTCGGAGTTGTTCAGTCCGACGCAGTCGTTGCGCTCGTTGAGCGGCTGGTCGGCCTCGTTCGGGATCGCGGCCAGCTGGGCCCGCGTGGTCAGCCGCTTGTCGACGACGCAGACCTGGGCCTGCGGGTTGCCGAGGGTGGCCGAACTGGTGTTGGTGACCCGGCCGGTGATCACCACCTGGTCGCCGACCTTCGGTGCGGTCGGCGTGAAGGAGTCGATGGCCACGTCGACCACCGGGTCCTCCGCCGAGGGGCTCGCGACCGCGTCCGGGGCCGGCTGGGCCGCCACCGACGCAGCGATCACCAGGCTCGCGCCCACGCTCGCGCAGAGCCTCAGTCGCCGTCTGAACACGCCGTCACCGTAACCTAGTTCCCCGTGTCTCCTACTCCCGACCAGTCGCGCTCCTCCGGAACGTTGTCCGCCATCCAGCGGCAAGGCGTCCAGGCGCTGCTGAAGATCGCCCCGGTGGTCGACGAGCTGGGTGCCCGCTTCGACGCGGCCGGCCACGAGATCGCGCTGGTCGGAGGTCCTGTGCGCGACATTCTCCTCGATCGTGGGAGCAAGGATCTCGACTTCGCCACCTCGGCCCGTCCCGACGTCGTCCAGCGGCTGCTGGCCGGCTGGGCCGACCACGTCTGGGACATCGGCAAGGCCTTCGGCACCATCGGCTGCCGCAAGGACGACTGGGTCCTGGAGATCACCACCTATCGCTCGGAGTCCTACGATCCCACCTCGCGCAAACCGGAGGTGGCCTACGGGGAGACGCTCGAGGACGACCTGGCGCGGCGGGACTTCGCCATGAACGCGATGGCGGTGCTGCTCCCGTCGCACCGCTTCGTCGACCCGTACGGCGGTCTCGAGGACGTCGCCAACAAGGTGATCCGGACGCCGGGCTCCCCGGAGGACTCGTTCTCCGACGACCCGCTGCGGATGATGCGCGCGGCCCGGTTCGCGGCCCAGCTGGCGTTCACGCCGGACCCGGCGGTGGTCGAGGCGATGACCGCGATGGCCGACCGGATCGCGATCGTGTCGGCCGAGCGGGTCCGTGACGAGCTGGAGAAACTGGTCTGCGCGCCGTACCCGCGCGTCGGTCTGGACCTGCTGGTCTCGACCGGGCTGGCCGACCACGTGCTGCCCGAACTGCCGGCGCTGCGGCTCGAGCTGGACGAGCACCACCGGCACAAGGACGTCTACCAGCACTCGCTGACCGTGCTCGACCAGGCGATCGACCTGGAACCGCGGCTGGCCAAGGACGGCATCGAGGCGCCGGACTTCGTCGTCCGGTTCGCCGCGTTGATCCACGACATCGGCAAGCCGAAGACGCGCAAGTTCGAGGGCGACGGCAAGGTCACCTTCCACCACCACGACGTGGTCGGCGCGAAGCTGGCCAAGAAGCGGATGCGGGCGCTGCGGTTCAGCAACGAGCAGATCGACGAGGTCGGCAAGCTGGTCGAGCTGCACCTGCGGTTCCACGGCTACGGCACCGGCGAGTGGACCGATTCCGCCGTACGCCGGTACGTCCGCGACGCCGGCAAGCTGCTGAGTCGCCTGCACGTGCTGACCCGCGCCGACTCGACGACGCGGAACAAGCGCAAGGCGGACGCGCTGCGTTCGGCGTACGACGACCTGGAAGTGCGGATCGACCGGCTGCGCGAGCAGGAGGAACTGGACTCGATCCGGCCCGACCTCGACGGCAACCAGATCATGGAGATCCTCGGGATCGGGCCCGGCCGCGAGGTCGGCGAGGCGTACAAGTTCCTGATGGAGCTGCGGATGGACCAGGGCGAGATCGGCGCCGACGCGGCGCGCGATGCCTTGCTGGCCTGGTGGGGGACCCGATCAGGGTGACCTGATCGTGGCCTGTGAGTTGTACACAGCTCTGTCCACAGGAAGGTAACTTCTGTGGATGGAGTGGTTGCTGGCCGCCCTGGGAGGCGGTGGGGTGGTGCTGCTGGCCCGGTACGTCTGGGACCGGCGCAACGCCCGTCGCGGCGACGCCGAGGAGCTGGCCGAGATCCGGAGGCTGGCCGACGAGGACATCACTCTGCTCGGTGAGGAGCTGGCGCGGCTCGATGCCCGGGTGACCGGACGCGAGCTCGACCTCGACGCCCGCGTGGATTTTCAGGTGGCGCTCGACTCGTACGAAGCGGCGCAGCGCGCTGTCAAGGGGATCCGCTCCGCTGAGGGGATCAGTGCGGTGACCGACGCGCTGGCGACCGGGCGCTACGCGATCGTCTGCGTGCAGGCGCGCGTCGCAGGCGAGCCGGTGCCGGTACGACGGGTGCCGTGCTTCTTCAACCCCCAGCACGGCCCGTCGACGACCGACATCGTGTGGACGCAGCCGAAGTACGGCACCCGAACAGTCCCGGCCTGCGCGCAGGATGCTGCGCGGGTGCGCGCCGGCGAGGACCCGGAGGTGCGGTACGTCCGGTACGGGCTGCGACGGGTCCCGTACTGGCAGGCCGGCGCGGCGGTCACGCCGTACGGGCGTGGGTACTTCGCGCTCGGCCCGTGGACGAGCTACGTCCCGCTGACCGGCTTCGACAAGGACACGGAGTCCTGAGCGGCCGTTCCACGTGGAACAAAAGCCAGTCCAGGCGACGAGCTGGTCTACTCTCCGGCCATGGACTTCTGGAGCATCATCGGGTGGGGCGGCTCGGCCCTGGTGGTCGTGTCGTTGCTGCAGACCCGGATCCTGCGGCTCCGGCTGCTGAACCTGGTCGGTTGCATCGTCCTGGTCGCCTTCAACCTGGTGATCGGCGTCTGGCCGATGGTCGGGATGAACGCCGTGCTCGCGGTGATCAACGTCGTCCAGCTGTACCGCCTGCTCCGGCACCGCCACGACACCTCCGAGTACGCCGTACTGCAGGTCGGTGCCGGTGACACCTACCTGAAGCACGTGCTCGACGCGCACGCGAAGGACATCAGCCGCTTCAACCCGGACTTCACCGCTCCGACCGCGCCGTACGCGTTCCTGGTCCAGCGCGGGGAGCGGACTGTCGGCGTCGTCCTGGCCCACGACGCCGGTGACGGCCGCGCCCAGATCGACCTCGACTACGTCCTGCCCGAGTACCGCGACTTCACCCCCGGCGAGTTCGTCTACCGCCGCAGCGACGTCTTCACCGACCACGGCTTCCACCAGGTCGTGGCCCCGCGCCGGATGCGCGAGTCCGCCGGCTACCTCAACAAACTCGGCTTCCACCGCGAAGGCGCGGACCTCGTCCTCAACCTCAGCCAATAGGTTGTATAACCGCATTTATAATAAGTACACTTCTACATTATGCAGAAGCCTGACTGGATCTTCGCTCGGGACGCCGAGTGGGAGCACCTCTCGCGGTTCGCGAGTAGTGCTCCCGAACGTCCTCGGCTGGGCGTGGTGAGCGGCCGGCGTCGGCAAGGCAAGACCTACCTGCTGCAGGCTCTCGTCGAACAGACAGGCGGTCTTTACTTCGGGGCGACGCAGGCGACCGAGACGGAGTCGCTGTCCCTGTTCGCAGCAGCACTCGCACAACATCTTGGGGCCACGGCGCCGCCGCGATTCGACAGCTGGGACGACGCCGTCCGGTACCTCTTCTTCCTGCCTCCCTCGGCTGGGCCTCTGGTCATCGACGAATTTCCCTACCTCAGCAAGGTCTCGCCGGCACTGCCATCGATCCTGCAGCGGGAGTTCGACCGTGCGGTCCCAGGAGGCGGCAGGACCCAACTGTTGCTGTGTGGATCCGCGATGTCGGTCATGGGCGGACTGCTCTCCGGTACGGCGCCGCTGCGCGGCCGGGCGAACCTCGAACTGGTTGTCAGACCGTTCGACCATCTGCTGGCCGCCGAGTTCTGGCAGGTGGACGACCCAGGGCTGGCGGTCCTGCTGCACTCGGTCGTCGGCGGCACTCCGGCGTACCGGCGGTTCGTCGACGAGGACAGCCCACGGTCGGTGAAGACCTTCGACGACTGGCTGCTGCGGACCGTGCTGAGTCCCGCCAGTCCGCTCTTCCGTGAGGCGCGTTACCTGCTGGAGGAGGAGACCGAGGTCCGGGACACCGCGCTCTACCAATCGGTCCTCGCAGCGGTTGCCAACGGCAACGGAACGCGCGGCGGCATCGCCAACTACATCGGCCGGAAGGCGACCGACATCGGGCACCACTTGCTGGTGCTGGAGGACAGCGGGTTGCTCCGCAGGCAGCCGGACCTCTTCCGGTCTGGCCGATCTGTGTATCAGGTGGCCGAACCGCTGGTCGTCTTCTACCAAGTGGTGATGCGCCCGCAATGGGGTCTGCTGGAGAGCGGGCGTGCGGAGAACGTCTGGTCCGCCGCGCGCCAGCGGTTCGCCTCCCAGGTGGTCGGCCCGCACTTCGAACAGCTCTGCCGTGATTTCGCGATGGCCGCTCCGCCCCACCTGTACGGCGAACTGCCGGGGGAGATCGGAGCAGGTGTCGTCGCCGACCGCGCCCGGCGGTCTCAGATCGAGATCGACGTCGTCGTACTTGCTTCTGCACAGCCGGGTCACCGGCGGCGAGTCCTGTCGCTCGGCGAGGCCAAGTGGGGCGAGGTGATGGGGCGCCGTCATGTGGCTCGTCTGGAACGCGCTCGCGAGCTGCTCTCGAAGGACTACGACACCAGCGGCACGGTTCTTGCCTGCTACAGCGGCGCCGGGTTCGAGCCCGATCTCGACCCCGCAGTCCTGACGATCGGCCTCGAGGACCTCTATCATCCCGTCAGCTGAGCTCCTTCGCGAAGCAGAGGGACGCCGGTTCGTGCTCGAACGGCGGGTAAGCGGGGATGGGCTGGTAGCCGTTGCCGGTGTAGAGGGCGATCGCGGCGTGCTGCTCGGTGCCGGTCTCCAGGCGGAGGGTGGTCAGGCCCTGGTCGCGGGCCTGGTTTTCCACAGCCTCGAGCAGGACGCGGGACAGGCCCCAGCCGCGGGAGGCGGGTTCGACGTACAGGCGTTTGATCTCGCCGAGGGTCGCGGTGACGGGCTGGAGGCCGATGCAGCCGACGGGGGTGTTGTCGACGAGGAGCAGCGTGAACGCTGTGTCGGGGTGCGGGGTGACGAGAGGCTGGTCCTCGCCGTAGAGGGCGGCGAGCTCGGCCTGCTGGGCCGTGGTGAGGACGACCAGCGTGGGATCGGTGGGCTCGACCCGGTGGAGAACTGCGCCGTCGATCATGCCGCGGACGCTAGCAAGCAGGCGTGACGCGGTTGTTTCCGGAAACTCTCGGTCATGGACTGGTCGCTGTGAGGTCTTTCCCGATTCATCATTACCCTTCAGTATTTCTCCATGGGTCAGCTGAGGCGCAGGACAGTCCTGGGTGGGATCGGAGCGGCCGCGGCCGCGGGGATCGGCGCGGGGGAGGCCTGGGGAGCGCCAACCTTGCGCACCGCGGTGGACGCGTCGGCGACACTCGTGCGGGGCGCGACGTTCCCCGAGGGCGTGATGGCCGGAGTACCGCGGACCGACGGGGCGACGCTGTGGACGCGCGTGCCGCGCGGCGTGTTCGAGGGCGATGCCGAGTTGGCGGTCGTGGTGTCGAAACAGCGCGACCTGACCAGGCCGGAGATCGCCTCGACGGTCGTCGCCGAGAAGCAGTGGGACGGCTGCGTGCACTTCCAGGCCGGCGGGCTGACCGCGGGCGAGGAGTACTTCTACCAGTTCCGCGGCAAGGACACGGTCTCCCCGACCGGCCGGTTCCAGACGCTCAGGCCGGCTGATTCCAACCAGCCCGTGCGGATCGGGTTCTTCACCTGCCAGGGCTTCACCGAGGGGTACTACGCGACGCACCGGCACCTCGCGCAGGAGGACCTCGACCTGGTCGTCTGCCTGGGCGACTACGTGTACGAGGCGACCGTGCCCGGCGTACGGGGGATCGATCTCAACCTCTATCCCCAGATCCTGCCGACCATGCGCGCGAAGTACACGCTCTACCGCAGTGACCCCGATCTGCGCGCGATGCACCAGCAGCACGCGTTCCTGCCGTTGTGGGACGACCACGAGTTCCGCAACAACTACAGCAAGGACAACTGGACGCTGCCCGAGCTCTTCTTCCAGGAGAAGAAGACCGCGGCCTGGCACACCTGGTTCGAGCGGATGCCGGTCCCGCGCTACGCGAACGACATGACGCGCACCTACCGCTCGCTCAAGCTCGGCCGGACCGTCGAGCTGTTCGCGATCGACAACCGGCAGTACAAGGACGACCAGCCCTGCGACGACGGCGGCAGCGTCGTCTGCGCGGCCGCGGACGCGCCCGGCCGGTCGATGCTCGGCGCACCGCAGAAGGCCTGGCTGGAGAACGGGCTGCGCTCGTCCGGCGCCCGCTGGAAGGTGCTCGCGAACCCGAACATGATGATGGGCATGATCACCGGCGCGAACGGCGAGCGGGCGTTCATGGACACCTGGGACGGGTACGGCGCCGAGCGCACCGAGCTCCTCTCGCTCGCGGCCGACCGCGTCTCCGACCTCGTGGTCGTCACCGGCGACGACCACGACACCTTCTCCGGCGAGCTCTGGGACACCGGCTTCGCCCCCGGCAGCCCGGCCAACCCCGGCGGCACCCGCCGGGCCGGCGTCGAGTTCGTCGTCCCGTCGGTGTCCTCGACCAACACCGGCGACACCAAGAGCGTCGCCGCGACGAAGGCCGAGGAACAGAAGCGCCTGCAGTACAACCCGCACCTGAAGCAGATCGACATGCGGCAGCACGGGTACGGCGTACTGGAGGTCACCCAGGACGCCGCGACGCTCTCCTACCGCGCCGTCGACAAGCTGCACGCGAACGCCGGGGTAACGACCAGCTATCAGGTTCGGACGAGCAGAGGCAGCTCGACGATCGACGTGCTCTAGTGGTCCGCGTGCTCGAGGAGATCGCCGCCCAAGTCCGTTCCGGGGAGCTGGATCCTGCCGACCTGGTCGAGGAGGCGCTGGCCAAGGCCCGCGACCATGCCGGGCTGAACGCCGTCGTCCATCTCGACGAGGACGGTGCTCGCGCGGCCGCGGCCTGGCACGACCGCCAGGGCCCGCTGGCCGGCGTGCCGGTGCTGGTGAAGGAGATCATCGAGGTCGAAAGCCTGCCCTATCGCTGTGGGTCGGCGGCGATGGACGAGATCGGGAAGAGCGACGCGGACGTCGTACGACGGGTGCGCGCCGCCGGGGCGATCGTGATCGGGCTCAGCCACTCGCACGAGTTCGCCTACGGCTGCACCGGTACGTCGAACCGCGTCGGCCCGTGCCGCAACCCGCACGACCCGGAACGGCTGACCGGTGGATCGAGCTCGGGCGCTGGAGCAGCGGTGGCGGCGGGCATCGTGCCGCTGGCGATCGGGACCGACACGGCCGGCTCGGTGCGGATCCCGGCCGCGCTGTGCGGGGTGGTCGGCTTCAAACCGGCGTACGGGACGCTGCCTGTCGACGGAGTCTTCCCGCTCGCGCAGAGCCTGGACCACGTCGGCGTGCTCACCGCGACCGTCGCCGACGCGACCTACGCGCTGGCCGCGCTGACCACCTCGTTGCCTACAGCACCTATTGCGACACCACCGAAGCTCGGCGTGGTCACCCATCGCGAGTACGACGCCGAGGTCGCCGAGGCCTGGGCCGCCGGGCTCGCGCGCCTGCAGACGGCCGGCGCCACGACGGAGCCGGTCGACCTCCCCGAGGACCACGTCAGGACCGCGTTCGACCTGCAAGGCCCGGAAGCCGTCGCCAACCACGCCGGCCGCACCACCGACGCGTACCAGCCCGACGTCCAGCTCCGCCTGAAGGAAGCCGCCGAGGTCCCGGCCTGGCGCTACGTCCAGGCCCGTCGCGACGCCGAGACGATCCGCGCGCAGGTGCAAACCCTGCTCAACCAGTACGACGCCGTCGTGCTACCGACCGTCCCACTCGTCGCGCCGCTCATCGCGGAGGTCGCCGACCTCGAGCGGTCCACCGCCGTCCGCGCCCAACTGATGCGCAACACCCGCCTGGCCAACCTCACCGGCTTCCCCGCGATCAGCGTGCCGCTGCCGGTCCGCGGTCTGCCGGTCGGGCTCCAGGTAGTTGCCCGTGACAACGAAATCGCGGCCGCCACGGCCGGCTGGATCGCCGGACGGCTGGCGGCCGCGGAGGTGTGAGACCGGCCCTCGGGGGCAGAAGGGCCGGGCTCGTTCAGCTGTAGACGCGCACGTCGGCCAGTGTCCACCAGTGGTCGCTCGCGCCGGTCGACGTGATCCGCAGGTAGCGGGCCCGCGTCGGCGAGACGTCCACGTTCGTGAGCTGACCGTCGGAGGTGCCGGTCTTCAGCGGCCGCCACGTCGTACCGTCGTTGCTGTACGACAGTTGCCACGCGCCCGGGTAGTCCCCGATGTTGCCGCCGCTGTCGAGCGCGACCCGGCGTACCGTCCGCGCAGTGCCGAGATCGACCTGCACGGACTGACCGGATGCGATCGCTTCCTTGCTCTGCCACAGCGTCGAGCCGTCGGCGTCGACAGCCAGCGGAGCGAGGTCCGCGCCGACCGACGCCGTTGCCGACACGAGCGCAACGGCCTTGTACTCCGAGCGCAGCTCACGCGCCCAGACGAAGGTCCCGATCGAACCGCCCGGCAGGGTGTACTCGAAGGACTTGTCGCCGACCGCGACCGCGAACGACCGCGGCTCGTCGTTCTCGTTGTGGACAACGAGCGCCGTCGACCCGTCAGGATTGCGGAAGGCCGCCGACATCAGCTGCCCGTTCCATCCGGTCGTCCCGTACGACGTGGAGCCGATCCGCTGCGCGCCCGGCTTCACGAACTTCGACAGGTGACCGATCGTGTAGTACTCCGCGTCGGTGGTCACCGAGCCGTCGGCCTGCCGCGTGACCAGGCCGGTGCAGGTGTCGCAGCCGCCGTTGTGCGGACCGCCGTCCGCGTTCAGCGCGATGTTCCAGTTCACGACCGAGCGCGCCCAGTTCCGCGTCGTGCCGAGCATCAGCGTGCGGGCGTGCCAGGTGAGCGTGCCGCGGAAGATCTGCGGCGGGGTGTCGTTCGGCCCGTGCGAACCGGAGCACTCGGTGAACCAGATCCCCTTCTCGGGGAACGCCTGCTGCAGCGCGCTCTGCGCCGCGGGCGAACCGGAGTAGCAGTGGTACGCCGTACCGGCGATCCAGCGCGCGGCCTTGGAGTTGAGCAACTGGTACGGGTAGTCGGTCTCCGGGTCCTCGCCGGGCGGGGTGTTGGCGACGTCACCCGGGTGGGTGGTCCAGTTGTGGTCGTAGCCGAGGATCTTGGTCCGCGGGCTGGCCGCGCGCAGCATCGGGCCGAGCTGCTCGATCACCGCGGCCGCCTGCCGGACCGGCATGTCCGTGCCCGGGTACGCCGTGGGCGTGCGGTTCTGCGGCTCGTTCTGGATCGACAGGAAGTCGACCGGTACGCCGGCCGCGGCGTACGCCTTGACGAACTTCACCAGGTAGCGCGCGTAGGCGTTGTAGACCTTCGGGTCGTCCTTCAGCCGGCCGCCGACCAGCGAGTCACCGGTCTTCATCCAGGCCGGCGGGCTCCACGGCGTCGCCATCACCTTCAGTTGGGGGTTGAGCTGCTTGGCCCGGCGCAGCAGCGGCAGGATCTGCTTCTGCTCGTGCGCGATGCTGAAGTGGCGCAGCGGGAAGTCGGTCTGGCCGGCCGGGACGTCGTCGTACGTGTAGTGCTCGGGCTGCGCGGTGAAGTCGGACGAGCCGACCACCTGGCGCAGGAAGCTGACGCCGATGCCCTGCTTCGGGTCGAACAGCGAGCGCATCGTCTTCTCGCGGTCCGCGGCCGACAGTTGGTAGAGCACCGCGGCCGAGGAGTCGGTGATCGAGGCGCCGAAGCCGTCGACCGTCTGGTACGTCGTACGCGGGTCGACCGTGATCGTCGTCTGCTGGCTCGATCCCTGGCCGAACGCGACCGGGGCTCGCTCGTGCAGCAGCTCGGCGCGGTCGGGCGTGGTGACCCAGACGCGGGCCTGCTCGGTCGGGGGCCGGTGTGCCTGGGCGGCGGCGGGACCGGTCAGTGAAGCGGTGGCGAGCGCCAAGGCGGCGGCGACTGCCGGTGTTCTCATCGCACTCCTCAAAGGTCTTCCCCCGATGAAACACGGCTGCAACAAACTGCCTCAGGAAACTCCGCCGGGCTGACCCCTGTCAAGATCCTGAGGCGGCAGGCTAGGGTTCCGAGCGTGAAACAAAGCGATGTAACAAATGCCTAGCGGACGCGCGACCGTGCGCGAGGTCGCGGCGGCCACGGGAGTGTCGATCGCCACGGTCTCCCGGGTGCTCAACCAGCAGGGCAGCGTCGCGCCCGAGACCAGGGCCCTGGTCGAGCGCGCGGTCGAGGAGCTCGGCCTGCGCGCTCCCAGCCCGCGCGGCGGTACGCCGAAGCCGGCCGCCGGCGCGGTCTACGTCCGCTGCCCGTACCTGCTGACCGACTACTTCGGCCTGATCGTCACGTCGATCGCCGAGTCCCTGGACCGCCACGGCCGCCAACTGATCCTCAACGCGGGCGACGGTGTCGCTTCAAGTCTGCGGGAGCAGTCAGGAGTCGCCGGAGCAATCCTCATCCTCCCGCCCGAACCTCCCGAGGACCTCGTCCATCTGAAGAACCGGCGGCTGCCCTTCGTCGTCGTCGACCCCAGGACCCCGCTCCCGCGCGACATCGCCTCGGTCTCCGCCGCCCACTTCTCCGGCGCCCGCCAGGTCAGCGCCCACCTCGCCGGGCTCGGCCATCGCCGCATCGGCGTCATCGCCGGCCCCCGCGAATGGCTCGCCAGCGATGCCCGCCTCAGCGGCCACGCCGCAGCGCTCGCCGACGCCGGCTCTCTCCCCGATCCGTCCCTCGTCCGGTACGTCGAACCGACCACCGAGGAGGGCTACCGAGCAGCCGGCGAGCTACTCGACCTCCCCGAACGCCCGACAGCCCTGGTCGCGTTCAACGACAAGGCCGCCGTCGGTGCCCTCCAAGCCGCCGCTCAGCGCGGCCTGCGAGTCCCGCAGGACCTCTCGATCGCAGGCTTCGACGACATCGACGTCAGCCGGGCCACCTCACCGCTGCTCACCACGGTCCGCCAACCCTTGCAGGAGATGGGCCGGATGGCCGTCAGCCTGCTGATCCGCCTGCTCGACCGCCACGAGGTCGAGGCCCTCCACGTGGAGCTGGCCACCGAACTGGTCGTCCGCGACTCCACCGGCCCGCGCCCGGCCGCAGGACCGGCTAGCTGAGGGCTTTCAGCGCACTCAACGTGCGGTCGACGAGCTGCTCGGCCGAGTACGGGCGTTCCGCCTCCGGCAGCCCCGACCACTCGATGGCCAGATCCTCGACGTACGCCAGCCAGGCATGCACGGTCAGCCTGACCGGTGACGAAGGCTGGTCCTCGGCGTCCTGGTCGAGCAGCGTCAGCACCCGGGCGGTCAGCGCCGCGCGCGTCTCGGCGTACACCTCGACGACGAAGACGTCCCCGCCGGCCGCGCCGCGGACGAACGAGATGTACGAGTCGCGCCGGCGACCCACGAACGCGACGAACGCGAGCAACATCTGTCGTAGCTGCTCAGCCGGCGGCAGGGATGCGTCGGGTTTGGTGACCCGCAGCAGGCGGCGGCCGGCGGCGCGCATCACCGCGATGTAGAAGTCCCGCTTGGTCGGGAAGTAGTGGAACAGCAGCCCGCGCGAGATACCCGCCTCGGCGGCCACGGCGTCGATCGACAGCTCGTGGATCGGCTGGGTGCGCAGCATCATCAGCCCGATGCCGACCAGCTGCTTGCGCCGGTCGTCCGCGCTCAGCCGCCGTCGCGCAGGCGTCGCGGACTCGCTTCCACCGTCCTGACTCACGCTATTGAGCATTGCTTAGAACGTGCGCTACGGTCAAGAACGTCGGGCAGTCCGAGCGCGAGGAGTGGTGATGGGGTTCGAGCCGTCCGCAAGGGCGCAAGAGCTGATCCAGCAGGTCGAGCGCTTCCTGCGGACCGAGATCGAGCCGGTCGAGGCCGAGCTGCACGCGGCGACCAAGAACTCCGCCGACCCGTGGCAGCCGCAGCCGGCGTTCAAGGACCTCCAGGCGAAGGCCCGCGAACAGGGTCTGTGGAACCTGTTCCTCCCGCCCGCCGAGCCCGGCAACGAGCAGTACGGCGAAGGCCTGAGCAATCTCGACTACGCGCCGATCGCCGAGCTGACCGGCCGGTCGTTCCTCGCGCCGTACGTGTTCAACTGCAACGCCCCGGACACCGGCAACATGGAGGTCCTGCTCCGCTACGGGACCGACGAACAGAAGAAGCGCTGGCTGGAACCGCTGCTCGACGGCGCGATCCGCTCCGCGTTCTGCATGACCGAGCCCGACGTCGCGTCCTCCGACGCGACCAACATGGCGGCGACCGCGGTCCTGGACGGCGACGAGGTCGTGATCAACGGTCGCAAGTGGTGGAGCACCGGCGTCGGTCACCCCGACTGCGAGCTGCTCATCTTCATGGGCCTCACCGACCCCGACGCGCACCGCTACGCGCGGCACACGATGGTCCTGGTCCCGCGTGACACCCCCGGCGTGAAGGTCGAGCGCCTGCTCCCCGCCATGCACCGGTACGACGAACCGCACGGCCACGGCGAGGTCTCGTTCACCGACGTCCGTGTTCCCGCCGAGAACATCCTCGTCGGCACCGGCCGCGCGTTCGAGATCGCCCAGGGCCGACTCGGTCCGGGCCGCGTGCACCACTGCATGCGCCTGATCGGCCTGGCCGAGCACTCGCTCGAGCTGGCCGTACGGCGTGGGCTCAGCCGCACGGCGTTCGGCAAGCCGCTGGTCAACCTCGGCGGCAACCGCGAACGGATCGCCGACGCGCGGATCGCGATCAACCAGGCTCGCCTGCTCGTGCTGCAGACCGCCCACCTGCTCGACACCGAAGGCCTGGCCGGCGCGCTCAGCGAGGTCAGCCAGATCAAGGTCGCCGTACCGCGGATGGCGCAGGACGTGATCGACATGGCGATCCAGCTGCACGGCGGTGGCGGGCTGTCCGACGACTTCCCGCTGGCCGCGGCCTGGACCGGCGCCCGGGCGCTGCGACTGGCGGACGGGCCCGACGAGGTGCACCGTGGAGTGGTCGCACGGATCGAGCTGGCGAAGTACAAGGAGTCCGAATGAGCAGGGTGCTGGTCACCGGTGGAGCGAGCGGGCTGGGACTCGCCCTGGTCGAGCGTTTCGTTGCTGAGGGCCACCAGGTCCTGAGCACGGACGTCGCGGCCGGGCTGACGCCGCCGGCGGGTGCGACGTACCGGCAACTCAACGTCCGCAGTCCGGAGGACTGGGACGCCGCGGTCGAGTGGGTCGAGCAGACCTGGGGCGGGCTGGACATCCTGGTGAACAACGCCGGGGTCGCCACCGGCGGCCGGATCGACGTCGAGACGCTGGCCGAGTGGGACCGGGTCGTCGACATCAACCTGATGGGCGTGGTCCGGGGCTGCCGTGCGTTCGCGCCGCTGTTCAAGCGGCAGCGCTCCGGCCAGATCGTGAACACCGCGTCCGCGGCCGGCCTCGTGCACCCGCCGATGATGAGCTCGTACAACACGGTCAAGGCCGGCGTGGTCGCGCTGTCCGAGACGCTCTCGCACGAGCTGCACCCGTACGACGTGAGCGTGTCCGTGGTCTGCCCGTCGTTCTTCAAGACCAACCTGGGCGACTCGATCCAGGGCGCGGACACCGCGATGAGCGACTCCGCGCGCCGGCTGATCGAGAAGTCGCCGCGGACCGCGGACGACATCGCGGCGGTGGTGATCGCCGGGGTGAAGAAGAAGCAGTTCCTGATCATCCCGGACCGCCCGGCCCTGCTGGCCTGGCGGACCAAGCGGTTCGCGCGTCCGCTGTACGACCGGCAGATGCGCAAGATCGCCGCCCGCGCCCGTCAGCGTGCGGAGGCGACGACCGGAGACCAGGTGCCGTCGGCCGGAGAGCGGTAGTGGCGGCGGACGTCGTCGAGGGAGCTCGCGCGGTCCGCGACGAGGACTCCTTCGACGTGCCGGCCGTCGACGCCTGGCTGCGCACCCACACCGACCTGCCCGCGGGGCTTCCCGACGTACGGCAGTTCTCCGGTGGCGCGTCGAACCTGACCTACCTGCTCCGGTACGACGGCCGCGACCTGATCCTGCGCCGCCCACCCGCCGGGACCAAGGCGAAGAGCGCGCACGACATGGGCCGCGAGTACCGGATCCAGGCGGCGCTCGCGCCGGTCTTCCCGTACGTCCCGAAGATGGTTGCCCACAGCACTGATCACGCCGTGCTCGACTCCGGGTTCTACGTGATGGAGCGGATCGCCGGCACGATCCCACGCCGGTCGTCGCTCGGTGTCGACCTGACGCCGGAGCAGACCCGGCAGCTCGGCTTCACGCTGATCGACACGCTGGTCGCCCTGCACCAGGTCGATCCGGTCGACGCCGGCCTGGCCGATCTCAGCCGCGGCGACGGGTACGTCGAGCGCCAGGTGCACGGCTGGTCCGAGCGCTACCGCAAGGCCAAGACCTGGAACGTCGGCGGCGCCGAGAAGGTGATGACCTGGCTCGAGGCCAATCGCCCGGCCGACGTCGGGTCCCGCGTGATCCACAACGACTTCCGGCTCGACAACGTCGTACTCGATCCTGACGATCCGCTGAAGGTGATCGGTGTCCTGGACTGGGAGCTGGCCACGATCGGCGATCCGCTGATGGATCTCGGCAGCGGCCTGGCGTACTGGGTGCAGGCCGACGACGACTGGGCCTTCCGGCGGTTCCGCCTGCAGCCGTCGGACGCGCCGGGCATGATCAGCCGGGACGAGATCGTCGACTACTACTGCGCGCAGACCGGGCTGGACCGCGGGAACTGGGCCTTCTACGAGGTGTTCGGCCTGTTCCGGCTGGCCGTGATCGCGCAGCAGATCTACTACCGCTACCACCACAAGCAGACCCGGAACCCGAGGTTCAAGAACCTCTGGCTCCCGGTGAACCTGCTCGAACGCCGCTGCCGCCAGATCATCCGAAAGGCCTGAATGGGGACCGTCTACCTGATCCGGCACGCGCAGGCGTCGTTCGGCAAGAGCGACTACGACCGGCTCTCGCCGCTCGGCGACCGGCAGGCGGTCCGCCTCGGCGAGACGCTGGCCGCGCGCGGGGTGAAGCCCGACCTCGTGGTCACCGGTGCGATGCAGCGGCACGACCGGACGGCGTCGCTCGCGCTGAGGGCCGCGGGGCTGTCGACCGAGGTCGAGGTGGACGAGGGGTTCAACGAGTTCGACCACGACCAGGTGATCGTCGCGCACAAGCCGGCGTACAAGCGCCGGGCCGTGCTGCTCGCGGACCTGGCGCGGACCGGGCATCCGGCGCGGGCGTTCCAGGAGATGTTCACCGCCGCGACCGAGCGCTGGACGCAGGGCGGCGACGGGTACACCGAGAGCTTCACCGAGTTCTGCGACCGGTCGGAGGCCGCCGTACGGCGGGTTGCAGCGCGGGCCGGCAAGGGTGAGACCGTGCTGGTGTTCACCTCGGGCGGGCCGATCGCGGCCGTGGTGAGCCGGCTGTGGTCCGGCGGCGACGACCTGTGGCTGCGGCTGAACCCGGTGACGATCAACACCGCGATCACCAAGGTCGTGTCCGGGCGCAGCGGGCTGACCGTGGTCAGCTACAACGAGCACGGACATCTCGACGGTACCGACGAACTGACCTACAGATAGGGCAGCGATGCGACGACGCACGATCCTGATCACCGGGGCGAGCTCCGGGCTCGGCGCCGAGATGGCCCGGCAGTTCGCTGCCAAGGGTCACGACCTCGCGCTGACCGCCCGCCGCGAGGACCGGTTGGCCGACCTGCGGGACGAGTTGGCGAAGGCCCACCCGGACCGGACCGTCGTCGTCCGCCGCCTCGACGTCACCGACCACGACCAGGTGTTCGAGGTGTTCCGCGCGCTCGACAACGAGCTCGGCGGACTCGACCGGATCATCGTGAACGCGGGGATCGGCAAGGGCACGCCGGTCGGCACCGGCCGGTTCGACGCGAACCTCGAGACCACGATGACCAACTACGTCGCCGCGCTCGCGCAGGCCGAGGCTGCGATGGAGCTGTTCCGGGAGCGGAACGCGGGCCACCTGGTCTTCATCACCTCGGTCGCCGGGGTCCGTGGGCTGCCGCGGTCGCTGACGGCGTACGGCGCGAGCAAGGCGGCGGTCAGCTCGCTGGCCGAGGGACTGCGGATGGAGCTGCTCGGCAAGCCGATCAAGGTGAGCGCGATCTGCCCGGGGTACGTGAAGTCCGAGCTGAACGACCACGTGAAGCAGACCCCGTTCATCGTCGAGACCGAGGTCGGGGTGCGCGCGATGGTGGCCGCGATCGAGGCGGAGAAGGGACGCGCCTACGTGCCGGCCTGGCCGTGGGAGCCGTTGGCGAGGTTCATGAAGATCGCGCCGCTGCCGGTGCTGAGGAGACTGATCTGATGCGTTGGGGACTGACCGTTCCGCTGACCGGGGTACCGCTGCGCGACCACAAGGCGCTGATCGGCGAACTGGCCTCGCTGGGGTACACCGACCTGTGGTCCGCGGAGGTCGCGGGCGCCGACGCGTTCACGCCGCTGGTGCTCGCCTCCGAGTGGGACGACCAACTGCGGCTCGGGACGGCCGTCGTACCGGTGCACACGCGCGGGCCCGCCGCTTTGGCGATGAGCGCGGCCGCGCTGGCCGATCTCGCGCCCGGGCGGTTCGTGCTCGGGATCGGGGCGTCGTCGGAGACGATCGTGACCGGCTGGAACGGGATCGCGTACGACCCGCCGCTCGCGCGGACCCGGGACGTGCTGCGGTTCCTGCGGCAGGCGTTCGCCGGCGAGAAGGTCGACGGCGAGTTCGAGAGCTTCACCATCCAGCGGTTCCGGTTGGAGAAGGCGCCCGACGTACCGCCCGCGATCATGCTGGCGGCGTTGCGGCCGCAGATGCTGAAGCTGGCCAAGCGAGAGGCCGACGGCGCGATCACCAACTGGCTCTCGGCCGGTGACGTGAAGCAGGTCCGTGCCGAGCTCGGCGACGACAAGGAGCTGGCGGCGAGGATCTTCGTCTGCGTCACCGAGGACGCCGAGATGGCCCGCAACATCGGGCGCTACCTGATCGCGACGTACCTGACCGTGCCCGGCTACTCGGCCTTCCACGACTGGCTCGGCCGCGGCGAGGCGCTCGGCCAGATGCGCGCAGCGTTCGCCGCCGGCGACCGGAACGCGGCGATGGCCGCCGTACCGGTGGAGGTGATCGACGACCTGGTCGTGCACGGTTCGGCCGCGGACTGCAAGGCGAAGATCCAGGCGTACGTCGACAACGGGCTGGACACCCCGATCATCGCCACGCTGCCGACCGGCGACAACCTGCTGGACACCGCCCGGGCGCTGGCTAGCCCGACGTCCCCACGTTGAGCACCTGGACGCAGGGCGCCTCGGTGACGTTGACGATCACGACACCGAACGCTGTCCTGCCCTTGGTCGTGCCGCTCAACTGGTAGACGAACGACGGGTCGGAGCCAGTCTGGCGGCCGACCACGAGCTTCACCGGCGGGCCGATCATCTGGCCGATCAGCACCGGGACGAACTCCTTGGTCGCCCCGCACGCCAGCGCGCCCGCGGCGTCGTTGCGGCCGGCGTTCAGGTGGAAGACGAAGGTCCGCGCCAGTGCCGCCGCCTGCTGCGGCTTCGAGAGCGGCGGCTTCGGCTTGACCGTCGGCGGAGGCTTCACCGTCGGCTTGACGCTGGGCTTCACCACCGGCTTGGTTGCCGAAGGCCTCGGGGTGGGCTTCGCGGACGGCGTGCCGACCGGCAGGCCGTCGGTCTGCTCGGTTGCCTTCGGCTCCTGGTCGTCGCGACTGCTGGCCAGGTCGTACGCGATGTACCCGGCCGCGCCCACGCACGCGACGACCACACCGATCAGCAGGACGATGACCAGTCCGGCCCGGTTCTTCTTCGGCGGCCCGCCGTACGGCGCGTAGTTCAGCGGCGGCGGTGGCGGCGGATAACTCACGGCTCAGTGTCGCAGCGCGTCACCGCCGGCGGAAGATCCATCACGGGCCGGGAGGTGAATCGTGAACGTGGAGCCGTGATCGGGCCGGCTGGTCGCGGTGATCGTGCCCTGGTGGGCTTCGACCAGGTGCTTGGTGATGGCCAGGCCGAGGCCGCTGCCGCCGGTGGCGCGGGAGCGGGAGTGCTCGACGCGGTAGAAGCGGTCGAACAGGTGGGGGAGGTGCTCGGGCGCGATGCCGCTGCCATTGTCGGTCACGGTGAGCAGGTAGTCGTCGCCGGTCCGCCGTACGCCGACGACGACGCGGCCGCCTTCCGGCGTGTAGCGAATCGCGTTGGACACCAGGTTGCCCAGGGCCTGCCGGATCCGGGCGCTGTCGACCACCGCCGGAGCCACGCCGGTGGTTGCCGCGGTCAACGTGATGCCCGCGGCCTCGGCGGCCGGGCGGTGGGCGGCGACGACCTGCTCGGCCACCTCGGCCAGGTCACGCGTTGCCGGGTGGATCCGGAGCATGCCGGCGTCGGCCAGGGCGAGGTCCTGGAGGTCGGCGACCAGGTGCTCGAGCAGCCCGGTCTCCTCCAGCAGCGAGGTGACCAGCTCACGATCGAGCGGTACGACGCCGTCCTCGGAGGCGACCAGGTAGCCCTTGATGTTGGCCAGCGGGGTGCGCAGCTCGTGCGCGACGTCGCTGACCATCGCCTTGCGCTGGTGGTCGTGCTGCTGGATCGACGCGGCCATCGCGTTGAACGCGTGACCGAGCCGGGCCACCTCGTCCTTGCCCGACACCGGGACGCGGGCCGCGTGGTCGCCGTTCGTCATCCGCTGCGCGGCACCGGTCAGCGCGAGGATCGGGCGGACCAGTCGCCGGCCGGTGAAGATCATCACCGCGGCTGCGATCAGCAACACGCCGAGCGCGGTCGCTGCCGTCCGCAGCAGGCCCTCCGTGGAGAACACGTTGAACGTGCTCTTCGACCCGAGGTACAGCTTGGCCGCCGGAGCGACGTACGGCGCCAGCGCCTCGGAGCGGGCGGTCGTCGTACAGTCGATGAACTGGGTGGTCACCTGCTTCTTCTCGGTGTCGGGCGGCACGACAGCAGCGAGCCCGTCCTGCTGGGTCAGCTGGTACGACTCGCCGGCCGCCTTCAGGCAGCTCTTGGCCCGCTCGACCTCGTCCGCGTTGACCTGGATCGCCTTCGCGCTCGGTGTGTACAGCCCCGGTGGTACGCACTCGTCGGGCTTGACCGAGTTGGCCGCGGTGAACGACATCACCGCGATGCCGTCGGGCGTCTTGCCGTTCTCGATCATCAACTGCGGGGCCATGTCACCACCCGCGGACACGGTCGCGTTGACACCCCGCTCGCGGTAGCACGCGGCCGCCTGCTCGGCGAGCTGCTCGCGGTCGCGGAGTTCCTGGTCGGTCAGGCCCCAGGACTTGTACGGGCCGAACCCCGCCGGGAGCGCGGCCGCGACCGGCTTCGTGACCGGCGTCATCGACCGGACGGAGACTCCGGCCACCGCCTGCGCCCGGAGCATACCGACGCCGCCCTGGGCGCGGGCGTCGATCGTTGCCGCCGGCACCGACGGGAGATCCGGTGAGGCACCGAGCATCCTGGCCGAGTCGGCGATCGCCGAGCCGTCGGCGTCGGTCAGAGCGACCCGGCGCCCGGTCTCCTCGGCGAGCTGGTGGACCAGCTTGTCCACACCGTCCCAGGACGCGTGGTCGGAGGCGTAGTCGCTGAGGTCGGCGTAGATCCGGGTGTCGACCTCCAGCTGGGAGATGTTCGTGTCGATCTCACCCTGCAGCTGCTCGGAGGTGCTGTACGTCGCGATCACGGCGGTCGCGATCACCGCTCCGAGCGCGACCGCCAGGGAGAGCCCGAGGAACCGGACCAGGACGCTACGACGCATCGGAGGACACCACCTTGTCGGCCAGCTTGTAGCCCACGCCGTACACCGTGCGCAGGTACTTCGGGTTGCCCGGTGCGGCCTCGATCTTCTTGCGCAGGTTCATCACGTGCACGTCGATGGTCCGGTCGAACACGTAGTGGTCGAAGCCGAACGCGTGCTCCAGCAACTGCTGCCGGGAGAACGCGCGACCCGGTGACGCCGCCAGGCAGGCCAGGATCTTGAACTCCGCCGGGGTCGCCTCGACCAGCTCGCCGGCCAGGCGGATCTCGTGCCGGACCGGGTCGATCTCGAGGTCGCCGACCCGGTACACCTCGCCCTCGGAGCGGATCCGCGTGCGCCGCAGTACGGTCCGCACGCGGGCGACCAGCTCGCGCGGGTTGTACGGCTTGGTCAGGTAGTCGTCGGCGCCGAGGTCGAGGCCGAGCAGCAGGTCGTCCTCGGTCGACCGCGCGGTGAGCATGATGATCGGGACGTCGGCACCGTCGCCGGAGTCGGCCCGCAGGACGCGGCAGACGTCCAGGCCGTCGACCTTCGGCATCATCACGTCGAGCACGAGCAGGTCGGGGCTGCGCCGGCGCGCCTCGTCGATGGCCGCCCGCCCGTCGTGCACCACGACCGTCAGGTGACCCTCGCGCTCGAGGTAGCGCCGGATCAGTTCCGCCTGCTTCCGGTCGTCCTCGGCGACAAGAATCCGGGCTGGCATGTCCTCGACGATGACTGATCTTCATGAGAATCCGATGAAGATCGGCTGAGAGCATCGGGTGCTGATCGGTCCTTCACAGGTTCTTCATCGCCCTGCGGCCACAGTCGCTGCCATGAAGAACTCACGCAAAGCACTCTCGTTGGTCCCAGTGATGGCACTGGCCTTGGCCCTGGCCGGCTGCGGGGCGGTCAACTCCCCGGGTGCGGACAAGACACCGGTCGAGAGCGACGACAAGAGCCCGCTCGCGGAGTACATGGGCGAAGGCTTCAGCAACGGAGGCGGGATGATGCGGGTCACCCGGGCCGGCGGCGGGGGCGACTCCGACGAGGAGCAGCTGGCCAAACAGCGCAAGATGGAGGACTCCATCGCGGCCTGCATGAAGACCGCCGGCTTCGAGTACGTCGCCGTGCCGCCGGAGTCGACCGAGAAGTCCAAGTTCAACGACGCCTTCAACCTGCCGCCGGACAAGTTCGCCGAGCAGTACGGCTACGGGATCAGCACGATCGACTGGGGCAAGCCGGACGGCGAGGAGACCGACCCGAACGCCAAGATCCGCAAGGCCCTGTCACCGAACGCGCAGAAGGCCTACGACAAGGCGCTGAACGGCGAGATGGCGACGAGCGGCGGCATGGTCAAGGCCATCAAGCCCGGTGAGCGTCCCTCCGCCCAGGACATGGGCTGCCGGGGCAAGGCCGGTGAGGAGGTCTTCGGCAGCAGCGACGACAAGATGGCCGACTTCAGTAAGTTCGAGTCGCTGTTCAAGGACCTGGAGGCGCTGCGCAAGCGGGTCGACAGCGACCAGCGTGTGGTCGACGCGACCGCCGCCTGGACCGACTGCATGGCCGACGCCGGGCACGCCGGGTTCAAGAAGATCGACGACGCCCGCAACCAGGTCACCACCAAGCTGAACGAGCTGACCGGGACGAAGGACCAGCCGACCAAGGGCGGGCCGGCGGTCGCGATCGGCGTCCCGTCGCTGGACAAGGTCGACGCGGCCAAGCTGGCCGACCTGCGCAAGTTCGAGATCGAGCTGGCCAAGGCCGACCAGGGCTGCAAGGCCAAGACGTACGACGCGGAGTACAAGGAAGCCAGCACCGAGCACGAGAAGGAGTTCGTCGCGCAGCACAAGACCGAGCTCGAGCAGTACCGCGACACGATGGCCGAGCGGTGAGCACGTCACCCAAGTCGCGACGGCGGGTCCTGGTCGGGGTGTCCACGGTGGCGGCGATGTCGCTCGGGGTCGGCGTCGCCGCCGGGAGCCGGATCCAGTCGCCGGAGGACGCGGCCGCGAAGACCGCGCCGCCGAAGGCGTCCCAGATCACGGTGCCGGTGGAGAAGAAGGCGCTGGCGAGCAAGGTGGTCGGCCGCGGCGACACGTCGTTCGACGGCGCGGTGAACGTCCGGGTCGAGACCAGCGGGCTGAAGACGCCCGCGGTGGTGACCGGCAAGGTGCCGGCCGTCGGCTCGACGATCAAGGAGGGCAAGGTGCTGCTGGAGATCGCCGGGCGGCCGGTGATCGGGCTGGCCGGCGTACTGCCGATGTACCGGACGCTGAGTCCCGGAAGTCGCGGGCCGGACGTGCTGCAGCTGGAGCAGACGCTGGACCGGCTCGGCTTCGATCCGGGGACGGTCGACTCGAAGTACGACAGCGGTACGGCGAACGCGGTCGAGCAGCTCTACGAGGCGGCCGGGTACGAGGCGCCGGAGGCCGAGGAGCAGCTGACCCAGGCCGTCGACGGTGCCGACAAGGCCGTCGACCAGGCGAAGAACGCGCTCCGGCAGGCTCAGGCCGCGTTGAAACAGGCCAAGGCGACGCCTGGCAAGAAGGACTTCACGGTCGAGCAGGGCCAGGTCAACGACGCCGCGGAGAACCTCGACGACGCGAAGGACGAGCTCGAGGACGCGGAGTTCAAGGCCGGTACGCCGTTGCCGGTCTCCGAGGTGGTGTTCGTGAAGTCGCTGCCGCGCCGGGTCGACGACGTGAAGGTCGAGCGCGGCGGCGTCGTCAACGGCGTGGTGATGTCGGTCAGCGGTGCGTCGTTGGTGGTCACGGTGAAGGTGGACGCGCAGACCAAGGAGCAGCTGAGGACCGGGATGGCCGCGAGCTTCGACCTCGGCGACGGCACGATCATCCCGGCGACCGTCCGGCGGATCAGCCGCAACGCCGACCAGTACGACGTGGTGGTGGCGCCGAAGTCGCTGACCGCGGCGCAGCTGGAACGGCTGCGGGAGGCGAACGTGCGGGTCACGATCCCGGTGAAGAGCACGAACGGCAAGGTGCTCGCCGTACCGCTGGCCGCTCTCTCTGCGGGGTCGGACGGCTCGTCGCGGGTCGAGGTGCTGCGCGACGGGAAGATCGAGCTGATCCCGGTCAAGGTCGGGCTGTCGGCGGACGGGTTCGCCGAGGTCACCGCGACCGGGGACGCCAAGCTCGGCGAGGGCGACCAAGTGGTGGTGGGCAAGTGACGGCCACGGCAGTCGCGCTTCCTGCTCCTGTGGTGGAGATGATCGGAGTGCGCCGATTCTTTCCCGGGCCGCCGGAAGTGCGCGCGATCAAGGGGATCGACCTGACGATCCGCGAGGGGGAGTACCTCTCGATCGTCGGTCCTTCCGGCTCCGGCAAGTCGACCCTCCTTCATCTGCTGGGTTTGCTCGACAACCCGAGCGACGGGGTCTACCGGCTCGACGGTGTGGACACGTCGAGCCTGCGCGAACGGCGGCGCGCCGTACTGCGTGGCGAACGGATCGGCTTCGTCTTCCAGTCCTTCCATCTGCTCGATCACCGGACAGTGCTGGAGAACGTCGCGCTCTCGATGGTGTACGTCGGGGTGCCGCGCCGTGAGCGGATGGCCCGCGCCCGCGTGGCCCTCGAACGTGTCGGGCTGGCGCACCGGATGGAGTTCGGCCCGCGCACGCTGTCGGGCGGTGAACGCCAACGCGTCGCGATCGCCCGCGCGCTGGTCGCCGAACCGAGCCTGCTGCTCGCCGACGAACCAACCGGAAACCTCGACACCGCCAATGCGGAAGCGATCCTCGAGGTCTTCGACGAACTGCACGCCGAGGGCATGACGCTCGCCGTCATCACCCACGACGACCACGTCAGCCAGCGCGCCCAGCGCCAGGTCCGCATCGTCGACGGAACCCTCCAGTGGTAACCCCCAGAACCGGCCCCCCGGATCCCGCCGGCGGGCCGTCCACTTCCCGGCTCTCCCGCCTCCGCGCTCGTCTCGCGCGGCGCCGGGCCTCCGGCCCCGCGCCCGCCCGGCGCTCGCTCTTCGGTCGCGTCGGCCGAGCCTCGCCTCCAAGTCGGCGGAGGCGACTGTCCGGCGGCCCGGCTCTGCGTGATCTCCTCGACGAGGCTCTCGCGGGTGTGTCTGCTCGTCCGACTCGTCTGGTCCTCACCACGCTCGGCACGGTGCTGGGGATTGCTGCTCTGGTGGGCACAGTGGGCCTCGGCCAGACAGCAGCCGGCCAGATCACCCAGCGCTTCGATCTCGCCGCGGCCACGCGGGTCGTCGTACAGCCTGACGACAAAGCCGAAGGTGAAGCGGCGACTCAACTGCCCTGGGACGCCCCCGAGCGGATCAAGCGGCTCAACGGCGTCGAAGCAGCCGGCCTGTTCAGCATGCTCGACGTCGGCGACGACCTGGTCCGCAGCGTCGCGGGGATCGGTAAGGACGGCTACGCCCTCCAGGTGATGGCCGGATCCGCCGGCCTCTTCGACGCCGTACGGGCGCAGCTCCGCACCGGGCGGTTCTTCGACGCCGGCCACGACACCCGCGGTGACAAGGTCGTTGTCCTCGGCAAGCATGCCGCGGAGAAGCTCGGTATCAACCGGATCGACTCCCAGCCGGCCGTGTTCATCGGCGACCAGGCGTACACCGTGATCGGCATCCTGGACGGCGTCTCCGGCCGGGCCGAACTGCTCGACGGCGTGATCATGCCGAACGGCGCCGCCAAGACGGCGTACGACCTGGAATCGCCCGACGCGCTGGAGATCAAGACCCAGGTCGGTGCCGCCCAGCTGATCGCCGGTCAGGCGCCCGTCGCGATCGACCCGAACACCCCGAGCTCGCTCAAGGTCGACGCCCCGCCGGTCCAGGGCGGCGTCCGGAAGGGCGTCGAGTCCGACCTGAACGCCCTGTTCCTGCTGCTCGGCGCGGTCGCGCTGCTCGTCGGCGGTCTCGGCATCGCGAACGTCACGCTGCTCTCGGTGCTCGAACGCGTCTCCGAGATCGGCCTCCGCCGAGCCCTCGGTGCCGCCCGAAGACACGTGGCCGGCCAGTTCCTGGTCGAGAGCGTGATCGTCGGGTTCCTCGGCGGCCTGCTCGGTACGGCGGTCGGCGTGCTGCTCACGATCGGCGTCTCGTGGGGCCGCGACTGGACCCCGATCCTCAGTACGTCGCTGTCGCTCGGGTCGCCGCTACTGGGTGCCCTGATCGGGCTGCTCGCCGGCACCTACCCGGCCTGGAAGGCCTCCGCCATCGAGCCGATCACCGCGCTCCGGGGCGCTTAGCCGGGCGTACACGAAAGCGCTCACCAGGAACCCGAGCACGATGAACGCGAGCACCGGGTACGACTTCCCGTCGTCGGGCAGGATCAGCGCGCCGAGCGCGGCCGCTGACACCTGCCCGACGTTGAAGATCATGTCGTACAGCGAGAACACGCGACCGCGGTAGACGTCGTCGACCTGGGTCTGCACGAGCGTGTCGACGCTGATCTTCACGCCCTGCGCGCAGAACCCGGTGAGGAACCCGGCGACCACGATCGCCGGTTGCGTGTAGAGCCCGCCCGGGAACGCCGTGACGACCGCGGCCGCGACGAACAGCACCGTGATCCACCGCCGAAGCGTCATCACCCGAGTCGCCCACGGCGTGACCAGCGCGGCCAGGAACAGCCCGGCACCGACCGACCCGGTCGCCAGCGCGAGCGCGCCGAACGCCTGGTCGAGCTGGTCGGGACCGTAGAACTCGTTGCGGTACAGCAGGATCATCGCGACCGTGACGAGCCCGAAGAAGAACCGCAGCGACCCGATCGCGGCCAGACCGAGCGCGGCTTGACGCCGTTCGCGCAGATGCCGTCCGCCGTCGACAAGACCCTTGGCGATGCTCCGCACAGCCTCGACCACACCGGGCTCGTCGCCGCTGAGTTCGGGGCCGAGCTGGTTCCGGCCGAGCCGCAACGCGAGCAGTGCCGCGATGAGATAGACGGCGGACGTCGTACCGAGCACTGCGAGATCGGAGTCGAAGAGCAGCTTCACTCCCGCACCGGCGCCACCGCCGATGAGGAAGGACGCCGTACCCGAGGTCGGCGTGACCGCGTTGGCCATCACCAGTTCGTCGGAGTCGACGACATGCGGCAGCCCGGCCGAGAGCCCGGACAGCAGGAACCGGTTGACCCCCAGCGTCAGCAGTACGGCGAGGTAGAACGGCGCGCCCGCGTTGCCGATCGCAACGATCGCGCCGACGACCAGCACCAGAGCGGCCCGGGTGACGTTCGCCCCGAAAAGGATCTGCCGCCGCGACCAGCGGTCCAGCAGGACGCCGGTGAACGGCCCGAGCACGGAGTACGGCAGCAGCGCCACGGCGAACAGTCCCGCGATCGCCGCCGCGTCCGGCGCCCGTTCGGGCGAGAACAGCACGTACGACGCGAGCGCGACCTGGAACACGCCGTCGCCGAACTGCGAGCTGAGCCGGACGGCGAACAACCGCCGGAAGTCACCCCGCCGCAGCAGCCTGCCCAGATCCCGGATGAACTGCACGCCTGCACTGTAGTTCTACCGGTGCGCGAGCCTCTCCGCTGCGGTCGCTCCGCGCCGGCTGACCGGGACGACACCGGACACCTTGCCGAGACCCAGCAGCGGCATGTTCGCGTAGATCGTCTCGGTGTGCCCGGCCGGCACGACGTAGGTCTCGTGCCAGATGCCGACGTTGTTGCCCCGGTAGGCGTGCTTGAAGAACTCGGTCCAGGCCGGGCGGTGGGTGCGCTGCGCGTCGTTCGCGAACGCCTGCAGCTTCTCGGTCGACTCCCAGTACTGGATCATCGTGACGCTGCGCAGCCCCGGGAAGGCACGGAAACCGAGCAGACCGCTGTCCGGGTCCGCCATCAGCTCCCGCAGCATCGGGCCCATCGCCCGCGACACCGGCAGCCACTGCCGCCAGGCGCGCCACCGGTTCACCCGCATCCCGATCAGGAAGACCACCACGTCCCCGTCGTACGCGGCGGTCTGGCGTCCCTCGATCATGACGGCCTCCTTATTGGATAGTGCAACTCCCTAATATTGGAGAGTGGTACTCTCCAAAAGTCAAGAGGAGGCGAGATGTGGATCGCGGAGCTGTCCCGGCAGACCGACGTCCCGGTGGCGACGATCAAGTACTACCTGCGCGAGGGCCTGCTCCCGCCGGGTGAAGCGGTCGGCGCGACCAGGAGCCGGTACGACGAGGCGCACGTACGCCGCCTGCGCCTGATCCGCGCGCTGGTCGAGTCGGGCGGGCTGTCGCTGGCCCGCGTCCGGAGCGTGCTCGCCGAGGTGGACGAGGAGTCCCGCGAGCTGCACGACGTACTCGGTGCCGCGCACGGCGCGCTGATCCCGGACGACCTGACCGCGACCGTCGAGTCTCGGCTCCGGGTCGACGACCTGATCGCCGCGCACGACTGGCAGGTGTACGCGGAGTCGCCCGACCGCAAGCTGCTCGCCGGCGCGCTCGACGCCCTGGAGAAGGTCGGCTACCACCTGGACGACGACCTGTTGGAGACCTACGCCGCGGCCGCGGCCGAGATCGCCGACGCCGAGGTCGGGCGTCTGCCGTCGTCCGGGGATCGGCAGGAGACGGTCGAAGCGACCGTCTTGCTGACCGCCCTGGGCGGCCCGGTGCTGCTCGCGCTCCGGCGGCTGGCTCAGCAGAGCGCGTCGGCTCGCCGGTACGGCAGCTCGCACCTACCCGGCTGAGGTCTGCACCAGGAGCAGGAACGTGCGGGCGTAGCTCAGGTCGTCCTTCTGCCGCGGCCAGTCCAGCTCGGCGAGCGCCGCGCTCGCGGTCTCGTGAGCCTCGCCGTTCACCCTGACCTCGGCGGTCTCGGAGCCTTCGCGGCCACCGAAGACGAGCTTGATGCCGACCAGCTGTCCGCCGGTGAGCTCGAGATCCTTCGTCAGGACGGGCGCGAGAGCGGGCGCGAGTGGGTGATCGAGCGCCCAGAGCTGCACGGCCTCCCGCTCAGGACCGCTGCCCCAGCCGACGATGCCGCCGTGGATCAGGTGCCAGCCGGGGAAGCCGCGCGGGTCGTCGGCGCCGAAGTGCCCGGCGAACGAACCGTCCTGGACGAGCAGCTCGAAGACCGCGCTGCCCGTCGTGTCGAGCCAGGTCCCGATCGCCCGGTCGAGCGATTCCTCGACGGTGCTGCCGTAGCCCGTCACGCAGTCGGTCAGCGTGGTGGTGTCCGGGCGGTCCAGGTTGAGGACGAAGTTCAGGTCCAGGTGCCCGGGATCGTCGGTGTGGTCCTCCCCGCCGAGCGTGACACCGACCGTGCCGGGGCCGCGGACGACGTCGCCTTCGACGTGCCACTCCCGCTGCGACGCCGCCGCGAGTCGCGCGGCGAGCTTGTCGAGGATCACCGGGTCCGGCAGCCGATCAGTCATGCGGCGACCCTAGTACGTCGTACCTCGCGGTCCGTCGTACTCAGGCCTCCGCGCGAGCGGCCAACCGCTCCCGCAGCCGGTCGCGCTGCTCGACGAACTTGGTCGCCTGCGCGTCCAGCCCGGCCATGAACTCGGCCAGCTCGTCACGCGCCTTGGCGCCGTCGCCGCTCAGGTCGTCGCGGTCGAAGACCTTCCAGTTGCGCAGGATCGGCGCGACGACCTCGTCGTGGTGCAGCCGCAGGTCGTAGATGCCGGCCTTCGCGATCGTCACCGAGTTCCGCGCGAACCCCTCCATCGTCGCCCCCGGCATCGAGAAGTCGGTGACCTCGTTGGTGACGGCCCGCATCGTCTCGTTCGGCGCCAGCTCGAAGGCGGCGGCGACCAGGTTGCGGTAGAAGATCATGTGCAGGTTCTCGTCGGTCGCGATCCGGGCCAGCAGCTGGTCCGCGATCGGGTCCCCGGTCGCCTTGCCCGTGTTGCGGTGCGACACGCGGGTGGCCAGCTCCTGGAAGCTGACGTACGCGATCGCCTCCAGCATGTTCTTGTCGACCTCGTGACCGACGGTCATGTGCGCCATCCGGGCCACCTCGAGCTCGACCGGGTCGACCCCGCGGGTGACCACCAGGTAGTCACGCAGCGCGATCCCGTGCCGGCCCTCCTCGGCGGTCCAGCGCCCGACCCACGTCCCCCAGGCGCCGTCCAGCCCGAACTGGGTGGCGATCTCACGGTGGTACGACGGGAGGTTGTCCTCGGTCAGCAGGTTGGTGATCATCGCGACCTTGGCCACCGGATCGAGCCGGGACTGCTCCGGGTCCCAGTCCTCACCGCCGAGGAACGCGAAGTCGCGCCCCTCGCTCCACGGCACGTAGTCGTGCGGGTTCCAGTTCTTGGTGATCGCCAGGTGCCGCTCGAGGTTCTCCTCGACGACAGGTTCCAGCTCGTGCAGCAGGTTGGTCACCAGCTTGTCGGACACCGAGGGGTTCCCTTCGTCGGCGGATCCCCCCACCCTACGGCACCGTAAGTTACGCAACCGTAGGTTGGGCCTCCCGTCACCGGTCCGGATCCGGCACCATGGTCCCCGTGGACCGAGCCGCCTTCCCGCACTTCCACGCGATCACCACGCGCTGGAAGGACAACGACGTGTACGGGCACGTCAACAACGTCGAGTACTACAGCTTCTTCGACACCGTGATCAACGCGTTCCTGATCCGGACCGGGGGACTGGACATCCACGGCGGCCCGGTGATCGGGTTGTGCGTGGAGTCGCAGTGCACGTTCAAGGCGTCGCTCGCGTTCCCGGACACGGTCGACGCCGGGTTGCGGGTCGCCAAGCTGGGGAACTCGAGCGTGACCTACGAGATCGGGTTGTTCCGCTCCGGGGACTCCGGGGCCGCTGCGATCGGCCGCTTCGTGCACGTGTTCGTGGACCGCGAGAACCGCCGCCCGGTCCCGTTGCCCGACGAGTTGCGCACCGCGCTGGAGGGAATCGCCTGATGATCGTGCAGGGCGCCGTACTGCGGGAGATGGGTCTGCCGAAGCCGTACGCCGAGTCGCGGCCCCTGCGGATCGAGGAGGTCTCGCTGGCCGAACCCGGTCCCGGCGAGTTGCTGGTCCGGGTGCGCGCGGCCGGGCTGTGCCACTCCGACCTGTCGGTGATCGACGGCTCGCGGCCGCGGGTGATGCCGATGCTGCTCGGGCACGAGGCGACCGGCGAGGTCGTCCGGTCGGAGTCTCCCGAGTTCGCGCCGGGGGACACCGTCGGGTTCGCGTTCGTGCCGGCCTGCGGGATCTGCGGGCCGTGCGCGGAGGGCCGCGCGGCCTTGTGTGAGCCGGGCGCCGCGGCGAACACGGCCGGCACGCTGCTCGGCGGACCGCAGCGGTTGGACGGCGTACATCATCATCTGGGTGTCTCCGGGTTCGCCGACCACGCGGTGGTCTCGGCGCGTTCGGCGGTGAAGATCGACCCGTCGCTCCCGCCGGAGATCGCGGCGCTGTTCGGCTGCGCGGTGATGACCGGGGTCGGCGCCGTCGTGAACACCGCGCGGGTGCAGCCCGGTCAGAGTGCGGTCGTGTTCGGGCTCGGCGGCGTCGGGTTGTCGGCGTTGCTGGGCGCCGTACTGGCTGGGGCGCATCCGATCGTCGCGGTGGACGTCGTACCGGCGAAGCTGGAGCTCGCGCTGGAGCTCGGGGCCACTGCCGCGATCGATGCCCGAGGCAACGATGTGGTCGAGCAGGTGAAGGAGGCGACGGCCGGCGGCGCGCAGTACGCGTTCGAGACCGTCGGCAGCGCGGCCGTCCTCACCCAGGCGTACGGTGCGACGCGTCGCGGCGGGACGACGGTGACTGTCGGACTCCCGCATCCGTCCCAGCTGTTGAGCATCCCGGCCGTCTCGTTGGTCGCGGAGGAACGCACGCTCAAGGGGTCGTACCTCGGCTCGGCCGTGCCCAGCCGGGACATCCCGCGCTACATCGCGCTGTACCTGGCGGGTCGCCTCCCGGTCGACAAGCTGCTCACCTCGACAGTCGCACTCGGCGACCTCAACGAGGCGTTCGACCAGCTCGCGGCCGGTACGACGATCCGCCAGGTTCTCGTGCTCTAGTTGTTGTTCACGAAGGTCCGCGCGAGTTCCTCGCCGCGGGTGACGGCCAGGTTGTGGTTCTCGATCGGGTTGATGGTCGAGTTCTTGAACACGATGTAGGTGACGCCGGAGTCGGTGCCGCCGTTGCTCGGGTCCGGGTTGATGCCGAGCTGCTGCGCCGCGGCGTACGAGGCCTCGCCGATGATCTCGGTCGGCCCGGTGTCACCGACGACGGCGTAACTGACCTGGTTGTTGTAGATCACCGCGACCACCCCACCGCCCGCGATGCCGAAGTTGCGGTAGTCCCAGGTGCTGCTGGGGCTCGGGACGACGACGTACGGCAATTGCGCTGCGTTGAGCGGCTGGTCGGTCGAGGTGTGGAAGGCGGTGTCGGGGAAGAAGCAGCAGTCGGTGTTCTCGTTGCACTGGTCGGTGCGGACGCCGTCGCAGTCGATGTCCAGGTCGGCCTTCCAGAACACGGCGCCGTTCTTGCCGCAGACCGGGATGGTCCGGCCCAGCTCCTGGTCGGTCTTGTAGGTGCCGTTGGAGATCTGGCTGCAGCTGGTCACCTTGGCCAGCAGTTCGGCGGCGGTCGGTGCGCCGCCGGTACCGCCGCCGGCGTCGGTGATGGTGAGCGAGTCGAGGTTGGGGCCGCCGTTCGCGGTGGTGGCCGTGGTCTTGATCGTGTGGGTGCCGGCGGTGAGCGTGGTGTTGACGTTCGTGGTGGTCCAGTTCGTCCAGGCGCCGGTGCCGGGGAACTGCGGGGTGGCGACGGTCCGGCCGTCGACGGCGATCGTCATCGGGCGGTTCACCGTGGTGCCGTTGGCGGAACGGAACGCCAGCGTGGCGTTGCCGGCCGCGCCGACGTTCACCGTGAAGGTGACCGACGAGCCGGTGACGTTGTCGTAGTTGACGAACCCGGAGCCGGTGAAGCCGGCGTGGTTGGACTCGACGACACCTTGGCTGCGGGTGCCACTTTCGGCCTGGTACGTCGTGGTGGCGGCCGCGGCCGGAGACGTGGTGGCCGCCGGTAGTCCGAGTCCGGTGGCCAGGAGTGCGAGGGCGAGCGCGAGGGGGCGGAATCTACGCATCATTCACCTCTTCAGTTAGTTAGGAAACTTTCCTAACCATCGAAGCGAGGTGAGCTGCCGTCAAGGGGCTGTCGGTTCCGGAACTTCCATTGGCGGCCAATGGGGTGGTCCGGGAAAGGTTAATTTCGCGCCAAAGCTGTATACAGCGAGGCAACCGGTGCGGCAGGCTTACGCACCGTGCGGACACGCCCACCGCACGTGAGGCAGGGACCGTTCGTCGCGCCGCCCGCGCGCGATCGGTGCCCGAGGAGTCCCTGAGGAGGACCCCCATGCAGAGCAGGATCCGTCGTACCGGCGCCCTCGTCGGAGCCGGAGCCGTCGTCTTCGGAGCGCTGGCCGTCGTGGCCGGCAACCAGGCCGACGCCCAGCAGCCCGGCCCGGCCCCGCTGGACCAGGTGATCGGTGAGCAGCTGCAGGGCAAGGCCGCGCTGGGCAAGCTCCAGCCGCGCCTCGCCGAGCTGGCCGAGCGCAACGGGATCGCCGAGCAGAAGCTCCAGCAGATCCTGGCCACCGACAAGACCAGCTGGCTGGACAAGACCGGCAAGCTCTTCTACCGCGAGCCCGCGGCGACCAAGGCCGAGCTGGCCAAGTCGACCGCCTCGCCGCGTTGGGCCAAGACGCCGGTGCGTTCCGCGGCTGCCGCCGGCCCGGCGTTCGAGCTGCACAGCAAGCCCGGCTCGAACCGCGTGGTCTACCTGGACTTCGACGGCCACACGATCACCGGCACCGCCTGGAACACCGGCGGCAAGCCGACCACGGTCAACGTCGGCGCGTACGACACCGACGGCAACACGAGCAACTGGAGCACCGCGGAGCAGGACGTCGTACGGGATGTGTGGGCCCGGATCGCCGAGGACTACGCGCCGTTCGACGTCGACGTGACCACGCAGGCGCCGGCTGAGGCCGCGATCACCCGGTCTGGGTCCTCCGACCAGCAGTACGGCACCCGCGTGCTGATCGACCCGGGCACCTGGTACCAGTCGGGCTGTGGCTGCGGTGGGGTCGCGTACGTCGGCGTGTACGACGAGGCGAGCCGGCACGCGTACTACCAGCCGGCCCTGGTCTTCACCAAGGGCGTCGGTACCGGCGCGAAGAACATCGCCGAGGCCGCGTCGCACGAGGCCGGCCACAACATCGGTCTGAGCCACGACGGCACCGCGTCGGTCGGGTACTACCAGGGCCACGGGGCCTGGGCACCGATCATGGGCGTCGGCTACTCCAAGGCGATCAGCCAGTGGAGCAAGGGCGAGTACACCGGCGCGAACAACAAGGAAGACGACTTCGCCGTCGCCGGCCAGAACGGTCTCGCGCTGCGCGCCGACGACCACGGCAACGACACCGCGAGCGCGACCACGCTCGCCGTCGGCGCCACCGTCTCGGGTGTCTACGCCAACGACAGTGACGTCGACGTCTTCCGGGTCGCCAACCTCGCGGCCGGTCGCTACACGTTCGCCGCGAACTCGGCCGCCAGCGGCGCCGACCTGGACATCAAGCTCCAGCTGCTGAACTCGGCCGGCACGGTCGTCGCCACCGCCGACCCGGCCTCGGGCCAGACCAACGCCGGTACGCCGACCGGGCTGAGCGCTTCGCTGACCCAGCAGGTCGCGGCCGGCACGTACTACCTGCGGGTCGACAACGTCGGCTACGCGAATCCGCTGAACACCGGCTACTCGACGTACGGCAGCCGCGGCGCGTACTCGGTGCGCGTCACCGCCGGCTGAATCGCTGGACTCCCGGGGCGCCCTTCTTCTGGTGAAGGGGCGTCCCGGGCCACGGGGGCACTGGGGGGAATCCTTGAGGAGGATTCCGGATGTTTCGTCGTACTGCCGCACTGACCGCCACCGGCGCGGTCGCGCTCAGCGTCCTGGCCGCCGCCGGTGGGACCTTCGCCGGCGCCACTCCGCCCGACCCGTTGGCGTCTGTTGCTCAGGGCAACGGATTGACGGTGGAGAAGCTGCGGGACACGCTCGCCGACCCGACCAGCAGGCTTGATCCGACCAATCGGCTCTTCTTCCAGGAACCCGCACTGACGCCCGCGCAACAGGCCTTCGCCGCCTCGCCCCGATGGGCCGCGGCGGCCACGCGCGCCGCGGAGGGCCCGGCGTTCGAGTTGCACAGCAAGGCCGGCGCGAACCGCGTGATCTACCTCGACTTCGACGGCCACAGCATCACCGGTACGGCGTGGAACGCCGACAAGGGCATCGACCCGGTCAACGTCTCGCCGTACGACACCGACGGCAACCCGGCGGTCTTCGGTACGGCGGAGCAGGACGTCGTGCACGAGGTCTGGGCGCGTGTCGCCGAGGACTACGCGCCGTTCGACGTCGACGTCACCACACAGGAACCGCCGCAGGACGCGATCACCCGCTCGGACTCGGCGGACGAGCAGTACGGCACGCGGGTTCTGATCGATCCCGACACCTGGTACCAGTCCGGCTGCGGCTGTGGCGGCGTCGCCTACATCGGCGTGTACGACGCCGCGAGCCAGCACGACTACTACCAACCCGCCCTGGTCTTCACCAAGGGCGTCGGCACCGGCGCGAAGAACCTGGCCGAAGCCGCCTCCCACGAAGCCGGCCACAACGTCGGCCTCGGCCACGACGGCACCGCCACCGTCGGCTACTACGAAGGCCACGGCGCCTGGGCCCCGATCATGGGCGTCGGCTACTACCGAGCCATCAGCCAGTGGAGCAAGGGCGAGTACGCCGGCGCCAACAACACCGAGGACGACTACACCGTCATCTCCTCCCACGGCCTCCCCCTCCGCGCCGACGACCACGCCGACGCGAACGACACCGCCACACCCCTGACCGTCGGCACCCCAGCCGCCGGCGTCATCACCACCGAAACCGACACCGACGTCTTCCGCGTAGACGTCACAACAGCAGGCACCTACACCGCCACAGCCACCCCAGCCCCCACTGGCGCCAACTTGGACCTCCAGCTGGACCTCCTCAACGCCGGCGGCACCCCACTAACCTCCGCCAACCCCGCCTCTGGCCAATCCAACGCCGGCACCCCCACCGGCCTGGACGCCACCGTCACCACCGACCTCCAGCCCGGCACCTACTACCTCCGCCTCGACAACGTAGGCAACGCCGACCCGACCACCACCGGCTACTCCACCTACGGCAGCCGAGGCGGGTACACCCTCACCATCAACCCCACATAACCCAGCCCCACCGGGCTTCGCCTGACCAACACCCCGCCAGATCCGCCCACGGTGGGCTCCGCCTGACCACCCCGCCCGGCCCACACTGCAGCCGGCTCCGCAGGATCAGCACCCCGCCCGCCCCACACTGCAGCCGGCTCCGCAGGAGCAGCACCCCGCCTTTGTGCACCGGTCGGCCACCTTTCCCCTCCCCGCGTGACCATCCCGTGCACAAAGCCCACTTCATCACCGCATCCGCCAGCGACCGCACCCCGGCCGGCTGACCGGCTGGCGACTGACGGCTTGTTGCACGATCCGCCCCCTTGGCGGGCTCCGCCTGACCATCCCGCCGGCCCCACACCACAGCCGGCTCCGCACGAGCAGCACCCCGCCAGATCCGCCCCCTTGGCGGGCTCCGCCTGACCACCCCGCCGGCCCC
>JAEBEC010000008.1:0-408981 GCA_049998015.1 Kribbella sp. cmx-5-2
TACGACCTGGACAGCATCGCCGCCGCCCCCGCTCGTACCCGCGCATCCGCCGCCGCCCCCGCTCGTACCCGCGCATCCGCCGCCGCCCCCGCTCGTACCCGCGCATCCGCCGCCGCCCCCGCTCGTACCCGCGCATCCGCCCCCGCCCCCGCTCGTACCCGCGCACCCGCCCCCGTCCCGCTCGTACCCGCGCACCCGCCCCCGCCCCGCTCGTACCCGCGCATCCGCCCCCGCCCCGCTCGTACCCGCGCACCCGCCCCGCCCCGCTCGGGGGCCCTGCTCGTGCCGCCCGCCCTCCGCCCCGCCGAGCGCCTCGTGTCCGGCGCCCGTGATCACTCACGGCGGCTCTCGTGCTCTAGCGTCCGAAGAACCTCAATGCGTCCGAAGGATCGTGCTGTACAGCCTCGGGTTCTTCGGACGCATTGAGGTTCTTCGGACGTTCGGGGTCGGCCGGTCTCGGAGTGGCGCGCGGGGGTTGGTCGTCGCTTCGAGGGTTCGGGGTGGGGGAGCGCTAGCGTGGGTGGGGTGAGTGATGAACCGCGCGCGGGGGCTGGAGATGGCGGCGCGGGGGCTGGAGGTGGCGGCGCGGGGACTGATGGGCCCATGCTCGGGGTGCTGGGGGCGGTTGTTGCTTGGGGCAAGGACGGGGAACTGCTGGCGTTGAAGGGGCCTCGGCATCGGGCGGTGCTGGGGCGGCTGATCGTCGCCCGGGGGCGGGTGGTGCCGGTCGACGTACTGGTGGACGACCTGTGGATCGCGCCGCCGGCCGGGGCGGTGAGTGCTGTGCGGACGTTTGTCGCGGCGCTTCGGCGGGTGCTGGAGCCGGAGCGGGCGGCTCGGGCGACGCCTCGGGTGCTGGTGACCGAGGGGCCTGGGTATGCGTTGCGGCTTCCGGCGGAGGCGGTGGATGCGTGGCGGTTCGAGGCGGCGGTGCGGGCTGGGGTTGGGGTTGAGGAAGCGCTGGGTCTGTGGCGCGGGCCGGCGTACGCGGACTTCTCGGAAGAGGGGTGGGCGCGGGCGGAGCGGGGGCGGCTGACCGAGTTGCGGTTGCAGGCGGTTGAGCAGGTCGCGGCCGCGCGGTTGAGTGCTGGGCGGGCGGCGGAGGCGGTGCCGGAGTTGGATGCGCATGTCACCGAGCACCCCTGGCGTGAAGAGGCGTGGCGGTTGCTGGCGTTGGCGTTGTATCGCTCGGGTCGGCAGGGGGATGCGCTGGATGTACTCCGGCGAGCGCGCTCGCTGTTGGTGGATCAGTTGGGCATCGACCCCGGCCCGGCACTCCGGCAACTGGAAACCGACATCCTGCGCCAGGCCGACCACCTCACGCTGCCGCCCGGGGCAGGAACGGACCTGGCGACCGGCGAGGCGAGCGGGCCGGCGACCGGCGAGGCCAGCGGGCCGGCGACCGGTGAGGCGAGCGGGCCGGCGACCGGTGAGGCCAGCGGGCCGGCGACCGGCGAGGCGAGCGGGCCGGCGACCGGTGAGGCGAGCGGGCCGGCGACCGGCGAGGCGAGCGGGCCGGCGACCGGTGGGGCGAGTGTTTGGGACCGCGCGGTGGCGGCGTACGAGCAAGGCGTGGGGGCGCGGGCTCGGCTGGAGTCAACTGTCGGATTGCTGCGGAGCCTGGCGATCACCGGTGGCGGGGGACTGGTCGCGGCGCGCGAGCACCGGGTGGCGGCGATCGCGGCGGCTGAGGAGTTGGGGGATGCCGAGCTGACGGCCCGCGTGATCGGCGCGTACGACGTACCGGCGATCTGGACGCGCTCGGACGACGAGGACCAGGCGGCCGCTGTCGTCGCAGCGGCGGAACGCACGCTCAACGCGATCGATCAGCATCCAGGCGAGCACGCGATCGACGAGCGCCCGTCCCCCCTGCGCGCTCGCCTGCTCGCGACGATCGCGATGGAATCGAGGGGCACCGGCTCCCAGCGCGCCCGCAGTGCAGCCGAGGAAGCGGTCGGAATCGCCCGCAGGCTTGACGATCCCGGCGTACTCGCGTTCGCACTCAACACCCTGTTCCTGCAGACCTTCTACCGGACCGGCCTGGCGAACGAACGCGACGCGATCGGCGTCGAGCTGATCGACCTCGCCGGCAAACACGGTCTGACGACGTACGAAGTCCTCGGTCATCTCATCCGCATCCAGTCCCGAAGCGCCCTCGGCGACTACGACGCCGCCGACCACCACGCAGCAGCAGCCGACCAGCTCGCAGCGAAGCACGAAACACCATTGGTCACCGTCTTCACCAGCTGGTACGCCGTACTGCGCAACCCCACCGAAGCCGCCTACCGAGACGCCGCGAAGCTGCTCGACGGCGCCGGAATGCCCGGCCTGCAAGGCGGTCTCGAAGCACTAGCCGTCCTCACCGTCAGACTCCGAGCAGGCCAACCGCTGGACCAGAACGCGGACTACGGCCCGTACGAACCCTGGGTGCTCCCACTGCTCACAGGCCAAGGCCTCGACGATGCGCCGGACCCACCGAAAGACCTGATGCAAGAACTCCTCTGGACCCTGCTCGCCGAAGCAGCCCTTGCCCAAGGCAACAAACCGGCCATCACCAGGGCACTGGAAGCACTCACCCCGGCAGCAGCAGAACAAACAGCCGGTAGCGGCCTGATCACCCTCGGTCCAGCCGCGGAAGTCCTGGATCGCCTCCGGACCCGTCGTACAGCAGACTGACCGCATGACGATCAGGTACGGCGGCCCCGGGGTGCGGATCGCGGGGGACGGGCTGGTGCTGCGGGAGTGGGAGCGCGGCGATCTCGCGGTGATGTCGGAGCTGTTCGACAACCCCGACGTCGCGTACTGGACCCCGCTGCGCACCCCGTTCGACCTCGCCGCGGCCGAGGCGTACTACGACGCCGCGCACACTGACAACGGCCGGACGCACCTCGCGATCACGACCGACGGCGAGCAGCCGCTCGGTGAGGTGATGCTGAACGAGAAGACCGGCTCGCTCGGGTACGTCGTCGGTCAGGCGTACCGCGGCCAGGGCCTCGCCGTACGGGCCCTGACGCTCCTGACCGACTACGCCCACGGCGAGCTCGGTCTGTCCCGCCTGATCCTCGAGATCGAGCCCGGCAACCAGGCCAGCCGATCGGTCGCGACGCGGACCGGCTACACGCTCACCGATCTCCCGCCCACCCGGCTGATGGAGAAGGGCCGCGACCTCCAGCTCCTCACCTGGGAGCACCTGGGCTGAGTCGAGCCCGCACAGCCAGCGCGCCCGGCACCGGACCACCTTCCGGCTCGACGACGTGGTCGAGCAGAAGCCCCGCGGCGAGGAACGCGTTGAGGAACTCGGCCAACGGCGTGTGCCGCATCCCCACCGTCCCGCGGATCCCGTCGCCGGCCCACCACGCCGACGGCCCGTGCCAGCCGGATTGCCGGTACGTCGGGTGCGCCAACCGCCCGCCGTCCTCCTGGTACTCGATGTGCGGCCCGTTGAAGCACGGGTGAACGCCGTAGAAGTAGAACAATCCGTCCGGCCGCAGTACCCGCGCGATCTCCCGCAGTGTCCCGGCGAAGTCGTCCAGATCGGTCGAGATCCACAACGCCAGTACGTCGTCGAAGCTCGCCGCCGCGAACGGCAGCCGCGCGGCGTCGCTCTCGACCAGCGGTACGTCGCCCTTCTCCCGCGCGAACCGCAACTGGTCCGACGACCGATCCAGTCCGAACACCCGCCGGCCGGTCTCCGCGATCATCCCGAAGTAGTTCCCCGTCCCGCACCCGAGATCGAGGCACAGCCGGCCTTCTCCCGGCCCGAGCAGCTCGAGCAGGTCCTCCCTGTTGTCCTCGGCCCAGTTCGTGCTGCGGGCGGCGTACCAGTCGGCGACTCCGTTGTAACGAGCTCTCATATCTCCTTCCTACCCGCTCCCAGGCACCTCACTTAGGTGACCAGCAGACTTGCAGGTAGGCTTTGCCGACGCTCTCTTTAAGTTTGGAAGGTCCAACTGTGGGTTCGGTAATCAAGAAGCGCCGTAAGCGTATGGCGAAGAAGAAGCACCGCAAGCTGCTGAAGAAGACGCGGGTGCAGCGCCGCAAGCTCGGCAAGTAAGCAGTTCCAGCCGCTCTGGTCACCAGAGCGGCGTTGTGCGGGGTTGCTGTCTGGCTGGGGGTCACTCGTGGCACAGGTAGTGATGGTCACCGGCGTCTCACGGGACGCCGGCGCTCGGTGTGCGCGGCGACTGGCCGCGGACCCGTCCATCGGGACCGTGATCGGAATCGATGTGGTTCCGCCACGGGCCGAGCTCGGCCGGGTCCGGTTCGTCCGGGCCGACATTCGCAACCCCGTGATCGCCAAGGTCATCGCCGGTGAGGACGTCGACACTGTCGTCCACACGGGCGTGGTGGCGACCCCTGGAAGCGCCGGTGGCCGGTCGTCGATGAAGGAGATCAACGTCATCGGCACCATGCAGCTGCTCGCCGCGTGCCAGAAGGCGCCCGGCCTGCGCAAGCTGGTGGTCAAGTCGTCGACCACGGTGTACGGCGCGGGTCCGCGTGATCCCGCGATGTTCACCGAGGAGATGGCGCCGCGGGCGAACCACCACACCGGGTTGAGCAAGGACGCCGTCGAGGTCGAGGGCTACGTGCGCGGGTTCGCCCGGCGCCGTCCCGACGTGACGGTCAGCACCCTGCGGATGGCCAACTGGATCGGCCCGCAGACCGATTCCCCGATCACCCGGTACTTCGCGATGCCGGTGGTCCCGACCGTCTTCGGGTACGACGCGCGCCTGCAGTTCCTGCACGAGAGCGACGGCGTCGAGGCGATCCACCACGCGACCGTCGAGGACCTCCCGGGCACGTTCAACCTGGCCGGCGACGGTGTTCTCGTGCTGTCCCAGGCGATCCGCCGGCTCGGCCGGCCGGTGGTCCGGTTGCCTTCCTTCACCGCGTCGAGCACTGCGGCCGTCGTACGGCGTGCGCGGCTGGCCGACTTCTCGCCGGACCAGATCACCTTTCTCACCTACGGCCGCGCGGTCGACACGACCCGGATGCGGACCGAGTTCGCCTTCGAGCCGCAGTACACGACCGCCGAAGCCTTCGACGACTTCCGCGCCTCGATCGGCACCGGCGCGATGACCGCGGCCTCGAAGCTGCTGACCGCCGGACTGGGAGCGCTGCGTGGCTGACGCCGAGATCATCCCGATCGGCTCCGGCGGCAGGCCCGGTCGCGGAAGCGCCCGGCGTACGACGCCGTCGGCTGCCGCGCGCTCGCTCGCGGGGAAGAACACGAAGGCCGCGAAGGACCGCGCCCCCGAACCGGAGAAGGCCGACACCTCGGGCGGTCCGGTCGCCGGCGAGTCGTGGGTCGTGGGCGAGCAGGCGAGCCCGGCGGCGGCCGACGTACCCGACTTCGTCGCCTTCGAGAAGATGGTGCGGGACCTCTTCGGCGCCGCCGGGGAGCAGAAGGTCGCGGAGTGGCTGGCGTTCCTGCGCCGGCGGCTGACCGGGCAGTACGAGGTCGACGAGTTCGGGTACGACGCCGAGCTGACCGACCAGGTGCTGTTGTCGGGGCTGCGGCCGCTGGCCGAGAAGTGGTTCCGGGTCGAGGTGCGCGGGATCGAGAACATCCCGGACACCGGCAGCGCGCTGATCGTCGCGAACCACTCCGGCACGATGCCGCTCGACGGTCTGATCACCCAGCTGATCGTCGCCGACCACACCAACCGCCCGCTGCGCACGCTCGCCGCGGACCTGGTCTTCCGTACGCCGTTCGTCGGCGAACTGTCGCGGAAGGCCGGCGCGACGCTGGCCAGCAACGACGACGCCGAACGGCTGCTGCGCGCCGGCAACCTGGTCGGCGTCTGGCCGGAGGGGTTCAAGGGACTCGGCAAGCCGTTCAGCGAGCGGTACAAGCTGCAGCGGTTCGGGCGCGGCGGTTTCGTCAGCGCGGCCATGCGGACCGGCGTACCGATTGTTCCGTGCTCGATCGTCGGCGCGGAGGAGATCTACCCGCTGGTCGGCAACATCGCGTCCCTGGCGCGGCTGCTCGGTGTCCCTTATATCCCGGTCACGCCGTTCTTCCCGCTGCTCGGCCCGCTCGGCATGGTCCCGCTCCCGTCGAAGTGGCTGATCGAGTTCGGCGAACCGATCCGCACCGACGACTTCCCCGAAGGCGCCGCCGACGACCCGATGCTGGTCTTCAACGTCACCGACCAGGTCCGCGAAACCATCCAGCAGACCCTGTACGCCCTGCTGATGCAACGCCGCAGCGTCTTCTTCTGACCTACCGCGGCAGCAGCGGCAGCGCGATCACCACCAGTACGACGGCCGGCACCGCCGTCAGCACGTCGAACAACACCTCGAGCCGATCCCCGCGCCCTTCCAACCGGTCGGAACCCTTGGTCGACGCCATATCCCGTACATGTCCACCACCCCACCCAACGTTCCACCCCAACCGGAGGCGAAGAGCCCGCGTGGGGTGGGCGGGTAGTCCGCGGGCGAGGCAACCACCCGCCGAGCAACCGCCCGCCGGACAACCACCCGCCGGACAACCACCCCCGGGCAAACGAAGAGCCCCGGTCGACAGGCTGTCGACCGGGGCTCTTCGGCGTACTACACGGGTGCTACTTCCAGGGAGGTAGCAGAGTCTGGATCACGCCGGGCAGGTTGATCGTCGGCAGTGGCAGGCTCAGGGAGGGGAACGGCCAGGGCCAGCTCGGCGTTCCGGGGGTGGGTAGGGAGGGGAGCGGGGTACCTGACGGTGTTGTCGTCGGGCTTCCGGTCGGCTGGGTGCCGGGCGGGGTGAGCAGCTTGGTCGGCTGCGTCGTGTTCCGCTCCTCCACCTTGGTGGTGTCCGGCACCTCGGTCGGCGCCGTGCTCGGCCGGGTGCTCGGCTTGGCCGACGGCACCGTCGGGCCCGACTTGATCGGGTCCTCCGGGTCGTTGGGCCGGACGTTCGGCTGCTCCGTGGTCGGCTGGACCGAACCCTTGACCGGCTTCGGCTGGTCGCACTTCGGGCAGGCCAGCGACGTGTGCCGGGTCAGTTCGTCGATCGCGGCGACCGCTTCGACGGCCGACTTCAGCGACTCCGGCGGCAACTTCGGAGCGAGCTCACCGAGAGCCTGGCGGGCGCTGGTGATGAACGTCGTGATCGCCGTGATGGAGCTGGGGTCGTCGTCCTGCTGGTACGACGCGACGAGCCGGGACACGCCCTTGCGGGCCTGGTCCGAGAACAGGCCGAGCGTGCTGTCGATGGAGGCTGTGCTGCCACCGTTCGACACCAGCGCGTCCACCTCGGACAGCCTGGTCATCGCGTGCTCGAGATCACGCCGGCCGCGGGAGTCGTCCCCCACGCTGACGTTGGTCGAGACGTTCTCGATGCTGCGCGTCATCCCGTACAGCGTGTCGCCGGGCATCGCCTGCTGGGCGGCGGCAGCGGAACCGATGCCACCTCCGAGCAGGACGAGTGCGGCGGTGCTCGCCACCAGCCGGATCCTCCGGCCGGGGCGATGACGGATCGGTATCACGGACGCCTCGTCGTCCTCGCGGGGCGGCAAGTCCTCCTCGTCGTCCGGCGAGCTGTGCACCACGGTCGGAGTCGTTGCCGCCCGGGCGGCCGCCTGCTCCAGCAGACGGTGCCTCAGTTCGGCACTGAACTCCGGTCGCGGTGCCACTGCCCCGGCGGTCCTCAGCCGCCCGGCCAGTTCAACAGCTTCCAGCAACTCAGGGTCATCGCTCAGTCGCGAAGAGTGACGGGGCCCGTGATCGACGGCGTGCGCGAATGCATCCGCGCGCGCTCGAGCCCTGGTTAGGTCACTCATGAGTTCTCGTTCTCCTCAATGGTCCAGTCGGGGTCACCGACAGGTCCTCACCAGGCAAACGAGGAAACTCCCTGACTGGTTACGGAAGACATTCGTTGTCACCCGTCTCACCTCAAGTCCTTGGGGATTACCTTCGCCAAGTGCCTGACGGCCCTCAACTGCAGTTGCTTGACCGCGCCTTCGGACTTCTCCAGCGCTTTGGCCGTTTCGGCGATCGACAGACCGGCGAAGAATCGCATGGTCAGGCAGTCGCGCTGCTCGTCCGGCAAGGCCGCGACGGCGTCCCGCAGCACCTCGGCGGTCGCGGCGGCCAGTACGTCGACCTCCGGCCCCTCGGTCTGCCGGTCGTGCGTCTCGATCTCGTCGGTGACCACCTCGAGCCGCACGCGGCCCGACTTGTAGTGGTCGGTGATCAGGTTGCGGGCGATCGTCACCAGCCAGGCACCGAAGTCCCGGCCCTGCCAGCGGAACGAGTCCAGCGCGCGCAGCGCCCGGACGAACGTCTCGCTGGTCAGGTCCTCGGCCAGGGCCGAGGACGACACCCGCGCGTAGATGTACCGATAGACGGTGAGCGAGTACTCGTCGTACAGCTCACCGAATGCACCGACGTCTCCCGCCTGGGCGCGATCGACGAGCTCCGCACGTCTCATCCCGTCCGGGCTCGGCTCCGGCGTCGTCAAGATCTCTCCCCGTTTCAACTGACACGTCTACGACTTGCACATCCCCGACTGAGACATCGTTGGATGGCCACAGCGGCTGAGACAGCACCGAGCGTTACGCCTGAAGCACCCGCTGTCAACAGGAGAAGGCGCGTCGCCCTCCGTCCGGTCCGGTAGTCCCGCACCTGCCAGCCGGCCGTCCGGGCATGCCGCAGCAGCCTGCTGTCAGGGTTGATCGCCCACGGATTCCCCACCATTTCCAGCATCGGCAAGTCGTTCACCGAGTCCGAGTACGCCGAACACGCGGTCAGGTCCAGCTCCTCGTGCTCGGCCAGCGCCCGGACGGCTTCCGCCTTGGCCGGGCCGTGCAGAATATCGCCCACAAGTACACCTGTATAGACCCCGTCACTCTGGGCTGCAACCGTTCCCAGCGCGCCGGTCAGACCGAGTCGCCGGGCCAGGACCCGGGCCACCTCGACGGGCGCGGCGGTCACCAGCCAGACCCGTTCGCCGGCGTCCAGATGCTGCTGCGCGAGCGCTTTCGTGCCCGGCCAGATCCTGTCGGCCATCAGTTCGTCGAAGATCTCCTCGACCAGGATCTCGACCTCCGCGACCCGGTGCCCGGCGATGAACGACAGCGCCGAGGAGCGGGCCCTGGCGACCGAGTCCGGGGTCTCGCCGCGCAGCCGGAAGGCGAGTTGCTGCCAGGCCTTGGCGGCGATCTCGGCGAAGCTGAAGAACCTTCGCCGGTACAGCCCGCGGGCCAGGTGGTACACCGACGCGCCCTGCAGCAGCGTGTTGTCGACGTCGAAGAAGGCCGCCGCGTGGCTCACCGAGGGGGTCGCCAGCGCGGCTTCCAGCTCAGCCGCCGCCGCACTCGCCTCACCGGCCAGCACGGACCTGGCGCGTAGGTCCCTGGTCACTCTGAGCACCTTAACCGGAACATGACAGACTCGCGCTGTGAACTTCAACTTCGCGGATGTTCTTCGTGACACAGCGCGACGTCATGGGGAGCGTCTCGCGCTGGTCGACGGTGACCGGCGACTGACCTGGAGCGAGCTCGACGAGGCCGTCGAGCGGGCCGCCCAGGGGTACGCCGGTGCCGGTCTCGTGCCCGGGTACCGGGTGGTCCTGCTGATGGCCAACAGCGTCGACTTCGTCACGTCGTACTTGGGATGTCTGCGCGCCGGCCTCGTCGCCGTACCGCTGAACACGGGCCTGACGAAGACCGAGATCGGCAACGTCGTGAAGCACTCCGGCGCGCGTCTCGTGGTCGCCGACGGCGACCTCGCGGACAAGGCCGAGGGCGTCCGCGTGGTCCGGGCCGGCGAGCTCGACGGTCACGCTCCGCTGTCGCCGCAGACCGACCCGGAGAGCCTTGCGGTCCTGCTCTACACGTCCGGGACGAGCGGCGACCCGCGCGCGGCGATGCTGACGCACCGGGCGCTCGCCGCGAACGTCGAGAACCTGGCCGGCCTCGGCGAGGACCGGATGGGGCCCGAGGACATCGTGCTCGGCGTCCTCCCGATGTTCCACGCGTTCGGCCTGAACGCGGTCCTCGGCTGGGCGATCGCGACCGGCGCGGCGCTCGTCGTCGACCGGCGGTTCGACTCGACCGGCACACTCGACCTGATCAGCTCGTACGCCGTGACGCGGCTCCCGCTGGCCCCGCCGGCGCTGCACGCGCTGCTCGCGCGCGACGACCTCCGGGAGCGGCTCGCCTCGGTCAAGGTCGTGCTGACCGGCGCGTCCAGCCTCGACCGTGCGCTGGCCGACCGGTTCGAGCAGGCGACCGGCCTGTTCGTCCACCAGGGCTACGGCCTGACCGAGGCGTCCCCGGGTGTCACCACGACGCTCGGCGAGGAGGAGCCGAAGTCGGGTTCCGTCGGCCGCCCGCTGCCGGGCGTCGACCTGCGGATCGCCGACGACCAGGGCGAGGACGTCGAGGGCGACGACCCCGGCGAGATCCTGATCCGCGGCAAGAACCTGTTCTCCGGCTACTGGCCCGACGGGGTCGACGGCCCGGACGCCGACGGCTGGTACCGGACCGGCGACGTCGGCTTCCTGGACGCCGACGGCGATCTCTACCTGGTCGACCGGCTCCGCGAGCTCGTCATCGTCAGCGGCTTCAACGTCTTCCCGAGCGAGGTCGAGGAGGTCCTGGTCGGCGCTCCCGGCGTCCGTGAGGCCGCGGTGATCGGCGTCCCGTCCGACGAGACCGGCGAGGCGGTCAAGGCGTTCGTCGTACCGGCCACCGGTGCTGTCATCGACGTCGCCGAGCTGCTCGAGTACGCCGGGCACCGGCTGGCCCGCTTCAAGTGCCCGGTCGAGGTCGAGGTCGTCGACCACCTGCCGCACTCGGTCACCGGGAAGGTCGCCAAGGGCCGGCTTCGCGAGGCGGACCGGTGAGCGAGCCGCGCGTCACCCTGTACGGGAAACCGGGCTGCCACCTCTGCGAGGACGCCCAGGCGATCGTCGCCGCGGTCTGCGCCGAGCTGGGCGTCGGCTGGACCGAGATCGACATCACTCAGGACCCCGAGCTGTTCCGCGAGTACGGCGAACAGATCCCGGTCACCTTCGTCGACGGCCGCCAGCACGACTTCTGGCGGGTCGACCCGGTCAGGCTGAAGAAGGCCTTGACAACGGCGTGAGTTTCGACGTGACGTCTGTCATGGGTGCCGTCGCCGATTTTGTTCTCACGTTCACAAGCTCCTAGAGTGGGGATGTCGCCCGCCGTGAGGCGAGTGACTCGCGAACCACCTTTCCAGGAGAATTGTGACGCCTGCCCGCAGCCGTCGCCCCGGCGCGCCGACGCGAACCGAACGCGGCATTCCCGAGGCCACTGTCGCGCGCTTGCCGGTGTACCTGCGGGCCCTGACCGCGCTGTCGGACAGTGGCATCGCCACCGCGTCGAGCGAGGACCTCGCGACCGCGGCCGGCGTCAACTCGGCCAAGCTCCGCAAGGACCTGTCGTACCTCGGCTCCTACGGCACCCGCGGGGTCGGGTACGACGTGGAGTACCTGCGGTACCAGATCGCCCGCGAGATCGGCGTCACCCAGGACTGGGCCGTGGTCATCGTCGGGATCGGAAACCTGGGTCACGCGCTGGCCAACTACTCCGGCTTCGGCACCCGCGGCTTCCGGATCGTCGCCCTGCTGGACGCGGCGCCCGAGCTGGTCGGTGAGCGGATCGGCGACATGGTCGTGCGCGACTTCGCTGAGCTGGAGGAGATCGTCGCCGCCGACCGGGTCTCGATCGGTGTCATCACCACTCCCGCCGGTCCGGCCCAGGAGGTCTGCGACCGGCTGGTCGCGGCCGGGGTGACCAGCATCCTGAACTTCGCGCCGGTGGTGCTGTCCGTGCCCGACGGTGTCGACATCCGCAAGGTGGACCTCTCGATCGAGTTGCAGATCCTGGCGTACCACGAACAACGAAAGTCCGGAGAGGCGGCGCTCCCCGAGGTGCCCGAACTACCAGCGATCAACGGTCTGCCCGATCTGCCCAGCGTGGGTGGGGGTGTGGGCGCATGACGCCGAACGAGCGCAGCGAGTTCGCCATCAAGCACAGCCTGACACCAGGTAGCTCATGCGCGCCCGGAGCGAAGCGAGGACGCGCATGAGTTACCTGGTCGTCGGCATCTCGCACCGTAGCGGGGACATCTCGGTTCTGGAGCGGGTCGCGCTGGACGCGGACGCGGCGACCAAGCTGGCGATCACCGTCCAGCACAGTCCCGCGGTGAGCGAGTCGGCCGTCCTGGCGACCTGCAACCGCACCGAGGTCTACGCGAACGTCGACCGTTTCCACGCCGGGATGGACGAGGTCACCGCGATCCTCGCCGACATCACCGGCGTACCGCTGCTCGACCTCGCCGAGCACCTGTACGTGCACTTCGAGGAAGGCGCCGTCGCGCACCTGTTCCAGGTGTCGGTCGGGCTGGACTCGATGGTCGTCGGCGAGAGCCAGATCCTCGGCCAGGTGAAGGACTCGCTGCGCGTCGGCCAGGACCTGGAGACGATCGGCAGCGGCCTGAACGCCCTGTTCCAGCACGCGCTGCGGACCGGCAAGCGGGCTCGCACCGAGACCGGCATCGACTCGGCCGGCCGCTCGGTGGTCACCGCCGGGCTCGAGGCCGTCGGCGGCTTCGAGGGCCGCCGCGCGCTGATCGTCGGCGCCGGCTCGATGGCCTCGCTGGCCGCGCAGACCCTGATCAACGGCGGCGCCGCGAGCGTCACGATCGCGAACCGCAACCACGACCGCGCCGTCGCGCTGACCGAACGGATCGGCGGTACGGCGATCCCGCTCGCCGGCGTACCGGACGCTCTGGCCGAGGCCGACCTGGTGGTCAGCTGCACCGGCGCCCGCGGGACCGTGCTGACCGAGGAAATGATCCGCAACGCCACCGACGGGCGCCCGTTCGGCGTACTGGACGTGGCCCTGCCGCGCGACGTCGAGCCGGGCGCCGCCCGGATCCCCGGCGTCACCCTCGTCACCCTGGCCGACCTGGCCGGTACGGCGGGCGGCAGCGAGCACGACATCGACGAGGTCCGCCGGATCGTCGGCGAGGAGACCGGCGCCTTCGAGGCGACCCGCCGCGCGGCCTCGGTCGCGCCGACCGTCGTCGCGCTGCGCGCGATGGCCTCCGAGCTCGTCGACTCCGAGCTGGCCCGCCTCGACCGCCGCCTGCCCGGCCTGGACGAGAACCAGCGCCACGAGGTCGCCCGGACCATCCGGCGCGTCGTCGACAAGGTTCTGCACACCCCCACCGTCCGCGTGAAGGAACTGGCCGCCGATCCGGGCGGCCCGACGTACGCCGACGCGCTGCGCGAGCTGTTCGCGCTCGACCCGGCGACCGTCGACGCGGTCACCGCCCCCAAGACCACCACCGGAGGTGAGTCCGCATGATCAAGCTCGGTACCCGCCGGTCGGCTCTCGCGACCGCGCAGGCCACCAACGTCGCCGAGGCGCTGCGGGCCCTGGGGCACGAGGTCGAGCTGGTCCCGATCGTCACCACCGGCGACACGAACCGGGCGCCGCTGGAGCAGATCGGCGGCACCGGCGTCTTCGTCAGCGCGCTGCGCGACGCCCTGGTGGCGCACGAGATCGACATCGCCGTGCACTCGCTGAAGGACCTTCCGACCGCGCCGATCGAGGGCCTGACCCTCGGCGCGATCCCGGTCCGCGAGGACCCGCGCGACGTGCTCGTCGCCCGCGACGGCCTGACGCTCGGCGAGCTGCAGAGCGGCGCCCTGATCGGGACGGGCTCACCACGCCGGGTCGCGCAGATCGAGGCACTCGGGCTCGGCGTCGAACTGACCGGCATCCGCGGCAACGTGGACACCCGGATCGGGATGGTGGCCGAAGGCAAATTGGACGCGGTGGTGCTCGCGAGGGCAGGGTTGGCCCGGTTGGGCCGGCTGGGCGAGATCACCGAGACGCTCGACCCGATCCAGGTGCTGCCGGCTCCGGGACAAGGTGCCCTGGGCATCGAGTGCCGCAGCGACGACAGCGTCGTACTGGCTGCTCTGGCGCCACTGGAGGACCCGGCCACCCGGGCCGCCGTGACCGCCGAACGGCAGTTGCTGGCAACGCTCGAGGCCGGGTGCACCGCGCCGGTCGGAGCGCTCGCCGAAGTGGTCGAGGGTGAGGACGGCCCGGAGCTGTGGCTGCGGGGCGCACTCGGTGAGGACGGCGGCGGCGTACGGCGGCTGTCGGCCAACGGATCGGTCGACGATCCAGCGGCGGTCGGACGGGCGCTGGCGCACGAGTTGCTGGAGCAGACATGACACCGGCACGGGGCACGACGACGGAAAAGACGAGCAAGACAAGGGCGAAGGCGACGGCAGACGTGAGCAGCGCGAAGACAGCAGCGGCCACCCAGACTCCGCAGAAGGTGCCGGCGAAGGCCGCGGCGACAAGCAGCACAGCCAAGCAGACCAGACCGCTCGGGCACGTCACCTTCGTCGGGGTCGGTCCGGGTGATCCAGCCCTGCTGACGATCGCCGGGCGCGACGTCCTGGCGAACGCCGACGCCGTGGTGGTCGAGGGCCCGGAGCACGACGCGTTCCTGGCCTACTGCCCGCCGGGCGTCGAGGTGATCGACGGCTCAGGCGCCGAGGGCAGCCGGGCGCTGCGGGTCGCCGCTCGGGCGCGCCTGGTGGTGAAGACCGCCAAGACCGCGTCGAACGTGGTCCGCCTGCTGACCGGTGACCCGTTCACCTTCTCCAGCGGCGCCGAGGAGGCTGCCGCCTGCCGCAAGGCGGGGATCAGCTTCAACGTCGTCCCGGGCGTCAGCGAGGTCAGCGCCGTACCGGCGTACGCGGGTATTCCGCTGACCGTGAAGAGCGAGCGTGAGGTCACGGTCCTCGACCTGGCCGAGGCCAAGCTCGACTTCAGCCGGCTGCACCCGAAGCAGACGCTGGTGCTGCTGAACGCGGTCGACGTCCTGAAGGACGTCACCACCGCACTGGTCGAGTCCGGCTTCGACGCCGGTACGCCGGTCTGCGCGACCGTCGGCGGCACCACCACCGCCCAGACCAGCGTCGTCGGCACGCTCGGCACGATCGTCGCCGACCTGCGGTCCGCGAAGGTCGTCGGCGAGGCCGTGATCGTGGTCGGCTCCGTGGTTGAGCAGCGCGAGGCGCTCAGCTGGTTCGAGACCAAGCCGCTGTTCGGCTGGCGGATCCTGGTGCCGCGCACCAAGGACCAGGCCGGCCCGCTGATGGATCGGCTTCGCCGGTACGGCGCGATGCCGGAAGAGGTCCCGACCATCTCGGTCGAGCCGCCGCGCAACCCGCAGCAGATGGACAAGGCCATCCGTGGCCTGGTCGAGGGCCGCTACGAATGGGTCGCGTTCACCTCGGTCAACGCGGTCAAGGCCGTCCGCGAGAAGTTCGACGAGTACGGGCTGGACGCGCGGGCGTTCTCCGGGCTGAAGATCGCCGCGGTCGGCGAGAAGACCGCCGAGGCGATCGCCGCCTGGGGCATCCGCCCCGACCTGCTGCCCTCGGGCGAGCAGTCGGCCGCCGGACTGGTCGAGGACTGGCCGCCGTTCGACGAGGTGCTCGACCCGATCAACCGGGTCTTCCTGCCCCGCGCGGACATCGCCACCGAGACGCTGGTGGCGGGCCTGACCGATCTCGGCTGGGAGGTCGACGACGTCACGGCGTACCGGACCGTCCGGGCCGCCCCGCCGCCCGCACCGACCCGCGAGGCGATCAAGTCGGGCAAGTTCGACGCGGTCGTGTTCACCTCGTCCTCGACCGTGCGGAACCTGGTCGGCATCGCCGGCAAGCCGCACGCGTCGACGGTGATCGCGGTGATCGGCCCGGCGACCCTGAAGACCGCCGAGGAGCACGGCCTGCGCGTCGACGCGATGGCCGAGGCGCCGTCCGCCGAGGAACTGGCCGACGCACTGGCCCGGTTCGGTGCCGACCGGCGTGACACCATGGTGGAGGCGGGGGAGCCCGTCACCCGTCCGTCCGAGCGCCGCTCGGGCTCGCGAAGGAAGAGCTAAGTGCTGTGACTGGTTTCCCGGGTGTTCGTCCGCGGCGGCTGCGGTCGTCGGCAGCTGTCCGGCGGTTGGTGTCGGAGACCACGATCGAACCGCGGCAGCTGATCCTGCCGATGTTCATCCGGGAAGGCGCACGGGAGCCGATCGCGATCAGCTCGATGCCGGGCGTCTACCAGCACACGCGCGACACCGCCCGGAAGGCCGTGGCCGAGGCCGTGCAGCTGGGGCTCGGTGGGGTGATGCTGTTCGGGATCCCCTCGTCGAAGGACGAGGTCGGGTCGGGGGCGGTCGATCCCGACGGGATCCTGAACGTCGCGATCCGGGACGCGGTGTCCGAGGCCGGCGACGACCTGCTGGTGATGGCCGACCTGTGCCTGGACGAGTTCACCTCGCACGGGCACTGCGGCGTACTGGACTCCGCCGGGCGCGTCGACAACGACGCGACGCTGGCGATCTACGCGGAGATGGGTGTTGCGCAGGCGTCGGCCGGCGCGCACGTCGTCGGCCCGTCCGGGATGATGGACGGCCAGGTCGGGGTGGTCCGTTCCGCTCTCGACGCCGCCGGTTATCTGGACACGGTGATCCTGGCGTACGCCGTGAAGTACGCGTCCGCCTTCTTCGGCCCGTTCCGCGAGGCCGTCGACTCGTCCCTGCAGGGCGACCGCAAGACCTACCAGCAGGACCCCGGCAACGGCGCCCGCGACGCGATCCGCGAGGTCGACCTCGACATCGCCGAAGGCGCCGACCTCGTGATGGTCAAGCCGGCCCTGGCCTACCTCGACATCATCCGCCAGGTCCGCGACCACGTGAACGTGCCGGTCGCGGCGTACAACATCTCCGGCGAGTACGCGATGGTCGAGGCCGCGGCCGCCAACGGGTGGATCGACCGCGAGAAGGCGATCATGGAGACGTTGACCAGCATCCGGCGGGCGGGTGCGGACACGATCCTGACGTACTGGGCCTCCGAGGCCGCTGAGTTGCTGTCTCACCGCTGAGCGCCTCTCCCACGCGGCCGGCTACGGTCGCTCCTTCGTCGCGACCTACGCAGTCCGCTCCCGCCCGCCCGGGGGGTGCGGGCTGGTGCCCTGGCGTGCGGGCTTATCGCCCTCAGGTGAGTGCGGGTGGGCGCGCTTGTGTGGGTCCGGTGCGTGCGCGTGATCCCCGGGGCGGGTGGTTCTAGCTAGCCGATTCGTCCTCTGTTGGATGTCGCCGGAGGCGTCGTCAGGTGCGTTGGACCGCAGACCTGGCCACCGGTGGGTGTTCGAGTGCGCTCTCGGCCGCCGCTTGTGTGCCTTCTCTGCCGCTACCCACGCGCCTTCTCTGCCGCTGTCTGTGTGCCGGATCTGCCGCTACTTACGTGCCGGATCTGCCGCTAGGTGTGTGCCGGATCTGCCGCTACTTACGTGCCGGATCTGCCGCTTGTCGGCAGCGCTCAGTCCCGCTGCCCGTGCGCCCTTTGCCGGTGATCGACCGTCGCTTCCGCGCCTCACTGCTCTCCCCGCCGGGCCCTCGATCAGCGCGTGAGTGGGGCTCGATCGCTAGGCTGCCGGTGTGCGGGAAAACTGAGAGCGCAGGCGGCTGGCCGACCGAGCGCGTACTGGAATGGGCAGCTGCGGCGATCGGTGGTGGCGCGAGGGTCGTTGGGGTTCGCGCTCTGCATGAGGGGCAAGGCCCGTGGTTGCTGCGGGTTGAGAGTCGTGGGCGACTGATCGAGGCCGTGCTGCGGGCGCCGACTCCTCGGATCGGCGCGGGCATGGTGGCGACCGGGGCTGCCGCGCTTAAAGTGGCCGAACGCTATGGGCTGCCGGCTCCGCGACTGCTTGGCGCTGACCTGCTGGGTGACCTACCAATGACGCTCGAGTCCGTCGTACAGGGCAGTAGTCAGTGGTCGGCGCCTTCGTCCGTCGAACGCCTGCGTGCCGCGGGCGCCGTACTCGCTCGCATCCATGCCGTCTCGATCACGCCGTACGACGTACTGCCGTTCCGCCCGCGCCCGATCGCGGTCGACGACTTCGCCACCGACCGCCGCGAAGGGCGCCTGCTGACGACACCCCTCCTGCAAGCCGCCGATGAGGCGGTCCCGGCGTACGGCCTGCCAATCAGCGAGCACGTCTTCCTGCATGGCGACGTCTGGCCGGGCAATCTCCTGTGGACCGGCGACGAGATCGCCGCGCTCATCGACTGGAAGACCGCCGGTGTGGGAGCCCGAGGGGTTGACCTCTGCGAACTCCGTAAGCAGGCCGCCATCTCGTTCGGTCCCGAGGCGCCGGCCGAAGTACTCCACGGCTACGAACGAGCGATCTCCGCCAAGGCCGACCATATCGCGTACTGGGATGCGGTCGCCGCGCTCAACACGCCGACCGAGCTGTACGAGGCAACAGCAACCGCCCGGCGCGATGCGTTCCTGCGTGCAGCGTTGACCGAGCTCGCTGAGAACCGATGAGACTTGCTGGACGGCGGGCTCGGTGGGACCATCGGCGGATGCTGAACACACGAAAGGTTCATGCCGCGTAGGCCTCCTGGGCGGGTTCGGCGGCTCTACGATCCGCGGTACGAAGGTTGCAGGCTGTGGGGATGCTGTACGCCGATCGACGACGTACGGGAGCTGCTCTCGATCGTCGAGCATCACCTGCCGAAGCGAGATGCCCGGCGGCTGCGGGCTCGATTGGCGCGGCTCGACGAGCTGTGGTGAGGGTACGGCGGTACGCGCGGTTGTCGGATCTGCCAGGCCTGTCGGCGCTGACGAAGACGACCGTGTTGCGGCTGGAAGATCGGCGGGAGCCGGTTGAGCAGGTGGTGGTCGACTGGCACCGGCTTGTTGCTGACAGCAAGGAACGGCTTGACGGGGACTGCTGCACCTGGGCGTGCTGTCCGCCGACCGTCGGGGTCTGGACCTTGCTGATGATGCTCGAGCCGGAGATGCGCCGGGCCGATCGGGAGCGGTTGTACGCCGAGCTGCGGTGGGTCGAGTCGGCGGGCTAGTGCTGGGCGAGCTCGGTTGTCGCGGCCCAACTGGACAACAGCTTCAGGGCGTCGGCGGTCGGGCTGCCGGCGGGGGCTGTGTAGACCAGCAGAGTGAGCCCAGGGTGCGCGGGGAACTCGAGGGCCTCGAAGGTCAGGTCCAGGGTGCCGACGACCGGGTGGTGGAGTTTCTTCAGGCCCGTGCGGTGGAAGCGGACGTTGTGGGCCGCCCAGCGGGTGCGGAACTCCTCGCTGCGGGTGGAGAGTTCGCCGATCAGCTCGATCAGGAGTTTGTCGTGCGGGTTGTGGCCGGCCTCGGAGCGGAGCATCGCGGCGATGTCGTTCGCGGTGCGGTCCCAGTCGGGGTAGTAGTCCTGGGCTGCGGGGTCGAGGTACACGAAGCGTGCGGTGTTCGCGGGGCGGCGGGGGTCGGCGAGGATGGGGGAGTACAGAGCGCGGGCCATCCGGTTGGCGGCGAGGATGTCGTGGCGGGCGTTGCGGAGCCAGGCGGGGGCGTCGCTGATCGTGTCCAGGACGAGTTGGACACTAGCGGGCACAGTGGCGGGGGCGGGCTTGCGTTTGCGGGCCGGGACCGGCGAGGACGCCCGGGCGAGGTCGTACAGGTGCGCACGCTCGGCGTCGTCCAGCTGGAGCGCCCGCGACAGACCCTCCAGTACGGCGTCCGAAGCGCCGCCCAGGTTCCCGCGTTCCATCCGGACGTAGTAGTCGATGCTGACCCCCGCGAGCAGCGCGACCTCCTCGCGGCGCAGGCCCTTGACCCGGCGGTTGCCGCCGTACGCCGGGAGCCCGGCCTGCTCGGGCGTGATCCGGGCGCGCCTGGAGGCCAGGAACTCACGGATCTCGGCTCGGTTGTCCATGCCTCCACCGTAATCGGTGCCCGCGGGCCGAAGGAGGTACTGGCATTACCCGGAAGACCAGTGACTCCCGCGCCCGTCCGCCGGGGGCGTTGACTGGATGGCATGCAGATCCCAGGGACACCGAAACCATGACCGCCGAGCAGAGCCCCGCGCAGCGCCTGGTCGGGGACTTCGCGCCCAAGCTGGTCGAGCTGACCGACGACGTGCTGTTCGGTGACGTCTGGACCCGGCCCGAACTGAGTCCGCGGGACCGGAGCCTGATCACCTGCGCCTCGTTGGTGGCCAATGGCAACACCGAGCAGCTGCGCCATCACCTCTTACGGGCCAAGAGCAACGGTCTCACCGAGACCGAGCTCAAGGAACTGATCACCCATCTCGCCTTCTACGCCGGCTGGCCGCGGGCGATGTCCGCGATCACCGTCGCCAAGGACGTCTTCGGAGTCAAGGAGTGAGCACCATGGAGTACACCAGACTTGGCAGTTCGGGCTTGAAGGTCAGCCGGATCGCGCTCGGGTGCATGAGCTTCGGCGACACCTCGCGCGGGTTCAACACCTGGGCCCTCGACGACGCGGGCGCCGAGCCGATCTTCCGGCAGGCCCTCGACCTCGGGATCACCTTCTGGGACACCGCGAACGTCTACGGCTTCGGCAGCTCCGAGGAGATCGTCGGGCGCGCGATCCGCAAGTACAGCCGGCGCGAGGACATCGTGCTCGCGACGAAGGTGCACTTCAAGCTGCACGACGGACCGGGCGGTTCCGGCCTGTCCCGCAAGGCGATCCTGGAGCAGATCGATGCCTCGCTCAACCGACTCGGCACCGACTACGTCGACCTGTACCAGATCCATCGCTTCGACCCGGAGACGCCGGTCGAGGAGACGATGGAGGCGCTGCACGACGTCGTGAAGGCCGGCAAGGTCCGCTACCTCGGGGCCTCGTCGATGTGGGCCTGGCAGTTCTCGAAGCTGCAGTACGTCGCGCAGCTGCACGGGTGGACGAAGTTCGTCTCGATGCAGAACCAGTACAGCCTGATGCAGCGCGAGGAGGAGCGCGAGATGTTCCCGCTGCTCGCCGACCAGGGCGTCGGGTCGATCCCGTGGAGCCCGCTCGCCAAGGGCCGCCTCGCGCGGCCGTGGGGCACGGAGACGACGCGAGCAGGCAACGATCCGGTCGCCGACCGTCGCTTCAGCGAGGCCGACCGGCCGGTGGCGGACGCCGTACAGAAGGTTGCCGAGGCACGCGGCGTACCGATGGCGCAGATCGCCCTGGCCTGGGTGCTGAAGCACCCCAGCGTCGACGCCCCCATCGTCGGCCCGACCAAGGAGCACCACCTCCCCGACGCCGCAGCAGCGCTGGAGCTGACCCTCACCGACAACGAGATCCGGGCCGTGGAAGACGCCTGTACGCCGCGCGCTCCCGCGAGCTTCTGAGCGGAGGAGCCGGAGGAATGCCTGTACGGCGTCGGCCTGAGCGGCTCGGGGGAAGGGGCGGCGGTGGACTCCGGCTCGGCTCAGGTCGGCGGGGTCGTGTGAGCCCCGGCTCGGCCCGGCTCCGCTCAGGTCGGCGCGTCGCGACGCGCGTCGTACGCGCGGAAGGTTTTGGACGAAGCGGTGAGGATGCCCGCGCCCAGGAGGCAGGTGAGGCCGCCGAGGAGGAGGGCGGGGGCTGGGCCGAGGAGGCCGCCGAGGGTGCCGGCGCGGAGGTTGCCGAGGTTGGGACCGCCGATGCCGACCATCAGGTCGAGGGAGCTGACGCGGCCGAGCAGGTCGTCGGGGGTGTTGGCCTGGAGGATTGTGGCGCGGAAGACGGTGGTGATGATGTCGGCGGCGCCGGCGACGGCGAGGCAGATCAGGCCGAGCCAGAGGTGGGTGGTGAGGGCGACCGCGCCGATGGCCGTACCCCAGAGGGCGACCGAGATCAGCATGGCTCGGCCCTGGTGGCGGAGGTGGCCGAGCGGGCCGGAGAGGGTGGCGGCGACGATGCCGCCGACGCTGATCGCGGCGAAGAGGTAGCTGACGGTCTGCGGGCCGCCGCCGAAGTGGGTGTCGGCGAGGGCCGGGAACAGCGCGGTCGGCATCGCCAGCGCGGTCGCGTTGAGGTCGAGCAGGAAGATCATCCCGATCAGCGGGTGGCGCGCGGCGTACCGGATGCCTTCGGCAACAGAGCGGAGGCCGATGGTCGCGCCGCCGCCGACTGGTGGCATGGGTGGGAGCCGCCGGACACCGGCTAGTGCGGCGAGGAAGGTGACGGCGTCCACGGCGTACGCCGCTCCGATGCCGATCGTGGCGATCAGGACTCCGGCGAGCAGGGGCGCGGCGATGATCGCGACCTGGAAGGACAGCTGGTTGAGGGCTGCGGCGGCGGGGAGCAGACGGACTGGGAGGAAGCGGGGCGGGAACGTTCGCCGTGCCGAGCCGTCGACCGCCGCGAGGGCTGCGGAGGTTGCCGTCAGCAAGTAGAGGAGCCAGAGGTTGTTCCAGTGCAGGAAGGCCTGTACGGCGAACAAGATGCCGACGGCCATCAATCCGGTACTGGTGAGCAGGACGAGCCGGCGCCGGTCGACGGCGTCGGCGATCGAGCCGCCGAAGAGGCCGAGCAGGAGGGTCGGGATCAGGTTCGCGAGGCCGAGTCCGCCGACGGCGATCGAGGAGCCGGTCACGTCGTACGCCTGGATCGAGACCGCGACCATGGTCATCACGTTGCCGACGGCCGAGAGCGACTGACCGGCCCAGAGCCAGCGGAAGTCGACCGACTCCCGCAGCGGACTCAGGTCGGCGAACAACCGTCGTCGGGGCACAAGGAGCAATCTTCGTCCGGATGGAGGGGCCGGGCAATCGGGTTTCTCACGCGACCGCGTTGGGGCGGGCGGACCGGGTGGGGGTCTACCGTGGGTTGGCCGTGGTGGACGAGAGGGAGATGCCGAGCGGGATGAGTGACCCGGAGAAGCTGTCGAAGGACGTCGCGAGTGCGGTGGGTGCGGCGGGTCCGTTGATCGAGGAGGTCGGCCGGAACGCGGTCGGGTTGGCTGGGCAGCTGAGGCGGGAGAACGAGCCGAAGCTGAGGGACCTCGAGGGGCAGGCGGGTCGGGCGCTGCAGGCGCCGGACGGTACGCAGGGGCAGATCCTGCTCGGGGCGATCCGGGATGCCGACGGGATCGGCGGCCGGCTTCGGTGGGCCGGCGGGGAGGTCGCCAAGCTGGCGGACGACCTCGGGCGGGCCGGGAAGCATCTGCAGGCGGGGGCGAAGGCGCGGGCCGAGCTGGTCGACGTACTGGGGGTGGAGACGCCGGAGACCGAGCAGCTGGGCAAGCGGCTGACGGATCTGAGCGGCGCGGTCGAGGCGGCCCGCAAGACGCTCGGCGGCGCTCGTGGGTCGGTCGAGGGCGCGCTGGGGTCGGTGGGGCGGTTCCTCAGGAGCGATCTGGGGGCCGATCGGGAGAGTACGGCGAGGATGATCCGGACTGCTCACACCGGTCTGAGCGAGGGGGCCGACGGGCTGGGTGCGGCGCTCGGCAAGGCCAGTACGACGCTCGGCGCTGTCGAATCGGTCCGAGACGAGGCAACGAAGGAGAGCAGGGCACTCGAGCAGGCCGGCCACGACGGCACCCTCGCCAAGTCAGCCGCCGACGCGACCTTGGCGAAGGCAGCCCAGGTAGCCACCAATCCAACCCCGAAGTCCCAACAGGTCACCCCAGGCTCCGCCTCGCCGACCCACGCAGCAACCCGCGGGCCGGATTCCCCGACCCAGGAACGCAACCGGTAGCTCGTAAGGTGCGTCACCGCGTGCGGCCGTTGCCCAAGAAGTTCTCGCGCCAGGCGAAGCTGAGCCAGTGCAACCCGTTCACATCTTCCTCGTCCAGCCGTGCTCGCCAGGCCGTCTCGACGCCGACGCACAGCTTGGTGGCGCCGTACTCAACGACCGGACTGCTCTCCGGTATCAGGCTGTCAGGCACGGTCAGCTTGCCCTTGACCGTGTACGTGCTGCCGTCCAGACGGCGGCAGACCATGTACTCGAAGTTCGCGGAGTTGGCGAGCTTCGATCCGGTACCCGTCCAAAGACCACAGTCTGCGAGTGCGGCCTGGAGAGCCGTGAAGGGCAAGAGCCAGCCGCCGTCCGGGCCTGATTGCCGCCACGAGAACCACAGCGGTCTGCGGCGCCTGTCGCCGGGAGTCTCGACGGTGAAGACGGGACCGGCGAACACCTGGTAGTCGCCGGCTCGCTCGGCAAGGTGCGGGTCTCCGTCGGGTTGGCCGAAGTCGCGCAAATCCTCGCCCATGGCCCCTACTACCGCTCGGAGTCGGTCGAAGATTCCGCCTCGATACAGGTCTGGGTCCCCCAGATTGTCGGTTGGGTCGTCGACCACATCAGAGGTCAGTTGCAGGTGGACGAAGGCAACGTCGTCGAGCGCGGTGATGGCACATCCGGCCACGCCCAGTTTTGGGCAACGGCGCAGCACCGAAAGGATCGCATTGGTGGACCCGACCCGCGCCGGTCCGACCAAAGTGACCGGCATGACTCGCTCGACCTTGGTGCTGGACCGGCGGAGATCGGTCAGACGCGCCGTGTACTTTCTCCGAGCCTCGAAGTCGTGTTTCTGTACCTGGAACCAGTTGCCTTGCGCGTGGCCCGGTCGGAGGTCTCCCAGCCATAGTCCGTAGCCTCGGACGCTGCAGTAGTTCGCGAGCCGTCGTGCCATCTCCATCCTGCGCGCGCTGGTCGGGTTCTGTAGGGCGATCACGACGCGGGCGGCGATCACGTTCGGCGCGTTCCAGATATCGGTCTGTTCCTCGACCGCGGCTACGTTGGAGCGTTCCGGCGGCAGTTGAACCGGACACTGCAAAGACATGATCGGGGCGAGGCCTTCGTTCGCGGCACAGTCCGCGATCTCGGCGAGCAGCCGCATCAGGGCGCGGGCATGAAACTGTCGCAGTACTCGCTCTTCGACTTCGATCGCGACGAGGGCCTCGAAGCGTGCCGCGGATTCGTAGATGAAGCTCGGGTTGGGCATCGCGGCGCCGACAACCTGCAAACGGTCCGCTTCGATCTCGATCTTGGGGCGTACGGGCGTCGAACTACCCTGCTGGCGGACGCGCATTTCCTGAGCCAGAGCTCCGCGATAGGACCCCGCGGCCACCACCACGCCGTTCACGTTCGAAATCAGCACCTCACTGGACTGTCTCAGCAGCGCCGCTTGATCGTCCATCTGCGACTTGAGGTACCCCGGCCAGTCGCGGACGTGGTGGACATGGAAGTTCACTTGAATGCTCGGCTGGTCGGCGATGACTCCCGCTCCTCTGGCGAGGTCCGCCATCGAACGCGCTGACTGATCACTGAAGTCCTCAGGACTCATGGCCGGCTCCGGAAACGGTCAGGGTCGCGTCCAGCGAGACCGACCTCACGGCGTCGGCGTGTGACGACGCCGCCCAGCGCGGGACGTGTCGGCGCCTGAACGACTTGTCGGCAGGGCGAAGACCGAAAAGCCACAGAAAGGCCACCAGGACGATCAGGAGCGACTGCCCGATCGCGAAGGACAACGTGATGACGGTATTGGACGAAGCGGCTGCGACGACTGCTGCCTGCGCGATCGTCACCGCCATCGTGGCGTGTGCGGCCCAGCGGGCGCCGCCCCTGACCCGGGCAGCAACCGAGTTCCGTGGCGGCAGCTCGAGTCGTGAGTAGAGGAATCCGGGAACCAGCAGCAGAACCGCGACCACAGCGTCGTTTCTGCCGACGAGGTCGAACGACGAAGAGGGCAGGAACCAGAGTGGGTCCGCGGCGAGCAGAGCGGCCGTCAGGTAGGAAACCCCGAGTACGACGGCCACGTAGAGCATCACGACCCGCAGGCCGGTTCGAGTGGCGTCACTGATCGAGATCGCCGACCGGACGACGATTCGGCGCGCCGACGACTGCGCATGAGCGTATCGACGCCAGTAGACGTGTGCTCTGTGCGAAGCAGAGTCTTCCTCTGTCTTTCGGAAGAAGTCGTGGCCGAGCTCTAGCTCCTCGATCTCACGCGAGGCGGACGCCAGGCTGGCTGCGTTGACCAGGGGGTGATTCAGCAGGGTGGTCGACCACAAGGCCTCCTCCGCCGGAATCTCACCTGACAGGCTGGCGCGGGCCAATGCGTCCACAGCGGCCTCTTTGCCGCTCGCCCACTTGAGTCCCGCCTCGTCGGCCTCCCACCGGCGTCTCATGACGAGTTGACTGAGTTCGCCGATCACGGTCCGGAGTTCGAGTTCGGTGATCTTTCCCATCGCGTGGGCCCGCGCAGTGCCCAATTCGTCGCTGACGAACTGGGCGAGATAGTTGAGATCCGTTGCGATCGACTCGCTCTTTCGCTTGTCGGCGTTCGAGGTGATGTGCATGCTGTCGACCTTGAGCGTCGGGTCGGTTTCCGCGACCAGATGATAGGAGCGCAGGCTCGACGGCACGTGCGTTTCGTACTCCACTTCGTACCGGCCGCGCATTTTTTGGCGTACAGCCTGCGCCAGTCGCCGATTGTGCCTGGGTGCATGGGCGAGAAGCGGCATCTCGTAGGTCAGAAGATGGTGTTCACGTGGCTGAGGAAGTCCGACGATCAACAGATAGTCGTTCAAGGCGACATCCAGCAGGTTGTAGAACGGATCGAGTGAGTCGTCGTACTGCCTCAGTACCTTGGTGAGGAACTCACGGTACCTGTGGCCGTTTCCGTGCTCCGTTCCCGGAGTGCTGGGTACGTCGACCGCCTCCGCTGGATTGCTGCGGCTGATGAACAGAGCCTGAAGGGCAGCCTGCAACAGCCAGCGTGAACGGTCGACGCGGTAGAGAAGTTTCCCCAGTGGCTTCGTGCTCTGGGCGTCCGGGCTGCTGCCGAGCATTCCACGCAACAATTGGTAGAGGCCGCCGGCCAGTGGCATCGCGACCTCTAGTTGAGTCAGCCGCGGAAGCCTCGTGCCGGTTGAGTCGCGGACGTCGATCGGTGCAACAGCTTGCCGCGGAAGACGCGCGACAGGCGTCCACAGGATGTCCTCGTTGCGCCATTCTGCGTCCGCAGGCCGATTCGCCTCACCGGCCGGGGCGTCGGACCTCTGCCGTATCGCCGTACCGATGACACTGCGCTGTCTAGCCTGCTGAAAGGCGTCGCACGCGTTGCGCTGCTCCTGATTCAAGAGGTTCAGGCTGACCTCGATTTCGGCGTTGCAGACAGGCGCCAAGTGCTCCTTCAGCTGAAGTCGCTCGGTGATCCGGCGGACATGGTTCTGCCGCAGTGCCATGTCCAGGAAACCAAGACCGATAGCAGCTTCGTCCGAGGACATCCTCGGCGGTGAACCGGGTATTGGAACCGACTCAATCGCAGCTTCGAGCGCCTTTCGAGAATCCATTCTGGAATCCATCAACCCCCACACCGCGCTGTGGATACGATTGTGAGAGTAACTGTCGGCGAGCGAAGATGACAGTCCTTACAACTCCCGGAACCGGCCTCATCGCGATTACGTACTGGGGAACATCCTTCAGTTGCGCTCGTTTGAGCGTCAGCGGGGGATCGTGTAGTCCGACTGGACGAAGCCTGCGTTCAACGTGCGGGTGGCGTTGTGGTTGAGGGTGATGTCCTGGTCCAGCGCACCGAACAACGGGATGCCCGAGCCGATGAGCACCGGGACCGTGGTGATGGTGAGTTCGTTCAGGAGGCCCTCGCGGAGGAAGGTCTGGACGATGCGGCCGCCGTCGGCGTAGATGCGTTTGGCGCCTCGGTCGTTGAGGGTCTCGACGAGGGCGTCGACGGTGCGGTGGACGATGATGCGCTCGTCGGCGTCCAGGGGGAGCGTGGTGCTGAGGACCTCGACCTGTTTGCCGTCGTACGGCCAGAAGTCGAAGGTGAGGACCTTCTCGTAGGTGTTGCGGCCCAGGACGACGGTGTCGACGGCCGCCATGAACTCGTCGTACCCGGTCTCGCCGGCTCGTTCGCCGCGCTCGGTCAGCCAGTCGATCGCGCCGTCCGGCCGGGCGATGTACCCGTCCAGGCTGACCGCGATGAACACCGCCGCGTGAAAGCTCACTCTGCTCCCCGTCTGTCCGTGGACCCCCATTTTTCCACGCCGCCGAAGCAGCCCGGTCAGGCCTCCGGGGCCATCGCTTCCTCGACGGTCTCGACCACGGTGAAGACCTTGTGGAGCTTGGTGATGCGCAGGATCTTGGCGACCCGCGGGTGCAGCCCGGCGAGGATCAGCGCACTGCCCTGTACGGCGGCCTGCTGGTGGGCGCCGACCAGGACGCCGAGACCGCTGGAGTCCATGAACTCGACCTCGGTCAGGTCGAGGACCAGCGGTTTGGTGCCGATCGTGTCCAGCACCGCCCGGATCGTGCCGGTCAGTGCGGGCGCTGACTCGAGGTCGACGTCCCCGGACAGCCGCACCAGCGGGTGCGGGCCGAGATGGTCGACCTGGACGGACAGATCCGCGCTGTCGGCAGCCACGATCTGGAACTCCTCGGGTTGTCGGCGGCCGGCGATCCCGGCGCCGGCTGCGCCCGTCGGCTGACAGGTCGCGGGGCGAATGGCTCGGGACTGAACCATCGGTCTGCGAAGCAGTATCACCCGCGGAACCGACAGTTCAACCATCCACACCCCACCGAGACGCCGTTGTGCGCGGAGCGTCAAGCCCCCACCACGAACCGTCAGCCTTTCAGTCCCGTCTGGGCCAAACCCTCCACGAACTGTCGCTGGGCCAGCACGAAGATCACCAGCACCGGGAGCGCGCTCAGCGTCGCGGCCGCGAGCTGGACGTTCCACAGCGCACCGCCGTACGCGTCGACGTACTGGGTCAGCGCCTGCGGGATCGTGAAGCGCTCCTTGCTGGACAGGAAGACGATCGGTTCGAGGAACAGGTTCCAGCTGTGCAGGAAGGTGAAGATCGAGACCGCGCCGAGCGCCGGTTTCGCCAGCGGCAGCGACACCTGCCAGAACAGCCCGAACCGGCCCAGCCCGTCGACCCGGCCCGCTTCCTCGAGCTCGCGCGGCAGCGTGATGAAGAACTGCCGCATGATGAACGTCGCCAGCACACTCGGCGCCCCGAGCATCGGGATCAGGATCAGCGGCCAGTGCGTGTTCACCAGGCCGAGCCCGTCGAACATCCGGTACAGCGGGATGATCGTCACCTCGTTCGGCACCAGCAGGCCGGCCAGTACGACGACGAACACGACCCCCGACCCGCGGAACGGGATCCGCGCGAAGGCGTACCCGGCCAGCGACGACACGACGAGCGTGCCCAGAGTCACCAGTACGGCGATGTACAGGCTGTTCAGGTACTGCTGCCCAAAGGGCTGCAGCGCGAACACCTGCCGGTACGCGTCGAACGTGACGTCGCGCGGCCACAGCCGCGGCGGGAACGCGAAGATCTCGTTCACCGGCTTCAGCGACGTCGTCGCCATCCACCAGGTCGGGAAGACGAACGGCACGCAGCAGACCAGCAGCACGCCGTACACGAGCAGCTTGAGCCTACGACTCATGGAACACCCACCTCCGCCGCATCCGCCACTGCAGGACGGTGAGTGCGAGCACGATGACGAACAGCAGCAGCGAGATCGTCGCGCCGTAGCCGAAGTGATGGAACTGGAACGCCTGCTGGTACAGGTAGTAGACGAGCACCGTCGTCGACGTCCCCGGCCCGCCTTGGGTCAGTACGGCGATCTGCGCGAACACCTGCAACGACCCGACGACGGTCAGGATCGACGTCAGCAGGATCGTCGGACTGATCAGCGGCACGGTGACCCGGCGAAAGCGTGCCCACGCCGACGCGCCGTCGATCCGCGCGGCCTCGTACAACTCGGCCGGAACGCCTTGCAGGGCAGCGAGGAACAGCACCATGTTCAGCCCGACGCCCTTGAACAGCTGGACCACGATCACCGAGATCATCGCGGTCCCCTCGCCACGCAACCAGTTCGGGCCGTCCAGCCCGATCAGGTCGAGGAAGCCGTTGATCCCGCCGTTGTCCTGCAGCAGGAAGCCCCACACGATCGTCCAGGCGACCAGCGTCACGACGACCGGCGAGAAGAACAGCGTCCGGAAGACCACGGTCCCGCGCAGCTTCTGGTTCAGCAGTACGGCGAGGAACAGCGCGAGACTCAGGTTGAGCACGACGAGCCCGACCGAGAACAACCCGGTCGCCCGCAAGGCCGGCCCGAGTCGCGGATCCGAGGCGAGTTGCTCGAAGTTCGCACCCCCGACGAAGTCGAACGTGCCGGCCAGTACGTTCCACTCGTGCAGGCTGTACCAGACCACCAGCCCGAGCGGAACGATGACGAAGGCAACGATTCCGGCGAGCTGCGGCGCGACCATCAGCCAGCCGGCGAGCTCGTCGCGCCGCCGCATCGTCCAGTACGGCGCCCGCTCCGGCGGCTCGACCACAGGAGCGGGCTTCGAGGCCAGCAGTGTCATTTGGCCAGCAGTGGGTTGATCTTGGCGCAGACCCCGGACATCACGGCCTTCACGTCGGCGTCCGGCTTCCACAGCGGGTCGAGCGCGGCGCGCACGGTCTGCTGCAGCTCGGCGTACCCGGTGTGGCTGGTCTTGATGTCGCCGCGCTCGATGCCGTCGATCACGACGCTCTGCAGCTGGGCTGGCTTCAGCAGCGGGTTCGCCTTGGCCAGTACGGCGGTCGTCAGCTGCGACTTGCGCGGCGGCGGGAAGAACGCGGCGAGCTTGGCCGAGTTCTCCTGGTTGCTGAAGAAGGCCAGGAAGTCCTTCGCGGCGTCGACGTGCTTGCCGCGCTTCAGGACACCGATCCCGGCCTGCCCGACCACGGCGTACTCACCGGCCGGGCCCTTCGGCAGCGGCACCAGGTCCCACTTGAACTTCGCCTTCTCCAGCAGCGCCGCGCGACTGATCTGGGTCACCACCATCGCGGCGTCTCCGGCGAAGAAGTCCTTGGTGACACCCGGCCCGGGCATCGCCTGGTCGGTGAACACCATCTTGTGGATCGCGGTCATCGCCGCGACCATCTCGGGCTGGTCGAATCCGCACGTCTTGCCGTCCTCACTCCACGGCCGCGCGCCCCAGCCGGCCCAGATCGAGTTCAGCGTGTCCCAGCCCTTGTAGTCGAAGTCGCCGACCACGATGCCGCCCTTGCCGGACTTCTGGACGGCGGCGCCGGTGGCGGTCGCCTGCTCCCAGGTCCAGTTGCCAGCAGCAACCTGTTGCGCGGGCGTCGGTCGTCCGGCCGCCGTCACCAGGTCGGTGTTGACGAAGACGCCCAGCGGCGAGGTGGAGAACGGGTACGCGAACAGCTGACCGTCCTGCTCCCAGGTCCTGGTGGTGCTCGGCACCAGGTCCGGGTCCTTGTCGATCGGCGCGAGCGCGCCCGACGTGACGAAGTCCTGCGCCGTGCTCTCCAGGATCCAGGCCAGGTCCGGGACGTTGCCGCCGCCGATCTGGGTGGTCAGCGCGGTCGTGTAGTTCTCGTACGGGATCGACTCGAAGGTGATCTTGCCGACGTCCGGATGGGTCTTCTTGTACTCCGCGGCGATCTGCTCGAACAGCGCGGTGTGCTTGGCGTTCGCGCTCCAGATCGTCATCCGCAGGTCGGCCGGGCCGGACGCGCCGGCGTCGTCGGAGCCACCACCGCAGCCGGCCAGGGCCAGCATCGCCGCGACGACGCCGGCCGCGGTCAATGAACGTGATCGCATCAGTCCTCCATCAGTAACCGGAACTCAATAACCTGAGATGGCCGGCCAGCTCAGTTCGACGCCCTGGGCGACCAGTCGTGCCTGGAAGTCGCTGAGCAGAGCAGGGGTGGCCCGGACCGCGCGGGGGCTGACCCCGTGGTCCAGGCAGAAGGCGGCAAGCAGTCCGGCGGCCTCGCCGATGTTCCACTCGACCGGGTGCAGCCGGTAGCAGCCGTTCGTGATGTGCGTGGTGCCGAGGTTCTTGCTCGCGGGCAGCAGGTTCTCGACCCGGCGCGGGATCAGCGCGCCGAGCGGGATCCGGAACGGACTGCTCGCGACGTCGATGTAGTTGTCGCCACCGGTCGAGGGGTGCAGGTCGATCCGGTACATCCCGACGCCCACGCTGTCGTCGTACTCGACCGCCCCCGCATCACCTCGTACGGCGACCGAGAGATCCTGCTCGACGACCGTGTACTCCGCCAGGATCCGCCGCGACTCCCGGATGTACGGCGCCTGCGCGAGCCCGTCGGTCGAACCGAGCAGGTCGCCGCGCAGCCGCAGGCCGCGGAAGCCGGTGCCGCCATCGGGGCGGGGAGCCTCGGTCTGCAGCCAGTACAGGACCGACTGGGACAGTTCCTTCGCGCCCTGCAGGTGCCGCTCGGCGTCCGGGACGTCGAGGACGTTGCCCTCCAGGTAGTCGATCATCGGCCAGTTCACCAGGCAGATGTCGCTCGCGTACGCACCCGGCCGGAAGTGCCGGCGGGCGGCGATCCGGCGGAAGGTCCACAGGTTGGTGTCACCGCCGGTACGCCGCTGGTCGGCGACGACGGCGAGCGGGTCGTCGTCCGGGTTCGGAGTGAACGTCCGGCGAGACGTCTGCAGCGTCCGCGGATCGGGAGCGTTCCAGGACAGCATGCGATCGCCCCAGAACGGCGGCTGGTAGTTGCGCCAGAACGCGTAGTTCGCGGGCTTGTCGCCGACCTGGTCGCCGTCCACGTGGTCGACCGCGAAGCAGTACGAGACCGCCTGCATGTTGAGCGGCTGCGCCGTCGCGGGCGCGCTCGGTTCCTGGGTGTCGGCCTGCGACTCGAAGCCGGTGACGTACTCCGTGCCCGTCAGCGGCAGCAGCTCGCCGGTCTCGGTCGCGTCCAGGATGTACGGCGCGGTGAGGGTCAGCTCGTCGCCGGTCTCGCGGTGCCGGACGGTCACCGAGGTGACGCGGTCGCCGTCGGTGGTCGCGTCGACCGGCCGGTACGGCTGGAGGATCCGGAGCTGCCGGCTCGCCCGGTACGGCGCGAGCATGGCCTCCATCACCGCCACGGCGACGCGCGGCTCGTGGCAGAGCTTGGAGACGTAGCCCGCGCCGGGGTTGAGCTCGGCCGCAGCGCGGGACGCCTCGGTCAGCGGGTAGTGGCGGCGGTAGTAGTCGCGGATGCCGTCGCGGAGCGACCGGTACGACGCGGTGACGCCGAACTGCTCGACCCAGGTGTGCTCGTCCGGCGGGACGGCCTGACTGGTGAGCTGGCCGCCGATCCAGTCGTACTCCTCGGTCATCACCACGTCGCGGCCGGCGCGCAGGGCGGACAGCGCCGCCGCCACTCCGCCGAGACCGCCGCCGATGACGAGTACTTCGGTATGCATCGCTCAGAGACCTTTCGGAGGCGCGAGAGTGCTGCCGTCGACGAGCTCGCACGGCAGCAGTTGCTGGAGGTCGGGGGTGTCGCCGGAGAGGATCGCTTCGAGCAGGCCGACCGCTTGGCGGCCCATCTCCTTGCGCGGGATGTGGAAGCCGGAGTAGTCGACGTCGCTCGGTACCGGCCGGCTCGCGTCGCCGAGCGCGACGACGGACAGGTCGCCGGGCACGGTCAGTCCACGGCCGCGGGCGGCCTCAGCCAACGCGTCGGCGTCGGCGAGGTCCTCGACGAAGACGGCGGTGACGTGCTTGGCCAGCAGTTCGTCCAGTACGTCGGACAGCGGGCGATCGGTGGGCGCGATGTGCAGCCCCCGCGGGGCGATCTGCCGGAAGCCGAGCAGACGATCGGCGGAGGACTCGGCACCTGCGCCGGGGCCGACGAAGGCGACCTGCTGATGTCCGAGCCCCAGCGCACGCTCAGCGAGCGTCGCCGTCGCGGACACGTAGTCGGCGCCCACGTACGGCACCACGCCCCCGCTGGTGTGAGAGGAGGAGCCCGGCTGCGGCTCGACCCGTTCCGGGTCGTCGCGCCGGCCGACGGAGACGAACGGGTACTGCTCGGCGACCAGTCGGCTCAGCTCTTCGGCTGGGATGTGGCGACCCAAGAGCAGGGAGCCGTCGGCCAGGCGGAGGCGGTTGTTGGCGTGGAAGACGCGGCGGCGGCCGTCGGTGACCGGGGCGCTGGTGAACAGCAGCAGGTCGAGGCCGCGCTCTTCGGCGCTCTCCTCGATGCCACTCAGGAACGGGTGGTAGAAGTCCGCGCTCGCGCTCGGGAACACCGACTCGTACGTGAACACCCCGAGGATCTGGTTGCGCTGCTGCTGCAGCCGGCGCGCCAGCGGGTCGGCGACGTACCCGGTCTCGCGGATCACCTTGAGCACCCGGTCGCGGGTCTCGGCCGGGATCCGCGCGGACGCGTCGGCGCGGTTGTTCAGCACCAGGGAGACCGTCGTCTGGCTCACCCGCGCCAGCCGCGCGATGTCCCGTTGCGTCAGTCGCACTGTCGATCTCCCTTGCTAATACGTATTGCCCAGGAACGGTAGAGTGCCCAGCGGAGGGCGTCAAGACTACAGTTCCCGGGTAATACGGATTAGCAGGGATTACTGTGAGGTGCGCAGCTGCAAGGCCAGTCGGCCGGGGGAGCGGCCGGTCACGTACACGCGCTGACCGTCGGGCACGAGCGAGCCGTTCAGCTGGGTGTAACGCTCGCCCGGATCCATCGCGACACGAGTAGCGCCGTTGCCGGGACCGAACTCGATCCGGTCGCTGCCGACGGCGTACGAGCCCGTGCCCTCGACCAGCTGGTAGTTGCCAGGAGCACCCAAAGACTCGACCCCGGTCAACGTCCCGCCGGCCCTGAAGCACAGCTCGATCGCGAACGGGACCTCCGACCCGTCCAGCTCGAAGGTCAGGTCGAAGCCGCTCCCGGTCTCGGCGACCGTGACCGTCGTCCGCAGCGTCCGGTACTGCTTCGGGCGGTGCGGGAAGTCCATCGACGCGTAGAACCGCCCGTCGAGTGTGAGCGGGTACGCGCCGTCCTTGCGGCGGTACCGCTTCGGCAGCGGCAGGTGGTACGGCACCTTCACCTCGTCGCTCAGCCGGAAGGTGCGCGACCCCGTACGACGTAACCCGTCGCTCCGGAAGTGCCCGGTGCTGAAGAACTGCGGCGACAACCGGACCGACTCCAGGATCGCGGCGCCCTGACGCAGCTTGAAGAACGTCGGGTTGGTCGACAGCCCGGACGCGATCACCGGGATGTCGTGGAAGTCCGTACCACCGAAGACGGTCGCCGTGCGGTCGCCCCGTCGTACCCGAGCCAGCGCGTGCGCCGGGTACTCGGCCACGAAGTCAGCAGGCGCGGGCTTCGAAGCAGGCAGTACGGCGGCCAGCTCGGGCCGTTCGAGCACCTCGGCCAGGAAGTCACCGAGCTCACCGGTCCCACGCCGTTCGATGTCCTTGGCGACGGTCGCGAACCGCCCGTCGCGGTCGTGCAGGGCCAGCTCGCGGAACTGGGTCAGGTACCACCAGACCTCGCGGACCCGGGTCTGGTCCTGGCGCCGCGACGCGATCGTGTCGACCTCGCCGTTCGGTTCGAGCAGGTGCAGCGTCGCCTCGAGGTTACGGCGGACGAACCCGAGCAGCTCGGGTCTGTGGCGCAACCAGGCGATCGTCAGCAGGCTCGGGTTGGTCACCTCCGAGGCGTACGTCGCCGACCGTTCGCTGTAGATCCCGTCGGGTGTCGCGTCGATGCCCTCGTCCAGCCAGTCGTCGATGCGCGCGGCGTACCGGCGGTCGGGGAACAGGTGATGGGTGCGGGCGAGCGCGGCCGAGATCTCCCAGCGGTGGTTGGGAGTGTGGACGCCGCCGGAGGCCAGCGCCGGGCCGGCTTTGCGGATGACGCGTTCGAGCACCGCGCGATGGGGCTCGGTGTCCGGGCTGCCGTCGGCCTCCAACAACGAATAGACCGTGCAGAAATCCTGGACGGCGAACGCGCTGTCCGGCGGCGAGTGCAGATTGCCGACGTCGTACGTGCCGTCGTCGTTCTGCGTGCTCTCGAGTTTGTCGACCAGGAAACGCAGCGGCGTGAGCAGCGCGGCGTCGTGGTGGAAACGCGAACGGCTCCAGATGTAACCCGACACCAGGCGGCGAGCTTTGCGTGCGACGTTTCGGACGCTGTCGCCGGTGCTCTGGTAGTTGCCGAGCACGAGCGGGATCTGCGTCTCGTTCACGCGGGTGAGAAGTGTCAGCAGCTCCTCGTCGGCGGTTGCGGGAGTGGCGCTGGCGATGCTGGGCAGTACGGTCCCCGCCGACAGTCCGGCGAGCGATCCGGCCAGAAAAGTACGACGCTGCATGAAGCCTCCACAGGCTGGGAAAGCGATTGCCAAATGCCCAGTACTGTTCTTCGGCGGCACTGCACTGTCAAGACTTCGCAGGTGTCCGGAATCGGTCACCCAATCGCTCGGTGAGGTCTTGTCTGAACCGGTTCGCTCCACTAGTTTGACCGCTCCGGGTAAACGCTTTCCAATTCATCGAGTACTTGCTGGAGGAAAGAAAGTGAGTGGGCCGAAGAAGGACAATGTCGCTGCCTACTTGTTCTTGTCCCCGTGGCTGGTCGGCCTGTTCGTCATCACCGTCGGACCGATGATCGCGTCGCTCTACCTGGCGTTCACCGACTACAACCTGATCCAGGCGCCGCAGTGGATCGGCCTGGAGAACTTCACCCGGATGCTGTCCGACCAGCGACTGCACAACTCGCTGAAGGTCACCTTCACCTACGTCTTCGTCTCGGTCCCGCTCCAGCTCGCGGTCGCCCTGCTGCTGGCCGTCGTACTGGACCGTGGAGTGCGCGGGATGGCCTTCTACCGTTCGGTGTTCTACCTGCCGTCGCTGCTCGGCTCGAGCGTCGCGATCGCGATCCTGTGGAAGCAGGTGTTCGGCACCGACGGCCTGCTCAACCAGGTGATCGCCCCGCTCGGCTTCGACGGCAAGGGCTGGATCTCCGACCCCAGTACGGCGCTCGGCACGCTGGTCGTGCTGAACGTCTGGACCTTCGGCGCCCCGATGGTGATCTTCCTGGCCGGCCTGCGGCAGATCCCGTCCATGTACTACGAGGCCGCGTCGGTCGACGGCGCCGGCGCGCTGCGCCGCTTCGTGAGCATCACGCTGCCGCTGCTGACGCCGATCATCTTCTTCAACCTGGTGCTGCAGATCATCCACGCGTTCCAGTCGTTCACGCAGGCCTTCGTCGTCTCCGGCGGAACCGGCGGCCCGTCGGACTCGACGATGTTCTACACGCTGTACCTCTACGACCGTGGCTTCGGCAATTTCGACATGGGCTACGCCTCGGCGATGGCGTGGTTCCTGCTCGTGATCATCGGGGTCTTCACCGCGGCGAACTTCGTCGCCTCGAAGTACTGGGTGTTCTATGACGACTGAGACCCTGCCCCGGTCGGTCCCGGCCACCTCCGGTACGACGCTCGCCTGGCGGCGGGTCCGGCCCGCGCTGATCCACGTCGCGCTGGCCGCGACCGCGCTGGTGATGCTCTACCCGGTGATCTGGATGGTGGTCAGCTCACTGCGGCCCGGCAACGAGATCTTCCGCGACCCCGGCATCCTGGTCCGCGACCTGCGGATCGAGAACTACCGGATCGGCTGGAACGCGCTGACCGAACCGTTCACCCGCTACCTGCTGAACTCGGCGGCTGTCGTCCTGGGCTCGATCGTCGGGAACCTGGTGTCCTGCTCGATGGCCGCGTACGCGTTCGCCCGGCTGAACTTCACCGGCAAGAGGTTCTGGTTCTCGATCATGCTGGTCACGATCATGCTGCCGATCCACGTGGTGATCGTGCCGCAGTACATCCTGTTCAGCCAGGCCGGCTGGATCAACACGTTCCTGCCGCTGGTCGTGCCGAAGCTGCTGGCCACCGACGCGTTCTTCGTCTTCCTGATGGTCCAGTTCATCCGCGGCATCCCGCGCGAGCTGGACGAGGCGGCCCGGATCGACGGCTGCGGCAAGGGCGGCATCTTCCTGCGGGTGATCCTGCCGCTGATGGTGCCGGCGCTCGCGACCACCGCGATCTTCACGTTCATCTGGACCTGGAACGACTTCTTCAGCCAGCTGATCTACCTGACCGACCCGAAGATGTACACCGTCCCGGTCGCGCTGCGGGCCTTCGTCGACGCCACCGCGAGCACGTCGTGGGGATCGCTGTTCGCGATGTCGGTGGTCTCACTGGTCCCGGTCTTCCTCGCGTTCCTGCTCGGCCAGCGGTTCCTGATCAAGGGCATCGCCACCACCGGCATCAAGTAGTCCCGCTCATCAGAAAGGTTCACCACCATGAGGCCGCTACCCCGACTGACCGCACCGCCGCGCCGGCGCGTGCGGGCCCTGGCCGCCGTCGCGATGGCCGCCGCCCTGCTGGCCACGAGCGCTTGCGGGGGCGACTCCGGCGGTGGCGGCGACTCCGCCGGTGGAGAGGTCACCCTCCGGTTCAACTGGTGGGGGTCCGACACCCGCCACAAGATCACCCAGCAGGTGATCGACTCCTTCCAGAAGGAGAACCCGAACATCAAGATCAAGGGCGAGTTCGGCGAGTGGGCCGGCTACTGGGACAAGCTCGCCACCACCGTCGCCGCCAACGACGCGCCCGACGTGATCCAGATGGACGAGAAGTACCTGCGCGAGTACGCCGACCGCGGCGCGCTGCTCGACCTGAAGAAGGCCGACGGTCTGGACACCGGCAAGTTCGAGCCGGACACGCTCGGGGCCGGTGAGTTCGACGGCGGCCTGTACGGGCTGAACGCGGGCATCAACGCGTTCACGATCGTGGCGAACCCGGCGGTGTTCAAGGCAGCGGGGGTGGCGATCCCGGACGACACCAAGTGGACCTGGGACGACTACGCCAAGACCGCGGCGGAGATCAGTCAGAAGCTGAACGGCAAGGGATGGGGTACGGCGGCGTACGGCACGAACGACGCCAGCCTGAACATGTGGGCCCGGCAGCAGGGTGAGTCGCTGTTCACCGAGGACGGCAAGCTCGGGGTCAGCAAGGACAAGCTCACGCAGTACTGGACGAACCTGCTGGCCCTGCAGGCGTCGAAGGCGACGCCGTCGGCGGAGTTCACCTCGCAGGACATGACCGCGCCGCTCGACCAGTCGGGCATGGCGACCGGCAAGCTCGCGATGGGCTACGCCTGGAGCAACCAGCTCAACGCGCTGAGCAAGGCGTCGGGTCAGCAGCTCAAACTGCTGCGTCTGCCGAGCGCGACCGGCAAGGCGAGCGAGAACGGCTCGTACTACAAGGGCTCGATGTTCTGGTCGATCTCGTCGCGGTCGAAGCACCCGAAGGAGGCCGCGAAGTTCGTCAGCTACCTGGCCAACAACACCACCGCCGGCAACCTGCTGCTCGCCGAGCGCGGCGTCCCGCCGAACACGGAGATCCGCGCCGCCGTCGCCACCAAGCTCCAGCCGGCCGACGCCGCGTCGCAGGCCTTCATCCAGGCCATCGCCAAGGAACTCGGCAAGCCGTCCCCGCCGCCGCCGGTCGGTGGAGGGCAGGTCGAGAAGATCATCCAGCGCTACACCACCGAGGTCCTCTTCGGCCGACTCTCGCCCGGGGACGCCGCCCAGAAGTTCCTCGACGAGATGAACAACGAACTCGCCAAGTAAGGGTGCAGGAGGCAACTGCCAGATGAAGCCGAGGATCGCAGTGGTGGGCGTGCACGGACACGGCACCACGCACGTTCGCCACTGCTCCGACCTGCACACCACAGGCCGGGTCCACTTCGCCGCCGTCGCCGACCCCCAGCTCGCCTCGCCGGCGAAGCCAGGCGTCGGGGGCGCCGCGCCCTTCCCCTCCTCCCCACCCGCCCCCGGCGCAGCCGGGGGCGGGCGGGTCACTCGGGTGGAGGATCTGCCCGAGGGCACGCAGGTCTTCGCCGACCTCGCGAGCTTGCTCGCGAGTGTCGAGGTCGACGTGGTGGTGATCAGCACACCTATTCATACTCACGTGCCGTTGGCTGAGCTTGCCCTGCGCGCGGGCGCCGACGTCCTGCTGGAGAAGCCTCCTGCTGCCTCGCTCGAGGAGTTCGGGCGGTTGTTGCAGGTGGTGGAAGAGACCGGGCGGGTGTGTCAGGTCGGGTTCCAGGTGCATGGGTCCAAGGCTGCTCGGGCTCTTGCCGAGTGGGTGGCTGACGGGCGGCTGGGGGAGGTGCGGGGGATCGGTGCCGTGGGCGCCTGGATTCGGACGCAGGAGTACTGGCAGCGTGCGCGATGGGCCGGGCGGCGTGAGCTCGATGGCGTCGCGGTGGTGGACGGCGCGGTGACCAACGCGTTCGCTCACGCGTCGGCGACTGCTCTGCTGGTCGACGGATCGGGCGCAGCCGAGCAGGTGACCAGCGTGGAGACCGAGCTCTACCGCGCGAACCCGATCGAGTCCGACGACACCTCGAGCGTGCGCATCCACACCACCCGCGGTACGACGATCGTCGCCGCGCTCACCCTCGCCGCGGAACCACCGGGCGCCGACCCCCGCATCATCGTGCACGGCGCGCGCGGCCGCGCCGTACTGACTTATCCGTCCGACCGCCTCGAGCTGACCGTCGACGGCGTCACCACCGGTACGACGTACGAGCGCGACGACCTCCTGCTCAACCTGATCGAGCACCGCGAGGACCCGACCGTCGAACTGCTCGCACCGCTCGAACAGCTCGGCGGTTTCACCAAGGTCCTCGAAGCAGTCCGCCTCGCAGAACCACCGCGGCTGATCGACCCGGCCTACATCACCTGGTCAGGCGAAGGACAGGGACGCCACCCGGCAGTCACCGACGTCAACAAATGGGCCGAGCAAGCCGCCGAGAACCTCGCGCTGTTCAGCGAGCTCGACACCCCCTGGACCTCGCGGTAGGCGGCATCACGGCGGCGGCCTCAGAGTAGGCGCCCGGCGGCCAGGCGAAGCTCCGCCAGTTCGCCGGCCGCCCAGCCCTCGCCCCGCGACTCGGTGCCGCACCACTGCGGCTTGCGGACCAGGTGGAAGTGCAGGTTCGAGATCCGACCGACGACACCGAGCCAGTCGATCGCGGCGAGATCAGCTGCCGGGATCTCACGATGACGCTGATACCCGTCGAGGAAGGCGGACCAGTACGGCGTCGACGCGACGCCGCAGAAGTCGGCCGCCAGGAACCCCTCACCGGCGAGGTCGAAGTCGTGCAGGTTCAGCCCCTCCGCCGTGACGAGCACGTTGTCCATCGACACGTCCCCATGGCGGATCCCACGACTCGCGCCCTCGGCAACCTTCCCCGGTACGGCGGCCGCCAGCACCTCGACGACCTCCGCATCCGCCGGCGAGACCAGCGGCACGATTTCGCCGACCAGTCGGTCGAGACCGTCCGGGTGTTCGGCGGCCCGACGTACCGGCGTGTACGTCGCGGCCGCGAGGTGGAACCGCGCGATCAACTCACCGAACTCCCGGTACAGCTCGTCGCTGAACGGCGGCTGCGGCTTGTGCCCCTCGACGAACGCGGTCAGCACGAACGGCCGATCGCCCTCGGGCAGAGCCAGTACGCCGGTCGACGAACCGTCGGCGAGCGGCTGGACCGGCGGCGTCGCGACCTTGCCGAGCAGTCGACCGGAAAGTCCTGCCTCCCAACGGATGTCGGCCGGCGGGCGCCCGGCGTACAGCTTGAGGACGAAGGCCTCGGCCGGCGTGGTCAGTTCGTACACGTCGTTGACCAGCGAACGGCGCAGCACGCACCCGGTGAAGGGCAGCTGGTAGACCTCCGCGAGGTGGTCGCGCAGGCTGTCGGGGTGGGGCAACGATCTCAGGGTGCGGACCATGTGATGTCCTTTGCGTGACGTCGCGGGGGTGGCAGGCGTTGGAGAGTACTGAAGCAGACGATTCCGTACTCGGGTGTCTCGCAGGAAGCGGGTTTTCCTGCGGGTCAGATGAGGCACGAGGGGTAGGACGGAATCGTTGTACGGATTCACCTCCCCTGAACGCCCCAGGAACCGGTAGCCTCGTGCAGCCGCTGCAGTACTTGCCTGGGGAGGCCCAGACGGTCGCGGTACGACGACCACCACCGACGAACTGCCGGAGAGCCCAAACCGGTCAGGAGATCACGTCTTGCAGGAGAACACCAGCACCAGTTCCGGCGAACTCGGAAACGTACCCCTCACAGGTGCGGACAAGGTCGCCTACGCCTTCTACGCCACCGCGGCCACCGCCGCACTCGTCGGCCAGGTCTGGGCCGGCGTCACCCACATCCCCTGGCCCGACGAGGGCTTCTCGACGTTCCTGAAGATCGCCCTCGTCACCCCGGCCGTCGCCGTCATCGAGCTCGGCGGTGTGGCGACCGCGGCGCTCGCCGACCTGCGCCGGCGCAAGGGCGAGCAGGCCTACGCCTACCGCGCGATGTCGCTGTTCGCGGCGATCGTCGCCCTCGTCTTCAACGTCGTCGGTCACTGGCGGCCCGAGGAGCGGTTCCTGGCCTTCGGCTTCGGCGGCCTGTCCGCGTTCGCCTACGTGCTCTGGCTGATTCACAGCTCGGCCCGGCGGCGTGACGCGCTGCGGGTGGCCGGTCAGATGGCCAACACCGGACCGGTGTACGGCGTCGTGCAGTGGATGCGCGAGCCGCGGCTGACCTGGCAGGCCCGGTCGCTCGCGATCGAGCACGGCTACGGGATGTTCGAGAGCCTGCGGGCGGCCCGCGACCACGTCCGCAACGCGGCCCGGCGGAACGCGATCGCCGGCACCGTCGCGGAGTACATCCGCTCCGAGCACCAGGACGAGCGGCTGGCGAAGATCGCCGAGACGACGTACGACGCGGACCGGCTGGCCGGGATGCTCGAGGAGCGGATCAACTACGAGGTCGTCACCAACAAGCTGACCCGCGCGATCTCGCCGCCGCCGGAGGAGCCGTCGGCCGAGGAGCGCAACGACCTGCGCGCCGCCGTCTGGGTGGTCGAGGGCAAGGCGCTGAAGGCGCAGCAGGTGCGCGCCGACGGTGGCGTCAACATCCGCGACGAGGACGCCTGGGGCGAGGCGATGACCGGTGAGCTGATGGCCATCGTCGACCCGCCGGTCAACGCCGAAGGCGTCGCCGAGGCCGAGGTGGTCGAGGACGAGGCCGAGCACGTGGTCAACGGATCGCGCAAGCCGGTCAAGGCGTCGCCGGTGGTGCAGAAGCCGCAGGAGCCGTCGCCGTTCGCGCCGGCCGACCAGGTCGCGCGCCCCGGCGTACCGGAGCCTGTCGAGTCGGTGCTGCCGCCGGTGCTGCCGGAGCCGGTTGTTGTCGAGCCGGTCGTCACCCAGCCGGCCAAGCCTGCGAAGGCGAAGCCGGCGAAGGTTGTCGCGGCCGAAGGTGAGCCGGAGCCGACCGACCTCGAGAAGCGCCGGATGCGCGCGTGGAACATGCTGTCGGACTGGCCGGAAGGTCACGAGCGCAGCGCGAAGAAGCTCGCCGAGGCGATCGGCTGCAGCGAGCCGATGGCGAGTCGCTTCATCGAGCAGTACGAGACCGAGCACGACCTGGTCTCGCAGAACTGAGCCTGTTCCCCGACCCCCAGCTCCAAGCGTCCGAAGAAACGGCATGCGTCCGAAGAACCGAGCCCTATAGTGCTCGGTTCTTCGGACGCATCGCGTTTCTTCGGACGTACTGCGTCCGCCGAGGGGCGGTGGCAAGGCGGCGTCAGGACCTGATGGCACCGAGGTTGACCGGCAGTTCGGCGAGACCGCTCACCAGGACTCTGCGCCATTCGAGTTCTTCGGCGGGCTTGGCCAGCGACATCTTCGGGAAGCGGCGGAGCAGGGCGAGCAAGGACTCCTGGAGCTCGATGCGAGCGAGCTGAGCGCCGAGGCAGAAGTGTGGGCCGAAGCCGAAGGAGAGTTGCTTGTTCTCCTTGCGATCCAGCTGCAGCTCGTCAGGATTGGTGAAGGCCCGCGGATCCCGGTTCGCCGAGTTGAGCGCGGCCATCACGCCCTCACCGGCCTTGATCTGTACGCCGTGCAGCTCGAGGTCCTCGACCGCGACGCGCAGCTGCCCGACCTCCGAGAAGCGGTTGAAGCGCAGCAGTTCCTCCACCGCCGACGGCACCAGCGCGTGGTCGTCGACCAGCCGCGCCCAGTTCTCCGGCCAGCGCAGCAACGTCGCGACGCAGCTGGAGATCTGGTTCGCCGACGTCTCGTGCCCGGCGACCAGCAGGTTCACGCCGAAGGCGATCAGCTCCTCCTGGCTGAGCCGATCACCCTCCTCGCGCGCCCGGACCAACTCGTCGAGCAGGTCCTCGGCCGGCTGGTCGGCGTTCGCGAGCTTCCGGTCGACCAGTTCCTCGATGTACGCCGTCAGCGCGGTCATCGCGTTCTCGACCAGGTCCTTCTCGGCCATCTTCATGCTGTAGCCGAGCTCGGTCCACTCCCGGAACTGCTCGCGGTCCTCGTACGGTACGCCGAGCAGCTGGCAGATCACCTGGATCGGCAACGGCAGCGCGACCAGCTCCCGGATGTCCGCGCCGTCACCCGCCCTGGCGACGTCGTCCGCGAGCTGCGCCGACAACTCCGCGACCCACGGACGGGTCCGCTCGATGCGCCGGTGCGCGAACGTCGTCGACACGAGCTTGCGCAGCCGGCTGTGCTCGGGCGGATCGGTCGTGGTCAGGCTGTTCGGCATCGGCTTGGCCAGCGCGACCCGCGGCGCGCCCTGCTTGACCACCGCGGCCCGCGAGAACCGCGGATCGGCCAGCACCAGCTTCACGTCGTCGTACCGGGTCACCAGCCAGACCTCGGCCCCGGCCAGCGTCCGTACCCGCGCCACCGGCCGGGTCTCGCGCAGCTCCGCGAAGGTCGGCGAGGGATCGAACCGGAACGCGTCGTCGAACGGGATGTTCAGCACGGTCTCCGTCATGGCTCGACCCTATGTACTTAGGGCACCCTTCGCTCGGCGTCTCAGCGGGTCGCTGGGGAGGTGTGGGTCGGGGCTCAGCGGGTTGCCAGGGAGTGGACTGGTCGCCAGGGAGTGGGAGGAGTTGCGGTGGGGCTCAGCGGGTCGCCGGGGAGGAGTGGGTCGGGCTCAGCGGGTCGCCAGGGAAGTGCGGTGGGGGTCAGTGGGTCGCCGGGCGGCCGACTCCGTGCAGCAGGGTCTCGATCAGCTGGGTGGCGATGGCATCGGTGTCGGCCTCGTCGAGCCGGCCGGCGCTGACGTCCTGGCAGGCCTCGTGGATGAGCGCGTAGTAGACCCGGCGGGCCCAGACCGGGTCGACGTCGGCGCGCAGCTCGCCGGTCTCCCGCAGCCGGGCGAAGAGGCGGTCACAGCTGTCGACCACCCCGGCCTGGATCGCGGCCGCTTCGTTGCCCTGGGCAAGGTTCACGTTCATCGAGAAGCCCCAGGAGATCTTCACGCGAAGCACGTTCACGGTCGCCTGGTAGAGCGCGACCAGCGGCGGCGTCGTCTCCGGCCGGGCCTCCTCGACGGCGGCCGCGAGTTGCCGGCTCGCCCAGGTCGCCAGCGCGGTGATCAGCGCCTCGCGGGTGGCGAACCGCCGGTGCACGGTCGTCCGCGCGACCCCGGCGGCCGCGGCGATCTCCTCCATCGTGGCCGACGGATCGCGACCGAGGGTCCGCTCGGCCGCCTCCAGGATCGTCCGCACGGTCCGCTCGGCGTCGGCGCGCAGCGGACGGGCGATGACGTCGTTCATGGCTCCAACAGTACTCACACGTTGCTGTTCGCTGACTACTTGCGTCATCAGTGTTGCAAGTAGTACGTTTTCGGTGTCAGCAACGACGCGACTAGCGAAGGTGTGACCGATGGATCTCCAGTTGAAGGACAAGACCGCACTCGTCACCGGAGCCAGCCGGGGGATCGGCCTGGCGGTTGTCGAGCAGTTGGTCGAGGAAGGTGTCCGGGTGGTCGCGGCGGCCCGGACCAGTACGCCGGAGCTGCGGCAGACCGGCGCGTACGTCGTACAGGTGGACCTGGCGCAGCCCGACGGGCCGGCGCAACTGGTCGAGGAAGCGGTGCGGGAGCTCGGTGAGCTCGATCTGCTCGTGAACAACCTCGGCGGCGGCGACGGCGAGATCACCGCCGGGTTCCTCGGATTCGACGACGCGACGTGGGAGCAGGTCTTCGCGGTCAACTTCTTCGGGACCGTGCGCACCACTCGCGCGGCACTGCCCAGCCTGGTCCGCCGGCGCGGGGCGATCGTCAACGTCTCGTCGAACGGCGCGCGAATGCCCACCGCCGGGCCCGTCCCCTACACGACGGCCAAGGCCGCCCTGACCGCCTTCGGCAAGGCACTGGCCGGCGAGTTCGGCCCGCAGGGCGTCCGCGTCAACACGGTCTCACCCGGCCCGGTGCGAACCGCCCTCTGGGAGTCCGCCGAGGGCTACGGCGGTCAACTCGCCCGCCAGCTCGGCGTACCACACGAGGCCCTACTCGCCGGTCTCCCGGACCAGCAAGGCATGCTCACCGGCCGCCTGATCGAACCCACCGAGGTCGCCGACCTGATCGTCCAACTCTGCTCCCCCCGAGCCGCCAGCATCATCGGCGCCGACTACCTCATCGACGCCGGAATCCTGAAAACCGCCTGACGTCAGCTCTCCCAGACCGGGACCGAAGCAAGACCGTGGCGGGCTCGGGCCTGGTCGGTGAGTTCTTGGATGAGGGCGGTCTTGGCCTTGGTGTAGTCGAGGCCGGTGAGGCCTTCGGCGGCGAGGGTGTGCTTGAGGGCGGAGTACCGGCGTACGGCGTCGGGGGTGTCGCGGAGGTAGTCGCGGAGCAGGCGTTGGTTGAGGTGATCCCACGCGGACGCGGGGAAGACGTGCAGGTTGTGCGTGAGGACGCCGTCGACGACTCGGGTGTAGGTACGACGGTTGGGTGGGCCGTCGGGGTTGTGGATGAAGCCGAGGTCGGCCAGAGGGGCGTCGTCGATCGCGTCCAGTGAGACGGCGCGGACGGCGATGTCGATCACGGGCTTGGCGACCAGGCCGGGGACGGCGGTGCTGCCGATGTGTTCGACGGCGTCGACCGAGTCGCCGAAGGCGGTGGTCAGGTGGGCGGCCATTTCGGCGTACTGGGTGGGCCAGGTGACGTCGTAGTCGGCGATGACTGTCATGGCGGGGAGATTAGGAGGTGGCGGTTTCAGGACGCTGTCACGTGCGGTGGGCGATCAGGGTGGCGAGGCCGTCGAGGATTCGGTCGATGCCGAACTGGAGGGCGTTGCTGCGTTCGGCGGCGGTGGCTTCTTCGGCGAAGGCGGCGGTGACTTCGGGGTAGTCGTCGCCGACCAGGGCCATGGTTTCGGCGACCTGGGCGGTGAAGTCGTCGGAGGCGTTCGGGGACGCCAGCTGCTCGATGAGGCTGCGGACGTGGCCGTTGAGCAGCACGATCGTGTCCAGTCGCTCCGAGCCGGTCAGGCCGGTGCCGGCCAGGGCGGTGAGGGCGGTCTCCATCCAGGCCAGCTCGTTGGGGCCGATCGGGCGTTGGCCGGTGGTGAGGTCGATCGTCCAGGGGTGGGCGCTGTAGCGGGCGAAGATCGTGTCGGCCCAGATCTGCAGGCCGGTGCGCCAGTCGGGAGTCGGCGGGGGCGGCGTACCGAGTGCGGTGTCGAGCATCAGCGCGGTCAGCTCGGCCTTGCCGGGGACGTACCGGTACAGCGACATCTTGGTGAAGCCGAGCCGCTCGGCCAGGCGCTGCATCGACAGGTTGGTCAGGCCTTCCGCGTCCGCCAGCGCGATCGCCTCGCCGACGATCTTCTCCAGGGACAGCGCGGGCTTCGGCCCCCGCCGGGCGCGCTGCTGCGTCCCCCAGAGCAACTCGACCGCTGTCGGTGCCGGCATCGCGGGCCTCCTCGAAATCATTGTTGACGTCGAACTGTGTCTACCATACTCTAATTCGTGTCCACCGGAAACAGATTTCATCAGACACAGTTATAGGGAGGCCGTCATGACCCAGTCCGTCCTGATCTCCGGCGCGAGCATCGCCGGACCCGCGCTCGCCTACTGGCTGAACCGCTACGGGTTCGACGTCACCGTCGTCGAGCGGGCGCCGGAGCTGCGCCTCGGCGGCCAGGCCGTCGACTTCAAGGGCCGCACCCACTTCGCCGTCCTCGAGCGGATGGGCATCCTCGACGAGGTTCGCCGGCGCCGGACCGGTACCACCGACACCGTGTACGTCGACCGCAACGACCAGCAGTTGGCGCTCATCTCCGGTGAGTTCACCGGCGGCGACCTCGAGATCCTGCGCGGCGACCTCTCGGAGATCCTGTACGAGCGGACCGCCGCGGACTGCGAGTACATCTTCGGCGACTCGATCAGCGAGCTCACCGACACCGAGCGCGGCGTCGAGATCACCTTCGAGCACGCTCCGGCCCGGACCTTCGACCTCGTGATCGGTGCCGACGGCATCCACTCCCGGGTGCGCAAGCTGGCCTTCGGTCCCGAGCAGGACTTCGTGAAGTACCTCGGCCACTACTACTGCGTCGCCGGTGCGAGCCGGTGGAGCGGAGACGGGGCGCGGGAGCGACAGGTTGCCTACGGCCACAACGTTCCCGGCCGGCTCGCGGTCACCGGCGGCTCGAAGGCCCAGCAGCTCTACATGTTCGCCTCGCCGGAGCTCGACTACCGCCGCGACGACACCCGGGCGCAGCGCGACATCCTGCGCAACGCCTACGCCGACGTCCAGTGGCAGGTCCCGCGGATGCTCGACGAGATGGAGAGCTTCGACGACTTCTACCTCGACTCGCTGAGCCAGGTCCGGCTGAACGGCAGATACAGCAAGGGCCGCGTCGCGCTGGTCGGCGACTCGGCGTACGGGAACACCCTCGGTGGATTCGGCACCGGGCTCGCGATCGTCGGCGCCTACGTCCTGGCCGGCGAGCTGGCGGTTGCCCGGGGCAACCACGTTGAGGCCTTCGCGCAGTACGACGAGATCATGAAGCGCTACGCCAAGATCGCCGGCAACAGCAATGCCGGCCGCTTCCTCGCTCCGAGGACAGCGACCGGCATCAGGCTGCGCAACTGGTTCGTCGGCTCACGGATGTTCCAGCTGATGACGAAGTACGCCGACAAGGCCGCCAACGACATCGAGCTCCGCGACTACCCGGTCAAGGTCAACGCCTGAGCATCACCGTGCCTCGGCGTCGGCCGTGCAGTGGTAGTCGCGCTTCGGCAGCTCGCCCGTGGTCAGGAAGGTCGTCACCGCGTGGTTGGCGCAGCGGTTCTTGCCGCCCGGGTAGACGCCGTGACCGCCCTGATCGGCAGTGACCATCACCGCTCGGTCCCCGAGCGCCTTGCGCAGCTGACGAGCACCGGCGAGCGGAGTGGCCGGGTCGCGCAGGTTCTGCACCAGCAGCACGTTGGACGGGCCGTTGTCGGTGATGCGCACCTGGGGCTCGACCGGCTCCGGCCAGTAGGCGCAGGGGGTGATGTTGGCGCCCGCGGCGCCGAACAGCGGGTACTTGATCCGGTCGACGGCGACGTTGCGCTGGTAGGTCGCGACCGACTTCGGCCAGGAGGCGTTGTTGCAGACCATGTAGTACCGGCCGGAGATCAACTTGCCGGGATCGGTGGTGTCCCCAGGCAGCGGAGGCGGCGGCTGGTTGGCGTCCAGGGCCTGCCAGATGCCGGCCAGGAGCGGGAGTTGTGTCGGGCCGTACAGCAGCCCGAAGTTGAGCAACCGGAACGCGACCGCGTCGAAGGGCCCCTCCGGCGTCTGGACCGGCTTCTTCTCCAGTCGCGCCGCCAGCTCGAAGAACTTCGCCTTGACCTGGGCGGGCGTCCGGCCGAGACCGAACTCGCGGTGGTTGGCCGCGGCGAACTTCGCGAAGTCCGGGAAGCGGTCCTCGACACCCTGCGACCAGAGCCGGTCGCTCGGGTAGTCCCAGCCGCCGGGGCCGAGATTGCTGTCGAGCACGATCCGGTCGCTGCGCTGGGGGAACAAGGTCGTGTAGACGGCGCCGAGGTGGGTGCCCCAGGAGGCGCCGGCGTACGAGATCTTGGACTCGCCGAGCACGGCCCGGATCGAGTCCATGTCGCGGGCGGTGTTCTCGGGGGTGACGTGCGGCAGCATCCACGCGGTGCTCGAGGACGCGCACTGCTGGGCGATCTTCTTGACCTCGACGGCCCGCTTGGCCACGTCGGCGGAGTTCTTCGCGTACGGCGGGATGTTGCCGGTGCTCAGCTGCTCGGGGGTGAGGTCACAGGTCACCGGCGTGCTCTTGCCGATCCCGCGCGGGTCGAAGCCGATCACGTCGTACGCGTCGCGCACGCTCTGCGGGAGCCCCATGGCGACGAGGAAGGCCGGGTAGTTCTGCCCGACGGACGGGCCGCCGGGATTGGTCAGCAGAACGCCGCGCCGGGCGTCGGGCTTCTTGCTGGGCAGGCGCGAGACGGCGATCTCGATCGTGCGGCCGTCGGGCTTGCGGTAGTCCAGCGGCACCTTCAGCGTGCCGCACTGCATCCCTTCGGGGATCGGCACCGGAGAGATGTCGGCCGGGCACTTCTCCCACTGGATGCCCTCCGGTGGTGCCTGCGTCGTGGCTGAGCTCGTGGCCGAGATTCCAGGGACCAGAGCGGCCGCCAGCGTGGCGGCCGCAACGGTCAGGGGTAGGGCGGTGCGTTTCATGGGTCCCTCCGGACGACTGTGTGGACGCATCCCACTCTTCGCGAACCACACCACCCGGCACGTCCCCCCGGCGACCCTTTCCCCATCCACCGAAAGTCGCGACCCCGGGGCTGATCGGCCCCGGGGTCGACGGACTACTTGGTGCCGAAGGAGTAGATCGTGCGGGTCGAGTAGGTCTGGCCAGGGCGCAGGACCGTCGACGGGAAGTTCGGCTGGTTGGGGGAGTCGGGGAAGTGCTGGGTCTCGAACGCGAAGGCGTCGCCTTGGCGGTACGTCTTGCCGCCGATGCCCTGGAAGGTGCCGTCCAGGAAGTTGCCGCTGTAGAACTGCGCGCCCGGTTCCGCCGTACGGACCGAAACCGTCCGGCCGCTCTCGGGATCGGTGAACCGGCCGGCGAACCGCAGCCCGTCGTGGTCGGCCTTGCCGCCGAGCACGAAGTTGTGGTCGTAGCCACGCCCGATCACCAGTTGGGGGTGGTCCTCACGCAGCCGCTTGCCGATCGCGGTCGGCCGGCGGAAGTCGAACGGCGTACCGGCCACCGACGCGATCTCGCCGGTCGGGATCAGGCCCGAGTCCACCGGCGTGTACGACGGTGCGTTCAGCTCCAGCACGTGGCCCTCGATCGAGCCGCTGCCCTCACCGGCGAGGTTGAAGTAGACGTGGTTGGTCAGGTTCAGCACGGTCGGCTTGCCGGCGACGGTCGCGTGGTAGTCGATCCGCAGGTCGTCGTCGAAGTCGAGCGTGTAGGTGACCGTGGTGGTCAGCGTGCCGGGGAAGCCCATCTCGCCGTCCGGGCTGACGTAGGTGAACGCGACCCCGACGTGGGACGAGGTCTGGACGACCTTCGCCTTCCAGACCTTCTTGTCGAAGCCGAGCGTGCCACCGTGCAACGCGTTCTCGCCGTCGTTGACGGGGATCTGGTAGTCGTTCCCGTCGATCGAGAACTGCCCCTTGGCGATCCGGTTGCCGTACCGGCCGATGGTCGCGCCGAAGTACGGGCTGAGCTTGGCGTAGTCGGGCAGGTTGTCGAAGCCGAGGCTGATGTTCTCGGTGCGCCCCCGTCGGTCCGGGGTCTCGACCCGCTGGATGGTGGCACCCCAGGTCAGCATCGACACGGTGACCCGGCCGTTGCCGAAGGTGTACACGTCGACGCCGACCCCTTCCGGGGTGGTACCGAACGGGTCCTTGCGGATGGACAGGCGGCCGTGGTGTGAACCCATGGACGCGACTCTAGTAGCCGCCGGTTCGGCGCCGGCCGGGCTGGTCAGGGCCCCGGCGGTGACGGCGCCGAGCCCGAGCGCGCCGGCGGTTCGCAGGACGTGGCGACGCGGCAGATGGTCAGTCATGAAGTCCCCTCGGTCGGTTGGGCGGTGGGCAGCGAGAGCGTTCTCACGCCGCCTCGGGCACCGTAAGCACCGAGTTGCGATGTTTGGAACAGTTCGTAACCGTTCGGATTCGTCCGATGACTGAGGGCGCGGTCGATCGGTGGTCGATGGTTTGACCGGATCGGTCCGCCGCGGGGCGCGATGGTGCCTGTCGCGGCGTCCGTCGTACGGCGAGGCTGGAGGCATGACACAGACAGCGCTGATCGTGATCGACGTCCAGGAGTCCTTCCGCGTCCGGCCGAACTGGCAGGCCGTGAACCACCCCGACATCGCCGACCGGGTCAACCGGCTGGTCGCGGCCGCGCGGGAGCGGGGCGATCTGGTCGTGTGGGTGCTGCACACCGAGCCCGGGACCGGCGGGGCCTTCGACCCCGAGAACGGGCACGTCCGGCTGATCGAGGGGCTGGAGCCGATCGACGGTGAGCCGGTGATCCGCAAGACGTCGCACAACGCCTTCACCACCACGAATCTGCAGCAGGTGCTCACCCAGCACGGGATCCGCGAGGTCGTGATCAGTGGGATCCGCACCGAGCAGTGCTGCGAGACGACCACGCGGGTCGCGTCGGATCTCGGGTACGACGTGGTGTTCGTCACCGAGGCGACCGCGACGACGCCGCTGCCGCACTGGACGCTGCCGTTCGACGCCTCGCTCGAGGAGGTGCTGGCCGACCCGCGGACGCTGATGCCGGCCGTGGTCGTCGAGCGGACCGAGTACGCGCTGGCGGGACGGTTCGCCACGATCCGGACTCTGGACGAGCAGGCCGGCGTCCTTGTGGGATCCTGACCGGATCATGCGCAAGGTCGTCTTCTTCCTGGTCCCACGCCTGCACCTGCTCGACCTCGCCGGGCCGGCGCAGGTCTTCTCGACGGCTGCCGATCTCGGGTACGGCTACTTGTTGCACTACGTCGCCGACGTCGAGGAGGTGTCGACGGCGCAGGGTGTGCCGGTCAAGGCGTCGCTGTCGTGGCCGGACCTCGGACGGGACGACCTGATCGTCGTACCGGGCTGGCGGTCACCGCGGTTGTCGCCGTGGCCGCCGATCTCGGCCCGCACCAAGCAGGTGCTGCGGACGCATCATGCGTCGGGCGGGTCGGTCGCGAGTGTGTGCTCGGGGGCTGACGCGTTGGGGGCTGCCGGGTTGCTCGACGGGCGGCGCTACACGACGCACCACGATCTGACCGAGGAACTGGCCGCGCGGTACCCGAGGGCGAGCATCGTGCGGGACGTCCTGTACGTGATGGACGAGCGGGTGATCACGTCCGCGGGGATCGCGAGCGGGATCGACCTCGCGCTGCACCTGGTCGCCGTCGAGCACGGCGCCGTCGCGGCCGCGCGGGTCGCCCGCGAGATGGTCGTCTACGCCCGGCGCAACGGCGACGAGCTCCAGGAGAGCGCGATGCTCCGCCACCGCGGTCACCTCAGCGATCTGGCCCACCGGGTCCAGGACGTCATCGACAGCCGGTACGCCGACCGCCTCCCGCTGTCAGATCTGGCCAAGGCCGCCGGCGTCAGCGAACGCACCCTCACCCGGGTCTTCACCGCCGCCACGGGCCTCACGCCCCTGCGCTACCAGCAACTCCTTCGCCTGGAACGAGCCGAACACTTGATAGCCCACGGCACCACAGTCGAGTCGGCGTCGCGGGTCGTCGGCTTCGAAGACCCCAGAATGCTCCGCCGCCTCCGCTCCCGCACGCCAGCTGCTACTGCCTGAAGACGGGGATGGGGGAGGAGGAGCCGCCCGCCCTCGCCCGCGCTCCGCGCGGGCGGCGTGGGAGCTCCGCGCCTGCCGCCTGAGTCCAACTCGCGCGCCTGCCGCCTGAGTCCAAGTCGCGCGCCTGCCGCCTGAGTCCAACTCGCGCGCCTGCCGCCTGAGTCCAACTCCCGCGCCTGCCGCCTGAGTCCAACTCGCGCGCCTGCCGCCTGAGTCCAACTCCCGCACCGCCCCTCCTCCGGCCTCGACGCTCTCTCCCTCGCCGCGGTGCCCGCGTTCGCCAACCCCCACTTTGTGCACCGGTCAGCCGCCGTTCTGGGGTCCAAGGCCAACCTTGTGCACTGGTCAGCCGGTTTAACGATGGTTTTGTGGCTGAGCGGTGCTCAAGGTCGGCGGGGTTTCATTGTCGAACTCGCCGGGCCGCCAGTCGCAGCTTTGTGCACCGGCCAGTCATTGGCGGGGCGTTGTGGTGGCTGAGCGGTGCACAAAGTCGGCTCTGCGGCGGAGGCGGAGGCGGAGGCGGAGACGGAGGCGGAGGCGGAGGCGGAGGCAGAGGCGGAGGCGGCGGCGGAGGCAGAGGCGGAGACGGCGGCGGAGGCAGAGGCGGAGGCGGCGGCGGAGGCGGAGGCGGAGGCGGGGAGGTGGACTTTCCTCCACCCCTCTTGGGGGTCTGCGTCTCCTGAGAACCCCCGGGTTTGCCGTCAGGCTCGTCAGCAAGCGGGCAGAGAGTCCGGGCGGGGTTGGCGAGAGGGCGCAAGTATGAGCAGGGGATCCGTGACCGTGCGGGCCGCGCGGTGGAGTGCTACCCATCCTTGGCGGGCGATCGGCTTGTGGCTGATCCTCGTCGCCGTCGCGGTCGGGTTGTCCGTGATGGTTCCGAAGCAGACGACGAAAGCCGCCGACACCTGGGTCGGGCAGTCCGGGCAGGCGGCGGAGCTGATCCAGCAGGCGGGGCTCGACGGGAAGCCGAGTGAGACCGTTCTGGTCACCGATCCCGACGGGCCGCTGAACCGCGCCGAGGCGACCACCGCCCTGGCGCAGCTGAAGCAGAAGCTGACCGCGATCGACTCCGTCGACACCGTCGGCGACCCGGTCTGGGCCGAGAACGGCAAGGCCGCCCTGCTCCCGATCGAGCTGAAGGGCAGCGCCGACGACGCCGCGGACAACGTCGAGAAACTGGTCGACGCGACCGCCGACGTACAGAACGACAACAAGGGCCTGAGCATCCAGCAGACCGGCGCCGCATCGCTCGACGCCGGCATCTGGAAGCAGGTCGGCAGCGACCTGGCCAAGGCCGAGAAGCTCAGCCTGCCGATCACCTTCGCCCTGATGCTGCTCGTCTTCGGTGCCCTGATCGCGGCCGGAATCCCTGTCCTGCTGGCGTTCTCGGCGGTCGGCGCGGCCCTCGGCTTCTACGCGCCGTTGTCCTACCTGTTCCCCGACGGCGGCTCGGTCGCCAACGTCGTCCTGCTGATCGGCATGGCGGTCGGCGTCGACTACTCCCTCTTCTACCTCAAGCGCGAACGCGAGGAACGCCGTCGCGGTCACAGCACCGTCGACGCCGTCGAGATCGCCGCGGCCACGTCGGGACACTCGGTGGTTGTCTCCGGTCTCGCGGTCATCGTCTCGATGGCCGGCCTGTACGTCGCCCAGGACCCGGTCTTCTCCTCGATGGCCACCGCCACCATCGTCGTCGTCGCAGTCGCGGTCCTCGGCTCGCTCACGGTCCTGCCGGCGCTGCTGGCCAAGCTCGGCCACCGCGTCGACCGTCCCCGCGTCCCGCTCGTCTGGCGCCTCAACCGCCGCATCGGTCCCGGCGGCATCAGCCGCCGTCTGGTCGCCCCGGTCCTGCGCTTCCCCAAGCTCGCGCTGCTGATCTCAGCCGTCGCGGTGGTCGCGCTCGCCGTACCGGCGCTCGGCATGAAGACCGACCCGGGTGGCCTGAACACCCTGCCGGACAGCATCCCCGAGGTGAAGACGATGCAGCAGCTGCAGGCGAACTTCCCCTCCGAGGGCATGGCGTACGACGTGGTCGCGAAGGCCGACGGCAAGGCGCCGGTCGAGGCCTTGGCCACCCTGCAGCGGGATGCCGTCGCGAGCAAGCAGTTCGTCGTCCCGCCCGGCCAGGCCGTCCGGACCTCCGGCGACACCGCCGTCCTGACCCTGGTCTCGGTCCTCCCGGACACCAGCGAGGACGCGAAGGTCGCACTCAACCAACTGCGGGACACCCTCGTGCCGCAGGCGTTCGACAAGGTGCCCGGAGCAACCTGGGCCGTCGGCGGCGAGACCGCGGACGGCGTCGACTACGGCGCGAACCAGCGCGACAAGCTGCCGTACGTGATCGCGTTCGTGCTCGGCCTGACGCTCCTGATGATGCTGTTCACCTTCCGCAGCCCGGCGATCGCGATCGTCACGACGCTGCTGAACCTGGCCTCGGTCGCGGTCTGCTTCGGCGCGCTGTCGCTGGTCTTCCAGCACACCTGGGCCGAAGGGCTGCTCGACTTCACCGCACCCGGGTTCATCATCTCGTGGATCCCGCTGTTCCTGTTCGTGATCCTGATCGGGCTGTCGATGGACTACCACGTGTTCGTGCTCGGCCGGATCCGCGAGGCCGTGCAGGACGGTCTGGCTCCGGCCGAGGCCGTACGCCGGGGGATCACCGAGTCGGCCGGTGTGGTGACGAGCGCGGCCGCGGTGATGGTCTCGGTGTTCGCGCTCTTCGCGACCCTCGGGATGATCGAGATGAAGCAGATGGGCGTCGGCCTGGCGGTCGCCGTACTGGTCGATGCCACGCTGGTCCGGATCGTGATGCTGCCGGCCATCCTGGTCCTGCTCGGCCGGAAGGCCTGGTGGCCGAACAAGCTGGTCAAGGCCGCCACCGGCGAGCGGCCGGAACGCGAGCTGGTCTCGGTCTGACCTGACAACAGCGGGCCCGGTGCTGATCGCACCGGGCCCGCTGCGTTGTCGGACTACTTCAGCTTGTACGCCGCCGCCAGCTTGGCGACCGCACCGCCCAGATCACCGGTCAGCGCCAGGTGCTCGGCGTCCGCGGTGAGCTTGGACACCGAGGCGTCCAGGTTCTGCCCGATCTGGTCCTGGGCGATCCACCGCGCCGCCGCGACGACCGCGTCGTCCTCGGCGAACCCGTCCACCCGGCTGCGCTGCAACGCCTTACCGGCCGCGGTCAGCGCCGCCAGTGCGGTCGTCGCCTGCGGCGCCGACCAGTCCTTCACGTGCAGGGCAACGTCGATCGAGATCGCCGCGACCAGCACGTTCGGGTCCAGCAGGCCCTTGCGCAGCAGGGCGATCTTCGCGTCCAGCAACTTCTGCCGGGCCGCCGCCTGCGTGGTCAGACCCCAGCCGTACGGGTACTGCGGGTCGTACGACGCGTCGCCGACGGTGATCGGCTGCTGCGTCTCCGCCTTCGGCCAGGTGACGGGGAGCCGCCCGCTGAACGCCTTCTTGCCGAACAGTACGTCGGCGACACCGGCGCCCTCGGTGCCCGGCAGCCAGGAAGCGACCAGCGCGTCGATCTCGCCGAGCTGGTCCGCGACCACCTGCGGCCGGCCGGAGACGACGAGCACGACACACTTCATCGCGGTGCAGACCTTGTCCACCGACGCCTTGTCGGCGTCGCTGAGCAGCAGGTCGTGACCGTTGCCGACATCACCGATTCCCTCGGCGTACGGGCGTTCGCCGACCACCACGACGCCGACGTCGTGGCCCTCGAGCGGCGCCGACGCGTCCTGGCTGAACGTTGCCGTCGGCACGTTCTCCTTGATCCCGTCCAGGATCGTCGTCCCGGTTGTCGTCGTACCGGAACCGCCCTGCCAGCTGATGCTCCAGCCGCCGAGCTGGTTGCCCAGGTCGTTGGCGTTGCTCCCGGCAACGTAGACCTTCGCCGTCGACTTCAGCGGCAGCACATTGCCGTCGTTCTTCAGCAGCACCTGCGACTTCGCCGCGGCCTCGCGACCGACCGCCCGGTGCTTCGCGCCACCGATCTCCGCCAGCTTGCTGGTGTCGGAGTACGGCTTCTCGAACAGGCCGAGCTTGAACTTCTGCTCCAGGATCCGGCGGACGGCGTCGTCCACGCGAGACTGCGCGACGCGGCCCTCGGTGACCTCGGTGGTCAGGCCCTGCGTGAACTCCTGGTACCGGGTCGGCACCATGATCATGTCCAGCCCGGCGTTGATCGACGTCCGGATGTCGCTGTTGTAGTCGCCCGGCAGCTGGTCGATCGCCTGCCAGTCGGAGATGACGAAACCGTCGAAGCCCATCCGGTTCTTCAGGACACCGTTGATCAGCTCGGCGTTGCCGTGCATCTTCACCGGGCCCTTGTCGTCGCCGATGATGTCGACACTCGAGTACGACGGCATCACGGTCCCGACGCCGAGGTCGACCGACGTCTTGAACGGGTCGAGGTGGATCGCCTCGAGCTCCTGCTTGGTCACCTCGGTGACGCCCTGGTCGATCTTGTACGAGCCGGTCGTCGACGATCCGTACGTCGTACCGCCGTCGCCGACGTAGTGCTTCGCGCTCGCGAGCACGTGGTTGTTCTGCTTCAGCTCGCTGCCGTCGGCCTTGCCCTGCATGCCGGTGATCACGGTCGCCATCGCCTTGACCAGGGCCGGGTCCTCGCCGAAGCCCTCGTACGAGCGGCCCCAGCGGTCGTCGCGCACCACGCAGACGCACGGCGCGAAGTCCCACGGGATGCCGGTCGCGCGCACCTCGGTCGCGGCGACCTCACCGGTCCGCCGGGACAGGTCCGGGTCGCGGGTGGCGCCGATGCCGATGTTGTGCGGCAGGATCGTCGCGCCGATCACGTTGTTGTGCCCGTGCACCGCGTCGACGCCGTAGATCAGCGGGATCTGCAGGCGGGTGGCCTGCGCGTTCAGCTGGAAGCTGTCGATCATCGCGGCCCAGGAGGCGGGCGTGTTCGGGGTCGGCACCGAGCCGCCGCCGGACAGCAGCGAGCCGAGCGCGTACGTCGCGATGTCGGACTTGGTCCGGACCGCGTTCCGCTCGGCCTGGGTCATCTGGCCGACCTTCTCGGCCAGCGTCATCCGCTTCAGGAGGTCGTTGACCCGGGTCTTGATCGGGAGCTTGGCGTTCAGGTACGGCAGGTCGTGCGCGTTGATCACGACGACTGGCTGCGTCGCCGGGGCCTTCGCGCCGGTGACGGTCAGCTCGACCGGGATCGTCTCGGCGGCCTCGGCCGACTTGTCCTTGCGGGTCGCCACCTGGATCGTGTGCGACGTACCGGACGGCGTACCGGCCGGGAAGGTGAACGCTCCGGAGACCGGGTTGTAGTCGTCGGCGCCCGCCGTACCGGTGCCACTGCGGTAGTCGACCGTGACCGGCTCCTCCAGCGGGGTGCTCCCGGTCGTCGTGACGGACACCTTGACGGCAGCGGTGCCGCCCTCCTTGACCGGGTAGACGCCGGCGTCGGTGACCACGCTCGCCTTGAGCGCCGGGTCGGCCTTGCCGTAGATCTCGATCTGGTCGATCGCGAACTCACCAGGAGTCCCGACCGGCATCGTGAACGCGTAGCCCCACATCTGGGTCAGGTTCAGGATCTGGTCGATCCCGCCGACCGGCTGGTAGTCGCCGCGGTAGGCCAGGTCGCTGAACGGGATCTCGACCAGGTGCCAGCCCTGCCAGTCGTCGGTGAAGCTTGTGTTCCACAGCTCCGACGCCTCGGCGTTCGCCCCGCCGTCCTTGATCTCGAAGAAGATCCGCTTGCCCGAGCCGGGCGGCAGCGGTGCGGTGTTCTGCCCGTACCACCAGAACCGGATGCCCTTGTACGCCGACCAGTTGCCCGGGTTCTGGTCGAACGTGATGTCGTGACTGAACCCGCCGTACCCGCTGACGTTGTAGGTCCCGTGCAGCACCTTCTCACCGGCCGGCGCATCCTCGCGCGCCTGCAGCTCCATGGTCGGCGGGTCGTCGGCGTCACTGCCCCACCCGAAGATCCCCGGGTTGGGCGGCGAGGCGAACGGCTCGGCCCCCTCGAACGCCGCCAGCACCGTCGGTACCGGGTCGTCCGCGGCAGCCTGCGACGCCACCCCCAACGGCAACAACCCCGCCACCACCGCGAGGGCCGTCACCCCCACCGTCCGACGTCGAACACGAACACCTGGCCACCTGGGCATGGGCGACTCCTGACTTCTCCGCACAGGTGCCTCACACCCGTGTCGCGCCCGATGCTCAGCCCTCCCAACCCGCCGGTCAAGAGCCCACCGGTTCCGGAACTAGAGCGCTCTCACACAGCAAGACCGGTCACGGGTAGCGCTCGGTTCGTGTATGTGAGGGGACGGCGACCAGGGTCTCGGGGCGCCGGTACGGCCGGGAGCCGTCCTCGTGGCGGAAGCGGACCAGTTCGGCGGTGTCGACGGTGAGCTCGCCGACCCGGTGGTTGCGGTGGGCGGTGACCCAGTCGATCAGGGGCGCGGGGGACGGGATGGGACCCGCGAAGTGGAGGAGGTTGACGTACCAGATGTCGCGTCGCTCGTCGCCTTCGAGCCAGCCGTCGGGGCCCAGGGCCTTGGCGAAGAGTTCCTGGAGGTGGTCGGCGTGGTCGTCGAGAGGTTGAGCGCAGGCCATCACGGTGCCCCGGGTGAGGATCAGGCCGGTGAGGTCGAAGCGGGCGGGGCCGACCTGGGCCGCGGCGGTGCGGAGGGCGGCGGCGTAGCGCTGGACGAGAGGCTCCGCGGGGTCGACGACCTCTCGGTAGCGCTCCAGGGCCCGGATGGTGAGATGGGCGGAGCCGAGCCGGCCGGTCTGGAGGTGGCCGGGGCCCGCGATCGAGGCGGCCTCGAGGGTCAGGGCGTCCAGGCGCTGGGCGACGGGGTCGGCGGCGGCTACGCGGAGGACCGCGCTGACCGGCCAGCGTTCGCCGTTCTCGACGAGAGGGAGGTCGACGCCGTGCTGCCCGGCGGCGATCAGCGGTCCGGCGGTCGCGAAGAGGTGATCGAACTTGTTCATCGCGTCGTACGACGTCGCGTACGGGCCCTGGGTTCGGGCCGATTGAGAAGCCACGGTGCTGGAACTGAGAAGGAATCCCGTCCGTCAGGTGGTGGACCGGTTCAGTGGGCCGGGAAAGGATGGGGGCATGACTTCACGTTTCGGGATTTTTGTTCCGCAGGGCTGGAAGATGGATCTGACCGAGATCGCCGACCCGGTCGAGCAGTGGGAGGCGATGACGAACGTCGCCAAGCGGGCCGACGAGGGATCCTGGGACTCGATCTGGTTGTTCGACCACTTCCACACGGTGCCGGAGCCGAGTGACAACACGACGTTCGAGTGCTGGTCGGCGACCGCCGCGCTGGCGCGCGACACCAAGCGGGTGAACATCGGCCAGATGGTCGGCTGCAACGGCTACCGCAACCCCGCGCTCTACGCGAAGATCGCGTCGACCGTCGACGTGGCCAGCCACGGCCGCCTGTACGCCGGCATCGGCGCGGGCTGGTACGAGCACGAGTGGAAGGCCTACGGCTACGAGTGGACCGACGTGAAGCCGCGGATGGCCGCGTTCCGTGAGGCCACCGAGATCATCTGGAAGATGTGGACCGAGGACAAGCCGGTCTACAACGGCAAGCACTACTCGATCGACGCCCCGATCAACCTGCCGAAGGGCGCGAACAACACGCGGCCGCAGTTCTGGATCGGTGGCGGTGGCCCGCAGGTCACGCTGAAGCTGGTCGCCCAGTACGCCGACGCCGCGAACATCGGCGGCGGCAACCCCGAGGTGATCAAGGAGAAGGCCGCCATCCTGCGCGGTCACTGCGAGAAGGTCGGTCGCGACTACGACGAGATCACCAAGTCGACCGGGCTGAACGTGTTCCCGATCGACGCCGGTGACGACCCGAAGAAGGCCACCGAGAAGGCCCGAGGCCCGCAGAACTGGGACAAGTTCAGCAACGACAACACGATCGCGACCGAGGACGAGATCGCGCTCAAGGTCGAGGCCGCCCTCGAGGCCGGCGCCGACTACGTGATCTTCTACGTGCCGGGCGTCGCCTACGACCTGGACCTGGTCGACCGCGTCGAGCGGGTCGCCAAGCGCTTCGCCTGATCCACCCGAGCAGCGGCCCGGATCCTCAGCGGATCCGGGCCGCTGCTGTGTTTGCCCGCAGAAAAACCCGTACGCCGACCCAACCGAAACCCCGGATGCCGTTGTGCCGTACGGCTTCCGCTGACCGAAACCGGCCATGGCGCCTAACCGTCAGCAGAACCGGTGGACCGTGGCCGAAGGCAACTGCCAGGCTCGGGAACCGGTGGCCCCGCGCCCGACGGGCCCCGGTGAGGAGCCCCACGATGCGGTGGTCACGACGCGCGACCAGCATGCTCAGTTCGGTGATCGTCGGAACCCTGGCGGTCGCCGTACCGATCCAGGCCCGAGCAGTCCAGCAGACCACCGGTGGCGCCGGGACCCCTCCCAGTACCGGCGCCACCGGTCACGCGGTCCCGGGCGCCTCGACGTACCGGATCACCCTGGTCACCGGTGACGTCGCCGAGCTGACCGTCTCCGCCGACGGCAGCCGCAGCGGCCGGTTGGTGGACGGCAGCAACTACTACTTCGGCGACTTCGACGGCGAGCTCACGCTCGTCCCGGCGGCGGCGTACTCGCTGTTCATCGGCGGGAAGCTGGATCGCCGCCTGTTCAACCTGAGCCTGCTCGCCGAGCAGGGGTACGACGACGCGAGCACGGCCAAGCTGCCCGTCCTGCTCAGCGGCTCCAGCGCCCCGGCCGCTCCCGAGGGCGCGACCCGGCGGATGACGCTGGCGAGCGTCGGCACCACCGCCGTCTCGATCGACAAGTCCGAGGCCAAGAACTTCTGGCAGGGGATCGCCGGCAACCAGACCCTGAGCAGCGCGAGCGGCGTCGGCAAGATCTGGCTCGATGGCCGGACCCATGCGACGCTCGACCGCTCCACCGCGCAGATCGGTGCGCCGGCCGCCTGGCGTTCGTCGTACGACGGACGCGGCGTGAAGGTCGCCGTGCTCGACACCGGGTACGACGCGGGCCACCCGGATCTCAAGAAGAAGGTGGTCGGCGAGGCCAGCTTCATCCCCGAGCAGACGGTCCAGGACGGCCACGGGCACGGCACGCACGTCGCGTCGACCGTCGCCGGGCTCGGGACGGCGTCCGGCGGGAAGCGCAAGGGCGTCGCTCCGGGCGCTGAGCTGCTGGTCGGCAAGGTCCTCGACAACACCGGCGGCGGGCTCGACTCCGAGGCGATCGCGGGGATGGAGTGGGCGGTCCAGCAGGGCGCCAAGGTGGTCAGCATGAGCCTTGGTGGTCTGCCGTCGGACGGCACCGACCCGATGAGCGAGGCCGTGGACCGGCTGTCCAAGTCGAGCGGCGCGCTGTTCGTCGTTGCTGCTGGCAACGCCGGGATGGAGGAGACGGTCGGTACGCCGGGGGCGGCGGCGGCCGCGTTGACGGTCGGCGCGGTGGATCGCGACGACAAGCTCGCGCCGTTCTCCAGCCGTGGACCGCGACTCGGCGACGGCGCGCTCAAGCCGGAGGTGACCGCGCCGGGCGTCGAGATCGTGGCGGCCCGCGCGGCCGGGACCGAGCAGGGGCACATCGTCGACGAGCACTACACGGCGATGAGCGGTACGTCGATGGCGACGCCGCACGTCGCCGGCGCGGCGGCGATTCTGGCGCAGCGGCACCCGGAGTGGACCGGGCAGCAGCTGAAGGCGGCGCTCGCGACGACGGCGGTGCCGAGCAAGGGGGTGGCGACGGCGGCGCAGGGGCTCGGGCGGATCGACATCCCGCGGGCGCTGGACCCGAAGATCCTCACCGACACGGCGAACGTGTTCTTCGGTGACGTCTCCTGGACCGGTACGGCGCCGGAGCCGGTGGAGCGGAAGGTTGCCTACAGCAACACGTCCGGGAAGGCGATGACGCTGGAGTTGTCGGTCGAGGCCAAGTCGCCGGGTGGTGTCGGCGCGGCTCTGGCTGTCACGCCGAGACGACTTGTGGTTCCGGCCGGCGGGTCTGCCTCGGCGACGGTACGGTTGGATCTGGCGAAGACCGGGCCCGCGAAGTACGCGGGGGAGCTGGTCGCGCGGGTGAGCGGTGGAGGGCACGGTGCCGAGGCGGGCGGTACGTCGTACCGGACCGGCCTGGGCTTTGCCGCCGGTGGTCGTCTGCACCAGGTGACCGTGAAGGGCATCGGCCGGGACGGCAAGCCCGCGCGGCCGACCGTCGCGGCGAACAGCGGCGTCCAGCTGTGGAACCTCGACACCGGTGACATCAACGCCATCGTCTTCGACGAGAACGGTCAGCGCACGTTGGACGTGCCGACCGGCCGGTACGCCGTGATGGCGTACGTCATGAGCTCGGACCAGGCGGACTGGGTCAACGGCGTCGCCCTGCTCGGTGCGCCGGAGGTGAAGATCAGCGGCGACCGGACGTTCGTCTTCGACGCGCGCAAGGCCCATCTGGTGACCGTGAAGACGCCGCAGCGTGCCGAGCTGGAGAACTTCGGTATCGCCTGGCACCGCAGGACCGGTGAGCGCGAGGCCGTGTCGGGGTTCGGCTACGACCGCGAGGTCAGCGGCAACGTGTACGTCGGTGACTTCGGCAAGGTGCAGGACGGCTCGGCCCGCGCGGTCCAGCGTTGGGACCTGGCCCAGCCGAAGCTGACCGCCGACGTGCTCGGCACCGGCGGCTTCCGGCTGCCGACCCCGCGCGACGGCGGCAACATCGGGTACGTCGGCACCGAGACGCTGCAGCTCGTCAACGCCGGCGACGGCCGGCCGGAGGATCTGAAGGACGTCCGCGGCAAGATCGCGCTGATCCGCTACGTGGACTTCGAGCACACGACGCCGCAGGTCGAGGCGGCGAAGGCGGCCGGCGCGAAGGCGGTCTTCATGTACAACGAGCAGCCCGGCTTCTGGAGCGACGGCGCCTGGCTCGACATGCCGTTCTACCTCTTCCGGCAGCCGGAGGGCGCGCGGTTGCTGCAGCTGCTGAAGCAGCGTCCGGTGCAGGTCAAGCTGACCGGTCTGAAGGACAGCACCTACCGCTACGACCTCGTGGTCGGGCCGCAGCAGGTCAAGGCTCCGTTGACCTACGACTTCGCCAAGCTGCGTCCGGCCGTCGTCACCACCAACTTCGCCCGGGTCGAGGCCAACGTCCTGCACTTCGACCAGCGCTCGGCCCACCTCCCCGGGGTGAGCGCAGGCCTGGGAGCGACCCGGCTGGTGGCCGGTCCGGTGACCCGGACCGACTACCTGGCGTCCGACGTACCGGGCACGACCTGGGACGAGAAGACGTCGGCGGGGGAGTGGAACGAGTCGGGCTTCGAGTACAGCGTGGCCCGGAGCTACCGGCCGAACGAGCGGGTGACCCGCGATGTGTGGGCGCCGATCGCGCGGCCGGCGATCCCGGACGCGACGGGCAGTGAGATCGACGGGCTGCCGGTGGCCCGGTTCGAGAACGCGCTGCGGATCGCGATCCCGCAGTACGTGAACGGCGACCGGACGATCTACGGCTGGAGCGACATGCGCGGCGACGCGACGTTGCTGAAGCTCACGAGTGGCGGGAAGGAGATCGGGCGGAAGGACTGGTCGGTCGCGCAGTTCGCCGTACCGGCGAAGAGTGCGTGGTACGAGTTGAGTCTCGACGTACGCCGGGCGCCGGACACCTGGGCGAAGACGTCGACGGCGACGCAGACCGAGTGGCGGTTCCGCTCGGGGTCGGTGAAGACGCGCGAGGTGCTGCCGCTGGTGCAGGTCGACTACAAGCTGAGCGGTCGGCAGCTGGAACTGAAGCCGGGGTACCAGCCGGGTGCTCGAGGCCTCGGGTTCTTCCGTACGACGGCCGAGGTCAGCGTGGACGGCAAGCACTGGCAGTCGCTCCGCCTGTGGCCGGCGGGTCTGAGCGGAAAGGTCACCACCACGGTGCCGTCCGGCGCGATCGCCAAGCTCCGGGTGACTTCTACGGACCTGCTCGGCAACAAGCTCACCCAGACGATCGAGAAGCCCTGGGCGGCAAAGTGAGGAAGTCTCAAGTAAGCGCTTGACCAGAAAAAGGGCGACGCCACGAAGCTGGGGGGAGGTGCTCCGTGGCGTCGCCGGGGGCGCGCCAAGGGAGGGGTGGGGGCGGCGCGCCGTCTAGGGGGTGGTCAGCTGCCGAGCAGTCCTCCACCGAGGATGCCGAGCAGTCCGAGCAGGGACAGCAGGTTGCGGATCACCTGGTCGACCGCGGCGGTGCCACCGGTCTGGAAGGCGGTCACGCACTTCTGCAGCTGCGCCTGGGTCGGGTTCTTGATGGTGACCTTGGCCATCTCGCTCTGGCAGTACTGCGTGGCCTTGGTCAGCTCGGTGAGCGTGCTGCCGACGGTCCCGACGACCAGGCCGGCCGCGGTCTGCAGCGTGGCCACGCCGTTCGGAGTGCTCGGCGGCGGGGTGCTCGGCTTGGTCGGAGTGGTCGGCTTGCCCGGAGTCGGCTTCGTCGTCGGCTTGCCCGGGGTGGGCTTGCCGGACGGCTTACCCGGCGTCGGCTTGGTGGTCGGCTTGTCCTGGCCACCGTCCTCGGGCGTCGGCTTCGTCGTACCGCCGGGCTTGCCGGGCGGGTAGACCGGGAGGTCGATCGCCTTCGGCAGGTCCTGGTCGGCGGGTGCGTCGATGTTGTCGTCGCCGGTCCGGCCGTCGGCCCTGACCACGCCCTGGTCGTCGTCCTCGGTGCCGTTGCCGACCACGATCCAGCTGCCGCCGGCGTACGCCTTGGCGATGCTGACCACGAGATCGACGTACGCCTGCGAGTGGTTGTAGCGCAGGACGGCCTGGTTCAGGTCGCCGGCGCGGGTCAGGTCGACGCCGCCGGAGCACAGGTAGACCGCGGTCGACATCGCCGCGTCGTCGATGTCCTGCGGGTTCTTCACGCCGTCGCCGTCACCGTCGACGCCCATCGCCTGCCAGGTGGCCGGGATGAACTGCATCGGCCCGACCGCGCGGTCGAACGCGCCGTCGCCGTCGAGCCGGCCGGCGTCGGAGTCGGTGATCCGGGCCGTGGTCACGCCGTCGAGGCGCGGACCGTAGATGCCCGGAGTGGCGACGCCGCTGGTGGTCAGCGAGTTGCCGCCGAAGCGGCCGTGGTTGGACTCGACCCGGCCGATCGCGGCCACCAGCGTCCACGGCAGGTGGCACGTCGGGTCGGCCTGCGCGAGCACCTGCTGGGCCCGCGAGTACGCCTTCAGCGCGGACGTCGGGATCCCGTTGCGGGACAGCCCGGAGACCACCTGGGTCGGCTCCTCGGTCTTGTCCACACCGTTGCCGACCGAGCCGTTGACCGGCACGTTGGCCGGATCGCTGATCGGTTGCTTCGGTACGACGACCGGGACGTTCGGGCCGAGGCCCTGGTCCAGCGCGGCGGTCGCGACCGCCGGGTCGTCGGTCGCACTGACGGTGAACGCGCTCGCGAACAGCGCCAGCGGAACCAGCGGCGCCACCTGACGCCACCCGCTCGCAGTGGCGCGGCGCTTGCCCTTCGCCATCGATGATCCCCTCCGTGACTCATCGACCTGTCCCGCCCCCACGCTGCGGACACGTCTCTTAGTCGGTCCCGATTACCGCGTTCACCTGTCTAACGCCTGGCCCCTGCGTGGGTTACGGAGCGGGCGCGGACTGTGCACGAGCGGTCACCGGGTACCCATACTGGCGCGTAACAACGCTCAGCGGAACCCCCCGCGCCCTGCCCGCCCACTTCGGTCCCCGACCGGTCGGGGAGAATGGCGGCCGTGTCAGACCACACCGCTCGCTCCGCCGCTCTGTTCGACCAAGCCACCGCGGTCACGCCTGGAGGCGTGAACTCCCCGGTCCGCGCGTTCCGCGCCGTCGGCGGGGTCCCACGCTTCATGATCTCGGGTGACGGATGTCACATCACCGATGTAGACGGCAACACCTATCTCGACCTGGTCTGCTCGTGGGGCCCGATGCTGCTCGGTCACGCGCACCCTGAGGTGATCGCCGCCGTCCAGGCCGCGGTCAGCCGCGGGACCTCGTTCGGGACGCCGACCGAGACCGAGGTGCTGCTCGCCCAGGAGATCGTCGGGCGCACGCCGGTCGACAAGGTTCGCCTGGTCTCGTCCGGCACCGAGGCGACGATGTCGGCGCTGCGACTGGCCCGCGGGTTCACCGGCCGGGACAAGATCGTCAAGTTCGCCGGCTGCTACCACGGTCACGTCGACGCGCTGCTGGCCCAGGCCGGCTCCGGCGTGATCACCCTCGGCATCCCGGGTACGCCCGGCGTCACCGAGGCGACCACCGCCGACACGATCGTGCTGCCGTACAACGACCAGGACGCGGTCAGCGCCGCGTTCGCACAGTACGGCGACCAGATCGCCGCGGTGATCACCGAGGCCTCGCCCGGCAACATGGGCGTCGTCCCGCCGCAGGACGACTTCAACGCGTTCCTGGCCGGCATCTGCAAGGCCAACGGCGCGCTGTTCATCTCCGACGAGGTGATGACCGGCTTCCGGATCACGCGGTCCGGCTGGTACGGCGTGGACGGCGTACAGCCCGATCTGATGACGTTCGGCAAGGTGATGGGCGGCGGCTTCCCGGCCGCGGCGTTCGGCGGTCGCGCCGACGTGATGTCCCACCTCGCGCCCGAGGGCTCGGTCTACCAGGCGGGCACGCTGTCGGGGAACCCGGTCGCCACGGCGGCCGGTCTGGCCACGCTGCGGCTGGCGACCGACGAGGTCTACGCCAAGCTCGACGAGACCTCGGCCACCATCCAGCGCCTGGTCGGCACGGCACTGGACAAGGAAGGTGTGCCGTACGTCATCCAGTCCGCCGGGAACCTCTTCAGCGTCTTCTTCGTGGAGTCGGAGGAGGCAAGCGGTCCGATCCGTAACTTCGCCGATGCCGGAGCGCAGGTGCTGCCACGGTTCGCCGCTTTCTTCCATGCCATGCTGGACGCCGGTGTCTACCTGCCGCCGAGTGCGTTCGAGGCGTGGTTCGTGAGTGCCGCGATCGACGACGACGCCCTGTCGCGGCTCGAGACCGCACTCGCTCCGGCCGCTCGCGCGGCGGCCGCCGTACAGAACTGAAGGGAACGGCTCGGTGACCGAAACAACGGTCGTGCACCTGATGCGACACGGCGAGGTGCACAACCCGACCGGCGTGCTGTACGGCCGGATCCCCGACTACCACCTGTCCGAGCTCGGCCGGAAGATGGCCGAGCGGGTCGCCGAGCACGTGGCCGGCCGCGACATCGTGCACCTGGTCAGCTCCCCGCTGGAGCGCGCCCAGGAGACGATGGAGCCGATCGCCGCCACGTTCGGGCTGACCCCGGACATCGACGAGCGGGTGATCGAGGCCGCGAACCTGTTCGAGGGCAAGAAGTTCGGCGTCGGCGACGGCGCCCTGCGCCAGCCCAGCGCGTGGTGGCTGCTGCGCAACCCGTGGAAGCCGTCCTGGGGTGAGCCCTACAGCCAGTTGGTCCGCCGGATGCGCGACGCGATCGAGACCGCCCGGCAGAAGGCCGCCGGGCACGAGGCGCTGATCGTGTCCCACCAGCTGCCGATCTGGATCGTGCGGTCCGCGATCGAGAACCGCCGCATGCTGCACGACCCGCGCAAGCGGCAGTGCAGCCTGGCGAGCCTCACCAGCTTCACCTTCCACGGCGACCAGATCGTCTCGGTCGGGTATGCCGAACCGGCCAAGGACCTGCTGCCGGTCAAGCACCCGAAGAAGTTCGTGGGCGGTGCGTGATGCGCCGTACGGCGATCGCTGCCGCGTCCGTGCTGCTCCTGGCAACCGCCTGCAGCTCGGGTGAGTCGACCAACGAGAACCGCAGCGGCCAGACCGGCTTCGTCAGCGGCAACGGCAACGTCTCCAGCTTCGCCGCTGCCGACCGCAAGCCGGCGCCGGACTTCGGCGGCGACACCCTGGACGGCAAGGCCTGGAAACTGGCCGACCACAAGGGCAAGGTCGTCGTACTGAACGTGTGGGGCTCGTGGTGCCCGCCGTGCCGCAAGGAAGCGCCCGACCTGGTGGCGGCGCACAAGCAGCTCGGCGCGGGCGTCGAGTTCATCGGGCTGAACACCCGGGACCTGGACAAGGCCCCGGCGAAGAAGTTCGTGCAGGAGTTCGGCGTCGGCTTCCCGAGCCTGTACGACCCGAGCGGCAAGCAGCTGCTCGGCTTCCGCGGGCAGATCTCGCCGAGCTCGATCCCGAGCACGCTGGTGATCGACAAGGACGGCAAGGTCGCGTCGCGGGTGATCGGCTCGGTCACCACGCAGACCCTGCTCGGCATGGTCGCTGATGCTGACTAGATCAGGTGCCGCAAGCTGATGGGTGATTGGTTCGCCCAGTCGATGACGGGCTCGATGCTGGTGGCACTGCCGATCGCGGTGCTGGCCGGCGCGATCTCGTTCTTCTCGCCGTGCGTCGTCCCGCTGCTGCCGGGCTACCTCTCGTACGTCACCGGCCTGTCCGCGGCCGAGCTGGGCTCGAAGCAGCGCGGGCGGATGCTGGCCGGGACGAGCTTGTTCGTCGCCGGGTTCTCGGCGGTGTTCATCCTGACCGGGGTGCTGTTCGGTGCCATCGGCAACGCCTTGCTCGACCACCAGACGCTGATCACGCGCGTGCTCGGCGGGGCGACCGTCGTACTGGGGCTGATCTTTCTCGGTGGCTTCGGTTTCCTGCAGCGCGACGTCCGGGTGCACCGGGTGCCCGCGGTCGGGATCGCCGCAGCGCCGTTGCTGGGTGTGCTGTTCGGCTTCGGCTGGACGCCGTGCATCGGCCCGACGCTCGGCACCGTGATGAACCTGGCCGCCACCGAGGGCAGCACCGGTCGCGGCGCGGCGCTTGCGCTGGTGTTCAGCCTCGGCCTGGGGATCCCGTTCATCGTCGCCGCGCTGGCCTTCCGGCGGATGCTCGGCGCCGTCGCCTGGGTCCGCAAGCACCAGCTGCTGGTGATCCGGATCGGCGGCGTACTGATGATCGCGGTGGGTCTCCTGCTGCTGACAGGAATGTGGGACACGATGACCGCCGATCTTCGCCAGTGGGTCGCCAACTTCGGATCGGCGGTCTGACGTGAGCGACGTCAAGGAACAGGTCGAGCCCGAGGCCACGATGTCCGGCGGCAAGCCGCCCGAGCGCCCCGACCCGCCCGCGATGGGCCTGGTCGGCTGGCTGCGCTGGGCCTGGCGGCAGCTGACGTCGATGAAGACCGCGCTGATCCTGCTGTTCCTGCTGGCGCTGGGCGCGGTGCCGGGGTCGTTGATCCCGCAGATCCCGGTGGACCCGATCAAGGTGTCGGACTTCTACGACGCCAACCCGGGGCTGGCGTCGTGGTACGACAAGTTCGGGCTCTTCGACGTCTACAAGTCGGTCTGGTTCTCCGCGATCTACCTGCTGCTGTTCATCTCGCTGATCGGCTGCGTGGTGCCGCGGCTGCAGGTCTACCTGAAGGCCCTGCGCGCCCGCCCGCCGAAGCCCCCGCGCAACCTGGTCCGCCTGCCCGGTCACCAGCGGTTCGAGACCGACGCGAGCGAGGCCGAGGTCCTGGCCGCCGCGCGTCAGGAGCTGCGCAAGCGCCGCTTCCGGGTCGAGGCGTACGACGGCGCGCTCGGCGCCGAGCGTGGCTACATCCGCGAGGCGGGCAACCTGCTGTTCCACTTCTCGCTGATCCTGGCGCTGGTCGGGATCGCCTGGGGCTCGCTGTTCGGCTACCGCGGCACCGTACTGGTTGTCGTGGGCAACGGTTTCTCGAACGCCGTGGCGCAGTACGACGACTTCACGCCCGGTCGCGCGTTCACGCCGGACGACCTGCCGCCGTTCACGCTGAACGTGAACAGCTTCAAGGCCACCTTCGAGACCGAGGGCCCGCAGCGTGGCGCGGCGCGGTCCTTCGACGCGGGCATCACCTACCAGGTGACGCCGGAGTCGCCGGAGCAGTCGTACGACCTGCAGGTGAACCACCCGCTCTCGGTCGACGGCACGAAGGTCCACCTGCTCGGCCACGGCTACGCGCCGAAGGTGACGGTCCGCGACGGCAAGGGCGACGTCGCCTTCTCCGGCCCGGCGCCGTTCCTGCCGCAGGACGCGAACTTCTCGTCGTTCGGCGTGGTGAAGGCCCCGGACGCGCGGCCCGAGCAGCTCGGCTTCGAGGGGTTCTTCCTGCCGACCGCGGTGATCGACCAGCGCGGCCCGGTCTCGGTCTTCCCCGACGCGGTGAACCCGGCGCTCGTGCTCACGGCGTACTACGGACGCCCGGCCGACGAGACCGGCAAACCGCAGTCGGTGTACCAGCTCGACAAGACCAAGCTGACCCAGTTCGACGACGGCAAGGGTGACAAGCTGCGGTTCCAGCTCGCGCCCGGTCAGAGCATCGACCTGCCGGACGGCCGCGGCTCGCTGTCGTTCGACTCCTACGACCAGTGGGTGAAGCTGCAGATCAGCCACACCCCCGGGCTGAACCTGGCGCTGGCCGGGATCCTGCTCGCGATCCTCGGGCTGATGGGCTCGCTGTTCGTCCATCCGCGCCGTACCTGGGTGCGGGTCCGCACGGAGGACGGGCGTACCGTGGTCGAGGTCGCCGGTCTGGACCGGGGGCCGGAGCGTGGTCTCGGCGACGAGATCGACGCGATCTCCACCATTCTGAAGAAGAAGCGGGAGCAGGCATGAACTCCTCGACCCTCGCCTCGGTGTCGAACCTGTTGGTCCCGACCGCGACGGTGATCTACACGCTGGCCCTGCTGGCGCACACCGTGGAGTGGTCGAGCGGCCTGCGGGTTCGCAAGCCGGCCGAGCAGAAGGTGCTGGTCGGCGCCGACGGCGCCGAGGTCCCCTCCTCCGACGGGCCTTCCGGCACCGTTGCGGACGAGGGCGGATCGCAGCGCTGGGAGCAGGCGAGCCGGATCGGCGTACTGCTGACCGTGCTGGCGTTCGTCATGCACGCCGGTGGGGTGCTGACCCGCGGTCTGGCCGTGAGCCGGGTGCCGTGGGGCAACATGTACGAGTTCTCCATCACGGCGTCGCTGGCCGTCGCCGCGGTGTACCTGGTCCTGCTCACGCGTCAGCGCCTGCAGTGGCTCGGGCTCCTGGTCACCTTCGTGATCGCTGCCACGCTGGGCGTCGCCGTACTGGCGCTGTACGTGCCGGCCGCTGACCTGCTGCCCGCGCTGCACTCGTACTGGCTGGTGATCCACGTGTCGGCCGCGGCGATCGCGGGCGGCGGCTTCACCGTCGGTGCGATGGCGTCGATCCTCTACCTGGTGAAGAGCCGCGCCGAGGCGCGCGAGGCGGACGGCAAGCCGATGTCGGCCGCGCTGCGCCGCGTCCCGTCGGCCGCCGGCATGGACGCCGTCGCCTACAAGGTGCACGCGTTCGCCTTCCCGCTGTGGACCTTCGGCGTCCTGGTCGCCGGCCCGATCTGGGCGTACTACGCCTGGGGCCGCGCCTGGGGCTGGGACCCCAAGGAGGTCTGGTCGCTGGTCACCTGGGTCGTGTACGCCGCGTACCTGCACGCCCGCGCCACCGCCGGCTGGCGAGGCCGCCGCGCCGCGTGGGTCGCGATCGCCGGCTGGGTCGTCTTCCTGTTCAACTTCATCGGCGTCAACCTGCTCCTCTCGGGCTTCCACGCCTACTCGGGTCTGTAGGAGAGTGCAGGGATGAAGGAATTCGCTGTCTACACCGGGTTGCGGCTGGCGCTCTTCGCGGCCAGCTTTGCGGTGTTGTGGTTCGCGTTGAGCAACTGGTTGTCGGTCTTCCCGTTGCTGCTGCTGGCGCTGATCGTGTCGTCGATCCTGTCGATCTTCGTGCTGCGGGCCTGGCGGGACCGGTTGGCGGCGCGGATCGAGACGCGTGCGGCGCGGATGACCGAGCGGCTCGAAGCGGCTCGGAAGGCCGAGGACGAGGACTGATCCTCGGAGCCCTCACCTTTATTGCTGGACCCCCTTGACCTGATGGTCGGCGGGGTCCTTCGTTTTTCGTACCAGCTGGTCGAGTGGTACGCAGAGTGACCTAGGCCACTGCGAAGTTTGCCCGAAAATCGCTTGTGCATTCCTTCACATGAGTCGTAACGTGGTGGATGAAACGAAACCGTTTCGTTCTATCTGTCGCTTTCCGATCACACAGGGTGAACATGACCGAAGTTGCCGAGGCCGGACCCCGCCAGCGTCCGCGGGTCGAGGGTGGGCGTGAGGACGAGATCCTCGACGCGACCGTCGAGCTGGTCGCGGAGCTGGGGTACGACCGGCTGACGATGGACTCGGTGGCCACGGCCGCCAAGGCCAGCAAGGCGACGCTGTACCGGCGCTGGACGAGCAAGGCCGAGCTGGTCGTCGACGCGATCAGCCGGGCCAAGGGCTGCCCGATCCCGGAAGAGGTCGACACCGGCAGCCTGCGCGGCGACCTGATCGCGCTGTCGTGCAACGAGGGCGGGTTCACCGACGAGATGCCGATGTCGGTGATGGCCGGTCTGCTGACCGCGCTGCACCGTGACGACGATCTGCAGCTGGCGTTCAAGGAACGCTTCCTGAAGCCACGGCTCGGCCTCACCGGCCGGGTCTACCAGCGGGCGGTCGAGCGGGGTGAGATCGGCGCCGACGTGGACGTCGAGCTGCTCTCCCAGACGCTGCCGGCCGTCATCATCCACCATGCCTTCGTCCTCGGCGTCGAGCCGACCGAGGACCTGATCCTGCGTGTGATCGACCACGTGATCCTGCCTGCGGCGCGGGGGTCGCAGGCGAGCTGACCGGTGTGGGGCCGGTCGGCGACCAGAAGCCAGTACCACCAAGAGGGGAACTACCACTTATGTCCGAAGACGTCGTCAAGGCCGATCCGCCGGAAGGGCGGCCGGTCGACACGGGGGCCGAGCCCGCGGCTCACGGTCACCGCAACCTCGGGATCGCGCTCGCGCTGATCAGCATGGCGCAGCTGATGGTGGTGCTGGACGGCACCATCGTCAACATCGCGCTCCCGCACATCCAGACCGATCTCGGCTTCACCAACGCCTCGCTGCCGTGGGTGGTCAACGCGTACGCGCTGGCCTTCGGTGGTCTGCTGCTGCTCGGTGGCCGGATCGGAGACATCCTCGGACGCCGCAAGGTGTTCATGTTCGGAGTGGTGCTGTTCGGCGTCGCCTCGTTCGTCGGGGGTATCGCGCAGAACGAGACGATCCTGCTCGCCAGCCGGATCCTGCAGGGCGTCGCGGCCGCGGCCGCCTCGCCGAACGCGCTGGCCCTGATCACCACGACCTTCCCGGCCGGCAAGGAGCGCAACCGCGCGATGGCCGTGTACGCCGCGATGTCGGGTGCGGGGGCCGCGGTCGGCCTGATCCTCGGTGGAGCACTGACCGAGGCGTCGTGGCGCTGGACGTTCTTCATCAACACGCCGATCGGCCTGATCGTCGCCGTACTGGCCATTCGCTACCTCGGTGAGTCGGCCCGGCAGGCCGGCAAGTTCGACATCCCGGGCGCGATCTCCGGCACGGTCGGTCTGACCGGTCTGGTCTACGGCCTGACGCACGCGGCGGAGAAGGGCTGGGGCGACCCGGTCACGCTGGCCTTCATCCTCGGTGGTCTGGCCCTGATCGGGATCTTCCTGGCGATCGAGGCGCGCTCCAAGCACGCCCTGATGCCGTTCCGGATCCTGGCCGACCGCACCCGCGGGGTCAGCTTCTTCGTGATGCTCATCGTCGGTGCGGCGATGTTCTCGATGTTCTACTTCCTCGGGATCTACATCCAGAACATCCTCGGCTACAGCGCGCTGAAGACTGGTTTCGCGTTCCTGCCGTTCAGCCTCGGCATCGTCGTCGCGGCCCAGGTCGCCTCCACGCTGATTGCCCGGATCGACCCGCGCTGGATCGCCGGTGCCGGTGCGGTCCTCGCGGGTGTCGGCATGTGGGGCTTCTCGCGGCTCGAGGTCGACTCGACGTACCTGACGCACGTGCTGCCGTTCATCCTGCTGCTGTCGTTCGGCATGGGCCTGATCTTCGTGCCGCTCACGCTGACCGCGGTCTCGGGTGTGGCCAACGAGGACTCGGGTGTCGGATCCGCGGTGCTGAACACGGTGCAGCAGATCGGTGGCGCGGTCGGTCTGGCGCTGCTGGGCACGGTCTCGGCCAACGCGATCAAGGACAAGTTCGCCGAGCTCGCTCCGGGTCTGCAGAAGGCAGCGGAGTCCGGCCAGTCGCCGGCCCAGCTCAAGCAGCTCGAGGGCCAGTTCACCGCGGTCGCCACGACGCACGGGTTCACCCAGGCGTTCACGGTGTCGGCGTTCATCATCCTCGGCGCGGCGCTGATCACGCTGGTCGGCCTGTCGGTCAAGGCCAAGGACCTGGCCAACGACGGCAAGCCGGGCGGCGTCCACATCGGCTGACGCAACCACTGACAGAAGGGCCGTATCCCCGGGGCGGGAGATACGGCCCTTCGTCGTTTTCTGGAGTACGGCGGTACGGCGTACTCCAGGTCAGTCTTTGTCGGTGAGCTTCCGCAGGCCCTCGGTCCAGCGTTGCCGGCGTTCCTGCTCGGACTGTTCCCACCAGGGTGTTCCTCGTTCGCCCAGGGCGACCTTGGCGAGCTGCACACGGGACCTGGCCTCGCGCTCGGCCTCGGGGTCGTCGTCGCGGTGGGACTGCGCGATCGCTCGGCGGGCTGCCATCAGGGCGTGCTGGAGCTGGTCGCGGATCTCGTCGGGGATCGCGGGGTCGGTGGCTCGCCACTTGCGGCCGTTGACGACGATGTGGTGGCCGTCCGGCGTGGTGGGAGCTGACATGTGCTGCCAGTGCCCGCCGGACGGCCGTCGTACGCGTTTCAGGCTTTGAACGGCCCGTCGGTGAAGGCGTGCTGGACGAAGCGTTCGGCGATCAGTTGGTGGGTGGCGGTGTCGGGGTGGAGGCGGTCGGGGAGCGGTAGGTCGGCGTGGTCGGCTTCGTCGTACAAGGTCAGGCCGTCGAGGTAGTGCAGGTTGGGGTCCTCGGCGGCGCGGGCGGTGGTGAGGCGGGCGAGTTCGGCGCGGACGACGGTCAGGGTGAGTTTGCCGGCGGCAACTTCTTCGGGGTTGCCGGTGGCCCTGAACGCGACCTGGCCGTCGGTGAAGTCCGGCGCGAGTGGGCCGGGGGTGTGTTCCTGGATCGGGCAGTAGATGGACGAGACGACGAGCAGCGGCGTGGTCGGATGCCCCTCGCGGAGGATGTCGAGGAAGTTGTGGACGGCGGGGCCGAGTGCGCGCAGCCGCATCAGGTCGGCGTTCACGAGGTTGATGCCGAACTCGACGCTGATCAGGTCGGCGGGCAGGTCGCGCATCGTGCGCGCGGTGAACGGGTCGAGCAGCGCGCTGCCGCCGAAGCCGAGGTTGGTCAGTTCGACGCCGGCCAGCTTCGCGGCGACCGCGGGCCAGGTCTGCGTCGGGCTGTCGGCGTTGGAGCCGTGGGAGATCGAGCTGCCGTGGTGCAGCCAGACGCGGCGGCTGTTGGCGGCGGCCGGCTCCACGGATGCATTGGTGCGGAGGGCAACGAGTTCGGTGATCTCGTGGTGGGGCAGCCAGATCTCGACGTCCTTGACGCCGGCCGGCAAGCCACTGAACCGGACAGACCCGACCGGCCCGGGCGTCGTCTCCCTGCTACCGGTGGCCAAATCGATGGTCAGCACATTGCCGCCATCGGCCGTATCCTGCGCGGCGAGCTCGCCGTCGACCAGCAGATCCCAGAGACCGTTCGGGCGCGGCGGTGCACCGGCGAATGCCATCTTCGTCGGCAGTACGTCGAGTTCGATCTCCGTCGCCGCGCTCCTGAAGGCCAGGCGAACACCAGGCTGAGCCTCGACCATCGCCAGCTGAGCGTCGACGTTCCGCTCCCGGCCCAGCGCTCCGAGCCGATGCGGCAGTACGCCGTACGACGTCTGCTCCAACTCGACGGCGCCACGAACGAGCTCGGCGGTGATGGGCGTGCTGATCCACTCGGACATGCCCACGAGCCTGCCCGTCGTGGTTGCCTCGGGCAAGCCGGTTACGCGAGCCAGTCCTGCGGCTGGAGCAGCTCGAGGGTGTCGGCTTCGGGAGTGCTGGGCTCGGGCGCGTGGTCGTAGGTCCAGGTCGCGTGCGGCGGCAGCGAGATGAGGACGGCCTCGATGTTGGCGCTGGTCTGCAGCCCGAAGCGGGTGCCGCGGTCGTAGCCGAGGTTGAACTCGACGTACCGGCCGCGCCGGTGCAGCTGCCACTGGCGCTCGCGTTCGCCGTACGGGAGTTTGCAGCGCCGGTCGAGCAGCGGGAGGTACGCCGGCCCGATCGTCTCGAGGCCGTCCGCGATCACCTCGGCGGCTGTCGGGCTGTTCAGGCGGTCGAAGAAGACGCCCCCGAGACCGCGCATCTCGCGGCGGTGCGGGATGGTGAAGTAGCGGTCGCACTCGGCCTTCCACAGCCCGTACGGCGCGTCCGCGTGCCGGCCGCACCAGTCGGCGAGGGTGCGGTGGAAGTGCCGGCCGTCCTCGGCGAAGCCGTACATCGGGGTCAGGTCGAGGCCGCCGCCGTACCACCAGTCGTCGCCGGCCTCGAAGTACCGGAAGTTGGCGTGGAACGACGGCGCGTACGGGTTGAGCGGGTGGAACACGAGCGAGATCCCGGTCGCGCGGAACGGTCGGCCGGCGAGTTGGGGCCGGGTCGCGGTGATCGCTTCGGGGACCTTCGCGCCGGCCACGTCGGAGACGTTCACGGCGGCGCGCTCGAAGACGGCGCCGCCCTCGAGGATGCCGACGGTGCCACGGCCGAGGTCGTCGCGGACCCACGGGCGGCGGTCGAAGGTGCGTCGGCCGTCGTACTGCTCGAACGTCGTCAGCAGTCGCTCCTGCGCGGCGAAGAACCCGCTCGCGACGTCGTCCACCTGGCCAGTCATCGCCTCTGTCCTACCCGCTCGCGGGGGCACGACGGTGACCTTTCGAGCCAGCTGGAAAGGTCAGAGCTGCTTGCGGAGTACGAGCTCGCGATGGACGCCGTCGGGCATCAGGTCGCCGGGCTTGTCGGTGAGGACGTACCCGTGCCGCAGGTAGAGCGCGTGGGCGTTGTCGTTGCCCTGGACAACGGACAGCTCGACGACGTTTGCGCCCTGGTTGTGCGCCCAGTTCTCGACGGCGCCCATCAGCTGGTCACCGAGCCCGCGACCGCGACCCGCCGGGGCGACCCACATCGACACCAGATGCCGGACGTCGTCCTCGTCGGCAGGCATCCCACCCGCCATCCCCGACGGCGTACCGTCGAGCAACACGACCACGCTGTACGAGCCAGGCACCGAAAGCCGCGCCCGCCAGCGATCCTCGCCGGCGCCGACCCAGTCCTCGTACCGCGAGCCGAACGCGCTCGGCGCATCGGAGAGCGCCGCCAGCCGCAACTCACGCCAGGTCTTCCAGTCGTCCGGGGTCAGCACCTGAAGCTCGATCACCCGGACAGCATCGCCCATCCACGGTGGCTGGTCACACCGTTTTGTTGAGGGCGTCAGCGGCGACCAGCCCGGCCGTGCCGGACGGCCAGGGCACCGGGATAGCGCTCGAGGAGTAGGGCGACGACCTCCGGCGGGGCGTTGGTGCCGACGTCGACCAGGTCGGCGACAGCGTCGTACGCGAAACCGTAGGCGTATGTGCGCGCGTCCGGGTGCCAGCGGCGAAGCCGTAGCTCGTCCAGGACGAGGTCGATCTCCGCTCGCGTGTGACGGCTCCGCGCGACGACAACTCCGTCGAGCGGCTCGGCTTCCGTGGTGCCGGGGGCGTCGGCCGCGAGGCGGATGACGAACGTGCCGGCGGCCAGGTCCCAGCCGTGGCCGATGGCGGCGTGGTCGGCGCAGTACAGCTGGACGAGCGCGGCGGTCCGCTCGTGGGAGGGCGCGGAGGAGGCCGCCTCGGCGCGCAGGGCGTCGAGGTCGACCTGTGTCTTGGCGGCCCGCGCCGCTCGCATCCGGTTCAGTTCGGTCTGGTCGTCAGCTGACCAGTCCGGCATGTCAGCGCGGGGGGAACTTGGAGCTGACCCAGTCGCGGACGCCGCCGAGGCCTTCGCCGAGGTCTCGGACGAACTTGGCCAGGGGGTCCTGGGAGCGGGCGAAGGCGTCGGAGTACGACTTGGCCGCGTTCTTCGCCTCCTGGGTCATCGAGGCGTCGCCGTCGTCCTGGCGCTTGGGGTAGTCGCCGGAGACGATCGTCGTGTACTCGCCCTCGTCGACCCAGCGGCGCAGTTCGTGGGCGCGGATGACGGCCAGCGGGTGGGTCTGCGCCTCGAGCAGCAGCAGCTTCAGCACGGAGTCGCGCAGGTCGCCGGAGCTCTCGTACTCGGTGCCCTGGGCCAGGAACGCGGTGGTGTCGAGCTGGTCGAGCTGACCGCCGGACGCGAGCTTCATCTGCACCCGCAGCGCGACCGCAGGGTCCTGTACGGCGAGCAGCCCGGCGCGGTCGCCGGACAGCTCGGCCTTGCGGGACCACTCGTGCAGGGCGGCGATGATCGCCCGGATCCCGAGCGCGCCGATCGGCATCCAGTTGATCGCGCCGGTCAGCCGCATCAGCCAGAGCAGGAGCGACTGGTACAGCGCGTGCCCGCTCTGCGCGTGGCCGAGCTCGTGGCCGAGGATGAACCGCAGCTCCTCCTCGTCCAGGCCCTGGACCAGCGCGCTGTTCACGACGATGAACGGCCGGTCCATGCCGATCGTGACGGCGTTCCAGATCGGGCTGTTGGTGACGAACAGCTCCGGCAGCTGCCGTACGTCGAGGGTGGCCGCCGCCTCGGTGTAGAGCCGGTGCACCTTCGGGAACTGCCGCTCGTCGACCTTGATCGCCGACCCGAGGAACTGCAGCCGGAAGGCGCGCTCGTTGATCAGCCCGGACATCTTCCGCAGGACGAAGTCGAACCCCTTGAGCTGCCGCAACGCGACCAGGGCGCCCCGGTCGGCCGGGTGCTCCCAGGCCCGCGAACTGATGTCGGTCAGCGTCACCCGCTGGCGGGTCGGCCGTTCGTCGTTGTCGGTCATCGTTCCCCCACGGGTCGGCGTGCTTCCGTCCAAAGTAGCCGCCCCGAGGGTCCGGGCCGTAGCAGCCAAGCAGCCACCAGCCCCGGCACCCACCCGAAAGGCACCGCCCACCAGCCCAGTTGCAGGTTGTAGCAACCGATCATCGTCGCCCAGCTCAGCGCCGTACCCCACGCCCAGAACCAGACGCCACGCCCAGTCGCCGGCCGCCCGTCCCGCCTCGCGCGGAGCACGCCCACCGCAGTCAGCGGCACACTCGCGGGCACCGCGGCGGCAGTAGCCAACAGCCCCAGTACGACGAGCAGCACGATCTGCTCCGTCGCCGACAGATGCACCTCGAAACCCAGTGGGATCATGCAGCTCAGCCTGCCGCGGCAGAGCCGCGCCGTGCAGCGTAGGACTACTCATACTGGCTGAGTGACGATCGCGTGGCTCCAACTCACCTGTGGCCGAGGAACCGACACCCGGTCCACCAGCGCCTTCAAAGCCAAGGCGGAGGACAACGCCTGGATCGCAACCCAACGCCTCCAGAAGCAACTCCTGCCCGAGTACGACGGCGCCGCGTGGCTCGCGCAGGGCGGGTTCGAGCGGGTGGCCGTCGACGTCCAGTACCGCGTGACCAAGGGCCGGCAGCGGCGGCTGGTGAAGGCGATCGGCCGGTTGGTGACCGTCGACATCTCCGTTGCCTGCCCGCAGTTGCCGGGACTGACGGTCAAGGAGATCCAGGATCTCTTCCGCCCGGTCGTGCAGGACGCTTTCACTGCCCTCGCCGAGGCGGAGGGGCTGGGGGCGATTCCGGCGGCCGGTGCGGGTGGTGGGTTGGTTGCGGCGCCGCTCCGGGCGTGGGTGGAGAGCTGGTGAGGCGGCTGAGGATGTGCGGTCGGTGGGTTCTGGCCCTAGCCTGACCCCCATGAGTGAGCTGTTGGCGTGTAAGGAAGTGGATCGGCGGGACGACAAGCAGCGGGCGTGGGTGTCCGAGGCGGTCAGGGTGGTCGACGCGGACGCCAACCGGAGTGCGGACACGCATCTGCATGTGTTTCCGATGCCGGCGATGAGTGGGGTCGACCTGTATCTCAAGGACGAGTCGGTGCATCCGACGGGGTCGTTGAAGCATCGGCTGGCTCGGTCGCTGTTCCTGTACGCGCTGTGCAACGGGTGGATCCGCGAAGGGACGACTGTCATCGAGGCGTCCAGTGGGTCGACCGCGGTGAGCGAGGCTTACTTCGCGCGGTTGCTGGGGCTGCCGTTCGTTGCCGTGATGCCGGCGTCGACGAGTCCGGAGAAGATCCAGCTGATCGAGTTCTACGGCGGTCGGTGCCACTTCGTCGAGCGCTCGGGGCAGATCTACGGCGAGGCCAAGCGGCTGGCCGAGGAGACCGGCGGGCACTACATGGACCAGTTCACGTACGCCGAGCGCGCGACCGACTGGCGGGGCAACAACAACATCGCCGAGTCGATCTTCGGGCAGCTCGCGCTCGAGCAGCACCCGGTGCCGACCTGGGTCGTCGTCGGGGCGGGAACCGGCGGTACGTCGGCGACGATCGGCCGGTACGTGCGCTACCAGCGGCACTCGACGTCGGTCGCGGTGGTCGATCCCGAGGGGTCGGCGTTCTTCCCGGGCTTCGAGGCCGCCGACAGCGACTTCGCCACCGGGCGGCCGTCGCGGATCGAGGGGATCGGCCGGCCGCGGGTCGAGCCGTCGTTCATCCCGGGCGTGGTGGACCGGATGATCTCGGTCCCGGACGCGGCTTCGATCGCGGCGATGCGGTTCTGCTCGCGGGTCACCGGGCGGCTCGTCGGCGGTTCGACGGGGACGAACCTGTGGGGCTCGCTGCGGCTGGCGGCCGAGATGCGCCGGATGGGTCAGCGCGGGAGCATCGTCACGCTGCTGTGCGACGGCGGCGAGCGGTACACGAACACGTACTACGACGACGACTGGCTGCGGAGCAACAGCATCGACATCGCTCCGTACGAGAACACCCTTCGGGGGTTCGCCGAAACGGGGTTGTGGAGGGAGTAGCAGCCCGGCCGCCCGAGCGCCTGGCCGCTGCGCGGCCGGCGGAGGCCGAGCCGCCCGCGGGTCGGCGCCTGAGCACTTCGCCTAGCTGCCCAGCGCCAGGCCGATAGCCAGGCCCACGGCGTACACCAGTTCGGTGAGCCCTGTTCCCTTGAGTACCGGGATCAGGGCTGGGCCTACTGCGTCGCTGACGACCACCCGGACTGACTTCGCGGCCAGCGGCAGAGCGATCAGCGCCAGCAGGGTCCACGGCGTCGCCAGCGCCGACAGCACCGCCAGGATGAACGCCAGTGCGATCAGCCCGGCGTACAGCTGCCGGGACCGCGCAGCACCGATGACCACGGCCAGCGTCCGCTTGCCGGTGGTGCTGTCGGTGGGGATGTCCCGCAGGTTGTTGGCGACCAGCAGCGCGCAGGCGATCGCTCCGATGGCTACAGCGCCGGCTACGGCCGTCCAGTGCAGCCGCTCGGCCTGCACGTACGTCGTACCGAGCACTGCAACCAGCCCGAAGAACAGGAACACGCTGACCTCGCCCAGCGCGCGGTACCCGTACGGCGACTTGCCGCCCGTGTAGAACCACGCCCCGACCAGCGAAGCCGCCCCCGCGACCAGCAACCACCAGGTGGTCGTCGCGCACAGCACGATCCCCAGCGCAGCCCCCACACCGAAGCAGGTGAACGCCGCGGTCTTCACCGCGCGCGGCGTGGCCACCTTGGACCCCACCAGCCGCAGCGGGCCGACCCGCACCTCGTCCGTACCGCGGATGCCGTCGCTGTAGTCGTTGGCGTAGTTCACGCCGATCTGCAGCGCCAAGGCGACCCCGAGCGCCAGCAGCGCCTTCCACCAGACGAAGCCGTCCAGGTAGGCGGCCGCACCGGTCCCGACGAGGACGGGAGCGACGGCGGCAGGCAGTGTCCGGGGACGGGCACCCTCGATCCACTGAGAAAGGTTGGCCATGAATGGGATTCTGTCAGCCGTCGGATCGGCGAACGGGCGTCGGGGCTACGCTCAGCGGAGTATGTCTAGTTTGCGTCTGGTGCCAGGCACGCCTGAGGCCGTCCTTGCCGCGCTGTCCGAGGTGCTGGACGGCACCGGCCAGCCCTTCGCTCCGGTGCCCCCCGATCCGGCCGCTGCTGAGCGCGTACGCCGGGCCGCCGCGCCCGACGAGCCGCTGGAGGACGACTGCGCCGTCGTACTGACCACGTCGGGGTCGTCCGGTGAGCCGAAGGGCGTGCTGCTGTCGAGGGACGCGCTGGTCGCCTCCGCCACGGCCACGCACGACCGGCTCGGCGGACCAGGCCAGTGGCTGCTCCCGATGAAGCCGTACTTCGTCGGCGGGCTGCAGATCCTCACCCGCTCGCTCCTGGCCGGTACGACGCCAGTGGTGGCCCAGGACATCGCCGAGGCCGCGCCGACGATGACCGGCGCCCGGCGCTACACCGCCATGGTCCCCACCCAGCTCACCCGCTACCTGGACACCGCTCCCGACGCGCTGCGCAGCTTCGACGCGATCGTGATCGGCGGTGCGTCGATGGGCGCCGACCTGAAGGCCCGCGCCGCAGCAGCAGGCGTCACGGCGATCCCGGCGTACGGAATGACCGAGACCGGCAGCGGCTGCGTGTACGCCGGTCTGCCGCTGGACGGCACCGAGCTGGCGCTGGACGACGGCCGCATCCTGATCAAGGGCCCCACCCTGTTCAACGGCTACCGCCTGCAGCCCGCGCTGACCAAGGAGGTGCTGCAGGACGGCTGGTTCCGGACGCAGGATCGCGGCCGGTTCGTCGACGGGCGGCTGGAGGTGGTCGGCCGGGTGGACGACGTGGTGATCTCCGGTGGGGTCAACGTGACGCTCACCGCTGTACAGGCACGGCTGCTGGAGCACCCGGACGTGGCGGACGCCGTCGTACTCGGTGTGCCCGACCAGGAGTGGGGCAGCCGGGTAGTGGCCTTCGTGGTCGGCAAGGCCGAGCTGGAGACGCTGCGGGCCCACGTGGCCGAGACACTGCCGCGCACCTGGGCTCCGCGCGAGCTGGTCCGGCTGGACGAGCTCCCGATGCTCGGCTCGGGCAAGGTCGACCGGCAGCGGCTGCTGGACGGTGTGCGGTGATCACCTACTCGCTGGGCCTCAAGAACAAGTTCCGTGGCATCACCGTTCGCGAGGGCATGCTGTTCGAGGGCCCGGCCGGCTGGGCCGAGTGGAGCCCGTTCCTGGACTACGACGACGCCACCTGCGTCTCCTGGCTCCGCGCTGCGCAGGAGGCCGCTGTCGACGGCTGGCCCGAGCCGGTGCGCCAGCAGATCCCGGTGAACTGCACCGTGCCCGCACTGGGACCAGAGCGAGCTGCTGAGATCGTCCGGGCCTCCGGCTGCCGTACGGCGAAGGTCAAGGTCGCCGAGCCCGGCCAAACGCTGGCCGACGACCTGGCCAGGGTCGAGGCCGTCCGCGACGCACTGGGCCCCGACGGCCGCGTCCGGATCGACGCGAACGGCGGCTGGTCGGTCGACGAGGCACTGGCCGCGCTGAAGGAGCTGTCGAGGTTCGACCTCGAGTACGTCGAGCAGCCGTGCTGGACGGTGGAGGACCTGGCGCTGGTACGACGGCATACCGACGTACTGGTCGCTGCGGACGAGTCCATCCGACGGGCCGAGGATCCGCTCCGGGTCCGCGAGCTGGAGGCGGCCGACATCGCCGTACTGAAGGTGCAGCCGATCGGTGGGGTCCGGGCGTGCCTGGAGATCGCTGAGCAGATCGGACTGCCGGTGGTGGTCTCGTCGGCGCTGGAGACGTCGGTGGGGATCGCTGCGGGCGTTGCGCTGGCTGCTGCGTTGCCGGAGCTGCCGTACGCCTGCGGGTTGGCGACTGTGGCGATGTTCACCGGTGAGGTCGTGGCCGAGCCGCTGCTGCCGGTCGACGGGTTCCTGCCGGTGAAGCGGCTCGTTCCTGATCCGACCCTGCTGGCCGCGGCGACTGCGTCACCGGAGACGGCAGCCGGCTGGGAAGCAAGACTGGCCAGAGTTGAAGCCTTGAAGGGGAGTGCTGGATGAACCCGTCCACCGCGTTCGCGACCGTGGTCGTCGACGAGCTGATCAGGTGCGGCGTCCGGGAGGTCGTGCTCGCCCCCGGCTCGCGCAGTGCGCCGCTGGCGATGGCCCTGGCCGCTGCTGACCGTGAAGGCCGGCTCCGCCTGCACGTACGCGTCGACGAGCGTACGGCGGGTTTCCTGGCGATCGGACTGATCCGCGGGACCGGTCTGCCGGTGCCGGTGGTCACGACGTCCGGTACTGCGGTGGTCAACCTGCACCCCGCCGTACTGGAGGCTTCGCACAGCGGGCTGCCGCTGCTCGTGCTGAGCGCGGACCGGCCGCCGGAGCTGCGGGGGAGTGGTGCGAACCAGACGACCGACCAGCTGAAGGTGTTCGGCGGTGCGGTGCGCCTGTTCCACGAGATGGGCGTGCCGCGACAGGAGGTCGGCCAGGTCGCGTACTGGCGGTCGCAGGTCTCGCGGGTAGTGGCAGCAGCCGTAGGAGTGCGCAGCAACGACCCGGGCCCGGTCCAGCTCAACTGCTCGTTCACCGAGCCGCTGGTGCCGACCGACGGACCGGACTGGCCCGAGCCCCTCGACGGCCGGACCAGCGGGCCGTGGACGAGCGTGCGGGCCGCCGGTGGGCAGCCGTCGTCGCTCTCGCCCGGGCCGAAGACCGTTGTGGTGGCAGGAGACGGTGCCTCGCAGGCGGCACGGCTCGCCGCGGAGGCGGGGAACTGGCCGCTGTTCGCGGAGCCGTCCAGCCGCGCGCGGATCGGTCCGTCGGTGATCCCGTCGTACCGATTGTTGCTCGGGGCAAGCAAGCTGGCGGACGAGATCGAGCGCGTGGTCGTGTTCGGCCACCCGACGCTGTCACGGCCGATCACCAAGCTGCTGGGGCGCCCGGACGTCGAGCTGATCGTCGTCGCACCGACCGGCTCCTACCCGGACGCCGTACGACGGGCTGCGACCGTGCTGACCGGGCTGGAGGTCACCGGCGCCGACAGCACCGACTGGCTCGCCCGCTGGCAGCACGCTGACCAGCTGGCTCGGCCGGCGATCGACAAGCTGCTCGCGGGTGAGCTGACCGGGCCTGGCATCGCGGCGATCGTCGGTGAGGCTGTGGGCGCCGACGGGATGCTCGTGGTGGCGTCGTCGAACCCGGTGCGCGACCTGGACCTGGCGCCCGTCGTACCGATCCGGACGGTCGCGAACCGCGGCCTCGCGGGCATCGACGGGACGATCTCGACTGCGGTCGGTGCGGCCCTTGCGAACGCCGGGGCGACGTACGCGCTGATCGGGGACCTGGCGTTCCTGCACGACTTCACCGGGCTGGTGATCGGCCCGGCCGAGGCGCGGCCGGACCTGCGGATCGTCGTGGTCAACGACAACGGTGGCGGGATCTTCTCGACGCTGGAGCAGGCCGGGACGACCGACTTCGAGCGGGTCTTCGGGACACCGCACGGGACGGATTTCGGAGCGCTGGCGGCAGCGACCGGTACGCCGTACACGCTGGTCACGACGGCCGACGAACTGCGGGCCGCACTGGTCAGGACTGTTGCGGGTGTGGATGTGGTGGAGGTGCGGCTGCCACGGCCGACAACGCTGCATCAGGAACTGCAGGCAGCGGTGAACGCGGCGCTCTAGCCGGCTGCAGCGTGCGGAGCCGGCCGAGCAGCGTGCCGACGACCACGAGCACCAGCGACGTCGTCACGAGGATGGGGATGACCGCACCGCGCAGCGACGAGTTGAGCGGTGCGGCGATGGTCAGGATCATGCTGACGCCGACCAGTGCGGTCGTCAGGCGTCTGCCCGGGCGCGCGACGGCCAGGAACGGCAGGCACCAGAGGAAGTACCAGTCGTGCGCGGTAGGCCCGAGCAGTACGACGGCCAGCATGGCCACGCCGACAGCACGCGCCGCCTGGTGGATGTGCGAGCGCAGGCCCAGTACGGCGATCAGCCCGAGCGCCGCGAGGATGCCGAGCAGCCGGATGATCTGCAGGGCCTGCTGGGCCGCGTCCTCGGCTCCCAGCCAGTCCAGCAGGCCGGAAGTGCCCAGGCCGACCAGGTTGGCGATCGACAGTGGAGACATCACCAGGCCCGGCACGTCCAGCGCGTTGAGCCAGCCCGAGCCGATGCCTGTCAGCTCTCCGACTGTCACCAGGGTGAGCACCGAGACCACACCGGCGATCGCCAAGCTGGCCAGGCGTTGCAGGGCCCTGCCGGCCAGCGGACTCATCACTGCGGCGATAGCGATCACCACTAGACCGCCTGGTGCTTTGACGGCCGCTGCAGTGCCGGCGATGACTGCTGCCGTGCCCCAGCGACCAGTCAGGGCTACGGCGAAGGCGGAGCAGGCCAGGCCGAGCATGAGGACGTCGTTGTGGGCTGCGCCGAGTCCGTGGGTGATGAGGATCGGGTTGGCGACCACCAGCCAGGTGGCGACGCCCGGGTCGACCCGGCAGGCCACGGCGATCTTCGGGACGGCCCAGGCGATCAGGACGATGCCGAGCAGGGCCAGGCCGCGGTGGGCGAGCATGAGGACGTACGGGTTGTCGGTGACGTGAGCCGCCAGGCCGCCGTACGCCAGAGGGATCGGACCGTACGGCGCCGGCGTGTGCATCCACATCGGGTCGACCGCCTCGACCACGCGACCTTCGGGCAGGGCGGCCGGGCCGACTGTGTACGGGTCGAAGCCGTTGGCGACGAGTGCGCCCTGTGCGGCGTAGCTCCAGGCGTCCCGGCTGAACAGGGGCGGCGCCAGGAGGAGCGGCAGGCTCCAGAGCACGGTCATGCGGATCAGCCGATGCCGTACGCCGGCCAGCACCTCCCGGCCGACCTCCAGCCAGGCCCAGACCATCAGCCCGAGCCCGAACACCATGAACGTCAGCCCGGTCATCCGCCCGGCCAGCGAGTCCCGCAACGGCATCGAGGCCATCCACGAGGACTGCGGCACCACCGACGTCACCAGCGCCGAGGCGGCTACGACCCAGCTCCCCACCACCCCACGAACCAATGGCGAAGGAACCCGCATGGCCGGACCGTAACCGCCCCAGAAGAAGCCCCGATGAACCGCAGAAGAACCTCGGGCTGGACGGACCTCCGCCTGAGCCCGCGCCCCCGGGCTCCTCCTCTTCACCCCCGCCGCCCGCCTCACGCAGCGAGGCGGGCGGCGGGGTCCGTCAGGCGGACTCCTTCTTGAACGTCCGCGCGCCGACCGCCAGGCCGACCACCGTGAGCAGCACGACCCAGAACAGCCCCCACAGCGACGCGCTGCTGCCGATGTCCCCGCGGAACAGGGCCCGTACGCCGTTCACCACGTGCTTGAGCGGACTGATGTCCGACAGCCGCTGCAGCCAGGTCGGGCCGATCTGCATCGGCAGCAGGATGCCGGACAGGAGCAGCAGCGGCATGGCGATCCCGTTCAGCAGCGGGGCCAGTGCGTCCTCGCTCTTGGTGATCAGCGCGACGGAGTACGACAGCGACGCGAACGTCGCACCGAGCAGAGCCACGATCACCAGCGACAGCAGCACCCCACCCCACGGCGCCCGCAGGCCCATCGGGATCGACACGACGAGCAGCAGCACCGACTGGACCACCAGTACGACGACGTCGCGCAGTACCCGGCCTGCCATCAGCGCCATCCGCGACGCCGGCGTCACCCGGTCGGCCTCGATCACGCCGGCCCGGTACTCCGCGATCAGCCCGAACCCGACGAACATCGCGCCGAACATCCCGAGCTGCACGATCAGGCCCGGGATGAAGACCTGGTAGGCGTTGGTGGTCGCGCCCTGGCTGATCTGCGCGGTGATCGGCTTCAGCAGCGGGCCGAACAGGAACAGGTACATCAACGGCTGGCTGAGCATCAGGATCGACCACATCGGGTTGCGCAGCGACAACCGCATCTGCCGGTGGAACACGATCCAGGTCTCGTGGAGCACGGTCACGCCACGACCTCCTTCTGCTTCTCCGGCTCGTCGGCCGGCGCCGGACTGTCGTCGCGCAGCGACCGCCCGGTCATCGTCAGGAACACGTCGTCGAGCGTCGGCCGATGCACCTCGACACCGTCCAACTCGATGCCCTCGGCATCGATCCGCCGCAGCAGGCCGGGCAGCACCGAACCGCCGCGCGGGATCCGGAAGTTCACCCCGTCGGCGACCGCCTCGACCGAGGCCGCACCGTCGAGCGTCTCCACGATCCGGATCACCGTTGCGGTGGCGTTCGCACGCGGCGAACGGCTGGGGTCGGTGTCGGCGAGGCTGTGGACGCCCTCCTCGCCGCGGCCGCTGCGGCCCTCGAGGCCGGCGCGGCCCTCGCCGCGGCCGTCGAGGCCTGGGCGGCTTTCGCTGCGATCGGTGAGGCGGAGCCGGACGGCATCCCCGGACACCTGCTGCTTGAGCGCTTCCGGCGTACCGGCCCCGACGATCCGGCCGTGGTCGATGACCAGGATCCGGTCGCAGAGCGCGTCGGCCTCGTCCAGGTAGTGGTTGGTCAGAAAGATCGTCGCGCCCCGCTCGCGCAGCCCGCGGATGTGCTCCCACAGGTTCGCCCGCGCCTGCGGGTCGAGCCCGGTCGTCGGCTCGTCGAGAAAGATCAGCTTCGGGTCGTGAATCAGACCCATCACGATGTCGAGCCGCCGCCGCTGCCCACCCGACAACGTCTTGCACTGCCGCCGCCACAACCCCGGCAGATCCAACTCCTCGAACAGCCGCTGCCCATCGGCAACCGCCTTGGCCTTCGGTACGCCGTACAAGCGAGCGTGGTCGACCACCTCGTCCCCAGCCACCGCCTCCGGCAACGTCGACCCACTCTGCGGCACGTACCCGATCCGCCGCCGCACACCGACCGGATCCCTGGCGAGGTCGCACCCCGCCACGGACGCGGTCCCACTGGTCGGCGTGATCAACGTCGCCAACATCCGCATCGTCGTCGTCTTACCGGCCCCGTTGGGCCCCAGAAAGCCGACGATCTCCCCGTCGGCCACATCCAGATCCACCCCCTGCACAGCCTGCACCGGCCCGCGCTTGGTCTTGAAGGTGCGGACAAGTCCGCGAGCTTCGATCATCATGCGGACCAGGATGGATGCTCAATCTTGAATAGTCAACATTGAATTCAGGTTGGAGGGAGGGTCCGCCACCATGGACGCGGCACCGAGGACCTGACCTGGGAGGACGACCTTGAGCACCGACTTCGGTTTCTGGAAGCACTCTGCCGACGACCCCGGGGAAGTCTTCGACGACCTCGCCGAGGGCAACACCGGCGACCTCGTCGTCAGCCCTGACGTCCTGCGATTCCGTCAGGAGTTACTGGCCAGATGGCCGGACCTGGTCGACGTGCTGGAACCGTCCGGCGACGACCTGGCGGACGCGCCGGACGATGCCGGCAAATACGTCCTGCTGACCCTCTCGGTTCGCCAGCTGGATCATCTCGCCGACATCCTCGACCTGGCCAAGCGGAACGATCTGGTCGGATTCAGCGGAGTGGCGGGCGAGCCGATCTAGGGTTCTTTGAGGCTGTTGACGGATGGAGGGTGGGGGAAGTGGAGTACCGGCCGGACCTGTTCGTGGTGGATGGGGCGTTGCGGGAGGTGTGTGTTCTCGACACCGACCTCGGGGACTGGCAGCGGGTGTTCTCCGCGCTGCCCTCCTGCGGGTGGGAGGTGTCGTTCACGACGACGCTCCCCGAGCCGTCGGCCGAGGTGTTCGAGGTGGCGGCGCGGCTGTTCGAGGAGCTCGACTTCGACGGACAGGAGTCCGCGAGGCTGGCGATCGGCGTCGACGGGATCTGGTTCGCCTGCTACTTCTTCGACGTCTCCGAGATCGAGTTCACGTTCTTTCCAGGCGACGTGACCGACGAGGCGTCTTATGGTGCCGTCGAGCGGTTCATGACCTGGCTCGGTGATGTCGTCGGCAAACGGGTGATCATGACGATGGAAGGCACCGACCACCCGTCGATGCCCGCGTTGCTGGAGTACGTTCCTGTTGCTCGTCGTACGGGTGTGGAAAAGCTCGACCTGTCCAATGGGCATGCGCGCTGGGACGTCTATCGACGGATGATGGACTCACCGGTCGAGTGGGGGCGGCTCCTGGAGATCGTGGGAGAAGAGCCTGATCCGTCGATTGCCGCGGCGGTGGTGGTGGCGATGCTGGAGCGAGTTCCGGCGGCCGAGAGGATTCTCTGGGTCGACAGGACGTCGGCGAAGAATTCCTTTGCCGTTCTGCGTATGCGTGAGATCGGGGTTCTGGAATCCGTGAGCGGTGACCAGGGAAAGGAATACCCACTCGCGCTCGATCAGCTTTCGGAGTGGTCTGACTGGCTCCAGCGGCGAGCCGCCGAGGAATCGACATCGCCGGGGGTGCTGGAGCAGTTGAGTCAGTCTGGACGGACGAAGCGCATCAGGCACCTCGCCACCGAGCGGCTGCGTGTCTTGAGGAGGACGTTGCTGCTCGAGTGACGCGGGTCAGTTCGGCGGTTCCGGCAGGTTGCGCCACTGTTCGGCAGCCTCCGGGCCTGGGATCCAGTCGGGGGTTTCGCCGGTGAAGGCGTACTCGCCGGCCAGGACGCGGTCGCGGAAGGCTCGGGTCCACTCGAGTTCGCCGCGGTTGCGGGCGTCGGCGATGCGGAACATCTCGACGACGTGGTTCGGGGTCGCCGGGTCCTGCTCGATCTGGCGTTCGTGGAAGGGGGCGGCCTTCTCGTGCTGTTCGAGCTGGACGATCCGGGACTCCAGGGCGGCGACGACCTCGTCGCGTTTGAGGGACCACAGGAAGCTCAGGGCCGCCTGCATCTGGCCGGGCTGGAAGCCGTCGACCGTCCACAGGGCCTGGCGCAGCAGCGTGAAGTACTCCGTCTCGCCGTCCGCCGTCAGCTTGTACGACGTACGGCCGGGCTTGTACCCGGAGCCCTCGGCGAGCTCCTCCAGGAAACCGTGCTTGGCGAGCGTGCGCAGGCCGGTGTAGATCGAGCCGGGATTGATGTTCGCCCACTGCTGCACGTTCCACGTCAGCAGCTCACGGCGCAGTTGGTACCCGTAGGCCGGCTGGAAGATCCGGACGACGCCGAGCAGCAGCAACCGCGTGGTGGACATGAGACGCAGTGTAATTCGCATCCCGTTGTCGGTGGGGACGACTAGGTTTGGCCCATGACGATGCGCGTGACCGACGATCCGGCCGAGTTCAGGGCCACGGTGTTTCCCTTCCTGGAAAGGGATCCGGTGCTGCACACCATCATCCTGAGCAACGTCGAGCAGCGCGCCGAGGGCAGCTACCGGCCGGAGGAGGGCGACGCGGTCTACGTCTCGGTCCACGACGACGCGGGCGACGTCGTCGGCGCGGCGATGCGGACGCCGAAGCGGCCGATCTACCTGGGCGCTCTGGAGCCGCAGTACGCCGGTGCCGTCGCCGAGGTGTACGCCGAGAAGGTCCCCGACGCCGGCGGCGTGGCGGGGGCTCGCGAGGCGACCGACGCGTTCATGAGCCGCTGGACCGAGCTGCGGGGAGTCGGCGCGACTCAGACCCGCGGGACGCGGCTGCACAAGCTGGACGAGCTGCTGCGGCTGCAGGCCGAGGGCGGTCCGCGGCTGGCGACCGAGGACGAGGCGCAGCTGGCGGCCGAGTGGATCTCGATCGACTTCGACGACGAGATCCCGGGGAGCAACCTGACCTGGGCGGAGCAGAAGATCGCCGACGGGACGCTGTGGTTCTGGGAGGACGACAGTACGCCGGTGAGCATGGTCGGCCACCACCTGCCGATCTTCGGGGTGTGCCGGGTGGGGCCGGTCTACACGCCGGACGAGTTCCGGCGGAACGGGTACGCGGGGGCGCTGACGGCGTACGTCACGGGCGAGATCCTGGCGGCGGGGAACCAGGCGTGCTTGTTCACGGACCTGGCGAACTCGACGTCGAACAAGATCTACCGGCTCGCTGGGTACAAGCCGCTGGCCGACTTCGTGGATCTGACGTTCGACCGATGAAGGTTCAGGTGACAGGGGATCCGGTTGCTTTCAAGGCGGTCGCTTTTCCTTACCTGCAACGGGATCCGGTGCTCAACTCGGTGCTGATCAGCAACATCCAGGGGCGGGTCGACAACCTGCTGTACGACCCGGCGCCGCCGGTGTTCATGTCGGTTCACCGCGGCGATGAGGTGGTTGGCGTCGTCTGTTGCACGGCGTTGCGCGGGGTGATGCTCGGTGGGCTGGACCCGGCGTACCTGCCGCTCGTGCTCGGGGCGGTGGTCGAGTCGGGGGCGAAGGTGAAGTACGTCGAGGGTGTGCCGGGGGTGACGTCGGAGTTTGCTGCGCAGTACGCCGGGGAGCTCGCGAAGCAGGTCACCGAGGACCGGCTGACCCGGCTGCACAGGCTGGTCGACTTCACGCCGCTGGACGCCGAGGGGCACGCAAGGCTCGCGACCGATGCAGACCTCGCTGACGCGACCCGGCTCGTCGGCGGCTTCGGCGAGGCTGTCAGCGGGCGGATCACCGCCGAGGAGGAGGAACGCTGGGTGCGCGACCGGATCCGGCTCGAGCGGCTGTGGGTCTGGGAGTACGACGGGCGCGTGGTGAGCATGGCCGCCCACAACGGCGATGTCTTCGGTGCGTCGAGGATCGGGTCGGTCTACACGCCGCCGGAGTCCCGACGCAACGGGTACGCCGGTGCACTCACGGCAGCCCTCACCCGGCACCTCCTCGACGAGGGGACCCAGCCTTGCCTGTTCACGGACCTCGCGAACCCGACGTCCAACAAGCTGTACGCGAAAATCGGCTACCGCAAGGTCGTGGACTTCGTCCGGTACGCCGTGAGGTAGATCCCCCGAGGGGCTTGTGGGGAGGAGCAGGCCGCTCTGAGGCGCCACGCTCCGCGGGCGCCAACCGGCCGAGCTGCTCTGGGCGTTGGTTCCAACCGTCGGTGGAGCGGGGAGGAGATCCGCCCGCCGCGCACCGCAGGCGCGCGGTGGTTGGGTGTCCCGGATCGCGGGTCTGGTGGAGCCGGCCGCCCCAAGCGCACCACGCTCCGTGGGCGTGCGCCAACCGGCCGAGCTGCTCTGGGTGTTTGGATTTCGGCTGGTTTCGTGGGGCGGGGGCGGGGAGGCGAGCCGGCCGCCCGAGGCGCCGTGCAGCGGCGAACGCCGAGGCTGACGCGGTGGCGAGGAAGCTCCCGAGGCCGAGGCTGAGCCCGGTGAGCTGATAGCCGGTACGGCGCCCCGGAGCGTCCGAAGTACCGCGATGCGTCCGAAGTACCGCGATGCGTCCGAAGTACCGCGATGCGTCCGAAGTACCGCGATGCGTCCGAAGAACCGCGATGCGTCCGAAGTACCGCGATGCGTCCGAAGAACCGAGCGCTATAGCCTCGGGTTCTTCGGACGCATTCGATTTCTTCGGACGTTAGTTGAGGCGGCGGACCTCGCCCTGGCAGGTCTCGCACCGCCCTTCGGCCAGGTTGAACGAGAACCCGATCTCGCCTTCCTCGTTTCCCTGAGTTAGATCCAGCCGTGGGTTCGGGCTACTCGGGCTGCTTCGTGGCGGTTGGTCGTGCCTAGTTTGTTGGCAGCTGAGGACAAGTAGTTGCGGACGGTGCCGGGGGAGAGGGCGGCTCGGCGGGCGATTTCTTCGATGGGGGCGCCGTCGGCGGCCAGTTCCAGGACGTCGGCTTCTCGGGCGGTGAGGGGGCTGTCGCCGGAGCTGATGGCTTCGGCGGCTAGTTCGGGGTCTACGTAGCGGCCGCCGGTGTGGACGGTGCGGATGACGTCGGCCAGGACCTGGGCTGAGACGGTCTTCGGGAGGAAGCCTCGGGCACCGGCGGCCAGGGCGTGCTTGAGGTGGCCTGGGCGGCCGTGGCCGGTGACGATCAGCGTGCCGCACTCCGGGAGATCTTCGCGGAGTTTCTCGATCACGCCGATGCCGCCGGTTGTAGAGCCGGGCAGGCTCGGCATCTGCAGATCCAGTACGGCGACGTCAGGCCGATGCAAGCGCGCCATTGCCAGCGCTTCACTCGCCGACGCAGCCTGGGCGACAACCTCTAGGTCGTCCTCCAGTGAGAGCAGCGCCGCCAGCGCCGAGCGGATCAGGTTCTCGTCGTCCGCCAGCAACAGCCGAATCATGCGGCCCTCGGCAACCGGGCCAAGACCACGAACCAACCACCTGTCTCCGTCGCCGCACTCAACGTCCCGCCGACTCCAGCCAACCGCTCCCGCAGCCCGATCAACCCGTTGCCCGCCTGAAGGGCGGATTCGGTGGGGGGTGGGGAGCCCGCCCCGCCCACCTCGGCTTCGCCGGTGGGGATGTTCGTGCCGACCTGCCTGGCTTCGCCGGTGGGGATGTTCGTGCCGACCTGCCTGGCTTCGCCGGTGGGGATGTTCGTGCCGACCTGCCTGGCTTCGCCGGTGGGGATGTTCGTGCCGACCTGCCTGGCTTCGCCGGTGGGGACGTTCGCGTCGCCCGGCTCGGCTTCGCCGGTGGGCACCCTCGCGTGGCCGGGCCGAGTTCGTTCGGCGCCCGCTCCACCCAGCCAGGCTCGTCCGCTGGAGGCACGCCCGCGTGCTCTGCCTTCCTCCGTCTCGCCGCCTTCCGCGCGCCCGTCGGACGCGGGCGCGTTCACGCCGTCGTTCGACACTCGGAGTACAACGGCGTCCCGGTCGGCTTCCAGTTCGATCTTGCAGGTGGTGGCGTTGCTGTGGCGGAGGACGTTGGTGGTGGCCTCCAGGACTACCCAGGCCAGGGCCGTTTGGGTGGCCGGTGGGAGCGTGCTGCCGTCGCCTATGACTCGGCAGGTGATGCCGGCGGCGCGGAGGACCGACTGGGCGCCGGCCAGTTCCGTGCCGAGGTCTGTGGTTCGGTAGCCGCCTACTACCGCGCGCAGCTCGCGGAGCGACTCATGGGCGATTCGGCGTACGTCGAGCATCTGGCCGGCGGCCGACGCGTCTCCGCGCTCGGCGAGACGCGCGGCTAGCTCGCTCTGTACGGCGACGAGCGACAGGTTGCGGCCCAGGGCGTCGTGGAGGTCTCGGGAGAAGCGGAGGCGTTCCTCGGCGACGGCGAGTTGGGCGCTGACCTCGCGGGACTTGTCGATCTCCCAGCCGAGCTTCAGCATCCACACCGAGATGCGGCAGGTGAACGCGAGCAGCCCCACGCCGTAGAAGTAGCTGAAGCCGCCGGCAACGCCGCCGAGCAGACCGATCAGCACAGAGCCGCCGACGACCAGCCCGAGTACCGCAGACAGCCAGAGCACCGGAGTGAGGACCACCGTCAGCGCGCCGCCCATCACCACCAGTCCGAGCGCCGGGTCCGGTGACAGCAGTACGCCGACCAGACCGAGACCGACGCCGAGAGCAACCATCCGTCGACTGGGCCGGGTCCCGCCCAGGTACGCAGCGACCCCGGCTCGCAGCAGCAGGAGGCCGACGACGGCGTGAGCGACCGCGACGACCAGGAAGCCGGTCAGCCGGACGCCGACCGGCTCCGCCGCCGACATGAACAGCAGCAGCGCGAACAGCGGTTCCATCCCGATCAGCGCGTACAGCGGCCACCGGAGGCTGATGTCGAACCGCTCAGCACGGCTCAGCCCGCTCCACCACCCCCGCACCGACCTCATGGGCGCCAGCCTGTCACCGACGCGGCTCCCAGCGGAACCACCGGCGCGTCGCCCACGCACCGACCACCACCCACGCCAGCAGTACGAGCACAGCCGGTACGGCGTGCGCGAACGACCCCGCCAGCCCGACAGTTGAGCCGTCCCGGGTGGTGCCCGACAGGCCGAGCCGGAGCAGCTCGACGACCGGAGACAGCGGCAGCGCTCGGCCGACGTACTCCAGTGGGCCGCTGAGTGGGATGTAGAGCCCGCTGAAGGTCAGTACGACGAACATCACCGGCGCCGTGACCATCTGGGCGACCTCCACCGTCGGAGCGAGCGCCGTACTGGCTGCTGCCAGTAGGACGAAGACCAGTGTGCCGAGCAGTACGGCGATCAGGACCAGGACGAGGTTCACCGGGGCGTCGAGGGTGAACCAGACCGCGGCGGCCGCTGTGGACAGGACGATCTGGGCCCAGGCGATGACCACCGAGGGCGACGCGGCGCCGGCGAGGATCTCCCAGTCCGACAGCTCGCCGGTGCGAAGGCGCTTGAGGACCAGCTCCTCACGCCGGGCCACCAACGCCGTGACGAGTTGGTAGTAGACGAAGAGATCCAGGGTCACGACCGTCACGGCGGTGATGATCGCCGCGCCGCTGCCGGCGCCGACGACGTCGCGCAGTTCGGGCGAGGACTGCAGGACGAGGATCGCGCCGACCGGTAGGAGCAGGGCGGTGAGGAGCATCATCGCGTTGCGGAGCAGGAGGATGCCTTCGGCTTTGCCGACGGCAACTACTCGGGTCATGCGGCGTCCTCCTCGGAGGATTCGGTGATGGCGAGGAAGGCTTCTTCGAGGGATGCGGGTCTGGCGGCGAGGTCGTGTAGGTGAAGATCGTTGCTGCGGGCCCAGAGGAGGACCTCGGTCAGAGTGCTCTGGAGGTCTTGGGTCTCCAGGGTGACGGTGCCGGAGTTGTTGGTGGTGGCAACTACTTGGGGGAGTTGCGGGGGTGGGATCGGGGCGGGGAGGTGGAAGGTGATCCGGGCCGGGCGGGTGGCGGCGAGTTGTTCCGGGGTGCCGAGGCCGACGATGCGGCCGTTGCGCAGGATGGCCAGGCGGTCGGCCAGTGCGGACGCTTCGATGAGCTGGTGGGTGGTCAGCAGGACCGTCGTACCGGTGAGCAGCAGGTTGGAGATCAGGGCCCAGGTCTGCTTGCGGGCGGCGGGATCCAGGCCGGCTGTTGGTTCGTCGAGGAAGAGGACCTCGGGCTTGCCGAGGATCGCGAGTGCGAGGCCCAGGCGCTGCTGTTCGCCGCCTGAGAGTTGGCGGACTCGGACGTTGCGGCGCGTTGTCAGACCGACCAGCTCGAGTGCTTCGTCGAGAGGGCGGGGAGAGGTGAGGCTGCCGCCCCAGGTGCTGATGGTTTCGGCAACGGTCAGGTCGGCTGCGAAGCCGCGTGACTGGAGCATGATGCCGATGCGCGACCGGACCAGGCGTCGGTCGCGGAACGGATCCTGACCGAGGACCCGTACGGTCCCCGACGTCGGCTGGGCGAGGCCGGCCAGGACTTCGAGCGCGGAGGTCTTGCCGGCGCCGTTGGTGCCGAGAAGCGCGAAGAGTTCACCCCGGCGTACGGCGAGGTCGATGCCGCGGACGGCTTCGTGGCCGGGCCTGCCGCCGAAGCGGCGGGTGAGCCGCTCGGCGGTGATGACAGCTGACTGGTCCATAGTCATCAGCTTGGGGCGCCGAGCGGCCTCCTGCGTGTGCAGGCGTCACCAGGAGTGGTGACAAATGTCAGTTGATCTCGAACGAGTCGCCGGGCTGGGCCAGCTTGTACGGGCGGTCCGCCTGGCCGTCGAGGAAGCGCTGCATCATGCCCTGGCCGATCGGGCTGAGCAGCGCGTCGTGGATGCCGAGGGTCTGCTGCGCGTTCACGGCGCGGGCGTACTCGACCGCCGGCGGGAGCGCGAACCACGGGCCGGAGACCGGTACGAGGTTGGTGTGCACCTGGCGGTCGGGCTGGGTGAACGAGTCGCCCGGGTGGTAGACCGCGTCGTCGACCAGGAAGCCGATGTTCTGGCAGGGGACGCCGAGCTCGGGGAGGATCACCGCGTGGTCCTTGCCGTAGGCACGGATCGCGAAACCGGCGGCGTCGAAGGCCTGGCCGCCCTCGACGACCTGGACCCGGTCGCCCAGCTCCCCGAGCTGCGAGGCGACGCCGGCGTTGGTGTAGACGGGCGCGTCGAGGGTTTTGATCCGCTCGATGTCGAGGTGGTCCGGGTGCTCGTGGGTGACCAGGATCGCGTCGGCGGCCTCGAACACCGCGTCCTCGCTGAACGTGCCCGGGTCGATCAGCAGCACCTTGCCGTCCTTGTCGATCCGGACACAGGCGTGCGTGAACTTGGTCAACTTCACAGTCGGACTCCCAACGAAAGGGTCAGCTTCCTGGCGCGACGGGAATCCTACGCCGGGGTGGAAAACGGGAGTTTTTTGCCGGTGGGCTGGGGGTTTTCAGGTCGGCGGCAACGCGCGGGGTATGCGACGTTGGCCGGCTGCACCAGGCGTCTCACGCCGACGCCAGGTGGAAGCACTCGGCGCCAGCTGCAGAGTTCGGCGCTGGTCGCACATCCCGGCGCCAGCCGGAAGAAGAACGCACGGCGCCAAGCCGGGGGTGGGGTGGGAGCGGACGGAGCGACAGCGACGAGTGGCGGCCGCGTAGGGAGCGTGGGCTGGAGGCGGTCAGATTCCCAGCGCGTCGCGCATGGGGACGAGCTTGGCGTTCGTCTCCGCCAGTTCCGCGTCGGGGTCGGAGCCGGCGACGATGCCGGCGCCGGCGAACAGACGCATGCGGGTGGGGTCCTCGGGGTCGGCCTGGCCGCAGCGGAGCGCGATGCACCACTCGCCGTCGCCGGAGGCGTCCATCCAGCCGACGGGGCCGCTGAAGCGGCCGCGGGACATGCCCTCGACCTCGGCGATCAGGTCGCGGGCGACGTCCGTCGGCGTACCGCAGACCGCGGCCGACGGGTGCAGCGCGGCGGCGAGGCCCAGGGCGGAGGCGCCGTTGGCGGCGACGCCGGCGACGTCCGACGCGAGATGCATCACGTTCGGCAGGTGCAGGACGAACGGGGTCTCCGGCACGTTCATCGACTTGCAGTGGGGCTCGAGGGCCTCGGCCACGGAGCGGACGGCGAACTCGTGCTCCTCCAGGTCCTTGCTCGAGCGCGCCAGCGACGCGGCCAGCGCGAGGTCGTGCGCGTCGTCGCCGGTACGGCGGATCGTGCCGGCCAGGACGCGGGAGGTGATCAGGCCCTTCTCCCGGCGTACCAGCAGCTCGGGCGTGGCGCCGATCAGGCCGTCGACGGAGAACGTCCAGCAGTTCGGGTACGCCGAGGCGAGCCGCTTCAGCGGCCAGCGCAGGTCGATCGGCTGGTCCGACTGGGCGACCAGATCGCGCGCCAGGACGACCTTGTCGACCTCGCCGGACGTGATGCGTTTCACCGCGTCGGCGACGATCGCGGACCACTCGGTCCCGGACCGGGCGCCGTCGGCGAACGCGATCTCGCCGACCGGGGCCGGCTCGTTCACGGTCAGCTCGGGTGGCGCGGCCAACGACGAAGCCGGCGAGATCGTGGTCACCCAAGTGGTGCGCCCGCGGCGCCCGACGATCACCTCGGGGACGACCAGCCCGGCCGGGTCCTGGTCGGTGAAACCGAAGGATCCGAAGCAGACCAGTCCTGACCCTGGTACGCCGACGTCGTCCCGTACGACGGCCGCCGCGGTGAGTGCTTTCCACCACTCCTGCGCCGTCGCGAAGCGGTTGCTTCCGGCAACGTCGAGCCGGGCTGCGACGCCCCAGCCGACCTGGCCGTCGCCCCGGCGTACCCAGGCGAGCGCTCCGTCGGCCGGCAGGTGGTCCAGCAGGTACTTCGAGACGCCTTCGACCGGGTGGCTGCGCACCACCAGGTGCGGGACCGCCTCGGCACCGGGGTGGACCGGGTCAGGCAAGCTCACGACAACGCTCCTCGCTGCTCGGCTCGGTCCCGGGTCACGGTGGCCGATCTGGCTGGTTGACGCTCCCTCACGGCATGCAAGCGTATGCCTGGTCTGTGTCCAGCGAATTTCGGTGCCTCCCCGAGCCGTGATCAACCAGACAACGCGACCGTGATCCACCAGACAAACCCCGGCTGCCGGGCGGCGTACGTGCTGCGCAACACTGAACCGGTGACCCGCGCAGACCTGAGCAAACAGCCGCACGACGTCGCCGCGATGTTCGACAACGTGGCCGAGGGCTACGACCGGACCAACGCGGTGGCGACGATGGGCCTGGAGAAGCTGGTCTGGCGGCCGGCCACGCTGGCCGAGATCGCACCGCGCAAGGGGATGCGGATCCTCGACCTGGCCGCCGGGACGGGCGCGTCCAGCATCAAGCTGCGCGAGGCCGGCGCCGAGGTGGTGTCCTGCGACTTCTCGGTCGGCATGCTGCGGGTCGGCAAGCGGCGGTACCCGGAGCTCGACCTGATCGCGGGCGACGCGCTGCACCTGCCGTTCGCGGACGAGAGCTTCGACGTGGTGACCATCTCCTGGGCGCTCCGGAACGTGAACGACGTCACGGTCGCGCTGCAGGAGATGCTCCGGGTGACCCGGCCGGGCGGGCGGCTCGTCGTACTCGAGCAGTCGCACCCGACCTGGAAGCCGTTCCGGGTGGCCTACCTGGAGTACATGATGCGCGCGGTGCCGGTGGTCGGACGGCTGGTGTCGTCCAACCCCGAGGCCTACGAGTACCTGGCGGAGTCCACGCGTGCGTGGCTGCCGCAGGAGCCGCTGGCCAGGGCGATCGAGGCGTCGGGCTGGAGCCACGTGCAGTGGGCCAACCTGACCGGTGGTCTGGTGGCCATCCACCGGGGTGTGAAGCCGAGTTAATTACGCAAGGAAATCAGGACCTAAATCGCTTGCGGGCAAGGGAGTCCGGGCCGGTTTCGCGTCCTCGTCAGGCAGTCCTAGACTGTCGGGTGACCGGACCTCGTGAAGCGATTCACGATCGTCCGGAGACCAACTGCCCCAACTCCAGGCCGGGATGAGATGAGCCAGAGCGTGCCGCACAGGCAGCAGGCCGAGACCGCTGATGTGATCGTCGTCGGCGCCGGGCCCGCAGGCTCGGCCGCGGCGTACCACCTGGCCAACGCGGGCCTCGACGTCCTGTTGCTGGAGAAGACCGCGTTCCCGCGCGAGAAGGTGTGTGGCGACGGCCTCACCCCGCGCGGGACCAAGCAGCTGATCAACATGGGGATCGACATCTCCGAAGAGGCCGGCTGGATCAAGAACTACGGCCTGCGGATCCAGGGCGCCGGGCACCAGCTGCAGCTGGACTGGCCCGACCTGGCCAGCCACCCGAACTACGGGCTGACCCGCAACCGGATGGACTTCGACGACATGCTGGCCCGCCAGGCCGTGAAGGCCGGCGCCCAGCTGCGCGAGCGGACCAACGTGACCGCGCCGATCCTCGACGACAAGGGCTTCATCGTCGGTGTGACGGCCAAGCCGGTCGACGACAACGGCCGCCGGTCCGGCGAGGACGTCGAGTTCCGGGCGCCGCTGGTGATGGCTGCCGACGGCAACTCCTCGCGGCTCAGCGTCTCGATGGGCCTGCACAAGCGCGACGACCGCCCGATGGGCGTGGCCGTGCGCACCTACTTCACCAGCCCGCGCCACGACGACGACTACCTCGAGTCGTGGCTGGAGCTGTGGACCGACGACCCGAACAACCCCGGCCAGCGCAACCTGCTGCCGGGCTACGGGTGGATCTTCGGGATGGGCGACGGCACGGTCAACGTCGGCCTCGGCATCCTGAACACCTCCGACGCCTTCGGCAAGGTCGACTACGCCGACCTGCTCAAGCAGTGGCTGAAGAACACGCCGGAGGAGTGGCAGTTCCGCGACGAGTTCCAGACCATCCCGATCCGGGGCGCGGCGCTGCCGATGGGGTTCAACCGGCAGCCGCACTACACCCGCGGCCTGATGCTGCTCGGTGACGCCGGCGGCATGGTGAACCCGTTCAACGGCGAGGGCATCCCGTACGCGATGGAGTCCGGGGCGTTCGCCGCCGAGGTCGCCGCCCAGGCGCTGCGCCGGCAGCCGAACCAGCGCGAGCGCGCGCTGTCGGCGTACCCGAAGGCGCTGAAGCAGGAGTACGGCGGCTACTACACGCTCGGCCGGGTCTTCGTGAAGCTGATCGGAAATCCGGAGGTGATGCGGCTGTGCACGAAGTACGGTCTGCCGCGCACCACGCTGATGAAGTTCACGCTGAAGTTGCTGGCCAATCTCACCGACCCGCGCGACGGCGACGTGATGGACAAGATCATCAACGGACTCACCAAGGTGGCACCGGCCGCGTAAAAGCGGCGGGGCGAGTGACGTGAGCCACAGCGGTACTGATAACACAGTGCTGACTCGCAACAGGTAAATCAGGCGGCAGGACGACGCAAGAAGGAGGGAGCACCGACCGATGCACCCTTACGTACCGATCCTCGTGCTCGGCGTACTGGCGGCGATCTTCGTGGCGGGCACCTTGGTGACCAGCGCGGTGGTCGGCCCGAAGCGCTACAACCGGGCCAAGCTCGACAGCTACGAGTGCGGGATCGAGCCGACCCCGCAGCCTGTCGGCGGTGGCCGTTTCCCGGTGAAGTACTACATCACCGCGATGCTGTTCATCGTGTTCGACATCGAGATCATCTTCCTCTACCCGTGGGCCGTCGCCTTCGACCAGATGGCGCTGTTCGGGTTGATCGAGATGGTCATCTTCATCGCAACCGTCTTCGTCGCCTACGCCTACGTGTGGCGCCGCGGCGGACTGGAGTGGGACTGACCTATGGGTGTTGAGGAACAGCTTCCGGCCGGCGTACTGCTGACCACCGTGGAAGGCCTGTCCGGCTACATGCGGAAGGCCTCGTTGTGGCCGGCAACCTTCGGGCTGGCCTGCTGCGCGATCGAGATGATGACGACGGGTGCGCCGCGCTACGACGCCGCCCGGTTCGGCATGGAGGTCTTCCGGGCCTCGCCGCGTCAGGCCGACCTGATGATCGTGGCCGGCCGGGTGAGCCAGAAGATGGCCCCCGTGCTGCGCCAGATCTACGACCAGATGCCGAACCCGAAGTGGGTGCTGGCGATGGGTGTGTGCGCCTCGTCCGGCGGCATGTTCAACAACTACGCGATCGTCCAGGGCGTCGACCACGTCGTACCGGTCGACATGTACCTGCCTGGTTGCCCGCCGCGGCCCGAGATGCTGCTGGACGCCTTCCTCAAGCTGCACGAGGACATCCAGAACGGCAAGCTCGGCGCGAACAAGAAGGCGCTGCAGGCCGAGCAGGAGACCGCCGCCCTGACCGCGTCCCCGACTCTTGAACTGAAGGGTCTGCTCCGGTGAGCGACACCCAACCCGAGAACCTTCCGGCCACCACGACCGGTGGCGACGCTCAGACGCCGGCGGCCGAGGTCGTCGACCAGCGCGAGGGCATGTTCGGTGTCCGTGGCACCGGCGACACCTCCGGCTTCGGTGGCCTGCGCCGCCAGGTCGCGCTGCCCGGTGGCAGCGCGAAGCCGTACGGCTCCTGGTTCGACGGCGCGACCGAGCGGCTCGAGGGCCTGGTCGGTGACCAGGCGCTGGAGAAGGTCGTCGTCGACCGCGGCGAGCTGACCTTGCACGTACGCCGGGAGCGCCTGGTCGAGGTCGCGCAGCACCTGCGCGACGACGAGGCCCTGCGGTTCGAGTTCTGCTCCGGCGTCAGCGGGGTGCACTACCCGAACGAGACCGGCCGGGAGCTGCACGCGGTCTACCACCTGCTCTCGATCACCCACAACCGGCGGATCCGGCTGGAGGTGTCGGTCGCCGACACCGACCCGCACATCCCGTCGATCGTGAGCGTCTACCCGGCCAACGACTGGCACGAGCGCGAGACCTGGGACTTCTTCGGCATCATCTTCGACGGACACCCGGCGCTGACCCGGATCCAGATGCCCGACGACTGGCCGGGCCACCCGCAGCGCAAGGACTACCCGCTCGGCGGCATCGACGTCGAGTACAAGGGCGCCGTCATCCCGCCGCCCGACACGCGGAGGTCGTACAACTAATGACCACAACAGACCCTTACGCCACCACCCGGGACACCACCGAGGGCAAGGTCTTCACCGTCACCGGTCAGGACTGGGACTCGGTCGTGGCCGGCCTGGCCGACGAGCCCGAAGAGCGCATCGTCGTCAACATGGGCCCGCAGCACCCGTCGACGCACGGCGTGCTCCGGCTCATCCTCGAGATCGAGGGCGAGACGGTGACCGAGGCCCGCTGCGGCATCGGCTACCTGCACACGGGTATCGAGAAGAACATGGAGTTCCGCTCCTGGACGCAGGGCGTCACGTTCTGCACCCGGATGGACTACCTGTCGCCGTTCTACAACGAGACGGCGTACTGCCTGGCCGTCGAGCGGCTGCTCGGCATCGAGGACCAGATCCCCGAGAAGGCCAACGTGATGCGGGTGCTCCTGATGGAGCTCAACCGGATCAGCAGCCACCTGGTCTGCATCGCCACCGGTGGGATGGAGATCGGCGCGCTGACCGTGATGACGATCGGGTTCCGCGAGCGTGAGATGACGCTGGACCTGTTCGAGCTGATCACCGGCCTGCGGATGAACCACGCGTTCATCCGTCCGGGCGGCGTCGCGCAGGACCTGCCGCCGGGTGCCCTGGACAAGATCCGGGACTACATCACCTGGATGAACAAGCACCTGCCGGAGTACGCCGAACTCTGCAACGCCAACCCGATCTTCAAGGCGCGGCTGCAGGACGTCGGGTACCTGGACCTCGCCGGCTGCATGGCGCTGGGCATCTCCGGCCCGCCGCTGCGCGCCGCGAACTACGGCCTCGACCTGCGCAAGACCCAGCCGTACTGCGGCTACGAGACCTACGACTTCGACGTGCCCACCTGGGACACCGCCGACTCGTACGGCCGCTTCCGGGTCCGGCTGCAGGAGATGTGGGAGTCGCTCAAGATCGTCGAGCAGTGCGCCGAGCGGCTCGCCAAGATGGAGGGCGAGCCGGTGATGGTGGCCGACAAGAAGATCGGCTGGCCGAGCCAGCTGGCCGTCGGCAGCGACGGGATGGGCAACTCCCTCGACCACATCAAGCACATCATGGGCGAGTCGATGGAAGCACTGATCCATCACTTCAAGCTGGTCACCGAGGGCTTCCGGGTACCGGCCGGCCAGGCGTACGTGGCGATCGAGTCGCCGCGCGGCGAGCTGGGCTGCCACCTGGTCTCCGACGGCGGCACCAAGCCGTACCGGGCGCACTTCCGTGACCCGTCCTTCGCAAACCTGCAGGCGATGCCGATCCTGTGCGAGGGCGCACAGGTCGCCGACGTGATCGTGGCCGTCGCCAGCCTTGACCCGGTGATGGGTGGAGTGGACCGCTAAATGGCCGAGAACCACGCTACGGCGACCGACAAGCAGGTGCCCTACAGCACCGGCGACTCGAAGATCAGTGAGACCACGATCGCGGAGATGCGCGAACTGGCCGCCCGGTACCCGGTCGGCCGTTCCGCGCTGCTGCCGATGCTGCACCTGGTGCAGTCGGTCGAGGGCCGGGTCACCCCCGAGGGCATCGAGGCCTGCGCCGACGTGCTCGGGCTGACCGGCGCCGAGGTCTCCGCGGTCGCCACCTTCTACACGATGTACAAGCGCCGCCCGGTCGGCGACTACCACGTCGGCGTCTGCACCAACACGCTGTGCGCGGTGATGGGCGGCGACCTGATCTTCGAGCGGCTGAAGTCCCACCTGGACGTCGGCAACGACGAGACCACCGAGGACGGCAAGATCACCCTCGAGCACCTCGAGTGCAACGCCGCGTGCGACTACGCGCCGGTGATGATGGTGAACTGGGAGTTCTTCGACGACATGACGCCGGAGTCGGCGACCCAGCTGGTCGACGACCTGCGCGAGGGCACCGAGGTGAAGTCGCCGCGCGGCGCCACCATCTGCACCTGGAAGGAAGCCGAGCGCGTGCTGGCCGGCTTCCCCGACGGCCGCGCCGACGAGGGCCCGACCGGCGGCAAGGCGTCGCTGGCCGGTCTCCGGCTGGCCCGCGAGCGCAACTGGACGGCGCCGAACGGCAGCCACGGCGGCGGCGGTGCGGCCGCCGAGCAGACGGTCTCGCCCGAGGCCGCCTCCGGCCCGCGGCCCGAGGACCAGCCGGGCAAGGAGTCCGGCACCGGTTCCCCGGCCACCCCCGACTCCCGGAAGGAGGACTGACCATGCTGACCCCGGTACTGTCCGACAACTGGGACCAGATCCGCGCCTGGCAGCTCTCGTCGTACCAGCGCTCCGGCGGGTACGACGCGTTGCAGACCGCGCTGCGGATGCAGCCGGCCGACGTGGTCACCGCCGTCAAGGACTCCGGTCTGCGCGGCCGTGGTGGCGCGGGCTTCCCGACCGGCATGAAGTGGTCGTTCATCCCGCAGGACAACCCGAAGCCGAAGTACCTCGTCGTCAACGCGGACGAGTCCGAGCCGGGTACCTGCAAGGACATCCCGCTGATGATGGCCTCGCCGCACACGCTGGTCGAGGGCGTCATCATCTCGTCGTACGCGATCCGTGCGTCGACGGCGTTCATCTACGTCCGCGGTGAGGTCCTGCACGTCGTACGGCGGTTGCAGCAGGCCGTCGAGGAAGCCAAGGCCGCCGGTTTCATCGGCACGAACATCCTCGGCTCCGGCTACGACCTGGACGTCATCGTGCACGCCGGCGCCGGCGCCTACATCTGTGGCGAGGAGACGGCGCTGCTCGACTCGCTGGAAGGTCGTCGCGGCCAACCCCGGCTGCGTCCCCCCTTCCCGGCCGTGGCCGGTCTGTACGGCTGCCCCACTGTCATCAACAACGTCGAGTCGATCGCCTCTGTTCCCGCCATCATCAAGAACGGGCCGGACTGGTTCGGCACGATGGGCACCGAGAAGTCCAAGGGCATGACGCTGTACTCGCTGTCCGGGCACGTCACCCGTCCGGGCCAGTACGAGGCGCCGCTCGGTATCACGCTGCGCCAGCTGATCGACCTGGCCGGTGGCGTCCGCGAGGGGCACCAGCTGAAGTTCTGGACCCCGGGCGGTTCGTCCACGCCGCTGCTGACCGACGAGCACCTCGACGTCCCGCTGGACTACGAGGGCGTCGGCGCGGCCGGCTCGATGCTCGGTACCAAGGCGCTGCAGATCTTCGACGAGACCGTCTGTGTGGTCCGTTCGGTGCTGCGCTGGACCGAGTTCTACAAGCACGAGTCCTGCGGCAAGTGCACGCCGTGCCGTGAGGGCACGTGGTGGCTGGTCCAGATCCTGGAGCGGCTGGAGAAGGGCCAGGGCAGCGAGGCCGACCTCGAGACGCTGCTGGACCTGAGCGAGAACATCACCGGCCGCTCGTTCTGCGCGCTGGCCGACGGTGCGACCGCACCGATCACCAGCTCGATCCAGCACTTCAAGGACGAGTACCTCGCGCACTTCACCCACGGCGGCTGCCCGTTCGACCCGATGGCGTCCACCGTCTTCGCGACCGCTGGAGCAAGCGCATGACCATCCAAGCCAACCCTCCTTCGGGCGCCGAGGTCGAGAAGGTCGACCTCGTCACCGTGACCATCGACGACATCGAGGTCAAGGTCCCGAAGAACACCCTGCTGATCCGGGCGGCGGAGAAGGCCGGGATCCAGATCCCGCGGTTCTGCGACCACCCGCTGCTCGACCCGGTCGGCGCCTGCCGCCAGTGCCTGGTCGAGATCCCCGACGCCGGCAACGGCCGCGGGATGCCGAAGCCGCAGGCCTCCTGCACGATCACCGTCGCGGACAACATGGTGGTCCGCACCCAGGTGACCTCACCGGTCGCGGACAAGGCGCAGCACGGGATCATGGAGTTCCTGCTGATCAACCACCCGCTGGACTGCCCGGTCTGCGACAAGGGCGGCGAGTGCCCCCTGCAGAACCAGGCGATGACCAACGGGAACGGCGAGAGCCGCTTCGACGCGGTCAAGCGGACCTTCCCCAAGCCGATCAACATCTCCGCCGAGGTGCTGCTGGACCGCGAGCGCTGCGTGCTCTGCGCCCGCTGCACCCGGTTCTCCGAGCAGATCGCCGGTGACCCGTTCATCGCGCTGATCGAGCGCGGCGCGCTGCAGCAGGTCGGGATCTACGAGAAGGAGCCCTTCGAGAGCTACTTCTCCGGCAACACGATCCAGATCTGTCCGGTCGGCGCGCTCACCAGCGCGGCGTACCGGTTCCGCTCGCGGCCGTTCGACCTGGTGTCGGTTCCGTCGGTGGCCGAGCACGACTCCTCCGGTGCGGCGATCCGCGTCGACTACCGCCGCGGCAAGGTGATGCGGCGACTGTCCGGCGACGACCCGGCGGTCAACGAGGAGTGGATCTCCGACCGTGACCGGTTCGCGTTCAACTACGCGACCACCGGCGACCGGCTGACCCACCCGCAGATCCGCGAGGACGGCGAGCTGCGGCCGGCGTCCTGGCCGGAGGCGCTGAACTTCGCGGCGAAGAAGCTCACCGAGGCGCGCGGCAACGCCGCCGTACTGACCGGTGGGCGGCTGACGCTCGAGGACGCCTACGCGTACTCGAAGTTCGCCCGCGTTGCCCTGGGCACCAACGACATCGACTTCCGGGCCCGCCCGCACTCGCCCGAGGAGGCCGACTTCCTGGCCGCCGCGGTCGCCGGTACGGGGCTGGGTACGTCGTTCGCGGACCTGGAGCGGGCCGGCGCGGTGCTGCTCGCCGGGTTCGAGCCCGAGGAGGAGGCGCCGACGGTGTTCCTCCGCCTCCGCAAGGGCGTGCGCAACCGTGGCACCAAGGTGTTCACGATCGCGGCGCTCGCTTCGCGCGGCGTCGAGAAGCTCGACGGCGTCGTGGTCTCGACCACGCCGGGCACCGAAGCCGCCGTACTGGGTGACCTGGGCAACCAGGGCGACACCGGTGCGGCTGCGAAGGCCGCGCTCGGACCGGACGCCGTGATCATCGTCGGCGAGCGGCTCGCGACTGTGCCCGGCGCACTGTCCGCGGCGCTGCGGCTGGCGCTCGACACCGGCGCCCAGCTGGTCTGGATCCCGCGTCGTGCGGGTGACCGCGGTGCGCTCGAGGCCGGCTGCCTTCCGGGTCTGCTGCCCGGTGGCCGGCTGGTCTCCGACGTACAGGCCCGCGTCGACCTGCAGGCCGCGTGGGGCGTCGAGAGCCTGCCCACCACGGCGGGCCGGGACACCAGCGAGATCCTGGCCTCGGCCGGATCGCTGGACGCCCTGGTCGTCGCGGGTGTCGAGATCGACGACCTGCCGGACCCGGCGGCCGCACTGGCCGCCCTCGAGGCCGCGCCGTTCGTGGTCAGCTTCGAGGTCCGCAGCTCGCAGGTCACCGAGCACGCCGACGTGATCTTCCCCGTCGTACCGCCGGCCGAGAAGGACGGCACCTTCGTGAACTGGGAGGGCCGCGAGCGGCCGTTCCCGGTCGTGCTCAAGGTGCCGGCCGCGATGCCGGACGTCCGCGCGCTGGCCGCGCTGGCCCAGGAGATGGACCTGTCGCTCGGGTTCAGCACCCCGGCCGGTGCCAAGCGCGAGTACGACGAGCTCGGCCGCTGGGACGGCGACCGCGCGCAGGAGCCGACGTACCAGGCCGGTCCCTCGCTCGGTGCGTTCGACTCGACCCGGCTCGCGACCTGGCGGATGCTGATCGACGCCAGCCGCGGCAACGACGGTGAGCCGCACCTGGTCGCGACCGCGCGGACGCCGGTCGCCCGGCTGTCGCTGACGACCGCGACCCGGGTCGGCGTGGCCGACGGCGACGAGCTCGTGGTGAGCACCGACGCCGGCTCGATCCGGCTGCCGGTCGTGATCACCCCGATGACCGACAACGTGGTCTGGCTGCCGACGAACTCGGCCGACTCGCACGTACGGCGCGCGCTGCACGCCGACCACGGCTCGATCGTGACCATCGCCGGAGGAAACTCATGAGTCTCGTCGTCCCGCTCGCCGCGACGGCCGACGTACCGGACGCCGGTTTCGGCAACGACCCCTGGTGGGTCGTCGGCATCAAGGTGCTGCTGGTCTTCGTCTTCCTGGTCGTCCTCACCCTGTTCAACATCTGGTGGGAACGCCGGGTCGTGGCGCGGATGCAGCACCGGGTCGGCCCGAACGTGCACGGCCCGTTCGGTCTGCTCCAGTCGCTGGCCGACGGTATGAAGCTGATGTTCAAGGAAGACCTGATGCCGAAGGGCGTGGACAAGTTCGTCTACGTCGCGGCGCCGGTGATCGTCTCGATCCCGGCCTTCCTGACCTTCGCGGTGATTCCGTTCGGCCCGACGGTGAAGATCCCGTTCACCGACACCTACACCCGGCTGCAGATCACCGACCTGCCGGTCTCGGTGCTGTACGTGATGGCGATCGCCTCGATCGGCATCTACGGCATCGTGCTCGGCGGCTGGTCGTCCAACTCGACGTACTCGCTGCTCGGTGGTCTGCGCTCCAGCGCCCAGATGATCTCGTACGAGGTCGCGATGGGCCTGGCGCTGGTGACGGTGTTCCTGTTCGCGGGCTCGATGTCCACCTCGGAGATCGTCGCCGCGCAGGGCTCGCACCAGTCGGTCAACCTGTTCGGCGCCGACATCCCGATCCCTGGGTGGTACGCGTTCCTGCTCTTCCCGTCGTTCGTGATCTACGTGATCTCGATGGTCGGCGAGACCAACCGGGCGCCGTTCGACCTGCCGGAGGCCGAGGGCGAGCTGGTGGCCGGCTTCCTGACCGAGTACTCGTCGATGAAGTACGCGATGTTCTTCCTGGCCGAGTACATCAACATGGCGACCGTGTCGGCGCTGGCCACCACGCTGTTCCTGGGCGGGTACCGAGCGCCCTGGCCGATCTCGATCTGGGACGGCGCGAACTCCGGCTACTGGCCGGTGCTGTGGTTCGTCGGCAAGATGATGTGCTTCATCTTCTTCTACATCTGGCTGCGCGGAACGCTGCCGCGACTGCGCTACGACCAGTTCATGAAGCTGGGCTGGAAGGTCCTGATCCCGGTCTCGCTGGGCTGGATCGTGCTGGTCGCCACCGTGCGCGCGGTCGGCCGTGAGGTCGAGTTCCAGCGCAACTGGCTGCTGCTGGCCGCCGGGGCGGTCGCGCTGGTCGCGGTGATCACGATGTTCCTGCCGCAGAAGAAGACCGATCCCGAGCCCGAGATCGACGACGCGGAGTTCGACGCGTTCGCCGGCGGGTTCCCGGTTCCCCCACCGCTCGTCAACACCCCGAGCGAGACGGACAGTCGTAGCAAGGAAGGCAGCCGTGGCTAGCGTCAAAGAATCCCTCTGGGATCCCGTAGCGGGGTTCGGAGTCACCTTCCGGACGATGTTCCGCAAGGTGTTCACCGAGGAGTACCCGTTCGAGAAGAAGCCGACCGCGCCGCGCTTTCACGGCCGGCACCAGCTGAACCGCTGGCCGGACGGCCTCGAGAAGTGCATCGGCTGCGAGCTGTGCGCGTGGGCCTGCCCCGCGGACGCGATCTACGTCGAGGGCGCGGACAACGAGGAGGGCGGCCGGATGTCGCCCGGCGAGCGGTACGGCCGGGTGTACCAGATCAACTACCTGCGCTGCATCCTCTGCGGACTCTGCATCGAGGCGTGCCCGACCCGGGCGCTCACGATGACCAACGAGTACGAGCTGGCCGACCGCACCCGTGAGTCCTTGATCTACGAGAAGAAGGACCTGCTGGCGCCGCTCCTGCCGGGCATGGAGGAGCCGCCGCACGCGATGCTGCTCGGCACCACCGACAAGGACTACTACCGCGGCCTGACCGGCGCGGCGGTGCCCACCGAGGGCGGTGCGGAGAAGTGACCTCACTCGTCACCGGCACCCAGGTCGCGTTCTGGATGCTGGCGCCGATCATGGTGCTGGCCGCGATCGCGATGATCCTGGTCCGCAAGGCGGTGCACTCGGCGCTGCTGCTGGCCCTGGTGATGGTCTGCCTGGCCGTGCAGTACGCCGCGCAGGACGCGCCGTTCCTGTTCGCCGTACAGATCATCGTCTACACCGGCGCCATCCTGATGCTGTTCCTGTTCGTGCTGATGCTGGTCGGTGTCGACGCGTCCGACTCCCTGGTGGAGACGATTCGCGGACAGCGCCTGCTCGCCGGGCTGGCCTTCCTCGGGATCGGCGTGCTGCTGGTGTTTGCCGTCGGCAACGCCGTGTACGGCGACCCGGTCGGGCTGAGCCAGGCCCAGCCGGACGGCAACCCGCACGGGATCGCCCAGCTGCTGTTCGGCAAGTACGTGTTCGCCTTCGAGGTGACCTCGGCGCTGCTGATCACCGCCGCGATGGGCGCGATGATGCTGGCCCACCGCGAGCGGCTGACCCGCAAGAAGACCCAGCGCGACCTCGCCGAGGAGCGGATCCGCAAGTACGCCGACCACGGCGTACACCCCGGCCCGCTGCCGACGCCCGGTGTCCTGGCCCGGCACAACGCGGTCGACACCCCGGCGCTGCTGCCGGACGGGTCGATCGCACCGACCTCGGTTTCGCGGGTGCTGCAGGCCCGTGGCACCGTGTTCCCCGAGAACGAGGAGCGCGACGAGGTCGACACGGTCCGCCGGATCAGCGAAGGCGACCCCGGTGACCAGGTTCCGTCCGAGCCCGAGAGCACGGACCTGAGCGGCTACGGCGAAGGAGACAAGCTGTGAGCACCGAGCCGTACATCATTCTGGCGGCGATCCTTTTCAGCATCGGTGCCCTCGGTGTTCTCGTACGCCGCAACGCCATCGTCGTGTTCATGTGTGTGGAACTGATGCTGAACGCCTGCAACCTGGCGTTCGTCAGCTTCGCCCGCCAGCACGGCAATCTCGACGGCCAGATCGCCGCCTTCTTCGTGATGGTGGTGGCCGCGGCCGAGGTCGTGATCGGCCTGGCGATCATCATGGCCATCTTCCGCACCCGTCGTTCGGCCTCGGTCGACGACGCCAACCTGCTCAAGTACTGAGGTAATCACCGATGAGTCATGAGCTCGCGTGGCTGCTGGTCGCGATCCCAGCGGTGTCGGCGGCGATCCTCCTGCTCGGTGGCAAGGCCACCAACGCCTGGGGACACCTGCTCGGCACCGCGGCATCGCTGGCCTCCTTCGTCTGCGGTGCTGTCCTGTTCGTCCAGATGCAGGGCAACGGCGCCGAGGAGCGGTCCGAGACGGTCAAGCTGTTCGAGTGGTTCTCGGTGGGCAGCGTGCACGTCGACGTCACCCTGCTGGTCGACCAGCTGTCCATCCTGTTCGTGCTGCTGATCACGGGTGTCGGGTCGCTGATCCACATCTACTCGATCGGCTACATGTCGCACGACCCGCGCCGGCGCCGCTTCTTCGCCTACCTGAACCTGTTCATCGCGGCGATGCTGCTGCTGGTGCTGGCCGCGGACTACCTGCTGGTGTTCGTCGGCTGGGAAGGCGTCGGTCTGGCGTCGTACCTGCTGATCGGGTTCTGGCAGGACCGGCACTCGGCCGCCACCGCCGCCAAGAAGGCGTTCGTGGTGAACCGGGTCGGTGACATCGGCCTCTCGCTCGCGGTGATGAGCATGTGGGCGCTGTTCGGCTCGTCCGCCTTCTCCTCGGTGAACGCCGGGGCCGAGGGGATGACGTCGACCTGGGCCACGCTGGTCGGCCTGATGCTGCTGCTCGCGGCCTGCGGCAAGTCCGCGCAGGTGCCGCTGCAGTCCTGGCTGCTGGACGCGATGGAGGGCCCGACCCCGGTCTCGGCCCTGATCCACGCGGCGACCATGGTCACCGCCGGCGTCTACCTGGTGACCCGCTCGCACGCGATCTTCGAGCAGACCGAGGTCGCCTCGACCGCGGTCGTCATCGTCGGAACCGTGACGGTGCTGGCCGGTGCGATCATCGGTTGCGCCAAGGACGACATCAAGAAGGCCCTGGCCGGTTCGACGATGAGCCAGATCGGCTACATGATGCTCGCCGCCGGTCTCGGCCCGGCGGGCTACGTGTTCGCGATCTTCCACCTGATCACGCACGGCTTCTTCAAGGCCAACATGTTCCTCGGGGCCGGCTCGGTGATGCACGGCATGAACGACGACGTGAACATGCGCCACTACGGTGCCCTGCGGACGTCGATGAAGATCACCTTCGCGACCTTCCTGATGGGTTACCTGGCGATCATCGGGTTCCCGGGCTTCGCCGGCTTCTGGAGCAAGGACAAGATCATCGAGGCCGCCTTCGCGGACAACTTCGTGATCGGGTTGTGCGCCCTGCTCGCGGCCGGCATCACCGCGTTCTACATGACGCGGCTGATGATGATGACCTTCTTCGGCAAGAAGCGCTGGGCCGAGGACGTGCACCCGCACGAGTCGCCCAAGGCGATGACGATCCCGCTGATCGTGCTGGCGATCCTGTCGGTCGGCGGCGGTGCGCTGTACTTCGCCGGCGAGTGGATCGTGCACTGGCTGGAGCCGGTGGTCGGGCACGAGGAGCACCACCCGCCGGTCAGTGCGCTGGTGATGACCCTGATCACGGTCGCCGTGGTCCTGGTCGGCGCCACCATCGGGTACCTGCGCTACCGCCAGGAGATCCCGCGCGAGGCGCCGGTCAAGGTCTCGCCGGTCACCACGTTCGCCCGCCGTGACCTGTACGGCGACGCGCTCAACGAGGCGGTCCTGATGCGTCCGGGCCAGTACCTCACCCGGACGCTGGTCTGGCTGGACAACCGGGGCGTGGACGGCTCGGTGAACGGCCTGGCCGCACTCTTCGGCGGTCTGTCCGGCCGGCTCCGCCGGTTCCAGACGGGCTTCGTCCGTTCGTACGCACTCAGCATGGTCTTCGGCGCCGCTCTCGTGGTCGTCGCCCTCCTCGCGGTGAGGTTGTCGTGAACATCGGTTGGCTGACGTATCTGTTGCTCCTGCCTCTCGTGGGAGCCCTGGTCACCCTGGCGGTGCCCAAGGCCAAGGCCCTGCTGGCCAAGCAGGTCTCCCTGGTCTTCTCCCTGCTCACGCTCGTGCTGACCCTGGTGATCGCCGTCGGCTACCACCAGAACGGCGCGGCGGACTACGAGGAGACGCACACCTGGATCGCGGCCTTCGGCGCGCACTTCGCGCTCGGCCTCGACGGGGTCGGACTGGTGCTGCTGGTGCTCACCGCACTGCTCACCCCGATCGTCCAGCTGGCCTCGTGGAACGACGCGAAGACCGGTCGCTGGAGCGAGAAGTCCTTCTTCGTCTGGCTGCTCGTGCTCGAGGCGCTGTCGCTGGGGGTCTTCGCCGCCACCGACGTGTTCCTCTTCTACGTGCTGTTCGAGGCCACGCTGATCCCGATGTACTTCCTGATCGGTGGCTTCGGCGGCGCGCAGCGCTCGTACGCCGCGGTGAAGTTCCTGCTCTACTCGCTGCTCGGCGGGCTGCTGATGCTGGCCTCGGTGATCGGCCTGTACGTCGTGTCGGCCAAGGCCGGCGACCCGTCGTACCTGCTGACCGACATGATCAAGCTGGACATGTCGCAGAACACCGAGCGCTGGCTGTTCCTCGGCTTCTTCTTCGCCTTCGCGGTGAAGGCGCCGATGGTGCCGTTCCACACCTGGCTGCCGGACGCCGCCGCCGAGGCGACGCCGGGCACGTCGGTGCTGCTGGTCGGCATCCTGGACAAGATCGGCACCTTCGGGATGATCCGGTTCTGCCTGGGCCTGTTCCCGGAGGCCTCCAAGTGGGCCACCCCGGTGGTCCTGGTGCTCGCGCTGATCAGCGTCCTGTACGGCGCGCTGGTGGCGATCGGGCAGACCGACATCAAGCGGCTGATCGCCTACACCTCGATCTCGCACTTCGGCTTCATCGTGATGGGCATCTTCGCGCTCACCTCGCAGGGGCTGACCGGGTCGACGCTCTACATGTTCAACCACGGCCTGTCGACGGCGGCGCTGTTCCTGGTTGCCGGGTACCTGATCTCGCGCCGCGGTTCGGCCCGGATCGCCGACTACGGCGGCGTCGAGAAGGTCGCGCCGGTACTGGCCGGGACGTTCCTGTTCGCCGGCCTGTCCAGCCTCGCGCTGCCGGGGCTGTCGCCGTTCATCAGCGAGTTCATGGTGCTCGCCGGCACCTTCAGCAAGCACAAGGTGATCGCCGTGATCGCGGTGGTCGGTATCGTGCTGGCCGCGCTCTACATCCTGATCATGTACCAACGCCTGATGACGGGCCCGGTGCGGGACGGGATCGAGAAGCTGAAGGACCTGAACTTCCGCGAGGTGTTCGCGATCGCCCCGCTGGTGCTGCTGATCGTCGGCTTCGGGATCTACCCCAAGCCGGTGGTCGACATCATCAAGCCGGCGGTGGAGTCGACGATGCAGATCGTCGGCGTCACCGACAAGGCCCCTGAGATCCCCGTGACGGAGGGACAGAAGTGAGTGCAGTGCTGACGGCGCAGGTTCTGCCGCTGGCGGACTTCGTCGCGCCGAAGATCGAGTACAACGAGCTGATGCCGTTGTTCGTCGTCTTCGGGGCGGCCTGCATCGGCGTCCTCGCCGAGGCGTTCCTCCCGCGCACCTGGCGTCACCTGGTCCAGGTCGCGATCGCGATCGTCGGCGTGGTGGTGGCCGGCGTACTGACCGTGCTGCTGATGGCCGACGACAAGAAGCTGGTCGCGGCGCAGGGTGCGATCTCGGTGGACGGCCCCGCGCTGTACACCTGGGTGATCCTGCTCGCGCTGACGCTGATCAGCCTGCTGCTGTTCGCCGAGCGCTCGGTCGACGGAGGCCTGTCGGCGTTCGCCGGCCAGGCGGCCGCCGTACCGGGCAGTGAGGCCGAGCGTGAGGGCACCGCGGCGAAGGTCGAGCACAGCGAGGTCTTCCCGCTGACGATGTTCGCGATCGGCGGCATGATGCTGTTCGCGTCGGCCAACGATCTGCTGGTGCTGTTCGTCGCGCTCGAGGTCTTCTCGCTGCCGCTGTACCTGCTCTGCGGTCTGGCCCGGCGTCGCCGGCTCATCTCGCAGGAAGCGGCGATGAAGTACTTCCTGCTCGGCGCGTTCGCCTCGGCGTTCCTGCTGTTCGGCATCGCCCTGCTCTACGGGTACGCCGGCACCATGTCGCTCGGCGGCATCGCCGACGCGCTGGCCACCCAGACAGGTAGCGAAGCGATCCTGCTGGCCGGGACCGGTCTGCTCGGGGTCGGCCTGCTGTTCAAGGTCGGCGCCGTGCCGTTCCACTCGTGGACGCCGGACGTCTACCAGGGCGCGCCGACGCCGGTCACCGGGTTCATGGCGGCCTGCACCAAGATCGCCGCGTTCATCGGCCTGATGCGGGTCTTCTACGTCGCCCTCGGCGGAACGCGCTGGGACTGGGCGCCGATGATGTGGATCATCGCGATCCTCACCATGGTGGTCGGCTCGATCGTCGCGATCACCCAGACCGACGTGAAGCGGATGCTGGCCTACTCCTCGATCGCGCACGCGGGCTTCCTGCTGACCGCGTTCATCGGGCTGTCCCAGGCCGGCAGTGGCGTGCTGAACGGGATCACCTCGACCCAGGCGGTGCTGTTCTACCTGGTCACCTACGGCTTCCCGACCATCGGTGCCTTCGCCGTCGTCACGCTGGTGCGCGACGCGGGCGGCGAGGCGACCCACTTGTCGCGGTGGGCCGGACTGGGCAAGAAGTCGCCGCTGCTCGGCGGCATCTTCGCCTTCTTCCTGCTGTCGTTCGCCGGCATCCCGCTGACCGCGGGCTTCACCGGCAAGTGGGCCGTGTTCACCGCGGCCTGGACCGGTGGCGCGTGGCCGCTGGTCGTGATCGCCGTGCTCTGCAGCCTGGTCGCCGCGTTCTTCTACGTCCGCGTGATCGTGCTGATGTTCTTCTCCGACCTGCCGGACGACGCTCCGGACGTGGTGCTGCCCGGGTGGCAGACCACGGCCGCCGTCGCCCTGGGTCTCGCCGCCACGGTGGTGCTCGGTCTGGTTCCCGGACCGATGCTCGACCTGGCGGCCCGTGCGGGTGAGTTCATCCGTTGAGTCCGACTCCGCTGCCGGCCGAGAGCCTGGGATTCGCGTTCGCCGACGAGGCGCTCGAGTCCCGGGTTCGTGCCGGGCTGGAACGGGTCGAGCAGGCGCTGCGCGACTCCACCCAGTCCGAGGCGCCGTTCGTCACCCAGGCGGCCCAGCACGTCATGGTTGCCGGAGGCAAGCGCTTCCGGCCGCTGCTGGTCCTGCTGGCCGCGGAGTTCGGGCCTCGTCCTGAGGCCTCCGACGTGGTCGACTCGGCCGTCGTGGTCGAGCTGACCCACGTCGCGACGCTGCACCACGACGACGTGATGGACGAGGCCGCGCTACGGCGCGGAGCGTCCACCGCGAACGCCGCCTGGGACAACTCGGTCGCGATCCTGGCGGGGGACTGGCTGTTCGCCCGGGCCTCCGACCTGGTCGCTTCGCTCGGACCGGAGGCGGTCCGGATCCAGGCCCGCACGTTCGGCCGGCTGGTCGAGGGCCAGATCCGGGAGACGCTCGGCGTCGGCGAGGGACAGGACCCGCTCGCGCACTACCTGTCGGTGGTTGCCGACAAGACCGGCTCGCTGATCGCGACGTCGGCACTCTTCGGGGCCCGGTTCGCCGGTGCTTCGGAGGAGATCCAGGAGACCCTGCGCGCGTTCGGCGAGGAGATCGGCGCGGCCTTCCAGCTCGCCGACGACATCCTCGACGTCACCTCGGAGTCCGGCCAGTCCGGCAAGACGCCCGGTACGGACCTTCGCGAGGGCGTGCCCACACTCCCGGTGCTGATCTTCGAGGCGCAGGCCGATCCGTCCAAGCCCGAGGACGCCCGCCTGGCGGAGCTCCTGGCTGCCGACCTCACCGACGACGCGCGTCTCGCCGAGGCACTGGCCGCGCTCCGGGCCCACCCGGCGCTGCAGCTGGCCGAGGACGACGTACGCCGTCGAGCCGACGAGGCCCGCAAGCTCCTCGCAGGGCTTCCCGAGGGCATCGCCCGCGACGCCCTCGAGTCCCTCTGCGATCTGGTCGTCACCCGCTCGGTCTGACCTGTACGGCGACCAGCGCCGTACAGGTCAGTGCCTCGAGCGTCGGTCAGCCGGCGTACCCCTTGCCCGCGATCCAGGTCGCGAGGTTGTCCGTGCTCATCCAGTAGTCGTGCACCCCGTTGACGTCGGCGGAGTCGTAGACGTGGGCGGTCCGGCCGTAGTCGTCGTACCCGACGACGGCGACGTAGTGCCCGGGGTACTGGTGGTAGTCACCGTCGACGTCCTGGGCGGCGCCTCCGGTCACGTTGGCCACGATCAGCCGGTTCTCGTTGATGTCGCGCTGGATGTCGGCCCGGAGCATCTCGATGCTCTCCGGACTCGCGACGCTGCCGGGGATGTCCTTCGACTCGTACCAAGTCGTGTTGAGCATCCTGTTCATCACCGGTACGACGTTGCCGCCGATCGAGTCGGTGCCGTCGCTGTCGGTGTCCAGCGGCCCGTACAGGTCGGACTCGTTCTCGAAGACGACACCCTGCGCGGACAGCGCCACCCGGACAGCGGCCGGGCCGCAGGACCAGGCGGTCTTCTGCTCGCCGTACCGGACCCAGTTGTTCCGGTCGCACCGCTTGCCGCCGTCCTCGCAGTCCAGGCCCGTCCGGTCGGCGTGGTTGACCGGGTCGTTGGCGGCGTAGGCGTACCGGTTCAGGCCTATCGTGTCCTCGCCGTCGATCACCGGGTTCGGTGACACGAACCGGGCCAGCTCCGGGTCGTAGTAGCGCGAGTGCAGGTAGACCAGCCCGGCCGCGTCCTCCCGCTGGCCGGTGAACCCGCGCGGTTCGCGGGCGAGTGAGCCTCCGGCCGACAGCACCTCGCCGAAGGCGGCGTACTTCTTCCGGTGCACCTCGTTGCCGGAGGCATCGGTAACGGCCTGGACCGAGCCCTGCGGGTCGGTGTGCACCCAGTACGGCGTACTGCCCTCGGCCCGGGCGACCAGCGTGCCCGCGATCGAGACGTACTTCGTCGCCGTCCCCGCCGTCACATCGACCTCGTAGTCGTCACCGAGGTAGCGGCGGGTGGTGCCACCCTCGACGGCCTGGATGCGGGCGCCCTCCCCGTCGTACGTGAAGGTCGTGGTGACCCCGGCCCTGGCGACGGTGGCCAGCCGGTTCTCGCCGTCCCACGTCATCGTGCGGCCGGCGCCGGACGTCATCAGCCCGGCCGCGTCGTAGGTGTAGGTGTTCGGGCCCGCGGTCGTCACGGCGTGCGGCCGGGCCGAGCCGTAGGTGTAGGCACCGAGCTCCGAGTTGGTGGAGATGTTGCCGGTGCCGTCGTAGGTGACGGTCGACGGGCCGGCCTTGGTCAGCTGCTCGGCCTCGTCGTAGGTGTAGTCGAAGCTCTCCCCGGCGAACGGGCTGGTCGCCTTGGTGATGTTGCCCCTGGCGTCGCGGGCGAAGGTGGAGCTCTGGATCACCGTCGCGCCGTGCTGGGTGGAGATCGCGTTCAGCAGCCCGCGCTCGGCGTCGAAGCCGCGCGTCGTCACCGTGCCGTTGGTGTTCTCGAGCCGGGTCAACTCACCCGCCGCGGTGTACCGCGCCGCGTCGACCAGGCCCGGGATCGCGAGCACCCGGCCGGCCCCGTCGTACCGCAGCGGTGCGGCGGCCGTCCCGACGGAGTAGCCGTCGGGGTACGTCGTCCACAGCGCCCGGTCGCCGGCGTCGAAGCCGTACTGGAACGTGTACGCCGTACCGCCGATCGTCCGCACCGACTTCACCACCCGGCCGGCCGCGTCGTAGTCCGACGTCCTGGTGCCGGCCGAGTCGATCAGCGTGGTGGCCTGGCCGGTGTTGAAGTAGCCGGCCCGCGGCTCGTCGTACCGCCAGGTCGCGGTCACCGCCGCCGCGGTCCCCGCCTTGCTGACCTGACCGGTCTTGCGCCCGAGCGCGTCGTACCCGAAGGTGGTCCGCTGGCCCTTCGCGTCGGTCTGTGCGACCACCCGCCCGGCAGCGTCCCACTCGTACCTGGTGACGCCCGAGTCCGGGTCGACGACTTCGGTGGCGTTGCCCGACGAGTCCCGGGTGTAGACGATCTCGTTGCCGTCCGGGTCCGTCGACCGGACCAGGAAGTCGCGGCCGTCGTAGGCGTAGGTGGCGGTCCGGGTCACCCCGCCGACCTTCTGCGAGCTCGCGACCCGCTTGTCGTAGGCGTTCACCCGGTCCGTGGTCGCGTTGCCCCGCTCGTCGGTCTCGGTGGTCGACCAGAGCCCGTAGCTCTTGGTCCGCGTCGCGCCACCCGGCAGGGTCACCTTGGTCACCCGGTCGAGCGCGTCGTACGCCGTGAGCGTCGGGTAGGTCACCGGCTTCGGCTGTCCGGCCACCCAGTAGTACTCGGCGGTCTTGGACTCGACCTGACCGCGGCCGTTGTAGGCGGAGTCGACGTAGATGTCACCGGTCGTTGCGTCCGGCCCCTTCTCGGCCGTCCGCCAGGTCCGCTGCAGCCCGTCGAAGTACCGACGGCTCCAGTGCGGTCCGGTTCCGTCCGCGCCCGGCCGCTCGGTCTGCTCGTACTGCGCGCCCGCGTCACCGACGCCGACCCACGTGTACCGCTCGAACTTGCCGCCGGGCTCGGTCATCTCCGCCCGCCGGCACAGCGCGTCGTAGGCCACGGTGGTCACCTGGCCGTCCGGGTTGCGGACCTGGGTGGGCTGCCCGCAGACCGCGTCCCAGGTCGCGGCGACCTGGTGCCCCAAGGCGTTCTTCTCCGACGTCTGGAACGCGTGCCGCGCGGAGTCCCAGCCGAGCTCGGTGCGCGCACCGAGCGGGTCGATCTCGGCGGTGACGTTGCCCCAGTCGTCGTACTCCTTGCGTGAGTCGGCGTACGCGCCGGCGCTCGACAGCCACTCGCCGTTCCTGGTCGCGAGGCCCTTGACCGGCGCCTGGTCCCAGCTCGCGGCGCCGTCGTAGTACCGGAGGGTCTCGGTCAGCTTCGTGCCGGTGGTGCCGACACCCTGGTACCTGCGCTCCGCGGCCGGCTTGTTCACGACGTACGCCGTCGGGTTCGGCACGAAGGTGGTCACCGTGGTGCGCTCGTCCCCGGTGGTCTCGTTGTCGCCGTGCTCGACCTGCTGGACGACCTCGCCGTACGCGTTGTACTGCCGGGTCGTGTACTTGCGCTTGCAGTCCGCTCCCGGGCAGGTCGCGCCGTCACCGGTGGAGATGTTCTCCCAGGTCCCGGTCGGCAGCGCGGTCCTCGGCAGCGTGCTGCTGTCGGTGGTGAACTCCTGAATCGTTGCCCCAAGCAACACTCCGGACCCGCTCCGGCGCTCCCGCCGCTCCGGCTCGCCCAGGGCGGCGAGGTCCTGCCGGAACCAGGTGTCGGTGACCGGGCAGGCCGTCTCGCCGGTGACGCACGGCGCCGTCTCGCGCTGTGTGCGGAACCCGAGGGCCTGACGTTCCCGCCGGTCGTAGGCTCCACCGGCGTAGCTGTACTTCGTGGCCGCGGTGCTGCCGCGGCCGTCGCCGACCGTCACCGCGGTCGCGGTCTGGGACGTTGGCGGGTTGGTGGTGTTCGTCCAGGCGGACGAGGGCGTGTAGGCGACCGCCGTCGTCGCGCCGTACGGGTCGGTCCGCCCGGTGAGCAGGTCCGGAACGGCACTGCTGAGGTTCCAGACGTGCCGGGCCCGGTTCAGGCCGAAGTTGGTCTGGTGGATCTCGGTCATCTCCCCGAGACCGTCGCCGTTGACGTCCATCTGGAGGAACTGGCTGGTGCAGTTGCCGTCGCTGCAGCTGAAGGACCCGATCCCGGTGTCGGTCGCGCCACCGGCGAAACCCGCGCCGGTGGACAGCCAGATCCGGCGCCGGGTCGACAGCCCGTACGGCGCCAGCTCGACCAGGTCGGCGCGCTGGTCGCCGTTCACGTCGGCGACCAGTTGCTGCGCGTTCTCGGCGTACCCCATCACCGCGTCGGTGGAGCCCAGCGTGTAGCCGTACCCGGTGGAGATCCAGGTCCGCCGGGTGAACATGTTCGCGAACGGGTAGAGCTCGACCAGGTCGGTCTTGTCGTCACCGTTGACGTCCATCGGCAGGAAACGGCTGTCGGTGCCGTAGTTCATCCTGGTGTCGATCGCGCCGGAGACGAAGCCGGTGCCGTTCGACAGCCAGATGTGGCGGCCGGCCGTCATCAGCCCGGCGGAGTAGACCTCGACCAGGTCGGACCGGCCGTCGCCGTTGACGTCGGCGGGCACGAACCGGGTGCTCGCGCTGAAGCCGATCCCGGGGTCGCTGGACGCGAGGGTGAACGCGGTGCCGTCGGACAGCCAGGTCGCCCGGCAGTAGTTGGTGGGGAAGATCCCGCAGCTGTACAGCTCGACTACGTCGGTCTTGCCGTCGCCGCTGACGTCCATCGCCAGGAAGCGGGAGTCGCCGCTGTTGTTCCCGGCCGACGTCCCGGTGGAGGAGAGGTTGAGGTTGGTGCCGTCGGACAGGTAGAGCCGGCGGCCCCAGTTGAAGCCCTTCTGGTAGATCTCGATCAGGTCGTCCTTGCCGTCACCGTTCGCGTCGCCGCTCAGGAACCGGGTGTCGGTGCGCAACGGCATCCCGTCGACGTTCGAGGCCAGCGTGAAGGCGGTGCCGTTCGACAGCCACACGCGCCGTTCGAAGGTGGTCCAGCTCGGGAACAGCTCGACCAGGTCGGACCGGCCGTCGCCGTTGACGTCCATCGACAGGTACCGGGTGCCGGACTTGTTGCCCATCGTCGCGCTGCTGCCGGAGGCGAACGACGGCGTACCGTTCTGGTACGCCGCGCCGGCCGCGGGCAGGCTGCTGCCGCCGGTGAGCGTGCCGGTCGCGTCCAGCACCGCGTCCTTGCCGAACTGCTGGACGCTCGTCAGCAGCGATCGCTGGGTGGCGGTGCTCACGGCGTACGAGAGCTTGTACGCGCGCACCCGGTTGTCGCCGACCTTCACGTCGACGGTCTTGATCCGGCCGCGCGTCGTGCTCAGCACCCCGTTGCCGGCGGCCCGCTGGTCGTTGTCCGGCCGGGTCTCGTAGTGGAACGTGACCGTGACGCCGTTGTACGCAATCGATTCCAGTGAGTCCCAGCAGCAGCCGAACCGGTCGACGGCCCAGGTGTAGGTGACGGTGTTGCCGAGGGTGTCGATCACCTGGCTGAGGCCCCAGCGGAACACCAGGTCGGTGCCGGTGCTGGAGGTCGGCGCGAAGATCCGGCGCGTGCCGTCCTTCGTCGTGACGGTCCACCGGGCGGCCGCGCCGGTCCCGGTCAGCGCGATCCGGACGTAGCTCTCGTTCTCGGTCGCGTGCGTGCCGCCCGTCGTACAGCTCGGGCTGACGCTTCCGGTGGTGCACGGGACGAGCTCCTGGCCGTCGAGCAGGAAGACGTCGGACGCGTCGTACTTCGGTGCGCCGCGGCCGGCTCCGGCACGCTCGATCTCGGCCACGCCGGCCAAGGTCCAGCCGGTCCCGACGACGCCGTTGCCGCCGCTCGACCGGTACTTCAGCGCCAGCTCCGGCGCGAGCTCGTGAAAGGCCGGGACCTCGAGCGGCACGGTGTCGTTGAAGTCACCGTGCGCGTCGACGTTCCAGGTCTTGTCGGGCACTTCGGGGGTGACCGGCTTGGCGGCGTCGGCCAGAGGGGTCCGCTCCTCGTCGGGCGGTTCCACCTCCGGTGGACCGATCGCGCCGGCGGGAACGGCGGCGGACATCAGCAGGACAGTGGCGAGAAAGCCGCGCACGGCGCGGCCTGGGCGGAAGCTCATCGGGGTCAGACTCCTAGGACGGTGGGAGTGTGAAACGCAGCCGATGGTAGGGGTGGCCGGTGGACCCGGATAGACCCTCTGCACCCTGCTCGAATCCGTTACCGCGTGGTTCCGTTAACGGGGGTGGAACACGATCTCCTCCAGCTGATCGGCCTGTCCCCGGCTCAGCACCACGGCGGTCAGCGCACCCGGCACCACCAGTCCGGGATCGTCGGCCGCTTGCTTCACAAGCTCCGGCCAACGCCTGCTGTGGTTGGCCATGCTGCTCTCCCGGACCACGCGCTGCCGATCCGCCTGCCCGCGCCGGGCGACCTCCTCCGGCACGTCGAGCATGATCAGGTGCACCGGCAACCCCGCCGTACGGGCTGCCCACCCGATCAACCGCCGCGCCACCGGCCGCGTCGCGCAGTCGTGGATCACCAGCGGGCCACCCCGCCGGATCGCCCGGACCACGCGCACGTAGTACGTCAGATGCACGAGTGGCCGCCACACGGCGTACGGGACACTGCCGAGCACCGGCCGCCACTCGTCACGCGTGGTCGCCGAGTCCAGCACCCGCACCGAGCTGCCCGGCGGGAACACTCGCCGCAGCAGCGTGCTCTTCCCGGCTCCCGGGATCCCCGCCAGCACCACCACCGACTCCGCCGGGTACCGAAGCACCCCGGTCGCCACCGCCGTACCAGCCACCGCGTCTCCCATCGCCGCTTTGCACGATGGTGACGCACAGTGCTGAGAACTTCCTTGGAATCGACTGAGAGTGGCTTTCGCGGTACCGGCCGACAGGACGTATGTGCCCCTGGCCCCGCCGATGCCGCCTGCCCACGCTCAGCCGACCGGCCCCGCGGTCCACACCTCCTGTCGGTCGGTCCCACCCACCGGCCGCCCGCGGTCCTCCACTCCCCGGTCGACCTTGAGCACCGCTCAGCCACAGAATCCACCTCGCGGTGGCTGAGCGGTGCTCACAGTGGGTTTCGGTCGGGCGGTCGAGCGATCCGAGTTGGGCTCTGGGCGGGCCGTGGGGGTTATCGACCGACCCAGGTGGGGCTCTCGACGTAGTGGTTGTCGTAGGTGTCGGACGTGGTGGCCAGGACGGCGGGGTCGGTGTCGCCGCGGTAGACGCCTTCGAGGAGGCGGTAGTAGTCGAAGCGGGGCTTGGCGTGGGTGAGGACGAAGAGGACCTCGGCGGTGGAGTCGCCTTCGGCTTCGAAGGCGTGGGGCGTGTTGGGCGGGACGACGAGGAAGTCGCCGGCGTGCAGGGTGGTGAGGGTTTCGCCGGTGAGGACGCGGAGGTTGCCGGTGAGGACGTAGAAGAGTTCGGAGGCCTCGCGGTGCAGGTGCGGGGGAGCGCCTTCCTTGCCGGGCTGGAAGATCGAGCGGTGACTGGTCAGGTGACCGTCGGTGGCGGGGGTGTCGGCGAGCAGCGTGACGCCGCTCGCGGACAGGACCTCGGCGTCGGTGCTGCGGACGAGGATCGGTGCGGTCATGGTCGGACTCCTAATATAGAGGTGTAATGTCCAGAATTAGGTGATGACTCGAAGCTCTGGTGAGGGTGGAGCTCAGGCCTTGAGGTTGGCGAACCAGGCGCGGGTGCTCTCCGGGGTCTGCGGGAAGCTGTGCTCGACGTCGGCGACCAGGTCGGCGATCGTGCGGGCGGCCAGTTCGCGGCGGTAGACGACTTCGGCGCGGCGCATCGTGCTGGAGACCAGGCAGGTCTTGCGGTAGTCGGCCTTCGGGTCGGCGCCCGGACCTTGTTTGAGGATCTGGGTGCAGCGGAAGGCGTCCTCCGGGCCGTCGATCGCGATCACGACGTCCAGGACGGTGATGTCCTCCGGCCGCTTGGCCAGCTGGAAACCGCCCTTCGGTCCCGACGTCGACGACATGATGCCGGCCCTCGAGAGCGCCTGGAGCTGTTTGTTCAGGTACGCCGTGGGTAGTTCGTAGAAGGCGGCGAGCTTCTTCGCGGTGACGGTCTCACCGGGGATCCAGCACAGGTTCACGCAGCTGTGCAGGGCCCACTCGACGCCCTCGTTCATCTTCATAACCTAGATCCTAAATGTCCAGAATAGGCGTGTCAAGATCGCTGCATGGGGTCCGACGTAGCAGACATGAACGCACAGACGAGGTTTCCGCGGGTGGTCGACCGGGCCACCTTCCAGGAGCAGATCGACGAGCTGCGGGTGCGCGAGAAGGCGTACCTGCGGGAAGGTGACGCGATCGCCGCCGCGCGACGGCGGTTGCCGATGGTGGAGGTCGACGCGGGTCTGCAGCTGACCGGCCCGGACGGCCCGACCACGCTGCTCGACGCTTTCGAGGGCCGCAGTCAGCTGATCGCGTACTACTTCATGTGGCACCCCGGCCATCCCGCGTCCGAGCAGTGCGAGGGCTGTACGTGGTGCACGACGCACATGGGGGAGTTGTCGTACCTGCACTCGCGGGACATCACGTTCGCGGTCTTCGCGCAGGGCCCGTACGACGAGAGCCGGCGCTATCGCGACTTCATGGGCTGGACGATGCCGTGGTACTCGGCCGATCCGTCGAAGGCCGAGCTGCTTGTCGGGCGGACGGTGGGGATGATGCACCTGGTCTGCTACGTGCGCGACGGTGATCGGGTCTTCGAGACCTGGTGGACGACCAATCGCGGTGTGGAGGTCATGGACAACAGCTACTCGCTGATGGATCTGACTGTCTACGGGCGCCAGGAGCAGCACGAGGACTCGCCCGAGGGCTGGCCGCGGACGTGGGGCACCGAGGAGAAGCCCGACCTGCACCAGGTCGACGGCCGTCCGACCGCCCAGTGGTCGCGCTTGCAGGCTGGGCGATCGGACGACCTCAGGAACTGATCAGCTGCCGACGCGGCCGTTGTCCTTGCGCCAGATGCAGGAGATCGCGGGGCGCGGGTAGTTGTGGGTGTGCGGCCAGGTGGAGGCCGGCTTCTCGAAGGTGGCGTCGTCGGTCTCGCCGGGGTGCTGGACGGCGACGAACGCGGTCTTGTCGTCCTCCGACACCAGCGGGCCGCAGGCTTCCGACGCGAACGGGACGGACAGGAACTGCTTGACCTGGCCGCGCTTCGGGCCGGCGACCGGGACGGTGAAGATGCCGTCGTTGGAGCCCAGCACGTTGCCGTCGGTGGAGATCCACAGGTTGCCCGAGCCGTCGAAGGCGACGTTGTCGGGGCAGGAGATCGGGCTGACCTTCGACTTGTCGTAGCCGCCGAAGTACGTCTCCTGCGCGGCCGGGTCGCCGCAGACCAGGAACAGGGTCCAGAAGAACCCGGTCTTGGCCGCGTCGTCGCCTTCCTCGGTGAGCTCGAGGATGTACCCGTTGCGGTTGCCGGCCTTCTCGACCAGCGGGCCGCCGAGAGTCTCGCGGACGTGGGACGTGACCACCGGGTTCGCCTCGTCGGCCGGGAACTTCACGCCACGGTTGTCGTTGTTGGTCAGCGCCGCGTAGACCCGCCCGTTGACCGGGTTGCGCTCGACGTCCTCCGGCCGGTCCATCCGGGTCGGGCCGAGCTTGTCGGCGGCGATCCGGGTGTTGATCAGTACGTCGGCCACCGACATCCCGTCGACGAACGACTTCCTGTCGGTGGTCAGCGGCAGCCAGCGCCCGGTCCCGTCGTACAGGCCGTCGTCGGAGCCGTCACCGGCGAAGCGCGCGACGTACAGGGTGCCCTCGTCGAGCAGGCCGAAGTTGCGCTTGCGGTTGTCCGCGTCGTACTTGCCGGCCGAGACGAACTTGTAGATGTACTCGCCCTTCTCGTCGTCGCCGAGGTACACCGCGATCCGCCCGTCGGCGGTGATCGTCGTGGTCGCGCCCTCGTGCTTGAGCCGGCCGAGCATGGTGCGCTTCTTCGGCGCCGCCTTCGGGTCGTACGGGTCGACCTCGACCACCCAGCCGGCCCGGAACACCTCGGTCGGCGTCTTGGTCAGGTCCCAGCGGGGGTCGACGATGCTCCACTCCCGCTCGGACCTGGTCACCGTCGTCGGTACGCCGTACCGCTTGTAGCTGTCGACGTACTCGGCCGGGATCGCGCCGGTGACGTCGTAGTACCCGTTGAAGTTCTCCTCGCCGGACAGGATCGTGCCCCACGGCGTGACGCCGCCGGAGCAGTTCCCGAAGGTGCCGTAGGCAACCTTCCCGACGCGCTGGTCGGCGGCCGCGGGCCCGGTCACCTCGAACTTGGTGTTCGCGGTGATCCGGCGGTTGTAGCGGCTGCCGTCCTTGTCCCGGCGCCACTGGCCGCCGCGGCCGACGCGCTCGATCTGGACCACCGACATGCCGTGCGCGGCGAGACCGATCTTCGCGACCGTCTTCGCGTCGTACTTGCCGGTCGGGAACATCAGGTACTCGTCGGTGTACTCGTGGTTGCAGACCAGCAGCGCCTTCCGCTCGTCCTTGAGCGGCACGATCATCGTGTAGTCGTTGTTGTAGCCGAACTGCTTGGCCTGCGCCTCCGGCGTCTGCAACTTCGCGTCGAACTTCGGCGCACCGTGCTCGACCGGGTCACCCCACGCGATCACGACCGCCTGGTCGTAGCCCTTCGGTACGACGATGTCGTCCTTGCGGTTCGGCGGTACGACGCTGTGGCTGAGCTCGCCGTGCGGGCCGCCGAAGCCGGGGAAGGCTCCGTTGCCGCGGTCGCCGCCCAGCGCCAGATCGGCCGCCGCGGGCAGGTTCGCCGCGAGCGTCGCGACGCCCGCGCCGGCCACACCGGCCGCGCCGAGCTTCAGCATGCCGCGCCGCGAGAAGGTGCTCCGGGCAACGGTCTGGAAGTCGGTGTTGTCCGAGGTGTTCGGTGTCGCGTGGTCGCACTGGTTGGCGCACTTCAGCGCACAGGTGCGGTACGTGCGCGACCCGTGACGGGTGCCGAGCTGGCTGATCAGCGGCAGGAACTTGGGGCTCACTTCGGGGCTCTCCGGTTCTCGCAGGGGGAATTTGGCCGCGAGCCTAGGGATCCCAGGAGGAAGTCAAGTGAAGCGAAGGTGAACAGTCAGGCGGCCGAGGCGGCGACGTCGAGGACCGGCGTCCGCCGGCGTCGTACCAGCCCGTCCCAGGTGAACAGCACCAGCGCGATCCAGACCAGCCCGAACCCGGCCCACCGCATCGTCGACATGTGCTCGTGGAACAGTGTCACCCCGACGATGAACTGCATGATCGGCGCGATGTAGTTCAGCAGCCCGAGCGTCGTCATCGAGATCCGCGTCGCGGCAGACCCGAACAGCAGCAGCGGTACGGCGGTGATCGGCCCGCTCAGCAGCACCAGCGCGAGGTAGCCGCCGCCGTGCTCGGTCACGGTCGAGTGCCCCTGCAGCGACATCACCACGATCGCGATCAGCGCGACCGGCGCCATCGTCGCGGACTCGACGGCCATTCCCTCGAGTGCGCCCGCTCCTGCCTTCTTCTTGAGCAGGCCGTAGAACCCGAACGAGAAGGTCAGCGCGATCGCGATCCACGGCGGCCGCCCGGCCTCGATGGTCAGCCCGACCACCGCGACGAAGGCGATCGCCAGCGCGGTCCACTGGATCGCCCTCAGCCGCTCGCCGAGCACGAAGACGCCGAGCAGGACGGTGAACAGGGGAGTGATGAAGTACCCGAGCGAGGTCTCGACGACCCGGTTCTGCTCGACGCCCCAGATGTAGACGCCCCAGTTGACCGAGATCAGCACGGCCCCGGCGACCAGCGGCCAGCGGCGGCGCGGCTCGGCGAGGATCGCGCGGACCTGCCCGTAGTGCCGCAGTACGACGACCAGCAGGGCGATCGAGACCAGCGACCAGACGATCCGGTGGGCCAGCAGCTCGATCGCGCCGGAGTGGTCGAGCAGGCGCCAGTAGAGCGGGAAGAGTCCCCACAGCACGTAGGCGGCGAAGCCCTGGAGGAAGCCCTTGCGCTGGTCCGACACGTCGTGAGCCTAAGCCCTGGGTCAGGGTCGTACAAAGACTTTGCTCATGACGTGAGATCGGCGCTCGGGTCGCGCTGGTGCGATGGGGTTGGATGGACCTGAGCACAGGAGGCGCTAGTGGGTGTGAGGACCGGTCTGGTCTCGGTGACGTTCCGCCAGTTGGCCGTCGAGCAGGTCGTCGACGTGGCCGCCGAGGCGGGTCTGGCGGCGATCGAGTGGGGTGGGGACGTGCACGTCCCGCTCGGCGATCTGGCCGCCGCGCGGAAGGCGCGGGCGCTCTGCGAGGAGCGCGGGCTGGCGATCGCGGCGTACGGGTCCTATCTACGGGCCGGCAGCGTCGACCGCGAGGAGATCCGGACCGCGGTGAACACCGCGGCCGAGCTGGGCGCGCCCCGGATCAGGGTCTGGGCCGGAACGGTCGGTACGGCGGAAGCCGGCGTCGGCGACCGGATGGCCGTCACCCGCGGCCTGGCCGAACTGGCCGACGTCGCCGCGGGCGCCGGGATCGAGATCGCGATGGAGTTCCACCGCGGCACGCTGACCGACGAGGTCGACTCCACGATCACCCTGCTGCTGGACGTCGGCGCGCCCAACCTCACGACGTACTGGCAGCCCCCGGTGGACCTCGACGACGCCACCTGCCTGGAGCAGCTGGAGGCGCTGATGCCCTGGCTCAGCACCGTCCACGTCTTCTCCTGGTGGCCGTCCAACAACCGCCTCCCCCTGGCCGGCCGCGAGTCCCTGTGGCGCCCGGTCCTGCACCGCCTGTCGACCGAGGACCGAGAGATCAACGCCCTCCTCGAGTTCGTCGCCGACGACTCCGTCGACCAACTCGCGAAGGACGCCGCCCACCTGCACGCGTGGGTCTGAGCTACTCCGGTAGGTAGAGCGCCATCACCAGATCGCCGACGGTCGGGGTCTTGCCGGTCTGGCGGAGCATGGCGTACCCGGCGGCCTGCGCCGGTACGGCGTCGAAGAAGATCGAGCCGCCGAGGCCGTCGGCCGGTCGGACGGTGAACTGCTCACCGCCCGGAGTCCCGGCGATCTCGAACGCGTGCGGCCCGGGGACGCCGAGCGTGCCGAAGGCGAGCAGGAACGGCGTGAAGCCGGGGGTGTCGATTCCCACGTCCTGCGGGCCCGCTCCGGAGACGACGGGTGCGGTCATGCTGTCGGCCCAGCGATAGGTGTGCCCGTGGTGCTGGATCCGCAGAGGCAGCCAGTACCCCTCGCGGACCTCGCGGCCCGTCCCCCGGGCGTAAACGCCGACGCCGGTGACCATGCCGTCGCGCACGATCGGGCGGTTGTTGCCGTCGACCACCGTCGCGGTGACCTGGTACGACTTGGCGAGCTGGATCCCGAGGCCCGGTACGCCGATCCCCGGCTCCTCGCCGGCCTGCGGCTCGGGGAATCTCGTACAGGGGCGTGACGTCACGGCCCGGCCGTCGATCCGGACGACCACCTTGGCGAGGTCGGCGGCGGTCGGCTCACCGGGCAGCGCGCAGAACGCGCGGAAGTCGACCAACTCCTGGGCCGCGTCGAACTGGAACGAGACCGAGCCGCTGCCGATCTGAGCGTCCAGCAGCTCGGCGTCGGCGACCTTCGCCTGGTACCGGATGCCGTTCTTCACGTAGTCCTTCGGCGAGGGCACGATCGTCGCGCTCGGCAGGCCGTCGGGCAGGGCCGCGGTCGGGACGCTGACCGACGGCGTCGGCGAGGTCGCGGGCTCGGTCCGGTCGAGCACGCCGCTGCCGCTGCCGATGGCCGCCGCTGCGACCACCGCGCAGCAGACCGCCGCGACACCGGCGCTGGTGGCGATCCGGCGACGACGGATCCGGCCGGCCCGCCGGCGCAGGGCCTGCAGCGGCGCAGGCTCGGCCGGGTCGATCTCGTTGGCCTGGTCGTGCAGCCGGTCGCGGAGTTCGTCGAGGTTCATGACTGCTCCAGGGCCTGGTCGAGGACAGCGGGATCGATGCGGAGCTTCGCCAGAGCCCGGCTGGTCTGGCTCTTCACGGTGCCGACCGAGCAGCCGAGGACGCGGGCCGTCTCGGCCTCGGACAGGTCCTCGTAGAAGCGCAGTACGACGACCGCGCGCATCCGGCGGGGGAGCCGGCGGAGCGCGCTGCCGAGGTCGGTGCGCAGCTCGGCGCCGGTGTGGCCGCCGTCGGCGCCGTACTGCGGGAGCTCTTCGGTCGGGTACTCGCTGTTCCAGCGGCGGCGCCACCAGGTGGTGTAGGTGTTCACCATCGTCCGGTGGACGTACGCCGCGGGATCGTCGACCCGGTGCCAGGCGAGCCAGCACTTGGCCAGCGTTGCCTGCACCAGGTCCTCGGCGAGGGCCCTGTCCTGGGTCAGCAGGTAGGCGGTCCGCAGCAGCCCGCCGTACCGGGTGGAGGCGAAGTCCTCGAACTCCACCCGGCCTTGTCTGGTCATCCGCACACTGTCACGAGCGGCTGGACCGCCCAGGAGGTTGCATCACTTGGCGGGGGTGTAGATCGCGAGGATGAGCTTGCCCTTGGTGGGGGTGCCTTGGGTGATCTTGAGGGTGGCGGTGCGACTGGGGCCGGGCCAGTTGCCGTCGGTGGCGAGGCCCCAGCTGCGGGTGGTGGAGTCGCCGTAGCCGGTGCTGAGCATGCCTTGGCCGGAGAGGCCGTCGAGGGTGCCGGTGATCTCTCCTGAGCCGCCCAGTTCGGAGCTGCCGTACGTGACGAGGAAGGGGGTGCCTTCCGGGGTGCGGAGGGAGGTCTCGCGTGTGGTGGCGGCGTCGACGGCCTGGACGTCCGCGAGTTGGTAGGTCGCGCCGAGGTACTCCGTGCGCTCGTCGAGGGACGTGCCGTCGTACATCCGCTGCGGGCCTTTCTCGTAGACGGCGAAGCCGATCCGGGCGCCGGGGACGGTGACCACGCGGCCGGACTTGTCGATCAGCTCGGCTGTCACGTTCAGGCGTTGGCCGGGTGTGCCGACACCGCTCCAGCCGCCGCTCCCGTTCTTGCCGAGGTCGGTGCTCAGGGCGACGCAGCCGGACTCCTTCTCGACGCCGTCGATCGATACCCGGAGCGAGTACGGGAAGTCCGGGCGGGCGTCGTTCGCGGTGCAGAAGGAGCTGATCTGGATCGGGCGGCCGGTGGCCGTGTAGCTGCCGGAGAGTCTGTTGACGCCCGGCTTGCCGCCGGCCGCGGTGAGGAGGGTGTCGCCGCCGACCGTGCCGCGGAAGCGGAGGCCTTCCTCTTCGCGGTCGTTCGGGTTGGGAGCCGGTGTCGTGTCGACCGCGCCGGGCAGGTCGCGCTTGCCGGCCGTGTAGATGCCGATTCCGAGTTGTGCGCTGCTGGACTCGACGGCGCGGCCGTTCTCGTCGGTGAGCTGGATGGTGACCGTGGTCGCCTGGTTCTGCGGAACGTCCAGCCACACGGCCGCGTCCGGGCGAACAAGGCCGCTGTCGTCAGTCGCACTCTCGGGCACGTTGCAGGAGGCGGAGACGGCGTTGCGGCCCCCGATCAGGACGCTGTACTGCGTCTGGCCCGGTGCGGCGCAGTAGGCGTGGATCGCGATGTTGTTGGTGTTCGGCGTCCAGCTGAAGCTGCCGCGGGACTCGCCGACGCTCCCGATCCAGGCCTTCTCGAGGCGGTCGGTGCCGACAACGCCCTTGAGGGTGACGGAGTCGCGGGTGTAGTCCGCCGGGGTGTTCTCGGCCGGGTCCGGTGTCGTGGTGGTCAGGCTCGGGGCGACGGCGATGCCCAGGGCAACGACCGCCGCGACCGCGGTGAGCGAGCCGGCGACGCGGCGGCGCTTGGTGGTGCGGATGCGGCGACGGACGCCGGGCAGCAGGTCGGGGGTGTTGACGGTGTCGGCGCGCTGGGAGAGCTCGTCGCGCAGGTCGGTGAGGTTCATCGCGAGGTCTCCTTGTCGGCGCGATCGGCGGACGGGACGGCGGACTGGCCACCGGTGGTGCGGACTTGACGGGTGGCGACCTCGGGTGGATCGGCGACCAGATTGGGGTCGAGGCGGAGTTTGGCGAAGGCCTTGCTGGCCTGGCTCTTCACGGTGCCGATCGAGCAGCCGAGCAGGCGAGCGGTCTCGGCCTCGCTCAGGTCCTCGTAGTACCGCAGTACGACGACCGCCCGCTGCCGCCGCGGCAACTGCTGCAGCGCACGCCACAGATCGGTCCGCTCGGCCGCGCCGGTGCCTTCCGGCCCCGCGGACTCGGGCAGCTCGTCGGTCGGCTGCTCGCCGTTCCAGCGGCGGCGCCACCAGGTGGAGTACGTGTTCACCAGCACCTTGCGCACGTACGGCTCGGGGTCGCCGCCCTCGATCCTGGACCACGCGAACCAGACCTTGGCCAGTGCTGTCTGCAGCAGGTCCTCGGCCAGCGCGTGGTCCTGGGTCAGCAGGTAGGCGGTCCGCAGCAGTCGGCCGGACCGCGCGAGCACGAACGCGTCGAAGCTGTCTGCAGCATTCACCGATCGCCCCGTTTCGCCAGTACGCGCACGCAGAGTGAGCGTGCTCTCATCGATGGTCACATGATGGCTGACCAGGTGGGGGCCGCTGTTGGTTGCCTGTATGTCGAAAAGTTTCCGCTGATCACTGGCCAAGGACAGATAGTGGCGCGAAACTGGGTCAGGACCAGCGCGATCCGCCCCAACGCGTTCCGGAGGTTCTGAGATGTCCCTTCGCACTTTCCTGTCCAGACCACTGCCCCGCATCCTCGCGATCCTGGCCCTGTTCGCCGCCGTCGCCGGTACGGCGGTCACCACCCAGGTCGTCACCGCGACCAAGGCTCACGCCGACGGCTGCTACACCTGGAACCGCCCGCTCAGCCAGGGCGCCAGCGGCGAGGACGTTCGTCAGCTGCAGATCCGGATCGCCGGCTACCCCGGCTACGGCGCCCACCTCGCCATCGACGGGGTCTTCGGCCCCGGCACCAAGGCGGCGCTGACACGGTTCCAGTCGGCGTACGGGCTCGGCGCCGACGGCGTGGCCGGTCCGGCGACGTACACCAAGCTCTACTCGCTGCAGGACGACGACTGCACCCCGATCCACTTCGCCTACACCGAGCTGGACGACGTCTGTGGCGGTTCCGGGTACGACGGGGGGCCGCTGTCCGAGGCGGCGACCAAGGCCAACGCGCTGCGGACGATGTGGCAGCTGGAGGCCCTGCGGCACGCGCTGGGTGACCAGCCGCTCAACATCAGCAGCGGTTTCCGCAGCATCCCGTGCAACGCGCAGGTCGGCGGGGCCAGCAACAGCGAGCACCTGTACGGACGCTCGGCCGACCTGACCGGCGTGCACTCGTTCTGCCGGATGGCGCAACAGGCCCGCAACCACGGCTTCGGTGGCATCCTCGGCCCGGGCTACCCCGACCACAACGACCACACCCACCTCGACATCCGGACCAGCAACTTCTGGTCCGCCCCGAACTGCGGGATCTAGCGGATCGGCTTCACCAGCTGAGCCAGTGTGATCCCCGCCGGGCGATCCAGGTGCTCGGCGCTCAGCCCCGCGGCTCGAGCGCCGAGCACGTCCAGCTCGAAGTTGTCGCCGATCATCAACGTGTCCGCCGGCTCGACGCCGAGCTGGCGGCACGTGCTCAGGTACGCCTCGGGGACCGGTTTGCTGCAGCCGAGGGTCTCCGTCGTCGCCACGACCTCGACGTACGGCGTAAGCCCGATCGCGGCGAGCTTGCGGTTCTGCTGGAGCGTGCTTCCGTTGGTCAGGACGCCGATCCGCCAGCCGTTGCTCTTGGCAACCTCCAGCGCGGGCAGGGCGTCCGGGAAGGCGGCCCAGCTCGCGCGGTAGTGCTGGAGGTAGCCCTCGAACACCTCGTCCAGCTCCGCGTCCTCGGTCGGCACCGGCTTGCCCAGGACGGGCAGGAAACTCTGCAGCCTCGCGCGACGCTGGCCCTGGTGAGTGAGGCGGCCCTCGAGCCAGCCGGCGTAGCTGACCTGCTCGATCGCGAACCACTCGGCGATCAGCTCGTCGGACAACTCCAGGCCGAGCTGCGGGAGCCACTTGCCCAGCCCGGTGATCGCGGACGTCGTGTGGTCGAACAGCGTGTCGTCGAGATCGAAGATGATCGCCTTCACGCCGGCGTCACCGAGTCGCGGTTGAGCTCGCGGTGGTTCGCGTACCCGGACAGCGCCAGCGTGAGATCCAGCTCCGCGAGGAAGCAGCGCAGTACGTGCTCGACACCGGCCTGACCGGCCAGCGCGAGACCGTAGAGCAGCGGACGTCCGAGCAGGACAGCCTTCGCGCCCAGCGCCAGCGCCTTGGCGGCGTCCGAGCCGGTCCGTACGCCGGAGTCGAACAGGACCGTGAGCTGCTCGCCGACCGCGTCCGCGATCGCGGGCAGCGCGTCGAGCGAGGCGATCGCGCCGTCGACCTGGCGGCCGCCGTGGTTGGACACCACCACGCCGTCGACGCCGTGCTCGGCGGCCAGCTTCGCGTCGTCGACCGATGTGATGCCCTTCAGCACGATCGGGCCGTCCCAGTTGTCGCGCAGGAAGGACAGCTCGTCCCAGCCCAGGCCGACGTTCGGGAACATCTGCGCCCAGTGCATCACCGCGGCGGTCGGGTCCTCGGTGACCGGCTTGGCGAGCTTGGCCTGGAACGCCGGGTCGCTGAAGTAGCTCGCGAGGCCTTCGCCCTTGAGGAACGGCAGGAAGCCGCGGTCCAGGTCGGCCGGGCGCCAGCCGATCGTGCCGGTGTCGAGGGTGACCACCAGTACGCCGTACCCGCTCGCCTTTGCACGCTGCAGGAAGCTCAGGCAGACGTCGCGATCGGTCGGCCAGTACAGCTGGTACCACTTGCTGTCGGCCTCGATCTGCTCGAACGCGTGGCTCGCCTGGGTCGAGTGCGTGTAGGTCAGGCCGAGCGCGCTCGCGGCGCGCGCCGTCGCCAGCTCGCCCTCGGGATGCGCGAGGGTCTGTACGCCGATCGGCGCGACCAGGACCGGCGCGGGCATCTTCGTGCCGAGGATCGTGCAGGACAGGTCGCGTTCGTTGGAGCCGCGGAGCATCCGGGGGACCAGCCGCCACTTCTCGAACGCGGCCAGGTTCGCCCGCGCGGTCGAACCGCTGCCGGCGCTGGGCACGATGTAGCCCATCGCCTCGGCGGACAGGTTCGCCGCGGCCTGCGCCTCCAGCCGGGACAGATCGGTGGTGATCTCCGGCCTGGTGTCCTGGAACATGCCCTGCACGTAGATCGCCAGCTGATGATCACCGAAGTTGGCCATGCCGGATGTTTTCACAGACGCATGACATCCGTCAGCGGTTGATCCGATCGTCCGGCACCTGCCTGGTGCTGTCCCCGGCGTGATGCTGACGAGGTGACCAAACGAATCCTGCCGGCCCTCGGGCTGTTCTTCCTGTCGCCGCTGGTGGCCGAGTTCCTGCTGGGGAACCTGCCGATCACTTCGCTGTACGCGTTGTTCGCGCTGGCTCCGCTGTACGGCGGGGGCGCGGTGCTGATCCGTGAGCTGGTCCGGCATCGCGGGTGGGGATATCCGAGCGTGGTGCTGCTGGCGCTTGCGTACGGCGTACTGGAGGAGGGGGTGACCACGCAGTCGCTGTTCAACCCGAACTACGCGGATCTGCGGTTGCTCGATCCGGGGCATGTCTCGTGGTTGGGGATGGGGGTGCCGTGGACGTTGTTCGTGCTGACGTTGCACACGGTGTGGAGCATCACGGTGCCGATCGTGCTGGTGGAGTCCGTGTCGTCGCGGCGGCCGTGGTTCGGGCGGAAGGGGGTGGTGGTGTTCGGGGTGATCTTCGGGTTCGGGGTGGTGGTGACGACCGCGTTCCAGTTGCAGAGCGACTCGTTCGTGGCTGCGCCGGGGCAGTTCGTGGGGGTGGTGGTGGCGATCGTCGTTCTGGTCGTGCTCGCTGTCCGGGCGGGTCGGCCGGCGGTCCGGGTGGCTGGAGGGATGCCTGCTTCGTGGGTCGCCGGGGTGTTCGGACTGGTGGTGTCGTCGGCGTTCATGGTGGTGGACGACGTGGATCTCGGCGCGTGGGTGCGGGTGGGGGCGATGCTGGTGCTGTTCGCGGTCGCGCTGGTCGTCGTACGGCGGTGGTCGCGGCGGGCTTCGTGGACGGGGCGGCACTCGATGGCGCTGGCGGGTGGGACGTTGCTCACGTACGCGTGGCACGCCTTCCCGGAGCACCCGGTCGTGGAGGCGTCGAAGGGTGTCGATCTGGCCGGGAACGTGGTCTTCGCCGCGCTGGCGGTGGGGCTCGTGGTGGTCTGCTGGATTCGGTCGGGCCGGTCGGTGGATGCGACAATTCAGGTGTGACAACTTCAGTGACTCCTGACACGCGCTACCGGCACGTCGGGCTGGCGCTGTTCGCGCTGGCGACGGGTGGGTTCGCGATCGGGACGACCGAGTTCGTCACGATGGGGCTGCTGCCGCAGATCGCCGAGGGGGTCGACATCTCGATCCCGACGGCCGGGCACGTGATCTCGGCGTACGCCGTGGGGGTTGTGGTCGGTGCTCCGGTGATCGCTGCTCTGGGCGCGCGGACCGGGCGGAAGCGGCTGCTGCTCGGGCTGATGGGGGTGTTCGTGCTGGGCAACGTGCTGTCGGCCGTTGCCAACAGCTACGAGATGCTGATGGCCGCGCGGTTCCTGTCCGGGCTGCCGCACGGTGCGTTCTTCGGGATCGGCGCGGTGGTCAGCGCGTCGCTCGTGCCGGCCAACCGGCGGGCCTGGGCGGTCTCGATGATCATGGTCGGACTGCCGATCGCGAACATCGTCGGCGTACCGACGTCGACGCTGCTCGGGCAGCACTTCGGGTGGCAGTTGCCGTTCGTGCTGGTCGGCGTACTGGGGTTGCTGACGCTGGTCGCGGTGTGGTTCTGGGTGGCGCCGCAGCCGGTCGGCAGTGAGGTCAACGTGCGCAGCGAACTGAGCGCGCTGGCCCGGCCGCAGGTGTGGATGGCGCTGCTGGTCGGGATGGTCGGCTTCGGCGGGATGTTCGCGACGTACACGTTCATCACGCCGACGATGACCGAGCTGGCCGGGTTCAGCGAAGGCGCGGTGACGATCGTGCTCGCGGTCTTCGGCGTCGGCATGACCGGCGGCACCCTGGTCGGCGGCCGCCTCGCCGACCGCGCACTGATGCCCAGCCTGTACGGCGGTCTCGTGGCGATCACGATCATGCTCACGACCTTCGGGTGGCTCGCCCACACCCGCCCGACCGCTTTGCTGGCGGTCTTCCTGCTCGGCTTCTCCTCCAGCATCCTGATCCCCGCGCTGCAGACCCGCCTGATGGACGTGGCCCACGAGGGCCAGTCGCTGGCGGCGTCCCTCAACCACTCCACCCTCAACATCGCCAACGCGTTGGGCGCGTGGCTCGGCTCGCTGGTCCTGGCCGCCGGCTACGGCTACGAATGGCCCAGCCGCCTGGGCGCGGGGCTCGCAATCCTGGGCCTGCTCCTGGCGCTGGCGTCGGGCCTGATGGACCGGCGTACGAGCCGTCTCGCAGCGCCAGCCGTCCAGTAGTACCCGGGGGAGGAGGAGGGGAGCCCGGCCGCCCCGGGCCCTGCGGCCTCCGGCCGCGGGCGCTCCCTGCTCCGGTGCCCACGGCCTCCGGCTCCTCTGCTGTTTTCCGGCCGCCGCGGTCTTAGCCACCGCGGGCGAATCCGGCCGCATTGCCGCCGACCTCAGCCCGCGCCCCGACGATCCCAGCCGCCGAGCTCCCCGGCGTACTGGACCTTCAGGGGAGAACCAGGTGGTTTCCTGAGCGGGTTTTCACCACCGGGTTGGTTGGATGGGGGTATGGCGACGATGACCCTGAGTGGGCCTGATCTGGTGCGGCGGCGGGGGCTGCGGCAGATGCGGCTGGTGGCGCTGTCCTTGCTGGTGGTGGCGGCGATCGTCTACATCGTCACGCTGCACCGCGACGGCGCCTGGGGGTACGTGAACGCGGCCTCCGAGGCGGCGATGGTGGGTGCGTTGGCGGACTGGTTCGCGGTGACCGCGTTGTTCCGGCATCCGCTCGGGCTGCCGATTCCGCACACCGCGATCGTGCCGACGCGCAAGGACAGTCTGGCGGAGAGCCTCGAGCAGTTCGTCACCGAGAACTTCCTGTCCGAGGACGTCGTCGCCGGCAAGATGGCGTCGGCCGAGGTGAGCAAGCGGGCCGGGGAGTGGCTGGCCGGCGGCAACCACGCCGAGCGGATCGTGGCCGAGGGTGCCCGCACGATCGGCGTCGTACTGCCGAAGCTCGGCGACTCCGACGTCACCGCGTTCGTCCGCGGCGGGCTCCTCCCGCGTTTCGCCGAGGAACCGCTGAGCCCGATCGCCGGCCACTTCCTCGAGTCCGTCGTCGACGACGGCGCGCACCACGCACTGCTCGACCTGGTCTTCGACGAGGCGTACGACTGGCTCCGCGACAACCGCGACGTACTGGCCGAGGTCGTCGGCCCGCGCGCCCCGCGCTGGTCGCCGCGCTGGGTCGACTCGCTGGTCGTCGACCGCATCCACCGCGAGGCGCTGACCTGGCTGGCCGGCGTACGGGACGACCAGCACCACCCGGCGCGCCAGGCCGTCGACCGCCTGCTCGGCAAGTTCGCCGCAGACCTGCAGCGCGATCCCGAGATGATGGAACGCTTCGAGGCGTTCAAGCGCCGCATGCTCGACCACCCCGACCTGGCCCCGAGCCTCACCGCCGTCTGGGACGCGGTCCGTACGGCGCTGATCGGCGCGATCGCCGACCCCACCAGCCCGTTGCAGACCCGCGCGATCCAGGCGATCAAGGACCTCGGCGGCCGCCTGCAGACCGACGAGGCGATGCGCGCCAAGGTCGACGCCCGCGCCACCGAGGCCGTCGCGTACGTCGTCCGCACCTACGGCAGCGAGATCGTCTCGGTCATCTCCGACACCATCGAACGCTGGGACGGCCGCGAAGCCTCGGCCCGCATCGAACTCCACGTCGGCCGGGACCTCCAGTTCATCCGCATCAACGGCACGGTCGTCGGAGCCCTCGTAGGCCTCATCATCCACACCGTGAGCCAATGGCTCTGAAGTAGCACATGTGCTACCGTGGACGTATGGATGCACTGGGACTGCGCGAGCTACGGCAGAACGCGAGCGATCTGGTCCGCCGGGCCGAAGCCGGCGAGCACCTGGTGATCACCGTGTCCGGCCGTCCCGCCGCCGTGCTCGGGCCGGCTGAGCGCGACCACTGGCGTCAGTACGACGACGTCGCGGACGTCCTGCGGGTACGGACCGACGAGGACTGGGCCACCGATCGGGACCTGGTCGATCACGACCTGCGGGACCCATGGGCCGAGGGTGACCAGTGAGAGCGGTTCTCGACACCAGCGTGCTGATCGGTGGCCTTGCTGAGCCGGTCGACGCTGAGCTGGCGATCAGCACGATCAGCCTGGCCGAGCTGCACTTCGGCGTACTCGTTGCCAAGAGCCCGCAGGTCCGGGCCGAGCGGCTACGCCGGGTGGCGGCGATCGAGCGTGCCTTCGAGCCGTTGCCGGTCACCGATGCCGTCGCCCGCACGTACGGCGCGATGGCCGCGGCTGTTGTCGCCGTCGGGCGTCAGCCGCGCAGCCGGTCGTTCGACCTGGTGATCGCTGCCACCGCGGCTACGCACGAGGCCGTGCTGTACACCCGCAACCCGAAGGACTTCGTCGGTCTCGAGGACCATCTGCAGGTCATCGCCGTCTGAGGAGATCGCATGTCGGAGTACACGCCTCGCATCGGCAAGGTCGCGACGCGGGAGTTGGCGCTGAACGGCTACACGACGTATGAGCAGTTGACGCAGGTGACGACCAAGGAACTGCTGGCCATTCACGGCGTCGGCCCCAAGGCGGTCAGGATCCTCGAGGAGGAGCTGACCGCCCTGGGGTTGGCCTTCAAGCTTTAGGCGACGGTCCAGGTGTCCGAGCCGGTGATCAGGGACTGCAGGTCGCCGGTGCCGGAGGTTTCCTTGGCGGTTTCGACCTGCTGACGGACCAGGTCGTCGTACGCCGGGCGGTCGACCTGGCGGAAGACACCGATCGGTGCCTGGTGCAGGACGCCGGCGTCCGTGAGCCGGGAGAGCGCGAACGCGTACGCCGGGTCGTCGGTGTGGGCGTCGTGGACGACCAGGTCGGCCTCGCCGCCGGGAAGGTCGGCGACCTCGCGGACCGCGAGCGACGCGAAGCCGTCGCGGACGACGCCGAGGTGGCCGTCGGTGCCGAAGCGGATCGGTTCGCCGTGCTTGAGCGGGATGATCGCGTCGTCGCGGGTCTCGGGGTCCTTGATCGCGTCGAAGGCGTGGTCGTTGAAGATCGGGCAGTTCTGGTAGATCTCCACGAACGCCGTCCCGCGATGCTCCGCGGCCGCCTTCAGCACCGACGTCAGGTGCTTGCGGTCGGAGTCGACCGTGCGCGCGACGAACGTCGCCTCCGCGCCGAGCGCCAGCGAGACCGGGTTGAACGGGTTGTCCACCGAGCCCATCGGCGTCGACTTGGTGACCTTGCCGGGTTCCGAGGTCGGCGAGTACTGCCCCTTGGTCAGCCCGTAGATCCGGTTGTTGAACAGCAGGATCTTCAGGTTCACGTTGCGCCGCAGGGTGTGGATCAGGTGGTTGCCACCGATCGACAGCGCGTCGCCGTCACCGGTCACCACCCACACGCTCAGATCCGGCCGCGCCACCGCGAGCCCGGTCGCGATCGCCGGCGCCCGCCCGTGGATCGAGTGCATGCCGTACGTCGACAGGTAGTACGGGAAGCGCGACGAGCAGCCGATCCCGGACACCATCGCGACGTTCTCACGCTTGATCCCGAGCTCGGGCAGGAACCCCTGAAAAGCAGCCAGTACGGCGTAGTCGCCGCACCCGGGGCACCAGCGGACCTCCTGGTCCGACACGTACTCCTTGCGGTTCTGCGGCTCGGTCGCCGCCGGGACGCCGCGCAGTCCACCGGGCAGACCAGGCAGCCCAAGGTCGACGGTGCTCATCGTGCTCCCTCCGATAGGGAAAACTCCATTTTCGCCGTGGCTTGCTGACACAGTCCAAGTGCAGGTGCGCTGAGGTCGACGGTGCTCATCGTGCTCACTGTGCCGTCTGCTCCAGTTGTTCGCCGTGCTTCAGGCTGGCCGCGGCCAGTCCCATGTGCCGCGCGTCGTCGTCGATCCCGGCGGTCTCCTCGACCAGGTTGCCGATCACCTCGGCGAGCTCCGCGGCGCCGAGCGGCATGCCGCGGACCTGCGCGTACGAGACGACGTCGACCAGGTACTTGGCGCGCAGCAGCATCGCCAGCTGACCCAGGTTCATCTCCGGGACGAGCACCTTGTCGTACGACTTCAGCACCTCGCCCAGGTTCGGCGGGAACGGGTTCAGATGCCGCAGGTGCGCCTGCGCGATCTTGCCGCCGACGCGGCGCACCCGCCGTACGCCGGCCCCGATCGGCCCGTACGTCGAACCCCACCCGAGCACCAGCACCTTCGCGCCGTCCGGGTCGTCGACCACGAGCGGCGGGACGCTGACCCCGTCCACCTTGGCCTGCCGGGTCCGGATCATCAGGTCGTGGTTGGCCGGGTCGTAGGAGATGTTGCCGGTCTTGTCCTCCTTCTCGAGCCCACCGATCCGGTGGTCCAGCCCCGCCGTACCGGGAACTGCCCAGGCCCGGGCGAGCGTCTCCGGGTCCCGCAGGTAGGGGAGGTACGTCGGTTTGCCGTCGTCGGTGGTCGCGTTCGGCTCGGTGGTGAAGTTCGGGTCGATCTTGACCAGGTCCTCGACGTTCGGGATCTGCCACGGCTCGGAGCCGTTGGCCAGGTACCCGTCGGACAGCACGAACACCGGGGTCCGGTAGGTGACCGCGATCCGGGCCGCCTCGACCGCGATCGCGAAGCAGTCCGCGGGGGACTGGGCCGCGAGCACCGGCAGCGGCGCCTCGCCGTTGCGGCCGAACATCACCTGCAACAGGTCGGCCTGCTCGGTCTTGGTCGGCATGCCGGTCGACGGACCGGCGCGCTGGATGTCGCAGACGACCAGCGGCAGCTCGAGCATGATGCCGAGGCCGATCGTCTCGGACTTCAGGCTGATCCCCGGACCGGACGACGTGGTCACGCCGAGCGCACCCGCGAACGACGCACCGAGCGCGGCGCCGACACCGGCGATCTCGTCCTCGGCCTGGATCGTCGTCACGTCGAACCGCTTCAGCTTCGACAGCTCGTGCAGTACGTCGGACGCAGGGGTGATCGGGTAGGCCCCGAGCACCAGCGGCAGGCCGGCGCGCTGCGCGCCCGCCACCAGGCCGTACGCCAGCGCGAGGTTGCCGGAGATGTTGCGGTACGTGCCGGTGGCCATCTTGGCCGGCTTCACCTCGTACCGGACCGAGAACTCCTCGGCGGTCTCGCCGAAGTTGAAGCCCGCGCGGAAGGCCGCGATGTTGGCGTCGCGGATGTCCGGCTTGCCGGCGAACTTGGTCTGCAGGAACTCGATCGTCGACTCGACCGGGCGCTGGAACAGCCAGGAGACCAGGCCGAGCGCGTACATGTTCTTGGCCCGGGAGGCGTCCTTGCGGGACAGCCCGAACTCCTTCACCGACTCCACCGTCATGCCGGTCAGGTTCAGCGCGACCACGTGGTAGGCCTCGAGTGCGCCGGTCTCCAGCGGGTTCTCGTCGTACCCGATCCGCTTCAGGTTGCGGGCGGTGAAGTCGGCGGTGTCGACGATCAGCGTCGCGCCGCGCGGCACGTCGGGCAGGTTGGCCTTCAGGGCCGCCGGGTTCATCGCGATCAGCACGTCCGGCGCGTCACCCGGGGTGAGGATGTCGTGGTCGGCGAAGTGCAGCTGGAAGGAGGAGACTCCCGGCAGCGTTCCGGCAGGTGCCCGGATCTCGGCGGGAAAGTTGGGCAGCGTCGACAGGTCGTTGCCGAACGATGCCGTTTCCGCGGTGAACCGGTCCCCCGTGAGCTGCATCCCGTCACCGGAGTCACCGGCGAAGCGGATCACCACGCGGTCCAGCTGCTTGACCTCGATGGCCATCAGTCGTGTCATCTCCAAGTCGAGCTTGGGTCGGCGGACGCCCTCGAGCGAACGCCGATCCCCCCGGTCAGGGCGATAACCCAATGTTAGTTCGGCTTTTGCCACGAACCAGTGGTCGGCCCCGCCGGTCCACAGCCTGGGACAGGTGGTAGCGCAACGCCGTGCTGTGACGTAGAGGAGTCGCTCGCTTGCCTTCTGTTGCTGCAGCAGGCAATGTGTCTGTCGACTGCTGTGATCCACCCGGGCGCGCCCGGTCTCGAGGGAGCTTTGCGATGGGCGTTCGTGCCTTCTTGTCCGGTGGTACGACGTGGTCCGCTCGACGGCTGGTGCCCGCCGGTATGGCGTCGCGCGCTCGCCGGGTGGCGACCGGCGGTACGGCGCTCGCGGGTGCTGTGGTGCTCGCCGGGTGTGCGGGCGCGATCGCGCCGGCGCAGAGCGCGATGGTCGCGACCGACACCGCGCGGGCCGCCGAGACGGTCCAGGCCGCGCCCGTTCGTACGGTCAAGATCACCAGCGTGCGGACGACCGACTACACGGCCGGCACGCTGACCGTCGCCGGGACGCTGACGCCCGCGCCGGCCGCCGGTTCGCGGGTCGCGCTGCAGCGCTGGGACGCGGTGAAGGGCTGGCAGGAGATCGGCCACGGGACGCCGTCGGGCGCGAACGTGACGATCTCGTCGAAGCAGCCCGGCTCGATCCGGACCTACCGGCTGGCGATCGGCCCGCAGGCGCCGTACGCCGCGGCCGCGTCGGCGGCGTACGGGTACTCGCACTACAAATGGCGCGGGATCTTCGCCAAGCCGCTGCTCGCGTCGGGCGGCAAGGGGAACCCGGCGTTCAACGTGGTCGCGGCGGCGGAGTCGCCGCGGCGCGCCGAGGCCGAACTGCTCGCCGACAAGGGCGGCGTGGTCTGGGGCGACGTGAACTCGGCCGGTTGTTCCTGGGTGAAGAACTGGCTCGGCAACATCACCGACGGCACCGTGCGGGTGTCGCTACTGAACGGCGCCGCCGTGGTCGGCTCGGTCGACCAGACGCAGGAGACCGAGACCTGGCTGAACCGCCAGATCCCGGGCGTCAACCGGCTGCGCGTCCAGGTCGCCGATCTGAAGTCCGGCTACGGTCCGCAGGTCGCGCTGGACTCCATGCTGCTCTGCACCAATTAGAGTTGTCTCCGTGTCGGAGGCCTACGGTGTAGTCGTCGCGATCGTCCTGCTCGGCCTCGGCGGCCTGGTCGGCGCCTTCGCGCTGAACCGCGCGCTGACGATCACGTACTCGACGCCGGAGAAACTCACGACGTACGAGTCAGGCGTCGACCCGGTGGGCGAGGGCTGGGCCCAGATCCACATCCGGTACTACCTGTTCGCCTACCTGTACGTGATCTTCGCCGTCGACGCCGTGTACTTGTTCCCCTGGGCCACCGTCTTCGCCACGGTCGGCGTCTCGTCCCTGATCGAGATGTTCGTCTTTCTGGCCTTCGTCACCATCGGGCTGCTGTACGCGTACCGCAAAAAGGTCCTCGCCTGGACCTAGGGTCCTGCCATGACCGTCGCCACCTCGTGGGCCCGCATCACCGGCTGGCTCGTCCCGGCGACCCGCCGGCTGATCAACCCGCCGGCAACCGCTGTCGACCTCCGCTACCTGGAGGCCGCGATGAACCGCCCCCTCCCCGCCGACCTGGTCGCGCTACTGCAGTTGGCGAACGGGACCCAGCATCGGGCGATCCGGGGCTCGGTGATTCCGTCGCTCTACAACCTGATGCCCACGATGGACATGCTGGCGAGCAGGGAGCGTTGGCGGAAGGTCTGGGCCTCCCCACGGCTCGCAGGCTGGGATGTCCCCGGATGGCTCGACACCTATCTGCCGATCGCCGAGGCCGCCGACGGCGGTGTGCTGTACGTCGACCTGGGTGACGGGCCGTCGTACGGGAGCATCTTCGAGTGGTGGTCGGAGGACGGCAACGCGGGGCGGCAGTGCTGGACCGGCGTCGAGCAGATGCTCGACGACATCGCCGCGGCGATGGCGGACCGGCGGCCGTTGACGCGGGTGCACGGGGTGCCGTACCTGCCGGAGGTGGACGCGGGGTACCTGCACTGGTTCCAGGTGTACGACTAGCTCTCGGAGAGCAGCTTCGCGATGGCCCAGTCCTGGGGGCCGAGGCCGACGGACTTGAAGACTGTGCGGCCGGACGGCGTGGGCGGGGTGGCGATCGCGTCGCCGAGGTCGATCAGTGAGGTGCGGGGGAGTGCGCCGGACTCGACGGCGTCGATGATCTCGCCGGACTCCTCCAGGGCGGCTTCCTCCTGGTCGACGACGACCAGGGCGGCGGTGGCGAGCAGGTCGCGGGGGAGTTCGCGCATGGTCGGGCGGAACGCGCCGATCGCGTTCACGTGGACTCGTTCGGGCAACGCGTCGACGCGGAAGAGCGGCGTACTGGACGATGTGGCGCAGCAGATCACCTCGGCGTGCGCGATTCCCGCGTCGATGTCCGTCCCGGACGCGAACTTCACCTCCGGGAACTCCTCGCCCAGCGAACCAGCCAGCGCCCCGGCCCGGTCGGCGTCCCGGCCGATCAAGGCGACCTCGGCAATTCGCCGTACGGCGAGCACCGCGCGCACCTGATCGGCTGACTGCGCGCCGGTGCCGATCACCGTCAGCCGCGTCGCGTCCGTATCGGCCAGCAGGTCGGTCGCGACCCCGACCACCGCGCCCGTCCGCAGCGTCGTGATCGACGTGCCGTCGGCGACGAGTTGCTCGCCGGCGCCGGTCCAGATCACCGTCGCCCGGATCGCCGGGACCTGGTCGAGCGCGATCCCGATCTTCTTCACGACCGCGGTCCGCGTCGGCGGGTGGTACGCCGACATCACCAGCACCGCGCCGTCCCCGAACACCTGCCGCGCCGGCAGCACGAAGTTCCCCGCCCGGAGCTCCCCGAAGGCGTCCCGCACAGCATCGACAGCCGCGGCCATCGACACCGCCTGGCGCACCTCGTCCCCACTGAAGATCTTCACCGTCAGCACCCTAACGCCGCCCGCCACGACCAGCTGCTGGATGCCGTGCACCGGACTGTGTCACAGAGAGTCACCGGGCGTCGCGGTCCGAGTTCATTGCCTGGTCTCCTCAAAATGCTTGCGCACGACAACATTCGAAGGTTCCAAAATCTCGCTTCGTAACGGATTGCGATGAAGCTATCGCCATCTGATGAAGACGGGTCTATGGTGATTACCAGGGGGAACGGGGCGATTGCAGGGTGGTGGGGAATGACTTGGCAACTCTGGGTATTGGTAGGGATCGCGGCGGCTTGTGTCGTCGTACTGGTGACAGCGCGTTTTCGGAGCGCTCAGCAAGTTCTGGACGAGTTGATCGACTCGATGGAGCCGCACACCGGCCCCGAGACCGAGCAGCCCAAGGTCGAGCACCGGCCTGAGGTCGCCGCGCGGCGGGTCGACGAACTGGCCCGCCACCGCAGCCGGCATCACCTGCGGACGACGTTCGTCCCGCGGACGGCGCACAGCCACCGCAGCCGTCACTGATCGCTGGGGAGTGAGGGCCGCCGCGTCGGCGGCGCCCTTCAGCCCCTCAGTCGAGTAGCCCGTCGCGGCGGGCGACGGCGGCGGCCTCCGTGCGGGAGCGGACGCCGAGCTTGGCCAGGATGTTGGAGACGTGCACGCTGACCGTCTTCTCGCTGATGTACAGCTCCCGAGCCAGCTGCCGGTTGGTGCGGCCTTCGGCCAGCAGCGCCAGCACCTCGGTCTCGCGAGCGGTCAACGCAGCAGACCCAGCCGGATCAGCCGCACTGCCCAGCTCGTCCAGCAGCGGCTGAGCACCCAACCGCCGCCCGACGTCAGCAGCCAGCTGGGCCTGCTCGTTGGCATCCGCGACCCGCCCAGCAGCCCGCAGCGCCGACGACAACCGAGCCCGCGACCACGCCTGCTCGATGACGAACCCGTACCCGAACGCATCGGCAGTCCGTTGCCAGGTCGCCACATGCTCGTCGGCGGTCGGCGGGTCCACATCGGCCAGCCACCGCAGCCGCTCCCACTCCGCCTCCAGTCGCGCGAGCCATGCGATCCCCTCGACACCGAGCACGCGCCCGGGCGGCAATCCCTTCTCCGCCGTCGCATGCCCCTCGGCCAGCAGCTCAGCCCCACGCGCAACCAACTCGGCCGCCGCAGTCGGCTCACTCACCACCCGATGACACAGCAACTGCAGCCCGAGCGCGGAGAACCGGATCTTCGCCATGTACCACTCGGTCTGGAACACGTACTCGAGCTGCGCCGACACCTCGGCGATCAGCTTCTCCGCCTCGGCCACCTGATCCAGCTGCCGGTACGCCTCGACTGCCGGCTGCAGCCCGATCAGCGGCAGCATCACGTCCAGCGACCACCACTTCCGCATCCCCTGCAGATCCTCGGCGACCGACGTGTCACCCCGCCCACCGCGAACCATCAGCCCGACACTCCGCAGCCCGGCCGCGGCCGCCGACGGAGTCATCGAGTCGGCCCGAGCCGTCTCAGCCGCTTCGTCCCATTCGCCCATCGTGAACTGCGTCAGCGCGAGCATCCGCCGAGCGTCGAACCCGTACGCCGCCCACTGCCGCCCCAACTCACCAGCCCGCTGCGCGGCGTACTCGAGAGCCGCCTTCGCAGCAGCCAGCTCACCCAGGTCGAAGTGGTTCGAGCCCAGCAAGTACCGGCTGCGCACCTCAGCAGCAGCGTCACCCGCCAGCTGAGCCCGTACGGCGGCCTCCTCCAACTGCTTGGCCGCGGCCACCGGATCACCGGCCCGCTTCCGCAGCTGAGCCAGCGTGATCCCCGCGTCGCCGGCCGCCGACTCCTGACCGACCTCCCGCGCGATGTGCAGCGCCTCGCGCGCCCAGCGCTCGGCCTCCATCGGCCGGCCGAGCGCGTCCGAGACGCGGGCGTACAGCGCGATCACCTTGGCCTTGAACGCACTCGCCGGCTCGTCGGCGACCAGCCGGAACGCCTGTGAGGCCGCCTCGTTCGCCTCCTGGTCGTGGTCGATCACCAGCGAGATGTCGGACAGCGGCAGCAGCAGCTCGGCCCGCTGCTTGATCGGCGCGTCGGCGGGCAGGTCGGCCAGGGCCTTGCGCAGCAGCTTCACCGCGCGCAGGTGCTGCGACGACAGCGTCGCCGCCATCGCGGTGTCGACGATCAGCCAGGTCCGGTCGACCGAGCTGGCTGCCGGGTCGGCCGGGAACAGCTCGAGCGCCATCTCGTAGTGCTTCAGCGCCTCCTGCGGCGCGGCGACCGACAGCGCCTCCTGCCCGGCCCGGACCCGCGCCTCGAACGCGGTGATCAGGTCGTGCGAGCGCGTGGCGTGCCCGGCCAGCTCCGCCGCCGTACCGGCAACGGTCTGGTCCTGCAGGGCCTTCGCGTACGCCGCGTGCTGCCGGACGCGCTCACCCGGCAGGAGGTCGTCGTACACGGCCTCGGCGAGCAGGGCGTGGCGGAAGTAGTAGCTGGCGTTGCCGGGGTGCTCGATGATGTGCGCGTCGATCAGCTCGCGCAGCGCGGTCTCCAGCTCGCGGTCGGGCAGTCCGGCGACAGCGGTCAGCAGCTGGTGCGACACACGGCGTCCGGCGACAGCGATCACCCGGGCGACCTGGCGGGCGTCGTCGGACAGCGGGTCGAGCCGGACGAGCAGGAGGTCGGCCAAGTCAGGCGGTACGGCGCTGCCGTCGCCCATCGACGCTGCGGCGACCAGCTCCTCGGTGAAGAACGCGTTGCCGCCGGCACGCTCCAGGATGCGGCGTTCCTCGTCCTCGGGCAGGCGTTCGGTCGTGAGCGCGTTCAGCAGGGCGCGGGACTCGGTCGCGTCGAGCGGGTTGAGCGTGACTCGTCGTACCCGCGGATTGCGCGACCACTCGGCGATCGGGCGCCGCAGCGGGTGCCGGCGGTGCAGGTCGTCGCTGCGGTACGACACGATCAGCGCCAGCCGCTGCGACGTCAGCCGGGTCAGCAGGAAGCCGATCAGGTCCCGCGTCGAGTCGTCGGCCCAGTGGGTGTCCTCGACGATCACCAGCAGCGGCTCGCTGGTCGACAGCGCGGTCAGCGCACCCAGTACGGCGTCGAAGAGCGCGGCCCGGTCGAGCGGACCGTCCTGCGGGACCGGCTGGGCGCCGATCAGCCGGTGCGTCGGCAGCAGCCGGCCGATCGCCGGGAAGTTGGTGAGCACGCTCTCGACCAGGTCCGGGCGCTCGCCCGCGAGCCGGCCGAAGATCTCGCTGAACGGCAGGTATGGCAGGCCGGCGTCGCCGAAGTCGGTGCAGTGCCCGACAAGGACGCCGAACCCGCGTTCGTGCGCGCCGGTGGCCACCTCGTCCAGCAGCCGGGTCTTGCCGACCCCGGCGTCACCGGACAGCAGAATGGCGCCGGCGCGACGCGTTTTCGCGTCGTCGACGGCGCTGAGCATGGCGGCCATCTCGGTCGAGCGGCCGACGAGAGGTGTCGAGGTCCAGGGCACGTCGTCCATCTTCGCCCCTGGAGCCGACACAAATCGACGGCATCCCGGCCCACGGCTGTCGCCTGAGCGCGAAATCTCCGGCTGCAGCGTGCTCACCACGTCGCACCTGCCGGGCTGAGGTGCTCCGGAGCGCTTTTTGCACCTGCCGGGCTGACGGGTGCCGGACAGGTCATGGGGCCTCCCGCTCTGGACTGAGGAGTGGAGGGAGCGAAGCGACGTGCGAAGCGCGGGAGTTCAAGCCCGGTAACCCGCCGTACCGGAGAAATGGAAACGCCGTCCCTGACCTGTTGCGGGTCAGGGACGGCGTGCACGGCGCTCACGCGGCCGTGGAGGGTCGCAGGAAGCGGCGCGCGTTCCGCGAGGTCGGCTTCTGCTGCGCCGGCGCGGTGCGCTGCTTACGGCTGGTGGCCTGGAAGTCGCGCTTGAGGCGCTCCTGCCGGTAGGCGGTCTCCGCCTGAACGGACTGCTGAGTCGTGAACATCATGGTGTCTCCTCCTCTCAGACGTTCCGGGTGAACAGGTGGGTGAGGTGCCGGCGAGCCCGGGTGCTCCGGTTCGCGCGGCTGAAGTCGCGGGTGAGGCGCTCCTTGCGGTAGCTGACCTCTGCCTTGACCGACTCGGTGGTGTACATCGGGTGCCTCCTGGGCGGTTGTTGTCTCGACTCGTTGTCGATGGCCCTAATCTGCGCGCCTGAGGAGACCCGGCACATCGGACTTCCTCCCTATCCCTGGCGGTGGGGGTCCCTAGGCCGCCGTACGGGGTCCCTAGAGAGCCGGAAATGGGCCGGTTTCGCGCGCGTACGACGGTGTTGCCGCTCGGGCGGAGCGCCCGGAACGCAGCAGCGCGACCGGGTTCCGGAGAACCTCGGTCGCGCTGGGTCGAAGGGTGGTCAGGCGGGGATCGTGCCCTCACATCGCGTGCCGGGCCCGCACCAACTGCGCCCGCGGCACGGGCGTCACCGGCGTACGGCGCAAGCGCCGGAACAGGCTCGGCCGCTGGTACTCCTTCCGGAGCAGCTCCTGGCGGTACGAGATCTGCGCCTGAACAAAGTCGGGGCTGAACTGCAACATGCTGGACCTCCGGGGTTCGTCGATACCCCGACACTCCGCCTCTGAGGCATCCCCACACATCCGCACTACTCCCTAGGCGGGACGCCCCACACCCTTAGGCCGCGTTCAAGTGCCTTAGTACGTCGCTCAACCGGCGGTCGGGTGGCCTCAGGCGTCCCCGGCCAGCCGTCGCGTCGGCGCCTGCGACGGTCGCCGGGCCGCTCAGGTTGTAGCCGACCGCCGGAGGAGGGCGTCGAGCTCGGCCTGAGTCGGGCCGGTCGCCGGGCCGCGGCGGGTGACGGCGAGTGCAGCGGCGGCGTTGGCTCGGCGGGCTGCCTCCAGCGGCTCGTACCCGGCGGCGAGCGCGGACAGAAACGCTCCCGAGTGGGCGTCGCCGGCGCCGTTCAGGTCCACCGCCTCGACCTGGAAGCCACCAACCGGTTGGTTGTTTAGCGTGCAGCCGTCCGGCCCTCGGCGTACCAGGACGTGTTTTGGGTCTTGTAGGTCTTCGAGAGCGGCTGCTTCTTGGGTGTTGCAGCTGAGCCAGTCGGCTCGGGTGAGGGCTGCCTGGAGTGCGTCGCGGGGGATCTGGCTGACCAGCGGGCCGGGGTCGAAGAAGACCGTGCCCAGCAGATGGGGGAGGTGCTGCACGAGCGTGGCGCGGTTGAGGTCGTGGAGGAGGCTGTAGCCGGAGATGTACACGAAGTCCTCGGCGGTCGTCTCGGGGATCGTGGTCAGCGTGGCCTCGGCACCGGGGCTGGTGACGAACGTGCGCTCACCTCCGGCGTCGATCAGCGCGACGACGAACCCGGTGTCCAGCGCAGGATGCTGCGGCTGGGGGAAGTCGATGCCCTCCCGCCGCAGGTCCTCGCGCGCCTGGTCGCCGAACGGTCCGGTCCCGAGCACTCCGCCGTACGACGTCGCCAGCCCCAGCCGGCTCGCGGCGGCCATCACGTTGAACCCACCGCCCGTCGCCCGCATCGTCGACCCCGCGAGCACGTCGCCACCACGCTCGGGCAGCGCGTCGACCGTCAGCACCAGGTCGACCACGACGTTCCCGAGATGCACCAGCCTCATCCGCGTCGGACTTTCAGCAGCTCACCGGCGAGCGACTCCAAGTCCAGACCGTTCACCGCCGAGACCGTACGACGTACGTCCGCCGGAAACGCCTCAACTCCATGACACGCCCCCACCACAGCCCCCGCGATCGCCGCGATCGTGTCCGTGTCCCCGCCAACGGATGCAGCAACCCGCACCACCGTCCACGGGTCCCCGAACCCGTTGGCCACAGCAAACGCCGCCGGCACGGACTCCTGAGCCGCCAAGCTCGTCCCCACCAGCTCGTAGAGCAGCTCGGCTGCCGCCCCCGCCCTCGCCCCCGGCTCAGCCGCCCTCGCCCCCGGCTCAGCCGCCCTCGCCCCCGGCTCCGCCGCTCCCGCCCCCGGCTCCGGCGCCGTCAGGCCGTCCCCTGGCGGGGCCAGTACGCCGGTCGCCCACTCGATGCGGCGTGAGACGTCTGCGCCCGCCACCCAGAATCCGCGCGACGCGGCCTCTCGGGCGGCCGTGACGGCCGCCCGCGTCGCTTCGCGGACCGTGGCGCCGTCAACTCCCGCGCCGACGGCGGCCGCAACCGCGGAGGCGGCGGCCAGCGCCAGGCCTGTGTTGTGGGTCGGAGCGCTGGCGGCGACCACTCGGTCGATCAGCGTCGGCAGCTCGCCGGACGGCGTCGCGATGCCGACCGGCGTGATGCGCATCGCCGCGCCGTTGGTTGTGCCGTAGCGGCCCGTCTGGCTGATGTCTCCGCCCGCCAGCAGAGCGTCCAGGGCGCGCTTCGTCGACGGCCCGAGCAGGTCGAGCGAACCCCGTGCGCGCATGTCGTCCTCCCACGCGAGCAGCCGACGCGCGAGTTCGTGCCCGTCGACCAGGCCGTTGCCCTCCACCACCAACCGGCCTAACAGAACAGCCTGCTCGGTGTCGTCGGTGATCGACCCGGCCGGCATTCCCGCGGCCAGCGGCTGGTCGTACGGCGCCGAGTGCAACCCGTCCACCACGTCGCCGTACAGCTCCACAATGCGGGCCCTAGGCAACGACTGTGTCGGCATCCCGAGCGCGTCGCCGATCGCCAACCCGTACAGGGCTCCCACGGCCCGCGCCTCAGTCGAGATCATCGGCGGCCCCTCGGCGAAGCGACCGCCCAACCGCCCACACCTCGCGCCCCGTCATCGAGGCGTCTCGCTGTACGTCAGGTTGAGCTCGAAGTGCCGCGGATCCAGCAGGCTGTCGACCTGCTCGGCAAACTGGTTGTCGGCCGTCCAGCTAGTGCGCCGGCTGTGCAGAAACCAAGTGTTCTCCGGCCGTCCCAGCAACGCCGCCTCCTCCGACGACAGCGGCCGCGCCCGCAACCGCTGTTCCCCCTGCGTCAGGTGCAACCCAGCCCGGGTCAGCGTCGAGATGATCGACCCGTCGTCCAGCCCCCGTGTTGGCAGATCACGCAGCTGTTCAAGAGCCGGCAGCCGGCTGCGTTCCAGCGAGATCGCCTCACCGTCGACCAACGACCGGATCCGCTCGACCACGATCACCTCCGGCGAATCCAGCTCCAACTGCTCCGCCAACTCCGGGTCCTGGTCCAGCTCCAGCCGCAGGATCCGGACGCGAGTCTCCACCCCCTGCTCGGCCAGCGCATGCGTCCAGCCGAGCGGATCATCCAACGGCCGCCCGTCGAACAGCACGAACGATCCCTTCCCGGTCCGGGTCGTGATCAGCCCGTCGGCAGTCAGTACGGCGAGCGCCGAGCGCACGGTGTTGCGACTGACGGCAAACCGCCGCGCCAGCTCGACCTCACCGGGCAGCCGGTGGCCGTGGCCGACCCGGCCGGACTTGATCTCCCGGGCCAGGATCGCCGCGATCCGCTCGTGCTTGAGGGTGATGCCGGAGGTCACTGGTCGAGACCGCCCGAGGAGCGCAGTTGGTCGACGGTGACGATCTCGAGCATCGGCGCGTACAGCCGCATGATGTCGATCGCCTTCCGGTGGCTCTCCTCGTCGACCCCGGCGCACGCGTCCTCGACCACCTGGACCCGCGCCCCGCCGTCCACCGCCGCGAGCGCCGTCGTCAGGACGCAGCAGTCCGTTGTCACGCCCGCGAGCACCAGCCGCCCGTCCGGCGCGACCGCGTCCGCGAGCTCGCGCCCCCACTTGCTGAACGTCGGCTTGTCCAGCGTCGGCGCTCCACGGAACTCGTCGACGAGTTGGTACGCGTACGAGTCCGGTGGCTGCAGCGCGAACGGCCACTGCTCGTAGTACGGGATCCAGGAACCGGTCGGTTCCCCGACCGGCGCGACGAACCGGGTGAAGATCACCTGCGGCGCGAACAGCTCGACCAGTTCCTGCGTCGGCTTGATCACGCGCTGGAAGTTCGGCGTCGCCCAGCCGCTGTCGGGTTCGGCGAAGATCCGCTGCAGGTCGATCAGCGCGAGCACCATGTCAGTTCTCCACGGCCGGTACGGCGCGCCGCTGCCCGACGTACCAGCCGATGATCGCGACGACGAAGGACCCGACCAGCGCGACCAGGACGCCAAGGTTCGCGAACGCCCACGCGCCGTCCTTGGCGCCGAGCCCGAACGGGGAGAGCAGGTAGCCCTGCCAGGTCAGCCAGCTCGCGTTGCCGTTCGTGACCAGGCCCCAGCCGATGCCGGTGGCAACGATCATGGTGGCGATCGGCAACCACCGGACGTCGCCGTACCGGCCGCGCCGGTCGAACAGGTCGGCCTCGGCGTAGTCGCCGCGGCGGGTCGCGACGTCGGCCAGCATGATGCCGCACCAGGCCGCGACCGGGACGCCGAGCGTGATCAGGAAGCCCTGGAACTCGAGCAGGAACTGGTCGCCGAAGAAGACCACGTAGATCGTGCCGGCGATCATCACGAGCCCGTCGATGAACGCCGCGACGTAGCGGGGGACCGGGATGCCGAGCGACAGCAGGGCCAGGCCGGACGAGTAGATGTCGAGTACCGCGCCGCCGACCAGACCGAGCACGGCCACGATCACGAACGGCACCAGGAACCAGGTCGGCAGCGCCTGCGCGAGCGCGCCGATCGGGTCGGCGGCGATCGCCGCGCTGAGGTCGGTCGACGAACCGGCCAGCAGCAGGCCGAAGATCAGCAGCACGATCGGGGCCAGCGACGAGCCGAACGTGGTCCAGCCGACGACGCCGCGGCTGGACGCCGTACGGGGGAGGTAGCGGGAGTAGTCGGCGGCCGCGTTCACCCAGCCGAGGCCGAAGCCGGTCATCAGGAAGACCAGGGCACCGATCAGTTCCTGGCCGGATCCGCTGGGCAGTGCCGAGACGGTGGACCAGCTGACCTGGTCGGCGACCAGGATGATGTAGACGACGGTCAGAACGCCGGTGACGACCGTGATGATCGTCTGCATCCGCATGATCAGGTCGAAGCCGAGCACGCCGCAGGCAACGATCAAGGTGCCGACGACAACCAATGCGATCACCTTGGTGACCGAGCCGCCGCCCCAGCCGAGCCGCTCGAACACGGTCGCGGTCGCGAGCGTCGCGAGGATCGTCAGCACGGTCTCCCAGCCGACGGTGAGCAGCCAGGACACCAGCGACGGGAGTTTGTTGCCGCGCACCCCGAACGCCGCGCGGCTGAGCACGAGCGTCGGCGCCGAGCCGCGCTTGCCGGCCAGCGCGACCAGGCCGCAGAGCAGGAACGAGAACACGATCCCGACCACACCCGCGACCACCGCCTGCCAGAACGAGATCCCGAACCCGAGCGCGAACGCCCCGTAGCTCAGCCCCAGCACCGACACGTTCGCCCCGAACCACGGCCAGAACAGCTGACTCGGCCGCCCCTTCCGCTCGGCGTCGTCGATCACGTTCAGCCCGTTGCTCTCGACCGCGAGCGCCCTCGGCTCGGTCCCCACGTCCACCTGCTCGGCCACAGCCGTCTCCCACCTGAGTGAACCTGTCCAGTCCTGTCCAGTCGAGGCTAGGTCGGTGGGGCTGGGCGGTCAAGGAATTCGGGCGTACGCCGGGCGCGCAGGGTCAGGTCGCGCAGTTGCCCGCGCGGCAGGCCGGGCGGCCGGCGCGCTGATCGTGGTCGGGGTGTTGGCGAAGGTGTCGAGGCGCTTGCGGGCCGCCTCCGTGGCGTCGCGGTACAGCGGCTCGATCAGCTTGCGGACCGAGCCGCCCGGAGTCAGTTGCCGCGCCGACTCGTCGATCGCCTTCTTGGGTTGACCTAGAGCGCGGTCTAGCTCCTAGCGTCTGGGGCAGACGCGCCGGGAGAGGGAGTTGCTGTGAAGCGGTTCGAGGGCAAGGTTGCGATCGTCACCGGGGCCGCGCACGGGATCGGGCGGGCGACGGCCGTGCGGCTGGCGGCGGAGGGGGCGTCGGTCGCAGTCGCCGACGTCGACCTGGCGGCTGCTGAGCAGGTGGTCGGGGAGCTGGCTGTTCCCGGGATCGCGGTCGAGTGCGACATCACCAGCCGGGCGTCCGTCGACGCGGCGGTCGCGGCGACGGTCGCGCGGTTCGGGCGGCTCGACGTACTGGCTCAGGTCGCCGGCCACAACCTCGCGAACCGCGAGGCGGTCGAGCCGGGCGACGCGCAGTGGGCTCGGCAGTACGACTTCACGTTCACGGGCGCGGTCCGCTGCATCGAGGCCGCGTTGCCGCACCTCGAGACCACCGAGGGCGCCGTCGTCCTGGTCGGCTCGATCAGCGGAATTGTTGCCCTAGGCACCAACCCGTACGCCGCGGCGAAGGCCGCGCTGAGCAGCCTGGTCCGCAACCTCGCCGCCGACCACGGGCCGGCGGGCGTCCGCTTCAACATCGTCGCCCCGGCCACGGTCGCCACCCGCGCGTTCAAGGACCCGCAGGTGCTCGAAGAGCTGAAGGCCATCTACCCGCTCCGCCGAGTAGGCCAGCCCGAGGACGTCGCCGCCGCGGTCGCCTTCCTCGCCTCCACCGACGCGAGCTGGATCACCGGCATCACCCTCCCCGTAGAAGGCGGCCTGACCACCGGCCCGGGGCATCTGATCAGTTGACGCTCGGGTCAAGGGGGCGGCCTGACCGCGGGGCCGGGGCACTTGGTCAGCCGAGGCTCCGATCGAAGGCGCCTGGCCATCGGTCCGGGGTACCTGTCGGCGGGGGCTGCGATCGAAGGCGGCCCGGCCACCGGTCGGGGGCGCCTGGTCGGATAGGCCTGCGGTCGCAGGTGGTCTGGCCACCGGTCCGGCGCGCCTGGCGCCGGGCGTCGACGTACTGGCTGCTCGGTCGCAGTACGCGCCGGTGGTCGGCTCGGGCTGCGGTCGAAGGCGGCCCGGCCGCCGGCTTGGGGCGCCTGATCAGCCGAGGCACCGGTCGAACGCGGCCTCGCCGCCGGCCCGGGGCACCTGATCGGCAGAAGCTCGGGGCGACGGATGAGGCCCGCGCCGACTGCCACTCGCTGTGGTTGACGAACGACCCGAAGGACTTCCCGGGTTGCCCGGCGGCGAAGCCGCCAGGGCTCCAGGGCGATGGCTCCCTCCCCACCCCAGTTCCTGGGCGGGCACCTGATTAGCTGGTGGTTGTGTTGACCAGTGCTGCGGTGGACGGGTTTCGGCTGGCCTACGACCGGGTGGGGGACGGGCCTCCCGTCGTACTGCTGCACGGTTGGCCCGGGGATCGTTCGGACTACCGGCGGCTCGCGCCGATGCTGGTTGACGCCGGGCGCGAGGTGGTCGTGCCGGATCTGCGGGGATTCGGGGACTCGGACAAGCACCAGATCGACGGCCAGTACGACGCGGTCGCGCAGGGGCGGAGTGTCGTCGGGCTGATCGACGAGCTCGGGCTGGAGCGGCCGGTGCTGGTCGGGTACGACATCGGGAGCCGGATCGCGCAGGCGATCGCGAAGGAGCGGCCAGGGGTCACCAAAGGGTTGGTGGTCGCGCCACCGTTGCCGGGGATCGGGGCGCGGGTGTTCGGGGAGCGGGCGCAGGCGGAGTTCTGGTATCAGCCGTTCCACAAGCTGCCGGTCGTCGAGGAGCTGATCGACGGCAAGCCGGACGCCGTACGGGACTATCTGCGGCACTTCTGGACGCATTGGTCCGGGCCGGGGTTCGAGCCTGAGCTGGATGGGCTGGTCGAGAAGTACTCGGTGCCGGGCGCGTTCACGGCGTCGATCAACTGGTACCGCGCGGGAGCCGGCGCGGTGGCGACGTCGGCGGCCGAGGTCGCGCCGGCGGCCGGTGAGCGGATCGGCGTACGGACTGCTGTGGTGTGGCCCGAGTTCGACCCGCTGTTCCCGCGGGAGTGGTCGGACCGGCTGGACGAGTTCTTCAGCGACGTGACGCTGCGGTTCGTGGACGGCGTCGGGCACTTCGCGCCGCTGGAGTATCCGGAAGTGCTCGTCGAAGAGGTTCTGAGACTAGGCTGACGCCATGGCTGATCAAGCGGTCCACCTGCCGATGCCGACGGTACGGCCGGCTGTGGGTGCGCTCGCGAGGCTGGCGCCCGAGCCGGTGCGCTACCTGCTGAACTGGGGGCGCAAGTACTCGCTCTGGGTGTTCAACTTCGGGCTCGCCTGCTGCGCGATCGAGTTCATCGCCGCGTCGATGGGCCGGCACGACTTCATCCGGCTCGGCGTGATCCCGTTCGCGCCCGGCCCGCGGCAGGCCGACCTGATGGTCGTGTCGGGCACGGTCACGGACAAGATGGCGCCGGCGATCAAGCGCCTGTACGACCAGATGCCCGAGCCGAAGTACGTGATCTCCTTCGGCTCCTGCTCGAACTCCGGCGGCCCGTACTGGGACTCGTACTGCGTGACGAAGGGCGTCGACCAGATCATCCCGGTCGACGTGTACGTGCCCGGCTGCCCGCCGCGGCCGGAGGCGTTGCTGCAGGGGATCCTGAAGCTGCAGGAGAAGATCGCGGGCGAGAACGTCACGTCGCGGTACGAGCCGTCGGCGCAGGCGTTGACCCGCGGGTTGGTGGAGCCCAAGTGAGCGAAGAGGGTGCCCCGGAGCAGCCGGGTGCCGCGGATGCTGAGCGCCCGGAAGAGTCGGGTACGGCGGCCGCAGGCGCCGCCGCGCAACCAGAGGGCGGGACCCCGGAGCAGCCGGATGCTGCATCCGCAGCCGGAGCCGCTGAGCCAGAGGCTAGCGCGCCCGGGCGACCGGAGCAGCCGGGTGCCGCTGCGTCCGCGCAGCCGGAGGCCGGCCAGGGCGGGCGAGCGGAGGAGTCCGGCGCCGGGCACATGCTGACCGCGTTGACCGACGCCGGGATCGCGGCGACCGGCTCGGACAGTTTCGGCGTACCGACGGTCGACGTACCGGCTGATGCCTGGGTCGCCGCGCACGAGATCCTGCGGGACGAGGTCGGGCTGGTCTTCTTCGACTTCCTGACCGCGAGCGACGAGCTGACCGACGGATTCCGGCTGGTCACGCACCTGGCCGACTTCTGGGGCGGGGCGCACGTCGACCACCTGCTCGTCCGCACGCTGATCCCGCGCGCGGACGCCGCGCTGCCGACGCTGTCCGAGGTGTACGCCGGCGCGAACTGGCACGAGCGCGAGACCCACGAGATGTTCGGCATCGACTTCCCCGGCCACCCGAACCTCGTCCCGCTGCTGCTCCCCGACGAGTTCGAGGGCAACCCGCTGCGCAAGGAGTTCGTCCTCGCCTCCCGCGTGGCGAAGCCCTGGCCCGGCGCCAAGGAGCCCGGCGAATCCGACCACGCCGCCCCGAAGTCCGGTGCCCCCTCCCGCCGCCGCACCCTCCCACCCGGCGTCCCCGACCCCGAAACCTGGGGCCCCCGCCCACCCGGTTCCCCCGACCCGGACCCGCTGGCCCCCGCCCAAGCGGCCTCCACTCCCGCCCGCCCAAGAAGAGCCGGCGCAACAGGCGAACGGCGTACCCGTAAAGCGGCCGCAGGCACACCAGCGAGTACGCCGGAAGCGGCAGCAAGCGACAGCCCGAAGCCCGCCGACTCTGAAACCCCGGACAAGCCCGCCGACAGCTGATCAGCTCACCGGGGCTGTGAAGTAGAAGACCTCCTCGCGGGTGATCCTCCCGGCCGTGACCGTGTAGAGGGAGAACTTCGTCGTCTCCGGCTCCTCGCCGGCGAAGTGGAAGGTGAACCGGGCCGCGAAATGGTCGGCGGAGACCAGCGGGCCGAGGATGTCGACCGCGGTGATCTGGTGTCCATCCAAGGTCCGGACCGCGTTCTCCATGATCGCGAGCTGCCCGACCAGCTCCCCGTCGTACTCCGCCGGAGAGACCCGTACGACGTCCGCCGCCTGCAGCTTCGTCGCCCGCGCGAACTCCCCGCTCCGGAACGCCTCGACGAACTCCGCCGCGACCTCCTCCGTCGACAGCACCCGGAACTCGTCGCAATGCTCGCCGACCCACTCGTGATAGGTCCGCCCCGGCCGCCCGGTCAGCTCGCTGTACGTCGAGTGCACCGGCTCAGGCGTCTCGACCAGTGACCCCCAATACGCGAGCCCCGAGTCGACGAACACCGGATCCGCGCCGGCCGCGAGCATCGCCGTACGGGCTTCCTCGGCTGACTGCTCCTCGACCCGGATCTCCCGCCCAACCGCCGAGCCGATCGCCGCGACCTGCTCCGCCTGCGTCAGCACCTCGGGCCCGGTCAGCAGGTACTTCTTCCCGCTGTGCGCCTCGTCCAGCAGCGCGAGCACCGCGACGTCCGCGATGTCGCGCTCGTGGATCAACGACCGACCCGCCTTCGGGGACGGCATCGTGACCGGCCCGCCCGCACGGATGTCCTCGGCCCACTCCAACGTGTTCGAAGCGAACCCACCCGGCCGCAGGAACGTCCAGTCGGCATCCGATTCCACGAGCAACTGCTCGACCTCACCCCAGACCCCGTTGAGCGCCGCCGGCTGCGCGTCGTCCACGTTCAGCGCCGACAGGTACACAACCCGCGGCACCTGCTCGGTCAGCGCCGCGACGATCGGCGCCGCGCCGTCCGCGCTGTACGACGGCCAGAGCAGGAACGCCGCCTCGGCTCCCGCCGCGGCCTTCCGTACGGCCTCCGGATCGGCGAGGTCGCCGACGACCAGCTCGACCCCCTCCGGAAGGCCGGCCAGCAACGGCTGCCGGACCAGCGCCCGTACGTCGGCGCCGCTCGCCAGTAGGCCGTCGACGACGTGCCGACCGACGTTCCCGGTGGCTCCGGTGATCAGAATCATGTGCTGCTCCTTCGCTCGGTTGTCGCCAGCCTTGGTCCTCAACATTGGTTGAGGTCAAGCTGGAGTCGATAGGGTGCGCACATGCTCGAGTTCGTACTGAGGGTCGTCGGCGTACTGGTCGCGTTCCTCGTCGCGCCGCTGGTGGTCGGTCAGGCCGAGCACAAGGTGATGGCGCACATGCAGTCGCGGCTCGGGCCGATGTACGCCGGCGGGTTCCACGGCTGGGCGCAGCTGGTCGCGGACGGGGTGAAGTTCGTCCAGAAGGAGAGCGTCACGCCGGCCGCCGCCGACAAGCACGTGTTCGAGTGGGCGCCGGTCGTCGCGATCCTGCCGTACATGGCGGCGCTCGCCGCGATCCCGATCGCGCCCGGCATCGTCGGCGCGGACCTCGACGCCGGGCTGTTCTTCGTCCTCGCGGTGATGAGCATCGGCGTCCTGGGTTCGCTGATGGCCGGCTGGGCCAGCGGCAACAAGTACAGCCTGCTCGGCGGTCTGCGCGTCGCCGCCCAGCTGATGAGCTACGAGCTGCCGTTCGTCCTGTCGGCGGCAAGCGTCGCGGTTGCCGCCGGGACCCTGAGCTTCACCGGGATCGTCGAGGCGTGGAACCCGCTGTGGTTGCTCTGGCAGCTGCCCGGTCTCGTGGTCTTCTTCATCGCCGGCCTCGCCGAGCTGCAACGCCCGCCGTTCGACATGCCGGTCGCGGACTCCGAGGTGATCTTCGGGCCGTACACGGAGTACACCGGGCTCCGCTTCGCGCTGTTCCTGCTCGCCGAGTACGCCGGAATCGTGGTCCTCGCGGCGCTGACGACGGTGCTGTTCCTCGGCGGCTGGAGTGGTCCCGGCCCGGACTCGATCGGGTGGATCTGGGCGCTGCTGAAGATCGCGATCGTCTCGCTGGTGGTGATCTGGGTGCGCGTCGCGTTCCCGCGGTTGCGCGCGGACCAGCTGCAGAAGCTGGCGTGGCAGGGCCTGGTGCCGGTGGCGCTGATCCAGTTGGCACTCACCGGCATCGGCGTAGTCGTCTTCCTCTGAGTGCGCCTGTACGGCGTGCGCTCGTAGGGCGCGTGTCTGTACGACGTGGCGATCCGCTCCGGCGGGGCAGCGCGCGGCCCGCAGCCCGTCGCCCTATCGCCTGACGGCCGGGGTCGGTCCGGACGCACAGCACTCACCAACCTCGGGCCCCTGGCCGAGCCGACGCCTGGCGGGCGTGGGGTTGTGGGTGCGACCGGAGGTTAGTGAGTGGTGGAGGTCCGCCGACGTGCACCACCGTTCAACCTCGCGTCGGGCGCGGAGGGCACGCCTGGCGGGTGCCGGGAATCGGGCTGGGCGGCCGGTTGAACGGTGGTGCGCGTCGGCGGACCGGCTGGCCGGCGCTTCGGTTGGCTTGCATGCCCCGCTTGGGCTTGAGGGGCGTTCGGCGTACTGGCTTCAAGGGGTGGCGAGGGCCTCCGTCGGGGAGAGCCTCGACGCTCGGATTGCGGGGTAGAGGCCTGCGACGCCGCCGATCACGAGGGTGGCGGCGATGCCGCCGGTGACTGCCCACAGCGGGATGACGGTGAGCCAGCCCTGGTACGCCGCGTAGATGGCGGTGACGGCGGCGCCGAGGGTGGCGCCGCCCAGGCCGCCGAGGGTGGACAGGAGGAGCGACTCGGTGAGGAACTGGGTGCGCACCTGCCCGCGGGTTGCGCCGAGGGAGCGGCGGAGGCCGATCTCGGCGCGGCGTTCGAGGACGGAGATGACCATGATGTTCGCGACGCCGACCCCGCCGACGAGCAGGGCGACCGCGCCGAGTCCGAGCAGGAGGCCGGTGAACGCCTCGCCCGCGGCCTGTTGGGCGGCGAGGGCGTCGGACGGGCGCGAGACCTGGACCTCGTTCGGCGCCTCGGGGTTGGCTGTGGCGCCGAGGACTTCGCGGACGGAGTCGACCTGGCGTTCGGCCGAGCGGGTGTAGATCTTCGTCGGATGCCCGTCGAAGCCGAGCGTTGAACCGGCTGCCGGCCAGCCGATCAGCGCGGCGGAGTCGAGCTCGGGGGCGAGCGCGGCCGGAGCCAGTACGCCGAGCACGGTGAACCACTCGTCGCCGATCAGCACCTGCGTGTCCGGCCCGGCGCGGGTGATGCCGAGCCGCTCGGCCGCCGCCGCGCCGAGGACGGTCGCCGGGTACGAGCCGGTCGCTGCGTCGAGCCACTTTCCGCTGCGGATCGTGCCGCCGGTGGTGTCGAGCAGATCCGCCCTGGCGGCGTACGGGATGATGCCGTTGGTCTCGACGACGGGGATCTTGCCGGTCCTGTACACGTTGGCGTCGTCCACCCGGCCGATCGCCGAGTGGGCTTGTACGGGGCCGATCCGGCCGACCATTCCCTCTGCCGCCAACGGGAGCTCGGCCTGCTCGCCGGTCAGCCGCGTGCCCGGCTCGACGGTCAGCAGGTTGGTGCCGAGGGCATCCAACGTCGCGTCGAGCTCGGCTCGCGAGGAGGAGGAGATCCCCACCACGGAAACCATCGCCGCGATCCCGATGGCAATCCCCAGCGCGGAGAGGAACGCGCGCATCGGTCTGGTCCGCAACCCAACCGCGCCCACCTTCAGCACGTCCCCCGGCCAAAGCCGCGCGGGCTGCAACCGCCGAGACCGCGCCTGTGGCTGGTCGCCGCTGTCCCGCCGGATTGCGTCGCTGGAACTTCCCGCCGCGGCCGGCGGAAAGAGCGAGGGATGTGCGGGGCGCCGAGTGCCGTCGGTGGGGTGTTGTTGCTGGGGAGTGTCCCCGACGGCTTGCCGAGCGGAATCTCCGGTGCCCCCGCCGTTGGCGCTCCGGGCTGCGGCGTTCGCGGTGCCCTGGGCGGTGGTGGGGCGGCTGGTGTCCGTGGAGCGGCTGGTGTCCGCGGTGGAGTTGGAGTCGTCCGGTCCGACGGCGGGGTGGTTGGTGGAATCCGGCGCGGACATCAGCTCACCTCCTCGGTGATACGGCCGTCTCTCATGTGGATCTGGCGAGGCAGGGAGGCTGCGATGTCTCGGTCGTGGGTGATGATGACGACCGTTGTTCCGGTCTCGTTCAGGGTGTGGAAGAGGTGCATGACTCCGGCGCCCGAGTGGGAGTCGAGGGCTCCGGTGGGCTCGTCGGCCAGGAGGATGGCCGGGTCGCCGGCTACGGCTCTTGCGATGGCTACTCGTTGGCGTTCGCCGCCGGACAGTTCGTGGGGCTCGTGGTCGAGGCGGTGGGAGAGGCCTACGCGGTCGAGGGCCGCGGCGGCTCGGTGGCGGCGGTCGCGGGAGCGGAGGCCGGAGTACAGGAGTCCGTCGGCGACGTTGTCGATGGCTCGTACGCCGGACGACAGGTGGAACTGCTGGAAGACGAAACCGATCCGGCTCGCCCGCAACGCCGACAAACCGGCGTCGGACAGCTGCGAGACGTCGTACGAGTCGATGTGGACGGATCCGGAGGTCGGGCGGTCCAGGGTGCCCAGGACGTTGAGCATCGTCGATTTGCCCGAGCCGGAAGGGCCCACGATCGCTACGAGTTCGCCGGCGGCGATCTGCAAGGAGACGCCGCCCAGCGCCGTCACCCCGCCGGGATAGACCTTCGTCACGTCGGAGAGCGCGATCACTTCGGCACCCCCACGGCGTCCCCGGCCTTGAGGCCGCCGTCGGAGATCTCCACCCGGCCGCCGGCGAACAGCCCGGTCTTGACCGGCACATAACGCGACCCGGAGGAGTCACTCACCTCGACGCCGAAGCCGCCTTCGCTCAGCGCGAGCAGCGCAGCGACCGGCACCGTCAACACGTTCCGACGCTCAGAAGCTACGAACGTCACATCAACGGCCGCCGTCGGATAGGCGGCTAACGCCTTTTGGTTGTCGATGGCAACAATCACCTCGAGCTCGGTGGTCGGCTCCTTGTCCTGCGCGGCGGCCGGCACGATCACCGTCGACACCTTCTCGACCTTGCCCGGCACCACGCTGTCGTCCGGCAGCGAAACACTCACCGCAGCGCCCTTCTTGGCGAGCCGCAGGTCAGCAGCCTCCAGTCGCACGGTCACAGCCTTCCGGGTCCCGCTGTACGTGAGCACAGCCTGACCAGGCCCAACAGGAGCACCGACCTGAGCGGAGACGCTGTCCACCCGCACCGGCCCGGCAGCGAACACCACCTGCCCCAGCTCGACAGCCCCCGTCTCCGGCAGCCCTCGGTCCTCCTGCCACTCCTCAACAGCCTCAGCGGTATTAGCCGTGTACTCGTCGTCCACCGTGAACCCGTCGTACCCAAGCGCCGCCAGGTTCTGCTCGAGCTGCAACACGTCCTGCCCCTCGCTGTCGACAGAGAGGCGCCGGTACGCCGGCAGCGCGCCGTACATCAAGCTCGTCGCAGCGTTGTCGACCGAGTACAGCGTCTGCCCCCGGTGAAACAGCTGCCCGCTCTCCGGCAGCGCAGTCACCGTCCCGGCGCGCCGCCCGGCCACAGTGCTCGTCGTTCCGTAGCCCAGCTCGCCGTCGGCCGACTCGGTGTCCTTCAGCGTCTGCTGAGTCACTTTGGCCGTGCTGAGCGGTGCGGTCTGGTCAGCGGCCTGGCTGCTGTCGGTCCTGGTGACCAGTACGGCGCTCAGCACGCCGCCGGCAGCCAGTACGGCGGCAGCAGTCCAGGTGGTCCGAGGCCTCACTTGCCCGCCAGGATGCTCTGGCAGGCGGCCTGCGCCTTCTCGAGGTCCGGGTCCTGGCCGGTCTCCTGGTCGATCATGATGCCGCGCTGGCCCGGCTTCGGGTCCGGGAACTTCTCGACGCCGTTCTCCCGCATGCACGCGGCGAACTTGCGGCCGTTCTCCTCCTGTAGCGGGTTCGGCCCGCTCTCGCCCTGCGGGTTGTACTTGCGGCAGTCCTCCATCGCCTTGTCCACCTGCTCACGGCTCAGCCCGGACTCCGGCCCGACCTTGAGCTGGATCCCCTGGCCCGGTTCGGGATCGGCGATGTCGAGCCCGTGCTCACGTAGGCACTGCGCGAACTTCACGCCCTTCTCGTCCTGACTCAGGTTCTCCTCGGGAGCGCCGGCCGACGCCGCAGCACTGGGTGTCCCGCCGGACGCGACCTCGCTGGTCTCCGGCTCCCCGCCGCAGCCGGTCAGGGCGAGGACCAACAGAGCAGCCAGCACAGACAGTCGTTTCATGAGTTCTCCTCAACGGGTGGTTCGGTGTGCACCAGCCAAGCCAGCGGCCCGTTTCGCGACCGTTTCCAGGCGCGACAACGCGGAGGAAACACCGTGGTCGGGGATGATGGCGCCAAGGAAAGGCGGCGAGGCGTGCGCGTACTGGTGGTCGAGGACGAACCGTTGCTGGCGGCAGCCATCGCCGAGTGGCTGCGCGACGAGACCCACGCGGTGGACCTCGCCGGCGACGGCGCTGCCGCGCTGGACCGGCTGAGCATCAACGAGTACGACGTACTGGTGCTGGACCGCGACATCCCGGTGGTGCACGGCGACGACGTCTGCCGCCAGCTGGTCGAGTCAGGCTCACCAACCAGGGTCCTGATGCTCACCGCCGCAGCAGCCGTCACCGACCGGGTCGAGGGCCTCGGACTGGGCGCCGACGACTACCTGACCAAGCCGTTCGCCTTCACCGAGCTGGCGGCCCGAGTGCTGGCGCTGGGCCGCCGCAGCAGGCCGGCTGATCCACCAGTACTACGCCGTGCCGGCCTGACGCTCGACCCGGCGCGGCACGAGGTGTTCCGGGACGGCCGGTACGTCCCCCTGTCGAAGAAGGAGTTCGCCGTACTGGCTGAGCTGCTCAGAGCGGATGGAGCGACGGTGTCGGCGGAGCAACTGCTGGAGAAGGCGTGGGACGAGCACGTGGACCCGTTCACCGGGGCAGTCCGGCTGACGATCCTCAAGCTACGGCGGAAGCTCGGCGAGCCCGGCGTGGTCGAGACCGTCACCGGCGTCGGGTACCGGATCCCATGAGGCTGCGAACCCGGCTGACGCTGATCTACGGCGGGCTGTTCATGGTCGCGGGAGTGCTGCTGCTCGGCGTCACCTACCTGCTGTTCACCCAGGAGCTCGGCAAGGACCACCGGGTGCTGATCAAGGGCACGTTCCAGCCCGGCGCCGGTACGACGCCGGGTGACCCGCTGGACAGCCCCGAGATCGACCGGCTGGTCGACGAGCAGCGCAAGCAGGTCAAGTCCGCGGCAACCCAGTCCCTGCTGGTCCAGGGCGGCATCGCCCTGGTCCTGGTCGGCAGCCTGGCCGCAGGCTTCGGCTGGATCGTCGCGGGCCGCGTCCTCGCTCCACTGCACCGGGTCACCGACACCGCCCGCCGGATCGCGGCAGCCCCCGCGGCGGGCCGCGGTCTGCACGAACGGATCGCGCTCGACGGCCCGGACGACGAGGTGAAGAACCTCGCCGACGCCTTCGACACCATGGTCGAGCGGCTGGACCACTCCTTCGACGGCCAGCGCCGATTCGTCGCCAACGCCTCCCACGAGCTCCGTACGCCGCTCACGCTCGGCCGTGCGCTGGTCGAGATCGCGATGCACCGCAAGACCGCGTCGCCCGACGTACAGCAGCTCGGCGAGAGCCTGCTGGAGATCAACACCCGGCACGAGCAGCTGATCAGCGGGCTGCTGGTACTGGCCGACTCCGAGAAGGAGCTGACCGCGGTCTACCCGGTGAATCTGGCCGACGTGATCACCCACGTGGTCGCGCAGCTGACCCGGGAGGCGACTGCGGCCGGCGTACGGGTGACTGCTGAGCCGGGGGACGCTCCGACGGTCGGTGACGCGCTGCTACTCGAGCGGCTCGTGCACAACCTGGTCGAGAACGCTGTCCGGCACAACGTGGACGACGGGTGGGTGCAGGTCACGAGCAGGACCACAGGCGAGCGGGTCGAGGTGGAGGTCAGCAACACCGGGCCGGACGTTCCGCCGTACGAGGTGGAGGGGCTGTTCAAGCCGTTCCGGCGGCTGGGCGCGGACAGGATGGTCGGTGCGCAGGGGGCCGGGCTGGGCCTGTCGATCGTGCGGTCGGTGGCCGAGGCGCACAGCGGGACCGTGCAGGCCTCTCCACGCGACGGCGGCGGGCTGAAGATTGTGGTGTCGCTACCTGTCGATCCGGGCTGAGGCTGTTCGTGTAGTGGGTACACCACTCACCAGGAGGTCACGATGACGCAGTACCTGCTCAGCATCTACCAGCCGGACGGCGTGGTGCCGGACGACGAGTTCCTGGCGCCTGTCATGGAGCAGCTGTCGGTCTGGAACGACGACCTGCGCAAGGCCGGTGCCTGGGTGTTCAGCGCCGGGCTGCACCCGCCGGAGTCCTCGACCGTCGTCAAGCAGCAGGGTGACGAGCTGCTGGTGACCGATGGGCCGTTCACCGAGGGCAAGGAGCATGTCGGTGGGTTCACGGTGATCGACGTGGAGGACCTGGACGCGGCACTGGTCTGGGCGCGGCGGCTGGCGAAGATCCTGGTCGCCCTTCCGGTGGAGGTCCGTCCCTTTGCCGGTTGACGTCGCCGCGGTCTTCAAAGCCGAGCACGGCCGGGCGGTCGCCGTACTGGCTCGCACGTTCGGCGACCTCGACATCGCCGAGGACGCCGTCCAGGAGGCGTTCACGACCGCGCTCGAACGCTGGCCGGAGCAGGGCCTGCCGCCCAGTCCGGCCGGCTGGATCATCACGACCGCCCGCAACCGCGCGATCGACCGCCTCCGCCGGGAGGCCGCTCGCGAGGACAAGTACGCCCAGGCAGCGCTGCTGCACGCCCAGGACGAACCAGTGGAGGAGGGCCCGGTGCGCGACGACCGTCTGCGGCTCATCTTCACCTGCTGCCACCCTGCCCTCGCCCTGAACGTCCGGGTCGCGCTCACCCTCCGCCTGCTCGGTGGACTCAGTACGGCGGAGATCGCCCACGCCTTCCTCGTCCCGGAGCCGACGATGGCCCAGCGGCTCGTCCGGGCCAAGGCGAAGATCCGCACCGCCGGCATCCCCTACCGGATCCCGTACGACGCCGACCTGCCCGAGCGGGTGCGCGGCGTACTGGCTGTCGTCTACCTGGTCTTCAACGAGGGGTACGCCGCCTCGTCCGGCGACGACCTGGTCCGCGCCGACCTCTGCACCGAGGCGATCCGGCTCGGCCGGCTCCTGGTCGAGCTGATGCCCGACGAGCCCGAGGCGGTCGGCCTGCTGGCCCTGATGCTCCTCCAGCACTCCCGCACCCCGGCCCGCACCGCAGCAGACGGCCAACTGATCCCCCTGCCCAAGCAGGACCGCCAGTTGTGGGACCAGCAGCTCGTAGCCGAAGGCCAGGACCTGGTACGCCGTTGCCTCCGCCGCGACCAGCCAGGTCCGTACCAGCTCCAGGCAGCCATCAACGCCGTCCACAGCGACCCACCGACGGACTGGTCCCAGATCGTCCAGCTCTACGACCACCTGCTCGCCCTGACTCCCACACCGGTCGTCGCACTCAACAGGGCGGTCGCCGTAGGCGAAATGCACGGCCCGGCCGAGGCCTTGGCGCTGGTGCAAAAGCTGGACCTCGAAGGCTTCTACCTCTTCCACGCCATCCGCGCCGACCTCCTCCACCGGCTCCACCGCCCGGCCGAGGCCAGAGCCGCCTGGCAGGCAGCACTAGAGCTGACCGACAACACCGCCGAGCAGGCCTTCCTCCGGCACCGCCTGGCCGCCCTCGACTAACGGCTCGTTCACCAACCAGTCGCATCCGAGCTGTTGATCCTGCAGCGCCAGCTCGCCAGAGTTGGTCCGGACCAATCCAAGAGGTCCGGACCAATCTGGAGGAAATCGTGCGGAGAACCACCGCCCTGGTCGCTCTGGCCGCCGCGCTCGCCGCAACCACCCTGTCCGCTCCCGCCGACGCAGCACCGCAGGCCCGTCCGCAGAAGGTGCTCGTGATCGGCATCGACGGCGCCCTGCTCAGCAAGATCCAGGCGTTCAACACCCCGGCCCTGAAGGGCCTGATCGCCACCGGCTCCAGCAGCCGGACCACGCTCTACGCCCAGCCGTTCGCGCCGACCCTGTCCGGTCCCGGCTGGGCCACCAACGCGACCGGCGTCTGGCCGGACAAGCACAAGGTGACCAGCAACAGTTGGGGAACCGGTACCGGGCTCACCCGCTACCCCGACTTCCTCACCCGCCTGGCCCGCGCCGGCCGGACGACGTACGCGATCGCCGACTGGACGCCGCTGACCACGAACAGCGCCGGCCAAGCGATCTTCTCCGACGAGGTCCAGCGCAAGATCACGTACGACGGCGACGCGCTCGGCTGGGCCGAGGCCGACCAGAAGATCGCGACCGACGCCTCGGCGTACCTGAAGAACACCGGGCCGGACGCGTCGTTCGTGTACTTCGGCAACGTCGACATCGCCGGCCACAGCTGCGGCGCCGACGGCGCCTGCTACCGCACGGCGCTGGAGAAGACCGACCAGCACATCGCGACCGTGCTCGCCGGGGTGAAGGCGCGGCCGACGTACGCGCAGGAGGACTGGACCGTGATGGTCACCGCCGACCACGGCCACACGCCGAGCGGCGGGCACGGCGGCAGTTCGGTCGCCGAGCGGTCGTCGTTCCTGATCCGCACGGGCCCGGGTGCAGGGACCGGTACGCCGGCGATCGCGCCGAAGAACGTCGACATCGCGGCGATCGCGCTCGACCGGTTCGGCGTCAGCTCGCCGGATCTCGACGGGCTGGCGACCCCGAAGACAGACCCCTTCGACTCACTCCAGTTGCAGGGCCGCCTCGACGAGACCGGCGTACCGGCCGACGTCCGCGGCTGGACCCACACGACGCCGTCCGGCTGGACCATCGACAACACCGGACTCGGCACCGGCGGCGTCCGCGAGTGGCAGGGCTGGTCGTTCACGACCGACGACTTCTGGACCCGCGCCGCGCCCGACCAGTCGCGCGAAGGCAACGTGCGGGCGCGTGGTGTCTTCGCCGTCGCGGACTCCGACGAGTGGTCGGACAAGACCCGCAGCGGGCTGTTCAACAGCAAGCTGACCTCCCCGGCGGACGACGTGAGCGGCTCGAGCAACGCGACGCTCAGCTTCTCTTCGCACTACCTGAAGAGCGGCAACGAGACCGCTCGCGTCACGGCGACCTTCGACACGGGCGCGACCTCGACGCTGCTCACCTACACCGCCGACGCCATCGCCAAGACCGAGCGGCTGACCGTCCCGGTCCCCGCCGGTGCGCGCTCGGTGCGGATCACCTGGTCGCTCACGAACGGCGACAACGACTGGTACTGGGCGGTCGACGCGCCGGGCTTCACCAAGAACTAATTCCTGTACGCCGTGAACTATTTCTTTTCTGAACGGCGTGAACTATCTATGTGCTCATGATCAGAGCCGCTCGCCGCATCCTGCCGGTGCTACTCATCGCCGCGCTCTTACCCACGAGCACCTCCTCCGCCGCGCCCACGTCAGATCCACTGACCGGCCCGGCGGGGGAGGCGGCTCGCACGCCGTACATGGGCTGGAGCAGTTACAGCATGCAGGTGTACGAGCCGACCGCCGGCGGCTGGATCACGGCGGCGCAGCTCAAGGCGCAGTCGGACGCGATGCACACCAAGCTGCAGCCGTTCGGCTACAAGTACATCAACATCGACGCCGGCTGGAACGACGGTGTGGACGGCTACGGTCGCCCGGTGCCGAGCACGTCGCTGTTCCCGAACGGGTTCCAGGACGTGATCGACCACATCCACGCGAACGGCCAGAAGGTCGGGATCTACAGCATCCCGGGCATCTCACCCGCGGTCCGGCAGGCGAACCTGCCCGTCTTCGGCCACCCCGAGTGCCGCACCGGCGACCTCGCGGTGATGCCGTTGCAGCAGGCCGACTACTGGGGTTTCGGTCACCGCATCGACATGACCAAGCCCTGCTCGCAGTACTACCTCAACTCGATCGCCGATCTGTACGCGTCGTGGGGCATCGACTTCCTCAAGTTCGACAGCGTCACGCCGGGCTCGGGGCACAACGACCTCTCGCTCGACGCGCGCGACGAGGTCAAGGGCTGGTCGCAGGCGCTGACCCCGCACGGCATCTGGTTCGAGCTGTCGTGGGCGCTCGACATCAACTACGCCGACTACTGGAAGCAGTACGCGAACGGCTGGCGCATCGACTGGGACGTCGAGTGCTACTGCCCGGGGCAGGCGCTGACCGCCTGGCCGAACATCAGCAGGCTGTTCCCGAAACTCGCCGACTGGTGGCGCCACGGCGGACCGGGAGGCTGGAACGACCTCGACTCACTCAACGTCGGCAACGGCGCGATGGACGGCCTGACGCAGGACGAGCGTCGTACGGCGGCCACGCTGTGGGCGGTCTCCTCGGCGCCGTTCTACATCGGCAACGACATGACCAAGCTCGACCAGTTCGGCATCGACCTGCTGACCAACACCGAGGTGATCGCGGTCAACCAGGCCGGCCGTCCGGCGCGCCCGGTCTCGACCAAGACCGACCAGCAGGTCTGGTACTCGCTCAACCCCGACAACACCTACACCGTGGCCCTGTTCAACCTCGGCGGCGCCGCGTCGACGGTGACGGCGAACTGGTCCGACCTCGGCCTGAGCGGTTCGCCGGCCGTGCGTGACCTGTGGGCGAAGCAGAACCTGGGTTCGTTCGGGACCGGCTTCAGCGCGACCGTACCGGCGCACGGCGTACGGCTGCTGAAGGTCACGCCGCCGAGCGCCGCGACGATCAGCGTGAACGACGACGACCAGCGGATCTCGTACGGCGGCGCCTGGCAGCGCAACGGCAACCGCGAGGTCGTCGCGGCCTCGGACCCGCTGACCGTCGCGGTCGTGGACAACGGCACGCTGCCGCCGACCGGCGTACGGACGACGGAGGTCAACAACGACGACCCGGCGATCAACTACACGGGTGCGTGGAGCCGCAGCTGGAGCCGCGGGCTCGGGGACTTCCAGGACGACGTCCAGTACGCCGAAGCCGCTGGTGACGCCTTCTCGTACACGTTCACCGGGACCGGAGTCGACTACGTGACCGAGAAGCACGCCTCGCAGGGCGACGTCGACATCTACGTCGACGGCGTCTTCAAGCAGACGGTCAGCGCCTTCCAGACCTCCGGCCGGAGTGCGCAGCAGGTCGTCTACAGCATCTCGGGGCTGACGAACGGCATCCACACGATCCGCGGGGTGAAGAAGACCGGGCAGTTCCTGCTGCTCGACAAGTTCAACGTCCGCGCGCCGGCCGGCTCGAGGACGGTTGCGCTGAACAACGACGATCCGAAGATCACCTACACGGGATCGTGGGGCCGGAGCACCGGTCGTGGGATGGGCGACTACCAGGACGACGTCCAGTACACCGAGGCCAACGGCGATGCGTTCAGCTCAACCTTCGTCGGCACGGGAGTCGACTACGTGACCGAGAAGCACGCGTCGCAGGGCGACGTCGACATCTACATCGACGGCGTCTTCAAGCAGACCGTCAACACCGCGCAGGCGACCGGCCGCGGCGCGCAGCAGGTCGTCTACAGCATCTCCGGACTCTCGAACGGCTCCCACACGATCCGCGGGGTGAAGAAGTCGGGTCAGTTCATGCTGGTCGACAAGCTGAACGTGCGGCAGGTGAGCCTGGTCAGCCCGGACACCGCGTCCTTCAGCAAGGCCGCCCAGGCCGATGTCAGCGTCCAGGTCGCCGGTGAGCTGGTCTCGATCACGAAGGCCGGTACGGCGCTGACCGTCGGCACCGACTACACGGTCGCGGGCCAGACGGTCACGATCAAGAAGGCGTACCTCGCGGCCCAGCCGGCCGGGAGCGTCGTACTGACCTTCAACGTCCGCGGCGACTACCGCGACGACATCCACTCGGCGACCGCGAACGGCGCCTCTGCGGAGATCACCTTCCACGGCACCTCCGTGCAGTGGATCAGCGCGCTCGGCCCGGACCAAGGCGAGGCCGACGTCTACGTCGACGGCACGCTGATCACGCGCGTCAACCTGAACGCCGCCTCGCGCAGGACCCAGCAGCAGGTGTTCAACCGGACCGGCCTGAGCAACGCCGACCACACGCTGCGGATCGTGAAGATCTCAGGCTCCGTACTGCGCCACGACGTGATCAGGTACACCACATAGGGTCTCGCTCATGGAGCTGATCTGCGAGGTGGAGCCGCCGACCCGGCCGGACCTGAAGAGGGTCCGGCACCAGATCGGCGTGATGAGCCCGATCGCCGACGGCTTCCTGATCCCCGACAACCACATCGGCCGCGCGACCGTGTCGAGCGTCGCGGTCGCGAACGAGGTCCAGGCGATGGGCGCGCGCGGCATCGCCTGCCTCAACTCCCGCGACCGCAACCTGCTCGGCCTGCGCCGCGACCTGCTGACGGCGGCGGCGTACGGCGTCGAGCAGTTCCTCTTCGTCCACGGCGACGACCCGAGCGAGGGCGGCCGGACCAGTCAGCTGACCGTCCGCACGATGCTCGAGGAGACCCGCGCGACCAGCTTCCCGGGCCTCGGCCCGTTCCAGGTCGGCGCGACCGCGCGGCTCGGCAAGGTCCCGACCTGGAAGAAGGAGGCCGACTTCCTCTACCTCCAGGTCAGCTTCGACTTCGAGACGCTGCTGCGCTGGCGCGAGAGCGTCGACCTGACCATCCCCGTGTACGCCGGGGTGATGGTCCTGGCCAGCGCGAAGATGGCGCAGAACCTGGCCGGTCTGCCCCAGCTCGCGATCCCCGACGCGCTCGTCGAGGCCGTCGAACGGGACCGCGACGCCGGGGTCGAAGCGGCCTGCGAGCAGGTCCTGAGGATCCGGGACAGCGGCGCCTTCGAGGGGGTCCACCTGGTGCCGGTGAGCCGGTACCGTCAGGTCGCGGCCCGGCTCGAACGCGAACTCTGACGCCTGCTCGCGGCGTAACCGGCTGAGACCGGTTAGTGTCAGCGTTCAGAAACTACTGACGGAGGAGGAGGCGTGGCTGTTCCCGGCAAGGGTCTGATCGACGGTCTCAAGGTCACCGCGAAGACGCTGTCCCGCCGCGCCGTCACCGAGCAGTACCCGGACGTGCAGCCCGAGCTGCCGCCGCGCAGCCGCGGCGTGATCGCGCTGATGGAGGAGAACTGCACCTCCTGCATGCTCTGCGCGCGCGAGTGCCCGAGCTGGTGCATCTACATCGACTCGCACACCGAGACCGCGCCGTCGGTCGGTGAGCAGGCCCGCGAGCGCAGCCGGAACGTGCTGGACCGGTTCGCGATCGACTTCAGCCTCTGCATGTACTGCGGGATCTGCATCGAGGCCTGCCCGTTCGACGCGCTGTTCTGGTCGCCGGAGTTCGAGTACGCCGAGACCGAGCTGCGCAACCTGACCCACGAGAAGGACAAGCTGCGGGACTGGATGTGGACCGTGCCCGCGCCGCAGCCGATCGACCCGGGGCCGAGTGTCGTCGAGCCGGTGATCGAGCCGGGGAGCGACGAGTGACCACAGCGCTCTTCTCCATCGCCGGAGCGGTGGCGCTGTTCGCGAGCATCATGGTCGTCACCTCGCGCCGGATCGTGCACGCGGCGCTCTGGCTCGTGGTCGCGCTGGGCGCGGTCGCCGGGTGCTTCGGGGCGCTGCACGCGGAGCTGGTCGCTCTGGTGCAGATCCTCGTGTACGTCGGGGCGATCGTCGTCCTGGTGCTGTTCGCGCTGATGCTGACCAAGGCACCGACGAACCCGCTGCCCGCGTTGACCACGCATCGCAGCCCGTTCGCCGCGGTCGTTGCCGGCGTACTGGCCGTGGTCCTCGGCGCCGGCGTGGTCGTTGCTTTTGGCAACGAGAAGATCAAGCCGGTGCCGGACGGATCGGCCGAGGCGATCGGCAACGCGGTCTTCCGGACGTGGGTCCTTCCGTTCGAAGTACTCTCCGTGCTCCTGCTGGCCGCGCTGATCGGCGCGATCGTGCTCTCGCAGCGCTCGGGCAAGAAGGAGAACTGATGCCGCTCGTTCTCCCGCTGCTGCTCGCGGTCGTCCTGTTCTGCCTGGGTGTGTACGGCGTGCTCGCGCGCCGCAACGCGATCACCGTGCTGATGTCGTTCGAGCTGATGCTCAACGCGGTCAACCTCAACCTGGTCGCCTTCGACGCCTGGCGCCTCGACGGCCTGGCCACCGGGCAGACGCTGGCGATCTTCGTGATCACCATCGCCGCGGCCGAGATCGGGCTCGGCCTGGCGATCGTGCTGCTGCTGTTCCGCGGCCACGGGCACGTCGACGCGGACGCGGCGCGCGACCTGCGCGAGGAGGTCGGGCAGTGATCGCGACCACCTGGCGTGTGCTCGGCGTCGGCTTCTCGCTGCTCGTGGTCCTCAGCGCGATCCTCCTGTACGGCGTGGACCCGCAGGTCACGTCGTTCCCCGGCACGGGCGTCGGTTCGGCGTACTGGACCTTCGACGTGCGCACCGACGACCTGACCGTGCTGCTGCTGGCGGTCGTCGGTGTGGTCTCCACCTGCGTCCAGGTCTACTCGATCAGCTACCTGCACGACCGCGTCGCGTCGTACACGGCACTCGTCACGCTCTTCACCGCCGCGATGGTCACCGTGGTGATCTCCGACAGCCTGTTCCTGCTGCTGATCGGCTGGGAGGTGATGGGCGCGTGCTCGTACCTGCTGATCGGTCACTACTGGGAGCGTCGCGACGCCCGCGCCGGCGCGATGAAGGCGTTCCTGGTCACCCGGCTCGGCGACGTCGGGTTCCTGTTCGGCATCTTCGTGCTCGGCCTCGGCGCCGGCACCTTCCGGATCTCCGAGCTCAGCGGTTCGCAGATCTCGCCGGCGGCGCTGACGACCGGGACCGTGCTGCTGCTCGTCGGCGTGGTCGGCAAGTCGGCGCAGGTCCCGCTGCAGACCTGGCTCCCGGACGCGATGCCCGGTCCGAGCCCGGTCAGCGCCCTGATCCACGCGGCCACGATGGTCGCCGCCGGTGTCTTCCTGATCGCCCGCCTGTACGACGTGTTCGTGGCGGCCGGGACGACGTTGAAGATCCTGGCCGTCGTCGCCTGCGTGACGATGCTGTTCGCGGCGCTCTGCGCGATGGCCGCGGTCGAGGTGAAGCGCGTGCTGGCCTGGTCGACGGTCAGCCAGCTCGCGATCATGTTCGCCGGACTCTCGCTCGGTACGGCGGACGGCCGGCACGCCGCGCTCTTCCACCTGGTCACGCACGCCGCGTTCAAGGGGCTGCTGTTCCTGTGCGCCGGGGTGCTGCTGCACCAGGTCGGCAGCGCGGCGTTCGTCGTACTCCGGCGGTACACGCGTCGTGGCGTGCTGCGGAAGGCAATGCCGGTGACGTTCGTGACGATGACGATCGGGCTCGCGGCGCTGGCCGGCGTACCGGGGTTTGCCGGGTTCTTCTCCAAGGACTCGGTGGTCGAGGCTGCCTGGCACCACGCGCGGGACGGGTCGACGATCGGCTGGGTCGTGCTCGTCTCGGTCTGCCTGACCGCCGCGATGACCGCGTTCTACTGCGTGCGGTTGTGGCTGTGGACCTTCTTCCGGACTCCCGCGCTGGCTGGTGCGCTCGGCGCGTTCGAGGACGACGACGCGATGGCCGACGTGGAGGACCCCGACTTCTCGAAGCTGCGGGACGGGTCGTGGTTGATGCTCGGGCCGCTGGTGCTGCTCGCGGTCGGCGCGATCGGGCTCGGGTACGTCGACGGAGTGCACGTGAGCTGGCCGGTGGCCGGACTGACGACCGCGCTGGCGGTGTTCGGCGCGCTTCCGGCGTACTCGCTGTGGCAGCGCGGAGCGGATCCGCGGCCGGTGGTGCTGGAGCACGAGTTCGGCTTCGACGCGGCGTACGGGAAGGCTGTGGTCGTGCCGGTGCGGTGGTTCGCGAAGCTCGCCGTACTGGGTGATCGGGATGTCGTCGGTGGGTACGTGCGCGGGATCGGACGGGCGGGGACGCTCGCGTCGCAGGGCTTCCGGATGCTGCAGACGGGGAACGTGCAGACCTACCTGACGCTCGCGGTCGCCGGCGTGATCGCGCTGGCGATCCTCGCGGGGGTGATCGGCGCGTGAACGGCGTACTGCTGAGCATCCTCTTGCTGCCGGTGCTTGCTGCTCTCGCGTTGTGGGCGTTGCCGTCCTCGACCGCAGACCGGATCGCGGCGCTGTACGGGTCGGTGATCTCGGGGTTGGTGCTGATCGGCTCGGTGGTGCTGTGGGTCGACTACTTGCAGTCGGCGCGTCCACCTCATGTAGTCGGCCAGCTGCAGGCCTTTGCCGAAACCGATCTCACCTGGATCCCCGCGCTCGAGGTCCGCTTCCACCTGGCCGTCGACAGCATCTCGTTGCCGTTGATCATGCTCACGGCTCTCTTGGTCTTCCTCTGCTGCATCTACTCCCTGCGGATCACCCCACGCATCGGCCGGACCCGCTCGCTGATCGCCCTGCTTCTGGTGATCGAGACCGGCGTGATCGGCACCTTCGCGGCCGCCGACCTGATCCTGTTCTTCCTGTTCTTCGAGGTCGTCCTGATCCCGATGTGGCTGGTCATCGACATCTGGGGCGACCACCACGACCCGGCCGGACGGCGCCGCGCGGCGACCACGTTCGTGCTGATGACCGTGCTCGGCTCGGCCGTCATGCTGGTCGGCTTCCTGCTGCTCTACCGCACTTCCGGCACCTTCGACCTCGTGCTGCTCGGCCAGGTCCCGGTCACCGAAGCGCACGGTACGGCGCTGGCCGCGGCGATCCTGATCGCGCTCGGCCTGGCCGTGAAGATGCCGCTCTGGCCCCTGCACATCTGGCTCCCGGACGCGCACGCGAAGGCGCCGACGGTCGGCTCGGTGCTGCTGGCCGGCGTACTGCTGAAGCTCGGCAGCTACGGCCTGGTCCGGATCCTGCTGCCCGTCCTGCCCGACGCGACCGCGACCATCGCGCCGTACCTGGCCGGCTTCTCCACGATGGCGATCGTCGCGGGCTCGCTGGCCTGTCTCGCGCAGACCGACGTGAAGCGGCTGATCGCGTACTCGTCGGTCGGGCACATGGGTTTCATCGGGCTCGGCATCGCGACGATGTCGCCCGAGGGCGTCGCCGGGGCCCTGTTCGCGAACATCGCGCACGGCGTGATCACCGGCCTGCTGTTCTTCCTGGCCGGCGCGATCAAGGACCGGCACGACACCAGCGACCTGCGCGCGATCGGCCGGGCGCTGTACGCGCGGCTCCCGCGGATCAGCGGGCTGCTGACGTTCGCGTGCCTGGCCTCGCTCGGGCTGCCCGGGCTCGCCGGGTTCTGGGGCGAGATGCTCGCGCTGATGGGCGCGTACCGGCCGGCCGACGGCCTGCCGCGTACGACGTACCTGGTGCTGATGGTGATCGCCGGACTCGGGACCGTGCTGACCGCGGCGTACTTCCTCCGCCTGATCCGCAACCTCTGCCAGGGTGACCCGGCCGAGCACCCGGCGACCGCGTTCGCGGTCGACCTGAGCCGGATCGAGCTCGTGACCTGGGCGCCGCTGGTCGTGCTGACCGTCGTGCTCGGGTTCTGTCCCTGGCTGCTGCTCGACCACTGGACGTTCCTATGACGATGACCTGGACCGACTGGCAGGCGATCATCGTCCCGCTGGTCCTCGCGGTCGGCGCCGTCGCCGTCCTGATGATCGACAGCTTCTGGGGTGCCGACTCGTCGCGGTGGCGGCATCTGAGCGTCTCGCTGGTGAGCAGCGGGGTGATCCTGTTCGGGCTGGCGTTCGTGGTGACCCAGCAGAACGAGTTCCGCCCGGGCTTCTGCCGTACGGCGGTCGAAGGCCCCGCCGAGTGCAGCCTGATCTTCGAGCCGCTGACCGCCGGGTTGTGGGCGGTGCTGCTGATCGGTGGGCTCGGGGTCGTCTGGCTGTCGGCGTACCAACTGCTCGATCGCGACATCCCGGTGGGGGAGTACCACTTCCTCCTGCTGAGCGCGCTGGTCGGCGCGACTGTGCTCGCCGGTGCGCGCGACCTCGCGACGATGGTGATCGCGCTCGAGGTCGTGTCGCTGCCGAGCTTCGCGATGGTCGCTCTGCGCCGGGATCGTCGCGGCTCCGAGGGCGCGCTGAAGGCGTTCTTCGTCTCGGTCCTGTCGACGGCCGTGATGCTGTTCGGCATCTCGTACCTGTACGGCGTGACGGGGACGTTGTACCTGCAGACGCTCGCCGCGCGCGTCCCCGGACTCGATGGGGACCTGCGCCGGGTCGCCTTCGTGGCGGTACTGTTCGTGGTCGTCGGCTTCGCGTTCAAGATCGCGGCGGTCCCGTTCCACGGCTGGCTTCCCGACACGTACGCCGGTGCGCCGGTCGAGGTCGCCGCGTTCCTCGCCGTCGTCTCCAAGTCGGCGGGTGTCGCCGGTCTGCTGGTGCTGGTCATCTACGGCATCGCTCCGAGCGGCGTCGACCTCCGTCTCGCGCTGGCGATCCTCGCGGCTGTCACGATGACCGTCGGCAACGTCGCCGCGCTGCGCCAGCGGTACGCCGTACGGCTGCTCGCTTGGTCGTCGATCGGTCAGGTCGGCTTCCTGCTCGCGCCGCTCGCTGTCGGCGACGCGCAGGCTGTCGTTGCCTACTTGGCGGCGTACGTCGTGGTCACTCTGGGAGCCTTCGGCGCTGTCGCTGTGGTCCAACGCCACCGCCCGGGTGGTCTGCTGACCGACTACCAGGGCATGCTCCGGTCCGAGCCTGGGCTGGCCGCCGCCTTGGTCTTCTTCCTGGTCGTCCTCGCCGGACTGCCGCCGGGCCTGGCCGGGTTGTTCACCAAGCTCGCGGCGTTCCAGTCGGTGATCGACGCCGACCTGCTGTGGCTGGCGATCGTGATGGCGGTCAACGTGATGATCGGCCTGGCGGTTTATCTGCGCTGGGTTGCCGAGCTCTTCCGGACGCCGGACGAGACCCCGTTCTCGGTGAACATCGAGAACTCGGCGGTCACGGTGATTACTGCCTGTACGGCGGTGGCTGTGGTGTTCTCGGTGCTGCCGGCGACGCTGTTCGCGCTGCTCAACTGAGCTGCGGCCGGGCTTCTCTTACTCGCTCAGGTGCGGAGCGTTCGGGTGGTAGTGCCGCTGGCGTTCCACCGGTGCGTCGTCGAAGTTCCCTGTGCCGTTGACGACCTCGCCCACACCTAGCTGAACGCCCTGTGCTTTCCCGAAGCCCTTCAGGACAGCGCCTCTGTGATCGGGGTCGGGATGTGTGTGGTCTTTGCCGCCGGCCAGCACAACGTCCTGCGCAGTGATCTGACCGAGGATCTGACAGCCGTCGCCGAGCTCGGCGGGCGCGACCACCAGTGCGCCGCTGCTCAGCCGGACGCCGTTCCCGATACTGATCTCGTCGCCGCCGGCGAGGATCCGCGCGCCGCCCTCGCCGATCCTCGCATCGTTGCCGATGACAACCGATCCACCGGGCCCGACGGAGACGAAGGTCCCGGGCAGCAGCGTGTTCCGGTCGCCCAGCACGCATTCGGCGTCCTCGGCGCACTCGATCACGACCCCCGGATACAGGACGTTCTCCTTACCCAGGACCACCGCGGCGCCGATCAGCACCGAGTACGGGTCGAGCACCACCGTCCCGCTCTCGGCCAGTTCGAGGATCTCGGCGACCGTCCGGAGTCCGCGGTCGCGCCGCTGCTGGTCAGTGATCACCCGCGAAACCCTAGTTGCCGATTCAGCGTTCCTCGTGCACCGCCGCTTCTTCGGCGGTCAGGCCGGTCGTCGACCCGGAGTCCCGAGCGATCTCAGTGGACTCGCGGTCGGTGTGCGCGCCCTCGTCAGGCGTCACAAGCCGACCGGACAAGACCTCGTCCGGCTCACCGAGGTCGGTCGGGTCCTGGTCGAGGACGTCGAGCTCGGTCAGGTCCTCGACGATCTCCTCGCGATTGCCCCGGTCGCCCCGATTGTCCCGATCACCGCGGTCGTCGAGCTCGTCGGAGTCCGTCGCGTCGGCGCCGGTGACGTCCACCAGCCCGTCACTCGGAGCGCCCGTCAGCGTACCGTCCGGATCGGGGCCGTCGGCGACCTCGTCGGGGCTGTCGGAAACGTGCTCGTCCGCAGGATCGCCGACACCGGCTCCGGCACCCGGTACACCGGACACCTCCGCCGGCGTGGCATCGATGAGTTCACCGGGCTCGATCGTGTCGTCACCGGGGTCCGGTCGGTCGGACACGTTGGCAGGATCCGTGACGTCACCAGGATCGGCGGCTTCGGCGTACGGGTCCGGCTCGGGCTCCTCACGGTCAAGGCGGTCGCTCAGCGGCTCGGCGGTACCGGCCTCGGCCGGCGTGGTGCCGTAGTCGAGAGACGCCATCGGATGGTCGGCCGGCAACGCGGCCGGGCTGGGGCCGTCCGCGATCCGGGCCGAGCCGGTGTCGTCGTACGCCGTGGAGTCGTCGTCCGCGGTTCCGGGCAGCCCTTCGGCCTCCGGATCGACGACCGGGCTGGATTCGTCCTGCGTTTCGGACACCGCTTTATCCCTTCGGTTGAACGGGCTTCGGCTCAGCTCCCCGGCTGCGCACCGGCCGCCGGCTGATCAGGAGCGAACGTGCGCGGGGCGCCGCCGAGGAGTTCGTCGCGGCGGTGATCGAGCGTGGTCAGCACGAGGATCCGCTCACCGTGGTTGCGTTCGTACCCGATCAGCTGCTCCAGTTGCTGGACGTCGAGCGACTGCACGCGCTCCGCCAGCGATCCGAACGGCACGTGGTCGAAGTCGGACAGCGGCAACGCGCCGTCGGGCGGCGTACTCACGACCGCCCACCCGCATCGCCCTCGCCCTCGCCCTCGGAGGCCTCGGTGAGCGTGCGCGGCTCGCCGGCCAGATCGTCAGGAGCCTGGACCCGGTCGCCGTCGGTGGAGTTCTCGTCGACGCGCAGGGTCTCACCAGCTGAGTCGACGATCTCGGACTCGCTCGGATCGGCGGAAACCCGGACCCGGTCGTCGACCGAGTTGACCGCGAGCGCACTCGGATCGACGTCGTCCACGGTCGGCCGGTAGTCGTTGTCGGACTCGCTCATCTGCTCGCTCCTCGCGTCGGGGTGGGATCCGTCGGTCCCGCAGTGCCCAACGCGCCCCGGCGAAAACTCGTAGCCGCGCGGCGGCCGGAATCTTCCCGGTTCTTCGTCAGTCGGACACCACTCGCACCTGGACGTCGTGATGGTCGGCGTCGGCGGCCGCGAAGGCGAGCAGGGCGGTGCCTTCGGTGACGAGCTGTGTGGTGAGTTCGGGGGCTGGTTGGCGATAGGTGCGCACGTGGAGGGTCGCGGTGGCCTTGGTGTGTTCGATGGTCCAGTCGCCGCCGGTCACGCCGTCGATGAGTACGACGGATGGCACCGGTCCGTGAGGACGGAACGAGTAGCGCTGGAAGTCGCTGGTGATGACCCGGGTGCGGTTGGCGTGCGAGAGCAGCAGGTTGTCGAAGTCGTAGAGGTACCTCGGTGGAGCGGGCGTATCGGCGTCGGGGCGTGGGGCCTCGGGCAGATCGAACAGCTCGCGGCCGTCCTCGTCGCGTCGTACCAGCAGCTCCCCGCGGATGGATTCGACGACTTCACTCAGGCGGGTCAGGCCGGACCAGGTCTGCATGTCGCGCACAGTGGCGGGGCCGAACGCGCCGAGGTATCGGCGTGCCAGACCGGGGAGGTCCAGGTTGCTGTCGGGTAGGTCGCCGAGCCAGCTCGCAGCGGTGGTGTGTGCGATCGAACCGCTCCGGCCCCACAGGCCGCGAGGCGGCACTTGGACGAGCGGCACCAAGTTGCGTACGGCGTAGGCAAGGCCGGCCGGCGGACGGTCGGGCCAGCGCTGGTGCAGGAGCGCACCGAGTTCGCGCTGCGTGCGTGGGCGTTCGGCGAGCAACTCGCGGCCGGCGGCGACGACAGCGTCGAGGTCGAGATCGCGGACTGCCGCCTTGTGCGTGTGATTGGTGAACAGGTCGCGGTCCAGAACCGGCTGGACGAGTGGCCGCAGGGTGCCGGCGTCGCGGGCGGTGATCAGGTGGATGGTCGACCGCATCACGGCCATCCGTACCAAGGTGCGCTCGGCCAGTCCGTCGGCCGCGGTCTCGGGACGGAAGCCGGCGATGCGGGTCCACAGACCGGCGTACCAGGTGTGGGGTGTCTGTGCCTGCAGCCCGACGAGATGCTCGATCACGTGGGGCACGGAGCGGTCGGTGCGGGAGAGCAGGAACTGACGGGCCAGGGTGGCCCGATTCAACTCGCGCCGACTCAACGGGCTGGGCATCGCAGGCTGTCTCACTCTCCTGTCCTATCGGCTCGATCGAGATGGGACTGGTATGACATGGACTGCTCGACCACCCTAGTCCGGGACGATGAGCGTGGAGAGCATCCGGCGCCTGCGATCCGCGGCGTCGGGCTTCCCGGCGTACCGGCTGAGCAGTTCGCCGTACGCCGTGACGAACTCGGTGAACTCCTCGTCCGACAGGTTCAGCGCGGTCTGCCGGAAGCTGACGCCGTCGGCCATCGGGTCGATCTCGGGGCGCGCGAGGTACTGGTCGAGATGCCCGCCGATGCCCGCGACGAACACGGTGAACATCGTCCGCAGCTTGTCGTGGTCGACCCCCTCGTGGTCGGAATCGCCGGCCTCGGTGTTCAGCGTGTAGGTCCGCTCGACCGCGCCGCGGACCTGGTGCTCGTCGGAAACCATCAGCACGCCGGCCTTCACCAGTACGCCGACCTGCCGGTACAGCGTCGTCGTCGCGACGTCGGGCAGCAGCTCGGCCAGCTCGCGGGTGGTCAGCGAACGGCCGATCAGCAACTGCGTGATCCGCCACCGCAACGGGTGGTGCAGCAGGTCGACAAGAGAGGTCATCTGGTCTTTCGATTCCAATCTTGGTAATATTCCCAGTAATGGAAATAGTCTAGGAGCGGAGGACCCGACATGGCGACAGTACGTGCGAACGACACGACGGTGACGGTAGGCCTGAGCTGGTGGGAGCGGTTCTTCGCCGCCGGGCGCCCACGCCTCGCGATCCCGCTCGACGCGATCGCGACGGTCGGCGTCGTCGACCAGCCGACCCGCTGGACCGCGACCCCCGGCGGCCGGTCCGGCCTCGTCGTCACCGGGGTCCTCAAGGTCGGTCGCTGGGGCCTCGGCACCGGCGTCCGTCATTTCGTGAGCGTCCGCCGCAACCGCCCCGCCGTACGCCTGACCCTCACCCCCAAAGGCGCCGACCTGACCGGCTACGACGTCGTACTGGTCAGCACGCCCAACGCCGAAGCCCTGGCAGCCGACCTGGTCCCCACTAACCTCGTGGAATGACCGAAACCCTCGGCCCCACCGCCGCCCTCGCGGTCGCCGACGAACTCCGCGAGGTGTACCTGTCGGCCTTCGGAGCACCCGGGTACGACGAGCCCGCCGAGAAGGCCGACCAGTTCGCCGCCGAACAACTCCCGACGCACGCCGCCCGCCCGGACTTCAAGCTCGTCGCCACCCGGTCGGGCGGCGCGGTCACCGGTTTCGCCTACGGCTTCACCGGCGACCGCGGCCAGTGGTGGCCCGACCGCATCGCCGAAGCCGCACCGGAGCTCGCCGAGGAGTGGGTCGGCGGCCACTTCGAGTTCGTCGAGCTGGCCGTCGCCGCATCAGCCCAACGCCAAGGCCTGGGCGCCGAGCTCCACGACGCGCTGATGGCGGACCTGCCCAACACCAAGGCCCTGCTCAGCACGTACGCCGACGACCGCCCGGCGCCCAGGCTCTACCGGCGCAAGGGCTGGCAGGTCCTGCTTGCCAATCTCACCCCGGACAGCGCCCTTTACGGCAAGCACCTCACCCGATGACCGGCGGCGATGCGGCGCGGCCATCCGTCTCGGGCAGTCATGGCCAGGACTCGTCCGCGCCCGCCGGACCGCGCGCTCCGAGGCGTGGCACGCAAGACGAGGTCGCCTTGGGCGGCATGCGTGACGAGGTCGCCTTGGGCGGCGTGCGCGACGCGGGAGCCTTGGGCAGCACGCATGACCAGGCCGCCTTGGGCAGCACGCGCGACGAGCGGGCCGTTGCCCGCCGCGTGGACCTGCTCGGTTGGATCACCGAGCAGCTTCGGCAGGATCAGCGGGTTCGCGGGCTGTGGATCACCGGCAGTACGGCGCGCGGCACGGCCGACGCGTTCAGCGACCTGGATCTCGTGGAGGTCGTCAACGACGACGGGCCGCCGGCGAGTGCGTTCGTCGACAGCTGGCTCACCGCCGTACGGCAGGCGATGCCGTTGGTCTACCACCAGGTCCTCGACTTCGGCCCGACGGTCGTGGTCAACCACATCGTCGGCGACGACTGGCTCCGCTTCGACCTGCTCGTCGGTCCGCCCGACGTACTGCGCGGCCGCTCACGCCGTACGGCGAAGGTCGTCTTCGACCGCGACGGGCTCGACAACAGCCTTCCGGTCCACGGCCCGGTCGTCGGCCCGTCGGCCGACGTGGTCGCGAAGGTCGTGCCCGAGTTCCTCCGGGTCGCCGCGTTGCTGCCGGTCGCGCTGGGCCGGGAGGACTACGTCGTGGCCGCGTCGGGATCGACGTTGCTGCGCACGATGCTGATCCAGCTGATGGTCGAGTCGGTCGAGGTGGAAGACCGCGGCGGCGCGCTGCACCTGTCTACGCTCCTTTCCCCGCAGCACTACAGCGCGCTCGGGGCCCTGCCCCCGATCGCCACGACCCGCGAGTCCGCGATCGATTTCCAGCGGGCCTGCCTAGACGCCTTCCTCCCGTTGGCGCAGCATCTGTGCCGGCGTACGGGAGTCACCTGGCCCGACGAGTTCGCGACCGCCGTACGGCGACGCCTGGAGCCAGTCTTCGCGGATGGCGCGGATGGCGTGGACGGCGCGGACGGCGCGGACGGCGCGGATCGCGTGGGCCGCGTGGGCAGCGCGGGTTAGGCCTGCGTGGGCTGTTCTGCCGCGGCGAGGCGAGCCTGGTAGGACTCGTACTGCTCGACGACCCGGCGCCAGAGCTGGTCCCGGTCGGCCTTGTCGAGGTGGGTGAGCGGGAGCTGGAACACGTCGGCCAGCAGCTCGTAGTACTCGCCCGGTGTTTCCATCCGTGTGGTGTCGACCCGGTCGGCGGTGGTCTCCGCGAGCTCGGTGGAGCGGAGCGCGAGCACGCTCTCCGGCCGGCGCAGGAACGCCGACGCCACGCGAACGAACGGTGAGCCGGGCGCGGTCGACAGATACGCGTGCTGCTCGGCGAAGTCGTCAATGACCGCCGGCGCGGCCTCGAAGTCCATCCCCGCGATCACACTGCGCGCGTCATGCTCCAACCGCCAGCCGTCCGTGATCGCCGACGGCCCGAGCCCGAACGTGTACGGCGCCTGCCGGCTCGTCCCCACCTCCAGCGGCATCGGCTCCAGAAACCCGTCCCCAAGCCCGGCATCAACCAGCCACACCCGCTCCGGATCCTCCGGCAGACCGTCGACAGTCAGCACCAGATGCGTACTGTCCACCCGAGGTTCCGGCATCGTCCGCGTCTGCACGCCACCACGGTGCATGGTCACCCGATACCCAAGCTCTCCGAGCAACCAGCCCAGCGCACCGTTCATCTGAAAGCAGTAGCCCCCGGCTTCCCGCGCGATCATCCGCTCGACCACAGCCCGCTGATCCAACGGCCCACCCCGCCCGAGCTGGTACTGAATCGACTCGTACGGCACCGACCCCACGAACGCCCGCTGCAGCGCGAACAACCCCTCCACACTGGGCCCCGCCGGAGCCCCCTCCAACCCGATCCGCCGCAGCAACTCCGAGCTCGTCATACGCCGAGCGTACGACCGCCCCCGGCCCATCGGCCCGGGCCCACGAGCCCCGGCCCACCGACCCACCTGCCGGGCCCACGAGCCACCCGGTCCGCCGGTCTCAACCCCCAGCCCACCGGCTCCAGCCTACGTGCCCGGGCCACTGGCCCAGCCCTCGGCCCACCGGCCCCAGCCACCGGCCCCGCGGCCCACCGGCCCGGCCCACGAGTCGCCCCCGGCCCACCGGTCCGGCCCACGAGTCCCCCCGGGCCACCGGCCACAGCCCACCTGCCGGGCGCATGAGTCGCCCCGGCCCACCGGCCACAGCCCACCTGCCGGGCGCACGAGCCGCCCGGCCCACCTGCCCCGGCTCACGAGCCCCCGGCCTACCGGCCTCGGCTCACCTGCCCGGGCCCATGAGTGCCCCGGCCCACGAGCCCCTGCCCCGGCCCGCGAGGCACACCTGCCCCGGCTCACGAGCCCGGCCCACCGACCCGTCCGGCCGACCCGTCCGGCCGACCCGGCCGGCCGGCCGACCCGGCCGACCGACCCGGCCCACCTGCCTCGGCTCACGAGCCCCCGGCCCGCCGGCCCTTCGGCCCGCCTGCCGGGCTCACGAGCCCCTCGGCCCACCGGCGCCGGCGCACCTGCCCGGGCCCATGCGCCCCTCGGCCCCGGCTGACCGGCCCGGGCCCATGAGCGCCCCGGCCCACCGGCCCTCGGCCCACCTGCCGGGCTCACGAGCGCCACGGCCCACCGACCCAGCCCACCTGCCCCGACCCACGAGCCCCCGGCCCACCGGCCCTCGGCCCACCTGCCGGGCCCACGAGCCCCTCGGCTCACCGGCCCCGGCGCTTACGTCACCACGGCTTCCGACCGGCGCGCACCGGCCCGCGTCCGCCACTCGAACACGTTCGGACTGCCATCGATGGGCGCTCTCCGCCTGCGCCGCCTCCGCCCGCCCGCTCTCGCCCGCACCACGGGATCGACCCGCCCGACCCGCCCACCGAGTGCACCCGACCGGCTCCCGGCCGCGACGCGTTGCATGCTGGGACAGCAGGTGCCACCAACTCGCTGACCTGGCAGGGTAGGGGGCATGACTTCGGAGCGGATCTATGTGGGCAGCTACACCAGCCAGGACGGTGGCGGGACCGGGATCGGGTTCGGGACTGCCGAGGAGTTGGTGGTCGCGGTCGAGACGGCGGACCCGTCGTTCCTGACCCGGTCGGTCGACGGGCGGTTCCTGTACGCGACCAACGAGCAGGACGCCGGGCGCGTCAGCGCGTTCGCGGTCGGCGCGGACGGTTCGCTGGAGTTCCTGAACGACCAGCCGACCGAGGGCGCGCACCCGTGCCACCTCACGATCGACCCCTCCGGCAACTACCTGCTGAGCGCCAACTACAGCTCCGGCAACGTCGCGATCCATCCGATCGCCGCCGACGGTTCACTCGGTACGGCGACGCAGGTCCTGCAGCGCGAGGGCACCGGACCGAACGCCGAGCGCCAAGAGGGCCCGCACGCCCACCAGGTCGCGTTCGACCCGGCCGGCGCGTACGCGTTCGACGTCGACCTCGGCTCGGACACCGTCTACGTCAACACGCTCACCGCGGACGGCCGGCTCGAGGACGTCAGCCAGCTCAAGGTCCACCCGGGCGCGGGACCGCGGCACCTTGTGTTCCATCCGGCGGGCGGCGCGGCGTACGTGATCAACGAACTCGACTCCACGCTCACCGTCGCGAGCTACGCCGACGGCAAACTCGCCGTCACGCAGACCGTGTCGACCCGTCCGGACGGCGCCGCGGGCGAGAACTTCCCGGCCGAGCTGCTGATCAGCCCGGACGGCCGCTACCTGTACGGCTCGAACCGCGGCGACAACACGATCGCCGTCTTCGCGACGGACGCCGACGGCCTCGGCGTCGAGCTGATCCAGACCATCGGCTCCGGCGGCGACTGGCCCCGACACCTTGCCTTCAGCAACGACTTCACCCACCTGTACGCCGCGAACGAGCGTTCCGACGCCGTCGCGGCGTTCGAGATCGACCAGTCCAGCGGCGCCCTCACCGCAACGGGGACGCCGCTGTCCTGGCCGAAACCGGTCTGCATCCTGCCGGTCTGACCGTACGCCGGGCCGCCGCCATCGGCGGCCCGCCCGTCGGCGGTGAGTCGGCCCACCGCACCCGACCCACCCGCCCGTCGCCGCACCCCAGCCAACCCGCACCGCAGCCGCCGGGTCGACCCGCACCCCGGTCGACCCGCACCGCACCCGCCCGGCCGACCCGCACCGCACCCGCACCCCGTCCGACCCGCACCCCGTCCGACCCGCACCCCGGCCGACCCGCACCCCGGCCGACCCGCACCCCGGCCGACCCGCACCCCGGCCGACCCGCACCCCGGCCGACCCGCACCCCAGCCAACCCGCACCGCACCCGCCCCGGTGGGCCCGCACCCCGGCCGATCCGCACTGCACCCCGCCCCGGCCGACCCGCACCGCACCCGCCCCGGTCGACCCGCACCGCACCCGCCCCGGCCGACCCGCACCCCGGCCAACCCGCCGCAAGGAGGTCGCCATGACCGACTGGTCAGCCCTCACCCGCGCCCCCGGCCGCAGCCGGAGTCGCTCGATCAACGCCGAGAACCCGACCGGAGCACCCGGCCAAGCGGCGACAACCGCCTCCGCCCTCGGCCCCTCCCGCAAGGGCCGACCAGCGATCTCACTGAAATCAGGCGAGACGGCAACAATCGCCGACATCGACGGCCCCGGCACCATCCGCCACCTCTGGATGACCGTCCCCGACAAAACCCCCGCCGGCCCCTGGGTCCTCCGCGACCTCGTCCTCCGCATCTTCTGGGACGGTGACAACACCCCAGCCGTCGAGGTCCCGCTCGGCGACTTCTTCTGCAACGGCTTCGGCCAGCGCGCTCTGATCACCTCGGCACCGATCGTCGTCGCCCCGACCGGCGGCATGAACTGCTATTTCCCCATGCCCTTCCAGCAGCACGCCCGCATCGAGCTCACCAACGAGCACCCCGGCAAGGTCGACGGCATCTACTACCAACTCGACTACACCGTCGACGACGAGCTCCCCGACGACACGGCGACGTTCCACGCCCAGTGGCGCCGCAGCAACGCCTCCACCGCGCCAGCCGAGGACCACGTGATCCTCGACGGCATCACCGGCAGCGGCAACTACGTCGGCACCTACATCGGCCTCACCGCACTGGAGCGCTACTGGTGGGGCGAGGGTGAGGTGAAGTTCTACCTCGACGACGACACCGACTACCCGTCCCAGTGCAGTACCGGGCTCGAGGACTACGCCGGCGGCGCCTGGGCCTTCCAGGACGCGCTGCGCGTCGACCCACCGCCGAAACCGATCACCTTCAGCGCGCCGTACTGCGGCTATCCGTTCTACTCGGACCAGGACACCACCAAGGCGTCCCCGTTCCTGACCAGCACGCTGCAGTCACACGGGATGTACCGCTGGCACCTGCCCGATCCGATCATCTTCCGCGACCGGCTGAAGGTCACGCTGCAGCAGATCGGCGCCTGGGACCACGGGCACTTCGAGCGCAGCGACGACATCTCCACGGTCGCCTACTGGTACCAGGCCACCGGCGAGAACTCCCCGGTTTCCCTACCGCCCCGCGCCCATCGCCGTCCCCGCTGAGGAGCCCCGATGCCGTACGACGAACCGAACCGCGGTCAGGTCCACTTCAGCCCCCGCGCCGGCTGGATGAACGACCCGAACGGCCTGCTGCACTACCGCGGCACGTACCACTTCTACTTCCAGCACGCGCCGGACAGCCTGGTCTGGGACACCATGCACTGGGGCCACGCAACGAGCCCGGACCTCGTCCACTGGACCCAGCAGCCGAACGCGCTGGAGCCGTCGACCCACCCCGGCGAGTTGTGGTCCGGTGGGGGAGTAGTTGACCTGGGCAACACCTCGGGCCTGAAGGACGGCGACGAGGACCCGATCATGGTCTTCTCCGGGACCCAGGGCGTGCGGATGTTCTACAGCCTCGACGGCGGTTACACCTTCACGCCGTACGACGAAGGCCGCGTGATCGCGCAGCCGAGCGGGCGCGAGAGTCGCGACCCGAAAGTGGTCTGGCACGCGCCGACCTCGACCTGGGCGATGGTCGTCTGGTCCGATGCCGAGGGCAACGGTGCCGACTTCTTCGTCTCGCCGAACCTGCGCGACTGGGAAAGGACCGGCCGGTACGCCGCCGACTGGTTCTTCGAGTGCCCCGACTTCACCCCGATGCAGCTCGACGGCGAGACAGTCTGGGTCCTGCGTGACGCTCGCGGCTCGTACGTCGTCGGCGACTTCGACGGCCGGACCTTCAGTACGCCGTGGACCGAGCCCCAGACGATCACCCGCAACCCGGGCCCCGCGGCCGGCGACTACTACGCGGCGCAGTCCTTCGAGAACATGCCCGACGGCCGCGTCGTCACGATGGCCTGGCAGGGCCGCAACAAGGGCTCGGTCTGGACCGGCAACGCGAGCTTCCCGGTCGAGCAGGAACTGATCAGCACTCCGGACGGCCCCCGGATCCTCAGCCGCCCGGTCGAGGAGCTCCGCACTCTCCGCAGCGAGACCCAAACGTGGCCGGAGGCAACTTTCGCACCCGGCCGGCACGTCCTCGGTTCGGGCCGCACCGTCGAGCTGGAGATCACCGGCGCCTCGCGGCCCTGCACGCTGCGCCTGCGCGGCTACTACGACGTACCGGTCGCCCCCGATGAAACCCTGCGGCTCCTCGTCGACCGGGGTCAGCTCGCGATCTTCTCCGGCCTCGCCTACACCTGCCTGAACGTCGACTTCGACAGCGAGGCCGCCGGCGACGAGATCGAACTCGCCACCGACGGCCCGCTGCGGATCAGCTCACTGAGCCTGCACCAGCTCGGCTCGAGCTGGGTCAGACCGTGACGAGCTTCTCGAAGAAGAACTCGTGCTTGAGGAACGACACGTCGTACTCGTGACCGTGCTGCGGCGGCAGCAGTTGCGCGGCCTGGAACAGGCGCCAGCCGTCCTTCAGGGCGTCGAGACCGGTCGCGTACGGCGGGACGTCGCTGTCGCCGGTCGTCGGCGAGGTCGCGCCGGTGCCGTCGTACGTCGACCAGCCGACCGTGCGCGCATCGAGCGCGGACGAGGCCAGGTAGAGCACGAGAACCTGCTGGCGGACCGTGGTCTTGGTCGGGTCAGGGGCAGTCGTCGTCATCAGGCATCCTTCTTCGCGGCGTGCGGGTTCATGCTGCGCTGGGAGATCACGCGCTGCGGGCGGTTCGAGACGCGGGTGACCCAGTAATCCGGGTCGAAGGTGTCGTCACCGGTCAGCGCCTGCCAGAGCTTGACGCGGTTGTAGATCTCCAGCCGGCCGGTCGCGTTCTCGTACCAGGGGAACGTCTGGCTGAGCTCGGCCGCGACCTGCTCGTCGTACAGGTCCTCGAGGTCCCACAGTCGGACCTGACGGACGGTCGGGTTGAAGCGGATCTTGAACATGTAGCGGTCGATGTCGCTGTCGTTCTTGCGACCGCCGTGCCAGATGCCGTGGTGCAGGAAGACGACGGTGCCGGCCGGGCAGGTCAGCCGGGTCTGGCCGGCCAGGTTCTGGTAGCGGCCGGTGTCGGACTCGTTGGTCCGGCGCAGGTGACTGCCGGGCACGCTCAGGGTGCCGCCCATCTCGAGCGTCACCTCCTGCGGGTAGTACATGAGCTGCACGTCGAAGGCGTCCTCGCGGACGTCGATGATCGCGTCACCGTGCAGGTTCTGCGCCTCGCCCTCGTTGGCCTTGCGGATGTGCACGGCGTGGTGGTCGACGGTCGGCTCCGGGCCGACCAGGCTGTGGATCGCGCCGGCGACCTCGGGCAGCTGTACCAGCCGCTCCACGAACTCGCTGCCGGTGAACGCCTCCGACAGCGGCGTTCCGTACGGGACGCCGGGGACGCCGGCCTGGAGTACGTCGAGGGCCTGCTGGTTCATCTCGTCCGGGACGACGGCGTCCATCCGGAACGCGCCGGTGGCGACGAAATGAGCCATCTGAACCGAGGTGAGCAGGTTCTTGCGATGCGGGTGGGGCATGTCTCTCCCTCTCGGGGCGACTGGTCCTTGGTGGTTCCTACTCGTCCAGGTTAAGAAGGTTTCTCCTGCTTCCGCGTCGGTCTGAATCACCACTGGTGGTAATTTCTCACCATGCTTCGGTTGCCCTTGGCTCAACCGCCGGAGGTCGTCAACGTCGGCGCGGGCGTGCACGGCGTCCACCGGCGCCGCGACGTGTTCCGCCTGCCGGACCTGTGGCAGCTGCACCTGTACAGCTACTCGGCCGACCTGACCTTGGACGGTACGACGTACGCGGTGGCGCCCGGCTTCGTCAGCCTGACGCCGGCCGGGGTGCCGGTGCAGTTCGACTACCGCGGGCGCTCCGAGCACCTGTACGTGCACTTCCGCCCAAGCTCCGGCGGCGAACCGTCGTACGTGCCGGTGGTCCAGGACGCGGGCGCCGCCGCGCCGGTCCTCGCCGACCTGCTGCGCTCCGCGCTGGAGGCATCCCCGACCGGTTCCGCCCGCGTGGTCGCGGAGGTGTGGACCGCGCTCTGGCGCATCGCCGAACTGTCGGCACCGGACCCCGAACGCGGCACCCATCCGGCGGTCGCGTCGGCGATCGCCTACATCGAGGCCAACCTCGCGCGCCCACTGACCGTCCCCGAACTGGCCCGCGCGGCCGGGGTCTCGCACAACCACCTCACCCGGCTCTTCCACGCGGAAACCGGTACGACGGTGATCGCGTACCTGCGACGCCGCCGCCTGACCCGCGCCCGGCACCTCCTGGTCGCGTCCACCCTGTCGATCCCCGCCGTCGCGGCCTCGGTCGGCATCCCCGACCTGCAGGCCTTCAACAAGGCCTGCCACCGCGAACTCGGCGGCTCACCCCGCGCCGTACGAAATGCAGTGGTCGCCGGCAGCGGCACACCCTAGCCTCGGCGTCATGCTGACCCCGGTCGCCGACGCCCCCGAATTCCACGAGGAGGCCTGGCCGGAGTTCATCTTCCACGACGCGCTGGCCAAGCAGTACGCCAAACGCCGCGACCGGTTCTTCGCCAACTGGAACTTCTACTTCGTCACCGAGCCGGGCAATACCCGCTACCCCCTCACCGACATCGCGACGTACCAGACCTGGACCCGAGAAGACGGCCTCCCACTCGACCCCTGGCTCCGCACCCACGTCCGCCTCGGCGCGAAGATCCTCGCCCCCGCTCCGGCTTCCCAAACCATCACCGGCACAGTCGCCGAGTGGGAGAAGTGGACCGGCATGCCCTTCCCCTCACCCGGCACCTACACGATCCCCGCCGGCCCCTCCACCCTCACCATCACCGACAACATCGGCACCTACACCGAACCCAACATCTGGGTCCGCCACGCGTGACTCGACGTACCAGTCAGGCAGCTCGGGCCGCCGACGGGTCCCCTCCGGCGTGAACGTGAAGCATTCCTCGAACGGCGCGAACCCCCGCCGCCCGGCGAGCAGCACCGGATCCTCGTACGCGGGCCACCTGTCCGGTACTCCGGGCTCTCTGCCGTTCCACAGGTGCGCCCCGCAGTACGTCGTACTCGGCCGCCGTCAGCTCCCGGTCGAGAGCCAGCCAGCCGTGCTCGAGGACGAGCTCGGCGTAGACGGAGTAGATCGCCGCGTCGTGCAGCTCCTTCCGGCAGGAACAGCCGCACGGCCCCGAGTACGCCGGTGCTGTAGTAGGCGCCTGCAGCCCGGAGCGCCTCCCGCCACTCATCGACGCCGTCGGAACCGGTGACGAAGACGAGGTGCGAGAGCAGCAGGCTCAACGGCGCTTCGCCCTTGCCGATCGTGGACGGCCGGCGCAGGACCAGGTTGAGCTCGTCGATCAGGTAGTCGCGGATCTCGCCGACGGTCGGCACGCTCATCGTCGGGCCGTCGCAACCGTGGCGAGGCCGTCCGGGCCCAGTACGCCGCGCAGGATCCGCAGCGACTCCTCGCGGTCCGGGCCCGTGATGACCTGCTCGGCCCAGAGGGCGACGTCTTCCTGGGCTCTTGCGTGGCGGTAGTAGCGGAGGTTGACGGGATCTGGGTCGACCTCGCCGTACCCGGCGAAGAAGGCGTCGAGCTGCCGGGTCGTCGTCGGCCCGAGCGAGCCCATGCCGCCGAGGAGGAACATCAGATCCTGCTCGCGCGGCGCCAGTACGGTGTCGTCCCAGTCGATCAGGTGGACGGCGTCCGCGCCGACGATCACGTTGCCGAGGTGCGGGTCGGCGTGGCAGACCACCGCCGGCCCGTGCGGCTCGTCGACCGGCTCCAGCAGCTCGAGAATCGGCGTCCGGTGCTGTTTCCAGAGCGCCCCGAGCTCGGCCTCGACATCGTCCACCGGCGCCTGCTCGGTCAGCCGCGCATCCAGCTCCCGCAGCAACCCCGGCATCCTGGCGTTGATCGGATTCACCCGCGGCAACACCCGCCGCAGCTCCTCCGACGGCTCGACCGAGTGCACGCGAGCCAGCAGTACGCCGTACGCCGTCCACTCCGCGTCGCTGAGCCCACCCGCAGCCCCCTGCCGCCCGTCGACCCAGGGCATCACCGTCAACCGCCGCCCGTCCCGCACACTCCACAGCCCACCGCTACGGGTCCGCACAGGCCCCGCAACCCCAGGAATCCCCGCAGCCGCCAATTCCGCACTCACCAACGGCCCGGCGTCGGTCCCACCACCAGACCACTTCACGGCGTACGAACGAAGACCACCCCGGCGACCATCCAGCTCGGCTGAGCCCGCCTCGACCCTCCACACCTCCGCGACCAGATCCGCGCCCCCGTGCACGCGAGTGAGTTCTGCCACATCGAGCCCGTGGTCCTCGAGCAGCCAGTCCTGGAGCGCGGGTGTGTTCACGGCGCTCAGGATGCCCGGCCAAGGGCGGTTCGGCGAGCGAATTGGCCGGGCGTCTCCCGCGGCGGTCAGCGGTAGTTGACGAACTGCACCGCGAAGTCGAGCTCCTGGCCCTTGATCAGCGACTGCACCGTCTGCAGGTCGTCGCGGCTCTTGCTGGAGACCCGGAGCTCGTCGCCCTGGATCTGTGCCTTGACGCCCTTCGGGCCTTCGTCGCGGATCAGCTTGGACAGCTTCTTCGCGTTCTCCTGCGTGATCCCCGCGCTGATCGTGGCGTTGATCTTGTAGATCTTGCCGCTCAGCTTCGGGTCCTCGGCCTCGAGTCCCTTGAGCGAGATCTGCCGCTTGACCAGCTTGTCCTTGAGTACGTCGAGGACGGCGTTGACCCGCTCCTCGGTGTTGGCCTGCATGTCGATCGCCTCGCCGGACAGCTTGATCCCCGCGTCGACGTTCTTGAAGTCGAACCGCTGGCTGATCTCCTTCGCCGCCTGGTTCACGGCGTTGTCCACCTCCTGCTGGTCGACCTTGTTCACGATGTCGAAGGAGGACTCCGAAGCCATGGGCACTTCCCTTCCGAGTTGCTGTCTTTCCGATTTGCTGTCAGGGGCACTGTCTGTTGTATCGTCTCTCACGCCGGTTCACGAACCGGCATCACCCTGGCAGGTTGCCCGAGCGGCCAAAGGGAGCAGACTGTAAATCTGTCGGCTTATGCCTACGCAGGTTCGAACCCTGCACCTGCCACAGGGCCGAAGCGCCTCTGACCCACGGGTCAGGGGCGCTTCCTCGTTGTAGCCGGCCGTCACCGGGGATGTTGTAGCCGGCCGTCACCGGGGATGTTGTAGCCGGCCGTCACCGGGGATGTTGTAGCCGGCCGTCACCGGTGGTCAACTCACCGTGCTGCCACAAGCTGCAAAAGCCTTCCTCTGGCAGGTGCGGCGACCGCAGACTCCTTGCGAATCAACGACAACTCCAAGGAGCAGATATGCGACGACTTGTTGCGGCCGGCATCGGCCTGCTGGCCACTCTCGGGATGGTCGGCGTCGCCGCGCCGTCCGCGCAGGCGGCCGAAACGGCGGCGAAGACCTTCACGCCCCTGGAATACGGCGCCAGCTACTTCTCGGGCAGCGTCACCTTCTCCAACCGCTCGGTCACGGCCACCGGCCTGCTGCACTCGGTCTCCGGAAGCGGTTGCCGGTTCGCGTCCGTGACTCCGTACGTGGGCACCACGGCATACCCCACCCGCTACAGCGACGCCCACTGCAACGGGTACTCCGACACCGTCACCTTCGGCGCCTCGGCCGACGTCCCCGGAGGCCCGACCTCGGTCGTGGTCGGTCTCTGGGTCGCCAACGGCGATCTCTCGGGCCAGAAGCTCGTCCGGACGACGAAGCACCTCACCCGCTGACGTTCGCGCTCTGCGCGACGAACCGCCCCTGCCTTCACGGCAGGGGCGGTTGTCCACTCGGGCTTGCTCCCGCCGTCGCCTAGCCTCGATCGCGGACGAAGGAGCGCGCGGATGACGGTCGAGGACGAGGTGCGGGCGGCGTCGGCGGCGTTCGACGCCGCGCTGGTGGAGAACGACGCGGCGGCCGTCGGTCGTTTCATGACCGACGACTGGGCGTACGTCGGTCCGTCCGGCGCGACTCCCCGGCAGGACATCCTCGGCTGGATCGCCTCCGGGCAACTCGTCCATCACACCATGCGCGTGGTCGGCCCCGAGCGGCTCGCCCGCGTCGGTGACGCCGTCGTACTGACCGCCCGGAAGGCCAGCTCAGGAACCTGGGCCGGGACGCCGTACGAGGCCGACGAGTGGATCACCGAGATCTACGTCCACACGGCAGGCCACTGGCAATGCGCCTTCAGCCAGAAAACCGACGCCTCCGGCTGAGCCCCACCCGGACCCCGGCTGGGTAGCGTCCTCCTCGTGAGCATCTCCGACGACGACGTACCTGACGGCCTGACTCCCCGAGCCCGGCGATTCGTCGGCGTCCACGGGGTCGAGGTCGGCATCCGCCCCGTCGAGGATCGGTGGCTCGAGCACGGCATCCCCACAACGGTGATCGACCGGATGGTGACCTACCAGCAGCGCTGGCGCGGCCTGCTCCTGCCGCCTGCGACGCAGTACGACGGAGGTCCCGTCCGCCTCGATCCAGACGCTCCTGAATCAGGCCCGGACGGATGGTGGTTCGACGCAGGACCGCAGCGGGTGTCGGTTCCGTACTCGTTCGTGATCGGGCCGTCCGGTGAGTTCGGCCTTCGAGCGGACCGCTGGACACCGCTCCACGCGACGGTCGAGGGCTGGGTCGAGTCGCTCGCACTCGCGCATGAGGCCTTCACCTGGGCGCGACAGATCACCCGGTACGTCGGCGACGAGGTCGACGGCATCGACCTGAACGGCTACGAACCAGTGGTCGAGGTGCACGGCCTGGCCGACACCTGGTGGAGAGGCGCCGATTCGCTCGTGGCCCTGTACACCGGAGAGGCCGAGTGCCTCGACTTTCCCGAGGGCAGGACCGCGCTGATCTACTCGGGCCTCCGTGGATGCTGAGCCCGGTTCACCACAGGAACGTCAGTTCAGCCAGTACGACGTGAGGCCGCGCCGCGAGCCACTCGTCGAGGCAAGCGCGGAGGTCGGCTTCGGAGCCGGCCAGGCCGAGGACCGTCGCGTCGGTTGCCGCGGGGGTGTGGGCGTGCGCCGTACCGGGGGAGCCGTGGGAGCAGTCGGCGCACATCAGGCGGATGCTGGACCAGTCGTCGAGGCCGAGGCCGGTGGGGCCGATCAGGTCGGCGAGGGCGTCGAGGTCGGCAGGGGTGGCGCCGAGGACCTGGGCCTGCCAGGTCGGCAGGTCCGACGAGTCGAGCCGAGCCAGCTGGTCGAAGACGGCGACCTCCTGCTCGCCGAGTCGGCGGGTGCCCTTGGGCTCGCCGTCGTGGAGCAATACGTCGCGGAAGCGGTGCCCGGACGCCGGCAGCGGCACGCTCGAGATCACCGCGTGAGCCGGGCTGCGGCGCCAGCACCAGATGACCTCGGTGTCGCCGAAGTCGGGCACGACCTGGTGCGGCAGGCTCGGGCGATCGGGGTTGACCCGGATCGGCACGTACCCGAAGTTCATGTCGATCGGCTCGGCGCCCGCCTCGACGCCGTCGATTCCGTACGCCGTCCAAGCGCGCCGCGCGGTCGCCCAGTCACCGATCGCGGTCGCCGCGATGCCGAGGTTCCAGGCGGCCGGGTTCACGCCGTCGAAGGCCGCCGCGTTCTCCGGGGTGAACAGCTCGACCGCGCGCTGGTTCCGTGCCGCCGACTCGGCCCAGTCGGCCCGGGCCTTCGAGTACATCCCGGCCTCGAACCAGATCTCGAAGAAACCCGGCACCAGTTCGAGCATCTCGGCCGCCAGCCGGCCCGCGGCCTCGGCGTCCCCGGCCTCGTCGGCCCGCTTCCACTCGTCCCAGACCGTCCCCGCCGTGCGGCCGTTCGTCGTACCATCCCCATGCGCAACCATGACGCGCATCCTGCCGCACGATCCCGGGGAATAGGCGGCGGGCGGACCGGAGTTGCTGGTTGTGGAAGACCCATGAAGTGATCGAGGAGAAGAGCGGGCGATGAAACCCACCGAGTTCGTCAAGGTGAACACTCAGTTCTGGGGCGAGCACCTGAAGAGTGTCAGCGAGCACCTGCCCGTCAGCCACTCACGCGAACTGCCCGGCCCGCTGCTCTATCCGCGGCTGATGATCCTGACCGAGACCCCCGACTGGAACATCCTGGAGCTGGCCGGCGTCAGCCGTGAGTACCGCTCCCTCGAGGTCCGCCGGCAGAAGGCCGCCGGGATCGACGAGTACTTCGGTACGACGGCCGGCGCGAGCGCCGTTGTCGCGCTGCCGGACGAGAGTGTCGTCAAGGACGCGACGATCGCCAGCGAGCGCGGCAAGAACGCGCTGTCGGACTCGTACCCCGCGACGCAGGGTCTGCTCGGCAACGAGATGGTCGGCCCGAGCGACCGGCTGCTGGAGTTCCAGCCCGGCAACTACGCCGTACTGGATCGCGTCCTGCTGGCCCAGTCGTCCGGCCTCGCCGTACGGCTGAAGTGGAACTTCTTCACGATCGCGATCCACCGCTCCGAGCCCGCGGACAAGTACCGCGACTTCCTGCAGCGGCTGGTCAGCAACTCGCAGCACCTCGACCCGGTCGGCACCTTCGCCGTACCGCGCGGTGAGGGCGTCGAGAAGGCCCTGAAGGCGGACCAGTTCGCCAGCACGTACCTGCACGGCATCGCGAAGCTGACCACGGCGGAGTTCCTCGCCAAGCACGAGGACGTCCTGCTGTCGTCCTTCGACGCGACCCGCCTGATCGTCCAGCCGTCGCTGGAGTCGTCGGAGGGCACGGTCACGCCGGACTTCATCCTCGAGCGCGAGGACGGCACCCACGTCGTCGGCGACCTCGCCCTCCCGCTCCGCGAAACCGGCCAGAAGCACCGCCGCTCCCTGGACCTGACCAGCGGCGCGACGCGGCTGGCGGCGTACCAGAAGTACTTCACCACCGCGGAGAACCAGGCGTTCGCGAAGACCAAGTACGGCGTGGAGATCACCGACGCCCGCACGGTCCTCGTCGTCGGCACCCAGGACCCCGCCGCCGACTTCCCCCAGGCCGCGAAGACCGCGTCGTCCCTGGAGGTCGTCGACTACGACACCCTCCTCCGCCTCCACCTCGCCTCGAAGTCGGCCACCCCCGCCGCCCGAGCCGACTCCGGCCCGACGAGCATCGCCACGATGCCGTAGGTCCAGTCAGACGTCGCTGCGGACCTTCTCCAGAGCTAGCCCGAGAAGGTCCCGACAAGCTCAAGCGTCTACGGCGTCCCCAGTTGGCTGGGGACGTCGTAGACGCTGTGGGTGAGCACCGCTGCGTGGCCCTCCGGCATCAGTTGCCTGAGGCCCGTAGCTGAGCTTCCACCGCCAGGGGTCAGTGGTGGGTGGCTGACAAGTCCAAGCTTCGTGGCGTCAAGTACAGGACCAACCCCGCGGCCGCCAGCAACAGCACCCCGCCCGCCAAGCCGAACCACGTGAGGGAGTCGGTGAAGGCCGTCTGGGCGACCCGCGCCAGGACCGGGTTGTCCAGAGTCAGCGCGCCCGCGAGGGACTCTCGGGCCAGCTCCGGGGCATCACCGGGAAGCCCCGCGCGGTAGACCGCCGCGGCGAGGCTGCCGAGGACGGTGATGCCTAGCGCGGCGCCGATTTCGTAGCTCGACTCCTCGATCGCGGCGGCGCTGCCGGCCTTGGCGACCGGTGCGCCGGCCATGATGACGGCCGAGGCGACGGCCAGAGGCGCGGTGCCGATGCCGATCAGGGTCAGGGACGCGGCGATTCCGGCGTACGACAAAGGCTGCGGGAGCAGGAAGAGCAGCAGGAAGCCGAGTGCACCGATCGCCAGGCCGGCGACCAGGACCGTGCGGGGACCGATGCGTTGGGCAACCATCGGCGCGAGCGGTGAGCCGACGAGGCCGCCGACGGCCATGGGTAGCAAGGCGACGCCCGAGGCGAGCGGCGACCAGCCCTGGACGAGTTGGAGCCACTGGGAGATCAGGAGTAGCGCGGCGACCATCGCGAAGCTGGTGATCAAGGCAGTGAGCACACCGGCGGTGAAGCCGCGGCCGCGGAACAAGCGGATCTCGAGCATCGGCTCAGCCGCCCGCAGGCAGCGCAGTACGAAGCCGGTGAGCAGCGCAGCGCCCAGCAGCCCGATGACCAGGACCTCAACAGTCACGCCGTCCTTGCCGAGCTCCTTGATCGCATAGACCAGCCCGACCATCCCCACGATCGACAACCCGGTCGCCAAAGGATCAAGCCGCCCAGGCCGGTCCGATCGGCTCTCCGGCAGCAGCATCAGCGCGGCGACCACAGCGACCACCATGACCGGCACGTTGAACAGGAACGCCGAGTGCCAGCTGAAGTTCTGCAGCAGCGCACCACCCACGATCGGCCCGAGCGCACCACCGACAGCAGCAGTCGCACCCCAGATCCCCAGCGCCGTCGCGCGCTCCCCAGCATCCGGGAACAACGACCGGATCAGCGACAGCGTCGACGGCATGATCATCGCGCCGCCGACGCCGAGCAGCACCCGGATCGCGATCACGGACTCAGGACTGTCCGCCAGCAGTACGCCGAGCGAAGCCGCCCCGAAGATCACGAACCCGGCCACGAGCATCCGCCGCCGCCCGATCCGATCGCCGAGCGCGCTGGCCGTGACCAGCAGTCCGGCGAGCACGAGCGAGTAGATGTCGACGATCCACAGCTGCTCGACGGAGCTCGGCCGCAGGTCCTCGGCCATCGCGGGCAGCGCGAGGTTGAGGATCGTCATGTCCATCACGACCACCAGCAGGCTGGCGGACAGGACGGCGAGTCCGCCCCAGCGCCGTCGCGTGCTCGGGATCGAAGGCGGCGTGTACGTCGTACCGGCGGTCATCGGGAATCTCCAGTCGCGGTGCCGGTGAGCAGGGTCGAGAAGACGAGCGCGTCGAGGTCGCGCCGAGCCACGTCACCGCGGCGCAGCGCCTCGCGGGCCGCGATCATCAGGCCGTACACGGTGTGCTCGATCCAGCGCGCCGGCAGATCGGAGCGCAGTACGCCGGCCCGCTGCGCGCACGCGTAGAACTCGACCTCGCGGTCGATCAGGTCGTTGGTCCGCGTCATCAGCTCCGGCATCGCTTCCATCCGGTTGTTGGCCAGTGCGTACGCGAACTCGTCGGCGTTCTCGACGAACCACGTGGTCAGGTCGCGCAGGCAGGCCCGGATCCGCTCCGGGTCCCCGGACTCGCCGGCCGCGACCATGCCGGTCTCGTCCTGCGACCGCGACCAGTGGTCGAGCGCGCGCTCGCCGATCTCGCGCAGCAGCGCGTCGCGGGAGGCGAAGTGCCGGTTCAGCGTCGCCCGGCCGATCCCGATCGCGGCCGCGAGATCGGCCATCGAGGTGGTCGGATCGGAGTTCAGGTGCCGCAGGGCGGCATCAAGCACCTGGGAGCGAGTCAGCATGCTCCCAGTAGACACTATTGTCCCGTTTGAGACAAATTCGTCTCACAAGAGACGGCTACGTCTCAACAATCGCGCCTACCGCCGCGACTACGGCCTTCCGCTGGGCGGCCGGAAGCCCGGCCGTCAGTTCGGCGATCCGGTCCGTGTACGCCGTGTGCGCCTGATGCGCGAGCTCCGTCCCCGGCGCGCTCAGCGCGATCCGGCAGGCCCGGCGGTCCGCGGGATCGCGCAGGCGCTCGACCAGCTCTCGCCGTTCCAGCCGGTCGACCATGCTGGTCAGGCTCGACCGCTCGATGCTCATGATCCGGCTCAGCTCGGTCATCCCGAACGGCCCGGCGAGCAGCACGCAGAGCAGGTGCGCCTGCTGCGGCGTCAGCCCGAGCGGCCGGCTCGACTCGGCGTACAGGTCCTGGAGTTTGTGCATCAGCTGGACCAGCGAGCCGACCAGTTCGGTGTCCTGTGCAACGGCCATGCCGCCATCGTAGTCCGCGCCTCGGAATGTCAGGAGACCCGATATTTCGGTGTACTACTATTTAGACCTACGAACTATCTGGGAGGACCGCGATGACCGTCCGCTTCGGCCTCGGCGCCCCGTCGGCGCTGCCCGAGCTACTCCGCACCGCCGAGCAGGCCGACCGCGACGGCCTCGACCACGTCTCGATCGCCGATCACCCGTACGGCGCGCACGCGCTCGACGCGTACGCCGCGATCGCCTTCGTGCTCGCGCGCACCGAGCGGATCAGCGCGCTGGTCAACGTCACCAACCTGCCGTTGCGCCCGGCACCGATCCTGGCCCGTACGGCGTCCACGCTGGCGGCGGCGTCCGGCGACCGGTTCGTGCTCGGCCTCGGGGCCGGGGGAGCGCCCGACCGGATCACCGCGATGGGCGGGCGCGAGCAGACCCCGCGCGAGGCCGTCGAGGCGTTCGAGGAGGCGATGGTGCTGATCCGGTCGTTGACCACGCGCGGTCCGGCGGTGACCTCGGCCGGGCCGCACTACCCGGTGCGGGGGATCCCGCCGGTCGAGGCGCCGGGGCTGCAGATCTGGACGGGGTCCAACGGCCCGCGCTCGCTCGCGGCGACCGGCCGCCGGGCGGACGGGTGGATCCCCGGCCACGCGGCCGACTGGCTGAGTGAGGTCTACAAGCAGTCGCGGCCGATCATCAACGCGGCCGCGCTCGAGCTGGGCCGCAAGCCGTCCGACGTCGCGACGATCTACAACTTCCCGGGTGCGATCACCGACCGCCCGCTGGACCGCACGCGCGACGACGAGGGCCGGTGGATCGGCGGATCGGTCGGGCAGTGGGTGGAGGAGCTGACGGGCGCGGTGCTCGAGCACGGCGCCGCGGGGTTCACGTACTTTCCCCGCGGCGACGCGTCGTACGAGAGTTCGGCGAACCGCTGGGCCCAGGAGATCGTGCCGGCAGTCCGGAATCAGACGCTGCCTCACCGGGCCTGACGGGCCGACCACCGAGAAGGCCGACGCCCACCGCCGACCAACCCCGCTCGCTTCGGTGGGTTCACGCTCGAGCGCGCTCCGATCCAGCGGGGATCAGGTGGTTGAACGGGGGTGGGCGTCGGTCCACCGCTCAGCTCAGCTCGGCGAGCTCCTCCGCTGACAGCTCGATCGCCCCGGCCGCGATGTTCTCCTCCAGGTGCTCCGGGTTGCCCGTGCCGGGGATCGCGAGCACGTGCGGCCCTTGATGCAGCGTCCACGCGAGCCGGATCTGCTGCTCCGACACGCCCTTGGCCGCGGCGATCCGGCGTACGGCGTCGGAATGCTCGTTCGTCGCCGTCCCCTCCCGCGAGGCGCCGGCGATTGCGAAGAACGGGACGTACGCGACGCCACGCTCACCGCAGTCGCGCAGGAACGTGTCGTCGTCGCGATGCGTGTCCAGCGCGTACGAGTTCTGCACGCAGACGACCGGCGCGATCGGCTGCGCCTCGTCCAGGTGGTCGACCCGGATGTTGGAGAGGCCGAGGTGCCGGATCAGCCCGGCGTCGACCAGCTCGGCCAGCGCGCCGAAGCGGTCGGCGATCGAGTCCTCGCCGGGCTTCTTGATGATCCGCAGGTTGACGACGTCGAGCACGTCCTTGCCGAGCTGGCGCAGGTTGAGCTCGACCTGTTCGCGCAGTTCGGCCGCGGTCGCGGCGTTGTAGAAACCCCGCTCGGCGTCCGATCCCGGACCGACCTTGGTCGTGATCACCAGGTCCTCCGGGTACGGCGAGAGCGCCTCGCGGATCAGCTCGTTGGCGTAGCGGATCGGTCCCTCGCCGACGCCCATCGTCCCACCGGGGGACGCGTAGAAGGCGGCGGTGTCGATGTGGTTCACGCCGAGCTCGACGGCCCGGCGCAGGACCCGGATCGCGACCGCGCGATCCGGGTTCGGGGTCGTGCGCATCGCGCCGAACCCGAGTCGGTTGATGGTGAAGTCGCCCAGCTTCCAGGTACCCGCGGCAGCCGCGGGAAGATTTGCGGAATTGTTTTCAGGCATCCACCCACCCTATTCCTCGATCGCGCCACGCCTCGCTCGCAAGTGCGCCCGGAAGGTCAGCGCGGGGTCGGCGGCGCGCGCGGCCAAGTACTCGTCGAACCCGACCTGCTCGCGCAACGACGTACCGCCCGCGATCAGTGCCGACTGCCGCCGTTCGGTGTCGCGGATCGACTCCGCCAGCGCGAACAGCTCCTCGACCTGCGCGGCCGGGACGAGGACGATGCCGTCGTCGTCGCCCAGTACGACGTCTTCGTTGCTCACGGCCCATTCCCCGACCGTTGCCGTCGTCAACGCGTCGGCAGGCAACGGATCGAGCCGCAAAGGTCCCGTCGGCAACGATCCGAGGCTGTAGACCGGCAACCCGATCGCGCGGATGTCGGCCGAGTCCCGGTGCAGTCCCCACACCGCGAGTCCGGCAATCCCCGCGTTCTTGGCCTCCAGTACGACGAGGTCGCCGACGCACGCTTCGTCCAACCGGCCGCCGTTGTCGACCACCAGCACGTCACCCGGCTCGGCGTCCCCGAATGCTTCCATGAAGATGTCAACGCTGCCGACATGCTGCGCCGGTAGGACCCGCCCGGCCAGCCGTCCCGGCAGCGCGGCCTTCAGGCCCACGCACCGCACCGGCACCTTCGCGCGTACACAGGCGTCGGCGACGTGCGCCGTGGTCAGTTCGGCGAACCGCGCGGTCAACTCGTCCGGCTTCATGTGGCCTCCCCTAGGTCGAAGACCGACCCTAATCAGCCGATCGATACGCCACCAGACACCCGCCGTACTGCGGTGTCAACGCGCCAGGAAGCTCAGGATCTCTGGCAGGCCAGGGGAGTAGCCGTCGCTCGTGTCGACGGTGAGCGTCGGCACCGGCAGCGCGATCGGGTCGAACGAGTCGTGCACAGTACGACGGCGCTGCTCGTCGTACTGGCTGTCCTCGTGCGCCGCCCGCGACGGCGTGCTGCCGGAGCGGTCGGTGATTCGCGCAAAGGCGACGTCGGCCGGGACGGTGCAGTGCACGATCCGGAACTCGGCCTGCCCGATCAGCGGGGTCAGGCCGGGTCGCCAGAGGCGATCCTGGAAGGCGGCCTCGGCAACGACCGACGAACCGCGTCCGACGAGCAGACCGATGACGTCGAAGAAGGTCGCGAGCGTGCGCATCGTCAGCGGATCGGCCGGGCCGGGCACGAAGTCGGGGGTGGCGTGCGCCATCCCCTCCTTGATCTCGTCCCGGCAGATCGCGGGGCAGCCGACGCCGGCCGCGAGCTGGTGGGCGAGCGTGGTCTTGCCGGTTCCCGGCGGTCCACTCACCACGATCACCATCGGTAGCACAGGCACCGCGGCACCCTAGCGGCTCCGGGCCGATCCTGCTCGTTGCCTACAGCAACAGTATGTCTCGCTATTCAAGACACGGGGTCTCAGGAAGCAAGATTCGGGTCTAGTCTGAGCGGGAGACAAAGGAGTCGCGCGATGAACAACGTCTACACCCACGGCCACCACGAATCCGTCCTGCGGTCGCACCGCTGGCGCACCGCCGCGAACTCGGCCGGCTACCTGCTGCCGCGCCTGCGTCCCGGTCAGAGCCTGCTCGACGTCGGCGCCGGTCCCGGCACGATCACCGCCGAACTCGCCGCGCTGGTCGCCCCCGGCCGGACCACCGCGCTGGAAGCGAGCGAGTCCGCGCTCAACATCACGCGCGCGACCTTCGCCGAGCGCGAGCGGGAGCTCGTACCGCGTTCCGCGGGCGACGACGCCGCGACCGACGCTGCCGCGGGGCCGGCCGACGGGCCGGCGCTCGAGGTCGACTTCGTCGTGGGCGACGTGCACCACCTCGACCTCCCCGACGACTCGTACGACGTCGTCCACGCGCATCAGGTCCTCCAGCACGTGGCCGATCCCGTCCAGGCGCTGCGCGAGATGCGCCGGGTCTGCAAGCCGGGCGGCATCGTCGCCGTTCGGGACTCCGACTACCACGCGTTCACCTGGTACCCGGAGCTGCCGGAGCTCGACGAGTGGATGGACCTCTACCAGCGCCTCGCCCGCGCCAACCAAGGCGAGCCGGACGCCGGCCGGCGCCTGCTGTCGTGGGCGCGCGCGGCCGGGTTCGAGCAGATCGAGTCGACGGCGAGCAACTGGACCTTCGCGAACGTCGAGGACCGCGACTGGTGGGGTGGGATGTGGGCCGACCGCGTGCTGCAGTCCGCGATGGCCGACCAGGCGCGGGCGTCCGGCGTACCGGAGGCTGCGCTGGAACGGATCTCGGCCGCGTGGCGGACGTGGGCCGCGGATCCGGACGGCTTCCTGAGCCTGCTGCACGGCGAGATCGTCGCCATCGCCTGACCATAACGAAGCGTGATGCGGGTGTCCGCTGGGCAGAAATCCGCTCACTCGTTGTAACGATCAACCCGGAACCTCGATAGAGGGGTGATGGCGGTACGCCGGCCGGGGGCCCTGGGGAGGGAAGGGCCGGCGCAACGACCGCCTCTGAGTGTCCGAGGGGGACAACTTCATGCGTTACAGATCCGCAGCTCTCGGGCTGGCGGTGGCGACTCTCGCTGCCGTCGGCCTGACCGCACCGGCGTCGGCCCGGACGACGGACAGCTCGTCCGTCGCCGCCACCAAGGTCGTGACGACCGCGATCCCGTGGGGGCAGAACGGCGACGTCGCCGTCCCGCGCTCGTACGTCGGCGACAGCAAGATCGAGCTCGCCGTCTTCCGGCCGAGCAACGGGACCTGGTACATCCGCGGCTGGACGAACATCAAGTTCGGCCAGGCCGGCGACATCCCGGTCCCGGCCGACTACAACGGGGACGGCCGCGCCGAGCTCGCCGTGTTCCGTCCGTCCAACGGTTACTGGTACGTCCGTGGTGTCGGCCAGTTCGTCTGGGGCCAGGCCGGCGACGTACCGGCCGCGTCGAACTACGTCGGCGACAGCCGCGCCGAGGCCGCCGTCTGGCGCCCGTCGCTGGGTCGCTGGTTCATCCGGGGAGCCGCTCAGATCTCCTGGGGTGCGAACGGCGACATCCCGGTGCCCGCGGACTACGTCGGCGACAGCCACAGCGACCTCGCCGTCTGGCGTCCGTCGCTCGGACGGTGGTTCATCCGGGGCGCGGCGCAGATCGTGTACGGCGTGAACGGCGACGTACCGGTCCCGGCGAACTTCGTCGGCAACGCCAAGGCGGACCTGACGGTCTTCCGTCGCGGCACGTGGTTCACCCGCGGCGGCAGCACGCTCACGTGGGGCCAGAACGGCGATCGGGCCTACCCGGGCAACTACGCAGGCACAACGGCGACCGACCACACGGTGTGGCGTCCGTCGAACGGGACCTGGTACTTGCGGTACGTGGTCACGGTGAACCCGCCGAAGCCGCCGCCGCCCCCGACCGGTCCGAAGTGCGACCCGTCCTACCCGACGGTCTGCATCAAGCCCCCGCCGCCGGACCTGGACTGCCCGCAGATTCCGTACCGCAACTTCCTCGTCGTCGGCGCTGACCCGCACCGGTTCGACGCGGACAACGACGGGATCGGCTGCGAGAGCTGATCCTTGCCCCAAGCAACCGGCCCCCGAGTAGCAGATCGGGGGCCGGTTTCATGTCCCCGCGAAGACCACCAGATACCCGTCCGGATCCCGCACCCACAACTCCCGATGCCCGGCGTTCGGATTCTCGTGCACCGCCGTCTGCACGTCCCCAGCGGCAACCCGCCCAGCCACGGCGTCCAGCTCATCCACCTCGAACCACACCGCGAACCCGTTCCCCAACGGCACCTCCGGATCACCGAAGACCCCGTGGTGATGCCCGACGTCCAGCTTGTGCAACTGCAGCACCAGCTGATCGTCCACCTGAATCCGCTCGTACTCAGGCCCGCCGTGCGCACTCACCCCGCCCAGCACCCCGCAGTACCAGGCACTGCTCTTCTCCACGTCCCGTACTGCGAGCAAAGGCTGAGGTCTCACCGAAAGCGTCATGCCACCGACGCTAAGCCGACCCGCCCGCCACTGTCTTGGACGAATGGGCACGCTGCCGAGAAGCCTCGTACAACACCGCCGTCGCGGCATTCGCCGCGTTCAACGAACTGGCGGCCCCACCCATCGGGATCCGCACCAACTCGTCGGCCAGCTCTTTCCACGCCGCCGAAAGCCCGGAAGTCTCGTTCCCGACGAGCAGCAACGTCGGTTGTGTAAAGTCGAAGTCGTACACGTCCACCGACCCGTGCTCATCGGTGCCCACCACAACAATCGGTACGCCGGCCGCCCGCTGCGCCGCGACCCACTCCATCACCTCACGCTGCGACGGCACCCGCACCGCGGGCAACGCGAACAACGACCCCGTACTCGCCCGCACAGCCTTCGGGTCGTACACATCGGCCGCATGCCCGGTCACGATGAACCCGTCCGCGCCGAACGCGTCCGCCGACCGGATGATCGACCCGATGTTCCCCGGCCCGGTCGGCCGGTCGAACACCACGCCCAAGAAGTCCCGCCGGACGGTGATCCGCGACAACTCGTCCGGCGGCATCGCCACCACAGCAACGAGTTCGGCCTCGGACTTCTCCGTCAGCTCGGCCAGCAGCTCCGGCTCCATCAACACCCGCTCGGCCTGGCGCTGGCTCTGCAACAACTCGCGCGCCCACTGCGACGGCACCCGCGACGCGTCCTGGATCAGTGTGTTGACCGTCCACCCGTGCTCGACCGCCAAGCTGATCGGCCGCACGCCTTGGACGAGGAACTCGCCGGCGCGCTGCCGCTTGTTGCGATTGCCGAGCAACGCCTGCCACACCTGGAACCGTGCATTCCGACTACTGACCCGCGTCGCCATAGCCCCCAACAGTAGATCAGCTGACGGACTGGATCAGGCCGAGGTTGTTGCCGTCAGGATCCTGTACGACGGCCAGCCGCTGCCGCCCGCCGGAGACGATCTGCGGATCGCTCGACTCGATGTTCTGCTCCGACAACCGCGTCAGCGTCGCGTCCAGGTCGTCGACCGTCACGTTCACCGCCGTACGCCCGGCCCGTTCCGGATCCTCGAAGACCTGCACGACCCCGAGCTCGCTCAGGTGCCACTCGGCGAGTGAGTCCATCGGCCGGGTGTCCGCGTCGCGTCCGAAGAACCCGGAGTACCACTCGATCGCCTTGTCGATCTCCTGCACCGGCACCACGGCCAGAACCGCACGCATCGTCACGCTGCCTCCTCGGTCGGTTTCCGACCTGTGCCCAGGACGAAACCCTCAGGTCCCGAGCGTCGACTCCCGCGGCACCAGTTCCATCGGCACCGAAACCAGCCCCGAAGGTGGGGCTCCGCCGATCATCTCGAGCAGCAACTGCGCCGTACGCCGTCCCAGCTCCTCGAGCCGCAGATCCACCGTCGTCAACGGCGGCCGGCTCGCGAGCGCCATCACGCTCCAGTTGTCGAACCCGGTCACCGCGACGTCGTCCGGCACGGCCCGCCCCAACTCCCGCAGCCGATCGCAGACCCCGCGCGCGATCTGATCACTCCCGCAGGAGATCGCGTCCACCTCACCGGTCCGCAGCAGTACGTCGACCGCATGCCGTCCCCAGCGCTCACTCCACTCGCCGTACAGCGGCTCACCGACGAACGCGTCGCCCGCTGTCTCACGCGTCGCCGCAGCCCGAACCACCGCGCTCCGATGCGACGCGGGCCCGGTCACGTGTGCGATCCGTCGACGCCCCAACGACAGCAGATGCCGTACGGCGGACGCCGCGCCGCCAGGCTCGTCCATCACCACCGACGTGTCCGCGGGATCGGTCGACGGACTGAACGCGTAGACCACGGGCATCGGTACGTCGATCGGCGCGCGCGCCTCGGTCCGGCGCCCGGTGACGATGATCCCGTCGACCCGCCGGGCGATCAGCGACTTCAGGTAGTGCGACTCGCGCAGCGCGTCGTCCCGGGTGTCGCACAGCACGAGCGCCATCTCGCCCGCGCTCAACGCGTCCTCGGCGCCGAGCACGATCGGGATGCTGAACCGCCCGGAGCTGTCGGTCGTGATCAGCCCGACCGTGTAGCTGCGACCCGACGACAACGCGCGGCCGCGGCTGTCCGGGGTGAAGCCGAGCTGCTCGGCCGCACGCCGTACGCGCTCGCGGGTCTCCTCGCGGAGCTGGCCGGTGTCGTTGAGCGCCTTGGACGCCGTACTGGTCGAGACGCCGGCCAGGGCGGCGACGTCGGTGATCCGGGGTACCACCGGTCCGCGCATCCTACTCCTCCTGGACGTTTCCGGCAGGCTATCCCACCATGCCTTGACCAGGCGCGAAACGGTCCATACGGTCATCAGGAAAACGTATTCCGTCCGTTTCCGTGAGGAGCCGCTTCGATGTCATCCCAGTCTCCGGCCGCGACCACCCGCGCCGTCCTCCAGCCCATCGGCCTCGACCGCGCTCGGATCACCGGCGGTTTCTGGTCGCCGCGCCAGCAACGCAACGCCGAGAACGCGATCCCATCGGGCCAGGTCCAGCTCGAGTCCGCCGGCAACCTGCAGAACCTGAGGCTGGCCGCCGGTATCGGTGAGGGCGAGGCGATCGGGCCGGTCTTCGCGGACTCCGACGTCTACAAGTGGCTCGAGGCGGTCGCCTGGGAGTACGGCCGCAACCCGTCCGACGACCTGCTCAGCCGACAGCGCGAAGTGACCGCGGTGGTCGCCGCCGCCCAGCGCGAGGACGGCTACCTCGACTCGGTCGTCCAACTGCGCGACGGCGACGAGGGCCGCTACCAGAAGCTCGTCTGGAGCCACGAGCACTACTGCGCCGGGCACCTGATCCAGGCCGCGGTCGCGCAGGTCCGCTGCACCGGCGACACCGCGCTGCTCGACGTCGCCGTGAAACTCGCCGACCACCTGGTGAGGACCTTCGGCGACGACGGGATCCGCGACGTCGACGGCCACCCGGTGATCGAGATGGCGCTCGTCGAGCTCTACCGCGAGACCGGTACGCCGGCGTACCTGAACCTCGCGCGCTGGTTCGTCGAGGCCCGCGGCCACGGGATCATCGCGGCTCATGGCCACGAACCGACGTACTTCTCCGACCGCCGCCCGGTGCGCGAGGCAACAACCGTCGAAGGGCACGCCGTACGGGCTGTGTACCTGGCGGCCGGCGCGACCGACGTCGCGGTCGAGACCGATGATGCTGCGTTGCTCGAGGCGCTCAAGGGTCAGTTCGCGCACATGTGGGCCACCAAGACCTACGTGACCGGCGGCCTCGGCGCCCGCTGGGAAGGCGAGGCGTTCGGCGACGAGCACGAACTCCCGACGGACCGCGCGTACGCCGAGACCTGCGCGGCGATCGGCGGCATCCAGTGGGCCCATCGGATGCTCTTGGCAACCAATGACGCGTTCTACGGCGACGCCCTGGAACGCATGCTCTACAACGGCTTCCTGGCCGGCGTATCCCTCGGCGGCAGCGAGTACTTCTACGTGAACCCCTTGCAGCTCAGAGGAAACGCCCACCCCGACACCAGCCGAAGCCCCGCCCACGGCCGCCGCGGCTGGTTCGACTGCGCGTGCTGCCCACCGAACATCATGCGCACCTTCGCCAGCCTCGACGCCTACCTCGCGACCACTTCAGCCGACGCTGTCCAGCTCCACCAGTACGCCGAATCAACGATCACCACCGACTCCGTCGAACTCCACGTCGAAACCAACTACCCCTGGGAAGGCGCCGTCCGCATCACCATCACCAAGACCCCGCCCACCCCTTAGTCCCTGTCCCTCCGCATCCCCGCCTGGGCCGAAGGCGCCACCCTCAACGGCAAGCCCGTCGACGCCGGCGGATACGCCCGGCTCGACCAAGCTTGGTCCTCTGGCGACACCGTCGAGCTCCAACTTCCCCTCACCCCTCGGACCGTCACCGCACCTCCCCGCGTCGACGCCGTCCGAGGCTGCGTGGCCCTCGAACGAGGCCCCCTCGTCTACGCCGTCGAACAGGCCGACAACGAAGCCAACATCGACGACTTGGTCCTCCCCGAAGACGCTCCCCTCACCGCCCACCACGACCCCAACCTCCTCGAAGGCGTCACCACCCTCACCACCCCAAACCTCAAAGCCATCCCGTACTACGCCTGGGCCAACCGCCAGATCGGAGCCATGCGAGTCTGGCTACCCCACGCCTGACCGCCTCTCCCACGCGGTGCTACGCCCGCTCCTTCGTCGCGTGGGGTGGGTGCGCGTGCTGGCGCCCGCTTCGTGTGCGTGCTGGCGCCCGCTTCAGGTGCGCGCTGCCGCGCTGAGGGTTTGCGGTGTCGCGCGATGACACACCTCATCGGATAGGTCCGCGCCCCGCTCGTCAGCCGCGGCGGCGGCCGTGCACTCGCCAGCCGCCGTTGGCGAAGCCGACTGACGCGTTGTTTGACGACTGACGCGATACACCACGCCAGTCGTCGCACAACGCGGTAGCAAACCTCCGGCTGCGTGGGCCCCCGTGCCCGACTCAGCTCTTCTTCTGCGGCCCGGACATCGGCGTCGGATCAGGCCCGAGGACATCGTCGTCCGGGTGTTGCCCGCTGGCGATCGCCGCGTCGTGGCTGAGCGCCGCCCGCCCGCACAGCTCCAGCAGTTCGGGTTCGTTCTTGACGATCTGTTTCGCCTTCGGGCCCAGCTTGATGATGTGGTCCCGGGACTCGATCAACCGCCGATAGATGCGCTCCCGCTCGACCGGGTCGTCGGTGTATTCGGAGTCCAAGTACGCCGTCGCGTCGCGGCGCGCGTTGGCCATGGCGGTTTGGGTTCGGCCTCGGGTGCTGAGGAGGGACGCCAGGACGGTGAGGACCAGGACCACCAGGATGACCAGCAGCGAGAGGCCCGTGCTGATCTCGGCGACCTCGATGTGTTCGCCGTCGTTGATGAACGGGACGTTGTTCTCGTGGAGGGCGTGCAGGACGAGTTTGACGCCGATGAAGCCGAGGATCGCGGCGAGGCCGAAGGAGAGGTAGATCAGGCGGTCGAGCAGGCCGTCCAGGAGGAAGTAGAGCTGGCGGAGGCCGAGGAGGCTGAAGGCTGTGGCGGTGAAGACGATGTAGACGTTCTGGGTCAGGCCGAAGATCGCCGGGATCGAGTCCAGGGCGAACATCAGGTCGGTGCCGCCGATCGCGACCATGACCAGCAGCATCGGGGTCATCACGCGCTTGCCGTCGACGAGCGTGAAGAGCTTGTCGCCGTCGTAGGTCTCGGTGGTGGGGAAGAGTCGCCGGCTCAGCCGGACCACGATGTTCTGCGCGGAGTGCGACTCCTCGGTCGACGGGCGGAGCATGTTGCCGGCGGTGAGCAGCAGGGCCAGGCCGAACAGGTAGAAGACCCACGCGAACGTGTTGATCAGGGCCGACCCGAGCAGGATGAACCCGGTCCGCGCGACCAGCGAGAACATGATGCCGAACAGCAGCACCTTCTGCTGGTCCTCCCGCGGGACGCGGAAGCTGGTCATGATGATCAGGAACACGAACAGGTTGTCGACCGACAGCGCCTTCTCGGTGACGTACCCGGCGAAGTACTCCGAGCCCATCGCGGTCCCGCCGAAGACGAAGGTGCCGACGCCGAACAGCAGCGCGATCCCGACGTACACGCTGGACCAGACCGCGGCCTCGCGCAGTTGCGGCACGTGCGCGCGGCGGACGTGGAAGAAGTAGTCGAAGGCAAGCAGCCCCAGGATGCCGGCGATGGTCAGGATCCAGACCAGCGGTGAAACCTCCATGGACGTACTCAACCACGAGCGGACCCCGCTCAGGAACGAGTCTTCACAAGTGCCACGAGATAGCGACAGACCGCGGTCGACGGATTGTGGAACGTGGTCGGCGACGGTACGCCGAGCTCGAGGCAGTCGCCGGCGGCCAGGTCGTGCACGAGGTCGCCCTCGTGGAAGCGCAGGCTGCCGGTCAGGACCCAGAGCTGCTGGGTCTTGAAGATGTACGCGTCGGCCGGGTACGAGACCGACGCGCCGGGTGGGAGCTCGACCTCGACGAGTTCCAGCGGCGAGTCGGTGCCGGGCGAGACCGCGCGGCGCCGGTAGCCGGTCGCGGGGTCGGTCCAGACGGGCTGATCGGCCGTACGGCGTACGCGTCCTTCGTCGCCGTCGGACTGCTCGGCGCGGGCGACCAGCTCCGACAGGGTCATGCCGAGCGCGCCGGACAGCCGCCCGAGCAGTACGGCGGTCGGCTGCGCCTCGCCGCGCTCGATCTTGCCGATCATCGCGCGGGAGACGCCGGAGCGCTCGGCCAGCGCGTTCACCGACAGGTCCCGGTCGTGCCGGGCGGCCTGCAGGGTCGCGGCGAGGGAAGCGGAGAGCTGGTCCATGCTTGCCACTATAGCGGCAGTCATGGCTACTATGGTGGCATGAAGATCAGGGATGCGGTGCCGGAGCAGGACGCGGCCGCCTGTGCGGCGATCTACGCGCCGTACGTCCGCGAGACGGCCATCACCTTCGAGATCGAGCCGCCGAGCGAGGCGCAGCTGGCCGAGCGGATCATCGCCGCGCAGAAGAACCACGCCTGGCTGGTGCTGGAGGACGACGCCGGCCGGATCGTCGGGTACGCGTACGGCGGGCCGATGAAGGAGCGGGCGGCGTACCGGTGGTCGTGCGAGGTGAGCATCTACCTCGAGCTCGGCCGGCGTCGTACCGGCGGCGGACGAGCCTTGTACGAAGCGCTCTTCGAGCGGTTGACCGAGCGCGGATTCCGTACGGCGATCGCCGGGATGACGCTGCCGAACGACGCGAGCGTCGGCCTGCACGCCGCGCTCGGCTTCGAGCCGATCGGGACCTACCGCCGGATCGGCTGGAAGCACGGCGCCTGGCACGACGTCGCCTGGGCCCAGCGGACGCTGGCCGTCGCCGCAGACCCGCCCGAGGAAACCCGCTAGCCGCCCGAAACCACCCAAGTCTTCCCGGGGCTCAGCTGCTCGCAGTGCTCTTCGGTGCCGGGCAATCCTCCCCGGGCTTCACGATCAGTTCGAAGTGCCACATCTCGTTCGACAGCGTCTGACACAGCCCGAACCGCGACCCCTTGCGAATCAGCCAGTCGTCCGCGTCGGTCGGCCCGATGTCGACCGCGTTCCCGGTGACGTGATGCGACTCCTCCGGCGTCGACACGAACTCGCGCGCCTTCTCCAGGCTGCCGTACTTCCTGATCCCCTCGTCCAGCAGTTGCCGCTGATACGCCTTCGACCGCCAGCCCGTCGTCACGTGCAGCTCGATGTCGTTGGCCTTCATCGCCTCGGCCGCCTGCTGGACCGCCTTCAGCAGCGCCGGGTCGAGCTTCGCGATCCCCGGCAGCGAGGTGTCGTACGGCGAAGCGTTGTCCGGCAGTACGCCGTCCGCCGCCTTCGCCGGGCCCTTGTGGTCGCCCGGGTCGCCGTCGTCGCCGTTGCCGCCCGCGTCGCGCGGGTCGACGTCGCCGGTGCTGTTCGTCGTACCGGATGAAGCCGGGGTACCGGAGTCGAGCGCGCCGCAGGACGCCAGGGTGAAGGCGACGACGGCGACCACCACCGCGAGGGCGGCGTACGCGGTGAGCCGGCGCTCTTTCTTGCGGGTGGCAACTAGTTCGTCTGCAGTCATGGCATCCACTTCACAGGCGCGCGTGTTGCCGGAGCGTCAGCGTTTTCGGATACGTTTTCGATATCCGGTGTCTGCTTCAATGGGCGGTATGCGGGTGCTGGTCGTGGAGGACGAGGTCTATCTCGCCGAGGCGATCCGGGCCGGGCTGCGGCTCGAGGCGATCGCGGCGGACCTCGCGTTCGACGGCGACGCGGCGCTGGAGTCGGTGAGCGTCAACGAGTACGACGTGGTGGTGCTGGACCGCGACATCCCCGGGCCGAACGGCGACGAGGTCTGCCGGCGGATCGTTGCCCAGGGCCTGCCGGTGCGGGTGCTGATGCTGACCGCGGCCGGGGACATCGACGACAAGGTGGCCGGGTTCGAGGTGGGCGCGGACGACTACCTGACGAAGCCGTTCGAGCTGCGGGAGCTGGTGATGCGGCTGCGCGCGCTGGCGCGGCGGCCGGCCGAGTCGAGGCCGACGGTGCTGGAGTACGCCGGGGTGAAGCTCGATCCGTTCCGGCGGGAGGTGTACCGGTTCGACCGGTACGTGAAGCTGACCCGCAAGCAGTTCTCGGTGCTGGAGGTGCTGATGGCCGCGCGCGGTGGGGTGATCAGCGCCGAGACGCTGCTGGAGAAGGCCTGGGACGAGAACGCTGACCCGTTCAGCAACTCGGTGCGGATCACGATCTCGGCGCTGCGCAAGCGGCTGGGTGATCCGTGGGTGATTCACACCGTGCCGGGTGTGGGTTACCGGGTTGGTGAGCCGTGAGTACCACGGATCCGCTGGTCACCTGGCGACCGAGGCTCACCGTTCGGTTGCGGATGACGCTCAGCTACGCCGGGCTGCTGGTGATCGCGGGAGCTGTTGTCGCCGCGGTCATCTACGGCGTGATGCGGTACATCCCGAACTACCCGCTCACCGCCGCCAACCCGCGCGACCAGACGCCGGTTCCGACGCGCGCGGACCTGCTCGACACGATCGTCACGCTGTCGGCGTACGCGCTGGTCTTTCTCGCAATCGTCGGGATGGCCGGTGGGTGGTACCTGGCGGGCCGGATGCTGCGGCCGCTGCAGGAGATCACGCTCGCCGCGCGGCGGGCCGCCGAGGGATCGCTCGATCATCGGATCGGGCTGACCGGGATCAAGGACGAGTTCACCGATCTGTCGGACACGTTCGACGAGATGCTCGACCGGTTGCAGCGGTCGTTCGAGCAGTACCGGCGGTTCGCGGCGAACGCCTCGCACGAGCTGCGGACGCCGCACGCGGTGATGAAGACGATGCTCGAGGTCGCGATCGCCGACCCCGAGCACCAGGACGTCCGCGAACTCTCGCGCCGGTTGCAGGAGACCAACCAGCGCGGAATCGACCTCGTCGAGGCACTGCTCACGCTCGCGTCGGTCGACAACCGCGTCGTCGAACTGGACCCGCTGGACCTGGCGACCACGGCTCGGCAAGCGATCGACGAGCTTCAAGCCGAGGCGACTGCCGCAGGCATCACCGTCACCGCCGACCTCGAGGAAACTCTTGTCCTAGGCAACGAAATCCTTGTGCACCAGCTGGTCACCAACCTCGTCCAGAACGCCGTCCGCCACAACACCGGCCCCGGCGGGACGCTCACCATCACCACCCGAGACCACCAACTGACCGTCACCAACACCGGCCCGATCCTCACCCCGACCCAGACCAGCACCCTCACCGAACCCTTCACCAAAACCACCGGCCGTCACACCGGCAGCCACGGCCTGGGTCTGGCGCTGGTCACCCGCATCGTAGAGACCCACCACGGGAAGCTGACCCTCAATCCCAACGCCACCGGCGGCCTCACGGTCACAGCCGAACTACCACCAGCAACCCTGTAGGGGAGAGGGAGGGGAGCCGGCCGCCCCCGAGCCGAGCGCGCTCCGCGCGCCGGCGACCCGTCCAGCGCCCGACCCGTCCAGCGCCCGACCCGTCCAGCGCCCGACCCGTCCAGCGCCCGACCCGTCCAGCGCCCGACCCGTCCAGCGCCCGGCCCGTCCAGCGCCCGGCCCGTCCAGCGCCCGGCCCGTCCAGCGCCCGGCCCGTCCGGCGCCCGGCCCGTCCAGCGCCCGGCCCGTCCGGCGCCCGGCCCGTCCAGCGCCCGGCCCGTCCAGCGCCCGGCCCGTCCAGCGCCCGGCCCGTCCGGCGCCCGGCCCGTCCGGCGCCCGGCCCGTCCGGCGCCCGGCCCGTCCGGCGCCCGGCCCGTCCAGCGCCCGGCCCGTCCAGCGCCCGGCCCGTCCAGCGCCCGGCCCGTCCGGCGCCCGGCCCGTCCGGCGCCCGGCCCGTCCAGCGCCCGGCCCGTCCAGCGCCTGGCTCGTCCAGCGCCTGGCTCGTCCAGCGCCCGACCCGTCCAGCGCCCGGCCCGGCCAGCCTTGCTGGCCGGCGAGCACCCGGGGGTGCGGCTGACCTCTGGGTGGGGTGAAGATGCTGGCGTGAGTGCCAACCGTGTGACTGTTCGCCGGGCAGTGCAGGACGACGAGGCCGCCCTGCTCGAGATCGAGATGACTGCTTGGGATGCCAGTTCCGGCTTCCCCTCGCTGACGGCAGGGGAGCGGACGACGTTCTTCGCCGAGCGCTGGGGTCCCGACGCGTTCATCGTCGCCGAGCTCGACGGGCGCGTGGTGGGCTACATCCGGCTGCAGGAGAAGTACCCGTTCCCCGAAGGCGCGGGCGTGCTGTCGATCAACGGGCTCGCGGTGGCGGTCGACGCGCGCGGGCAAGGCGTCGGCTCGGTGCTGATGGAGGCCGTCGCTGCCGAGGGGAGACGCCGCGGCGCTCGTAAGATCGCCTTGCACGTGCACGGTGTGAACACCGCCGCAAGGCGTCTGTACGAGCGCCACGGTTACGTCGTCGAAGGAACTCACCCACGAGAGTTCCTGATCGACGGCCAGTACGTCGACAGTCTCGACCTGGCCCTGATCCTCTGAGTTACGGGTTGACCCCGTGGTCCCGCAGCCACGGCTCCGGGTCGACCTGGTCGCTGCCGCCGAGCAGGACCTCGAAGTGCACGTGCGGGCCGGTCGTGTTGCCGGACATGCCGATCGAACCGACCTGGGTGCCGGCCGCGACGACGTCGCCGACGTTCACGGTGAACTCCGACATGTGCCCGTACGACGTGACGGTCCCGTCCGCGTGACGGACCTTCACCTGACGCCCGTAGGCGCCGGCGAACTCCGCCTGGATGACCTCACCCGGCAGCACCGAGCGCACCGGCGTACCCATCGGAGCGGCGAAGTCGAGGCCGGTGTGGTTGCTGGCCCAGCGGCTGCCGCCCTGCCCGAAGTGCGCGGTCAGGTGGTACCCGGTGGTCGGCAGCGTGATCCGCGGGGCAGCGGCGCGCGCCTGCGCCTCGGCCTTCGCGGCAGCGGCGGCCTTCGCGAGGGCCGCGGCCTTCGCCGCGGCGGCGGCCTTGGTCGCGGCAGCGGCCTTCTTCGCGGCGGTCGCCTTGGCGGCGGCCAGCGCGAGCGCACGGCGCTCGGTGAGCGTCGCGTTCGCGGCGAGCTGGGCGGCCCGCGCCTTGGCGACCTGCGCCGCCTTGGCGTCCAGCGCGGCCTTCTGGGTCGACGCCAGCGAGAGCTCGAAGCGCGACAGGTCGCGGGAGCCCAGGTCCCGCCGCTCGACCCGAGCGGTGGTGAGGGCCTCGGCCTGCGCGGCGTTGAGGGTGGTTCCGGCCGAGGCCGAGGTGGACGGGGTCGCGAGACCCGCGGCGGCAGTACCGGCCGCGGCGGCCAGGGCGGCCGTCAGGCCGACCAGCTGCAGGCCGCGAACCTGACTTCGCCGGGTGGAACGGTGCTTGGCCACCCGACGGGGAGCGACCGGGCGACGAGGTGCCGGCCGTTCTGCTTCCGGCACGTCATGGTGAGGGGACACGGGGAGGGGCCTTCCAAGTCGAGGCGCTGCCACGGAGACCCGCAGCAGCCAGCCGCCACGGGGATCCCGCAGCGGCCCATCGACCATAACGACGGCATCACGGTCGCCTCAAACGCGCATTGCGACCAGATCACCGAAATCGGCTACGCAGAGCGACCGAAGATTGCCCCGGAGTCGCCCCTGAGCGTGAATCCGACGCGGGGGTAGTTGAAATTCGTAGTGATGAGCGTCACGGGCGTCATGGCGCCGAGCAGTCCTCGGGATCGGCTATAGAGCGTCCATCATATGAGAAGTTAGTCAACCGACTTACTTCACATTCGATACTGGTCTGACGAAGCCGACGATCTCTACGGCGTCCTCTATACGGGGACGTCTGCCGCGCTGTGTCCGCAGACCGGGCACGCGCCCGTTGCCGACTGCCCACCGCCCTGGAGTAGACCGTGTCCCTGAGCTCGTTGACGTCGGCCCGCGCGGCCGATCCCCCTGACGCCGATCTTCTGGCCGACGCCGACCTCCCGGTGGTGGGCCATCGGCACCCGTGGCGCTGGGTCGGTGTCGCCGTCGTCCTGACCCTGCTCGCGATGTTCGTGCACGGCCTGCTCACCAACCCCGGTTGGGACTGGCCGACGTTCTTCGCGTTCTTCACCACCAAGACCGTGCTGTCCGCCCTGTGGGTGACGATCCAGCTGACCGTGTACGGCACGGTGCTCGGCTTCGCGCTCGGTGGCGTGGTCGCCGCGATGCGGCTGTCCGGCAGCCCGTTCCTGCAAGTAGTTGCCTGGGGCTACATCTGGGCGTTCCGCTCGATCCCGCTGATCGTCCAGCTGCTGTTCTGGTTCAACCTGGCCTACCTCTACAACGAGCTCAGCCTGGGCATCCCGTTCGGGCCGGAGTTCGTCCGGTTCAGCACCAACAACCTGTTCGGCCCGCTCGGCGCCGCCGTACTGGGCCTGGCGCTGCACCAGGCCGCGTACGCCGCGGAGATCATCCGCGGCGGCATCGTCTCGGTCGACCAGGGCCAGACCGAGGCGGCCGCCGCGCTGGGCATCCCGCGGTTGCGGCAGTTCTTCCGGATCGTGCTGCCGCAGGCGATGCGGGCGATCCTGCCGAACGGCGCGAACGAGGTGATCAGCCTGTTCAAGGGCACGTCGATCGTGTCGGTGATGGCGATCCCCGAGCTCTTCTACCAGGTCCAGGTGATCTACGGCCGCAACAGCCGCGTCGTGCCTTTGTTGATGGTGGCAACGGTCTGGTACATCGTGCTGACCACGCTGCTGTCGATCGTCCAGTTCTACGTCGAGCGGCACTTCGCCCGCGGTACGACGCGTGAGCTGCCCCCGACACCGATCCAGCGCGTACGGCGTACCTGGCACGGCCTGACGGTCAGGGCGGCGGCGCGATCGGGGGCCGGCCGATGACCGTGATGGTGGATCTCAAGGGCGTGCACAAGTCGTTCGGCACGCTGGAAGTGCTCAAGGGCGTCGACCTGGAGGTGAAGGCCGGCACCGTCACGGTGATCCTCGGCCCGTCCGGCTCCGGCAAGTCGACGCTGCTCCGGTCGATCAACCACCTGGAGAAGGTGGACCGCGGCCTGGTCCGGATCGACGGCGAGCTGATCGGCTACCGCCGCCGCGGCAACAAGCTGCACGAACTGCGCGAGCGCGAGATCCTGCACCAGCGCTCCCAGGTCGGCTTCGTCTTCCAGAACTTCAACCTGTTCGGTCACCTGACCGCGTTGCAGAACGTCGTCGAGGCGCCGATCTCGGCGCAGCGCCGCAAGCGTCGCGATGTCGAGCCCGAAGCGCGCAAGCTGCTCGAACGGGTCGGCGTCGGCGACAAGGCCGACGTCTATCCCCGGCAGCTGTCCGGCGGGCAGCAGCAGCGGGTCGCGATCGCTCGCGCGTTGGCCTTGCGGCCGAAGGTCCTGCTGTTCGACGAACCGACCAGTGCGCTCGATCCCGAGCTGGTCGGCGAGGTCCTCGACGTGATCAAGGAGCTCGCCCGCGACGGCTCGACGATGGTCGTCGTCACCCACGAGATCGGGTTCGCGCGGGAGATCGCCGACACCGTCGTGTTCATGGACGGCGGCGTGATCGTCGAGTCCGGACCGCCGTACGACGTACTGGACAACCCCACCCACGAGCGCACCCGCGCCTTCATCTCCAAGGTCCTGTGATGAGACTCCTGCTCGCGGCAGTCGCCGCCGCCACTGTCCTGGTCGCCGGCTGCGGCGCCGATCCGCAGACCGAGAACGCCGCGGTCTCCGGGGTGAACACCTCGGTCGACCAGCAGCGCGTCACCACCACCAAGAACGAGGCGGCGGCCGCGCTGGTCCCGGCGAAGGTCCGGGAGCGCGGCACGCTGATCATCGGGGCGGGCTTCGGCAGCGGCAACCCGCCGCTCGGGTTCCTGGCCGACGATAACAAGACACCGATCGGTATCGAGGTCGACATCGCGCACCTGGTCGCGGGCGCGCTCGGGCTGACGCCGGAGATCCAGGTGACCAGCTGGGAGAACCTGTTCATCGGGCTGGACTCGGCCAAGTACGACGCGGGCTTCTCGAACATCACCGTGACCGAGAAGCGCAAGCAGAAGTACGACTTCGCGACGTACCGCAAGGACGACATCGCGTTCGAGGCCAAGAAGGGCGGCGACTGGAAGGTCACCGAGGGCAAGGACGTGGCCGGCAAGACGATCGCGGTCGGGTCGGGCACGAACCAGGAGAAGATCCTGGTCGACTGGAACGACGCGAACGTGAAGGCCGGGTTGCCCGCGGCCACGATCAAGTACTTCAACAACCAGCCCGACACCTACCTGGCGCTGAGCTCGGGGCGGATCGACGCCTACCTCGGGCCGAACCCGTCGATCGCGTACCACGTGAAGACCGGCGGCCAGACCGAGACGATCGGCAAGTTCTCCGGCGCCGGGCCGTCCCTGCAGGGGCTGATCGCGGCGACGACCAAGAAGGACAGCGGCCTTGCGCCGGCGTACCAGGCGGCGCTGAACGCCGTGATCGCCGATGGCAGCTACGCCAAGGTCCTCGAGCGCTGGAACGTCTCGACCGAGGCGATCGCCAAGTCCGAGCTCAATCCGCCCGGCCTTCCGCTGACGAGCTGAGGAAACCCTGTCATGAAGAAGAACGCATTCGTAGCTCTCGTGGCCCTGCTGGCGCTGGCCGGCTGCGCGGACCCGGTGACCGAGCCGGCCGCGGGGCCGCCCGCCGCCGATGGCGCGGCGCCGGTCAAGTTCGACACCTCGGCCAAGCAGGAGCGCCCGGCGCCCGCGAAGGTGGACAGCATCGCGGCGGAACTGCCGGCCGCGATCCGCGAGAGCGGCAAGCTCGTGGTCGGCAGCGGCACGGCCGGCGGCGGGCTGCCGCCGCTGGGGTTCACCGCCGACGACAACAAGACACCGATCGGTGTCGACATCGACATCGCGCACCTGGTCGGCAGCGTGCTCGGGCTGCAGGTCGAGGTGCAGACGACGAGCTGGGAGAACCTGTTCCTCGGGCTCGACTCCGGCAAGTACGCCGTCGGCATCTCGAACATCGGTGTCTCGGAGCTGCGCAAGGAGAAGTACGACTTCGCGACGTACCGGCTCGGTCTGCACGCCTTCGAGGCGAAGAAGGGGTCGGGTCTGACGGTCAAGGAACCGAAGGACATCGCCGGCAAGACGGTCGCGGTCAGCTCCGGGACGCTGCAGGAGGCGATCCTGCTCGACTGGAACAAGCAGAACGTCGCGGCCGGGCTGAAGCCCGCGACGCCGAAGTACTACCAGTCCGCGACCGACTACTACCTGGCGCTCGAGTCCGGCCGGATCGACCTGTACCTCGGGCCGAACCCGACCTCGACGTACCACGTGGCGACGGCCGGCAAGACCGAGATCGTCGGCACGGTCTCGTCGAGCTACCCGGTGCAGGGGCTGGTCGGCGTCACCAGCAAGAAGGACGCCGGACTGGCCAAGCCGGTCGCCGACGCCCTGAACGCGGCGATCGCCGACGGCAGTTACGCGAAGGTCCTGGCCAAGTGGGGTCTGCAGGCCGAGGCCGTGCAGAAGTCGCTCGTGAATCCGCCTGGGCTTCCCAAGGCTGCGCAATCAACAACAGGGCAGAAGTAGAAGGGCTTTTGAATGGCGACCATCGCAACCATTTCGAGCAGTCCCTCTGAGGTTTCCCGCACCGACGCGGTGCTGTCGTACGTGACCAAGCGGCTGCTGAGCCACGGGCACACGGTGACGCCGATCGTGCTGCGCGATCTCCCGGCCGAGCCGCTGCTGCGCGGCCGCGCCGACGATCCCGTGATCCAGGCCGCGATCGACGTACTGGCTGCCGCTGACGCTGTCGTGGTGACGACGCCGGTCTACAAGGCGGCGTACTCGGGGTTGTTGAAGGTGTTCCTGGACCTGCTGCCGCAGTACGCGCTGCGGGGCAAGACGGTGTTGCCGCTGGCAACAGGCGGTACGCCGGCGCACGTGCTGGTGATCGACTACGCGCTGCGGCCGGTGCTGACGAGTCTGGGTGCGGGGGCGATCGGGCAGGGGTGGTTCGTGCTGTCGTCGCACGTGCGCCTGTACGACGGCGGCGGGCTGCTGCTGGACCAGGCGGCGTCGGCGCCGCTCTATCAGGTGACCGAGGCGTTCCTGTCCACGGTCGAAGGGTCGACGGTCGTCGAGAGTGCGCCGATCCAGACGGCCGAGCTGGAGACGCTGCTCGCACGGCCCGAGGATCCCGAGGCGGCGCCGTTGCTGGCGGATCTGGTCGTCGAGTACAGCACGCGGTACGGGCGGACGAACGAGAACACGCAGCTCACCGAGGTCCCTGCGTCGGACTTCCACCGTGAGCAGGGTGGGGCGTTCGTGCTGCTGCGGCACAGCGGCGAGACCGTCGCGGGTGGGGCGATCCGGCGGTACGACGAGGAGACCGCGGAGGTGAAGCGGATGTGGACGTCGCATTTGCATCGGCGGCAGGGGTTGGGGCGTCGGGTGCTGGAGGAACTGGAGCGGGCGGCGGCTGAGTTGGGGTATCGGAAGCTGTATTTGACGACCGGGCCGCGGCAGCCTGAGGCGGCGGCGTTGTATCTGTCGGTCGGGTTCGAACCGCAGTTCGACGTCGAGGCGGATCCGGAGTCGATCGGGCCGCTGCCGTTCGTGAAGGATCTCGGCGTCCGGCTGCAGGTGGCGTCATGAGCCGGGGAGTGCGGCGGTCGGACGGCCGCTGGGGTGCCGAGCAGACCGGCGGCGGGGTCGGCGTGCCTTCCTCGCGGCGTTCCGGGTTGATCACGGCTCTGGAGATCGACGGAGCCGGCGGGCTTCCGGGTGCCTGGCGTGGGGCCGAGGTCGATCCTTCGGCGATCCTCACCGGGGAGCTGGCGCTGCGGGCTGTGCAGCGGGCGGAAGCGGCGGGGGTCGATCTCGCGACGTTCGCCGACTCGTTGGAGGCGCCGGCGGATGTGCCGGAGCGGGTGAGTGCGCGGCTCGACGCGTTGGGGCTGGCGGCGCGGATCGCGCCGGCGACCGAGCGGATCGGGCTGCTGCCGACGATCACGGTGACGCACACCGAGCCGTTCCACGTCCAGGCCTCGGTCGCGACGCTCGACTGGGTGTCGGCCGGCCGGGCGGGGTGGCTGGTCGACGTGTCGTCCTCGACGGAGGCGGCCGCGGTGATCGGGCGGCGCTCGCCGGCCCCTGAGGCGGACACCTGGCGCGAGGCCCGGTACGTCGTCGACGTGAGCCGGCGGCTGTGGGACTCCTGGGAGGACGACGCGATCATCCGGGACGCGCCGAGCGGGCGGTTCGTGGACCGGGAACGGATCCACTACGTCGACTTCGAGAGCCCGTCGTTCTCGGTGAAAGGGCCGTCGATCGTGCCGCGGCCGCCGCAGGGGCATCCGGTGACGGCGCTGCGGGTCTCGTCTCCCGAGGGTTTGCAGGCCGTCGGTGACGTGGATCTCGTGCTGTTGCCGGGGGCAACTGATGTCGAGGCGCGGGTGGCCGCCGTACGGGCTGCCGGGGCTGGGCGGGTGCTGTTGTCGGTGAGCGTGCTGCTGGAGGACGGGGCTTCCGGCGTACGGCGTGCTGAGGGGCTGGATCACGTCGGTGGGGTCTCGCGGTTGGCGGATCTGATCGAGGAGTGGGCTGGTTCGGGGATCGACGGGGTGCATCTGCGGCCCGCGTCGTTGGAGCTCGACGTGCCGTTGATCGCCGACCGGTTGCTGCCGTTGCTGCGGGACCGGAAGTTGGTCGGGGCTGCTCGGCCGGGGAGTTTGCGGAGCCGGTTGGGGCTTCCGCGGCCGGCCAACCGTTACGAGGGGAGCCGGCGATGACGAAGCAGATCCATCTCGCGGCGCACTTCCCGGGCGTGAACAACACGACCGTGTGGTCGGACCCGGAGTCGAGGTCGCAGATCGACTTCGCGTCGTTCCGGCATCTCGCGGAGACCGCGGAGCGTGGGACGTTCGACTTCTTCTTCCTGGCCGAGGGGTTGCGGCTGCGCGAGGTGAAGGGACGGATCCACGACCTCGACGTGGTCGGGCGGCCGGAGTCGCTCACCGTGCTGAGCGCGCTGGCCGCTGTCACGACGCATCTCGGGCTGGCGGCGACGGTGAACTCGACGTTCAACGAGCCGTACGAGTTGGCCAAGCGGCTGGCGACGCTGGACCACGTGTCCGGCGGACGCGCCGCGTGGAACGTGGTGACCTCGTGGGACGCGTTCACCGGGGAGAACTTCCGGCGCGGTGGGTATCTCGACAAGGCCGACCGGTACGTGCGGGCGGAGGAGTCGCTGCGGATCGTGCGGGCGCTGTGGGACGCGTGGAGTGACGAGGACCTGGTGCTCGATCAGGCCGCCGGGGTGTTCGCCCGCGAAGGCGCTGGGGCCTTCGCGGACGATGGCGACCACTTCACCATCCGGGGCCGCTTCGGGCTGCCGCGTTCTCCGCAGGGTCACCCCGTAGTCATCCAGGCCGGCGACAGCGACCAGGGCCGCGACTTCGCGGCTGCGGGCGCTGATGTCATCTTCAGTCGCCACGGATCTTTCGAGGCGGGTCAGACCTTCTACAAGGACGTCAAGTCCCGCCTGCCTCGCCACGGTCGGGCGGAGGACTCACTGAAGATCATGCCCGCCGTGACGGTCGTCGTCGCGGACACCGACGCCGAGGCGGTCGAGAAGGCCCAACACATTCGCGAACAGCAGGTCTCGGGTCCGACCGCGATCGTCCTGGCGGAGTTGCTGTGGGGCCGGGACCTCTCGACGTACGACCCCGACGGGCCGCTGCCTTCGGAGGATCCGGTCGTCGGCTCTTCGGTCACGCAGGGGCGGGTCGGCTACAACGATCCCGCTCCGATCGTCGCCGAGTGGAGGGCCCAGGCGGAGGCGAATGGTTGGTCGCTGCGTCAAACGGTCATCAACCAGCAGAACCGCCAGACCTTCATCGGCAGCCCGACGACGGTCGCCGAGGCGATGAACCACCACGTGCAGGAGAACGCGGCGGATGGGTTCGTGCTGGTCCCGCACCTGACGCCGGGTGGGCTGGATGACTTCGTGGAGCGGGTCGTCCCGCTGTTGAGGGAGAGAGGTGTCTTCCGTACGGAGTACGCCGGTACGACGCTGCGCGATCACCTGGGACTGAGCCGATGACGACCACCGTGCCGGCGCGCGCGGGGCAGCATGACAGCCCAGCAAGCGCCGCGGAGACGAGCACCGGGACAGGCTCAGATGTGGTCGGCGGTGCCCAGCCACCCGAGGTGGGCGAAGCCCACGAGTCTTGGGGTGGTGCGACGAGGCAGGCCGCGGGTGCTGAGCGCCACGAGGTGGGCGAAGCCCACGAGTCTCCGGGCGGGGCTTCGGCTTACTCCTCTTCTCCCGGGGGCGAGGCGGGCGGAGCCCGCGAGCCCGAGTCCGCCGAGCGGCTGCGTGACCAGGGCCGTGAGGGGGGCGAGGCCCATGAGTCGCGCGGCCGTGCCGGCACCGTGCACCACCGTGCTTCGGTCAGCGAGGTGGGCGAAGCCCAGTCTCGGGGTGGCACGCCGCCGCAGGTCGTGGGTGCTCAGCCGTCCGAGGTGGGCGAAGCCCACGAGCCTGAGGGCGGGGCTCCGGCTCATCACTCCTCTTCTCCCGGGGGCGAGGCGGGCGAAGCCCGCGAGCCCGGGGTGCCGGCGACTCTGGTGTTTGTCGGTGGTGGGCCTCGGACTGTGGGGGTGTTGGAGCGGTTGGCGGCCAGTGCCGACGAGCTCTTGGGGGATCGGCCGGTGCGGGTGCATGTGGTGGATCCGTATCCGGCGGGTGGCGGGCGGATCTGGCGGCGGGCGCAGTCGCGGTTGTTGTGGATGAACTCGATGACCTCCGACGTCACGATCTTCACCGACGAGTCGGTGGAGTGTGAGGGCCCGGTGGTGGCGGGGCCCGCACTGGATCAGTGGGTGGTGGGGGCCGGCGCCACCGTGCTGGAGGAGGCGGGGATCGAACCGCCGGGGGCGATGGACTTTCCGCCTCGGTTGGTGCAGGCGGAGTACTTGGCGTGGGTCTGGGATCGCGTCATCAACTCGCTGCCCAAGAACGTCGTGGTGGAGACGCACCTCGAGCGGGCTGTGGGGCTGACTGAAGAGAAGACGGTACGCCTGGAGTCCGGGCGCGAGATCCAGGCGGATCTGGTGGTGCTCGCGCTGGGGTACCTCGACAGAGAGCTGACGGCGGAAGAGGTTGCCTGGGGCAACACAGCGAAAGACCACGGCCTGACCTACCTTCCGCCGGGCTACACCGCCGACGTCGACCTGTCCGACCTGCGCGCGGGCGAGAACGTCATCGTCCGCGGCCTAGGCCAGGCGTTCATCGACCTCATGGTGCTGCTGACCGAGGGCCGCGGCGGCTGGTACGACGAGTGCTCGGGCCTGCTCACCTACCACCCGAGCGGCCACGAACCGATCCTGTACGCCGGCTCCCGCCGCGGCGTCCCGTACCACGCGAAGCTCGGCTACACCGTCGCCGGCACCACCCCGGTCCCCACCCGCTACCTGACCAAGGAAGCCCTCGACAAGCTCGGCACGGGAGTCCTCGACTACACCCAGCAGCTCCGTCCGCTGATCGACAAGGAGCTGACCTACGCGCACTACCGCCAGCTCTTCACCGCCCACCCCGATCGAACCACCTGGACCTGGGACGAGTTCTTCACCGTCCTCGACCGGACCTTCCCCACCGACGACGAGTTCCGTACGGCGGTAGCTCAGGCCGTCCCGGCGGAGGACGACCACTTCGACCTCGCGGCCGTCGACCGCCCACTGGCCGGCGTCGGCTTCACGGACAACGATCACCTCGACCAAACCGTCGTACAGCTGATCGAGAACGACCTGCTCCGCAGAGCCGACCCGCAGCACTCACCCGATCTCGCCGTGTTCAACGCTCTGCTCAGCGTCTACAGCGTCCTCTCGGTCGCGATCACCGAAGGCCGCCTGTCCGACGAGGACCGCGTCCGCCACGTCGAGACCGACTGGCACGGCTTCTTCTCGTTCGTCGCCAGCGGTCCGCCGCCGCGGCGCCTGGAGGAGCTCCTCGCCCTCCACCGCGCCGGCCTGATCCACTTCACCGGCCCCGACCTGACGGTTGCCCTCGACAACAACCAGTTCGTCGGCCGCAGCCCGGCCGTGCCCGGCGAGATCCGCGCCCGCGCGTTCGTCGAGGCGAGGCTCCCGCGCCCGGACGTACTGGCCGCGACCGATCCGCTCCTCAGAGGCCTGCTCGACAACGGCCTGCTCGCCGCGGACGAGCTGATCGCCAAGGACGGCACGAGCCTCGGCGGCGGCCAGCTCAAGGCCGACAGCCACTGCTGCGCGATCCGCGCCGACGGAACGGTCCACCCGGAACTGTTCCTGCTCGGCCCGTCCGTCTCCGGGTCGGCCGGTTCCTCCGGGTTCTCCCGTCCGTACTTCAACGGCCCCGGCTTCCGCCAGAACGACGCGGTCGCCCGGCGCCTGCTCCAGCTCCTGACCATCTCGACGAAAGCAGGTCACCATGGCAGTTGAGTTCCTCGGCATCGCCGGTACGAACCCGGCCAGCGAGGTCACCCCGCGGACCGGCGGCCCGCTCGACCTCGAGTACACGAGCAAGCTCGCCAGAGCCCACGAGGACAACGGCTGGGACCGGATCCTGTTCGCCTACCACTCCGGCTCGCCCGACCCGTCGACCGTCGCGGCGTACGTCGCGACGCGGACCGAGCGGATCAACCTGGTCGTCGCGCACCGGCCGAACGTCGCCTACCCGACGCTGACCGCGAAGACCTTCGCGACCCTCGACCACATCAGCAACGGCCGGTTCGAGGTGCACGTGATCACCGGCGGCTCGACCGCGGACCAGGCCGCCGAGGGCGACTTCCTGCCCAAGGACGACCGGTACGGACGGACGCGCGAGTTCATCCAGATCCTCAAGCAGGCGTGGACGTCGGACGAGCGGTTCGACTTCGCCGGTCAGCACTACCAGTTCGAGCAGTTCGTCGCGGACATCAAGCCGCTGCAGCAGCCGCGGCCGCGGATCTCGTTCGGTGGTTCGTCGGCAGCGGCGTACGCCGTAGGAGCTGCCGAGGCGGACATCTTCGCGCTCTGGGGCGAACCGCTGGCCGGCACCAAGGAGCAGCTGGCCACGATCGACGCCGAGGCGGCGAAGGCCGGGCGCTCCGATCGCCCCACGATCCAGATCGCGTTCCGGCCGATCCTCGCGCCGACCGAGGAACTCGCCTGGGAGAAGGCGGAGAGCATCCTCGGCCGGATCAAGAACGTGCAGGCCGGTGGTTCGACCAAGGGCCGCTTCCGTGATCCGAGCAAGGCTCCGGAGAACGCCGGCTCGCGCCGACTCCTCGCGGCCGTCGAGGCCGGCGAACGCCACGATCGTGCTCTCTGGACCGCGCCGACCGGCCTGACCGGCGGAGGCGGCAACTCCACCGCCTTGGTCGGTACGCCGGAGACGGTCGCCGCCGCGCTGCTCGACTACTACGACCTCGGCGTCCGGATCTTCTCCGCCCGTGGCTACGACATCTACGACGACGCGATCGACTTCGGCCGGTACGTGATCCCGCTGGTCAGAGAAGAGGTCGCCCGCCGTGAAGCAGGTGCCCGTCAGGAGCTGGCCTCATGACCGTGACCACCCAGGAGGACTGGCACGCCACCCGCGAGCAGGAGCTCGCCACCAAGTACGGCTGGCTCACCGTCTCCGCCTTCGACTGGCTGACCGACACTCCGGCCCGAGTCCCCGGTCTGCCCGGCACCTGGTGGACAGCCGACGGCCAGGCCCACGTCCGCGCCGGCGGCGAGCTGACCCTCCACAACGAGCCCCTGGTCGGTACGACGTCAGCCGGCGTACCGGAAGGCGCTTCACTCAGCTGGCTCCTGTACGGCGAGGTCCTGGTCGAGCTGCTGGTCCGGGACGGCAGGTACGCCCTCCGCCAGCGTGACCCGTCAGCAGCGACCAGGACGGCCTTCACCGGCGTACCGACCTACCCGGTCGACCCAGCCTGGGTAGTCACCGGCCACTACACGCCGTACAACCAGGTCGAGCGGGCTGCGGTGGACACAGCCCGGCCCGACCTGCGCGCCCAGCTGAAGCTGGTCGGTGCGATCCACCTGCCACTGGGCGGTACGGCGTACGAGCTGGCCGTGACAGCGGGTGGCGACGGCAAGCTCAACCTGGCGTTCCACGACGAGACGAACGGCGACGAGACCGCCCGCTGGCGCACTGTGACAGCCGGCGAGGTCCAGCGCGACGGGTCGGTCCTGATCGACTTCAACCGGGCGATCAACCCGCCGTCCGCCTTCACCGACCACGGCATCTGCCCGGCGCCCCCGGCAGGCAACCGACTCGCCGTACCGGTCACCGCAGGTGAGAAGAGGCCCCGGTGAAGTTCTGTACCTACACGCTGATCGACAACTCCCCCGACCCGATCACCGGGCGGCAGCTCACGACGTACGAGCGGTTCCAGCACGTGGTGAAGCAGGCGCAGTGGGCCGAGGAGCTGGGCTTCGACGGGTACGGCGTGGGGGAGCGGCACGCGCAGCGCTTCGTCTCCTCGTCGCCGCCGGTGGTGCTCGCCTACATCGCCGCGGCGACCAGCCGGATCCGGCTGCTGACGACAGTGACCGTGCTGTCGCTGCTGGACCCGGTGCGGGTGGCTGAGGACTACGCGACGCTGGACCAGCTCTCCGGCGGCCGGCTGGACATCATCATCGGCAAGGGCAACGACCCGGACCAGAACGCGCTGTTCGGCTACGACCTCGACGGGCAGTGGGACCGCAACAGGGAGAAGTACGAGCTGCTCCGGCGGCTGCTGCGGGAGACGGGGGTGAGCTGGACCGGGCAGTACCGGCCGGAGCTCGTCGACGCGACTACACAGCCCAGACCGTTCCAGCAGCCGAGCATCCCGATCTGGCACGGCTCGGCCAGCTCCACGGAGTCCACGGAGCTGGCAGCCAAGTGGGGCGAGCCGCTGTTCTCCGCGAACGGCTTCCACCCGATGGAGAAGTACGCCGGGCTGATCCGGCACTACCGGGAGCGCTGGGCGGCGTACGGGCACGACCCGGCCGACGCTGTGGTCGGTGCCGGGTTCAACGGGCTGTACGTCCGGAAGAACTCGCAGGACGCGGTCGAGGGATACCGGCCGATCTTCGACGCGTTCATGGACTCGCCAGGGGCCAAGCACAACCAGCTGCCGTTCCGGACGCTGGAGGAGTTCCTGGCCGGTGGGTCGGTGCTGGTCGGGTCGCCGGAGGAGGTGATCGACAAGTTCGGGCGCTACCAGGAGGCGTTCGGGCACGAGCTGTCCGGCGTCTCGCTGGAGGTCCCGGGCCTGCCGGACGCGGAGAACCGGGCCTCGGTCGAGAGCTTCGTCACAGACGTCCTGCCGGTCCTGCGGGCGACGTACCCGAGCCGGGTCTGGAGCTGACGAAATCGACCCGAAAATTGGTCGGAAGCACTCCTGGGACCCGGTATGATTCTCTGGTCGGACAGAGGGGGAACTACACCTCCGGCCCTCGATTTCACATCGGGGCCAGGGACCGTGTAATCTCTCTCCTCGGCCCGCCCCTTTAGCTCAGTCGGCAGAGCGTCTCCATGGTAAGGAGAAGGTCTACGGTTCGATTCCGTAAAGGGGCTCTGAGAAACGCTGCACCACCCGGTCCGCCGGGTGGAGCGACGGACTCTCTGGCGGGGTAGCTCAGGTGGTTAGAGCACACGGCTCATAATCGTGGTGTCGCGGGTTCGACTCCCGCCCCCGCTACCACGCAAGGCAGTACTTCGAGAGTGCGATCACCAAGTTGCGTACTCATGAGATAAAGAGGCAGCAGTGGCCAAGTCAACCGACATCCGCCCGAAGATCACGCTGGCGTGCACGGTTTGCAAGGAGCGCAACTACATCACCAAGAAGAACCGGCGTAACGACCCGGACCGCCTGGAGATGAAGAAGTACTGCGCTCGTTGCAACGACCACACCGACCACCGCGAGACCCGCTGACCTTCAGCAGACTTCGCGTCGGGGCCGCTCTGGACACCAGAGCGGCCCCTTCGCTGTGCCCTCTCACACCGTGATGATCGGACGGCCGGCTTCGTACGCCGCCAAGCGGTCCTCGCGCGGCGTCAGGCAGCACGAGCCGCACAACGTGTCCGCGCCCTTGTCGCTCGTGTAGTACAGACAGCACGTGTTCCGCAGGTAGACGAGCTTCCCGCCGGCCTCGGTGACCTCCCCGAGCCTGGCCAGCCCACCCGGCGCCTTCGCGACGAACGTCTGCCACCGCTCCAGCAAGAACCCGGGCGCGACCGTCTCCTTCTCCCGCGTCGCCGCGCAGAACCCCATCGCGCAGCCCGCCGCGACTCCACCGTGCAGCTGCCGCAGCCCGGCCCGCGTACGCCGGTGCAGCTCGGCCGAGAGTGGGAGCAGGTGCTGCGTCAGCACCACGTCGTACAGGGTCTGCAGCCCGCCGGGGAGGAAGTTGGCCTCGCGAATCGCGACCTCGGCCAGGCCGTGGCCGTCGTGCGGCCGGACCCAGAGGTTCTCCGGCCGGATGTCGAGCACCCGTCCCTCCAGCGCCCACAGCAACAGCGCCGTCGCCGGCGCGCGACCGGCGTAGAACGACATCAGGCTGAGCGCGTTCGCGTGCGCGGACGTGTGCCCGCTGGCATCGTGATCGCGTTTCAGCAGCTCGGTCAGCTCAGGGCTGTCCGGCTCGAGAACGTGGTCCACCCGCAGCCACTCCGACCCGCTCGGCACCCCGATCCGGAGCGCGTAGCGGGGTGCGTACCGGCTCAATGCCGCCACTGCCGTCACAGTCGTGCCTTCCTACGTCAGATCCCCCAGTGATCTCGGCGGAGTGGGTGGCGGCACTCGCCCACCCATACTGCCAGTAGGGTTACTGGACATGACGATCGACGCCACGATGGTCGGCCGGAGCTACACGGCCGCCGAGACCTACCAGGTCGGCCGGGAGAAGATCCAGGAGTTCGCCGCCGCGATCGGGGACACCAACCCGGCGTACCACGGTGACGACGCGGTGGCACCGCCGACGTTCGCGTTCGTGCTGAGCGCGCCCGCCCTCGACCTGCTGCTCGCCGACCCGGACCTCGGACTGCGGCTGGACCGGATCGTGCACGGCGCGCAGAAGTTCAACTACGTCCGCCCGATCAAGGCCGGGGACGAGGTGGGCGCCACGGCGACCATCACCACCGTCCGCAAAGCAGGTGACGTCGAGGTGATCATGTACGAGACCGTCCTGACCAGCGGTGACGGTGAGCAGCTCGTCACCTCGACCGCCACCGTCACGCACAACCGGGCGGACGCATGAGCAGCGTCGAGGTCGGCACCGAGCTGCCGCCGCTGACCGTCACCTTCCGGCGCGAGGACCTGATCCGGTACGCCGGTGCCGGCGGCGACTTCAACCCGATCCACTGGAGCGACCGGATGGCGGCCGCACTCGGCCTGCCCGGCGTGATCGCGCACGGCATGCTGACCATGGCCACGGCCGCGCGGGTCGTGACGGACTGGCTGGACGACCCGGCCGACCTGGTCGAGTACGGCGTCCGCTTCACCAAGCCGATCGTCGTACCGGACGACGACAAGGGCGCCACGGTGACGTTCTCGGCGAAGGTCGACAAGGTCGCCGACGGCCTCGCGGAGGTCGACATCACCGCGCTCGCCGGCGAGGAGAAGGTCCTCGGCCGGGCGCGAGCGGTCGTGCGCGTCCGGTGAACACTCAGCAGACGACAGACCTGCGGCTGGCCGAACTGACCACGCTGCGGCTCGGTGGACCGGCCGACAAGCTGGTCGAGGTGACGACGGAGGCCGAGCTGGTCGACGTCGTCCGTACGGCGGACGCGGCCAAGGAGCCGGTTCTGCTGCTCAGCGGCGGCAGCAACGTGGTGATCGGCGACGAGGGCTTCCGCGGCACGGTCGTGAAGATCGCGACCAAGGGCATCAAGGTCGACGCCGACGCGTGCTCCGGCGCGATGATCCACGTCCAGGCCGGCGAGGACTGGGACGGTGTCGTCCAGCGCGCGATCGCCGAGGAGTGGGTCGGGCTCGAGTCGATGTCCGGCATCCCCGGCCTGACCGGGTCGACCCCGGTGCAGAACGTCGGCGCGTACGGCCACGAGGTGTCGGAGTCCATCGCCTCGGTCCGCGTCTGGGACCGCATCGAGAACAAGCTCACCACGATCTTCGCCTCCAGCTGCGGCTTCGCGTACCGCACGTCCCGCTTCAAGCAGGACCCGAGCCGGTACGTCGTACTGGAGGTCGCCTTCCAGCTGCGGCTCGGCAACCTGTCCGCCCCGATCGAGTACGCCGAGCTCGCCCGCGTCCTCGACGTGGACACCGGCTCGCGCGCGCCGATGACGGACGTCCGCGAGGCCGTCCTCGGCCTGCGCCGCAGCAAGGGCATGGTCCTCGACGCCGAGGACCACGACACGTGGAGCGCGGGGTCGTTCTTCACGAACCCGCTGCTCGACGCCACCGCCGACGTACCGGCCGGTGCTCCGCAGTGGCCTCAACCCGACGGCCGCGTGAAGACCAGCGCCGCCTGGCTGATCGAACACGCCGGCATCTCCAAGGGCTTCGCGATCGGAAACGCCGCGGTTTCCTCCAAGCACACCCTCGCCCTCACCAACCAGGGCGGCGCGACCGCCAAGGAGTTGCTCGCTCTGGCCGCCCACGTCCGCGCCCAGGTCCAGCACGCCTTCAACATCACCCTCGTGAACGAGCCAGTCCTGGTGAACTGCTCGCTCTGACCTTCGGTACCGACCCACAGGAAGTGTTGCTCCCTCCGGCCGTTCCGGGCCGCGCCCCACGCTCAAAGGGCCGGGCCGGCGGGCAGACATCCTGTCGCTCGGTACCTTGTGGACAACGCGGCGCACGCGGACGGGCGGATTCGCCACCATTGGCGGATGGAGTCGGCCGGGGAAGCGTTGCTCCGCCTCGGCGGATGGGCGACCGCGGCCGACCTGGTGGCGGTGACCTCACGGAAGGCGGTCGCGCGGGCACTGGATCGAGGGGAGGTCGCGCGCCTCGCGCGCGGGCTGTACATCCTGCCCGGTCACTCGGCCGACGTGCTCACCGCACTGGCCTACGACGGCGTGCTTTCGCATCTCAGTGCAGCGGCCGCTCGGGGACTCCCGCTACTCACAACTCCGTCGAAGCCCCATGTCATGCTCCCGCCGAAGCGGCGGCCTCGGCCCGGTCCGCCGGCGGTCCTGCACTGGGCGCCGACCTCTGCTGACGAGCGCCGCGCAAGGATCACCTCCTTGGCTCGAACGGTGCTCGACTGCGCCCGGATCCTTCCCTTCTCCGAAGGCCTCGCGGTCGCGGACGCCGCACTCGCCGGCGGATCCTTGCTGGCCGAGGAACTCCTGGCGGCCGCCAACTCCCTGCGTGGCCCGGGCTGCCCACAGGTACGTCGTGTCGCCGCCTCGGCCACCTCGCTGTCCGGCAGCTTCCTCGAGTCGTTGCTCCGGGCGCTGCTGATCACGGAGGGGATCGACGGGTTCGAGCCGCAGGTCCTGGTGTCGAACGGGGCGTTTCGCGCGCGCGTGGACCTCGGGCACCGGCGGAGGCAGGTCGCGCTGGAGGCGGACAGTTTCACGTTCCACGGATCGCGGCGTGACTTCACCGCCGACTGCAGACGGTACGACGAGCTGGTGGCCGCCGGCTGGCTGGTCCTGCGGATCACCTACGAACAGATCCTCGGGGAGCCCGACTGGGTGGCCTCGACGATCCGCCGGGCGATGGAACAGCCCCGACCGGCGAGTGCGCAGTGAGGGCCCAGCGCCAGAGCCGGCCCCGGCAATTTCTTCGGGGTGCAGGCGGAACCGACTTCTGAAAAAGATTTGCAGCAAGGGTTGGCAAGGAACGCTGATCTGGATAATGTCTTGCAGCAATCCACGGTGAGGGGTTGGTGTGAGGATGCGGAACGAGTTGTCCCGGCGTGGGTTTCTCGCTGGGGTGGGTGCGGTGGCGGCGGCTGCGGCCGGGTGTTCGTCGTCGGGTGGGTCGAAGTCGAGCGTGCTGCAGGTGTGGGGTGGGGTGCCGGCGGCGTCCGGGCCGCAGAAGGTGGTCGACGCGTTCCAGGCGAAGTTCCCGCAGTACAAGGTGAACTACACGCGGTTCGTCAACGACGACCGTGGCAACCTGAAGCTCGACACCGCCTTGCAGGGTGGGATCGACATCGACGTGTACTTCACCTACGCGCAGGCGAATCTCGCGCTGCGGGCCGGGTCCGGACTGGCGGCGGACCTGACCGATCGGGTGCAGGCCGACCCGGAGCTGAAGGTGTTCCTGGACACCGACCAGCCGCGGGCGTTCCTCGACAACGGGCGGATCAAGGCGCTGGCGACCGCGCGGGAGCCGTACTTCGTGCTGTTCAACGAGAAGCTCCGCGAGCAGGCCGGCGTCGAGCTCCCGGCGCAATGGACGATCGAGGACTACCGCGCGACGGCCAAGAAGCTGACCACCGCGCAGACCTACGGCTGCTACACGATCCCCGACGTCCCGCGGATCAAGCTCGGACCGAACTACTGGTACGACGGCAACCGCTCGAACTTCGGCGACCCGCACTTCGAGCAGGCGTTCGCGCTCGGCCGCGAGATGATCGCCGACGGCTCCGCCTTCCCCTGGCGCGAGGTGCTCGCCCGCCACCTCGACGCGTACCAGCAGAACTCGTTCCTCCAGCAGGAGTTCCACCTCTGGTCGACCGCGCCCTTCAACCTGCGCTACCTGTACGACGCGAAGAAGTACCCCCACGACTTCAAGGTCGCCTTCGCGCCGCCGCCGACGGTCGACGGCGGTGACTGGAACGGCGGTTCCTACAACAACTTCGTGATGGTCAACCCGAAGTCCCCGAAGGCCGACGCGGCCTGGGAGTTCGTGAAGTTCTGGCTGACCGAGGGCTCCGGCCCGATGCTGGCCGGCGGCAAGCTACCGACGCTCGGCAACGTCACCGACGACCAGGTGATCACCGGCGTGCTCGGCAAGGAACCGGACAAGTACTTCGACGTCGACTCGTTCCGCCGGGTCGTGCTCGGCGCCGAGCCGAAGCTGGCCACCGACACCCGGCTGGCCGGCTTCCCCGAGATCAGCCTCGCCCACGGCCAGCAGCGCGACCTGTGCTGGCTGGGCGAGAAGGACCCCGGCCCAGCGATTCGCGACGTACGCCGGTTGGCCGACGCCGCGATCGCCCGTACCGAGAGGAGCTCGTGATGGTCTCCGCCACCGTCACCGCGGCGCCGGCCGTGCGGACCGAGAAGGCGCCGGGGATCAGCCCGCGCGGCTGGATCGGTTTCCTGTTCATCGCGCCCAACCTGCTCGGGGTGGTCGCGTTCACACTGATCCCGTTGATCAGCGTGATCCTGCTCGCCTTCACCGACTGGAACCTGGTCTCCGGCTTCGGCGGCATCAGCTTCGCCGGCCTGGACAACTTCGTGGCCATCGCCAAGGACCCCGGCTTCTGGAACGCGGTCGGCCTGACATTGGTGTACGTCGGGGTGAGCGTGCCGCTGACCGTCGTACTGGGCCTGGCGCTCGGCATCGCGCTGAACCGGCCGTTGCCCGGTCGCGCGATCCTGCGGGCGATCTTCTTCCTGCCGTACATCGTCAACACGGTCGCGATCGGTATGACGTGGCTGATGCTGATGAACCCGCAGGCCGGCCTGGTCAACCAGGTGCTCGGCGCCTTCGGCCTCGAGCCCGGCTGGTTCGCCTCGTCGCACTGGGCACTGCCGGCGCTGATCGTGATGGCGGTCTGGGGCGGCGTCGGGTACTGCTCGCTGATCTACCTGTCCGCACTGCAGGACGCGCCGAAGCAGCTGTACGAGGCGGCCGACATCGACGGCGCCGGCCTGTGGGCGAAGTTCCGCACGATCACCTGGCCGTCGTTGCTGCCGACAACGATCTTCCTGCTGGTCACGCTGATCATCGGAGCGTCGCAGGGGTTCGGCCTGATCGCGCTGATCACGGCCGGCGGTCCGGGCGACTCGACCACGACGATCTCGTACTACATGTACCAGACCGGCTTCCAGTTCTACCGGTTCGGCTACGCCTCGGCGATCGGCCTGGTGACGTTCGCCGGCGTACTGGTCCTGACACTGCTGACCTGGCGCGCGCAGCGAGGGAGGGCTCTTCATGAATAAGAAGTGGATGTGGGGGATCCCGCTGTGGATCCTGGCGCTGGCCTTCCTCGCGCCGTTCGCCTGGATGATCTCGACCGCGCTCAAGGCCGACATCGACGCGTACAAGATCCCGATGCAGTGGATCCCGGACCCGTTCCAGTGGGACAACTTCAAGACCGTGCTGGTCGGCGAGACCTCGGTGCTGCCGGCGTTCGGCCGGTCGGTCTTCGTCGCCGTACTGCGGGTCGCGGGCGAGCTGCTGACCGCGACGATGGCCGGCTACGCCTTCGCCCGGATGACGTTCAGGGGCCGCGACAAGCTGTTCCTGCTCTACCTCGCGACCGCGATCATCCCGGCCCAGCTGCTGCTCGTGCCGCGGTTCATCTACTTCCAGAAGCTCGGCCTGTACGACACGCTGTGGGCGCTGATCCTGCCCGGCATGTTCACCGTGCTCGGCACGTTCCTGATGCGCCAGTTCTTCGTCGCACAGCCGGCCGAGTTCGCCGAGGCGGCCCGGATGGACGGCGCGAACGAGTGGCAGATCTTCCGTCGGATCTACCTCCCGCTGGCCACGCCGGTGCTCAGCGCGCTCGGCATCCTCGCGTTCGTCTGGTCCTGGAACGACTACGAGACGCCGCTGGTGCTGATCAGCAGTCCCGAGCACTTCACGCTGCCGCTCGGGCTGACGAACTTCGTCGACGAGCAGGGCGCGATCGCGCCCGGGCTGACGATGGCCGCCTCGGTGGTCTCGATCGTTCCGGTGCTGCTCGTCTTCGTCCTGCTGCAACGCCGGTTCATCGCCGCGATGACCCATACGGGTATCAAGTAAGGAGTTCGACCGTGAACGTCTCAGGTGTCTTCCCGGATCTCGCGCAGGTCGGCGACTTCGGCCCGCCGCGCAGTGAGCTCGGCGTCGGTTCGCTGATGCCGTGGAACGGGAAGCTCTACGTCCAGAACTACAACTCGCACAAGGCGCACAGCGGGGGAGGAGTGAGCCTGCGCCGGATCGACGCCGACCTGTCGATGGAGATCGTGCCCGAGACGCTCGGCGTCGACGGCACCTACACGAACCGGTTCGTGCACTTCCCGACGTCGCAGCTCGTGCTCGGCCCGCACGTGATCGACCGCGAGCACAAGATCACCACGATTCCCGAGCTGACGCCGCATCGCGTCTGCGGGACCTCGCGGCACCTGACCAAACCCGACACGCACGTGTACGTGCTGGCGATGGAGGGCGAGGTCTTCGAGCTCGACCTCACGACGTACGAGTGTGTGCAGGTCTTCGACCTCAACGACGAGCTCGGCACCGACGGCGAGATGAAGGTGCACTACAAGGACTGCTACACCAGCTTCGGCCGGCTCGTGGTCTGCTCGAACGAGTACGAGGAGGCCGACTGGGACGGGCGTCAGGCGCGCGGGCGGTTGGCCGAGTACGACGGCAGCGAGTGGCGGATCCTGGCCCGCAAGCCGTTCACGGCGATCGGCGGGCGGCACGAGTTCGGCGGGACGATCTTCGCCTCCGGCTGGGACCAGGCCTCGGCGATCCTCGAGGTGTTCACCGAGGCCGACGGCAAGTGGACCCGGTACCGGCTGCCGAAGGCGTCGCACACCTTCGACCACAAATGGCAGACCGAGTGGCCGCGGATCCGCGAGGTCGAGCACGAGCGGCTGATGCTCGACCACCACGGGATGTTCTACGAGCTGTCGCCCTGGGCGTACGGCGGCCGGATCTGGGGCGTGCGTCCGATCTCGACGCATCTGTGGGTGCTCGGGGACTTCTGCTCGTGGCGCGGGATGTTCGTCGCCGGTGCTGACAACGCTTCGCCGAGTCATGGCCTGAACCCGACGACGGCCGAGCCGCAGTCGGGACTGTGGTTCGGGAAGACCGACGACCTGTGGAACTTTGGCAAACCCGCTGGTTGGGGCGGTCCTTGGTGGGAGACGCCGGTCTCCGCGGGGGTGCCGTCGGATCCGTACCTGATGACCGGTTTCGACAACAAGTGCCTGCATCTGGAGAACCTCGGCTCGACCGTCATGACGGTGACGCTGGAGATCGACTTCCACGGGCATGGGCGGTTCGGCGCGTCGTCCTCGTTCACTGTCGAGCCGGGAGCCGTTTACACACACGTGTTCCCGTCCGGATTCAGCGCGCACTGGGTGCGCGTGGTCAGCGACACCGACGGGATCGCGAGTGCCCAGTTCGTCTATACGTGATGATCGCGGGATGGGAAACGACGTGGACACAGCTGGTACCCCGAGCCCGTTGCAGTTGGCCAAACGCGCCCTGCCGGATCTGAACGGCGCGATGCTGCGGGTCGCCGAACAGATCCTGGCGAACCCGGACGACGTCGCGCGCGGGTCGATCACCAAGCTGGCCGAGGCCGCGCAGACCTCGGCCGCGACGGTGACCCGGCTGTCGACGCAGCTCGGGTTCGCCGGCTACCCGGCGCTGCGGGCCGCGCTCGCGATGGAGGTCGGACGCGGTCTGGAGGCCGGCTGGGCCAGCGACATCGGGCTCGCGATCGGCCCGGCGGACCCGCCCGAACAGGTGCTCAACGTGCTCGCGTCGACGCAGGCCAACGCACTGCGCAACGCGCTCGCGACGATCGACCTGAACGCCGCGACTCGGGTCGCGGACGCGATCGCGGGCGCCCGGCGTACGCACATCTACGGCGAGTGGGGCGACGCGATCCCTGCTCGCGAGCTGTACATCCGGTTGCTGCGAATCGGCATCCCGGTGTGGTTCTTCGACGGCCCGCAGTCGGCGCAGATCGCCGGCGGGCTGCTCGGCGCCGGTGATGTCGGACTCGTCGTCACCCGATCGGGGACGGATGGGACCACGCTCGATTTCGTACGCCGGGTGACCGCGCAAGGTGCTTTGTCGGTCGCGATCACCGGCGTGGTTTCTTCACCGGTCGGTGAGATCGCGGACGTCACCTTCGACACCGGTACGCCGGTCGGCGGCACCTGGACCGAGTTCTTCGCCGGCCGCGCCAGCGACACGTTGACCGCGGGGTTGCTGTTCGTGCTGGTCGCGCAGCGCGTCCCCGACCACCTCACCGCCAATCACCCGAACGGGCCCGGCCAGCCCGTCGTACACCCTGACACCTGACCGCTCGCCGCCCTCGGAACTCCCGGGCTCCGGCACCTTCTAAGGACCGGCCCCGCCTCAGTCCGACTCCCGAAAGGTTTCCTGCATGCAGCAGCTCGACGTTCGTACTGATCTGACCGTCGTCGGTGGAGGTCTCGCCGGAGTCTGTGCCGCGATCGGCGCCGCCCGGCAGGGCCGCACGGTCGCGCTGGTGCAGAACCGGCCGGTGCTCGGCGGCAACTCGTCCAGCGAGGTGCGGGTCTGGGTGTGCGGCGCGACCGCGCACGGCGTCCAGCACTTCGCCCGCGAGACCGGGATCATGGGCGAGCTGTTCGTCGAGAACCAGTACCGCAATCCGCAGGGCAACCCGTACTACTGGGATCTCGTCGTGCTCGAGGCCGTCCGCGCCGAGCCGAACATCCAGCTCTGGCTCAATACCGACGTCCGCACCGTCGACGCTTCGGGCGACGAGATCCGCTCGGTGACCGGGTGGCAGATGGGCTCGGAGAAGGAGATCACCTTCCACAGCCCGGCGTACGCCGACTGCTCGGGCGACGGACTGATCGGTTTCCTGGCCGGCGCCGAGTTCCACACCGGGCGCGAGCCGCGCTCGGCGTACGACGAATCGTGGGCGCCGGAGGTGCCGGACGACAACACACTCGGCAGCACGATCCTCTTCTACACCAAGGACGCGGGGGAGCCGGTGCGGTTCGTGCCTCCGTCGTTCGCGCGTGACATCACGAAGACGTCGATCCCGGAGCGGCGGATCATCCGGACCGACGCTTACGGATGTGCGTACTGGTGGATCGAGTGGGGCGGGTCGCTGGATGTTGTCGACGACAACGAGGCGATCCGGGACGAGCTGCAGGCGGCGGTGTACGGGATCTGGGATCACATCAAGAACTCGGGCCGCTTCGACGCCGACAATCTGACGCTGGAGTGGATCGGGGCGGTGCCGGGGAAGCGGGAGTACCGGCGGTTCGTCGGGGATCACGTGCTGACGCAGCACGACGTACTGGAGCAGGTTGAGTTCGACGATCGGGTTGCCTTCGGCGGTTGGTCGATCGACCTGCACCCGCCCGGTGGGATGTACGCGACCGAGCGCGGGTCGAAGCACTGGCATCCGGACGGGAACTACCACATCCCGCTGCGCTCGCTGTACTCACGCAACGTGCGGAACCTGTGGATGGCCGGCCGCAACATCTCCGCCAGCCACGTAGCCTTCGGTACGACGCGCGTGATGGCCACGTGCGCCGTCCTCGGCGAGGCCGTCGGGGTCGCCGCCTCTGTTGCCCTGGGCAATGACCTCACGCCCCGGGCGTTGGCGACCGACCACTTCGACCTGGTCCGCAACGCCCTGCACCGCGCCGACGCGTCGGTCCTCGGTGTCGCTGACACCGACTCCGCCAACCTCGCCCTGACAGCAACCGCTTCCGCCTCGTCGACCCTGCGCCGCTTAGCCGTCGAAGTCCCCGACGGCCTTGTGTCGCTCGACTCAGACCTTGCGATGGTCCTCCCCGTCGATCCCTCGCTGGACGGCCTGGAGCTCTTGGTCGACGCCTCCGAGCCCACCACTCTCACCGTAGAACTCCACGACCCCCTCAAACCGCAGAACTACCTCCCCCTCGCGCTTCTCTCCAGGTACGACGTCACAGTCCCCGCAGGCGAGAAGCGCTGGGTCTCCATCCCTCTGTCCTGGCACCCTGCGGCGCCCAGCAACGCGGTCGTAGTCCTGAAGCGCAACCCGTCGATCGCCGTCCACACCGCAGCCACCGCCCTCCCCGGCACCCTCTGCTTCTCCCACCGAGACCCGGCCCCCGACGAGCAGTACACCGAACAGTTCCGCTCCTGGAAACACATCCTCCCGCGCGCGGGCCTCTGCTTCCGCGCCGGCGATTCCGACGCGTACTCCGCGACGAAGGTCATCGGCGGCTACTCCCGCCCGTACGGCGGCCCCAACCTCTGGTCCTCGGAGGACCTCGCCTGGGACCCGACACCTGAGCTGACCCTCACGTGGCCCGAGCCGATCGAGGCCACCGAGGTGGTCGTCGTGCTGGACGACGACGTGGAGGAAGACCTCATCAACCTCCACCACCACCGCACGCCGTACGAGATCCTCCCGACGCTGCTGCGTGACTACGCCCTCGAGTACTGCGCTCCGGACGGAACTTGGCACCCCTTGACCACCGTGGACTCCAACCGCCGCCGCCTCAACCAGCATCCCCTCGCCGCACCCACGACTCTCAAGGCCCTCCGCCTAACCGCCACGACAACCAACGGCGCCCCGCGTGCTCACGTGAACTCAATCCGCGTGTACTAACCGCGCGCCAACGTCACCGCTGGGCACCACCCGGCGCCATGTACCTCACCCCGCCGCCCAAGCCCCGGGCCTCCCCATCTCACGAGGAGGCCCGGCGAGCAGCGGCGGCCTCAGCCGTCACACCCCCCGGCCGCCCGAACCCAGCATGAGTCGTCTACTCAGCAACCAGGCGCTAGCAGCAGCCAGGCGCGTACCTCCACTACGCAAGCAGCCAGCCCTGGATCTGCAGCACTCACCAACCCCTCGACGCCCCGACCGCCACCGCTCGACACGGAGCTCTTAGCTCCGGGAGTGGCAGTTGGTGAGTGCTGCAGATCCGCACTGAGGCCTGGTTTCCCGGCCCCGGCCCTTCCCTGGACGCGCTCTGCACCGACCTCGCCCTGCACCTGCCCTGCCGGGCATCGGCCGTCGGTCGGGAGCGCGCCAAGCTCGATCCGGTGGAGGCAGAGAGCGGTCCGGGTCAGCGCCTGGACGGGATCGGCGGATTGGCGCGAGTGATCGCACGCGAGGGAAGCGGTGCATGGCCTGCCCGACGCGAGGGTGCTGCAGGAGGTGCGGGTTAGCGCTGGGCGTGTGGTGATCGGGTCGAGCGCCGAGGCGTCCGGCGGGGGCTGTCGCGGTTGGTCTGCATGCGAGGGACGTAGTGCGTGGCCTGGCCGGGCGCGGACCTGCTGCTGGAGGTGTGGCTCGCGCTTGAGTTGCTGGATCCCGCCCAGCTCGGTCGGTGTGGAGGGCGGAGGGCGGGTGTGGGCAGCGCTTCCGTGGGATCGGCGGGGGCTGTCGCGGTTGGTCTGCACGCGAGGGGAGTGGTGCGTTGCCGGCCGGGCGGGCTGCTGGAGGTGTTGGTCGCGCTGCGTGGCTGGCGGTCGGGTCGAGTGCTGAGGTGTCTGGCGGGGCTGTTGCTGCTGGCCTGCATGCGAGGGAAGTAGTGCCCTGCGAGGTGATCGTCGGCTCGTCCGGCGCACGGGCGTTCTGTCGGGTGTGGTTCAGGCGGTTTCGGCTAAGGGCTCGGGTTTGGGGCGTTTGGGGAGGCGGAGGAAGGCTCGGGTGGCTACGTGGATCTGGGCGGCTATGGCATCGCCGGTGTAGCGGTCGGTGCGGGTCATGGCGCTGATTTCGCCGATGCGGTGGATGAGGGGGCGGACGCGGAACTCGGCGGGAGTTTCGAGGATGGGGGTGAGGGACTCGAGGGCGCCATCGAGTTGGTCGAGTTCGAGGTGGGCTTTGACTTGCTGGAGGCGGATCATGCGCTCGGCGCCGGCATTGCGTTTGGACTCGGGGGCTCGTTCGAAGAGCGCCGTGCTGTGTTCGGCGCAGGCCAGGGTTTCGCGGGCTTGGCCCAGGGCCAGGTGGGCGTCCGACCAGAGGCCTTCGGCGCGGGCGGGAGTGCAGAGGAGGAAACCGAAGAGTTCCTGGCCGCCGGGTGCGGTGGAGATTCGCTGGGCGTCCGCGAGCGTCGTACGGGCTTGGTCGATGCGGCCTGCGCGGGCGAAGTCGACCGCGAGGGCGCTGGTCAGGAAGAGCTTGGAGGAGCCGACAGCGTGCCGCAGGCCGGATTCGGCGTACTCGGCGGCGCGGGTGAAGTCGTCCTGCCAGAACGCGGCGGTGTGCTGCGTGGCGCGCACCCACGCGCGCAGGTCGCCGTGGTCGGCGGCCTCGGCGCAGGCCCACGCCGTACGGGTGTGGTTCTCGGCGAGGTCCGGACGGCCGAGGTCGACCGACATCCAGCCGAGGATGGTGAGCGCCCAGCCGGCCGCGGTGTAGAGGTCGCGGGTCTGCGCCGGTGACTGGCGCCCGGCCAGCAGTTCGAACGCGCGGTCGCGGATCGCGCGGGTGCGCAGGAACAGGCCCTTGGTCGGCACGCGCAGGTACTGCCGGCAGACCCGCTCGATGTCGGCGTGCAACTGCTCGACGGTCAGCTCGCCGACGTTCGAGGTCTCCGCGAGCGGCAGGATCGAGACCGACTCGTCCGCCGTACGGACCATCTCGTCGTCCAGCCCGACCATCGACGAGATGCTTGTGTCGAGCTCGCCCAGGCCGGGTCTGCTCCCCGGCGAGAAGCCGAGCTCGTTGTCCGTAGCAACGTTGAGGATCTGCCGCAGCCCGGCCCGGTACGCCGCACCCGGCCAGCGCACGACCCCGCGCTCGAGCTTCGCGATGTAGTGCCCGTCCAGGTCGTACTCGATCCCGGTCGTCTCCCACAACCATCCGCAGACCGCCTCGGCGAGCTCGCCCCTGGACATGTACTCACCCGGCGCCCGCCGCGACGGCGTCCGCTCACGGGCATCCCGCAACAATCCGTTCACCTCCGACATGCCCGCAACTGTAGGAGCGCGACCACGCTCGGTGACCACAAAAACCACCCCTGTGGACGAACTGCCCCACGATGCCCCGACCTGCCCCGCCCATCTGCCCCGACCTGCCCCAAACAGCTGCCCCAGAAGGGCGATCAGCACGCCCCACCGCCTGCAGCACGCCAGTTGCTGCCCGGCCAGCGCGCTAGCTGCACTCCGGCGTCCCCGCCGCCAGCACCCGGGTGAGGACATCATCTGCGTGCTGGCTGGCGCGCCTCCTGCACCCTCGGCGCGCACGCTGCCCGCAACGCCCGCCAGCACACGCCGTCTGCGCCAGCGGCGAGTACGCCGCCTGCAAGGCTTGTCAGCACGTCACCTGCACCCCGCGAGGACGCTGCCTGCCCCGGCGAGCGCTCCGTCCGCAACACCGTCGCCGTGGCGCCAACCCGCTTGCTCTGGCGTACAAGCTGCCCAGCCAGCCGATGAGGACGCTGCGGCCGGCAGCACCGATGAGTCTGCTGTGCAACCCGGGTAGCTGTCGCGGACAGGGCACTGCCTGCCCCGGCATGCCCGGGGATGCCCCGATCTGCCCCGAGGAGATCAGTAAGGTGCCCGAGCGCGACTGCCGGTAGGCCGCCCCGCCCCGCCCCGCCGCGCCCCGCCCCGCCCCGCCGCGTCCGGACGGCGTCAGCCAATTGGACCGGTGAGCATGGCCGGCCACCCGCAAGGCACAGTTCGCCCAGGCTGCAGGTCAACAGCGGGACCAGCGGGACCAGCGGGCGCGTTGCGGGGAGCACGCCCGAGTCGGTCGGGACCAGACCTCGCCGGTACAGCAGCTGCACCTCGCCGGCCAGCCGCTGACCGGTGCTACACGGCAGGACGCCCCCGCCGCACTCAGACCCAGCAGCCGCGGGGCGAAGGCAGAGCGGCAGCAGTTGCTGTAGGCAACCCGACCTGTCGGCCACACCGGGTGCTTGCCTTGTGCCCAGCAGCGGCGGGGCTCAGGCCGTCGGCAGTAGTTGTTGCAGGCAACCAGGCAACCAGGCACCTGTCGGCCATGGCGGGGATAGCTCCTATCAGCCGCGCCGCAGGTCCCGGCAGATCGCCGCAGCAGGATCGCTCCGCACACAGGTCTAGTGGGGAGCGCGGTAGATGCAGTGGCAACCTCGCGGCTGGGGTCGGCGGGCCGCCAAGGGCTGCATCGTGCCGAGGGTTCACGGTACGAGTCCGCCGGACAGCTGCTGCAGTACTGCGGGTCCCCTGGTCGGCGACGGTACGGCGAGCAGGCGGTGCGTTGCCCAGGTAGGGCGCCACTCGGGTAGGGCGGCAAGCATTGCCCGGGGAAGTGCGGGCGGCGCAGAGGCAGGGCAACAGGGCCTGACCCTGGGCAGTGGGCCAGCACTTGGGCACGGCAGGGCGTCGCCCGGGGCAGGGAAGACGGTTACCCGGGGCGGGGCAGGCGGTTGTCTGGGGCAGGGTGGTGGGGATGGCGCGGTGGGTGGTTGTCCTGGAACGGGGCGGTATGTACCGCGCGGGTGGATGGACGTCCGGGGCAGAGTGGTGGGGAACTCCGGGCAGGTGGGTGGGCTGTTGCCGAAGTGGGCTTTTGGCGACTGCCGTAGGGCGGTGGGGACCGGGCGGGCAGGCGGGCTGGTGACGAGGCTGGGGAGTTGTTGGCCGGGCTTGGCTGAGGGGGCTGTTGCTGGGCGGGGCCTGAGGGGCTCTCGGTCTGTGGGGGAGTCGGGAACGGTGTGGAGGGGGCGGGGTGGGCTATTCGGGGTGGTCAGTTTCCGGCTTCAGGGTGTGGTGGGGGTTGCCGGGGGTGCGGCGGGTTTGTTTCATTTCGGCTTCTCGGAGGTGGCGGACTCCTTCGCAGAAGGTGTCTCGGGCTTGTTGTTCGAGGGTGGTGAAGAGGGCGTAGTAGCCGGTGTCGTAGTCGTCGACGATTTGGAAGGTCCAGCGGTCTTCGATGACGTTGCGGCCTAGGAGATCGCGTTCGAGTTGGGCGGCGAACTCCTCGTGGCCTGCTTCGCGGAAGAGGTGGAGGACCTCGTCCAGTTCGTTGTCGGCGCGGCCGGTGAGTTCGTGGAAGCCGTAGAGGTAGCCGCGGGCTCGGTTGACGGTTTCCAGGGCGTGGGTGAGGCGGCCGACTGCCAGGACGGTTCGGTCGTCGACGCCTGGGGGTCTTGGGCGCGGGGATTCTTGGTTGTCGTCCATGGGGAGGTGGTACCCGCCCGATAAGCTGGCGGGGTGCCGGAGGAAGCGATTACGACGCTGCGGGCTGAGTTGGGTGGGTTCGGGCGGGCGGAGATCGGGTTCGCTTTGCTGGAGACGTTTCTGCAGGTGGCGGGGGCGTGGGGTGTCGAGGCGGTGCTGGATCCTCGGCGGTTGTTGTTGCCGGACGAGATGACTGACGATCGGGCCCTGGTGCAGGGGTTGATCGAGGACTCGGCGCGGTGGCCGGTGGAGAAGTGGGGGCCGTTCACCGTGCACGAGCGGCGGTTCTCGATGGACGACGATCAGGCGCGCTGGGACTACACCCGGCTCGCGTACTGCTCGTCGGCCGCGACGGTGTGGGGCCGGGGGCGGAACACGACGTACTTCGAGGTGGTGGATCACCACCGGGCGACGTACTGGTTGCCGGACTCTCTCAAGGAGCAGTACTTCGCGACGTTGGAGGCGAAGCGGTGGGAGATTCCGGAGAGTTGGTTGACCGCGCTTCCGAAGCAGCCGAAGCCGTGGTGGAAGCGCGGCCGTTGATCCTCAGTTGACGGCGGGGAGCTTTTCCAGGGCGGCGGCGACCGAGGCCTGGAGGTCGGCGTCGTCCCAGGCGCGGTCGGTGATCGCGCCGGACAGGTAGGAGTCGTACGCCGCGAGGTCCAGGTGGCCGTGGCCGCAGAGGGCGGTGAGGATGACCTTCTCCTCGCCGGATTCCTTGCAGCGTTGGGCTTCCTCGATCGCGGCGGCCAGGGCGTGGGTCGGCTCGGGCGCGGGGACGATGCCCTCGGTGCGGGCGAACAGGACGCCGGCGGCGAAGCACTCCGACTGCGGCTTGGCGATCGCCTCGATCTCGCCGGTCTCGTACAGGTGGCTGATCAGCGGGCTCATCCCGTGGTACCGCAGACCGCCGGCGTGGATCGGGTCCGGGACGAAGTCGTGGCCGAGGGTGTGCATCTTCATCAGCGGCGTCATGCCGAGGGTGTCGCCGAAGTCGTACGCGTAGGTGCCCTGGGTCAGCGACGGGCAGGCCTCGGGCTCGACCGCGCGGATCACCGGGGACTGCCGGCCGGCCCACTTCTCCCGCAGGAACGGGAACGCCAGACCGCCGAAGTTCGAGCCGCCGCCGGTGCAGCCGACGATCACGTCGGGCGTCTCGCCGACCATCGCGAGCTGCATCAGCGCTTCCTCGCCGATGATCGTCTGGTGCAGGAGCACGTGGTTGAGCACGGAGCCGAGCGCGTAGTGCACGGACTCGTCCTGCACGGCCATCTCGACGGCCTCGCTGATCGCGATGCCGAGCGAACCGGTCGACGCCGGGTCCTCGGCGAGGATCTTGCGGCCGGCCTCGGTCAGGTCCGACGGGCTCGGGTGCACGGTTGCGCCGAAGACCTTCATCATCGCGCGGCGGTACGGCTTCTGGTCGTACGACGCCCGGACCTGCCAGACCTCGCACTCCAGCCCGTACTGCGCGCAGGCGAAGGCCAACGCCGTGCCCCACTGACCGGCGCCGGTCTCGGTGGTGAGCTTCCGGATGCCGGCCTTGGCGTTGTAATACGCCTGGGGGACGGCGGTGTTCGGCTTGTGGGAGCCGGCGGGGGAGACGCCTTCGTACTTGTAGTAGATCCGGGCCGGGGTGTCGAGGGCCTTCTCCAGGCGGTGCGCCCGGTAGAGCGGGCTCGGTCGCCAGAGACGGTAGACGTCGAGGACCTCGCCGGGGATGTCGATGTACTGCTCCTGGGAGACCTCTTGCAGGATCAGGTCCATCGGGAACAGGGGTGCCAGGTCCTCCGGGCCAACTGGTTGCCCGGTGCCCGGATGCAGCACCGCGGGCGGCGGCGTCGGCAGGTCGTGCAGCACGTTGTACCACCGGGTCGGCAGCTCGTCCTCGGGCAACAGGATCTTCGTCGGCGTCGTCATGCAAGCAAAGTTAGAGCCGCCGGGTTGCCCGGGCAATGCACCGCACAGGAACTCTCAACGCACTTTTCAGGCCCTGGTCGAGGAGCTGTCAGTACGTCGCGGCAGGCGCCGCGGCCGCTGAGCCCAGGTCGGCGCCCAGCCAGTCGTCGATGTCGGACAGCAGGCCCTTTTGGACTTCGGCGGGGGCTGTGGAGGCCAGGACCGAGCCTCGGGCCAGGTCTGCCAGCTCTGGGTCGGTGAAGGAGTGGATGGTGCGGGCCGTTTCGTACTGCTCGGCCAGGCGGGAGCCGAAGAGGAGAGGGTCGTCGGCGCCGAGTGCGATGCGGGCGCCGGCTTCGTAGAGCTGCCTCAGGGGGACGTCCTCGGGGCGTTGGTAGACGCCAAGGGAGACGTTGGAGGCTGGGCAGACTTCGAGGGCTACCTGGGCGTCGACGATTCGTTTGAGGAGGTCGGGGTCTTCTACCGAGCGGACGCCGTGGCCGATGCGGCCGGCGCCCAGCTCGTCGAGGCAGGTGCGGACGGTGCTTGGGCCGCAGAGTTCGCCGCCGTGGGGGGCCGCCAGGAGGCCGGCGTTGCGGGCGATGCGGAAGGCGGGGGCGAACTCCGAGGTGGTGCCGCGGCGTTCGTCGTTCGAGAGGCCGAAGCCGACGACGCCTCGGCCGACGTACTGGGAAGCCAGGCGGGCCAGGGTGCGGGCGTCGAGGGGGTGCCGGGTGCGGTTGGCGGCGATCACGACCTGGACGTCGATGCCGGTCGTCGCGGCGGCGTCGCGGGCGGCGTCGAGGACCAGGTCGGTGAACTCGGTGATGCCGTGGAAGCGGTTCGCGTAGCCGGAGGGGTCGACCTGGATCTCGAGCCAGCGGGAGCCGTCCGCGGCGTCGTCCTCGGCGGCCTCGCGGACCAGACGGCGTACGTCGTCCTCGGTCCTGAGCACGGAGCGGGCGATGTCGTACAGGCGCTGGAAGCGGAACCAGCCGCGCTCGTCGGCGGCGGACAGGTCCGGCGGCCAGTCGGTGCGGAGGGCGTCAGGCAGCCGTACGCCGTGCTTGTCGGCCAGCTCGACCAGGGTGAGGTGACGCATCGACCCGGAGAAGTGCAGATGCAGATGGGTTTTCGGCAGCAGCCGAAGGTCGCGTGGCGCCATCACAGAAGGTTACCGACAGATCGCTCGGGTCAGGAAACCGGGCGGTGCCGAGACGGCTGAGGGCGGGTGTTGACGGGTGGTGGGCTAGGGCGAGGGTTGGCGGTGATGCGGCCGGGGAGGTTGGCGGGGGTTGAGGTCGCGGCGGCCGGGTGAAGAGCAAGGTGGGCAGGCGGGGAGGGTGGAGGCGTGGGTGCGGAGTGGCCTGGCCTGGCCGGGGAGGGGGATGGCGTGGGATGCGGGCTGGCCTGGCCGGGAATGGGGACGGCCGGTGGAGTGCATGGGTCGCCTGGTGCGGAGCTGGGGGTCGGCGGTGATGCGGCCGGGGAGGTTGGCGGGGGTTGAGGTCGCGGCGGCCGGGTGAAGGGCAAGGTGGGCAGGCGGGGAGGGTGGATGGCGTGGGTGCGGGGCGGCCTGGCCCGGCGGGGGCGAGGGAGCGGTGTGCCTGGCTGGGAAATGCGAACGGCCCGCCGGACGAGGTCCGGCGGGCCGTCGTACGGACCAGGATCAGCTGAGGAGCTTGGCGATTCGGGAGACGCCTTCGGTGAGGTCGTCGTCGCCGAGGGCGTAGGACAGGCGCAGGTAGCCGGGGGCTCCGAAGGCTTCGCCGGGGACGACCGCCACCTCGGCCTCGTCGAGGATGATCTCGGCGAGCTCGGCCGACGTGGTCGGCGTCTTGCCGGCGATCTCCTTGCCGAGGACGCCCTTGACCGACGGGTAGGCGTAGAACGCGCCGGTCGGTTCGGGGCACTCGACGCCGGGGATCTCGTTCAGCATCGACACCATCAGCTTGCGGCGGCGGTCGAAGGCGACCTTCATCTCGTCGACGGCCGACAGGTCACCGGTCAGCGCGGCGATCGCGGCGCGCTGGGCGACGTTGTTCACGTTCGAGGTCTGGTGCGACTGCAGGTTGGTCGCGGCCTTGATGACGTCCTTCGGGCCGATCATCCAGCCGACCCGCCAGCCGGTCATCGCGTACGTCTTGGCGACGCCGTTCAGGACGACGGCATGGTCGGCGAGCTCCGGGACCGCGACCGGCAGCGACGTGAACTTGGTGTCGCCGTAGGTCAGGTGCTCGTAGATCTCGTCGGTGATCACCCAGATGCCGTGCTCGAGCGCCCAGCGGCCGATCGCCTCGATCGCCTCGGGGGTGTCCACCGCGCCGGTCGGGTTCGACGGGGAGCAGAACAGCAGCGCCTTGGTCTTCTCGGTCCGGGCCGCCTCCAGCTGCTCGACGGTGACCAGGTAGTTCTGGCTCTCGTCGGCCAGCACCTCGACCGGGACGCCCCCGGCCAGCTGGATGGTCTCCGGGTACGTCGTCCAGTACGGCGCCGGCAGCAGCACCTCGTCGCCCGGGTCGAGCAGCGTCGCGAAGGTGTTGTAGACCGCGTGCTTGCCGCCGTTGGTCACCAGGACCTGGGCCGCCTCGATCTCGTAGCCGGAGTCCCGCTTGGTCTTCTCGACGATCGCCTGCTTGAGCTCGGGCAGACCACCGGCCGGGCTGTAGCGGTGGTTCTTCGGATCGCGGGCGGCCGTGACGGCGGCCTCGACGATGTAGTCGGGCGTCGGGAAGTCCGGTTCGCCGGCGCCGAAGCCGATCACCGGGCGACCGGCCGCCTTGAGCGCCTTGGCCTTGGCGTCGACCGCCAGCGTGGCCGACTCGGAGATTGCACCAATCCGTGCAGAGATGCGGGAAGCCATGCCCCCATCCTGGCACCACTGCTGCCGTGGTGACATCTCGGTATCGGTTGGTGACACCGCGACCTGCCGGGAGACCGGGAACGATCCCGGGGTGGGTGGCGTTTGTACCCGGTGAAGGCTGTATGGTTCTGCTCGCGGTACGGCGCCCGGTGGGGTCGTGGCGGGGCAGGCCTCAGTTCGACCAGGTGGCTTCCACCCCGTACACTCTTCTAGTCCGGGCGTAGATGGCCCTGATCCGGCATGCCCGAGATCAGGTCAGCGGCGTCCGGGAGAGATTGCAGAGGGCACTAGCTCAACTGGCAGAGCATCGGTCTCCAAAACCGAAGGTTGGGGGTTCAAGTCCCTCGTGCCCTGCAACTCCTGACCGGCGCAGGGCCGGTCAGGCCGCCGCTAGCGAAAGAGGTAGGTCGTGACGGAGACGCGCACCCCGGCACCGTCCGGCGCCGGCAAGCCTGCGGAGAGCAAGTCGGGAAACCGGCTGCTGCGGTTCTACCGCCAGGTGGTCGCCGAGCTCCGCAAGGTCGTCTGGCCGACGCGCAAGCAGCTCTCCACCTACTTCGTGGTCGTGCTGACCTTCGTGGTGTTCGTCATCGCGATCGTGTCGGTGCTCGACCTCGCCTTCGGCTGGGCGATGTTCAAGATCTTCGGCTGACCGCCCTCGCCGTAGCGATCCACCGGCCGTACGGTCCCGCGACGAGCTGACCGACCCAGGCCCGCAGACAACACCCGATGCAGAGATGACGGAGTACAACGTGTCCGAGCGTGACGACGAGGTCCTCGACTTCGAGGACGACTTCGACGTGTCCGCTGTGGCCGGCGACGATGACGACGTCGAGCTGGATCTGGATCTCGACCTGGACCTCGACGACGACGATGACGACGTCGAGATCGCCGATGACGACGACGACCCGTTCGCGGACGTCGACGACAAGGCCGAGGCCGAGTACGCCGCCGACGACGACGCCGAGGACGGCGACGCCGACGCGGACGACTCCGACGACGAGCCGGTGGTGATCGTGGCCGCGGCCGACGACGCCGAGGACGACGAGGTGGTCACCGCCGCCGACGTCGACGACGCGACCGACGAGCTGGCCGCCGAGACCGCCGAGACCGCGCCGGACGACACCACCGAGCAGGTCGAGGACGACGAGGTCGTCTTCTCCGCCGGGGACGACTCCGACGACGAAGATGACGACGAGGACGACGACGCCGAGGCCGCCGTACCGGCAGCCGCCGCGGACGACGACGACACCGACGAGGCCGAGGAAGAGGCCGAGCCGGAGGAGCCGGGCGACCCGCTGGAGGAGCTGCGCGCCACGCTGCGCTCGCAGATCGGCGACTGGTACGTGGTGCACACGTACTCGGGGATGGAGAACCGGGTCAAGTCGAACCTGGAGAACCGGATCACCTCCCTGAACATGGAGGACTACATCTTCGAGATCGTCGTGCCGACCGAAGAGGTCGCCGAGATCAAGAACGGGCAGCGCCGGATGGCGAAGCGCACCGTGCTCCCCGGCTACGTGCTGGTCCGGATGGACCTGACCGACGAGTCCTGGTCGACCGTGCGGCACACGCCGTCGGTGACCGGCTTCGTCGGCAACAGCCAGAAGCCCGTACCGCTCAGCCTCGAAGAGGTCGAGAAGATGCTCGCTCCGGCCGTCGTGGCGGCGGCCGAGGCGGCGGCTGCCGAGACCGGTGCCGCACCCACCAAGACCGCGGCCAAGAAGAAGGTCGAGGTCGCCGACTTCGGTGTGGGCGACTCGGTCATGGTCGTCGACGGGCCGTTCGCGACCCTGCACGCCACGATCACGGAGATCAATGCCGACGCCCAGCGGATCAAGGCGCTGGTGGAGATCTTCGGCCGGGAAACCCCGGTGGAACTCAGCTTCAGCCAGATCCAGAAAGTCTAAGGACCCGAAATGCCTCCCAAGAAGAAGATCGCTGCCCTGGTCAAGGTGCAGCTGCAAGCCGGTGCCGCGACGCCGGCACCGCCGGTCGGTACCGCTCTCGGTCCGCACGGCGTCAACATCATGGAGTTCTGCAAGGCGTACAACGCCCAGACAGAGTCCATGCGTGGCAACGTCGTACCGGTCGAGATCACGATCTACGAAGACCGGACCTTCACCTTCGTCACCAAGACGCCCCCGGCGCCGGAGATGATCAAGAAGGCGGCAGGCCTGCAGAAGGGCTCGCCGGTCCCGCACAAGGAGAAGGTCGGCAAGATCACCAAGGACCAGGTCCGCGAGATCGCCACCACCAAGATGCCGGACCTGAACGCCCGCGACATCGACGCCGCGATGAAGATCATCGAGGGCACCGCCCGCTCGATGGGCGTCACCGTCGACAAGTGAGCCGTCCGGCTCTCCCGTAGTACCTCACAGCAGTTGTGGAAGGACGACGAAGGTCGTCCGCCACCACCACAACGGACGCGAGCAGCGTCCGCATTCAGGAGAAGAAGTTATGGCACAGCGCAGCAAGGCTTACCGCAGCATCGCGGAGAAGATCGACTTCGATCACCTCTACACCCCGCTCGAGGCGATCAAGCTCGCCAAGGAAGCGGCCGGTAGCAAGAAGTTCAACTCGACGCTCGACGTCGCGATGCGCCTCGGGGTCGACCCCCGCAAGGCCGACCAGATGGTGCGCGGCACCGTCAACCTTCCGCACGGCACCGGCAAGACGGCACGGGTCCTCGTCTTCGCCACCGGTGAGAAGGCCGAGGCCGCCAAGGCCGCCGGCGCCGACTTCGTCGGCGACGACGACCTGATCAAGAAGGTCACCGACGGCTGGCTCGACTTCGACGCCGTCGTCGCCACCCCCGACCTGATGGGCAAGGTCGGCCGGCTGGGCCGCGTGCTCGGCCCGCGTGGTCTGATGCCGAACCCGAAGACCGGCACTGTCACCCCGGACGTGACGAAGGCTGTCACCGACATCAAGGGCGGCAAGATCGAGTTCCGGGTCGACCGGCACGCGAACCTGCACTTCATCATCGGCAAGGGCTCGTTCGACGAGACCCAGCTGGTGGAGAACTACAGCGCCGCGCTGGAGGAGATTCTCCGGCTGAAGCCCTCCAGCTCGAAGGGCCGCTACATCAAGAAGACCGTCATCTCGACCACGATGGGTCCGGGCGTCCAGGTGGACCCCAGCATCACCCGCAACATGCTGGGCGAGGACGACGCCTGAGCTTCGGCTCACCAGTAGCACCCGAAAGGCCCCGGTCAGTCGACCGGGGCCTTTTGCTGTTCCTCAGACGCGTGCCGCGGTCAGCCGGAGCGCGGCGTCGGCGGTTCGCACGGTGAAGCCGTCGGAGTGCGAGGCCACGATGCTCCCCGGATCACCGGCCGCAGCCTCGGCGGGATCGGTCCGGGCGACCAGGTACTCGGCGCCGTCGAGCAGTACGCGGGCCCGCACCGCGGTGATGTTGAGCGCCGCCGCCTTTCGCCGTACGACGGCCGCCGGCTCGGCCAGGTCGAGTACGTACTCCTCGGGCGTGAACGCCGGAGCCTCGGTCACCTTCGACGGATCCTGGAGCTCGCCGCGATCGCCGGCGACCGCGCGCGGGACGGCTTCGTCGAGGCAGGCCGTGAGCAGCGTGCGCCACGACTCCATCAGCGGGCCGCCGTTGAGGTCGTCGGGCAGCGGCATCGAGCGCTGAGCCAGCACCGCGCCGGTGTCGAAGCCGGGCTCGGTGCGGTGGACGCTCGCCGCGACCTCGCCGGCGCCCTCGTAGATCAGGCGTTGCGGATTCGGGCCGCGGCCGGCCGGGAGCGGTGAGGGGTGACAGTTCAACGCGCCGTACCGCGGGAGCTTCAGGATCTCGTCGGGGATCAGCCGGGGGAACGCCGCGGAGATGATCAGGTCCGGTTCCAGCGCCTCGATCACCGGGGCGGCGACGCCGCGCAGCTTCTTCGTCACCAGGACGTCGAGCTCCGGCGGCACACTCGCGACCAGCGGCGGCGCGGTCTCGTCGTACCGCTCACCGCCGGCCGGGAGGGTGACGAGCAGGACGATCTCGTGGCCGTTGTGCGCGGCCCACTCCGAGACGACGCGGTAGCCGGCCTGAAAGGTGTTCAGGGTGACGATTCGCAGCATGCTCAATGGTTGCACCGTCAGCGAAGGGTGTCGGAGACGCGGCGAGAAGTTGCCGGGGCGATCAGATCAGGGGTGAGCGCGGCCGGATTGGGGACGCCGGTCAGGGCGAGCGCGTGGGCGAGTTCGTCGTAGAGGTCGGTGAGGAGGCGGGTGACACCGGGGGAGCTGCCCACGGTGAGGGCCCAGAGGGCCGGGCGGCCGACGAAGACGGCGCGGGCGCCGAGCGCGAGTGCGGTGAGGACGTGTTCGCCGCGACGGATGCCGCCGTCGGCGTACACCTCGGTGCCGGGAACAGCAGCGACCACCTCGGGCAGTGCGTGGGCCGTGGCGATCGCGCCGTCGAGCTGGCGGCCGCCGTGGTTCGAGACGATCACGCCGGCCGCGCCCGCGTCGACGCAGCGACGGGCGTCGTCTCCACGCAGGACGCCCTTCACCACGACCGGGAGCCCGGTGTAAGCGCCGAGCCAGCCGATCACGTCCGGCGTGAGATCGTCGGCCTTGGCCAGGTCGTCGTCGGAGTACGCCGATTCGTCGACGTTCGCCCGTAGGTGACCCGGCTGGACGACCTCCCACACCGTCGGCCCGTCGTCCTCCTTGCGGCCGACGACCGGCGTGTCAGCAGTCAGTACGACGGCCCGCGCGCCCGCCGCCACGGCCGCGTCGAGCATCTGTCGCGTGTAGTCGCGATTCCGCGTCACGTAGATCTGCAGCCACCAGGGCGCTCCGGCCGCAGCGATGTCCGCGTACCTCGTACCGGCGTTGCTCGAGACTCCGAGCACCGATCCGGCCGCCGCGACTCCGGCCGACATCGCCGCCTCGCCGCCGGGATCGGCCTGCCGTTGCAGTGTGGTCGGCGCGACCAGGACGGGGCCGGCGACCGGAGTGCCGAGGACCGTCGTACCGGTGCTGATCGTGGAGACATCGGTCAGCACCCGCGGGCGGAACCGGTACGACGACCAGGCCTCGACCGCCTCGCCGACACTCACCCCGCCGGCCGAGCCCTGGCGGAAGTACCTGTGCACCGGCTCCGGCAGCTTCTCCGCCGCGGCCGCTTCCAAGGTGTCGATCCATCGCATGACCTCGATCCTCGCATCCTGGGGATAACCGGGGGGCGGCATTTCCGCGGGCCCGGTAAAGTGGACGACATGCAGCAGCACGGGCAGCGATTTCCGCGCCCCGGCCGGCACAGCGGTGTCGACGGGGTGGGCCGCTGTTGCGTTCTCTCCCTGAGGTGACCGCGGCCGGTCGGGGTGTGCGTTTCCCCCGTACCTGCTCACCTCAGGAGAAACTCCCATGGCTGTCCTCACCACCTCTGAACTGCACGCTGCCCTGGCTCTGCGCGATCTCACCGATCCGGCCCAGGGACCGCACGCGCTCCAGCTGATCGTCGACTCGGTCCAGGCAGCGCTCGGCCAGGCCTGGCCGTACACCGAGACCTGGATCCGGCGCGATCACCCGGTCGTGCCGCTCGCCGACAACTACGACAACCTCGGGTACGCCGCCGGCGCGGTCACCCGGGACGCTCGCTACACCCGCTACGCCTCGGCCGGCGAGGTCCTGCGCAGTCACACGTCGGCGATGATCCCGCCGGCGCTGCGCGAGCTGGCCCAGTCCGAGTCGACCGACGTACTGATGATCTGCGCCGGAATCTGCTACCGCCGCGACTCGGTCGACTGGCAGCACACCGGTACGCCGCACCAGCTCGACCTGTGGCGGATCAGCCGTGACGTCCCGTTGGGCGAGCCCGAGCTCGAGGCGATGATCGAGCGGCTCGTCACGACGGTGCTTCCCGGCCAGACGTACCGGACCGTGCCCGCGGTCCATCCGTACACGACGCACGGACGGCAGATCGACGTACTGCTCGACGACCAGTGGATCGAGATCGGCGAGTGCGGGGTCGCGGCGCCGGCCGTGCTGCGGCGGGCCGGGCTCGACGAGCGGTGGACCGGGCTCGCGATGGGCCCGGGACTCGACCGGTTGATGATGCTGCGCAAGGGGATCCGCGACATCCGGCTGCTGCGGTCGACGGATCCGCGGGTCGCGTCGCAGATGCTGGATCTGCAGCCCTATAAGGCGGTCTCGGCGATGCCCGCCGTACGCCGGGACCTGTCGGTGGTTGTCGGCGCGGACACCGATCTGTCTCCCGAGCTGCTGGGGGATCGGGTGCGTGCGGCGCTCGGCGAGGCGGCCGAGGCTGCCGAGTCGGTCGAGGTCGTCCAAGAGACGGCGTACGAGCAACTGCCGGAGGGCGCTCGCACTCGGCTCCAGATCGCACCCGGGCAGCGGAACGTGCTGGTCAGGCTGGTCCTCCGGCCGGTCGACCACACGCTGACCGATGCCGAGGCCAACCAGTTGCGCGACCAGGTCTACGCCGAGTTGCACGAAGGTGCAGTGGTGGAGCTGATCGGGTAGATCCGTTGACAGACGGTGTCGTGCGTCAGGAGGATCGCTGGATGGCCGGGCCAGAACCGCAGCACCCGGCGATCTCCCTGACGCCGTACGTCTACGGCGGCATCATCGGCGTCTACACCGGCCGCGAGTTGCTGGCCTCGATCATGGCTCCCCTGTCGCGGGAGATCGGCCTGAGCACGTTCCAGGTCGGGCTGATCCTGTCGACGTCCGCGCTGACGATCATCTTGATCAGCCCGTTCTGGGGCCGCAAGGTGACCGGGTGGGGTCATCGCCGGGTGCTGATCTCGTCGGTCTTCGGGGCGTCGCTCGGGCTGCTCGGGTTCGCGGTGGTCGCTCATCTCGGCCTGCTCGGGATCCTGCCGGCCGCGGTGACGTTCGCGCTGGCGTTGCTGCTGCGGGGTGTCTCATACGGCGTCGCGAGTGCCGCGACGCCGATCGCCACGCAGTCGTACGTCGTCGCGGTGACGACCGATCGGCGGTCGCGGGTCCGGGCGTTCGCGATGATCGGTGCGTCGTTCGGGATCGCGGGAGTGGTCGGGCCGTCGCTTGGTGGATTGCTTGCCCTGCAAGGGCTGCTGGTCCCGCTCTACGTTCCGCCGGTTCTGCTTGCCGCGATCGGCTGCTTGCTGTGGTTCAAGTTGCGGGTGACGACGCCGGTGGTCGTACCGCCGGACGTGAAGCCGGGGCGGCTGAGTCCGTTGGATCCGCGGATCCGGTCGTTTGTCGCGATCGGGTTCGTGCTGTTCTCGACGCTGAGCATCCAGGGGGTGCTGCTCGGGTTCGTGCTGCAGGATCGGCTCGGGCTGAGCGCGGAGGAGACGGCGCGGTTGAGCGGGCTGGCGTTCCTTGCCTCGGGCGCGGCCTCGCTGATCGGGCAGGTCTTCTTCGTACGGCGGCTCGCGTGGCCGCCGGCTTGGCTGCTGCGGTGTGGGCTGCCGGTGGTGCTGAGCGGGTTCGTCGTACTGGCGTTCGCGGGGAACTTCGTCGTGATCGTGGCGGCGACCGCATTGGTTGGCTTCGGGTACGCCTTCGCCATTCCGGGGTACTCCGCGGGGCCGACCCTGGTCGTGGAGGATCACGAGCAGGGTGCGGTGGCCGGGCTGACGAACGCGTTCAACGGGGTGGCGGCGATCGTGGGACCGACCACCGCCACCGCGTTGTACAGCGTGTCGGAGACTGCTCCCTATCTGGTGGGCGCGGGCCTGCTGGTGGTTGCCTTGGTGCAGCGGGTCAGATGATGACCCAGAGCAGCGCCGCCATACCGAAGCCGACCAGAGACAGGACGGTTTCCAGGACCGACCAGGTCAGCAGGGTCTCCTTGACCGTCATGTTGAAGTACTTGGCGACGATCCAGAAGCCGCCGTCGTTGACGTGGCTGAGGATGATCGACCCGGCGCAGATGGCCGCGGCGATCAGGGCCAGGTGGGCCTGCGAGTAGCCGTCGGCCGTCAGGAGCGGGCCGACGATGCCGCCGGTGGTGACGATGGCGACCGTGGCCGAGCCCTGGGCGATGCGGAGACCACAGGAGATGACGTAGGCCAGTAGGAGGACGGGAAGGCCTGCGCTGGAAAGGCTCTTGGCGAGCGCCGCTCCGACTCCCGTCGCCGAGATGACCGCGCCGAAGAACGCGCCGGCGCCGACGACGAGCAGGATCATGCCGACCGGCTTGAGGGAGTTGCTGCTCAGTTCGCTGAACTCCGCGTTGCTCATGCCGCGCCGTACGCCGAGCAGGTAGTAGGCGAGCAGTACGGCGATGAGCAGCGCGACAGCGGGGTTGCCGAGGAAGGTGAGGACGCTGAGCAGGTCGCGGTCCGGATCGAGGATCAGGGTGCCGAAGGTGGCGCCGAGGATCAGGACCAGGGGGAGCAGGATGACGCTCATGACCAGGGCCAGCGGCGGCTCGGGGCGGGACTCCTCTTCCTCGACGACGTAGTCGGCGGGGACGCTGACCGGGACGCGCGGCGCGATGTAGAGCGGCCAGAGGATGCCGGCGACAGCGAACGCGGGCAGGCCGCAGGCCAGACCGATGATGATCAGCCAGCCCATGTCAACGTGCAGCAGACCGGCGACCGCGGTCGGGCCGGGGTGCGGTGGGAGGAACGCGTGCGTCATCGAGAGGCCGGCGAGGACCGGGAGCGCGTAGAGGACGAGGGACTTGCCGCCGCGCTTCGCCGCGACGTACACGAGTGGTGCGAGTACGAAGATGCCGATGTCGAAGAAGACGGGGATTCCGAAGATCAGGCCTACCAGGCCCATCGCGACCGGCGTACCCTTCGGCCCGAACAGTTTCAGGAGCCGCCGGCTGAGGACGTCCGCGCCGCCGGAGCGTTCGAGCAGTGCGCCGAGCACCGTGCCGAGACCGATGATCACGGCGATGTGGCCGAGGATGCCGCCGAAGCCCTTCTCCAGCAGGGAATCGCTGGACTTGAGCGCCGTACCGACGATCGTGCGGACGTTCAGGCCGGCGGCGAGCGCCAGGAACAGGCTGGTGGCGAGCAGCGAGATGAACGGCTCGAGCTTGACCTTGATGATCAGGAACAGCAGCAGCGCGATCGCTACCACGCACAGCAGCAGCAACCCGGGGGTGCTGGTGTGCAGCCAGTCGATGGCTCCGGACATGGGGGGACTCCGAGGGTGGGAGGGGACCGCGGTCGGGACTACCGCGGTACGGGGTGGTGCGGTGAGAGTCAGTTCAAGGCGGAGCAGAAGGCCTTGGCCTTGGCGGTGATGTCGGACCAGTTGCCGGCGGCGACGTCCGCGGGGGAGACGACGTCGGTACCAGCGCTGACGGCGAGGGCGCCGGCGTCGAGGAACGCCTTGGCGTTGCCGGCGTTGACACCGCCGGAGGGGACGAGCGGGACGCCGGGGAAGGGGCCGTTGAGGTCCTTCAGGTACTTCGGGCCGAACTGGTGGGCGGGGAAGATCTTCACCGCGTCCGCGCCGAGGGCGACGGCGGTCATCACCTCGGAGGGGGTGAGGGAGCCGAGCACGATCGGTACGCCGGCGTCGTGCGCGGCGGCGACGATGGCGGCGGCTTCGGGGCCTTGGCCGGGGGTGACGAGGAACTTGGCGCCGGCTTCGACGGCCGTCCTTGCCTGGGCTTCGGTTTGGACGGTGCCGGCGCCGACCACCGCACCGGTGTCGCCGGAGGCTGCGCGCTCGAGGTGCTTGGGGAGATCGGGGGTGGTGAAGGTCAGTTCGATGACGTGGATGCCGCCGGCAACCAGCGCTTGGCAGAGGTCGCGGGCGTCGCCGATCTCGGGGGCGCGGACGACGCTCAGCACGCGGTCGGTGCGGAGGAGGTCGAGGGTGGTCATGCGGTGGGGGGTCCTTTCGATGGGGCGGTTTTCGGGAGAGGAGTTGGGGCCGGGGATCGGGACGGGGGTCGGTACTTGGGGCGGGCGGCGGGCGGCGGGTGGCGGGGCGGAGCGGGGTGGGGTGGGGTGGGGTGGGTGGGGTGGGGTGGGGTCAGGTGGTTGGCGTGCGGCGGATGGCTCGGCCGGGGAGGGCTGCCGTCCGTACGCCGTTCTCGATGACTGGTTCGCCGGCTACGAAGACCCAGGGGATGCCTTCGGCCTGTTGGCGGGGGTTGGCGAAGGTGGCGGTGTCCTTGACCGTTGCGGGGTCGAAGAGGACCAGGTCGGCGTGGTAGCCCTCGCGGATCAGGCCTCGGTCGGTGAGGCCCAGGCGGCGGGCCGGGCGGCCGGTGAGGTGATGGATGCAGTCGGCGAGGTCGAGGACGCCTAGCTCGCGGACGTAGTGGGCAAGGTAGCGGGGGAAGGTGCCCCAGGCGCGGGGGTGCGGCTTGCCGCCGACGAGGATCGCGTCCGAACCGCCCGTGTGCGTCGGGTGCTGCATGATCGCCTGCACGTTCTCCTCGTGGCCGACGTGCTGGAGGATCGTGGTGGCGAGGTTGTCGCGGACGAGCAGGTCGAAGTAGACCCAGGACGGCGGTTTGTCGATGCCCGCGGCGATCTCCGCGATCGTGTTGCCGACGGCGCCGGAGAGTTCGGGGTTCTTCACGCCGCCGATCTCGATGGTGTTCCAGTCGGTGACGCAGCCATGGCAGCCGTCGGTGCCGACCTGTTCGAGTTCGTGGGCGATGCGTTCGCGGTCCTGCGGGTTCTGCAGGCGGGCGAGCAGCGCGTCCGGGCCGCCCTCGGCGGTCCAACTCGGGAGGATCGCGGCGAGAGTTGTTGCCCCGGGCAAGTACGGGTAGGTGTCGGTGGTGATGTCGACGCCCTGCGCGAGGCCGTCGTCGATCATGGCGAGGAGGTCGACGCCGCGGCCGCGGTTGGGTTCGAAGTTCATCGTCGCGTGGGTGAGGTGGAGGGCGCAGCCCGAGCGCTTGGCGACGTCGATCATCTCGCCGTACGCGTCGAGGGCGTTCTTGCCGTACGAGCGCTGGTGCGGGCTGTAGTAGCCGCCGTACTCGGCGACGACCGTGCACAGCTCGACCAGTTCGTCGGTCGTCGCGAACATGCCGGGGGTGTAGGTCAGGCCGCTGCTCATCCCGACGGCACCTTGCTGCAGGCCCTCGGCGAGCAGGCGCTTCATCTCGTCGAGCTCGGCTCGGGTGGCGGGGCGGTTCTCGGTGCCGACGACCATCATCCGGAGGGTGCCTTGGGGGACCAGGTACGCCGCGTTGCAGGCGATGCCTTGGTCGAGGCGGGCGAGGTAGCCGTCGACGGAGTCCCACGAGAAGTCGAAGTCGTCGGGCTCGCCGTTCCAGCCGGCGATCTGCCGGCGGACGGCCGCGCGGGTTTGGTCGTCGATCGGGGCGAACGAGAGGCCGTCCTGGCCGAGGACCTCCAGGGTGACGCCCTGGCTGACCTTCGCGGTGTGATCGGGGGTGGCGAGGATCTGCAAGTCGGAGTGAGCATGCATGTCGATGAACCCGGGCGAGAGCACGAGCCCAGAAGCATCGATGGATTCTTCAGTAGGTGGTGCTGTTCCGATGGCGGTGATGCGGCCGTCGTCGACGGTGACGTCCGCCTGGTACGCCGGGGAGCCGGTGCCGTCCAGCACGGTGGCGTTCTGGATGTGGAGCATCAGAAGAACGTCCTGACCAGGTCGACCACGACCGGGTCCGGGGCGTCGGGGTCGTCGATGACGGGGATCAGGCCCCACTTGTCGAACGCGGTGCAGGGGTGCGAGAGGCCGACTCGGAGCTCGTCGCCGATGACGACCGGAGGCTCGCCGTCCTCGGGGAAGCGGAGGAAGCCGTGCTGGTCGTTGAGTTTGGTGACGGTCAGGCCCGTCAGTGAAGTGGGGGCATCCGAAGCCGTGCGGGGGCGGAGGAGTTGAGGCTCGGGCATGCCCTCGTCGAAGGGGAGGTCTCGTTTGCCGGCGTCGAAGATGGCCAGGCCTGGTTCCGGTTGCGAGGTGATGCGGACCCAGCCGTGCATGGACGGGATCAGACGGTCGCCGTCGGTGCGAGGCGCTGAGCCCAGAGGAGAGATCTCGCGGTAGTAGCCGTCGTCGTGGGCGATGTACGCGCCGGAACGCAGTACGACGCGAGCGCCGGTCGACGACAGCGGGCCGAGGACCTTGGCGACCTGCTCGAAGTACGCGCTGCCCCCGGCGCTGACCACCGGGGTGAGGTCCGCGGGGTACAGGTCGGCCAGCTGGGTGTGGGCGTCGGCGAGGGTCTGCAGGTACGCCGCGACGTGCTCCAGGCCGGCCTCGTCGGCGCCGTGGGCGATGGCGCCTTCGTAGCCGGCGACTCCGGCCAGGCGGAGAGTGGAGGACGCGGCGATGGCCTGGCCGACGGCGAGAGCGGTCTCGGAATCACGAGCGCCGGTGCGACCGTGGGCACCGCCCATCTCCACCAGTACGTCGAGCGGCCGCGCGTCCGCGCCGACGTGTGCCGAACGTGCCGCCTCCATCTGCTCGACCGTCCGCACCGAGTCGGCCCAGACGAGGACCTCGAACGACGGGTCGGCGGCGAGCTGGTCGGCGATCCAGCGGAGCTGGAGCGGGGAGATCACCGCGTTGGCGACCATCACCCGCCGTACGCCGAACGCCCGGGCGACGCCGAGCTGGAACGCGTTGGCGAGCGTGATCGCCCACGCGCCGGCGTCGAGCTGCGCGGCCCAGAGGGCGGGCGCCATCGTGGTCTTGCCGTGCGGGGCCAGGTCGACGCCGTGCTCGGTGCACCAGCGGGACAGCGTCGCGAGGTTGTGCTCCATCCCGGGACCGGACAGCGTCAGCAACGGCGTCGGCAGCTGGGACAGCCGCGGCCGGTCGGCGAGGATCTCGCGCACGGTCCGGCCCCACCACGCCGGGGGCAGCGCCTTGTCCTGCCAGCTCACCGGCTGGTCCGCCAGGGCTGTGACCGCGGCGGCGTCGTAGGAAGCTGACATCGGCTGGTTCCTCCAGGAGTCCGGGAACTGCTGCGTTGTGCGTCCGAAGAAACTCGATGCGTCCGAAGAACCCGAGGCTATAGCGCTCGGTTCTTCGGACGGATGCCACTTCTTCGGACGTTAATGAGTGGATGGTTGCGCCCTGTGCAATGAGCGTTGCGCATTCTGACCACTCGGTTGTAGCATCGCGCCAGAACTCCCGTCAACGGACTGCGAGAGAGGACACCCGATGGTCGACCTGGTGCCCCGCGCGGTCTGTCTCGGTGAGGCGATGATCATGCTCGCCGCCGATACCGGTGCCCCGTTGGAGGAGGTCGAGACGTTCCGCCGCTCGGTCGGCGGCGCGGAGTGCAACGTCGCCGGGGGACTGGCGGCGCTCGGTGTTCCGACCGGGTGGATCTCGCGGGTCGGCGCCGACGGATTCGGCCGGCACGTGTTGCAGGATCTGCGTGATCGTGGCGTCGAGGTTGGCGGGGTGGAGGACGATCCACACAGGCCGACCGGGTTGTACGTGAAGCACACGCTGGGTGGGCGCACTCGGATGCACTACTACCGGTCCGGCTCGGCGGCGTCGGCGATGGATGCCGACTTCCTGGATCGGCCCGCGGTGCGGAATCGGCTGGTTGGTGCCGAGTTGGTCCATACGACGGGGATCACGGCGGCGCTGTCCGACGAAACTGCGGCGATGCTCGATCGGCTGGCGGCGCTCAAGGACTCTCTGGGCTTCATGCTCAGCGTCGATCTCAACTGGCGGCCGGCGCTCTGGCGGGACAAGGATCCGGCGCCGTTGTGGCGGTTGCTGCGGGCGGCGGACGTTGTGCTGATCGGTGCGGACGAGGCGATGCTGTTCGCCGGGACCAGTGACCCGACCGAGCTGCGCAGGCTATTGGGGCCGAGGGCAACGATCGTCGTGAAGTCGGACGCGCATGCGGCGCTCGCACTGGAACCCGTGGCGGGTCGGAGCGGGGACGGGGCCGCCGACGACCGTCGTACGGAAGTCCCCGCACTCACCGTCGACGTCGTCGAGCCCGTCGGCGCAGGCGACGCCTTCGCGGCCGGCTTCCTCGCCGCGACCCTGCAAGGCCTCCCCATGGAGCAGCGCCTGCGCTCCGGACACCTGAGCGCCGCGGCCGTTCTCACCGTCCCGAACGACCACGCCGAGCCGCCGGAAGCCTCCCTCCGACAGGCCTTGCTGCAGTGCCCGGCCGAGGAGTGGGCCGAGACAAGGGTCGGCCCGATGGGGGTGACCGTGTGAGCCAGAGTCTGGCCCGCGCCCTGCAGATCCTGGTCAGTCTCGGGGAGGGCGATCGATCGCTCGACCAACTGGCGACCGAGCTCGACGTGCACAAGACGACCGTGCTCCGGCTGCTGCGCACGATGGAAGCCGAGCGGTTCGTACGACGTGACGAAGCGCATCGCTACCGCCTCGGCTCGCGGCTGTTCTCGCTCGCCGACGCGTCCCGCGAGCAGCACGTCGTACGGGACGTCGCCGCGCCGCACCTGCGCAAGCTGAACCAGCGGACCGGCCAGACCGTGCACCTGGCGGCGTACGAGAACGGGCAGGTCATCTACATCGACAAGCTCGACAGCGTGCAGTCGGTGCGGATGTACTCGCAGGTCGGCGTCCCGGCGGCGCTGCACTGTACGGCGGTCGGCAAGGTGCTGCTCGCGGCCCAGCCGAAGCGGCAGCGCGAGGCGTTGCTGACCACGATCGAGTACCACTCGTACACGCCGAACACGATCACCGGGCCCGACCAGCTGCGCGACGAGCTGGACAAGGTCCGGGCCCAGGGCTGGTCGCACGACCGGGCCGAGCACGAGTCCTTCATCAACTGCATCGGCGCTCCGATCACCGAACGCTCCGGCCGCGTCGTCGGCGCGGTCTCGATCTCGGTACCGGACGTGCTGCTCAACTACGACCAGGTCCTGGAGCTCCTGCCGGACCTGCTCGCGACCACTGCTGCCATAGGCAACGACTACCACTAGAGAGGCCTTCACCTGATGTCCGACAAGACCGTCGTCTCCACCACCGACGCGCCCGCCCCGATGCCCGTGTTCTCCCAGGGAGTCCGCAAGGGCAACATCCTGCAGGTGTCCGGCCAGGGCTCGGTCGACCCGGCGACCGGGTCGTTCGTCCACGAGGGCGACGTGAAGGCGCAGACCACCCGCGTGCTGCAGAACATCGAGGCGATCCTCAAGGCCGGCGGCGCGAGCATCGACGACGTCGTGATGCTGCGGGTCTACCTGACGTCCCGCGACCTGTTCGTCCCGATGAACGAGGCGTACGCCGAGTTCGTCGGCGAGCGCACCCCGAGCGGCGTGCTGCCGTCGCGGACCACCGTCTTCACCGGCCTGCCGCTCGAGCAGATGCTGGTCGAGATCGACGCGCTCGCCGTCCTGTCCTGAATACGTAGTCCCACTGCATCGGTCACCAATCCAAGGTGGGACGATAGGCGGGATGGCCGATCCCGTCAGTCTCTGGAAGATCGCCCCCTCGGTCTACCTGCCGGCGCTGCTCTACGGCATCGGCCAGGGGGCGATCGCTCCCGTGGTCGCACTCTCGGCGCGGGACCTGGGGGCGTCGTTCGCGGTGGCCGGTCTGGTCGTCGCGGCCGCGGGCGTCGGTCAGGTGATCGGCGACATCCCCGCCGGCACGCTGACCACCCGAGTCGGCGAACGCCGCGCGATGCTGCTCGCGACCGTGCTCGTCTCGATCGCGCTCGTCGCCTGCCTCGTCGTACCGAACGTCTGGGGTCTCGCGCTCGCGATCGGCGCCACCGGTCTGGCCGGCTCGGTCTGGGGCCTGGCTCGGCAGGCCTATCTGAGCGAGGCCGTCCCGCTGGAACTCAGGGCTCGGGCGCTGTCGACGTTGGGCGGCGTGCAGCGGATCGGTTCGTTCATCGGCCCGTTCCTCGGCGCCCTCGTGATGCGCTTCCTCGGCACCGACGGTGCCTACTGGGTCCACCTGATCGCCGCCGCGCTGGCGTGCGTCGTACTGCTGAGCCTTCCCGACATCGAGTCCGTACGACGCAACCGCCTGGCCCGGCCCGTCGTCGTCCAGTCCACGCGGGCCGTGATCCGCGAGCACTTGCCCGTACTGCGGACGCTCGGCGTCGGCGCGCTGCTGGTCGGCGCGGTCCGGGCTTCGCGGCAGGTGGTCGTCCCGCTCTGGGCCGAGCACATCGGGCTCGATCCGCAGACCACCAGCCTGATCTTCGGGGTCTCCGGCGCCGTCGACATGTTGCTGTTCTATCCGGCGGGCTCGGTGATGGACCGCTTCGGGCGCAAGTGGGTCGCCGTACCGTCGATGACCGTGCTCGGCCTGGCCCATCTGCTGCTGCCGTTCACGCACACCGCGGGCACGCTGACCGCCGTCGCGATGGTGATGGGGGTCGGCAACGGGCTCGGCGCGGGCGTGATCATGACGCTCGGCGCGGATGCTTCGCCACCGGTCGGGCGGGCGCAGTTCCTCGGGGCGTTCCGGTTGTTCGCGGACTCCGGCAGCGCGGCCGGGCCGTTCCTGCTGTCGGCCGTGACGGCGATCAGCGCGCTGGCTCCGGCGATCGTGGTGATGGGCCTGACCGGCTGGGCGGCGGCGCTGGCGATGAAACGCTGGATCCCGCCAAGACCTAGTGGTTGAGATAAGCCAGTACGGCGCGCACCCGCCGATGTGACTCGTCCGCCGGCGGCAGGTCGAGCTTGGTCAGGATGTTGGTGATGTGCTTCTCGACCGACGGCGGCGCCAGCACCAGCTGCGCGCAGATCGCCGAGTTCGACAGACCCTCCGCGACCAGTGCCAGGACCTCGCGTTCGCGCGGCGTCAGCGTGCTGATCCCCTGGTCGCGGTTGTTGCGCGCGAACAGCTGCCGGATCACCTCCGGGTCCATCGCGGTCCCACCCGCGGCAACCCGGTCGATCACGTCGAGGAACTCGTCCAGCGCCGTGACCCGATCCTTGAGCAGGTAACCGACCGCGCCTTGCCCGTCGGCGAGCAGTTCCGCGGCGTACACGCGTTCGACGTACTGGGACAAGATCAGTACCGGCGCCTTCGGCATCCGCGCGCGGATGGCCAGGGCGGCGCGCAGCCCCTCGTCGCGGAAGCCGGGTGGCAGCCGGACGTCGACGATCGACAGGTCGGGCCGGTGCTCCTCGACCGCCTTCTCCAGGTCGGGCGCGTTGTCGACCGCCGCGACGACCGTGTGCCCGGTGTCGGTGAGCATCCGGACCAGGCCGTCCCGGAGCAGCAGCAGGTCTTCCGCGATCACGATGCGCATGGGAACTCCGTGAGTACGACGGTCGGGCCGCCGGGTGGGCTGGTGATCAACAGGGTGCCGTCCAGGGCTTCGACCCGGCGGCGCAGGCCGTCGAGCCCCGATCCGTTCGGGTCGGCACCGCCGCGGCCGTCGTCGCGAACCTCGACCGACAACGCGCTCTCGGTCCGCAGTACGACGATGCTGCACTCCGTCGCCTCGCTGTGCTTGGTCGCGTTGGCCAGTGCCTCGGTGACCACGAAGTACGCCGCCGACTCCACCGCGGGTGGCACCTTGACGGTCTCCTCCGCGCGGATCACCACCGGGATCGGCGCGTCACCCGCGAGTGCGGCCAGCGCGGCGGCCAGTCCACGGTCGGTGAGGATCGGCGGGTAGATCCCGCGGACCAGCCGGCGCAGCTCTTCCAGTGCGTCGTCGAGCTGACGCCGAGCGGTCTGGACGCCTTCGCGGGCGGGATCCTCGTCCTCGAGACCGGCCAGCCGGAGCCGGCGATCGGTCAGCGCGAGTGTCATCCCGGCGGCGACGATCCGGGCCTGAGCGCCGTCGTGCAGGTCCCGCTCGATCCGCTGCAGCTCGGCGGCCTGCGCGTCGATCACCCGGCGCCGGGTGTCGGCGAGCTCGATGGCCCGGTCCTCCAGGCGCTGCCGCGGACCAGGGCCGAGCAGCCGGGCGGCGATCATTGCCTGCAGCATCGATAGTCGACGGACCAGCCAGATCGACAGCGGCGCCACCAGCAGTCCGATCACGGTGAGTACGAAGCGCCCGGGCACGGAGTTGAACAGCCAGTACGGGACCGGCGGAAGGTTCGGGGTCGGGACAGACCAGAGCCACACCGGCGCCAGGACCGTCGCCGTGGTGACGATCGCGATCAGGCTGCCGACGAGCCCGATCCCGAACCCGAGTGGCAGTCCCAGCACCAGCCAGCTCAGGTCGCGCCAGGTGGCCGCCTGCCGGGCGAGTGCCCGGCCGCGGGTCCACGGGTTCCGCGCACTGAGGGCCTCGTACGGCGGGTCGATCCTTGTCCCCAGCAACCAGCCGGCCCGGCGCCGCTCCAGCCAGGCGATCCGGCGGGAGATCCAGGTGATCGGGATGAAGACCGGCGGCCCGAGGTAGGTGATCGACAGCAACGCGCTGACCAGCGTGCCGGCCAGGGCCCAGAAGAAGGCGACGGGCCCGATCAGCACACTGGTCAGGAGGTAGGCCGAACCTCGGGCCGTACGACGAAGCACGGCGCTCAACCTAGCTCTCCTACAGGTTCGGCAACGACCTGCGGCGTACGACGAGCCGCGCGGGGATCGCCGCGGCCAGTACGCCGAGGGCGCCGACGCCGGCCAGCAGACCGAAGTACCGGCCGGGTTCGGCGTACAGCCGGAACTGGCCGTCCTGCGCGATGCTGAACGCGCCGACCACGATCCCGGTGATCAGGCAGCCGATCACCAGCGCGACCGCCACGGTGATGGCCGCCTCGCGGCCGAGCATCCGGTGCAGCTGCGGAGCGGTCGCCCCGGTCAGGCGCAGTCCGAAGAACTCGCGCCGCCGGGCGCTGGTCGAGAGCGCGAACGTGTTGGCGACGGCGATCGCGGTGAAGCCGAGCGAGATCAGCACCATCAGCTCCCACGCGGCCTGCTGGTTGCTCGCGTCGGCCGGCTCGCTCGCCGTACCGCCGACGACGGTCAGTCCCGCTGCGGTGATCGCCTTGGTGAGCTCCGGCGCACCGGCCAGGTAGAGCGTGCCCACCAGGCCTCGCGGATCGTGCTGAGCGACGAGCTCGGCCGGCAGCACCAGGTCGCCGAAGCCGCGCCAGTTGTCGTAGATCGCCACCACGGTGAGGGCCTTGCGGGTGCCGTCGGCCATCCAGACCTCGGTCTTGTCGCCGACCGTCCAGCCGCGCTGGTCCGCGATCGGGCGGCTCACGGCCAGACCGTTCGCCTTCACGTCGGCGAGCCGGCCGGAAACGACGGCCAGGTCGAGCACGCCCTGTTCACCCGTCTGCCGCAGGCCCTGCGCCGGGTAGTCCTCCGGCTTGCCGCCTTCGTTGAGGATCACGCGGGTGGGGACGGTCGCCGCCGAGGCGGTCACCTGCGGCAGCGCGGACACCTGGTTCGCGATTCCGAGCGGAAGGTTGGCGACCCGGGCCGTCGTTGCCGCCGTACGGTCTGCCTGCTGGTCGGCGGTGACGCGGGTCAGGATGTCGCCGTTCAGCAACATGGTGGCGTTGATCGCGAACATCAGCGTCAACGGGATCGCCACTCCGACGATCCGGCGGATCTCGGCCCGGCTCATCGAGGCCGCGATGCGACCGGTGACGCCGGTCATTCCGACCAGCCGCGACACCACCGCGGTCAGCGCCCGCACGAGAACCGGCCCGAGCGCGGCCGCCGCGCAGAGCAGCAGTGCGGCGCTGACGAAGCCCATCCCCATCCCGAACGCACCGCCCATCGGCACCATCACGAGCACCGCGACAGCCCCGCCGGCCAGGACGCCGGCCGCGATCACGCGGACGATCGAGCCGCCCCTGGCTTCGGTCACCGTCTCCTGCAGCGCCTGCGTCGGCGCGATCTTGACCGTACGACGGGCGGCCACGAACGTCGCGACCTGCGACACGACCAGGCCGAGCACAGCGGCGACGATCAGCACGATCGGGTTGAGATTCACGGTGAACTGCGCCGGCACCGCACCCAGGTCCCGCATCCGCCCGGCGATCAGGTTGGCGGCCACGACCCCGAGCGGCAGAGCCGGTACGGCGGCCAGCGCGGTGACCAGCGCGTTCTCCAGCCCGAGCATCCGGCGCAGCTGCCTCGGCGTCGCGCCGACCGTGCGCAGCAGCGCCAACTCCCGCAGCCGCTGGCGGATCGCGAGCGAGATCGTCCCGGTCAGCACGAACACGGCGGTGAAGCCGGTGATGCCCAGTACGAACCCGAAGATCGAGATCGCGCCGATGTAGTCGGGTACCGCACCGGGCAGATCCGCCCGCGCCTTGTCGGTGCCGCTGTGCACGGTGAAGCCGGCCGCCGCCTTCTCGAGCGCGGGAGTCGCCCCAGGCTTCGCCAGTACGGCGACCGCGGTCGGCCCGGCCAGCCCGGACAGCTCCCGGACCTCCGCGTCGTTCACGAACACCGCTGCTTGGCCGGGTACCTTCTCCGCCGGCGCGACGACACCGACCAGGCGCAGGTTGTGCGTACCGGTCTTGCTGGTGAGTCGGACGGTCCGGCCGAGCGCGATCCCGTCCGCGAGCGGGCCTTCGAGTACGACCTCGCCCGGGCGGGGCGCCGTACCGGTGGTGAGCTCGAAAGGCGCGAGCTGGGCGGACTGCCAGCCGTGGGCGACGACAGACGCTCGCTCCGGTGCCTTCAGCTCCCGACCGTCGGCCTGCAGTCCTACCGGGAAGGCAGTGTCCGGTACGGCGTGAGCCACTCCCGGGACCTTCGCGATGGCGTCCGCAAGCCCAACCGGCAGGACAGCCGCTCCGGTGAGCTGCTCGCTCTTCGTCTTGGTCTTGACCTTGTCGCCCTTGGTCTTCTCCGTGGTGAGCGTCACCGCTCGGTCGCCGGAGACGACGGCGTCGGCAGCGCCGTACCGGCTGGTCTCGGTGCCGGCGGTCAGCACGGAGAAGAGCAGCAGCCCGCTACCGGCCAGCAGAGTGATGGCGAGCAGGGAGGTCAGGAAGGTGCCGGCGAAGGCACCCACGCGATGCCGCAGGGTCGCGGCGGCCAGTCGGGTGCTCACTTGGTCAGCTCCATCATGCGGGCCGCTACCAGCGCGGCGGTCGGGTCGATCAGGTCTCCGGCCAGCCGGCCGTCGGCGAGGAACACCACGCGGTCGGCCCACGCGGCAGCGGCCGGATCGTGCGTCACCATGACGATCGTCGAGCCGAACTCGTCGACGAACCGGCGCAGCAGGCCGAGCACCTCACGGCCGGTCGACAGGTCCAGCGCGCCGGTCGGCTCGTCGCCGAAGATCACCTCGGGCCGGGCGGCCAGGGCGCGAGCCAGAGCGACCCGCTGCTGCTGACCACCGGACAGCTGACCCGGGCGAGCGTCATCACGACCGGCCAGGCCGACCCGCTCGAGCACCTCCTTGGCCCACGCACGATCCGGCCGTACGCCGGCGAACCGCTGCGGCAGCAGCACGTTGTCCCAGACCGTCAGGGCGTCGACGAGGTTGAACGCCTGCAACACGAAGCCCACGTGCTTCCGCCGTACCGTGGTCAGCTTCGGCTCCTTCAACGCGCCGACGTCCTGCCCGGCCAGCAGCACCGTTCCGCTCGTCGGGCGGTCCAGTCCGGCGGCGCAGTGCAGCAGCGTGGACTTCCCCGACCCCGACGGACCCATCACCGCGGTGAACGAACCCCGGGCGAACGCCACCGACACCTCGTCGAGCGCCCGGACGCCGGTCCGGCCCGGGTAGACCTTCGAAACCGCCTCGAGCGCGACCACGTCGGTAGCCTGTGTTCTGCTGGAACTCCGCGTCAGGATCATGGGCACAATCCTTCGCGAGCAGACCTCCGCGACCCACCGTGCCAGCCTGGCACTTGGGGTAGGGACAGCCCTACCCCGGGAACCGATTTGGTGGGACACGCGCACCCGGCTATTCTTGACACTGCCGAAGACCGCTGGTTGTCGCTCCCGAGCGACTGAAGGTCCCACGAAGGTGGGCGGCCCGCGCAGGTTGACTTGGAAGTGTGACAGCTTTGTTTGTTCACGCCCTTGCGCCTGCGCAAGGGCGTTTTCGTTTTGTGGGTCGGCGGTGTGGCAGACAAGTCCAACTCTGTCGGAAGACAGAGCGGAAGGAGACCCATGGCGAGGCCGGACAAGGCCGCCGACGTCGCAGAGCTCACTGAGAACTTCAAGAGCTCCAACGGCGCCGTGCTGACCGAGTACCGCGGACTCACCGTGGCGCAGCTGCGGCAGCTCCGCACTACGCTCGGTGACGACGTGAACTACGCCGTGGTGAAGAACACGCTGACCAAGATCGCGGCCAAGGACGCCGGAGTGGAGTCGTTCGACTCGCTCCTGCAGGGTCCGTCGGCCATCGCCTTCATCAAGGGCGACCCGGTGGTCGCGGCCAAGGGGCTGCGTGACTTCGCCAAGGCCAATCCCCTTCTCGTCATCAAGGGCGGTGTGCTGGACGGTAAGGCACTCGGCTCCGACGAGATCAACAAGCTCGCTGACCTGGAGTCGCGTGAGGTCCTCCTCGCGAAGCTCGCAGGTGCGATGAAGGCGGCCCCGCAGCAAGCGGTGTCGCTGTTCGCTGCTCCGCTGTCGCAGGCCGCGCGCCTGTTCGCGGCGCTGCAGGACAAGCTGCCGGCCGAGGACGCCCCCGTGGCGGACGAGGCTCCGGCTGCCGAAGCGGTGCAGGACGCACCCGCCGACGCACCTGCCGAGGCGAGCACCGAGGAGACCGCGTCAGCTGACAGCTGACCCGTTCGAATCACGCAACACCCCATTCAGTGATCACCCAGTTAGACGTTTAGGAAGGACCGCCACCATGGCGAAGCTCAGCACCGAAGAGCTGCTCGGCCAGTTCAAGGACCTGACCCTGCTCGAGCTCTCGGAGTTCGTAAAGGCGTTCGAGGAGGAGTTCGGCGTGACCGCCGCCGCTCCGGTCGCCGTTGCCGCCGCCCCGGGTGCCCCGGGCGCCCCGGCCGAAGAGGCCTTCGAGCAGGACGAGTTCGACGTCGTCCTGGAGTCGGCCGGCGACAAGAAGATCCAGGTCATCAAGGAGGTGCGTGGCCTCACGAGCCTCGGCCTGAAGGAGGCCAAGGACCTCGTCGAGAGCGCGCCGAAGGCCATCCTGGAGAAGGTCGACAAGGCTGCCGCGGAGAAGGCCAAGGAGGCCCTCGAGGGCGCCGGGGCCACCGTCACCGTCAAGTGACCTGTGCGGCCTGGCCGCACACCCAGCAGTGAAGCCGAAGGGCGGTTCCCGCGAGGGAGCCGCCCTTCGTCATGCCCGGCGGTCGAGCCGGCGTGCGAGATCCAGCAGTGCGCGGCGAGCCGGTACGCCGACGTACCGGTGGGCGCCCTCGGCGGTCAGGACGACGAGACCGATCCAGCACAGCGCGAGCAACGCGTTGGAGATCGTGCCGGCGTGCACCGGGCCGAAACCGTGCAGGACCAGGCCCTGCAGCAGGAAGAGCGGATAGCCGATCACCCCGAGCCGGACCAGGAACGGATGAGCCAGCCAGGGGAGTGACGGCAGCCGGCGGACGGTCCTGTCGAGGACGAAGGTCAGCGGCCGGTTCAGCAAGGGGAACACCGCGTAGAAAACGGCGAGCGCACCGACGAACCAGGTCTGGTCGGTCCACACGGCCCGGACCCAGTCACCGCCGTTCAGCCTGCCGAGCAGCAGGACGACCAGTCCGACGGCCACGTACAGCGGAACGATGCGAGCCACCCGGGCCGCGGCGTACCGGCCGAGCACGCGTCGGCCAGAGGAGTAGGACAGGCCTGGGTAGTTGTAGGTGAGCACGAAGGCCGACAGCAGCAAGAAGAAGACGGCAGCCACCGGGGACGTCAGGTCGACGAGGTCCTTCAGATAGCCCGGCGCCCCGCGCCAGACGCCGACCGTCGACGCGACCACCGCGAGTCCGGCCAGGCCGCGCAGGCCCGTGACGCCCAGCACTTCGGTCCGCGGGTGCGAGAGCGCGGCGCCCTCGGCGACGGATGTGAGACCGCTCACGCTGACACCTCCGACGTCGTACGCTCAGTGACCGCCGGACGTGACCGTGGGACCAGCCGGAGAACGAAGCGACGGGCCGGTACCTCGATCAGCCGGTGCGCACCTTCGCCGATCAGCAGGCACAGCGCGGCAACCACCAGCACCCCGGCGTACGCCGCCCAAGTGGCCGGGTGATCGAGCATGCTGCCGCGGTCCTTGCCGAGGAAGGACAGCAACGGCCGATGGGTGAGATAGACGGCGTAGCTGGCAGTACCGAGCGTCACCAAAGCCCGCGTCGCGAAGAACCGCGACAGCCAAGCACCGGGCGCCGCCGCCAGCGCCAGCAGCAGTACGGCGAACGGCAGTGTCCACATCGCACCGTAGAACGCGGGCAGCATCCACCGCGCGTGCGAAGGCCCGGCCGCGGCGACCACGAGCACCACCACGACGCACACCGCCTGCACCCATCCGGCCACCCGCGTCCGCAGCTTGAACCCGCGCAACAGCAGGAACGCCAGCGACACCCCGATCACGAACTCCGACAGTCGCGGCAACGGATTCCGGTAGAGCCAGCGGTGCCCGGACGACGGATCCTTCACCGACAGGAACGCCCAGCCTTCGGCGGTGAACAGCGCGACCAGGAACACCTGGACGGCGAACGCGAAAGCGATCAGCCCGAGCAGCCCGGCGACCCCGAATCGCCTGGACAGCAAGGCGATCAGCGGTACGGCGAACGGGAACACGGCGTACAGGAAGAGCTCGACGCAGATCGACCAGCCGGGCGGGTTGTAGCTGGCCTGGCCGATCGCGTAGTCGCCCGACCAGGCCTGGATCGCGAGCAGGTGCCGCCACAACGATTCCTGCGGTACGTCGTGCGCCGCGCGCTGCAGCACCAGGTAGATCAGCACGACCCAGTACAGCGGCATCACGCGCGCGATCCGCGCGACGTAGAAGCGCCAGAGCCGGCCGGGCGACGAGACCGTCAGCGTGGAGTAGTTCCAGGCCAGCACGAGGCCGGACAACATGAAGAACAAAGGGACACCGATGTACCCGGACTGCACGAGATTGCGTAACGGTTCGGGTGCGGAATTCGGTAACCCGATGTGATGAAGCACCACGGCGAGTGCTGCCGCGGCCCGGACTCCGGTCAGCGCTAGGATCTCCGAGCGCGGATGCGGGAGCTGGTCTCCGTGCTGCGGCGAGGTGATACCTTGCGGCGGCTTCCGCCGCAGCCGGTTCAACCAGGGAGCTGACCGCGGCACGGGGTTCCTCCGGCAAATAGTTCGCTTCGATGTGGCACAGGACTGTACCCACAGAGTTGTCATCACTTGACAGACAGGGGTTACAGAAAAGCGTACTCGTGCGTAACCTAGGGCACCGCGCCCTCGTTGAGCCGATGGAACGTCGTCGGTCGGGGGCCAACAATTCCCGTGAGGAGGACCGGTGGGCGTAGAAGTCCGCGTCGAAGGACTCACGAAATCCTTCGGCAAGCAGCTGATCTGGGGCGACGTGTCCCTGACGCTGCCGGCCGGTGAGATCTGCGTGATGCTGGGTCCTTCCGGCACCGGGAAGTCCGTTTTCCTCAAGACGCTGATCGGTCTGCTCAAGCCGGACAAGGGCCACGTCCACATCGAGGGCGTCGACATCGCCACCTGCCGCGAGCGGGACCTGTACGAGATCCGCAAGCTGTTCGGCGTGCTGTTCCAGGACGGCGCGATGTTCGGCTCGATGAACCTGTACGACAACGTCGCCTTCCCGCTGCGTGAGCACACCCGCAAGTCCGAGTCCGAGATCCGCTCCATCGTGATGGAGAAGATGGAGATGGTCGGACTGGTCGGCGCGGAGAAGAAGCTGCCCGGCGAGATCTCCGGCGGGATGCGCAAGCGGGCCGGGCTGGCCCGCGCGCTGGTGCTGGAGCCCGAGATCCTGCTCTTCGACGAGCCCGACTCCGGCCTCGATCCGGTCCGGACGGCGTTCCTGAACCAGCTGATCATCGACCTGAACGAGATGACCCAGGCCACCTGCCTGATCGTCACCCACGACATCAACACCGCCCGCACGGTGCCCGACAACATCGGGCTGCTCTACCACCGGCACCTGGCCATGTTCGGCCCGCGCGAGATGCTGCTGTCCAGCGAGGAGCCGGTGGTCCGCCAGTTCCTGAACGCGCAGCGCGTCGGCCCGATCGGCATGTCCGAGGAGAAGGACGCCGACGAGCTGGCCCGCGAGGCCGACCAGGAACTGCCGCCGCTGCCGCCGATCCCCGTGCAGCAGCTGCCGAGCAGCGGCGTGATCCGGCCGACCCAGCGGCCGCCGGGTGAGTGGTGCGAGCAGAACGGAGTCACTCCGCCGCCGGGCTCCTTCGCCTCCGACGTGGTGGGCGCGACGTGACCGTTTCCGCCACCGCCCCGCTGAAGCACGCCGGCTCGCTGTTCGCCTTCGCCCTCGACACCGCCCGGGCGTCGGTACGGCGTCCGTTCCAGCTGCGCGAGTTCCTGCAGCAGGCCTGGTTCGTGGCCAGCGTGACGATCATCCCGACCGCGCTGGTCGCGATCCCGTTCGGTGCGGTGATCGCGCTGCAGGTCGGCGGGCTGATCAAGCAGTTCGGCGCGCAGGCGTTCACTGGTTCGGCCGCCGTACTGGCGGTGGTCCGGGAGGCCTCTCCGATCGCGACCGCGTTGCTGATCGCGGGCGCCGGTGGTTCGGCGATCTGCGCGGACCTCGGCTCGCGGAAGATCCGCGAGGAGCTCGACGCGATGATGGTGCTTGGCATCGATCCCATCCAGCGGCTGGTGGTGCCGCGGGTGCTGGCGACGATGCTGGTCGCCTTCTTCCTCAACGGATTCGTCAGCGTGGTCGGCGTGATGGGCGGTTACGTCTTCAATGTCGTACTGCAGGACGGGACACCAGGCTCGTACATCGCGAGCTTCACCGCGCTCGCCCACCTGCCCGACCTGTGGCAGGGCCAGGCCAAGGCGCTCGTGTTCGGCTTCATCGCGGCCGTCGTCGCGTCGTACAAGGGTGTGAACGCCGGCGGCGGGCCGAAGGGCGTCGGGGACGCGGTGAACCAGTCGGTCGTGATCACGTTCATGCTGCTGTTCGTCGCGAACTTCTCGATGACCGCGATCTACTTCCAGCTCGTCCCGCCGAAGGGAGCCTGACGTGTCGGCCCTGGACGTGCTGATCAAGAAGCCGCTGAACTCGCTCGACCGGCTCGGCGAGCAGCTGGCCTTCTACCTCAAGGCGCTCGCGTGGTCGCCCAAGTCGATCACCCGGTACCGCAAGGAGATCCTGCGCCTGCTGGCCGAGGTGACGCTCGGCACCGGCGCGCTCGCGGTGATCGGCGGCACCGTCGGCGTGATCACGTTCCTGGCCTTCTTCACCGGCACCGAGGTCGGCCTGCAGGGGTACTCGGCGCTCAACCAGATCGGCACCTCGGCGTTCGCCGGGTTCGTCAGCGCGTACATCAACACCCGCGAGATCGGCCCGCTGATCGCCGGCATCGCGCTGGCCGCGACGGTCGGGTGCGGCTTCACCGCGCAGCTCGGCGCGATGCGGATCAGCGAGGAGATCGACGCGCTCGAGGTGATGGCGATCCCGTCGTTGCCGTTCCTGGTCACCACCCGGATCATCGCGGGCCTGATCGCCGTCGTGCCCTTGTACGTCGTCGGCCTGCTCTCGTCGTACTTCGCCACCCGGCTCACCGTGACCACGTTCTACGGGCAGAGCACGGGGACGTACGACCACTACTTCCATCTGTTCCTGCCACCCGGCGACGTGCTCTGGTCGTTCGGCAAGGTGCTGGTGTTCGCGGTCCTGGTGATCCTGGTGCACTGCTACCACGGGTACCACGCGACCGGCGGCCCGGCCGGCGTCGGCGTCGCGGTCGGCCGCGCGGTCCGGACCTCGATCGTGGTGATCAACGTGGTCGACCTGCTGCTGTCGATGGCGATCTGGGGTACGACGACCACGGTGAGGCTGGCCGGATGACGCGACGCGTGCTGGGAGTCGCCTTCATCGGCGTGCTCTGCTTCCTGCTCTGGCTGACCTACGCCTTCTACGCCAAGGTCTTCACCGACACCGTCGAGGTCCGGCTGAAGACCAGCCACATCGGCCTGCAGCTGAACACGCACGCCGACGTGAAGCTGCGCGGCATCATCGTCGGCGAGGTCCGGTCGGTCTCCACCGACGGCGACGAGGCGACGGTGAACCTGTCGCTGAAGCCCGACCAGGTCAAGGAGATCTCGGCCGCGGTCAGCGCCCGGATCCTGCCCAAGACGTTGTTCGGCGAGAAGTACGTCGCGCTGGTGCCGCCGCCGGACGGCGAGAACACCGGGCACATCAAGGCCGGTGACGTGATCGCCCGGGACAAGACCGCGGTCGGCATCGAGATCGAGAAGGTGCTGAACGACGCGCTCCCGTTGCTCCAGGCGGTCGACCCGGCCGACCTGAACGCGACGCTGAACACACTGGCCACCGCGCTCGAAGGCCGCGGCAGCGAGATCGCCGAGACGCTCACCCAGCTCGACGGCTACCTGAAGAAGCTGAACCCGAGCGTCCCGAAGCTGATGGAGGCGCTGACCAAGCTGACCCAGGTCTCCCAGCTGTACGGCGACGTGACGCCCGACCTGGTCCGTGCCCTGCGCAACCTGACCATCACCGGCAACACCGTGGTGGAGAAGGAGCAGCAGCTGCAGAAGTTCTTCACCGACGTCCAGACGCTGTCCGGTACGGCGAACGGCTTCCTGCGCGAGAACGAGGACCGGGTCATCCGGCTCGGCGAGGTCAGCAAGCCGGTGCTCGACCTGCTCGAGCGGTACTCGCCGGAGTTCCCGTGCTTCCTCAAGGTGATGACGGACACCGCTCCGGTGCTGAACGACATGTTCCGCGACGGCGCGCTGCACATCAACCTGGAGCTGATCACCAACCAGCCCACGCCGTACCAGCCGGCCGAGAAGCCGCAGTTCCTGGACAAGCGCGGACCGACCTGCGTGGGCAAGAACTACAGCCATCCGGGGGAGAAGCCGGGTCCGTACACCCAGGACAACCCGGCGCCGTACATCACCGGTGAGGACGGCGTGATCGGCGACCACAACAAGAACGAGCGCTTCCCGCTGAACCTGCAGCTGAACCGGGCCGCGCCCGGCTACCTGCTCGACACCGGCGGTGCCGGTACGCCGGCCGAGCAGAAGGTCGTCAACTCCTTCGCCGGACCGGCGATGGGCGTCCCGGCCGGCGACGTACCGGATCTGACCACGCTGATGATCGGGCCCCTGGTGCGCGGAGGGCAGGTGAACCTCAAGTGAAGCTGCTCGACAAGAAGACCTCGATCGACAGCGTGAAGCTGGCGATCTTCGTCGTCGTGACGACGGTGGCGACCGCGCTGCTGGCGGTGACGATCGGGAACATCAGCTTCACCGCGACCACGAAGTACAAGGCGGTCTTCACCGACGTCGTCGGCCTGAACAAGGGCGACGACATCCGGATCGCCGGCGTCCGCGTCGGTCAGGTGGACAAGATCGCGCTCCGGGACGACTCGCTCGCGCTGATCACGTTCAGCGTCGACTCCAAGCAGGTGCTCGACACCGGCACGCGGGCGACGCTGCGCTACCGCAACCTGGTCGGCAACCGCTACATCGCGCTGACCGAGGGCGTCGGCGGCGGGCAGCGGATGAAGGAGAACGAGACCATCGACAAGGACCGGACCGCTCCGGCCCTGGACCTGTCGGTGCTGTTCAACGGGTTCAAGCCGCTGTTCACCGCGCTCACCCCGGCCGACGTGAACCAGTTCGCGTTCGAGGTGATCAAGGTCCTGCAGGGCGAGGGCGGCACGATCGAGAGCCTGCTCGCCCGTACGGCGTCGCTGACCACCACGCTGGCCGACGCCGACCAGGTCGTCGGCGACCTGATCACCAACCTGACCTCGACGCTGCAGATCGTCTCGCAGCGGCAGCAGAACTTCTCCCAGCTGCTGGTCAACCTGCAGCAGTTCATCACCGGCCTGAGCAAGGACATCCAGCCGATCCTCGGCTCGCTCGGCTCGATCAACTCGCTGAACACCAAGACCGCCGGCCTGCTGCAGCAGACCCGGGTGCCGATCAAGGCCGACCTCGACCGGCTCCGCCAGGTGTCCACCACGCTGGACGACACCCAGGCGATCTGGGTGAAGACGCTGCAGAAGATGCCGAGCAAGCTGAACACGATGACCCGGACCGCGTCGTACGGATCGTGGTTCAACTTCTTCCTCTGCGGCTTCGACGGCAACGTCACCCTGCCGCTCGGGACCCGTATCCCCGTCTCGTACGACAACAACTCGGCGAGGTGTGACCACCCGTGAAGCCCTTCCGCGAGCAGAACCAGGTGACCGTCGGTGTGGTCGGCCTGACGGTGATCGGGCTGATCATGCTGGCCGCGTTCAAGGCCCAGGACCTGCCGCTGATCGGCGGCGGGACGAAGTACTCGGCGCAGTTCTCCGAGGCCGGTGGGCTGAAGAAGAACGACGAGATCCGGGTGGCCGGCGTACGGGTCGGGCAGGTGCGGGGGGTCGAGCTCGAGGGCACCCACGTCCGGGTCGACTTCGTCGTGGACCGTGGCGTGAAGCTCGGCGACCAGACCGGCGCCGAGATGAAGATCAAGACGCTGCTCGGTCAGAAGTACCTCAAGCTCAACCCGGCCGGTGGCGGTGAGCTCGAGGAAGGCTCGGAGATCCCGCTGGCCCGGACGGTCGCGGCGTACGACGTGGTGGACGCGTTCACCGATCTGGCCAACACGACCGAACGGATCGACACCGCCCAGCTGGCGCGGGCCCTCGACACCTTGTCGACCACCTTCAAGAACACGCCGGAGGAGGTGAAGGCGTCGCTGAACGGGCTGTCCCGGCTGTCGCGGAACGTGGCCAAGCGGGACGAGGAGCTGAAGACCCTGCTCAAGCACTCCGACACCGTCACCAAGGTCCTGGCCGACCGCAACCAGCAGCTGATCACGCTGATGAAGGACGGCAACACCGTGTTCCAGGCGGTGCAGGCCCGGCGCGCGCTGATCCACCAGCTGCTGGTCTCGACGCAGAAGCTGTCCGCGCAGGTGACCGCGCTGGTCCGGGAGAACCGCAAGGACCTGACGCCGACCCTGCAGAAGGTGAACGCGGTGCTCGCGATCCTGCTGAAGAACCAGAACGCCCTGGACGCCAGCATCAAGGGGCTGGCGCCGTACGCGCGGGTCTTCACCAACACACTCGGCACCGGGCCGTGGTTCGACACCTACGTGCAGAACCTGGCGCCGGTCCCGGAGATCCCGCTGCCGCCGCTCATCCCGGGCCTGCCGCCGATCCTGGGCGGTGGTGGGCGATGAAGCTCGCGTCGTTCTCCCGGCTGATCGCGATCGGCGTGGTCCTGGTGGTCCTCGCCGTCAGCGTCGTGTCCCTGTGGCCGAACCCGGAGCGCGTCAGCGCCACGGCGTACTTCCCGCGCGCGGTCAGCGTCTACCCGGGCTCCGACGTCCGGATCCTCGGTATCAAGGTCGGCGAGATCGAGAGCGTCACACCGGCCGGGCGGACCGTCCGGGTGAAGTTCTGGTGGGAGGCCAAGCACAAGGTGCCGGCCGGCGCGAAGGCCGTGATCGCGTCGCCGTCGGTCGTTGCCGACCGCTACATCCAGCTGACCCCGGCGTACAGCAAGGGCGACGTGATGGCCGACGGGGCGCAGATCCCGATCGAGCGCACCGCCGTACCGCTGGAGCTGGACCAGATCTACCAGAGCCTCAACGACCTCTCGGTCGCGCTCGGCCCGAAGGGCGCCAACGACCAGGGCGCGCTGTCGCGGCTGCTGGACGTCTCGGCCGCGAACCTGAACGGCCAGGGCGCCAAGCTCAACCAGACCATCACCGACGTGTCGAAGCTGTCGCAGACGCTGGCCGGCAACTCCAAGAGCCTGTTCGCGACCGTCCGGCAGCTGCAGACGTTCGTGTCCTCGCTGGCCGCGAACGACGCGCTGGTGAAGCAGTTCAACACCAACTTCGCCGCGACCTCGACGACGCTGGCCGGCGAGCGCAAGGACCTGGCCGCCGCGCTGAACCTGCTGGCCACCGCCCTCGGCGAGGTCGCGTCGTTCGTCAAGGACAACCGGGCGCTGCTGAAGACGACGATCTCCGGAGCGACCGACATCTCCCAGATCCTGGTCAAGGAGAAGGCCGCGCTGGCCGAGATCATCGACACCGCGCCGCTCGGCCTGGGCAACCTGGCCCGGGTCTACAACCCGCAGTTCGGCACGCTGGACCAGCGGATCAACCTGGCCCAGCTGGACGACCCGGCGACGTTCATCTGCTCGCTGCTGATCCAGGCCAACCAGCCGCTGTCCGCGTGCTCGGCACTCAAGCCGATCTTCGACGCGCTGCCGAAGCTGCCGCTGCTGAGCCAGCTCACCGGTGGCGCTCCGGCCAGCGGTGGCCCGGCCGGTACGCCGTGGGCGCCGGCTCCGGCGCCCAAGCTGCCGACGCCCGACCCGGTCGACCCGTCGCTCGGCGGGCTGTTCCCGGAGGGCACGCGATGAGACGGCGTACGGCGGTCGTGGCGGGCGTGGTCGCGATGGCGACGCTGCTGTCCGGCTGCGACTTCAGCGTGTACTCACTGCCGCTGCCCGGTGGGGCCAAGATCAAGGGGCCGTCGTACACGGTGACGGTGGAGTTCACCGACGTGCTCGACCTGGTCCCGAAGTCGACGGTCAAGGTGGACGACGTCACCGTCGGCACGGTCGAGAAGGTCTGGCTGGACGGGTACGTGGCGAAGGTCCGGATCAAGCTGCCGAAGAGCCTGGACCTGCCCGACAACGCCCGCGCGACGATCCGCCAGACCAGCCTGCTGGGCGAGAAGTTCGTCTCGCTCGCGCCGCCCGGCGGCACCGAGAAGCCGCGCGGCAAGCTGGAGAACGGCGAGCTGATCCCGCTGTCGCGGACCACCAGCAACGTCGAGGTCGAGGAAGTCCTGTCGGCGCTGTCGCTGCTGCTCAACGGTGGTGGCGTCGCCCAGCTGCAGATCATCACCCAGGAGCTGAACAAGGCCCTCACCGGCAACGAGCCGGCCATCCGCAGCGTGCTCACCCAGCTGAACACCTTCGTCGGCACGCTGGACACGAACCGGCAGAAGATCGTCACCGCGATCACCGCCGTCGACGCGCTGGCCAAGAAGCTGAACGCGCAGAAGGCGACGCTGGCCACCGCGATCGACTCGCTGCCGAAGTCGATCAAGACCCTCGACCAGCAGCGGGCCGCCCTGGTGAAGACGCTGCAGGCGCTGGCCAACCTGGGCAACACCGCGACCCGGGTGATCACGGCCTCGCAGAAGGACCTGGTCGCCAACCTGAAGTCGCTGTACCCGGTGCTGACCAAGCTGGCCGAGGCGGGGGAGAACCTGCCGAAGTCGCTGGAGCTCCTGCTCACGTACCCGTTCCCGGACGCGGCCGCGGACGCCGTACAGGGTGACTTCACGAACCTGGTGATCACGCTGGACGTCGACACCCAGAAGGCGCTGAAGGGTCTGCTCGGGCTGAACCTGCCGACCGTCGGCCCGACCGCGCTGCCGACCGCGAACATCAGCCTGCCGCTGCACAATTCGCCCAAGTTCCCGCCGAAGTCCGGCGGCCTGCCGCCGCTGCCCCTGCCGACCGGTACGGCGACCAGCTGCATCACGCTGCTCGGTCTCCCGGTCTGCACGCCGACGCTGAACCGCCCGGCCTTCGACCCCGAACTGGCCAAGGTCCTGATGCCGGGGGTGGCCAAGTGATCTCCAAGACCGTCCGGATCCAGCTGATGGTGTTCCTGCTGATCACCGTCGTCGGCATCGCGTACGTCGGCGGCAAGTACGCGCAGGTCGACCAGCTGCTGTTCGACGACGACTACACGGTCAGCGCGAGCTTCGCCGAGTCCGGCGGCATCTTCACCGGCGCCGAGGTCACCTACCGCGGCCAGCCGGTCGGCCGGGTCGGCGAGCTGACGCTGCTCGACGACGGCGTCGAGGTCGACCTGGACATCGAGAAGAAGCAGAGGATCCCGAACGACCTGGTCGCCGTGGTGGCCAACCGGTCCGCGATCGGCGAGCAGTACGTCGACCTGCAGCCGCGCCGCGACGGCGGCCCGTTCCTGCAGGACAACTCGAAGATCGCCCGGGCCGACACCGCGCTGCCGATCGACACCACCGAGCTGCTGCTGAACCTCGACCAGCTGGTGAACTCGGTCGACAAGACCAGCCTGAAGACCACGGTCAAGGAGCTCGGCGACGCGCTGCGCGGCAAGGGCAGCGACCTGCAGAAGATCATCGACAGCTCCGGGCTGCTGATCGACGACGCCGACGCGAACATCGCCCAGACGATCAAGCTGATCAACGACGGCAACACGGTGCTGGCCACCCAGGTCGCCAGCGGCGACGCGATCCGGACCTGGGCGAAGAACCTCGCCCTGCTGTCCGACACGCTGGTCAGCTCGGACTCCAGCCTGCGGTCGGTCATCGACCAGGGCTCGGGCGCGTCGGAGCAGCTGACCGGGCTGATCTCGGAGAACCGGGCCAACATCGCCGTGCTGCTCGGTAACCTGCTGACGGTGAGCCAACTGACCGCCGTCCGGCTGGACGCCGTCGAGCAGCTGCTGGTGGTCTACCCGGCCGTGTCGATGGGCGGGTACGTCGTACCGGGGCTGGACAAGGGGACCGGGCACTACGACGCGCACTTCGGTCTGGTGCTCGGCTTCTCACCACCGGCCTGCCGGGCGGGCTACAACGGGACGGACAAGCGGGTGCCGCAGGACACGACCGACAAGCAGGCCAACACGAAGGCTTCGTGCACGGCCGGGCCGAGCACCGGGCAGAACGTGCGCGGCTCGCAGAACAAGCCGTCGCCGTCGTCGCGCGAGGGACTGAACCGGCCCGGGTACGGCGTCGGCTACGACCCCGCGACCGGCGAGGCCGGTGGCACGGGTGGGATGCCCGAGATGGTGCTCGGGTCGACCGGTGGTCAGGCCGACTACCTCGGCTCGGACTCCTGGAAGGGCCTCATCCTCGGACCGGTGACCGCGAAGTGAGGTCGTCTCGGAAGGGTTCGCTGGTTCTGGCGTGGGCGCTGAGCGTCCTGCTGATCGTTGCCCTGGGCGCCGTGACGGTGTCCGTGCTGGCGCTGCGCAAGCAGGACGTCCGCGACGAGGACCGGGTCGGCGCGATGCGCGCCGCGCGGCAGTTGGCGCTGGACTTCACGACGTACAAGTACGACAGCTGGGACGCCGACGCGCAGCGGGTGCTGAACGACTCGACGGGGCAGTTCAAGGAGGAGTTCCAGGCCGGCTCGAACTCGGTGAAGACCGAGGTGGTGGCGAACAAGGCGACCTCCAAGGGCGACGTGAAGGAGGCCGCGGTGGTGTCGAACGACAAGGACTCCGCGCAGGTGCTGGTGATCGTGAACGCGGTGGTGACCAACACCGCCGCCAAGGACGGCGTCGAGCGGCGCTACCGGATCAAGCTCGACCTGGTCCGCGACGCGGACCGCTGGCTGACCGCCGACCTCCAGGTGGTCGGCTGATGCCCCGCAAGATCGCCGGCCAACGGCGCCACGAGAAGCCGGTCACTGTCAGTGACGAACCGGTCGTGGAAGAAGAAGTAGCAGTAGAGATCGAGGAGAAGGAAGAAGCTGCTCGAGTAGTAGGAGAGCCTGAAGCTCCGGCCCGCACGACCCGCGGGCTGGGGTTCGTTCTGACGGTCGGTCTGTCCGTGGTGATCGTGCTCGTGCTGGCTCTGGCCGGGGTCCTGGGACTCAAGGCCTGGCGTGGGCAGGAGGCGGAGGACGCCCGAGGGCAGGCCGTCAACGCGGGGCGGCAGGCGGCCGAGACGGCGCTCAGCTACGACTACCGGACGCTGGACAAGAGCTTCGCAGCTGCGCGCGGGACGATGACGCCGGAGTTCGCGGGCAAGTTCGACGAGACCGCGAAGGTGGCCGGCGAGCTGGCCACCAAGACCAAGGCGACGGTGCGGGCCGAGGTGCGGGAGGTCGGCGTCCGGGACGGCGACGCCAACCGGGTCACGCTGGTGATTTTCGTGAACCAGACCACCACCAGCACGATCACGCAGGGTAAACCCCGGGTCGATCTGAACCGTACTCGCTTCACGATGGTCCGAAACGGCTCGCGATGGCTGGTCCAGGAGATCGCCGGACTGTAGTCTGCTGGTGACTGAGGAACGGATTGACCGGATTGGCTCGCGGGTGTCTTCCCGCTCGAGATCCCGGGTCGGTCCTTGACTCGGTGGGTGGTCCGACGGCATAGTGTTGGACCCCATTGGACTCCTCTGTCCAGATCGGGTAGCCTATTGCTTTGCGCTGCCTTTACTCCTCACCCTGGCTCAGGTCAAGACTTGACTAGGGGAGTTCGGCGTGCGCTCCCAGCACCGAAGTTTGCGAGCCCGTGGAAGGACGCCCCTTGGTCGCCTCGCGCAACCCCCAGTCCGACAGCATTACCGACGTTTCCGGCTCACCACGCCGCATCTCCTTCGCCAAGATCTCCGAGCCTCTCGAGGTGCCGGACCTTTTGGCGTTGCAGGTGGACAGTTTCGACTGGCTGGTCGGCAACGAAACCTGGCAAGGCCGTGTGGCCGCCGCCGAGGCCGAGGGACGGACCGAACTGTCCGGCCCGTCCGGCCTGGAAGAGATCTTCGAGGAGATCTCCCCGATCGAGGACTTCAGCGGCACCATGTCGCTGTCGTTCCGCGACCACCGTTTCGAGCCGCCGAAGAACACGGTCGACGAGTGCAAGGAGCGCGACGTCACCTACTCGGCGCCGCTGTTCGTCACCGCCGAGTTCATGAACAACGAGACCGGCGAGATCAAGAGCCAGACCGTCTTCATGGGCGACTTCCCGCTGATGACGCGCAAGGGCACGTTCGTGATCAACGGCACCGAGCGTGTCGTCGTGTCCCAGCTGGTCCGCTCGCCCGGCGTGTACTTCGAGCGCACGCCGGACAAGACGTCCGACAAGGACATCTTCACGGCCAAGATCATCCCGTCGCGCGGTGCGTGGCTGGAGTTCGAGGTCGACAAGCGTGACCTGGTCGGTGTCCGGCTGGACCGCAAGCGCAAGCAGAACGTCACCGTGCTGCTCAAGGCGCTCGGGTGGACCGACGCGCAGATCCTCGAGGAGTTCGGCGAGTACGAGTCGATCCGCCTCACCCTGGAGAAGGACCACACCTCCGGGCAGGACGACGCGCTGCTGGACATCTACCGCAAGCTGCGCCCGGGTGAACCCCCGACGCGCGAGGCCGCGCAGGCGCTGCTGGACAACTACTACTTCAACGGCAAGCGCTACGACCTGGCCAAGGTCGGCCGGTACAAGATCAACAAGAAGCTCGGTCGCGACGAGCAGCACGACACCGCGGTACTGACGATCAACGACATCGTCGCCACGATCAAGTACCTGGTCGCGCTGCACGAGGGCAAGACCGAGCTGGACGCGCCGCAGGGCGAGATCGTCGTCGAAGAGGACGACATCGACCACTTCGGTAACCGCCGGCTGCGCACGGTCGGCGAACTGATCCAGAACCAGCTCCGCACCGGCCTGGCCCGGATGGAGCGCGTGGTCCGCGAGCGGATGACGACCCAGGACGTCGAGGCGATCACGCCGCAGACCCTGATCAACATCCGTCCCGTGGTGGCGGCGCTGAAGGAGTTCTTCGGAACCTCCCAGCTGTCGCAGTTCATGGACCAGACGAACCCGATCGCGGGTCTGACCCACAAGCGCCGCCTGTCGGCGCTGGGCCCGGGTGGTCTGTCGCGTGAGCGGGCCGGCTTCGAGGTCCGCGACGTGCACCCGTCCCACTACGGCCGGATGTGCCCGATCGAGACCCCGGAAGGCCCGAACATCGGCCTGATCGGCTCGCTCGCGACGTACGGCCGGGTGAACCCGTTCGGCTTCGTCGAGACGCCGTACCGCAAGGTCGTCGACGGCCGGGTCACCGACCAGGTCGACTACCTGACCGCGGACGAGGAGGACCGGTTCGTCATCGCTCAGGCCAACGCGGCCCTGACCGACGACGACGCGTTCGCCGAGGACCGGGTGCTGGTCCGCCGGCGCCACGGTGAGGTCGAGCTCGTGCTGGTCGAGGACGTCGACTACATGGACGTGAGCCCGCGCCAGATGGTGTCGGTCGCGACCGCGATGATCCCGTTCCTCGAGCACGACGACGCCAACCGCGCCCTGATGGGCTCCAACATGCAGCGCCAGGCCGTTCCGCTGATCACCGCGGACGCCCCCCTGGTCGGTACCGGCATGGAGTTCCGCGGAGCGGTCGACGCCGGTGACGTGCTGGTGTCGGACAAGGCGGGTGTGGTCAAGGAGGTCTCGGCCGACCTGATCGAGATCGCCGCCGACGACGGCACCTACCAGACCTACCGGCTGGCGAAGTTCCGTCGCTCGAACCAGGGCACCTGCATCAACCAGCGTCCGCTGGTCGACGCGGGGCAGCGGGTCGAGATCGGCTCGCCGCTGGCCGACGGTCCGTGCACCGACGAGGGCGAGATGGCCCTCGGCCGGAACCTGCTCGTGGCGTTCATGCCGTGGGAGGGTCACAACTACGAGGACGCGATCATCCTCAGCCAGCGCGTCGTACAGCAGGACCTGCTGACCTCGATCCACATCGAGGAGCACGAGGTCGACGCTCGCGACACCAAGCTGGGCCCGGAGGAGATCACCCGCGACATCCCCAACGTCTCCGACGAGATGCTGGCGGATCTGGACGAGCGGGGCATCATCCGGATCGGCGCCGAGGTCACCACCGGTGACATCCTGGTCGGGAAGGTCACGCCCAAGGGCGAGACCGAGCTGACCCCGGAGGAGCGGCTGCTGCGCGCGATCTTCGGTGAGAAGGCCCGCGAGGTGCGCGACACCTCGCTGAAGGTCCCGCACGGCGAGAACGGCACCGTCATCGGCGTCCGCGTCTTCGACCGCGACAACGGCGACGAGCTGCCGCCGGGCGTGAACCAGCTGGTCCGCGTGTACGTCGCGCAGAAGCGCAAGATCTCGGTCGGCGACAAGCTCGCCGGACGCCACGGCAACAAGGGCGTCATCTCCAAGATCCTGCCGGTCGAGGACATGCCGTTCATGGAGGACGGCACCCAGGTCGACATCATCCTGAACCCGCTGGGCGTGCCCGGCCGGATGAACGTCGGTCAGGTCCTCGAGACGCACCTGGGCTGGGTCGCCAGCCGCGGCTGGAAGGTCGACCCGGACAGCCCGGAGGAGTGGGCGCAGCGACTGATCAAGATCGGCGCCGGCGAGGCCGAGCCGATGACGAACGTCGCCACCCCGGTCTTCGACGGCGCGCGGGAGGAAGAGGTCACCGGCCTCCTCGGCTCCACGCTGCCGAACCGTGACGGCGACCGGATGGTCGACAGCACCGGCAAGGCCAACCTGTTCGACGGCCGCTCGGGTGAGCCTTTCCCGGCACCGGTCGGGGTCGGCTACATGTACATGCTGAAGCTGCACCACCTGGTGGACGACAAGATCCACGCCCGTTCGACCGGCCCGTACTCGATGATCACGCAGCAGCCGCTGGGTGGTAAGGCGCAGTTCGGTGGTCAGCGGTTCGGCGAGATGGAGGTGTGGGCCCTCGAGGCCTACGGTGCCGCCTTCGCGCTGCAGGAGTTGCTGACGATCAAGTCGGACGACGTGGTCGGCCGGGTCAAGGTGTACGAAGCGATCGTCAAGGGCGAGAACATCCCGGAGCCGGGTATCCCGGAGTCCTTCAAGGTTCTGGTCAAGGAAATGCAGTCCCTGTGTCTGAACGTTGAGGTGCTCTCGTCCGACGGAAGCCGGGTCGAGATGCGCGACAGCGAAGAGGATGTCTTCCGCGCGGCGGAGGAACTGGGGATCGACCTGTCCCGGCGCGAGCCGAACAGCGTCGAAGAGGTCTGAGCGGGTTGCCGCTTTTGATCAACAACCAACTCACTCAGACCCAACTTTTGACAATCGGGAGATAACACATCGTGCTCGACGTGAACTTCTTCGACGAGCTTCGGATCGGCCTGGCGACCGCGGATGAGATCCGCCAGTGGTCGCACGGCGAGGTCAAGAAGCCCGAGACGATCAACTACCGGACGCTCAAGCCGGAGCGTGACGGTCTGTTCTGCGAGAAGATCTTCGGTCCCACCCGGGACTGGGAGTGCTACTGCGGCAAGTACAAGCGCGTTCGGTTCAAGGGCATCATCTGTGAGCGGTGTGGCGTAGAGGTCACCCGTCAGAAGGTGCGCCGCGAGCGGATGGGCCACATCGAGCTGGCCGCGCCGGTCACCCACATCTGGTATTTCAAGGGTGTCCCGTCGCGACTCGGCTACCTGCTCGACCTCGCCCCGAAGGACCTCGAGAAGGTCATCTACTTCGCGGCGTACATGATCACCGACGTCGACGACGAGGCGCGGCACCGCGACCTCGCGTCGTTGGAGGGCCGGACCGACGTCGAGCGCAAGCAGCTCGAGAACCGGCGCGACAACGACATCGAGACCCGGATGAAGAAGCTGGAGGAGGACCTGGCGCAGCTCGAGGCCGAGGGCGCCAAGGCCGACGTCCGGCGCAAGGTCAAGGAAGGCGCCGAGCGTGAGGTCAAGCAGCTGCGCGACCGTGCGCAGCGCGAGATCGACCGCCTCGACGAGGTCTGGACCCGGTTCAAGAACCTGAAGGTCCAGGACCTCGAGGGCGACGAGATCCTCTACCGCGCCATGAAGGAGCGGTTCGGCAAGTACTTCGAGGGCGCGATGGGTGCGGCCGCGATCCAGCGCCGGCTGCAGACCTTCGACCTGAAGGCCGAGGCCGACAACCTGCGCGAGACGATCAAGACCGGCAAGGGCCAGCGCAAGACCCGCGCCCTGAAGCGGCTCAAGGTCGTCACCGCGTTCCTGGCCACCAACAACAGCCCGATGGGCATGGTCCTCGACTGCGTCCCGGTCATCCCGCCGGACCTGCGGCCGATGGTCCAGCTCGACGGTGGCCGGTTCGCCACCTCGGACCTGAACGACCTGTACCGCCGGGTGATCAACCGGAACAACCGGCTCAAGCGTCTGCTCGACCTGGGCGCTCCGGAGATCATCGTCAACAACGAGAAGCGGATGCTGCAGGAGGCCGTCGACGCGCTGTTCGACAACGGCCGTCGTGGCCGTCCGGTCACCGGCCCGGGCAACCGGCCGCTGAAGTCGCTGTCCGACATGCTCAAGGGCAAGCAGGGCCGGTTCCGTCAGAACCTGCTCGGCAAGCGCGTCGACTACTCCGGCCGTTCGGTCATCGTGGTCGGCCCGCAGCTCAAGCTGCACCAGTGCGGTCTGCCGAAGGCGATGGCGCTGGAGCTGTTCAAGCCCTTCGTGATGAAGCGGCTGGTCGACCTCAACCACGCGCAGAACATCAAGTCCGCCAAGCGGATGGTCGAGCGTCAGCGCGCCCAGGTCTGGGACGTGCTGGAAGAGGTCATCACCGAGCACCCGGTCCTGCTGAACCGTGCGCCTACCCTGCACCGTCTGGGTATTCAGGCGTTCGAGCCCCAGCTGATCGAGGGCAAGGCGATCCAGATCCACCCGCTCGTCTGCTCCGCGTTCAACGCGGACTTCGACGGTGACCAGATGGCGGTGCACCTGCCGCTGTCGGCCGAGGCCCAGGCCGAGGCGCGGATCCTGATGCTGTCGACGAACAACATCCTGAAGCCGGCCGACGGCCGTCCGGTCACGATGCCGACGCAGGACATGATCATCGGCATCTACTTCCTGACGATGCTGAAGGACGGCGTCACCGGCGAGGGCCGGGCGTTCGGCTCCGTGGCCGAGGCGCTGATGGCCTTCGACCGCAACGAGCTGTCGCTGCAGGCGAAGATCACGCTGCGTCTCGACGAGGCCGCCGCACCGGAAGGCGCGCTCGCGCTGCCGACCGGTGGGTTCTCGCTGGAGACGACGCTGGGTCGCGCCCTGTTCAACGAGGCGCTGCCGAGCGACTACACCTTCGTGGACGCCGAGGTCGGCAAGAAGCAGCTGGGCTCGATCGTCAACGACCTGGCCGAGCGCTACTCCAAGGTCCAGGTCGCGAACTGCCTGGACGCGCTGAAGGACCTCGGTTTCCGCTGGGCCACCCGTTCGGGTGTCACGGTGTCGATCGACGACTTCAGCACGCCGCCCTCGAAGCCCGAGATCATGGCGCGCTACGAGTCGCAGGCCGAGAAGGTCCAGAAGCAGTTCGAGCGGGGTCTGATCACCTCGTCCGAGCGGCGTCAGGAACTGATCGAGATCTGGACCGGAGCCAACGCCGAGGTCGGCAAGGCGATGGAGGAGAACTTCGAGAAGGCCAACCCGATCTGGATGATGGTCCACTCGGGTGCGCGAGGCAACATGATGCAGATCCGGCAGATCGCCGGTATGCGTGGTCTCGTGGCCAACCCGAAGGGCGAGATCATCGCCCGGCCGATCAAGTCCAACTTCCGCGAGGGCCTGTCGGTGGTCGAGTACTTCATCGCCACCCACGGTGCGCGAAAGGGTCTGGCCGACACCGCGCTGCGGACCGCCGACTCCGGGTACCTCACCCGTCGTCTGGTGGACGTGTCGCAGGACGTCATCATCCGCGAGGAGGACTGCGGCACCGAGCGCGGTCTGCCCAAGCAGATCGGTGAGAAGGGTCCGGACGGCAAGGTCGTGCACGCCGAGAACGTCGAGACCAGCGCCTACGCACGGACGCTGGCCACCGACGTCGAGGGCGCCGACGGCACCGTCGTACTGACCGCGGGCAGCGACCTGGGCGACGTATCCATCGCCGCTCTGGTCGAGGCCGGTGTCGAGGTCGTCAAGGTCCGCTCCGTGCTGACCTGTGACGCCAAGACCGGGACCTGCGCCAAGTGCTACGGCCGTTCGCTGGCGACCGGTAAGACGGTCGACATCGGTGAGGCCGTCGGCATCATCGCGGCGCAGTCCATCGGTGAGCCGGGTACGCAGCTGACGATGCGGACCTTCCACACCGGTGGTGTCGCGGGTGATGACATCACCCACGGTCTGCCGCGTGTGGTCGAGCTCTTCGAGGCCCGCCAGCCCAAGGGCAAGGCGCCGATCGGTGAAGCCGCCGGCCGGATCGCGATCGAGGACACCGACAAGACCCGGAAGCTGGTGCTCACCCCGGACGACGGTTCCGAGGAGGTCGCCTACCCGGTGTCGAAGCGCGCTCGCCTGCTGATCGAGGACGGTCAGCACGTCGAGGTCGGTCAGCAGCTGACGCAGGGTACGCCCGACCCGCAGGAGGTTCTGCGGATCCTGGGTGTGCGCAAGGCGCAGGAGCACCTGGTCGACGAGGTCCAGGCCGTGTACCGGTCGCAGGGTGTGGCCATCCACGACAAGCACATCGAGATCATCGTCCGGCAGATGCTGCGCCGGGTCACGGTGATCGAGTCCGGCGAGGCGAACCTGCTGCCGGGTGAGCTGGCCGACCGGATCATGTTCGAGGCGGAGAACCGCCGCGTCGTGGCCGAGGGCGGTACGCCGGCCTCGGGTCGTCCGGTGCTGATGGGTATCACCAAGGCGTCGCTCGCGACCGAGTCGTGGCTGTCGGCCGCCTCCTTCCAGGAGACGACCCGGGTCCTGACCGAGGCCGCGATCCACGGCAAGTCCGACTCGCTGGTCGGTCTGAAGGAGAACGTGATCATCGGAAAGCTGATCCCGGCGGGTACCGGCATGGACCGTTACCGCAACATCCGGGTGGAGCCCACCGAGGAGGCGAAGGCCGCGATGTACTCGATGGTCGGCTACGAGTCGTACGACTACGACTTCGGGCCGTCCGCCGGGCAGTCGGTCCCGCTGGACGACTTCGACCTCGGTTCCTACCAGAACTGAGCCGAAGCACCACACACCGCCGAGGGCGGCACTCCCACCAAGGGGGTGCCGCCCTCGCGGCGTTCCCGGGCCTTGCGGTACGCCGTACCGGCTGGTGCCGGGGTTACCTCAAACGCTTGTCTGCGGTCGTTCTCGGCGTGTCGGCACAGGTCTGGGCAAGCCTCGCGGGGTGGCGGCTGCAAGTGTCTGCGGGATAGGCCAAGATGACTCCATGACGGATCTCCCGCCCTACCTGCGGCCCTTTGTTCTGCCGGTCGCCGACACCGGGGAGGTGCGGGTGGAACGGGCCGGTCACGTCGACCTCTACCACCCCGCCGGTACTGCCCGGACGGGCGCGATCCTCTTCGTGCACGGGGGTCCCATGCCGGCCGACCTCGAGGTGCTGCCTCGGGACTGGCCGGTGTTCAAGGGATACGCGACCGCGGCTGCTCAGCGCGGTCTGGTGGCTGCTGTGGTCGACCACGGGCTGATCCGTGGGTATGACCAGGTGGTCGCCGCAGCCGACGACGTGGAGGCCGCCGTCGGTGTTCTCCGGGCCGACCCGCGGGTGGATCCGGGGCGCGTCGCGCTCTGGTTCTTCTCGGGGGCCGGACTGCTCGCGGGGGAGTGGTTGGACAGCCGCCCGGACTGGCTGCGCTGTCTCCTGCTGACCTACCCCTTGCTCGCCACCCCGCCCGGTGTCGACGAACTGGTCAACGCTGCCGAAGTGATCGGCAAACAGAAGGACAAGGACCTGCCGGTGCTGCTGACGAGGGTCGGCCGCGAGCGCGCCGAGCTCGCCGGTCCGGTCGCGGAGTTCGTCTCCGCCGGCGGCGCCGCGCTGGACATCATCGACGTACCGAAAGGGCAACACGGCTTCGACATGCTCGACCACACCGAAGAATCCCGCGCCGCGGTCACCAAGGCGCTGGACTGGGCCATCGCCCACCTGGGTGAAGACCCCACCGCGACCTCCACTCTCCCGATCCCGACGCCGACCGAGACTTCGACGGTGAGCCCCGCCAGCTCCCCGGCGAAGAAAACCGCCGCTGCCCCGAAGAAGCCGACCCCGGCCCCCAAGGCAGCAGCACCCAGCACAGTCACCACCGCGCCGACCTCCACCGGGGCGACCATCACCGCGCCGACCTCCGCCGGGGCGACCACCGCCGGGGCGACCACCGCCGAAGGCGGTAGGTCTTCGGCGGCACCTGGCCCCACCCCCACCTCCATTCCGTCAGTGGCGCCTGATCTGACGGCTGTGGTGGCGACCGCCTTCTCCTTCGACACCCCGGCGACCCGGGTGATCGATCGCGAGCACGCGACGTACGCGGCGCACGATCTCGAGGCGTTCCTCGCGCTCTACTCGCCGACGGCTCAGCTGCAGTTCGCGGACGGCGCCGTACTGCGGGGACGGCGGTCCCTGCGGGAGTACTACCGGCCCCTGTTCGACGCCGGCAAGTGCAAGACCGAACTGCAGCAGCGGATGATGCTGGGGGAGTGGGTGGTGGAGCAGGCCGTCCGCCACGACACCGACCAGGGTCCGGTGCCGACGATCGTGATGTACCGCGTGCAGGACGGGCTGGTCGTCGAGGTCCGTTTCCTCGCCTGACCGTCTCGCAGTGCTATCGGCGCCGGCCTCCGTGGCCGGCGCCGATGCTGCTGCCTAGGCCATGATCCCCAGCGACTTGGGCTTCCATCCCGGGAAGACCTTGGCCGCCTGCGCGGAGCTCAGCCCGAGCCGGCCCATCACCACGTCCGACAGCACGTCGCGGTAGTCGTTCGTCCCCGGCACATCGCCCTGGTCCAGGACCTTCGACTCCAGCCCCTCCCACTTGCCGTGTACGCCGCCCTTGACGCGCCCGCCGAGCACCAGCGCAACCCCGCCGTGCCCGTGGTCAGCGCCGCTGTTGCCGTTCTGCTCGACCCGCCGGCCGAACTCGCTCATCGTCACGACCGTCGTGTTGTCGAGCTCCGGACCCAGCTCGGCCGTGAACGCCGCCAACCCATCGGCCACCGTCTTCAGTGACCGGGTCAGATCACCACCGTCGACGTTCCCGATGTCGGTGTGCATGTCCCACCCACCAAGGTCCACAGCAGCCACCCGCACTCCGGCCTTGTTCTTGATCAGCGTCGCGAGCGTCGCCAGCGACGACCCGAACTCACCCTCGGGATAGCCACGGTCCTTCGGCTCGGTCTGGATCGCCTGCTGGTAGCTCTGCGCCTTCGCCGACGCCTGCAACGCAGCAAGCCCTTGTACGCCGAGCGGATGGTCGAGCCCGGTGTACAGCGTCTCCAACGCCTTCAACGTCTGCGGCGCGACTCCGTCGATCCCCTTCACGCCGAAGTCCTTCAACGACGTCAGCATCACCGGGTTCGTCGGCCCGAGCAGCGACCGCGTCATCCGCGCACCGATCCCGAGCCCGCGGAACGTCGTACCAGGTCCCAGCTGCGCGATCACCCGGTCGAGCCAGCCCGACTGCACCGACGACCGAGCAGCGCCACCGCGCTCGAGACAGTCCTGCGCCTGGAAGTGGCTGCGGGTCAGGTCGGGTGTCGACACAGCCGGTACGGCGGCCAGCCGGCCCGACGTGATCAGCGGCGTCAACGGCGCCATCGCCGGATGCAGCCCGAAGTCCCGCCCGAACTCGATCAGCGAAGCACCCCGTACGGCGATGCCCGGTCGGGCCTTCAACAGTTGGGGATCGTCCGCCGGCACGAGGACCGACAGCCCGTCCATCCCACCGCGCAGGAAGATCACCACCAACGTCCCGGTCGTCTCCGCGCCCGGCGCGGCCCAGGAGATGCGCGTGGTCACCAGCTGGTCGGCCACAGCCGCGACACCGACGCCGAGCCCACCCGCAAGCAGACGGCGCCGCGTGAACCCGCGGCTCCACTTCTCACGCCGGTCGTCCACCTCGGCGGAGACCGCGGCGGCCTGGGCCCGTACGGCGGCGTCGGCAGGTGTCGGCCCGAGCTGCTGCCAGTCGGGGCAGTCGGGGTGCAGGGAAGAGAGTGTTTCCGAGTGCTTCATCGAGCAGGTCTCCTACGAAGAGATTGGCCCGGCCGCAGGGGCGGCGCGGCCGGGCCAAGATCAGCGGGCGAGGAACTGAGGAGAGTCGAGAACGAGGGCGACGACGTGGCCTGCTTGCCACTCCATCCGGCCCTGGTCGACGCGAGACGTGGTCTTGGCGCCGACGAACGTCGCCAGTGCGCTGCGCTGCCGGGAGTTCGGGCGCTGACCGATCAGCCGCAGGCCGAGCCGGTCGAACCACTCGCGGTAGGTGTCGCCGGACTTCGGCCGCAGGTCGGCGGGAAGCTTCTCGCGCTTCAGTCCGTCCCACCACCCGTACGAGAGTGCCCGGTGCGACGACCAGCGCTCCAGCATCTGGCCGGCCGACGACCAGGCCGGTGCGACGTCCGGGTAGCCGTTCGGCGAGGGCCAGGCGAGCGGTGCGTGGCCGAGGTTGTTCAGCTGCCAGTACATGGCTTCCAGGCCCTTGCCGGTGGTCGGACCGAACGGCAGGTCGAGCGCCCGGGCGGTCCCGACGACGTCCTCGAGTGGCCGTTTCGTCTTGCGTCCAAGGGAGTTCCAGAACTCACCGCTGCGGAACAACGCGGTCAGCACCGGCAGGATCGCGGTGTTGTTGCGCAGGTAGACCTGTGCCAGCCGAGCGACCAGCTCCGGCGGCGGTACGTCGTCGACGAATCGTACGACGAGCTTGCGCGCGATCGTCTTCGCCGTCGCCGGATGCTTGGCCAGGTAGTCGAGGTACTTGTCGCCCAGCGCCAGTCCGCCCTTGGCGGAGGTGTTGGCAGCAGTCCAGTCGAGCACCTTCACCCGTCCGGTCCGGTGCCGCTCCGGCTTGTAGTCGAACCCGCCGTCGTCGTTCGACCCGCGACCGCTCAGCACGTACGCACTGCTGCGCATGTCCTTCTCGGTGTACCCGGACGAGACACCGACGGTGTGCAGCTCGAGCAGCTCGCGGCCGAGGTTCTCGTTGACGCTCTCACGGGTGGAGGTGTCGTTGTCGAGGAAGTGCAGCATCGCCGGATGCCGCATCGCGGCCTTGAGCATGTCGGCGTACCGGCCGAAGGCGTGCTTGCGGATGACGGCGGCCGCGTAGTGCGGCGCGACGTCCCAGCCGCGGTCGGACGGGGTGGCGACGTGCAGGTGGTTGGAGAAGACGTCGACGACCACCTCGAACAGCTGCCGCCGGCCGAACACCTGCCGGCCGAGCGTGGCGAAGCCGGTCTGGAACATCGCGTCCCACGAGTACTGGCTGATCGAACGCCGCACCGTCCCCACGTCGGCGCCGGCGAGCTTGAACGCCGACCAGGCCTGATCACCGGCCGGGTCCTTCGTTGTCGGCGACAACTGGGCAGCCAGCCAGCGGTCGATCCCCAGCTTCGCCAGGCTCTCCACATCCGACGGGCGCGGGCCGAAGGTCACCCGATTGAGCAGATGCCGCTGGGCCTGGGCTGTGGTGAGCGGCCCGGCCTTGTCGACCAGCAGGCCCGGTACGACGCGTCCGGCCTTCGCCGCCTCGGCGAAGCCGGAGTAGTCGCGGGTGGAGCCGGTCTGGGCCGGCGGCTTCTTCCGCTGGTCGCCTGCGACGTAGCTGGAGTCCCGGTCGTCCTCCTGCGTCGCCAGGCCCGGGCGCTCCGCGACGGCGGACCTGCTCGGCGACGTACCGGATCTGTCGGGTGCGCCGGGTGCCGCGGCGACTCGCTCGCTCAGACTGCCCCGGCGGGACAGGAGCTCGGCACCCAGCCCACCGGCGGCCAGTACGCCGGCGACCGTGCCGATCGCTGCGCGCCGTACGACGGGGGAGGAGTCGGGGGGACGGGGGACAGGGTCGTGATCCACAAAATGCTCCAGGGCGGCGGAACGGCGTACGAAAAATGGATCCCCGTTATCAGGCCGTTACACCTGATGGGCGTGACTATGCCGCAGCAACCGAGCGGGCCAAACGGGTGCGGAGCGAGATTTACCGCGATCACACATTCACGATCGCGATGGTGTCTGGGGACACTGGCTTGGAGCGCGCCCAGAGTCCGGTAGACTGATAGGGCGGCCTAGTCCCCTTGCCGCACGGTGCCTTGTTTTGACCGTGCATGGGGCAGCCGCTAGTCTTAACGATCGTGCCCGGGTCATCCTGGGCCGTCATGCGTGCCCCTCGTTTCGCGGGTTTGCGCGCGTGGCACGGGACTCCTGCCGACAGTCAGAAAGATTACGGCTCCGGTACGCCCGTGCGCACGCGACACACCCGACCGCGGGGGTCAGGCGCGCAGCAACCGACCGGACGACAGAAAGAGACCTACGCGGTGCCCACCATTCAGCAGCTGGTCCGCAAGGGCCGCCAGGACAAGGTGTCGAAGAACAAGACGCCCGCCCTGAAGGGTTCCCCTCAGCGTCGTGGTGTTTGCACGCGCGTCTACACAACCACCCCGAAGAAGCCGAACTCGGCCCTTCGTAAGGTCGCCCGAGTCCGCCTCACCAGCGGCATCGAGGTCACCGCCTACATCCCGGGTGTCGGCCACAACCTGCAGGAGCACTCGATCGTGCTCGTGCGTGGCGGTCGTGTGAAGGACCTTCCGGGTGTCCGGTACAAGATCATCCGTGGTTCGCTCGACACCCAGGGTGTCAAGAACCGCAAGCAGGCTCGCAGCCGGTACGGCGCGAAGAAGGAGAAGAGCTAATGCCGCGCAAGGGTCCCGCCCCGAAGCGGCCGGTCATCATCGACCCGGTCTACAGTTCGCCGCTGGTCACCCAGTTGATCTCCAAGATCCTGGTGGACGGCAAGAAGCAGATCGCGCAGAGCATCGTCTACACGGCGCTCGAGGGCACCCGGACGAAGACCGGCACCGACCCCGTGATCACGCTGAAGCGTGCTCTGGACAACGTGAAGCCCAGCATCGAGGTGAAGAGCCGCCGCGTCGGTGGTGCCACCTACCAGGTGCCGATCGAGGTCAAGCCCGGTCGCTCGACCACGCTCGCCCTGCGCTGGCTCACGTCGTACTCCCGGGCCCGTCGCGAGAAGACGATGGCCGAGCGCCTGATGAACGAGATCCTGGACGCGTCCAACGGTCTCGGTGCGTCGGTCAAGCGCCGCGAGGACACGCACAAGATGGCTGAAGCCAACAAGGCTTTCGCCCACTACCGCTGGTGACGCGGGGCCCGGAACCGGGCCCCCAGCTCACTCTTTTTACGCACGACAGAAGCGAGAGGTAGACCACCGAGGTGGCCGTACAAATCACCACCGACCTGGCCAAGGTCCGCAACATCGGGATCATGGCCCACATCGACGCCGGTAAGACGACGACGACCGAGCGGATCCTCTTCTACACCGGTATCACCTACAAGATCGGTGAGGTCCACGAGGGCGCCGCCACGATGGACTGGATGGAGCAGGAGCAGGAGCGCGGCATCACGATCACGTCCGCCGCGACGACCTGCACCTGGAAAGACCACACCATCAACATCATCGACACCCCGGGCCACGTCGACTTCACCGTCGAGGTGGAGCGCTCGCTGCGCGTCCTCGACGGCGCCGTCGCCGTGTTCGACGGTGTCGCCGGCGTCGAGCCGCAGTCCGAGACGGTCTGGCGGCAGGCGGACCGGTACGGCGTACCGCGGATCTGCTTCGTCAACAAGCTGGACCGCACCGGCGCGGAGTTCATGCGCTGCGTCGACATGATCAAGGACCGCCTGGCGGCCGTGGCGCTGGTCATGCAGCTGCCGATCGGCGCCGAGTCCGACTTCATCGGCGTCGTCGACCTGGTCGAGATGCGCGCGCTGACCTGGCGCGGCGAGACCGTGATCGGCGAGGACTACACGATCGAGGAGATCCCGGCCAGCCACACCGAGGCGGCCGCGGAGTGGCGCGACAAGCTGATCGAGACGCTGGCCGAGGCCGACGACGAGATCATGGAGCTCTACCTCGAGGGCGAGCAGCCGACCGTCCCGCAGCTGAAGGCCGCCATCCGGCGGGCGACGCTGGGCAGCAAGCTGACCCCGGTCCTGACCGGTACGGCGTTCAAGAACAAGGGCGTCCAGCCCCTGCTCGACGCGGTCAACGACTACCTGCCGAGCCCGCTCGACGTGCCGGCCATCGAGGGTCACGACGTCAAGGACGGCGACACCGTCGTCCTGCGCCGCCCCGACGACAGCGAGCCCTTCTCGGCGCTGGCCTTCAAGATCGCGGCCGACCCGCACCTGGGCAAGCTCACCTTCATCCGGGTCTACTCGGGCAAGCTCGAGACCGGTACGCAGGTCCTGAACCCCACCAAGGGGCGCAAGGAGCGGATCGGCAAGATCTACCGGATGCACGCGAACAAGCGTGAGGAGATCGCGTCGATCGGCGCCGGCCACATCGTCGCCGTGATGGGTCTGAAGGACACCACCACCGGTGAGACGCTGGCCGACCCGAGCAACCCGGTCGTGCTGGAGTCGATGCAGTTCCCGGCTCCGGTCATCTCGGTCGCCATCGAGCCCAAGTCGAAGGGCGACCAGGAGAAGCTGGGCGTCGCGATCCAGCGCCTGGCCGAGGAGGACCCGACCTTCCAGGTCCGGACCGACGAGGACACAGGCCAGACGATCATCGCCGGCATGGGCGAGCTGCACCTCGAGGTGCTGGTCGACCGGATGAAGCGCGAGTTCCGCGTCGAGGCCAACGTCGGCAAGCCGCAGGTGGCCTACCGCGAGACCATCAAGAAGAAGGTCGAGAAGGTCGACTACACGCACAAGAAGCAGACCGGTGGTTCGGGTCAGTTCGCGCGTGTGATCATCAACATCGAGCCGACTTCGGTCGAGGCCGGTGGCGAGGGCGGTTACGAGTTCGTCAACGCCGTCACCGGTGGCCGCATCCCCCGGGAGTACATCCCGTCGGTGGACGAGGGCGCGCAGGAAGCGATGGAGTTCGGCGTACTGGCCGGCTACCCGATGGTCGACGTCAAGGTCACGCTGACCGACGGCGCCTACCACGACGTCGACTCCTCCGAGCTCGCGTTCAAGATCGCCGGTTCGATGGCCTTCAAGGACGCCGCCCGCCGGGCGACTCCGGTCATCCTGGAGCCGATGTTCGCGGTCGAGGTGATCACGCCCGAGGACTACATGGGTGAAGTGATCGGCGACCTCAACTCCCGTCGTGGCTCGATCCAGTCCATGGACGAGGGCCCCGGTGGCAGCCGAGCGATCAAGGCTTCGGTGCCGCTGTCCGAGATGTTCGGGTATGTCGGTGACCTGCGGTCGAAGACCCAGGGCCGCGCGTCGTACTCGATGCAGTTCGATTCCTACGCCGAGGTTCCGAAGAACGTGGCGGAAGAGATCATCAAGAAGGCTCGCGGCGAGTAATCTCGCTCCGGACCAACCAACCCACAGCGCGTCGGCGTACGGCGTAAGTCAACATTTTCCAGGAGGGCCCCAGTGGCTAAGGCGAAGTTCGAGCGGACTAAGCCGCACGTCAACATCGGCACCATCGGTCACATCGACCACGGTAAGACCACTCTTACCGCGGCGATCACCAAGGTGCTGCACGACAAGTACCCGACTCTGAACGAGGCCTCGGCCTTCGATCAGATCGACAAGGCGCCGGAAGAGCGCCAGCGCGGTATCACCATCTCGATCGCGCACGTCGAGTACCAGACCGAGGCCCGGCACTACGCCCACGTCGACTGCCCGGGACACGCGGACTACATCAAGAACATGATCACCGGTGCGGCCCAGATGGACGGTGCGATCCTGGTCGTCGCCGCCACCGACGGCCCGATGCCCCAGACGCGTGAGCACGTGCTGCTCGCCCGTCAGGTCGGCGTGCCGGCGATGGTCGTGGCGCTGAACAAGTGCGACATGGTCGACGACGAGGAGATCCTGGAGCTCGTCGAGCTCGAGGTTCGCGAGCTGCTCTCCGAGCAGGAGTTCGACGGCGACAACGCGCCGATCGTCCGCGTCGCCGCTCACCCGGCGCTGCAGGGCGACGCCAAGTGGGGCGAGTCGATCATCGAGCTGATGACCGCGGTCGACGAGTACATCCCGCAGCCGGAGCGCGAGATCGACAAGCCGTTCCTGATGCCGGTGGAGGACGTCTTCACCATCACGGGTCGCGGTACGGTCATCACCGGCCGGATCGAGCGCGGTGTGGTCAAGGTCAACGAGACCGTCGACCTGATCGGCATCCGTCCGGAGAAGCAGACCACCACGGTCACCGGTATCGAGATGTTCCGCAAGCTGCTCGACGAGGGCCAGGCCGGTGAGAACGTCGGTCTGCTGCTTCGTGGCACCAAGCGCGAGGACGTCGAGCGCGGCATGGTCGTGATCAAGCCGGGCACGACCACCCCGCACACCAACTTCGACGCTTCGGTCTACATCCTGTCGAAGGAGGAGGGCGGCCGTCACACGCCGTTCTTCCAGAACTACCGCCCGCAGTTCTACTTCCGCACCACGGACGTCACCGGCGTCGTCACGCTGCCCGAGGGCACCGAGATGGTCATGCCGGGCGACAACACCGACATGTCGGTCGAGCTGATCCAGCCGATCGCCATGGAAGAGGGCCTGAAGTTCGCGATCCGGGAAGGTGGCCGTACCGTCGGCGCCGGCCGGGTCACCAAGATCCTCAAGTGATCTCACGAGGTCCGCGAGGGCTCGCACCACTGAGCCCTCGCGGACCTCTGCTTTGTGCCTGATCCGGCACCCAGGTGGGGCCGGATCAGGCGTGAAGCCACTCGATTGGCATTCCGGTGCCGATCTCTGGCACACTATTCAGGTTGCTCAGGCGAGGTTGCCGGGGCGCGCCCCAGACCGTGTTCAGGGTCTGGCTGGTAGCGCCGGACCGGAGACCATGCCGAGGTTCGGTCCGAGACCGAATCCCGATCTCCATCCCAGGTCGAAGAGTTGTGACTGGCGCACGTACGTGCCCGGTGCGCGACACACCCGACCTCGGGGGTCGGAGCAACGCAACGAAGACGATAGAGAAGGACGAAGCGAAGCGATGGCGGGACAGAAGATCCGCATCCGGCTGAAGGCCTACGACCACGAGGTCATCGACAGCTCGGCGCGCAAGATTGTCGACACGGTGACGCGTACTGGTGCGAAGGTTGCTGGCCCGGTGCCGTTGCCGACGGAAAAGAACGTGTTCTGCGTCATCCGCTCGCCGCACAAGTACAAGGACAGCCGCGAGCACTTCGAGATGCGCACCCACAAGCGGCTCATCGACATCATCGACCCCACGCCGAAGACCGTCGACTCGCTGATGCGGCTCGACCTCCCGGCCGGTGTCGACATCGAGATCAAGCTCTGAGGGAACGCTGACCTATGAGCAAGCAGAAGAACACGCGAGGGCTGCTGGGCACCAAGCTCGGCATGACCCAGACCTGGGACGAGAACAACCGAGTCGTTCCCGTGACCGTGATCCAGGCCGGACCGTGCGTGGTGACCGAGGTTCGCACCTCGTCCACCCACGGCTACGACGGCGTGCAGATCGCGTTCGGCGACATCGACCCGCGCAAGGTGACCAAGCCCCTGCGCGGCCACTTCGACAAGGCCGGTGTGACCCCGCGCCGGCACCTGCTGGAGCTGCGCACCGCTGACGCGAGCGAGTACACGCTCGGCCAGGAGATCAAGGCCGAGGCCTTCGAGGCCGGCGAGGTCGTCGACGTCTCCGCCACCAGCAAGGGCAAGGGCTTCGCCGGTGTCATGAAGCGGCACGGTTTCCACGGCCTGCGCGCGACGCACGGTGTGCACAAGAAGCACCGTTCGCCGGGCTCCATCGGCGGCTGCGCCACCCCGGGCCGGGTTTTCAAGGGCCTGAAGATGGCCGGCCGGATGGGCCACGAGCAGGTCACCACCCAGAACGTCAAGGTTCACGCGATCGACGCCGAGCGCGGACTCATCCTGATCAAGGGTGCGGTCCCCGGTCCCAAGGGCGGCCTCGTGCTGATCCGCAACGCCGCGAAGGGAGCGAGCAAGTGAGCACCGTCGATGTGACCGTCGTCAAGGGCGACAAGGTCAGCAAGAAGGGCTCCGCGGAGCTCCCCGCCGAGCTGTTCGACGTCCAGGTGAACATCCCGCTGATCCACCAGGTCGTGGTGGCCCAGCTGGCCGCCGCCCGTCAGGGCACGCACAAGGTGAAGCGCCGCGGCGAGGTCTCCGGTGGTGGCGCCAAGCCGTACCGCCAGAAGGGCACCGGCCGTGCGCGTCAGGGTTCGACCCGCGCGCCGCAGTTCACCGGTGGTGGCGTCGTGCACGGCCCGACCCCGCGCGACTACAGCCAGCGGACCCCGAAGAAGATGATCGCCGCCGCGCTCCGCGGTGCGCTGTCGGACCGGGCCCGTGACGGCCGCGTCTTCGTGGTCGACCAGTTCGTCGACGGCGACACGCCGTCGACCAAGTCGGCGCTGAAGGTGCTGGCCGAGGTCACCGAGCACGTCAAGCTGCTGGTCGTTGTCGACCGCAACGACGAGCTGACCTGGCTGAGCCTGCGCAACGTGCCGACCGTGCACCTGATCGCCGCCGACCAGCTGAACGCGTACGACGTGCTCTGCAGCGACGCGGTGGTCTACACCAAGGCCGCGCTCGACAACTTCGTCGCCGGCGCGCCCAAGGGCAAGTCCGTCAAGGCTGTCGCGACGTCGACCGAAGCCGAGCAGGAGGTAGAAGCATGAGCCACGGAGTCAACAAGGACCCGCGGGACGTGCTGCTGCGGCCGGTCGTGAGCGAGAAGAGCTACGGCCTGCTGGACGAGCAGAAGTACACGTTCGAGGTCGCCCCGGACGCCAACAAGACCGAGATCAAGCTCGCGGTCGAGAAGGTGTTCAAGGTCCGCGTGACCAGCGTCAACACACTGAACCGCAAGGGCAAGCGCCGCCGCACCCGTGCCGGCTGGGGCAAGCGCCCGGACACCAAGCGAGCGATCGTCAGCCTGTCCGGCGACGACCGCATCGACATCTTCGGAGGCCAGTCGTAATGGGTATCCGCAAATACAAGCCGACAACGCCGGGCCGTCGTGGCTCGAGCGTGGCCGACTTCGTCGAGCTCACCCGTTCGACCCCTGAGAAGTCCCTGCTTCGCCCGCTGCCGAAGAAGGGTGGCCGGAACAACTCCGGCAAGATCACCACTCGGCACCACGGTGGCGGTCACAAGCGGGCGTACCGCCTGATCGACTTCAAGCGGTACGACAAGGACGGCGTCCCGGCGAAGGTGGCCGAGATCGAGTACGACCCGAACCGCACCGCGCGGATCGCGCTGCTGCACTACGTCGACGGCGAGAAGCGCTACATCCTCGCCCCGTCGAACCTGAAGCAGGGCACGATCGTCGAGAACGGCCCGGCCGCCGACATCAAGGTGGGCAACAACCTGCCGCTGCGCAACATCCCGGTCGGCTCCACGGTGCACGCCGTCGAGCTGCGTCCGGGTGGCGGCGCCAAGATGGCCCGTTCCGCCGGTGCCAGCGTTCAGCTGGTCGCCAAGGAGGGCCGGATGGCCACCCTGCGGATGCCGTCCGGCGAGGTCCGGATGGTCGACGTGCGTTGCCGCGCCACCCTCGGTGAGGTGGGCAACGGCGAGCAGTCGAACATCAACTGGGGCAAGGCGGGCCGGATGCGCTGGAAGGGCAAGCGCCCGACCGTCCGTGGTGTCGCGATGAACCCGGTCGACCACCCGCACGGTGGTGGTGAGGGTAAGACCTCGGGTGGACGTCACCCGGTGTCCCCGTGGGGTCAGCCTGAGGGCCGCACCCGCACCCGCAAGGAAAGCGACCGCATGATCGTCCGGCGCCGCAAGGCCGGCAAGAAGCGCTGATAGGGAGCCGGACAGAAATGCCACGCAGCCTCAAGAAAGGCCCGTTCGTCGACCACCACCTGCTCAAGAAGGTGGAGGTGCAGAACGAGAAGGGCACCAAGAACGTGATCAAGACCTGGTCCCGCCGGTCGATGATCATTCCCGACATGATCGGCCACACGCTCGCGGTGCACGACGGCCGCAAGCACGTGCCGGTGTTCGTGACGGACGCGATGGTCGGGCACAAGCTCGGCGAGTTCGCCCCGACCCGCACGTTCAAGGGTCACGAGAAGGACGACCGGAAGTCACGGCGTCGCTGACCTCTGGTCAGTTGACGACGCGCAAGCTACCTACGGAGAGATTCGAACATCATGAGCGTTCAAGAGCGTAGGGCCGTCAGTGCCCGCCGCGAGAGCCTGCTGGGCGACGAGCCCGGGGCCTTCGCGGTCGCGCGCTTCGTCCGCGTGACGCCGATGAAGGCGCGTCGCGTGCTGGACCTGGTGCGTGGGATGGGTATCGACAACGCCCTCGCCACTCTGAAGTTCGCCCCGCAGGCCGCTGCCGCGACCGTGTACAAGGTCGTCGACAGCGCCGCGGCGAACGCCGAGGGCACCGAGCACCTGAGCCGCGCCGACCTGGTCGTGGTGAAGGCCTTCGTGGACGAGGGACCGACGCTGAAGCGTCACCGCCCCCGTGCGCAGGGCCGGGCCACCCGGATCGACAAGCGGACCAGCCACATCACCGTGGTCGTCGGCCCGCGGGCCGAGGAAGAGACCGCCAAGCCGGCGGCCGACGCCAAGAAGGCCAAGGGCAAGAAGGCCGCTGAGAAGAAGGGCAGGACCCGCTAGTGGGCCAGAAGGTAAACCCGCACGGGTTCCGCCTCGGTATCAGCACGGACCACAAGAGCCGCTGGTACGCCGACAAGCTGTACAAGGACTACGTCGGCGAGGACGTCAAGATCCGCCGTCTGCTGAGCAAGGGCATGGAGCGCGCCGGCATCTCCCGCGTGGAGATCGAGCGCACCCGTGACCGTGTTCGGGTCGACATCCACACCGCCCGTCCGGGCATCGTCATCGGTCGCCGCGGCGCCGAGGCGGACCGGATCCGCGGCAGCCTCGAGGAGCTCACCGGCAAGCAGGTGCAGCTGAACATCCTCGAGGTCAAGAACGCCGAGGTCGACGCGCAGCTGGTCGCCCAGGGCGTTGCCGAGCAGCTGTCCGGCCGCGTGGCGTTCCGCCGCGCGATGCGCAAGGCGATGCAGACCACCATGCGTGGCGGCGCCCTGGGCATCCGGATCCAGTGCTCCGGCCGGCTCGGTGGCGCGGAGATGTCGCGCTCGGAGTTCTACCGCGAAGGCCGTGTGCCGCTGCACACCCTGCGCGCTGACGTCGACTACGGCTTCTACGAGGCCCGCACGACCTTCGGCCGGATCGGCGTGAAGGTCTGGATCTACAAGGGTGACGTGTCCGGCTCCCGCGCCGAGCGCGAGGCGCAGGCCGCGGCCCGCGCCGCGAACCAGCAGCGTCGTCCGGCTCGCCGTGACGACCGCGGTGGTCGCGGTGGCGAGCGTGGCGGCGACCGCGGCGGACGGCGCGACGACCGTCGTGACGGCGGCGCCCGCAACGAGGCCCCGAAGGCGGAGGCCACCACTGCTCCGGCGGCGGACAAGCCGGCCGAGACGACCGGAACGGAGAGCTGAACCGTGCTCATCCCCCGTAAGGTCAAGCACCGCAAGCAGCACCACCCGAAGCGCTCCGGCGCTGCCAAGGGCGGCACCACGCTGGCCTTCGGTGACTTCGGCATCCAGGCACTGGAGAGCCACTACGTCACCAACCGGCAGATCGAGTCGGCGCGTATCGCGATGACCCGGCACATCAAGCGTGGCGGAAAGGTCTGGATCAACATCTACCCGGACCGCCCGCTGACCAAGAAGCCGGCCGAGACCCGCATGGGTTCCGGTAAGGGTTCGCCGGAGTGGTGGATCGCCAACGTCAAGTCGGGCCGCGTGATGTTCGAGCTGTCCGGTGTCGACGAGCAGACCGCTCGCGAGGCGATGCGCCGCGCGATTCACAAGTTGCCGATGAAGTGCAAATTCATCACCCGAGAGGCAGGTGAGAACTGATGGCTACCCTGACCGCCGCCGAGCTGCGGAACCTGGGCAAGGACGAGCTGCTGAGCAAGCTCGGCGAAGCCAAGGAGGAGCTGTTCAACCTCCGGTTCCAGGCTGCCACGGGTCAGCTGGAGTCCCACGGCCGGCTGCGCGCCGTCCGTAAGGACATCGCCCGCATCTACACGGTGCTGACCGAGCGCGCGCTCGGCATCACCGAAGAGGTGGACGCTCCGGTCGCCGCAGCCGAGGCCGAGACCGAGGCCGAGGCCGACGAGACCGCGGACGACAGCGAGAAGGCTGGGAGCAAGGCATGACCGAGAACACAGCGAAGGACGAGACCGTGAGCACGACCGAGGCGCGCGGCGCACGTAAGACCCGCGAGGGTCTGGTGCTGAGCGACAAGATGGACAAGACCGTCACCGTCGAGGTCGAGGACCGGGTCAAGCACAAGCTGTACGGCAAGGTCATCCGTCGCACCCGCAAGCTCAAGGCGCACGACGAGCAGAACGCCGCCGGCATCGGCGACCGCGTCCTCCTGATGGAGACCCGGCCGTTGTCGGCGACCAAGCGGTGGCGCATCGTCGAGATCCTCGAGAAGGCCAAGTAATCAAGGCCTCGAGGTCACGGCAACGCCCAGCTGTACCCAATCGAAATTATTCGTTCCGCAAGGCTCACGTCAGTGAGAACCAGCGAGACAACCAGGAGATCAACAGATGATCCAGCAGGAGTCGCGACTGAAGGTCGCCGACAACACGGGTGCGAAGGAAATTCTTTGCATCCGCGTGCTCGGTGGCTCCGGTCGGCGCTACGCCGGTGTCGGGGACACGATCGTCGCCACCGTCAAGGACGCGATCCCGGGTGGTGGCGTGAAGAAGGGTGACGTCGTCAAGGCTGTCATCGTGCGAACCGTGAAGGAGCGCCGGCGTCCGGACGGCTCCTACATCCGCTTCGACGAGAACGCCGCCGTGATCCTCAAGGCCGACGGTGAGCCGCGGGGGACCCGTATCTTCGGGCCGGTCGGCCGGGAGCTGCGCGAGAAGCGCTTCATGAAGATCATCTCGCTCGCTCCGGAGGTGCTCTGACATGGCAGACAAGTCCGTAGTCAAGGGGCAGCGCAAGCTGCACGTGAAGAAGGGTGACCTCGTCCGCGTGGTCACCGGCAAGTCCAAGGGACTCGAGGGCAAGATCATCTCGGTCCAGCCCGACGACGAGCTCGTCATCGTCGAAGGCGTGAACCGGGTCAAGAAGCACACCAAGGTGCAGCAGGCCCAGCGCGGCGGCACGACGGGTGGCATCGTCACCCAGGAAGCCCCGATCCACGTCTCCAACGTGATGCTCCTGGTCGAGGTCGACAAGGACGGCAAGAAGCAGAAGGTGACCACCCGCGTCGGGTACAACCGCGTCGAGGTGCAGAAGCGGCGCCCGGACGGTTCGACGTACACCGGTTTCCGGAGCGTCCGGATCGCTCGGCGTACCGGCGAGGAGATCTGATGACCACCGCAGTGACCGAGGCGAAGGTCCAGCCCCGGATGAAGATCAAGTACCGCGAAGAGATCGTCGGCCAGCTGCAGGAGCAGTTCCAGTTCGCCAACGTCATGCAGGTGCCCGGGCTCACCAAGATCGTGGTGAACATGGGTGTCGGTGAGGCGGCGCGCGACTCGAAGCTGATCGACGGCGCGATCAAGGACCTGGCCGCGATCACCGGCCAGAAGCCGCAGGTCACCAAGGCCCGCAAGTCGATCGCGCAGTTCAAGCTCCGCGAGGGAATGCCGATCGGCGCCCACGTGACGCTGCGCGGCGACCGGATGTGGGAGTTCCTGGACCGGCTGCTGGCGCTCGCGCTGCCCCGGATCCGCGACTTCCGCGGTCTGTCCCCGAAGCAGTTCGACGGCAACGGGAACTACACCTTCGGTCTGACCGAGCAGGTCATGTTCCACGAGATCAACCAGGACCGGATCGACCGGGTCCGGGGCATGGACATCACCGTGGTGACCAGCGCCAAGAACGACGACGAGGGGCGCGCGCTGCTGCGGCAGCTCGGCTTCCCGTTCAAGGAGAACTGACGTGGCGAAGACAGCACTCAAGGTCAAGCAGGCCCGGAAGCCGAAGTTCGCGGTGCGTGGCTACACGCGCTGCCAGCGGTGCGGCCGGCCGAAGGCGGTCTTCCGCAAGTTCGGCCTGTGCCGGATCTGCCTGCGGGAGATGGCGCACCGGGGCGAGCTGCCCGGCGTGACCAAGTCCAGCTGGTGACCGAGCTCTTCAGCACCGAACTTTTCTCCACCCACCATCTAGTCACCGTAGGTCGCCGGCCGGCGAAACCACGGCGGGAAAGAGGCCCCAGGCCATGACGATGACCGACCCGATCGCAGACATGCTGACGCGTCTGCGCAACGCCAATCAGGCGTACCACGAGTCGACCTCGATGCCGTACAGCAAGATCAAGCAGGGCATCGCCGACATCCTGCAGCAGGAGGGTTACATCTCCAGCTACCAGGTCGAGGAGCCCAAGGAGGGCACCGTCGGCAAGACCCTGATCGTCGACCTGAAGTTCGGGCCGAGCCGGGAGCGCTCCATCGCGGGCGTGCGCCGGATCAGCAAGCCGGGACTGCGGGTCTACGCGAAGTCGACCAACCTGCCGAAGGTGCTGGGAGGCCTGGGCGTCGCCATCATCTCGACGTCGCAGGGTCTGCTCACGGACCGGCAGGCCAAGAACAAGGGCGTTGGCGGGGAAGTCCTCGCCTACGTCTGGTGACGAAGAACCGGAAGGAGGACCACATTCATGTCTCGCATCGGTAAGCTCCCGATCTCGGTCCCGTCCGGCGTCGACGTCACGATCGACGGCCAGACGGTCACCGTCAAGGGTCCCAAGGGTCAGCTCTCGCACGTCGTGGCTGAGCCCATCGTGGTCAACCGGGACGAGGACGGCACGATCGCCGTCGCGCGTCCGGACGACCTGCGCAAGAGCAAGGAACTGCACGGCCTGTCCCGCACGCTGATCGCCAACCTGGTGACCGGCGTGACGGACGGCTACGAGAAGAAGCTCGAGATCGTCGGCGTCGGGTACCGCGTCCTGGCCAAGGGACCGACCCAGCTGGAGTTCTCGCTCGGCTACAGCCACACGATCACGGTGGACGCGCCGGAGGGAATCTCCTTCGTCGTCGAGACGCCGACCAAGTTCTCGGTGCAGGGAATCGACAAGCAGTCCGTCGGTGAGGTCGCCGCGAACATCCGCAAGCTGCGCAAGCCCGAGCCGTACAAGGGCAAGGGTGTGCGGTACGCCGGCGAGCAGGTCCGCCGCAAGGTCGGAAAGGCTGGTAAGTAACCATGGCGATCGGTTTGCGGCACAACAAGCACGCCGCCAAGACGACAGCTTCGCGGCTTCGTCGTCAGATCCGCGTCCGGAAGAAGATCAACGGGACGGCCGACCGGCCGCGCCTGGTGGTCAGCAAGTCGTCGAAGCACCTGTTCGCTCAGGTCATCGACGACGTGGCCGGCGTGACGCTGGTGTCGGCCTCCACGATGGAGTCCGACCTGCGCGGCGCGGAGGCGAACAAGACCGACAAGGCCAAGACGGTGGGCGGCCTGATCGCCGACCGCGCCAAGGCCGCCGGTATCGACTCGGTCGTGTTCGACCGGGCCGGGAACAAGTACCACGGCCGCATCGCGGCACTGGCCGACGCCGCCCGCGAGGGCGGGCTCGGCTTCTGATGACGGCGACAAGGGAAGAAGGTAGTTCGAAATGAGCGGAGGCCAGCAGCGTCGCGGAGGCGGCGCCGGTGGTGAGCGCCGTGGCCGTGACGGTGGTCGCGGTCAGGCAGCTGACAAGACCGCCTACATCGAGCGCGTGGTAGCCATCAACCGGGTCGCCAAGGTCGTGAAGGGTGGTCGTCGCTTCAGCTTCACCGCCCTCGTGGTCGTCGGCGACGGTGAAGGCACCGTCGGTGTGGGATACGGCAAGGCCAAGGAGGTGCCCGCGGCGATCGCCAAGGGTGTCGAGGAGGCCAAGAAGGCGTTCTTCAAGGTGCCGAGGATCCAGGGCACCATCCCGCACCCGGTCCAGGGTGAGAAGGCCGCCGGCGTGGTCATGCTGCGCCCGGCCGCTCCTGGTACCGGTGTGATCGCGGGTGGCTCGGCGCGCGCCGTACTGGAGTGCGCGGGGATCCACGACATCCTCAGCAAGTCGCTGGGGTCCTCGAACGCGATCAACGTGGTGCACGCCACGGTGGCCGCGCTGCAGGCCCTGGAGACTCCGGAGGCCGTGGCCGCGCGCCGTGGTCTGCCGGTCGAGCACGTCGCTCCGGCGGCACTGCTGAAGGCGCGGGCGGAGGCGACATCCTGATGGCACGCTTGAAGGTGACGCAGACCCGTTCCGGCATCGGTGGCAAGCAGAACCAGCGCGACACGCTGCGCACCCTGGGCGTCAAGCGGATCGGCGACACCGCCGTCCACGAGGACAAGCCCGAGGTTCGCGGCATGGTGCGCGCGGTTCGCCACCTCATCACCGTCGAAGAGGTTGACTGACATGGCGCTCAAGGTTCATCACCTGCGTCCGGCGCCCGGAGCCAAGACCGCCAAGACCCGTGTGGGTCGTGGTGAGGGCAGCAAGGGCAAGACGGCCGGCCGCGGTACCAAGGGCAGCAAGGCCCGTAACAACATCCCCGAGTGGTTCGAGGGTGGCCAGATGCCGCTGCACATGCGGCTTCCGAAGCTCAAGGGCTTCAAGAGCAGGAACCGAGTGGAGTTCCAGGTCGTTAACCTGGAGAAGCTCGGACAGCTGTTCCCCGAGGGCGGTGAGGTCGGTGTGACCGATCTCGTCGCGAAGGGCGCGGTCCGAAGTGGTCAGCCGGTGAAGGTGCTGGGTGACGGCGAACTGACCGTGGCACTGCAGGTTTCGGTGAACAAGTTCTCCAAGTCCGCCAAGGAGAAGATCGCGGCGGCCGGGGGCACCACCACCGAGGTGTGAGTGCCAGGGCTCGTACGGCGCCAGCGCTGATATTGTGCGCTGGTCGTCGGACGAGCCCTGGTTCGTCTCTTGCCCAGCTGCTTTGCTAGGCCCTTGCCCTGACCGGGCATCGGATAAATGTGGGAGGACAGGGTGTTAGGCGCCTTTGCCAACGCGTTCAAGACTCCGGACCTGCGCCGGAAGATCTTGTTCGTGCTCTTCATCGTCGTGATCTTCCGGATCGGTTCGGTCGTGCCGGCGCCCGGTGTCAACGTCCAGGCGCTGGACATCTGCCTGCAGGCGTCGAAGCAGGGTGAGAACGCGAACCTGTACAACCTGATCAACCTGTTCTCCGGCGGTGCGCTGCTGCAGCTCGCGATCTTCGCGCTGGGCATCATGCCGTACATCACCGCCAGCATCATTCTGCAGCTGCTCACCGTGGTGATCCCGCGGCTGGAGTCGCTGAAGAAGGAAGGCCAGGCGGGACAGGGCAAGATCACCCAGTACACGCGCTTCCTGACCGTCGGTCTGGCGATCCTGCAGGCGACCGCGTTCGTCGCGCTCGCCCGGACCCCCGGCCGGCTGTTCAACGGGTGCAACGAGCAGCTGCTGCACAGCGACAAGTGGTTCCCGGTCGTCGTCATGGTGCTCACCATGACCGCCGGTACCGGTGTGGTCATGTGGCTCGGTGAGCTGATCACCGACCGCGGCGTTGGCAACGGTATGTCGATCCTGATCTTCACTCAGATCGTCGCCACCTTCCCGACCCAGCTCTGGGCGATCCGCAAGAGCCACGGCGTCCCGACGTTCCTGGCCGTGCTGGCCGTCGGCCTGGTGATCATGGCCGCGGTCATCTTCATCGAGCAGGCACAGCGCCGGATCCCGGTCCAGTACGCCAAGCGCATGGTCGGCCGGAAGATGTTCGGCGGCACCTCGACGTACATCCCGCTGAAGGTCAACCAGGCCGGCGTCATCCCGGTGATCTTCGCCTCCAGCCTGCTCTACCTGCCCGTGCTGGTCAGCCAGTTCCGGCAGGACGAGAAGTGGGCGCAGTGGATCCAGGGCAACCTGGTCAAGGGCGACCATCCCATCTACATGGTGACGTACGTCGCGCTTATTATCTTTTTCACGTACTTCTACGTCTCGATTACCTTCAACCCGAAGGAAGTTGCTGACAACATGAAGAAGTACGGCGGCTTCATTCCCGGGATCCGGGCGGGGCGGCCGACCGAGGAGTACCTCTCCTACGTTCTGTCCCGCATCACGCTGCCCGGCGCGATCTACCTGGCGATCATCTCGATGATCCCGCTGATCGCACTGGTGCTCTTGAACGCCAGCCAGAGCTTCCCGTTCGGTGGTACGTCGATCCTGATCATGGTCGGCGTCGGACTGGACACGGTGAAGCAGATCGAGAGTCAGCTGCAGCAGCGTAACTACGAAGGGTTCCTGCGCTGATGAGAATGTTGCTGATGGGTCCGCCCGGGGCGGGCAAGGGCACGCAGGCAAAGGTGCTTGCGGAGCGTCTGAACATCCCGGCAGTCTCCACCGGCGACATCTTCCGGCAGAACGTGAAGGACGAGACCGAGCTGGGTCTCGAGGCGAAGCGGTACATGGACGCGGGCAACTACGTCCCCGACGAGGTCACGAACGCAATGGTGCGGGACCGGCTGTCCGAAGCGGACGCCGGCGCAGGCTTCCTCCTGGACGGTTACCCCCGGACGCTGCCGCAGGTCGGCACGCTGGACGACATCCTGGCCGACCACGGCCACAAGCTGGACGCGGTGGTGGCGCTGACCGCCGACGCCGACGTGCTGGTGGACCGGATGCTCAAGCGGGCCAAGATCGACGGCCGGTCGGACGACTCCGAGGAGGTCGTCCGGCACCGCCAGGACGTCTACACCGCCGAGACCAAGCCGCTGTTGCAGGTGTACGCGCAGCGCGGCCTGCTGGTCGAGGTGGACGGCGTCGGCGAGATCGACGAGGTCAGCGAGCGCGTGCTCGCCGCCCTGAAGTCGATCGGCGAATGAACTCCGGGTCCGCCCGGCGACCACGCGTCGCCGGGCGGACCTTTTTGCTGTCCAGGGCCGGCCTGATTGGCCGCCACAGAAGTGGAGTACGGAGCAGATGATCTTCAAGGACCGCGGGATCGAGATCAAGACCCGCGAGCAGATCCTGGCCATGCGCAAGGCCGGCCTGGTGGTCGGCCGCACGCTGGAGCTGCTCCGGGCCGCGGTGAAGCCCGGCATCACCACCGGTGAGCTCGACGCGCTCGCCGAGGATCACATCCGGTCCTCCGGCGCGACGCCGTCGTTCCTGGGCTACCACGGCTTCACCGGGTCGATCTGTGCCTCGGTCAACGACGAGATCGTGCACGGCATCCCCGGTGACCGGGTGCTGGCCGACGGCGACCTGATCTCGATCGACTGCGGTGCGATCGTCGACGGCTGGCACGGCGACGCGGCGATCTCGGTCGGGGTCGGTACGGCGTCCGACGAGCTGCTCGAGCTGGCCCGGATCTGCGAGGAGTCGATGTGGCGCGGCTTCGCGGCCGCCAAGCTCGGTGGCCGGCTGACCGACATCTCGGCCGCGGTCGAGGCCCATGTGCGCGCCAACTCGTCGTACGGGATCGTCGAGGACTTCGTCGGGCACGGGATCGGGTCGGCGATGCACCAGCCGCCGAACGTGCCGAACTTCGGCAAGGCGGGCAAGGGGCCCAAGCTGGTCGAGGGTCTGGCGCTCGCGGTCGAGCCGATGATCACGCTGGGCAAGCAGGACAACCACACGCTCGAGGACGACTGGACCGTCGTCACCGACGACGGGACCGTGGCCGCGCACACCGAGCACACGTTCACGCTGACCCCGCAGGGCCCGTGGGTGCTGACCGCGCTCGACGGCGGCGAGGCCAAGCTGGCCGAGCTCGGCGTGAAGTTCGGCCCGCTGGCCGACTGAGCTGCTCGGCCGGGCAGACTTCGGGGCAGCCGTACGGCGGACGCGCGGGTCAACCCATCGGGGGACGCCGCGCGGTCCCGGGCTGAGGCACACTGGGGACATGCCCAGCTCGTACCAGCCCCACCAGCGCTTCACCGAGGCCGATCGCGACAAGATCGCCGGCCGGTTGCGCGACGCCTTCGCGGACGGGCGGCTGGACCAGCCGGAGTTCTCCCGACGGCTCGACGACCTGTACGGCGCGCAGACCTACGGCGAGCTGGAGCCGCTGGTGCGCGACCTCCCGCCGGTCCGGACGTACCAGACACCCGCGGTGGTGCAGAACGTGCAGCCCACCCCGGAGCCCGGCACCTTCCCGGAACGCAAACAGGAGAACCAGCCGCAGCAGCGCAACCTCCAGGGATTGCTCGGCGGCTTCACCGGTGTCGTGGTGATCAACGTGATCATCTGGTTCGTCATCGGCGTCTCCAACGGCGGCAACTGGCCGAACTTCTGGCCGGTCTGGCTGCTGATCCCGTGGGCCCTGATGGGCATGGGTCACTTCGGAAAGCGTCGGTGACCGAGACCGGCGCCGAGGGGTCGCGGCTGCGCCCGGACTGGGCGTGGCAGCTGCGCCAGGGCTCCGCTCTGGTCTACGTGGCCTGGTTCCTGGTCGCGATCCCGCTGGTCGTCGTCGGCCTGCTGGTGGAGCCGCGGTGGGTCGGCTGGCTCGTGCTCGGGTGGTTCCTGGTGCTGGTCGCGCTGACCGCGGCGTTCCGCATCTCCGAGAACCGACAGCGCCGGGCCTGGTCCGACATGGCCCGCCAGCTGGGCTGGCAGGTCAGCGCCGGCGATCCCGACCTGCTCGACCGCTGGCCGTTCCCGCCGTTCGACGTGGATCCCGCGGCCGAGGTGTACGACGTGACGACCGGTCGGCACCGTGGGCGCGAGCTGATCGCCGGGCGGTTCCGGCACAAGGTACGGCGCCGCCAGCTCGGCTTCGACTTCCTGGACCTGGAGGTGGACCGGCCGCTGCCGCCGATGCAGCTGCTGCCCACCTCGCTGGCGCCCGTCGCCGCGGCCAGCCTGGTGCCGCTGAAGCTGACGGTCGACGGGCTGCCGGAGAAGTACTGCCTGTTCAACGGTCGTGAGGATCTGGCGCTGGAGGTGCTGCACCGACGGGCGGTCGACGTACTGGGTCAGGTGCCGCCGTTCGGCTTCAGCTGCGAGGGCCGGCGGTTCGTGGCGATCTTCCCGGCGTACCGGGAGGCCTCGGTGGTGCTGGCGCACCTGGACGCCGCCTGTGACCTGCTCGCGCTGATGCCCGAGCACGTCTGGCAGACCGGCGAGCAGTGGGCGGCTACCCAGCAGTCCTGAGCAACCGGACCGTGACGCCGAAGTCCTCGTCGCCGTGCCCTTCCCGTACGGCGCGGTCGAGCAGTTCTCCCATCGGGACCAGCAGACTCGGGTCGACGCCCTGGGCACGGGCAGCGTCGAGCAGGTTGACGAAGCCGGCCGCCTGCATCTCCAGGTTGGAGCCGGCCGCGCCGGGCTCCGCGCCGTGCTCGAGGTCCTTGGCCATCTCAGGCACGCTGCTGAGCATGGCGGTCAGCCAGGGAACCAGGAGCTCGCCGGTGAAGGCGGTCGGGGAGATCTTCTCGCTGGAGACCAGCGCGAGGGCCTGCGCGACGCCCGCGAACATGCCGTACATGCCGCTCAGCAGGGCGAGGTCCTGCAACGCCGCGAGGCCGGGGTCGGCCCCGACGAACTGGGGACGGGCCAGTGCGGCGAGCGTCGGGCCGTGCTTCTCGAAGGCGGCCTCGGATCCGCTGTAGAGGACGAACGCGGCCGGGCCGCCGATCATCGCGGGCACGGCCATGATGCCGCCGTCCAGGTAGTCCGCGCCCTGCTGCGTGGCCCAGTCGGCGGTACGACGGGCGTGGGCGGGCGTGCCGTTGGTGAGGTTGACCAGCGTGCGACCGGAGAACTCGGTCGCGGCCGGCGCCAGGGCTTCCTGGACGGAGGCGTCGTCGAGCAGGCAGACGACGACCAACGAGGCGGCGCTGACGGCGTCGGCGACGGTCTTCGCGCGGGTGACGCCGGTGAGGTCGGGCGCGCGGCCGGGGGTGCGGTTCCAGACGGTGGTCGGGTGGCCGGCGGAGACGAAGGCCTGGGCGAGGGCCGTACCCATCGCGCCGAGGCCGAGAACGGTCACGGGTGTCTTCATGGGCCCAGCCTCAGGGAGACGGTTTAAGATGGACAAGTACCGACTAATTAGTCAGGTACTCACCGAAAGGTAAGTATGGGATGGCCGGACCGACGCCGTACACCTGTGGCCTGGACGCCGCCGCCGACGTGATCGGCGGGAAGTGGAAGCCACGCATCCTGTGGGCGCTCAGTCACGGACCGCGACGGTTCGGTGAGCTGCGTAAGGAGGTCTCCGGGGTCACCGAGAAGATGCTGATCCAACAGCTGCGCGAACTGGAGTCGCGGCGGATCGTGCACCGGGAGGTCTACCACCAGGTTCCGCCGAAGGTGGAGTACTCGCTCACGCCGCTCGGTGAGACCCTGAACGCGGCGCTCGCGCCCCTGGATCTGTGGGGCGCGGAGCACATGGAGGAGCTGGAGTCCAGCCGTTGCTGAGGCCCGATTGGGTTTCTCGGCGGTAGGTGGCGTAGACTCTTTCCTTGGCTCTTTGTAGCCTCTGGTCGCTATGCCCAATGCTCGTTCCGGGCCCGGCGATCGTGCACCACCAATCATTCAGTACGTCGTCTACAGAAGTGCGAGGACATGCCCAAAAAAGAGGGAGTCATCGAACTCGAGGGCACCATCGTCGAGGCTTTGCCGAACGCGATGTTCCGTGTTGAGCTGTCCAACGGGCACAAGGTGCTCGCGCACATCAGCGGCAAGATGAGGCAGCACTACATCCGGATCCTCCCCGAGGACCGGGTCGTCGTGGAGCTGTCGCCGTACGACCTCACCCGGGGTCGGATCGTCTACCGGTACAAGTAACCACAGCCACCTGTCGAAGAAAGAAGCTCGATGAAGGTCAATCCGAGCGTCAAGAAGATCTGCGACAAGTGCAAGGTGATCCGCCGCCACGGCCGGGTCATGGTGATCTGCGAGAACCCGCGGCACAAGCAGCGGCAGGGCTGATCCAAGCCTTACCTCGCACCACAGCACTTTCGCACCACAGCGCGCACGCTCGTCCAGCACGGCAACACGCTGGACGTCGCCCCCGGAACAGAGGCCGGGGCCTTGCCGGTGAAGGAAACATCACCGAGGCGGGCAAGGACGCGGCGCGCCCCCACACCTCTGCCGACGAAAGGAACACCGCCACATGGCACGCCTCGTTGGCGTCGACCTCCCGCGCGACAAGCGCATCGAGGTCGCACTCACCTACATCTTCGGTGTAGGTCGTACTCGCGCCCTGAAGACGCTCGAAGCCACCGGCATCTCCGGTGACAAGCGCGTCCACGAACTGGGCGACGAGGAACTGGTCAAGCTCCGGGACTGGATCGAAGGCAACTACAAGATCGAAGGTGACCTCCGTCGCGAGGTGACCGCGGACATCCGCCGCAAGATCGAGATCGGGTCGTACCAGGGTCGCCGGCACCGCAGCGGCCTGCCGGTGCGTGGTCAGCGCACGCGGACCAACGCCCGTAGCCGGAAGGGTCGCAAGAAGGCGATCGCCGGCAAGAAGAAGAAGTGACCCGGATGACCGTCGACCACCCCAGGAGCAACTGACTTATGCCTCCCAAGAGCCGCACCGCGGCCGGCGCGAAGAAGGTGCGCCGCAAGGAGAAGAAGAACGTGGCCGCCGGCCACGCGCACATCAAGAGCACGTTCAACAACACGATCGTGACGATCACCGACCCGACCGGCGCGGTCATCTCGTGGGCTTCCGCGGGCACCGTCGGCTTCAAGGGTTCGCGCAAGTCGACCCCGTTCGCCGCGCAGATGGCCGCCGAGGCCGCCGGGCGCCGGGCGATGGAGCACGGCATGCGCAAGATCGACGTCTTCGTGAAGGGTCCCGGCTCCGGCCGTGAGACCGCGATTCGTTCGCTGGGTGCGGTCGGCCTCGAGGTCGGCACCATCCAGGACGTCACCCCGACCGCCCACAACGGCTGCCGCCCTCCCAAGCGGCGCCGGGTCTGATCCCAGGAAAGGTAGGCAGCGAAAATGGCCCGTTACACCGGACCCATGACCAAGAAGTCGCGCCGTCTCGGGGTCGACCTCGTCGGTGGCGACAAGGCGTTCGAGCGTCGTCCGTACCCGCCGGGTATGCACGGCCGCGGCCGTCCCAAGGAGAGCGAGTACCTGCTTCAGCTCCGTGAGAAGCAGAAGGCCCGTTACGCCTACGGCGTGCTCGAGAAGCAGTTCAGCCTGTACTACAAGGAGGCCTCGCGGCGTCCGGGTAAGACCGGTGACAACCTGCTGATCATCCTCGAGTCGCGCCTCGACAACGTCGTGTACCGCGCCGGTCTGGCCCGGACGCGTCGTCAGGCCCGTCAGCTCGTCGTGCACGGTCACTTCACCGTGAACGGCATCAAGGTCAACATCCCGTCGTACCGCGTCGCGGCGCACGACGTGATCGACGTCCGCGCGAAGTCGAACGAGATGACCCCGTTCATCATCGCGCGGGAGACGCACTCGGAGCGGGTCGTCCCGGCATGGCTCGAGGCCCTGCCGGAGCGGCTGCGGATCCTCGTGCACCAGCTGCCCACCCGGGCACAGATCGACACCCAGGTCGCAGAGCACCTGATCGTCGAGCTCTACTCGAAGAACTGATCCGGCACCCGCCGGTGGCCTCCGGGCCGCCGGCGGGTCCGGTCGTTCTTCACCTCGCGACCTCAAATAGTGGTCGTCGCGACAGAAGAAGGAAGTAGTCACAGTGCTGATCGCACAGCGTCCCACCCTGACCGAAGAGGTCGTCGGCGAGCACCGCTCGCGGTTCGTGATCGAGCCGCTGGAGCCGGGCTTCGGCTACACCCTCGGCAACTCCATCCGCCGCACCCTGCTGTCGTCCATCCCGGGCGCCGCCGTGACCAGCATCAAGGTCGACGGCGTGCTGCACGAGTTCTCGACGGTCGCGGGGGTCAAGGAAGACGCCACCCAGCTGATCCTGAACCTCAAGGACCTGGTCGTCTCCTCCGAGCACGACGAGCCGGTCACCATGTACCTGCGCAAGCAGGGCCCCGGTGACGTCACCGCCGCCGACATCGCGCCGCCGGCCGGTGTCGAGGTGCACAACCCGGACCTGAAGATCGCCACCCTGAACGAGAAGGGCCGGCTCGAGATGGAGCTGGTCGTCGAGCGGGGCCGCGGTTACGTCTCCGCGATCCAGAACAAGTCCGCCGACGCCGAGATCGGCCGGATGCCGGTCGACTCGATCTACTCGCCGGTCCTCAAGGTGACCTACAAGGTCGAGGCGACCCGGGTCGAGCAGCGCACCGACTTCGACCGGCTCGTGGTCGACGTCGAGACCAAGCCGTCGATGCTGCCCCGCGACGCCGTCGCGTCGGCCGGCAAGACCCTGGTCGAGCTGTTCGGTCTGGCCCGTGAGCTGAACGTCGAGGCCGAGGGCATCGACATCGGCCCGTCGCCGGTCGACGAGCAGATGGCCGCCGACCTGGCGCTGCCGGTCGAGGACCTGCAGCTGACCGTCCGGTCCTACAACTGCCTCAAGCGCGAGGGCATCCACACCGTGGGTGAGCTGATCTCGCGCAGCGAGCAGGACCTGCTGGACATCCGCAACTTCGGCTCCAAGTCGATCGACGAGGTCAAGCTGAAGCTGGCCGAGATGGGCCTGTCGCTGAAGGACTCGCCCCCCGGCTTCGACCTGCGCGCCGCTGCCGAGGCCTACGGTGACGACGCCGAGGACGAGGACGAGAGCTTCGCCGAGACCGAGCAGTACTGACCTTTCGAAGGCCTCACGGCCTGTTCCCAAGGTCCGCACCCGGGCCTGAGATTTCTGGAGTTGGACAATGCCTACCCCCACCAAGGGATCCCGCCTCGGCGGCAGCCCGGCGCACGAGAAGCTGATCCTCAGCAACCTCGCGACGTCGCTGTTCGAGCACGGCGCGATCACCACGACCGCGTCGAAGGCCAAGCGTCTGCAGCCGCTGGCCGAGTCGTTCATCACCAAGGCCAAGCGCGGCGACCTGAACTCGCGCCGTCAGGTGATGAAGCGGATCAAGGACAAGAGCGTCGTGCACGTGCTGTTCACCGAGATCGGTGAGCGGTACGCCGACCGTCCGGGCGGCTACACCCGGATCATCAAGCTCGGCCCCCGCAAGGGCGACAACGCCCCCATGGTGAAGATCGAGCTGGTCGAGGCGCTGGCCGACTCCCCGAAGGCCAAGAAGGCCGCGGCGAAGAAGGCTCCGGCGAAGAAGGCCACCGCGAAGAAGGCGGCCGCCAAGGCCGACGACGCGCCGGTGGCCGACGAGGTCCAGGACGGATCCGTCCAGGACGTCGTCGCGGGCAAGTACGAGGGTTCGGCCGCTCCGCTGGCCGACGGCTCGGCGCCCGAGGGCTTCGACATCAAGGGCAACGAGAACTCGATGAAGTTCCACACCACCGACTCGCCGTGGTACGACCAGACCGAGGCCGAGGTCTGGTTCGCCACCGAGGAGGCGGCCGCGGCCGCCGGCTTCACCAAGGCCGGCGAGACCGAGGACAAGTAACACCCAGTACGTCGCAGCGCCCCCACACCCGTCAGGGTGTGGGGGCGCTGTTGCGTTAGATTGCCCTGTGCGTTGGCGGACAGACCTGAGATACGACGGGACGGGATTCCACGGCTGGGCCAAGCAGGACGGGCTCAGAACGGTGCAGGGCGACTTCGAGGAAGCCCTCCGGACGATCCTGCGGACCGAGCTCGCCCCGACCGTGACCTGTGCGGGCCGGACCGACACCGGCGTCCATGCCCGCGGCCAGGTGGCCCACGTGGATCTCGACACGGAGATGACCGCGCGGGAGTTGCTGCGCCGGCTCAACGGCGTACTGCCGCCGGACATCACGGTGACCGCGGTCGTCGAGGCGCCGGAGGGATTCGACGCCAGGTTCTCGGCGTTGTTCCGCCGGTACGTCTACCGGGTCTGCGACGACCCCGGCGGCTGGGATCCCCTGCGTCGCCAGGAGGTGCTGCGCGTCGGCCGCGCGCTGGACGTCGACCGGATGAACGACGCGGCCCAGAAGCTCCTTGGTGAGCACGACTTCGCCGCCTTCTGCCGCAAGCGCGAGGGTGCGAGCACGGTCCGGGCGCTGCGCGAGTTCTCCTGGGCCAGGGTCGCGCCGGGACGCGTCGAGGCCACGGTGATCGCCGATGCGTTCTGCCACTCGATGGTGCGGGCGCTGGTCGGCTCGATCGTGCCGGTCGGGGACGGCCGCCAGGAAATCGACTGGCCGGCCGGCGTGCTCGCGGCGCGGGTCCGCAACTCGGCGGTTACGGTCCTTCCGGCGCACGGGCTGACGCTGGAGGAGGTGCGCTACCCGGAGGACGATCAGGTGGGCGCCCGAGCTGTGGAGACCCGACAGGTCCGTGGAGAGGTGTACCGGCGTGGCTGACCACTTCTTCTCGGAGGACCCGACCTCGGCCGACGTACGGCGTACTGTGCAGGCGCGGATCTGGGACCGGGACTACGAGTTCACCACCGCGAGCGGCGTCTTCTCCCGCGACCGGTTGGATCCTGGTACGTCGATCCTGCTGCGCGAGGTGCGTCCCGTTCCGGGTCCGCGGACGATCCTCGACCTCGGCAGCGGCTACGGGCCGATCGCGTGTGCGCTGGCCGTGGAGGTCCCGGAGGCGGTCGTCTGGGCCGTCGACGTGAACAACCGGGCGCTGGAGCTGACCGGGATCAACGCGGCCGCCGCGGGTGTCGCCGAGCGGGTGCACGCCGTACAGCCGGACGACGTACCGGACGATGTGGTGTTCGACGAGCTGTGGTCCAACCCGGCGATCCACATCGGCAAGCCGGAGCTGCACAAGATGCTGCTGCGCTGGTACGGCCGGCTGAAGCCCGGAGGAGTGGGCTGGATGGTGGTCGGCAAGAACCTCGGCGGCGACTCGCTGCAGCGCTGGCTGACCGAGCAGGGCTACCCGTGCGAGCGGGTCGCCAGCTCGAAGGGCTTCAGGATTCTCAGAGCCACTGCAACGAACCCGGGCGGATCGCCGTCCTGAGGGTATGGAGGCAGCCTTGGCCGAACCGATGACCAGTGCGCCCGCGGTCGACTTCGAGACCTTCGTCGCCGAGCGGGCCGGCGCGCTGCTGCGGTTCGCGTACGTGCTGACCGGTGACAAGTCGCTGGCCGAGGACGCGGTCCAGGACGCGCTCACGACGGCCTGTGCGCGCTGGGGCCGGGTCAGCCGGGCCGACGACCCCGAGGCCTACGTCAAGCGGATGGTGGTCAACGCCCACATCTCCTGGTGGCGGCGCTTTCGCCGCCGGGAGGCGCCGGTTCCGGAGCCGGACCGGTCGTCCGCGGCACCTGACGGTACGGCGGACCGCGCGCAGGCCGAGGCGATCTGGGAGCTCTGCAAGACCCTGCCGGACCGGCAGCGGGCCGCGGTGGTGCTGCGCTTCTACGAGGAGCTGTCGTACGCCGAGATCGGCGTCCTGCTGCACTGCGCGGAGGCGACGGCCCGGTCCCACGTGCACCGGGCGCTCGCCGTACTGAAGAAGACGCTGACCAAGGAAGGAGCCGAGGATGCCTGAGTACGACGACCAGGAGGAGGAGTTCGGCCCCGCCGTGGCCGACGCGTTCAAGACCAAGGCCGACACCTCGTTCGGGTCGCACGGCCGGGGGATGGCTGCCGCGGCGCGGTACCGGGTGCGGGAGCGCCGGAGGAACCTGCTGATCAGCGCGGCCGCGGTGGTCGCCGTGGCGGTGGTGGGCGGCGGTGTGTGGAGTGCCATCGGGTCGGAGTCGCCGGTGGCGACCAGCAGCGCCGGCCAAGCGGACTCCGGGGCGGAGGTTCCCGAGTACCAGCAGCCGCAGAAGGACACGGCCACGAGCTGTCTGCCCAAGCCGGCGATCTACAGCGGGGACGCGGGTCCTTCAGCGGTCAGCGGTCTGGACCTGAGTGTCCCGGTGTCCGGCCTGGAAGCTTGCCGCTACCGGCTGACGCCGGGCAACCAGGAGCTGCTCGGCTCCCAGAGCTTCGGCGGCTCCGTGGCCCAGCAGGTGGTCGACGCGATCAAGGTGCTGCCCGAGCGCAACCCGGCGCTGCCGGTGTTCAAGTGCACGCCCGAGGCCGCGCGGCCGTCCGAGGCGATCGTGCTGCGGTTCACCACGGCGGCCGGTGTCCGCGAGATCTGGGTCCAGTACGACGGGTGCGCGACGGCCGGATTCCTCAACGGCAGTACGACGTACGGGCTGTTCGCCGCACCGCTCAAGCTGTTCATGACCGGCTCGGTCCGCCCGGCCGGCGGGATCTACCTGGACCACCTGAAGGGCTGGTAGGCGATAACCGTTCGCCGTCCGAGCGACGCGCCCGTCAGACTGGGGTCATGGGTCACGTGGACGTTGCTGGGATCGGGTTCGAGCTGCCGGACGGGCGGGTGCTGCTGGACGACATCACGTTCCGGGTCGGCGACGGCGCCAAGGTCGCGCTGGTCGGTGCGAACGGGTCCGGCAAGACGACGCTGACCAAGATCATCGCGGGCGACCTGAAACCGCACAGCGGCAGCATCGCGCGCTCCGGCGGGCTCGGCGTGATGCGCCAGTTCGTCGGCTCGGTGCGGGACACCTCGACCGTGCGCGACCTGCTGCTCAGCGTCGCGCCGGAGGCGATCCGGACCGCCGCGGCCAAGCTCGACGAGGCCGAGCTGAAGATGATGGAGGCCGACGACGAGAAGACCCAGCTGCGCTACGCCCAGGCCGTGTCGGACTGGGGCGAGGTCGGCGGGTACGACGCCGAGGTGCTCTGGGACGTCTGTACGACGGCCGCCCTCGGCATCCCGTTCGACAACTGCCGCTGGCGTGAGGTGAAGACGCTGTCCGGCGGCGAGCAGAAGCGGCTCGTACTGGAGGCGCTGCTGCGCGGTCCGGACGCGGTGCTGATGCTGGACGAGCCGGACAACTACCTCGACGTACCGGGCAAGCGCTGGCTCGAGGAGCAGCTCAACGCGACCACGAAGACCGTGCTCTACATCAGCCACGACCGGGAGCTGCTGGCCAACACGGCGACCCGGATCGTCACCGTCGAGCTCGGTGCGGCCGGCAACACGATCTGGACGCACGGCAGCGGCTTCAAGACCTACCACGAGGCCCGCAAGCACCGGTTCGAGCGGCTGGAGGAGCTGCGCCGCCGCTGGGACGAGGAGCACGCCAAGCTCAAGGCGCTGGTGCTGATGTACAAGACCAAGGCGGCGTACAACGACGGCCTGGCCTCGCGCTACAAGGCGGCGCAGACCCGGCTGGCCAAGTTCGAGGACGCCGGGCCGCCGCAGGCGATCCCGCGCGAGCAGAAGGTCAGCATGCGGCTCACCGGCGGCCGGACGGGCAAGCGCGCCGTCGTGACCACCGGGCTCGAGCTGACCGGTCTGATGAAGCCGTTCGACCTGGAGGTCTGGTACGGCGAACGCGTGGCCGTGCTGGGCTCCAACGGCTCCGGCAAGTCGCACTTCCTGCGGCTGCTGGCCAACGGCGGCTCCGACCCGGACATCGAGCACCAGCCCGTCGGCGAGGTGGAGATCCCGTCGGTCGCGCACACCGGCAGCGCCAAGCTCGGCGCGCGGGTGCGGCCCGGCTGGTTCGCGCAGACCCACGAGCACCCGGAGCTGGCCGGCCGGACGCTGCTGGAGATCCTGCACCGCGGCGACGAGCACCGGGACGGCATGGGCCGGGAGCTGGCGTCGCGGAAGCTGGACCGGTACGAGCTGGCGCACGCGGCCGAGCAGTCGTTCGACAGCCTGTCCGGTGGTCAGCAGGCGCGGTTCCAGATCCTGCTGCTCGAGCTGTCCGGCGCGACGCTGCTGCTGCTCGACGAGCCCACCGACAACCTCGACGTCGAGTCCGCCGAGGCGCTGGAGGAGGGCCTCGACTCCTTCGACGGCACGGTCCTGGCCGTCACCCACGACCGCTGGTTCGCCCGGGACTTCGACCGCTACCTGGTCTTCGGCTCCGACGGCTCGGTCTACGAGTCGACCGAGCCGGTCTGGGACGAGGGCCGGGTGGAGCGCGCCCGCTAGGGCTTGCTCACCCAGCCGCTGGTGTAGGCGTTCCAGTGGGCGTCGGTGGCGGTGAAGTCGACGTAGATCGCCAGGCCGAAGTTCTGCCTGGTGGAGCTGCCCAGGCCGAGGCGGGCGCCCCGGACCGCGGCCTCGACGGTTTCGGCCTTGCCCCAGTGGCTGGGGTTGTTCTCCCAGTACGCCGGAAGGCCCATCAGGAGATCTACGCGGTCGGGGGTGACCTCCAGGGCCAGCTGGGTCTGTTTGGCGACGTAGCCGCCGTACAGGGACTCCAGAGGCATGGCGGTGTCGTACGACATCACCGCGATCTGCTCGACCCGGCGGGCCACCTCGGCGAAGTAGTCCTGGGACCACCACTTGCCCTCGTCGGCGACGGCCAAGGGGACGGCGTTCAGCTTCCACAGCGGGTCGATCTGGGCGGCCGCGACCGACAGGGGGACGTTGCGGCGGGCGGTGAGCTCGTGGACCTGGTCCAGTACGGCGAGGAAGCCCTTGGACCCGGACTCGACCGGCTCGAAGTCGAAGTGGATGCCGTCGAAGCCCTGGTCGAGCACAGCCTCCGACGACGCGGTCACCCGGTCACGGACGGCCTGGTCGTCCAGGTCCATGCCGGGGTTCTTGGCCGGCTGTACGACGTCGCCCAGCCACGCCTGCACCCGTACGCCGGGCGCGGCCTTGCTCATCGCGTCGGTGAACCAGCGGGCCTTGGGGGAGACCTCCGCCAGCGGCAGGCTGCCGTCGTGCTCCAGCGGGCCGGCGTGGACGTACAGGTCGCGCACACCGGTCGTGGAGAGCCGCTTGGCCAGTGCGGTGACGTCAGCCGCGGTCTTGCGGCCGTCCACCCAGGCATGGCCGAGCCAGAGCGCGTCCCGGCCGCGGGTGAGGGCCTGCGGCGACGGGTCGCCGGCGTACTGGAGCCGGAGCGACACGGCGTACGCCCCGAGAGGTACTGGGATCGCCAGCACGAAGACCAGCAGCAGGACGGTGATCACCCGGCGCGGGCGTGACCAGCGCCTCCACCGCTTCCTCACCGGCGCGGCCGCAGCCCGTCGTACAGGATGGAGAGCATTCGGTCGCGGACCTCCAGATCCAGACCGGTCGCCGTCGCTCCACGGGAGGCCCCGACGAGCAGGGCGTAGACCTCGGGGAACTGCGCGTCGGCGCGGACCGCTCCGCTGCGCTGCGCCCTGACCAGCAGCTCACCGAAGGCCTGGCGCATCTCGGCGCCGGCCTGGCGGGCGTGCTCACCAGGCGCGCTGCCGGCCGCGACGAGCGCCTCGGCGATCGCCAGCTTGGACCCGGCCTCGGCGACCACCTGGTTGAAGAACTCGTAGAACGCCGTACCGGGGTTGCCCGCGCCGGCCAGTTCCCGGGCCGTGTCACGCAGCCGCTGCAGCCGCAGCGTCAGTACCGCCTCCAGCAGCTCCACCTTGGTCGGGAAGTGCCGGAAGACGGTCGCGATGCCGACTCCCGCCAGCTTCGCCACGTCGTCGGTCGAGGCGGCCGTCGACCGCCCGAACACCTGCTCGGCCGCCGTCAGGATCCGCTCGCGGTTGTCCCGCGCATCAGCTCGCACCCGCCCACCCTCCTTCGTCCCGCACAGCGTAGGAGACGCTCGCCGAGGCTGTTCGGTTGTAACCGAAGTTCAGACTCCATATATTCGGAGTCATCACTTCGTTTATCTCGAGGAGCGGAACATGACGACACCCACCGAGGTCTTCCTGCGCCTGGTCCACGGCGTCGCCGACGGCGACTACGCGAGCCTGCCGGCCCTGTACGCCGACCGGACCGACGTCCGGCACCCGATGGCACCCGGCGGCGACCACCCGCTGCTCACCCGCGACGCGCTCCGCGAGCACTTCGGCGGTACCGGGCCGCGGGTCGCCCAGGCCATCAGCTTCACGCCGGAGAACATCCGCGTGCACGAGACCGCGGATCCCGAGGTGATCGTCGCCGAGTTCGAGTACGCCGGTACGCGGGCCTCCGACGGCGCGTCGTTCCGGGTGCCGTGCATCTTCGTCCTGCGGGTCCGTGACGGGCTGATCGTCGAGTCCCGCGACTACGTCGACCACGTCGGGATGGCGCGGGCCCGCGGAACGCTGGACCAACTCTTCGCCGCGGCCCGGGAACCACGCGGCCCGGTGGTTGCGTCGTAGTCGGCAGAAGCGCAGAACGGCCCCGGTCCGCGGCAGACTTGCCGGGCCGGGGCCGTCCCAATTCCTCGAGCCCGCAGGCCTTTCAGCGGTACGACGGCCTTGGCGGCGATCGCCAACGCGGCCGCGGCGAGCACGGCAAAGGCCCCCACGGAACTCCGTGGGGGCCTTTGTTGCTTAGGGCAAATACTAGCGGTCGCCCATCGGTACGTAGTCGATCCCGCGCGCGCCGGTGTAGATCTGCTTCGGGCGGGCGATCTTCTGGTCGCTGTCGCCGAGGCTCTCCAGCCACTGGGCCAGCCAGCCCGAGGTGCGCGGGATGGCGAACAGCACGGTGAACATCTCCGGCGGGAACTGCAGGGCCTCGTAGATCAGGCCGGAGTAGAAGTCCACGTTCGGGTAGAGCTTGCGGGAGACGAAGTACTCGTCCTCCAGCGCGATCTTCTCCAGTTCGACGGCGATCTTCAGCAGCGGGTTGATCCCCGTCACCTCGAACACGTCGTCGGCGGCCTTCTTGATGATCTTGGCGCGCGGGTCGTAGTTCTTGTAGACCCGGTGGCCGAAGCCCATCAGCCGCTCTTCGCCGTTCTTCACGCCCTCGATGAACGACGGCACGTTGTCGACGGTGCCGATCCGGCGCAGCATCTTCAGCACCGCCTCGTTGGCGCCACCGTGCAGCGGGCCGTAGAGGGCGGCGATGCCACCGGTGACGGCGCTGTACGGGTCGACCTGGGTCGAGCCGATCGCCCGCACCGCGTTGGTGGAGGCGTTCTGCTCGTGGTCGGCGTGCAGGATGAACAGGATCTCCAGCGCGCGCACCAGGCGGTCGTCGGCGGCGTACTTGGGCTCGCTCATCTTGAACAGCATCGACAGGAAGTTCGCCGCGTAGCTGAGCTCGTTGTCGGGGTAGACGTACGGCTTGCCCTGCGCGTGGCGGTAGGCGAACGCGCCGAGCGTCGGCATCTTCGCGATCAGCCGGCGGATCTGCAGCGCCCGCGACTCCTCGTCGAAGATCTCGCGCGACTCGGGGTAGAACGTCGACAGCGCGCCGACCGAGGCCAGCAGCATGCCCATCGGGTGGGCGTCGTACCGGAAGCCCTGCATGAAGGTCTTCAGGTTCTCGTGCACGAACGTGTGATACGTCACGTCGTGCGCCCAGCCCTCGTACTCGGCCTTGTTCGGCAGCTTGCCGTTGACCAGCAGGTAGGCGACCTCGAGGTAGTTCGACTGCTCGGCGAGCTGCTCGATCGGGTAGCCGCGGTACTCCAGGATGCCCTTGTCACCGTCGATGAAGGTGACCGAGGAGCGGGTCGAGGCGGTGTTGACGAAGCCGGGGTCGTAGGTGGCCAGGCCACCGTCTCCGTCGGTAGCGCTGATCTGCTTGAGATCTGCGGCACGGATGGTGCCGTCGGTGATGGCAAGGTCGTAGTCCTTGCCGGTCCGGTTGTCCCGGACGGTGAGCGACTGTTCGGTCACGGTGCCCTCTTCGGAAGCTGGCGTCATCGCCGGTGCCAGTGAGGGTGATCGTCAGCGGCGGGACGCGGTTCGGACTTCTGTTCTTCACCGCTAAACTAGTGCGGTCGGAGTTCGGTTCCAACCCGGGGTCCCCGGGTCGTTCACGCTCACTTTGACCCCGACGTGTCACCGCCGGTATTCTGGGCTGCTGTTGTGCGTTCCAGGTCTGCACCGGTCTTCGGTGATACCGCTCGCCGACGTCCTATTTTTGTCAACCTCTGAGAAACGAAGGTCAACGACCGTGCGCACGTACAGCCCGAAGCCTGCTGACGTCACCCGTGAGTGGCACGTGATCGACGCCACCGACGTCACGCTCGGTCGGCTCGCCGTCCAGATCGCAATTCTTCTGCGTGGCAAGCACAAGCCGACCTTCGCCCCGCACGTCGACGGAGGCGACTTCGTCGTCGTCGTCAACGCGTCCAAGATCGCCCTGTCCGGCAGCAAGCGGACGGACAAGCTGGCCTACCGTCACTCGGGTCACCCGGGTGGTCTGACGGCCACGCCGATCGGCGAGATCCTGGACAAGGACCCCCGTAAGGCCGTCGAGAAGGCTGTCTGGGGCATGCTGCCGAAGAACCGCCTGAGCCGGAAGCTGCTCACCAAGCTGAAGGTGTACGCCGGTCCGGAGCACCCGCACGCGGCCCAGCAGGCGAAGCCGTTCGAGATCACCCAGATCGCCCAGTAGAGCGATCGACGAGCCAGGTAAACGAGGATTTCCAGCGTGAGCGACGTCACCACCACCGAGACCGAGAACGACCTTGAGGTCCCCATCGACACCGAGGGCCCGGTCGCGTACACCTCCGAGACGAACCCGAGCCCGGAGCAGCGCGCCGAGTCCGGCCGCGTCGCGGTGATCAACCCGGCCGGCGCGACCGGTCGCCGCAAGGAGGCCGTCGCTCGCGTCCGCCTCATCCCCGGCACGGGCAACATCACCGTCAACGGCAAGCCGATCGACGTGTACTTCCCGAACAAGGTTCACCAGCAGCACGTGAACGAGCCGTTCGTGGTCGCCGGTCTCGAGGGCTCCTACGACGTGATCGCCCGCATCAACGGCGGTGGCATCACCGGCCAGGCCGGTGCCCTGCAGCTGGGCATCGCCCGCTGCCTGAACGCCGCCGACGAGGAGGCGAACCGTCCGGGTCTGAAGAAGGCCGGTCTGCTCAGCCGCGACGCGCGGATCAAGGAGCGCAAGAAGGCCGGTCTCAAGAAGGCCCGTAAGGCTCCGCAGTACAGCAAGCGCTGATCACCTGATGGCGCGTTTGTTCGGCACGGACGGCGTCCGTGGCCTGGCGAACGTGGACCTGACCGCGGAGCTGGCGCTCGACCTCTCGGTCGCCGCCGCTCACGTACTCGGCGAGGCCGGTGCCTTCGAAGGGCACCGGCCACGCGCCGTTGTGGGCCGGGATCCGCGTGCCAGTGGTGAGTTCCTGGAAGCCGCCGTCGTGGCCGGTCTGGCCAGTGCCGGCGTCGACGTCTTCAAGCTCGGCGTACTGCCGACCCCCGCGGTCGCGTACCTGACCGGTTCGACCGGTGCCGATCTGGGTGTGATGTTGTCGGCCAGCCACAACCCGATGCCGGACAACGGCATCAAGTTCCTGGCCCGCGGCGGGATCAAGCTCGACGACCCGATCGAGGACGCCATCGAGGCCCGGATGGGCGAGGAGTGGCAGCGCCCGACCGGCAAGGCCGTCGGGCGGGTGCTCGACGACGGCCAGGGGTTCGAGACGTACGTCGCGCACCTGGTCCGGTCCGCGCCCAACCGGTTCGACGGCCTCAAGGTCGTGATCGACTGCGCGAACGGTGCCGCGTCCCTGACGGCACCGGAAGCGCTGCGGCGCCTCGGCGCCGAGGTGATCACGTACGCCGCCAGCCCGGACGGCCTGAACATCAACCTCGAGTGCGGCTCCACCCACATGGAGGGGCTGCGCCGCGAGGTGATCGGGCACGGCGCCGACCTCGGCATCGCGCTCGACGGCGACGCCGACCGGTGCCTGGCGATCGACGACACCGGTGAGTTCGTCGACGGCGACCAGATCCTCGCCGTCCTGGCCCTCGCGATGCGCGACAGCGGGCGGCTGTCCAACGACACCGTCGTCGCGACCGTGATGAGCAACCTCGGCTTCGTCCAGGCGATGGTCCGGGAGCAGATCGCGGTCGAGCAGACCAAGGTCGGCGACCGGTACGTGCTGGAGGCGATGAAGGCCGGCGGCCACAAGCTCGGCGGTGAGCAGTCCGGGCACGTGATCCTGTCCGACCACGCCACCACCGGCGACGGCACGCTGACCGCCGTCATGCTGCTGGCCCGAGTGGCCTCGACCGGCAAGTCGTTGCGTGACCTGGCCGCCGTGATGACGCGGCTGCCGCAGGTCCTGGTCAACGTCCCGAACGTCGACAAGAACCGCGCGGGGACCGACTCGGTCGTGCAGTCCGCCGTCGCCGACGCCACCCGGCAGCTCGGTGACACCGGCCGCGTCCTGCTCCGCCCGTCCGGCACCGAGCCGCTCGTCCGGGTGATGGTCGAGGCCGAGTCCTCGGACACCGCCCACGACGTGGCGCACTCGCTGGCCGACGTCGTCGCGGGCGCACTGAAGCTCTGAGCACGATGGGACGCCCCGGCGTACTCCGAACGTGGGGTATGGCCGGGGCGTTTCTCGTGGTCGGGCTGCTGACGTCGGGGAGCCAGTTCCTCTCCGGGCGGGTGCTGCTCGGGGTCTTCGAGCTGCTCGCCTTCGCGGCCGTGGGGGTTGTCCTGTCGCCGTTGGCGTTTCCCCGTACGACGACAGCTGCCGAGGCTTCGCGGCTGGCCGCTGCCGATGGGCGGCCGATCATCTACTGGCGGCCGGGGTGCTCGTACTGCCTGCGCCTGCGCCGCAAGCTGGGCCGACGCGGGCGTACGGCGTACTGGGTGAACATCTGGGCCGACGCCGAGGGCGCGGCTGTCGTCCGTGGGATCACCGGCGGGTCCGAGACGGTGCCGACCGTGGTGGTCGGGGACGAGCAGCGGGTCAACCCGGATCCGCGGTGGGTCCGGGAGCAGCTCGCCTGACGATTCGGCGAGGATCGAATCCCCGTGGCGGTGGACCGGGCGGCTGATTGGCTCTGGCGCATGCGTAGATTCCGTCGCCTGTTCGTTGCCGTCGCCGCCCTGATCGTCGTGACGCCGACCGTCGCCGTCGCCCAGCCCCGCGCGGTCACCACCGTGCCCGTGCTCACGTACAACATCCACCACGCGCAAGGCGTTGACGGCGTACTGAACCTCGAGCGGATCGCCACCGTGATCAGCCAGTCGGGTGCCTCGGTGGTCGGCCTGCAGGAGGTTGACGTGCACTGGAGCGAGCGCAGCAACTGGGTCGACCAGGCCGCCTGGCTCGCGAACCGCCTCGGCATGGAGTACCGCTTCGCGGCGAACCTCGACCTCGACCCGCTGACGCCCGGCGACCCACGCCGCCAGTACGGCACCGCGATCCTGTCCCGCTACCCGATCAAGGACTTCAGCAACACGTTGCTGCCCTTGTACGCCGGCAGCGAGCAACGCGGCCTCGCCGTCGCCACCGTCGACGTCAACGGCCAGGACGTCCGCTTCGCCACCACCCACCTGTCGAAACTCACGTCCGCCGAGCGCCTCGAGCAGTCCCAAAAGATCATCCAGCTCCTGGCCGGCCCCACCACCCCCACCCTCCTCACCGGCGACCTCAACGCCGTCCCCACCTCCCCCGAGATCAAGGCCCTGACCGCCACCTGGAAAGACACCTGGCCCGAGGTCGGCTTCGGCCTGGGCCTCACCAACCCGGCGATCTTCCCCCTCTCCCGCATCGACTACGTCCTCCACTCCACAGCCTTCAAGGCCAAGTCAGCAAGAACCCCCATCACCCACGCCGCCGACCACCTCCCGGTAGCCGCAGTCTTCGAGCTCTCCTAGCGTGGAGGGCCCACCGACTCGCCGTGGACGAGTCGCGCGGGGACCAGCTGGGGTGGCAGTGGGTCGGCGCCCTCCAGGTGGCGGATGAGGGACTGGGTGCCCAGGCGGCCCAGTTCGGGGCCTGGGGTTCGCATGATCGTGAGTTCTGGGTTACTCATGGCGGCTGTCTCCGGGACCATCAGGAGGGGGAGGACCGAGAGGTCGCGGGGGACGTCCTGGCCCAGGCGTTGGAGGCCGGCGGTGACGCCCAGGGCGGCGAGCTCGTTCATGACCAGGACGGCGGTCGTGCTGGGGTGGTCGCGCAGGATCTGGGCGGCGGCCTCGTGGCCGGCTCTCGTCGTGTCGGAGCATTCGACGACGACGATGTCCAGGCCGTGGTCGGCGGCGATGCGGCGGTAGGCGTCGCCGATGCGGACCCAGGGGCCGTAGGCGTGGAAGCGGGGGTCGTCGAGGTCGCCGGAGACCAGGACCAGTTCGCGGTGCCCCAGCGAGTACAAGTGGTCGACGGCGTCGGCGACCGTGGTGTCGAAGTCGATGTCGACGTGGGTGAGGCCCTCGAGTTCCGTCGTGCGGCCGATCATCGCGAACGGCGTACCGGTTTCTCGCAGCACGCCGACCCGCGCGTCGTCGAGCTGGACCTCCATCAGCACCACCCCGTCGACCAGGCCCTGCCCGAGCAGCTCGCGCAGTTCGATGCCGTCGTTGCCGACCGGCCACAGCACCAGGTGGTAGTCGTCCTCGCGCGCGGCCTCGGCCGCGCTGGTGAAGAACTCCGCGGTCGACGTCCCGAACTTGTGCTCCAGCGCCGGGTACGCCATCGCGATGATGTGCGTACGGCGACTGGCCAGCGCCCGCGCCACCACGTTGCGCCGGTAGCCGAGGTCGGCCATCGCCTGCTCGATCCGCGCCCTGGTCGCGGCGGCGACCGGTTTGGTGTCGTTCAGCAGGAACGACACCGTCGCGATCGAGACCCCCGCGCGGTCCGCGACTTCCTGCATCGTCGCCATCGACGCCCCCTCGAACCCTTGACAGCAGTGTGACCCAAGGAACATAGTCCTTGAAATCTCCAGTTAAGCGCTTTACCGCCCACCCGGCAAGCCGACCGTGGCTGTGGTCAAGCGCTTGGATCGTCGATTCCCCGAAGGAGTCCGATGTCATGATCAGCAAGCGGATCACCGCTCTTCTGGCGGGTGCGACGGCGCTGCCACTCCTGCTCGCGGCCTGCGGCGACGACGGCGACAGCCCGTCCGCGTCGGGCGCGAGCGTCAGCAGCCTCACCGTGCTCGACTACTACAACAACGACCCGGACAAGGCCCTGGTGCAGAAGGGCCTCGACGGCTGCGCGACCAAGCTCGGGATCAGCATCCAGCGGGAGACGGTGCCTGGTGACACCTTGATCCAGAAGGTGCTGCAGCAGGCGTCGTCGAAGACGCTGCCCGACGTCCTGATGCTCGACAACCCCGACGTCCAGCAGATCGCCGCCACGGGGGCGCTCGCTCCGCTGAACGACATGGGCGTCACGGCCGAGGGCTTCGCGCAGGGCATCGTCGATGCCGGCTCGTACGACGGCAAGCTCTACGGCCTCGCGCCGGTCGTCAACACGATCGCCTTGTTCTACAACACCCAGATGCTCACCGAGGCGGGCGTTCAGCCGCCGAAGACGTGGGACGAGCTGAAGGCCGCGGCGAAGAAGCTCACCAAGCCGGGCCGGTACGGGATCGCCTTCAACGCCAACGCGACGTACGAGGGTGCTTGGCAGTTCCTGCCGGCGATGTGGACGAACGGCGGCGACGAGACCGACCTGACCAGCCCGCAGGTGGCCGAAGCCCTGCAGCTGTGGACGGATCTCGTGCAGTCCGGGTCGGCGTCGAAGAGCGTCGTCAACTGGACCCAGGGCGACGCGAAGGACCAGTTCGCCGCCGGCAAGGCCGCGATGATGGTGAACGGTCCATGGCAGATCCCGTCGCTGCAGACCACGCCGAACGTCAAGTGGGACGTCGTCCAGTTCCCGGTCAACAAGGCCGGTCAGACCCCGGTCGCGCCGCTCGGTGGCGAGGCGTGGACCGTGCCGCTGAACAAGGACCAGGCCAAGCAGCAGAAGGCCGCGGACTTCGTGAAGTGCCTGACCTCGGACGAGAACGAGCTGACCTGGGCGAAGGCCCGGTTCACCGTGCCGACCCGGACCGCGCTGCTCGACACCTACGTCAAGGACGTGCCGTCGATGGCCGCGTTCACCGAGCAGGTCAAGAACGCCCGGTCCCGGACCGGCAAGCTGGGTGACAAGTGGCCGGACGCCGCCAAGGTGATCTACCAGGCGGTCCAGTTGGCCCTGACCGGCAAGGCCTCTCCCCAGGACGCCTTCAAGCAGGCCTCCGGCGGCTGAGCGCGATGGCGGACGGAACGCTGACCCGCACTGCCGTACGCCGGTGGCCGCGCGCCAAGGGGCGCGGCCGCCGGGGCGAGGAGCTCACCAAGATCCTGTTCGTCCTGCCGGCGGCGATCGCGATGATCGCGCTGTTCGGCTACCCGGTGGTGAAGAACCTCCTGATGAGCCTGCAGGACTACACCCTGCGGACCTTCTTCACCGGCGAGGCACCGTTCGTCGGGCTGGCCAACTACACCGCGATGGTGAAGCACCAGCTGTTCTCGCAGGCGATGGTGAACACCGGGCTGTTCACGATCGGGTCGATCGCCTTCCAGTTCGCGATCGGGCTGGGACTGGCGCTGTTCTTCCGGCGCCGGTTCCCGCTCAGCGGGTTCCTCCGGTCGATGCTGCTGCTGCCGTGGCTGCTGCCGCTGATCGTGTCGAGCGCGACCTGGCGCTCGATCCTCGAGCAGGACAACGGCATCCTCAACCGGACGCTGATCGGGACCGGCCTGCTCGACGACCCGGTGCCGTGGCTGAACTCGCCGTCGGTGGCGCTGATCGCGGTGATCGGGGTGAACGTCTGGATCGGCATCCCGTTCAACGTGACGCTGCTGTACTCCGGGCTGTCCGAGATCCCCGACGAGCTGTACGAGGCCGGCCAGCTGGACGGCGCGACCGGCTGGCGTGCGTTCGTGCACATCACCTGGCCGAACCTGCGGGCCGTGGCGAGCGTGGTGCTGATGCTCGGCGTCGTCTACACGATCAAGGTGCTGGACATCATCCTCGGCCTGACCGGCGGTGGCCCGGCCAACGCGACGCAGACGCTGGCCACCCAGTCGTACGAGCGGTCGTTCGTCGACTTCAAGTTCGGTGAGGGCGCCGCGCTGAGCAACCTGCTGATCGTCCTGTCGTTCCTGTTCGCGATCTTCTACCTGCGCGGCACCCGCCGCGCCGTCGACGAGTGAGGGGCCGCGATGACTGACTCAGCCGTACGCCGGGCGGTGTTCTCCGTGCTCGGCGTCCTGATCCTGATCGTGATGCTGTTCCCCGTCTACTGGATGGTGAACGCGTCGCTGCAACCGTCCGGCAACACGCTCACGGCCGGCTTGCTGCCGCTCGACCCGAGCTTCTCCGGCTACCGCCGGGCGCTCAGCGAGCAGGGCGGGCACCTGGTCACCAGCCTGATCATCGCGACCGGCACGGTCGTGCTCAGCCTGGCGATCGCGACGCCGTGCGCGTACGCGCTCTCGCAGTTCCGCTCGCGCTGGGTGTCGATCGGGCTGCTGGCGATCCTGATCTCGCAGATGATCCCGGGCATCGTGATCGCAAACGCGCTCTACCAGGCGTACGAGAAGCTCGGCCTGCTGAACTCGGTCCCGGGCCTGATCCTGGCCAACTGCAGCAGCGGCATCCCGTTCGCGATCCTGATCCTGCGCTCGTTCATGCTCTCGCTGCCGCCGTCGCTGGTGGAGGCCGCGCGGGTGGACGGCGCCGGCCTGGTCCGCGCGTTCGTCGCGATCGTGCTGCCGATCTCGAAGAACTCCCTCATCACCGCGGGACTGTTCAGTTTCCTCTTCTCCTGGAGCGACTTCCTGTTCGCGCTGACGCTGACCACGAAGAACGGCGTGCGGCCGGTGACGCTCGGGATCTACCAGTACCTCGGCACCCAGGTGCAGAACTGGAACGCGGTGATGGCCACCGCGGTGCTCTCGGCGATCCCGGCCGTCGTGCTGCTGGTCGCCGCGCAGAAGTACATCGCCGCCGGCGCCGTCGGCGGAGCGGTCAAATAAACCCTTAAGGACAAGCCCTATGAGCATCAGAGTCCTCGTCTGGGGCGAGAACCGGCACGAGCAGGTCGAGCCGCACGTCGCCGAGCTCTACCCCGACGGCATGCACGGAGCGATCGCCGCCGGCATCGCGGAGAACCTGGGCGATCAGGCAACAGTCGGTACGACGACGCTCGACGAGCCCGAGCACGGCCTCACCGAGAAGGTGCTGGCGAACACCGACGTCCTGGTCTGGTGGGGCCACGCGGCGCACGGCGAGGTCGAGGACAAGGTCGTCGACCGCGTCCACCAGCACGTGCTCGCCGGGATGGGCCTGGTCGTGCTGCACTCCGGCCACTGGTCCAAGATCTTCGGCAAGCTGATGGGTACGTCGTGCACGCTGCGCTGGCGTAGTGAGCGCGACCGCGAGCTGGTCTGGACGGTCGCGCCGACGCACCCGATCGCGCAGGGGGTTCCGCATCCGATCGAGATCGAGCAGCAGGAGATGTACGGCGAGTACTTCGACATCCCGGTTCCCGACGAGCTGATCTTCGTGTCCTCGTTCACCGGCGGCGAGGTGTTCCGCTCCGGCTGCACCTGGCGACGCGGGCACGGCAAGATCTTCTACTTCTCGCCGGGTGACCAGGACTTCCCGGTCTATCACCACAAGGACGTCCGCAAGGTCATCGCGAACGGCGTCGCCTGGGCGCGGACGGTCCGGCCGGAGCGCGCCGTACCGACGTTGCTGCGGTACGAGACGGGCGACTTCTTCAACGGGCAGGGCTACCAGGGCGCGATCGAAGAGCCGGCCGATGCCTGATCCACTGCGACTGATCCAGGTCGGGGCCGGAGGGATGGGCCGGGCCTGGTTGCGCACGATCGCCGCCAACGACGACGTCGTACTGGCCGGCCTCGTCGATCTCGACCTGGACGTCGCCCGTACGGCGGCCGCCGAGCACGGGTTCGCCGACCTACCGGTGGCTCGGTCGTTGGACGAACTGGGCGTCGACGCCGACGCGGTGATCGACGTGACCGTGCCGGCCGCGCACCCGACCGTCAGCATCAACGCGCTGCTGCGTGGGTTGCCCGTGCTCAGCGAGAAGCCGCTGGCCGAGACGGTTCGCGAGTGCCTCCCGATGGTCGCGGCCTCGGAGGTGAGCGGGAAGCTGCTGATGGTCTCGCAGTCGCGTCGCTACTTCCGGGCCGGTACGGCGTTCGGTCGGCAGATCGCCGAGCTCGGCCCGGTCGGCTCGCTGTCGTGCGAGTTCTTCAAGGCTCCGCACTTCTCCGGGTTCCGCGAGCGGATGGCCGAGCCGCTGCTGGTCGACATGGCGATCCACCAGTTCGACCTGGCCCGCAAACTGATCGGTGCCGAACCGGTCTCGGTGTACTGCGAGTCGTACAACCCGGAGTGGAGCTGGTTCGACGGCAACGCGTCCGCCAACGCCGTCTTCACGTTCGCCGGGGGCACCCGCTTCTCGTTCACCGGCAGCTGGTGTGCGCCAGGGCTGGAGACCTCGTGGAACGGACGCTGGCGCGCGAGCGCCGAAGGCGGAACCGCGACCTGGGACGGCGACAACGCACCCGTCGCGGAGCGTGCCGACGGCGAGGCGCTCCCGGCTGACCTCCCGGAGGACTCCGAGGAGATCGCGGGTTCGCTGGCCGAGTTCGTCGAGGCGGTCCGGTCTGGTGAAACCCCCCAGTCCGAGGTCCACTCCAACGTGATCAGCGTCGCGATGGTCGAGGCCGCCGTCCAGTCCGCCGCCAGTGGCGTACCGGTCCGGATCGCCGACGTCGTCGCGGCCGCGTTCACCGAAGCGCTCGACACGGTTCAGCAGCCGGAACTGCTGGCTGCCCTCAAAGCCTGGGAGGATGACTTGCCGTTTCCCCTTGACCCACCTGGGTGACGTGGGTAACTTTCGCGTGCGGGGGACACGCGTGTAACTCAATTACCTCAAGGGGCCGGTCATGTCGTCGTTGCGCCGCTCAGCCATCGCCAGTCTTGCCGCCGCGACCGTGGCCGCACTCGTGCCCGCGGCCGCGGTCGCAGGCCCACCGCCCGAACCGAAGCAGCCGATCACCAGCCTCCAGCAGGCCACCAAGGCCATGCAGGGAATGAGCCTGGAGGAGAAGATCGGCCAGCTGTTCGTGCTGTTCGCCTACGGCCCGGACGCGAGCAAGCCCGATGCCCGCAACACCGCCCTGTACGGCGTCGCGACGCCGGCCGAAGTCGTCGCGAAGTACAAGCCGGGCGGCTGGATCTACTTCAACGCCCGCGACAACGTGCAGAACCCGACGCAGCTGGCGACGTACTCGAACCAGCTGCAGTCGGCCGCGATCAAGACCGGCCTGCACCTGCCGCTGACGATCGCGACCGACCAGGAGCAGGGCGTCGTGGTCCGGATCGGCCCGCCGGCCACCCAGTTCGGCGGCAACATGGCCCACGGCGCCACCCGCAGTACGGCGGACGCCCGGACCGCGGCCGGTATCACCGGCCGTGAGCTGAAGGCGATGGGCATCCGGCAGGACTACGCGCCCGACGCCGACGTGAACGTGAACGCGCTCAACCCGGTGATCGGCGTCCGCTCGTACTCCAGCGACCCGAAGCTCGTCTCGGACATGACCACCGCCCAGGTCCAGGGCTACCAGCGCGACGCCGGGATCACGGCGACCGCGAAGCACTTCCCGGGCCATGGCGACACCCGCGACGACAGCCACACCTCGCTGCCGACGATCAACCACACCCTCCAGGAGTGGAACACGATCGACGCGCCGCCGTTCAAGGCCGCGATCAAGGCCGGCATCGACTCGATCATGACCGCGCACATCTCGGTCCCGTCGCTCGACCCGTCCGGTGACCCGGCGACGCTGAGCAAGCCGATCATGACCGGCGTCCTGCGCAACCAGCTCGGCTTCAAGGGCCTCATCATCACCGACGCGCTCGAGATGGCGGCGGTCCGCGCCAAGTACGGCGACGCCGAGGTCGCGGTCCGCGCGCTCGAGGCCGGTGCCGACCAGCTGCTGCTGCCGCCGGCTCCGGACGTCCAGTTCAAGGCCGTCGTGGACGCGGTGAAGTCGGGCCGGCTCAGCGAGCGCCGGATCGACGAGAGCCTGCTGCGGATCCTGCTGGTCAAGCTGAAGAACGGCAGCCTGCTGTCGCCGTTCTCCGACCCGGCCCAGATCCCGAACAAGGTCGGTACGCCGGCCAGCCTGGCCACCGCGCAGAAGATCGTCGACAAGTCCGTGACGCTGGTCAAGGACACCACCAAGACGCTGCCGCTGAGCAACCAGGCGCGCAAGGTGCTCGTCACCGGCTGGGGCGTCACGACGACCCAGGCGCTCGCCGACAGCCTGACCAAGCGCGGCGCGACCACGACCGTCGCGCAGACCGGCGCGGCTCCGACCGACGCCGCGATCGCCGACGCCGTGACGAAGGCCCAGGCCAACGACGTCACCGTCGTACTGACCCAGAAGGCGTGGGACACGACCGTCACCGACAAGCAGGCCAAGCAGCAGAAGCTGGTCAAGGACCTGCTCGCCACCGGCAGGACCGTGATCGTCGTCGCCGTCCGCGACCCGTACGACATCGCGTACTTCGACCAGGCGCCGACCTACCTGGCGACGTACGGGTACGCGGCGGTCTCGATGGAGTCGCTGGCCAAGGTCCTGTACGGCGAGATCAAGCCGACCGGCAAGCTCCCGGTCGACATCCCGGTGGCGGGCGACCCCGCCACTCCGCTCTACCCGTTCGGCCACGGCCTGAGCTGGTGACCCGGATGGAGCTCACCCGACGCCAGACCCTCGGCCTCGCGGCAGCGGCCGTCGCCGGTACGACGCTCGGCACGAGCCTGCCCGCGGACGCGAGCCGGAGCCGGTGGGTCCGCGACACGCTCGAGGCGATGACGCTGGAGCAGAAGGTCGGCCAGCTGTTCGTCTGCTACGCCTACGGCCCGACCGCGGCGACCGCCGATCCGCGCAACACCGACCTGTACGGCGTCGCGACGCCGGCCGAGGTGGTCCGCAAGTACCACCTCGGCGGTGTCATCTACTTCGCCTGGACCGACTCGGTGAAGGACCCGCAGCAGATCGCGCGGCTGTCGAACGGGCTGCAGTCGGCCGCGATCGGCAACGGCGACGTACCGCTGCAGATCAGCACCGACCAGGAGCACGGCGTCGTGTTCCGGGTCGGCCCGCCGGCCACGCAGTTCCCGGGCGCGATGGCGCTCGGCGCGACGCGGTCGACGCAGTATGCCCGCCAGGCCGGTGGGATCGGCGGCCGCGAGCTGAAGGCCGTCGGCGTGACGACCGACTTCGCGCCGGTCGCCGACGTGAACGTGAACCCGCTCAACCCGGTGATCGGAGTCCGCTCGTTCTCGTCCGACACCAAGCTGGTCTCGGACCTGAGCGCCGCGCAGGTGCAGGGCTACCAGCGCGACGGCCGGATCGTGTCGACCGCCAAGCACTTCCCGGGCCACGGCGACACCGCGACCGACAGCCACACCGGCATCCCGGTCATCAACCACACCGTGCAGGAGTGGAACGCGATCGACCGGCCGCCGTTCGACGCGGCGATCCGGGCCGGGATCGACTCGATCATGACCGCGCACATCGTCGTACCGGCACTGGATCCGTCCGGTGATCCGGCGACGCTGAGCCGGCCGATCCTGACCGGGATCCTGCGTGAGCAGCTGCGCTTCGACGGGGTCGTGATCACCGATTCGCTCGGGATGCAGGGCGTTCGGGACAAGTACGGCGACGCCGAGATCCCGCTGCGCGCGCTCGAGGCGGGCGTCGACCAGCTGCTGATGCCGGTCGATCTCGACCTCGCGTACAACTCGGTCCTGAGCGCCGTGCGCAGCGGCCGGATCAGCGAGCAGCGGATCGACCAGAGCGTCGAACGGGTGCTGAACCTCAAGCTCAAGACCGGTGTCGTCGACCGACCGTACGTCGACCTCGCGCAGGTCGCGAAGGTCGTCGGTACGCCGGCGAACTACGCCGTCGCACAGAAGATCGCCGACCACACGACGACCGTCCTGCGCAACGACGCCGGGCTGCTCCCGCTCTCGCCGGCGCCGCGCACGATCCTGGTCGCCGGCTACACCCCGGCCGTCCTCGGCACCGCCCTGCAGGGCCGCGGTCACACCACGGTCGTGAAGGACACCGGCGCGACGCCGACCGATGCGAAGATCGCCGACGCGGTCGCGGCGTCGGCGGCGGCCGACCTCACCGTCGTACTGACGATGAAGGCGTGGGACACCGCGGTCACCGACAAGCTGGCCAAGCAGCAGAAGCTGGTCAACGACCTGCTCGCGACCGGCCGTCCGGTGATCGTGGTCGCCGTGCGGGACCCGTACGACGTCTCGCGCTTCCCCGACGCTGCCACGACGCTGGCGACCTACTCGTACGCCGCGGTGTCGATGGAGGCGCTGGCCAAGGTCCTGACCGGGGAGATCGCGCCGACCGGCAAGCTGCCGGTGGACATCCCGACCGTGGACGACCCGACGAAGGCCCTGCACCCGTTCGGTCACGGGCTCACCTGGGACGCGCGCGAGACCCGGCTGACGGTGGCGTCGTACAACATCCACGCGGGCGCCGGCGAGGACAACGTGTTCGACCTCGACCGGACCGCGCTGGCGTTGAAGGCGCTCGACGCGGACGTGATCGGCCTGCAGGAGGTCGACGTGCACTGGGACGCGCGCAGCCAGTGGCTCGACACGCTGGCTTCCCTCGCGGAGAAGCTCGGGATGCACGCCGGGTTCGCGCCGATCTACGACCTGGACCCGCCCGCCGCCGGGCAGCCGCGCAGGCAGTACGGCGTGGGGCTGCTGTCGCGTTTCCCCTTGGTCCGCACGGAGAACCACTCGATCACCCGGCTGTCCACGCAGGACCCGAACCCGGTGCCCGCGCCGGCGCCCGGGTTCCTGGAGGCCGAACTCGACGTCCGCGGGCGCCGGGTGCACGTCTACGTCACGCACCTGGACTACCGCGCCGATCCCGCCGTACGACGTGCGCAGGTCGACGACACGGTCAAGATCCTGGCTCGCGACCGCTCGAAGGACCTGCAGGTCCTGACCGGTGACTTCAACGCCGAAGCGAATGCGCCCGAGCTCGCCAAGCTGTGGCGCCGGTTGACCGACAGCTGGACCGCCGCCGAATCGACGACCGGCGGGCCGTTGACCTACCCGGCCGGTGTCCCGGTGAAGCGGATCGACTTCGTCACCGTCGGCCGCGGCTTCCGCGTCACCCACGCCGCCGTACCCGAAGAATCCGAGGCCAGCGACCATCGCCCTGTGGTCGCCGGCCTGTACTTCCGCCCGTAACCTCCCCTGCCTGAAGGAGAACCCCGATGAAGCGCCGCAGTCTGCTGGCGGGTGCCGGAGCCCTGGCCGCCGCACCGCTGATCGACATCCCGGCCGCGTCCGCGGCCGAGCAGCCCAAGCACGGCGGCAAGGGCGTGCTGACCGGCGCCCAGGCGCTGGCCAAGGACAACTGGCGGGCGCTGGCCGGCCAGAAGGTCGGCGTGATCAGCAACCCGACCGGCATCCTGAACGACCTGAACCACGTCGTCGACACCATGCACGCCTCGGGCAAGGTCAACGTGGTCGCGGTCTTCGGCCCCGAGCACGGCTTCCGCGGCAGCGCGCAGGCCGGCGGTTCCGAGGGCGACCACGTCGACCCGCGGACCGGGATCATGGTCTACGACGCGTACGGCGCGAACGCGGCCAAGCTGGTCACGCTGTACCAGAAGTCCGGTGTCGAGACCGTCGTCTTCGACATCCAGGACGTCGGCGCGCGGTTCTACACCTACATCTGGACGATGTACGAGGCGATGCTCGCCGCGGTCCAGACCGGCGCGAAGTTCGTCGTACTGGACCGGCCGAACCCGGTCGGCGGGTACGCGCGCGGGCCGATGATGAAGCCCGGTTTCACCTCCGGTGTGGGCAAGGAGGAGATCATCCAGCAGCACGGCATGACGGTGGGCGAGCTGGCCCGGCTGTTCAACGCCGAGTACCTGCCGCTGGACGCGAACGGCGCCCGGCTCAAGGAGCTGCAGGTGATCAAGGTCGAGGGCTGGAAGCGCGACCAGATCTACAGCGACACCGGTCTGACCTGGGTGATGCCGAGCCCGAACATGCCGACGCCGGACACCGCGCTGCTCTACCCGGGCACCTGCCTGTTCGAGGCGACCAACATGTCCGAGGGGCGTGGCACCACCCGGCCGTTCGAGCTGATCGGTGCGCCGTACGTCGACTACAAGTGGGCGCAGGCACTGCAGGCCAAGAACATCCCGGGCGTCGACTTCCGCGAGGCGTACTTCACGCCGTTCATCTCCAAGAACGCGAACGTGCTGTGCGGCGGCGTGCAGGTGCAGATCACCGACCCGCACAAGGTCGAGGCGATCGTCGCGGCCACGCACATGATCGTCGAGGCCAAGAAGCTGTACCCGGGGTTCGCCTGGCGGACCGGTGACAACCCGCCGGGCCGATGGATCGACCTGCTGACCGGGTCGGACCGGTTCCGGACGATGCTGGACGGTGGCGCGAGCGCCGAGCAGATCGTCGCGGCGTGGAAGTCCGAGACCGACGCGTGGACCGCGCGGCGGGCCAAGTACCTGCTCTACAAGGGAGACCACCGGTGAGAGCCCGAGTACTCGGCGTAGCGGTAGTGTCGTCCCTGATGCTCACCATGGCCGCCCCTGCAGTTGCTGGGGGCAACAAATCTGGACGTTTCGATGAGCCGTTCTCCGGCTACGCGCCGAAGGGAACGCTGCTGCGCGACTCGACTCCCGCCAAGGCCGGTCTCGACCCGGCACCGATCGACGCCGCGCTGGCCCAGGTCGCGGGCTGGACGCAGCCGAGCGGCACGGTCAAACCCCTGTACGCCGGCGCCGTCACGCTGCTCGGTCACGACGGCAAGATCGTCACCCGCACGGCGACCGGGCTCGCGCTGAAGTACTCCGACGGCAGCGGCACCGAGCTGCCGGCCGACCAGCAGATCCCGATGCGCACCGACACGATCTTCGACATGGCCTCGGTCTCGAAGCTGTTCACGTCGATCGTCGTGCTGCAGCTGGTCGAGAAGAACAAGGTCTCGCTGGACGAGCCGATCGCGACGTACGTGCCGGAGTTCGCCGAGAACGGCAAGGCGGCGATCACGGTCCGGCAGGCGCTCACGCACACCACCGGGCTGCCCGCGTTCCTGCCGCTGTGGAGCGCGCAGCCGGACCCGGCGTCCCGGATGAACATGGCGCTGACCGCCAAGCTGGTCAACCCTCCGGGCAGCACCTACCTGTACAGCGACCTGAACCTGATCTCGCTGGGCGAGCTGGCGCACCGGGTGACCGGCAAGACGCTCGACAAGCTGGTCGCCGACGGCATCACCAAGCCGCTGCAGATGAAGGACACCGGCTACAACCCGGACCCGAAGAAGAAGCAGCGGATCGCCGCGACGGAGTTCCAGGTGGCGCCGGACCGCGGCATGGTCTGGGGCTCGGTGCACGACGAGAACGCCTGGTCGCTCGGCGGCGTCGCCGGTCACGCCGGGGTCTTCAGCACCGCGGACGACCTCGCCGTACTGGCGCAGACCTTCCTGAACGGCGGCAGCTACCGGCACGCCCGGATCCTGAAGGAAAGCTCCGTCACCGCGATGATCACCAACTTCAACCAGGGCTTCCCGGGCAACGACCACGGCCTCGGCTTCGAGCTCAACCAGCGCTGGTACATGGGCGGCCTGTCCGGTCCCCGCGCGGCCGGCCACACCGGGTACACCGGGACCTCGGTCGTGATCGACTTCGACTCCCGGTCGTTCGCGATCCTGCTCAGCAACCGGGTGCACCCGAGCCGGAACTGGGGCAGCAACAACCCGGCCCGGCGGGCGGTCGTCCAGGGCCTGGCGCTGTCGCTCGGCGTCGGACCGCGGCACGGCAAGGACGCCTGGTTCTCCGGTACGACGGACGCCGCGACGACCACGCTCGCGCTGCCGGTCGCCGTACCGGCTGCGGGGGCGAAGCTGGCCTTCGACCTGTTCGTCGACACCGAGGACACCGACCTGCTGTACCTGGAGAGCTCGACCGACGGGACGACGTGGACCAAGGTCCCGTTCACCATCCGCGACCGGGGTACGGTGATCGACACCGACGGCTCGACCAGCGGCTCCGGTGACCGGCACTGGCACCAGGTGTCGGCCGACGTCGCCGGCGGCGATCAGACCCTGCGCTGGCGCTACACGTCCGACCCGCTGTACCAGGGCCGTGGCGTCTACGTGGACGGCGTGAAGCTCACCGATGGCCGCAAGGTGCTGTTCGACGGCGAGCGGAGCCCGGAGGCATTCACCGCGACAGGTTGGAGACTTTCGCGTCGGTGACCCCAACCGGTGCTCATTCGCCGTACCGTGGCGTCATGAATACCTCGACCTCTCCAGAACCCACGGGGCCGCTGCTGGTCCGGGTCCGCGCGGTGATGCCCGCGCTGGCCCCGGCCGAGCAGCGGGTGGCGAACGCGGTCCTCGCGGACCCGGGCGGCGTCGCGGCGATGACGATCTCCGAACTGGCCGAGGTGGCCTCCACCTCGGAGACCACGGTCATCCGGTTCTGCAAGCAGATCGGCGTACCCGGCTACCCGCAGCTCCGCCTGCAGCTGGCGGCCCAGTCGGCGCAGGAGATGGTCCGGCCCGAGGTCGGCGGTGACATCGAGCCGGGTGACTCGCTCGACGACGTGGTCGGCAAGGTCGCGTTCGCCGACGAGCGGGCGGTCCGCGAGACCGCCCAGCAGCTCGACGTGGTCGCGCTGAGCAAGGTCGTCGCCGCGGTCGCCAAGGCACCGCGGGTCGACCTGTACGGCGCGGCCGCGAGCGCGTTCGTCGCGCTCGACCTGCAGCAGAAGCTGCACCGGATCCGTCGCGTTGCGTTCGCCTGGTCGGACGTGCACGTGATGCTGACCAGTGCGGCCCTGCTGGGCGACGAGGACGTCGCGATCGGTATCTCGCACACGGGCACCACGGTCGAGGTGATCGAGGCGCTGGAGGAGGCCAAGCGGCACGGCGCCACCACGGTCGCGGTGACCAACTTCCCGCGCTCGCCGCTGGCGCAGACGGCCGACCTGGTCCTGACCACGGCCGCCCGCGAGACGACGTACCGGTCCGGCGCCATGTCGAGCCGGATCGCGCAGCTGATGGTGATCGACTGCCTGTTCATCGGCGTCGCCCAGTCGGTGCTGCCGGACGCCCGGAAGGCGCTCGAGGAGACCGCGACCGCGGTCCGTGGGCACCGGGTGAAGAGTTCCGTCAACGATCAACAGAATTGAAATATCTTCAGTAGAAAACTAACATCGAGGGCGTGATGACACCCACGGAAGCGCGCAACCCCCGGACGCTCGCGATCGATGCGGTGGGTACCGCCGAGATCCTGCGGATGATGAACGCCGAGGACGCCCGGGTGGCCGACGCGGTGGGTGCCGTCGTGCCGCAGATCGCCAAGGTCGTGGACGCGGCCGTGGAGGCCGTCAGGGCCGGTGGACGCGTGCACTACTTCGGGGCCGGTACGTCGGGCCGCCTGGCCGTGCTGGATGCCGCTGAGCTGCTGCCGACGTTCCACGCGCCCGACGACCTCGTGGTCGCCCATCACGCCGGAGGGATGCCCGCGCTGCTGCGCGCGGTCGAGAACGTCGAGGACTCCGAGGAGGGTGGCGCGGCCGACGCCTCCGAGGTCACCGGGCTCGATGTGGTGATCGGCCTCGCGGCGTCCGGCAGTACGCCGTACGTGGCGGGCGCGCTGCGCTACGCCCGGTCGGTGGGCGCGACGACGGCCCTGATCACCTCGAACCCGCAGGCGCCGCTCGCGCCGCTGGCCGACGTACTGATCGCTGCCGACACCGGGCCCGAGGTCATCGCCGGCTCGACGCGGCTGAAGGCCGGGACCGCGCAGAAGATGGTGCTGAACGCGTTCTCGACGACGCTGATGATCAAGCTCGGCCGGACCTGGTCGAACCTGATGGTCGACATGGTTGCCACCAACAACAAGCTGCGCGGCCGGATGCTGCGGATCCTGGCCGAGGCCACCGGCGCCGACGCCGACGCGTGCGCGGCCGCGCTGGTCGAGGCCGACGGGGAGCTCAAGCCGGCGCTCGTGCACCTGTTGACGGGGAGCCCGGTCTCCGCTGCTCGCGAGGCTCTGGCCGAGGCTGACGGCCGCGTGGCCGTGGCTCTCGGCAAGCTCGGCGCGCCCGCGTAAAACTGTTCGCTGGGCGGTCGTGCTCGTCCCTACAGTGAGTCGGTGAGCACACCGGAGCGAGTGGACCCGCACGACCCGTCGGCCTTCGACGCCTGGTACGACGTCTTGAGCGTGGCTGACGACGACGGCCGGCCCTACGCGGTGGGGTGGACCCGCGAGGAGCTGCGCGTCAGTCTGACCCGTCCTGACGCCTACCGGGACCGGGAGCTGTGGGCGCTGCGGGACGACTCCGGGGCGATCACGGGGACGATGGTGCTGGATGTTCCGCTGGCCGACAACACGTTCCGCCTGGGCGTGGCTATCGCCGTACGGGCTGATGCTCGGCGGCGGGGGTACGGGCGGGCGCTGGGGCGGGTGCTCGAGCAGCGGGCTGCTGAGCTGGATCGGTCGGTGGTGGTGACGCAGGTGGAGGTGCCGTTGTCTTCGGCCTCGCTCTCGCCCTCTTCTCCCTTGTCTTCCTCCCAATCTTCCGGCACGCCTGGGCAGGGGTTCGCGACCGCTCTGGGCTTCTCTGCCGCGAACTTCGAAGTGCACCGCGTGCTCGAACTACCACTCTCTTCCTCTCTCCTGGACGAGCTCTCCGCGAAGGCCGCCGAGCGGCATCAGGGTTACGAGTTCCGCAGCTGGCGGGATCGTTGCCCTGACGACGTGGTCGACGCGTTCGCGGCGCTGCAGACGACGTTCGTCCTGGAGGCGCCGCGGGGCGAGCTGCAGGTCGAGGCCGAGAAGTGGGACGAGGCGCGGATCCGGCAGGCCGAGGCGCAGAACGTCGCGCAGCGGCGCAGCTCGTGGACGACGGTCGCGGTCGCGCCGGACGGGACGCTGGCCGGGCACACGGAACTGGTGAAAGGCGAGCACGATCCCGGCAAGGTGTTCCAGTGGGGAACGCTGGTCGCGCCGGCGCACCGCGGGCACCGGCTCGGGTTGGGGCTCAAGGCCCACAACCATCGCGAGCTGCAGAAGACGCACCCCGAGCCGTTGGTCGTGCACACCTGGAACGGCGAGGAGAACACCGCGATGAACGCGGTCAACGCCCAGCTCGGGTTCCAGCCGGTCGAACGGCACGAGGAGTGGCAGAAATTTCTCCGTGGCGAGACCCTTGCAGAACACTGAAGGGGTTGCAAAACCTAACCAGTGAGAACTGAGGCTGCGGTTTGTTTGACGATCCAGCGCTTGGTTTCCGAGGCCTTTTCAAAGGTCCGTACTGCCTGTTGCTTTAGGTAGTAGTTCCATCACTTTCGGTCCGTAGCGCACGCTCCGTTCCGTGTCGTATCGTCACGTCATCGCCAGGCCTTGGTGGGGGTGCTGGTGCTTCGAATCCTTTGTGTTCAAGGCGAACTCGGAGCCCTCATGACCATGGACGGTGCTGTCGTGGTGCCCGGAACCACCGTGGGTGCCCAGTGGGTCGACGACGTACTGCTGGCTGGACCGGCAGGCGACGTCTGCTTTTCGTTGCCGGTTCCGATCGACCGCGGAATGCTGCGGCGGTTGGTCCGGGACCGGCAGATGGAATTGGCCCAGTCCGGTTTACGGGCCGGTGGGGCCGCCGCATTGCGTTTACCGCCGTCAATGGCATTTGTGACGCATTTGCTGGCGGTCTGGCGCAGCGGTGGCCAGGCGATCCTGCTCGACCACCGGCTGACCGACTACGAGGTCCGGCGCGCGATCGAGCGGCTGGTGCCGCAGGTCGTGGTGTCGCCGCAACGACCGGTCGCCTCCGGGCTGCGCACGTTCGTGGACATCGACACGGACGTCGCGTCGTACTCCGGGCATCCGGCGGGGACCTCGCACGCCGTCGTACAGCTGAGCTCCGGATCGACCGGGCCGTCGAAGGTGATCGGGCGGACCGCGGAGGACCTGGTCGAGGAGGTCTTGCGCTACACGCAGATCGACGGGGTGCCGGAGCCCGGCGAGCGGATCATCCTGCTGCCGTCGATGGTGCACGTGCTCGGTCTCGTGGGTGGACTGTTGTACGGGTTGCATGCGGGTGTTGAGCTGGTGCCGCCGGCGCGGCTGACCGGGGACGCGATCCTGCACGCCGTTGCCTCCGGCCGGAAGCCGGCGACGGTGCTCGGGGTGCCGTTCCACATCGGCCTGCTGGCGTCGGTCGAGAATCCGCCGTCGTTGCCGCAGCTCAAGCGGATGACGACGGGTGGGGAGCTGGTGCCGGCGTCGGTGTCGTCGGCCTTCGAGGAGAAGTACGGCGTACCGCTCGGCAACATGTACGGGATGACCGAGGTCGGTGTCATCGGCACCGATCTGTTCGGTGCCCACCGCCCCCAGATCCTCCCCGCACCAGGCCTCGAGGTCCGCGCGGTCGACGGTGAACTGCAGATCCGCCGCCCGGAGTCGCCGTACCTCGGCCTGTCAGACCCCGCCCGCTGGTCCGACGGCTGGCTCCACACGAAGGACGCCGGCGTTGTCGATCCCGCTTCCGGTCTGGTCTCCATCCGAGGCCGCCTCGACTCGCAGGTCTCCGTCGGCGGCCTGAAGGTCGACCTGACGGAGGTCGAGTACACGCTGGGCACGCTGCGGGGTGTCGAGGCGGCGGTCGTGGTGTACGACAACGCGATCACGGCGTACGTGCAGCTGAACCAGCCCCGAGAAATCCCTTCCCTGGAAGCGGAACTCGCGCAGCAACTGGCGCCGTACAAGCGCCCGCGCACCATCCGTTTGCTGACTCAGCTGCCCCGCACGACCACAGGAAAGCTCGTCCGAGACCTGACCGTGCTCCGCAAGGCGGTGCCGTGATGGAGAACTACTTCCTGTACGGACACGGGAAAAGCCAAAGCCAGTACGAGCTCCACCGGCAGATGGACCACCGCAAGCTCGCGCTCGGACGGAACTACATGGGCGTGGAGGGGGAGTCCGCGCGCGCCCGATCCGCCGTCGCCTTCGGGGACGAGCTGGTCGGGGGTGGCGTCGCCGGAGGCGGTCGGCTCGGGGGCGGTCGGCTTCTTTCCCTCAACCCCGCCCGCCAGGGCGGGGGGCATGGGGCGGCTGAGGCCGCTGCCTCGGAGGCCTTTTCCGAGGGCTTTGCCTACTGCTTCTTTGGCGGTCCAGAGGTAGAGGAACGCCTCGGGGTCGGTGGTGATCTCGGTGGGGGCGAACCAGCGGCGGGAGAGGGACTCGACCGGGAAATCTCGGCGGAGCTCGGCGTCGATGCCTACCGGGCCCGCGTGGGTGGCGGCTACGGCGGCTACGCCGGTGGTGTGGGTGAGGGAGATGTGGAGGCCCTCGATGAGTGGCCGGCCGGTGGGGGTGTGGGTCAGCGGGCCCTCGTGGCCGAGGGAAGTGGCGAGGTCGCGGAGCAGGTGGTGGGCGGTTTCGCGGGGGGTGTCGGTGCTGGTGCTCACCCAGACGTGCACGGGTTCCGGTCCGGGGCCCGCGGGTTCATTCACAGGGAGAAGGTAACGCGATGAGGGACGAGGTTCGCGAGTTCGTGCTCGCGCAGCTGGTGGACATGAACTACGACGTCGAGGGGATCGAGGACTCGACGACGCTCGGGCCCGCGGGGGTCGACCTGGAGTCGCTGGCGCTGGCGGATCTGTCGGTGCGGGTGGAGGACAAGTTCGGCGTCCGGTTCTCCGACGACGAGTCCGAGCAGCTGGCGTTGATGACCGTCGGCGAGTTCACCTCCGAGGTGGCCGGCCGGGTTGCGCAGCAGGTCTGATGAGCCAGATCGTCCCGCCTCCGTCGCAGGCCCAGGCTCCGTCACAGCCCGGGTCTCCCGCCGCTCCGCCCCCGCCCGGGCGAGCGGAGATCGTCGACTGGCTCGTCGGCCTCGGTGAACGCCCGCCCGGCAACGAGCGCATCGACTCGATGGAACTCGCCTGGCTCGTCCACCAGGTCGAACAGCGCTACACCATCGAGCTGACCGACGACCAGCTCGAGCGCATCCACACCATCGACGACGCCGTCGCCGTACTGGCGGAGGTGCTGACCACCCATGTCTGAGCTTCGTTCTGTTGCGGTCACCGGCGTCTCTGTCATGAGTGCGCTGGGGCGTGGGGCTGAGGCTCAGCTGGCTGGGGCGTTGACGGGGGCTTCCGCGTTCAACGAGGTGTTGCGGTTCGAGACCGGGCTGCGGCGGGTGCGGGTGGCGGCTACTGCGGCGGATGCGGGGGCGTTGGAAGAAGAACTGCTGGAGGCAGCGACGACCGCCTGCGCCGAGGCTGGGTTGACTCCTGGGCAGCGGGCGAGTGCGCCGTTGATGTTGGCGGTGCACAACCGGGCCGACGTACGGGCGTTGGCGTCTCGGGCGGGGCGGATCTACACGAGTGCATGTGTCTCGGCCAGTACGGCGGTCGCCGACGCGGCGACGCTGATCAGCCGAGGTGTGGTTGACCGGGTGGTGGTTGCCGCGGGCTACCTGGTCGAGGCTGACCAGTTCGCGTTGTTCGACGCCGGTCGGGCGCTGGCTGATGACGGGGTGGTCAGGCCGTTCAGTCTCGATCGGCGTGGGTTGCTACTGGGCGACGGCGTGGCAGCCGTGGTGCTGGAGGCCGGGGAAGGGATCGCCGAGATCGCCGGCTGGGGTCGCGCGGGCGATGCCTACCACCCGTGCCGCCCCGACCCGGACGGACGCGGCTTAGCGCGTGCGATCGAGTCCGCCCTGACGAAGGCCGATCTCCCACCGGACGTCGTCGGCTACATCAACGCCAACGCGACCGGCACCACCTACAGCGACGCGTCCGAGGCCGCCGCGATCAACCGGGTCTTCGCGACCGACGTACCGGTCAGCTCGACGAAAGCCGTGCACGGCCACGCGCTCGAAGCATCCGGGCTGCTCGAGCTGATCCTCACCATCCAGGCCCTGCGCGAAGGCAAGCTCCCGGTCAACGCCGGGTTCACCACCGCGGACCCGGACTGCCGGCTCGACGTCATCGCCGATGCGCCGCGTCCGGCTGGTTCGACGTACGGGCTGACGCTGAACGCCGCGTTCGGTGGCGCCAACACGGCTCTGCTGGTGCGTGCTGCATGATCCCCACGCTCGGAATCCCGGACCCCGTCGTGGTCACCGTCAGTCACTGGCCGCAGCCGGGCGACGACGCGGTGGCAGGCCCACCCGCGCTGCCGGGGTTCGTCGGCTCGACGTTCAGCCCGATGGTTGCCGTCGTCGCGGAGCGTTGCTTCGAGCAAACGACTCCGCTGGAGCGCACCGGGATCGTCCTGGTCAGCCGCACCGGTGATGTCGACAGCACCCTGCACGTCCGTGAAGCGGTTGCTAACGGCAAGCGAATTGGGCCGCTCTACTTCTTCCAGTCCGTCCCGAACTCGGTGGCCGGGTACGTCGCCGCGCGGTTCGGTCTGCGTGGTCCGGTGGTCTGCATCAGTCCGTCGATCGACCCGCACCGCGCGGGACTCGACGAGGCCGCGCTGCTGCTGGTCGAGGGGGAAGCCGACCAGGTGCTCGTCGTACTGGTCGAACAAGCAAGCACCGGCGACACCGCAGTCGCCCTGTTGGTGAGTGGGGGAGAACAGTGAAGAGAAGCCTCCGGGCCCAGCTGGCCGCGGACCCGTCCGTCGGTACCGGCAACGTCCTGGCCACGGTGATCGCACTCGGCGCCGACCTCGACGGTCCCGGTCTGACGTTCGACACCGCCGTCGACCACTTCCCGGCCGAGCACCCGCTCACGCTCGGCGAGCTCGACGAGCGTGTGCAGGCCCGTACGGCGTGGTTGCAAGCCCACGGAATAGGCCGGCGCGACGTCGTCGCGATCTGGGCGACCGAAGCGGCCGACATCGTGCTGAGCTTCCTGGCGCTGACCCGAGTCGGCGCGATCCCCGCGCTGCTGAACGGCAAGATGGCACCGGCCATCGCGTCGGAGTACATCCGCCGCCTCCGCGTGAACGGGATCTTGGCCGACAGCAACCACCGCGAGCTGCTCGAGGGCCAGTCGGACCAGCCGGGCTCGTTGCATGGGGCACCGATCCTCGGGACGCCGAAGGACCTCGGGACCGGCGATCCGGCGAAGGCTCCTGAGCACTACAAGCATCACCGGGACGACCCGGTCGTCATCACGCACACGAGTGGGACGACCGGGGTGCCCAAGGCTGTGTTGCACACGCACACGACCTTGTACGCCGCGCTCAAGCACTTGTTGACGATGCCGCAGGCACAGGGGACTGATCGGATTCTGAACGCGCTGCCGATTCCGCATACGGCGACGATTCTGATGGTGAACCAGGTGCTCGGGAATCGGGCCGAGATGTTGTTGCTGTCGAGTCAGGACTCGTCGGTGGTGCTCGCGGCGATCGAGCGGTGGAAGCCGCGTGGGGTCTATGGGTTCGCCGTCACCTGGGCCGGGCTCGCTCGGGAGGATCTCAGTCGGTACGCCGTGGATTCCGTGCGGATGTGGTTCAACACGGGGGACTGCGCGCACGAACCGCACATTCGCAAGCTGGTCGCGGCCGGGTCGCGGGAGACCGTCACGCGGGAAGGGCGCGTGATGGTGCCGGGGTCGCACTTCGTCGACGGGCTCGGGTCAAGCGAGATGGGGCACAACGGGTTCCACGTCACGCACACTCCGGACAGCACGCACTACGGGCGGTGCATCGGGAAGCCCTACGAGTTCGCGCAGGCCGCCGTACTGGATGCTGAGGGCAACGAATTGCCGGACGGTACGCCGGGGATGCTCGGGTTCCGGTCGCCGTCGGTGTCGCCGGGGTACTGGAACGACTCGGTGAACACGTACCGGTTCCGGTTGAACGGGTGGTTCCTGACCGGGGACCTGGCGTACCGGGATGCGGGTGGGCATTTCTTCCACCTTGACCGGGTTCCTGACGCGGTGGCCGGGTTCGACGGGCCGCAGCTGTACACGTCGCTGTCGGAGGAGCGGATCCTCGCCGCGCTGCCGGAGGTGCTCGACTGCACGGTGATCGTCGTCCCCGAGGGCGATGGATACGTCACGGACGTCCTGCTGGAGCTGAAGCCTGGCGTTGAAGCGGAGCTGGAGACGCAGGTCAGGGCGGCCGTCGGTGAAGAGGTTGCGGCGACGATCCGGCGGGTCAGTGTGGTGGGGGCTGAGGACGTGCCGGTGACGGTGACGGGGAAGGTCCGGAAGGTTGCGCTTCGGCAGGACCGGCTCGCGGAGGCGACACCGTGACGGGGGCTGGTACTTGGAATTCGAGTGTGACGATCACAGGGATGGGGTTACTCACGCCTGTTGGGCGTGGGGTTGAGGAGGTCTTCGACGCCCTGCTGCACGGGCGGTCGGGAATCAGCAGGCCGCCTGAAGGGCATCCGGTGGAGAACTCCATCGAGCTGGGCGGGTTCCTCGGCGAGGTCGACGCCGGGGAGATCACCAAAGGCCCCGACGGCAAGGTGATGGACCGGACGGTGATCCTCGCGCAGCTCGCTGCGGAGGACGCGCTGAACGACGCAGGACTGGTGGTCGGAGAGAACGTGGATCCCGAGCGGATCGGCGTGATCATCGGGGGCGTGGGTGGCATGGCCACCCTCGAGAACCAGGTCCTGGCGCGGGCCGAGCGGGGGCGGGCTGCTGTCAGTCCTTACCTGCTGACCGGAATCCTGCCCAACATGCCCGCCGCGCGGGTCGCCATCCGGTTCGGGTTCCGCGGGTACACCAGCTCGGTCGGTACGGCGTGCGCGTCCGGCGCGCAGGCGATCGCCGACGCGGTGCGGTTGATCCGTTCGGGCGAAGCGGACGTCGTACTGGCCGGTGCGAGTGAGGCGCCGCTGTTCCCGACGTTCGCCGAGACCTTCGGCAACGCGCGGGCGTTGGCGCGCGGATGGGACGACCCGACCCAGGCGAGCCGGCCGTTCGACCTGCGCCGGAACGGGTTCGTGTTGTCGGAGGGCGCCGGGCTCCTCGTCCTGGAGAGCGCCGAGCACGCACTAGCCCGCAACGCGAAGGGGTACGCGGATCTCGCCGGGTACGGCGTCAACGCCGACGCGCACCACCCGACCGCACCACGCCCGGACGGGACCGGCGCGGCCGCCTGTATGCGCAGGGCGTTTGCCAACGCCCAGGTCACGCCCGACCAGGTCGGCTACGTGAACGCCCACGGCACGAGCACCAAGCTCGGCGACGTCGCCGAGTCGACGGCGATCGGGCTCGCCTTCCAAGGCACCCAGCCCGCGGTCAGTTCCACCAAGGCGCTCACCGGTCACATGCTCGGCACCTCCGGCGTCGTCGAGGCCGCCGCGAGCGCGCTCGCCGTACAGCGCGGGCTGCTGCCCCCGACGTACAACCTCGACGACCCGGACCCGGCATGCCCGCTGGACCACGTCCGGAAGGAACCGCGCGAGGCGCGGCCCCAGTACGCGCTGTCGAACTCGTTCGGGTTCGGCGGCCAGAACGTGAGCCTGCTGCTCGGACCGTCGAGCACGCCGCGCACAGACAACAACCAGTGAGGGGATGGGATGGAGATCTACGGGATCGACCATGTGGAGCTGTACGTCGGTGACGCGAAGCAGGCGGCGTTCTACCTGACGCACGCCTTCGGTCTGCAGGTGCACGGCCACGGAGGGCCGGAGACCGGGCTGGCCGATCAGCGGTCGCTGCTGCTGCGGGAGAGCGCGGTGCAGATCGTGCTCACCTCGGGGCTGTCGTCGGAGCACCCGGCGGCGGAGTACGTGCAGCGGCACGGGGACGGGGTCGCGGTGGTCGGCCTGGAGGTCGACAACGCGTCCGTCGCCTACACCGAGCTGCTGGGCCGCGGCGCCGAGTCGGTCGCCGAGCCCACGACGTACACCGACGAGCAGGAGACCACCGTCGTGGTCGCGGAGGTCGCGGGCTTCGGCGACGTGATCCACCGGCTGGTCGAGCGGCACGGGCCGCGGCGGGAGTTCCTGCCCGGCGCGTTCCAGATCAGCGAGCCGTCGAGCGGGCCGGACGAGAAGCTGTTCAGCGAGATCGACCACCTGGCCATCTGCGTGCCGTCCGGGCAGCTGAAGCCGACCGTCGACTTCTACGAGAACGTCTTCGGGTTCCTGCCGATCTTCGACGAGTACATCGAGGTCGCCGGCCAGGGCATGGAGTCGACGGTCGTGCAGAGCCCGTCGAAGCACGTCACGTTCACGCTGATCGAGCCGGACCCGAACCGCCGGCCGGGCCAGATCAACGACTTCCTCACCTGGCACGCGGGCGCCGGCGTCCAGCACATCGCGCTGCGCACCAGCGACATCGTCGAGGCGGTCGGCACGCTGGCCGACCGCGGGGTGAACTTCCTCGCCTCGCCGTCGACGTACTACCAGGCACTGCCCGAGCGGGTCGGTGAGGTCGAGACGCCGATCGAGGACCTGGAGAAGCTCGGCATCCTGGTCGACCGCGACCACTGGGGCCAGCTGCTGCAGATCTTCACCGAGTCGATGCACGTCCGGCGGACGCTGTTCCTGGAGATCATCGAGCGGCGCGGCGCGATGACGTTCGGCAGCGGCAACATCAAGGCGCTGTACGAGGCGAAGGAGCGCGAGCTGCAGGGGGTCGACGTATGACCGCGCTGGAGTTCAGGCTCTCCGAGGAGGAGGTCGAGCTGCTGCCGTCCGACGAGGACGTGGCCTTCTACGCCGAGCACGGGTGGTACCTGTCGAAGAAGCTGCTGACCGACGACGAGACCGACGAGCTGGTCAACGCCAGTGAGCGGTACTACGCCGGCGAGCGCGACCGGACGCTGCCCGCGGCGCCGCCGAAGCTGGCGTACTGGGACCCGTCGAAGGGTGACGTCCAGCGGCACAACGACTACGTGCACTACGAGCACGACGGGCTGGCGAAGATCCTGCGCAAGCCGCTGATCGGCGCGGTCGCCGCCCGGCTGGCGCGGGTCGACGAGATCCGGATCTTCCAGTCGACGCTGATCTACAAGCCGCCGATCTCCGGCGAGCCGTCGAACATCGTGCCCTGGCACTTCGACAAGCACTACTGGTCGTCGTCGTCCTCGGAGCGGATGCTGACCGCGTTCATCCCGTTCCACGACTGCCCGCCGGAGATGGGCACGATCACGATGGTCGACGGCAGCCACCGCTGGCAGGAGATCGGCTCCGACGACACCGTGGTCCGGCACTTCGCCGAGCGGGACCGCTCGCAGCTGGACCAGATGCTGACCGAGAACGCCGAGCACAACGGTGTCGAGGTGGTGAAGGTCCCGGTCACCATCCCGCGCGGGCACATGAACTTCCACCACTGCCGGACCTACCACGGCTCGGGCGCGAACGTCAGCGACCGCCCGCGCCGCGCGATCTCCCTGCACCTGCAGGACGGCGGCAACTCCTACCGGGAGTTCCCGCTCAGCGACGGAAGCCTGGCGGCGTACAACCACGACGCCGTCGTCCGTCGTACGCCGGACGGGCGGCCGGACTACGCCGATCCCGACTTCTGCCCCACCCTCTGGGCCGACCGCTAACAAGGAGCACTGTCATGTCACGTTACGACTGGGGTCAGACCCACCCGGGCATCGAGCGGCTGGAGAAGGCCGTCAGCGAGGCCCGCGAGACGGTGGTGCAGCACCCGCTGTACGCGAACCTCGACACCCACGAGTCGCTGGTCACCTTCATGGAGCACCACGTCTTCGCGGTGTGGGACTTCATGTCGCTGCTCAAGTCGCTGCAGCGCGAGCTGACCTGCGTCACGGTGCCGTGGATCCCGACCGCGCACACCGGCAGCCGCCGGCTGATCAACGACATCGTGATGGTCGAGGAGTCCGACGAGCTCGGCAACGGGTTCATCAGCCACTTCGAGCTGTACGTCAACGGGATGAAGGAAGCCGGCGCCGACACCGCCGCGATCGAGAAGCTGATCGACCTGCTCCGCGACGGCGGCACGGTGGTCGAGTCGCTGCGGGCGGCCGGCGTACCGGCCGCGTCGATCGACTTCGCCGGGACGACCTGGCAGATCATCGAGCAGGCGCCGGTGCACTGCCAGGCGGCGGCGTTCGCGTTCGGCCGCGAGGACCTGATCCCGGACATGTTCACCCAGGTGGTCGCGGTCAACGAGCGGTCGAAGAAGCTGAACACGTTCGTCGACTACCTGGAACGGCACATCGAGGTGGACGGCGAGTTCCACACCCCGATGGCGATGCAGATGGTCGCGGACCTGTGCGGTGACGACGACACCAAGTGGGACCAGTGCGCGGACACCATCAACACCGCCCTGGCCGCGCGCGCCCGCCTCTGGGACGCCATCCTGGCTGCGATCAAGGCCTGAGATGACGACCGTCGATCTTTACCGGACCGTGCGACTGATCCGGCGCTTCGAGGAACGGGCGATCTCCTTCGTCCGGTCCGGGGAGATCGTCGGTGGCATTCACCCGTACGTCGGGCAGGAGGCGATCGCGGCCGGCGTGTGCGCGGCGCTGCGCCCCGACGACGTGATCACCAGCACCCATCGCGGGCACGGCCACGTGCTCGCGAAGGGGGCGGACCCGACCCGGATGCTCGCCGAGCTGATGGGTCGGGAGAGCGGGCTGAACAAGGGCCGCGGCGGCTCGATGCACGCGGCCGACTTCGGCCTGGGCATCCTCGGCGCGAACGCGATCGTCGGCGCCGCCGGGTCGATCGCGACCGGCGCCGCCTGGGCGTTCCGGCGTCAGGGCAAGGACATCGTTGCCGTCAGCTTCTTCGGCGACGGCGCGATGAACGAGGGAATGTTGCTGGAGGCGTTCAACCTGGCCGCGCTGTGGCGCGTCCCGGTGGTGTTCGTGTGTGAGAACAACGGCTACGCCACCACGATGCCGGTGGAGTCGGCCGTTTCCGGCAGCATCACCGGCCGGGCCCGGGCGTTCGGGATCCCGGCGTTCACGATCGACGGCCAGGACCCGGAGAAGGTGCTGGCGGCAACCACTGCCGCCGTCGGCCGGGCCCGGTCGGGCAAGGGGCCGACGTTCCTGGAGTGCACGACGTACCGGTTCGACGCGCACCACACGTTCGAGCACCGGGCCAGGCTGAACTACCGCAGTACCGAAGAGCTCTCGACTGGGCGGTCGCGGGACCCAGTGGAGATCCAGGGCGCACGGCTGGCTGCCGAGGAACGGGCAGCCGTGGATGCCGAGATCGAGGCCCTGCTCGATGCGGCGGCCGGGATCGCGATGGGTTCCGCCCATCCCGACCCGGCTGCCGCTCTCGAGTTCTTGTACGCCTCACCGGAGGTGATGCGCTGATGCCCAAACTCTCGTACCTGAAGGCTTTGAACCGGGCGCTCGGCGACGAACTGGCCGCCGACGACTCGGTGTTCGTGCTCGGCGAGGACGTCCGGGTGGCGGCCTCCAACCTGACCGCCGGGCTGTTCGACCGGTTCGGGCCGGAGCGGGTGCTGGACACCCCGCTGTCCGAGCAGGCGTTCACGAACTTCGCGACGGGCGCCGCTCTGGCCGGGCTGCGGCCGGTGATCGAGTTCCAGATCCCGTCGCTGCTGTTCCTGGTGTTCGAGCAGATCGCGAACCAGGCACACAAGTTCTCGTTGATGACCGGTGGGCAGTGCCAGGTGCCGGTCACGTACGTCGTACCGGGCTCTGGATCGCGGACCGGATGGGCGGGGCAGCACTCCGACCATCCGTACAGCCTGTTCGCGCACGTGGGGGTGAAGACGGTGGTGCCGTCGTGCCCGGCCGACGCGTACGGGTTGTTGCTGTCGGCAATCCGCGACAACGATCCGGTCGTACTCTTCGCGCCGGCGGGTGTGTTGGGGATCCGGGACGACGTCCAGTACGCCGACCTGCAGCCGGTGCCGCTGGGCGTCGGCCAGGTCGTGCGCGAGGGGTCCGACGTGACGGTCGTTGCTCTGGGCCACCTGGTGCAGGAGGCGCTGGCCGTCGCCGACGAGCTGCCGGGACAGGTCGAGGTCTTCGACCCACGGACGGTCTACCCACTGGACGTCGACGGGCTGGCCGCATCGGTGGCGAAGACCCGGCGGCTGGTGGTGATCGACGACTCGAACCGAACCAGTGGGTTCGCCGCGGAGGTGCTCGCGGTCGCGGCGGAGCGGTTCGGCCTGGTCGCGCCGCCGCGCCGGGTGACGCGGCCCGACGGCGCGGTGCTGCCGTTCGCGCTGGCGCTCGACCGCGCGGTGCAGCCGGGGCGGGACCACCTGGTGGCCGCGATTCACGCCGTACTGAAGGGGGAGTAGTGACTCAACGACCGTCGGCCGCCGAGTTGTGGCCGGTGCTGCCGGAGCCGGTGCGAGCGAAGTTGCTTGCCTACGGCCACAAATACTGGGAGCAGGTGTACCACGACGTCGCGCTGCAGAACCAGAACTGGATCCCGCTGAGATCCCCGGTCTCCACCCACGCGGCGTACGACGAGATGAACCGTGTGACCCAGCAGGTCTCCCGGCTCGTCCTGGAGTGCTGCCGGCGACGTGCCCGTACGGCGGGAGAGCTGCGGAAGCTGCTCGGCGTACCGGAGGACCGGATCCAATTGCTCGACGACAGCGAGCCGCTGACCGGGCGGCTGATCAACGCGATCCGCTCCGACCTGCTGCTCGAACGCGGAGTGCCGCGGATGGTCGAGTGCAACGTCGAGAGCGCGCTCGGCGGGGTGCTGGACGCGGACGGCGTGATCAAGCGGTGGATGGACGTGTACGTCGGCGAGCCGATGTTCCGCGACCTCAAGGCGGCGGCGCCGCCGTCGGCGGTGGACGCGCGGTTCGACGCGATCCGGGCCGACGTCGGGCCGGGCAAGGTGACGGCGATGCTGTTCACCGCGGGCGGCGGGTACCCGGGTGCGGACCGGCCGAACTACATGATCAACCGGCTGCGGCCCTTCGCCGACCGGGGTCGTGAGCTCGGGGTCGACCTGGTCGTCTACCCGATCGAGTGGCTCGAGCAGGACGCCCAGGGACGGCTGGTGGCCGGTGACCTGACGCTGGACGCGGTCTGGCGGATGTACGTCCCGACGTACGTGAACGACAGCCCGGGGCTGGCCGCCGTACGGGCTGCTCATGAGGCCGGGACGTTCCGGATGTACCTGCCGAGCGCGGTCTGGCTGCTGAGCAACAAGACGATCTTCGCCTGGCTGTGGGAGGACCTGGACAGCCTGCCGGACGAGGACGCCGAGGTGATCCGGGCGCACATCCCGCGGACGTGGGTGTACGGGCCGGAGTTGCGGCAGCGCGCGATCGACGACCGGGAACGGCTCGTGCTCAAGCCGACCGACGACTACGGCGGGCACGGTGTGTTCATCGGCCCGCTGACCTCGGACGAGGACTGGGGCGCCGCGCTCGACGCGGCAGCCGGGCCGCACATCCTCCAGGAACTGATCGAGGCGGACCCGCTGACCATGCAGTTCCTGCAGCCGGCGAGCGGTGACGTCGTCGAGGCCGACGTCTCGTACTGCGTGTCGACCTACCTGTTCGACCGGATCCCCGCGGGTGTCTTCACCCGCTTCTCGCCACCCGGAGCCGGTGGCGTCGTGAACCTCACCCAGGGCGCGCTGACCGGCGGTCTGCTGCTCGTGGACGAAACGGAGCTGAAGCGATGGACCTGAGCTACGACTGGCGGGCCGAGCCCTTCGACGCGTGGGAGAAGGTGCCCGCGGCAACGCGCGAGAAGGTGATTGCCGCCGGCCACGAGGACTGGAAGCGGGTCTTCGACCGGGTGCTCACCTTCAACCGGTCCTGGCGGCCGCTGCGCCCGGTCCTGATCGACCGCGGCCGGTACGACGAGCTCGGCCTCGTGATGGACCGCCTGATCGGCCTGGTCCTGGAGACCGCGTTGCGCCGGGCAACCACCGCCGGTGAGCTGCGGAAGTTGCTCGGGACACCGGACGGTCTGATCGAGTACCTGGACGACGACGAGGTGCTCGGTGAGCACCTGCTGCAGTCCGGGCGGCCCGACGTACTGATCAGTGGGGGGATCCCGAAGTTCGTCGAGTTCAACCTCGGCAGCGAGGTCGGGTGCGTGTGGGACACCGAGGGAGTGTCGACGCGGTTCCTGGAGATGTTCCGGTTGCACGGGCTCGACTCGCTGGTGTCGGTGGACGCTCCGCCGTCGCCGGTCGACCAGCGGTACCAGGCGATCGTCGACCTGCTCGGGCTGGAGCCCGGGAGCCGCCTGACGATGGTGCTGCGGACCGAGGGGGAGTACCCGGGCAGCGACAACATCCCGGCGATCCTCAAGCTGCTTGACCCGTTCATCGAGCGCGGCAAGGCGTTCGGGCTCGACGTCGACGTGGCGCCGGTGCACTGGCTGGCGGCCGACTCCGAGGGGCGGCTGGTCAACCAGGGGCGTCTGGTGGAGTCGGTGTTCCGGCTCTTCGTCTGCACGGACATGCCGCAGAACGAGGGGCAGGCGGCGCTGAAGGCCGCGGTCTCGTCCGGCCAGTCGCGGCTGTTCACGTCGTCGGCGGGCTGGGTGCTGGCGAACAAGCTGCTGCTGGCGTGGCTGTGGGACGACCTGGACCTGCTCAGCCCTGACGATCAGGTCCTGGTCCGCCGGCACGTCCCGTGGAGCCGGGTGATGACGCCCGAGCTGGTCGAGGCCGCGACCGAGCGGCAGGCCGAGCTGGTTCTCAAGCCGGCTGACGAGTACGGCGGGTCCGGCGTACTGGTCGGGCACGAGTGTCCGGTCGACGAGTGGCGGGCCGGGCTGGCGGAGGCTGTGGCGGGGAACGGGTCGTTCCTGCTGCAGGACTACGTGCGGCCGGACCGGCTGACGATGGACTTCGTCAACGTGGAGTCCGGGGAGCAGCTGCAGGCTGAGGTGCCGTTCTCGGTCGGTCAGTACACGTTCGGGCGACAGGCGGCCGGGTGCTTCCTGCGGGTCGGGTCGCACGAGCACGGCGAGGTGCTCAACCTCAAGCGGGCCGTGCACGTGACCGGCCCGCTGTTGGTCGATTGACGTGGTCAGGCCGTGTACTCGAGCGCGCGTGGTCCCGCCGGTGGCGTGTGGATGCCGGTACGGCGCAGGCCGGCTGCGGCCGCCAGTTCGTCGTACTGGGCGAGCGTGCGTTCGCGGCCGTGTCCGAGCACCAGGACGATCAGGTCCATCGCGGTGAAGGCCGCCTGATGGGTGTCGGCCGCTTCGGCGACGAAGACCGAGCCGCCGGGACGCAGCGCCCGGCGGCAGCGGGTCAGCACGTCGACGGCCTGGTCGTCCTCGAACGAGTGCAGCAGCATCCGGAGCAGGAAGGCGTCGGCCGTCGGCAGCTCCAGCTTCAAGACGTCGCCGGCGAGGATGTCGCAGCGGCCGGTCAGGCCGGCCTGCTCGAAGCGCTGCCGGGCGGCGTCCACGCTGGTCGGCAGCTCGACCAGCGTGCCGCGCATCTCGGGGGTGGCCGCGAGGATCGCCGCCAGCTGGACGCCGGTGCCGCCGCCGACGTCGACCAGGTGCTCGAAGCGGCTCCAGCCGATCGCGCGGACCAGCAGCACCGCCTCGTTGCGGGTGTTGGCCTCCATCAGCTGGTCGTACGACGCGGCCGCGGTCGCGTCGAGGCTGGTCTTGTTGGCGGCGGTCTCGGGTCCGCCCCGCTGGGTGATCCCGAGCAGGTCGAGGTGGGCGCGGTCCATCGTCGCGCCGTACCCGGTCTGGTCGAGCCAGCGGCGGGCCGCGCTCGGGTCGTCGTCGAGCAGCCAGCGCGCGGTCTCGCCGAGTGCGAACCGGTCGTCTGGCTGAGCCTCGAACACGCCGCGGGCCGCCAGGTAGCGCAGCACGCGGCCGAGGGCGTCCGCGTCGGCGTTCGTGGCGAGGGCCAGGTCCTTGAGGTCGCGTGGTCCTTCCGCGAGATGGTCGGCAATGCGCAGAGTCGCGACGGTCCGTAACGCCATCGGCGTGACCAGGTCGGTCATCGCCCAGAATTCGAGCAGTCCGAGGTTGGACATTCAAAAGGCCTCTCTGCGTTGTTTACGTGTATTTCTTCGTGAGGCGCTTTTGCGCGCCCAGAATGCGAATTGTCTCGGCGGCCGCGACGGCGTCACTGCGCGCATTTCCGTGCCGGCCGTCACTGGAATACAGCCCGGGGTCCGTGGACAGCGGATGCGTGGTCAGGTGCACGTGGATCGTGCCGTGCTTCTCGGCCAGCGCGCGGGTGCGTTCGGAGAGCATCCGCATGCGCTGATGCAGGCCCGGGCGGAGCCAGCCCTGGATCGCCGGACTGGCCGAGACGTCGAACATGCCGAGCGTGATCACGTCGGCCCCCGCGGCCTGGAGTGCGGTGACCATCTCGGTCAGCTCGCGGTCGACGCGGTCGGCGTCGTACCGGGCACTGAAGGCGTCGTTGCCGCCGCCGACCACGAGCGCCAGGTCGGGCTGGAAGGCCAGCGCCGGGCCCAGCTGGGTCTGGTGGATCTCGTGGGCGCGGAGGCCGCTGACGCCGAGGTTGAGGTACTTCAGCTCGGGCGCTGCCGCGGTCAGCTCGGCCGCGAGCCGGTCGGCCCACTGGAGGTCGCTGTAGCCCTCGAGGGGTTCGCAGAGGCCCTCCGCGACGCTGTCACCCAGTACGACGAAGCGGCGCCAGGGGTGGTCGGCCAGGAGCTCGGCACTCTCGCCCGGACGCAGGCAGTGGGGGTCGGTGTCCTCGGTCATGGGGCCTCCAGGCCTGGAGTCGGGCTCAAGCGGGCTCTTCCTTGGGCTTGCGGCTGCCGCTGAACTGCGGGGCGGCGTCGGGCCGCCGGTAGAGCTGGACGACGGGGATGAGCGTGGCGAGCAGGAAGAGGCTGCCGGAGACGAGGAGCGCCGGGCGCAGTCCGAGCGCGGAGGCGCTCCAGCCGCCGAGCAGGCTGCCTACCGGGATGCCGGCGAAGGTCAGCGCGCCGATCGCGCCGAACACGCGGGTCTGGAGAGCCGGCGGGACCCGCTCGAAGAGGGTGGCGCCGATGACCGGGTTGAGCGAGGCGTTGGCGATGCCACACAGGAAGCTGACCGACACGACGAGCCAGACCGTGTCCGACAGCCCCATGGTCAGCAGGCGCGGCGCCCCGCCGATCAGGGCCCCGATCACGAACGCCCGGTACGGCGGGATGCGGTCGGCGTACACGGTGAAGATGACGTTGCCGAGCAGAGCCCCACCTGCGAACCCGCCGAACAGCAGCCCCAGCACGACCGGCGTCCCGACCACCTCCTCCACCCACAACGGCGTGTAGACAGCCGCACTGGCCTGCCCGAACACGTTGATCGCGAAGGTCATCAGCATCATGCCGATCAGCACCCGATCACTCCGCAGGAAGCTGAAGCCGCCACGCAGAGCGGTCCAGTAGGGCTCGGGGGCAGGGGCGCCCGCAGGCTCGGCTTCGCCGTCGCCGGAGGCGACTGGCGTCCGGGCGGCGGGCTCTTCCTTCGGTAGATGGACCAGGGTGCCGACCAGTAGCGCGCACGCGGCGAAGCTGAACGCGTCTGCCCAGAGGGCACCGTGGGTGCCCAGGGCGGCGATCAAGAGGCCGCCCAGTGGGGCTCCTACGAGCGTGGCTGAGCGGCTGAGGCCCTCGTACAGGGAGGTGATGCGGAGCATCGAGACCTCGCACTGCTCGGCCAGTGGGCGCAGCATGACGTGCTTCACGCGGTCGCCGATGCCTCGGAGGGATCCTCCGACCGCCACCAGCAGGGCGAGCTGGAGGAACGTCGTGCCGGGGATCAGGATGATCGCGATCAGCGCGAGGGCGCTGCCGGTGTCGGCGACGATCGACGTACGGCGGTGGCCGAAGCGGTCGGCGAGCGGCGCGGCCAGGACTCCGGTGAGCGCGTACGGGAGCATCTCGCAGGCGGCGATCACGCCCATCTTGGCGGCGCTGCCGGTGGTCGTGAGGACGAGCCAGGGGATCGCGACGGCCGAGACCCGGGTGCCCAGCGCGGACAGGATGTCCGCGGTGAACAGGCTGATCAGCGCGTTGCGAGGGGAGGGCTTCATGTCGCGTGCCGGGCGCGCAGGGCGACCTTGTCGACCTTGTGGGCGGACGTCAGCGGGAGTTCGTCCAGCCACTCGATCGACCGCGGTACCCACATGTCGTTGAACTCGTCCCGGACGGCGTCCTTCAGGTCAGCGGCGTTCAGCAACGCCCCGGCGTACCGGACGACGTACGCGTGCGGCACCTCGCCGAACTCCGCGTCCGGCACCCCGATCACCGCCGCCGCCCGCACCCCGGGCTGCGCCTGCAGCAGGTCCTCGATCGGCCGGCAGTACACGTTCCAGTTGCTCGCCCCGGTGACGATCGTGTCCTGCACCCGGTCGACGACGTACAGGTACCCGTCGGCGTCCAGGTAGCCCAGGTCGCCCGTCCGCACCCACCCGTCGACGATGGCCCGCTCGGTCAGGTCGGCACGCCCCCAGTAGCCCGCGAAGCGCAGCTTGCTGGTCGCGTAGATCTCCCCGGTCTGACCAGCGGCCAGCACCTGCCCGTCAGAGCCGCGGATCTCCACCCGTACGTCGCCGTACGGCAGACCGGACGACCGCAGCCGCTCCGGATGCTCCGGGTCCTCGGTGAGCCCCGGCTGCGCCGTGACGACGATGACCTCGCTGAGCCCGTACACGATCCGCAGCACCGGCCCGAACCGCGCGATGGCCTGCCGCAGCCGCGAGGGCGCGGCCGGCCCGGCTCCGACGTTCAGCATGAACATGCTGCTCACGTCGGTCGTCTCCAGGTCCGGGTGGTCGAGCAGCTGGTACAGCAGCGGCGGTGACACGTACGTCGAGTTGATCCGCTCGCGCTCGATCGTGGCCAGCGCGCGGCCGGCGTCCCACTGGTCCTCGACGTACAGCACGCCGCCCTGGAACAGGTTGAAGAAGCTGGTGATCTGCCCGCTCGCGAACGCCATCGGCGAGTGCGACAGGTGCCGCAACACCGGCAGCCCGGCCGCCAGGTAGTCCGCGGCCAGCGTGAGGATCTGCTCGTAGAACGCCTGCCGGTGGTGCACCAGCTTCGGCTCGCCCGTCGTACCGCTGGTCTGCAGGCAGGTGGCCGGCTCGGCGTCGCCGTACTCGGCGGTGAAGGTCCCCGACGGCGGCCGCAGCAGGTCGGGCCCGAGCCCGCCAGGACCCAGGCAGTGCACCGGTACGCCGAGCTGAACGGCCAGCCGCTCACCCAGCACGGCCTTGCCCGCCGGGTCGTAGACGAACACGTCCGGCCTCGACAGCCGCGCGAACGCCTCGATCTCGCGGCGCCCGGCGATCGGTGCGATCCACATGCTCCGTGCACCGACCAGGTGCAGGGCCAGCTGGAGTGCGGGCAGCTCCAGCGTGTTCCCGGCCAGCACCAGTACGCCGGTGCCCGGACCGACGCCGCGCTCCTGCAGCGCCGCGGCCAGGTCGAGCACCTGCGCCCGGAGCTCGGCATAGCTGAGCCGACGGTCCCCGGCGACGATCGCGGGCCGCTCGCCGTACGAGGCGAACAGGCCGAGCGCGGTCACCACGTAGGAATCGGAATGCTCCAGGTTTTCGCCCACCACGAGATCGACCGACATGGCACCCCACCCTTCTCGATCCGGGCAGGACTGTACTCGGGGAATTACCCGGCGACCAGATTTCGGGTGAATTCAAGTGGCCGATTAAAAGTATCCGTTGACGTTACAGCTTTCCGGAACTAGGTTTCCGACACCGCCACTCGCGCCGGGTATTTCTTGCCCTGCGCGCTTCAACCCAATGGGGGGTTGTTCCATGCGCATTCCCAGTACCGTCCGAACGGCCGCGCTCGCCGCCGCCGTCTCGCTGGCCGGATCAGCACTGGTGTTCACCGGATCCGAGGCCCAGAGCACCGACACGTCGTCGTACGGCGGCCAGGGGGGCAAGTCCACGTGGGTCGGCAGCTGGTCGGCCGGCATCACCAAGCCCGAGACCGCCGGCTTCAGTGCCACCGGTCTGACCGACCAGAGCGCCCGGTACGTCGTGCGCCCGTCGGTCGGCGGGGACAAGGTCCGGATCCGGTTCACCAACATCTACGGCGACCGGCCGGTCCAGATCGGCGCCGCGACCGTCGCCAAGGCGAACGCCGCCACCCCGGCGATGTCCGACCTCGACCCGGCCTCGAAGCGCACGCTGACCTTCGGCGGCAAGACCACCGCCACGATGAACAAGGGCGCCGAGCTGCTCAGCGACCCGGTCAACCTGCGGGTTCCCGACCTGGCCACGCTGGTCGTCAGCGCCTACTTCCCGACCGCGACCGGGCCGACCACCTGGCACGCGCAGACGTTCCAGGAGAACTACTACGGTCCGGGCAACCTGACCGACGAGACCGCCGGAACGGCGTACACGACCACCCGGCCGTGCTGCTGGACGTTCCTGTCCGGGGTCGACGTGGAGACCTCGGACGCCGACGGCGCGGTGGTCGTGCTCGGCGACTCGATCGCGGAGGGCGTCGGCAGTACGGCGAACGCGAACAACCGCTGGCCCGACCAGCTTGCCGAGCGGCTGGCCGCCGACCGCCGTCGCGGCACCGCCGGTGTCCTGAACGTCGGTCTGTCGGGCAGCCGGCTGACCCGCGACGGCACCGACCCGATCCTGGGCTCGCCCGGGTTCGAGCAGCTCGGCCTGAACGCGCTGGCCCGGCTCAACGAGGACGTCCTGGCCCAGACCAGGCCGGAGACGGTGATCACCCACCTCGGGATCAACGACCTGTGGATGGACGGCGTGCCCGCCGACCAGATCATCGCGTCGCTACAGCAGATCAACGCGCAGCTCAAGGAGCGCGGGATCCGCAGCCTGGGCGCCACCATCACGCCGTACGAGGGCTTCACCACGCCCGGCGGCTGGACCGCGGAGAAGGAGTCGAACCGGCAGGCCGTGAACTCCTGGCTGCGCAACTCGCACACCTTCGACGGCGTCATCGACTTCGACAAGGTGGTCCGCGACCCGGCGGCGCCGAGCAAGCTGAACGCCGCCTTCGACTCCGGCGACCACATCCACCCGAACGACGCCGGCTACCAGGCGATGGCGAACTCGATCCCGCTGCAGCTGGTCCGGTGAGTTGAGATGACCACCGCCGCCCAGGTGCTGCAAGGACTGTTCAGCGCAGAAGGTCTCGAGGACCCCTATCGGTACTACGCCGATCTGCGACGGCACGGTCCCGTCTCCCTCATCGGGGGCAGCGGCCCCTACGCGGCGGTGGTCACCGGGTACGACGCGGTGAACCAGGTGCTGCGGGACCCGCGGGTGCGCGTCACCGACGACGCGTTCACGGACGCGCACGGCGGCGCGGCCTGGCGGGAACATCCGCTGCTGGCCGCGCTGAACAACTCGATGATGTACAGCAACGGCGAGCGGCATGTGCGGGCGCGACGGTTGTTCCAGCAGGTGTTCACGCCGCGGCGTGTGCAGGAGCTGGAGCCGGCGATGGTCGCGCAGATCTCGTCGTTGATCGACGGGCTCGAGGCTCGACTGGCGGCGGAGGGGGAGGCGGACTTCATGGCGGAGTTCGCCTATCTGCTGCCGAGTTCGGTGGTCGCGGCGCTGCTCGGGATCCCTGCCGAAGATCTCGGGTGGTTCCGGCCGCGGGTGCAGCGGATCAACGAGTTCCTGGATGTGACGGGGAAGACGGCGGAGGTCCTGCGGCGGGCGGACGAGGCGACGGTTGAGCTGAGCGACTACTACCGGCGGTTGATCGCCGTACGGCGTGCTGAGCCTGCTGACGACCTGATCAGCCAGTTGGTTGCCGAGGACACCGATGTTTCCGACGAGGAGCTGGTCTGCAACCTGCTCGTGCTCTTCAACGCGAGCTTCGTGACGACGATTCACCTGCTGGGCAACGGGTTGTCGCTGCTGCTGGCGCATCCGGAGCTGCGCTCGTGCCCGGTGGAGCCGTTCGTCGAGGAGGTGCTCAGGTACGAGTCGCCGGTGCAGTTCGTGGCGCGGTACGCCGAGGACGTGATCGAGGTCGCGGGGACGACGATCCCGCCGAAGGAGGTGGTGCTGGTGATGCTGGGCGCCGCCAACCGGGACCCGGAGAGCTATCCGGAGGCGGACCGCTTCGATCCGACACGGTTCGCGGCTGATCCGGTGGTGGCTACTGCGGAACGACGAGCTTCTCAGGGGAGTGTGCGTCCGTTGAGCTTCGGTGCCGGTCCGCACTTCTGCCTTGGGGCTGCGCTGGCTCGGGCTGAGGCGCAGTTGGCGTTTCCGTTGCTGCTGGAGCGGTTGCCAGGGCTCAGGGCGGCGCGGGCGCCGGTGCGGTACCCGCAGCAGTTCCTTCGGGGGTACGAGTCGATGCCAGTGGAGGTGTGCGATGCCCCTTGACCCGCAGGTCGAACGGATGCGTGCTCAGCGCGCGGCGGACGACGTACCGCAGCTCTACACCCAGACCCTCGCCGAGGCGCGCGCCGCGGACCTCGCGTCGATCCAGGCCGCCGGTGGTGAGGTCGAGCAGGTTCACTCCGTCGAGGACGCGTACGTCGACGAGCTCGGTCTGCCGCTCCGTATCTACCGTCCTTCCGGAGACGGCCCGATGCCGACGCTGGTCTACTTCTTCGGCGGTGGCTGGACGCTCGGCAGCATCGAAACCGCCGACGGCATCTGCCGGCGTCTCGTCAACGCTGCTGGGTGTCAGGTCATCACCGTCGGCTACCACCTGGCCCCCGAGCACCCGTTCCCGACGGCCGTCCACGACTGCCACCGCGCCACGGCGTGGATCGCGAAGGCGCCTTTCGTCGACCCCGAACGCATCGTCGTCGGCGGCGACAGTGCCGGCGGCAACCTGGCCGCGGCCACCACTTTGCTTGCCCGGGACAACGGTCCGGCACTGGCCGGCCAGCTACTGGTCTACCCCAACACCCTCTATGGATCCGACACGGCGTCGATGCGCGTGGGCACCGATCCGCACCTCTTCAACAACACGTCGGTCAACTGGTACTGGAAGCACTACCTGACCGACCCCGCCGACGGCGCGAACCCGCTGGCCTCGCCCATGCTCGCCTCCTCCCACGCGGGCCTTCCACCCGCGCTGGTGATCACCGCCGAGTACGACCCGCTGCGCGACGAGGGCGAGTTCTACGCGGAGAAGCTGTACGCCGCCGGGGTGCCGACCACGCTGACCCGGTACGACGGCATGGTCCACGGCTTCTTCGCGATGTCGGGTGCGTTGGACGGCGGCCGCCTGGCCATCGCCGAGGCAGCCGAGTGGTTGCGAAGGATCTTCGGTGACGACTGAGGCTGCCTGCCTGGCGGACTACGAGCATCTCGCCGGTGACCTGCTGTCCGGGCCGGTGCGTGACTTCATCGGTGGTGGCAGCGGTGCCGAAGCGACCCTGGCCGGCAACCGACGCGCGCTGGACCGCATACAGATCACTCCTCGGGTGATGGCCGGAGTCGACGTACCTGATCTCACCAATCGGATGGTGGGGACGGCTTCGGTTCTGCCTGTTGCCGTGGCGCCGATGGCTTATCAGCGGTTGGTGCATCCCGAGGGGGAGTTGGAGCTCGCGCGGGCGGCGGCGGGGGCTGGGGTGCCGTACGTGGTGTCGACGTTGAGCAGCGTCCCGTTGGAGAAGATCCCGGGGGAGTGCTGGTTTCAGTTGTACTGGTTGCGGGATCGGGGGCAGGTCGAGCGGCTGGTGGAGCGGGCGGCGGGGTGTTCGGCGTTGGTGGTGACCGTCGACGTGCCGGTGATGGGACGCCGGTTGCGCGACGTACGGAACGGGTTTGCGTTGCCGGGTGACGTCGTGGCGGCGAACTTGGAGACCACCAGGGAGGCGCATGCGGCGGTGCCTGGGCTGTCGGCGGTGGCGGCGCACACAGCGTCGGCGTTCTCGCCGACGGTGTCGTGGGAGGACCTGGAGTGGTTGAAGGGCAAGACGGAGCTTCCGGTGGTGGTGAAGGGGATTCTGGATCCGCGGGATGCCCGACGGGCTGTGGAGGTTGGCGCGAGTGCTGTGGTGGTGTCGAACCACGGCGGGCGTCAGCTGGATGGTGCGGTGGCTTCGATCGACGCGCTGCCGGGGGTGGTTGATGCGGTGGGCAACGACATCGAGGTGCTGATGGACTCCGGCATCCGGAGCGGCACGGACGTACTGAAGGCGCTCGCCGTCGGCGCGACCGGCGTACTGGTCGGAAGACCGTTGCTCTGGGCATTGGCTGTCGATGCCTGCGACGAGGCGTTCGCGCTGCTGAGGACCGAGTTGACCGACGCGATGCTGCTCGCCGGGTGTGCGGATCTGGCGGCGGTCAAGGAACTGACCTGGAGGAACGATGGCTGACCTCGACGTCGCGGAGCTGCACGGCGCTCTCACCGACAAGGCGCTGAACTCGATGAACTTCCTCAACGAGGTCGCGCAGCACTACCCGGACGCGATCTCGCTCGCGGCGGGCCGGCCCGCGGAGGAGTTCTACGCGATCGAGGACCTGCACGCGTACCTCGACACCTTCTGCGAGTACCTGCGTGACGAACTCGGGTACGACGACGCGGCCGTCCGCAGGACGGTGTTCCAGTACGGCCGGACGAAGGGCATCGTGCACCGCCTCGTCGCCCGCAACCTGCTCGCCGACGAGGGCATCACCGTCGACCCGGAAGCGCTCGTGGTGACGGTCGGCTGCCAGGAAGCGATGGTGCTCGCACTGCGGGCCTTGCGCAAGGACTCGAACGACGTGCTGCTGGCGGTCGAGCCGGCGTACGTCGGCATCACCGGCGCGGCCCGACTGCTCGATCTTCCGGTCCTGCCCGTTGCTGGGGGCAACGACGGGATCGACCTGGAGGACTTGGTTGCCGTGGTCAAGGCCGCGAAGGCCGACGGGCTGCGACCGCGGGCCTGCTACGTGATGCCGGACTTCGCCAACCCGTCCGGGCTGAGCCTCGATCTGGAGACCAGGCAACGACTGCTCGAGGTCGCGGCCGAGCAGGACCTGCTGCTGCTCGAGGACAACCCGTACGGACTGTTCCCCGCCGAGGGCGTCGACCGGGTGCCGACGCTGAAGGCGCTCGACACCGACCGGCGGGTGATCTACCTCGGCTCGTTCGCCAAGACCGCGCTGCCGGGTGCGCGCGTCGGGTACGTCGTCGCCGATCAGCTCGTCGCGCATCCGGACGGGACGACCAGCCTGCTCGCCGACGAGCTGTCGAAGATCAAGAGCATGGTCACCGTCAACACGTCGGCGATCGGCCAGGCGATGATCGGCGGCAAGCTCCTCCAGCACGACTGCAGTCTCGTCGCGGCCAACACCCGCGAGCGTTCGACGTACGCCGCCAACCTGCGCGCGCTGACCGAGGGCCTCGCTGCTCGATTTCCTGACGGCGAGGTCACCTGGAACGTCCCGTCCGGTGGCTTCTTCCTGGTCGTCACGGTCCCGTTCGTGGTCGACGACGCGCTGCTCGCGAAGTCGGCGCAGGAGTACGGCGTGCTGTGGACGCCGATGGGTCACTTCTACGACGGCGATGCGCCGATCCACGCGCTCCGGCTGTCCTGCAGCTCGGTCACGCCGGCCGAGATCGAGCCGGCGCTGGACCGGCTGGCTGCCCTGATCCGCGACCAGCTCTGAGCAACTGGTCCTCTACCAAGCAGACCAACTGGATCTGTCTGTGAGACCGGTTCGTTCCTAGCGTGGACGTATGACCAGCCTCGCCTGTGAACCCACCGTCGCGCTCCGGCCCGACCGCCTCGTCTCCGCGCAGTTCGCGCGGCTGCTCCTGGTGACCTTCGGCTCCGGCCTGAGCATGTACCTGCTCACCTCGGTCGTCCCCCTCTACCTGGCGGCGTCGGGCTCGGGCGGGATCGGCGCCGGGCTGTCGACCGGCGCGATGATGTTCGCCGCTGTCGCCGTCGAGCTGGTGGTCCCGGCGACCCTGCGCCGGCTCGGCTACCGCACGACGCTCGCGATCGGGTTGGTTCTGCTCGGTACGCCGAGCCTGCTGCTGATCCTCACGTCGTCGCTGCCGCTGGTCCTCGCGGTCTGCGTGATCCGCGGCGCGGGGCTGGCGATCATGGTCGTCGGCGCGGTCGCGCTGGTCGCCGAACTCACGCCTCCCGGGCGTCGTGGTGAAGCGCTCGGCGTGTACGGCGTGGTGGTCGGCCTCCCGGCGGCGCTTGGTCTCCCGCTCGGCGTCTATCTGACCGGTGTGGTCGGCTTCGAGACCTTGTTCGTGCTGGCCGCGGTCTGCTCGTTGGCGGGGCTCGCCGTACTGCCGGGTGGGCCTGCTCGTGCGACCGATGACGCCGAGCACCACGTGAAGGTGCTCGGCGGCCTGCGAGGCAGCGGACTGCTGATGCCGGCCGGGGTCTTCGCCGCGGTGACGCTGGCTGCGGGGATCAGCGTCACCTTCCTCCCGCTGGCCTCGCATAACCACACGCTGGTCGCGGCCGCGCTGCTGGTCCAGGCCGTGACGGCCCCGGGTGCGCGCTGGGTCGCAGGCTGGTTCGGCGATCGCATCGGCCCCCGACGCTTGCTGGTACCGGCCCTCGCCCTGTCAGCCGCAGGAGCAGGAGCACTCGCGTTCGTTGGCACTCCGGCGGCGGTGCTCGGAGGAGCAGCACTCTTCGGCCTCGGCTTCGGTGCGGCGCAGAACCTGACGCTGGCGATCATGTACGACCGCTCGCCACGCTCGCGCTACGGCCAGGTCAGCGCCCTGTGGAACCTCGCGTACGACGGCGGTTGGGGCGCCGGCGCGATCCTGTTCGGCTTCGTCGTTGCGGGCATCGGGTACCCTGCGGCCTTCGCGCTGACCGCCGCCATCGTCGCCCTGGCGATCGTGCCGGCCCTGCGGACAAGAGGTTAGAGCTTGCGCAGGCGGACCCAGCGGACTGCGTGGTCGGCGCCTTTGCGGAGGACCAGGGTGGCTCGGGAGCGGGTGGGGAGGATGTTCTCGCGGAGGTTGGGGCCGTTGATGCCGTCCCAGAGGGACTCGGCTTTGGCGACGGCCTCGCCGCGGCTGAGTTCGCCGTAGCGGACGAAGTAGGACTCGGGGTTGCGGAACGCGGTCTCCCACAGCTTCAGGAAGCGGTGGACGTACCAGGAGCGGATGTCGTCCGCGGCGGCGTCGACGTACACGGAGAAGTCGAAGAAGTCGCTGACGGCCAGGCCGCTCTTGCCGTCGGCGTGGCGCGGGGCCGGCTGCAGGACGTTCAGGCCTTCGAGCAGCAGGATGTCGGGCTGTTCGACAGTGGTGCGTACGCCGTCGAGCCGGTCGTAGTGGAGGTGCGAGTAGACGGGAGCACCGACGTTGTCCATCCCGGACTTCACCTCGACGACGAAGCGCAGCAGCGCCTTGCGGTCGTAGGACTCCGGGAAGCCCTTGCGCAGCATCAGGCCGCGGCGTTCGAGCTCGGCGTTCGGCCAGAGGAAGCCGTCGGTGGTGACCAGGGCGACGCGGGGGTGCTCGGGCCAGCGGGCCAGGAGTTCGCGGAGCAGGCGCGCGGTGGTCGACTTGCCGACGGCAACCGAACCGCCGATGCCGATCACGAACGGCGTCCGGGTCGCGGGCGAATGGCCGAGGCTGGTGTTGCCCAGGAACGCCTCGGTGTCGTTGTGCAGCGCGCGGGCGTGCCGGACGTACAGCGACAGGATCCGCGACAGCGGCAGGTAGACCTCACGGACCTCGTCGATGTCGATCTCGTCGCCGAGACCGCGCAACCGCTCGATCTCCTCGGCGGTCAACGGCGACTCGGTGGTCTCGGCCAGTTGCGCCCAGGCGGCCCGGTCCAGCTCGGTGTAGGGAGTCACCTCCCGCGGCGGCTGCAGCATGGGCCCCATTGTTCCCACATCACCGCGGGCTACGCTGACCGGCATGTGCGGCACTGACTCTGCGGGTGTGGTAGTTGTCACATCAGGAACCCCGTCCGGACCCCTCTCGTGATCGTCGGCGTGGGCATCGACGTGGTCGACGTCGAGCGCTTCATGAAGACCCTGGAGCGGACGCCGGGACTGCGGGACCGGGTCTTCACCCCGGCCGAGGCGGTCCGGCCGCCGGCGTCGCTCGCTGCGCGGTTCGCGGCCAAGGAGGCGCTCGCCAAGGCGCTCGGCGCACCCGGCGGGATGCACTGGCACGACGCGGAGGTCCGCAGCGACGAGACCGGGCGGCCGTGGCTGGAGGTCACCGGGACGGTCGCGGCGAAGGCGTCCGAGTTGGGCGTGCAGAGCCTGCACCTGTCGCTGAGTCACGACGCGGGGATCGCGTCGGCGGTCGTCGTACTGGAGGGCTGAGATGCGTCGGGCACACACGGTCGAGCAGGTCCGGGCGGCGGAGGCCGAGCTGATGGCGAAGCTGCCGGAGGGCACGCTGATGCAGCGGGCCGCGACCGGGCTGGCTGTTGCTGTCGGCAACTTCGTGGGGCGGACGTACGGCGTCCGCGTGGTGCTGCTGGTCGGATCCGGGGACAACGGCGGGGATGCCTTGTACGCCGGGGAGAAGTTGGCGCGGCGGGGTGCGCACGTGGTGGCGGTGCTGCTGTCCGACAAGGTTCATGCGGAGGGGCTGCGGGCTCTCCGAGTGGCTGGTGGGCGGGTCGGTGCGGTGGAGGAGATCGCTGGTGCCGACTTGGTGGTCGACGGTGTGGTCGGGATCGGTGGGCGGCCCGGGTTGAAGCCGGAGGCGCTGGAGGCGGTGCGGCTCGCCGAGCAGTACCGCGTGCCGGTGGTTGCCGTCGACATCCCGTCGGGCGTCGACGTGGATTCCGGCGAGGTCCCGGCGCAGGACAGCGGGACCGCACCGGCCGGCGGGGCCGCGCCGGCTGGGTTTGTCCAGGCCGCGTTGACCGTGACGTTCGGGACGCACAAGATCTGCCACTTCGTGGACCCGGCGGCCGCGGCGTGCGGGCCGGTGCACCTGGTCGACATCGGGCTGGACCTGCCGCCGTCGGCGGCGGAGGCGATGCAGGCATCCGACGTACGGGCGCTCTATCCAGTCCCGCGCGGGGAGTCGGACAAGTACTCGCGGGGCGTGCTCGGCCTGATGGCCGGCTCCAAGCAGTACCCGGGCGCCGCGGTGATCGCGACCTCGGGTGCGCTCGCGGGCCCGCTCGGCATGCTCCGGTACGTCGGGCCGGACGCGGTCGCGGCAGCGGTGCGCGCGGCGCACCCGGAGATCGTTGCCGGTGAGGGCCGGGTTCAGGCGTGGGCGATCGGCTCCGGTCTGGGCGACGAGCTCGACATCAAGAAGGTCCGCGAGCTGCTCGACTCCGAGGTACCGGTCGTGCTGGACGCCGACGGACTCAAGGCCCTCGACGACTCGGGCGACCACACGAACGTGCTGATCACGCCGCACGCCGGTGAGCTCGCCCGGCTGCTCGACGTCGACCGGGCGACAGTCGAGGCCGAGCGCCTGAAGCACGCGCGGCTGGCCGCCGAGCAGTACGACGTGACCGTGCTGCTCAAGGGATCGACCACGGTGATCACCGCGCCGGACGGGCGGACCAGGGTCAACACGAACGCGACTCCGTGGCTCGCGACGGCCGGCTCGGGCGACGTACTGGCCGGGTTGTGCGGATCGTTGCTGGCGGCCGGGCTGGATCCGTTGGACGCGGGAAGTGTCGGTGCCTACCTCCATGCGGCCGCGGCGCAGCTGGCTTCGGAGGCCGGGCCTATCACGGCGATGGCAATCGCGCGCGCTCTGCCCGTGGCGACGAGCCAGATCTTGTACTGACGAACTCCTCGGGATAGGACGGACCCTGTTGGTGTCCCCGCCGCCCTGGGAGTTCGCCCGTGAAGCGTCTTGGTGTATTGCTGTCCGTTGTCGCGCTGCTGATCGCCGGCCTGCCGGCGACGGCCCAGGCCCGACCCGCGCCGTACAAGGCGGACCGGGCCACCAAGATCGACGTGATGGGCGAGTGGGCCCACCCCGACGACGACACCAGCATCATCGGGCCGTGCGGTGTCTGGCATCAGCGGTACGGCGTGAAGTGCGGCGTGATCATGGTGACCCGCGGTGAGGGCGGCGGCAACGCGGTCGGCACCGAGCTGGGCCCGGATCTCGGCCTGCGCCGCGAGAACGAGGACCGCGTCGCGCACTACCGCTCCGGCACGGTCGACATCTTCAACCTCGACCGGATCGACTTCTTCTACAACCAGAGCGCGCCGCTGACGCAGTACTTCTGGGACGAGGAGGAGACGCTGCGCCGGGTCACCCGCGTGATCCGGACGACCCAGCCGGAGATCTACATCGGCTTCACGCCGACGCTTGCCGCGGGGCACGGCAACCACCAGCAGGCCGGGCGCCTGATCTGGGAAGGCGTGCTCGCCGCGGCCGACCCGACGCGGTTCCCCGAGCAACTGCGCGGCAAGAACGCGTTGAGCACCTGGCAGGTGAAGAAGGTCTTCTCCGGCGGCAGTACGGCGGGCACCGGCGGTACGACGACGGCCGCGAACTGCACGACCGGCTTCGTCCCGAGCAGCGCCGACACGGTCGCCGGCGTCTGGACCGGCTACGACTCGCCGTACAAGTGGCCGACCGGCAACGTCCAGCGCCAACCGGCCGGTACGGCGAAGATCTGGCAGCAGGTCGCCGACGAGGGCCGCGCGGCGTACCCGACGCAGAGCCGCGTGATGTTCAAGGGAACGTCGACGCCGGCCTGCTCGCGCTTCGGCATGACCCAGGCGTTCGTCCCGTTCCAGCCGAACACGCTGCCAGGCGGAGCGCCGAATCCGAAGGCGGGCCTCGACGACGCGATCCTGTTCGGCGCGGCCAAGCCGGACCCGGGCGGTCTGCCGGTCGGCACGCTGCAGTACCTGACCTTCTCCCGCTTCGCGAACGTCGCCGGTGAGCCGTTCCAGGCGACCGTGCATCTTCGAGCTCCACGCGGGAAGCTTGCCAAGGGCAACATCGCGCTGACCGTCCCGGCCGGCTGGACGACCGACGGACCGAAGCAGGTCCCGAGCCGCGCGGACGCCGCGATCACCTTCACGGTCACGCCGTCGGCGACCGCGCCCGTGAACCAGCTCGCCAAGATCTCCGCCCTCTACAGCACCGGCAAGGCCACGGGCTACACCGACAACGTGGTGCGGATCGTCTCGGCGACCGAGGGCCGGTTCCAGCGCTGGAGCAACTGGCAGGAGTACGACGAGTGGCTGGCGCAGACCGCGCCGCAGGCGACGCGGCTCGGCCGTTCGCCCGCGATCCAGTCGATCGGCGTCGGCCGCACGCTCGACGTACCGGTCGTCGTGCACAACTGGTCGGCCGAGCCCCAGAGCGGCAACGTCTCGCTGACGCTGCCGGCGAACTTCACCGCCGACGCGACCAGCAAGGCGTACCCGAGCATCGCTCCGGGCGCCGAGGCGACGGTGACCTTCACGGTCACCAACACCGACGCGACCCTGCCCGCGACGCAGAACGTCGACGTCCCGATCACCACGACGTACGCCGGTGGCACGGGCAGCGAGACGCTCACGCTGTCCGTCGTACCGACCACTGCGATCGCGCAGGCCACGACCGCGCCGACCGTCGACGGCCAGGCGTCCGCGGGTGAGTACCCAGGTCAGACGCTCGACCTCGGCCGGATCTGGCAGGGCGCGTCCACCTGCACCGGCGTCGACGACTGCGGCGTCTCCGCGACCGGCGACGGCAGTACGGCGAAGGTCAGCTGGTCCGACGACGCGCTCTACTTCTTCGTGCACGTCCGCGACGACTACCAGTCGTACGCCGTGACGCCGGCCGAGTGCGTCGGCCACTGGCAGGCCGACTCGGTCGAGATCCTGCTCGACCCGCGCGGTACGGCGTCGCAGGCGCTGATGGACACGGCGAACACGTTCAAGCTCGGCATCTTCCCGTTCAGCAACGACGCCGCGTCGGGCAACGGGCCGTGCTGGTCGCGGGACGCCGACAACCACCAGGGCTACTCCAGCGGCGCGCTCGACACCGGGAACGCGCCGGGCGTCGAGGTCGCGTCGACGGCGACGTGGGTCGGCAGCAACGAGACGACCGTGCCGCACACGTACACGGGGTACGACCTCGAGGTGAAGATCCCGCTCGCCACGCTGCCCGCCGCTGTTGATCCGGCGAACCTCGGGCTGAACATCACGCCGTACGACAACGACGACACCTCGGCGGCGGGCACGACGACGCTGCGGCACATCGATCAGAGCACGCGGCTCGGCTGGTCGGCGATCGGGTCGGTGCAGTCGGACCCGTATCGCTGGGGGCGGGCGACGCTGCCGGGGTACACGCCGCCGGCTGATCGGCCGACGACGCCGGCGCCGCCGGATGTGTCGAACCCGAATCTGAACGGTGCGCTGTCGCCGCAGACGATCGCGCAGTCGGCGCGCAACCACGTGCCGATCTCTGGACGTGTCCCCGCCGAGGACTTGAAGATCTTGTACGCCGGGCTGCGGCCGGGGGGCGCGGCCGCGACGCGGCCGGGCGACCGGGCCGCCGGCCTGGCGCCGGCGGTTGACCTGATCACGCTGGCCAGCGGGCCCGGGACCGCCCGGCTCTTCCTCACGGCCGGTGAGGTCGGCGCCATCCCGGTCTACACGACGAGCTGCACCACCGATCCGCCGCCGGACTACGGCTTGACTCCGTGCGCGGTGACCGACGGTGGGATCCCGCCCTGGGCGCCCGACATGAGCGGGCATCTGGTCAAGCAGTCGTCCAAGCAGCTCACCCGTGGCGTCCAGCACTGGTCGGTTCCGTTGACCGCAGCCCAGCAGACCAAGCTGAGGGCCGACGGGCACCTGCTGCTCTCGTACGAGACCCCGGACAACAAGGTGCAGGCCTTCGACGTGAAGTTCAGCCGGCGGTGATCAGCCGGCGGCCTTGAAGTCGAGGCCGTCCTTGGCCGGCGTCCGGAGCTGGAGCTTGTCGGCGTCGAGGGTGTAGGTGACCTCGCCGTTCAGCGTCGCCAGGACGGTCTTCTCCAGCACGGCCGCCGGGCCGGAGCAGGCCCGCCGGGTCGTCCCCAGCTCGCCGAACGTCAGCTTGTCGCCGGTCCGCGCGACCACGCCCTGCAGGTCGTTGCAGCTGGTCGAGCCGGTGACGCGGTCGCCGTTGATGGTCAGATGGACGCCGCCGTTGCTCGGGCTGGACACGCTCTCGCCGGCGACGACGCTGTCCAGGACCCACTTCGTGCCGTCGAGTGCGACGTCCGGCTGCACGATCTCCCGGTCCTGCAACTGGAGGACCCGGCCGCCGGAGGTGATCGTCAGCTTGTCCGCGTCGGTCTTCCAGGTCGGCTCGCTCTCCAGCACCTGGAGCAGCCACTCCTCCTGCGACTGCCGCGGCTCGTCGCAGGCCATGTTGGTCATGTTCAGGTCGCCGACCTTCAGCTTGTCGCCGCTGGTCGAGGCCTTGCCGCCGATCGAGTTGCAGCCGGCGTTGGCGAACAGCGAGCCGTCGTCCTTGAACTGGAGCGAGACCTTGGTGTTCGGCGCGATCTTGCGCGGCACACCGTTCTCGCTCAGCTCCGTGGCCAGGTAGGTCTTGCCGCCCAGCCCGCTCGCCCGCAGGTCCTGCCCGCATCCGGCCAGTACGACGAGTCCCGCTGCTGCCAGCACCGCGAAAGATGTCCTCACACCTCAAGGACGCCGAGCGGCCGGGCGGCGTTGCAGTTTCAGACCGGGTTCTTCAGGTGCCCGGCCAGCACGTCTGCGGCGCGGTCGACGTCCGCCGTACTGGTGGACAGGTGGAACGAGAGCCGTAGACGTCCGGCGCGGACGGCTCCGACGATGCCGGCGTCGGCCATCAGCCTCGGCACCTGGTCGTCGGCGAGGGCCGAGACGATCGCGGAGGGCCGAGTCGGGAGCTCGAGGCCGGCGGCCTCGCGGAAGGTCGTGGCCAGAGTGACGTCGTGGTGGTGCAGGGCCTCGGTGCCGACGTCGCGCAGCAGTTCGAGGGCCGGAGCGGCGGCGATCCAGGAGTGCCAGGCGGGTGACAGGTCGAAGCGGCGCGCGTCGGCGGCGAGGCGGAGTGGCGAGCCGTAGATGCTGTCCCACGGATCGGCGCCGGCGTACCAGTTGGCGTGGACCGGGGTCAGCTCGTCGAGCAGGGCGGGCTGGATGGTGAGGAAGGCGGTGCCGCGGGGAGCGAGCATCCACTTGTAGCCGCCCGCGACGGTGAACGCGTACTGCGACGCGTCGATCGGCAACCAGCCGATTGCCTGCGTGGTGTCGAGCAACACTCGTACGCCGATCGCCCGCAAGGCCTCCAGGTCGGCGACCCGTCCGTCGGCCGACTGCACCGCCGACACCGCGACGAGACTCGTCGTGGGTCGTACCTCGTCGGCCAGCCGATCCAGCGGTACCTCCCGCACCCGGTGCCCGAGCGCGAGGAACGGGAAGGTCAGGCTGGTGAACTCGCCTTCGGCGACCAGCACCTCGGACCTCGTCGGCAGCGCCTGTGCGACCAGCCCCACGAACCCCGACACCTGACTGCCGGTCGCGATCAGCGCCGGATCGACGCCGACCAGTTCGCCGTACGCCGCCCGGGCGCGGGTGAGCGGACCGTCGTGCTGCTGAGGATCGGCCGTCCCGTTCTGCCAGTCGGTGAGCGCCGCCTGCAGCACCTGAAGGCTGCGTCTCGGCGGCAGGCCGAGGGTGGCGGTGTTCAGGTACACGACGGCCGGATCGAACTCGGCCCGGGCTTCTTCGATGGTGAGCACCCCACCATGCTGGGCCGCCACCAGCCCCAACAGAAGCCCGATCTGCTCGGATCGGCTCCAAGCTAGCCTTTGAACCATGGATCCCCGTCGGCTGCTGATCTTCCGCGAGGTCGCACGGCTCGGCTCGCTCTCCCGAGCGGCGTCCACGCTCGGCTGGACCCAGCCCGCGGTGAGCCAGCACGTCCAGCGTCTGGAACGCGACCTCGGCCTGCCGCTGGTCCTTCGCTCACCCCGCGGCATCACCCTCACCGAAGCCGGCGCGAAGCTCCTGACCCACGCGGACGCCCTCGCCGCCCGGTTGTCCGTCGCCGATTCGGACATGCACGACCTGGCCGCGCTGCAGGCAGGCACTCTGAAACTGGTCGCCTTTCCGTCGGCCGCCGCCGTCCTGGTTCCTCCGGTCCTTGCGGCCCTGCCGGCCACCCTCGATGTCCGGCTGAGCGAGGCGGAGCCACCGGAGGCTCGCCAGCAGGTGCTCTCGGGTGAGGCCGACCTGGCACTGGTGTTCGATCACCGTCCGGCCCAGGTGAGCGACCTGGTGGAGTTGGTGCTGTTCGAGGACGAACTGAAGGCCGTGGTCTCTGCCGACCACCGGCTGGCTTCGCGCAAGCGGGTGGGACTGGAGGAGCTGGCGGGGGACCGGTGGATCGCAGGGTGTCCTCGGTGCGAGGCCCATCTGGTGAGCGCAACGGCTGAAGCCGGGTTCGTCCCCGACGTCCGGCACCGGACCGATGACTACGTCGTGGTGCAGCGCCTGGTGGGCGAAGGGCTCGCGGTCAGCTTGCTGCCGCAGCTGGCGTTGACGGCGGCAACCGATCCGCGGGTGCGGGTGCTGGCGGTGAAGACCGCGCCGACGCGACGGGTCGCTGTGGTGCTGCGGGCCGAGCTGGTGGGGCATCCGGCGGTGGCGGCTGCGGTGGAGCAGTTCCGGATTTGTAGGGTGCTGGCGTGACCGGTCTGGTGATCTTCGACAACGACGGCGTACTGGTGGACTCCGAACGGCTGGCCAACACGATCCTGGCCGAGCTGCTGACGGAGGCCGGGCTGCCGTACACCTTCGAGGAGGCCGTCCGCGACTTCATGGGCGGCAGCATGGTCTCGATGCGGCAGAAGACCGAGGCCCAGCTCGGCCGCCCGCTGCCTGCCGACCTGGAGGACCGCTACCACCAGCGACTCTTCGACGGCTTCGCCAACCTGCAGGCCGTCGACGGCGTCGGCGCCGTACTGGATCACCTCGATGCGATCGGTACGCCGTACTGCCTGGCCTCGTCCGGCACCCACAAACGCATCCACACCGCGCTCACCGCGGTCGGCTTCTGGGACCGGTTCGAGGGCCGGATCTTCAGCTCCGAGGACGTCGAGCACGGCAAGCCCGCGCCCGACCTCTTCCTGTACGCCGCGAGCACGCTCGGCGCGAAACCGGCCGACTGCGTCGTCGTCGAGGACAGCCCGCTCGGGGTCGCCGCGGCCAACGCGGCCGGCATGAAGGTCTTCGGGTACGCCGCCATGACCGACCCGGCGAAACTGGCCTCCGCGGACGCGATCTTCCACCAGATGACCGCCCTCCCGGCCCTCATCGAGGCTGCCTGAGACACTGGTAGGGCTATGTCTGAGTCTGTGGAGCCCTCGATGACCCGTGCCGAGGCGGTGGTGGATCTCGCCGCCATCCGGCACAACGTCGCCACGCTGCGTGCCCGGCTGACCTCGGCCGAGCTGATGACCGTGGTGAAAGCCGATGCCTACGGCCACGGCATGGTGCCGGTCGCCCGGGCCGCGCGGCAGGCCGGCGCGGACTGGATCGGCGCCGCCGTACTCGAGGAGGCGCTGCAGCTGCGCGCCGCCGGGGACAACGGCCCGATCTTCTGCTGGCTGACCACTCCCGGTGAGCCGCTGGCCCAGGCGATCGCGAACGACATCGACCTGTCCGCGGGCGCGCCCTGGGAGATCGACGAGATCGCCGCGGGCGTCACCGAGCGGCCGGCCCGGGTGCACCTGAAGATCGACACCGGCATGAGCCGCGGCGGCGCCGTACCGGAGGAGTGGCCGGCGCTGATCCGGGCCGCGCTCAAGGAGCAGCAGTCCGGGCGGGTCGTGATCACCGGTATCTGGTCGCACCTGGCATCCGCCGACGAGCCGAAGAGCCCGGCGAACGAGGCGCAGCTGGAGACCTTCACCGCGGCCGTCGACGTCGCGGAGTCGTTCGGCATCGACCCGGGCTTCAAGCACCTGGCCAACTCGGCCGCCACGCTCGCGCTGCCCGAGACGCACTTCGACCTGGTCCGGCCGGGCATCGCGACGTACGGGCTGTCGCCGTTCGGGCACGCGCTCCCGTCGTCGGAGCTCGACCTGCGGCCGGCGATGACGCTGAAGGCGCGGCTGGCGATGGTCAAGCGGGTGCCGTCCGGCGCCGGCGTCTCGTACGGACTGACCTGGACGGCGCCGCGGCCGTCGACGCTGGGACTGATCCCGATCGGGTACGGCGACGGCCTGCCGCGGCACGCGTCGAACGGCGGCCCGGTCCAGGCGCGCGGCCACCGGCGTACCGTCGTCGGCCGGATCTGTATGGACCAGTGCGTGGTGAACCTCGAGGACGACGAGGCCGCGAGCGGCGACGAGGTCGTGCTGTTCGGCCCGGGGACCGACGGCGAGCCGACCGCGGACGATTGGGCCGACGCGGCCGGCACGATCAATTACGAGATCGTCACCCGCCTCGGCCCGCGCATCCCCCGCCGGTACGTGAACGAGGAGATCGGCTGATGCCGAAGGTAGGTCGCACCGCAGGCCTGATCGGCGCGGCGGTCGGTGTGCTGGCCGCGGGAGCGGCCGCCGGCGTCGCCGTCGAGCGGCAGGTGATCGGGCGCCGGTCCGGCCAGCGCGCGCAGCTGGAGGCCGAGCCGTTCGGCTCGCTGCGCGGTACGCCGCACGTGTTCACCGCCGACGACGGCGTCGAGCTGTACGTCGAGGTCGACGAACTGAAGCGGTCCCGCCGGCCGGTGCCGCAGCGGCGCCGGCTGCGCAAGCAGGCGGTCCCCGAGGATCTGACGCTGATCTTCGCCCACGGCTACGGGCTGAACATGGACTGCTGGCACTTCGAGCGCCGCGACCTGGCCGGCATCGGGACGATGGTCTTCTACGACCAGCGCTCGCACGGCCGGTCCGGGCGGTCGCCGAAGGAGAACGTCAGCATCGACCAGCTCGGCCGGGACCTTTACGGGATCCTCGAGGAGTACGCGCCGACCGGGCCGGTGATCCTGATCGGGCACTCGATGGGCGGCATGTCGATCATGGCGCTGGCCGAGCAGCACCCGGAACTGTTCGGCGACCGGGTGATCGGCGTCGGCCTGTGCTCGACCAGCGCGGCCGGACTGGACGCCGTACCGATCGTGTTCCCCGGCCGCGTCGGCATGCTGGCCCGCGCGCTCGCGACCCCGACCGTGGCCGCGCTCGCGCGGATCCCGGACGTCGTCGAACGCAGCCGCAAGGCCGGGACCGACATCAGCTACCTGCTGACCCGGAAGTACTCGTTCGGCTCCGAGGTCCCGCCGGCCTTCACCGAGTTCGTCAACGAGATGATCGCCGCGACCCCGATCTCGGTGATCGCGGAGTTCTACCCGATCTTCGCGCTGCACGACAAGACCGGGTCACTGGAGCCGCTGCAGAAGGTGGAGTGCGTGGTGGTCGGCGGCGACTCCGACCACCTGACGCCGTTCGAGCACTCCGAGGAGATCGTCCGGCACGTACCCGGCGCGGAGCTGGTCGAGGTCCGCAACTGCGGGCACCTCGGGCTGATCGAGCACCACCGTGAGTTCACCGCCGCCCTGCTCGGGATGATCGAGCGGGCCGAACAATCCTTGGGACACAGATGACCGACCTGCACGTGGTGGACGCCACGGCCGAGCACGTCGACGAGATCGTCGGCGTGATCCATCACGCCTTCGCGAACCGGCGGACCCTCGACCCGCCGTCGACCGCGCTGTCCGAGAACGCGACGACGGTCGGCGAGGCGGTTTCGGCGTACGGCGGACTGCTGGCGCGGATCGGCGGCGAGCCGGCCGGCGCGATGCTGTTCCACGTGAACGGCGACGTGCTCGAGCTGCGGCGCGTGTCGGTGAACCCGCGCTTCCAGGGGCGCGGCGTCGCGTCGGCGATGGTCGGGTGCGCGGAGGAAGCGGCGCGGAGGCGCGGGCTGACGCGGGTGCGGCTGGTCGCGCGGGTCGAGCTGCCGGAGACGGTCGAGTTCTGGGGCCGGCGCGGGTACTCGATCGTCGCGCGGGAAGGGCAGAACCTGATCCACGCGAAGGCGATGCCGGTCGAGCTCGTGGTGCCGACGGCTGACGAGATGCGTGCGCTGGCCGAGGAGCTGGCCGGGCAGTTGCGGGCGGGCGACGTACTGGTGCTGTCGGGTGATCTCGGTGCCGGGAAGACGACCTTCACGCAGGGACTTGGGGCCGGGCTGAAGGTTCGGGGTGACATCACGTCGCCGACGTTCGTGATCTCGCGGGTGCATCCGTCGCTCGTCGGTGGGCCGGCGTTGGTGCATGTCGATGCTTACCGGCTAGGCGGAATTGCTGAGCTGGACGATCTGGATCTGGATGCTTCGCTGGACGAGGCCGTCACCGTTGTCGAGTGGGGACACGGGCTGGCCGAGTCGCTGGCTCCTGACCGGCTCGACCTCACGATCACGCGTGGGGACGACGACGTGGACGAGACGCGGTCGCTGCGGATCGCGCCGGCCGGGGCTCGCTGGGCTGCTGTTGGTGTTCGTTTGACCGCTACTGCTGAGGTGAACTGATCGTGCTGCTCGCTTTTGACACCTCCAGCGCGGCGGTGACGGTCGCTCTCGCCGATCCGGTCTCCGGGGCGATCGCTGCCTCGTCGACGACCGTTGACGCGTTGCGGCACGGGGAGTTGCTGGCTCCGGCGATCGCCGAGGTGCTCGCCACGGCCGGGTGCGGGGTGAAGGACCTGACGCGAATCGCCGTTGGTGCTGGGCCTGGGCCGTTCACCGGTCTGCGGGTCGGTCTGGTGACGGCGCGGACGATGGGCGATGTGCTCGGCATTGAGGTCGTCGGTGTGTGCAGCCTGGACATCCTCGCCAAGCAGTCCAATCTCGCTCTGCCGGTCGCCGTCGCGACGGATGCTCGCCGCAAGGAGATCTACTGGGCCTTGTACGACGGGCCTGCCGCGGATGGAAGTCGGCGCCGGTTGGAGGGCCCGGCGGTGGACAAGCCGGCTGATGTGGCGCATGTGTTGGCTGGGCTGCCGGTGATCGGCCGAGGTGCTGTGCTGTACGGCGAGGTGCTGGGAGTCCCGGCGCAGGCTGCGCCCGATGCCCCGCTGGCCGCCGATGCCCCGCCGGCCGCCGGAGGCGACTCGGCGATCGCGGCCGACGTGTCGGTTGTCGAGTACCCATCGGCTGAGGTGCTCGCCACGGGCGTCGCGACCGGGACTCTGCAAGTCACCGCCCCCGACCCGCTCTACCTGCGCCGACCCGACGTCACCATGTCGGGCGGGCCGAAGAGCGTGCTGCCGAAGTGAGCATTCGCCCCGCGGCATTGTCCGACCACCCGGCGGTGATCGCGCTCGACGCCGCCTGCTTTCCGAAGGACGCCTGGAGCTCCGGCTCCTGGGCCGACGAGTTCGCGCGCGCCGACCGCCACGTCCTGATCGCCGAAACTCCGCCCGGCGAAGCCTCTCGAGTAGTTCCCGGCGCAACCAGCGCCGGCCTGCAGGGGTATGTCGTGCTGCTCGTCCCGCAGACCGCCGAGGACCCCGTCGACCTGCTGCGGATCGCCGTCGACCCGGCGTACCGGCGTACTGGACTGGGCAGACGGCTGCTGGCAACCGCCTTGGACGAGCACCCGACCCGCACCGTCCTGCTGGAAGTTGCCGCGAGCAACGAAGTGGCGATCGGGTTGTACACCGGGTTCGGGTTCACCGAGCTCAACCGCCGGCGCGGGTACTACGCCGGCGGCGAAGACGCAGTCATCATGCAACGCGTTGGAGAAACACGATGAGTGAGAACGAGCCGCTGATCCTCGGCATCGAGACGTCCTGCGACGAGACCGGCGTCGGTCTGGTCCGCGGGCACACGCTGCTGGCCGACGCGATCGCGTCCAGCGTCGACGAGCACGCCCGCTTCGGCGGCGTCGTCCCCGAGGTCGCCAGTCGCGCGCACCTGGAGGCGATGGTCCCGACCATCCGCCGCGCGTGCGAGACGGCCGGCGTCAAACCGTCCGACGTCGACGCGATCGCCGTCACCAGCGGGCCCGGCCTGGCCGGCGCGCTCCTGGTCGGCGTCGCGGCCGCGAAGGGCCTCGCGCTCTCGCTCGAGAAGCCGCTGTACGGCGTGAACCACCTCGCCGCGCACGTCGCCGTCGACACCCTCGAGCACGGCGAACTGCCCAAGGGCGCGATCGCGATGCTCGTCTCCGGCGGGCACTCGTCGCTGCTCGCGGTCGAGGACATCACCGAGGGCGTCGAACCGATGGGCAGCACGATCGACGACGCCGCGGGGGAGGCCTTCGACAAGGTCGCCCGGGTGCTCGGCCTGCCGTTCCCCGGTGGCCCGTATGTCGACAAAGCGGCACGGGACGGTGGGGACCGCGCGTACGTGACGTTCCCGCGCGGTCTCACGAGCCAGCGCGATCTGGAGCGGCACCGGTTCGACTTCTCGTTCTCCGGGTTGAAGACGGCCGTGGCTCGGTGGGTCGAGGCGAAGCGCCGCGACGGCGAGGACGTGCCGGTGAACCACGTCGCGGCGGCCTTCCAGGAGGCGGTCTGCGACGTACTGGTCCGCAAGGCGATCGACGCCTGCAAGGACCGCGGGTACGAACACCTGCTGATCGGCGGCGGCGTCGCGGCGAACTCGCGGCTGCGGCAGATGGCCGAGGAGAGGTGCTCGGCGGCGGGCATCGCCGTACGGGTGCCGCGGCCTGGGTTGTGCACGGACAACGGCGCGATGGTCGCGGCGCTGGGGTCGGAGCTGGTGCGCGCCGGCAAGACGCCGTCGCCGCTCGGGTTGCCGGCCGACTCGTCGATGCCGATCACGACTGTTCTGAACTGATGGGTGGCCGCCGGTGGACCGCGTGCTCGGGTGCCGGCGGTGGATCGCCGACGGACCTGATGCGCGGCCGCGTGGTGGCGGGGCGCCGGGTGGGTACCGGCGGTTGACTGCTGGTGACGACGATCGCCGGGTGGATCCGGCGGGCAGGCTGACGACGACGATGGGGGATTGCTGATGCAGTGGACTTCTGGGGAGTTCGTCGCGGACGACGACCGGTCGCGGATCGACGTCGACGTGGTGCACGGGTTCCTGCGGACGACGTACTGGTCGCCGGGGATCCCCCGGGAAACGGTGCGGAAGGCGATCGACGGGAGCCTGTGTGTCGGGGTCTACGCGGCCGACGGCGCGCAGGTCGCGTTCGCGCGGGCGGTGACGGATCGGGCGACGTTCGCGTGGATCGCGGATGTGTTCGTGCTCGACTCGGTCCGCGGGCACGGGCTCGGTCGGTTCGTGGTGTCGACGCTGCTGGAGCACCCGGAGCTGCAGGGCTTGCGCCGGACGATGCTCGCGACCGCCGACGCGCACACGCTGTACCAGTCGTACGGCTTCCAGCCGCTCGAGAAGCCGGATGTGTTCCTGCACATCTCCCAAGACCCGACGGTCCTCTACCAGTGAGTGCCCCCGGCATCGACCTGGTCGCCGCGCCGGCCGGTGCCCGCGACCTGATCCTGCTCGCCCACGGCGGCATGGAGAACTCGACGGCGGAGACCTCCAGCTGGGGTACGCCGATCCTCCGCATGTGGCCGTTCGCGTCAGTCGCCCGCAAGGCGGCGCCCGGTGCGGCAGTAGGCCTGATGCGCTTCCGCTACCGAGGCTGGAACGGCTCGGCTGCTGATCCCGCGGCGGATCTTCGCGCGGTGCTTGATCGCTTGTCCGCGCCCACGCCAGCCCCCGCATCCAGGCCAGCCTCAGGCGCGACGCCCGCCCCCGGGGCGACGCCTGCCCCCACGTCCACGTCTGCCCCCGGGAAGACGCCCGCTTCCGGGTCCGCTCCCGCGACCGGGTCCTCGTCGTCGGCGGGCCGGTTCGACCGGGTCATCCTCATCGGGCACTCGATGGGCGGCCGCGCAGTAGTTGCTGCAGGCAATCACTCGCTGGTCGCCGGCGTCCTCGGCCTGGCCCCTTGGCTCCCCGAGGGCGAACCGCTCGTCCACCTCCGCGGCCCGGTCGCCTTCGCCCACGGCACGGCCGACCGCATCACCTCCCCGGTCGCCACCGCGTCGTACGCCGCCCGCCTCCGCGCCGCCGGCATCCCCGTCGCCATGCTCTCCCTCGACGGCGAGAAGCACGCGATGCTCCACCGAGCCCCCGACTGGAACGACGTCGTCCGCCGCTTCGTCCCCCACGCTCTGGCGCCCGGCAACTGTCCCCTCCTCACCACCGCCGACCGCAAAGACGTCGTCCCCAGAAGCAACCCAGGCGACGCCGCACCAGGCGCGATCGCCGACATCGCTCGTACCCGCCTGACCCTCCGAGTGGTCGCCCGCCTCTAGGGCCGAAGCTTCACGAAGAGCTCTCGCAACCGGTCGTAGTACTCGTCGGTCCCATCCCCGCCAAACGTGGTCACCTCAGCCCGCAGCCGGTGCCTGATCAACTGCACCAGCACCTCGTCATCCATCTCACCAGCCGTCCCACCCTCGTCGTGGTACCAGGCAACGAACTCCTTCGCGCGCCCAAGGTCCGTCGACCAGTGATCCCCGAACTCCCGCGCCGCCCCCGCCAGTTCGACCTCCGGAGCCCCCACCCAAGCCTCGTCCCAGTCGATCACCCCGCGGATCCGCCCGCCGTCAACCAGCAAGTTCCCCCGGTAGTAATCCCCGTGCAACGGCTGCCTCCGACGCTCAAACCCGGCGAGCCACCGATCCAACTCCCCATCACCCCCACCAAACTCCAGAAACGACCGCACCGGCCGAGCAGGCATCACCACATCCCGCAGCCCCCAGTGCACCCGAGCCAACACCCGAGCCGCCTGCTCCACCTCCGCCGCGTCACCTGCATCCAGCCACCGCCCCCGCACAAACGGCCAAACACTCACCGGCCGCCCACCAACCCGTACGACGCTAGCCCCACTCAAACCCCGCAGCGGCACCACAACTTCCTCAACCCCCACCGCCCCAGCCACCCGATGACACCACTCAACCAACGCGCTCCCACGAGCCACCGCCCCAAGCCGAACAACCACCCCCTCCCCAGACCCGACCCCGCCAACACCGGCCGTAGAGGCGCGGGCTGTACCGGGTCGAGCCGCGCGTGTGCCGATACCGTCCGTGCCGGCACCGGCTGCGATGGCGCCGTCCGTGCCTGCACCGGTTCCGGTCGCGCCGGCCGCGCCCGCACTGGTTCCGGCGACGCCGGCTCCGGCCGCGGCGACACCGGCTCCGGTCGCGGCAGGTCCGGCTGCGGCGATGCCGGCCGCAGCGGCTCCGGCCCCGCCAACACCGGCCCTACCGGCTCGGGCCGCGCCTGCGGCGATGCCGGCCGCGCCCGCATTGTCTGCGCTGGCTCCGGCTGTGCCTGCACCGGTTCCGGCGACACCGGCCGTGCCTGCACCTGCCGTACTGGCTCGAGCCGCCCCTGCGGCGACGCCGGCCGCGGCCGCACCGGCTCCGGCCGCAGCGGCTCCGGCTCCGGCGACGGCGGCCGCAGCGGCCCCGCCGACACCGGCCGCGCCTGTTCCGGCGGCACCGGCTCCAGGACCATCAGTGCAGGCCGGGGCGGCATCGCCACCGGCGGGCCGCGCGCCAGCTCGCACGGCACCGCCCACCAAGTACGCGGCTGACTCCTCCCCGCCCGTCAGTCGTTCGGCGGTCTCCGCCCGAATGCCCCACTCGGCTTCTACCGCTGCGGCTACCTCAGCGGTCCACGGGATCTCGGCGTAGTTCACCTGGCCCAGCATCCCGGCTGCCGGGTGGTGCGGCCAAGCGCACTACCTGTTGGCCAGTGCAACCACGTGCTCCAGCTGGGGGAGGCCGTGTTCTACCTCCGGGTCCGGGAACAGGCCGACGTGGTGGACCCCAGCGGCCTCCAGCGCGTCCAGGTGCGTGGCGGCGTCGTCGAGCGTGCCGATCGGTCCTAGTTCCAACCACCACTCCGTGGGCATCGACACCAGCCCGGGGACGCCTAGTTCGTCGTACCGGCGTACTAGGTCGTCGTAGAACGGCAGACACGGCAGCGCCGGGTTCTTCTCCTCTAGCAGCCCCGCCAGCCACGGTGCCGTCCACTCGTACGCCGTCTTGCGGTCGGCTCGGACGCAGAAGGCGCTGAACGCGGCCACGACGAACCCGTCCGGCGATCCGGCGTTTTCCACCGAAGCGCGCACGTACGACGGCGACGCCGGCTCCGCCAGCACGATCCCTCCGCCGAGCCGACCGGCGAGCGCCAGCGACTTCGGTCCGCGGACGCCGAGCAGGATCGGCGGTGCCTCGGCGGGAGGAGCGTCGAGCTTCACGTTGTCCAGGTAGACGGTCTTGCCGTCCATCGACACGGTCTCCCCGGCCAGCAGGCGGGTGACGGCGACGGTGACCTCGTCGAGCGCGGTCAGCGGCGACTTCGGCCGGACGCCCATCTGGCCCATCCACTCCTGCACGCCGTGCCCGATGCCCGGCAGGAAGCGGCCCGGCGCGAGCGCGCACAGCGTCGCGATCTCCATCGCCGTGACGGCCGCCGTACGCGCCACCGCGGGCAGGATGCCGAGCCCGACCGTCAGCCGCTCGGTGACACTCAGCGCCGCCGCGGACAGCGTCGGCCCGGCTGTGTAGAAGCAGTCCTCGATGATCCACAGCTCGTCGGCACCGCCGGCGTCGAGCCGGCGCGCGACGTCGGTCACCAGCGCGGCCGGCCAGGTCCGCGGGAAGCACATTCCGATCGATGTCATACCGAGAACGTAAAGGTCTGCACCGACAGTCGTCCCGGCAGGCGTACGGGACCTGTGGACGGGTAGGTTCGGGACATGGCCCGTCCGCACTACTCCTCCAGGCTGGAGGACTGGTTCAACCTCGGGATCGGTGCGCTCCTGCGTCGGCGTGGCTGGCGGGAGCGGATCATCCCGCACGTCGGCTACGGCAACTCCGAGTACGTCCGCGTGCTCGCGAGGGTCGTGCTCAGTCGCGACCCGCGCAACCAGCCCCGGTACGACGAGGACCAGGTGGTGCGTGGCTGGAAGATGTTCGTGACCGCGCCGGCCACCAAGGTGAAGGTGTCCGTCACCGTCGCCGGGGAGAGTTTCGACGCACTGACCGACCGCGGCGGCTTCGTCGACCTCGCCGTACCGGTGGTGCTGCCGCCGGGCTGGCACGAGATCAGCCTCGGGGTGCACGGCGAGCGGCAGGCCCGCGGCAAGGTGTACGTGCCGGACCCGGACGCCACCTTCGGCCTGGTCAGCGACATCGACGACACGGTGATGCTGACGATGCTGCCGCGACCGCTGATCGCCGCGTGGAACACGTTCGTCCGCGACGAGCAGGCGCGCCGCGTCGTACCGGGCATGGCTGAGATGTACGCCGAGTTGCTGACCGACCAGCCCGGCGCCCCGATCTTCTACCTGTCGACCGGCGCCTGGAACACGGCGCCGACGCTGACCCGCTTCCTGGCCCGCCACGGGTACCCGGCCGGTCCGCTGCTGATGACCGACTGGGGGCCGACCAACACGGGCTGGTTCCGCAGCGGGCAGGAGCACAAGCGCACCGCGCTGCGCCGGCTGGCCAAGGAGTTCCCGCAGGTCCGCTGGATCCTGGTGGGTGACGACGGCCAGCACGACCCGCAGCTGTACGGCGACTTCGCGCAGACCCACCCGGACCACGTCCGCGCGATCGGCATCCGCCAGCTGACCCCTGCCGAGCAGGTGCTGTCCCACGGTCTCCCGGTGCCGAACCCGGACCCGGGTGCCCACGACCCGCAGCGCCCGACCGCTGCCACGGTGCACGGGCCGGACGGCCACGCTCTGGTGGCGCAGTTGCGCGCCGTACTGTCCCGGCCGGAGGCCATGTAGGCGGTCCGCTCGTGCTGGTTCGGGACGCGCCTGGCAGGCTGTGTCTGTTTCAAGGGGTGTTCCGACGTACCCGAGGAGAGAACCGACAGTGACCGACAGCGCAAGCCGCACGCAGGTGCTCGACGACCTGGACAGCCGTGGCCTGATCGCGCACTCGACCGATCCCGACGCCCTGCGCGCCACGATGGCGGAGGGGCCGATCACCTCGTACGTCGGTTTCGACCCGACCGCGCCCAGCCTGCACATGGGGAACCTGCTGCAGCTGCTGACGCTGCGCCGGCTCCAGTTGGCCGGCCACAACCCGATCGGCCTGGTCGGTGGAGCCACCGGACTGATCGGTGACCCCAAGGAGACCTCCGAGCGGGTGCTGAACCCGAAGGACGTCGTCCAGCAGTGGGTGGAGCGGGTCCGGAGCCAGGTGGAGCGGTTCCTGGACTTCGACACCGCGCTGCCGAACCCGGCGCGGATGGTGAACAACTACGACTGGACCAAGGACCTCAACACGCTCGACTTCCTCCGGGACATCGGCAAGCACTTCCCCGTGAACCGGATGCTTGGCCGGGAGGTCGTGAAGGCCCGGCTCGAGCAGGGGATCAGCTACACCGAGTTCAGCTACGTCCTGCTGCAGTCGCTGGACTACCTGGAGCTCTACCGGCGGTACGGGTGCACTCTGCAGACCGGTGGCAGTGACCAGTGGGGGAACCTGACGGCCGGGGTAGAGCTGATCCGCCGTACGGAGTCGGGCAAGGCACACGCGCTGGCGACTCCACTGGTGACCAAGGCGGACGGGACCAAGTTCGGCAAGACCGAGTCGGGGACCGTGTGGCTGGACCGGGAGCTGACGTCGCCGTACGCGTTCTACCAGTTCTGGTTCAACACGGACGACCGCGACGTGATGCAGCTGGTCCGGTACTACACCTTCCGTACGGCGGAGGAGATCGCCGAGCTGGAGAAGGCAACTGCCGACCGGCCGCACGCGCGGGAGGCGCAGCGGGTGCTGGCGGAGGACGTGACGACGCTGGTGCACGGTGCGGCGGACACCGCGCACGTGCAGCTGGCTGCGAAGGCGCTGTTCGGTCAGTCGGATCTCCGGGAGCTCGACGGGGAGACTCTGATCGCTGCGCTGAAGGAGGCACCCCACACCGAGGTGTCTGCCGCGGCCATGCCGACAGTGACAGACCTGCTGGTGCAGTCCGGCCTGGTGGCGAGCAAGTCGGCCGCGCGGAGGACTGTGTCCGAAGGTGGCGCGTACCTGAACAACGAGAAGGTCAGTGACGCCGAGTACGTGCCGACGACCGACGACCTGCTGCCCGGCGGTGCGTTGGTGCTGCGGCGCGGGAAGCGTTCGTTCGCAGGGGTTCTGGCCGGCTGACGTATCCCACGGAGTCGATGCCGGAGGCAAATTACACCGTTGTGATGCTGGCCACCGGACGCCGATTTGACCGGCTACCTCGCAGCCACGTACTGTTCTTCTTGTTGGAGCGAGGCGCGGGACGCGAAAGCGGCCGGTCGCTCCGAACCCCCAGAAGTTAGCGCAGTCGAAACGCGTCCACGGACTCGGGTCGGCGGATCTGGCGCGGGGAGATGGTCAGAAAAATCGGGTCTTGACTCGGTGGATCTGATCCGGTAGAGTAACGCAGGTTGCCCCGGAGTCCTGGCCGAAAGGTTGTGGACGCGGTGTGCGCCCGATTCTTGAGAACTCAACAGCGTGCCGAAAGTCAATGCCGAAATTTAGCATTAACCCCCATTCACGGCCATCTTTGATGGTTTGTGATTGGATTCCTTTGTAATTTTTCTGGATTCAAGTCAGTTTGATTTGTTTCTGATTGCATTGGATCGTTTTTCGTTTGTCTGTTCTCCATGACCCTTTGGGTTGTGGTGGATATATAGATTTCAACGGAGAGTTTGATCCTGGCTCAGGACGAACGCTGGCGGCGTGCTTAACACATGCAAGTCGAGCGGTAAGGCCCCTTCGGGGGTACACGAGCGGCGAACGGG
>JAEBEC010000009.1:0-322801 GCA_049998015.1 Kribbella sp. cmx-5-2
CGGCGTGCGGTGTGCCGGCTACGCGTTCGGTTCACGGGCGTGCCGATCAGCCGTTCGACCCAAGGCCTGCAGCATGCGGACCGGCCGGTCGGCGTGCGGTGTGCCGGCTACGCGTTCGGTCCACGGGTATGCCGATCAGCCGTTCGACCCAAGGCCTGCAGCATGCGGACCGGCCGGTCGGCGTGCGGTGTGCCGGCTACGCGTTCGGTCCACGGGCGTGCCGAACAGCCGTTCAGCCCAAGGTCTGCAGCATCGGCATGCCGCCGTCCGGCCTGCGGCATGCCGATCAACCCCGGCTCGGCGGCCCCTCCGTCCCTCCGCTCGCACCAGACAGCCTCCCCGGAGCAGCCCGGGTCTTCACCCGAGCCAGGAGTCTCCGCAGCCCCGGTCGACTGCTGCGTTGTACGACGAATGCTGCGGTGTATCGCGTCGGTCGTCGTGTGGGGGATTGGTCGTGGGGTGTTGTCGGGTGGCGGTGGAGGGAGCTGGTTCGGGTTCGGGTGTTGGCTGTGGGTGGGTGGGTCGACTGCTGCGTTGTGTGGCGAGTGGTGCGTTGTGCGATGGGTGCCGCGATGTATCGCGTCAGTGGTCGCACTGGGGATCAGTCGCGGGGGCTGAGGGCGGTGCGCTGCGCGCGTGTCGGCGAGGGTGACGGCCGCCGCACGGCGGCGTACTGGTGAAACCGGGGGTGGGGAGTAGCCGGATGGTGGGCGGGCGGCGTGCCGGGTGGTGGGCCGTGCTGTCGGTGTAGGAGCCGCGGTGGTGGGGAGTCGATGGGGAGGCCGGCGAAGGGCGTGCTTGGGGTGGTGCTCGTGGGATGGGGCAGCCAGCTCAGGACGAGGAGGCGTGGCGCGAGGGGCGGTGACGCGCGTGGCGGCGAGGGTGGTGGGGACGCGGATGCTCGGCCGGTGGCGTGCGTGGGGTGGTTGCTGGTGGGGAGTTCTCAGTGGAGGAGGAGCCAGGTGGCTGCGGCCGCGTGCTCCCGGCGCGCGTGGTGCGAGGGCGGCGGTGAGGCGGATGCTCGGCCGGTGGCGTGCGTGGGGTGGTTGCTGGTGGGGAGTTCTCAGCGGAGGAGGAGCCAGGTGGCTGCGGCGGCTAGGGCCAGGGCGCCGAGGAAGCTGGTGGTGGCTAGCCAGGTGAGCAGTCTTCGGCTGGACGGGGCGGTTGATTGGGGCGGGGTGCTGGCGCTGGTGGGGAGTGGGTGGAGATGGTCGCCCAGTGTTGCGCTGGCGGGGAGTGGGTGGGGGTGGTCGCCGGGTGTCGTGCCCGCGGGGAGTGGGTGGGGGTGGTCGCCGGGTGTCGCGCCCGCGGGGACCGGGTGAGGGAGGTTGCCGGGGGTGCGGGGTGAGGCGGCGGGAGGTGTCTGGTGGAAGGTGCCGGCTTGGGTTGCCTGTGGGGGTGCGGTGGAGGTGCTTGGTCGGCTCGTGGGCGTGGGGGCGCCTGGGGTGGGTTGAGCTGACGGCTGTGGGGGAGTGGAGGGAGATGCCGTACGGCGGGGAGCGGGTGGGCCGGTGGGGGTCCACGGGGTGGGGAGGGATGGGAGCTGGTCGAAGACCTCGGGGGGATCGGCGGCGGTGGTCCACGGGGTGGTGTTCGGGGTGGGGAGGGCGCCGGAAGCGGCTAGGAGGCGGGCGGCTTCGGGGGCTGTTGCGGGGCGGGTGGCTGGGTCTTCGGAGGTCAGGTGGTGGATCAGGTCGCCGAGCGGGCCGTCGGGGGGAGCGATGGGGGTGTTGGGGGTGGGGCGGTTGCCGGTGAGGAGTTCGGTGGCTACCGCGCCGACGGTGTAGAGGTCCTGGCGGGGGTCGGGGTCGGCGCCCAGGAGCTGCTCGGGTGGGAGGTAGCCGGGGGTGCCGAGGATCGTGCTGTGGCGGGTCATGCGGGGTTCGTCGACGAGGCCGGCGATGCCGAAGTCGGAGATGCGTAGGTGCGGGGTGGCGGTGCCGGTGGCTTCGAGGAGGAGGTTCGCGGGCTTGAGGTCGCGGTGGACCACTCCGGCGGCGTGGATCGCGGACAGGCCGTGCAGGAGTTGGTCCAGGAGGACAGCGACGTACGCCGTGGGCAGCGGGCCGTGGTCGCCGAGGAGCGTGGCGACCGACCCGCCGCGGACCAGGTCCATGGCGAACACCACCTTGTCGTCCTCCGCGGCCCATCCGTGCGGAGCGACGACGTGCTGGTGCTGGATGCGTAGCGACTGCTCGCGGACGAACCGCAGGAGCATGCCGGCGTCGTGCTGACCGAGGACCTTGGCGGCGACGTACGTGCGCTTGCGCAGGTCCCACGCGCGCCAGACCGAGCCCATGCCGCCGGTGCCGATCAGATCGATCAGCTGGTACCGCCCTGCCAACGCCTCCACCGGGGAGAAACTACCGGGTCCGGCGTTCACCGACCCAGGTGCCGATCAGATCGATCAGCTGGTACCGCCCCGCCAACGCCTCCACTGGGGTGAAACTACCGGGTCCGGCGTTCACCGACCCAGGTGCCGATCAGATCGATCAGCTGGTACCGCCCCGCCAACGCCTCCACTGGGGTGAAACTACCGGGTCCGGCGTTCACCGACCCAGGTGGAGGGTGCGGGCGGGCCAGTGGGTTCGGAGGTGGCGGTCGTGGGTGGCGATCACGACGGTGCGGAGCGTGGTGGTGAGGGCCTGCTCGAGTTCGTCGGTGAGGGTGGGGGAGAGGTGGTTGGTGGGTTCGTCGAGCAGGAGGAGGTCGGGTGGGTCGGCGATGACCAGGGCCAGGGCGAGGCGGCGGCGTTGGCCTACGGAGAGAGCGCCGACTGGGTGGTCGAGCTGGTACGGCGGGAGCAGGCCGAGGGAACTGAGGGGGATCTGCTCGGCTCTTTGGTTGCCTAGGGCAAGGGTGTAGGTCTCGCGGGCGGTGTGGGTGGGGTCGGGCCAGGTGGTGTCCTGGGTGAGGAGGGCGACCGTCAGGTCGGGGTGGCGATGGAGGGTGCCGTGGAAGGGGAGTTGGCCGGCCAGGACTGACAGCAGGGTGGATTTGCCGGCGCCGTTGGGGCCGGTGATCAGGAGGTGGTCGCCGGGGTGCAGGTCGAGGTGGTCGAGGTGCAAGCGGTGGGGAACGTGCACGTCGCGTAAGGAGAGGAGCGGCTTGCCGGAGGGCGCGAAGGGAAGAGGCCCAGCGAGTGACGGCGAGGCGTCCAGGGGCTCCGAGCGGAAGCGAAGCGGCTCGGGTGGGGTGGGGATCTGGGTGCGGGTGAGTACGTCGAGGCGGCGGGCGGCCGCGCGAGTACGCCGGGCGATCTGGTTCTGGACTCGGCCGGTGGTGTGGCCTTGGCCCATCTTCTCGTTGTCGCGGGGGAGGCGGCCGGGGGCGACCTGGTGGGCGGTGACTGCGGCGGCCTCGCGGAGGGCGACCAGTTCGGCCTGCTCTTCGGCGTACTGGCGACGCCAGCGGTCGAGGGTCGCGCGGCGGGCGGTCTGGTACGCCGTGTAGTTGCCGCCGTACCGGGTCGGGCCGTCGAGCGCGGGGTCGAGGTCGATCAGGTCGGTGCAGACGGCGTCGAGCAGGGCTCGGTCGTGGGTGGCTAGGAGGACTACGCCGGGGAGCGCTTTGAGTTGGTCTTCCAGGAAGGCGATCGCGCTGTCGTCGAGGTGGTTGGTCGGTTCGTCGAGGAGCAGGGCGGTGGGGCGGCGGATGAGGAGGGCGGCCAGGGCAAGGCGTGCACGTTGGCCGCCGGAGAGTGAGGCGAGGGTTCGGGAGTGGGGGAGGTCGGCCAGGCCGAGGCCGGTGAGGACGAGGTCGGCGCGGCGGTCGGCGTCCCAGGCGTCGTGGTCCTCGGCGTACGCGAGTTGGTCGGCGTACGCCGTCATCAGGTCGGGATGATCGCCGAGGGCGTCGGCCAGGCGGGTGAGTTCGAGAAGGGTGGAGTGGGCGTCGTGGAGGGCTTCGTCCAGTACGTCGGTGAGCGTGGTGGTGGGGTCGAAGGGGAGTTCCTGCGGGAGGTAGCCGAGGTCGGTTGGGCGGGTGATGTGGCCGCGGTCGGGTTCGTCGGTGCCGGCGAGGATGCGGAGCAGGGTGGACTTGCCGGCGCCGTTCTCGCCGATCAGTCCGATGCGCCGGCCGGGGGAGGCGGTGAGTGAGACACCGTCGAGTACGCGGCGGGAGCCGAGTACTCGAACGATGTCTTCGGCAACAAGAGCGGAAATGGGCATGGGGCAACCACCTGGGGTTGACGTCCGCCCGCGCTGCGCGCGGGCGAGGTGGGGGTGGAGGGGAGTCAGGCGGAGGGCGGCGCCGACTCCATCAACTTGCCGTCCGTCAGCGTGAGCCAGCGGGTGATGCCCAACTCCGACAGGAAGCGCTCATCGTGGCTGACGACCACGAAGGCACCCTGGTACGCGGCGAGCGCCGACTCGAGTTGCTCGACGCTCATCAGATCCAGGTTGTTGGTGGGCTCGTCCAGCAGCAACAGTTGCGGCGCCGGTTCGGCGTACAGGACGCAGGCGAGCGTGGCGCGGAGGCGCTCTCCACCGGACAGTACGCCGGCGGGCAGGTGGATGCGCTGGCCGCGGAACAGGAAGCGGGCCAGCAGGTTCATGCGCTGAGCCTCGGGCATCGTCGGTGCGAAGTGGGCCAGGTTCTCGAAGACCGTGCGGTCGAGGTCCAACAGGTCCAGGCGCTGCGACAGGTAGGCGATCCGCCCGTCGGCACGTCTCACCTCTCCGCCGGTCAGTGAGCCCTGGATCCACCGGAGCAGCGTCGACTTGCCGGTCCCGTTCGGCGCCGACAGTGCGATCCGTTCCGGCCCGCGGATGTTCAGCGCAGCACCCTCGCCGGCGAAGAGGTCACGCACACGAAGACCGGACCCCTCGAAGACCGTCCGACCGGCCGGGACCGCCGTCCCCGGAAGCTCCAGCGCCAGCCGCGGCTCGTCGCGCCGGGCGCGCCCGGCCTCGTCGAGCTTGGCCTTCGCGTCGTTCAACCGATTCGCGTGGGTCTGGTTCGCCTTCGCCGCGGAGACCTCGGCCGAGCGCTTCATGTTGCCGGCGTTGATCCGCGCCAGTCCGGCGTCCTTCAACCCCTTCTGCGCGGTGCTCGCCCGCCGCTGCGCCCGCTCGCGCGCCTGCTGCATCTCACGCTTCTCGCGCTTGAGGTCCTGCTCGGCCGAGCGGATGTTCTTCTCCGCGACCTCCTGCTCGGCCGCGACAGCTTCCTCGTACGCCGTGAAGTTGCCGCCGTACGACCGGACCTCACCGCCCTCCAACTCAGCGATCCGATCCATCCGGTCGAGCAGCGCCCGGTCGTGGCTGACCAGCAGGAGACAGCCGTTCCAGTTCTCCAGTACGGCGTACAGGTTGCGCCGGGCGTCGAGATCCAGGTTGTTGGTCGGCTCGTCGAGCAGCAGGACGTCGGGCTGCTTCAGCAGCTGCGCGGCCAGGCCCAGCGAGATCACCTGGCCACCGGAGAACGTGCTGAGCCGCCGGTCGAGCGCCGCGTCGAGACCGAGCCGTTCGAGCTGCGCGCGGGTGCGCTCCTCGATGTCCCAGTCGTTGCCGACGGCATTGAAATGGCGCTCGTCGACGTCGCCGGACTCGATCGCGTTGAGCGCGTCGATGACCGGCTTGACCCCGAGCACCTCGGCCACGGTCAGGTCGCCGACCAGCGGCAGCGACTGGGGGAGATAGCCGAGCACGCCCTCGACGGACACGCTCCCGCCGGTCGGCGACAGCTCCCCGGCGATCAGCTTGAGCAGCGTCGACTTGCCGGCGCCGTTCGGCGCGACCAGGCCGGTGCGCCCGGGCCCGACGGCGAAGGACAGGTCGGTGAAGACGGGAGTGTCGTCGGGCCAGGCGAACGACAGGGAGGAACAGACGATGAACGCATCGGACATGCGGAAGACCTCGCGAAGATGTGAGTACGCCGCCGGACAGGCGGAATGGTCAGGAAACGCCGATCAGGCCACGGCATCGGCGCTCAGCGCCGGCTCGATGGCCTGTCACCTCGGCACTCACCCCGAGATGTCGTCGTCAACTCCGGTACTCACCGTCACATCATAACAAAAAGTAAAGTTTGCGTGATTGATTGTGGGTTTGTTCAACAATGTATACGATCGCACCGCCCGAACCACCCGGCAGAAGCGGAGGCAGTGCGGTGCTGGTCCTGATCGGAGTCCTGCTGGTAGTGGTGGGGTTCGCCCTACGCCTGAACCCCCTGGTCGTGGTCACGGTGGCCGGAATCGCCACCGGGCTGCTCGGCGGGCTGAGTCCCGGAAAGATCCTCAACGAGTTCGGCAACGGCTTCGCCGGGAGCCGCTCGGTGACGCTGTTCATCGTGGTGCTGCCGGTGATCGGCCTGGTCGAGCGGTTCGGGCTGCAGGAGCAGTCCCGGCGGCTGATCGGCAAGCTCACCTTCCTCACCACCGGACGCCTGCTGGCGTCGTACCAGGTGATCCGGCAGGTGACCGCCGCGGTCGGGCTGATGTCGATCGGCGGGCACGCGCAGACCGTCCGGCCGCTGATCTACCCGATGGCCGAGGGCGCGGCCGAGCGCCGGTACGGGCGGAAGCTGCCCGAGGCGGTGCAGGAGCGGATCAAGGGCCACTCGGCCGGCGTGGACAACGTCGGCGTGTTCTTCGGTGAGGACGTGTTCATCGCGGTCGGCTCGATCCTGCTGATCACCGGGTTCGTCGACTCGACGTACGGGCTGAAGCTGGACGCGCTGCACGTCGCGTTGTGGGCGATCCCGACGGCGGTCTGCGCGCTGCTGATCCACGGCGGGCGAATGCTCTACTTCGACCGCCAGCTCGACCGCCTGATGGCGGTCGACGGGCCGCCGCCGGCCCCGAAGAAGTCCGCGCCGCCGAAGAAGGAGGCCGACCGGTGATCAAGGTCGAGTGGTTCTACTGGCTGTGCGGTCTGCTCTTCCTCTTCGGAGCGGTCCTGACCCTGCGCGATCGCAGCAACAGCAAGCGGTACGGAAGCGCCGCCTTCTGGGGCCTGCTCGGCGCGTCCTTCGGCTACAGCACCTTCGTGGTGAACAAGACCGCCCCGGCCTGGGTGCTCGGGCTGATCGTGATCGCGATGACCGTCCTGGTCGGCACCGGCCAGCTCGGCCGCGGGACCGAGGTGTCGACGAGCCTCGCCGAGAAGGCGGCCGCCGCCCAGCGCTTCGGCAGCAAGCTGTTCGTGCCGCCGCTGGTGATCCCGCTCGGCGCGCTGATCTTCGCGGTCGGCCTCGCCAAGATCAAGGCCGGTGACCAGCCCCTGCTGGAGAAGGGCTCGGAGACGCTGATCGGCCTGGGCGTCTCGGCGGTCGCCGCGGCGATCGTCGGCGTGATCATGTTGCGTCCGCCGTCGGTCCTGACTCCGCTCAAGGAGGGCCACCGGCTGCTCGAGGTGATCGGCTGGGCGGCCGTCCTGCCGCAGATGCTGGCCACGCTCGGCCGGCTGTTCACCGACGCCGGCGTCGGCACGGCGGTCGGCAAGGTCACCACGCATGTGCTGCCGGAGGGATCGCTGTTCGGCTCGGTCGTCGTGTACTGCCTCGGCATGGCGCTGTTCACGGTGATCATGGGCAACGCGTTCGCGGCGTTCCCGATCATGACCGCCGCGATCGGGTACCCGGTGCTGGTGCAGACCTTCGACGGTAACCCGGCGACGGTCTTCGCGATCGGCATGCTGGCCGGCTTCTGCGGCACGCTGACCACGCCGATGGCCGCGAACTTCAACCTGGTCCCGGCCGCGCTGCTCGACATGAAGAGCCGGTACGGCGCGATCAAGGCGCAGCTGCCGACCGCGCTGCCGCTGCTGGTCTGCAACATCTTCCTGATGTACTTCCTCGCCTTCGGAGTCCTGTGATGAGCCAGCGGTACGTCGAGATCGCGCTCCAGAACCTGCGGACCGAGTCGCCGCACCAGCTCGACCACGTCGCGCGCGACGCCCGGGCCTACAGCGTCAAGGAGCTGCACCCGGCGTTCCACACGTCGTACGACTGGCACTCCTGCGTGCACATGCACTGGCTGCTCGTCCGGTTGTTGCCCGAGGCCACCGATCCCGAGCCGATCCGCACGGCGCTCGACCAGAACCTGACCGCCGACGCGCTGGCGGCCGAGGCGGCGTACCTGCGCAGCTCGCCGTCGTTCGAGCGCCCGTACGGCTGGGCCTGGGCGCTCGTCCTCGCCGCGGCCGTGAGCGTGAGCCCGGACGCGGCCAGGTGGTCCCAGGCGATGACTCCGCTGGTCGACGCGATCGTCGACCTCAGCGTCGAGTGGCTGGAGGGCGCGGCCCGCCCGGTCCGCTCGGGCGTCCACTCGAACTCGGCGTTCGCCATGGCTCTTCTGTACGACGCCGCCGAGGCCCTCGGCCAGGACAAGCTCGCCCAGACCGTCCGCGACAAGGCGCGCAGCTGGTTCGCCGAGGACCGCGACTACCCGCTGCAGTGGGAGCCGAGCGGCGAGGACTTCCTCTCGCCGGGGCTGTCCGAAGCCGACCTCATGCGCCGGGTCCTGCCGGAGGACGAGTTCGCCACCTGGCTGCCCGCCTTCCTTCCGGACCTGACGACGCTGCGACCGGTCCAGGTCCGCTACCCGATCGACGGTCGCCAGGGGCACCTGCAGGGGCTCAACCTCACCCGAGCCTGGCAGCTGGCCGCGCTGACCGACGACGAACGCCAGGTGACGGCCCATCTCGACGCCGCCCTCCCGAGCGTCACCAGCGGCGACTTCAATCACGACCACTGGTTGGCCACCTTCGCCTACCTCGCCCAGGGCGGTGCGCTGATCGGTTAGCGCTGCGCTACGTCGACCAGCAGGGCGGCCAGGAACAGCGCCAGGACGGCGAACAGGACGATCCCGCTCAGCGTGAGCGTGAGTCGGCTGCCGATCCTCGCCAGCAGGCCGCGGTCCCACAGGGCCTCGGGGTCGTTCACCGGGTTGCCGTACCCGCTCATGAACTTGGCGAGCGACACCCCGGCCCCGCCGGCCCGGACCGCCTTCAGGGCGCGCTTCGCCGCCGGGGCGAGGTCCTTCTCGGTGCCGACGACAACGTTCTTCGTCCTCGGCGTCCCGTCGGCGTCGGTGAGTTGCTTGCCGTCCGGGCCGACCAGGGGAATTCCGAGCACGTGGACGCGCCGCTGGCGGTCGAAGTACGCGACGGCGACCAGGCAGAGCACACCGCACAGGACGGTGACGACCACGAACCAGGTCTGGTTGGACTTCTCGGCCGTCAGGTACGCGACGGCCATCAGCGCAATGGCCAGCACCCGCGGGCCGGCGGTGACCAGGAACGAGGGCGAGCTGTCGGTCAGCCAGGTCCACTTCTTCACCGAGCCGATCGTCTTCAGCAGCAGCATGCTGAACAGGGCGACCAGCGCGAGGGCGATGGCAGCGATGTTCGCGAACGGCCCGTACTCGTCCATGGCAGGCTCCTAGAAGTTCAGGTGGACGCTGGGTGTACCCGGCAGGCTGACCTGGGCGGCGGTGTCCCAGGTGACGGTCCGGTACGCGCCGCCGTCGACCCCGAACAGGTAGGTGCCGGACTGCAGGGTGCTGCAGGCCGGACTGGTCGGCGCACTGAAGTAGTTGCTGGTGAGGAAGTAGGCCCCCGACCAGAACACCCGCAGCCCGGGCGAGTTCGTCGTCACCACGAACGTGCACCCCGGTACGGCGGTCGGCCGCGCCCCACGGCGCCGGGGGAGCCGCATCAGCAAAGAAGGCCAGGTCGGCCGCCCCTCGGGCTCCGCGTCGATCCGCACCGAGAGGAAGGTCGTCAGCCGGCGCCGGAACTGACCCTCGGCGACCTCTCTCGGGATCAGGTGGAACCGGCCGTCGGACCAGCCGGTCTCCTCGAAACGCCGCTGCAGGCGGTCCCGGAACGGCCTCGGGTCCGTGGACCCGGACAGGACCTCGTCGAGACTGTCCGACCACGATCGCCCGCGGTCGAGCAGGCCGAGCGAGACCGGGACGACCCCCTCGTCGGGCTCGACCGGTTGCGCACCGCGGTGCCGTACGTCGTCGGCGGAAGGCCGGTCCACAGCGAGGGCCGGGAAGTCGAGCTCCAGGTACGACAACAGGTCGAGTTGGTCGCCGAAGACGGTGGCGTCCTGTTCGACGTCGGCCAGCGCCGTCGGCTCGTCCTCGGAGAGGCTGCCCCGCCATCGGCCGTAGGCAGCGCGGCTGGAACGATCGGCGAACAGGCCGTCGACGATCGCCTCGGCCCGCTCCCGAGCGTGGCTGGACGGTCGGGCATGGTCGTCCGGACCCATCGGGTACCCCCTCGGAGCAGCGTCGTGGTCCCGTGGCCCCCCACCGGACGGCGCTGCCTGTTGGCGACGATGGTGACACTGCGTGAGTCTTCCGTCCAGAGGTCGGCACCCGTCCAGGTGACGGAAGCAACAAGTCGGTGGTTCCGGACCGGCGTACACTTCAGGTACGAGTGAAACCACTCGCGTGCTCCGGGGTCGGTGTAATTCCGAGCCGGCGGTTACAGTCCGCGACCCGGTCGACGAAGTTGTCGGCCGGTTGACCTGGTGGAATTCCAGGACCGACGGTGAAAGTCCGGATGGGAGGCGCACGCGATCGGTGTGCGCTCCGACGTGCGGAACTGCGCGGCCCTAGAGGGTCGTGCGACGTGCCCGTACGACGGCTCGCGTGCCGGTTGTCATGGCCCCGGTGGTGCGTCCGTGACAACGAGGGACCGTTTGTGAACCACGCTTCACCGATCGACGTCGCCTGGATGCGGCGTGCGATCGAGCTGGCCGCCCGCGGGGTCGGCAGCACGCACCCCAACCCGGTCGTCGGCTGTGTGATCACCGGCCGCGACGGGCATCCCGTCGGCGAGGGGTACCACGAGCAGGCCGGCGGCCCGCACGCCGAGGTGAACGCGCTGCGGATGGCCGGACCGCGGGCTCGCGGCGGTACGGCGTACGTGACGCTGGAGCCCTGCAATCACACCGGCCGGACCGGGCCGTGCGCCGACGCGCTGATCGAGGCCGGCATCACCCGCGTCGTGTACGCCGTACCGGACCCGAACGCGCAGGCCGCCGGCGGTGGCGAGAAGCTGCGCACCAAGGACATCCAGGTCGAGCAGGGCGTACTCCGGGCCGAGGCCGAGGAGGTCAACCACGTCTGGCTGCACAGCGTGCGGACCGGACGGCCGTTCGTGACCTGGAAGTTCGCCACCACCCTGGACGGCCGCAGCGCCGCGCCCGACCGGACCAGCCGGTGGATCACCGGCGAGGCCGCCCGCGCCGATGTGCACCGCAAGCGCGCCGAGTGCGACGCGATCGCCGTCGGCACCCAGACCGTGCTGGTCGACGACCCCGAGCTGACCGTCCGCGACGAGAACGACCGCCCGGTCGGCCGCCAGCCGCTGCGCGTCGTGGTCGGCGACCGGGAGATCCCGGAGACCGCGCGGGTCCGCAACGACCGCGCCGAGACGCTGTTACTGCCGACCCACGACCCCGCCGAGGTGCTCCGTCAGCTCGACGACCACCAGATCCGCCACCTGTGGCTCGAGGGCGGGCCGACGCTGGCCGCCGCCTTCCTGCGCGCCGGGCTGGTCGACCAGATCGTCGCGTACGTCGCTCCGGCGCTGCTCGGTTCGGGCTTCTCCGCCGTCGGCGACCTGGGCGCGGAATCTATCGACCACCTGCGGCGCTTCACCCTTGCGGACGTCACTCGCCTCGGCGACGACGTCCGGCTCACCCTGACTCCCCTGGGAGGGAAGTAGATGTTCACCGGAATCGTCGAAGAGCTGGGTACCGTCGAGTCGCTCGACCTGCTGGAGGGCGACGCGGCCCGGCTCACCATCCGTGGCCCGAAGGTGACCGGGGACGCCGGTCACGGCGACTCGATCTCGGTCAACGGCTGCTGCCTGACCGTCGTCGAGACCGGTGAAGGCACCTTCACCGCTGACGTGATGCGCGAGACGCTCCGCCGGACCAGCCTGGGCGGCGTCGAGAAGGGCTCGACCGTCAACCTGGAGCGGGCCGTCACCGCGCACGCGCGACTCGGCGGTCACATCGTCCAGGGCCACGTCGACGGCGTCGGCACGATCGCGAGCCGCGAGCCGGCCGAGCACTGGGAGGTCGTCCGGGTGGCGGCCGGTCCGGAGATCCTCAAGTACGTCGCGGAGAAGGGCTCGATCGCCGTCGACGGCGTGTCCCTGACCGTCACCGACGTCGACGACGCGACGTCCACCTTCGGGATCAGCCTGATCCCGACCACGCTCGAGCTCACCGTGCTCGGGCGCAACAAGATCGGCGACACCGTCAACCTCGAGGTCGACGTGATCGCGAAGTACGTGGAGCGGTTGCTGACCGCCCCGAAGACTGTTGTCGGAGGCAACGAATGATCGACTGGCTGCTGCACGAGCAGGTCACCATCGCCGGTTCGCCGGTGCTCGTGCGTGAGATCGTCGGCAACGTGTTCGGCCTGGCCAGCGCCCTGTTCGGGATGCGCCGGCTGGTGTCGGCGTGGCCGATCGGCATCGTCGGGAACGTGCTGCTGTTCACGGTCTTCGTCGGCGGGCTGTTCGACACCCCGCAGGACAAGGACCTCTGGGGTCAGGCCGGTCGTCAGGTCTTCTTCGCGCTCGTCAGTCTGTACGGGTGGTACCGCTGGTACCAGACCCGTCACGGCGGCGCCAAGACCGGAGTCCAGCCGCGCTGGGCCACAGGCCGGCAGCGTCTGGAGATGCTCGGCGCGGGCGTCGTGCTCTACGCGATCGGCTACTTCGTACTTCGGGAGCTCGGCTCGTGGGGTCCGCAGTGGGACGCCTGGATCCTGACCGGGTCGATCCTCGCGACGTACGGGATGGCCCGCGGGTTCGTCGAGTTCTGGCTGGTCTGGATCGCGGTGGACGTCGTCGGCGTCCCGCTGCTGGTGCAGGCCAAGTTCTACCCGTCGGCGGCGATGTACGTCGTCTACGGACTGTTCTGCGTGCTCGGGTTCGCGGCGTGGTGGCGGATCAACCAGCGGGAGACCGTTGCGGTCACCCCCGATCCAGTGGTGGTGGGTTAGACGATGGGCGAGGTACTGAAGCTCGACACGATCGAGCACGCGATCGACGAGATCCGCGCCGGCCGCGCGGTGATCGTGGTCGACGACGAGGACCGCGAGAACGAGGGCGACCTGATCTTCGCCGCGTCCAAGGCGACGCCGGAGCTGCTCGCGTTCCTGATCCGGTACAGCTCGGGTGTCGTCTGCGTCCCGATGGAGGGCGCCGAGCTGGACCGGCTCGGCATCCCGCTGATGACCCCGCACAACCGGGAGCGGCTGCGCACGGCGTACACGATCTCGGTCGACGCCCGGGACAAGATCACCACCGGGATCTCCGCAGCCGACCGGGCCCGGACGATTCGCGTGCTGGCGGACTCGGCGTCGGAGTCGTTCGACCTGGTCCAGCCCGGGCACGTGTTCCCGTTGCGGGGGCGCGAGGGCGGCGTACTGGTGCGCCCCGGGCACACCGAGGCATCGATCGACCTGGCCCGGCTGGCCGGGCTGCGGCCGTCGGCGGTGATCTCCGAGCTGGTCAACGACGACGGCACGATGAAGCGCGGCGCGGAGCTGCGCACGTTCGCCGACGAGCACGGCCTGGTCCTGGTCTCGATCGCCGACCTGATCGCCTACCGGCGGCGCAACGAGAGCCAGATCGAGCGGGTCGCGACCACCACCCTGCCCACGCGGTACGGCGACTTCGTTGCCCACGGCTACCGGAACACCGTCGACGGGTCGGAGCAGCTCGCGCTGGTCCGCGGCGAGATCGGGGACGGGCCGACGCTGGTCCGGCTGCACTCGGAGTGCCTGACCGGCGACGTGTTCGGCTCGCTGCGCTGCGACTGCGGTCCGCAGCTGGACGAGGCGATGCGGCAGGTCGCGGCCGAGGGTGGTGTCGTCGTGTACCTGCGCGGCCACGAGGGCCGCGGTATCGGTCTGCTGCACAAGCTGCAGGCGTACGAGCTGCAGGACGCGGGCCGGGACACGGTCGACGCGAACCTGGACCTCGGGCTGCCCGCCGACGCGCGCGACTACGGCACCGGCGCGCAGATCCTCGCCGACCTGGGCGTCACGTCGGCGACGATGCTGACCAACAACCCGGACAAGCTGACCGGCGTCCAGGGCTACGGGATCGACGTGGTCGAGCGCCGCGGGATCTCGATCGACCCGACCGAGCACAACCTGCGCTACCTGCGCACCAAGCGCGACCGGATGGGCCACCACCTGCCCACCGGCACGGACGAAAAGGGAGTTCAGTAGATGTCGGGAAGTGGAGCACCCACGATCGAGACGCCGCGAGTGGAGGGCGCCCGGGTCGCGGTCGTCGCCGCGCAGTGGCACCCGAAGGTGACCGACGCGCTGGTGGCCGGCGCCGTACGGGCGCTGGACGAGTCCGGTGTCACCGACTACTCGATCATTCGTGTGCCGGGGTCGTTCGAGCTGCCGGTTGCGGCGCTGCATGCGGCGAAGGCCGGGTACGACGCGGTGGTGGCGCTGGGTGTTGTGATCCGTGGTGACACGCCGCACTTCGAGTACGTGTGCCAGGCGGCGACCAACGGGCTGATGGAGGTCGGGATGAGCACCGGTGTGCCGGTGGGGTTCGGGTTGCTGACGTGTGACAACGATCCTCAGGCGTTGGATCGGGCTGGGCTGCCGGACTCGCGGGAGGACAAGGGGTACGAGTCGACGCAGGCGGCGCTGGTGACGCTGGCGGCGATCAAGAACCTCTGAGTTTCAGGCAGCACCTTTCAAGTACCGACGACCCGAACGCGAGCTGATACTCGAGGGGCGTTTGGCTTTCAAGTGCCGACCACCGGTCGGGGGTTGGTACTTGGAAGGTGTTTGGTTTTCAGGCCTTGGCGCCCAGGAGGGCTGCCGTGTGGGGCCAGAGTTGGTCCAGCTGGGCGGGGTCGTTGCGGAGCTTGGCGAACAGGACCGATCCCTCGAGCTGCGCGACCAGTGAGCGGGCCGCCTCGCGAGCGTCCGGTACGTCGATAGCGCCGGCGCGCTGCGCCTGGTCGATGACCTCGGCGACCATCGTGATCTGCTCGTCGAAGATCTCCTGCAGGCGGTGCTGGATCGCGTCGTCGCGCGCGCTGAGCTCCAGCGCCAGGTTGCCGAACAGGCAGCCCGTGACGGCCCCGGTGTCCTTCTGCGCCTTGCGCTGGACCTCGGTCGTCGCGTCGTACAGGTCCCGCAGTCGCTCCAGCGGCGCCTTGTCGCTGCCCAGCAGCGCGGCCCACTGGGCGCGCTGCTCGCCCCAGTGCTCCTCGATGACGGCCTCGGCGAGCGCCTGCTTGGAGTCGAAGAAGTAGTAGAAGCTGCCCTTCGGTACGCCGGCCGCCGTACAGATCTCCGCCACGCCCAGCGCCGAGTACCCGCGCTGGGCGAGGAGCTCCCGGCCGGCCTTCAGGATCTTCGGTCGTGCGTCGCTGTTCCGTCCCATGTTGAAAAGTATACGACCGGTCGTCTAGTCTGTGAAAGTAGTAGACCGTTCGTCTAGTAAATTCACGACTGGAGAGAACACCATGAGCACACCGTCCAAGGTCGCGATCGTCACCGGGGCGTCGCAGGGCATCGGGGCCGGCCTGGTCGCCGCCTACCGCGCCGCCGGGTACCGCGTCGTCGCGACCTCGCGGTCGATCACCGCCTCCGGCGACCCCGACGCCGTCGCCGTACCGGGTGACATCGCCGACCCGGCGACCGCCGCGCGGGTGGTCGAGGTCGCGCTGGAGCGGTTCGGCCGGATCGACACGCTGATCAACAACGCGGGCGTCTTCGTCGCCAAGCCGTTCACCGAGTACACCGTCGAGGACTTCGAGCTGCTCAGCGCGACCAACCTGGCCGGGTTCTTCCACCTGACCCAGCGCGCGGCCGCGGTGATGCTCGAGGCCGGCTCCGGGCACATCGCGACGATCACGACCTCGCTGGTCGAGCAGCCCGACGAGGCGGTTCCGTCCGGGCTCGCGTCGCTGACCAAGGGTGGCCTGCAGGCGGCGACCAAGTCGCTCGCGATCGAGTTCGCCTCGCGCGGCGTCCGGGTGAACGCGGTGGCGCCGGGCTACATCAAGACCGCGATCCACCCGGAGAACACGCACCCGACGATGGCCGCCATGCACCCGATGGACCGGATGGGCGAGGTGAGCGACATCGTCTCGGCCGTCCTGTACCTCGAGGGTGCCGAGTTCATCACCGGTGAGGTCCTGCACGCCGACGGCGGCATGACCGTCGGCCGGACCGCGGCGTAGAGAGGATCGGGACGATGCCTGTTGTCACGATCGAGGTGACCCGCGAGGGACACACGCCGGGCGCCGACTCGGTGACCGCCGCGGAGAAGGCGGCGCTGATCAAGGGTGTGAGCGAGGTGTTGCGGGACGTGCTGGGGAAGCCGTTCGAGTCGACGTTCGTGATCATCAACGAGGTGGACACCGCCAACTGGGGTTGGGGTGGGTTGCCGGCGCTGGAGTTCCGGGCGCAGCGGGCGGCCGAGAACAAGTAGCTGGTTGCGTCCGAAGAACCGTGCAGCGTCCGAAGGAACGTGGCCTATAGCCTCGGGTTCTTCGGACGCAACGCACTTCGTCGGACGTAAGGGGGAGTGGAGGAGGATTCACGGTATGACGAGTTCGTGGACGGCGTCGGAGCTGCCGGTGATCGGTGCGCCGATGGCTGGTGGGGCGACGCGGCCGGCGTTGGTGGCGGCGGTGGCTTCGGCGGGTGGGTTCGGGTTCCTTGCCGGGGGCTACAAGACGCCGGATGCGCTGGGTGCGGAGATGGCCGAGCTGACCGGCGCTGGGGTGCCGTTCGGGGTGAATCTGTTCGTCCCGGGGCCGTCGACGGTGAACGAGGCGGAGTTTCGGCGGTACGCCGAGGAGCTGGCCGCGGAAGGTACGCCGTACGGGCTCGAGCTGGCGACGGCGCCGATGGTGGTGGACGACGATCACTGGCAGGGGAAGCTTGATCTGCTGCTGTCTCGGGCGGTGCCGTTCGTGAGCTTCACGTTCGGGCTGCCGGGGGCTGATGTGGTGCGGGCGCTGGCCGGTGTTGGGACGCAGGTGCTGGCGACCGTCACGACTGCTGACGAGGCGCGGGCCGCGGTGGAGCTCGGTGTGCACGGGCTGATTGCTCAGGGCACGGAAGCCGGTGGGCACAGCGGGACGCACGACCCGTCGAGGCCGGGCGCGCTGTCCGTGGGAGATCTGGTCCGACAAGTAGTTGCGGAGACCGCGTTGCCGGTGATTGCCGTGGGTGGAGTCAGCGAGGCCTCGCAGGTGCGGGAGTTGCTGGGCCTTGGAGCGTCGGCAGTCGCCGTCGGGACGGTGCTGCTGCGGACGGATGAGAGCGGCGCGAGCGCCGTACACAAGGAAGCTCTGGCCAACGCCGGGCCGGATCAGACCGTCATCACGCGGGCGTTCACCGGGCGGCCCGCGCGCGGGCTGCGGAACGGGTTCATCGAGCGCCATGAGGCGAGTGCGCCGATCGGGTATCCCGCGATTCATCATCTGACGCGGCCGTTGCGCGCTGCCGCGGCGGCTGCCGGGCAGCCGGATCAGGTCCATCTGTGGGCGGGGACCGGTTACCTGCAGGCCCGAACCGGGCCTGCGGCCGAGGTGGTCACCGCACTCGCCGCGGAACTCTAGGCGACCACGCATCGCGCCGTTCTGCTGCCGCGGGTGCGGACACTCAGGTGACAGGCGGCAGACAGCGGCGGGACAGGGCGTGCTGGTTCGATCACGGTCAACCGCTCCCACCCACCGAAGCGGTCTCCGGCACCTCTCTGCCGGAGACCGCTTCGCCGCCTGTGGTGCGGCGTTCTCGGTGCCCGACAAATCCCCGGAGGCTGCTCCGCCATGTCCGTACGTCGTCCCTCACCTGGTCGTTTCCTGGCCGCTGCCGTACTGCTGACCGGAGTCGGTCTGGTCAGCGCGTTCACCGCCCCGGCACTCGCGGTCCGGCAGCCGTCGGTCTCCCCGCCCGCCGGCACGGCCCTCGCCGGCGGTGCCCATTTCGCGGTCCTCGTTCCGGCCGGTGCCCCGCTGACCGCGGCTGAGACCGCCATCACCGCGAACGGTGGAACCATCGGTCAGCGCTGGCCCCAGCTCGGTGTCGTGTTCGCCCGTTCCACCCGAGCCGATTTCGCCGCCCGGGTCAGGCAGGCTCCCGGCGTCGAGTCGGCCGGCGCCACCCGCGCCCTCAACGACCTCGGCCCGGCGGCCGGGCACCGTCGTACTGGTGGGCAGTTCCAGCGGGTGCCTGCCGTCGACGGCCTGCGCGCCGCCGGCGGCTCGGCCGCGGCCGAGCCGCTCGCGGCGAACCAGTGGAACATGAAACTGATCCAGGCCGATCAGGCCAACGAGGTGAACCCGGGCAGCCGGAACGTGCTGGTCGGCGTACTCGACAGCGGGATCGACGCGTCCCACCCGGATCTGGCGGCCAACATCGACAGATCGGCGTCCGCCGGCTGTGGCACCGAAGGTGTTCCGGACAGCTCCGAGGCCGCCTGGACCGACGACTACGGTCACGGCACCCACGTCGCCGGTGTCGTTGCGGCAGCCAGGAACGGCGTCGGGGTGGCCGGCGTCGCGCCGAACGTCCGGGTCGCCTCGATCAAGGTGAGCGACGCGGACGGCTACATCTACCCCGAGTACGCGGTGTGCGGCTACGTCTGGGCCGCCGAGCACCGGGCCGACATCGCGACCGCCTCGTTCTCGATCGATCCCTGGTACCTGTGGTGTGACGACGACCCGGACCAGAAGGCGGTGTCCACCGCGATCCGGCGAGCCGTCAGCTACGCCACCAGCAAGTCGGTGGTTCCGGTGGTCTCGCTGGGCAACCAGAACTGGGACCTCGCGCACGACATCACCGACACGCTCAGCCCGAACAACGGAACCCCGGTCACCCGAGCGACCAGCAGTGCGTGCAAGATGCTGCCGGTCGAGGCTTCCGGCGCGAACGGTGTCACGTCGGTCGGCGCGTTCAAAGACCGCTACTACTCCTCGAACCACGGCGTCGGTGTGGCTGACCTGGCCGGACCGGGCGGTGACCGGTTGTTCCAGATCCCGCAGACTCCGGACGCCAACGGGCAGGTGCTGTCGACGGTGCCGGGTGGTTACGGCTATCTGCAGGGCACGTCGATGGCAGCCCCGCACGTCGCCGGCGTTCTGGCGCTGGTGAAGAGCAAGTACCCGGCCGTGTCCGGCCAGCAACTGTTCACCGCGGCGGTGCGGAAGGCAGACATGCTGCCCTGTCCGGCGGGCGGCGTGCACGACCCAGGCGGCCAAGGCACCTACCGCGCGGTGTGTGAGGGCGGATCCACCGGCTCCGGCTTCTACGGCGGCGGTCTGGTGAACGCTCTGCGCGTCGTCAGCTGACCACGCCCGGTTCGCTGTACGGCGAACCGGGCACTACCGGTTCAGGCCGGCGAGAAGGTCCTGCAGCCGGGCGCGTTCGGCGGTGTTCCACTGATCGCTCCCGGTGAGCAGGTCCAGCGATTCGAGAGCTTTCCGCCAGGTGCGGTACGCGGCGGCATCCAGTCCGGCCTGACGTTGGGCCTGGCCCAGGTTGGTCAGTGCGGCGATCAGACCGCCGGCGTTGCGAAGGTCGCTGTTGAGCGCCGCGGCCGCTTCGAAGTTACCGATCGCGGCGGTCAGGTCACCACTGGCCTGCTGAGCCGATCCCAAGGTGTCGAGGGCGTAGGCGCGTCCGCGATCGTCGCCGGCCGCGCCGTGCAACTCGACCGCCGCCGTCGCCATCGCGACGGCGGCGCCGTACTCGCCGAGTGCGAGATAGGTGGTCCCGAGACTGTTCCGCAGCCTCGCTTCCTGGACGGGGCCGAGGTCGGCGGTCCGGTCCAGAGCCAGCCGCAACTGCTCGAGCGATTCGTCGTGACGATCGAGCAGCCGAAGCCCGACCCCGAGGTTGCCCCGGACCATGAGTTCGCCGTCACGGTGTCCCAGGTGCAGGAAGAGTTCCAGGGCTTTCGCGAGTTGGTCACACGCCTCGCCAACTCGACCGGTCAGTCCGAGTGTCGCTCCGTGCTGGTTGTAGGCAAGCGCCAGCATCAGGGGATCGCCGACCTGCTGAGCCGACTCGACGGCCGTCAACTGGACGACGTCGTTCCCGATCAGAGCATTGCTCCGTTCCAGGTCGTCCCACAGGCAGAACGCGAGATGTGCCGCCAGTTCGTGCCGTCCGCGCGCCGCGGTGTCCACGACCAGCGTGACCAGAGCGTTCCGCTCCTGGTCGAACCATCGCGCGGCCTGTCGGTGGTCCGCGAAGGACAGCGGCTGGACGTCGGGCTCGGCCGAAGGCGTCGGCATGATCAGGTCGGACGACGCACTGATGGCAGTACGGGCGGCTGCTGCCGTGTGGAGGTACCACCGAGCCAGCCGATCCATGGCCGCCGCCCGTGCGGCGGGGGAGTCCTCGGCTTCGGACCGGTCCCGGGCATACGCGCGCAGTACGTCGTGGAGTTGCACCCGGCCGCTGGGGAGTTCGTTGATCAGATGGAGATCAGCCAGCTTCCGGACACCGTGGCGGACCTCTCGCCCGGACAGCGACGTCAGCGCCGCGGCCGCCGGCAGCCCGAGATCGTCGAAGGGCGTCTGGCCGACGAGCCGGAAGACGCGTGCCGTGGGAGCGTCCAAGGTCCGGTAGGACCACGACAGCACTGCCCGGAGATCGGTGGCGGTGCTGTCGCCGGTACTGAGGACTTCGAGCCGCTCGGAGCTGTCCTGCAGCTGACTGATCAGCTGCTCGGGTCCAAGCCAGGGAGACCTGTTGAGCTGCTCGGCCACCACGGCCAGAGTCAGCGGCAGGTTCCCACAGAGCCGGACGACCTCGGTCAGGGCGGAGGGATCGAAGGAGTGCCGCGGCGCGATGGTCGTCACCAAGGTTTGCGCGTCGTCGTCGGCGAGCGACGGGACGCGAATCTGCCGGACTCCACCCTCGACGGTCAGGCTGCTCAGACGATCGCGGCTGGTCACCACGACGAACGTCGACGCGCCGGGCAGCAGGGGACGGATCTGGTCGGCGTTGCGGGCGTTGTCCAGCACCAGGAGCATCCGGCGCCGGGCGAACTCGGTCCGCAGCAGCGCGGAACACGCATCGGCGTCGGTAGGGATCTCGGCACTCGGTACGCCGAGTCCGTGCAGAACGATGCCGAGTGCGGCGGAGATCTCCAAGGGCTCCAGCGGACCGTAACCGCGGAGATTGAGGTAGAGCTGGCCGTCGACGAAACGTGCTTTCTGCTGGTGGGCCCAGTGCACCGCCAGGCTCGTCTTGCCGACGCCGGCTTCGCCGTGCAGAACCACGACCTCCGGCGGCCAGTCGGCCTCCGCATCGTCCGGAATCAGGTCGTCCATCGCGGCCAGGACCTCTGCGCGACCGGTGAAGTGCCGGGTGTCGGCCGGCAACGATCGTGGAACCTGACGACGAGCCGGCCGGCGACTCCGCCTCGGGTGTGCGGCGACCGTGCTCAGATCGGCGTCGTCGGACAGCAACCGCAGATGCAGAGCCTGGAGCTCGGCAGCTGGGACGGCGCCCAGTTCGTCGAGCAGAAGCGTGCGGAGTCTCTCGTACTGCTCGAGTGCCTCGGCGCGGCGGCCGGCGGCGGCCAGGGCAAGGAGCAGCCGATGCCACAACGACTCACGGAACGGATGCTGCGCGGTGAGGGTCCACAGTTCGTCGGAGTTGTACTGGTCGCGCTCGGCGGCCAGGTCGAAGTCGATCCGCCGTTCCACCGCTCCCAGGTACCGTTCGAGCAGCTTCGGTCGCTCGGCCTCCTGCAGCGACGGCACGAAAACGTCTCCGCTCAGTGGCTCGGCCCACAGCTCGAGCGCTTCGCACAGCAGCCGGTACTCCACCGCGCTGTCGGTGACGCGTCCGGCTTCGTCGAGCAGATCCGTGAACCTCAGAGCGTCGACGTCGGCCCGTTCGACACACAGCGTGTAGCCGTTGACGTCACGAGTGATCGCGTCGTGGCCCAGCGTTCGGCGCAGTCGGGAGGCGACCGTGTGCACGGAGGCTCGAGGATTCTGGGGGAGCCGGTCGCTCCACAGACTCGCGACGGCTGCTTCCATCGACACCGACTGTCCGGCCTGGAGAGCGAGCAGGCCCAGCAGCGAACACCGCATCGGTCCGGAGAGCGCAAGCCTTCGTCCGTCCCGAGTGACCTCGAAAGGACCCAGAAGCCTGATCCCGAAACGTGACACCCGGCCACAGTAGCCACTGAGAGGGTCGCGTGCCGGACAGGAACGAGACAGCCCCGAGACAGCGACGCCTGCCACGCTGGGCCGACGTTACGGGGCCCGAGCAGAAGTTGGTGCCATGTCGAACCTGTCCAGACGGCGAAGTTTCCAAGCCTTCGTGTTCTCTCTCGCGGCCGGCTTGTTGTTGTCGGTGGCAACAACAGGGACCTCGCAGGCCGGTTCGTTCCCAGCTGCGGACGACGCGCCGGCGACAGCGTCCGGCCAACCTCCAGCGGCCGGTGCGACCGGGGTCGACGTCCTGGCGGCCAAGGATCGCGCAGCTGTCATCGGTGCCGGGTGGAAGTCGTCCAAGGACCTGGTCTGGACCACCTCCGGTGATGCCGAGGGATTCCATCTCCTGGCCGCCCAGGCCAGTGCGGGGTATGCCTGGCGCACTGCCGCGACGCTGGTGGAGCCGGGGTTCGACGCCGACGCATGGATCGGCAACGCCTGTTTGACCGGTTCGGGCCGGCGGGCCGTCGTCGTCTACGCCCCGCGGACCTTCACCAACAAGCCGGAGCTGATGGCGCGCGGTGGCTTCACGGCGATCGTCGACCTGCTCACCGGCAGGGTGCGCAAGCTCGACCTGCAGGCGTCGCTGTCGTACTACAACCCCGGCTGTGGTGCGGGGGAGTCCGCCGTCCTCACCCAGAGCGGTGGCGAGGACAAGTCGTCGACCCGCCTGGTCCGCGTGGACACGGTCACCGGAAAGCTCGCGAAGCCGATCGAACTCGAGGGGCAGCTGACTTCGTCCGTTCCGGTTCAGGGCGGTGCGATCGCAGCGGCAGACGGCAACCAGGTGGTCGTGATCAGCGGCACCGGAGTACGGACGCCGGTGGTCGCGACCCGATCGGTGCCGACCAGGTTGACCCCCGACGCCACGGGTGGCCTGGTGTTCGTCGACCGATCGGGCCAGTCGGGTGTGGTCAAGCGGATCGAGTCCGCGGCCGGGGCCCGCCGCCGCGGCAAGATCCCTGCGGCTGTCCTCGGAGAGGGACCGCTGACCACGTTGGGCATCAGTCGCGCGGCCGCGGGGCAGGTCTACCTGACCGGCGAACTCACCCAAGTGGCCGCCAACCTGCCGTCCACCGTGCACCGCCTCAGCGGTACGGCGAAGAGTGCGCGGGTGAGCACGACCGGCGCCGCTGTGCTGACGAGATCCGCCTGGCTGGACGGCAAGGACACCCGCGGGTCGGGCGCCGACGCCAGGCCGGCATCCGTCGAGCTGCTGGTCCCGAGCACGGGCAGGCGCGCCTCGTTCGTGGTCGAGCCGGGAGCAGTGGTGAGTCCGCACGCCGCGGAGGGATCATCGGTGTCTCCCAAGCTGGCCAGGGCCTCCGGACCCAAGGTCGGGACTGCTGGTTCGCCGACCAACCCGGTCGAGGACGAGCGGGTGTGCGCGGTCCCCCGCAACGATCCGAAGAACCAGGCGATGCAGCCCAAGCCGCGGCAGGTCGAGTGGGCTGTCGACCAGGCCGTCATGGGCACGCTCAACCAGCACATCTCCCGGCCGTACGACTGGAAGAACCTGAAGATGCCGGCCTACCAGCCGCAGACCCTGTTCCCCCGTCCCGCGTTGCTGGGTGGTGGCACCGTTCCGGCGCAGGTGATGCTCGGTGTGGCCGCGCAGGAGTCCAACCTGTGGCAGGCCTCCAAGCACGCGCTACCGGGCGTGACCTCCAACCCGCTGATCGGGAACTTCTACGGGCTGGACTACTACGACGGCACCCCGGCCAACGACTGGGACGTCAACTGGGCCGACGCCGACTGTGGCTACGGCATCACCCAGGTCACCGACCACATGCGTCTGGCCGGCAAGGAGAACGGCAAGCCCGTCGCCTGGCCGTACGAGACCCAGCGTGCGGTGGCGCTCGACTACACCGTGAACATCGCCGCCGGCCTGCAGATCCTGATCGACAAGTGGAACCAGACCCTCGGCGCGGGCCTGGTGATCAACAACGGCAAGCCGCAGAGTCTGGAGAACTGGTTCTTCGCCCTGTGGGCCTACAACTCCGGCTTCTACCCGGACCAGCACAACGGCAGCCCCTGGGGCGTCGGGTGGGCGAACAACCCGGCCAACCCGGAGTGGGACGCCGGCCGGTTCCCGTTCATGGACGAGTACTCCGACGCCGCGCATCCGCAGGACTGGCCGTACCAGGAGAAGGTGCTCGGCTTCGCCGGGCACCCGATCGAGATGCCGGAGTCTCCCGGCGTGGTGGTGCGCGGCTTCATTCCGGCGTGGTGGACGAACGACACCAACAAGTTCAGGGTCAAGCCGGCCGAGAACACCTTCTGTGGACCCGTGAACTCCTGTGATCCCGGCAAGATCGGTGACGGCGCCGCCAACGAGATCGGCGCGGGTCCGTGCACACGGTCGGACTACAAGTGCTGGTGGCACGAGTCGGTGACCTGGAAGCAGTGCCCGTCGGAGTGTGGTTACGAGAACGTCCGGTTCAACTCGACGTACCCCGAACAGGCCGATGCCCTGTCGTACCCGCCGAACTGCTCGCTGCAGCCTTCCAACGACCTGTACTCGAAGGGGAACGGCGCACCGCCAGGGGCCCTGATCATCGACGACCAACCGGACGGCACGAAGCCGATCCGAACAGGTTGCGGCCGGCCGTGGACCAACGCGGGCTCCTTCTCCCTCACCTTCACCGACGCTGCCGGGACGTATCCCGGCAAGATCGACACCCATCAGATCGGCGGCGGGTTCGGCGGCCACTTCTACTTCAGCCACACCCGCAAGAACGACTCCGAGGGCGCCAGACTGAGGACGACCGGTACCTGGACCCTCAACACGGTCCGGAACGAGTGGTCCCGGATCGTGGTGCATCTGCCCGATCACGGCGCCCATACCCAGCAGGCGAAGTACGAGATCGACACCGGCTCGGGTTCGTTCACCAAGATCCGGTACCTGAGCCAGAAGCGGATGGCGAACAACTGGGTCTCGCTCGGGGTGTACCAGCTGACCGGCAAGCCGCGGGTCCGGCTGAGCACGATCACCGACGACGGCACCGGGAACGAGGACGTCGCCTGGGACGCGGTCGCCTTCCAGCCGTTGCCTGCCAAACCGAAGCACCTGTTCGTGGCACTCGGGGATTCCTACACCTCCGGTGAAGGCGCCGGCGGCTACTACGGTGAGACCGACGCGGACCACGGCTCCAGCCGGTGGAACGGCTGCCGCCGCAGCGTCAACGCCTGGCCGCGCAAGGTGGTGCTGCCTGGCCAGACCCAGTCGCTGGGATGGCAGGCGGACAACTGGGACAAGAACGCCGAGCTGGGCTTCGTGGCCTGTTCCGGCGCCAAGACCGCGAACGTCGCCGACCGCCCGTACAGCGACGGCCGGAACAGCTACGGAATGGGACAGTGGGGCGAGCAGCACCAGACGCGTTCCGGAGCGCTGGACGAGAACACCACCTTGGTGATGCTCACGCTGGGCGGCAACGACGGCGACGGGTTCAGCAACGCTCTCGAAGAATGCGCCACGCCGTTCAGGGACTGCAGTGTCGATCCGACGTTCATGACCAGGTACAGCGCGAAGATCGATCAGATGGCCGTCAACCTCAAGGCCACGTTGAAGGACGTGAGGAACAAGGCGCCGAACGCACAGGTCGTCCTGCTCGGCTACCCGGAACTGCTCAGCACCCAGCAGGCGTGCGTCGGCGCCTACACGATCGAACCGGTCGAAGCGCGAGTGCTCGCCCAGCTGTCCAGGCTCGCCAACTCGCGCCAGCTGTCGATCACTCTGCAACTGTCCACCGAGGGCATGAAGATCGCCTACAACAGTCCGGTGGACAAGTTCCTCGGGCACGCGGGCTGCGACAGCGATGCCTGGATCAACACGTTGCGCATCGGCCCGTACGGCGACGGCGACTTCCATGCCGGCGACCCGGCCAGTGTGTTCTGCACGTGGGCGATCCTCGGCGGTGACTGCTTGAGCATGGAGTCGTTCCATCCCAACGGCAGCGGGACCACCGCCTACGCCGACGTGATGATGACCCGGCTCCGCGAGCTCGGCTACAGCGGCCGGTGAGCTGGTCTCCGGGTCGATCCACGGACGGCCGGTCGCCGCACCAAGCACCTGAGACTCTCCCGGCTGTTCGTCTGACGGCCGGGACCCATCACTCGGGGATCCTTCCACGAAAGGTGACATCCATGTTCACGAAAGTCTTCCTGCGGCGGCTGGTCGTCATGGGGGCCCTGGTCAGCGCGCTGGCGGCCGGCACGCTGCCGGCCGGTGCGGCGGTGATGCCGTCCGCAGTGCCGGCCGGCGAGTCGGCAGCGGCTCCTGCAGGGCTGGTGAAGGCGGCCGGCCACACCTCGCCGCCGCCCGCCCCCAAGACCAAGGACGGCCTGTCGATCGCCGGCGGCTGGTACGGCCCGTACCAGCTGCAGGTCTTCTACGGCGGCAACTGCCTCGACATGATGGGCAGCAGAACCAGTGGAACGATCGCCAAGCTGAACACCTGTCAGAGTGGCCGGAACACCCAGAAGTGGTGGGTCTGGCAGACCGAGGGCGACGGTTCGGTGTCGTACCGGTACCTTCAGAACGCGGACAGCGGAATGTGCCTCGAGGTGCGGAACACGGTCAACAACGGCGCCGCGTACCAGGGCCCGTGCAACTGGAACTCCACCGAGATCTGGATCAAGTCGGGTGGCGCGGGCAGCGGGTACTGGAACTTCCGCAACCAGTACTCCTACCGATGCCTCGTGACGTACGGCTACTCGCCGTACCAGGGCGCCGATGCCGTCCAGTGGGACTGCGCGAACGCGGCCAACCAGGTCTGGGCCGAACGCCAGTACTGATCACCGGTCCGCGGCGCTGGTCCTTGCCCCGAACGGGGGTGGGGACCAGTGCCGTTCGCGGGTGCGGCCGATTCTCGAGCCTGGTAAGGCCGGGGAGGCGGTGCGGTCCTGTCCAGTTCCTCTAGGTGGTCCGCGTGTGGGTCATCTTCCAGTTGGGGACCCAGGTCCGGCCGTGGTCGGTGGAGAAGGACTGTTCCCAGCGGGCCTGCTGGTCGCCGGGGGTCCACTGGAAGCGGACGTCGATGGGCTGGTCCTCCCAGACGTCCGGGCCCTCGAAGATGCCGACGCCGTCGGTGAAGGAGCCGACGACCGGGGTCTCCAGCTGGCCGCGCTGGCTGTTGATCCAGTGGATGGACCACGTGCCGGTCTTCGGGTTGTAGACGCGGAACGTGGCGCCCTGGAAGTTGAGGGTCGGGAACCAGCCCTCGTCGAAGCTGATCGCTCCGTCGAAGTACGTCCAGACCTGCATCTTCGACTCGACGTCGTACCACTCGGCCGGTTCGCCGAGGGCCGGGCGGCGGCGTTCGTTGTGCATGTCCCAGCTGCCGACCAGGAAGTCGAAGTCGCCGGTCACCTTCGGGATGCCGAGCGGCGGCGGCGCGGTCTCGCGGCGGGTGAAGTCCATCGTCCAGTTGACCTCCCACGTCTCACCGCCGTCGGCCGAGAACGACTGCTCCCAGTGCGCGGTCGTGTCGGTGATGTCCGACCAGCTGTAGCTCGCGAGGATCGGCCGACCGTCGTGCGTGTCCTCGCCGACCAGCCAGCACGATCCGTTCTCCCACTTCCCGCGCACCGGCGGGAACACCTCGTACGACGTGCTGTTCACCCAGTAGATCGACCACTCCTCGGCCTCGGGGTCGAACAGCCGCAGCGACAGCCCGTACGAGCCCTTGGTCGGGAACTGCATCTCGTCGAGGCTGATCGCCCCGTCGAAGTGCGTCCGCGCACTGCAGGTGCCGGCGTACTCGTCCCACTCGTCGCTCCCGGTCAGCGGCTTGAGCAACTGCCGGTGCGCCACGTCGAAGTGCCCGTTCAGGAAGTCGAAATCACTGGTCGCTTTGGTCATGGACCGAGCCTGGCAGCGAAACCTGACAGGTCATGGCAGCGTTTGTTCGGCCGCCAGGAGTTCGCGGCGTCGGTGGAGGCGACGAGGTGCCTGCCAGCGCTCCAGCAGGCCCGCCGCCCACGCCAGCGCGGCGAAGATGAACCACCAGTTGCCGAGCGCGATGTTGACCAGGGCGATCAGCAGGTTGAGGCCGAGCACCAGCGCCAAGGTCGTCCGGGCCCGTCGGAGGTTGCGGATCCGGAGGTCGAGGAGCTCGATGGCGACAGCGCGGACCTCGGGCTCGGTGGGGACGGGTCCGCCCCGCGCTGCGGCACGGGCGAGGGTCCAGCCGGGCTCGGGGAGTCGCTCGATGAGTGGGCGGAGGTCGCGGCGGTGCTGGCGGGATCCGACGGCGATCACGAGGCCGAACAGCAGTCCGACGGAAGCGCCGAAGACGACCGCGAAAGTGAGGGTGTCGTCGGACAGGACGATCAGGAGGGCGATCAGAGCGCCGACCGGCAGCCCGGTGAGCAGGACGAGCGCCCACACCGGTGCCGTCAGGTACGCGCGCATCGGGTCAGGCTGGCACATCGCGGGGTCGGCCGAGGTTGGGCAGGGGAAAGCTGACATGGCGTGGCAGCGTTTCGGCGTACGCTCGCTGCATGCGTTCGAGTCGGTTGTTGTCGATTCTGTTGTTGCTGCAGACGCGGCGGCAGTTGACGGCTCGGGAGTTGGCGGACGAGCTGGAAGTGTCCTTGCGGACGATCTATCGGGACGTCGAGGCGCTCGCGGCCGCGGGGGTTCCGGTGTACGCCGATCAAGGGCGTGCGGGCGGGTATCGGCTGGTCGACGGGTATCGGACTCGGCTGACCGGGTTGACCGAGCAGGAAGCTGCCGCGCTGTTCCTCGTGGGGATGCCGGGGCCGGCGGCGGCGCTCGGGCTGACGGCGGAGACCTCGGCGGCGGAGCTGAAGTTGCTGGCGGCGTTGGCGCCGGATCAGCGGGATCGTGCGGGGCGGCTGAAGAACCGGTTCTATCTCGACATGCCCGCCTGGTACTCCGATGCCGAGGACTCGCCGCAGCTCGCGCCGGTGGCGGAGGCCGTGCTGCACGACCGGCGGATCAAGGTGCTGTACCGCCGGTGGGAGGCGCCGCGTGAGGTCGAGCGGCTGCTCGATCCGTACGGGCTCGTGCTGAAGAACGGGAGTTGGTACGTCGTCGCGGCCGCTGGGCAAGCGGTCCGGACGTACCGCGTCTCCAACATCCTCGAGCTGACGATCACCGACGAGGAGTTCAGCCGGCCGGCGGGGTTCGAGCTGGCGACGGTGTGGCGTGAGCACCTGGAGGAGTTCGACCAGCGGCGGTTCACCGGTACGGCGGTGGTGAGGGCTTCGGCGAAGCTTGTCGGGCGGTTGAAGGACGTTTCGTTTCCCGTGCTGGTGAAGGCGATGGAGGGCGTCGCGCCGGACGCCGACGGCACGGTGACGGTCGACGTGCCGATCGAGTCCGTGGGGAACGCGGCGTCGCAGTTCATCCGGTACGGCGACGAGCTGGAGGTGCTCGCGCCGGAGGAGGTGCGGGCGGAGATCAGGCGGTTGGCGACGACAGTTGCCGCGCTCTATCCCGCGCCGCGGTGATCAGGTCGTGCGGTACGGCGTACCGGGTGCGCCCTTGGAAGCCGGTCGTCGTACGGGCCGCGGTGAGGGAGTTGAGCAGGGCTTCCTCGACGGCTTCGAGGGTCGCCTGGAAGACCGGGCGGAGGTCGTGGTCGGGCATCGGCTGCCGGTACGACGTGGCGAACGCGATCGCGTAGTCGCCGCTGCCGGGCGCGTAGTCCGAGCCGATCCGGCCGAGCGCGAAGATCGCGCGCCGGGCGATCCGGCCGAGCTGGCGCGCGTCGAGGGGGAGGTCGGTGGCGAGCACGATCATGCAGGAGTTGCCGTCGGGCTCGGTCTGTTGTGGTGCTGGGATCTGGGTGCCGAGGACCTGGAGGGTGCCGGAGAAGTTGCTTTGGACCAGCACGCCGATGGTGCCGGTGGGGAGTTGGCGGGACGACGTACCGATGCCCGCTTTGAAGCCGAGGGCTGAGGTGCCGGTGCCTGCTCCTACGCAGCCTTCTTCGGGTTGGTCGGTGGAGGCATCAGCGAGGGCGTCGAGGACGTGTTGTTCGGTGATCGGGCGGCGGCGGATGTCGGAGAGGTAGCCGTCGTTGGTCTCGCCGACGACTGGGTTGAGGCTGGTGGCCTTGGGGTCGTTGTCGAGCAGGTAGGTGAGGAGCGCGTCGGCGGCGCGGAAGACCGAGAGGGTGCCGGTGAGCAGGATCGGGGTCTCCAGGCGGCCGAGCTCGTCGATCTGCGTGGAGCCGACGAGTTTGCCGTATCCGTTGCCCACAGCAACAGCTGCCGGGAGGCCTTCGGTGACGTCGGTGGGGACGATGGCGGTGACACCTGTCTGCAGGTCGCCGTCGGAGATCGTGGTCTGGCCGACACGCACCCCTGGTACGTCGGTGATCGCGTTCAGCCCGCCGGTGGGCAGGTTCCCGATGACGACACCCAGGTCACGCGCTCTCGTCTGCATGCCCACTATCGTCGGTCAGATGGGCAAGGAGGCTGTGAGCAGGTCGGCGGCAATGCGGCCGAAGAGGTCGGCGACGGCTGAGGCCGCTGCGGCCGGAAAAGAGCGAGGGGCGATGGAGGGTGCTGGGCGGCTGCAGCATGTGGCTGGCCGAGTGTGGGTTTATCCGCACGACCCGGACCCCGAGGCGATCGGGGCTTCGGTGGGGGTTGTTGTCGACGAGCGCGGGAGTGTGTTGATCGACGCCGGGAACAGTCCGGCGCATGCTCGGGAGGTTCAGCGGGCGATCGCTGCCGAAGGGTTGCCGGAGGTGCGGTGGCTGGTTTACACGCATCATCACTGGGATCACACGTGGGGTGCTTCGGCGTGGGGTGAGGTTGAGGTGGTGGCTCATGCTTCGGCCGTCGAGATCCTCGAGGGGGAGTCTGCGCGGCCTTGGAGTCATCAGTACCTGCGGGACCAGGTGATCGAGAACCCGGAGCTGGGGCCCAGTTTCCGGGCGCGGGCGCTCGCCGTACCGGACTTCTCGGAGCTGCGGATCGTGTTGCCACACACAACGTTCGAGGAGGCGCTGACGTTGCCGACGGGCGTGGAGCTCCGGTACGTCGGGGGTCGGCACGCGCCGGACTCGATTGTTGCTGTGGACCCCGAGTCGAGCGTGATGCTGGTGGGGGACTGTTACTACCCGCCGCCGTTTCATCTGCGGACCGACGAGGACACGACGGACTTCGGGATGGCCCGTCGGTTGCTGCGGGAGGGGCATGCGTACTACGTGGACTCGCACTCGGCGCCGCGGAAGATGAAGTGAGGCCGCCGAAGGGGCTCAGCCGGCCGCGACGCCCAGCGGCTGACCTGACACCTCGGCGAGCGCCGTCGCGACCGTGCGGGCGTTGGCCTGGAACTCCTCGTCGGGGACGAACGGCAGGATGTCGCCCCACACCGACAGCAGCGGACCGCGCAGCTGCATCATCCCGACCGGGCGTGCGAAGAACCACACGTGGAAGTGCTCGCTCCCGTCGCCGAAGCGGCTGAAGTGCGTACGGCCGACGCCGTCGATCCGGCGGATCGCGCCGGCCACGCGCTGGATCATCGGACCGAGGTCGGCGAGGAGTTCGGGGGAGAGGTTGTCGAGCCGGTAGTGCTCGCGCGGCTCCAGCAGCGCGACGATCGGTAGGCCGCTCGGTTCGAGGCCGGCCTTGAGCTGCCAGCGGTCGTCGCGCCAGATCACCGCCGAGTTCGGCCCGGTGCAGGTGATGCACGGGTTGCCGCCTGGCTCGCCGGCGCGGGGAGGTTCGGGGAGAACCGGCTCGGCGAGCGGGACGACCTGGACGTCGCCGTCGAAGGCGAAGAACGGGCCGCCGAGCAGCGGGGCGGGCGACACGCGTTCGCCGTACGGAAGTCTCTGGTGGTAGGCGGTCGGGCGCAGGGTCATGCCCGAACTCTGCCTGCTCGCGGGCCTGGCCGTCACGGGTATTACCGTTTCCGGCATGGCGACCCAGGAACGGCCCGAGCTGGCCGAGGCGTTGGACCTGACCCAGCATCCGGAGGGCGGGTGGTTCCGCGAGACGTGGCGTTCGGAGGTGTCGTTCGAGCCCAGCGGGTACGACGGTGAGCGGGCCAGTGCGACGGCGATCTACTTCCTGCTCGCGCCGGGTGAGGAGTCGCGCTGGCACAAGGTGCGGTCGGCCGAGATCTGGCTGTGGCACTCCGGTGGCCCGCTGACCCTCGAGCTTGGCGGCACCGGCGACGACCCGGAACTGGCCGAGTCGATCACGCTCGGGCCGGACGTGAAGGCAGGTCAGCAGCCGCAGGCCGTCGTACCGGCCGGGGCCTGGCAGGCCGCACGACCGGTCGACGACGAAGCGGTGCTGGTCTCGTGCATCGTGTCGCCCGGCTTCGACTTCGCGGACTTCACGCTGCGCTAGTTACAGGAGGACAGTGGCCAGCGCCTCGTAGCCCGGCAGCAGGTCCGGGCCTTCCTTGCCGAGCTGCTGGATGACGACCTGGTCGGCGCCGGCCTCGAGGTGGGCGTTGAGGCCCTCGGCGATCTCGACCGCCGTACCGTGCAGGACGAGTGCGTCGACCAGGTGGTCGCTGCCGCCGTTCTCGAAGTCATGGTCGTGGTACCCGAGGCGCTTGAGGTTGCTCGTGTAGTTGGTGAGCTGGAGATAGCCGGCCAGGTAGTCCCGCGCGACCGAGCGCGCGATCTCCGGATCGGTCTCCAGCACGACCTTGTGCTCAGGAGCCAGCAGTACGCCGGCGCCGAGCGTCTCGCGAGCCTGCCGCGTGTGCTCGGGCGTCGTCAGGTACGGGAGGGCGCCTGCCGTCCGCGCGGCCGACAGCTTCAGCACCCGCGGCCCGAGCGCGGCCAGCGCCCGCCGATCGGCCGGGACCTTGGCGTCGTCGAGCGCGTCCAGGTAGTCGACGATCGTCTCGTACGGCGTCTTGTACTCACCCGTGCGCTCGGGGTGCCCGATGCCGACGCCGAGGACGAACCGGCCCGGGTGCTCGTCCTCCAGCCGGTGGTACGACGCGGCGACGGCCGCGGCGTCGTCCTTCCACATGTTGACGATGCTGGTGCCGACCGTCACCTGATCGGTCGAGGCGAGCAGCACCTCCGCGTCGCGCAGGTCGGCGTCCGGCGAGGCGCCGAGCCACAGCGCGCCGTACCCGAGCTGCTCGAGGCCGGAGGCGAGTTCGGGCCCCCACTTCTCCGCCTGGTGCCAGACCCCGAACCGTCCCAGATCGACCGCCACGTCGTGCTCCCTTCGTCCCAACGATTCCCTTAGGGGCAGCTCCGGGCGGAGAGCAGCCATTCCGGCGACACACCAAGTCTTCCGGTTACTCGGGCGTCACTCAACGATGATTGCGCAAGCAACGAACTAGGTGAGCCCACCCGCTGGCAGGGTGTGGGGATGCGCACACTGACCTACTACGTCGGCACCTCGCTCGACGGATTCATCGCGGACCCGGACGGCGGCCTCGGAGCGTTCCCGATCTCGCCGGAAGTCGTCGACCACATCGCGGGGGAGTACCCGGAGACGCTGCCCGGCCAGGCCCGCGAGCAGCTGGGGCTGAGCGGACCCGGCAAGCACTTCGACACCGTCGTCCAGGGCCGCGGCAGCTACGCGCTCGCGCTCGACGCGGGCATCACCAGTCCGTACCCGCATCTCAAGCAGTACGTCGTGTCGTCGACCCTGCGGATCGAGGACCCGGACGTGACCGTCGTTCCGTCCGACCCGGTCGGCGCGATCCGCGCCCTGAAGCAGGAGGACGGCGCCGGCATCTACCTCGCCGGCGGCGGCAACCTGGCCGGCCAGCTGCTCGGCGAGATCGACGAGCTGATCGTCAAGGTCTACCCGGTGGTCCTCGGCGGCGGCATCCCGCTCTTCGGCACCGGGTTCGCCCCGACCGGGCTCACGCCGCAAACCCACCAGCTGCTCGGCGACGGCACCGCCGTACTGAGCTACCAGCTGTGACCGGGTGACGCCGGAAACGACTGCCACAGAAGGGAAACGGGGAGGAAAAGATTGCGTCAAGAATGGGGTGGAACCGCCGGGGGTGGGCTGTTACGGGACAACTTCGGGGGGCACTGTGACGTCGTAGGGGAGAGTGTGATCAAGCCGCAGAACTCCGCGTCAGCGCGTCGTCACCGGACAAGACCAACCGCTGCAGTGGTATGAACCCTGCGGGCTTACACTCGCAGCGACTCGGCAGCATCAACCCCTCGACCGCCGGGCCGCGGACACAGCGTTGTGGGCCGCATTCCCTGGAGACGGAAGAAGGGCGAGCAGTGAAGGTCGGAGTTCCGAAGGAAGTCAAGAACCACGAGTACCGGGTGGCGATCACGCCGGCCGGGGTGCACGAGTTCGTGCGCAACGGGCACGAGGTTCTGATCGAGCAGGGAGCCGGTGCCGGTTCGCTGCTGCCGGACGAGGAGTTCGTCGCGGCCGGGGCACGGATCGTGCCGACCGCCGACGACGTGTGGGGCGAGGCCGAGCTGGTGCTCAAGGTCAAGGAGCCGGTGGCCGAGGAGTACCACCGGATGCGCCGGGACCAGGTGCTGTTCACCTACCTGCACCTGGCCGCCAGCCCCGAGACCACCAAGGCGCTGACCGACTCCGGCATCACCGGCATCGCGTACGAGACGGTCCAGCTCCCGGACGGGTCGCTGCCGCTGCTCGCCCCGATGAGCGAGGTCGCGGGCCGGCTCGCGCCGCAGGCCGGGTCGTACCACCTGATGGCCAACGGCGGCGGCCGCGGCGTCCTGATGGGCGGCGTCTCCGGCGTGCACTCGGCCCGGGTCGTCATCATCGGCGCCGGCGTGGCCGGGATGAACGCGGCGGCGATCGCGCTCGGCATGCAGGCCGAGGTGCAGCTGTTCGACCGCAACATCGCCCGTCTGCGCGATGCCGACCGGACCTACCAGGGCCACCTGCACACGGTCGCGTCGAACGCGTACGAGATCGAGCGCGCGGTGCTGAACGCGGACCTGGTCATCGGCGCGGTCCTGGTCACCGGCGCCAAGGCGCCGAAGCTGGTCAGCAACGAGCTGGTCTCGCGGATGAAGCCGGGCAGCGTGCTCGTCGACATCGCGATCGACCAGGGCGGCTGCTTCGAGGACTCGCACCCGACCACGCACGCCGACCCGGTCTACAAGGTGCACAACTCGCTGTTCTACTGCGTGGCCAACATGCCGGGCGCGGTGCCGAACACCTCGACGTACGCGCTCACGAACGTGACCCTGCCGTACGCCGTGGAGCTGGCCAACCTCGGCTGGCGCGAGGCGCTGAAGAACGACCACAGCCTCGCGCTGGGCCTGAACACCTTCGACGGCCAGGTCACCTACGGCCCGGTCGCCGAGGCCCACGACCTCGACCAGCTGAAGCTCGACGAGGTCCTTGTCTGACCCACCGGGCAGACTGCTCCACATGAGCGATATCGGGCGCGCGGTCGGTGCGTACCTCGACCATCTGACGGTCGAGCGCGGACTGGCCGCCAACACCCTGGCGTCGTACCGGCGGGACCTGCGCCGGTACGACGAGTACCTGGCCGCCGCCGGCATCACGGCGCTCGGCCGGATCTCCGAGGCGGTGGTCGGCGACTTCCTGATGCGGTTGCGGGAGGGCGACGCCGACCACCCGCCGCTGACCGCGTCCAGCGCGGGACGCACGGTGGTCGCGGTCCGCGGGTTCCACAAGTTCTGCCTGCGCGAAGGGCTGACCGCGACCGACCCCGCGGCCGCGGTGAAGCCGCCGGTCCCGCCGCAACGGTTGCCGAAGGCGCTGTCCGTCGACGAGGTGACCCGGATCCTGACCGCGGCAGCGGGCGCCGAGGCCGAGCCCGCCGTACTGGCGACGCGGGACGCCGCGTTGCTGGAGTTCCTGTACGGGACCGGCGCGCGGATCTCGGAGGCGGTCGGGCTCGACGTCGACGAGGTCGATCTCGAGTCCGGGCAGGTGCTGCTGCGCGGCAAGGGCAGCAAGGAGCGCGTCGTACCGGTCGGGTCGTACGCACGCGACGCGTTGTCGGCGTACCAGGTCCGCGGGCGGCCGGACCTCGTCGCGCGAGGTCGTGGGACCCACGCGCTGTTCCTGAACGCCCGCGGCGGTCGGTTGTCGCGGCAGAGCGCATGGACGGTACTGCGCAGGGCGACGGAGCGGGCCGGGATCAGCAAGGAGATCTCGCCGCACACGCTGCGGCACTCGTTCGCGACGCACCTGCTCGACGGCGGAGCCGACGTACGGGTCGTGCAGGAGCTGCTCGGCCACGCGTCGGTGACGACGACGCAGGTCTACACGCTCGTCACGGTCGACAAACTGCGCGAGGTGTACGCGACCTCGCACCCGCGCGCCTTAAGTTGAGCGGGTGACCGACAAGAGCACTGAGGAACGGCACGCGAGCTGGCTGGAGCTGTTCTTCGACCTGACCGTGGTCGCGGCGGCGGCGCAGATCGCGCACCGGCTGCACGGCGCCGAGAGCATCGGGCAGGTCGCTGCCTGCGCGGCGATGTTCTACGCGATCTGGAGTGTGTGGACGACGACCAGCGTGTACGCGAACGTCGCCGGTGAGCGGACGCGGCAGCGCGCCGTACTGCGGACGATGCTCGGGATCGCGGTGATGGCCGCGGCCGTGCCCGGGGTGTTCCCCGAGTTGCTGCCCGGCGAGCATCACGACGCACCCGAGGGCCGTACGACGGTGTTCGTGGTCGCGTTCCTGATCTGCCGCGCGATCGCGTCCCGGTCGGCCGCGCGGGACGGGCAGGTGGTCGCGTTCTGGCCGGCCACGCAGTCGATCATGGCCACGCCGTGGGTGGTGTCGCTGTTCGTGCCGGAGACCGTCGCGTACTGGCTGTGGGGCTTCGCGATCGTGGTCGACGTGGCGTTCTCGATGATCGGCGCCAGCAACCCGCACGCGGTCGAGGAGATGACGAACCGGGCGCGACGCCGGCAGGAGCAGAACCGGGAGCGCGAGCAGCGCCGGCTGGCCCAGCTGATCCAGCGCGGCATCTCGCCGGACCGGCTGCCGTCGCCGCAGGCCAACCTGCTCTCGGTCGCCCAGGTCGAACGCGGCCATCTGGACGAGCGGCTCGGCCTGTTCGTCATCATCGTGCTCGGCGAGGCGCTGGCCCAGGTCGTGGCCGCGAACACCGAGCTCGACTGGACTCCCGCGGTGATCGCGTCGTCACTGGCCGGCTTCCTGATCCTGGTGCAGCTGTGGCAGCTGACCAGCTTGTACGGGTTCACGCCCGCTCCTCGGCGTACGGCGTCGCTCGAACCGTGGCAGGCGCTGCCCGCGCACCTCGGCGTCACCGCGTCGATCGTCGCGATCGCCGCCGGTTTCGGCGGACTGATCCCGGCCGCGGCCGAGCACCTGCACACGAAGGATCGCTGGTTCGTCTTCGGCGGACTCGCGCTGTACGTCGTCACCAGCGTCGTCGCCGCGCTGTTCGGACGGGCGCCGCTCAAGTGGTACCTCGGCTGGGCGGTGCCGAGTCTGCTGGTCCTCGCGGCGGTCGCGGTCTTCGGGCACCCGCTGCCCGCGTGGTCGCTGGCGCTGATCGCGTACGGCGTACTGGTGTGGTTCTCGGCGTACAACAAACTCGCCGACACGCGCACCGAGGGTCGTTGATCGACCACCGTCGACGGTGTGCAATCATCCATGCACGGTCGGTCACCTTTCTCCGGTGATCGGCCTGCTGTGGAATGCCGACCGGAAACAGCCCGACCCGGCTGCGGAGTGGCCGCTTGAGAGTGCTTGAATGCACGCTTACAGTCGCTGGGATCGCCCGTATCGGTTGAAAGGTTTGACGAGTCATGAACGAGTCGACATTCCCGGGCACCCAGCACCACGACCAGCACCAGTACGTGACGCCGTCGACGGAACCGATGTCGCCGGCCCCTGAACCGAGCACCGCACCGAGCACGGCGCCGCAGGCCCCCGCCGAGGAGAGCCAGCAGCGCCCGATCATCCCGAACAACTATGCGGAGATGCCCCGGCCGACGGCCAAGCTCACCGCGGAGGACATGGCACCTGTGAATGACCCGCACGGCCCGAGGCACAAGATCGGGCCGACCGGACGGCCGCTTCCCGATCTGCCGGAGGTGCTGCCGCCGACCCGTCGCGGGCCGGCCCAGGTGATCGCGATGTGCAACCAGAAGGGTGGCGTCGGCAAGACCACGACGACCATCAACCTGGGCGCCGCGATCGCCGAGACCGGGCGCAAGGTGCTGCTGATCGACTTCGACCCGCAGGGCTCGGCCTCGATCGGGCTCGGCGTGCAGCCGCACGACCTGGACCTGTCGGTCTACAACCTGCTGATGCAGCGCGACATCAGGCCCGACGAGGTCATCCAGGCGACCAAGGTCGAGAACCTCGACCTGCTGCCGGCCAACATCGACCTGTCCGCGGCCGAGGTCCAGCTGGTCCAGGAGGTCGCCCGGGAGTACACGCTGCAGCGCGTCCTCGAGCCGATCATCCCGCACTACGACGTGATCCTGATCGACTGCGCCCCCTCGCTCGGCCTGCTCACCGTCAACGCGCTGACCGCGTCGCACGGCATCGTCGTACCGCTGGAATGCGAGTTCTTCGCGCTGCGCGGCCTGGCGATGCTGACCGACACGATCGGCAAGGTGCAGGACCGGCTCAACCCGAAGCTGGAGATCGTCGGCATTCTCGGCACCATGTTCGACGGGCGTACGACGCACGCCCGGGAAGTGCTCGACCGGGTCGTCCAGGCCTTCGACGAGCGCGTCTTCCACACCGTCATCCGGCGTACGGTGAAGTTCCCCGAGACCACGGTCGTCGGCGAACCGATCACCACGTACGCTCCCTCGTCCCAAGCGGCTACCCAGTACCGCGACCTTGCCAAGGAGGTGCTGGCGCGTTGTCCCGCCGGGTGAGCCTGCCAGGTGCCAGCGAGCTGTTCGGGGGTGCGGCACCGAAACAGACCCGACCCGAGAAGCGCACCGCCACCGACGGACCGGCGCTGTCCGACCGACCGGCCTCGACCGGCCGGGCCCGGACCGCCGTCGTCGAGGACCGCAAGTCCAGTGGCCGGATCCGGCACGACACGAAGATCACCGTGTACGTGACGGAGGAAGAGCTGCTCGGACTCGAACAGACCAGACTCGCGCTCCGCGCCGAGCACGGCCTGACCGCCGATCGCGGCCGGATCGTCCGCGAGGCGATCGACGTGCTGCTGGCCGACTTCGTCGACCACGGTCCCGACTCGGTGCTGGTGCAGCGGCTCCGGGCTGCCGCGGAGTAGGTCCGTCATGGCCGACACCTCGACGGATCTGCCGATCGACCTGCCGACCGACCTTCCGGACGGTGAGTCGTCGTCCGGCAAGGGCTTCAGCGTCCACCTGGTCAACTTCGAGGGGCCGTTCGACCTGCTGCTGCAGCTGATCAGCAAGCACAAGCTCGACATCACCGAGATCTCTCTGTCCAAGGTCACCGACGAGTTCATCGCCTACATCAAGGCGCTGGGCTCGGAGTGGGACCTCGACCAGACCTCGGAGTTCCTGCTGATCGCGTCGACACTGCTCGACCTGAAGGCGGCGCGGCTGTTGCCGCAGGGCGACGTCGAGGACGCCGAGGACCTGGCGTTGCTGGAGGCGCGCGACCTGCTGTTCGCGCGGCTGCTGCAGTACCGGGCGTTCAAGCAGATCGCCGCGTTGATCCAGCACCGGGTGGCGGAGGAGGGGCTGCGCTTCCCGCGGGCCGTGGGGATGGAGCCGCGGTACGCCGAACTGCTGCCGGAGGTGCTGCTCGGGGTCACTCCTGAGCAGTTCGCCGCGTTGGCGGCGGCCGCGATGGCGCCGCGGACGATCATCCCCGAGGGTGTTTCGCTGGCGCATCTGCACTCGCCGGCGGTGACGGTGCGCGAGCAGGCGGCGATCATCATCGAGCGGTTGCGGCTGCAGCGGACGACCACCTTCCGGACGTTGGTCTCGGATTCGCCGGACACGGTGACCACGGTCTGCCGGTTCCTGGCGTTGCTGGAGCTGTTCCGGGAGGCGGCGGTGACGTTCGAGCAGGTGACGCCGTTGGGTGAGCTGACGATCCGCTGGACCGGGACCGACGAGGGCGAGATCGCCGTCGGCGACGAGTTCGACGAGGTGACGCCGCCCGAGGACGGTGAGGGCGAGGCGCCTGAGGTGACCGACGACCACATCACCGCGTTCCTCGCCGACGGTGAGTCGCTCACCGAGGACGAGCCCGAGCCTGATCCCTCCGAACAAGCCCCGACCGAGACGGCAGACCAGTGACCGATTCCCCGAACCCCACCACCGACGCGTTGGAGTCGGTCACCAGCACGGAGACGCAGGTCGACCAGCACGACGACGAGGTGGAAACCGAGTCGACCGAGGCCGATGTTGTCGCGGGGGACTACTTGGAGTCCAGCGAGCCGACCGAAGCAGCTGCCGTGGACGAGGCGGAGGAGCTGGAGTCGAGCGAGCCGGCTGAAGCTGCTCCTGCGGACGAGGCGGAGGAGCTGGAGTCGAGCGAGCCGGCTGAAGCGGCTGGCGTGGAGGAGCTGGAGTCGAGCGAGGTCGACGGCGACTCCGCTCGAGTACCGGCCGCCGACTCGGGCTCGGATGCTGAATCGGGTGAGGTGCCGAGTGCTGACACCGGCTCGGATGCTGCTGAAGAGCTCTTGCTGCAGTTGGAGGAGGAGCCGGTTGCGGGGGAGGTCGTCATTGACGACGTCTCCATGCGGCGGGCGTTGGAAGCGATCCTCATGGTGACCGACGAGCCCTTGCCTGCTTTGGTTCTGGCGCGCGCGGTGGGGCGGCCGGTGGGTGATGTGACCGGGGCGTTGAAGGAGCTCGCGGGCGAGTACACCGAGCAGGGCCGTGGTTTCGACCTGCGGGAGGTGGGCGGCGGGTGGCGGTACTACACGCGGCCCGCGGAAGCGCAGTACGTGGAGAAGTTCGTGCTCGACGGGCAGCAGGCGCGGTTGACGCAAGCCGCGCTGGAGACGCTCGCGGTGGTCGCGTACAAGCAGCCGGTCAGCCGGCAGCGGGTGTCGGCGATCCGCGGTGTGAACGTCGACGGCGTGATGCGGACGCTGATCAGCCGTGGCCTCGTCGAGGACGCCGGCGCGGACACCGAGTCCCAGGCGACGCTGTACCGGACCAGCTCTTACTTTCTGGAGCGAATGGGTATGCAGAGTCTGGACGACCTGCCGGAACTCGCCCCTTACCTGCCGGAGATGGACGACATGGAAGAAGAGCTCGCCGCCCAGAACGCCGCGACCGCCGAAGACCTCGGCACCGACGCCTCCGGTACGCCGGAGGCCCCGACCCTGCCGGACGGGGTGACGCCGGAGGCTGTGAGCACGCCCGAGCCCGCGGAGGCTGTCACCTCCGACGTCGGTGCCGCGGGGATCGACGGGGACCTGAGCACCAGTGAGGACCCCCAGCTCGATCTCGAGCACGAAGAGCCCGAGCTGGAGCCGGCCGAGGAGCTGGAGGCCGGCGGGGACACCGAGCTGGACCAGGAAGAGGCCGACCCGGCCGAGATCCCCGAGACCGGCGGTGACTCCGAGGACGACACCGACGACGCGGACGACGATTCGGACGACTCCGAGGACGACGACGTCGAGGTCGTCGTACCCGACGATGACGACTCCGACGATGACGACGACCTGGACGAGGACGACAGCGACGAGGACGACGACCACCTGGAGTCGGCCGAGGAGCTGACCGGGGAGACCGAGGACGTCCGGATGGAGGCCGCGGAGGACCTCGTCGACGAGGACTCGGCGGCGGACGGCGTACCGGTGGACGGCGAGCGAACGGCAGGCGACGTCGGCGACGCCGAGACCGCGCAGTACCGTGTCCGTAGTGATGACTGAAGACAACGGGATCCGGCTGCAGAAGGCACTCGCGCAGGCGGGCGTCGCGAGCCGGCGGAGTGCGGAGCTGCTGATCGAGCAGGGCCGGGTCGAGGTGGACGGCTCGGTCGTCACCGAGTTCGGCACGCGGGTCGACCCCGCGGTGTCGGTGATCCGCGTCGACGGTGAGCGGATCCCGCCGACCAGCGCGCACGCGTACCTGGTGCTGAACAAGCCCCGCGGCGTCGTCACCACGATGGCCGACCCGCAGGGCCGGCCGTGCATCGCCGACTACGTGCAGGACCGCGAGGAGCGGCTGTTCCACATCGGCCGGCTCGACACCGACACCGAGGGCCTGCTGCTGCTCACCAACCACGGTGAGTTCGCGCACCGGCTCGCGCACCCGTCGTACGAGGTCAGCAAGACGTACGTCGCCGAGGTCGACGGCAACGTCAAGCCCGTCGTCCTGCGCCGGCTGCTCGACGGCGTCCACCTCGAGGACGGCGAGGCCCGGGCCGACACCGTCAAGATCACCGCGGAGATCAAGAACCGCACGCTGATCCAGATCACCCTGCACGAGGGCCGCAACCGCATCGTCCGCCGCATGTTCGACGCGGTCGGCCACCCAGTCAAACGCCTCACCCGCACCGCGATCGGCCCGGTCCGCCGGGGCAACCTCCACACCGGCGAACTCCGCGAGCTCGACCCGAAGGAACTGGGTCAGCTTCTCGACCTCGTCGACCTCTGATCCCTCGGCCATACTGGCCGCATGTGGGCGGTGATCGGCGTCTGGGCCGTCTCCGAGGTCGGCGCCGAGTCGGACGCGTCCGGCTGGACGGATCGCGCGGGGCAGCACCATCCGCCGACTGCGTCGCCCGAGCCGCCCGGCTGAAGCACAGCGCCGGCGGCTCGGCGCCGAGCGCCACCGTGGGGGCGCGGCTAGAGCGTTCGCGCGAAGAAGCCGCGCAGGAGCCCGCGTACGGTGGGGACGGTCTGCGGGTTGTTGCCGACGAGCTTCGTGCGTTCGGCTGGGGTCATCAGGTTGGCGGCGACCAGTTGTGGGGTGAAGGCTGCGTAGTCGGTGAAGGCCCAGTGGTTGGCCTGCTTCAGTTGCGTACGGCGTACTGGGCCTCCGTGGGACTGGAGTGCTGACCAGGTGTGGTCGAAGCGGGGGTTGGTGTAGCCGTCGGTGCCTGCCAGGAGGAGCGGCTTGCGGGTGCCTTGCTGGGCGATCGGGTAGAGCGAGCCGTCGGCCAGGTCCAGGTAGCCCTCGAGGTTGGCGGCTGCGCGGATGCGGGGGTCCTCGTGCATGGACTGGGCCGCGGTGGCGCCGCCGGCGGAGTGGCCGTAGGTGGCTACGCGGCGGAGGTCGAGGGCTCGGTGGAGGTTGCGGGGGAGTGAGCGGCCGGAGGCGTCCGGGTTGCGGCCTGCGGCCAGGCCGTGGAGTTCGTCGAGGACGAAGTGGACGTCGGCGAAGCGGGTGGTCATCATCGTGCGGTTGAGGACCGGGTCGGTCTGGATGTCGGGGGTGACTTCGATGGTGCGGGGCGGGCGGCCGGGGAAGTCGACCTCGCTGGTTTCGCCGGGGTGGTCGATGGTGACGACGACGTGGCCGTGGCTGGCGAGGTCCTCGGCGAGGGACGTGCCGATGGTGCGTGGGTCGGCGCCGCCGGGGCTGTAGAGGAGGACGGGGCGTCGTACGGGGAGAGCGGGGGCTTCGGCGTACGAGTGGGTGCGGGTGGCGGCCCAGTCGACGCCGGTGGACGGGAGTTCGGGGTGGAGGAGGTCGGCGTCGAGGCCGGCGAAGATCCCGGCTGCCACAGGAGTCAGATGAGGGGCGAGCGGGTAGCCGCGAGTCGTTGACGCCGGGTAGTAGAGCGTGGTCATCAGCTCACGGGTAGTTGCCGCGTTCCACGGATCGCTGCGGGTCAGGTCAACCAGGTGCAGTGTCGTCGTACCGATGTGGTGTGGACCGGTCGGCCTCGGAAGCCGGAGCGTGAAGGTACTCGAAGCCGAGGCGGGCAAGGCCCCGGCGAGCGTGGTCGAAGCGACGGCGGCGATGAATGTTCTTCTCCTCATGACCACGACGTTGGCAGCCGCAACCATCGTGGTCACTGCTGTCGGGCGGACCTCCACCGAAGATCCACCGGCCGCCGGAAAGCGCTCTCGAACCAGGGATGGTTGACATCAAAGGGGTAACGCCTGAGAAACGCCGCGCCTGAGACAGGGCACGGATGTCGGAGGGGCGCCGTAGTGTGGGTGATGTGAACCGGCGAATCTTCGGCTTGGAGAACGAGTACGGAGTCACCTGCACTTTTCGCGGTCAGCGCCGACTGACCCCCGATGAGGTGGCGCGGTACTTGTTTCGGCGCGTCGTGTCCTGGGGGCGGAGCAGCAACGTCTTCCTCCGCAACGGGGCCCGGCTCTACCTCGACGTGGGCTCCCACCCGGAGTACGCGACCGGCGAGTGCGACTCGGTCACCGACCTGATCGCGCACGACAAGGCCGGTGAGCGGATTCTCGAGGGCCTGCTGGTCGACGCCCAGAAGAGGCTGCACGACGAGGGCATCTTCGGCGACGTCTACCTGTTCAAGAACAACACCGACTCGGCCGGCAACAGCTACGGCTGCCACGAGAACTACCTGGTCAGCCGGCACGGCGACTTCGCGAAGCTCGCCGACGTGCTGATCCCGTTCCTGGTCACCCGGCAGCTGATCTGCGGCGCGGGCAAGGTGCTGCAGACGCCCCGCGGCGCGGTCTACTCCGTGTCCCAGCGCGCCGAGCACATCTGGGAAGGCGTCTCCAGCGCGACGACGCGGTCCCGCCCGATCATCAACACCCGCGACGAGCCGCACGCGGACGCCGAGCGGTTCCGCCGGCTGCACGTGATCGTCGGCGACTCGAACATGTCCGAGACCACCATGCTGCTGAAGGTGGCCAGCACTGACCTGGTGCTGCGGATGATCGAGGCCGGCATCGTGATGCGCGACCTGACGCTGGACAACCCGATCCGCGCGATCCGCGAGATCAGCCACGACATGACCGGCCGCCGCGAGGTCCGGCTGGCCAACGGCCGCGAGGCCAGCGCCCTCGACATCCAGGGCGAGTACCTGTCGAAGGCACGCGACTTCGTCGACCGTCGAGAGCTCGGTACGCCGGCTGTCGAGCGGGCGCTGAACCTGTGGGAGCGCTGCCTCAAGGCGATCGAGTCCGGCGACCTGTCCGGTATCGAGCGCGAGATCGACTGGGTGATCAAGTACCGCCTGATCGAGCGCTACCGCGCGCAGAACAACCTCGGCCTGGCCAGCCCGCGGGTCGCCCAGCTCGACCTGGCCTACCACGACATCCACCGCCCGCGCGGCCTGTACTACCTGCTCGAGCGCAAGGGCGCCGTCACCCGCGTCGTCGACGACCTGCGGGTCTTCGAGGCCAAGTCGGTCCCGCCGCAGACGACCCGCGCGCGGCTGCGCGGCGAGTTCATCAAGCGCGCGCAGGAGCGGCGCCGCGACTTCACCGTCGACTGGGTGCACCTGAAGCTCAACGACCAGGCGCAGCGCACGGTGCTGTGCAAGGACCCGTTCAAGTCCCACGACGAGCGGGTCGAGAAGCTCATCGCCAGCATGTAGAAATCGGGCCCGGTACGACGGCGTACCGGGCTACGGTGTGCCGGGTGATCAGACTTGGATATCCGGTGGTCGGGGTTGCTGACGTCGTGGCGGCCTCGGCCTTCTGGACTGCTGCGCTGGACCTGGTGGAGAGCCCGGAGTGGGCGCGCGACACCTGGCGCACGCTCGTACGGCGTACCGACGGCGAGCGTGTGCTCGGGCTGATGCTGAGTGACTCGCCGGCCGAGCCGCATCCACGGATCCATCTCGACCTGCTGGTCGACTCGACCGCCGAGCAGGAGTCCGAGGTCGCGCGGCTGGTCGGGCTGGGCGCGACGAAGGTGGACTGGGACTCCTACCCGGACGACCCTGACTTCGTCGTACTGGCTGATCCGGACGGGAATGTGTTCTGCGTGGTCGATCTGAGCAAGGCGCCGTCGGGATCCTGACGCTGCTCAGTCGTCGCCGTCGCTCTTCCCGGCCTGATCCTCGGTCGTGAACTTCAGGCCGAGCGCGGCGGTGACGATCAGGGCCAGGCACGCGATGATGGCGAAGTTGTCACCCGTCATCCCGTGCGGGGTCTTGATCGCCGGCCGGATCAGCAGGGACATGATCAGCAGACCGATGCCGATGCGCAGCAGCACCCTGGCTGCCATCCTCGTCATGATCGCGTCGGCTGAGCGCTCGCCTCGTCGGCGGCGAGGTGCTTCAGCGGTGGGATCTCGTCGGGGAAGAAGCAGGCGGTCCGGTGTCCTGAGCCGAGATCGACGAGCGGCGGAGCCTCCTTGCGGCAGACGTCCTGGACCAGCGGACACCGGTTGGAGAACACGCACCCCTTCGTCGCGGGCTCGCCGGTCAGCCGCTCGGAGCCACCGCCCTCCGCGTCCCGCTTGCGCACCAGCACCGGGTCCGGCACGGGGATCGCCTGGAGCAGCATGTGCGTGTACGGGTGGCTGGGCGTCTTGATCAGGTCCTCGACCGGGCCTTCTTCGACGATGTAGCCGTAGAACATCACGGCGATGCGCCCGCCCTGCGCGAAGTACCGGACCACCCCGAAGTCGTGGCTGATGAACACGAACCCGATGCCACGGTCGCGCTGGAACGAGAGCAGCAGGTCGAGGATCGCGACCCGCATCGACACGTCCAGCATGCTGGTCACCTCGTCGGCGACGATCAGCTTCGGCTGCAGACCGATGGCCCGGGCGATCGACACCCGTTGGCGCTGGCCACCGGACAGTTGGTGGGGGTACCGCTGCAGGAACGCCGGCGTGGCATCCAGCCCGACCTGCCGCAACAGTTCGATCATCTCCGCCTGGACGGTTCGCCGGTTCGCCAGCTTGTGCCGCAGGAGGCCCGGCGCCAACGTGCTCCCGATCGTCAGTCCCGGGTTCAGCGAACCGTACGGATCCTGATGCACCATCTGGACGCGACGCCGCCAGTCCTTGCGCTGCGCGCCTTTCAGGCCGGTGATGTCGCTGCCCTCAAAGGAGATGCTGCCGGTACTGGGTTCGTGCAGTCCGGCGATCAGCCGGCCCAGCGTGGTCTTGCCACAGCCGGACTCGCCGACCAGGGCCACGATCTCGCCCTCCTCGGTGGACAGGTCGACGTTGTGCAGGACCGGCCTGCCGGTGCCCGTGTCGTAGGTGTGCGTCACGTTGCGCACGTCGAGCAGGCTCATGCCTTCGACACCTCCATCGGTAGGAGTTCGCGATTCACGACGTGGCAGGCCACGAGGTGGCCACCACCGTCGCCGAGCAGTGGGGGCTCGGTGTGCTGGCAGAGGTCCTCGGCCAGTCGGCACCTCGGAGCGAACCGGCAGCCGGCCGGCAGGTCGGCGAGGTTCGGCACCGCGCCGCCGATCGGCCGGACCGTGAGGCCGGCGTCCAGCACGCTCGGGATCGCGTTGATCAGCGCCTCGACGTACGGGTGCCGGCGTTCGGCCTTGAAGATCTCCTCGACCGTCCCGGTCTCGACCAGACGGCCGGCGTACATCACCGCGACGCGGGTGGCCACCTCGGCGACGACCGCGAGGTCGTGCGTGACGAAGACGATCGTCACCCCGAGGTCGCGGTGCAGATCCTTGAGGATGTCGATCACCAGCCGCTGGTTGAGAACGTCCAGCGCCGTGGTCGGCTCGTCCAGGATCACCACGGACGGCTTCAGCAGCAAGGCGACGGCGATCGCCACCCGCTGCTTCATCCCGCCGGACAGCTGGCTCTCGAACGCCTTCCAGATCCGCTTCGGTGGGAGCTGGACGAGTTCGAGGAGGTGCTCGAAGTGTTTGCGGCCGTCCTTCGGGTCGGGGAACACCTCCGGATGCGCCTGCAGGATGTGGTCCACCTGGGCGCCGATGGTCACCACCGGGTTGAACGCGTTCATCGCGCCCTGGAAGACCATTGCCAGTTCAGCACCCCGTACGGCGTTGAGCTCGCGCTTCGACATCGCGGTCAGGCCGCGTCCCCGGAACCTGACGTCGCCGCCGACCACCCGGCCCGGCGGCGGCACGATGTGCAGCATCGAGTACGCCAGGGTGGACTTGCCGCAGCCGGACTCGCCGACCAGGGCGTAGATCTCACCGGCGGCGACCGAGAGGCTGACGTTCTCGACGGCGCGCACCGAGCCGGCGCCGTCGCCGAAGGCGACCGTCAGGTCGTCGATCTCCAGCAGCGTCTGATCGTCTGTGGTCACGTCGTTCACGCTGTTCACTGGACACGCAGCCTCGGGTTGAACACGCTGTCGAGCGCGCGGGAGAAGAACACGAACGCGACCTGCAGGATGACGATCGCGGCCATCGGGGAGAAGAGGTAGAACGCGCTGTCGGTGGTGTAAAGCGCTCCCTGCGCCATCGCCAGGTTGATCATGATGCCCCAGTTGTTGCCGCTGATCGGAGCGATGCCGAGCAGGAACAGGCCCACCGACGCGTAGATGGCACCGGTGATGGCCAGCAGGAAGTGGATCGCGACGTACGGCCCGACGTTCGGAAGCAGCTGCCGTCCGACCATGTTGGTGAGCGAGACGCCCTGGAGCTTGGCGGCCTCGACGAACTCCCTGCTCCGCAGGCTCATGGCCTGGGACCGGATCGCCCGGGCCAGCCCGGCCCAGGCCGTGATCGACAGGATCAGGGCCAGCACGACCGGATTGGTGGTGTTGATGACGCTGGCCAGGACGATGATCAGCGGCAGGCCGGGGATGGTGAGGAAGATGTCGGTGATCCGCATGATGACCGTGTCGGCCTTTCCGCCGAGGTAGCCGGTCAGCAGGCCGATCGCCACGCCGACGAAGACCGTGACCACCGCGGACAGTACGCCGACGATCATGATCGGCCGGGTGCCCACGATGATCTGGGACAGGACCCCCTGACCGAGGGCGTCGGTGCCGAGCGGGTGCTGCAGTGACGGCGCCAGGTAGGCCTGGCTCGCGTCCTGCTCGTTGCCCACCTCGACGAACACCGGACCGAAGATCGCCGCCAGGCAGTACAGCAGCACGATCGCGCCGCCGATCAGGGCCCCTTTGTCGTGGCGCAGGATCCGCCACAGGTCGCTGAGGAATCTCATGCCATCGAACCTCCTGCCGGGAGCACTTCCTGATCGGGATCGGCGGGCTGGTCGGCGGCGCGGGCGCGCGCGGCCGGGTTGGCGATCCGGGGGTCGACCAACGGGTAGAGCAGGTCGACCAGGAGATTGGTGATGATCACGGACACGGTGATCAGCAGGAAGCAGCCCATCATCAGCGAGTAGTCGCGCTGACCGACCGACTGGATCATGTAGAACCCGATCCCCGGGTACTGGAAGTAGGTCTCGATGAACACCGAGCCGCCGAACATGAAGCCCACGGACAGCGCCAGCTGCGTCACCATCGGCAGCATCGAGTTGCGCCCGACGTAGGACTGGGTGATCCGGCGTTCGCTCAGTCCGCGGGACTCGGCCGCCCGGACGTACTCGGCGCCGAGCACCGACACCGCGCTGCCCTTCATGCCGAGGGCCCAGCCGCCGAACGACGTGATCACCGACGCGGCGATCGGCAGGACGGCGTGGTAGAGCACGCTGACGACGTACGGGCCGTTCAGCCCCGGCGTGACGTCGACGCCGTAGGCGCCGCCGGACGGGAACACCTGGTGAACGCTGGTCAGCACGTAGAGCAGGGCGATCGCCACCAGATAGCTCGGGATCGCGCTCAGGAAGGAGACGACGAAGGTCATCGCCTGGGAGAACCGGCTGTTCTGGTAGGCGGCCATCACCGCCCCGATCCCGATGCCGATGACGAAGCTGATGATCAGCGACACCGCCACCACCATGATCGTCCAGGGCAGGGCCTCGGCGATCACCGCCACCACGGTCGTGCCCGGGTTGGTGATCGGGCGGCCGAGGTCGCCGCGGACCGCGCCCCACACGTACCGCACGTACTGCTCCCAGACCGGAGCGTCCGGCGTCACGCTGTAGACGGCGCTGATCCGTTGCTGGATCTCGACCTCGCTCAGGCCGCCCTGCATCCGCAACTGGGCCTCCAGAGCCGCCATCGGGCTGCCGGGCATCAACCGGATCATGAAGAACGACAGCGAGATGACGATGTAGATGATCAGCAACGACATCGCCAGTCGTTTCAGGACGTAGGAAACCATCAGCGCCTTCCGGGGTCGGGGCGGTGCCGGTCGGCACCGTGTGCAGGTGCCGACCGGACGGTGCAGGTACTACTTCGGAGTGATGTAGCCCTGCTGCATCGCCAGCGAGAGGCCGCCGTTCATGTCGGCGCTGATGATGTCCCAGAGCTCACTGGTCTTGTTCTCGCCCAGGGGCGGCCAGTTCGTGAACTCCTTGGTGGAGAACGGGAACTGGTAGACCTTGGTCGCGTACCAGATGTAGGGCACCTCGTCGTTGACCAGCTGCGCCCAGTTCCAGACCTGCTTGTTCATCTCCTCGCCCGGTTCGACCGTGCGGACCTGCTGGTCGATGGTGCTGGCCACGTCGATCTCACCGAGACCGGGCACGTTCTTCTTCGGGCCGAAACCGATCCCGCGCTTTCCGGCGTAGTTGCCCTGGCGCGTGAAGTTGTAGCCCGGGCCGAGCAGGAAGTTGTACATGGCGAGCGGGTTGTTGCCGCCGACGAAGGCCATGCCGGCCTGGAAGTCACCGTTGTGCTGATCGGCGTCCTGCTGGGCCCCTGAGGTCGCGTTCACCTGGGACTTGATCCCGAACGCGGTCAGCGCCTTGGCCGCGGAGTTGAACGACGTGACGATGTCGGTGGTCTCGGCGTTGGCGGTGAAGGTGAGCGTGAACGGTTTGCCGTCCGGCTTGATCCACTGATCGCCCTTCTTGGTGAAGCCCTCACCCTGCAGCAGCGCGGTCGCCTTGTCCGGGTCGACCGGGTACTTGTTCAGCTTCGCGAGCTGGTCCGGCTTGAGGTAGATCTCCTCGAGCGTCGGTGAGATGCCCGTGTTGACCTCCTTCCAGGTCCCACCGGCCGCGTCGTCGGTGCCGTAGGCCGCCTCGCTGATCTGCTGCCGCGGAATCACGTACGCGAGGGCCTGGCGGACCGCCTTGGAGTCGAGTGGCTTCTGGTTGCTGTTGAAGGCGATGGTGAACCCGAACCCGAGCGGGAGCGCCGTGTTGGACTCGGGGGTCGTCTTCCAGCGGTTGAGGATCGGCGGCGGCATGTACACGTTGGACAGGTGCACGTTGCCGGTGAACAACTGCGGGTAGACGGTCTGCGTGGACCCGTTCAGGTACCGGATGCCGCCGAACTTGATCTTGTCCGCGTCCCAGAAGTCGTTCCACTTGACCAGCTTGGCTTCCTTGGTGGTGATGTTCTCCAGCTGGAACGGGCCGTTGCCGATCAACTTGTCGACCTTCAGTGCGGCCAGGTCCTTGAACGCATCGCCCATCCGCTTGGACTCGGGCAGCTTGGTGGCCTGCTCCGGATTCTGCTGCAGCGTGCGGAAGTACTTGATCACGTCCTGCTTCAGCTGGTCGGTGACGAGCTTGCCGTACACGCTGGACGGGTACGGGCGGATCGAGTTCAGGATGTCCAGCTTCGCGAGCGACTCCGGCTGGCCCTGCTTGAGCGTGAAGGCGACCGTCTTCTCGTCCACGACGGCCACGTCGGTGATGTCGTTCCAGAAGCCGTCGCCGCGCAGCCCGTTTAGGATGGCGGTGTCGTGCAGGTCCTTGCTCGTCAGCGGAGTGCCGTCCTGCCACTTCGCGTCGTCGCGCAGGTGCACGTTGAGCTTGCCGCCCTCGACCGCCCACTTGTCGGCCAGCTGCGGGATGAACTCGGTCAGGCTCGGCGACTTCACGATCGCCAGCCGCATCGAGATGAAGTCGTTCTGGATGCCGAGCTGGTTCACGTTGTACGGGTTGAACGACCACGTGGTGTTCCAGCTGCAGCACGGGAAGAACGTGAGGAACTTGCTGGAGTCGCCGGCCGCGGTGCCGCCGGAGTCCCCACCGGCGTTCCCGCCCGAGCTTCCCCCACCCGCCGTACCTGCCGTGCAGGCGGCCACCAGCGTGATCACCAGGCACGCCGAGACCAGGGCCAGCAAGCGCTTTCTCGCGCGACGGACTACTCGCGGCAACTTCATCGTTGATCCTCTCGACCGGGGCGGGCGTCGGGTCCCGATCTTCGCGGAGGCCGAGAGAGTTAGTAAAGAGGATGGGGAAAGTAAGTTGTTCACAAAACGGCCACAGTTGTTCGCGAACCGGCCATCCCGATCGCTGATCGTGACGCCGGCACCGGCGGCCGCACCGCACCTGTCGACGTTGCGTGACGTGATCCAACGGTGACGCAGGTGGCTGGTCCCTGGCTTGGACGTGCCCGCTAGTGTGGGCGCGTTCATGGCCGTCCAGCAGGCGCGGGGTCCGCGCCGGGATATTTTGAGGTGCTTTGTTCGTGCGCAAGCTGCTGAGTGTCGTCGCGGTGATCGCGCTGGGGTCCTCCCTGGCCGCCTGCGGCTCGGAGTCCGGCGGGAGCAAGGACTTCGGTGCCGCCGGAGTCAAGGTCGAGTCGGAGTTCGGCAAGAAGCCGACCATCACGCACCGCGACGGTGAGCCGGACAAGACCCTCGTCACCGAGGTCCTCAAGGAGGGCGACGGCGCCGAGGTCAAGAAGGGTGAACTGCTCACCGCGAACTACCTCGGTCAGATCTGGCGCGACAACAAGGTCTTCGACAACTCCTACGACCGCGGCGCGCCGTCGTCGTTCCCGATCGGGGTCGGTGGCGTCATCGCCGGCTGGGACGAGGGTCTGGTCGGCAAGAAGCTCGGCAGCCGCGTGATGATGTCGATCCCGGCCGACAAGGGCTACAAGGAGCAGGGCAACGAGCAGGCCGGCATCAAGGGCGACGACACGCTGATCTTCGTCGTCGACCTGGTCGCCGTGGCCGCCAACGACACCAAGCTGGACGCCGAGCCGGTCGCGGCTCCGGTCACCAAGTTCAAGGTCACCGGTGAGCTGAACGCCGAGCCGAAGGTCACCGTCCCGGCCGGGTCGAAGCCGCCGGCCAAGCCCGGCAAGCCGGTCGTCATCGCGACGGGCAAGGGCAAGCCGGTCGACAAGTCCAGCACCGTCGTCGCCCGGTACGTGATCTTCGACTACACCGGCAAGAAGCAGGCGAGCACCTGGGACGGCCAGCAGGGCCAGGCCGGCGCTCCCGCCGAGCTGCAGGTCGGCCCCGGCCCGACGGGTCAGGCCGGCGCGCTCGACGGACTGGCCGGTCTCCCGGTCGGCAGCCGCGTGCTGGTCGAGCTCCCGCCGTCGAAGGACGACAAGGGTAAGACGGTCAACGCCTTCGCCGTGATCGACCTGCTGAACAACTTCCCGGCGGGCAAGCAGCAGTAAGCACGTCCGTTGTAGCGAAGGGCCGACTCCTCCCGAGGGGTCGGCCCTTCGTCATGCCCGGCGGAACCACTTGGCGGTGTCGTGGTGGAAGGTGAGGCTGAGGGCTGTCACGACCGCGAGGACATGGGCGGTTCTGAGGGCGGCTTCGATCGCGAACAGAGGTGTGGGGGAGAGGTCGCCGAGGGAGTGGTCGGTCAGCCAAGTGATCGGGCCGATCAGGAGGCTGGCCATGCCGATCGTGCCGAGCAGGCCGGCGAGCACCCAGCGGGACCAGGCGACGCCGTGGCGGAAGTAGCGGTCGATGACGACGAACAGGCCGCCGTACAGAATTGTGCGCAAGGCGATCTGGGCGACCAGGCCGAGCGCGGAGGCGCCGTCGTGGATCGCGAGACTCAGGCCGAGGATCGACTCGGCGACGCCGGCGCCGACGGCCAGGAACCAGGCGCCGGTCGCGGCGCGGGCGGTCAGCGGTGGGGTGCGGACGGCGACACGAGTTCTTTCCATACCTCGAGGGTCCGCCGTGGGGCCGCGAAGTTCAGGAGTACTGGGTCCCCGAATCCGGTGGTGGTACGTCCACCAGCCGCGCCGCGTGCCGCCCGGACGCGGCCGCCGCCTCGAAGTACGCGCGGTCGCCGTCCAGGTCCCGGCCCATCGTCGACAGCTTGACCGGCGCGGCCTGCAGAGCGTCGTACAGGCCCTCGACACCGACCCGTACGACGCGGTGCCGCGCCTTCAGCGGCTCGGCGGCGTCCCGTACGGCGTCGCCGAAGTCGCCCTCGAGATCCGGTACGACGACGTCCGCGGGCTGCAGCGCGACCCGTCCGTACGCCGTGAGGCTGTGGTGGGAGATCCCGCGGTGCCGCGGGCGCGGGTCGGCCTCGGAGATCCTCAGCGACGCGACGGCGCGGCCGCCGAGCGTGCCGACCGCGTTGACGGCCTCGCCGGACTGGACGCCGGAGAAGCCCCAGCGCGTCCCGGTGCCGAGGTTGCCGGGGCCTTGGGTGAGGACGACTAGCTCGGCGGCGAGGACGTGGACGGCGGTGAGGAGGCCGGTGTGGACGGTGACGGCCTCGCGGTCGCCGCCGTACGCCTGGCCTACGGTGACCGTTCCGGCGAGCCAGCCGCTGTCGCGGAGGGATGCGACGGTGCGCGAGAACGCGAGCGGGAGGGCGCCGCCGTCGGTCATCACGTAGACGACGCGGGTGGTCGGGCGCATCTCGTAGACGCCGGCCAGTACGGCGGGCAGCGCGGAGTGCAGGTCGGCCACGACTACCGGCGTACCGAACAAGTCGTCGGCGTCGCGCAGGACGTCGTGGTCGGGAGAGTCCTGCTCGTCCGCGCCGAGGACCATCGCCTGGAGCGGGGTGTAGCGGGCCTTGACCAGATGGCCGCTCTCGGGCGGATCGGCGGGGAGACGGTCGGGGATCGCGACGACGAGCGCGTAGCCGCCGGTGCCGAGGCCGCGGTCCAGGGCGCCGACATTGAGCAGGACCCGGTCGCCCTCTTGCGGCTGGCCGACCAGGTCTGGATAGGCCAGAGCCTTAACTGTCTGCTGCCCGACGCTCACTCTCAGCTCCTGGGCGCCTTTCCAGGCCTTGCCGAGTTCGGTCACCACTCCATCGCGCCAACGCATCACACCGCAGACCCTAGGACATCGAACGTCTGTTCGGCGTGCAGTACGTGATTCGGCCTCCTGACCCCGTAAGGTGGTCGGGTGTCGGCGCGGAAGAGTGAGCGGCTGCTCAACCTGGTGATCTGCCTGCTGGTCGCGCGCACGTACGTGACCAAGGAGCGGATCCGCGAGGTCGTCGAGGGGTACGCCGGGCAGACCGACGACGCCTTCGAGAAGATGTTCGAGCGCGACAAGGACGAGCTGCGCGATCTCGGCATCCCGATCGAGATGGGCACCATCGACAAGTTCTTCTCCGACGACGTCGGCTACCGGATCCGCCGCGATGTCTTCGAGCTTCCCGAGGTCCACCTGGAGCCGGACGAGGCCGCCGTCCTCGGTGTCGCCGCGCGCGTCTGGCAGCACGCCAGCCTGGCCGAGGCGACCACCTCCGCGGTGCTGAAGCTGAAGGCGGCCGGGATCCAGACCGACCAGTCCGCGCTGAGCGCGATCGAGCCGCACGTCGGTGCCTCGGAGCCGGCGTTCGACCCGCTGTGGTCGGCGGTCGTCAGCCGTACGGCGGTGCGCTTCGAGCACCGGCGTTCGGGAGCGTCCGAGGCGACGCTGCGGACGCTCGAGCCGTGGGGCATCGTGTCGTGGCACGGCCGCTGGTACGTCGTCGGACGGGACCGCGACCGCCAGGCGACGCGGATGTTCCGGATGTCGCGGATCGGCGGGAACGTGAAGACCGTCGGCCCGGCCGGGGCGTTCACGGTGCCTGAGGGCACCGATCTGCGCTCGCTGGTTTCCGAGCTGGCGCCACCGCGGCCGACGTCGGAGGCGAAGGTCCGGGCGCGCACGGGGTCGTGCGTGAGCCTGCGTCGGCGCGCGAACGCGATCGAGCCGTACGAGGAAGGCTGGGACCTGCTGCACGTCCCGTACGCCGACTCCGGGGTGCTGGCCGAGGAGATCGCGTCGTACGGGCCGGATGCCGTGGTCGAGGGGCCGGGGGACGTGCTGGACGGCGTACTGCGCAGGCTGCGGACGGTGGCGGGGGTCGGATGAGCAACGCGCGTGATCAGGTGCAGCGGCTGCTCGCGCTGGTGCCGTACCTGCGGGAGAACGACGGGGCTCGCGTCGACGACGTCGCGGCGGAGTTCGGCGTACGGCCGAAGCAGATCATCGCGGACCTGAAGGTGCTGTGGTTCTGCGGGCTGCCGGGCGCGCAGATGGGCGACCTGATCGAGATCGACATCGACGCCGCCGAGGGCGAAGGCGTCATCCACCTGAACAACGCCGATTACCTGGCCCGGCCGTTGCGCCTGGCCGCGGACGAGGCGCTGGCGCTGCTGACCGCGCTGCGGACGCTCCGCGAGGTGACCGCCGGCGGAGACCGCGACGCCGTCGACCGCGCGATCGCCAAGCTGGAGACCGCCGCCGGCGCAGGCGCTGCCGCTGTCGAGGGCGCTGCTGCACACGTGCACGTCGAGCCGGCCGCGCCCGAGATCGCCGAGACCGTCAACCGGGGCCTCGCCGGCAAGCGCCGCCTGCACCTCACGTACGACGTACCGTCCCGCGACGAGACCACTGAACGCGACGTCGACCCGATGCGCCTGGTCGTCTCCGAAGGCCGCACGTACCTGGAAGCCTGGTGCCGCCTGGCCGAGGATGTCCGCCTCTTCCGCCTCGACCGCATCGCCGGGGTGAAGCTCCTCGACCTCCCCAGCGAGCCGCCCCCGGAGGCGACGCCGCGGGACCTCTCCAACGGCATGTTCCAGCCGTCGGAGTGCGACCTGTTGGCGACGGTCTCGCTGGCACCGCCCGCCCGCTGGGTCGCCGAGTACTACCCGACGGAGTCGGTCGAGGAGGGCCCCGACGGCTCGCTCACCATCCAACTCCGCGTCGCCGACACGTCGTGGCTCCAGCGTTTGGTCCTCCGCCTGGGCGGCTCCGCCACGGTCCTGGAGCCCGCCGACCTCGGCGCCCAGATCGCCAACACCGCCCGCGAGGCACTGTCGGCGTACGACGACCAGCTGTAACGTCGCAGCACGCCGTACGCCGCAGCACGCTGTACGCAGCACGCTGTACGCCGGACGCCGCAGCACGCCGTACGCCGGATGCCGCCGTGCGCCGGATGCCGCAGCACGCCGTACGCCGGATGCCGCCGTGCGCCGGATGCCGCCGCCGTACGCCGGGCACCAGCTCCCGTACGCCGGACACCCAGCCGGTGTTCGCCGGACACCACCCCACGTTCGGCTGCCTCCGTGCTGCACGCTCTTCCGGCCGGTGCGGTCTCAGCCCAAGGCGACCGCGTCGGCCGCATCGGCACCTCCGGCACCACCTGTCTGTTGTTGGTGGTTGCGGTTGTACGGATGCGGCCGGTGAGGTCGGCGTGGGCTGAGGCCGCTGCGGCCGGAGGCAAGACAGGGATGGCTCTGTGCCGTGTGGATGGTGTGCCGGGCGGGGTGGCTGGCGCGCGGGATGGCTGGTCCGGGGGAGGCGGTGCGCGGGGTGGCTGGTCCGGGGGAGGCGGTGCGCGGGGTGGCTGGTCCGGGGGAGGCGGCGCGCGGGGTGGCTGGTCCGGGGGAGGCGGCGTGCGGGGTGGTGGTGTCGGTGGGGCAGGTGCGGTCTGCCTGCCCCCCAGCGACCGGATCGGGCCGGGCGTGGTGGTGCTGGCAGGGGAGGTGGCGAGGCGAGCTGGGCGGGTGCCTGCTGGGGACCGGCGCGCCGGCTGGGCGGGCCGCTTGGGATCAGCCCTGGCTGAGGATGCGTTCCAGGGGAGTTCGGAAGCGTGGGGTGATGCGGACGCCGGCGAGCCAGGCGGTCCAGCGGTTGGCGTGGTCCTCGATGGCGGCGGTGGTTTCGGCGCCTACGTCTTCCAGGAGTTGGTAGCGGACCTCGCCGGACTCGGGTTGGCCCCAGGCGCCGACGATGCGGCCGTCGGCCCAGATGGTGGGGCCGATGTTGCCGGTGGTGTCGAACAGGCGGGACTTGTGGTCGCCGAGGTACCAGGCTCGGTCCTTCCAGCCCATGGGAGTGGGGTCGAGCGCGGGGAGGAAGGCGACCCAGGGCTCGACGGGTACCTCGGGTGCCTCGTCGCCGGGGAGGACGTAGCCGGGGGCGCCGTCCAGGTCGACCTCTACGGCTTCTACGGCGACCAGGGCCTTGCGGGACTGGCCCAGGGTCCAGCCGGTCCACCACTGGAGGTCAGCGAGGGTGGCTGGGCCGAAGGACTCCAGGTAGGCGCGGGCGAGCGTCGTACGGGCTTCGTCGGCGGACAGGTCGCCGGCTGGAGCACCGGCGAGCCAGTTCTCCGCGGGTGACCACTGGTGCTGGCTGCTCAGCCAGGTGCCCAGCGGGCGGCCGCGGACGATGCGGCCTTCGGCGGCGAGCTGGAAGAGCACGCGACTGGTGACGTACGGCTGGGCCGCGTACGACTTGCCCGGCGCCATCGCCAGCCGGCTGCGCAGCCGGGGCTCGTCCTGGGCGAGCTCCTGCGCCGTGGCCGAGCCGCGCAGGCTGAGTGCGGTCGCCGTCGACTCCTCGACCGCGCGCAACCACTGCCCGGCCGCCTCGGCCTCACCCGCGATCCCGGCCTCGACCAGGTGCTTCACCAGCAGCCGCCGCTGCTTCACCGCGATCTCGTCGCTGGCCGCGGCCTGGACGACCGGTGCGAAAGACGTCGGTACGACGAAGACCGTCCGCCGCATCCCGAGCATCCGGATCAGCGTGCGGTCGTCGTACAGCGCACGCTCCGTGAGCGCGACGTCACTGCCCGGCACCCGAGCGGCGACCGACAGGTGCACCGTGGCCGGGTCGGTCGCGTGCAGTACGACGACCGATGCGGCCGCCTGCACCGGGTCGGCCGCCTGGCAGGAAGTCGCCAGCCGGTGCCGGCGTCCCAGCCTGACCCGCCGTTCCTCGATCCCGATCCGCAGCACCACAGTCCCCTCGATCCCTTGCCGGACACCAATTCTTACCATCACGTTCCGACACCGTTGCCCGCGACGAACACCCATCCGCGTGGGCGGTGGCTCCGAACCCGATAAGGTCAACACATGTACTGGTTCCTGCTCTTTCTCGCGGTCGTGGCGGTGTGGCTGTTGGTCCTCGCCCTGCTCGCGAAGAAGCTCTGGGGCCAGACCAAGGCGCTGACGCGAGAGTTGGTCGCCGCCCAGTCCAAGCTCGATGCGGCGCAGAGGCCAGGTCCGGACAGGGCCCGGGAGTCTGCGCGGTCCCGGGCGTAGTATCGGCCCAGTCTCACGTTGAGCCATCAGTTAGTCGTGAAAGGGAGATCCTCATGCCCCCGCTTCTCGGTATGCCCCAGGGCGCAGAGTGGCTCGTCATCCTCGCCATCGTCGTGCTGCTGTTCGGTTCGGCCAAGCTGCCGGCCCTGGTCAAGCAGCTCGGCAAGTCGAAGAAGATCTGGGAAGAAGAGGTCGGCCCCGGCAAGAAGAAGGACGCCGAGCTGACCGAGACCGCCCCGCCGCCGGCCCAGCCGGTGCAGCCGCCGGTCCAGCAGGTCCAGCCGCAGCAGAACCAGGCGAACGGTCAGGCCCCGGGCGACGGCATTCCGCCGACGCACACGGCCAACTGATTCCCGCGCACCACCTGTGACGATGGTGAGGTTCGGACGGCGCAAGGAAGAACGTCCGAAGGACGAAGAGGGTCGGATGACCCTGCGCGAGCACATCGCGGAGCTGCGCAACCGCCTGCTCATCTCGGTGCTCGCGATCGTGCTGCTGACGATCGTCGGGTACGTCTTCTACGACCAGGCGCTGAACTTTTTGGTCAGGCCGTTCAACACGGGTATCGGCCAGTTGCTCGCTGAGAAGAACGGGAGCGCCGGCAGCAACGGCGCCAAGGATCCCGCTCTCATTTTCAACAATGTGACCTCGCCGTTCACCTTCCAGATCAAGATCTCGCTGGTCTTCGGCCTGATCCTGGCCGCGCCGGTCTGGCTGTACGAGCTGTGGGCGTTCATCGCTCCCGGCCTGCACCGGTCCGAGCGGCGCTGGGCGTTCCTGTTCGCCGGCATCGCGACGCCGCTGTTCGTGGCCGGCCTGGCCGTGGCCTACTGGACGCTGCCGAAGGGCATCGAGATCCTGATCGGCTTCACGCCGGACTTCGCACAGAACCTGATCACCCTGCCGGAGTACCTGGACTTCGTCCTCCGCACGATGCTGGTCTTCGGCATCGCGTTCCTTCTGCCACTGGTCGTCGTGCTGCTGAACATCGTCGGCATCGTGCCGGCCAAGGCGCTGAGCAAGTTCCGGCCGTACATCATCCTGGCGATCTTCATCTTCGGCGCGGTCGCGACCCCGTCGGGTGACCCGTTCTCGCTGATGTTCCTGGCGCTGCCGATGTGTGCGCTGTTCTTCGGCGCCGAGATCATCGCCCGCATCCTCGATAAGCGGAAGGCCCGCAAGGCCGAAGCACTCCTGGCCGACTGATGGGCAGGAAGCTCGCGCTGGTGGTGAACCCCACCAGCGGCCGCGGCCTGGGTGCGCGGGTGGCTCCGGTCGTACGACGACGGCTCGAGGACGGCGGGCTGACCGTCGACCTGTACGAGACGACCAGTGCGGAGGACGTCGGCCGGATCTCGGCCGAGGTGATCGCCTCGGGCGCGGACGGCGTCGCGCTGGTCGGCGGGGACGGCACGCTGCACCTCGGCGCGCAGGTGCTGGCCAAGTCGGGCATGCCGTTCGGCGTGATCCCGGCCGGCACCGGCAACGACTTCGCTCGCGGGATCGGCGTACCGCTCAAGGACCCGGTCGCTGCGGCCGACCTGATCGTCGCCGGCAAGACCCGCGTGATCGACCTCGGCGTCGCGGCGGGGGAGTACATCACCACCGTCGTGGCCGGCGGCTTCGACTCCCTGGTGAACAAGCGCGCCAACGCGATGACCTGGCCGAAGGGCAACGCCCGCTACACGGTCGCGACGCTGGCCGAGCTGCGCACCTTCCAGCCGCTCTCGTACGTCGTGACGGTGGACGGCGAGCGGATCGAGACCGACGCGATGCTGGTCGCGGTCGGCACCGGCCCGACGTACGGCGGTGGGCTGCAGATCTGCTCCGGCGCCCAGATCGACGACGGGCTGCTCGACGTCACGATCATCGAGCCGGTCTCCCGGCTGACCTTGCTGCAGATGTTCCCGAAGCTGTCCAAGGGCACCCACCTCGGGCACCCGGCGGTGCACACGCTGCGCGGCCGCGAGATCCGGCTGGAGTCGCCGACGGTCACGGCGTACGGCGACGGCGAGATCCTCGGCCCGCTGCCGCTCGACATCGGGATCGCGCCGGGCGCGCTCACCGTGTACGCCTGATTGCATCAGTCACCAAAAGAATTCGCGCGATCTCTGTTCGTCACGATCCATATCTGATAGGAAAGCTTCCTAACAGATACCTCTCGACGCCCCTCAGAGGAGAGATCGTGCTCAACCGCCCCAAGAAGCAGCTCACCGCCCTCCTGCTCGGCCTCGCCGTGGCCGCCGCCCCGGCCACGGCGTTCGCCTCGCCGTTCCAGCCGCAGTCGGCGATCAGCGGCACGCAGTACCAGGACCGGGTCCACGCGCCGGCCGCCGTCGGGCTGGACGACCCGGCGAAGAAGGACATCGCGATGCAGATCGTCTCCAGCGCGGAGAACTCCTCGCTGGACTGGAAGGCGCAGTACAAGTACATCGAGGACATCGACGACGGCCGCGGCTACACGGCCGGCATCATCGGCTTCTGCTCGGGCACCGGCGACATGCTCGACCTGGTCGAGCTCTACCAGCAGCGCAAGCCGGGCAACGTGCTGGAGAAGTACCTGCCGGCTCTGCGCAACGTGGACGGCAGCGACTCGCACGCCGGCCTCGACCCGAACTACACCCGGGACTGGAAGACCGCCGCCAACGATTCGGTCTTCAAGGCCGCGCAGGACAGCGAGCGGGACCGCGTCTACTTCAACCCGTCGGTCAACCAGGGCAAGGCCGACCAGGTCGGCGTGCTCGGCCAGTTCATGTACTACGACGCCATCGTGATGCACGGCGACGGCGGCGACTCGACCAGCTTCCGCAACATCCGCAAGCGCGCGCTGACCAAGGCCAAGCCGCCGGCGCAGGGCGGCAACGAGACCACCTGGCTGAACGCCTTCCTCGACGCCCGCGTCTGGGCGATGAAGCAGGAGGAGGCGCACAGCGACACGAGCCGGGTCGACACGGCCCAGCGCGTGTTCCTGCGCAACGGCAACCTCAACCTCAACACCCCGCTCGACTGGAAGGTGTACGGCGACAGCTTCCACATCGGCTGATCTCCCGCACAGAGCCTCCGCGCCCCGAACTGTCCCGGGGGCGCGGAGGTTTCGCGTTCGAGGAGCACTGGTACGGCGGCTACGCGGTCCGGTCGGTCCGGCGGTCCGACTCGGCGCGCTGCCGCAGGACCGACAATGTGGCGGCCAGCCCGTCGAGAGCGTCGGGGGCAAGAGCCGCGCCGAACCAGGTCTCGAGCTCGGCCTCGACTGTGGGGGATGCCGCGGCGAGCACCGCCGCTCCGGCCGGAGTCAGCTCGACCAGCGACGAGCGGCGGTCGTCAGGATTGGCCGTACGCCGGCAGCGGCCGGCCGCTTCGAGGCGGTCGACCCCCTTGCTGGTGGCGCCGACCGTGATGGCCATCTCGTGGGCCAGGTCGTACACCCGGGTCGTCGAACGGCCGGCGATGAAGCGCAGGAACTCGAACTGGCCGAGCGGCAGGTCGTGCTCGGCCTTCAGTCGCGCGTCGAGTGCGTTGTAGAGCCGCGTCTCCAGCCGGACCAGGTCGGAGAACAGTGCCGTGAGGTCCGTCACAGATCCATCCTGATTCTTGGGAATTAGATTCCTGGGAATCTAGTTGTGGGGAGCATAACACCACGAGTACCAGGAGGGATCGACGATGAGCAGGCAAGAACGTGAGCAGGCCCGCGGCCTGATCAGCAAGGGCGACCTCGGGCTGACCCCGGCCCAGCAACGGAAGAACTTCGATCAGCTGTTCGCCGAACGCCCGCTGGGGGACGACGTCACGCTGCGACCCCGGACGCTCGGTGGCCGGCCCGCGCTGGACGTCCTGGTCGAAGGTGCCGACCGGGACGGTGTGATCCTCTACCTGCACGGTGGCGGCTACTCGATCGGCTCGGCGCGGACCGGGGCCAACCTCGCGGCGCCGCTGGCGCGCAGTACCGGCGTACCGGCTGTGTCGCTGGACTATCGGCTCGCGCCAGAGGACCCGTTCCCGGCCGCGGTCAACGACGCCTTGGCGGCGTACAAGGAACTGCTGGCAACGGGCCAGAAGGTCGTGCTGGCAGGCGATTCCGCGGGTGGTGGCCTCGCGCTCGCGCTGCTCGTCGCCGCGCGCAGGGCCGGGCTGCCGCTGCCCGTGGCGGCTGTTCTCTACTCGCCCTGGACCGATGTCTCGCTGAGCGGCGGCAGCATGGACTCACGCGGTGAGTTCGACCCGCTGTTCACCCGCGCGCACATGAAGGAGTCCGCCGACTGGTACGTCGGAGGCCAGGATCCGCGCGACGACCTGGCCAGCCCGCTCTTCGCGGACCTGACCGGCCTGCCGCCCCTGCTGATCCAGGTCGGGTCCGCCGAGGTCCTGCTGGACGACTCCCTGCGGCTGGCCGTCCACGCCGCCGAGAGTGAGGTCGACGTCAGCCTGGACGTGGTCGCCGGAGCGCCGCACGTGTTCCAGTACTTCGTCGGCATGATGGGTGAGGCCGACGAGGCGCTGGAGCGGGCGGCCGCGTTCGTCACCCGCCGACTCGCTGACTGACCGGTCGGGGAGGACGTGGTTCTGGGGGTGCCGTCGCATAGATTGGGGCCATGAGCACTCCGTCCGAGAAGTACGCCTCTTTCCGCTCGGACCAGGAGCACCCGGCCGTGAAGGAGTTCCGGTCGCTGTACGACTTCCGGCTGGACGAGTTCCAGCTGCGCGCCTGTGCCGCCCTCGAGGACGGGCACCAGGTGCTGGTCGCGGCGCCGACCGGGTCCGGCAAGACGCTGGTCGGCGAGTTCGCCGTGCACCTGGCGCTGCAGCGCGGGCAGAAGTGCTTCTACACCACCCCGATCAAGGCGCTGAGCAACCAGAAGTACGCCGACCTGGTCCGCCGCTACGGCCAGGACAACGTCGGTCTGCTGACCGGTGACAACTCGATCAACTCCGAGGCCCCGATCGTCGTGATGACGACCGAGGTGCTGCGCAACATGCTGTACGCCGCGTCGCAGACGCTGCTCGGCCTGTCGTACGTCGTGATGGACGAGGTGCACTACCTGGCCGACCGGTCCCGCGGCGCGGTCTGGGAGGAAGTCATCATCCACCTGCCGGACTCGGTCGCGGTGGTGTCGCTGTCGGCGACGGTGAGCAACGCCGAGGAGTTCGGCGACTGGCTGGAGACGGTCCGCGGCAACACGGTCGTCGTGCTGGAGGAGAAGCGGCCGGTCCCGCTGTTCCAGCACGTGATGGTCGGCAAGCGGCTGCACGATCTGTTCGCCGGCGAGACGCCGACCGCCGGTGCGGCGCAGGCCCAGTTCGGCCCGTCGGCGGGGCGGCCGGCGTCCCGGTCGGGCAACCCGGCGAAGGCCGCGGGCCAGGGCGGAGCGCCGGACCTGCGCGACCTGGTCAACCCGCAGCTGGTCCGGATCGCCCGCGACGACAACCGGATCTTCCGCGACGACTCGCGCAAGCCGCGGCGCCGCCGGGACCTGCCGAAGGGCCGGCCGGCCAAGTCGCACTTCACACCGTACCGGTCGGACGTGGTGGAGGAGCTGGACGCGGGCGCGCTGCTGCCGGCGATCTACTTCATCTTCTCCCGCAAGGGCTGCGAGGACGCGATGCTGCAGTGCCTGCGGTCCGGGCTGCGGCTGACCAAGCCGAGCGAGCGCGACGAGATCAAGCGGGTGCTGGCCGAGCGGACCGTCGACCTGCCCGACGAGGACCTCGGTGTGCTTGGGTACCACGACTTCGCCGAGGCGCTCAGCCGTGGCATCGCGGCGCACCACGCGGGCATGCTGGCGGCGTTCAAGGAGGTCGTCGAGGAGCTGTTCGCGCGCGGCCTGATCAAGGTCGTGTTCGCCACCGAGACGCTTGCCCTGGGCATCAACATGCCGGCTCGCACGGTGGTGCTGGAGAAGCTCAGCAAGTGGAACGGCGAGGCGCACGTCGACATCACCCCGGGCGAGTACACGCAGCTGACCGGCCGGGCCGGGCGGCGCGGGATCGACGTCGAGGGGCACGCGGTCGTGCTCTGGCAGCCGGGGTTCGACCCGCGGGCCGTCGCCGGTCTGGCGTCGACGCGTACGTATCCGCTGCGGTCGTCGTTCTCCCCGTCGTACAACATGGCGGTGAACCTGGTCCGCCAGGTCGGTCGCAGCAGAGCGCGGGACATGCTGGAGCTGTCGTTCGCGCAGTTCCAGTCCGACCAGGCGGTCGTCGGGCTGGCCCGGCAGGTGCAGCGCAACACCGAGGCGCTGGAGGGGTACAAGGAGTCCATCGACTGTCACCTCGGCGACTTCCTCGAGTACGCCGACCTGCGGCGCCGGATCGGCGAGCGCGAGTCGTCGGGGTCGAAGCGGCGCAAGCTCGACCGCCGCGTCGAGGCGCAGGAGTCGATCGAGAAGCTGCGGATGGGCGACATCATCCGGATCCCGGCCGGCCGCAGCGCGGGCTGGGCGCTGGTGATCGACCCGGGCATGCGCTCGGAGCGGGAAGGGCCGCGGCCGACCGTGCTGACGCTCGACCGGCAGGTGCGCAAGCTGTCGATGGTCGACTTCCCGACGCCGGTCGAGTCGATCGGGTCGTTGCGGGTGCCGAAGAAGTTCAACGCGCGCAACCCGCAGCAGCGCCGTGAGCTCGCGCAGGTGCTGCGCAACCGGACCGACATGCACGGCGAGGAAGGCCCGCCGTCGTACCGGAGCAGGGCCGGCGACGTGATCACGCACGCCGACGACCCGGAGCTGCAGGAGATGCGGGCGCAGCTGCGCGCGCACCCGTGCCACGGCTGCTCCGACCGCGAGGACCACGCCCGCTGGGCCGAGCGCTACTTCCGGCTCGACCGGGAGAACCGCGACGTCCAGCGCAAGATCGAGCAGCGGACGAACACGATCGCCCGCCAGTTCGACCGGGTCTGCCAGGTGCTCGACGCGCTGCACTACCTGGACGGCGACAAGACCACCGAGGCCGGCGACCGGCTGTCCCGGATCTACGCCGAGCTCGACCTGGTCGCGGCCGAGTGCCTGCGGCAGGGCGTGTTCGACGACCTGGACGTGCCGGAGCTCGCGTCGGCGCTGGCCGCGCTCGTGTACGAGTCGCGTTCGAAGGACGAGCCGACGTCGCCGCGGCTGCCGCGGGGTGAGGTGCGGGACTCGATCGAGAAGATGGGCTCGATCTGGCGCGACCTGTCGGCGCTGGAGCGGGACATGCGGGTCGACTTCCTGCGCTCGATGGATCTCGGGTTCTGCTGGGCGGCGTACCGGTGGGCCTCGGGAGCGTCGCTGGCGGAGGTCCTGTACGAGTCGGACCTGGCCGCGGGCGACTTCGTGCGCTGGGTGAAGCAGCTGATCGACCTGACCGAGCAGATCGCCGACGCGGCCGGCCCGACGCCGCTGCGCGCGACGGCGCGGGCGGTGACGGACCAGATCCGCCGCGGGGTCATCTCGTACGCGTCGGTGGTCGACGAGCCCTAACAGCGCCTGATCGGTGCCGTGTACGTCGTGTTGCTGGCGGTGGCTACGTAGTAGTCGGTGACGTAGCTGCCGTCGGTGAGTCGGTTCCACACTGCCGTCGTACCGACTGTGCTGCCGGCGCGCTGGCAAGTGATCCAGGCGAGCGATCCGCTCGGCAGGGTGCCGACCACGCCGTACGACGTACCGGGGCCGCTGCGTCGGCTGAGCGAGGTCGTCGTCTGGTAGGGCAGGCTGCAGCCGGGGATCGGCGAGGAGTAGGTCGTGTTCGACGGGGTGTTCACGTAGTAGTCGGTGACGTAGGCGCCCGAGGTCAGCTTGTTCCAGACGGTCGTGGTGCCGACCTTGGTGCCGTAGGTCTGGCAGACGACGCGCAGCGCCGCGCCCGCGGCGTACGTCGCGACGACCGGGTGGCTGGTGGACGGGCCGCTGCGGGCGCTCAGCGTGGTCGTTGTCGCATAGGCGAAGCCGACCGAGGCGACCGGTGCGTCGAAGCGGTCGGCGTCGATGTTGAGCGTGACGCCGCCGTACGTCTCGTTGTGGTCGCCCCAGTACTGCTTGGCGCGCTGGCCGGAAGCCCAATAGGCGTTGGGGACTGTCGGCCAGTTGAACAGCCCGGTCCCCATGTCCCAGCGCGCGATCCACAGCGCGTCCGGCCTGGCATAGGCGGTGCTGTTGTAGACCTCCGCCAGATGCCGCGCGCCACTGTCCTGATGCGCGTACACCGCCGACAGATAGCCGTGCCGGTGCAGCTCCTTCGTCCACGCCGACAGATAACTCAGTACGGCGGCCCGGCAGCTCGCGTTGCCCAGGTCGTAGTGCTCCATGTCGCCGTAGATCGCACTCCCACCGATCAGCCCGAGCGCTCTGGCCTTCGTCACCGCATCGGATGCCGAGCCCTTCGCCTGCGCGGCCGCCGTCGCCGTCGAGGACGACATCTTCAACGCCGAGGTCCGATGCGTGCAGGTCGCCTGCCACCCGAGGTAGATCGGGATCAACCGCCAGCCCTGCTTGGTCACCGTGCTCACCCACGACGCGGTCAGCTGCGGCTGCGCACAGCTGCGGTTCCCGCCGCCGATGTAGATCCCCACCGCCTGGTACGGCGACGAGGCCTTCCATGCCGCCATCTGCGCCACCGTCGGCGCCGTACAGGTGTCGAACGCCCACCCGTTCACCCGCGTGGACACAGCCCCCGCCGGATAAGCCACCCCTGTCGCCGGCTCAGCTCCCGCCGTACCGGCCGTCCCCACCACCAGCGCCCCAGCCGCCACCAACACCTTGAGCCGCCACACCTTCAACCCCTCCCTTCCACCAAGTACACGCCTCAAACCTCCAGACAGCAATGCCCTCGCTGGGGCAGGATGTGGGGCATGCCGGAGATCGTGGAGCGTGGTGAGCAGCCGTACGTCGCCGTCAGGGCCAAGGTGCGGATGGACGAGATCGGGGACTTCGCCCGGCGCGGGGGCGAGGTGTTCGGCTGGCTGGCCGCGCGCGGGATCACGCCGGTCGACGACCTGTTCTTCAAGTACGACGTGGTCGACATGGAGAACGGGCTGGTGATGGAGATCGGCATCCCGGTCGAGGAGCGGCACACCGGGGAGGGCGAGATCGTCACCGGAGTGCTTCCGGCCGGGCGGTACGTGAGTCACACCCACCACGGACACCCCGACGGCCTCTACCAGGCGACCGGTGACCTGCTGGCCTGGGCCGAGAAGGAGGGGCTCGAGTGGGACGCCGACGGTGACCACTGGGGTGCCCGGCTCGAGGTCTACAAGTCGGACCCGATCGAGGTCCCGGACATGGACCAGTGGGAGACCGAGCTGCTGTTCCGCCTGCGAGGCTAGGGGGTGCCGACTGTTCTGGCCGGCCTCACCAAGCTGGACCCGGACCGCATCAGGCACGTCGCCTCACCGCTGATCGAGCTCGGCTGCGCCCTGCACGTCCTGGCCGAGCCGCGCCACCACGACCGCACCGAGTGGGCCGACGGCATCCAGCTGAGCAAGCCGCTGCGCAAGGAGCTGGCCGCCTGGACCTGGACTGTCCGCGCCGTCCGTGCCCGCTTCTTCGCCACCAGCCCCGCGACCGGTCTGCCCAGCTGGCAGGACGAGCTGGACGCACTACGAGCCCGTACGCCGGAAGACCTGGCCGCAGAACTCGTCCGCCCTCTCCGCGGCCGTCCGCTGAGCTCCCGCACCACCGACACCGACGCCGTACGACGCTGGGCGCGCAGCCGCGGCCAGGCAGTCGAGGCGCTGGTCGAGTCCCTGCTGACCGACCCGGCCGAGCCGGTGGAGCGCTTCCTGGCGCTGCTCGACTCCTGCTGGCACGAGTGGTTCGGCGAGCTCTGGACCGAGTCCCGCGACCAGCTGGCCGCCCGCGGCCGGCAGGACCGGGACCTGGCGGCCCGGGACGGTGTGGCCGCGATGCTCCGGTCGCTCGACGGCGCGGTGCACCCGCGGGACACGGACAGCGTCGTCGTACAGAAGGTGCAGAACAAGCGGATCGACCTGGCCAGCCGGTCCCTGCTGCTGGTGCCCAGCAACTACATCGCCCCGCACGTCTTCCTCGGCGAGGTGCCCGGTGAGCCGCTGACGATCATCTACCCGGCGGCAGCCAAGCGGACCGGATTACCGACGGCTCAGACGATCAGAGCCAGGCTGGAGGCGCTGGCCGCGCCGGACCGGCTGCAGATCTGCCGTGCCGTGGCCAGTGAGCCGCGGACCGCCGGAGAGATCGCAGCGCTCTGGGGACTCAACTCCACCCAGGTCACGCGCCACCTGCGAGCGCTGACCCGCGCGGGCCTGGTCACGGCCGAGCGGCAAGGCAGGTTCGTCGCGTACCGGCTGGACGAGCAGGTGATGCGTGCCCTCGGCACAGATCTGCTGGACCTCGTCATGCGTTGACGGATCCCGTCAATCCAACCGCCTGTTGCCGGCCGGCGTTGTTGGCTGGCTGCTATGACTGCTTCCCTCCCGCCCGAGGTCCGCCGGCTGGTGATCGCCACACTGGTCAACACCTTCGGCAACGGCGTGTACGCCGCCGTCGGCGCGCTCTACCTGACCCGTGCCGCCGGACTGTCCGTCCACGAGGTCGGCCTCGGCCTGACCATCGCCGGACTGGTCGGCCTGATCGCCAGTACGCCGCTGGGCATCGTCGCCGATCGCCTCGGCCCGAACCGCGCGTACGTCGGCTTCCTGCTGCTGCAGGCCGTCACGATGACCGCGCTGACCCAGGTGCGGTCGTTCGGCCTGTTCGTCGCCGTCGTCGGGGTCACCGCGATCGCCGACTCGGGTCAGCGCGGCGCGAAGGGTGCGCTGATCGCCGGACTGGTCCCGTCGGACCAGCGGGTCCGGACGCGAGCGCTGCTGCGGGTCACCACCAACATCGGCATGGGCGTCGGGATGGCGCTGGCCGGGATTGTGCTGGCCGTCGATCAGCGCGAGGTGTACGTGATCGCGCTGCTGGCCAACGCTGCGACGTACGTGGTCACCGCAGGGCTTGTGCAGTGGGGGATGACGCGAGTGGCGCCGGTGCGTGCGCTGGAAGGACCGTCCGCGCTGACCGCGCTGAAGGACCGGCCGTTCCTGGCGTTCGTCGCGCTGGACGGCCTGCTCAGCATGCACAACGCGATGGCCCAGGTCGCGATCCCGCTCTGGGTGGCGACGGCAACGGACGCGCCGACCTGGGTGATCTCGGTGCTGCTGGTCGTCAACGCGGCGTCGGTGATCCTGCTGCAGCTCCGAGTTGCCCGAGGCACCGAGCAGCTGGCCGGTGCAGCTCGCGCCGGTCGGCGAGCGGGCCTCCTGCTGGCGCTGGCGTGCGGCGTACTGGCGATCACCGACGTGACCTCGGGCTGGGTGACCATCGCCCTGCTGATCGCGGCGGCGCTGGTGCACGTGCTGGGGGAGATGCTGCAGTCGGCCGGTGGCTGGGGGATCAGCTTCGAGCTGGCGCCGCCGGGCGGGCAGGGCCAGTACCAGGGGGCTTACGCGATGGGGACGCAGGTCGGTGATTTGGTGGCCCCGGTAGTGCTCACCGTTGTGGCCGTCAGCTGGGGATGGCCCGGTTGGTTGCTCACAGCCACCATTTTCCTGGTGGCAGGTGCGCTCATCCCCGTGTCCGTCCGGCGGCACCAGCAGTGGCAACTTCAGACCCTTGTACCTGCTTAGGGTGCAGCAGGTCGCGCAGCTCGCGGGCCGCTTGGAAGCCGGCGCGGTTGCCGCCGATGGTGCTTGCCGACGGCCCGTAGCCGACCAGGTGGATGCGCGGGTCGAGCACGGTGTGCGTGCCGTCCATGCGGATGCCGCCGGACGGTTCGCGCAGGTGCAGCGGCGAGAGGTGGGCGAGGTCGGCGCGGAAGCCGGTCGCCCAGAGGATCGCGTCGACCTTCTCCTCGCGACCGTTCGCCCACACCACGCCGTCGGATGTGACCCGCGTGAACATCGGGAGCCGCGTGTAGACACCACGCTCGTACGCCGCCTGCTCCTGCTGCCGCAACTGCAGCCCGGTCACGCTCACCACGCTCCGCGGCGGCAGCCCCGCGCGGACCCGCTCCTCGACCTTCGCGATGATCTTCCGTCCGAGCTCCGGCCCGAACTCGCCGTCGGTGCGCCACTCCGGCTCCCGCCGCGTCACCCACGTCGTCGACGCGACCTCGGAGATCTCCGCCAGCAGCTGTACGGCGGACGCGCCGCCGCCGACGACCAGTACGTGCTGGCCGGTGAACTCCTCGGCGCCGTTGTAGTCCGCGGTGTGCAGCTGCCGTCCGCGGAAGGACTCGATGCCCGGGTACCACGGGATGAACGGGCGGTTCCAGGTGCCGGTCGCGTTGACGATCGCGTCGGCCGTGTAGGTATCGCCGTTGGTAGTCAGCTCGAAGCGCCCGTCGACCGAGCGCACGCTCTCGACGATCACCGGCCGCACCACCGGCAGCTCGAAGCGCCGCTCGTAGTCCGCGTAGTAGCGCGGCACGAACACGTTCGCCCGCTCGGCGCCGATCGCCGGCGGCACGTCTGCGCCGGGCAGGTTCGCGATGCCGTGTACGTCGTCCATGGTCAGCGAGTCCCAGCGGTGCTGCCAGGCGCCGCCGGGGGCGTCGTTGCGGTCGAGGACCACGACCTCGTCGTACGGCGTGAAGCCCATCCGGACCAGGTGGTACGCCGCCGACAGCCCGGCCTGGCCGGCCCCGATCACCACGACTTGGATATCCACAACCAGCACAACGCCCGGTCGGAGTCGACTCTTCCCGGACAACATCATTGGTAGTTTCAAAGGTATGGACCTCACCTCGGCGTACGGCTACCGGCTGGACTGGGTCGTCAGCTTCGTCGCCGTCGCCCGGTACGGCGGGTTCTCGGCGGCCGCGAAGGCGGTGTTCCGCGGGCAGTCGCGGATCAGCGAGCACGTCGCCGAGCTGGAGAAGGCGCTCGGGGTGCAGCTGTTCGACCGGTCGGCGCATCCGGTCGCGCTGACGCCGGAGGGTCGCGCGTTGTTGCCTGCGGCCGAGGAGATCCTGCATCGGCTGGGTGAGTTGGCGACTGTACCGGGGCAGGTCCGGTTCGGGACGTATCCGAGTGCGGCCGCGTGGTTGTTCCCGCAGGTCGCCGTACGGGTGAAGGACGTGCGGCTGCTGCTCGTCGAGGGGCCGAGCATCGAGCTGGAGCGTGCGCTGGTCCAGGGCGAGATCGACCTGGCGATCCGGCCGGTGCACCCGTTGGTGGTGTCGGAGTCGTTGGAGCACCGGGTGCTGTGGCGTGAGCCGCTCGTTGCTGTGTTCGCGGTCAATCATCCGCTGGCCGCTCAGCCGTCGGTCGGTCTCGCGGACTTGGCCGCGCTGCCGTTGATCTCCATCGGCGAGGCCTCGGGCGGGCGTCAGTTCGAGTCCCACCTGGCCTTCGCGTCCGCCGGGCTGAGCCCGGCCAGCGTCTACCGCACGAACCAGCCGCAGACCTTGCTGTCGCTGGTCCGCCACGGCCTCGGCACCGGCGTCACCAACGCCCTGGCCGTGACGACCGCGAACCTGGACGGCGTGCGTCTGGTGCCCATCCACGACGCCGGAGTCGAGCGCCAGGTCGCCCTGTTCCTCCACCGCGACCGCCCCCGCACACCGGCCCTGACGGCGGTGATCGACACGGTCACCGCCATCGACCCACCCACCTCAGGCGTCAGGTAGCGAAACCCCAGCCAGCTCCAAACACTGTGCAAGCAGCTTGTCCTGCACTTCCGTGTCGTACGCCTGCTCGTTCAGATTGACCACCGCACGCTTCTGGAAGAACCGCCCAGACACCAGCGCCTCCGGCTCCTCCGACACCGCAAGCCACACCGGCGTATCGGCGCCCTCGGCAACGGTCAGCGGCGCGGCGTACCCGCTCATCTTCGTCGACACCCACCCCGGATGCACCGCGTTGATCAGCGACCCAGGCCACGTCCGTGCCAGCGCGAAGGCGAGCGCCGCCATCACCAGCTTCGAGTCCGCGTACGCCGAGTCGCCGGTCCATCCCTCGGCGTGCTGCAGGTCGTCCAACCGGATGTTCCCGCGCACGATCGAGTCCGAGCTGACGAACACCGACCGCCGCGGCACCGGCAGCAGCGCGGTCAGCAGCAGCGGCGCGAGCGCGTTGATCTGGAACAACCGCTCCAGCCCGTCACCCGTCACCGGCCGCGTCGTCTCGTCGGTCCCCGTCCCCGCGTTGTGCACCACGACCTCCGGCGCACCAAGCTCCCGTACGGCGGCCGCCATGTCCCGCGTCGACTGCAACGACGCGAGATCCCCGAGCACCACCTCACCATCCATGCCCGCGGCCCGTTCCGCGTTCCGCGCGTGCCGGATCACGTCGTGCCCCTGCCGCGACAGCTCCGCCGCGATCTCCGCGCCGATCCCGTCGTTCGAGCCTGTCACCAAGATGCGTGTCATCGCTGTCCTCCCAGCAGAACCGGAACACCGTCGGGTGCGACCAGATGTTGCCCACCCGGCGCCCCGTCAACCAGCAGTTCGAGCTGCCGCGGTCCCAGGACGGCGGGACCGGCGGCGCTCAGGTCGTTGGGCTCGATTGGTACGTCGAAGCTGAACACCTCGAGCACCGCGTCACCCGCTTGCAGGTACGTCATCAGGAAGCCGCGCGGATCACCGTGGTGCCGGATGTCCCCGATCACCGCGAACCCGAACCGGTCCCGCCAGAACGCCAGCGCGGCGTCCAGGTCCGCCACCGTCACCGCGACGTGGTCGAACCGCGGAGTCGCGTCGGGCGTCTGCCGAGCCTCGGCCTCCGCCAACGACGGCGAGTCGATCCGCTGGTAACTCAGGTTCCCCTGGATGAACTCGAGCCGCGCACCGTCCGGATCCAGGAAGAACGCGATCCGCACGTCCCCGAGCACATCGGCCGGCTGCGACAGCACCGTGACGCCGGCAGCCTCGAGCCGGGAGATCTCCGTGTCCACCGCCCCCACCTTGAACCCGAGATGCCGGATCCCACCCTGCAGGTCCTCGTTGCGCCAGCCGCCCTGGTTGCCCGAGGCATCGACCTCGACCAGGTCCAGCAGCACCGGCCCGCGACCGACCGTCAGCCGGCCGTCGCGCACCGGCCCGGTGGGGGAGAACCCCAGCAACCCTTCGTAGAACGCCTGTGACCGTTCGAGATCACGGCAGCCGAGCTCGACCCGGCGCAGTCCGTTGAGCATGCCCGGACCCTACCGTGACCGCTCACAGAATGTCTGCCCCCCGAACCACGCGATCTCACTCCAGAGCCTTGACAGCAGCGAGCGGGCGGCCAATTCTGTGATCGCTCACAGAAATCCGTGAGCGTTCACAGACTCGACCGATCGTGAGGGCATCATGGTTCACTCAATCGACCGTCGAAGGTTTCTGCGCGGGGTCGGTGGGCTCGGACTGGTCGCGGCGCTTCCTGGTGGGCTCGCCGCGTGCTCCAGCTCCGACGACGACCCGGCCGCCGCGCCGCAGCCGTCCGGCGACCCGGACGCGCCGGCCAAGCTGACGTTCTGGACGTGGACGACCGGGATCGACAAGGTCGTCGCGATCTGGAACCAGCAGAACCCGACCCAGCAGGTCACCGTCAGCGCCCAGGCGCAGGGCGAGGAGCTGCTGACCAAGATCGTCACCGCGCACCGCGCGGGCAACCCGCCGGACCTGATCCACGCGGAGTACCAGGCCCTTCCGGTCCTGATCACGAACGGCGTGACCGCGGACCTGAGCGGACTGGCCGCCGAGGTGAAGGGGGCGTTCACCGACGGCACCTGGGGGCTGACGTCGTTCGGGGGCAAGACGTACGCGATCCCGCAGGACGTCGGGCCGATGATGCTCTACTACCGCGAGGACCTGTTCCAGCAGTTCGGGCTGACCGTGCCGAAGACCTGGGACGAGTTCGGCGCGCTGGCCGAGCAGGTCCGCGGCAAGGACTCCAAGCGGTACCTCGCGACCTTCTCCTCCGGCGACCCGGGCTGGTTCGCCGGGCTGGCCGAGCAGGCCGGCGCGAACTGGTGGACCAACGACAACGGCACCTGGTCGGTCAGCATCAACGACGAGCCGACCAAGAAGATGGCCAAGTTCTGGGGCGACCTGGTCAACGCCGGAACCCTGCAGGGCAAGCCGATGTACACGCCGGAGTGGAACAAGGCCATGAGCGACGGCACGTTGCTCGCCTGGCCGAGCGCGGTCTGGGGTGCGGGCGTTCTGCAAGGCGTCGCGCCGACCACCAAGGGCAAGTGGAAGATGGTCCCGATGCCGCAGTGGGACTCGACGCCCGTCACCGGATTCTGGGGCGGCTCGGCGACCGCGATCGCGGCCAAGTCGAAGCAGACCGCGCAGGCGCAGAAGTTCGTCAAGTGGCTCAACACCGATCCGGCGGCGCTCGAGGCCTTCGTGACCTCCGGCGGCATCTACCCGGCCGCGACGGCCGGCCAGTCGACGCCCGCGCTGAGCAAGGCGCCGGCGATGATGCCGAACCAGCCGACCTTCTTCACCGAGGCCGCGACGATCGCGAAGACCGCGCGTGGCTTCACCTGGGCGCCGAACGTCAACGTCACCTACAGCCAGTACTCCGACCTGTTCGCCAAGGCGGTCCAGACCAAGGGCGACTTCGCCGCCACTGTCGACCAGCTGCAGGCGGCCTCGGTCGCGGACCTGAAGAAGCAGGGCTTCCAGGTCAAGGAGTCCTGAGGTGTCGGCCGTTCCGCTGAGGGTGCGCCGCCCACGACGAGAGGGCGGCGCCGCGCCGTACGTGTTGATGCTCCCGGCAATCATCCTGCTGGTGCTGTTCCTGCTGATCCCGATCGGTTACACGCTCTGGCTCAGCCTGCGGACGTCCCGGGTGACTGGCGGCGGGCTCGGGCTGCGCAAGGAGACTTTCGTCGGCCTGGCCAACTACGCCGGCGCGATCACCGACTCGGCGTACGCGCAGTCCGTCCTGCGGATGCTCGGGTACGGCGTGATCGTGGTCCCGGTGATGCTCGGGCTCGCGCTGCTGTTCGCCCTGCTGCTGGACTCGCAGGGCGCCCGGCTCAAGTCGTTCACCCGCCTCGGCATCTTCCTGCCGTACGCCGTACCAGGTGTGATCGCCTCACTGCTGTGGGGCTTCCTCTACCTGCCGGGCGTCAGTCCGATCCGGGCGACGCTCGAGAAGATCGGACTGCCCGCGCCGGACTTCCTCGGGCCGGACACCGTGCTCTTCTCGGTCGCCAACATCGGGATCTGGGGCGGCGTCGGCTTCAACATGATCGTGCTCTACACCGCCCTGCGCGGACTGCCCGAAGAACTCCAGGACGCCGCCCGGGTGGACGGCGCGAGCGAGTTGCAGATCGCGGTACGGATCAAGGTTCCGCTGATCGCGCCGGCGCTGGTGATGACCGGGATCTTCTCGCTGATCTCGTCGCTGCAGGTGTTCAGCGAGCCGTCCACGCTGCAACCCCTGACCGACTCGATCTCGTTCACCTGGGTGCCGCTGATGACGATCTACCGCGACGCCTTCGTCAACAACGACATCTACACCGCGGCCGCCGCCTCGGTGCTGCTCGCGGCCGGCACGCTCGCGGTCTCGCTCGCCGTCCTGAGCTTCCTGCAGAAGCGTGCCTTCGGGGAGGACCGATGACCACCGCCGTCCTGGAGCGCTCGGCGCTCGCCGTACGGACCACCGCGCGCAAGCCGCGAAAGACCCGCTACATCTCGACGGCGATCTTGTTGCTCGGGGCCCTCTACTGCCTGATGCCGGTCGCCTGGGTCGTGATCGCGGCGACCAAGGGCCCGAACGACCTGTTCACCACGTTCTCGTTCTGGCCGAGCTTCAACGGCGGTTTCGAGTACAACCTGCGCACGCTGCTGGAGTTCCGCTCCGGCATCTTCTGGAAGTGGGCCCTCAACAGCCTCCTGTACGCCGGGGCCGGCTCGCTGCTGTCGGTCGCGGTCTCGGTGACCGCGGGCTACGCGCTGGCCAAGTACCGGTTCGCCGGGCGGGAGGCGATCTTCCGCTGCATCCTGGCCGGCGTCCTGGTCCCGCAGATCACGCTCGCCGTCCCGCAGTACCTGCTGATGTCCAAGCTCGGCCTGGTGAACTCGTACTGGTCGGTGCTGTTGCCGAGCATCATCAGCCCGTACTGCATCTACCTGTCCCGGATCTACGCCGCGGCCGTGGTCTCCGACGACATGCTGGAGGCCGGCCGGATCGACGGCGCGGGGGAGTACCGGCTGGCCTGGTCGATCGGCCTGCCGCCGATGATCCCGGGCATGATCACGGTGTTCCTGCTGCAGTTCGTCGCGATCTGGAACAACTTCCTGCTGCCGTACATCATGATCTCCGACGACCGGCACTTCCCGATGACGGTCGGCCTGTTCTCGATGCTCAACCAGGGCGCCAGCCAGCCCGCGCTGTACTCGCTGGTGATCATGGGCGCCTTCCTCTCGGTGCTGCCGCTGATCGCGCTCTTCCTGTTCCTGCAGCGCTACTGGCGCATCGACCTGGTCAGCGGCGCCGTCAAGGGCTGAACCCACACTCTCTGGAGGACCTCTATGACTGACGCACGTTTTCCCGACGGCTTCGTCTGGGGCGCCGCGACCGCGGCGTACCAGGTCGAGGGCGCGGTGGACGCCGACGGGCGCGGCCCGTCGATCTGGGACACCTTCACCAAGGTCCCGGGCGCCATCGCCGGCGGGGACACCGGGGACGTCGCGTGCGACCACTACCACCGGTACCCGGAGGACGTCGCCCTGATGGCGGACCTCGGGCTCGGCGCGTACCGGTTCTCGATCGCCTGGCCGCGGATCCAGCCGGACGGCTCGGGCGCGCTCAACCAGAAAGGCATCGACCACTACCGCCGGGTGGTGGACGAGCTGCTGGTCCACGACCTCACGCCGTACGTGACGCTCTATCACTGGGACCTGCCGCAAGCCCTGCAGGACAAGGGCGGCTGGGCCGCACGTGACACGGCGTACAGGTTCGCCGAGTACGCCGGAGTGGTGCACGACGCGCTGGGCGACGTGGTGAAGCAGTGGATCACGCTGAACGAGCCGAAGGTCTCCAGCCATGCCGGGTACGGCGATGGCATCCACGCGCCGGGCATCAAGGACCAGGACCAGCGCAACCGGGCGGTGCACCACCTGCTGCTCGCCCACGGGCTCGGCCTGCAGGTGCTGCGCGACGGGCGCCATGCGGCCGGCCAGTCGGTCGGACTGACGCTGGACGTCAGTCCGGTCGAAGGAGCTTCGTCGAGTGAGGCCGACCAAGCTGCTGCCCGCAGGCTGGACGGCGACAGCCACCGGCTCTTCCTGGACCCTGTACTGCGCGGCGCCTACCCGCAGGACGTGATGGAGCAGCTGGGCGGCTTCGACTGGGTGCAGGACGGCGACCTGCCGCTGATCAGCGCGCCGATCGACTTCCTGGGCATCAACTACTACCGGCGGATGCTGGTCGAGGCCAGTGAGACCGGACCGCTCTTCGCCAGGACTGTGCTGCCCGAAGGCGTCCCGGTCACGTCCGTCGACTGGCCGGTCCAGCCCGACGGGCTGCGAGAGGTCGTCGCCGACCTCACTGCGGCGTACGACGGTCTGCCGCCGCTCTACATCACCGAGAACGGCGCGGCGTACGACGACGTACCGGCTGCTGACGGTTCGGTCGACGACCCGCTGCGGGTGGACTACCTGCAGGGCCACCTGCTCGCACTGCACCAGGCGATCCAGGACGGCGTGGACGTGCGCGGCTACTTCGTCTGGACGCTGCTGGACAACTTCGAGTGGGCAGAGGGGTTCGCCAAGCGCTTCGGAGTGGTCCACGTCGACTACGCAACGCAGCAGCGGACTCCCAAGACCAGCGCCGGCTGGCTCGGCCAGGTGGCTCGCGACAACGCCGTACCCCTGCGGTGACAGGCAACAGGCAGGCCGCCTGACATGATGAGGCCGCGCCAGGGGACAACGAGGAGTGGGACACGTGGCAGGCAGGACGTCATCCAGGACCAAGGCCGAACCGCCTGTGGTCCATCCCAAGTCCCGTGGCGCGGCCCGGCGGGCGATGCGGCGTGGGCCGACCATCGACGACGTCGCCGAGCTGGCCGGAGTCTCCCGGGGCACGGTCTCCCGGGTGCTGAACGGCGGCCACTACGTCAGCGCCGCGTCGCTGGAGGCCGTGCAGCAGGCGATGGAGCAGACCGGCTACACGGTGAACCAGAGCGCCCGCAGCCTGGTCACCAAGCAGTCCAACGCGATCGGCTTCGTGCTGTCCGAGCCGCAGGAGCGCCTGTTCGAGGACCCGAACTTCAGCGTGCTGCTGCGCTCCTGCACGCAGGCGCTGGCCGAGCAGGACGTCAACCTGGTGCTGATGCTGGAGACCAGTGACGAGGAGCGCAACCGCATCCTGCGCTACGTCCGAGGCGAGCACGTCGACGGCGTGCTGCTGATCTCCACCCACTCCGGCGACCCGCTGATCACCGAGCTGGCCCGGGCCGGCGTACCGGCTGTGGTGTGTGGACGTCCGCTGGTCCCGGGCGACGTGCTGCCGTACGTCGCTGCCGACGACCGGGAGGGTGCCCGGCAGATGACCCGGTACCTGGTCGAGCAGGGGCATCAGCGGATCGGCATGATCAGCGCGCCGCAGATCGCTGGTGGGCAGGAACGGCTGCAGGGCTACCAGGACGTGCTCGGCCGCAAGGCGCTGAAGCGGCTGGTGGTGTCCGTGGACGACTACAGCCACGAGGCCGGCGTACGGGCCATGCACGAGCTGCTGGCCAAGAGTCCTGACCTGGATGCGGTCTTCGCTGCCTCCGATCTGCTGGCGTCGGGTGCGCTGGTCGAGCTACGGCGGGCCGGGCGTCGCGTGCCGGACGACGTGGCCGTGGGCGGTTTCGACGACTCGCGCATCGCGCGTGAGTCCGACCCGCCGCTCACCACGATCCGCCAGCCGCTCGAGCTGGTGGCCCGTGACATGGTCGACGTGCTGCTTCGCCAGATCCGTGGCGAGGAAGCCTCCACGCGCATCCTGCCGACCGAGCTCGTTGTTCGTGAGTCCGCCTAACGGATGAACTGGTCGACGTAGTCGGCGCCGAGGCCGTTGGCGGCGTAGTGGTCGCGGCAGAGCTGGATCTTGGTGAAGGTGTCCTCGTAGCCGGTCTGGTTCCCGTCGTCGTCGACGTAGATCATCGCTCCGGAGATGTTGAAGAACGTGATCATCTCGCCGGTGTCCTCGGGCACCCGCAGGGTGTGGATCTCACCGGGCGGCTCGTAGACGAACGAGCCGGTCTCGGCGACCCACTCGTGCTCGTCGTACTGCCACTTGCCCTTGATCACGTAGCCGAACACGGCGCTCGGGTGCCGGTGCCGGGACACGATGCCGGACCGGGTCACCTTGAGCAGGTTGCACCACTGGCCGGTGATCGTGTTCAGCATCAGCGGGCGGAACCACACGTCCGGCGCCTGCGGGACCCAGATGCGGTCGTCGTCGGGTACTGCCTGGACGGCGATCTCCAGCGGTACGGCGGTCGAGATGGGGATCTGACTCACGGGGTCTCCTTCAGGCGCTCAGGTAGCCGCCGTCGACGGGCAGGACGGCACCGGTGACGAAGCCCGCGTCGGGGCCGGTGAGAAACGCGATCGCGCCGGCGACCTCGGCCGGCGTCCCCCAGCGGGCCATCGGGGTCCGGCCGAGAATGCGATCGGAGGCTTCGGGATCCGACTGCAGGTCGGCGGTCAGATCGGTGGAGATCCAGCCGGGCGCGACCGCGTTCACGCGGATGCCCTCGGCCGCCCAGGCGACCGCGAGCGAGCGGGTCAGCTGGACGATGCCGCCCTTGCTGGCGCTGTACGCCGGGACGAGCGGGCCGCCGAAGTAGCTCAGCATCGAGGCTACGTTGACGATGCAGCCCTTCGCGGCCGCCAGCGCGGCGTGCGCGGCCTCGGCGGCGCGCATCGCGCCGGTGAGGTTGATCGCGAGCACCTCGGCGAACACCTCGGGCCGGTGCTCGTCGCCGCGGCGGATGATGCCGGCGGCGTTCACGAGGACGTCCAGTTCGCCGTACGGCGTGACGAGGTCCTCGAGCTCGGTGGGGGAGCGGAGGTCGAGAGCGCGGAGCTCCGCCACCTGACGAAGCTCCGCCGGCGCCGCGTCCGGGTTGAGCCCGGCCGCGACCACCGTCGCCCCATCGCGCGCCAGCCGCAGCGCGGCGGCGGCACCGATCCCGCTGGTCCCGCCGATCACCAACACGCTCCGACCTGACATGTCTCGATCCTGGCGGCCGCCGAATCCGCCGACCACCATCTCCCGGAAGCCGGATAGGTCCGATCCGCCCTCACCCCGCGGGCACCTACCAAAGGACCGGCCACCGATCGGGAGTCGGTACTCGGCATCTGCCTTATCCGCGAGGACCTACCAAGTACCGGCCACCGATCGGGGGCCGGTACTTGGTAGGTGCCGGGTGATGACTCTTCCTCGGACGCGACAGCACGAAAGAAGCGGGGGAAGCCGGAGGGAGGGCCCGGGCTTCCCCCGCTTCGGGGAGGGTGAGAGACGGGACGGGGGCATCCAGCCTCTCCGGAGATGTCAGTCGAAGCTGTGGTCGATCCGGTGGTGGTAGCGCTGACCGGCCTTGCCGCCGATCACCGCGGCCAGCAGCGTGACGACCAGGACGGCGGCACCGAGGATCAGCCCGCCGGTGGTCAGATCGGCGTCGGCGATCGGGATCGACGGCAGGTCCACGCTGTCCAGTACGTCGTACTGCGAACCGGCCAGAGCGCCGATCCCGGCGACGATCAGCGTGACCACGACGCCGATGCCCCAGACGCCGAAGCCCTGCCGCGCGCCGTCGAAGCGCGCGAGCCGGCCGGCGACGTACCCGCCGTTGTAGTAGGCGATCGCGAGCACGACGACCAGCAGCGCGCCGGACACGATCCCGATCGTGCCGGCCTGCTCGTCGATCAGCCCGCGGTCGATGGTGACCGCGTAGTCGACCGCCGCCGCGATCGCGCTGATGACACCGGTCAGCAGCACGGTCAGGCCGATCGCGATCAGCCAGCCGAAGAACGCCGAGCCGCCCTTGAACCCGCGGTAGACCGGATCGACCTCGGCCGCGGTGGACGTCTTGACCGGCGAACGGTGCAACGGCTTGCGCTCGTCGACCGGACCTTCCTCGACCACCGGTTGCGTCGCGGTCCGGTCGGGCGTGAAGCGCTGCTCGGGCGGACCTTGGCGCGCGTCGGTGTCGTCACGGTAGTGCTGGACCATGGCAGTTCTCCTCACAAGGACGGCCCCGTCGTCTCTCAGCACCCGTACCCGGCCGTACACCCGTACATGCGCCCCGTCCGATTCCCGGGCGGACTAGACCAGGTCGGCGTCGATCTTGTCGTGGAACCGCCGCCCGGCGCGGCCGCCGAGGATCGCGAAGACCATCGTGAGGAGTACGACGGCGCCCGCGGTCGCCAGGCCGCCGTACAGGAGGAGGTCGGAGTCGAGCGTGCCCAGGCGCAACGGCAGGTCCGTGCGGTCGAAACGGCTGACCGTGTCGTACCAGACGTTCAGCGCGGCGCCGATCCCCGCGATCAGCACGACCACCAGCACCGTGATCAGCCAGACCCCGAAGCCCTGCCGCTTCCCGTCGAACCGGGCGAGCCGCCCGGCGACGTACCCGCCGCTGAAGTACGCCAGGCTCAGCACCACCGTCACCCCGACCGCCCCGGCCAGCGCGACCTCGGTCGGTTGCTGCCGCGCGTCGACCAGCGTGTAGTCGAGGAAGTAGCTCGCCAGCCCACCGATCCCGGCGACGACCAGGCTGAGGAAGACCGTCATCGACAGCGCGATCAACCAGCCGAAGAAGGCGGCCCCGGCCTTGAACCCCCGGTACGACGCCTGCTCGGTCTCGACGGCTTCCGGCTCGGTCTCGGGCTGGTCCGGGACGATCCGGACCGTCGACATCGCCCGGTGCGCCGCCGCCCGCGCCTCCTCGTAGCGCTGCGTGCTCGTACCGGGCCGCAGTTCGGTCAGCGTGCCGGGATCTTCGTACGGCTGGACCACAACAGTTCTCCTCACCGGGGGGCGCCTCGTGCCGGGGCCTACCCAGGAGTTGCGCGGCTCATTCACGCGACGCAGCAGATTTGTCCGAAACCTTGGAGACCGGGGCGGACGTGCACCACTCACCAACCTCTCGGTCGCCGGCAGCACCACGCCTGGCGGAGTGCGGGGTGGCGGCGAGCGGCGAGGTTGGTGAGTGGTGCACGTCCGCTTCCTGGTCAGACCGCCGGATAGCGACGCGGCGTGAACACCAACGGCCCGCCCGGCCGCTCGACCGCGCGGGTCTGCGAGGACCCGATCAGCAGCAGGCAACGCATGTCGACCGTGGCCGGATCGAGCTCACCGAGCGTGGTGATGGTGACGGATTCGTTCTTCCCGCCGACATCGCGGCCGACGACCACCGGCGTACTCGGGTCGCGGTGCTCGAGCAGCAGCTCGCGCGTCGCGGCGACCTGCCAGGTGCGCGACTTGGACGCCGGGTTGTAGATCGCGATCGCCAGGTCGGCGGCCGCGGCCGCGGTCAGGCGCGCGGCGATCACGTCCCACGGCTTGAGGCGGTCCGACAGCGACAGCACGCAGTAGTCGTGGCCGAGCGGCGCGCCGACCCGGCTGGCGACGGCCTGCGCGGCGGTCATGCCGGGGAGGACGTGGACGGCGAGGTCGGCGTACTCGGGTTCGGCAGCGACCTCGGTGACCGCGCTGGCCATCGCGAACACGCCGGGATCGCCGGAGGAGACGACCACGACTCGGGAGCCCTTGCGGGCGAGGTCGAGCGCGAACGCGGCCCGCTCGGACTCGACCTTGTTGTCCGAGCCGTGCTTGCGCTGGCGAGCGCGATCGGGCAGGCGGTCGACGTACGGTCCGTAGCCGATTACGTCGTCGGCGCTTGCGAGTGCCGCGCGGACCTCGGGCGTCATCCACTCCGGGCCGGCCGGACCTAGACCGACAACCGTGACGGACCCCTCGGTCGCGATGCCCTCTTCCTCCCCGCTCTCCATGAGCGGCTGCTGGGCGGGTGCGCGGAATGTGGTGTTGATCGGGCTCGGCAGCAATGCCAGCGAGAAGTACGGCACCTCGCTCGGATCCACATCGGCCAGCTTGGACGTGCGCTGCTGGTCCGTCGTCGCGCGCTCGACGTACCAGGCCTCGTCCGCCCGCCCCGCCAGCTCGAACGCCTCCCGCACATTCCCGAACGTCCGCCCGAGCTTCATCACCGCGGCGGCATCGGTCTCCCGCAGCTTCTGCGCAAGCACATCCGGCGGCAACGTCCCCGGCAGCACGGTCAGGATCTCGTCCCGCTCGCACAACGGCCGACCCAGTACGGCGGCCGCCGCACTCACCGACGTCACCCCCGGCACGACCTCGCAGTCGTACCGATCCGCGAGCCGCTTGTGCATGTGCATGTACGACCCGTAGAACAGCGGATCGCCCTCGGCCAGTACGACGACGTCCCGCCCCGCGTCGAGATGCGCGGCCAACCGCTGCGCGCTCTCCGCGTAGAAGTCGTCCATCGCTCCCTGGTAGCCGCCCGGGTGGTCGCTCGTCTCCGTGGTCAGCGGGTAGACGAGGTGCTCCTCGATCTGACCGTCCCGCAGGTACGGCGCCGCGACCGAGCGCGCGATGCTCCGCCCGTGCCGCGCACTGTGGAACGCGATCACGTCGGCCGCGCCGATCAGTCGCGCGGCCTTCACCGTCACCAGTTCGGGGTCGCCCGGGCCGAGCCCGACACCCCACAGCCGTCCGGTCACTCTTCCTCGCTAGCGATCGCGTTGATGGCGGCGGCGGTGATCGCACTACCGCCCCGGCGGCCGCGGACGACCAGGTACTCCAGCCCCAGGTCGTTCGCCGCCAGCGCCTCCTTGGACTCGGCCGCACCGATGAACCCGACGGGGATCCCCAGGACGGCGGCCGGCTTGGGCGCGCCGTCCCGAATCAGCTCCAGCAAACGGAACAACGCCGTCGGAGCGTTGCCCACGGCAACCACCGCTCCTTCGAGTCGGTCCACCCAAAGGTCCAACGCCGCCGCACTCCGGGTAGTCCTCAAAGTCTTGGCCAGCTCGGGGACCGACGGGTCGCTCAACGTGCAGACCACCTCGTTGTCCGCCGGCAGCCGGCGCCGAGTGACCCCCGCCGCGACCATCGCCGCGTCGCAGAAGATCGGCGCGCCCTGCTGCAGCGCTTCTCTCGCCGCCTTGACCACACCGGCGGACCAGCCGATGTCCGTGACCAGATCGGTCATCCCACAGGCGTGGATCATCCGCACGGCGACCTGGGCGACGTCCGGCGGCAGGTCCCCGAGCGCGGCCTCGGCCCGGATCGTCGCGAACGACCGCCGGTAGATCTCGGCCCCGTCGGTCTCGTACTCGTACTGGCTCACCGCATCCTCATCACACTCTGCTCGGCGGTCACGGCCTCTGAACCGTCGACCGAGTACCCGTCGGTCAGCGCGAGCACGTCCACGAAGTCTCCCGCGGGCTGCCCACACCGCCGCTCACATCCGGACCAGTGCACCGGCCGCTTGCTGTTCGGCAGCGTCGGCGTCACCCGTCGCGCGTCACGCCGTACGTCGGCCAACGCTTTACCGCAGCCCGGCTTGCCGGCGCACGCCGTCACCCTGTTCCAGGGCGACTCGCTGGACACCACCAGGCCAGCCTGCTGCAGCCGCTCGCTGTCCCCACCAACCACCACCACAGACCGCCACGGCGTCACCCGCAACTGCTCGGCTTCACCCAGTACGGCGGCCTGCTCCGGCACCAAACTCCCCAGCGGCACGGTCGCCACCAGCAGCTCCGGCCCGTAGACGCCAGCGCGCACCGCCTCACCAGCCTGCAGGCCCGCTGCCCCAGCCGCCTGCCCAGCCGCCCCGCCGTACCCCAGCCTGCTCAGCACCCTGGCCACACCATCCGCCAGCTCACCCAGCCGCCACTCGCCGTCCCGCTCGTCCAGGAACGCCTCAGCCGCCCGCAGCATCACAACCGGAGCCTCACCAGGCGACAGCCGCACCCCGCTGTCCTCCCCAGCCAGCAGCAACGCCACCTGTTCGCCAACCACCCGCACCCCGACATCAGCGCCAACAGCAGCCAGGTCCCCACGCCCGTCATCCAGCGCGAACAAGAACCGTCCCGGCAGCCCAGCCAACCGCGGCAAAGCACACAGCCCACGATCCAGCTCACCGACGAGCGCCTGCACGTCGTACGACCCATCCAGCCCGGACAGCGGAGACGCCAGAATGTTCCGTACCCGCTCATGGGTGATCGACGGCAGCAACCCCACGCCGTACAGCCGCTCCGACAACTCCTCCGGAGCCTTCAGCGCCCGAATCTGAACGTTCCCCCGCGAGGTCAGCTCCAGATTCCCGTCACCCAACTCAGCCGAGGCCTCAGCGAGCACCCGCAGCTGCACCGGACTCAGCACCCCACCCGGCAGCCGCACCCGAGCCAGCCCACCATCAGCCGCCTGATGCACCGAGAGCACACCAGGACAACGGTCCGGTTGACTCCTCCCAGTACTGGCCACAGCCGAGATGCTACGTCCCACTCATCCGCTGTGTTCTGCGTCACCGCGCAGCAGCACCCCAACCATCATCAGAGCGGTCAGCCCACCACACACCATCACCACCGACGCGGACGTCCGGTCCAGCAGCAGCCCACCGCCCAGCGCTCCAGCCGACAGCGTCGCCTGAAACGACGAGGTGAACAGCACAGTCGCCGCTTCCCGCGCCCGAGGCGCCGCCGCCGCGAACCAGCTCATCGAGCAGACCGGCACCGCGCCGTACGCGAGCCCCCAGACCACCAGCAGCCCAGCCGCGCCCAGCGTCGTCCGACCGACCAGCGGCAGCAGCAACGTCGCCAGCGCCAGCAGCCCGGCCGCGCTGGCGAAGGTCAGCCGCAGCCACCTGCCGACAGTCAGCCCAGCCAGACCGTTCCCCACCAGCCCGGCCACGCCGTACACCAGCAGCAGCGTGCTGATCAGTTCCGGCCGTACGCCGGTGACGTCCCGCAGGAACGGCGTCACGTACGTGTACGTGCCGAAGTGCGCCACCACGATCAGGCAGGTTGCCACCAGCCCGACCTGCGTCTGCCTGAGCCGCAGGACCTCCCGCAGTACAGCCAGCCGCGTCACCTCCTCGGCCGGCAGCGCCGGCACGAACAGCACGAGCGCCACCAGCACCAGCAGGCTCAGCGCCGCCAGCAGCACGAACGGCAGCCGCCAGCCGCCGTGCTCCCCGAGGAACGTCCCGGCCGGTACGCCGAGCACCGACCCCAGCGGTACCGCCGAGAAGATCACCGCGGTCGCCCGCCCGGCCTGGTGCTCCGGCACGAGCCGCCCCGCCAGCCCGGCGCCGATCGACCAGAACCCACCGATGACCAGCCCGACCAGCACCCGCGCCACCAGCTCCAGCCAGTACTCACCAGCCGTCGCCGCCAGCACGTCCGCTCCGGCCAGTACCACCATCAGTACGCCGAGCATCACCCGCCGGTCGACCCGCCCGGTCGTCACGGTCACCACCGGCGCGGCGACGGCCGCGACCAGGCCAGGCGCCGTCATCAGCCAGCCCGTCCTTCCGGGCGACAGCCCGAAGTCCTCGCCGATCGGTGTCAGCAGCCCGATCGGCAGGATCTCGGCCGTGACGATGGAGAAGATCCCGAGCGTCACCGCGACGACCCCGAGCCACCGGACCACCGGCGTACGCAAGAGCACTGAACCAGCCATGCCTCCAGTCCACCTGGTTGCTCCTGGCAACGCTGGCGGGTTTCCGCCCTGCTGATCCACTACCGTGGTCGCCCGTGAGTATGACGAGGAACCCGGACCGCCTGGTGCTGTTCACCGACGCCGTCGTGGCGATCGCCGTCACGCTGCTGGTGCTGCCGCTGGTCGACGTGGTGACGGAGTCGAAGACCGAGGGCCTGACCGCGGTCGAGGTGGTCACCGAGCACCGGCCGCAGATCTTCACGTTCCTGCTGAGTTTCGTGGTGATCGTCCGGTTCTGGCTGGTGCACCACCGCGTGTTCGAGCACGTACGCCGGTACAACACGCGCCTGATCCAGCTGAATCTCGGCTGGCTGCTGCTGATCGTCATCCTGCCGTTCCCGACCGAGATCATCGGGTCGTTCGACTCCAGCCGGTTCACCAGCGGGCTCTACATCGGCACGATCCTGGTGCTCAGCCTCTGCCAGTCCGGTCTGGTGCTGATGATCCGCCGGCACCCGGACATCGAGGACCCGGACAACCCGGTGACCCGCGGTGAACTGATCAACTCGATCGTCACCGCGGGCCTGTTCGCGCTGGCCTTCGTGCTCGCGGCCTTGGTGCCGCACGTCGGCTTCTACGCGCTGTTCCTGCTCTTCCTGACCCCCGTGATCAGCCGGCCGCTGGCCAGGCGAAACGCCTAGTTCCAGAAGTCGCAGTGGTGCTCGGCTGTCAGGTTGACCTTCTTGACGCCGCCCTGGTCACTCGGAGCCAGTGAGAGTCCCTTGACGTCGCCGTGCTCGACCGGCGCCCAGTGCGGGCGGTCCGGCCCGTTCGGGTTGCCACTGCGGGCGAACGCCGTCCAGTAGTCGACCATCTGGTCCGACAGCCGCTGCTGGGTCGGAGTGAGCGGTGCGTCCCACCCGCCGAGGCTGAACAGGTACGGCAGCTCGGTGGCGTGGGCAGCGCCCTGGCCAGGCTGCGACAGCGGCGAGTGCTTGTCCGCGAACTCGTACGCGTACACCGGCACCTTCCGCGCAGCCTGCCGGTCGCTGGCGACCTGCGTGCACGACCAGATCCGGTCGGTCGTCACCGTCGCCCAAGCCTCCGCGGCGGAGGCGTAGTCGGCGAGCGGGTACTCACGCAGTACGGCGGGCGCCCGCTTCGTACCGACCATGTCCTTCACCAGTCGCGGGTAGTCCGCGTCGGTGATCTTGCCGCCGTTGAACGCCGACAGCCACGGCGTGGCCTCGTCGTGGTTGTTCCCGGACAGCACCGGCACCCGGTGGAACAGGCCGGCCTTCAGAGCCTTCGCCGGATTGATCGGCAGCACCGCACTACCGCCGTACGCCGACTGCGTGAACTGCAACGTCTCCTCGGTCAGTACGGCGGGGTCAGCGGCCCGCAGACAGTCCAGCATCGCCTGACCGGGCTTGCAGCCCAGCTTGGCCTTGCTGGCCGCGGCCCACTCGACACCGGTCTGCTGGACTCGGCTCTGCGGGACCCAGAACGAGTCAGCCGCCTGGCCCGGGTACTGGCTGTTGTCGGCCCAGCTGAACGCGCAGGACCCGCTCTGCATGATCGCCTTCGAGAACAGCCCGGCGGACGTCGGGGAGGTGAGCTGTGCGCACACACTCATCCCGCCGGCCGATTCGCCTGCGATGGTGACGTTCCTGGGGTCACCGCCGAAGCTGCGCGCGTTGCGCTGCACCCAGCGGAGTGCGGCCTGCTGGTCCTGGAGTCCGTACGTGCCGGACCCGCTCAGCCCCGGGTACCCGAAGAACCCGAAGATGCCGAGCCGGTAGTTGATCGTGACGACCACAGCGTCGCCACGGGTGGCCAGCTTGGCCGCGCCGTAGTTGCTGCCGGCACCGGAGAAGAAGCCGCCGCCGGGAATCCAGACCACCACCGGTCGCGGCTTGGCGGAGTCCTTGGCCGGGGTGGTGACGTTCAGGTAGAGGCAGTCCTCGTTGGTGGACCCGCCGGGCGCCTCGGAGTTGTCCTGCTGCGGGCACACGCTGCGGTGCTGCGTGGCGTCGCGGACGCCGGTCCACGGCTTCACCGGCTGCGGTGCCTTCCAGCGCAGGTCCTTGACCGGCGGAGCGGCGTACGGAATGCCGTTGAAGACCCGGGTCTCGCCGGAGACCGTGCCACGCAGTACGCCGGCGTCGGTGCGGACCTCCGGTGCTTCGCCGGCGGAGGCGGTCACCTTGCTGGTCAGGAGCGCGACTGGCACCAGCACGAGCGCCAGTGCCAGCCGCACCTTCTTCTTACCGAGTTGTCTGGTCATGCCCAGCAGCCTCGGCCTTGGCGGGCGGTACCCGCTTCGGCCGGACGGCCAGACCGGCTACACCTTTGGTCGAACCCCGGTGGCTAGCAGTAGAGGTTGCCGCCGGGATCGACGCCCAGCGTCGACGTGAAGCGCTGGTACGCCTCGACCCGGCTCTGCACCTGGCCGGGGTTGCCGCCGTTGCACTCGATCGACCCGTTGATGCTGCGGATGGTCTCGCCGAACCCGGCGCCGTTCACCATCGCGTTGTGCGGAGTCATCGTGCCCGGACCGGTCTGGGTGTTCCAGTACCAGAGGCCGGTCTTCCAGGCGATCGCCGAGTTCTGCTCGACCTGCCAGGGGTTGCCGAGCAGGTCGATGCCGAGGGCATCGCCGGCCGCCTTGTAGTTGAAGTTCCAGCTCAGCTGGATCGGCCCACGGCCGTAGTACGCCGCCTGTCCGGCCGGGCAGCCGTACGGCTGACCCCAGTCGCAGTAGTGCGGGTAGTTGGCCTCGTTGATCTCCTTGATGTAGACCAGTCCGCCGGTCTCGTGGTTCACGTTCGCGAGGAACGCGGCGGCCTCGCGTTTCTTCGTCGCGTCGTCGCCGGTGTTGGCGAAGCCGGGGTAGGCGCCGAGCGCGTCGATCAGGCCGGAGTAGGTGTAGAAGGGGTTCCGGCCCGGGAACATCTGGTTGAACTGGGACTCGCTGACCGGGAAGGCCTGGGCGCCGTCCGGACTCTGTTCCCGGGCTTCGGCGGGTGCTGTGAACACCATCGTGATCGCCGCTCCGAGTGCTGCCAGGACCGGCAGCGCACGGACGAATCGCGGAGTTTTCATGGTGGTTCTCCTGTCCTCGACCGTGCCGGGTGGGGGCGGGGCACGGCCCGTTGGGGGCGGTGGGACAGGATCGAAGCTATATGAAATCTCCCTGCATATCTACAGGTCGCCGCGTTGTGTGATCGGCCGACTACTTACCGGTGACCTCGTCGGAGCAGGTAGGTGTCCATGATCCAGCCCTTGCGCTCGCGGGCTTCGGCACGGATCTTCTCGATCTCGCCGGCCACCTCGGACAGCTTCCCGGCGACCAGCAGTTCGTCCGGCGTACCGAGGTAGGCACCCCAGTAGATGTCCGCGTCCTGGTCGGTGTGCGCGGTGAACGCGGTCTGCGCGTCGAGCATCACCACGACGTCGTCGACGCCGTCGGGCCACTCCTTGGCGAGGCGTCGGCCGGTGGTCACCTGGATCGGTTTGCCGACCTGGTTGAGCCCGATCCGGTGCTTGGCGGCGAGCGCGGAGACGCTGCTGATCCCGGGGATCACCTCGATGCCGAACTGGAGTTCCCCCCGCGCCAGGAGGTCGTCGAGGATCGCCAGGGTGCTGTCGTAGAGCGAGGGGTCGCCCCAGACCAGGAACGCCCCGACCTGCTCGCCGCTCAACTCCTGCGCGATCAGCTCGGCGCACACGTCGGCCCGGCGGCGCCGCCAGTCGTCCACAGATTCCACGTACGTCGTACTGCTGCGATCCCGCTCGGGATCGCGCCCGACGACAACCTTCGTGGCCGGTGCGTACCGCTGCAGGATCTCGGTCCGCAGGTCGACGAGCTCCTGCTTGACCTCGCCCTTGTCGAGCACGAAGAACACGTCGGCCCGCTCGATCGCCCGCACGGCCTGCATCGTCAGGTGGTCCGGATCCCCGGCCCCGATCCCGATCACCAAGATCTCCATGGCGCAGGAGCCTAGTTCCCGGCCTCAGGTGAGCGGTTCCACGGTTAACTGCTAATTTAGAAGTCAGTAGAACCGACCTTGTGGGGGAGACCAGTGCCGACGGCCGAGGAAATGCTCAGTACGGACTCGGTGGTCGCGCTGGGCCGGATCCTGCGGGCGGTGGAGCCGGGGCTTGCCTTCACCGCGCTGCGGGCCGTTCCTGCTGAGCTGCCCGGCATGGCGTTCAGTGATCGCGGCCGCTTGGTGCGCGACGCGCTGCTCGCTGACTTGCCCGCCGGCTACGGCCCTGCGGATGAGCTCTTTCGGGCGGCGCTGGCGAGGGAAGACTTCACCGGCTGGATGACCTGGCCGGTCACCGAGGCTGTCGCCGTACGGGCAACCTCCGCGTCTTCCTCGGGTGGCGGCGACTTCGAGCGCGGGCTCGAGTTGCTCGCCCTGCTGACTCCCCGGCTCACCGCCGAGTTCGCCCTCCGGACCTTCCTCGCGGCTGACCTCGAGCGCACTCTCGACACGGTCAGCACCTGGACCAAGCACCCCGACGAGCATGTACGCCGTCTAGCCAGCGAAGGCACTCGCCCGCGTCTCCCGTGGGCCAAGCAGGTCCGCGAGATCCTCGCCCACCCCGAGGTGACCCGCGAGATCCTCCACGCCCTGCGCCACGACGAGTCGCCGTACGTCCGCCGCTCGGTCGCGAACCACCTCAACGACGTCAGCCGCGCCAACCCCGCCCTCGCCGTCGACATCGCGACCACCTGGCTCGCCGACCCCGCGGAAACCACGCCGCAGCTGGTCCGCCACGCCCTCCGCACTCTCATCAAAGCCGGCGACCCTGCAGCCCTGGCCCTCCTCGGCTACGCCCCACCCGCCGCCCTCACCGTCGACGGCCCGCTGCTGTCGGTCGACGGCGTCACCGTCGGCGAGTCGCTCGAGTTCACCTTCGACGCCCGCAACGAGGGCCCCGACGAGGTCCGCCTGGCGATCGACTACGTCGTGCACCACCTGAAGGCCAACGGCACCCTCGCGCCGAAGGTCTTCAAACTCACCACGAGAACCCTCGCCCCCGGCGAGTCCGTCAGCCTGGCGAAACGCCACTCCTTCAAGCCGATCTCCACCCGCCGGTACTACGCGGGCGAGCACGCCCTGGAACTCCAGATCAACGGCCGGCCGTTCGGCCGAGCCACCTTCACCCTCACCACGGAGGCATGAGATGACCATCCCGACCCCGCCCGACCCGACCGTCGCCGAGACGATCAAGCACCTCCCGCACGCGATCACCGCGTACCTGCGCGAGTCCCAGCCCGGCCGCAAGGCCAACTTCCACGACCTCCTCCCTGCGTTCGCAGAAGACGCCACGGTCCTCGACGACGACAAGACCTACACCGGCCACGACGAGATCCGCCACTGGCGCGAAACCGCCGCCAGCGAGTACACGTACACGCAGGAACTCACCCACGCCGAGAAGCTCGACGACACCCACTGGGTCCTCACCCACCACCTCGAAGGCAACTTCCCCGGCGGCGAGGTCGACCTCATCTACCGCTTCACCCTCGAGGGCGACGTCATCAAGTCGCTCGAGATCGCCCCCTGAAAGTCCTGTGGACAACCGCCGCCAGCGCCGGCTGAACGTGTACTCTCCAGGTGCGAATTACCCTCGAGCAAGGAAGGTCAGGAGGGCGGCGGCGGTGTCTGCCGGAGCCTCTTCCGGCAGGTAGTGGTCGGACGGGAGCGCGGCGCCCTGGAGGTCGTCGGCGTACGCGCGCCACACGTCCAGTACGTCGTACGTGCGCCCGACGAAACTCGACGCACCCCACAGCGCCAGCACTGGGCACGTGAGCGGACTGCCGTACGACGTGTCGTCGTGGACCAGGTCGATGGTGGCGGCCGCCCGGTAGTCCTCGCAGCTGGCGTGGATTGCTTCGGGGCTGGAGAAGCAGCGGACGTAGTCGGCCATCGCCTCGGGGTGGAACGGCGTGCCGCCGTGGTGGCGGGACTCCATCCGGGCGCGGATCCAGAACTCGGGGTCGCCGCCGATCAGGCGTTCGGGGATGCCGTTGCCCGCGGTCAGGAAGAACCAGTGGTAGTAGCCCTGGGCAAACGTCGCGTCGGCGTGCTCGAAGGTGTAGCGGGTCGGGACGATGTCGAGCACGGCGAGCCGCTCGACGGCCTCAGGATGGTCCAGCGCCAGGCGGTGCCCGACGCGCCCGCCGCGGTCGTGCCCGGCGACGGCGAAGCGGTCGAAGCCGAGGGATCGCATGACGAGCAGCTGGTCGCGGGCCATCGCGCGTTTGCTGTACGGCGCGTGGTCGGGAGCGCTGGCCGGCTTCGCGCTGTCGCCGTACCCGCGGAGGTCCGTGGCGACGACGGTATGTGTCTGCGCGAGCGCCGGCGCGACCTCGTGCCAGATCAGGTGGGTCTGCGGATACCCGTGCAGGAGTAGCACCGGCGGCCCGCTCCCGGCGACCGCGCAGTTGATCTCGATGCCGTCGGCATCGATCCGCTGGTACTCGAACCCGTCGAGCCTCATCGTGCCTCCACCGCGTCGAGTACCGCCTGGGTGAAGCTGGTCGTGGTGGCCGTGCCGCCGAGGTCCGGCGTACGGACCTCCCGAGCAGCCAGTACGGCGGCGATCGCGCGCTCCACCTCCGCGGCGGCCTCCAGGTGCCCGAGGTGGTCGAGCATCATCGCGGCCGTCCAGATCGCGCCGATCGGGTTCGCGATCCCACGCCCGGCGATGTCGGGCGCGGACCCGTGCACGGGCTCGAACATCGACGGGAAGTCGCGCGCCGGGTTCAGGTTCGCGGCCGGTGCGATCCCGATGCCTCCGGCAACGGCCGCGGCGAGGTCGCTGAGGATGTCGCCGAAGAGGTTCGAGGCAACGATCACGTCGAAGCGCGCGGGATCGAGCACGAGCTTCGCGCTCAGCGCGTCGATGTGCTCCTGGTCCCAGCGGACGTCCGGGTGCAGAGCGGTGCGCTCGGCAACGATCTCGTCCCAGAACGGCATCGTGTGCACGATCCCGTTCGACTTGGTGGCCGAGGTCAAGTGCCCGCCGCGGTGGGTGCTTGCAGTCGCGCCGTGCTCGTTGCGTGTCGATGCCTCGGCCTGCTCACTGGGCGTCGACGCCCCGGCTCGCTCGCTGCGCGTCGATGCCTCGGCTTGCTCGCTGGGCGTCCACGCCTCGGCCGGCCCGCTACGCGTGGGCGCCTCCGCCACGCCGTACCGGCGCCGGCCCTCCGCCAGCTCCAGTCCGAAGTCGACCAGTCGCGTCACCCCGGTGCGCGTGAACACGGCCTGCTGCACCGCGAGCTCGTCGGGGAACCCGCGGCTCATCCGCCCGCCGATCTCGCTGTACTCGCCCTCGACGTTCTCCCGGACGACGACGAAGTCGACCTCACCCGCGACCGCACCGCGCACCGGGCTGTCGAGACCGTCGAAGACGCGGATCGGCCGCAGGTTCACGTACTGCTGGAACTGCCGCCGGATCGGGATCAGCAGTCCCCACAGCGACACATGATCCGGTACGCCGGGGGCGCCGACCGCGCCGAGGAAGATCGCGTCGTGGCCGCGGATCTGATCCAGGCCGTCGGCCGGCATCATCGCGCCCTCGGCCAGGTACCGCTCGCAGGACCAGTCGAACTCGTCGTACGCGAACGTGATCCCGTGCCGTCGCCCGACCGCCTCGAGGACGGCGAGCGCGGCCGGCACCACCTCGCGGCCGATGCCGTCGCCGGGAACGAGTGCGATCCGCTGAGTCGTCATCTCTCGATCAGACCAGTCATCGGGCTGTCAGTCCAAGACCGGTTTCCGACTGGATCGATAGGGATTGCCTATAGGTTGTCGCGGGCAACCGTCAGGAAGGCCTCGGCCGCAGGCGTCAGCGGGGCCGTCCGGCTCGCGAGTGAGAGAATCAGGTGCGACGGCGGCTCGAGGAGCGAGACGATCGCGCCCGCCTGGCGAGCCAGCGTCGCCCACGAGTCTGTCAGTACGGCGTACCCGACGCCGCCGAGCACGAGCGGCAGGATCGCCTCACGGTGCTCGGACTCGACCACGGCCGTCACGTCGATCCCGTCCGCCTGGATCTCATCGACCAGCCGCCGCATCCCCGTCCCGGCCTGCCCGACGATCAGCCGGGACCCGCGCAGCGCCTCACGGCGTACGGGACCTCCGTCAGGAAAGCCGGAGCCCGGCGGTGAGATCAGCACGAACCGCTGTACGCCGGCCGGCTCCAGGTGGACGCCCGCTGCCTTGGCGGGAGTTGCAGTCCCCAACAGGCCGAGCTCGGTGACGCCTGAGCGGACCAGCTCCAGTACGACGTCCGCCGTCGGCGCGGCGCGGATGCCGACCGAGAGCCCGGGGTAGGCGCGCGTGAACGCGCCGATGAGACTGCTCAGCGGCTCGACGGTCTGAGACGGCATCGCGGCGATCTCCACCCGCCCGGCCTGCAGGCCTGCCGTCGACTCCACGCTCGCCCGCGCTGATTCAAGCCCCCGCACCACCTGCCGAGCCGGCTCGATCAGGGCCTGGCCCGCTGGAGTCAGCACCACCCGGCGGCCGACCCGGTGGAACAAATCGCTCCCGAGGTCGCGCTCGAGCGTCCGAATCGCCTGCGACAAGGAGGGCTGAGCAATCCGCAGTGCCTGAGCGGCGCGGTTAACCCCGCCTTCGTCAACCACCGCCAGGAAGTACTCGAGTTGCCGCGCGTCCACGCCTGGGTCACCTCCGCTCGCCCATCACCGTAGCCGCGTCGGCTACTTCTTCCGGCGACCAACAGCAACTACAGGTCGGCACGCATGCGGCCGAGGACGCCTGCTGTGGTTGATGCAGCGGCGGCCGGACGGCAGTTGAAGCCGGGAGCCGGGCAGCTGGGCTGCCGGCTCCGGCCCCAACCGCGGCCCCAGCCCCGGCCCGGCCCCAGCCCCGGCCGCTGCCCCAACCGCGGCCCCAGCCGCGGCCCCGGCCCCAACCGCGGCCCCAGCCCCGGCCCCGGCCCCAGCCCCGGCCGCTGCCCCAACCGCGGCCCCAGCCGCGGCCCCGGCCCCAGCCCCGGCCGCTGCCCCAACCGCGGCCCCAGCCGCGGCCCCGGCCCCAGCCGCGGCCCCGGCCCCAGCCCCGGCCCCGGCCCCAACCGCGGCCCCAGCCCCGTCCGCGGCCCCAGCCCCAGCCGCGGCCCCGGCCCTGGCCCCTGCCCCTGCCCCTGCCCCAGCCCCAGCCGCGGCCCCGGCCCTGGCCCCTGCCCCTGCCCCGGCCCTGGCCCCGGCCCCGCCCGGCCCGGAGCGCGGGCCGGAGGCGGGCCTCCGATTTGTTTGCGGAATGCGGAAGGATGTTCGACGCGCTGACGTTGTCTGAGAGCAGACTGCGATGAGAGGACATTCTTGATGGATATCGGTCTGCAGATTCCTGACTTCACCTGGCCGAACGGGCCCAGCGCGCTCGGGCCGGAGCTTGCGGCGGTCGCGCGCACGGCCGACGCGGCGGGCTTTGGCTACATCGCCCTGATGGACCACTTCTTCCAGATCGGCGGCGTAGGGCCGGTTGAGAACGACATGCTCGAGGCCTACACGGCGCTCGGGTTCCTCGCGGCGAACACCGAGCGGGCCAAGCTGCTGACGGTGATCACCGGCGTGCACTACCGCGAGCCCGCGCTGCTCGCGAAAGCGGTGACCACGTTGGACGTGCTGTCCGGCGGGCGGGCGATCCTCGGGCTCGGCGCCGGCTGGAACGAGGAGGAGTCCCGCGGGCTCGGGTTCCCGTTCCCGCCGTTGGGTGAGCGGTTCGAGCGGCTCGAGGAGACCGTGCGGTACGTGCTGCAGATGTGGTCGGACGACGAGGGCGCGTTCGAGGGCAAGCACTACCAGGCGACGCGGCTGCTCAACTCGCCGCAGGCGCTCAGCAACCCGCATCCGCCGCTGATGATCGGCGGTGGCGGCGAGAAGAAGACGCTGCGGCTGGTCGCCAAGTACGCCGACGCGTGCAACCTGTTCAACACCCCCGAACTGGAGCACAAGCTCGACGTCCTCAAGCAGCACTGCGAGACCGAGGGCCGCGACTACGACGAGATCACCAAGACCGTGTACCAGCCGCTGGACACGGGCGAGAAGGGTGAGAAGACCCAGGAACTGATCGACGAGCTCGGTCGCCTGCACGGCCTGGGCATCCAGGTCGCGCTCGGGTTCGTCCCCGACGTGCAGAAGCTCGACGGCCTCGAGCGCATCGGCACCGACGTCATCCCGGTCGCCGCGGCCTTCTAGCCCGTACGACGCCCAGCGCCGGCGTCCGAACCTCCCGTACGCCGCCGACCCGCAGCGTCCGAAGAACCGGCACGCGTCCGAAGAACCGGCACGCGTCCGAAGAAGGGTGCGCTATAGCCTCGGGTTCTTCGGACGCATGCGGGTTCTTCGGACGCTAGCGAGCAGGCGAGCAGGCGAGCAGGCGAGCAGGCGAGCAGGCGAGCAGGCGAGCAGGCGGGTCCGCGGGTCAGGCGGGTCCGCGCAGGCGAGTCCGCGGGCCAGGCGGGTCCGCGGGTCAGGCGGGTCCGCGGGTCAGGCGGGTCAGGCGGGTCCGCGGGTCAGGCGGCGAAGGTGGCGACGCCGATGCGGCCGCCGTCGACGTCGAGGGTGGTCGCGTGGATGAAGGCGGCGTCGTCGCTGGCCAGGAACACCGCCGCCCGCGCGATGTCGTCCGGGTGCCCGACGTCCCCGCCCGGCGTACCGGCCATCATCCCGGCCGACGGGTGATCCGCCATCGTGTGCACCACCCCGGGCGAGATCGCGTTCACCCGCACCCCGGACGCCCCGAACTCAGCCGACCAAGCCCGCGTCAGCGTCTCCAGCGCCCCCTTCGACGCGGCGTACGCCGTACCACCCCGTACGCCGAGCCGCGCGACCCACGACCCCAGGTTGACGATCGTCCCGCCCCCGGCAGCGGCCATCGCCGGCGCGATCGCCGCGACCAGGAAGAACGGCGCCTTCACGTTCACCGCGTACACCGTGTCGAACGCGGCCTCGTCAACGGTCGTCGTACCGGCGCTGTTCAGAGCGCCCGCGTTGTTGACCAGGATGTCGATCCGCCCGCCCAGTACGGCGGTCGCCTGCTCGGCCAACTGCTGCGCGGCCGCGGGGGAGCCGTCGAGGTCGGCGGCGACGAAGTCGGCCTTGCCGCCGGCCGCGCGGATCTCCGCGACGACCGCCTCGCCGCGCTCGGCGTTGCGGCCGGTGACGACGACGTGCGCCCCCTCGGCGCCGTACGCGACCGCGATCGCCTTGCCGATGTTGCTGGTGGCCCCGGTGACCAGGGCCGTCTTGCCTGCCAGACGCATGGCAGCTGCTCCTTCGCTCAAGAATGGACTGATAGGTCCAAAGTAGCACGTCGATTGGACCCATCGGTCCAGACATCGAACCAGTAAGGTAGGTGGCATGGTGGAGCGAGTGCTGACCGCGAAGGGTGCCGCGACGCGGCAGCGGATCGTCGACGGTGCCGCGCTGCTGATCCGCGAGCAGGGCGTGGTGAACGTCGGGCTCGACGACATCCGGGCCGCGACGGCGACCAGCAAGAGCCAGCTGTTCCACTACTTCCCCGACGGCAAGGCCGACCTGATGCTGGCGGTCGCGCGGCGCGAGGCCGAGCAGGTGATCGCGGAGCAGATGCCGCAGCTCGGCGACCTCACGACCTGGCGCAAGTGGCAGGCGTGGCGGCGCCGCGTGCTCAAGATGTACGACGAACAGCGCGAAGGCTGCGCCCTGTCGGCGCTCGTCGGGCAGCTCGGCCTGGGCGACACGACGACGCGTCAGGTCGTCGGCGACATGCTCGACCGCTGGCTGCAGTACCTGGTCGACGGCGTCGAGGCCCTGCGCGCCTCAGGCGAGATCGACAAGTCGGTCGACCCGGTGCGGGCGGCCACGGCCATCCTCACCGCGGTCAACGGCGGCGCCACGATGCTGGTCGCCACCGACCGCATCCACTACCTGGAGACGGCGCTGACCGAGGCGATCGACGACCTGCGCCGCCCGAAGCACTAGCCCGTACGGCGTCACGCGGGCCGAGCGCACGCGCTGTCGGCCCGCCAGTCGCAGCGGCCCGGCGTACCAGCTCCTACGACTTCTGCTCGCGCCACTCCCGCTCGAACGGCAGCCGCCAGGCCCGCGGCGCGATCAGCTGGTGAATCGCGTTCGGCCCCCACGTGCCCGGCGCGTAAGGCTTCACCGGCGGCGGGTCCTCCAGCAGGAGCGTCGAGTTCTCCCACAGCGACTCGATGCCCTCGGCGGTCGTGAACAGCGTGTGGTCCCCGCGCATCGCGTCGAGGATCAGCCGCTCGTACGCCTCCAGTACGTCGGCCGCCGACTCCGTCTCCTGCGTGGAGAACTGCATCGACAGCTTCTCCAGCCGCATCCCCGGCCCGGGGCGCTTGCCGTAGAACGACAGCGACACCCGCGACGAGTCGGCCAGGTCGAAGGTCAGGTGGTCCGGGCCCTGCGCCCCGACACCGGATCCGGCCGGGAACATCGTCTTCGGCGCCTCCTTGAACGCGATCGAGATGATCCGCATCCCCTCGGCCATCTTCTTGCCGGTCCGCAGGTAGAACGGCACGCCGGCCCAGCGCCAGTTGTCGATCCCGACCTTCATCGCGATGAACGTCTCGGTGTCGGAGTCCGGCGCGACGCCTTCCTCGCTGCGGTACCCGCCGTACTGACCCCGTACGACGTCCGTCGGCTGGATCGGCAGCATCGACCGGAAGACCTTGTTCTTCTCCTCCGAGATCGCCCGCGGCTCCAGCGCCGTCGGCGGTTCCATCGCGACGAACGCGAGCACCTGCAGCACGTGCGTGACGACCATGTCCTTGAACGCGCCGGTCGGCTCGTAGAACGTGGCCCGCTGGTCGAGCCCGAGCTCCTCGGGGATGTCGATCTGGATGTGGTCGATGAAGTTGCGGTTCCAGATCGGCTCGAACAGCCCGTTGGCGAACCGGAAGGCAAGGATGTTCTGCGCCGCCTCCTTGCCGAGGAAGTGGTCGATCCGGAAGATCTGCGACTCGTCGAACGTCTCGTGCACGAAGTCGTTCAGCTGGATCGCGGTCTGCAAATTGTCGCCGAACGGCTTCTCCATCACCACCCGGGCCCGGTCGACCAGGTCGGCGTCGCGCAGCATCTGGATCACCGAGTGCGCGGCCTTCGGCGGCACCGACAGGTAGTGCAGGCGGCAGGCGTCCGGCCCGAGCAGCGTCTCGGCCTCCTTCACCGCGGCCGCCAGCGCGTCCGGCCCGGCCGTGGTCGACACGTAGCTGAGGCGGGTGGAGAACTGCTCCCACTCCTCCTCGGTGATCTTGTGCGTGCCGAAGGTGTCGACCGCCACCCGCGCACGGGCGCGGAACTCCTCGGTGGTCAGCTCCTCGGTCGCCGTACCGATGATCCGTACGTCGGGAGCGAACCGGTTCTGCTGCAGGTAGGCCAGGCCCGGCAGCAGCTTGCGCTTGGCCAGGTCGCCGGTCGCCCCGAACAGCACGATGACGTGCGGCGCCAGCGGCTCCAGATCCCGCCGCGACGGCCGCGCGCCGGGCGCGGGGTAGGCAATCGTCTGGCTACGGGAGTCGGGCATGCGGTCCTCCTACGGATGACACTCACGGCAAACGGCTTCAGTGTAGGCACGCCAGGTTGCCGATGAGGGCAGGCTCAAGTGACGTTCAGAAGTCCGCCGTACGCCGCCATCACGAGCTCGAGCCCACGGTCGTCGCCGAGCGGCCCTTCCTCGAGCATCCGGTTCATCACGTAGGCGACGGTCAGGCCGGTGTCGAGGTCGGCCAGCACCAGCGATCCACCCCAGCCACCCCACGAACAGGCCCGCCCCTGGAGGCTGTAGCCCATCCCGTACCGGATCGGCCGGTCGAACACCACGTCGGTCCCGGCGAACTGCTGCTCCAGCACGCGCTCACACCCGGCCTTCGAGAGCAGCCGTACGCCGGGCGCCTGACCGCCGTTGGTCTTCGACGGCAGCTGTACGCCGGGCGCCTGACCGCCGTTGGTCTTCGACGGCAGCTGTACGCCGTGCGCTTCGCTGCCGTGGGTCTTCGAGAGCAGGCGCACGCCGTGCGCTTCACCGCCGTTGGCGAGCACGGACTGGATCGCCGCCACCGAGCGGGCGTTGCCGTACCCGGCGGCCGAGGGGATGTCGGCCCGCCGCCAGGCCGCGGTGTTGGCGACCTCGGCGGGCAGCGGCGGGTTGCCCTCGCCCATCGACCGCAGCTCGGGTGCGCGGGTCGACGCGGGGATGATCTCGGCGACGCGGTGGTCGTCCTCCGGTGCGACGACCATCTGGAAGTCGGCGCCGAGCGGACCGGCGATCTCGTCGACGAAGAACTCGGCCAGGGTCCGACCAGTCGCCCTGCGGACGATCTCGCCGAGCAGGTATCCCTGGGTGATCGCGTGGTACGCGCCGACCTCGCCGGGTGGTGAGTCCGGTGTTTGCTCAGCCAGGAGCGCGGTCATCGAGGACCAGTCGTAGAGCTGCTCGGTCCGCAGCGGCTCGCGCCAGGTCGGCAGCCCGGCGGTATGCCCGAGCACGTGCCGGACGAGGATCTTGTCCTTACCCGAGGCCCCGAACTCAGGCCAGTACGACGCAACCGGCGCGTCCAGGTCGACCGTCCCACGATCGGCGAGCACCAGCAGACAGAGCGCGCTCATGGTCTTGGTGGTGGACCAGACGCAGGTGATCGTGTCCCGCTCCCACGGCCGGGTTCGCTGAGCGTCGGCGTACCCGCCCCAGAGGTCGACCACCAGCTCGCCCTCAACAGCCACGGCAACCGACGCGCCGACGTCCTTGCTGTCGAGAAAGGACGCGAAGGTGGCCTGCACAGCGGCGAACCGTTCGTGGCAGGTCCCGCTCAGATCGGCCATGGGCTCATCAAACCAGCCGAGCGAAGCGAAGGCGGGGCGAGCGGGCTTTACCGCCCCATCGGTGTGCGTACCGTGTGAGGTGTCCGGTGGGGCCGGTGCTGTTCGTCGGTGGGGTGGAGAGGAGTTCTATGAAGTACCTGTTGATGATCTGTGGGGACGAGTCGGCCGAGGAGCACGCGCTGGACGGGTGCGGGCACTGGTCCGAGGAGATGGAGGCCCGTGGGGTCGTCCGGGGTGGCGCCGGGTTGCGGCCGCCGCAGGAGGCGACGACGGTGCGGGTGCGGGACGACGAACTGATGCTGACCGACGGGCCGTTCGCGGAGACCAAGGAGCAGATCGGTGGGTTCGTGCTGATCGAGTGCGCGGATCTGGACGAGGCGATCGAGATCGCCGGCAAGCACCCGGCGGCGTCGTACGGGACGATCGAGATCCGGCCGGTGATCGACGGGCCACCAGAGTGACCGTGGCCGACCAGTTGGACCGGGTGTTCCGGGAGGAGTGGGGCCAGGTGCTGGCCACACTGATCCGCGTCACCGGGGACTGGGAGGTAGCCGAGGAGTGCGTGCAGGAGGCGTTCGCGGCGGCGTTGCGGCGCTGGCCTGAGGACGGCGTACCGGACAAACCCGGCGCCTGGCTGACCACCACCGCGCGGCGCAGGGCGATCGACTGGATGCGGCGCGAGGCGGTCGGGGCCGCGAAGCTGCGGGAGGCGGCGATGATGGCTGGTGCTGAGGAGGCGGACTGGCCTGAGGAGCCGGCGAGCGTCGTACAGGACGACCTGCTGCGGCTGATGTTCACCTGCTGCCACCCGGCGCTGGCGATGGAGACGCGGGTCGCGCTGACGCTGCGCACGCTGGCGGGGCTGACCACCGCCGAGATCGCGCGGGCCTTCCTGGTGGGGGAGGAGGCGATGTCCAAGCGGCTCACCAGGGCCAAGCAGAAGATCAAGCACGCCGGCATCCCGTACCGGGTGCCGCCGGACCACCTGCTGCCCGAGCGGACTCCCGCCGTACTGGCTGTGCTGTACCTGCTGTTCAACGAGGGCTACTCCGCAACGGCCGGCGCTGAACTAGTACGGGACGGGCTGGCCGCGGAGGCGATCCGACTGGCTCGCCTGCTGGTGCGGCTGATGCCGGACGAGCCGGAGGCGGCCGGACTGCTCGCGCTGATGCTGCTGCACAACGCCCGGCGCGACACACGCGCAGTACAAGGCCAGCTGGTCACGCTGGAGGACCAGGACCGCAGCCGCTGGCACCTGGACGAGATCACCGAGGGCACAGACCTCTTGGACGCGGCACTCAGCCGCAGGCAGCCAGGCCCGTACCAAGTGCAGGCAGCCATCGCCGCCTGCCACGCCACAGCCCCGACCGCCGCCGACACCGACTGGCCGCAGATCGCCGCCCTGTACGCCCAGCTGAAGCAGACGCCGATCGTCCGACTCAACCGCATCGTCGCGATCGGCATGGCCGACGGCCCGGAAGTCGGTCTGAAGCTGCTGGACGACCTGCAAGGCCTCGACGGCTACTACCTGCTCCCAGCCACCCGCGCCGACTTCCTGCGCCGCCTGGGCCGCAAAGCCGAGGCGGCCGAGTCCTACAGAGCCGCACTCGAGCTGACCAAGACCGAGGCCGAGCAGGCCTACCTGCAACGCCGCCTGGACCAGGTGTCCGTCTAGCCCTCGCCTGTACGTCGGTAGGGCATGACCGACGTACAGAAAGCCATCGCCGCCGAGCGCGCCGACCTCGTCGCCGTACTACGGAGCCTCTCCGCCGACGACTGGAACCGCCAGACCCTGTGCGAGGGCTGGCGGGTCCGGGAGCTCGTGGCGCACATCGTGATGCCGTACAACTACTCCACCCCGCGCTTCCTCAAGGAGATGCTCAAGAGCCGCGGCAACTTCAACCGCATGGCCGACCGCCGGGCCCGCGCCGACGCCACCGAACTCACGCCGAAGGAGCTGACCGACACCCTGGAGGCCAACATCCACCACCCGTGGAAACCCCCGGGCGGCGGTTACGAGGGCGCTCTGTCCCACGACGTCATCCACGGCCTCGACGTCACCGTTGCCCTAGGCATCGACCGCCACGTGCCGCTCGACCGCCTCCAGATCGTCCTCGCCGGAGCCAGCCCCAAGCACCTGAAGTACTTCGGCGTCGACCTCACCGGCACCCAGCTCCAGGCGACGGACCTCGACTGGACGCTGGGCACCGGGCATCCGGTCACCGGCATCGCGCAGGACCTGCTGCTGGTGCTCTGCGGACGCGCTCTGCCGCCCGGGCGCCTGATCGGCCCGGCCGCCGCGCGCTTCACCACGGCTGACGCCTGAGCCGGCGACGCGTCAGCGGGTCGTGACGAGACAGAACGGATGTCCCTCCGGATCGGCCATGATGCGCCACGCCGCCTCGTCCTCGTCCAGGGTGGCGGTCAGCGGGCGGGCGCCGAGGTCCACGGTCTGCCGAACCGCCTCGGTGAGATCGCCGACGATGACGTCGAGGTGCAGTTGCTGGTCACCCTGGTCGCCGGGCCACGTCGGTGGGACGTAGTCCGCGCAGCGCTGGAACGACAACCGGTACGGCGGGCGAGGGCCGGCCAGGGTCACCGAGTCCGCGTCCGTGTTCAGCACCCACATCCCGAAGACCCGGGACCAGAACTCGGCCAGCCGGGCAGGATCCGCGCAGTCGAACACCAGGTCGGAGAGCTTGCCGATCGAGTCCATGCCGCCGACCCTAGAGCCGGGCGATCGGGAACAACCATCCGCGGGCGCCGGTTGTGACTGTCGTGCATGGTGAGTACAAGGTCCCCGGCGGCAAGCTCGTCGTGGCCGACCTCGAGGTTCTTGACGACACGGTCCTGCGGGCGCAGATCAGCGGGGACTTCTTCCTCGAACCCGACGACGCGCTGCAGCGGATCAACGCGGCGCTGGCCGGTACGCCGACCGACCTGCCGGCCGCGCAGGTCGCGGCCCGGATCAAGGCGGTGCTTGGCGACGGCGTCGAGATGCTGGGGTTCTCGCCCGAGGCGGTCGCGGTCGCCGTACGGCGGGCGCTGACCGGCGCGACCGGGTGGCACGACCACCCGTGGGAGTTCGTGCACGACGTACCGCGGGAGCCCGCGCTGCAGATGGCGCTCGACGAGGTGCTGACCGAGCAGGTCGGGGCGGGCGAGCGCCCGCCGACGCTGCGGGTCTGGGAGTGGGCGTCGAACGCGGTGATCATCGGGAGCTTCCAGTCCCTGGCCAACGAGGTCGATCTCGACGGCGCGGCCGAGCACGACGTGACCGTCGTACGCCGGATCAGTGGCGGCGGCGCGATGTTCGTCGAGCCGGGCAACACGATCACGTACTCGCTCTACGTCCCCGAGTCGCTCGTCTCAGGCCTGTCGTACGTCGACTCGTACGCGTTCCTCGACGACTGGGTGATCGGCGCGCTGAACGAGCTCGGCATCGCCGCGACGTACCAGCCGATCAACGACATCACCTCACCCGCGGGCAAGATCGCGGGCGCGGCCCAGAAGCGGTTCGCCGGTGGTGCCGTGCTGCACCACGTGACGATGGCCTACGACATGGACGCCGTGAAGATGCTGCAGGTGCTGCGGATCGGCCGCGAGAAGCTGTCCGACAAGGGCACCAAGAGCGCCGCGAAGCGCGTCGACCCGCTGCGCAGCCAGACCGGTCTCGAGCGCGCCGATGTGATCGACCGGATGGTCGCGTCGTTCCGCGGCCGCTACGGCCTGGCGCCCGGCGAGATCTCCGCGGAGACCGTCGCCGAGGCCGAGGAGCGCGTCGTCAAGAAGTTCGGCACCGAGGAATGGCTCAGGCAGGTCCCGTAACGTTCAGGCAGGTCCCATGACGACCGCGTTCCCGCTGACCCGCACCCGGTTGTCTCCTTGGCGGAGCTCGACCTCGATCCGGCTCGGCCGGCCGAGGTCGTCGCCTTGGCGGAGCTGCACCGTGACTGGCGGCTGCACGAGCCCGAGCTCGCGCAGGTAGGCCCCGAAGGCCGCGGCCGCCGCACCGGTGGCGGGGTCCTCGACAACCCCACCGACCGGGAACGGGTCGCGCACGTGGAACACCGTCGCGGACTCGCGCCACACGAGCTGCAGCGTCGTCAGGTCGCGCTCCAGCATGTACGCGCGCAGCCGGTCGAAGTCGTAGTCCAGGTCCGCCAGCCGTTGCCGCGTCGACGCGGCCAGCACCAGGTGCCGCGCTCCTGCGAAGGCGACGTACGGCGGAAGCTCCGGATCCAGTTCCTCGGCCTTCCAGCCGAGGATGTCCAGCACGTCGGCGACGTCGCCCACCTCCTCGACGTACGGCTCGACGCTCGTCAACGTCGCCCGCAGCCCGTTCGGGCCCTGCTCGACCACCACGGGCACGAGCCCGGCCGGCGTCGAGAACGTCAGCTCACCGGGACCGACCCGCTCGGCCACCGCGACCGCGGTCGCGACCGTCGCGTGTCCGCAGAACGGCACCTCCGCCTGCGGCGAGAAGTACCGGATCGGCACGACGCCGTCCGCGCCCTCCAGCCCCTGCGTCAGGAACGCACTCTCCGAGTACCCGACCTCCGCGGCGATCGCCTGCATCGCCGCGTCGGTCAGCCCGCCGGCATCGAGGACGACGCCGGCGGGATTGCCGCCGGCCGGGTCAGTGGTGAACGCGGTGTAGCGCAGGACGGTCATGGAGCCATTGTGGATCGATAGCGCCTCCAGCCGCCGTGGTGGGTGATCTCGCGCGAAGGATCGGCGACGTCCGCCGTACCGACGAACCCGAGGACCTGCCGCCCGTCGGCGAGCGTGATCGGACCGATCGCCAGCGGGGGAGTGATCGTGGTGAGGAAGTCCGCCAGCGCCGCGGGCGGCAGACTCCAGACCTCCACCTCGATCCCGGGACCGTCGCCCGGGGGCAGCGTGCGGGTCACACCTGGTCGCGGGCCGTCCACCAAGAACATCCTGTAGTCGTCTGCGGTCCGGTCCTCAAAAGCCAGCCGGGCTCCTCGCCGTACGAGCTCGTGGTTGAGCGGCTCACCGGTCAGGTGCGCGCCGGCCACCGCGAGCAAGATCTCGTCGCACCACCGCGACGCCAGGTCGATGACGAGATCGTCGTGCCCGGCCGGAGCCAGCAGCTGTACGCCGAACGGCAACCCATCGGAGCGAGCCGGACCAGGAAACGCGACAGCGCACAGATCCAGCAGGTTCACCATGTTCGTGAACCGGCCCATCCGGCTGTTCACGCCCACCGGATCAGCCGCGACCTCGGCCAACGTCGGGTGCGACTCCGTCACCGGCAGCAGCAACGCGTCGATCCCGGCCCACAGCGGCTCGGACTGCCGACGCAGCTCGGCCAGCCGGTCGAACCCGGCGAACGTCTCCGCAGCGGTCAGGCCGGCACCGCGCTGGACGATCGACCGCACGGTCGGGTCCACCGCCGGGTCGTCGTCGAGCTTGTCACCGAACGCGAGCCAGCGCTCGGCCAGCCACGGCCCGGAGTACAGCAAATCGGCCGTCTCGAGCAGCACGCTCACATCCACCGGTACGACGACGCCGACCTCCGCCGCTCGATCGAGCGCTGCCGCCCAGGCCTTCTCGTGCAGCGGATCCAGCCCCAGCGGCCGATCCGGTACGCCGATCCGCGGCACGCCGCTCAGCGCACCGACCCGAGGCAAGTCGCGCGAGTAGGGATCGGCCGCGTCGAAGCCCACCATCACGTCGAACGCGCGCCGGGCCGTGGCGACCGTGCGCGCGAAGACCGTGACGCAGTCCAGCGACCGGCAGGCCGGGATCACCCCGGACGTCGACACGAGCCCCTTGCTCGGCTTGATCCCGACGATCCCGTTGAAGGCCGCCGGTACCCGGCCGCTGCCGGCCGTGTCCGTCCCGAGCGCGAAGTCGACCTCCCCGGACGCCACCGCGACAGCGCTGCCCGCACTCGAGCCACCCGAGATGTGCGCCTCCGAGAACACCGAGTGACAAGCCCCGTACGGCGACCGCGTGCCGACCAGCCCGGTCGCGTACTGATCCAGGTTCGTCTTCCCCAACGGCACCGCACCCGCCTCGACCAACCGCTCGACCACGAACGCGTTCACCTCCGCGGGCGCACTGTTGCGCGGATCGCCGCCGGTGGTCGGTACGCCGGCCAGGTCGATGTTGTCCTTCAGCGCCATCGTCAGCCCGTGCAGCGGCCCCGGCCGCGCCTCGACCGCCGGAACGCGCGTGATCCAGACCGTCATGCGCCCCACCTCGCCCGCTCGGCGTCGAACGCGGCGCGCCTCTTCGCGCGCAGGGTGACGATGTCCATCGGTGCCTCCTGTTCGATACGGCGGACGTCCGCGATCGAGAACGTCGCGGGTCTCACCTCGAGATCGGCCCGGCCGGCCTTGATGGCCGCCCGTTGCCGGGCGAGCTCCTCGGGACTGACCGGGGTGAAGCGGATCCGGTCGAACTGCCGCAGCAGCCACGGCTGCTCGTCGCGCTCCGACAGCCGCCAGACCGGCACGGTCCGGCCGACGAGCTGGTAGCCGCCCGGCCCTTCCATGCCGTAGACGCACAGGTAGATCCCGCCGATGCCGACGGCGTTCTGCGGTGTCCAGGTCCGGGCCGGGTTGTACTTGGTGGTGACGAGCCGGTGCCGCGGATCGATCGGTACGGCGACCGGCGCGCCGAGGTAGACGTCGCCCAGCCCGACCACCAGATAGGTGGCCGCGGCAACGATGTCGAACACCTCGGCCCGGTCGTCCAGGTCGTTGACCCGGCGGATGAACTCGACGTTGTCCGGGCACCACGGCGCGTCCGGCCGGACCGAGGTCTGGTAGCGCCGCATCGCCTCGTGCGCGAGCGGATGGTCGAACGCGATTGGCAGGATCACCTCGCGCGCAGGCAGGATCACGGCCGTCGGATCAGCGAGCCCGTCGGCGAGGACCGCGAGCAGCTTCGCCAGTTCGGTGAGCCCGAGCCGGGCCGAGTCGACCGACACCAGCACCGACCGGACCCCTTCGACGATCTCGACGACGCCGTCGGGCAGGTCGGCACGCAACGCCTGCGCGAGCAGATGGATCCACACCCGCACGGTCAGGTCCAGCTCGGTCGGGCCCGCCTCGACCAGCAGGTGCCGGTCTCCGGACCGTCTGATCGTGTACGCCGGTGCGCTGCCGGCCGCATCGGCCCGGTGCAGCTCGGCCGGCCGAGCCGGTCCACAACCAATCGGCTCAGCCGTGATCGGCGCCTGCCGCAGATCGGCCAACCAAGTACGCCGTACGCGCATTGCCTCCGCAGCCTCGTCGGGCGACACGGGCTGCAGCCGTACGGCGTCGCCCGGCCGCAGTTGCCCGAGCATCCAGCGATCCGCCTCGATCACCACCGCCGGTACGACGAACCCGCCGAGCGACGGACCGTCCTTGCCGACGATCACCGGGGTGTCGCCGGACAGCATGATGCCGCCGACCGGGTACGCCGAGTCGTGCAGGTTGGACGGGTGCAGGCCCGCCTCGCCGCCGTCGTCGCGGGACCATCCCGGCGTCGGACCGACCAGCCGGACGCCCGTGCGGTCGGACCGATGATCGACCGTCCAGCCGGCGGCGAAGAACTCCTGCACGCCCTCGTCGGTGAGGTGGTCGGGCGCGCCGTGCGGACCGGGAACGACCCGCAGCGTCCAGTCGGTGGTCAGCCGGGGGAGTGTGATCGTTGCCGGGGACAACAGGTTCTCCGGCCGGCCCAGCGGGATCGTGTCACCCGCCTGGAGGGGCCGCCCGTCCAGCCCGCCGAAGCCGCCGAGGGTGAAGGTCGACCGGCTGCCGAGCACCCGCGGTACGTCGAGGCCGCCCGCGATCGCGACGTAGCCGCGCATGCCGGGCCCGTCGAGCGGGCCGACGTCGAGGGTCGCACCGGCGGGAAGCATCACGACCAAGCCGGGGCGCAGTCTCCACCCGTCGATGGTGGCCTGGGTGGCCGCGCCGCCGACACAGACCAGCCGGTCCTCGTCGGTCGTCAGCGTCGGACCGGCGACGACGCACTCGAGGCCGGCCGCGTTCTCCGGGTTGCCGACGGCGGCGTTCAGCAGCGCGAACGTGAGTTCGTCGACCGCGCCTGATGGCGGTACGCCGACGTCCCACAGGCCTTGGCGGCCGGCGAGGTCCTGGATCGTGGTCTGCATGCCCGGTGCGACGACGGTGATCACTGCCACCACCCGACCAGTTGGATCGGCGTCGGGTTCCAGCCGTTGCACGGGTTGTTGACCTGCGGGCAGTTGCTGATCAGGACGAGCAGGTCGCGCGAGGCGGTCAGTTCGACGTACTTGCCCGGCGCGGACAGGCCGTCGTCGAACCTCAGGGATCCGTCGGGCTCGACGGGGACGTTCATGAAGAAGTTCAGGTTGTGGCCGAGCTGGCGCTGCCCGATGCCGGCCGGCGCGCCGTACCGGAGGAAGGTCTGGCGGCAGGCGTGCTGGTGGCGCGTCTGTTCGCCGTACCGGATGACGTTGCTCTCCTGCGAGCAGGCGCCGCCGATCGTGTCGTGCCGGCCGCAGGTGTCGCCGGTGATGACCGCGAGCTCGTCGAGCCGCGTCGAGAGCAGCCGGGAACCGGTGGTGAGGAAGACGGCGCGCTGCTCGCGGACGGTGTCGAACGCGGAGTACCGGTTGCCGACGTCGTGCGCGTCGTAGAGCAGCGTGTCGACGGCCTGGTTGCCGTGCAGGTCGACGATGCGGAGCCGGCCGCCTTGCGGGACAGGGACCAGTGCACCGTCGCCGGCGGGGACGACGGTGTCGAGTGCGGCGGTCATACCAGCGTCCTCCTCGACATTTCGAGCGCGCGGGCCGCTTCGTCGCGTTGTGGTCGATGTGGTGCTGTCGCCACTGACACCTCGATGCGGACGGCCGCCGGGTCCTGGCCGGACAACGGGTGCTGCGCGGTCGAGACGACGACGAGCACGTCCTGCTCGGTGCGGAGATCGACGGTGTCGCCCGCTGCCGCGTGGCCGGGGACGTAGGTCATGGCCGCGCGGTCGTCGAGGGCGACCTTGGAGAAGAAGTTCACGCTGCCGTGCAGATCGGCCTCGCCGAGGCCGTGCTTGGCGAGCTCAACGGTCAAGAGCGGACTGTGAACGAAGCCGGTGAGGCAGTCGTGCCAGTCGAGGCTCGACGCCGTGACGGAGGCGAGGGCGAGTCCGCGGTCCGACATCAGGACCATCGGCGGCCGGACGCGGGCCGACATCTGCGCCTTCAGGGTGTCGGGGACGTTGAGCCGGTCGAGCCGGTCGGGGCCGAACAGCAGCACCGTCGCGTTCGCGTCGGCGGCGAGGGCGGTCAGCCTGATCAGCCGGCCCTCGCGGACCGGGAAGGACCAGGCAGCGTCGGCGGGGATCTCGTGCTGGTAGCTCATGCGGCCACCGCCGCGACCTGAGCGATCGACCGGTGGTAGCTGGTGCGCTGATAGCGGTAGGCCAGTACGCCGCCGATCGCGGTGGCGGCCAGGACGATCAGGGGAAGGTAGTGCAGGTACCAGCCCTCGCCGGCCGGGTCGTACACCTCCGCCCGCGGCCAGCCGAGGTTGATCGCCATCGCGAGTCCGTAGACCACCGCGACGAGGTTGATCGGTAGGCCGAAACGGCCCAGGGAGAAGAGCTTTCGGCCGTCCTCGTCGACGCCGTCCGGAAGCGGATCGCCCTTGAGGCGCTGGAGGAGCAGCGGCCCGGTGACCAGCAGGTAGGCGATGTAGAGCAGCGTGATGCAGACGCTGGCCAGGCCGAGGAACAGGCCCGCGTTCCCGACGTTGACCGCCAGGCAGATGGCCGCTCCGACACCCGGTACGACGGTCGCGAGCACCGGCGTACCGGTGCGGTCCGAGACGCGGCGCAGCTGGTTCGAGAACGGCAGCACGTTGTCGCGGGCCATCGAGAAGATCATCCGGGCCGCGGCGGTCTGGATCGCGAGCGTGCAGACGCAGACGGCGAAGGCGACGTCGAGCAGGAGGAGCTTGCCGGTCGTCGTACCGAGACTGCTGGTGAGCACGTGCGGCAGGCCGCCGAGCGCCAGTTCGCCGTCGGTGAGCGACGGCGCGGCCATCAGTGCGGCGACGATGAGGAACGCGCCACCCAGGCCGGAGGCCAGGACCGCGCGGATGATCGTGCGCGGCGTGGTGGCGCGCGGTTTGTGGGTCTCCTCGGAGAGCTCTCCGGCACTGTCGAAACCGACCAGCACGTACGCCGCCATCAGGGCGGAGATCAGCAGCGGTACGACGTACCCGGTGGAGTCGTCGAGGTTCGTCGTGTGCAGCACGACCTGGGGCCCGCGCTCGGCGTGACCGATCAGCAGGACGACGAGCAGGACGACGCCGATCAGCTCGCAGGTGACGCCGACCGAGTTGACGATCGCGGTGACGCGGACGCTGACGGCGTTGAGGGTGGTGGTCACGACGAGCAGCAGGCAGCCCAGCAGTACGGCGTTGGCCGCGCCGTCGCGCGAAGCCAGTGACGGGTCGGTGCCGATCAGCTGGAACCCGGTCCAGACCGCCGGAAGCACCACCTGCAAGGCGATCGCGGCCGCGGCGACGGTGACGATCTGCGCGATCACCATCGTCCAGCCCGCGAACCAGCCGACGACCGCGCCGCCGAGCCGGCGGGACCATTGGTAGATGGCGCCGGACAGCGGGTAGCGCGCGGCCAGTTCGGCGAAGCACAGGGCCACGGTGAGCTGCCCGACGAGTACGGCCGGCCAGGTCCAGAAGAACGCCGTACCGCCGAAGCCGAAGCCCAGGCCGAACAGCTGGAACACCGTGGTCAGGATCGACACGAACGAGAAGCCGGCCGCGAACGACGCGTACCGCCCGACCCGCCGGTGCAGCTGTTGCTCGTAGCCGAAACCGCTGAGCTCGGCCGCGCTGTCCACCTGGGGGCGATCAAGGGTTGCTGACATCCGGGCCTCCCGACGAGTCGGCCCGGAAACCGCACGGCAACCCGGGCCATCAAGGCCTCCCGGGCTTTTGTCCCGCCGTGGAACGGATCCGGCGCTGCGGCCGGTCCCGTCTCCCCTCTCGGACCAGTCCTCCCGTCACCGGAAGCGGAACCCTAGGGGCGCCCCGCCGTCGGCGGGTCTTGTCCAGTTCAGGGCCTGCGTGTTTCGCCCCCCGACGCCCGCCGTAACACGTCTGTGAACACAACCTCACACCTGACGCGGAAACCAGCGAGCTCCTGTGAAGGCGCCTGCCAGGCTGCGGTCATCAGCGGGTCACGTTCCGGACATGCGGGACCACTACAAGTTGCTGGTCACCTGAACGAGGGAGTCGTCGTCATCAGCGAACCGCTGCGGGTCGTCGTGGTCGCAGAGTCATACCCGCCCATGGTCAACGGCGTCGCCCACACGGCCCTCCGGGTCACCGAGCACCTGGTACGCCGCGGCCACCGCCCGCTGGTCGTCGCGCCGGCCGCGCCACCGCAGTACGGGCGGGCCAAGGACGAGGTCTGCCCGGTCGTCCGCATCCCGGCCGTGTCCTGGCCCGGCTACCCGTCGGTGCGGCTGGCGCTGCCGAGCCGTGAGGTGTCCTCGGCGATCACCGCGCACCGGCCGGACGTCCTACACCTGTCCAGTCCGGTGCTGCTGGGCGCGCGGGCGATGACAGCGGCCCGGCGCCGGGACCTGCCGACGCTGGCGGTCTACGAGACCGACATGGCGGCGTACTCCAACGCCTACCTGCGCGGACTGCCTGGTGGACCGTCGGTGGCGTGGCGGCGGCTCCGGGCGGTGCATGCCGCAGCCGATCGCACGCTGGCGTTGTCGACGGCGTCGAAGCTCAGCCTGGAAGCGCAGGGCATCCCCAGGGTCCACATCTGCCCGCACGGCGTGGACTCCGTCCGCTTCCACCCGGGCCACCGCGACGACGAGCTGCGCCGGATGCTGGCGCCGAACGGCGAGGTGCTGGTCGGGTACGTCGGTCGCCTGGCGCCGGAGAAACACGTCCAGTTGCTCAGGGCAACCTGTGACCTGCCCGGCGTCCGGGTGGTGATCGTCGGCGACGGCCCGAACGGCCGGCAACTCCGGAACGCCCTGCCGAGCGCGGTGTTCCTCGGACGGCGTACGGGGGCTGACCTGGCGAGCATCTACGCGTCGCTGGACGTCTTCGCGCACACGGGTCCGTTCGAGACGTTCGGCCTGACCGTGCAGGAGGCGATGGCCAGCGGGCTGCCGGTCGTTGCCCCCGCCGCCGGAGGCCCGCTGGACCTGGTCGACCACGGCCGGACGGGCTACCTGGTGCCACCGCTCGACCAGTACGCCGTACGGGATGCCGTGCGGACCCTGGTCGCGTCCCCCGACCTCCGCAGGTCCTTCGGCCAGGCCGCTCGGGCCACGGCGGTGACGCGCACCTGGGAGGCGGCCGGTGACGTGATCCTCGACCACTACGCGGAGATCCTGAAGACGCGAAAGGCCCGGGTAGTAGCCATCTAGGGCAACCACCGCCAGGGGGTCCGGGGGGCGAAGCCCCTCCGGGCGGGGTGTGGGGGTTGCACCCCCACACAAGCACGAAGGGCGATCCAACCTCGCGCTTTCCGCGAGTATGGATCGCCCAGATCGACCGCGCCCCCGGCAGGATTCGAACCTGCGCACCCGCCTCCGGAGGGCGGTGCTCTATCCCCTGAGCTACGGGGGCTCAGGAACGAGCAGAACAGTAGCAGGTGATGCCGAGAGTTCCCGAATCGGGCAGGACCCTGGGTGACCCTGAGTGGTCCCTGGCTCCTCCGCGCGGCGGGATCTTCCCGGGACGGGCGGACGTCATAGTGGTCGTACTGCTACCTAGCTGAAAGGCAGGCCGACCTCATGGCCTCCACCACTCTGGTTCGTCCTACCCGCGGTCGCTGGCTCGCCGGCGTGTGTGCCGGCCTCGCGCGCCGATTCGGCACGACGCCGAACACCATGCGCCTGATCTTCGTGATCAGCTGCATCCTGCCCGGCCCGCAGTTCCTGATCTACATCGTGCTGTGGTTCCTGATGCCGTCGGAGGACAAGGCCTGACCTCCCGCACGACCCGCCGGACCGGCGTGAAACCCTGCTCCCCATGAGAGCAGGCCGCCGGGTGTTCGCCGCCGTCGTCCTGGCGGTGCTCCCGGTGGTGACCGCCTGCCAGGTCGGCCCGGCTCCGCCCGGTCCGGCCGAGTCCCGGGAGGGACCGCCGCCGTGGGACGCGCCGCGCGACGCGGTCTCCTACATCGACCAGGCGGGAATGGAACGGCTGCCGCTCGACTTCAGCGGACCGATGCCGTACACGGTGAACCTCGCGCTCACCGTCGACGGCAAGCCGGTGCAGATCCCGGCCGGGATCGGCGTCGACCGGGTCCGTGCCGAGCAGGCCGCCGTCCACACCCACACCGACGACGGCCTGGTCTACGTCGAGGCCAAGACCAAGGCCGAGCGGCCGACGCTGCGCCAGTTCTTCCAGCTCTGGGGTGTCCGGTACGACGCCAGGTGCGTCGGCGACGTCTGCGGAACGGTCACCGTCGAGCTGAACGGTCAGCCCGCCGCGTGGGACACGAAACTGGTCCGGCAGAGCAGGATCCAGGTCACCGCGACACGGTAGGTCCGCCTGGTGGAACGTCGGCTGGCAGGAAAGTGGCAGACTGCGGCCGGTGACCCGCCCCTTACGCTTGGCTGAGCGCATGCGAACCAGTACGCCCCTGGCCGCCGCCGTTCTGGCAGTCAGCCTCACCACCGCCTGTGGCGGCGGGAGCGACAACAGCGCGGGCCCGGCCGGTACGCCGGGCACACCGCCGCCCGAGGAGACCTCCGCCGCTCCGACGTCCGCGACCCCGACCGGCCCGTACGCCAAGGACGGGTTCAACTACCCGGCCTGCAAGGACGGCGCCTGCGAGATCTACGTCCGCACCGGCACCCGCGTCCCGATGAAGCAGACCGTGGCCGGCTTCGGCACGCTCGTCGTCAGCAAGGCGACCTCCAGCGGCGTCGACTTCGCCGGCAAGAGCCCCGACGCGGCCGGCAGCATCGGCCAGCAGCCCGGCTACCGGGCCCGGATCGGCAAGCTCGACGTCGTCACGGTCACCGTCAACCAGCGTCACCCCGCGGGCAACGGCGTGGAGACGCTCGCCATCCTGCGCCTCAGCCCCGCCTGAGTCGTGGCTGAGTCGTGTCACGGGACACGCCTGGGGTGGCGCGGGGTCCCGGCCTGTGGATGGCGAAGGTGGAGGCTGGGACGCGGGCCATTAGGCTGAGCGGGTGACTCCGGAACAGCTCGCTGAGAAGATCCTGCAGGCCCTGACCGCGCTCGTCGACGACGGCACCATCACTGTCGACGGCGGGTTGCCGGGCGAGCTGAAGGTCGAGCGCCCCAAGAACCCCGAGCACGGGGACTACGCCACCAACGTCGCGATGCAGCTGGGCAAGCGCTCGGGGATGAACCCGCGCGCCTTCGCCGAGCTGCTCGCCGCCCGGCTGGGCAGCGACGAGGCGATCACCGCCGTCGAGATCGCCGGTCCCGGCTTCATCAACATCCGGGTCGCGGCCGACGCCCAGGGCAAGATCGCGCAGTCGATCCTCGACGCCGGGCCGTCGTACGGCGGAAGTGACAGCCTCAAGGGCCAGACGATCAACCTCGAGTTCATCTCCGCGAACCCGACCGGCCCGCTGCATCTGGGCCACACCCGCTGGGCCGCCGTCGGCGACGCGCTGGCCCGGGTGCTGACCAAGGCCGGCGCGGTGGTGACCCGCGAGTTCTACGTCAACGACCGCGGCGCCCAGATGGACAAGTTCGGCGCCTCGCTGAAGGCCGCCGCGCACGGTCAGCCGATCCCCGAGGACGGCTACCACGGGGCGTACATCGGCGAGCTCGCGCAGCGGATCGTCGAGGAGATCCCCTCGATCATGATGATCCCCGACGCCGAGCAGAGCGTCGCGTTCCGCGAGGCCGGGTACGAGCGGCAGCTCAAGGAGCAGCAGGACCAGCTCGAGCACTTCCGGACCAAGTTCGACGTCTGGTACTCGGAGCGCAGCCTGCACGAGCAGGACGGGGTCGGTCACGCGATCGAGAAGCTCCGCGCCCAGGGCCATCTGTACGACGACGACGGCGCGCTGTGGATGCGGACGACCGACTTCACCGACGACAAGGACCGGGTGCTGATCCGGTCCAACGGCGAACCGACGTACTTCGCCTCCGACGCGGCGTACTACGTGAACAAGCGCGAGCGCGGCTTCGAGGTCGCGATCTACCTGCTCGGCGCCGACCACCACGGGTACGTGAACCGCCTGAAGGCGATCGCGGCCTGCGCCGGCGACGACCCCGAGCACAACATCGAGATCCTGATCGGCCAGCTGGTGAAGATCCTCAAGAACGGCGAGGAGATGAAGCTGTCCAAGCGGGCCGGCACCATCGTCACGCTGGCCGAGCTGGTCGAGGAGGGCGGCGTCGACCCCCTGCGGTACACGCTGTGCCGCTACCCGGTCGACTCGCCGCTGACGCTGGACATCGAGGAGATGACCCGGCAGGTCAGCGAGAACCCGGTCTACTACGTGCAGTACGCGCACGCCCGGCTGGCCTCGATCCTGCGCAACGCCGACGATCTGGGCATCAAGCTGGACGAGTTCGACCCGGGCCTGCTCAGCCACGAGCGTGAGGGCGACCTGCTGCGCGCGCTGGCCGAGTTCCCGCGGATCGTGGCGACGGCGGCCGAGCTGCGCGAGCCGCACCGGATCGCCCGCTACCTGGAGGACACCGCGTCCGCCTTCCACAAGTTCTACGACAGCTGCCGGGTGCTCCCGCGCGGCGACGAGGAGGTGGAGCCGGTGCACAAGGCTCGCCTGACCCTGGTCGGTGCGACCAGGACCGTTCTGGCCAACGGGCTCGACCTGCTCGGCGTCACCGCTCCGGAGCGGATGTGAGGGCGCACGAGGCGGGCACGCTGCACGCCGACATCGGGCACAAGGCACCGCCCTGGCTGCGGGCGCCCCGCGACGTCAACGACCTGGTCCCGGCCCTGTGGTCCGGCACGGCGAAGAAGACCGCCGAAGGGTCGCTGGTCGTCGGCGGTGTCGACCTCCGCGACCTGGTTGCCGAGCACGGTAGCCCGGCGTACGTGCTGGACGAGGACGACTTCCGCACCCGGGCGCGTGCCTTCAAGTCCGCGTTCAAGGACATGGACGTCTACTACGCAGGCAAGGCCTTCCTCTGTACGACGGTCGTCCGCTGGGTGATGGAGGAGGGGCTCAACCTCGACATCTGCAGCGGCGGCGAGCTCGCGGTCGCGCTGCGCGCCGGCGCCGACCCGAAGCGGCTCGGCTTCCACGGCAACAACAAGTCCGTGCCGGAGCTGACCCGCGCGCTGGAGGCCGGGGTCGGCCGGATCATCGTCGACTCGCTGTTCGAGATCGATCGGCTGATCGAGCTGGCCGCCGAGCGCGGCCTGGTCGCGCCGGTGATGGTCCGGGTCACCGCCGGCGTCGAGGCGCACACCCACGAGTACATCGCGACCGCGCACGAGGACCAGAAGTTCGGCTTCTCGATCACCTCCGGCGCGGCCTTCGAAGCCGTTGCCAAGGTCAACGAAGCCGCCGAGCTGCAGCTGCTCGGCCTGCACTCGCACATCGGGTCGCAGATCTTCGACACCGGCGGCTTCGAGCTGGCCGCCAAGCGCCTGATCGCCTTGCACGCAAGGGTTTCCGACGAGCTCGGCGTGGACATGCCCGAGCTCGACCTGGGGGGCGGCTTCGGTATCGCCTACACCACGCAGGACGACCCGGCCGACCCCGCGCAGCTGGCGACCGAGATGACCAAGATCGTCGAGCACGAGTGCCGGGCGTACGAGGTCGAGGTGCCGCGCGTCTCGATCGAGCCCGGGCGCGCGATCGTCGGCCCGGCCGTCTGCACGGTCTACTCGGTCGGCACGGTCAAGGAGGTCGCGCTGGAAGCCGGCGCCTCGCGCACGTACGTGTCGGTCGACGGCGGGATGAGCGACAACATCCGCACCGCCCTGTACGACGCGGACTACTCCTGCACCCTGGTGAACCGGTACTCCGCCGCTACGCCGACGCTGGCGCGAGTGGTCGGCAAGCACTGCGAGTCCGGCGACATCGTGGTGAAGGACGAGTTCCTGCCCTCCGACGTCGGCCCGGGCGACCTGATCGCCGTACCGGGCACGGGCGCGTACTGCCGCTCGATGGCGAGCAACTACAACCACGTTCCGCGGCCACCGGTGATCGCGGTCAAGGACGGGCAGACCCGCGTCGTCGTCCGGCGTGAGACCGAGGACGACCTGCTGCTGCTGGACATGGGGGCCGAGTGAACAAGCCGTTGAAGGTAGCCCTCCTGGGGTGTGGCGTCGTCGGCACCGAGGTCGTCCGGATCCTGACGACGCGCGCCGACGACCTCGCCGCGCGGGTCGGTGCACCGCTGGAGATCGCGGGCATCGCCGTACGGCGTGGTGGGCGCGAGCGCGACATCGCCGTCGACCCGTCGCTGATCACCACGGACGCCCAGGCGCTGGTCAGCCGCGGCGACCTGGACCTGGTGATCGAGGTGATCGGCGGGCTGGAACCGGCCCGCGGGCTGATCCTGACCGCGCTCGAGCACGGCGCCTCGGTCGTCACGGCGAACAAGGCGCTCCTGGCCGAGGACGGTCCGACGCTGTTCGCCGCCGCCGAGAAGTACGAGCGCGACCTGTACTTCGAAGCCGCCGTGGCCGGTGCGATCCCGATCCTGCGGCCGCTGCGCGAGTCGCTGGCCGGTGACGACGTCACGCGGGTGATGGGGATCGTCAACGGCACGACGAACTACATCCTGGACAAGATGGACTCCACCGGCGCCGGGTTCGACGAGGCGCTGGCCGAGGCGCAGGCGCTCGGGTACGCCGAGGCCGACCCGACCGCCGACATCGAGGGCTTCGACGCGGCCGCGAAGGCCGCGCTGCTGGCCAGCCTCGCGTTCCACACCCGGGTCTCGATCGCCGACGTGCACCGCGAGGGCATCACCGACGTGTCCGCGACCGACATCGCGTCGGCCCGCGAGATGGGCTGCGTCGTGAAGTCGCTGGCGATCTGCGAGCTGGACGAGGCGACCGACTCCGTCAGCGCCCGGGTCTATCCGGCGATGATCCCGCTGAACCACCCGCTGGCCTCGGTCCGCGACGCCTACAACGCCGTGTTCGTGGAATCCAAAGCGGCCGGCCAGCTGATGTTCTATGGTCGTGGTGCCGGCGGCGCCCCGACGGCCAGTGCTGTCCTCGGGGATCTGGTGTCCGCCGCGCGCAACCGGCTCAAGGGAGTGCCGGGGGTCGGCGAGTCGTCGTACACCCAGCGAGCCGTGCGGCCGATGGGCGACGCGATGACCCGCTACCACGTGTCGCTGGACGTGGCCGACAAGGCCGGCGTACTGGCGGCGGTGGCCCACGCGTTCTCCGAGCACGACGTGTCGATCCAGACCGTCCGCCAGGAGGGCCGGGGCGGTGACGCGCAGCTCGTCGTGGTCACCCACACCGCTACCGACGCCGCGCTCTCGGCCACCGTGGAGACCCTGCGCGACATGGACATCGTTCGTGAAGTCAGCAGTGTGATGCGGGTCGAAGGGGATTGATTCGGATGGCTCATCAGTGGCGTGGCGTGATCGAGGAGTACCGCGACCGGCTTCCGGTCTCGACGGACACTCCGGTGGTCACGCTCGGCGAAGGCGGTACGCCGCTGGTGGCGGCGCAGTGGCTGTCCGAGCAGACCAACTGCGAGGTCTGGCTCAAGGTCGAGGGCAACAACCCGACCGGCTCGTTCAAGGACCGCGGCATGACCGTCGCGATCTCGCTGGCCGCGCAGGCCGGCGACAAGGCCGTCGTCTGCGCCTCGACCGGAAACACCTCGGCTTCGGCCGCGGCGTACGCGGTGCGGGCCGGGCTGATCCCGCTGGTGCTGATCCCGGCCGGACGGATCGCGCAGGGCAAGCTCGCGCAGGCGATCGTGCACGGCGCGCAGCTCGTGCAGGTCGACGGCGGGTTCGACGACTGCCTGCGGATCGTGCGCGAGCTCGGCAAGCACTACCCGGTCGCCCTGGTGAACTCGGTGAACCCGGTGCGGTTGGAAGGACAGAAGACCGCCGCGTTCGAGGTGGTCGACGCACTCGGTGACGCGCCGGATCTGCACGTGCTCCCGGTCGGGAACGCGGGCAACATCGCGGCGTACTGGAAGGGGTACGGCGAGTACGCCAAGGACAAGGTGTCGTCGCGACGCCCACGCATGTGGGGCTTCCAGGCCGAGGGCGCGGCACCGATCGTCAACGGCGCGATCGTCACGAAGCCGGACACCCTGGCGACCGCGATCCGCGTCGGCAACCCCGCGTCCTGGACCCTCGCCGAGAACGCCCGCGACGAGTCCGGCGGCCTGATCGAGGCCGTCACCGACGACCAGATCCTCGCCGCCCAACGCGAACTCGCCGCCCGCGAAGGCGTCTTCGTCGAGCCCGCCTCCGCCGCCGGAGTAGCCGGCCTCCTGAAGCTGAAGGCCGCGGGCCGAGTGGACGGCGGCCAGACAGTAGTCATCACCGTCACCGGCCACGGCCTGAAGGACATCGACACGGCCTTGTCGTCAGCCCCGCCCGCCGAAGCAGTAGTAACCCCCGCCGACACCGACGCGGTAGCCCGAGTTGCCGGACTGGTCTGAGTTGGAGTCCGTACACGTCCGAGTGCCGGCCACCAGTGCGAACCTGGGACCTGGCTTCGATGCTTTCGGCCTGGCACTCGGCCTGTACGACGAACTGACGGTCACCCCTGCAGATTCCATCTCAGTAGAGGTGACCGGACCCGGTGCCGGCGAGGTTGCTCTCGACGAATCGCATCTGGTGGTGCGGGCTCTTCGGGCTGGGCTCGACTCTTTGGGTGTTTCGGTGCCGGGGTTCCTGCTCGAGTGTGCGAACCGGGTGCCTCACGGGCGTGGGCTCGGGTCTTCGTCGGCGGCGATCGTCGGGGGGATCGCGGCGGCGTACGGGCTGGCGGGGGTGGAGCTTGATCGGGAGCGCGTCGTCGCGTTGGCCAACGAGCTCGAGGGGCATCCGGACAACGTGGCGGCGGCTGCGTTGGGTGGGTTCACGACGGCTTGGGTCGACGGTGGCGTCGGACGGGCGGTACGCAACGATCCGGTCGCCGAGTTGCGGGCGACCGTCTACGTTCCCGAGGTGAAAGTCCTGACCAAGCAGGCACGTGGCCTGCTGCCGGACGTCGTACCGCACGCGGATGCCGCGGCGAACGCCGGGCGGGCCGCGTTGCTGGTGACGGCGATCACGTCGCGGCCCGGATTGCTGATGACGGCGACCGAGGACCGGCTGCACCAGGAGTACAGAGAACCGGTGATGCCGGAGACGCTGGCGCTCGTGCACAAGCTGCGGGGGAGTGGTCTGGCAGCAGTGGTCAGCGGAGCAGGTCCGACCGTTCTGGTGCTGGATGCCCTTTCGGGAAAGGAGATCCCGGCCCCACCGGCCGCGCCGGACGGCTGGACGCGGCACGACCTGGCGATCGATCCAGCCGGCGTACAGGTCTGGTCCGGGTCGTCGAGCGCCGAAAGCACCCGCGCCCGGTTCGACGACGAGACGCTGTAGTTCGCCCAGGGCGGAATGATCAGGACCGGACACGCGTTGTACCCCACGAGGAAGCAGAACGACCCTCTGTGGTGCTAGTCTCGACTCACCCGATCCCCTCCAGGTGATCGGTGACTCTCGCCGCTTCCGGGCTGTGTTCCCGGCACCCAGGTGTCCGTGGCGATCTCCCAGTAGATGACCTGCGCCGCCTGCGCCGGAGAATTTCGGGGGACCGGATCCAGCGAGAACCTCTTGTACCCACGATGCCGTCCGCCGGCCGTGGGAGCTGATTCGGGCGATGAGCCGGTCAGGACATCGTTCATCCGTGTGGGAAGGACCTCACGTGACAGAAACTGTTGAAGCCTCCAACGGCGCCGCGGCGCCCGAAGCGGCCGCGAGCACGCGGCGCCGCAAGACCGGAGGCGGCCTCGAAGGCATGCTGCTCCCCGAGCTCAAGCAGCTCGCCGGGACGCTCGGCATCAAGGGCACCGGCGCGCTGCGCAAGGGCCAGCTGATCGAGGCGATCAAGGCCGCTCAGGGCGGTAGTTCGACCGGTGGCGCCAGCCGCGCCCGGTCGACGCAACCGACCCTTGACGAGGCGGCCGCGGAGCCGACGGTGACGCGGGCCAAGAGCGCGCCGGCCGAGGCTCCGGTGCGCGAGGGCGGCAGTCGCCGGGCCCGCGCCGCCGCGGCCGAGACGGCCGCCGAGCAGAACGGGGCCGCCGCCCCGAGCGTGACCGCCGACGCCAAGGCCGCTGCCGCCAACGGCGCCGACCTCAAGGGCGCCGACGCCAAGAACGGCGCGAGCGCCGTACAGGCCCCGGTCACCGAGAGCGCGCCGCAGGTCACCGACCGCGCCGCGCAGAACGGCACCACGACCGCGCCGGCCGACGAGCGCGAGGGCCGGTCCGACGACCGCACCCGCGACGGTGGCCGTGAGCGCACCCGCACCCGCGACAACCAGAACCGCGACGGCCAGTCCCGCGAGGGTGGCCGTCGCGCCGAGGGCCGCACGGACAGCCGGGGCGACGCCCGCGCCGAGGGCCGGACGGACGGTCGCGCCGACAGCCGCAACGACGGTCGCGCTGACAGCCGCAACGACGGTCGCGCTGAGAGCCGCAACGACGCCCGCGTCGAGGGCCGCACCGACAGCCGTAACGAGGGCCGCACCGACGGTCGTAACGACGGCCGGGGCGACACCCGCACCGACGGTCGCGGCGACAGCCGTAACGACGGCCGGACCGACAGCCGCAACGACGGCCGGACGGACTCCCGGAACGACGCCCGCAACGACCGGGGTGCCGACGACCAGGACGGCGACGGCCGCCGTCGTCGCCGCCGGGGACGCGACCGGGACCGCAACCGCGACGGCCGCGAGACCGGTGGCCGCGACACCAACACCCGCAACCGCGGCCGCGGTGAGCGGTTCGAGGCCGAGCCGACGATCAGCGAGGACGACGTACTGGTCCCCGCCGCCGGAATCCTCGACGTGCTCGACAACTACGCGTTCGTCCGGACCAGCGGCTACCTGCCCGGCCCGAACGACGTGTACGTCGCGCTGTCGATGGTCAAGCGCTACGGCCTGCGCAAGGGCGATGCGATCACCGGTGCGGTGAAGCAGCCGTCCGACGGTGAGCGCAAGGAGAAGTTCAACCCGCTGGTCCGGATCGACACCGTGAACGGGTCAGACCCGGAGATCGCCAAGCAGCGTCAGGACTTCAACAAGCTGACCCCGCTGTACGCGACCGAGCGGCTGCGGCTGGAGACCGAACCGGGCATCCTCACCACCCGGATCGTCGACATCGTCAGCCCGATCGGCAAGGGCCAGCGTGGTCTGATCGTGTCGCCGCCGAAGGCCGGCAAGACGATGGTCCTGCAGGCGCTGGCCAACGCGATCACCACGAACAACCCCGAAGTGCACCTGATGGTCGTGCTCGTCGACGAGCGGCCCGAAGAGGTCACCGACATGCAGCGCACGGTCAAGGGTGAGGTCATCGCCTCCACCTTCGACCGGCCGGCCGACGACCACACCACGGTCGCGGAGCTGGCGATCGAGCGGGCCAAGCGCCTGGTCGAGCTCGGCCACGACGTGGTCGTCCTGCTCGACTCGATCACCCGCCTGGGCCGTGCCTACAACATCGCGGCCCCGGCCAGCGGCCGGATCCTGTCCGGTGGTGTCGACTCGTCGGCGCTGTACCCGCCGAAGCGGTTCTTCGGCGCGGCCCGCAACATCGAGGACGGCGGTTCGCTGACGATCCTGGCCACGGCCCTGATCGAGACCGGCTCCAAGATGGACGAGGTCATCTTCGAGGAGTTCAAGGGCACCGGCAACATGGAGCTGCGGCTGCGCCGCGAGTTCGCCGACCGCCGGATCTTCCCCGCCATCGACGTCGTCGCCTCCGGCACCCGCCGCGAGGAGCTGCTGATGTCGAAGGACGAGACCCAGGTCGTGTGGAAGCTGCGCCGGGTGCTGTCCGCGCTGGACGGCCAGGCGGCGCTGGAGCTGCTGATCGGCAAGCTCAAGGAGAGCAAGTCGAACATCGAGTTCCTGCTCCAGGTCAACAAGACCACCCCGAGCACCGGTGGCAACGGCCGCAACACCGACGACGGCAACTAGCAGCAACCAGCCGGCCCGGGACGCGCACCAGCGTGTCCCGGGCCGACTGCCGTTCCACCCCAGTTTTGGCCGTCGTCACCACAGATGGCAGACTTGTCTGTTGGTTCCGGTTCACGTCAGCACCGTGCGGGCGACCCGGAGCACCTGAGACCTAGGAGATCCATGAAGAGCGACATCCACCCGACGTACGTCGACACCAAGGTGACCTGCACCTGCGGTGCGAGCTTCGAGACGCGCTCGACGTCCGAGTCGGGCTCGATCCACGCCGACGTCTGCTCGCAGTGCCACCCGTTCTACACCGGCAAGCAGAAGATCCTCGACACCGGCGGCCGGGTCGCCCGCTTCGAGAAGCGGTACGCCAAGAAGTAGCTGTCTCACCGCGCGCCGGTTCGCGACCCCTCCATGGGTCTGCGAACCGGCGCGCGGTTCGTGTTGTACCCACCCGAAGGCCGACGGAAGGAGTGACCCGATGTTCGAAGCGGTGCAATCGCTCAAGGCGGAGTACGCCGAGCTGGAGCGGCAGATGTCGGACCCCGAGCTGCACTCCGACCAGGCCAACGCCCGCCGGGTCGGCAAGCGGTACGCCGGGCTGGCGCCGGTGGTGCGCGCGTACGACGAGTGGCTGCAGACCGCCGACGACATCGAGGCGGCCAAGGAGCTGGCCCACGAGGACCCGGCGTTCGCCGAGGAGGCCGTCAAGCTGGAGGCCCGCCGCGACGAGCTCACCGAGAAGCTGCGGATGCTGCTCGTGCCGCGCGACCCGAGCGACGACAAGGACGCGATCCTCGAGATCAAGGCCGGTGAGGGCGGCGACGAGTCGGCGTTGTTCGCCGGCGACCTGCTGAAGATGTACCTGAAGTACGCCGAGACGCAGAACTGGAAGACCGAGGTGCTCGACTCGGCCGAGTCCGACCTGGGTGGGTACAAGTCGATCACGGTCGCGGTGAAGGCCAAGGGCACGCCCGAGCCGGGCGAGGCGCCGTACGCGAAGCTGAAGTTCGAGGGCGGCGTGCACCGGGTCCAGCGGGTGCCGGTGACCGAGTCGCAGGGCCGCATCCACACCAGCGCGGCCGGTGTCCTGGTGCTCCCCGAGGCTGAGGACGTCGACGTCGAGATCGACCAGAACGACCTGCGGATCGACGTGTTCCGCTCGTCCGGTCCGGGTGGGCAGAGCGTCAACACGACCGACTCGGCGGTGCGGATCACCCACCTCCCGACCGGCATCGTGGTCTCGATGCAGAACGAGAAGTCCCAGCTGCAGAACCGCGAGCAGGCGATGCGCGTCCTGCGCTCCCGGCTGCTCGCCGCGGCCCAGGAAGCGGCCGACCAGGAGGCCTCGGACGCCCGTCGCCTGCAGATCCGGACGGTCGACCGGTCCGAGCGCGTTCGCACGTACAACTTCCCGGAGAACCGCTTCTCCGACCACCGCGTCGGCTACAAGGCGCACAACCTGGACGCGGTCCTCGGCGGCGACCTCGCCCCGGTGATCCAGGCGCTCACCGACGCCGACATGGCTGCCCGGCTGGACGCCGTCGAGACCCACCAGTGAACGCTCGCCAGCTGATCGCCGCCGCGACCGAGCGGCTCGCCGAGGCCGGTGTCGCCTCACCCGACTACGACGCCGCCGAGCTGCTCGCCTTCGTGGCGGGCGTCTCCAGGCTGCAGCTCGGCCTGGCCGACCTCACCGACGAGCAGCTCGAGCAGTACGACGTACTGGTGGACCGCCGCGCCCAGCGCGAGCCCCTGCAGCACCTGACCGGTACGGCGGCCTTCCGCTACCGGGAGCTGGTCGTCGGCCCCGGTGTCTTCGTCCCGCGCCCCGAGACCGAGGTGCTGGTCGGCTGGATGCTGGACCGCCTGAAGGACGTCGAGGCGCCGCTGGTCGTCGACCTCTGCAGCGGCTCGGGCGCCATCGCCGGAGCCGTCGCGACCGAGCGCCCGGACAGCACGGTGCACGCCGTCGAGCTGTCTGCCGAGGCCTGCGTCTGGGCCCGCCGGAACCTCGCCGGGACCGGCGCGACCCTGCACGAGGGCGACATCGACGGCTGCCTGCCCGAGCTCGACGGCCGGGTCGACGCGGTGATCGCCAACCCGCCGTACATCCCGCTCACCGCCTGGGAGTCCGTGACCGCCGAGGTCCGCGACCACGACCCGGCGCTCGCGCTGTGGTCGGGCGACGACGGCCTGGACGAGATCAAGGTCGTCGCGGCCACCGCGGCCCGCCTGCTCAAGCCCGGCGGCTGGTTCGGCTGCGAGCACGCCGACGTCCAGGGCGAGTCCGCCCCGGCCGTCTTCGCCGCGACCGGCCAGTTCACCGAGGTCCGCGACCAGCTCGACCTGGCCGGCCGCCACCGCTTCGCCACCGGCCGCCGGGTCTGACCCAGGACATCGCCCGCCGCCGTGGCCGGGCCGACCGGTACCGACCGACAGGAGGTCATGACCTCTCGGGGGATCGTGCGCCTGCAAGGCGCTAGCCACACGCCTGAGATCTCCCTCGCCGGCCGCCTCCGCCGGGACACCTCCTGTCGCTCGGTACCCCCGCCAGCCACCCACACCGGCAGTCGCGGCCCCTGCCCCGGCGGCCGCGTCACCCCGCCCAGCGGGCTTCGCCTCCCAGCCAGACCCGCACTTTGTGCACGGGTCAGCCATCGCAAGCCGCAGATCGTGGCTGGGGGGTGCTCAAAGTGGGCTCTGGATGAACCTCCTTTGATCTGCAGGCTTCGCGTTGGCGGGCGACCGGGGAAGGAGGTGCAGGCAGGTGGGAAAGGAGTTACAGGCAGGTGGTGGGGCGGCGGCTCACCGGTGTCGGGTCCAGCCCGGGGCACGCCTGGCGGATCAGCCCTGGGGCGGCATCTGGCTGGTGACGGACGGACACTGTTTGGCAACTCGAGCGGGGCTACTCGTAGACGACGAATTCCGGCCGTGGTTTCAGCGCCATCACCTGGGCCGGCGTCATCAGCGCGCCGTGCCGGGTGTCTTCCTTGTAGAAGAGCTTGAAGCCCGCATGGACGCCGGGCGCCATCGTCGGCGTGAGCTTGCGCCAGGTGGATTCCTTGTCGGTGCGGTTGCCGATGCCGTCGACGGACTTGATCGTGACGACGCCGGGCTGCTGCTTGAAGGCCTTCTCGTTGCTGAGGATCCGCGACGACAGCTGGTGGAACACGAACACCTTCTCCGGCAGGTCGTTCGCCTTGACCAGACCTGACAGGTACGACGCGATCGCGGTCAGCTCGGCACCGGTCGTCCGGCCGAAGACGCGGCCGGGGACCTGACCTGGGCCGACCGCCCACTCGGGGTCGTAGGCCAGGCCGACGTCGGGCTCCTTGAGCCACTTCTCGAGCCGCTTGATCTCGCTCAGGCTGTCGGCGCGGCCGGGCTGGACGTCGAGCAGGAGCAGCATCTTGTGCTTGCGCGCGGTGTCCAGGTAGGGCTGGATCTTCTCGTCGCTGAGGCGGGCGCGGTACTGGCCGTCCTTGCCCGGGTGGTCGTTGGCGATGACGACGATCAGCTCCATCACCGGCAGCGGCGTGCGGCCACCGGCGTACGACGTCGCGAGCTTCTCCAGCTGGGTGGCCTTGGCGTCGATGTTCTTGTCGAGCGGACCCAGCGCGGGGGAGCCGGGCAGGCCGACGTACCCGACGAGCTGGTGCTTCGGGAAGATCGTCCGGCCGCCGCGGGGCAGGTCGCCCTCGGCCGGTGGAGCGGTGGTCGGGGTCGGCGGTGCGGAACTCTGGGTGGTCGCCGGAGGTTTGCTCGGCGTCGGGCCGGCGTCGGCAGGGTCGTCGCTGCAGCCGGTGAGGAGGCTGAGCAACACTGCCGTCGCGCTGAGGACGGGTAGCTTGCGCACCGGTCAAGGGAACCACGCAGAACCGACAGAGCAAGGTCCCGGCGTGTCACATCTCGCACGCTGTCATGATGTTGTCGCCCTCCGTGATCTGCCGCCTCGAGGAGCTCCGCCGATGTCCCTGCTCAGCACGCTGGTCGCCGTACTGGCTGCTACTGCTGTCCCGCTGTCGCCGGTCGCTCCGACGGAGGCGTTGCCGGGGATGACGCTGCAGGGCGAGCCGCAGCCGCTCAAGGCGGGCATCGCCAAGGCGACGGTCGCAGCCAACCCGATCGTCTGCGAGGGCGACGGCAAGGCCGGCAAGCGCGTGCAGGTGATGTACGCGCGGGAGACGCAGCAGGCGTCCCGGCTGGCGCTGTTCGTGCCGTCGTTCCGGGCCTGGTCGCACGAGATCGACGCGGCGTACAACGACAGCGCCGCGCAGACCGGAGCCAGCCGGCACGTCCGGTTCGTCACCGAGATGGCCGGCGACGGCTGCCGGATCACCGTGCAGGAGGCGGTCGTGCCAACCGGTGGCCTGGACACCTGGGACACGATGATCACCGCGCTGCAGAAGCTCGGCTACAAGGATCCCAACCGCAAGTACCTGGTCTTCACCGACGCCAAGAAGGCCTGCGGCCTCGGCACTCTGTACGGCGACGACCGGCCGGGCCTGGACAACGCCAACAACCGCAACACCGGCTACGCCCGGGTGGACGCGTCGGCGAACTGCTGGGGCTTCAACGCCGCCGCCCACGAGCTCGGCCACACGTTCGGCGCGGTGCAGAAGTCGGCACCGCACTACAACGGCCACTGCAACGACGAGTGGGATCTGATGTGCTACGGCTCCGGTACGACGGTCGTCTGCCCCGAGAAGGACAACGACCGGCTGCTGGACTGCATTAAGGACGACTACTTCAACACCGACCCGCCGGCCGGCAGCTACCTGGCGACGCACTGGAACATCGCCAACAGCGACTGGCTGATCAAGAGCGCCGTACCGGATGCCCGGCCGGGTCCACGGCACGGGCAGGTCTACGAGTTCGTCAACCCGGCGACCGGGGGAGCGCTGGGGGTCGCCTCTGCGGACAACCTGGCGTACGTCACCCGGCAGCCTTTCAGCGGCGAGCCCGGCCAGCAGTGGCGCTTCCAGTACGCGACCGGCTGGCAGCTGCAGAACGTCAGCAGCGGCAAGTGCGCGGACAGCGCCTTCAGCGGCACGACACCGGGCACTGCGGTCCTGCAGTACAAGTGCAACGGCCAGGACGGGATGCGCTGGACGCTGCATCCCTTGGGCGGCGACCTGTACGGCGTACTCAACACGCTGACCGGCCTGGCCGTGACCGATGCCGGAGGCAACCAACGCGTGATCCAGCAGGCCTTCACCGGAGCTGCCACGCAGACGTGGCAGCTCCGGCGGGTCAGCTAGCCGACGTACGCGTCGATCTCCGCCAGGAGGCTGTCCTTGACGGACTGCTCGGCGAAGGAGACCTGTACGGCGGTGCGCGCGAGGTCGGCGGCGCCGGCCTCGTCGAGCTTCAGCAGGTCGGTCGCGACGGCGTACTCGGTGACGAGGTCGGTGCCGAACATCGGCGGGTCGTCGGAGTTGATCGTGACGACCAGACCGGCCTCGACCATCGCCGGCAGCGGGTGCTCGGCGTACGAGGCGACCGCCTGAGTCGCCAGGTTCGAGGTCGGGCTGACCTCGAGCGGGATCCGGTGCTCGGCCAGGTACGCGACCAGCTCCGGGTCCTGCATCGCCGAGGTGCCGTGGCCGATCCGCTCCGCCTTCAGGTCGCGCAGCGCGTCCCAGATCGTCTGCGGGCCGGTGGTCTCACCGGCGTGCGGAACGCTGTGCAGACCGGCGGCCAGCGCCTGCTCGAAGTACGGCGCGAACTGTGGCCGCGGTACGCCGATCTCCGGGCCGCCCAGCCCGAACCCGACCAGGCCGTCGGGACGGACCTTGGTGGCGATCCGCAGCGTCTCCTCGGCGGCCGGCAGCCCGGCCTCGCCGGGGATGTCGAAGATCCAGCGCAGCGTGACGCCGAGCTCCTTCTCGGCCGCCGTCCGGGCGTCCTCGATCGCCTCGCAGAACGCCTCGGCGGCGATCCCGCGGACCACCGACGTGTACGGCGTGACGGTGAGCTCGGAGTACCGGATGTTCTGCGCCGCCATCTCGCGGGCGATCTCGTAAGTGAGCAGGCGGACGTCGTCCGGGGTCGTGATCAGGTCCACGACGGTCAGGTAGACCTCGATGAACTTCGCGAAGTCGGTGAACGTGAAGTACTCCGCCAGCACGGCCGGGTCGGTCGGCACCGGCGAGTTGGGGTGCCGGGCGGCCAGCTCGGCGACGATCCGCGGCGACGCGGACCCGACGTGGTGGACGTGCAGTTCGGCCTTCGGCAGGCCGGTGAGGAAGTCGCGGGACACAGTCATGCAGGATTTTTACAGGAAAGCCGGTGAGCACGTCGCGTTGCTGACAATCGATTGTCAGAAGCACGCTCGGGCTCGCGACGGTCTCTGACAATCGGGTGTCAGGTCTTGCCCCGACTGCCCCAATTGGAGGGGATGACCAGGGGAGTGGCACGATTCACTGCGTGAGCGAGCGCTTTGACTTCACCGGAGACGAACTGGCGCCGGCCTACCGCGCCGCCGTGGACGCGATCGAGGCCGGTGACCTGGTCGTCCTGCCGACCGACACCGTGTACGGCCTGGCCGCGGACGCCTTCAAGGCCGACGCCGTGCAACGGCTGCTGGACGCCAAGGGCCGCGGCCGCGACATGCCGCCGCCGGTGCTGATCTCGGTGGTCGAGTCGCTGGACGCGCTGGCGACCGACGTACCGGAGATCGGCCGGAAGCTGTGCGAGGAGTACTGGCCCGGACCGCTGACCGTGATCTGCCACGCGCAGGGCTCGCTGATGTGGGACCTCGGCGACACCCATGGCACGGTCGCTCTGCGCGTGCCCGACCACGAGAACACGCGTGAGCTGCTGTCCCGAACGGGACCGCTTGCGGTCAGCTCGGCGAACCTCAGCGGCCAGCCGGCGGCGCTGGACGTGTACGACGCCGAGGCGCAGCTGGCCGAGTCGGTCGCGGTCTACCTGGACGGCGGCGAGGTGACGGGCGGTCTGCCGTCGACGATCGTCGACCTGACCGGCGACGTGCCGCACGTCGTACGGATCGGTGCGCTGTCGATGGAGGACATCCGCAAGATCGTCCCGGAGGCCACGACGGACCTGGAGCCGAAGCAGGAAGACCTCCAGGACAAGCCGGCCGACGAGAAGCCCGCCGAGGACAAGCCGGCCGACGAGAAGCCCGCCGAGGACAAGCCGGCCGAAGACGCGCCCGCCGAGGAGGCCGTGGCTGACAAGCCAACCGATGCGGCTCCGGCGGCGTCCAACGAAGAGCCGGGCAAGCCGGCCGACTCGAAGGCACCTGATGTGAGGCCTGCGGACTAGTGCGCGCGTACCTGCTCGTCTTCTTCGTGGCGATGGCCACGACCTTCCTGCTGACCGGACTGGCCCGCAAGATCGCGTTGCGGTACGGCGCGGTCGCGAAGGTCCGCGCGCGGGACGTGCACAAGGTTCCGATCCCGTACTTCGGCGGTGTCTCGATCCTCGGCGGCCTGATCGCCGGGTACCTGGTCGCCTCCAGCATGCCGTTCCTCGGCGACAGCCTGCAGGTCGCGCACGACGCCCGCGCGATCCTGATCGGCGGCGTGGTGATCTGCGCGGTCGGTGTGATCGACGACCTGTACGAGCTCGACCCGATCACCAAGCTGGCCGGCATGGTGCTCGCGGTCGGCGTGATGATCGTCCAGGGCATCCAGCTGTACTGGCTGCCGCTCCCGGGCGGCATCCTCTCCCCGCCGCCGGCCCAGCTCGCGGTCGTCACCGCGGGCATCCTGCTGGTCTCCTGCAACGCGGTGAACTTCGTCGACGGCCTGGACGGTCTCGCGGCCGGCGTGACGACGATCGGCGCGATCGCGTTCTTCACCTACTCGTACCTGCTGAACGTCGAGCAGAACCTCGACCGCGCCACCACCTCGACGCTCATCACGGTCGCGCTGGCCGGCGCCTGTCTCGGCTTCCTGCCGCACAACTTCTTCCCGGCCAGAGTTTTCATGGGCGACTCCGGTTCGCTGCTGATCGGCCTGATGCTCGCCGCATCGACGATCAGCCTGACCGGCCAGATGGACCCGAACGCCGTCCCGTACGAGGTCGGCGGCTCGAGCCTGCTGCCCGCGCTGCTCCCGCTGGTGCTGCCGATCGCGGTGCTCGCGATCCCCGCGCTCGACCTGACGATGGCCTACGTACGCCGTACGAAAGCAGGCCGTTCGCCGTTCGCGGCCGACAAGCTCCATCTCCACCACCGCCTGATGCAGCGCGGCCACTCGCACCGCCGCGCCGTCCTCCTGATGTACCTCTGGACGGCCCTGATCGCCTTCGGGGTGGTCGTTCTGGGCCTCCTGCTGGACTGGTGGACGGTCCTCATCGTGCTGATCGCCACGGTCACCGCGATCGTGCTGACGACCGGTCTGCCGCGGCGCTCCGGACGCAAGCTCGCCAAGGTCTGAGAAGCGGTCCGGCCAGAGGTTCGGACGGCCCAACCGGGGACCAGACCAGTGGGCGGTGTGGCCTACCGATAGGGTGTGTGCGTACAGCGGCAGGGGCTTCGTTTTGCTGACGGTGCAGACTTTGTGCTAGTTTTCACAAGCACCACCGAAAGACAGCGTCACCCCTGACCCCGCCCACCCGACGACCGAGGGCAAGAATCCCGGTCGCCAGCAGGACGGAACCACCAGATGGCTCCCCATCGAAGCAGCAGCGAGGAACCCGCCGGCCAGGCCACTCGGCACCCGGCGCTGGCGATGCTGCGCGGCGCGGTTGTCGCCGCCGTCGTCGTCGGAGTGAACGCGGCCGCGATCGCGACCGTCGCCGCCGGCCTCGAAGGCCTGTGGGGCGCACTGCTCGGCCTGCTGATGGTGATGATCTTCTCCGGCGCGGGCCTGTTCGCGCTGCACCTGTCGCGGCGCTCCAGCCCGACCGCCCAGCTCGGCATCGCGATGGCCAGCTACACCGGCCGGATCGCGATCTTCGGCGGCCTGCTGGCCGTCGCGCTGAACTCCGAGAGCCTGGCCGCCAACGTCAACCTCACCGCGCTGGGTGTCAGCGCGATGGTGGTCGTGATGGGCTGGATGGCCGGCGAGATCTGGGCCTGGTCCCGGCTGCGGATCCCGATCTACGACCTCGATCACGAGGTGACGGCATGAGCACCGCAGGTAGTGCTCGGGTAAGCCGTTTCCCTATCGTGACAACGGGTGTGGCGCACTCCACTGGTGCCGATGTGACCCGGCGTGTCGCCGACTGGTACCTTTCGGGTGCCGATGAGCCAGCAACGCGATCCGAAGCCGACACCCGACACCTCGGGCGACGGCTGGCGGGTCCTGTCCTACCTGATCGGCGGTGTCCTGGTGTACGGGGGCATCGGCTTCGGGTTGGACCGCTGGCTGGGCACCCAGTTCCTGCTTCCGGTGGGCATCGTCCTCGGAGCGGGACTCACGATTCTGATGCTGCACTTCCGGTACGGGCGCTCCTGAGCTCTGCCGGGTCTGACGTTGTTGACCGCCTTGCCCTGAGCCGCCCTGCCCCCTGCCACATGGCGAACGACTTGAGCACGACGCGAGAGGAGACCCGGTGATTGCCGGCGTTTCGACCGAGTTCACCCCGCCCGGTCCTGAGAGTTTCGAACTGCCGCCCATCTTCTCGGGCGTGGAGTGGTTCACCAAGCCCGTCCTGGTGGCCGCGCTGTCGGTGATCGTGATCGTCTGGTTCTTCTGGGGTGCCTCCCGCAAGGCCGCGGTCGTGCCGAGCAAGCTGCAGTTCGCCGGCGAGCTGGGCTACAACTTCGTCCGGAACTCGATCGCCCGCGACGCGATCGGCAGCAAGGACCACATGAAGTTCGTGCCGTACCTGTGCGGCCTGTTCTTCTTCATCCTGCTGAACAACGTCGCGGCGTCGATCCCGCTGATCCAGTTCCCGACCTTCAGCCACATCGGCTGGGCGTACGTGGCCGCGATCATGAGCTGGGTCATCTACAACGCGGTCGGGATCAAGCGCAAGGGCCTGTGGGGCTACTTCAAGCACCAGACGATGCCGGCCGGCGTGCCGGTCTGGCTGATGCCGCTGATGATCCCGATCGAGTTCATCTCCAACATCCTGGTCCGGCCGGTCTCGCTCAGCCTGCGGCTGTTCGCGAACATGTTCGCCGGTCACATCCTGCTGCTGGTGTTCGTGCTCGGCGGCGAGTACATGGTGTTCGAGACCGGCAACATCGCACTCGGTGGCGTCGGCATCCTGACCTTCCTGATGGGCTTCGCGATCGCCGGACTCGAGCTGTTCGTCCAGTGCATCCAGGCCTACATCTTCGTCGTGCTGACCGCGCAGTACATCGGCAGCGCGATCGCCGACGAGCACTGATCGGCACCCCCCAGATCCCGTAGCAACGGAAAATCCGGATAGACCCGCTATCCGTACCGAAAGGAAGCACCTCAAATGAGCCAACTCGCTCTCGCCCTTTCCGGCAACATCGCCGTCCTGGGTTACGGCCTCGCCGCGATCGGCCCGGGCGTCGGCGTCGGCCTGATCTTCGCCGCTGTCATCAACGGCACGGCCCGTCAGCCGGAGGCCCAGAGCAAGCTGCAGTCGATCGCGTGGATCGGCTTCGGCGTGACCGAGGTTCTGGCGATCATCGGTATCGCGCTCGCCTTCGTCTTCCGTCAGTGATCACCCTTTCCATCGACTGACAGGATTCAGACATGATGACGTTAGTGCTCCCGCTCAGCGAGGCCGGCGAAACGCCCAGCCCGCTGATGCCGCACACCGCCGAGATCATCTTCGGCTTCGTCTTCCTGATCCTGCTGGCCATCGCCTTCGCCAAGGTCGTCGTCCCGAAGTTCGAGAAGGCGTACGCCGAACGGACGCAGGCGATCGAAGGCGGGATGAACGAGGCCAAGCAGGCCCAGGCCGAGGCGAAGGCGGCGCTCGACAAGTACAACGCGCAGCTGGCCGAGGCTCGCTCGGAAGCTGCCAAGATCCGCGAGGACGCGCGTGAGCAGGGTGCGCAGATCATCGCGGAGATGCGTGAGCAGGCGAACGTCGAGGCCGAGCGGATCGTGACCCACGCCCGGACCCAGATCGACGCCGAGCGCACGCAGGCCGTCGCTTCGCTGCGCAGCGAGGTCGGCTCGATGGCCACCTCGCTGGCCGGCCGGATCGTCGGGGAGTCGCTCGAGGACGAGGCGCGTCAGCGTCGTACGGTCGAGCGCTTCCTGGAGGAGCTGGAGTCGAGCGAGTCGGCCCGGCAGGCTGTCGGAACGGACGGCTGATGCGCGGCGCTTCGAAGGAGTCACTCGCCCGGGCCGAAGAGGCCCTGGCGGGTGTCACCGTCTCCGAGGGCCTCGGTGCCGAGCTGTTCGCGGTCGCCAAGGTGCTCGACACCAACGGGTCGCTGCGCCGGGCGCTGACCGACCCGGCCCGTGGCTCCGAGAGCCGGACCGGCCTGGTCCGGCAGCTGTTCGGCGGCAAGATCTCCGACCAGGCGCTGGAGATCCTCACCGCCGCCGCGGTCGGCCGCTGGGTCAGCGGTCGCGACCTCGGTGACGCGCTGGACGACCTGAGCGTCCGCGCCGAGGTCGCCTTCGCCGACGGGCAGGGCAAGCTGGACGAGCTCGAGGACCAGCTGTTCCGCCTGGAGCGCGTGGTCGCGGTCGAGCGGGTGCTGGCGAGCAAGCTGAGCGACCGCACGATCCCGCTGGAAGCCCGGCAGGAACTGATCCGCGGACTGCTGCAGGGCAAGGCCGACGCGGTCACCGTGCGGCTGGTCGAGCGGGCGGTGGACGGCCGGGGACGTGGTTTCGCCGGTGCGATGCGCGCTTACCAGGTCGCCGCGGCGGCCCGGCGCAGTGCCAGCATCGCCACCGTTCGCGTCGCCACCGACCTGACGGCGGGCGAGCAGGACCGGCTGGCCGAGCTGCTCGGCCGGCAGTACGGACGGCAGATCCAGCTGAACGTCATCGTCGACCCGAGCGTCGTCGGCGGCGTCCGGGTGGACATCGGTGACGAAGTGATCGACGGAACGATCGCGGCCCGGCTCGACGAGGCGCAGCGGCGCATCGCGGGCTGACCCCTAACGACAGAGCAGGCGCTAAGGGTCGGCAAAGCCTTTAGAGCCACAACAGGCCAGCAAGGTCAAGGAAGCAGGGAAGCACAATGGCGGAGCTCACGATCAGGCCGGAGGAGATCCGGGACGCCCTGGATCGCTTCGTCTCCAGCTACGAGCCGGAGACGGCGACCCGCGAAGAGGTCGGCACCGTTGTCGACGCCGGTGACGGCATCGCGCACGTCGAGGGCCTGCCCTCGGCGATGACGAACGAGCTGCTGGAATTCGAGGACGGCACCCGGGGCATCGCCCTGAACCTGGACGTCCGCAACATCGGTGTCGCCGTTCTCGGTGAGTTCGACGGCATCGAGGAGGGCCAGCAGGTCCGCCGGACCGGCCAGGTCCTGTCCGTCGCCGTCGGCGAGGGCTACCTGGGTCGTGTCGTCGACCCGATGGGCCGTCCGATCGACGGCCTCGGCGAGATCAAGGACCTCGAGGGCACCCGCGCCCTGGAGCTCCAGGCGGCCGGCGTGATGGACCGTCAGGAGGTCCGCGAGCCGCTGCAGACCGGTATCAAGGCGATCGACGGCATGATCCCGATCGGCCGTGGCCAGCGTCAGCTGATCATCGGCGACCGCAAGACCGGCAAGACCGCGATCGCGATCGACACGATCATCAACCAGAAGGCCAACTGGGACTCCGGCGACCCGAAGAAGCAGGTTCGCTGCATCTACGTCGCGATCGGCCAGAAGGGCTCGACGATCGCCTCGGTGCGCGGCGCGCTCGAAGAGGCCGGCGCGATGGAGTACACCACCATCGTGGCCTCCCCGGCGTCCGACCCGGCCGGCTTCAAGTACGTCGCGCCGTACACCGGCTCGGCCATCGGCCAGCACTGGATGTACCAGGGCAAGCACGTCCTGATCGTGTTCGACGACCTGAGCAAGCAGGCCGAGGCCTACCGCTCGATGTCGCTGCTGCTGCGCCGCCCGCCGGGCCGTGAGGCCTACCCGGGTGACGTCTTCTACCTGCACAGCCGTCTGCTCGAGCGTTGCGCGAAGCTCAGCGACGCGCTCGGCGCGGGCTCGATGACCGGTCTGCCGATCATCGAGACCAAGGCCAACGACGTCTCGGCGTTCATCCCGACCAACGTCATCTCGATCACCGACGGCCAGATCTTCCTGCAGTCGGACCTGTTCAACGCCAACATCCGTCCCGCCATCGACGTCGGTATCTCGGTGTCCCGGGTCGGCGGCGCCGCGCAGGTCAAGGGCATGAAGAAGGTCTCCGGCTCGCTGAAGCTCGACCTCGCGCAGTTCCGCGCGATGGAGGCCTTCGCGATGTTCGCCTCCGACCTCGACGCGACCTCGCGCCGTCAGCTGGACCGCGGTCAGCGGCTCGTCGAGCTGCTGCGTCAGCCGCAGTACTCGCCGTACCCGGTCGAGGAGCAGACGGTCTCCATCTGGGCCGGTACGACGGGCAAGTTCGACGACGTCCCGGTCGAGGACGTGCTGCGCTTCGAGCGTGAGTTCCTCGACTACCTGCGGCGCGACTCCAAGGTGCTCGACGCCGTCCGCGAGAGCGGCAAGTTCGAGGACGACTCGGCCGAGGCCGTCACCTCCGCGCTGGACGCCTTCAAGCCGACCTTCCAGACCTCCGGCGGCGAGCTGCTCGCCGGGGCTGAGGAGACGAAGGCCATGGACGAAGAGGACGTCGAGCAGGAGCAGATCGTCCGGCAGAAGCGGGGCTGATCAACCCATGCCAGCCAGTCTGCGGCAGCTTCGTGAACGTCGGGCCTCGGTCTCGACGATCAAGAAGCTCACCCGCGCGATGGAGCTCATCGCGGCGTCCCGGATCGTCAAGGCGCAGCAACGCGCCCAGGCGGCCGGTCCGTACGCGCGTGAGCTCACCCGTGCCGTGTCGGCGGTGGCGACGTTCTCGAACGTCGACCACCCGCTGACCACCGAGAAGCCGAACCCCAAGCGGGCCGCGGTTCTCCTGATCACCGCCGACCGCGGTCAGGCCGGTGCCTACTCCACCTCGGTGATCCGCGAGGGGGAGCGGCTCAGCCAGCTGCTGCGCGAGGACGAGAAGGAGATCGTTCCGTTCCTGAGCGGCCGCAAGGGGATCGCCTACTACACCTTCCGGCAGCGCGAGGTCGCGCAGTCGTGGAGCGGTGACTCCGACGCGCCGTCGTTCGCCCGGGCCCGGGAGATCGCCGACGCGCTGATCGAGGCCTTCCTGACCCCGACCGAGGAGGGCGGCGTGGACGAGATCCACATCGTCTTCACCCGGTTCGTGTCGATGCTCACCCAGCGCCCGGACGTGATCCGTCTGCTGCCGCTGGAGGTCGTCGAGGGCGAGGAGGCCCCGGCCGCGGACGACGTACTGCCGCTGTACGAGTTCGAGCCGTCCGCCGAGGACGTGCTCGACGGACTGCTGCCGAAGTACGTCGCCAGCCGGATCCACTACTGCATGCTGCAGGCGGCCGCTTCCGAGCTGGCCAACCGGCAGCGCGCGATGAAGTCCGCGACCGACAACGCGCAGGACCTGATCGAGCGCCTGACGCGTGAGGCCAACCAGGCGCGTCAGGCACAAATTACCCAAGAAATCAGCGAGATCGTCGGTGGCGCTGGCGCGCTGGCCGATGCATCAGCCGGGAGCGAGTGAGAGAGATGACTGCCACGGTTACCGAGAACAACAACGAGGCGGGCGCCCGCGGCGTCGGTCGCGTCGCCCGGGTGATCGGCCCGGTCGTCGACGTCGAGTTCGCCGCGGACACGATGCCGGACATGTACAACGCGCTCGAGGTGGACATCACCCTGGGCGACGTCACTTCGACGATCACCCTCGAGGTCGCGCTGCACGTCGGCGACAACATCGTGCGGGCGATCTCGATGAAGCCCACCGACGGCCTGGTCCGCGGTGCCGAGGTGCGTAACACCGGTGCGGCGATCTCCGTGCCGGTCGGCGACGTCACCAAGGGCCGCGTCTGGTCGGTCACGGGCAAGTGCCTGAACCAGGACGAGTCCGAGTTCGAGATCGCCGAGCGCTGGCCGATCCACCGCAAGGCTCCGGCCTTCGACCAGCTCGAGTCCAAGACCGAGATGCTGGAGACCGGCATCAAGGTGCTCGACCTGCTCACGCCGTACGTGCAGGGCGGCAAGATCGGCCTGTTCGGCGGTGCGGGCGTCGGCAAGACCGTCATGATCCAGGAGATGATCTACCGGATCGCGCACAACTTCGGTGGCACCTCGGTGTTCGCCGGTGTCGGTGAGCGCACCCGTGAGGGCAACGACCTGATCGGTGAGATGGAAGAGGCCGGCGTCTTCAAGGACACCGCGCTGGTCTTCGGTCAGATGGACGAGCCGCCGGGCACACGACTTCGCGTCGCGCTGTCGGCCCTCACGATGGCGGAGTACTTCCGCGACGTGAAGGAGCAGGACGTGCTGCTCTTCATCGACAACATCTTCCGGTTCACCCAGGCCGGTTCCGAGGTCTCCACGCTGCTCGGCCGGATGCCTTCGGCCGTGGGTTACCAGCCGAACCTCGCCGACGAGATGGGCGTGCTGCAGGAGCGGATCACGTCGACGCGTGGACACTCGATCACCTCGATGCAGGCGATCTACGTGCCCGCCGACGACTACACCGACCCGGCGCCGGCCACCACGTTCGCGCACCTGGACGCGACCACCGAGCTGTCGCGTGACATCGCGTCGCGTGGTCTGTACCCGGCCGTCGACCCGCTGACCTCCACGTCGCGGATCCTCGACCCGCAGTACATCGGCCAGGAGCACTACGACGTGGCCGTCCGGGTGAAGCAGATCCTGCAGAAGAACAAGGAACTGCAGGACATCATCGCCATCCTCGGTGTCGACGAGCTCTCCGAGGAGGACCGCATCACCGTCGCCCGCGCGCGCCGGATCGAGCAGTTCCTCTCGCAGAACACCTACATGGCGGAGAAGTTCACCAACACGCCGGGTTCGACGGTGCCGCTGAAGGACACCATCGAGTCGTTCAAGAAGATCACCGAGGGCGAGACCGACCACATCGCCGAGCAGGCCTTCTTCAACACCGGTTCGCTGGACGACGTCGAGCGGCGTTGGGCCGAGCTCCAGAAGGAGCTCTGACCGTCTGATGGCCGAGGACACCGGCAAGCACCTCGAGGTCGCGCTGGTCGCGGCCGAGCGGGTGGTCTGGGAGGGGCAGGCGAAGATCGTCATCGCCCGCACCACCGACGGCGACGTCGGCATCCTCCCGGGCCACGCCCCGCTGCTGGGACTGCTGCAGGGCGGTACCGTCCAGGTGCGGACGCTCGACGACGAGTACTTCGTCGCCGCCGCACCGGACGGGTTCATCTCGGTGGCCAACGATCGGGTTTCGATCCTGGCCGAGAACGCCGAGATGGGTCACGACATCGATCTCGAGGAAGCCAAGCGCGCCCTCGAGCAGGCTCAGTCCGCCGGCACCGACAGTGCCGACGAGCAGGAGCTGGTCCGCCTGGCCGAGGCCAGAGTGCGGGCCGCCGAACAGGTGTCCTGACCGCACCTGCAATAATTGAACATCGTCACAGTCAGTACGGTTCTGGGCCAGCTGGTTCGGAGTAGGTGCCGCTCAGTCGCCGGCATCAGGAATGAGGTCGGCATATGAGGACAGTCCTCGATGTGGTCGGGGTCTGTTTCCTTGCTGCCGTACTGCTGGTAGTCGCTTTCGCGTGCCGTCGTCGCTGGTTGTCCAGGGACGGCGGCACGTTCGACTGCAGCCTCCAACTCGCCGAGAAGGACCACGGCCGCGGCTGGGCCCTCGGCCTGGCCCGCTACGTCGGCGACGACCTCCAGTGGTTCCGGGTCTTCAGCCTGGCCTGGTGGCCCAAGCTCGTCGTCAACCGCCGCCAGCTCCAGGGCGTCACCACCCGCCGCCCGGTCGGCAACGAGCCCTTGGTGACGTACGCCGGCCACGTCATAGTCGACGCCGAGCTCCGCGACCGCACGGTCCACTTCGCCATGACCGAGGAAGCCCTCACCGGCGTACTGGCCTGGATGGAATCAGCACCCCCCAGCAGCCAGACGTACCACTAGTCAGCGCAACCCTCAGTCACTAGGCTCACCTGCCGTGACCTGAGGGGGGCACTTGATGAAGTACCGACTGGGAAAGCATTCATCGGCAGGACCTGAGACCGATCTGGTCTCGTTCGAACTCTGGGGCAGCCGGGACTGGTGCAACCAGGAAGTGGCGGGGGAGAGCTTCCACTCCCAGCCGCTGCAACGGCTGTTCGGGCGGGCGACCGCCAAGCACCGTGAGGTGCAGACGGTGGCGACGCTGGTGCCGGAGCCGGACAACAAGCACGACCCGGCGGCGGTCGCCGTACGGATCGACGGTGAGACCGTCGGATACCTGCCCCGCGAGATCGCCGGCGCGTACGGCGCGATGCTCGCCGAGCTCCGCGGACGGGCCCGGGTGGCGCAGGTCGCCTGCCGGGTGTGGGGCGGCATGGTGACCGACTACGACACGAACCGCGCCGGTCGGCTGGTGGAGAAGGAGCGCTTCACCGCGAGCGTCACCATCGCGCTGGCGGAGCCGCACCTGTGCACGCCGGTCAACGAGCCGCCCGCCGTACCGCACCTGATGCTGCCGGACGGTGGAGCCGTGCAGATCAGCGGCGAGGACCAGTGCATGCCGGCCATCGAGCCGCTGCTGCGTCCGGAGGGAGAGGGGTTCGCCTACGCGACCCTGCACGAGATCGCTGACACCGGTGGGCGGACGGTGAAGGAGCTGGTCGAGGTCCGGCTGGACGGTCTCCGGGTCGGGCAGCTGACCCCGAAGATGAGTGGTGACCTGCTGCCGGCGGTCCGCCATCTTCAGCAGCTGGGACTTGCCGCGGGCGCCAAGGCGAAGCTCAAGGGCAACCGGCTGAAGGCCGAGATCACGCTGCACTGCGCCAAGGCTCACGAACTCCCGGCTGACTGGCCGGGAGACACCGGGCAGGTGGTCGTCGCCGACGGGAAGCCGATGCCACCGACGGCGCCTGGGCCGGAGGTGGTGCAACCGCCGGCGGCACCCTTCCCGGCTGGACAGATGCCAGGTCCGCTGGGGCATGCACCGGTTCCGCCGAAGCCGACCCGGATCCGGTTCGTGCCGGCTCCTGGCTGGCCTCGGCCTCCGGAGGGATGGGAGCCGGAGCCGGGCTGGCAGCCGGATGCGCAGTGGCCGGTGGCTCCCGTTGGGTGGCAGTACTGGGTCGCCGAGTAGCGGCCGTCGGTTGAACCGGCGGTCTAGGGTCGGTGTATGACGGGCATCTTGCTGGAGCTGGATCTGACTCGGGGTGTGCTGGAGACGGCGCCTGCTTCGCCGTTGGCTGCTTTCAGGGCTCGGCATCTGCCGACGTTGCGTGAGTTGGTGGCCGGGTTGCGGAAGGCGGCTCGGGACGAGCAGGTTGTCGGGCTGGTCGCGCATCTGGGTGGGCCTGCGTTGTCGCTGGCTCAGGTGCAGGATCTGCGGGCCGCGGTGGCCGGGTTCCGGGCTTCGGGGAAGCGGGCGGTGGCGTGGACCGAGTCGTTCGGTGAGGTGGGCGGCGGGACCGTGCCGTACTACCTGGCGACGGCGTTCGACGAGGTCTGGGTGCAGCCGTCGGGGGAGCTCGGGATCACCGGGGTGTCGGTGCAGGCGACGTTCGTTCGGGGTGCGCTGGACAAGGCGGGGGTGATCCCGCAGTTCGGCAAGCGCCGGGAGTACAAGACGGCGGTCGACACGTTCACCGAGAAGGAGATGACCGGCCCCGCGAAGGAGATGGCCTCGCGGCTGGCGGAGTCGTCGTACGAGCAGATCGTCGCCGGGATCGCCGAGGGTCGCGAGCTGACCGTCGAGAAGGTCCGCGAGCTGGTGGACCGGGCGCCGTTGAGCGCCGACGCCGGGCGCGAGGCCGGGCTGGTGGATCGGCTCGGGTATCGCTCTGCCGTGTACGACGAGTTGGAGAAGCGGCTCGGCGAGACGACCCCGCTGTTGGTCGAGCGGTACCAGCGGCGCGGGCCGCGGACGCTGCACGACGCGCTCGACAACCTCCCGTGGCCGCCGAAGCCAGTTGTCGCGGTCATCCGCGTCACCGGCGGCATCACCGTCGGCCGGAACTCCGGTGGCGGCCCGCTCGGCGGTCCGCGCACCGGTTCGGACACCGTCACGGCCGCGCTGCGGGCGGCGGCCGACGACGAGAAGGTCAAGGCCGTCGTACTGCGGATCGACAGCCCGGGTGGTTCGTACGTCGCGTCCGATGCGATCCGCTTCGAGGTGTTGCGGCTGCGCGCGACCGGGAAGCCGGTGATCGCGTCGATGGGCAGTGTGGCCGCGTCCGGCGGGTACTTCGTCGCGATGCCGGCCGAGGTGATCGTCGCGCAGCCGGGCACGATCACGGGGTCGATCGGCGTGCTGTCCGGGAAGGGCGTCGTACGGGACGCGCTCGGGCGGATCGGAATCACCCAGCAGGCTGTGTCGGAGGGCGAGAACGCCCGGATGTACTCCGCGCAGGAGGAGTTCTCCCCGGCCCAATGGGAGCGGCTGGAGGAGACCCTCGACCGGATCTACACCGACTTCGTCGCCAAGGCCGCCGACGACCGCGGCCTGGCCGTCGACGCGCTGGAGGCCCTGGCCCGCGGCCGGGTCTGGACCGGCGCCGACGCGCACGAGCGCGGCCTGGTCGACGAGCTCGGCGGTTTCGAGCATGCGCTGCAGCTCGCCTGCGAACGGGCCGGCCTGGACCGCGACGAGATCGCCCTCGCGACCGTGCCCAACCGGAACTTCCTCGACCGCCTCCGCCCGCCGACCTCCACCGAGGACCTGGCGGTCACGAGCCAGCCGTTGTCGGTCGATGGCGTCACGACGTCTGTCCTGACGGCCCTGGGCCTGCCGCCGGCCGGCGTACTGTCGATGCCTCTCACCTGGACGATCGGTTGACCGACAGTACGACGACCAAGGCGTTGCGCCGGCGGGAGCCGCTCTTCCACCGGCGTGATCTGGTCAGCTCAGCGGCCGACGCCGACCGGGAAATGGCGGCGGACTACTGGGAGATCGGCGCCTCGGGCCGGCGCTACTCGCGCGAGTTCGTCCTGGCCACGTTGACAGAACGCTTCGCGGCGGACCCGGTCACGGACGACGCCGAGGGCTGGACCGTGACGGACTTCGACGTACGGGAGATCACCGACCGGACGTATCTGGTCACGTACCTGCTGGACGAGAAGACTCGCCTCACGGCCCGGGCCAGCCTCTGGCAGGGGTCGGAGGCGGACGGGTGGAAGGTGCTCTACCACCAAGGCACGGTGATCAGCCCGGAGTGACGACCGGGAAGGAGTCCCCGTCGAGCTTGGCGCCGGGCTCGAGGCGAAGCGGGTCGGTGACGGGGTGGGGAGCGCCGGTGTAGACGGTGTCGGCGTCCATGTAGATGTTGACGTGGGCGAAGCGGGCCTGGTCGGTGGTGTTCGGCAGGGCCATGTGGCCGGTGAAGCCGCTGTGGAACGTGCAGTCGCCGGCTCTCAGCGGAAGTGTCACCCGGGGCCCGTAGCGCAGTTCGGGTGCTCTCGTGAACAGATCCTCCTCGTCACTCAGATCCTGCGGGTGCAGGTCGGTGATGGTCTGGGTGCCGGGGAGGAACGTCATGCAGCCACGCTCGGGCGGTACGTCGACGAGGGCGATCCACGCCGACAGGGGGAGGCGGTCGTTGGTGTGCGGCCAGTACGGGCGGTCCTGGTGGAAGTGCGTCGCGGCGTTGCTGTTCGGCTCTTTGACGAGCATCTGGTCGTGCCAGATCCGCAGCGGGAACCCGGCGAGCTGTTCGGCGGTGGCGGCGATCTTCGGGTGGAGGGTGAGTTCCTTCAGTACGTCGTCGTGCTGCCAGACGTTGACGAGCTGGCTGAAGATCGCGTCCTGCTGGAGACGGTCTGCGCGGTGCTCCTCGAGGTAGGTGGCGGCTCTGGTCCGGTAGCGCTCGACCTCGTCGCTGGTGAGCACCTGCGGGACTCGGACAAATCCGTTCGCGCGGTAGTCCGCAACAATGTCTGTCATTCATCCAGGGTGCTGCTTTTCGATGCTTTGGGGCCAGGGCGATCCGCGCCAGGCGTCGTACGATTCTGACATGCCCGAAACCCTGCACGAGGCGACGCTCTTCCAGGGCGGCCCGGTCTGGGGCGGGGTCCACGTGCTGACGTCGGGGGTCGCGCCGCACGCGCACGACTTCCTGGAGATCGCCGTCATCGGGCGCGGTCGCGGCTTCCATGAGACGAGCCAGGGTCAGTACGCCGTACAGCACGGCCAGGTGCTGATCCTGCGCCCCGGCCCTTGGCATGCGTTTGGTGAGTGCCACGACCTGACCGTCGCGAACTGCTGCATCTCCCCGCGGGGGCTCCGCACCGAACTCTCAGCCCTGCAACAGATCCCGCTCTTCCGCGACCTGCTGTGGACCACGCCCATCACCACTCACCACGGCGCAGCCACCATCCAGGTCACCCCCGAAGCCGCCGACGCAGCCATCGCCGAGATCACCCGCCTGGCCACCCCGGTAAGCCCCGCCCTCGCCCTGGCCCGCCTCGTCACCGTCCTGGCCACCCTCGCCGACGGCCGCCCCACGCACCCGGCCACGCCACCGATCCACCCCGCCGTCGCCGCTACCATCGCCCGCTTCGAGGCCGAGCTGTCCCACCCCTGGACCCTCGACACCCTGGCCGCCCTCACCAACCTCAACCCGGCGTACCTCAGCCGCCTCTTCAAGCACCACACGGGCCTCAGCCCGCTCGCCTACCTGGCCCGCCTCCGCGCCGAACAAGCCGCGCTACTCCTCACCGACTCCACCCTCCCCACCTCCCGAGTAGGCGCCGCCGTAGGTTGGCCCGACCCGACCTACTTCGCCCGCCGCTTCCGCACGCTGGTCGGGCTCACACCCACGGAGTACCGCGCCCAAACCCAGTCGCCATCAGTTCAGGACTCCTGAACACTGACCACCATGTACGAGGTCAACCTGTGGTTCTGCCTGCAAGAGGCCGGCGACGACTGGGAGTTCGACGAGCGCCACCAGAAGGCCCTCGGCATCGAGAACCTGATCGCCGGCTTCGACGCGCACACGATCAAGGCCGACTTCCGCATCCTCAACGGCAAGTACTACGTGACGCTCACCTGCTACGCGAACCGCCCACGCGCCCACGAGCTCGGCATCATCGACTCCTTGGTCACCGCCGTCGTCCGCCAGTTCCCCGGCTCGTACGGCCTGATCTACGAGTTCGACGACGAACGCACCGAGTTCCCCGGCCACGACGCCTTCAAGGTCACCGTGCTGGCCCGCGGGAAGCTGAGCGTCCGCGTCGACCCGTTCCTGTCCCCGCTGTCCCGCGTGATCGACGACGAGGAGTGGATGTCGGATGGCGGATGAAGAGCCGTCGGCACTGACGTCGGTGCGGGTGTTCGCGACCGGGTTGAGCGGGGAGGAGATCGCGGGGCGGGTGGGGATGGTGGCTACGCAGGCCGCTGCGGACCGCTGGATCCGCGACGTACAGGCGGGGGACGACGAGCCGCTGGATGGTCAGCTAGAGGAGTTGACCAGGGTGCTTGCGGAGTTGGAGACGCGGGTGGGGGAGCTGCCCGCGGATTGGGCGGTTGACGTACTGATCAGCTGGAGCCCGCGGGGCGGGCAGGACCACGCGGGATTCGGGCCGGAATTGCTGGGGAGTTTGGGGCGGTTGGGGGCGACCCTGCGGATCGACACCTGGACCGAGTAGCCCGGCCGTCGGTGGGCGGCCGGGCTTGGGTTGGGGCTACTTGTCGCTGCGGTCTCCGCCGGGGACCCAGAGGACGTCGCCGCCGGAGGAGAGGTTGGCTACCCGGCCGAGGATGAAGAGGAGGTCGGAGAGGCGGTTGAGGTACGTGATCGCCAGCAGGTTGACCGATGGGCCGTGGGCTTCTACGGCGAGCCAGCCGGCTCGTTCGGCTCGGCGGACTACGGTGCGGGCAACGTTCAGGTACGCCGCGCCGGGGGTGCCGCCGGGGAGGATGAACGAGCGGAGCTTGGTGAGGCGGCTGTTGTAGTCGTCGCACCAGGACTCGAGGCGGTCGACGTAGTCCTGGGTGATGCGCAGCGGGGGATACTCGGGGTCCGGCTGGATCGGGTTGCACAGGTCGGCGCCGACGTCGAAGAGGTCGTTCTGGATCCTGGTCAGGAGGACGACGATCGCCGAGTTCAGGTGGCCGGCCGCGATCGCGACCCCGATCGTGGAGTTCGCCTCGTCCACTTCGCCGTACGCCGCGAGCCGCGGGTCGGTCTTGGTCGTCGTACTCATGTCGCCCAGACGGGTCTCGCCGGCGTCCCCGGTCCTGGTGTAGATCCGCGTCAAGTTCACAGCCATGTCACGGCACTCTACGCAAGCCCGGAACACGGGGACGCTACAGTCGGCGGGTGGAACGGTTTCGGATCTCGGGTGAGGCACGGCTCGACGGGTCGGTCGAGGTACAGGGCGCGAAGAACAGCGTGCTGAAGTTGATGGCGGCGGCGCTGCTGGCCGAAGGGACGACGACGCTGCGGCAGGTGCCGGGCATTCTCGACGTCACCTTCATGGCCCAGCTGCTGGACACGCTGGGCTGCTCGGTGAAGGTCGACGGCGATGCCGGTACGGCGACGATCGCGGTCCCCGCCGAGATCGGGCACCAGTGCGACTACGAGCTGGTGCGCAAGCTGCGCGCCTCGATCTCGGTGCTCGGGCCGCTGCTCGGCCGCTGCGGTCAGGCCGAGGTCGCGCTGCCCGGCGGCGACAACATCGGCTCCCGCGGGCTGAACATGCACGTGGCCGGCCTGGAGTCGATGGGCGCGAAGGTGCACATCGAGCACGGGTTCGTGATCGCCGAGGCGCCGCAGGGGCTGCACGGTGCGGAGGTCTGGCTGGACTTCCCGAGCGTCGGCGCGACCGAGACGATCATGATGGCCGCCGTCCTGGCCAAGGGCACGACGGTGATCGAGAACGCGGCGCGCGAGCCGGAGATCCAGGACATCGCCGCGATGCTGGTCGAGATGGGCGCGCAGATCGAGGGCGCCGGGTCGCCGCGGATCGAGGTCACCGGGGTGGACGGGCTGCTGCAGCCGGTCGACCACGTCGTCGTACCGGACCGGATCGTCAGCGGGAGCTGGGCGTTCGCGGCCGCGATCACCAAGGGTGACGTGACGATCACGAACGGGCACGCCGAGCATCTCGAGCTGGTGCTCGACAAGCTGCACAAGGCCGGCGCCGAGATCAACGTGCTCGAGCAGGGCTTCCGCGTCCGGATGGCGGACCAGCCGAAGTCGGTCGACGTCGTCACGCTGCCGTACCCGGGCTTCCCGACCGATCTGCAGGCGTTCTGCATCGCGATGAACGCGGTCAGCACCGGGTCCGCGATGGTGACGGAGAACCTGTTCGAGGGCCGGTTCACGTTCGCGCAGGAGCTGACGCGGCTCGGCGCGCAGGTGCAGACCGACGGGCACCACGCGGTCATTCGCGGCGTGCCGAGGCTGTCCGGTGCGCCGGTGGTCGCGAGCGACATTCGCGCGGGTGCGGCGCTGGTGATCGCGGGGCTGGCCGCTGAAGGTGAGACGTTGGTCTCGGCGGCACACCACGTGCACCGGGGCTACACGGACTTCGCAGGGAACCTGCGGAGGTTGGGTGCGGACGTCACGGTGGAGCCGGACGACGCAGAGCTGTACTGGAACTGAGGGGGAGGAGGCCCGCGCCCCCGGGATCGGCTTCGCCGGGCGGTGGGTCGGCCCGCCAGCGGCGAGCGACTGCCCGCCAGCGGCGAGCGACTGCCCACGAGCGGAGACCGGCGACCGGCGGGTAGCTGCGTCCTCAGGTTAGGGTCGTGCGCATGACTGAGCGCGTGATCAAGCCTGTGGGCCGTGGTTTCCTGTTCCTCGACTCGCACCCCGCGGGTTGTGAGCAGCTGGTGCGGGACCTGACCGCGCAGGTCGAGGCCCGTACGCCGGACAAGAACCCCACCGCCCTGGTGATCGGCGCCAGCTCCGGCTACGGCCTGGCGGCGACGATCGCCGGGCTCGCGCGGTACGGCATCGACGGCGTCGGCGTGAGCTTCGAGAAGGGCCCGGCCCGCCGTACGGCGAGCGCCGGCTGGTACCGGACCGCGGCCACGGCCGAGTACGCCGAGAGCGTCGGCCGGACGTTCCACTTCGTGAACGCGGACGCGTTCGCCGACACCACCAAGGACGAGGTGCTCGACCTCGTCGCCAAGGAGTTCGGCGCGGTCGACTACCTGATCTACAGCGTCGCCGCCCCGCGCCGCGTCGACCCGCGCACCGGTACGACGTACCAGTCGGCGCTGAAGACGATCGGCGCGCCGTACACGACCAAGAGCATCGCCTTCGAGGACGGTGAGCCGCTGCTGACCGAGGCGAGCCTCGACGTCGCGACCGACGAGGAGATCGCCGAGACCGTCCAGGTGATGGGTGGCGAGGACTGGACCCGTTGGGTGGACGCGCTGGCCGAGCGCAAGCTGCTGAACGACGGCTTCAGCACGGTCGCGCTGACCTACATCGGCAGCGAGCTGACCGGCCCGATCTACCGCCAGGGCTCGATCGGCGCGGCCAAGGCGCACCTCGAGCAGACGGCCAAGGAGCTGTCCGAGCGTGACGGCGTCCGGGCCCTCACCTCGGTCAACGGCGCCGCGGTCACGCAAGCCAGCTCGGCGATCCCCGGCATCGGCCTGTACGTGAGCCTGTTGCACAAGGTGCTCGGCGACAAGATGCAGACCCCGATGCAGCAGTCGATCGCGCTGTGGGACCAGCTGACCGGCGAGCAGACCCCTGACCTCGACGAGGACGGCCGGCTGCGCCTCGACCGCTGGGAGCTCGACCCGGCCGTCCAGGCCGCGGTGAAGAAGCAGTGGGACGCCGTCACCCAGGACAACATCGCGACCGTCGCCGATGCCGCCTGGTTCTTCGCCGAGGTACGACGCCTGTACGGCTTCGACGTCGACGGTGTCGACTACGAGGCCGAGACCGAGGTCGACGTGGAGTGGCCTGACGCCTAGCAGTTCGCCCGCCAGTGGTCCCCCGCCGGTCGCTCGCTGGTGAATCGGCGCGACTTTGTGCACGGCCCGGTCAGCTATCGGTCCTGAAAACGGCTGGCCGGTGCTCAAAGTGGCCGAGTGGCGGCTGGCGGTGCTCAGGGGGCCTGGGGTGCCGGGGGCAGGGAGGTGGGGGAGGCGGGGGTCAGAGGGGCTTGAACGACACCATCTCGAGGACCAGCTCCCCGGCTTCGTCGGACGCTCCGAGGTCGACCGTGGCGGTGATGCGCCAGTCGTGGTTGCCCTCGGGGTCGTCGATGATCTGCTGGACCTCCCAGTAGCCGGGGTGCTCCTCGACCATGAACAGGGCCGGACCACGCGCGGCCGGGCCGGTGCCCAGTGACGAGTGCTCGGCGTAGTACGTCGTACCGGCGTCGGCCCAGCGTCCGGCGTCCCAGCCGGACTCGTTGTCGAGTTGGCCCAGCTCGGCCCAGCGGTGCAGGGCGACCAGCTCGACGCGGCGGAACATCGCGTTGCGGACCAGGACGCGGAAAGCCCTGGTGTTCAAGGTGATCCGGCGCGGGCCGAGCGGGACCGGCGCGGCCACGACCTCCGACGTCGTCGGGTTCGTCAGCTCCTCCCACTCGTCGAGCAGGCTGGAGTCGGTCTGCCGGACGACCTCACCGAGCCACTCGATCAGGTCGGTGAGGTCCTCGTTCACCTTGTCCGGCGGCACGGTCTGGCGCAGTGCCTTGTACGCGTCGCTGAGGTAGCGCAGCATGATGCCCTCGGAGCGCGCGAGCCCGTAGTACTGGACGAACTCGCCGAACGTCATCGCCCGCTCGAACATGTCCCGGACCACCGACTTCGGTGACAGCCCGGCCTCGGCGATCCACGGGTGGGTCTGCCGGTAGATCTCCAACGTTGCCTGCAGCAACTCTTCGAGCGGCTTCGGCCAGCTGAGCTCGTCGAGCAGCTCCATGCGCTCCTCGTACTCGATGCCGTCGGCCTTCATCGACTGGACGGCCTCGCCCTTGGCGTGGTGCAGCTGGGCCATCAGGACCGCGCGGGGGTCCTCCAGCGTCGCCTCGACCACCGACACGACGTCGAGTGCGTACAGCGGATCCTCGGGATCGAGCAGGTCCAGCGCCGCCAGCGCGAACGTCGAGAGCGGCTGGTTCAGCGAGAAGTCCTTCTGCAGGTCGACCGTCAGCCGCAGCGTCCGGCCGAACTCGTCGGGCTCGTCCAGCCGCTCGACGACGCCCGCGGTCAGCAGGGTGCGGTAGATCTGGATCGCGCGCCGGATCAGCCGGACCTGGGACTTGGCGTCCTCGTGGTTGTCCTGCAGCAGGTGCCGCATGCTCGCGAACGCGTCGCCGTCGCGGGCGATCACGTTCAGCAGCATCGCGTGGCTGACCCGCATCTTCGACAGCAGCGGCTCCGGCTCGGCCGCGACCAGCCGGTCGAAGGTGTCCTCGCCCCAGGTGACGAACCCCTCCGGCGGCTTCTTGCGCTGCACGCGGCGCTGCTTCTTCGGGTCGTCGCCGGCCTTGGCCATCGCCTTGACGTTCTCGATCACGTGGTCGGGCGCCTCGACGACGACCGTGCCGGAGGTGTCGTACCCGGCGCGGCCCGCGCGGCCGGCGATCTGGTGGAACTCACGCGCCTTGAGGATGCGCTGCCGGCGGCCGTCGTACTTGCTGAGAGCAGTCAGTACGACGGTGCGGATCGGGACGTTGATGCCGACGCCGAGGGTGTCGGTCCCGCAGATCACCTTGAGCAGCCCGGCCTGGGCCAGCTGCTCGACGAGCCGCCGGTACTTCGGCAGCATGCCCGCGTGGTGCACGCCGATGCCGTGCATGACCAGCCGCTGCAGCGTCCGGCCGAACCCGGAGCTGAACCGGAAGTGCCCGATCAGCTCCTTGATCTTGTCCTTCTCCTCCTTCGTGCAGACGTTGATGCTGGTCAGCGCCTGCGCGCGTTCCAGCGCCGAGGCCTGGGTGAAGTGCACGACGTACACGGGCGACTGGTTCGTGACCAGCAGCTCCTGGAGCGTCTCGTGCAGGGGAGTGGTGACGTACTTGTAGATCAGCGGCACCGGGCGCTCGGCCGACGAGACGATCGCGGTCGGACGGCCGGTACGGCGGCTGAGGTCGAGCTTGAACCGCTCGACGTCGCCGAGCGTCGCCGACATCAGGATGAACTGGGCGTTCGGCAGCTCGAGCAGCGGCACCTGCCAGGCCCAGCCGCGGTCGGGCTCGGCGTAGAAGTGGAACTCGTCCATCACCACCTGGCCGACGTCGGCCGCCGCGCCTTCGCGCAGCGCGACGTTCGCGAGCACCTCGGCCGTGCAGCAGATGATCGGGGCACCGGCGTTGACCGAGGCGTCGCCGGTCAGCATGCCGACCTTGTCGGCGCCGAACACGTCGCACAGCGCGAAGAACTTCTCCGAGACCAGGGCCTTGATCGGCGCGGTGTAGAACGTGCGCTTGCCGTTCGCCAGGGCGGCGAAGTGCGAGCCGGTGGCGACCAGGCTCTTGCCGGAGCCGGTCGGGGTGGACAGGATCACGTTCGACCCGGTCATCACCTCGATCAGGGCTTCCTCCTGCGCCGGGTACAGCGAGATGCCCTGCGTGCCCACCCAGGTGGCGAAGGCGTCGTACAGGGCGTCGGGTTCGGTGGAGTCCGGCAGCTTCTCGGTCAGCGTCATCACCGACCATTGTCCCGTACGGCGTGAAAACCCGTTGCAGGTGGCATCCGGGGTCCCTACCGTTCGGCGGATGACGACCGATCCGTACGGTGACGAACAACTGGTGGAGCTGTACGACGGGGACAACGAGCCCGGGGACGACCATGCGTACTACCGGGCGCTCGCTGACCGGGTCGCGGAGACGGCCGACCGGGGCGGGGCGACGACGATCGTCGATCTCGGGTGCGGGACCGGCCTGCTGACGCGGGCTCTGGTCGCTCCGGGACGCCGGGTGATCGGTGTCGATCCGAGCCCGACGATGCTCGGGTTCGCCCGGCGGCAGCCGGGCGCGGAGGCGGTGACCTGGATCGACGGTGACGCGGGCGCGCTGGGTGTTGACGTTCAAGCGGACCTGGTGATCAGCAGTGGGAACTCGATCATGCACGTCGAGGACCTGCCGGCGGCACTGAAGCACCTGGCCGCGGCGCTGCGTCCGGGCGGGGTGATCAGCTTCGAGAGCCGTAACCCCGCCGTACGGGCGTGGGAGCAGTGGACTCCGGAGGAGTCCGAGCGGGAGACGCCGTTCGGGGTGCTGCGGGAGTGGATGGAGGTCACCTCGGTCGACCAGGGCCGGGTGACGTTCGACGCGTACAACGTGTTCGAGGACGGGCGTCAGGAGGTCTACACGACCGTGCTGTACTTCCGGACCGCCGAGGAGTTGGCCGCAGCTCTCTCAGGGAGCGGCTTCGAGGAGATCGAGCTGCGCGGTGGCTGGCACGACGAGCCGCTCACGGCCGAGTCGCGGTTGATCGTCGTCAGAGCGAGAACAGCGCGGCGATGAGGTCGGCGGGGTCCTGACCGGCGGGCCAGTCGCTGACCTGGCCGTCGCCCAGCTCGACGACCCGCCACGCCCCGGCGGTGTTCCGCGTGAGGTCGACGGTGACGAACGGGAGCGCCAGCTCGGCGACCAGCGGCTCGACCTCGATCAGGTCGAGCCCGGTCGGGAGGTCGTCGGGGGTGTCCGGGTGCGCCGTCGTCAGGACGCAGCGGCCGCCGACCCACCAGGTGCGGGCCTCGGAGCCGGTGAACTGCTCGAACCGCCGTACGACGAACCCGCCGGTGAACGCGTCGTCGCGCAGTTCCAGGAAGCGCGCACCGATCCGCTCGACCGCGGCCTCGTCGGTGAGGTCGGGCAGGTAGCAGGCCTCGGTCCAGTAGTGCTTCATGGACTTCACGTAGTCGCGCAGCACGCCGGCGCCGCCGCCGAGCGCGCGGGTGGCCTTCAGGAGTTCGGTGAGGTCGCTGCCTTCGGTCCAGACGGATTCGGGCGTGACGGTCCGGAGGCCTTCGAACCAGCCGGGGAGTTCGTGGGCGGTGCGGTACTCGTCGGGGGAGGTCCGCAGCTGCACGCCACGAGCCTCGAGCCCCTCAGCAAGACCTGCGTACTGCGCGGCGGAGAGCATCCAGCCGCGATAAACGGCGTCGTCGGCCGCAGGCACCCCGGCCGCCGCCGCGGGCACGGCGGCCACCGCCGCCGCGGAGTCCGCGGGCGTCGCGGAGCGAGCCAGCGCGTCGTGGTCGATCCGGGCTACCGTCACCCCCAGGGCGCGGGCAGCTGCTCCCTGCGCGGCGAAGTGTGGATCGTCGCGCCGCGGATTCAGCGGGTCCCCGGGGATCAGCAGCATGCACCGCATTCTCCCGAAGGACGCGCCGCTTCGCCTCCCGATTCCGCGCGTTCGCCGATTCCCGGCGTCAGTTGGGTGTCTGGTCGGTCCGCACCGTGTCGAAGTTGATCGTCCAGGTCTTGGCTCCGGTATCACCGATCTGGACCCGGCCGACGGGCGCCGTCCCGGTGTTGCTCTGCCACGGGGTGCCGCGTTGGGTGCCGTCGACGTACAGGGTCCACGACCCGGCGGTCCCGACCGTGCCGCACAGCTCGACGGTGTGCCAGGTGCTCAGCGTGACGGCGACGCCCGACGACCGCTGGGTGCCGGCCACGTCCGATCGGATCCACAGCACCCGGTTCGCGTCGACGTACACCCGCACCACGCCCGAATCCGTTGCCGTGCGCAACCTGAAGAGGTCGATGCTGCCGCCCAGCGAGGCGACCCGGATCTGCTGACTGTGGCACAGGCTCGGGTAGGTGGCGCCGAAGGTGCGACTGGCGAAGGCGCGGGCCCCGACGGGGTTGCCGCGGGCGCTCGGCGCCGACGGGGAACCCTGGGTCGCGTCCGCGGTGAGTCCGGTGTTCGTCGTCCAGCCGGTGAAGCCGGCTGAGAAGTCGGACTCGAAGATCGCCGACGACACCTGCTGCACGGTGATCGGCGCCGACGGGCCGGCCGTCGGCCCGATGTTGCCTGAGGCATCGATCGCCCGTACCGAGTACGTGTGCGTCGACCCGGCCGCGAGCCCGGAGCGGGTGTAGCTCACCGTCGTGCCGGAACTGGTCAGCTCGGCGATCGGCGTGGTCCCCGCGTCCTCGAAGACCTGGTAGCGCAACGACGTACTGACGTTGTCCGTCGCGGCCGCCCAGTTCAGCGTGATCGTCGAGCTGGAGTTGCTCTGCCCAGTCGGTACGCCGGGTGCGCTCGGCGGAGTGGTGTCCGGTTCGGTCACCACTGCCGGGACCAGGGCGATCGTGTGGTCACGGCCGGCCGAGACCTCGGCGGCGCCGGTGATCCCCGGCACGGTCACGGCGCTGGTCCGGTCGGTCGTCGTACCGTCGCCCAGCTGGCCGACGGCGTTCGATCCCCAGGCGCGCAGGGCGCCGTTCGTGACCACCGCGACGCTGTGCTGCCGGCCCGCGGCGATCGCGGTCGCCCCGGTCACGCCGGGCACCGCGACCGACGTGGTCCGGCGCGTCGTCGTACCGTCGCCGAGTTGGCCGTTGGAGTTCTGGCCCCAGGCGCGCAGGGTCCCGGTCGCCAGCCGGGCGATCGAGTGATACGCGCCGGCGGCAACTTCCACCGCGCCGGTCAGGCCGGTCACCTGGACCGGAGCGAGCCTGTTGGTCAGGCTGCCGTCGCCGACCTGGCCCTGGGTGTTGTCGCCCCAGGCCCAGACCGTCCCGTCGGACCGGACCGCGAGTCCGTGGTCCCGGCCGCCCGAGATGGCGGTGATGCCGGTCAGGCTGCCGACCTGGACCGGCCGGGTCCGCATCGTCGTGGTTCCGTCGCCGACCTGGCCGGTCGTGTTCAGGCCCCAGCCCCACACGGTGCCGTCGGAACGAAGTGCGTAGCTCATGTCGCGGCCGCCCGCGATCGCCACCACGCCGGACAACGGGCTCACCACGACCGGCGTCCGTTGGGCACTGGTCGTGGCGCCGTTGCCGAGTTGCCCGAACGAGTTGTAGCCCCAGCCCCGGACCGTTCCGTCCGCCAGCAGGGCAAGGCTGTGGTAGTGCCCGCCGGCGATGTCGACGACTCCGCTCAGCCCACCGACCTGCACGGGCGACGTGCGGTTCACGACCGTCCCGTCGCCCAGTTGGCCCATCTCGTTGAAGCCCCACGTCCACACCGTGCCGTCGGAGCGCAGGGCGATCGAGTGCTCACGCCCTGCCTCCACCTCGGTGACGTTGGTCAGCGCGGTGACCGGCGCCGCGTTGCTGCGGCCAACCGTCGTACCGTTGCCCAGCTGGCCGGTGCCGTTCCCACCCCAGGTCCAGGCCGCGCCCGGCTCCACCGCCGCCGCTGCGGCCGGATGCAGCCCGGTCGCGATCAGGCACCCCACAGCAACAAGTCCCCAGCGCATCATCTGCGCCCCCTCCCCTTGTGCTGTCCGTTGTACCCGCGACCGGGTGATCCGTCCAGGGCTGGAGTCAGCGCAGCGCGTACGCCCGCACCACGCTCTGGTCCACCTTGTTGCCAGCGGCATCTACTGCGACGGTCCGCAGGCTGGTGAAACCGTTCGGCGGCTGGTCGAGCGTCGCCGTCCAGCCCTTGCCGGTACGGCGTACCGCCGCATCCACCCAGGTCTTCCCGTCGTCGTACGACGCCTGGACCGCGACCGACACCACCGGCCGCGCGACAGCGCCGTACTGGTGCTCGACTGTCAGCGGTACCTCGAACCGCCCACCCGGCGCCGCATTGCGCTCGTCCAGCACCGGCGACCACCGCACGGTCATCAACGGCAGCGCCGTCGAGACCCCGTCCGGCGTCCGCGCGGACCGGAACGTCCACGCGACCGAGCTCAGCGTCGACAGCTTGAACCGTTCCTCCGAGCGCGTGACCTCCTTCTTCAGCACGTACGTCGCAGCCTCGGCCGGCAGCGCGAACGTCTGCTGCTTGAACGCGTCCGACGACCCGACCTCGACACCGTTCCGGGTCAGTGTCGTCCGCTCGAAGTCGGTCAGCGCGTCGCCGAAGGTCCCGGCACCGCCCGCGCCGTACATCAGCGCGACGACGTTCAGGCTGTCACCGTCGCGGAACGTCCAGGGCTGCTTCTCGCGCCCCGGCAGACCGCCGCGCGCATCGGTCAGGCTCGGCCCGAACACGCCTCGCTGCCAGTCGATCGTCGTCGTCTTCCCGGCCGGGTAGACGACGTGCTGCGAGTCGACCAGCGCGGTGTACTCGACGTCGTCGTTCGGTAGCCGCCGGTACAGCTCGTTCTCGAACGCCCAGGCGACGCCCTTGGCCGAGTAGTACTCGTCGCGGTGGAACGGCAGGTTCATGACGATCGACGGAGTGAAGACGAACAGCGGAGTCCAGCGCCCGCTCGCCTCCGGGGTCGGCAGCGTCGGGTAGCTGTAGTTGTTCGCCTTCACGCCCGGATCGGCGCTCGCGTACGACGCGTCGAGGTGCGCGTAGTCGCGCCGGTCGGTGATCAGCGACGGGTTCGCCGGGACGCGACCGGGCCAGGTCGTGACGTCGTGGTAGACGTACGGGCTGTCCAGGAAGAAGTCCCGGTCGAGGCTCTGGCCGTCCGGCATCCCGGCCCAGGCCATGTGGGCGAATCCGGTGTAGGTCTTCGTCGACCCGGTCCTGTTCGGTACGACGTACAGGCTCGGGAAGAAGTCCGGTTCGAACGAGGTCGCGACGCCGACGCCGCCGACGTACGTGCCGTCACCGAGCGGGCGGACGAAGCCGACGCCGCCGGCGGCCGGGTGCGCGCCGGTGACCGGAGCCCTCAGCGCGATCTTGCGGGCCAGGCGGCCGTCGAGCGTGATCGTGCCGGGCTTGTCGACAACGAGGTCGGGCTCACCGAAGTACGTCGCGTCCTGGAAGCCGAGGCCGTTGGGGTTGAAGACGGTGGTGAACGCGTCGACCAGGTAGCGGCCGCGGGGCAGGTCGAGCGTGTCGCCGGGGTTGGCCAGGTACGCGATCTTGCGCTCGACGTCGATGACGTACGCGCCGGAGACGTGCTGCTCGTCGTTGACCGCGGGCTCGCCGTCGCGGTCGAGCATGACGATCTGCTGTGCGAACCTCGGCACCTGCTTGCCGACACCGAGCGTGCTGCGGATCTCCATTCCGTTGCCGCGGGCAATCAGCCAGCCGCCGTACGGGCCGTCCGGTACGCCGGTGTTGGTGTTCGCGACGACGTCGACGGTCGCGGTGCCGTTGGCCGGGACCTTGACCAGCGACTTGCCGAGCCGGAAGACGCGGGTGGAGGCCTGCAGGTGCAGCGAGAGCCAGATCGGCTTTGCGCTGTCGTTGCGGTAGGTGATCTGTCGCGTGACCGGCTTGTGGTCGGTGTGCGGGTAGGTCTGGAGGCCGAAGTTGAGGGTGCTCGGGCTGGCGGTGACGGTCTGCGTCATCGCGCGTTCGAGGTCGATCCGGCCGGCGCCGTGGGCGAACACACCGAGGCCCTTGAGATCGAGGGCCGAGTTCATCAGGGCCGATTTGAGCTCGGGGGCTTTCCAGTTCGGGTGGAGTTGCGCGAGCAGCGCGGCGGCGCCGGTGGCGTGCGGCGCGGCCATCGACGTACCGGACAATTCGGCGTACGACGAGTTGACGGCGAACGACTCGAGCGGAGTGTTGGCCGCGCGGGCCGCGACGATGCGGTCGCCGGGTGCCGCGATGTCGGGCTTGACCGCGAGGTCGCCTACGCGGGGACCGCGGCTGGAGAAGACGCTGAGCGTGTCGGACTTGGTGACCGAGGCAACGGCCAGCGCGGAGTCCGCGGCGGCCGGGCTGCCGACAGTGCCTTCGGCGCCGAAGTTGCCGGCCGACGCGACGAACAGCGTGCCGGTGCTCGCGGTCAGCTCGTTCACGGCCTGCGCGACGAGGTCCTGGCCGTCAGTCGGGCCGCCGCCGACGCTGAGGTTGACGACGCGGGCGCCGTGCGTGGCGGCCCACTGCATGCCCTCGATGATGTCGGAGTCCTCGCAGTTGCGGGAGCTGCAGATCTTGCCGATCATCAGGTCCGCGTCGGGCGCGACGCCGCGGTACTTGCCTGCTGAGGCGGCACTGGTGCCGGCGACGGTCGACGCGACGTGGGTGCCGTGGCCGACCCGGTCGACGACGTCGGTGTCGGTGGTGAAGTTGTCCGTGGCAACGACTCGGCCCTTGAGGTCCGGGTGCGTTGCGTCGTAGCCGGTGTCGAGCACGGCGACCTTGACGCCCTTGCCGGTGATGCCGTGCTTCCACAGGGCGGGTGCGCCGATCTGCGGGACGCTGCGGTCGAGGTTCGGCTTGGTGCCGCCGTCGAGCCAGACCTTCTTGACCGTGGGGGAGAGCGCCGTACGGCGCTTGGCCTGGGTGGTGCTGGTCCAGCTGCGCCAGAGGGCGTTCGCCTGGGTGCGTTCCTGGCGGATCGCGACGGCGTCGACGATGGGGAGCTCCTGGTCGACAGTGGTGCCGGCCGGAAGTTGCCGGCGGACGGCTTGTGGTTGGCCGGCGTACTGGACGAGGAGGGGGAGAGTGGGGCTCGCGGCGTCGTCGAGGCCGAGGTCGGTGAGCAGCGCGACGTCGAACAGGCGCGGGTCGACGATGCCGGCCGCGATCAACGGGACGGCGTCCACCGGGACGACACTCTGCTGGTTGCCGAGGGCAAACTTGTGGAACAGCATGCCGGCGCGGCCGGGTCCGGGGCGGACCTCGGCGCCGATCGTGCCGTCCTGGGTGCGGCGCGCGATCACCTGGTCGCCGGTGACGAGCGTGACGGTGACGGGCTTCAGGCCCGTGGGCTGTGGGGTGGTGGCGGGTTGGTCGCCGGCAGCGGGGACGACCCAGGCGGCGCCGGCGACGAGTACGACGGCAAGCGCCGGAGCCAGCAGCCGGGGGCGGAAGCGGGACAAGATTCACCTCTCAGATGGGCGGTTCGAGGGCATGGTGAAGCGAAGTTCCGACCGGATCGGTGGGAACTACTTGGAGAGTGGAGTCAGCGAATGGCTTTGGAGGGCGGCGAAGGCTTCTCGTCGGTCCAGCCGGATTCGAGCACCACGCTGGCGCCGCTCTTGGGGCCGATGGCCTCGGAGCTGAGGAGGCGGCCGGTGCTGGTGTCCACGACGTACCTCGTGCGGCCGTCGTTGAACGTCGTGGCCTTGGAGCCGGGCTTGGCGCCGAGGCGGTTCCAGTCGTAGCTGAACGCCGTACCGGTCCTCCCCAGCGGGTCCTTCACGTTCACCTCGAGCTCCGTCCCCGGCAGCATCGACAGCACCCGCAGGGCAGCGCCGCGCAACTTCGGCGGCGACGGCATCTCGAACAGCAGCCGACCGGCCGCGCTGAACACCTGGTAGTCGATCTCGCCGTCAGAGGCCCCCGGCTGAGCATCGGCGGCGAGCACCGCACGCAGCTTCTCCGGATCGGTCGGCAGCGCCTGGATCTGCTGCGCGGTGACCGGCTTGACCCCGCTCAGGTAGTACCCGGGCGGCACCTGGTCGAAGGTCATCTTGTTCACGACTGGCTCACCCGGCGCCATCGTCACCGGGTCGACCTCGTACGACAGCTGCCACCGCTTTGGCGACCCCTGCGCCTTCCACTGCGCACTGTCCGCCGGAGTGGCCGGCCGCGCCCCCAGGTCCACCCAGCCGAACCAGGACTCGACACCGGTCTTCATCGGCATCCAGCTCTCGGTGATGTTCCGCCGCTCGAGCTTGTACGCCGGCTTGCCGACCGTCGTCGTCCCGCGCAGCTGCAGGCTCCGCACCCGGAAGTACTTCCCGGAGACCTTCTCGTTCTGCTCCTGCTTGACCGCGAGGTCCAGCAACACCTGACTGGCCGTCCGCAGTTGCGGCACCGACGTCGTACCAGGCGCTGGTGCAGCACCCGGTCCAGAGCCGGGGGAGAGCAGTACAGGCGTCGCCAGCGCAACCAGCGCGACCGTAGCCGCAGCAGCGGTCAGCACGATCCCCACCCGACCAGAGCGCGCAGCGCCGTACCAGCGGCTCGCTCGGCTCGGCGGAGTCGCCTCAGCCCTGACCAGCGCCTCCAGCTCCCGCCGAGCCTTCGCCGTCGCCTCAGGCGTCGGACCGGACGGCTCCGGGAAGGCCGAGCGGATCTTGTCGAGGTCGTCCATCTCAGTCCTCCTCCAGCTTGGTCGGGTCGGTGTTGCCCAGATGTTCCCGTACGACGCGTCGCGCGCGCGACAGCCGCGAGCAGACCGTGCCGTAGGCGATGCCCAGCGCCGCGGCGACCTCGTCGTAGCTCAGCCCGCCGAGCGCGACCAGCATCAGCACCTCACGGTCCTTGCTGGACACCTTGGCCAGGCCGGCTGCGAGGTGGCGGCCGGCCTGCTCGGCGGTGACCTGCGCAGCGACCCGCTCCTCGTGCCCGCCCGACGGCAAGGGCGGCGGGAGCTTGGCAGTCGCCCGCCAGGCCCGGACCTCGTCCCGGCGGTGCCGGCGGATCAGGTTGGTGGCGATGCCGTACAGCCAGGCCCGGACGACGCCGCTGCGGCTGTCGAACCGGTCCCGCTGCCGGAACGCGATCAGGAAGGTCTCCGAGGACAGGTCGTCAGCCAGGTCCGGACCGAGCCGGCGGGCGACGTACGCGTGCACCTGCGGGAAGTACTTGTCGAAGATCAGCGTGAACCGGTCGGGACTGCGCACGGTCGACTCCAGGAGCCGGGCGTCCTCGTCGGGCACGACCTGAGCCCGGACGGCGGCCGGGCGGCCTGGCAACGCGACGGTCGCCAGCGCGAGGTCGGGGGTCATCGAGCTCCTCACTCGACCGGCCTGGTCGGACCCCTGCGTGGGGCCAGTGGCAGCGGCGCTGCCGTTCGGCTCACCCTGTTCTTGTCCGATGTCCCCAGAACCCTTCTCGTACCCCTGACAGCTTGCCGCGACGTTGACGCGCTGCGCGGCCGTTCGGTGGTCACGAGGGGTCAGGAGTCGAGGAACCCCCGGGCGGCGGCCTCGTCCTTGGGCCAGACGTAGACCGACCAGCCGTCGCTGGTCCGGGCGGCCGTGGCTTTGATCCCGAGATCCTTCAGTTTCGACACCGCGACCCGCGCCTCGTTGTACGACTTCGTGGTCCGGACGTCGACGAGCAGTCCGAACTTGTCCTTTTCGGCCGGGGAGTAATCAGTACGGCGCACCAGCGAGCCGCCCTTGGGCCGCGAGAACGCCCAGCGGCACAGCAGGACCACGCCACCGGTCAGGGCGATGGCGACCACGGGGAACAGAAAGTACCGGTCGGCGAACACGGACACCATTGTCTCGTGAATTGAAAGGTCCTGAGGTCTTGGCAACCTTCCGGGTCGCCGGGGAGTCTTTACCAACACACGCTGCAGTGCGGCCAACTCGGGGGCTGCCGGAAGAGCGGAGGGCACGGACATGCTTGAACCGACCCCAAACGCAGGTTCCGTCAACGACAACGTGGTCCGGCTGGCCGGACTGCTGGACGTCCGCTCGGTGGGCGACGTCCGTCAACTTCTCAACGACCTGATAGACCGGACCGACGGCGACGTGGTGGTCGATCTGGAGGCGGTCGACGCGGTCGACGCCACCGGGCTCGGCCTGCTGGTCGCCACCCACCGCCGGACCCAGCTGCTCGGGCGGCGCCTCGTCCTGCGGCACCCGGTTCCCTCGGTGGTCCGGATCCTCGCGGTCACCCGGCTGCACCGGATCCTGGCGGTCGAGAGGACCCCACTCCCGATCTCTGCCTAGGCCTCACCGCTGTGATCTAAGCCGCCCGTGACACCCGTCACGAGCTGCGGACTCACAAGGGCACACAGTCCTACTCTCGGGTACATGACCGCGAAGGACCGACCCTGGGTGATGCGCACGTACGCCGGCCACTCGTCGGCGGCCGAGTCCAACGCGCTGTTCCGGCGCAACCTGGCCAAGGGCCAGACCGGGCTCTCGGTCGCCTTCGACCTGCCCACGCAGACCGGCTACGACCCGGACCACGTGCTGGCCAAGGGTGAGGTCGGCAAGGTCGGCGTACCGGTCGCGCACCTGGGCGACGTCCGGGCGCTGTTCGACGACATCCCGCTCGCGCAGATGAACACGTCGATGACGATCAACGCGACCGCGATGTGGCTGCTCGCGCTCTACCAGGTCGCCGCGCAGGAGCAGGGCGCGACGCCGGACGAGCTGACCGGTACGACGCAGAACGACATCGTCAAGGAGTACCTGTCCCGCGGGACCTACGCGTTCCCGCCCGACGCGTCGCTGCGGCTGACCACGGACCTGATCGCGTACACGGTGACCAACGTCCCGCGGTGGAACCCGATCAACATCTGCAGCTACCACCTCCAGGAGGCCGGCGCGACGCCGGTGCAGGAACTGGCCTTCGCGCTGTCGACGGCGATCGCCGTACTGGACCGCGTGCGCGACGGCGGTCAGGTCCCGCCGGAGCGGTTCGGCGACGTCGTGCAGCGGATCTCGTTCTTCGTCAACGCCGGCGTCCGGTTCATCGAGGAGACCTGCAAGATGCGGGCCTTCGTGAAGCTGTGGGACGACATCTGCCTGAACCGGTACGGCGTGACCGACGCGAAGGCCCGGCGCCTGCGGTACGGCGTACAGGTCAACTCGCTCGGCCTGACCGAGGCGCAGCCCGAGAACAACGTGCAGCGGATCGTGCTGGAGATGCTCGGCGTGACGCTGTCGAAGAACGCGCGCGCCCGCGCCGTCCAGCTGCCGGCCTGGAACGAGGCGCTCGGCCTGCCGCGGCCGTGGGACCAGCAGTGGTCGCTGCGGATGCAGCAGGTGCTGGCGTACGAGTCGGACCTGCTGGAGTACGAGGACATCTTCGACGGCTCGCATGTGATCGAGGCGAAGGTCGCCGAGCTGGTCGAGGGCGCTCGCGAGGAGATCGACCGGGTCCAGGCGATGGGCGGCGCGGTCGCGGCCGTCGAGACCGGGTACCTGAAGCAGGCGCTGGTCGCGTCGCACGCCGAGCGGCGGCAGCGGATCGAGTCCGGCGAGCACGTGGTGGTCGGGGTCAACAAGTTCGAGAACACCGAGCCGTCGCCGCTGACCGCCGACCTCGACACGGCGATCCAGACGGCCGACCCGGGCGCCGAGGCGGCCGCGCTGAAGTCGCTGGAGGAGTGGCGCTCCTTGCGTGACCCCTCAGCTGTCGAGGACGCGCTGTCGTCGTTGCGCGAGGCGGCCAAGGGGACGGACAACCTGATGCAGGCGACGCTGACCTGTGTACGGGCCGGGGTGACGACGGGCGAGTGGTCCGGCGTACTGCGGGAGATGTTCGGCGAGTACCGGGCGCCGACCGGAGTGTCGGGCTCGGTCGGGGTCTCCGGCGCGGGGGCCGAGATCGCCGCTGTCCGGACGAAGGTCGCGGCGACGGCCGAGGAGCTGGGCGGCCGGCTGCGGTTCCTGGTCGGTAAGCCGGGCCTGGACGGGCACTCGAACGGCGCGGAGCAGGTCGCCGTACGGGCTCGTGACGTCGGGTTCGAGGTGATCTACCAGGGCATCCGGCTGACCCCCGAACAGATCGTCGCCGCCGCGGTCGCCGAGGACGTGCACTGCGTCGGCCTGTCGATCCTGTCCGGCTCCCACATGGAACTCGTCCCACAGGTGGTCGCCGGGCTGCACGACGCCGGCCTGTCCGACGTACCGGTCGTGGTCGGCGGCATCGTGCCCGACGGCGACGCCCGCGCGCTGAGATCAGCAGGCGTCGCCGCCGTCTACACCCCGAAGGACTACGACCTGACCGGCATGATGTCCGACGTCGTCGACGTCATCCGCCGCGCGCACGGTCTCTAGCCCTGGGCCTGCTTGGCCTTGATCAGGTCCTCGACGTCGCTGGGCAGCGTGGTCTCGAAGTCGAGCAGCTTGACCCAGTCGGGCGTGAGGGTGATGCGGACCATCTGGTCGTAGAGGTCCTTCACCCCGGCGGTCCAGTCGACGTGCTGCTCGTCGGTCATCACCTTCTTGCCGGAGACGATGTACTCCTCCGGTACGCCGTCCTCGAGCGTCAGCTCGACGTTGCCGCGGATCAGCAGCACCTTCGGCGGGAAGGCCGCCTTGTCGATGGTGAGCGCGACCCGCGGGTTCTCGCGCAGTGCCTTGACCTTCGCCGCCTTCGGCACGGTGAAGCTCTGCAGCTTCTCGCCGTCGAAGTGGAAGCCGATCGGGATCACCCGCGGCTCGCCGTTCAGGGCGACGTAGGAGAACCGGGCCGGCTGGTCGCCGAACAGCAGCTGCTGCGCGTAGGGCTTGGCCAGGATCTCGGCGATCTCGTGCTGGTTCATCTTCGTGATTCCTTGTCTGTCGTCTGGGTCTTACATGAGGGGGACGAAGCCGCTCGACGGCTCTCGACATCGCTAGGTTGGGAAAATGCCGGAAACTTTTGCGGTCGGGGCCGGGCAGGTCCTCGTGGGCGACGACGGCGCGGTCTCGGCCGTGCAGCATCCGGTGCGTGGGCACTCGATGCTGCTCTCGGACGGGGCCTGGCACGACCCGACGCATCACTGGGGCAAGGGTTTCGTGATCACGTCGGCCGGGAGCTATCGCTTCGACGCGCCGGTCTTCACCCGCTGGCGTTCGAGCGGGATCGACCTGCTGTACCGCCTCGGTCCGCTGGAGCTGCGGGTCGGGAGGCGGTTCGGGGAGCGTTGGACCGAGACGTACGAGCTGCGCAACACCGGCTCCTCTTCGGTGGACGTCGGCTCTGTTGCGGTCAGTACCCCGTGGCGCGATCTCTACAGCTCCAGCCGTGAGAGCCTGCGCGGCGCAGTGCACGCTCACGTGTGGACGGGCGGCGCGGACTCCTGGGTCTGGGCGCAGCCGATGGACGGCAGCGGGCCCGGTCTGGGGCTGCGGCTGATCGAAGGCGAGCTGTGGGCGTACTCGGTCGAGTCGCGGGACACGGAGACCAGTAGCAACAGCCGCGGGCACCTCTACCTGCACGTGACGGACCACGCTCGCGCGCCGCATGCTCTGGGCGGCCAGGAGCCTGTGGTGCTGGCTCCTGGTGAGTCGTACCGGTGGACGTGGCAGCTGGAGTGGTTCGACTCGCTGGCGCACTTCCGGGCGAGCTGGCAGCCGCTGGTCTCAGCACCGGTGCTGGCTGGGCTGGTCGGGTCGTCGCTGGCGCTCTCACTTGGTGATGGCGTGAGTGGGCCTTCAACGGTCACGTCTGCTGAGCCGGGCGTTCAGTACGTCGAGGTCACCGACGGCAAGGTCCGTTCCCGCGTCGGCCTGCTCTTCCACGAGCCGCTGCGTGACATCGTCGAGCGCCGCATCTCCTTCGCTCTGGAGCACCAGCGCCCGGTCGAGCTGAGCGACAGCCGGCGCTTCTCGTTCGTCCCGTACGACGCGCGCACGGGCCTGCGCCTCCTGTCCGGCGGCTGGCGCGACTGGTCCGACGCGCGGGAACGAATCGGTACGGCGCTGCTCCTGCAGGAGGCGCGCGATCTCGGGTGGGGCTCGCGCGCCGAGCTGGACGAAGCCCTGGCCGGTTATCAGCAGTTCGTCATGGACCACCTGGTCGCGGCGGACGGCACGGTCGCGGACGACAGCCTGCACGAGAGCCGGACCCGGCTCTACAACTTCCCGTGGTTCGCCCGCTTCCTGCTCGGCCAGGGCGATGTCGACGGCGCCGTACGCATCCTCGACCGGTACTACGCGCTCGGCGGCGACCACTTCCTCGCCTTCGACCTAGGCCCGCTGCTGCGTGCGCTGGCTGCGGTGACGCCCGCGGAGACGGCCGACCGCATGCGGGAACACCTGCGTCGGCACGCGGCGGCCTTCATCGAGTACGGCGACGACCTGCCGCCGCACGAGGTCAACTACGAGCAGTCGATGGTCGCCCCGCTGCTGGAGCTGCTGCTGGCGGCGTACCAGGAAGGCATGGTGCCGCTGGACGAGCTGACTCGTCGCCTGCCTTGGCTGACCGCGTTCGCCGCCGACCAGCCCGACGTACGGCTGCGGCATATCCCGATCCGCCACTGGGACGGCTACTGGTTCGGCCTGCTGCGGCTGTGGGGTGACGTCTTCCCGCACTACTGGTCCGTGCTCAGCGCAGCGGTCTACCTGACCTGGCCGACCGACGAGCTGCACGCAGCAGGCGAGGCGATCCTCCGGGCCAATCTGGCCAACTTCCACCCGGACGGCTCGGCCACCTGCGCGTTCGTCTACCCCAGCGCGGTCAACAACCTGTCGGCTCACGTCGCCGACCCGCTGGCCAACGACCAGGACTGGGCGCTGGTCTATGCCCTGCGCCTATCCGCTGGGTCGCTGGGGACGAATCCCTCGCCATGATGACTCGCCGCCTGTTCGTCAAAGCCGCACTGGCCGGGGCCGGTGCCGCCGCCCTCGCCGGCTGCTCAGGGCCCACCAGCTCCGATGACGGCCCGCTGGAGCTCACCTACGGCGACGACGACTCGCAGGTCGCCGACCTCTACCTGCCGCCGGGCTCCGAGAAGATCCCCGCGGTCGTGGTGATCCACGGCGGCTTCTGGATGAGCGGGTACGGCAAGGAGCTGGCCACGCCGCTGGCCGAGGACCTGGCCAAGAACGGCGTCGCGGGCTACGCGATCGAGTACCGCCGGGTCGGCAACGGCGGTGGCTGGCCGATGACCTTCGACGACGTCGCCGCGGCGATCGACGCGCTGGCGGACCAGCCGCGCATCGCTGTCGATCAGGTGGTCGCCGTCGGGCACTCGGCCGGGGGACACCTGGCCGTCTGGGCCGCCGGCCGCTCTGGACGCGTGGCGTTGAAGGGCGCGGTCTCCCAAGCCGGAGTGCTCGACCTGATCAACGCGTACGACGCCCAGGTCGGCGGTGACGCGGTCGTCCAGTTGATGGGCGCCACACCGACCGAGGACAAGAAGCGGTACGCCGCTTGTTCGCCGTACGAGCAGCTGCCGTTGAAGGTCCCGGTCGGCCTGGTCCACGGCACGCGCGACGGCCAGGTCCCGCTGGACCAGAGCCAGCGGTACCTGGCCGCCGCGAAGAAGGCCGGCGGAGACGTCACCCTGACCGAGCTGCCAGGCGTGGGCCACTTCGAGCTGATCGATCCGAAGCACGACGCCTGGGCCACCTGCCGCAAGGAGGCCCTGCGCCTGCTCAGCTGAGGTCGGGCAGCAGCTTCCGGAAGGTGTCCATCAGGTGGCTGTGCAGGCTGGTGCCGTACGAGATCCGAGTCGCGCCGGCCGCGACGAGCTGCGCCGCCGTCGGACCGTCCGGCGCCGCGTGCGCGTTGAGCGGCCCACCGATGCACTCCTTGAGTTCGGCGATCGACTCCACCGGCGCGAAGATCGGGTAGACGCAGTCTGCCCCGGCCCTCCGGTACGCCCGGCCGCGAGCGATCGCGTCGGCGACCGTCCCACCGTGCAGGAACGTGTCGATCCGCGCGTTGACGACCAGGTCGGCGCCGGCAACTTCCCGTACGCCGGCCAGGTAGTCCGCGTGCTGCTCCGGCGGCGTCAGCCCGCTCCCGGTCGAGTCCTCCAGGTTGCAGCCGGCCGCACCGGTCTCCAGCAGCCGCTCGGCGAACTCCCGCGGGCTGAGCCCGTACCCGGCCTCCATGTCCGCAGTGACCGGTACGTCGACCGCCCGGACCATCCGGGCGACCACAGCGAACATCTCCTCCGGCGGCGTCAGTTGGCCGTCGTCGTACCCGATCACCCGGGCAGCCGCGCCGCTGCTGGTCGCCACCGCCGGGTAGCCGGCTTCGGCGACGATCCGGGCGCTGACCGGGTCCCAGGCGTTCGGCAGCAGCAGTGGGGTGCCGCCGTGGTGCAGTGCGCGCAGCGTCTCGGCTCGGCTCATCGGCGCGTCAGCTCGGGGAGTAGTGGCCGGGCTCGAGACGGTTGGTGACGCCGATCCGGTTCCAGGCGTTGATGCAGATGATCAGGCTGATCAGCTGGGCCAGTTCCTTGTCCTCGAACTGCGCGGCCGCCAGGTCGTAGACCTCGTCGGGCACCTTGTCGACGCTGATCAGCGTGATCGACTCGGTCAGCGCCAGCGCGGCCTGCTCCTTCGGGGTGAAGAACTTGCCGGCCTCGCGCCACGCGGCGACCAGGTGCAGCCGCTGCTCGGTCTCGCCCTCGTGCCGCGCGTCCAGGGTGTGCATGTCCAGGCAGTAGGCACAGCCGTTCAGCTGCGAGGCGCGGATCCGGACCAGGTGCGCCAGCAGGGGGTCCAGACCGGTGGCGGACTGTGCGTCCAGCGCGATCATCGCCTGGTAGAACTCGGGGGCCAGCGAGGCCACCTTGACCCGTCGCTTCGTCGTTGTACTCATACCGCCACGCTAGCCGCGAACCGGCCCAGGAGTATGGTCCACTTCCATGACGGATGGAAGGGCCAATTCCGAAGCGGGCGCGGACCTGCACCTGGACCTGACGGGCAGCCGCGGCCGGGCCGACCTGGTGTCGGCCCTGCACACCTCGATCCGCAGCGGCCGACTGGTCCCCGGCACCCGGCTGCCGTCGTCCCGGACGCTCGCCAAGGACCTGGGCATCGCCCGGAACACCGTCGCCGACGCGTACGGCCAACTGGTCGCCGAAGGCTGGCTGACGGCCCGGCAGGGCTCCGGCACCGTGGTCGCCGGGCGTCCCGGAGTGGACCCGCCACCTGCGCCGACCGAGCGGCCGATCCGACGCCGCTTCCGCTACGACCTGCTGCCCGGCTCACCTGACGTGTCCACGTTCCCCAGGACCGAGTGGCTCGCCGCCGCCCGCAAGGCGCTGTCGGCCGCACCGAACGACGCCTTCGGGTACGGCGACCCGCGCGGCCGTCCCGAGCTGCGCCGGATGCTCGCCGACTACCTGGCCCGGGCCCGCGGCGTCCACGCCGACCCGGAACGCATCCTGATCTGCTCCGGCTACGTCCAGGCCCTCAACCTGCTGAGCGAGGCCCTGCGCAACCAGGGCGCCACCACGATCGGCGTGGAGGAGTACGGCTACAGCCTGCACTGGGACGTGATCAGGACCCGGGGGCTGACCGCGGCGCCGGTCGCCGTCGACGAGTACGGCGTACGGCCTGATCAGCTGACCGGCCAGGCTGTCCTGCTGACTCCGGCCCACCAGATGCCGACCGGCGTACCGATGGTGGCTGAGCGGCGTACGGCGACCCTGGAGTGGGCCCGGTCAACCGGCGCAGTGTTGATCGAGGACGACTACGACGGTGAGTTCCGCTACGACCGCCAGACCGTCGGCGCGCTGCAGACGCTGGACCCGGAACGAGTCGTCTACACCGGTACGGCGAGCAAGAGCCTCGCGCCCGGGCTGCGACTGGCCTGGATGGTCGTGCCGCAACAGCTGATGGAGCCGCTGCTCGCCGCGAAGCGCACGGCGGACCTGCAGACCGCCACGCTCGACCAGCTGATCCTGGCCGAGTACATCGAGTCGGGCCACTACGACCGGCACGTACGACGCTCCCGGTTGCACTACCGTCGTCGGCGCGACCGTCTGGTGGAGCTGCTCGGCGTACGGGCGCCCGGCGTACGGGTTGCAGGCATCTCGGCCGGGCTGCACGTGCTGCTCGACGTACCGGGTGACGCTCAGGACGTGGTCGACCGGGCTGCCCGCCAGGGACTCGGCGTCGCCAACCTGAACGCGTACCATTTCAGCGGCACCTCGACCCGCCAGGCGCTCGTTGTCGGGTACGGCACGCCGCCGGACCACTCGTACTCCGGCGCGCTGGACCTGCTCTGCCAGGTGCTAGGCGTTCTTGACTAGCGCCAGGACCTCGTCGGCACAGCCCCACGACAGGGTGACGCCCGAACCGCCGTGGCCGTAGCAGTGCACGACGGTCTGGTCGCCGACGCGGACGCTCTCGCAGCGGACCGCCGGGCGAGCAGGACGCAGGCCGACGCGATGCTTGATGATCTTGGCCTGCTTGAGCTCCGGGATGTGCACGGCTGCCCGGGCGAGGATCGCTTGCGCGGTGTCTGGCCGAACAGCCAGGTCCCAGCTGTCGGGCTGGCTGGTGCCACCGATGACGATGTCCTTGGACCGCGGTACGACGTACGTGAGGTCGGTCGGGCTCTCGTCGGCCAGCAGCCAGTCGGTCAGGCCGAACTGCTCGACGGTCAGCACCTGCCCGCGGACCGGCGTGACGGTCGGGTCCCCGGCCGTGAGCCGAGCGCCGAGCCCTGCGCAGTTCACGACGATGTCAGCCGTGTTCGGCAGCGCCGACAGCGCAGAGCGGGTCAGCGAGCCGCCGGCCGCCTCCAGCCGCTTGACCAGGTACTGCAGGTAGAGCGGCATCTCGACGATCGGAGTGGTGAACGACCAGCCGTCCTTGAACCCCTTCGGCGGTGCTCCGACCCGCTCGAAGTCGGTCAGCACGTCCGCCCAGCCAGGGACCGGCGTGGACTGGGTCAGGTACTCCCGCCCACGCCGTAGCTGCACCGACGACTCGCTCCGGGAGAGCTCCACGAGTTCGCCGTACGTCGTCCGAGCCCACCCGGCGACCCGGTCGGCCGGAGCCGACAGGAACGGGTACCAGATCGCCGCGGCCACCGCCGACGTCGTCTCCAGCGGCAGATCCCGCGCGAACACCCCGACGTCGTACCCGGCCTCAGCCAGCCGGACCGCCGAGCTCAGCCCGATCACGCCGGCACCCACCACGATCACGCGCATCCACAGATTGTCACCCGCTCACCACTGTCCCCGCCAGTCACAGGGCTCAGTGCAGGTTGACGGCCAGCGAATAGAGCCGGGTGATCTGGGTCGGTCCGTCGTTGTCGTCGGACAACAGGTAGAGCTGGCGACGGCCGCCCGGCAGGTAGCCGCCGAGGGCCAGCGCATCGACGTTGTCGAGCAGTGGGTTCGGCTGGGGCTGCTTGGCGACAGCACCGGACGGCGGGCAGTCGACCAGATCGAACAGGAGCTTCTTCTGGACGAAGTCCTTCGCGGGGGCGTTCGCGATCGACTCGCGCTTGCTCACGTCCGGCGCGTGCTGGGTGGAGACCGAGAAGACGCGGATGGTGTTGCCGACGCCCGCGACGAACGTGCGCTCCATCGAGACGAACTGGTTGCGGCCGACGACCGCGAGCTCGACCAGGTTCAGGCCGGGGTCGGTTTTGTATGCGAGCTGGGCGACCGGCTTGTAGCTGTGGCCCGGCAGCCCGGCGTACCGGATGATGCGGTTGTTGTTGCGGCCGGCGGCGTCGGCGCCGTCGGGGCTCAGCGGGCCTTCCATTCCGGCGTACAGGGAGAAGCCGTCGGGGCTCACGGCGAGCGACTCGAAGGTCGCGTTGCCGGTCGCCTGACCGGCCGGCCCGACCTGGAAGCGCGCGGGGACCGGCAGCGACGCGATCTCCTTGCCGTCCGAGAGCCGGAAGCGCCGGATCGTGGGCTCGCGCTCCGACGTCGCGAGGATGGTCCGCGCACCGCGCTCGACGACGAGGCCTTCGCCGTCGAAGTCGGCGCCCGTGTACGGCGTACCGTCGGGCCGGGTCAGGATGGTCATCCCGTCCACTGACACGGTCGGCTTGCCGCTGATCCGCAGGTCGAAGACCCGGGCCGGGCTGGTCTGGACGTTGTCCACCAGAGCGACCGCGTGGCCGGGCCGCGTGACGTTGAGCGCGGACAGACCGGAGACCTTCTGGCCGGCGTACGTGGTCTTGTCCAGGCTGTCGGTGAACCCGAGGAAGCGCGCGTCCCGCGAGCAGTTGCCGCCGCTGTGACCGGGGTGTGCGACGGCCGTCAGCGGTGCTGTCAGGGACGTGAGTACGACGGCCGTGGCCAGCGTGGACTTCCAGCGCATCAAGAACCTCCGGAACGAGAGCAGGGCTGCCGAAAACCTACTCCACGTGGGTTGATCGCCCTGTAACGCGGGGGATCCGCAGCGGAAACACCGCCCGGACAGGCTCTGGTGCCATGGACAACCTGTTTCGGTCGCTCGACACCGACCGCGCCAACGTGGTCTGGAAGTGGAAGCTGCTCGAGGAGCTGCGGCAGTCCGGACTGCGCGGCGACGACCCACGGGTCGAGCGCGCGATCGGGAACGCCCTGGCCGCGGGCCGTCCGTTCGAGCCCGGACAGCCGGAGTGGCTCGACCGTCAACAGTTCGCCGAGGTCGTCCGGGAACCCGTCGTACGGCGCGCGCTGGAGGGCGACCTCGTGGTGCCGCGCACGGAGTTCCAGGAGCTCGCCCGCGGCATCGAGGAGACCTACGCCGACCTGCTGCCGGACCGGTCGGGCCAGGTCGCGCAGTACATCCCCACGCTGAAGAACGCGGACCCGGACCGGTTCGGGATCGCGGTCTGTACGGCGGACGGTCAGACGTTCCAGATCGGCGACGCGAGCACGGGGTTCAGCATCCAGTCGACGTCCAAGCCGTTCAGCTACGCGATGGCGCTGGAGCAGTTCGGCGCGGGCGAGGTGCACACCTGGGTCGGCCAGGAACAGAGTGGCGGGACCTTCAACGATCCGAAGCTGTCCCTGGACGCGGCCGGCAAGCCGCAGAACCCGATGATCAACGCGGGAGCGATCGCGACGCTGGCCCTGGTCGAGCCGGACGTCGAGGTGTCCGAACGGTTCGCCCGGGTCGAGCAGACCTGGGCCCGGCTGATGGGCCGCCCGCCGGGCTTCGACCACCGTACGTTCCTGGCCGAGCGGGACACCGGGCACGGCAACCGGGGACTGGCCAACCTGATGGCCGCCCGGGAGATGCTGCGGATGGACCCCACGGACCGGGACGCCCCGCAGAAGGCGGCCGAGTTCTACTTCGCGGTGTGCTCGCTGCAGGTGGACGCGGCCGGGCTGGCCGCCGCGGGCGCGACGCTGGCGAACGGCGGCGTCTCGCCGTACAGCGGTGAGCGGGTGTTCTCGCAGGAGACCGCCGGCCGGGTGCTGTCGGTGATGGGGCACAGCGGGATGTACAACGACTCCGGCAAGTTCTCCGACCAGGTCGGACTGCCGGCCAAGAGCGGCGTCTCGGGCAACGTGATGATGGTGGTGCCGGACAAGCGGATGGCGGTCGTGACGTTCTCGCCGCGGCTGGACGAGGCGGGGAACTCCGTGCGCGGGGTGGAGGTCTGCCGGCAGTTGGTCGAGAAGTTCGGGCTGCACCCGTACAAGAGCCTGGGCGCTTCGCGAGAGCTCGGCAGCGCTGTGGACGCCTCACGACGGGCTCTGGGAGGAATGCCGGCAGCTACTGCGCGGCGTACTGTCGCCGCGGCCGCGGCACGCCCGCAGGTCCCGGCAGGTGCCGATCGCCAGGGGGACCGGCAGCGCTGACCGCTACTCGTCCATGTGGAAGACGTCGCGGGTGTAGACCCGGCCCGCGACGTCCGCGAGCTCACCGGTCAGCCGGTTGGCGACGATGACGTCCGCGGTGCGCTTGAACTCGTCGAGGTCGTTGATCACCCGCAGGCCCTCGAACGCGTCGGCGTCCAGCGCCGGCTCGTGGATGACGACCTCGACGCCCGCGTCCTTGAGCCGGTTCACGATCCCGATCACGCTGGAGGACCGGAAGTTGTCCGAGCCCTCCTTCATCACCAGGCGGTGGATGCCGACGGTCTCGGGCTTCCCGGCGAGGATCTGCTCGGCGACGAAGTCCTTGCGGGTCGAGTTCGACTCGACGATCGCCTTCATCAGCCGCTGCGGGATGTTGTCGTAGCTGGCCAGCATCTGCCGGGTGTCCTTGGGCAGGCAGTAGCCGCCGTACCCGAAGGACGGGTTGTTGTAGCCGGCGCCGATCCGCGGCTCCAGGCTGACGCCGTCGATGATCGCCCGGGTGCTGAGGTCGTGCTGGGCCGCGAAGGTGTCGAGCTCGTTGAAGAACGCGACCCGCATCGCCAGGTAGGTGTTCGAGAAGAGCTTGATCGCCTCGGCCTCGGTCGAGCGGGTCGCGAGGATCGGCGTGTCCGGTCGCGCGGAGCCCGCCAGCAGGAGGTCCGCGAAGTGCCGGGCCGCCGGGGTGTCGTCGCCGACGATGATCCGGGCGGGGTTGAGGTTGTCGTGCAGCGCGTGGCCCTCGCGGAGGAACTCCGGCGAGAACACCACCTGGCGGCCGTACTGGGCCGACATTCGCTCGCTGAACCCGACCGGGACCGTCGACTTGACCACCGGTACGGCGGTCGGCGAGACCTCGACGACCTTCCGGATCACCGACTCCACCGACGAGGTGTCGAAGTTGAGCGTCGTCGGGTCGTAGTCGGTCGGGGTCGCGATCACGACGTAGTCCGCCGCCGCGTAGACCTCGTCGGCGTCGGTGGTGGCGCGCAGGTCGAGTGGCGCGGTGGCCAGGAACTTCGACAGGTCCTCGTCGACGAACGGGCTCTCCTGGCGGTTCACCAGGTCCACGCGCTCCTGGGCGATGTCGACGGCGACGACCTCGTTGTGCTGCGCCAGGATGGCAGCGTTCGAGAGTCCGACGTACCCGAGGCCTGCGACGGCGATCTTCATGGGCAAGGAGGTTACCCGGCGGTGGGCCGCTCGCGGGGAGCAGCCCACCGTCGTACGGGCTACTCGACCGTGACCGACTTGGCCAGGTTGCGCGGCTTGTCGACGTCGTGGCCGAGCGCGACCGACGCGTGGTAGGCCAGCAGCTGCAGCGGGATGGTGAGCAGGATCGGGTCCAGCTCCGGCTCGTTCTTGGGGACCCGGATGACCGCGGCCGCACCGTCCGGTACGACGACGTCCGGGTGCGTCACGACGTACAGGGGACCCGAGCGCGCGGCGATCTCGTGCAGGGCACCGATGTTGCGGTCCAGCAGCTCGTCGTCCGGCACGATCGCGACGGTCGGTACGTCGGGCGAGATCAGCGCCAGCGGGCCGTGCTTGAGTTCGGAGGTCTGGTACGCCTCGGCGTGCCGGTAGGAGATCTCCTTGAGCTTCTGGGCGCCTTCGCGGGCGACCGGGTAACCCCGGGTACGGCCAACGAAGAACAGGCTCTCGTGCTTGGCCAGCCGGCCGGCGATCTCGGCCAGCTCGGTCTCGGTGTCGACGATCGCCTGGATCTGCTCCGGGATCTTCTTCAGGCCGTCGATCAGCCGGCGGCCGTCGGCGGGGGAGACGTCGCGGATCCGGCCCAGGTGGATGCCGAGCATCGCGAACCCGACCGCCATGTTGGTCAGCGCCTTGGTCGACGCGACCGACACCTCCGGACCGGCGTGCAGGTAGACACCGCCGTCGACCTCACGGGCGATGCTCGAGCCGACCGCGTTCACCAGGCCGATCACGCGGCCGCCCTTGCGCTTCAGCTCCTGGACGGCGACCAGCGTGTCCAGCGTCTCGCCGGACTGGCTGACCGCGACGTACAGGGTGTCCCGCTCGACCACCGGGTTGCGGTAGCGGAACTCCGACGCCGGCTCGGCGTCGGCGGGGATCCGGGCGACCTCCTCGATGAACTGCGCCCCGAGCTGACCGGCGTAGTACGCCGAACCGCAGCCGAGGATCTTGACCCGCTTGATCTCGCGGGCCTCGCGGGCGTCCATGTTGAGTCCGCCCAGGTGGACGGCGTGGAAGCGCTCGTCGAGCCGGCCGCGGATGACCCGCTGGACCGCCTCGGGCTGCTCGTGGATCTCCTTGACCATGAAGTGCTCGTGCGCGCCGCGCTCGAACTCCTCGGCGTCCCACTCGACCGTCTTCTCGGTCTTGGTGGTGGTCCGCGAGTCCTGGGTGAAGGTGCGGTAGCCGTCGGCGCGGACGGTGGCCAGCTCGCCGTCGTCCAGGTAGACGACCTGGCGGGTGTAGCGGATCAGCGCGGCCGCGTCGGACGCGACGTGCATCTCGCCGTCGCCGACGCCGAGGATCAGCGGGCTGCCGTTGCGGGCGACCACGATCCGGTCGGGGAAGTCCAGGTCGACCACGGCGATGCCGTAGGTGCCCTCGATCCGGCGCAGGGCGGCCAGCACCTTGTCCTCGAGCGTGTCGCCGTCGGCCTGCTCGATCAGGTGCGCGAGCACCTCGGTGTCGGTGTCGGAACGCAGCTTGACGCCGGCGTCCTCCAGCTGGGCGCGCAGTACGCCCGCGTTGTCGAAGATGCCGTTGTGCACGACGGCGATCCGCTCGTTGCCGCTGGCGTGCGGGTGCGCGTTGTCCTTGCTCGGGCCGCCGTGGGTGGCCCAGCGGGTGTGGCCGATGCCGATCTTGCCGCCGAAGCGCTTCGGCAGCGAGGCCTCCAGCTCACGGACCCGGCCGGCGTCCTTGTGCACCTTCAGCTCGCTGGAGCCGACCACTGCGACACCTGCCGAGTCGTATCCGCGGTACTCCAGCCGGGCCAGGCCGTCCACCAGGATGGGCGCGGCCGGCTTGGTGCCGACGTACCCGACGATTCCGCACATGGAAGGGGTTCCTTTCGCTGTTGGTCAGCCGTAGACGATCCGTCGTAGCTGCCGGGCAGACAGTTCGGGGGAGCGGACCGGCCAGTGCCGCAGCTCGTCGCCGAGCCGGGCGAAGATCTCGTCGTTACGCGCGCCGTAGGTCTGCAGCTCGCGATGACGGCGCCGGACGTACTCCTCGGTGGTCTCGGTGAAGTACGCGAGCACGTCGGCGACCACTCGCCGAGCGTCCTCGGTGGTCAGACCGGTGGTCCGGCTGACCTGATCGACCAGCTCGTCGCTGGGCTGCGTCACCTCACTCATCACCCGACAACTGTGCTGGGTGCAGGCGCTATTGCCAAGGATTTGCCCGGAATCGGGCAAATCCGACTGTTTCCTCAGATTCTGACTGGACTAGAACAGTCGGAGGACGTCGGATTCCATGCCGCGGAGGGCGTCGTAGTCGACCGTGACGCAGTCCAGGCCGCGGTCCGTGGCCAGGAACTGGGCCTGCGGCTTGATCAGTTGGGCGGCGAAGACGCCGCGAACCGGGGCGAGCAGGGGGTCGCGGTTCAGCAGCTCGACGTAGCGGGTCAGCTGCTCGACGCCGTCGATCTCGCCGCGGCGCTTGATCTCGACCGCGACGTGCTTGCCGTCGGCGTCGCGGCAGAGCAGGTCGACCGGGCCGATCGCGGTCGGGTACTCCCGCCGGACCAGCGTCCAGCCCTCGCCGAAGGTGGTCACGTGCTCGGCGAGCAGTTCCTGCAGGTGCGCCTCGACGCCGTCCTTGATCAGCCCGGGGTCCAGGCCCAACTCGTACGACGTGTCGCTGAGCACCTCCTCGAAGGTGATCCGCAGTTCCTCGCCGGCCTTGTTGGTGACGCTCCAGACGCCGTCTTCCTCGGTCAGCTTGCACGGGGGAGACATCCAGTTCAGCGGCTTGTACGACCCGCCGTCGGCGTGGATCAGCACGGAACCGTCCGCCTTCACCATCAGCAACCGCGGAGCCATCGGGAGATGGGCGGTCAGCCGGCCGGAGTAGTCCACTGAGCAACGAGCAATCACCAGGCGCACGAGGAGACACCGTAGTCCAAGTTCCTGGAGAGTGCATGGAGGATGCGCACCGGGTTCCTGGTGGCGCCCGGCCCCGGGTGGGAATCTGTTGGTACGCCGACTTCCTGGGGGAATGCCCGATGAATCTGATGTGCCCAGCCCGAATCCTGCTGCCCTTGCCGGGGACGCCACCACAGGTCTTCGCGGGGGAGCGGATCACTGCTGTGTACGCCGCTGTGCCTGATCCTGCCGGCTCGGAACTGGCTGCCGCTCTCGGCGTTTCCCTCACCGTTCTGGACGATCCAGCGGGTCGGTTGCAGGAGATCTCCGACGGCCATCGTGGGGAGACCGTTGTGCTGCTGGGCGCTGACCTCGGTGTTCGGCTGCCGGCCGTGATCGAGTACACCGGCGACGGCTGGACGTCGGTCGTCGCCGACGACTTGTTGCAGGCCGCGAACGCCATCACCGTGCAGACGTACGAGCAACGCGCCGACAGCTTCCGCGCATCGATTCCTCGCGATCCGAACGACAACCTGATCCGCCTGGTCGACAAAGCGCTTCCCTCCGGCGGGCTGGTGCTCGAACTGGGCAGCGGCACCGGTCGCGACGCCGCCGAGCTGGAGCGACGGGGTCATCAGGTCCGTCGTACCGACGCCACGGCTGCCTTCGTCGAGATGATGCGCGCTGACGGCTTCAAGGCCGACCAACTGAACGCTTTGACCGACGACTACGGCGGGCCCTACGACCTGGTGTTCGCCGACGCGGTGTTCCTGCACTTCACCGCCGACCAACTGGCCGGCGTCCTCACCCGATCGGCCGCGGCCGCCCCACTGCTCGCCTTCACCACCCGAGAAGGCGAAGGCGTCGAATGGTCGAACCGCTTCCTCGACCTTCCCCGCCAGTTCACGCTCTGGCAGGAAGACCCACTCCGTGCCCTCCTGTCCTCGACCGGCTGGCGCGTCCAGCAGCTCGAACGCGGGACAACCCGCGCAGGCGGCTGGTTCCACGTCCTCGCTGATCGGACGGCCGCATGATCCGGGCCGGCGTCATCCTGCTCAGCGACCACGGCCTCGCCGCCATCGAACGCGTCCGGGCCGGCCGTCGCTATCACACGCTGCCCGGCGGCGGCGTCGAACCGGGGGAGACCTCCGCCGAAGCCGCCGTCCGCGAAACCCACGAGGAGCTGGGACTCATCGTCAAGCTGCACGGGCTCGCGGCCGTCGTGAACTTCAAGTTGACCACTCAGCATTACTACGTTGCCACCGCGCTGAGCGGCACGTTCGGCGCGGGGATCGGCGCCGAGCTGACCTCCCCACCGACTTCCGAGTCAGGCAGCTACCGCGCCGTCTGGCTTCCCCTGTCCGACCTCACCCAGCAGGACCTGCGCCCGATGCCCATCGCCACCGCTCTCCAGTCCGCCGCGAACCCCCAGCACCTGCTGGACACCTGGCTCGCCGAGCCCCTGACCTTCGACGAGGTCCCGTCATGACTCCGGCCCTGGACAGGCCCCGGCTGCGCGAGCCCGGACTCGCCCCGCGGCTGCGTCGGCCGGGCCGAAGGGAGGTGTGAGGTTGACCTCCCAGGTGACTCACCTCATGGGCAGACCAGCGGGCGACTGGCACACTGCGGCCATGGCGCGTGAACTGCAGACAGTCGGTGTGGTCGGGCTCGGCACGATGGGAGCCGGGATCGCGGAGGTGTTCGCCCGGCACGGGCTGACCGTGGTCGGGGTGGAGCGGGACGAGCAGGCGGTCGAGCGCGGCCGCGGGCACATCCAGCACTCCACGGACCGGGCGGTCAAGCGCGGCAAGCTGTCGGTCGAGGACCAGCAGGCGCTGTTCGACCGGGTGACGTTCGCCACCGAGATCGAGGCGCTGGCCGACTGCGACCTGGTGATCGAGGCGGTGATCGAGCGGCTCGAGCTGAAGCGCGAGATCTTCTCCGCGCTCGACAAGGTGGTGCGCGAGGACGCGATCCTGGCCACCAACACCTCGTCCCTGTCGGTCACCGAGATCTCCGTGGCCACCGAGCGCCCACGCCGGGTAGTCGGCTTGCACTTCTTCAACCCCGCCCCCGTGCAGGAGTTCGTCGAGGTGATCAAGACCGTCGTCACCGAGCCGGACGTCGTCGAGGACGTGCTCGCGCTGGCCCGCAAGCTCGACAAGGTCCCGGTCGTCGCCGCGGACCGGGCCGGCTTCATCGCCAACGCGCTGCTGTTCGGGTACCTGAACCACGCCGTCTCGATGGTGGAGTCGCGCTACGCCACCCGCGAGGACGTCGACGCGGCGATGCGGCTCGGCTGCGGGTACCCGATGGGCCCGCTCGCGCTGCTCGACCTGATCGGCCTCGACACGGCGTACGAGATCCTCGACACGATGTACAAGCAGGGCCGCAACCGGCTGCACGCGCCCGCGCCGATCCTCAAGCAGATGGTCACGGCCGGCCTGCTCGGCCGCAAGACCGGCCGCGGCTTCTACACCTACGAGTCGCCGGACTCGCCGGTCGTGGTGGACGACGACCTGACCCCGCGGGTGAACGGTGACGACCTCGCGGTCCGCCCGATCAAGCAGGTCGGCGTGGTCGGCTCCGGCACGATGGCCGTCGGCATCATCGAGGTCCTCGCCAAGGCCGGGTACGACGTCCTGTACGTCGCCCGCGGCACCGAGAAGGTCGACCGGGTGCGCGCCGGCCTGGAACGCTCGCTGGAGAAGGGCGTTCAGCGCGGCAAGCTGTCGTCGGAGGAGCGCGACGCCGCGCTCACCCGCATCGTCGGTACGGCGAAGCTCGACGACCTCGGCACCGCCGACCTCGTCATCGAGGCCGTCGTCGAGGAGCTCAGCGTCAAGCAGGCCCTGTTCGAGACCTTCGACGAGATCTGCAAGCCCGGCGCGATCCTCGCCACCACCACGTCGAGCCTCCCGGTCATCGACCTCGCCATGGCGACGAAGCGTCCCGCTGATGTCGTCGGCCTGCACTTCTTCAACCCGGCGCCGGTGATGAAGCTCGTCGAGGTCGTCAGCACCGTCAGCACGACACCCGAGGTCGCCGACACCGTCGCCGCCGTAGCCGTTGCCGCCGGCAAGCACCCCGTGCGCTGCGGTGACCGAGCCGGCTTCATCGTCAACGCGCTGCTCTTCCCCTACCTGAACGACGCGGTGCGCATGCTCGAAGCCCACTACGCCGGCGTCGACGACATCGACGCCGCCATGAAGCTCGGCTGCCGCCTCCCGATGGGACCGTTCGAGCTCCTGGACGTGGTCGGCCTGGACGTGTCGCTCGCGATCCAGCGCACGCTGTACCTGGAGTTCCGCGAGCCCGGCTTCGCGCCGGCGCCGCTACTGGAGCACCTGGTCACCGCCGGGTACCTGGGCCGCAAGACAGGTCGAGGCTTCCGCGACTACGCCAACTGACCACCGCCCCGCCGGCCGCGGTGCGCCCGCTGCCCCGACGGCCGGCCGCGATGCGCGCAACCCGGCGGTCGGCCGCGGTGCGCGCGCTGCCCCGGCGGTCGGCCGCGGCTCCATGCCTGCCCAGCGCTCAGCATCAAGTACCCGCCACCGCTACGGGTTCTAATCCAGATGCGAGCCTGCTGACGAGCGTCCTACTCTCCTGAGATGGAAGCCCGTCAGCCCCCGAAGCCCCGGTCGTTACTGAAGGACGCCGAAGGCCATTGGGTTCGCCGCTGGACCGGCGCCGACTGGTTCGCGGCGGCTGACGCGTGGGTGCGCGCGCAACTGGCAACCGCGGGGATCACCGTCACCGGTGAGCCGATCCCGTACAAGATCCGCTTCTGGGCCGCCGTCTGGTGCTACCCAACCGACGAGGGCCTGTACTGGTTCAAGGAGAACAACCCCGGCCAGTCCTTCGAGGCATCCCTCGTCGACGTGATGGCCCGAGAACTCCCGCAGCACGTGATCGCCCCGCTCGCGATCGAACCCACCCGCGGCTGGCTCCTCACCGCCGACCAGGGCGCGACCCTCGACGAGCAACTCACCCAGGTCGACCCGCTACTCCTGTGGCGCCGTCTGGTGATCGAGTACGCCGCCCTCCAACGCGACACCATCCCCGCCGAACGCCCGCTCCTGGCCAGCGGCCTGACCCAACTCGGCCCAGCCCAGCTAGGCGACAAGGTCCACTCCATCGCCGACTGGTTCAGTAACCTCCCCAGCGACCACCCCCTCGCGCTCGGCAGCACGCCCGCTCCCGGCGCTCCCGGCGCCACGCCCGACCTGCCCGCTCCCGGCGCCACGCCCGACCTGCCCGCTCCCGGCGCCACGCCCGACCTGCCCGCGCCCGGCGCTGCGCCTGACTCCCTCGCGCTCGGTTCCCAGGTCGACCAGCTTCACCGGGCGGCCGACAACCTCGCCGGTTGGGGCACAAGGTTCTCCGGTGCGATCCCGCTGGCACTCGACCAGAACGATCTGCACGCCCACAACGTGTTCGCCACCGGCCCCACCGCGCCGTTCCGGTTCTTCGACTTCGGCGACGCCCTCTGGGCCCACCCGTTCGTCACACTCGCCTGCGTCCACTCCGCACTGGTCGACCCCGACGACCCCACCACCTGGTCACCAGACGATCCCCGCCTCACCGAGATCACCGACGCCTACCTCCACCAGTGGACCGACCTCGCGCCCCTCGACGTACTCCACACCGAACTCGAGGCAGCCCTGCCGCTCCACGTCGTCCACCGCCTCGTCTCCTGGCACCGCCTCCTGGTCCACGCCGACGACACCGAGGCAGCAGCCTGGGCCTTCTCACCGAAGCACTGGATCAGCGAGGTCGTCCGACTCTTCGGCCAGGACTGACAACCACCGCGAACTGACCCTCCACATGCGAGACTCCGGGGCGTGACCACGTCCAGCCCCTCACTGCGGTCCGAGGCCGGCGAGGTCGTGCACACGGTTGCCTTCCTGCTCATCCCCAGCTTCACCGGAGTCGGCCTGATCGTGATGCCCGACTTCGTCGGAGCGAACTGGCCGGGCTGGTCGTCGACGATGGTCCTGGTCGCCCTCCTCGTCGTTCCCGCCGCGTTCGTCCTCAGCATGGTCTCCGACACCACGAGCCGAGCCGCCCGCTGGGTCGCGGTGATCGCGGTCCTGGCCTGCGGAGTACGCGTCGTCTGGAGCCTGTACGACGCAGGCGACCGAGCGGCCTTCGCCGCGATCGCCCTGACCCCCTTCCTGCTCCTCCTGACCGCAGCCATCCTGCTGATCGCCTACTCGTGGCCTCGAGCAACCACCCGGGAACTGGCCGCCGTAGCTCGAGCGAACGGCTGGCAGGTGAGCCGCGAGTTGCCGATCGGCCTCCGGCCATCGGCACACCAGCAACAAGTACCAGCCCCCGACTCGCCTGCTGCTCCCGTCCGTCCTGCCGCTCAGTGCGGCGATCTTCGACTCCCCGCGGCCCCGTTGCCTCTTCCGATCGGCCGGTTCCGGGTCGTGCGCAACGTCGTACGAACCAATCGTGCGCTGGCCTTCGAGGTGCGCTGGCTGGAGTGGCACGGGATCGTGCCCCGTCGTCGTCGCCTGGCAGTCTTCGTCGGCCGGCAGCTGGCGCAGGAGTTACCAGCGATGGAGGTCCGCCCAGGCAACGGCCTGACCCGCTCGGACCTGTCCCTGGAGAGCGCGGAGTTCAACCGCTCGTTCGACGTGATCGGCGAGCAGGCGCCGTACGTCATGTCCATGCTGCAGCCACGAGTGATGCAGACCCTGCTGGACGGCCGCCCGCTCGGCCTGGTCGTCGACCGTGACGTACTGCTGACCTACCAGGCGACCGGCCTCGACGCCGAGTCCCTCCAGCGCGGCATGGCCACCATCCACCGCCTGAACGAGCTGGTGCCAGAGCACGTCTACGACCAGTGGGGCCTACGCCGCCCAGCAGGCCCCAGCTCGAGGCTTCGGTTCACCGGACGAGCCTGGGAGTTCTCAGTCGGCAAGCTCTACCTGCGCTGGCTAGCCCTCTCGACCGGCCTGCTCGGCTGCACACTGGCGACCTGCCTGGTCGGCGCAGCGGCCGAGGCCCACGCCAACCAGACGGACTTCACCCCGACCAGGTCGCTGACCGCACTCCTCGTCGCGCTCGTCGTACTAGGCCTGGTGGCGACTGTCTGCGGCCTGGCCTCCAGACCACGCTTGGCTCACGGCTCCGCGTCCGCGTAGTCGCCGCACGGCCCGCCACCAATGGCCGCCGGGATCGAGACAGTACGCCTGTCCGGCCGGACCAGCGGGTCGTAGAACGCGGCGATCTCGGTGCTTGCCTCCGGCACGTAGTGGAAGATCAGCGACCGCCGGAAGCGGTCGGCACTGGAGTTCGGCCGCGACCCGTGCACGACGCTGCCGTGGAAGAACAGCACGTCCCCGGCGGTCATCCTGGTCTGCACCTTGCGCAGCCCGTCCGGCACCGGCACCTCGACGTTCGTGAACGACTCGGCCAGATCCGCCGGCTCCGGACAGACCAGCTCGGTGCGGTGCGAACCCGGTACGACGGCCAGCCCGCCGTTCTCCGCGTCCACGTCGTCGATCGCGATCCACGCGGCCAGACAGGTCTCGGGGTCCGCCCGCAGGAACGTGTTGTCCTGGTGCAGCGCCTGCCCCCGCGCACCCGGCGGCTTGAAGTAGAACATCGACTGCGCTCCGAGCGAAGGCCCGATCAGCGCGGTCACCACATCGAGGATCCGGCTGTCGAGCATCAGCTCCAGCGACAGCCGCCCGGCCTCGACATCGGTCCGGCGATGCGGGTGGACGAACCGCGGGTACCTCGCCAGCGGGTCGTCCGCCGGTACGCCGTCGTCGATTGCCAGCGAGTGGTCCGCAGCGACCTGGTCCATGAAGACAGTCCTGATCCGCACGACCTCGGCGGGGCTGATCAGGCCGGGGACCTGGACCACACCCTCGCGCGCGTAGACGTCGGCGACGGTCTCGGACACTGTGCTCGTCATACTCCGAGTCTGCGCGCGCAAGCCCGGCGAGTGGATAGCCTATTGAGCTGTGAACCTTCGAGATCCTGCTAGACGCGACTCGTTCACGCCGACCGTACGGCGTCTGCTGGCCGGTGAGTTCGACGAAGGTCCCGGCTACACGACGTACCGGCGTCGCGGTACCACCGACTGGCTGCTCTTCCACACCCTCGACGGCCGGGGCCGCCTGGGCACGGCGTACTCCGACGTGATCGCGGATCCTGAGACCCTCACGCTGGTGAAGCCCGGGACCCTGCACGACTACGGTGTGGAACCCACGCTGCGGCAATGGCACTTCCTCTACGCGCACTTCCACCCCAAGCCCGACTGGACCCCGTTGCTCGACTGGCCCGAGGTCGCGCCTGGCATCCTGCAGCTCCATCCGAGCGAGCAAGCCGCTGCCCGGATCGCCGGCCACCTCGCGGCGGTCGTCCGCCACCAGTCGAGCGTGCTGGCTCAGGGCGAACTGCTGGCCCTCAACGCGCTGGAGGCTGCGCTGCTCTGGGCCGACACCCAGAACCCGAAGGCGACCCCGATCGACGACCGGCTGCTCCGCGCGATCGAGCTGGTCGATCGCGACCTCAAGGCCGACCTCGACGTGCCCAGGCTCGCGCGGGCCGCCAACCTGTCGCCGTCCCGCTTCGCGCATCTGTTCCGCGCCCAGCTCGGCATCACGCCCCAGCAGTTCGTCGAACGCCGCCGGATCGAGGCCGCCCGCCGGCTGCTCGAACTGACCGCCCGCCCGGTCTCCTCGGTCGCCGCGGAGGTCGGCTTCACCAACCCGCTGTATTTCTCGACCCGCTTCCGCCATCACACCGGCGCGACTCCGACGGCGTACCGGAAGGGCTGATTCACCGGAACTGAATGCGCACTCTTCACGCACTCGCTCGGCATTCTTCCGGCATTCTCGGGCCGATTGCGCGAGATCGGGCGAAACCAGTCGGCACTGGGCTCTAGTCTGCTGCCATGAATCTTCGGACTGCCGTGGCGGTGCTGGCCACCCTCGTCGTTGTCGCAGTGTCGGCGTGCGCGCCGGAGGACGAATCGTCCGGTACGCCGAGCCCGACCGGGCCCGATGCCTGCAGCAAGGACAAGCTCGCGCTGAAGACCGCGGGCACGTTCACGGTCGGCACGGACAAGCCGGCGTACGCGCCCTGGTTCGTCGACGACGACCCGGCCAACGGCAAGGGGTACGAGTCGGCGGTGGCCTACGCGGTCGCGAAGAGCCTCGGGTTCGCGGAGACCGAGGTGAAGTGGCAGACCGTGCAGTTCAACGCCGCGTTCGCCCCGGGGCCGAAGAAGTTCGACCTGGACGTCAACCAGATCTCGATCTCCGAGGACCGGCGCAAGGCCGTCGACTTCTCGTCGGGGTACTACGACGTCCGGCAGACCGTGATCACCACGGCCGGCAGCAAGATCGCCAACGTCAAGTCGGTGGCCGAGCTGGCCGACGCCAAGCTCGGCGCCCAGGTCGGCACGACGAGTTACACGTCGCTGCGGGACGTGATCAAGCCCAAGCAGACGCCGGCGGTCTACGACACCAACGACCTGGCCGTGCAGGCCCTGAAGAACAAGCAGATCGACGGCATCGTGGTCGACCTGCCGACCGGCTTCTACATGACCGCGGCACAGCTCGACAACGGCAAGATCGTGGGTCAGCTCCCGGCCGGCGGCCAGGCCGAGCAGTTCGGGTTCGTGCTGGAGAAGGGCTCGGCGCTGACGACCTGCGTGTCGAAGGCCGTCGACGGGCTGAAGGCCGACGGCACGCTGGCCAAACTCCAGCAGCAGTACCTGACCGCGGAAGGCGCCCCGGAGCTCTCGTGATGCACCGTGTCTACTGGGCGGCTCGGCGAGCGGCCCACGGCGCTCGACGCCAAGCCGCTGCCGGAGTGCTTCGCGGCGCAGCCGGGCGGAAGTTCGCTCCGGTCCGCTACACCGGCACTGTTTCGCTGAACCCGGCGAAGGCTGTGCGGGGAGTGTTGTGAGCGACTGGCAGCCGTCGGCGCTGCAGCTGGAGCGGCTGGCGTACCGACGGCGACGGACCGTGCGGTCGGGGGTGATCGCCGCGGTCAGCACCGTCGTCCTGGTGGCGCTGCTCGCGGTCGGGATCGGTTCGACGCCGGGCTGGCCGCGGGTGCGCGAGACCTTCTTCAACGTCGAGCGCGGCTGGGAAGCGCTGCCGGTCGTTGCCCAGGGCCTCTGGTTGAACGTCCGGGTGATGCTGGTCTGCGCCGTACTGATCGTGATCCTGGGGCTGACCCTCGCGATCATGAGGACGTTGCGCGGCCCGATCTTCTTTCCGTTGCGAGTCTTCGCCGCGGCGTACACGGACATCTTTCGCGGTCTCCCGCTGCTGCTGGTGATCTTCCTGCTCGGCTTCGGCGTTCCGGCGCTGCAGTTGCGCGGGCTGCCGAACGAAGCGGTGATCTGGGGCGGTGCCGCGCTGGTATTGACCTATTCGTCGTACGTCGCCGAGGTCTTCCGCGCCGGCATCGAGTCGATCCACCCGTCCCAACGCGCGGCCGCGCGATCGCTCGGTCTGTCCCACCGGCAGACGCTGCGCTTCGTCGTACTCCCGCAGGCGGTTCGCCGCGTCATGCCGCCGCTGCTCAACGACTTCGTCTCGCTGCAGAAGGACTCCGGCCTGATCGCCGTCCTGGGCGTCATCGACGCGATCCGCGCGGCGCAGCTCGAGACCGCGGAGGACTTCAACTTCACGCCGTACGTCGTGGCCGGGATCCTGTTCGTCGCGCTGACCATCCCGCTCACGCGGCTGACCGACTGGGTCGCCCGAAGGCAAGGCTGGTACGGCGGGGGAGGTGGTCCGGTATGACCCTGCTGTCGCTGCGCGGTGTCCGCAAGACCTATGGCACCAACGTGGTCCTCGACAACTTCGACCTCGACGTCGACGCCGGCCAGTGCGTCGTCCTGATCGGCGCGTCCGGCTCCGGCAAGTCGACGCTGCTGCGCTGCGTCAACCTCCTGGAGACCGTCGACGACGGCGTCATCGAACTCGACGGCGAGGACATCACCGACCCCCGAGCCAACGCCGACCGCATCCGCTCCGGCATCGGCATCGTCTTCCAGTCCTACAACCTCTTCCCCCACCTGTCGGTCCTCGACAACGTCACCCTCGCCCCCATCCGGGTCCACGGCGTCCCCAAAGCCGCGGCCCGCACAAAGGCGATGGAAATGCTCGACCGAGTAGGCCTCGCCGACAAGGCCACCGCCCGCCCCGACAACCTCTCCGGCGGCCAGCAACAACGCGCCGCCATCGCCCGGGCCCTGGTCAACAACCCCAAACTGATGCTCCTCGACGAGGTCACCTCAGCCCTCGACCCCGAACTCGTCGGCGAGGTCCTGGACCTCCTCAAGGCCCTCAAGTCCGACGGCATCACCATGCTCGTCTGCACCCACGAAATGACCTTCGCCCGCGAGGTCGCCGACCAGATCTGCTTCCTCGACCAAGGCCGCCTCCTGGAATCCGGCCCACCCAGCCAGGTCCTGGGCCAACCCCGCGAACCCCGCACCCAGGAGTTCCTCAGCCGCATCATCAACGCGGGCCGGTTGTAGAACGCGGGCCGGTTGTAGAAGGTCTCCGGTTGCTGCTGGTCAACGGGCCGAGGTGTGGGCGTCACATAGCATCTCGGGATGGCGTCTCGTGGGGTTGACGGTGTGCAGGTCGGGTTGCTCGGGTTGCGGCAGGCGGTGGCGGAGCGTGGGCTCGGACTCGAAGGCATCCACATCACCCGCGACGGCGAGGAACCGGTCTCGTTCCGGTGGGCGAGTGACGATCGCCGCGACATCTACTCGGTGTCGAAGACGTTCACGTCGGTGGCGGTCGGAATCGCCCGCGCAGAAGGCCTGCTCGATCTCGACGACCTGGTGCTGACGCATCTGCCGGCGTACAAGAGCACCGCGGCCGAAGGCGTCGACGAGCTGACGATCCAGCACCTGCTGACGATGACGGCCGGGATCGACTACCGCTGGGAGGACGAGGACCTCGACCATCCCGGCGATCCCGCCGAGGACTTCCTGTCCACCGAGCTGACCGCCCGGCCCGGCACGAAGTACGCCTACCGCGGCACCAACTCCTACCTGCTCGGCCGGATCATCGCCGCCGCGAGCGGCTCCGACCTGCGCGACTTCCTGATGCCGCGCCTGTTCCAGCCGCTGGCCATCGGCAACCCGCAATGGTTCCGCTGCCCGCTCGGCTTCCCCCTGGGCGCGATGGGCCTGCACCTACGCACCGACGAGATCGCCCGCCTCGGCGAAACCCTGCTGCACAACGGCAACTACCGCGGCCGACAGCTGGTCCCCGCCGACTACGTCGCCCTGATGCAGACCGCCCAGGTCCAAACCGGCCGCCCGGACGAACCCGACAACGCGACGTACGGCCTCCACTGCTGGCCATGCGCCAGAGACGACGCCTGGCGCATGGACGGCCTCTACGGTCAGTTCAGCATCATGCTCCCGAACCACCAGGCATGCGTCACCGTCACCTCCCACTACGAGCACCCCACCACCCACATCCTCGACGCCCTCTGGACCGAGCTGGTCCCGTACCTCTAGGGCTGCAGCGACGCCAGGTACTCCGCGACGCGGGACTGGATTTCCTCGCGTGGGACGTCGCGTTCGCGGAGTTCCTGGAGCCAGGCGGTGAGGATCGGGTACGGCGCGACGAACTCGAGGGCGATGCCGTCGGGGTCGCGGAAGTTCAGGTGGTGGGAGAACTCCATGTCGCGGATCGGCGTGTACGTCACGCCGTGCTCGTCGAAGCGGCGCTCCCACTCGGTCAGTTCCTCGCGGCTCTCGGCGGCGAAGCCGAGGTGGTCGAGTCCGGTGTTCAGCTCGGTGAACCCACCACCGGCGCCGGACTCGTGCTGGACGACCGTCAGCATGAACCCGCTCGGCTTGTCGAGCAGCATCCGGGCGTAGCCGAAGTCCAGCAACGGCATCAGGCCGAGTACGTCGACGTAGAACCGCTCGCTGCGCTCCAGGTCCGTGACCGACAGGCTGACATGGTCGACCCCACTGAAAACAGGCATCGCGAATCCCTCCCTGGAGGCAAGGTAACTCCGCCACGGCCCCGCCGACAGACCGAGCTCGGGCTGACAGGCCGGGCAGCCAGGCGATCGGGGAGCAGAGGCAACCGTCGATCGGCGCCGCGGTCAACGGGCCGGTCGGAGGTGCGGCCGGACGAGCGGCGGGCGTAGATCCGCGGCGCGGCGCGGCGCGGTGCGAGGCGGTGCGGGGCGGTGCGGGGCGGTGCGGGGCGGTGCGAGGCGGTGCAAGGCGGCGCGGCATCGGACGGCGCGGGGTGGCGCGGCTCAGCCGAGCGGCGCGGCATCGGACGGCGCGGGGTGGCGCGGCTCAGCCGAGCGGCGCGGGGCGGCCTGGGGCGGGGCGATGCGGTGCGGCGTGAGGTGGCGCGGCCGAGCGGTGCGGGCCATACCACCGATCCGGTGCGGGCCGGACGAATTCGGTTGTGGCTGAAGTCGTCGGGTTCTCGCCTCGAGTGGTTCTAGCGTCGTCATGAGCATTGGCGGATCGATCGGCGGGAGGACCTTGGTGACTACCCATCCGGGCTTCAGCGAGTTCGTTGCCGACCGGTACGACGGGCTGCTGCGGACGGCGTACTTCCTGGTGCAGGATCGCCTGTTGGCCGAGGACCTGGTGCAGACGACGCTGCTGAAGTGCTGGGTGGCGTGGGACACGATCCGGGCCGACGATCCGAGCGGGTACGTGCGGCAGGTGCTGGTGAACACGTGCCGCGCGTCGTGGCGGGTGAAGAAGGGCAAGCGGGAGTTCCCGACCGACCAGCTCCCGGTGCTCCCCACACCGGCCGAAGAGCTCGAGCGGCACTTCGTCCTGGTCGCAGCACTGGCCCGGCTGCCCCTGTCGATGCGCCGGGCCGTTGTACTGCGCTTCCTGCTGGACCTGACCGAGGTGCAGACCGCCGAACTGGCGGGCTGCTCCGTCGGCACGATCAAGAGCCAGACCAGCCGGGCCCTGACCCGCCTCCGGCTGGACCCGTCCTTGCACGACCTCCGGCGTACGGCGTAGTCGCACCGGGCCCCCGGCGGGCAGCAGCTCAGCCGAGCGGGTTGAGCTCCTGGTAGTCCGCCTCCTGCATCACACGCCGTACGCCGATCGGCTGTTGCGTCGGCACGCCGCCCGGCCCAGGTACCTGCGAGACCAGCGCCGCGATCTCGATCGCCCGCTCCTCGGACTCGACGTCGATCACCTGGAAGCCGGCCAGTAGCTCCTTCGACTCCAGGAACGGCCCGTCGGTGATCACCGGCGCCGACACTCCGTCCGAGGTCACCGACTTGGCCAGATCCGGCCCGGTCAACGCCTCCCCACCGATCAGCTCACCGGACGCCGTCAGGTCGGCGTTGAGCTTCTCGTAGTAGTCCATGTGCGCCTTCACGTCCTCCGGCGCCCACTCGGTCATCGGCGTGGTGATCGCCCCACCGTTGTAGTCCACGATCAGCAGGAACTTCGTCATCCGAGTCTCCATCCGTTCAGCGCCCCAGCGGCGCTCTCACCCAGGGGACGAACCCGACGCTACGTCCTCGACATCCCCCGGCGAAGTATTTTCAGGTACGCCGAATTGCTGCGCCGAGCAACGCCGTCAGGTCGTCCTCGATCTCCGCGAGCAGGCCGGCCCCGAACACGCACAGCGTGTGCTCCCACGGGTGCCCGAAGGTGCCGAGGCGCAGATCCGGGGTGACGTTCAGGTAGTAGTCACCGTCCGGGTACGCCAGCCCCTGCCACTCCGGGTACTCGGGACGGCCGACCCGCGCGGGGTCGTACTCGACGCCGGCGTGGTTCCAGTCGAGGAAGCGCAGGAGCTCGCCCGGCCGGACCACGGCCCGGAGTCCTCGCTCGACGATCTCCTCCAGCCGGCGCTCGACTGTCTCCGCAGGCCGTTCCGTCCGCCCGCCGAACGCCCAGGTCACCGACGGGCTGGGCTCCACGATGCCGGGAAACCTCGTGACGCTCGGCGCGAACGAGAACAGTTGCTCGACGGCGGTCCAGATCTCGCCGTACTCCGGCTGCCCGAGCAGCGTCCGGACCGGCCGGGTCTGCGGCCGCCGGCCTGGTGGCGACCAGTGGTAGGTCCGCACAGTCGACACCTCCCGAAACCCGAGCGCCTTGAGGGCCTCTGCCGGTGAACCGTCGACCTCGGCGACGAAGAGCCTCAGGTCCTGCCGCCGGGCGCCGAGTCGGCGGTGCGAAGGCCGCGGCGACCACGCGGTCCAGTACGCGAGGAAGTCGGCCGGGTCGCCGATCAGTCCGCCGATCACGATGAACTCACCGGACTCCTGAGCCCAGCCGACGTCTACCCGGTGCCCGCGACGGGTTCGGGTGAGGACACAGAGGTCGCCTGGCATCACCCCGTCGGCGTCGAGCTCGTCGAGTGAGTCGCGGTGGGGACCTCCGGTCCGCGCGACCTGTCGCGCCTGCTGGTAGCCCTCGAGGGCGACCTCCCGGACGCCGTCAGGAACCGGCCCGCGGAAGCTGTCGATCGGTGCGATCAGCAACGGCCGCTCCCAACCCGCGGTGAAGCCACAGTCCAGCAACGCGGGCGCCAGCGTGGGGTCGTCGTGGCCGTAGACCTTCCACTCGACCCGCTCGCCGTGGACGGCGAAGGCCTCCTGCAGGCGCCGAGCCAGCCCACCAGGGTCGGGCCCGACCGGCCCGACGAGGTGGACCTCGCCATGGGTGCCGGCGTGCACGCGGACCACCGGACCGTCGACCACCACTGTCTTGCCGACGCCCGCGTACGGCGCCCGCCGCCGTACCGACTTCTCGTGCTCGGCGAGTAGCAGCACCCGGAGGTCCACGAGCTACCGCGACGACAAGTACGTCAGCACCGCCATCACCCGGCGGTTGTCGTCTTCCGAGGGCGGCAGGTCGAGCTTGGCGAAGATGTTGTTGGTGTGTTTGCTGACCGCCTTCTCGGTGACGAAGAGGGCGGCGGCGATGGCGGCGTTGGAGCGGCCCTCGGCCATGAGACCCAGGACCTCGGACTCGCGGGGAGTGAGCCGGGTGACGGGGGAGTCGCGGGTGCTGCGGGCCAGGAGTTGGGTGATGACGTCGGGGTCCATCGCGGTGCCGCCGCCGGCGACGCGGCGGACGGAGTCGAGGAACTCGGCGACGTTGGAGACGCGGTCCTTGAGGAGGTAGCCGACGGCGCCGCCTCCGCCGGTGAGGAGTTCGCGGGCGTAGAGCTGTTCGACGTACTGCGAGAGCACCAGGATCGGGAGGCCGGGGACCTGGCGGCGGGCCTCGATGGCGGCCTTGAGGCCCTCGTCGGTGAAGGTCGGGGGAAGCCGGACGTCGACGACGGCCACGTCCGGCCGGTGCTCGACGAGCGCCGGGACCAGCCGGGGGCCGTTGTCGACGGCTTCGACGACGGTGAAGTCGTGGGCTTCCAGCAGCCGGATCAGGCCGTCCCGGAGGAGGGCGTGATCTTCAGCGATGAGGACTCGCAAGGCAACTCCATGATCACGGTGGTCGGTCCGCCGGTCGGACTGACCACGGTCAACGTACCGTCGAAGGCGGCCAGTCGCCGCTGGATTCCGTAGAGTCCGCCGCCCACGGTGACCGTCGCGCCGCCGACACCGTCGTCGCCGACGAGGATGTGCAGCCGCTCCTCCTCGTGCGTGATCTGGATCCAGGCGTTCGTCGCGGCCGAGTACTTGACCGCGTTGGCCAGGGCCTCGGCGACCGCGAAGTACGCGGCGGACTCGACCGGCGCCGGCGGACGACCCGGTACGTCGTACGTGACGTCGACCTTGAACGGGCAGGTCAACGCGAGCGCCTTCACCGCGCCGTCGAGTCCCCGGTCGGCGAGCACCGGCGGGTGGATGCCGCGGACCAGGTCGCGGAGCTCCGACAGCGCCGTACTGGCTGACTCGCGCGCCTCGGTGAGCAGCGCGGCGGCCTGCTTCGGGTCACGGGCCACCATCTCCTCGGCCATCCCGAGGTTCATGCTCAGCGCGGCCAGCCGGGCCTGGGCTCCGTCGTGCAGGTCCCGCTCGATCCGGCGCAGCTCGGCGGCCTGGGTGTCGACGGTCTCGGCGCGGGACTCGGCCAGTTCGCGGACCCGGATCGCCAGCTGCGCGTTCTCGGTCGGGCCGAGCAGCGACCTGGCCAGGAACGCGTTCGCCCGCAGCAGCCGCTCACCGGAGGCCGACCAGATCAGGTACGCGACGAACCCGAGCGGCACCATCGCGAACGCGGTCAGCGGGTTCAGCTTCGGGAGGATCCCGCCGAACGGCTCGTCGAACACGCCGTCCGGCGTCACCCAGACCAGGAACGGGTAGATCAGGTAGAACACCGAAGCGAGGAACAGTACGGCGGACAGCAGCGTCAGCGTGAACCCGATCACCGCGTTGACCAGCAGCCAGGCGATGTCGCGCCAGGTGGCCGGGTCGGCGAGCGTGGTCCGCAGCCACATCAGCATGCCCGGCATCGGCGGCTTGCGGTACGGCCGTTCGATCCGGACGCCGAGGAAGCTCGACAGGATCGTGCGGTGGCAGTTGGCGAACCACCGCACGCACGGCACGAACACCAGCAGCATCGGGATGCCGACCCAGACCGCGATCAGCGGGACCGCGACGACGTTGAGCACGAAGAACGCGATGCCGATCTCGGCCAGGATCGCCAGCCCGAGCGCGACGAAGGGCTGCGCCAGCCGCGGGAACCGCAGCGGCGGCGCCTTGGGGGCGGTCTGGATGGTCGTCATCGTGTCTCCCGTGGTCAGGTCCAGCGAACTCTCTCCATCATGACCGAGTCCTGGGTCCGCCTCAGTGGTGCTAGACCCACCCTGACCAGGTGCATAACCCCCAGATCGGCCGGGTGGTAGCACGCGTGTGCCGGGCGGCGCGTGGCGCGAGGGTGGATGCAGTACGCCGGCTCAGGGCTCCGAGCCCAGGCCTTCACCGCTCACGAGACGAGGCACCAGATGGCTCAGCCACTCGCCCTTGCCGACACCCGGCCCCGACAGAAGGGCAGCGACTTCGCCCCGCTCCTGCGCCAGGTCCGCGAGGCCGGCCTGCTGGAGCGCCGTACGGCGTCGTACGTGATCGCGATCGGGCTGAACATGGCGCTGATCGCGGCCACCTGGGCGGGTGTGATCCTGCTGGGCAACTCGTGGCTGCAGCTGCTGCTGGCGGTCCCGCTGGCGATCTTCACCACCCGGGCCGCGTTCTTCGGCCACGACGCCGGGCACCAGCAGATCGGCAGTTCCCGCAAGGTGCACGACCTGATCGGGCAGCTGCACGGCAACCTGCTCTGCGGGATGAGCTACGGCTGGTGGAACGACAAGCACAACCGCCACCACGCCAACCCGAACCACACCGACAAGGACCCGGACGTCGGCGAGGGAGTGCTGGTCTGGACGCTCGAGCAGGCCGAGGGCCGCACCGGTCTGCACGGCTGGCTGAGCCGCAACCAGGCGCGGATCTTCTTCCCGCTGCTCACCCTCGAGGGCCTCAACCTGAAGGTGTCGAGCCTGCGGTTCCTGATCGGCCGCCGCAAGCGGCACGACGCCCGCGTCGAGCTGGGACTGATGGCCGCGCACCTCACGCTGTACTTCACCGCGCTGTTCCTGGTCATGTCGCCGGGCAAGGCGATCGCGTTCGCCGCGCTGCACCACGCGCTGTTCGGCCTGCATCTGGGCAGTGTGTTCGCGCCGAACCACAAGGGCATGGAGATGCCGGACGACGACAGCAACTGGGGTCACCTGGAGAAGCAGGTCCTCACGTCGCGCAACGTCGACGGCGACCTGGTCACCGACTGGATGATGGGCGGCCTGAACTACCAGATCGAGCACCACCTCTTCCCGAGCATGCCGCGGGCCAACCTGCGCTTCGCGCAGCCGATCGTGCGCTCGTACTGCGAGAAGATCGGGATGCCGTACTTGAGTACGGGCCTGATCGAGTCCTACCGGATGGGTCTGGGACACATGCACGACGTGGGCAGCGAGCTGCGCGCCCAGCACCAGAAGTGAGCAACTCTCCGGGAGGGACGGCGGCCGGGGCCGGAATCGGTTAGGTTCCTGGTCTCGGGGCCGACCTTTCCAGGGGAGACCTGCATGAGCGAACTGAGTCGTCGCGGCCTGCTCGGAGCCGTCGCCGGCGCGACCGCCGCCACCGCCCTGTCCACGCCCGCGTGGGCTGTGGACGACCCGCGGCCGGGAGCGGTCCGCCCGCCCGCGCTGGACAAGTACGACCGGCAGATCGTCCGGGAGATCTCCACGGATCGCGCCCTGCAGCACCTGAAGGTGCTGTCCGAGCAGATCGGTCCGCGGATCGGCGGCACGGTCAGCGAGAAGCGCGCCGCGGACTACCTCGCCGGCCAGCTGGACCGCTTCGGCTACCGGACCCGGCTGGAGCCGTTCCCGGTCGCCGACAAGTTCACCGCCCAGATCGGCGACCTGCGGAACCTGCTGCCGGACGACATCTGCTGGCAGGCGGGCGCGGCTCCGGGCGGCAAGCTCAACGTGACGGTCCAGGGCCCGGCCCGCGACGTCGGGCCCGCCACGGCTCCGGTCTGGCCGGCGGACGTCGCCGGCGCCGTCGTACTGGCTGATGACACGGCGGCGGCACGGCCTGCCTTCGTCGCCGAGGCGGCGTCGAGGGGTGCGGTCGCGGTGATCCTGCTGCCGGCCGATCAGCCCTTCCCGCGCCGGGCGTCGGCGTTCGCGCCGAGCGGGCTGACGGACGTGCCGATCCCCGTGATCGGTGTGGCGCAGGTCCAGAAGCGGCTCCTGCGGGAGGCGCTCGCCGTGGTGACGTCGTTGCCTTTGTCAATCGGTACGACGGCGCACCGCAGCCTGATCTCCAACAACGTGATCGGTGAACGCCGCGGCAAGGGCAGTAACCCGCCGATCGTGATGGTCAGCGGCCACTACGACACGGTGATCGGCGCGCCGGGCGCCAACGACGACGGCTCCGGTACGGTCCTCACGCTCGAGCTCGCTCGCGTCCTGGCGAAGCTGCCGACCGAGGCGACGCTGCGGTTCGCGCTCTGGGGCTCGGAGGAGCAGGGCCTGATCGGGTCGCGCTACCACGTGGCGCAGCTCGCGCAGGACCAGCGCGACCGCTACCGGGCCGTGTTCCAGAACGACATGGTCGCGACCAGTTGGGACCCGGCGATCGTCTACTGGCTGCTCTCCTTCGACGGTCTCGCCAACACCGCGACGGACGCCGTACGGGCTTCCGGCCAGCGGCTCGGGTACGACGCGCAGCTGGTCGGCCCGGTCACCCGTGGAGCCAGCGACCACCAGTCGTTCCAGGAGGTCGGCATCGCCGCCGCGAACTTCTCCTGGCGCGGTGAGTCATCCCCGGCGTTGCTCGAACCGCCGTACCACTCGCCGGAGGACACGATCGCCAAGAACGTCAGCCTGGAACGCCTCAAGGTCTCGATGGAGCTGATCGGCACCGCCGCGTACTCCGTCGCCCGGAGGCGCTGAGCCGGTCAGTGCGTGGAGCCCGTGCACGGAGGGCCGTGCGTCGGCGGATAGCCTTGAGGCGACATGTCACCTCGCCGGCGCAAGCCCTCCAAGCACACACGGCCGGTCAGCGACCGGCCGTTGCTCGGTGGTACCCAGGAACGCCAGAGCCGCCTCGACGGGGACTGGATCGTCCGCAAGGTCAGCGGTACGGCGTCGACCAAGGCGTACCGCTGCCCGGGCTGCGACCAGACGATCCTGCCGAGCACGCCGCACGTGGTGGTCTGGCCGGAGAACCCGAGCCTGCTCGCGGCGATCGGCGGCGCCCAGTCCCTGGACGAGCGCCGCCACTGGCACACCACCTGCTGGCAACGCCGCCGCTGAGAAAGGCCCCCGCATGAAGCTTCCTGTCACGTCGTACGGCGAGAGCGGTACGCCGGTCGTGGTGATGCACGGCCTGTTCGGCTCCGGCCGGAACTGGATGACCGCCGCCCGCCGGCTGGCCGCGTCGCACCGGGTCTTCGCCTTCGACCTGCGCAACCACGGCACCTCCGAGCACGTGCCGACGATGACGTACCCGGAGATGGCCGAGGACGTCCGGGAGACGATCGAGGCGCTCGGCGTCGGCCCGGTCGCGCTGGTCGGGCACTCGATGGGCGGCAAGACCGCGATGCTGACCGCGCTGACGCACCCCGAGGTGGTCGAGCGGCTGGTCGTCGTCGACGCGGCGCCGGTCTCGTACCCGCCACAGTTCGAGCAGTACTCCCAGGCGATGCGCGGCGCCGACCTGTCGAACATCCAGCGCCGTGCGGAGGTCGACGCGCAGCTCGTCGACGCCGTACCGACTCCTGGAACGCGGGCGTTCCTGCTGCAGAACCTGATCCTCGACGACCAGGGCGCGCGCTGGCGGCCCAACCTGGAGGTCATCGAGGCGTCACTGCCGCAGATCTCCGGCTGGCCCGACGGCATCACCGGCTCGTACGACGGGCCGACGCTGTTCATCTACGGCGGCAAGTCGGACTACGTGCAGCAGGACCACCGGGCGACCATCGAGGCGTTGTTCCCGCAGGTTCGGTACGAGGTGATCCCCGAGGCCGGGCACTGGGTGCACGCCGAGCGCCTCGACGACTTCCTCGCGGTGCTGGCGCCGTTCCTTGTGTGATTTGTTGCCCTCTCGCGTAGGGTCTAGGTAACTTTCTACCCAGACGCGAGCGGGAGGTTGCCGGTGCACCGATCAGTGCTGGCCGTCGGCGGTCACATCGGGGACATGGATCTGTCGGCCGGGCCGACCCTGGCCAAGCTCGTGCTCGAGGGCGCGAACGCGACGATCGTCGCGCTGACGCCGGGGGAGCGCGGTCACCCCCGGCTCTCGCCGGCGGAGTACCGGCAGCAGAAGGTCGCCGAGGGCGAGGCCTTCGCGACCGCGATCGGCGCCGACTTCATGGTGCTCGGGTACAGCGAGGGCTTCCTGCCCGACACCGACGACGTCGCGCTGGAGCTGGCCACGATCATCCGCGACCAGCAGCCGGACACGGTGATCACGCACTGGCGGCACAGCTCGCAGCGCGACCACGAGCACACCGCGCGGGTGGTCGAGCGGGCGATCTACCTCGCCGACCTGCCGATGGATCACGAGTTGCCGCGGCACGCCGTACGGACGTTGCTGCACACCGAGCACGCCGAGGACCTGCGCGACTTCGCGCCGACGGCCTACGTGCCGATCCCGGACGACGCGTTCTACCGGTGGGTGAGTGCGATCCGGCACCAGGCGTTCGCGCGTGGGGAGACCGACGGGTTCCGGCATATCGACTACTACACGGCGCTGATGACGATGCGCGGGTGCCAGGCGGGGTATCCGCGGGCGTGCGCCGTACTGGATCCTCGGGGGCCCGAGGTCAACAAGCTGTCGGCCTAGAGCGGCAGCTGGAACCAGCCGCCGACGTCGATCCGGCCCGAGGACTTCGCGGCCTCGAGGGCGGATCGGTTGTCGGCGTGGATGACGCCGAGCAGGATCGGCTTGTCGTCGGGGAGTGCTTTGGCGAGCAGCGCCGGGAGGTAGCGGCCGTAGCCTCGGCCGCGGTAGGCCGGGTCGAGGATGAACTCCTGGACGACGTACGCCGGGAGGCCGAGGGTCTCGTCGTTCACGTGCGCGCCGACGTAGCCGGCCCAGTTGTTGTCGACCAGTACGTCGTACAGCAGGCCGGCCTCGATCGACTCGGCCAGGTCCTCGGCGGTCTCGATGCGGGCCTGGTCGGGGTGGTCGGGGTGCGCCTGGTCGATCGCCTCGTACGCCGCGACGGCGCGCGGGTAGTTGTCGAGATGGGTCGCTCTGGCGAAGGTCAACTCCGGCGGAACCTTCAAGTAGTCGCGGAGATCCATGACCAAACCCGCCATGAAGCGCCGGTCGGCACTTGTTCCTTCGAACTGGCCGATCGGTGCAGCACTCCACAACCGCAGATACCTGGGCTCGAGTACGCCGTACGCGGCCCGCGCAGCTGCGGCCAACGGTTGGAGATCCTCTGGACGGACCGCCCGCGACAGGGGAGTGGCATCCACGAACGGCTTCGTCGCATCCCCACCCTCGTACCGCATGCTCAGCATCGCCCGCAGCTCACCGACCTGCGTCCACCGATTGAGCAGCAGCTCGGCCGGCTGCCCCGGCGCGAACCGCTCGGCCCGCTGAGCCGCGATCCCGAGATCGGTCGCCAGGACGACGTCCATCCCGTGCTGCTCGGCGAGCAGTGCGAGACGGACGTCGTCGGCAACCCAGCTGCGGGTGATCGGATGCTGGGCGGTGAGGCTGTACGCCGCCAGTTCCGTTGCCGTGGGCAAGCTCAGGATGCGTCGGCCTTCCGGACCCAGACCTCACGGATGATCAGCAGCACCGCGGCCGCGGTCGGGATCGCCAGCAGCGCGCCGACCACCCCGAGCAGCGCGCCACCGAGCAGCGCCGCGATCACCGTGACCGCACCCGGGATGTCGACCGCGCGGCGCATGATCCGCGGCGCGACGACGTAGTTCTCGATCTGCTGGTAGATGATCCCGTACGCCAGGCAGGCGACGCCGACCCACAGCCCGTCGGTGAAGCCGATCGCGGCGACCAGTACGACGCCGATCAGGCCACCGACCATCGGGATGAACGCGGTGAACATGACCACGATCGCCAGCGCCACGGCGTACTGGTTGAGCCCGACGATCTCCAGGAAGACGAACATGAAGAACCCGGCACACAGCGCGACCAGGAACTGGCCGCTGACGTAGCCGCCGACCCGGCCGAGCACCTCGTCGCCGAGGATCGAGACGCGCTTGCGGCGGGTGGCCGGGACCAGGCTGTAGACCGCGCGCTTGACGGTCGGCAGCGAGGCGAGGAAGTACAGGGTCAGGACCAGCACGGTGAAGCCGGAGAACAAGGCGTTCGCGACGACCTTGCCGACGCCGAGCACGCCGCCGAAGGCCCGCTGCGCCAGCGCCGGGTCCTGGATGTACTCCTGGGCCTTCTTGATGAACTGGTACCGCTCGTTCAGCTCGTTCAGGGTCTTGGACTTGGTCAGCAGGTCGAGCCAGTCCGGGGCGTTCTTGATCAGGCCGTTGATCTGGTCGGTGACGACCGGCACGATCGCGAACCCGACGCCTGAAACCGCGAGGAGCATCAGCAGGAAGACGACTCCGACGGAGACTCCACGTTTGAGCCCGCGGCGCATGAACCACTCGACCAGCGGGTTCAGGCCGACCGCGATGAACATCGACACGATCAGCAGGATCAGCACGGACTTGGCCTGGCCGAGCGCGTTCCACAGACCCCAGGCGACCAGTACGCCGAGGGCCGCGAAGAAGCCGAACACGAACGGGTTGGAGCGCCTGAGCGGCGGGCCGGGGCGGCCCATGCCGTCATCCGGGTGCCGCTCGTCCATCAGGAGCTGACCGGCGAGGTTGTCGTCGGTGTCCGCCTCGGCAGCCGCCTTCTGCGCCACACTCGCGGACTCCCGCGCCACACCCGCCGCGACCTCGGCGTCGTCAGCGGAGTCGTCGGCCTCATCGGCCGACACGTCCGCCTTCTGCGCCGCACCCGTCGCCAGTTCCGCGGAGTCCTCGGCGGTGTCGGCCGACTTGTCCGCGTCCTTGGCGGCCCGCTCGGCTTCGGCGGCGGCCGCCTTCGCTTCCGCGGCAGCCGCCTCCACCGCCGCGACCTGCTCGGCCTCGGTCGGCTTCTTACTGCCTTCTGTGGAGTTGTCGTCGCCGGCTGGCGTCACTTCTCATCCTTGTCGGCGGCGTCGTTCTGACGGTCCTTCGGCGCGAACGGGCTGTCCCCGGTGATCCGGGTTTCCTCGGCCGTCAGATCGTCGAGCCGGAACTCGTCGATCTTGGTCGAGTCCTTCGGCTCGTCGTCGGCCGGCTTGCTGCTCTTCGCGTCGTCGAGCAGCGCCGGGTCGACCCGCAGAGCGGTGTCGATCCGCGTCTCGTCGACCCGCGCCGTACCTGCGTCCGCCCCGGAGAACGGGCTCCGCCCGGTGAAGTTGTCCGGCTCGTCGTCCTTCGCGTCCACCGGGTACGAGTTGTCACCCGGGGCCTTGTACGACGACTCCACCGGGTACGCCGCGTCGCCCGCCGGGACCGCGAACGGGTTGCTCTTCGAGTCCGCGGCAAACGGGTTCGCGGAGTCGGCGTCGTTGCCGGGGGCGAACGGGCTGGCCGACTTGTCCGCCGCGAACGGGTTCGCCGAGGAGTCAGCCTTCTCCGGCGCGAACGGGCTCGCGGGGGAGTCGGACTTGTCTGCGCCGAACGAGGCGGACTTGTCCGCGCCGAACGGCCTCGCGGGGGAGTCAGCCTTGTCCGCCGAGGAATCAGCCTTGTCTGCGCCGAACGGGCTCGCCGCGGCGTCCGGCTCGCCGGCCGCGAACGGCCGCGCCGACGGGCTGCTCACGTCGTACGAGCCAGCCGAGGCGTCGGATGAGCCGCCCTCCGCCGCGAACGGGCTGGCCGCCGGAGCGTCGTACGAGCTGCTCTTGGCCGGGGCGTCGTACGAGTTGCCCGACCCCTGGCCACTCGCGACGTCGTACGAGTTGCCGGACGCGTCCCCGCTCGGCGCGTCGTACGTGGTCGCCGGCGGCGTGTACGAGCTCTGCGCCGCGAACGACGCGCTCGCCGGGGGAGCGGAGAACGGGTTGTACGCCGTCGGCGCGGCCGTCTCCGAGTCGAGCTCGGCGGCCTGGCGGGCGATGTTGCTCGCGATGTCGTTGAGCCCGGCGATCTGCGCCAGGATCCCGTCGCGCCGCTTGGCGAGCCGCTCGGTCTCCCGGGCGACGATCGTCCGCGACCGCTCGGCCTCGTCCGCCGAACTCGCCAGCTCCGCCTCGGCCCGCGTCCGCGCGGCGGTCAGCACCTGCTCCGCCTCGCGCCGGGCGCGGGTCAGCGTGCGCTCGGCCGACTCCTCCGCCTCGGCGCGGATCTTGCGCGCCTGCTCGGTCGCCTCCGCGACCCGACGCTCGGAGGCCTCGGCGGCCTCCTTCATCTGGTCGGTCAGGTTCTCCGTGTCAGCCGCGATCTGCTGGTGCTTGTCGGCCAGCTCCTTGGCCTGCTGCTCCCGCTCGTCCGCCAACCGCGCACGCAGCGCCGCCGACTCGCGCTGGATCGCGGTCCGGATCTTCTCCGCCTCGTGCAGGGCGCCGTTCTTCAGCGTGCTCGACTGCGACTCGGCCGTCAGCTGCAGCTGCTCCGCCTTGCGGCGCGCGGCCTGCAGCACCTCATTGGCCTCGGTCTCCGCCGTACGGCGAATCTCCGCCGCGTCACCCTCGGCGGTCCGGCGCATGCTGTCGGCCTCGTTCAGCGCGACGGTCCGGATGTCCTGGGCCTCGCGCTCACCGGTCGCCCGGGAGGCCAGGGCCTCCTTGTTCGCCGTCGACCGCAGCTCCTCGGCCTCACGCCGGGCCTCCTCGAGAGCCTCCGACGCCTGGTCCTGCGCGAGCCGCAGGATCTGCGCGGCCCGGTCACCGAGCCCCGCGTACGACGGGTTGGCGCTCGCCTCGAGCTGCCGCTTCGCCTCGTCGAGCTGCTTCTGCAACGGCGCGGACCCGGCCTGCAGCTCCTCCGCCTTGCTCCGCGCTTCGCCCAGCTGCGCCTCGAGCGCGCGGACGTAGTCGTCCACCGCGTGTTTGTCGTACCCACGGCGTGCGACGGGGAATCCCCCGGCCGCGGTCGCCGTACGGTCGAAGAACGGCAGGCTCGACTCGTCGCCCATCCCTGAGTGTCCCTTCTGGCGGAGCGGATGAATCCCCCAGAGTAAGCCTGTCAGACCCCAGGCCCACAAACCTAACCGGCCGTGTTCACCCCGGCCGATCGCGCGTTGACGGGCGTCGGGTGCGGGGTGGCTGGCCCGGTCGGTAGCGCCCCCACGGCCGACCCCGCTCAGCCTGTCGCGCCCACCCGCCCCTTGCGTGGTGAGGTGGTGCCCGCGGTGTCGGGTGCGAGGTGGCTGGCCCGGCGGGTAGCGCCCCCACGGCCGACCTCGCTCTGCCTGTCGCGCCCACCCGCCCCCTGCGTGGTGAGGTGGTGCCCGCGGCGTCGAGTGTGGGGTGGCTGGCCCGGTTGGCAGGACCCCCATGGCCGACCCGTGTGCTTCTTGTCGATCCCACCCGCCCCCTGCGTTGAGGGTGGTGCCCGCGTTGTCGGGCCGGGGAGGTGGCGGGCGCGGCGGGCAGGTCAGCTGGTGCGGCAGGCTTGCCCGGCAGGGAGCGCCCCTAGGGCCGGTGGGTCTGCACCTTGTCCAGCCCGCCTCTCTGCGGAAGGTGCACGCGGTGTCGGCGCGGGGTGGTTAACCCAGTTGATGGTGTCCCCATGGCCGATCGACCTGATCCCTGACGCGACCCGCTTGCCATCTGTGGCGAGGCGGTGAACGAGGGGTGGTCGCCCGGAAGGGCGCGGTCGAGCAGGTCGACCAGGGACTCGGGCATGCCACGGGCCCGGCCCGTCCGTGCGCCGGGCGGCCCCGGAAGAGTTGCCCGGGCGCCTGGACCGCATCCCTGCTCGGGACGCACGAGGTACCCGAAGGCGCACCGACAATCACGTCGACAGCGGTTTGCGAGCTATCACCAGGTCGGTGTCCCTGTCTACGACCCTCGGATTGCCGAACCCCGCCCGTCCGAGCAACTCGCCCAGTTCATCGAGCGGTGTGACTCGCCGCCGCATGACGTCTTCGTCAAAGCTGTCGTTCCAATGGCGCCATCGCCGCGTCGTGGTGACAACCCGGCTGACAGCGTCCCAGGAGGACTCGATCTCGACCGAGGCGGTAACCAGTTCGTTGCGCACCTCCGCAGTGCTGTTGCCGAGTGGTGGTTTCAGCATGGTTGCGACGAGCAGATTGCCGCCAGGCTTCGTGTGAGCTGAGAAGGTCTCAGCCGCCGCGCGAAGGTCGGCGTCGGTGAGCAAGTAGGAGAGTGAGTTCCCCAGGCACAACACCAGATCGAACTGGCGCCCGAGCCGCTCGGCCCTGATGTCACCAGGCATCAGGTCCAGATTCGGATGTCTCGCCTGCCCGTACTCGATGAGTCGCGGCTGCAGGTCGATGCCGACCGCCTCGCAACCGACGGCAGCCTGGAGCGCTGCAAGGTGCCGCCCGGTCCCGCATCCAAGGTCCAGGACGGAGCCGACTTCGGAACCACGTGTCAATTGCTCGATGACTGCCAAAAGGTCGTCGGCGTCCCCGGCCAAGTGATCGTAGAGGTCGGGGCGCCGATACATGAGATTCGATCTGCTCAAGCGTGCTGCCTGTGTCATCGGCTTGCATTATTCCTTCCGGCGACAGCTATGAGGCTCTGCAAGGAACGCTCGACTGCGAGCGTGTCGTACAGCAGATGCGGAATGCGGGCACCGGCCGAGACAGTCGCGTGCACGCGGGCCAACGATCTGCGGTCAACGTAGCCCTGGTCGACCAGCTGTGAGTCGTCGAGCATCTGCTCGAGCATCACCCTCCCGTTCTGACGCATCGCGAGATCCATCGTCGATCTGAAGGACTCGACGGTTCTGGGATGGGTTACGTGGGCTGGAAGGCCCTGTACTTGCAGATGGCTGCGAATGAGTGTCTTCTTCGAACGCCAGAAGACAGGCAGCGATTCGCAAAGTCTCAGTAAGGTCGCATCAGCAAGCGGCGCCACGGGCCACAGCCCGTGGGAGATGTAGGAAGGATTACGAGCAGCGAAGACCATCAAGGCAGAAACTGCCGTGGCCGACGCGGGAGCGATGTTGGTGTCGAGATCGTCGGCCGCTTTCAGAGCTCGTTCACCCAACCATAGGGGTAGGCGCGGTGGACGAATCGGTCTGCCGCCGCGACGCTCGGATCCACGCAAGGCCATGAGTTCATCGCCGCCGAATCCCGTGAAGACCACTTGAACTCCACCGGCGCGGAGGTGCCGCCTGAGTCCGTCGAATGCCTCGATATATACGTCGCCATCGGCGTAATGCACGCGATCTGCTGATCGAGCGCCACCGGGCTCGAAGGGAGGGGTGGCGCGTGCGAGACAAGTGAAATCACGCAACTCCAGGTGCCCGACGATGGTGCTCCGCCTGGCCTCCTGATGGCTGCCGACTTTCCCGCCTACCAGAAGACCGACAGATGCAAGGCTGTTCGAGCGTGGAACCCTCGCGGCGGCGGTCGCCACGGTTGCCGAGTCCAGACCTCCCGAGACCTCTACTGCCTGGCCGAGTCGATCTGCATCAGCGAATGGCGCGAACCGAGTGCTCAAGAGATCGTCGAAAGCGCGGACCGGGTCGCTGGTTGGGCGGAGCTCGCGCGCACGGAGCACATGATCTGCCGGCTCGGGGTAGGTGAAGGAGATTTGCGCCCGATCTACTGTTACCACCGATCGTTCGGTGACTTTGTAGAGACCTTCGAACATCGTCTCAACCGAGTACCGTTGTCTTCGTGTCAACAAGCGTGTGACGGCCCTGTCGACCAAGCGCAGCGGGGAGACCGAGCGCATGAGATCGGCCGGATTCCACGTTCCCCGTAGAATCGGACCGTCGAGAGTGATGTAGAGCGGGCATACGCCGCCCGTTCCCGCGCTGATTCGAATCCTCGAACCGCTGCCTTGGACGACCAAGGACTCAGCGCCGCCGAACTTCTCCCTCAGGTCGACCTGCCACTTGCCGGATTCCGTGGTGACGCGCACGTCGACCATCGGATGGTTCAAGGGGATCAGCCGTCCGGCCGGCCCGCACAGTCCGTCCGGTGTGCGCTGCCAAGGTGACCCGAGGAGATCGAGGTTGATTTCCAACGTCAGCATTCCGCGGCTCCTTCGGCTGCTGTTCGCTGCGTATGGACGGTTGGCGGGAGAGCGGCGGCACCGATCGCGTTCGGTGCCGCCACCCGTCGAACACAGATCAGTTGCAGAGATCACCGTTGGCGTCGTAGTGCCCGGGTGCCTTGCGCCCGTACTCGTCGGCGAGCAGCGGTACGCCGATGACTGCTTCGCTCTCGAACAGGCTGTCCAGGTCCATCATCATGAGGCGCTCATTGGGTCGAGGTAGGATGTAAGACATCCTGCGTCTTACGTTATTCGTCTGTCAATAGGATGTCTGTGGTCAGTTGACCGACAGTCGGCGATTACGATGGGCTGAGGCCGGTAAAGGAGGCTTTGAATGAGCCAGATCGAGGCGCCGAAGCCCCGGTTCGCGCAGATCGCGGACATCATTCGTGATCGGATTCGGCGTGGTGTGCATGCGCCTGGCTCGCCTCTTCCCAGCGAGCCGGAGCTCGCCGACGAGTTCGCTGTTTCGAGGGTCACGATCAACCGAGCGGTCGGCCTGCTGAGAGGCGAAGGTCTGGTTCAGGTCAAACGGGGCCGAGGCGCCTTTGTGCGATCAGTGCCGGTGATCACCCGAGTGGGCACCAGGCGGCACGGGGCGCGGGATAAAGGAAGAGGGGCGTACGACGTCGAACTGCGGCGTCTGGGCCTTGAGCCGACCTGGACCGCGACGGTCGAACGGGTGCCGGCTTCACAGCAAACCGGCGAGCTTCTCGACGTTGAAATTGGCTCTGAACTAGTGGTTCGTCGCCGCAGATACTTCGCGAACGACGTGCCGGTCCAGATCGCCGACACGTACTTGGCGACGGAGCTCGCCGAGAAGGCAGGGGTCACCGAAGAGAACACGGGGCCCGGCGGAACCTATTCGAGGTTGGCAGACGTGGGGCGGGGGCCGGTTCATTTCAGTGAGGACGTCACGTGTCGAGGCGCGTCCAGCGCCGAAGCGGCTTTCCTGGAGATCGAACCGAACCAACCCGTCTTCGAGATTCTCTTCGTGGCGGCGGATCGTGAGAACCGCCCCGTAGCGGTCACCAGGCACGTTGTTGCGGGTCATCAGTGGAAACTCCGATATGAGTGGACCGACGAGCCGGAAGGGCAAAGCTGAGTGATCGACGCGCATACCGCCTCCTGGCCGGGGTCGGCCGGCAAACCGAACGAAGATGCGTTCGTCGTGCTGCCCGACTTCGTCGCTGTGGCTGACGGAGCGACATCTCCAGCGACACTCGGTACCGGCTGCGTGCACGACCCACGTTGGTACTCCAGCGAGCTGACAAGTCGTGCAGCTGCCGGGTGGGTCGCGTCCGGCGGGGCCGACCTGGCTGAGGTCCTCAGCCGAGCCATCGAGTCGACGGTTGGTGCCCACGGGACAACCTGTGATCCGCTGCACCCGGGAACGCCGTCGTCCACGATTGTGATGTTGTGCGAGAGAGCGGATGCACTCGACTGGCTGGTGCTAGGGGATGCGACCTTGGTTCTCGAGACCTCCGAGGGATTGACGTCGATCTGTGACGATCGGTTGTTCCGTACCAATCGCGAGCTGCGTGAGGCTGTTCTCCGAAGCGAGCCATCAACCCCCGACCGTTCCGCGAAGATCGCCGCACTCGTTGACGCGCAGCGCGGTTTTCGCAACGTGGAGGGCGGGTTCTGGGTCGCGGCTTCAGATCCAGCGGCGGCGTTTCAGGCTCGACGTGGCACGCAGTCGCTGACTTCAGGAAGTAGTTGGCGAGCGGCGCTGATGAGTGACGGTGCCTCGGCCGCGGTCGACACGTACAAGGTGACTGACTGGGCAGGACTGCTTGAGGTCCTGTCGGGCGAAGGGCCGAGCTCGCTCCTTGCGTCCATCCGCGAGATCGAGTCACACGATGTGTCCATGACCGAGTACGCCAGGATCAAAGGGTCCGACGATGCGACCGTCGCCTATCTTGAAGGAGTGACCCCGTGAGTGAGATTCCGCTCCATCGAATTGGTGTCTCGGCGGTGACCATCGACGCGCGTGGTCGCGGCCTCGTCATCCAGCGCCAAGACAACGGCCGATGGGAGGCACCGGGTGGATTTCTCGAGTTGGCCGAGACAATCGAGGCCGGCGCCAGGCGTGAAGTCCTTGAGGAAACCGGCCTGATCGTCGAACTGGAGAAGCTGACCGGCATCTACAAGAACATGACCCTCGGCGTGATCAACTTCGTCTTCCGAGCTCGCCCCATCTCTGGTCAGCCCACGACCGGTCCGGAAACGAAGGATACGCGCTGGGTCAGTCGGGATGAGGTCGCAGAACTGATCCCCATCGAGGCATTCGCGATCCGGACAATGGACGCACTCGACAACCCGGCAACACCTCGAGTGCGTCACCACGACGGAATCCGGCTGCTGGAAGACTGAAGCCTGGGATGCTTACTGCTACTTGTCCCGGAAGCGGTTGATTGCCTCGAGATGCTGCGCCCGCAGCTCCTCATCCCGCACGCCCAGTCCCTCGGACGGCGCCAGCGTCAGCACCCCGACCTTCCCCTGGTGCAGGTTCCGGTGCACGTCGTACGCCGCCTGCGCGGTCTCCTCCAGTGCGTACACCCGGCTCAGCGTCGGATGCACCATCCCCTTGGCGATCAGCCGGTTGGCCTCCCACGCCTCGCGGTAGTTGGCGAAGTGCGAACCGATGATGCGCTTCAGGTTCATCCACAGGTACCGGTTGTCGTACTCGTGCATGTAGCCCGACGTGGACGCGCACGTGACGATCGTCCCGCCGCGCCGCGCGACGTACGTGGACGCACCGAAGGTCTCCCGGCCGGGATGCTCGAACACGATGTCCGGGTCGTCGCCGCCGGTGAGCTCGCGGATGCGGGCGCCGAAGCGTTTCCACTCTTTCTGGTCCTGTGTCGTCGGGTCCGACCAGAAGCGGTAGTCCTCGGCGTTGCGGTCGATGATCAGCTCGGCGCCCATCGCGCGGCAGATCTCCGCCTTCTCCGGCGACGACACGACGCAGACCGGGATCGCCCCGCCGTTCAGCGCGAACTGCGTGGCATAAGAGCCGAGCCCACCCGAAGCCCCCCACACCAGGACGACGTCGCCCTGCTTCATGTTCGCGCCGTTGGACGAGACCAGCTGCCGGTACGCCGTACTGTTCACCAACCCCGGCGACGCCGCCTCTTCCCACGTCAGGTGGGCGGGCTTCGGCATCAGCTGGTTGGACTTGACCAGCGCGAGCTCGGCCAGGCCGCCGAAGTTGGTCTCGAAGCCCCAGATGCGTTGTTCCGAGTCGAGCATCGTGTCGTTGTGGCCGTCGGGGGACTCCAGCTCGACCGACAGGCAGTGCGCGACGACCTCGTCGCCGGGCTTCCACGCGTTCACGCCGGGGCCGGTGCGCAGGACGACGCCGGCCAGGTCGGAGCCGACCACGTGGTACGGCAGGTCGTGGCGCGCGGTCAGCGGTGAGAGCTTGCCGTACCGCTTGAGGAACGAGAACGTCGAGACCGGCTCGAAGATCGACGTCCAGACCGTGTTGTAGTTGATCGCGCTCGCCATCACCGCGACCAGCGCCTCACCGGGGCCGAGCTCCGGGGTGGGGACGTCGTCCAGGTGCAGGCTCTTGCGCGGGTCCTTCTCCTTCGTCTCCAGGCCCTCGAACAGGCCGGTCTCGTCGGCGTGCACGGTGATGCCGCGATAGTGATCGGGGACGTCCAGCCCACCTACGGCAGCACTGTCGCCGGCGAGGATCGCGTCGAGGATCTGCTTCACGTCATACCTCCTGGAGCGGCGGTCGGGTGAGCGGAACTTACCGTCGAGTATGCCCGGGTGGCTGTGCTGCGTGACACAGTTCGGGTCCGGTGAGACCACGATCACTTTTCCAGTCCACCGACCGCAGTGGTCTTATCGCCACGCTGTCCTTCGATGTCAGTACGGCGTCAGCAGGCGCAGGGCGAGCCGGTACGGCGTCAGCGGGCACGCATGTGCAGCCGGACCTGCGTGCCCGTCGTACCGGACCGGACCTGGACCAGGTCGCACAGTTGGTTCGCGAGCCAGACCCCGCGCCCGCCGAGCCCGTCGACGGGCGGGAGCACCCGGCCGATCAGCAGGTCGTCGATCCGGCCGCTGTCGGCGACGTCGCAGACGAGATGGCCGTCGGCCGTCCACCACGACAACGTCCCGTGGCCTCCGCCGAAGCGGACGCTGTTCGTGCAGATCTCGTGCAACGCCAGTTCCAGATCGTCGCTCTGATCGGCGTTCAGCCCCGCGGACCGAGCAGCGCCGTCCACGCTCCGCCGTACGGCGTGCAGGTCATCCAGGCCGAACTCCTGCTGCTCAGCACCAACCGGTACGGCGGGCAGCGGGCGCCGGAAGTTCTCGTCCGCACCACGCGCCGGCTGGTTGCCGTGGAGGCTGGTGGGATCAACGCCGAGCTCGGCCGAGTACGGGCAGAGCAGCTCGAACCGGCCGGCGAACTGGGTGAACGCGACGCCCAGCAGGTACTCGTGCAGCGCGGTCTCCTCGAGCTCCACCCGCGAGCGGCCGACGTACGCCGGTTCGCCCAGACCGCGCATCGGGATCTCGGGCGCTTGGTCCAGCAGCCGTTGCCACAGCGGGATGATCCGCGCCGGGTTGCGGCCGACCTGGCTCATGTCGAGGAAGATCACCTGGTCGGCGACGCCGTCCAACGCCTTGCGCAGCAGACTGTTGCGGTCCTCCGGGAGCACAGCGACCACCGTCTCGCCGGCGTCCAGCCCGTCGTGCACGTACGTGGCCGTCTGCCGGACGAAGTCTTCCTCATCGGTGTAGACGAAGGCGTCGTGCCGGAACCCCGATGCGACGGGGTGGTGACGATCCGGAGCGCTGTCCTTCAGCACCTCAACAGATTAGCTCCGTACTCACGGGTTGTGACCACCAGCCGCGCGTCTTGGGCAGAACTTCACGCACTGTCAGCACACGGAAACGTTTGAGTCAGCGGACGCGCAGCACTCACCAAGCCGACGCCCGCCCGGACGCTCCCGCCTGAGCGCGAGGTTTTCCGGCCGGCTGGGCGCGGTTGGTGAGTGATGGAGAACCGGGCTCGGCCGGCGACGAGGCCTCGATCGCGCCGACGCCCACCACCCACCAAGCGGATCCGCGCGCTGGAACACCCGCCTGAAGCCTGCCTTTCGGGGCCAGCGAGGCGAGGTTGGTGGGTGGTGGGCCTCAGCGGGCCGGCTCGACCAGTTCGACGAGGACTCCGCCGGCGGACTTCGGGTGGATGAAGTTGACCCGGGAGCCGGCCGTGCCGCGGCGCGGTTCGTCGTACAGGAGCTGGGCCCCGCGCTCGCGCAGGATCGCGGAGACCTCGTCCAGGTTGCCGACCCGGTAGGCGAGCTGCTGGATGCCGGGGCCGTTGCGGTCCAGGAACTTGGCGATCGGCGAGCTGTCCGACAGCGGCGCGAGCAGCTGGATCGACGACCCCGAGTCGCCCACCGAGAGCATCGCCTCGCGAACGCCTTGCTCCTCGTTGATCTCCTCGTGCGCGACCGTCATGCCGAAGGTGTCGGCGTAGAACCGGACGGCGGCGTCGAAATCGGCGACGGCGACGCCCACGTGGTCGATCGCGTCGAACAGAGTCTTGGTCAGGGGCTCCATCTGTCCACGATGGCCTGCCACGGCGCCGGATGCCAATGTCTGTGGCGGATGCGACACTGGACGACTCGATGAGTGTGACGCACGACATCTACCGGCTGGTGCTCGGCCCGTCCTGGTCCCGGGCCGCACCCGCTCGGCTCGAAGCCGCCGTCGGCGATCGCGTCGTCCTCGTCACCGGCGCGTCGTCAGGCATCGGAGCCAGTACGGCGGAACTGCTGGCCGGCGCGGGCGCGCACGTACTCCTCACGGCCCGGCGCCTGGATCGCCTGCAGGCGTTGGCGGATCGCATCACCGCGACGGGCGGCCGCGCGACGCCGTACGGCGTGGACCTGACGGATCCCGACGCGGTCGATCAGCTGGTCATGGACGTGCTCGCCGACCACGGACGGGTCGACGCCGTCGTCAGCAACGCGGGCAAGTCGATCCGGCGTTCGCTGACCGCGACCGAGGGCCGCTTCCACGACGTGACGCGGACCGACGCGGTCAACTACCTCGGCCCGGTACGACTCCTGTCCGGCCTGCTGCCAGGGATGCGAGAGCGCGGCACCGGCCACATCGTCAACGTGAGCAGCCTGAACGTCGACCTGCCGGTCGCGCACTGGGCCGGGTACAGCGCGTCGAAGGCCGCCTTCGAGACCTGGTTGCGCTGTGTCGCGCCCGAGATCCGGCGCGACGGGGTGGTGGTCACGTCGATCCATTTCCCGTTGGTGCACACGCCGATGAGCGCGCCGACGTACAGCCCGCGCCTCCCCGGCCTCACGGGCGACGCTGCCGCGGAGGTGATCGCCCGCGCGCTCGTGCATCGGCCGCGCCTGCTGGTCCCGTGGTGGGCCCGGCCCGCTGCCGTCCTCACGACCCTTGCCCAGGGCCCCTATGAGGCCCTCCAGTCCCAGGCCCTTCGATGGTCACGCTGAGGGCCTGCTCCGCCTCGTCGGCGCTGTGCCGTTCTGGCGCCCGCGGGTGCTCCAGGTCCTCCGCGCCGAGGGCCTCACCTTGAGCGCTTTGATCTCCATCGCCGCTCTGAAGAACCCTGACGGTGTCGCCCTGATCGACGATGACGGACCCCTCACCTACACCGGTCTGAACCGCTTGGTCGAGCACGCAAGCGCCGAGGTCAACACCGCCCGAGTCGACGTCCGGGAACCGAATCACAGGAGCTTTGTCGTCGCAGTAGCCGCCGCCTTGCGCCGGAATGCAGACGTCGTCCTCCACGAACCATCGACGCCGGCCCCATCTCCCTCCGAGTCCCCGTCCTCGCCGCAGTTGAAGCTCAAGCGGCGCCGAGGCCAGGTGATCCTCCTGACCTCCGGCAGCACCGGTGTACCCAAGGAAGTCGAGCGCGGAGGAGTCCGCATCACCCAAGCCCTCCCCATCGGCACCCTGCTCGGCCTGCTCCCCGCCCACGGCCCCGTCGTCCTGACTGTCCCGATGTTCCACGGCTTCGGCCTCGGCTTCCTCGCCCTCGGCCTGGCGTTCGGCGTACCGGTGGTGCTGTGGCGAAAGCCCCACGCGGCAACCGTCGCCCACTTCCTCGCCGAGCATCCCGGCTGCCTGCTCGTCGGAGTTCCGCCCGTCCTCGCAAGGATCGCCCGAGAACCAGCCACGGCCCGCCCCGCCGCGATCATCAGCGGCGCGGGCCAACTCCACCCGACCGTCGCCGAGTACCTGCGCACGGCGTACGGCGAGGTCGTCTTCAACCTCTACGGCTCCAGCGAGGAAGGCTGGTCGACCATCGCAACCCCGACCGATCTGAAGGCAGCACCAGGCACCATCGGCCGCCCGGCCGCCGGCGTGAAGGTCGCCGTCCTCGACGACACCGGACGACCCGTGGAGGACGGTGAGATCGGACACCTCTGCGTCTCCGGCCGCCTCGAGTTCAAGCAGTACGGCGGGGGAGCGCGCCGCGCCCGCCTCGGCGGTATGAGCGACTCCGGCGACCTCGGCCATCGGGATTGTGACGGCCGGTTCTTCGTCGACGGCCGCGCCGACGACATGGTCGTCACCGGCGGCGAGAACGTCTTCCCGGTCGAGGTCGAGAACGTCCTGCTGCAGCACCCGGCCGTCGCCGAGGCCCGCGTCGACGGCGTACCGGACGACGAGTACGGCACCCGCCTCGAAGCGACCGTCGTACGGCGAACGACCGCGCCGCCCTGCGACGGCGTACTGCCCGAAGCGCTCACCGAGGAAGACCTGATCCAGTGGACGCGGACCAGGCTGACCGGCGCGAAAGTCCCACGGACACTGCGATTCGCCGCCGTACTGCCGACCACCGCTAGCGGCAAGTACCGGCGTCGTGTGACCTGATCGACACAGGCGTACCAGTGCCGTCGCAGGTATCGTGACAAACATGTCTGACACCACCAGCTCGCAGAACGAAACAGTGATCGTCGCCGGCGCCAGGACCCCGATCGGGCGGCTGCTGGGCGGTCTCAAGGGCTTCACCGGACCTGAGCTCGGTGGGTTCGCCATCAAGGGTGCGCTCGACAAGGCCGGCATCACCGGCGACCAGGTCGAGTACGTGATCATGGGCCAGGTGCTGCAGGCCGGCGCCGGCCAGATCGCCGCGCGTCAGGCCGCGGTCAAGGGCGGTGTCCCGATGAACGTCCCCGCGATCACCATCAACAAGGTCTGCCTGTCCGGCCTGAACGCGATCGCGCTGGCCTCGCAGCTGATCAAGGCCGGCGAGTACGACATCGTCGTCGCCGGTGGCATGGAGTCGATGACGAACGCGCCGCACCTGCTGCCGAAGTCGCGCGAGGGCTTCAAGTACGGCGACACGACGCTGGTCGACTCGATGGCGTACGACGGGCTGTGGGACGCGTTCACGGACCAGGCCATGGGTGCGCTGACCGACCAGGCCAACAACGAGGGCCTCAAGCTGACCCGCGAGGAGCAGGACCAGTTCAGCGCGCGGTCGCACCAGCTGGCCGCGGAGAGCTGGAAGAACGGCGTGTTCGCCGACGAGGTCGTGCCGGTCGAGGTCCCGCAGCGCAAGGGTGACCCGCTGGTCGTCGACACCGACGAAGGCATCCGCGGCGACACCACGGTCGACACGCTGGCCCGGCTGCGTCCGGCGTTCGGCAAGGACGGCACGATCACCGCCGGCTCGGCCTCGCAGATCTCCGACGGCGGCTGCGCTGTCGTCGTGATGAGCAAGAAGAAGGCCGAGGAACTCGGCCTGACCTGGATCGCCGAGATCGGCGCCCACGGCTCGGTCGCCGGCCCCGACTCGTCGCTGCAGAGCCAGCCCGCCAACGCGATCGCCAAGGCCTGCTCGAAGCAGGGCATCGACCCGGCGTCGCTGGACCTGATCGAGATCAACGAGGCCTTCGCCGCGGTCGGCATCGCCAGCGCCCGCGAACTCAACGTCGACGTCGACAAGGTCAACGTCAACGGCGGCGCCATCGCCCTCGGCCACCCGATCGGCATGTCCGGCGCGCGGCTCGTCCTCCACCTCGCGTTGGAACTCCAGCGCCGAGGCGGCGGCGTCGGCGCAGCCGCCCTCTGCGGCGGCGGCGGCCAGGGCGACGCCCTCATCGTCCGAGTCCCCACCAAGAGCTGACCGGTCCCGGCCGACCCCGCATGCGGATCCCAACGCCTGTTCAGCCCCCAAGTCAGACGCCAACCCAGGCGCCGCTTCGGGGGCCGAGCGGGCTGGGGATCGCTGGGCCGGCTCGGGGTTGGGCCTGTGTGCCGACCGCCGTACCGGCCCGGACTTCGAGTGACGTGCCGATGCCCGCACCGACTCCGGCTTCAGCCCGGATGCCGGTTGTGGGCCCGACTCAACCGATACTGACCTGATGTCACGTCGTACGCCGCCGGTCGCTGAACTGGTCGAACGCGCCCGGGCCGGTGAATCCCGCGCGGTCGCCCGGCTCATCTCGCTGGTCGAGGACGAGTCGCCGCTGTTGCGCGAGGTGATGGCCGCCCTCGCGCCGCACGCGGGGCAGGCGCACATCGTCGGCATCACCGGGTCGCCGGGCGTGGGCAAATCCACGTCGACCTCGGCGCTGGTCTCGGCGTACCGCGCGACCGGCAAGCGCGTCGGCGTACTGGCCGTCGACCCCTCGTCCCCGTTCTCCGGCGGCGCCCTCCTCGGCGACCGCGTCCGCATGCAGGACCACGCGACCGACGCGGGCGTGTTCATCCGCTCGATGGCGTCGCGCGGGCATCTGGGCGGCCTGGCCTGGTCGACCCCGCAGGCCCTGCGCGTGCTCGACGCGGCCGGCTTCGACGTCGTGCTCGTCGAGACCGTCGGCGTCGGCCAGTCCGAGGTCGAGATCGCCGGCATGGCCGACACCACGCTGATCCTGCTCGCGCCGGGCATGGGCGACGGGATCCAGGCGGCCAAGGCCGGGATCCTCGAGGTCGGCGACATCTACGTGGTCAACAAGGCCGACCGCGACGGCGTACAGAACGTCACCCGCGACCTCCGCGCGATGCTCGCACTCGCCGAGCGCGACGCCGACGCGTGGACCCCGCCGATCCTGAAGACCGTCGCCAGCCGCAACGAGGGCGTCGACGAGGTCGTCGCGGCGATCGAGGACCGGCTGACCTGGATGCGTGCGTCCGGCGTACTCGAAGACCGCCGCCGCAGCCGGGCCCGCGACGAGATCGAGGCGATCGCCATGACCGCCCTGCGTTCCCGCTTCGCCCACCTGCACGGCGACGCCCGCCTGGACGTCCTCGCCGCCAAGGTGGCGACCGGCGCCACCGACCCGTACTCGGCCGCCGACGAACTCATCTCCGCGCTCTGACCACCGCCTGCCGTCGGCTACACGCACGCGGGTACGACGTGTGCCCCACCACGCGCCGTACGGCGTCCGCTACACACGCGCTCGTACGACGTCCGCTACACACGCGCTCGTACGACGTCCGCTACACACGCGCTCGTACGACGAGCTACACCACGCGCTCGCACGCCGTAGGCCACACATGCCCCGTCGTACGTGCGTCACACACGCGTACGACCTGCGCCACACACGCGTACGACCTTGCACCACACACGCGCGGCGTACGACCTGACCACACACGCGCCGTACGACGTGCTGGCGCCGGGCCCAGCACCTGCCGGCCGTTGCGCGGTCGCAGCCGAGCAGCCCCGCGCGCTGACAGTCGCCCGGCGCCGGCCGCAAGTGCGCCGACGAACTGACGCCGTCAGCGTCGCCCTGACGCCCCCGCCGCCGCCCCCTGCTCCTTCCGTGTTGAGGGTACAAGCGGACCCTCCGCAGTCACGAAAGTTGTCCACAGCCCCTGTCGCTGCGACATGTGATGACGCTCTGTCACACTGTCGGCCAGATGTGGTTGGATAGATCCGAATACGGGCAGGTAACCCGGCGCTTCCGGGCAGTGAGCGATCTGCGTCTCACGGCGGCGCGCCGGTGGCTGCCATGCCCCCCGATCCGTAACACAATGGGACTTGTAGCTGGTGAGCATGATGCTGTGGGCTGTGTTCAGTCAGTGACAGATGGTGACTATCCGTGATAGAAACACAGTCGACCGAATTGGTTGCGAACGAGGAGTGGTGACATGCCGAAGAAGCTGCTGATCTGGCTGGTCATCGCCTTTGCGGCGTTCTACCTGTTCACCCAGCCAGAGGGTGCTGCGGATGCCGTAGGAGGTGCGTTCTCGGCCGTCGGTGATGCGTTCGGGAGCGTGATCACGTTCCTGTCCGCGCTGTTCAACTGATCCACCACAGCCAAGTGTCCCGTCACGACCGATCGTGCGGGACACTTGGGTGTAGGGATCGTGGCCGAGGGGCCGACAGCGGGGTGGACAGGGGAGTGAGTGGATGGCCGGAATAGGCCTGTTCCGGATCTTCGACCCGAAGGTCCGGCGCCATCTCATCTCGGACGAGGGCGAAGTCGTCATCGACGAGGTGCGGCACCACTGGGTGGTGTTCGCGGTGCCGATGCTGGAGATCGCGCTGGCGACGGTGCTGCTGGTCGTCCTGTTGTGGAAGACACCGGGCAACGCGTCGATCGCGTTGCTGGCGATCGTGCTGATCCTGCTCATGCACGCCTTCTGGCGGTTCCTCACCGAGCACCGGGACCGGTTCGTCGTCACCAACATGCGCGTCATGCGCATCCGCGGCGTGTTCTCGCAGACCGTCGCGACGACGCCGATCGCGCGAATCCTCGACATCACCCTGCAGAAACCGATCGTCGGCCGGTTCCTCGGCTACGGGCACTTCGTGTTCGAGTCGGCCGCGCAGGACCAGGGTTTCCGCGAGATCAGGTTCGTCAGCCGGCCCGACGACCGTGACCTCACGATTCAGCGCGTCATCCAGCGCACCGGCCTCCGGGCCTCCGCGAGCGTGGACGTCGTGCAGTCCGACGACGACGACACCGACGACGACGGTACCGGTCCGATCGGGATGGACTCGGCGCAAGAGGTGACCACGACCATCCCGCGCCAGGCGCCCGCTGCTTCGTCGTCCACCCGGGTCGCGAGCAGCAGTTCCAAGTCGATCTTCAACAGCGAGCAAGCCAACTGGACCGACCAGGACCGCGAGGACTAGCTCGTACGACGACCAGCTCGTACGGCGTACCAGCAACTCGTACGCCGTACGCGCAACTCCCGGCGTCGATCCAGCATCGAGATCCTGACCCACGTCAAGATCCGCCGCTCGGCTCCGACCTGATGGTGACGAACGCAAATCATCACAGGAGGAACCACGTGCCCCAGCTGCTGAAGGTCCAGAACTTCAACGTCTCGAGCGACGGCATCGCCGCCGGTGCGAGCGAGGCCCAGACCCTCGAGCGCCCGTTCGGCCTGCCCGAGGCCGAGCGGCTGTTCTCCTGGGCCGGCGCGACCGCGAGCTGGCCCAACCGCACCGAACCCGGCGGCAGCCGCGGCCTCGACGACTACCTGACCCGCGACTTCTCCCACAACATCGGCGCCGAGATCATGGGCCGCAACAAGTTCGGCCCGTACCGCGGCCCGTGGGAGAACGAGGACTGGCGCGGCTGGTGGGGCGACGAACCGCCGTTCCGTACGCCGGTCTTCGTGATGACCCACCACGTGCGCCCGTCGTACAGCCTCTCCGACACCACGTTCCACTTCGTCGACGCCGACCCGGCCACGGTCCTGGCCCAAGCGCGCGAAGCGGCCGACGGCAAGGACGTCCGGCTCGGCGGCGGTGTCAGCACGATCCGCCAGTTCCTCGACGCCGGCCTCGTCGACACGCTCCACATCGCCGTCGCCCCGGTCGAGTTCGGCACCGGCGTACGCCTGTGGAACTCACCCGACGACCTCCTCGACCGCTACCACCGCGACGTCGTCCCCAGCCCGAGCGGCATCACCCACCACCTCTTCTGGCGCAGGTAACGCGGCGAACCACCACGAGAACGACCCTGGGGCTTTCGCTTCCAGGGTCGTTCTCGTGGGCGCCATCGATCTGCAAAATCACCGAGTACGGCGTACGCCGCCTGCCGACTGGCTTCGTCGCCCGCACAGCCGCCGAGCCGCAGCTGAGCCCGCGCCACGACCGTCGGACGCGCCGGGTCCTCGTTGTCCACGACGACCTGCGCCAGGGACTGCGCGCCCGCAGTACGTCGCCCGCTCAAGCCGCCTCCTCCGAGGAGCCGGCCGAAGTCTTCCGGGCCAGCAGGTACCCGTGCGCGGTCTTCTCCGCGCCCTCGGGCTCGCGAACCGCCGTCATCCACAGCTCGAAGCCTGCGTCGCGCAGGAGTGCGGCGACCTCGTCCGGTTGCTGACGGTAGAAGTCGAGCGCGATCGGCGTACCGAGGAACTCGGTATGACGGATGTGGTCGTCGCCGACCTGAAACGCCAGCATCAGTACGCCGCCCGGCGCGAGCACACGATGGAACTCGGCGAAAACCGCAGGCCGCTGATCCCACGGGATGTGGATGATCGAGTAGTAGACGAGCAGTCCACCGAGCGAGGCGTCGGCTACGTCGAGCGCCAGCATCGACCCTTCGTCGAACCGCAGTTGCGGGTAAGTCCGCCGAGCCAACGCCACCATCCCCGGCGACAGATCAACGCCGAACGCATCCAGCCCAAGCCGCGCCAATAGGATCGTCACCCGCCCCGGCCCACACCCGACATCGGCAACAGCCCCGCCGCCGCCCGCCTTCACCGACTCCGCGAACGCCGAGAACAACGCCCGATCAAGCACCCGATCGTCCAGCGCGGAGCCCACCACCTCAGGATGCTTCCCGGCAAGCGCGTCGTACGAGTCCCGCGTCCCGGCGACAACCGCGTCATCCCTCACGGAAACGCACAATAGGCGACCCCGCCGACACCCGACGCGCCCCGATCCGGCCTCCGCGATCCCGCCAGCTCGTTTCGGCTGTTTCGGATAGACTGAGGCAGAGAGGAGGCATCGTGGCTACGAAGAAGAGCGGCAGCGCGCTACCGAAGGTGAAAGCGAAGAAGGTCGCCGGATCTGCGGCGCGTAGGCATGGTTCGAGCCATGGTGCCGCGGCGGGGGTCGCTGCAAAGGTGCCGGCTCGTCCCCAACGCCGTCGGAAGCCGGCTCCGGAGTCAGGCCGTCAGTCGTCGGCGCAGACGACCGGAACCGGTGCTGCAGAAGCCTCTCTGCGGGGGGCGTTGCTGATGCCGATCGCATCACCTCCGCGAGACCGGCTTCGAGAGCTCGAGATGATCATCGCCGGAGGCGGGGAGATCATGATCGTCGAAGGCAAGTCCAGTCTGAAGCTCGGTGGCGAGACGCTTGCCGCCATGCGTCAGATCATCGCCGCACTCAGCTCCGGTTCGGTCAGCTTGCTTCTCGGCGACACGCGCGACACGGAGCTCACCAGCCAAGAGGTGGCCGACTTGCTGAACGTTTCTCGGCCGTACGTCGTCAAACTGGCCCGCGAAGGCAGACTTCCGCACAAGATGGTGGGGAATCGTCATCGGTTCCTGCTGTCCGACGTCCAGGAGTACGACCAGCGTCACCGCGTGGAGCGCGAGCAAGCGCTGGCCGCGATAGTTCCCAGCAGCGGCTACGACCCGGCGGACTTCTGACCGATGTCCTCTGTACGACCGGAGCGGCCGGTGGCCGTTCTTGATGCGTGTGTGTTGGTTCCTCCGGGTCTCCGGGACCTGTTGCTCTCGTGCGCCCACCAATCTGTGTTTCGACCTGTCTGGCAGGACGAGATCCTCGATGAGGTACGACGGAACTCGGTGAAGCTGCTGATCGAACGGTCTCAGCTACTGGAGGCGGCGGCGGTCGCCGCTGTGGAGCACACCGTGGACCAGATGCGTCGGGCGTTTCCTGACGCGTGTGCACCGAGCGAATTGTGGGTCCCTCTCGTACCCGGCATGACGTGTCATCAGAAGGACCGTCACGTCCTCGCTGTCTCTGTCGGTACCGAGGCGACTCAACTGGTAACCGACAACACGCGGGATTTCCCGGTCGCGTCCCGGCCGGAAGGGCTTGCCGTTCTGAAGCCGGACCGGTTCATGGTGGAGCGCATGGCTGCTGTACCCGATCTGGTGCTGGAAGCTGTCGAAGGGATGTCCAACCGGATGAACCACCCGCGAAACACCCCGGTGGAGTTGGCGGCGTACATGGCCAAAGGCCAGCACCTTCGGCGTTTCGGGGTGCAGCTTGGAGAGATGCTCGCGGGCTCCTGAGAGCGGGCGGGTCAGCCGCGGCAGGACTGGCCGGTTCGGGCGTTGGTGGTGGCGGCGGTGATGATCTGGTCGAGTTTGTCTCGGGTGGTGAGGAGAGCGGCCGCCTGCTGGGTGAGGCGGTCGCGTTCGTGGGAGAGGCGGGTGAGGAGCGCGGGGGTGGCTCGGCCGTCTACGACGCAGGGGAGCAGGTCCAGGATCGCCTTGCTGGACAGGCCTCCGGCGTACAGGTCTTGGATGAGCTGGACCCGTTCGACAGCGCTCTCCGGATAGAGGCGCTGGCCGCTCGGGCTTCGGGTGGCGTCGAGCAGGTCGTGCTCCTCGTAGTACCGCAGGGCGCGGACGCTGACTCCTGCTCGGGTGGCGAGTTCGCCGATGCGCACAGTGACCTCCGTAACAGTTCTTGCCTCTGACGTCAGCGTCAGGTTTTAGCGTCGTTCCATGATCACATTGAACGCCGGAATGGTGCCGGCCGGCCCTGTCGTCGCGGTGAAGCCTGTCGTACTGCGGGCGCCCGACCGGGGTACGGATCTGACGGTGAAGATCACCGCGCCGGTCGACGGTCGCGCACTGCCGGTCATCCTCCTGTCCCACGGCTACGGCTCCTCACTGGAGGGCTACGGTCCGCTCGCGGACTTCTGGGCCGCTCACGGGTTCGTCGTTGTTCAGCCGACTCACCTCGATTCGAGGACGGTCGGGCTGGCGGCTGACGATCCTCGTACGGCGCGGTTGTGGCGGTACCGCGTCGACGATCTGAAGCGCGTTCTCGATCACCTCGAGCTGCTCGAGAACGCCGTACCGGGTCTTGCCGGGCGGGTCGACCGCGATCGCGTCGCGGTCGCCGGGCACTCCTTTGGCGGTCAGTCGGCGGGTGTTCTGCTCGGGCTGCGGGTGCTCGGTCCGGTCGGGGCGCCGGGGGAGGACCTGTCCGACCCGCGGGTGAAGGCCGGCGTACTGATCGCGACCGCCGGCAAGGGCGGGGCCGACCTGACGCCGTACGCGGCCGAGCATTTCCCGTTCATGAATCCGGACTTCACCCACCTGACCGCGCCCGCCCTCGTGATCGCCGGCGACAAGGACGACCTGCCACTGACGAACCGAGGCCCGGAGTGGACGACAGACCCGTACCACCTCAGCCCCGGCGACAAGAGTTTGCTGACGCTGTACGGCGCTGAGCACTCGTTGGGCGGCATCGGTGGATACGAGGTCCGGGAAACGACGGATGAGAACCCGGATCGCGTCGCGCTGATCCAGTACGCGACGTGGGCCTACTTCCGCCACGCTCTCGGCGTCGAGAGCGACAGCTGGTCCGTCGTGCGGAAGGGGCTTTCGGCAACCAATCACCCCCTCGGCAAGCTCGAGTCCAAGCACGATCCGGCTTGCTAGGTGCGGGCCCGGCGGTCGATGAAGAGGGCGCGACGCCTAGTCGCAGGCCAGGCGCTTGCGGAGGACGCCCGGCGGCTAGCCGCGGATCCGGCGCTAGTCGGCGGTCGCCGCTCGAGTAAGAACGCCGGGTGCGTTAATCGCGCGAGCGTCAGCGGGCGGACGTCCGGCTGTCGGGCGCTCGGCGAAGAACGCCGGGTGCGTTAATCGCGCGAGCGTCAGCGGGCGGACGTCCGGCTGTCGGGCGCTCGGCGAAGAACGCCGGGTGCGTTAATCGCGCGAGCGTCAGCGGGCCGACATCCGCTGTCAGGCGTTCGCGGACGAGCGCCCGGCGCGTTCGCTGCGGGCCAGGCGCCCCGAGGGGAGAACGTCTAGCGCGTTAGTCGCGGATCAGGCGCTCGCGGACGAACGCCCGGCGACTAGCCGGGGGCCCAGCGTGCTAGTCGAGGGACGCCGCTCGGGAAGAACGCCCGTTGCGTTAACCGCGGGAGCGTCAGCAGGCCGACATTCGCTGTCAGGCGCTCGCGGACGAACGCCGGGCGTGTTAGCCGCGGGTCAGGCGCTCGGTGAAGAACGCCCGGCGCGTTAGCTGCGGGCCAGATGCCCGAGGGAGAACATCCGGTGCGTTAGCTGTGGGCCAGACGCTTGAGGAAGAACTTCCGGACGTCCTCGGCGAGGAGGTCGGGGGCCTCCATGGCGGCGAAGTGGCCGCCGTGGGGGAACTCGGACCAGTGGACGATGTCGTAGCGGCGCTCGGCGAACGGGCGTACTGATTGCGTGATGTCGTGCGGGAGGACCGCGACGCCGACCGGTACAGGGCAGGGCTCGATGCGGCGTGGGGCGTCGTGGTGGAGACGGGCCGACGACGCCGCGGTGGCGGTCAGCCAGTAGAGGGAGACGTCGGTCAGGATCCGGTCGTCGTCGATCGGCGCGGCGGGGTCGGTCCACTGGGCGAAGCGCTGGGCGATCCAGGCGAGCTGGCCGACGGGGGAGTCGGTGAGTGCGTAGCCGATGGTCTGCGGTTCGGTGGCGAGCAGGGACTGGTACGGCGGACGGTTCAGCATCAGGTTCTTGGTCTTGGCGAGGCGGGTCTCGTCGGTTGCGGACAGCTCGAGCGCTACGTCGGGGTCCGGGCGGGTGGGGAGGTAGTTGACGTGGACGCCGACGACGCGGTCGGGGGCTACCGCGCCCAGGGCCAGGGAGATACCGGCGCCGAAGTCGCCGCCTTGGGCGCCGTACCGGTCGTAGCCGAGGCGGTTCATCAGCTCGGCCCAGGCGCTTGCGATGCGGACGACGTCCCAGCCGCGTTCGTGGGTCGGGCCGGAGAAGCCGTAGCCGGGGATGGACGGGATGACGAGGTGGAAGTCCTGGGACAACGGCTCGATCATGCCGAGGAACTCGAGGAACGAGCCGGGCCAGCCATGGGTGAGGATCAGCGCGCCGGCGTCGGCCTTGGGGGAGCGAACGTGCAGGAAGTGGATGTTCTGCCCGTCGATCTCGGTGGTGAAGTGGGGGAGCTCGTTGAGCTCAGTCTCGTGCTTGCGCCAGTCGTACGTCGTCCGCCAGTGGTCGGCGAGTTCTTGGAGGCGGGCCAGGGGAATCCCGTAGTCCCAGCCGGCGTCGGCGACCTCGTTGGGCCAGCGGGTGCGGGCCAGGCGGTCGGTGAGGTCGTCTAGGTCGGACTGGGGGATGTCGATGTGGAAGGGCTTGATCATGTTCTGCGGCTCTCCGTGAGTCGTTGGTGGGATTAACGTTAGGGTGACTAACGTTTGTTGTCCGAACGATAGCATGATCGTTTGGCGGGCTAACGATTCGCTAGGGTGGAGGTATGGAGAACACGGCCGAGAAGGCGTCCCCTCGGTGGATGAAGCTGCCCAGCTGGCTGTTGTCGCAGACCGCGGGCCACTCGCAGCGGTTGCTGGCGGAGGGATTCGCTTCCGTGGGTGCGCGGGGTTATCACTACCGGCTGATGGCGACGCTGGAGGAGTTCGGTCCGGCGAGCCAGGCTGAGTTGGGGCGACGGAGCGGGATTCATCTGAGCGACATGGTGGCGACGCTGAACGAGCTCGCTGAGGATGCTTTCGTCGAGCGGGCGCCGGATCCGGAGGATCGGCGGCGCAACGTCATCTCGCTCACCCCGGCGGGCGGGCGGCGGTTGCGGGTGCTGGAGAAGCGGTTGGCCGAGTGCCAGGAGGAGTTGCTCGCGCCGCTGTCGCCGGCCGATCGGAAGAAGCTCACCGGCTTGCTGACCAGGCTGGTAGCTCACCACGACCAGGAAGCCGCCGCCGAAGGACCTTGGCGTTGAGCGCAGGGCCTGGGGTGGGTGCGGAGAGAAGTCGATGAGTCGAACGCATCAGGTGGAGATCGTCGAGGAGACCGCCACCAAGACGTACGTCGACTGGACCCGCGGCGAGCACCTACGGGAGTGGGGTGCCCTCCGGGTGATCTCCGCAGCCGAGCCCGACTTGGTGCCGACACCGATCAGGCTCGATTTGCCGCAGCCGCAGCCGCAGCCGCAGCCGCAGCCGGGACCGGGATCCGGATCGGGATCCGAGTCGGAGCGGGGACCCGAGTCGGGGCAGGGGCCCGAGCCGGAGCCGGGACGCGAGCCGGGGCTGGGACCTGTGCTGCGGTCGGGGCTCGAGCCGGGAGCGGCGCCCGAGTCGGGACCAGGGGCGGGACCCGGGCCAGGGCTGGGATCGGGACGTGGGGCGGGGTTGGGGCCTGAGCCGGAGCCGGGACGCGAGTCGGAGCCGGGACGCGAGTCGGAGCCAGGACCCGAGCTCGAGCCGGGATCCGCGCCCGAGCCGGGGTTGGGACCCGTGCTGGGGTCGGGGCTCGCGCCGGGAGCGGCGCCCGAGTCGGGACCGGGGCCGGGACTCGGGTCCGAGCTGGGACCGCCATGTGGGGCGGGGCCGGGGCCCGAGCTGGAGCCGGGGCGTGAGTTGGGATCGGGACATGGGGCGGGCCCGGAGCCTGGGGTGGGGCCGGGGCTTGGGGTGGGGCCGGGACGCGAACTGGAGCCGGAGCCCGGGCACGAGTTGGGATCGGGTGCGCGGTCGTCGGTGGGGCCGGTGGTGGTCATGAGTCGGCTGCCTGGTGCGTCGATGGGTGGTTGCTTGTCCGTGGAGCAACTGGACGGGCTTCAGGTGGCGCTTGATGCGCTGTGGGCGGTTCCTTCGGAGGGGCTGGAGCCGATCGACTTCAGCGGTTTCGTTGCGCGGGTCCGAGGAGCGATCTCGTCGTTGGACGGCGAGGGCGTTGTCGCCGACGCCTGTGCCGCGGCGAGCGAGTGGCTGGCCGGGACAACGGCCGACGAGCTGGCAGAGCCGCGGGAGGTGGTCATCGGTCACGGGGATCCGAATCTGGCGAACTACCTCTGGGACGGCGAGCGCGTGCGGATCGTCGACTTCGAGGACGCCGGGCGGAGCGACCTCACGGTCGAGCTGGCCAATCTCGTGGAGCACCTCGCGTCCCGCGGCACTGACTGGAGTGGATTCCTCGGGAAGTACGCGGTGGATGAAGAGCGACTGATGGATGCGCGCCGTTTGTTCGCGGCGTTCTGGCTGACGCTCATCGGTCCCGGCGGCCCGTCAGCGAATCGCAACCCACCGGGAACGGCCGAGCTTCAGGCCGAACGCCTCCTCGGCCTGCTCGGTTAGCGCAGGGTGTCGGCTAGCGAGGCTCGTCGGTAGTCGTGCCGGAGGGGCTGCGCTTGGTTGCGCTCACCTCGCGCGGGGCTGCGGCGGCGCGGCGGTGTACCACTGCCACCAGGCGAGGCCTCGCCGGCGGGCACCGCGGGCCAGTCCGACCAAGGCGATCAGCGTCACCGCGAGCCCGCCGGCGATCATCCACCGGGCGCGGCGAGCCGTGTGTTGATCCGCGACCCACTCGCCGGCGTCGACCAGCGCGAGCGCCCGCGATGGGTCCGACGGCCGATAGACGACCTTCAACGGCGCCGAGTACCTGGTCCCGGCGGCCGGCGTCTGCTGCCCTTCCGGCATGCCCTCGGCGTCATCGAACTCCCCGTCCGCCAGCGTGGTCCTGACCTCCCGCCCATTGCCAGTACGGAAGGCAACCTGCAGGTCGATGATGCCGCCTCGGCTCCCGACGTCCGCCTGCACCGACGACGCGACAGTCTCCGTCCCGTTCGCCAGCAGGTCCTGGCTGAGCCCTTGCCGATGCGAGATCTCGGCCAGCATCAAGCCGCCGATCACCGCCACGACCAACGCCGGTACGCCGAGCCACGTCGGCCCCCGCCCGGGCCAGTCGACGTTGTTCCCCACTGCACTTCCCCCTCCGCATTCCCCGATGCACTTCCCCTCCGCACGTTGCGGTTCGAGCTACCGCTGACCGGTCGCCGCGATCAGGTTGGTCAACCCCGGGAAGCGCGCTTCCAGGTCTTCCGTGCGGAGGCGGCTTCGGCGTTCCAGGCCGTACTGGCGTTGGTGGATGACGCCTGCCTCGCGCAGTACTTTGAAGTGGTGGGTGAGGCTGGACTTCGGGCGGTCGAAGCCGAACCAGCCGCAGGGGTGGTCGTAGGACTCGGCGTCCAGGAGGAGCTTGCGGGCGACCGTCATGCGGAGTGGGTCCGACAAGGCGCCCATGACGGTTTCGAGGGTCAGGGTGTCGGTCGACGGTTCGGGGAGCAGGGGTGGCTGGTCGGTTGCGGTGGTGCTCATATCGACCACGATAGCGACTAGTACGAAATTTCTCGTACTGACTGCTCGTTGTACGGGAAAACTCGTACAAGGAGATCGGTGTGGCGGTTGTGGTGGAGGAGCGGACCCGGGTGGGGTGGGATCTGGCCAGGGCGGCGTGGGCGGTCACGGCGGTGTTCGCGTTGTCGAACTCACCGACGCCGCTCTACGTGTACTGGCAGCGCGAGCTGCGCTACTCGGCTGGGACCCTGACCGTGATCTTCGCCGCGTACATCGCGGGGCTGGTGGTCACGCTGCTCGTCGCGGGCCGGGCGGCTGACCGCTACGGCCGCAAGCGGGTCGTCGTACCGGGAATCCTGATCGCGCTGGTCTCGGCGGTGCTGTTCATGACCGCGCACAGCGTCGTCGCGCTGATCGCCGGGCGGCTGCTGGTCGGTGTCGCGGTCGGGATCGTCGTGTCGGCCGGGATGGCCGCGGTCGTCGATCTCGGTGGGGCGGGTCGCCGGCAGCTGACGTCGATGCTGGCCTCGGTCGCGATGGTGTTCGGCGCGGGCCTCGGGCCGATCCTGGCCGGATTCACCTACCAGTACGTCGCGGAGCCGGTGGTCCTCGTCTTCGCGGTGAACGTCGTCCTGCTCGTCGTCGCACTGATCGGGTACGTCGGGCTGCCGCTGCAGCGTCCGACCGGTCAGGACCGCGGATTCCTGTGGCCGCGGCTGCCTCACGTGCCCGCCCGAAATCGCGGGCAGGTCTTCAGGGGTGCTGCGGTGTTCGCGCCCGGACTGACGGCGACCTCGTTCGTCCTGTCGCTCGGGCCGTCGTTGCTGGTGCTCGCGGTCGGGAACACCTCGCCGCTGCTGGCCGGTGGAGCGGCCGGCGTGATGTTCCTGGCGGCGACCGGGTCGCAGCTCGTTCTCACCCGACTGGGCGTGCGGCGGCTGTTCGCGCTCGGGACCGTCAGCACGATCCTCGCGATGGCTGCGATCGTGGGCACCGTCGTGACCAAGAACCCGGCGCTGTTCGTCGCGGCGGCGTTGCTCGCGGGGAGCGGGCAGGGACTCGGTCAGCTGGGTGGCTTGCGCCTCATCGCGCACCACGTCGACGACAACCGTCGGGCCGAGGCCAACGCCGCGCTCAACATCAGCGCCTACCTGCCCGCCGCGCTGCTCACCGTCGCCACCGGGTACGCCGTGGGCGGGTTGGGAATGCCCACCGCGGCGACGGTCCTCGCGGCGACCGTGGCGGCCTCGGGTCTGGTTCTGGGCTTGGCGGCCCGCAGGGGCGAAGGGGCCTGACGCGCGAAAAATGTCCTAGCCGTGGGACAGACTGCGGAGATGGCTGAGTTTGTGGAGAGTGACCAGTTCCGGGGTGGGCGGATCTACCTGTCGAATTTGGCAGGGCTCGAGATTCGCGACTGTGAGGTCGACGACCTGAAGATCGTCGACTGCTACGGCAGCGACGTCTCCATCGGTGGCGCTTTCGAGCGGCTGGTGGTGAACGACGTCGACGTGACGGCGTACGTCGAGAGCGAGCTCGATCGGCAGCATCCGGCACGGGTGGTGGCGCGGGAGGTGCAGAGCGCGGACGACTACCGGGCCGCCTGGGACGTGATGGAGGCGATGTGGGCCGAGACGCTGGAGCGGGTGAAGAAGTTGCCTGAGGCAACGCTTCAGCAGCAGGTGGACGGTGAGTGGTCGTTCGTCGAGACGCACCGGCACCTGCTGTTCTGCAGTGACGCCTGGCTCGGTAATGCGGTGCTCGAGGAGGCTTCGCCGTACCACCCGCTGGGCTTCACGGCCGGTGGGATGCCGCCGGAGGAGTCCGCGAAGCTCGGGCTCACCCTCGACGCGACGCCGTCGCTCGACGAGGTGCTGGCGCTGCGTCGCGCCCGGATGGACGTGATGCGGCGGACCGTCGACGCGCTCACCGACGCCGAGCTCGACCGGGTCTGCGGGCGCAAGCCGGCTGAGCCGTACCCGGATCAGGAGTACGTCGTACGGCGATGTCTGAAGGTGATCCTGAAGGAGGAGGCCGAGCACCACCGGTACGCCGTGCGGGATCTTGCGGTGCTGGAGGGTGTCGGATCCGGGGAGGGGCGTTCGTAGAGGGGGTGAACGCATCCCAGCCAAGGAGTTCGACATGACTGCGATCTACACCTTTGACATCTTCTCGACTCTCGACGGGTTTGCCTCGTACGACGCGTCTGGTGACTGGGGTGGGTATTGGGGGAAGCAGGGGCCGGAGTTCCTCGAGCGGCGGCTCGCGCTGTACGGCGCGGAGCAGCGGATGCTGCTTGGTGCCAACACGTATCGGCAGATGGCGGAGGTGCTGGGGTCGGTCGAACTGGATCCGGTGAACTCCCGGATGGTGAATCTGCCGACCACGGTCGTGTCGGCGACGCTCGAAGGGCCGCTCGACTGGCCGGATGCGACGCTCGAGCGCGGGGACGCGGTTGGCGTTGTCGCCCGGCTCAAGGAGGAGTCGCCGGTTCCGCTGCGGTCGAACGGGAGTCTGTCGTTGAACCGGTCGCTGCTGGACGCTGGGTTGGTCGATCGGGTTCAGTTGACGGTCTTTCCGGTGATCACTGGAAAGACTGGGGTGGAGCCGATCTTCCAAGGAACCAAGGACTTCGACCTCGAGTTGCTCGAGAGTCGCACGCTTGACGGGAACATCCAGGAGCTGATCTACCGGCCGTCGCTGCACGGCTGAAGGGTGTCGGCGAGCGCCACCCCGTGGTTGCGGTGACGTGTCCCCAGAGGACGGGCCGCAGGTCGTCGTGCCGAGGATCCTGGTCGATCGAACCGCGCCGAGGCGCTCACGGACCGGATCAAGGCGAGTGGGGTGCCGTCCGCTGGTAGGCCTCGTACCGCCGCAGCCAGTCGGCGCGGACCTCTGGCGGGTGCGCGTTCTGCACGCAGAACTCGTTGCCCTCGGGGTCGGCCATCACGATCCACGGGCAGTCGTCGCCCTGGCCGATGTCTACGCGGGTCGCGCCCAGGGATTCCAGGCGGGCGACCTCCGCGGCCTGGTCCTCGGGGCGGAGGTCGAGGTGCAGCCGGTTCTTGCCCGAGCGGGGTTCGGGGACCTTGATGAACAGCAGGTCGGCCACGACGCAGTCCTCGCGGCTGCCCTCGCGCGGCTCGACGACCCACTCGGGATCGATGTCGCGGCTGATCACCCAGTCCAGCGCCTCCGCCCAGAACCTGGCCAGCCTGCCGGGATCGGCGGAGTCGATGATCAGTGCACCGATGCGGAGGGCCATGCAGTCACCGTACGGACGGCACGCGTGGAGCGTCGACGGGATTTCCGCGCAGGTGCGGGCTGTGGTGGTGGATTGAGGCGCTGGCTGACGGGCTGGGGCTTGAGCAGGACGTCCTGTACCTGCTGACGTCGTTACGCCGATTGGTACTTGATGGCGGTGCGGTATCCGCCGGCTCGCGGTGGCGGCGGTGGAGGCGGCCGGCGTAGGGGCCGGGGCTGGTCCAGTGGCGGAGGGCTCGGTCCTGGCGGGCCTCGATGACGGCGGGTAGGTCTTCGAGGCGCCAGGGGGAGCGTCAGTGGCGGGTGGGTGTTGGGCGCCGTGAGTTCGACGGCTCGGGTCAGGTGGTGCACTCGGCGACTCGGGCGCGGAAGGCTGCTACGGCTTCGGGGGAACCTGCTGTCTGTACGGCGGCGGTGTCGCGGCGGCCCCAGAGCCAGAGGAGGACGTCGGTGGGGTCGCCGAAGATCTCGGCGGCGACCTCGGCGTCGGTGTCGCGGGTGACGGTGGCGCTGGTGGCGTCGGCCTTCGTGGTCCACGAGTTGCCGTCGGCGGTGACGCGGACGGTCGCGTCGACGGGCGATGTGGTGTCGCCTTCGGCCCACCACGGGCCGCCGAGCATCAGCGAGAGGACCTCGTCGATGCCGTCCAGGGCCAGGTCGCGGTCGATGGGGGTGGCGACGTCGTGGGCGAGCTCGGTGTCGACGCGGTGGACGGCGGTTTCGAGGGCCATCCGGCGGTACCAGAAGCCGGAGGTCTTGTCCGACGGGGAGAACGTCCAGGTCTCCAGCGAGGTGCCGGCCTTGTCCAACGCGGTCAGGAGCGTCGCGCCGGCTTCGTCGTACAGGGCCAGCGGCTCGCGGTCGCCGAGCTCCGGCGGCCACGGGTCGGGCAGGCGGCCGAGGCGGAGGATCTCGACCTTGTGCAGGTAGACGGTCGCCGTGTGGCGGACCACCGTCTCGACCGTCCAACCAGGGCAGGGTGGGACGTCGGCGGTCAGGCCGAGTTGGGCGACCTCCGCGAGGCGCGCGGAGTCCGCCTGCAGACACTTGAGATAGAACGCAGCACGTTCGGGCGACAACGACATCCGCAGAGCATGGCAGGTTCCACGGACACTTTCAGACCCAGCACTCGCGAAGGCACGCGCCGCACCTCACACGCCCAGCACCTCACACGCGCAGCACCTCACACGCGCCGCACCTCACGAGCGCAGCACCAGCACCAGCACCTTCAGGCGTTGCGCTCCCGCACGGCCGACGCCCACCCGACCGTCTCCGCATTGCTGAGCTCGACCACCCGCTCGGCCAGCACCCGCGAAGCATCCTCCGCATCGGCGTACCGCCCCGCGCGCCCGGCGTACAGCCAGGCCTCGTTGCGCAGTTCTTCCGCCGTACGCCGGTACGTCGGGTACGTGTCCCGCAGTCCGAACAGCGTCCGCGCCCCCTCGGCCAGCGCGATCAACCCGCCGAGCAACGGCGCGAACCACACCGGGGCGTCCAGAGCGACCGACACGGCGATCAGCAGTGCGGCCGTGAGCTGGACGATGCCGAGCCAGATGTAGGCCAGCCGGTGGCGCTGAGCCTGCTGCGCGTACCACCGGAACCGGATGCCGATCAGCTCCTCCGCGGGCGACTCGGTGCCCAGCGCGGGGAAGTCGGGGTCGTTCGACGCTGCCATGGTCAGCACAGTAGAGGCTGGGGGCGGTTAGTGTTTCGTGCATGGCGAGGAAGAAACCGTTGCCGTTCGACCCGATCGACGAGGCTTCGCGACAGTGGGGGCGGCGCTGGGGAGCGGTGGAGCAGATGCGGGCGGTGACCTCGCTGATGCGGGCCCAGCAGATCGTGATCGGTGAGCTGGACGAGATCCTGCGCAAGCACAACCTGAGTTTCGCCCGGTTCGAGGCGCTGGTGCTGCTGACGTTCTCGCGGCGTGGGTCGCTGCCGCTGGGCAAGATGGGGGAGCGGCTGCAGGTCCACCCGACCTCGGTGACGTCGATCGTACGGCGGCTGGAGGCGGCCGGTCTGGTCACCCGCACCCCGCACCCGGACGACGGGCGCGCGGTGCTCTGCGAGATCACCCCCGAGGGGCGCGAGCTGGTCGAGAAGGCCACGGACGACCTGGTCAAGGCCGACTTCGCGCTGCGCGGGCTGACCGACGAGCAACTCAAGGTCCTGTGGTCGGTGCTCGAGCCCCTGCGCCACAACGCCGGCGACTTCTGACCCACCCGCGAGACCTCCCACGTACGACACCCCCTGTTACGCCCGTGCTAAAAGTTCATTTCCTACTGAAACTTCCAAGCTTTCCCTATTGCCAAACACCGGTAACGACCTCAGGATCGGACCAAGTCGGCCCCCTGCCACGGAGTGCAGACGTCCGGTCCCCTGCCGGGTCGCGTGTGGCCGCGAAGTTCCCTGGAGGTCCCATGAACCGCCGCGTAGCCCGGGCCGCCGCTGTCCTGCTGGCCGGCGCCCTGACCGTGACCGGCTGCTCCAGCGGGTCCGGCGGGTCGGTCGAGTCCGGCGTCAAGTCGTTCTCGTTCGCGACCAGCGACCCGGTGACGCTCAACCCGGGCCGGCAGACGATCGCCTTCGACCAGGTCCGGACGCTGTTCTCGTCGCTCACGTACGCCGCCAAGGACGGCAAGCTGAGCTACCTGAACGCGGAGTCGGTGACCTCGAAGGACGCCGTGCACTGGACGATCAAGCTGCGGCCGGGCTGGACCTTCCACAACGGCGAGAAGGTCACCGCGACCAGTTACGTGAAGGCCTGGAACGCGACGGCGTACGGCCCGAACGCCTGGGAGAACAGCGGCCAGCTGATCGGCATCGCCGGGTACGACGCGCTCAACCCCGCCAAGGGCACGCCCACCACCAAGGAGATGTCCGGCCTCAAGGTCGTCGACGAGCTGACCTTCACCGTCACGCTGAAGCGGCCGGACGGTCAGTTCCCGATCCAGCTGTCGCAGGCGCAGACCGGGTTCTTCGCGCTGCCCGAGGCGGCGTACGCCGACCTGGACAAGTTCGCGCACGCGCCGATCGGCAACGGCCCGTTCAAGATCGAGGGGAGCTACCAGGAGAACGAGCCGATCACCGTCACGGCGTACGACGGCTACAAGGGCCCGAAGCCGGCCGTCGACGAGATCGTCTTCAAGCCGTACACCGACATGACCACGGCGTACACCGACGTCCTGGCCGGCAACACCGATCTCTTGTTCATCCCGGCCGCCCGGATGGCGCAGGTGAAGAAGGACTTCGGCGACCGGGCCTACGTCGCGTCCGGCGGTCTCGGGATGAGCTACCTCGGCCTTCCCCTGTGGGACAAGCGCTACCAGGACATCCGCGTCCGGCAGGCGATCTCGATGGCGATCGACCGGCAGGCCGTCAGCAACGTGATCTACGGCGGCATCTGGACTCCCGCCACCGCTCTGACCCCACCAGGAGAAGCCGGTACGCCGGAAGGCCTGTGCGGCGAGCTGTGCACCTTCAACCCGACCAAGGCCAAGCAGTTGCTCGCCGACGCCGGCGGCTGGACCGGCAAGATGGAGATCCGGTACCCCGGCGGCTCGGGCCTCGACGACCTCTACAACGCCTACGCCAACCAGCTCCGGCAGAACCTCGGCATCGCCGACGTGACGGCGACTCCGACGACGGACTTCCCCGAGTTCCAGAAGCTGCGCAACGACCGGAACCTGACCGGCCCGTACTTCTCCCGCTGGGGCGCGCTCTACGCCAGCCAGCAGAACACCCTGCGGTCCTTCTACACCAAGGCCGGCGGCTGCGTGAACTGCATCCCGTACTACACCGACGCGGTCGAGAACCTGCTCGCCAAGGCCGACGCGGAGGTCGATCCGGCCAAGGCCGAGGCGGCGTACGTCGAGGTGCAGAAGGCGATCCTGAAGGACTTCCCGGCGCCGCCGATGTTCTTCGAGAAGTACACCTACGCGACGTCGGACCGGATCGCGAACGTGGTCGAGGGCGCCGGCGCGCTCGAGCTCGCCAACACCGTCCTGGTCGACAACTGATGCGCCGACCCGTACCGGACGGCCCGCTCCAGGAGATTCTGGAGCGGGCCGCCCGCCTGCCCGACGTCGACCACTTTCCCGGCGTCGACGAGATCAACGCGTTCTTCACCGACCTGACCGCCAAGCATCCGGACCTGGTCACCGCCCGCCGGATCGGGACGTCGCGGCTCGGCGACCCGCTGACCATGTACTCGATCGGCACCGGCCCCGACAACGCGCTCGTGTACGCCGGGGTGCACCCGAACGAGCCGATCGGCTTCTGGACCGCGATGCGGCTGGCCGAGGACCTCTGCGCAGACGAGCGGTTCCGGACCGGCTGCCGCTGGCACATCATCGGCTGCATCGACCCGGACGGCACCCGGCTCAACGAGGGCTGGTTCCGCGGTCCCTGGGACCGCGTCGCGTACGCCGAACAGTTCTACCGCCCGGCACCGGGCGAGCAGGTCGAGTGGTCGTTCCCCTTCCAGCACAAGGACGGCTACTTCGACGCGGTGATGCCGGAGGCGTTCGCGCTGATGCGGGTGATCGACGAGCTCGCGCCGACGATCGCGGTCTCGCTGCACAACACCGAGCTGGGCGGCGTCTACTACTACCTCAGCCGCGAGCTCGACGGCATGGTCGGCGACCTGCACGCGATCGCCCGGTACTTCGAGCTGCCGCTCGACCGCGGTGAGCCGGAGTCGCCGGTCGCGAAGGTGCTCGGCCCGGCCGTCTTCGGGATGATCAGCGCGACCGAGAACTACGACTACGTCGAGAGCCTCGGCATGCAGCCGTACAACGGATCGGGCGGTTCCTCCTCGGAGTACGCGGCCCGGCACGGCACGGTCAGCCTGGTCGCCGAGTTGCCGTACTGGACGCATCCCGGGATCGAGGACGAGTCGTCCACCGATCTGCCGTACGCCGACGCGGTCGCGAGCCACGCCGAGGAGCTGGGCACCGACATGGCCGCGCTGCTGGAGATCTTCGAGGCCGGCCGGCCGTACCTGTCCGACGACTCGCAACTGGTCCGCGCGACCGCCGAGTTCCTGCCGTTCCTCGCGCACATCCCGGTGCGCGACAAGCTCCGTGCCGCCGAGCTGGATCGCGCGCGGCTGGCGACGGTCGCGGAGGTGCACGGCCTGGCCGACCGCAACCGTTCCTTCCGGCTCCGGTACGGCGGGATGCTGCGGCGCGCGATCGCCGGCGAGATCGCGCGGGGGAGTGCGCACGCCGCGCTGCACCCGCTCGCGGCGCGGCTCGACCTGCTCTACCGCGAGTGGCAGGCCGAGGCCGCGGCCTTCGAGGAGGGCGTGGCCCGCGTCCCGATCAGCAAGCTGGTCGGAGTCCAGTACGCCGCAACGCTGGCCCTGCTGGCCGCCGTACGGCGGGAGCAGAACCGATGAAGCCCGCGCCGACGACGCCCGCGCCGACCGCTACCGACCGGTCGGAGGTGCACCCATGACCCGCTTCGCGATCCGTCGGCTGGTCGAGCTGGTGCTTGTCTTCTTCGGCGTCACCTTCGCGATCTACGCGGCGGTCTTCGCGCTGCCCGGCGACCCGATCTCCAGCCTCGGCGGCGATCAGCCGCTGTCCCCGCAGGTGGTCGAGCGGATCCGCGAGCTCTACCACCTGAACGACCCGCTCTGGTCGCAGTACCTGCGCTACATCGGCGGCCTGTTCACCGGCGACCTCGGCGTCGACTTCCGCGGCCGGTCGGTCGCCGAGCGGCTCGCGACCCGCTGGCCGGTGACGATCCGGCTGGCGCTGACCGCCTGGGTGATCCAGGTCGTGATCGGCGTCGGCCTCGGCATGATCGCCGGCCTGCGCAAGAACACCTGGATCGACCGCGGCGTGCTGATCATGACGATCCTGGTCGCGTCGGTGCCGATCTTCGTGATGGCGGTGACCGCGCAGCTGGTGTTCGGCGTGAAGCTGTCGCTGCTGCCGATCGCCGGTGTCGCCGGCGGCTGGCCGACGTCGTACCTGCTGCCGGCCACGGTCCTCGCGCTGTACGGCCTGGCCGCGGTCGCACGGTTGACCCGCGGCAGCGTCGTCGACACGATGAGTTCCGACTTCGTCCGGGCGCTGTGGGCGAAGGGGCTGACCAGGCGCCGGGTGATCGGGGTGCACGTGCTGCGCAACTCGGCGATCCCGGTGCTGACCTACCTGGCGATCGACCTGGGCGCGCTGCTCGGCGGCGCCGTGGTGACCGAGGGAATCTTCAACCTCCCTGGCGTAGGACAGCTGCTGTTCGAGTCGATCCGGGTGCACGAAGGCCCGACCGTGGTCGGCATCGCGACCGCGCTGATCCTGATCTTCCTGCTCACCAGCGTGGTCGTCGACCTGCTCAACTCCGCGCTCGACCCGAGGATCCGCCATGACTGACCAGCTGATCGTGCCGGCCGTCGAGGAGGACACACTGGCCGCCCGCGGGGTCTGGGCGACGGTCCGCAAGCGGGTGCTGTTCTGGCTGCCGCTGGCCGTGCTGGCGCTGCTCGTCCTGCTTGCCGTCGTACCGGGCTGGATCGGTGGCTGGTTCGGCCACTCCGATCCGCGCGCGTGCGACCTGTCCGCGAGCGGCCGGCCGCCGTCGCCGGGGCATCCGTTCGGGCAGGACCTGCAGGGTTGCGACGTCTTCGCGAACGTCGTGCACGGCGCCCGCGCGTCGCTGGCCGTCGGCCTGACCTGCACGGTGATCGCGCTCGTGATCGCGCTGCTCGTCGGCACGATCGCCGGGTACGTCGGCGGCTGGACCGACTCGGTGCTGGCCCGGCTGACCGACGTGTTCCTCGGGTTCCCGTTCCTGCTCGGCGCGATCGTCGTACTGAACAGCCTCGGCGACCGGACCGTGCTGTCGATCTCGCTCGTGCTCGCGCTGTTCTCCTGGCCGACGCTGGCCCGCCTGGTCCGTACGTCGGTGCGCTCGACCCGCGAGGCGGAGTACGTGCAGGCCGCCAAGGCGATGGGCTTCCCGACCACCCGGATCCTGACCCACTACGTCCTGCCGAACGCCATCGGTCCGGTGCTCGCCGTCGCGACGCTGACCGTCGGCGGCGTGATCGTGGCCGAGTCGACGCTGACCTTCCTCGGCCTCGGTCTGCGTGCGCCGTCGATCTCGTGGGGCCTGCAGCTGGCGACCGCGCAGTCGATGTTCCAGCGCGCCCCGCACACCCTGATCTATCCGGGGATCTTCCTGGCCGCGACCGTGCTCAGCCTGATCACCTTGGGCGACGTCCTGCGCGACGCGGTGAACCCGAAGGGACGATCCTGATGAACCGCCCACCCGAAGGAGAGGAACACGTCGTGAGCACCAGTGCCGAGTCCGGCTACCGTCAGGAGATCGCACGAGAGGCCGCGCCCGCGATCGAGCGCTGGCTGGAGTACCAGCGCCGCTACCTGCGCACGCCCGGCATCCAGGCCGCGATCCGGATCGGTGACGAGCTGGTGCTGTCGGTCGCGCTCGGCCGTAGCGACGAGGTGCTCGACGTCCCGCTGCGCACCGACCACCTGTTCCGGATCGCGTCGCACTCCAAGACGTTCACCGCGACCGCGGTGCTGCAGCTGGTCGAACAGGGCAAGGTCCGCCTCGACGACCCGATCACGGCGTACGTCGAAGAGCTTGCCGGTACGGCGCTGGCCGGCGTCTCGGTGCGCGAGCTGCTCGGGCACCAGGCCGGCGTGATCCGCGACGGCGTGAACAAGGACTACTGGCAGCTGATGGACCCGTTCCCGGACCGGGCCGCACTGGTCGAGCTGTGCCGGACCGACGGGTTCGTCTTCGAGCCGAACGAGTTCTTCAAGTACACCAACATCGGCTACTCCCTGCTCGGCCTGGTGATCGAGTCGGCCAGTGGGACGAGCTACGGCGAGTACGTCGGCGAGAACATCGTCAAGCGGCTCGGCCTGGAGTCCACCGGTGCCGAGTGGGATCCGCGGCGGGCCGGCGAGTACGCCGCCGGGCACACCGGCCTGATCGACGGCGCCGAGGCGCGGGCGACGATCCCGCACGTGGACACGCAGGCGATGGCGGCGGCGACCGGGTTCTACTCCACCGCCGAGGACCTGACCCGGTACGGCGCGGCGCACTTCTTCGGCGCCGAGGAACTGCTCACCGACGCGAGCAAGCGGCTGATGCAGCGCGGGGAGAGCGTGGTGAGTGCCCATGGCAAGGAACTCGGGACGTACGGGCTCGGGATGGACGTCACCACGATCGGCGACCGCCGGCTGGTCGGGCACAGTGGTGGATATCCGGGGCACATCACCCGGACGTACATCGACCCGGTCGATCAGGTCGTCGTCTCGGTGCTGACCAACTGCATCGGCGGTCCCGCGAGCACGCTCGCGACCGGCGTCGTCAAGCTGCTCAACCTCGCGGCGAGCTCGGCCGCCGCCTCTGCCGCACTCCCGGTGCCCGCCGCCTCCGCGCTCCCCGCGGGCGCGGATCTCCAGCGGTTCTGCGGCGACTTCGCCAACCTGATGGGCGTCATCAGCATCTCCTTGCTGGGTGGGCGTCTGATCGCGTTCTTCCCGGCCGCGCCCGACCCGACCGACAGCTACGAGGAGCTCGAGGTCGTCGACGAGAACACGTTGCGCGTCGTACCGGCGGCCGGGTTCGGGTCGATCGGCGAGCGGGTCGAGTACACGTGGGACGCCGACGGCAAGCCCGAGCTCGTCCGGTACGGCGGCAGCTCGCGCTGGCCGATCGAGGCGTTCCGGGCGCGGCGCAGCGCGCAGATCGCCGAGGCCGTCGTCCACGCCGATGCGAGGAGCCCGCGATGAGCCCGGACGAACCGACCGAGGACGACCTCGCCTGGGAGGACGACCCGCGGCGCGCGGACTTCGTCGAGCAGTTCGGCGTACTGCGGGAGCTGGCCGGCTCGCCGCGGATGGAGAGTCGCGTGCTCGGCTACCTGATGGTGAGCAACAAGCCGTACGTGTCGTCGGCGGAGCTGGCCCGGGCGCTGTCGGCCAGTGCCGGCTCGATCTCGACGACCACCCGGCGGCTGATCGATCTCGGCTTCGTCGCGCGGCACGCCGTACCGGGAGACCGCAGCCACTACTTCAAGGTCGACGACGACATCTGGGGCAGCTTCCTGGCCGGTGAGCGCCGGTCGCTGAGCAAGCAGAAGCAGCTCTTCGAGGCGATGCTCGCCGAGCTGCCGGAGGAGATGGAAGGCCCGCGCCGCCGGCTGCGGAACGCCCGCAACTACATGGAGTGGCTGGGGACGTACCACCGCAAGATGCTCGCGGACTGGCAGGAGTACAACGCCAAGCACAACGCGGAGGAGGGCGAATGACGGCCGTCCTGGAGTTCGAGGACCTCACTGTCGACTTCGAGGTCGGCGGCCGCACGCACCGCGCGGTCGACGCGATCAGCTTCGAGGTCCGGCCCGGCGAGGTGCTCGCGGTGGTCGGCGAGTCCGGCTCGGGCAAGAGCGTCACGTCGCTGGCCGCGCTCGGGCTGCTGCCCGACAACGCGACCGTCGGCGGCCGGATCACCTTCGGCGGCGAGGACGTGCTGGCGATGAACCGCGCCGAGCTGACCGCGCTGCGCGGCCGGCGGATCGCGATGATCTTCCAGGACCCGGTCGGCGCGCTCGACCCGGTCTTCACGATCGGCGCGCAGCTGATCGAGATGATCCGCGCCCACCAGCCCGGGCTGTCCCGGGCGGCCGAACGCGAGCGGGCGATCGAGCTGCTCCGGCTGGTCGAGATCCCCGATCCGGAGAGCCGGATGCGGTACTACCCGCACCAGCTGTCCGGCGGGCAGTGCCAGCGGGTGATGATCGCGATCGCGGTCGCCTGCGACCCCGAGCTGCTGATCGCCGACGAGCCGACCACCGCGCTGGATGTCACCGTGCAGCAGGAGGTCCTCGACGTGCTGCTGGCGATGCGGTCGAAGATCTCCGGCGCGATCATGATCATCACCCACGACATGGGCGTGGTCGCCGACGTCGCCGATCGGGTCGTCGTACTGCGCAAGGGCGAGCTGGTCGAGACGGCCGAGGTGCACGAGCTGTTCGATCGGCCGACCCAGCCGTACACGCGAGCGCTGCTCGACGCCGTACCGAGGGGTGGTCCGCGGGACGACGCCGAGCCGGTCGCGGCGACCGACGAGGCTGCCGCGCTGGACATCACCGATCTGGTCGTCGAGTACAAGGGGCGCCGGGGTAAGACGGTCAGGGCCGTCGACGGCGTGAGTCTGCGGCTGGAGCCGGGGCGGATCACCGGTCTGGTCGGGGAGTCCGGGTCGGGCAAGTCGACGATCGGCAAGTGCGTGCTCGGGCTCGCACCGATCACGTCGGGCGAGGTCCGGGTCGCCGGGCAGACGATGACGGCCGGGACTTCCGCCGTACTGCGGGCCGCGCGCTCGCGGATCGGTGTCGTCTTCCAGAACCCGGCGGGCTCGCTGAACCCGCGGTCCACGATCGGGCAGTCGATCGGCGAGCCGCTGGCCGTGCACCGCGGCGTACGGGGTGCTGAACTGCGGCGACGGGTCGAGGAGCTGCTGGACAGTGTCGAGCTGCCGAAGGCCTGGGCCGGGCGGTACCCGCACGAGTTGTCCGGCGGGCAGCGGCAGCGGGTCTCGATCGCGCGGGCGATCTCGCTCGATCCAGCGCTGCTGATCGCGGACGAGCCGACGTCGGCGCTGGACGTGTCGGTCCAGGCGACGGTGCTGGAGCTGTTCCGGTCGGTGCAGCAGCGGCTGGACTTCGCGTGCCTGTTCATCAGCCACGACCTGGCCGTGGTGGACCAGGTCTGCGACCGGGTCGCCGTACTGAGCCACGGGAAGATCGTCGAGCAGGGCGATCGCGAGTCGGTCCTGCGCGCGCCGAAGGACCCGTACACGACCCGGCTCCTCGAGGCCGCGCCTGTTCCCGACCCTCGGGAACAGTCCCGCCGCCGCAAACTCCGTCTGGCCGGCTGAGCCCTGTGGTGTTGCCCGCACAGCCCACGACTAGGAAATAGTTGGACGTCCTAGTATTTTGGGGAGCATGGACGCTGAGCAGATCGGTGCCGGCCGCAGCCGGTGGCAGGCGCGGTACGACGCTTCCCGGCGGCGGGAGGCGGACTTCACGACCCTGTCCGGCAGCGAGGTCGAGCCGGTCTACGGTCCGCCCGAGGGGTACGACGACCCGCGGATGGACCGGATCGGCTGGCCCGGCGAGTTCCCGTTCACCCGCGGGCTGTACGCGACCGGGTACCGGGGAAGGACCTGGACGATCCGGCAGTTCGCCGGGTTCGGCAACGCCGAGGACACCAACGCGCGGTACAAGATGATCCTCAACGGCGGTGGTGGCGGCCTGAGCGTCGCGTTCGACATGCCGACGCTGATGGGCCGCGACTCCGACGACCCGAAGTCGCTCGGCGAGGTGGGCCACTGCGGCGTGGCGATCGACTCCGCGACCGACATGGACCGGCTGTTCAAGGACATCCCGCTGCAGGACGTCACCACCTCGATGACGATCTCCGGGCCCGCCGTACCGGCGTTCGTGATGTACCTGGTCGCCGCCGAGCGGCAGGGCGCCGACATCACCAAGCTCAACGGCACGCTGCAGACCGACATCTTCAAGGAGTACATCGCCCAGAAGGAGTGGCTGTTCCCGCCGGAGCCGCACCTGCGCCTGATCGGCGACCTGATGGAGTACTGCGCGGCCAACATCCCGGCGTACAAGCCGCTCAGCGTCTCCGGCTACCACATCCGCGAGGCCGGCTCGACGGCCGCGCAGGAGCTCGCCTACACGCTGGCCGACGGTTTCGCGTACGTCGAGCTCGGGCTGTCCCGCGGCTTGGACGTCGACGTGTTCGCGCCGGGGCTGTCGTTCTTCTTCGACAGCCACCTGGACTTCTTCGAGGAGATCGCCAAGTTCCGCGCCAGCCGCCGGATCTGGGCCCGCTGGTTGCGCGACGAGTACGGCGCGAAGACCGACAAGGCGCAGTGGCTGCGGTTCCACACCCAGACCGCGGGCGTCTCGCTGACCGCCCAGCAGCCGACGCTGAACGTCGTCCGGACCGCGGTCGAGGCGCTCGCCGCGATCCTCGGCGGCACCAACTCGCTGCACACCAACGCGCTCGACGAGACGCTCGCGCTGCCGACCGAGGCGTCGGCCGAGATCGCGCTGCGGACCCAGTCGGTGCTGATGGAGGAGATCGGTGTCACCAACGTCGCCGACCCGCTCGGCGGTTCCTGGTACGTCGAGGCGCTGACCGACCAGATCGAGGCCGAGGCCGAGGCGATCTTCGCCCGGATCAAGGAGATGAGCCCCGACGGCACGATGACGGCCGGGATCCTGCACGGGATCGAGGAGGGCTGGTTCATGGCCGAGATCGCCGACGCCGCCTTCGAGTACCAGCAGAAGCTGGAGAAGGGCGAGAAGAAGATCGTCGGCGTGAACACGCTGACCGACACCGTCTCCGGCGAGCTGGAGATCCTCCGGGTCAGCCACGAGGTCGAGGTCGAGCAGTGCCGGGTGCTCGCGGCGCGCAAGGCGCAACGCGACGAGGACCAGGTGCGTCGTAGTCTGACGGCGCTGGTCGAAGCGGCAAGGGGGACCGGCAGCCTGATCGAACCCATGCTGGAGGCGGCGCGTGCGGAGGCCACGATGGGGGAAATCTGTGACGTTCTTCGGATCGAGTGGGGCGAGTACCGAGAGCCCGCTCGCTTCTGAGGAGAGCGTCCTGGAGGTCCCGCCGTCCACAGGACGCCGGCGGGGCCGTGCGTCCACCCAGGCCGAGAAGCAGGCCCAGACCCCGGACCGCAGGGGCGTGGTGGTCTGCGGGTCCGACCGCACGATGCTGCGCGTCGTCACCGAGCTGGTCAGCTCCGGCGAGCAGGTCACCGCGATCGTCAACCCGGCGTCGCGGCACATCGAGCGGATCGGTGAGCTCGGCGCGCAGGTGATGGGCGTGCGGGTGGTCCGCGAGTCCGTCCTGCGGCGCGCCGGGATCGACACCGACGGGAGCAGCCCGTCGACCGCGCGGGCCCTGGTGCTGCTCGACGCGGACGACGTCCACAACGTGCACACCGCGCTGACCGCGCGGGACATGGACGAGAACCTGCGGATCGTCGTCCAGATGGTCAACCCGCGGATCGGCGCCCAGCTGCACCAGCTGCTCGGCGACTGCGTCGTGATCTCCGGCCCGTCGCTGGCCGCGCCCGCGTTCGTCGCGGACGCGCTGGAGGACGACGAGCTGACCTGGCTCGAGCTCGGCGGGCGGCGGATGGTCGCCGGTCCGGCCGCGCTGATCCGCGAGAAGGTCACGGTGCTGGCCGACACGACCTCGTCGGCGACGCCCGAGCTGCTGCCGCAGTCCAGCGACGACCCGGCCGGCGACATCGTGCTCGGCACCGGCGTCCATCACCTCCGGCGCAAGCGGGACGTACGGCGTACGGGCTGGGTGATGGCGACGCGGGACGTGCTGGACCGGCGGGTCCGGGTGATCGCGGCGGTGATGGCCTCGCTGGTGGTGATCGGTACGGCGCTGACGCACTGGATCACCGGCGTCGAGTGGTTACGGGCGCTGTACCTGGTGATGGGGGCGGTGACGTCGGCCGGGATCGAGGACGACGTGTTCGCCGACGCCCCGCCGTACGCGAAGGTGGCGGCGGTGGTCGTGCAGCTGACCGGGATCGTGCTGGTCGCGCTGCTGACCGCGGTGATCGTCGACTCGCTGATCGGGGCGCGGCTGTCGCGGGTGATCGGCGGGGTCCGGGGGAGACCGAAGAACCACGTGATCGACTGCGGGCTCGGGACGGTCGGCGCGCGGGTGCTGGAGATCCTGTCCGAGCGTGGCGTCGCGGTGGTCGGCGTCGAGCAGGACGAGGAGGCGCCCGGCGTACAGACTGCTCATCGGCTGCGGATCCCGGTCGTGATGGGCGACAGCAGTCAGGAGGAGACGCTGCGGCTCGCGGGTGCTCCCCAGGCGCAGGCCGTGCTGGCGCTGACCGATGGCGACATCACCAACCTGGAGACCGCGATGGTGGTCCGGGACCTGAACGACGACGTCCGGATCACGATGCGGATGTTCGACCACGACCTGGCCCACAAGGTCGAGCGGATGCTCGGGCTCGGGCACAGCCGGTCGGTGTCGATGCTGGTCGCGCCGGCCATCGCGGCCGCGGTCGCGAACCGGCGCAGCCAGACGACCGTACCGGCCGGACGCCGGGTGTTGCTGCTGACCGAGGTGACCGTCGAAGCGGACTCGGTCGCGGTCGGCCGGCGGCTCGGCGAGCTGGACGAGCCCGGCGGGATGCGGGTGCTGGCCCGGGCCGACGGAGCCGACTGGGACTGGTCGCCGGCCTTCGAACGGCCGGTGCGCGACGGCACCCGGTTGGCCGTCGCAGCGACCCGGAGCGGGCTGGCCAGACTGCTCCGGGTGACCCGCGCACCACACCGACCCGGCGGGTCGGGGAGGATAGGACCATGAACCGAGACGTAGTGACCGGAGGGCAGCGGTGAGCCAGCCGAACTTCTCCCGACCTGGAGCGATCGACCTGTCGGCCTTCCGGCAGCCGCCCGCGCGTCCCGGCGCCGGCCCGGGTGGCCCGGGTGCTGGTGGACCCGGTGGCCCTGGTGGCCCGGCCGGGCCTGGTGGCGTGACCGGCCCGTACGTGCTGAACGTGTCCGAGCCGACCTTCCAGTCGGACGTGATCGAGCGGTCCGTCCAGCACCCCGTGGTGGTCGAGTTCTGGTCGCCGCGGTCCGAGGCGTCGGTGGCGCTGAGCCCGATCCTGGCCCGGCTGTCGACCGAGTACGACGGCAAGTTCGTGCTCGCCCGCGTCGACGTCGACGCGAACCCGCAGCTGGCGCAGGCGGTCGGCGTCCAGAGCATCCCGCTGGTGATCGCCGTACTGCGCGGCCAGGTCGTGCCGCTGTTCCAGGGTGCGCTGGGTGAGCCCGAGGCGCGCCAGTACCTGGATCAGCTGTTCACGGTCGCGGTGGCGAACGGGATCACCGGGCGCGCCGAGCCGCTGGGCCCTGTCGACGCCGCTGCCGCCGAGCCCGAGGCCGACCCGCGGTACGAGGCGGCCGAGGACGCTGTCGCGGCCGGTGATCTGGACGGCGCGATCGCGGCGTACGAGGCGCTGATCCGGGAGACCCCGGCCGACGCCGAGGCGAAGGCCGGACTCGCGCGCGTTCAGCTGGTGAAGCGGACGCGCGACGTACCGGCTGAGGTGCGGACGCGGGCTGCCGAGAACCCCGAGGACGTCGAGGCGCAGATGCTGGTCGCCGACGTGGACCTGATGGGCGGGCATGTCGAGGACGCGTTCGCTCGGCTGATCCGGACGATCCAGGCGACGGCCGGCGACGACCGGAACACGGTGCGGCTGCACCTGCTGGAGCTGTTCGAGGTCGTCGGTGGTGACGACGAGCGCGTGATTCGGGCGCGCAAGCAGTTGATGACCGCGCTGTTCTGAGCTGACGGACGACGCAGCGGGTGGGGCCCTCGGCGCCACCCGCTGTTTTGCTGTCCACATCCGGACATCGCGCGCGCCAGTGGCTGTGAACCATTGACAGTTGCTTTCTCTGGTTCTGAGAATCATTCACATGTCCGCCGCCGAGTCGCCGCCCTTCAGCCTGGAGGCGCGCATTCGCGGACTCCTGCCGTCGCTGTCGCCGGCGCAGTCGCTCGTTGCTGCCGAGGTCCTGCGGGATCCCGCGGCCGTGGCTTCTTCCACGATCGGTGAGCTGGCGGCGCGCTGCGGTACGTCGCTGCCGAGCGTCACGCGGTTCTGTCTCGCGCTCGGGCTGGGCGGTTATGCCGAGCTCCGGTTGGCGCTGGCCGCCGAGGGCGGTCGGAGCAGCACGAGCTGGGAGCGGGGGACCGGCACCGAGGTCAGCCCGGCGGACAGCCTGGACGACGTACTGCGAACCCTGCTGCGCGCTGACACCCGCGCGCTCGAGGACACCGTCGCCCAACTCGACGTCGCCGCGCTCGGGCAGGCCGTCTCGGCCCTGGCCGATGCCCGGCGCATCGACCTGTACGCCGTGGGCGGGTCGGCGTCGGTCGCCGAGGACCTGCGGTTGCGGCTGCACCGGATCGGGCACGTCGCCTGCGGCTGGAGCGACGTACACAACGCGCTGACCAGCGCGGCCCTGCTCGGTCCCGGGGATGTTGCCCTCGGCATCTCTCACACCGGTGAGACCAACGAGGTGCTGGAACCGTTGCGCAGGGCCCGTTCCCAGGGCGCGACGACCGTTGCCGTCACCAACTACCCGCGGTCGCCGCTGGCGCTGGCCGCGGACCTCGTCCTGGTCACCGCCGCCCGCGACATCACCTTCCGGACCGGCGGGATGGCCGGCCGGCACGCACAGATGATCGTGCTCGACGCGCTCTACCTGGGCGTCGCCCAGCGCGACTACCAGCGCTCCACCCAAGCCTTCGACCGCACCTCCGAAGCGGTCGCCGACCACCGAACTCCCCACCGCTGAGCTCCACCGCCCTGGAGGAACCATGCAGAGCCCCCACCAGAAACTAGGCCCGTCCCGCCGCACGCTGCTCCTGGGCGCCGGCGCCGCAGCCGCCGCGGCGGCCACCGCCGCGGAGGCCGCGCCCGCGTCCGCTGCTCCCGCGACCGCCGTACCCGCCTCCGGCGCTCCCGCGTCCGCTGAAGCACCTCAAATAGTTGCCACCGACAACATCACCGTCCCGTCACCGGACGACCTGCCCCTCACCGGCGGCCCCGACTTCCCCATCGGCCTCTTCTGGCCCCCACACCCCTACGAGAGCACCGCCAAACGCTTCACCGAGATCGCCGACGCCGGCTTCGACTTCGTCATCTCCGGCAACTACGCCGGCGACGGCAACATCTTCATGCACCAGCTCGACCTCGCCCGCACCGCCGGCCTGCAGATGCTGATCTCCGACGACATCCAGATCCGCAACATGTCCCGCTGGTTCTCGATCTCCGACCAGCCGACGGACTTCCTCAGCATCACCCCCGCCGAGGCCCGCGAGTTCTACACCCGCGCCCGCGACGCGTACGGCCCGTACTCCTCGCTCGCCGGTTTCAACTTCTACGACGAGCCCGGCGCCGGCTGGTTCCCGACGCTGGCGAAGGCGCTGGCTGTCTCCCGCGAGCTCGCCCCGCAACTCCTGCCGTACATCAACCTGCTCCCGTCCGACGACCCGGCGTACTACAACTCCTTCGTCGACGTCGTGAAGCCGTCACTGGTCTCCTTCGACCGCTACCCGCTGCTCTCGGACGGCCGCGAGGACGGCAACTACTTCCACAACTGGGCGATCGTCCGCGACGCCGCCCTGCGCGGCAACGTACCGGCGTGGGTCTTCATCCAGACCCTCGCCTACAACGGCCACCGCGAACCGACCGCGGCCGAGCTGCTCTGGCAGATCAACATCAGCCTCGCGTACGGCGCCAAGGGCATCCAGTACTTCACCTACTGGACCCCCGAAGCCGCCCGCGGCGAAGGCTTCGGCCCGGCGCTGATCACGGTCGACGGCAAGCGCACACCCCGGTACGCCGCCGCGAAGAACATCAACAACTCCTGGCTGCACCCGGTCGGGCGCGAGTTGAAGCCGCTGGTCTCGGAGTCCGTCGTCCACGCCAACGAGACGCCTTTGCCGAACGGAACCGTCGGCTTCACCCCCACGGATCTCGTCACCGGTGTCACTGGCTCCCCGACGGTGATCGGCACCTTCCGCTCCCGCGACACCGCCTCGACCGACCGCTGGCTCCTGGTCGCCAACCGTTCCCACTCGACGGCAGCTCGTACGACGCTCACCTTCAACCCCGCGAAGGTGACCGGCGTCGACGTCTTCCACCCGGTCTCGGCCAAGTTCGGCGCGAACCGCGGCGCCGGCCTGCCGGTCAACCTCCCCGCAGGCGGCGCCCAGCTCCTCCACCTCCACACCCGCTGACCCCACCCCCCAGAGCACACTTTGTGCACCGGTCAGCCGTCACCACCGCGGATTCCCGGCTGACCGGTGCACAAGGTCGCGATCCGCGGACCTGCACAGAACCTTCACGAGTCGTCCCCGGTTCCTGACCAGTCCGGCTCCTAGGCTCGCAGCATGCCAGTGAACGGAACGGGCGCGAGGATCCTCGTCGTCGAGGACGAGCCGGTCATCAACCAGGCGGTCGCTGACCGGCTGCGGGGATCCGGGTACGACGTCGTACAGGCCTGGGACGGACCAGGTGCGGTGACGCAGTACGAGTCGGCCCAGCCTGATCTCGTGGTGCTGGACGTGATGCTGCCTGGGTTCGACGGCCACGAGGTGTGCCGCCGGATCCAGGCAGCGCGCCCGGTCCCGGTCCTGATGCTGACCGCCCGCGACGACGAGGCCGACATCCTGATCGGCCTCGGAGTCGGTGCCGACGACTACCTGACCAAGCCGTTCCGCATGCGCGAACTGGTCGCCCGCGTCGGCGCTCTCCTGCGCCGCGTCGAGCGCGCCGCCGAACTGGCCAACCGCGTCGACACCCCCGACCTCGGCGACCTCCGCGTCGACGCGGCCGCCCGCCGCGTGTTCGTCGGCGGCACCGAGATCCACCTGACGCCCACCGAGTTCGACCTCCTGCTCTGCCTGGCCGGCAGCCCAGGCGCCGTACTGACCCGCGAGAACCTGTACGCCGAGGTGTGGGGCTGGCCCGGCGCCTCCGGCACCCGCACGGTCGACAGCCACGTCAAGGCGCTCCGCGCCAAGATCGGCCCCGACCGCATCCGCACCGTCCACGGCATCGGCTACGCCTTGGAGCCAGGCGGCGCCGCATGACTGAAACCCGGCCTCCGTCTCGATCTGTCGATGTGGTCCCGCGGTCCGCACCTCTCGATCAAATGCGTTCCGTCAAAGCCAAACTCGGCCTGCTGGTTGCCGTCAGCACCGTCCTGGCCTCCGTGCTGGCAGCGGTCGGTGCCGTCGGCAGCGTTCCGGTCTGGCTCAGCATCCCGGTCACCGTCGCCCTCGCGCTCGCGGTGACCCAACTGCTCGCCGTCGGCATGACCTCGCCGCTCCGCGAGATGACCGCCGCGGCGCGCGGCATGGCCCGCGGCGACTACTCCGTCCGCGTCACCGCCTCCTCCAGCGACGAGGTCGGCGAACTCGGCCGAGCCTTCAACCGAATGGCCGAGGACCTCGCCGCCGTCGACCGCCAGCGCCGCGAACTCGTCGCCAACGTCAGCCACGAACTCCGCACCCCGCTCGCCGCGCTGTGCGCCGTACTGGAGAACCTCGTCGACGGCGTAGCCGAACCCGATCCCGTCGCTCTCCGTACGGCGCTCGACCAGGCCGAACGCCTGTCAGCACTGGCCTCCGACCTGCTCGACCTTGCGCGCGTCGACGCAGGCAAAGCCAAACTCACCACCACCCAAGTCGCCGTACAGGACCTCCTCGATCGAGCCGTCGCCGAGGCCCGCGTGACCGGCCGCCAGGTCCGGTACGACGTACGCGTGACGCCCGCCGGTCTGACCGTCCCCGCCGACCCCGCGCGCCTCCAGCAGCTCATCGCCAACCTGCTCGACAACGCGTCCCGTCACAGCCCCGCCGGCGGCGAGGTCCGCATCAGCGCCCAGCAGTCGCCCACCGGCTGGCGCCTCGAGGTCGCCGACGACGGCCCCGGCATCCCCGCCGCCGACCGCGACCGCGTCTTCGAACGCTTCGGCACCCTCGCCGAAACCGACGGCGGCGGCGGTACGGGCCTGGGCCTGGCCATCGCCCGCTGGGTCACCGACCTCCACGGCGGCACCATCCACTTCGTCGACCCGGAACCGGCGCGCCCAGGCGCCCGAGTCCGAGTCGACCTCCCGAACCACCCCCGCCCTGGCGCGCAGATCGCCGCCGACCTTTCCGCGTACCCCCGCCCCGGCGTGGCCGTCTCCGCCGACCTTGCGCAGCATCCCCGTCCCGGCGCGCACGTGTCAGCCGACCTTCCGCAGCACCCCCGCCCGTCCGCTCCACCGCGCCCGCCCGCGCCGGCATCCGTCCAAGCACCGAGAGAGGCAAAGCCAGTCATGACCAACCAAGGCAGCCCAGACCGGCCCGAGGCCGAGCCGTCCGGCGAGCCCAAGGCAGCACCCAGCACCCCGCCCGCCGGCCCCGACGCCGCACCCGGCGCGCAGCCCGGCGCGGAAGCCGCCTCGCCGAGCGCAGCGCCCAGCACCGCGTCCGCCGAGGGGTCGGCGACCTCGCCTGCCGGTGCGCGAGGTAGCGAGCCACTCACCTTGCCGAGTGCGGTGCCGCGCACCGCGACCATCGCCCCACCCGGCGGCGCGGCCGCGGGCGCAGCTGGCGCTGGGGCAGGTTCCTCGGCTCGCGCTGCGACCGCACCTCGCCCGCCGGAGTCCGGGATGGACCTGATGTTCGGCAAGTTCTGGCCCGACGCGCCGGTGCCGGGGAGCTTGCGGGCCGTGCTGTGGTGCCTGGGTGTCGGTCTGCTGGCGGCGATCATCCTGCCGTTCCGCGATCTCGGGCTGGGGACGTTCGTCGTACTGGTAGCAGCCGGAGGAGTGATCCTCGGCTTCAGCGTCAACCGGCGTTCGCGGTTCACGCTCACCTGCGCCGCGCTCTGCTTGTTGCTAGCAGCAACAGTCGTCGTACGGGATGCCGAGTGGATCTCAGTCCTCTGCCTGTTCGCCGGCGGCGCTCTCTGCATGGCGGCGCTGGTGAACGGCCGCAGTGTCCCGTCCTTCGTGCTCGCCGGGATCGCCTGGCCGCTCGCCGGCCTTCGCGGCCTGCCCTGGCTCGGCCGCTCGGCCCGCCGCGTCGGCGGGCTGCGCGCCAACGCGGCGATGGTGCGGACCGTCGTACTGTCCGTCCTGGGCGTCCTCGTCTTCGGCCTGCTGTTCTCCTCGGCCGATGCGGTGTTCGGCGAGTGGATGGGCGCGATCGTCCCCGACCTCGAACTCGACTCGTTCGTCCTGCGCGCCTTCATCACCGTCGCCGTCGGCGGCGTCGTGCTCGCCGCGACGTACCTCGGCATCAACCCGCCGAACGTCGAGGTCGACACCGGCACCACACGCCCGGTCGCCCGCCGGTACGAGTGGTTGGCCCCGGTCCTCCTCGTCGACGGCGTGTTCCTCGTCTTCCTCGCCGCCCAGGCCACGGTCATCTTCGGCGGCCACGAGTACCTCGAGCGCATCACCGGCCTCACGTACGCCGAGTACGTCCATCAGGGCTTCGGGCAACTAACTGTCGCGACCGCCCTCACCCTGCTCGTCGTCTGGGCTGCCGCCCGCAAAGCCCCCCGTACGACGCCCACCGACGTCCTCTGGCTACGCGTCTCACTAGGCCTGCTCTGCGCCCTCACCCTCGTGGTAGTTGCCTCGGCCCTCTATCGCATGCACGTCTACCAGCAGGCCTACGGCTTCACCGAACTGCGCCTGCTGGTCGACGTCTTCGAAGGCTGGCTCGGCCTGCTCGTCATCGGCGTGATGGTCGCCGGCCTCACTCTGAAGGCCGGTTGGTTGCCCCGAGCAGCGTTACTCAGCGGCGCCGGCCTCCTCCTGATGCTCGCGGCCATCAACCCCGACGCCTGGATCGCCCAGCACAACGTCGACCGCTACACCGCCACCGGCAAGGTCGACTGGTGGTACCTCCAAAGCCTCTCCGACGACGCCGTCCCAGTCCTCGCCAAACTCCCCGACGAGGTCGAGCAGTGCGCCCTCTCCGGCCACGAACGCACCACCGACGACTGGCTCGAATGGAACCTGGGCCGCCACCGAGCCCAGCACCTGATCAGCCCAACCTCCACGGGCCGAACCTCCCCCGACCCAACCTGCCCGACCGGCTGAGCTGGATCCACGAAGCCCGGGCCCGGCCGAACCAGAACATGCTGGGCCCGGCGCCGGCCGCGCCTACCGCGTACAGCGCCGCCCAGCGACCGTCGTGTACTTGCTGCCCTTAAGTGCTTTCGGGGCCTGTGTAGACGCCCAAAGCCCGGAAGCGCAGCGGTGGGGCGGCGTACTCCTCCAACGCGTGTGCGGTCCAGCCGATGATTCGGGCGATCGCGAACAGTGCTTCGCCGGTCTCGCCTGGTAGGTCGTGGGCGTGGAGGATTGCGGCCAGTGCGAGATCTGAGTTGGGGAAGCTTGGGGACTGGGCGGTCAACTGCTCGACCGTTTCGGTGACCGGATGGTTCCCGAGCATCCCCAGCAGGACCTCCGCTCGGGGGTCGCGTTGTTGGTAGATCTTGTGGCCGAAGCCGGGGATCGGTTCGCCGGATCGGAGTTGGTCGGACAGTGCCTTGGTCGGGTTGTCGAGGGCTCGGCCGAGGAAGTCGTAGGCGAGGGTTGGAGCGGCTCCGTGGAGGTGTCCGTCGAGTGCGCCTAGGCCGGCTGAGATGACGGCGTACAGGTTGGCGCGGGCGCTGGCGGCGACGCGTGCTGCGATGGTCGAGACAGCGAGCCCGTGATCGGCGAGCAGGATGACGGCAGCATCCAGCAACTTCGCCCCGGACGCGTCACCCGGGGCCAACTTCGGTGCGTCACCCGGGGCCAACTTCGGTGCGCCGCCCGAGGCCAACTTCGGCGCGCCACCCGGGGCGCCCGTCGGCGCGGCACCAGAGGCGCCCGTCGGTGCAGCAGCCGAGGCCAACTTGGGCCAGAGGCGGGCGCCGAAGGTTTGTGCGTTGTCGGGCTCGGGGCCGGGGAGGGCGGCGACCAGCGTGCCGAGCAGGCGGCGGGCGGTGAGTACGACGGAGTGGGGGGAGAGGTCGTAGCGGAGCGGATCGCCGGCGCCCAGTACGGCGATTGCTATGCGCAGTTTGTCGGTCAAGCGGGCGGCGGCCGGGGCTGCCGCCATTGCCTGCCGGGCCGAGGCGACTTGCTCGGGTGCGGCTGGGAAGGCTGGTGAGGCGGCTCCAGCGCCGGGGAGAGTGCCGGTCCAGAGGAGGGTGGCTACTGATTCGACCGTGTGGGTGGTGAGCAGGGTGCGGACTCGGTGGCCTCGGTAGAACAGGTCGTCCTGGGTGATGAGGGTCAGCTGGGACTCGATGCGTTCGATGGCGCCGGGGTGGTCGACGGTGCGGCCGGCCAGGCGGTCGACGTCGGCAGCGAGGAACAGGCTGCCGCGGCGGCCGCGGGCTCGGGTGCTGGTGAGGAGGCCTCGGCTGACGTACGCGTAGACGGTCTCGGGTTTCACCTTCAGGCGGGCGGCGACCTCGGCGGTGGTGAGGTAATGCTCGTCACTCGGATCCGGCACGGCACGCTCCCGGGAACGTTGATGTTGACTTGATCAACATTGACAATAGTGGATTCTGAGATCAACTTGAATCCATGTCAATCAATGTGGATCAACTCTTCGAGGTGCCGCCGGGCCTGCGGAACGTGGTCGTGACGGAGACCGAGCTCGGCGACGTACGCGGTGACGAGGGCTTCTACCACTACCGCCAGTACTCGGCGATCGAGCTGGCGCGGACGAAGACGGTGGAGGACGTCTGGTTCCTGATGCTCGAGGGGCGGTTGCCCACGGCGAAGGAGCGGGCGGAGTTCCTGGCCGAGGTCGCGCCGTTGCGGGTGCTGCCGGACGAGGTGCGGGAGATCCTGCCCGCCGTCGCCAGAGCCGGCGCGGCGGCCGGCGTACGGGAGAAGCCGTTGGCTGGATTGCGTACGGCGCTGTCGGTGCTGGCGGCGGCGCGTGATCTGCCGCCGTTGTGGGACGCCGACCGGGCGCGGCGCAAGGCCGACGCGATGCTGGTGTGCGCGGTGACGCCGACGATCCTCGCGGCGCTGCACCGGTTGCGCGAGGGCGAGCAGCCGCTCGAACCGCGCGACGATCTCAGTGCGGCGGCGAACTGGCTCTACCTCGTCAACGGCGCAGAGCCGTCCGCGCAGCAGGTCGCGGCGATCGAGAGCTACCTGATCGCGACCATCGACCACGGGTTCAACGCGTCGACGTTCACCGCGCGCGTGATCGCGTCGACCGGGGCGGACGTCGTGTCGGCGGTCGCCGGCGCGCTCGGCGCGTTCTCGGGCCCGCTGCACGGCGGGGCGCCGGACCGGGCGCTGGCGAGCTTGGACGAGATCGGTACGCCGGACCGCGCGGACGCGTGGGTGCGCGCGAAGGTCGCGAGCGGCGACCGGATCATGGGCTTCGGCCACGCGGTCTACCGCACCGACGACCCGCGCTCGCTGATGCTCCGGGAGATCGCGCAGGGCCTCGGCGGCGAGCTGGTCGACTTCGCCGTCACGGTCGAGCGCACGGTGGTCGACGTACTGGCCGAGCTGAAGCCGGGGCGGAACCTGTACGCCAACGTCGAGTTCTACGCCGGCGTGGTGATGGAACTGTGCGGGCTGCCGCGCTCGATGTTCACGCCGACGTTCGCGACCAGCCGGGTGATCGGCTGGACCGCGAACATCCTGGAGCAGGCGGAGGAGGGCAAGGTCATCAGACCAGCCGCCCGGTACGTCGGCCCGCCGCCTAGCTGAAGTGCAGGTCGGGATTGGTCACCTTGCCGAAGCGCAAGGCGACCAGGTCCCGCGGGTAGTTCTGCCGAAGCCGCCACGGCCCCGTGGTGCCCTGGCGGGGTAGCAACTCGGCGGCCCGCCGGATGTAGCCGGACGTAAGGTCGACGACTGGGCGGGCCGGCTTCGTGTACTCCTCCGCGGCGATCTCCGGGAGGCAGATCCGCGTCCCGGTGCGCGTCAGATGGTTGAGGAGGCGGCAGACGTACTGCGAGGTCAGGTCCGAGCGGAGCGTCCACGAGTTGTTCGTGTAGCCGATGCACCAGGCCAGGTTGGGGACGCCGCTGAGCATCATCCCGCGGTAGACGAAGGTCTCGCCCACCGACACGGACCGCCCGTCGACGGTCAGCGCGATCTTGCCTAGGGCAACCATTTTCAGGCCGGTGGCGGTGACGACGACGTCGGCGGGCAGGTGTTCGCCGGAGCGGAGCTGGACGCCGTCGGGGGTGAAGGTGTCGATCTCGTCGGTGAGGATCGACGCGTTGCCCTTGCGGAAGGCGCGGAACAGGTCGGAGTCGGGGACCAGGCAGAGCCGCTGGTCCCACGGCTTGTAGCGGGGGACGAAGTGCGGATCGGCGGGGATCGACGCGGGCAGCTGGCGGGCCGCCGCCTTGTTCAGGAAGGCCGCGGCGTGCGCGGGGAAGCGGCGGAAGGCGCCGTACGCGAGGGAGCTGAAGGCAACGTTCTTCCCGCGGATGACGCGATGCGCGAGGCGCTCGGGCAGGACCGCGCGGAGCCGATCGGAGACGGCGTCGACGGCCGGCCGGGAGGCGATGTACGACGGGGAGCGCTGCAGCATCGTGACGTGCTCGGCCTGGTCGGCCATCGCGGGCACCAAGGTCACCGCCGTCGCGCCGCTGCCGATCACGACCACGCGCTTGCCGGTGTAGTCGAGGTCGTCCGGCCAGTGCTGCGGGTGCACCACGCGCCCCTCGTACGACGCCAGCCCGGGGAAGTCCACGACGTACCCGCTGTCGTAGTCGTAGTACCCGCTGCACACGTACAGGAAGTTGCACGTGTACGACTCCTCCGGCGTCTCCACCGTCCACCGCGCGTCCTCGGTCGACCACGACGCCGAGCTCACGCGGCGCCCGAAGCGGATCTTCGAGGTGATCCCGTACGTCGACGCCGTCTCGTGCAGGTACCGCAGGATCGACGGCCCGTCCGCGATCGCCTTGGCCTCGGTCCACGGGTGGAACGGGAAGCCGAGCGTGAACATGTCCGAGTCCGACCGGATGCCCGGGTAGCGGAACAGGTCCCAGGTGCCGCCGAGATCCTCGCGGGCTTCCAGTACGGCGTACGAGCGGTCCGGGCTCTGGGTCTGCAGGCGGTACGCCGCGCCGATGCCGGACAGGCCGGCGCCGACGATCAGGACGTCCAGGTGCTCCACGCGTGCCTCCCTGCCGCGGCCGGGGCCGCTTGTTGAGTGCTTCGTCAACAGTACGCCAGGTCCGCGCACCGCGGGTCACGTGACCCCCACGCAAAGTTGCCGAACGGGTTTGTCGATTCCGCTGCCACGCGATCGTCAGCAAGATGTCAGTAGAACCCCACAACGAGGGAGCCCGTGATGGCGCAGTACATGTTCATGCTCTTCGACACCGAGGAGTGGTACGACCAGGTGACGGCCGAGGAGTGGCAGTCGCAGATGAAGCTGCACAACGAGTTCGCGGCGGCGGTCGAGGCGGCCGGGGCGTCGATCGTCGGCGGGGCCGCGCTGCTGCCGTCGTCCACCGCGAGCACGGTCAAGAAGGGCGACGGGGAGCCGCTGGTCACCGACGGCCCGTTCATCGAGACCAAGGAAGCGCTCGGCGGGTTCTACCTGATCGAGGCCAAGGACCTGGACCAGGCGCTCGCGCTGGCCAAGCTGGTGCCGTCGGGCAACATCGAGGTCCGTCCGGTGATGGACACCTCGGAAGGCGCCGAGGCGCCGGCGTAGACGCTGGGTGGTGGGGTCTCCGTCGGGGGACCCTGCCACCAGCCAGGGCTGGTACGGCGGGGGAGCAAGCAGCCGGCGTACGGGAGGTGAGTGATGGGCGCGAGTGCTCGGGTGGTGGCTGAGCGGGTCGAGGCGGCGCACCGGGAGTGCTGGTCGGTGGTGCTGGCGTCGACCGTGCGGGTGACGCGCGACCTCGATCTCGCCGAGGACTGTGCGCAGGAGGCGTTCGTTCGAGCGCTGCGGACCTGGCCCGAGCGGATTCCGGACAACCCGGCCGGCTGGCTGACGACCGTCGCCAAGCGGCTGGCGCTGGACAAGCTGCGGCGCGAGACGACGCTGCGGCGGAAGCTGCCGTTGCTCGTGGAGGAGATCGGCAGTTCGTCGTACGACGGTGAGCAGCCGACCGACCCGCTGCGGCTGGTGTTCACCTGCTGCCACCCGGCGCTGGCGCGCGACTCCCAGGTCGCGTTGACGTTGCGCCTGATCTGCGGCCTGACGACGCGGGAGGTCGCGGCCGGGCTGCTGATCAGTGAGGCGACGGCGGCGGCGCGGATCACCCGGGCGAAGAAGAAGATCGCGGCCGCTGGGATCCCGTACCGGATTCCGGCCGACGACGAGCTCGCGAGCAGGCTGGACGTCGTACTGACGGTGGTGCAACTGGTCTACACCGCCGGGCACGTCGCGGCCGGGCCGGAGCTGACGCGCGCGGATCTGACCGGGCGGGCGGTCGAGCTGGCGCAGCTGCTGGTGCGGCTGATGCCGGACGAGCCCGAGCCGCAGTCGCTGCTCGCGCTGCTGCTGATGACGCAGGCCCGGGGTGATGCGCGGGTGAGCGAGGACGGCGAACTGGTGCTGCTCGCGGACCAGGACCGCTCGCGGTGGGACATCAAGATGCTCGCGGAAGGCGTCAGCCGCGCGACCGCGGCGCTGCGGGGTGCGAAGACGTCCGGCGGGCAGGCGGCGGGACCGGGGCGCTTCGCCTTGCAGGCGGCGGTTGCCGGGCTGCACGTGACGGCGCCGAGCTGGGAGCGGACCGACTGGGTGCAGGTCGTGCGCATGTACGACGCGATGCTGGTCGGCTGGCCGTCCCCGATCGTCGCGCTCAACCGGGCGGCGGCGCAGAGCCTGGTTCCGGGCGCGGACCTGACCGAGGTGCTCGGGGAATTGGATGCCTTGGGCAAGGAGTCGGCGTTGAAGGCCTACGCCTACCTGCCGGCCACGCGCGCCGACGTACTGGCTCGACTGGGACGCACGGACGAGGCAGCCGACGCGTACGACGCGGCGATCGAGCTGACCGTGAACGGCGCCGAGCGCCGCTTCCTGCTGCGCCGGAGGGCCGCGCTGGCCTGAAGGCCCGCGGCCGCACGGCCGGGTCGTTGCCGCGGGTAAATCTCAGTGCTTGACTGGGGTATGAGCTATTCCCAGGGGCAGAACTTGCCGCTGTCGCCGTCGGAGGAGAAGACGTGGAGCATGCTCGCCCACGTCGGGGTGTTCGTGGCGGCCTGGTTCGCGATGGGGTTCCTCTGCCCGCTGGCGATCTGGCTGCTCTTCCGGAACCGGTCGGAGGTCGTCCGCCGGCACGCGCTCGAGTCGCTGAACTTCCAGATCTCCCTGCTGATCTACGGCGTCGTCGCCGGCGCACTGATCCTGATCACCTTCGGCCTCGGCGTCCTGATCGTGCTCCCGCTGGTCGCGATCGGCGCCGTCGCCGCGCTGGTCGTCATCATCCGCGCGACGCTGGCCGCCTCGGACGGCCGTGACTACCGCTACCCGCTCTGCCTGCGCCTGGTGAAGTGATCAGTACGCCGAACCGTCGCGCAGGTTGTGCAGCACGGACGGATTGGCCAGCAGGACCGGGAGCCGCCGGGCGTTGAGCGGCGAGACCAGCCCGGCCAGCTCGTCCGGCGCGTACCAATCCAGCCCGAGGATCTCGAACCCGTCCGGCTGCAGCGTGGAGATCAGCGACGGCTCGTGCACGCCACCGTCGTACAGGATCTCGATCGCGTCGCCCCAGCCCTCCCAGCGCGGCAGCCAGTCGATCGCGAGCACGCCGTTCACCGGCAGCGCGATCCCGAGCTCCTCCTCCATCTCGCGCCGCGCGCCGGTCAGCGGGTCCTCGTCGGGCTCCACCACACCGCCCGGGAGCTCGAGATCCTTCTTGTAGCTCACCTTGCACAGCAGCACGCGCCCGGCAGGATCCCGTACGACGACGTGCGCGATCACCCGCTTCTTCGGCAGCACCGAGTCCATCAGCGCCGTCCAGCCCGAGAGCGTGTCGGCCCGCGGATCGTCGCGCCGCAGCCCGTACACCGTGACGTCCCGCCGCTCACCCTGCAGCACCGCTCCTCCGCGCAGCAGCCCCTCGCGGCGGAAGCCGGTGCGGATCGCGACCCGCGCCGCGGCCCGGTTCTCCGGGTCGACGTGGACCTGCAGCCGGTCCAGCCCGAGCTCGCCGAACGCGTAGACCACCAGCAGGCGCACCGCGCGCTGGGCGATCTGCCGCCCGCGATAGGGCTTGTACGTCGTCCACGTGACCGCGCCGACACCCGGTGAGATCCGCCGGACCTCGACCGTCCCGACCGGCCCTGCCGCGTCTCCCCCGCCGACCGTCCCGACCAAGCCCGCCGCCTCGTCCCCGCCGACCAAGCCCGCCGCGTCGCCCCCGCCGACCGAACCACCTGAACCGGCCAGCTCGACCACGAAGTTCACCACCGACCGGTCCTCGGCGTACGCCCGGCGGGACGCGTCGATCGCGTCGGCCAGGTCGGACCGCGGCGGCGTACCGGCCAGGCCGAACCAGCGGACCATCTGGTTGTCGGCCAGGCCGTGCGCGATGTCGATGTCCTCGTCGCGCCACGGGCGCAGCGTCAGGTCCCCGTCGGTCAGCGTCGGTTGCGGCGGCACACCAGTCACGTCCGGAACGGTACCCGACGCAACTTCATCGGCCGCCGATGCATCGAGCCCGGTGTGAACAGACCAAGAGCCCTCCCCACCCTGGCCGCCGCCGGCGTACTGCTGGCGGCCCCCTGGGTGCTCCCCACGACGGCCTCCGCCGCGGCGCCGATCAGCGACGTGAAGATCAGCTGGTCCGACGCCACCCACACCCAGATCAAGGTCACCTGGACCGAGGCGGCCCCGATCGGCAACACCGTCAGCGTCGTCGGCGCCTTCAACAAGGTCACCACGACCGCCGACGCACCCAACCAGGCCCTGCTGAACGCCTACGACGCCACCGCGTCCCCGGACCACAACAGCGCGCAGGTCTCGGTGGCCGGCCCGAACGGGGCCGAGGCGAAGTCGGTCGACTTCGACAGCTACGTCTACGCGCCGAAGTCGATCCAGGTGAGCTTCCCGTCCTACGACCAGGTGCGGTGGACCGTGCCCGTGGACACGTCGGCCGACACCACGCCGAACGACCCGCTGGACCTCCCCACCGGAACGAAGTACGAGGTCACCTGGGGCAACGGGACCGGCGACCCGGACCCGCTGCACGGGCCGTTCCCCAACTCCTGCGGCGGCGCCTCGACCGCGACCACGTCGCCGACCGGCACGATCCCGAAGCCGGACGGCCCGTACGAGCTGATCGTCGGCGGGGTGAACGAGTGGGGCTCCACCGCCAGGAAGGCCGTCCCGGTGGACACGATCGACAGCGTGTCGGTCGTCGAGCCGGGCCGGACGCCGTACGGCGCGACGACCACGCTCACCGGGCACGTCGAGCAGTCGGTCCTGGACATCGAGGAGTACCGGGGCGTGTGCCAGAAGTACTCGGGCGCGGCCACGGAAACGACGGTCGTCGTGCACCAGAGGACCGGCAACAACGAGCCCTGGACGGTCGTCGGAACCACCACGACCGATGTCCGGGGTAACTACTCCGCGAGCTTCAAGAACCCCGGCCACCGTCAGTACCGGGTGGTCGTCGCGAACAGCCTGCCCCGCGCCGACGACTACCGGGGCGCGATCCGGTTCGGTGCCGACAGCCGGACCGTCGCCGTCCGTTCGCAGACCCGGATCGTCTCGGCCAAGTTCATCAACCCGGTGATTGCCCTCGGCACCCAGCCGCAGGCCTACCTCTGGGCCGACCCGGAGGGCTCGCAGAAGGCGGCGCTGCAGTTCAAGAACGCGTCGGGCGCCTGGCAGGGGCTCGGCTACAAGACCCTGTACGCCGGCCGCGGACTGCTCACCTTCCCCTGGAACAAGCGCGGCGTCACCCAGTTCCGCTGGTGGGTGCCGGGCTCGCCGACCGTGGACGAGATCTACGGCGCGCCCTTCACTCTGACCGTTCGCTGAACCTTTCGGCCGTTGCGTGCATCGTTCCAGGTATGACCATCCTGGGGGACACATGCTGAAACGAACACTGGCCCTGGCTCTGCTGGTGACGGCCTCGACCGTCCCCGTTCCGGCGCACGCCGCCGGGACGGGGATCGGCGGGGTCACCCTTGCCTGGGCCGACGCCGCGCACACCAAGGTCCGGATCACCTGGACCGAGACGACGCCGATGGGGAACACCATCAACGTCGGCTTCAACCCGCTCGGTTCGACCACCGCTGCGCAGCCCAACGAGCTGGTCACGAACGCCGGGTACTTCCCGGTCACGCTGGTCGGCAAGAGCCACCAGGTGAGCGTCGAGGGAACGGACGGAACGCAGGCACTGTCGGTCCCCTTCGACAGCTACGTCTACGCACCGGATTCGGACAGCCTCGCCGTGACGTTTTCGGCGTACGACCAGCTCCGCTGGACGCTGCCGCCCGACACCAGCACCGACAGTACGCCGAACGACCCGCTCGACATCCCGAGTCAGTACACCTACCAGGTCACGCAGGGGTTCGACCCGAAGCCTGACGAGTGGGGCACCCCGGACTGCACGAACACGAAGACCGTCAGTCCGACCCCCACCGGCGTCCTGCCGAAGCCCGCGCACCCGTTCACCTTCGAGGTCATGCCGAGGAACGAGTGGGGCTTCTCGACCGTCAGCCGGGAGGTCAACACGATCCCGGCCATCCAGGTGACCGGGCCCCCGACATCGCCGTACGGCGGTACCACCACGCTGACCGGGCACGTGGACCAGAGCGCCCTGCTGATCAGCGGGCGACCGCCTACCTGCGACGAGAACCGTTTCGCCGCCTTCGACACGACGGTGATCATCCAGCAGCGGGCCTCGGCCGCCGTGCCGTGGTCCGTCGTCGGTACGACGAAGACCGGTGCTGATGGCAACTACCGGGCGGTCTTCCGCAATCCCGGCTACCGCGAGTACCGCGTGGTCGTCGCCAGCGGGACCGTTCCCGGCGGCACCCCGCGCTTCGGCGCCGACAGCCAGACCATCGCGGTCCGCCCGATCACGCGGGTCGTCTCGGCGAAGTTCATCCAGCCGACGGTGAACCTGGGCACGCAGCCGCAGGCCTACCTGTGGGTCGATCCAGCCGGCACGCAGAAGGCGGCCCTCCAGTTCAAGAACGCGTCCGGAGCCTGGCAGGGCGTCGCGTACAAGACCCTGTACGCCGGTCGCGGCCTGCTCGCGTTCCCCTGGAACAAGCGCGGTGTCACCCAGTTCCGCTGGGTCGTACCCGCCTCGCCGGCCGCCGAAGCGGCGTACAGCAGCACCTTCACCCTCACCGTCCGCTGAACCCTGAGGATCACCCATGCTGAAACGAACCCTGGCCCTCGCTGTGCTGCTGTCGGCCCAGGCCCTTCCCGCACCGGCCGCACCGGCCGCACCCGCCGCGATCGGGCCGGTCACGCTCGCGTGGGCCGATGCCACCCACACGATGATCCGGATCACCTGGACCGAGACCACGCCCGCCGCGAACACACTCTCGCTCGAGTCCGACGCCGACGACGAGTTCCCCGAGGGGCAGTTCGGGACGACCACGGCCGCGCAGCCGAACGAGTACCTGGTCAGCGCGACCCGGTTGGGAAGCACGATCGACCCGGCCGCGCGCAGCCGGATCGTCGTCGCGGGCGGCGGGAGTGAGGCCCGCTCGGCGGACTTCGACCAGTTCCTGTACAGCGAACGCGACCTCCGGCTCGCCTTCGTCGGCGACAAGGTGCGCTGGACGCTCCCGCCGGACAACTCCGTCGACGGGACCCCGAGCGATCCGCTCGACCTCCCGAAGACCTACACCTACACGGCGATCCAGCGGGTGGACGTCGACCCGGTCGGGACCTACGAGTGTCGCGACCTCCCCACCGTGACGACCACGCCGACCGGCGATCTGCCGAACCGTGGGCAGGCCTACGACCTGTTCCTCGAGGTCGCCAACGAGTGGGGTGAGCGCAACGACCTCTTCGGAACGGTCGGCACCACCAAGAACGTGACGACGTCCGGGCCCGGCAGCACGCCGTACGGCGGGACGACGACGCTGCGGGGCCACGTGAACGGCACCAGCATGTTCGAGCAGGGCAGCCCGCCGGTGTGCGAGGAGAACCACGGCTCGACCAGGAACCAGACGGTGGTCGTGGAGCAGCGGACGTCGCTCGACGCGCCCTGGACCGTCGTCGGTACGACGAAGACCGACGACCAGGGCGACTACACCGCCGTCTTCCGCAACCCCGGCCACCGCGAGTACCGGGTGGTCCGTCCGAACGTCGTCATCGACAGCGTCATCGCGGCGTACGGCAAGGAGGGCTACGCCGTGAACGTCCGCGCGACCACCCGCGTGGTCTCGGCGAAGTTCATCCAGCCGACGGTCACCCTGGGCACCCAGCCGCAGGCCTACTTGTGGGTCGATCCGGCCGGCACGCAGAAGGCCGCGCTGCAGTTCAAGAACGCGTCGGGTGCGTGGCAGGGTGTCGCCTACAAGACCTTGTACGCCGGTCGCGGGCTGCTCGCGTTCCCCTGGAACAAGCGCGGCACGACCCAGTTCCGCTGGTGGATCCCGGCCTCGGCGACCGCCGACGCGACGTACAGCAACACCTTCACCCTCACCGTCCGCTGAACCCAGGGATCACCGATGCTGAAACGAACACTGGCTCTCACGCTGCTGCTGTCCGCCCAGGCCCTCCCCGCCCCCGCGGCGCCGGCCGCGGTCGGGCCGGTCACGATCGCCTGGGCCGACGCCCAGCACGACACCATCAGGATCACCTGGACCGAGTCCACGCCGTCCGCGAACACACTGAGGCTGACCAACGGCGTCGGCTGGAACGGCTTCGGGACCACCACGGCCGCGCAACCGAACGAGTACCTGGTCAGGGCGGACAGTCTCTCCAGTGCCACCGACCCGGCCGACAAGGTCTGGATCGAGGTCCTGGACGACTCCGGCGCGACGGGCCGGTCGCCGGACTTCGACCGGTTCAACTACGGCGGGGGATCGGTGAAGCTCGCGTTCACCGCCGACGGCAAGCTGCAGTGGACGATGGCGCCCGACACCGCGGTCGACGGTACGCCGGACGACCCGCTCGACCTGCCGAAGGCCTACACCTACGCGCCGCGGCAGCGGGTCGACAACGATCCGGTCGGCACCTACGAGTGCGAGGACACCCAGCTGCCGAGGACCACCGTCCCGACCGGTACGGCGCCGAACCCGGGCAAGACGTACGACCTGTTCCTCGACGTCGTCAACGAGTGGGGCACCGCGTCGTACAGCTACATCCCGGTCGGGTTCACGAAGAGCATCACGCTCACCGGTCCGGCCGCGACGCCGTACGGCGGGACCACCACGCTGACCGGGGTGCTGACCGGGTCGGTGCTGTACGAGTCGGGGCATCCGCCGGCCTGCGAGGAGGTCACCGAGCCGGTCCTGAACCAGCCGGTGGTGATCCAGCAGCGCACGTCGCCGACCGCGCCGTGGACGACGGTCGGCACCACCAAGACCGACAACAACGGCAAGTACACGGCCGTGATCAAGAACCCGGGCCACCGCGAGTACCGGGTGATCCGGCTGGACACGATCCAGCCCGACTCAGCGGCGTACGGCGGAGTGGGCGGCAGCAAGTCGGTCCGCGCGACGACCCGCGTGGTGTCGGCGAAGTTCATCCAGCCGACGGTCAACCTGGGCACGCAGCCGCAGGCCTACCTTTGGGTCGATCCGGCCGGGACGCAGAAGGCCGCGCTCCAGTTCAAGAACGCCTCAGGTGCCTGGCAGGGCGTCGCGTACAAGACCCTGTACGCCGGTCGCGGCCTGCTCGCGTTCCCCTGGAACAAGCGCGGCACCACCCAGTTCCGCTGGTGGGTCCCGGCCACGGCCGCGGCGGATGCGACGTACAGCAGCGCCTTCTCGCTGACCGTTCGGTGAGTCCGCAACTTTCCTCTCGCCGACCGCATCGTGGTTGGTACAGAGAGAGGCACGCGGATGCTGAAGAGATCGATCGCGCTCGCCGGTGCGGCGGCGCTGGTGACCGTGCTGGGCGCGCCGAGCGCCTCAGCCGGGTCGGCTCGGGCCGCGGGCGTGACCAACGTGCAGGTTGTCTGGGCCGACGCGAAGCAGCACAGCATCCGCATCACCTGGGACGAATCGCAGCCGGCGGCGAACACGCTCGTCCTGCGCAGCGTCGCGAGCGCGGGCGGGAACGAGTTCGGTCACACCACGGCCGACCAGCCGAACGTGTACGTCGTCGACGCGGAGACTCTGGGACCGCAATCCGATGCCGCCGACGAGGTGTGGATCGAGGTCAGCGACGGTTCCGGTACGACGGGCCGGACGGACGCCTTCGACCGGTTCAACTACCGCGGCTACCCGACGACGACGGCGTTCGAGGCCGACGGTTCGCTGCGGTGGACGGTCGCGCCGGACACGTCGGTCGACGCGACGCCGAACGATCCGCTTGACCGTCCGCTGGACTACACCTACATCCCGCAGCAGCGGGTCCGGACCGACAACCCGAGCATCCCGACGTGCGACGGGATCAACCTGGCACCGACCAGCGCGCGGACCGGTACGATTCCGGATCCCGGCCACCTGTACGACCTGGTGATTCTGGTCGACAACGAGTGGGGCACCGTGGGCGGGCCGCGCACCGGCGTGGGCAGGACGCGGAGCCTCACGACGACCGGTCCGGCCGCGACGAAGCTCGGTGAGAAGACCACGCTGACCGGCGTACTGACTGAGGACTTCCTGTGGGAGACCATGGCGCCGCCGGGCTGCAGCGGGTGGATCGAGCAGGTGCCGGGCCAGTCGGTGGTGATCCAGCAGCGGACCTCGGCGACCGCGCCGTGGACCACGGCCGGTACCACGAAGACGATCGATGCCTGGGGCAAGTACACGGCGGTGCTGACGAACCCGGGGCATCGGGAGTACCGGGCGGTCCGGTTGAAGACGATCTTCAGCGGCCGTGCGTCGTACGGGGGAGTGGGCGAGATCAAGGCGGTCCGCGCGACCACCCGCGTCGTGTCGGCCAAGTTCATCCAGCCGGTGATCAAGCTCGGCACCCGGCCGCAGGCCTACCTCTGGGTCGACCCGGCCGGCACGCAGAAAGCGGCGCTGCAGTTCAAGAACGCGTCGGGCGTCTGGCAGGGCGTCGCGTACAAGAGCCTGTACGCCGGGCGCGGGCTGCTCGCCTTCCCGTGGAACAAGCGCGGCGCGACGCAGTTCCGGTGGTGGGTCCCGGCCACCGCGAACGCCGACGCCACCTACAGCGGAGTCTTCACCCTGACCGTCCGCTGACCCGAGAACGTTGCAGGCGGTGCCCTCAATCCCCCGGCCCCGCCTGCAACTTCGGCTGCCCTTGCAACCTTGTCGGTGCCGGGCGGCATCATTCACCTCGCAGACGTCTAGTGAGGAGCACGTATGGCGAAGAGGGGAGTCGCCCTGGCAGCGGCCGCGGTCGCGGTCCTGACGGGGTGGAGTGTGCCTGCGCACGCAGCGGGGGAGATCGGCGCGGTCGCGCTGAGCTGGCAGGCCGGCAAGGTCAAGGTCACCTGGACCGAAGCGGCGCCGGTCGCGAACGCGGTCAAGCTGAGCACCGGCGCCGAGCTCGGTACGACGACGGCCGACGGCGCGAACGAGCTGCTCGTCGACCGCGCGCTGATCGGCACGAGCGCCGACGCGGCCGACTCGGTGACGATCGTGGTCTCGGACGGCGCCGCCGCGTCCGCCGCGTCGCCGGCGTTCGACCGGTACCTGCCGCAGCCCGCGAAGTTGACGACGACGCTGGTCGACCCGGACGACTCCGTCCGCTGGAGCGCCCCGGCGGCCGGTGCCGACCAGACGCCGAACGACCCGCTCGACGTCGCCGGCAGTACGACGTACGCCGCGAGGCTCCACGAGTCGTCGCAGGGCAACTGCGTCTCCAGCCCGCTCCCGAACTCGACCCCGACGAGCGGGGAGGTCGCGCGCCGGACGAAGTGGTACACGATCACGGCGGCGGCGACGAACGAGTGGGGCACGGTGCCGCTCGCGAAGCACGCCGAGTCGGCGATCGGGTTCAGCGAGGCGCATGTCGGTAGCACGTCAGCCACTGGGTACGCCTACGGGCAGACCGATGTCATGACTGGGGGGATCGGCCTCGGCTCGATGAACTCCGACTGCTTGAGCTTCACCGAGTGGGGTGGCCACGGCCCGCTCACGCTCGAGGCCCGCGACAACCCCGACGCCGCATGGACCCTGGTGAAGGTCCTGCAGCCGGACGGCTTCGGCCAGTACCGGCTCGCCGTGCCGAACGCGGGCACCCGGCAGTACCGCACCGTCCGCCCCACCGAACGCCGCCCGGACGGGACGTTCGTCTACGGCGACGACTCCCCGCCGGCGACTGTCCGCTCGATCACCCGCGTGGTGGACGCGAAGTTCATCACCCCGGTGATCCCGCTCGGCACGCAGCCGCAGGCCTACCTGCGCGTCGACCCCGAGGGGTCGCAGCAGGCCGCGCTCCAGTGGAAGAACGCGAGCGGCGTCTGGCAAGGCATCTCGTACAAGACCCTCGCCTCCGGCCGCGGCCTCCTGTCCTTCCCCTTCAACCGCCGAGGCACCGCCGAGTTCCGCTGGTGGACGCCCGGCACGACCCTCGCCAACGGCCGTACGGTCGAAGCGACGTACAGCCAGGTCTTCACACTGACGGTGCAGTAAGGCCGAACATCCGCCGGGCGTTCTCCAGGGACTCGGTCACGATGGGCTGGGCGTTGGCGATCATGCGTTGCTCGTACGACGCCAACGCTGCCCGTACGTCGCCCGCCTGACTGAGCGCGCGGGTGAGTTCGGCGGCGTCCCACAACGCGGTGTTCGCCCCGGCGCCGGCAGCCGGGGTCATCGGGTGGATGGCGTCGCCGAGGAGCGTGACTCGGCCGGTCTTCCACGGCTCGAGGTGGATGCTCGAGCGCAGCGTGATCGGGAAGGCCGCTGACTGGTCCGCGGCGGCGATCAGCCGTCGTACGGTCGGGTGCCAGTCGGCGGTCTTCGCGGCGACGGTCTCCCACAGTTGCTCCGGCGCGAGAGTGAAGAGCTCCTCGTCGGAGTGGCCGAGCGTCTCGGGCGAGCCGGTCAGGACAGCCATCAGGTAGTCGCCGTACTCCTCGGGCGGTGTCCGGAACAGCACCGGCCCGAACGCCGCGCCCACGCCGCCCGGGCCGTCGGTGACGACGCTGAGGCCGCGCAGGAAGGCGGGCGGGATCTCCAGCCCCTCGACCTCGGCCAGCGGGATCTTGCCGTAGATGCAGCGGATCCCGATGTCGATCACCTCGTACGACGGCAGCAGCTGGCCGCGGATCCGCGACCCCACGCCGTCGGCGCCGACGAGCAGGTCGGTGGTCTCCGTCGTACCGTCGGCGAACCGCAGCTCGACGCCGTCGTCCAGCTCGCGGTAGCCCTCGAACTGCCGGCCGAACTCGAGTCGCTCGTCCAGCCCGGTCATCAACGCCCGGCGGAACGCGTACCGGTCGACCGCGCTCACCGTCTCCGGCCCGCCGCCCGGGAAGACCTGCTCGAACGTCGGCCGCAGCTGCCGGTCGAACCCGGACACCAGATCGCCCGGGTGCGTCGCCGTCTCGATCACGCGACGCCGTACGGCCGCCGGCAGCACGGCCGCGAGCGCTTCCTCGCCGACCGGGCTGATGTGGATCCGGTACCCCTGGCGACGATGCCGCGGCGACGGATCCCGCTCGTACACCCGCACGTCGAGCCCAGCCCCGGTCAGCCCGTGCGCGAGCGCCAGCCCGCCGATCCCCGCGCCGACGATCGCCACTCTCATCTGCCACTCCTCTTCATCCGTCCAGATGGCACTATCATCTGAAAAGATGATTAATTCCGCAAGCGGGGTGGTTAGGCTTCGGCCCATGACAGTCAGGCGAGCTCCGGCCCCGGACGAACGGCAGCGTGACGCCGAACGCAGCAAGCAGGCGCTGCTGGACGCGGCCGTGGCCGAGTTCGGCGCGCACGGCTTCGGCGGCGCGCGGGTGACCGAGATCGCCGCCCGCGCGGGCGTGAACAAGCAGCTCATCTCGTACTACTTCGGCGGCAAACAAGGCCTGTACGACGCCGTCACCAACCGCTGGCGCGACAACGAGCCCGCCCTCACGCAGGACGCCACCACCCTCGGCGAGGTCGCGGCCGCCTACGCTCGCGAGACCCTCGCGGCCCCCGACCTCGCCCGCCTGCTCATCCGGCAAGGCGTCGACCGCGACGAGCCCGACGACCCCGCCCGCGACGCCCGCTTCCAGGCGGTCCTGGCCGACTTCCAACGCCGCCAGCAGGCCGGCGAACTAGCCGCCGACCTGGACCCGGCCCACGCGGCCCTGGCCCTGTTCGCCCTGTCGGCGGCGCCCGTCACCTTCCCGCAGATCGCCCGGGCCCTCGGCCTGAACCCCGAGGCGCCCGACTTCGCCGACCGGTACGCCGACCAACTCGTCCGTCTGGTCAATCACCTGGCGGAGTAGGAGCCGTCAGCCGTCGTACCGGAACCACACGGCGGCCAGCGGAGGCACCGAGATCTCGGCGCTGCTCGCCATGCCGTGCCAGGAGGTGCCGTTGGCGTCGACGCCGCCGAAGTTGCCGACGCCGGAGCCGCCGTACGTCGCCGCGTCGGTGTTGAGGATCTCGTGCCAGTGTCCCTCGAACGGCAGGCCCAGCCGGTAGCCGTGGTGCGGGACCGCGGAGAAGTTGACCACGCAGGCGACCGTCGCCTCGCCCTCGCCGCCGAAGCGGACGAACGAGAACGTGTTGTTGCCGGCGTCGTTGGCGTCGATCCAGGTGAACCGCTCAGGCACGTGGTCGTTGCCCCACAGCGCCTTCAGGTCCTTGTACGACGTGTTGAGGTCGCGCACCAGCTGCTGCAGCCCCTGGTGGTCGGCGTGATCCAGCAGCCACCAGTCGAGCTCGCCCTTCTCCGACCACTCCGACTCCTGGCCGAACTCACCGCCCATGAACAGCAGCTGCTTGCCCGGGTGCGCCCACATCATCGCGAGGTACGCGCGCAGGTTCGCCAGCTGCTGCCACCGGTCGCCGGGCATCTTGCGCAGCAGCGATCCCTTGCCGTGGACAACCTCGTCGTGCGACAGCGGGAGCACGAAGTTCTCCGAGTAGGCGTACATCATCGAGAACGTCAGCTCGTGGTGGTGGAACTGGCGATGCACCGGCTCGTGCTCCAGGTAGCGCAGCGAGTCGTTCATCCAGCCCATGTTCCACTTGAAGCCGAAGCCGAGTCCGCCGAGATGCGTCGCCCGGGTGACGCCCGGCCAGGACGTCGACTCCTCGGCGACCGTGATCACGCCGGGCACCCGCTTGTAGAGCGTCGCGTTCATCTCCTGCAGGAACGACACGGCCTCGAGGTTCTCGCGGCCGCCGTACTGGTTCGGCACCCACTGGCCTTCCTGGCGCGAGTAGTCCAGGTAGAGCATCGAGGCGACCGCGTCGACCCGCAGGCCGTCGATGTGGAACTCCTCGGCCCAGTAGAGCGCGTTCGCGACCAGGAAGTTCCGCACCTGCGGCCGGCCGAAGTCGAAGACCAGCGTGCCCCAGTCGGGCTGCTCGCCGCGGCGCGGGTCCGGGTGCTCGTACAGGGCGGTGCCGTCGAACTTGGCCAGCGCCCAGGCGTCCTTCGGGAAGTGCGCCGGCACCCAGTCGACCATCACGCCGATCCCGGCCTGGTGCAGTGCGTCGACCAGGAAGCGGAAGTCGTCGGGGTCGCCGAAGCGCGAGGTCGGCGCGAAGTACGACGTGACCTGGTATCCCCACGAGCCGCCGAACGGGTGCTCCATCACCGGCATGAACTCGACGTGCGTGAAGCCCATCTCGTTGACGTAGGCAACGAGTTCGTCGGCCAGCTCACGGTACGACTTGCCCTTGCGCCACGAGCCGAGGTGCACCTCGTACACGCTCATCGGCTCGGCGTACGCCTGCGCGGCCGCCCGCCGCTCCAGCCACTCGGCGTCCTGCCACTCGTACGTCGTCTCGTGCACGACCGACGCGTTGGCCGGCGGCACTTCGGCCAGGTTCGCCATCGGGTCGGCCTTCTGCCGCCAGACGCCGTCGCGGCCGCAGATGTCGAACTTGTACCGCGTACCAGGACCGACGCCGGGAACGAACAGCTCCCAGACCCCGCTCGATCCCATCGTGCGCATCGGGTGCGCGCGGCCGTCCCAGAAGTTGAAGTCGGCGGTCAGCCGGATGCCCTGCGCGTTCGGCGCCCAGACCGCGAACGACGTCCCGGTCACGGTACCGCCCGGGCCGTCGTACCGGCGCACGTGCGCGCCGAGAACGGACCACAGCTGTTCGTGCCGGCCCTCACCGATCAGGTGCAGGTCCATCTCGCCGAGCGACGGGAGATACCGGTACGGGTCGTCGACCTCGAGCGCGGGGCCGTCGGTGTAGGTGACCTCGAGCCGGTAGTCGGGCACCTTCTCGACGTCCAGTACGCCGACCCAGACGCCCTCGAACTCGTGCTCCAGCTCGACCCGCTCGTCGTCGTACAGGGCCGTCACCGTCGCCGCGAACGGCCGCAGCACGCGCAACGTCACCGATCCGTCGCCCAGGTGCGGGCCGAGGACCTGGTGCGGATCGTGGTACGTCCCGGAGACCAGCCGCTCGAGCACCGATCGATCCACGTCGACCCGCTGCACACCGGCAGCGACGGCGGCGGGCACGACCTGTCCGCTCGTCGTCGGAACCGCCTGCTCGACAGGGGCTTTGACCGGCTCGGTCATCGCCTCCGACAGCGGCGTCCGCACCTCGGTGTCGTGCTCGTCGCGCTCGTTCGATCCCATGCACCCAATCCTGCCCGATGGACTCTTCGATTCCCGCATCCCGTACCCGTCCGTCGGGGACGTACACACCGACGAACTACCGCTGCAGCGTGTAATCACGCACCGCGCCGGGCACCCGGAAGCGCCGGCCGTCGTGATCCTCGACCAGCAGCAGGTTGCGATCGGCCAGCTCGGTGAGCGCCGGAGCGACGTCCCGCGGGTCGGCGGCGATGCGCTCGGCATCCTCCAGGGTGAACCCGTCGGCGAAGACGATCACCTCGTGCAGGACCTCACGGTCCGCCGCGCCGAGCAGCTGGTACGTCCAGTCCAGCACGGCGGACAGGCCGGTGCGCAGCTCCTCGGCCACCCGCGCGACCGGCAACGTGCGGGTGAGACCCGCGGCCAGTTCGATGCCCAGCGGCAGGCGTTCGGTCGCGGTGCAGATCGCCGCGACCTCCGACTCGACGGCCGCCTGCGCGTCGGCGGCGCAGCGTTCGGTGAACAGCTGGGCGGCAGAGCGCTCGTCGAGCGGCTCCAGCACCCGCACCTCTTCGTCGGGCAGCTGGAGGGGTTCGCGAGAGGTGACCAGCACGGTCAGGTTGGTGTGTTCGAGCAGGTGAGCGACGGTCTTGGCGACCGGCTCCAGTTGGTGCTCCGCGTCGTCGAGCACCAGGAGCCCGTTCTCGCGCTGCCCGGGGTCCAGCTCGGTGGCGTCGATCGCCCGGAGCGGGATCAGCCGCACCGGGTGTCCCGCGGCGGCCAGGGCACGGGTCGCTTCGAAGGCCAGCCGGGACTTGCCGCTCCCGGGCGCACCGGTGAGCGTGATCAGTCCGGGGGTGCGCAACCGTCGGACCAGGTCGGACAGCTCGGACTGCCGGCCGACGAAAGTTGTCATGGGCAACGGAAGGTCGAGCGGCTCGGGAGGGGTGGCCTGGAGCTGGAGGCTCGGGTCCTGGCGCAGCAGGCGGAGCTCCATCTCGGCGGTGTCAGGCGCCGGATCGACGCCGAGCTCGTCCGACAGCCGCGCACGCAGCCGCGCCAGGCGGTTGAGTGCATCCGCCTGCCGGCCGGTCCGGTAGAGCGCCAACGCCAGCAAGCACCACAGCCGTTCGTGTAGCGGATGCTCGGCGGCCAACGCCTCCAGCTCCCGCCCGGCCTCGGTTGCACCACCGAGCGCGAGTTCCGCATCCAGCCGCTCGACCTGGAGATCCAGCCGCCAGGTATCCAGCTGCTCGGCCTCGGTCGCGGCGTACGGAATCGCCCGCAGGTCGGCCAGCGACGCACCGCGCCACAGCGCCAGTGCCTCGCGACCGAGCGCGCTCACCGTCGCGTGATCGCCCGCGCGCGCTGCGGCGTACAGGCCCTTGGCCAGCGATCGCGCGCCGGCGAGATCCGTCATCTGCGCGGACAGTGCGTATCCGTTGGAGGCCCGCGTCAGTACGTCGGGAGTCCCGAGCGCCGTCCGCAGCCGTGAAGCAAGCACCCGCAGCCGCTCGGTCGGGCGGGCCAGATCGACATCGCCCCACAGATCAACCGCCAGCCGCTGATCGGGAACGGGCAGACCGTTGGCCAGCGCGAGCCGGACCAGCAGCGCACGCTCCAGCGGCCGGTCGACCGCGATCGCGACACCGTTGAGCCGCACGGCGAGAGGTCCCAGAACCAGGACCTCCAGCTGCGGCGCGGTGGGCATAGGGAGAAGTATGTCAGCGCGACAGCTCCCCGGGCCCGGAAAACCGTCGCCTGTGGACGACGCCCGCGCGGGCCCGACCCCGGCGGTCAGTCCTCGTCGGGGTGCGACTCCGTGGTGCTCAGTTGAGCGGCGGCGGCCAGCGGGATCGGCAGCCAGCTCGGCCGGTTGCGGGCCTCGTACATCGTCTCGTAGATCACCTTGTCGGCCAGGAACGCGCTGAGCAGCACACCCTGGTCGCGCGGATCGGTGCCGGCGACCTCGGCGTACCCGTCGCAGAAGGCGCGACGGTTCCGGTTCGCCCACTCGGCCGCCCGGTAGGCGATCTGCTGGTCGCCCTGGTGATCGGCGAGCAGTGACCGGGCCGCGTAGTCGAACGAGCGCAGCATCCCGGCGATGTCCTTGATCGGGGTGTCCAGCGCCCGCCGCTCGATCAGCGACTTGGCCGGCTCGCCCTCGAAGTCGATCAGCTTCCAGCCGTCGATCGTGCGCAGCACCTGACCCAGGTGGAAGTCACCGTGGATCCGCTGCACCGGCACGGCCTCGCCGTACTCCGCGAGCGCGGTGAACGCCCGGCTCAGGCCCTCGGCGTACGGCTCGAGCTCCGGGATCGCCGCGGCGGCCTTGTCCAGCCGCCGCTGCATCGCGGCCGCGTGCTGGATCATCAGGTCCGGCGCCCAGACGTCGGTGCCGAGCGCCTTGGCCAGCTCCGAGTGCACCTCGGCCGTCGCCGCACCGAGCCGGTGCGACTCCCCGGCGAAGTCGCCGCCGACCTCTTCGGCGTGCAGGTCGGCCTCGGCGTACAGGTCCCGGACGGACGTCGTCGCGTACGACCAGCCATCCGTCGAGTTCTTCTCGAACGCCGTCATCATCGCGAGATCGCCCGAGTCCGTGCCGCCGCCCGCGCGCGGCCAGGAGCCACGCGCCGATCCGAGCACCTCGGGCACCAGCTCGGAGCCCGCCTCGGTGAGCGCCGACTCGATCTCGACCCCGGGATTGCTCCCGGGCTCGAGCCGGCGGAACACCTTCAGCAAGGCGGTGTCGCCGAAGACCAGCGACGTGTTGCTCTGCTCGACCGTCAGCACCAGCGACTGGGCGTCGTCCGGTACGACGAGCGTGCGCTCCGGTGCGTGCACCGGGTGGAACTCCAGGCCGGTCAGCTGACGCCCGTGGGTGAGGGCGTCCAGCCAGTACGGCGTGGCTTCCTTGTCGTGCAGGGCGTCGTACACCCAGACCCGGGTGTCACCCAGGTCGGGCTCGGCCCAGTCGCCGATCAGCGCGTGGCCGAGGTTGTCGACCGGCGCGGTGTGGTAGCTGAGCGGCAACTGGTACACCCGGATGGCGTTCTCCGCCCCGGGCGGGCCCGAGCAGTAGACGAACCCGATCCGGACCGCGGGCCAGACGCCCTCGTCCGACAGCCACGCTGAGGTGGCCATCGCTTCGACGTCGACGTCATGTCCTTTCTCACCGAACCATCGCTGGTGGATGCAGAAGGACTGGACCTGGTCCAGATGGGAAGTCACGAAGAGCTCTCCTCACGATCGGCCGACTTGTTCACCGGCAGCCGGAACCAGTAGAAGCCGTGCGCACCCAGGGTGAGCAGGTACGGCAGCTCACCGATGGTCGGGAAGTGCACGCCGCCGAGCAGCTCCACCGGCTCGACGCCCTGGTACTGCCGCAGGTCCAGCTCGATCGGCTGGGGGAACCGCGACAGGTTGTTCACGCACAGCACCACGTCGTCGCCGAACTCCCGGATGTACGAGAGCACGCTCGGGTTGGACCCGCCCAGATCTGTGAAGGTACCCATGCCGAAACACGGGTGCTGTTTGCGGGTCTGGATCATCCGCCGCGTCCAGTGCAGCAGCGACGACGCGTTCTCCATCTCGGCCTCGACGTTGACCGCCTGGTAGCCGTAGACCGGGTCCATGATCACCGGCAGACTGAGCTTGCCGGGGGTCGCGGTCGAGAACGACGCGTTGCGGTCCGGGGACCACTGCATCGGGGTCCGGACCCCGTCGCGGTCACCGAGCCAGATGTTGTCGCCCATGCCGATCTCGTCGCCGTAGTACAGGATCGGCGACCCGGGCAGGGACAGCAGCATCGACGTGAACAGCTCCATCCGGTTCACGTCGTTGTCGAGCAACGGCGCGAGCCGGCGGCGGATGCCGATGTTGGCCTTCATCCGCGGGTCCTGGGCGTACTCGCCCCACATGTAGTCGCGCTCCTCGTCGCTGACCATCTCGAGCGTGAGCTCGTCGTGGTTGCGCAGGAAGATGCCCCACTGACAGGTGTCGGGGATCTGCGGGGTCTGGGCCAGGATCTCCGAGATCGGGAACCGCGACTCGCGCCGTACGCCCATGAAGATCCGCGGCATCACCGGGAAGTGGAAGGCCATCTGGCACTCGTCGCCGCCGGACTCGCGGTCGCCGAAGTAGTCGACCACGTCGGCCGGCCACTGGTTGGCCTCGCAGAGCAGGACGCGGTCGGTGTAGTTCGCGTCCACCTCCTTGCGGACCCGCTTCAGGAACTCGTGCGTCCTGGGCAGGTTCTCGCAGTTGGTGCCCTCCTCCTCGAACAGGTACGGCACCGCGTCGAGCCGGAAGCCGTCGATGCCGAGGTCGAGCCAGAACTTCAGCGCCTCGATCATCGCGTCCCCGACGGCCGGGTTCTCGAAGTTGAGGTCGGGCTGGCTGGAGTAGAACCGGTGCCAGAAGTACTGCTGGCGGACCGGGTCCCAGGTCCAGTTCGAGGTCTCGGAGTCGACGAAGATGATCCGCGCGTCCGAGTAGGCCTCGTCGTTGTCGGACCAGACGTAGAAGTCGCCGTACGGGCCGTCGGGATCGGTACGCGACGCCTGGAACCAGGGGTGCTGGTCCGAGGTGTGGTTCATCACGAAGTCGACGATGACGCGCATGCCACGCGTGTGGCAGGCGTCCATGAACGCGGCGAAGTCGGCGATCGTGCCGACCTCGGGCATCACGTTGGTGTAGTCGGAGATGTCGTAGCCGCCGTCACGCAGAGGTGAGGGGTAGAACGGCGGTAACCACAGACAGTCCACGCCGAGCCACTCGAGATAGTCGAGTTTCTCGGTCAGGCCTTGCAGGTCGCCGATTCCGTCGGCGTTCGAGTCCTTGAATGACCGCACGAGGACCTCGTAGAAGACGGCCCGCTTGAACCACAGCGGGTCACTCTTCGTCAGTCCGTGGTGCTGCTCCGGCAGCATGTCGGTCACGCTCACCTCCATCGGGTGTAATCCCCTCGGTCCAAACCTAGCGGTACATGTGGCTGCCACCACCGGACGATTCCGGCGACGCGCGGGTGGACACCGGGGGCGGGCTCCGGATCCCGTACCCGCAGTACGGGCATCTCAAAAGGAACCAGGGTCCGGGGTGTCCGGGGGTGGTGTGGATTGACGCCGTGGGACAGGGGTCCGGAGCGGCGTTGGAGTCAGTGTGACGCCGCTTTGCCAGTACAAGCAAATAGGGGCCGGATCACCCTATTTCAGGCCCGATTCGTTACCTCGACCGCGTTGCTTCCGGGCTGTTCGCGCGTTAGTTCTGGTCACTCCGTGCGGCCGGTCGACCCATCGCCGGCAGCACACAGTCACGCCGTACGGCGACCAGCTCAGTCGCGCCGACCCCGACCGCGGCCCCGCCGGCCGCTCTGCCCTTGCGCGGGCCTGCTCTCCTGCCCGGACTGCGTGCCGCGCCGGCCGGGAGGCGGATTGCCCTCCTGGAGGAGCTCCATCGCGTCGCGGCCCGCGCGCTTGTCGAACAGCTCCTTCGGTGTCATGCCGACCTCCTTGAGGATCTCGCGCATGACCCCCTTGGACACGTCGATGCCGGCGTGGTTCGGAACGGTGATGGAGCTGCGGCCCTTCGTGAAGATCACGTGGCTGCCCCTCTGCCGCGCCTCGCGGTAACCGATTCGTTCCAGCGCCTGCTTGACCTCGCGGTACTTCTTCGCCGGGACCTCGGCCATCAGTCGGCCTGGATCGTCACGACCAGTTGATCCGGTGCCCCGACCTCTTCGGCGAGCAGGGCGAGAGCTTCCTTGAGATCCTCGATCGCCGCTTCCCGCGTCGGCCCTTGGCCGTGGGCGAAAGCGTCCGGGGTCAGCGCCGCGGTGGCCGCCCAGACTCCGTCCTCGTCCTGCTCGGCCTTGAAAGGGACGTGAATCTCGCGCTGCATCGATCCTCCTGGCGACCGGTCTGGTGCGCCGATGCTAGCGGCGGGGAGGTGTCAGGAGCGGGGCGACTTGCGCGGCTTGCGGGTGTACTTGGTGAAGCCGGCGCGTTCGGCGTCGGCCTCGGTGCGGAACCAGACCTCGGGTTTGGTGCGGCCGTAGTACGGCGAGTCCGGGGTGTGGAAGAGCATCGACTGGGCGTTGCCCTTGATCGTGAAGCCGTCGGGTGGGCTCTGGTGCTCGACGGCGTCGGCCGAACCCGGTCCGTACTTTCCCGGTACGACGGCCCGCCCGGATCCGTCGAACAGCGTCGGCTGCGACGCGTCCACCAGATCCATGCGCTGGGAGAAGACCGGTTGCTCCTCGGCGGGGCTCGGCTTCGGGGCTGGTCGGCTCTGCTCTTCGCTGCGCTCGAGCGGAGCGCCGGCGGTGACCAGGACCTTCTCTTCCACGGCTTCTTCTTCAGGTACGTCGGCCGCCACCGGCTCGCGGCGGCTCAACAGGACCCAGGTGATGACAGCGCCCAGCAGGAACGCCAGCAGTTCCCACGGCCAGTTGTTGCGGGCGAGCGTGCTCATCGCTGGGTGCTCCGGTGGATGACGTAGGCGGCGGCGCTGCCCAGGACGAAGGCGGCCAGCAGAAGCACCCACAGCTGGGCGTACAGCGAACTCATCAAGGACCCCTACGGAACTCGGATCTCCACCCGGCGGTTCGCGATCCGCCCGGCGGAGGTGTGGTTGGACGCGACCGGCTCGGACTCGCCGTACCCGCGGCTGATGATCCGCTCGGCCGGCACCCCGCGCCGTACCAGCTCGGCCTTCACCGCGTCGGCGCGCTGCTGCGACAGCGGCAGGCTCGTCGACGGGTCGCCGAGGTTGTCGGTGTGACCGCCGACCTCGACCCGGGCGGTGGCACAGCTCTTCAGCAGCGCGGCGACCCGCGCGACCGATCCGCGCGAGCGCTCGTTGACGATCGCCGTACCGGACAGGAACACGATCTTGTGCTGACCGGTCACCTGCGCGAGCCGGCTCTCGAACGTCTGGCAGGCCTCGCTCACCGGCGGCTTCGCCGCGGTCGGTACGCGCAGTTCGTTCGCGACGACAGCTCCCGGCACGGCCTTCGCCGCCGCCCGCGCCGCCGTCGCCTTGGTCGCCTGATCGGCGACGTCGCCGCTCAGCGTGATCGTCGCGCCGTCGTACTTGACCGCGACATCGCCGGGCGCCGACCGCAGGGCCTGCAGTACGCCGACCAGCGCGCTCGGGTTGGCGAGGCCGGTGGCCTCGTCGACCGTCAGCTTGTCGCCGAAGGTCTCGCCTTGCTCGAGCAGGCCCTGGATCTCGCCGACGACCTTCTCCTTCGCGGCGTCGTCCCGCAGTACGGCGGTGACCTGCAGGCCGTTCGCCTCGGTCCATGCGACGGAGAAGGGCGCAGCCTCGGGCTCCGGCTGTACGACGCTCGCCGAGTCGCTCGGGTCCGGCGTCGTCGTGGTGCTCGGGTCGGTCGGCGCCGGGGGAGTGGTCGTCGGCGCTTCCGCCGTACCGGCTTCGTCGGCGGTCGCGTTGCTCAGACCGTCGCCCTTGAAGGCGACCAGGAGAGCGGTGAGGACCAGTGGCACGACCAGGAGGGCAAGCAGCCAGATCCGAGCGGGTCGCCGCGGTGATCCAGGCACGTGTTCCTCCGTCGATACGGTCATTGACCGTGCGCGAGGAGATTACTCCGTGAAGCGGTTCTGATGCACGCGGAACCAGCCTCTGGTCACGGCGTCTTTCGGACGTCGTACGGCCGAGGTCGCGGCGCGGTTACCGAACGGTTCGGTGATCGCGTGGTCATTTTTATTTGGGTTCCTCCTTTTCTTAACCCGCTGTGCTGAGTAGGGTGCGCACAGTGCCTCTCCCGCCCCCCTGGAGGAACACCATGAGGATCCGAACCCTGCCCACCCTGGTCGCCGCGCTCGCACTGCTCGGTACCGGAGTGGTCCCCGCCGCGGTCGCGGCCACCCCGTCCGACGACGGCGCCCGGTCCCTGCCGACCCAGGTGGTCGAGCAGCAGGACAACGCGGTCGCCGCCGGCAAGCGCGTCGTCGGCTACTTCACCGAGTGGGGTGTCTACGACCGCAACTACCACGTCAAGAACATCAAGACGAGCGGGTCGGCCGCCAAGCTGACCAACATCGTCTACGCCTTCGGCAACACCACCGGCGGCCGCTGCGCGATGGGTGACTCCTACGCGGCGTACGACAAGGCGTACGACGCGGCCGGCTCGGTCGACGGCGTCGCGGACACCTGGGACGCCGGCGCGCTGCGCGGCAACTTCAACCAGCTGCGCAAGCTGAAGAAGGAGTTCCCGAACATCAAGGTGGTCTGGTCGTTCGGCGGATGGACCTGGTCCGGCGGCTTCACCGAGGCGGCCAAGAACCCGACGGCCTTCGCCGACTCCTGCTACAAGCTGGTCGAGGACCCGCGCTGGGCGGACGTCTTCGACGGCATCGACATCGACTGGGAGTACCCGAACGCCTGCGGCCTGAGCTGCGACACCTCCGGTCCCAACGCGTTCAACAACGTGATCAGCGCGCTGCGCACCCGGTTCGGCTCGTCGGCGCTGGTGACGGCCGCGATCACCGCCGACGGCACCAACGGCGGCAAGATCGACGCCACCAACTACGCGGCGGCGGCCGGCAAGCTCGACTGGATCATGCCGATGACCTACGACTACTTCGGCGCCTTCGCGGCGCAGGGACCGACGGCGCCGCACTCGCCGCTCACGTCGTACAACGGCATCCCGACGGCCGGCCACCACAGCGACGCGGCGATCCAGAAGCTCAAGTCGAAGGGCATCCCGTCGTCCAAGCTGCTGCTCGGGATCGGGTTCTACGGCCGCGGCTGGACCGGCGTCACCCAGGCCGCTCCCGGCGGTTCGGCGACCGGCGCGGCGCCGGGCAAGTACGAGGCCGGCATCGAGGACTACAAGCTGATCTCGACCCGCTGCCCGTCCACCGGGACCGTCGGCGGTACGGCGTACGCGTTCTGCAACGGGCAGTGGTGGGGCTACGACACGCCCGCGACGATCCGCAGCAAGATGAGCTACGCGAACCAGCAGGGTCTCGGCGGCGCCTTCTTCTGGGAGCTGTCCGGCGACACCAGCAACGGCGCGCTGATCACCGCCGTCAAGACCATCGGCTGATCCGGCAGCCCTTCCCCGCGTCCGGTCCTTCTGCCCCGTCCGGCAGAGGGTCCGGGCGCCTCCGTACGGGGCGCCCGCGGCCGCCGGTCCCGCGGCCGGCCGCGGGCTCCCGTCTCTCCTGTCTCCCGGTTCCGCGTCTGGCGGCGCAGCCGGGCGTACGCCGTACTGCGGGCGTTCGCAGTACGGCGTACCGGCATGTCCGGAGCGGGTGGTTCGGTACGCCGGGCCCGTTGCCCACGGCCTCTACTACGGGAGCCGCCGGAGCGGTCCGCGCCCCGGCGCGGCGCGGTGCCCACGCTGGCCGGTCTCGGTCAGGTCGCATTTGTGCCACGCGCTCGCGCAGGGTTTCCCTTGACTTAGCCTTCGCGGTTGAGCGTACTGGTCCCTGCGCCTGACCCGGCAAACGTTTGAGCGGAGGGGCTCCATGGAGACTGTGCCGGACTCGTCGTTGATCATCGGCGTCGCCACGACCAGTGCCGAACGCGTCCAACTGGCACGCCTGCTGAGCGGTGCGGAGGCCTTGCTCCTGGTCTCCAGCGCCGACCAGGCGCGGGCTTTCCTGGACCTCACCACCGGCACGGCGTCACAGCCCGTCGTACTGACTCCGGGTGTCCTCCCGTCGGACCCGCCCGTTGAGACTCCTGCCCAGATCGAGGCAGCCCTGCCCAGAACCGACAACGTGGTCGCCCTCCCAGCAGCCCTCCGCCTCGACGAGGACCGCCGAGTGGTCCGCTGGAAGGACCGAGAGGTCCCCCTGACCCGCCTGGAACACGACTTCCTCCACTGCCTGGTCCAGAAACCAGGCCAGGTCTGGACCTACCAACACCTCCACCACGCCGTCTGGGGCAACGAACACCTCGGCCACGGCTCCCACATCCACTCAGTCGTCAAACGCCTCCGCCAAAAACTGGCCCACCTGGGCGCGACGGTCACCATCCACGCAGTCCGAGGCGTCGGCTTCCACTTACTCCCGGCGGCCTGAGCAACAGGCCGGGGGAGGGCAGCAAGAGCAAAGACGAAAGACAAGAGCAAAGACGAAAGACAAGAGCAAAGACGAAAGACAAGAGCAAAGACGAAAGACAAGAGCAAAGACGAAAGACAAGAGCAAAGACGAAAGACAAGAGCAAAGACAGAGTGAGGCCGATGGCCCATCCGCAGTGCCCAAGCAGAGGCGCGCTGTGGCTGAGGGAGGCTGCTGCGCTGGATTGTCCGGCACACAGTGCTTGACCGGGCCGGACTCGCCTACTCAACGCGTCGCGGATCGCGGCGGCTGAGACCAATCAGGTGGAAGCCTGCCTCGTCGAAGTTCCTGTACTAACTGCGCTTGGCTTCGGTCTTCTTCACGCCTGCGCGTCCGGCGATGGATGGCCGCCCGGTCCTGCTTCCAGCAGTTGTTGCCACATCTCTTCGGTGTGATGAGCCTCCATGGATCGGAGCATGGCCTCGAATGCGTTTCGGTCGAGGCGTTCTGGATGCTGCTGCCTGCTCCTGTGCGCGCTGGCCCACCTCCGACCTGTGGACAGGCTGGCGATGGGCGACGATGTCGCTGCTGTGCTCAGCTTTGGCCCTGGCGATCAATCGCGTCAGCGTCGATGCGGGGACCGCGGCGGCAGACTGAACCAACTGTGACACTCGTTGGTGTGAGATACCGAGAACTTTGCTCACATCCCGAACGGGAACGCTTGCACTGGTAAGAGCCGAGGCGAACTGCCGCGTGAGGTCTGCGACGAGCGCTTCGACCTGCTGTGAGTGCCTTCGTAGGTCTTCGACCAGCGCTTTCGCCTCGAGGAGGTCTTGTCCTGCAACCTCGATGCCGGACACGGAAACACCTACTTGGGACATCGGAACGTCGAGCGTCACCGCGATGTACTCGCGGGCCATCTTCTCGATGTCATCCAGACGACGAGCTTGGGTGAGCCCATCCATTTCCGGGATCTCGATCATCCACCAGCGGCCGTCGCGCGTGACCACCGCGTCGTAGTTCTTCACTGACTTCTCCCCTCACAGCCGGCGAGCGCGTCGTTGACCTTCCGCACGACGCCAGGCGAGATCTTGCGGTGTCCATCCGGCAGGCTGAACGTGTGCTGCCCGCATGGGCAGTCGTACACGCTATGCGAGCCCACCGTCCGACTCCGCTTCCAACCGGCGTCCTTGAGGGACTTCACGACCTTCCGCGCCGGCTGCTCGCTGACCATGATTTTAGTCTAGTTTGGTAGACATTTTCAAGGCAAATCGTCTAGGCGAAACGAGAGGCTCATCGGTGACCTACTGGACCGAGGTCGCCCGGAAGTTCGCGGCTGGGATTACCGGGGCTGCACCCGAGTGGTACGAAGCGGTGTGTGGGACGCCTCGGCATCTCTTGGTGCCGAGGTGGTGGGAGCCTGTGCCGGACAGCTACCCATTCGTCTGGGAGCTCGAGGCGCCTGACCCCGAGCGGTCCTGGGCGCGGGTCTACAGCGACGAAACGTTGGTCACTCGGGTCGGTCCGGTGCATGCCGATCGTGCCGAGGTGGGGGATCGGGTGGCGGGCGTGCCTACGTCGTCATCGACGCTGCCGGGTTTGATCGTGGACATGTTGCATCTGCTCGATCCGCAGCCGAATGGTCGGGTGCTGGATGTGGGCACCGGATCTGGTTACTCGGCCGCGCTTCTGGCTCATCGGCTCGGTGATGCGTTGGTGACGAGCATCGACATCGATCCCTACCTTGTCGAGGCGGCGGGGGAGCGGTTGGCCGGCTTCGGGCGGGCGCCTCGGATCGAGGTGGCTGACGCGACTGGCTCACTGCCTGACGGCGAGTACGACCGGATTGTCGCGACGGTGTCCGTCCGGCCGATCCCGCCGGGGTGGCTGGAGGCTCTGCGGCCCGGTGGGCGGATCGTGACGACCATCGTCGGTACGTCGTTGCTCATCAGCGCTGATCTGGGCACGGACGGCGTTGCCCGCGGTCGGGTTCAGCCGGGGCCGGCGAGCTTCATGCGCACCCGCCGAGCAGTCGACTACCCAGCCCGCTTGGACGAGGTGTACACCGCCGCGCGTGACCAGGACGGCGACGAGGTACGCGCAATGAGCGGTCCGATGCCCGACTTGTGGTCGGACTGGGAGCTGCGCTGCCTGTACGAACTCACCAGCCCGGACATCGAGAACCGGTCCGCCACCTGCGACGACGGCACCGGAATCCTGTGGCTGCTCGCATCCGACGGATCCTGGGCACGGGCCGAAGGCGCGAGCGGCCGGGTGCATCAGACCGGTCCGCGCCGGCTCTGGGACGAGCTCGACGACGTGCAGCGCAGGTGGGATGAGGCCGGGCGATTTCGGCTCCACGAAATGACGGTCGACCTTCGCCCGGATCGAGGCAGCCTGATCGGTCCCGACGGGAAGTGGACGTTCGACCTCTGACGAGGTTCGCCGGACCTCAGCCGCCGCGTGCCTGCACCTTGGGCATCTGGGACGAACCTACGGCCTCACTATGTTTTCTTGTCTTGTACTTCTTTCTTGGTTTTTAGGTCTTTGTCCTTATGTTGCCGGAATCAGGCAACGTGGGCTGCCGGGGGTTCGGCGAGGGTGAAGAGGCGGTCGAAGACCTGGGTTCGGTCGAACTGGAGGGCGTAGGCGCGGGCTCGGTGTTCGGCTTCGGCGCGTTGGGTGGGGGTCCAGTCGCAGACGACCTCGTCGAGGACGGTTCGTAGGGTGGTGGGGTCGTGCTGGGGGACCAGGAGGGCGGTGTCGCCGACTGCTTCGGGGACGCCTCCGGTGGCGCAGGTGATGATGGGGCCGCCGCCGGCCAGGGCCTTCTCGACCAGGGCGATGCCGAAGGTTTCTACGAACTCCGGTTGTTCGCGGGTGGGCAGGACGAAGGCTGCGCTACCGGCCATCAGGGCCGGCTTTTCCGCGTCGTCGACGTCGGTGAGGACTCGCACCCGGTCGCCCAAGCCCGCTGCCGCGACCCGCGCGATCACCTCGGCCTCCTGCGGGCCTCGTCCGGCGAGGACCAGCTGCACCCGTTCGGCCGACCGCGAACCGGCGTACGCGTCGATCAGGTCGTCGATGCCCTTCGCCGACGCGATCCTGGACAGGAACAGCACGTACCCGTCCCGCGTGAGGCCGCGCCTGGACAGGGTCTCGGCGATCCGGTCCTCGGTGAGGGACAGGTACGACCAGGAATCGACCGCCGGGTAGGAGATCGCGATGCGCTCCCGGCACAGCTGCGCGAACGTCGTACCGTGCATGGCGTCGAGCGTCGCCGCCGAGGCCACGATCAGTTCCTTCGTGTACTCCGACACCGCCACGCAGTGGTCGGCCTCCAGGTACACCGACAGGATGTGCGCGGCCGCCCCGAACCGGCCGGTGTTCACGCAGTCGCGGACGACGTTGGTGATGTCCGAGCCCACCGCCTCGGCGATCGTGATGACCCGTGCGGGCCCGATCCGGCGCGCCACCTGCACAGCTTCCTGTACGGCGATCGCGTGCGGGCTCAGGTACAGCGACATCGCGACCGTCGGTACCCCGTCGCTGAACAGCTCGACCAGCCGCCCGATCAGCCCGGACAGGTAGCGCCCGTCCGGAACCCGATAGTCCCCGACGGGATCGGGCCGCTCCACGGTGATGCCAGGGCTGTACGGCAGTACGCCGTCCAGCGGCTTCAACGGCAGCCCGGCCGCCTCCAGTGCGTCCAGCGGCCAGGTCACGATCCGTACGTCGTCGAACCCGCGGGTGAGCGCGACCTCCGCGAGGCACCGGGCCTCGCCGGAATGCCCGCAGATCACCGGGTCGGCGCGGACAACGATGACCAGGCGGCGGTTGGGTGTGGACGGTACGAGCGTTTCGTCGGCGATGTTCATGCCTCACCTCCAGCGGTGTCGGATGCGGATGGTGGTCTGATCCGGGTGCCCCAGCCGGACGGCCGGGGGCCGAGCTCGATGTGCAGGTCGCGGACGTGCCGCAGCTCGCGGCCGGAGATCCACGGGCGTTCGAGGGTCTTGCCGTTCACCGCGAGGGACTGGACGTACGAGACCGGTCCGCCGGCCTCGACCGGCTCGAATCCCGTGGTGGTGATCGACAGGTCGCCGTCCGGCAGCCGGACGATGGATTCGGAAACGGCCGGCGCGCTGACCAGGAACAGGTTCTGCCCGGCCACCGGGAACAGCCCGAGCGTCGCCCACACGTACCAGGCGGACAGCCCGCCGGAGTCGTCGTTCCCCGGCAGCCCACCGCGGCCGGTGCCGAACTGGTTGGCGACGGCGGCGTGCACCACCTCCGCGGTCCGGTCCGGCCGGCCCGCGTAGTGGTAGGACCACGGCGCCTCGTAGTCCGGCTCGTTGTTCAGTCCCTCGAAGCGGCACAGGCCGTACCCGGCATCCATCTCGGCCACGCTCGGCGCGACACCCGGCTGAGTGACCGGTACCGCGTCGTACCCGAAGAACCGGTCGAGCAGCCCGACGAACGCCTCGTCGCCGCCGGCGAGCGCGATCCGGGCGCGCATGTCGTGCAGCAGCCGGAACGAGTAGTTCCACCGGCCGCCCTCGTAGAACGTCGAGTCGCGCAGCAGGCCGGTGTTCGGGTCGTACGCCGCCCGCCAGCCCTGGGCGAACTCGCGCATCTGCTGGGCGAGCGGCCGGTCGCGCACCTTGCGGGCGATCGCCGCGGTGCAGTGGTAGGCGTACGCCAGGTCGAGCGTGTGGCTGATCGGGTGGGCGATGCCCTTCACCAGGTAGTCCTCGCCGTACGTCCGGCGCAGGTCCATCTCGAGGTGCACCATGGCCCAGTCCCAGTCGATCCCGGGCAGGTCCAGCTGGCACAGGTCGGCCAGGAAGGTGTGCGCGAGCGCGCTGCCCTGCCGGGAGAACCGGTCGGCGCCCTTGGCCATCCGGTAGCCGATCGGCAGGTTGCCCTCCTGCTCGCAGATCGTCAGCAGCGAGTTGGCCAGTGCGACCGAACGCTCCGGGAACAGCGTGGTCATCAGCGGGAGCTGGGTGCGGTAGATGTCCCACATCGTGCAGATGTCGAACGCGTACGGGCCTTCCGTGGTCCACGGGCTCTCGTCCGGGGCGAAGCACGGCTTGACCAGCGAGTGGTAGAGCGCCGTACCGAAGATGGTTGCCTGGTCGTCGGACTCGGTCTCGATCGACACCTTGCCGAGGTGGTCGCGCCAGGTGGTGGCCGTCTGCTCACGCCGTACGGCGAAGGTCGCTTGGGTACGTCCGACGTCCCGGTGCAGGTTGTCGCGGGCCGACTCGCACCCGCGCAGCGAGAACCCCAGCCGCACCTCGACGGTCTGCTCGGCCCGCGACGGGCCCATGAACATCAGCCCGAACGGGCGCAGGGTGGTCGGCCGGATGTAGTCGAAGTCGAGGCGGGTGCCGCCGGGCATCAGGCGCCGGTCGTACCAGAGCAGTTGCCGCCAGCCCGGGGCGTCGACCTCCAGGTGTACGGCGAGCGGCACGCCTTCGACGTGGATCTCGCCCTGGGCCACGCCCGGCCCGAGCATCGCCAGATGCGCCTTCAGCGGCACGGTCTGGCTGTGCGGAATGGCCAGGCCGCCGGTCGAGGCGTCGATGACGATCCGGGCGGCGTCGTGCGCCGGGAACGTGTACCGGTGGACGGCCGACTTGGGGCCGACCGTCACCTCGCAACGGACCCCCGAGCTCAGCGTTGCGGCGTAGTATCCGGGTTCGGCCACCTCGTCGAGCAGGTCCCAGTTGCTGCCCAGGTCGTCGAGCGGGCCGAGCATCGGGGTGACCCGGAAGTAGTTGTAGTACTTGCGGATCGCGCCGGTCCCGGACTGCTGGAAATGCGTGAAGCCCGACGCGACCGGCCGGTCGTACAGCTGACCCGGCACGCCCTCGGTGTTGAAGTTGTACAGGCCGTAGCCCGTCGGATAGGCCCCGGAGTACGGGCTCGCCGACACCATCCCGAACGGGTGCACAGCGCCCGGGTGGGTGTTCCCGACCTGCGGCTTGGGCCACCACCACGCCCCCGCCAGCCCTTTCGGCGCAGGCAGATCAGTGGCACCGGTCCCGATGAACGGGTCGACATGCTCGAACACAGGGCTCACCGCCTCGCACGGCCGACGTGGGCTCCCAAGGTAAGAAGCCCATGTTTCCCCCACATGGACCGGAAAAGACGCCCAGATTACGTTCGGGTAGTTGCCCCGCGAATGCACCCGGCCCCCGCCCAGAGGTTCCTGGGCGGGGGCCGGGCCTGTCGCTATGTGGTGACTACTTGATGGCCTTCAGAGCGAAGTCCTCCACGACCGGCTCGCCTGCTACCAGGCGGGTCGAGCGGGTTTGGGGCTTGTAGCCGTCCTTGGCGGCGATCAGGGTGAGGGGGTTGTTGCGGCGGTCCAGCCAGTAGGCGTAGTTGCCGCTGGTGTCGGTCGTGAACGTGTACGACGAGGCCCACGAGTCGACCTGGACGATCGCGCCGGGCAGCGGAGCGGTGGTGCCGTTGGTCGCGACGCCGGTGACGGTGCCGGACAACTTGCTCCACGTGGTCGGCGGGGTGACGTTCATCGTCACCGCGACGTTGTCCACGCTGTACGGCGTGTTCTCGGCGATCGTGACCGCACCGGTGTACTTACCGGGCTGGTCGACGTTCGCGGTGAGCGTGACCTTGACCGTCGTGCTGGCGCCCGGGGCCAGGGTGGCCTCGGTCTTGTCGATGCTCAGCCAGCTGACGTCGGCCGACGACTCGGCGCAGTCCTCGAGACCCGGCAGGGCCTCGCTGTCGACGGTCGCGGTGAAGCCGCCGGACGAGCCGCCGACCTTGTAGAAGCCGCACGCCGCCCCACCGCGGTACCGCGGCTGGTTGGCGTTCGGGAGCGCCGCCCACGTACCGGCGGCAGCGTCGAACGCGAAGCCCGCGTTCGTCACGGCGCCGGTCTGGACACCGCCGACGACCAGCAGCTTGCCACCGGCGACGGCGAACGACGCCGCCCAGTGGTCGGCCGGGGAGTCGGCGATCGGCGACCAGGCGTTGGTGGCCGGGTCGTAGACGTAGCCGCTCTTCTGCGCCGCGACGCCGTCGTTACCGCCGGAGCAGTAGACCTTGCCGTCGATCGCGCCGCAGGAGGCGAACGCCACCGACTTCGGGTAGTTCGCGATCGGCGCCCAGGTGTTGGCGGCCGCGTCGTAGGTGACCGCGGTGTTCGACATCGGGGTGCAGGAGGCCGTGGTGCAGCCACCGATCGCGTACAGCTTGCCGTCCAGGACGGCCTGGCCGGCGGCCGCACGCGGTGCCGGGTTGTTGGCGACGGCGCTCCAGGCGTTCGCGGCCGGGTCGTAGGACCAGGTCGCGGCGTCCGGGCCGGCGGCACCCCAGCCGGAGCTGGCGATGATCTTGCCGCCGACGGCGCCGACGGTGATCGCGTTGCGGGCGCCCGGCAGCGGGGCGATCGCGGTCCAGGCCAGCGAGGCCGGGTCGTACACGTAGCTGGAAGCGCTGGAGACGCTGCCGTTGCCGCCGGCGATCGAGTAGATCTTGCCGTCGACGTTGACCACGCGGTTGTCCATCACGGTCGCCGGGTAGTCGGCGATGTCGGCCCACGGAGCCGCGAGCGGTTTCGGTACGGCCGGGGCGACCGGCATCTTGCCGGACATCTTGCTGCCGAACGAGGTCGCCACGTTCAGCCGCTGCAGCGGAGCACCCTGGCCGGTGAGGACCTGGGACTTCGTCGTCGTCGAGCCGTTGGCGTTCGCGATCTCGAACCCGCCGTCGCGCTCACCGAACTTCACGTCCACCGGTGCGCCACCGGTGTTCTTGACCGTGAAGGACTTGGTGACCTTGCCGGTGGGCAGCTTGAGGTTGCCCTCGATCGCACCCGGGGTGACGGTCAGCTTGCCCGCGGCCAGCGTGAAGTCGGCCGGGGTGACCCAGTCGGCCTCGACGTCGACGTTCTGGGCGGAGCTGACGTAGCCGCCGGCCTTGGCGGTGTAGCCGTGGGCGCCGGAGTCGGCGGAGTACAGCCAGTAGAAGCCGTCGTTGAGGCCGGTGTCCTCCGGCGTGGCGACGGTGGTGGCGGTCTCGCTGGGCTTGTCGTCACGGGTGACGACGGCGCCGTTCACGAAGCTGCCGGTGTTGGCGTCCTTGACGTTGCCGACGACGATGCCGCCGCCGGTGGGCTCACAGGTGATCTGGCTGCCGATCAGCACGCTGTCGACCTCCCACCACCATTCGTACGAGGCGTCGTAGTAGTGGAAGCGAACCTGGACGGCGGACTTGCCGGCCGCCTGGGGGATCGCGATCTCCTTGACGCCGCGGGCGTCCGCGGTGGCCTGGTTGAGCACGTTGGCCCAGGTGGTGCCACCGTCGATCGACAGGTCGACGTCGGCCTTCTCGCCGCCCAGCCAGTTGAAGTCCTGGTTGAAGCGGATCACCGGCGCGGCCACGTCGGTGAGGTCGACCGCCGGGCTGACCAGCGAGGTGTCCTGCGACTGGCCGGAGCCGAACTTGTCGCTGTCGATGACGGCGAAGCCGCCGCCGCCACCGGTCAGGTTGCCGCGGTTGCCCGGGTCGTTGAAGGCCCAGACCTGGCCGTTGCCCTTGCCGTCGACGACGGTCCAGCCGCTCGGAGCGGCGGTGGCGTCGAAGGTCTCGTACAGACCGTCGGAGCCGTTGCGGTAGCCCGGCGCCGTGGCGCAGGCGTCCGAGCGGACCGGGACGGCGATGTTCTTGGTGACGTTGCCCGCGCCGACTGTGACCGGCTGGCTGACGGTCTCGTAGCCCGGGTACTGCGACTCGACCTTCAGCGTGTAGGCGTTACCGGACGGCACCTTGAAGCTGTACCGGCCGTTGGTCGGGGTGGTGTAGTCGAACACGCCACCCGGTCCCTCGACGCTGACCTTCGCGTACAGCGGCCAGCCGTGGCCGGAGCCGTCGGTGACCGTGCCGCCGATGTTGACCGCCGGCGCGGACTCCAGCGCGAAGTCCTTGGTGGTGGTCGCGTTGGTGGTCACCGTGGCGGTCGCCGTCTGGCTCTTGTAGCCGAACGACGCGGCGGTCAGCGTGTAGTCGCCGGCCGGCAGGACCGAGGAGTAGCGGCCGTCGGTCCCGGTGGTCAGGACGCGGTCGGACTGACCCTCGGCCTTCACCGTCACCGAGGCGCCGGCGAGCGCGGCACCGGCGGCGGTGACCTTGCCGGTCAGGGTGCCGGTGTCACCGATCGGGGCGGCGTTCAGCAGCGCGAGCGCGTCCAGCCGGCCCTCGCCGTACACGTTGTTGTCGTCGGTGGTGCCACCGCACTGGGTGTCGGCCTTGTCGACCGAGGAGTTGTCCAGCAGCGCGCGAGTGGCGGCGACGTCACCCTTCAGCGACGGAGCGGCCGACCACAGCAGCGCGACGGTGCCCGCGAGGTGCGGGGAGGCCATCGACGTGCCGTTGAAGCTGGCGTAGGCGTTGCCCGGGACACTGGAGCGCACGTTGACGCCCGGCGCCGCGAGGTTCGGCTTGGTCTCGCCGTTCTGGCCCGCGCCGCGGGCGGAGAAGCTGGCGATGTTGTTGTTGATGTCGTAGGCGCCGGCCGAGTAGTTGCTGACCAGGCTGCCCGGGGAGCCGCTCGTCTGGCAGGCGGAGCCGCTGTTGCCGTTCGACCAGGCGCCGAAGATGCCGGAGGCGGTCCAGGCGTTGGTGACGTCCTCCATGAACGGGTCGTTGGAGGGCAGCGTGGTTCCCCACGAGTTGTTGATGATGTTCGGCCGCTTGCTCGCGTCGGGGTTGGCCCCGGCGAGGTTGGTCGGCTCGAGCATCCACTGACCGGAGGTGACCAGCGCCGCGTCGCTCGGGCAGCACCCGTTCGCGGCGATCCACTTGACCGCGGGGGCGACGCCGATCTGGTTGCCGGCGCCGTCGTCGCCGGCCATGGTGCCCATCGTGTGGGTGCCGTGACCGTTGCCGTCGGCCGGCTGCGTCGGCGAGGTGCCGGCCGCGTCGAACCAGTTGTAGTTGTGGTCGAACTGACCGTTGCCCAGGTTGCCGCGGTAGGAGTTCACCAGGGCCGGGTGGTCGAACTGGACGCCGGTGTCGATGTTGGCGATGACGATGCCCTGGCCCTTGTCGCCGTACTGCGACCAGACGTCGTCGGCGTTGATGTTGGCCAGGCCCCACTCGACGGCGTTGATCTGCCGCTCGTTCGTGCCCTGAGTGGTCTTCGGCACCTCGATCGCGGTCGGGTTGTAGAGCCCCTCGACCTCGGCGTGCTGGGCCAGGTTCTGCGCCAGCGCCAGCGATCCGCCGTTGATCCGGATCGCGTTGGTGGCCCAGAAGGTCTGGTACTGCACGTGCTGCGCGTCCAGCTCGGCCTTGATGCTCGCCTGGCTCTCGGCGGCGGTCTTGCGCAGCGCCGCGGCGACCGCCGTACCGCGGGCGTTCCAGTCCGCGATCGCGCTGGCCTTGGTCAGGTCGGCCTTGGCGGAGAACCGGACCCAGTAGTCGGTGGCTTCCTTGGCGTCCTTGCCCTGGAGCTTGCTGAGCAGCTCGGGCTTGATCTTGGACGCCGGGTCGGCGGCCGGTTTCGTAGGCGGTGCGGCCTGGGCGGCGCCGGTGGCGGCCAGCCCGGTCGTGACGACGGCCACTGCCGCCAGGGCACTCACCAGTGATTTGGCGAGTCCCCTTCGTCGTTGATGTGACATTCTCTGCAGCCCCTCACTTGAACGACCCCGAGTCGACTCCCCCGAGTCATTGGTGCAGAGGTGCCGGTTGCCGCCCCGCCGGTCGTGGTGAACCGGTTCTGCGACGCCCCGTGCCCCCCAGGTCGCAAGCTGTGACGCTGCGAGCCTGACGTGGACCTTATGTGTCAGACATCAGCGCGAACAAGCACACTTCGTGAGCAAGATGTCACCAGCGGTAGAGCCGTTCTGGGCAAGTTCCGCCAGATTTTGTCAGTCCGTTGACGATAAGAGGCAGAGGTTGACATCGTGATCGGATGGTCACCGCCCGTGTCCCCGCCCCAGGTGACGACGGAACCATCGATCAGCAGGAGTTTCCCCTGCTGATCGCCGTCGCCGCATCCGTCGAAGAACGCGTCCGGCTCGCCGAGCTGGTCGACGACGTCGCTCCGCTGCTGCTCGTCTCCAGCCTGGACGAGCTGCGCAAACTGCTCACGCCCGCCCAGGGCCCACCACCGGCTCCGGCCGAGCCGGCCGAACCACCCCGTACGACGGACGCCCGCCGTACCGGGGACTCCCTCACGATCGACTCGCGCCGCTCGGTCGCGCAGTGGCGGGGGAGGGAAGCGCCGTTGACCGACCTCGAGCACGACCTGCTCACGAAGCTGATGACCGTGCCGGTCAAGGTGTGGACCTACGAGGAACTGCACCAGGCCGTCTGGCGCAATCGCCACCTGCGCGGCACGGCGGACGTCCACTCGCTGGTCAAGCGGCTGCGGCGCAAGCTCGACGAGCTCGGGACGACGGTCACCATCGACGCCGTACGAGGGACTGGTTTCCGGCTGGCCGACCACCAGCGCCCGGCGATCACCGGACTCCGGGCGGGATGAGCCCGCCCCCGGATCTGCACCCCCACCAGCGTCCGAGGAATCCGCTTGCGTCCGAAGAATCCGAGCCTATAGGCCACGGTTCTTCGGACGCTGCGCGGTTCTTCGGACGTTGGCGGAGAGGCCGGGCCTGGCCGGGTACCGTCGGGCCGTGCGCTTCTCCGCTTTGACCCAGCTGGAATGTCCCAAGTGCGGCCTCCGCCACGACCCGGACCAGGTGATCGGGCTGTGCTCGTGCGGTTCGCCGTTGCTGGTCCGCTACGACCTGGACGAGGTCCGCGCCGGGCTGACCAAGGACGACGTCGCGGCCCGGCCGCCGGACCTGTGGCGCTACCACGAGCTGCTCCCGGTGCGCGATCCCGCGAACATCGTGACGCTGGGGGAGGGGATGACCCCGCTGCTCCGGCTGCCGGCGTACGGCGCTGAGCTCGGCGTCGAGAATCTGCTGATGAAGGACGAGGGCCTGATCCCGACCGGCACGTTCAAGGCGCGCGGCGCGGCCGTCGGGGTGTCCCGCGCCAAGGAGGTCGGCGTCCGCAAGATCGCGATGCCGACGAACGGCAACGCCGGATCCGCGTGGGCGGCGTACGGCGTCCGGGCCGGGATGGAAGCGCTGATCGCGATGCCGGAGGCCGCGCCGGAGATCTGCCGGCGCGAGGTCACCGTCGTCGGCGCGGAACTGCAGCTGATCGACGGGCTGATCAGCGACGCGGGCGTGTGGATCCGCGAGCAGCTCGCGATCCGCGAGGGCTACCAGGACGTGTCGACGCTGAAGGAGCCCTACCGGATCGAGGGCAAGAAGACGATGGGCCTGGAGATCGCGGAGCAACTCGGCTGGAAGCTGCCGGACGTGATCCTGTACCCGACCGGTGGTGGTGTGGGGCTGATCGGGATCTGGAAGGCACTGAACGAGCTGCTCGAACTCGGCTGGGTCGAGGGCCCGCTGCCGCGGTTGGTCGCCGTACAGGCCACTGGGTGTGCGCCGATCGTGCAGGCGTGGGAACAGGGCAAGCCCGAGAGCGAGCCGTGGCCGGACGCGAAGACCGTTGCCTTCGGCATCACGGTGCCGAAGGCGCTCGGCGATTTCCTTGTCCTGCAAGCGATCCGGGAGACGGACGGCTGTGCCGTTGCCGTGGACGACGAGGAGATCCTCGCCGCCGTACGGCGGTGCGCCGAGCTGGAGGGCTCCTTCGTTTGCCCCGAAGGAGCCGCCAACTTCGCCGCCGTCAAACGCCTACGAGAGGCCGGCTGGATCAAGCCCGGTGAGACGGTGGTCGCCCTCAATACCGGCACCGGCCTCAAGTACCCGGAGACGGTCGAGCTTTAAGCCTGCCCACGCCGTACGGCCAGGATGTGGCACGGGTCGCCGTTCGGGTCGAGCTTCACGTAGTTGCTCTGGCCCCAGCGCCACGTCGCGCCGGTGATCTCGTCGTACACGGTGAAGGTGTCGTCGGCGCGCATGCCGAGCGCTGCCATGTCGAGGTGGACCATCGTCTCGCGGACCGAGTGGGGGTCGGTGTTGACCACGACGATGACTGTGTCGGTGTGGCCGTCGGGGCCGGTGGTGCGCTTGGAGAAGCAGAGGATCGCTTCGTCCTCGACGTTGTGCAGGCTCAGGTTGCGCAGCTGCTGCAGCGCCGGGTGACGACGGCGTACGGCGTTCAGCAGCGTGATGTACGGCGCGAGCGTGCGGCCCTCGGCCTCCGCGGCCGCCCAGTCGCGCGGGCGGAGCTGGAACTTCTCGGTGTCCAGGTACTCCTCCGAGCCCGGCCGCAGCGCGACGTGCTCGAACAGCTCGAACCCGGCGTACACACCCCAGGCCGGCGACGACGTCGCGGCGATCGCGGCGCGGATCTTGAACGCCCCCGGCCCGCCGTACTGCAGGTACGCCGTCAGGATGTCCGGAGTGTTGACGAAGAAGTTCGGCCGCAGGAAGTGGCCGGTCTCCGACGTCAGCTCGGTCAGGTACTCCTCGAGTTCCCACTTCTCGTTGCGCCAGGTGAAGTAGGTGTACGACTGGTGGAAGCCGACCTTGGCCAGCTCCTGCATCATCGGCCGGCGGGTGAACGCCTCGGACAGGAACACCACGTCCGGGTCGGTCTGCCGGACCTCGCCGAGCAGCCACTGCCAGAAGTTGACCGGCTTGGTGTGCGGGTTGTCGACCCGGAACACCGTCACACCGTGGTCGATCCACAGCTTCACGATCCGCAGCACCTCGGCGTAGATGCCTTCGGGGTCGTTGTCGAAGTTGATCGGGTAGATGTCCTGGTACTTCTTCGGCGGGTTCTCCGCGTAGGCGATCGAGCCGTCGGCGCGGACCGAGAACCACTTCGGGTGCTCCTTGACCCACGGGTGGTCGGGCGAGGCCTGCAGCGCCAGGTCGATCGCGACCTCGAGCCCGAGCTCGCGGGCCCGGCCGACGAAGAAGTCGAAGTCCTCGAAGGTGCCGAGCTCGGGGTGGATCGCGTCGTGGCCGCCGTCCTCGGACCCGATCGCCCACGGCGATCCCGGGTCGCCCGGCTTCGGGTCGAGGGTGTTGTTCGGTCCCTTGCGGTACGACGTGCCGATCGGGTGGATCGGCGGGACGTACAGCACGTCGAAGCCCATCGCGGCGACCGCGTCGAGGCGTTCGGCCGCCGTACGGAAGGTGCCGGACTTCCACTCGCCGGCTTCCTCGTCGTACACGGCGCCCTCGGAGCGCGGGAAGAACTCGTACCAGCTGCCGTACAGCGCGAGCTGCCGGTCGACCCAGACCGGGTAGGTCTCCGACGAGGTGATCAGCTCGCGGACCGGGTACCGGCCGAGGGCCGAGCGGACCTGCGGGGAGATGCCGGCGGCGAGCCGGGCCTCGGGCGGCAGCGCGCCGTTGGCCAGCGCCTGCGCGGCGTCGCTCAGCGTGCTGCGATCCAGCCGTACGGCGGGCGGTACGCCGGCGGCCGCGCGGTCGAAGAACGCGGCGCCCTCGGCGAACATCAGGTCGACGTCGATCCCGGCCGGCACCTTGATCTCGGCGTTGTGCCGCCAGGTGCCGTACGGGTCGCTCCAGCCCTCGACGGCGAACGTCCACGCGCCCTGCTCCTGCAGGGTGACGTCGACGGTCCACCGGTCCGAGCCCTGGCCGACAGGCGTCATCAGCATCCGTCGGGTCTGGCCCGACGGTGACGTCAGGACGACGTTCGCGTTCACCGCGTCGTGGCCCTCACGGAACACGGTGGCCGCGATGGTGAACGTCTCGCCCACCGACGACTTGGCCGGATACGCTCCGGCGTCGACGGTCGGGGTGACGTCGGTGATCGGGATGCGCCCAGTCATGGTGGTCGATGAACCTTCGCTTTCCGCGTCGCTGGCACCGGACAGAACAGTGGTGGGTCTGACGTTATCGGTTCCCGAAGCCCCCGTGTGACATGCGGACGGCGTGGTTCGTTCCACAGTGCGGACTCTTCTGCACGAATTCCGTGCGGCGTCCCGCCTGAGACCTCTGCAAGATCTTGCTCGCGTTGCAAAATCGATGCATACCGAAGGTGCTCCGGCCCGGTCAGGGCGCTACGGTGTCCCGGTGCGAGCGATACGACGATTCTCCGTCCGCCCTGTTCTGCCCGAGCCGCTGACCGGCCTCGGCACCCTGGTGAACAACCTGCGCTGGGCCTGGCACCCCGAGACGCAGGACGTGTTCGAGGCTGTCGACCCGCAGCTGTGGCGCAGCACCGGCGGTGACCCGGTCCGGTTGCTGGGCGAGGTCCCGGCGGCCCGCCTCGAGGAGCTGGCGGGAGACCACGGTTTCCTGCGCCGGCTCGAACTGGCCGTGACCGACCTGAACGGTTACGTGACCGACGACCGCTGGTTCCAGGCCGACGCCGGTTCGCCGGTCAGCTCGGTGGCCTACTTCTCCCCGGAGTTCGGCATCACCCACGTGCTGCCGCAGTACTCCGGCGGTCTCGGCATCCTGGCCGGCGACCACCTGAAGGCCGCCAGCGACCTCGGCGTACCGCTGATCGGCGTCGGGCTGCTCTACCGCCACGGCTACTTCGGCCAGTCGCTGAACCGCGAGGGCTGGCAGCAGGAGCGCTACCCGCTGGTCGACCCGGACGGGCTGCCGATCAGCCTGCTCCGCGACGGTGACGCACCCGCGACCGTCACCGTGACCCTGCCCGGTGGCCGCGAGCTGCGCGCCCAGATCTGGGTCGCCCAGGTCGGCCGCGTGCCGCTGCTGATGCTCGACTCCGACATGGAGGAGAACGAGCCGGCCGAGCGCGAGGTCACCGACCGCCTGTACGGCGGGACGACCGAGCACCGCCTGCTCCAGGAGCTGCTGCTCGGTGTCGGTGGTGTCCGCGCGGTCCGCGCCTTCTGCCGGATCACCGGCCACGCGGCCCCGGAGGCCTTCCACACCAACGAGGGCCACGCCGGGTTCCTCGGCGTCGAGCGGATCCGCGAGCTGGCCACCGACCAGGGCCTCGACTTCGACACCGCGCTCGAGGTCGCCCGCGGCGGCACCGTGTTCACCACCCACACGCCGGTCCCGGCCGGTATCGACCGGTTCCCGGTCGAGCTGATCCAGCAGCACTTCTCCCCGGACGTGTTCGGCGACGGCGTCCCGGTCGACCGGATCCTGGCGCTCGGCGCCGAGGACTTCGAGAACGGCGACCCGAGCGTCTTCAACATGGCCATCATGGGCCTTCGCCTGGCTCAGAGGGCGAACGGCGTTTCCAAGCTGCACGGTGTCGTCAGCCGCGGGATGTTCGCCGGTCTGTGGCCGAGCTTCGACCCGTCCGACGTGCCGATCAGCTCGATCACCAACGGCGTGCACGCGCCGACCTGGGTGGCCCGGGAGATCTCGGCGCTCACCTACGCGAACGCGGACCAGGGCGACTCCGAGGGCATGTTCGAGGGGCTGGACAAGACCACCGACGCGGCGCTGTGGGAGACCAAGCGGATCCTGCGCCAGCGCTTCATCGACGACACCCGGTCGCGGGTTCGCGCGTCCTGGGTGAACCGGGGCGCCAGCGAGGCCGAGCTCGGCTGGGTCGACTCGATCCTCGACCCGGACGTGCTGACGATGGGCTTCGCCCGCCGCGTTCCGTCGTACAAGCGGCTGACGCTGATGCTGCGTGACCCGGAGCGGCTGAAGGCGCTGCTGCTGCACCCGACCCGGCCGATCCAGATCGTGATCGCCGGTAAGGCGCACCCGGCCGACGAGGGTGGCAAGAAGCTGATCCAGGAGATGGTCCGGTTCGCCGACGACCCCGAGGTCCGGCACCGCATCGTCTTCGTACCCGACTACGACATCGCGCTGGCGCAGCCGATGTACCCGGGCTGTGACGTCTGGCTGAACAACCCGCTGCGGCCGTACGAGGCGTGCGGTACGTCGGGCATGAAGGCGGCGCTGAACGGTGCGCTCAACCTGTCCATCCGGGACGGCTGGTGGGACGAGTGGTACGACGACGAGTTCGGCTGGGCGATCCCGTCGGCCGAGGGCATCGAGGACACCGACCGCCGCGACGACCTCGAGGCGCACGCGCTGTACGACCTGATCGAGAAGCAGGTCGCGCCGCGGTTCTACGACGGTGAGGTCCCGGGCCGCTGGATCGAGATGCTGCGGCACACGATCAAGGAGCTCGGCCCGAAGGTGCTCGCGACCCGGATGGTCCGCGACTACGTCGAGCGGCTCTACGTGCCGGCGGCGCACTCGTCGCGGCAGCTCAACTCGACGTACGACGGCGCCCGGCAGCTGGCCGCGTGGAAGAAGCAGGTCCGGGCGGCCTGGCCGCAGATCCGCGTCGACCACGTCGAGCTGCAGGGCCTGGGCGACGTCCCGCAGCTGGGGACGACGGTCGGGATCCGCGCGTTCGTCACGCTCGGCGAGCTGACCCCCGACGACATCGACGTCGAGGCGCTGCACGGCCGCGTCGACTCGGCCGACGAGATCACCGACGCCGTCCGGGTCTCGCTGTCGCTCGCCGAGACCTACGAGGGCAACCGGCACCGCTTCGAGGGCGAACTGAAGCTCGACCGCACCGGCCCGTTCGGCTACACCGTGCGCGTCCTGCCGAAGCACCCCATGCTCGCCAGCCCGGCCGAACTCGGCCTCGCCGCAGGCCCGTCCGACCCGGAGGACCCGGACACCCCGGACCTCCCGGCCGGCTCGGAGTTCTGAGCCAGCTGACACAAAGCGCCGGGCACCTAGCAGGGTGCCCGGCGCTTCTCAGTTCGTACGACGCAATCGTCCCCACGGTTTGAACACCGACAGCACCACCGCGAACATCAGCAGCGTCGGCGAGACGATCGGCGGGAAGACCAGGTCGCCAGCCCGTACTTGCTGCCGTAGGCAAGCAACACCCCGGTCACCAGGCAGGTCAGCCCGGAGATCGTCATCGGCCAGATGGTGAGAATCGTCCGGCAGGGAAGGCGTTCGGGGCGTCGGCTCGGGGGAGGCTTCTGGGCTACTTCCCGCGGCGTACGGCTAGTGGATCTTCTGCCGCGTCTGGAGGTCGACCTTGTACGGCGGTACGCCGGTGGGGGAGTGGACCATGATCTGCCGGCCGGGGTGGAGGTCGGCGTCGGCGCGGTACCAGTCGCCGAGTTTGTTGCTGGCGGCATCGTCTCCGGTGTCGGCGGCGAGCAGCAGGGCGGCGAGTTCGTCGGTGGGGGTGAGGTCCATCTCCAGGTCGTCGGCCATCGCGCCCCAGCCGTCCCACAGCAGCAGTTCGTCGCCGAGCAGGTGCGCGGCCTGCAGGAACACGTAGTCGCGGATGAACCAGCCGCCGCGGATCGGGAGCGTGGGGTCCACCCCGCAGGTCTCGCCGTCGATCTCGCCGGAGCGGAACCCGCGCCAGGTCTCCGCCGCCGACCGGAACTTCCCGGCCGGGACGTCCTGGACGTGGAAGCCCCAGTGATCGCCCGGTTCGAGCTGCGTGTCGACCTGCACCCAGCGGTCGCCGTTCCAGTACTCCGCGATCACGTGGTCGGCGTTCCACCCGGGCTGGAAGTACGTCGCGAAGCCGATCCGGCTCCGCGCCGGGATCCCCTGGTGGCGCAGGGCGGAGACGAACACCAGCGCGTAGTCGCGGCAGCAACCGGCCACCCGGTTCTCGGGTGAGCGCGGCGCCGTCAGCGGCGTGCCGTTGCGCCGCTGGTCCGCCGCCAGGATCTCCTCGACCCAGCGGTTGTTCACCTCCTCGAGGTGCTCGCCGGTGAACTCGATCCCGCCGCCGCGGTAGTGGATCAGCAGGTTCTGGACCGCCGCGGCCAGGCCGGGGATGTCCGTCGGCAGCGCGTCCAGCAGTTCGCCGTACCGGCCGGGATCGCTGTACGGCGTCTGGGCCACGTAGTCCTTCATGAAGCAGGTCCTTTGATCGGTTGGGCGATGTCGACCGCCGGGTCGGAGCTGCTCAGCTCACGGAATCCGGGGTGGTAGATCTCTCGGCTCGGCCCGGTCGTCGGGTGACCCGACGTCCGGACCCAGTCGTCGAGCAGGTCGTAGGCGAGCATGATGCGCGGGTACACGCACTCGTCGCGGCTGATCGTGCAGTACGCCTCGGTGTGGGCCGGCTCGATCCGGATCCCGATCGGCCCGGCCGGGTCGACCGTCCCACCGAACGGCACGCAGATCTCGACCGTCGCCTCGCTCTCCGGCGTGACCGCGCCGTGGTAGATCACCCACGACCCACCCGGCAGCGACGCTCCGGCCGCGGTCAGGTGTGCGCGGATCTCCAGCGTCGAGGCAACGATCACGCCCATCAGCGACTGCTGGTCGACGTCGACCCGGATCGACGCGAGCTTGGTCTCCGGTACGTCGCGCAGCAGCACCGGCCGCGGGCTCAGCCCCGGCGACCCCGCTCGCAGCAGGCGGTCGCGCAGGTACTCGACGGTCGCCTGACGGGCCTCGTTGGTCGCCTGCTGCGCGGCCCACCAGCGGTCCAGCCGGATCAGCGCCTCCTCGTCGGTGCCCGCGAGCACCTCGGAGATCGTGGCCAGCGGCATCTCGACCTGCCGGAGCACGCAGATCCGCCGGGCGCGTTCGAGCTGCTCCTCGTCGTACCGGCGGTAGCCGCTGACCGGATCGACGGCGGCGGGTGTCAGCAGGCCGGACACGTCGTACAGCCGCAGGGCCTTGTGGGAGAGTCCGGCCCGCCGTCCGAACTCGCTGATCGTCAGCATGCTGGTACTCAACACCTTGCCCCAGGGGCAGAGTAAAGCCCAGTTGTGAACTGAGTCACCGCAGGGAGCGACCTGGCCGGCCCGCGACGAGCGAGAGATGTCGCGGGCAGTACTGGGGATGGTGCTGGAGTTCTCACCGCAGGTGGTCCTCCCGCTCGCCGCGTTCCACTTGGTGATCGCCTGGTGCGTACTACGGGTGCACCGCTCGCGCCTGTGCCGTCTGGTGGTCGCCGGTGTCGCACTCGGCGCCACCGCGCGCGCACTGCTCGGTGTGGCGTGGGTCTTCACCTCCGACGCCGGGCCGGCGTTCTTCTGGCTCAACCTGCTGGCGTACACCCCTGCGTGCGTCCTGCTCGCTCTCGCCGACCTGCACCTCGTCCGGGCGGCGGCGTCCCCCACCTCCAGGCACCGGGTTGAGACAGTTCTCCGGTGACCGACGACACCGCGGACCTGGTCCGGGCCGCGCAGCGCGGGGACACCGTGGCGATGAACGACCTGCTCGACCGGCTGGCGCCGTACGTCGGGCGGATCTGTGCGCCGATCGCACTGGGCGACGCGGCCGACGCCACTCAGGAGGCGTTGATCGCGGTCTTCCGCTCGCTCCCCGGGCTGCGTGAGCCCGCGGCGGTGTTCGGCTGGGCCCGGGCCATCGCGGTCCGGGAGGCGATCCGGGTGTCGAGGGCGGCCGGGCGGCAGGTCCCCGCTGACCTGACCGACCTGCCGGCGCGGACCGACCCGCAGACGGTCGTGGACATCCGGGACACCCTGGCCCGGCTGTCACCCGAGCACCGGGCAGTGCTGGTGCTGCGCGATCTCGAAGGCCTCGACGAGCGGGCGGCCGCCGCGGTGCTCGAGGTCCCAGCAGGTACGGCGAAGTCCCGGCTGAACCGAGCCCGGGTGAGCTTCCGGAAGGCGTGGCGAGCATGAGCGACGAGTGGCCGGCCATCGAGCTGGACGACGTGCAGCGGTTCCGCGTGCTGGCAGCGGCTGTTCCTGGAGCGTCGGTGACCGAGCGGGTGGTGGACGCACCGGTCGAGCGGGTCCGTGAGCTGCTGGCCGATCCGCAGGTGCTGGTGGCGATCCAGGCGGATGTGGCGTCAGCGCAGCTGGTACGCCGTACTGGAGACCGCGTTGTCGTCCTGGTGCGGAGTCGCTGGGGGATGCGGGCCCGGCTGCAAGGGCAATACCGGGCCGGCTGGTGCTGGCTGCAGAGCAGGTTCCTGGTGATCGGTATGGCGGCGGTGGCCGAACCCGGTGGGGGTACGCGGGTCGCGCTGACCGGTGGAGTGCGAGTGCCCGGCCGCGCGGCGATCGTGCCGGTGGGAGTGCGTCGGGAGAGTCGGAGAGCGCTGGACAGGCTGGAGGGCCTGCTGGGCAAATAGGTGGCGCCTGTCGGCGTCGCCGACCACCATGGGGTGATGTCCGTCGAGCCGGTCTGGTCGGGGCTCGTCGAGATCGCCTGCGACGAGTCCGGCTTCTCGGGGAGCAATCTGCTCGACCCGGACACGCGGGTGTTCACCCACGCGAGCCTGCAGCTCGGGCCGGGGGAGGCTCGTCGGGCGGTCGAGGAGCTCAGGGACCGGTCGCGGTACGTCGCTGGCGAGTACAAGTCGGCCAGGCTGTTCAAGCAGCGCCCAGCGCTCACCTGGCTGCTCGGGCCGGAGGGCCCGCTGCTCGGCCGGGCCGCCGTACAGCTGACGGACAAGTACTTCCTGCTCGCCACCAGACTCACCGCGCTCTTCGCCGGTGGACTCGACTACCGCACCGGCACCAGCCTGGACACCGACGGGCAGGCCCGCCGTACGGCGCTCGCGCTGCACCAGCACGACTACGGCGACAGCTGGTGGACGCTGCTGCAGAGCTTCATCGACCTGCTCCGCTCGAAGAACCGGACCATGTACGACGAACGCGTGGCCGACTTCCTGGCCGTCGCGGACCACTTCGACCCGGGTGAGGTCGACTTCACCATCAGCCGCCCGGCCCTGGATGCGTTGAGGGACAGGCTGTTCGACGACCGCACTCTGCTGCCCCCGCTCGAGGTGCTGATCCCCGCACTGGTCGAGACCACCCTGCACTGGTACGCCGACGGCAACGCGGTCGCGATGGTCCACGACGAGCAGAGCGCGCTGACCGTCCACCGGATCGCCCAGGTCAACCTGCTGATGGACGACGCTCCGCTCGAGCTGCGGCAGACCGACTCACGCACAGACCCCCGCGTCCAGCTGGCTGACCTCTTAGCCGGCTCAGCCCGGCAGATCGCCACCGCGGAGCTCAACGGGCAGGGCGATCCTGCTTTGACCGCGTTGCTCAGCCCCTACCTGACGCCGCACCCCATCTGGGCGGACGACACGAGCTGGAGTCGGTTAACGAGGGCCGGACGGCCCGGTAGCGCTTCATTTGCCGGCGAGCCCCCGCTGTAGGTGGACCGCCGGCAGCGCAGCCCGGAGTGCGTCGGCGTGCTGGCGGTAGCCGAAGTTGTTGGGGTGGAAGTTGTCCGGAGCCAGCAGCCCCCGCCACGGCGGCCGGGCGTACCGGGAGACCTCGGCGACCGGCAGGCCGCGTTCCAAAGCAGCAGAACCGATCAGCTGGTTGACGCTGGTCACGTACGGGCTGATGGCCCCGCCGACGCGCCAGAAGCGGTCCGGCACGGTCAGGTCCATCACCACCGAGGAGGAGGGCAGCCGACCGATCACCTGACGCAGGTGGTCGCGGAAGCGCTTCGGCGGCGTACCGAGGACGTCGTTGGTGCCGATGCCGCAGGTGACCAGTGCGGGCTGCAGGCCGTCCATCAGCGGCAACTGGTCGTTCAGCACGTGCTTGGTCTGGGCTCCGGAGCGGGACAGGTTCAGCACCCGCCACGGCGTACCGGTGGAGCGGAGTGCTCGCAGCACCTGCCCGACGTACCCGTGCAGCGGCGAGGACGCGCCGAGACCCTGCGCCGTCGAGTCGCCGAGCACCACCCACAGCGGCCCGTCGGCGGCCAGCGCCTGCTCGTTCTGCCGGTTCCAGAACTCGGCATAGGTCTTCGCTTGGACGTCGACGTAAGCCACGCCGTCACACCAGCGGCGGAAAGCCACGCGGGAACTGGAGCGCTCCGCCTCGCCCCAGCGGGTGACCGCGCGGTGCAGTGCGCCGATGGGCGTGGTTCGCTCGCGGGCTTCTCGACGCAGCAAAAACATTGGTCCCCCCTCAGATGAACATCAGGTGACCACGAAGATACTTGCCGAAGGTTAACAACCCCGCCGACCGCGTCAGAGCGCGCGCAGCAACACCACACACCGCGGCGCGAGCGGCACCCGAGCCCCCGCCTCGACCTCGGTGACACCAGAACCCGAGGTGTCGAGCACCACCTCGTACCCCGGGGCCCACGACGCGTCCGGTACGACGACCTCGCGCTCCTCGGCGGTCGCGTTCAGCACCAGCAGGAACGAGTTGTCGGTCAGAACGTTGCCCTCGGCATCGGTTCCGCGCAGCGCGTCGCCGGCCAGGAACATGCCGATCGTGCGTAGATTCCCGTCATGCCAGTCGTTCTCGGTCATCTCGCCGCCGTGCGGCGCGATCCAGGACAGGTCCTTGCGCCCGCCCGCGACGACGGGCTGGCCGGAGAAGTAGTGCCACTGGCGCAGCGCCGGGTGCGCCGCCCGCAGCGCGAGCAGCTGCTTGGTCAGCCCGAGGTGCTCCGACCAGGTCGACGGCAGCGTCCAGTCGAACCAGGAGATCTCGCTGTCCTGGCAGTAGGCGTTGTTGTTCCCGTACTGGGTCCGCCCACACTCGTCCCCGGCCGTGATCATCGGTACGCCGGTGGACAGCACCAGCGTCGTCATCAGGTTCGCCATCTGCCGCTTCCGCAGCGCGATCACGCCTGGGTCGTCGGTCTCGCCCTCGACGCCGCAGTTCCAGGACCGGTTGTCGTCGGTGCCGTCGCGGTTGTCCTCGCGGTTCGCCTCGTTGTGCTTGTGGTCGTAGGAGACCAGGTCGCGCAGCGTGAACCCGTCGTGCGCGGTGACGAAGTTGATCGAGGCGTACGGGTAGCGCCCGTCGTCGCCGTACAGGTCGCTGGATCCGGAGAGCCGGTACGCCAGGTCCTGTACGCCGTACGACGAAGTGCGCCACACGTCGCGGACCGAGTCGCGGAACTTGCCGTTCCACTCCGACCACGGCGTCCCGAAGTTGCCGACCTGGTACCCGAACGGGCCGACGTCCCACGGCTCGGAGATCAGCTTGACCCGGCCGAGCACCGGGTCGGCGGCCACCTCGGCGAGGAACGGGTGGTCGATTGTGTCGACCTCGTGCCGCTCGTTGCGGATCAGCGTCACGGCCAGGTCGAAGCGGAACCCGTCGACGCCCATCTCCTCGACCCAGTAGCGCAGCGAGTCCATCACCAGCCGGCGGACCTGCGGGTGCGAGGTGTCGACCGAGTTGCCGGTGCCGGTCACGTCGTACGTGACGCCGCCGTGGGTGAGTCGGTAGTAGGCGCGGTTGTCGATCCCGCGGAAGCTCAGCGTCGGCCCGTCGAAACCGCCCTCGGCGGTGTGGTTGTAGACGACGTCGAGGATCACCTCGATGCCCGCGGCATGGAACGCGGCGACCATCGCCTTGAACTCGGCCACCTGCTCACCGGCCGAGCCGGCCGACGAGAACGGTCCGTGCGGGGCGAAGTAGTTCAGCGTGTTGTAGCCCCAGTAGTTCGGCAGGCCGCGGGCGGCGATCGCCGGCTCGGTGAGGAACTGGTGGATCGGCAGCAGCTCGACCGAGGTGATGCCGAGCTCGGTCAGATAGTTGATCACGGACGGGTGCGCCAGACCGGCGTACGTCCCGCGCTGGTGCTCCGGTACGTCGGGGTGCAGCTTGGTGAAGCCCTTGGTGTGCAGCTCGTAGATGACGGTCTCGCTCCACGGGACCGGGCGGCTGATCGGCGGCGGCGGTTCGCCGTCCGCGACCACCACGCCGACCGGGACGTGCCCGGCCGAGTCGCCGTCGGAGGAGTCGTAGATCAGCGGGCTGGCGAAGTCGAGCGAACCGTCGACCGCCCGGGCGTACGGGTCCAGCAGCAGCTTGGCCGGGTGGAACCGCAGGCCGTGCGACGGGTCGAACGGCCCGTGCACCCGGTAGCCGTAGCGCTGGCCGTGGCCGACACCGCCGACGAAACCGGTCCAGTACTCGCCGGTGTGGGTCAGGTCGAGGTTGCGCTGGGAACCGTCCGGGCCGAGCAGCGCGAGTTCCACCCGCTCGGCGGCCGGGGCCCAGAGCGTGAAGGTGGTGCCGTCGGCGTGCACCTGCGCGCCGAGCCGGACGTCCGGGTCGAGGGCAGGGCCGAGCTCGTTCGGGGCGGCGGTGGCTTCGGTCACCGGCACATTCTGCCCATGACGTGTCAAACCACCGCACAACGGGCAGGAGTTGTCCCTAGCGATCTTGGTAGTGTTCATGAAAGGCTGTTGTGAACAGACGCGCGCACTATTGGTAAAATTTTACCGCTCGAGCCTGGAGCCGAGGAGAACAATATGCGAATCACTGCTCTGCTGGCCGGTGTTGTTCTGGCCGCCACCGCCCTCACCGCCTGCGGGGGTTCGGACACCCCCGCCGGTGACGCCAAGGTCCCCGACGATCCCGCCCAGGTGAAGGGTGACCTCACCTACGCGATCTGGGACGTGAACCAGCAGCCCGCGATGCAGGAGCTGGTCAAGGCGTTCAACGCCAAGTACCCGAACGTCAAGGTGTCGATCTCGCTGGCCACCTTCGACCAGTACTTCACCAAGCTGAAGACGCAGGGCTCGTCGGACAACCTGCCCGACGTGTTCTGGATGAACGGCCCGAACCTGCAGCTGTTCGCCTCGAACAAGCAGCTGGCCCCGCTGGACGGCCTGATCGAGGGCAAGCAGGTCGACCCGGCCAACTACCCGAAGGCGCTCGACGACCTCTACTCCTGGGACGGCAAGCAGTACGGCGTCCCGAAGGACTTCGACACGATCGCGTTCTGGTACAACAAGAAGCTCTTCGCCGAGGCCAAGGTCGCCGAGCCGACCGCGGACTGGACCTGGGACGACTACAAGGCCGCCGCCGCGAAGCTGAAGGCCGCGCTCGGCCCGAAGGGCATCTGGGCCAGCGGTGACGAACTGGGCAACCAGGGCAACTACTACCCGGCGATCATGAGCAACGGCGGGTACGTCATCAAGGACGGCAAGTCCGGGTACGGCGACCCGAAGTCGATCGAGGGCCTGCAGTTCTGGTCCGACATGGTCAAGGCCGGCTACACGCCGACCGCCGCCCAGAACGCCGAGACGCCGGGCCGCGAGCGCTTCTTCAGCGGCAAGGCCGCGATGATGTGGAACGGCAACTGGCTGGTCTCGATGGCGCTCAAGTCGCCGGTGAAGAACGACCTGGCCATCCTGCCGTTGCCGAAGGCCCCGAACGGTGAGCGCAAGACGCCGATCCACGGGCTGGCCAACGTGATGAGCGCCAAGACCAAGAACCCGCAGGCCGCCGCCGCGTTCCTGGCCTTCCTGGGCGGCAAGGACGCCGCGCTGATCCAGGCCAAGGCCGGCGCCGCCAACCCGGCGTTCAACGGGACACAGGGCGACTTCGTGAGCTCCGCGCCGTACGCGCTGAAGACGTTCATCGACGCGGCCGCGCAGTACTCCGAGCCGTACCCGGTGAGCAAGGACACCTCGGTGTGGAACAAGCTCGAGACCGACCAGATCGCGCCCGCGTTCGGCGGGGCCAAGCCGATGTCCGAGGTCGGACCGGAGGTCGCGGCCAAGATGGACGAGGCGCTGGGCAAGGAGAAGTGAAGGCCCGGCGGGCCGACGGCGGGTGGCCCTGGCTGTTCGTCCTGCCGACCTTTCTCGGTGTCGGGGTCTTCTACCTCTGGCCGTTGCTGAAGACCCTGTACGACAGCTTCACCGAGACGGGCCCCTTCGGCGGCAGCACCTGGGTCGGCGGTGCGAACTACAGCACGCTCGTCGCCGACACCGAGGTCTACCGGGCCGTCGTCAACACGGTCGTCTACACGGCGATCGTGCTGCTCGGCATCCCGCTGGCGGTGCTGTTCGCCAGCCTGCTCAACCGGCCCGGCCTGCGCGGCGCGATGGTCTACCGGACGCTGTTCTTCCTGCCGTACGTCGCGCTGCCGACCGCGATCTCACTGGTCTGGCGGATCATCTACAACGGCGAGTACGGCGTGCTGAACCAGGCGCTGAAGGTGATCGGCATCGACGGCCCGTCGTGGATCACGCAGCCGTGGTTCGCGCTGATCGCGGTCGCGCTGCTCGGCCTGTGGATGTCGATCGGCTTCAACATGATCGTGCTCTCGGCCGGGCTGAAGGGCATCCCGGGTGAGCTGTACGAGGCGGCGTCGCTGGACGGCGCCTCGCGGGTGCAGCAGTTCCGCGCGATCACCGTGCCGCTGCTGACGCCGTCGATCTTCTTCCTGTCGGTCGTCACCACGATCGCCGGGTTCCAGCTGTTCGACCAGCTGTTCGCGCTGCTCGGGCCGACCAACCCGGTGATGCCGAAGACGCAGTCCCTGGTCTTCCTGTTCTACGACGCGGCCTTCGTCGGCAACGACCGCGGGTACGCCGCGGCCGTCGCCGTACTGATCCTGGCCGTGGTCGGGCTGCTGACGCTGTTCCAGTTCCGCTTCCAGCGCAGGTGGGTGAGTTATGACTAACCGCAGCTCCCAGCGACTGGGCAGCAACCGGGTCGCGCACGTCGTACTGATCCTCGGCAGCCTGGTGATGATGTTCCCGTTCCTGTGGCAGCTGAAGATGGCGTTCTCCAGCCAGGCCGAGATCCAGTCGGTCCCGCCGGACGTGTTCCCGTCGAAGCTGGAGTGGAGCAACTTCTCCGAGGTGTTCCAGCGGCTGCCGTTCCTGGACCAGTTCTGGGTGTCGGTCGCGGTCACCGCCGGCCGGACGATCGGTCAGCTGGTGCTCTGCTCGATGGCCGGCTACGCCTTCGCCCGGATGTCGTTCCGGTTCAAGGGGCTGATGCTGGCGCTGATCCTGTCCATCCTGATGGTGCCCAGCCAGGTGTACCTGATCCCGCAGTACCAGATCATCCAGTCGCTGGGCTGGCTCGACTCGATCCAGGGGATCATTGCCCCCGGCATCTTCAGCGCGTTCGGCACGTTCCTGATGATGCAGTTCTTCCGGACCATCCCGGCCGAGCTGGAGGAGGCGGCCCGCCTCGACGGCTGCAACCCGTGGCAGACGTTCTGGAAGGTCGTCCTGCCGGTGGCCCGGCCCGGGCTGATCTCGCTGGCGATCATCACCGTGCTCGCCTCGTGGGCCGATCTGCTCTGGCCGCTGGTGATCGCGTCCAGCCCTGAGAAGATGCCGCTGTCGGTCGGCCTGGCCACGCTGGCCGGTTACCAGGGCACGATCTCGCCCGGCGTGCTGATGGCGGCCGCGCTGATGGCGATGGCCCCTGTTCTGATCCTCTTCGTCGTCCTGCAGCGTCGCGTCGTCGAAGGCATCGCGTTCTCCGGTCTCAAGTAAGGATTTCCCTCACATGACAGATCTCACCGGCCTGACGGTCGGACTGGTGGGCGCGGGCAACATCGCCCACGTCCACGTCGAGGCCTGGAAGGCACTCGGCGCGCGTGTCCTGGTCCACTCGGTCGACGGCGCCGACGAGCTGGCGGCGCAGTACGGGCTCGAGGTCGCGGGCTCGCTCGACGAGTTGCTGGCCGCCGTCGAGTTCGTCGACATCGTCACCCCCTCGGCGACCCATCACGACGTCACGCTGGCCGCGATCAAGGCCGGCCGCGACGTCATCTGCGAGAAGCCGCTGACGCTGACCGCCGCGGCGTCGCACGAGCTGTCCACGGCCGCGGCCGCCGCCGGGGTGAAGCTCTACCCGGCGCACGTGGTGCGCTTCTTCCCGGCGTACAAGGCCGCGTACGACGCGGTGCACGCGGGCCGGATCGGTCAGGTCGCGGTCGCGCGGTTCTCGCGGCAGGCCAGCTCGCCGGCCGGCAAGGGCTGGTACCGCGACGTCGCCCGCTCCGGCGGCGTGATCATGGACCTGATGGTGCACGACCTCGACCAGGCCCGCTGGCTGTGCGGCGAGGTCGAGAGCGTGTACGCCGTACAGAGCCCGCCGTCGGTGGACGGGATCTCCCCGGTCAACGTCGCGGCGCATGTGACGCTGACCCACGCCGGTGGCGCGATCAGCCACCTCCGCGCGACCTGGGGAGCCCCCGGTACGCCGTTCAAGACCACCTTCGCGATCGCGGGCGCGAGCGGCCAGCTGCACTTCTCGTCGGCCGACGACACCGGGTACGCCGAGGAGCTGCAGGACGGCGGCTCGGCCGGCGACCTGCTGATCCCGGCGAACACACTCGGCGAGAGCCCGTATCTGACCCAGCTGCGGGAGTTCGCCCTCGCGCTGCGCGGCGGGGACGAGCCGCGGGTCACCGCGGCCGACGGCGCTGCCGCGGTCTACCTGGCCGAAGCGGCCCGGGCCTCGATGGAGACCGGGCGCACGATCGACATGGTGAGCTTCGACCCGGCAGGAGTGGCCCGATGAGCCTCAAGGTTGCGATCGCCTCGTTCGCGCACACGCACGCCTCGTCGTACTGCTCGTTGTTGGCGGACCTGCCGGACGTCGAGGTCCTGTCGTCCGACCCGGACGGCGCTGCCGCTCCGGACGCCGGCCTGCGCGGTGCGGCCTTCGCGGCCGACCACGGCATCGCGTACGTCGACTCGTACGACGAGCTGTTCGCCTGGGGCCCCGACGCGGTCGTGGTGACGAGTGAGAACGCGCTGCACCGGCCGCTGGTCGAGCGCGCCGCCGCAGCAGGCGCGCATGTGCTCTGCGAGAAGCCGCTGGCCACCGAGGTCGCCGACGGCGAGGCCATGCTCGCCGCGTGCGCGGCGGCCGGGACGATCCTGATGGTTGCCTACCCGGTGCGCTTCGCGCCGTCGTACGGGCGGCTGAAGGCGTCGGTCGAGGCGGGTCGGCTCGGCGACGTGTTCGCGGTGCTGGGGACCAACAACGGGAAGATCCCGTACGACCAGCGGCAGTGGTTCACCGACGCGAAGCTGGCCGGTGGGGGAGCGCTGGTCGACCACACCGTCCACTGCGCCGACCTGATCGACGGTCTGACCGGTGGGGTCGAGGCGGCTCGCGTGCACGCGGCTGCCAACCACGTGCTGCACCAGGACAAGGACGTAGCCGTCGAGACCGGCGGTCTGGTCACCATCACCTACGCCAACGGGCTGCTGGCCACCATCGACTGCTCCTGGAGCATGCCGGACAACGGGCCGACCTGGGGTGGGGTGACGCTGCAGGTGACCGGTACGAACGGCTCCGTGGAGATCGCGCCGTTCCAGGAGCACGTCGGCGGTACCGACGCGTCCGGTGAGGTCTACCTGGGTATCGGGGGCAATCTGGACGCCGCGATGGTCGGAGAGTTCCTCTCCGCGGTCAGGGCCTCCGGTCCGGCTGTCGCCGGGCAGCAGCCGGCCGTCGTACCGCAGCCGGACGGTGCGGTCGGTCTCCGCACCCTCCGAATCGTCGACGCGGCCCGCCGCTCGGTCGCAGCAGGCCAGCCCGTCGACCTCTGACCACCTCGGGGCGGAGGTGGACGCGGGGTGGGAGCACTGCTCCCACCCCGCTCAGCTCAGTTCTTCACCACTGCCGAAGCGAGGTTGCCGAGGGAGGCCTCGAGTTGCTCCTGCGCGACCAGGGGGAAGGTCACCTTCTGCAGGATCTCGCGATCGGTCACCTTCGACCAGTCGTAGGTGAGCGTGACCTGGGTGTCGCCGGCGTCGAGAGCCTTGAGCTCCCAGACCCACTGCCACCCGGGCGGCTCGGTGCCCGCGGGCGCGGTCTGCCAGGCGAGCAGGTGGTTCGGGTCGTAGCCGACCACGGTGTTGTCGGTCTGGTAGTCGCCGCCCATGTGGTCACCGGTCATGTTCATCCGGAAGACCTGGCCGCTGGCGGTGATCCGGTCCGACTTCTCGTCACTGACGACGAAACCGGAACCGTCCAGCTCGGCGTGCCGCTCGGGGTTGCTGAGGAGGCCGAACAGGTCCTTCGTCGAGGCGTTGATCGTACGGGTCACGGTGATGGACTTGTCGTCGCTCATGACCACCCGGTGCCCGGTGCGGCCGATCGAAATCACCGTCCGGTACGGTGCCGTGGATGTGACCCGCGGGTAGTACCACGACTGGAGGAGCGAGGCGATGGGCGAGTTCGTCAACCTGACGGTGGCCGACGGGGTCGGCACGATCCGGCTGGACCGGCCGAAGATGAACGCGCTGAACGTCCAGGTCCAGGACGAGATCCGCGCCGCCGCTCTCGAGGCGGCCGCTGACGACGAGGTGCGTGCCGTGGTGGTCTACGGCGGCGAGCGGGTCTTCGCGGCCGGCGCGGACATCAAGGAGATGGCGGACATGTCGTACGCCGACATGGTCCGCCGCTCCGGCCCGCTGCAGGCGTCGCTGACCGCGGTCGCGTCGATCCCGAAGCCGACCGTCGCCGCGATCACCGGGTACGCGCTCGGTGGCGGCTGCGAACTCGCGCTCTGTGCCGACTACCGGATCGCGGCCGACGACGCCAAGCTCGGCCAGCCGGAGATCCTGCTCGGCATCATCCCGGGCGCCGGCGGCACCCAGCGGCTGTCGCGGCTGATCGGCCCGTCGAAGGCCAAGGACCTGATCTACACCGGTCGCTTCGTCGACGCCGAGGAGTCGCTGCGGATCGGGCTCGTGGACAAGGTCGTTCCGGCGGCCGACGTCTACACGGCCGCTGTGGCCTGGGCCTCGCAGTTCTCCAAGGCCGCCGCGCTGGCGCTGCGCGCCGCGAAGGAGTCGATCGACGCCGGGCTCGGCGTCGATCTGCACACCGGGCTGGAGATCGAGCGGCAGCAGTTCGCCGGTCTGTTCGCCACCGAGGACCGCGCGATCGGGATGAAGTCCTTCGTCGAGAACGGCCCGGGCAAGGCCGAGTTCAAGGGAAACTGAATTGACCACGTCTGCTGAGAAGCCCGCCGCCACCGCCGAAGAGGTCGAGGCGGCCTGGAACGACAACAAGCTGGCCCAGGTGCTCTACCACGACTGGGAAGCCTCGACGTACGACGAGAAGTGGTCGATCTCGTACGACGAGCGCTGCGTCACCTACGCCCGCGACCGGTTCACCGCGATCGCCGGCGACGACGGCTGGCCGTACGGCAAGTCGCTCGAGATCGGCGCCGGGACCGGCTTCTTCACGCTCAACCTGAAGCTGGCCGGCGTCCTGTCCGAGGCGCACGTGACCGACCTGTCCCCGGGCATGGTCGAGGCCGCGCAGAAGAACGCGGCCACGCTCGGCTTCGCCGTCGAGGGCAAGGTCGCCGACGCCGAGAAGCTGCCGTACGACGACAACACGTTCGACCTGGTGATCGGCCACGCGGTGATCCACCACATCCCCGACGTCGAGCTGGCGTTCCGCGAGATGCTGCGCGTGCTCAAGCCCGGCGGCCGGTTCGTCATCTGCGGCGAGCCGACCCGGTACGGCGACTTCGTGGCGCGGCGGCTGTCGCGGTTCACCTGGTGGGCGACGACGAACCTGACGAAGATCCCGGCGCTGGGGGACTGGCGCCGGCCGCAGGCCGAACTGGACGAGTCGTCCCGCGCGGCGGCGCTGGAGGCCGTGGTCGACCTGCACACGTTCGACCCCGACACGCTGGCGCGGACGGCCACGCGGGCGGGTGCGCTCGAGGTGAAGACGGTGACCGAGGAGCTGCTGGCGGCGTGGGTCGGCTGGCCGATCCGGACGTTCGAGGCCGCCGTACCGGAGCAGAAGCTCGGGTTCGGGTGGCGGATGTTCGCGTACCGGTCGTGGCTGCAGCTGTCGAAGGTCGACAAGGTGCTGGCTCAGGTCGTTCCGGACGAGCTCTACTACAATGTTTCGATCACGGGCGTCGCCGAATAAGTAGGCTGAGCGTAGATACTGGTCCGATGCGGTTGCTGTCGCTGGAGAACATGCGCTGGGTGGTGCGCCACCGGGCGTGGACGCCGTACTACCTGAAGCGCTACTGGCGGTTCGCGTGGTTCAAGCTGCGGCATCCGCAGGTGATCACCGAGGGATTCGTCTTCCTCGGCAAGAAGCTGGAGATCGTCGCCCGCCCCGGGCACGGCCGGATCGTGCTCGGCAAGTGGGTGCACCTGGGCGACGAGACCCGCCTGCGCGCGCACGAGGGCACGCTGCGGATCGGCGACAAGGTGGTCTTCGCCCGCGACGTCACCGTGAACTGCTACCTGGACGTCGAGATCGGCGCGTCCACGCTGATCGCGGACTGGACGTACATCTGCGACTTCGACCACAAGACCGACGATCTCGACCTGCCGATCAAGGACCAGGGCCTGGTGAAATCCCCGGTCCGGATCGGACCGGACTGCTGGCTGGCCACCAAGGTGACCGTCACGCGCGGCACCGACATCGGCCGCGGCGCGGTGATCGGCGCCAACAGTGTTGCCCGCGGCAACATTCCGGCGTACGCCGTCGCGGTGGGGATCCCGGCGGTCGTCGTACGGGATCGGGTCAGTCGGTACGCCGACGGCGCCGAACGGCGCGAGTACCTGGCCGGTCTGGCGCGCGAGAACGAGCAGACCGCGGCCCGGCTGCGGGCCGGTCTGGACCCCACGGGTGGGGCTGAAGTGACCAGTGGTGCGGAGATCCGGCCACGGCGCGGCGTGGCGGGTGGTGTGGACAGCACCCCGGTGGGTAACCGTACTTCTACGACTGGTGACGCGCCGTCGGGCGCCGAGGGGTTCTCAAGTTACTCACCAGTCGGGCAGTATGTCCCGGAAGTCGTCGGAGAGGAGTCCCCGCGTGGTTGACCAGACAGGCGCCGCACGCCTGTCCGCCCTGGACTCCGCCGGACCGGCCGTCGAGGACACGGCCGGCAGCGGTACGTCGCTCGACCAGGCGGCGGCCGACGGCTCGATCACGCAGGCACGGTACCGGGCGGTCGATCCGGTGCCGATCGTGACGGAAGGTCCGGCTGTCGCTACGTTGGACAGTGTGGAGCAGCGCCCACTGGGCGTACGGCGACGGTTGTCGCCGCGCCCGGTCCCGGGCAACCGGCGCAGGAAGACGCCGCAGGTGGCGGACGAGGAACCGACCCCGGCTGAGGAGATGGACGACGTGAGTACACAGGACGACAAGGCGGCGAAGGCCACCGAGTCCGACCAGGCTGCGAAGCCGGCGGACGACGCCGGTGCGGCGGCGGACTCGAGTCGGGGTGTGACGGCCACGAAGACCAAACCGCAGACCGCGGCGGAGATCGTCGCCGCGCAGAAGGCCCGCGAGGCGGCGGCTGCTTCGGCGTCGGCTTCCGCTTCGGGTGCGCAGGACGGGGACACCGCGGTGACCAAGCCGGTCACCCGGCAGCCGGCCGCGACGGGTGCCTCGGGCAACAAGCCGGGGGAGAACCCGTTGGCTGCCGCGAAGGCCGCCCGGGACAAGCCGGCTTCCTCGGGCTCCGGGAAGGGCCGGGCCGCGATGTCGACGGTCGGGTCCGGGGTCAAACGGATCCGGAACCTGGTGGCCTCGCTCGTGTGGCTGATCGCCGTACTGGCGGCCGCCGTACTGGCGCTGGGGGCGTTGTTCACCGCGCTCGACCAGGCCAACCAGAGCAACGAGATCGTGCGCTGGGTGCTGGAACGCGGGCACGACCTGGTGGGCCCGTTCAAGGACCTGTTCCGGCTGGAGACCGCGAAGAACACCCTGCTGGTGAACTGGGGGATCGCGGCGCTGGTCTACCTGATCGTCGGCAAGATCATCGAACGCTTCGTCCGCCCCTGAGCAGACCCCACCTGCACCTTCCAGGTACGGACCCACACCAGCACCTTCCAAGGACCGACGCACGCCAGCACCTTCCGAGTACCGACGCCCGACAGGTGACCGGTACTCGAAAGGTGCTTGGTGTGTTCTACGGCAACGGCAGGAACGCCAGCCGCTCGTGTGCACCACCGGCCAACGGTAAAGCAGGCCGCTGGGCCAGATCGTGACCTTTGGTCACTGAGCGTGCTCGACCCGTCTCCGCGCGACGACCACCAGGTCCAGGCACTCGTCGAGTCCGTCGGGGCGCAGCTCGAAGTCCTCCTGACGCGTCCCGGTCACCAGCGTCACCAGATCCTCGGCCCACTTCGCGTGCTCGACCGCCAGCTGCCGCTCCACGCAGTCCCCGTGCCGCGCCTCCCACTCCCGCAGCCGCGGGCCGTGGTGAAGTCCGAGCACCTGCGTGACCTCGAGCTCGGCCTCCACGAGGTCGACCAACTCCGCCGCCGTCAGCTCCTTGGTGTGGTACCAGTTGCCCGGCGGGAAGGTCAGCTGGTTCGGCGTCGTCAGGATCAGCTCGGCGTCGGGCTTGAGGATCCGCGCGCACTCGGCGACGAAGCGCGGCTGCTCCCAGAGGTGCTCGATCGTCTGCAGACTGGTGACCAGGTCGAAGCTGTCGTCGGCGAACCCGGTCTGCACGAGATTGCCCTGTACCAGATTGAGCTGTGGATAAGCCTTCGCGGCATGGCGAAGCGTCGTACCTTCGTAGTCGAGACCGAACACCTGCCGTGCGCCACCGGTGCGCAGCAGCTCCGCGCCGTACCCCTCGCCGCATCCGGCGTCGAGCACCCGGCCGTCCGGTCCCGCACTGTCCACGATCCAGCGGTAGGCGGCCTCGTGGCGCGCGAACCAGTAGTTCTCGTGCCAGATCCCCGGGGCGGTCCGCTCGCCGGTAAGAGGTAACGTCTCGGTCACCCGGTCAGCGTAACTGTGATGGGACTCGCACACGTCATATGTTTCTCGTGAGTAACATCCGTGGCAGGCTGGGAGAGACCGTTAACCAGAAGGGGTCCCACACGCTATGAAGATCGTCGTCTGCGCGAAGTTCGTGCCGGATGCCACGGCGGATCGCCGCTTCCGCTCCGAGGACAACACGGTGGACCGCGCCGGTGTCGACGGACTGCTGTCCGAACTGGACGAGTACGCCGTCGAGACCGCGCTCACTGTCAAGGAGAACGGCGACGCCGAGGTGACCGTGCTCACCGTCGGTCCCGAGCAGGCCGCCGACGCTGTGAAGAAGGGCCTGCAGATGGGCGCCGACGCCGGCGTCCACGTCATCGACGACGCGATCCACGGCTCCGACGCCGTAGCGACCTCGCTGATCCTGGCCAAGGCGCTGGGCAAGCTCGAGGCCGACCTGGTCGTGTTCGGGATGGGTTCGACCGACGGTGGCATGGGTGTCGTCCCGGCGATGGTGGCCGAGCGGCTCGGCCTGCCGGCCGTCACCCTGGGCTCGGAGGTGACCGTCGACGGCACCACGGTGAAGATCCGCCGTGACGGTGACACCGCCAGTGACACCGTCGAGGGCACGCTGCCGCTGGTGCTGAGCGTGAGCGACCAGGCCAACGAGCCGCGGTACCCGTCGTTCAAGGGGATCATGGCCGCGAAGAAGAAGCCGGTCGAGACCTGGTCGCTGGCCGACCTGGAGCTGACCGGCGAGCAGGTGGGCCAGGCCGGGGCCTGGACCGAGGTCACCGAGGTGACCGCCCGCCCGGCGCGCACCGCTGGCACGATCGTCGCCGACGAGGACGGCAGCGGCGCTGCCCAGCTCGTCGAGTTCCTGTCCACCAACAAGTTCCTCTGAGGAGCGACCCGAATATGTCGAACGTTCTCGTTCTCGTCGACCACACCGGCGGCACGGTCCGCAAGACCACCGCGGAGCTCCTCACGATCGCCCGTCGTCTCGGCGAGCCGGTCGCGGTCTACATCGGCGAGGGAGTCCAGGACGCCCTGCCGGCACTCGGCCAGTACGGCGCCACCAAGGTGATCGCGCTGACCAACCCGGAGCTCTCGCAGTACCTGGTCGCTCCGAAGGCCGAGGCGCTGCAGCAGGTCGCGGCCAAGCTCGAGCCGGCCGCGATCCTGATCTCGTCCAGTGCCGAGGGCAAGGAGATCGCCGCCCGTCTCGCGGTCAAGCTGGAGTCCGGGCTGATCACCGACGCGGTGGATGTGCAGGAGGGCCCGGTCACCACGCAGTCGGTGTTCGCCGGCAACTACACGGTCCAGGCCAAGGTCACCCACGGCACGCCGATCATCACGGTCAAGCCGAACGCGGCCACTCCTGAGGCAACCGAGACGTCGCCGGAGGTGGAGGAATTCGACGTGTCGATCTCCGACGCCGCGAAGACGGCCCGCATCACCGACTCCAAGCCGCGTGAGGCCACCGGCCGTCCCGAGCTCACGGAGGCGGCGATCATCGTCTCCGGTGGCCGGGGGACCGGTGGTGACTTCGGTCCCGTCGAAGCCTTCGCGGACTCCCTGGGCGCAGCTGTAGGCGCTTCCAGGGCCGCTGTGGACTCCGGGTGGTACCCGCACGCCTACCAGGTGGGCCAGACGGGTAAGACCGTCTCTCCCCAGCTGTACGTGGCCGCAGGCATCTCCGGAGCTATCCAGCACCGGGCCGGCATGCAGACCTCGAAGACCATCGTCGCCATCAACAAGGACGAGGAAGCTCCGATCTTCGAGCTGGTCGACTTCGGTGTCGTGGGGGACCTCCACAAGGTCCTGCCGACGGCCACCGAAGAAGTCACCAAGCGCAAGTCCTGAGCTGGCCGGGGCCCGTCGGTACCCGCTGCCGGCGGGCCCCAACCCTCGATTTGCATCTTCACCCTGAATGTCAGTAATGTTCTTCTTGTTGGAGCGAGTGCGGGACGCGAAAGCGGCCGGTCGCTTCAGCCAAATCCCTGAAGGTTCTTGAAGCCGAAACGCGCCTCGCGCGGGTTTGGGCTGCTGGGTCACGCGGGGATGCTGGACTGGAAAGGGCCGATTTGACCGGGCCTGGACGGGACAGTAAAGTTACGCAGGTTGCCCCGGAGTCCTGGCCGAAAGGTCACGGACGCGGTGTGCGCCCGATTCTTGAGAACTCAACAGCGTGCCGAAAGTCAATGCCGAAATTTAGCATTAACCCCCATTCACGGTCAGCGGGCTTGTCTCGTTGGTTTGTGATTGGATTCCTTTGTAATTTTTCTGGATTCAAGTCAGTTTGATTTGTTTCTGATTGCATTGGATCGTTTTTCGTTTGTCTGTTCTCCATGGCCTTCGGTTGTGGTGGATATATAGATTTCAACGGAGAGTTTGATCCTGGCTCAGGACGAACGCTGGCGGCGTGCTTAACACATGCAAGTCGAGCGGTAAGGCCCCTTCGGGGGTACACGAGCGGCGAACGGG
>JAEBEC010000010.1:0-294452 GCA_049998015.1 Kribbella sp. cmx-5-2
AACCTGGAAGTTAAGCCCTTCAGCGCCGATGGTACTGCGACCGGGAGGTCGTGGGAGAGTAGGACGTCGCCGGACATTCACACTGTTAAGGGCCACCCCAATCGGGGTGGCCCTTAACATTTCCCCCCAGCACTCGTTCACCACCCAGCGGTCGGCCCACCGGGCCGGCCGCTTTCGCACGTCCACACCCTTTTCGCACGTCCACACCCTCTTGCGCGCCCCAGACCCTTTCGCGCGGCCAGACCGTTTCGCTCGTTCAGACCGGCTCGTTCAGCCCCGGCCCAGCACCGACCGCGCCCTCCACACCTGCCGAGGCGCATAACCGCTCCTTCGCAACCAGTGCTCGGTGTAAACGATCTTCTCCGCCGCAACCACCACCAACGGCCCCGCCGGCGGCTCCTCCAGCGATCGCCCCCGCTCCACATGATCCGACTGCCACCGATACGCCTCCCAGTATCGAGCGAACTCGGCATCCCCAGGCATCAACACCTCAGCCCGCCCGAACACCTGGGCACCCCGGCTACTCGCTTGCCCCACCAACGGCGCAAAGATCCCCACCGAGACCCGAGGATCCATCGCCAGGTTCCGCATCTTCGGCGACCGAGCCGCCGCGGTGAACAGGAGCGTGAAGTCCAGGTGGTAATACCGCACCGGCGTAGCCAGCGGCCCGTCCTCGCCGCTGGTCGCCAGCACACACATGTTCTGGCTACTCAGCAGATTCAAGATCCGCTCTGACAACACGTCGTACTCGAGTCGCTTGGTCGGAGCAGCCCCAGCCAGCCAAGGATTGGTGAGAGTCATGCCGAATCCTCGCAAACCTCTCAGGTGCCAGGATCAGCGCATGCAGCAAAGCGCTTCGTACCCCGACGGCCTCGACCCCGAGGAGCTCGCGTTCCAGCAGCTCTACGGTCCGTGGCACGTCTCTTCTCCCCAGGACGCCGCCCAACTCCTCGACGGCTACCCCTCCGACTGGTGGATCGCCGGCGGCTGGGCGATCGAAGCATTCACCGGCGTACGCCGTCCCCACGAGGACGTCGACGTATCCCTTTGGCACAAGGACGTTGAGCTGCTCCGCCAGCACCTCAAAAGAGATTGGCACCTCTGGTCGAACGAAGGCGGCCGCCTCAGCCCGCTCACCGACCAGCGGCCCGAGCAACCCGAGGACGCGGACCAGATCTGGCTCCGCCGGCACGCTCTCGCCCCGTGGGAGTACGACCTGGTCGTGAACCCGGACCGCGACGGCCGGTGGATCTTCCGCCGCGACCCGTCCCTCGACTTCGCCCTGGACGAGATCACGTGGATCGCGCCCGATGGTCTGCGGTACATCACCCCCGAGATGGCCCTCGCCTACAAGGCGCGTCTCAACCGCCCCAAGGATGAAGAGGACCTGGCCGCAACCCTGCCCCTGCTTCCAGTCTCCCGACGGAGCTGGCTGGCCGACATGATCGACCACCTGCACCCGGCCCACCCTTGGCTCACCCGGATCTCTGCCGGCAACTGACTACGTCCGGTTGGAGCGGGGAGGGGTGACGACCCTCAGCTGAAGCATCGCCGCGAACCGGGTATCGGGGTCGGCCAAGTCCAAGTCGGCAACCTCGGCGAGGCGCCGCAGCCGATACCGAAAGGTGTTGGGGTGCACGTACACCGCGGCAGCTGCAGTAATGACATCCCCAAAGGCATCCAGCCAGGCCCGCAGCGTCTCCACCAGGTTGGTGTTGTGGTCCCGGTCGTACGCAACCAACCGAGCAATCGGTCCCGTTGGCTGATCCCCCCGGGCCTCAATGAGGTCCCGCAGCTCGAGCAGCAACGTCTCCACGTGAACATCCGCCAACCGAGCAACCCGCTGAGACCCGGTCCGCAGTACTCGAAGCGCCCGATCAGCCCCCGCCCGAGCATGCGGAAGCCGAGCCGTCTCCCGGACGACCGGCCCAACCCCCACGGTCGCCGTCACCCGATCCCCGATCCGCTCCAGGAAGTCCTTGGCGATCCGAACCGCCCGTTCCTCCCCGTCCTCCCGATCAGCCCGAACCGGCAACAACCCGTACGCGACATCCCCCACCAACGCAGCCGCAGACCGCGGATGCACAGCCCCCAAATGCATCGCAAACGCATCCGCCAACCGCTGCCGCTCAGTCGCCAACCCCGCCTCACCCACCAGTGAGTCCTGCGCCCCGACCCCAGAGCCGTTCGCAACAGGCGCGTGCCGTTCACGGCCACCTCGATCTTCAGCCGTACGCCGTACTCGCACAGCCAGCGCCAGCACCACGACCGGCTGGTCAGCGAGCCCCAACCGATCGAGAGCATCCCGCGCCCCCGCGCCACCTTCCAGCGCTGTACTGACCAGATCAGCGCGAAGTCGACGCTCGACATCCGCGCCGGCCCGAATCCGCAGCATGTGAAGCGCCACCAGCTTGGCCGCGTCGCACAACGCCTGAGTGCGCTCGTCAGTGAGCGGATCGCGAACAGCCGCCCAGATTGACCCGAGAATCTCGTCGCCGGCCCGAACCGCGACAGCAATCCGCGGAATCGTGAACTCCGTCGCAGTGATCGGTAACGGCGGCACGTGCACCGGCCGATCAGTCCGATGAAGCTCCCGAAAGATCCCGAGCTCCGCCAGCAACCGCGAGTACCGCTGAGGCACCTGCCGCCCGAGCACCGTCTCCACCCGCGCGGTATCGGCTTCGTCCTGCCGCCCGGAGAACGCGAGCACCCGGGAGTTCCGATCCTCGATCGTCACCGGAGCATCAAGCAACGCCGCCGTCGCATTGGCCAACGCAAACAAGTCCCCAGACGGCATCCCACCCAGAGTCTCCGGCTCGGCAACCCCCACATCCCCCTCAGCCAACAACGACCGCAACAACACCGCCAGCTGATCCCAAGACGCGCCGCGAGTAAGCCCCAGCAACGCCACCCCAGACTCAGCAACCGCCTCACGAATACTCACGTCCCGCGGCACCGGAGCCCGCACCACCAACCCAGCCGCCTGCTGCCGCCCCAGATCCCGCAACGCCCACGCGATCAAACTGGGCTCCTGCAGCCCCACCCCCAGCACCAACGCATTCGAAGGCAACACCGGCTCGTCCACGGGATCATGAATCACCACCCCACCGATCTCCACCGGCCGGTCAGCATCCCCATCCACCAGCTCAAGCAACGTGGCGCCCAAGTCATCCAGCACCCGCCCAAGACTCGCCCGAGGCCGATTAGTCACGGAACGCATCACCTCCCTGACCCTAGATCCCAACTCCCCACCCTAGTTCGTCCCCACCAACAGTTTCAGCCCCCACTTTCGTCCCCCCGAACAACCACCGACGCCTGCCCAGTCAGCGCTCACCACCCCATCCCCACAACCCAAGCCACCCGGAACCCACTCCTCAATCAGCCAGACCCCTACCCGTCGACCAGCCAGAGCCGTACCCGTCGACCAGCCAGAGCCCTGCCCGTCAACCAGCCAGAGCCCTACGTCGGCCCAGCCAGAGCTCTACCCGTCGACGCAGCCAGAGCCCCGCGCTTCGACCCAGCCAGACCCTGCGCTTGGAGCCAACCGAAGCCCGAGTCCCCGCTCAACGTCCACCCTGGCCACCGAGCTCAACGCCAACAGCACGTTGATCGAGTACGGCGTCGCCCCAGCGGCCGCCCCGGCATGCAAGGCCACGATCACGCCGTCCGGCGCCGACTCCGCCGCCCCCGCCGACCTGTCGCCCCCGCCGACCCCGCCGAAGAGGACCATCACAGTCCGACGTCTGGTCCGCCAGTACGGCGTCAACCCGACTGCCGTCCCCGACGCTCACCAACCCGTAGCTTCGATCAGCCGAGCCCTGCAACCACCGCACGACGCCCCCGCATCCAGTCAGACCTGCCAACGCCTTTCGCAGGCCCAGCACAGACGATCCGAGCGCGCGGCCTCAGAGCCACGTGCGCCTCAATTCAAGACACCGCAGACCGCGTCCTGACCGGGCAGTGACGTTTCGTCGTACGAGGTCGGCAGTACGCCCTTCCGGATTGGGTCCGGGAGAGCAAGGCGGGTGGCAGCTGTGGTTCGTCGCGCGCGATACGAGGCGAGCTGGAGGGTCGAGCGCGCGGCCTCAGAGCCCGCGCGCCTCAACTCACGACACCACAGTCCGCGTCCTGGCCGGGCAGCGACGTTTCGTCGTACGAGGTCAGCGGTACGCCGTTCCGAACTGGGTCCGGGGGAGCAACCGCGGGTGGCAGCTGTGGTTCGTCGCGCGCGATACGGAGCGAGCTGGATGGCGTTGGATACTGTCTGGACCGCTCGGCGAGCGAGCTCCAGCAGGAACCGACTGACGGTCAGCTCTGGGAGCGGCTCACGCTCCTCTCCAGCAGATCTGCCCGCTCACGCGTGAGCGTCGCGGCGACCTCGCCGTCGCGTCGATTCCGCCGTCGAGGCGCGCGCCGCCACAGCCGCCGCGTGCGCCAACGTCGCGGACCTGCAGACCCAGCCCTGGAGCCGGCCCAGCAATCGTCACGGCCACGACAGGCTGGCCGCCGGGCCGCCGGGATGGCGCCGGGATGGTGCGGGCCGCCGCCGGGCCGCCGCCGGGCCGCCGCCGGGCCGCCGCCGGGCCGCCGCCGGGCCGCCGCCGGGCCGCCGCCGAGGCCACCGCCGAGGCCACCGCCGGGCCGCCGCCGGGATGGCGACGGGATGGCGACGTGTCGGTGCTGGAGCGGTGGAGAAGATCCGGCTCACCGGGCGCCCCGCCGATCCCGCCGCGCCTCGAGCTCCTCCTCGCTCACCAGCGTCAGCATCGGCTATCGGGTGGGCGGGCCGGGACACCACGCGGTCCGGGGACCGCCTGACCAGGGTGGGGTCGATTAAACGGCGGGCACTGACGTCGATAAGTGCCGCTCGGCAGGCCCGACGGGGGTGATCGAGCGAGATCGGCCACTCGAGCCGACCGCCCCACACCCCGCGGACTCACCCTGGCGCCACCCCGGCGCCAGCTCTCCGCTAGCGGGGTTAGAGCTTTAGCCATTCGGTGTGGGTGGTTACTGCGGCTAGTTCTGGTTCTAGGGGGTCTACGCCTATGCCGGGGGTGGTGGGGACCGAGAGGTGACCATCCTTGAGGGTGAAGGGTGGGGTGATGTCGGTTTGGTAGTAGCGGGAGGAGGCTGACGTGTCGCCGGGGAGGGTGAAGCCGGGGAGGGCTGCCAGGGCCAGGTTGGCGGCTCGGCCTAGGCCGGTTTCGAGCATGCCGCCGCACCAGACGGGGATGCCGTTGGCCTGGCAGATGTCGTGGATTCGGCGGGACTCGAGGTAGCCGCCTACTCGGCCTGGTTTGACGTTGATAATCGAGCAGGCCTTAAGGGAGATGGCTGCTGCGGCGGATTGGGCTGAGGTGATGGACTCGTCGAGGCAGATGGGTGTCTTGAGGTGGCGGGCCAGCTCGGCGTGGCCGAGGATGTCTTCCTCGTCGAGGGGTTGCTCGATGAGGAGGAGGTTGTACGGGTCCAGACGGGCCAGGTGTCGGGCGTCGGAGACGGTGTACGCGGTGTTGGCGTCGACCTGGAGGAGGACGTCGTCGCCGAAGCGGTTGCGGACGGCGGCTACGGGCTCGATGTCCCAGCCTGGTTGGATTTTCAGCTTGATGCGGAGGTAGCCCTCGTCGAGGTAGTTGCCTACGGCGTCCAGTAGTTCGTCGGTCGAGGACATGATGCCGACGGAGACGCCGCAGGGGACTCGGTCGTGGACGGCGCCTAGTTCGCGGGACAGGGGGCGCCCTTCGGCGCGGAGTTCGGCGTCCAGGACGGCGGTTTCCAAGGCGGCTTTGGCCATGCGGTGGCCGTGGAACTTTGCGAGGGCTGGGGCTACGCCGACCGCGGTGAGCTGGTCGACCGCGGCGAGGGTGGGGACGAAGAAGCGGCGGAGGACGTCGGCTGCGCCGTCGACATACTCCGACGAGTACAGCGGGCCGGCCATCGCGACGCACTCGCCCCAGCCTTCTGCTTCGGTGGTGACGACTCGGACGAGGAGAGCGTCGCGGGTTGTCTCGGTGCCGAACGACGTGCGGAACGGGGAGACCAACGGCAGGGAGATCCGCCGTAGCTCGACTCCGGTCAGCTTCATCAGATGAGTCCTCTCGCGGGGAGTTCGAGTACGTACCAGCCGGTGCGGTCGAAGCCGATCACCCGCGCGCCGTCGGTCAGCAGCCCGCCGAGCACCTCGCGGAGGGCCGCCCGCCACGCTTTCGCGGCGGCTGGGTCGGTCTGGCGCAGGCTTTCGATGTCGGCCGGTACGGCGACGAGCAGCGTTTCGCCGGTGAACCCGGAAGACAGCACGTCCGTCGGTGTGCCGGACGGGCCGGCTCGATCGGGAAGCGGAGAGACTCCGACGGACCCGACGGACCCGACGGACCCGACGGACCCGACGGACCCGACGGACCCGACGGACCCGACGGACCCGACGGACCCGACGGACCCGACGGACCCGACGGACCCGACGGACCCGGCTGATCCGACCGGCCCAACCGGCCCGACCGATCCGACCGGCCCAACCGATCCGACCGGCCCAACCGACCCAACCGATCCGGACGACTCGACCGATCCGACCCGACCGACCGAACCGGTGGTTCCGTCCGACCGGGGCCATCCGATCACGGGGAAGCCGTCTGGGGAGCGGTCCAAGGCGATGGTTGCTTCGGGCATGGAATGGATGGACAGACCGGTGGGGTGGGTAGTGGCGGCTGCGGTGACGGCGGGGGTGTCTAGGTCCCAGCGGACCAGGAGGCGGTCGGAGTCGTCGCCGTTGTTGATGCTGTCGTGCATGCCGCCGTAGAAGTTGGTCAGGTACTCCGCCGGGTGGGCGGCGAGTTTGACCAGGTTGAAGTAGGCGTTGCGCCGGATCAGGGGGTCGAAGGTCCAGGAGATCGCGGTGACGCCGCGTTGCAGGGCCCAGGCTCGTTGGTGGAGCTTGAGGGCGAAGCCGACGTTGCGGCCGCGGGCTGCGGTGGAGACGCCGGCGACGTGGCTGTGCATGGCGACCTCCGCCGGGGCGGAGAAGAAACCTACGCAGGCTCCCACCAGTTCGTCGCCGTCGTACGCGCCGGAGACGTAGTTGCCGGCCTTGGTGAGGGCGCGGAGGAGCTCGGTGGTGACCGGAGGGTTCTTCGGGTCGGGCCGCCAGATCGAGTCGTAGAGGTGGTAGACGCCGTCCAGTTCGGACAGTTCGGTGAGCATGCGCACCTGGACGCCGGCGGATGCCGCTGCGGCCTCGGAGGCTCGGTCGGCCGCACTTGTTGAGGTGCCGACGTGGGTGACTGGCGTGCTCATGGCCTGTCCAGCAGGTCGGCGATCAGTGCCGTCAGCAACGCAGTACGGGGGATGATTTCGGAGACGACGACATGTTCGTCGTCGGCATGGGCACCGCCGCCGACCGCGCCCAAGCCGTCGAGGGTCGGGGTACCGACTCCGGCAGTGAAGTTGCCGTCCGAGCCACCACCGACGGATGTTTCGCGGAGCGGAGGCAGGCCGAGTGTGGATGCCAGTACGCCGGCTCGTTGGTACAGAGCCTCGGACATCTTGCGCTCGAGCGGCGGACGGTTGGGACCGCCGATGATCTCGAGCGTTGCCTCGGGGAGGACCGGTTGCAGGGCGTGCAGGGCTGCGTCGACGCGGAGTTGCTCCGCCACCGTGCGAGCTCGTACGTCGACCAGGAAGCTTCCCGATGCCGGGACCGTGTTGCGGGTGGTCCCGGAGGTGAGCGCAGTCGGAGTGACTGTGGTCCCCAGGGATGGGTCGCCCAGTGCGGCGATCGCGAGGATCTGGTGGGCGGCTTCGATGCTCGCGTTGACACCGAGCTCTGGCTCCAGGCCGGCGTGTGCGGCCCGGCCGACGATGCGGATCTCGTAGTTGGAGACTCCCTTGCGTTCCAGCTTCAGCGCGCCTTCGTCAGCGGACGCCTCCAGCACCAACGCGGCGGCGCAACCGGCCGCCTCCGCTTCGATCAAGGCGCGGGAAGACGGTGATCCCAGTTCCTCGTCTCCGGTCACCAGCAGGGTGACGCCGTCCAGGGACGGCAATGCGGACAAGGCATGGAAGGCCATCACCAGACCGGTCTTCATGTCGAAGCAACCCGGCCCACGAACCACCCCGTCGGCGACGACGAACGGATGCGTGGCCAAGGAACCTAGCGGCCAGACCGTGTCGTGGTGGCCGAGCACGAGGACCCGCGACGGCCCGTCGCCGAACTTCCAGCGCAGGTGCGTCCGCCCGTCCACCACCTCGTACGACGGTTTGCTGCCGAGCCGCTCGGTCCCGAGCTGGGCGACCACGTCGGCGCTGCGAGCCACCGCCGCGAGATCCGACGACGGCGACTCGCACGTCACCAAGGTCTCCAGATCCGCCAGCATCAAGGGCAACGCCTCCGGAGAGCGCAAGGATCTCGCCGCCGCGCCGAAGCCGCCGGCCGCCGCGCTGAAGCCGGCCTCCACGCCGAAGCCGCCGGTCGCCGTGGTCGGCGCGGGTCCGTCGGGTGTCATCAGCCCACCTTCGGTGTGGCGCGGACTCCGAAGTGCATGTACTTCTCACCGGTCGGCAGCGCGTAGAAGGTGATCGCCGACCAGGTCAACGAACCCGGCTGCCGTACGACGAACAGATCGCCGCTCGAGTCCGCCGGCCTCATCGCGAACTCCTGCGCCGGCTCAGGCATCAGCTCCGCCAGCGGTCCGGTCAGCGTGATGCGAACCATCAGTTGGCCGTCCTCCACGTAGACCTCCTGCAGCGTGCTCGCTCGCTCGTACCGCCCGACGTGCCGGTGCAGGTCGATCTCCGGCGTCTCCGACAACGGGCCTAGCGGCAAAGGCATCGCGACCCCGGCCAGGTCCCGGAAGATCTCCCGGTACAACTCCTCGTACAGGTCGTGCGTGTTGCCGCCGTTCGTCAGCAGCGACACCGCCAGTCCCTGGGAAGGCAGGACGCGGAGGAACGCGGCCTGGCCGATCGTGTTCCCGTCGTGGCCGATCAGCCGGTGGCCGTCCCAGTCGAACCGGATCCAGCCGAGTCCCCACGAGTCGCCGAGCGTGTGCTTGTCGGGCAGCTCGGCCTGCTTGTCGGCCATCGCCGTCACGGACTCCGAACTGAGCACCCGCGTGCCGTCCGGGGCGACTCCGTCGTTCAGGTGCATGCGGGCGAAGGCCAGCGCCTCGGCTGCGGTCGACGTGATCAGCCCGGCGGGACCGAGCGCGCGGGGGAGTCCCCACACCGGCGCCGGCGACAGCTCTTCCTCGCCGACGTGCCCGACCGCGGCGCGGTGCAGCAGCGCCTCCTCCGGCAGCGTCACCGTCCGGCGCAACGCGAGCGGTGTGAAGATCCGTTCGCGCAGGACCGCGTCCCAGGTCTTGCCGGTGAGCTTCTCGATCACGCGGCCGGCCAGCGAGAATCCGGAGTTGCAGTACGACCAGGTCGCGCCGAGCGGGTGGTTCTGGCCGACCTCGGCCAGTCCGTCGACGTACTTCTCCAGGCAGTCGTCACCGCGACCGGTGTCGGTGAACACGTCGCCGTCGATCCCGCTCGTGTGCGTCAGCAGCTGCCGCATCGTCACCTGCTTGGCGACGTCGGGATCGCCGAGCTGCAGCTCGGGCAGCACCTGGATCAGCGGCGCGTCAAGGTCGAGCAGGCCTTCGTCGACGAGCTGCAGGGCGAGCGTCGCCGTCCACACCTTCGACATCGAGCCGATCTGGAAGATCGAGTCCGTCGTCACCGGAACGCCGGTCTCCTTGTGCAGTACGCCGGTCGCGGCCTCCACCAGCTCGTCTTCCTGGCCGGCCTTGAAGCGCAGGATGCCCAGCGAAGCACCGACCACCTTGTGCTTGGCCGCGAGCGTCGTCAGCCGACGCTGCCAGTGCGCGGCGTCGATCCGGGGCCGCTGCGGTCCACGCGCGTCACCGGCGTACTGCTCGACCCAGTTGACGATGCGGTGGCCGAAGTCGAGCCGGTGCGACGGACGGCCTTCGACGATGAACAGGTGGCTGGCCTCCGGGTAGAGCACCAGCTGAGTCGACACGCCCTGCTCGCGGAGCGCGGTGTGCCACTGCTGGGCCTGGCCGACCGGGCAACGGACGTCCGCGTCGCCGTGCAGGATCAGCGTCGGCGTCTTCACCTGGTCGACCTTGCTCAGCGGAGACATCGCGCTGAAGTCACCAGGGCCGTTCAGCTCGTAGACGTTCAGGAAGTGCGCGGCGTCCGACGTGCCGCCCATGCTGGTCAGGTCGCTCACCACACCACCGGCCACAGCCGCGGCGAAACGGGTGTCGCGGCTGGTCAGGTAGCAGGTCATGAAGCCGCCGTAGCTGTACCCAGCAATCGCGAGCCGCTGGGCGTCAACGATGCCTTCGGCAACGAGCTGGTCGATCGGCTCGAGGAAGTCGTTGGCGTCCGAGGTGCCCCAGCCGCCGACGACCGCGTTGTAGAACTCCTCGCCGTACCCGTCGCTGCCGCGCGGGTTCAGCAGCAGGACAGTCCAGCCGCGGGCCGCGAGCTCCTGGTGGTAGAGGTGCACCTCGTCAGCCACCGCGTTCCACGCGTTGTGCGGACCGCCGTGCACGTCGAGCAGCAGCGGCTGAGCGCCACTGGCCGACGGATCGCGGACGATCCACCCGTTCACAACGGTCCCGTCCGAGATCGTGAACTCGCGCTCCTCCCGCACGAAGGTCTCGACATCCTCGAGCCCGTACGACGTCCGCTGCGTCACCGAACCGTCGGCCAGGTCGACCGTGACGATCTCCCCGTACGACGTCGTCGTGGTCAGCGCGGCAGCCGCGACCCCGCCGGCGACCGACAGGCCGGACACGTTCTGACCCGCCTCGCCCAGCACCCGCCGAGGCGTGCCACCAGCGACCGGTACGGCGTACAGGTGGCTGCAGCCGCGGTCGCGCACGCAGAACAGCACCGTCTTGCCGTCCTCGATCAGCGTGGGCAGGGCTCCCGGGTACGCCGGTCCGCCGGGCATCACGTTGCGATCGAGCGGCGCCGCCAGGTTCACCACGCTGCCGTCGGCCAGCGAGAGTCTGAGCAGCCCAGCGTGTCCCACGGGACCGGTGGCGCTGCCGACGATCAGCAGGGACTCGCCGTCGCTCGTCCACAGCACAGGACCCGCCAGCCCCTCCTTCAGGCCGACCTCCTGCGGCTCAGCCTTCTCGTCCGTCGCGTCCAGCACGTAGACGGGTGCTGTCGGGACGAGGTCGGCGTCGGGCGCCGTACCCGCACCGAAGGCGACCTTGGTCCCGTCCGGCGACCAGTCCGGGTCGCCCGCGTGCCAGTCGCCCTCGGTCGCCTGCCGGCACTTCTTTGTCGCGACGTCGAGGAGGTGGACATGCTTGCGGTACGTACGCAACCAGCCCGCGCCGTCCGCCTGGTAGTCGAGCCGCTCGGTGACGATCGGCGCGTGGCCACGGTCCTCGCGAGCCTTGTCGTCCTCACCGGTCAGGGCTGCGATGTCGACCGGAGCGCTGAAGGCAATCCGTGTCCCATCGGGACTCCAGCGCGGCGCACCCGCGCCGAGAGGAAGTGTCGTGACTTGCTCGGGCTCGCCACCACCGGCCGGAAGGACCCAGAGCTGAGCCGGCCCGTCCTTGCCGCGCAGGAAGGCCAACTGCGTCCCGTCAGGAGACCAGGTCGGCGAGCTGTCGCCATCGCCGCGGGTCAGCTGCTGCGGCTCGCCTCCCGAGACCCGCCAGAGGTTCCGCAGCGTCTGGTCCGCGGCGCGGTCGGTGGTCCGCAGCACGTACGCGAGCTGGGAGCCGTCCGGCGAGAGCGCAGGCTGCTCCGGTACGGACAGGTCGGTCAGGTCGTCGATGCGCAGGCGTCGGGTCACAGGGAGTCCTCCTTGGCTACGGAACCGGCGGTCACCGGCTGCAGAGCGCCGGCCACGTGGTGGCAGGCGGCGCGATGACGTCGGCGGTCGGCGTCGGTGGTGGGGTCAATCGTCAGGCAGTGCTCGCGATCGGCGAACACGAACGGCCCGATCGGGCAACGCGGGTGGAACCGGCAACCGCCGGGTGGATGGTGCGGATCGGCCGGCTCGGCGTCGGCGACCACTTGGGCGGCACGCTCGGCCACCGCCTGCGCCGCCGGGTCGGCGAGCAGTTGGGCCACCGGATCGAGCAGCGTGGTCGATCCGCGGCGTGGTGCGGCTGCGAGCAGTTCCTTGGTGTACGGGTGTTGTGGATCGGCGAGCACGTCCGCGGCGGGACCGAACTCGACGATGCGGCCCAGGTACATGACGGCGATGAAGTCGCTCACGTAGCGCACCACCGCAAGATTGTGGGAGATGAACAGCATCGACAGCTGGAGTTCGCGTTGCAGCGAGCGGACCAGGTTGAGCACGGTGCCCTGGATCGACACGTCCAACGCCGAGGTGATCTCATCGGCGATGATGACGTCGGGCTGCCCGGCCAGAGCCCGAGCGATGGCGACTCGTTGCCTTTGGCCACCAGACAGCGCGCCTGGATAGGCGATGGCACGATCCGCCTCGAGCCCGACCAGTTCGAGCAGGCGCGCGACCTCTTGCCGGCGTACGGGACCTGATCGTGGCACTGCCTCGGCGATCGAGTCGCCGATCGTCATCCGTGGGTCCAGCGACGAGTAGGGATCCTGGAAGACCATCTGTAGTGGGCGACGTCCACCTGGTCGACGGCGTAGTGGTTCGCCGTCCAGGAGGATCCGGCCGGACGAGACCTCGGCCAGCCCGACCGCGGCTCGCGCCAGCGTCGACTTGCCCGAGCCTGATTCGCCGACCAGACCGACCACCTGGCCGGAGGGCACGGTCAGGTCGACCCCGTCGACGGCGGTCAACGCGCGGCTGCCCGCGCCGTACCGCACCGTCACCTGGTCGAACCGCAGTTCACTCATCGTTGCCCCGTCCGGATCGATTCGATGCTCAGCAACGGTTGGCCCTGAGGGTTCCAGCAGGCCGTCCGATGGCTTTCGCCTACCAGTTCAGGATCCTTCGACGAACAGGCCCCAACAAGGAACTCACAACGCATTCTGTAGGCACATCCCGCGCCGACAGCTGACGGTTCGACAGGCCGTCCGGGGATCACCGCCAGCGGTTCGTCGAGCGGTGTGTCCAGATCCGGTACGGCGGCGAGCAGCGCGCGCGTATAGGGATGCCGTGCTCCCGAAGCGAGGTCAGACGTAGCCAGGTCCTCGACGATGCGGCCGGCGTACATCACCAGCACCCGGTCGCAGACCTGCGCGACCACGGTGATGTCGTGGCTGATCAGCAGCACGGCGACCTCGTCGGTTTCCCGGATCGTCTCCAGCAGCCGCAACACCTGGCGCTGCACAGTGACGTCCAAGGCAGTCGTCGGCTCATCGGCGACGATCAACGCCGGCGCGCCCATCAGCCCCATCCCGATCATCGCCCGCTGACGCATCCCGCCGGAGAACTCGTGCGGGTACTGCCGCGCCCGCCGTTCCGCGGCAGGCACTCGCACCGCCCGCAACCGGTCGACGGCCCGAGCCATCGCCTGCCGCCGGCTCAGTCCCTGATGCTCCCGAGCCCCTTCAGCAAGCTGTACGCCGATCCGCTTGGTCGGGTTGAACGACGTCATCGGATCCTGGAACACCATCGCGAACGACGTTCCCAATAGCCGACGCCGGGTCGCCGCACTCGCCCGGTCGGCGAGCCGGCCGAGCAACGGAGCCCCGAGAAAGGACAGCTCGGAAGCCGAGACCTGACCGGGCGACTCGATCAACCCGGCGACGGCCAGCGCGGTGAGGCTCTTGCCCGAACCGGATTCGCCGACCACCCCGACGATCTCGCCCTTGTGGATCGTGAAACTGACACCGCGCACCGGCGTGATCGGCCCAGGGAAGCTGACCCGCAGATCCTTCACGACCAGCACGGCCTCATCATCGATCGGCGCCGCGGGAACCGCCTCCGGCACAGGCACACGCACCCTCGGCCCATGCACAACCGGCACACCAAGCCCCTTCGCCACCGCCTCACCGAAGAGGTTGAACGCCAGCCCGGCGATCACCACGGCGACACCCGGCGCGAGCGCGGCCGCGGGATGGACGTAGATCCCGTTCAGCGACTCGCCCATCAGCCGACCCCAGTCGTACGCCGGTGGCTGCACGCCGAGACCGAGGAACGACAGGCCCGCAAAAGCAAGCAGTACGCCGCCCGCTCCGATCGTCGCGTTCACCACCAGCGGCTCGGCGATGTTGGGCAGGATGTGCCGCAGCAGGATCCGGAACCGACCGACCCCAGCGATCCGCGCCGCCGCGACGAAGTCCCGCTCGGCGATCCCGGCGACCAGCGTCTGCGTCAACCGGGCGAAGGCCGGCGCACCGGCCAGACCGATCGCGAGCACCGCGCCCTTGGCGCCGACGCCGAAGATCACCGCGAAGAAGAGCGCGAGCAGCAGGCCCGGGAAGGCGACGGCGATGTTCACGAGCGCCGTCGTCAGACGCCCGAAGCGGCGGCCCAGCAGGACCGGCGCGGTGCCGAGCAGCAGACCGGCGAAGACGCCGAGAGCCGTTGCCAGCAGCGCGAGCACGATCGACGTACGGGATGCGACGAGTACGCGGTAGAAGATGTCCCGCCCGAGGCTGTCGGTGCCGAGCCAGTGCTGGGACGACGTGCCTTCGAGCAGGTGCTCGGTGTCGATCGCGCTCGCTTGATCGGACCACATCAGCGGCGCGACCACAGCGAGCACCAGGACGGCGAGCAGAAGCACACCAGCGCCAAGCCCGACCGGCGTACGGAGAACTGCGATCCAGCGGGTTCGTCGGGCCATCAGCTCTCCCGGATCGTCGAACGTGGATCGAGCAGGGCGAGGGCGACGTCCACGGCGAGGTTCACCAGCAGTACGCCGACGCCGTACACGAGCACGACGCCCTGCACGAGCGGGTAGTCCTTGGCGAGGATCGACGAGACGATCGTGCTGCCGAGCCCGGGCCAGCCGAACACGTTCTCGACCAGCACGGTCCCGGCGACCATCCCGCCGAGCAGCAGGCCGCCCAGGGTGATCGTGGCCGTGACCGCGTTGGGCAGTGCGTGGCGGAGATAGATCGCGACCGCCGGCAGGCGTTTGGCGCGGGCGGTCCGCAGATAATCGGTCTGCAGGACCGCGAGCAACTCGACCCGGCAGATCCGGGCGAGGACTGCGGCGGGTCCGATGGCCAGGGAAAGCACAGGCAGCACGTACGACGAGACGTTGCCGCGCCCGGCGACCGGGAACCACTGCAGCTGCACCGCGAACACGTAGACCAGCCCGACCGCGAGCAGGAACTCGGGAATCGCGGCGAGCACGACCGAGGTCGAGGTGAAGGTCAGCTCGGCCTTCGGTCGGCGGCCGGCACGAGTGAGCACGCCCATCGCCAGGCCTAGCGGGAGTGCGATCAGGACTGCGACGACGAAGGCGGCGACAGCCAGTACGACGGTTGCGGGCAGGCGGTCGCTGATCACGTCGGAGACCGGGAGGCCGGTGGTGATCGAGGTACCGAGGTTGCCCGTGAAGAGGTTCTGCAGGAAGTGCAAGTACTGCTGCCAGAGCGGGTCGTTCAGGCCGAGCGATTCGCGCTGCGCGTCGACGAGACTCTGCGGGGCGACCGGCCCAAGAGCCGCGCGGACCGGGTCGCCAGGAATCAGATGGATCATCAGGAAGGCGGCGCTGAGCAGAGCCAGGACCGAGACGACCAACCGGGTGAAGCGGCGGATCGCGAAGCGCAGCCAGGGGTGCAGCTCGGGGCGGACTCCGGCACCGGGCGCGGCGGCCGTCGCCGGGACGATGGGGGCCGTCACCGGATCATCCCAGCATCCGGACCGAGCTCGGCACGACGCTGCCCTGGGCCAGGTCGAAGGTCGCGTTCTTGCCGAAGATCGGCACCGTCGTGTTCACGAACGGCACCAGGTTGACCTGCTCGAACAGCGCCCGCTCGCCGGTCGCCCAGTCCTCGCACCCGTCGGTCCCGGCGGTCTTGGACGCCTTCGCGATCGCAGCGTCGTACGCCGGGTTCTTGATCGACGAGAAGTTGCTCCCGTTCGGCGGCGTCGTGCCGGACAGGAAGCTGACGAGCTGGCTCGGCAGGGAGACGGTCAGCGGGATGAGTCCCGCGTGCCAGGTGCCCTGCCCGGCAAGCATCACCGTGCTGATCTCGGCGGTCGAGACGGCCTTCAACGAAACGTCGACGCCCAGCTCGGTCCAGGACTTCTGCAGCAGTTCAGCGGCCGACTGCAGCGTCGGACCGAGCGTGGTCGGGTAGTAGAAGACGAGGGACAGCTTGTTGCCGCCCTTCTCCCGCACCCCGCCGGCCCCCGGCTTCCAGCCCGCGGCGTCGAGCGCAGCCTTGGCCGCGTTCAGGTCGTGCCCGGGCAGGTTGCCGGTGATCGTGTCGACCTTGCAGGGACCCATGCCAGGGGCAACCAGATCGGTCGGCGCGACGCCGGCGCCGCTGGTCACCACCTTGCCCAGCTGCGTCAGGTCGAGGCCCTGCGTCAGCGCCCGGCGTACGGCGAGATCCGCGGTCGGCAGGCCGGCCTTCTGGTTGAACCAGAGTTGCCCCAGCGGCGCTCCGACCTCGCGCTTGAACAGCTGCTGAGCCGCGAGCCGCTGCTTGTCCGGCCCGGCGATGGACACGATGTTCACCTGGCCGGCGGTCAGCAGGTTCGCCGAGGTCGTCTCGTTGGCGACGACCTTGATCGTCACCTTCTCCGGTACGCCGGTCTGGTCGGCCTTGAAGTCACCCGGGCCCCAGGCGTACCCCTGCCGCCGGGTCAGCGTGTAGTGGTCGCCGGGCACGGCCTCGCTGACCGTGTACAGGCCGGTGCCGTCCGAGCCCTGCTTGAGGATGCTGCGGTCCTTCATCCCCTTGGCGCAGACGATGTGCAGGCCGCCGACGTTGCGGGTGAGGAAGGCGTCCGGAGCGGCCGCGGTCACCGTGACGGTGCCGGCCGCGTCGTCGGCGACGGCCTTCGTCCCGGCCGGGACGAAGACGCCGATCCGCGTCGACTTGTTGGCGGGATCGCCCACGAAGTTGATGTTCTGCGCGATTGTGCTCGCGGTGAGCGGTGTGCCGTCGGAGCAGGTGATGCCCTTGCGCAGCGTGTACTTCGCGCTGGTCGTCGTGCCTTCCCACTTCTCCGCGAGCCCCGCCACCGGCTTGCCGCTCGAGTCGATGTTCAGCAGCGCGTCGTACAGGAACCAGTCGACCTGCATCGTGACCGACAGCGAGGTGAACTGCGGGTCGAGGTTGCCGGGATCACCGCTGACGGCCATCGTCAGCGTCTTGCCGGAGACCGGTTGACCGCCGCCGCCGGCCGTCGTCGTCTCACCGCCCGAGCTGCAGGCCGAGAGAGCCAGTACGCCGGCCACGACGGCCGTGAGTGCGATTCTCATGATGCCTCCGAGGCTGTGGCGCGGCGCAGAGCGCGGCCGCTGTGCAGGTACAGGGCGCGACCGGTGCCGTCGTCGCCGAGGAAGACGTGCGGGGTGTGCAGGCCGTTCTCCGCCTTGACCGCGATCAGGCTCTGCTCGTCGCGGGCCACCAGTTCGACCGGCTCGGGCGCCGGGCCGAGCTCGGCGAAGATGCCCTTCGGGATCTGGTCGAGCCAGAGCTTGCCGTCGTCGTCCTGGCGGACGGTGAGGTCGAGCGCGTCGCAGGTGTAGGTCCCGAGGAAGCGCTCAGCGTCCACCGAGACAGCCGCAGCCGGGGGAGTGGGCATCGCGGGCAGGTCGAGTCCGGTGAGCTCCTTGACCACGTGGCTGAAGACAGCGCGGTAGACCTCGATCATGTCGCCGCCGTTGGTCAGCAGCGCGATGGCCAGGCCGTGCTCCGGTACGACGCGCAGGAACGCGCCCTGACCGATGGTGCCGCCGTCATGGCCGATCACTGTCGTACCCGACCAGTCGAACAGCTCCCAGCCAAGCCCCCACGAGTCGCCCATCATGCCGAGCGCCGGCAGCTTCACCTGCGGATCCTGCATGGCCGCGACGCTCGCAGCACTCAGTACGGCGGTGCCGTCTGCCGTCGTGCCGCCGGTCAGGTGCAACTGAGCGAAGGCGAGCAGGTCCCGCGGCCGCATCGCGAGCATGGCACCGGCCGGTGCCATGGCCGGGGTCAGCGCCCAGACCGGCGCCGGCACCGGTGCCTCGCCAGGCGTCGATCGCAGGTGGCCGACCGCCGCCCGGTGCAGGATCGCCTCGTACGGATCGGTGGCCGCGTGCTGCAGCCCGAGCGGAGTGAACAGGTGCTCGCGCAGGGCGACGCCGTACGGCTTGCCGCTCATCACCTCGACCAGCCGACCGAGAACGACGAATCCGGCGTTGTTGTACGAGAACATCTCGCCCGGACCGAAGAGCTGACTCACCTCGGCGAGCGTGGCCAGGAACTTCTCCACCGCGTCGTCGCCCTTGCCGGTGTCGTTGAAGATGTCGCCCTCGAACCCGGCGGTGTGGCTCAGCAGCTGCCGGGTGGTGATCTTCGCGGCCGCGCCGTCGTCGCCCAGCACGAACTCGGGCACGTACTCGCGGACCGGGACGTCCAGGTCGACCTTGCCCTCGTCGACGAGCTGCATCACCAGCGTGGTCGTCCACACCTTGGTGATCGAGCCGATCTGGAACACCGAGTCGGCGGTCGCCTCCACCCCGGTCGCCTTGCTGAGCAGTCCGGCGGCGTGGTCGGCCACCTCACCGCCGTACAGGACGCCGACAGCGGCGCCGGGGACCTCGTGCTCGGCCAGCAGGGCCGGCAACTGGTCGTGCAGCCACGTCTCGATCTCGCTCAGGGTCGCCATGGGCCGACGTTAGGACTCCCGACGGCGCGCGTATTCGTCCTGTACGACGACGGCCCGGGCCGATTTCGTCCGCCGGAACGAAGCACCCGGCAGGGACGCCTGACGGGAATCTCGGCGGAGGACTTACTCTTGAGGGTGTTATGACCTCTTCCGGCCGGCGTACGGTCTACCTCGATCACGCTGCGACGACTCCGATGCTGCCCGCGGCGATCGAGGCGATGGCCTCTCACCTCGGGCACACCGGCAACGCCTCGTCGCTGCACGGGTCGGGACGAGCCGCACGGCGGACCGTGGAGGAGTCCCGGGAGACGATCGCGGAGGCGCTCGGCGCGCTGCCGAGCGAGGTGGTGTTCACCTCCGGCGGGACCGAGGCCGACAATCTCGCGCTGAAGGGCCTGTGGTGGGCACGGCTCAAGGACGACCCGCGCCGGCGCCGGATCCTGCTCAGCGGGGTCGAGCACCACGCCGTCCTGGACCCGGCCGTCTGGCTGGCGCAGCACGAGGGCGCCGAGCTGGAGTGGCTGCCCGTCGACGCGCTCGGCCGGGTGCGGCCCGACGAGGTCCGTACGGCGATCGAGCAGGACCCGGCGTCGGTGTCGTTCGTCACGCTGATGCTGGCCAACAACGAGGTCGGCACGCTGCAGCCGATCCAGGAGGTCGCGGCGATCGCGGCCGAGTTCGGGATCCCGGTGCACACCGACGCCGTCCAGGCGATCGGGGAGATCCCGGTGGACTTCGCCGCGCTCGGAGTCGACGCGATGACCGTGTCGGCGCACAAGATCGGCGGCCCGTACGGGATCGGAGCGCTGCTGGTCCACAAGGAGACCCAGCTGGTGCCGATCGTGCACGGCGGCGGCCAGGAGCGCGACGTACGGTCCGGCACGCTGGACACTCCGGCGACGGCCGGGTTCGCGGTCGCGGCCGCGCACGCCGTCAAGCACCAGGCCGACGAGCGGCAGCGGCTGATCGCGCTGCGGGACCGGCTGATCAACGGCATCACGAGCACGGTCCCGGGCGCGCTGCTCTCGGGGGACCCGATCGGGCGTTTGCCCGGTAACGCACACTTGTCGTTCAAGGACTGCGAGGGCGACTCGCTGCTGCTCCTGCTGGACGCGCGCGGTATCGAGGTGTCGACCGGCTCGGCCTGCAACGCCGGGGTCGCGGAGCCGAGTCACGTGCTGCTCGCGATGGGGTACGACGACCAGCGGGCCCGTGGCTCGCTGCGGTTCACCCTCGGACACACCAGCACGGACGCCGACATCGACGCCGTACTGGACAACATCGGGCCAGTGGTGGAGCGGGCGATGTCCGCCGGACTGCAGAACGTGGGAAGGAACAACTGATGCGGGTACTCGCAGCCATGTCGGGCGGAGTCGACTCCGCCGTCGCGGCGGCGCGGATGGCCGAGGCCGGGCACGACGTGGTCGGTGTGCACCTGGCGCTCAGCCGCAACCCGCAGTCGTACCGCAGCGGCGCCCGCGGCTGCTGCACGATCGAGGACTCCCGCGACGCCCGCCGGGCCGCGGACGTGATCGGCATCCCGTTCTACGTCTGGGACCTGGCCGAGCGCTTCCACGCCGACGTGGTCGAGGACTTCGTCGCGGAGTACGCAGCGGGCCGTACGCCGAACCCGTGCCTGCGCTGCAACGAGAAGGTCAAGTTCAGCGCGGTCCTGGAGCGGGCGCTCGCGCTCGACTTCGACGCGGTCGCGACCGGGCACTACGCGCAGATCGTGGAGACCGACTCGGGACGCGAGCTGCACCGCGCGGTCGACCACGCCAAGGACCAGTCGTACGTGCTCGGTGTGCTCACGCAAGCGCAGCTGAAGCACGCGTTCTTCCCGCTCGGGGACACGGTCAAGACCGAGATCCGGGCCGAGGCGGAGCGTCGCGGGCTGTCGGTCGCGGCCAAGCCGGACAGCCACGACATCTGCTTCATTGCCGACGGCAACACCCCGGGCTTCCTGGCCGAGAAGCTCGGTGCGGCGCCCGGCGACATCGTCGACAGCAGCGGCGCCAAGCTGGGCGAGCACGAAGGGACCCACGGCTTCACCGTCGGGCAGCGTAAGGGTCTCCGGATCGGTACGCCGGCTGCCGACGGCAAGCCGCGTTTCGTGCTCGACATCAGCCCGGTGGACCGCACGGTCACGGTGGGCTCCCGCGAGGAGCTGGCCGTGGAGAGCCTGGTCGCCTCCAAGCCGCGCTGGTGCGGCCCGGAGCCGACGGAGACGCTGCAGGTCAAGGCTCAGCTCCGCGCGCACGGCGACGAGGTGGCGGTCACCGCTCGCGTCGACGGCGACCAGGTCTACGTGGACTTCGACGAGGCGACCGCTGCTGTCGCCCCAGGCCAGGCGGTCGTCCTGTACGACGGGACGCGCGTCATCGGCTCGGCCACGATCGACTCGGTCCGCCGCGCTACGGCCAACGTATGACGACTACCGGCCTGGGATCGCTGCCGGGTGACGACATCCGGGAGTGGGTCAAGGTCGTACTGGGCGCGGTCGACGTCCCGTTCCTGCCGGAGCTGCCGGCCCGTCCGTACGGCGACATGCTCAGCCGGGCGGTCGCCGTACTGGCTGAGCTCTCGGTGGACCTCCAGCCGGCCGGCTGGAGGCTGACCGGTGGGTCGGACTCGCGGTCGAGCCTGGACCAGCGGCGGGCGCGGGCGTTGCTCGAGGAGGACCTGGACGTCCTGGAGGAGTTCGCCGACGGGTACACCGGGCCGCTGAAGCTCCAGTTCACTGGGCCGTGGACGCTGGCGGCGACGGTGGAGCTGCCGCGCGGCGACAAGGTGCTGGCGGACCACGGCGCTCGGCGGGACCTGGCTGACGCGCTGGCGCACGGGCTGAACGCGCAGGTGGCCGAGGTACGACGCCGGGTGCCCGGTGTGGACCTGCTGGTGCAACTGGACGAGCCCGCGCTGCCTGCCGTACTGGCTGGGGCTGTTCCGACGGCCAGTGGGTGGAGCAAGCACCGCTCGGTCGACGGGCCGGGTGCTGTGGAGCTGCTGGCCCGAGTGGTCGAGGCCGCTGAGCCAGCCACGACTCTGGTGCACTGCTGTGCGGCTCGGCCGCCTATCGAGGTGTTCACCAAGGCAGGTGCCGGGGGAGTGGCGGTAGACGTGTCACTGCTCACCGAGCCGGCCTGGGAGCAGATCGCCATCGCGGTCGAGGCCAAGACCACCCTGTACGCCGGACTGGTCGCCACGACCGGCCCGCTGCTCAACCCTGAGCAGGCTGCCGCCCCGCTGGTCCGTACGTGGCGCAACCTCGGGCTGGACCCGGAGCTGATGAAGCAGGTCGTCGTCACCCCAGCGTGCGGGCTCGCTGCCTCTCCGTCGCCGGCCGACGCGCGGGCGCGTCTGGAGCTGCTGCGCGGGATCGTCGACGCGCTCGGAGAAGCCGCCGAAGCTTAAGGACCTACGCCTCGATAGCCCGAAAACGTCGGTGGCGAGCGGTAAGTTCTGCACATGAGCACGGAGATCCCCGAGACGAACGCCGCCGATCAGCCCGCCGCGCCGCCCGAGGTGCGGGAGCGGCACGCCGCGCTGAGCCGCGAGATCGAGGAGCACCGGTTCCGCTACTACATGGCGACCTCGACCATCTCCGACGCCGACTTCGACGCGCTGATGCACGAGCTGCAGGGCATCGAGGAGGAGTTCCCCGAGCTGCGCACGCCGGACTCGCCGACGCAGAAGGTCGGCGTACCGATCTCGACGCCGTTCGCGCCGGTCACGCACCCGCAGCGGATGGAGAGCCTGGGCAACGCGTTCTCCGCCGAGCAGATGGAGGCCTGGGCCAAGCGGCTCGAGCGCGAGGTCACCGTCCAGCAGATCCACGACAGCGGGTTCCTGTGCGAGCTCAAGGTCGACGGGCTGGCGCTGGACCTGGTCTACAAGAACGGCCGCCTCGAGACCGGCGCGACCCGCGGTGACGGCTCGACCGGCGAGGACGTCACGCTCAACGTGCGGACCATCGCGAGCATCCCCGAGGTCCTGGACACCGACGACCCGCCGGAGTTCCTGGAGGTGCGCGGCGAGGTCTTCTTCCGGGTCGAGGACTTCCAGCAGCTGAACGCGCAACTCGTTGAAGCAGGCAAGGATCCGTTCTCCAACCCGCGCAACGGCGCCGCCGGTTCGCTGCGGCAGAAGGACCCGCGGGTCTCCGCGCAGCGCCCGCTGCGGTTCGTCGTGCACGGGCTGGGCCGCGTCGACGGGCACCACATCGCCCGGCTGTCGTCGGCGTACGAGCAGCTGAAGGCGTGGGGCCTGCCGGTCAGCGATCGCGCCCGCAGGGTCGAGACGCTGGCCGAGGTCAACGAGTTCATCGCGTACTACGGGGAGAACCGGCACTCCGTCGACCACGAGATCGACGGCGTCGTGGTGAAGGTGGACGAGGTCGACCTGCAGCGCGCGCTGGGCTCGACGTCGAGCGCGCCGCGTTGGGCGATCGCGTACAAGTACCCGCCGGAGGAAGTCACCACCAAGCTGCTCTCGATCGAGGTGAACGTCGGCCGGACCGGCCGCGTCACGCCGTACGGGGTGATGGAGCCGGTGCGGGTGGCCGGCTCGACCGTGGAGTTCGCGACGCTGCACAACGCGCAGGAGGTCGAGCGCAAGGGCGTCTGGATCGGCGACACCGTCGTGCTGCGCAAGGCCGGTGACGTGATCCCGGAGATCCTCGGCCCGGTGATCGACCTGCGGCCGAAGGAGGCGTACCCGTTCCGGATGCCGACCGAGTGCCCGTCCTGCGGTACGACGCTGCGGCCGATGAAGGAGGGCGACATCGACATCCGTTGCCCGAACTCGCAGTCCTGCCCGGCCCAGCTGCGCGAGCGGCTCTTCCACCTGGCCGGGCGGTCGGCGTTCGACATCGAGGTGCTCGGGTTCAAGGCCGCCGACGCGTTGATCGGCAGCGAGCTGATCGCGGACGAGGGCGACCTGTTCTCGCTGACCGAGGAGATGCTTGCCACCAGCTCCTTCTTCACCACCAAGGCCGGCGCGCTGTCGGCGAACGCGCAGAAGCTGCTGACCAACCTCGAGGCGGCCAAGACCCAGCAGCTGTCGCGCGGGCTGGTCGCGCTGTCGATCCGGCACGTCGGCCCGACCGCGGCGGCCGCCCTGGCGGCGGCGTACGACGACATCGACGCGGTCGAGGCGGCGAGCGAGGAAGAGCTGGCCGAGATCGAGGGCGTCGGGCCGACCATCGCGCACGCGGTGATCGAGTGGTTCCAGGTCGACTGGCACCAGGAGATCGTGCGGAAGTGGAAGGCCGCCGGGGTTCAGCTGCGGCAGGAGCGGACCGGGCCGACCGTCGAGCAGACGCTGACCGGGTTGTCGGTCGTGGTGACCGGTACGGTCGAGGGGTTCAGCCGGGACGAGGCCACCGAGGCGATCGTGTCGCGCGGCGGCAAGGTGGCGGGATCGGTGTCGAAGAAGACGTCGTTCGTGGTGGTCGGTGACTCTCCGGGATCGAAGTACGACAAGGCCGTGCAGCTCGGCGTACCGATCCTGGACGCGGCCGGGTTCCAGGTCCTGATCGACTCCGGTGCGGAGGCGGCGGCCGAGGTGGCGACCACACCGGAGCCCGGTGAGGCGTAGATCCTCCTGATTTCCAGGAGATCCGGCCTAGCTCGGTACGGCGTTTTCGCCTTTGCCTGAAGCTTTTCCCGATCGATGGATCCGTTGCGGGACCTGGCCCGTCGGACTGTTAACTTAGCACGTCGACACGTGGGTCACTAAGGAGCGAATATGACTACGCCGCCACAAGGACCGTGGGGTCCTGGGCAGCCGGGGGGCCAGCCGGGCGGGCAGCAAGGGGGAAACCAGGGGCAAGGTGGCTGGGGACAACAGCAGCCGCCCCAGGGCGGTGGTGGCTGGGGACAGCGCCCGCCGCAGCCGGGCCAGCCGCCTCAGCAGGGCCAGCCCCCTCAGGGTCAGCCTCCTCAGCAGGGTCAGCCGCCGCAGCAGGGTGGCTGGGGTCAGCAGCCCGGGCAGCAGCCTGGTCAGGCGCCGCAGCAAGGGCAGCCTGGTTGGGGCCAGCAGCAGGGTGGCGGCGGGTACCAGCAGCAGCCGTGGCAGCAGCAGAAGCCGCAGCAGGCCGGCTGGCACACGCAGCAGGGCGGCCAGCAGCCTTGGCAGCCCAACGGCCCGGGTGGCTCCGGTGGTGGCAAGGACAAGATGCCGCTCTTCATCGGTGGCGGCATCGTCGGCATCCTGGTGATCGGCCTGCTGGTCTTCGTCGGGATCAAGGCGCTCGGCGGTGACGACGAGCCGACCACGCAGCCGACGACGACCACCTCCCAGCCGACTGACGGCCCGACAGGCGACCCGACCGGCGCTCCGCCGGCCGGTGAGCTCGGGGAGGCGACCGGTCAGGCCAAGGCGGCGACCGACAAGCTCCAGTCCGACGGGTACCAGTGCAGCGACCTTTTCAACGGGGCGCAGGGTGCACACCGCGGCTGCTTCAAGCTCGACGGCGCGACCGAGGCCGAGACGGTGTTCCAGTTCCAGTCCGACGGCACGATCATCGCGGTGCTGATCAAGTCGACGAACGACGACAACGTCAACAACGCGGGCGTCACCTTCGACGCGGCGCTGCAGGCCCTCGGCAACGACACCTTCGGCGGTTCCGAGGTGGCCAAGGTGCAGCAGGCGGTCAAGAACGGCCAGAAGACGCAGAAGGTCGGCAGCACCTGGGGCGAGTTCTCGCTGCGCAACAACGGCGACACCATCCAGGTCGGTGGCAAGAAGTCCGGCGCGGACGAGCTCGACCTGCCGCGCAAGGAGTTCCAGACCACCCAGGCGTCGATGGTCGCCGGGCTGAAGGCGAAGAAGTACGACTGCAAGACCGGACTGACCTGCCGCAAGACGCTCGGCAAGTACGGATCGCTGTCGGTGCTCGGCTTCGGTTCGCAGGGTGGCGGGCTGCGCTCGTTCCAGATGCGGGCCTCCGGTGACGTCGCGGACGTGAAGGCCGGTGGTACGGCGGTGTTCGCCGACGGGCTCGGCGTGCTGAAGGGGCCGGACGTCGCGGCGCTGAAGGCGTTCGTCGACGCCCGCAACGATGGCAAGTCGTACACTGCGTACGTGTCCGGCTGGCGCGTGGAGATCCTCTCCGACGCCGACGACTCCTACGGGTCGCGGTCGGTCGAGTTCTCGTACGAGTCGTTCTACGTCTGAGGGTCCTAGGTGAAGTTCGAACCGGAGAAGCGTGAGTCGCGGGCGGTGGCCAAGCCGCCGCCCGAGGCGCTGCAGCGCGTCGACGGCGGCGGCGCCTGGGGGCCGACCCAGTTCGAGCTCCCGGCCGGCGACGGCAAGAACATCACCGCGATCCTGATCACCGCGCTGGCCGGAGGGCTCGTCCTGCTGGCCATCGTCGGGCTCGGCGCACTGGCGTACTTCGAACTTCGGTAGGTGCACGCAAAAGCCCCCTCACACCTGGTGTGAGGGGGCTTTTGCTTTGGCTACGCGGTCGCGTGGATGGTGACAGCGAGGTTGGCCAGGTAGCTGAGCCGGGCGACCTCGGAACCGAGGAACTCCGGCCCGCCACGACGGCCGATCACGAGCACCCGGCGGTCGGACTCCAGCGGAGCGGCGACCAGCACCGACTCGACCAGGCCCTTGTGGTCCGGCGCGGCCAGCGTCGTCGCCTTCTCCAGCGGCAGCCACTGCTCGACCAGGCTGCCGAACTCCGGCGTCGCGCTGGTCTCCAGGGCGACCTTCACCTCGCCGCCGGTGCCGTCCAGCAGCGCGGCCCAGTCGGCGTGCAGCACCGAGGGCGCCTGCTCGACCAGGATGTCGATCGCCTCGGCCGGAGCCGACGTCATCTGCTCCACGGCCTCGAGGTCCATGTGCAGGCCACCGCCCGCGCCGTACCGGGAGAACCAGATCACCTCGACGCCTTCAACGCCGTTGCAGGCCGAGACCAGCCGGTCTGGCAGAACGCCCGGCGGAAGATCGACCACGATGTCGTCGACGGCGGTGCCGTTCTCGCGCCGGTGCTCGACGATCTCGATCGCGTGGATGTCGGCGTCGACCTCGCCGAGGGCGGTGGCCACCGTGCCGAGGGACCCGGGGCGGTCCGGGATGATCAATCGCAGCAGGAACACCGAACGATCATCTCCCAGCCCAAAACCACGCAAGTTACGCCCTGTCGCGGCCAATGTTACAGAGCGGAGCAAAGTGACACGCCAGCGGTGCTCAACTGGTGAACCGCGACGGGTTGTCCACAGCATCGGGCGGCGGGCAACACGACCGTCACAGCGGACCTCTAGGATGGCTCAGGTACCACTCCAAACCTCTGAGTGGTGCTTTGTTTAGCAACTGCAGACATTGGATGCCCTTCATGCCATCGATTACCCGCGAAGAGGTCGCGCACCTAGCGCGACTGGCGCGGATCGAGCTCTCCGACGACGAGCTCGACCACCTCGCACCTCAGCTCGACCAGATCATCGCGCTGGTCGGGCAGGTCAGCGAGGTGGCCGCGGACGACATCCCGCCGACCTCGCACGCCCTGCCGATCACGAACGTGATGCGCAAGGACGTGAACGTGCCGTGCCTGACGCCGGAGCAGGCCCTGTCCGGCGCGCCGGCCGCGGAGGAGCAGCGATTCCGGGTGCCGCGGATCCTGGAGGAGGACTGATGGGTGACCTGATCCGCAAGACAGCCGTCGAGCTGTCGGAGCTGATGACGTCCGGTGAGGCCAGCGCGGTGGAGATCACCCAGGCGCACCTGGACCGGATCGGCGCCGTCGACGGCGCCGTGCACGCGTTCCTGCACGTCGACACCGAGGGCGCGCTGGCGCAAGCCGCGGCCGTTGACAAGAAGCGTGCGGCCGGCGAGAAGCTCGGCCCGCTGGCCGGCGTACCGCTGGCGCTGAAGGACGTGCTGACCCAGGACGGCGTCCCGACGACCGCCGGGTCGAAGATGCTCGAGGGCTGGAAGCCGCCGTACGACGCGACCGTCGTGCAGCGGCTCAAGGCGGCCGGGGTCGTGATCCTCGGCAAGACCAACATGGACGAGTTCGCGATGGGGTCGTCGACCGAGAACTCGGCGTACGGCACCACCCACAACCCGTGGGACCTGAACCGGATCCCCGGTGGGTCCGGTGGCGGTTCGTCGGCGGCCATCTCGGCGTACGAGGCACCGCTCGCGATCGGTACCGACACCGGTGGCTCGATCCGTCAGCCGGGCGCCTTCACCGGCACGGTCGGCGTCAAGCCGACGTACGGCGGCACCTCGCGGTACGGGCTGATCGCACTGGCCTCCAGCCTGGACACGCCTGGCCCGTGCGCGCGGACGACGCTCGACGCGGCCCTGCTGCACGAGGTCATCGCCGGGTACGACCCGATGGACTCGACCTCGATCAACCAGCCGGTCCCGGCGGTCGTCGACGCGGCGCGTCGCGCCGACGTGGCCGGCCTGCGGATCGGTGTCGTCAAGGAGCTCGGCGGCGAGGGCTACCAGCCGGGTGTCGAGGCCCGCTTCCACGAGGCGGTCGAGCTGCTCACCAAGCTCGGCGCCGAGGTGGTCGAGGTGTCCTGCCCGCACTTCCAGTACGCGCTGCCGGCGTACTACCTGATCCTGCCGAGCGAGGCCTCGTCCAACCTGGCCAAGTTCGACGCGATGCGGTACGGCCTGCGAGTCGGCGACGACGGCGAGAACAGCGCGGAGCGCGTGATGAGCCTGACCCGCGCGGCCGGCTTCGGCGCCGAGGTCAAGCGCCGGATCATGCTCGGCACGCACGCGCTGTCGAGCGGTTACTACGACGCGTACTACGGCCAGGCGCAGAAGGTGCGCACACTGATCGCGCGCGACTTCGAGAAGGCCTACGAGCAGGTCGACGTGCTGGTCTCGCCGGCCACGCCGACCACCGCGTTCGCGATCGGCGACCGGGTCAACGACCCGATCGCGATGTACAAGAACGACCTGTGCACGATCCCGTCCAACCTGGCCGGCAACGCGGCCGCGTCGTTCCCGTGCGGCCTGGCCGACGAGGACGGCCTGCCGGTCGGCTTCCACGTGATGGCGCCGGTGATGCGTGACGAGCTGCTCTACCAGGTCGGTGGCGCGCTCGAGGCCGCGCTGGCCGAGCAGTGGGGCGGCGTCCTGATGTCCAAGGCTCCGGAGCTGGAGGTGACCCGATGACCGCCGAGGTTTTCGCGATCGACGACGCGCTCGCGCAGTACGACCCGGTGCTGGGCCTCGAGGTCCACGTCGAGCTGAACACCAACTCGAAGATGTTCTGCGGCTGCCCGACCGAGTTCGGCGCCCCGCCGAACACCCAGACCTGCCCGGTCTGCCTCGGTCTGCCCGGCGCGCTCCCGGTCGTCAACGAGAAGGCCGTCGAGGCGGCGATCAAGATCGGCCTCGCGCTGAACTGCGAGATCGCCGAGTGGTGCCGGTTCGCCCGGAAGAACTACTTCTACCCGGACATGCCGAAGAACTTCCAGACCTCGCAGTACGACGAGCCGATCGCGTTCGACGGCTGGACCGAGGTCGTCGTCGACGGCGAGACGTACCGGATCGAGATCGAGCGCGCGCACATGGAGGAGGACACCGGCAAGTCCACCCACGTGGGTGGCGCGACCGGCCGGATCCACGGCGCCTCGCACTCGCTGGTCGACTACAACCGGGCCGGCATCCCGCTGATCGAGATCGTCACCCGCACGATCGAGGTCGCTCCGGACAAGGCCGCGGCCGTCGCCCGCGCGTACGTGAGCATGCTGCGCGACCTGCTGCTCGCGCTCGACGTGTCCGACGTCCGGATGGACCAGGGCTCGCTGCGCTGCGACGCCAACGTCTCGCTGAAGCCGCACGGCTCGACGGTGCTGGGGACGCGGACCGAGACCAAGAACGTGAACTCGTTCCGCTCGGTCGAGCGCGCGGTCACCTACGAGATCACCCGGCAGGCCGCCGTACTGGCGTCGGGCGGGAAGGTCCTGCAGGAGACCCGGCACTGGCACGAGGACACCGGCGTCACGACGTCGGGCCGCGAGAAGTCGGACGCCGACGACTACCGGTACTTCCCCGAGCCGGACCTGGTCCCGGTCGCGCCGTCGCGCGAGTGGGTCGAGGAGCTGCGCGCGACGCTGCCCGAGGCGCCGTCGACGCGACGCGTCCGGTTGCAGGAGGAGTGGGGCTTCACCGACCTGGAGATGCGCGACGTCATCAACGGCAACGCGCTCGAACTCGTGGTTGGCACGGTCGAGCTCGGGGTCTCGGCGGCTGCCGCGAAGAAGTGGTGGCTGGGCGAGCTGGCGCGTTCGGCCAACGAGTCGGGCGTCCCGCTCGGCGAGCTGGGAGTCGGTGCGGCCGAGGTCGCCGAGGTGCAGAAGCTCGTCGACTCCGGTGCGCTGAACGACAAGCTCGCGCGTCAGGTGTTCGACGGCCTGGTCAAGGGCGAGGGCACGCCGGCGCAGATCATCGAGGCCCGCGGACTCGCGCTGGTCTCGGACGACTCCGCGCTGATCGAGGCCATCGACCGCGCGATCGCGGCGAACCCGGATGTGGTCGAGAAGGTCAACTCCGGCAAGCCCGCCGCCGCGGGCGCGCTGATCGGCGCCGTGATGAAGGACCTGCGCGGCCAGGGCGACGCGGCGAAGGTCCGCGAACTCCTGAACGCCAAGCTCGGGATCTAGTACTACATCGATGGGCCCCAGGGACTGATCCCTGGGGCCCATTGGTCTGTCAGGCTGCTTCTTGGTGGTGCAGGTCCGGGGGAGTGGTGAGCAGCTTCTTCGCCACGGCCACATCAGCCGGCGCGCAGCGCACCTCGTACTCGGTCGGACGTACTTCACTCGCCTGCGCCTCCGGGCGGTTCCGTACCAGTGCCTTGAAGAAGCCGACCAGGGCGCCCAGGATCCCGCCATACACGAGACCCCAGAAGACGACGACCAGCCCGGTCATGCTCGTATCGGCGACCAGCGTCACGAACACACCAAGCGCCAGCCCCAGCGCCGCACCGGACAGCGCGCTGAACCCACTGGCCCGCGCGATCTTGCCGTTGCGTCTGTCGACCAGCCGCAGTCCGGCGCCGGTGATCTCGAGCTGTCTCATCCCGTAGGACCGCAGCTGGTCGACGGTGCGCAGAGCGTCCTCATACTGCTTCGTCGACGTGATCACGCTGGATTCCAGTGGCGCCTGATGAGGCACAGCGTCCCCTCCCTGAAGTGTGTGTACATCCACTAGTACCAGGTGGGAGGAAATTCCATGCATCGTCAGCGGGTGATGGTCACCCGCAGGATCCGGTCGTCGCCATCCTGTACGTCGCCGCGCCCGTCGGTGTTCGACGTGGTCACCCACAACGAGCCGTCCGGCGCGGCCTCGACAGTCCTCAACCGCCCGTACTGGTTGGTGAAAAACGCCACGGGCTCACCCGTCCGCTTGCCATCGGCAACAGGAATCGCCCACAACCGCTCGCCCCGGAGCCCAGCCATGAACACGTGCCCCTGCGCGAAGCCGATCCCCGACGGCGAGGCGTCGTCGGTCTTCCACTGCGCGATCGGATCCACCATCCCGTCCAACCGGCTGACGCCCTCGGCCCCCGGCCAGCCGTAGTTGGCGCCGGCGGTGATCGTGTTCAACTCGTCCCAGGTGTCCTGCCCGAACTCCGCGGCGTACAGCTGGCTCTTGTCGAACGCGAGCCCCTGCACGTTCCGATGCCCCTTGGAGTACCACATCCGGCCCTGCGGATTCCCCGGCGCTGCCTTCCCGTCGGTCGTGATCCGAAGGATCTTCCCACCCAGCGAGTCGTCGTTCTGAGAGTTCGGCCGATCACTCCCGTCACCGGTCCCGGCGTACAGGAATCCATCCGGCCCAAACCGCAACCGCCCACCGTTGTGCACCGCAGCCATCGGAATCCCGTCGAGAATCACCTGCTGCCCGCTCAGCCGATTGCCCTGGTAGGTCATCCGAGCAATCCGGTTGTCGTCCCCAGTCGAGTAGTAGACATAGACATACGGCCGCGTCGGGTACTGCGGATCCACCACAATCCCCAGCAACCCGCCCTCGGACGAGGCATCCACGCCCTCAACCGTCCCCACCTCAGTCGCCCGACCGCCGGCAACCCGCTTCACCTTCCCCGAGTCCCGCTCAGTCACCAGCGCCGACTTGTCCGGCAGGAACGCCAGCCCCCAAGGCACCTCGATCCCAGTAGCCACAGTCCCCGCCACCTGGAGCTTCACCGGCCCCTGCGGCGCAGCACTCGTGGGCGCAGACGCCACCGGCGTACTGGGCGTACTCGACGGCGTACTGCTGCTACTGACCGCCCCCGACGGCGAAGCCGACCCCTCGTCCTCCCCCGGGGAACACCCAGCAGCTACCAACCCCGCCGCCATCACCCAAGCCGCAGTACGCCGCACACCCGCCACGCGATCTCCTCCAAGTCGGCAACCCACCACCCTCACTATCCCGAAGTACCCCCGAAAACCCCGCGAAAGCCGCGCCGAGCCCGGCTAGCCTCATCTGCATGACCAGACCGCGCCTCTGCGGGGGAGCACGCTGCTGATGGCGTTCTCAGTCTCGTTGACCGCCTCGGGCGGCACGCCGACTCCACCGACCAGCGACGACGTCACCTGGGAACCAGAGGACTACTCCACCTCGGTCATGAGAGCGTGCGAGGACCTGTCGGCGAGAACCACCTGCCGGTTCGTCCTGGGCGGCTTCGGTAAGGCCGACTGGGCGCTCGACCTCGGCTACGACCTCTCGACCTTCGTCGAAGAACTACCGGACCTGGCATCCGCTGTGCGAGCGGCCGAGGAGTTCGAGCTCAACCTGTACGGCCAGGGCATCGAGCAGATCTTGCGCTTCCAGCCCGACGGGGCGCGGGTCGTCATCACCTGCGTGTCAGGCACGAACTGGATCCCTGATCCGGCGACCGAGACGATCGCCGTACAAGCCCTCGACGCCATGCTGACCCAACTGGCGAAGGACTTCGCGACAGCTCTCCACCACGCCGACTCCGCCCTCTCAGACCGCGCGCCATTCGCCGGCTGGCGACGCGGCCATCTGTGACCACGCGACGCCGTACCCTCATCCCGTGGAGCTGACGTTCGGTGGGCACGCCTTCGAGTCGTCGCAGGTGCTCGGAGCGGCGGTGACGGGATTTGCGTACGGGCTGTTGATCGCCCAGTCACCCGACAGCGTCGACACCCACGACGACTGGGATGCCTCACAGACCCCGGTGGATCGCTGGACCTGGACATCCTAATCCCGGAGGCGAAGTTGAAGTCGGCACACGAGATCGCCGTCTGCGGGGACCACCCCACGGCGTCGACACTCGTCGTGCTGGCGATCGATGGAGCTTGGTGGGCATGCTCGACGGAAAGATCCTGGGCAAGTGGCGGTCGAGGGAAAGCGGTGCCGTCGTGGGTGTTGACGTGATCCTGGTACGGCGTGGGGTGAAGTGTTCGAAGACGGCCTGGTCGGTCGAGGAGTTGGTGTCCGACTCGCAGGACGTCTTCAGCGATGCGTGCGTCGCCAGTGGTACGCCGATGCTCGGTCGCGTAAAGCCGTACGGGTCTCTGATTCTCACGTCTGACGAGATGGCGCAGTTCATCGACGAGGTTGAGAGAGTCGTCCACAGCCTGGCTCCGGCCTCGGCCCCAGGGATCTTCGCGGACGTCCTTCGTGTGGCGAAACGTTGTGAGGTCGACCGGGCGACAGAACTCCATCTGGAGGGTGACTAACGCGATGGGGAGGCAGGTTCGAGTCCGGTGCTCGTCGTGCCTTGGCGGGGGACTGGGAGGTGAGGTCTGAGTGAACGCTCCCTCGCCATTGGCTGCCGATGAGTGGAAACAACTGAACGCGGATCTGTGGACGGCGTACGGCGATGTCCAGCGTGCGTGACCGAGGACGACAACCGATCGTCGACCTGGCGCTGCCGGATCACGGCGAGGTCACCGTTTACCAAGCGCTCTTCGAGCCGGAGGACTGACATGTTCGTCTTGCACAGCAGAAGGATGGACGAGTTGGAGCTGGGTGGGACCAGCTTCGAGTACGGCGAACTCGCTCGGTTGGTGCTGGCCGGCAAGGGGCGTCTCCCGCTGGCTGCTGTCGCGGATCCGAGCCCGTACGACGACGCGCTGGTCGAGATCACGGTGGAACGACGCCGTGCGCAAGCCGCGACCATTGTCTTCGTCAGGGAAACTCGAATCCTGGAGATCTCCGGTGACGAGGCTTCGTTGAGGGTACTGGCGGAGAATCTGAGTGAGTTCGGTGCCGAGTCCACGCCGGACGAACATCAGCACATCGAGTACGTCCCGGGCCATTCCTACCTCGGGTCCGCCTCTCACCCGCTGGTGGCAGTCCTGAGTTCTGAGAATCGGAGGGTGTGAATGGCTGAGGAGCCACTCCGGGTTTCCGTCGCGGAGCCCCGAGCGGTGTTCGAGGTCCTGATGGCTCGGCTGGACGGTGAGGTCGAGATTTCGGCGGACTGCTTCTGGTCCGTGCCGACGGCCGAGCTGACCGATGTCTATCAGGAGCCACAGCAGTTGACCGTCGGGCAGGTCTCCGAGGCCTGGTCGTTCCTTCGGGTGATGAAGGACGATGAGCCGATCGCGTCGACGCACGGCTTGGTCTGGTTGGCGGACGTCCTGAATGTCATCGGTTCAGAGCGGATGGTGTAACCGTTGGTGCGTCGAAATTGTCCAGCGGGCGACGACAGCTGGTGACATGAGTTGAGCGTTCTCTCTGGTCGAGCATGTTGGAGACGCGCTCTCGCCGTGGGGCGTGCGCTTCGCCGGGGAGGACGCCAGGTCGGTGACGGCGGCGCTCCTGGAGATACCGGAGCACCACTATCTCCTCGCTGAGGATCGGGCGTGGGTCGTGGTGGTGTCCGTCGAAGGCGATCTGGACGTCGTTGATTGGTCGGCCGGGGTCAGCTTCCCCACGTAGGGCGGAGGGGGAAGTGGGCGTCTGCTTGGTCGTCGAGTTTTACGGCGAGGATCTGGTGGAGTTGGGTGTTGTTGCGTTCGAAGCCGACTCGGCAGGCGGCTAGATAGAGGCCCCAGATCTTGGCTGTGGGGTAGCCGACTTCGGCGACCGCTTCGTCCCAGTGGGATTCGAGGTTTTCGGACCAGCCCGCCAGCGTCAACGCGTAGTGCTCTCGGAGGTTTTCTTCGTGGCGGACTTCGAAGCCGGCGTCTTGGGCTTCGAGGATGATTCGGCCGGAGCCGATCAGCTCGCCGTCGGGGAAGATGTAGCGGTCGATGAAGGCGCCGGTGGAGCGGAAGCGGTTGTCTGGGCGGGTGATGGTGTGGTTCAGGAGGCGGCCGCCGGGCTTCAGGTGGTCCAGGAGGAAGCCGAAGTACGACGGGTAGTTGCGGACGCCGATGTGTTCGGTGAGGCCGATTGAGCTGATGGCGTCGAAGTCCCGCTCAACCACGTCTCGGTAGTCGAGGAAGCGGACTTCGGCCAGGTCTTCGAGGCCTTCCTTTTTGATTGCGGACGTGGCCCATTCGGCCTGGGCGGCCGAGAGGGTGACCCCCAAAGCCTTGACGCCGTACTCGCGGGCTGCGTGGCGGACCATGCCGCCCCAGCCGCATCCTACGTCGAGGAGCCTTTGGCCGGGCTTGAGGTCGAGTTTGCGGGCTACCAGGTCGTACTTCTCGAACTGGGCTTCTTCCAAAGTGGAAGAAGCGGTGGGGAAGACCGCGCAGGTGTACGTCATCGACGGCCCGAGGACGTACTCGTAGAAGGTGTTCGAGACGTCGTAGTGGTGGTGGATGGCCGCTTTGTCCCGGGTGCGGGAGTGGCGGAGGCCTTCGAAGGTGCGGCGCCATTTGGGGAGGTGTTCCTGAGGCGGGGGCGGCGGGGGCTTCAGGTGGGACCAGCCCAGGCCTCGGACGATGCGCAAGGCCTCCGAAGGGGTGGGGCGTTCGAAGTGGAGCTGGTTGAGCATCATGCGCATCAGGGCGTACGGGTTGCCGGGGTGGACGCCCTCGATCTCCAGATCGCCCTGGACGTAGGCGCGGACCATGCCGAGGTCGCCGGGGGCCGTCAGGATGTACGACAGGCCGCGTTCGGTGGCCAGGTGCATGTGGATGGGGGAGTCCTCGGGGCCCGCGGCGCTGTCGTCGTAGGCGGTGAAGCGGAACGGGAGGCCTTCGGGGGCCACGGCCGTGAGGGCCTGTGCGATCGAGATCTGCGTCGCGACTGTCGTCATCGGCGAGTCACCGCCTTTTCGTAGAGCCCGGTGAGGCGGGCGTTGGGGTCGTAGACGTTCTTCACTGCGGTGAGGGCCGGGACGTTGTAGAGGCGGTCGAAGGTGTCCCGGTCGTAGTAGGCGTCGGAGTACAAGGACTTGTGGCCGCCGAAGTCGGCGACCGCGGCCTCGATGCGGCGGTTGACGTCGCCGTCGGCCGCGCCGGGGGCGATCGCGACCGTGCCCCAGAAGCCGACATTGACGTACGTCGTACCAGCGGCCAGCGGGTAGAGCGGCCAGGTGTCGGAGCCGCGGAGCCGGAGCGGGCAGAGCCAGACCGGGCGCATGCTGACCTCGGCGTCGAACCAGCGGAGGAAGCCCGCGAGTTGATCGACCGGGATCTCCACGTCCTGTACGACGCGCTCGCGGTCGGGCTGACCGCGCCGGCGGTTGAGGCGGGCGGCGTAGCCGTGGCGGTTCTCGAAGCCGAGGATCCGGTGGTAGACGTCGCTGCGCCGGAGCCGTGAAGGCCAGAGCCGCCGGACCCACCGGTTCTGCGCGCCGAACGCGCCCGAGCACCAGAACCAGTCCGTGTCCCAGCGCCACAGGTAGTCGTGGGCGGTGAGGAAGTCGGTCGGACGCTGCTGGATCGACCGGTAGTAGATCTGCTGGCCCGTGTAGTCACTCGTCCGTACGGCGGCGTCGCTGTTGCGGCCGAGCGTCAAGTACGCCTCGGTGGGGCTGAAGGCGACACCGTCGACGAAGTGCACGGGCTCGCCGTCGTACGTGCCCTCAGCAACGATCCCCTCGATCACGGGGGCCAGTGCGTCCAGGTCGAGCCGGACGTGCCGCAGCGCGACGTACGGCGAGATGCGCTCGAGCTCGATCCGCAGGCGGGTCGCGTAGCCGAGCGTGCCGTACGAGTTCGGGAACGTGCGGAACAGCTCAGCGTGCTCGCCGGTCGGGCGGGCGGTGACGACGTCGCCGGCGCCGGTCAGGATGTCGAGCTCGAGCACGGACTCGTGCGGCAGGCCGGCTCGGTACGACGACGACTCGATGCCGAGGCCCGTGACGGCGCCACCGAGGGTGATCGTCTTCAGCTGCGGGACGACGAGCGGCATCAGCCCGTACGGCAGGGTCGCGGCGACCAGGTCCTCGTACGTGCACATGCCCTGGACGTCCGCGGTCCGGGCCTCGGCGTCGACCGAGATGACGCCGGTCAGCCCGGAGACGTCGAGACCGGGGGAGTCGACCGCCGTTCGCGGGCGGAAGAGGTTGGAGCTGCGTTTGGCCAGGCGGACCGGCTCCCCGGGGGGAATGCGCTGGTAGGACGCTCGGAGACGTCCGACCGCCTGATCGTGTTCCACAGTCGAGGTCGAACCCGATGTCGAAGGCACCAGATCAGAGTACGACGGCAGTCGAACAACGGGCAGACAAATTTTTTGCAACCGGATGTCGAGACGCCGCGACCGGCTCCGACGTCGCCCACGAGACGAGGAGGACCAGATGATCGACCTGAGGCCGGCCGGGCGCGCGCTGAACGCGATCGTGGCGGGAATCACGCCGGACGATCTGAGCCGGCCGACGCCCTGCGAGAAGTACTCGGTGGCGGACGTGCTCGCGGACGTGGACGAGGGAGCGCGCGGGTTCGCAGCCGCGGCCGAGGAGCGGGCGGCCGTCACCGAGCCGCTGGTGTTCGACGAGGCGGGCTGGCAGGAGACGCTGGCCGAGAGGGTGGATCGGCTGGGCGAAGCCTGGGCGGATCCGAGGGCCTGGGAGGGCACGTCGGACCTGGCCGGGCTCGGACTCACCAAGGCCGAGTGGGGACGGATCGCGCTGACCGAGCTGGTCGTGCACGGATGGGACCTGGCGCGAGCGACCGGGCAGCAGCTCCAGCTGCCGGAGGAGACCGTGCAGGCGTGCCACGCGCATGTCGCGCGGTTCCTGGAGGCGCCGCCGGTGCCTGAGTTGTGGGGTACGCCGGTGCGCGTGCCCGAGGATGCGCCGTTGATGGAACGGCTGGTCGGCGTGACCGGGCGGTCGCCTGGTGCCGGTCGCGGCGAGTAGGTTTCTGGGTATGGCTGATTCGGTGATCACATGGCTGCCGTGGGAGGACCCGCGGACCTTTCTGGGCGGGCTGCCGGAGCGGGTCGAGGCGACGTACTACCCGGGCGGCGAGCTGCCCGCGGAGCCCGACCAGGTGGAGTTCTACGTGCCCAGTTACATGGGCAGCTCCCAGGTGGTCGAGGTCATCCGTGAGATGCCGAATCTGAAGGTCGTGCAGACGCAGACCGCCGGGTTCGAGAACGTCCTGCCGCACCTGCCCGACGGCGTGACGCTGTGCAACGCGCGGGGTGTGCACGACGCGTCGACAGCTGAGCTGGCGATGACGCTGATCCTGGCGTCGTACCGGCGGATCCCGCGGGCCGTCACCAACCAGCAGCAGGGGATCTGGCCGACCGACGCCGGGATCGACGACTCGCTCGCCGACCGGACCGTGCTGATCCTCGGGTACGGGTCGATCGGGGAGGCGCTCGAGCGGCGGCTGGCCGGGTTCGAGTGCGACGTCATCCGGGTCGCGCGGCGGGCGCGGGACGGGGTGCACCCGATCACCGAGCTGCCGGAGCTGCTGCCCCGCGCCGACGTCGTCGTACTGCTGACTCCGGCGACTCCGGAGACGAAGGGCCTGGTGGACGCCGAGTTCCTGGGCCGGATGAAGGACGGCGCGCTGCTGGTCAACGTGGCCCGTGGCGTCGTGGTGAACACCGATGACCTGGTCGCCGCGCTCAACACCCAACGAATCAGAGCAGCGCTCGACGTCACCGACCCCGAGCCGCTCCCGGAGGGACACCCGCTGTGGTCGGCGCCGAACGTGCTGATCATCCCGCACCGTGGGGGAGCCTCGACGGCGTTCCCGCCGCGGATCGCGCGACTGGTGAAGGCTCAGCTCGAGCGGTACGTCGCGGGGGAAGAACTGATCAACGTGGTGGCAGGGCCGCCGCGGTAGCAGCCGGCGGCGACACGGCCGCGGGCACAAAGTGGCGGCGAGTCCGCCACGGGGAGACTGGAGGACGACGATGTCCGAGGCCGTACTGCTGATCGGGACCAAGAAGGGACTTTGGATCGGGCGCAGCGACGCCGAGCGTCACCTGTGGACGCTCGACGGGCCGCACTTCGAGATGCAGGGGATCTACTCCGTCGGCGTCGACACCCGCGGTGAACGGCCGCGGCTGTTCGCCGGTGGGACCAGCGAGCACTGGGGCCCGGCCGTCTTCCACTCCGACGACCTCGGCAAGACCTGGGCCGAGCCGCCGGAGGGCTCGATCGGCTTCCCGAAGGACGCCGACGCCTCGGTCGAGCGGGTCTGGCAGATCCAGCCGGCGCCGGCCGATCAGCCCGACATCGTGTACGCCGGTGCGCAGCCCTCGTCGCTGTGGAAGTCCACCGACGGCGGCGTCACCTTCGAGCTGGTCCGCGGCCTCTGGGACCACCCGCACCGCAAGGACTGGGGCGCCGGCTTCGGCGGCCAGGCGATCCACACCGTCCTGCCGCACCCGACCGATCCCGACCGGGTCAGCGTCGCGATGTCGACCGGCGGCGTCTACCAGACCGACGACGGTGGGCAGACCTGGACGCCGGCCAACCACGGCATCAAGGCGTACTTCATGCCCGACCCGGACCCGGAGTTCGGTCAGTGCGTGCACAAGCTGGCCGGCCACCCGGAGATGCCCGACCGGATGTTCGCGCAGAACCACCACGGCGTCTACCGCTCGGACGACGGCGGTGCGATCTGGAAGTCGATCGCGGACGGTCTGCCCTCGGACTTCGGCTTCCCGATCGCCGTCCACCCGCACGAGCCGGAGACCGTGTACGTGTTCCCGTTGGTGGCCGACGGCAACCGGATCCCGACCGACGCCAAGTGCCGGGTCTACCGGTCCAAGGACGCGGGTGCGACGTGGGAGGCGCTGACCAAAGGCCTGCCCGACGTACCGTCGTACGCGCCGGTGCTGCGGGACGCGCTCTGCACAGACACCGGTACGCCGGCCGGCGTGTACGTCGGGACGCGCGACGGCTGCGTCTACGCGAGCGCCGACGCGGGTGACAGTTGGACCGAGGTCGCCCGGCACCTGCCCGACGTACTGACTGTTCGCGCGGCCGTGCTGTGACCGTCCGGGTGAAGCTGCCGACGGTGTTGCAGCCGTTCGCCGGCGGCAACGAGAAGGTCGCGATCGAGGAGGCGTCGACGGTCGGCGAGGTGTTCACCAAACTCGAGCAGGAGCACCCCGCACTCCGCCGACGGCTGACCGACGAGCAGGGCGGGCTGCGCCGGCACGTCAACGTCTACCTCGGCAACGACAACATCCGCGATCTCGACGGCCTCGACACCAAGCTGCCGGACGGCGCCGAGCTGCTCGTCCTCCCCAGCGTCGCCGGGGGCTGACCACAAAAGACTGTTGCTCGGGCCACCCAACCGCTAGGTTCGCCGCCATGACTGGCGAAGTGATCCTGCTGACCGGCTCGCCCGGCGCCGGCAAGACGACCGTGGCATCGCTGGTCGCGACCGACGCCGCGGAGCCGGCCGTGCACTTCACGACCGACCTGTACTACCGCGCGATCAAGACCGGCTTCGTCCCGCCGTACATGCCGGGCTCGCAGAAGCAGAACGAGGTCGTGGTCGACGCGATCGTCGCCACCGCCACGACCTACGCGCGCGGCGGGTACGACGTGGTCGTCGACGGAATCATCGGCCCGTGGTTCCTCAAGCCGTTCCGGGCGGCCGCCGAGCGCGACCAGCTCGCGATGTCGTACGTCGTACTGCGGCCCGACCTCGAGACGACGCTCGCGCGGGCCCAGGCCCGGGCGGACACCGAGCTCAAGGACGTCGAGGCGATCACCGGCCTCTACGACGCGTTCAAGGATCTCGGCGAGCTCGAGCAGCACGTGATCGACACCAGCGCGCTGGACGCCGAGCAGACCGCGGCCGAGGTCCGCCGGGCGGTCGCGTCGAAGCAGTTCCGGCTGACCTGAAACCCCAACGCGTCAAGGGCTTTGCAGCAAGCTGCAGAACGGGCGGACGGACCGGGAAGCGCCCCTACGATTTCTCGATGGGTATCTTCACGCGCAAGAAGCGGGTTCCGCTGACCGACGGTCTGCTGCTCGACCGGACCTGGGTCGATCCGGCGCTGGACGGTGCCGTGGTGGCCGTGCAGGCGGGCGACTTCGACACCGCGCTGGCCGGGTTCAAGAACCAGGTCGGCGACCGCCGCGCGGTGTGGAACGCCGGCCTCTCCGAGGCAGCCATCGGCCGCTCGGAACAGCTCGAGGCCCGGTTGGAGGAACTCGGCGGCCGCGACCCGGAGCTGCTGCTCTGGCTGGCCCAGACGCTGGTCCTCGAAGGCTGGGAGGTCCGCAGCGCCCGGCGGGCCAAGGACGTGTCCGACCAGCAGTTCGCGACCTTCCACGACATCCTGCGGACGGCGTACGACGTGGTCGGGCTGGCGATCGAGACCGCTCCGGACGACCCGACGCCGTGGACGGTCTACCAGTGGGTGGCGATCGGGCTCGGCGCCGAGCTCGACACGCACGAGCAGCTGTTCCGGGAGGCGATCGCGCGGCATCCCGACAGCTACGCCGCGCACGGCAACAAGGTGCACGCGATCGCGCCGAAGTGGTACGGGACGAGCATCGAGGAGATGCTCGCGTTCGGCCAGGAGACGGCCGACAAGGCCAAGCCGGGCAGCGTGCTCAGCGCCGTACTGGCGAAGGCGGTGGCCGAGGCCCGGTTGCACGTGTTCGCGTTCACCGAGGCCAATGCGATGAAGAAGGTCGCCGCGGCGACGAAGCTGGCCAACACCTGGACGGATCCGCTGATCGCGGCCCGGGAGAAATGGCTGCGGCCGGGGCGTGCGCCCGAGGCTCCCGACCTGGAAGCCCACAACTACTACGCCTACCTGCTGAAGAAGCACCGCGAGCCCGGGCGGGCGTCGGCGGACGCCATGTTCAACCGGGTCAGCACCCTGCCGTGGGCCTACAGCGGCGACCCGCTCGAAGCGTTCGCGGAGGAGTACCGGCGCTGATGACAGGCATACAGTCGGACCCATGACTGACATCAAGCCGCGCAGCCGGACGGTGACCGACGGACTGGAAGCGACCGCCTCGCGCGGGATGCTGCGAGCGGTCGGCATGGGCGACGACGACTGGGCCAAGCCGCAGATCGGCGTCGCCTCCAGCTGGAACGAGATCACCCCCTGCAACCTGTCGCTGGACCGGCTCGCGAAGGCGGTCAAGGACGGCGTGCACGCGGCGAGTGGCTACCCGCTCGAGTTCGGCACGATCAGCGTCTCCGACGGCATCTCGATGGGCCACGTCGGCATGCACTACTCACTCGTCAGCCGCGAGATCATCGCCGACTCCGTCGAGACCGTGATGGAGGCCGAGCGGCTGGACGGCTCGGTGCTGCTGGCCGGCTGCGACAAGTCGCTGCCCGGGATGCTGATGGCCGCCGCGCGCCTCGACCTGGCCAGCGTCTTCCTGTACGCCGGGTCGATCATGCCCGGGCGGCTCGGCGACAAGGACGTCACGATCATCGACGCGTTCGAGGCCGTCGGCGCCTGCGCGCGCGGCCTGATCACCCGGGAGGAGGTCGACGCCGTCGAGCGTGCGATCTGCCCGGGCGAGGGCGCCTGCGGCGGGATGTACACCGCGAACACCATGGCCTCCGCGGCCGAGGCGCTCGGGATGTCCCTGCCCGGGTCGGCGGCGCCGCCCGCGGTCGACCGGCGGCGCGACGGGTTCGCCCGCAAGTCCGGCGAGGCCGTCGTGGGTCTGCTGGAGAAGGGCATCACCGCGCGGCAGATCCTCACCAAGGAGGCGTTCGAGAACGCGATCGCCGTGGTGATGGCGCTCGGCGGCTCGACGAACGCCGTACTGCACCTGCTCGCGATCGCGCGCGAGGCCGAGGTCGCGCTCACGCTCGACGACTTCAACCGGGTCGGCGACAAGGTCCCGCACCTGGGCGACCTGAAGCCGTTCGGCCGGTACGTGATGACCGACGTCGACCGGGTCGGCGGCATCCCGGTGATCATGCGGGCGCTGCTGGACGCGGGGCTGCTGCACGGCGACTGCCTGACGGTGACCGGCAAGACGATGGCCGAGAACCTCGCGGACATCGCTCCGCCGGACGTCGACGGCACGATCATTCGCGCGCTCGACCGGCCGATCCACGGCACCGGCGGCATCACGATCCTGCGCGGCTCGCTGGCGCCGGAGGGCGCGGTCGTGAAGAGCGCGGGCTTCGACTCCGACGTGTTCGAGGGCACCGCGCGCGTCTTCGACGGCGAGCGCGGCGCGATGGACGCGGTCGAGGACGGCTCGCTGAAGGCGGGTGACGTCGTGGTCATCCGGTACGAGGGGCCGAAGGGCGGGCCGGGGATGCGCGAGATGCTCGCCGTCACCGGTGCGATCAAGGGCGCCGGTCTCGGCAAGGACGTGCTGCTGCTCACCGACGGCCGCTTCTCCGGCGGTACGACGGGCCTCTGCGTCGGCCACGTCGCGCCCGAGGCGGTCGACGGCGGACCGATCGCGTTCGTGCGGGACGGCGACCGGATCACCCTCGACGTGCGTAACCGGACCCTGGAGTTGCACGTTGACGATGCAGAGCTGGCCGACCGCCGGGAGGGCTGGTCGCCCAACGAACCGGCCATCACCCGCGGCGTACTGGGCAAGTACGTCAAGCTGGTCGGCTCGGCCTCGGAAGGCGCTGTCTGTATCTAAAGACGGTCATCTCAGAAAATGAGACAACTCAGCGGGGAACTTGACCAGATCGGCACCGGTCGGCGACTGTTACCTGCATGCGAACGATTCTCCTCGTACTTGTGCGGCGCGCCGACTGACGCGACCTCCGAGTCGAGCGCGCCCCTTCAGCCAACCCGGCAGAAGGGGCGTTTTTGTTGCCGGGGCGACTATCTGAGACCCAGAGGTTCAGCGGCAACGACCACGAGCGAGGATGGATCGGTCGCGGCAAGCCAACATCGTGACTGGACAAGGGAAGGCACTCATGAGTGAGCAGCTGACCGGGGCACAGGCTCTGATCCGCGCACTGGAACACGCCGGAGTGGACACCGTCTTCGGCATTCCGGGCGGCGCGATCCTCCCGGCGTACGACCCGATGCTCGACTCGACCCAGATCCGCCACATCCTGGTACGTCACGAGCAGGGTGCCGGGCACGCGGCCCAGGGCTACGCCTCGACCACCGGCAAGGTCGGCGTCTGCATGGCGACCTCGGGCCCGGGCGCGACCAACCTGGTCACCCCGATCGCCGACGCCTACATGGACTCGGTCCCGATGGTGGCGATCACCGGCCAGGTGGCCAGTGCCTCGATCGGCACCGACGCCTTCCAGGAGGCCGACATCCGCGGCATCACGATGCCGATCACCAAGCACAACTTCCTGGTCAACGACCCGAACGACATCGCCTCCACGATCGCCGAGGCGTTCCACATCGCCTCCACCGGCCGGCCCGGCCCGGTGCTGGTCGACGTGACCAAGGACGCGATGCAGGCCACGGTCGACTTCCAGTGGCCGACCGAGCTCTCGCTGCCCGGCTACCGCCCAGTGACCCGCCCGCACCCCAAGCAGGTGCGCGAGGCGGCCCGGCTGATCGCCGCCGCCGAGAAGCCCGTGCTGTACGTCGGTGGCGGCGTGATCCGCGCCAAGGCGTCGGAGGAACTCAAGGAGCTCGCCGAGCTGCTCGGCATCCCGGTGGTCACCACGCTGATGGCCCGCGGCGCGCTGCCCGACACCCACGAGCTGCACTTCGGCATGCCGGGGATGCACGGTTCGGTCTCGGCCGTCGGTGCGCTGCAGCGGTCCGACCTGCTGATCTGCCTGGGCGCGCGGTTCGACGACCGGGTGACCGGCAAGCTGTCGTCGTTCGCGCCGGAGGCCAAGGTCATCCACGCCGACATCGACCCGGCCGAGATCGGCAAGAACCGGCACGCCGACGTCCCGATCGTGGGTGACTGCAAGGAGGTCATCGGCGACCTGATCGGTGCGCTGAAGGCCGAGATCGCCAGCAACGGCAAGACCCCGGACTACGCCGCCTGGCGCGGTCTGCTCGACTCGGTGAAGGCCAAGTACCCGGTCGGGTACGACGAGCCCGAGGACGGCAGCCTCTCCCCGCAGTACGTGATCCAGCGGATCGGCCAGATCGCCGGACCGGACGCGATCTACACCAGTGGCGTCGGCCAGCACCAGATGTGGGCCGCGCACTACCTGCCGTTCGAGAAGCCGCTGAACTGGCTGAACTCCGGCGGCCTCGGCACCATGGGCTACTCGGTGCCGGCCGCGATGGGCGCCAAGGTGGCCCGGCCGGACGCGACGGTCTGGGCGATCGACGGCGACGGCTGCTTCCAGATGACCAACCAGGAGCTCGTCACCTGCGCGCTGGAGGGCATCCCGATCAAGGTTGCCGTGATCAACAACCAGTCGCTGGGCATGGTCCGGCAGTGGCAGACGCTGTTCTACGACAAGCGCTACTCCAACACCGACCTGCACTCGGCGCGGATCCCGGACTTCGCCAAGCTGGCCGAGGCGATGGGCGGAGTCGGCCTGCGCTGCTCCGACCGCGAGTCGGTCGACGCGACGATCGAGAAGGCGATGGCGGTCACCGACGCGCCGGTGGTGGTCGACTTCGTCGTGCACCGCGACGCGATGGTCTGGCCGATGGTTGCCGCCGGCACCAGCAACGACGACATCCAGATCGCCCGCGACATGGCCCCGAACTGGGACTCGGAGGAGCTGTAAATGTCCAAGCACACACTGAGCATCCTGGTCGAGAACAAGCACGGTGTGCTCGCCCGGATCGCGGCGCTGATCTCGCGGCGCGGCTTCAACATCGACTCCCTCGCGGTCGGCCCGACCGAGCACCCGGAGATCTCCCGGATGACGATCGCGGTCAGCGTCGAGGAGCAGCCGCTCGAGCAGATCACCAAGCAGCTGAACAAGCTGGTGAACGTGATCAAGATCGTCGAACTCGAGCCGACCCAGACCGTGCAGCGCGAGCTCGTGCTGGTCAAGGTGAAGGCCGACACCCTCACCCGCGGACAGGTGCTGGAGACCGTCCAGCTGTTCCGTGCGAAGGTGGTGGACGTGGCTCCGGACGCGATCACCATCGAGGCGACCGGCAACCCCGAGAAGCTCGAGGCGATGATGCGGGTGCTGGAGCCGTTCGGCGTCCGCGAGCTGGTCCAGTCCGGCATGGTCGCGATCGGCCGCGGTGGCCGGTCCATCTCGGACCGCTCGCTGCGCCCGGTCCCGGTGCCGCCGCCGCACGTCGCCTCCGGCGCCCCGGCGCTGCAGGCCCGTCCGGCCACCGGTCAGCCGGCCGCCCCCAACGGCAGCACCCCCGCCCCGAACCCGAACCACCCGGTGCCGGCGCCGCCGCCGGGCCACCGCCCCGCCGCGCCGGCCAGGCACGGCTGAGCGGTCCACCCCCGTAACTCGGCCGGCACCCGCCGACCCCTCACCCAGAAGAATCAAGGAGACGAGCTCCCCGTGGCAGCTGAAATGTTCTACGACGACAACGCCGACCTGTCGGTGATCCAGGGCAAGAACGTGGCCGTGCTCGGCTACGGCTCCCAGGGCCACGCCCACGCGCTATCGCTGCGCGACTCCGGTGTCGACGTCCGCGTCGGTCTGCCGGAAGGCTCCAAGAGCCGCGCCAAGGCCGAGGCCCAGGGCCTGCGGGTCGTCACGCCGGCCGAGGCCTGCGAAGAGGCCGACGTGATCGTCGTACTGGCGCCGGACCCGGCCCAGCGGGCGCTCTACAAGGAGGCCATCGAGCCGAACCTGGTCGACGGCGACGCGCTCGTCTTCGGTCACGGCTTCAACATCCGGTTCGGCTACATCAAGCCCCCGGCCGGCGTCGACGTGTTCATGGTCGCGCCGAAGGGCCCGGGTCACCTGGTCCGTCGCGAGTACTCCGAGGGCCGGGGCGTTCCGGTCCTGGTCGCGGTCGAGCAGGACGCGACCGGCAAGGCGTGGGACCTCGCGCTGGCCTACGCCAAGGGCATCGGCGGCCTGCGGGCCGGCGGCATCAAGACCACCTTCACCGAGGAGACCGAGACCGACCTGTTCGGAGAGCAGGCCGTCCTCTGCGGTGGTGTCTCCGCGCTGGTCCAGGCCGGGTTCGAGACGCTGACCGAGGCCGGCTACCAGCCGGAGGTCGCGTACTTCGAGTGCCTGCACGAGCTCAAGCTGATCGTCGACCTGATGTACGAGGGCGGTATCGCCAAGCAGCGCTGGTCGGTCTCCGACACCGCCGAGTACGGCGACTACGTGTCCGGCCCGCGGATCATCGACGCGTCGGTGAAGGCCCGCATGAAGGACGTCCTGAACGACATCACCGACGGCACCTTCGCGGCCCGCTTCATCGCCGACCAGGACGCCGGCGCGCCGGAGTTCGCCGAGTTCCGCAAGGCCAGCGAGTCGCACCCGATCGAGGCCGTCGGCAAGGACCTGCGCGCGCTGATGGCGTGGGTCAAGTCGCACGACGCCGACGACTACGTCGAGGGCACCGCCGCGCGCTGATCCACCGCGGTACGCCGTACCGACGACGCCCAGGTCACCGTGTGTGGCCTGGGCCTCGCTCTGTTCTCTGACAGAATCGGGACTGGACCGGACAGGGGAGGCAGGGGATGGGCGAGCAGGGCCGCACGGAGCTGCCGCGCCCGCCTCGCCGGATCCCGAGCTGGGCGGCCGAGAACGACCACCAGCAGCCGACGAGCGGTCCGGGGACGACCATCGAGCCGCGCCGGCGGACGGTGGGTGGAGCAGGCGGGCCGGGCTGGAACGGTGGGACCACAGAGCCGCCGTTGCCGCCGAGGTTCCGGCCGCGGTTCGTGCTGCCGCTGGTGGTGTTCGTGCTGGTCCTGGGTGCGGCCGCGGGGTGGCTGGTGCGCGCGTACAGCCTGAGCCTGGACACGGACGACGTCCGGGCATCCGTCGGCCCGGCGGTCGTGCGGGTGCTGGCGACGACCTGCGACGGCACCGGTCAGGCATCGGGCGTCCTGCTGCCCGGCGGGACCGTCCTGACCGTGCGGTCGGCGATCCTGACGCCGGTCTCGGTCGCGATCCTGACGCAGGACGGCAGGGTCCGGCGGGCCTCGGTGAGGGGCAGCACGCCGGACGGCGTCACGGTCCTCTCGGTGGCCGGGCCGGCCAACCTCCCGACCGCCCAGTTCGCGCAGAAGCTCCCGGACGCCGCCGCGGACCGGGCCCTGGTCGGGTTCGACCTGCGCGGCGACCAGGTGGTCGTCCCAGCCGGTACGGCGAAGCAGCCGGCCACGCTCACCGGCCAGGTGGACGAGGTCGCTCTCGGCGCGCCCCTCACCGACCGGGAGGGGCGCGTGATCGGTCTGTTCGCCGGCAATACCGTTGCCTCCGGCAAGATCATCGGCAAGGACCGGCTACCCAGCGGTCCGGACCCGTCGCTGGAGCCCGAGACGACCGTGCCGTGCTCGTCCCGAGGCCCGCAGAGCCCGGTCGAGCCCGATCTCGCGGTGGCCAACACGCCGCTGGCCGGCGAGGTCAACACCGCCCTCGCCGACTACCTGAACACGCTGAACCTGCACGACTTCGAGGCCATGCAGTCCACCTACTCGCAGCGGCTGCGCAGTCTGAGCTCGGCGAAGATCGACGAGAGCAAGCACGGTACGTCGTACGCGTTCGGCGCGGTGATCGACAAGGTCCGGGCCTCCGGAGCCGCCGCGGACGCCGAGATGAGCTTCACCGTGCTGTTCTCGCCGACCAGCGCGCAGGCCAAGGGACAGACCTGCGCGCAGCTGCGGATCCAGTACCACCTGGTGCGTGAGCAGCAGAAACTGCGGATCGACGTGGCCAGGACGGTGGGCAACAAGTCAGGGTGTGGGACCGACTGAGGGTGACGCTGGGCAACTGGTAACATCGCAGTCAGCGGGCACAGCGCGGTGCTCTGATCGATCGAGCCCCCTACCGCTTCCAGCAGGAGTTGTCTGTCATGACTGACGTCACCCGACCCGTCGTCCTGATCGCCGAAGAGCTTTCTCCCGCCACCGTCGAGGCCCTCGGGCCGGACTTCGAGATCCGGCACGCCAACGGTGCCGACCGCGCCGAGCTGATCCCCGCGATCGCCGACGTGGACGCGATCCTGATCCGCAGCGCCACCAAGGTCGACGCCGAGGCGCTGGCCGCCGCGAAGAAGCTCAAGGTCGTCGCCCGCGCGGGCGTCGGCCTCGACAACGTCGACGTCAAGGCCGCCACCCAGGCCGGCGTCATGGTCGTGAACGCCCCGACCTCGAACATCGTCAGCGCCGCCGAGCTCGCCGTCGCGCTGCTGCTGGCCGCGGCCCGCCGCGTCCCGGCCGCCGACCAGTCGCTGAAGAACGGCGAGTGGAAGCGCAGCAAGTACTCCGGGGTCGAGCTGTTCGAGAAGACCGTCGGCATCGTCGGCCTGGGCAAGATCGGCGTCCTGGTCGCGCAGCGGCTGGCCGCCTTCGGCATGAACGTGATCGCCTACGACCCGTACGTGCAGGCCGGTCGTGCCGCGCAGATGGGCGTCCGGCTCGCGTCGCTGGACGAACTGCTGGCCGCGTCCGACTTCATCTCCGTGCACCTGCCGAAGACGCCGGAGACGATCGGCCTGATCGGCGACGAGCAGCTGCACAAGGTCAAGCCCGAGGTCATCATCGTCAACGCCGCCCGCGGTGGCATCGTCGACGAGCAGGCGCTGTACTCCGCGCTGAAGGAGGGCCGCGTCGCGGCCGCCGGCCTGGACGTGTTCGCCAAGGAGCCGTGCACCGACTCCCCGCTGTTCGAGTTCGAGAACGTCGTCGCCACGCCGCACCTGGGCGCGTCCACCGACGAGGCGCAGGAGAAGGCCGGCATCGCGGTCGCCAAGTCCGTCCGCCTCGCGCTGTCCGGCGAGCTGGTCCCGGACGCGGTCAACGTCCAGGGCGGCGTGATCGCCGAGGAGGTTCGCCCGGGCATCGCGCTGACCGAGAAGCTGGGCCGGATCTTCACCGCGCTGGCCGGTGGCGTCGCGCAGCAGCTCGACGTCGAGGTCCGCGGCGAGATCACGCAGTACGACGTGAAGGTGCTCGAGCTGGCCGCGCTGAAGGGTGTCTTCGCGGACGTCGTCGAGGACAACGTCTCCTACGTGAACGCGCCGCTGCTGGCCGCCGAGCGCGGCCTCGAGGTCCGGCTCGTCACCGACCACGACAGCCCGGAGCACCGCAACCTGATCACCCTGCGCGGCACGCTGGCCGACGGCGGGCAGGTGTCGGTGTCCGGCACGCTGGTCGGCGTCAAGCAGTCCGAGCGGCTGGTCGAGATCGACGGGTTCGACCTGGAGATCGAGCTGTCGGCGCACCTGGCGTTCCTCAGCTACGAGGACCGTCCGGGCATCGTCGGTGCGGTCGGCCGGATCCTGGGCGAGTCCGACATCAACATCGCCGGCATGCAGGTCAGCCGGGACCGCAAGGGCGGCAAGGCGCTGGTCGCGCTGAGCGTCGACTCGAGCATCCCGCAGGCCAAGCTCGACGACATCGCGTCCGCCGTACAGGCCGACACCGCGCGCACGGTCGACCTGGAGGCCTGAGAGCAGGCGTGACACTCCTGGGGACGCACTGACCCCAGGAGCCAGTCACACTGGAAGAGCAGGACCGGCCTGCCGCCCGCAGGCGCATGGCGGCCGGCCAGGGCCCGAGCCCCTCCCACCCGGGAGGCGTGGCTCGGGCCCACCTGTCTGTCCCGGACGTAGCAGCGCCTCCCACCGGAGACCGGGGGAGGCGCCTGGGTGAGTCGAGCTAGCGACGAGTGGCCAGCAGTACGGCGGCGTCGGGGGCGACCATCACCTCGACGGTCGTGAAGCGCTTGTCCTGCAGCCACTCCTGGCGCAGGGTGTCGACGCGACCCTCGTACATCGGCGGCCAGACGGCCGACGGCGTGAAGTCGTCCAGTACGACGAACCCGCCGGGCTCGACCACCTCGGCGACCACGTCGCGGGCGGACAGCTTCGCCTCGCGCGCGTCGACGAACAGCAGCGAGAACGGACCGCGCTCGATCAGCGCCGTCCAGTCCGCCTCGACGACCTCGATCCGCTCGTCGGCGGCGAACAGTTCGGCCACCGCCTTCGCGAGCTCGGGATCACTCTCGGCGGTGACGATCTTCGTCCCTTCGGCCACGCCGCTGCGCAGCCAGGCCGAGCCGACCCCGCAGCCCGTGCCGAGCTCGCCGACCGTACCGGTCCGCGACGCCGCAAGGGTCGCGAGCAGCCGGCCGGTCTCGTTGCGGGTCGAGCTCACGAATCCGCGTCGGCCGGACAGGCTGAGGGCCGCCGACACCAGCGGCGGCAGTTCTGGAGGAGCGCTCACCGGTTGAGAGTTGCACAGCTTCGGTCCAGCGCTGTCACTGGTATCTCATATAGTGGGACGTAGTGCCCGCATTGTGGTGAAATAGTCGGACGTCAGAGTAATTTTGGAGCCACCCTGCCGCCCGCGAGACCCTGATCGGGAGGAGCAGCATGTACGACATGTATCCAGCCAACTGGCCCGCGATCGACGCCTCCGAGCGCAAGGCGGCCCGGCGTCGCCGGCCCGCCCGCGCGGCGAGCGAGACCGCGGCCGAGGCACGGGCCGTCCAGGAAGCCATGAACCGCCGCGACAACGGGGGAGAACCCAAGAAGTGAGCACTCAGAAGAACTTCACGCTGGCCGTCGTCGGTGGCGACGGGATCGGGCCCGAGGTGACGGCCGAGGCACTCAAGGTGCTCGACGCGGTCAGCGCGGTCCATGGCGTGACGTTCGAGCAGACCGAGTACGACCTGGGCGCGAAGCGCTGGCACGAGACCGGCGAGACGCTGCCGGACGCCGAGCTCGCGGAGATTCGCCAGCACGACGCGATCCTGCTCGGCGCCGTCGGTGACCCGACGGTGCCGTCCGGCGTACTCGAGCGTGGTCTGCTGCTCAAGCTGCGGTTCGCCCTCGACCACTACGTGAACCTGCGGCCGTCGAAGATCTACCCGTCGGTGGGTTCGCCGCTGGCCAACCCAGGCGAGGTCGACTTCGTCGTCGTCCGCGAGGGCACCGAGGGCCCGTACGTCGGCAACGGCGGCGCCCTGCGCGTCGGGACGCCGGCGGAGATAGCCACCGAGGTGTCGGTCAACACGGCGTACGGCGTGGAGCGGGTCGTCCGGGACGCGTTCGCGCGGGCCCAGGCGCGGCCGCGCAAGAAGCTCACGCTCGTGCACAAGAACAACGTGCTCGTGCACGCCGGGCACCTGTGGAAGCGGACCGTCGACGCGGTCGCGACCGAGTTCCCCGACATCGCGGTCGACTACCTGCACGTCGACGCGGCGACCATCTTCCTGGTCACCGACCCGGCGCGGTTCGACGTGATCGTCACCGACAACCTGTTCGGCGACATCCTCACCGACCTGGCCGCCGCGATCAGCGGTGGGATCGGGCTGGCCGCGAGCGGCAACATCAACCCGGACAGGACCGCGCCGAGCATGTTCGAGCCGGTGCACGGCTCCGCGCCGGACATCGCCGGGCAGCAGAAGGCGGACCCGACCGCGGCGATCCTGTCGGCGGCGCTGCTGTGCGACCACCTCGGGCTGACCGAGGCCGCGGCCGCGATCGAGGCCGCGGTGACCGCGGACATCGAGGAGCGCACCGCCGGTGGCACCCGCACCACGTCGGAGATCGGTGACGCGATCGCCAAGCGCGCGGCCGGGTGATGAGATGTCTTCGCTCGCCTGCTGGACAGCGGGGTCTGGCGCGCTTTTCGGCGCTCGCCTGACCAGTTGCCGGAGAGGTACGGTGCGCTCATGAGCGCCGATCTAGAGTTCACCGTTGAGCCCAACACCCAACCGGCCAGCGACGACCAGCGCGCCACGATCCTGGCGAACCCAGGGTTCGGGCAGTACTTCACCGACCACATGGCGATCGCCACGTGGAACGCGGAGTTCGGCTGGCACGACGCGAGGATCACCGCCTTCGGGCCGCTGGAGCTGTCTCCGGCGACCTCGGTGTTCCACTACGCCCAGACCATCTTCGAGGGGATGAAGGCCTACCGGCACCCCGACGACTCGATCCACACCTTCCGGCCCGACGCCAACGCGGCCCGGTTCAATCGGTCCGCGAAGCGCCTCGCGCTGCCGGAGCTGCCGGAGACGGCGTTCCTCGACTCGCTGACCAAGCTGGTCGAGCTGGACAAGGCGTGGGTGCCCAGTGGCGGCGAGACCTCGCTGTACCTGCGGCCGTTCATGTTCGGGTCGGACCCGTTCCTCGGCGTACGGCCGTCGGCCCAGGTGACGTACTGCGTCATCGCGTCCCCGGCCGGCTCGTACTTTGCCAAGGGCGTCAAGCCGGTCCGGATCTGGCTCAGCGAGGAGTACACGCGCGCGGCCCCCGGTGGGACCGGTGCGGCGAAAACCGGTGGCAACTACGCCTCGTCGCTGCTGGCCCAGGCCGAGGCGATCGAGCAGGGCTGCGACCAGGTCGCCTTCCTCGACGCGGTCGAGAAGAAGTGGGTCGAAGAGCTCGGCGGGATGAACCTGTACTTCGTGCTCGACGACGGCTCCGTGGTCACCCCCGAGCTGTCCGGCACGATCCTCGAGGGCGTCACCCGGGACTCGATCCTGAAGCTGGTCACCGACCTCGGCCACACCGTCACCGAGCGCAAGATCTCGATCGACGAGTGGCGCGACGGTGCGGCGTCCGGCCGGATCCGCGAGGTGTTCGCCTGCGGTACGGCGGCGGTGATCACGCCGGTCGCGTCCCTGAAGTGGAACGGCGGCGAGGTCCAGGTCGCCGACGGCAACGGCGGCCCGGTCACCGCGGCCGTCCGCAGCGCCCTGCTCGACCTCCAATACGGCCGCACCCCGGACACCCACGGCTGGATGACCAGGATCTGCTGAACCGCCGGTAGCGTCCGAAGAAACGCACAACGTCCGAAGAACCCGAGGCTATAGCGCACGGTTCTTCGGACGTTTCGCGTTTCTTCGGACGTTGCGCGGGGCGGTGGAGGTCAGGGGGTCTCGGCCGGCCAGAGGAGGTCGAGGGCCGGGCGGCGTTCGCGGGACGGGCCGCTGGTGGGTGTCGTCGCCGCGGCAGCCGACGATGAATGCCCAGGGCTGCGAGTTCCCCGCGGACGGCGCCCAGCGGGCGGCCTCGAGCAGCAACTCGGTCTCGTCGCGAGTGCTCCGGTGGTTGGCGTCGAAGGACATCGGACTCCAGCGCGTCCGGAGCAACGGGTGGAGCCGGTCGTCGGCCGGGTCGTGGGCGGGGTGGTCGGTGGAGTGGTCGGGAACGGCGTCCAGCATCGCACCGGTGGGATTCACAGCAAGCTTTCAGGTGGTGTGGGTAGGGTCTGGCGCATGAGCGGCTTTCCGGATGACGTCGAGGCGTACTACGCGGAGCTTGCGCGCGAGCGGGAGTGGGGTGCGGAGACCCGGCAGGCCTTCCGGGCCTCGGCCGAGTTGATTCGCGACCTGGATCGGGGGACGGCGGCGCGGACGTTCGGGGCGCGGGCCGACGACGACGGGACCGATCGGTTGTTCGAGGCGGTCTGGCACGAGCGGGAGTGGGTTGTCGTCCGCGAGTTGCACGTCAGCGAGGACGGGACGATCACGCGGTACTGGTGGCAGCGGATCGAGGACGAGCGTGGCGGGCTGACCGACCAGGCGCTCGATCGCGACGAGTGGGGGCTGCGGGCGTTGGAGCGCGACGACTTCTACACCGCCTGGGACACCCCGGAATGGTCGCTCACCGCCTGAAGTCTGGACTGCGGCGCACGCCGTAGTACTGATCGGCGTACTGGATGTTCGCTTTCCGAGACATTTCGTCCCACTCGCGGTGTGCTGTGGCAGACTGAAAAATGTCATGAAGAACTTCCGGGTCATTATTGGCTAGGCGCGCTCAGCAGCAGTACCTGAGCGCGCAGACCTCTCGCACCTTGCGGGAGGTTTTTTGTTTGCCTGATGCCCCCATCCACCGGAAGGCGACCCCCGTGAGCAGATCCGACGAGTTCCACGTCTACGACACCACCCTGCGCGACGGCGCGCAGCAGGAGGGTCTGGCGCTGTCCGTGGCCGACAAGATCGCCATCGCGCAGCACCTGGACGACTTGGGCGTCGGGTTCATCGAGGGAGGCTGGCCGGGCGCGGTCCCGAAGGACACCGAGTTCTTCGCCCGGGCGCGGACCGAGCTGCACCTGCGGAACGCGACGTTCGCCGCGTTCGGCGCGACCTGCAAGCCGGGCGCGGTCGCGGCCGACGACCCGCAGGTCGCGGCACTGCGTGACTCCGGCGCGGACGTCGTCACGCTCGTTGCCAAGAGCCACGACGCGCACGTCGAGCGGGCGTTGCGGACGACGCTCGACGAGAACCTGCGGATGGTCGCCGACACCGTGAAGCACCTGCGCGAGCACGGGCAGCGGGTGTTCCTCGACACCGAGCACTTCTTCGACGGTTACCGGGCCAACAAGGCGTACGCACTCGAGGTGGTTCGGGTCGCGGCCGAGGCCGGCGCCGACGTGGTCGCGCTGTGCGACACGAACGGCGGCTCGCTGCCGCGGGAGCTGCAGGACGTCGTACGGGAGGTGCTGGAGGCCACGGGGGCGCGGCTCGGCATCCACGCCCACAACGACGGCGGCTGCGCCGTGGCGAACTCGATCGCGGCAGTGGAGGCCGGGGCGACGCACGTGCAGGGCACGATCAACGGGTACGGCGAACGGACCGGCAACGCGGACCTCCTGGCCGTCGTGGCCAACCTCGAACTCAAGCGCGGGATGGAGCTGCTCCCGCCGGGCAAGCTGGCCGAGTCGTTCCGGATCGCGCACGCGATCGCGGAGGTCACCAACGTCCCGCCGTCCGCGCGGCAGCCGTACGTCGGGCTGTCGGCGTTCGCGCACAAGGCCGGGCTGCACGCCAGCGCGATCAAGGTCGACCCGGATCTCTACCAGCACACGGATCCGGCGCTGGTCGGCAACGACATGCGGATGCTGGTCTCCGAGATGGCCGGGCGGGCGAGCGTCGAGCTGAAGGGGCGCGAACTCGGGTTCGACCTCGGCAACGACAAGGAACTGGTCGGGCGGGTGACCGAGCGGGTCAAGGAGATGGAGGCCCGCGGGTACACGTTCGAGGCGGCCGACGCGTCGTTCGAGCTGCTGCTGACCGAGGAGGTCACCGGTGAGCGGGCGAGCTTCTTCGACGTCGAGTCGTGGCGGGTGATCACCGAGTCGCGCGCCGAGGGTGAGGCGGTGTCCGAGGCGACGGTGAAGCTGGTGGCCGGGGGTGAGCGTGAGGTCGTCACCGGTGAGGGGAACGGGCCGGTGAACGCGCTGGACCACGCGCTGCGCGCGGCGATCGAGCGGGCGTACCCGGTGGTGAACAAGTTCGACCTGGTCGACTACAAGGTACGGATCCTCGACCAGGGACACGGGACCGACGCGGTGATCAGAGTTCTGATCCAGACGGGCGACGGCGAAGGGTCATGGGTGACCGTCGGCGTCGGGCACAACATCGTCGAGGCGTCCTGGGAGGCGCTCGTCGACGGGGTCGCCTTCGGTCTGCTGCGCCACAAGGAGGTCGTGCGATGACTGTCACTGCACCGAGCCGGGCGGCCGGCGTACCGCTGCACCCGCTGGCCGCCGTCGAGGCGCCGGTCGAGCGGCCGATGACCGTGTTCACCGCGCAGATCGTCGAGACCCGCGGCCTGCTGGCGCGGATCGCCGTCCTGCTCAACCCGTACGACGTGCGCACGATCAACCTGTGCCTGGAGCGGTGCGAGCTGCGTATCGTTGTCGAGGGCAACGGGTTCGACGCCGGGCGGGTGGCGGCCCGGCTCGACAAGGTGATCGGCGTGCTGGACGTTACCTACAGCTGAGCAGGTCGAGGGCGACCGCGGCGGTCCAGCTGAAGGTCTGGGCGCCGCGGGGCGAACCGTCGTACGGGTCGAGGTACTCGGCGAAGTCGGTGCTCGCGGCAAGCGTCAGGACGTCGTCTCGCAGCTGGTCGGCTAGTTGTTGTTCGCCGAGTGCTTCGAGGCCTCGATGGATCAGCCAGGCGGTGTTGAACCAGCTCGGACCGCGCCAGTAGCGCTCGCGCTCGAAGGCGGGGCCGGTGAGGTCGTAGCTCGGGACTAGGTGGACGCGGCCGAGGCCGAAGCGTTCGCCGCGGGCTGTTGTGAGTAGGTCGGCGGCCTGGGGGAGACCTGGGACGATCAGCGGGATCAGGCCGGAGATGGTGCCGGCGGGCACCAGTGTCCCCGACCCGCTCGGCGCTGTGCGGACCGTTGCGGGAGCGCCGGCGAGGTCGCGGGCGTGGAACAGACCGTCGGCGAAGAGCTCGCCTAGCGCCTTGGTCAGCTCTTCGGCTGCCTTCAAGTGGTGGGCGGGATCCAGGCCCAGCGCTTCGGCGATGTCTGCCAGGGCGTGCTCGGAGGCGATCAGCAGGGCGTTGAACGCCGGGTCCTCCAAGGCGAACTCGAAGGGTGTGGTTGCGTCGTCGTACTGGTGGTCGCGGTAGGTGGCGGCCAGCTGGACGTAGCGGCCGTAGTCGAGGTCGGTCGGGCGATCGCCGGGGCTGGCGTGGTCGGTGTCCCGGCGGGTGAACGAGTCGAGCGGCGCTGGGGTGACTCGGGCCAGCGCGTCGTCCCACGCTGGGCTGTTGTCCATGCCGGACTCCCAGGGGTGGACGATCGCGACCAGGCCGCGGCCGCCGAGGTCGCGACGGGTGCGGAGATAGGTGTGCCAGGCAACGAGCTTGGGGTAGACGCGCGGCAGGAAGCCCCGGCGTACGGACTCCTGCTCGTCGGCTTGGTGGGTGAGCCAGGCGGCCAGCGCGTGGACCGGGGGCTGGATGATGCCGGATGTCTCGACGCCGCCGGTGGTCGCGGCCTGCCAGAAGTCGGGGCCGGGGAAGTAGGCGTCGCGGGCGACGGCGGGGGAGAAGCTGATGTGCGGGATCCGGCCGTCGGACCACTGGGATCCCAGGAGCGACTCGAGTTCGACCTGCGCGCGGCGGGGTGAGAGGTGGCGCAGGCCGATCGCGATGAAGGCCGAGTCCCAGCTCCACTGGTGGGGGTAGAGCGAGCGGGACGGGACCGTGGAGTGGCCGGTCCAGTTGCCGAGGAGTACTCGCTCTGCGGCCTGGCGCAGCTCGGGCGGGGGCGGTTGGTTTGGGTTGGTCACACGTACCGCCTGACGACGGCTGGGATCGAGCGGATCGCCTCGATCGGGTCGCCGGTGAGGCGGCACTCGACGGCGAGGTAGCGGTCGTAGCCGATGGCATCGAGTGCGCCGAGGAACGCGGCCCAGTCGAGGTGGCCGGCGCCGGGCTGGAAGCGGTTGGAGTCGCTCAGCTGGACGTGGCCGATGTACGGCGCCTGGGCAACGATCGAGGCCGACGGGTCGGTCTCCTCGATGTTCATGTGGTAGCTGTCGATGCCGATCCGGACCGAGTCGAGGCCGACCGCCTGGATGAGGTCGGTGGCCTGGTCGAGGCGGTTGACCATGTGGTCCTCGTAGCGGTTCAGCGGTTCGAGGAAGAGTTCGACGCCCTCGCGGGCGGCGTGCTCGCCGAGTTCGCGGAGGCCGTCGAGCAGGACCTCGCGGTCGCCGGCCTCGTCGCGCGGCGGCTCGAAGGGTGGGAGTCGGCGGGAGAACATCCCGTACGACGCCGGCGTCTGCGCGCCGAGTCCGCCGAGCTCGGCGATCACCGACAGCTCGTCCTTCATCTGCACGATCGCGTCGGCGCGCTGGGCGGGGTCGAAGGCGCCGAAGAAGTGCAGCATGTCGACGCAGACGGTCGGCATGACGACGCCGTCGGCCTTGGCCTTGTGCAGTTCGGGCAGGCGGTCGCGGAAGGACCGGTCGCCCTTGCCGCGCAGTTCGATGCCGTCGTACCCGGCGGCGGTGGCGAACTCCCACTTCTCCGGCAACGTCGCCCCCGGCAACAGTTGCTCCTGGCATGCGATCTTCATCAGAACTCCAGTACTACTTGCAGGGCGTCACCGGGACGCGTGTCGAGCAGGACGTAGGCGTCGGCGGCGTCTTCCACCGGGACGCGATGGGTGATCAGAGGTTCGGGATCGACCGCGCCACGGCCGACGAGCTCGAGGAAGCCGCGCTGCAGACGGTCCACCGACCAGCGACCGGCCAGCTCCGCAGGTACCCCACCGATCTGCGAGCTGATGATCTCCACGCGGTTGTGGTGGAACTCCTCGCCGAGGCGAAGGCCGTTGCCGTCGCCCTGGTAGAAGCCGGAGGCAACCACCCGCCCACCGACACCCACAGAGCGGATGGCTTCGTGGAGGGCGGGGTACACACCGGAGAGTTCGATCGCAGTGTCCACCGGATGGATCTGCTCCGCGGCTGTGCCAGGGGCGAAGGAAGCAACAGCGCCGTAGCTCAGGGACTCCTCACGGCGGGCTTCGACGGCGTCGATGGTGACTACTTGTGCGCCCGAGAGTGTGGCCAGGCGGGTGGCGAGGAGGCCGATGACTCCCTGGCCGTAGATCGCTACCACGTCGCCGAGGGTGATGCGGGCCGAGAGGATCGCGTTGTAGGCGATGGCGCCTACTCGGGTGAAGGACGCCGCCGCCAACGAGACGCCGGTGGGGAGTTGGTGGCCGGCGAGTTTGTCGGCGGGGAGGACTGCTTCGCTGCGGTGGCCCCAGATGCCCCAGACCTGGTCGCCGACCGACAGGCCCTCGACGTCGGCGGCGACCTCGGTGATCTCGCCGGACTCGGAGTAGCCCCAGCCGACGACCGGGAAGGAGACCCCGGCCTCGGCGTCGCGGAAGATGCGGGCTTCGGGGTCCCACGTGCGGGTCAGGTACGGATTCGTGCCGCGGTACGCCGTCAGTTCGGTGCCGGCCGAGATGCCGGAGTACGCCGTACGGACGCGGACGTGACCAGGCGGGAGCGGCGGTGGGTCGAAGTCGACCACCTCGGCCACCCGGGGAGCGGAGAACTGCACGACGCGTGCCACAACAACCTCCAAGGAAACTTAGGTCTTGTAAAAATACAATAGTCCTGATGTTATGCGTATGTCAGCTTCCTTTGAGGAGGATGTATGTCACGCTTCATCAGGGCGCTCGCGGCCGTGAGTGCCCTCGTGCTGCTCAGTTCCTGCGGCACCGATTCCAGCGCCGGGGACGAGCGCAGCATCACCGTCTGGTCGCTCGAGAACGTGTCCGGGCGGCTGGAGACCACCCGGGCGATCTTCGAGAAGTTCACCGCCGAGACCGGCATCCAGGTGAAGCTCGTCGGGGTCGACGAGCCGCAGCTGAGCCAGTTGGTGATGTCCGCGGCCGCGGCCGGCAAGTTGCCCGACGTGATCGGCGCGGTCCCGCTGGCCGCGATCCAGCAGTTGTCCAGCAACGGCCTGCTCAACCCGGACGCCGCCGGCAAGGTCGTCGACGCGCTCGGTCCGAAGACCTTCGACCAGCGCGCGCTCGACCTGACCCGCAACGGCGACCAGCAACTCGCCGTACCGTCGGACAGCTGGACCCAGCTGCTCTACTACCGCAAGGACCTGTTCGCCGCGGCCGGTCTGCCCGCGCCCACGTCGTACGACGCGATCGAGAAGGCCGCGCAGACGCTGAACAAGGACGGCACCGAAGGCATCTCGATCGCCACCGACCCGGCCGACCCGTTCACCCAGCAGAGCTTCGAGTACTTCGGTCTGGCGAACAACTGCCAACTGGTCGATGCCGAAGGCAAGATCACGCTCGACAGCCCACCGTGTCAGGGAGCGTTCCGCTTCTACGGTGACCTGGCAACGAAGTACTCCGCCGCCGGTACGCAGACCGTCGACTCCACGCGCGCGGCGTACTTCGCGGGCAAGTCGGCGATGGTGGTCTGGTCGTCCTTCCTGCTCGACGAGCTCGCCGGCCTCCGCGAGGACGCGCTCCCGAGCTGCGAGCCGTGCGCGAAGGACAAGGGCTGGCTGGCCCGCAACACCGGTGTGGTGACCGCGGCCCAAGGCCCGGACGGTGCCGAGCCCGCGCAGTTCGGCGAGGTGACCGGCTGGACGGTGACGAAGACGGCGAAGGCCGACGCGTCCCAGCAGTTGGTGCAGTACATGCTCGACCAGGGCTACGAGGACTGGTTCGGGATGGCTGCCGAGGGCAAGTTCCCGGTGCGGCACGGTACGACGGCCGACCCGGACAAGTTCGACCAGGCCTGGGACAAGGCCGACATCGGCGTCGACACCCGCAAGCCGCTGGCCGCGATCTACCCGGCCCCGGTGATCGCCGAGCTGCGCGACGGGATCGGCAAGATGCAGCGCTGGGGGATCACCGAGGGGCAGGGCGCGCTGGTGGGCGCCACGCTCGGCGAGCTTCCGGTGCCGAAGGCAATCAGTGCGCTGGCCAGTGGGCAGGTCGATGCCGACGAAGCCGCGAAACAGGCGACCGCCGACGTCGCCGCGATCCAGGACTCGCTCGGGTGAGGCAGAGATGACAACCGTGACCGAAAAGCCGTCGGCCGTCGAGGCCGCCGCACCTCGCCGCCGCAAGCAGAAGAACGCCCGCCGCCGCGAGGAGAACCGGGCCGGCCTGACGCTGGTCTCGCCGACGCTCGTGATCGTGCTGGTGGTCGTCGTGCTGCCGATCCTCTGGACGGTGATGCTCGCGTTCCAGAACGTCCGCCTGGTCGACATCCAGAGCCAGGGCCTGTGGGGTCACTGGACCCTGCGCAACCTCGAACGCGTCTTCAGCTCGCCCGGTTTCTGGTCGTCGCTGTGGACCACCGTCGTCTACACGGTCGGATCGACGCTCGGTTCGATCGTGGTCGGCCTGATCGCCGCGCTCGCGCTGCGCAAGCCGTTCCGCGGCCGGGCGCTGATCCGCGGCGCGATGCTGCTGCCGTACGTCGCTCCGGTGGTCGCCGTCGCCTTCGTCTGGCAGGTGCTGCTCAGCCCCGACCTCGGGGTCGTGAACCACTGGGGTGTGGAGTGGCTCGGGTGGGACCGGCCGATCGCATTCCTGACCCAGCGCTCGTACGACGTACTCGGAGTCCCGGTCCCGATGGCGCTGTTCACGGTGATCGCGTTCGAGACCTGGCGGTACTTCCCGTTCGCGTTCCTGTTCCTGATCGCCCGGATGCAGGCGGTGCCGCCGGTGCTCGAGGAGGCGGCGGTCGTCGACGGGACCACGCCGTGGCAGCGGTTCCGGTTCATCCTGCTGCCGCAGCTGATGCCGGTGATCGCGCTGCTGTCGGTGCTGCGGTTCATCTTCACGTTCAACAAGTTCGACGACGTCTACCTGCTCACCGGTGGTGGCGCGGGCACGGATGTGGTCGCGGTCCGGGTGTACCGGTTCCTGACCGCGCGGTTCGACGTCGGGCTCGCCTCGGCGCAGGCGGTCGTGCTGGCCGTCGTACTGATCGTGCTGCTCGGGCTGTACTTCAAGTTCTTCGGCCGGAAGATGCAGGAGGACCAGGCATGACCCGCGACGCTTTCCAGATCCGCTTCTTCGGGATCATGCGGTGGGTGGTGATCGCCGTGCTGGTGATCGCCACGCTGTTCCCCTTCTACTACATGGTGCTGCTGTCGGTGAAGCCGATCGACGAACTGCTGCTCGACCCCGGCCGGATCTGGGTGTCGACCAAGGAGTTCAGCCTCGACTCGTACCGGTCGGTGCTGACCTCGGTCGAGAACGGCGGCCAGGGCTTCCCGCTGATGCTGCGCAACTCCGCGATCGTCTCGATCGGCGCGATGCTGCTCACGCTGCTGGTGGCGATCCCGGGCGCGTACGCCGTGAGCCGGCTGCGCTTCACCGGGCACCGCAAGGTGAGCGCGCTGTTCCTCGGCGTCTACCTGTTCCCGGCGACGCTGCTGGCCGTGCCGCTGTTCGTGATGTTCGCGAAGGTCGGGCTGCAGGGCAGCCTGATCGGGCTGATCATCGTCTACATCGCGCAGACCGTGCCGGTGGCGATCTACATGCTGCGCAGCTACTTCAGCACGGTTCCGGTCAGCATCGAGGAGGCGGCCGCGATCGACGGGCTGTCCCGGTTCCAGATCCTGCGCAAGGTGGTGCTGCCGCTGGCGGCGCCGTCGGTGATGGCGACGTCCCTGTACGTTTTCATGATCGCGTGGAACGAGTTCCTGTTCGCGCTGCTGTTCCTGGCCGCCGAGCCGGACCACTGGACGGTGTCGCTCGGGCTGCAGCAGCTGGCGAACGGCGTGGAGGTGCCGAAGACCGTACTGATGGCAGGATCCGTCGTACTGACGCTGCCGGTGGTACTGATGTTCTACGGCGCCGAACGGTTGTTGACGGAAGGGTTGACGAGTGGGGCAGACAAGGGCTGACGCGACGACGTCCGCGGGACGGCTGCTGCACCTCGTCCGGACCGGCCAGGCCGGGACGCGTGGTGAGCTGCAGGAGCTCTCCGGGCTGTCGCGCTCGACGCTTGGCCAGCGGCTCGAGCCGCTGCTGGGCAACGGCTGGCTGGTCGAGGCGGGATCGACTGTCTCGACCGGCGGGCGGCCGCCTGTCGTACTGCGGTTCGACGAGCAGCACGGCGTCGTACTGGCTGCTGATCTGGACACCCGGCACGCGCGCGCAGCGGTGATGGATCTCGCCGGCGGCGTACTGGCCGAGCACTCGGGGGAGCTGGTCATTGCCGACGGCCCGGAGGTCGTGCTGGACACGTTGTCCGACTGGTTCGACGCGCTGCTGGTTCAGGCCGGACGACGAGTCGACGAGCTGGCCGGGATCGGGGTGTCCGTGCCCGGGCCGGTCGAGTTCGACACCGGGCTGGTGATCCGGCCGCCGATCATGCCGGGCTGGGACGAGTACCCGATCCGCGATCACCTGCGCCGCCGGTACGACGTACCGGTGCTGGTCGACAACGACGCCAACGCGATGGCCCTGGGCGAGCAGTCGGCGGGGTATCCGGACTCACCGGCGTTCGTGCTCGTGAAGGTGTCGACCGGGATCGGGGCGGGCGTCGTGATCGGGGACAGCGTGTTCCGCGGGATCGACGGGGGCGCCGGCGACATCGGGCACATCCGCGTCCGGGACGCGGGCGACGCGAAGTGCCAGTGCGGGTCGCTCGGCTGCCTGGCCGCGGTGGCCAGCGGCGGTGCGCTCGCGTCGGCGCTGACCGAGCTGGGAGTCACGGCGCGGTCCGGCGCCGACGTACGGGCGTTGCTGCAGTCGGGGCAGCCGGACGCGCTGCGGCTCGCGCGGGAGGCCGGCCGGCGGGTGGGCGAGGTGCTGGCGACGGTGGTGAGCGTGATCAACCCGGGTGTGCTGATGATCGCGGGGGATCTGGCGCACACGGACTTCGTGGCCGGGGTGCACGAGGTGCTCTACCAGTCGACGTTGCCGCGGGCGACTCGGCATCTGACGGTGGCGACCGGGCAGCTGGCCGATCATGCCGCGTTGGACGGGATGGCGCGGTTGGTGGTCAACGAGGTGTACTCGCCGGCGGCGATCGACGCCCGGCTGAGCTGAAGCGCACTCACACTTCGCGGCGACCGGACAGGTAGACGGCTTCGACGCCGAGATCCTCACCGAGGACGACGAGGTCGGCACGGTGGCCGACGGCAAGGGTTCCGCGGTCGAGCCAGCCGTAGTGGTTCGCGGCGTTCGTCGAGACGAGGGCGGTTGCCTGGGGCACCGTCAGGTGCAGCGTCTGTACGGCGTACGCGAGGGCGTCGGAGAGGAAGTGCACCGAGCCGGCCAGCGTGTCGGTGCCGTGGAGCCTGGCGACCTTGTCGCGGACCGTGACGCGGCGGTCGGCGTACGCGTAGTCGCCGTCGCCGAGGCCGGTCGCGGCCATCGCGTCGGTGACCAGGATGCTGCGGTCGAGGCCCGCCGTCCGGGCGGCGACGGTGAGGGCTTCGGGGGAGAGGTGGGTGCCGTCGGCAATCAGTTCGCAGGCGACCCGGTCGTCGAGCAGCGCGACGCCGACCGGGCCTGGCCGGCGATGCGTCATCGCGGGCATCGCGTTGAAGAGGTGGGTCGCGGTGCGGGCGCCGGCGTCGAAGGCCTGGCGGGTGAACGTGCCGTCGTCGTCGGTGTGACCGACGGCGAAGGTGAGCTCCGGGTGGTTCGCGATCAGGTCGATCGCGCCGCGGAGCTCGGGGGCGATGGTCATCGAAATGGCCAGACCGCCGGCTGCGTCGATCAGTTGGGTGAACACGCGCTCGTCGGGGTGGAGGAGTGCGGAGGCGGTTTGCGCGCCGCGGCGGTTGGGGGAGAGGAACGGGCCTTCGAAGTGGATGCCGCGGACGTTGGGTGCGGCGGCCTCGACGATCGCGGCCGCCGCGGCGAGCATGCGGTCGAGCCGCATGGTCGCGACGGAGGCGATCAGCGTGGTGGTGCCGTGGAGCAGGTGAGCGCGGGCGGCTCGGGTTACGTCGTCGGGGTTGCCGGAGTAGAGCGCGGCTCCACCGCCGCCGTGGCAGTGGGTGTCGATGAGGCCGGGCAGAAGCCAACGGCCCTGCAGATCGACAACCTCCCCACCGGGGGCGGGGAGAAGAGATGAGGGCGAGGGGTCTTCGCCGAGGGCGACGATACGGCCGTCCTCCACCTGTACCCAGCCCTGGTGGCTGTTGAGAAAAGTGATCATGTGCCCAGGAGGCGCCGAGTGGCGGCTTCCGCACAGACTCTCGCGCTGCCGAAGGTCTGGATCCAGCCCGCGAAACCGGAGTAGTCCGTACCGGGCACCCCCATGTCGACCACGATCGCGTCCGGGTGCTGCGACTGCAGTTCGGTGATCAGCTTCTCCTGCCACGGGAACCGATGAGCACCCCGGACGAGCAGGATCACCTGGCTGTCGGCGCCGTACTCCGAGCGGAACTCGCCGACACCCGCCTTCGCCATCCCCGGGCCGTTGTAGGTCTGTCCCGCGAGACCGATGCTCTCGACAACCTTGCCGGCGTCGCGCAGCAGTTGCTCGACGCCCCAACCCGCGGAGCCGGCCGCGGGGGAGTGGGTCGGCTCCAGCCGGATGATCAGCGCGGCGTTGCTCCGGACCATCGGATCTCCGTGAACCACAGTGACCTGCTCGGCAAGCTTTGTGCCCAGGGCGTTGTCCCGCAGCGCGACGTCCGCCTTCGGTCGCGTGCCGAGCCGGGCGATCCGATCGTTGGCCTCCTGCAACCGTGCCAAGGGCAACCGCCCGCTCTCCACCGCCTCGACCAGCGCGCGAGCCGCCACCTCCACGTCGTCGAGGAACGCCCACGACCCCAGGCACAACGCGTCGGCGCCCGCCTCGATCGCCCGTACGGCGGCCTCCGGCAGCGGTGCGACGTCGGCGATCCCGTACATCTCCAGCGCGTCGGTGATCACCACCCCGTCGTACCCGAGCTCCCCGCGCAGGATGTCGGTGAGCAGCACCTTGCTGATCGTCGCCGGGACGTCGTCGACCTGCGGCACGAGGTCGTGCGACACCATGATGCTGTCGACGCCGGCCGCGATCGCGGCCCGGAACGGATCCAGGTAGCTGTCCAGCAACTCCTCCCGCGACACGTCGACGAGCGGCGTCGCAAGATGCGCGTCCGTGCCGCTCAGCCCGTGCCCCGGATAGTGCTTGGCGCAGGCGCTGACGCCCGCCGCCTGCAGTCCCTCGACCCAGGCCGTCGTGTGCCGGTTGACCAGGTCGCGGTCGGCCCCGAAGCAGCGGATCCCGTTCGGGCTGAGCGGGTTGACGGCCGTGTCGACCGCAGGCGCGAGGTCCCAGTCGACACCGGCGTCGACCAGCGAGAGCCCGATCTGGAACGCCGCCTGCCGGGTGAGCTCGAGATCGTCGATTTCCCCGAGCGCCCGGTTGCCGGGCATCGAGAACCCGCCGAGGTTCTCCAGCCGGTTGACGTCGCCGCCCTCCTCGTCGATCGAGAGCAGCACGTGGTCGCGCAGGCCGTGCAACTCGGCCGCGAGGCCGCGGAACTGCTCGCCGTCGACGATGTCCCGGCCGAAGATCACGAACCCGCCGAGGCCGGCCTCAATGCGCGGAGGCACCCAGTTCGGGACCTTCGGCCGGCCGTGGGCGGGGAACAGTACGCCGTACGCGAGCCGCTCGAGCTCTGTGTTCACGAGGTTCTCCTTGAGAGGGGTTCAGCCTTTGACCGCGCCGCCGGTCATCCCGCCGACCAGCCGGCGCTGGACCAGCAGGAAGACGATCAGCACCGGGAGCGAGAAGATCGCGGACGCCGCGATGGTGGCGCCGTTGTCGATGCCGTCGGAGGTCTGGAACGAGACCAGCCAGACCGGCAGCGTGTAGTTGCTCTGCGACTTGAGGAACACGTAGGCGAACAGGTAGTCGTCCCAGGCGCTGATGAAGGCGAAGATCGAGGTCGCCACGATGCCGGGGGCGAGCAGTGGCAGCTGGATGTGCCAGAACGCGCCGAACCGGCCGCAGCCGTCGACCATCGCGGCCTCCTCCAGCTCCAGCGGGATCCCGGCCACGAACCCGCGCAGCGTCCAGATCGTGAAGGGCAGCACGAAGGTCATGTACGTGACGATCAGCCCGGGTACGAAGTCGATCGCGCCGATCGAGCGCAGCATCAGGTACAGCGGGATGACCATCGCCGAGCCCGGCACCATCTGGACCAGGACGAGACCGACCAGGAACGCCCGGCGGCCGAGGAACCGGAACCGCGCCAACGCGATCGAGGCGCCGAGGGCGACGACCAGCGCGATCAGCACGGTCGACACCGAGACCAGCAACGAGTTGCGGACGTAGTGCAGGAACGAGCCGTGCGTGAGCGCCGTACCGAAGTTCTCGAAGCTGATCGGCCAGGGCAGGAACTCCGGCGTCGCCGACAGGATCTTGCCGGGCTGCTTCAGCGCGGTCGCGAACATCCAGTAGAGGGGGAAGATCACGATCAGCGAGACGACGACCGCGATCGCGTTGGGGACGGTCCGTTTTCTCATGCCGTCACCTCGCCCGAGGCGAACAGCCGCCGGACGTAGAGCACAGCCAGTACGCCGAGCAGCACGACCGTCACGATCGCGATCGCCGCGCCGCCGCCGTAGTCGTTGCGGGTGAACGCTTCGAGGTACGAGTAGACGCCGAGCGTCGTCGTACCGCCGTCCGGACCGCCCTGGGTGAGAACCCAGAACGGCGTGAACGAGTTGACCGACCAGATCACCTCGAGCAGGACCAGGACGGCGAGCACCGGGCCGAGGATCGGCAGCGTGACGTGCCGCGCGGTCGACCAGCGCCCGGCGCCGTCGAGCCCGGCCGCCTCGTACAGGTCGTCGGGGATCTGGCCCATCGCGGCGTACAGCGTGAGCGCGATGAACGGCAGGCCCTTCCACACGATCAGCGCGACGATCAGGAACAGCGCCTGCCCCGGTGACGAGAACCAGTCGTGCGCGGAGAAGTCACCGAAGACCTTGAGCTGCGTGATGACCCAGTTCAGGACGCCGTACTGCGGCTCGAACAGCCAGCGCCAGATCATCGACGCTGACACCATCGGCATCGCCCAGACCAGCACCAGACAGACCGACAGCATCACGCGCGCCCAGTTCGACACCATCCGCAGCAACGACGCGAGCAGGAAGCCGACCACCATCAGACTCACGACACAGCCGACGCTGACGATCAGCGTGCGCAGCAGCACGTGCCAGAAGTCCGCGTCGCCGAGCACCCGGCTGAAGTTGCCCAGACCAACGAACGGCGCCTCGCCGGTGAACAGCGACCGCGGCCCGAAGTCCTGCACCGACAGCCAGACCAGCCGGACCATCGGGTAGCCGAGCACGGCGGCGAACGCGATCACCGACGGTCCGACCAGCCCGTACGGCGTGAAGCGCGCGAGCCGCCTGCCCCGGACCGGCTGGCCGGTCCGGGCTGTCGTGGGTGCTGCCTGTGTGAGCGAGGTCATCGGATCAGCGCGGGCCGGACAGCGCGTTGAACGCCTCGGTCGCGTGCTTGTCGTACTCCTGAGCGGCCCCGGCGATCTCACCGCCCTTGGCGATCTTGGAGAAGAACTGCTCGTTGTAGTTCTCGGTCTCCAGCGTCGCCTCGCCCGGAGTGGCCGGCAGCGCGCGACTGACCGTCGCGGCCTGGGTGCCGAGCTTCAGGATGTCCGGTACGTCGCCGGTCGGCAGGAAGTCGGGCACGATCGGGAGCTGGTGGATGGTCTTGGTCATCGTCTGCTGGAAGGTCTTGCCGGTGACCGCCTTCAGCCAGTCGACGGCGACGTCCTTGTTCGGGCTCTTCGCCGCGATGCCGATCGTCGAACCGGCCACGATCACGGGGAGCGGCGCGTTCGGCTGGTAGCCCGGCATGATGAAGAAGCCGGCGTCCGCGGCGGTCTTCGCGTTCTTCTCGGCGACCGCGCCCGCCTCCCAGGCCTTCACGTAGATCATCGCGGCCTTACTGTCGGCGAAGATCTGGTCCTGGTCCGGGCTGTCGGTGTTCGCACCGATCGAGGACGGCGTCGAGCAGGCGTTCTGGAACTTCTTCCACTCCGCCAGGCCGGCCTGGTTCTCGGCGCTGCTCATCGTCGCGGTCCACTTGCCGTCGTTCTCGGTGGCGATCGCGCCGCCCTTGCCGAACAGGAACGGCATGCCGGCGAACCAGTACTGGCCGGGCATGTAGAACGCGGAGAAGTTCGGCGTCTTCGCGTGCGCCTGGGCCAGCGTCCCGCAGTCGGCGATCAGCTCGTCGACGGTCGCCGGCGGCTTGTCGATGCCCGCCGCGGCGAACATCTTCTTGTTGTACATGACAACCTTCGTCCCGCCGTACAGCGGAGTCGCGTAGAGCTTGTCCTGGTACGTCGAGGGGCCGGCGAGCCCGGCCAGCCACTTGTCCGAGGACTCGAAGTCCGCCTTGTCCTCGGTCAGGTCGGCCAGTGCGCCCGACGCGGTCAGCAGCGGGGTCTGGGTGTTGCCCATCTCGACGATGTCGGGCGGGTTGTCCGAGGCCAGCGCCGTCGTCAGTTTGGTGACGATGTTGTCCCACTGCTGCACCTCGACCTTGACGGTCACGTCCGGGTGCTTCTCGTGGAACTGCTTGGTCACGTCCTCGACGATCTTGTTGTCGCCCGGGCCGCCGGTCATCATCCAGACCGTCAGCTCGTTCGTCGGACCCGAACTCTTGGCGTCACCACCCCCGCAGGCGGCCAGGCTGGTCAGGGCGATCGAGACCGCGGCGGCGAGGCCGGCCGTCTTCCAACGCTTCATGACTGTTCCTCTTTCGCTGATTGATCCATCGGGCTGCTCTCCAGCAGCGCCACGACGCCGGTGTCGGGGGTCGTGATCGAGGCGACCTGGTGGCGAGCCACGCCGATCGCCGTGTAGTAACCGCTCAGGGCGGCGGCCATCGCGCCCAGCAGGCCGCCGGAGTCCCCGAGCACAGACCGGCGCAGATCGCTGTGCACGCCGACCGTCTCGTACGTCTCGTCGCTCACTTCGTCCAGTACGTCGTCGCTGAAGGCCCCGGAGAACCCGCCGGTGAAGACGACCGTGCTCGGTTCGTAGGCCAGGGCAACGATCGACACCAGGTGCAGCAGCGCCTCGCGGATGTCGCCGACCAGGCCGCTGAAGCGATCCGGGTCGGCGAAGACCTCGTCGGCCTTGCCGAGTTGGTGGCCGGCGGCCTGCGCCAGCGACAGCAGCCCGGCGCCGGAGAGGAGATCGCGCAGGCGTTCCTTGCGGCCAGGGAGCCGGAGCCGGCCGAACTCGCCGAGCAGGCCCTCCGGTCCGGCGAGCACCTGGCGGTTGAACGCGACCGCCGAACCGAGACCCGTGCCGAGGCTCAGCAGGACGACGGTCTCGTCGCGCGGCAGTTCGCCGTAGTGGAGTTCGCCGAGCAGGGCCAGGTTGGAGTCGTTGTCGATGACCGTCGGTACGCCGAGCTCGGCGCCGACGGTCTCGACGAACGTCGTACCGAGGATCTGCGGGAGGTTGAACGCGCCGACCACGCGGTCCTTGGTCGAGGCGACGACACCGGGCAGGCCGATCGCGACCGAGGTGAGCGGTACGCCGTCGCCGTACTGGTCGACGAGACCGAGCACGCGGGTGGCGATCCATCGGGCGAGCTCGGCGGCTTGCAGGTCTCTGGGTGTCTCGTCGCGGCAGCGGATCAGCGCCGTACCGAGGCCGTCGGCGATGACCATCCGGCAGTAGGTGCCGCCGAGGTCGATGCCTGCGACCAGCCCGGCCCGCGGGTTGAAGCCGAGGGCGGCGGCCTGGCGGCCGGGGCCGTCGCGGACGATCTTGTGCTGCTCCAGGACCAGGCCGTCGGCGAGCAGGTCGTCGACGACCCGGGCGACCGTGGCCCAGCTCAGGCCGGTCTGCTCGACCAGTTGGCGACGGTCGATCCCGGCGCCGGACAGCACCGCCGCGATGATCGCGCCGCGGTTGGCGGTCCGGGTCCCGGCGCTGCCTCGTACCAGCTTCGTCATTTATTCTCACGGTGAATAGAATTGGGTGAGCTGCGAGATTAGCGCTGCTCGGCAACCGCTGTCCAGGGATAACTGACTTCTGTATGCACTTGGTGTGAGCAGCCTGAACTGATCAGTCTGGACTGATGATCTATGGTGGAAGGGTGGAGATCTCGGAGTCGGCGGTGCAGGCGGCAAGCGATGTGCGGGTGGTGCTCGGGCGGGTGCGCCGGCGGTTGCGGGAGCTGGCCGCGGCCGAGGATCTGACGCCGTCGCAGTCGTCGGTGCTGAGCCGGCTGGACAAGGACGGGCCGGCGACGGCCAGTGCTCTGGCGACGGCTGAGCGGGTCCGGCCGCAGTCGATGGCGGCGACGGTCGGCGTACTGCTGGAACTGGGGTTGGTTGCCCGGAGCCCCGATCCGTTGGACAAGCGGCGGCAGGTGTTGTCGTTGTCCGCTGCGGGGGTCGAGCACTTGCAGGGTGGGCGTCAGGTGCGGCAGGAGTGGCTGGCCTCGGTGCTGGAGGAGCGGTTGAGCGAGGAGCAGCGACGGGACTTGATTCGGGCGCTGGCGTTGCTCGATGAGGTGACGCAGGCGTGAGTTCTGGCAATCCCGCGCCGGGCCGGTTGGTCGGCGCTGTGCCTGACGCCGCGGCCTCGCCTGGTGGTGGGCGGTTCGATCGGCGGTTGATCGCGCCGATGATGCTCGGGTCGATTCTCAACCCGATCAACTCGTCGATGCTGGCGGTCGCGCTGATCCCGATCGGCGCCGCGTTCGGAGTCGGCCCGGCGGACACCGCGTGGCTGGTGACCGGGCTTTACCTGGCGACCGCCGTTTCCCAGCCGGTGATCGGCAGGCTCGTCGACCGGTACGGGCCACGCCCGCTCTACCTGATCGGCACCACACTCGTCGGTCTGGCGGGCCTGCTGGGTGCCCTCGCGCCGAGTCTCGGCGTGCTGATCGCGTCGCGGGTGCTGCTCGGCATCGGTACGTCGGCGGCGTACCCGGCGTCGATGTCGCTGATCCGCAGCGAGGCCGACCGGACCGGGATGGACAGTCCGTCCGGCGTGCTGAGCGCGTTGTCGATCTCCAACCAGGTGATCTCGGTGATCGGGCCGACGCTCGGTGGACTGCTGATCGGGCTCGGTGGGTGGCATCTGATCTTCACCATCAACGTGCCGCTGTCGGTGGCCTGCGTGGTGCTCGGCTGGCTCTGGCTTCCGCGCGGTGGGGGCCGGCCCGGCGGACGGCTCGACCTCGCCGGGATCGCGCTGTTCGCGACGATGCTGGTCAGCTTCATGGTGTTCCTGATGAAGCCGGGGCGATCGACGATCGCGCTGGTCGGGGTGACGGTTGCCTTGGGCATCGGGTTTGTGGTGCGTGAGTTGCGGGCGGCGGATCCGTTCATCGATCTGCGGGTGCTCGGCGGCAACGGGCCGCTGCTGGCGACGTACGGACGGCAGATCTGTTCGTACGTGGTGTCCTACTCGTTCCTCTACGGGTTCACCCAGTGGTTGGAGGAGGGCCGGTCGCTGAGCGCACCGCACGCGGGACTGGTGCTCCTTCCGATGTCGCTGGTCGCCGTCGTGATCACCGCGATCACCGGACGGCGCGCTGAGGTCCGGGGGAAGTTGCTGGCCGGGAGCATCATTCTTCTGGTCGCCTGTGGCGCGCTGCAGTTCGCCGGCTCGGGGAGTGCGCTGTGGGTGCTGGTCGGGCTCGGCGTACTGGCTGGGTTCCCGCAGGGGCTGAACGGGCTGGCGAACCAGAACGCCCTCTACCACCAGGCGGATCCGGCGCGGATTGGGTCGTCCGCCGGGCTGCTGCGGACGTGCACCTACCTCGGCGCGCTGACCGCTGCCGCGGCCAACGCCTCGTTCTTCTCCGACGGTGCGACCACTTCCGGTCTGCACGAACTGTCCTGGTTCCTGCTCGGTGTCGGCGTCCTGCTGTTCGCCCTCACCGTGCTGGACCGCTCACTCAACCGAATCAAGTGAAAGGCTCTTCGCCCGTGGCTCTCACCACTCTCGACGAACGCATCGCCCTGGTCGTCATCGACCTCCAGAACGCCGTCGCCGCCCTCCCCGTCGCGCCGTACTCCGCTGCCGACGTCATCACCCGCACAGCCGAACTGGCCGAGGCGTTCCGCGCTCGGTCGTTGCCGGTGATCCTGGTCCGCGTCCGCGCGACTCCTGCGGACTCGATGCCTGGTCGCACTGAATACCAGCGTCCGTCCGGTGGCACGCCTGTGCCCGACGGCTCCGAGATCGTGCCCGCGCTGGCCGGTCACGAGGAGGACATCGTCGTCACCAAGCGCAACTGGGGCGGCTTCTACGGGACTGATTTGGACCTGCATCTGCGGCGTCGAGGGATCACGCAGCTCGTGCTCACCGGTATCGCGACCAGCATCGGAGTGGACACCACGGCGCGCGAGGCGTACGCCCACGGCTACAACGTCACGCTCGCGACGGATGCCATGTCAGACCTGTCGGCGGAAGGCCACGCCTTCACTCTGCAGACGATCTTTCCGCGCCTGGGTGAGTCGGGCACTACGGCCGAGGTCCTCGAACTACTTGAGAAGACTGGCGCGTAGGAAGCTCGCCCGGAGCCCGGAGCCCGGAGCCCGGAGCCCGGAGCCCGGAGCCCGGAGCCCGGAGCCCGGAGCACGGCGCACGGCGCTCGCCACCCGGCGCCTGGCGCTCGGAGCCCGGAGCACGGCGCACGGCGCTCGCCACCCGGCGCCTGGCGCTCGGAGCCCGGAGCACGGCGCACGGCGCTCGCCACCCGGCGCCTGGCGCTCGGAGCCCGGCGCCCGGAGCCCGGTGCTCGCCACCCGGCGCCTGGCGCTCGGAGCCCGGCGCCCGGAGCCCGGTGCTCGCCACCCGGCGCCTGGCACTTGGCGCCCGCGCCTGGCGCTCGCCGCCCGACCGGCTCGCCGCGCGACCCGGCCTCCGCCCGGCCTGCCCCACCACCCGACTCACCCCTCCACCCCACCCGACCCACCCGACCCGCCGCTCCACCCCGCTCGCCCCCACCCGCGGTTCGGGTGGGGGCGAGCGGAGTGGGCTGTGCTCGGCGTACGAGGCGCCTGATCGCTCAGTCCCAGGTGAGGCCTGAGGCTGACTGGTACTCGATGACTCTGGTTTCGAAGAAGTTCTTTTCCTTCTTCAGGTCCATCACTTCGGACATCCAGCCGAAGGGGTTGCGGGTTTCGCCGAAGATGGGCTGGAGGCCGATCTGTTCGGCGCGGCGGTCGGTGACGAAGTGCATGTACTGCTCGCACAGGTCGGCGGTCAGGCCGAGCATGCCGTTGGGCATGGTGGCGCGGCCGTAGGCGACCTCGAGTTCGCAGGCCTCGGTGAGCATCTGGCGAACCTCGGCCTGGAACTCGGCCGTCCACAGGTGCGGGTTCTCCAGCTTGATCTGGTTGATGCAGTCGATGCCGAAGTTCAGGTGGATCGACTCGTCGCGCAGGATGTACTGGTACTGCTCGGCGATGCCGACCATCTTGTTGCGCCGGCCGAGCGACAGGATCTGCGCGAAGCCGGTGTAGAACCACATGCCCTCGAAGACCACGTAGAACGCGATCAGGTCGCGCAGGAAGTCGGTGTCGGCCTCCGGCGTACCGGTCCGGAAGTTGCCGTCCTCCAGGTGCCGGGTGTACTTCAGCGCCCAGGCGTCCTTGTCGGAGATCGACGGGACCTCGCGGTACATGTTGAACAGCTCCCCCTCGTCCAGCCCGAGCGAGGTGCAGATGTACTGGAAGGTGTGGGTGTGCACGGCCTCCTCGAACGCCTGGCGCAGCAGGTACTGCCGGCACTCGGGGTTGGTCAGCTGCCGGTAGACCGCGAGCACGATGTTGTTCGCGACCAGGGACTCCGCGGTGGCAAAGAACCCGAGGTTGCGCTTCAGCATCAGGCGCTCGTCCTCGGTCAGGCCGTCCTTGGACTTCCACAGGGCGATGTCGGCCTGCATGGAGACCTCGGTCGGCATCCAGTGGTTGTTGCAGGCGGCAAGGTACTTGTCCCAGGCCCACTGGTACTTCAGCGGGAGCAGTTGGTTGACGTCGGCGCGCGCGTTGATCATCGCCTTGTCGGCAACCTCGACCCGGCCCGCGCCGACGGTGATCTCACCGAGTCCGGTGGGAGTGGTGGTCACTGGCAGGCCTCGCAGTCAGGGTCGTCGATCTTGCACAGAGCAGGAGCCGGGAGCAACGTGTCGTCCATCGGGACGACCGGCACGGCCGGCGGGGGAGTGGCCGGCACGGCGGCGACCGGAGCGGGCGCCGGAGCCGGAGCGGCCGGGACGAGCGCCGGAGTAGCTGCGGTCGGGGCGACCGGGACGGCGTTGAGGCGACCGTCGGTCCCCTTCAGGGTCGACTTCTCGACGTGGGTGGCCGACTGGGAGCGCAAGTAGTACGTCGTCTTCAGCCCGTAGCGCCAGGCCGCGCGGTACAGCTCGTCGAGGGCCTTGCCGGACGGGGCCGACATGTAGAGGTTGAGCGACTGCGCCTGGTCGATCCACTTCTGCCGCCGCGACGCCGCCTTGATCAACCACAGCGGCTCGATCTCGAACGCGGTCGCGTACAGCTCGCGAAGGTCGGCCGGGATCCGCTCGATCCGGCTCAGCACACCGTCGTGGTACTTGAGGTCCGACACCATCACCTGGTCCCACAGTCCGCGCGCCTTCAGATCGGCGACCAGGTACGGGTTCGCGACGGTGAACTCACCGGACATGTTCGACTTCACGAACAGGTTGCTGTACGTCGGCTCGATCGACTGGCTGACCCCGCAGATGTTGGAGATCGTCGCGGTCGGCGCGATCGCCAGCACGTTGGAGTTGCGCATGCCGTCCTTCAGCACCTTCGCGCGCAGCGCCTCCCAGTCGAGCGTCCGGCCGGTGTCCAGCTGGACATCGCCGTTGCGAGCCGTGCGCAACAGTTCGAGCGAGTCGATCGGCAGCACGCCCTGGCTCCACAGCGAACCGTCGTACGTCTGGTAGGCCCCGCGCTCGGCGGCGAGATCGGTCGACGCCTCGATCGCGTGGTAGCTGATCGCCTCCATCGAGACGTCGGCGAACTCGACGGCCGCGTCGGACGAGTACGGGATGCGCAGCGCGAACAGCGCGTCGGCGAAGCCCATCAGGCCGAGGCCGACCGGGCGGTGCCGCTGGTTCGCGCGCTCCGACTCCGGCGTCGTGTAGAAGTTCACGTCGATCACGTTGTCGAGCATCCGTACGGCGGTCTTCACCGTGTCGCGCAGCAGCTCGGCGTCCAGACCGGTCTCGGTCAGGTGGGCGACCAGGTTGACCGAGCCGAGGTTGCAGACGGCGGTCTCGTCGACGGTCGTGTTCAGCGTGATCTCGGTGCACAGGTTGGAGGAGTGCACCACACCGTCGTGCTGCTGCGGGGAACGCAGGTTACAGGCGTCCTTGAAGGTGATCCACGGGTGACCGGTCTCGAACAGCACGGTCAGCATCCGGCGCCACAGGTCGACGGCCTTGACCCGGCGGAACACCCGGATCTCGCCGCGATCGGCGGCCGCCTCGTAGTTCTCGTACGCCGTCGCGAAGGCGGCGCCGTACAGGTCGTGCAGATCCGGGACCTCGTCGGGCGAGAACAGCGTCCAGTCGCCGCCGGCCTCGACCCGCTGCAGGAACAGGTCGGGCACCCAGTTCGCGGTGTTCATGTCGTGGGTCCGGCGGCGCTCGTCACCGGTGTTCTTGCGCAGGTCGAGGAACTCCTCGATGTCCATGTGCCAGGTCTCGAGGTACGCGCAGACCGCGCCCTTGCGCTTCCCGCCGTTGTGAGCCAGCCCCGCGACGGTCATGTAGGACTCGTCGGTCTCCACCTCGAGATCGTGCACCACGGGGACGGCCGTGGTTCGCCGGACCTCCCTGATGCGGGAGAAGACCATCCCTTCGGTGGTGATCCAGTTGAACTTGGTCAGCGGCGCGACGCCCACCAGTTCGGCGACTCCGGGCGCTGCGGGGATTCGCAGGTCATAGGCGTGCACCGGTTTGGTGAAGGTGATCTGTGAACCGTCGGAGCGGGTGCCCTGGTGCTCGCCCTCGCGGATACGGAACTGCCCGGCGGTCGGCACTCCGAGCCTGAGCAGTTGGTAGCGCACCCCGGACGCCAGGGCCGGGGAGGTGGTCGTGAAGTAGAGTTCTTTGTCGCGCGAGATCCCGCCGTCGGTCTCCAGCAGGCCGTGGAGGAGTGCGCGTGCCTGGGGGAGCGGCAGGTGGGAGAACCGGCGAGCGATGCGCTTGTGATGGTTCTCGTCGTACAGGTCGGTGCTGTCGAACGGCAGCGTCGCCTCGCCGGGACCGGCGATCCGTCCGGTCTGGGCGTCGCGTACCGGGCCGCGTCCGGCCGACCAATGGATCTGCGTGTACGTGGTGCCGCGAGCGGTGACCCAGAAGTGGATTTCACGAGCAGTCAGGTAGTCGCGGACGAACGACAGGTGCGTGTCGTGCTGTGGGTTACCGGAGACGCCCCACTGACGTCCACCCTTCGAGAGGTGGCCGTCGCCGAGAAGGATTCCGTACAAGCGGGCGTCGTCATCGGTCAGTCCTGGGACCGGGACGACGTCCTGAGGAACGACCTGGCCGACGTAGTCGCCTCTGCTGAGCATGCCGGCCTCGACCCAGGCCGGCTGGACCTTCTTCTTGGCCAGCCACTCGAGCGTGCGCTCGTTGCTCTGCTCCATCGGTACGCCCTGAATGGCGTAGAACGGGTGTCCGGCCGTGACCACGAGCGGATCGATGGAGTGCTTGACGTCGAGCTCCACCATCGGACCGTCCTGGTCGTACACGAAAGTGTTGGTGACCTCGCGGTAACGACCACTTGCGCCGAGGACCAGATCACCGATCTTGACGTCCTGGATCGCGGTTGCGCCGGCGGCGCTGTACACGAGCGTGTCCGGGGCGAAGCACTGGTTCACCGCGACGGCGGTGTCGTTGGCGATCTTGAGGAACGGGACGACGCCCTGGGACTCGCCGTTGGTGCCGCGGATCTTCGCGCCGATGCCGCGGACCGGGGTCCAGTCGTTGCCCAGGCCACCGGAGTACTTGGCCAGGAGCGCGTTGTTGCGGATGCCGGCGAAGATGCCGGACAGGTCGTCGTCGACCGTGGTCAGGAAGCACGACGACAGCTGCGGCCGCGTCGTACCGGAGTTGAACAGGGTCGGCGTCGACGACATGAAGCGGAACGAGCTGAGCAGCTCGTAGAACTCCAGCGCCCGGGTCTCCCGGTCGTCCTCCTTGAGCGCCATCCCCATGGCGACGCGCAGGTAGAACGCCTGCGGCAGCTCGAAGCGGATCTTGTCGATGTGCAGCAGGTACCGGTCGTACAGGGTCTGCAGGCCGAGGAACGCGAAGTCCAGGTCGCGTTCGGGCTTGATCGCCGCGGCCAGCCGGGTGAGGTCGAAGGTGGCCAGCTCGGGGTCGAGCAGCCCGGCCTCGATACCGGTGCTGACGTAGCGCGGGAAGTACTCGGCGTACGCCGTGCTCATGTCGGCCTGGGTCGCCTGCCGGGGCTCGCCGTGCACGCGGCCGAGCGTCTCGCGGCGGATCTGGTCGAGCAGCAGGCGCGCGGCGGCCTGGCTGTACTGCGGCTCGGTCTCGACGTACGACCGGGCGGCCATCACCAGGGCGAGCTCGACCTCGTGCTGGGCGATGCCGTCGTAGCAGGAGCCGAGGGTCTCGTCGAGGATCTGCTCGGGGTCGACGGCGTCCAGACCGGCGGCCGCCTCGGCGATGACGAGGCGCAGACGGGCGACGTCCAGTGGCGCTGTGCTTCCGTCGGCAGCACGGACAGTGACGACCGGTGCCTCGGTGACCCCGGCCGGGTCGACCGGCGTCCGGGCCTTGGTGCGCTCTTCGCGGTACAGGACGTAGGCGCGGGCGACCTGATGCTCTCCCGCGCGCATCAGGGCCAGCTCGACCTGGTCCTGGATGTCCTCGACCTGGACGCTGCGGCGCGAGTCGCCGCGGCTGGTCAGCGCCGTGACGACGCGGGCGGTCAGGTCGGTGACCAGGTCACGGACCCGGTGGCTGGTGCCGGCGTCGGCACCCTCGACCGCCAGGAAGGCCTTGCTCACGGCGACCGCGATCTTGGTCGGGTCGAATGCGGTGCTGGTGCCGTCGCGGCGGACGACGGTCAGCTGGGACGCCTCCGCGTCGGGCAGGGTGCCCGATGCGGTCGGCGACGAAGACGAAACGATGGTCACAGGCGCTCTCTCCACGCGAGTTCCGGAAGCCCAGGACCCGTGCGAGAGCGCGCGACGCAAGGCAGTGCGGCGAGTACGACTGCCTTGGCGCCCACCGACCCACCCACGAGGTCTCGGACCAACGCGTACCGGCGGTACGCGCACCGGTGGCAGGTACTCGGACTCGCGGACGACCTGTCCGCTCACCGTTGCGGGGCAGCTCCGGACTCGCACCGGATTCCCCTGTTGCCTCCGCCCGGCCGCGCTTGTTCGCGTCACCCGGGCAGAACCACCAGCACGCAGAACATTAGCGGTAGACCCCGACATGTAGTGCATTGATGCGCCGCGTGTCGCACATCTTGTGGTTTCAGGCGGCCAGCGCATGCAGATCCTGGAGCGTCATGATCTCCGATCCGTGGTGGATCAGCTCCCGGTTGAGCCGCAGGACGACGTGGCCGAACGGCTCCGTCGCGTCCAGCTCGGTGGCCCGGCTGAGGCCGACCGTCATCGCCTGGTCCTCCTCCAGTGCGGCGATCGAGTCCTGCCAGGCGTTGACCCAATGGGTCAGCCAGGCGACCGCGTCCCGGGCGTTGCCGTGCAGCGTGATGTCGGTGCGGCCCTGGAGTTTCTCGCCGAAGGTCCACTCCCAGCGCTCGAAGAACGTCTCGGTCAGATGGGCGATCAGCCAGGCGATCGTCCGCGGTCCGCGATGGTCGGGCTCGTCCGGCCACTGCGCCACCCACTCGCCCGATCCGAGCGACCGGAAGCGGCCGGCATGCCGGCGGCGGACGACGGTCAGTGCCTCCGCGCTCGGTCGCCAGAAGTACTCGTCGTCGGTGAGTCTGGCCAGGCGCTGGGCGAGCACCATCCAGCTGAAACCGAGCTGGCCCCGCACCATCGCCATCGCCGACGGTCGCTCCAGGATGTCCCAGTCGAACGGTTCCGGCATCACAGATCCTCACGCTCCCCGATTCCCCGCGGTTTGTCCTTGCATCGAACATGTGTTCGAATTGTGGTCGAGCGAACGCCGGAAAGTCAATCAGCACAGCGTGTCGGTGCTGGTGCTTCCGGTGGTCGACTGCTAGTGCGAGCGCGATCGGGGAGATGGTGCGGAGTGAGACCCAAACGTGATTACTCAGCGTGGTCGACGGGAGTAGAGTCACGCTGGGTGAGCAGAGCTGGGGGAACGCTCTCGGGACGGTCCGGGGGCGCGGCGACTGCTCACGGGACTGCTTCCGAGGGGGAAACTCGTGTCGCCGGGTGAGCGGAGATGAGCCTGAGTGGGGATGCCTGGACCTGGGCCTGGAGAGACTGGGAGGACGAGGACCGGACCAGGCGACAGAAGGAGAAGCCGGTGGCGTTGGAGGCGGACGAGCTGGCGCGGGTGGCCGCGAACGAGGCGGACTGGGACGCGCGGGCTCCGTTGCATGCGGCGAGCGCGTTCTACGAACGGCCGGCGGAGTTCTGGTTCGCCGACTACGAGTGGGACGACCTGGGTGACCTCGGTGGGCGGGATGTCGTGCACCTGCAGTGTCATCTGGGGACCGAGACGATCGCCTTTGCGCGCAGGGGTGCGAAGACGTTCGGGTTGGATCTTTCGGGGCGGTCGCTGGATGAGGCGCGGCGGTTGGCTGATGCGGCCGGCGTCGGGATCGAGTACGTGCGGGCCAATGTGTACGACGCGGGGGAGGCGCTTGGGGGACGGCAGTTCGATGTCGTCTACACGGGGAAGGGCGCGCTCTGTTACCTGCCTGATCTGACGAAGTGGGCCGAGGTGGTCAGCGGGCTGCTCAAGCCGGGTGGGTTCGTCTACATCGTCGAGTTCCATCCGCTGCTGAACTCGTTGCGGCCGGTGGGGTTGCCGGGGGAGTCGGAGGAGCTGGTGCTGCGGCACGACTACCTGGAAGGGCGTGGGGCGATCGCGCACGAGTCGACGGTCACGTACACCGGCGACGAGGTGCCCGGACGCAACACGAGCTACGAGTGGATGCACGGGCTGGGGGAGCTGGTCTCCACGCTGTCGGCTGCGGGGCTGCGGATCGACAGCTTGCGCGAGTCCGAGGTGCTGCAGTGGCCGCGCTGGCCGTCGATGGTCCAGACCCCGGAGGGTTGGTGGCGCTTGCCGGATGAGGCGCCACGGATCCCGCTGCTGTTCGCGCTGAAGGCGACTAAGCCGGTCTGACCTGGGTGGGCCGTCGGCAGCACTCCCGCGAGGGGTGGTGGGTTACGCCGTCCTCGTGGGTGACGGCGGCTGGTTGCTGGTGATGCCCAGCAACTGATCGCAGAGGGCGACGAGTTGTTCGCGGAGGGGCTTGGAGCGTTCTGCGAAGGTTCGTTGGGTGGCGGCGTACTCGGCTTTGCCGGTGGGGGTTTCGATGGGGATGGGGGAGTAGCCGAGGGGCGCGAGGTCGTACGGGGAGGCTCGCATGTCGAGGGTGCGGATGTCCTTCGCCAGCTCGAAGCAGGTGAGGAGGAGGGGGCTGGGGGTGAAGGGGGCGAGTTTGGTGGCCCACTTGTAGAGGTCCATGTTGGCGTGCAGGCAGCCGCCTTGTTCCAGCTTCGGCTGGAGGTCGCGGGTGGGCTGTAGGGCGTTGAGGGGACGGGCCGGTTCGGTGAAGAAGCGGAAGGCGTCGAAGTGGGAGCAGGCGATCTTGTGTTTCTCGACGACCTGATCGGTGCCCTCGGCACCTAGTCTCAGCGGCCACTTCTCGTGGCGGACCTCGCCGGGTTGGAGGCGGTAGACCATCGCCCACTCGTGCAGGCCGAAGCATCCGAACTGGGGCTGGCGGTCGAGGGTCGCGGCCAGGAGGCGGCGGATCCAGGTGATGGAGTCCGTACGGCGTTCGATCTCGGCTGGGTCGAGCTGAGCCGCGCCGTCGGCGTACAGGTATCCCTTGCGGCCTTCGTACGCCGTGGCGCCGAGCAGGCTGACGCCGGGGCCGGGATGCCAGATGCGGAGCTGGTTCGGGCGCGTGGAGTAGTAGGTGAAGAGGAAGTCCTCGACCGGATGCGCCTCACGGCGTTGACGACGTGCGAGGTGACCGGCGACGAGCTCGTCGACCCGCGCCGCGTGGGCGGCGGCCAACGGCTCCCATTCAGCAGGAGAGAGGAAGAGAGTCACAGCGCCAGGGAGTAGGCGTACAGGTGGACGCCGGGGCGAGGGGACCAGTCGCGGGAAGGGACGCGGGTGAAGCCGAGGCGTTCGTAGATGCGGTGCGCGGGCTTCATGTAGTCGGCGCTCGACAGGACGACGTGGGTGAAGCCGAGCTCGCGGGAGCGGGCGATGCACCACCGCGTCAGTGCGGTGCCGACGCCCAGGCCGCGGGCCTTCGCCGAGACGCCGAGCATGCGGAACTCGCCCTCGTGGGGCTGGCCGATCTCGCCGTAGAAGGAGCCGGGCAGGCAGTACGTGACCGTGCCGAGCAGGTCGGTGCCGTCCGTGGCGACCCACAGCTCGGCGCGTTCGGCCCGGTCGGCGGCGGCGCGCAGGGTGTCGCCGTAGTCGGAGCCGGCCGGGATGAAGCCGTCGTTCGCGTACGCCTCGGCGGTCAGCTCGCCGACGGCGGCGTACTCGGCGGGCTCGGCCAGGCGGATCGTGAACGGGGTTGCGTCGGTCGTCACGGGACCACTGTCTCATTCGGGATGAGTGACAGGAAAAGAAGAGGAACGGCAGAAGGAGAGAAGAGGTCGCAACGGGCTTCGGCGCCGGGCGGCCGGAGGGGGAACCAGGTCACCGGATCAAGTGGTCGGCTGGGTACGGCGGTAGGCTCGGGCCGTTCATTCCCTCGACTGAAGGCCAGCCGTGCGTATCGCCAGATTCTCCGTCGACGACGAACCGAAGTACGGGCTTGTCGAGACCGACGACCCCGAAGGTCTCGTCGGCACCGTCGCCGTACTCGACTCGGACCCGCTGTACCGGCCGGTCCAACTCACCGGCGAGGTGCTGCCGCTGGCCGACGTCCGGCTGCTGGCCCCGGTGATCCCGCGCAGCAAGGTGGTCTGCGTCGGGCGCAACTACGCCGACCACGCCGCCGAGCTGGGCAACGACGTACCGGCCGAGCCGATGATCTTCCTGAAGCCGAACACCTCGGTGATCGGCCCGCGCGACGGCATCGTCTACCCCGAGCAGACCAACAACCTGCATTTCGAGGGCGAGCTGGCGATCGTGATCGGCCGGATCTGCCGCGACCTGCCCCGCGAACGGGCCGAAGAGGTGATCTTCGGCTACACGATCGCGAACGACGTGACCGCGCGCGACCTGCAGAAGAGCGACGGCCAGTGGGCCCGGGCCAAGGGCTACGACACGTTCTGCCCGCTCGGCCCCTGGATCCAGACCGATCTGGACGTCTCCGACGTCCGGGTCAGCACGCAGCTGAACGGCGAGCCGAAGCAGGACGGCCGGACCTCGCAGTTCATCTTCGACATCCCGGAGGTGCTGGCCTACATCACCTCCTTCACCACGCTGCTGCCCGGCGACGTGGTGCTCACCGGGACCCCCGCGGGTGTCGGTCCGATGCTGCCCGGCGACGAGGTCTCGGTCAGCATCGAAGGACTCGGAACTCTGACGAACAAGGTGATCGTGCGTGACTGACAGGCCTGCTCCGACCGACGACGACGTACTCGGCGGCCTCGAGCCCAACCAGGTCCGCCTGCGGTTCGCCCCTTCCCCGACGGGGCTGCTGACCGTCGGCAACATCCGTACGGCGCTGTTCGCGTGGGCGTTCGCCCGCCACTACGGCGGCAAGCTGGTGCTGCGGATCGAGGACACCGACGCGGCCCGCAACACCCCCGAGGCGCTGCAGTACACGCTCGACTCGCTGCGCTGGCTCGGCATCGGCTGGGACGAGGGCCCCGAGGTCGGCGGCGACTTCGGCCCGTACAAGCAGACCGAGCGGATGGACATCTACGCCGACGTCGTGGCCAAGCTGCTGCAGGCCGGCAAGGCGTACCACTGCTACTGCTCGCAGGAGGAGCTCGACCAGCGGCGCGAGGCGGCCCGTCAGGCCGGCCAGCACAGCGGATACGACGGCCACTGCCGCACGCTCACCGAGGAGCAGGTCAAGGCGTACGTCGACGAGGGCCGGCGCCCGGTCGTCCGGCTGCGGATGCCCGACCGGCCGATCACCTTCACCGACCTGGTCCGCGGCGAGATCACCTTCCTGCCCGAGAACCTGGGCGACTACGTCCTGGTCCGGGCCAACGGGTTCCCGCTGTACCCGCTGGTGAACCCGGTCGACGACGCGCTGATGGAGATCACCCACGTCCTGCGCGGCGAGGACCTGCTGCCGTCGACGCCGCGGCAGATCGCGCTGTACGAGGCACTGGCCGAGATCGGCATCGGCTCCGGCCGGACGCCGCGGTTCGGGCACCTGCCGTTCGTGATGGGCGAGGGCAACAAGAAGCTGTCCAAGCGCGACCCGGGCGCGGGGCTGGGCGAGTACATGGAGCGCGGCTTCCTGCCTGAGGGCCTGCTGAACTACCTGGCCCTGCTCGGCTGGTCGATCGCCGAGGACCGCGACGTGTTCACGATGGCCGAGATGATCGAGGCCTTCGACATCCGCAAGGTGAACTCGAACGCGGCCCGGTTCGACCCGAAGAAGTGCGAGGCGATCAACGCCTCCCACATGCGGCTGCTCGACCCGGCCGAGTTCGGCCGCCGGGTGGTTCCGTTCCTGGCCAAGGCGGGCGTACTGCCGGCCGAGCCGACCGACGAGCAGCAGCAGCTGCTGACCGCCGCCGTACCGCTGGTGCAGGAGCGGATGAACACGTTGTCCGAGGCGGTCGACATGCTCGGGTTCCTGTTCGTCTCCGACGACGCGTTCAAGGTCGACGCCGATGCCGCGGGCAAGGTGCTGACCGGTGACGCCGGCGCCGTCCTCGAGGCCTCGGTGAAGGCGCTGTCGAACCTGGCCGACTGGACCACCGAGGCGATCGAGGCCGCCCTGCGCGCCTCGTTGATCGAGGGCCTGGGGCTCAAGCCGAAGAACGCGTTCGGCCCGGTCCGGGTCGCGATCTCCGGCCGCCGGATCTCGCCGCCGCTGTTCGAGTCGCTCGAGCTGCTCGGCCGGGACCGGTCGCTGCACCGGCTCGAGCACGCCCGCACGCTGCTTCCGGCGGAGTGAGCATGCCGTACGACGCGACGCCGCGTTCCGGGTCCACCGCGGACCCCCGGGACGCGGGGGCGCAGCCGTACCACCGGCTGCTGCGCAACCCGGTCACGGCCGGGTGGACCGTGGTGCTCGGTGCTTTCGCCGTACTGGCGGGGTGGATGTTCCTCAGCCTGATCATCCAGGTGATCGCGTTCGGCATCCGCAAGGATCCCGAGGGAACGATCTCGTGGTTCGGGCTGCTGACCACCAACCTGACGCTGATCGTGCTGATCCCGTTGACGATGGTCGTCGCGACCCGGCTGAACCACCAGACGCCAGGCCTGCTGTCGTCGGTGGTCGGCCGGATCCGGTGGCGGCCGATGCTGTGGTTCGGGCTCGCCGCCGTTGTCGTCGAGCTCGTGATGCTCGGCGTGATCAAGGTCGGCGGGATCGAACTGCTGTCCGGCGGCGGCAAGGGCGCGGCGGCGGACGCGGCCGGCGTGATCGCGGTCGTGCTGCTCACCTCGTCGCTGCAGGCGGCGGGGGAGGAGTACTTCTTCCGCGGCTATCTGTTGCAGGCGGTCGGTTCGTTCGTGCGCAGCTCGGTGGTCGCGGTGGTCGTCACGACCGTGCTGTTCACGATGGCGCACGGGGTGTGGCCGTGGGAGAGCCCGGCGTTGTTCCTGGATCGCTTCGCGTTCGGGCTGGTCGCCGGTTTCCTCGCCGTACGGACGGGTGGGCTGGAGGCGTCGATCGCGGCGCACGCGGCGAACAACGTGGTGACGTTCATCTACGCCGCGTTGACGAACAGCGTCAGCGCCAGCCTCAACGCTTCGGACGCGGGCTGGGGTCTGGTGGCGGTCGACGTGTCGAAGTTCGTGCTGTTCGGCGCTGTGGCTGTGCTGCTGGCGCGCAAGCAGCACCTGGGTACGAGGTGCGACCTGCCGCTGGTGCAGGCGCCGGTGATCGGTGGGCCCGGCCGGAGACTGGTGTGACACGAGTGACATCTGGTTCAGCGGGGACTCGTTTTGGTGTCTGGGCCCGGACTTCGGTATGCTCTTTGAGCCGGGTGATGAGGGCGGAAACAAACTCAGAAAACCGGTGAAATGCCTTTGGGGTATGGGGTAATTGGCAGCCCGTCTGATTCTGGTTCAGTTAGTCTAGGTTCGAGTCCTAGTACCCCAGCGAGCGATTGGACCCGGCCGATGAAAATCGGTAGAGTCCTTCCTCGTTGCCAGGTCCGCAAGGACCACGCAACAACCCTCTGGCCCCGTTGTGTAGCGGCCTAGCACGCCGCCCTCTCAAGGCGGTAGCGCGGGTTCGAATCCCGTCGGGGCTACCAGAGAAACAGCGCCTCTCACCTCCGGGTGAGAGGCGCTTCTGGTTTCTGCGACCAGGTGCTGACCGCGAGCAGATGCCGCTGGTGTGGACGCCCAGCGAGGCCGTTCTCTCGGGATCCACCTGGTTCTCGCGACGCAGCGGCCGGCCGGTGTCGTCGCCGCGGATGCGGAACGGGCTGTTCGATCAGTGGACGCCGGCGATCGAGAACGTCCGGCGATCGAGAACGTCCGGGGACTTGTGGGTTCTTGGGTGACGGGCCGGCTGTGGCATCAGGGTTGGGGTGCGGCGCCTGGCGGGATCACCGTGGTGTGACCGGTGAGCTCACGGCGTACGGCGAGACCGCCCAGGACGAAGACCGCGCCCCAGGCCAGGGCGGCGATGCCCAGCCAGGTCGCGATCGTGACCGCGCCGGCGCCGGGGTTGGCGGCGAACAGGATCCCGATCAGGATCGACAGGGCGGCGCTGAGCAGCAGCAGCCAGCGCGGCGTCGACCGATTGCTGCCGAAGGCGCCGATCGCCTCGAAGACGCCACGGACGATCAGCCAGATCCCGAGGATCCAGGTCAGCGTCACCGCGGTCATCGCCGGGCTGAAGATCGCGAAGAACGCCGCCACCAACGCGATCACGCCCATCATGATCAGCCAGAGCCTGCCGCCGCCGCTCGACTCCGGCCGGAACGCCTGCGCGAGGGAACCGATGCCGTCCATCAAGGCCCAGAACCCCCACAGCAACGCCAGGGCGATCGCCGTCGACAGCGGCCAGGCGATGGCCAGGATCCCGAACACGATGCCGATCGCGCCGCGCACGACGAGCATCTTCCACCCCACCGACAGCCAGTCGCTCACCGCTGCTGGTCCAGGCATCCGCCGACCTCCACGAGCCGGCCCGGACGGGCCGCAACCCGCTTTCATCGTGATCCCGCTCGAGGGACCGGGACAAGAGGCCGCGGCGGAGTTGTGGTCGAGCCGCAAGAAAGGTGGGGGTGCAGCAGACGGCGCGGCGCCGGGGAGGAGTGGGCGAGCCGCATGATCGCCGTGGACGAAGCAAAGCCCGGCGCGGGGGAGTGGGTGAGCCGCATGATCGCCGTGGACGAGGCAAAGCCCGGCGCGGGGGAGTGGGTGAGCCGCATGATCGCCGTGGACGAGGCAAAGCCCGGCGCGGGGGAGGAGTGGGTGAGCCGCAAGATCGCCGTGGACAACGCAGAAGGCCCGACCGCGGGGGTGTGCGGTCGGGCCTTCTGTCGTACGGGGTTACTCGGAGGCGCGGCGCAGCGCCTCGGAGAGGCGCTCGGCGGCGGCCATCACCGCCGGGGCGTGCATGCGGCCGGGCTGGCGGGAGAGGCGCTCGATCGGGCCGGAGACCGACACGGCCGCGATCACCTTGCCGGAAGGGGAGCGGACCGGCGCCGAGACCGAGGCGACGCCCTGCTCGCGCTCGCCGACCGAGTGCGCCCAGCCACGACGCCGTACGCCGGCCAAGGCCGCGGCGTTGAAGGTCGCGTTGTGGAGTCCGCGGTGCATGCGCTCCGGGTCCTCCCAGGCCAGCAGTATTTGAGCGGCGGATCCAGCGGCCATCGTGAGCTGGCTGCCGACCGGGACGGTGTCGCGCAGACCGGACGGACGCTCGGCGGCCGCGACACACACTCTGTACTCACCCTGGCGGCGGAACAGCTGCGCCGACTCACCGGTGATGTCACGTAGACGGGCCAGCACGGGACCGGCAGTCGCCAGCAGTCGGTCCTCGCCGGCAGCGGAGGCGAGCTCGCTCAGACGCGGCCCGAGCACGAAGCGGCCCTGCATGTCGCGCCCCACCAGCCGGTGGTGCTCGAGCGCGACGGCGAGCCGGTGTGCCGTCGGGCGGGCCAGCCCTGTCGCCGCCACGAGTCCGGCCAGGGTCGCCGGCCCGGACTCGAGTGCGGACAGAACGAGAGCTGCTTTGTCGAGAACGCCGACTCCGCTAGAGTTGTCCATGAGACGATATTGCCGTCTCGAATCGTGGAACGCAAGTCGCGTGGGCGCCCGGTTTCGGCGCACTGTGAGCGAAGGCGCACCCCAGTACACCACCCGAAGGAGAAGTCTGATGGGCAGGACGTTGTCGGAAAAGGTCTGGGACGCACATATCGTGCGTCACGCCGACGGGGAACCCGACCTCCTCTACATCGACCTCCACCTCGTCCACGAGGTGACCAGCCCACAGGCCTTCGACGGTCTGCGGCTGGCCAACCGCGCGGTTCGCCGCCCGGACCTGACGATCGCGACCGAGGACCACAACGTCCCGACGTACGACGTCGACAAGCCGATCGCCGACCCGGTCTCGCGCACGCAGGTCGACACGCTGCGCAAGAACGCCGAGGAGTTCGGCATCCGGATCCACACCCTCGGCGACCCGGACCAGGGCGTCGTGCACGTGATCGGCCCGCAGCTCGGGCTGACCCAGCCGGGCATGACGGTCGTCTGCGGCGACAGCCACACCTCGACGCACGGCGCGTTCGGCGCGATCGCGTTCGGGATCGGCACCAGCGAGGTCGAGCACGTGCTCGCCACCCAGACGCTGATGCAGGCCCGGCCGAAGACGATGGCGGTCACGGTCGACGGCGTACTGCCGGACGGTGTCTCGGCCAAGGACCTGGTGCTGTCGCTGATCGCGCAGGTCGGCACCGGTGGCGGCCAGGGCTACATCGTCGAGTACCGCGGCGAGGCGATCCGCGCGCTGAGCATGGAAGCGCGGATGACGATCTGCAACATGTCGATCGAGTGGGGCGCGAAGGCCGGCATGATCGCGCCGGACGAGACGACGTACGCGTACCTGAAGGACAAGCCGCACGCGCCGCAGGGCGTCGACTGGGAAGCCGCGGTCGAGTACTGGAACAGCCTGGCCACCGACGAGGACGCGACGTTCGACCGCGAGGTCGTCCTGCGGGCCGAGGAGATCGCGCCGTTCGTCACCTGGGGCACCAACCCGGGCCAGGGCCTGCCGCTGTCGGCCAACGTGCCGTCGCCGTCGGACTTCGACACCGAGAACGACCGGGTCGCGGCCGAGCGGGCGCTGGAGTACATGGGACTGACCGCCGGTACGCCGCTGCGGGAGATCCAGGTCGACACCGTGTTCCTCGGCTCCTGCACCAACGGACGGATCGAGGACCTGCGCGCGGCGGCCGGCGTACTGGCCGGGCGGAAGATTGCCGACGGCACCCGGATGCTCGTCGTACCGGGCTCTGGCCGGGTTCGGCTGCAGGCCGAGTCCGAGGGCCTGGACGTGATCTTCAAGGACGCCGGGGCCGAGTGGCGTGGAGCGGGGTGCTCGATGTGTCTGGGGATGAACCCGGACCAGCTGGCGCCGGGCGAGCGCAGCGCGTCGACGTCGAACCGCAACTTCGAAGGCCGGCAGGGCAAGGGCGGGCGCACGCACCTGGTGTCGCCGCTCGTCGCCGCTGCCACCGCCGTCACCGGAACCCTGGCCGCGCCGGCTGACCTGCCGCCGGTCGAGGTCGCCGTACCCGAGAACGTCTGAGGACAAAGGAATCATGGACGCCTTCACCCAGCACATCGGCACCGCGGCCCCGCTGCGGCGCGGCAACGTCGACACCGACCAGATCATCCCCGCCGTGTACCTGAAGCGGGTCACCCGGACCGGCTTCGAGGACGGGCTGTTCGCTGCCTGGCGCAACGACCCGACCTTCGTCCTCAACCAGCCCGAGTACGAGGGCGTCTCGGTCCTCGTCGCCGGACCGGACTTCGGCACGGGCTCCTCGCGTGAGCACGCGGTCTGGGCGCTGATGGACTACGGCTTCCGCGTGGTCGTGTCGGCCCGCTTCGGCGACATCTTCCGCGGCAACTCGGGCAAGGCGGGCCTGCTCGCTGCTCTGGTGACCGAGGACGTCGTCGAGGAGCTGTGGGCGACGATCGAGAACGACCCGGGCACGAAGGTGACGGTCGACCTCGAGGCGAAGACGATCTCGGCGGGGGCGTTGTCGGCGCCGTTCGAGATCGACGACTACACGCGGTACCGACTGCTCAATGGGCTGGACGATGTCGGCATCACGTTGTCGCACGCGGACGACATCGAGACGTACGAGGCGACCCGGCCGTCGTTCAAGCCGGCGACGCTGCCTGCCAAGGCTTAGTTCTTCTGGGGTGGGCTCCTCGGCTCTCTGAGGGGTCTGCTCCCGCCCGCCCAGTTCTCAGGTGCGCGGGCCGGCGCCCGCTTCGTGCGGTGCGCCGGCCCGCGCATTTTCTGTGTGCCCCGGCGTGCTGTGATGGTGATCGATGGTCATATGTTGTGACTATAATTTGTGGTGACCAATTGCGTCGCCCGACCGACTCACCACGGCCCGCGGCGGAGCGCAGCAGCAACCTCGAGAGGGCGGAACCATGACTGAGACGTACGGGATGACGGCGGCGGCGCTGCGGCGGTGGCGGTGGCGTCGCGCGGCGACCGTGGCGGGAACGGGAGCGGCCCGGTACGCCAAGATCGGCGACTCGATCAGCGCCGGCCAAGGGCTGCAGCCCAGTACTCAGTCGCCGCCCGTGGTGATGGCGGGGATGCTGGCGGCCCAGGGGTTCCCGGTGCGCGGCGCGTCCGTGATCATGAACCCGCGCACGCGTACGGCGGATTCGCGCCTGGTGTTCAGGGGTGCCTGGGCCGAGTTCGACGGGGATGCACTGACCACGTACGCCGTGTCGCGTACGGCGGGTGACGCGATCGAGTTCACCGCGTCGATCACGCACGCCGCCGACTACCGGGTCCGGGTGATCCACGGCGCGGACTCGCGACCGTTCCTGATCGCCGTCGACGGCGGCGACGCCGTACTGGTCACCCCGCCCGGAGGATCCGGTCCCGTGGCGACCGAGATCCCGCTGCCAGGACTCGCGGCCGGGGCGCACCGGGTGACTGTGACGGTCGCCGGTGACGCGGGCGTGCTACAGGTGGGCAGTATCGGGATCGAGGCCTCGGCCGGCATCGCGGTCGGTGACTTCGGCATCTCGATGTCGACGACCGAGGACTGGGTGGCGGAGGGTGCGCCGTACTCGGCGCTGCGACACGTCGTGGCCTGGGCTCCGGACCTCGCGATCATCGCGTTGATGACCAACGACGCTCATGGTCTCGCGGTCCCGCCGGATCGCTACGCAGCCAACCTGCGCGCGATGGTCGATGCCCTGGCCGGCACCTCCGACGTCGTACTCGAGGTGCAGATCCCGGGGGACCCCTCGTTGGTGGATCTCGCTCCGTATCGCAAGGCTGTGTACGCCGTGGCGGACGCGACCGACGTACCGGTCCTGGACCTGTTCGACCGGTGGGGCGACTTCGGTGCGGCCGCCGATGCGGGGCTGATGAACGACATGTTCCACCCGAACGCGACGGGCGCGGCCGACATCGCGGCGGCTGAGCTCGCGGTGGTCACGGCCTGAGGTCCGCACCGACGCCCAAGGCTGGATCGACGTGATCACCCGACTCGCCGAGGAGTGGTCCTTCAACGGGTTCGTGATGATGCCTGAAGGAGACGGTATGTCGATCCGGACGAAGATCCTGCGGTCACCGCTGCTCGTGAGGTTGAGGAGGAAACCGGGTGGCGGCCACGCGATGTGCAGTACTTGATGTCGGCTCAGCCGAACTTCGGGTTGGCTGATGCGGAGAACCTCATCTATGTGGCTCGTGGGGGCTTCGTCGCAGTTGGCGTTGCTTCGGTTGATGGTCGACGGGTGACGGAGTCTGGCGACTGGTCTTCGGTTGCTGAGGACAACAAGCACGATGAGGTCGGAGCGCGCCAGCGCGTACCGCGGGCGCAAGCCCGCAACTGAACCAAGGGTGGGTGGGAGCAGGAGCCCGCGTGGGGGCCCTTGTAAACCTGGGCGTAACGGATTGCACATGTTGGGCGATAACTCTGGTGTTACCCTTGCCAGGTTGCACGAACCGGGCTGACGAGATCTAGGAGGTGAGGCGCTGATGACCAGTGACCCCTCCAGACATACCGATCTCGCTCGGCCTCGAGGCAACTAACTCCTCTTCCAGGTCAGCCGCCCCTGTGCAGTGCCGCCGGGGGTGTGTTGTGGTGCGCGGCGATCAGTCGCGGGGGTCGGGCAGACGTCGTCGTCTCCCCGTCTGCAAGGAAACCCTGGAGGACTCATGTCCGACCTGCGCCTGCGCACCCTTCGTGCTTTTGGCCGTACGCCGTCGTTGCGGGCCGCTGCTCGCCGGTACGCCGGAGGGCTGGCCGCCCCGGCTCCGGAAGCGATCGAGCCGACTGTCGAGCACCCGGTGCACAGCAAGCCCAAGGGGCACAGTGTTGTCGACAGCGCGATCTACTGCGACGGCAAGCGCGTCGCTTCGCCGGAGTCGTTGGCCGACACGTACCAGGTGCTGCACGAAGCGCCGCGGAGCTTGGCGTGGATCGGGTTGTACCGGCCGGACCGGCGCGAGTTGATGTCGCTGGCGCAGGAGTTCGACCTGCACGAGTTGGCGATCGAGGACGCGATCCAGGCCCATCAGCGGCCGAAGCTCGAGCGGTACGGCGAGACGTTGTTCGTCGTACTGAAGGCCGCGCGGTACCGGGACGCGACCGAGGAGGTCGAGTTCGGCGAGGTGCACGTGTTCGTGGGACCGGACTTCGTGGTGACGGTCCGGCACGCCGAGGCGCCGAACCTGGCCGCCGTACGGCGCCGGGTCGAACGCGATCCGGAGCTGCTGCGGCAAGGGACCGAAGCGGTTCTCTACGCGATCATGGACAAGGTCGTCGACGGGTACGCGCCGGTGGTCGCGGGCCTGGAGAACGACATCGACGAGATCGAGACCGAGGTGTTCCGCGGCGACCCGAAGGTGTCGCGGCGCATCTACGAGCTGTCGCGTGAGGTGATCGAGTTCCAGCGCGCGACCCGGCCGCTGATCGGGATGCTGGACTCGTTGCGGGCCGGGTTCGACAAGTACGGCGTCGACCAGGAACTGCAGCGCTCGCTGCGCGACGTCGCCGACCACGTCACCCAGGTGGTCGAGCGGGTGGACGGTTTCCGCGAACTGCTGCGCGACATCCTGACCGTGAACGCGACGCTGGTGGCCCAGCAGCAGAACGAGGAGATGAAGTCCCTCACCGTCGCCAGCAACGCGCAGAACGAAGAGGTGAAGCGGATCTCCGCGTGGGCGGCGATCCTGTTCGCGCCGACGCTGATCGGGACCGTGTACGGGATGAACTTCGACGTGATGCCGGAGCTGCACTGGCAGTGGGGCTATCCGTTCGCGATCGGCCTGATGGCGTTGGTGTGCGGCAGTCTGCACCAGGTCTTCAAGCGTCGCGGGTGGCTCTGAACAGCCTCGATGCATCGGTCGCGGGTACTAGTCTTCGAGACATCCTGAGACCTTGGAGGCAAAGATGTGGCTGTTCCTGCGCCGGCGGCTGATCATGTGGGCCGTGCTGGCGATCGCCGTACCGTTGGTGGACTGGTTGCTGGGCAAGATCAGCCAGACCCTGCGCCAGCGCAAGGGCGACAACGCGGTCACCCGAGGGCTCGACACGGCCCAGTCGGGGCTGCGATCACTGCGCGGAAAGCGCCGCTGAACCCCGTCGAACGGGGGTGTGGCCGGGGTCACCGTTGGTCGCCGGATCGTTGCTCAGAAGGGAATCCAAGGGCCCGATCGGGGCGTTTGGAGGCCAAATCGGGGCCAAATCGCCCAAAACAAGGCCGAATTGCCGCGTTGGTGTTTGTGAACGGCCTGTTGAGTCCATAACGTTCACGTGAGATCGAGCGCTGTGCTCGACGCCATCGTTCACGGAGGGAAGACAGTGAACAAGAGCCAGTTGGTCGAAGCGCTCGCAGTGCACTTCGACGGAAATCGCCGTTCGGCCCAGCACGCCCTGGAGTCGGTCATCGACACCGTCCAGCGCGAGCTGACCAAGAAGGGCGGCAAGGTCGCCATCACCGGGTTCGGTGCCTTCGAGGCCATCGAGCGCGGTGCCCGCATGGTTCGCAACCCGCGGACCGGCGAGACCAAGCGCGCCAAGAAGACCGTGGTTCCGAAGTTCCGCGCGGGTGCGGAGCTGAAGGCCGTTGTCTCCGGTGCGAAGAAGCTGCCGAAGCTGGTGGCCCCGAAGCCGGCCGCGACCGCCACCAAGGCAGCCGCTCCGGCCAAGAAGGCCGCGCCGGCCAAGAAGGCTCCGGCCAAGGCCGTTGCGACCAAGACCGCCGCCAAGAAGGCGCCGGCCAAGGCCGCCGCCACCAAGACGGTCGCCAAGAAGGCCCCGGCGAAGAAGGCCCCGGCCAAGACCGTTGCCAAGAAGGCGGCCCCGGTCAAGAAGGCCACCGTGGCCAAGAAGGCGCCGGCCAAGAAGGCCCCCGCCAAGAAGGCTCCGGCCAAGCGCGCCTCGGCTCGCTGACCTTCAGCACTGCAGCACCGAAACACCAGCGAAGGCCGGTCTCCCCACTCCAGGGGCGACCGGCCTTCGCCGTGTCCGGAGGAGGAAGAGCTGTGGCCGGAATGATGTCGTCGGCAACCTCCCGGGTACTTCTTCCGGGACCTGAGGTCGCTTGCGATGCGGCCGGAGAGGTGAGCGTGGGCTGAGGGCGCTCCGGCCGGTTGTTGGTCTGGCGTGAGAATCCGGATCGGAGTGGAGGTGGGGACGGCGCGGGATCGCGCCGGATGGCCTAGCGTGGTGCCATGCAGGCGACCGTGAGCCGTTACGACGACGCGTCCAGGTCTGGTGCGGTGCTGACCGACACCGGCGTCGAGTTGCCGTTCAGCGCTGACGAGCTGGCTGGTACGCCGGTGCGCTTTCTGCGCGTGGGTCAGCGGGTCCGTGTCGAGACCAGTGGGTCAGGCCACGGGATCGCGATCACCGCGGTGCACTTCATCACCCTGCACTAACAGGCGAGGCCCTCGGAGCCGATCACTGCGCCGAGGACGATCGACATCACCTCGGCGGTGCGTGGGCCGACACCTAGTTGTACGGCGTCGGCGAGATCGGCGGCGGTGTCGACGTCGCGGCGTACGGAAGGAATCGCGAGGTCCAGCGGTACGGCGCCCGAGGCCTGGTGGGCCAGAGCGGAGCCGACGCCGAAGCGGGGATCGAGGGCGACGCCGGGAGCGGCCGCGAGCATCGTCGTACCGGTGCCTGGTTGGTCGATGACGAAGCTGCGGTCGGCGACGCAGGCGGCCAGAGCGGCGGTGAGCTCGTCGGGGCGCAGGGCCGGGAGATCGGCGGACAAGGCCGCGATGCTCGCGCCGGGGAACTCGGCGGCGGCGACGGCCGCGCCGTGCTCGAGTGCCTCGTTGAGTCCGTTCACCGGAAGCCCGGGGACTACTTGAGCGTCGTTGGCCGGAAGGTCCGATGCGAGACGAGCGCCGGCCGCAGGCAGGTCCGGTACGACGCGGGCGCCGACGGCGGTGACGTCGGCGGCGACCTGGGGGTCGTCAGTGATGACCAGGACGGTGCGCACCAGCGGCGAGGCCAGGGCGGCTTCGACGGTGTCGGCGGCGAAGGCGCGCGCGAGCTCCGGACGGTGCTGGGGGTAGGCCGCAGCGAGCCGGCTCTTCGCGATCGCCGTACGCTTCACCGGGACCACCAGGATCCAGGGAGCGACCTGTACGTCTTCCATCAGGCAGGATTCTCCCATGACGTACGGCGACGACCAGCAGGAGGCAGCAGTGAACAGCCCGGAACACGATCCCCGCCCACCGCGCGGGTTCTGGTTCGGGCTCGTGGTGGCGCTGGTGAAGCCGTTCATGCTGGTGTTCACCAAGCCCGATTTCCAGGGCCGGGAGAACATGCCGCGCACCGGCGGGGTGGTGTTCGTGACGAACCACATCTCGCACTTCGACCCGTTCGTGCTCGGTTTCTACATCTGGGAGTGCCGGCGGATCCCGCGGCTGCTCGGCAAGGCGTCGCTGTTCAAGCTGCCGATCGCGGGGAAGATCATCACCGCGGCCGGGCAGATCCCGGTCTACCGGGACTCCGACCAGGCGGCCGACGCGTTCCGGGACGCGGTCGCCGCGGTCGAGCGGGGTGAGTGCGTCGGCGTCTATCCCGAGGGCACGATCACGCGCGATCCCGAGATGTGGCCGATGACCGGCAAGACCGGCGCCGCCCGGATCGCGCTGATGACCGGCTGCCCGGTGATCCCGATCGCGAACTGGGGCGCCCAGGAGGTCTTCCACTCGTACGGCAAGAAGTTCCGGATCGGGCTGCTGCCGCGCAAGACGATGCGGGTGAACGCCGGTCCGCCGGTCGATCTGGACGCGTTCCGCGGGCAGCCGATCACCAACGAGCTGTTGCACGAGGCAACCGAGGTGATCATGAAGACGGTCGCCGCCGGGCTGGGGGAGCTGCGCGGGCAGACCCCGCCGAAGGAACTGTTCGACCTGCGCAAGGCCAAGGCCGAGGACGAGGAGAACAAATGACCAAAGTAGCGGTGTTCGGTGCCGGTTCCTGGGGTACGGCGTTCGCGACCGTGCTCGCCCAGGCCGGCAACCAGGTGTCGGTGTGGGGCCGGCGGGAGTCGTTGTGCGAGGCGATCAACAGCCGGCACGAGAACCCGGACTACCTGCCCGGGCTGTTGTTGCCCGAGGCGATCACCGCTACGCACGACCCGGCCGCCGCCGCCGACGGCGCCGAGGCGATCGTGCTCGCCGTACCGAGCCAGTCGTTGCGCGACAACCTGCGCGACTGGGCCGGCGTACTGCCTCCTGCCGTGCCGCTGGTCAGCCTGATGAAGGGCGTCGAGGTCGGTACGACGAAGCGCATGTCCGAGGTGATCGCCGAGCTGACCGGCGCCGGGCCGGAGCGGATCGCGGTCGTCTCCGGGCCGAATCTGGCGCGCGAGATCGCCGAAGGTCAACCTGCTGCCGCGGTTGTCGCGTGTGCGGATGAAGGGACGGCGACGCGGCTGCAGAAGCTGTGCCACTCGCCGGTGTTCCGCCCGTACACGAACAACGACGTGGTCGGGTGCGAGCTCGGTGGGGCGACGAAGAACGTGATCGCGCTGGCAGTCGGGATGGCCGTCGGTCTTGGGTTCGGTGACAACGCGCGGGCGTCGGTGATCACGCGGGGATTGGCGGAGACCGCGCGACTTGGTGCGGTGCTCGGGGCTGACGAGCACACGTTCTCCGGGCTGGCGGGGCTGGGCGATCTGGTCGCTACCTGCTCGTCGCCGTTGTCGCGGAACCGGACCTTCGGCGAGAAGCTCGGCCAGGGGATGACCGTGGCCGAGATCGCCGGTGCGACGCGGCAGGTCGCCGAGGGCGTGAAGTCGTGCTCGTCGATCTCCGAGCTGGCTCACCAGCACGACGTGGAGATGCCGATCGCCGAGCACGTGACCAAGGTCGTGGCCGGCGAGATGACGCCGAAGGACATGCTGTTCAGCCTGGTCTCGCGATCGGCGAAGTCCGAACGTTGGGGATGATCCCGGACAGCTTCAGCCGCGGCACGATCGATCGCGAGGGAGAGGCCGGCCGAGCCTGGCTGGCCGAGCTGCCGGCGATCGTCGACGAGCTGTTGTCGCGCTGGGCGTGCGAGGTCGACGGTGAGGTCCTGCACGGCGAGGTCGGCCTGGTCGTGCCGGTGAAGCGTGCTGCCGCGGGGTCCGGCGAGACGGCCGGGCGTGCGGTGCTGAAGGTGTCCTTTCCCCATCCGGCGAACGCGCCCGAGCCGGACGCGTTCGCGACGTGGGGTGGGTGCGGTGCAGTGCGGCTGTACGAGCGGGACGACGAGCGGTTCGCGATGCTGCTCGAGCGGGCGGGGCCTGCGCGGCTTGCGGATCTCGAGGACGGCGACGAGATCGCCGCGGCGGCCGGGCGGTTGTGTCGTCGGCTGGCTGTTCCTGGTCCGACGGGATTGCCGCTGTTGCGGGACCAGGCCGATCGCTGGGTCGAGGAGCTTCGTACCGGGGCGAACGACTTTCCCAACGTGCTGCCGACGCCGGTGGTGGATGCTGCGCTGGCCGTTGTCGACGAGTTGGGACGCCATCAGCCGGAGCTGGTGGTGCACGGGGATCTGCATCCGCGGAACATCCTGCGGGGTGAGCGGGAGGACTGGCTCGCGATCGATCCGAAGGGGTGGGTGGGCGATCCGGCGTACGACGCCGGACGGTTGGTCGGGCCGCGGGCGCGCGCGTTGATGACGACGGGCGGCGATCCGGTGAAGGTGCTGCGGCGCGAGTTGGAGGTGTTCGCCGAGGCGGCTGAGGTCGATGCCGAGCGCGTGCAGCGGTGGGCGCGGTTGCGGTTGGTGCTGGCGGTCTACTGGAGTCGCCGGTACGGATTCGGCTTCGCGCGGCGTGGGGCGACGCTGGAGAAGGCGATGGCTTTCGTGGACGAGTTGGCCGTCAGCTGGTGAGGGTGTGCTGGAGGACGAGTGCCGCTGCGCCGCGCAGGGCTGCGTCGGGGCCGGTGGCCGACGGGACGACGCGGAGCTCGGTGGTGGCTAGAGGCAACGATCGGGCGTAGATGGTCTCGCGGATGCCGGCCAGGAGGCTGTCGCCGGCCAGCGAGAGGGAGCCGCCGACGACGATCACCGACGGGTTGAGCAGGCTGACGGCGGTGGCGAGGACGGAGCCGATCTCGCGGCCGGCCTGGCGGACCAGTTGAGTAGCTGTGGGGTTGCCGGAGCGGACCAGGTCGACAACATCTCGACTTGAACTGGCTGGAATGTCTGACGAGGTCAAAGTCGCGGCGATTGCGGTGCCGGAGGCTACGGCTTCCAGGCAGCCGTGGTTGCCGCAGCGGCAGAGGTTGGTGCGGCCGGGGGTCTGCACGTGGCCGATGTCGCCGGCCGCGCCCTGGGCGCCGCGGTGCAGGCGGCCGCCGCTGATGACGCCGGCACCGATGCCGGTGGCAACCTTCACGAACAGCAGGTGCTCGACATCGGCGTACGCCGTACTGTGCTCACCCAGCGCCATGATGTTCACGTCGTTGTCGACCAGGACCGGGCCGGGCAGGTCGGCGCTGAGGCGCGCGACCACGTCGTACGAGTCCCAGCCGGGCATGATCGGTGGGTGGTTCGGGCGGCCGGTGCGGTGCTCGACCGGACCGGGCAGGCCGACGCCGGTGCCGGCGAGGTCGGCGGGGGAGCGGCCGGCGGCGGTCAGCAACGCCCGGCCGGTCCGGACGATCGCGCCCAGGACGGCCTCGGGGCCCTCGGCGATGTTGAGCGGGAGCGTCTGGCTGCCGATCATCGCGCCGGTCAGGTCGGTCAGCGCGACCGAGAGGTGCGTCGCGCCGACGTCCGCGGCGAGCACGAGTCGCGCTGACGGGTTGAAGCGGAAGCGCGCCGGCGGACGGCCACCGGTCGACGCGGCTTCACCGGACGGTACGACGAGCCCGCTGGCGAGCAGCGCCTCGATCCGGCCCGTCACGGTCGACCGGGCGAGGCCGCTCAGGTCGATCAACTCGGCCCGTGTGCGCGGCTGACCGTCGAGCAGCAAGCGCAGCAGCGGACCCGCCTCGGCGGCGCTGGTGCTGAGGTCGCTCATCGGCGTACGCACTTTCGTCGGGTGGTCGACGGACTTTTGCTTGACAGGGTTCAAAAGTGTCACATAGCGTCCCGAGCGTGTCCACAGACAAGCTCAGGGTCGGAATCATCGGTGGCGGCTTCATGGGCCGGGTGCACGGCCGATCCGCGCTGGTCGGTGGCGCGCGGATCGTCGGCGCGGTCGGGTCCAGCCCGGAGCGCGCGAAGGCCGCGGCCGCGGCGACCGGAGCCGAGCAAGGTTTCGGGACCCTCGACGACCTGCTGGCCGCGGACATCGACCTCGTCCACGTCTGTACGCCGAACAGCACGCACCTCCCGGTCACGCTGAAGGCGCTCGAAGCCGGCAAGCACGTCGTCTGCGAGAAGCCTCTGGCCACGAGCGCGCAGGACGCCGCCGGGCTGGTCGCGGCCGCGCAGGAGGCCGGGCTGGTCGCCACCGTGCCGTTCGTCTACCGCTACCACCCGATGGTCCGCGAGCTGCGGACTCGGCTCGCCGCCGGTGACGCCGGGATCGTCACGAGCCTGCACGGCAGCTACCTGCAGGACTGGCTGGCCGGCGCCGACGACGACAACTGGCGGGTGGACGACGCGGCCGGTGGCCCGTCGCGGACCTTCGCCGACATCGGTTCGCACTGGTGCGACCTGACCGAGTTCGTCACCGGTGACCGGATCGCCGCCGTCAGCGCGCAGACCCGGACCGTGCGGTCGCAGCGCGGTGGAGTGGACGTCAAGACCGAGGATCTCGCGACGGCGCAGTTCCGTACCGAGGCCGGCGTGGTCGGCACGGTTGTGGTCAGCCAGGTTGCGGCCGGTCGCAAGAACCGGCTGTACCTCGAGGTCTCCGGCACCGAGTCGAGCTACGGCTTCGACCAGGAGGACCCGGACCGCCTGTGGGTCGGCCACCGCGCCGCCAGCCAGTTGCTCACCCGCGACCCCGACACGTTGAGCCCGCCGGCGGCCCGCGTGAACCGGCTCCCCGCCGGTCACGCCCAGGGCTACCAGGACGCGTTCGACTCGTTCGTCGCGGACACCTACGCGGCCGTGCGCGGTGGCGACCGTCCGGACGGACTTCCGGACTTCGCCGCCGGCGCACGGTCTGCCCGCTTGGTCGACGCCGTCCTCCGGTCGGCCGCCGCCGACTCGGCCTGGGTCGACGTCGAGGCCTGACGCACGCCGTACCGGATCATCACTTCTTCCACCTGAGGAGCACCGCGGATGCCACGCCCGATCACCCTGTTCACCGGCCAGTGGGCCGACCTGCCGTTCGAAGAGGTCTGCGAGTTCGCCTCGTCGGCGGGCTACGACGGCGTCGAGATCGCCTGCTCCGGTGACCACTTCGACGTCCAGCAGGCGATCGACGACCCGAACTACGTCCAGACCCGCAAGGACATCCTGGACAAGTACAACCTCAAGGTCTGGGCGATCTCGAACCACCTGGTCGGCCAGGCGGTCTGCGACGACCCGATCGACTTCCGGCACCAGGCGATCGTGCCGGGGCGCGTGTGGGGCGACGGTGACGCCGAGGGGGTGCGGCAGCGTGCGGCCGACGACCTGAAGAACACCGCGCGGGCCGCGGCCAAGCTCGGCGTCGACACGGTGATCGGCTTCACCGGGTCGTCGATCTGGCAGTACGTCGCGATGTTCCCGCCGGTGCCGGCCGAGCGGATCGACGCCGGTTACCAGGACTTCGCCGATCGGTGGAACCCGATCCTGGACGTGTTCGACGCCGAGGGCGTGCGGTTCGCGCACGAGGTGCACCCGTCGGAGATCGCGTACGACTACTGGACGACGACGCTCGCGCTCGAGGCGATCGGGCACCGCGAGGCGTTCGGGCTGAACTGGGACCCGTCGCACATGGTGTGGCAGGACATCGACCCGGTCGCGTTCCTGTGGGACTTCAAGGACCGGATCTACCACGTGGACTGCAAGGACACGCGCATGCGGGTCGGTGGCGGGCGCAACGGCCGGCTCGGCTCGCACCTGCCGTGGGGCGACCCGCGGCGTGGCTGGGACTTCTACTCCACGGGTCACGGTGACGTGAACTGGGAGGACTGCTTCCGGGTGCTCAACTCGATCGGGTACGCCGGACCGATCTCGGTCGAGTGGGAGGACGCGGGGATGGAGCGCAAGGTCGGCGCTGCGGAGGCTGTGAACGTGATCCGCAACCTGGCGTTCGACAAGCCGGAGGCCGCCTTCGACGCGGCGTTCGCGACGGACAAGTAGTAGTAATTAGCGGAAATCGCGGCCGGCGGCGAAGCCCAGTGTGAGCTGGATCGCCGCCAGGGCCGCGAACACGATCAGGGTGGTGTCCCAGCCGCCGGTGTGTTCGGCGATGAGGCCTGCAGCCAGTGGGCCGCCGGCAGCCAGCAGGTAGCCGACGGCTTGGGCCATGCCGGACAGCTGAGTGGTCTCGTGGTGGCTGCGGCCGCGGATGCTGATCAGCGAGAGCGCGGCGACCAGGGCGGCGCCCTGGCCGAGTCCGGCGAGTACCACCCACAGCAGCGCGAGCTGGGGGAGCAGCAGGAGGCCGAGTAGCGCGACGAGGATCGGCAGGCTCGCGGTGATCGTCCCGGGGCGCTGGTTGGTCGGGTGCATCATGAGCCAAGGGATGCTCAGGCCCCCGATCAGGCCGAAGACCTGGAACAGGAAGATGTGCACGCTGGCGGTCCGCTCGGAGACGCCGGTCGAGATCTCGATGGTCGGCAGCCAGTTCACCAGTAGGTAGAAGCTGGTCGACTGCAGACCCATGTAGAACGTGACCAGCCAGGCCATCGGCTGCCGCCACACGCTCACCGGCGGTGCCTCGTCAGTGGTCGGCGCTGCCGGGACCGGAGCCGGGGAGATTGTCCGCGGGAGCCAGGCCAGAGCGACCAGTACGGCGAGACCGCCCCAAACCGCGAGCGCGAGCCGCCATCCGGCGGCGTTGGCGATCGGTACGGCGACCAGCGACGCGATCGCGGCGCCGCCGGTGATGAACGCGGTGTACACGCCGGTCGCGCGGGACACGTTGGCGGCGTAGTCGCGCTTGAGGATCACCGGGATGAGCACGTTGCCGACGGCAATCGCCGCGCCGACCACGACCGTGCCGATCCACAGGCCGGCCAGGCCGGTGTAGGGGCGGGCCGCCGTACCGACGGCCAGGACGAGCAGGGAGACGAAGACCGTCCGTTCCATCCCGAAGCGGCGGGAGAGCAGGTGGACGAGGGGCGAGGCGAACGCGAAGGCCAGCAGCGGGAGCGTGCCGAGCAGGCCGAGCATGCCTTCGCCGAGATGGAGATCGACGCCGATGCGCGGGAGCACGGGACCGACCGCGGTCAGCGCTGGTCTGAGGCTGAGCGCGACGACGAACGCGGTCGCGGTGACCAGTGGTGAGTACTGCCGAGCGACCGGTTCGGCTGACAGCGCCACTGGTGCTTCCTTCCTCGGTGAAGATGTCCTACATTTACAGACTATGTCATTGAATGGACCCGTGCGGCAGGTGCCCTTGGTGCAGCAGGTCGCGGATCAGTTCCGGGCGCTGATCGAATCGGGGGAGTGGCCGCGGGACACGCGGATTCCCGGGGAGAACCAGCTCGCGGCGGAGCTCGGGGTCAGCCGGGGGACTGTGCGGGAGGCGCTGCGGTCGCTGAGCCTGACCGGGCTGCTGGAGCCGCGGGTGGGTGACGGCACGTACGTGCGGGCGACGGACGAGATCAGCGGCGTCCTGCTGCGGGACGAGCTGTCGTCGCTCGACCAGGTCTTCGACGCTCGCGCGGGGATCGAGGCGGCGGCTGCCCGGCTGGCCGCGCAGCGACTCAGTTCCGACGGGATCAAGTCGCTCATCGCCGCCATCGAGGCGCGCGATGCGGCCCATGACGCGAGTGATCTGGCGGCGTTCGTCGTCGCGGACAGCGCGTTTCACCGGGGTGTGGTCGAGGCCTCCGGTAATCCGATCCTGCTCCGCCTGTACGACGCGATGGCCGGTCTGCTCGCCGAGTCGATCGAGCAGACCGCGAGCTTCCCCGAGCATCCGCAGCTGCGCGCGGCGCACCTGGACGTCTACGAGGCGATCTGCGCCGGCGACCCCGACGCCGCCGCGCGAGCGTCGTACGCGCTGATCGAGACGGTCAAGCAGAGTCAGTGAGTCGTCGAGGCGGATCTGCACCACTGTCCAACCGCCCGATTCCGCCGGTTTCGCGAAGGGCGTGAGCGTGAATCGGTCGGGTCCGGCCAGGTTGGTCAGTGGTGGACGTCCGGGGTGCGAGTGGGCCGGCGGGGCGCGAGGACCGGGGCGAAGAGCGCCAGCCCGGTGGCGAGGACGGTGACGACGATGAACGACAGCGTCAGGCTGCCGGCCTGGGCGATACCGCCGATGATCGACGGCGCGACCAGGCCGGACGCGTAGGTGACGGTCGCGACGCCCGCGATCGCCTGGCTGGGATTGGGCCCGGCCTTGCCGGCCGCGGCGAAGGCCAGCGGGACCACCACGGCGATGCCCAGACCGAGCAGGCCGAAGCCGACCATGGCGGCGGCCGGATGGGGAGCCAGTACGACGAGGACGCCGCCGAGCGTCGCGATCACCCCGCTGACGCGGACCGTGCGGACGGCGCCGAACCGGTCGACCACCGCGTCCCCGACGAGCCGCGCGATCGCCATCGTCAGCGCGAAGCCCGTGGTCGCCCCGGCGGCAACGCCGGCCGACGTCGTGAGCACGTCCTCCAGGTACACCGCCGACCAGTCCAGGCTCGCGCCCTCGGCGAAGACCGCGCAGAAGCCGACCGCGCCGATCAGCAGCGCGGACTTCGGCGGCAGTGCGAAGTGCGGCGGCGCTTCCTCCTCCTCGGTCGGGTGGAGGTTGAGGACGTACTGGCAGACGACCGCGCCGAGCACGGTCAGGACGACGGCCATCACCAGGTGGTGCAGCTGCGCGCTGACCTCGAGGTGCGCGGCGACCGTCCCGATCCCGGAGCCGATCAGGGCGCCGACGCTCCACATCCCGTGCAGCCCGGACATGATCGACTTCCCCACCCGGTGCTCGACCTCGACGCCGATCGCGTTCATCACGACGTCGGCCATGCCCGCGGTCGCGCCGTACACGAAGAGCGCGCCGCACAGGGCGACCAGGTTCGGCGCGAGCGACGGCAGGATCAGCGCGAGCGTCCAGAGTGCGAGCAGCCCGCGCAACGCCGTACGGGATCCGAAACGGTGACTGACCCGCGCGGCCAGCGGCATCGCGATCGCCGCCCCGAGGGCCGGGAATGCCAGCGCCAGGCCGAGCTGGCCCGGGCTCACCCCGGCGTGGTCCTGGATCCAGGGCACGCGGGTCGCGAACGACCCGGTCACCGTGCCGTGGACGCAGAACACGACAGCCACCGCGACGCGGGCGCGCCGAACCTCGTCAATCATCAGGGGAAGTCCAAATCAACAGGCGGAATGTTTGAACGCACAGGCAGAAATGTTAGATTCGTTGCCGTGAAGAGTGCCGAGCGTCAGCGTGTCATCGTAGAACGGCTGCAGGGCGCGTCCCGGATCGCGGTTGCCGAACTGGTCGAACTGACCGGCGCCTCGGACATGACCGTGCGCCGCGATCTCGACTACCTGGCCGCGCGGGGCGTGCTCAAACGCGTCCACGGCGGTGCGGTCTCGTCGATGCCGGCCGGGGTCGAGCCGCCGTTCGCCGCACGCTCGACAGCCGCGATCGAGGCCAAGCAGGCGATCGCCGCGGTCGCCGTACGGCAGTTGCGCGACGGCGACTCGATCGTGCTCGACAGCGGTACGACGGCGCTCGAGGTCGCGCGACAGCTGCGCGGCCGGACGATGACGGTGATGCCGCTGTCGCTGCAGATCGCCCAGGAGCTCGTCGACAACCCGGGCATCCGGCTGCTGCTGCCCGGCGGCGAGCCGCGCAAGGGCGAGCAGGCGTTGGTCGGGCCGTTGACGCTCGCCTCGCTGCGCGCGCTGCGCTTCGACGTAGCAGTACTGAGCCCGTGCGCGTTCAGCCTGGAGAGCGGGCTGACCGCCTACGACCTGGGCGATGCCGAGGTGAAGCTGCAGGCGCTGGCCGTCGCCACTCGTTCGATCGCGCTGGTCGACGGCGCGAAGTGGGACCGGGCGGCCTTGGCCTACGTCTGCCCGGCTGACCGACCCGACCTGATCATCACCGACCCGTCGGCCCCGCTGGACGAGAGGGCCGCGCTCGCCGAGCGTGGCGTCCTCGTCCAGGTGGCCGGAGAGGACCAGAACTCTTGAGCACGCTCGTCGCCGCCCCACCGCGGGCGGCCCGGATCGCGACCTGGGTGTACTTCGGCGTCAACGGCTTCGCCATCGGCCTGTGGGTCGTGCACATCCCGAACATCGAGCACGCCACGGGGATCACCCACAGCACGCTCGGGCTCCTGCTGCTTGTGCTCGGTGGGGCTGCGTTCCTCGGCATGCAGGTGGCCGGGCCGTTGGCCGACAAGGTGGGGCAGCGGCGGCTCGTGCCGGCGTCGGGGGTGCTGCTCGGGCTGTCGCTGTTCGGGCCCGGGCTGACGGATTCGTGGTGGTCGCTCGGGCTGACGTTGATGGTGCTCGGGTTCGCCAACGGATCGCTCGACGTCGGGATGAACGCGCACGCGGTGGTGGTCGAGCGGGCGTATCCGCGGCCGATCATGGCGGCGTTCCACGCGATGTGGTCGATCGGTGGGGCGATCGCGGCGTTGATCGGGGCGATGACGTTGCGCGCCGACGTACCGACCGAGGTGACGTTGGGCGCGTGTGGAGTGCTGCTCGTGGTGGTGTCGCTGGCGGCGAGCCGGTTCCTGATCGAGGCGGACGTGCCCGAGGAGCACGATGACCAGCAGCCGTCGACGAAGCCGCCGGCCAAGCTGGTGTGGGCGCTGGGTGGGTTGGCGTTCGGTCTGATGCTCGCTGAGGGCGTGGCGAACGACTGGGCGGCGCTGCAGTTCCGGGATGTGCTGGGGACCTCGACGAGCACGGCGGCTTATGCGTACGGCGCGTTTGCTGTCGCGATGACGATCGGGCGGTTTGCGACGGATCGGGTCGCCGCGGTCATCGGGGCGATGGCGATCGTCCGGTACGGCGCTGCGCTGGCCGCTGTCGGACTGACGATCGTGATCGTCAGCCCGTGGGTCGCGGTCGGGCTGGTCGGGTGGGCGTTGTTCGGGCTCGGGCTGGCCGGCGGGGTGCCGCAGTTGTTCACGGCGGCGGGGAACTTGGATCCGCGGGCTTCTGGGGCGTTGATGGCTCGCGTGGTCGGGCTCGGGTACGTCGGGTTGCTGGCCGGGCCGGCGCTGATCGGTGGGCTGGCGCACTGGATGCCGCTGAACGTGGCGTTCGTCTTACCGGTGGTGCTGTGTGTGGTGACGGTGATCGGGGCGCCGGTCCTGCGGAAGCCGAAGGCTTAGAGTTCTCAGGCCTTGAGGGCCTGGTCGAGGTCGGCCCAGAGGTCGTCGGGGTGCTCGATGCCGACGGACAGCCGGATCAGGTCGGCGGGGATCGTGGGGACCTCGGCGGGCCAGCGGCGGCGGCGTTCGAGCATGGACTCGACGCCGCCGAGGCTCGTCGCGTGGACCCAGAGCTTGGTCGACTTGCAGACGCGCTGCGCGCCGTCCGCGTCGCCGCCGAGCTCGATGGCGAGGATCGCGCCGAAGCCGGACATCTGGGCCTTGGCGCGCTCGTGGCCCGGGTCGTCGGGGAGACCGGGGTAGCGGACGCGGCTGACGCGCGGGTGTTCGAGCAGGCGCTCGGCGAGGAAGGCGGCGTTGGACTGGGCGCGCTCCAGGCGGAGGGCGAGGGTGCGGAGGCCGCGCAGGGCGAGCCAGGCTTCCATCGGGCCGGGGATGGCGCCGAGGTTGCGGCGCTTGGACTCCAGGGTTGTCCACAGGTCGTCGTTCGCGGTGATGATCGCGCCGAGGACGACGTCGGAGTGACCGGCGATGAACTTGGTCGCCGAGTGCATGACCAGGTCGGCGCCGAAGGTGAGCGGGCGCTGCAGCAGGGGGGTGGCGAAGGTGTTGTCGACCACGATCAGCGCTCCGGCCGCGCGGCCTGCTGCGCACAGGGCGGGGAGGTCGGCGACCTCCATCGCGGGGTTGGTGGGCGACTCGATCCAGAGCAGGTCGGCGCTCTCGACTGCGGTCGAGACCTCGTCGGTGTCGGCGATGTCGACGCGCTGGAGGTTCAGCCGGCCGGTCGCTGCCTGCTGGTCGAGCAGGCCCAGTACGCCGCTGTAGGCGTGCTGTGGTGCGACGACCAGGCCGCCGATCGGTACGAGGTCCATTACCGCTGCCGCGGCGGCCATGCCGGAGGCGAAGGTCAGCCCGCGACCACCTTCGAGCTCGCCGAGGGTCTGCTCGAGCGCGGCCCAGGCGTCGTTGTCGAACCGCCCGTAGCCGCGGTCACCGCCGGCGATGTACGTCGAGCTGAAGACGGGTGACCCGCCGAGCGGCGCGTTCGGCACCCGCTCGGGACGTCCGGCATGCACGACAACGGTCGACGGATCCAGGTCAGAGGTCATGCGGGGATTGTGTCAACCGTCAGCGAGGTGCCCTGGGGAGGGGGATCGCGTTGTCGCGGAAGAGGTGCAGGGTTTCCTCGGCGAGCTGTTTGACCGTGGGGCCGTCGGGGGCGTCGACCCAGGTCTCGACGACGATCTCGATGATGTTCATCGTCGTCCCGGCGGCCAGTTTGGCGGTCATCGCCGTACCGTCGCCTGCTCCTCGGCGGACGAGCTCGACGCTGAGTTCCTTGCGCCAGCGCCAGATCGCGTCGGTGAGATGGGCGCTCAGCGACGGTGTCTGGCCGGCCAGCTCGTAGACCGCACGGACCCGCTCGGGGTTGCTCTCCATCTGGTCGAGGACGCGCGCGATCACCTGCTCCAGCGCGTCGGGCACGTCCAGGTCCGCGGGCTGCTCGCGGAACCAGTCGAGCGCGCCGAACAGGCTGTTCTCGACGAACTCGAGAACCAGCGTCTCCTTGGTCGGGAAGTACCGGTAGAGCGTGCTCGGCCCGACCTCGGCCGCCGCGGCGATCTGCTCGACCGTGGTCCGGCCGAAGCCGTGGTCGGTGAACAGCTCGAAAGCCTTGTCCGAGATCAGTCGGCGGGTCCGTTCCCGCTTCAACTCACGAAGCCCCATCGTCCCAACTTACTTCCTTTTGAAAAGCAGTACTTACAGTCATATGGTAGTCACTGTCAGATTATGGAGGTTCGATGACTGCCTTTCCTCACATCCGGCCGACCGGGTGCCCGTTCGATCCTGCCATCGGCTACACCGACCTGCTGGACGGCGACCAGCCCACCAAGGTGTCCACCCCGCTCGGTGTCGACGCCTGGGTCGTCAGCCGGTACGACGAAGTGCGCGAGGTGCTCAGCAATCCGAACCTCAGCTCCCGCTCGGCTCCCTCCGCCCACATGTCCCCGCACGCCGACCTCCAGCGTGAGGTCGACTCCGGCTCGATCCTGCAGAACGACGGCGAGCGCCACGCGCACCTGCGCCGCCTGCTGACCGCCGAGTTCACCGTGAAGCGCGTGCAGGCGCTGCGGCCGCGGATCGTCGATCTGATCGAGCAGCACCTCGACCGGATGCTCGCCGCCGGCGGTCCGGTCGACCTGGTCGAGCAGTTCGCGCTGCCGATCCCGTCGCTCGTCATCTGCGAGCTGCTCGGCGTCCCGTACGACGACCGCGACCAGTTCCAGCACTGGTCGGCGCTGCTGCTCTCGGTGAAGCGGACGCAGCAGGAGCAGATGGAGACCAGCGAGGAACTCCAGCAGTACATGGCCAAGCTGGTCATGTCGAAGCAGGAGGACCGCTCGGCGGACGACCTGCTGAGCCGACTGATCACCCGCGCCGAGGACCAGGGCACACCGCTGACCGTGCCCGAGTTGGTGTCAATCGGCATCACCCTGCTGATCGCCGGCCACGAGACGACGGCCAACATGATCGGCCTGAGCACGCTGGCCCTCCTGCGCAACCCGGAGCAGCTGGAGCAGCTGCGCGAGCACCCGGAGATCGCACCGGCCGCGGTCGAGGAGATGCTGCGCTACCTGACCGTCGTGCAGTTCGGCCTGTTTCGGCACGTGCTCGACGACATCCCGATCGGGGACGAGACGGTCAAGGCGGGCGAGTACCTGATCGCCGCGATCACTGCCGGGAACCGCGACACCAGCGTCTTCCCGGATCCGGACCGGATCGACCTGACCCGCAAGGCGTCCGCGCACCTGGCCTTCGGGTTCGGACCGCATCAGTGCCTTGGGCAACAACTGGCGCGGGTCGAGCTGATCGAGGTCTACACGCGGCTCTTCGCCCGGATCCCGACGCTGCGGCTGGCGGTGCCGTTCGAGGAGATCCGCTTCAAGCACGACGCGCTGGTCTACGGGCTGGCCGAGCTGCCGGTGACCTGGGAGGCGAACTGATGAAGGTCGAGATCGATCAGGACGGCTGTGTCGCCGCCGGGCAGTGCGTGCTGGCCGCGCCTGACGTGTTCGACCAGCGCGACGAGGACGGCGTCGCCGTACTGCTGCGTGAGCCGTTGGCCGACGAGTACGGCGCGACGCGTGAGGCGGCGCTGCTCTGTCCGGCCCGGGCCATCGCGCTGAGCGAGTGATGGAGCGGGTAGTCGTCGTCGGAGCTTCCGCCGCGGGCTCCACGACCGCACAGACGCTGCGCCGGGAGGGCTTCGCCGGAGCGATCACAGTGATCGGTGAGGAGCCGCACCTCCCGTACGACCGCCCGCCGTTGTCCAAGCAGGTCCTGCTCGGCAGCTGGCCGGCCGAGCGGACCAGCTTCGGGCCCAGTACGACGTACGCCGAGCAGGGCATCGACCTGCGGCTCGGGTCGCGTGCTGCCGGGCTGGACCTCTCGCGACGAGTCGTCGAGCTGGCGACAGGGGAGGAGGTCGGCTGGGATCACCTGGTCGTGGCCACTGGCGTGCAGCCCGTGCGGCTCAGTGCTGGGCACCACCTGGACGGTGTGCACGTGCTGCGGACGCTGGACGACGCGGTGGCGCTGCGGAAGTCGCTGGTGGACGCCTCGTCGGTAGTGGTCGTCGGGGCGGGGTTCCTGGGGTCGGAGACGGCCGCTGCGGCTCGGCAGCTCGGGTGCGAGGTCACGCTGGTCGACCTGGCTCCGGCGCCGATGGCTGTGCAGCTGGGCGCTGAGCTGGGCTGGATGATCGCCGAGTTGCACGCGGCCAACGGCGTACGGGTGCTTGGTGGGTCCGGTGTGACGCGGCTGCTCGGCGAGTCGGCGGTGGAGGGTGTCGAGCTGGCCGACGGGTCGGTCGTAAAGGCGGACGCCGTACTGGTTGCTGTCGGCTCCCGCCCGGCAACCGACTGGTTGGTTGCATCCGGGTTGCCCTGCGCGGATGGCGTGCTGGGTGACGAGGCGCCCGATGGGGTGCATGCGGCGGGGGACGTGTCGCGGTGGACCAGTGCGCGGTTCGGGACGTCGCTGCGGTTGGAGCACCGGTTCAACGCGACCGAGCAGGCGGTCTGCGCGGCGCGCCGGATCGCCGGGCAGGAGATCGTGTTCGACCCGGTGCCGTACTTCTGGACGGATCAGTACGACGCCCGCATCCAGGTCTACGGCGTCGTCCCGCCGGACGCGCGACTGGTCGTCGTACAAGGCGATCCGGGCGCACGGAAGTTCCTCGCGCACTACGTTTCCGGCGGTCGCGTGAGCGCTGTACTGGGCTGGAACATGCCCCGCGAACTGCGTGCCGAGCGGGCGCTACTGACAGCAATCTGAAGGGATCTTTACCAATCCGCGGTCAGGATCGGTCGGCGGTGACGCTATCGTCGAGCCGGTGAGTGAGTTCTCGAGGGACGAAAAAAGCAAGCCCCGCGTCGCCGTCGTTTTCGGTGGCCGGTCGAGCGAGCACGCCATTTCCTGCGTCACCGCGGCCAACGTGCTGCAGGCGATCGACCGGGACAAGTACGACGTGGTGCCGATCGGGATCACGACCTCCGGGCACTGGGTGCTGGAGAGCGGCGACCCGGACCGGCTGTCGATCACCGACGGCAAGCTCCCGGAGGTGGACGTGACGGCGGCGCCGGTGCTGTTCGGCGCCGACCGCGAGCTGGTCGTCTCCGAGCCGGACCAGGTGCCGAGCACGCTCGGCGAGGTCGACGTGGTCTTCCCGCTGCTGCACGGACCCTGGGGTGAGGACGGCACGCTGCAGGGCCTGCTGGAGATGTCGGACATCCGGTACGTCGGGTCCGGTGTCCTGGCCAGTGCGGTCGGGATGGACAAGCACTACATGAAGGTCGTCTTCGCGGCGGCCGGGCTCGAGGTCGGTCCGTACGTCGTGATCCGCGACCGCGACTGGCTGCGCGACCCCTCGGCCTGCCGGTCGGCGGTCGAGGAGCTGGGCTTCCCGGTGTTCGTGAAGCCGGCGCGCGGCGGGTCGAGCCTTGGGATCAGCAAGGTGTCGTCCGTCGACGAGCTGGACGCGGCGATCGCCGAGGCGCGCGCGCACGACCCGAAGGTGATCGTCGAGGCGTCGGTGAAGAACCCGCGCGAGATCGAGGTCGGTGTCCTCGGTGGGCTGAACGGTGGTCTGCCCGAGGCGAGTGTCTGCGGCGAGATCTCGATCTCGGGTGGTGGGCACGACTTCTACGACTTCGAGACCAAGTACCTGCCGGAGGGCGAGGAGTACACGGCGCTGTCGGTGCCGGCCGAGCTGCCGGACGAGGTCGTGGCGGAGATCCGGGCGAAGGCACTGACCGCGTTCGACGCGATCGAGGCGGAGGGGCTGGCGCGGGTCGACTTCTTCCTCGACGACGACGGTCGCGTGATCATCAACGAGATCAACACGATGCCCGGGTTCACGCCGACGAGCATGTTCCCGCGGCTGTGGGCGGCGTCCGGGCTGGACTACCCGGCGCTGGTCGACCGGCTGCTGACGCTCGCGCAGACACGGCCGACCGGGTTGCGCTGAGCTTTCCCGCTCGCCCGCCCACGCGCTCCCTCGCCCGCGCTGCTGGAAGCGGCGCGGCGCGGGAGGCGCCTTCGCCGTACCGCTGACGGCGTCTGATGGAATCGGGGGACGATCGACGGCGAAGGTGGGTGCACGGGGATGCGGGTGTGTGTCGTGACGGGCGGCGGCGGGGTGCGGATCGGGAGCGGGATCTGCCGGGCGCTGGCCGGCCAGGGATGGACCGTGGTGGTGGCCGACCAGGACCTCGCCGCGGCGGAGGTGGTGGTCGAGGAGCTGCGGGCCACCGGAGCGTCCGCCGAGTCGATGCGGCTGGACGTCACCGACGACGGCTCGGTCCGGGAGGTCGTCGCGGCGACGGTCGCGGCGTACGGACGAATCGATGCCTGGGTCAACAGTGCGGGGGTCGGGCTGCGCAAGCTCGGCGCGGAGGCGACGCCGGAGGAGTTCGACCGGCTGCACGCGATCAACTACCGCGGCGCGTGGACGTGCATCCGGGAAGTGGTACCGGTCCTGCTGGACAACGGCGGTGGCGGCATCGTCAACATCGGCTCGGTGCACGCCGCGGGAGCCGCTGACACGTTCACCCTGTACGCCGCGACGAAGGCTGCGCTGGCCGCGCTGACCCGGGGAACCGCGCGCGACTACGGCCGGCAGAACATCCGCTGCAACATCGTCCACCCGGGCGCGGTCGAGGCCCGGGGCCGCGAACACCTGCTCGCCGACTTTGTCGCCACCAAGCAGATGCTCCCCACCGCGGTCGAGGCGATCGACATCGGCAACGCCGTCGCCTTCCTGCTCTCGCCGGAGGCCCGCTCGATCACCGGCGTCGAACTCTTCGTGGACGCCGGGACCACGGCGATGCTGTTCGAGCAGTAGACCCCGGCCTCAGGAGATGGTGCTGGGGGCAGTCGGTGCGCGGGGAAGGTCCCGGACCGAGCGCGCTGCCAGTGGGACCAGCGCGATCACGATGTACGCGAAGCCGGCGACGATCATCACCGGCTGGATGCCGACGGCCAGGCCCAGCGGGCCGAACGTCAGCTGGCCGATCGGGATCGCCACGAACGAGCCGAGCATGTCGTACGAGTAGGTCCGCGACAGCATCTCCTCCGGCACGTGCTCCTGCATCGCCAGGTCCCAGCCCAGGTTGAAGATCTGGCTGCCGATCCCGGCCACGAACGTCGCCACCATCGCCGCCACGAGCATCGGCTCGAACCCGAGCACGAGCAGCGGGACGCCCGACAGGGACACCGCGAGCATGCCCCACCGCAGCGGCCGGCGGAACGCGAGCCGGATCAGGATCAGCGAGCACACCAGGTACCCGACCGCCTGGGCCGAGCGGATCAGGCCCCAACCGGCCTCGCCGATGTCGGTCTGCGTGGCGAGTACCGGGCCAAGGGTGCTGAACGCGCCGCTGGTGATCGCGTTGAGCAGCGAGAACGAGGCGACCACCGCCCACAGCCAGGTCGTCGTACGGAAGTAGGTCCAGCCTTCACGCAGGTCGGCGACGAAGCCTTTGCTCGTGGTGCCGTCGGCTGGGCGCGGGATACGGACCCGGGTGAGGATCAGTGTGGCCAGCAGGTACGTCGCCCCGTCGACCGCGAGCGCCCAGCCCGGTCCGACGACGACCACCAGGACGCCGCTCAGGGCCGGGCCGAGCACCATCAGGGCGTTCTCGGGGACGGCGACCACGAGGTTCGCCGCCTTGAACTGGTCGCGCGGGACGAGCTGGGGGAGGACGCCGACGAGCGCCGGCATCCCGGCCGCGGTGGCGGTGCCGTTGATCGCGCTGAGCACCACGAGGTACCAGATCTCGGCGGTGCCGGTGAGCACGAGGCCGGCGATCGCGAGCTGACTGAGGCCGGAGATGACGTTCGTCGTCTGGATGACCAGCGTCCGGCCGAACCGGTCGGCGATCACACCACCGGCCAGCAGGAAGATGACCATCGGGATGCTGTGCGCGGCCAGCACCGTGCCGAGGGCGCCGGGCGAGTCGCTGACGTGGAGCACCGCGAACGCGAGCGCGACGCCGGCCATCGTCGTACCGGCGCGGTCGACCAGGCGGGCCATCCAGTAGTAGCGGAAGTTCGCCTCGCGGAGCGGGGCCAGGGCGCCGCTCATGGTCGCGCCTTGCGGGTCATCTCGAACATCCAGGAGGTGGCGCTGACGTGCACGGTGCCCGGCGTACGGGGTGGTTGGTTGTTGTCGTGCAGCAGGGTCGACGCCTCCATCAGAAGCTCGCGGACACGCTGGTGGACCTCGGGCGGGACCCAGCCCTCGATGTCGCTGAGGTGGTTGTGCCCGGTCCGTTTGCGCAGCGGTAGCCGGCGTTCGATCTCGCGGGCGAGGGCGCGCAGTTCCGGGATCCTGCTCTTGGTGACCGCCTGCTTGCGGCTCTCGAGGCGGTTCTCGTGCGGGTAGCGGTAGCGCTTGGCGACGCCGCCGCGGATGCGTTCCTCGCCGGCCTCGATGATCGAGCCGGACTCGTGCAGGAGCCTGAGATGGTACGACGCGTTGGCGTGGGTCAGGTCGAGCTCGCGGGCGACCTCGGCGGCGCTCATCGCCGTACCGGTGAGCAGGGACATGATGCGTAGCCGGACCGGATGAGCCACGGCTCTGAGGTCCTTGAGGTCTTCGTCGGTCATTCTCACTCCCCAACAAGTCTTGGGGGGAACGATGCCCTGCTACGGCTCGACTGTCAAAGAATTATTGGGGAGTGTTCAGGCCGGCGAGCTTCTTGTTGAGGTAACGCTGTTGCGGGAGGCTCGTGGCCAGCTCGGCGGCACGCTCGTAGGCGGCGCGGGCGTCGACGGGGTTGCCGGACATCTCCAGCAGGTGCCCGCGTACGGCGTACAGGCGGTGGTCGCTGGTCAGCCGCGGATCGGTGTCGATGGTCGCCAGCAGCTCGAGACCGGCGGCCGGGGTCTGGGCCATGGCGACCGCGACCACGTGGTTGAGGGCGGTCATGGGGTTGTCGGTGAGTTGCAGCAGTACGCCGTACAGGGCGGCGATCTGCGGCCAGTCCGTCTCGGCGGAGGTCGGCGCCTCGTCGTGGACGGCGGCGATGGCGGCCTGGAGTTGGTACGGGCCGAGGGGGCCTTTCGGGAGGGCGGCGGTGATCAGGGCGATGCCTTCGTCGATCGCCGGGCGGATCCAGAGGGTGCGGTCCTGCTCGTCCATCGGGATCAGGCCGCCAGACGGGCCGGTGCGGGCCGGGCGACGGGCGTCGGTGAGGAGCATCAGCGCGAGCAGGCCGACGACCTCGGAGTCGTCGGGGAGCAGGTCGTGCAGCATGCGGGCGAGGCGGATCGCTTCGGCGGTCAGTTCGACGCGGTGGAGGTCCGGGCCGCTGGTGCTCGCGTAGCCCTCGGTGAAGATGAGGTAGACGACCTTCAGTACGGCGCTGAGGCGGTCGGCGTGATCAGGCGGTAGCGAGAAGCGCGCGCCGCTCGACTTCACCGCCTGCTTGGCGCGGGTGATCCGGCGCGTCATCGTCGCTTCGGTGGTGAGGAACGCGCGCGCGATCTCGGTGGTCGTGAGGCCGCCGACCGCGCGCAGGGTCAGCGCGATCTGCGACGACGGCGACAGCGACGGGTGGCAGCAGAGGAACAGCAGGATGAGCGTGTCGTCGGAATCGGTCACTGCCTCCTGCGGCACGGTCGTCCACTGCTGCTCGCGACGTTGCCGCGCCTGCTCGGCGCGGAGGAGATCGGTGAGCCGGCGCGAGGCGACAGTGATCAGCCAGCCGCGCGGGTTGTCGGGCCGGCCCTCCTCGGGCCACTGCCTCGCGGCCGCGAGCAGGGCTTCCTGGACGGCGTCCTCGGCGGTGTCGAAGTGCCCGTACCGGCGTACGAGCGCACCGAGGACCCGCGGCGCGAGCTCACGCAGCAGGTTCTCGATCGGCTGTTCCATCAGCTGAGCATGTCGTCGCGTCCCTCGACGACCGGGCGGACGTCGGCGTACGCCGACGCACGGACGAACTCGGGCGCCGGCGTGTCACCCAGCCGCGAGGCGATCTCGACCGCCCGGTCGAACGAGTCGCACTCGACGATCCAGTACCCGGCGAGCACCTCCTGCGTCTCGGCGTACGGGCCGTCGGTGACGACCGACTCGCCGTCCTTCGACCCGATCCGCCGAGTCAGCACCGGCGCCGCGAGCCCGCGGGTCTCGACCAGCTCACCGGACTCGGCGAGGTCGGCGTTGAACTTCTCCATGAACGCCCCCATCGCCGCGAAGTCCGCCTCGGTCCACGCCGGTTTCCCGGTGTCCTTCCCCGCCATCCCGTCGTAGTCCTGCTGCGACGCGTAGCTCAGGATCATGTACTTCATGCTCGTCTCCTCGGTCAGCGAGTGACACCACTGTGGCGCCTCTCACCCAGTAGGTCGACACCACCACGCGGGACCGGACATCGGTCTGACGGAAAATGGAGCTTCCGCTTCCAGTCGTTAGACAGCTGCCGGGTTGGCCCTGCGTTCTGGAGCGGAGCTTCCGTATCCAGCCGTGCGGCAGCTGCCGGGTTGGCCCTGCGTTCGGGAGCCGCGCCGCCGCATCCGTCGTACGACAGCTTCCCCGCGGACCAGACCTCCGCTTGCCCAGGCCGGCGCGGCGACGAGCTGTCTGCGTGGCCTCCGGCGCTGGCGGTAGACCTGCGCCGCCTGCCCGGGGCTGGAACGCACTCGGCGGCGTCGCCGTTGAACCAGGCGACGACGTTCATCGCCCGCGCCGATCGTGGAGGACAGTTGCACACGCCGACTCCTGGGGAAATCGCGATGGCGTTCGAGCTGGGGAATCCGGTCGGCGGTCTCGTCCATGTCAGGCGTGGTGATACCGACGCCTGGCGGCTCGACACTTCCACCGGGCGGTACTTCGTCAAGGGGTACTTCCCGACGACGGGCGGTCAGTTCAACGGCGAGCACTTGATTGACCAACTGGCGGTCGCGATGGAGTTCGAGCGTCGGGCGCTTGAGGCAGGTGTGGACTTGCCGGAACCTCTGATGCCGGTCGATCCGATTCTGGGATGGGTGGCTCGCATCGGCGGTCGGCTGTTCAGGGTCCACCGATGGATCGAGCACCGGCCGGCTCAGTCCGACATCTCGGTGTGGCTCGGTCGGACCATGCTGCAGGTCCACCAACTGCAGCCGGTCGGTCGGGTCGGCTTGCCTCGGTGGTGGCGGCAGGCGGTTCAGCCGCCGGGGACTTGGGAGGGCTGGCTCGCCGAGGCTCGCAGTCGCGACGTCTTGTGGGCGGCGCCGTACGGCGACAGCTTGCCGCAGATCCTCGCGGCCACCGAACGGATCGCGAACGCTTGCGACGTCGTACCGGATCTTGTGACGACTCATGGTGATTTCAAGACCCACAACATTGTTACGTCTGCCTCGGGGCCGATGCTTGTGGACTGGGACAGCGTTCGGACCGACAGTGCGGCGCTCGAGGCGGGTCGGGTCGCGTACATCTTCGGAGGCGGAGAGCCCGAGGCGGTCAGGAGAGTGCTCACTGCGTACGTCGAGGCCGGGGGCGATCTCGGCTGGGCCGGGTCCGATCTCTATCTGAGTGTGGTCAGAAACCGGGTCCAGGTGCTCGGCGAGCAGATCCGGGTCTCGCTCGGGCAGGCCACCGCGCCGCGGTGGATGGGAGACCGCGCGACCATCGACGCCGCCATCGGCGAGACGCTGCGAGGCCTTCCGGGCAAGCTCGACGAGTTGCACCAGCTCGCGACGATGACCGGCTAACCTCCGCGGCCGAGGTGGGAATCCGCTGGTTGGAACCTGCATCTCGACGGAGGGCTCGTTCGGCGGGTTCGTCAGGACACCGTCGTGCCTGAGCAGGTAGTTCACCCAGGCCTGGGTCTGCAGATCCTCGTGTACGCCGTACGCCCAGCTCGGCGTCCGCTCGGTGCTCGACGTGCCCCACACCACCGCCACAGTCCGCGACGAACCACCTCCGCAGTCCGCGACGAACTACCGCATCCGGCCCCTCGGGCGGCCGGTTTGGGGCCGGGAGTGGCGCCCAGTTGGATGACTGGCTCGGAGTTTGACGACTGGCCCGTTGTACCGCGGCAGTCGTCCAACGAGGGAACAGCCGACGAACAAGGGTGCAGCCGGAGGCCCCGGGGGTGGTCGGTTGGCCCGTTGTACCGCGGCAGTCGTCCAACAAGGGAGCAGCCGACGAACAAGGGGGCAGTCGGAGGCCCCGGGGTGGTCGGTTGGTGCGCTGTATCGCGGCAGTGGTTCAACGAGGGAGCAGTCGGGGCACACGGGTGCAGTCGGAGGCCCGGGGTGGTTCGGTTGGTGGGTTGTCGCGCGGGATGCGGTAGCTCGTCGGTGGGCAGGCGGAGCGAGGGGCGGCGGGCCCGCTCTGCGGGACGCTGGTGCGGGCACCGGATGCAGCAGCTCCGCCTCCGAACGCCGGGTCCGGGTAATTGGTGGGCGGCTGGATGCGGGAGCTCGGCTTTCAACGCCGGGTCAGCCTGGGGAGTTGGTGGGCGGCTGGGAGCGGAGCTCCGCTTTGCTCAGGTGCAGGGGGTGATGAGGCGGTTGTGGGCCTTAACCGCGTCGGAGACGTCGGTCAGGGCGTTGGCCTCGGGGGTGTACGTCTTGGGGACCGCTATCTCGACGTACAGCTGGCGCCCGATGGTGGTGAAGATGACGCCGTTAGCGGCTTCCTTGGCGTACCAGCCGACGCCGTTGACCTCGAAGCACTGAGACTGGGCCTGGGCCATGCCGGCGGGTGGGGAGACGCCGCAGGTGACCTCGATGGGTGGGTCGCCGTACGCCGTGGTGAGGGGGCTGACCGGGTTGGTGTCGCGGCGCCCGGCGTCCAGGATCTTGGCGGGGAACGCCGCCACCAGCGTGGTGCAGGCCGCGGTGACCTCGGGGGCGGGGTTCGGTACGGCGATCGGGACCGGGTCGGAGCCGCAGGCGGTGAGGACGGCCAGCAGTGTGCATCCAACGGCGAGCGCGTGCCCCCAGGGGACGCGCGCTGCGTGGTGGACCGGGCGGCCGCCCGCTGCGCCGTGGACCGGAAGGTCGCGCGCTGCGCACTGGACCGGAAGGTCGCGCGCTGCGCACTGGACCGGAAGGTCGCGCGCTGCGCACTGGACCGGAAGGTCGCGCGCTGCGCCGTGGACCTGGCGGCCGCGCGCCGCGCGGTGGACCGAGTGTGCCGTCGACACGACCGCGGGGGCGGGGACTGACCGGCTGATGGTCAGATGTGGACGACGGGGCAGGTCAGCGTGCGGGTGATGCCGGGGACGTTCTGGACCCGGGCAACCACCAGTTTGCCCAGTTCGTCGACGTTGCGGGCTTCGGCGCGGACGATCACGTCGTACGGGCCGGTGACGTCCTCGGCCAGGGTGACGCCCTGGACCTCGGCGATCTGTGCTGCGACGTCGGCGGCCTTGCCGACCTCGGTCTGGATCAGGATGTAGGCCTGGACCACCACGTCGTTCTCCACTCAGTCGTCCTCAGCGGGCACCGGCCACAGTACTGCAGAGCGGCCGGGCGTACTCGTCGTTGCCTGGTCACCGTACCGCCTAGACTCCAGTCGGCGATATGGGAGGTCTACTGACGTGACAGAGACGTTGGGCACTACCGGGGAGTTCGGGCTGATCGCGGCCGTCACCCGGGGGCTGTCCACCAGTGAGGACGTCCTGGTCGGTCCGGGGGACGACGCGGCCGTGGTGGCGGTGCCGGACGGGCGGATGGTGATCACCACCGACCTGCTCGTCGAGGGCCGGCACTTCCGGCAGGACTGGTCGTCGGCGTACGACGTGGGCCGCAAGGCGGCCGCGCAGAACCTGGCCGACGTGGTCGCGATGGGTGCCCGCCCGACGGCGCTCGTGGTCGGCTTCGGTGGGCCCGCCGACCTGCCGACGGCGTGGGCGGTCGAGCTCAACCAGGGGCTGGTCGACGAGGCCGAACTGGTCGGTGCGAGCATCGTCGGCGGCGACACCGTGCAGTCGGAGAAGATCATCGTGTCGGTGACCGCGTTCGGTTCGCTCGACGGACGGAGGCCGGTACTGCGGTCGGGCGCACGCCCGGGCGACGAGCTCGCGTTCGCGGGCCGGCTCGGGTGGGCCGAGGCCGGGTACGCCGTACTGACGCGCGGCTTCCGCTCGCCGCGCACGGTCGTCGACGCGCATCGCCGTCCACAGCCCCCGTACGCCGAAGGGCCGCGCGCCGCGCTCGCGGGCGCGTCCTCGATGTGCGACGTGAGCGACGGCCTGATCGCGGACCTGCGGCACATCGCCGAGGCGAGTCAGGTGGTGATCGACGTCCGGACCCCGGCGCTGGCCATCGCCGAGCCGCTGCAGGCGGTCGCCGCGGCGACCGGGCTCGACGCGTTGACGTTCGTGCTGACCGGGGGCGAGGACCACGCGCTGGTCGGCACCTTCGAACCGGCCGACGTCCCGGACGGCTGGACCGTCGTCGGGACGGTTGCTGAGGGCAATGAAAGCCGCCCGGCCGGGACGGTGACCGTCGACGGCGAGTTGTTCGAGTCGCCGGCCGGGCACGCCCACTTCACCAGCTGACCGGCGAGCGCGGGATGATCGAACCAGCCCGTCCGGCGAGCCCGGCGACGCACGAACGAACCGACCGAGGAGCTGCAGCGAGATGACGTCCGCCCCGCCCAGAGTGCTCACCGTTGCCGGGTCCGACTCCGGTGGTGGCGCCGGGATCCAGGCCGACCTGAAGGCGATGCTGGCCAACGGCGTGCACGGGATGAGCGTGCTCACGGCGATCACCGCGCAGAACAGCCTGGGCGTCCAAGGTGCGTGGGAGCTGCCGGCCGAGCAGGTGGAGGCTCAGTTCCGCAGTGTGGTGGACGACATCGGCGTGGACGCGGTGAAGACCGGCATGCTCGCTTCGGCGGGCATGGTCCGGATCGTCGCGGCCCTGCTGCGCACGCTGCCGCCGGAGGTGCCCGTAGTGGTCGACCCGGTCGCGGTGTCGAAGCACGGCGACGCGCTGCTCGGTGCTGAGGCCATGGAGGCGGTCCGCTCGGAGGTGGTCCCGCTGGCGACTGTGCTGACGCCCAACCTCACCGAGCTCGGTCCGGTCGCCGGTGTGGAGCTGCGGACTCTGGACGACCGGGAGCTGGCCGCCAAGATCCTGCTGGACGCCGGCGCGTCGTGGGTGCTGGTCAAGGGCGGTCATGACGACGGCGACCTGGCGGTCGACGTACTGCACGGGCCTGGCACTCGGCAGGAGTTCAGTGCGCCGCGGGCTGACAACCGGCACACCCACGGGACCGGCTGCACGCTGGCGAGCACCATCGCGTCGTACTTGGCTCGCGGGTACGACGTACCGTCGGCAGTAGGGGCGGCGAAGGAGTACATCAGTGGTGCGGTCGCCAACGGGTTCGCCCTGGGTGGTGGGATCGGGCCGGTGGATCACGCATGGCAGTTCAGAGGGAGTGGTCAGTGAGCAAGCAGCAGCCGCCGGTCGACGGGCTGTGTGAGCAGTGCGGCTTCAACTACAGCACCGGTGACCTGCAGGGCACGGTGACGTTGCTGGTCCGCCAGGCGGCCGAGTCGGCGATGGCGCTGACCAAGGCGGCGGCCGGGCCGGACCCGGACGTCGTACGGCTGCGTCCGGAGCCGGAGGTGTGGTCCGCGATCGAGTACGCGTGCCACATCCGCGACGTGCTCGAGGTGCAGCGGCTGCGGATCGCGCAGTGCCTGGCCGAGGACCGGCCGGTGTACGCGCCGATGGACCGGACCGGGCGGGTCAAGCAGGAGAAGTACGAGTTCCAGAACCCGGTCGAGGTCGGCGCCGCGGTGATGAAGTTCGCGCGGGAGTTCGGTGCGGCGGCGAAGGTGCTGACGCCGCCGGAGCTCGCGCGGCTCGGGCTCTACAACTACCCGGTCCGCGCGCCACGGTCGCTGAGCTGGATCGTGCGGCACACCGCGCACGAGATCCAGCACCACCGGCACGACATCATCGAGATCCTCGCCAAGGTCGAACCGCCGATCGTCCCGGCCCCGAAGCCCGTCGTGGAGGAGACCACGGAGGAAGGCGACGAGTCCGGGACGACGGAGGAGACGGCGACGGATTCCGGCGAGCTGACCGCTGTAGTTGCCGAGGACAACAAAGACTAACCGCGAGTGGCTTCCCACGCGGTCAGGCCGGTCTCGCTTGTCAGGTGGTCGAGCCCCAGCGCGCCGGCTCCACGTAGTACGCCGTCGGTCGGGTGGGCGGCGTCCAGGACCGGTGGGGGAGCGGTTCGGTGGAACGTCATCAGGTTGTCCTCGTACGCCGAAGCGAACGCCGCCGGCGCCGCGGCCCGCAGCGGGACGGCCAGTCCGCCGAGTGTGATGACCGCCGGATCGTGGGCGTTGACCAGACCGGCGATGCCCGCGCCGAGGGCTTCGGCAACGCGTTCAACAGCTCGCTGGACACGGGAAGACTGCGCTCCCCGGAGCAGCTCGTCGGCGTAGGCGTACGGGTCTTCAGGCGAAGGCTCGCCCAGGTGTCGGGCCAGCGCCCGCCCGTCGATCTCCAGGTCCCAGCAGCCGCGTGCGCCGCACGGGCAGCGCACACTGCGGTCGCCGTACGGCGTGTGGCCGTACTCCCCGGCAGTTCCACTCGCTCCACCCGCCGGTACGCCGTCCAGCAGCAGCGTCCCGCCGATGCCGACCTCGACGATCAGGTGCAGCGCCGTACCGGCTCCAGCGGCCGCGCCGGTCCGGGCCTCGGCTACTCCGGCGAGCGTGGCGTCGTTGCCCACGAGCAGGAACAGTCCGGTGCCCTCGACGACCGGCGTGAGGTCCACGTCGTTCCAGGACAGCGTCGACGCCTGCAGTAGCTCCTGCCCGCGCACGGTGCCCGGTACAGCGAGTGCAACGGCCTGCAAGCGGTCGCCGTACTGCGCAGCCGCTTCCACAACGACCTCACGGAGCGCAGCCAGCACTGAAGCCGGACGGTGACCCCGGTGCCGGTGCCCGGGGAGCTGCTCGAGCGAGCCGTCCAGCGAGACCACGCCGCTGCGCCAGCCGCCCTGCCGAAGCTCCAGCGCCAGTACGACGGGCCCGAGCGGATGCGCGGCCAGCACGGTAGTGGGCCGTCCGCGTCCCTGGATCGGCGCCGGGGACTCGCTGAGCAGCTGCAGGTCGCGCAGCCGAGCGGTGACCTCGGTCGCCGAGCCCGTGCTGAGCTGCAGCGTCCGCGCCACAGCCGCCCGGGTGATGCCCGGCCGGCGACTCAGTAGGCCCAGCACCTCGGCAGCGGTCTGCCAGCGTCCTCTTCTGTTCACCATCAGCTCCAGGTTATCCTCGGAGAACGAGCTTAATGGAGGCGGTTGTGAATCCACAGGACATCCACGCGGTGCTGTTCGACATGGACGGCACTCTGGTCGACTCCGACGCCGCGGTCGAACGCGCCTGGACGACCTGGTCGACCGAGTACGGCGTCGACGCGGCGCAGGTGCTCGCCGTCGCGCACGGCAGCCCGGCCGAGTCCGTGGTCGCCCGCGTCCTGCCCGGTCTCGACCCGACGATCCGGGCGATCGCCGCCGGCCGCCAGCACGAGCTCCAGTACGACGACCTGTCGGACGTCGTACCGACTCCTGGCGCGCACGAGCTGCTCGCTCTGCTGGAGCAGCGCGGTGTGCCGTGGGCCGTTGTCACCAGTGCGGATCAGCGGCTCGCCAAGGCCAGGCTGGGCGCGACCGGGATCGAGCCGAAGGTGCTGGTCACCATCGAGGACATCACCCGCGGCAAGCCGGACCCGGAGGGCTACCTGCGCGGCGCCGAGCTGCTCGGCGTACCGGCAACGCAGTGCCTGGTCGTCGAGGACGCCGAGGTCGGCCTGCAAGCCGGCAAGGCAGCGGGTGCCTACACAGCTGGGCTGAAGGGACTCGCCGGGGACCTGAAGCTCGCTGACCTGCACCAGCTCGCAGCACTGCTATGAGCCGGGTCGAACTGCGCATAGGCCTCGCCCTGGCAGCCCTGGGCTTCCTGCTGGCCGGGCTCGGCGCGTCGATCGCCGTGCTCGCCAGGGACCTCGACAAGTCGACCGACGAGCTGGCGATCCTGTCATCCGCGTTCGCCGTCGGCCTGCTGATCGTCGCCGTCACCGGCCCGTACCTACTCCGCACCCTCCACATCGGCACGGTTCTGCGAGCAGGCTCCCTTGTCTGCGCAGTCGGAGCCGCCGCGCTGGCTACGGCGCAGGGCTTCGCTCTGGCCGTCGCCGGCGGGCTGCTGATCGGACTGGGCGGTGCGCTGCTCGTTCTCGTCGCACCACTGCTCCTGCACGGACCTACGGCGGCTGCCCGGCTCACGCGAGTCAATGCGGTCTCCAGCGCCACGGGCATTCTGGCGCCGCTGGCGATCGGCGGCGTCGACGCGCTCGGCACTACCGGTCGGATCGCGCTACTGGCCGCAGTACCGCCGCTGCTCGTGCTGGCCGCGCTGGCAGGCTCCGGCGAGGCGCCGATCCATCAGGAGGCCGAGCGCGCGCCGAGCACTCATGTGCTCAAAGGCTGGCTGCGCGTCGTACTGGCTGTTGCCGTGGAGTTCTGCTTCGTCGTCTGGGCTGTAGCGCGGCTGGCGGCGACCGGCGTACCGATGTCGACCGCAGCGCTGCTCGGCAGCGCCTTCCCGATCGGCATGGCCGCCGGGCGAGCCATCGGCCCGCTGCACTGGCGCGGCTTGTCCCCACTGATCCCGGCCACGCTGCTGGCGACCAGCGGCACCCTGCTGGTCTGCCTGTTCAACCAGCCGGCCGCTGTGACCGCCGGACTCGCTCTAGCCGGCCTGGGCGTGGCGCCGCTCTACCCGCTGACCATCGCCGCGCTGGTAGCGATCCCCGGCATCAACCCGGCCCGACTGGCTGCGCTCGGCGCAGGAGCGTCCGGTACGGCGATCCTGCTGGCCCCGACCTTCCTGGCCGCGCTGGCCGGCTGGCTGGACCTGCGGACCGCCTTCCTGATCCCGCTACCCCTGCTGGCCCTGCTCTGGGCCGTCAGTCGCGACCGGCAGCCCGTACCCGTGAAGGAGCTCGCGTAGGACCGGTACGCCGCTGGACAGGTGGAACACCTCGGCGTGCAGTCCGGCCTCCCGCGCGCCCGCGACGTTGTCCGCGTTGTCGTCGACGAACAGCACCGACGTCGGCGGCAGGTCGATCGCGGTCAGGATCGTCTTGAAGTACGCCGGTTCCGGCTTCGCGACCCCGAGGTCGCACGAGTAGAACGACCGGTCGAACCACTGCCCGTAGTTGCGGCGGTCGTTCATGATCTCCCGCCGGTACGACTGCTGGTTGGTCGCCAGGTGGCACGGCACCCCGGCCGACCGCAGTTCCTGCACGACGTCGATCGCCTCCGGTACGGCGGCGAACTGCTCCCACAGCGACAGCACCTCCGCCAACGGAGTCGTCACGTCCCACCGGGCCAGTACGTCGGCCGTCGCCTCCCGGAAGTCGCCCTTGCCGGCCAGCGACGGCCCCTCCGACGTCATCAGGTCGAGCACGAACTCGTCGGCCGACTGGTCGGGGCGCAGGAAGGTCGCCAGCGTCGCCTGCCAGTCGACGGTCGGGGCCTGGATCACGCCGTCGGCGTCGAACAGCACTGCTTCGATGGTCATACCCGCCATCCAACCAGGGCGCCCGAACCGCCGTTTGGCCGATTCAGGCGGAGGGGACCTGAACCCTTGACCGGTTCAGTTGGTATGCGCTTACCTTGAGGCCGTCTGAACACTTGTGAACAACTTCTGGCGCAATCGAACACAGAGAGCCCGGTGAGGCGCATGACTCTGACCAGACGGAAGTTCCTGGCCCTGTCCGGCGGTGCCGCCGCCGCGAGTGCGGGCCTCACCGGGTGTGGCTCCCGAAGTTCGCTCGGCGCCGCCGACGAGCTGAGTCTGTGGGCGTGGACCGGGTCGGTGAACGACGACCTGATCGCCCAGGCGGCGAAGGGGATCCCCGGCGCCCCCGGCAAGAAGATCGCACTGACCCGGATCGGCGGCGACTACAAGACCAAGCTGCTGACCTCGCTGGCCGGCAAGTCGATGGTCCCCGACATCGTCGGCCTGAACGACGACGTGGCCACCTACTTCCCGAACGCCGACCAGTTCGTCGACCTGCACGAACTCGGCGCGGACCAGGTCAAGGGCGACTTCCTGGAGTGGAAGTGGAAGCTGGGCATCACGCCGGAGAACCGGATGATGGCCTTCCCGATGGACACCGGCCCGACGGCGCTGTTCTACCGCCGCGACATCTTCGCCAAGGCGGGCCTGCCGACCGAGCCCGGTGACGTCGCCGCGGCCGCGCCGGACTGGAACACCTACATCGAGCTCGGCAAGAAGCTCAAGCAGGCGGTACCGGGCGCGGCGATCACCGACAACATCACGTCGATCTACGCGTACGCGCTGGCCCAGCTGCCGAAGCGCTACATGACCGCCGACGGTCAGTACATCGGGAACGGCGACCACATCCGGAAGGCCTGGGACCTGTCGGTGCGGGTGGTCGAGGAGGGGCTGTCGGCCAACGCGCAGAGCGGCAGCACCGACGCCAACGCCGTCATCACCAACGGGCGGCTGGCCGCCTTCGTCGGCGCGGTCTGGTGGGCGCAGCTCGGCCCGAAGAACGCGGCGCCCGACAGCAAGGGACAGTGGCGAGTGACCCCGGCACCTGGTGGGCCGGGCAACCGCGGCGGTTCGTTCCTCGCGATCACGAAGTACTGCAAGGATCCGGAGGCCGCGTTCGCGTTCATCACGTGGCTCGAGTCGGCCCAGAACCAGGCCCAGTCGTTCCTCGACCCGGTCCTGTTCCCGTCCACCCCGGCCAGCTACACCGACTCCAAGATGACCGGCGAGGACCCGTTCTTCGGCGGCCAGCGGATCGTCGACGTGTTCGCGGAGTCGGCCAAGAAGTACCCGGGTACCTACTTCAGCCCGTACGACACGATCATCGGCGACCCGCTGTCCGACCAACTGGTCAACGTGGAGATCGGCGCCAAGACCTCGGACCAGGCCTGGCGCGACGCCCAGCACCAGATCGAACGCGAACTGACCAGGGTGGGGGCGATCTGAGATGGCCGTCAGCGACGCACTCCGTTCCCCGGCCGCCGTCCGGATCTCCGACGACGGCCCGAGCAAGCCACCGAACAGGTTCAAGCAGGCCTTTCCGCAGTACGTCGCGGTCTCGCCGTTCTTCGTGCTGTTCGCGATCTTCGGCGCGTTCCCGGTGTTCTTCTCGATCTGGCTGTCGTTCCACTCCTGGGACGGCATCGGCCAGATGAAGTGGGTCGGGCTCGAGCAGTACAGCTACCTGCTCACCGACCCGACGTTCTGGAAGTCGATCACCAACACACTGATCATCTGGGTGCTCTCGACCGTCCCGATGCTGCTGCTGGCGCTGCTGATCGCGAACTCGCTGCACAACGCGACCCGGTTCCGCAGCTTCTACCGGATCGCGTACTTCATCCCCAACATCACCTCGGTGGTCGCGGTCACGATGGTGTTCGGCTCGGTGTTCAGCAACAACTTCGGGCTGCTGAACGCGTTCCTGACCTCGATCGGGCTGGACAAGATCGAGTGGCTCAGCCAGCCGTGGGGGATCAAGGTCGCGATCGCCACCATCGTGGCCTGGCGCTGGACCGGCTACAACGCGATCATCTTCCTGGCCGGCCTGCAGGCGATCTCGTCCGACATCTACGAGGCCGCCAAGGTCGACGGCGCGTCGTCGCGGCAGCAGTTCTGGCAGATCACCGTGCCGCTGCTGCGCCCGGTGATCCTGTTCACCGCGGTCACCTCGACGATCGGCGGGCTGCAGATCTTCACCGAGTCGCAGGTGCTGTTCGGCGCCAGCGGCTCGATCGGCGGACCGGGCGACGGCGGTCTGACCATCGTGTCCTACCTGTACGACAACGCCTTCGGCTCCAACCAGTTCGGGTACGGCGCGGCGATCGGCTGGGCGCTGTTCATCCTGATTGTGCTGTTCTCGATCATCAACTGGCGGCTGATCGGCGGTCGCGACGACGAACGGATCACCAAGCGGGTCGCCCGCCGGGCGCAGCGCAAGATCGCCGCCGAGAAGGCCGGGAAGGAGTACGCCGATGCGCACTGAACGAGTTCGTGAGGTCACCAGCCACGTCGTGCTGATGCTCGGGGTGCTGGTCTCGCTCTTCCCGTTCTACTGGATGCTGGTGATGGCCTCGAACACCACGCCGGACATCTTCGCCTACCCGCCGAAGCTGCTGGTCGGTTCGCACCTGCTGGAGAACATGCGCAACGTGCTGAGCAACATCGACTTCTTCGGCGCGATGCTGCTCACGCTGATCGCGTCGCTCGGCGTCACCGTGCTGGTGCTGTTCTTCGACTCGCTGGCGGCCTTCGCCTTCGCCAAGTACGAGTTCCCCGGCCGGAACCTGCTGTTCGGGATCCTGCTGGTCACCTTCATGATCCCGTCCCAGCTCGCGCTGGTGCCGCAGTTCGTCACGCTGGCGGAGTTCGGCTGGATCGGATCGCTGAAGGCCCTGATCATCCCGGGCGCGGCGAACGCGTTCGGGATCTTCTGGATGCGCCAGTACGCCAAGGGCGCGATCCCCGACGAACTGATCTCGGCCGCCAAGGTCGACGGCGCCGGCTTCTTCCGGCAGTACCTCACCGTCGGCCTGCCGGTGCTGCGGCCCGGTCTGGCCTTTCTCGGCATCTTCACCTTCATCAACGTCTGGAACGACTACCTCTGGCCGCTGATCGTGATGACGGATCCCAACCGGCTCACCCTCCAGGTCGCCCTCCAGCAGCTGAACGGTGTGTACGGCACCGACTACAGCATGGTGATGGCTGGCGCCCTGATGAGCGTGATCCCCTTGATCGGGGTCTTCATCATCGGCGGCCGCCACTTCATCGCCGACATCGCCGCCGGCGCCATGAAATTCTGATCGACCACTTCCCAAGGGGCATACGTGCAACTCGACAAGATTCGCTGGGGAATCCTGGGGACCGGCAACATCGCCTCCCGTTTCGCCGGCCAGCTCCCGTCCTCGTCCACCGGTGTCCTGGCCGCGGTCGGCAGCCGCAGCCAGGACTCGGCCGACGCGTTCGGGGACAAGTACTCGATCCCGAACCGGCACGCGTCGTACGAGGAACTGCTCGCCGACGACACCGTCGACGCCGTCTACATCGCCACGCCGCATCCGCTGCACCCGGAGTGGGCGATCAAGACCGCCGAGGCCGGCAAGCACGTGCTGTGCGAGAAGCCGCTCGCGATCAACCGGTCCTGGGCCGCGGCCATGATCGAGGCCGCCGTCCGCAACGACGTCCTCCTGATGGAGGCGTACATGTACCGGTGCCTGCCGCAGACCAAGCTGGTCGCCCAGCTGGTCCGCGACGGCGAGATCGGGACCGTGCACCAGATCCAGGCGTCGTTCGCGTTCCAGTCGCAGTTCCGGGCCGAGAGCCGGATCTTCGCCGACGAGCTGGCCGGCGGCGGCATCCTGGACGTCGGCGGCTACCCGGTCTCGTACGCCCGGTTGATCGCCGGCGCCGCGATCGGGCAGCCGTTCGCCGACCCGGCCGCCGTCACCGCGGCCGGGAACGTCGGTGAGACCGGCGTCGACGAGTGGGCGGTCGCGACGCTGTTCTTCGACAGCGGGCTGACCGCGCAGGTGCAGACCGGTGTCCGGCTGAAGGACGAGCCGCTGGTCAAGATCCTCGGCAGCGACGGGTTCCTCGTCGTCGAGGACCCGTGGTTCGGCGGCGACGGCAAGCCGACCCACGTCACCGTGCACAAGATCGGGCAGGAGCCGCGGGACGTCTCCGCGGAGCCGGCCTTCATCTACGCCGCCGAGGCCGACGCGGTCGCCGCCGCGATCGAGCAGCGGCAGGCCCCGGAGATGTCGTGGGCCGACACGCTCGGCAACCTGGAGGTCCAGGACGAGTGGCGCAAGCTGATCGGGCAGCAGTACGCGAGCGAGCGCGACGACGCGGCGGTCCCGACCGCCACCGGCCGTCCGCTGGCCAAGCGCGACGACGCCCCGATGACGTACGGCACCGTGCCCGGCCTGGACAAGCAGGTCTCCCGGCTGGTGATGGGCGTCGACAACCAGAACACGCTGACGCACGCGGCGACGATCTTCGACGACTTCGTCGAGCGCGGCGGTACGACGTTCGACACGGCGTACATCTACGGCGGCGGCCGCGGCGAGAAGCTGCTCGGGCAGTGGATGAGGACCCGCGGCAACCGCGACGACGTCGTGGTCATCGGCAAGGGCGCGCACACGCCGCACTGCGACCCGGAGTCGATCACCCGGCAGCTGAACGAGAGCCTCGAGCGGCTGCAGACCGACCACGTCGACCTGTACCTGATGCACCGCGACAACGAGGAGATCCCGGTCGGGGAGTTCGTCGACGTCATGGACGAGCATTTCCGGGCCGGCCGGATCAAGGCGTTCGGCGGGTCGAACTGGACCACCGCGCGCTTCGACGAGGCCAACGAGTACGCCGTTGCCAACGGCAAGCAGCCGCTGACCCTGCTGAGCAACCACCTCAGCCTGGCCCGCGCGTACGACGTACCGTGGAAGGGCTGCCGGCACGTCAGCGACGACGAGTCGCAGGTGTGGCTGCGGGAGCGGCAGGTCGCGCTGTTCCCGTGGTCGAGCCAGGCGCGGGGGTTCTTCACCGGACGCGCGAAGCCGGAGGACACCTCGGACGAGGAGCTCGTGCGCTGCTTCTACTCCGACGAGAACTTCCAGCGCCTCGACCGGGCCCGGGAGCTCGCCAAGGCCAAGGGAGTCGAGCCGACCGCGATCGCGCTGGCCTGGCTGCTGCACCAGCCGTATCCGGTCTTCCCGCTGATCGGCCCGCGCCAGATCTCCGAGACCCGCACGTCGCTGCCGGGCCTCTCGGTGACGCTGAGCGGTGACGAGGTCGCCTACCTGACCGCGAACTGACGACTGGGCCGGCCTGCTCTCCGCAGGCCGGCCCAGGTCGGCTGCTCCCGCAGGCGCCGGAGCGACCGCGTATGATGACGGTCAGGCCCGAGCTCGTGGTGCGAGCTTCGACGGCGAACTGACCCCCTGTGGCCTGGATCACGGCCCAGGACCGAATTGGTCGGGCCTGCAGACGCTGTGTAACATGGTCTGTCGGCGTACGACCCTGAACACCCTTGACCACGGAGAATCATGTCTAAGAAGTGCGATGTTTGCGGCAAGCAGCCGACGTTCGGCAACAGTGTTGCCCGGCTGGGTAAGGGCGCGATGATCCGTCGGGTCAAGGCGCGTACGCCGCGGCGGTTCAACCCCAACATTCAGCCGTTCCTGGCGGTCATCAAGGGCACCCCGACCAAGATGAAGGTCTGCACCTCCTGCATCAAGGCAGGCAAGGTTCAGCGCGTCGTCGGCTAGTACTCTTCCGGCTCCCCGATGAGCCGGTCTCCGTGCAGGGCCTCGTAGGCGTCCGGGATGTCCCGGGCGCCTACTGCTGTTGTACGACGACGCCCCAGGTCAGCGGGCGCGCGCGACGACGGTGATCTCGCGGCGGTTGTGGTGCAACTGGCGGGCGTGCAGGACGTCGTACTCCTTGCTCAGGACATCCATTCCACGCCGCGCGGTGTCGAGCGGGTTGCGGCCGCCGCCCTTGAGCGTGACCACCGCGAGCGCGCCGCGGCGCAGGTGCGGTACGGCGTCGAGCATGACGCGGGCGCTCATCACCTGGTCCATCCGCATGTCGTTGACGACCACGTCGAAGCGGAGGTCGTTGCGGCGGAAGAACTCGCCGGCCGTGGTCGCGACGTGGTGGATCCGGCGGTCGCGGTCCAGGCGCGGGTCGAGCGCGCCGGGGTCGACGGACCAGACCTCCTGGTCGTACTGCCGCAGGATGCGCGTCCAGCCGCCGGGGCTGGCACCGAGGTCGAGGCCCTTGCCGCCGGGCTTCAGGTCGAGGTGGAAGGTCCGGATGGCTTCCTCGAGCTTGAACTCCGAGCGCGAGACCCGCTCGTCGGATCGCGCCAGGCGCATCCGGCCGCCGGGCCAGTCGGCGAGGCTGTCCTCGAGGTGGTTGAGACCGATCAGGACCGCGCGGTCGGAGACGAAGCAGGAGACGACGACGGCCTGCTCCGAGCGCGTGACCTCGATGCCGCGGGCGCCGAGGGCCTCGTCGAGCAGGTGGTAGTAGGTGCCGCCCGACCCGGCGCCGTCGGTCCAGGTCTGGACGGCGAGCGCCTTCGGGTGCTTCGGGAGCTCGGCCAGGACCAGGTCGGCGAGCTCGTGCGGCGGCGGTACGTCGTACGGCGGGAAGCTCGCGATCTCGACGGTCAGGTGCCGGACGAAGATGATCCGGCCCTCGTCGCAGGCTCTGGCCAGCGCGCCGATCGGTGGTACGTCGTCGGTGATCCGCCCGAGGTCGCCGCTGACCCGCTCGACGCCGACCTGCCGGCCGAACTCCTCCCGGATCTCCCGCACCGCCAGGTCGTAGCTGTCGGGAGAGACGGAAAACAGGATCGGAGCAGTCGAGGCAGGCACAACACATAGTAAGTGGCTGGTCGGTACCGGATAACCTTCCCGGCGTGGAAGAGCTGACGGTCGGGGTGCTGCGGAGCTGGGCCCGTACGGCGCTCGTGGAGCTGGGCCGGGCACGGACCGAGATCGACGATCTCAACGTGTACCCGGTCCCGGACGGCGACACGGGCACCAACCTGTACCTGACCTGGGAGGCCGCGTGCGACGCGCTGCCCGAGGGTGAGCTGACTTTCGCGGAGGCTGTGCAGGCGTTCGGGCGGGGGGCGTTACTGGGGGCTCGGGGGAACTCCGGGGTGATCACGTCGCAGCTGGTGCGGGCTTGTGGGATGCGGCTCGCGGAGAACTTGCCGCCGCTCGATGCCGCGCCCGGGGAATCGGTCGGGGGTTCCGACTTGAGCGGGAGCGCGGGGCCGGGTGGGAGTGCGGCGCCGGGTGGGAGTGCGGGGCCGGGTGGGAGTGCGGCGCCGGGTGGGAGTGCCGGGCCGAGCGCTCGGCTTGCCGATCCTCGGATGAGTGAGCCCGTCGCGTTCGCCGATGCGCTGGTGTTTGCCGCTGACGCGGCGTACGGAGCTGTTGCTCAGCCGGTGGAGGGCACGATGCTCACCGTTGCTCGGGCTGCTGCTGATGCCGCTCTGGCGGCGGCCAATGACGGGAAGAACCTGGCTGAGGTCTGTCTGGTCGCCGTGGCGGCGGCGCGGGTGGCGCTGACGAAGACGACCGAGCAGCTCGACGTACTGCGGCGTGCCGGAGTGGTCGACGCCGGTGGAGCGGGCCTCGTGGTGATCCTGGGAGCGATGGAGCAGGTGCTCTCCGGGCGTGGCCCGGCGCAGACCACCGGCGTTCCGCACCGCGTCGTACCGGAGCAGGAGAGCGCTGACGAGCTCGGGCCCGACGGTCCGGCGTACGAGGTGATGTACCTGCTCGACGCGGGTGACGACTCCATCGGGGACCTCAGGCGCGCGTTGACGGGGCTGGGCGACTCCGTCGTCGTGGTCGGCGGCGACGGGCTCTGGAACGTGCACGTGCACACCGACGACGTCGGCGCGGCGATCGAGCTCGGGATCGGCGTGGGGCGGCCGCACCGGATTCGCGTGACGCACTTCGCGGACCTCCAGCCGCACGCGCCGACGCCGGGCCGCGCGGTGATCGCGGTCGCGGCGGGGGACGGGCTGGCCGCGCTGTTCGGCGAAGCGGGAGCGATCGTCGTACGAGGTGGTCCTGGGCGGCGGTGCTCGACCGGCGAGCTGCTCCGGGCGATCGAGCAGTCGAAGGCGCCCGAGATCGTGCTGCTCCCGAACGACAAGGACTCGATCGCGGTCGCCGAGGCCGCGGCGACGGCGGCGCGGCAGGACGGCGTCCGGGTGGCGGTGATCCCGACCCGCGCGCAGGTCCAGGGACTCGCGGCGATCGCCGTGCACGACCCCGAGCGCAGCTTCGACGACGACGTCGTGCACCTGTCGGCCGCGGCCGGGCAGACCCGCCACGGCGCGGTCACGATCGCGGTCAAGGACGCCTGGACGATGGCCGGCACCTGCCGGATCGGAGACGCGCTGGGTGTGGTCGACGGCGACTTCACGCTGATCACCGACGATCTGGTGACGGCCGCGACCGGGGTCGTGGACCGCCTGCTCGGCGGCGGTGGCGAGCTGATGACGGTGGTCAGCGGCCGCGACACGGACCCCGCGCTGGTCGAGGCGGTGGTGCGGCACGTGCGCCGGCACCGCAAAGATGTCGATGTGATGGTGTACGACGGTGGGCAGGAGCGGTACCCGTTGCTGATCGGGGTGGAATGAAGACAGACATCGACCGGAAGCTGCGCGACTTCCTCGGCGCCCGGACGGCGAAGACGTTCTCGGAGGTGCTCGGCCTCGAGACCGTCGGGGAGCTGCTGCGGCACTACCCGCGGCGCTACCTGAAGAAGGGTGAGCTGACGCCGTTCGACGAGCTCGAGGTCGGCGACCAGGCGACGGTGAACGGCAAGGTGAAGAAGGTCACCGTGCGCTCGCTGGACTCCAAGCAGGAGATCCGGCCGGACGAGGTGAACAAGTACCGCCGGCACAAGACGATCACCAAGGTCGTGGTCACCGACGGCCGCAACGACCTGGAGCTGGCGTTCTTCAACCAGCCCTGGCTGGCCAACAAGCTGACCCCCGGGACGGCCGCGCTGTTCTGGGGCGAGGTGACGAAGTTCCGCGACATCCTGCAGCTGAAGGGCCCGGGCACCGAGATCCTCGACGAGGAGGACCTCAGCGAGGCCGAGATCGAACGCCGGGCCAAGCCGTTCCAACCGCTCTACCCGGCCACCGCGAAGTTGCCCACGGCCACCATCGAGCGCAGCCTGAAGATCGTCCTGGACAACCTCGAGGAGCTCGAGGACCCGATCCCGGAGCTGATCCTGGGCAACGAGAAGCTGCTCGGCCTGCGCGACGCGCTGCAGAGGATCCACCTGCCGGAGACCGAGAAGGACATCGCCGAGGCGCAGAAGCGGTTCCGGTTCGAGGAAGCGCTGGTGATGCAGACGATCCTGGCCCAGCGCCGGGCCGTCACCGACGCGCTGAAGGCGGTTCCGCGTGAGCGGACCACCGGCGGGCTGCTGGACGACTTCGACGCGCGGCTGCCGTTCAAGCTGACCGCGGGCCAGGCGGAGGTGTGCGACGAGATCTTCGCCGACATCGCCCGGCCGCACCCGATGCACCGGCTGCTCCAGGGCGAGGTCGGTTCCGGCAAGACCGTGGTCGCGTTGCGGGCCATGCTGTCGGTCGTCGACGCGGGCGGCCAGGCCGTCCTGCTCGCGCCGACCGAGGTGCTCGCGACCCAGCACCACAAGACGCTGACCAAGATGCTCGGTGAGCTGGCGGAGCAGGGCATGCTCGGCGGCGCCGACAAGGCCACTCGCGTCGGCCTGCTGACGGGGTCGTTGAACGCCGCGTCCCGTCGTACGGCGATGCTGGACGCCGCCAGCGGCGCCGCGGGGATCGTCGTCGGCACGCACGCGCTGCTCGAGGACAAGGTCCAGTTCGCCGACCTCGGCCTCGTGGTGGTCGACGAGCAGCACCGGTTCGGCGTCGAGCAGCGGGCCGCGCTGAGCACGAAGTCGGGGGAGAACACCCCGCACGTGCTGGTGATGACCGCGACGCCGATCCCGCGCACGGTCGCGATGACCGTGTTCGGCGACCTGTCGGTGTCGACGCTGACCGAGCTGCCGGCCGGGCGGTCACCGATCAAGTCGTCGGTGGTCCCCGCGAAGGAGCGGCCGGCCTGGCTCGAGCGGGCCTGGGAGCGGGTCCGCGAGGAGGTCCAGAAGGGTCATCAGGCGTACGTCGTGTGCCCGCGGATCGGTGACGACGTGAAGAACGCGACCGACGAGGAGGGCGAGTTCGCCTCCGGCGCCGAGGACGAGGAGTCCGGGGCGAAGGGCAAACCGCGGCCTGCGATCTCGGTGATGCAGGTGGCCGAGGTGCTGGCCGAGGTCCTGCCCGACCTGCGGCAGGCGGTGCTGCACGGGCGGCTCCCGGCCGACGAGAAGGACGCGGTGATGACGAAGTTCGCCGCGGGGGAGACCGACGTGCTGATCGCGACCACCGTGATCGAGGTCGGCGTCGACGTCCCGAACGCCTCGACGATGGTCGTGATGGACGCCGACCGGTTCGGCATCTCGCAGCTGCACCAGTTGCGTGGCCGGGTCGGGCGAGGCCAGGTGCCGGGGTTGTGCCTGCTGGTCACCGACGGCTGGCCGGGGTCGAAGTCGCGGGAGCGGCTGGACGCGGTCGCCTCGACGACCGACGGGTTCGAGCTGTCGCGGATCGACCTGGAGAACCGGCGGGAAGGTGACGTGCTCGGGGTGGCGCAGTCGGGCCGTCGTACGAGCTTGAAGCTGCTGAGCGTGCTGCGGGACGAGGACGTCATCTACGCCGCTCGGCACGTGGCCCACTCGATCGTCTCGGTCGACGCGACCCTTGGTGAGTACCCGGCACTGAAGGCTTTTGTCGCCGAGACCCTGGAGTCCGACGCGGCCGAGTACCTGGAGAAGACATGACCCGGATCATCGCCGGTACGGCGGGTGGCCGGCGGATCTCGGTGCCGGCGGGGACCGGGACGCGGCCGACCGGGGACCGGGTGCGGGAGGCGATGTTCGCGTCCGTGGAGACCGAGTTCGGCGGGATGCAGGACCTGGCCGTGCTCGACCTGTACGCCGGGTCGGGGGCGATCGGTCTGGAGGCGCTGTCGCGCGGCGCGGCCCGCGTCGTCCTGGTGGAGCAGGACCGCAAGGCCGCCGAGGTGATCGCCGCGAACATCCGCGCGGTCGGGATGCCCGGGGCGACGCTGCTCACCCGGCCGGTGGAGAAAGTTGCCCAGGGCGACAACTCCGGTGAGGTGTTCGACCTGGTGTTCGCCGACCCGCCGTACAAGCTGGAGACCGAGGCCCTGCAGGACGTGCTGCTCGCGCTGGCCGAGCACGGCTGGCTGGCCGCGGACGCCGTCGTCGTGGTCGAGCGGGGCAAGCGGGAGCCGTGGGAGTGGCCGGCGGGGTTCGCCGCGCTGCGGGACCGCAAGTACGGCGAGGCGCGGCTTTGGTACGGTCACCGCCATGAGTAGAGCGGTCTTCCCAGGCACGTTCGACCCACCCACCAACGGGCACCTGGACGTGATCGCCAGGGCCTCGGCGGCGTTCAGCGAGGTGATCGTCGGCGCCGGGGTGAACCCCTCCAAGCAGCGGATGTTCGACGCCGACGAGCGGGTCGCGATGCTGCGGGAGATCGCCGCGCCGTACGGGAACGTCTCGGTGGTGCCGTTCGAGGGGCTGCTGGTCGACTTCTGCCGGACGGTCGACGCGCAGGTGATCGTCAAGGGTCTGCGCTCGGGCAGCGACTACGACTACGAACTGCGGATGGCCCAGATGAACCGGCAGCTGACCGGGGTGGACACGCTGTTCATGCCGACCGCGCCGGAGCACGGCTACGTGTCGTCCAGCCTGGTGAAGGAGATCGCGAAGCTGGGCGGCCCAGTGGACGCGTTCCTGCCGCCGAGCGTTCACGCGCGGTTGACCGACAGGCTGTAGTGCCCCCGATTGGGCTCAGCCGCGCGGAGTTGGTAATGTTGTCCATCGGTCTCGTTGAGACTGAGATTCTGCCTGCCCCACGCCTGAAAGGGATGTCCTGAGCGCCTTGGACCCGCGGTCCCCACTCGTGATCGATACCCACGAGCTGTCTCGCCGCGCCGGGTCCCAGCGCGAAGTCTCCTTCACGGCAGCGGCACCGGCCGATCTCGGGATCGACGTGATCGGCGTTCCCGACGGCGATCCGATCCAGTTCGACTTGCGGCTGGAATCGGTGGTCGAAGGGGTGCTCGTGACCGGGACGGCCCAGGGCCGGCTGGTCGGGGAGTGTGCGCGGTGCCTGGTCGACATCGAGGACGAGTTCCTCGCTGACGTCCAGGAGCTGTACGTCTACCCCGAGAGCGACGCCGAACCCGACGAGGCCAGCCGGATGGAGGGCGATCTGATCGACCTCGAGCCGGCACTGAGGGACCAGGTGGTGCTCGCACTGCCGTTCACGCCCTTGTGTAACGACGACTGTGCCGGCCTGTGCCCCGAGTGTGGGGTGCGGCTGGACGACGAGCCGGGACACAAGCACGAGGAAGCGGTCGATCCTCGCTGGTCGGCACTGTCCGGCCTGGCCGGTCAGGACGAACGGCCGCGGGACCAGTAACCTTCAAGACCTCCCCGTACTCCGGTACGGGGCGCAGGACAACTACAGAGCAACCGCACACCAAGCCGGCCGGGTTCTCGAGCCTCCGGCCGAACCGAGGAGTCATAACCGTGGCCGTTCCGAAGCGGAAGATGTCGCGCAGCAACACCCGCAGCCGCCGGGCCCAGTGGAAGACCACTGCCCCGTCGCTGGTGACCTGCGTGAACCCCGCCTGCCGCGCGAAGCACCTGCAGCACACCGTTTGCCCGACCTGCGGCCAGTACGGCGCGAAGGGCGAGCGTCGCCAGGTCGTCGAGAGCTAAACGGCACCTACCCAGTGAATTCGGTCAACGAGACGGGGCTCTACGCCGAGCTGAACCAGCGGCTCGGCGTATCGCTGGCTGACGAACTACTGGAGCACGCCTTCACCCACCGTTCGTTCGCGTACGAGAACGGTGGGTTGCCGACCAACGAGCGGCTGGAGTTCCTCGGGGACTCCGTGCTCGGCGTCATCGTCACGGAGTCGCTGTTCCGCAACCATCCGGACCTCTCCGAGGGCCGGCTGGCCAAGTTGCGCGCCGCGGTGGTCAACATGCGCGCGCTCGCCGGGGTCGCTCGCGACCTCAAGCTCGGCAAGTACCTGCGGCTCGGGCGCGGCGAGGAGGCCACCGGCGGACGCGACAAGTCGTCGATCCTGGCCGACTGCGTCGAGGCACTGATCGGTGCCGTCTACCTGGACCGTGGGTTCGAGGTGGCCGGTGGCGTCGTGCACACGCTGTTCGACGAGCTGATGGAGTCGTCGGCGCGGCTCGGGGCGGGCCTGGACTGGAAGACGTCGCTGCAGGAGCTGGTCGCCCAGCTCGGGGTCGGCGTCCCGGAGTACGTGATCGCCGAGTCCGGTCCCGACCACGCCAAGACGTTCGAGGCGCGGGTCCGGATCGGTGCCGACACCTACGGGCACGGCATCGGCCGGAGCAAGAAGGAAGCCGAGCAGCAGGCTGCCGAAACGGCCTGGAAAGCTCTGCGCGCGGCGCATCCCGACAGCATCGATCCGTCCCAGCAGCCCTGAGGTGCCTGAGCTTCCCGAGGTAGAGGTCGTTCGCCGCGGACTCGCGGATTTCACCACCGGGCGGACGATCGACGCCGTCGAAGTACTGCATCCTCGTCCGGTCCGGCGGCACCTCGCCGGGCCGGACGACTTCGTCGCCACCCTCAAGGGCCAGACGTTCGGTCCGCCGGCCCGGCGCGGCAAGTACCTGTGGCTCCCGCTGGAGTCGGGTGACGCCGTCCTGGCGCACCTCGGGATGAGCGGCCAGTTCCGGGTCCAGCCGGTCGGGACGCCGGACGAGAAGCATCTGCGGATCCGCTTCCGGTTCGCCGACAGCGGGGGAGAGGTCCGGTTTCTGGACCAGCGGATGTTCGGTGGTCTGTCGTACGCCGAAGGTGGCGCCGAACTGCCCGCCGAGATCGCGCACATCGCCCGCGACCCGTTCGATCCGCTGTTCGACCTGGACGCGGCGGCCGCCGGCCTGCGCCGCCGTAAGACCGGCCTGAAGCGGGCGTTGCTCGACCAGACGGTGGTCAGCGGAATCGGCAACATCTACGCCGACGAAGCGTTGTGGCGGGCCAAGCTGCACTACGCCAAGGCCACCGAAACGCTGAAACCCCAACAGGCCAAGGACATTCTCGGTCACGCCCGCGCGGTGATGGCCGAGGCGCTGGACGTCGGCGGGACCAGCTTCGACGCCCTGTACGTCAACGTGAACGGGGAATCCGGCTACTTCGAGCGGGGTCTCGCGGTCTACGGCCAGGAGGGTTCGCCGTGCCCGCGCGACGGCCGTCCGATCCGGCGCGAACCGTTCATGAACCGTTCCTCGTTCCGCTGCCCGAAGTGTCAGCCGGCGCCACGACACGCCCGGTGGTGAGCGGTAGATCGTGATTTGACGTACGCCAGGTTGACCCTTGGCGTAGCGGGTGTCACCCTGAAAGACGGCACATCTTTTGAGAGGCGCTCCTCGGACCGGGGGCGCTACCAGCCAGAAAAACCCTTCCGGAGGACAGCACAATGGCCAAGGCTCTTCTAGGGCATCTTGGAGGCACTGACCCGCGTCTGCTCGAGCAGGTTCGCCTGCTCAACCGGCGCGTCGCGGACCTGGAGGCGCACGTGATGCGGCTGCAGGCAGAGAACGACCACCTGGTCGCAGCCGTTCACGACGGTCGGCTGCTCACCGTGGACGAGGCACTGAACACGCCTGCCCACGTCTGACCAGAGCGACAGACCAGTCAGTACCGGCTGACCCGGGACCATCGGTCCCGGGCAGCACCCCGCACCGTCCGCACCACCCACGGCGGCGGCCCCCGTCCGGGCCCCGCCGCTCTTTTTGGCGTTTTCCTGTGGCGGAACGACGCAGCCTCCGCCAGACGCGCGGCTGTCCGACGTAGACTCGGGCCTGGAACACCTTCCCCCGGGTAGCCGCAGCGTCACCGGCAGTTACGACGGTTCCATCGGATACCGTCTGTCCTTTCACGGGTTGGGAGCAAGGCTTTGTACCTGAAGAGCATGACGCTCCGGGGTTTCAAGTCGTTCGCCTCGGCGACGACGATGAACTTCGAACCAGGGATCACCTGCATCGTCGGCCCGAACGGCTCCGGCAAGTCCAACGTCGTGGACGCCCTGGCCTGGGTGATGGGCGAGCAGGGTGCGAAGTCGCTGCGCGGCGGCAAGATGGAGGACGTCATCTTCGCCGGCACCTCCGGCCGCAGCCCGCTGGGCCGCGCCGAGGTCGTGCTCACCATCGACAACACCGACGGCGCGCTGCCGATCGAGTTCGCCGAGGTGACGATCTCCCGGACGATGTTCCGCAACGGTGGCTCCGACTACCAGATCAACGGCCAGAACTGCCGGCTGCTCGACGTCCAGGAACTGCTCAGCGACTCCGGTATCGGCCGCGAGATGCACGTCATCGTCGGCCAGGGCCAGCTCGACTCGATCCTGCGCGCCACTCCCGAAGGCCGTCGCGGCTTCGTCGAGGAAGCGGCCGGCGTACTGAAGCACCGCAAGCGCAAGGAGAAGGCGCTGCGGAAGCTCGAGTCGACCGAGGGCAACGTGCACCGCCTCGGCGACCTGATCGCCGAGATCCGCCGTCAGCTCAAGCCGCTCGGGCGCCAGGCCGAGGTCGCGCGCCGGGCCGTCACCATCCAGGCCGAGGTCCGCGACGGCCGGTCCCGGCTGCTCGCCGACGACATCGTCCAGGCCCAGTCCGCGCTCGAGGCCGAGCTCAAGGACGAGGCCGCGATGACCCAGCGCCGGGCCGAGATTGAGGAGGCGCTGCGCGAGGCCCGTGAGACCGAGGCCGACCTCGAGGAGGCGCTGCGCGAGGACGCGCCGGCGCTGCAGGCCGCCCAGGACACCTGGTACTCGCTGTCCGGCTTCGGTGAGCGGATCAAGGGCACCGCCCGGATCGCCGCCGACCGGATCCGGTCGCTGAACGACGAGGCCGACGAGCCGCGCGCCGGGCGCGACCCCGAGGAGCTGGAGCTCGAAGCCGCCCGGGTCCGCGAGACCGAGGCGCAGATCGAGGCCGAGGTCGAGGCCCACTCCGAGCTGCTCGCCGAGGCGATCGAACGCCGCCAGCAGCTCGAGGCCGAGCACGCCGAGGAGGAGCGCCGGATCGCCGCGCTGATCCGGGCGTCCGCCGACCGCCGCGAGGGCCTGGCCCGGCTGACCGGCCAGGTGAACGCGCTGAAGAGCCGCGCGTCCGCCGCCGAGTCCGAGATCGGCCGGCTCGCCGCCAACCAGCGCGAGGCCGAGCAGCGCGCCGCGAAGGCGCAACACGACTTCACCGCCCTGGAGACCCAGGTGGCCGGCCTCGACGCCGGTGAGAAGGGGCTCGACGACCAGTTCGAGGCCGCGCAGAGCGTCCTGGACGAGATGGACGAGCGGCTCACCAAGGTGCGCGCCGAGGAGCGCGACGCCGAGCGGGAGCGGGCCGGTCTGACCGCCCGCAAGGACGCGCTCGAGATGGGCCTGAACCGCAAGGACGGCGCCGGCGCTCTGCTGGCCGCCTCCGAGCAGGTCACCGGGCTGATGGGATCCGTGGCCGCGCTGCTGAGCGTCCGCGCGGGCTACGAGACCGCGATCGCCGCCGCGCTCGGTGAGGCTGCCGACGCGGTCGCCGTGACGCACGCGGCTGCTGCCGTCGAGGCCGTCGGGCACCTCAAGGAGCACGACCTCGGCCGGGCCGGGATGCTGCTGGGCGACGCTCCGGCGGAGGACTACGCGTCCTGGCCGCAGCTGCCGTACGGCGCGACGTACGCGGTGGAGGTCGTGGACTGCCCCGAGCAGCTGCGCCCGGCGCTGCGGCGCCTGCTGCGCAAGGTCGCCGTGGTGGACGACGTGGCCGCGGCGCAGTCGCTGGTCCAGCACCTGCCCGACGTGACCGCGACGACGCGGCAGGGCGACGTACTGGGTGCGCACTTCGCGTACGGCGGGTCGGATGCCGCGCCGAGCCTGATCGAGGTCCAGTCGGCGGTCGACGAGGCCACGGAGAAGCTGACCGAGGCGACGGCGCGCAGCGAGCGGCTGCGGTTCGAGCTGGCGCAGCTCGAGCAGGAGCGGGCACAGCAGAAGGAGTCCGTCGAGATCACGCTGGCCCGGCTGCACGAGTCGGACGCGGCGATGGCGGCCGTGGCCGAGCAGCTGGCCCAGTTCGGGTCGCTGGCCAAGGCGTCGCGCGGTGAGGCCCAGCGCATGGCCGAGGCGATCGCGGCGGCCGAGGAGGAGCGCGACCGGAACCTGTCCGGCCTGGCCGACCTCGAGCAGCGGCTGAACGACGCGGAGATGTTCGACGAGGACGGCGGCGACGAGCCGGACCCGACCGAGCGCGACCGGCTCGCCGAGGCGGCCAAGGCCGGCCGGGCGTCCGAGATGGAGGCGCGGCTGGCGCTGCGGACCACCGAGGAGCGGGCCCGGGCGCTGTCCGGACGCGCCGACTCGCTGGAGCGCGCGGCCCGGCAGGAGCGCGAGGCCCGGGCCCGGGCGATCGCGCGGGCGTCGCGGCGGGCCCGTCAGTCGGAGGCGGCGCAGGCCGTGCACCTGGCCGCCGGGCACGTGCTGGCTCGCCTGGAGCACTCGCTGCAGCTGGCGGCCACCGAGCGCTCGGCGATCCAGGCGCAGCGTGCGGACCGGGAGAAGGGGCTGGCCCAGGCCCGGTCGTCGACCCGGAACCTGAGCTCCGACCTGGAGCAGCTGACCAACACCGTGCACCGCGACCAGCTCGCGCGCGCCCAGCAGAAGATGAAGCTCGAGCAGCTGTACGAGAAGGCGCTCGGCGAGCTGGGGACCGAGGTCGAGCCGCTGATCGCGGAGTACGGGCCGGACCAGCTGGTCCCGCCGCTGCCGAAGGAGGGGGACGACCCCGACGTCGAGCAGCCCGGCGAGCCGTTCAACCGGACCAAGGTGGAGAAACGGCTCAAGTCGGCCGAGCGCGCGCTCGGCCAGCTCGGGCGGATCAACCCGCTCGCCCTCGAGGAGTTCGAGGCGATGGAGGAGCGGCACCGGTTCCTGGCCGAGCAGCTGGACGACCTGAAGAAGTCCCGCCGCGACCTGATGGACATCGTCAAGGAGGTCGACGACCGCGTCGAGCAGGTCTTCACCGAGGCCTACCGCGACGTCGAGATCGCCTTCGAGCACGTCTTCAGCCGGCTGTTCCCCGGCGGTGAGGGCCGGCTCGTGCTGACCGACCCCAGCGACATGCTGTCCACCGGCATCGACGTCGAGGCCCGTCCGCCGGGCAAGAAGGTCAAGCGGCTGTCGCTGCTGTCCGGTGGCGAGCGCTCGCTGGTCGCGGTCGCGTTCCTGGTGGCGCTCTTCAAGGCGCGTCCGTCGCCGTTCTACATCCTCGACGAGGTCGAGGCCGCGCTGGACGACACCAACCTCGGCCGGCTCCTGGAGATCTACGAGGAGCTCCGCGAGAACAGCCAGCTCCTGGTCATCACCCACCAGAAGCGCACGATGGAGGTCGCCGACGCGCTGTACGGCGTGACCATGCGCGGCGACGGTGTGTCGGCGGTCATCTCCCAGCGCATCAGGGAAACCGAGCCGGCGTAGTCGGGGTGCTGTAGCGAGGTGTGTCTCATCGCGCTACGCTTGGAGTATGAAGGTCATCACGCAACGCGAGTTCCGGAACCAGTCCGCGGCCGTGATGGACGCTGTGGAGGCGGGGGAGACGTTCCACATCACCAGGAACGGTGCCGAGGTTGCCGAGCTGCGCCCGCTGTCCAAGAGGCGTCAGCCGACCACCGAGGAACTGATGTCCCAAGCCCGGCTTCTGCCCCGGATCGACGCTGCGGCGATGCGGCAGGAAGCGGACGAGTTCTTCGGTACCGAAGACCGGATCGGGGACGATGACGATCCGTTCGAGCGCGCATGAGTGACCGGCCGGCGGTGGGTGTGCTTGACACCTGCGCCTATATCGACTTGCTGGAGCTGGATGCCACTGAGCTTCCGGAGCGCTGGGAGTTGACGGCGGTTTCGCTCGCGGAACTGCATCAGGGTGTCGGGATGGCCAAGGATCCGTTCACTCGTGCTGCTCGTTCCGAGGTGCTGAGCTCGGCGGCGAGGATGTTCGATCCGTTGCCTTTTGACGGCAACGCCGTCACTCGGTACGGGAGCTTGGTTGCGCTGACGGTCGCGGTGGGCCGTGATCCGCGGCCGCGGCGGATGGCTTTGATGATTGCCGCGATCGCATCCGCCCGGGGGCTGCCGTTGTACACCCGCAATCCGGCCGACTTCAAGGGGCTCGACGACCTGCTGGTCGTGCACGCGGTCTGACGGCCTACGGGTAGTTGAAGTTGATTGCTTGACTTCCTTGAGACGACCGGTCATATTAGGAGCATGGCGCGGAGGAGTATGCGGGAAGAGATCGTCGACGCGGCGTTGGCCCAGTTCCACGAGAAGGGGTTCAACGCGGCGGCGGTGAAGGACATCACCGACCGCGCCGGGGTGCCGAAGGGGTCGTTCTACAACCACTTCGTGAGCAAGGAAGCGCTGGCGATCGTGGCGCTTGAGCGGTACGGCGAGCAGCGGCGGTTGATGGATCTGGCCGATCCCGCGGTGCCGCCGACCGAGCGGATCCGGAAGCACTTCGAGTTCCTGCGGGACGAGGTGGTGCAGTTCGGGATCGCCCGTGGCTGCCTGCTGGGGAACTTCGGGACCGAGATCGTCGACCACAGTGACCCGATCAGAGTCGCGGTGAACCAGGGCCTCGGGTACTGGAGTGGCCTGCTGGCCGCGGCGATCGCGGAAGGGCAGAAGGCCGGCGAGATCCGGACCGATCTCGGGGCCGACCAGACCGCGCGGTACCTGCTCAGTGCCTGGGAAGGGACGCTCATCCAGGCGCGCGCCGACAAATCGCAGGCGGCGTTCGAGGTGTTCTTCGCGATGACCTTCGACAGCCTGCTGAAGCCGTAGTTTTCAAGCCCCTCACTCGAGGGGCTTTCTTTTGAGGAGAGCAAGATGACCGACCGTCTTGGAACGTATCGTGCCGTCGAGGCTCTCGACGGTGTGTTCACCCTGGTCGACAAGCAGTTCACCGCGCCCGAGCCCGGTCAGGTCCGGATCGCGGTCGAGGCCTGCGGGATCTGCCACAGCGACGAGGCCGGTGTGCACAACCTGCTCGGCGCATTGCCGCCCGGTACGCCGATCGTGCCCGGCCACGAGATCGTCGGCCGCGTCGACGCGATCGGCGACGGCGTCACCGGCTGGCAGGTCGGCGACCGGGTCGGGGTCGGTTTCCATGCCGGCCCGTGCCTGGTGTGCGCGAACTGCCGTCGCGGCGACTTCGTGTTCTGCACCGACCAGCCGGTCGCCGGCGTCAGCATCGACGGCGGGTACGCCGAGTACATGACCACCCGCGCGAGCGGCCTGGTCGCTGTACCGGAGGGCATCTCGGCCGCCGAGGCCGCGCCGCTGCTGTGCGCGGGGATCACCGTGTTCAACGGGCTCCGCAAGAGCGCCGCCCGGCCGGACGCGCTGGTCGCCGTACAGGGCATCGGTGGCCTCGGCCACCTGGCCATCCAGTACGCCGCCAAGCTCGGGCTGCGGGTCGTCGCGATCGCTCGCGGCGAGGCGAAGCGGGACCTGGCGCTGAAGCTCGGCGCCGACGAGTACATCGACAGCACCGCGGTCGACCCGGCCAAGGCGCTGCAGGAGTTGGGTGGCGCGCAGGTCGTCATCGCGACCGGGACGAGCGGTGCCGCGATCACCGCGTTGCTCGGTGGGCTCGCGCTGCACGGCCGGCTGATCGTCGTCGGCGTCACCAGCGACCCGGTCGAGGTCGGCATGTCGGTGATCTTCAACGACCAGACCATCCAGGGGTCGCTGACCGGCACCCCGAGCCAGAACGAGGAGAACCTCGCGTTCGCCCTCGCGCACGACGTCCGGCCGATGGTCGAGACGGTCCCGCTGGAGCAGGCGGGCACGGCGTACCAGCGGATGCTGTCGGGCGACGCCCGGTTCCGCATGGTCATCACCACCAACCACTGAGGAGTCAGAGATATGAGCCAGTTGATTCTGAAGGCGATCGGCGACATCGAGCAGAACACCGAGCTGGTCGAGGCGCCCGACCTGACCGTCGGTGCCGGTGAGGCGCTGGTCCGGATCGAGGCCGCGGCGATCAACCCGGTCGATTTCATGCTCGCCGCCGGGACGTACGGCTACCAGGCGCAGGTCCCGTTCGCGCTCGGGACCGAGGGCGTCGGCCGGGTCGTGGAGTCGGGCGACCCGGAGCTGCAGGGCAAGCGGGTGCTGATCGTGCCGAACTACCAGCAGGGCACGTGGGCCGACGAGGTCGTGGTCAAGGCCGAGAATCTGGTGGTCATCCCCGACGAGGGCGACGCGCTGCAGTTGGCAATGGTGGGGGTCAACCCACTAACGGCGTACAAGCTGCTCACGGAGTTCGTCGAACTGAAGCCGGGGGACTGGATCGGGCAGAACCTCGGCAACTCGTCCGTCGGTCAGTACGTGATCGGTCTGGCCAAGCATCTCGGCCTGAAGACCGTCAGCGTCGTACGGCGGGAGGAGGCGGCCGCCAAGCTCCGGGAGCTCGGTGCCGACTTGGTGCTCGTGGACGGCGAGGACCTGGCCGGCCGGATCAAGCAGCGGCTGGACGGCGCCGAGCTGAAGCTGGCGCTGGACGGTACGGGCGACGAGACGATCGGGGCGCTCGCCCAGGCCGTCGAGTTCGGCGGCACCGTGGTCAGCTACTCCAGCGTGACCGGTCAGCCGCCGGTGATCGGCCTCGGCGACCACATCTACCGGCAGCTGTCCGTGCGCGGCCTGTGGATCGTGAACTGGCTGAGCACCGCGTCGAAGGCCGAGCTGGACAAGACCTACACCGAGCTGGCCGCGCTGGTCACCACCGGCGTACTGAGCCTGGAGGTCGGGGCGACGTACTCGCTGGCCGACTACCGCAAGGCGTGGGACCACGCTCGCGAGTCGGGCCGCTCGGGCAAGGTGCTGTTCAGGCCGTGATGGTCATCGAGGCGACCTGGTCGCCCTGTACGTCGAAAGTGAAGTGGGACGGGCCGTTGAAGCCGTCGCCGCCGACCTGGGTGAGCAGGGTGACCGGGTTGCCGGGCGTGGCGACCGTCGTACCGGCGAAAGTGACGTTCTTGCCGATGAACTCGGCGTCGCTCCAGGAGCGGATCCGGTCCGGGCCCTGGAACTTGCGGCCCCAGTCGTCGACGTAGCCGTCGGGAGCGAAGGCGGCCACGAAGGCGTCGGCGTCGAGCTGGTCGATGGCGTCCAGGGCGCGCTGGACGGCGGTCGGGATGTCGTTGCTCATACCGCGACGATAACCTGCGTCACACTCGTGAACCGGTCCGGTGATCTGTCCGTGTGGAGGGTGTTCGAGAAACACCCGTCACGAGGAGCAGTTCATGAAGCGTTTCGCCTTTGTCGCGGCCACCGCCGTACTCGGCCTGGCGGCCCTGGCCGCCTGTGGAAGCGGCGACGGCACGACGACCCCCGCCGCCGCGCCGCAGAGTCAGAGCAGTACCCCCGCCGCCGCCCCGAAGCTGGCGACGGCCGATGTCGCGAACTTCGGCAAGGTCGTTGTCGATGGCAACGGCCGCACCCTGTACGTGTTCGACACCGACACCACCAGCCCGTCGAAGTCCAACTGTGACGGCGAGTGCGCCGCGCTGTGGCCGCCGGTGAAGGCCGGCACCGCCGCGCCCCAGCTGGACGGCGTCGACGCGTCGCTGGTCGGCACGGTGACCCGGACCGACGGCAGCAAGCAGCTGACGCTGGCCGGTGCGCCGCTGTACCAGTACGCGCCCGACACCAAGCCCGGTGACGGCAAGGGCCAGGGCGTGCTCGGCACCTGGTGGGTCGTCGGTGCCGACGGCAAGAAGATCACCACCCCGGCCGGTGGCGACTCCGGCAACGCCGGATACTGAGCAGTCGCGATGTCGGTCGGGTACGTGCTCCAGGGCCCTGCGGCGGCTCGGCAGGGCGGATCGCCTAGGGTACGAACGACCGCGAGCATCGAGGCCGGGAGGACTGCGGTGGGCGAGCCGGACCGCAGCGCGGAGGAGCTGATCCGCTCCTTGTACGCCGAGCACGGCCGCAGCCTGCTCGCGTACGCCACCCGGCTGACCGGGGACCGGGCCGCCGCCGAGGACGTCGTGCAGGAGACCCTGCTGCGGGCCTGGAAGCACTCGGACGACCTGATCGACGGCAAGGGCTCGGTCCGCGGCTGGCTGCTGACCGTGGCCCGCAACATCGTCACCGACCGGGCCCGGGCCCGCGCCGTACGGCCTGCTGAGGTCGCCGAGGTGGAGGACCGGCCGCCGGTCGAGCGGGACCACTCCGAGTCGGTCGTGAACAGCATGGTCGTGCTGGAGGCGCTCGAGCACGTCACGCCGGAGCACCGTGAGGTCCTGGTCGAGCTGTACTACCGGGGCCGGACGGTGACCGAGGCCGCGAAGGAGCTGGGCGTCCCGCCCGGTACCGTGAAGTCGAGGTCGTATTACGCCCTCCGAGCGCTGCGGAGCGCGCTGGGCGGAGCCGGAGCGGAGGTGGCCCGATGAGTACGAGTGACGGCGGCCACGACCGCTCCCAGCTCGGTGCGTACGCACTGGGCGCGCTGGAGCCCGACGAGGCCCGTGAGGTCGAGCAGCACCTGGCTGGTTGCGCGGAGTGCCGCGCTGAGCTGGCGGAGTTCGAGGAGATGAAGGAGTTCCTCGGCGAGGTGCCGCCAGAGGCGTTCCTGGAGGGGCCGCCGGCCGACGGTGACCTGCTGCTGCAGCGGACGCTGCGGGCTGCGCGGCTCGAGTCAGTCCCGGCTTCCGCCGAGACGGCCCCGGCTCCCGTCGTACGAAAGAACAAGTCGAGGCGGCCCTGGCTGCTGGCGGCTGCTGCCGTGGTGGTCGTCGCCGGAGCTCTCGGCGGCGGTGTGGCGATCGGGCGGCAATCGGTCGACCAGGTGGTGGCCGAGGACACGCCGGCCGGGTCCAAGCAGGTCAGCGCGACCGATGCGGTGACCGGTACGACGATGGCGACGACGGTCGAGCCGCGGGCCGGTTGGAGCTGGATCGTGGTCAACCTGACCGGGCTGAAGGCCGGCGCCGAGTGCGAGATGCTCGTCACCGACAAGACCGGCCGGACATGGACGGCCGGGAGCTGGATCGTGTCGGACAAGGCCGCCCGTGAGGGCAGCCGGTTCGGCGGCGGGGTGCTGGTGCCGCTGGAGCAGGTGCGTTCGGTGGAGATCCGGACCGTCCAGGGGGAGCACGTCGTCACCACCCAGGTGTGAAAACCCGGTTGCCGGAAGGGAGAGGATGGAACCGTGGCTGACTCCTCCGAAGACCTGAAGGCACGCCGTAAGGCCGCTGCTGCCGAGTCCACTCGCTGGCTGACCGGGCGCCGGCCGTCCGTCGCGGACACGCTGCGCAAGCTGGCCGATGTGGCCACCGACGAGCAGCGCGACGGGTACGGCAGTGGCGGTGAGGTCGCGCTGCTGGAGGCTGAGGTCGCCGAGCTGCTGGGCAAGCCGGCCGCGGTGTTCATGCCGACCGGGATCGCCGCGCAGCAGAGCGTGCTCCGGGTGTTCGCTGACCGGGCCGGTACGCAGCGGGTCGCTGTGCACGGGCTGTCCCACCTGCTGGTGCACGAGCTGAACGCGTTGGAAGAGGTGCACCGGCTCCGGATCGAGCGGCTGACCGCCGAGCCGCGCCAGCCGCGGCCGGACGAGCTGGCCGCCATCCCGGGTTCGCTGGCCGCGGTGACGCTGGAGCTGCCGCTGCGCGACGCCGGGTTCGTGCTGCCGACTTGGGACGAGCTGGTGCTCTTCGCCGAGGCCTGTGCGGCTCGCGGCGTACCGCTGCATCTCGACGGCGCCCGGCTGTGGGAGAGCACGCCGTACCTCGGGCACAGCCTGGCCGAGGTCGCCGAGCTGGCTACGACCGTCTACGTCTCGTTCTACAAGGGCCTTGGTGGACTGAGCGGAGCAGCAGTCGCCGGGCCGGTCGACGTGATCGCCGAGGTGCGCCGCTGGCAGCGTCGGCTCGGTGCCAACCCCTACACGCTCTTCCCGTACGCCGTGTCGGCGCGCGAAGGCCTGCGGTCGGTGCTGCCGCTGATGGGTGACCTGCACGACCGGGCCGTCGAGCTGGCGGTCGCGTTGCAGGCCAATGGGTTCCGGGTCTTCCCGGAGCCGCCGCACACGAACTCGTTCCGTGTCTACGCGCCGCGGCCGGCCGACAAGATGGAGCGGGCCGCCGTCCGCCGGATGGAGGCGACGCGCGAGTCGCTGACGTGGACGTGGCAGGCGGCCGACGTACCGGGGTGGTCGTGGGTCGAGCTGGTGGTGACTCCGGACACGTTGGCGTGGCCGGTCGACGAGGTGGCGAAGGCTTTCGGGGAACTTCTGGAAGACTAGGTGCGTATCACCTGTGAGGTTGTTCGCATCAAGGCGGGGAGAGTTGTAAGTCTGTGCTGACGTTCGTTTTCACCATGATCGTTCTGCTGGTTCTGTCGGGGCTCGTGCTGCTGGCGGTGGCACGAGGTGAGGGTAAGCACTTCGGGTAAGTAATTGCTACAAGCAACAAAAGGCGTCAGCGGACGGCTTCGGCCAGCGCCTTCAGCACGGGAGCGGCGACGGTGACGGTGGGCAGCACGAGCAGTGCGACCGCCGTCGCGTAGGTGGCCGCCGACAGCAGGGGGAAGCTCGGTTCGGGGTCGGCCAGGCGCTGGACTCTCAGCACCGTCGCGGACTTGGCCATGGCCATGCCCGCGGCGGGCGCCGGGGAGCCGGCGAGCGCGACCAGCGCACGGGCCAGCGGGAGCGGGCCGTTGCGGCGACGCGCGTCGTCGTCGGCGAGCAGCTCGACGAGTGTGCGCGCCTGTTCCAGGGCGACGTCGCTGCGGACCCAGCGCGGGAACGCCATGTGCAGTGCCGTGAACGCCTCCAGCACCAGGTCGTGCCTGGCGCGGAGGTGCGCTTGCTCATGCGCCAGTACGGCACGCAGCTCGCTGTCGTCGAGCCGGTCGAGTGCGCCCACGGACACGACAACGCGGGAGCCGCGCATTGCCGGCAGGCAGTAGGCGAGCGGAGTCTCCTCGGCCAGCACCCGCAGCCCGGGGATCAGGCCGTCCGGCGTCGCCAGTACGTCGACCAGGTCGCGGTGGCGCCTGCGTCGGGCTCTGGTGCCGACGGCGACGCGGCCGGCGGCGTACAGGAGTCTGATGGCGACCAGTGCGGTCAGCGCGAGCACTGCTGCCGCGGCCAGGTCTCTCGCTGACGACGGGTCGAAGCGTGGCTCGCCGGGTTCGCCTGCTGTCGAGTACGACAAGGAGATGCCTGCACCGAGCGCGGCCAGTACGGCGGCGATCGACAGGGCCTGCCAGAGAGCTACGGCCGCGCGCGGGATCTGGTAGGGCCAGCTGGATCGAGCCAGCAAGGCTGGAGCCGGCCCGGTCAGCACCAGAGCCAGTGCCGCGAGCAGGATCGGGGTGATCACCCCTCCCGCGCCTCGAGCCTGCTCAGGGCCTCCCGCAGCAGCGCGGCCTCCTCGTCGGAGACCTGGCCGACGAACCGGACCAGCGCCTCCCGGCGGTCACCGGCCTGGTCGAGCGCGTCACGCATCAGGTCGACAGCCAGGTCGGCGCGGGGCGCGGAGGCCTTGTACCGCCAGGCCTTGCCGTCGCGCTCGCGCTCGGTCAGCTTCTTCTTGGCCAACCGGTCCAGCACGGTCATGACGGTGGTGTAGGCCAGGTCGCGGGTGAGCGAGAGCCGCTCGTGGACCTCCCGCACGGTGAGCGCGGTGTCAGCCGCCCAGAGCTGCTCCATCACCACCCGCTCGAGCTCGCCGAGCGGTCGCGGAGCCTTCGGGTCGGTGGTCACGTGACCAGTATAACTACACGTTGTAGTAGATCGCCGCCGGTATCTACTACATTGCGTCGTAGATCTGCGCTAGCATCTACTACGTAACGTCGTAGATCGCCCGGGAGGGCCGATGGACACGCTGGACCTGGCGCGCTGGCAGTTCGCGATCACCACCGTCTACCACTTCTTCTTCGTGCCGGTGACGATCTCGCTGGTCGCGATCACGGCCGGCCTGCAGACCGCCTGGTACCGCACCGGCAAGGACAAGTACCTGCGGCTGACCAGGTTCTACGGCAAGCTCTTCCTGATCAACATCGCGATGGGCGTCGTCACCGGGCTGGTCCAGGAGTTCCAGTTCGGGATGAACTGGAGCGACTACTCGCGCTTCGTCGGCGACGTGTTCGGCGCCCCGCTGGCGCTGGAGGGGCTGCTCGCGTTCTTCGTCGAGTCGACCTTCATCGGGTTGTGGATCTTCGGCTGGGACCGGCTGCCGAAGAAGGTGCACCTGGCCTGCATCTGGATGGTGGTGCTCGGCACGCAACTGTCGGCGTACTTCATCCTGGCGGCCAACTCGTGGATGCAGAACCCGGTCGGCTTCCGCTACAACGCCGAACGCGGCCGGGCCGAGCTGACCGACATCTGGGCGGTGCTGACCAACAAGGTCGTGCTCGTCACCTTCCCGCACACGATCTTCGCCGCGTTCATGGTCGGTGGCGCGTTCGTCGCGGCGGTCGCGATCTGGCACCTGGTCCGGCGGCCGGGCGTCGACACGGGTGCCTTCCGTACGGCGATGCGCCTGGGCGCCGTGATCGTGATCGCGGCCGGCGCCGGCGTCGCGCTGAGCGGTGACCAGCAGGGCAAGGTGATGACCGAGGTCCAGCCGATGAAGATGGCGGCGGCCGAGGCGCTGTACGAGTCGGAGAAGCCGGCCTCGTTCTCGGTGTTCACGATCGGCACGCTGGACGGGTCGAAGGAGATCTTCTCGGTCAAGGTGCCGTACCTGCTGTCCTTCCTGGCCACCGGGCACTTCGACGGCGAGGTGCAGGGCATCAACAACCTGCAGCAGGCGTACGAGAAGCTCTACGGTCCCGGCTCGTACAACCCGAACGTCCCGCTGACGTACTGGACCTTCCGGCTGATGATCGGGGTCGGGATGACGGCGGTGGCGCTGGCGGTCCTGCTGCTGTGGATGACGCGGAAGGGCCGCGAGCCGCACCGGCTGCTGATCTGGATGGCGCTGCCGCTCCCGTTGCTGCCGCTGTTCGCGAACGTCTTCGGCTGGGTGTTCACCGAGACCGGGCGGCAACCGTGGCTGGTGTTCGGGCTGATGCCGACATCGGCCGGGGTGTCGCCGGGCACGACGAGCGCGGAGATCCTGACCAGCCTGCTCGGGTTCACCGTCCTGTACGGCGTACTGGCGGTGGTCGAGGTGAAGCTGATGCTCAAGTCGATCCGGGCGGGGCTGGCCGGGACTTCGCCGCCACCTGATCCTGACGGGCCCGACTCCGATGACGACGGCTCGGCCGAGGCCAAGCCCCTGTCCTTCGCGTACTGAGGGGACTGACGATGGAACTCACGACGGTCTGGTTCATGGTGATCGCGTTCCTGTGGATCGGCTACTTCGTGCTCGAGGGCTTCGACTTCGGCGTCGGCATCCTGCTGCGGGTGCTGGGTCGCGACGAGCCCGAGCGGCGGGCGGTGGTGACGACGATCGGGCCGGTCTGGGACGGCAACGAGGTCTGGCTGATCACGGCCGGCGCGATGACGTTCGCGGCGTTCCCGGAGTGGTACGCGACGATGTTCAGCGCGTTCTACCTACCGCTGTTCGCGATCCTCGTCGCGCTGATCCTGCGCGGGGTCGCGCTGGAGTACCGGGGCAAGCGCGACGACCTACTGTGGCGGTCCCGGATGGACACGCTGATCGCGATCGGCTCGCTGGCGCCGGCGCTGCTGTGGGGGATCGCCTTCGCCAACCTGGTCCGCGGGGTGCCGCTGGACGCGTCGTACGAGTACGTCGGTGGGCTAGGCGACCTGCTGAGTCCCTTCGCGTTGCTGGGCGGTGTGACCTTCACAGCGGTCTTCGTGGCACACGGCGCGATCTTCCTGGCCTTGCGTACGACGGACGACCTGCGCGAGCGGGCGAACCGGTTGGCCGGGTGGACCGGGCTGGTGGCGGCTGTGCTCGCCGTCGGGTTCCTGGCCTGGGCCCAGCAGCTCCGGGGCGACCGGTGGTCGGTGCTGATCGCTGTGCTGGCCGCGTTGGCGCTCGTCGGTGCACTGGTGGCGAACAGGTTGCGCCGGGAGGGCTGGGCCTTCGCCGGTACGGCGGTGGCCGTGGCGCTCGCGGTGGCGTCTCTCTTTGTCGCCATGTTCCCCGCGGTGATGCCGTCGACGCTGGACCCGGGTTCGACGCTGACCACGGCGGCGGCCGCGTCCACGCCGTACACGTTGAAGATCCTGACCGTGATCGCCGCGATCTTCACGCCGCTGGTGATGCTCTACCAGGGCTGGACGTACTGGGTGTTCCGCAAGCGCGTGATCGTCGGCGTCTGATGAGGCCGGTCGATCCGCGGTTGCTGCGCCAGGCCAAGGCGGCCCGGCTGTTCCTGGCCGGGTCGGTGGTCATCGGGGTCACGACTGGTCTGCTGGTGATCCTCCAGGCGGTCCTGCTCGCTCGCGGGATCTCCGGCGTCGTACTGCACGGCTCTGGTGTTGCGGAGGTGGCCTGGTGGCTGGCAGCGGTCGTGGCCGGCCGGGCGGCGCTGACGTGGTTGCAGGAGGTCGTGGCGCAGCGGGCGGCGGCTGCGGTGAAGTCGACGCTGCGGCGACAGGTGCTGGAGCACTCGCTGAAGCTGGGGCCTTCGTGGCTCAGTGGGGAGCGCAGCAGCCAGCTGACCACGCTGCTGACCAAGGGGCTGGACGATCTCGACCCGTACTTCGCTCGGTACCTGCCGCAGCTCGTGCTGGCGGCTACCGTCCCGGCTGGGGTCGTCGGCTGGATGGCGACCGGTGACCTGATCGCTGCGGCGACCGTTGTCGTGACGCTGCCGCTGATCCCGTTGTTCATGGCGCTGGTCGGGTGGGCCACGCAGGCCTACAGCCGGCGGCGGCAGCGGGCGCTCGCCGTACTGGCTCATCATTTCTCGGACGTGGTGTCCGGGCTGGCCACGTTGAAGCTGTTCGGCCGGGCCAAGGGCCAGGCGGAGTCCGTACGGCGAGTGACCGAGGAGCACCGGGTCGCCTCGATGGCCAGTCTGCGGCTGGCGTTCCTGTCGTCGTTCGTGCTGGAACTGCTGGCGAGCATCTCGGTCGCGCTGGTCGCAGTCGGGGTCGGGCTGCGGCTGGTGGACGGCAAGCTCGGGCTGGAGACCGCGTTGCTGGTGCTGATCCTGGCGCCGGAGGCCTACCTGCCGTTGCGGCAGGTCGGTGCGCAGTTCCACGCGAGTGCGGACGGGGTGGCGGCGGGTGAAGAGGTGTTCCGGGTGCTGGAGACGCCGCTGCCTTTGCAGGGTGAGCGGACCGACGTACCGGATCTCCGGTCGGTCGGGCTGCACCTGCACGACGTGACCGTGCGGTACCCGGACCGGGAGCAGGCGGCCTTGCAGGGCTTCGATTTGGACCTGTGGCCGGGAGAGGTGGTGGCGCTGACCGGGCCCAGTGGGGCTGGGAAGTCGACGGTGCTGGCGGCGATGCTCGGGGTCGTCGTGCCTTCGGGCGGTGTGGTGGTCGCCGGCGGGAGTGCGATGGACGAGTTCGACATGGGGTTGTGGCGGCAGCAGTTCGGGTGGGTGCCGCAGCGGCCTGGTCTGCGGGTGGGGAGCATCGCGGACAACGTGCGGCTCGGGCGGCTTTCGGCGACCGACGCTGAGGTGCGCCAGGCGCTGGACACGGCAGGAGCTGCTTCGTTGGAGCTGGACACGCCGGTGGGGGAGCAGGGGCAGTTGCTGTCGGGCGGACAGCGGCGGCGGGTCGCGCTGGCTCGGGCGCTGGTCACCGAGGCGCCGGTGCTGTTGCTGGACGAGCCGACGGCCGGGCTGGACCCCGTGGCCGAGGCTGCGGTCGTTGCTGGGCTGCGGGCGACTGGGCGGACTGTGCTGCTGGTCGCGCATCGGCCGGCGTTGATGGACGCGGCGGATCGAGTGGTGTCGGTGTCGAGGGAGCTGGTGACGGTATGAGCGTTCTCGGGCTAGCGATGCCTGCTCGGCGGGTGCGGCCGCGGCTGCTGCTCGCTGTACTGGCTGGAGTGCTCGCGTCAGGGACGGCGGTCGGGCTGCTGGCCACCTCCGCGTGGCTGATCACGAGGGCGTCGGCCGAGCCGCCGGTGCTCACGCTGCTGGTGGCGATCGTGGCCGTGCGGGCCTTCGGAGTCGGTCGGGGTGTCTTCCGGTACGTCGAGCGCCTGGCCGGCCACGACGCGGCGTACCGGGTGCTGGGCGACACCCGGGCTCGGATCACCGAGCGGCTGGAGCCGCTGGCGCCGGTCGGGCTGGCGTCCTCGCGGAGTGGTGACCTGCTGGCTCGGCTGGTGCTGGACATCGATGCGGTGCTCGACCTGTGGTTGCGGGTGCTGCTGCCGGTGCTGGTGGCAGTGGTGACCGCTACGGCGACCGTCGGGTTGCTGGTGCTGCTCCTGCCGGTGGCGGGTGCTGCGGTGGCTGTTGCGGTGCTGGTTGCTTGCACGGTGGTGCCTTGGCTGACGGCGGTCAGCGCTTCCAGGGCCGAGCGGATGATGGCAGGGGCTCGGGGAGATGTCGCCGCGGCTGCGACCGAGAACCTGCAGACGGCGGCCGACGTACTGGCGTTCAACGCGGTGGACGAGGTGCTGGCTGGGTTTGAGGCGGCGGACCGGCGGTTGGCTCTGACTCAGCGGCGGTCGGCTTGGAGTACTGGGCTTGGTGGAGCGTTGCTGGTGCTGTGTGTCGGGGCGGCAAGCATTGCCGGGCTGGTGCTCGGGACTGGGGAGTCAGGTCCGGTCTACGCGGTGCTGGTGCTGACGCCGCTGGCGCTGGCTGATGTGCTGGGTGGGATTCCGGTCGCTGCGCAGCTGGCGATCAGGGTGCGGGCGGCGTTGCAGCGGGTGGAGGACCTGCTGGGTACGCCGGTGCCGGTGGCTGAGCCCCGGAACCCGCTGCCGATGCCGGATGGGTCTGGCCTGCAGGTGCGTGGGCTGCGGGTCGGGTACGGCGAGGACGACGTACTGCGTGACCTGGACCTGGATCTGCCCGCGGGGAGCCGGGTGGTGATCACCGGTCCGAGCGGGTCGGGCAAGAGCACGCTGGCCTTGGTGCTGCTCCGTTTCCTGGAGCCGCGCGCCGGTGAGGTCCTGCTGGACGGTTCCGACGTACGGCGGCTCGACGGCGACCAGGTGAGGTCGAGAGTCGGGCTCCTGACCCAGGAGAGCTACGTGTTCGACACGAGCATCCGGGAGAACCTGCTGCTCGCCAAGCCCGGTTCGAGCGACCTGCAACTGTGGAACGCGCTCTACCGGGCCCGGCTCGGTGAATTCGTGCACGGCCTGCCGAAGGGCCTCGACACGATGGTGGGGGAGCACGGCGCCCGGCTGTCCGGTGGTGAGCGGCAGCGGCTCGCGTTCGCCCGGCTGCTGCTGGCCGACCACGACGTACTGGTTCTGGACGAGCCGACCGAGCACCTGGACGAGGAGACCGCCCGGAGTCTGCTGAGCGACCTGTTCCGCGCGGCGGGCCGCCGGACCGTCGTACTGCTCACACACCGCCCGGAACTGGCGCCTCACCCAACGCGACCGATCGTGGATCTGGCATGAGTGTCTGCCAAGATGGGGAACCGTGTTGACTCCTCAGCTTGTCCCGATGCTCGCCGACGCCGCCCTGATCGCCATCATCGCGGTGGTCGTCGTCCTGGTCGCCGCCGGAACGACCGGGCTGGTCGTCGCCCGGCGCCGGACCCGTGAGCTGCCGGCCGCGCCGAAGCCCGCCCCGATCGACACGGCCGAGCCGACCGTCGGTGAGGACGCCGAGGAGCCGCGGGACACCCCCACGCGCACGCTCGAGGACACCGAGCTGCCGGAGCTGGAGAAGCCGGAGTCCGCGCAGGGCCGCCTGGTCCGGCTGCGTGCCCGGCTGGCCCGGTCGCAGGGCTCGCTCGGCAAGGGCCTGCTCGCGCTGCTGTCCCGCGACAAGCTGGACGACGAGACGTGGGAGGACATCGAGACCACGCTGATCACGGCGGACGTCGGTGTCACCCCGACCCAGGAGCTGGTCGAGCGGCTGCGCACTCGGGTCCGCGTCGAGGGCATCGGCGGCGAGGAGGCCCGCACGATCCTGCGCGAGGAGCTGATCGCGCTGGTCGATCCGTCGATGGACCGGTCGCTGAAGACCGAGCACGAGGGCAGCCAGCCGGCCGTCGTCCTGGTCGTCGGCGTGAACGGCACCGGCAAGACCACCACGGTCGGCAAGCTGGCCCGGGTGCTGGTGGCCGAGGACAAGCACGTCGTACTGGGTGCCGCTGACACGTTCCGCGCGGCTGCGGCCGACCAGCTGCAGACGTGGGGCGAGCGGGTCGGCGTACGGACTGTGCGGGGGCCTGAGGGCGGCGACCCGGCGAGCATCGCGTTCGACGCGGTCAAGCAGGGCATCGAGGAGCAGGCCGACGTCGTACTGGTCGACACGGCCGGTCGCCTGCACACCAAGACCGGGCTGATGGACGAGCTGGGCAAGGTCAAGCGGGTGATCGAGAAGGCGGCCGAGGTCGACGAGGTGCTGCTGGTCATCGACGCCACCACCGGGCAGAACGGGCTGACCCAGGCCCGGGTGTTCGCCGAGGTGATCAACGTGACCGGCCTGGTGCTGACCAAGCTGGACGGGACGGCCAAGGGCGGCATCGTGATCGCGGTGCAGCGCGAGCTCGGCGTACCGGTGAAGCTGGTCGGGCTCGGCGAAGGCGCCGACGACCTGGCGCCGTTCGACCCCGAGCAGTTCGTCGACGCGCTGCTCGACTGACGCACGGTTCTGCTGCGCCCGGCATTCCCGGGGTTCGCGTCCGCGCCCGATCTGGTATCAAGAGGCATGAGCCGACCGAGGATCGTCATCGTCGGAGCCGGGTTCGCCGGGTTCCACGCTGCCAAGACGCTGTCCCGGGTCAGCCGGGGCCGCGCCGACATCGTGCTGGTCAACCCGACCGACTACTTCCTCTACGTCCCGCTGCTGCCTGAGGTGGCCACCGGCATCCTGGAGCCGCGCCGGCTGACGGTGGCGCTGGCGGACGCGCTGCCGGAGGTCCAGCTGGTGCTCGGTGAGGTCGACGGGCTCGACCTGGACGAGCGCAGCGTCTCGTACGAGGACCCGGCCGGCCACGCCGGTGCGCTGCACTACGACCGGCTGGTGATCGCCGCCGGCAGTGTGAACAAGCTGCTGCCGATCCCTGGCGTGGCCGAGCACGCGCACGGTTTCCGCGGCATCCCGGAGGCCGTGTTCCTGCGCGACCACCTGATCCAGCAGGTCGAGCTGGCCGACGCCACCGACGACCAGGACGCCAGGGACGCGCTCTGCACGTTCGTCGTGGTCGGCGCGGGCTACACCGGCACTGAGGTCGCAGCGCACGGCGTGCTGTTCACCGAGCTGCTCAAGAAGCGCCGGCCGCGGCTGCGCGACCAGCAGATGCGCTGGATGCTGCTGGACATCGCCGACCGGGTGCTGCCCGAGCTGGACAAGCGCCTGTCCCGTACGGCGGACAAGGTGCTCCGCAAGCGCGGTGTCGAGGTCCGGATGGGCCTGTCGGTCGAGGAGGCCAAGCACGACTGCGTGCGGCTGACCGACCAGACCGAAGTCCCGACCAACTCGCTGATCTGGTGCGTGGGCGTCCGGCCGGACCCGGTGGTCGAGGGACTCGGCCTGAAGACCGAGAAGGGCCGGCTGGTCGTCGACGAGTACCTGAACGTGCCGGGCCACCCGGACGTGTTCGCCTGCGGTGACGCTGCCGCCGTACCGGATCTGACGCGACCCGGTGAGGTCACGCCGATGACTGCGCAGCACGCCGAGCGGCAGGGCCGGCGGGCCGCGCACAACGTCGCGGCGTCGTTCGGCACCGGTGAGCGCAAGCCCTACGTGCACAAGGATCTGGGCTTCGTGGTGGACCTCGGCGGAACCGACGCGGCGGCCAACCCGTTGCAGATCCCGCTCGGCGGTCTGCCGGCGAAGGCGGTGACCCGCGGGTACCACCTGCTCTCGATGCCGGGCAACAGGATCCGTACGGCGACCGAGTGGCTGTTCGACGCGACGCTGTCCCGGCAGAGCACGCACCTCGGGCTCATCCCGGCTGCCGACGTACCGCTGGAGACGGCGAGCCCTGAACGGGTCCGGCGGCATCCTTAGACGGTAGGTTCCCGGCATGGAGCTGGAGAGCCTGTTACGCGAGCTGACGCCCAGGGTGGTCGGTGCCGTCGTCCGGCGGACCGGGGACTTCGCCGCGGCCGAGGACGCGGTGCAGGAGGCGTTGCTGGCTGCTGCTCGCACCTGGCCGCGTGACGGCGTACCGGACAACCCGCGGGCGTGGCTGATCCAGACCGCGCACCGGAAGGTGATCGACGAGATCCGGCAGGAGCAGGCCCGGCGGCGCCGGGAGGAGCTGGCCGCGCAGCGCGACGTACCGGCTGACGACGTGGAGGAGGCCGACGACACCCTGCGGCTGCTGTTCATGTGCTGCCACCCGGACCTCACACCGGCCTCGGCGATCGCTCTCACCCTGCGTGCGGTCGGCGGTCTGACCACCACCGAGATCGCGCAGGCCTACCTGGTGCCCGAGTCGACGATGGCGCAGCGGATCAGCCGGGCCAAGCAGAAGATCAAGGGTGCGTCGTTCGAGCTCGAGCCGGGCGACGAACGGCTCCGCAACGTGCTGCACGTGCTCTACCTGATCTTCAACGAGGGCTACACCTCCAGCAGCGGTCCCGAGCTGCACCGCAGCGACCTGGCGGCCGAGGCGATCCGGCTGACCCGGATGGTGCACGCATTGCTGCCGGAGGACGGCCAGGTGACCGGACTGCTCGCCCTGATGCTGCTGACCGATGCACGCCGGGACGCGCGGACCGGGTCGTCCGGTGAGCTGATCCCGCTGGCCGAGCAGGACCGCTCGCTGTGGGACAGGGCGCTGATCACCGAGGGGGTGGCGCTGGCGGTCGACGCGTTCGGCCGGCCGCCGCTGGGGGAGTACCAGCTGCAGGCGGCGATCGCGGCGCTGCACGACGAGGTGGACAAGCCGGAGGACACCGACTGGCCGCAGGTGCTCGCGCTGTACGGCCTGCTGGAGCAACTGTCCGGCAACCCGATGGTCACGCTCAACCGGGCGATCGCAGCGGCCATGGTCGACGGACCGGAGGCCGGGTTGGCGATGCTGGAGCCGCTGGACGAGCCGCTGGCCGGGCACTACCGGTTGGACGCCGTACGGGGGCACCTGCAGGAGATGCGGGGTGACACGGAGGCCGCCGCGGAGCACTTCCGCGCAGCGGCCCGCCGTACGACGAGCTTGCCGGAACGGGACTACCTGACGCTGAAGGCCGCCGCGGTCAGTGGTGCTGCGCGAACGCCGCAGTGATCTCGTCCAGGCCCTCACCGGTTGCCAGCAGCAACCTCAGCAGTACCCGCGCCTTGTAGGGATCGAGGAAGCCGCCGTCGATGAGTCCCCGGCCGAGCAGGTCGGACTCGGAGCCGACCGCCTTGTACGTGCTGCGCAGCACTGACCCGCCACCGGTCCGCGACGTCAGTACGACGGGCATCCGCTCAGCCAGCGCGCCCAGCACCGGCGCGAGCGCGGACGGGACGTGCCCGACGCCGTAGCCCGCGACGACCAGGCCCTGGTGGGTGTCGGCCAGTCCCTCCAGCAGCAGCCCGTCGTCGTCCATGGTGACGGTGTAGAGCGCCACGCGGGCGCCGTCCAGGTCACCAGCTTCGGGCCGACCCGGTACGCCGTCCTGGCGGGCGGGTTTCGTGAGGATGCGGACCTGGTCCTCGACCACGTGGCCGATCGGGCCGGCGTTGGGGGACGCGAAGGTCGCCGTACTGGTGCTGTGCGTCTTGCGGACCCAGCGGGCCGCGTGGATCTGGTCGTTGAACACCACGAGTGCACCGAGGTCCCGCGCGGCAGGGGAGCAGGCGACGCGTGCTGCGGCCAGCAGGTTGGCCGGGCCGTCCGGTCCGGCCAGGGTGGGGTTGCGCATGGCACCGGTCAGCACGAACGGGTGCGGGTGCGGCCACACCTGGTCCACCACGAACGCGGTCTCTTCCAGTGTGTCCGTGCCCTGGGTGACCACGACTCCTGACGCACCGGCGCTGACGGCCTTCGATGCCGCGTCGACGACGTCCAGCATCGTTGCCAGGGTGAGGTTCCCGCTGGGCACGGCCTCGACGTCCTGCACCTCCAGCACCGACCCGAGGTCGGCCAGGCCCGGCACCGCCGCGGTCAGCTCGGCCCCGGTCAACCGGTTCGAACCGCCGGCCACGGAGGTGGTGCCGCCGAGGGTGAAGAGCGCGACGCTCACAGGTCAGGTCCTTTCGTTCGAGCTTGGCGGCGGCAGCCTACTGTGACTTGGCGCGTACGTGCAGTCGCTCTCCCTGCGGGCCGAACAGGCCGAGCATCTCGACCGGCTCCGGGCCCGGGTTGCCGAACCAGTGCGGGACGCGGGTGTCGAATTCGGCGACCTCACCCTCCTTGAGGATGAAGTCCTTGTCGTCCAGGACCAGCCGGAGCTGACCCGACAGCACGTACACCCAGTCGTAGCCCTCGTGGGTCTGTTGGTTGACCTCACCGCCCGGCCAGCCCGGCGGCGCGATCTGCTTGAAGGCCTGGAGCCCACCGGGCCGGCGGCTCAGCGGGATCACGATGGCGCCGTGGTGCCGCTTGATCGGCTTGGCGTGGATGCGCGGGTCACCGGTCGGCGGAGCGTCCACCAGTTCGTCCAGCTGGACCTGGTGCGCCCGGGCCAGAGGCAGCAGCAGCTCCAGCGTCGGGCGGCGCTGTCCGGACTCCAGCCGGGACAGGGTGCTGATCGAGATCCCGGTGGAGGTCGCGAGATCGGTCAGCGTGGTCCCGCGCTCCTGGCGCAGCCTGCGCAGCCGGGGACCGACCGCTTCGAGCACGTCGTCGAATTCGCTCATGTTGCCATCTTGGCAAAGATCTTTGTCAGTTTCGAGAACGCTGCGGATGCTGTGATCAGACCTGGACGAGGAGATCGACATGTACGACGTGATCGTGATCGGCGGCGGAGTGGCCGGACTGAGTGGAGCGCTGCCGCTGGTGCGGTCGCGCCGGTCGGTGCTGGTGATCGACCAGGGCGACCCGCGCAACGCCCCCGCCGACGGGGTGCACAACTACCTGACCCGCGACGGCGTACCGCCGCTGGAGCTCACCGCGCTGGGCCGTCAGGAGGTGATCGGGTACGGCGGGGAGGTGCTCACCGGCACGGTGACATCCGCCCGGGCGTCGGCTGAGGGCTTCGTGGTCGAGACTGCTGACGGCCAGACGTTCGAGTCGCGGCGGCTGCTGGTCACCACCGGTCTGACCGACCAGCTGCCCGACGTACCGGGGTTGGCCGAGCGGTTCGGGCGGGACGTGCTGCACTGCCCGTTCTGCCACGGCTGGGAGGTGCGCGACCAGGCCATCGGCGTACTGGCGACCGGGCCGATGGCTGTCCACCAGGCGCTGATGTTCCGCCAGCTGAGCGACGACGTGACGCTGTTCCTGCACGCCGGCCCGGAGCCGACCGAGCAGGAGTGGGAGGAGCTGGCCGCACGCGGGATCTCTGTGGTGCAAGGGGTTGTGGAGCAGGTGGAGGTCACCGACGACCAGCTGTCCGGCGTACGGCTGGAGGGCGGCAGGGTGATCCCGCGGCAGGCTCTGGCCGTGCAGACGACGCTGCGGGCGCGTGCGGAGTTCCTGGACGAGCTGGGACTCAAGGCGGTCGACCGGGAGGTCCGCGGGTTCGTCATCGGGACCGCCGTCGAGGCAGGACCGGGTGGGACGACCAGCGTCCCGGGCGTGTGGGTCGCGGGCAACGTGACCGACCCGATGAGCCAGGTGGTCACCTCCGCGGCCGCCGGATTCTCCGCCGGCGCCGCGATCAACGGCGATCTGGTCCTGGAAGACACCCGGTTGGCTGTGGCCGTGCGCGGTAGTTGAGGAGTTGAATAGGAGCGGGAGGGTGGATGCGCGACTCGATCGACCCCGATTTCGCCTCGTACGTCGATGCACGGCAGGGCCGGTGGCTCCGAACCGCCACCCTCGTCTACGGCGACCAGGCGCGGGCTGAAGAGCTGTTGCTGCACGCCTTCAGCCGCCTGGCGCTGGTGTGGGGACGGCCGGACGACCCGGACGTGTTCGTCCAGCGGCTGCTCTACCAACCGGCGCTGTCGCGCTGGCGCCCGGTGAAGGTGATGCCGAGCGACGACACCACCCTGACGGCGCTGGCCGGGCTGACCCCCGTCCAGCGGACCGTGTTCGTGCTGCTGCACTTCGAGGAGCTGACCGAGTTCGAGATCGCCGATCTGCTCAGCCTGTCGCAGACGGCGGTGCACGGGCACGGCCAGACGGCGCTCAGCCGGTTCCGTAGCGGGCTGGGACTGGGCGACTGGCGCAACCCGGCGGAGCGGCGATGAGGCGCGAGGACGTCAGACCCCTGCTGGAGCAGGCGATCGGCGGTCTGCCCGAGCCGGACCTGGCCGACGCGGCCTGGGCCGGCGGGCTGTCGATCCGGCGCAGGCGGCGTCGCGGCCAGGTGATCGCGGCCATCGTCGTCGTACTGGTGGTGGCTGTGGCCGGTGCGCTGGTGGCGGTCAAGGGGCCGTCGTTCGGTCTGAAGCCGCCGGACGACGTACCGACTCATCCGCCGGGGTACGTGCCGCCGGCCGGCCAGATCGCCGGCATGGACTTCTGGATCGCGCCGCAGGCCGGCAGCGAGGCCTGGCTCAACCGGCTGGCCACGCCGATGGGTGGCGAATTGGACTACCCAGACAACCCGGCGCCGCTCGCCGAGGAGCCGGTCGATCAGATCGCCGCGGTGGTGCTCTCGCGCAACGGCGACACGTTCCGGCCGCTGCTGCTGGCGAGTACGGCGCACTGGTCGGAGGCGGCCATCGATCTGGTCCCGATAGCCACAGGCGCACCTCTCAGTACCGGTGCGGTCGCTCCCAGTGGCCGGTTGGCGGCCTTCCCTCAACCGGGTGCTGTCGTGGTGCTCGACTCGGCCCGTGCGACCGCCCGGCGGATCGCGCTGCCCGCCCAGGACATCCGCAGCGTGTCCTGGCTCGGGGACAGCGAACGGCTGCTGGTGAGCGGGTCGCACACCACCTACCGGGTGTCGATCACCGACCAGGAGGTCGTCACGGTCCAGCCGAGCGTGGACCCGGACGCCGGCACCGCGCCGTACCGGCTGGACGGGGTGACTACCCAGGTCGTCCTGATGCGGTACGCGCGGCGGGGCTGGACGGCCGACAGCCCGGTGCAGCTGCCCGTGCAGCGATGGGCCGGGCAGACCTTCACCAGCGGCAACACGGCGGCCCGGGTGTTCGTGGCGGACCAGCTGCCGCAGGTGCCGACGGTTGCCTCGCGCCCGCAAGTGGTCGCCGCCATCTCGGCGGTGGACAACCAGCCGAGCCGGCTGATGGTGCTGGGGGAGACCCCGCCGGCCAAACCGCCGGCGACGGGGGCACCGACGCCGGACGCGGTCCGGGAGCGCGGCTGCTGCGCCGTACTCGGCTGGTACGACAGCGACACCGTGCTGGTCCGGGTGACCAACTGGATGCTGGCGTGGAGCCTGGAGACCGGCCAGGTACGGCGGGTGGCCGAGCTGAAGGTCCCAACCGTTGCCGTGGGCCCCGGACTGCGCGACTGACCCGTCGCCCTGCCCTGCAAGGGAGAACGGCGGGCTGTCGTACCGGCTACTCGACGATGCAGCGCAGCGTCATCTGCACCAGGTGGTCGGCGTCCTCGACGCGCGGCATCGCCTCTCCGGTCATCGCGCGGATGATCAGGACCCCGGCGAGCCACTGCACCATCAGCACCGGGTCGGCGTTGTCCCGGACGCGCTCGCCGCGGGCGCGGGCCCGCTTCAAGGTCGCCTCGGCCTGGTCGATCCGGCGCTGCAGGAACGCCTGGTAGAACACCGCGAACTGGTCGTCGCGGTTCATCTCGGTGACGGCGAGCCGGACCAGTGCCACTCCCTCGGGAGTGTTCACGAACATCAGCGCGTCGCGGTAGACCTGGCGCAGGTCGCCAGCGATCGAACCGGTGTCCGCGTCCGGGATCTCGATGTCGAACATGTCGGCCAGCGCGTCGTTGGCCAGCTGTTCCTTGCTGGCCCAGCGCCGGTAGATGGTCGCTTTGCCGACCCCCGCCGCCTCGGCGACGTCGTCGACGGTCATGCCGTCGAAGCCGCGCTCCAGCAGCAGCTGGACGGCGTACCGCCGAATCCTCGGCTCGGCGTCCGGGTCCCGTGGCCGGCCCCGGCGTGGTTTTTCCCCGCTGTTGGTTCCCATCGGTCGTGTCCCCAGCTCGGACGGTCGCAGTGGCGCGGCTGCGGCCCGTGTGGTGAGGCCAGAGTGCCACACATGAAGCGATGTCACCTGGATGTCACCTGACCGACCGCTTTGTCACATGCCTGAAACATCCGGACCGATCGGCTGAAACGGCGCGCCGACACCGTTTGCCGTGTGGCCACGCGTGGGCTTCCCGGCGTTGTGGAGAACTCCTCGATGAGGACGCGGGCCACCCCCAGATCGATGGAAGGGATGACGTTGATGGAGATCAACGCCGGCGATACCGCCTGGGTCTTGGTCAGTGCCGCCCTGGTGTTCTTGATGACACCGGGCCTGGCTTTCTTCTACGGCGGCATGGTGCGCGTCAAGAGCGTGCTGAACATGATGATGATGAGTGCCATCACCATCGGGGTCGTCACCGTGCTGTGGGTGGTCGTCGGCTACTCGCTCACGTTCGGTGGTGACAACGGTGGGGTGATCGGCAACTTCTCGGTCGCCGGCCTGAAGGGACTGATCGCGCCCGACGCGGTCAGCGGCACCATCCCGACGCTCGCCTACGTCGGCTTCCAGCTGATGTTCGCGATCATCACCCCCGCGCTGATCTCGGGCGCGATCGCCGACCGGGCGTCGTTCCGGGGCTGGATCGTGTTCGTGGCGCTGTGGACCTCGCTGGTCTACTTCCCGGTCGCGCACTCGGTCTGGTACCTCGACGGCGAGGGCGGCGGAGGGTTCATCGGGACCGGTATCAAGGCGATCGACTTCGCCGGCGGTACGGCGGTGCACGTGAACGCCGGTGCGGCCGCGCTGGCCCTGGCGATCGTGCTGGGCAAGCGGGTCGGCTGGCGCAAGGACCCGATGCGGCCGCACAGCCTGCCGCTGGTCGTGCTCGGCGCCGGTCTGCTGTGGTTCGGCTGGTTCGGCTTCAACGCCGGCTCCGCCCTGACCGCCGGTACGACGGCCGCCGTCACCTTCGTGAACACCCAGTGCGCCACCGCGGCCGCCGTGATCGGCTGGCTGATCGTGGAGCGGATCCGGCACGGCAAGGCCACCACGCTGGGCATGGCCTCCGGCGCGGTCGCCGGTCTGGTCGCGATCACCCCGGCCTGTGGCGCGCTCACCCCGGTCGGCTCGCTGATCCTCGGTGTCGTTGCCGGTGGCATCTGCGCCTTCGCGGTCTCGCTGAAGTACAAGCTGGGCTTCGACGACTCGCTCGACGTCGTCGGCGTGCACCTGGTCGGCGGTCTGGTCGGCTCGCTGGCGATCGGCTTCCTCGGTACGGCGGCCGCTCCGTCCGCGGTGGACGGCCTGTTCTACGGTGGCGGTGCGGGGCAGCTCGGCCGGCAGGCGCTGGCGAACCTGATCGTCGGGGTCTACTCCTTCGTGGTCGCCTTCATCCTGGCCAAGGTGATCGACCTGACGATCGGCTTCCGGATCAAGGAGGACGACGAGGTCACCGGCATCGACCAGCTCGAGCACGCCGAGTCGGCGTACGACTTCCTGGCGGCGGGCTCCGGTCTGCGCGGCCCGGCGACGGTGGTCCGGACTCCGGCCCCGGCCGTCCAGGACGATGCTCCGGAGAAGAAGGACTCTGCTGAGAAGGAAGGTGCGAACGCATGAAGCTGATCACCGCGGTGGTCAAGCCGCACAAGCTCGAGGACGTCCGGACCGCGCTGGAGACCTTCGGGGTGACCGGCATGACGGTGACCGAGGCCAGCGGCTACGGCCGGCAGAAGGGCCACACCGAGGTCTACCGCGGCGCGGAGTACGAGGTGGACCTGGTCCCGAAGGTCCGGCTCGAGGTGGTCGTCGAGGAGGGCGACGCCGCCGACGTGCTGGACGTGATCGTGAAGGCCGCGCAGACCGGCAAGATCGGCGACGGCAAGGTCTGGGTGACCCCGGTCGAGACGATCGTCCGGGTCCGCACCGGCGAGACCGACGGAGACGCCCTCTAGATGATCGACCGGGCAGCACAGCGGCGCGCGCGGGCCGAGGAGGCCGACGCGCTGCTGTACCTGCTCCTCTCGAAAGCCTGTGACGCCCTCGGTGTACCCACCGAGGGCGTCGCGCTGGTCGCCGTCGGCGGCTACGGGCGGGAGGAGCTTTCGCCGTACAGCGATCTCGACGTGATGCTCGTGCACGCCGAGGGGTACCCACGGGTGGACGAGCTCGCCGCACAGATCTGGTACCCGCTGTGGGACTCGCGGACCCGGCTGGACCACAGTGTGCGGACCTTGGCGGAGGCACGTCAGGCCGCTGCTGACGACGTACGGGTTGCGCTGGGGCTGCTGGACGCGCGGCACGTTGCGGGGGACTCACATCTCACGCTGCAGCTGCGGTCGGTGCTGATGGCTGACTGGCGTCGTACGGCTAAGGCCCGGCTGCCTGCACTGGCTCAGGCCTGCCGGGACCGGGCCTCGACGGTCGGGGAGCTCGCGCACCTGGCCGAGCCGGACCTGAAGGAGGCGTACGGCGGGCTGCGGGACGCCGTGGTGCTGCGTGCGTTGGTGGCCTCGTGGCTGGTCGACGTACCGCATCCGGTGCTGGAGCGCGCGCGGCTGGACCTGCTCGACGTTCGGGACGAGCTGCATGCCGTTGCCGGTCGTGCCACCGATCGGTTGGTTGCTGACGTGACCGGCGAAGTTGCTGCTGGGCTTGGGCTTCCGGACCGCGACGCCTTGCTGCGGCACGTCTACTCGACCGGGCGGACGCTGGCGCACGTGTGCGACGTGTCCTGGCGACGGATCGAGAGCCTGGTGGCCAGGCCGCCTCGCTCGCGGCGTCGTCGTACCGGTGGGCCTTTGCTGCTCGCGCTGGACGAGGGGGTCGGGCAGCACGAGGGTGAGGTCGTGCTGATGCCGGACGCCCGGCCGGAGCGGGACGCGGCGCTGGGTCTGCGGGCTGCTGCCGTTGCTGCGGACAGGGAGCTGGTGCTGTCGCCTTCAGTCGCTGCACGGCTGACGGCGACTGCTGCTGAGCTGCCGGAGCCTTGGCCGGGGGAGGCCCGGCGGCTGTTCTGCGCACTGCTCGGTGCTGGGCCGGGACTGCTGGAGGTCTGGGAGACGCTCGACCAGACCGGCTACATCTCGCGGGTGCTGCCGGAGTGGGACAGCGTGCGCTTTCGGCCGCCGCAGTCGGCCATTCACCGCTACACGGTCGACCGGCACCTGCTGGAGACCTGTGTCGAAGCGTCCTCGATGGTGCGCGACGTACGGCGTCCGGACCTGCTGCTGGTCGCCGCGCTGATCCACGACCTGGGCAAGGCGACCGAGGGCGATCACAGCGTGACGGGTGCTGCTATTGCTGCGGTTGTTGCTCGCCGGCTGGGCTTCAGCGAAGCGGACTCCGACACGATCACGCTGCTGGTCCGCCAGCACCTGATGCTCGCGCAGGTGGCGACGCGGCGGGACCTGGACGACCCGATGACGGTGGACCTCGTGGCGGGGATCGTCGGCGACACGGAGACGCTGGACCTGCTGGAGGCGCTCACGTACGCCGATGCCCGGGCTGCTGGGCCTGCGGCTTCGTCGCCTTGGCGGCTACGGCTGGTGGGGGAGCTGGCCCGGCGGGTGCGCGGTGAGCTGTCCGGGGGCGGTGCTGGGTTGTGGAACGAGGCTCCGCCGCTGCCGACGCCGGAGCTGCACCAGGTGGTCGGTGTGGGTCGGCTGGGCGTGACGGTGTCGGAGCACCACGGGGACCTGCGGGTCAACGTGGCTGTGCCGGACCAGGTGGGGACGCTGTCGACGGTGGCCGCCGTACTGGCTGTCGAGCGGCTTGCTGTGCGGTCTGCGGTGATCACCTCGGTTGACGGACTCGGCATCTCGTCGTGGACGGTTGCTGGATCGCCGCCTGATCCGGTGCGCCTGCGGGACCGGCTTGCGGTGGCCCTGCGGGACAACAGCGACCTCGTACGACGGTTGGCCGCGCGGGACTCTTCTGCGCGGAAGGGCCCGGCTGCGCGCGTCGACTTGTTGCCTGGGGCCTCTGAGACGGCGACTGTGCTGCAGGTGCGGGCGCACGACCGGCCGGGGCTGCTGTACGACGTGACCGCCGCGATCGCTGCCACGGGCGCGGACATCCGGTCCGCGCATGTCGGGACGCTCGGTGCGGAGTGTGTCGACGTGTTCTACCTGACGGACTCGCACGGCTCGCCGCTGGAGGACGAGGACGCGCGGGTGACGGCCAAGACGGTGCTGGATCGCTTGACCTCTTAGTGTCTTGCCTGTGGATGTCGTAGAGGCCTTTCAGTTGCAGGCGACCGCGTGTGAAGAGCTGGGCTCACCGCTGTACGCCGACCTGCTCCGCCGGCTCGTGGACGACTACGAGCTCGGCGGAGTCACCACCCGGGTCCTGGCCGGTCACGAGCAGGACCCGGGCCCGTCGGCGCTCGCGCTGCGGTTGCTGGGCTCGGTGCACCGGCTGGTGCTTGCGGGTGAAGCGCCGGAGCTGGCTGTCTTCTACCCGAGCGTTGGTGGCGAGTGGGACCCGGTGCTGGGGTGGGAGGCGTTCGAGCAGGTCCTGCAGTCGCGCGGTGCCGAGCTGCGGAGCCTGCTGGACCAGCCGCCGCAGACCAACGAGGTCGGCCGGTCTACTGCGCTGTACGGCGGGCTGCTGCGGCTGCACGAGGTGGTGCCGCTGCCGGTCCGGCTGTTCGAGATCGGGGCGAGCGGTGGGCTGAACTTGCGCGCGGACTGCTTTCGGTACGAGGTGGCTGCGCCGACTGCTACGGCTGCGGACCTCACCACCTCCCAAGTCGGCACCACCCCAAGCGATCCCTCCGGCGAGCCGGCTCCAACTGAAACCCTCGTCTTCGGTGCCCCCGACAGCCCGGTCGTCTTCACCGACGCCTGGTCCGGCCGCCCGATGATCCCGGCACCTGACCTGCGCATCGCCGAACGCATCGGCAGCGACATCAACCCGGTCAACCCGCTCACGCACGACGGCGCGCTCACGCTCACGTCGTACGTCTGGCCGGACATGCTCTCCCGCCTCGAGCGCCTGCGCGGCGCGCTGGAGGTCGCCCGGCAGGTGCCGGCCGACGTCCACCGCGAGGACGCCGTCTCGACCCTCCGCAACCTCGAGCTGTCCGAGGGTCACGTCACCGTCGTCTGGCACTCGGTCATGTGGCAGTACCTGACCGCCGACGACCGAATCGTCGCCGACGCGGCGATCGCCGGCCTGGGGGAGCGGGCGACCCCGACGGCTCCACTCGCCCGCCTGTCCCTCGAGCCGATGCGCAGGACGCCGGACGCGCCGTACGAGTTCCTGATCGCGCTCCAGACCTGGCCCGGCGGCGTACGGCGTGTTCTCGGCCACGCGGCCCCGCACGGACTGCCCGCGGTCTGGGAATGAGGTCGGCGTACCGATCGAGAAGTCTTGGTCTGGTCGCCTGTAGCGAGTTCTCGGCTCACCACTGTCGGCCCCACTCGCGCACGGCTCCCCGGGTGGGGCCACCTTCTACGTGAGGGCGGCGACAAGCGTGTCCGTCAGCTCGACCGCATACTTCCCATCAGGGTCCAGATCCGGATCGAAGATCCCCACATCGATCCCCACGCACTTCTCCGACGCCAGCAGCGGCCGCAGCAACTCTCGCAGCTGATCATGCTGAAGCCCTCCCGGATCCGGACTGTCCACCGCCGGCATCACCGCGGCGTCGAGGATGTCCACATCCAGGTGCACCCAGAACCCATCAAGCCGCTCCATCTTCTCGAGCACCTTCCCCGGTGTCGCCGCGTCGATCTCCGCCGCCCTCCAGGTAGCAATCCCCACCTCCCGCAACTCGTCGATGTCCGAGTCGTCCTCCCGAATCCCCAGCAGCGCCGCATCCTCGTCCCGCACGTACGGCGACAACCCCTCGAGATCCGTCAGATCCCCCTGCCCCCGCCCGGTCACCAAGGCCAGCGCCTCACCACCCGCAGCCCCGACGTACGGCGAGTTCTCCACCGTCCTGAAGTCCGAGTGCCCATCCAGGTAAACCACCCCGAACCGCCCCCGCCGCCGCAACGCCACCGCCGGCCCGAGCAGGTTGCTGCACTCCCCACCCAGCAACACCACAAAGTTGCCCTCATCAACCAACTGCCCCACCCGCCCAGCCACCCGCAAGCTGTACTCCGCCATCGCCGCCGCGTTGAACACCCCGTCCCCCGGCTTCCAGTCCCCCCGGTCGTACCGGGGCGGCGTCACACACCCAGCATCCGCAGCCCCGATCCGCCCCAAGAACCCCAGATCCCGCAAGGCCCCCGCCAGCTTGTAACACCCCGGCACAGTCCCGTCCTTGGGCGGCCGCAACCCCAAGTTCGAAGGCCCATCCACCACAACCCGCCGCCGCTCAGCCACCCCAGACACTCCCTAACCACTAGGATTCCCAATAGCGGTTAATCCTCGGCTGTCACCTCTACCCTGTCAACGCTCCGGCCCCTCAACCTCCCGCTGCCCACCGCGCCCCTGCCCCGCTCCCCGCTCACCCATCCCCAACCGAGGCCGCTTCCCGGTAGCCCCCGCCGCCGGAGCCTGCCCATCCAGAAACCGCATCACCTCCCCACCACCGACACTGCGCCCCTTCCCGCCACCGCCGGCCCCTTGCGTCATCCGACCACCGGCCCCCGGCGCCACCTCGCCACCGGCCTCCTGCCCCCTCGGCCCGCGACCAGCCCGATGCACCTCAGATCCACCACCAGTTCCCTGCGCCTCACGTACGCCACCAGTTCCCTGCGCCTCACGTACGCCACCAGTTCCCTGCGCCTCCACGCCGGTGCCCGGCGGCTGCGGCCCAGTGCCCCTCAGCTCCGGACCACCACCCGGCTTCGGCCCTACTACCCGACTGCTCGCATCGGGCGGCGGCAACGCGGCCAGCCGCTGCCCCTCAGCAAGTCGCACGACCTCGGCGTTCGCCCCCTCCGCCGGAAACACCTGCCCCGGCGTCGCCCGGTAGTGCCGCTGAATCTCATCGACCTTCGCGTCGAGCCTGGAGCGGATGTTCCTCGCCACCTCGAGCCCGGTCTCGGCGCTGTCCAACTCCTTCAGCAGGATCCAGCCCTGATGCATCATCGGCTCGATCAACGCCGCCCGAACCGCAAGCCGGTGCTCCGCCCGATCCGGTACGACGTCGTGCAACCGGTTGCGCAGAACGCCGTCCGCCAACTGATCGAAGTGCATGACCCCGGGGCCGCGGGTGCCCTCGTCGATCAGGTCGTTCCAGGTCTTCCGCGGTCCGGAGGCCTGCTCCAGGAGGCCTTGGACGGCCGCATGTGCAGCCGGGTACTGCGGCTCCGGCACCGCCAGGCCGGAGTACCCGGCGACGTGTGCAAAGGCCTCGAAGTCCTCGAGCGCTCGGATCTCGGCAAGCCCCTCCATGACGCCGAGGGAGTGCTCGGACCGTACGGCGTTGGGCTGGCTCGGTGCGTCGGTCGGCATTCCAGCATGCGTGGCCTCGTGCAACACGGTTGCGAGCGCCTGGGCACGTTCGCCCGGCCGTGAGGTGTTTCCCGAGTTCACCAGGTGACGCAGAACGTGGTCGCCGGACAGAGTGATCCGTCCTGTACCGGGATGGAAGCCGCCCCACCGATCACCTTGGGTCGCCCAGAGCTCCCCGTTCCAGCGGTCGACGCCGGTCGGTCGCAGGGACTGCGCCAGGCGGTACAGCCGTGCGAACTCCCGGTACGCCGGCGAGTCGCGGGAGACCAGTTGGGCGCCTGAATCCATTGGTCAGTCGGTCTGCGCAGGTGGATCCGCCGGCCAGTTCGGATTGCGCAGGGCGTCCTCGATGTGCTCCAGCGACCGAGTCATTGCACGGATGTGCGGAGCCTCGTCCTCATGCGCTTGCTCGGCGATCGCGAAGATCTCTCGGCGGGCCTTCTCAATGGCTTCGATTTTCTCCTGTGCGCTGCCCTCGGTCGGGTACGCCGCCGACGCCACTGCGCCGGCCTGGTGGTAGAGCGCACTCCACTGCCTCGGCGGCTCCGGCGGCTCACCCAGCGACACGACCAACTGCTCGGCCCAGTCCCGGTCGTGCGCACTCGTGTCGGCAGGAATGAACTCCCGCAGCCGCGCCTGCTCCGCGGCGACGTCCCCGCCGTCCTTACGCACCCGGTATCGCGCATCGATGTACGCACCGTTGAACTTCGCGATGTCGAATGGCACTGGCGCTCCTCGTCGGTAGACCTCGTCGTAAGAGAAGTTAGCGGGAACCGCCGGACCGGCGTCGGAGTTATCCACAGCGCCGGGGCTGCCGGTCGCCAGGTCGACGTCCGTTCAGTCGCGTCTAGTTCCAGCGCCGCTCGGCGGGGCATTGCAGCTTCGGCGCACTTGGAGCCCCCGCCCCACGGGCGCCCTGGCCTAAGCACGGCCGGAAGGACGTCGCCTTAGAGGCCGGGGCTTGCCCGTTGAGGAAACGCATTTCTCCATCGGCCGCGGCCGAAGGTGGCTCATTGGTCGGTGACAGCTGGATTGCGGCAGGGTTCGGTACGTCCGCCGGGTAAGGCGCGCGGGCGGTGTCTCGGTAGTAGCTGCGGATGTTGTCGACTTCGGAGTTGAGGTGTTGGCGGATCTCGCCGGCGAGGGCCAGGCCGGACGTTGCTGGGCGTTTCAGCAAGCTTGGCCAGAGTGGGGTTCGCGAGGCGGCTGACGAGTGCGGCTCTGACAGCCTGCTGGTCTGCTGGGTGGTTCGGCAGGACGTCGGCGAGTCTGTTGCGGACGACGCTGTCGGCCAGTTGGGCGAAGTGCATGGCTCCTGGACCGCGGGCGAGTTCCTTCAGGAGGGTCTGGCGGTCCTTGCTGGGACCTGTCACCTGGGCGACCAGATCGCTCATGGCCGCGAAGGGGCCGGGATACTGCGGCTGGGCGAGGACGAGCCCGCCGTAGCCCGCGACGGGGACGAAGTTGTCGAAGTCCATGACGGCTCGGTACTCGGCTACACCTTCCATGACGCCGAGAGAACGGGCGTCGCGGATGGCGTTGGGTTCGTCCGGTGCGTCGGTCAGCATGCCCGTGTGGGTTGACTCGTGCAGGAGGGTGGCGAGGGCCTGCGCCTGGCTCTGGCGGCCGGTTTCGGCTGGTGAGCCGGTCAGGTGGCGTAGTACAAGGTCCGCCGACATGTGCAGGGCGCCGGTCTTCGGATCGAACCTGCCCCACCGCGGGTCCTCGTCCGGCGACTCGTACGTCGCGTACAGGTCGCCGTTCCAGCGGTCGATCGGAGTCGCCCGCAACGAACGACCGACCTGGTAGAGGCGGGTGAACTCTCGGTGTACGGCGGAGTCGCGAGGGACGAGACGGTCGCCGACGGGCACGACTCAGTCGGCCTGTCCGGTGCGTTGCTCCGATGCCCACGGCGGGTCGACGAGGTGATCCTCGGTGTGGTCCAGGGCCCTGGTCATCGCGCGGATCTCGGCCGCCTCGTCCTCGTCGTCGGCCTCGTTCGCGAGCTCGAAGATTCTGCGACGTGCCTCCTTGAGCGCTGCGATCTGTTGCTCGGTGGTGCCGTCGGTCCGGAAGGCTTCGGCGTGGATCCGGCCGGCTTCGGCGTACAGCGCACTCCGCGCAGGAGGCGTCGGCGGGGTCACGGCCAGCCCGGAGATCAGCTCTGTCGTCCAGCGCTTCTCGTCCTCGGTCGAGTCCGCTGGGACTAGCGCACGCAGCTCGGCCTGTTCGGCCGCGACGTCACTCGCCTGGTCGCGAATGCGGTCGCGAGCCCGCGACACGGCGGTGGTGAACTGCTCGATGTCCACTGGCACGATCTCTCCCCGCGACGACTGCCGACCTGCGGGCAACGGTATCCGGGCCGGCCCGAACCGCGGGGGAGTTATCCACAGGTTCGGGTGGGTGGGGGTGGCCGGTAGACTCGTCGAGTTGTCTGGGTTGGACTGAAGAAACGGACTTTGCTGTGTTCGACACGCTTTCCGATCGGCTTTCTGGTGCGTTCAAGAACTTGCGGGGCAAGGGCAAGCTGACCGACGCCGACATCGACGCGACCGCCCGGGAGATCCGGATCGCGTTGCTGGAGGCCGATGTCGCCCTGCCGGTGGTGAAGGAGTTCATCGCCGCGGTCAAGGAGCGGGCCGGTGGGGCCGAGGTGCGTGGGGGGCTGAACCCGGCGCAGCAGGTGATCAAGATCGTCAACGAGGAACTGGTCAAGATCCTCGGTGGCGAGACGCGTGAGCTGCGGATGGCCAAGCGGCCGCCGACGGTGATCATGCTGGCGGGTCTGCAGGGTGCCGGTAAGACCACCCTGGCGGGCAAGCTCGCCAAGTGGCTCAAGGAGGTCAAGCACCAGACCCCGATGCTGGTCGCGGCCGACCTGCAGCGCCCGAACGCGGTGACCCAGCTGCAGGTGGTCGGCGATCGCGCCGGCGTACCGGTGTTCGCCCCGGAGCCGGGCAACGGCGTCGGTGACCCGGTCCAGGTCGCCAAGCAGGCGATGGACGAGGCGCGCACCAAGCAGTACAGCGTCGTGATCGTCGACACCGCCGGTCGCCTGGGTGTCGACGCCGAGCTGATGCAGCAGGCCGCCGACATCCGCGACGCGGTCACGCCGGACGAGATCCTGTTCGTCGTCGACGCGATGATCGGTCAGGACGCGGTCGTCACCGCGCAGGCCTTCCTGGACGGCGTCGGCTTCGACGGCGTCGTACTGTCCAAGCTGGACGGCGACGCCCGCGGTGGTGCCGCGCTGTCGATCGCGCAGGTCACCGGCCGTCAGGTGATGTTCGCGTCCAACGGCGAGAAGCTCGAGGACTTCGACGTCTTCCACCCCGACCGGATGGCGTCGCGCATCCTCGGCATGGGCGACGTGATGAGCCTGATCGAGCAGGCCGAGCGGACCTTCGACGCCGGCGAGGCCGCCAAGACCGCGGCCAAGCTGCAGAAGAAGGGTGGCAAGGAGTTCACCCTGGACGACTTCCTCGCCCAGATGCAGTCGGTGCGCAAGATGGGCCCGCTGACCAAGATCTTCGGGATGCTGCCGGGCGCGGCCCAGTTCAAGGACCAGCTGGAGAACTTCGACGAGCGCGAGATCGACCGCATCGAGGCCGTCATCCACTCGATGACGCCGGCCGAGCGCAACGACCCGCACATCATCAACGGCTCCCGCCGGGCCCGGATCGCGAAGGGTTCGGGCACCGAGGTGGCCACCGTCAGCGGCCTGGTCGAGCGGTTCTTCGAGGCCCGCAAGATGATGTCCGCGATGGCCAGCGGCAAGGGCATGCCGGGAATGCCCGGGATGCCGGGCATGCCTGGCATGGGCGGCGGCGGCAAGAAGGGCAAGCAGCAGGCGAAGAAGGCCAAGCCGAAGCGCGGCTCGGGCAACCCGGCCAAGCGCGCCAAGGGCCCGGGTCAGCCCGCCGAGCCGGCGCCGGGTGAGCTGCCGGCGGCGTTCGGCGGCCAGCTCGGGAACAGCAACTTCGAGCTCCCGGACGCGTTCAAGAACCTGCTGGACGGCGACGACAAGAACAAGTAGTGACGAATATTCGTCCAGTTGGAGGATGCCACCCCGCCCGGTGGTGACGTACGGTGAACCTGCGGGGTTCTCATCCCGCGGGGGAGCAGTACGTCGTACGCCGTGCAGGCGCTTGAGACCGGTTGTCCGTGACCGGGGACTCACCGTGACCGGTTGTCCTTGACCGGTCACCGGTTAAGATCGTGCCTGCGCCCCGAGGACGGGTGTACTGCGGAATACGTCGAGGAGACGGGTTCGGATGAGGCGGCAGTTCAGGGATCTCGACACGTGGCGGGGCAAGTTGACCGCGACGTGGATCTGCCTGGCCCCACCGGCCGCGATGGTCGCCGTGTTCGTCGCCGGCGGCGTCCCGTCGAACACCTTCGTGGTCGACGCGCACGCGCTCAGCCAGCCGCGCCAGGACTCGGTCTTCGACGACCTGCTCGACGACGTCCCGAGTCAGCCCGGCGCGGACGGCAGCATCCCGTCGGAGAAGCGCTCGACGATCGAGGTTCCCGTCACCGGCGCGACCGACAGCAAGCAGCAGCCGGTGATCGGCCCGACCGGATCGGTCTCGGGCATCCCGGGGACCGTGCTGGCGGCGTACCAGAAGGCCGCGAACGACCTCGCCGTCGCGAAGCCGGGCTGCCACATCACGTGGCCGCTGCTGGCCGGCATCGGCAAGGTCGAGTCGGCGCACGCGAGCGGTGGGCGCGTCGACGCGGCCGGTAAGACCCGCGGGCAGATTCTCGGGCCGGTGCTCGACGGCGGTCCCGGGATGGCGGCGATCGCCGACACCGACGGCGGCCAGTACGACGGGAACGCGCAGTGGGACCGAGCGGTCGGCCCGATGCAGTTCATCCCGGGGACCTGGAAGGGTTTCGGGGCTGACGGCAACGGCGACGGCGTGAAGGACCCGCACAACGTCTTCGACGCCTCGCGTGCCGCGGCCGACTACCTGTGCTCGGCGAACGCCAACCTGAGCACGCCGCAGGGTCTGGTCGAGGCCGTACTGCGGTACAACCACTCGATGGACTACGTGTCCACGGTGCTGCGCTGGATGAAGTCGTACAGCAACTCGACCATCACCACCCCGAACGACGACGGCGTGATCGACCCGCCGGGCGACGACGGCAACGTGCAGAAGGACGACGACCCGACGAAGGTCCCGGGCGACGACGACACCACGCCGAAGCCGACGGCCACCGCCAGTACGACGCAGCCGGCCACGACCAAGCCTGCCCAGCCGACCAAGTCGCCGACGCTGACGCCGTCCCCGACGAAGACGCCGAGCTCGCTGCCCACCAAGCCGCCGACCTCGCTGCCGCCGTGGACGAACACGCCGAAGCCGCCGACGAAGCCGACGCCGCCCACGCTGACGCCGCCTCCGACGACCACCCCGACGCCGACGACGACGCCCACGAACACCGAGGACACGCCGACGACCACGCCGAGCGAGAGCCCGACGGTGACGCCGACCGAGTCGCCGTCGACGACGCCGACTCCGACCGGTGAGCCGACAGCCTGCGCTCCGGGCGAGACGCCGACTGCCACCGTGACGCCGACGAGCACGCCGAGCACCGAGCCGAGCTGCACGCCGGCCGGGCAGTCGACCGACGGCTCGGCGAACAACTCCACCTCCGACGATGCCCCGAAGCCCCCGGCCAACTGATTCGGGGCCTTCGGCCCTGAAAGCAGGTCGCGCCCGCGGACGGTGATCAGGTCGGCCGGGCGCCAAAATCGGGGCCGTGAGCCCCATTGGTCGGGGTACCCCGGTGGTCACGGGCCGTGGGCAACCCGGTACGGTACGCGGAACACCGATCGACCCCAGCCTCTGAGCGGCTTACACCGTGTGCCGAGCGCCCTGTTTCGCGACGGGCCGCCGGCTACGTTAACTTTCCGTCAGATCTCGATAACTTTCTGGCGCATCGATCGTTGAGGGGTCTATGCGCCTAACCCGTAGTGGAAACCGTCGGGTCAAAATCATCATCGCTTCACTGTGCACGGCCCCCCTCCTGGTGGGGGCCATCGTGACAGTCGCCTCGGGCGGAGCCGGTGCCTCCGGCCAGCTCGCGGCGGACAGCCCGGTCGCCCCATCGCCTGGAGCCGGACTGAACAGCGGTGAATTCGACGAACTGACGATGATCGTTCCGCAGCGTCCCGGAGTGGACGGCCGGATCGGATCGGACAAGCCCGCCCGTGCCGACGTCCCCGTCCAAGGGGCCACCGACGGCCGCTCGGTCGTCCGTCCCGGCCGGCCGAACGCCGTGAACGGCATCCCCCGCGGGGTCTTCCCCGCCTACCGCCGCGCCACCGCGAATCTCGCCGTGGTCCGGCCGAACTGCGGCCTCACCTGGCCCCTGCTGGCCGGCATCGGCAAGGTCGAGTCGAACCACGCCTCCGGTGGCCGGGTCGACGTGGCCGGCACCACCCGCGGCAAGCTGCTGGGCCCGGTGCTCAACGGCCGGGCCGGGCTGGGCAAGATCCCCGACACCGACCGCGGCCGGTACGACGCCGACCGGGTCTGGGACCGCGCGGTCGGCCCGATGCAGATCGTCCCGGGCGTCTGGAGCGAGTTCGGCGCCGACGGCAACGGTGACAGCTTCCGCAACCCGAACAACGTGTACGACGCGGTCACCACGGTCGCGGTCTACCTGTGCTCCGAGGGCGACGACCTGAAGCGCCCGCGCGACCTGGTCGCGGCCCTGCTGCGGTACCAGCACTCCAAGGACTTCGTCGCGACCGTACTGCGCTGGATGCGCGTCTACAGCAAGAGCGCCGTACTGATCCCGAACGCGAAGGGCAACCTGTCGGCCGCCAAGCCGCTCGGCAACGCCGAACGCAAGGTCGACCCGCGCGACGTCCCGGACGTGCCGGACGACACCAAGACGACGCCGACGCCGAAGCCGACGACACCGATCGAGACGACGATCCCGCAGCACGTCGACCCGACGCCGCCGCCGACGGACAAGCCGACGACCCGGCCGACCAAGCCGCCGACGACGGACAAGCCGACGCCGACCCCGACCGAAGACACCCCGACCCCGACGCCGACCCCCACACCGACGCCGACCCCGACTCCGACGCCCACCCCGACCCCGACGGACACCCCGACCGGATCGCCGTGCGCCACCGAGGGCAACCCGACCCCCTGCACGCAGGGCAGCGGGTCCCACGGGTAACACCTCCCGCCGCAGCATGCTGCGGTGAGCACCAAGTCCGCGCGACTCCTTGGGAGTCGCGCGGACTTGCTGGTTTCTGGGGGCGAGCTCTTGGTCCGAGGGGGACTGGTTGCAGGCCTGCAGACTTGTGGGTGCCGTGGTGAGCGGTGGGCCTCGAGTGTTTCGGGTGGTCTCCAGCGGGCCGGGCTTGCTGGTGCCCAGGCCGAGTCCCCCCGAGTGCGGCACTACAGCCCGGCGGTCATGCGGCCGACAACGTCGGCGATGGCTGATGCCGCACCGGCCAGGAACAAGCGACGAAGGAGCCCTTGAGTCGGCGGGTGCGGGCGCGCGAGTTGCTGGTTCGGGGGAGGCCTTGGTTCGAGGGGCTGGTTGCAGGTCTGCGGACTTGCTGGTTTCTGGGGGTCTCTTGGGTCCGAGGGGGACTGGTTGCAGGCCTGCAGACTTGTGGGTGCCGTGGTGAGCGGCGGGCCCTCGAGTGCGGGTGGTCTCCAGCGGGCCGGACTTGCTGGTGCCAGGGTCGAGTCGCCTCGAGTGCGGCCCTGCGGCCCTGCGGCCGACATCGTCGGCGATGGCTGATGCCGCACCGGCCGGGAACAAGCGAGGACGGAGCCCTTGAGCCTGCGGGCGCGCGAGTTGCTGGTTCGCGGGAGGTCTTGGTTCGAGGGGCTGGTTGCAGGCCTGCAGACTTGTGGGTGCCGGGGTGAGCAGGGGGCGTGGATGCAGCGGGCGTGCCGGTGAGAGGGCGGGTGGGGTGTGGATGCAGCCTGGGGCTGGTCCCGTTACGGTCGGCTGTATGACGACGAACGGACCGGGGACGCTCAGGCTGGTTGGCACGGTGTTGCCGGGTGGGGAGCGGCGGGAGCTGTATCTCAGTGGCGGGCTTGTGGTTGAGCGGCCGGCGGGCGGTGAGGTCAGCACGTTGAGTACCGACGGCTGGATCGTGCCGGGGCTGGTTGATGCGCACTGCCACATTGGGCTTGATCAGCGGGGCGCGGTGGACGAAGAGACCCAGCTGGAGCAGGCGCTTGCTGATCGGGATGCCGGCGCGCTGCTGGTTCGGGATGCCGGTTCGGCGGCGGACACTCGGTGGATCGACGGGCGGGAGGATCTGCCGAAGATCATTCGGGCGGGGCGGCACATCGCTCGCTCCAAGCGGTACATCCGTAACTACGGTTGGGAGATCGAGCCCAGCGAGCTGGTCGAGTACGTCGAGCAGGAGGCCCGCCGCGGGGACGGCTGGGTGAAGTTGGTTGGTGACTGGATCGACCGGGACGCGGGGGATCTGACGCCGTGCTGGCCGGCTGACGCGCTCGACGCGGCGATCACGCGGGCGCACGAGCTCGGCGCGCGGGTCACCGCGCACGTGTTCGGCGAGCACGCCCTCCCGGATCTCCTTGCCGCCGGCATCGACTGTCTGGAGCACGCGACCGGGCTGCGGCCGGAGTTGCTCGACGACATGGCCGCGCGCGGCGTCGCCGTCGTACCGACGATCATCCAGCTCGAGAACTTCCCGATGTACGCCGATCAGGCCGAGGCGAAGTTCCCGCAGTACGCCGCGCACATGCGCGACCTGTACGCACGCCGCCACGAGACGCTGCGCAACGCCGTCGAGGCCGGTGTCCCGGTGTACGCCGGGACCGATGCGGGCGGCGTCCTCGGGCACGGCTTGGTTGCCGACGAGATCCGGGCGCTGACCGAGATCGGGATGACCGGCGAGCAGGCGCTCGCCGCCGGGTCCTGGGCAGCGCGCGAATGGCTCGGCGTACCGGGGGATCTGACGCCGGGCGCTCCCGCCGACCTGGTCGTGTACGACGAGGACCCGCGCCTGGATCCGCGCGTCCTCGACGCGCCGCGGCTCATCGTGCTGCGCGGCCATCCCGTCAAGGGTTGAACTATCCTCCGAGTGACGGGACCAATTCACCAGGTGACGGGAAAAAGTTCACCCAACTACTGGTCTGGCCGGAAGATATTGCCCTACCGTGAGGGGAACCTCCGCCGCCCCTCGGAAGGATTCCCGCCCATGAGTCACACAGTTCCCAGACTGGTCGCGGTGCTCGCCGCCGGAGCACTCGCGTTCAGCGCCCTGCCCAGCAACGCGGCCACGCCGGTCGAGACCGGCTCTTCCTCGACCCTGGCCGAAGCCTTCAAGACCGCCGCCGCCCAGTACGACGTACCGCGTGAGCTCCTGGTCGGCATCGGGTACGCCGAGTCGCACCTCGACGGTCACGACGGTCAGCCCAGCCAGGCCAACGGGTACGGCGTGATGCACCTGGCCAGCAACCCGAGCAACCCGACGATGTCCGAGGCGGCGAAGCTCACCGGGCTCCCGGTCGAGAAGCTCGCCACTGACGCCAACGTCCAAGGCGCCGCCGCGGTCCTCGACGCGTACGCCGACAAGGCCGGCCTGCAAGGGCAGGCGCGGCGCGACATCGGTCAGTGGTACGAGGTTGTCGCGCAGTACTCGCACTCCGCCGACGGCCCGACCGCACGCCTCTACACCGACGAGGTCTACCGGATCATCGGCCTCGGCGTCGGCGCCGAAGGCGTCTCGACCCAGCCGGTCAAGGTGACGCCGGACCGCGGCAAGTACGCGAACGTCGCCCCGCTCGGCACCCGGACGCCGGCGTCGATCCAGGCCGCCGACTACCCCGGCGCGATCTGGAACGCGGCCAACAGCGCCAACTACCGCGTCGGCCGCACCGCCGCGATCAGCACGATCGTGGTCCACGTGACCCAGGGCTCGTACGCCGGAACGATCAGCTGGTTCAAGAACGCGTCGTCACAGGTCAGCGCGCACTACGTGGTCCGTTCCAGCGACGGGCAGATCACCCAGATGGTCGCCGAGAAGGACACCGCGTACCACGTCCGCAGCGCCAACCCGTACACGATCGGCATCGAGCACGAGGGCTTCGTCGACCAGCCGTCGTGGTTCACCGACGCGATGTACCGGGCCTCGGCCACCCTGACCAAGAACATCGCCGAGCGCCGCGGCATCCCGAAGACCCGGTCGTACATCAAGGGCCACAACGAGATCCCCGGCAACGACCACACCGACCCGGGTCCGAACTGGAACTGGACCTATTACATGCAGCTGGTGAACGGCGGCAACCCGAACCCGCCGACGTACAACTTCACCACGTACGGCAGCGGTGTCCGGGTCCGCTCGGACGCGAAGCTGACCGCGTCGATCGTCACCACCCTGCCCGGCCCGACACAGGTCTTCGTGACCTGCCAGAAGCAGGGCGACACGGTCAACGCCGAGGGCACCAGCAACAACTGGTGGTCCAAGCTGCGCGACCAGGGCGGGTACATGTCGAACATCTACATCGACCACCCCGCCGCTCAGCTCCCGGGCGTGCCTGTCTGCTGACACGAGAGCCGTAAAGCCCCCGGTCGTGGAAACACGGCCGGGGGCTTTGCCATGATCTAGTCAGTACCCGGACGAAGAGTAGAGCCTGCTGTACCGACGAGAACGGGTCCGGCGGCGGAGGATCGGTGCTGACGACGATGGAGGCACGACGATGCTCACGAAGATCCTGACCCGCGGCTGGCCCGCCTGCGTCTACCTGTACGCCCGGTACCTGGTCGGCATGCTCTCGCTGGCGGCCACCCCGATCGGCTTCCTGCTGGGCTGGGCGATCCCGGGGATCACGGCCGGTCTGGTGGAGTTCGCGAACAGCGAGCGGGACAAGGCCACCCGGTACCTCGACGGGCCGTTCGAGGCGGCGCTGCCGCGGGCGACCCCGCGCAAACCGGGCGACGTGGCCACCTTGGTGAACGACCGCGCGTTCCGCCGCAGCCTGTGGATCCTGCCGATGGGCGTGCTGTCGATCGCCGGTCTGCTGATCGCGACCATCGCGGTCTTCGCCGTGCCGAGCGCGCTGCTGGGGATGTTCCTGTGGAAGGCGGCGCCGGGGGAGTTCACCCTGATGGGGTTCACGGTCGACAGCTGGCTCGACGCGCTCACACTCGGTCCGGCGCAGGCGCTGGTCGGCGTCGGTGTCATGGGCTGGGTCGCCCCGGCCGCGGCGAACGCTTATGCCCGCGGCATCCGCCGGTTGCTCACGCCGAGCGAGGCGGAGCTGGAGACGGCAGCACTCACCCAGCGGGTCGAGGAGCTGACCCGCACCAGGGCCGGCGCGGTCGACTCGCACGGTGCCGAGCTTCGGCGGATCGAGCGTGACCTGCACGACGGCACTCAGGCCCAGCTGGTCTCGCTGGCCATGCGGATCGGTGTGGCCAAGCAGCTGATGACAGACGACCCGGAGAAGGCGGCCAAGCTGCTGGACGATGCCCGGGACGGAGCCGAGCAGGCGATGACCGAGCTGCGCGGCGTACTGCGGACCATGTACCCGCCGATCCTCCAGGACCGGGGCCTGGCCGGTGCGGTGTCGGCCCTGTCCGCTCGCAGTCCCATCCCGGTCGAGCTGCGCGTCGGTGAGCTCGGCAGCGTCCCGGCGTCGGTCGAGGCCGCGGCGTACTTCGTCGTCGCCGAGTCACTGACCAACATCTCCAAGCACTCGGCGGCCGGCCAGGCCGAGGTCCAGCTCGAGCGCCGCGGTACCGACCTCTACCTGGCGGTCACCGACGACGGCATCGGCGGTGCCCGCGTGAGCGACCAGCCGGACCTGCTCGGCCGGGGCAGCGGGCTGCGCGGCATGATGCACCGGGTGGAAGCGATTGACGGACACCTGGAACTGACCAGCCCGATCGGCGGGCCGACAACGGTCGAGGTGATCCTGCCGTGCGGGTCGTGATCCTCGAGGACAACCCGATCCTTGCCGAGGGCCTCGGCCTGCTGCTGGGCAACTCCGGCTTCGAGGTGATCGGCGTGGCCGGTGACGCGACGGAGTTCGCCGCGCTGATCGACGCCGATCCGCCCGAGATCGCGGTCGTCGACGTCCGGCTCCCGCCGACGTTCACCGACGAGGGCCTGCGCGCCGCGATCGAGGCCCGCCGCCAACGGCCGGGGCTCCCGGTCCTCGTCTTCTCCCAGTACGTCGAGGAGGTGTACGCCGCCGAACTGCTCGCCTCCGGCAGTGAAGGCATCGGCTACCTCCTCAAGGATCGCGTCTCCCGCGTCGACGAGTTCCTCGAGGCCGTACGACGGGTCGCGGCCGGCGGGACCGTGCTCGACCCCGAGGTCGTCAGCCAGTTGATGGTCAAGCGCAACGACCCGCTCGACCGGCTCACCCCGCGCGAACGCGAGGTACTCGCGCTGATGGCCGAGGGCCTCGGCAACGTCGCGATCGCCGAGAAGCTGGTGATCAGCGAAGGGGCCGTGCACAAGCATGTCGGCAACGTGTTCCTCAAGCTCGACCTGCCGCCGACCGATTCCGGCCACCGTCGCGTGCTCGCCGTACTGGCTCATCTCGGCCTGTGACGGCGGCCTGTAAGCGCTTGCCCTGACAACGTAGGTCTTCCACCTCTTGACGGCTCGTGCGCGATCCAGCACGCTGAGTCGCGAGAGCGCTCTCACCGCACCCCAACCGCCCCGAGGTGAGGAGAGTCCCAACCATGAAGATCCTCGTGACCACCGCCCTGGTCGCCACCGTCCTGGCTGTGCCGACGCAGGCGATGGCAACCACCGAGCTCGCCGTGCCGAGACAGCAGACCGCGATGCAGAAGGACTTCGGCCTGACCGAGCAGCAGGTCCGCGACCGGCTGCAGGCCGAGTCCGTGGCGAGCAAGCTCGTCCCGGCCGCGCAGAAAGCAGCCGGCGCAGCGTTCGGTGGAGTCTGGTACGACGCCGCCAAGGAGAAGCTCGTCGTCGGCGTGACCACTCCACAAGCGGCCGACGCCGTACGCCGTACAGGCGCCGAAGCCGAACAGGTCAAGGCCACCGCCGCCCAGCTCGACCAACGCAAGGCGGCCGTCGACAAGCTGGCCGGCAAGCAGGTCCCCGCGGCCGTGAGCGGCTGGTCGACCGACGCCAGGTCCGGCTCGATCGTCGTCAATGTCCAAGCCGGCAAGCGATCCGCGACCACCGATGCCTTCGTCGACAAACTCGCCAAGGCCGGCGCGATCACGGTGAAGGAGGTCGCGGCCCAAGCCCCGCGGACGTTCGCGGCCGGGACCGTCGGGGGAGACCCGTACTACACCGGCAACGTCCGCTGCTCGATCGGCTTCTCCGTGCACGGCGGGTTCGTCACGGCCGGCCACTGCTCGGGCGCCGGAGCGCGGACCCGCGGCTGGGACGGCTCGGCCCAGGGTGTGTTCCGCGGGTCGTCGTTCCCCGGCAACGACTACGCCTGGGTCCAGGTCGACAGCGGCTGGTGGACCGTGCCGGTCGTGCTCGGCTGGGGCCAGGTCAGCGACCAGCTCGTCCGCGGCTCCTGGGAGGCACCGGTCGGTTCGTCGGTCTGCCGCAGCGGGTCGACCACCCACTGGCACTGCGGCACGATCCTGGCCAAGAACGAGACCGTGAACTACGGCAACGGCCAGCTCTTCTACGGCGCGACCAAGACCAGCGTCTGCGCGGAGGGCGGTGACTCCGGTGGCTCGTTCATCACCGGCGACCAGGCGCAGGGCGTGACGTCCGGTGGCTGGGGCAACTGCTCCAGCGGCGGCGAGACCTGGTTCCAGCCGGTCAACGAGATCCTCGGCGCGTACGGCCTGACCCTGCACACGGCCTGAAAACCGTTGCGTCCGAAGAAGTGAGCCCTGTAGCGCTCGCTTCTTCGGACGCATCGCGGATCTTCGGACGCAACGACCAGGTTCTAGCAGATCGGTACGCCGGGCAGCTGCGCTGCGGGATGGTCGATGTAGATGTTGGTCATGAAGCCGTTCTGGTCGCGCAGCTTGGACCACCAGTTGTTGGTGTAGCCCTCGGCGGTGACCGTGTCACCCTGCTTCTGGCAGAGCACGAAGACCTGGGTCGGGCCGGGCAGCGTGGCGACCACCGGAGCGGCGATCCGGGCGTCGGAGCGGACCCGGATGCCGGAGCCCCAGGTCATGAACGGCGTACCGCCGCCGCCTCCGCAGCCGTTGTCGCTGGTCAGGAAGTACTGGTTGTACGAGCCCGGGTAGGCCAGCGCGGAGCCGTTGATGACGATGTTCTGGCCGACGCCGTTGAGCAGTTGCTCGTAGTGGATGTGCGGGCCGGACGAGTTGCCGGTGCTGCCGGTGAGCCCGATCTGCTGCCCCTGCGCGACCTGCGCGCCGCTGGGCACGGAGTACGCGTTCAGGTGGAAGTAGTACGTCTTCCAGCCGCTGCCGTGGTCGATGGCGATGTAGTTGCCGGCGCCGGACGGCTGCGAGTAGCGGGTGGCGACGCCGGCCGCGGAGGCCAGCACGGGTGTGTTGTTGGTGGTGCCGCCGTCCGCGCGGACGAAGTCGAGCGCGCGGCGGACCTCGGTCGAGTGGTGGCTGTAGGTCCAGCGCTGACCACACGGGAACGGGGCCTTGAAGTTGGGTGCGGCCTGGGCCTCGGTCGGTACCGCCACCAGCGTGGCGGCACCGACCAGGAGCGAGGCGAGCACAGCGAGAGTTCGTCTGAGCACGATGATCAGTCCCTCAAGCGACCGGTCACGGGCGGTGATGTCCGTGACGCCTGGAGTGATGGCCTCAAGGTAGCGCAGCACTTGTCACTTAGGAACGGGTCTTGCTCAGAAGGGGTTACTGATTAACCCTCGGTCGAAAGGTCAGGCCGTTTCGTCCTTCACCGGCTCCAGGGAAGGGGTTTCCGACGCCGGCTTGGTGCTCAGCGAGTCGATCAGCTGCTTGGCCAGCGCGAAGCCGGAACCACCCATCGTGATCGTCTTGACCAGGGTGTCCTCGATGCCCTGGGCACCGTTCAGCACGACCATGTTGCCGACCTTCTCGAACGACCCCGCGGCCGCGCGGACGATCTCCGGGTAGGCCTCGGCCAGCTGCTGCGCGACGACCGCGTCGGTGTTCGTGGCCAGCGCCTCGGCGCGCGCCTTGATACCGGCGGCCTCGGCCATCGCCTTGGCCTGGACGGCGAGCGCCTCGGCCTTACCGTTCAGCTCGGTCGCCTTGGCCTGCGCCTCACCGCGCAGGGTGACCTCGCGGGCGTTCGCCTCGGCGGACGCGATCTGCGCGTCGCGGGCCGCGTTGGCCAGCGTGCGCTGCTTGTACGCCTCGGCGTCGGCGGGCTTCAGCACGCTGGACTCCAGCTGCTTCTCGGCCAGCGACGCGTTCAGCTTCGCGGTCTCGGTCTCGGCGACCACGACCTCCTGCCGAGCCAGAGCCTCGGCCAGCGGCCCGGACTGCGAGGCCTTCGAGTTCGCCTGGTCGACCTCGGCCTGGTACCCGGCCTGCGCGATCGAGCTCTGCCGTACGGCGGCCGCCTTGGCCGCGGCCGCGACCTGCTCGCGCTCGGTCGCCTCGCGGTCCCGCTCGGCCTGCGCGATCCGCGCCGCGGCCTCGACCGCGGCGGCCTGCGGGCGGCCCAGGTTCTTGATGTAGCCGGACTCGTCGTCGATCTCCTGGATCTGCAGCGAGTCGACCACCAGGCCGAGCTTCTCCATGTCGCCGGCCAGCGAGCCGCGGATGTTCGTGGTCAGCGTCTCGCGGTCGTGCAGCATCTCCTCGACCGTGGTCGAACCGACGATCGCGCGCAGGTGACCCGCGAACAGCTCGTGGATGGTGCCCATCACCTGCTCGTCGCTCTGCTCCAGGAAGCGCCGGGCCGCGTTCGCGATCGAGCCGTAGTCGTCACCGACCTTGTACGCCGTGACGCCCTTGATGTGCAGCGGGATGCCCTGGCTGGACACGCAGGTGACGGTCAGCGGCGTCGCGCGGATGTCGAGCGGCAGCCGTCGTACGGTCTGGAAACCGGGCAGCACCGCGGTGCCGCGGCCGACGACGATCTTGAAGCCCAGCGTCTCGTTGACCTGCTCGACGCTGGAGTGCGCGCCGAGACCGGAGATGATCAGCGCCTCGTTCGGCTCCGCCACCCGCCAGACCATCCGGAACAGGATCAGGATCGCCACCAGTGCGATCGCGCCGGCGATGACGTACGTCCAGAGCATTTCCCCTCCAGGGAACGAGATGAATCAGAAGGCGCGAGCGACGTACACCGAGCGGGGCGGGTCGAACTCGACCACCACCACCGGCGTACCGACCTCGATGACCTCGTCGGTCGCGGGGTAAGCGTAGAAGGCCTCGGTGGCACCACGGACCGGCAACATCACCTCGCCGACGATCCCCGGACCCACCCGCCCGATCACGCGTCCCCGCTTCCCCACCATGACGCACCTTCCGACGCACTCCGGCCTGATCCAGTTCCCGCACCCTACCGCTCGCCGCAGCTCTTCCCGAGTCCCCGCGACCGGTGCCAGACTGCCGGTCATGAGCGAGCTCAGCGAGCTGATCCGGACCGAGCGGCTCGCGTTCGCGGACTTCCTCGCGACGCTGAGCCCCGAAGAACTGGCCACGCCGTCGTTGTGCGGCGCGTGGACCGTGCAGGAGGTGGGCGCCCACCTCGCGTCGGCGTCCGGCATCGAGGTCCGGACGTTGCTCGTCGGGCTGGTCAGGTCGGGCTTCCGGATCAACCACGCGAGCGCGGAGCTGGCCAAGCAGTGGTCGAAGCGGGGGCCTGAGGCAATCGTCGCGCAGCTCCGCGAGAACGCCGAGACCGGCGCCAAGCCCCGCGGCGTACCGGAGGTGGCCGCGCTGGTCGACGCCGTCGTGCACACGATCGACGTACGACGTCCGCTCGGCAAGCCGCGGGACGTGTCGCCGGAGGTCTTCGCTCGCGTTGCCGACGCCTCGGTCGCGCTGCGCTGGCCGATGAACGTCTCGGTCGGCGGCAACGCCCGCAAGCGGCTGGCCGGTGTGCGATTGGTTGCCGAGGGCTACGACTGGGCGTACGGCGAGGGGCCCGAGGTCCGCGCGCACTGGGAAGCGGTGCTGCGGTTGCTGAACGGGCGGCCGATCGAGCGGAGCGAGCTCGCCGGGCCCGGAGCCGACCTGCTCGCGGTCCGGCTCTGACGCCGGCGAACCCGGGCCGGGCCACGGCGGCGACCGCGGCTCGGGACAGCCGCGGTCGCCGTACGGCTAACCGCGGATCGCGCCTTCGGTGGCGCCCTTGATGAACTGGCGGGCGAAGACGATGAAGACCACGATCAGCGGGATCATCGCCAGCAGGGCACCCGTCATCACCATGCTGTAGTCGACGCCGTGGGAGCGGTTGAGGGACGACAGCGCCACCTGGAGGGTGAGGTGGTCGGGGTTGGTGAGGACGATCAGCGGCCAGAAGTAGTCGTTCCACGAGCCGACGAAGGTGAAGATGCCGAGGAACGCCAGCGCGGGGCGGGCCGACGGCAGCGCGACGTGGCGGTAGACGCCGAAGAAGCCGCAGCCGTCGAGTGTGGCCGCCTCGATCAGTTCGTCGTGGATCGAGTTCTGGAAGTACTGCCGTAGCCAGAAGATGCCGAACGCGTTCGCGGACGCCGGGATCACCAGCGCCTTCAGCGAGCCGACCCAGCCGAACGCGATCATCGTCTGGAACTGCGGTACCACCGACAGTTGCGCCGGCAGCAGCATCGTCGCCAGCAGGATCACGAACAGCGCCTGGCGCCCGGGGAACTTGAACTTGGCGAACGAGAACGCCGCCAGCGAGTCGAAGAACAGCACCAGCACCGTCGTACTGATCGCGACGACGGCCGTGTTGGCCATCGAGGAGAAGAACGCGACGTTCTCCAGCACGTGCCGGACGTTGTCGTCGAACTGCGACCCGAAGGTGAACTTCGGCGGGTACCGGTAGATGTCGGCGGTGGTGTTGGTCGCCATCACCAGCGTCCAGAAGAACGGGAACAGACAGAGCAGTCCCGCCACCGCCAGCGAGACGTGCAGCAGGATCCCGCGACCCCGGTTCATTCGGAGCTCCTTCCGCGCAGCAGCCGCCAGTTGATCGCCGTGAACAGCAGCACCAGCAGGAAGATGCTGATCGCGATCGCCCCGGCGTAGCCGTAGTCGTTGGCCCGGAAGGCGGTGTTGTAGAAGTACAGGACGGTGGTCAGACCGCTCTGGTCGGCGCCACCGGTCTCACCGACCATCACCTGCGGCTCGGTGAACGTCTGCAGCCCACCGATCGTCGACATGATCACGGTGAACAGCACGACCGGCCGCAGTTGCGGCAGCGTGATCGAGAAGAACGTCCGCAGCGGACCGGCGCCGTCCACCTTCGCCGCCTCGTACTGCTCGGTCGGGATCGCCTGCAGCCCGGCCAGGTAGATGATCGTGTTGTAGCCGGTCCACTGCCACACGATCATCGCCGAGACCGCGATCTTGATGCCCCACGGTTGCCCGAGCCAGTCCTCGGTCGGCAGCCCGAGCGCACGCAGCCCGGAGTTGATCAGGCCGAAGTTGGTGCTGAAGATCGCCGCGAAGAAGATCGCCGCGGCCACCAGCGAGGTGATGTTCGGGATGAAGTACGCGATCCGGTAGATGCCCTTGAACCGGATCGCCGAGTTCAGCATCACCGCCAGCGTCAGCGCGATCGCCAGCGTCGGCACGGTCGACATCACGAACAGCACCAGCGTGTTCCACAACGACAGCCAGAACGTGCTGTCCTCGAGCAGGAAGCTGAAGTTCTGCAGGCCGACGAACTGCCGCGGCCCGAGGCCGTCCCACTTCTGGAACGCCAGCAGGATCGTGGAGGCCAGCGGGTAGAGCCCGAACACCGCGAACAGGATGTAGAACGGCGACAGGGCGAGGTAGAAGCGCCAGTACGACCAGATGCTCTTGCGCCGCCGCCCCGGTTCCGCCGTACCGGCGGACCGGGGCGGGGCGGTCGCTGTCAGCGTCACTGCACGCCCTGACGCTTGCCGATCTGCTTCGCCTGCGAGACCGCCTGCTGCCAGGCCGCCTCCGACGACTTGCTGCCGGCCTGGACCGACTTCAGCGCGGCCGTGTAGGCACCGGCGAGCGCGGAGTCGAACGGCGACTCGTACGCGATCGGGACGTTCGCGGCCGCCGGGCCGAGCACGTCGATCGGGACCTGGCCGCCGAAGAACGGGTCGGCCGCCTTGAGCTGCGGCTTCTCGTACGCCGCCGGCGTAGCCGGGAAGATCTGCGCGTCGGCGAACGCCTTGGCCTGGTTGTCCGGGCTGAGCAGGTACTTGATCACCTCGAAGGCGGCCGCCGGGTCGGCGGCGTTCTTGGTGATCGCCAGGAACGAGCCGCCGAAGTTCGCCGGGCCGCTCGGCGTGGGCGCGACCCGCCACTTGCCGACGCTGGTCTTGCTGGCGGCCTTGATGTCGAGCGCCACCCACGCGGCGCCGACCACGGTCGGCACGGTGCCCTGGTCGAGACCGGCGTTCCAGTCCGGCGTACCGCCCGGTGTCCGGCCGTCGACCTTGGTGGTGATCGCCTTCACCGACAGGTCCCAGGCCCGGCGGATGTGGTCCTGGTCGCCGATGAACTTGTTGTCCTTGTCGATGTAGCGGTCGGTGGCCTGGTTGACGATCGTGCCGTACATGTCGGTCGCGTCGGCGACGATCGGTGCCTTCGGGTTGGCCTTGCGCAGCTCCAGCCCGGCCGCCAGCAGGTCCTCCCAGGTCTTCAGTTGCTCGGCGACCTTGGCCGGGTCGCTCGGCAGCCCGGCCTTGGCGAAGACGTCCTCGCGGTAGAACAGCGCGGTCGGGCCGATGTCGATCGGCAGGCCGATCACCTTGCCGTCCAGCGTGGTGGCCTGCTTGACCTTCCACTCGACGTACTCGCCGAGCACGGAGTCCGCGCCGAGCGACTTCAGGTCGACGAACCGCTCGGCCTGCGGCAGCAGCGAGGCGATGTCCTCGCCCTTGATCCCGGTGATGTCCGGGATCGCGGTCCCGCCGTTGATCGTGGTGACCAGCTTCTGCTTGAAGTCGCCGCCGATCTCGGAGTACTTGATGTGCTGGTCGGGGAAGTGCGCGATGGTGTCGTCCAGCACGGACTTGCCGAGGCCGCCGCCCCAGCACCACAGTGCCAGGTTGCCGGTCGCGTTCTTCTTGCCCGAGCCGGCGTCCATGCTCGACGAGCAGCCGGTGGCCGCGGCGACGACCGCGGCGAAGCTCCCAGCGAGCAGCGTGCGACGGGAGAGCTCCATGGTTCTACCTTCCTGACTGGTCGCACGACGTCGCGCTTCCGATGGGTGCGCCCTGGTGCGGTGCGTGGGTCTCCAGGAGCGCGGCAAGGGATCGGTCTTCTGGGTGGTGCTGGTGCCAGGCGGCGAGATCGGCCCAGGTCGGGGCCGCGTCCGCACCGCCGTACCGGGTCACGGAGACGGCGGCGGTCAGCGCGCCGAACCGGACCCGCTCGGCCAGGGGGAGTCCCCAGAGCGTGGCCGCGATGAAACCGGCGGCGAACACGTCACCCGCCCCGGTGGTGTCCACCGCCGGAACCTGCAGGGCCGGTACGGCGAACCGCTCGCCGGTCCCGGCGTCGAGCGCGAGCGCGCCCTGGTCCCCGTTGGACACGACCACCAGCGGGACCTTCTCGGCGAGCTTGGTGAGCGCCTGGTCCGGGGTGTCGGTCCGCGTGTAGTTCATCGCCTCGCCGGCGTTGGGCAGGAACACGTCGCAGTGCTGGAGCTGGTCCAGGACGCTCACGTCCCAGCGCTCCGACGGGTCCCAGCCCACATCGGCGAACACCACGCTGCCGGCCGCCTTCGACTTGGCCAGCCACTCGTTCGGCCAGGGGCCGATGTGGGCGGCGACCGCGCGGGCGGCCGGCGGCGTGGTGATCAGCTCGTCGGCCGACAGCGGGGGAGGGGTACCCCGGGTGACCAGTGCCCGGTCGTTGTCATAGGCAAGAGCCACCGTGAGAGGGGTCTGCCAGCCGTCGAGCCTGCGGGAGAGCGTCAGGTCGACGCCCTCGTGGTGGGTGAGCCGGTCGCGGAGACGGTCGCCGAGATCGTCGGCGCCGAAGACCGTGGCCAGGCCGGTGCGGAGTCCGAGGCGGGCCAGCGCGACCGCGAAGTTCGCGATCCCGCCGGGGCTCTCGGCCGAGTCGGTCGCCCAGACCTCGGTGCCCGGGCGGGGCGGACCGGGCAGGCCGAGCACGAGGTCGTGGAAGACCAGGCCGGACACCACTACATCCAGCTCGCTCATGTTAGGCACACTCCTGCATGGTCGCTCAAACTCGTGCAGACAGTGTGCTGCTTTCGAGCAAACCGCGCAATACCCGTGCAGATCTATGCGTGAATGTGACGGAGTTTGCGTGATACGGTCTCTCCGTGTTGCCGAAGCAGCGTCAGGACCAGATCGTGCGCGCGCTCCGGGCCGACGGGGCCGGGGGCGTCAAAGTGCTGGCCGTGCAGCTGGGGGTCAGCGAGGCGACGATTCGCCGCGACCTCGAGCAGCTGCACGAGCAGGGCCGGCTGACCAGGGTGTACGGCGGTGCGCTGGCCGTCGACGGCGGCGACGAACCGTTCGCCGAGGTGAGCGCGGTGCACGCCGACGAGAAGAACCGGATCGCCCGCGCGGCCGCCGAACTGATCTCCGACGGAGAGTCGGTGCTGCTGGACATCGGTACGACGTCCTTGCGGCTGGCCCAGCAGTTGCACGGCCGGTCGTTGACTGTTGTCACCAGCAACCTCGCCGTACTGGAGGAACTGCAGAACGACGAGCAGATCGAGCTGATCGTGCTCGGTGGGTTCCTCCGGCGCAGCTACCGCTCCCTGGTCGGGTACCTGACCGAGGAGAGCCTGCGGCAGATCCACGTCGACACGCTGTTCCTCGGCACCAGCGGGGTGCGCCCGGACGGCCGCGTGATGGACAGCACGATGATCGAGGTCCCGGTCAAGCGCGCGATGATCCAGGCCGCGGACCGGGTGGTGTTGCTGGCCGATGGCACCAAGTTCCCCGGCCACGGCGTCGCCAAGGTCTGCGACCCGACCGAGCTGGCCACCGTGGTGACCGATCCCGGGGCGGACGAGAAGACCCGGGCCCAACTGACCGAAGCAGGAGTACAGGTGGTACTGGCGTGAAACTCACCATCCTCGGCGGCGGCGGTTTCCGCGTCCCCCTCGTCTACCAGGCCCTGCTGTCGGACCAGGGTCAGGGGCGCATCACGTCGGTGACCCTGTACGACACCGACCGGAACCGCCTGAACGCCATCACCGCGGTACTGAAGCAACAAGCACTTTCTTTTTCCGATGCTCCTGTGGTGAGCCCAACCACTGATCTCGACGAGGCACTTCGTGGTGCCGACTTCGTCTTCTCCGCCATTCGCGTGGGTGGTCTCGAAGGTCGCACCATCGACGAGCGGGTCGCCCTCGACCTCGGCGTACTCGGCCAGGAGACCGTCGGCGCCGGCGGCATCGCCTACGGCCTGCGGACGTTGCCCGTGGCAACAGCCATCGCGCAGCGCATCGCCGTACTGGCTCCGGATGCCTGGGTCATCAACTTCACCAACCCGGCCGGCATGGTCACCGAGTCGATGCTCCCGTACCTCGGCGACCGCGTGATCGGCATCTGCGACTCACCCTCCGGCCTCGGCCGCCGCGCCGCCCTCGCGCTCGGGCTCGACGCCTCGCAGACCTTCTACGACTACGCCGGCCTCAACCACCTCGGCTGGCTCCGCGGTCTCCAGTACGACGGGGTCGACCAGCTGCCCAGGCTCCTGGCTGATCCTCAGGCGCTGGGCGCCTTCGAGGAGGGCCGGCTCTTCGGCGTCGAGTGGCTCCGCTCGCTCGGCTCGATCCCGAACGAGTACCTGCACTACTACTACTTCGCCCGCGAGACCCTCGCCGCCGTCCAGTCGGTGGAGAAGACCCGCGGCAAGTTCCTCCTCGAACAGCAGTCGGACTTCTACGCCGAGACCGCCCGCCACCCGGGTGACGCGCTCGAACTGTGGCAGAAGACCCGCGCCGAGCGCGAGTCGACGTACATGGTGGAGAGCCGCGAGGTCGCCGACGCCGGCGAGCGCGACGAACGCGACATGTCGGCCGGCGGCTACGAGCAGGTCGCGCTGTCGCTGATGCGCGCGATCGCCCACAACGAGCGCGCCTCGCTGATCCTCAACGTCCGCAACCGCGGCACGCTCGAGCACCTGGACGAGGACGCGGTGGTCGAGATCCCGTGCACGGTCGACGCGAACGGTGCCCGCCCGCTGACCGTCTCCCAGCTCACCGACCACCAGGCCGGCCTGGTCAGCTCGGTCAAGGCCGTCGAGCGCTCGACGATCGAGGCCGCGGCGTCGGGCTCCCGCGCGACCGCCCTGCGCGCCTTCGCCTGGCACCCGCTGATCGACTCGGTCAACACCGCCGAGAAGCTGCTCGACGGGTACGTCGACCACCTGCCCGATCTGGGCGCGTTCCGCGCCTGAAGCCCGGATTGGGTTGCGCGCCCCGGATCTGGCAGAATGTCAGGCTGAGTCCGTCCGGATGTTGTGCAGCCCTCTAACTCCACGCCCCGGCCGGCCCATTCGAGTGGTCATCCGTTGTCCCCACGACGGCGTGCAGCTCACCCACCTGTATTTCCCGAGGGAGACCACACAAACGTGGCAGTCAAGATCCGTTTGAAGCGCATCGGCAAGAAGCGTGCGCCGCACTACCGCATCGTCGTGATGGACGCCCGCGCCAAGCGTGACGGCCGCGCCATCGAGGAGATCGGCAAGTACAACCCGAAGGCCGAGCCGTCGTTCATCCACGTCGAGTCGGACCGGGCGCAGTACTGGCTGGGCGTCGGCGCGCAGCCGACCGAGGCCGTTCAGGCGATCTTCCGGGCCAGCGGCGACTGGCAGAAGTTCAAGGGTCTCGAGGCCCCGGCGCCGCTGCGGGTCAAGGAGCCCAAGCGGGACAAGCTGGAGATCTTCAACGAGGCGCTGGCCGAGGCCCACGGCACGCTGAAGACCGAGGCCGTCACCAAGAAGGCCGCGGCGAAGAAGGCCGACAAGAAGGACGACGCCGTCAAGGACGAGGCGAAGACCGAGGCCAAGGCCGACGAGCCGAAGGCCGCTGAGGCCGAGGCCCCGGCCGCCGAGGCCGCGCCGGCCGACGACGCCAAGGCCTGATCGTCATGGAGACCGAGGCGCTGGAGCACCTGGTCCGTGGCATCGTCGACAACCCTGACGACGTCAGTGTCCGGTCGCGCAACCTGCGCCGCGGACGCACGCTCGAGGTGCACGTGCACCCCGACGACATCGGCAAGGTGATCGGCCGCAACGGCCGCACGGCGACCGCGATCCGCACGGTGGTCGGGGCGCTCAGCTCCGAGCAGTCGGTCCGGATCGACTTCGTCGACGAGCAGAACCGGCGTCCGCGCCGCTGACTCGACAGCAGTCTCTGGAGGGCCGCACCCCACGGGTGCGGCCCTTCGCCTTATCTTCGGGAGTACGCCGGTCCGCCTCGGGCCGGTGCGAGCAGAGAGGGACACACGGGTGTTGGTGACCGTCGGCCGGATCGGCCGGGCACACGGGATCAAGGGTGAGGTCGGGATGATCGTCCGGACCGACGAGCCGGACCGCCGGTTCGCCGACGGCGCCGTCCTGATGACGGAGAACGAACCGGCCCGGGCCCTGACCGTCGAGTCCAGTCGCTGGCACTCCGGCCGCCTGCTGGTGAAGTTCGTCGAGGCCCCGGACCGGACCGCCGCGGAGAACCTGCGCAACCTGGCCCTGCAGGCCGAGATCGGCGAGGAAGAGCGCCCGGAGGACCCGGAGGAGTACTACGACCGTGAGCTGATCGGACTGGCCGTCCGCACGACCGACGGCGACGAGGCCGGTGAGGTGATCGACGTGGTCCACCTCCCGTCGCAGGACCTGCTGGAGATCCGCCGGCCGGGCGGCAACGCCGTACTGGTGCCGCTGGTCGAGGAGCTGGTCCCGGAGATCAGCCTGGACAAGGGCTACGTGCTGGTGGCCGATCGCCCGGGCCTGCTGGACCCGGAGGGCGCCGAAGAGGTTCCGAACGAGCCTGGCGCCAACTGATGAGGCTGGACGTCTTCTCGATCTTCCCGGAGTACCTGGCCGCGCTGGACCTCAGTCTGGTCGGCAAGGCGGCGAAGAGCGGTCTGCTGGACGTCCGGGTGCACGACCTGCGCGACTGGACCCACGACCGCCACCGCACCGTCGACGACACCCCGTCCGGTGGTGGCGCCGGCATGGTGATGAAGCCGGAGCCGTGGGGCGAGGCGCTCGACACAGTGTTCCCGGTTGGCTCGGCGCAGCCGCGGCTGATCGTGCCGACACCGGCCGGCCGGCCGTTCAGTCAGGAGCTGGCCTACGAGCTGGCCGCCGAGCCGTCGCTGGCCTTCGCCTGCGGCCGGTACGAGGGGATCGACGCGCGCGTCGCGGCGTACGCCGGTGAGCGGATGCGCGTCGACGAGGTCTCGATCGGCGACTACGTGCTGAACGGCGGTGAGGTCGCCGTACTGGTCATGGTCGAGGCGGTCGCCCGCCTGCTGCCCGGCGTGATCGGCAACCCGGAGTCCCTGGCTGAGGAGTCCCACTCCGGCGACGGCCTGCTGGAGTACCCGGTGTACACCAAGCCGACCTCCTGGCGCGGCCACGACGTACCGGACGTCCTCCTGTCCGGGAACCACGCCCTGATCGCCCAGTGGCGCCACGACCAGGCCGTACGGCGTACTGCCGAGCGCCGCCCGGACCTGCTGGCCGCCTGGGGCGGAGTGGTCGCCGGTAAGGACGACGCCGCCGCGTTGGTCGACGTACTGCCTGCTGCTGAGAGCGACGCGGGGGAGCTGCTCACGCTGCAGCGGGCCGCATACCTGTCCGAGGCACTGGCGTACGACGACTTCACCATCCCGCCGCTGCTGGAGCCGGTGGAGGGCGTCCTCGAGCGGATCCGGCAGGGGACGGTCTGGAAGGCCGTGGCGGGCACACGGATCGTCGGGTCGGTCCACCTGGCCGTCGACGGCTCGGTCGGCCGGGTCGGGCGGCTGATGGTCGCGCCGGACTGGCAGGGGCGTGGGGTCGGGACCAGGCTGCTGAAGGTGGCCGAGCAGACCGCGCCGCCGGAGGTCACGGCGTACGAGCTGTTCACGGGTACCGAGAGTGAGCGCAACCTGGGGCTGTACCGCAAGGCCGGCTACCGGGAGGTGCGGCGGGAGCCGCACACCGCGAAGATCGAGTTCGTGCTGCTGGCCAAGCGCAGACGGCGGCGCTGATTTCGTTGCGACCGAGCCGTATGGCAAACTTGGTCGCTGTTGCCAGTGCGATGCTCCTGCCACAGGGGGTGACCATCGCACAGCGACATCCTTCAGCTTCTCACCACCTATTTCGTGGGTGACCTGTGGCACGCGCGAGAAAGCGAACACCTGATGACCAACGTCCTGAACGAGCTCGACAACGCGAGCAAGCGTGACGACATCCCCTCCTTCCGCCCCGGCGACACGGTCAACGTGCACGTCAAGGTCGTCGAAGGAAGCCGCTCCCGCGTCCAGGTGTTCAAGGGCGTCGTGATCCGTCGCCAGGGTGGTGGCCTGCAGGAGACCTTCACGGTCCGCAAGGTCAGCTTCGGCGTCGGCGTCGAGCGCACCTTCCCGATGCACACCCCGATCGTCGAGAAGGTCGAGGTCGTCACCCGCGGTGACGTGCGTCGCGCCAAGCTGTACTACCTGCGTGAGCTGCGCGGCAAGGCCGCGAAGATCAAGGAGAAGCGGGACGCCTGAGTCCTAGCGACGACGGTCAGGTATGGCGCCGAGCACTGCGACTCGCGCTCGCCCGGTAGCCAAGAGGGCACGTCGCAGCAAAGGACGACATCGCAGGCTCAAGCAGCGCAACCCGCTGCTGAGCCTGCTGATCGAGATGACCACGGTGACGGTGCTCGCCCTGGTCATCACGGTCGTTCTACGGCTCTTTGTCGCCGAGGCGTTCTACGTGCCCTCGGAGTCGATGTACGACACGCTCACGACGAACGACCGCATCCTGGCCGAGAAGGTCAGCTATCTGCACCGTGACGTCGACCGGGGCGACATCATCGTCTTCAAGGACCCCGCGAACTGGCTGAACGAGGAGCAGGCGACCCCCGGTCCGCTGCGCCGGGTCGGCGAGTTCGTCGGCATCCTGCCGCGCAGCGGTGAGGGTCACCTGGTCAAGCGGGTGATCGGGCTGCCCGGCGACCGGGTGTTCTGCTGCGACCGCTCGGGCCGGATCCTGGTCAACAAGATCCCGCTCGACGAGCAGGAGTACCTGCTGAAGGACGCGAAGCCGTCGCTGCAGCCGTTCGACGTCGTCGTACCGCCTGGTCACCTGTGGGTGATGGGGGACAACCGGGCCGAGTCGGCCGACTCCCGCGCGCACATGGGCGGTCCCGGTGGGGGGTTCGTGCCGATCGAGAACGTAGTTGGCCGGGCCTGTTGCGTAATCTGGCCGTCTGACCGGATGACGATGCTGCGTCCTCCGGAAACCTTCAAGAAGCCGGGGCTGAAGAAGTGACCGATACATCGACCGAGGCGACGCCGGACAAACCCACCCACCGCTCGGGGCTGGCCGCCGCGGCCCGCGAGTTCGTGCTGATCGTGGTCGGAGCGCTGATCGTCTCGTCGATCCTGCGGGCGTTCGTCGGGCAGATGTTCATCATCCCGAGCGAGTCGATGCAGAACACCCTGCTGGTCGGTGACCGGGTGGTGGTCGAGAAGCTGACCGACGTCGAACGTGGTGACGTCGTCGTCTTCGAGGATCCGGGCGGCTGGCTGGGCACCGAGGAGAGCGGCCAGAAGCGCGGCTCGATCGGCCGCTTCTTCGAGGTCGTCGGCCTGCTGCCGGACTCCAGCCACGGTCACCTGATCAAGCGCCTGATCGGCATGCCCGGCGACAAGGTCGCCTGCTGCGACGAGAAGGGCCGGCTGATGGTGAACGGCCAGCCGCTGGAGGAGTCGCAGTACCTGTACCCGGGCGACGCGCCGTCCGCGATGGAGTTCCAGGTCACCGTCCCCGCGGGCAAGATCTTCGTGATGGGCGACCACCGCTCCGAGTCCGGCGACTCCCGCGTCCACCTCAGCGACACCGGCCCCGACGGCGGCAACCCGGGCGACGCCGCCTTCGTCCCCCTGGACAAGGTCACCGGCCGAGCGATCCTGGTCGTCTGGCCCGCCAGCAACTTCTCCAAACTCGGCGTCCCCGACACCTTCAAGTCGATCCCGGCCGCCGCCGGCCCACCCCCGGCCAAGCCGTCGATCTCCCTGACGCCACCCCCCAAGTAAGCGGAGCCCCCGTGCCCCTCACCGCACACCCGCCCACCGTCGTACGCAGTACGCGGTCCAGCTCTTCGCTTCACCAGACCGCCACCCGCCCGTCGGCGCGCACCCACGCGCTCGGCGCCGCCGACGCCCGTCCGTCGGCGGCAGGCAGGCTGACTCAAGTACCAGCCGTCGATCCGCTGGTGGGCGCCCATGCGCCCGCCGCCACCGAGGCCCGCCCGCTGGTGGGCACCCACGCGCTCGGCGCTGCCGACGCCCGTCCGACGGCGGCCGCCCATGCGCTCAGCCCCGCCGACGCCAGCCCGCTGGCGCGCACCCATGCGCTGAGCACCGTCGCCGCCCGTCCGCCGGTGGCGGGCAGGTTGGCTGAAGTACCGACCCTCGACACCTCCACCTACGGCGTGTCGGTCGCCTCGAGGCGCCGTCCTTCGTCCTGCGGCGGTGTTCGCCAGTGCCGTGTGGGGAGACTCGGATGAGCGCTCTCCCGCGCGGCAGCACCATCCGCCGCGACGCGGGCCTCTACGGCTACGAGCGCGCCCTCCGGCGCGTAGGCCTGGACCCCATCGCCGGCGTCGACGAGGCAGGTCGCGGACCGTGCGCCGGCCCGCTGGTTGCCGCGGCGGTCATCCTGCCCGACGGCAAGCGCGGCCAGATCCCCGAGCTCGCCGACTCCAAGCTGCTGACCGCCAAGGCCCGCGACCGCTGCTACGACCAGATCCGCGCCCGCGCGCTCGCCTGGTCGGTCGTCTCGATCGAGGCCTACGAGTGCGACCGCCTCGGCATGCATGTCGCGAACGTCCAGGCGCTCCGCCGAGCCCTGTTCCGCCTCGACGTGCGCCCGTCGTACGTGCTGACCGACGGCTTCGGCGTCGACGGCCTCGGCGTACCGGGCCTGGCGATCTGGAAGGGTGACCGGGTCGCCGCCTGCATCGCTGCGGCGTCAGTGATCGCGAAGGTGACCCGCGACCGCATCATGCAGCACTGGGACAGCGTCTACCCGGAGTACGATTTCGCGGTCCACAAGGGCTACTGCACGCCCGAACACCAGGCGGCACTGGACAAATACGGCCCGTGTCCACAACATCGACGCCGATTCGAGAATGTCCGCCGCAGTCTGCGGCCCGATATGGGACAGAATGTGACCAGTCCCACCGGAGTGGAGAGCCGATGAGTGCTGACGACCTCGAGAAGTACGAGACCGATATGGAGCTACAGCTCTATCGGGAGTACAAGGACGTCGTCGGGATCTTCAAGTACGTCGTGGAGACCGAACGGCGCTTCTACCTGTGCAACGCCGTGGACCTCAAGGTCCGCACCGAAGGCGGCGACGTCTACTTCGAAGTGACGATGGCCGACGCCTGGGTGTGGGACGTCTACCGTTCGGCCCGCTTCGTGAAGAACGCCAAGGTCGTCACCTTCCGCGACGTGAACATCGAAGAACTGGCCAAGTCCGACCTGGAAGTCCCCAAGGACTCCGACTTCGGCCGCTGACCTCACCCTGAGCGGGCGTCTCGAAGGAGACGCCCGCTCAGGGCGTCAGCCTGTCTTTGTTCAGGCTGTACGGCGTACAGCCGTCGGCCCAGCGCAGACGCGGATACAGCGCTGTCCACGCACCGGTAGCGTCGATCACCGCGTGGAAGTCCCGGATGCTCTCACGCACCCGTTCGGTGGGAGCCGGCGCGGCGGCGGATACAGCGCAGCCCGCGGACCGGTGGCCTCGATCACCGCGTGGAAGTCCCGGTTGCAGTTCCAACTCGGTAGACGACGTACACCCAGCCGATGGTCGCTGCCTGTGCTGCGCCGATGTTCATGAGGCCCGAGCCGCAGCGCGCAGCGCGCTCACGCACCCGTTCGGCGGGAGCCGGCGCGGCGGCGGTTTCGCGCGCCGTACGGCGTCTGCCCCGCGCCCGCCGGCCACTCGCTCAGCTCCTGCAGGCGTCAGCTCAGCGCTCGCTCGAGCTGATCCTTCCGCGTCTCCAACCACCGCAGCTCCGCCGCGTAGAACTCCAGCGACACCGCAGAGTCCCGCGGCCCCAGCCCCCACCCTTCGACCCGCCCAGCCTCCCGAAGCTTGAACTGCACCAACGCCGGCACCAGCTCACTCCGATCCTCGAGCCCGTACGCATCAACGAACACCCGCAGCCGAGCCCCCAGATCCGGCACCTCCTCGAACCCCGCCTCCAACAGTTGCCGATCAGACTCCAACGGCACGAACGCCCAAGCCGCCGCCGCGACATCCAGCAACGGCGTCGTCGGCCCGCAGGCGTCCCAGTCGATGAACGCCACCGGCCGCCCGTCGCGGTACACGGTGTTCCAAGGCCCCAGATCCCCGTGCGACAAGATCTCGCCATCCCTCAGCGCGATCCCAGGCGGCACGAACCCCGCACTGGCCACGTGCAACCGCCGCAGCAATCGAGCGACCTCCACCAACGCCTCATCGGACCGCATCTCCACCGTCAGCGGATTCCCCTTCCCAGGCGCCCACTCCGGATCCGCCGCCACCACACCCGGCACATAGCTGAGAACTTCGACCCCGTCCTCCACCCCAAGCACCCGCGGCGCCCCCTCGAACCCCACAGCCTCGAGATGCCGCAGGTACGCATGCACCACCGGCGACTCCGGGCCGACCTTCCGCCGTACCGTCTCCCCGCGACGAACCACCGCAGGGTTGTTCCGCCCGCCGGCCAGCACCTCGTCGCCCATCGGCCCACCTTCGTCGATCGATACCACCCAGGTATCGCTGCCGTACCCGAACCGTCATTGTTCCCCGCCTCGGGCGCTGGTGGAGTTTGTTGCATGAGACAACTTCACGACAAGGTCGCGGTCATCACCGGCGGCAGCGCGGGCATCGGCCTCGCCACCGCCCAACGCTTCACCGACGGTGAACGCGGCTCGATCCTGAACCCGAAGATGGACCGCCCCGACGTCCTGGCCACCGTGGAAGGCACGGTCTACATCACGCAGCTCGCTGCTCAGGTATCTGAGTCGACGGGCAGACGAGCTGACGGGCAGGGCCACCGGTTGGAGGGGGCGACGAGCAGGCGGGCCGACGGCCAGATGGCCAGGCAGACAGGCAGACAGGCAGGGGCCGACGCTCGAGCGGGCGACGAGCAGGCGGCGCGACGGCCAGACGGCATGCGGGCCGCGATCCTCCCGGTGCTGTCGAACGAGGCAACCTCCGGCGGACCCCGTACGGCCAGATGGCCAGGCAGACATGGGGGAGGCGACGAGCAGGCGGCCAGGCGGCCAGGCGGCCAGGCGGCCAGGCGGACGGGCGGGGGCCGATGGTCGGGCGGGCGACGAGCAGTCGAGCGGGCGCGCCGGTAGGCGGACGGGCGGGGGCCGATGGTCGGGCGGGCGACGAGCAGTCGAGCGGGCGCGCCGGTAGGCGGACGGGCGGGGGCCGACGGTTGGGAGGGAGACGAACGGACGAGCGGGCGCGCCGGTAGGCGGACGGGCAGGGCCGACGGGCCAAGGAGTGACGGGCCAAGGGCGACGAGAAGGCCGGCCGATGGGCGCACGTGTAGAGGACGAGCGGGGAGGGTGAGTGGATGGGCTGGTGAGCGCGCTGGCAGAAGCTGTGGGTGGATGATCAGGCGCCTTTTGAGTGATCGAGGAGCTTGTTGGGTAGGTGCTGCGCGGAGTCGTTGACGGGGTGGACGCTGGCCGCGGGTGGGATGGCAGCGGCAGCGAGTGCTGGCGGTGGGGCGCATAGGGGCGTCATGTCGTCAGGGGGAGCGTCTTTGGGTGCGGGAGAGGCGCCAGCCGGAGGCTTCGTAGGTGACGAGGTCGGCCTGGGCGAGGGTTTCCAGGCATTCCTGGACTGTGTCGTGGGCGAGGCCGGCGACGGAGGCGATGCTGGTGGAGGGGGCGGGGCGGAGGACTGGGACGGCGTCGAGGGTGCGGCGGAGGTCGTGGTCGAGGGCGTCTTCTGGGGTGGCGGGGGTGTGGGGGTACGGGGTCAGGTGGTGGCCCAGGGGGGAGATGGCTTCGAGGATGTCGGCTACTGAGCTGGCCAGGGTGGCGTTGCGTTCTCGGATGAGGAGGTGGGTGCCGTTGGACGTTCGGGAGGTGATGGGGCCGGGGACCGCCAGGACCGGGCGGCCGCATTGTTCGGACCAGTTGGCGGTGTTGAGGGCTCCGCTGCGGATGGCGGCTTCCACGACGACGGTGCCTTGGGTGCTGGCGGCGATGAGGCGGTTGCGGGCCAGGAAGCGGAGCTTGGTGGGGGAGCAGCCGGGTGGGAGTTCGCTGACGAGAAGGCCTTCTCCGACGATGCGGTCGAAGAGGGATCCGTTGCTCTTGGGGTAGGGGATGTCGACGCCGCAGGCGAGGACGGCGATGGTGGTGCCGGTGCTGGCCAGGGCGCCGCGGTGGGCGGCGGCGTCGATTCCGTACGCGCCGCCGGAGACGATCGTCGTGCCGCGGTCGCCCAGGCCGCCTGCGAGTTCGGCGGCGGCGTTCTCGCCGTACGAGGAGCAGGCTCGGGAGCCGACTATGGCGACCGAGGACTCGAGCAGGTCGCGGAGATTGGGTTTGCCTCGGACCCAGAGGCCGTACGGCGTGCCGCCGCGGCGGGCTTGCTGGCCGGCCTCGGTGAGCACCTCGATCTGGTCGGGCCACTCGTCGTCGCCGGGGATGACGAAGCGGGCACCGGCCCGGTGGGCACGGGCTAGATCTTGTTCGGCGGCGACGCGGGAGAGGCGGGAGGACCAGCGCTCCAGGCCCGGGGCCTTGGTGCGGAGGAGCTCCCAGATCTCCACGGGCTCGAGGTCGGCGAAGGTCTTCAGGGTGGCGGGGTCGCCTGGTTCGATGACTCGGGACAACGCCACTCTCGCCATCCGGTCCTCGTCGGAGGGTGCCGGGCGGTCGAGGGCTGTGGAGGGGGCGTTGCTGGAGGCAACGATTAGGTCGCGGCCGGGCTGGGCAGGTCGGTCGGACAGGAGACCAAGCCCCTGTTGGCTCTGAGGACCGAGCATCGGATGGCTCGGAGCGCGAAGCTCCCGATTGCCCGGGGGACCAAGCTCCGGGGAACCTGGGTGGCCGGAGGCGCTGGGCTGTTGGGTGGGGTTGTCGGTCATGTGGGGAGGGGCTCTCTGAGAGGGCGGATGTCTTCGAGGGGTGTCAGGGCTGCGCCCGTGCGGAGTTGGAAGGCTTCGTGGGTGAGGGCGGGGGTTGGGGTCGGTTGGGCTGCCAGGTCGGTGAGGGTCCAGGCGAGGCGGACGACGCGGTCGAGGCCTCGGGCGGTGAGGCGGCCTTCGGCGTAGTGGGAGTCGAGGATGGATTGGCTGGTGGCGTCGAGCGGGAACTCGCGGCGCAGCACCGGGCCGGGGATCTCGCTGTTGAGCTGCCAGGGCGTGTCTCGGTACCGGTGGGCCTGCCGGTCGCGGGCAGCGCGGACTCGGGCGGCGACATCGGCGGTGGACTCGGGCTGGTCACCGATCCCCAGACCTCGGGCGGCGGGGAGGATCTGGCGCTGGATGTCCATCCGGTCCTTGATCGGGCCGCTGATGCGTTGGCGGTACCGGTTGAGGATCTGGGGTGTGCAGTTGCAGATACCGGTCGGAGTACCGGATTGGCCGCAGGGACAGGGATTCGCGGCCAGGACCAGCAGGAACCGCGCTGGGAACTTGGCGACGGCTGCCGCTCGGTGCACCTCGACGAAGCCGGATTCGAGTGGCTGGCGCAGAGTGTCCAAGGTCAGCGGGTGCATCTCCGGTGCTTCGTCGATGAAGAGGATGCCTCGGTGCGCGCAACTGATCGCGCCGGGGCGAGGGACGCCGGACCCGCCGCCGACCAGGCTGACCAGGGACGCGGTGTGGTGTGGGGCGATGAACGGTGGACGGGTGACGAGCTCGGCGTCGTTGGTGAGGAGACCGGCCAGCGAGTGCACCGCGGAGACCTCCAGGGATTCGTCGGTGCCCAGATCGGGCATCAGGCCGGCCAGGCGTTCGGCGAGCATGGTCTTGCCGGAGCCGGGTGGGCCGTAGAGATACAGGTGATGGCCGCCCGCGGCGGCGGCTTCGATGGCTCGACGGCCTTCGCGCTGACCGAGGACGTCGTCCAGGTCGACCTCGGGGACTCTGGTCAGGGACTCCGACATCAGGCGTGGCTCGGCGCGGGGTGGCTCCTCGTCGGGGATCTCCTCCCCGCGGATCATTGCGAGCACCTGCCGCAGCGAGCGCACGCCGTACACACTGATGTCCGGGACGAGGCGGGCCTCGTTCGCGTTGAGCTCCGGGACGATGATGCGGGTGAAGCCGGCGCGGGCGGCGGCCAGCGTCATCGCGAGGGCGCCGCGGACCTCGCGGATGCGGCCGTCGAGGCCGAGCTCTCCGATGATGGCGCAGTGCCGCAGCTCGCCGATCGGGAGGACGCCGCTGGCCGCGAGCAGCGCGCACGCGATCGTGACGTCGTAGTGCGAACCGGTCTTGGGCAGGGTCGCCGGGGACAGGCCGATGGTGACCTTGCGGTCGGGGAACCGTTCGCCGCTGTTGACGACCGCCGCGCGGACACGGTCCCTTGCCTCGGACAACGAGGTGTCGGGAAGCCCGATCAGCGTGGTCTTGGGCAGGCCTTGGGCGATGTCGGCCTCGACCTCGACGAGGTGGCCTTCGAGGCCGACGAGGGCGACGGACCAGGCCTGGGCGAGCGACATCAGCCCACGCCCCTCAGGTGCTCGATGGTGGGTCTGGCACCGCCGGGTGGGACCAGGACCGCGATCACGTCGATCCTGATCTCCGGCGGGTGGAGCTCGTGCTCCTGCAGCCAGCGGCCGACCAGGCGGCGCAGGGTGCTGAGCTTGCGATAGGTGACGGACTCCAGGGGACTGCCGTACCCGAGGCCGCGTCTGGTCTTCACCTCACAGACGACCAGGGCCCGGCCGTCGCGGGCGACGATGTCGATCTCGCCCTGGTCGCAGCGCCAGTTGCGCGCGAGGATCGCGAAGCCCTGCTGGCTGAGATGTTCCGCGGCGAGCTGTTCGCCGTACTGCCCGACTGCATCTTTGGTCCGCATCGATGACCACCTCCAACTGAGAAGATGCCGGGATCGGGCGCGGATCCGAGGGTGACTTCGCAGCTGTGGACAACGAAAACGCCGGCCGGGCCCGAGGGCCGGCCGGCGTTGGTGGTGCGGTGATCAGTTGCGCATGTGTTTGCCGCGGTTGGACTTCGGTGGCGTGCGGTCGACGCGGAGCTCGGTGGGCTCGTGGCGGATGACCTGCAGGCCGCCGGTGCCCGGGTCGGTGTCCCCGACCTCGAAGTCCCAGCTCTCCTCGTTGGCCAGGCGGCTGTGCCAGCGGCCGTACAGGCCGTAGATGGCCAGACCGATCAGCATCCAGATGCCGAACTTGGTCCAGGTGCCGGTCTTGAGGTTCAGCATCAGCCACAGGGTCGCGGCCAGCGACAGCAGCGGGATCAGCGGGACCAGCGGGACGCGGAAACCGCGCTCCAGGTTCGGCTCGGTACGGCGCAGGCGGAGGACTCCGACGGCGCAGAACGCGAAGCAGAACAGGGCTCCGATGACCAGCAGCTCCTCGAGCTCGACCACCTTCGGGTAGAGCGTGAGGAGCAGTGCGGCGACACCGGCCGCCGTCGCCGCGCGGGCCGGCGAGGAGTAGACCCGGCTGACCCGGCCCAGGCTCTTCGGCAGCAAGCCGTCACGGCCCATGTTGAACAGCACGCGGCTCTGCGCGATCAGGACCACCATGATCACTGTCGACATCGCTAGCAGAGCACCGAGATTGACCACATCCGCGGCCCAGCCGACTCCGACCGCCTCCAGTGCCTCCGAGACCGGTGCGCCACCGCCGAGCTGCCCGTACGGGCGCAGGCCGACCAGTACGACCGCCATCGCGACGTACAGGACGGTGACGACCACGACGCCGAGGAGCATGCCCTGCGGGACCGTCTTGCGCGGGTTGCGGGCGTCCTCCGACGCGGTCGCGATCAGGTCGAAACCGATGAACGCGAACACGATCGCGCTGGCCGCGGTGAAGATGCCCATCAGGCCGAACGAGCCGAACGACGAGTCGAGCATCCAGCCCAGCAACGTCGGATTCGCGGTGGCCGGCGCGGGTCGCTCCATCGGGACGAAGGGCTTGTAGTTCTCCATCTTGATGTGCGTCGCGCCGACCACCACGACCAGCAGGATCACCGCGACCTTGGCCGCCACGACGACGGTCAGCACGCGGGACGACAGCTTGGTGCCGGTCACGATCATCGCGGTCAGCAGCAGGATCAGCAGCGGGGCCACGAGGTTCACCTTGGCCTCGGGGCCGAAGAACTGGGCCAGCCCGTCGGGCAGGACCACTCCGAAACCGTTCAAAGTGGCCAGGAAGTACGCGGACCAGACACGGGCGACGATCGCGGCGGCGGTGACGAGCTCGAGCACCAGCGCCCAGCCGACCAGCCACGCCCACATCTCACCGAAGGTGACGTAGCTGAACGTGTACGCGCTGCCGGACACAGGGATGGTCGACGAGAGCTCGGCGTAGCACGCGGCTGCCAGCAGGCAGACGAGCGCTGCGACCACGAACGACAGGATCACGGCAGGGCCGGACACGTTCGCGGCCTGCTTGCCACTCAGGCTGAAGATGCCGGAACCGATCATCACACCGAGGCCGAGCACGACAAGGTCGCGTCGGCCGAACAGACGTGGTAGCCGGTGCCGAGCCTCCTCGACTCGAGTGAACGCCGACTCGACCGGCAGACGCCGGCCTACGGTCTGTCCGTTCGCTGAGGGGGCCATGGTCAGGGGTGCCTCCGTTGCTACTAGGGCAATCGGGCCGAACAGTAGTCGACCGGGGGACTACGGGCCAGACCCTCCTTCGTGTCGCTGCCGCGCGGCTGCTTGCGATGCCGGGGCCGCTCACGCATGGTCGAGCCATGGCACCGGACGACGTCAGCCCAGAGCCCTCCGTACCGGAGGAATTCGCTGCGTTACTGGCTGACTACGAACGGCATCTCACGGCGGAAAGAGGCCTCAGCGAACATTCGGTCCGAGCGTACATGGGTGACGTCACCGATTTGATCGATCATTTGAATCGGCTTGGTCACGATGAGCTGGACACGCTCGACATCCGCGGTCTGCGGTCCTGGCTGGCCAAGCAGCAGAGCCTGGGCAAGGCGCGCAGCACGATGGCGCGGCGGGCCACGGCGGCGCGGGTCTTCACCGCGTGGGCCCAGCGGACCGGGCGGATCGCGACCGATCCGGGCGCGCTGCTGGCCAGTCCGAAGGCGCACAAGACGCTTCCGGGCGTGCTGGGGCAGGCGGATACGCGCGCCGTACTGGACGCTGCGGCGGTCGCGGCGGACGACGGGAGTCCGGTCGGGCTGCGGGATCTGGCGATCATGGAGCTGCTGTACGCGACCGGGATCCGGGTGGGGGAGTTGTGCTCGCTGGATCTCGATGAGGTGGATCGGAGCCGGCGCGTGGTGCGGGTGTTCGGTAAGGGGCGTAAAGAGAGGTCGGTCCCGTACGGCGTACCGGCGGGTGAGGCGCTCGAGTCGTGGCTGGCCGTGCGTGGGCAGTTGACGCGGGACGGGAGTGGGGCCGCGCTGTTCCTCGGGGCGCGGGGCGGGCGGATCGATCAGCGGACCGTACGGCGGGTTGTGCACGCGCGGATCGGGGCCGTGGATGCCCCGGACCTGTCGCCGCACGGGTTGCGGCACACGGCGGCTACGCATCTGCTCGAGGGCGGGGCGGATCTGCGGAGTGTGCAGGAGTTGCTCGGGCATGCGTCGCTGGCGACGACGCAGGTGTACACGCATGTGTCGAGCGAGCGGCTGCGGTCGGCGTACCAGCAGGCGCATCCGCGGGCTTGAGTGCTCGGGTGTGGTCGGTGGGGGACTCGATCGGTCTTTCGCGGTGAAAGTCCTTGTGGTGATAGGCGGGAGTCGTGGATCGAGGGGTGGCTCCGGTGCTTGTCCTGGGCAGGGGTGCGGCGGGGTGATGGGCGGGCGGTCTGGGAATGGGGCAGACTGCGGGCCATGCGGGTTTCGGCAAAATCTGACTATGCGTTGCGGGCGTTGATCGAGATCACTCAGCGCTGGGTGGCCAACGATCCCTCGGTGGTGTCGGCGGAGGAGCTCAGCCGGCAGCAGGGCATTCCGCACGGGTTCCTGCAGGGGATCCTGGCTGACCTGCGGCGGGCGGGCGTGCTGACCAGTCAGCGCGGGCAGTCCGGCGGGTGGAGGCTCGCGGTGGACCCGAACGAGGTCTCGGTGGCCGACGTGATGCGGGCCGTCGACGGGCCGATCGTGAGCATCTCGGGGGTTCGGCCGGAGAGCGTCGACTACAACGAGCGGGCCGTGGTGCTGCAGCGGGTGTGGATTGCGGCGCGGGCGAGTCTTCGGGACGTGCTCGAGCACACCACGCTGACGGACCTTGCCAAGGGCAAGCTTCCGGCGGGGGTCGAGCGGCGGTCGAAGGACGAGGACGCCTGGCAGGCGCGGGTTCCTGGGAGCTGAAGTCATTTTTTCGGGTCAGTGGTTTCTGATCAGGAGGGTGGCGCCGAGGGTTGCCAGGGCGCTGAGGGTGACGACCACGGTTGGTAGTGGGCTGTGGTCGGCGGCTCGGGTGGGTGGCTGAGGAGGTCGACATGCCGGCGGGCAGGTTGCCTGTGGCTGAGGCCGCTGCGCCGGCAGAAGAGTTGTGGGGTGTTGGCCCAGTAGCCGGTGTGCGAGCGGTGTCGGATGGGTGACGCGGCCGAGCGGCGGCGTGACCGGGTGGTCCTGGGGTGGCGCCGTGGGGAGTGCGCGGTCTGGGGTCGGCGCCGTGGGGAGTCGGCGGTCCGGGAGTGACGCCGTGGGGAGTCGGCGGTCTGGGGTCGGCGCCGTGGGGAGTAGGCGGACTGGTTGGGCTGGTAGCAGGCTCAAGGGGTTGAGGTAGGTCTTTCCCTCCAGGAGGCCCCAGTGGAGGCAGGTTGTGGGGGCGCAGTGGGAGGTGGCTGCGGAGAGGTGGCCTATGGGTTGGGCGGCGTGGACTGCTGTGCCTGTGGGTAGGGATGGGATGACCGGCTCGTAGGTCGTGCGTTGGGGGCCGTGGGTGACGACCACGACGCTGCGGCCGGCTACTGGGCCGGCGTACGTGATGGTGCCGGGGGTGGCGGAGCGGACCTGTTGGCCGGGGGTGCCGGCCAGGTCTATGCCTCGGTGGCCGGGGAGCCAGGGCTTGGCGGGTGGGGCGTAGGGGTGGACGATCCGGGGGCGTGGATCGAGGGGCCAGACAGCGTCCGGGAGTGGTGGGGCGAAGGGGCTCAGGACAGCCGGGGTGAGGGGCGCGAGCAGGGGGAGCGCGAGGGGTGCCAGCAGGGGCGTCAGCGGGAGTGGGGTCATGCTGGAAAGGTGCAGGTGAGACGGTGAAATCGGTGGGGTGAATCGTGGCCTGTGGACAGGGTGGGGGCCGGTTCGACCAGGGGTGGCTTGTCGCGTAGACTTCTGGTGGCGTCCCACCTCGGTGGGGCGACTTCGCACGTCCGCACACATCCGAATCCCCTTGGTCCCGGTTCGCCGGGGAGGGATTCGCGCGGGCGTCAGGCGCGACGGACCAAACCCGGTCCGCCGCGGGACAACCGAGACAGCGTCACCGAGACGGGTAACCCGTGCGGGGCGCGACAGGAGAGAACCACGTCATGGCCGTCGTCACCATGAAGCAGCTGCTCGAGAGCGGCGTGCACTTCGGGCACCAGACCCGCCGCTGGAACCCGAAGATGAAGCGCTACATCCTCACCGAGCGCAACGGCATCTACATCATCGACCTGCAGCAGTCGCTGTCGTACATCGACCGCGCCTACGAGTTCGTCCGGAGCACCGTCGCCTCCGGCGGCGCGATCCTGTTCGTCGGCACCAAGAAGCAGGCCCAGGAAGCGATCGCCGAGCAGGCGACCCGCGTCGGCATGCCCTACGTGAACCAGCGCTGGCTGGGCGGCATGCTCACCAACTTCCAGACCGTCAACAAGCGGCTCCAGCGCCTCAAGGAGCTCGAGCTGCTGGACTTCGACGACGTCGCCGCCTCCGGCGTGACGAAGAAGGAGCTGCTGCAGAAGCGTCGCGAGCACGACAAGCTGCTCAAGACCCTCGGCGGCATCCGCGACATGGGCCGGGTCCCGTCCGCGGTCTGGATCGTCGACACCAAGAAGGAGCACCTCGCGGTCGACGAGGCGCGCAAGCTCAAGCTGCCGATCATCGGCATCCTGGACACCAACTGCGACCCGGACGAGGTCGACTTCCCGATCCCGGGCAACGACGACGCGATCCGCTCGGTCGGCCTGCTGACCCGCGTGGTCGCCGACGCCGTCGCCGACGGTCTGATGTCGCGTGGTGGCCAGGGCGCTGCGGCGGCCGGCGAGGAGCTGGGCGCCGAGGAGCCGATGGCTGCTTGGGAGCGCGAGCTGCTGGAGAGCCAGAACGCCGCCGCGGCCGCGCCGGCCAAGGCCGACGAGGCTCCGGCCGCGCCGACCGAGGCTCCGGCCGCTGAGGCCCCCGCTGCCGAGGCGCCTGCCGCCGAGGCTCCGGCTGCCGAGGCCGCCGCGACCGAGGCGCCTGCCGCCGAGGCCACCGAGGCTCCGGCCGAGGCCGCTGCCGACGAGGCGCCGAAGACCGAGGCCTGATCCCGTTCCGGGCTGCCGGCTCCCTGCTCCAGAACCCGCGAGGGTCGTGGACGGGAAACGGTGGCCCGGACCAGGAACGGCACGGACCGAGCGCTACCAGAAGTCCGGATCGCAAGGATCCTGGCGGAAGATCCCGCAGTACGACGGCCTCACCGGCGAAAACCGGAGGCCCAGTACGACAGCCTCTCCGGCGAAACCGAAGGCCCAGTACGACAGCCTCTCCGGCGAAACCGAAGGCCCAGTACGACAGCCTCACCGGCGGAAGCCCGAGGCACCGGTCCGAACGACTCGAAGGCTTCACAGGATCGACAAGGTTCCGGGCCCGCACCAGGCCCCGGAACCCCGATCGCCCGGAACCGCTACGGCACCCGGGCGGCGACCCACCCAGCTGATCGCACCGACTAGATCGAGAGAACGAGGAATGGCGAACTACACCGCCGCTGACGTGAAGAAGCTCCGCGACGCCACCGGCGCGGGCATGATGGACGCGAAGAAGGCGCTCGAGAGCACCGACGGCGACTTCGAGAAGGCGATCGAGGAGCTGCGCATCCACGGCGCCGCCAAGGCCGCCAAGCGCGGCGCCGAGCGGTCGGCCTCCAACGGCCTGGTCGCCGCCGCCGAGAACGCGCTGGTCCAGCTGAACTGCGAGACCGACTTCGTCGCGAAGAACGAGCAGTTCCAGCAGCTCGCCGCCGACATCGTCGCGCACGCCGCCGCCAGCAAGGTCGGCGACGTCGAGGGCCTGCTCAGCGAGAAGCTGTCCGACGGCAAGAGCGTCGCCGAGAACATCGAGGCCCTGGCCGCGGTCATCGGCGAGAAGCTCGAGCTGGGCAAGGTCGCCGTGTTCGACGGCAAGGTCACCGCCTACATGCACAAGCGTGCGGCCGACCTGCCGGCCCAGGTCGGCGTCCTGGTCGAGTTCGAGGGCGACGACGTGGAGGCCGCCCGTGGCGCCGCCATGCAGGCCGCCGCGATGCGCCCGCTCTACACCAACCGCGACGAGGTCCCGGCCGAGACGGTCGAGAACGAGCGCCGGATCGCCGAGGCGACCGCTCGCGAGGAGGGCAAGCCGGAAGGCGCCCTGCCGAAGATCGTCGAGGGCCGGGTGAACGGCTTCTTCAAGGAGGTCGTGCTGACCGAGCAGTCGTCGGTCCAGGACAGCAAGAAGAGCGTCAAGGCCGTCCTCGACGCGGCCGGCGTGACCGTGAAGCGGTTCGCCCGCTTCGAGGTCGGCGCCTGACCGTCGGGCACCGTTGAGGAAGAAACAGCACAGCATCATCGACGAGGAGGCCGGAATCGTGACGGAAACCCTGGGTACCGAGACGAATCCGGCCTCTTCGCCGTTCGATCCGGCCTATCACCGGGTGCTGCTCAAGCTGTCGGGTGAGGTGTTCGGCGGCGGCAAGCTCGGCGTCGACCCCGACGTCGTGAACTCGATCGCCAAGCAGATCGCCGAGGTGGTCCGGGCCGGCGTCCAGGTCGCCGTGGTGGTCGGTGGCGGGAACTTCTTCCGCGGCGCCGAGCTCCAGCAGCGCGGGATGGAACGCAACCGCGCCGACTACATGGGCATGCTCGGCACCGTGATGAACTGCCTGGCGCTGCAGGACTTCCTGGAGAAGCTGGGCGTGGAGACCCGGGTCCAGACCGCCATCACGATGGGTCAGGTCGCCGAGCCGTACATCCCGCGCAAGGCCGACCGGCACCTGGCCAAGGGCCGCGTCGTGATCTTCGGCGCCGGCTCCGGGATGCCGTACTTCTCCACCGATACCGTCGCCGCCCAGCGCGCGCTGGAGATCGGTGCCGAGGCACTGCTGATGGGTAAGCAGGGTGTGGACGGGGTCTACGACTCCGACCCCAAGACGAACCCGGACGCGGTCAAGTTCGACCAGCTCTCGTACGACGACTTCCTGGCCCGCGGACTGCGGGTCGCCGACGCCACCGCGATCAGCCTGTCCCGCGACAACGCGCTGCCGATCGTGATCTTCGGCCTGGAGGAGGGCAACATCGCCCGGGTCGTGCGCGGCGAGAAGATCGGGACGGTCGTCTCCCCAGGCCAGTGATCCGGCGCCCCGGGCAGTGCGACGGGGCAGTCGTCTCCCCGGGTGAGTGCGCCGGGTACTAGGATCACCGACACGCGGACCGACGTCCGCGCGCAGGTGAGCATGCGTTCGTAGGGTTTGAGCGGCCGCACCGACGCGGCCCCGAGGAAGCGAGGAATGTCGTGATCGACGAAGCACTCCGCGAAGCCGAGCAGAAGATGGCGAAGGCCGTGGAGGTCGCCAAGGACGACTTCGCCGCGATCCGGACCGGCCGGGCCCACCCGTCGATGTTCTCGAACATCGTGGCCGACTACTACGGCTCGCCGACGCCGCTGCAGCAGCTGGCCGGCTTCCAGGTCCCCGACCCCCGGACCGTACTGATCTCGCCGTACGACAAGGGCGCGATGGCCGCGATCGAGAAGGCGATCCGCGACTCCGACCTGGGCGTGAACCCCGGTAACGACGGTTCGGTGATCCGCGTGTCGATGCCGCAGCTCACCGAGGACCGCCGCAAGGAGTACATCAAGGTCGCCAAGACCAAGGGCGAGGACGCGAAGATCTCGGTCCGCTCGATCCGCCGGCACGCCAAGGACTCGATCGACAAGTCGGTCAAGGACGGCGAGGCCGGCGAGGACGAAGGCAAGAGTGCTGAGAAGCGGCTGGACGGGATGACGAAGAAGTACGTCGACTCGATCGACCAGCTGCTCAAGCACAAGGAAGCCGAACTGCTCGAGGTGTGATGGGCCTCGACCAGAGCCCGCCTGTGCCGAGCCGCGCCGGGCGGAACCTGCCCGCCGCGATCGGCGTCGGCGTCGGCCTCGGTGCGGTGATCATCGGGTCGCTGTTCTGGCAGAAGTCGCTGTTCGTGCTCGTCGTGCTGGCCGCCGTGCTGGTGGCCGTCGACGAGATGATCCGCGCGCTCAAGACCAGCGGTGCGACGATCCCGCGCATCCCGGTGCTCACCGGTACGACGGCGATGCTGGTGGCCGCGTACTTCGGCGGCCCGATGGCGCTGCTGGTCGGCCTCGCGCTGACCGTGCTGGCGACGATCTTCTGGCGGATGCCGAGCGGCTCGATCGGTTTCGTCCGCGACGTCACCGCCGGGGTCTTCCTGCTCGCGTACATCCCGCTGCTGGCCGGGTTCGCTGTCCTGCTGGTCCAGCCGAACGCCGACGGTCCGCAGCGCGTGGTGACGTTCTTCCTGGTCGTGGTGGCCAGCGACGTCGGCGGTTACGTGGCCGGCGTGCTGTTCGGCAAGCACCCGATGGCGCCGACGATCAGCCCGAAGAAGTCCTGGGAGGGCTTTGCCGGTTCGACGCTGGCCTGCATCGGCGCCGGCATCGGGTCGGTTGTCTGGCTGCTCGACGGTGACTGGTGGGCCGGCGCGATCGTGGGTGCCATCGCGGTGCTGACGGCAACGGTCGGCGACCTCGGCGAGTCGATGATCAAGCGCGACCTCGGTATCAAGGACATGTCCAACCTGCTGCCGGGCCACGGCGGCGTGATGGACCGCCTGGACTCCCTGCTGGCCACGGCTCCGGCCGTCTGGCTGCTGCTCCACCTCTTGGTTTGACCGGCCGCCGTTCCGGAGGTTGGCTGAGGTCATGACCATCGCTCCGGACGGCCGCCCACTGCTCGGCGACGTCGTACGCCTCGACCGTTTCGTTGCCTCTGACATCGATCAGCTGTACGCCGCGCTCGACGACGACCGCGTGTACGCCGCGGGCTTCGGCGGTGGGCCGGCCGGTCGCCCGGCCGACGCCGAGCAGATGCTCGAGCGGTGGACCAAGCTGACAACGGCCTACGTCGTACGGCTCGCGAAGGACTCCGAACTGGGGGCCCAAGGCACCGTCGTCGGGACGACGAGCCTCGGTGACGTCGACCTGGCCAACGAGCGGATCCACCTCGGCTGGACCGGCTACGCCCCGGCGGTGTGGGGGACGGCGGTCAACCCGGCGTGCAAGTTCCTGATGCTCCAGCACGCGTTCGAGGACTGCGGGTTCAACCGGGTGAAGATCCAGACCAGCCTGGTGAACACCAGGTCGCAGGCGGCGATCGCGAAGCTCGGCGCGACGCGCGAAGGCGTGCTGCGCCGGCACATCAAGCAGCCCGACGGCACATGGCGGGACACGGTCGTGTTCTCGATCCTGGCCGACGAGTGGCCCGGCGTACGGAAGGGTCTGCTCGCCAGGATCAGTGGCTGACGCGGAGACCGGCGAGCTCGGCCAGCAGGCGGTAGTTCTCCAGCAGGTCGGCGCGGTCGTAGGTGTTGGTCGTGATCAGCACCTCGTCGGCGCCGGTCCGCTCGACCAGCCCGCCCAGCGCCAGGTCCACCTCGTCCGGCGTCCCGTAGATCTGACCCTGCAACGACTGCTCGAAGAAGCCGCGTTCCTTGTCGCTCATCACTCGGTGCAGATCCACAGGCTCCAGCGGCGGGAAGACGCCACGGGTCCGTGAGTAGGCACTGGACCATGCCTCGGGCAACAGCAGTTGCCGAGCCGCCTCTGTCGTCGAAGCAACAGCCGCAGTAGCCGCCAGTACGACGTACGGCTGCTCGGCCCAGGCCGACGGCGTGAAGCTCGAGCGATACCGAGCCAACGAGTCGAGCAGAGCGGACTCACCGCGGACGCCGGCCATCACCAGCGGCAGGCCGAGCGAGGCGGCAAGCTGGGCGCCCTCACCGACAGCCAGCACGTACGCCGGTACGCGCAACCCCTCGCCTGGCCGCGCGTGGACCTGCGGGTGGTTCCGCTGGCTACCGGTGAAGTAGCCGAGCAGTTCGTGGACCTGGTCGGTGAAGTCCTCGGCGGCGTCCTTCTCGACGCCGAGCGCCCGGCGGATCCCATTGGTGAAGCCGACCGAGCGGCCGAGTCCCATGTCGATGCGGCCCGGGTAGAGCGACTCCAGTACGCCGAACTGCTCCGCCACGATCAGCGGCTGGTGGTTCGGCAGCATCACGCCGCCGGTTCCGACCCGGATCCGCTCGGTCGAGGCTGCGACGGCCGCAGCGAGGACTGTCGGCGCTGAGCCGACCACGCCGGGCACGCTGTGATGCTCGGACACCCAGAACCGGTGGTAGCCGAGCTCCTCGACCTGCTGCGCGAGCCGGACAGTACCGCGCAGCGTCTCTGCTTCGGTCTCGCCGACGCGGGTCCGCGAGCGGTCGAGGATCGACAGGGGGACACCGCGCAGTGAGGAAGTCATGATGCAGAGTCCAACGGCACGGTCAAGCCTTGTCATTCCTCGCTGAAAGGAAGCACCCGTGAGTAAATAGTCTCGGTAAGTTCTTTACATCGCCGTCGAATGCGACTGCACTGGGTGCTTGGGTGACCACGCCCGGTCATCGGGGGCAACTGTGAGGAGCTGAGATGAGCACAAGAGTGAAAGCCGTACTCAGCGGTCTGGTGCTGACCGGCGCGTTGCTGATGCCGGCCGCCGGTCCGGCGGTGGCTGTGGAACCGGTGGCCGTGAAGGCGATTCCCAGCGGCGCGACCCAGACGCTGACTGCCAAGACGTTGCAGGTGGACTTCCAGTACCAGGAGACGGGCTACTGGTGTGGCCCGGCGGCGACGCGGATCGCCTTGTCGGCGCGGGTCTCTCCGCCGAGCCAGCAGCAGTTGGCCAACGAGCTGCCGACCACCACGAACGGCACCGACTGGATCGGTCAGGTGACGCGGGTGCTCAACAACCACGTCGGCACCGGCTGGTACGAGACCAAGGAGATGCCGAACGATCCGCCGACGCAGGGCCAGCGGGACCTGCTGTGGAACGACATCGTGCTCGACATCGACAACAACTACCCGATCGTGGCCAACATCGTGGCACCGGCGAGCAACCACCCGCCGGGCTACCCGAACTACACGATCTACCACTACTTCACGGTGATCGGGTACGACTCCGCCGACATGACCGTCCTGATCGCGGACCCGGCCGGCTTCGCGCCGACGGCGACGTACTGGCTGACCTTCAACCAGCTCGCCACCCTGATCCCGCCGAAGGGTTACTCGGCCTGATACTTGTGCGGTGACGAAGCAGCCGCGGTTGGAGATCGAGTACTGCACGCAGTGCCGGTGGTTGATGCGAGCGGCTTGGACAGCGCAGGAGTTGCTGACCACCTTCCCGCAGGAGCTGGGGGAGGTCGCGTTGATGCCGGCGACGGGTGGGGTGTTCGACATCCGGCTGGACGGGGAGACGCTGTGGTCGCGCAAGGCCGAGGGTGGGTTCGCCGAGATCCCGTTGCTGAAGCAGATGGTGCGGGACCGGATCGCGCCCGGGCGGAAGCTGGGGCACTCGGACCGGAAAGAGCCTGCCGCCGACTAGTCGCCCGCCCGCACCGCGGGCGGGCGACGGAGTCAGATGGCGGTGGAACGGCTGAGCTCTTCCCACTCGGTGACTGAGTTCAGCTGGGCCTCGTGGTGTTCGCGGAGGCCGTCGACCGCGTCGTTGCCGAGCAGGAGGCGCAGCGGCGGGTTGCCGGTGTCCAGCGCCTTCATGATCGCGGCGACGCCCTTGACCGGGTCGTTCGGCTCCGAGTCGAGCAGTTCGCGCGTGGCGGCCCGGGTGGCGCCTGCGGTTTCGCGGTAGGTGTCCAGCTCGCTTGTGGTGACCTTGTTGCGGTTGAACGCCGTACGGAAGGCTCCGGGCTCGACGATCAGGACGCGGATGCCCAGCGGGGCCAGTTCAGTGGCGAGTGCCTCGGAGTAGCCCTCCATGGCGTGCTTGGCCGAGTTGTACGCGTCGTACCCGGGATAGGTCTTCAGCCCGCCCAGCGAGCTCATCTGCACGATCGTCCCGGAGCCCTGCGCGTGCAGCACCGGCAGGACCGCTTCGACCACCTGGGCCTGACCGAAGAACACGACCTCGAACTGCTCGCGCAACCGCTGGACGCCGACCTCCTCGATCGCGCCCATCACCATCGAGCCGGCGTTGTTCACCAGTACGTCGATCCGCCCGAACACCGCCAGCGTCGCCTGAACCGCCGCCTCGATCGACGCCGGGTCCGTGACATCCAGGGCTGCTGTCGAAGCGCCACGCTCGGCCAGGTCGGCCAGTGTCTCGGGCCTGCGGGCTGTGGCCATCACCTGGTCGCCGGCGGCCAGTGCGGCCAGGACCAGCTCGCGTCCGAAGCCCGTGGAGCAGCCGGTGATCAGCCAAACCTTGTTGTTGTTTTCCATGCTTCGAGTCTTCGTCGGGACCCCTGTGTGGGGCCAACACCGGCTGCCTGGCGCAGCAGTAGCCTGTGCCTGTGACCCCCGAACTGCGGCAGCTGCGCTACTTCGTCGCGGTGGCGGAGGAGTCGAGCTTCACCCGCGCCGCGGCAAGGCTGACGATCGCCCAGCAGTCGCTGTCGCAGCAGATCACCCTGCTGGAGCGGCTGGTCGGCGCCAAGCTCTTCGACCGCGACAGCCGCGGTACTGCGCTGACCGAGGTCGGTGCGCTCTTCCTGCCCGAGGCACGCGCCGTGCTGGAGCGCGCGGACCAGGCGATGGCTGTGGTCGCCCGCGCGGTGCGTGGCGAGATCGGCCTGCTCCGGATGGCCTTCCTGGCGACCACGGCCAACTACCTGCTCCCACCCGTCGTCCGGGCCGTCCGCGAGCGCTTCCCGGACCTCGAACTCGCCACGGAGGAGACCACGATCGGCCCGCTGGTCGAGGGCGTCCGGAGCGGCCGGTACGACGTGGCGTTCACCAGGCCGCCGCTGGTCGACGACCTGGCGACCCAGACGCTGGTCCGCGAGGAGGTCTGCGCTGTCCTGCCCGAGGGGCATCCACTGGCCGCCCCGAAACAGCTCACGCTCCAGGACCTGGCCGCTGAGCCCTGGCTGCTGACTCCGCGCAGCTCCTGGCAGCCGTGGCACGACGTGTACGACGCGGAGTTCCGTGCGGCCGGGTTCGAGCCGAAGGTGGTGCACCGGGACGCGAGTGTTCAGGTGCTGCTGGGCATGGTCGCGGCCGGGGTCGGGGTGACCCGGCTGGCCAGGTCGGCGTCCAGCCTGCGGCGTACGGGGGTCGTGTTCGTGCCGCTGGCGGGGGAGACCGTGTCGACGGAGATGGTCTGGCTGCCCGGGAACACGTCGCCGGTGCTGCCCGCCGTACGGGAAACTGTCGCGGAGCTCGCGGCCGCCAGCGATCTCACCGCAGCGGGCTAGTGACCGGTACCACCAGTGTGAATTTGTGAAAGCGGTCGGCGGCGAGGGACAATCGAGGGCGATGACTACCTCCCTCCCGCTTGTTTTCGATGAACCGCGCCGTGCCAAGAAGCCGCCGCGGCACCTGGCCGACCTCAGCGGGGAGGAGCGCAAGGCCGCGGTGGTGGCGCTCGGGGAGCCCGCGTTCCGCGCCAAGCAGCTCTCGAACCACTACTTCTCCCGGCTGGTCTCCGACCCGGCCGAGATGACCGACCTGCCGGCCGCGACCCGCGAGAAGCTGGCCGCCGACCTGCTGCCGCCGTTGCTGACCAAGGTCCGCGACCTGGAGTGCGACAACGGCCAGACCCGGAAGTCGCTGTGGAAGCTGCTCGACGGCTCGCTGGTCGAGTCCGTGCTGATGCGCTACACCGACCGGACCACGATGTGCGTCTCGTCGCAGGCCGGCTGTGGGATGGCGTGCCCGTTCTGCGCGACCGGCCAGGCGGGTCTGACGCGGAACATGACGACCGCCGAGATCGTCGAGCAGGTCGTCGACGGCGCCCGCGCGCTGTCCCGCGGTGAGATCGCGGGTGGCCCGGGGCGGGTCAACAACATCGTGTTCATGGGTATGGGCGAGCCGATGGCCAACTACAAGGCCGTCATCGGGGCCGTACGCCGGTTCACCGCGCCGGCGCCGGAGGGCCTGGGCATCTCCGCCCGCGGCGTCACCGTGTCGACCGTCGGCCTGGTGCCGCGGATCAACCAGCTCGCCGACGAGGGCATCCCGGTCACGCTGGCGCTGTCGCTGCACGCGCCGGACGACGAGCTGCGCGACGAGCTGGTCCCGATCAACAACCGGTGGAAGGTCGACGAGGTGCTCGACGCCGCCTGGGCGTACGCCGAGAAGACCAAGCGCCGGGTGTCGATCGAGTACGCGATGATCCGCGACATCAACGACCACGCCTGGCGCGCGGACCTGCTGGCCGAGAAGCTCGCCGCCCGCGGTGACTGGGGCTGGGTGCACGTCAACCTGATCCCGCTGAACCCGACGCCGGGCTCGAAGTGGACCGCCTCCGACCCGGCCGACGAGCGCGAGTTCGTCCGCCGCCTGCAGGCCGGCGGCATCCCGACGACCGTCCGCGACACCCGCGGCCAGGAGATCGACGGCGCCTGCGGCCAGCTCGCCGCCGCCAACAGCTGATGGATGCCCCGCGGTTCCGTCGGGTCAAGTGGCAGCAGGCGTACGACGTGACCGAGGTCGATGCGTTCGTCGACCGCCTGCAACTCACAGTGGACGGGCTGGCCGGTGGTGACCCGGTCACTGCTGACGAGATCCGGAAGATCCAGTTCCGCGGGAGCGGGCTGTTTCGCGAGGGCTACGACGTCCAGGAAGTCGACATGTTCCTGGACCGGGCGGAGAGCCTGCTCAGCTAGAGCTGAGTAGTGCGGCCAGTTCGGTGGGCTTGGAGAACATCGGCCAGTGGCCGGTGTCGAGCTCGGCGAGGGTCCAGGCCGGGGACTCGAGGTGCTGCAGGACCGGGTTGCTCGGGGTTGGGCCGTCCATCAGGCATTTGATGTACGTCGTGGGCAGCTCGGTGATCGGGCGGGCCAGGGTCGCCGGCTCGGTGATCGCTCGGCCTGGGTGCGGTGTCGAGCGCTTCACGATCGTGGCGATCTGGTCGTCGGTGAGATCCTGGCCGGCGTAGTCCTCGGCGGTCAGTGGGGGCCAGAAGCCGCCTGACTCCGCCAGTTGGCCGGCCAGCCAGGCGCGTCCCTCTGGTGACCATCCCTCGGCGAACGACTGGCCGTCGACCGGGATGTTGGAGTCGAGGTAGATCACCCGCTGGAGCCTGTCGCCGAGCTGAGCCGCTGCCTGACCGGCGGGGATGCCCGAGTAGCTGTGGCCGACGATCACCACGTCGCTCAGGCCTTCTGCTGCGGAGAGGACGTCAGCCACGTGCTGTGCCTGCGGAGTCTGCGCCGAGTCCGGCTGATGCCGCTCGGCCAAACCGGTCAGGGTCACCGGGTACGCCTTGTGGCCCTCGTCCTCGAGCAGGTCGGCGACCTCGTCCCACGCCCACGCACCCAGCCAAGCCCCCGGAACCAGCACGAAATTCGCCATACGGAGGAACCTAGAGCAGTCCACCGATATTAAGGTTTAGCAGGTGGCCGCAGCAGGTCGTCGAGACCACCGCGCGCATCGTCCGTTACCAACTGTTCGGCGCGCACAGCATCACCCGCGCGCAGCGCGTGGACCAGCGCCCGGTGGCTCGAGTACCGCTCGAGCCCGAACGTCCCATCCGCCATCACGTGCTCGATCAACCGGTGGCGCCGCTCGTCGCGGGAGAACACCCGGCTCTGCTCCAGCAGCCGCACCAGCACCGGATTCCCCGCACAAGCGCTCACCGTGTCGTTGAAGCGCTGGAACGCATCGAGCAACGTGCCCAAGTAGCGGTCGACGGGCTGCCCTGCGGCGTGCCGTTGGCGCATCACGATCACCAGATCGTCGGCCTCGTCCAGGATCGCGTCCAATGCGTCCAGTTGCGCCTTGGTGGCGTGCCGGGCGGCGAAGCGCGCGACCAGTCCGCGTAGTGCGACCTCGACCTCGGCCAGGTCCTCGACCGCGGAAGCGCCGATCGACGCCACGACGACCGTCCGCGGACCGGCCCGCTCGATCAGGCCGTCCTGCTCCAGTCGCCGGATCGCTTCGCGGATCGGCGTTGGGCTGACGGAGAACCGCTCGGCCAGCCCGCGCTCGGTGATCTTCGAGCCAGGGCTCAGCTCACCGGAGGCGATCGCGGTCTGCACCGCCCGATAGGTGCGATCCGCCAGCGTGGAGTCCATGCCGCCCACCATAGCAACCACTTAAGCAACTATTGACAATTTTGCTATAGCAAAACTAGCCTCCGGTCAGAACGGAGGAGGGCAGATGACCACAGTGGGTACGCCGACACACACGGGACGGCACATCACCTTCTTCGTCGCCCTGGCGGTCTTCGCCCAGGAGTCGACCTGGAACTTCTACGACGCGCAAGTCCCTCCGCTGCTGCGCGAGCACGTCGGCAGTGCCGCGCTGATCGGCCTGCTGATGGGCATGGACAACCTGCTCGGCATCTTCGTCCAGCCGTGGATCGGCAACCGGTCGGACAACACCCGCACCCGCTGGGGCCGCCGGATCCCGTACCTGGCCGTCGGGATGCCGCTCGCCGCCCTGCTGTTCGCCGGCATCCCGCTCGCCTCGACGCTGCCCGTGCTGATCGCGGTGATGTTCGCCTACGCGCTCGTGGCCAACAGCTTCAAGCCGCTGGGCGAGGCGCTGCTGCCCGACTTCATCCGGCCGGAGCGCCGCAGCCGGGCGAACGCCGCGGTCAAGATCGCGTCCAGCCTGACGATCATCGTCTCGGCGCTGATCAGCACGTTCCTCGTCGACGACCATCCCACGCTGTCCTTCTCGGTGCCCGCGCTGATCATGCTGGTCTCCGCCGCCGTACTGGTCATGCGCGTCAGGGACAGCACCTCCCCGGCGTACCGGGAAGCGGTCGAGCAGGACACCAAGCCCAGCCAGTACGACGTACCGCCCACCCGGATGCGCGACATCGTCCGCGACCTCGTCAAGGACTCCGACCGCACCAGGCTGCTGGTGATCGTCGCGATCCTGCTGTTCGGCGCCGCCTGGGCCGCGTCGCGGTCGCTGATCACCAACTACGGCATCGAGAGCCTCGGCCTGTCCCGTGGCGACGCGGGCGGGCTCGTCCTGCCGAGCGGAGTCGCGTTCCTGCTGGCGGCGTACCCGCTGGCGTTGCTGTCGGAGCGGATCGGCCGGCTGCGGGTGATGGCTCTGGGCGCCGCGGTCTTCGTGTCAGCCCTGACCCTCGGAACACTCGTCCACACCCCAACCGCGACGGTCATCTCCTTCACGGTGGCCGCGGTCGGCGCGGCCGGGTTCGTGATCAACGGCGCCGTCGTGCTGTGGAACCTCGCGCCGTCCAGCCGCGTGCTCGGCACCTACACCGCGCTCTACACGGTCGGCTGGGCGAGCGGCGGCTTCGTTGGTCCCGCCGTCGTCGGTGGGCTGGTCGACCTGACCGGTTGGGACTACATGCCGATCGACGCGGCACTGTTCGCCGCGCTGGCGCTGGCGGCCGTCGTACGGATCGAAATCCGCCGGTCATCCACCGAGCAGACCAAAGCCCTGTGAAACAAGGAGAAATCAGTTGAACGACACGACAGTGGGCGTGCTCGTGCCCGCGGGCATGATCGGTGCCGGGTTCGCGCCGGAGACGGTCGAGCATGGCCTGGCGCTGGGCGCCGACGTCATCGCCGTCGACGGCGGTTCGACCGACTCGGGCCCGTACTACCTAGGTTCCGGTACGCCGAAAACGTCGACCGCCGCGGTCGCCCGCGACGTACGGCTGCTGCTGCGCGCGGCGGCGAAGGCGCGGATCCCGCTCGTCATCGGCTCGTGCGGGACCAGCGGAGCCGACAGTGGCGTCGAGTGGCTCGCGGAGATCACCAACACCATCCTCGCCGAGGAGCAGCTCGACCTGACGGTCGCCAAGATCTACAGCGAGCAGGACCCCGGCTACCTCAAGCAGAGGCTCGCGGAGCAGGCGATTCACCCGCTCGAACCACTCGGCCCGCTGGACAGCACCACGATCGACAGCTGCACCAGGATCGTCGGCATGATGGGCCACGAACCGATCGAACAGGCCCTGCGCGCCGGAGCCGACGTCGTACTGGCCGGGCGCGCGACCGACACCGCCGTGGTCGCCGCCTTCGCGCTGATGAAGGGGATGCCGGCCGGACCGACCTGGCACGCGGCCAAGATCGTCGAGTGCGGCGGGCAGTGCACCACCAACCCGCGCTCCGGCGGGGTCTTCGCGCGGATCGACCAGGACGGTTTCACGATCGAACCGCTCGACCCGGCAGTCTCCTGTACGCCGACGTCGGTGGCCGCCCACATGCTGTACGAGACCGCGAACCCGTTCCGGATGCGCGAGCCCGCCGGCACCCTGGACGTCACCCACGCGACGTACCGCGCGGTCGACGACCGGATCGTGCGGGTCGAGGGCTCGGTGTTCGAGCCCGCCGAGCAGCACACGATCAAGCTCGAAGGCGCCCGGCTGACCGGCTACGAGACCATGTCGTTCACGGCGATCCGCGACCCGCACATCCTGGCGAACATCGACGATTGGGCCGCCCTGCTCGACAAGGTCCTGAGCGACCGCGTCCGGCAGACCCTGGGACCGATCGACTACCAGTTCGACATCCGCCTCTACGGCCACAACGCGATCCTCGAACACCTCGACCCCGCGACCACCCCCGCCCGCGAGGTCGGCGTGATGCTGCTGGTCCGCGCGGCCGACCAGGCCACCGCGACCGCCGTGGCCAAGATCGCCAACCCGCTGATGCTGCACCTGCCGACCCCGGACATGGCCTACCTGCCCAGTCTGGCCTTCGCGACCTCGCCGGCCGAGACCGAGCGCGGTCCGGTCTACGAGTTCGCGCTCAACCACGTCGTCGACTCCGAGACGCCCACCACGATGTTCCGCACCGAGTTCCGGAAGGCCCCCGCCGATGCCTGAGACCCTGCAGGACCGCGCCGTCGAGGTCCGCTCGAAGAACGCGGGCCCGTTCTGGATCACGCTCGAGGTCTTCCTGCGCGACGACGCGAGCTACCGCGTGACCGCCGACGAGACGTTCCTCAACGAGGACGTGATCGCAGGCCTGTACGACGTACCGCCGGCCGGCGTCCAGATCTTCCGGATCCCGGCGCTGCGGGTCGTGAAGGTCTCGTTCCCCCGCCCGGTCCCGCAGGGCGGCCTGCGCGACCGCGACATCCACGCCGGTCAGCACCACGTCCCGCTGGCGCTTCTGGAGCTGCCGGACCGGGATGACATGATCGAGCGGTGAAGATCCTCTCGATCCAGTCCGCCGTGGCCTACGGGCACGTCGGCAACTCCGCCGCCGTGTTCCCGCTCCAGCGCATCGGGGTGGAGGTGCTGCCGGTCTACACGGTGAACTTCTCCAACCACACCGGGTACGGCGCGTGGCGCGGGCCGATGATCAGCCCGGACGACGTCCGCGAGGTGCTGCTCGGGATCGAGGACCGGGGTGTGCTGCCGCAGATCGACGTGGTGCTCTCGGGCTACCAGGGCGGCGAGGGGATCGCCGACGTGATCCTCGAGACCGTCGAGCGGGTGAAGGCGGCGAACCCCGCGGCGGTCTACTCCTGCGACCCGGTGATGGGCAACGCGAAGTCCGGGTGCTTCGTCGCGCCGGCGATCCCGGTGCTGCTGCGGGACCGGGTGGTCCCGGCCGCCGACATCATCACGCCCAACCAGTTCGAGCTGGGCTTCCTGACCAACACCGAGCCCGACACGCTCGAGTCCACGCTGGCCTCGGTGGAGCTGGTCCGCGCGACCGGTCCGCGGACGGTGCTCGTCACCAGCGTCGAGCGCCCGGACCGCGAGGACGGCACGATCGAGATGCTCGCCGTCGACGACAGCGGGGCGTGGATCGTGCAGACGCCGTACATCCCGATGAAGGCGAACGGCTCGGGCGACGTGACGGCCGCGCTGTTCACGGCGCACTACCGCCGTACGGGGGACCTCTCGGAGGCGCTCGCGCGGACGACGTCGAGCGTGTTCGACCTGCTCACCCGCACCCACGAGTCGGGCGAGCGAGAACTGCAGCTGGTCGAGTCGCAGGAGGCCTACGCGAACCCGCAGCTGCAGTTCAAGCCTCAGCGCGTGGTCTGAACCAGCTTGGCGGCGTCCTCGATGGAGTCGACCAGGTAGACGGACGACTCCATCGGGCGGCCGCCGGACAGCGCCTGCAGCAGGGGCCAGACCGGGAGCGTTACAGTCCAGTGCTCGACGCTGACCAGCACCATTGGGATCTGCGTGGCCGGGTCGCCGTAGTAGTTGGGCGTGACGGCCTGGAAGATCTCCTGGACGGTGCCGGCGGCGCCGGGCAGGTAGATGATGCCGCCGCGCGCCCGGCTGAGCAGGACGTCCTCGCGCTGGGCGTTGGAGAAGTATTTCGCGATCGACGAGGCGAACACGTTCGGCGGCTCGTGACCGTAGAACCACGTCGGGATGGAGACGCCGCCGTCGCCTGGATAGGCCCTCCGGACGGCCAGACCGGCTGCGGCCCACGCGGCGATCGACGGGCGGAACGACGGTACGGCGGCCAGCGTCTCCAGCGCCGAGTCGACCGCGGCAACGTCGTACGACGCGAGCATGGCGCCCAGGTTGGCCGCCTCCATCGCACCCGGGCCGCCGCCGGTGGCGACGGTCAGACCGGCCAGGGTGAGCACCCGGCCGAGCTCGACGGCCGACCGGTACGTCGGGTCGCCGCGCTTGATCCCGTGGCCGCCCATCACACCGATCCAGGGCTTGCCGTCCGGGAGTTCGTGCAGCGCGTCGGCGATCGAGTGGTCGTGCAGCGCGGCCGCGAGGGTCCGGCTGGTGTCGCCCTTCTCGTCGTGCTGCCGGGACCAGGCGTAGATCTGCGCGTCCGGCGTGGCCGCGTAGCCGGCGTCGAGACCGGCGTACAGCTGGTCGGCGTCGTACAGGACACCCCGGTACGGGTCGAAGGGCAGCTCCGGGATGGCCGGGAACAGCAGCCCGCCGCCGTCCCGGATCCAGGCGGCCGCGGGCTCCTCCAGCGCGCAGCCGAGGAACAGCGAGCCCATCGGCGTCAGGCCCAGCAGTTCCGTCGTACGGCCGGTCAGGTCGACCGACTGGACCCGCCAGCCGTTCATCGAGGTCGCCCCCGCGGCCAGGACCTGGTCGAAGTGGGGGAGGGACTCGATGTCCACGTGCGGGATGCTCGGCTGCGTCACGCAGAGCACCCTAGGACACTGTCGGTCAACCCCGAGATGAGGTATTGCTAAGACATGACACATGCGGAGCTGTGGGATCGTCACCAGGCCGTCATGCCGGACTGGCTGTCCTTGTACTACGAGGAGCCGATCGAGATCGTCCAGGGATCCGGCCGCCGGGTCACCGACGGCGAGGGCAAGGAGTACCTCGACTTCTTCGCCGGCATCCTGACCAACGCGATCGGGTACGACATCGCCGAGATCTCCGACGCCGTCCGCGAGCAGCTGAGCAGCGGCGTCGCGCACACCTCCACCGTGTACCTGATCCGGCGGCAGATCGAGCTGGCCGAGAAGATCGCCGAGCTGTCCGGCATCCCCAATGCCAAGGTGTTCTTCACCAACTCCGGCACCGAGGCGAACGAGGCCGCGCTGCTGTTCGCGACCCAGAAGCGCCGGTCGAACCAGGTGCTCGCGATGCGCAACTCGTACCACGGCCGCGGCTTCGGCACGGTCGCGATCACCGGTAACCGCGGCTGGTCGGCGAGCAGTCTGTCGCCGGTCAACGTCCAGTACCTGCAGGGCGCCTACAAGTACCGCAGCCCGTTCCGCGACCTGCCGGACGCCGACTACATCAAGGCCTGCGTCGACGACCTGCGCGAGGTGATCGCGACCACGACCGCCGGGGACGTCGCCTGCCTGATCGTCGAGCCGATCCAGGGCGTCGGCGGGTTCTCCTCACCGCCGGACGGCCTGTACGCCGCGTTCAAGGAGGTCCTCGACGAGTACGGGATCCTGCTGATCTCCGACGAGGTGCAGACCGGCTGGGGCCGGACCGGCGAGCACTTCTGGGGCATCCAGGCGCACGACGTCGTACCGGACGCGATGACGTTCGCGAAGGGACTCGGCAACGGGTTCGCGATCGGCGGGGTCGTCGCGACGCCCGCGCTGATGGACAGCCTGAGCGCGAACTCGCTGTCGACGTTCGGCGGCAACCCGATCTCGACCAGCGCCGCGAAGGCGACGATCGAGTACCTGCTCGACCACGACCTGCAGGCCAACGCCGCCAAGCGCGGCGCGCAGCTGGCCGACGGGCTGCGGGGGATCGCCGACGAGTTCCCCGAGCTCGGCGACGTGCGCGGCAAGGGGCTGATGCTGGCGGCCGAGATCGTCACGCCCGGCGACAACGCGCCGGACGCGGCGACCACGGCGAAGCTCCAGCAGGAGGCGAAGAACCGCGGCCTGCTGGTCGGCAAGGGCGGCCTCTACGGCAACGTCCTCCGGATGGCCCCGCCGATGACGCTGACCGAGCCGGAGACCACGGAAGCGATCGAGATCCTCCGGGACTCCTTCAACACCCTTCGTTAAACAGAGAGCTGGTGGTCGGCGAGCACCTCGTCGATCACCAGCCGGTTGACCTGCTCATCGCGTCCTTCGGCGAGAACGATCAGCGCCTTCCACAGCGCCCAGCCGCGCGCCCGCGCCCACGTCCCGGCATCAGCAGCGACCGTACGCCGGAACGCCTCGCGACTGGGGCCCGAGAACATCGTCCACGCGATCACCAGATCACACGCCGGATCCCCGACCCCCGACGTCCCGAAGTCGATCACCGCCGACAGCGTGCCGTCCCGCACCAGAAGGTTGCCCGAGGCAATGTCTCCGTGGAACCACACCGGCGGCCCGTCGAAGCGGCCGGCCATCGCGGCCTCCCACACCGCCGCAGCAGCCTCCACATCGACCTGACCGTCCAGCGCGACCAGCGCCTCCCGCGTCTGGACGTCGTAGTACGCCGGCGGCCCGCCCCGGTGGAAGTTGTGCCCACCCGGCACCGGCCCGCCCGTCGCGTCACACGCCTGCAGCGCGACCAGGAACTCCCCGACCGCCACCGCGAACGCGCTCAGGTCCGAGACCCGCTCGACCGACGACGTCTCGCCGTCCAGCCACCGCCGGATCGACCAGTTGAACGGATACCCCTCACCCGGCACCCCGTTGCCCAACACCTCCGGCACCGGCACCGGCAGAAACGGCGCGAGCCGGGGAATCCACTCGTTCTCCTTGCCCACAGCATCCGCGTACGCCGCGGCGCTCGGCAGCCTTACCGTCATCGACGAGCCCAGCCGGTACGTCCGGTTGTCCCAGCCGTCCACCTTCACCGGCTCGACCGGCAGGTCGGCCCACTGCGGGAACTGCGCCTTCACCAGGCGTCGTACCAGCCCCGCATCGATCCCACCGCGTCCGTCAGCCATCCGGAAAGTCTCCCGGCGACCCCGAGCGCAGCGCAACGCAGTTTCAGATCGTCAGCACGATCCCGTAGTCACGGATCTTGCGGTAGATGGTCGCCCGCGACATCCCCAGGTCGCTCGCGGCCTTGTCCTTGTTGCCGCGGTGGATGACCAACGCCTTGACCACAGCGTCCCGCTCCAGGGACTCCAGTTGCGTGAGCCGCCTTCGCGTCGTGGCACGGCACTCGCCCGGCAGGTCGTCGAGCTGGATCGTCCCGGACCGGCGGTGCTGAGCCACTCGTAGCAGGACCCGCCGCAGCTGCTCCACATTGCCCAGCCACGGCAGCCGCATCAGCTGCGCCAGCGCGGACGACGAGATGCTCAGCTGGTTGCCCCGGTTGAGTCGGCCGAGCAGGTGGGGGACCAGCTTGTGCATGTCCTCCAGGTGGTGCCGTAGCGGCGGCACCTCGATGGTGTGCGCGAAGTGCGGCAGCAGCTGCGCGTCGACGGCCGGGTTGCGCGGCTCGCTCCGCATGGTCAGCGCGACCCAGACGCCTCGCCGCTGGTCGGCGTACTCGAGCAGCAGGTCGGACAGCCCGTTCACCGTGTCCGCGTCGAGCAGATGCGCACGCCGTACGACGAGAGACCCCGCTCCGGCCGCCAGCTCGTCGGAGATCGTGTCCAGCCAGGCCGGACCGGCCTCCGCCGCGTCCATCACCCGGAAGTGCCCGGAGCCGTTGCGCAGCTGGTTCACCGAGCGCAGCAGCGCGATCTTGCCGACGCCGGCCTCACCTTCCAGCACCACCCACGAGCCGCTCTGCCGGGAGCTGTCCACCGCGTGGCAGACCCGCTGCCAGGTCGCACTGGTCCCGGCCAGCCCAGGCATCACCGGGACGGTCGTCGGCGCCGCGCCCGTCGAGGAGTCCAGACCGGACTGCACCTGGATCCGCAGTACGCCGCCGGCCAGCTCCGTGCCGCTGAAGGCCGGCTTGTACTCCATCCGAGCGACCAACCCGCTCGGCAGGTCGGTCACCAACGTCATCGGGGCAGCCTCCCCGGAAGCGTCCGCGGACCGGGCCAGCAGCGCTGCCTGGTCGGCCGGGTCGAACCGCTGCTGGGCCTGGGCGTTCATCATCACCAGGTCCTTGCTGAGCGCCAACACCCCGCTCCCCGGGTGCTGACAGGCCGCCAGGTAGTCCCGGAACAGCGCCAGCTCCCGCGCACCGGCCCGAGCCAGCACCTGCTGCTCGATCTTCTGAGCGGTCGAGCGAGCGCAGTACATCAGCAAAGCGTTCGAATGGGACACCGACGACGTCAGGTCCAGTACGCCGAGCAGCGCGCCCGTGATCGGGTGGTGGATCGGGGCGCCCGCGCAGGCGAAACCGCCGAGCCGGCCGGTGAAGTGCTCGCTGCCGGTCACCATCGTCGGGACGCCGGCCTCCAGCGTCGTACCGATCCCGTTGGTGCCGACCTGCTCCTCGGCGTAGCTGAAACCGGGGGACAGGAAAGCGCGATCCAGTTCCCGGACCAGCGATTGGTCGGCGCAGGTGCGCTGCAGCACCAGTCCGTGCGCGTCGGTGAGGATGATGCTCACCGATTCGTTGGCCAGCTCCTCGGCCAGCGCGGACAGCACCGGCGCCGCGCTGAGTGCCAGCGCCGGCGGCTCCTCGATCGGGCCGAGGTAGGTCGGGTCGAGGTGGTCGGTGTCCACCCGCAGCCGCGACGAGCGGACCCAGGACGCCTGGATCGGCTCGCGGACCAGAGGGTCGAAGTCACCGGAGGACAGGAAGAGGTCCCGCGCCTGGCGCAGGACCAGGCCGTTTCCGCGCGAGGTGGTCCGACGGTCGTCCAGTGAGTCCACAGGCGGCGCCTCTCGTCATCGGGGCTTGCACCCAATCTACGGGCGACTGCCTCCACAGTCCGTCTCAGATTGAGACAAGCGCAAGGGCTCGGACAGTGTCCGATAGGCACCACGGCGCCCTCGGCGTCGTACCTGACCCCGACCGAGGAGGCAGACCGTGAGCAGGCAGAGTCTGAGCAAGGCCCATGCCAAGATCACCGAGCTGTCCTGGGAGCCGACCTTCGCCACTCCCGCGACACGCTTCGGAACCGACTACAGCTTCGACAAGGCACCGAAGAAGGACCCGCTCAAGCAGATCATGCGCTCCTACTTCCCGATGGAGGAGGAGAAGGACAACCGCGTCTTCGGCGCCATGGACGGCGCGATCCGCGGCAACATGTTCCGCCAGGTGCAGCAGCGGTGGATGGAGTGGCAGAAGCTGTTCCTGTCCATCATCCCGTTCCCGGAGATCTCCGCGGCCCGGGCGATGCCGATGGCGATCGACGCCGTCCCGAACCCGGAGATCCACAACGGTCTCGCGGTGCAGATGATCGACGAGGTCCGGCACTCGACGATCCAGATGAACCTCAAGAAGCTCTACATGAACCACTACATCGACCCGGCCGGGTTCGACATCACCGAGAAGGCGTTCGCGAACAACTACGCGGGCACCATCGGCCGGCAGTTCGGCGAGGGGTTCATCACCGGTGACGCGATCACCGCGGCCAACATCTACCTCACGGTGGTGGCCGAGACCGCGTTCACCAACACGCTGTTCGTCGCCATGCCGGACGAGGCCGCGGCCAACGGCGACTACCTGCTGCCGACGGTGTTCCACTCGGTCCAGTCCGACGAGTCGCGGCACATCAGCAACGGGTACTCGATCCTGCTGATGGCGCTGGCCGACGAGGACAACCGTCAGCTGCTCGAGCGTGACCTGCGCTACGCGTGGTGGAACAACCACTGCGTCGTCGACGCCGCGATCGGCACCTTCATCGAGTACGGCACCAAGGACCGCCGCAAGGACCGGGACTCGTACGCCGAGATGTGGCGCCGCTGGATCTACGACGACTACTACCGCAGCTACCTGATCCCGCTGGAGAAGTACGGCCTGAAGATCCCGCACGACCTGGTCGAGGAGGCCTGGAACCGGATCTACAACAAGGGCTACGTGCACGAGGTGGCGCAGTTCTTCGCCACCGGCTGGCCGGTGAACTACTGGCGGATCGACCCGATGACCGACGAGGACTTCGAGTGGTTCGAGTTCAAGTACCCGGGCTGGTACAACAAGTACGGCAAGTGGTGGGAGAACTACAACCGCCTGCGGTACCCGGGTAAGAACAAGCCGATCGCGTTCGAGAACGTCGACTACGAGTACCCGCACCGGTGCTGGACCTGCATGGTCCCGGCGCTGATCCGCGAGGACATGGTCACCGAGAAGGTCGACGGCCAGTGGCGCACCTACTGCTCCGAGACCTGCGCCTGGACCGACATCAAGGCGTTCCGTCCCGAGTACGAGGGCCGGCCGACGCCGAACATGGGCCGGCTGACCGGTCACCGCGAGTGGGAGACGCTGCACCACAACCGGGACCTGGCCGACATCATCAAGGACCTCGGCTACGTGCGTGACGACGGCAAGACGCTGATCCCGCAGCCGCACCTCGACCTGGCCGACCCGAAGAAGCTCTGGACCCTGGACGACGTCCGCGGGATCAACTTCGCCAGCCCGAACATCCTGCTGAACGAGATGTCCGACGCCGAGCGTGATGCGCACATCGCGGCGTACACGGCCGGCGGTCCGGCGGGCCGTCCCGCGAAGGTCTGACCAACCCCCAGGCAGATCGGTGGCGGCGAACCCTGGCACCACTCGCCGCCACCGGTCGCCCGAGCCCGAACAGGAGTCGTCGATGGGTGACAAGCACGTCGTACGGTTCGAGCCGGTCGACCTCGAGATGGAGGTCGACGAGGACGAGACCGTCCTGAACGCCGCGTTCCGGCAGGGCATCGCGCTGATGCACGGCTGCAAGGAGGGCCAATGCGCCGCCTGCAAGTCGTTCCTGCTGGACGGCGACGTGCAGATGGACCGGTACTCGACGTTCGCACTGGCCGAGTACGAGAGCGACGAGGGCTACATCCTGCTCTGCAAGTCGCACGCGTACTCCGACCTGACCGTCGAACTGATCAACTACGACGAGGAGGAACTGCGCAACGCCGTACCGCTGCAGCATCTTTCGACCACGATCGCCGCGATCGAGCCGGTCACGCACGACATCGTCTCGCTGCGGCTCGACCTGGTCGAACCCGACGGCTTCACCTTCAAACCCGGCCAGTACGCCGACATCGCGATCCCGGGGCACGACGCGCACCGGTCCTTCTCGATGGCCAACCTGCCGGACCAGCCGCTGGAGTTCCTGATCAAGAAGTACCCCGGCGGGCACTTCTCCGGGCTGCTCGACGGTGAGCTGAAGGTCGGCGACCCGCTCGAGCTGGACGGCCCGTACGGCACGTTCACACTGAAGAAGTCGTCGGACCGCCCGATCGTCTGCATCGGTGGGGGAGCGGGGATGGCCCCGATCCTGTCACTGCTGCGGCACGCGGTGCGGGACGGGATCGAGCGGCCGATCCGGTTCTACTACGGCGCCCGGACCGAGAACGACCTGTTCTACCTCGACCAGATCGAGGCGCTCGGCGCGCAGCTCGGCGACTTCAAGTTCGTCGGCTGCCTGTCCGAGAGCTGGCCGGACGCCTGGGAGCACACCGGTTTCGTGACCGAGGTCGTGCAGCGGCTGGAGCCAGGGCTGGCCGGCTACGACGCCTACCTGTGCGGGCCGCCGCCGATGGTCGACGCGGCGATCGACCTGCTCGACATGGCCGGCGTACCGCGGGATCACATCCACTACGACAAGTTCACCACTTCGGTGGCGGAGTAGGAGATCGAGATGGCAGACACGAAAGAACGGAGTTTCCCGCACCCGGAGTTCACCGACTCCGAGGCCGGAGCGCTCACGTTCCCGAGCTCCACGAGTCGCAGCTACAACTACTACAAGCCGGCCAAGGCGCGGGCGACGACGTACGAGGACGTCACCTTCGACGTCCAGCCCGATCCCGAACGGCACCTGTCGCAGGGCTGGATCTACGGCTTCGCGAACTCGCCCGGCGGTTACCCGCAGGACTGGACCCGGCTGAAGTCGTCGGACTGGCACCAGTTCCGCGACCCGAACGAGGAGTGGGAGAAGACGATCTACCGCAACAACGCGGCGGTCGTCCGGCAGATCGGCCTGAGCCTGGAGAACGCCAAGCGGGCCAAGGCCTACAGCCACTGGAACCCGGCCTGGACCCGGTTCATCGAGCGCAACCTCGGCGCCTGGATGCACGCCGAGAACGGCCTGGGCATGCACGTGTTCACCGCCGCCCAGCGGTCGGCGCCGACGAACATGATCAACAACGCGATCTGCGTCAACGCCGCCCACAAGCTGCGGTTCGCCCAGGACCTGGCGCTGTTCAACCTCGACCTGGCCGAGTCCGACATCGACTTCGACGGCCAGGTGCACCGCGACGTCTGGCAGAACGACCCGGTCTGGCAGGGCGTCCGGGAGAACGTCGAGCGGCTGACCGCGATCGGCGACTGGGGCGAGGCGCTGTTCGCGACGAACGTCGTGTTCGAGTCCCTGGTCGGCGTGCTGTTCCGGTCCGACCTGCTGATGCAGATCTCGGCCCGCAACGGCGACTACATCACCCCGACCATCGTCGGCGCCGGCGAGAACGACTACAGCCGCGACCTCGGGTACAGCCGGGCGCTGTTCTCGTTGCTCACCCGCGACGAGAAGCACGGTGCCGAGAACAAGGCCGTGCTCGGTGAGTGGCTGGCCACCTGGGTGCCGCAGAGTCTGCGCGCGGCCCACGAGCTGCAGCCGATCTGGTCGCAGCCGAACGAGAAGGTCGTCACCTTCGCCGACTCGCTGGACGCCGCCAAGGCCGCGTTCCGCAGCGTGCTGGCCGACCTCGACCTCGACGTACCGAAGGAGCTGGACCAGTGAGCGAACCCAAGGAGTTCGGCGCGGTCGACCGCACTTTCTCCAACATGTGCGGCGTGACCCTGATGAACAACCAGAACGGCCACGTGGTCGCCCAGATCATGGGGGCCAAGGACAACGTCGAGATCACCGAGTACCCGTCGATGATCCGGGTCGACGGCGTCGGCAAGCTCACCTTCGACTTCGCCGAGATCTCCGAGGCCCTCGGCGCCGACTTCGACCAGTCCGACTTCGAGGAGATCATGTCCACCCACTACGGGCGGATGGTCCACTTCGACGACAAGACGATGCTCTTCTCCAGCCCGGAGGAAGCCGCCGAGTACATCGACTTCGACCTCGTCGAGGTCTCCAGCTGATCGCCTGGGCCCCGGTCCGGCCGGGGCCCAGCTGCTGCCTGCCAGGGAGGCAAACCATGTACGAGCACAACGGCGAGAAGTACTACGTGGTCGACAGCCACGTGCACTTCTGGAACGGCCGGCCGGAGAACAACCGCAACCGGTACGGCGAAGGCTTCACCGCCTGCTTCTACGACTACCACCGCAACCTGTCGCCGGAGGAGTACATCTGGACGCCGGAGAAGTTCGGCGCCTACTCCGAGGCCGACCTGCTGCACGACCTGTTCGAGATCGGCTACGTCGACAAGGCGATCTTCCAGCCGACGTACCTGACCGACTTCTACGTCGACGGGTTCAACACCACCGAGCGCGACGGCGCCGTGATGGAGAACAACCCGGGCAAGTTCATCACCAACGGCGCCTGGGACCCGCGCGACGGCGCCGAGGGCCTGGACAAGCTGGAGGAGCTGCACGCCCGCTGGAACCTGCAGGGCGTCAAGCTCTACACCGCGGAGTGGAAGGGCGACTCCAAGGGCTGGAAGCTGTCCGACCCGTCGGCCGAGCCGTACCTGCGCAAGTGCGTCGAGCTCGGCATCACCAACATCCACGTCCACAAGGGCCCCACGATCTACCCGCTGAACCGGGACGCCTTCGACGTGCAGGACATCGACTACGCGGCCTCGATGTTCCCCGAGCTGAACTTCATCGTCGAGCACGTCGGCCTGCCGCGGCTGGAGGACTTCTGCTGGATCGCGACCCAGGAGCCCAACGTGTACGGCGGTCTCGCGGTCGCGATGCCGTTCATGCACAGCCGGCCCCGGTACTTCGCCCAGATCATCGGCGAGCTCCTGTACTGGATCGGCGAGGACCGGATCACCTTCGCCAGCGACTACGCGATCTGGCAGCCCAAGTGGCTGGTGGAGCAGTTCGTCGACTTCCAGATCCCCGAGGACATGCAGTCCGAGTACGGCGTCCTGACGCCCGACGTGAAGCGCAAGATCCTCGGGCTGAACGCGGCCGAGCTCTACGACCTCGACGTGCCCGCCGAGCTGCGGATCGTTGCCGACGACACCGACAAGCCGATCGGCTCCGCGCCGGTCCAGGTCGCCTGACCGAAAGGATCCACCATGGCCAAGGACCTCCGCTTCTCCGCCGACGCGCGGCAGCTGCTCGAACAGGGCGTGAACGCGCTCGCCGACGCGGTCAAGGTGACGCTCGGCCCGAAGGGGCGCAACGCCGTCCTGGAGAAGCTCACCGGACCGCCGACCATCACCAACGACGGCGTCACGATCGCCCGTGAGATCCAGCTCCGCGACCCGTTCGCCAACATGGGCGCGCAGCTGGTCAAGGAAGTCGCGATGAAGACCAACGGCGTGGCCGGCGACGGTACGACGACCGCGACCGTGCTCGCCCAGGCGCTGGTGCGGGAAGGACTGCGCGCCGTCGACGAGGGCGCGAACCCGATGCAGTTGCGGCGCGGGATCGAGGAGGCCGTCGCGGTCGTCGTCCGGACGCTGCTGGAACGGACCTCGGAGATCGGCGGCGACACCGACCTGCTGTACGTCGCGACGCTGTCGGCCAACGACGACCCGGAGATCGGGGCCGTCATCTCGCAGGCGATGAGCCGGGTCGGCAAGACCGGCGTGGTCACCGTCGAGGAGTCACCGGCGTACGGGCTGAGCCTGAACGTCGTCGACGGCATCGAGTTCGACCACGGCTTCATCTCGCCGTACATGGTGACCGACAAGGAGCGGATGGAGACGGTCTTCGAGGACCCGTTCATCCTGCTGACCAACCAGAAGATCAGCCAGCTGCAGGACCTGATGCCGACGCTCGAGGCGGTGACCCGGTCCGGGCGGCCCCTGGTGATCCTGGCCGAGAACGTCGAGGGGCCGGCGCTGCAGATGCTGGTCAGCAACAACGTGCACGACACGTTCCGGTCGGTCGTCGTACGGGCTCCCGGGTTCGGGCACCGGCGGGTCGCGGAGCTGGAGGACCTGGCCGCCGTCCTGGGTGGACGGGTGGTCAGCGAGGACTCGGGCGTGAACCTGCACTCGGTGACGACGGCGGACCTCGGCAGCTGCCACCGGATCACGATCACCGAGAACGGTACGACGATGGTCGGCGGCGCGGGTTCGGCCGATCTGGTCGAGGCGCGGCTGCACCAGCTGGAGAAGGAGCTCGACCGGACCGAGAACGAGCACGACCAGGACAACCTGAAGCTGCGGATCGCGCGGCTGGCCGGACGGGTCGCCGTGATCCACGTCGGCGCGGCCACCGGCGTCGAGCTGAAGGAGAAGCAGCACCGCGTCGAGGACTCGCTGTCCGCCACGCGGGCGGCGCTCGAGGAAGGCGTGATCGCCGGCGGCGGCTCGGCGCTGACCCAGGCCCGTGACTCGCTCGACAAGCTCGAGCTCACCGGCGACGCGCTGGCCGGGCGCGAGATCGTCCGCCAGTCGCTGGCCGAACCGCTGCGCTGGATCGCGATCAACGCCGGGTACGACGGCGACGAGGTCGTGAAGACCGTCTCGGAACTGCCGCTCGGTCAGGGCTTCAACGCGCTCACCGGCGAGTTCGGCGACATGTTCGACTTCGGCGTGATGGACCCGGTCAAGATCACCCGCTCCGCGCTGGAGAGCGCGGCGTCGATCGCCGCCCTGCTGATCACCACCGAGACCGCCATCGTCGAGGAGGTGCTCGGCAACCCCGGCGCCATCATGGCCCCCGGCTTCGGCGACCTCGCCGAGGGCATGGTCCGCCCGTCCAACATCTACTGACCGCTGCATGACACAACTGGCCCGCCCACCCCCGGCCCCCTCCGCCGGGGGTGGCGCCGTGTCGCGGCGGCCGCCACCCCGGCCCGGAGACCTCAGAACGGATCGAACCCGTACGACGCGATCGGCTGCGTCTCAGTCCGGCTTGGACTCGACGCCGACATCACCCGGCGAGACCGTGTAGTCGCCGGGGCAGGTGCCGACTGAGTCGGGCTTGGTGATTCCGCCGGGAAGCCGCCAAGGTCCGAAGGCGAGTTTGACCGGCCGGCCGGTCGAGTTGCAGATCAGGACGACGCGGTAGAAACCGCCGCCCTTGAAGCAGCGTGCGCGGCCTTGGGTGGCATTCATCCGCGAGTAGCTGCAATCGGTGGGCCAACCACTGACTGAGGTACCTCCTGCGGTCGCCGCGGCGGCGGGGGCGGCGGGCAACAAGGCCCCTGCAATGGCCATCGCGGGGATGCCGACGGCAGCAAACGTGAAACGACGGGCGAGCATCAGCGAAATCTCCTTCGTCTCCCTCGCTTGCGAAGGAGTGGGTGCTGGTCTGCGATCTGAGCGTTCAGCTGAGGTAGTCGAGGCTCGACGACTTCTGCAGCTTGCTGCCGACGGAGCCGCTGTAGGACAGGCTCAGCACGCCGATGGTGATCGCGGCGGTCCAGCTGGCGTTGCCGTCGGTGTTGTGTTCGTAGAAGAACTTTCCGCGGGTCTGCTCGAGGCTGCAGCCGCTTGTCCGTCGGCGGTAGGACATCGTGACGGTGCCGTGGTCGACGTTCATGACCTTCAGCTCGTTGCGGTCCTGCACGCCCCACACGACGCTGTCGAAGTCGACCGCCTTGCGGTAGCCCCGGTTCGAGCGGTCCGCTCCGCGCACCATGGCCGCGAAGAAGGTGTCCGTGTCGAGGCGGAAGCAGGCCGACGGCATGTTCGCCGTCGCCATCCCGGCCGCGTCGTCCGGAGCCTTGCCGTTCAGGTAGGTGTTCTGGAAGTTCCAGTTGCCGTTGAAGTTCCACCACTCGCCGTCCTGCGCCTGGACGTGGTACCAGGAGCTGGACACGTCGAAAGCGGTCGACGGGATGGCGGCGATCTTGCCGGCGGAGGCAACCTTCGCGGTACCGGTCCGACGAGCCTGCTCGACGAGCCGGTCCGCCTCGGTCCCGCTGAGGTCGGTCATCCCGGCCTCCGGGAAGCTGAACCGGACCTGGTCGCCACCAGCGCCGACGATCGCGTCCGTCAGTGCCGAGTAGTCACCGGGGCTCCGGTTCCACTGCTCGCCCGCGGCTGCCAGCACCCGGCTGTTGGTCGACAGCCCGCTCGGGGTGGCGCGCTGCTCGGCGGTCGCCGGCCCGGTCGAGGCCAAGGTGGCGGCAATGGTTGCCGCCGACAGGCCGAGGGCGACGATCATGGAGCGTCGTACGGACATCTGATCTCCTCTCGACCCGTTCGCGGAGCGTAACGAGTCGTCACGGAAAGTGTCCGTCCGACCGTACGGCGATGCCGTGGCCGAAGGCAACAAAAATCGGCCCGGGTTGCAGGTAGTTGCAACCCGCGCGTCTCGTTGAGTCCGAGCGGAGCCCGGGTGCCGATCAGAACCAGCGGACGGGGCAAAAAACCGGACCGAGTCGCAGGTGGCTGCGGCTCGGTCCGGTGAGGTGCTCGGTCGGGGAGTTAGCGGACTGCGTCTCCGGTGTCGAGCGGGGTGGCGATCGGAGCGGGGCCGCCGGTGATCTTGGCGCGGCGACGGCCGCGGCCCTCGAGGTAGTGCGCCAGGAGGGACAGCAGGGAGCACAGGCCGATGTAGACGACCGCGACGACGAAGTACGTCGGGATGTAGGGGAAGCCGAACTCGAGCCGGCCGCCCATCTGCTTGGCGACGTACAGGAGCTCGTTGTAGGTGATGATGAAGCCGAGCGCGGTGTCCTTCAGCAGGACGACGAGCTGGCTGACGATCGCGGGGAGCATCGCGCTGATCGCCTGCGGGAGCAGGATCAGCCGGACGACCTGGTTCTTGCGCAGGCCGGTCGCGTACGCCGCCTCGCGCTGGCCCTTGGGGACCGCGTTGATGCCGGCCCGGAAGATCTCCGCGAGCACCGACCCGTTGTAGAGGGTCAGACCGAACACGACCGCCCAGAACGGGCTGAGGCCGAAGTCGAACTGCAGGTTGCCCAGGTAGAAGAAGAACATCAGGATCAGCAACGGGATCGCGCGGAACAGTTCGACGATCAGCATCGCCGGCGTCCGCAGCCACCAGTGGTCGCTGATCCGCGCGGCAGCGAACACAGCTCCGAACACGACAGCCAGAACAGCCGCCAGACCGGCGGCCCGCAGGGTGTTCAGCAGGCCCGACAGCAGCTCTCGCTGGATGGACGTGTACTGGAACTGCGCCCAGCGGCGCGCCTCGAACTGGCCGGTCACGTTGAGTCGGTAGATCACCCAGGCCACTGCGCCGACGGTGAGCAGCAGCACGACGGCGTTGGCGATCCGGTTCCGCACCCGGGCCCGCGGGCCCGGGTTGTCGTACAGTACGGCGCTCATGCGGCGACCGCCGTCCGTCGTTCGGCCCACCGTTGCAGGAAGACCAGCGGAATGATCAGGATCAGGAAGCCGATGATGATCCAGGTCAGCGTCAGGACCTGGTTCTCGCCGCGCTCGGCCATCACGGCCGGGATCGCGCCGGCCTCGGCGACCGAGAACCCGGCGGCGATCGTGGTGTTCTTGAGCAAGGCGATCTGCACGCTGGCCATCGGCGGCACGATGGCCCGGAAGGCCTGCGGCAGGACGACGATCCCGAGCACCTGGATGAAGGTCATGCCGACCGCCCGGGCGGCTTCGGACTGGCCGGGGGAGACGGTGTTGATCCCGGACCGCACCACCTCACAGACGAACGCGGAGGTGTAGACGGTCAGTGCCGCGACGGCCGACCAGAAGTAGTCGGGCAGCGCGATGTCCATCTTGGGTGCGCCGAAGACCAGGAAGGCGAAGACGAGCGTCAACGGGGTGTTCCGCAACGTGTTCACGTACCCGGTGCCGACACCGCGCAGTGCCGGGACCGGGGAGACCCGGAAACCGGCCAGCACGGTTCCGAGCACGAGGCTGAGAACCGCGGAGACCACGAACAGCTTGATCGTGGTCCAGAAGCCTTCCAGGAACACTTCCCAGTTGTCGGTGAGGACCGAGAGCATCGCGACCTTCCAGAAGATGAGGGAAACGCAGCCCGGCCACGGCGCCGGTTGGAGCCGGACACCGTGACCGGGTGGTGGATCAGTACTTCTCGAGCGGCGGCGGGGTGCCCGCCGAGCCGGACTTGCCGAGCGTCGCGTCGTACACGGCCTGCCAGGTGCCGTCGCCGAACGAGGCCTCCAGGCCCGCGTTCACCTTGTCGCGCAGCGGCTTGTCGGCCAGCGGCAGCCCGATGCCGTACTTCTCGGTGCTGAACGGCTTGCCGACCACGCGCAGCTCGTCGGGCGCGTTGGCCGCGTAGCCCTTGAGGATCGCGTCGTCGGTGGTGACCGCGTCGGTCTTGTTGTCGAGCAGCTGGGAGACGCACTCGGAGTAGGTCTTGAACTCCGAGATGTTGCTCGCCTCGGTCAGGTTCTCGTCCTTGACCTTCTGGATCGGCGTCGAGCCGGTCGCCGAGCAGACCTTCTTGCCCTTCAGGCCGTCCTTGCCGGCGTCCATCGAGGTGTCGGCCTTGCGGACCAGCAGGTCCTGACCGGCGACGAAGTACGGGCCGGCGAACGAGACCAGCTTCTTGCGCTTGTCGGTGATCGAGTAGGAGCCGACGTAGTAGTCGATCTCACCGCCGGCGATGGCCGTCTCGCGGTTGGCCGACGGGATCTCCTTGTACTCGATCTTGTCCGGGTCGAGGCCGAGCTGGGCCGACACCATCCGGGCGATCTCGATGTCGAAACCGCAGCGCTTGCCGTTGGCGTCCTTGTACCCGAGGTTCGGCTGGTCGGCCTTGACGCCGACGATCGCGTTGCCGCGGGCCTTGATCTTGGTGAACGTCGCGCTGCCGGCCACGTCCGCGGCGGCGGCCACGTCGAACTTGTGCAGGTCGCCGCAGTCGCCGGTGGTGCTGCCGCCACCGCCGCTGGCCGCCGGTGTCCCGTCCTTGCCGCAGGCACCGACGGTGAGCGCGAGGGCCGCGACGCCGACTGCGGCGACGAGGTTGCGCATTCTCATTGGGAATCCCCTTCGTGTTGTGGAGCGGTTGCGACCGGCTGGTGGGCCGGCGGGGCGTCTAGTGCTTGAGGATCTTCCCGAGGAAGTCCTGGGCGCGCCGGGAGGTCGGGCTGGTGAAGAACGTCTCCGGGTCGGCCTCTTCGACGATCTCGCCGTCGGCCATGAACACGACCCGGTTGGCCGCGCTCCGGGCGAAGCCCATCTCGTGGGTGACCACGACCATCGTCATGTTCTGCTTGGCCAGGTCGATCATCACCTCGAGGACCTCCTGGATCATCTCCGGGTCCAGGGCCGAGGTCGGCTCGTCGAACAGGATCACCTTGGGGTCCATCGCCAGTGCGCGGGCGATGGCCACCCGCTGCTGCTGACCGCCGGACAGCTGGGCCGGGAACTTCTGGGCCTGGTTGGCCACGCCGACCCGCTCGAGCAGTTCCATCGCGCGCTGCTCGGCCTGCTTGGCGTCGAGCTTGCGGACCTTCAGCGGACCCAGCGTGACGTTCTGCAGGATCGTCTTGTGGGCGAACAGGTTGAACGACTGGAACACCATGCCGACGTCGGCGCGCAGCTTGGCCAGGGCCTTGCCCTCGCTGGGCAGCGGCTGGCCGTCGAGGGTGATGGTGCCGGTGTCGATCGGCTCCAGCCGGTTGATCGCCCGGCACAGCGTGGACTTGCCGGACCCCGACGGCCCGATCACCACGACGACCTCACCCTTGCTGATGGACAAGTTGATGTCCTTCAGCACGTGGAGATCGCCGAAGTGTTTGTTGACGCCCGTCAGGGCGACCAGGCCGGTGCTGACCGGAACGGTGTTCGTCGAGGTGACGGAATCGCTCATGGCGTGAACCTAGCCGAGGCAAGGGTTGCCTCGCACGGCCGTCGGATTCCGCGGAGGTAACGATCTGCAAGGGGCAACTACGGTGCGTAGTGTCGACACTACAACTGGTGGTTTCAGCCGCCGCAGCAACCGCCTGCCGCGAGAGCGGGTCCGACCGGCGGAGCCTGTACGGCGGCCTCCACGTCGGCGAGCATTCGCCGCCGGGCCTCGGGCGAGATCACCCGGCCGCGGGTGACGACCGTGTGGATCCGCCGGGTGTTGCGGATGTCGGTCAGCGGGTCGGCGTCCAGGACGACCAGGTCGGCGATCTTGCGTGGGGCAACAGACCCGAGGTCGTCGCTCATCCCGAGGAATCGGGCCGGCTCGACGGTCGCGGCGTGCAGGGCCTGGCGCGGCGTGGCTCCGGCGCCGACGAGGAGTTCGAGCTCCTGGTGCAGGGCGAAGCCGGGCACCATCCACGGCGTCCCGGTGTCGGTGCCGGCCAGGATCGGTACGTCGTGGGCGAACAGTTCGCGGACGAACCGTTGCCGGTAGTCCCACATCTGCTGCTGCCGGGCGATCTCCTCGGGCGGGCGGTTCGCGGCGTACAGGTTCTGCAGCACGTACTCGTAGGTGCCGATCGAGTCGGCGCTCAGGTACTTGGCGGTGGCCGGGTCCAGGCTCGTGTAGTCGGGCCGGTCGAGCACGTTGTGCATGGTCAGCGTCGGGGTGACCCGGGTCCGGTTGCGGCGCAGCAGGCCGAACACGTCGTCGGCGCGGGAGCGGCTGAACGAGTTCGCGGCGATCCACTCGATCGGGTGCACCTGCCGGAACCAGCTGTTGTAGTCGCCGGTCCGGATCGTGATCGCGCGCTGCATCCGGCGGACCTCGGCCTCCCGGCTGGACACCGACAGCGCGAGCGCGTGGATGTGCTCGATGCTGCGCTGACCGCCCTTGCTGACCTGCTGGACCGAGACCTGGTCGGGGCCGTGCCCGTGCACGGTCAGTCCGTTGCGGCGCGCCTCGTCGAGGATCGCCCAGTACGCCGTGGGCCCGAGCCGCGAGTACACCTTCACGAAGTCGGCGCCCTCGGCCTTCACCTGCCGTACGGCGGCGCGCGCCGACGCTTCGTCGTTCACGACCAGGACGTGCAGCAGGTCCGGGTCCCACAGCGTCGGGTCGCCGTCGATGATCTGACCGGCCACGACCATCCGTGGCCCGAGCAGCGTGCCGGCGTCGATCCGGTCGCGCCAGTCGTAGACGACCGGGTCGGGCGCCGCCATCTCGCGGACCGTGGTCAGCCCGTTGGTCAGGTAGAGCGGCGGCGAGACGTGCTCGTCGCCGAGGCTGTGCACGTGCATGTCGGCCAGGCCGGGGATGACGAACTTCCCGGTCAGGTCGAGCTCGGTGGCGCCGCGCGGGACGGGCAGGTTGCGGCCGACACCGATGATCCGGTCACCGCTGATCAGCACGGTCTGGCGCTTGGCCCGGTGGCCGGTGGCGACGTCGATCACGGTGACGCCGGTGAGCGCGGTGATCCGGTTGGTCCCGACCGCGGCCAGCGCGGCGACGGGGGAGGAGGCGAAGGTGCCACCGGCGACCACAGCGGCGCCGGCGACAGCGGAACGGGCGAGGAACTGACGGCGAGAACTGTTCATGGCTTCAACTGTGGCTGGGCGCGCTCGCCGGGTCAGGGGTGCGAAGGGCCCGACCCAGGTAGGGAAAAGTCCACCCTCGGACGTACTCTTGGTGGCTGTTATGCGTACTTACGAGGTCCGCACCTACGGGTGTCAAATGAATGTCCACGACTCCGAGCGCCTGCGTGGCCTGCTGGAGGACGCGGGCTACGTCCGTGCACCCGAGGGCGACCAGGCCGACGTGGTCGTCTTCAACACCTGCGCGGTCCGCGAGAACGCCGACAACAAGCTGTACGGCAACCTCGGTCACCTGGCGCCGGTGAAGGCCAAGAAGCCGGGCATGCAGATCGCCGTCGGTGGCTGCCTGGCGCAGAAGGACAAGGCGACCATCACCAAGAAGGCGCCCTGGGTGGACGTCGTGTTCGGCACCCACAACATCGGCTCGCTGCCGGTGCTGCTGGAGCGGGCGCGGATCGCCGAGGAGTCGCAGGTCGAGATCCTGGAGTCGCTCGACGTCTTCCCGTCGACGCTGCCGACGCGGCGCGAGTCGCCGTACTCGGCCTGGGTCTCGGTCAGCGTGGGCTGCAACAACACGTGCACGTTCTGCATCGTGCCGGCGCTGCGCGGGCGCGAGAAGGACCGCCGCCCGGGCGACGTCCTGGCCGAGGTCGAGGCGCTGGTCGCCGAGGGCGTGCTCGAGGTGACGCTGCTCGGCCAGAACGTGAACTCGTACGGCGTGGAGTTCGGCGACCGGTACGCGTTCTCGAAGCTGCTGCGCGCCTGCGGCTCGATCGACGGGCTGGAGCGGGTCCGCTTCACCTCGCCGCACCCGCGCGACTTCACCGCGGACGTGATCGAGGCGATGGCCGAGACGCCGAACGTGATGCACTCGCTGCACATGCCGCTGCAGTCCGGGTCGGACCAGATCCTGAAGACGATGCGGCGCTCGTACCGGCGTGACCGGTACCTGAAGATCATCGAGGACGTGCGCGCGGCGATGCCGGACGCGGCGATCACCACGGACATCATCGTGGGCTTCCCCGGGGAGACCGAGGAGGACTTCCAGGGCACGCTGGACGTCGTACGGCAGGCGCGGTTCGCTGGTGCGTTCACCTTCCAGTACTCGAAGCGTCCGGGGACGCCGGCGGAGTCGATGGAGGACCAGGTCCCGCGCGAGGTCGTCCAGGAGCGGTACGAGCGGCTGGTCGCGCTGCAGGACGAGATGGCCTGGTCGGAGAACAAGGCACTCGTCGGCAAGTCGCTGGAGGTCCTGGTCGCCGAGGGCGAGGGCCGCAAGGACGCCGCCACGCACCGCCTGTCCGGCCGCGCCCGCGACAACCGCCTGGTCCACTTCGCGCTTCCCGAGGGGGTCGAAGCGCCTCGACCGGGTGACATGGCAACGGTCGAGGTCACGTACGGCGCCCCGCACCACCTGGTCGCCGACGTCTTCGGTTCAGTACGCCGTACGCGCGCAGGCGACGCCTGGGAACGCCTGCAGGACGCCCCACCGTCGTCGGCCCCCGGCGTCATGCTCGGCCTGCCCACCATCGGCAAGCCGGCACCGCTCGAGCCTGTCGTCGGCGGCTGCCAGGTCAACTGATGCTGGACCCGGAGGCCGAACCGTTCGCCTCCGGGCGGGACGCCGACGTCTACTCCCTCGACGACCAGTGGGTGCTGCGTCGGTACCGCGACGGGCACCCGGTGCGGGACGAAGCCGACTTCATGCGCTGGGTGGGGAAGCATGGCTTCCCCGTTCCGGCGGTCGACCGGGTCGAGGGCGCCGACATGGTGATCGAGCGGCTCGACGGGCCGACGCTGGCTGATGCCGCGATCGCGGGTGAGGTCGGGCCGGCCGAGGTGGGGGAGTTGCACGCCGAGCTGCATCGACGCCTGCACGCGATCCCGGCGCCGAGCGGCACCGCCGGGCTGGTGGTGATGCACGGCGATCTGCACCCGTACAACGTCATCCTCACCGGCGACGGTCCCTCGGTGATCGACTGGCGCGACGCGGCGGAAGGACCGGCGGAGTTCGACATCGCGATGACGGCGATCATCTTCGCCCAGGTCGCGTTGGATCCCGCGTTCGCCGAACTCTCGTCGCTGCTGCGGGAAGCGCTCCGCAGCTACCTGGCCAACTCGATCGACCCCATGCCGCAGCTGCCTGCCGCGCTCGCCAGACGGGGTCGCAATCCCACACTCACCAAGGAAGAGCTGGCCCTGCTTCCACAGCAGGACCAGCTCATCCGCAGCATGCTCTAGGCGTTCAGGAAGCTCTTCACCGGCAGCGCCCGGTCGACGATCCGCACCTCACCGATGTGCCCCGCGAACGCCTGCTCGACGACGTTGTCGTAGTGGTTCGCCCCCACCAACCACGGCAGGTTCGCCGTGGCCAGCCCGTTCGAACGCGTCGACGGATTCCGCAACAGCGGCGACGAATCGACGTACAGCGTCGTGAACCGCCCGTCGTTGACGACCGCCAGATGGAACCACTCACCAGCGCGCTGTTCGTGCCCCCAGTTGGTGAACGTGTCGTTCCGGTCGAGCGGGTACACCGCCCACTGCGCCTGCCGTCCGCCGGAGAACGCCAGGTTGACCACCGGCTCCGACGGATCGCTGCCCGTCTTCCCAGCGTCAGCACCAGTCCCCATTCGGCTGAGCAGACCCATCCACGAGTGATCGGCGCCGTCGTCGAGCAGCTTCACGAACGCCTCGATCGTGTACCCGCCCCGGAAGGTCAGCCGGTTCAACGGTGCGTCCGCCGCGGTCTGCAGATACCCACCGCGCGCCGGTTTCTTGCCCCCGGCAAACACCCAGCTCGCGTGCCCGGGCTGCTCCGGGTGGAACTCCGGCGACGCCTTCAGGACAGGCGAGCCCGGCAAGTACGTCGTCGTCAGGTGGTTCCCGCGCCCGGAGTGATCGACCACCCGAGAAGCAACGGGTCCGTCGAACCGCCAGTACGCGACCGTCCCCGGGATCACCAGCTTCGACGCCGGCCGCGCAGGCCGCACCGGCACCGGCGCGAACCCGGCGAACCGTTGCGCGAAGTCGATCGGCACGCTGAACCGGTTGGTGTCGTCGGTCAGCTCGATCTCGCCCTCGGCCAGCTCGCTGCGCCGGGCCGGGTCCTGCCCGAGGATCCACGGCGAGATGGTCTCGACGTCGATCACGTTGCGGGCCAGGTCGAAGTGGTACAGCCGGATCATGCCGCTGCCGCCGTAGTACCGGTCCTGGTAGTTGGTGATGTGCAGGTGTACGTCGTGGCCGGCCGCGTTCTGCTTCACCACACGCCCGGACGGCCAGTAGTGCCCGTTCAGGGTCAGGAAGATCTGGTCGTTGCCGTTGACCAACTGGTCCCAGACGCGGTTGCCGTGGTCGGACAGGTGAGCGACCGGGTCGCCCGCGTCGGCGTACACGAGGTCGTGCGTGGTCAGGATGACGGGCAGCCGCGGGTGCGCCGCGATCACCTGACGCGCCCACGCGAACCCGGCGTCGGACGGCCGCCAGTCCATCGCCAGCAGCAGCCACTGCCGACCGGCCGCGCGGAACACGTGGTACGAGTTGTAGCCGTCCGGCGTCGACCCGCCGTACGTGCTCATCCGGCGGAAGCGTTGCGGCCCGAAGACGTGCAGGTACGGCGAATCGCCGCGCTGGTCGTCCTTCGAGGCGTCGATGTCGTGGTTGCCGGCCAGCACGCTGTACGGCAGCCGCGCGCGGTCGAGCACCCCGAAGACCGGGTCGGCCTGGGCGAACTCCGAGGCCTGCGCGTTCTCGACCACGTCGCCGAGGTGCGCGGTGAACGCGAGGTTCTCGCGGTTCTCGATCAGGTACCTGAAGCTCGCGGTCAGCGGAGCGGGGTCACCCCGATCGAGATCGAACAGGTACTGCGTGTCCGGTACGACGGCCAGCGTGAACCGCAGCTCCTCGGCATCCGGCCCGGACCGCGCGGAGCCCGCTGGCGCGGAGCCGACGGATGCGGGAGCAGCCGATGCCACGCCGGGAACGATCGCCGCGCCCGCGCCGAGCGCTCCCGCTTGCAGGATCCGCCGGCGGGTGGTGCCGTCGTACTGGTCCATCGATGCCTCCACAGGTTCACTGACAACGCAGGAACTGTAGAGGTGGCTCGGTGAACAGCAGGGGTCAGTCGGTGAAGCCCTGGGCGATCACCGGAAGGAGATTGCCCGTGCGGACACCCTCCAACACCCGCGCCTCGTGCGGCACCACCGGATCGGGCAGCTGGTCCAGCGGGTACCACGCGAGCCCGTCGGCCTTGCCCGGCTCCATCGACCGTGGCTCGCCGGTCCATCGCGTGGTCGTGAAGAAGAAGTCGACCCGCTCGTCGATCCACTCGCCGTTGCCGCCGGTGCGGTGCATCGCGGTCAGCGGGACCAGGTCGGCCGGATCGATCTCGACGCCGACCTCCTCGAGCACCTCGCGCCGCGCCGCCGCCAGGACCGATTCACCCTGCTCGACGTGCCCGGCGGGGACAGCCCAGTACCCGTCCATGTAGCCGGTGTTGGCCCGCAGCAACATCAGCACCTCGTTGCCTCGTCGCAGGACGACGTACGCCGCGGGCACCACTCGAAATCTCTCCACGCGCGGAACCCTAGACCGCCGCGCCGACAGGTCGACGGTCCCGGGCAGACCGAAGGGCCGCGGGACAGTTGCTCCCGCGGCCCTTCGGTGGAGAATCAGGCCGGGTTCGGCTTGTTCTCGATGTCGTCGTCCTGGCCGTCCAGACCGTCGAGACGGTCCTTGGCGACGTCGACCCCCTGGTCGATCTTGTCGCCGTACTTGCCGCCGGTCTTCTGGTCGGCGAAGTCGCCGGCCTTGTCCAGGCCATCGCCGACCTTGTCGCCGTGCTGGTCGACCAGGTCGGTCGCCTTGTCCTTCAGGTCCTCGGCCTTGCCCTTGAACTTGTCGAAGATGCCCATCGTGGGGTTCCCGTTTCTTGCGTAGTGAAATGCTTACAGACAGCTAGCGGGATCTTCCCACCTGGACGGTCCCAGATGTGGGAGGTTGTTCAGTTTCCCCCGCCGCTTTCGACGTCACCGCCACTCTCGATGTCACCACCGGACTCGCCCTTCGGTCCCCGCTCGACGTCGCCACCGCTGCGTTCGACGTCGCCGCCGCTCCGCTTCAGCTCCACGTCGCCACCGCTCAGCTGGGCGCCCTTGTCGATCGCGTCCTTGGCCGCCGCGGTCTCTTCCTCGAACTGGTTCGTCACTACGGGTTCCCTCCCGGGTCGTGTGGTCCGACTACACCTGCGTTCCTACCCTCAGCGTGGATTCTCCACAAGCCCCACCTCGTCACTCTTGTCCCAGAGTTCACGCCTTACGTCACGCCGGGCGCCCGCACTGTCACACTGGACCGATGGCCGCACCACTCGTCGTCGCCGTCGTCGGTCCCACCGCGGCCGGCAAGTCCGACCTGTCCGTTGCTCTGTGCAAGCACCTCGGTGGCGAGGTGGTCAGCGCCGACGCCTACCAGGTCTACCGCGGCATGGACATCGGTACGGCGAAGATCACCGCGGCCGAGCGGGCCGGCGTACCGCATCACCTGCTCGACATCCTCGACGTGACCCAGACCGCGACCGTGGCCGAGTTCCAGCAGCTCGCGCGGGCCGCGATCGACGACTGTCTGCGTCGTCAGGTGGTCCCGGTCCTGGCCGGTGGTTCGGCGCTGTACGTCCGCGCGATCCTCGACGAGTTCGAGTTCCCGGGCACCGATCCGGCGATCCGCGAGCGGCTCGAGCAGGAGCTGGCCGACCACGGTTCCGGCGTTCTGCACCAGCGATTGGCCGAGATCGACCCGCCGGCCGCCGAGCAGATCCTGCCGAGCAACGGCCGCCGGATCGTGCGCGCGCTGGAGGTCATCGAGATCACCGGAGCGCCGTACGCCGCGACGCTGCCCGCGCACACGTCCATCTACCCCGGCGCCGTCCAGCTCGGGCTCGACGTCCCGCGGCCGGTGCTCGACGAGCGGATCGGCCGGCGCGTGGACCGGATGTTCGAGCAGGGCTTCGTCGACGAGGTGCGCGAACTGCTCGACCACGGACTGCTCGACGGCCGTACGGCGAACCGCGCGCTCGGCTACCCCCAGGTCGTCGCGCTGCTGCGCGGCGAGATCTCCGAGACCGAGGCCCGCGAGCAGACCGCGCAGCAGACCCGGCGGTTCGCGCGGCGGCAGGATTCCTGGTTCCGCAAGGACCCGCGGATCACTTGGTTGCCCTACGACGCACCTGACCTGATCGGGCAGGCGATTCAGGTACTAAGAGGCAACCGAAACCAGGCCGCCGACGTAGTCGGGGTGGAAGAGGGCCTGGGGGCTGTCGATGCGAGGGGGTGACCGTGAGGCCGAGTTCCGCGAGTACGTGCTCGCGGACCGAACCCGACTGCTGAGAACGGCGATGCTGCTCACCGCCGGGGACGTGCACACCGCCGAGGACCTGGTCCAGACCGCCTGCACCCGGGTCTACGTGCACTGGCACCGGATCCGGCACGAAGGCGCCGGGCCGTACGCGCACCGGATCCTGGTGAACGCCTTCCTGGACGAGCGGCGCCGGGTCGGCCGCCACCCCGAGGTGATGACCGCGGACCCGCTGGAGCCGCGGGAGCCCGACGTCACCGACCACGCCGACCTGCTGGCCGTCCGGAGCGCCCTGCTGGACCTGGCACCACGGCAACGCGCGGTCCTCGTGCTGCGCTACTTCCAGGATCTCGACGTGGCCACCTGCGCGCGGATCCTGGAGTGCACCGAAGGCACCGTGAAGAGCCAGACCGCGAAAGCACTGAAAAGACTGAAGGACCTGATGGCCGACGACCAGGCCTCGGGCCCTGCGACCGGGAGTAGTTGACGTGGACGACGTGAAGAGGCTGCTGGAGCAGTTCGCCGACCGAGCGGTCGACGGCCTGCCACCGGCGGACGTGGACGCGGACGTGACCCGCGGGCGCCGGGCGTTGCGCCGGATCAGGGCGCGCCGCCGGGTCACCGGTGTCCTGTGCGTGGCGGCGGCGACCACCGCCGTACTGGTGGTCGGTGACCAGGCGGAGTGGTGGGGTGGAGGTGGCGAGGCGGAGGTCGCCACCGACGCCGCGACCACGCAGACCCAGCCGCAGCCGGAGTCGGCGACGGCCGGATCGGCCGCACCGTCGACCCCGGCCGGCGACGAGGACGTCCAGACGTTCTCCTCGGCGGCCGTCGTCCAGCTCGTCACCAACGCCAAGCCCTGGAACGGGATCGGCTGCACGCTCACCCCGCTGGGCTGGACGGCCTCGCCGCAGAACGCGGCCAAGCGCGTCGTCCTGACTCCGCCGAGCGCGCGCACGGCCGACGTCTCGGCGCAGCTGGAGCTGTTCACCGCCGCGGAGCCGCAGCCGCTGAGCGGGATCCGCGCGGTCCAGACCGGCGGCAAGGTCTTCCACGTCGGCAGCACCGGCGGCCGCGAGGTCGGCCAGGTCCAGCTCGGCGAGACCTGGCTGGTCGCGAAGCTGCCGATCGAGCACCAGGACTGGAACGACGACCTGGTCCGCCGTTTCCTTGCCTCCTGCACCGTGTCCTGACGCGCGAGAACTGGCGTAGACCTCACTGTTCCGGTAGGCAGGTGGTTCCCAGTACGCCGAACCCCTGCGGAGGACCCCGGTGACACCGAAGAAGCTGGCCGCATCCCTGACCGCGGGTGCGCTCGTCCTGACCGGCCTCACGGCCGGCGGCGTGCCCGCCCAGGCGACCGCCGAGAGCCACCCGCCCAAGCCCCCGGCGAAGAACGCGACCGCGATCGGGTACGGCGGTGCCGTCGCCTCGGTCGACCCCGAGGCGACCAACGTCGGCATCGGCGTCCTGCGCCGCGGCGGCAACGCCGTCGACGCGGCGGTCGCGACGGCCGCCGCGCTCGGTGTCACCGAGCCGTACTCGGCCGGCATCGGCGGCGGCGGGTACTTCGTCTACTACAGCGCGAAGAACCGCAAGGTCTACACGATCGACGGCCGCGAGACCGCGCCCGCCGCGATGCCCGCCGACGCCTTCATCAACCCGGCGACCGGTACGCCGTACACGTTCTTCCCCGACCTGGTGACGTCCGGCGTCTCCGTCGGCGTACCGGGGACGCTCGCGACCTGGGACTCCGCGCTGAAGTCGTGGGGCTCGCTGCCGCTGAAGAAGGCGATCAAGCCGGCCGCCGAGCTGGCCGATCGCGGGTTCGTCGTCGACCAGACGTTCCGCAGCCAGACCCTGGACAACAAGGCCCGCTTCTCGGCCGTCGTACCGACGGCGAAGCTGTTCCTGCCGGGCGGTGACGCTCCGGCGGTCGGATCGGTCTTCAAGAACAAGGAACTGGCCAGGACGTACGACCTGATCGGCAAGCAGGGTCCGTCCGCGTTCTACCAGGGCCCGCTCGCGGGTGAGATCGCGAAGGTCGTGAAGACCCCGCCGAAGACGCCCGGGGCGACGCTGCCGGTGATGCCCGGTCATCTGACCACGGCCGACCTGGCCAAGTACAAGGTGCTCGAGCAGGACCCGACCAAGGTCAGCTACGACGGCCTCGACGTCTACGGCATGGCGCCGTCGTCGTCCGGTGGGACGACGGTCGGCGAGGCGCTCAACATCCTGGCGCCGAAGAAGCTCTCGACGCTGAGCACACCGGATGCCCTGCACAACTATCTCGAGGCGTCCGCGCTCTCGTTCGCCGACCGCGGCCGGTACGTCGGGGACCCGAAGTTCGTCGACGTCCCGACCAAGCAGCTGCTGTCGAAGGGCTTCGGCGCCGAGCGGTCCTGCCAGATCAACCCGACCAAGGCCGCGGCCAAGCCGGTGCCGCCGGGCTCGCCCGACGGCTCGTACGACGCGTGCGCGCCGGGCGCGGCCAAGGCCGAGCACCCGGACACCGAGGGCCTGTCGACGACGCACCTGGTCGCGTCCGACCGGTGGGGCAACGTCGTGTCGTACACGCTGACCATCGAGCAGACCGGTGGCTCCGGCATCACCGTCCCGGGCCGCGGCTTCCTGCTGAACAACGAGCTGACCGACTTCAGCGCGGTCCCGGACCCGGCCGACCCGAACCGGATCCAGCCGAACAAGCGGCCGCGTTCGTCGATGTCGCCGACCATCGTGCTGAAGCACGGCAAGCCGTTCCTCGCGCTCGGCTCGCCGGGTGGCTCGACGATCATCACCACGGTCCTGCAGACGCTGACCAACCGGCTCGACCGGGGGATGACGCTGCCGGAGGCGGTCGCCGCGCCGCGCGCGTCGCAGCGCAACACCGCCTCGGTGACGGCCGAACCGGCCTTCATCGACGCGTACGAGGACCAGCTCACGCCGTACGGGCACAAGCTCGTGCTCGCGGGTGACGCGCTCACCTCGGCCGCGGAGATCGGTGCGGTGGCCGCGCTGGAGTTCCTGCCCGGTGGTGGCTACCTGGCCGCGGCCGAGCCGAAGCGGCGCGGTGGTGGCTCCGCGGCGACCGTCCACCAGCTCTGGCCGCGCTAACGCTTCTTCAGCCGCTGAGGTGCCGTAGGCAACGGCGGTGGCTCCGGAGCCGGCTGCTCGACAGCCGGCTCCAGCCATCCGTCGTACTGGTTGACCAGTTCGGTGTCGGCCTCAGCCGGCAGTACGACGACCCACGGGTGGTCCTCGTCGTCGTCCTCTCCGTGGAACCGCTCCCGCCGTACCTCACCCCCGAGCCGCTCGGCCACGGCCTCGGCGTCGTCCCGCTCCCAGAAGTACGCGATCTGCACGGTCCCAAACCTACGTGCAACCGATTCCTGGCTCGTCCTGTCGTTCAGGGTGAGATCAAGGAGGCTGGATGAGCCGCGACGACGAGTTCGCCGACTACGTACGGGTGCACTACGGCCGCATGCTGCGCACGGCACGGCTGCTGGCCGGTGGGGACGAGCACTGGGCCGAGGACCTGGTGCAGTCGGCCTGCGCCAAGTTGTACGTGCACTGGGCCAAGGTGCGTCAGGCCGACGGCGTCACGTCGTACGCCGACCGTGTGCTGGTGAACGTGTTCGTCGACGAGCGCCGGCGGTTCTGGCGCCGGCGGGAGACCTCGACCGCCGAACTGCTGGACGCCGACGTGGTCGCCGGCCCGGATCACGCGGACCGGCTGACCCTGCTCGCCGCGCTCGGCCGGCTGCCGCGCCGGCAACGGGCGGTCGTCGTCCTGCGGTACTTCCGCGACCTGGACGTGGCCACGGTGGCGGTCCTGATGGACTGCAGCGAGGGCACGGTCAAGAGCCAGACCGCCCGGGCGCTCGGCAAGCTCCGCGATCTCATCGACGACCCGCTGGACAACCTGGAGCGTGTGCGATGACCGACCTGCGAACCCTGCTCGACGAAGCCGCCGGCCCCGAGCCGACGCCGACCGATGACCAACTGGCCGAAGCGATCACCCGGGGCCGGCGCTCCCGGCGGCGCCGCCGGACGGCGGGCACGGTGACGGCCGTGACCATGACCGTGGCAGTGGCCGGAACGGCCTGGACCGTGTGGCCTTCCACCGGGAGCGCGGGGCCCGATGGTCCCGTCGCCGGTGCCCCGGTCTCCGCCGAGGCCCCCGGGACGACCTGCGGGGAGCTGACGACGAAGTACGGCGTCAAGCTGCGGAGGTTCGACAGCGCCGGAAAGCCGGTGTCGCCGCACCTGGCGCTGCCCGGTGCCACCAGCAGTAAGCAGTACCTGAACCACACCAGCCAGGACCGCGCCACCTGGGTGTTCGTGACCTACTCGGTGCCGGTCAGCTCCCGGCCTGATCCGGAGGCCAGGATCGTCGTCGCCGCGCCCGGCGCGCACGGCTGGACCGACAAGGTCTGGCGAGTGGTCGCCACCACCTGTTTCCCGGCGAGGTAGCCCTAAGATCGACCTCATGAGCACTTTTCCCTGGCTGAAGGGGCACGGCACCGAGAACGACTTCGTGCTGCTGCCCGATCCCGACGGGTCGGTGCACGGGGACCTCGCGCCCGAGCTGGTGCGGTTCCTGTGCGACCGGCACGCCGGGATCGGCGCGGACGGGGTGCTGCGGGTCATCGACGGCGCGAAGCAGTCGTACGTCGAGGACGGTGGCGAGTGGTTCATGGACTACCGCAACGCCGACGGCTCGACCGCGGAGATGTGCGGCAACGGGATCCGGGTCTTCGTCCGGTACCTGGTCGACGAGGGCCTGACCACCGGCAAGCCGGTCCGGATCGGGACCCGGGCGGGCGTCAAGGAGGTCGTCGTCCACGACGACGGCACGATCACCGCCGACCTCGGTGAGCCGCGCGTCGGCCCGGCCGGCGTGGTCGTCGAGGCCAACGGGCACCAGTGGCCCGCGGTCGCCGTCGACATGGGCAACCCGCACGCGGTCGCGTTCGTCGACGACCTGCGCGAGCCCGGGCACCTGGTCGACCAGCCCGTCTGGTCCCCGGAAGAGGCTTTCCCGAGCGGCGTGAACGTCGAGTTCGTCGTCCGCAGGGGCCCGTACGACGTCCAGATGCGCGTCCACGAGCGCGGCGCGGGGGAGACCCGCTCCTGCGGCACGGGGACCTGCGCGGTCACCGTCGCGTCGACGCTGGCGGCCCGGCAGGAGCGGCCGGTCACGTACCGGGTCGGCGTACTGGGTGGTGAGGTCGCGGTGACGTGGCGCGCCGACAACCATCTGGAGCTGCGCGGACCTGCCGTCGTTCACGCTCGTGGGGAGTTCGACCGGGGCTGGTTGCCCGCTTGAGCGGGGAATTCACCGGGTGACCGGGTCGTTGACAGTAGTAATCGGGTCGCCCGTACGGGTGAGCCGTGCCACGATGGAAGGTATATGACGACCCATTCGAACGCATACGAAGAGATCAACGACGTCGAACTTGACCTGACGCAGGACGGCGACGCGGACACTTCGTCGGGTTACGACAACGAGACCGAGGGACCGGGCATCGAAGGCCTGGAGCTCGAGGAACGCCAGGCGCTGCGGCGCGTGGTGGGGATGTCGACCGAGCTGACCGACATCAGCGAGGTCGAGTACCGCAAGCTCCTGCTGGAGCGCGTGCTCCTGGTCGGGGTGTGGACCGAAGGCAGCGCCGAGGACGCCGAGAACTCGCTGGCCGAGCTGAAGCTGCTCGCCGAGACCGCGGGTTCCGAGGTCCTGGACGGCGTGATCCAGCGCCGCAAGAAGCCCGACGCCGCGACCTTCATCGGGTCCGGCAAGGTGGCCGACCTGCGCAACCTGGTCGCCGCCCTGGGCGCCGACACGGTGATCGCCGACGGTGAGCTCGCCCCCGCGCAGCTGCGCAACCTGGAGGACAAGCTCAAGGTCAAGGTGGTCGACCGGACCGCGCTGATCCTGGACATCTTCGCCCAGCACGCGAAGAGCAAGGAAGGCAAGGCCCAGGTCGAGCTGGCCCAGCTGCAGTACATGAAGCAGCGCCTCCGTGGTTGGGGTGGGAACCTGTCCCGCCAGGCCGGTGGCCGCGTCGGTGCGGCCGGTGGCGGTATCGGTGGTCGTGGTCCGGGTGAGACCAAGATCGAGACCGACCGGCGCCGGATCAACACCAAGATCTCCAAGCTCCGCCGGGAGCTCAAGGAGATGAAGACGACCCGTTCGACGATGCGCCAGGAGCGCCGCCGGCACTCGGTGCCGTCGGTCGCGATCGCCGGCTACACCAACGCCGGCAAGTCCTCGCTGCTGAACGCGATCACCGGTGCGGGCGTCCTGGTCGAGAACGCGCTGTTCGCGACCCTGGACCCGACCACCCGGCGGACCACCACGTCCGACGGCCGGGTCTACACCTTCACCGACACCGTCGGGTTCGTCCGGCACCTGCCGCACGACATCGTCGAGGCGTTCCGCTCGACGCTGGAGGAGGTCGCCGACGCCGATCTGCTGCTGCACGTGGTCGACGGGTCCCACCCGGACCCGATGGCCCAGATCCACGCCGTCCGCGAGGTGCTCACCGAGATCGGGGCGGTCGGCGTCCCCGAGATCATCGTGATCAACAAGGGCGACCTGGCCGACCAGCTGGCGCTGGCCCCGATCCTGCACCGCGAGACCGGTGCGATCGTGGTCTCGGCCCGGACCGGCGAGGGCATCGACAAGCTGAAGGCACTGGTCGAGGCATCGCTGCCGCAGCCGCACATCACCGTCGACGCGCTGCTGCCCTACGACCGGGGCGACCTGGTCTCGCGGGTCCACTCCGAGGGAGCTGTCGACACCCTGGAGCACACCGGCGAAGGCACCAGGCTGACGGCGCGGGTGCACCCGCAACTCGCGGGCGAGCTGGCGCCGTACCAGGTCGCCGCGATCTAACGCGGTACGACGAAACGAAAGGGCCCCCGGGGAAAACCCCGGGGGCCCTTCGTCGTGTCAGCGCATCAGTTGCGCGCCGACACCTTGACCTTCATGGTCGTGCCGGTACGCGACACCACGGTGATGTTCACCTTGTTGTTCGGCACCTTCACGCTGTTCTGCGGCTGCGCCGCGTCCCAGTAGGACTTGCTGTCGTTGAACGTCTTGACGCCGTCCTGACCGCGGACGTAGCTGGCGTTGCCGTTCACGTGGAGCGTGAACGAGTCCGCCTTCTCCAGCCCGAACGGAGCGTCGTACCCGCTGATCCGCGGACGCCAGATCTGGCCGTCCAGACGGTTGATCGGGGCCGGGTGCGAGTCGATCGGCAGGATCAGGCCCTCACCCGGGTGCTGGTTGGTGTTGTTGTCGCCCTGCGAGGCGTCCCAGTACGAGATCAGCAGGCCGTCCTGGTACGGGAAGTGCTCGACCTTGTCGGGCAGCGAGCTCGCCCAGCCGAAGTTGTACGGGCCCGTCTTCAGGTGGGCGTCGTACGACACGTAGTTCAGGTGCGACGCGAGGTAGTAGTTGTCGTACTGCGTCGTGATCGTCGAACCGACCGAGCTGAAGCCGTTCAGGGCCCAGCCTTCCGGCGACGCCTCGGCACCCGAGTCGACGACGGTGGTCGCCCCGCTGGTCACCTTGACCTCGTCGGCGAAGAAGCCGTAGCCGCCGGTGTTGGCGTCGGTGGTGTAGCGGAACTGCAGCCCGATCGTCTTGCCGGCGTACGCCGACAGGTCGAAGGTGGCCGGAACCCAGCCGCCGCTCTCGCCGTCGATGCCGTTGCCCTCGGCCGGGTTGGTGATGTTACCGGCGATCGGCTTGTAGCCGGTGCCGTCGTTGACCTCGACGTAGGCGTAGTCGCACGCCGTGGTGTCGCAGTCCTCGATCTGCCAGTTCGCCTTGAAGGTGAGCGACGCGGCGCCCGCCGGCAGGGTGACCTGACGGTTCATCGTGTGGGTGAAGTCGTCGCCCTCACCGCTCCACCACGACTTGGTGCCCGCCGTCGGCGGCTGCAGCGGCGTGGTGACCGACTTCTTCGGCAGCGTGACGACCAGGCCCTGGGCCTTGGTCGAGTTGTACTCGTGCGGGCCGAGGTCGAGCGTCTTGTTCTGACCGGCCTTCACGATCTCGTAGTCCAGCCAGCCCAGCTGCAGCTTCTCCCAGGCGCCGAAGTCGGCCGCCTGCTCGCCGATGCCGCCGTCGCTCGGCTTGCCGACCCGGCTCTGCGCCATGATCGACCACCAGTTGACGCCGTTCTCGACCGCCGCACCGGAGGTGTCGTAGAGGTCCGGCAGACCGAGGTCGTGGCCGTACTCGTGGGCGAAGACGCTGATCCCGCCGTTCTCCGGCTGGATCGTGTAGTCGCCGACGTAGAAGCCGGTGTCACCCAGCTGCGCGCCGCCGGCCGGGTTGTTGGCCGGGCCACCGGCCTGACCGACGTACCAGCGGTGCGACCAGATGGCGTCCTCACCCTGGTGCGGGTCACCATCGGCCTGGTCGCCACCGGAGTGGACGATCTGGAAGTGGTCGAGGTAGCCGTCCGGCTCGTTGAAGTTGCCGTCACCGTCGAAGTCGTACCGGTCCCACTGGTCGAACGTCGCCAGGTCGGCCTTGATCTGCGCCGTCGTGCGGCCGGCGGCCTTCTGGTCCGCGACCCACTGGTTCACGGCGTCCTGGACCAGCGCCCAGGTGTTGTTGCAGACGTTGCCGGTGCACGGGTAGCCGTTGGAACGGCCGTAGCGGGCCTCGTTGTACTTGACCTTGACCCAGTCGGTGACCGTGCCGGACACCGAGTAGCGGCCCGAGGACTGCTTCTCGTAGTACTTCTTCACCGAGTTGCCGGAGCCGAAGTACATGTCCTGGAAGTGCTTACGGTTGTAGTCCGGCTGCCAGACGGTCGAGTTGTCGACCGCACGGTCCGGCTCCGGGATCGCGTTGTGCAGCGGTCCCTCGAAGGTGGTCGGACCGGGCACCGCGGGAGCGGTGTCCTGGTCGGGGTAGCTCGGGTGCCGGTCGTTGCCGAACTCGGCGAGGACGACGAAGATCCGGTCGGTCTTCTCGCGCGACAGCTCGACGTACTGGTCGACCTTGGCCTTGGCGGTCTTCTGACCCTTCGCGGCCGCGGTCTTCTTGCCCAGCTTGACGACGGTGCTGGCACCGCGCTTCTCGGCCTTGGCAGAGCCGTTCAGCACCTTGGTCAGTGCCTCCTGGCGCAGTTCGCGGCGCTTGTCCTCGAGCGGGCTGGGCAGCTCGTCGGACGTTGCCTGCTCGTTGGCCGTGACGGCCGGGCCCTCTTTGGGCGATGCGGCGGTCCCGGACTGGGCGAAGCTCAGTCCGATCGTCGCCGCCAGGGCCAGGCTGAACAGCCCGGCAGATACTTTGCGCACGATTCCCCTCCTGCGTGTGAAAGGTCCGCTACGTGAGGTTTGTGACTTGACGCAGCGTGACCACGTGCTCCCCCGAGCGTGGAACTTCTGCGCGAGAGTACGGGGAAAAGTCGCGATGCTGAAGTGGTTCTGATCAAATTCCCGGATTCGTGCGGGGAATCCTGCGTGGGCGCAAGGGGTAATACCACTCGACTCACTGGAGTACGACAACGCAGCGTTGCGGCCTCGGTCGTTGGCAGACTGTGCTCGTGGACTCCGACCGGGCCGACCTGTTGCTGCCGTTGTGGCGGGCACTGGTGGTGTTCCGGGTGATCACCTTCGGGTTCGCCTGCTTCGGTGTCTGGGTGCGCTGGACCGGCATCGCGCGCCCGTCCGGCGCGATCCTGCAGCTGGCGATCATGGGGGTCTGGACGATCGTTGCCTCGATCGGCTACAGCCGGCACTGGGGTCGCCGCAACACGCGCCTCGCGGTCGCGGATCTCGTCGTCACGGTCGGGTGCATGTACGCGACGCTTTTCGCGCAGCCGCTGCTCGACATTCGCGCCGGGGCGTCCGTGCTGACGTCGGTGTGGGCCGCCGGCCCGGTGATTGCGCTGGCAATTTCGCGCGGCCGCGACGGGGGACTGGTCGGTGCAATTACGGTGAGTCTCGCTCTGCTTTCTCTGCGTGGTGTGGAGAACGTGTCGAAGATCCTCGCCAACGTGCAGCTTTTGCTGGTGGCCGGTCTGGTCGTCGGGTACGCCGCGACCGCGATGCGGCGGGCCAACCTGAGGTTGCGCGAGGCAATCGCCGCGGAGAGCGCGACAGCGGAACGACTCCGGCTCAGTCGATCGATCCATGACGGCGTACTGCAGGTGCTCGCGCAGGTCCAGCGTCGCGGTACGGCGATCGGTGGCGAGGCCGTCGAGCTGGCGTCGCTGGCGGCCGAGCAGGAGGTCGCGCTGCGATCGTTGATGGCGTCCCGGCCGATCCAGGAGCGGCAGGGCCAGATCGACCTGTGCAGCGCGTTGTTGCCGCTGGCCACGACCCGCGTGGACGTCGTCGTACCGGCGGTGCCGGTCGTGCTGCCCGTCGGTGTGGTCAACGAACTCGTTGCCGCGGTCAAGGAGGCCCTGAGCAACGTGCTGAAGCATGCGGGACCGGACGCGCGGTCCTGGGTCGTGGTCGAGGACCTCGGTGCCGACGTCGTCGTGTCGGTCCGCGACGATGGAGCCGGCACCACCCCGGACCGGCTCGACGCGGCGCGCTCCGACGGGCACCTGGGGGTCAGCCAGTCGATCCGGGGCCGGATCACGGACCTCGGCGGCAGCGTCACGGTCCGGACGGCACCTGGTGAAGGAACCGAGTGGGAGATGACGGTATCGAGATGACCCGAGTGATGATCGTCGACGATCACCCGATGTGGCGCGAAGGGGTCGCGCGGGATCTGGGCAGTCGCGGGTACGACGTGTGCGCGACGGCGTCCGACGTGGCGTCGGCGGTGAAGATCGCGCTGGCGACCCGGCCCGACGTGGTGGTGATGGATCTGCAGCTCGGCGACGGTTCGGGCGTCGACGCGACCCGTGAGATCACGAAGGCGCTGCCGGACACGCGGGTGCTGGTGCTGTCGGCGAGCGCCGAGCAGAACGACGTACTGGCCGCGGTGAAGAACGGTGCCTCGGGCTACCTGGTGAAGTCGGCGTCACTGGAGGAGTTCGACGACGCCGTACGGCGTACTGCCGAAGGCGACGCGGTCTTCTCGGCCGGACTGGCCGGGCTGCTGCTGGGGGAGTACCGGCGGCTCGGGGCCGGGCCAGAGGTGCCGCAGCTGACCGAGCGGGAGACCGAGGTACTGCGGCTGGTCGCGCGCGGGCTCACCGCCAAGCAGATCGCGCTGCGGCTGGTGCTGTCGCACCGGACCGTCGAGAACCACGTGCAGAACACGCTCCGCAAGCTGCAGCTGCACAACCGGGCCGAGCTGGTGCGCTACGCGATCGAGAACGGTCTGGACGTCCAGGACTGAAGCGCCGCCGTACCGGCTGTGGTGGCAGACCGGTACGGCGGCTGACTCAGTGGGGGACTACAGGCCGTTCGTGAAGAGCAGGCGGTTGACCGTGCCGCCGGTGGCGCCGCCGCTGACCACGTTCGGGGTCGCGTTGGCCTCGATGTACGACTTGACCGTCGCCGGCGCGGCCGACGGGCTCGTCTGCAGGTACAGCGCCGCGACGCCCGCGACGTGCGGGGTGGCCATCGAGGTGCCGTTGTAGGAGCCGGTGGTGTTGCCCGGCAGCGTGGAGACGATCGCCGAGCCCGGCGCGTACACGTCGACACAGGAACCGGTGCTCGAGTACGACGCGCGCGCGTCGGTGTTGGTGCTGGCCGCGGTGACCAGGGCGGTCTCGATCTTGCGCGGCAGCAGGTTGCAGGAGTTCGCGCCGGTGTTGCCGGCCGAGGTGGCCAGGAAGACGCCGGAGCTGATCATCCGGCGCAGCGAGGTCTCCAGCGTGCTGTTGGCGCTGAAGTTCCACGAGGTGTTGGCGACGGCCGGCTTGACCGCGTTGCGGGTCACCCAGTCGACCGCGGCGATGGCGGCCGACGCCGTACCGCCGCCGCTGCAGTTGAGCCACTTCACACCGTGCAGCCGGACGTTCTTGGCCACGCCGTACGAGGTGGATCCGATGGTGCCCGCGACGTGCGTGCCGTGGCCGTTGCAGTCGGTGTTGTTGCTGTCCAGGCCGTTGAAGTCGAAGCTGGCCCGGCCGCCGAAGTTCGGGTGGCTCGGGTCGACGCCGGAGTCGATGATGTAGGCGTGCACACCGGTGCCGGTCCGGGTGTAGGTGTAGGACCGCGACAGCGGCAGGTTGCGCTGGTCGATCCGGTCGATGCCCCACGAGGGCGGGTTGGTCTGGGTGGTGTCGAGGACGTTCTCGACGTACACGTCCTCGGAGATGGCGACCACGTCCGGGCTCTTCTGCAGCGCCGCCAGCTGGGCCGGCGTCAGCTTGGCGGTGAAGCCGTTGACCGCGCTGGAGTAGGTGCGCTGCGGCGCGATGCCGAGCGAGCTCTTCAGCTTCAGGCCCTGCTTCAGTTCGACGATGTAGGTGTCCTTCACGGCGCTGGTGCCGGGTTCGGCGGGCGCGCGCTGGACGAGGATGATCCGGCCACCGGGGTCCGGCGCGGGAGCGGCACCGGCGGTGCCGGCGGTGGTGAGGGCGATGGCCGGGACGACGACGGCGGCCAGGGCAAGGCGGAGACGACGCACTGTTCCTCCTCGGGGAACTTGGTCACCCACCGGGGCGGAGGGGTGATCACACTCGGTCCTGGAGCGGTTACGGAGCGAGTGGTGAGAGGAGAAGTTAGGACGTGCTCACCTGACGCGTCAATCAGTTCTGGTGCCCGGTGATGCCATGGCACTGGGTGGCCGTTTCCCTTGTCTGCAACGTTGAATCGGCCGCGAATGCTTTCTGGCCGCTGCCTTGGTCGTCTCCGTACACTGTGCGTTCCACGTTCCGTGGTCTGCTCTGTGTCACGACACCCGTACGCAGGGTGCCCACCTCCCGGAGGCTCGTAGTGAACCGGTCGTCCCTGGTGCGCGCGTTGTTCGCGTTCCTTGTTCTCGCAGGCTCGACGTACACCGTCCTGACCGCGAAGCCGGAGCTCGGCCTGGACCTGCGGGGTGGCACGCAGATCGTCCTGCAGACCAGCGACTCCCCGACGGCCAAGGCCGACGCGAAGAACACCGACAAGGCGCTCGAGGTGCTGCGCCGGCGGATCGACGCCTTGGGTGTCGCCGAACCGAGCGTCACCCGGCAGGGTGAGAACCGGATCATCGTCGAGCTGCCCGGCGTGCAGGATCCGCGCGAAGCGGCGAAGGTGATCGGCAAGACCGCGCAGCTGAGCTTCCACGAGGTGCTCGACCAGGTTGCCGCGAAGCCGGACAAGCCGGCCGCCGGTGACCTGTACCTGCCGAACGAGGCCGGGGGCGGCGGCGTACTGAAGCTGGCCAAGCCCGCGATGACCGGTGACAAGGTCAGCGGCGCGGAGGCCGTGCTCGACTCCCAGCAGGTGGCGGCGGGCTGGATCGTGCAGCTGAACTTCAAGGACGGCGGCGGCAAGATCTGGTCCCAGATCACCGGCAAGGCGGCCTGTGCACCGGCCGGCGCACCGGGCCGGCTGATCGCGATCGTGCTCGACAACGAGGTGCTCACCGCGCCGCAGGTCGACCCCAACGGCGGCACTCAGCTCTGCAACATCGGCCTGCCCGAGAACAACAGCACCATCACCGGCAACTTCGCCGAGGCCGAGGCCAAGGACCTGTCCGCACTGATCTCCGGTGGCGCGCTGCCGCTGCCGGTCGAGGTCATCGACCAGCGCGTCGTCGGCCCGTCGCTGGGCAAGGACGCGATCCAGGCCAGCGCGCTGGCCGGCATCATCGGCGTCGCGCTGACCGCTCTGTTCATCGTCGTGGTCTACCGGCTGGTCGGCCTGATGGCCGTCATCGGCCTCATCGCGTACGCCGGGATGTCGTACGCCGCGCTGACGGTGATCGGGGCGACCCTGACCTTGCCCGGCCTGGCGGGCTTCGTGCTCGCGATCGGGATGGCGGTGGACGCGAACGTCCTGGTCTTCGAACGCGCCCGAGAGGACTTCATCGGCGGGCGGACCGACGGGCTGAGGCGCTCGCTGCGCAGCGGTTTCCAGAACGCGCTGTCCGCGATCGCCGACTCCAACGTCACGACGCTGCTGGCCGCCGGGCTGCTGTTCTTCCTGGCCGCCGGTCCGGTGCGGGGCTTCGGTGTCACGCTGTCGATCGGTGTGATCGCGTCGATGCTGTCGGCGCTCGTCGTCACCCGGGTGTTCGCCGAGTTCGTGGTGTCGCGGAAGTTCGTGCTCAACCGGCCCGCGCTGAGCGGGATCGCCGGGCACGGCCGGGTCCGGACCTGGCTCGAGGAGAAGCGCCCCGCGCTGATGAAGCACAGCCGGCGCTGGCTGCTGATCACGGTGATCGCGATCGTGGTGAGCGTCGCGGGCGTCGCGCTCCGAGGGCTCAACCTGGGCATCGAGTTCACCGGTGGTCGTCTGCTGGAGGTCAGCACGGCCCAGCAGATCACGCCCGACCAGGCCCGCGCCGCGGTCGCCGAGGCCGGCTACCCGAACGCGGTCGTCCAGTCCTCGGGCACCGACGACATCACCGTCCGTACGGCGACGATCAGCGACGACGAGGCGGAGAAGATCCGCGAGTCGATCTCCCGCATCGGCGGCGGCACCGAACTCATCCGCAACGAGAGCATCGGCCCGTCGCTCGGCAACGAACTCCGCAACAAGGCGTTGATCGCGCTGGGCGTGGCCCTGCTGGCCCAGCTCCTGTACCTGGCCATCCGCTTCCGCTGGACCTTCGGCGCCGGCGCCGTGCTGGCCCTGCTCCAGAACGTCGCGGTGGTCGTCGGCGTCTTCGCCTGGACCGGCAAACCGGTCGACGGCATCTTCCTGGCCGCGATGCTCACGATCATCGGCTACACGGTCAACGACTCGGTCGTCGTCTTCGACCGCATCCGGGAAACCCGCAACGCCCGCTCCACCGAGGCCCTGGGCCCGGTCGTCGACACCGCGATCATCAACGTCCTGCCGAGAACCATCAACACGGGTATCTCGACGCTGTTCATCCTGGCGGCCCTGTTGTTCCTGGGCGGAGACTCCCTGGGCGACTTCGCCCTGGCCCTGCTCCTCGGCATCCTGGTCGGCACCTACTCGTCGAACCTCACCGCAGCACCCCTGCTGGTCGAGCTCGAGAAGCGCTACCCGGCCCCGCCGCCCCGCCCCAAGCGCACCCAGCGCGACCGGGACAGCGAGCCGGACCGCGGCGCGGTGGTGTAACACCCACCGCCCAGCCACCTCGGCCCACAACACCCCACCGCCCCCGGCACCCGCCGGGGGCGGTCCCATGTTCGGCTGCCACTCACGCACCTACCACCCACCGCCATCCGGCTTCGAACTACTTCAAGTAGTTCCGGCCGCAGCGACCTCAGCCCCCGCCGATCCCTCCGGCCGCATCGCCGCCCACCCCGCCACCCCCACCACAGCTGATCGGCCCACCAACTCCATCTCTCTCCGGCCGCAGCGACCTCAGCCCCCGCCGACCTCCCTGGCCGACCACCTCCCGCCGTACCGAACGAACCATCCACAGCCACCCAGCGAATGGCAAAAGTTGTCCGCCCGCCCAGCTAGGGTGTTGCGGTGGGTGTAGATGTGCACGAGTTGCTGGAGGCCGCGGTCTCCGGGGTGAACGGTCAGACCAGACCAGGCCAGGTGGCGATGGTCGAAGCAGTGGACGGAGCCATGCACGACGGCTCCCACCTGCTGATCCAAGCGGGGACAGGCACCGGTAAGTCGCTCGGCTACCTCGTCCCCGCGCTCGTCCACGCCGTCGAGAACAGAAGGGTCGTCGTCTCGACGGCGACCCTCGCGCTCCAGTCCCAGCTCGTCGACCGCGACGTACCGGCCCTGCTCGACGCGACCGAGAAGCTCCTCCCGCGCCGCCCGTCGTACGCGATCCAGAAGGGCCGCAACAACTACGCCTGCCTGCACCGCATCCGCGAAGGCGCCCCGGACGACGACGGCATGCTCGTCGACGTCCCGCCGTCCGGCCCGATCGGCCAGCAGGTGGTCGAGCTGCGCGAGTGGGCCGAGCAGCAGCTGCTCGACGACGAGGCCGGCGATCGCGACCACGCGCCCTCCCACCAGTACCAGGCCTGGCAGCAGGTGGCGATCGCCGCCCGCGAGTGCCTCGGCGCGCAGAAGTGCCCGTACGGCGAGGAGTGCTTCGCGGAGAAGGCCAAGGAGCAGGCCCGCAAGGCCGACATCGTCATCACCAACCACGCGCTGCTCTCGATCGACGCCTTCGAGAACCGCACGGTCCTCCCCGAGCACGACGTCGTCATCGTCGACGAGGCCCACGAGCTCCCCGCCCGCGTGACCGGCGCGGCCGGCGACGAGCTCTCCCCGCAGATGGTCGAACGCGCCGCCAAGCGGGCCCGCCGATTCGTCGACGACGACCACGCCGACGACCTGATCGACGCCTCCGACGCGCTGCGCGCCGCCCTCGACCAGACCCGCGAGGGCCGCATCGAGGCCGCCAACGCGGCAGTCCTCGAGGCAGCCGCGATGGTCCGCGACACCGCCCGCGCGGTCTACTCCGACCTCGGCAAGAAGTCCGACGACAAGGACGACGACCCGGACGGCGCGAAGCGGCAGTCGAAGGGCGCGGTGAAGGAGATCTTCGACGTCGCCGAACGCGTCGCCGCGCTGAACGACCTGGACGTCGTCTGGCTGATCGACCGCGACCGTTTCGGCAAGGAGCTGCGGATCGCACCGCTCACCGTCGCCGGCCTGCTGCGCGAGCTGGTGCTGAAGGACCGCACCGCCGTACTGACCTCCGCGACCCTCACCCTCGGCGGCGACTTCGACGCGATCGCCCGCCAGGTCGGGCTGCGCCCGGCCGACAAGCTGGCCGACGACGACGAGATGCCCGAGCTCGACGACGAGTCCGAGACCGGCCCGCTGCCGTGGCGCGGGCTCGACGTCGGTTCTCCGTTCGAGTACGAGAAGCAGGCGATCCTGTACGTCGCCAAGCACCTCCCGCCGCCGCACCGCGACGGCCTCGGCTCGAAGCAGTTCGAGGAGATCGTCGACCTCGTCACCGCCGCCGGCGGCCGCACCCTGGGCCTGTTCTCGTCCCGCCGCGCTGCCGAAGCCGCCACCGCCGCGGTCCGCGAGGCGACGGATCTGAAGATCCTCTGCCAAGGCGACGCCCACCTCAACGAGCTCTCCCGAGAGTTCATCGAAGACCCCGAGACGTCCCTCTTCGGCACCCTGTCCCTCTGGCAGGGCCTCGACGTCCCCGGCTCGACCTGCAACCTGGTCATCATCGACAGAATCCCGTTCCCCCGCCCCGACGAGCCCCTGATGGCCGCCCGCCAACGCGCGGTGGACGAGGCCGGAGGCAACGGTTTCATGTCCGTAGCCGCCACCCACGCCGCCCTGTTGCTTGCCCAAGGCACCGGCCGCCTGATCCGCCGCACCACCGACCGAGGCGTGGTAGCCGTCCTCGACCCGCGAATCGTCACGGCCCGCTACGGCTCCTTCCTGCGCGCCTCCTTGCCTCCGATGTGGCCCACAGCCGATCGTGAGAAGGTGCTCGGCGCCTTGAAACGACTCCAGGACGACTGATGGCCGGTGCGTCCGACCGGCCCGTGCTGCCGCAGCTCCCATTGGCGCAGCACACCGACGACGCGCGCCCCGCCTCCCATCTGCGTTCCACCTCGCGCCTGCGCTGCGCCTCGCACCCGCGCTCCACCTCCCACTCGCGCACCGCCCCCGCACCACAAGTAGTCCTCTCGACCCGACCCGCTGAACCGTCAGGCCGGCCCGCCCAGCCGTCGTCCTCCCTCACTCTTTTCCTCGTCTCACCCCAACGCCGCTTCGTTGGCCGAAGCGGCAGCTCCCCGGCGTGGACGACCACCCGAGGCGACACCCGATGAGCCCGTCGGCCGCTCCGCCCGTACTGCCGATGATGGCGGCGTTGGGCCCCATGCCCTCGGGAGCAGACTGGGCGTACGAGCTGAAGTGGGACGGAATCCGCGTCATCGCGGAGGTGGACGCCGACGGGTGCCGCCTCTGGTCGCGGAACAGCCGGGACGTCTCCGGGGGATACCCCGAGCTGCTCGGGCTGAGTGAGGCGTCGGGGTTGCAGCTGCCCGCCGTACTGGATGGTGAGATCGTCACGCTCGACGAGAACGGTGCACCGTCGTTCGGGTTGTTGCAGCGGCGGATGCACGTGCGTGACCCGCGGCAGCTGAAGCAGCTGATCCTGCAGGTACCGGTCTCAGTGCGGGTCTTCGACATCCTGCGTTTCGACGGGAAGTCGTTGCTTGAGGCAACGTACGACGACCGCCGGGCGCTGCTGGAGTCACTCGACCTCGACGACCCGTTCTGGGAGGTGCCGGCGGCGTACTCCGACGGCGAGGAAGCACTCGACCTCTCGGCCGCTCAAGGCCTGGAGGGCGTGGTCGCCAAGCGCCGCAGGTCGCGCTACCTGCCGGGCAAGCGCAGCTCCGACTGGATCAAAGTCAAGCCGGTGCAGACCCGCGACGTCATCCTCTGCGGCTGGCACCCGGGGGAGGGGAACCGGACCGGCAGGATCGGGTCGCTGTACTGCGGCGCGTACGACGACAGCGGTCAACTGGTGCTGATCGGCAAGGTCGGCTCCGGCCTCGACTTCGCGATGCTCGACCTCCTCGGCGCGGAGCTGGCCGGCCTGGAGATCGAGAGGCCACCGTTCGACGCGTCCACCATCCCCGCCGGCGATCGCCGAGCCGCCCACTGGCTGGACCCGCTGCTCGTCGCCGAAGTCACCTACTCCGGCTGGGCCGCCGACGGCCGCCTCAGACACCCCGTCTGGCGAGGCCTCCGCCTGGACATCGACCCCGAGTCCGTCACCCGCTGACTCCACACGGAACAAGCGACCGAGCGACTCGCGCCGGCGGTGTCGCGTCGCCGCAGTACGACGCAGCCGCGCAGACCTGGTCCCGTCCGCGCCCACCAACAATCAGCAAGCACCGGACGGCACCTCGGCCCACCGAGCAATCCCCACCAACCTGCTCAAACGCCTCGCAGGTCGCGTGCTGATGCTCGCATCCACCCCGGGCTTGTCGCACCACCACAAGTCCCAGCCCACGGACCAATCACACCGACTGGCCCTTTGGCTGTAGGCCTCACCCAGAGGCTCGGTTGCACCCCACGTCGCCCGCATCGGCGCGCTGCTCGGGCGTGACCCACCTAGTGGCCGGCCGACGTGCACCACTGATAAAGCAGTGACCGCCGACGCCATCCATGCTCAGGAAGACGGATGCGGCCGGCGTTGAGGGGAGTTGATCAGTGGTGGGTGTCGCCCAACAGCCGGACATGCACCACTCATCAACCGTCGCCCGTCGGCGACGAGTGCGCTGGGCAGCGCCGGTGTGCTGCGTGTTGGCGCGGGTTGGTGAGTGGTGGACGTCCGCTAGCCGAGCCGTACGGCAGCCAGCTTGCATGTCAGCCAGCCACCTCGGCCGGCACTCGGCCTCGGCCTGATCACCGAGCGAGCGAGGCGGGGCGCGGCGGGAGCGAGGCGGGGCGCGGCGGGAGCGAGGCGCGGCGCGGCGCGGCGCGGCGGGAGCGAGGCGACTGAACGCGATCGCCACCACCCGGAGGCCGTCCCCGCAGCCTCATGGACGGAACGTGCGCCACCTCAACAAGTCCCAGCCGGCCAATCACACCGACCGGCTCGAACCCGCCGGCACCTCCCGATGCCGACTGACCCTGATGTCCTCACTCACCAACCGCGGCCGCAAACCCCTGCGACACTGAGGCATTCTCTGTCGAAGGGAATCGAATCCACCGAGTCTCCGATCCCCCACGAACAAACGCCTGATCAGTCCCCGGACTCCTGCTGCCGGCTGGGCGCCGGCACCGCGAGTGCGGCCTGGATCTTGTCGGCCAGCTTCTCCGGCGTCGCGGTCGGTGCGTACCGGGCGATCACTGCCCCGTCCCGCCCGATCAGGAACTTGGTGAAGTTCCATTTGATCCGCCCGCCGAGCAGTCCACCGGCTTCACGCTTGAGCCAGTTGTACAGCGGCAGGGTCTTGGACCCGTTCACGTCGATCTTGGCGAACATCGGGAACGTCACGTGGTAGATCGTCGAGCAGAAGTTCGCGATCTCGTTCTCGTCGCCCGGCTCCTGGTGGCCGAACTGGTCGCAGGGGAAGCCCAGTACCGAAAAGCCTTGTTTTCGGTAACCCTTGTAGAGCTTCTGCAGACCCGTGTACTGCGGGGTCTGGCTGCACTGCGAGGCCGTGTTCACCACCAGGAGCACCTGGTCACGGAAGTCGGCAAGAGACTGTTCATTGCCTTCGATCCGTTTGGCGCTGAAGTCATAGACAGTCGTCATAGCTCAATGCTGACACGACACGCCCGACTTCGCTCGCCGTCTGAGATGTCAGACACGCCGCAGAACTGTTACGACCTTTCCGAGGATCACCGCGTCCTTGCCGTCGATCGGCTCGAACGCCGGGTTGTGCGGAAGCAGCAGGATCTCGGTCGCGGTCTTCTTGAACGTCTTCACGGTCGCCTCGCCGTCGATCATCGCAGCGACGATGTCACCGTTCTCCGCGGTCTGCTCCTGGCGCACGACCACCCAGTCGCCGTCGCAGATGGCGGCCTCGATCATCGACTCACCCTTGACCTTCAGCATGAACAGCGTGCCTTCGCCGACCATTGCCTTGGGCAACGGGAAGACCTCTTCGACGGCCTGCTCGGCGAGGATCGGGTTACCGGCGGCGATCTGGCCGACCACCGGGACGTAGACCGCGGCCGGGTGCACGTCGCCGGCGCCGGTCTCGTCGTACGACGTCTGCCGGACCGAGCCGACCGAACCGCGACGCGCCACCTCGGCGACCTCGTTCGGATAACGGACCTCGATCGCGCGCGGCCGGTTCGGGTCGCGGCGCAGCAGGCCCTTCTGCTCGAGCACCTTCAGCTGGTGCGAGACCGAGGAGGAGCTGGTCAGGCCGACCTTCTCGCCGATCTCGCGCATCGACGGCGGGTATCCCCGGCTGTCGACGGAGTCACGGATCACGTCCAGCACCCGGCGCTGCCGCGGGGTCAGACCGGTCGCGTCGGCCGGGCCGTCCGGCAGCTCGGACACGGTCGGCTCGGTGCCAGTGCCCTTGCTCGAACCGCTGCCCTTGCTGGAACCGCTCGTCCTGGCCATCGGTGGTAACTCCTCGGGTCGGGGGCCGGCGCCAAGGGGTCACTCGGCTCGGCCTTGCGTGATCGACTGAGCACGACGTTAGACCGAATCCTGAGATTCTTCAAACATCTGTTCGAAGGCGTGTCGGTTCGCACGTTTGTTCGTGTGTCGGGTTATAGAGCGGGAATTTCCTCGGCGTGTCCTGGTTGGAACAGTTGCGGATCGAGCGCCTGGCGGTTAATCATTCGTACAGACGTTCGATCGAACAGGTGTTCGGGCGCCGCCGAATTCAGAAACTGTCGGAGGCGCCCGATAGACAGAGATCGACACCGCAGGACGAGGTCTGGACGAGGGTCTGGAGGATCCGATGAGCACAGCGGCTCTGGCAACAACTGGTACGCCGGAAGTGGGCGCGGAGCCTGCCGTGGTGCCGACCGTCATCCGGCGTCGCCGCCGCATCGACGGTACGACGACCGACCCGCTCGGCGTGCGGGCCTGCTCGGGCACCGACCTCGACCCGCGGCCGCGACCGGTCCACCGGACCTCGCAGCCGGCCGGTCGCCGACCGCTCCAGCCCGAGACTCCCGAGATCGAGCCGTCGGCGTTGCAGCTCACCCGCCGGGGGCGCGCGGTCCTGACCATCCTGTCGGTGCTGATCTTCGGCGCGGCCATCGCCGTACTGGGCCTGCGCGTCGCCGGAGCGCTCGAGCCCGCACCGCAGTTCACCAGGACCGTCCAGGTCCAGGTCGGCGCGGGCGACACCCTGTGGTCGATCGCCCAGACCACCAACCCGTCGGACAACCCGGCCGCCATCGTCGAGCAGATCGCTGACCTCAACAACCTCCGCACCGTCGCCGACGTCGTCCCCGGCCAGACCCTGGACGTCCCCGTCCGCTGATCACGCACGCGACGCGGCCTCCCGCGTCTACCGAGTACGCACCCGCAGCGAATCCCGCCTGCTGATCGCGCACCCGGAGCGCCCGCCCGCTGATCGCCGTACAGCCCGCGCCGACGCCTACCGGACCGTCGCCAGCCACAGATCCGCGTACCGGCGACCATCCACCGCAGTCGCGACCTTCACCACCGTCGGCGAAGCGCCATGCGGATCCGACGTGAGATCACCCCGCCAATCCCGCGTGTCCACGATCGTCCGGCCGCGAGACCAGCTCCCCGACAGCTCCACCCGCAACGGAAACTCCTGCGTGATCAGCCCCTCCGGGTCGATCACCGCACACACCGCGCCGCCGTCGCCGATGCTCGCGGCCTCCGCCCGGTACAGCTCGCTCCGCCGCTCGATCAGCAGCCGAGCAAGATCCGCCGACGTCGACCCGCCTAGCGCACCGGCCTCGGCCAGCGTGATCGGCACGTTGTAGAACACGTCGAGCCCGTACATCGTCACCGGCACTCCGAGCTCCCCGGACGCCGCCAGCACCACAGCCGCCGCCTCCGGATCGGTCCAGATGTTGAACTCCGCCGAGGCCGTCGCGTTCCCGATCCCCGCCGCGCCACCCATGAACACGATCTCCCGCAGCCCCCGCGCCGCCTGCGGGTACGTGCGCAGCAGCAACGCGATGTTCGTCATCGGCGCGAGCGGCACCAGCGTGATCAGCTCACCCGACTCGGCCGCCTCCAGCAGTACGTCGCGCAGCAACTCCACGGCGTGCCGCGGGTCCGGCGTACGGGATGACTTCGGCCAGTCCAGGTCCCCGAGCCCGTCCTTGCCGTGCACGTGCGGCGCCGCGCGGACCGGTTGCAGCAGGGGGAGTGCCGCACCCCGAGCCACCGGTACGTCGTCGCGCCCGGCCGCGTCGAGCACGGTGAGCGTGTTGCCCACGACCTCGTCCAGGCCGACGTTGCCGCCGACGCAGGTGACCGCTTTGAGGTCGAGATCCGGATGGCGGGCGGCCAGCAGCAGCGCGCAGGCGTCGTCGAGCCCGGTGTCGACATCGAGAATGACCGGCTTCATGCCGCCATCCTCACCCATGCGGCGATCCATCGCGCGTTGGTGGGCAATTCATCACTGGCTCTGGTCCTGTTCGCGTGGCTTTCCTACGGTCGGTGCCCATGAAGCTCACTTCACGCCGCCCTCGTGCAGTGCTGGCCGCCCTGGCCGCAAGTGCCACTGTCACGGCCGTCCTGACCACGCCGTACGCCGCCGCCGAACCCGTCGTCGAGCAGACCTCGACCCAGGCAACAGCCCCCGAGCCGACCGTCGACGAGACCTTCGACGGTACGACGCTGCCCACCGGATGGAACGTCGTCGACGGCACCTGGAAGGTCCAGAACGGCCGTCTGACCGGTACGTCGACAACCGCCAGCCAGCTGAGCCGGATCACCTTCGGTACGCCGCTGACCGACTTCCGGATCGAGAGCCACCTGCGCTTCGAGTCCGCCGTGGACGCCGCCCGCTGGGTCGCGTTCGGTCTCGACCTCGCGCCGGCCGGCGCTGTTCCGTGGTCGATCGCGACGCTGCGCAACGGCTCGACCGCCGCCAACGGCCTCGAGTTCGCGCAGCGCACGCCATCGAACACCTGGAACGTCACCGACACCGCGGCCGCGCCGATCGCGGTCGGCGTCGGCAAGGAGGTCGCCGTCGCGGTCGAGGTCCGCGGAGCGCGGGCGACCTGGTACGTCGAAGGCCGCGAGGCCCTGCGGACCACGATGGTCAACCGCAGCGCGTCCGGCGTACAGGCGTTGCTCGTCAACGGCGCAACTGTTTCGTTCGACGACCTGAAGGTGACGCCGCTCGCGAAGGAGTCGTTCGTCCGCAAGCCCGGCGACCCGCTGCGGGTCTGGGCGCACCGCGGTGGATCGAGCGCCGCGCCGGAGAACACGGCCGCCTCCGACGAGGTCGCGCGTCGCGGGCGCGCGGAGTGGATCGAGAACGACGTCCAGCCGACCAAGGACGGCGTGCCGATCATCCTGCACGACGACACCGTCGACCGGACGACCAACGGCAGCGGTTTGGTGCGCAACCTGACGGCGGCGCAGATCGCCGGTCTCGACGCCGGTTCGTGGTTCGCGCCGGCCTTCACCGGACAGCGCGTGCCGACGCTCGGGCAGCAACTGGACGGGTTGAAGACGCGCGGCGGCAACCTGCTGCTCGAGGTGAAGGGCGCGCACACGCGTGACTCGGTCGCCCGGATCGTCACCGAGATCCGCAACCGGGCGATGACGAGCCGGGTGTTCGTGCAGAGCTTCGAGCCGCAGCACCTGCGCTGGATGCACGAACTGGCGCCCGAGCTTCCGCTCGGCCTGCTCCGCAGCACGCTCGACCCCGACCCGGTCGCGATCGCGAAGGACCTCGGCCTGTCGGCGTACAACCCGTCGGACGCCGCGTTCCAGACCCGGCCCGGCATCGTCGCCGAGCTGCACGCGCAGGGCGTCGCGGTGAACGTGTGGACGGTCGACGACGCGACGCGCTGGAACTCGCTGGAGAAGGCCGGCGTCGACGGCATCATCACGAATCGCCCGGCCGAGCTGTACGGCTGGAACTCCGCGTTCCTGCAGCGCTCGAAGCCCGTCGTCCTCAGCCCCGCCGCCGGTCAGAAGGTCGATCGCGCCCAGCAGCTCCGGCTCGCGGTGACGTCGTCCGAGCCGGCCGTCATCACGCTCGACGGCAAGCCCGTCGACAACGGCGCGCTGATCGACACCGTCGGCCTGCCTGCCGGTGATCACGTGATCAAGACCCAGATCGGTCAGCAGACCACCGAGTCCCGCTTCCAGATCGTCGCCACCCCGACCGGCCTCGCCGGCCTCATCCTCACCTCCGGCGCAACCCCGTCGGCCGTCTCCACGATGACCACGCTGCTCGGCCAACGCCAGTACGGCGTACTGGCGATCTACGCCCGCACCCCGGCCGCGGCCGGGCTCACCGCAGCCCGCCGCGCGCAGATCATCGCCGAGGCCCAAGCCCTGAGCTGATCAACTGAAAGGGCCGGACGCCCGTGTCCGGCCCTTTCAGTTCTCCGGCCTCGACTCGATCAGTCGGTGGTACGAGCCGACCGAACACCACGTGTCGAGCTGAGTGATGATGTGCTGGCCGGATGAGCGAAGAGAGCGGGATCTACCGCGGTCTGGTCAGTTACGGCGACCGGGAGTTCTCCAAGTACCTGCGTCGCACGTTCCTGCACGCCGGCGGCCGTTCGCCGGAGTCGCTCGACCGACCGGTGATCGGCATCGCGACGTCGACCAGCGATTTCAACCCGTGCCACCGGCAACAACCGGAGCTGATCCGGTCCGTTGCCAACGGCATCATTTCGGCCGGCGGCCTGCCGATGGAGTTCCCCACGGTGTCGCTGGGGGAGAGTTTCCTCGAGGCGACCTCGATGGTCTACCGCAACCTGATGGCGATGGACGTCGAGGAACTGGTCCGCGCCCAGCCCATGGACGCGGTCGTTCTGGTCGGCGGGTGCGACAAGACCGTGCCCGCCCAGCTGATGGGTGCGTTCTCGGCAGGCCGCCCAGCGATCCAGCTGGTCACCGGCCCGATGTCGACCGGCCGCTACCAGGGCGAACGACTCGGCGCCTGCACCGACTGCCGCCGCTTCTGGGCCCGCTACCGCGCCGGCGAGGTCGACGCAGCCGAGATCAGCCGCGTCGAGCGCAACCTGGCGACCACAGCGGGCACCTGCGCAGTCATGGGTACGGCGTCGACCATGGCCTGCATCGTCGAGGCCCTCGGAATGGCTCTGCCCGACAGCGCGACCGCACCGGCGGTCCACGCCGACCGCCTCCGGATCGGCGAGGCCACTGGCGTCGCAGCCGTCGAGATCGCGGCAGCGCGCCGTACGCCGGACCAGGTGGTAACCGCGGCCTCGGTCCGGAACGCCCTCAGAGTCCTACTGGCTATCGGCGGCTCCACGAACGCCCTGATCCACCTGACCGCCATGGCCGGCCGGCTGGGCCTGCGGATCGACCCAGCCGAGCTGAACGAGTTGAGCTCGACCACACCCGTCCTGGTGGAGCTGAAGCCGACCGGTGCGCACTACATGGAGGACCTGCACGCGTCGGGCGGCCTGCCCGCCGTACTGCATGAGCTGCGGGACCTGCTCGACCTGTCGGCGCTGACCGTGACCGGCGAGACGCTGGGGGAGCGGCTCGGCTCCGGGCCGGTGTGGGTCGACCGGGAGGTCGTCAGGCCGTTGGACTCGCCTTCGCGCGCTGAGGGCGGTCTGGTCTGGCTGCAGGGCTCGCTGGCGCCGTCCGGTGCGCTGATCAAGCGGTCCGCGGCTGACCCGGCGCTGTTCGGGACGACTGGGCGGGCCGTGGTGTTCAGCTCGCTGGCCGACCTGTCGGAGCGGATCGACGACCCGGAGCTGGACGTCACGGCGTCCGACGTACTGGTGCTGCAGAACGCCGGGCCGATCGGGGCCGGGATGCCGGAGGCCGGGTACCTGCCGATCCCGGGGAAGCTGGCCAAGGCCGGAGTGCGGGACATGGTCCGGATCTCGGACGCGCGGATGAGCGGTACGGCGTACGGGACGATCGTCCTGCACGTGACGCCGGAGTCGGCCATCGGTGGACCGCTCGCACTGGTCCGGACCGGTGACCGGATCCGGCTGTCGGTGGCCGAGGCCCGGCTGGACCTCCTGGTCGACCCTGACGAGCTGGTACGGCGCCGGGCCGAGCTGCCGCCCCCGCCGCCGGCTCCCGCGACCGGGTACCGGCGGCTGTTCCACGAGCACGTGCTGGGCGCCGACGAGGGCTGCGACTTCGACTTCTGCCGACCTGCCGCTGGCTAGAACCCGCCACTGTTCCGAGGCCTTCTGGAGCGCCGTATTTTGCGCCTCCGGAGGGCCTCTGCTACGGCGCCACGCGGGAGTACACAGGGCCGCGCGGGTGTTGGAACAAAGAGACGCGCGCGGAATCCGGGCGTTCTTGCAAACTGTCGGAGCAGCGACGTAGCATCCCTAGATGTAGTGGTTACACGGGTGTAATTTTCCACAGGTAGTGGTTGGTTACCCACAAGTCGTACACAGGTTGTCCCCAGCTTGATCCACAGCGTCGCCGTTCGGCGGCCCCACGGGAGGAGTGATTCGCCGTGCACTGTCCGTACTGCCGGCACAGCGATTCCCGGGTCGTCGACAGCCGGGTTGCCGAAGACGGCGGAGCGATCCGCCGCCGGCGACAGTGCCCGGTCTGCGAAAAGCGGTTCACCACCGTCGAGCAGATGCAGCTGACGGTCGTGAAGCGCTCCGGCGCCACCGAGCCGTTCAGCCGCGAGAAGGTCATTCGCGGCGTGAGCAAGGCCTGCAAGGGCCGGCCCGTGGACGCCGACGCGCTGTCGCGGCTGGGACAGAAGGTCGAGGACGCGCTGAAGGGCGGCGGATCGCCGGAGGTGCCGGCCCACGAGGTCGGGCTGGCCATCCTCGGTCCGCTGCGCGAGCTCGACGAGGTGGCCTACCTGCGGTTCGCGAGCGTCTACCGGCAGTTCGAGTCGGCGGACGACTTCGAGACCGAGATCGCGCTGCTGCGGGCCGAGAAGGACCCGGAGGGCACCGAGCCCGCGCCGCAGGGCGTGGCTCCACAGACGTAACGGGGATTGCAGTACCAGCAGCACCCAGCAGTACGCCGTACAGGCACCGGAGAAGTACCAACGGGGCGGTCCCGACAGACCGCAGACACAGGGCGAGGAGCAACCATGACAGAGACGGTGACCGGCCACTCGGGGTCGACCAAGAGGTCGGCGGCCGGGTTCCGTGGGCGCAAGAGCGCGCCGACGGGACTCACCATCGAGCGCATCTTCACCACCGAAGGCGTCCACCCGTACGACGACGTGACGTGGGAGCGTCGCGACGTCGTACAGCAGAACTGGAAGACCGGTGAGACGGTCTTCGAGCAGCGCGGGGTCGAGTTCCCCGACTACTGGAGCGTGAACGCCTCCACGATCGTCACCACCAAGTACTTCCGCGGCGCGGTCGGTCACGACAACCGCGAGTGGAGCCTCAAGCAGCTGCTCGACCGGGTCGTGAAGACCTACCGCAAGTCCGGTGAGGAGGAGGGCTACTTCGCCACCCCCGCCGACGCGGAGATCTTCGAGCACGAGCTCACCTGGATGCTCCTGCACCAGTACTTCAGCTTCAACTCGCCGGTGTGGTTCAACGTCGGCACCTCCTCCCCGCAGCAGGTGTCGGCCTGCTTCATCCTCGCCGTCGACGACTCGATGGACTCGATCCTGAACTGGTACAAGGAGGAGGGCCTGATCTTCAAGGGCGGCTCCGGTGCCGGCCTGAACCTGTCCCGGATCCGTTCGTCCAAGGAGCTGCTGCAGTCCAGCGGCGGGACGGCGTCCGGCCCGGTCTCCTTCATGCGCGGCGCGGACGCGTCCGCGGGCACGATCAAGTCCGGTGGCGCCACCCGCCGCGCGGCCAAGATGGTCGTGCTCGACGTCGACCACCCCGACATCGAGGAGTTCGTCGAGACCAAGATGCGCGAGGAGGACAAGATCCGCGTCCTCCGCGACGCCGGGTACGACATGGACCTCGGCGGCCGCGACATCACCTCGGTGCAGTACCAGAACGCGAACAACTCCGTCCGGGTCACCGACGAGTTCATGCGCGCGGTCGAGGAGAAGGGCGAGTTCGGCCTGCGGGCCCGGATCGACAACTCGATCATCGAGACCGTCGACGCCCGCGAGCTGTTCGACAAGATCAGCCACGCCGCCTGGGCCTGCGCCGACCCGGGCATCCAGTACGACGACACGATCAACGACTGGCACACCACGCCGGAGACGGGCCGGATCACCGCGTCCAACCCGTGCTCGGAGTACATGCACCTCGACAACTCCTCCTGCAACCTCGCGTCGCTGAACCTGCTGAAGTTCCTCAACGACGACGACATGTTCGACTCGGAGAAGTTCGTCAAGGCCGTCGAGCTGATCATCACCGCGATGGACATCTCGATCTGCTTCGCCGACTTCCCGACCGAGGCGATCGGCGACACCACCCGCGCGTACCGGCAGCTCGGCATCGGCTACGCCAACCTCGGCGCCCTGCTGATGGCGACCGGGCACGCCTACGACTCCGACGGTGGTCGCGCGCTGGCGGGCGCTATCACCTCGCTGATGACCGGTACGTCGTACAAGCGGTCCGCGGAACTGGCCGGCATCGTCGGCGCGTACGACGGCTTCGAGCGCAACAAGGACGCGCACACCCGGGTGATGCGCAAGCACGCCGCGGCCAACGACGCGATCCGTACCGTCGGCGAGATCGACAAGGACGTCCAGAAGCACGCCACGCTGGCGTGGGAGGGCGTGCTGAAGACCGGCGCCAAGAACGGCTGGCGCAACGCGCAGGCCTCGGTGCTCGCGCCGACCGGCACGATCGGCTTCATGATGGACTGCGACACCACCGGCATCGAGCCGGACTTCTCGCTGGTCAAGTTCAAGAAGCTGGTCGGCGGCGGCTCGATGCAGATCGTCAACCAGACCGTCCCGCGGGCGCTGCGCCAGTACGGGTACACCGAGGAGACGATCGAGGCGATCGTCGAGTACATCTCCGAGAACGGTCACGTCGTCGACGCGCCGGGCCTGAAGACCGAGCACTACGAGATCTTCGACACCGCGATGGGCGAGCGGGCGATCAAGCCGATGGGCCACGTCCGGATGATGGCGGCCGCGCAGCCGTTCCTGTCCGGCGCCATCTCCAAGACCGTCAACCTGCCGGAGACCGCGACGGTCGAGGAGATCGCCGACGTCTACTTCCAGGGCTGGAAGCTCGGCCTGAAGGCGCTCGCGGTCTACCGCGACAACTGCAAGGTCGGTCAGCCGCTGTCGGACTCCAAGGCCAAGAAGGCCGAGGCGTCGACCGAGGCCGCCGCGGAGAAGGTCGTCGAGAAGATCGTCGAGTACCGGCCGACCCGCAAGCGCCTGCCGAAGTCGCGCCCGTCGCGCACCACGTCGTTCAGCGTCGGCGGCGCCGAGGGCTACATGACCGCGGGCTCGTACCCCGACGACGGTCTCGGCGAGGTCTTCCTCAAGATGGGCAAGCAGGGCTCGACCCTGGCCGGCGTGATGGACGCCTTCTCGATCGCGATCTCGATCGCGCTGCAGCACGGCGTTCCGCTGGAGACCTACGTCCAGAAGTTCACTAACCTGAAGTTCGAGCCGGCCGGTCTGACCGACGACCCGGACGTTCGGATGGCGCAGTCGATCATGGACTACATCTTCCGCCGCCTGGCCCTGGACTACCTGCCCTTCGACGACCGGGCCGCCCTCGGCATCTACTCCGCCGACGAGCGTTCCCGTCAGCTCGACACCGGCTCCTACGAGCCGACCCCGGTCGAGGTCTCGGAGCCCGAGTCCCTCAAGGCCGTCGAGCCGGCCCCGGAGAAGCCGGTCGCGGTCGACGACGCCTCGATCGACGCGGCGGCCGCCAAGCCGGTCAGCTCTGAGGTTCGCACCACCGCCGAGATGTTCGAACTCATCACCGGCACCTCGGTCGACGCACCGCTGTGCTTCACCTGCGGCACGAAGATGCGCCCGAGCGGTTCCTGCTACGTCTGCGAAGGCTGCGGCAGCACCTCGGGCTGCAGCTAAGCAGTCCCCGGCTGCGGCGCCTCGACGGGCCGCAGCCACCTCGGCCCTGATCCGGCCGACCTGGTTGAAAGCACCACGGCCCCCGGGAACTTCCCACCTTCCCCGGGGGCCGCAGTGCGTTCGGGTTCGGGCCGGACCGAACGGGTACCGAGGGGTCGTGACGGATCAGCCGATCGACGGGTTCGTGCGGGTCCGCGGCGCGCGGGAGAACAACCTGCGCACCGTTGACGTCGACCTCCCACGCGACGTGATCGTCGCGTTCACCGGCGTCTCCGGCTCCGGCAAGTCGTCACTGGCCTTCGGCACCCTGTACGCCGAGGCGCAGCGCCGGTACTTCGAGTCGGTCGCGCCGTACGCACGCCGCCTGCTCCAGCAGGTCGGAGCGCCGCACGTCCAGGAGATCACCGGACTCCCACCGGCCGTCGCCCTCCAGCAGCGCCGCGGCGCGCCGAGCTCGCGGTCCAGCGTGGGCACCATCACCACCCTCTCGAACCTGCTCCGGATGCTGTATTCCCGCGCGGGCACCTATCCGCCCGGGGCAGCTCGTCTCGACGCGGAGGCCTTCTCCCCGAACACCGCGTCCGGCGCGTGCCCGAACTGTCACGGCCTGGGCGTCGTCCACGACGTGACCGAGGAACTGCTCGTCCCGGACCCGTCGCTGAGCATCCGCGACGGGGCGATCGCCGCCTGGCCGGGCGCCTGGCAGGGCGCGAACCTCCGCAGCATCGTGAGCGGTCTAGGCATCGACATCGACCGGCCGTGGCGCAAGCTGCGGAAGAAGGACCGCGACTGGTTGCTCTACACCGACGAGCAGCCGTCGGTCCTGATCAAGCCCGAGCGCGACCGCATCGACTACGGCTACAACGGGAAGTTCTGGAGCGCACGCAAACACATCATGCACGTCCTGGCCGACTCCAAGAGCCAGCAGATGCGCGATCGTGCGCTGCGCTTCGTCCGGAGCGTGCCGTGCCCGGTGTGCCAGGGCAGCGGGTTGCGGCCGGAAGCACTGGCCGTGACGTTCGCCGGTCACTCGATCTCCGACCTGAACGCGCTTCCGCTCGACGAACTGGTCACGGTGCTCCGTCCGGTCGCGGAACTGGCCGAGGCGGATGCCACGACGTCCAGCGCGACGTCGGGCGAGACGACCGAGGCCGCCGTACGGATCTGTGCCGATCTCGTCGCCCGCATCGCGGTGCTGCTCGACCTCGGACTCGGGTACCTCAGCCTCGCGCGCCGTTCGACCACGCTCTCGCCCGGCGAGGCCCAGCGTCTACGGATCGCGTCGCAACTCCGGTCCGGGCTGTTCGGCGTCGTCTACGTCCTCGACGAACCGTCCGCCGGCCTGCACCCGGCCGACGCCGAGCCGCTCCTGGACGTGCTGGACCGGTTGAAGGCCGCCGGGAACTCGCTCTTCGTCGTCGAGCACGACCTGGACGTCGTACGGCGTGCGGACTGGGTGGTCGACATCGGACCTGGCGCGGGGGAGGGCGGCGGCAAGGTCCTGTACTCCGGTCCGGTGGCCGGCCTCGAAGCCGTGGCGGAGTCGATCACCAGCCGGCACCTGTTCGGGCGCGCTGAGCCGCTCGACCACAGTCCCCGTACGCCGCACGGCTGGCTTCACCTGAGCGGTGTCACGCGGCACAACCTGCGCGACGTCTCGGTCGAGATTCCGCTCTGCGTCCTCACCGCGGTGACGGGGGTGTCCGGCTCGGGCAAGTCCACACTTGTGACGCAGGTGCTCGCGGAAGTCGTCCGCCGGCATCTCGGCCAGACACCGGACGAGCCGGACGAACCGGACGACGCATCCGCTGAGCTCAAGGTCGATGACGTCTCCGGGCTCGAGGCCTTCGACCGGCTGGTGCTCGTCGACCAGCGCCCGATCGGCCGGACGCCGCGCTCCAACCTAGCGACGTACACAGGTCTGTTCGACGCCGTACGCAAGCTGTACGCCGGGACGGACACCGCCAAGGCGAGGGGCTACTCGGCGGGCCGGTTCTCCTTCAACGTGGCCGAGGGGCGGTGCGAGACCTGCCAGGGCGAGGGGTTCGTCGCCGTCGAGCTGCTGTTCCTGCCGGGGACCTACGCGCCCTGCCCGACCTGCCACGGTGCTCGGTACAACGCCGAAACGCTGGAGGTGACGTACCGCGGCCAGAACATCGCGGACGTCCTGGCGATGTCGGTCGACACCGCGGCGAAGTTTCTCGCCGACGTCCCCGTCGCCGCCCGCAGCCTCGAGACGCTGCGCGATGTCGGCCTCGGCTATCTACGCCTGGGCCAACCGGCGACCGAGCTCAGCGGTGGCGAAGCCCAACGGATCAAGCTCGCCACCGAGCTGCAGCGAGCCCGCCGCGGCCATGCCCTCTACCTCCTTGACGAACCCACCGCCGGTCTCCATCCCGCCGACATCGCCCTGCTGCTCCGCCAGCTCCACCGACTCGTCGACGCGGCCAACACCGTCGTCCTGGTCGAGCACGACCTGGACACCATCGCGGCCGCCGACTGGGTGATTGACCTGGGTCCAGGCGGCGGCGTGGCAGGCGGCCAGGTTGTGGCGACCGGTACGCCGGCCGAACTCGCCCGATCGAAGACCAGCGCCACAGCTCCCTACCTGGCTCGCCGACTGAAAGCCGGCTCGTGAGCGGTCCGGCTGCTCGTGGTCACACCAGCTGTCAGTGACCGCTGCGATCCGAGTCCGCGGGCGTCGACCCCGTACCGTCCATCGCCGACAGCGTGGCGATCTGCTCCTCGGTGAGCTCGAAGTCGAACACGTCCAGGTTCTGCGCCAGCCGCTCCCGGTTCGCCGACTTCGGGATCGGTACGACGTTGAGCTGGATCTCCCAGCGCAGCACGACCTGCCCCGGCGTCTTCCCGTGGTCCTTCGCGATCTGTACGACGTCCGGCCGGTCGAGCAGGTCGCTGCCCTTGCCGAGCGGGCTCCACGCTTCGGTGACGATGCCGTGCTGGGCGTGGAAGTCGCGGTTGTCCTGCTTGGTCCAGATCGGGCTCAGCTGGATCTGGTTGACCTCGGGAGCTTCGCCGGTCTCGTGGATCAGGCGCTGCAGGTGAGCGGGCTTGAAGTTCGACGTACCGATCGCGCGCACCAGCCCGGCCTCGCGGAGCTCGATCAGCCCGCGCCAGGCGTCGACGTAGTGGTCCTGGTCCGGGTTCGGCCAGTGGATGAGCAGCAGGTCCAGGTAGTCGAGGCCGAGCTTCTCGGCGCTCGCCTCGAACGCCGTCCGCGCACCCTCGACGCTGTGCCAGCGCTTGTTGAACTTCGACGTCACGAACAGCTCCTCGCGCGGAGCGCCCTTCAGCGCACGACCGACGCCGACCTCGTTGCGGTAGTTCTCGGCGGTGTCGATCAGCCGGTAGCCGAGCTCGAGCGCCGTGGCGACGGCGCGCTCGGCGTCGTCGTCGTTCATCGGCGAGGTACCGAGTCCGAGCCGCGGCAGCGCGGTTCCGTGACTCAAGGTGACGGTCGGGACAGCACTCATCGGACTTCTCCTCGGCTGGTCGGGTCTCGGCCAACGGTATCCACCGACCCCGCGGTCAAACTGTCGGGATCCTGGGTGATGATGATTCCGGGCCACTGAGGCGGGCCCCGGGATGCGAGGGGGTTGGGGATGAAGAACCGACTGATCACGCTGGTGGACCTCGGTCTGGACAGCTCCTTCGACGCGTCGATGACGTTCGTGCAGGGCGTCGTCGGCAACGTCAACGCCGGCTGGAACGAACCGGTGATCGACGTGAACTTCGTCCGGACCCGCGACCACGAGACCGCGTTCTCCGCGCTCACCACCCCGTCGACCGTGCTGCACGTGATGGCCCACGGGGACCACAGCGAGGAGCCCTCGTTCCTGTCCACGGACGGCCGGACCCAGGTTTCGCTGAGCGCCCTGGCCGACTGGTTCCTGGACCGGCAGTGGGGGATCTCCAGCGGTGTGGTGATCGCCGACGGCTGCAAGACCGGTATCGGCAAGTGGCAGCGCGCGATCCGCGACTGCCTGCAGGACGACATCACCTACATCGGCACCAGCACCGTCGTCGGCTGGTATGAGGCGACCGTGTTCTGCTCGGCGTTCTACGGCGCCCTGATCCGCAACCGCGGTCTCGGCAAGAGCCCCGCCGAGCAGGGCTGGGACGCGGCCAACCGCGCGATCAGCGCGTACGAGACCCTCACGGACGCCCGCTGCCCGTACAAGCCGGTCGTCCTCACCCCGTCCCGCCGAGCCCTGCGCTCCCTGACCGGCTGACCGTCCGTTTCTCACGGAGTGAGAGCGACACGCAGAGCTGTCGCTACCGTCCGTCGACCATGTGAGACTTTTTGTGCCTCTGACCGACCGCCCAGGACCTAACAGCGGGGACTCCTCCAGCCGGGTACGCCGGCCGGTACTTGCGTTGAAGGAATCCCTGATGAAGCTCGACAAGAACACCCTCCTGCTCTCCGCCGCAGTGGTGGCTTTCCTGTATCTCCTGGCCCTGGTCCTAGGTCTGCCAGGGTGGGTCGCCGTCATGGTCTCCGTCGTCCTCCTGCTGGTCGTCGCCGTGGTCTACAACGAGCCCGTCACCAAGCCGGCCCCGATCACGGTCCAGGCCCCCGTGACCCACGCGCCGCCGAGCGTCCATTCGTCGCACACCGTGGACCACGACCCGGTGTTCTCCCTTCCGCCGACGCGCACGATCGCCGACGTACGCCTGCCGTCCGCGTCGCCGGACTTCCAGTTCAGCTTCTCCGCCGTCGTCCACTGGTCGACCGTCCTGTCCGGATCCCGGCACGCCGACCTCAGCAGCGTCGCCGTCGACGCCCTGCTGAACCGCGCGAAGGCGCTCACCGCCGGCCAGCAGCCGACCGAGGAGACCCTCAACCAGCACCGCCTGGCCGCCCTCCTCGGCGAACCGGACCTCGACGACCGAGGCCAGGTCCGCACCTGGGCCACGGAGGTCCGCCTCCGCCTCCCCGACGCCGACAGCAAGCACCTTCAGGTCCTCGCCGCTCTCCACCGCCGCGAACAAAGGACCCTGCTCGAACGCCGGATGGAACGCGACGAACGCGCCTACCTCCGCGACGAGGTCCTCGCCAGCCCCGGCTCCGCCGCCGTCTGGTGGCTCGTCAACAACCCCGGCGAGGTCGAGAAGGCAGTCGAGCTCCTGGAAACCCTCGCCCAGCTCTCCTCCGTCGCGAACACCGACGAACTCCCACCCGACCAGCACCCCAAGCCCCACCTCACCTCCGCCGACAAGTCCATCGCCGAACTGGCCACGGTCCTCAAGCACCGCCCCGAGGACGACACCCCCGCCGACTACCGCGAACAGTTCTTCGCCGAAAAGCCACCCCACCCCGACCACGGCTGATCGGACGACCCGCCTCGCGCCACTACGTTCGGTCATCCGGTAGGGGGAGCTGGTGACCTGCAGGTCGGCCATCGTCTGCATGCACAGGTCCCAGCGGACCGGCGCTTCTCGGTGGCTCATGGCGGGCTACTCGCAGCTGTCTCGCGCACGATCGGCGATCTTCGTGAACTCGCGGCTTGACCTGGAGCGCGCTCCAGCAACGAGGCTGGAGCGATGAACGCACCCACGATGGCCCTCGGGGCGATGTACTTCGGCACCAGGGTTGACGAACGAACCGCTTTCGCGATCCTCGACCGGTACGTCGAACTCGGCGGCTTCTTCATCGACACCTCCGACAACTACAGCTTCTGGACTTCCGAGACGGGCTTCGGTGGCCAGAGCGAGGCGCTGCTGGGCCGTTGGCTGGCGTCCAATCCCGGGGTCGGCGTCCGTCTCAGTACTAAGGTCGGCGCCCAACCCACGCAGGTCGGCGGCTTCCCCGATCACCTCGAAGGATTGCGCGAGGACGTCGTACGCACAGCCCTGGCACAGAGCCTGGATCGGCTGGGAGTGGACGCCGTGGATCTGTACTGGGCCCATGTCGAAGACCCGACCGTCCCGGTGGAGGATCTGGTCGAAACGTTCGGTGGCCTGGTCCGCGACGGCCTGACCGCCCGCTGGGGCGTATCGAACCACCCGTCCTGGCTGCTCGAACGAATCCGAGCCGCCGCCGAACGCGCCGGCCACGCACAACCGACCGCATACCAGGAGCGCTACTCGTACCTCCAGCCCGCCGGCGGCATGAACGTGGAAGGCCAGCCGATCCCGCTAGGAATGCTGTCACCGGACGGCCTCGACTTCCTCCTTCGCAACCCGTCGTTCGAGGGCTGGGTCTACACCGCCACCCTCCAAGGCCGCTACGACCGAACCGACCGCCCACTGGAGACCGAGTACCGCCACCCAGGCACCGAGCGACGCCTAGCTGCACTAACCCGCGTCGCCACAGCCCGCGGCCTCCGCCCGGGCCAGGTAGTACTTGCCTGGCTAACCTCCGGAACCCCGACCCTGACCCCAATCATCGGAGCCAGCACCGTCGACCAACTCGAACAGGCCGTAGAAGGCACATCCACCCTCCTGACCAAGGACGAACTAACCACGCTGAACGAGGCCTAGCCGACACCTCGCGGACAGTTGCGATGCCCGCGCCCAACTGACCGCGCTGAACGAGGCGACCAGGGAGCTCGGCCGGATCGCGAGCGTGTCTTGCGAGTTCGCGAAGGCACCACACTTCGGCCTCGCGGACAATCGCGACGCAGCGCAACGATCTCTCCGGCACCGATCGCGAGATCAACGCCGTCGCTCGCGCCCAGCGGACGCCGTACGGCAGCTCTGACGCCAACAACTCGCGACAATTCGCCCACGCCTAACTGACCGCGTTGAACGAGGCCTAGCCGACACCTCGCGGACAATCACGACGCTCGCCCGACTGTCCCCGCCGAACAAGGCCTGCCGACAACTAGATGTACTCGGTCATGAGGTTGGTAGCAGCGGGTCGGGGTTGACGTGAGGAGAACCTCCGGTTGAGGTGTGGCTTGTCTAAGGCCCACTGCAACGACCGGAGGTTCTCGTGTCCCACGGTAGT
>JAEBEC010000011.1:0-289056 GCA_049998015.1 Kribbella sp. cmx-5-2
TAGAACCCCGGTGGGGCGGGGTGGGGGCCGCCCCCGCCACCACAGGCGCTCCCCCATCTCGCAAGAGTTCAACTTTGTGCACCGGCCAGCCACCGTGGAGGAGATTTCGTGGCTGGCCGGTGCACAAAGTCGCCGCTGGACGAGCGGGGGTGGGGGCGGGGGCGGGGGTGAGGGTGGGGGTGGGGGTGGGTTACGAGGAGAAGGCCGCGTCGAACGACGCGGTCGGCGGGTCGAAGGCCAGGCGCTTCACGAACTCCAGGGCCTCGGCGGCACCGACCAGGCGGTCCATGCCGGCGTCCTCCCACTCGACCGAGATCGGCCCGGCGTACCCGATCGTGTTGAGCATCCGGAAGCACGCCTCCCACGGGACGTCGCCGTGCCCGGTCGAGACGAAGTCCCAGCCGCGCCGCGGGTCGCCCCAGGCCAGGTGCGAACCCATCCGGCCGTTGCGGCCGTTGCCGACCTGACGCTTCGCGTCCTTGCAGTCGACGTGGTAGATCCGGTCCTTGAAGTCCCACAGGAAGCCGACCGGGTCGAGGTCCTGCCAGACGAAGTGGCTCGGGTCCCAGTTCAGGCCGAACGCCTCGCGGTGCCCGATCGCCTCCAGCGCGCGGGTGGTGGACCAGTAGTCGTAGGCGATCTCCGACGGGTGCACCTCGTGCGCGAACCTCACCCCGGCCTCGTCGAACACGTCGAGGATCGGGTTCCAGCGGTCGGCGAAGTCGGCGTACCCGGCGTCGATCATCGACTCCGGGACCGGCGGGAACATCGCGACGGTCTTCCAGATCGCCGAGCCGGTGAAGCCGACCACGACGTCGACGCCGAGCCGGCGGGCGGCGCGGGCGGTGATACCCATCTCCTCGGCCGCGCGCTGCCGCACGCCCTCGGGATCGCCGTCGCCCCAGATGTGCGCGGGCAGGATCGCCTGGTGCCGCTGGTCGATCGGGTCGTCGCAGACCGCCTGGCCGAGCAGGTGGTTCGAGATGGTCCAGACCTTCAGGTTGTGCTTCTCGAGGATGTCGAGCCGGTCCTGGACGTACGCGTCGTCCTCGGCCGCCTTCCGGACGTCGAGGTGATCACCCCAGCAGGCGATCTCGAGCCCGTCGTAGCCCCACTCCGAGGCCAGGCGAGCCACCTCCTCGAACGGCAGGTCGGCCCACTGGCCGGTGAACAGGGTGATCGGTCGAGCCATCTCTCCACTCCTCCAAAACTCCAGTGACTACAGGGGGATGTCCCCGGCGCACGGCCGGAGCGCCTGGCCGGGCGCCGGGGACGAGGACCACTGGGCGGTCCCCCGGCGCTGTGCGAGACCGCTCTCCCGTACGTCCGGGTGGGGCCGAACCACCAGGGCGTTCGGAAGCTCCTGCACGCCTCTCCGCGTCGGACAGGGTGCGATCTCGCACAGCGACGTGTTCATCGGGTCAGATCCTCTTCCTCAGGTCCTGCCCGACAGCTGTCAGCAGGGTCCGGGCGGGGACGTCCCGCACCGTCCGTGCCTGCGCGAGGTACAGGTCCATCGCAACCCTCGCGACGACCTTGAGCCCCTTGCGCTGCGCCTGCTCGGCCACGCCGAGCTGCACCTTCATCACCGTTGCCGTCCCTGGTGGCAACGTCTTGGCGACCCGGTACCGCTCGACCAGCTTCTGCGCCTCGGCGTACGACGCCACCACGGTGAACGGCACCTTGGTGACCGAGGTGTTGCCGGCCTTGTCCGTGGCCGTGGCCGCGAGCTCGTGCGCACCGAGCCCGAGCGCGACCCCGTCCAGCTTGCCGCCGGCCGGGAGCGCCTTGCCGTCGACCTTCAGCGTCACCGCGGAGAGCCCGGAGAGCGCGTCCGTCGCCGTGGCCGAGACCACGACCGTCGACGCCACGCCGAGTTTCCCGCCGGACGCCAGCCCGGTCACCGTCGACTTCGGAGCCGTCCGGTCCACCTTGACGGTGACCGACTCCGGCGCCGACACGTTGCCCGCGGTGTCCGAGGCCCGGACCTGGATCGTGTGCGTCCCGTCGGTGCCGAAGCTGACCGGAGTCGTGTACTCCGACCAGTCCCCGTCGCCGACCTTCTGCTCCAGGTACACCTGCCCGGGCTGGTTGTCGGTCGCCATCGCCGTCGCGACGACCGCGTCGGTCCACCAGCCGTTCAGGCCGGACGGCGCCGACGGGTTCAGCGACAGGCTGACCTGCGGGGCGACCGTGTCCCGGACGATCTTGAAGTAGTCGAACTTCGCCGTCTTCGAGGCGACCTGGTCGACCCCGAAGGCGTAGATGCCGAAGTTCGCCGACGCCAGCGCCGGGTTCGTCACGGCCGGGAGGGCGGTCCAGGCCAGTCCGTCCGCGCTGTACGACCCGGTGAAGGTCGTCCCGCTCTTGGCCAGCCGCAGGTACCAGACTCCCTGCGTCGGGGCCGGAGCGTTCGGCTGCGGTGACACGAGCACGTTGTTCACCTCGCTGCGCAGCTCGATCCCCCGCGTCACCGCGGAGCCCGGAGCGTTGCTGGTGAGGTAGTCGAGCTTCACGTAGTTCGCGTCGTCGCCGTACACCATCAGGCCGCCCTGCTGGTAGGCCTCGTTGAACGCCGACCCGTCCACCTTGGTCTCGATCGTCCAGTCACCGTCGGGAGCCGGCTGCAGCAGCAGGTTCTTCGGGTTCGTGGCCGTGCCCTGGTAGATGTCGCCGTTGCTGGTGTCGATCTCGACCGCGCCACCGGTCACCCGGTACGCCGCCGGGTCGGGCCGCACGATCGCGGACCAGCGGCACGCGTCCAGCGTCGTACCGGCGAACTCGTCGTCCGGGGTCGGGACCTCGGCCGTGTCGTCCGGCGTGATGCTGAAGTAGTCGAACTGAGCCGCCAGCGGCAGCGCCTCGGTCCGGTTGGCCAGGCCGAACAGCCCGATCCGGGGGTTGCTGATCCCAGCCAGCTGCTTGGTCTCGGACATCTCGGTGAACGTCGCACCGTCCGCGCTGTACGCCGCCTTCAGGTTCGCGCCGTCACTGGTGAACCGGACCCAGACCGTGTCCGGGTACGCCGCGCCCAGGTTGGCCGTGTTCGACGCGGCCACCTCGTTCGGCGTACCGGCCTCTTCCCGGATGAACTGGAAGATCCGGTCCGCCGCCGACGGCGCGCCGGTCGACCGGCCCTGCAGCACCATCTTGGCGTAGTTGTCGTCGTCGCCGTACACGATCAGCCCGGCCTGCTGGTAGGCGAGACGGGCCGGCATCGTCAGCTTGGCGGTCGCCTGCCAGGCACCGGCGGGCAACGGCTGCAGCACGATGTTCGGCGTACCGGTGTTGCCGGTGCCGTAGATGTCCGTCGCCGTCAACGGCAGCACCAGGTTGCCACCGGCAACCGACAGCTCCTGGTTGCCACGGACAACCTCACTCCATCGGCCGGTGTCGAGCGTCGTGCCCTCGAACCCGTCCGAACGCCCGGTCAGACACGTCGGCGGTGCCGGTGTGTCCACCTTGATCGTGATCTTCGCGGTGCCCTTCGCGCCGCGCGAGTCGGTCACGGTGACGGTCGCCGTGTGGGTCCCGGCGGCCGTGTAGGTGTGACTCGGGTTCTGACCGGTCCCGGTCGCGCCGTCGCCGAAGCTCCACGCGTACGAGAGCGGAACATCACCCTCGGGGTCGGTCGCCGACGAGGTGAAGTCCACCGCGAGCGGAGCCTTGCCCTGGACAACGGACGCGGTCGCCGTCACGGCCGGCCGCTGGTTGTCGGTGACACCCTTGCCGACGAACTTCACCCAGTTCACGTTCAGCTGACCCGTCGTCTTGACGAAGTACAGCGGACCGCTGGTCAGCGAGGCACCACTGACCGCCGCCGAGAAGTTCCCGTACGTCTGCCAGGCACCGGTCGGTGTCACCTGGATGGTCGCGACGATCGGGCCGTCGGTCGGTGATCCCTGCCGGACCTGCACGGTCGCGCCCGCGTCCGGCGACGCCGCCCGCAGCTCGATCCGGTCGATCCCGGTCAGGTTGGTGGGCTTCCAGCCCCACCAGTCGCCGTCCTCGATGAACCCGATGTTCTTGCCGCCACCGGCGGTGTCACCGGTGTCCTCGACCTGTACGCCGGGCGTCGAGCCAGGCCCACCGGTCTCGTTGAAGTACTCCGCCTCGCGGGTCTTCGGCTGCAGCTGCACGACCTTCTCGGTCGTGATCGCACCGGTGCCGGGAGCACCCTTGTCGGTGTACTTCACCGTCACGATGCCGAAGATGTTCGCGCCGACGTGCCCCTCGTCACCAGGAAGCGGGAACGTCCCCTCACAGCCGTGGTACTGCTCGTACCCGTGCGCGTGCTCGTCGTGGCCCAGCGCCGGCTGCGTGATCACGTCCTGGCAGTTCACCGTCCCGTCCTCGGGATCGGTGACGGTCACCTTGTACTTGATCGTGTCGCCGAAGTCGAAGAAGCCGCCGTCGACCGGCGCCTCGATCGAGATCGTCGGTGCGGTGTTGCCCGAGGTGATCGAGCGGTTCGACACCGCCGTACGGCCGTCGCTGTCGGTCACGGTCAACCGCGCCGTGAAGACACCGGCCGTCGGGTAGGTGTGCGTCGGCTTCGCCTCGGTCGAGTCCGTCGTCCCGTTGCCGTCGAAGTCCCACGCCAGCGTGATCGGTTGCCCGTCGGGATCACGCGATCCCGTGCTGTCGAAGGCGACCGTCAACGGTGCCGGTCCGGACGTCTTGTCCGTGGTGAACTGCGCGATCGGTGCCCGGTTGCCCTGCACGTAGTCGACGCGGTAGACGCCGGAGTCGGCGTTGTTGCCACCGAATCCGCTCCCCCACTCGATCACGTACAGCGCGCCGTCCGGCCCGAACTGCAGCGCGTGCGGCCGGATGAAGTTCAGCCCGCCGAGCATCCGGGACACGTCGGCGACCTTGGACCGGTCGTCGTTGAGCTGCACCGAGAACAACCGGCTGTCGTTCCAGTCGGCGAAGACCGCCTTGCCGTCGAAGTACTGCGGCCACTTGCGGTCGGAGTCGCTGTCCGGGTCGAACTGGTAGGCGCCACTGGTCATCGGCGCGCCGCTGCCACCGATCTCCGGTACGCCGGTGGTCGACTTGCCCATCCACAGGCTGGCCGGGATGGCCGCCGGCAGTTGGGTGATGCCGGTGTTGTTCGGCGAGTTGTTGACCGGCGCCGCGCAGTTGAACGTCGCGCCGGAGGTCCCGGTGGCGAAGTCGTGGTCGTTGTACGGCGTGTTGTTGCCCACGCAGTACGGCCAGCCGTAGAAGCCCGGCTTGTCCAGGATGTCCCACTCGACCCGGCCGTCCGGGCCACGCGTCGGCGAGACCTGCCCGGCGTCCGGACCGTAGTCCGCGACGAACAGGTGGTTGGTGGTCGGGTCGATGCCGATCCGGAACGGGTTGCGGAAGCCCATCGCGTAGATCTCGGGCCGCGTCTTCGCCGTACCGGCCGGGAACAGGTTGCCGTCGGGAACGGTGTACGAACCGTCGGCCTCGACGTGGATCCGGAGCACCTTGCCGTTCAGGTTGTTGCTGTTGGCACTGCTGCGCTGGGAGTCCCAGGCCGCGCGGCCGGCCCGCTCGTCGATCGGCGAGTAGCCGTCGGAGTCGAACGGGTTGCTGTTGTCACCGGTCGCGATGAACAGGTTGCCGTTGTTGTCGAACTCGAGCGCACCACCGGCGTGACAGCACTGGTCGCGCTGGGTGTCGACGCGGATGACCTGTTTCTCACTGGCCAGGTCGAGCGTGTCGCCGTTCACCTTGAACCTGGACACCCGGTCGAACGGCTCGGCGCCGGCCGGTGAGTAGTACAGGTAGAGGAAGCCGTTGGTGTCGAAGGCCGGGTCGAGCGCGATGCCGAGCAGGCCGAACTCCTGACCGGTGTAGACGTTCAGGGTGCCCGCGGTGACCACGCTGCCGTCGGTCTTGACGATCTTCACGGCGCCGTTGCGGTCGATGTAGAAGACCCGGCCGTCCTTGGCGATGGTCAGTTCCATCGGGTTCGACGTGTCGTCGTCGAGGGCGACCTTCTGGTAGCTGTCGCTCAGCGACGCGCCACAGTCGGCCGGTTGCACGCCCGCCGCGGTCTTGATACCGCCGAGCAGGTGCTCGCGGAAGACCGGATCGGCGTACGACTCGATCGTGTGGCCCATGCCCGTGTACCAGGCGCGGCCGCCGTCGTAGTCCTGGCACCACGCGATCGGGTGCTCGGCGCCCATGTTGCCGCCGGCGTACGACGTCTCGTCGAGTGAGGCGAGCACGTGCACGGAGTCGCGCGGGTTGGTCCGGTAGTTGTACCACTCGTCGGTGCGGTTCCAGGTCGTCGGCGCTTCCGCGGTGGACGGGTGCGCGTGGTCCTCGACCTTGACGTTCGCGTTCGGCGTACCGGCCGGGTGGCTGTCGAAGTACGAGCCGACCAGCTTGCCGTACCAGGGCCACTCGTACTCGGTGTCCGAGGCCGCGTGCACGCCGGCGTACCCGCCGCCGCCCTGGATGTAGCGCTCGAACGCCGCCTGCTGGTCGGCGTTCAGCACGTCACCGGTGGTCGACATCCAGATGACCACCTCGTACTTGGCCAGCTCGGTGTCGTTGAACATCGCCGCGTCCTCGGTCGCGGTGACGGTGAAGTTGTTCGCGGCCGCCAGGTCCTTCACGGCCTGGATCCCGGCCGGGATCGAGTCGTGCCGGAACCCGGCGGTCTTGCTGAAGATCAACGCGTTGAAGGTCTCGTCGCCGTGGCCCGGGTGGGCGCGCGCCGGTAAGGCACTGAGCGGGATCGCCAAGGCGGCGATCAGCGCCAGCAGCACGGCACGGACAACCGTGCCGTGCAGGCGCCTGCGTAGCTGGTGCATGAGGGTGCTCCTTATGGGTCGGATAAGGTGCGCGCTCCATCGGTTTCCGGGGCGGGTCCCCGGGCGTCGGCCCTGGTACAGCTACTTGCAGAGGTGCGTCAGCGGACGCCGAGCAGGTGATCCATGGCGAGCTGGTCGAGCTTCTCGAAGCCGAGGCCACGAGCGGCCAGCGCTTCGGGGTCGTAGGTTGCCTTGCGCAACTCGTCGAGGGACTCGCCCGCGCCGAGCGTCGGCTGGGACAGGTCCGCGACCCGGGCGACGGCCAGGGCTTCCTGGACCTCGGGGTCGGCGCGGAACGCGGCCACCTTCTCGCGCAGGATCAGGTAGTTGCGCATACAGCCGCGCGCGGTCTCCCAGACGCCTTCCAGGTCCTCGGTCCGCGGCGGCTTGTAGTCGAAGTGGACATAGCCGTCGTACCCGGGCTGCCCTTCGGCGCCCTGCAGCACGTCGACGGTCCAGAACGCCTCGCGCAGGTTGCCGGCGCCGAAGCGCAGGTCCTGGTCGAACCGCGGCCCGTGCTGACCGTTCAGGTCGATGTGGAACAGCTTGCCGTGCCACAGCGCCTGGGCGATCCCGTGCGCGTAGTTGAGGCCGGCCATCTGCTCGTGCCCGACCTCGGGGTTGATCCCGACCAGTTCGGGGTGCTCGAGGTCGTTGATGAAGGCGATCGCGTGCCCGATCGTCGGCAGCAGGATGTCGCCGCGCGGCTCGTTCGGCTTCGGCTCCAGCGCGAACCGCAGGTCGTAGCCCTGGTCACGCACGTACGACGTGAGCAGGTCCATCGACTCCTTGTACCGGTCCATCGCGGCCCGGACGTCCTTCGAGCCGCCGGACTCCGCCCCTTCGCGGCCGCCCCACAGCACGTACGTCGTGGCGCCGAGCTCGGCGGCCAGGTCGACGTTGCGCAGGATCTTGGCCAGGGCGTACCGGCGGACGTCGCGGTCGTTGGCGGTCAGGCCGCCGTCCTTGAAGACCGGGTGGGCGAACAGGTTCGTGGTGGCCATCTCGACCACCAGGCCGGTGTCGGCCAGCGCCTTGCCGAACCGCGCGAGCACCGCCTGGCGCTGCGCGTCGTCCGGGACCAGGTCGTCGTCGTGGAAGGAGACCGCGGCGGCGCCCAGCTCGGCGAGCTTCTCGACCGCCAGCACCGGGTCGAGCGGTGCACGGACCGCCGTACCGAAGACGTCGACGCCTTCCCAGCCGACCGTCCACAGTCCGAACGAGAACTTGTCGGCCTTGCTCGGGGTGTACGCGTTCATTCAGCAATCTCCTGCCATTGTCGGGAGTTCGAGCTGTCCTCGACGGCCGCGAGGACGCGCTGGACCTGCAGGCCGTCGGCGAACGACGGCTCCGGGTCCTTGCCCTCGGCAACCGCCGTGACGAGATCGACCACTTGGTGGGTGAAGCCGTGCTCGTAGCCGAGCAGGTGGCCGGGCGGCCACCAGGCGGCGACGTACGGGTGCACGGGCTCGGTCGCGAGGATGCGGCGGAACCCCGCGGTCTCGGGGTCCTCGGTCGCGTCGTAGTAGTGGAGGAGGTTCATGTCCTCGAAGTCGAAGGCCAGGCTGCCCAAGGACCCGTTGATCTCGATCCGGATCGCGTTCTTGCGGCCGGTCGCGAACCGGGTCGCCTCGAAGACGCCGAGCGCGCCGCTGCGGAAGTTCGCGATGAACACCGCCGCGTCGTCGACGGTGACCGGGCCGCGTTCGGCGCTCGCCGTACCGGACAGGCCGCTGTGGGCCTCGGCCTTGGGGCGTTCCTTGACGAACGTCTCCAGGCGGCCGCTCACCTCGGCGATCCGGTCGCCGGTGATGAACTGGGTCAGGTCGACGATGTGCGCGCCGATGTCACCGAGCGCGCCGGAACCGGCCTTCTCCTTGTCCAGGCGCCACGACAGCGGCGCCTCGGGGTCGGCGATCCAGTCCTGCAGGTACTGCGCCCGGACGTGCCGGACGGTGCCGAGCTTGCCCTCGGCCACGAGTTTGCGGGCCAGCGCGATCGCCGGGACCCGCCGGTAGGTGAACCCGACCATCGACCTGATCCCACCGGCCGCCGCCTTCGCCGCCGCGGCGGCCATCGCCTCGGCCTCCGCGACGGTGTTGGCCAGCGGCTTCTCGCAGAGCACGTGCTTGCCGGCCTCGAGCGCGGCGATCGCGATCTCGGCGTGGCTGTCGCCCGGCGTACAGACGTCGACCAGCTGGACGTCGTCACGCCGCAGCAGCGCGCGCCAGTCCGTCTCGGTCGTGCTCCAGCCGAGCTTGCCGGCTGCCGCTTGCACCGCCTCTTCGTTGCGGCCGCACAGGACGTTGAGGTCCGGGTGCAGCGGCAGGTCGAAGAAGCGCGGTGCGTTGCGCCAGGCCTGCGAGTGGGCGGCCCCCATGAAGGCGTAGCCGATCAGGCCGATGCCCAGGTTCGTCATACCGTTCTGACTCCTCAGCTCTCGAAAGCGGTGGGCAGGTACTGGTCCACGTTGTCCTTGGTGACGACCGGCGCGTACAGCTGGACGGTGCGCGGGACCTCGACCTCGACCAGGTCACCGAGCGACTTCTTCTGCACCAGCAGGCGGGCCAGCCGGACGCCGTCGGCGCCCTGGGTGGACGGGTAGATGACGGTCGCCCGCATCACCGTGTTGCCGGCCTTGATGTCGCGCATGACGTTCGCCGAACCGGCGCCGCCGACCATGAAGAACTCCTTGCGGCCGGAGTTCTTGATCGCGGCCAGGACGCCGACGCCCTGGTCGTCGTCGTGGTTCCAGATCGCGTCGATCTTCGGCGCGGCCTGCAGCAGGTTCGCGGCGGCCTTCTCACCGGACTCGACGGTGAACTCGGCCGGGACGCGGTTGCTGACCTTCAGGCCGCAGTCCGCGAGCGCCTCCTTGAAGCCCTGGCTGCGGGCCTGCGTCAGCGGCAGCGAGTCGATGCCGGCGATCTCGGCGACCACCGCGTCGGTCTTGCCCTTCAGCTCCTGGCAGATGTAGGTACCGGCCGAGACGCCCATGCCCTTGTTGTCACCGAGCACGGTGGTCCGGGCGGCGAAGGTGCTGCCGAACTCGCGGTCGACGTTGACCACGATGATCCCGGCGTCCATCGCCTTGGTCGCGACCGCGGTCAGCGCGGCGCCGTCGAACGGCAGCAGCACGATCGCGTCGACCTTCTGGTTGATGAAGGTCTCCACCTGGCTGATCTGCAGGTTCACGTCGTTGGTGCCCTCGGCGACGACCAGTTCGACGTCGGAGAACTTCTTTGCCTCGGCCTGGGTGGCCTTGGTGATCGCGCCCATCCAGCCGTGGTCGGCCGCCGGTGCGGAGAAGCCGATCTTGACCTTCTTGCCCGGTTCGTCGTTCTTGCCGCCGGCGACCGCCTGGGTGGCGCCGGTGTCGGAGGTCTTCTCGGCCTCCGGGGTGTTGCTGGTGCAGGCGATCAGCGCCAGCGAGCTCAGGCCGGCGATACCGGCAACCTTCAGGAACCGCGCGGGTCGTGCGGACATCATCGTCCTCCAATGTGCGAACTGCTCTACAGGGGTTACGAAACTCAGGGAGTGGTGGCGCGGGCGGCCAGGCGCTGCTGGAGGAGGACCGCGATCACGATGATCAGGCCCTTCGCCACCGACTGCGCGGAGATGCTCAGGTTGTTCAGGGTGAAGACGTTGTTCAGGGTGGTGAAGATCAGTACGCCGAACACGGTGCCGACGATCGTGCCGCGGCCGCCGGACAGCAGCGTGCCGCCGATCACCACCGCCGCGATCGCGTCCAGCTCGTACAGCTGGCCGTGCGTCGAGCTGCCGGTCGTCGTACGGGCCATCAGCATGACGGCGGCGATGCCGCAGCACAGGCCCGCGAGGACGTAGAGCGCGACGGTGTGCCGCTGGACCTTGATGCCGGCCAGACGGGCCGCTTCGGCGTTGCCGCCGACCGCGAACGTGCGGCGGCCGAACGTGGTCCGGTTGAGCAGCACCCAGCCGAGCGCGGCGACGATCACGAACATCCAGACCAGGACCGGTACGCCGATGAACGAGCCACCGAAGAAGTCCAGGAACGGGTTGACGGTGATGATCTGGGTCTTGCGGTCGGAGATGATCTCGGCCAGACCGCGCGCTCCGGCGAGCATCGCCAGGGTCGCGATGAACGGCACGACCTTGCCGTAGGCAACGAGTACGCCGTTGACCAGACCACACGCCGCCCCGACCAGGAGAGCGGTGCTGACCATGAAGATCACGCCGTAGTCCGCGGCCATCTGCTGCGTGGCCAGGGTGGTGGCCCAGACCGAGGCCAGCGCGAGCATCGCGCCGACCGACAGGTCGATGCCACCGCCGGTGATGACGAAGGTCATCCCGATGCTGACCACGCCGACCACCGCGGCCAGCCGCAGGATGGTGAGCACGTTGGCACCGGTGGCGAAGGTGTCGCCGGCGGTGGCGACGCCGACGATGCACAGCAGCACCAGCGCGACGACGAGGCCGACGTTGCGGCCCATGCCGGTGCGCAGGATGCTCGCCGCTCCCCCGCCGTTGCGTGGCGCGCCGGGCTGGCGGGTGGTGGACTGGGTCGACGCTGTGGTCGGCACCGCGTCCTGCACCTTTTCCTCACTCATCACACGGCACTTCCTTCCATCACCAGGTCGAGCACCCGGTGCTCGTCGATTTCGTGCGCGGGACCGGTGTGCACGGCCCGCCCCTCCCGCATCACCACGACCCGGTCGGCCAGACCGAGCACTTCTTCGACCTCGCTGGAGACCAGCACGATCGCGACACCGCTCGCGGCCAGCTTGCGGATCAGCGCGTAGATCTCCGACCGCGCCCCGACGTCGACCCCACGGGTCGGTTCGTCGAGCAGCAGCACCCGGCAGTCGCGGAGCAGCCAGCGGGCCAGGACGACCTTCTGCTGGTTGCCGCCGGACAGGTTGCGGACCGGGTGCTCGACTCCGGGCGGCCGGACGTCGAGCGCCTTGGTCAGCTCCTCGGCCGCCTTCTTCTCGGCGTGCCCGTTGAGGAACCCGCCGCTGGCGAACCGCTGCATGGTCGAGACCGTGATGTTCTTGTAGACCGCTTCGTCGAGCAGCAGCGCCTGGCTCTTGCGCTCCTCGGGCGCGAGTCCGACGCCGGCCTTCACCGCGGCCTGGACCCGGCCCGGGCGCAGCGTGACGCCGTCGACGCGCACCTGGCCGGTCGCGGCCTTGCGCGCGCCGTACACGGTCTCCAGTACTTCGGAACGGCCCGATCCGACCAGCCCCGCGAAGCCGAGGATCTCGCCGGCCTTGACCTCGAAGCCGATGTCCTCGAACTCGCGCGGCCGCGACAGACCGATCACCTCGAGCACCGTCTGCGCGTCCTTCGCGAGCGTGGCCCGGGGCGGGAACACGTACTCGATCGAGCGGCCGGTCATCAGGCGGATCAGCTCGGACGTCGCCGTCTGGCGCGCGTCGAGACCGGTCGCGACCGTCGCGCCGTCCTTGAGCACGGTGACCCGGTCGCCGATCTCGCGGATCTCCTCCAGCCGGTGGGAGATGTAGATGACCGCGACACCGCGCGACGTCAGGTCGCGGATCACGCGGAACAGGTTGCCGACCTCTTCGGAGTCCAGTACGGCGGACGGCTCGTCCATCACGATCAGCTGAGCGTCGCGAGACAGCGCTCTCGCCATGCTCACCACCTGCTGGCCGGCCGCCGGGAGCAGCCCGACCGTGCGGCCGACCGGGATCTCGCCGTGCCCGAGGCCCTTGAGCAACTCGCGCGCCTTGGTGTTCGCCTCGTGCCGCCGGGTCAGCCCGAACCGGGCCGGCTCGTGGCCGAGGAACACGTTCTCGGCGACGGTCAGGTCGGGCACCAGGTCGAGCTCCTGGTAGATCGCGGCGATGCCGAGATCGATCGCGGCGGTCGGGCTGTTCAGCGCGACCTCGTTGCCGTTGACAACGATCGTGCCGTCGTCCGGCTGGTGCGCGCCGGTCAGCACCCGGATCAGCGTCGACTTGCCGGCGCCGTTCTGGCCGAGCAGGCAGTGCACCTCCCCCCGGCGGACGTCGAGATCGACGCCGTCCAGCGCCCGGACACCGGGGAACTCCTTCACGATCCCGGTCATCCGCAACAGTTCTTCGTCGGCCACCCCATCACCTTTCCTCGTCGCCCCCGCGATCTGACTGCTCATTGCGCGACCCCGGTGGCCTCGCGGCCGATCAGCGTCGGATCCAGGAAGACCTGGTCGAGCGAGATCTGCGCCCCACCCCGGACCGCCGCAGTGAACCCGAGCTCGGACTGCACGACACGGCAGCCGCCACCGTCGGGAGCGATCACGCGGTCGCGGATCGCGCTCTCCAACGGTTCCTTCAGCCAGGGGCCGAGGACGGCGAAGTACCCGCCGAGCACCAGGACGTCCGGGTTCAGGATGTTCACCAGGATCGCGCCGCCGATCCCGAGCCAGGTCCCGACCTCGGCGAGCGCGCGCAGCGTCCGCGCTCCCCCGGCCTCGGCCCGGCGGGTGATCTCCGCGAGCCGCTGCTCGACGTCCAGCGACGGATCGCGGACCGGGTCGTCGGCGTCGGTCGCCTTGTTGAGCAGGGCGGTCAGCCCCACGACGGTCTCCCAGCAACCGGTCCGGCCGCAGCCACAGATCCCGCCGGCGGGCGCGACCGGCATGTGCCCGACCTCGCCGCTGAACCCGCGGCCGCCGCGCAGCAGGTGCCCGCCGGCGACCACGCCGCCACCGACACCGACCGCGCCGGTGAGCAGGACGATGTCCTCGACGTTGCTGCCGGACTTTTTGCGCAGTTCGGAGTACGCCGCCAGCGCCGCGAGGTTCGCCTCGTTGTCCACGCGCACGGCGTACGGCGGACCGCCGAGCCGCTCGCGCATCTCGTCGACGATCTGCAGTTCGCCCCAGCCCAGGTTCGGCGCGAGCTTGAGCGAACCGGTCGTGCCGTGCACCAGACCCGGCGCCGCCAGCGTCACGCCGGCGGTCTGGCCACCGCGCGCGGTGACCGCGGTGACCGCGTCCTGGACCAGCTCGGCCAGGTGGTCGAGTGTCGTACCGGGTTCGAGGTGGGCGACGTCGAGCGGGACCCGGCGTTCGATCACGGTGTCGCCGCTGAGGTCGAGCGCGGTGACGGCGAGGTAGTCGACGTTGATCTCCGCGCCGACGCCGCAGACCGCGCTGCCGTCGAGCTCGACCAGTTGCCCAGGGCGACCAAGTGCGCCGCGCTCGGACTCGGCCCGGCCTTCCCGGAGCAGACCGCGCTCGACGAGCTCGGCGACCAGGCTGGAGACGGTGGCCTTGTTCAGGCCGGTGTCCGCCGCGATCCGGGCCCGCGACTTCGGGCCGTCGGAGCGGACGTGCCGGAGGACGACGGAAAGGTTGTTGCGGCGCAGCGAAACGTGGTCGGCGGCAACCACCCCACCGCCCGGCCGACTGCCGTCGGTCAGCGTCACAGAACCCCCACCCCTTCTCCCCCGACAGGAGAACGGCACCGGCATTGTGATGCCGGTCACAGACTTTGTCTGTTGAGCCAACAAACTAAGTACGCCGTCACGCCGCGTCAAGATGTTGCGGCCATATTTCTTCGGATCGCCACCGAATTGCAGCCAGGCGTCGGCGAGGTCCTTGTGAACGCCGGGGAACGATCCCCTGAGAGGTCTCGTCCCGATTTTGCAGAGCTTCGTCAAGGTCTTGCGGTGAGGTCTTGCGCCGTGAAGCGACCGTTTGTACGCTCGGCGCCACTCTCCGCAGTCCTGTCCGCCCATCCAGGAGCCTGCACAATGGCACTCACACGACGTACTTTCCTGGCCGCCTCCGCGGCTGCAGCAGCCGCCGCCTCGTCGGCCGGCACCGCTCTCACCGCCTCCGCAGCGGCCTCGGCCAGCCCTCCCGGCGACGTGGTCGGCAAGATCACCGTCGGGTACCAGGGCTGGTTCGCCTGCGCCGGTGACGGCGCCCCGATCAACGGGTGGTGGCACTGGAGCAACAACTGGGGCCAGCCGCCCTCACCGACCAACAACGCGCTCGGCAGCTGGCCGGACGTCCGCGACTACACGGCGACGTACCAGACGGCGTACGCGAACCTCGGCAACGGCCAGCCCGCGAAGCTGTTCTCGTCGTACGACCAGCAGACGGTGAACACGCACTTCCAGTGGATGCAGCAGAACGGCTGCGACACGGCCGCGCTGCAGCGGTTCAACCCGTTCGGCGGTGAGGGCCCGACCCGCGACGCGATGGCGGTGAAGGTGCGCCAGGCCGCCGAGCAGTACGGGCGGAAGTTCTACATCATGTACGACGCGACCGCGTGGCAGAACATGCAGTCGGAGATGAAGCAGGACTGGATCGACAAGATGCGCGCGTACACGTCGTCCCCGGCGTACGCGAAGCAGAACGGCAAGCCGGTCGTCTGCATCTGGGGCTTCGGTTTCAACGAGGCGAACAAGGCGTGGCCGGCGTCGGTCTGCCTGGACGTCGTGAACTGGTTCAAGGGCCAGGGCTGCTACGTGATCGGCGGTGTGCCGACGCACTGGCGGCGTGGGGTCGAGGACTCGCGGGCCGGATATCTCGACGTCTACCACGCTTTCAACATGATCTCGCCGTGGATGGTCGGGCGGATCCAGGACGTGGCCGGCGCGGATCACTACTACAACAACGTGAACCAGCAGGACCAGGCCGACTGCAACGCCTTCGGGATCGACTACCAGCCGTGCGTGATCCCCGGCGATCTGCAGTCCGGGCACCGGCGGCACGGCGACCTGATGTGGCGGCAGTTCTACAACCTCACGCGGGTCGGCGTGCAGGGCATGTACATCTCGATGTTCGACGAGTACAACGAGGGCAACCAGATCGCCAAGACGGCTGAGAGTTCGGCCTTCGTTCCTTCTGGGTCAGGGATTCGGGCGCTGGACGAGGACGGGACGGCGTGCTCGTCGGACTACTACCTGCGGCTGACCAACGACGGCGGGCGGATGTTCAAGGGGCAGATCGCTGTGACCCCGAACCGGCCCACGCAGCCGATGCCATCGCAGGGGACGGGCGGCGTGGTGTTCTTCGAACACATCGACTACCTCGGCACGGCGGGCGCTGCCCTTGCCAAGGGCAACTACACGCGGGCGCAGCTGCAGGCCGCTGGTGTGCAGGACAACTGGGCTTCGTCGGTGCGGATCCCGTCCGGGTGGACGGTCACGGCGTACGCCGAGGACAACTTCAGCGGGCAGTCGTGGACGTGGTCGTCGAACACGCCCAACTTCACGACACTGTCGCCGAACGCGAACGACCACCTGACGTCCTGCCGGATCTCGTAGGTTCTCGGCGCTCTCACGCCGCTGCTCGCTCACCAACCCGGCCTCAGGTATTGGCGCCTGAGGCCGGGGTCGCTCGTCAGTAACGGGTTTCGCTTGCTTCGAGCAACGGATTGGTGGCCGAGGTCCGGCCGTCCACGGTGGCGCCGGCGAACTGGAGCCTCGGGGCGAGGACCCGGTTGTTCTCGGCGGGGAAGTTCAGCTTCGGGGTCGAGATCTCGTCCAGCGTGGCGCGCTGCGCGGCGGTGAGGGTGACGTCCAGCGCGCCGAGGTTGGTCTCGAACTGATCCATCCGGCGGGCTCCGATCACGGTGGAGGTGACGCCGGGACGCCCGGTCACCCAGGAGAGCGCGATCTCGGCGGCCGTCGTACCGGCTTGTTCGGCGACGGCGTTGAGAGCGTCGATCACGACGTACTCCGCCTCGCTCGGCATCTGTCCGCGGGTGGTGTCGACCTCGGCGGCGTCGCTGCTGGAGTACTTGCCGGACAGGAAGCCGCCCTTGAGCGGTGACCACGGCATCACCCCCATCCCCAGCGCCGCGGCCATCGGGATCAGTTCACCTTCGGAGGTCCGCTCGAGCAGGGAGTACTCCAGTTGGAGCGCGATGATCGGCGACCAGCCGCGCAACTGGGCGATCGTCGCCGCCTGCGCGGTCGCCCAGGCCGGGACGTCGGAGAAGCCGACGTACCGGATCTTGCCGGCGGCCACCAGATCGTCGAGGGCGCGGAGGGTCTCCTCGACCGGCGTCACCGGGTCGAAGTTGTGCAGCCAGTAGAGGTCGACGTAGTCGGTACGCAAGCGGCGCAGCGAGTTCTCGAGCTGTTGCACGATCGCCTTACGGCCGGGGCCGCCGCCGTTCGGGTCCTTCGGGTAGAGGTTGCCGAAGAACTTGGTCCCGAGGACGACGCGATCGCGCAGTGACGACCGGCTGTTCAGGTAGTCGCCGACGATCTGCTCGGAGTGGCCGTTGGTGTAGAGGTTCGCGGTGTCGACGGAGTTCCCGCCGCGGTCCAGGTACGTCGCCAGGATCTTCGTGGACTCCTCAGGGCTGCTGCCCCAGCCCCAGTCGTCGCCGAAGGTCATCGTGCCCAGGGTGAGCGGGCTGACCCGCAGGCCGGAGCGGCCGAGGGTGCGGTAGGAATCGAGCGACATGAGTGCGGGCCTCCAGGCTTTTCGGTGATAGCTCCAGTGGATCGTCCTGAGCCGCCGTCCCCTAGACCGATGCGGGCGATCGGTTGCACGATCGGCCCAACGTCCGTTCGACCGGGTGTGCTTCACTCGGAACCATGGACCACTTGCCCGAACTCGGCCGCCGGATCGAGTCGCTTGCCGGAGGCAACATGCGGCCGCGGTGGGTCGACGGCGTACTGGTGTTCGCCGCCAACCGGGTGACCGAACCGATGATCTCGGTCTCCGAGCCGATGCTCACGCTGGTCGTGCGGGGCGTGAAGCAGACGATTCTCGGCGAGAACGTCTTCGAGCACGGGCCGGGGCAGGTGGCGGTGGTGACTGTGGACCTTCCGTTGACCGGGCGGATCGTGGAGGCGCCCTTTCTCGCGCTGGGGCTGCGGCTCGAGCCCACCACGATCGCGCAGCTGCTGGTCGACGGCGGGCCGACCGCGATCCGGCCGCACGACGGCCTAGGCCTCGCGGTCAGCGACGCGGACGACAGGTTGCTGGACGCCTTGGTGCGGCTGACGCGGCTCCTGGACTCACCGCGGGACCGGAAGGTGCTGTCGGCCGGCGTACGGCGTGAGATCCACTGGTGGTTGCTCAACGGTCCGCAGGCGGCGCTGATCCGGCAGGCCGGTTCGGCGGACAGCCGGCTGGCGCTGGTCGCGCTGGCGACCGCGTGGATCAGAGAGCGGTACGACCGGGTCATCCGGATCGCGGATCTGGCCGCGGACGTCGGGACCAGCGTCTCGTCCCTGAACCGGCACTTCCGCGCGGTGACGGCAATGAGCCCGCTGCAGTACCAGAAGCAGATCCGGTTGCAGAAGGCTCGGCTCGCCTTGCTGGCGGCGCCGCACGACGTGGCGGCCGTCGGCTACGCCGTTGGGTACGACAACCCGTCACAGTTCAGTCGTGAGTACCGGCGGATGTACGGCGCTCCGCCGGGGCGGGACGCCGTACGGCTGCAGACGATGGCGATCGTCGAGGAGTAGGCCGGGCTGTCAAAGGAGTTCGAGGCTGTCGGTGGCGAGGGTGATGACGGCGCCGTCGAGGTGGAGGCGGCAGGCGATCGCGTGGCCGGCGCAGGTGAACAGGGCCGGGCCGGCGACGTCGACGACCTTGTAGGCAACGGGTTGTGCGCAGCGCTCGGTCGGGCCCTGCTGCTCGTGGTGGCAGCCGAGGACGTGGCAGGTGGCGACGTCGCCGACGTTCATCAGCGTGAGGCCGTGGTCGGGGCAGACGCCCCAGGTGACGCCACAGACCTGGCTCTCGCTCGCGGCGAGGCGGACCAGGCTGCCGGCTGTCGACTGGAGTTCGCTGGCGACCGCGCGGAACGTCTCGACGGCGTCGTCGAGATCCCGGCGGAGCTGACGTGACGCGACCGACTCGGGCATGCCCTGGGTCGCGGCGAGGAGATCCTCGGAGAGCGCTTTCGCGGCCAGGGCGATCTCGTCCACGCGGACCGGCGTACCGAATCCTGCCTGGCGTGGGGCGACCGTGACCGGGCGCCCGTTGGCGGTGGCGATCTGCTGCCAGCTCGGGGGCTCGGGAGAGCGCTCCCCCGTGTTCTCGGGCGGCTTCACGCCGGCCGTTTCAACCGTGCTCACTCGGGCGGTCTCACCTGTTCTCGCTGCGGCGGCCTGACCGGTCTTGGCTCCGGCGGTCTCGTCCGTCCTGCTCGCGGCCGTTCTGGGCGGGGCCGCGTTGCTCCCATGTGTCTTGGCGCCGGGCTTCTGGCTGGGAGCCGTTCTGCTGGCTTGACCGGGCGTCTTCTCGTCGGCGGTCAGGGGTGCGGTGGTCTCACCAGGACCGCCGTTCGCTGGGGCGCCGTTTGCTGGGCTACCGCTCGCTGGGCCGCTGTTCGCGGGACCGTCGGTCGGTGGGCCGTCCGTCGCTGCGCCGCCGGTCGCTGGGCCGTCGTCGTCGCCGAAGAAGCCGTTGCCCGGCGTACCGGGTCCGTTGGGTCGGGCCTGGTTGCCGCCGACGACGACCTGGGCGCCCCAACCAGGTTCGCCCTGGTTGCCTGCGTCCGTCGTACCGCCCAACCAGCGCGACCTCTCGGTGTCGCCGCGGTTCGCTCGCTTGGCTCTCGCCATTCGCCGCCCCCTGATGACGTGTCTCCCCCGGTGGCCGATGGTGCCATGCCCGCAGGGGGTGCGGCCAGAGCAAGTCACCGAGCGTCACACAGGGCTGAACATGCCTTGCGTAGAGCAACGACCCCAGCCGGTGCAGCCCACGTGCGCGACTGACACCTCGTCCGGAGAAAACGATGCCCGCACCGCTCAGGTCGTAGTCACACCAGGGGAATTCCCAACACGTCTTTAACACTTGCCATCAGCACGTGTCGGTAACTACACGCTGCGGAATCACTCGCTGGATCACCGCGCTGAGTTACATCGAAAATTGATATGGTCTGATCCGTGCCGGAACCGACGCCTGATCTCGACGACCTGACGACCGCGATCGAGGACTTCACCACGATCTTCATCCGGCTGCCCTCGGTCCGCCGGTTCAACTTCTCCACGCTGTCCGTCCTGCACACGCTCGCGCGCCGCGGCCCGCTGCGGCTGACCGACCTGACCGCCACCGAGCAGCTCAAGCAGCCGGCCCTGACCAGCCTGGTCGCCAACCTCGAACGCGACGGTCTGGTCTCCCGCGCGCCGGATCCTCGGGACGGTCGCGCCGTACTGCTCTCGCTCACCGACGCCGGGCAGGCCATCGTCGACTCCCGCCGCGTCAGCCGCGTCGAGCGGCTCGCCGAGCTGGTGGACCAGCTGAGCGACGATGAACGCGCTCTCCTGAGCGACTCCGCGCGGGTCCTGAAACGCCTGACCGAGATCGCCAACCTGTGAGGACACGATGACGTCTTCTTTTGATCCGACTCCCATCCATGTTCCCGACTCGGTGCTCGACGATCTGCGGACCCGGCTGCGCGCGACGAAGTGGCCGCTCGACACGGGCAACGAGGACGGGCACTACGGCGTACGGCGTACTGAGCTGCAGGAACTGGTCGAGTACTGGGCCGACGGCTTCGACTGGAGAGCGTCGGAGAGCGCGATCAACTCGTACGAGAACTACCGGGTCGACGTCGAGGGCGTGCCGGTGCACTTCCTGCGTCGCGCGGGCGTCGGGCCGCGGCCGGTCCCGCTGATCCTGAGCCACGGCTGGCCGTGGACGTTCTGGCACTGGTCCCGGGTGATCGACCGGCTCGCCGACCCGGGGTCGTACGGGGGTGATCCGGCCGACGCGTTCGACGTGATCGTGCCGTCGCTGCCTGGATTCGGGTTCTCGACGCCGCTGGAGCGGCCGGACATGAACTTCTGGAAGATGGCCGACGTCTGGCATTCGTTGATGACCGAGGTGCTGGGCTACGAGCGGTACGCCGCCGCGGGGAACGATGTGGGCGCGCTGGTGACCGGGCAGCTGGGACACAAGTACGCGGATTCGCTGTACGGGATCCACATCGGGTCGGCACTGAAGCTGTCGTTCTTCGAGGGCGAGCGCGCGTGGGACATCACCGGCGGGCGGGCGATCCCTGAGGGTGTGTCGGAGGAAGTGCGTTCACGGATCATCGAGGTCGAACGCCGCTTCGCCGTCCACCTGTCGGCGCAGATGCTCGCCCCGACGACGCTCGCTTTCGGTCTGTCGGACTCCCCCGCCGGCTTGCTCGCCTGGCTCCTCGAGCGCTGGGACAAGTGGTCGGACGACGGAGGTGATGTGCTGAGTGTCTTCTCCAGGGACGAGCTGCTGACCCACGCGACGATCTACTGGGCTGGTGCGTCGATCGAGACGTCGATGCGGACGTACTCCAACAACAACCGCTACCCGTGGACGCCGTCCCACGACCGGTGGCCGGTCGTCGAGGCTCCAACCGGCATCACCTTCGTCGACTACGAGAACCCACCGGGCGTGCTTGACGGCGAGGAGCGCATCGCGAACTTCCTGGCTGGGGATCGCGCGGCTTGGTACAACCACACGCAAATCACGTGCCACCCGAGGGGCGGGCATTTCATTCCGTGGGAGATCCCGGCGGAGTGGACGGACGACGTACGCCGGACTTTCCGGGATCTTCGGTGAGCCAATAGTTGCCAGAGGCACCGGTGGGGCTGTGTCCCCGTCAGGTGAGGTGTTCGCGGAGGAACTCGACGGTGCGGGTGCGGGCTGCGAGGGCTGGGTGGCCCGGGGTTTCGCGGACTTCGGCGGTGAGAACCTGGTGGGCTCCCTGGGAGAAGCCGCCGGCGTTGCCTTTGCTGGAGTCGAGTTCGATCACCTCGAAGGCGTCGCCGAGGGTCGCGCGCAGGGTTGCGAAGCGTTCGGCCGGGACCGCGCGGTCCTTTGTGAAACGCAGGCCGAGGACGCAGAGGCCGTCGGTGCGAGTGCGTTCGGCGATGCGCTCCAGCTCGTGATGCGAGACGCCGGGATCACGCCGCCGGGCGGCACCCAGCGGGAACGGAGTCGCCGGCTGGCTCATCACCGGCGCCCGTACGACGTCGTCCACCGCCGTCGCCAGCGCGAACCCACCGGTGAAGCACATCCCGATCACACCAACACCGCGCCCCGGCGTACGGGCTGCCAGGTCGGCGGCGACTGCACGCAGGTACCGCGTGATCGGCCGCTCGGCGTCGACCGCGAACGCCCGGAACTCCTTCGAAACGCAAAGCCGCGCGAACACGCTCACGGCGTACCCGGCCGACTCCTCCCGCCCGGGCGTGCCGAACGGCGACGGGACGACGACCGTGAACCCCTCCGCGACGAGATGGTCCGCCAGCCCAAGCAATTCCGGCGTGATCCCCGGGATCTCCGGAATCAGTACGACGCCCGGCCCGGCGCCCTTCTCGTAGCAGTCGAAGGTCAGCCCACCGCCGGTGAACGGCGCCTTCCGCCACCCGGACAGCTCGGACCTCGGTGCAGAACCATCAGCCATCGTCGCGCGCTCCTCAACAGGTGAACCTCCACCCTAGAACCACGAGCCGGGTGCGGTGCGGTACGCCGCCCCGGGGTGCCGCTCCCGCCGCTGGAGTCTCGCGTGCACCCCGCGTCTGCCGCACACGCTGCGGTCGCCGCGTCGCTCGGCACCGCGTACGTCGTACCGGCTCCTCCTACTCGGTCATCGCCTTGACCGCGCGGATCTCCACCACGCCGATCTCCGCGACCGGGTGCTTGGAGGCGATCTCGATGGCCTCGTCCAGATCGTGGCAGTCGATCATGTCGTAGCCGCCCATCTGTTCCTTCGCCTCCGCGTACGGGCCGTCGGTGGTGACCACTCGGCCTCGGCGGCGGCTCACGCCGGTCCCCTCTGAGGCGGGGCGCAGCGCGTCGCCGTGCAGGCGTACGCCGCGGGCTGTCATCTCCTCGACCCATGCCTCGGTCGCGGCCACCATCTCCGCCGGGACCGGGCCGTCGAACTCGATGTCCGGACGGATCAACAGCATGTACTTCATCGTCAACCTCTTCCCGGGACCAGCCCTCGCTGGGCGTCCCACCGGTAACGTCGGGACAACATTGCATCTATTGACATCCCAGCGGCCCCGAAACTGTCTCCAAGCTCTGACATACTCCGGCCAGAATGTCACTCTGAGACCCTTGGGGGGGTCCCGCAATGCCCATCCGCCCGTCCCACCTCCTGAAACTGGGCCTACCGGCCGCGCTCGTCGCGTCCGGGCTGGTCGTGCTCAGTTCGTCGAGCGTCACCGCCGCCGAGCCGACCGCGTTCGTACGCCTGCCCGCGCCGGCCGCGCCCGCGAAGGGCGCCGCGCCGGAGACCTTCGACCCGCACACCGTGATGGTCAAGTTCTCCGCGAAGTCGAGCGCCGCCGCGCGGAGCACGGTGCTTGCCAAGCACAACAGTCGCCAGGCCGCCTCGCTGTCGACCGGCGACTTCGTCACCGTGTCCAGCAGCGCGCCCGCCGCCGACCTGCTGAAGAAGCTGAAGGCCGAGCCGACCGTCGAGGCCGCGTCGCTGGACTACACGCGGCAGGTCGATGCCACGCCGAACGACCAGTTCTACCGCTCGGAGCAGGGCTACCTCTCCACGATCCGGATGCCGCAGGCCTGGGATCTGAGCAAGTCCGCGGGGGCTCAGACGGTCGCGGTGCTGGACACCGGTGTCGACGCCGGCCACCCCGAGCTGGCCGGCCGAGTCCTGAGCGGCTACAACGCCTACACCAAGAACGCCTCGACCAACGACGACCACTACCACGGCACGATGGTTTCCGGCATCATCGCCGCGAGCACCAACGACTCGCGAGGTATCGCCGGGGTCGCGTGGAACGCGCGCATCCTGCCGGTCAAGGTCCTGCGGGCCAACGGCAGCGGCAGCGACTCGGCGATCGTCGACGGCATCAACTGGGCCGCCTCGCACGGCGCCCGGGTGATCAACATGTCGCTCGGCGGTCCCAGCTACAACCCGGTCATGCACAACGCGATCAAGGCAGCCGTTGCCAAGGGCATCGTCGTGGTCGTGTCCTCGGGCAACGAGTACTCCAACGAACCGCACTACCCGGGTTCGTTGCCCGAGGTGATCTCTGTGGGCGCCACGGACAGCAACGGCGTGCTGGTCACGTTCAGCTCCTGGGGCGACAACGTCGACCTCGCCGCTCCCGGCTGGAACATCATGTCGGCCTACCCGCGGCGACTGACCGAACCGAAGTACCTGCCGTACGCCAGCGCGAGTGGGACTTCCTTCTCCGCGCCGATCGTCGCCGGTGTCGCAGCGATGCTGCGGAACAAGTACCCCAGCTGGAGCCCGGCGCAGATCGAAGCACAGCTGAAGAACACCGCCCGCGACGCGGGCCCGCGTGGCCGTGACCCGTTCTACGGCGCCGGCGTCCTCGACGCTGCGAACGCGCTGGGCGCGACGTGGGCCCCGGAGTTCTGGGCTGCCGGACCCGACGGCAACGATGTACCGGCCCGTGCGACGGCGATGGCGCATGCGTCGATCGCCGGCGCCATCGGCACCGAGGGTGAGGAGGACTGGTACTCCGCAGAGTCGCCGGCCGCCCGCAAGGTCGTGATCACCTTGGACGCTCCGGAGTACGAGAAGGAGGTCAACCGCGCGCAGAAGGTCGACCCGGCGCTTAGCATCTACGACGCGCAACTTCGGCTGATCGGGTTCGCGGACGCCGGCACGGGAGATGAGAAGGCGAACGTCACCCTCCCCGCCGGCCGCTCCTACTTCAAGGTGAACAACTTCAACGGCGCCCGTGACAGCCGTCAGTACACCCTGTCGGTCGCCAACAGCGGTCCGGGCAGCTCGACTGTCGGCGAGCGGTACTGGGTCCGCGACACCTCCCCGGCCGACCTCGCCGGTGGCGTCTCGCAGACGGCTTCCCCCACGTTCACCTTCGAGCGTGAGCTCGCGCCGGCGAGCGTGACCTCGACGACTGTCCGCCTGCTGCACGGCAAGACCGGCGCCGTCGTCCCGAGCACCACGTCGTACGACCCGGCGACCAAGAAGCTCACGATCGACCCGACCGCGACGCTGCAGGACAACACGCCGTACCGGGCGATCGTCGGTGCGGTGAAGGACGTCAACGGCGCGACGATGCCGGGCTCGTACTTCGTCTTCTTCCGGACCGTCGACGTCGCGCCGGCGCCGATCACCAACTTCACCGTGACCGGGCAGTACGCCGCCGCGGGGATGAAGTGGACGCTGCCGGGGATCACCGACCTCGACCAGGTCGTCGTACGGCGTAACGCCGGCACCGTTGCTCCGGGGGCGCCGAACACGGGCACCCCGGCGTACATGGGTCCGGCCGCGAGCGCGACGGCGACCGGGCTGGCGAACGCGACGAGCTACGCGTTCCGCGCCTGGGTCAAGGACCGCAGCGGCAAGTGGAGCTCGTCGGTCGCGGCCAACCTGACCGGGACCTACACGACGATGACCGGCAACGCGACCGCGCTGGACTTCGGCGGGAAGGTCACGCTCAGCGGGAGCGTCGTGCGGGTCGACACGAAGGCGCCGCTGGCCGGCGTACTGGTCTCGCTGTACGGCCGGAACAAGAACAGCTCGACCTGGCGCGAGATCACCCGCGTCACGACGAGCGCCACCGGCACGTACTCGGTCACCTACCAGCCGACGTACTCCACGATCTTTGCCTGGGGCTACAACGGCTCGCCGGAGCTGCTCGGCTCCCGCACCGGCAACTGGACGACGGACGTCCGCCCGACCCTGACCGCGAGCCTGTCCGCGACGTCGATCAAACTCGGCGCCTCGACCACGTTCTACGGTTACGTCCGCCCGCAGCACGCCGGTTCGACGGTCTACCTCCAGCGCTCCACCGGCGCCACGTGGACGACCATCACGTCAACCAAGTTGAACTCGACCGGAAACTACGGCTTCTCCATCAAGCCCACCGCCCGAGCCAGCTACACCTACCGGGTCGTCTTCCAGTCCGACGGCGACCACGCGACTGGCGTCAGCCCGGCCAAGAGCTTCACGGTCAGCTGATCTGGTTCCAGCCGTACGACGCGCCCCGTCCGGGATCTCCCGGGCGGGGCGCGTTGCTGTCAGTCCGTCGACTCCAGGATGCGGGCGAGAGTTCGGCGGCCCATGGTGCTCATCGTCGGGTTGCTTTCGACGTAGTACCAGACGACGCCCATCGCCTGTTGGAACGCCCAGGCTTTGCCGCGTTTCCACTCCAGGTCGTCGCTGGCCAGGGTCTGTCGGAGGACGTCGCGCGGGCCTGGCTGGAGGAGGTGCCAGGCGCTGACGAGATCCAGGGCGGGGTCGGCGGGGCCGAAGTCGCCGGTGTCGAGTACGCCGCCGAGGCGGTCTCCCTTGACCAGGACGTTGCCGGGGATCAGGTCGCGATGGCTCATCACGTCGGCGCTCGTGCGTGGCAGCTCGCGGAACTGGCTCCACAGCCGGCGTAGTCGGGGTACGTCGAGCAGACCCTCGCTCTCCTCGAAGCACTTGTCCATCCACTCGTCGTGGTGAGTGAGGACGCCGCCGCGGCCTGTGCCGCTGAAGACACGGCCTCGGGTGTCGGCGGACCGGAGAGCTGCGATGAAGGTTGCGAGGTCAGCTGCGAAGGCGTCCGAACCGCTCGGGTCGGCCTCGAAGGCGGCGGTTCCCGACAGCCAGGTCTGGACCGACCACGGCATCGGGTAGACCGCTCCTGGCTGTCCGATGGCGACGGGCTCCGGGACGGGGAACGGGGACACCTCGGCCAGTTCGGCGCTCGCTCGGGCGTCCTGTTCGAGGACCGTCAGCGTCTCGCCGGCATCGGCCAGTCGCAGTGGGAAGCGGGCGGAGAGCTCGTTCCCGATGCGGAAGATGGCGTTGACCGTGCCTGTCGACGACAGCGGCCGGATCGTCTCGCCGCTCCACTGCGGGAACTGTTCTCGGATCAAGGTCGCGACAGTGTCGGTCGTCACGTCCACCTGGTCGTCGTGCATGGTCATTCTCGCAGGGCCTTCCAGCAGCTCGATGTGGGCCATACCTACATGACCCGCCCCCAACACTGGAAGTACTTTTTAGCTGCGGGGCGCTGGGCGGTAGCGGACGTTGATCTCGTCCGTGGGGTTGTTGCCGTTGACAAGTTGGAGGTTGACGGGCGAACCGCCGGGGTTGTCGAACAGGCGGATCCCGTCGCCGAGCAGGACGGGCGCGATGTGCAGGTCGATCTCGTCGATCAGGCCGACTTCGAGGAGCTGCCGGCCGATCGAGGCGGAGAGGACCTCCAGGTTCTTTCCGCCGGCGGCTTCGAGGCCGATCCGGACCGCTTCGGCCAGGTCGCAGTTGAGGAACGTCGTGTTGGGTGTGGGCGGGGCGTCTTCGGGGTGGTGGGTGAGGATGAACACGGGTGCTTGCCAGGCGCCGTCATAGGTGGAGTCCGCGTCGGGGAAGGCCTCGAAACCGTCGCGGCCGCCGAGGATGGCGCCGGTGGTGTCCATGTACTCCTGGGTGATCTCCGGGCGCGGGTTGGAGATGCCGCTCATCCAGCCCATGGAGTGGTTCGGGCCGGCGACGAATCCGTCGAGGGACATCGTGAAGTGCCAGAGGACCTTGCCTGCGGCGGTCTGCGGTTCGGTGTCGGGAAGTGCGGTGGTCATCGGGGGCCTCCTGATGTTTGTCGGTCCTCCGATCCTCGGCGATGACCGGTCCGGTCTGAAGCACCAATCCGGAGTTGTCGATGTAGACCATTCAGGCTCGTCACCACTTGCGGACAGTCTTGTTGAGTTCGTGTGTACGCCGGGTGGTGGCGGGCTGGGGTAGTTGAACCGGTTGGCGGTGGGGTGATAGATCTGAGGGTCGATTCGGTGGTTCTGACCCGCAGCCACCGCCCTGACCCGTCCTTTCGTGGGTCGTCAGACCGGCTCCTGGCACCACGGCGGGTGTTGGGGTAAGGAGCCGCCGTGCTCACCGACGAAGAAGCCTCCTTCACCCTCGAGGTCGACACCTCGGGACCTGGTCCCCTGGTCCGGGTCCACGGAGACCTCGATCTGGAGAGCGCACCCGAACTGACCGGCCTGCTGAAGACGCTGCTGGGTCCGCACCCGGTCGTGGTGGATCTCGCCGACGTCGAGTTCATGGACTCGTCCGGGCTCGGTGTCCTGGTCGGTGCGCACAAGGAGTCCATCGCGCACGGCGGCACGCTGGTGATCGTCGGCCCGGGGCCGCGCATCCAGAAGATCCTCCGCATCACCAAGCTGGACAAGGTCTTCACGGTCTACCCGACCCTCGACGAGCTCACTGCCGCCGTCGCCGAGCAGCAACTCGCCGAGGACTCCTCCGCGCAGTCTGCAGCGCAGCCACAGAGCCCACCCCAGCCTCCGGTGCCGCCGCCGGTGCCCGGCCTGGCCGCTTCACCGCAAGCGCCCATGCCGCAGGTACCCTGCCTGGCCGCTTCACCGCAGGCCTCCACGCCGCAGGCACCCGGCTCGGTGACTTCGCCGCAGGCCTCGACGCCGCAGGCACCCGGCTCGGTTACTTCGCCGCAGGCCGAAGGATCGCCGCCGGCAGATCAGGAGCGTGATCGCGGATGACGCCCGGTGCGACGATCCCGGGCGAGTTCGACAGCGCGCTGCTGGAGCGGCCGGCCGACTCACCGGGCGGCTTGCGGACGGAGATCGTCGAGGAGATCGGGGTCAGTATGACCGGATCGCTCAACCTCCGCCGCTGTGTCCTCCAACTGCTCACCGGCGTCCAGCCGGAGGTGGCCGACTGGGCCGTCCTCGTCTGGATCAACCCGCGGACCGGCGCGCTCACCCTGTGGGGCGGCGACGATCCGGCGGCCACCGTGAAGGCCAACCGCCGATCCATCGCCGGCCAGGCGCTCGAGCGGATCCTCACCACCGGACACACCGAGCTGCTGCACGTCGCGCTCGAGGACCCGAGCAGCAGCGGCGCGCTCGCGAGCATGATCCCGAACGCCGTACTCCGTGAGCAGGCCGCGGCCTTCCGTCCCGTCGACGTGCTCGGCCTCGGCCTGACCGCTCGCGGCATCACGCTCGGCGCCCTCGTGATGGTGCGCGGTCAGGACCGCGGTTTCTCCGAGGCCGACGTCACCCTCGGCGAGCAGCTCGCGTCGCGCGTGTCGCTCGCACTCGACTCCGCACGGCTCTACGAGCAGAGCAGCCGCGTCGCCGCCGCCTTGCAGGCGAGCCTCGTCCCGCCCGATCTCCCCAGCGTCCCCGGTGTCGACCTCGCCGCCAGGTACCGGCCGGCGATCGAGCAACTCGACATCGGCGGCGACTTCTACGACGTCTTCCCCGCCGGTGACGAGTGGCTTGCCGTCCTCGGTGACGTCTGCGGCAAGGGCGTCGACGCCGCGGTGCTCACGGGCCGCGCCCGCCAGAGCGTCCGCACGGCCGCCCACTTCGAGCGCAGGCCCGGCGCACTGCTGTCCGCGTTCAACACCGTCTTCACGCAGGACCCGTCGAACCGCTTCATCACGCTGGTCTGCCTGCGGATCCGTCCCGCCGCCGACGGCTTGTCCGCCGACGTCGACATCGCCGTGGCCGGTCACGCGGGCCCCGTCCTCGTGCGAGCCGATGGGAGCGCCGAGCAGTTGCCGATCGAAGGGACCGTCGCCGGCGTCGTACCGGACGTGGAGTACGACTCCGTGACAGTGCGTCTCGAGCAGGGCGACGCCTTGCTGACGTTCACCGACGGTATCGAGGAGGCTCGCGGGGCGGACGGGTTCTACGGAACGGATCGGCTCCTGGGACTGCTCACCGAGTACGCCGGCGCGGGCGCCGACGCGATCTGCGGCGCTGTCGAGCAGGACGTCGTCGAGCACCTGGACGGCAGGGCTCATGACGACATCGCGCTGCTGGCGATCAGTTGCGGAGGTGCCCGCGGATGGCAGAGCTGACCGCACCCGCGGAGGATGCCCTGGCCGCCTTCGAGTTCGCGCTCGCAACCGTCGACACCTCGGCGGCGCTGGCCGTCGTCGAAAGCCAGCTCGCCCAGGGAGTAACGCCGGTCGCGGTCCTGACCGATGTCGTCGCAGCCGCCCAGCGCAATGTCGGAACCCGATGGCAGCGCGGCGACTGGACGGTCGCCGAGGAGCACGCGGCGACCGCGGTCGCCGCGGCAGCGACCGAGGCCGTCGCGCGGTACACACGGCAGCTGCCCGTGACGCGCGGCAAGGCCTTGGTGGCCTGCGCCGAACGGGAGTGGCACGCGCTGCCCGCCATGATCATCGACTGCGCCCTCCGCGCCGACGGCTGGGACACGACGTTGCTCGGAGCGTCGACTCCGCCCCTTCGGCTCGGCCAGTACCTGCAGGACCTCGGCCCGGACGCCCTGGCCGTGAGCTGCTCGATGCTGGGCGCTCTGCCGACGACCCGGCGTTTCATCGAAGCCAGTACGACGGCAGGGATCCCGATCGTCGTGGGTGGTGCGGCGTTCGGGCCGGACGACGTACGAGCCCGCGCCCTCGGAGCAACCGCGTGGGCCGCCGACGCACCAAGCGCCGTACTGGCGGCTCGCGACCTGCCGACCGTGGTGCAGGCGGCGGAGCCGCTGCCCGCCGAGGCGAGCGCCGAGCAGGCAACCCTGGAGCTCTCGCACCGCGAGCTCGCCGCCTGCCTGCAGTCGGTGTGGGAACTCGATCCAACCCTCGAGATCGTCGAGGACGCCGTCAACCAAACCCTCCACGCCGTCTGGGCCGCCCTGCTGACCGGCGACCCCAGGCCGATCCCGCAGACCGCACACTGGATCGCCGAACTCCTCACCGCCCGCCAGACGGACCGCTCCCACACCGTTGCCCTAGGCCACCACCTCGGGAACGAACTCCGGGACTACCCGCTGTCGCACTCCCTCGTCACGGCGTTCTGGCCGACCGAGAGCCTGTAGCGCTCACGGGGTGACCGGTCGTGGGGGGCACGAAGGGCGACCGCCAGTGAGGCACGAGGGGGCCTGGGTGGTTGGGCACGAGGCGCCCGGGTAGTTGGGCACGAGGCGCCCAGGTTGTTGAGCAGGAGCGTCCGAGGTGGGACGGCAAGGCTTGCCGTCCCCAGCCGGGCTTTGCCGAGGACAGAAGGAGCTCGAAGCGTCGGTCGGAAGCCATCAGGGGGCGTAGTGCTGGACGGCGCCGGGCTTGGTGAGGTCCACCAGGGTGTGGGCTACCTCGTTGGCTTGGGTGAGGATTTCGGTGAGGTCTGCTGTGGTGAGGGTGCGGTTCTTGACTACGACCTGGCCGTCTACCAGGACGTGGACCACGTCGGTCGGGCGGACTGAGTAGACGAGAGCTGCCAGGGGGTCGTGGAGGGGTTGGTTGTGGGGCGCGGAGAGATCCAGCAGGGCGATGTCGGCTTGGTGGCCCGGGGTGAGGGTGCCGGTGGTGTGGGTCGAGGCCTTCGCGCCGTTGTGGGTGGCTAGGCGAATGGCGTCTGAGAGGGGCATCCATTCGGCGTTGTTTTGTTGATGTTTTTCGGTGAGGGCTGCGAGGCGGAGGGACTCCCAGACGTCGAGGGTGTTGTGGACTGCGGCGCCGTCGGTGCCGATGGCTACGGGGATGCCGATGGAGTGGAGTTGCTTGATGGGGGTTGTCCTGCCCATCGCCAGCTTCAGGTAGACCTTGGGGCAGGTGGCGACCACCGTGCGGTCGGCGTGGGCTTGGAGGAGGTCGTAGTCGGAGTCGACCAGGCCGCAGGCGTGGGCCAGCAGGGTGCCCGAGTCGAGGATGCCGGTGCGGTCGAGGAGCTCGATGGGGGTGGCGCCGTGGTGGGCTTGGGACGAGGTGGTTTGGTCGAGGGTTTCGGCGGCGTGGAGGTGGATGCGGAAGCCTTCGGACCGGGCTACTTCGGCGGTGCGTTGGAGGTCCTGGTCGGACACTGTGTAGGGGGCGTGCGGGCCTAGGCTGGCGGTCACGCGATTGTTGCCTAGGGCACGGATTTGGCGGGCGGTGTCGAAGGCGGCTTCGCGGGACTCGGGGCCGGTGGAGGTGAAGAAGGTGGGAGCGAGGTCGGCTCGGATGCCTAGCTCGACGGCTGCCTCGGCGATCTGGTCGGCGTGGAAGTAGTGGTCTACGAAGGTGGTGACGCCGGCCAGGAGCATTTCGGCGCAGGCCAGGCGGGCGCCGGCTTTGACTCGGGCTGGGGTGAGGTTCATCTCCATGGGCCAGATCTTCTGGTTGAACCAGTTGTCGATCGAGAGGTCCTCGGCGGCGCCTCGCATCATGACCATGGGGCTGTGGGTGTGGGCGTTGGTGAGGCCGGGGACCGCCAGGAGGCCTGTGGCGTCGAGGACTTCGAGGTCATCGGCTGGGGTCTGCGGGGCGGTGGGGGTGATCGACGTGATCTGGCCGTTGGTGATCAGGATGTCCTGGGTCTCGGCGACGTGGCACTCCCCTGTGGCGGGGACGACGAGTACGGAGCAGTTCTGGATCAGCACGCGTGGCATGGGGGCAGTCTTTCGTAGGTGAGGGGCAGGTCAGAAGCATCTTGGCGGCCCCTTTCGTCTCACTGGCACCACTGGTTTCAGGTGGTTGTGGGCGTCTGTGAGAGGGGATGCGGTCAGGGGAACATATGTTCGAATCTCGGGTACAGTGGCGGTATGGGTGCTGACCTTCAAGCGTCCTTGCTGGATGCGTTCGCTGATCCGGAGCTGGGGTCGCTGGACGCGTTGCAGCGGACGGAGCTGAGCCACGGGGCATGGATCGACGTGCTGCCGGGGTGGTTGTCGGGGGCCGATCAGGTGTACGAGCGGCTGGCGGTTGATGTTCCTTGGCGGGACGAGCGGCGGCAGATGTACGACCGGGTGGTCGAGGTGCCGCGGTTGCTGTGCTTCTACGGGGAGAGTGCTGCGCTGCCGTTGCCGATTCTGGATGAGGCTCGGGAGATGTTGAGCGAGCACTATGCGGAGGAGTTGGGTGAGCCGTTCCGGACGGCTGGGTTGTGTTACTACCGGGACGGGCGGGACAGCGTGGCCTGGCACGGGGACAAGCTGGGGCGTGGGGAACGGGAGGACACGATGGTCGCGATCCTTTCGGTGGGTGAGCCTCGTGTGCTGGCGTTGCGGCCTCGGCCTGGGTCCGTCACCGGACCGGTCGGGTCGACGATCCGGTATCCGTTGGGGCATGGGGATCTGATCGTGATGGGTGGGTCCTGCCAGCGGACCTGGGAGCATGCGATTCCCAAGGCTTCCGGGCGGATCGGACCGCGGATCAGCGTGCAGTTCAGGCCGCGCGGGGTGCGGTAAGGACGGCATAGGGCGCTCCTTCGTCAGGCTGCGGTGGGTAGGTCGGCTGTGGACGTGGTGAGGTCGGCCGGGAAGACCGTGTCTCGGGACGCTACGTAGAAGCCGAGTAGGCGGACTCCTAGTGAGCGGCAGGCTCGGACGGCACCTTCGGCCCATTCGCGGTCGGAGGTGGTGGTGACCGACGGGCCTCGGCGGCCGAGGGTGAGGATGATCGCGCCGCCGGGATACACCTGGAGCGGTCGGATGACGGGGCGTAGGGCAGCCGCGCGCCGGGTTGAGCGGGACGGAGCCCGCGGGGTCGGCGTGAGGGCGGCCGGTCCAGGGAGGGGCGCGTTGGGCGGTGCGGGTCTGCGGAGACCGCTGGCGACAGGTGTGGTCGCGGGCGGCGGGTCGGGGATCAGATCTTTGAGGTCGATGGCGATGGCTCCTTTGAAGCGGTCTTTCTCGTCGCAGATGATGAGGGTGAGGGCGCCTTGACTGCGGTCGCCGGCGGTGCAGTAGAGGTCGGCGACGTTGGTGGCGAGGGGTTGGTCGGTGAGGGGACGGTCGCGCCAGTTCGGCGGTAGGTCGAAGAAGGTCATGCCTAGAAGATGCCGTCGACAGGACCTGTCCCAGCGGTTTTCCACAGGGGAATATTGGCCCATCTGATATGGGTCGAAGTGGACCTGATTGTTGGGCCGCTGGGTCTTAAGGTCGACGTATGACGACCTCGAAGCGGCTTGCGGCGGCGCAGTTGGCGAACTCGGTGGGCGATGGAGCTTTCATCGTCACGTCGGCGTTGTTCTTCACCCGGGTGGTGGGACTGTCGACGGCTCAGGTGGGACTCGGGCTGACGATCGCCTGGCTGGTCGGGTTCCTGACCGGCGTACCGCTCGGGCATCTCGCCGATCGGCGAGGGCCGCGGGCGGTGGCGATTCTGCTGGCGTTGTCCACGGCACTCTCGGTGGCATCGTTCCTGGTGGTTCGGAGCTTTCCGCTCTTCCTGATCGCGGCGATCGCCTATGCGAGCAGCCAGACCGGACTGACCGCGGCGCGGCAGGCGCTGCTGGCCGGCCTGGTCTCCCCCGCGGAGCGGACGAGGATCCGGGCGACGTTGCAGGCGACGGCGAACGGTGGGCTCGCGGTCGGAGCGACGCTCGGAGGGGTCGCGCTGAAGTTCGACACGACCGCGGCGTACCTGACGGTGTTCGCGATCGATGCGGCGAGCTTCCTGGTGGCGGCGGCGCTCATCCACAAGGTGCCGGCGGTCACGGCCGTGAAGGTCCGTGTCGAAGGCGAGCCGCGGCTCGCGGTGCTGCGGGATCGGCCGTACGCCGTACTGGCACTGCTGAACGCGGTGATGCTGATGTTCATGCCGCTGCTCAGCCTGGTCGCGCCGCTGTGGATCGTCGAGCGCACCAACGCTCCCGGCTGGGTGGTCGCGGCGTTGCTGGTGATCAACACGCTCGGCGTCACCGCCTTCCAGGTCCGGATCGCTCGCAGCGTCGTCAACCTGAAGACGGCGACGCGGTCGGTGCGGATCGCCGGGGTCGCGATGCTCGCGGCGTGCGCGGTGTTCGCTCTCTCCGCGATCGGCGCTCCCCCGGTCGCGACGGCCGTCGTACTGGCTGCGGCTGCCGCGCTCCTGACGTTCGGCGAGATGAAACTCGCCTCCGGTGCTTGGGAGATCAGCTTCGGTCTGGCGCCCGCCGACCAGCAGGGGCAGTACCAGGGATTCTTCGGGACCGGCCCCGCGATCGCCCGCATGCTGGGTCCGGTGCTGCTCACGACGCTGATCCTCGGATGGGGTCCGATCGGGTGGATCGTGGTCGGTGCGCTGTTCCTGGGGACCAGTTGTGCAACTGGTCCCGCCGTACGATGGGCTGCACGGACTCGGCCCGCCAGCAAGGCGGTCCAGCCTTCTTCGGTAGAGGAGTACGCCGCCTGATGGACATCCCCGGACTGGTCGAGATCACTACCTACGAAGAGCTTCGCGAGGTCGTTCCGGAGCCGCTGGCCAGCGTCTCCGGCAAGGTGCGCAAGGAGCTGCACGACCTCGACAAGGACTGGCTCGCCGCCTCGCCGTTCTGCCTGATCGCGACCTCCGCGGCCGACGGCAGCTGCGACGTCTCCCCCAAGGGCGACCCGGCCGGTTTCACGCTGGTCCTCGACGACAGCACGATCGCGATCCCCGAGCGGGCCGGCAACCGGCGGATCGACGGGTTCATCAACATCGTCAGCAACCCGAACGTCGGGCTGATCTTCCTGATCCCGGGCCGCGGCGAGACGCTGCGGATCAACGGCCGGGCGCGGATCGTCCGCGAAGCCCCCTTCTTCGACGACATGATCGTCAAGGGCAACCGACCGCAGCTGGCACTGCTGGTCGACATCGAGGAGATCTTCCACCACTGCTCGAAGGCGTTCCTGCGGTCGCAGATCTGGAAGCCGGAGACCTGGGAGCCGGGCGCCGTGCCGAGCCGGGCGCAGATCGCCAAGGCGCTCGACCGGCCGGACGACGACCTGGCCGAGCTGGAGCAGTACTACGGACCGAAGTACGAGGCGGGCATCTACAACGTCAAGTACTGACGTACTCCGGGTGAAGCAGGCGCGAGTACTCCGTGGCGACGACGACAGCGGGTCGCCACGGCCTCTAGTGTTCTGAGGGTGAGCACCTCGACGTTCTGGCCCCAGGTGAGACGGATCGCCCTGCCGGCGGTCGTTTCGGTCGTGGCCGTGGTCGGGTCGATGGGTTCGAGCAACAACCAGCCGGACCGGCGTCATGCCGACTGGCTGCTGGTCGTGCTCGTCCTGATCGGGTCGGTGTCGCTCTACTGGCTCAAGACCCACCCCGTACCGGTTCTGTGGGCGACGGCCGCGTCGACGCTGGTCTACATGCTGCGCGAGTACGGGTACGGCCCGGTGATCTTCGCGTTCGTGATCGCCGTGTTCGCGGCCATCCGGGCCGGGCATCGAAGCGCCGGCTGGATCGCGATCGCCGCGCTCTACACGGGGCATGTCCTCGGCCGGTTCGTACTCGGCATCAACGACCAGAACGTCTACCAGATCCTTCTGGTCGGCACGTGTTTCCTCGTCCTCGGGTTCCTCGCCGAGCTGTTCCGGTCACACCGCGAGCGCGTGGTGGCGGCCAACAAGACCCGTGAGGAAGCGGAACTGAGAAGGGCCGGCGAGGAGCGGCTGCGGATCGCTCAGGAGCTGCACGACGTCGTCGCGCACCACATCTCGCTGATCAACGTGCAGGCGTCCACGGCCCTGCACCTGGTCGATCGGAAGCCGGAGCAGGCCGGGCCGGCGCTGTCGGCGATCAAGGACGCGAGCAAGGAAGCGCTGGTCGAGCTCCGATCGATCGTCGGCATCCTGCGGCAGAACGACGAGTCTGCGCCTCGGCAACCGGTGGCCGGGCTCGAGCGGCTCGATCACTTGATCAGCGGTACGTCGCGCGCCGGGCTCGAGGTGCACACGATCGTGCACGGCGATCCGCGGCCGTTGCCGACCGGGCTGGATCGCGCGGCGTTCCGGATCATCCAGGAGTCGCTGACCAACGTCGTACGGCATGCGAAGGCGACCGCGGCGACCGTGCGCATCCAGTACGGCGAGGAGTCGCTGGTCCTGCAGGTGGACGACGACGGGGAATCGCTCACCGGACCGCCGAACGAGGGCAACGGGATCAGTGGAATGCGGGAGCGTGCGACGGCTCTCGGCGGCACGCTGACGGCAAGCCGTACGCCGACAGGTGGGCTACGCGTTGTCGCCCACCTGCCGCTGGAGACTCGTACGTCAGGGCAGGCGGACGTGTGAGGGGTTCAGGTCCTCCACACTCCGTACGCCGAGCAGAGCCATCGTCCGCTTCACCTCTGTGGTGAGGATCTGCGCCGCACGCTCGACACCGCGCTGCCCGCCGGCCATCAGCCCATACAGGTAAGCCCGGCCGACCAGGCAGGCGTCGGCGCCTAGCGCGAGGGCCGCGACGATGTCCGCGCCGCTCATGATGCCCGTGTCGAGGTAGACCTCGGCGTCGCTGCCGACGGCCTTGCGGACGTCCGGCAGGATGCGCAGCGGTGTGGGAGCGCGGTCCAGCTGGCGGCCACCGTGGTTGGACAGTACGACGGCGTCAGCGCCCGCATCGACGACTCGACGCGCGTCCTCGACGGTCTGGATGCCCTTGATGATCAGCGGGCCGTCCCAGATCGAACGGATCCAGGCGAGGTCGTCCAGCGTCATGGTCGGGTCGAACAGCTGGTCCAGCAGCTCCGCGACCGTGCCTCCCCAGCTCGACAGCGAGGCGAACGTCAGCGGCCGGGTGGTGAGCAGGTTGACCCACCAGGCCGGGTGCATGGACGCATCGAGCACGGTCTTGGCCGTGAGCGACGGCGGGATCGTGAAGCCGTTGCGTACGTCGCGTAGCCGCGCACCGGCGACCGGTACGTCGACGGTCAGCATCAGCGCCTCGTACCCGGCGGCGGCCGAGCGCTTGACCAGGTCCTCCCCCGCGTCGCGGTCGCGCCACACGTACAGCTGGAACCACTTGCGCGCGTCCGGACCGGCAGCGGCGACGTCCTCGATCGACGTGGTGCCCATCGTGGACAGCGCGTACGGAATGCCGACCTGCTGGGCGACCTTGACGACCGCGCTCTCGCCCTCGTGGTTCATCATCCGAGTGAAGCCGGTCGGCGCGAACGCGAACGGGAGCTCGGAGCGCCGGCCGAGGATGTCGGTGCTCAGGTCGATGTCCGAGACGTCGCGCAGGATCGACGGCTGCAGCTCCATCTCGGCGAACAACTGCCGGGCGCGCTGCAGGCTGATCTCGGACTCGGCGGCGCCGTCGGTGTAGTCGAAGACCGAGCGCGGCGTACGGCGCTTGGCGATGCGGCGCAGGTCGGCGATCGTGAGGGCCTTCTCGAGGCGGCGCTCGGTCGGGTTCGCGGTGATCGGCTTGGCGCGCAGCAGAGGCTTCAGCTCGGACCAGCGGGGGATCTGGCGGTCGGTCATCGGGGCTTCCTCGTGGTTCGCGCGAGTGTGGTCGGACCACAGCATAGCCTGTGGTCCGACCACACAGGTAGGCTCCGGCTGTGAAGAACTACGAGCTGGTGCTGCAGCAGGTCGAGGCGGACCTTGCGGCGGGGCGGTTGCGGCTGGGCGGGCGGTTGCCCGGGGAGCGGGCGCTGGCGGAGCAGCTTGGGATCAGTCGGCCGTCGGTGCGTGAGGCTGTGCGGGTGCTGGAGGCGCTCGGTGTCGTGCGGACGGCTACTGGGTCCGGGCCGGAGGCGGGGGCGGTGATTGTTGCTGAGCCGTCGGCGCCGTTGACGGCGTTGCTGCGGTTGCATCTGGCGACGAGTCATCTGCCGATGGAGGACATCGTGCAGACGCGGGTGCTGCTGGAGTCGTGGTCGGCGCGGGAGGCGGCTGGGCGGTTTGCAGCTTCGGCGGGAGCGCGGGTCGGGCCGGCTGGCGTGGAGAGTGCCGGACTACTTGCTGACGCGGGGGCTCCTGTGGGGCGCGGGGGCGCGGAAGATCCGGCGGAGCGTGATGGCGCGGAAGATCCTGCGCTGCGCGGGGGCGCGGAGGATCCTGCGACGCGCGGGGGCGCGGAGGATCCTGCGACGCGCGGGGGCGCGGGGGTTGCTGTGGGGCGTGGTGGCGTGGGGGCTGGGGAGTTGGCGGTTGCTGAGGGGTTGCTCGTGCGGATGGATGCTGACGGGTTGTCGCCGGAGGAGTTTCATCTGCTCGATGCGGAGTTCCATGTGGCGTTGGCGGGGTTGGCGGGGAACGTGTTGATCGCGGCGGTGATGGGGTCGTTGCGGTCGGCGATTCACGGGTACGTGCTGGCCGCCGTACCCAATCTGCCGGACTGGGACGCTACGGCGGTCGCGCTGCGGGCCGAGCACCACGGGATCGTGGCGGCGATTCGGGACGGGCGGGGTGAGGATGCGGCGCGGCTGGTGACCGAGCACATCGAGGGGTTCTATCGCGCTGCTCGGTTGTCGTCGCCTACTTGGTAGCGGCGCCGGCGATGAACGGGATGGGGATCAGCCCGGGCATCGTGTAGTGGTCCAGCTCGATCGCCTCGAATCCGGCGTCGGCGATGGCGGCGGCGATGTCGCGGGCCGGGTTGCAGCCTCGGTCGAAGCGGCGGGTGAACGGTGCGGCGATCCGTTGCAGGCGGTACGTCCAGCTGCCACGAGGCGCGGCGACGTGCTCGACGAAGACGAAGCGGCCGCCCGGGCGAAGTACGCGCCGCAGTTCGTCGAGCGTGGCTGGGAGGTCGGCGACCGAGCAGAGGACGACGGTGGACAGGACGCCGTCGACGCTTGCTGAGGGCAACGGGATTTGCTCGGCGCGGCCGGCCAGGACGCGTCGACCTCGGCCGACGTCGGCACGGCCGGCTCTTCCGGCCGCCGTCCGGGTGAGCTGGGCGCGGGCGCGGCGGTTCGGCTCCAGGCCGATCCAGTCGACATCGGCGGGCAGGTCGGCGAAGTTGGCGCCGCTGCCGGCGCCGATCTCGAGGACCGTGCCGGACAGCGAACGGATCAGATCCCGCTTCGCTGTCCGGTAGTCGCTCCAGTTCCTCATCTCCGTCGTCATGTTAGTTGCAGCGATCGCAGGCGGACAGGGCTGTGCGGTGCAGGCCGACGATGACCACAGCGCCGACGATCAGGTGCAGGGAGGCCAGGCCGAGCTTGGCGCCGAGACCGATTCCACCGACGAGCGGGCTGCCCAGCGACATGATGCACGCGCAGGCCGCGACGACCGTCCAGACCTTGCGAGCATTGACGGTACGGCGTTCGAGCACCGCGAGCAGGAGCCAGCCGGCGAAGGCCATCGCGGTCGCCGCGACGAAGACCGAGACGCCGTTCACGTCGTAGACGGTCGTGCCCTGCTCGGCCTTCAGGTCGAGGCCGGCGAGCGGGCCGAGCACGGCCCAGGCGACGAGGGCCGCGGCCGAGGTCGCACCGACGACCGCCAGGCGACTCTTACCGGGGACTCTGGTGACAGGCTTGAGGGGCTTGTTCGCGGTGACGCTCATGGTGGTGCCTTCCGGTCGGCGGGTCGATGTGAGAACAGCGTCGCGGGAGAGCGCGTTCTCGGGCATCGGCCGCAGGGCTGCGGCCGCCCGCCCGGAAGTCGGTTCGGCATCGACTTTGGTCGGTGGTCCGGCCGGCCGGACCCGATCTAGTCTCGAGGCCATGGACACGACGTGCGACGCCGATCGTGACGGGCGGGCCGTCGGCCGGCCGCGACGGCTGATCGAGGACTGGATCGGGATCTGCGCGATCACCGTGCTGACCGCGGCCACGATCTTCGGGCGGCAGAGCGGCCAGGACGCAGGTCAGTTCCTGGTGTTCGACATCGTGGTCGGTGTTGTTGCCATCGGCCTCGTTGTGTTGCTCGGGCCGCGCCCGATACAGGCGGCGCTGGCCCTGGCGGTGCTCGCGGCCCTCTCCCCCGCCTCGACGCCGCCCTCCACGGTCGGGACGCTGACCGTCGCGCAGCGCCGGCCGTTCAAAACCGCCGCGCTGGTCGCGCTCGCAGGAGCGGCCGGGCATCTGATCCAGTTCCTCTGGCGGCCGATCGAGGGGCTGAACCTGTTCTGGTACGTCGTGGTGGACGTCGCCGTTCATGCCGCTTTGCTGGCGTGGGGTCAGTGGGCGCAGGCGCGGCGCGCATTGCTGATCTCCCTGCGAGAGCGCGCTCTCCGGGCCGAGAACGAGCAGGGCCGACGCGTGGCCGAGGCGCGCACGCTGGAGCGGACGAAGATGGCCCGCGAGATGCACGACGTACTGGCGCACCGGCTGTCGTTGCTGGCGACGTACGCCGGAGCGCTCGAGTACCGGCCGGACTCGTCGCCGGAGAAGCTCGCCCAGGCTGCCGGGGTGATCCGGACAGGGGTGCACCAGGCGCTGGAGGAGCTGCGCGAGGTGATCAGCGTGCTGCGGGACGGCGACGTCGACGAGTTGCCGGGTGGGCGGCCGCAGCCGACGTTCGGGGATCTGGACGCGTTGGTGCAGGAGTCGAGGGACGCGGGGAGCGCGATCTCGTACGACGCCGAGGTGAGCGCCGCGGAGTCGTTGCCGCCGGCCACCGGGCGCACGGCGTACCGGGTGGTGCAGGAGGGGCTGACCAACGCGCGCAAGCACGCGGCCGGACAGCCGGTGAAGGTCGTGGTGCGTGGGCGGCCGGGTGACGGGCTGGTGATCGAGCTGACGAATCCCGGCGGGAACGGCGTACCGGCTGCACCTGGGAGTGGGACCGGGCTGGTCGGGCTGACCGAGCGGGTGAACCTGGCGGGCGGGACGCTGGATCACGGGAAGGCGGCGGGCCAGTTCCGGCTGCATGCTGCGTTGCCGTGGCCGGAGTGACTACGGTGACGCCTATGGGTGATGCGGCGATCCGGGTGCTGGTCGTGGACGACGACGCGCTCGTCCGGGCCAGCTTGGAGATGATGCTCGACGGGGCGAACGGGATCGCCGTGGTCGCGCAGGCGGCCGACGGGGACGAGGTGCCGGCGGCGATCGACGCACACTTTCCCGACCTGGTGCTGATGGATCTGCGGATGCCGCGGGTCGACGGGATCGTCGCGACGCGGCGGGTGCGGGCGCGGAAGAACCCGCCGGAGGTGATCGTGCTGACCACCTTCGACACCGACGAGAACGTGCTGCACGCGTTGCGCGCCGGGGCCAGTGGGTTCTTGTTGAAGGACACGCCGCCGGCGCAGATCGTCGACGCCGTACGGCGGGTTGCTGCCGGTGATCCGATCCTGTCGCCGGCGATCACGCGGCGGTTGATGGATCGGGCGGCGACTCAGGCGGACGCGCACACGGAGGCGCAGGGAGCGCTCTCGCGGTTGAGCCCGCGGGAGTACGACGTGATGCTGGCGGTCGCGCAGGGCAAGGCGAACGCGGAGATCGCGGCGGAGTTGTTCATGAGCCTGGCGACGGTGAAGGCGCACATCTCGCACATCCTGACCAAGCTGGAGCTGGGGAACCGGACTCAGATTGCTTTGTTGGCTCATGATGCGGGCCTTGCCTGACCGCCGGATGGCTTAGCGTGGGCGCATGATTCGGGTGTTGCTGGCGGACGACCAGGCGTTGGTGCGGGCGGGGTTCCGGTCGTTGCTGAACGCCGAGGACGACATCACCGTGATCGGCGAGGTGGCGGACGGGGCCGAGGCGGTCGCGGTGGCGCGGGCGGAGCGGCCTGACGTCGTACTGATGGACATCCGGATGCCGGGGACCGACGGGCTGGAGGCGACGCGGCAGATCGGGGCCGATGAAGCGCTCTCCGGGGTGCACGTGGTGATCCTGACGACGTTCGACCTGGACGAGTACGTGTTCGAGGCGTTGCGGGTCGGGGCCAGTGGGTTCCTGGTGAAGGACACGGAGCCGGTGGAGCTGCTGCAGGCGGTCCGAGTCGTCGCGCGTGGGGACGCGTTGCTGTCGCCGGGTGTGACGCGACGGCTGGTCGCCGAGTTCGCGACGCGGAGCCGGCAGCCGCACGCGAGCAAGGAGCTCGACGTGCTGACCGAGCGGGAGAAGGAGATCGTCGCGCTGGTCGGTGAGGGGTTGTCGAACGACGAGATCGCGGCCCGGTTGGTGCTGAGCCCGGCGACGGCCAAGACGCACGTCAGCCGCGCGATGGTGAAGCTGGGTGTGCGGGACCGGGCGCAGCTCGTCGTACTGGCGTATCAGACCGGCCTGGTGCGGCCGGGCTGGCTGGGGTAGTACTCCCCCGGCGGTACTGCGGGTCACTCCTTGTGGGCGACGCGGAGAGCAGCGGTGTGGCAGGACCCTCGGGGTATGACGACAACAGCTGCCCCGATGGTCCAGGTGCAGGGGCTCACCAAACGCTACGGGGACACGCTTGCGGTCGACGGGGTCGACCTCCAGGTCCGCCCGGGTGAGGTCTACGGGTTCCTCGGGCCCAACGGCGCAGGGAAGACGACGACGCTCCGCATCCTGACCGGGCTGATCGCTCCGACCAGTGGCAGTGTCGAGGTGCTCGGCGGTGCGCCCGGGCAAGCGAAGGTGCTGGCACGGACCGGCTCGATGATCGAGTCGCCCGCGTTCTACCCGTACCTGTCCGGGCTCGACAACCTGCGGCTGCTCGCCGAGTACGCCGAGGTGCCGCGCGCACGGGTCCGCGAGGTGCTCGAGCTGGTGGATCTGGCCGGGCGCGCGAAGGACCGCTTCTCGACGTACTCGCTGGGCATGAAGCAGCGGCTCGGCGTCGCGGCCGCGTTGCTCAAAGACCCCGAGCTGGTGATCCTCGACGAGCCGACGAACGGGCTGGATCCGGCCGGGATGCGGGACATGCGCCGGCTGATCCGCGAGCTCGGCTCGGACGGGCGGACCGTGGTGTTGTCGAGTCATCTCCTCGGCGAGGTCCAGCAGGTCTGCGACCGGGTCGGCATCATCAACGCCGGCCGGATGGTCGCCGAGCACGACGTCGAAGAGCTGCGCGGCCAGCAGGAACTGGTGATCCGCGCGAGACCACTGGAGAGCGCTCACTCGGTTCTCCGGGAGGTTCTCGGCGCCGACGCCGTGCACCTGTACGACGACACGCTGCGCGCCAAGGTCGCACCGGATCGCGCGGCCGAGCTGAACCGGTTGCTGGTCCGAGCGGACATCGCGGTGTCGGAACTGCGCAGTACGGAGAGAGCGCTCGAGGACGTGTTCTTCGAGCTGACCACGGAGGAGAAGACTCATGCTGGGTAGCTATCGCGCGGAGCTGATCAAGCTGCGGAAGCGGTCGGCTGTCTGGGTGCTGTTCGGAGCCGGGCTCGTGCTGAGCCTGATCTTCGGGTACGTGCTCCCGTACGTCGGCTACCTCACCGGCGATGACAACCCGCAGACCAACGGGATCCCGCGAGCCGAGGTGCTGCGCGGGCTGCTGCCGGAACGCGTGCTGGACAACACGATCGGCGGGTTCCCGGTCTTCGCGGGAGCGCTTGCTCTCGTGCTCGGGGCGATCGTGGTCGGCGGGGAGTACACGTGGGGCACGCTGAAGACCGTGCTCACGCAACGGCCCGGTCGTCTGGCCGTGCTCGGCGGGCAGTTCCTCGGGTTGTTCACGCTGCTCGCGGTGTGGGTGCTCGGGATCTTCGTGGCGTGTGCGCTGTGCAGCGTCGGGATCGCGGCGGCCGAGGGCGGGTCCATGCCCTGGCCGGGGGCGCTGGAGATCGTCGAGGCGCTGGCCGGTGGGTGGTTGGTGCTGACGATGTGGTGTCTCGCGGGTGCGGTGCTGGCCGTTGCCTTCCGCAACGTTGCGTTGCCGATCGGGCTGGGGGTGGTGTGGATCCTGGGGATCGAGACGTTGCTGGCCGGTGTCGCGAGCAGCCTGCTGCCGGATCTGGAGGTGCTGACGGATGCGTTGCCTGGGGCGAACGCCGGGGCGCTGGTGTTCAGCGTGACGGGGATGGTCGCGGCGGACGCGCCGCCCGGCGTACGGGATGCTGTGGGTGGTGGACGGGCGCTGGCGACGTTGGTGGCCTACGGCTTGGTCTTCGCCGGGCTCGCGATGTTCACGACCCGGCGGCGTGATGTGGTGTGAGGGTGAGGACGGCTTTGGTGGTGCACGCTCATCCGGACGACGAGGTGTTCGCGACGGGAGCGGCGACGATCGCGCTCTCCGACGCGGGCTGGCGGGTCGTGCTGCGCGTCGCGACCGGTGGTGAGGCTTCGGAGGATGCGGCGCTGGGTGAGGCGGAGGCTCGGCGGGTTCGCAGCGAGAAGTTGAGTCGGTCGTGTGAGTTGCTGGGGATTGCCGAGTGGGGGTGGCTCGGTGAGTGGGTTGATCGTGGGGGTCCTGGGCCGGGGACTGTTGCTGATGAGGAGAGCGCGGTCTTGGTTGGCGCCGTACGGCGGGCGCTGGGTGAGGTGCGGCCGGAGTTGGTGCTGACGGTTGGCCGTGACGGGCTGACCGGGCATCCGGATCATGTGGCGATCGGGGCGGCTGTGCGGGAGGCGGCCAATGGGGTGCTGGGGGCGCGGTTGAGAGCGGCGGATGCTCTGGCTGCTCAGGAGCGCATCAGGGAGCACCTGAGCGGTGAGCAGCAGGTGGGATCGGGGCGGGTACTTGGGGTGGGGAACGGGGTCGTCCTGGAAGAGGTGCGGGCCGGCGGTGAGGCGGAGGAGCGTCGGCGGCGGGCGTTGGACGTTTATCAGCCTGGGCTGGGAACGCGGCCGCTCGAGCAGGTGCTTGGAGGACGGCTCGGGGACTCGGTGTTGCTCCGAGCCGTCCTCGATGTCGCGGGGTGGGATCGCGACCTGTTCGAGCGCAGTTAGAGCCGGCGGCCCGCGTGGGCCAGGGCCAGCTCGCAGAACATCGCGTTGGCCCAGGAGAACCACTCACGCGTGTACTGGTTGGGGTCGTCGACGTGGAAGCCCTCGTGCATCTGCCCGGTGCCGCCGGTGGTGTCGCGCAGGGTCTCGAGGATCTGCGCGCGCTCCTCGGCCGACGTCGCGGTGATGCCCTGGACCGCCAGCGCGATGTGCCAGATGTAGTTCGGCGGGGTGTGCGGGCTGCCGATGCCGGACGCGTGCGTGCCGCTGTAGTAGTACGGATTGTCGGGGCTCAGCAGCAGCTTGCGCGTTGCCAGGTACGTCGGGTCGTCGATCGCGGCGTACCCACTCAGCGGCGCGGACAGCAGGCTCGGCATGTTCGCGTCGTCCATCAGCAGCCGCTCCCCCGCGCCGTCCACCTCGTACGCGTAGACGCGCCCGTACGTCGGGTGGTCGACCGTGCCGTGCTGGGAGATGCCTTCGTCGATGCCGACCCGCAGCTCCTTGGCGCGGGCGCCGAGCGCCGGGTCGCCGAGCACCTCGGTCGCGATCACCTCGACGTACCCGAGCACGACGGAGGCGAACATGTTGCCGGGCACGTTGAACCCGTGCTCGGTCGCGTCGTCGCTCGGCCGGAAAGCGCTCCACGTCATGCCGGTCGGCTGCGTCCAGCGGCCCCGGCCCTCGCGGACCAGCGTGTCGGTGACCGGTTCGCCGTGCCGCTCGAAGCGGTACGGCGAGTTCGCCTCGTGGTCGAGCTCGACGGTCCACAGGTCCAGCGTCGCGATCGCCGCGGTCCGGAACCGCTCGTCGATCACGTCGTCGCGACCGGTGATCTTCCACAGCTTGTACGCCAGGTCGAGCGGGAAGCACAGCGAGTCGATCTCGTACTTGCGCTCCCACACCCACGGCGACATCTCGGTCAGGTCGGTGGTGTGACCGGCGCCGTTGGCCTCGCGGTTGAAGGCGTTCGCGTACGGGTCGAGCGCGATGTACTCGAGCTGCCGGTGCAGTACGCCGATCAGCACGTCCTGCAGGCCGGGGTCGTCGGCGCACAGCACCAGGTACGGGCGCAGCTGCGCGGCCGAGTCGCGCAGCCACATCGCCGGGATGTCACCGGTCAGCACGAACGTCGTACCGTCGGGCAGCCGTTCGGCCACGGCCGGCAGGTTCTGCGCCATCGACTGCTGGAACATCGTCGCGATCACCGGGTCGCCGGTGGCCTGGCGGACCTCCTCGGTGGCGCGGGCCAGCACGTCGGGGTCGATCATCAACACTTCACCTTTCAGCGGGACCGGATCTCTCATCCGGCAGTATTCACGGCGGGCACCGGACGGGATCCGGAGGGAGCGCTCGGCGGGGGTCCGAGCAGCAGGACGGACGGGTTCGGGGAGAAGGTGTGGTCGAGGACCAGGCTGGCCGCGCCGACCGCTCCGACGTCGGCGCCGAGCGCCGTACCGGCGACGTCGAACGGATGCACGGAACGGACCAGGAAGCGCTCTCCGAGCGTTTCCCGGACGGCGTCGCCGAAGAACGGGGCGAGGCGGTCCCAGTGCGGGCCGCCGAAGACGACTCGCTCCAGGTCAAGCAGGTTCGCGATGTCCTCGACGACCTTCGCGATCCGGCCGGCCAGGGCGGTGACGATCTCGCGGGCCGCGCCCGGTGCGTCGGTGGCCTGGGCGCAGAGGTCACCGAAGGCCACGTCGACGGCGTGGCGGTCCTCGAGGTCGATGCCTTGGGCAATCACTTCGGCGTCGACGGCCTGCTGGACGAGGTAGCGGGGCTGGCTGGTCTCGCCGACGCAGCCGCGGCGGCCGCAGAAGCAGAGTGGACCGTCGGGGTCGACGATCACGTGGCCGATCTCGCCGACGTTGCCCGACGTACCGCGGACGACCTCGTCGCCGATCACCAGCCCGGCGCCGACGCCCGTGCCGAGGTAGAAGAAGACGAAGCTGCCGCGACCGTTGGGGCCACCGGCCCACTTCTCGGCGGAGGCGGCGGCGGTGACGTCCTTGTCGAGGAGGACGGGAAGGCCGGTGCGGTCGCGGAGGGCGTCACGGAGGGGGACTCGGTGCCAGGCGGTGAGATTCGGTGGGTCGACGACCGCGCCACGGGCGACGTCGATCGGGCCCGGGGCGGCGATGCCGAGGCCGACGACGCGGTCGCGGGGTGCGCCGGCTTCGGTGACGGCTTCGTCGACCATCGCGGCGATGCCGTCGATGAGAGCATCGGGCTCGAGCGCGGAGTTGGCGATGAACTCGGTTTCGGCTCGGCGGCGGGCGACGACTTCACCGGTGAGGTCCAGTACGACGACAGTGACCACCGCGGGGTCGAGGTGGACGCCGACGGCGTACTGGCCGGTGGGTTCCAGCTCCAGCAGGGTGCGCGGTTTGCCCAGCCCGGTGCTCTTCTGGCGGCCGGCCTCGCGAACGAGCCCGGCGTCGAGCAGGCGGCGGGTGATGTTGGAGATCGCCTGGCCGGACAGGCCGGTCGCGGCGGCGAGCTCGACCCGGCTCAGGAGCTGCTCGGCGCGACGGATCGCGTCCAGGACGACGCTGTCGTTGAATCCTCCGACACGGTCCAGATTCGTCCCCCGGCGAACCACAGCCGGTGGCTGCTCGGTACTCACCACTCCCCCTGTCCTCGCACCGCGCTCACCTCACCCGGAAGCCGGGTCTGCGCCCCACGGCAGCGACCAGTCGTAGTGGATGGTGCCGGCGCCGGTCCCCCAGGTGTTGGGCGTCGTGTTCACGAGCCAGTCCAGCGGTTCGATCTGTTCACCACCACTGAGCGCCAACCGTATACCGTCGCCCAGCTGCCGATCGGTCTGTGCTGTCCGGGCGGCCGGATCGACGGAGACGAAGAGAGCGCTCCCCGACCGGGCGACGAGATCGAGGAACCGCGCGTTGAGTTCCCACGGCGTCTGCGGCGTGCACGGGACGCAGTCGGCGTCGAGGGTGAAGAAGCGCCGGTGCTGCGGCAGCCGGAACGCTAGCGAGTTGACGCCCATCTTGCGGGTCCGCTCCCACTCGCGACCGGAGGTGTCGTCTCCACTGCGCTGTACGTCGACCAGACCGGCCGCGAGATGCCCCACGGTGTTGCAGCCGATCAGCACGAGGTCCTCACCGGCGGCGCGGATCTCGCGGTAGAAGTCGAGCACGATCTCGGCGGTGGTCCGGGTCGGGTCGTGGAACTGCCAGCCGGCGTCGGTCAGCCGCGCACCCATCGCGGGGCCGAAGCGGCCGAACACGTCGTACGTGCTGAAGTCGTGCTTCACCAGCTCGAAGCCCCACGACTTGAACCGCTGCAGGTCGCCGCGGACCAGGTCGAGGACTTCCGGGTACGTCGGGTCGAGCGCGCGCCCGGGCGCCTCGCCGCCGAGCGGGTGGCCCCAAGGACCGGTCTCCCGGGACAGCAACGGGCGGAACCACAGGCCGGGCCGGGCGCCGAGCTGCTTGACCGCGGCGGCGGTCGCGGCCATGTCGTCGAAGAGCCCCGGGATCCCGCTCTCCCAGGGACCGCCGGAGCCGTTGCCGCCCGGGTTCCAGCCGTCGTCGACGACGCTGAACGGTTTGACCGGGTGCCCGTCGGCCAGTTCGACGATCGTGGCCGCGTCCTGGAGGACGGCCTTCTCGTCGAAGCCTTCGCCGTACGCGTAGTACCAGTTGTTCGCGCCGACGACCGGGCCGATGTCGGGCCGGTCGGGCAGGTGTGCGCTCATCGCCTCGGTCGCGGCCTCGAGCGTCCTCCACGGCGTACCGGCGTCGGCGAACTCGCGGACGACTGCCGCTCGGAGGGCGCGGCCGTTCAGCTGGGTCGGGCCGCCGCCGTTGCGGAGGTCGAGCCAGAGGGTGACGCCGGTGCGGTCGACGGTCCACGAGCAGAACGCGCCGGGGTGGACGTCGACGCCCATGCCGGTGGTCGCGCCGTTCTGCTGGTCGTGGGCGAGCCAGTACCAGGGCAGCAGCCGCTCGGGCTGGAGATGGCGCCATTGGAGATCGCCGTACGAGCGCTCCCAGGCGTCGCCGAGAACGAGCGCGCGCTCCGGGAGAGCGCGCTCCCAGCGGAGCGCGACGCGGGAGATCGCGTCGTCCGCGACGACGACGACCTCCCCGGCGCCGGGGGTCTCGGACCAGGTGACCTCGGTCTGCGGAGCCGTCCAGCGGTGGCCGTCGCGGACGGCCTGGACCAGCCCGTCGGCCGGGGCGGGCTGGACGAAGACGTGGGTCGGTTCGTTCACCTGCGCGAATTTACCCCACAGACTTTAGTAAGTCTTGTAGTAGACGAGTTCTCCTGATTCTCCCGGGGCGGCACCCTCGCTCGGAACGAACAGCGTGAAGACCAGCGCGGGAGCGCCGTTCGGTGCCCGGAGAGCGCTCACCGTGGGGTTCGCGAACGCCGTACTGCCGCCGTCGGTGCGGATCGTCGTCTGGTCCGCGTTGCCCGTCTGGTAGTCGTAGACGAAGGTCCGCCAGGAGCCGAAGTCGCCCTTGGTGAACTGGCCCTCGATCAGGCCGAAGCTGAAGTTGCGGAACGCGACCTGGTCGCGGTCGCCGATGTTGCCGCCGACTCCCCAGTGCAGCAGGGCGTTGTCGAAGTTCGGCTGCGCCGAGGTCGACCAGGTCGTGAAGTTCGTCAGGACGCCGCGCTGCTGGCGGTCGCGGTCGCAGTTCCACCAGTAGTGGCCGCCGAGCTCGATCGTGGAGTGGTCGATGTCCGGGGAGAGCGTGATCTTGTAGATGTTCGGCGTTCCCTCGGCGCAGGAGGAAAGGCGTCGGGGCGCGTCGAAGGAGCGGCCGACCCGGCCGGCCAGGAGGTCGGCGCGGTTGGCGTAGTAGCGGAAGGCGAGATGGTTGTCGCCGCCGCCTGGTTTCTCCTGCTCCCAGGCGAGGACGAAGCTGCCGTTCGAGGCCTGCGCGATCGTGGGCTGGGACGCGGGGCCGGTGTTGCTTCCGGCGAGCTCACGTTCCCAGTGCCAGTTGAGCAGGTCGGTCGACGTGGCCAGGTTGACGCGGAAGTGGCCGTCGGGAGCCAGGTGGTGCGAGACGGCCAGGTAGCCGCCGGTGTCGTCCTGGATGATCTTGGCGGTGTCCATCACGTGGCCGGCGTCGTCGCGGGTGTTGTAGCGCTTGCCGGTGGCGCCGGTGACGTTCTCGAGCAGGCCGCGGAACTCGGCGCGGGCCGGGTCGGAAGCTGCGGCGGTGCGTGCGTCGGCCGGGGACGTCAAGGTGGTGGCGAGAAGGGCGGCTGCGAGGGCAGCGATGAGGAGCGGTTTGGTCGGCATGGGGCGGTGCCTCCTTAGGTCGTCAGGAGGCTTCCCCGCCCCGCGCCGTCAGGAAACCAGGCGCTCGACCGCTTCCATCAGGCGGTCGACGTCCGACTGGTTCGTGTACGGCGCGAGCCCGACCCTGGTTGCGCCGGTGTCGCCGAGGCCCAGGTGGCGGGAGGTCTCGATCGCGTAGAACGATCCCGACGGCGCGTTCACGCCGTACTCGGCGAGCTTGGTGGAGACCGCGACCGGCTCGAAGCCGGCGACGCTGAACAGGAGCGTCGGCGTACGGCGTTGGGCCTTGCCGTACAAGGTGATCGCGTCGATCGCGGCCAGCCGGTACTCGAGCTCGGCGCGGAGCGCGTCCTCGTGGATCTCCAGTTGCACGAGAGAACTCAGCAACCGCTCTCTCCGGGTCTCCCCGACTCCCCCGAGACCGGCGATGAAGTCGATCGCGGCGGTGGTGCCGGCGAGCAGTTCGTACGGCAGGGTGCCGAGCTCGAAACGTTCCGGAACGGCGTTGCTGGACGGGAGGAGTTTGTCCGGGTGGATCGTCTCGAGCAGCGCCGGCGAGGCCGAGACGACGCCGCAGTGCGGGCCGAAGAACTTGTACGGCGAACACGCGTAGAAGTCGGCGAACGAGGTGTCGATCGGTGAGTGGGCGGTGAGGTGTACGCCGTCGACGTACAGGTAGGCGTTCGTCGTACGGACCGCGGCGGCGATCGCGTCGAGGTCGGGGCGGGTGCCGAGCAGGTTCGAGGCTGCGGTGACCGCGACGAGCTTGGTGCGATCCGAGAGCAGCGGGGTGATGTCGTCGAGCTCGGTCGTCGCGGGGTCGAAATCGAGCCAGCGGACGGTCGCGCCGACGGCCTCGGCGGCCTGCACCCAGGGACGGACGTTGGCGTCGTGGTCGAGGCGAGTGACGATCACCTCGTCGCCGGGCGACCAGGTCTTGGCGAGGGCGCGGGAGAAGTCGTAGGTCAGCTGGGTCATGCTGCGGCCGAAGACGATGCCTTGCGGGTCGGAGCCGAGCAGGTCGGCCATTGCTTGGCGGGCCTCGGCGACGATGCCGTCGGCTCGGCGTTCGGCGGGGGTGAGCTGGCCGCGGTTCGCGAGGGCGGAGGTCATTGTGCTCGCTACTGCGTCGGCCACTGCTTGAGGGGTTTGGGAGCCGCCGGGGCCGTCGAAGTGCGCGGCGCCTTCGGTCAGTGCGGGGAACTGCTTGCGGACCGCATCCACGTCGAAGTCGGGCATGCGGTCCATCCTTCCTTGCTCGGAGGAAGTGCGCGAGGGATGCGGTCGGCGGCGATGCGGCCGGGAGGGTCGCGGGGGCTGGGGCCGCTGCGGCCGGAAAGAAGGAAGAGGAGGTGAAGCCGGAGCGGAGGGTGTGGCGGGAGCGCGGGGTGAGCGCGGGAGCGCGGGAGCGCGGGGTGAGCGCGAAAGCGCGGGGTGAGGGCGGGCGCCCGGGTGAGGGCGGGCGCGCGGGGCGAGCACGTGGTGAGGACGGAGCGTGGGGTGCGGGCGGAGCGCGGGGTGAGGGCGGGAGCGGGGGCGCAGAGCTCAGGGGCGGGGGCGGGGGCTGGCGTCGTACGTGGTGCGGTTGGTTTCTACGGTGGGGAGGTTGGTTTTGGCCCAGTCGGCGAGGGTGGCGAAGAGGGGGGCCAGGGTCAGGCCGAGGGGGGTGATCTCGTACTCGACTCTTGGCGGGACCTCGCGGTGGTAGGTGCGGGCGATCAGGCCGTCGCGTTCCAGTTGGCGTAGGCGCTGGGTCAGGACCTTCGGGGTGATCGAGTCGATCCGGCGTTGCAGTTCGACGAATCGCTGGCGGCCGTACTCGTTCAGCGCCCACAGGATCGGCGTGGTCCAGCGGCTGAACACGATGTCGACCACCGGCGCGATCGGGCACGCGAGCTCGGGCGTGACGTCGGTCACCAGATCCCCTTTCGTCCAATACTTTCTCCTAGGTACCTACTATCACGAGGACAGTAGCGTCGTCACCACTTCCCCTACAGAAGCTGGAGTACGACGTGATTGTGGTGACTGGAGCGACCGGGAACATCGGACGTTCGCTCGTCCGCGCGCTGGCCACGGCCGGCGAAGAGGTAGCCGCGGTGTCGCGGAAGGCCGCGAACCTGCCGAACGGCGTACGGCATCAGGCGGTGGATCTGTCCGACCTGGACCTGACGGGCGCGGATGCGCTTTTCCTTCTCCTGCCCGGCGGATGGTCCGACGCGGAAGGCGTCATCGCGAAGGCTCGAGCGGCCGGCGTACGGCGGATCGTGCTGGTGTCGTCGCAAGGTGTCGGCACCGGCCGTCATCCGGTCGGGGTCGAGGACGCGGTCAAGGCGTCGGGCCTGGAGTGGAGCATCTTGCGGCCGGGCGGCTTTCAGAGCAACACGCTCGGGTGGAGCCAGTCGGTGAAGGAGCACCGGACGGTCGAGGCGCCGTACGGCGAGGTCGCGCTCCCCCAGATTCATCCGGCGGACATCGCGGAGGTGGCCGCGGTGGCGTTGCGCGAGCCCTCGTACGCCGGTACGACGCTGGAACTGACCGGGCCCGAGGCGGTGTCGCCACGGGAGCAGACGGCGCTGATCGCGTCCGCGCTCGGCGAGCCGGTGCGGTTCGTGGAGCTGACGCGGGAGCAGGCGAGAGAGCGCTTCCTGCGGTTCATGCCGGAGCAGGTCGCGGACAGCACGCTCGACATCCTCGGGCACCCCACGGAGGCTGAGCGGGCGGCCGGTGGAGATGTGGAGCGCGTTCTCGGCCGGCCCGCCCGCGGGTACGCCGACTGGCTGGGCGACCACCTCGACGCGTTCCGCTGAGCCCGGGGTCAGATCCTGCCCAATTTCGGGCCAGAAGCGGAAAATGTCCTCGGCGTACTGCAGGATGTCAGGAGTGAGCACCTTGACGACTCCTGACAAGCCGCCGGTCCGGGCCTGGCTTCCCACCATGTTGACGCTGGCCGCGATCTGGGGCTGCAGCTTCCTGTTCATCTCGGTCGGCGTGCGCGAGCTGCACCCGATGTACCTCGCGCTCGGCCGGGTGATCGCCGGGTCCGCAGTCCTGCTGGTGGTCCTGGCGTTCAAGCGGGAAGCGCTCCCCCGCGATCCGCGCCTGTGGGCTCACACCTTCGTCATCGGCGCGATCGGTTCGGCGCTCCCGTGGACGCTGTTCGGGTACGGCGAGCAGCGCGTCCCCTCGCTGCTGGCCGGCATCTGGAACGGCATCACCCCGCTCGTCGTGCTCCCGGTCGCCGTACTGGTGTTCCGCACGGAGAAGTTCACCGCGCAGCGGGTGGCCGGTCTGCTGATCGGGTTCCTCGGAATGCTCGTCGTGCTCGGCGCCTGGAACATGGAGGGCGGCGCCGACCTGACCGGCCAGCTGCTCTGCATGGCGGCGGCCGTCTGTTACGGGCTCGCCGTCCCGTACCAGAAGCGATTCGTGGCCGGGAGCACCGTTTCGGGGACCGCACTGTCCGCCAGCTTGTTGCTGTGCGCAACGATCCAGCTGGCGATCGTCGCGCCGATCGTCACCGGCGCGGCACCGCCGATGCCGTGGACGCTGTCGCCGGAGGTGATCGGCAGCGTGCTCGCGCTCGGCGGGCTGGGCAGCGGGATCGCGTTCGTGCTGAGCATGCGCAACATCCGGCTGATCGGCGCCAGCATGTCGTCGATGGTGACCTACCTGATGCCGATCTTCGCGATCGCGGTCGGTGTCCTGGTTCTCGACGAGCACCTGACCTGGTACCAGCCGGTCGGCGCGCTCGTGGTGCTCACCGGAGTCGCGGTGTCACAGGGCGTCGTACGGCGTCCGGTCCGTTCGGGCAGGAAGCCGAAAAAGCCTCTACAGCCAGAGGTTGCGCCGGTACCGTGATGTGAATCGGCGGCCCCGGGGAGGGCGGTCGCCGGCTTCACGCACAGGGGGCGACACGATGAGTACAGGCACGAAACCCGACACGCACGCGATGGTCGTGGTGCACCGGGTGTTCCGGCGGGAGTTCGACCTGCTGCCGGGGCTGATCGAAGGGGTGCGCGCGGGTGACACCGAGCGCGCCGCCGTACTGGCCGAGCATCTGACCGACATCGTCGGCGCGCTGCACCACCATCACGAGGCCGAGGACGACCTGATCTGGCCGTTGCTGCTGGAGCGCGCGACGCTGCACGTCGACCTCGTGCACCGGATGGAGGCACAGCACGCCGCGCTCGGCGCCGCGCTGGACCGCGTCGAGAAGCTGACGCCGGAATGGGGCCGCAGCGCGAGCCTGGTCGAGGGGCGGGAACTGGCGGCCGCCGTCCGCGACGCGGCCGCAATCCTGCGCGAGCACATGGGCGAGGAGGAGACCGAGATCCTGCCCGTGATCACCGAGCACCTGAGCGTCGAGGAGTGGGCCAAGGTCGGCGAGCGCGGCGGGAAATCCATTCAGGACAAGCGCAAACGGCTGCTGTTCCTGGGCGCGATCCTCGAGGACGCCTCGCCCGCTGAGCAGCGGGAGTTCCTGGGCGAACTGCCGCCGCCGGTTCGGGTGCTGTGGAAGCTCGCGGGGCGTCGTGCGTACGGCGGGTACACGCGGCTGATCCGAAATTCCTGAGCCTGTCCGGAGAACCTCTGCCAGGATCGGGGCTGCCACCGATTCCTGGAGAGGGGCTTCATGCGGCCGACTGAACCCGCGGTGACCGCCGCCACGGCGATCGCGACCTCGCTCGGGCTGCCGGTCGACGAGACGATCGAGCTGCACAACTCGAACAAGCTCACGCTGCGGCTGCTGCCCTGCGACGTACTGGCTCGGGTCGCGCCGGTCGCCGACCAGATCGCGCAGTTCGAGGTCGACCTCGCGCAGAGCCTCGCGGCGGTGGACAGTCCGGTGGCCGCGCTCGTGGAGCCGCGGGTCTTCGAGCGCGACGGCTTCACGGTGACGCTGTGGAGGTACTACGCGCCGGTCGGCACGATGTCGCCGTCGTCGTACGCCGAAGCTCTCGAGCAACTGCACGCCGGGATGCGCAAGGTCGACTTCCCGACGCCGCACTTCACGGATCGCGTCGAGGACGCTCAGCGACTCCTGGCCGACCGCGATCTTACCCCGGAGCTCGTCGACGCCGACCGGGAGCTGCTCAGCAACACCTTGCGGCGTTTGACTGCGGCGATCGAAGAACGCGGTCCCGCCGAGCAACTCCTGCACGGCGAGCCCCACCCGGGCAACCTCCTGAACACGGCGTCCGGGCCGGTGTTCATCGACCTCGAAACCTGCTGCCGCGGGCCTGTCGAGTTCGACCTCGCCCATGCTCCGGACAAGGTCAGCGCCCACTACCCAGGCATCGACGAGGTCGTGCTCCGCGCCTGCCGCCTGCTCGTCCTCGCCATGGTCACCACCTGGCGCTGGAACAAGGCCGACGAGTTCCCCAACGGCCGCCACCTGGCCGACGAGTGGCTGGCCGACCTCCGCACGGCACTGGACGACGACGTTCCGAGCTGACCCGATCCGACCACCGCTCTCGGCAGGAGATGATCTTCAGATGCAGTTCATGGTTTCGGTGATCGACGACAAGAGCAACCCCGGCAGCACGGACCGGGAGCCCGTCATCAGCGAGTTCAACGAGCGACTGATCGCCGATGGCTACTGGGTGTTCGCGGGCGGGCTCGCGGACACCGACGACGCCGCGGTCATCGACAACCGCGGCGAGCAGCCGGTCTTCACCGACGGGCCCTTCGTGGAGTCGAAGGAGTACCTGGCCGGCGTCTGGGTGTGGGACGTCCCCGACTTGGAGACGGCCCGCAAGCTAGCCACCGAGGCGTCAAAAGCCTGCGACCGAAAGATCGAGCTACGCCCGTTCCAGCGATTCTGAGCCCTCTGCCCGGCGGCAGGCGCGGTGCTATTTCGAGCCGTGGTTACGCCTGAAACGCACCCTCGGCTCCGGTGGGATGATTGATCGGTGTCCTACTTCGCCATCGAGGGCTACCAGCCGCGCTGGCTCAGCGGCCGACGCGAGATCGCGGCCGCACACGGTGGGAAACTCGGCTCACTGGCCGGACGTCGCCTCGACCACGCCTGGCTGGCCTGGGACCGCGATACCGACGAGTGGTTCGCCGATGCCCCGGTCCTGCTGGACTTCGGCGGCGAGCAAGTGGAAGTCAGCCACCAGAAATTCAACGACCTGTCCGTCACCTGGAAAACCATCGACCCCGTCGGTCACGCGACCTGGTCGGTCGGCGACGATGGCGATCCGGAGGTCCACACCTTTCATCTCGGGTGGCAACGTGACGCCGTGCCCGAACTGTCAGCACTCGAAGGTCGGCGACTGACGGTCGTGGAATTGCTCGAGTGGGCCGGCGGGGACGTCGCCGACGGCATGGTCGCGGTCAGTTTCGTCTTCGACGACGAACGGCTGACGATCAGCAACGCGCTCGACGAGAACAGTTTGGAGTTCGGTCCACCAAACCCTGGCTACCGAAGGCACGCGCTCCGCTGACGGTCGGCACGGCCACCACAGGCCTCCCTCAGCCTCAAAAGCAGCAGCAACCAGAGACTCTGTTCTTTGTACTTCTCTGTTCTTTGTACTTCTCTGTTCTTTGTACTTCTCTGTTCTTTGTACTTCTCTGTTCTTTGTACTTCTCTGTTCTTTGTACTTCTCTGTTCTTTGTACTTCTCTGTTCTTTGTACTTCTCTGTGCTCAGGCTCGACGGAGGTTGGGGAGCGCGGCGACCACCACGGCGGCCAGGGCGAGCAGGGTGCCGGCTACGACTGGGAAGGTGACCTCGGTGCCGGCTGCGGGAGCGAACAGGTCGAGGAACAGGCTGGCGATGAGTTGGCCGGCGATGGTGCCGAGGCCCAGGACGAAGACGCCGACGATGCGGACGACCGCGGCGGCGGAGCTGATGAAGACGACGCCGCAGGCGCCGCCGACGTACAGCCAAGGGTCGGTCGGCAGGGAGCTCGGTGCGCCGCGCAGTGCCAGGTCGACGAGGAAGACGACCAGCAGGGCGCTGGTGCCGACGAGGAAGTTGATGACGCCCGCCGCGACCGCGCCGTACGAGTCGCCGGATGCTGCGCGGGCGACTCGGCCGTTGATGCCCTGCTGAACCGCGGTGCCGATTCCGCCCAGCGCCGGGAGGATGGCGAGGAGCAGACCCGACGGGTGACTGAGGCGGTCCGACACGGCCAGTACGACGGCGATCAGCGCGACGACCGCGCCGACCACCCGGAGCGTCGTGAACGGCTGCGGACCGGCGGGGCCGAAACCGAGGCGGTCGACGACGAGGCTGCTGACCGCCTGGCCGCCGACGACCGCGACGGTGAAGACGGCGACACCGATCGTCGCGACCGTGATCGACTGCGTCGCCACCAGGAACGCGCCCGCCAGGCCGCCGATGCACTGCCACCAGCGCAGCGGACCACCGGCGCCTTCCGACGGCGTACGGATCGTGTGCCAGACGGTCGCGAGCGACTGACGGATCCGCGGGACCAGCGCGGTCGCGAGCAGCAGGATGACCAACCCGGTCCCGAACGAGATCAGTGCGGCGGCCACGCCGTCGGCGAGCCGGTGCCCGAGCTCGCCGTTCACGCGGGACTGCAGCGCGACCAGTATCCCGATCCCGAAGGACGCAGCGAGCCCGAGGATCTGGTACTGCTGGGCGCTGCGGACGGGGCGGGTGTCGGTCGTTGTCACCCCTCCATCATGACCGTACGGCGCAATGCCCCTGACACCGGTCCAGGGATCAGGACCTGCGGATCAGCGCCAGGTACATCGCGTCGGTGCCGTGCAGGTGCGGCCACAGCTGCACATCCGGGCCGTCCCCGAGCGACGGTACGCCGGGGAACAGCGTCCGCGCGTCCTCCAGTACGGCGTCCGGCCGGCTCGCCAGCACGGCGTCGACGACCTCGCGCGTCTCCCCCGGATGCGGCGAGCACGTCACGTACGCGACGACTCCGCCCGGCCGCACCGATGTGATCGCCGAGGCGAGCAGTGCTTCCTGCAGCGGGCGCAGCTCGGCCACGTCTTCCGGCGTACGGCGCCAGCGGGCCTCCGGTCGACGCCTGAGCGCGCCGAGACCTGTGCACGGGACGTCGGCGAGGACGCGGTCGTACCAGCCGGACGGCCAGGTCGGCTTGGTGCCGTCGCCGACGATCACCTGGTGCTCGCCGGGGATCGCGCGCAGGTTCGAGCGGACGAGCTCGGCGCGGTGCTCGAGCGGCTCGACTGCCGTCAGGACGGCCTCGCCCTGGTTGGCGATCGCCGCGAGCAGGGCGGACTTGCCGCCCGGGCCTGCGCAGAGGTCGAGCCAGCGGGCGTCCTTGCCGTCGACCTTCGCGGTGGCCAGCGCGGTCGCGACGAGCTGCGAGCCCTCGTCCTGGACGCCGGCACGACCGGTCGCCACGGCCTGGATCCGGCCGGGGTCGCCGCCGCCTTGCAGCACAGCGGCGTACGGCGACCAGCGGGCTCGGCTGGCGCCGGCCTCGATGAGTTCGTCGACGTCGGACAGGCCGGGGCGGGCGACGAGCGTGACCTTCGGGGGTTCGTTGTCGGCGTCGAGCAGGTCCTCGACCTCGCTGTCCCCGAGCACCTCCGCAAACGCCTCGATCACCCAGCGCGGGTGAGCCTTGGCGATCGACAGGTAACCGAGCCGATCCTCCTCGGGCTTCGGCGCGACCGTGGCGATCCACTGGTCGAGGTTCCGCTGACTGATCTTGCGGAGTACCGCGTTGACCAGACCGCTGCGACTCTGGCCGACCTCGGACCGGGTCAGCGTGACCATCTCGTTCACCGCGGCGTACGAGTCGACACGCATCCGCAGCAACTGGTGAGCGCCGAGCCGGAGCAGGTCGAGCAGCTCCGGATCGAGGTCGGCCAGTGGGCGCGACACACTGCGGGCCAGGAACGCGTCGTACGTGCCCTGCCAGCGCAGCGTGCCGTGCACGAGCTCGGTGCAGAACGCGGCGTCGCGGCCGCCGAGGCGCTGGTCGCGCAGCGCCTTGTTGAGCGTGAGGTTGGCGTAGCCGTCCTCGCCGTTCACCTGCCGGATCACCCGGTACGCGACCTGACGGACCTTGTCGGGACGCCGTTGCGGGGCGCGGTTACGGGGACTGCGGTCGCTCACTCGGAACCCAACTGATCGTCTGCGGTGATGCGTACGCCGCGGGCCCAGTCGGCCCCGGCCATCGGTTTCTTGCCCTGCGGCTGGACGGTGACCAGCTCGATCGCCTTGCTGCCCGTGCCGACCTTGACGGACGACTTCGTTGCGTTGACGGCACCCGGCGGCAGCTCTTCGTCGGTCAGCGCTACGGCCAGCACCTTGAGCCGCTCGCCGCGGAACGTCGTCCACGCGCCGGGCGCCGGGTTGCAGCCGCGGACCAGGCGATCGATCTGCTGGGCCGGGTGCTTCAGGTTGATCTCGGCGTCCTCGACGGTCAGCTTCGGCGCGATCGTGACGCCGTCGGCCGGCTGCTCGACGGCCTGCAGTACGCCGGCCTCGATGCCGTCGAGGGTGTCGACGAGCAGCTTCGCGCCGGACACGGACAACCGCGTGAGCAGGTCGCCCGACGTGTCCTTAGCGCCGATCGGCTCGGTCAGTACGCCGAACACGGGACCCGCGTCGAGCGCCTTGACGATCCGAAACGTGCTCGCACCGGTGACGTCGTCGCCGGAGATGATCGAGTGCTGCACCGGCGCCGCGCCACGCCACGCGGGCAGCACCGAGAAGTGCAGGTTGATCCAGCCGTGCTGCGGGATGTCGAGCGCTGCCTGCGGCAACAAACCGCCGTACGCGACAACCGGGCAACAATCGGGCGCGATCTCCTTGAGCCGGGCAAGGAAGTCGGGGTCGCTCGGCTTGACCGGCTTGAGGATCTCGACGCCGCCGAGCTGTTCGGCGTACTGGGCGACGGGCGAGGCCACGAGTTTGCGGCCGCGGCCCGCGGGGGCGTCGGGACGGGTGACGACGGCAACGAGTTCATGGCCGCTGGCAACGATCGCCTCGAGCGCGGTGACGGACACCTCGGGGGTGCCGGCGAAGACGAGTCTCACAGGCCGAATCCGTTCATCGAGTGCGGTGACACCTTGATCTGCGGCGGGCCGGACAGACCCGACCACTCGGCCTCGCGGATCGCCTTCATCGCGGCCTTGCGGGTCTCGCGGTCCAGCCGGTCGACGAACAGGACGCCGTCCAGGTGGTCGGTCTCGTGCTGGATGCAGCGCGAGAGCAGGTCGTCGCCCTCGATCAGCACCGGGTCGCCGTACATGTTGAAGCCGCGGGCGATCACGTGTTCCGCGCGGCGGCAGTCGAAGGTCAGGCCGGGGATCGACAGGCAGCCCTCCGGGCCGAACTGCTCCTCGGCGCCGAGCGTGAGCTCCGGGTTGACCAGGTGCCCGACCTCGCCGTCGACGTTGTACGTGAAGACCCGCAGCCCGACGCCGATCTGCGGCGCGGCCAGGCCGCTGCCCGGCGCGGCCTGCATCGTGTCGGTGAGGTCGGCGACCAGGCGGCGCAGTTCGGCGTCGAAGTCGACGACCGGGTCCGCCTTGGTCAGCAGCACGGGGTCGCCGAACAGGCGGATGGGTTGGACCGACACACAGACTCCTTCGCAGCGCAGGACCAACTAAGTCTAGTGGGGCCCGTACGGCGGGCTGCGGCGGTCCGGCACGAGGGGCGCCGAGCGATCACACGGTTGTAATTCGTGGGGGCCACTCCCAGTTGTTGCCTTCAGCACGTAGTGTGTTCTCAGGCGTACCTACAGTCACACAAGCCACACGCCCAACGGGAGTTAACAATGCGCACAGCGACACGGGGGGCTGCCGCACTGATCACCCTGGGGGTGCTGCTCTCGCAGGCACCTCTGGCCCGGGCCTACGAGTTCGTGCCCAGGGACGGTGCCGCGCCGACGAGCTGGCCTACCGAGACCTTGCCGACGGCCGCGCCTCCGAGCGAGGTCTCGGACCGGGTCGAGCCGTCGGACGACTCGACTCCGGCCGAGCCGTCGGTTCCGCCGACCGCCGTACCGCCTACCGACGACGAGCCCACCGACGAGTTGCCCGCTGCGCGGAGCTGGAGCGAGCTGGCGGGTCAGGTGGCGTCGACCTCGCCGAGCAACCTGACGCTGCGGGAGACCGCGGCGGAGCAGTCCAAGCAGGTGATGCGCTGCTTCAAGCTCGAGACCGAGAACTACTGCCTCGGGCTCGGGTTCGTGGACAAGATCCCGACCGGTGCCGAGATCAGTTCGACGATCGCCGAGCCGGACGTCGCGCGCGACGACCTGCGGGCCGGGGTGTCGGCCGAGCAGGACATCGCGACCGGCGCGTTGAGCCCGGCGGCGTTCGTGGCCGAGCGGGCCGAGATGACCAAGGGCGAGCGGACCAACGCCGAGCTGGAGGAGATGCAGGCGGCGTGGGACGGGCGGGACAAGGCGCGGGCGCTGCGTGAGCTGGACGCCGAGGGGAATCCGCCGGCTCCTGGTTCCGGGGAGTCGACGGCGCCGGGGTCCGGTACGACGACGGCGCCGGGGTCCGGTGTGACGACGGCACCCGGGTCCGGTGTGACGACGGCACCCGGGTCCGGGACGACGAGCGCGCCGGCGACGGACGATGCCACGCGGACCGGCGTACCGGCGGCCGGTGAGCCGAGCGGCGGGCAGACCGTCGTACCGAAGCCTGGAGATCCGTCGACCAAGCCGACGCCGCCGCCGCTGAAGCCGCCGACCGTGTCGAAGCCGAAGCCGACCTCGAACTACATCATGAAGGGCTTCCAGACCTCGCAGGACAAGGGGTACTGGTGTGGTCCGGCGACCTTCCAGTCGATCGACTGGGCCGACGACAAGCAGAAGGACACCCAGGCGTCCTGGGCCAAGGACCTCGGCGCGACGACCTCCGGGACGGCGATCTCGGCGATGGTCAAGCAGACCAACCTGAAGACCAACTGGGACCTTGCCGCCGGAACCTACATCGTGCAGAACGTGAGCCACTGGACGCCCGCGAAGTTCCTGCAGGTGCACCAGAACCACCTCGGCGACGGCGCTCCGGCGCCGGTGATCGAGCACGTGCAGCTGCTGAAGCGGTACTTCCCGTACCTCGCCTTCAACCACAGCGGGCACTACCAGGTCGGCCGCGGCTACGACATGAAGGCCAAGACGATCGGCATCTACGAGGTGTTCAACGAGCGCCGCTTCAACAGCCGCGGCAACGTCACCGACGGACCGCGCAACATCCCGGCCACCGCGATGTTCAACGCGACGCTGGCGAACTCGTTCAAGAACATCGGGCTGTGAACACTGATCGCCGCGGGCGGCACCTGCTGATCCCGATCACCGCGGTCGCCCTGCTGGCGGCCGGGTGCTCGGGATCGCCGGAGAGCGCTCCCTCGCCTTCCCCGGTCCCGTCCTCCGGTACGCCGAGCAGCACGCCGCCGCGCGACACCCCGAGCCGGCCGCCGTCGGGCCCGCCGACCTCCTCGCCGGGTACGCCGTCCGGCAAACCGACCTGGACGAAGATCCTGCGCCAGCCGGTCGACGGTCAGCACATCGTCACGCAGCAGCGGAAGTACCTGGTCACGCGCGGCAGCGACGAGGCCGGCACCACGACGGTGACCGATCGGGCGAACCGGAAGGTCGTCGTACGGCACGCTCCGCCGGCCGGTTTCGTCGCGCAGTCGCCGGTGGTGATCGACGACCGCTGGGCGCTGATCGAGGACATCCGCTCCGACGGACCGAACCCGGAGATCCGGGTGTACCGCTACGACCTCAGCACCGGCGCGAAGACGGACCTCGCGCAGCAGAAAGCGCTCCCCCGGATCTCCGAGCCCGAGATCGGCGCGTACGACGGCACGTTCGCGTACAGCAGCACGGACGCCCGGAAGCGGTCGTGCCTGATCGTCGCGTCACTGGACACGCTGGTCGCGCGGACGGTGACGTGCGTGGCGGACCCGGGGTACATCGCGGACCCGGTCGTGTCGGCGGACTCGGTCACGTACAGCGCGATCACCGCGCCGCAGAGTCCGCAGCGCTGCAAGCGGCTGTTCACCGCGCCGCTCGCCGGTGGCGCCGCGACGCCGGTCGTTGCCAGTCGCAACTGCATTCAGTGGAGCGGGGCAACGTTGCGCGGCGCAACCGTCTGGTCGGAGATCGGTGCCGACGACCCCGATCAGTACCAGAGCCGCGCCTACGTCCGCGACGCTCCCGGAGGCGCCGCGCGCTCACTCGGCTCGATCGTCACCGACACGATCGTCGCCTGCGGCAACTGGATCCACTGGGAGGTCCGTACGACGACCAACGGCGCCGAGACCTACCAGGTCCAGCGCTGGCAGCCTGGAGTCGCGCGCCCGCAGGTCATCTACACCACTCCCCCCGACTCCGCGATCACCGCGCCGACCTGCCAGGACAACACGCTGATCGTGGAGGCGGCCCACCTGGGCGGCGGTACGAAGTACACCGAAGCGTTGGCTACCGGTACTACCTAGGCCTCGAGCGGGATCCCCCGGGCGCGGAGCTGGGCGCGAAGGTCCGCGGCCGAGGTGAACCGTTCGGCATCCAGGCCCGCGGCGCGGGCGCCGTCGATGTTGCGCTGGACGTCGTCGGTGAAGAACGTGCGGGACGCGTCGAGTGCGAAGCGGTCGACGAGGAGGCGGTAGATCTTCTCGTCGGGCTTCACGACCTGCTCGTGACCGGAGACGATCTCGCCGGCGAAGCTGTCGAGGATCGGGAACGTCTGCTTGGCGACGGCCCACTTCTCACCGGAGAAGTTGGTCAGCGCGTACGTCGGTACGCCGAGCGCCTGGAGCTCGGTGAGGACGTCGACCGTGTCGTTCAGCAGCCCCTTCACCATCTTCAGCCAGCCCGTGTCGTACGCCGCGATCCACTCGGCGTGCTCCGGGTGCAGCGCGCTGAGCTCCTCGACGGCCTCGGCCCACGGCCGGCCGGCGTCCTGCTGCATGTTCCAGTCCGGGGTGGTGATGTTGGTGAGGAAGTGCTGCCGCTGCGCCTCGTCGGGGATCAGCTCGGCGTACAGGTAGTTCGGGTTCCAGTCCAGCAAAACCCCACCGATATCGAAGACCACCACGTCGATCGTCCGCTCCGTCATGCCCGCAACCCTAAACGACCGAAGACGGCGACCATCCGCCATCTCCCCTGCTGGGTCTGCTGTGCGCGGTTATGTTTCGGAGACAAGGCCGACTGCGGTGGCGGCGCTCGGGCCTGAGTGGTGGGGCGGGGTTGGTTGGCGCAGGAAGAGCACGACTCCCAGCGCGGTTCGGCAGGCTCGGCTAGTCCGGAGGGCCCTGGTCCTCAGCGTTCTTCTTGCGGGCCTTCGCCGACGTACCAGCACCGATGGCGACGCCCAGCGCAATGCCGACCCCCATCCCGAGGGCGAGGTTGTCGAGCAGCAGGCCGAACCCGGCACCGAGTGCCACTCCCACCGCGATCCCGGTCGCCAACCCCGTGTTCGCGCCGTCGTCCTTGTCCTGGTCCGTCGACTCGTCCCGGTCCGGCTCCTGGTCGCCGCTCATCGTTCCTCTCCTGTCCGAGGTCCGCTCGGACCTCGACCGCACCTCGCTACAGGTTCCCCGACGAAGGGCTCACTACTACTACTCCCCCTCCGCGCGGGCGCGGGGACGCGGACGGGGGCGCGGGCGCGGGGGGCGCGGGGCGGGGCGCGGGGCGCGGGCGCGGCGAGGGCGGACGCGGGGACGCGGGGACGCGGGCGCGGGGGCGGGGACGCGGGCGCGGGGGCGGGGACGCGGGGACGCGGGGACGCGGGGGCGGGGACGCGGGCGCGGGGGCGGGGACGCGGAGACGCGGGCGCGGAGACGCGGGCGCGGAGAGCGCGAGCGCGGGGGCGCGGACGCGAGGGTCGCGGACGCCGGGAGCGCGCTCGAGCGATCGCGCTCCGCCGTGCTCAGGGTGTTGGTACTGCGTCCTGCGTGGTCGCGTTGGCGGCGGCTCGGGCGTGGAGGGCTGGGGCCAGGGCCAGTTGGCCCAGGAAGAGGACTACTCCCAGCGCGGCGCAGCCGAGCCAGACCGTGGTCGCGCCTGCGTGTTCCAGGGTGTTCGTGCCCAGGAGTGGGCCGATCACGCTGCCGAGGCCGAAGGACATGCTGCCGGCCAAGCCCATGTACCCGCCGCGTAGGTCAACCGGGGCGAGGTCCGCGAAGACCGCGCCTATAACGGCGGCGAAGCCGATCTCGCCGATGGTCCAGACGACGACCGACAGCCCATAACCCCACCAGCTGTCGACGGCCGCGCCGACGCCGAAGCCGAGTCCGACGATCAGCATCGAGCTGGTCAGGAGCTTCGGGCGGTCGAGGGCGGCGAGGCGCCGGTTGACGAACGGCTGGACGACGACGATCACGACGCCGTTCAGCGCGATCACCAGCCCGTACGTCGAACTCGGCAGCCCGTCGGCGGCCATCGCGAGCGGGAGCGTCGAGTAGCCCTGGAAGTAGATCGTTGCGTAGCCGATCTGGAGCAGGACCATCAGCAAGAACGTCGTGTCTCGCAGTACGACGGGCAGCAGCGCGCGGCGTGACGTGCCTTCGTCGAGCACCGGCCTGGTCTCGGGGACCATCCGCCATATAACGAGCGCGGCGACGATCGACGTACTGGCGTTGATCCAGAACAACAGGTTGTAACCGATGCTCGCCAGCACGCCGGCGCTGACCGTGGAGACCGAGAAGCCGAGGTTGATCGCCCAGAACAGCAGCCCGTAGGCGCGAACGCGCTCTCTCGGCTGGAGCAGATCGGCAACCGTCGCCTGGACCGCCGGGCGGAACAGGTCGCCCATCAGACCGACCACGAACGCGGCGACCGCGATCATCGCGAGGGAACGGGCCGAGCCGAGCAGGATCAGCGCGGCCGCGGTACCGACGAAGCCGATCAGCATGGTCCGGCGGCGGCCGATCCGGTCGGACAGCCAGCCGCCGACGAGCTGCGAGACGACCGAGCCCGCGCCGACCGCCGCGGCGACGGCGCCCGCCGTACCGGCGGACAGGTGGCGGTCCTGGGTCAGGTAGAGCACGAGGAACGGTTGGACGAAGCTGCCGAGGCGATTGACCAACTGGCAGACCCAGAGCGCCCAGAACGCGCGGGGCAGCGGAGAGCGCTCCCTGGGGGCGCCGATCGATGTCATGAATCCAGCCTCAGGTCAGTGGGCGGCGGTGTCGAACATTAGTTTCTGCACTAATCCTCGCGCGGGCGCCCGGGCGTCGTTACAGTCGTTCACGTGATCAGCATCAGGCTCAACGCCGACGATGTCAGCCGAATTAGGTTCGCGTTCTCGCCGGTCTGGGAGACGGTCACGAGCGTGCGGGCCCTGAGCAACAGTTCGCCCGGCAGCGTGCACGGCCCGTGGCTGCGCAAGGTGCGCCCGCTACTGGGTGAGGGCGCGCGCGGCTCGGAAGGCGGGGACGAGGTCGCGGAGGCTTTGCGGTTGTTGCAGGCGCTGATTCCGCGGGTTGGGTACATCGCGGACTTCATGACGCCGGCGCCGCCGCGGCGGTCGACCGGCTTCGAGGCGGGGCTGGCGGCGATCGAGGCGACGCCGTACGAGCTGGTGGTCGACGAGCTGAGTCGGGTACATCAGGGGAACCCGAACCCGTTGCTGCCGGGGCTGATCGCTGATCCGGGGGAAGCGCTCTCTCGGATCACCGGGGCGTTGCGGACGTACTGGCAGCGCGCGGTCGAGCCGGACTGGCGGCGAATGCGGGCGTTGCTGCAGGAGGATCTCGCGTTCCGGCTCGATGAGCTGGCGGCGGGTGGGTTGGATCGGTTGTTCCGGAATCTGCATCCGTCGGTGCGGCTCAGCGGCGATCGGATCGAGATCGACCGGCCGTTCGTGTGTCCGGACGGGGTGCCGACGGCTGGGCAGGGTGTGCTGCTGGTGCCGTGCGTGTTCACGTGGCCGGCGGCGTTGCCGGTGACGGGTGCGCCGCACGTGCCGACGATCACCTATCCGCCGCGTGGGCTCGGGCGGTTGTGGGCGAGCCAGCAGGAGACGACCGGTTCGCCGCTCGCGGAGCTGGTCGGGCGGACGCGGGCTGCGATCGTGAGCCACCTGGATCTGCCGATGTCGACGACGCATCTCGCGCACGCCCTGGATGTGTCGGCGCCGACGCTGAGCGTGCATCTGGGGATTCTGCGCAACGCCGGTGTTGTCGACTCGCGTCGCGATGGTCGGACGGTGCTCTACTTCCGGACGGCGCTGGGCAATCACCTGCTGAGCGCGTCGGGGACCAGCCAGCTGTCGGAATCCGCTTGAGCCCAAACCGCCTCCGCTGAAGCCGGCGTCAACAGAACCCTGTTGGACCCCGCGGTCGTCGCGCGGGACGGGGGCGGTCAACCGCAGATTGCCGGGGCGCGGCGGATCGAGGCGCGATCAGCCGAACGTTGCTGGGTCTACCTGTACTCGCAGTGGGCCGGGCAGCTTCTTCGTGCCACGCGCCGCGAGGGCTTCCTTCAACACTCGCGCCAGGCCGTAGGCGCGCGGCGTGCGGACGACGGCTCGGACCGTCTCCTCGTCTACGTCGACCGGGCCGAGGACTTCGAGGCCCGCTGTCGGATCGACGAGGTCGCGGACGCGCGCGACCATGTCGGCGACGGCGTCGGAGGAGCCGACTAGTTCGGCGAGCTTGGCGGCCGGCGCCAAGCGGGCGGTGCGGCGTTCGTCGAGTTCTCGGGTTGCGTAGCCCTCGGGGCTCCAGCGGACTACGGCTTGGAGCGGCATGGCCGAGGGTTCGCCGACCATGATCACCTTGCCGCCCTCGCGGGCCGGGCGGACCATCGCGGCCGCGTTGAACCAGCGGCGTACGGCCTCCTCGGGCGCGCGGAGGTCGGGGCGGGCGAGCAGCAGCCAGGTGTCAAGGAGAAGGGCTGCTGAGTAGCCTTTCTCGGCGATGGGTTCGGCGCCTGGGGTCGTGACGATCAGCGCGGGGTCGTCCGGGATCTCGTCGAGCATGTGGTCGCCGCCCGACGTGCGGACGACTACCCCTGGGAACGCTCGGCCCAGTTCCTCCGCCGTACGGCGGGCGCCGACCACGGCCGCGCGCATCCTCGTGTCGCCGCACTCGGGGCAACGGTGGTCGGCTGCCGGGCGACCGCAGACGGTGCAGCTCGCCGGGCCGGACGAGCCCGTACGCCGAAGCGAACCGCCGCACGTCGTACAGCGTGACGGCGTCCGGCAGGTCTGGCACACCAGGCTCGGCAGATACCCGGCGCGCGGGACCTGCACGAGAACCGGGCCGGTCTTGAGGCCTTCGCGCGCGACCTCGAACGCCTGGTGCGGCAGCCGCGCGGCGCGCGCGCCGGGGTCGCGGGCGAGGTCGCGGTCCGACTCCCCCGCGATGTGGACGCTGGGCGCGGCGGCGCGGGTGACCGCGCGGTCGGCGATCAGTTCGTTGGCCCAGCCGGTTTCGAGCAGGGCGGCGGTTTCGGCGGAGCGGGCGAATCCGCCGAGCAGGGCCGCGCAGTTCTGCCGGTGGGCGCGGAGGAGGAGGACTTCGCGGGCGTGCGGGTACGGCGCGCGCGGCTCGGCGTACGAGTCGTCGCCGTCGTCCCAGAGCGCGACGAGGCCGAGGTCGGTGACCGGCGCGAACGCGGCAGCGCGGGTGCCGATGACGACGCGCGTGCAGCCGCGGAGGGCGGAGATGAAGGCGCGGTAGCGAGCGGTCGGGCCGAGGTCGGCTGAGAGCGTGACGAAACCGTCGGGGCCGAGCACCGTCGTACAGGCTTTGGCCAGGCGCTCGAGGTCGCGGGCGTCCGGGGCGAGCAGGAGCGCGCCGCGGCCGGTCGACGCGCAGACCGCCGCGGCTTGGGCGAACGCGAGCGCCCAGTCGGCGCCGGGCACGGCGGTCCAGATCGCGCGGGGGGCTTCGGTACGGCGTACTGCGTCGAGGAACCCTTCGGCGTGCGGGTACGGCGACCACTCTGAGGTGGAGGTGGATTCGACCGGGCGGGTCGGCTGAGTGCAGCGGAGGGCTTCGGCCTCGACCTTCGCGAGTCTCGGCGGTACGGCGAGGCGGGTGACGTCGGCCAGTACGCCGGCGTACCGGTCGGCGACCGCGCGGCAGAGGTCGGCGACCTCGGGGGTCAGCACCTGCTCGGGTGAGACGACCTTGCGGATGCGCGCCAGCTTGCCGTCGTGCTCGGAGGTCTCGAGCCGGTCGAGGACGAACCCGTCGAGGTCCTTGCCGGCGAACCGCACCTTCACCCGCGCCCCCGGCTGCGCCTCTTGCGCGAGGTCGTCGGGGACGAGGTAGTCGAACGGGCGATCCAGGTGCGGCAGCGAGACGTCGACCGCGACCCGCGCGATCGGGAGGGTCTCGGTGATGTCGGCGGGCGCCTTCGTGCGCGAGCGCCGGACGGTCTCACGCAGCAGCGTCAGCTGCTCAGGAGACTCGTTCGGTGCCACTCGGGAACTCTAGTCCGATCGCCCGACAACCTGCTGGAGGCCTGTGGACAACACGACGACGCGGTGGGGACGAGGCAGTTGCCCGTACGCCGGATGGTGGTGCGGGAGGCCTGGCCAGCGCCGGGAACGTCGCATGTGGCTGAGGCCGCGGCGGCGCCAGGTGAGAGCAGAGTGAGCGACGCGAGGGAGTTCCGCGCGGGGCGCAGGCGCCGGGCGCGTGCGGGGGGGGTGTGCACGCGGGGCGCGGGGGGTGCGCGCGGGGTGTGCGCGCAGCGCGCGGGGTGCAGGAGCGCGGGAGCACGCGGGCGCGGAACGGCGTGCGGGAGTCACGTGGGCGCGGAGCGGGAGCACGCGGGAGCGCGAGCACGCGGGCGCGGGACCGGGGGCGCGGGACCGGGAACGGGAACGACAATCGCCCGCACCCCCGGCTCGGGAGTGCGGGCGATCGGCGTACGGGCTACTTCGCGGCGGCGGCCTTGAGGGCGTCGACGCGGTCGAGCTTCTCCCAGGTGAAGTCGTCGCCGGTGCGGCCGAAGTGGCCGTTGGCGGCGGTCTGGGTGTAGATCGGGCGGAGCAGGTCCAGGTCGCGGATGATCGCGGCCGGGCGGAGGTCGAAGACCTCGAGGACGGCGTCGGTGATCTTGTCGACGGCGACGGTCTCGGTGCCGAAGGTGTCGACGTAGAAGCCGACCGGGGCGGCCTTGCCGATCGCGTAGGCGACCTGGCACTCGGCGCGCGCGGCCAGGCCGGCGGCGACGATGTGCTTGGCGACCCAGCGCATCGCGTACGCCGCGGAGCGGTCGACCTTCGACGGGTCCTTGCCGGAGAACGCGCCGCCACCGTGACGGGCCATGCCGCCGTAGGTGTCGATGATGATCTTGCGGCCGGTCAGGCCGGCGTCGCCCATCGGGCCGCCGATCTCGAAGCGGCCGGTCGGGTTGACCAGCAGCTTGTAGTCCGACGAGTCGATCTCGAACTGCTCGAGGATCGGGTCGACGACGTGCTTCTTCACGTCCGGGGTCAGCATCTCGTCGAGGCTGATGTCGGCCGCGTGCTGGCTGGAGACCACGACGGTGTCGACCCGGACGGCCTTGTCACCGTCGTACTCGACCGTGACCTGGGTCTTGCCGTCGGGACGCAGGTAGGCCATCGTGCCGTCCTTGCGGACCTCGGACAGCCGCTCGGACAGCCGGTGCGCGATGGTGATCGGCAGCGGCATCAGCTCGGGGGTCTCGTTCGACGCGTAGCCGAACATCAGGCCCTGGTCGCCGGCGCCCTGCAGGTCGAGCGCGTCGACGGAGGCGTCGGCGCGGGTCTCGTACGCCGTGTTGACGCCCTGCGCGATGTCGGGCGACTGGCTGCCGATGGCGACCTGCACGCCGCAGGACGCGCCGTCGAAGCCCTTCAGCGACGAGTCGTAACCGATCTCGAGGATCCGGTTGCGGACGATCCCGGGGATGTCCACGTACGCCGACGTGGTGACCTCGCCGGCCACGACCACGAGTCCGGTCGTGATCAGGGTCTCCACCGCGACGCGGCTCTTCGGGTCCTCGGCCAGAAGGGCGTCGAGGATGGAGTCGCTGATCTGGTCAGCGATCTTGTCCGGGTGACCTTCCGTCACCGACTCGGACGTGAAAAGGCGCCGTGCCACGGTTCTCCCTCAGGGTTGCTTGGTGTCCACACGACGGGGCCTGAGCCCCGCCCCACATGCACCGCCTCCGGCGATGCTTCTCGGCAGTATGCCAGCAGTTCGGGCCGGGGGAAGAGCCAGACACCGGATTCGCCCACTTCGTGGGACTCGCGTCTTGCATCGTGGGCAGAGCGGTCTGTGTGAGCGTGCTGGGGCGAACGTTTCACCGACGCGTTTCGGCCGCCCAGCGCTCGGACCAGGCCAGCAAGGGCTTGAGTGAACGGGTCAGATCGCTGCCGGTCGCGGTGAGTTGATGGGCCTTCGACTCGTCCTGCCAGAGCAGTCCGGCCTCTCGCAACTCGGCCAGTCGCCCGCTCAGTACGGTCGGCGACACGTCGTCACACCGCTCCTGCAGGGCGCGGAACCCGACCGGACCGTCACGCAACTCCCAGAGCACCCGCAACGCCCATCGCCGCCCGAGCAGGTCGAACGCGGCCACGATCGGCCGCTCGGTCTGTGCGGGTGCCACGTCGACCTCCTTGCCCCGAAAGCGCCTGCTGCTACCGAATCGGTAGCAGCCTAGTCGATCTTCCTTGTCCTGCAGGGGTTTCAGGCGTGCGCACCGACGGTGATCTTGTCCAGGCTGAGCGTCGGGCGGGCGTCGACGATCTCGGCCAGGCGGTCGACTTCGTTGCCGAGGGCACGGAGTTGAGCCGGCTTCAAGGCCTTGAGGGACTCGACGGTGACATGGAGCTTGCGGCCGGACAGGCGTTGATGCCAGACGCCCGCGACGACGCCGTCGACCAGGAGGACGGGGTAGTTGCCGGCCTGGCCGCCGGCGAGTGCGCGGGTCGAGGCCTCGCCGGGGAAGACGAGGTCGCGCGGATGGCTGCCGACGGCGTACGCGTCGAAGTACGGGAGCAGCCGTACGCCGCGGGCCGGCTCGTCGGGGAAGTCGGTGTCGCCTTCGACGAGCCAGGCGGGTTGGCCGTCGAGCTCGACCCGCTCCAGGCCGTCCTGCTCGAAGAGATTGGCGATGAAGGCGGGCGACGTACTGAGCCATTTCGCGAACTGCTGCGGGGTCGCCGGGCCATAGGAACGGAGGTAGCGGCGGAGCAGTTCGGGGAGCGCTTTCTCGCCGTTCTCGGGCCGGAACGGCGGGGTGAAGCGATGGGGATTGGTGTACGTCGTCCTGCGGCCGCGGTTCGGGCCGTAGCAGAGCACGCCGGCGGTCGCGGCCGCCGGGATCACCTGACGCCACCGCGGCCAGTACTCCTGGAACGCGGGCATCACGAGCTCGCCCGCCCACGGACCCGTTCGCGCGACGACCTCGTCGGTCAGCTCGTCGACGGTGAGATCGTCGTCGGAGAGCGCTCCCCCGATCGCCTCGATCACCTCGGCGATCTGCTCCGGGGTCATCCGCATCTCAGGCGTCGGCGCGCTGCCCGACCGTGGGAGCGCGGAGAGCGCTCCGGTCCACAGCGGGAGGTCGTCGGTCGGCAGGAGGTGGACGGTTCCGCGGGGGCCGAAGGTCTTGACCAGAGAGCGCTCTTCCCAGAGGGCACGCTGGACGTCGGCGCGGGTCGCCTTCTCGAGCCGGAGGGCGACGGAGATCTCGGCGGCCGACAACACCTGGGCGTGAGCACCGGACATCGCCCGTACGACGTCCGCCGGCGATGCCGCACTGCTCGCCGTACCGGCCTGCAGATGGTGCCGCTGCATCCGTCGCGCGACGACGGCGGGCCAGGAGAGCTTCATGCCCTCAGGTTAGGAGGAGTAGCGGCCAGCTCCTGACCTACTGGAACAACCCGCTGTACGCGTTGAGCGCCGGCTGCCCACCGAGATGCGCGTACAGCACGTTCGAGTCCTTCGGAATCTCGCCCGACGTCACCAGATCGATCAGCCCGGCCATCGACTTCCCCTCGTACACCGGATCGATGATCATCGCCTCCAGGCGCCCGCTCAGCCGGATCGCGTCCATCGTCGACTCGACCGGGATCCCGTACTTCTCCCCGGCCCACCCCTCCAGCACCGTGATCTCGTCATCGCGCAGCTCCCGCCCGAGCCCGATCAGCTCGGCCGTCGCGTGCGCGATCTTCGCCACCTGCGCCCGCGTCTCGTCGAGCTTGGCCGAGGCGTCGATCCCGAGCACCCGCCGCGGCCGATCCTGCCCGGCGAAGCCGGCGATCATCCCGGCGTGCGTGCTGCCGGTGACGCTGCAGACGACGATCGTGTCGAAGAAGACCCCGAGCTCACGCTCCTGCGCCGCGACCTCGTCGGCCCAGTTCGCGAACCCGAGCCCGCCGAGCCGGTGGTCCGAAGCGCCGGCAGGGATCGCGTACGGCGTACCGCCTGCTGCTCGTACGTCGTCCAGCGCCTGCTGCCAGCTCTCCTTGAACCCGATCCCGAACCCCGCGCGGACCAGCCGCACGTCGGCGCCCATGATCCGCGACAGCAGAATGTTGCCGACCTTGTCGTTGACCGGGTCCGGCCAGTCGACCCAGCTCTCCTGCACCAGCACGGCCTTCAGCCCCGACTTCGCAGCCGCGGCGGCGACCTGGCGGGTGTGGTTCGACTGGATGCCGCCGATGCTCACCAACGTGTCAGCGCCCTGGGAGAGCGCTTCCGGAAGCAGGTACTCGAGCTTGCGGGTCTTGTTGCCGCCGTACGCCAGCCCGCTGTTGACGTCCTCACGCTTGGCCCAGATCCGCGCTCCCCCGAGGTGCGCGGTGAGCCGGTCGAGCGGGTGCACGGGACTCGGCCCGAAGAGCAACGGATAACGCTCGAAGTCGCTGATTGGCATGCAATATATTGCACACTGCAAACACGGCGCTGTCCAGGGTTCTCAGGTGTGAGCTGCAGCAACCTGACCAGCAGCCCGGCGTACGCCGACCACCAGCTCCGGCGGCTCGAGCACGACCGCGTCGCCGGCTTGAGCGAGCACGGCGGCGCAGGCCTCCGCGGCGTTCTCCAGATCGGCCTCGACCACACACCACCCGTCCACCACAGGACCCGTCGCGCCGAATCGCCGGACAGCAGTCCCCCGCACCCGCAGCACGATCGGGTACGACGGCCGACTGGCCCGGAACTGCAACTGGGCCTCCGCCCAGTACGCCGTCAGCTCGAACCCACTCGGCCGCCTGAACGTCTCCTCGGTCAGGTCGACCAAGCCGATCCGGCTCAGCCGGTACGTACGCGGCCGATCCGACCGGGCCGCGGCCACTCCGTTCGCTCGCGCGGCGACCAGATACCAGGTCCTGCTCTTCGCGACCAACCCCAGCGGCGCGACCACGAACGGCTCCGCCGGATCCCGGTACGTGATCGCGATCAACCGTTCCTCCCAGATCGCCTGCCGGCAGAGATCGAGCCACCGCGGCGTCTCCCGCCGGTCGTCCCACCCCGCGTGATCGATCAGCAGCCGCTGCCGAGCGAACTCCGCGTCCCTGCGCGCCGGCTCGGGCAAGGCGGCGATCAGCTTGGCGATCGCCTGATCACTCGACGCGTCGACGCCCAGATCCGCGAGCACATGCGCCGTCGCGCCCACGAACACCGACATCACCTCGGACGGCGTGAGCCCGGTCAGCCGCGTCCGGTAGTCCGGCAGCAACGCCCATCCACCAGCCCGCCCCCGCACCGAGTACACCGGCACGCCCGCGAGACTCAGCGCATCCAGGTCCCGCTGAACAGTCCGCGGCGACACCTCCAGGTGCTGCGCGAGCTGCGCCACGGTCGACAGACCGCGCGTCTGCAGGTGCAGCAGGAGCCGTAGCAACCGTTCGGCACGCATGCCAAGCACTATCGCAGTAAAACAAGCCAACAGGTGGCGTCTTTTCTTTCTACGGTCCTCCTCATGACAGCTGTCGTGGTGGAATACCTCTGCATGACCTACCGGGCGCCGGTCCGCGGATCCGGCTGGCGGGCGACCCTCGGCTCGGTGTTCAACCGCCAGTACAAGGACGTCCCCGCCGTACAGAACGTCTCGTTCGAGCTGAGTCCCGGCGAGGTGGTCGGCTTCATCGGCCCGAACGGCGCCGGCAAGACCACCACGATGAAGATCCTGTCCGGCCTGCTGCACGCGACGTCCGGCCAGGTCCGCGTCCTCGGCCACTCCCCCTGGCAGCGCCGGACCGACTTCCTCCGCCGGATCGCATTCATCCGCGGCAGCCAACCGGTCGGCGGGCCGCAGGAGCTCACCGTCCTCGACACCCTCCGGTACCAACGCCTGCTGTACGAGGTTTCGTCGGCGCAGTACGAGCAGAACCTCGCCGAACTGACCACGATGCTCGACCTCGGCGATCTCCTGGAACGCCAGCTCCGCGCCCTGAGCCTCGGCGAGAAGATGCGCGCCGGTCTCGCGCTCTCGCTGCTCTACCGGCCCGAGGTGATGTTCCTCGACGAGCCGACCCTCGGCCTCGACGTCACCGGCGCGACCACGATGCGTCGCTTCGTGGCCCAGTACGCCGAACAGACCGGCGCGACCGTCCTCCTGACCAGCCACTACATGGCCGACGTCTCCACGCTCTGCCCGCGGCTCGTCCTGATCGACAAAGGCACGATCCGGTACGACGGGAAGCTCGACGCGCTCGCCGCCAAGCTGTCGCCGTACAAGCTGCTCCGGATCACCGCGCCCGGCGCCGACGAACGCCGTCTGCGCGAAGCCGGCGAACTCGTCGAGCACTCGGACGGGACGTGGGTGATCCGCGTGCCGCGCGCTGACGTCGCTCGGACCACTGCCGCTCTGCTCACCGACTTGGAGGTCGCGGACCTGTCCGTCGAGGAGGCGCCGCTGGAAGTGGTCATCGACCAGGCCTATCGGGAGGGTGTCGAGTGAGCCGGCTGCTTCGCTTGATCGGGCTGCGGATCCGCCGCGAGGTGCTCGAGTGGTCGGGCACCTGGTGGTTCCTGCTCACGTTGGTGATCCAGGCCGCGGTCGGGCCGCTGATCGGCATGTTCGTCTGGTCGGCGGTCTACCCGGCCGATCCGTACGTCGCGACGTACTACGTGGCGCTGCTGCTGGTCACCGTGATGACGGAGTCGTTCGAGCAGCACACGTTCTCCGAGAAGCTCTACGACGGGACGATCAGCCACGACCTGCTCCGGCCGCAGCCGGTCGTTATAGACGTGATCGGCGCGAACCTCGCGATCCGGATCTGGCTGACGGTGATGGGTATACCGCTCGCGCTGCTGGCGGGACTGGCCTTCGGCGTCTCGCTGAGCTGGGTCTCGGTCGTAGCCGCTGTGCCGGTGCTGGTGCTCGCCGCTGTGCTCAGGTTCTGCTGGGTGTTCCTGCTGTCGATGGCCGCGTTCTGGACCGAACGGGTGCACGCGATCGCGGGGTTCGGGTGGACGCTGACCTCGCTGCTAGGCGGGACGATCGCGCCGCTGGCGTTCCTGCCGGGGCCGTTGCGCGAGGTCGGCCGGGTGCTGCCGTTCTACGGGATGCTCGGGCTGCCCGCGGACATCGTTGCCGGGCGCACCGATGGGCTGCTCTCCGGGATCGGCTACCAGGCGGCGTGGATCACGGCGTTCGGCGGTCTCGGCGTACTGCTGTGGCGGGCCGGGATCCGGCGGTACACGGTGGTGGGCGCATGAAGCTGCTCCGACTCTCCGCCGCCGGCTTCGCCCGATCGCTGCAGGCGACGCTGACGTTCCGGGTCAACCTCCTGTTCGACGTCGGCCTGTCGGTCATCGGCATGGTCGCGAGCCTGGCGACCGTCTTCATCGTGTATGCACGAACGGACTCGCTGGCCGGCTGGACCGAGGCCGAGACGTACGTGCTGATCGGGACCTTCCAGGTGCTGAGCAGCCTGAAGAGCACGTTCATCGACCCGAACCTGGCCTGGTTCCCGGACAACGGCATCCGCCGCGGGATGCTCGACACGTTCCTGCTGCAGCCCGCGCCGACGCTCTACCTGGCCAGTCTGGGCAAGTGCACTCCCCTGTCCCTGGTTCATCTCGTGCTCGGGCTCGGCGTTATAGCGTTCGGCTTGACCGAGCTTCCCGCTGCTACGGCGATCGTCGCCTGGCTTATAACGCTCGCGGCCGCTCTGACGGTGACCTGGGCGATGGGCGTGCTGCTGGCTTGCCTCGCGTTCTGGGCGCCGCGGCTGCAACTCGACGTGGTCTACAGTTCGGCCTGGCAGCTCGGCGGCTACCCGACCGACATCTACCGGCGGCCGCTGCGGCTGGTGCTCACGTACCTGTTGCCTTTGACACTCATCGCCACCGTCCCCACCAGCACCCTGCTCGACGGACCGCGGCTCGTCGTACTGGCGTCGACAGTCGCGGGATCCGGTGTTAGTTGCCTGCTCGCTGTTGTCTGCTGGCGGCTAGGCCTGCGCCGCTACACGGGGGCGACGTCATGAACGGCGTCAGGTGTCCGAGGTCCCGAATGCGGAACCCCGGTCGCCGGCCAGCGACCTTTGTCGGCGGCGGGAATGGTTTAGTCTCTCGCCCACGAAGCGAGCCGCCGGGCCAACTCTGCGACGTGGAGCCGGAGCTCGGCGGGCTCCTCGATGACGAACGGGCGATCGAGCCCGGCCAGCAACGCGGGCACCCAATCGAGCCGCTCGGCGCGGAACTCGACGCGGACCTCGGCTGGAACATGCCCCGCGAACTGCGCGCCGAGCGTCGATTGGTCGGTGAGTGGAGTGATGATCGCCAGGCCCAGTGGGAGGCGGCGCTCGACATCCTCCACCGTGCTCTCCACCCGGACAGAGACCTGGTGAGTCCATGGTGCGGTGGCCAGTGACTCGAGTACTGCACGCGCCGGATCAGTCTCTCGAGCGTCTTCATTAGTTGCTGTTAGCAACTTTGCTGACGTGATCCGGTCGAGGCGGAAGGTTCGGTCGGTGGTGGTGACGTACCAGCGGCCGGCGTGGGCGACCACGCCGTACGGGGTGATCGTGCGGGTGCTGGCTCGGCCTAGGCGGTCGGTGTAGGCGAGTTCGACGGCGACGCGGTCTCGCGCGGCCTCGGCGAGGGTGAGGAGTACGCCGGTGTCGGTGGGGAGTGCGGACTGCATGGGGGCGGTGAAGGACGAGGTCGCCAGGAGAGCGCCGAGTCGGTCGGACAGGCGGGTTGGGAGGACTCGGCGGAGCTTTGCGAGTGCGCTCTCCGATGCGGTGGATTCGGGTACGAGTCCTGCGCGGCGGCCGACCACCAGGCCGATTGCCAGTGCGACGGCTTCGTCGTCGGTGAGCATGAGGGGCGGCATGCGGTAGCCGGGTGCGAGCCGGTAGCCGCCGTACCGGCCGCGGATCGAGCGGACGGGGATGTCGAGATCGATCAGGTGCTCGGCGTACCGGCGTACCGTCCGCTCGCCGACCCCGAGCCGCTCGGCGAGCTCGCCGACGCGACGGGTGCCGCCGCCCTGCAGCAGTTCCAGCAGGGCGAGCACGCGGGAGGTCGGCCTCGTCACACTCGCAGAATACCGGGCGGAGCCTGTCCGGTATCAGTTCTAGCCTCGGCACAGACCACTCCCCCGAGCACTGGAGAGCACCATGACGACCTTCGCCTCCGCCCGCATCGTCACCGACGACGTCGACCGCCTGACCGCCTTCTACGAGCACGTCACCGGCCTCACCGCGACCCGCCCGGTCCCGGTCTTCGCCGAGTTCCGCACGGCGGCCGGCACGCTCGCGATCTCCAGCAGTCAGCTGACGGACTCCCTGTACGGCGCGGACGTCGTACAGGCCGCGGCCAATCGGACGGTCTTCCTCGAGTTCCAGGTGCCGGACGTCGACGCCGAGTACGCCCGCCTGCGCGAGCTGGAGTTCGTGCAGCAGCCGACCACGATGCCGTGGGGCAACCGCTCCGCCGTACTGCGCGACCCGGACGGCAACCTGGTCAATCTGTTCGCCCCAGCAACGGCAGACGCCGCAGCCCGACTCACCAGCCAAGCCCCAGCCCGCTGACCGACAGCCTCGGAACCAACCGCACGACCCACCCCGCCGACAGCCCCGCGCGCAGGAACAGGTAACGCCAGCAGGCAGCGCGACTCCCGGGCCGGGAAGCGGGGCAGACGTCCACCACTGATCAAGCTGCCGGCCGACGGGAGCTGAGCGTGAGGAGTGCTCGGCCCGCCGGGTCGATCAGTGGTGGACGTCGAGAAACGATGAGGGCGCCACCCGAGCCCATCCGGAGGCGTCGAGGTGCTTCCCGGCCCTCAGTGCCAGTGGGTGGCGACCAGGTTCCAGATGACGCCGGCCAGGGCGTCCTTGCTGCCGGACGGGACCGGGAGTGCTGTGCCGTCGCGGTCGAGGATGACGGCTTCGTTGATGTCGCTGCCGAAGACCTTCCCGCCGGAGACGTCGTTCACGACCAGCAGGTCGCAGCCTTTGCGTTCGAGCTTGGCGCGGCCGAGGTCGAGGACCGAGTGGTGGGCGTCGCCGGTTTCGGCGGCGAAGCCGACGATGACCTGGTCGTCGCGTTGGCGGTCGTGGGCGACGGTGGCGAGGATGTCCGGGTTCTGTACCAGGCTGACCGCCGGTACGGCGCCGTCGTCGGTCTTCTTGATCTTGTGCTTGGCGAACTCCGCGGGGCGGAAGTCGGCGGGGGCGGCGGCCATCACGATCGCGTCGGCGTCGGCGGCGCGGCCGGTGATCTCGTCGTACAGGTCGCGGGTCGACGTCACCGGTACGACGTGGACGCCGGCTGGGTCGGGGAGCTCGGAGTTGGCGGCGACGAGCGTGACCTTCGCGCCGCGGGCGGCGGCGATCCGGGCGAGGGCGTAGCCCTGCTTGCCGGACGAGGAGTTGCCGAGGTACCGGACCGGGTCGAGGTGTTCGCGGGTGCCGCCGGCGCTGACCAGGACGTGCTTGCCGGTCAGGTCCGCGACGCGTTCACCAGCCGCGCGGGCGGCGGAGTCGGCGAGCATCAGCTGGCTGATCGCGAAGATCTCGGACGGCTCGGGCAGGCGGCCGCGGCCGGTGTCGGCGCCGGTGAGGCGGCCGACGGCGGGGTCGAGCACGGTGATGCCGCGCGACCGCAGGGTCGCGACGTTCGCCTGGGTGGCCGGGTGCTCCCACATCTCGGTGTGCATCGCGGGCGCGAACAGGATCGGGCAGCGCGCGGTGAGCAGCGTGTTCGTGAGCAGGTCGTCAGCCAGGCCGTGCGCGGCCTTGGCGATCAGGTTGGCCGTCGCGGGCGCGACGACGACGAGGTCGGCGCCCTTCCCGATCCGCACGTGCGGCACTTCCTGCACGTTGTCGAACGGGTCCGCGGTCACCGGCTGCCCGGACAACGCCGCCCAGGTCGCCGCGCCGACGAACTCCAGCGCGGCAGCGGTCGGTACGACGCGGACGCTGTGGCCCGACTCGGTCAGGCGACGGAGCAGATCGCAGACCTTGTACGCCGCGATGCCGCCGCCGACACCGAGGACGACCGAAGGCTTCTTCGGCGCCGATCCAGCCGTGACCGGGGATTGGGGGGAAGACTTGCCCAGCGGGGGCTCGATGTCCTGCGTTCCGGGAACACCAGAAGCCCCGGTGACGCCTTCCGCCTGGTCAGGCGTGGGGTCACCAGGGCCGTGGGGAGTGCCCCCGGTCGCGCTCATTGACGCGGAACTACTCGGTGGAGGACTTCTCAGCAGCGGCGGCAGCGGCCTCCGCCTCGGCTTCGGGGTCGATGTCGGTGCAGGTCAGCACGCCGTCGTTGATCTCGCGCATCGCGATCGACAGCGGCTTCTCCTGGACGTGGGTCTCGACCAGCGGACCGACGTACTCCAGCAGGCCTTCGCCGAGCTGGGAGTAGTAGGCGTTGATCTGCCGCGCACGCTTGGCCGAGTACAGGACCAGCTTGTACTTGGAGTCGGTGTGGGTGAGCAGGTCGTCGATCGGCGGGGAGGTGATGCCGATGGCGACAGGCTGGTTGCCAGACAAAGTCAGCTCTTTCCAGAGATGTTGGGTGATCGAATCAACTTTACCAACTGATCGGCCGCCTCCCGAACCGAGGCGTTCACGATCGTCACGTCGAACTCCTTCTCGGCGGCCAGCTCGAGCACCGCGGTCTCCAGCCTACGCTCCCGCTCCTCGGCGGTTTCGGTGCCGCGACCGACCAGCCGGCGGACGAGTTCGTCCCAGCTCGGCGGGGCCAGGAAGACGAAGTGCGCCTCCGGCATCGTCTCGCGGACCTGGCGGGCGCCCTGCAGGTCGATCTCCAGCAGCGCCGGGCGGCCGTCGGCCAGCTTGTCCAGCACCGGCTGCTTCGGCGTCCCGTACCGGGCGGCCTTGTGGACGACGGCCCACTCGAGCAGCTCGCCGTCGGCGATCATCCGGTCGAACTCCTCGTCGGAGACGAACAGGTAGTGCACGCCGTGCTGCTCACCGGGCCGCGCCTTGCGGGTGGTCGCCGAGACCGAGATCCAGACGTCGGGGAACCGCTCGCGGATCTCCGCGGCCACCGTCCCCTTGCCCACGGCGGTCGGCCCGGCCAGCACCGTCAGCCGAGCCTCCCCCGGCGCCTCGCCACTACCCGTAGGGGCAGCCCCACTGCCCTGCTGGGCAGCGGTCTGTACGCCGTCAGCGGCGTCGGTCTCCGGGGTGGCCGATGTGTCGTTGGGCCTGTCCATGGTCATCTTCACACCAGTGTCCAACGAAGCAGCGAGGATTTCGGTCCGGCTCACTCGGCGAATTCGCGCATCAGCGCGGCGATCTGGTTCGAACCCAGGCCGCGGACCCGACGGGTCTCGGAGATTCCGGCCCGTTCCATGATCTGCTGCGCCCGCACCTTGCCGACACCGGGAACGCACTGCAGCAGCGCGCTCACCCGCATCTTGCCGATCACCTCGTTGGTCTGCCCCTCGTGCAGCACCTCGGTGGGAGACGCTCCGGAGTGCCGGATCCGGTTCTTGATCTCCGCACGCTCACGCCGTGCGGCCGCGGCCTTGTCCAGAGCGGCCGCGCGCTGCTCCGGGGTCAAAGAAGGAAGTGGCACCGTTTCACCTGTCCCGTTGTATGGCTTCGCAGGTGAACCTAACACGGCACCAGGCAGGCTCAACCCAGTGCCGGGACGTCGACTTTGCACGCGTCCTTGGCGTGTGCCGCGATCGCGCTGTACGCCGTGGTGACCGAGCCGGTCTCCTTGCTCAGCCGAGCCAGCTCGACACGATCCGTACCGGCCTTCTGCGCCTTCTCGGCGAACGCGATCACCGCGGCCCAGTCGTCCTTGACGTCGGCCGGCGCGCTCTCGCGCAGCTTCCGGGCGTCGTCCAGGATCTTCGGGTAGTCGGCCACGTTGGTCGGGTCGACCTCGGCCGCGGAGGCCACGTACCCGGCCAGGTCGACGCAGTACGCCTGCTCCTCGGTGCAGGCGGTCAGGCCGGCGGCCGCGGCGAGCATCGTCGCGGTCATCACTGCGGTGCGCATCGTTCGAGTCCTCAGGGGGTCGGGAGCGGTGTTGGCGACGACGTTACCGGCCGTGACCAAACCATCGGGAACAGATACTTTTCACCCGCTGGTACGCCGTACCAGCGGGTGAAAGTTGACAGCAGAGAGCGATCAGCCCTCGATGTTGACCTTGCAGGTGTCCTTGGCCTGCTTGGCGATCGCCTCCGACGCGGCGGCGATCTTGGTGCCGTCGGCCTTGGCCAGCTCCTGCAGCTTGGCCGTGTCGCCCTTGGCGTCCTTGGCCTTGTCGGCGTAGTCGAGCACGGTCTTCCAGTCGTCCTTGAGGTCGTCCGGTGCCGACTTGGACAGCTTCTTCGCCTCGCCCTGCATCCGGTCCACGGCCTCGGAGTCCTTGATGTCGAGGTTCTTGACCGCCTCGGCGTAGTTCTGCAGTTCGCTGCAGTAGTCGCCGCCCGAGCACGCCGTCAGTACCCCGGCGCTCATCGTCACCGCTGCCACCAGGGCTGCCATCTTGCGCATTGCGTTCCTCACTGTCGCTCGCGGGCGACCCCTCGCCGCCCGTCGACGCAACAGTTCCGAATCCCGGGGTCAAGACCGGCCACGGCACGCCGTGAACAACGTCGCACCCGCCAACCGGAACCAGCCCGTGACGTGACGCGTCAGGCATCCCCGGAGGACGCCGTGCACGTCCTCCGGGGGACGACGTCAGGTGTCTTCGCCCGAGCCGGCAGCGGTGCAGTTCTGCTGGCCGTCGGCGGGGATCGCCTGCAGGGCCTGCGCGACGGCCGGGTCGATGGTCGTGTTCAGTTCCTGCAGCTTGGCCTGGTCGCCGCCGGTGGCCTTGATCTGCTCCAGGTACTTGACCAGCAGGGCCCAGTCGTCGGTGAGGTCGGCCGGCGCCGACTTCGACAGGTTGTTGCCGTCCGAGATCAGCCGGTCGAGCTGCGCGGTGTCGCTCGGGTCCTGGAACGAGTTCAGCTGGCCGACGTAGGCCTGCAGCCCCGCGCAGTACTCCTCCCGGCTGCTCTGCCCGCCGCCGCCACCACTACCGGCGACCGGACCGATCAACGCCGTCACACCCATCGCCAGCGCGACCACCAAGGCGACACCGGCCGCGACCTTCCGGGTCCGGCCCGAGGCGGCCATCAGTAGCCCAGGACGGTGCGATAGGCGTCGTTGGCGCGGGCGGCCGCGTCCTGCAGCGCTACGGCGTCCGGACCGGCTCTCAGGATCTCCCGGGAGCTCGACGGTACGACGTTGCGTACGGCGGGCCCGAAGACGTCAGCGAGGCTCTCAGCGGTCGCGCCCTGCGCCCCGAGCCCGGGTGCCAGCAGCGGCCCCCGGATGTCGAGGTTCTCGGTGGTCTTCGAGATCGTCGCCCCGACCACCGCACCGAACGAACCCAGGTCCTCGGCGTCGGCGTTGAGCGACCGCAGCCCGTCCAGCACGGCGCCGGCGACGGTCGACCCGTCGGCGGTCCGCGCGGTCTGGAACTGCGGGCCCTCCGGGTTGGACGTCAGCGCCAGCACGAACAGCCCGGCACCCGACTCCCGCGCCTCGTCGAAGGCCGGCTGCAGCGAGCCGAACCCGAGGTACGCGCTCACGGTCAGCGCGTCGCACGCCAGCGGCGCCTTCTCCGCGAGGTACGCCGCGGCGTACCCGGCCATCGTCGTACCGATGTCACCGCGCTTGCCGTCGATGATCACCAGCGCACCGGCCTCGCGCAGCCGGATCGTGGCCTGCTCCAGGACGGCGATGCCGGCCGAGCCGAAGCGCTCGAAGAACGCCGACTGCGGCTTGAACACGCCGACCCGGTCGGCGAGCGCGTCGACCACGCCGTAGGTGAACGACGCCAGGCCCTCCGCCGTGTCCGGCAGGTCCCACGCGTCCAGGAGGTGGGCGTGCGGGTCGATCCCCACACAGAGCGGCCCGCGCTCGTTCATCACCGCGCGCAGGCGCGTCCCGAAGGGCTGGTTGCTCATCGTAAGATCACGCTCTCTCATGAAGGGTTCCTCGAGGCCAGCAGCCGGTTGGTCCGCCGGACCAGGCCTGGGCCGCGGTAGATGAGACCGGAGTAGATCTGGACCAGGCTCGCACCCGCGTCCAACAACCGGTCGGCGTCGTCGGGATCGAGGATGCCGCCGACCCCGATGATCGGCAGCGCTCCCCCGGTCTCGGCGTGGATGTGGGCGACGGTCTTGGCCGCGATCTCGGTCAGCGGCCGGCCCGAGAGCCCGCCGGTCTCCGCGGCCAGGGCCTGGTCGGCCGGAGCGAGCCCCGGCCGGCCGATGGTCGTGTTGGTGGCGATGATCCCGGCGACGCCGACGTCGGTGCAGACGCCGAGCAGCTCGTCGATCGCCGCCTCGGTGAGATCAGGAGCGATCTTCACCAGAATGGGTTTGGGATCACCCGATGATGTTGCTTCCGAGCGCAACGCCGTCAGCAGCTCTCGCAGATGCCCGGCGTCCTGCAACTCCCGCAGCCCCGGCGTGTTCGGCGAGCTCACGTTCACCGCGAAGTAGTCGCCGTACCGGTACAGCCGGCGCAGCGAGGTCACGTAGTCCTCGACCGCGTCCTCCAGCGGCGTGACCTTCGACTTCCCGATCGAGATCCCGAGCGGGTACCCGAGATCCCCGTACGCCGCCAGCCGCTCGGCCAGCGCCGCCGACCCGAGGTTGTTGAACCCCATCCGGTTGATCACGGCCTCGCTGTCGACCAGCCGGAACAGCCGCGGCTTCTCGTTGCCCGGCTGCGGCTGCGCGGTCACCGTGCCGACCTCGACGAACCCGAACCCGAGCGCGCGCCACGCGGGCAGTGCGACCCCGTTCTTGTCCATCCCGGCCGCCAGCCCGACCGCGCTCGGGAACCGCACCCCGAACACGGTCCGGTCGACACCGGCCGGCAGCGCGCCGTACGTCGACGCCAGCACCGGCACCGCACCCGGCACCCGAGACAGCCGCCGCAACCCGTGCAGCGTCTGCTCGTGCGCCACCTCGGCGTCCCCGCGGCCCAGCCGGTACAGCACCGGGCGGATCAGCTTGCGGTACACGCGCTCAGTCCTCGGCCGGAGCAGCCGCACCCCGGATCCGCGGCACCCAGTCCTGCAGGGACCGTACGCCGATGTCGCCGGCCCGCTGGGCCTCGATCCCCTGGACCGCGGCCGCGAGCCCCTGCACGGTGGTGATGCACGGGATGTTCCGCGCCACCGCCGCACTGCGGATCTCGTACCCGTCGATCCGCGGCGACCCGCCCTGGGTGATCCCGATCGGGGTGTTGACGATCAGGTTCAGCTCGCCGTCCTGGACCATCTGGACGATCGTCGGCTCGCCGTTCGGGCCGGGACCCTGCGAGCTCTTGCGGACCGTGACCGCCTCGACGCCGTTGCGCCGCAGGACGTCGGCCGTCCCCTCGGTCGCGTAGATCTGGAAGCCCAGGTCGGCCAGCCGCTTGACCGGGAAGATCATGTGCCGCTTGTCGCGGTTGGCGACCGACACGAAGACCTTGCCCTCACCCGGCAGCGGCTGCGAGGCCCCGGCCTGGGACTTGGCGAACGCCGTACCGAAGGTGTCGTCGATGCCCATCACCTCGCCGGTCGAGCGCATCTCGGGCCCGAGCAGCGTGTCGACCGAGCCACCGTCGATGGTCCGGAACCGGTTGAACGGCATCACCGCTTCCTTGACCGCGATCGGCGTCGACGGCGGCAGCGTGCCGCCGTCGCCCTCGGCCGGCAGCATGCCCTCGGCCCGCAGCTCCGCGATCGTCGCGCCGAGCATCACCCGCGCGGCCGCCTTGGCCAGCGGGGTCGCGGTCGCCTTCGACACGAACGGGACGGTCCGCGACGCGCGCGGGTTGGCCTCCAGGACGTAGAGCACGTCACCGGCCAGCGCGTACTGGACGTTGAGCAGACCCCGTACGCCGACGCCGCGCGCGATCGCCTCGGTCGACTGCCGGATCTTCTCGATGTCGGCGTTCCCGAGCGTGATCGGCGGCAGCGCGCAGGACGAGTCGCCGGAGTGCACGCCGGCCTCCTCGATGTGCTCCATCACGCCGCCGAGGAACAGCTCCTCGCCGTCGAACAGCCCGTCGACGTCGATCTCCACCGCGTCGTCGAGGAACCGGTCGATCAGCACCGGGTGCTCCCAGGTGCCCAGCCCGCCGCTGAGCCGTCCCAGCGCCGCGGTCAGTTCGGCCTCGCTGTAGACGATCTCCATCCCACGTCCGCCCAGCACGTACGACGGCCGCACGAGCACCGGGAAGCCGATCTCCTCGGCGATCGTCAGCGCCTCGTCCGACGACATCGCGGTGCCGTGCTTCGGGGCCGGCAGGTTCGCCGCGGCCAGCACCTTGCCGAACGCGCCGCGCTCCTCGGCCAGGTGGATCGCGGCCGGCGACGTACCGACGATCGGCACGCCCGCGTCCGCGAGCCGCTGGGCCAGGCCGAGCGGGGTCTGGCCGCCGAGCTGCACGATGACGCCGGCGACGGGGCCGGCCTGCATCTCGGCGTACACGATCTCGAGCACGTCCTCGGCGGTGAGCGGCTCGAAGTACAGCCGGTCCGAGGTGTCGTAGTCGGTGGAGACCGTCTCGGGGTTGCAGTTCACCATCACGGTGCAGTACCCGGCCTCGCGCAGCGCCATCGACGCGTGCACGCAGGAGTAGTCGAACTCGATCCCCTGGCCGATCCGGTTCGGGCCGGAGCCCAGGATCAGGACGGCGGGCTCGGTGCGCGGCGCGACCTCGGTCTCCTCGTCGTACGACGAGTAGTGGTACGGCGTCGTCGCCGCGAACTCGGCCGCGCAGGTGTCGACGGTCTTGTAGACCGGCCGGATCCCGAGCGCCTGCCGGACGCCGCGGACGACGTCCTCGGTGAGGTCGCGGATCTCGGCCAGCTGCAGATCCGAGAACCCGTGCCGCTTGGCCAGCTTCAGCACGTCCGGCGTGAGCCGCGGCGCGGCCGCGACCTGCAGCGCGGTCTCGTGGATCAGGTACATCTGGTCGACGAACCACGGGTCGATCCTGGTCGCGTCGAAGATCTGCTCCGGCGTCGCGCCGGCGCGGATCGCGTCCATGACCGTGCGGAGCCGGCCGTCGTGCGGCGTCCTGATGGCCTCCAGCAACGACTCCAGGTCGGTCGAGGGAGCGCCGAGCCAGGAGAACCGGGCCTCCGGCTTCTCCAGCGACCGCAGCGCCTTCTGCAGCGCCTCGGTGTAGTTGCGGCCGATCGCCATCGCCTCGCCGACGCTCTTCATGTGCGTGGTCAGCGTCGCGTCGGCGGCCGGGAACTTCTCGAACGCGAACCGCGGGACCTTCACCACGACGTAGTCCAGCGTCGGCTCGAAGCTGGCCGGGGTCTGCTTGGTGATGTCGTTCGGGATCTCGTCGAGGGTGTAGCCGATCGCGACCTTGGCGGCGATCTTGGCGATCGGGAAGCCGGTCGCCTTCGAGGCCAGCGCGGACGAGCGCGAGACCCGCGGGTTCATCTCGATCACGATCAGCCGGCCGTCGGCCGGGTTGACCGCGAACTGGATGTTGCAGCCGCCGGTGTCGACGCCGACCTCGCGGATGATGCCGATCGCCAGGTCCCGCATGGTCTGGTACTCGCGGTCGGTCAGCGTCATCGCCGGGGCGACGGTGACCGAGTCGCCGGTGTGCACGCCCATCGGGTCGACGTTCTCGATCGAGCAGATGATCACGACGTTGTCGGCCTTGTCGCGCATCACCTCCAGCTCGTACTCCTTCCAGCCCACGATGGACTCCTCGATGAGGACCTCCGTGGTCGGGCTGGCGGCCAGGCCGGCGCCGGCGATCCGGCGCAGGTCGGCTTCGTCGTACGCCATGCCGGAGCCGACGCCGCCCATCGTGAACGACGGCCGGACGACCAGCGGGTAGCCGAGCTGGCCGGCCGCGCCGAGCACGTCGTCCATCGTGTGGCAGATCACCGAACGGGCCGTCTCGGCGCCGAGCTTCTCGACGATGCCCTTGAACGACTGCCGGTTCTCACCGCGCTGGATGGCGTCCACGGAGGCGCCGATCAGCTCGACGCCGTACTTCTCCAGGACGCCGTTCTCGTGCAGGGCGATCGCCGCGTTCAGCGCGGTCTGGCCGCCCAGGGTGGCGAGCAGGACGTTCGGGCGCTCCTTCTCGATCACCTTCTCGACGAACTCCGGGGTGATCGGCTCGACGTACGTCGCGTCGGCGAACTCCGGGTCGGTCATGATCGTGGCCGGGTTGGAGTTCACCAGGACGACCCGGAACCCCTCCTCCTTGAGCACCCGGCAGGCCTGGGTCCCGGAGTAGTCGAACTCGCAGGCCTGGCCGATCACGATCGGGCCGGAGCCGATCACCAGCACCGAGTCGATATCTGTACGGCGTGGCATCAGTTGCGCCCTTCCATCAGCTCTACGAAACGATCGAACAGGTAGGCGGAGTCGTGCGGACCCGCCGCCGCCTCGGGGTGGTACTGGACCGAGAAGGCCAGCACACGGCCGTCCGTCCCGGTCAGCCTGAGCCCTTCGACGACGTTGTCGTTGAGCGAGACGTGACTGACCTCGGCGGTGCCGTACGGCGTCTCGACCTTCTCGTCGATCGGCGCGTCCACCGCGAAGCCATGGTTCTGCGAGGTGATCTCGACCTTGCCGGTCGCCTTGTCGAGCACCGGCTGGTTGATGCCGCGGTGCCCGTACTTGAGCTTGAACGTGCCCAGCCCGAGCGCCCGGCCGAACACCTGGTTGCCGAAGCAGATCCCGAAGTACGGCTTGTTCTGGGCCAGCAGGGCCTTGAGCAGCTCGGTCGGGTGCTCGGTGGTCTCCGGATCGCCCGGCCCGTTGCTCATGAAGATGCCGTCGGGGTTGACCGCCAGCACCTCCTCCAGCGTCGTGGTGGCCGGCATCACGTGCACCTCGATACCGCGCTCGGCCATCCGCTTCGGCGTCATCGACTTGATCCCGAGGTCGAGCGCGACCACCGTGAAGCGCTTGTCGCCCTCGGCGGGTACGACGTACGGCTCGAAGGTGGTGACCTCCGAGGCGAGGTCCGAACCGGCCATCGCCGGCTGCTCGAGCACCTTCGCCAGCAGTACGTCGGGGTCGAGGATCTCGGTCGAGATCCCGGCGCGCATCGCGCCGCGCTCGCGCAGGTGGCGGGTCAGCGCCCGGGTGTCGATCCCGGAGATGCCGACGATGCCCTGGGCCTTCAGCTGCTCGTCGAGCGAGCGGGTGGCGCGCCAGTTCGAGGAGACGCGGGCGGGGTCGCGCACGACGTACCCGGCGACCCAGATCTTCTGCGACTCGTCGTCCTCGTCGTTGACGCCGGTGTTGCCGATGTGCGGCGCGGTCTGGGTGACGATCTGGCGGTGGTACGACGGGTCGGTCAGCGTCTCCTGGTACCCGGTCATCCCGGTGGTGAAGACGGCCTCGCCGAAGGTCTCACCGGTCGCTCCGTACGACGTCCCCGCGAACGCGCGGCCGTCCTCGAGGACCAGCAGTGCGTTCTGGCTCATTTCTCGGCTCCGATCAGGGTGGTGATGGATGCGGTCAGGGCGGCGGTGTCGGCCTTGTGCCGGGGGCGGAACCCGGTGTCCAGGTCCCGGCCGTCGTGCTGCCACGTGACGACGAGCAGCCCGGAACGGTCGGCGGTGACCTTCCCGGCGATGCCCTTGTCGGTCCGTACGCCGGTCAGGTGGCCGACCGGGATGAACACGTCCGCCGCGCCCTGGCGGTGGAAGATCAGACCGGCCGGTGACACGGCCAGGTCCGCGTTGCTGCGGACGCCCAGCTCGTGCACGGCGATCCGGTCCATCCAGTCGCCCGCGGTGGTCGTCGCGACGTACACGCCTTCGACGCCCTCGGTCTGGTCCTCGGCCGGCACCGTGGGCAGTGGTGCGAGGTCGGCCTGGCGGGCCTTGCGGTTCCGCCAGCCGCGCAGCATGCCGTAGTACGCGGCGGCGATCACCAGCAGCGTGCCGGCGATGCCCAGGACAGTTTTCACTGGATCGGCTTCCCGTCCAGCACGGTCGGCGTGCCGCGCAGGAAGGTCGCGACCACCCGCCCCGGCAGGGTCATCCCCTCGAACGGCGTATTCCGCGACAGCGACGTGCTCTCGGCCGGTACGACGGTGCGCTGCGCGGCCGGGTCGACCAGCGTCAGGTTCGCCGCGGCGCCGGCCTCGAGCGGCTGGCCGTGGTCGCTGATCTGCCCGATCGCGGCGGGCCGGTAGCTCATCCGGTCGGCCAGGTCGGCCCAGGTCAGCAGCTTGGTGTCGATCATCGCGTGCTGGACGACGCTCAGCGCGGTCTCCAGCCCGGTCATGCCGAACGCGGCCGCGCTCCACTCGCAGTCCTTGTCCTCGACCGGGTGCGGCGCGTGGTCGGTGGCGACGATGTCGATCGTGCCGTCGGCCAGGCCCTCGCGGACCGCCTCGACGTCGGCCTTGGTGCGCAGCGGCGGGTTCACCTTGTAGACCGGGTTGTACGACGCCGCCAGGTCCTCGGTGAGCAGCAGGTGGTGCGGCGTGACCTCGGCCGTCACCTCCAGCCCGCGCTTCTTCGCGGCCCGGACGATCTCGACCGAGCCCTTGGTGGACAGGTGGCAGATGTGCAGCTTCGACCCGACGTGCGCGTTCAGCAGGATGTCGCGGGCGATGATCGACTCCTCGGCCACGCTCGGCCAGCCGGTGAGACCCAGTACGCCGGACAGGGCGCCCTCGTTCATCTGCGCGCCCTTGGTCAGCCGCGGCTCCTGCGCGTGCTGCGCGATGGTTCCGCCGAAGGCTTTCACGTACTCGAGCGCGCGGCGCATCAGCGCGGCGTCCCAGACGCAGTCGCCGTCGTCGGAGAACACCCGGACGCGGGCGGCCGAGTCGGCCATCGCGCCCAGCTCGGCGAGCTGCGTGCCCGCGCGGCCGACCGTGACGGCGCCGATCGGGAACACGTCGGCGTACCCGGCCTCGCGGCCCAGGCGCCAGACCTGCTCGACGACACCGGCGGTGTCGGCGACCGGGTCGGTGTTGGCCATCGCGAACACGGCCGTGAACCCGCCGACCGCGGCGGCCCTGGTGCCGGTGAGGACGGTCTCGGCGTCCTCGCGGCCGGGCTCGCGGAGGTGGGTGTGCAGGTCGACCAGACCGGGGAGCGCGATCAGACCTTGGGCGTCGATGGTCTCGGTGTTCTCCGGGGCCGGCAGGTTGTTGCCGATGGCCACGATCTCGCCGTCGTTCAGGAGGATGTCCGCCACCTCACCGCCGACGATCCTGGCTCCGGTGATCAGGTAGGCGGTCATGCGGTGGGCTCCTCGTTCGTGGTTTCGTTCGTTCCTGACAGCAGCAGGTAGAGCACGGCCATGCGGATCGCCACGCCGTTCGTGACCTGTTCGACGATCACCGAGCGGGTCGAGTCGGCGACCTCGGCGCTGATCTCCATGCCGCGGTTCATCGGGCCCGGGTGCAGCACGATCGCCTCGTCGGGCAGCTGCGCCATCCGGTGCACGTCCAGGCCGTAGCGCCGGGTGTACTCACGGGCGCTCGGGAAGAACGCGTCGCCCATCCGCTCGCGCTGGACCCGCAGCATCATCACCGCGTCGCTCTTCGGCAGCGTGGCGTCCAGGTCGTACGACGTCGTACAGGGCCAGCTGGTCATGTCGACCGGCAGCAGCGTCGGCGGCGCGACCACCGTGACGTCGGCGCCGAGCGTGGACAGCAGCAGCACGTTCGAGCGGGCGACCCGGGAGTGCAGGACGTCGCCGACGATCGTGATCCGGCGGCCTTCCAGCGAGCCGAGGTGGCGGCGCATCGTGAAGGCGTCGAGCAGGGCCTGGGTCGGGTGCTCGTGGGTGCCGTCACCGGCGTTCACGACCGAGCCGTTCAGCCAGCCGGAGGTCGCCAGCAGGTGCGGCGCGCCGGACGACCCGTGCCGGCAGACGACCCCGTCGGCCCCCATCGCCTGAAGCGTCAGCGCGGTGTCCTTCAGGCTCTCGCCCTTGCTCACGCTCGAGCCCTTGGCGGAGAAGTTGATCACGTCCGCCGACAGCCGCTTGGCCGCCGCCTCGAACGAGATCCTGGTCCGCGTGGAGTCCTCGAAGAACAGGTTCACCACCGTGCGCCCCCGCAGCGCGGGCAGCTTCTTGATCGGCCGGTCCGCGAGGGAACGCATCTCCTCGGCGGTGTCCAGGATCAGGTGCGCGTCATCGCGGGACAGGTCGCCCGCACTCAGCAAGTGACGCATCAGACATTCGCTCCCGTCGTGTCGGCGGACTGACGAAGGGTCTTGTCGGCGGCCGCGGGCTTGTCGGCGATGACGACGGCGTCTGCCTCGTCGTACTCGCTCAGGTGAACTGTGACGCGTTCCACCAGCGACGTCGGCAGATTCTTGCCGACGTAGTCGGCGCGGATCGGGAGTTCGCGGTGGCCGCGGTCGACCAGGACCGCCAGCTGGACCGCCTTCGGCCGGCCGATGTCGCCGATCGCGTCGAGCGCGGCGCGGATCGTCCGGCCGGAGAACAGCACGTCGTCGACCAGGACGACGACCTTGCCGTCGATCCCGCCCGGCGGGATGTCGGTGTGCTCGAGCGCGCGGGCCGGCTTGAGGCCGATGTCGTCGCGGTACATCGTCACATCGAGTGACCCCGTGGGCACACTGCGCCCCTCGACCGCGGCGATGCGGTCGCGGATGCGGGTCGCCAGGCCCACTCCACGGGTGGGGATGCCGAGCAGGACGACCGGGTCGGCTCCCCGGTTGCGCTCGAGGATCTCGTGCGCGATCCGGGTCAGTGCCCGGGAAATGTCGGATGCATCAAGAACTGTGCGCGGCGCTGCGTGCGAGTCGGGCGACTCGTGCGTCGTCGGGGCAGGGTTCATCGCAACCGTTCCTCCTTTCCCGCCTCACCGGACGGGTCTTTAAAGGACGTTCGGACCACTTGACATGCTATCGGAAGTGACACGCCGTCTTGACGCTGGCCTCCGGCCCGGAATATTGTTACTCTGTGTAACCGTGGGGGGTTCGGCCAACGGCCCATACCTAGGGGCCGTTGGTTTTCACCACGAAATGACCACAAGTCGGAGGGAAGAACCAGCGTGCCTAGCGAATACGCGAAGACACTGGGTGGCAAGCTACGCGCCATCCGCCAGCAGCAAGGACTGTCGCTGCACGGCGTGGAAGAGAAGTCCAAGGGTCGCTGGAAGGCGGTCGTCGTCGGCTCGTACGAGCGCGGCGATCGGGCCGTCACGGTCCAGAAGCTCGCGGAGCTCGCCGATTTCTACGGCGTGCCGATCCGTGAGCTGCTTCCTGGATCAGCCAGCGCGGCCGCCGCGGCAGCCGCTCCGCCCAGGTTGAAGCTCGACCTGGAGGCTCTGCAGCACCTCGACGCGAGCGAGGCCGGTCCGCTCACGCGGTACGCGGCCACGATCCAGGCTCAGCGTGGGGACTACAACGGAAAGGTGCTGTCGATCCGGCAGGACGACATGCGCACGCTCGCCGTGATCTACGACGAGTCGCCGACCACACTCACCGAGCGCTTCATCTCGTGGGGCGTGCTGAACCCGGAGGCGAAGGGCGACGTCGACGACGCGTCCGAGGCCGCCGGAGCCTGAGCAGTACGGCGTGACCATGACGGTCGGGGCTCGTAGCAGCTTGCCCACGGCCGCCTGCCCGCCCCACTTCACTGTGGTGGGCCACCTGAACGATCTGCTGTCAGCAGCTGGACGTGCCCGTCGCTCGCCCAGCTGACCCGCAAGTCCTCGGCGCTCCACGGCCGGGGAACCACCTTTGTCGCACGCCAGGCGCAGACCCTGAATCCGCGCCGCGACGCACGGGTCGACGTTGAACGCAGGACCTAGTGAGGAAGAGCTGCGCACAGGCAGCACGAGCCGGCACCGTTCGCGGTGGCAGCTCGATCAGGCCGGGGCCGTTCCCCCCGCGCCGCACACGGGGACGCAGAGTCGGCCCGGGACCGCACCGAGGCGGTACCGGGCTCGATCCATTTCTGTACGCCGTACGCCCGCCGAGCCGCCGGTGCCGCCGAGCCGCCAATGCCGCCGACCGCTGCCGACGAGCCCACACCTCGGCGCCGTACAGGCGGCCAGGAGTCCTCGCCGAGCCGATCCGCGCTCGCCGCCACCAAGTAGTCGCCACCTGATCCAACTCAGGCAGCGACCACCTTCAGGTGCTCAGACTCCCAGCGTCGGCTTGAGCTGCAGCAGACGCGCCAGCAGCCCGTTCACAAAGGCCGGGGATTCGTCGGTCGACAGGTCGCGGGCGAGCGACACCGCCTCGCTGACCGCGACCACGTCCGGCACCTGCTCGTCGAAGAGCAGCTCGTACACGCCGATCCGCAGGATGTTGCGGTCGACGGCGGGCATCCGGTCCAGCGTCCAGCCGACCGAGTGCGTTCCGAGCAGGTCGTCGATCGCGCTGATGTGCTCCGCGACCCCCTCGACCAGCGCCACGGTGAACTCGTTCACCGGCGGGTCGTTGTCGGCCACGCGGTCGGACAGCGTGCCGCCGACCGGCAGGCCACGCACCTCCGACTCGTACAGCACGTCGAGCGCGCGCTTGCGGGCCTTGCTACGGGCAGACATGTTCGGTTGTCAGCTCCAGCCGATGACGGGCGGTCAGGACGTGACGCGGCCGAGGTAGTCCCCGGTCCGGGTGTCCACCTTGACCTTCTCGCCGGTGGTCAGGAACAGCGGGACGTTGATCGTGTACCCGGTCTCCAGCTTGGCGGGCTTGGTGCCGCCGGTGGAGCGGTCGCCCTGCAGGCCGGGCTCGGTGTACTCGACGGTGAGCTCGACCGAGGCCGGCAGCTCGACGTACAGCGGGAGCTCGTTGTGCACCGCGACGATGGCGTCCTGGTTCTCCAGCAGGAAGTGCGAGGCGTCGCCGACCGTGTCCGGCTGGATCGACAGCTGCTCGTAGGTCTGCTTGTCCATGAAGACGTACGCCGCGCCGTCGTTGTACAGGTAGGTCATGTCGCGCTTGTCGACGTTGGCCACCTCGACCTTGACGTCGGCGTTGAAGGTCTTGTCGACCACCTTGCCGGACAGGACGTTCTTCAGCTTGGTCCGCATCACGGCACCGCCCTTACCGGGCTTGTGGTGCTGGAACCAGACGACGGACCACAGCTGCCCATCCAGGTTGAGCACCATGCCGTTCTTGAGGTCGTTCGTCGATGCCACGCGTGGGAACCCTTCGAAATCGATCAGCGGTACACCGGATTGTAGCGGTCGGGATGCCGATCGGCCGATTCGTGCGGACCCGGCGGGCTCTACGCTGGGGACGGCAGGTCCGTCCGTGCCGCCGAGAGAGGGTCCCCGCGATGCTCGAGATCATTGTGCCGGTGCTGGTAGTCATCCTGCTCCTGGCCGGCAACCGGCTCAAGGCGAAGGGCAAGAGCGAGCTGTCGCAGGGCACCTTGTCGCCGCGGATGCAGCGGATGATCGAGAAGATGCAGGCCCAGCAGGGCTTCCAGCCGCCGACGCCGCAGGGGCAGTACACGCAGCCCGCCGGCGGTGGCCACGGCAGCCCGGGGTACGCCGGGAGCGCGGTGCAGAGCTCGGCGCAGATGGCGGGTCAGCACAACACGCAGTACCACGGGCCCGCGCCGTACGCCGGTGCTCCGACGCAGGCGATGCCGTTCGCGCAGCCGGGCCAGTTCCAGCCGCCGCAGATCCAGCAGACGCCGTTCCAGCCCGGGCAGTTCCAGGCGCCGGCGATCTGGAACCCGCCGCAGCCGCAGGCCCGGGCGGTCCACCCCAAGCAGTCGCAGCGCGACCTGGACAGCCGGGTGCGCGAGATGATGAAGGCCGGCAACGAGGTCGGCGCGGTCCGGCTGCTGTGCGACGAGCTGGATCTGGGCATCATCGACGCGCAGAAGCGGGCGCGGTCGCTGGCCGGCGGGAACGGCGGGTCAGGCGGGAACGGCGGCAACGGGTCGTCGGAACGGGACCGTTCGTCGGAGCGGGATCGTTCGTCGGAGCGGGATCGTTCGTCGGAACGGGACCGCGAGCGGCAAAGCGCTTCGGCCTCTGACACGCCCGAGCAGGAGACCCGGTACGTCGGCTCCGCGGCGTTCGCGGACTCGCTCTTCGACACCAACCGCGACGACCAGGAGACCTGGGCCAGCGGCTGGAAGGAAGCCCCCGAGGCCGAGGACCGCTCCGACATGGACGAGCTCTGGAAGACCGTCCGCGACCACGGCCGCCCAGGCCCCGGCTGACCCGGAGCGTCCGAAGAACCCGTATGCGTCCGAAGAACCCGAGGCTATAGGCCACGGTTCTTCGGACGCATTGCCCTTCTTCGGACGCATTGCCCTTCTTCGGACGCATTGCCCTTCTTCGGACGCATTGCCCTTCTTCGGACGCTAGGGCCCCGCGGGGCTCAGTCCAAGCAGAACTCGTTGCCCTCGACGTCCTGCATGACGATGCACGACTCGTTGATCCCGTCGGCCTTCAGCAGCCGCTCGCGGACCGCGCCGAGCGCGACCAGCCGGGTGCACTCGGCCTCGAGCGTGGCGAGGCGTTCGTCGCCGACGAGCCCGGTGCCGACCCGCACGTCGAGGTGCACCCGGTTCTTGACAACCTTGCCCTCGGGAACCCGCTGGAAGAACAGCCGCGGCCCCACCCCCGTCGGATCGACGCACGCGAACGCGGACCCCTGCGCCTCGGGCGGCAGCGACGCGGCGAACTCGTCCCAGCTGGCGAACCCCTCCGGAGGCGGCGGTACGACGTACCCGAGCACCTCGCACCAGAAGCGGGCGACGCGTTCGGGATCGGCGCAGTCGAAGGTGACCTGGAACTGCTTGACCGTTGCCATCGGGCCAGACTATTGGCTCCAGATCGGCGTGACGACGGTGTTTCTGGTCCGGAAGTGCGGGCCGGGCGGCAGGTCTTCCGCACCGGCCGGATGCACGAGGAAGACCGGGTCCGGCTTGCCACGGCGTACGGCGTCCCAGACGCGAACCTGCTCGGCGACCTCCTCCGCGAGCAGTACGGCGGCCGGGCCGTGGGCGCGAACGCCGATCTCCAGGAGGTTGCGTTTCGGACCCGTCTGCGAGGTGAGGTAGGCGAGCGTCCCGTCCCGCGCAACAGCCGAACCGCCCCAGCGCAGCGCCGGCCGGACGGTCCGCTTCTTCACCGCGGCGCGGCTGGCGTGCAGCACGCAGTACTCCTCGAACCTCGACGCGAGCCACAGATCGAGCTGGCAGAACGGCTCCTCGCGATCGATCAGCACCCGCGTCCACCGAACGAACCCGGCGCCGTCGGGCGTCGGCGGATCGATCTCCTGGTCCGCGTCGAACCGCAGTACGACGTCCTCCCCCGCGATCTGCACGACACGTTCGCGCCCGGCGCCCGCGCCCTGCAGCTCGACGAATCCGCAGATCACACTGGACCGGCTCTTCAGGCTCCCGTCGGGCTGGAGATCCAGCGCGAGTGAGCGGGTCTGGCCGCGGACGCGCAGCGGTACGACGATGCGGCCGTCCTCGGCCAACTGCTCCACCCAGGCCGGGGTGAGGTCGTTGGCGGTCACGGTGACGACGATCCGGTCGTACGGCGCTCTGCGCTTCCAGCCCTCGATCCCGTCGGTCCTCGCGACCTTCACCGCGTCGTACCCGGCCGTGGTCAACGTCGCTCGGGCTCGCTCGGTCACGTCCGGGTCGATGTCGATCGTGGTGACCTCGCCGTCGGGCTTGGCCAGCTCCCACAGCAGGGCCGCGTTGTAACCGCCGGAGCCGATCTCCAGGACCCGGTGCCCCGGTTCGACGCCGGCTTGCTGCAGCATCAGCGCGACGATCGACGGCTGCGAGACCGAACTGATCGCGACGCCCGCCGCGTTCTGCTTCATCAGTACGACGTCGTCGGCGTACGCCGTTTCCACCGGTACGTCGGGCACGAAAACGTGCCGCGGCACCGCCCCGAACGCGGCCGCGACGCGGTCGTCGGAGAGCGCTCCCTGCTGCCGCAGTCCCGTTACCAGGCCCGCGCGCAACGCCCCGGCGTACTCAGAGTCGTTGCCTACAGCATCCATCACGCTCACCAGACCGTTCGGGAACTCTCCACCCTAGTAGCACCGCCCGGTGAATCCCGCGCTCTCACCCCACGCGACCGGCGCGCCGCACCCCGTGACGAAGATGACGCGGTCACCCCTGACTCCCCCGGCACCGACCGTGGGAGGATCACCAGATGGCGGCCCGGCGAGGTGGTGAGAACAGTGCAACCAGGTAATCACCGACTCGACTTCAAGGTCCTGGGGCCTGTCGAGATCACGGCTGTGGACTCTCCCACCATCGTCGTACGGCAACCGCTCGTGCGAGCGTTGGCTGTTCGTCTCGCCCTGGCTCGCGGCGACGCGGTCTCCGACGAGATCCTCGTCCGCGACCTCTGGGGCGACGAAGAGCTGTCCCGTCCGTCGGCCCGTTTACGAGTCCTCGCCTCCCGTCTCCGCGGTGCGCTCGGCGCAGAGAGCGCGACCCTCGACAGAACCGCCGCCGGATTCCGCCTCGACGCCTCCGCCGCCGACCTCACCGAGGTCGAGCGCCGAGTCGCCGAGCTGGAGACAGCACGTCGTACGAACCGCTGGCCCGACGTCCACGCCGCGGCGTCCGCCGCCCTCGACTGCTGGCGCGGCGACCCGCTCGAGGACTTGCCCGATCTCCCCTTCGTCCTCGCCGAACGCCAGCGCCTGGAGTCCCTCTGGGTCGAACTCCGCCTGGATCGCGTCGAGAGCGGCCTGGAGGTCGGTGCGATCGGCATCGACGACGAACTCGAACTGCTGATCGGAAAGTACCCGCTGCACGAACGCCTGGTCCGCCTGGCCGCGACCGCCGCCGTACGCGCCGGAGATCTCCAGGGAGCGCTCTCCCGGCTCTCCGACCTGCAGGCCCGCCTCGCCGACGAGCTCGGCATCGACCCGTCGCCGGAGACCGTCGCCCTCGAGAACCAGCTCCGTCTCGGTCCCTCTCCGGCGGCACCTCGCCAACCACCGATCACCGTTTCGTTGCCTCAGGCCCACAAAGCGTTCGTCGGGCGCGATCTCGAGTACGCCGATCTGCTGGCGCAGGTCAGCGACGAGACCCCGTACGCCGGCGTCGTGACGCTGACCGGCGGCGCCGGCGTCGGCAAGACCCGCCTCGCCCGCGAGGTCGCCTGGCGCGAGAGCGCGCGCGGCCGGCGCGTCGGGTGGGTCGACCTGGGCTCGCTCGGAACGGCCGACAGCCTGGTCGCCGTACTGGCCGCGATCCTCGGCGTCGACGGCAGCTCCGAGGACCCGCTCGCGCGCTGCGCCGACGAGCTGGCCGGCGGGCTGCTCGTCCTCGACAACGCCGAGCACCTGGTCGAGAACACCGCAGCGCTCGTCGAGGCGCTGCTGAAGTACGGCGAGGCGACGTCGATCATCGTCACCTCCCAACGCCTGCTGCGCATCTCCGCCGAGGTCGAACGCCGCGTCGGCCCCCTCGAAGCAGCCGCGGCCGCCGAACTCTTCTGCGACCGAAGCGCCGCCGAACCAGGCCCCGAGGTCGACGCCATCTGCGCCGCCGTAGACCGCCTGCCGCTGGCGATCGAGCTGGCCGCCGGTCTCACCCGCACCCTCTCGGTCGCCCAGTTGGCCGAGCGCATCGACAACCGCCTCCGCCTGCTGGTCCGAGGCCCCCGCGACGCCGGCATCCGCCACACCAGCCTCCGCGCAGCCCTCGACTGGAGCCACGAGCTCCTGGAACCCCCCGAACGAGTAGCGCTCCGACGCCTGGCAGTCTTCGCCGGCGGTTTCACGGCGGAAGCCGCTCATGCGGTGATCGCAGATCCTGCCGGTGCAGACGCTGCGTCCTCCTCCACGGGGAACACTTCGCCCGGGGGCGCCGCCGCCGGAGACCCTGGGGCCGGCCACGTTCTCCCCGACGTACTGGCCCCTGAGGGCATCGGCGGGATCCTCGCCGAGCTTGTCGAACGGTGTGTGCTGACCGTCGAAGGTGGCGCCGAAGGGATCCGCTTCCGGCTGCTTGAGACCGTGCGCGACTACGCCTTCGAGCGGCTGCGCGAAGCGGCTGAGGAGGAGGTCGTGCGTGGGCGGCACGTGGAGTGGTACGGCTTCTTCGTCCGGCAGTTCGAGGGCATGGGCGCGCGGAACAACACCGGCGTCGGCGCCGAGGAAGCCAACCTGCTCGCGGCCGTCGACTGGTGCCTGGGTGCGGGCGCACAAGCCGAGAAGGTCAGCGCGCTCGTCTCGCCCCTGTGGTGGTACTGGCCCGGCCGCGGCCTGATGGTCGAAGCGTCCCACTGGCTCGAGCGTTCCTTGGAGGAGCTCGCGCCGGACACCGAGGAGTACGCCGCCGGCCTGAGCACGCTCGCCAGCCTGACCCGCAACCGCGGCCTGATCCCCGAAGCGCGCGCGATCGGAGAGCGCTCCCTCGCCGCATTCCGCGCGCTCGGCGACGAGGAACGCGTGACCATCGGCCTGATGTCCCTCACCCGAACCTGCCTCGCCCAGGGCGACATGGTCGCGACGCTCACCCATGCGGAGGAAGTGGAACAGCGCTGCCGAGCCGATGACCGCGTCACCCGCCGAGCGCGCGCCTCCGCTCTCAACTACATGGGTCTGGCCCATCGCAACCTGCGCCACGCCCCTGAGGCAACCGTCCTCTTCGAGGCAGCCCGCGACCACTGGCAGGAGATCGAGGACTTCGGCGGCGTCGCCATCGCGATGGAGAACCTGGCCATCGTCGCCCGCCAAACCGGCCAGCACGACCTGGCCCGCACCTGGGCGATCGAGAGCCTCCGGCGCGCCCGGGAGAGCGCGTTCTCGATGGGCATGTGCGGCGCGCTGGAATCCATCGCCTGCCTGGCCGTCGCGCAAGGTCGCCCCGAGGAAGCCCTCCAACTCCTGTCCGCCACGGCCCAGCACCGCGACAAACTGGGCCTCCCCGTCCAGGTCCCCGACGAGCTGGAAGATGTGGCCACTGCCCGCAGTACGGCGTACGAGGCCCTGGGGTCCGCGGCCCACCAGATCGCGGCCGCGGCGCAAGAGCTACCGCTGAACACGCTTGCGGACCGGTACCTCACCTAGTCGTCAGGCCCTGGTACGCCGACCTGACACTGCATCACCAGGGCTCCCCCACCTCCGGGACGCCCGACCGCGTCGGCCCAGCGCACCGACCTCCCCGGTGCCGGCCCTCGCCTGCCGGGCGTCCCGCCGTACCAACTGGACGGCGTACTCGACGTCGTCCAGGTTCGCTCCTCCCGGCGTCACCCTCCAGCGCCGGGTGGAGATGGAGCGCAGCCGCCGGCGGTGGCCGGCGGCTGCGAGTCAGATGAGGCCTTCGCGCAGGGCGTAGGCGACCGCGTGCGAACGGTTGCGGAGCTGCAGGCGGCTGGTGACGTCGTGGAGGACGTTCTTCACCGTGCGTTCGGAGTACGACAGCTCGCGGGCGATCTCCTGCGTATCCTTGCCGTCGGCAACGAGCCGCAGGACCTGGGTCTCACGTTCGGACAGCCCCGTCCGGGACAGCCCGCGCGGCGCCAGGACGTGGCGCTGCATGCGGGACACCTGGCCGAGGAGCCGGCCGAGCAGGTCCGGCGGCAGGCTGCCGTCGCCGGCCGCGGCGGTCTGCAGCAGGTGGACGATCCGGTCGGCGGTCGCCTCGGCGCGCCGCAGTACGCCGGAGACGCCCAGCTCGACCGCGGTCATCAGCGCGTCGTCGTCGATCGTGCTGCTGATCAGCACCGTACGGCGGCAGCCGCGCTGCGTCGCCGACCGGAGCACCTGGACCGCGGCGGGGTCGAGCGAGTCGACGGCGATCAGCGCGACCACTGGCGGGGCGGGGCGCTGATCGTTCGGCTGCTGGATCCCGGCCAGGTCGGCGTCGCTCACGAGAGCGATCTCCGGCCGCGACCTGAGCGCGTGCACGAGGCCGAACTGCGAGAGCGGATCGGCCGCCTTCACCCAGACGGGTATCCGGCGCTGTTTCACAGGCATCACTCCCCCAGAGTGTTGAACGGAACGGATCGCATCCGCAGTCACGGGAACCCCCAAGCTCGTCGATTCCGTCGTCGTCCCGAACGGTGCTGCCCTTTCAGGCACCTCCGGCGCTCACCGCCGGCCGCCGCGGTCGTGCCCTGTGGTCCCCCGAGGACCACCGCAAGGTTCGACCGCCGCGGCCGGCGACTCGCCCCGTTTCCCCCGGGACCCCGACCTGCCCCAAACCCTGCCTCCTCCCCGTTTCACCGGCGTCTCACACCCGTTTCATGCCCTCCCGACCGCCTTGTCTGCCCCACCGATCTGCCCGTGAGGCCAACCCATCGGGCAATCGCACCGGCCGATGCAACCTCTGCGGTTGCCACAAGGACCCGGGATCGCAGCCGAGCGTGCCGGCCAGCTCGCCGGTACGACGTCCGCGGGCGGACCTGCACCACTCACCAAGGTCGAACCGGCCGCTGCTGTTGCGCCTGGGATCAGCCTCGAACGGGCCTGCGGCGGTGGTTGGTGAGTGATGGCCGTCCGCAGGGATCAGTTTTCCGGGTTGACGAGGGCGGTGACCCGGATTTCCACGCGCATGGCGGGGAGGCCGAGGACGGTGACGCCGGTCTCGGTCCAGATGGGGGCCCGGCCGTTGAGACGGAGGCGGAACTGGGCGGCCATGACGGCGTTGTGGTCGTCGCCGATGGTGTCCTCGCCGGGGGCGACCTTGTGGTACGAGTTCACGTGGATGACGTCGGCCCAGGTCGCGCCGACGGTGGCGAGGGTGCGTTCGACGTTGTCGAAGGCCCGGACGATCTCCTCCTGCAGCGAGTCGGGGATCTCCAGGTTGTCGTCGACGCCCGCCTGGCCGGAGATCTCGACGCGGTCGCCGACGCGGACGGCGCTGCTGTAGCCGAGGGCGTCGTGCAGCTTCTGGCCGTAGCCGGGGGTGATGCCGAAGGTGACGGTGCTCATGATGCCTCTCCTGTTCGGTGGAATTAACTTCACGCTTGAAGTCAACATAGCTCGCGATGACTTCAAGCTCAAAGTCATGGCAGACTGACGGCATGACCGAGGACGACGAGCTGCGGTGGCTGGACGAGCAGGAGAAGGCCGCCTGGACGGGGTTGATCTCGCTGGTCCTGCTGCTGCCCGGCAAGCTCGAGTCGCCGTTGCGGCAGGAGCACGGGCTCACGCTGTTCGAGTACCTCGTGCTCAGTCATCTCTCCGAGGCGCCGCAGCGCAAGCTGCGGATGGGCGAGCTCGCCTTCCTCGCCAGCGGGTCGCTCTCACGGCTGTCGAACGTCGTCAAACGCTGCGAGCAGCGCGACTGGATCGTCCGCACGCCCGACCCGGCCGACGGTCGCTACACGCTCGCCGAGCTCACCGACGCCGGCTTCGACCTGGTGCAGCAGGCGGCGCCGACCCACCTGCGGTCTGTACGCCGTACTGTGCTGGACTCGCTGAACTCGACCGACCAGAAGGCCCTCGCCCGGATCGCCGAGAAGCTCCACATCGTCCCGAACGACTTCGGCTAGTCCGTGAGGGTGGTGAGGGCGCGCAGTGCCAGGCGGTACGAGTTGAGGCCGAAGCCGGCGATGGTGCCGCTGGCTACTGCGGCGACGACGCTGGTGTGGCGGAACTCCTCGCGGGCCGCCGGGTTGCTGATGTGGATCTCGATCAGCGGGGCGGTGCGTTGGGCGCAGGCGTCGCGGAGGGCGTACGAGTAGTGCGTGAACGCGGCGGGATTGAGGACGACCGGGTACTTGTGGTCGGCGGCCTCGTGGAGCCAGCCGACGAGCTCCGACTCGTCGTCGGTCTGGCGGACCTCCACCGTGAGGCCGAGGTCGGCGCCGGTCTTCTCGCAGTCGGCGACGAGATCGGCGTACGTCGTCGCGCCGTACACGTCGGGCTCCCGGGAGCCGAGGCGGCCGAGGTTGGGTCCGTTGAGTACTAGCACCTTGCGCGCGGTCACGGGCCAACCCTAGTGCCCGGGGCCGCCGAGGGCGGTGAAGGCCTCGGTTGCTTCGGCGACGGCGACGGGGTGGCGGGTGTCGGCGGGTTGGCCGTTGGCTACTGCTTGCCAGTTGCGTTGGGCGAGGATCTGCTGGGTGGAGATCAGGTACGCCGCTTGCAGTTCCGCCTTCAGGTCTCCGCCGAGAGCCTCGGTGAGGGCCGCTTGGTCGGCGGTGATGAACTGCTGCAGGTGCGTCGCCAGCGCGGGGGTGCCGAAGACCAGGCGGTAGTAGGCGATCACGTCGGGGTGGTCGTTGAGGCCTGTCACGGGATCGCGGCGATCTAGGCCGTCGAGGAAGTGCTGCAGCAGCGCCTCGGAGGGCGACGACGAGGACGCGGTGACAACTCGGGCAGCCTCGTGGGCGTGGTCGGCGAAGCGGTGCAGGACCAGGTCCTGCTTCGTGGCGAAGTACTTGAACAGCGTCGGCTTGGAGACGTTCGCCGCTGCGGCGATGTCGGCGACCGACACCTGGTCGAAGCCACGGGTGAGGAACAAGCCGATCGCCACCTGGGACAGCGTGTCGTGGGTCTGCTGCTTCTTGCGCTCTCGCAGTCCGGTCACGGCGTCGACTCTAGCTCGGGTGTTAACCTGGACAAAATATTAACCGAGTTAATCTTTTGGATGCTGAGGAGCGGGATGCGGGGGCTGGAGGAGGAACGGCGGTACGCCGAGGTCTGTCGCGAGGCGCTGCTGGCGATGATTTCCGGGGCACGCGAGAACGTGGTGGTCGGCGAGGAGACCGGGGGTGATCGCTACACGGCCGAGCGGCTCGGGTACTACCTGAAGAGCCTGGCGCGGGAATTGGCGGACGAGGCGGGTGGGCCGCCGTTCTTCGGGTTGATCGGGTATCGCGACGACGAGGCCGCGGAGGAGCACCGAGGGCAGCGGTACTACCTCGGGCGGCGGCACGTGTCGGACGCGATCGGGCGGCCGCCGTTGGTGATCGACTGGCGCGCGCCGGTGGCGACGAGCTTCTACCAGGCGACCGCGGAGGATCCGCGGGGTGTTGCCGTACGGCGGCGGTTCGGGTGGGCCGGGGAGAAACTGACGAGCCTCGAGGACGAACTGCTCGCCAGAAGCCAGTACGACGGGGAGAACGCGGGGGCCGGGTCGGGGGCCGGGACCGAGGCGGGGGCCGGTACTTGGGGCGATGCAGGAGCCGGGACCGACGCGCGGGCGGAGGGCGGGGCGGAAACCGGAACCGACGCGGGGGCGGAGACCGGGACCGCTGCGGGGGCCGGGGTGGTCGGTGGGATTCTTCGGGCCGAGATCGAGCGGCCTCGGGTCGGGCCGATGCGGGACATCGTGGCGACGATTCAGCCTGAGCAGGATCGGTTGGTGCGGGCCGGGCTGGAGGAGTCGGTGTGTGTGCAGGGGGCGCCGGGGACCGGGAAGACGGCCGTCGGGCTGCATCGGGCGGCGTACCTGCTCTACGCGCATCGCAAGCGGCTGAAGCGCAGCGGCGTACTGGTCCTCGGGCCGAACGCGACGTTCTTGGAGTACATCTCGGCGGTGCTGCCGACGCTCGGTGAGGTGGACGTCGAGCAGACGACGATCGGGGAACTGCTTGCCGTGGGCATCGATGCGGTGGACAGCCCGGAGGCGGCGGCGGTGAAGCACGACGCGCGGATGGCGGAGATCCTGAGGAGAGCGCTCTACGCGAGGATCTCCGCGCCGGTCGGCGAAGTGGTCGTGGCGGACAGCTCGTACCGGTGGCGAGTCGGTCAGGACGAGTTCGCGCGGATGGTGGACGACGCGCGGCGGGAGGCGACGTCGTACGGGCTCGGTCGCGAGCGGGTGTTCTCGCGGGTGATCGCCGCGCTGCAGCGGCAGGCGGAGGCGCGCGGGCAGAACTGCAACCGGATCTGGCAGCGGAGGATGGAGCGCGCGGTGACGCCGGCGGTGGATGCGGTCTGGCCGGTGGTGAAGGCCGACGAGGTGCTGGCGGAGTTTCTGAGTGAGCCGGTGGATGAGGCGTTGAGTACGGCGGAGTCGGCGGCGATCCGCTGGCCGCGCCGGCGGAAGGCGAAGTCGGCGCGGTGGACGGCGGCGGATGCGGTGCTGCTGGATGAGTTGGGTGCGCTGGTGAGTCGGGTGCCGGGGTACGGGCAGGTGATCGTCGACGAGGCGCAGGATCTTTCGCCGATGCAGTGCCGGGCGATCGCTCGGCGGAGTGGGCACGGGTCGCTGACCGTGCTGGGAGATCTGGCGCAGGGGACGACGCCCTGGGCGGCGCGGAGTTGGCGGGAGCAGCTCGGGCATCTGGGGAAGCCGGAGGCGGAGGTCGTCACGCTGACGACCGGGTATCGGGTGCCGGCCGCGGTGGTCGCGCTGGCGAACAGGTTGCTGGACGCACTGGAGGTCGAGGTGCCGCCGACGCGGTCGTTCCGGAGTGATGGATGGCTGAGCGTCGAAAAGGTTCAGCATCTGGAGAAGAGTTGTTCGGACGCCGTACGGATGGCTTTGAAGGAGGAGGGTTCGATCGGGGTGATCGTCGCTGATGGGAGCGCGGCGAGGATCGAGGCTTCGCTGGAGGTGCAGGAGGAGCGAGTGACCGTCGTACCGGCGAGCCTGGCCAAGGGGCTGGAGTTCGATCACGTGATCGTCGTTGAGCCGGCGGAGATCGTCGAGGCCGAGGCGCGCGGGCTGAACCGGCTCTATGTTGTGCTGACTCGGGCGGTGTCCCGGCTCGAGGTGGTGCACCGGCGGCCGTTGCCGGAAGCGCTGCGGTAGGCGAACCGGCGGACCGGGTGCCGGACTCTTCCGGGGTATGAGCACACAAACGGCGGCGCTGGGGGTGCGGTGGATGGAACGAAGAGCCGGGGTGATGTCGGACCGGGAGGTCTGGGCCGAGCTCCGCGAAGGCGACGAAGGCGCGCTGACTGCGCTGTTCCAACGGCACGCGGATGCCGTGTACAACTTCGCGTTCCGGCGTACGTCGTCGTGGTCGGCGGCTGAGGACGTCGTCCAGGCAACCTTCACCGCGTTGTGGCGGCGGGCCCGGGCGCGGAAGGTCGACGCGCTGGAACTGGAGTCGGCGCGACCGCTGCTGCTGGTGATGGCCGGGTACGAGTGCGGCAACGTGCTGCGCTCCTCGCGGCGGCAGTCGGCGCTCGTCGGGCGGCTCGAGCTGGTCGATCAGGAGGGCACCGAGCCGGATCATTCGGCGGCGGCCGCGGCGAAGGTCGACGATGAGCGGGCGATGAGCACCGTGCGCCGGATCCTCGAACGGATCCCCGCCAAGCAGCGCGAGGTGGTCGAACTGGTGGTCTGGTCGGACTGCTCGATGGCCGAGGCGGCGCGCGCGCTCGGCGTACCGGAAGGCACGGTCAAGTCGCGGCTCAACCGCGCGCGCACATCACTGGCCGGGCTGCTCGATCTCGGCACGGACACGGAGGGACTGGTATGAGCACGCGGATCCCGGCGGAGCGCGCGCTCCCCCACCAGCAGGAGATCCTCGAACGCGTCCTGGCCGATCAGGAGCAGGCCGTACGGCGGACGCGCGGCCGCGGCTGGCTCGTGCCGGTGTCGGCGGCGGCGGGGATCGCGGTGATCGTCGGTGGCGTGGTTGCCCTGGGCAACCAGGGCGACGGACGGGACGCGCCGGTCGGTGGGCCGTCAAGTGCCGGTACGCCGGGGGTGGCGACGCCGACCGTCGGTACGACGCCACGCTCGGCGGACATCTCGGTCAACCGCGGCCCGGCCGATCCGCACGCGGCCAAGGCGCTGGCCGACGCGTGTGTTCGGACCGCCGACGGTTCGCCGGGCAAGACCGGGACGGTCAGCCGGGCCATCACCGTACGGGACTGGGCGAAGACCGGCCAGAACCAGACCAGCGTGGTGGTCGAGGACTCGCTGAGCGGGCTGACCTGGGGTTGTGTCGGGGTGCCGACGGTGAAGGACCGGGCCGGGAACACCGTGCCCGGGTTCGACACGATCCTGCTGGCCGGCGAGGACGCCGGCAAGGTCGTGCTCAATCGTCCGGACGCGACCCATCCGGCGGCGACGCGTGACGACGGCGCCGTGCAGGCGTACGTCGAGCTCGATGGGAAGGCCGATGTGCTGCGGCGGGACTGCTGGTACGAGGTCGACGGGCGGGTCGCGAAGGTGCGGCAGCGGTACGTGTTCGCGAATCGGATCGGGCCGTGGTTTGTGGCGGATGCTGTTGGCGGGTACGCGTTCCTGCGGTCGTGGGACAAGTCGGCGGTGCTGAAGGTGGGAGACACGGTGCGCGTCGAGACGCAGGTGCTGGATCGGAACGGCAACCTCCTGGACGCGCCGGCCGATCAGAAGGGCGGCGGCGGACTGAAGCCGAGCCCGGGGACCACGCGGGTCGATGTCGGCACGGTGGTCGCGAAGGACCCGAGGCTCGGGGATCTGCCGAACGTGGTCTTCAAGTAGAACGACCGAGGCCGGACGCTCCTCGTGGGAGCGTCCGGCCTCGTTGGATGAGGGGCGAGGGCCGTGCCTTTGGCCGGCGCCGGGGCGCGGCCGTCGTACCGGCTAGCTGACTTCGGCGTACGCGGCGACCAGGAGGCTCGGATCGGGCGCTTCCAGGATCGTCGGCTTGGCGAGGGCGTCGAGGATGACGAAGCGCAGGCGGTCCGCTCGGGTCTTCTTGTCGAGCTTCATCGCGTCCTGCAGGTGGGGCCAGGCATCCGGACGATAGGTGATCGGCAGGCCGAGGGACTGCAGGACCTCGCGGTGCCGATCGGCCGTGGCGTCGTCCAACCGGCCGGCGGCGCGGGCAAGCTCGGCGACGAAGACCATGCCGATGCTGATCGCGGCGCCGTGGCGCCACTTGTACCGCTCGGTGCGTTCGATCGCGTGCCCGAGCGTGTGCCCGTAGTTCAGCGCCTCGCGCCCGATCGCTCCCCCGGCGCTCGTCGTCCGCTCGCGCAGGTCGGCGCCGACGCTGTCGGCCTTCACCTGGATCGAGCGGGCGATCAGCTCTTCGGTGTGCTCGTACGCCGGGCTGACGGCGCCGGCCGGATCCTTCTCGACCAGGTCGAGGATCACCGGGTCGGCGATGAAGCCGCACTTCACGACCTCGGCCAGCCCGCTCACGTAGTCGTTCTTCGGCAGCGTCTCGAGCGCGGCCAGGTCGCACAGCACCCCGGCGGGCTCCCAGAACGCGCCAACCAGGTTCTTGCCTTCGGCCGTGTTGATCCCGGTCTTGCCGCCGACGGCCGCGTCGACCATGCCGAGCAGCGTGGTCGGGATGTGCACGACCTTCACGCCGCGCAACCAGGTCGCCGCGACGAACCCGGCCAGGTCGGTCGTCGTCCCGCCGCCGATCGACACCACCGCGTCCGAGCGCGTGAACCCGGCCTGCCCGAGCACCGTCCAGCAGTACGCGAGCACCTCCGCGGACTTGGCCTCCTCGGCGTCCGGGATCTCGATCGCGTGCGCGGTGTACCCGGCCGAGACCAGGTCGTCGCGGATCGCGTCCCCGCTGGTCCGCAGCGCGCGCGGGTGGATCACCGCGACCCGCTGCACCCCCTCGCCGAGCAGCCCGGGCAGCTCACCGAGCAGGTTGTTGCCGATGACAACGTCGTACGGCGAGGCCGCCGCGACGGTGATCCGCCGCGCGACGCCGGACCCCGCGGAGGCGGAAGCGGCGGGCGCCGAGCCCGCCGGGGCGGAGTCGGTCGGGCCGGTGGTGCTGTCGGTCATCCGAGGTGCTCCACGATCTCGTTCGCGATCTCTTCCGGGCTCCGGCCGTCGGTGGTCACCGTGTGCTTGGCGACCTCGGCGTACAGCGGGCGCCGGGCGTCCATCAGGTTCTTCAGCTGGGTCCGCACATTGCCGAGCAGCAACGGCCGGGCAACCCCCAGACCGACGCGCTTCGCGGCCTCACCGACCGAGACGTCGAGGAAGACGACGGTGTGCCCGGCCAGGTCCGCGCGGGTGTCAGCGTCGAGAATCGCACCGCCGCCGAGCGACAGCACCACGCCGTTGGCCTTCAGCGCGGCGACGATCGCCGCCCGCTCCAGCTCCCGGAACACCGGCTCCCCGGAGTCCACGAAGATGTCCGAGATCGGCTTGCCCGCACCGGTCTCCACATCCGTGTCGGTGTCGCGGTGCACAGCACCGAGCTTGGCCGCCAGCAGCTCCGCCACCGTCGACTTGCCCGAGCCGGGCGGGCCGACCAGCACCACCACCGGCCCGGCCGAGCCGCCGGCCGGAGCCGCCGAGGCGGCGGCGTCCACCGACGCAGTCGCGTCGCTCACTCCGCACTCCACTCGCGCGGCTGGATCGTGCTGGGCAGACCGTCCAGGTACGAGCGGTGGTTCCGCGAGCTCTCCACGACCGAGTCCCCGCCGAACTTCTCCAGCGACACATCGGCCAGCACCAGCGCGACCATCGCCTCGGCGACGATCCCCGCGGCCGGCACCGCACACACGTCCGACCGCTGGTGATGCGCCGCGGCAGCCTCGCCGGTCGAGGTGTCGATCGTCCGCAGCGCGCGCGGCACGGTCGCGATCGGCTTCATCGCGGCCCGCACGCGCAGCGTCTCGCCCGTGCTCATGCCGCCCTCGGTACCACCCGAGCGCCCGCTCGTACGCCGTACTGTCCCGTCCTCGGCGACGATCTCGTCGTGCGCCTTCGACCCCGGCGTGCGGGCCAACTCGAACCCGTCGCCGAGCTCGACGCCCTTGATCGCCTGGATGCCCATCAGCGCGCCGGCCAGCTTCGAGTCCAGCCGCCGGTCCCAGTGCACGTAGCTCCCGAGGCCCGGCGGCAGTCCGTCGACGACGACCTCGACCACGCCGCCGAGCGTGTCGCCGGCCTTCTGCGCGGCGTCGATCTCGGCGACCATCGCCTTGCTCGCGTCCGCGTCCAGGCAGCGCACGGGGTCGGCGTCCAGCTTCTCGACATCGGCGTACGACGGCAGCACGCCGTACGGCGCCTTGACGGTCCCGAGCTCGACCACGTGGCTGACGATCGTCACGCCGTACGCCTGCTGCAGGAACCGCGCGGCGACCTCACCGAGCGCGACCCGGGCGGTGGTCTCCCGCGCGCTCGCGCGCTCCAGCACCGGTCGCGCCTCGTCGAACCCGTACTTCTGCATCCCGGCCAGGTCCGCGTGACCGGGCCGCGGCCGGGTCAGCGGCGCGTTGCGGGCCAGGTCGGCCAGCGTCTCCGGGTCGACCGGGTCGGCAGCCATCACCTGCTCCCACTTCGGCCACTCGGTGTTGCCGACCTGGATGGCGATCGGGCTGCCGAGCGACAGCCCGTGCCGGAATCCGCCCAGGAAGGTCACCTCGTCCCGCTCGAACTTCATCCGGGCGCCTCGGCCGTAGCCGAGCCGACGACGAGCCAAGGCGTCGGCCACGTGATCCGTGGTGACCTGAACGCCTGCGGGAAGACCTTCGAGTACGGCGACGAGCGCTTGTCCGTGCGACTCGCCGGCGGTGAGCCAGCGCAGCATGGGCCCGATTCTTTCACGGACGCTCCAGCGGCCCGTCGCCAGTCTCACCCCGGACCGCCCGGAGCGGAAGCCGAACGTGCCCCGAATACCAGAAATCCGCACTCCGAACAATACTTTTCCCGAACATCACAGTAATCACACATTCCGCTCCGCAGGGAAACTTTTCGGCCGCCCCCGCCGTATGACCTGGTGTTGTAACCGATTGCATCCACAACCATCGGAGGAGAATTCATGGACAACGCTCACGAGCTCGACCTGGTGATCGGCGATCTGGAGCAGGAACTGCCGGCCACCGGCGCGGAAGGCGCCAACGGCACCTGCGTCCGGATCTACTGCGACTTCTGATCCGGTGACCGATCCGGCCGCCGCGCGGGCGGCCCGCGACGCACTGGTGTCCGCGGTGCACGCCCGTGCGGCGGCCGGACTGCTCCCGCCCGTGGTGACGACCGAGCCGGACGGCCTGGTCCGGATCGAGCGGGAGCTCGGCGGCCCGGCCGACGCCGGCCTGGTCGGCGCGCTGCTCGACCGGCCGAGCTTTTGCGCCCTGCTGGAAATGCTTGCCACGCTCACCACGGGATGCGTTAACCTGCGGAAGGAATTCCCTCGGGCGGTCGCGCCGGGAATTCTTCGGCCGACCAACGGCGCATTGTTCGGGCCGTTGATCGGGCGTGCATTTCTCGCCTGCCTTTCCGGTGACGCCGAGAGATTCCAGCCGGTACGGCGGGCCTCGGGATTTCTTGCTTTCTTGCACGAGTTCCTGCAGCGGCTGACCGACGACGCCGGGCGGCTCTGGTTCGACGCGCGGCTCCCGGTGACCGGTCTGACCGCGCACGACGGTGAGACGCACAACGGGGGTCGCCGGGTGCTGCGGGTCGACTTCCCCGACCGCAGCGTGGCGTACAAGCCGCGCCCGGCGGACGTGGATCGGCTGTTCCTCGCGCGGGAGGGGTCCGCGTTCGCGCTGCTGAACGGGCTGTCGGACGCCGTACGGCTGCCGGTGATGGACCTGCTCCCCCGCGACGGGTACTCGTGGCACGAGTGGATCGAGCGGCCGGCGCAGTGGGGTGTGATCCGGGAAGGGCTGGCGGGGGCCGTCGTGGAGGATCCCGGGGTGTTCTGGCACCGGGCCGGGTCGCTCGCGGCGGCGTGCTTCGGGTTCGGGATCACCGATCTGAGCGAGGGGAATCTGTACGTCGGGGGCGCGGAGCCGCTGATGTACCCCATCGATCTGGAGCTGGCCTTCGTCGACGTACGGCGGTTGTCGGAGACCGGGCTGGTCGCTGGGGAGGGCGCTCAGCACCACCATGTCGGGCTGGAGACCGAGCCGAGGTTGTGCGCGGCCGACGGGCCGACTGTTTGCCTGGTCGAGGGGCCAACCGGCTCACGGGTCGACGGGCTGGGCGCTCGGGCCGACGAGTTGGGCTCTCCGGCCGACGGGTTGGCGGCTTGGCGCCGGACCAGTCCGTGGGCTCGGGAGGAGACGCGGACGGTCGTCGCTGATGCTGCTGGCGGCGTTGGCTACGGCTGCCATCTCACCAGCCTCTTGCGGGGGATGTTCGATGCTTGGGTGCTGATGTGCAGCAATGTGGCGGCGCTCCGGGAGGTGCTGGACCAGCCGGCTAGTACTCGGGTGCTGCTGCGGTCGACGGATCAGTACAGCGAGCTGCTGGACGACTGGTTGGTGGACGGGACACCGCTGCCGGAGGACGTGCTGCCGAGTGAGCGGGAGCAGCTGGTCGCGCTGGACGTCCCGTATTACTTCCGGACTGGCGGTCGCCTCCACTACTTGAGTGCTGAGGGCCGGGCGGTCCCGACGGAAGACCGCGGTCCGGTGCCGGTGGATCCGGCGGAGCGCCTCTGCCCGGTGCCGGTGGATCCGGCGGAGCACTCGAACCCACCGCCGGCGGACTGGGCCAAAGGGCTCACGTTGGCTCGGCTGGGTGTTGCTCTGCGCGACGCGGTGGCGCCGGTTGCTACTCGGCGGCTGCTGCTCGATGAGGCCGCGCGGCTGGCTGTGCGTGGTGCCGACCACGGGGCTGTGGCGTTCGAGTGGGCCGGGCGGTGGGTCTGCTTCCAGTGGTCCGGCGAGAAGGTCCTGCTCAGGCTCGCGACGGTGGACCAGCTCACCGCGGTGCGGGAGCGGTTGCTGAAGCTCGACCGGGTGGATACGGGTTGGCGTTCGCAGTGGGCTGACGGTGGCTTCGCGGACGACAGCATCGCCGAGCGGCTCACCAAGCTGACTACCGCGGGCGCGACCTGGCTGCGGGAGGTCATCGACGAGCACGGGTGGCCGGGCCCGTTGCTGGTTGGTGAGGTCGCCGCCGAAGCCGCCTGCCGGCTGGTGCAGCACCTGGAGGACCAGCCGGAGTTCCAGCGGACCTGCCTCGAGCTGATGGAGGCGGCGGTCGACGTACCAGCTCGCCACGTCGCGTACCTGACCGACGCACTCTGCATCGCCGAGGACCGGCCGCAGGTCTACGGCACCAAGTTCCAGGCCGTCGACGGGCAGCTCGTCCCGTGCCCGCTCGACGATCCCGACGCGGTCGACGAACGACGCAGGACCAGCGGCCTGGAGCCGCTGGACGACTACGCCGCCCGCCTGCGGCAGAGATTCCCCTCGGAGGTTTCATGACCGACTGGACAGCCTTCACGGCGCTCCCCTGGCAAACCACCCCGCTCCACCTCCCCGGCGACCACGCTCCGGCAGCGCCGCAGGAACCAGACGCTCCGCCTGACCCCACCACGGCGTACGGCGCTGCGCGCACGGTGCCGGCTGGGCCAGGCGCTCCGCCCGACGCCAGTACGGCGTACGGCGCTGTGCGCGCGGCAGCGGCGCCGTTTCGGGGCGGGACGCGGTTTCTGGCGTTGCCGGAGGTGCGGTTCCATCAGCCGAGCGGCCGGGTCGGGGCGCCGGGTGAGCTGCTGCCGGGGCCGGAGGACGGGTCGTTGAAGGAGTACCTGCATCGGCAGGCCGAGCCGTTCCTGATGCGGGTGCGGGAGCCGCTGGTGCTCGACTACTCGGTCTGGTCGCAGGTGCGGGAGCTGATCGAGCCGCTGTGGCAGCACATCGGCGTACCGGTGGTTCCGGTGGCGTCCGAGCTGGTGGTGACGGACGGACTAGCGCAGCAACTGAGTGCGGACGGGTATCTGACGCTGGTCTGGGTGCTGCACGGACGGCTGGAGGTAGACCTCGGCCGGAGCAAGCTCGTGGGCGAGCAAGGCGATCTGCTGACCTGGCCTGACGCGTGTGCCGACGTGAGGGGCGTGGACTGTTTGTGGTTGCGGTTGCTGGTGCCGGTCGACGGGAAGCTCGCGGCGAAGCAGGTGACCGACCTGCTGCTGGCCGGCCTGGACCGGCGGCGTGGGACGGATGCGACGCCGTACCTGCCGATGGCCGATCGAGGACAGCTCATGCGGCCGCTGGTGGAGACAGCTGACGGGCTGGCCGAGCTGAGCAGCAGCGCCGAGGTCGAGCGGAGTCTGCGGGTGCAGTGGGCGAGCCGGGTCAGTGCGGCCGCACTGGAGCCGGTGCCGGCGCCGCGGCCGTCGGAGCTGGTTGCTGGGCAGCGGGTGCGGGCGACTGCGCGGATCTACCGGATGCCCGACGGCGACCGGTGGTTGTGGGCGGTCAACGGGCATGCGTTCGCGATCGGCGGCGGCGACGCGCTGCTGGCCGAGCTGGAGCGAGGCGACGTCGAGGCGCGGGACGACGCCTACCTGCCGTTGCTGCGCCGGTTGCACTCGCTGCGGGCTGTGGAGGTGGTGGCATGAACGACCTGGTGACAGTGGACCGGCTGGACTGGGCGGAGTTCGCGGAGCAGTACTGGGACAAGCGGCCGGTGTTGGTCCGTGGAGTGCAGCCGGTGCCGTTCGTGGCGGACGAGGTGTTCGCGGCCGCCGTACGGGCGCAGGAGTACGACGGTGCGCCGACGGCGCAGTTCACGGTCGAGCGGACTCAGCAGGGTGAGCGGCAGGAACTGCTGCCGCGGGCTGCGGACGGGTCGCTTGCGCAGTACGAGGATCGGTTGGTGGAACGGCTTGGTGAGCGGGGGTATGCGCTGATCATCAGTGGGTTCCATGCGTTCGACCGCGGGTTGTGGAGCCGGGAGCGCGAGTTCTTCTCGGGGTTGTGGGAGCAAGTCGGGCTGCCGCTGACCGGGGCGATCACGACGATGTTCCACGGGAACTACGACCACAGTCCGGTCGGGGTGCACAAGGACCGGTTCGCGACGTTCATGTTCGGGCTCCGGGAGCGCAAGCGGATGCGCTTCTGGGCCGAGCGACCGTGGGACGAGCCGGTCAGCAGTGTGGTCGACTACGCGCGGTTCGTGCCGACGTCGTTCGCGGTCGAGGTGGAGCCGGGTGACTTGCTGTACTGGCCGTCGAGTTACTACCACGTCGGTGAGAACTGCGGGCGGCGTCCGGCGACCAGCGTGAACATCGGGGTGCCGCGGGACGAGCACAAGGTCGAGTACGAGCTGGAGGATCTGCTCGCCGATCTGGATCCGCGCTCGCTGGTCACGTCGGGCGCTCGCCTGGAGCTGCTCGCGGGACACATCACTGCCTCCGCGCGGGTCGAGGCACCCGGGCGGATCCTCGCGGCCGAACTGCCCGATGCCTTGGAGCAGGCCCTGCGCAACGTACGGGAACAGCAGCTCGCCGCCCGGGTGGAGGAGGTGTCGCGTCGCCGCTGGGCCGCGGGAGGCTTCGAGCCAGTGCCCTCCTGAGCCAACTAAAGTCACGGTCATGGATCGGCAGGCGGAAGAGACGTACCGGGCACGAGTCAGAGGCTGTCTGCTCGGCGGAGCGATCGGCGACGCGCTGGGCGGTCCGGTCGAGTTCTGGGACCTCGACAGCATCGAGGGCGCGTTCAGCTCCGGGGTCCGCAAATTCATTGCTGGAAGCAACAACTGGCCGCCGGGGACGGTGACCGACGACACGCAGATGACGTTGTTCGCGGTCGAGGGGTTGATTCGGGCCGGCGTACGGACTGATCGGGGGCTGGGGCTGACGGTCGCCGTCACGCAGCATGCGTTTGATCGGTGGTTGGACACGCAGCTGCTGCCTGGGCCGAGTGGGGAGCGGGACGGGTGGTTGCAGGGTGAGCAGTGGTTGTATGCGCGGCGGGCTCCGGGGAACACGTGTCTGACGGCGCTGACCGAGGCTCGGAAGGGCGGCGATCGGATCGCGCAGTTCGGGGCGTTGGCGGTGAACGACTCGAAGGGGTGCGGTGGGGTGATGCGGTCGGCGCCGTTCGGGCTGCTGCCGTACGCGGGGAATGCTGAGTGGGTGTTCGATGCTGCTGCGGAGTCGGCGGGGTATACGCATGGGCATCCGACGGGGAAGCTGGCGAGTGGGGCGTTGGCGGTGTTGATCCATCACATCGTTCAGGGGGCCGAGCTGGACGGTGCGCTGGATGCGACGCTGGAACTACTTGGAAAGAAGGAGCGGCACGAGGAGACCAGCGCGGCGTTGATCAGGGCGCGGGAGCTGGCGGCGGGAGGGGTGTCTGCGGCGGGGACGCCCACGGCGGGGACCGTGCCGGCGCCTGGGCCGGCGACGGTTGAGTTGTTGGGCGGCGGGTGGATTGCCGAGGAAGCCTTGGCGATCGGCGTCTATGCCGCGCTCGCCCGGCCTGAACCGCAGCAGTTCCTCGATGCGCTCGCGCTCTCCGTGACGCACTCCGGCGACAGCGACTCGACCGGTGCGATCTGCGGGAACATCCTCGGCGCCCTGCACGGCGAGACCGCGCTGCCGGCCGAGCTCGTGTTCGCCGTCGAGGGGCGCGGGGTCATCCTGCAGCTGGCCGACGATCTCGTGCTCGAGTACACACGCCGCGAGCGCCTGCACGGCGACTACGGCCCCGAGACCGCCTGGCGGAATCGCTACCCCGGTTGGTGACACCAGCCGGGGCGTCCGGCCCGTCCCCCGAGGATCAGGCCCGGCGCCCCGGCCGTTCACCCGGCCAACCAGTACGTCGGCCGACCGGTCACCCGGCCGTCCAGTCCGCGGCCGGCCGTTCAGCCGACCGCCCGTACGGCGGCCTCCCGGACCATCGGATCGACGAGCCGGGACAGCTTCTCACTCGGCAGGCTCGATGGAAAGCCGGTGGCGGAAGAGGTTGTTCGGGTCCCACGTCTTCTTGATCTGCTGCAGTCGCGGGTAGTTGCCGAGGTAGTACAGCGCGTGCCACGGCACCCCCGACGTGTTCTGCGCGGGGTCGGCCAGGTCGCCGTCGGGGTAGTTGATGTACGACCCCGCGTTGAAAGCGTTCGGCACCGGCACCCCGCCGGTCTCCCGGTAGATGTCCCGGTACGTCGCGCGCGTCCACTCCAGGTGCTGAGCGTCCTGCGCCGGGTCCTCCCAGCTCGCGGCCATCACCATCTTCATCATCACGTCGCGCTGCGCGGTCGCCGTCGCGTCCGACGGCACGGTGTTCACCTGCCCGCCGTACGGGACGAACAGCAGGCTGCTCTCCGGTCCCTGGTACGACGGGTCGGTGAGGTGCGTGTAGATCGTCTCGAGCTGCGCGTCGGTGTAGCTCTTGCGCAGGTAGCCCGCCTTGTACTTCGCGCGGCTCGGCGCGACGTCCTCCGCGATCGACCGCTGGATCGTCCGCTGCAGGAACGGTCCCTCCCCCTGGTCGATCAGCTGCGGCGCCGGCGAGACACCCTCGACGATCGCCGCGTTGAAGTCCTTCAGCAGCTGCGCCGCGTTCGGTACGCCGGCGTCGATCTGCGTCGACAGCAGGAACCCGCCCGCCGACTTGTGGGTCAGGATGAACGGGCTGTACAGCGTCGCGTACGGCGAACCCGGCGCGTTGTGGCGCGCGTAGAAGTCGAAGAAGTTCCGCAGCGTCCGCAGGAACCCGGCCTTGGTGACCGTGTTCCAGTCGTAGACCGTGATCGTCGACAGCAGCGATGAAGGGGCCTTGGGCAACAACTTTGCCGGGTCCGAGCCGCGAGCACCCGCGGTCCGGAGCAGGTACCGGGTGACGACGCCGAAGTTCCCGCCGCCGCCACCGGTGTGGGCCCACCACAGGTCGCGGTGCTCGTTGTCCCTGGTCGCCAGCACCAGGCGGGCGCGGCGCCGGGCGTCCACGACGACCACCTCCACGCCGTACAGGTGATCGACGACCGAGCCGTACCGGCGCGAGAGCGGACCGTACCCGCCGCCGCTGAAGTGCCCGCCGACGCCGACGCCGAGGCAGCCACCGCCGGGCACGGTCACGCCCCAGCCGTAGAACAGCGCCTTGTAGACGGTCTCGAGCGTCGCGCCCGCTCCGACCGAGAACGCCCGGCGGCGCTCGTCGAACGTGACTTCGTCGTACTGCGAGAGGTCGATCAGCACCTCGACGTCGCTGTGGTCGACGAAGTTCTCGAAGCAGTGACCGCCACCGCGGACCGCGATCCGCTTGTTCGCGCGGACCGCTTCCTGGACGGCGTCGACGGCGTCCTGCGGCGAGCGGACCACCCGGGCGTAGTCGGGGGCGGCGACGAACCGGCGGTTCGTGCCGCGCTGGACGAGGTCGGCGAACCGGACGTCGTCGGGAAGGATCTTCTCGCCGCCGCGGGCAACGGCGGCGTGAGCGGTGGAGGCGGTGGCGGGGACGGCGATCAGGGCGGCGCTGCCTGCGAGCAGCCCGCGACGACTGATGTTCGGCACGGCGGGACTCCTTGGTCGGTGGAGTCATCGACCGTAGTCCGGGCGACCCGGGCCCGGCATCACCCGGACGGCGGATTCCCGCGGTCAGCCATCAGGCGATTTCACCCGACGTACAGGCGTTCCAGCGCTCCACCGACCAGTACGCCGGCCACCGCGCCCGCCAGCATGAACGGCCCGAAAGGGAACATCTCCTTGCGCTTGAAGACCTTCGCCACCGTCAGCACGACGCCGAGCACCGCGCCGAGGAAGAACCCGCCGTACAGGCCGCTGACGAACTCGCCCCATCCGAGCCAGCCGAGCGCGACCGCGAGCAGCCCCGACAGCCGCACGTCTCCGAACCCGACGCCGCGCGGGAACACGAACCACAGCAGGTAGAACACGCCGAAGCCGATCAGCCCCGCGATCGCGGCCCGCCGCAGCGACCCCCACTCCCCTGTCGCCGCGGCCGCGACGACGAGCAGCACGGACACCACGCCGTACGTCGGCCAGATGATCGCGGACGGCAGGTACCGCGTCCGCGCGTCGATGTACCCGAGCACCGCCCCGGAGACGGTCAACGCGATCCACGCGGCCAGGCCGGCCGAGAACCCGATCCGCCAGCCGATCAGCCCGCCCGCGACTCCGGCGAGCGCGGCACACCACGCGGCGGCGCGCGGTGTCGCGAGCTCGGCGTACAGGAGCTTGGTCTGTCCCTCGTCCAGGATCGGCTCGGGGATCCGGCGCAGCAGCCAGGGCCCGATCAGGTACGCGGCCGCGGCACAGATCACTGCTGCGACGACTCCGGCGATCAGATCAGGCACGATGCCGCAGCCTAGACGATCGGGAACCCCGCACGCGGGACCCCTGTGGACAACGTCAGCGGGTCCGCCGCGCGACCGCCGCGGCGCCGCCGCCCAGCAGGAGCAGCCCGAGCACGACCACGCCGAGCGTGCTCCAGAACGTCTCGTTGTGCGTCACGTACGTCGTCCGCTGGAAGGCGTCGTCGGTCGCCGCGCGGGTGAACTCGTAGTCGCTGGTGATCCGTCCCGGCTGCTCGAAGTACGCCGAGTAGGCGGTCAGGAAGTTCGCGGGCGCCGCGAAGTCGTCGACGCGCCCGGCGTACAGCAACTCCGGCGTGAGCGACGCATCCGGCACCTTCGAGGCGTCCACCCGGTACGGCGCCGCGACGTACACGGTGACGGCCTGGCTCGTCGTGGCTCCCTTGCTCAACCGCATCGGGTACACGATCCGCTTCGACGCGAACGACAGCTTCAGCGGCGGCGTCTCCCCGCCGAGCGACCCGTCGGTCTCCTTCGGGGCCAGTTTGACCGCGACGATCTCCCACTTCTCCGCCAGGTACGGCGTGAGGTTGTCCCCGAGCGTCTGCGGCACTGTGTACCCGTTGGTCCGCAGCCAGCCGGTCACCTCGGCCGCGCTCGACCCACCGAGCCGCACGACCTGGAACGGCCCGAGCACCATCTGCTCCCGCACGTCGACCCCGGCGCCCGGCGCCGCGCCTGCACTGTCACCGCTCCGGCCGTCGAAGATCCCGAGGTCCTTGAACGGCCAGTACGTCGTCCGCTCGACGACCTTCGGCGCGGTGATCTGCGCGAGGTCGTCGAACGTCTTCGACTCCCCCAGCGTCACCTGCGCCGCGGCCGGCACCGGCATGATCCAGGCGGCCTTCTTCGACGAGCCCTGGATCGCCATCGACAGCACGATCTCCTCGGTCGTGCCGTCGAAGCTGACCAGCGCGTGCTCCCCGTTGGCCCGGGCCCGCGACTCGGCGTCGGCCAGGTACCCGCCGCAGGCACAGGCCCACGCGGGCGTGATTCCGCCCAACAGCAGACCGGTCGCCAGCATCCCCGCCACCCCACGCCACGTCTTCATGGCGAGGACAGTACTCAGGCGAAGGTGTACGGAGCGTGGAAGAAGTTCGTCGGGTCGTACTTCTGCTTGATCGCGTGCAGCCGCGCCAGGCTCCCGCCGTAGTACGACGGGTTGGAGCGACCGGCCTCCAGGTAGTTGATGTAACCGCCGGCCGAGAACTTGGTCACCGCGTGATGCCCGTTGGTGACGAAGCCCTGAGCAGCGCGCAGCTGCGCCGTCGTCGGGTGTGCCGGGAGCCCGGAGTACCACTGGATGACGCCGAGCGCCGACCGCCAGGGCCAGGCCGAACCACCCGGCGGCTGCTTCGCCGCCTGACCACCGAGCGGATCAAGAATCGCCGACGCTGCGACCTTCGCGCGAGCGGCGGTCTTCACCGCACCGAGCAGCCCGTTGATCGTCGCCGCGTCCATCGGCCCACGCAGTACGTCGGACCCGGCGAGCCACCCCTGCCGCGGGCTCGTCGTCCCGCCGCCGAGGTACTTCACCGCCTCCATGTGCGTCTTCACCGAAATCGACCGGGTCGCTCCCTTGGCGCCGATGAACGACTCCAGTTGCGCCGCGGCGGCCGTCGCCGACCCAGTGGTCGAGATGCCGACCACGTGGATCGACAGCGCGCCGCTGCTCGTCCCGGTGATGTGCAGGTTCGCCCACGAGGTCGCCGGTGCTTCCTTGGCGAACCGCTGCCAGCCCTTCAGGACGGCGGCCGCCTTCGACTCGGGCCAGGTCAGCCGGAAGAACCCGAGCTTGCCCGCGCCGATCGTCGCCAGCCGGAACGACGTGACGATGCCGAGGTTCCCGCCGCCTCCGCCGCGCAGCGCCCAGTACAGATCCGCGTTCTGCGTCGGGCTCGCCGTCCGTACGACGCCGTCCGCGGTCACCACCTGCAGCGACAGCACGCGGTCACTGGTCAGTCCGTACGTCCGGGTGTGGATCCCCATCCCGCCACCGAGCGCGAGGCCCGCGATGCCGACCGTCGGGCAGGTGCCCGTCGGCAGCGAGCGGGCGAACTTGTCGAGGTAGGCGTGTACGTCGTACAGGCGTGCGCCGGCGCCGATCTGGATCGCGTTGTTCGCGTAGGTGAGTCCGCGCAGCGGGCCGACGTCGACCATCAGGCCGTTCGCGACCGCGGACGCGCCGACGTACGAGTGACCGCCGCCCTTCGGGACGCAGACAAGCTTGTTCTTCTTCGCGAACAGGATCGCCTGCCGGACGTCCTCGACGCTCCCGGCCCGGACGACGCCGGCCGGCTGCACCGAGTCGAAGCGCGGGTTGAACAGCTGGTGCGACGCGGCATACCCGGTCTGCCCCGGCCGGAACAGCGGGCCCTTGAGCGCGCGGTCGAGCGCGGCCCAGTCAGGCGCGGCGGTGGCGCCGGTGCCGCTGGTCGCGGCATGCACGGCTTCCGCCCCCGCGGCGGTCGCCAGCGCGCCCGCGGCGAGCAGGCCTCCGGCCTTCAGGACGGTACGGCGGTTCCAGAGATCCTCACTGCGGCTCACGTTCGTCGAGCTCCTCACGCGCTGCGGCCCTCATCGCCGCCAGCGGCGCGGGTGACCTACCGGTCATCATCTCGACCTGCAAGGTCGCCTGATGCACGAGCAGATCAAGACCGTTCAACAGCTCTGTACCGATCCGGTGCGCCACCAGCGCCAGCTGCGTCGGCCACGGGTGGTACGCGACGTCGAACACCACCGGCGCGACCTGCGCGAAGTGCTCGGCCCACGGATCGACCGCGCCACCGGGCAGGGTCGAGATGCACAGGTCGAAGCCGCCGATCTGCTCGACCTGCTGGAAGTCGGTCACCGAGGTCTTCAGATCGAGCGCGGCGGCCAGGTCGAGCAGGCGCTCGGCCTTCGACATGTCCCGGACGACCAGCGTCACCTCGCTGACCTTCAACCCGCCGCGCAACGCCGCGAGCGTTGACGCCGCCGTCGCACCGCCACCGAGGATGACGGCCGTGTCGGCGCCGGTGATCCCCCGCTCGGCGAACGCCGAGACCAGGCCCGGCACGTCGGTGTTGTGCACCGAGCGCGACCCGTCCGGCTCGAACAGCATCGTGTTCGCCGCGCCGATCAGCTCGGCGACCGGGTCGACGGTGTCCGCCAGCTCCAGCGCGACCCGCTTCAGCGGCATCGTCAGCGACAGCCCGCGCACGTCGTCACCGAGCGTGGACAGGAACTCTCGCAGCTCGTCCTCGGCGACCTCGAACGCGTCGTACCGCCAGTCCAGCCCGAGCTCGGCGTACGCCGCCCGATGCATCGCCGGCGACAACGAGTGCGCGATCGGGCTGCCCAGCACGGCGCAGCGGGTCATCTGGTCAGCACCGGTTCTTGTGGGCCTGGCACCATGCCTGCAGCTTCGCCACGTTGGCCTGGTGCTCGGTGTCGGTGGTCGCGAACGCGGTCTCACCGGTGTCGAGGTTGACCAGCGTGAAGTACAGCCACGGACCCGGCGTCGCGTTCAGCGCCGCCCGCAGGGTGTCCTTGCCGGGCGAGTTGATCGGCGTCGGCGGCAGCCCGCGGTACTTGTAGGTGTTGTACGGCGAGTCGAAGTCGCGCTCCTCGTCGCTGGTGAACACCCCACCGTTGCGCCCGGTCACGTAGTGCACGGTCGAGTCCATCTGCAGCCGCATGTTGCGGGCCAGCCGGTTGTAGATCACCCGCGCGACCTTGCCGTAGTCCTCGGACCGGTTGGTCTCGGCCGAGATGATGCTGGCCACGATCACCGCCTGGTACGGGTCGAGCTTCTTGCGCTGCGCGACCTGCGGCAGCTTCAGCTCGGCCTGCGTCTTGGCGAACTGCGCGGTCATCAGCTTCAGGATCGTGTACGCCGTGGCGTTCTTCGGGACGTCGTACGTGCCCGGGTAGAGGAAGCCCTCCGGGTTGTTGTTCGCGTACGACGGCAGTCCGAGCGACCACGGCTTGCTCATCGCGGCGGCGACCGAACCCGGCGGGAGCTTGACGTTCTTGTTCTCCTGGAGCTTCTGCGCGACCTGCTCCTTGGTCCAGCCGGAGTTCACCCCGACCCGGGTGACCCGGATCGACTTGGCCGGGTCGAGCATCAGCGCCAGCGCGGACTTGGCCGACATCTTCTTGCGCAGCGTGAACGTCGCGGCCTGGATCTGCGTGCTGCGCGGGTCCTCGCGGGCGGCCCGCTCGAAGGCGCGGGCGGACTTCACCACGTCCTTCTTCTCGAGCGTGTCCGCGATCGCCTGCGCGCTCTGGCCCTTGGTCACCTCGACCTGGACCGAACCGGTGCCCTCGCCCTCGTAGTCGGGCGCGGCGAACAGGCCTTCCACGTAGTCGCGGCCCTTGCCGAAACCGAACATGATGCCGCCGATCAGCCCGGCGACGACCGCCAGCGAGATGATGCCCGCGAAACAGCCGAAGCCACGGCGGGCCCGCTGCTTCTTGCGGTTGGCGCGCCGCTCGGTCCGGCTCTCCGGGCGCAGGCCCAGATCGACGTCGAGGTCGTCGCCGGAGTCCACTTCGCCGTACGTCCTGCTCATCCTTCGACCACCGCTGTTCCGTTCACAGGGGCCTCCCGGGTGGGTTGCCGGTCTCCCGCTCGAAGTCGAGCGCGTGTTGCAGAATCACGACCGCCGCGGCCTGGTCGACCACCGCGCGCCGTTTGGCGCCCTTCTTTCCCCGTTCCCGCAGCATCCGCTCGGCGGTGACCGTGGTGAACCGCTCGTCCACCATCCGCACCGTCGTCGTCCGCACCTGTTCCACTCCGTCCGTCCCGATCGGGTTGTCCTGGCCGGCCACCAGTTTCTGGCGGAGCAGCTCGGTGGTCTCCCGGATCTTGACCGCCGCCGGCCCTTCACCCCCGTTCAACGAGCGAGGCAGCCCGACGACGACCTCGAACGCCTCGAGATCGTGTACGAGCGTAACGATCCGGTCAAGGTCCCCGGGCCCACGCCGTACGGTCTCCACCGGAGTGGCCAGGATCCCGTGCGGATCGGAACTGGCGACGCCGATCCTGGCGTCCCCGATGTCGAGCGCGACCCGCACCCCCCGGCGCATCAGTGTGCCTCAGTCAGGGGGCATGCTGACGTCCGGGCGCCGCGCGGCTCCGGTCCCTCAGCCGAGCGGTGCACGCCCGGCGTACGGCGTACGGCGGTCGCCGACCCGGTCGCGGCGGTCGACGACCTCCTCATCGTGCGTCCTAACCCGTGACCAGCTGGCCGACGGCGTGCTCGACCGCGGACAGCGCCTTCTCGGTGCCGGCCGGGTCGGTGCCGCCGCCCTGGGCGACGTCGTCCTTGCCGCCACCACGGCCACCGAGCTGCTCGGCGGCGACCCGGACCAGGTCACCGGCCTTGAGCCGCCACTCGCGGGCGACGTCGTTCAGCGCGACCACGACGGCCGGCTTCCCGTCGTTCACGCCGACCAGCGCGACCACGGCCGGCTTGTCGGCCGGCATCCGGCCGCGCACGTCGAGCGCCAGCTTGCGCAGGTCGCCACCACCGACGCCGTCCGGCGTACGGGCTCCGACGAAGGCGACGCCGAAGACGTCCTTCGGGCTCTTCGCCAGGTCACCCGCGGCCGCCAGCACCTGACCGGCGCGGACCTTCTCCAGCTCCTTCTCCGCCGCCCGCAACCGCTCGGCCAGGTCGGCGACCTTGGCCGGGAGCTCCTCGGGACGGGTCTTCAGGTTCTCACTCAGCAACCGGACCAGCGACCGCTCACGGCCCAGGTAGTGCAGCGCGTCCATGCCGACGAACGCCTCGATCCGGCGGACACCCGCACCGACCGACGACTCGCTCGTCACGGTCAGCGCGCCGACCTGCGACGAGTGCTTCACGTGCGTGCCACCGCAGAGCTCGCGCGACCAGGGGCCACCGATCTCGACGACGCGCACCTGCTCGTCGTACGTCTCACCGAACAGTGCCAGCGCGCCCCACTCGCGGGCCTCCGGCAGCGTCATGTACTGCGCGGACACCGCGAGGTCCTGTCGTACGGCGAGGTTCGCGACCTCCTCGATCTCCGACCGGGTGGCCTGGTCCAGCGCCGACGACCACGCGAAGTCGAGCCGCAGGTAGCCGGGCTTGTTGTACGAACCGCTCTGCAGCGCGTTCGGGCCGAGGACCTGGCGCAGCGCGGCGTGCACGACGTGCGTGCCCGAGTGCGCCTGGCAGGCCTGGATCCGCCAGTCGTGGTCGACCTGCGCGTGCACGTCGGTGCCCGGCTGGAGGACACCTTCGAGCACCTCGACGCGGTGCACGATCAGGCCCTTCACCGGCCGCTGGACGTCGAGCACCTTCAGCTTCACACCGTCGGCGACGATCAGGCCGGCGTCGGCGATCTGGCCACCGGACTCGGCGTAGAACGGGGTCTTCTCCAGCACGACCTCGACGGTCTCGCCCTGCTCGGCGACGTTCGCCACGACGCCGTCACGCAGCAGCCCGCGGACCCGCGAGTCGGTCGCGAGCTCGGAGTACCCGGTGAACTCGGTGACGCCGGACTCGCGCAGCTCCCGGTAGCCCGAGGTGTCCGCGTGACCGGCCTTCTTCGCCCGCGCGTCGGCCTTGGCCCGCTCGCGCTGCTCCTTCATCAGCGAGCGGAAGCCCTCGGTGTCGACGTTCAGGCCCTGCTCGGAGGCCATCTCGACGGTCAGGTCGATCGGGAAGCCGTAGGTGTCGTGCAGCTGGAACGCCTTCGCGCCCTCGAGCTGGTGCGCGCCGCCGGCCTTGGTCTCGCGGACCGCGAGGTCGAAGATCGTCGTACCGGCCGTGAGAGTGCGGCGGAACGCCTCCTCCTCGGCGTACGCGACCTGACTGATCCGGCCGAAGTCGGCCTCCAGCTCCGGGTAGGACTTCTTCATCTGCTGCAGGCTGACCGGGAGCAGCTCGACCAGGCTCGGGTCCTCGTAGCCCAGCAGGCGCATCGAACGGATCGCGCGGCGCAGCAGGCGGCGCAGGACGTAGCCGCCCTGCTCGTTGCCCGGGGTGACGCCGTCGCCGATCAGCATCAGCGCGCTGCGGACGTGGTCGGCGACCACACGGAAGCGCACGTCGTCGACGTGCTCGGAGCCGTACTTGCGGCCGCTCAGCTCCGACGCCTTCTCGATCACCGGGAAGATCTCGTCGATCTCGTACATGTTGTCGACGCCCTGCAGCAGGAACGCGACCCGCTCCAGACCGAGACCGGTGTCGATGTTCTTCTTCGGCAGCTCACCGAGGATCGGGTACCCGTCCTTGCCGCCACCCTCGCCGCGGATGTTCTGCATGAAGACCAGGTTCCAGAACTCCAGGTAGCGGTCGCCCGCCTCCCAGTCCCGGTCGGCGCCGAACTGCGGGCCGCGGTCGATCAGGATCTCCGAGCACGGGCCGCACGGACCCGGGATGCCCATCGACCAGAAGTTGTCCTTCATCCCGAGCCGGACGATCCGGTCGTCGGGCAGCCCGGCGACCCGCTTCCAGATGTCGATCGCCTCGTCGTCCTCGTAGTACACCGAGGCGTACAGGACCGACTCGTCGAAGCCGTAGCCGCCTTCGCTCTGCGGCTTGGTGACGAGCTCCCAGGCGAACTGGACGGCTTCTTCCTTGAAGTAGTCCCCGAAGGAGAAGTTGCCGTTCATCTGGAAGAACGTGCCGTGCCGGGTGGTCTTGCCGACCTCCTCGATGTCGAGGGTCCGGACACACTTCTGCACGCTGGTCGCCCGCGCGTACGGCGGCGTCTGCTGGCCGACGAAGTACGGCACGAACTGGGCCATCCCGGCCACGTTGAACAGCAGGTTCGGGTCCGGCGACGGCAACGGCGCGCTCGGCACCACGGTGTGACCGCGGTCCTCGAAGTACTGCAGGAACCGCCGCCTGATCTCACTGGTTTCCATGGGTGTTACCGGTCGTCCTCACGCTGTGTCTGGTGTGCTGCTGCTGTGTCGATGCCGAGCGCGTCGCGCAGCTCGGTCTCCCGCTCGGCCATCCCGGCCCGGACCTCGTCGCCGAAGTGCCGGATCGCGCTGGCCATCTTGTCCGCCGAGGCCTGGAGGCTCTCCGGCGCGAGCACCTGGGCCCGCTTCTTCAGCCGGGTGACGGCGTAGACGCCGACCGCGGTGCCGATCACGAACCACAGGATCCGCTTGATCACAGGTCGCCTCGCTTACGCGCCTTGCGCTCGGCCTTCATGTCGTCCTTCACCCGGCGGGCCACGTCGCGGCGCTGGTTGTCGCCCAGCGCCTTGCGGACGCCGTACGTGAACGCGGCGGCCTTCACCAGCGGACCGCCGGCGGTCGCCGCGAACAGGGACGCCAGGGCCGCGGCGTTGGTCGTCACCGTGGTCGCGTTGTCGGTGATCGTGTCCACCTTGGCCAGCTGCGCGTTGGTCGTCGCGACGGTCTCGGTGACCTCGCCGAGCAACGGGATGCTGGAGTCGGACACGCCCTTCACCATCAGCCGGGTCTCGTCGAGCACCTTGCCCAGCTTCAGGATCGGATAGGCCAGCAGGCCTACCAGGACGAGCAGTGCGCAGGCCGCTATCAGCCCCGCGACTTCACCGACGCTCATTGGAAACGATCCACCTTCCCGTTGCGACCACGTGGACCGCCCGACCTTATCGCGCGCCCCTACCGCACTCCGCTCCAGGACACCATCCCCCAGATCACAGTCACCCACCAACTCCGGCCAACTCCGGTCAGGGAATCAGGACCGTCTTGCCCAGCAGGGTTCCGGCCGCGGCTTCGTCGTGGACCGCGGCCAGCTCGGTGAGCGGCCGGCGTTGTGCGACGTCGATCCGCAGTACGCCGGAGTCGACGCGACCGACGAGCTCGGCCAGCTGGGCGGCGTCGCTGTGCACACCGACCTGCGCGGTCCGCACACCCTCGCCGCCCGGCGTCGTGGTGGTGACGAAGACCCCGCCCTCGGCGACGAGGCTCGCGAGCGGCACGATCTCGTCCGGCTCGCTGCGGACGAGTTGCACCACGACGTCGAACCGCCGGCCGTCCAACGCCTGCGCGACGGGAGTCGCCGTGTAGTCGACGACCTGGTCGGCGCCGTACGAGCGGATGCGATCTGTACTACGCGGTCCGGCTGTCGCGGTCACTGTCGCACCGGCCTGCTTCGCGAGCTGTACGACGTACCCGCCGACTCCGCCGCCTGCTCCGTTGACCAGAACCGTCTGGCCCGGCTTCAGCTCGGCGTGCTCGAACAGCACCTGCCACGCGGTCAGCCCGACGGCCGGCAGAGCGGCCGCGTCGGCCAGGTCGACCGTGCGCGGCGCGGCGGCCAGTACGTTGGCAGGCGCGACGACGAACTCGGCGGCCGCGCCGCTTCCGTTGAGTGGCAGCAGTGCCACCACGGCGTCGCCGACGCTCCAGCCGTCGACGTCCTGACCGAGCTCGGCGATGACACCGGCGACGTCGAAGTTCGGGATGTGCGGGAGGTCGATCGTGAACTCCTGCTGGAGGTAACCGGCGCGAATCGCGATGTCGACCGGGTTGAACGCCGTACCGGCGACCTCGATCACGACCTCGCCCGCGGCCGGGACCGGGCGGTCCACGTCTTCGCGGACCAGGACGTCGCTGGCGCCGTACGAGTGGTAGCGCACTGCCTTCATGGGGCTCTCCTCTGCTGATTTGCTTCGTTTTCGAAGCACATGGGTCAGCCTAGTTCGCTTCGAGTTCGAAGCAATATCGGACGCGCGTGATGCTCGTCACCTGTTTCGAATTCGTAGCAGGTAGGCTGATCGAGTGGAGAAACCGCTGGATCCCGCGGAGCTCGGGGCGTACTTCGTGCTGACCGAGGCCGTCAGCCTGCTCCAGCACCAGATCGAGCAGCAGCTGCGCGCCGACGGCGACCTCAGCTACATCCAGTTCCTGCTCCTGACCCGGCTCGCGCACGGACCGGGTCAGCTGACGATGACGCAGCTCGCCGACGGCGTGGTCTACAGCCGCAGCGGGCTGACCTACCAGGCCGGGTTGCTCGAGAAGGCCGGACTGATCACCCGGACGCCGTCGCCGGACGACGAGCGGTCGACGGTGGTCACCGTCACCGACCAGGGACGAGAGCTGGTCGACCGGGTGCTGCCCGGGCACGTCGAGGTCACCCGCCGGATGTTCTTCGACTCGCTCGAGGGCGACGACCTCCAGCGCCTCGACGAGATCATGAGCCGCGTCCGCGACCACATGCGCGCGCTGCCGCCACGGTCGGCGGCGCCGCGCAAACGGCGTTGATCAGTTCGACGACGGTCTGATGCAGTGCTCGGGCCTTCGCCTCGGCGGTTGACTGCCGGTGCAGCCCGAGGGGAGGTGCACCATGGCGCACCGCGACATGTGAGGACGAGCGGTCACCGCCCGTTGGGCTCAGTCGAACGTGACGTCGAGCCGCCGGACCTTTCCCTCGGGGTCCCAGGCGAGCTCCATCGTCCCGGTCGACCCGGAAGCCCAGGCGAAACGGGCGGTGCCGTCGTCCGTTGTGTCCAGCAGGCGCATGGTTTCGGTGGGCGGGTTGGTGCGGTAGCCCTCGGCGATCGCCGCCCGGCCTTCGAACGGGCCTGCTGGGACGTTGGTGAACGTCATCGTCGCGTCGTCGGCGAAGCGGCCGGCGAAGGTCTCCCAGTCGCCGGTGGTGACGGCCTGGTTGAAGGCCTCGACGTGCCCGGCCACTCGTGGGTTGTCCATGGCCCAAGTGTGGCCCGGGAGCGGCTTACAGTCGGGCGGGTGGCGATCGCGAGACGTTCTGGACGCCGGAGCTGCGGGCGCAGTTGCCGTCGCCGTACGAGCGGCAGTCGATGCCCTACCCCGAGGACTAGCGGCCCCGAGGAGGCGTCGGAGGACTAGCGGTCCCTGAGGATCTTGCGGATGGCGGCGACGCGGTCGGCGTACGCGGCTTCTCCGCCGCGGCGGGTGGGTTGGTAGTAGTCGACCTGGTCGACGACGTCCGGCGCGTACTGCTGCGGGAGCACACCGCGCGGATCGTTGTGCGAGTACTTGTACGACGAACCGTGGCCGATCTTCTTCGCGCCGGCGTAGTGCGCGTCGCGCAGGTGCGACGGCACCGGGCCGACCTTGCCGGCCTTCACATCCGCGATCGCGGCGTCGATCGCCGTGATCACCGCGTTCGACTTCGGCGCGAGCGCGAGCGCGACGACGGCTTGCGCGAGGTTGATCCGCGCTTCCGGCATGCCGATCAGCTGGACGGCCTCGGCCGCCGCGATCGCGACCCCGAGCGCGGTCGGGTCGCCCATGCCGATGTCCTCGCTCGCCGAGATCACCAGGCGACGGGCGATGAACCGCGGGTCCTCCCCCGCCTCGACCATCCGCGCCAGGTAGTGCATGGCCGCGTCGACGTCGGAGCCGCGGATCGACTTGATCATCGCCGACGTCACGTCGTAGTGCTGATCCCCGGCCCGGTCGTACCGCACCGCGGCGCGATCGACGGCGGTCTCGAGGGTCTTCAGGTCGATCAGTACCGGCTTGTCGTCTTCGGTGTCGGAAGCCTTCGCCCGCGCTCCCCCGGCGGCCGCCTCCAAGTACGTCAGCGCACGCCGGGCGTCACCCCCGGCCATCCGCAGCAGGTGATCCTTCGCGTCCGCCGCCAGCTCGAACTCGCCGTTCAGGCCCCGCTCGTCGGTCAGCGCACGATCGAGCAGTACGGCGATGTCGTCGTCGGTGAGCGACTCCAGCGTCAGCAGCAACGACCGCGACAGCAGCGGCGAGATCACCGAGAAGAACGGGTTCTCCGTCGTCGCGGCCACCAGCGTGACCCACCGGTTCTCCACACCCGGCAGCAGCGCGTCCTGCTGAGCCTTCGTGAACCGGTGAACCTCGTCGATGAACAGCACGGTCTCGACCGACCCGCCCGGCCGCGACAACTCCCGCCGGGCAGCGTCGATCACCTGACGGACGTCCTTCACCCCGGCCGTCACAGCAGACAACTCGACGAACTTCCGATTCGTCTGGTGCGAGACCACCGCGGCGATCGTCGTCTTACCGGTCCCCGGAGGTCCCCACAGCAGCAGCGACATCGGCTGGTCGCCCTCGACCAGCCGCCGCAACGGCGACCCAGGCGCCAGCAGATGCTGCTGCCCGACCAGCTCGTCCAGACTCCGAGGCCGCATCCGCACCGCCAGCGGCGCCGACGTGTGATCGGCGTCCGCCAGACTCCCACCCCCGCGCGCGGGAGCAGGAGCACCAGGAAGATCGAACAGGCCTTCGGTCACCCGACGAGCCTACCTACGCCCACCGACACCCCGCCGTACCGGGCGCCAGGCGCCACCCCTGGATCCACGTGCACACCCCATCAGTCCACTGCTCCCTTGTTGGACGACTGATGCGTTGTACGGCGTCAGTCGTCCAACAAGGAAGCAGTCGTCGGGGATTCTCCGCGCGAGGGCTGCCGCGCAGGCGCTGCAGATCTGTCCCGGGTCTTCGTCGGCCAAGGTCTGTGGTTGCAGGCCCTGCAGATGCCGCCGAACAGACCGCGACGGCCGACGCCCCACCGGCCGGAAAGAAGGTGTTGCACCCGGCGTAGGCGTCCAGTGGTCGCGGGCGTGGGGCAGGCGTCGGCGGGCGGGTTGGTGGTGCCGGGTCGCCGGCGGCCCCGGCGTACATGCTCCTAGAACGCAGCCTGCCCCCGCGCACGGCGCGGGGGCAGGAACGGCCAGCAGGCCTGGCTACTTCTTCTTCTCGTCCTCGTCGTCGTCCGCCTCGCGGAGCTCCTCCGGGAGCTCGTCGGACAGCTCGTCCTCGTCGAGGTCCCGGAGCTCCTCGGGGAGGTCCTCGTCGGCCAGCTCGACCGGGGTGTCGTCCTCGACCGTGACCAGTTCGTCGCCCTTGATGGCGTTGCGGAGGCGGCCGAGGATTCGGTCGGCCTCGGTGCCGAAGGGGTTGTCGTTGACGAGGTAGGTCCACGTCGCCGTCGGGCGCGGGACGCCGGAGGCCTCCTCGTCGAGGCCGGCAGCACCGATCTCGGCGGTCAGCAGGGACTCCGCCGCGTCCTTCCAGGCGTCGTCGACGAGCGTGTCGAACGACGCGATCGCCGACTTGTTGAACTCGTCGATCGGCTTCAGGTGCACGATGCCGCCCGCCAGCGAGCGCAGGTGGATGCCTTCGCGGAGGTCGGCGAGGTAGGCGACGTGGTCGGTCCAGCGGCGGTCGAGGTGGTGGAGGGCGATCCGGCGCGCCGCATCCTTCACCACGTCCTCGTCGTGCTCCTCGACCAGCTCGTCCCAACGCTCCTTCGACGACGCGGCGAGCTTCTCCGCGGCCAGGTCGGAGGTGAGGATCTTCTCCCGCGTGTCCAGGACGATCGCCCGCTGCTGCTCGGTCAGCCGGCTGTACGACCACGTCGTACGGAGCAGCTCGGCGTTCGCACCATCAGCCACGCGCTGCGCGTGCTCCAGCGTCCCGACCGCCTTGCGATCGGTCAGCCGGCCGTCCTTGTCCGGCGACGGCCGCAGCCCGGAGGTGATCGAGTACCGCGTGACCAGCTCGTCCGCCAGGCTCGCGAAGAACAGCGACCCACCCGGGTCACCCTGCCGTCCCGCGCGCCCGCGCAGCTGGTCGTCCAGCCGCCGCGAAGCGTGCAGGCCGGTTCCGACGACGTACAGACCGCCCAGCTCGGCAGCCCGCTCGCGCCCGTTCGACCCGTCGCGACCACCCAGCCGGATGTCCGTACCGCGGCCGGCCATCTGCGTCGACACGGTCACCGTCTCCGGCACACCGGCCTCGGCGACGATCGCGGCCTCCTCGGCGTCGTTCTTCGCGTTCAGTACGACGTGCGGGACCTCGGCCGCCTCGAGCTGGTCGCTGAGCTGCTCGGACTCCTCGACGCTGTGCGTCCCGATCAGGATCGGCCGCCCGGTCTCGTGGATCTCCTTGATGTGCGCGACCAGCGCCTTGTTCTTCTGCTCGACGGTCAGGTACAGCCGGTCGGTGTCGTCGATGCGGATGTTCGGCTTGTTCGGCGGGACGACCGCGACCTCGACGTCGTAGAACTCCTGCAGCTGCTCGCCGACGACGACCGCCGTACCGGTCATGCCGCACAGCTTCGGGTACCGCTTGATCAGCGCCTGGACGGTGATGCTGTCGAGCACCTCACCGCTCTCGCTGACCGGGACGGCCTCCTTGGCCTCGACCGCGGCCTGCAACCCGTCGGGCCAGCGCTGCAGCTTGGCGATCCGGCCGCGGCTGTTGTTGATCAGGTGGACCTTGCCGTCGCGGACCAGGTAGTCGACGTCTTTCCGCAGCAGCACCTCGGCGTGCAGCGCGACGTTGACCTGGGTCATCTTGTCCAGGTTCGCGTCGTCGTACAGGTCGATCCCACCGAGGTGCTCCTCGACGGTGTCGGTGCCCTTGTCGGTCAGCGCGACCGATCGGCCGTCACCGTCCACCTCGTAGTCCACACCGGCGCGCAGCGTCCGAACCAGCTGGACGACGTCGTCGTCGAGCTCCTCGGACCGGGTCGCACCGGCCAGCACCAGCGGCACCCGGGCCTCGTCGATCAGCACCGAGTCGGCCTCGTCGACCAGCGCGACGTCAGGCTCGGCGGACACCCGGTCCGCGACGTCGCCGGCCAGGCGGTCCCGCAGTACGTCGAACCCGACCTCGCTCACCGGCGCGTAGCAGACCTCGGCCTGGTACGCCGCGCGGCGCTCCTCCGGCGACGAGGCCTGTCCGACGTGGCTCACGGTGACGCCGAGCAGCTTGTACAGCGGCTCCATCCACTCCGCGTCGCGCTCGGCCAGGTAGTCGTTGACCGCGAGCACGTGGACCTTGCGGCCACCGATCGCGTACCCGGCGGCGGCGAACGCGCCGGCCAGGGTCTTGCCCTCACCGGTCGCCATCTCGACGACGCGGCCCTGCAGCAGCGCCAGCGCGCCGACGATCTGGCCGTCGAAGGCCCGCTCGCCGATCGCGCGCTCGCCGGCCTCGCGGGCCAGCGCGAGGAACTCGATCAGGCCGTCCTCGTCGAGGCCGCCCTCGGTGCGCATCTCGGCGACCACCTCGGTCAGCTCCTCGTCGGTGAGCCCCTTGGAGGACTCGCCCGCCTCACCGACCGCAACGGTCAGCTTCTCGTACGGGCCGAGGTCGATCGAGCCGGGGCGCTGCAAGAGCCGGCGGAAGCGCGAGGTGAGTTTCAGAGCCATGATCTCCGCAACGTACAACGTGACCCGGTCGTTCCGTACGCCGACCCGCGTGTTACCGCGCGAGGCCGGTCAGGGAGTCCAGGTGTACGGCGTGGTGGTGGTGACCGCGTGCAGCCCCAGCTTCTGCAGGATCGGGCTCGAGTCCGGCGAGGCGTCGACCCGCAGGAACTCGTACCCGCGCTCCTGGGCGATCCGCGCCCGGTGGACCAGCATCGCCGAGTACAGCCCACGCCGCCGCCACTCCGGGAGCGTCCCGCCGCCCCACAGGCTCGCGAACCCGGTCCCGGGATGGAACCGGATCCACCCGGACGTCAGTACCGGCCCACCGGAGTCCAGCGCGTTCTCCACCACGCTGACCACCAGGCGGTCGGGGAACATCCGCGCCTCCCCCGCCAACTGCTCCTCGATCCGCTCGAGGCCGTTGTGCCACAGCGTGTCGGTCAGGACGGCGATCCGGTGGAAGTCCGCGGCCTCGTCGACGTCGCGGATCACGATCTTCGACGGCAGCGTCAGCGGGCGCTGCAGGATCGTCTCGACGTCCCCGAGGATCAGCGTCTCCGGGTCCTCGGCGACGAACCCGTGCCGGACCAGCCGTTCGCCGAGGTCGGCCGGCTCGTCGTACGCGTAGGTCTTCCACTCGAAGGCGAGGCCGCGCTCGCGGAAGAACGCGAGCTCGCGGGCGATCACCGCGTCCGGGTCGTCGCCGAGGCCGCGCGGGGTCTCGACGAAGCCGCCGCCACCCGGCCCCTCGGCGTACGAGCGGTGCACGAGGCCGTCGTGCTCGACCTTCCAGCCCGGGATCGTGTCGGCGTCCGGAAGGCGGATGCGGCGGTGGAAGACGTCGAGGAGCTCAGCGGAATTCATCATCGGGGCTCATCTTCCTCGCCGCGGTGTCAACCGTCATCCCCATGACCGCGTCTACGCAGTAGAGCATCGGAAGGGAGAACGACCATGACCATGTTCAGCAGCGTTCGACACCCTGTCCGCACCACGATCGGGACCGGCCTGGCCGCGTTCGCCGTCGCCGCCCTCCCCGCGGCGGCAGCGCCGCCCGACACCACCGCCGCGCGACCGTACGCCGAGTGCGCCTCCGGCTGGGGTTCCTTGCCCGAGGCAACCAAGACGCTGCGTCCGGCGACCGTCGAGAACGTCCGGACCGGACGGCACGCGTGCTTCGACCGCCTGGTGATCGACCTGGCCGGGCCGGCCACGGCGTACCAGGTGCAGTACGTGAACGTCGTCCAGCAGGAAGGCTCCGGCGCCCCGATCCCGGCGCGCGGCGGCGCGAAGCTCCGGATCGACGTCGAGGCTCCGGCGTACGACGACGCCGGCCGCCCGACGTACCCGCTGAAGAACCTGCGCGAGGTGTCGAACGTCAGCGGTTACGGCACCTTCCGCCAAGTGGCCTGGGGCGGCAGCTTCGAGGGCCGGACGACTCTGGCGCTCGGCGTCCGGGCCCGGCTGCCGTTCCAGACCCACCTGCTGACCGGCCCGGGCAACGCCCACCGTCTCGTCGTGGACGTCGCCCACCGCTGGTAATCGCTTGCCGTGATCGAATGAACCCATGCACATGGGTTCCCGTACGGCGGCCGGCGCCGTCTTCCTGCTGTTCGGCGTCAACGGCGCGCTGATCGGCGGCGTCGGCGGCACGCTGCCGGCGATGCGCGACCGGCTCGGCGTCAGCGCGTCCGGGTTGTCGCTGCTGCTGTTCTGCCTGGCCGTGTCCGCGGTCGTCTCGATGCAGATCGGCGGCCGCCTCGCGGACCGGATCGGCGCCCGGCCGGTCGCGCTCGTGACGCTGTGCCTGCTGACCGCGGGCGTCGGCACCCTGGCACTCACCGACTCGTTGCCGTGGGCAATCGTCGGGATGGTGCTGGCCGGGCTCGGCAACGGCGCGATGGACGTGGCGATGAACTCGCTCGGCGTCGAGATCGAGCAGTCCCGGCCGAAGCCGATCATGAGCCGCTTCCACGCGTTCTGGAGCCTGGGCAACCTGACCGCCGCGGGCACCGTCGTACTGGTCGGCCGTCTCTTCGACCGTGACGGCGGCGGCAACGTCGGCCCGGCGCTCGGCACGCTGGCCGTCCTCGGGCTGGTCGGCATCGCCGTGTCGTACCGGATCGTTCCGAACGGCCGCCGGATCGAGCACAAGCAGAACGGCGTCCGGATCGCGATCCCGCGCCTGGCCTGGGCCCTCGGCCTGATGGCGTTCTGCTTCGGCCTGGCCGAGGGCACGGCCGTCGACTGGTCGTCCGTGCACGTCACCGACGTCGCGCGGATCGATCCCTCGACCGGAGCACTCGGCCTGGTCGCCGTCAGCGGGTTCATGGTCGTCGTCCGTCTGCTCGGCGACCAGGTCGTGGCCCGGTTCGGCCGTCGCGCCGTCGTACGGGTCGGCGGCGTGACGGCCGTGGTCGGCTACCTCGTCACGGTGTTCACCGACCCGCTCCCGCTGCTGCTGGTCGGCTGGGCGCTGGTCGGTCTCGGGGTCGGACTGGTCGCACCGCAGGTGTACGCCGTCGCGGGGCACGTCGGCGGGGGCCGGATGCTCGCGATCGTCGTCACCTTCGGGTACGCCGCCTTCCTGGTCGGCCCGGCGATCATCGGCCAGCTGGTCGAGCGCGTCGGCATCCAGCAGGCGATGTTCCTCCCGCTCGCGCTCTCGGCCGTGCTGGTCGCGATCTCCGCGGTCCTTCCCCGGACCGAGCCCTAGAGGACCTTGTTCAGCGCGTCGAAGAACACGTTGCCGAGGACCAGTTCGTACGGCGCGGTCAGCAGCTCGGCGAGTTCGGCGACGTCGGTCGGGGTCCAGTTCCAGGCGTTGACCCCGCCGGCGATGAACAGGGGTGCGTCGCCGGTCCAGGCCTTGGTGTGCTCGTCGAGGGCTGCCTTGTACTCGGCGGCCTTGCCCGGCGGGGAGAAGTTGCCGATCACCGGCAGGCCTCCCCGGCGTACGAGCAGGTCACCCTTCTCCCACGACTGGATGATGCCGCGGATCTGGGTGTGCTCGGCGTACGCGCGACCGATCGCCTCCGAGAACGGCACCCACTCGTCGTCGACACGGTGGTTGTAGGCGTAGACCAGGTCCATGCCCGTACGGCGTACGTAGGTCCCGGAGAGCTCGAGGTACGCCGCCATCTGGTCGGCAGGCCAGGCTCCCGGATAGGTGTAGCCGGCGCCGGACGGGCCGCAGACCAGCAGGTCGTTCTTGGTCGCGGTGCGCTGGTAGTGGCTGAAGATGCCCGGACCGAGGTCGGCCAACAGCGGGCTGATGGTCCAGTTCGCCGGAGCGTCGCCGCGGCGCGGGTCGTCCCACAGGTCGCGCATGTGCCGCTGGCAGTACTGGACGTTGTCGCCCTCGCCGAAGGTCAGCGTCACGTAGATCTTCTTCTGGGGCTTGATCGGCGTGAACTTCCTGACCTTGTCCGAGATCGGCGCGACGACGCCGGAGTGGACCGTGCCGTTCATGTAGAAGTCCGCCGGGATCACCTCGGAGCCGCCCTGCGCGGCCAGGTCGACGCCGCTCCACTCCCCCGCGACGTCGTTCGAGAACCAGCCCGCGTACGGCGTGGTCGGGCCGACCTTGGCGAAGTGCTCGCGCAGGAGGTCGCCGGTCGGGCCGTTCGGCGGGAGCCAGCTGACCAGGGATCTGGTCGCGACGACGTAGTCGCGGAAGTAAGGGAACGGCTCGACCCGGGTCGGCGCGGTGTCGGTGGCGGTGACCCGGTACTGGTTCCACATCTCGACGGTGACGGTGAGGTTCGTCGTACCGGCGGGTGGGGTGAACTGGTAGACGAAGTAACCGCCGCCGTCGGCGAAACGGTTGCCGGAGGCACCGATCGAGGAGTTCAGGCCGTCGAACAGGTACGGCGCTTCCTCGGGCGTGCCGGGCGCGAAGGTGGCGATGGTCGTGCCGTTCGCCTTCGCGGAGACGGACAGCACCGACGGACCCCAGCCGTCGTCGCCGAAGGAGTCCTGGAACCGCACGTACACGGTGCCCTGGCCGAGCGCGGGCGAGACGTCGAGGGTGAACGTGCCGCGGTTGGACTCGTCGCGGATCTGCCGGGTCTCGCGGGCGATCTCGTGCCAGGTCAGGTTCTCGGACTGGACGACCATGGTCGGCGGCAAGCCGGCGAGGAGCTGGTGCGAGCAGCGGGGGAACAGGTTGGTGAGCTGCCAGCGATAGGTCTTCACCCGGTCGTCGTCGAACATCCCGCGCAGGTCCTTCACGACGCGGAGCCCGTGCGTCTTGGCCTGGGCCGCGTCGGCGACGACGGCGTTCTCCAGGCCGGCCAGGGTGGTCGCGACGTTGAGCGAGTCGGGAACCTCGGGGTCGTGCAGGATCGCGCCGCGGATGTGGCGCTTGTACTTCGCGACGAGGTCCAGCGGGTCGGCGTACCGGGTGGTCGGTACGCCGAGATCGCGCAGCCAGCGGCCGTCGACCCCGTCGTTGTCCATCGTCGAGAAGAAGTAGTAGAGCTCCGGGCGGCTGCGGTTCACCACACCCTGGAGGGTGCTGAGCAGGGTCTGGTCGCCACCGCTCAGCTTGCTGACATCGCCGTAGTGCAGGTGCTTGGGGCGGGCGAAGGCCGGCAGCAGGCGCCGGCCCCCGGTGTTGCTCGCAGCGCTCACCAGACCGCTGCCGACTTGCCCGGTCGCCGCCGCGGATCCGGCCTGGAACCAGCCGAATCCACCGGCCGCCACCGCGCCGCTGCCCGCCAGGAACGTTCGTCTCGAGACCATCGTGACCACTCCCCTGTCGCTGACATCGCTGTCAAATGCGGGCGACAGTAACAATGGGGCTACACGCTGTACAGACCTCGACAACGTTGTCGAGGGAGAAATTGGAATCGTTTCCGGCGATCGGGCGAAGGACCGCGATCCGGGGAGGGAGCTTGGTTACCAGGCCTCGTCGAGGACGCGGCCTGCTTCAGCCAGACTGAGGCCCGCACGACGGGCAGCGCGGGCGAAGACCGTCGCGGCCGCGCGGGTCTCCTCGTCGTCGACCTCGCTGCGCGAGGCGAGCACGAAGGTGCCGTTGCGTCCTCGCGTCTCGATCAGCCGGTCGGCCTCGAGCTCCTTGTACGCCCGGGCGACCGTGTTCACCGCCAGCCCGAGATCCCCCGCCAGCTGGCGCACGGTCGGCAACCGCGTCCCCTGCGCCAGCTCACCGCGCCGAATCATCTGCTCGACCTGCTGCTTCACCTGGTCGTACGGCGGCCTGGAAGCGGCCGGGTCCACCGTGATGATCATCCGAACGCACGCTGCGAACGCCGCAGCCCCCACTTGGTGGCGCCTAGCACCTGCGCGACTCCCATCACGACGACTCCCAGCCCGAACAGGACCAGCATGAGCGGCTCGACGAACGACGGCACCGACGCCGGGTAGTCGAACGAGATGGCCGCCCCTGCCCCCAGGAACCAGCACGACCACGTCATGACCTCACTCAACTCCCGCAGCGTAGCCGCTCGCATCGCCTCCTCCCAGCGCAGCTCGAGCTCACCGGTCGCCGCCTGACTGAGCCTGAGCACCCGCGACTGCAGGACGAGCGCGATCAGGTAGATCGCCAAGGCGACAGCCGCCCCGCCCAGCAGCGCCCATCCACGACCTGGACGCTCGCCGCCCGTCACCACCAGTACGCCGAGCCAGACGGCAGCCAGCGGCAGCACCAGAGCGCCGTACTGGACGACGACCTCGGGCCACACCAGGAAGTCCGTCAGCCGGCGTGGCCGCAGCGACGCCGCCCGCGGGCCGGCTGTCCGGGCGGCGGACACCGACTTGAAGTGCATCCAGCAGATCGCGAGGCCGACACCGAAGGTGGCGATCAACGCGGACCAGATCAGCCCGGGCAGTGCGGTCCCGACGTACGCGACCACCCCCAGACCGATCGCACCGCCGAGCGCGCCGCCGACCGTCGACACCAGTTGCCGCTGCTCGAACCGGGCCGCCGCGGCGTCGACCAGTTCGCGCTCGTTCGGCAACCCCGCCTCGACCAGGCGGTACGCGTCCCTCAGGCCGATCGCCTTGCGGTCACGCCAGACCCATACCACCGCCACCAGCCCGAGGGCCAGCGCCACACCGAAGACCGCCAGTGAGGTTCGCATCAGGCCACCCGCTGGACTCTCTGCAGGCCCCGGCGGCTGGCGGCGATCGTCCACATCACGCACAGCGCCGCCACCGCCACCAGGAACAGTGCGGTGGCGACCGGCTCCACGAAGCCGGGGATGTCGTTCGGCCACTGGAACGACATCGGAACCGCCGCGCCGAGCAGCCAGCTGACGCCCACCACTGCCGACCCGAGATCGCGCAGGGTCGCAGCCCGCAGCGCCTCCTGCCAGCGCAGCTCGACCTCTCCGCTGGAAGCCTGGTTGACCCGCAACGCCAACTGCTGCAGCCACAAGCCCACGACCCACAGCGGCACGGCGATCAGCCCGCTGGCGATGAGGATCCACCCGCTCGCCGGGTGATCGCTTCCGGTGAGCACCACCACGCCGAGCCCGGCGGCGGCCAGCGGCAACAGGACCGCGCCGCGATGGATGGCGATCTCGATCGGGCTCAGGTAGTCGCTCAGCTGCCGCGGCCGCAGCGCGGCGGTCCGCGGACCGCCGGTCCGCGCGGCGAGGACGGACCGGTAGCTGTGCAGCAGCGTCGCTCCACCACCGGCGGCCGCTGCGGCCGCGAGCACCCAGGTGAGCAGGCGGACGTCCAGCCCGTCACTGGCGACCAGATCGATCTCCAGCACCAGATCCGCGATCACGACGATCACGCCACCCACCACGACGCCGACCAGCGTGCCGACGATCATGATCACCTGCCGGCGTTCGTGCCAGCGCAGCGCGGACGCGACGAGCTCCGGCTCCGGCGGCAGGCCGCCACGAGTGATCAGCCGATCGACCTCGGCCTTCGCGGACTTCTTGTGAAAGATCAGCAGCAGCACCAGCCCAACGGCCATGGTCGCCACCAGCCACAACAGATCCATCTCCACCACATCCTCCCGTTTGTATTAAACGTATTGATACAAACAGGAGCTGTCAAGCCACCTCTCCCCCGCCGGATCGGCGATGCTGGCGGCATGGACATCCGAGGCAGTTCCGGACAAGCCGGCACCGGGCCCGGCGCGATCACGCCGGACGGCAGTCCGGTCGAGCTGTACGTCGACGCCGGCGCGCACGGCGACGACGAGGTCATCGCGGCCGCGATCCCGCCGTACGCAGAGATCCTCGAGCTCGGCTGCGGCACCGGCCGCATCACCCGGCCCCTGACCGCCCGCGGCCATCAAGTGGTCGCCGTCGACGAGTCGCCGGACATGCTCGCCCACATCACCACCTCAGAGACCGTTCGAAGCTCCATCGAGGACCTCCGCCTCGACCGCCGCTTCGACGTCGTGCTGATGATGTCGTTCCTCGTCAACGCCCCCGACGAGGCCGTACGCCGTCGCCTGCTCGCGACCTGCACCCACCACGTCCGCCCAGGCGGACTCGTTGTCCTCCAACGCCACGACCGAGCGTCCTTCGCCGAACCGCTCATCATGGAACGCGAGGATCACCGCCTGGAGATCCACGAGATCGAACATCTACCAGGCGACATCGACGCAGCCACGATGACCCACACGGTCGCCGGCCGCACCTGGAGCCAGCGCGTCGTCGTCCAGAACTTCACCGACGAGGAACTGGAAGCGCTGCTCGCCAAGTGCGGCCTGGGCAAGGTCGACTACCTCACTCCAGACCACACTTGGCTCACGGCACAGCTCGTGTAGACCTACTTGGCGATGGCCTCGAACTGCGCGCGGGTCAGCCTGCTCGTGTCCTCGGCCAGCTTGCCCGTGCGGCTGCAGTTGACCGCCGGCGCCGGCTGACCGGTGAGATAGGCGATCGCCGCCTGGAACGTCGCACACCGGCGCCCGTCCTCCGCACCGGCCGGATAGCCGATCGCCGCGTTGACCCGACCCATCTTCAGCTGGTCGGCGTACGGGTTGATGTTGCGCGCCACGGTCCAGTACCAGCGCGCGATCTGAGCGCTGTACCGGATGTCCCGCGCCAGCTCGGGATTGCCGATCAGGTCGACGCCCAGCCACTGCCCGGCGGGCCGGTAGTTGAAGTCACCGGTCAGCTGGATGTACCCGCGACCGCCGTACGGGCGGGTGTCGCCGATCTCACGGATGTTGTACTCCAGCCGCGACTCGTGCACGAGCGTGGCCAGGAAGGCGGCCTTGCGGTACGGCGTGTTGATCTGCGCGTCGCGCATCGCCTGGTTCAGCGAAGGCAGGCCGGTCTGGACCAGCGACGGGTTGGCGATCCGGCTGCCGAACATCGCCTGGACGTCGGCCAGCGTGATGTCGCCGGTCGGCGGGTTCGGGTTGCCGCCGCACTCGGCGACCCCGGGCAGCTTGTCCTCGGGGATCGCGACGTACGCGACCGTGACGTACCCGCCGAGCGCGGGCACGTGCGCCCACCACCGGCTGGAGCCGCCGCTGACGGTGACCAGGTCACCGAGCTTCTGGCAGTCGACGTCGATCGCGGTGGGGCCGGGCAGTGTGCGGACGACCGGCGACGAGATGAAGGCGTCGGCCCGGACGTTGACGCCGGTGCCGTAGGTCTGGAAGACCGCGGCTTGGGCGGGAAGGGCGGTGACCAGACCGGCGACGGTCAGGCCGGTCAGGGCCAGGGCGGCGGTGAGGAGATGACGGAATCTGCGCATGACGTGCTCCCGGGGCGGGAAGGGCGGACGGAGCGTCGCGTCGTGAAAAGTTGTCTGCCCACGAGGCGACACTGTCACTTTCCACCGACGCTGCCGGACACTCAACCCTTTCCATGCCCGTCACACGGTGCCGTGACAGGAATCTGCCACGGCACCGTGCGTCGAGAGCGCGTACGACGGTCAGCCGACCGTCCCCGGCGCCTGCCCGAGCGCGTCGAACTGCGCCCGCGTCAGCTTGCTGGTGTCACCGGCGTACGCCTTCGACCGGGTGCAGATCACCCCGGACGGCACCGATCCGGTCAGGTACCGCAGCGCGTTCTTGAACGAGTCGCACCGGCGCCCGTCCTCCGCACCGGCCGGATACCCGATCGCGGCGTTGACCTTGCCCATGTTGAGCGCGTCGGCCATCGGGTTGATGTTGCGAGCCACCGTCCAGTACCAGCGCGCGATCGGCGCCGACCACTGCAGCGACCGGGCGAGCTCCGGGTTGCCGAGCAGGTCGATCCCGAAGTACCGGCCGGCCGGGCCGTAGTTGAAGTCGCCGGTCAGCTGGATGTACCCGCGTCCGCCGTACACGCGGGTGTCCCCGATCTCGCGGATGTTGTACTCGAGGCGCGACTCGTGCACGAGCGTCGCGAGGAACGCCGCCTTGCGCCGCGGGGTGTTGATGTTGGCGTCCCGCATCGCCTGGTTGAGCGACGGCAGGCCGGTCTGCACCAGCGAGGGATTCGCGATCCGGCTGCCGAACATCGCCTGTACGTCGGCGAGCGTCACGTCACCGGTCGGCGGATTGGGATCGACCGTGCACTCCGGTACGCCGGGCAGCTTGTCGCCCGGAGTGTCGAGGTACGCGACGGTCGCATAACCGCCGTGGGCGGGCAGATGCGCCCACCACCGGGTCGCGGGCCGGCCGGTCACCGTGACGGTGTCGCCGGCCTTCTGGCAGTCGACGTCGACGTTGGTCGGCCCGGCCAGGACCTTGATCACCGAGGACGACAGGTTGGCGTCGGACCGGATGTTGAGGTTGGTCGCGGTGGTCCGGAAGCCGACGGCGTGAGCCGGCGTGGCGACGAGGGCCACGGACAACCCGGCCAGGGCGAGAGCGGCGGACAGCGTTCGCTTGAGCATGACGTTCTCCTGGGGCGGGAGAAGGGACGGGAACGCCGTGGGAATCTGTCAGGAGATTCCCACGGCGTTGTCACTTTCCCACTACCACGAGCACGTTGCTCAAGTGGACAACCAGACCTAGGCCTTGGCGTCGGCCTTCGCCTCGGCCTTGTCCTCCGGCTTCGCGTCCACGCCGGCCTCCTTGCGCTGCTCCGGGGTGATCGGCGCCGGCGCCGCGGTCAGCGGGTCGTAGCCGCCGCCGGACTTCGGGAACGCGATCACGTCGCGGATCGAGTCCGCGCCGGCCAGCAGCGCGGTGATCCGGTCCCAGCCGAACGCGATGCCGCCGTGCGGCGGGGCGCCGAACTTGAACGCGTCGAGCAGGAAGCCGAACTTCTCGGTCGCCTCCTCGTCGGTCAGGCCCATCACCTTGAAGACACGCTTCTGCACGTCCTCGCGGTGGATACGGATCGACCCGCCACCGATCTCGTTGCCGTTGCAGACGATGTCGTACGCGTAGGCCAGGGCCGAGCCCGGGTCGGTGTCGAACGTCGCCAGCGAGTCCGGCTTCGGCGAGGTGAACGCGTGGTGCACGGCGGTCCAGGCGCCCGAACCGACAGCGACGTCACCGGCGGCGGTCGCGTCGTCGGCCGGCTCGAACAGCGGCGCGTCGACGACCCACAGGAACGACCAGGCCGACTCGTCGATCAGACCGCCGCGACGGCCGATCTCCAGGCGGGCCGCACCGAGCAGCGCGCGCGACGACTTGACCGGGCCGGCGGCGAAGAAGATGCAGTCGCCCGGCTTGGCGCCCACGTGGTCCGCGAGGCCAGCGCGCTCCTGCTCGGACAGGTTCTTGGCGACCGGACCACCGAGCTCGCCGTCCTGACCGACCAGCACGTACGCGAGACCCTTGGCGCCCCGCTGCTTTGCCCAGTCCTGCCACGCGTCCAGCTGCTTGCGCGGCTGGTCGGCGCCGCCCGGCATCACGACGGCACCGACGTACTGCGCCTGGAAGACCCGGAACGGGGTGTCCTTGAAGTAGTCGGTGCACTCGACCAGCTCGAGGCCCATCCGCAGGTCGGGCTTGTCGGAACCGAAGCGGGCCATCGCCTCGGCGTACGTCATCCGCTGGATCGGCGTCTGCACCTCGTGCCCGGCGAGCTTCCACAGCGCGACCAGGATCTCCTCGGACAGCGCGATGATGTCGTCCTGGTCGACGAAGCTCATCTCGACGTCGAGCTGGGTGAACTCCGGCTGCCGGTCGGCACGGAAGTCCTCGTCGCGGTAGCAGCGGGCGATCTGGTAGTACCGCTCCATGCCGGCCACCATCAGCAGCTGCTTGAACAGCTGCGGCGACTGCGGCAGCGCGTACCAGGATCCCGGCTGCAGACGCGCCGGGACCAGGAAGTCGCGCGCGCCTTCCGGCGTCGACTTGGTCAGCGTCGGCGTCTCGATCTCGACGAAGTCGTGCGTCGCGAGGACGTCGCGCGCGGCCTTGTTCACCTTGCTGCGCAGGCGCAGCGCGGCACCCGGGCCCTGACGACGCAGGTCGAGGTACCGGTACTTGAGCCGGACCTCCTCGTTCACCGGCGTCGCGTGGTGCTCCTCGACCGGGAACGGCAGCGGCGCGGCCTCGCTGAGGACCTCGATCTCCTCGGTGATGATCTCGATCTCACCGGTCGGCAGGTCGGGGTTCGCGTTGCCCTCGGGGCGCGCGGCGACGGTGCCGACGATCTTCAGGCAGTACTCCGAGCGCAGGCCGTGCGCGGCGTCCTCGTCGCGGATGACGACCTGGACGGTGCCGCTGGAGTCGCGCAGGTCGATGAACGCCACGCCGCCGTGATCGCGCCGCCGCGCCACCCAGCCCGCCAGGGTGACGGTCTGCCCGGTGTGCTCGGCCCTGAGCGAGCCGGCGGAATGGGTACGGATCACGAGTTCTCCTGAGGGGTTTCGATGCTGGGTCGTACGTCGTGCTGCGGCGGCGTCCAGGTGGCCGGGTCGGCCGGCACCTGCTCACCGCTGCGGATGTCCTTGACCTCGGGCCCGTTCTCGGTGCTGAACCAGACGAACGGGATGCCGCGACGGTCCGCGAACTTGATCTGCTTGCCGAACTTGGCCGCGGCCGGCGCGACCTCGACAGGGATGCCGCGCTGCCGCAGGGCGGCCGCCGTACGCATCGCGTCGGCCCGGTCCTCCTCGGCGGTCAGCGCGATCAGCACGGCGGTCGGCGTACTGCGGCTGCCCTTGAGCAGGCCCTGGCTGACCAGCCGGTGCACCAGCCGGGAGACACCGATCGAGATGCCGACACCCGGGTACGTCGTCTTGCCGTCGGACGCGAGCGCGTCGTACCGGCCACCGCCGCCGACCGAGCCGAACGACTCCTGGCCGACCAGGTAGATCTCGTAGACGGCGCCGGTGTAGTAGTCCAGGCCGCGGGCGATCCGCAGGTCGGCCATCAGCAGGCCGGGCGCGTGCTCGGCCGCGGCGGCCATCACCTGGCTGAGCTGCTCCAGACCCTCGTCGAGGATCTCGTGCTCGACGCCGAGCGCCCGCACCTGCTCGACGAACGACGTGTCGGTGCTGGAGATGTCGGCCAGCTGGACGGCCAGCCTCGCCTGCTTGTCGCTCGCACCGGCCTCGACCAACCGCTCGACGACCTTGTCCGGGCCGATCTTGTCGATCTTGTCGACGATCCGCAGCACGGTGGTCACGTCGTCCAGGCCGAGCCCGCGGTAGAACCCCTCGGGGATCTTGCGGTTGTTGACCTTGATCACGAACTCCGGCACCGGCAGCTTGCGCAGCGCGTCGGCGATCACCAGCGGCAGCTCGACCTCGTAGTGGTTCGGCAGCTCACCGCTGTCGACCACGTCGATGTCGGCCTGGGTGAACTCGCGGTACCGGCCCTCCTGCGGGCGCTCGCCGCGCCACACCTTCTGCACCTGGTACCGGCGGAAGGGGAACGCGAGCTTGCCGGCGTGCTCCAGCACGTACCGCGCGAAGGGCACCGTCAGGTCGAAGTGCAGCCCGAGGCCCGGGCCGTCGTCGTCCGGGCCGGCCGCGAGCCGCCGTACGCCGTAGATCTCCTTGTCCGCGTCCTCGCCCTGGTTCGACAGCCGCTCGACCGGCTCGACCGCGCGGGTCTCGATCGAGGCGAAACCGTGCAGCTCGAACGTCTCCCGGATCACGTCGAGGAAGTGCTGCTCGACGATCCGGTCCGACGGGAGGAATTCGGGGAACCCACTGATCGGGGTCACCTTTGCCATTGCTCTAACTCTCCAGGTCCTGCAAGTAGGGATTGGTCGCCTTTTCCCGGCCGATGGTCGTCTGGCCACCATGACCCGGCAGGACGACGATCTCGTCGCGCAGCGGCAGGATCTTGGTGGCCAACGTATGCAGCATCGTCGGATGGTCGCCGCCGGGCAGGTCCGTCCGGCCGATCGACCCGGCGAACAGGACGTCCCCGGAGAACAGGACGGCGGGAACGTCCTCCGACCCGTCGTACGGCGTGGTGAAGGTGACCGAGCCGCGCGTGTGCCCCGGCGTGTGGTCGACCGTGAACCGCATCCCGGCCAGCTCGAGCCCCTGGCCGTCCTTCAGCTCGGCGACGTCGTCCGGCTCGGCGAACTTGTGGTCACCGCCGAGCAGCATCCGCGCACTCTCCGCGCTGATGCCGGCCATCGGGTCGGCGAGCAGGTGCCGGTCGTCGGCGTGGATCCAGGCGGTGCTGTCGTACGTGCCGCAGACCGGGAGCACCGAGAACATGTGGTCGATGTGACCGTGTGTGAGCAGCACGGCGACCGGCTTGAGCTTGTTCTCCCGGACCACCTGGTCGACGCCGCTCGCGGCGTCCTGACCGGGGTCGATCACGATGCACTCAGCGCCCTGGCCGGTGGCGACCACGTAGCAGTTCGTACCCCACGACCCCGCGGGGAACCCGGCGATGAGCACGACTGACCTTCCTGAACGGGTGCTGGACCATCCAAGGTTACCGGTCGTCCGGCGCCGATCTCGCACCGGATTGTGACGCAACACCGTTGCGCGGAGGCGGGGAGTTTGTGATTGTTCAGTGATAGCTGTCGGGACAGGGTTCCGACGCGCCCGGGGCAGCCCTGTTCACCTGGTTGAACCAAGGGCCGACCAGAATGGGCACGAGCGCAGTGCATACCGCCGGAAGGGGCGAGTTGTGGCCGAGGAAAGCTGGGGCCGGGTAGCAGACGACGGAACGGTGTACGTCCGGACGAAGGACGGCGAGCGGGCGGTCGGCCAGTGGCCGGACGCGAACCCGGAGGAGGCCCTGGCCTTCTACACCCGACGGTACGACGCGCTGGCGTTCGAGGTGGACCTGCTGGAGAAGCGCGTGCAGGCCGGCACGGTGTCGCCCGACGACGCCCGCGCCGCGGTGAAGAAGGTGACCAGCTCGATCACCGACGCCCAGGCGGTCGGCGACCTGGACGGTCTGCTCACCCGGCTCGAGGCCCTGACCCCGCTGGTCGCCCAGCAGCGCGAGAAGAAGAAGGCCGAACGCGCGGCGAAGGTCGAGGAGGCCCGCGAGGCCAAGACCAAGATCGCCACCGAGGCCGAGACGATCGCCGCCGGCACCGACTGGCGCCACGGCGTCACCAGGCTGCGCGAGCTGCTCGACGAGTGGAAGGCGCTGCCGCGGCTGGACAAGTCCAGCGACGACGAGCTGTGGCACCGGTTCTCGTCCGCGCGGACGACGTACACGCGACACCGCAAGCAGCACTTCGCCGAGCTGTCCTCCAAGCGCGACGAGGCCGCCACGGTCAAGGAACGCCTGGCCGCCGAGGCCGAGACGATCGCCTCGTCGACCGACTGGGGTCCCACGTCGGGCCGCTTCCGCGACCTGATGCGCCAGTGGAAGGCCGCCGGCCCCGCACCCCGCGAGGTCGACGACAAGCTGTGGGCGCGCTTCCGCAGCGCCCAGGACACGTTCTTCGGCGCGCGTGACGCCGTACAGGCCGAGGAGAACGTCGAGCAGCAGGCCAACCTGCAGGCCAAGGAAGCCCTCCTGGTCGAGATCGAGGCGATCCTCCCCGTCAACGACGCCAAGTCCGCCCGCGACCAGCTCCGCGGCCTCCTCGACCGCTGGGACGAGATCGGCAAGGTCCCCCGCGACTCGATGCGCACCATCGACGGCCGCCTGCGCGCCGTCGAGCAGGCCGTCAAGTCCGCCGAGGACGAGGTCTGGAACAACACCAACCCCGAGGCCCGCGCCCGCGCCGAGGCGACGGTCAAGCAGCTCCAGTCCCTGATCACGGACCTGGAGAAGCAAGCTGCCAAGCACGACTCCCAAGGCAACGCCCGCAAGGCCAAGGAAGCCCGAGAGGCGATCGCTGCCCGCCGAGAGTGGCTCACCCAGGCCCAGAACGCCCTGTCGGACTTCAGCTGACCCCTGTGGATGACTGAAAGCACCCACGCGGCGCTTTCAGTCATCCTGCGGGGATGCTCCCGTACGACGCCCCGCTGTACTTCTGCGGCCTGCCCTTCACCGGCCGCCAGGTCGGCCGCAAACTCAAGTGGCTCCTGAGCTCCGGCGACATCCGCCCGGTCCTCAAGGGCGCGTACGTCGACACCCGCGTCCCCGACTCCCCCGACCTCCGCGCCGCGGCCGCAGCCCTCCTGCTCCCACCCGAAACCGCAGCCTGTGGCCGCACTGCCGCGTGGATCCACGGCATCGACACGACCGCCCTCGGCGAGTCCGCAGAACCCGGCCTGCACTGGACCACCGAACCCGCCGAAACCGTCGAGATCGCCGGCCTCCAAGTCACAGCCCCCGCCGCCACGGCGATCAACCTCGCGATGAACCTCCCCCGCCCCTTCGCCTTGTCGTCCGTAGACGCCATCCTCCGCTCAGGAACCACCGACCTCCCGTCCCTCCAGGCGGCCGTCGTCGACACCGACCACCCCCGCGCCTACCAGGCCCGCCAGATCCTCAGTTACGCCGACCCCCGAGCCGAGTCCCCCGGCGAGTCCTGGCTCCGCCTCAGACTCCTCGACGCCAACTTCCCCCGCCCCACCCTCCAGGTCCACGTCGGCAAGTACCGCCTCGACCTCGCTTTCCCCCAACGCCTAGAAGACGGCCGCCATCTAGGCCTCGAATACGACAGCGACCGCTGGCACTCCCGCCCCCGCGAACAGGCCCGCGACGAACGCCGCCAAAACGAACTGGCCGCCCTCGGCTGGCACATCATCTCCGTCCGCCGTCCCGACCTCTGGGGCAGCTACCCAGCCCTGGAGCTGGCAGTGGGCAGCTACCTGAGCCAGCAACCCCGCCTCCCCCGGCGCTGGTGAAGGTGCGTGTCGGCGGACGGCTGACGATCGAATCGGTGACCCCGACGACGAGTTGGCGCTCGACGCTTCACGCCGCGGGAGGGCTGCACGCCGCGGGAGGGCTTCACGCCGCGGGAGGGCCTCACGCCGCGGAAGTTGAGGGTGGCTGCTGGCGATGCACCCGACCGACACCCGCTGGGGCTGGCCGGCGACCGCCCGACGCAGCAGTCTCCCGCGTCCAGCGCACACTCGTCGAGGCAGCTCAAGCCACGCGCCACGACATTGAAGGGCGTCGACCTGCAGATGACGCACGCAGGGCCTGCCTTCCGCGCTGAACTCGACCACCGCGGCGGTGAGGGCTGTACCGACGCCGGTGCCGATCGGCGCGCGGCCGGCGTACACCAGCCGCTCGACCGCTCGGCTTCGTGCTCATGGGTACCCGCGAGGCCAGGACGGTGATGTCCAGCTCGGTCAGCTCCGAGCCCCGGCGCTGGTGAAATGCGTTGAGTGGTAGGGGTGGGGCCACGAGACTGGGTCGCGTGGATGTGGTTGAGGTGGTGGTGGCGCATCAGGAGCGGGCGACGCTTCGGGTGGGGGACGTGTTCTTGAAGGTGGACGGGGATGTGACGGCGGCGGACGCCGAAGTGCGGGCGATGGCGTTGGCGCCGGTGCCTACGGCGGAGGTGTTGTGGAGGCGGCCGCCGGTGCTTGCGTTGGGAGCCTTGCCCGGGGTGGCGATCGGGCGGCTGGGGAAGCCGTCGCCATCGTCCGCTGAGGCCTGGGCTGCAGCGGGGGCTGTACTGCGGGAGTTGCACGATGCGCCGCTGCCGGACTGGGTGGGGCGGAGCCTGGAGGACAAGGCGGCGAGCCTCGAGGAGGAGTGCGCCTGGCTGCTGGCGAACGACGTACTGCCGGCTGACCTGATCGAGCGCAACCGCGAGGTCGCCGAGGTCGCGCGGCGGCCGTGGACGCCGGTGTTCATGCATGGCGATCTGCAGGTCGCGCACGTGTTCGTCGACGGGGACCGCGTGACCGGCGTACTCGACTGGTCCGAGGCAGGTCAGGGCGACGGCCTGTACGACATCGCCAGTCTCACGCTCGACCACCCGGAGCGTCTCGACGACCTGCTCGCGGGCTACGGCACCGACGTCGACCGCGCCGTGATCCGCGGCTGGTGGGCGCTGCGCAGCCTGACCGCCCTCCGCTGGTTGATCGAACACGGCTTCGACATCACCGCACCCGGCGGCGAGGTCGACGTGCTGAAGCGCAGGTGAGCGCAGGCCCTCCGCGGCCGTTGCTGGGAAGCCTAGCCCGGCGGCTCCGTAGCCGGTGACAGCAGGTTGAGGAGCGCTGCCCGCTCGCGGGGGTGCCAGAGGAGCTCGCGGACCTGGTCGACCCCGCCGACAGGCCAGCGGGCCGCGAGCGCCTTTACCTCGGGGTTCCTGATCTGCTCGGCGAGCGCTTCCGGGAAAGGGCCCCAGAGGACCTTGAAGGGGCGGTCCCACATTTGGAGAACTTTGGTCGCGACCGGGGGCGTGAGCTCCAGCGCGTTGTGCCGGGCGGCTACCAGCTCGTACGCCGTCAGCAGCGCGTCCTCGCGCCCGCGCCACGAGCTGGCTCGGACGACGGCCGACAGGACCGGCGTCAGCTCCGCGGCTCCAGGGAGGCGGCTGAACGCCGTACCGAACCATTTGGCGTACGGCGCGTAGACACGGGCCTGCAGGAAGCACAGGTGCATCAGGTCGCGCACGAGGCGGGAAGCGATCAGGGCCGAGCCGAGCTCGTCGCCGGCCTGGCCGGCGCGACCGACGAGGTTGACCTCGGGATGGATGCGCCACCAGCCGGCCAGTTGCAGGTAGAGCCAGACGTCCTGGGGGTAGTAGGTGAACCGCTCGCGGGCGGCTTCGAGGCCGATCGCGTCGTGCCACACGGCGCCGGCGGTGATCATCCGCAGGCTCTGCTCCGAGAACGTCAGCCAGTCCTGGGCCTCCAAATCAGCCGCAGGGTCGACGCCTAAGTGCTTCGTGAAGTAGCTCAGCACGGTGTGGACGGTGACCTCGGTGGAGCGGTCCGCGAAGGATGATGGGATTTGCTCACGCAGCGCTTCGGCGTACTGGTCGAGGTCCTCGTCGCGTAGGAAGAGCTGGATCCGCGGCTTCCAGTCGTGGTCTGTGGACATCGGGTCGTCGAAGCCCAACACCTCCGAGCCACGGCCCATGAGAGCTGCCGCGTGTGGCAATCCAGGGAACGCCGAGTCCAGCATCGGCCGAACGGCCTCCGCGTAGAACCGCGCGCTCAGCTTCAAGCCGGACTCGAACGCCACCATCGCCAACTCCCCAGACGCTGGACAGAGAACTACAGAACGTCGAATGAAGCACGCCGCGGCGGGACGAGGCCGGAAGCGCCCGCCCGAAGCCCGAACACGGCGCGCCCGTCCGAAGCCCGAACACGGCGCGCCCGTCCGAAGCCCGAACACGGCGCGTCCGGCCGAAAGCCCCGGCCGGACGCTGTTGCCGTCGGCAACTTCCTGCTACTGCGTGACGCGGTAGACGTCGAAGACGCCCTCGACCGAGCGAACGGCCTTCAGGACGTGACCCAGATGCGTCGGGTCGCCCATCTCGAACGTGAAGCGCGACTTGGCGATCCGGTCCCGCGTCGTCGTCAGAGCCGCCGACAGGATGTTCACGTGGTAGTCCGACAGGACTCGCGTGATGTCCGACAGCAGCCGCGCCCGGTCCAGCGCCTCGACCTGGATCGCGACGAGGAAGACCGACTGCGCGGTCGGGGCCCACTCGACCTCGACGATGCGTTCGGGCTGGGTCTGCAGGTCCGCGACGTTGGCGCAGTCGGCCCGGTGGACCGAGACGCCGGCCCCGCGGGTGACCCAGCCGATGATCTCGTCACCCGGCACCGGCGTACAGCACCGGGCGAGCTTCGACAGGACGTCGGTCGCGCCCTTGACGATGACACCGGCGTCGCCGCGCGCCGCGCGCTTCCGACGCTCGCGCGTCTGCGGGAGCCGCAGACCCTCGGCCAGGTCCTCGGCCGCGCCCTCTTCCCCGCCGTACGTCTCGATCAGTCGCCGTACGACGGCCTGAGCGCTGACGTGGCTCTCGCCGACCGCGGCGTACAGACCGGTGACGTCGGGATAGCGCAGCGAGTTGGCGACCGCCGTGAGCGTCTCGTGCGACAGCAGGCGCTGTAGCGGCAGACCCTCCTTGCGCAGCTGCTTGGCGATCGCGTCCTTGCCGTGCTCGATCGCCTCGTCGCGGCGTTCCTTGGAGAACCAGTGCTTGATCTTGTTCCGCGCGCGGGGGCTCTTGACGAACCCGAGCCAGTCGCGCGACGGACCGGCACCCTGCGCCTTCGAGGTGAACACCTCGACGACGTCGCCGTTCTCCAGCGTACTCTCCAGCGGGACGAGCCGGCCGTTCACCCGGGCGCCGATGCAGCGGTGCCCGACCTCGGTGTGGATCGCGTACGCGAAGTCGACCGGCGACGAGCCCGTCGGCAGCGACATCACGTCGCCGCGCGGGGTGAAGACGTAGACCTCGGAGTTGTTGATCTCGAAGCGCAGCGAGTCGAGGAACTCCGACGGGTCGGAGGTCTCCCGCTGCCAGTCGACCAGCTGCCGGACCCAGGGCATGTCGTTCGGCGCGCCGATCTCGGTGGTCGGCGGGGCGCCGACCTCCGGAGCCGGTGCGTTCGGGTCCTCCTTGTACTTCCAGTGCGCGGCGATGCCGTACTCCGCGCGCCGGTGCATCGAGAAGGACCGGATCTGCAGCTCCACCGGCTTGCCCTGCGGGCCGATCACGGTGGTGTGCAGCGACTGGTACATGTTGAACTTCGGCATCGCGATGTAGTCCTTGAACCGGCCGGGGACCGGGTTCCACCGCGCGTGCAGCACACCGAGCGCGGCGTAACAGTCCCGGACCGACTCGACCAGCACGCGAATGCCGACCAGGTCGTAGATGTCGCCGAACTCGCGGCCGCGGACGATCATCTTCTGGTAGATCGAGTAGTAGTGCTTGGGCCGGCCGGTGACGGTCGCCTTCACCTTGGCGGCGCGCAGGTCCTCGTGCACCTGGTCGATCACCGAGGCCAGGTACTCGTCGCGCGACGGCGCGCGCTCGGCGACCAGCCGGACGATCTCGTCGTACACCTTCGGGTGCAGGGTCGAGAACGACAGGTCCTCGAGCTCCCACTTGATCGTGTTCATACCCAGCCGGTGGGCCAGCGGCGCGTAGATCTCGAGGGTCTCGCGGGCGATCCGCTCCTGCTTCTCCTGCCGCAGGAAGCCGAGGGTGCGCATGTTGTGCAGCCGGTCGGCGAGCTTGATCACCAGCACCCGGATGTCCTTGGCCATCGCGACGACCATCTTGCGGATCGTCTCGGCCTGCGCGGACTCGCCGTACTTGACCTTGTCCAGCTTGGTCACGCCGTCGACCAGCATCGCGATCTCTTCGCTGAAGTCCTTGGTCAGCTCGGCGATCGTGTAGTCGGTGTCCTCGACGGTGTCGTGCAGCAGCGCGGCGCACAGCGTCGGCGCGGTCATGCCCAGCTCGGCCAGGATGGTCGCGACGGCGAGCGGGTGCGTGATGTACGCGTCACCGCTCTTGCGCAGCTGGCCGGTGTGGTGCTTCTCGGCGGTCCGGTAGGCCCGCTCGATCATCGCCAGGTCGGCCTTGGGGTGGGTCGCCCGGACGACCCGGAACAGCGGCTCCAGCATCGGCGCCCGGTTCGGGTGGCGGGTGCCACCCAGGCGGGCGAGCCGGGCACGCACCCGGGCGGGCGCGATCCTCGGCGGTTGGGCGGCAGGCGGCGGCGCCGAGCTGACCGGGCGCACCGGTGCGGGCGCGCGCGGGGGCTCGTGCGGCACCACATCCGGTACCGCTGACGTCATCGCCGGGTCTTCGCCCACGTTGTGTCCCTCCGCCGACAGACCACCAGTCTAGGGGGTCACGGCCAACGAGGTGGACACGGCCTGTGGACAACACGCCGATTTGACCAACCGGCCGGTTTCACACAGTGACGAGAGCGTCCACACGCTCGTCCGCCAGCCGCTTGCGGCCGGGCAGGAACGACAGCTCGATCAGTACGGCGGTACCGACGACCTCGGCGCCGCAGCGCCGGATCAGCCGCAGGCACGCCTCGACCGTGCCGCCGGTGGCCAGCACGTCGTCGATCACCAGCACCCGGTCACCGGGCTCGAACGCGTCCTGGTGCACCTCGATCGTCGCCTCGCCGTACTCCAGCGCGTACGACTCCGCGAACGTCGCCGCCGGCAGCTTGCCCTGCTTGCGGACCGGGACGAACCCGGCCCCGAGCGCCAGCGCGACCGGCGCGGCCAGGATGAAGCCACGGGCCTCGATCCCGACCACCTTGTCGACGACGACCGCGCCGTCGTCGTCCTTGCCGAACGCGGCCAGCGCCTCGACCACCTGGGTGAACCCGGTGTGGTCGGCCAGCAGGGGGGTGATGTCCTTGAACACCACCCCCGGCTGCGGGTAGTCCGGGATGTCGCGGATGCCGTCCGTCAGGACCTCTTCCAGCGAACGCATCAGCAACCCTTCGTCGAGATGATCACTTGCCGCGCTTGGAGCGCGGCTTACGGCTCGGCTGCGGCCGTCCGGCCGAACTGGTCGACTTCACCGGGCGGCTCGACGGCACCGGCGTACCGGCCTTCGGCGCACGGTCCTGAGGCCGTACGGCGGTCGCCGTGCCGCCACCACCGACCAGCGCGGCGGCGGGCTCACCGGTGACAGCGGCCGCACCGCCCTGCTGGGCCCGCTTGGCGAGCACCCGGCGGCGCAGCGCCTGCATGCCCGGCTCGCGCTCCTTGAAGGTGGCCAGCAGCGCCGGGGCGATGAAGACCGAGGAGTACGCGCCGACGGCGATACCGACGAACAGCGCGAGCGACAGGTCCTTCAGCGGACCGGTACCGAGCACGACGGTGCCGACGACGAGGATCGACCCCACCGGCATCAGCGCGATCAGCGTGGTGTTGATCGAGCGGACGACGGTCTGGTTGACGGCCAGGTTGGTCGCGTCGCTGTAGGTGTAGCGGTTCGACCCGGTGATGCCGCGGGTGTTCTCGCGGACCTTGTCGAAGACCACGACGGTGTCGTACAGCGAGTACCCGAGGATCGTCAGGACGCCGATCACGGTGGCCGGGGTGACGTCGAACCCGATCAGCGCGTAGACGCCGACCGTGATCAGCACGTCGTGCACCAGCGCGATGATGGCGGCCATCGAGGCCTTGGGTTCGCGGAAGTAGATCCAGATCACCAGGAAGACCAGGACCAGGAACACGATCAGCGCGAGCACGGCCTTGTTCGCGATCTGGTCACCCCAGGAGGCGCCGATCTGCGACGTACTGACCTGGTTCGGCTGGACGCCGGCCTGCTGCGCGATCGCGTTGCGGACCTTGGTGATGTCGTCCTGGCTCAGCGGCCGGGTCTGGATCCGGACCTTGTCGCTGCCGACCGTGGTGACGACCGGGTCGCCGAGGTCCTGGGCGTTGGTCGCCTTCACCGCGTTCGAGAAGTCGTCGACGGTGCTGTCGGTGACGCGCACCGCCGTCTGGTACTCGGTGCCGCCCTTGAACTCGATGCCGAGCGCCAGGCCGCGGACGGCCAGGCCGATCACGGAGACCGCGACCAGGATCAGCGAGACGGTGAACCACACCTTGCGCTTGCCGATGAAGTCGTAGGAGACCTCACCGCGGTGCAGCTTCGCACCGATGCTTCCGAGCTTCGACATCAGACCTCCCCTCCCACGGGCTTGCGCGTCGACTTGGCCGGACGGGCGGCCGGTTTCATCTGGCCGGGCAGGCGCTCGACGCCGAGGTGCTCGGGGTCGAGGCCGGACATCTTGTGACCGTGACCGAAGAAGTCGGTCCGGGCCAGCAGGGTGACCAGCGGCTTGGTGAAGATGAAGACCACCAGCAGGTCGATCAGCGTGGTCAGGCCGAGCGTGAACGCGAAGCCCTTCACGCCACCGACCGCGAGGATGTACAGCACGACGGCGGCCAGCAGCGAGATCGAGTCGGCCGCGATGATCGTGTGCTTGGCGCGGGCCCAGCCGGTCTCCACCGAGGAGCGCAGGCTGCGACCCTCACGGACCTCGTCGCGGAGTCGTTCGAAGTAGATGACGAACGAGTCCGCGGTGATACCGATCGCCACGATCAGACCCGCGATCCCGGCCAGCGTCAGGGTGAACCCGATCGCCTGGCCGAGCAGCACCACCGACGCGTACGTCAGCGCGGCGGCCGCGGCCAGCGAGGCGACGACGACCAGACCGAGGCCGCGGTAGTACAGGAACGAGAAGATGATCACCAGCGCGAGGCCGATGATGCCCGCGGTGATACCGGCCGAGAGCTGGTCACCGCCGAGCTGTGGCGAGATCGTCTCGACCGACGACACGTCGAAGGAGACCGGCAGCGCGCCGTACTTCAGGACGTTGGCCAGGTCGCGCGCCTCGGTCTCGGTGAAGCTGCCGCTGATCTGTGCCTGACCGCCGGGGATCGGCTGGTCGACGCTCGGCGTCGAGATGGTCTCGCCGTCCAGCACGATCGCGAACAGGTTCTGGCCCTGGCCGCGCTGCGAGATCGCGGTGGTGGCCTTGAGGAACTTCTCGCCGCCCTCACCGTTGAAGTTCAGGTTGACCTGCCACTGGAAGCCGCCCTGCGGGATGCCCGCGCTGGCGTCGGTCAGGTCCGTGCCCTTGAGGATCGCCGGGCCGAGCAGGTACTTGCTGGTGCCCTCCTTGTCACAGGAGAACAGCGGCTTGTCCGGGTTGTCCTCGGGCTTCGCGTTCTTGTCGTCGGGGCACTTGAACGTCGCGAAGGCCGCCGTGGTGGCCGCGTCGGGCTGCCAGGCGAGCGGGTCACCGGCAGCGACCGGCGGCGTGGCCGGCGGGGTCGCGGGCGGGGTCGCCGGGGTGCTCGGCTTCGCGGTCGGCGTCGGCGTCGGGGTGTCGGCCTCGCCGAGCGCGCTGCTCCAGGCCCGGCCGTTCGGCGACGGGCTGCCGCTCGGCTTCAGCGTGGTCGACGGCTTCGGCGTGGTGCTCGGCTTCGGCGTCGTCGTCGGCTTGCCGGTCGGCGTGGCCGTCGGCGCCGGGGGCGGCGGGACCGCCTGCTGCGCGTCGTACACGACCCGGAAGTAGAGCAGGGCGGTCTGGCCGACCTGCTTGACCAGGCTGTCCTGGTTGGCACCGGGGACCGCGACGTTGATGTGGTCGCGGCCCGCGGTGGTGATCTCGGCCTCGCCGACGCCCGCGCCGTTGACCCGCTGCGAGATGATGTTCTTCGCCTCGGACAGCTGCTCGGCGGTGATGCTTCCGCCGCCGGCCAGGGACTTCGCGGTGAGCGTGATGGTGGTGCCACCGCGCAGGTCCAGGCCGAGCTTGGGCTCCCAGTGCTTGGTCAGCCCCATGATCCCGAACAGCAGGACCAGGATGACTCCCAAGACGATCAGGAGCCGCCCTGGGCGGGATGTCGTCGTTGATGCCACGTCAGATTCAACCTTTGCGCTTCTGGGCGCGCCGGGGTGTCAGGGTGACGCCGGGGCGCGCCGCACGCCGATAGGACGGGGGAAGTTCAGTTCTCGGTGTGCGTCGGCGGCAGTTTCTTCTCCTGCGCCTTGGTGTCGCCCGTCTCCGGTACGTCGACGGTGTCGCGCTCCGGCACCTCGTCCGTGACCCGGTCCTCCACCGGAGCCTCGGTCGGCTCGTCGGCCGCCGCGTCGGCCGTCAGCTCGTCGTCGGCGTCCTCGGGCAGCACCCGGCCGACCGCGGCCTTGAGGAACTGCACCAGGATGCCGTCGGAGATCTCGAGCGTGACGTACTCGTCGTCGACCTCCTCGACGACGCCGACCATGCCGCTGGTGGTGACCACCTTGGTGCCGGGAGACAGCGCAGCGACCGTGTCGGCCTGCTTCTGGCGCTGCTTGCGCTGCGTGCGGCTCATGAACCAGATCATTCCCACGATCAGGATCAGCGGGAGCAGGAGCGTGAAGCCCGAGCCGCCCCCGGAGGAGGCCATCGGTACGGCGAGCAGTTCCATCGGGACTCAGAATCCTTCGTCGATTGCGGGGGCCCGGCACGCTCTGCGCGCGCAGGTCGTCACGGGATGGCCCGAGATCAGGCCACCGGGGAGTCTAACCCTGGGCGGCAACAAGTGCCGCATGACACCGGGTCACGTTTGCGTTACTCGCCACCGTACGCCGATCCCGGCTCGCGCGGCGTAGCCGATCCACCGCACTGGGTGCACGGTGTACTGCTTCAACGCGTACGACGTGCTCCGCAGTTCCCGGATCCCGCCGGTGCCGGACCGGAGCCGGGAGCGAGCGCCGGCGACTGATTGACTGTTCGAAGTTCAACGACCCGATGAGGAGAACCTGTGTCACTGCCCCCGCTGCCCGACGACGCGATCACCCTGCTGCGCCTCCCCAACGCCGCTGTCATCTCCACCCTCCGTGCCGACGGGGGTCCGGTGACCACCGTGACCTGGTACCTGTGGGAGGACGACGGACGGGTGCTGATCAACATGGACGAGAGCCGGGTCCGGCTGAAGCACCTCCGGCGCGATCCGAAGGTGTCGCTCACGGTCCTGGCCGAGGGCGACCTGTACACCCACCTCACGGTCATCGGCCGGGTGGTGGACATCAGCGAGGACACCGACCTGTCCGGAATCGACCGCCTTTCGGAGCAGTACACCGGGAAGCCGTACGCCCAGCGCGACCGCCTGCGGTACAACGCCTGGATCGAGGTTGATCGCTGGCACGGCTGGGGCCGCTTCCAGGACACCGACCAGCCCAACGGCAAACCTGGCAACTGACCTCGCCGCCGACCTCCCCATCCCAGGTACAGCCCCTTCGATGGGTGGCCGGTACTCGAAGGGCCTCGCTGGGTTGGGGATTCGAAGGAGTGCTGGGGCTTGGGGTCTCCCCCGCAGTTACTCGTCCTCGGCGTCGAAGAGCGTGTCGGCGAAGGTGGCGTTCTTGGGGACGCTGAGGCCCAGGTGACGCCAGGCAGCGGGTGTGGCGACCCGTCCGCGCGGCGTACGGGCCAGGTAACCGGAGCGCACCAGGAACGGTTCGGCGACCTCTTCGACCGTCTCGCGTTCCTCACCGACCGCGACCGCGAGGGTGGACAGACCGACCGGTCCCCCGCCGAAGCGCCGGCAGAGTGCGTCGAGCACGCCGCGGTCGAGCCGGTCCAGGCCCATCTTGTCGACCTCGTACAGGTCGAGCGCGGCCTTCGACAGCGCGATCGTGATGATGCCGTCGGCCCGCACCTCGGCGTAGTCGCGCACCCGGCGGAGCAGCCGGTTCGCGATCCGGGGTGTGCCGCGGGACCGCGACGCGATCTCGATCGCGCCCTCGGGCGTGATGTCGACGTCGAGCAGCGCGGCGGACCGGTTGACGATCTTCTCCAGCTCGGACGCCTCGTAGAACTCCAGGTGCCCGGTGAACCCGAACCGGTCCCGCAGCGGCCCCGGCAGCAGCCCGGCCCGTGTCGTCGCGCCGACCAGCGTGAACGGCGGGATCTCCAGCGGGATGGCCGTTGCCCCAGGCCCCTTTCCGACGATGACGTCGACCCGGAAGTCCTCCATCGCCATGTAGAGCAGCTCTTCGGCCGGCCGCGACATCCGGTGGATCTCGTCGAGGAACAGCACCTCGCCCTCGCTGAGCCCGGACAGGATCGCCGCCAGGTCGCCCGCGTGCTGGATCGCCGGGCCGCTGGTGATGCGCAGCGGGGCCGACAGCTCGGCCGCGATGATCATCGCCAGCGTGGTCTTGCCCAGCCCGGGTGGACCGGACAGCAGCACGTGGTCGGGCGCGCGATTACGCCCGCGGGCCGCGTGCAGCACGAGTTCGAGCTGCTCGCTGACCCGGCGCTGACCGCCGAACTCGGCCAGCGTGCGCGGTCGCAGCGCCGACTCGATCTTGCGTTCTTCGAGATCGACCGCGTCCGCGGAGACCAGGGGCCTGACGTTGTCTTCCATCGCTTATGCCTTGGACAGCACGCGCAGCGCGGCGCGGAGAAGGTTGGGGACGGACGGCTCGCCTTCGTCGGCCAGCGGTGACACGGCGATCACCGCGTCCTCGGCGTCGCGCGCCGACCAGCCCAACCCGACCAGACCGGCCTGCACCTGGTCCTTCCACGCCTCGGTCGCCTGTAGCGGACGGCCGGTGACGGTCTTGGACGGCGCACCGATCTTGTCCTTCAGCTCCAGCACGATCCGCTGCGCACCTTTCTTCCCGATACCCGGCACCTTCACCAGCACCGCCAGGTCCTCGGAGGCGACGGCATGCCGCAGCTGGTCAGGACTCAGTACGGCGAGCGCGGCCTGCGCCAGCTTCGGACCGACGCCCGACGCGGTCTGCAGCAGCTCGAACAGGCTCTTCTCGTCGTCGTCCGCGAACCCGTACAACGTCAGCGAGTCCTCGCGCACCACCATCGAGGTCGACACCCGAGCCTCCTGCCCGGGCCGCAGCCCGGCCAGCGTGCCCGGGTGGCAGTACACCTGCAACCCGATCCCACCGACCTCGATCACCGCACTGTCCAGCCCGATCGCAGCCACCGGGCCACGCACGAACGCGATCATCGCCTACCTCCTCGAACCGCCCGGAGCTGTGCCTCCCGGGCCTCGGTCGCCTGTGCCAGCGCCGCTTGAACCTTTGCCAGTTGGACCTTGGACTGTGCCTGCGCACGAGCCTCCAGCTGGGACTTCGCCGCGTCCTGCAACCGACTCGTCACTCCCCCGCGCCACACATGGCAGATCGCCAGCGCCAACGCGTCCGCGGCATCCGCAGGCGTCGGCCGCTCGGGCAGCTGCAGGATCCTGGTCACCATCGTGGTCACCTGGTCCTTGTCGGCCCGCCCCGAGCCGGTCACCGCGGCCTTCACCTCGCTCGGCGTGTGCAGCGCGACCGGCAGCCCGCGCCGAGCGGCCACCACCATCGCGATCCCCGACGCCTGCGCGGTCCCCATCACCGTGCGCACGTTGTGCTGCGCGAAGACCCGCTCGACCGCGACCGCGTCCGGCGCGTGCTCGTCGATCCACTGCTCGATACCGGCCTCGATCTGGACCAGCCGGCGTGCGACGTCCAGGTCGGTCGGCGTCCGGATCACACCGACGGCCACCAGCTTCGGCGGCCGTCCGGGCGCACCCTCGACCACGCCGAGACCACACCGGGTCAGCCCCGGGTCGACGCCGAGCACGCGCATGAACCACCTCCGAACGTTTGTTCGACAAACACTATGCGGGGAGTCTGGCCGCCAGGAAATCGACTCGCCGCGCGCCTGTGGACAACGCGATCAGAAGAAGTCGAGCATGTACGCCGGAGCGCCACCGAACACCGTGTCGAGCAGGCCGTCGGCCGCCACCGACCCACCGGACGCCAAGCCCGATGCACGCAGCGTGGCCAGCGGCGTACCGGCGTACAAGGCCGACAGCCCGCGCGAGCCGAGCCGCAGTACGTCCCCAGAACCGGACGACGGCGTGAGCTTGCCGGACCCGTCAGCCACCGACAGGTGCCAGCGACCCGAGTGGGCCGGCACCTCGGCGTCGTCGAGCTGGAACTCGACCTCAACCGCCACCCCAGGCGCGAACCCGCGAGCGGCGATCGCAGCCGGGGCGTCGAGCAGCCGCAGCATCCAGTGCTGGACGTGGGTCTCCTTGTCCGCCTCCAGCTGCGCCAGCAGGTGCACCGGGTCGTTCGGCGAGACGTAGGCGTGCACCGAACGAGCAGTCGACGAGCCGGACCCGACAGTCGCCCACAGCGCCCGGGCGGTCATCTCGGAGTGAGCGATGAGCTCGTCGACCCGCAGGTTGTTGCCGTCCCAGTTGTAGACGACGAACCCGTCGTCGGCGAGGTACGCGAAGATGTCCTCGTCGTCAGCCAGCCACTCGGCCACCTTCGCCTCCGGCCACCCCAGTACGCCGCTGGCCCGCCCGCCCTCGTGCGCCTGAGCGACCAGCTCCAGGAACCGCGCGGCGTCAGCAGGACCGGCGCGGCGCAGGTCGACGCCACGACCGCCCAGCGACCGCAGATCCGCCGCCTGGAAGGAGAACCGGTACCGCCCACCGCCGAACTCGTAGCCGAGCTTCCGGTAGATCACCGTGGTCGCCGGGTACAGCGCGGTGAGCGGGAAGCCCCGGTCGATGCTCCGCTGCAGCACTCCGCGCATCAGCAGACTGCCGACGCCACGCCCCCGGTACTCCGGCGACACCACCACTCCGGCGATCCCGGCCATCGGCACCTGCCGCCCGCCCCACCACTGCCGGAAGTCCCAGATCCGCGCCGCCGCGACCACTTCGTCGCCGTCCACCACCCCGACGTACCGGCCGTCCTCCAGGAACTCCACCGCGTCCTTGCGCCACTGCTCCCGCGAGGAGGCGGGCAACGGCCCGAACGATCGAGCCCGCACCCGCAGTACGGCGTCCAGCTGGTCCTCGGTGATGTCGACGAATCGCAGCGCATCAGTCACGCCCAGACCCTACGTCGAGCCCCTCAGACCAGCGACACCAATATCCCCATCGCGTTGACCGCACCGTGCACGGTGACCACCGGCCACATCCGCCGGTACCGGCTCCACAGGTAGCCCAGGAACAGCCCCATCACTCCCTGGTTGACCACGACCGCCGCCAGGTCGACGCCCAGCTCGCCACGCCCCTGGATGCCGATGTGCCAGACCGACCAGAGCAGCGAGGAGATCACGATGGCCGGCCAGGGCCCGAGTAGCTGCTCCCAACGGGTCTGTAGCCAGCGCCGGTAGAACACCTCCTCCAACAGGCTGTTGACCAGGAAGACCACCAGCATCGTCACCACGAGCTCCAGCACACCCAGGTCGGGCCGGGAGCTCTCCTGGGCCAGCGGACCGACGTACGTGAGCAGCAACCAGGCTGCTACTGGCAGAGCCGGAGCCCAGCGCGCAGTAGCCGGCCACAGCGCTGTCGGCTTGCCACCCAGCCACCGGAACACAGCCAGCGGAACCAGGAACAGCAGGACCGCCTTCCACACCTCGAAGAGCCCGAAGAGCTTCAGCAGTACGGCGAACGCGAGCGCCAGCCCGGTCAGAATCCAGGCCTGGCGGCGATCCGGCACTCCCCCGGGCTGCCGCTCGAGCTGCGGCGGCGTCAGCCGGATCAGCAGGATGCCGACCGCCGCCGGGATCCAGCGCAGCCACATCGGCTGCGTGTCGTCCCCGTCGGCGCTGTACCGGATGTCGGTGTTGCCAGTGGCAACCAGTACGACCACTGCCGCCACGTAGACGAGGACTCCCCCGGCCAGAACCCATCGCCTCATCGGGCGGATTCTTCCAGCGGCGCGGGGTCAGCTACTTCTTGTCGGTGACCCAGAGGTTGATCGTGCCCTCGACGACGACCGTGCCGTCGTCGCGAGTGGCTTTCACGCGGACCGGTACGTCGGGCCCGGCGGTCCAAGCGGACGGGTCGGTCTCGGCCGTGCAGGTCAGGTCCGAGGTCGACTTGGCCAGGTAGGCGACGTCCATGCCCTTCGGGAGCCAGCGCTTGCCGACCGGGACAGTCGCCTCGGCGAGGGCGCCCATCGCGGCCTCCAGGCCGTTGCAGACGGCGATCGCGTGCACGGTCCCGATGTGGTTCTGCACCGCGCGACGCTTGGGCAGCACCAGGGACGCGAAGTTCGGGCTGACCTGGACGAAGCGCGGCCGGATCGACCCGAAGTACGGCGCCCGCCGGCTGAACGCGAACGAGAAGATCCGCGGACCGCCCGGGACGGTGCGCAACCGCTCCCACATCGCCAGTACCTGAGTCGCCATGCGAGCGATGTTACCCGCGAGTTAACAACCGCCACAAGACAGCAATGGCGCCCGGGAGGCATCCCGGGCGCCACCAGACAGAGAAGGTCAGCCGACCTCGGCCATCACTTCGTCGGAGACGTCGCCCTCGTCGAAGACGAAATTCAACACAGCGCGTTGTCGCGAACTTCGCGATCGACGGGTCAGCCGACCTCGGCCATCACTTCGTCCGAGACATCGAAGTTCGCGAACACGTTCTGCACGTCGTCGCTGTCCTCGAGGGCGTCGATCAGCCGGAAGATCTTGTTCGCGCCGTCGGCGTCCAGCTCGACCGTCATCGACGGGACGAACGACGCGTCGGCCGACTCGTAGTCGATCCCGGCGTCCTGCAGCGCGGTCCGGACCTTGACCAGGTCGGTCGCCTCGCTGATCACCTCGAACGCCTCGCCGAGGTCGTTGACCTCGTCGGCGCCGGCCTCGAGCACGGCCTCCATCACGTCGTCCTCGGAGTAGGTCTTGCCGTCCTGCTCCTTGTTCACCACGATGACGCCCTTGCGGTTGAACAGGTACGCGACCGAGTTCGGGTCGGCCAGCGAGCCGCCGTTGCGGGTCATCGCGGTCCGGACGTCGGCCGCGGCGCGGTTGCGGTTGTCGGTCAGGCACTCGATCAGCATCGCGACGCCGTTCGGGCCGTAGCCCTCGTACGTGATCGACTGCCAGTCCGCGCCACCGGCCTCGGCACCGGAGCCGCGCTTGACCGCGCGGTCGATGTTGTCGTTCGGGACCGACGACTTCTTGGCCTTCTGCACCGCGTCGTACAGGGTCGGGTTCCCGGACAGGTCACCGCCGCCGGTGCGGGCGGCCACCTCGATGTTCTTGATCAGCTTCGCGAAGAGCTTGGCGCGCCTCGAGTCGATGACCGCTTTCTTGTGCTTGGTGGTGGCCCATTTGGAGTGGCCTGACATCGCGAACCCAACCCTTCTACCGCCGAACAGACTTAGAGGTCACGCACCAGCTCGGCGAAGTACCCGTGCAGCCTGGCGTCCCCCGTCATCTCAGGGTGGAACGACGTGGCCAGCAGCCGATCGTGGCGAACCGCGACGATCCTACCCATCGCCGGTCCAGACCTCACCGTCGACAGTACCTCCACGCCGGGCCCGACCCGCTCCACCCACGGTGCCCGGATGAACACCGCGTGGTACGGCGTCGCGAACGCGGCGAACTCCAGATCGGCCTCGAACGAGTCGACCTGCCGCCCGAACGCGTTCCGCTGGACGGTGATGTCGAGCCCGCCGAGCGTCTCCTGCCCCTCGATCCCGCCGGTGATCCGGTCCGCCAGCATGATCATCCCGGCGCACGTCCCGAACACCGGCATCCCGTCCGCGATCCGCTTCTGCAGCGGCTCGAACAGCTCGAACGACCGGGCGAGCTTGTACATCGTCGTGGACTCGCCGCCGGGCAGCACGAGCGCGTCGACCGCGTCCAGCTCGGACGGCCGCCGTACGGGCACGGCCTCCTCGCCGACCTGGGCCAGCATCTGCAGGTGCTCGCGGACGTTGCCCTGCAGCGCGAAGACACCGATCACAGCTCGACCCTCCGCTGCCAGTCGACGGTGACCTCGATGCGTCCCTCGTCGAAGGTCGCGGGGAGGTCCCGCTCGGTCAGCAGAGCCAGTACGTCGTCCAGCAGCGGCTCACCCGGCGCGACGTTGGCGGTGTCGGGGTGCCAGACCTTCAGCTCGAGCATCCCGAAGTCCACCGCGTGCCAGACGTCGGTGTCGGTGAAGAACACCAGCCCCTTCGGATCCGTCGCCGCCTCGAGCGCCCGGCGGGCGTCGTGGTGATCCGCGCAGTACCGCACGACGACGATCCCCAACGACTCCAGCTCGGCCAGCACGGCGTCGAGCCGGTCCGCCCCGGTTTCAGCCGGCCACGTCTCGGCATCGGCGCGCAGGTCAGCCACGGCCTCGGCGATCAGCTCCGGTACGACGACCGCCGCGTCCGCCGCGGGCGCGTCCTCCCGGACGGCCTCGGTCAACGCAGTCGTCACCGCGGCGCGGTCCGCGTAGCCGGACCGGACCAGCACGCGGGCCAGCCCGCGCAGCTCCCGAGCAGTCCGCTCGCCCGCCGCAGAAAGTACGTCCATGGTGTTCAGGTTAGCTCCGTTCATTGGCGCGGCTTCACGCGTTTGGTCGGGACGGCGGTCAGTGGATCTTCCGGCCACGGATGGCGCGGGTACCGGGCGCGTAGGTCGGCCCGGACCTGTGGATAACCCTGCTTCCAGAAAGAGGCGAGATCGCTCGTGATCGCGACCGGGCGCCGCGCGGGCGACAGCAGGTGCAGTACGACGGGGACCCGGCCGTCGGCGACGGCTGGAGTGGCGGTCCAGCCGAAGACCTCCTGCAGCTTCACGGCGAGGACCGGCGGCTCGATCCCGTCGTACGCGAGTCGGACCTCGGAGCCCGAGGGGACCTTGAGCCGCTCGGGCGCGAGTTCGGCGAAGCGGGTTGCCGCGGGCCAGGGCAGGAGTCGCTTGAGTGCCGACGCCACGTCGATGCAGGTCAGGTCGCCCGAGCGTCGCACCGAGGCGAGTTCGGTCCCCAGCCAGTCGTCGAGGTTCGCCAGGAGTGATTCGTCGTCGACCGCGGGCCACGGGTCTCCGAGGTGGGCGTGGCAGAACGCGAGTCGCTCCCGCAGGGCGACCGCGGCCTCCGACCACCGCAGTACGGACAGGCCGCTGCGGCGGATCCCGTCGCGGACAGCGGCTTGGACGAGCAGCCGGTCGGGCTTGGTCAGCGGTACGTCGTTGAGCACGATCGCGCCGAGCGCCTCGACGCGCCGCGTTACGACCCGGCCGTCGTCCCAGCGGATCTGGTCGGTGGTCGCAACGAGATCACCCGCGACGTCCCGCGCGGTCTGCTCGTCGATCGGCGCCGCGGACCGGATCCTCGCGTCGGCGCGACCGGGCGCCCGGTCAGCCACGGCGATCGCCAGCCAGGGCGTCGTCCGCAACGGCGACTGCGGATCCAGCGCGGCGCCGGTCCCGCCGGCCATCTGGTACGTCGCCGAGTCGGCCGCACGAATCCGCGCGATCCGATCCGGATACGCCAAGCCCACCACAATCCCCGCCGCAAGATCATCCGGTACGCCGCCCGCACCCCGCCCAGCCGGCTGCACCACGCCCCCACCCCGCCCAGCCAGCTGCACCGAACCCCCACCCCGCCGGGCCGGCTGCACCACGTCCCCATCCCGCGGGGGCGTGGCGTTGTCGACAGCGGTCGCCGGCCCGTCGCCGGTTGCACCTCGCCCCAGGCGCTTCGTCTCTTCTCTCCACTGGGCCGTGGCGCCGCGGTCCTCACCTCGCCGGAGTGCTCGCCACCGCGCCGGCAGGTCGTCACCGAAGTCCCGCCCGGAGTCCTCCGAAAGCATCGCGACAACTTCACGCGCCCGATCGGCCCCAACCCGCGGCGTACCGTCCAGCAACGCCCGCGCCAACCGCGGATGCGCCCCGACCGCCGCCATCCGCCGTCCCCGCTCGGTGATCCGCCCGCCGTCGTCGATCGCGTCGAGCCGGCGCAGCAATTCAGTGGCCGCGTTCATCCCCACCACCGGCGGCGCCTCGAGCAACGTCAGCCCCTCACCACCAGGCGCACCCCACGCCGCAAGGTCGAGCGCGAACGCGGCCAGATCCGCGATCGCGATCTCCGGCGCCGGGTGATCGTCGAGATGCGCGTGATCGGTCGCAGACCAGCACCGATAGACCCGCCCAGGCGCCTCCCGCCCAGCCCGCCCCGCGCGCTGCTCGGCCGACGACTTCGACACCCGGCACGTGACCAACGCACCAAGCCCACGCGACTGATCCGTCCGCGGCTCCCGGGCCAGTCCCGAGTCAACGACCACCCGAACCCCCGGCACGGTCAGCGAACTCTCCGCGACCGATGTAGTCACCACGATCCGCCGCACAGCACCCGGCGCCAACGCGCGATCCTGCTCTGCCCTCGACTGCCGACCGAACAGCGGCAGCACGTTGAGATCAGCCAACCGCCGAGCCACCCCGTTGATCTCACCCTCCCCCGGCACGAACACGAGGATGTCGCCCTCGTTCTCCGCCACCGCCCGCCGTACGACGGCCGCAACGTGATCCAGCAACCGCGGATCCACCCGCCCACCAGGAAGCAGCGGCACCGGCACCGGCGGCGGCGCCCACTCGACCCCCACGTCGAACAACGCAGCAGACGCAGTGATCACCTCAGCACCCAAAGCGCGACTCAACCGAACGGTGTCCGCCGTCGCCGACGTCGCCACGATCGCCAGGTCGTCCCGAAGATTCGCCCGCACATCGAGGCAGAACGCGAGCAGCAGATCAGCATCCAGATGCCGCTCGTGACACTCGTCGATCACGATCGCGGCAACCCCCGGCAACTCCGGGTTCTGCTGCAACCGCCGTACGAGCAGCCCGGTCGTCACCACCTCGACCCGCAGCCCTCGACCCCCATTGCGTTCACCACGCATCGCATAACCAACCCGCTGCCCCAGCGGCTCACCAACCAACATCGCCAGCCGAGCCGCAGCCGCCCGCGTAGCCATCCGCCGCGGCTCGGCAACAACGATCGTGCCCCCGAGCGCATCACCCAGTGCCAGCGGCAACAAAGAGGTCTTCCCGGACCCAGGCGGCGCCACCAGCACGGCAGTACCCCGCGAACGCACCGCGTCAACCGTGGCAGGCAAAACCGCCCGAACAGGCAGATCCGCCCCCGGCACCGACGCTCCTGGCAGCAACACGCCCCGACGCTAGCCGACCGCCAGCCACGCGCGGCGAGGCGGTGTGGTGAACGCAGCTAGGACGCCGGCTGTTTGGCTCCCCGGCGCTTCGGACCTGGACGTCGTGCCTCCGCGGCACGAGCCTGAGCGGCCATACCGGCGATGAAGTCCTCCTTGCTCAAGGGCTCGACGGACAGCGCGGTCGTCGCACCCGGCCGGAGCCCGTCGAGGAGCAGCGGCATGAACCGCCGCCAGCTCTCCGGCACCACAGGGCCGAACAGCCGCACGGCCTCACCCAGCAAGGTGACCAGCACCGCGATGTCGGAAACCACCACGTCCTGGCGGACGGACCCCTGCTCCTTCGCCTTCGCCAGGAGGGTGGTCAGACTGTCGCCGATTCGGCGATGCACCTCCAGCATCGGCGCGGACTCCGGATCGGTCGCCAGAACGTCCCTCAGGACCTGCTGGGTCGCCTGCGGCTCGATCGTGGCCTCGAAGAACTCGACCAGCCCGGACCAGCCGTCCGGCTGCAGCGCCGATGCCTCGGCCGCCTGGAGCATGGACTCCAGCGATGCTTCCAGAGCAGCGAACGCCAGCTCGGTCTTGTCCGAGAAGTGACGGTACGCGGTCCCGACACCGACACCGGCCGCCCGCGCGACATCGTCCAGGGTCGGCGCCAGCCCACGCTCGTTGAACAGCGTCAGCGCTGCGTCGACAAGAGCCTGACGGTTCTGGGCAGCATCGCTGCGCACACGCATCCCCTTCGAGCCGAGCGGGTTACCGGAGAAAATTCTCCACCAGGCTAACCCGGCACCACGGAGCCGAATCTCCCCGGCAACCACCCGCTCATTACCCCTACTGCCCGGACGGCGCCGTACCTTGCGCCAGCCGAGCAACGTGGTCCCACTTCTCGAACTCGGCGATCCTGCTTGCATACTCCGCGCGCAGCGGCTCGATGCCGTTGACCCCGAAGAGCACCCGCAGCGGAGGCTCCGGAGCGTCGACGATCGCGAGGATGGCGTCCGCCGTAGCGGCCGGGTCGCCGGTCACGAACGGGCTGTCCGCCGCACCCGCCATGAGCGCCTGGCGCACCGAGTCGTACTCGGGCATCGGCTCGACCGCCGGGGACTTGGCGCTGAGATTCGTCGCGAACGTCAGCGGTTCGACCAGTGTCACGTGAATACCCTGGCCCGCGACCTCAGCCGCGAGGGCCTGGCTGAGAGCCTCCAGCGCCCACTTGGACGAGTGGTAGAGCCCCATCGTGGGGTAGGAGACGAGACCGCCGTACGACGAGACCTGGACGATCCGGCCGTGGCCCTGCGCCCGCATCCCGGGCAACGCCGCCTGGGTCGTCCACAGCGGCCCGAAGAAGTTCACGTCGTACTGGGTCCGGGCCTGCTCCTCGGAAACCTCCTCCACTGTTCCCAGCAGCGCTTGCCCCGCGTTGTTGACGAGTACGTCGATCCCGCCGAAGTGGACCTCGGCGGCCTGCACCGCCTGCTTGGCCGCCGCGGCATCGGCGACGTCGAGCTCGAGCGCCAGGACCTGCTCACCGAACTTGCTCGTCAGAGGCTCGAGCGACGCCGCACTCCGCGAGGTCGCGGCGACCCTGTCACCGCGCTCCAAGGCGGCGGTGACCCAGTGAAAACCAAGGCCCCGCGATGCGCCGGTGACGAACCAGGTGAGGGGGGCGCGCGTTGATGACATCGAACTGTTCCTTGTCGTCGAACGGTGATCTCGACCAAACGGAGATCAATCTCCATTTAAGGTAGCACGCGTCGCCGACCTCGGCAGGCCCCTGCAAGAATGCGTTGTCGTGAACCATGTGCTGGACCTCGGGACCCGGAAGTTCTGGCGACTGGCCGGCAAGCCTGTCGACCTCACCCTGGAACACTCCTGGCTGCGCGCCCCGATGAGTCGTTCCTCCGCGGTCGGGGACGGCTGGCTTTCCGCCGAGGCTGTGCACCACGGCGGCGCGGTCGACGAGGACGCCGCGACCAAAGATCCTTCAGCGGGCCCAGCGCCCGGTCTGCTCCCGGCGATGACCATCCTCGACGGCCCCGCGTTCGACGCCTCCCGACTGGATCCGCGGATCCGCGACTTCTACGAGCACACCGCCGCCTGGCACATGGAGGTGTGGACCGGATGGTCACCGCTGTTCTGGCCGGCAGGTGAGCTGATCGCGCGCTTGTTCGGCCGCCGGGTGGAGCAACTGTCTCTCCCGATGCGCCCGCTTGACGTCGCGTACGGGATGGACAGCCAGGTCCGCGTGATCCGCAACCGGGACGGCGAACAGGTGAGCGCCGCGTGGCTGCGGACGCTCCGGCCGTCGGGCCGCTACGTGTTCAGTGGCTGCTACTCGGCGCGACGTCTCCCCGGCGCGGCGCAGCCGAGCGTCCATGTCGCGTTCCCGCTCGAGTCCGGGAACGTCCAGGTCTTCCTGCGCCCGGTCATCAGCGACGGGGGCGGGCTCGTCCTGGAGTCGCCCCCAGGGCGATTCGGGCAGGACGGCGCGTACGTCGTTGTGCACGACGGCGGACGGGACTTCGCGGCGCGCGTCCCGCTCCACGAGACCTTCCGCCTGTACTGCGACCCCTACGGGGTGCTCCGCACCGACCACGAGCTGCGGATCCGGCGCACCTGGATGATGCGTCTGCACTACAAGATGGAGCATGCCCGATGACCGACTCCGGGGGCGAGACCACGGCACCTGGATCCTGTCGGCGTAGCGACGTTGGACCTGGCCGTGCTTGCCTCGACCACTCGTCAGGTCGCGAGCTCGAACCCTCGGATGTCGTCGACCACCCGTGCTGCCGCGGATCTGGTCAGCGCACGGAACCATCGGTGGGCTTGGTCGTGACTGTGGCGCGGATGCCACCAGAACGCCACAGTCAGCGCGTCGAAGGCCAACGGCAAGGGCAAGGAGCGGAGCCCCAGGCTCTGTTCCGCGCGCAGAGCAAGGGACTGGTGGACGACCGCGACGCGATCGGTGTCCCGGACGAAGGACGGTACGGCGGAGAAAGTACCGACCGTGACCTCCACCCGGGGCTTGAGTCCGGCCAGCACCAACTGTCGCATGATCGTCGACGTCACCAGGGCCGAGGTGGCCGTGGACCGGTCGGCATAGAGGACCCATGGCAGGGCAGCGAGTGTCTCCCGGTCGAGCACCGCTCCGACCCGTGGATTGTGCTCGTCGACCAGCGCCCGCCATTCAGTGCTGAGCAGGTCCACGTGCGGGCCGTCCGGCATCGCGCCGTGCGGTAGCAGGATGCCGTCGAGGGTGCGCAGGCTCTCCATCGGATCGTCGAGATCGGCAATCCGCAATTGGTCGAACCGCATCGTCGCGGCCGGGGCCGATTCGCTGAGAAGCCGGCTGATGGCCGGGCCGACCGCCTCCAGCCAGAAGTCGCTGGTCAGCACAACGAACTGGCGGCGGGTGCGCGACGGGTCGAATCCTGAGCCACCGAGAAAGAGCTGCTCGTTACTGGCGATCGCGCCGGTGACGAGCGGCACCAGGCCGACGGCCAGCGGGGTCAGGACGTACCGGTTGCCTTTGCGTGTCAGCAGTTCGTCGTCGAAGTGTCGTCGAAGCCTGGCGAGCGCGGAGGACACCGTCGGCTGGCTCAGCCTGAGCTGCTCAGCCGCGCCGGACACGCTGCGCTGAGCCAGCAACGCATCCAGGTGCACGAGCAGATTCAGGTTGAGATTCTTCAGCTCCACGAGGGCCATGAGCGCACACCCGAACCGGCGGTGGCAAGACGCAACGCGTATAGATCGGATCTATGCGCACTATTCGCAGATCGATCTTCCCTGGACCGCCCCACGCAACACATGGTGGGCCGATCCATCCTCCGCTCTACGAAGCGAGGCCCGTATGTCAGCTCCCCCCGACCCCAGCCTGACCCGCCGCCGTGCCGTCCGGGCATCGCTGGTGGGCACGATCGTCGAGTACTACGAGTTCACCGTCTACGGTTTCCTCGCCGTGGTCTTCGGCCCACTCTTCTTCCCGGCCGGCTCGCCGAGCGTCGCGACGCTGTCAGCACTGACGGTGTTCGGCGCGGGCTACTTGGCCAGACCCCTGGGCGGCGTGGTGTTCGGTGCCTTGGGCGACCGTTACGGACGCCGTCCGGTGCTGATGGCAACGCTGCTGATCATGGGAGTCGCGTCCTCGCTCATTGGAATCCTGCCGACCTACGCGTCCATCGGCGCGGCTGCGCCGATCCTGCTGCTGGTCCTGCGATTACTCCAGGGCTTCTCCGCGGGTGGCGAATGGTCGGGGGCGCTGACCTACATCACCGAGATGGCGCCACCGCGGCGACGTGGCCTGTACGGATCGGTGCCCGCGCTGGGCGTCGGCATCGGGTTCCTGTCCGCCGCACTTGTGGTCGCGCTCGTCGCCGGGACCGGCGTCGAGATGAGCACCTGGGGCTGGCGGATTCCCTTCCTGGTCTGCATCCCACTCACCGTGCTCTGCGTGGCGTTGCGCTACAAGCTCGAAGATTCACCGGAGTTCAAGGCCATCGCCCACACCGCGGAGGGCGTCAGCCGCACACCGGTCCGAGAGACCATCCGCAGCCACCCGCGGGATGTGCTGCGCGTGACCGCGTTGACGATCGGAGTCCTCGGACCGTCGATCCTCGGCAAGCTGTACGTCGCCGTTCATCTGGTGCAGGTCAAAGGATTCCCGGCGCAGGAGGTCTACCTTCTGCTCGGCCTGATGCTGCTGGCAACGGTCTGGATCTTCCCCGTGATGGGGATGAAGTCCGACGCCATCGGCCGTCGACCGATCGCGTGGATCGGCTTGAGCGCCTCCGTGATCCTTCCGGTTCCGCTCTTCCTGGCCGTCGACGCGGCAGACAGCATCCTGGCCGTGGCTCCGGCACTACTGATCTACCTGCTCGTCGAACCCTTCGTTTCGGGCGCCGTCTTCGCCGGTTTCGCCGAGCTCTTCCCGACCCGTACCCGGTTCACCGGCGTCTCCATCGGGCTGAACCTCGGCACCATCGCCACCGCGGGCTTCGGCCCCGCGATCGCCACCTGGCTTGTCACCGCGACGGGATGGGCGGGATCACCGGGCCTGTGGGGTTCCGCCTGTGCGCTCATCGGTCTGGGTGCGCTGGCGGTCACCCACGAAGCAGACAAACTCAGCAACAGAGAGGTCCACCTTCATGAAGAGCGCTGACGGCCGGCCGCGGCCGCTCGGAACACTGACCCCGAACGTGTACGTCGAAACCGGCACCCGCGGATGCGACCCCAGCTTCGTCGTGACGTCCGACGGTGTCGTCGTCATCGACACCCCCCAACTGCCGACCCATGCGCTAGCCATGCGGCAGCAGGCCGAGAGCCACGGCCCGGTCCGCTACATCGTGAACACCGAGCATCACGTCGACCACATCTTCGGCAACTACTTCTTCGCCGGGGCGGGACTGGTGGTCCACCACCAAGGCGTCTTCGACAACTTCATGACCGTCTACGAGCTGGATCCGTTCGCGTTCGCCGTCACGGCCGCCGAGAACGACGATCCCGAAGGTGTGCACCTGATCCCCGAACGCGCCGAGTACTACCGCGACCCCAACAAGGGCGACATCGTGTTCACCGGCAACCTGACACTGCGGCTGGGCGAACACACCTTCGAGTTGATCCACACCCCCGGCCACACGCCCGGCCAGATCGCCGTCCACGTGCCCGAAGAGCGCACGGTCTTCACCGGTGACACCATCTTCTCCGGCTGCCAGACCTGGCTGATGACGTCGGACGTCGACCAGTGGCTGCGCTCGCTCGACCTCATCGCCACTCTCGACGTCGACCACGTCGTACCAGGCCACGGCGCGATCACGACCCTCGCGGCCGTTCGGGACCAGCGCGCCGTCTTGCTGGGCTGGAAGAGCGCGGTGGCCGATGCGGTGGCGAAGGGGTGGTCCAGGGAGGAGACGATCCAGCGCGTCACCTTCGCCGACGCGTGTCGGACCGACGTCGGCCTGGACCACCTGATGGGTTTCATCCAGGCGGAGAACGCGGGAGCGCTCTACGACAGCATCACCAGGCCTGGCGGTGCCGCTTGCTGACAGCGGGCGCTTTCGGCCCGGTGGTGGACATCCACGCCCACGCGCACGCGCCTGTCGATGAGCTGGTGGCTCATCGCGACGAGCACTCCCGGGAACAGGCCTTCCAGCTCTCGGTCTTCGGCCCGGAATCGGTCTCGGTCAACCAGCGCTTGTTCCGCGACGAGTGGCACCGGTCTCTGACCGACCTCCAGACCCGCCTGCGAGCGATGGACCGAGCGGGTGTCGACGTACAGGCAGTCAGCGTCGCTCCCACGCAGTACTTCTCCTGGGCGGACGAGAAACTCAGCGACGAACTCACGCACCTGGTCAACGAGCACCTGGCCGGCCTGGCCGCGAAGTCCGGCAATCGGCTGGTCGCCATGGCTCATGTGGCTTTGCAGCACCCGGACCGGGCAGCCGACCAGCTACGCGACGCAGTGAGCAGGTACGGGACGCGATCCGTGCAGATCCCTTCCCGGGCCGGAGACCGGGAGTTCTCCGACCCGGCACTCGATGTCTTCTGGGCCGCCGCGGAAGAGCTCGGCGTACTGGTCTTCGTTCATCCGTGGGGCTGCAGCCTGGAGCAGCGGTTGTCGTCCTACTACCTCGGCAACGTGATCGGTCAACCGCTCGAAACCACGATCGCCCTGTCCCGGCTCATCTTCGCCGGCGTACTCGACAGGTTTCCCCGGCTGCGGATCTGCGGCGCGCACGGAGGCGGCTATCTGCCGGTATACCTCGGCCGGGCCGACCACGCGTACGAGGTACGCCCCGAAAGCCGGTCGATGGCCAGACGTCCCAGTGACTACTTGCGTCAGCTCTATGTCGACAGTCTCGTCCACCGGCCGTCGGAAGTCGTCGCCCTGACCCGCGAACTGGGGACCGATCGGGTCCTGCTGGGCACCGACTACCCGTTCGACATGGGGGTGACCGACCCGCTTGCACGCCTCGCGGAGACCGGGTTGCCGCCGGCCGAGCTGCGGCAGATCGCCGGTTCCACCGCAGCCGAACTACTTGACCTCAAGCAGAAGGAGCAAGCATGAAATGGGCCACCTATCGCTCTTCGGTCGATGGCCAGGAGCACGCCGCCTTGTACGACGGCGGATTGCTGCGCGCACTCCGTGGCGAACGGCAAGTGATCGACCTGATCGGCTCCCCCGCGGCGCTGGCCGAGGCCGCACGCGAGGTCGGTGAGGACCCGTTCGAGGTCGTCGCGGCCGACACCGCCCGCCTGCTGGCGCCGATACCGCGCCCGCCGTCGGTCCGGGATTTCATGGCCTTCGAGAACCACTACGTCACCTCGATGAATGCCTTGGGCCTGCCGACGAACCCGGTCTACTACCGGCAACCCGTCTTCTACTTCCAGAACCCTGCCGCGATCCAGGGGCCGTCCCAACCGGTACCGATCGCCCCCGGAAGCCGGCAGTTCGACTACGAACTCGAGGTGGCGGCCATCGTCGGTATGCCGGCGTCCAACGTGACGCCGGCCGAGGCGTCCGCGCACATCGCCGGCTACACGATTCTGTGCGACTGGAGCGCGCGGGGCCTCCAGGCGGCCGAGATGACCATGTCGATCGGTCCGGCGAAGGCGAAAGACACCGCCACCAGTCTCGGCCCCTTCCTGGTGACACCCGACGAACTCGAGGACAAGCGCGCCCGTCACGGGTTCGACACGAGGATGACCGCCGCCGTCAACGGCGTCATCTACAGCGAAGGGAACTGGGCCGATCAGTTCTGGTCCTTCGCGGACCTGCTGTCGTACGCGTCCCGAGGGACGACACTGCGGACCGGAGACATCATCGGTGCGGGCACCGTGGGAACCGGCTGCATCCTCGAGCTCAGCGCGGTTCACGGCCCCGGGGCCTACCCCTGGCTGGAGATCGGTGACCAGGTCACGCTACGCGTCGAGGGCCTGGGTGAGATCAGTACGTCGATCAGTCCCGCGGCCCACGTCCATCCCCTCAACTCCAACACCAGTGTTGCAGATGCACTGGACCGGGAGTAGGCTCGAACCAAAACCAACACTGTTGTTGGATCTGGAGGAAACATGATGAAGCAAACGGCCGTCCACCGGACCCGGTGGTCTTCCGATCACGGGGAAGACCGGTTCGACGTCCACGATCCCGCCACCGGGCGCCTGCTTGCCACGGTGCAGGGCGGCGGTACCGCGGAGGTCGACGCGGCGGTGCGTGCCGCCCACGAAGGCTTCGTGGCCTGGAGCAACCGGCCACCGGCTGAGCGCGGGCGTCTCCTGTCGGAGGTCGCGCGGGAGATCCGCGCGCACGCCGACGAACTCGCGGAGCTCGAGTCCCGGGAGAACGGCAAACCCCGAAGTCAGGCCCGGGCCTTCGACCTCGAATCCTGTATCGCGATCTTCGAGCTCTTCGGCGGTCTCTGCCATGAGCTGCCCGGCGCCGTCCGGGACAACGGCTACGCGCTGGACGTCACCACGCTGCAGCCGTTCGGAGTGATCGGGGGCATCATCCCGTTCAACTGGCCGCCGATTCACACCGCAGGCAAGACGGCTCCCGCCCTTGCGGCAGGCAACGCGGTGGTCCTCAAGCCACCGGAACAAGCGCCGCTCACCGTGCTCCGGCTGGCGGAGATCATCCAGTCGGTGCTGCCCGACGACGTCGTACACGTCGTCCCCGGCAAGGGACCGGTCGGTGCCGCGCTGGCGGGACATCCGCTCGTCCGGAAGGTCTCGTTCACGGGAGCTCCGGCAACAGGCACCGCGGTCGCGAAGACTGCCGCGGAAAACCTGACCCCGACCCTTATGGAGCTGGGCGGCAAGAACCCCCTCATCGTCTTCGAGGACGCCAACGTCGACGACGCCATCGCCGCCGCACTCGAGGGCGGCTACTTCAATCAGGGTGAAGCCTGTACGGCGGCTTCACGCCTGCTGATCCATCGGTCCGTGCACGACGAGGTCGTCGAGCGATTGAGCCGTGCCGTGGCCGGCCTGCGGGTCGGACGCGGCGTGGACCCGGCCACGCATGTCGGCCCGCTCGTCACGGCGGCCCAGCAGCGGCGAGTTCTCGACTATCTCGAGATCGGCCGCCGAGAGGGTGCCGTCGTCGCGGCCCAGGCAGCGCTGCCCGCGGATCCCGACCTGGCCGACGGTTTCTACGTCGCACCGACCCTGCTCACGGCGGTCACCCCGGACATGCGCGTGGCGCGCGAAGAGATCTTCGGCCCGGTCGTGTGCGTGATCCCGTTCGACGACGAGGCGGAGGCCGTTGCCATCGCCAACAACACCGATTTCGGGCTCGTCGCGGGGGTGTTCACGGCCGACAATTCCCGTGCCCTGCGGGTCGGCCGGGCAGTCGAAGCGGGCATCGTGTTCGTGAACAACTACAACCGCGCGGTCATCGGCACGCCGTTCGGCGGGACGAAACACAGCGGCTACGGTCGCGAGCACGCCGCTGAGACGCTTCGGGAGTTCGGCTACAGCAAGACCGTACGCCTTCCTTCCGGCCGCAGCCCTGTCCCGCGCTGGGCTGCCGTCGACGAGCTGCTCGGCTGAGTCATCACTCGCAGGCAGCGATCCGCCGTGCTGCTTGGACCACAGCTGCTCGACGCCGAGCTGGCGAGTCGTCGTCCAGCTCGGCAGCGAGCATGCGCGCCATCTGCGGCGTTGCCCACCACTGACCAGCCAGCGCGATCAGCAGAAACACGAGGTGGGCCGACGCGATCGACGAGTTCACCAGACCCGCATGCTGGGCCGCGGCCACGGCGTGCGCCTTGTCCAGGTACAAGGCGGCTCGCTCGCCCTCGTCCTGCACGGTGCCCGAATCAGCCAGCCCCTCCCACAGGATCAACCGAGCCACCTCCGGGTGGTCCTGCTGATAGTCGAACGCAAGGCCGGCGAATCGCGCCAGGTCGTCGGGGCCGTCGACCTCCCGCAGGGGCACGTTCTCGGCGAGCTTGTCGAGCTCGTCCCGAATCACCTTGGAGAACAGCACCGCCTTGTCCCCGTAGTAGTTGTAGACCCGTTCGCGATTGACCCCGGCACGCTTGGCGATCCTGTCGATCGTCGTTCCGGCCGCCCCGAACTGTGAGAACTCGGCGAGCGCTGCCGCGTGAATCCTGCGCTTGGTTCCATCAACGTCCCAGGCCATGACAGCACCTTACTGCAACACCCATGTTGGCTTACTGACGAGGAGAACCATGAGCAGGGACAGCACCCGGAAGGCAGCGTTCGTCACGTCGCCGTTCTTTCCGGCGACGGTTCTCGCCCTCATCCTGACCGCGACCGCAGCCCTGTTCGTCGGGTCGTACACCATGTTCCTGGCCGCTCCCGTTCCCCATTCCATCCCGCTGGCGGTCGTCGTACCGCCCCAGACCGACCGGCCCTTCGACGAGGCTCTCGACGCGCTGCTCGGCGGGGCGCTGCAACGGATTCCCTTGCCGGACGAAGCCGCCGCCCGGCGGGCCGTTCTGGAACAACGGGTCTTCGGCGTGCTCGAGTACCGAGGAGACGGCGTAGCCCGGCTGCAGTTGTCCGGCGCCTCCGGGCCCTCCGTCGCGCAACTCTTGTCCGAGCAGGCTCCCCGAGCCGCGGCGCAGACCGGGACCCGACTTGAGGTCTCCGATCTCAACCCGCTGCAGAAACGCGACCCCCGCGGCCTGGCGATCTTCTACATGACCCTGGCCGCCGTGATCATCGGCTTCATCGGAGCAATGCTGTACGACGTCCACGCGCGCCGCCTCCACCCCGGCGAGCGCATCGCGTTCCTCGCCCTCACTGCCGGCTCAGGCGGGTTGGCAATCACCACTGCGGTCGACCGGGTCGTCGGTGCGCTCGACCTGCCGTTCCTGTCGTCGTGGGCGATCCTGTCACTGACCATGTTCGCGGCCGAGGTCGCCTGCTCCATGTTCAGCACGCTCTTCGGCCGCTGGGGCATGCTGCCGACCTGGGCGATCATGGTGCTGCTCGGCAATCCGTCATCGGGCGGCACGGTGTCGCCCGCGCTCCTCCCGGCAACGCTCGGTACCGTGGGCCAGTGGCTGCCGCCAGGCGCGTCAATCAGCGCCCATCACACCGCGCTCTACTTCCCAGGCCACCAGAAAGCCTTTCCTTATCTGGTGCTGATCGGCTGGGGTCTCGTCGCCGGCCTTGTCTTCTGGGTCTTTCGCCATCGACACCCAGGCGGACGCGAAAAGTCCATCGCCCGATGATGCCGCCGCAGTGAGCAGCCTCGGCGCCGGGTGGCGGAGTTCCGGCGTGCGGTTCTGGTGGATCGCCGGAACCTTGAGGGGCAGCGCACCATTCCCTATCGGAGCACCCCTGCGGGTGGAGTGGCGAGTGCCGCGGAGCTTTCTCCGCGGCACTCGAACCGTGCCCGTGCCGTGGCCCGAAATTGCCGACGCCTTGATCGACCACCTCGAACCCCAGTGAGGCCTGTAGCCCCACATCCGGTTTGCGCTGGAATCTGAGGCGAAACGCACCAGGATTGCGGTCGGTTACCAGCCGCGCTCGGCGAGGCGGTGGGGCTGGGGGATCTCGTCGACGTTGATGCCGACCATCGCCTCGCCGAGGCCGCGGGAGACCTTGGCGATCACGTCGGGGTCGTCGTGGAAGGTGGTGGCCTTGACGATCGCCTCGGCACGCTGGGCCGGGTTGCCGGACTTGAAGATGCCGGAACCGACGAACACGCCCTCAGCGCCGAGCTGCATCATCATCGCGGCGTCGGCGGGGGTGGCGATGCCGCCGGCGGTGAACAGCACGACGGGCAGCTTGCCGAGCGCGGCGACCTCCTTGACCAGCTCGTACGGCGCCTGCAGCTCCTTCGCGGCGACGAACAGCTCGTCCTCCGGCAGGTTCTGCAGCCGGCGCAGCTCCTGGCGGATCTGGCGCATGTGGGTGGTCGCGTTGGAGACGTCGCCGGTGCCGGCCTCGCCCTTGGAGCGGATCATCGCCGCGCCCTCGGTGATCCGGCGCAGCGCCTCGCCCAGGTTGGTCGCGCCGCAGACGAACGGAACGGTGAAGTTCCACTTGTCGATGTGGTTGGCGTAGTCGGCCGGGGTGAGCACCTCGGACTCGTCGATGTAGTCGACGCCGAGGCTCTGCAGCACCTGCGCCTCGACGAAGTGACCGATCCGGGCCTTGGCCATCACCGGGATCGAGACCGCGCGGACGATCGAGTCGATCATGTCCGGGTCGCTCATCCGGGACACGCCGCCCTGGGCGCGGATGTCGGCCGGGACCCGCTCCAGCGCCATCACCGCGACAGCGCCCGCGTCCTCGGCGATCTTGGCCTGCTCGGCGGTGACGACGTCCATGATCACGCCGCCCTTGAGCATCTCCGCCATGCCACGCTTGACCTTCGCGGTGCCGGTCTGCGGTGCGGTGGTCTCAGTCACTTCGGGGTCCTCCTGGTCAGAGCTGGGGTACGCCTCCAGCCTAGGACTCCGAGCCGGGCCGGTTTCAGTCCACCTTGAATCAACTGGACTGACTGATCGCGGTGGTCAGCCGGGCCACGACCAGCCGCAGCGTCGCGGGCGGCGCGGTGAACGGGATCCGCAGGTGCCGCCGGTCGGTGCCGTCCGGCGTGAACAGGTCACCGGCGCCCAACAGCAGCCCCTGCTCCCGCGCTGCCTCCAGCACTCGACGAGCCCGTACGTCGGTGAGCTCCAGCCACAGCGTCATCCCGCCGGTAGGCGTCGCCCAGGCCACACCGGGCACTGTCTTCAGTCCAGTCTCCAGTGCGGCCAGGTTGGCCCGGAGCCGGGTCTTGCGTCGTGAGATCACCCGGTCGAGCCGGTCCAGGATCGCCAACGCCAGCAGGTCGTCCAGCGCACTGGGCGACGTCACACTCAGCTGTGCCGAGGTGTTGATCCTCCTGCGCAGCTGGCGACCGGTCCGCACCCAGCCGACCCGTAGGCCTCCCCACACCGTCTTGCTGAGCGAGCCGACACTGACAGTGCGCGGGTAGCGGCTCAGCGGGTCGGCCTGCTTCCCGCTGGCCAGCCACAGGGGTCGCATGGTCTCGTCGCTGATCAGCGCGGCGCCGTACCGCCGGGCGATCTCCACCACCGCCGTACGCCGGTCCGCCGGAAGGCTCAGCCCGGTCGGGTTGTGGTTGTCGGCTTGCAGGTAGATGACCTTCGGCTTGTGGCGCCGGCAGAGGTGAGCGAGCTGGTCGGTGTCCCACACACCAGCAGGCCAGCCGACGACGTCCAGCCGGTGGTTGCGCAGCAGATCGAAGGCCGCCGGGTACGTCGGGGTCTCGGTGATCGCGACCCCCGGCCCGAGGTCCAGCCCCGCCAGAGCCGCGTTGAGCCCAGCCGCCGCGCCGACAGTCAGCGTCAACTGCCCCGGCTCGGTCGGAACCCCTTCGGAGGTCAGCCGCGCGGCCAACGCCGTACGCAACTCCAGCGATCCACCCGACGGCGGTCCGTCCCCGCCCATCGCCTGCGGCAGCCCCTCCGCCACGATCTGCGCCGCCACCTCGGCCACATCATGCGGCGCCGCCGTCGTAGCGAACCGTAGATCCAGCACCGGCTGGTCCCCCGGCGTCACCGTCGACACCGGAGCGATCGGGTCCAGCAACCGGTCCAGCGGCCGCACGTGCGTCCCGGACCCCCGCCTGGTCTCCAGTACGCCGTCCGCCCGCAACTGGTCGAGCGCCCTGACCACCGTCACCCGACTCACCCCGAGCCGCTCCGCCAGTACCCGCTCCGACGGCAGCCGCGATCCGATCGACAGGTCCCCCCGCTCGATCCGCCGCAGCACCAACGCCTCGACCTGCTCGGTCCGGTTCCCGTCCGCCGGGTCCAGATCACTCCCCCGCCACATGAGTCCAGTCTGACACCACTGGCCTGATGCGGCTCCCGGACACCACCCCGCGGACAGCTTCTCCCCCACCACCGAGTTTGAGCACCGCCCAGCCACCGAACCGCGCCCTACGTGACCGCCCGGTGCACAAAGCAACCCTCCCGCCTCGCCTCGCCTCGCCTCGCCTCGCCCGCCGCGGCGCTTCGCCTCGCCTCGCCTCGCCTCGCCTCGCCTCGCCGAACTTTGAGCACCGGCCAGGCGCCGGCTTCGCGGTTTCGTGGCTGGGCGGTGCGCAAGGTCGGCCGTGGAGGACTGGTGGGTGCACAAAGTCGTCCCGTGGTGGGGACGACGGCGGGGCGTTCGGTGGCGGGTGCACGGAGTCGAGCGGGGCTGGGACGACGGCGGGGCGTTCAGTGGCAGGTTAGATGTGGATGGGTTGGTGGGGGCGGCGGCAGGGGAGGACTGTCGGTGGTGGGTGCGAGGATCCTGCTGTGGACGAGAGATGGGCGATTGCTCCGACAGAAGGTGGCGGCGCACTGCTCGTCGCCCTTCATCCGGACGGTCAGCCTGCTGGTGAGATCGTCCATGAACCCGATCTTGCGACCGCAGTCGCTTCCCGTCCTCAGGTCACCCGCTGGGTCTGGCGTTCCACCGCGGAGATCTACCCCCGCCTGCTGGCAGCCGGTGTCCGCGTAGAGCGCTGCTACGACATCGAGACCGCCGAAGGCCTGCTGTTGGGCCACGCCGGCCGGCTGGGCGAGCCACGCTCAGCAGCAGCCGCCTGGGCTCGTCTGACCAAGCAGCCCGTCCCACCCGACCCACCCATGCGCGCCACCGAGCCAGGCGGCGAGCAGTCCTCGCTCTTCGACATCGAGACCGAGCCGCTCCCCTTCGAAGCGCTCCTCCGCGTGTACGCCGACCAACTGCGCCGCCACCACGACACCGAGCACCCGGACCGCATGCGCCTGCTCACCGCGTCGGAGTCCTCCGGCTGGCTGATCGCCGCCGAAATGGACCGCGCCGGCCTCCCCTGGAGCGCCGAGGGCCACCGCGCCCTCCTCACCGAGCTCCTCGGCGAGCGGTACGCCGGTGGCGGCGAGCCGCGCCGCCTGACCGAGCTGGCCGAGCAGGTCTCCGCCGCGTTCGGCCGACGCGTCAGACCAGACCTACCGGCCGACGTACTGAAGGCGTTCAAGCAGGCCGGCCACCAGCTCAGCTCGACCAGGCGCTGGGAGCTGCAGACCATCGACCACCCCGCGGTCGCGCCGCTGATCGAGTACAAGAAGCTCTACCGCATCTACACCGCGAACGGCTGGACCTGGCTGCACGACTGGGTCCACGACGGCCGCTTCCGCCCCGGCTTCGTGCCGGGCGGCACGGTCTCTGGCCGCTGGGTCACCAACGGCGGTGGTGGCCTGCAGATCCCGAAGGTCATCCGCCGCGCTGTCGTCGCGGACCCCGGCTGGCGGCTGGTCGTCGCCGACGCCTCCCAGCTCGAACCACGCATCCTGGCCGCGATCTCCCGCGACCAGGCGTTCATGCAGGTCGCCGGCGACGCCGCCGACCTCTACAAGGCGGTCTCTGACAAGGCCTTCGCAGGTAATCGCGACAAGGCCAAGATCGCCGTGCTCGGCGCGATCTACGGCCAGACCTCCGGCGACGGCCTGAAGAATCTGGCCGACCTCCGCAAGCGGTTCCCCAAAGCCGTCCAGTACGTCGACGACGCGGCCCGGGCCGGCGAGGAGGGCCGCCTGGTTCGCACCTGGCTCGGCCGCACCTGTCCCCCGTCCGGCTCGCAGCTCGACGCCGCGCAGCTTGAGGGCCCGCCCGCCGACGAGCCGCAGGTGGACGGGCGCCGGGCCCGCGCCCGTGGCCGGTTCACCCGCAACTTCGTCGTACAGGGCAGTGCCGCTGACTGGGCGGTGCTGATGATGGCCGCGCTGCGGCAGTCGATCGCCACGCTCAAGGCCGAGCTGGTCTTCTTCCAGCACGACGAGGTGATCGTGCACTGCCCCGCCGATGAGGCCGAGCAGGTCGCGGCCGCGATCCAGGCCGCCGGCGACCTGGCCGGCACACTCTGCTTCGGTACGACGCCGACCCGCTTCCCGTTCGGCACCGCGATCGTCGAGTGCTACGCCGACGCCAAGTAGCCCGGCAGCCCCAGCACCGCGAAGTCCACACCCTCGAACGCGGTCATCTCGGCCACCAGCCCGTCCTCGACGCGGAACACGGTCACCGCGAACGGGCGGAACCGATCGTCACCCGGTGCCCGCAAATAGACCGCGACCGCCGGCTGCCGATTGAAGCCCACAGCAACGAACCGCCACGACCCCCGGTTGACCGCCCCACCCGGCGTGAAGTTCGCCGCGAACACCTGCTCCGCCTTGGATCGCCCGCTGTACCAGAACGCGTACGGCGGCATCGTGACCCGCACGTCCTCGTGCATCAACACCGCCAACTCAGCAGCGTCCCCGGCCTCGAAGGCCGCGATGTACTTCGCCACCAAGGCCTGCTCCGAGGCCGAAGCCGACGCCGACCACTCCGTACGCCGTACCGGCAGGTGCTCGCGCAGTACCGGCCGCGCCCGCTGCAGCGCCGAGTTCGCCGCCGCCACCGACAGGTCGAGCGCGTCGGCGGTCTCCTTGGCCGACCACCCGAGCACGTCCCGGAAGATCAGCACCGCCCGCTGCCGCGGCGGCAGCTGCTGGATCGCGGTGAGGAACGCCAGCTCGATCGTCTCCCGCCGGATCACCTGCGCGTCCGGCTCCTCGGCCCGGTCCAGCAGCACGTCCGGGAACGGCTGCAGCCAGGGCAGGTCGTCGCGAGCCGGCAGCGCCTCAGCGGGGAACGACTCCGGCTCCAGCTGGTGTGGCAGGACACGGGAAGCACGGCGTACGTCGTCGACGCAGGCGTTGGTCGCGATCCGGTACAGCCAGGCGCGCAGACTCGACCGGCCCTCGAAGCTGTCGCGGGACCGCCAGGCGCGCAGGTAGGTCTCCTGGACGAGGTCCTCGGCGTCGTCGTACGAGCCGAGCATCCGGTAGCAGTGCACGCGCAGTTCGTGCCGGTACCGCTCAGCCTCCGCCACGAAGTCCGTCAACTGCCGTCCTCCAGCTCGATCGTGCACGGCATCGGCGCGTGCCCGGCCAGCCGGAACCAGGTGACCAGTCGCCGGGTCCGCAGGTTGCGCGTCGACACCACGATGTCGTTGTGGAACCGCCGAGCCAACTGCACGCGCCGTACGGCGGCCGCCAGCTCCCCTGCCCACGGCTGCTCGTCGGTACCGGTCGCGGCGATCGCCCTGGTCAGCGCGGACTCCCGCTGCTCCCGTTCCTCGTCCGGCGCGGTCCTGGCGCGGTGGGCGGCGTCCAGCAGGAGCAGTGACGAGGCAGGGTCCAGTACGCCGCTGCCGGCCAACTCGGCGACCAGCGCGGACCGGCGGGCCAGCTCGGTCTCCAGACGCGCCCGGGCGGTGGCCACGCGGTGGTGCAGCCGGTCGAGCCGCCCGGCTGTCCAGCTGCCGTAGACGATCACCAGCAGCAGCACGGCCGCGCCGGCCAGCAGCAGGACGCCAGTGAGTTCCACGGGCCCATTCTGACGGGGAGGCTCCGACGTCCCCCTCACGCGGTGCGCCCCGGCCGCTTGACGTGGCGGCTCTTACGGGGTGCTGACGATCCCCGGGAATCGGACACAGGCCGAGCGACCAGCCCCTAGGTTCGAAGACATGGCAGAGATCGGTGTGATCGGTGGTTCCGGCTTCTACTCGTTCCTGGCCGACGCACGGCCCGTCGCGGTCGAGACGCCGTTCGGCCCACCCAGCGAGCCGCCGCTGGTCGGCGAGGTGAACGGCCGCGAGGTCGCCTTCATCCCGCGCCACGGCGCCGACCACCGGCTGCCGCCGCACCGCGTCAACTACCGCGCGAACCTGTGGGCCCTGCACTCCCTCGGCGTCCGCAACGTCCTCGGCCCGTGCGCCGTCGGCTCCCTGCGCCGCGAGCTCACGCCGGGCACGATCGTCGTCCCCGACCAGTACGTCGACCGCACCTGGGGCCGCGAACACACCGTGTACGACGGCGACCAGCGCCCGGTCGTCCACACGAGCCCCGCCGACCCGTACTGCCCGGTCGCCCGCAAGACGGTCGTTGCCGCTGGCAACTCGGCCGCGACCGGCGGCGGCGTGGGCAACGGTGTGGTCGACGGCGGAGCGAGCAACGCGATCGTCGACGGCGGCACCATGGTCGTCATCAACGGCCCACGCTTCTCAACCCGCGCCGAGTCCCAGTGGCACGCGGCCCAGGGCTGGTCCCTGGTCGGCATGACCGGCGCCCCCGAAGCATCCATCGCCCGCGAGCTCGCGCTCTGCTACACCTCGGTCGCCGTCGTCACCGACCACGACGCGGGCATCACCACCGGCGAGGGCGTCACCCAGGCGGAGGTGTTCGAGGTCTTCGGCCGCAGCATCGAGCGACTCAAGGCCCTGCTCACCGACGTGATCGGCCAGCTCCCGACCGGCGACTGCACCTGCCACCACTCCCTCGACGGCACGGCCGCCGAGAACCTGTGGACGGTCCGATGAGAGTCCTGCTCACCGGCGGCGCCGGCTTCATCGGCCAGCACGTCCGCACCCAACTGCTTGCCGAGGGCCACCACCCCGTCGTCTTCGACTCCCTGCGCCCCGACGTCCACACCACCCCGCCCGCGATCGACCTGACCGTCGGCGACATCCGCGACCCCGACGCCGTCGCCGACGCGCTGCGAGGCGTCGACGTCATCATCCACCTGGCGGCGAAGGTCGGCCTCGGTGTGGACCTCGACGACATCGACGACTACGTCTCGAGCAACAGCCTCGGCACCGCCGTACTGCTCAAGCAACTGGCCCACAGCACCGTCCGCAACCTCGTCTACGCCAGCTCCATGGTCGTGTACGGCGAAGGCCGCTACGAGTGCGACCGCCACGGCCTGGTCGCGCCCGGCCCCCGCCGTACCGAGGACCTGGACGCCGGCCGCTTCGAACCGCCCTGCCCGATCTGCGGCGAACAACTGCGCCCCGGCCTGGTCGACGAGACCGCACCGGCCGACCCGCGCAACACCTACGCCACCACCAAGCTGAACGGCGAGCACCTGGCCTCCACCTGGGCCCGCGAGACAGGCGGCCGCGTGGCAGCCCTGCGCTTCCACAACGTCTACGGCCCCGGCATGCCCCGCAACACCCCGTACGCCGGAGTCGCGTCGCTCTTCCGCTCGGCACTCGCCCGCGGCGAGGCCCCGCGGGTCTACGAGGACGGCGGCCAGCGACGCGACTTCATCCACGTCCACGACATCGCCACCGCGGTCACCACGGCCGCGACCACCGTGCAGGACGCACCCGCCTTCACGGCGTACAACGTCGGCAGCGGCACGGTCCACACGATCGCCGACCTCGCCACCGAACTGGCCACGGCGCTCAACGGACCGAAGCCGGTCGTCACCGGCCAGTACCGGCTGGGCGACGTCCGGCACATCACCGCCAGCTCCCAGCGCTTGCGCGACACCCTGGGCTGGAAGCCGACCTACGACCTCGTCACGGGAATCGCGGACCTCGTCACCCGTTGACGGGTGCGTTCACCTGCGGCAGATCGATACTGAACGCGCAGCCGCCCGGCACGTTGTTGACCTCGATCGTGCCCTCGTGCGACTCCACGACTCCCCGAGCGATGGCCAGCCCCAGGCCTCCCCCACTGCTGTCGGCGGAGGTCGAGGCCGGCGTCCGCTGCTCGTCGCCGCGCCAACCGATGTCGAACACCCGCTCCAGGTCGTCGGCCGGGATACCGCCACAGCCGTCGGTCACAGCGAGCCGCACCCGGCCGTCGGCCTCACGGTCGACCGCCACCTTCACCGTGCCGCCAGGGGCCGTGTGCCGGATCGCATTGCCCACCAGGTTCGTCACGGCTCGCGTGAGCTCGTCCGCATCGCCGTGAACCGCCAGGCGGTCGTCGTCGGCCGGTGCGGACACCGCCACCGTCACCCCGTTGGCACGGGCGTGCTCGGAGGTCTCCCCCGCCACGTCCTCGGCCAGCTCGCGCAGACTGACCGCCGACCGGCGCCGCGGCGGCGGAGCGGCCGACAGCCGGGACAGCTCGAACAGGTCGTCGACCAGCCCGGTCATCCGGTCCACCGTGGTCCGCATCTGCCGCAGCGCACCCGGCGCGTCCTCGATGACACCGTCCTCCAGCCCCTCTGACAGCGCGCGCAGCCCAGCCAGCGGCGTACGGAGGTCGTGCGACATGAACGCGACCAGCTCCCGCCGGCTGGACTCCAGCGCGCGCTCCCGCTCGCGTGAGGCCGCCAGGCGAGCCCTGGTCGTCTCCAGCTCGTCCGTCAGCTCAGCCAGCTCCGCTGGCACGTTGCCGTTGGTCGCCACGCCCACCGACTCGTACGACGTACCGAGGTCTCGCAGACGCCGTCCGACATCCCGTGAGCCCGTGCTGATCCAGTGCGCGAGCACCACGGACATCGCCAGGCCGAGCAGCCCGGAGAACGCCAGCGTCCACAGCACCACCAGCGAGTCGTGCGCGGAGATGAACATCGCCCGCACGCTCTGTCCAACCGCTGCCAGTGCAGCCGCCAGCGGAGCCAGCGCGACCACGATGATCGTGACCCGCAACGACCGGCGCCTGAACTGCCACAGCACCGCAGCACCGATCGCCCCGACCACCAGGGTCCACAGCGCCGTCAGCGCCAGGATCATGAACTGGTCGCGGTTCACTGCGCTTCACCCGCGAAGCGGTAGCCGGTCCGCGGCACCGTCAGCACCAGCTTGGGGTCGGACGGATCGGCCTCGATCTTCTCCCGCAGCCGGCGGATGTGCACGGTGACCGTCGACGAGTCGCCGAAGTCCCAGCCCCACACGCGCCGCAGCAGCTCGGCCTTGGTGTACGCCTTGCCCGGGTGGGCGACCAGGAACGCCAGCAGGTCGAACTCGCGATGCGTCAGCGCCAGCTCCACGCCGTCCAGCGTCGCCGTCCGGGCCGCGGTGTCGACGACGATCGGACCGGCGTGCAGCTTGGTCGGCGTCAGGTCCAGACCGGCCAGCCGCTCCTCGCGCCGCAGCATCGCCTGCACCCGCAGCGTCAGCTCGCGCGGACTGAACGGCTTGACCACGTAGTCGTCCGCACCGAACTCGAGCCCGACCAGGCGGTCCTCCTCCTCGCCGCGGGCCGACAGCATGATCACCGCCGCGCCGTCGTCGGCAGCGCGCAGCCGGCGCAGCACCTCCAGACCGGACAGCCCGGGAAGCATCACGTCGAGGATGACCACCGACGGCTTCCACTGCTGCCACACATCGACCGCTGTCACGCCGTCCGCGACCACGCGGGCGTCGTACCCGGCCTTGGTCAGGTACGCCGAGACGACGTTCGACACGGTCGGGTCGTCGTCCACCACGAGCACACGAGTAGCCACGGTAAGAGCCTAAGTCGTCCGCCGCACCGGTCCGGCCACGTGAACCGTCCGTAAGCGACCTGTAGCCACCAGATGGACCGCAAGCCGCCGAAATCTCCCTACGGTCGAAGTGTGTCTGCTGCCGAGGTCGATCTGATCCTGCCGTGTCTCAACGAGGCCGCCGCCCTGCCCTGGGTGCTGGGCCGGTTGCCGGACGGCGTACGGGCTGTTGTCGTGGACAACGGTTCCACCGACGGGTCGGCGGAGCTCGCCGCGCAGTTGGGAGCCACTGTGGTGTCCTGCACGGCCCGCGGGTACGGCGCTGCCTGCCACACCGGGCTGGAGGCGGCTACCGCCGAGGTGGTCGCCTTCCTGGACGCCGACGCGTCGCTGGACCCCGGCCAGCTGGTCCGGGTCACCGCACCCGTTCTGTCCGGCCGGATCGACCTGATGGTCGGGCGACGACGGCCTGTCGGCCGCCACGTCTGGCCCTGGCACCTGCGGCTGGCCAACGCCGAGCTGTCCCGGCGGATCCGCCGGCGGACCGGCGTACAGCTGCATGATCTCGGTCCGATGCGCGCTGCCCGGCGTGAGGCGCTGCTAGGACTCCAATTGGTCGACCGGCGGTCCGGCTACCCGCTGGAGACCGTAGTGAAGGCCGCCGACGCCGGCTGGCGGATCGCCGAGGTCGACGTCGACTACCTGCCGCGCTCCGGACGCTCCAAGGTCACCGGTACGCCGTTGGGCGCGGCCCGCGCGGTGAAGGACATGTCGAAGGTGCTGGCCCGGTGACCACTCTGATCGTGATCGCCAAGGAGCCGCTGCCCGGCAAGGTGAAGACGCGGCTGCAGTCCGAGTTCACCCCGAAGGAGGCGGCCGCGCTCGCCCGCGCGTCGCTCTCCGACACCCTGGCCGCCGTCAGCGCCACTCCTGCGAGCCGGTACGTCGTGGCGCTCGACGGCGACACCGGCCCCTGGCTGCCCGACCACTTCGCCGTCGTCGCGCAGCGCGGCAACGGACTCGACGAGCGGCTGGCCGCTGCCTTCGAGGACGCGTACGACGGGTCGCCGATGCTCCTGGTCGGCATGGACACCCCGCAGCTGACCCCGGCGCTGCTGAGCACCGACTGGGACGGCCACGACGCCGTACTCGGGCTGACCGAGGACGGCGGCTACTGGTGTCTCGGACTGCGTGCACCCGATCGGTGGGCGCTGGTCGGCGTACCGATGTCGACCGACCACACCGGCCAGGACCAGCTGACCCGGCTGCAGGCGCTGGGCTACAAGGTGAAGCTGCTGCCGAGCCTGCGCGACATGGACACCCCGGTGGACGCAGCGGTGATCGCAGCGGCGTACCCGGAGCTGCGGGTCTCTCGGCTGCACAAGCGGCTGCAGACGTCGGCCCACCCGGCGCTGCTGTTCGAGCGCGCGCTGGACGGCCTGGACGTCGTTGCTACCGGCACCGACGGGCGGACGGTGCCGTCGCTGAGTGAGGTCGACCGCTGGAGTGCTCCGGCCGACGCAGCGGACCGGCTGGCGCTCAGCCGCTGCGAGGGGCCGGTGCTGGACATCGGCTGCGGGCCGGGCCGGATCGTCACAGCCCTTGCCGAGCAGGGCATCGCGGCACTCGGCGTGGACATCTCCGAGCAGGCGGTCCGGCTCACCACCAAGCGTGGAGCTCCGGCGCTGCTCCGGCCGGTCGAGGCGGCTCTGCCCGGCGAAGGCCGCTGGGGCAGCGTGCTGCTGATGGACGGCAACATCGGCATCGGCGGCCGGCCCGAGGCCCTGCTCCGCCGCTGCGCCGAACTGATCCGCCCCGACGGCATGGTCCTGGTCGAGGTCGATCCGGACGACGAGCTCGACGACACCCACCCGATCGTCCTCCGTACGACGACCGGCCGCCGCTCCCACCCCCTCCCCTGGGCCCGCCTCGGCACCCGCGCCGTACTCCGCCACGCCCACGCGGCCGGCCTGCACCCGACCGAGGACTGGCGGACCAATCACCGCGCCTTCCTCACCTTCCGCCGATGAAGCGGCCGGACCGCACGACTGCGCTGGTCCTACTCCTCGCAGTCGCCTGCAGCACGGCCGTCATCATCACCGCCGCCCAGAACTGGCACCCCAACCTCTTCCTAGTAGTCACCACCGTCCTGCTGCTCCTGCTGATCAAGTTCACCCGGACGAAGTCAGTCCTCCTCCTGGTAGCCGGCGCAGCCCTCTGCCAACTCCCCGGCCTCACCCACGCCCCCATCACCAGCACCGACGCCTACCGTTACGTCTGGGACGGCCGGGTCCAGCTCTCCGGCTCCTCGCCGTACTCGCACGTCCCCCTGGACGATGCCCTGGCCAAACTCCGCGACCCGATCCTCTTCCCCGGCCTCACCCCCACCGACCGATCCGGCGTGGTCGGTCCACCGCACGCCGACGCGCCGCTCGAGGACGACCCGCGCACCAGGATCAACCGCCCCCAAGTGCCGACCATCTATCCACCTGTCGCGCAGGCCTACTTCACTCTGGTCGCTCTGTTCACTCCGTGGTCCGCAGGCACCTTCGGTTTGCAACTAGCCGCAGCACTGATCGCCGTCGCACTCACCTGGTTACTCGCCGTAGAACTACGCCGCCGCGGACGCGATCCACGCTGGGCAGCGCTGTGGGGTTGGTCACCGATCGTCGCCCTCGAGGCCGGCAGTGCGGCTCACATCGACGTGCTCGCCGCCCTGCTGATCATCCTGGCTCTCACCCGCCGCCGCGCCTGGCTGACGGGCCTGCTGCTCGGCGCCGCCGGAGCCGTGAAGCTGCTTCCGCTGCTCCTTCTTCCCGCCATCCCGAAGCTCCGCCCGAAATTCGTTGCCGTCGGCACCTTCCTGGCCAGCTACGTCCCGCACCTGGCCGTCGCCGGCACACTCGTCACCGGATTCCTGCCGGGCTACCTCAACCAGGAGGGCTTCTCCGACGGCAGCTCCCGCTTCGCGATTCTCGCACTGGTACTGCCTCCTGAAGCCCGCCAGCTCGTCGCCGGAGTCCTCGCGGTCGGTCTGGCACTGCTCGCCATCAAACGGCACGGACGGGAGCCGGTCGAGGTCACCTGCTGCTGGCTGTACGGCGCGGCGCTGCTCGTCGCGACCCCGACGTACCCCTGGTACGGCCTGCCCCTGATCGCCCTCGCCGTCCTCGCCGGACGCATCGAGTGGATCGCCGTACCGCTGGCCGCGTACTGGTCCTACGCGAGTTACGGTCACGACCTCCGGCAGGGCCTGATCCAGCTGGCCGCGCTGGCCGTCGTTGTCATAACGATCACGCTGCGTCACCGTCCGGACGCGCTTTCCCGGTTGATTTCTGGCGGCGCCGCTCGGACACTGATCCGGGCACCGTAGCCACGGGGCCTTATAGGCCCTCCTGAAAGGCAGCCAGTGTGACCGTGCGTATCGCTCTCGCGACCTCCGCCGAGCACCCGGACCTGCACGAGCACGACCTCCCGCTCGTCACCGCCCTCCGCGACGCCGGGCTCACGCCCGAGGTCGAGCTCTGGTCCGACCCGTCGGTGGACTGGTCGTCGTACGACGCCGTGCTGCTGCGCTCGGTCTGGGACTACCACACCCGGTACCTCGAGTTCACCGAGTGGCTCGGTCAGCTCGACAAGGCCGGCGTGCGGATGCTGAACGACTCGGCCCTGGTCCGCTGGAACGCCGACAAGTCCTACCTGCTCGAACTGCGCGAGCGCGGCGTCGCGATCGTGCCGTCCCAGGTCGCGGCCGGGGACTGCCTGCGCGAGGTCGTCGGCGGGCTGTCCGGCCGGGAGGTCGTCATCAAGCCGACGGTGAGCGCCAGCGCCCTGCACACCGTCCGCGGCCTGGCCGGCTCCGAGCAGCTCAGTCGTGCGATGGACGACCTGCCCGACACGGTGTACCTGGTCCAGCCGTTCCAGCCGGAGATCCAGACCGACGGCGAGTGGTCCCTGATGTACTTCGGCGGCGCGTTCTCGCACGCCGTGGTCAAGCGCCCGGTCGCTGGTGACTACCGGGTCCAGCACGAGTACGGCGGCAGCGTCGAGCTGGCCGAACCGACCCCAGCGATCCTCGAAGGCGCCACGGCCGCTCTCGCCGCTGCGGGTGCCACCACCACGCCGTACGCGCGCGTCGACGGCATCGTCTCCAACGGCCGCTTCCTGCTGATGGAGCTCGAGCTGATCGAGCCCTACCTCTTCCTGCCCGACCACCCGGCGGCGTACCAGCATCTGACACAGAGCATTTTAAGTACACTGAATTAGTAGTCTTTCGGTCATGAGGCCGACGCTGACGGTGATTGTGGATCCTGCCGACCGGTGGATGAGCCGGGCGGCTTGTATCGGGCAGGGCACGTCGTACGACGAGACCGCGAGCAAGTGGGAGCAGAAGGCGGCGCTGCGGTTGTGCCTGTCCGAGTGCCCGGTGCTCGCGGAGTGCCACGCGTGGGCGCGGCGTACCAAGTTCACCGGCACCGCCGCCGGCGAGCGGTTCCTCGAAGGGCGCCGGCGCGGCAAGCCGAACTCCGCCGCCTGACGGAGCACTAGGCTCGGCAGCATGCCGACTCTCGAGGACGTACGCCGTGCCGCCGCTCAGCTCGACGGGCGGATCCACCGCACCGCCGTGGTCACGTCGACCGCCCTCGACGAGCTGTTCGGCGGGCCGCTGACGCTGAAGGCCGAGCTGTTCCAGAAGACCGGCAGCTTCAAGGTGCGCGGCCTGCTGTACAAGACGTTGCAGCTCACCGCCGAGGAGCGCGAGCGCGGCGTGATCACGGTGTCCGCGGGCAACGCGGCCGGCGCGCTCGCCTGGGCCGCGCGCAACGCCCAGGTCCCCGCGACGGTCGTGATGGCGAAGACCGCCGTCCAGGCCAAGGTCGACGCCGCTCGCGCGTACGGCGCGCAGGTGGAGCTCGTCGACGGCGATCTGATCGCGGCGTACGAGAGCATCCGCGACGAGCGGAAGCTGACCGGCGTCCACCCGTTCGACGACCTCGACGTGATCACCGGCCACGGCAGCCTGGGCCTGGAGATCCTCGACGACGCCCCGCAGACGAGGACGGTCCTGGTCCCGGTCGGCGGCGGCGGACTCGTCTCGGGCGTCGCCCTCGCGATCAAGCTCGCCGATCCGTCGATCCGCGTCGTCGGGGTCGAGCCCGAGAACGCCGACGTCGTCAGCCGCAGCCTCGCGGCCGGCTCACCGCAGAAGCTGCCGACCGCGAAGAGCATCGCCGACGGCCTGGCCGCGCCGGTCTGCGGCACCCACAACTTCGGCATCATCCAGCAGTACGTCGACGAGGTGATCCGCGTCAGCGAGGACGCACTCCTCGATGCCACCCGCCTGGTGATGTCCCGGACCAAGCTCGCCCTCGAACCCGCCGCCGCGGCACCCTTCGCCGCTCTGCTCGAAGGCAAGCTCCAGCTCACCGGCCCCACCACCAGCGTCGTCAGCGGCGGGAACCTGGACGTCTCGAAGCTGTACTAGACGGGAACGCGCTCCCGCGGCGGCAGGTCCGACACCACGCCGTCGCCCGGATCGTCGACCAGCTCACCCTGCCGGACCGGATCGCGCTCCGGCAGCAGGATGTCGCGGGACACCACGAGCATCAGGTACAGCGTGCCGGCCATCCGCAGTACGACGGAGAACCAGTAGATCTTGTCCGGCGCGTCCGGCTGCCCGGGCGCGAGGAACTGCGCCAGATGCAGCCAGACCATCATCCAGTAGAAGCACTCGCAGGCCTGCCAGATCAGCCAGTCCCGCAGCTTCGGCCGGGCCAGCGCGACCAGCGGCAGCAGCCAGAGCACGTACTGCGGTGAGTACACCTTGTTGATCAGCAGGAACGCGGCGACCACCAGGAACGCCAGTTGCGCGAACCGCGGTGGACGCGGCGCCATCAACCCGAGGATCGCGATCGACAGACACAACCCGGCGAAGATCACGATGTTCAGCTTGTTGACGTCGGCGACCTCGTGGTTGGCCAGCTTCAGCACGTACCAGATCGAGCCGTAGTCGCTCGCGCGTTCGTCGTTGAAGACCCAGAACGACATCCACTCGTTCTTGGCCAGCAGGTAGATCGGTGCGTTGACGACACCCCATGCGACCACCGCCGCGACCGTCGCCTGGAACCACGGCCACAGCTTCCGCCCGCGCAGGCACACGATCAGCAGCGGGCCGAGCAGCAGGAACGGGTAGAACTTGGCCGCCGTACCGAGTCCGAGCAGGATCCCGAACCAGATCGGCTTGCCCCGCGACCACGCCCACATCGCACCAGCGGTCAGTACGACGGCGAACAGGTCCCAGTTGATCGTCGAGGTCAGCGCGAGCACCGGCGCGGCCGCGACGTACAGGGCGTCGAGCGGCTGCCCCCGGGCCGCTCCCGGACGTGACGCGACTCCTCGGGCCGTCGCGACGGTCAGGCCGACCAGCAGCAACGCGCAGAGGAAGAGCAGGACGACGTTCACCACGAAGAAGACGCCGGCGGTGTCGCGCTTCTGCTCGACCGTCACGTCGTGCTTCGGGTCGCCGGTGATCACCCAGGTGATCTGCGCCGCGACCTCCATGAACCCGCCGGTGAGCACCGGGTACTCCAGCACCGGGTAGTTGCCGGTGTCGAGGAACGGCCGGTTGCCCTCGGCGAAACCGCGCTCCTGGTACAGGTAGCCGATGTCGGAGTAGCACAGCGCCTTGAACGGCCGCCAGCTCTGCCGGTCCCAGCCGGCCTCCATGCACGGCGCCTTCTGCAGCACACCGAGCGCGAAGGTGATCGTGCAGACCGCCAGCGCGATCCGCAGCGGCGTCCACCACGACGAGCTCAACCGGGCGAACCGCCCCGCCGGGCCACCAAGCCCCACCGTCAGGCCGGCGACAGCCGGATCGGCCTCCGACGGAGCCGGCCGAGCCTGCGCGTCCTGGGCGTCACGTGAGGTCACGGGGGACATCGTCTCCTATCCGGTCGACCGCCGGGCCAGGCGGCGCCCGCAAGGTTACCCAGGAACCGTTGCGACATGCTCAACCGACACCGGGGCGTCCTGGCGCTGACCTGATCCGTATCTAGCGTTGACCAGGTACGACGAGCAGATGAGGACGCCGATGGGCGAACGCCGCGATCGCGAGTTCACCGAGTTCGTGCTGACCAGACAGTCCCGGCTGCTCGGCACCGCCTACCTGCTCTGCGGCGACCTGCACGGCGCCGAGGATCTGGTCCAGACCGCCCTGACCAAGCTGTACGTCGCCTGGCCGCGCGTCCAGCGCTCCGGCGGCGAGGACGCCTATGTCCGCCGCATCCTGGTCAACGCGTCGATCGACTCCAGCCGCCGCGCCTGGCGCCGCGAACGCAGTACGGCGGAGCTACCGGAGGTCGCCGAACCACCCGACCACGGAGTCGAGGACCGCGACGAACTGGTCGCCGCCCTCGCGCTGCTGGCCCCGAAACAACGCCGCATCGTCGTACTGCGCTACTGGCTCGGCCTCCCCATCGAGGAAGTCGCCGCCGACCTCCAGGTCACCGCCAGCACGGTCAAGAGCCAGAGCGCCAAGGCGTTGCAGAACCTGAGAACCCACCTGTCCGACTCCCGCTACGCCCTGCTGACGGAGACCCGCTGATGCCGGATCAAGACCTCATCGACCGCCTGGCCGACAGCGCCCACCGCACCGACCACATCCAGCTCGACCCGGCCCAGCTGATCACCGGCGGACGCCGCCGGATCCGCCGCCGACGACTCACCGCCGCCACCGTGTCGCTGGCCGTTGTCGGCGCCGCGGTCCTTACGGGCGTCCACGCCACGGCCGGAGCCAGCCAGGCACCAGTGGCCGGAGCCCCGCCGTCCTCGGTGACCAACCTCGTCCAGCTGCCTGTGGACGCTCCTGTCCTCAACGCCTACCGGGCTTCACTCCAGTACCACCTCAGCGCCCGCGGGACAGGCCTGACGTTCACCACGATCGAGCAGGGCGGGCAGTCGCTCACGCTGACGACTTCCTTGCCCCGGCCCGGCGGAGTCGCGGTGCTGAGGGTGATCAGACCGGTCGGCTCGGCGACGCCCTCAGCCGGGAGCACGAAAACGGCCGACGATCCGGACACCTGTTCGATCCTCGGTCACCCGATCGCCCTGGGCACCTGCTCGACCGTCAACGCGAACAACCAGCTGGTCCGAGTCGCACAGCGTGACGAGCGGGCGTACTTCGCCGGCGTTCGGCGGGCCGACGGCGTCCTCCTCCTTCTCCAGGTCGACAAGGACGTCCAGGACTACCAGATCACGTCGTACGGCTTCGACAAGCCCAGCAAGGACCTGCCGCTCGACGGCCCGCCGAAGCACGTTGCCCTGGCAGACCTCATCGCCCTGGTCACCGACCCCAAGCTGCCGAGGCCCTGAGCCGCCACGCGCGGCGGTGCGCCGCCGCGTCGTGCGTCCACGCGGAACGGAACGACGTTCGGCAGACTCACCGCGTCGACTCGCGGACGATCAGCTGCCAGGGGAAGTCGAAGACCTTGCCCGGGGCTCCTTCTCGGTCGGTCAGCCGGCCGATCAGGATGTCGGCCAGTGCCGCGTTGAAGCCGACCGGGCCGACCGTCGACAGCGACGGATCGAGGTGCTCACCATCGGGGGTGTTGCCGACACCGATCACCGCGACATCACCCGGTACGTCGAGTCGCAGCCGGTGTGCCGCGCGGACCGCGGCGATCGCGGCGAAGTCCGTCGTACAGAAGAGCGCGGTCGGCCGGTCGTCCTTCGTCAGCAGGGACATCGCCGCCCGGTAGGCCCCTTCGGGGTGCCGCTCGAAGACCGCGACGTCGTCCTCGCGGTACGGCAGACCGGCTGCCGCCAGGCCTTCGACGTACGCCGTGAAGCGGGTCGATCGGTGGGTCTCCGACGTCAGCGCGCCGATCCGGGTGTGCCGCTCAAGAAGATGCTCGACCGCGAGGTGGCAGGTCGGCTCGGCGCCGGAGCGGATCACGTCGAAGCCCCGCGGTTCGAGCACCTCGCTGAACGCGACGATCTGTACGCCGCGCTCCGCGAACCGCTCCAGCTCGGCGACCACTTCCGGCTCGGGGTCGACGTTGTCGATGAAGATGACGTCCGGCGTACGGTTCGCGAGCACGGTCCGCCAGTCGCCGTCGGCGACGATCAACGCGGTCTTGCCGAGCGGCGTGACGCGCTCGTTGACCGTCGCCGCGACCGCCTGCGACCAGGGGTCGGCGAGCACGGTCAGCGAGAGCAGGACCAGGTCAGACTTGCCCGTCCGGATCGCCCGCGCGGCGTCGTTGCGGCGGTACCCGAGCCGGGTCGCCACGTCACGCACGCGGTCGGCCGTCGTCGCGGAGATCGTGCGGCCGCGCTCGTGGCCGGACAACACGTAGGACACGGTCGCGATCGAGACACCGGCCTCGGCCGCGACCGTGCGCAGAGTCGGTCGATCGGACATGAGTGACATTGTGTCTTAGCCCTTGACCGCTCCGGTGATGACGCCCTTCGTGAAGTGCCGCTGCAGGAACGGGTACACCAGTGCGATCGGGACCAGCGCGACCACGACGACCGCCATCTGCAACGACTGCGGCTGCGGCAGCGGTTCGACGCCGAGCTGGTCGGCCGACAGCGACTTGCCCTGCAGCACGTAGGTCCGCAGGATCACCTGGACCGGCCACTTCGAGGTGTCGTTCAGGTAGAGCAACGCGTTGAAGAAGGCGTTCCAGAACCCGACCGCGTAGAACAGCCCGACCACCGCGATCACCGCCTTCGACAGCGGCATCACCACCTTGCGCAGGATGGTGAAGTCGCTCGCGCCGTCGATCCGCGCGCTCTCCAGCAGCTCGGCGGGCACGTTCATGAAGAACGTCCGCAGCACGATGAAGTTGAAGGCGCCCAGTGCGCCGGGCAGGATCAGCGACCACAGGCTGTCGATCAGCCCGAGCTGCTTGACCACCAGGAACATCGGGATGATGCCCGGCGCGAACAGCAGCGTGAACAGCACCATCAGCAGCACCGGCCGGCCGAACAGAACCGGCCGCGACGTCGCGTACGCCAGGGCGATCGTGGTGGCCAGCGCGATCGCCGTACCGACCAGCGTGACGAACACGCTGACCCCGATCGCCCGGGCCATCAGCCCACCGCTGAACAGCGTCTCGTACGCCTTGACCGTCGGGTGCGACGGCCAGAGCACGTACCCGCCGGCGTCGATGATGTCCTGGTCGCTGGCCAGTGACGTCGAGATCACCACCATGATCGGCACGATGATCGCGACCGCGAAACCGCCCAGGACCAGGGTCTTCACCGACTGGTAGAACGGCGACGGCCGTTCCTTCCAGATCGGCCGGCGGGAGACGGCGACACTCATTGCTGACCTCTCTTCTGGAAGATGCCTGGCTCACCCAGCCTGTGCGCGATCGTGTTCGCACCCCACAGCAGCAGCGCGCTGATCACGCCCTTGGCCAGACCGGCGGCGGCACCGCTGCTCCAGTCACCTCCGACGACTCCGGCGTAGTACGTGAAGGTGTCGAGCACTTCCGCGGCGCCCGGTCCGACCGAGTCGCGTTGCAGGATGAACTGCTCGAAGCCGACGCTCAGGACGTCGCCGATCCGCAGGATCAGCAGCAGCACGATGACGGTCCGCATGGACGGCAGCGTGATGTGCCACAGCCGCCGCCAGCGTCCCGCGCCGTCCGCGGCCGCGGCCTCGTACAGGGCGACGTCGACGCTGGTCAGCGCGGCCAGGAAGATGATCATCGCCCAGCCCGCGTCCTTCCAGACCAGCTGCGCGACGACGAGCAGCGGGAACGTGTCCGGGTTGGTCATGAACGGGATCGGGTCGAGCCCGGCCTGCCGGAGCAGGTTGTTGACGAACCCGGCGCCGCCGAGCGACTGCTGGAAGAGCGCGATCACCAGCACCCAGGACAGGAAGTGCGGGAGGTAGGCAACGGTCTGGAACGCGCGCCGGATCCGGTTGCTGACCAGCGAGTCGACGATCAGCGCGAGCGCCAGCGGCACCGGGAAGAACAGCACCAGCTGGGCCAGCGCGAGGACCAGCGTGTTGCGCAGCGCGTCCCAGAAGTCCGGGTTGGCGTACAGGTTGACGAAGTTCTGGACGCCGTTCCACTCGCTGTGCATGATCCCGAGGAACGGCTGGAAGTCCTGGAAGGCGACCACGTTGCCGATCACCGGCAGGTAGAAGAACACCAGCAGGAACAGCACACCGGGGATCATCAGCAGCACCATCTGCCAGTCCCGGCGCCACCGGACGGACAACGGCAGTTTCGCCGTACGCCGGGCCGCCGGCTCCCGCGGAGCCGGCGTCGCGGTGTCGGGTTCCTGGTTCGCGACGAGCGTGTCCATCGGCGGTCAGGACCCGGTGACCGGGACGCTCGCGGGCAGCACGGCCTCGAACTCGCCGCGCATCTTGTCACCGCCACCGGACTTCCAGCGCTTCAGCGCCTCGTCGTACGCGTCCATCTTCTGCCGGCCGGTGACGATGTCGATGATCGTGTCCCGGAACGCCTCGGTCAGCTTGGGCCCGGCCTTGCTGCTGGTGTCGGAGTAGGTGCCGGCCGTCGGGTTGCGCATCGCGAACTTGAGCAGCTGCTGCTCGGTCGCGTGGATCTTGCGGGTGTCGTCGGGGTACGCCGGGTTGAAGATCACGCTCTCCGGCGCGGTCATGATCTGCAGCGCGCTGACCAGCCCGGGCGCCTGCTGGGTGCCGGCCTTGGTCAGCACCGGGTTCTTCTGACCGTCGAGCTGGTACTGCTCCCCCGCCGTACCGAAGTTCTTCTGCAGGAACTCCTTGGTCCCGAACGGCGCCGACAGGTAGTTGACCAGGGCCAGCAGCTCACGGATCCGGCCCTCGTCGGTCTTCTTGAACGGCGTGAACCCGACCGTTCCGTAGCCCATGTCGTAGACCGGCTTGGCCTTCCCGTCGTGCCCGAACGGGATCAGCGTGTCGACGAACAGCGACGGGTCGAGCGCCCGGAAGTCCGAGGTGGCACGCGGACCGACGGTGACCTGCGCGGCGATCTGGCCGTTCACGGTCTTCGGCGTCGCGTCGGCCAGGTTGAGGTCGGGGTAGAACACCTTCGCGGCCCAGAGCTTGGCGGCGTACTCGACGGCGGCCTTGTAGTTGTCGGTCTCGTACAGGTGCGTCAGCGACCGGTCGGAGTTGACCCGCCAGCCGTTCGGGGCGCCGAACCACTCGCCGAACATGTGCAGCATGTTCACGATCGCCGGCTCGAGCGCGTAGTTCGTACCGCTGGTCAGCTCCTTGCACTTGCCGAAGAACTCCTCGGCGCTCGTGCACTGCAGGCCGCCGACCTTCGCCCAGGTCTTCGGGTTGCCCATCATCACCTGGCCGAACGGCGTCGACGGGATCGGGGCGCCCCAGATCTTGCCGTTCACCACCGCGGTCCGCCACGAGGCCGGCTTGAGCGCGGCCAGGTTCGGGTACTCCAGCACGGCGTCGCCGGACAGGTACTTGGTCAGGTCCTGGAACTTGGCCTCGAGCATCGGCCCGACGTTCGGGATGCCCTGGTTCGGCGGCAGCCACATCAGGTCGGGCAGCGAGTCACCGGCCAGCAGGGTGGCGAACTTCTCCGGGTAGCCCGGGTCGGTGCCGATCGTCAGCTTGAGCTCGCCGCCGAGCGCCTGTTTCAGCGACTGCCACATCGGGTTGCTGCCCATCGGCGGCGGAGGCGTCGCGAACGTCTCGGTCAGCGCGGTCACCGAGCTCTTCAGCGGCGCGCCCTGGACACTGGCGATCGCGTTCTCCGGGAACTTCAGGAAGCCCGGCTCGAGGCCCGACTCGGCGCCCGGCAGGTCCGGTGTCAGCCCACCGAACGGCTTGTACGTCGGCAGCGCGACGTCCCCGGACGCCTTGGCACCGCCCGCCTGCGCACCCCCGTCGCCGCAGGCGGACGCGAACGCCACCGACCCGACCGCCGCCGCACTCAGCCCGAGGAACCGTCGCCGATCCATCCTGCGCTCCGCCGTACCCGACATGACTGCCTCCTCGATGACTGTTACTGATCTTTTCGAGGTCAAACGCTCAGAAAAAATCAGTTAAACGTTAACTCGGAGACCGTAAACTGCCGACCGAGGTCGACGCAAGGGATCAGTCAGCCAGAAGTGAGAGGGCGTCCGGCACGGAGTCGGTGACCGGGAAGCCGGTCGCCTGCAACGCCGTGCGGGACATCGCACCGGTCGTCACCAGCACGCACTGCGCGCCGACGGCCTTGGCCGCGTCGGCGTCGTCCACCACATCACCGATCAGTACGACGTCCGCCGGGTCCAGCTGCTGCGCTTCGACGTGAAGCGCCAGGTACTCGGCCTTGGAGCCACCGCCGACCGCGCTCTGCAGTCCGTCGACCCGCTGGAACAGCTCGGTCAGCCCGAACCCGTCGATCGTCGGGACCAGCTGGGCGTGGAACCACATCGACAGCAGCGACTGCGTCCGCCCCGACTCGGCCCAGGCCTGCAGCCCGTCCGGTACGCCGATCGCCAGGCCGCACGTGTGCAGCAGCTGGTCGTACTTGTCGTGGTACAGCTTGTCGACCCGCGCCCAGTCCTCTTCGCCGAGCTCGCGGCCGAGGATCTTCTCGTACGACAGCCGCATCGGCCGCGCGTACACCTCACGCCACTCGTCCCAGGTCACCGCGGCGCGACCGAAGCCCGCGCACACCTCGTTGAGCGCTGCCAGGACCGCCTTGTTGTCGTCCAGCAGCGTCCCGTTCCAGTCCCAGACGATGTGCGACACCTCGAGCCTCATCACAGCCGTAACCCTAAGAGGCCCGTGGAGCATCAGCTCCACGGGCCTCCTGGTCGACCTGCGGTCAGCCCTGGCGGGCCTTGACGCGCGGGTCGCGACGGTTGATCACGAAGACGCGACCACGCCGGCGGACCACCTGGGCGCCGGGGCGTGCCTTCAGGGCGCGTAGTGAGTTCCTGACCTTCATCTGCTGCTCCTCTCGTCCTGCTGAGGACAGAACACCGCAGTACGGCGTGATGTTCCCGGCCGTGAACAGGTGTGAGAACAGCGCGACGGGGCACCGAGTGGTCAGGTGGTTGGAACGACCCGCGGGTAGTCGAATCACCCAGGTCGGGCGCGTTGAACCAACCAGCGCGCCCGACCGCTTCCCATCATTGCCAACCGCCCCCTCGTCCGGCAACCACCTGCACAACATCGCGCTGCGCGCATGCTCCGTCACGCCCCGGGGTACCTGAGGTGTCACACGGGGACGCGGGAGGCCACGATGCGGATCGCGAATCGGTACCAGCTGGAAACGGTGCTCGGCCGCGGTGGGATGGGCGAGGTCTGGCGCGCCACCGACGAACTGCTCGGCCGGCCGGTCGCGGTCAAGCTGCTGCCACCGGAACACTCGAGCGCCCAGGCGATGGAACGCTTCCGCCGGGAGGCGCACGCCGGTGCCGTGGTCAACAATCCGCACGTGATCGGCGTCCACGACTTCGGCCCGTACGGCGACAGCTGCTACCTGGTGATGGAACTCGTTGACGGCGACAACCTCGCCGCCGAACTCCGGCGCGAGGGCTGCTTCGAACCGGCCGCCGCCGCGTGGATCGCCGCCCAGGTCGCCGAAGGTCTCGCCGCGGCTCACCAAGAGGGCGTCGTCCACCGCGACATCAAACCCGGCAACCTGCTGATCACCGCCGACCGTACGGTCAAGATCGCCGACTTCGGCATCGCCTGCTTCGTCGCTGACCCGGCCGCCGACGACACTCCCCCGGGCCATGTGTTGGGCACCAGCTACTACCTGGCCCCCGAACGAGCCAGCGCCCAACCCTCCGGCCCCGCCGCGGACGTCTACTCCCTCGGCTGCGTCCTCTACCAACTGCTGACGGGCGACCCGCCCTTCGTCGCGGACACTCCGACCGGCGTCCTCCGCCAGCACCTCCACCAATGCCCCGCGCAACCGGACCAGGTCCACCGCAACTTCCGCCGCTACCTGCTCCGCATGCTCGCCAAGAACCCCGAAGACCGCCCCGACGCCAGCGACGTGGCCACCTGGTGCTGGCACACCTACCTCAAGTCCCCCCACCGCCGTCCCCGCCGCGTCCAACTCCCGACGGTCGCCCCCGCCGACACCGCGCCGGCCGCGGCTCCGATCTCAGGCGCCGTCACCGCCCTCACCGACCTCGCCGTCTAGCGTCAACCTCCGCCCGCCAACGCCTCTCCCCCAGACCTACTAGCGCCCTTCCACCAAGTCTGTGCAGATGTCCCATGTCTCACGCCTGATCAGATCAGCCGTCTCAGAGTCCACGCCCTTCACCGGCACCTCGATCCCCACCGGGTTCTCCTCCAGCAACGCGATCAGGAACACGCACGCCGCCAGATAGCTCCCGGCCGGCGCCGGATGACTGTTGTCGGCGTCGTGCAGGGCCGGCTCGTCGTACGTCGCCAAGAAGCGCTCCCACACCAGCCCGACCGGGATAAGCGTGGCGCCGGTTTCCGCGGCGCCGGCGGCGTACGTGGCGGTGAGTGCCTCCTGCGCCTCCGGTTGGTTGCGCCGGGCCCACGTCAGGTATAGCGCGGTCCGCGCACCGGCAGCCTCGATCGCCGCATGGAAGTCCCGGACGCTCTCCCGCATCCGCGCCGGGCTCTTCACCGGCAGCGTGCTCTGCTCCTGCAGTACGACGACGTCGTACCCGCCATTGGCGATCTCTTCCAGCGCCTTCCCGGCGTTCAGGTGCTGCCGCAACGACGCACCACCGGCGGAGATCAGTTGGTGACTGACCTCGATCCCCCGCGCCGCCGCCATCGCCGCGACCGTGCCGGGCAGGTTGTTGCGTGAGGTGAAGCTGTTGCCGACGTACAGGATCCGCATCTGCCGACGGTACCGAACAGATAGGGGCTCGGCCTGGCCGTCACGGGGGGAACGGCCAGGTCGAGCCGGAAAGGAAGGTATCGATTCCAGCAGGGATTCGGCAAGCCCCTGAGAGAAATCGACACCGTTCAGTCACCTACTTCACTCAGCCCCCGCCTCGCCACGTCTCCCCCCGAGGCCCCAAACCCGCGGCGACGAAGTCGCCGCCAAATCAACCACAGTGCTGGGTCTTCTCCTCCGGGCTCATCACGGCGGTCTTCTTGGTGATCAGTCCGGGGGCGTCCTTGACCGGCCCGACCGCCTCGAACTCCTGGTACCAGATGTAGTGGTCGTAGAACCGGTCCGGGAAGTGCATCTCGTACTGACCCTTGACCCGGTTCATCTCGGTGGACCGCTCGACCCAACCCTTCTCGCCGGGCTTCACGTCGATGCTGTCGTCCTGGCCGACCGTGCTCGAGCTCTCCCAGGTGTGCTGGTACGACGTCTCGATCGACACCTTGAACACGTCCGAGAACCCGTACTCCGCCGACAGCGAGACGCCGAAGCTGTTCGACTCACCGGTCGTCTCGGACCACTTCACCGTCGAGCGCTGCAGGTCGGCCGTGCAGTTGAACACCGTGTCGCCGACCTGGTGGATGTCACCACGGAACGTCTCCGGCGGCCCGTACGGGTGGAACACGCAGCTGTCGGTCCCGTTGTTGCACTTGTCCAGCAGCTCCCGGCCGGTCGGTCCGTCCGCGGCGTACGCCGACGAAGCGGTCAGGGTGGTGGCGGCCGCGAGGAACGCGGCACCGGTCAGGGCGATCACTCGTTTCGACATGGTTCTACTTCCTCACTTGGTGGGTTGGGGCGAAACCGTCGCAGGGGAAGGGGAGACTGCTGCTCAGCTGAAGCCGACCGAGTCGGTCCGGTCGTCCATGAACTGGCCGATCCAGCCGGTGTTGGCCGTGAACGGCCCGTCCCGGTCGCCGGTCAGGTTGGCGTCGGGGTAGAGCCAGATCTTGCAGCTGGCCCACGGCTGGACCGAGCTGATCCGGTTGAACCAGTCGCCGGGGAAGGTGAACTCGTAGTTGATCACCCCGTCGGAGCCGTCGCACAGGCCCGCACCGGTCACGGTGAAGGAGTCTCCGCCGAAGTCGCGGTTGTCGAAGAAGGTGCCCTGGATGACCTCACCGGCGGCCGCGTCCCGGCCCGCTTTGTTGCCCAAGGCACTCTTCTGTCCGACGGCCTGCTTGATCTGACGGTCCAGCGCGGCCTTGCCGGCCGCGTCCGGGACCTGGGACGGCGCCGACGTCACCGCGCCGTGCGTCGCCGTACTGATCGCTTCGGTGAAGGTCGCGAAGCACTGCTGGGCACCGGTACTGCGACTCCCCACGCAGTGCTGCGCCGACGGGGATGCGGCGGACGGCGGTGCGGCGGACGCGGACGGGACGGACAGCAGTCCGGAGATTCCCAAGGTGGCGACTCCAGCCAGGGCGGTTGCCTTGCGCATCTGAACTCAACTCCAACGTCGAACTGGTGGACGGTGGCGAGCGGTTCGGCCCGCCGATCAGCACCGTGCCCGGTTCGTCGTCGTTCAGACAGCTCAGATGAGCGCAGAGTAGTTGCCCGGTCACCCTTTATTGGCCGGATCCACGCGGCAGACAACGATTTCCGGCAGCACGCTCAGTGACGCACACGCAAGGTGACCGCAACGCCACTGTGAAGTGCGGAACCGTTTGCGCAAACGCTTCCTATTTCTTCACAGCGCGCAGGAACCCGAGAGCTCGCGGTGGGAAACTGCATAAGTTCGGGCGGTCACTCCGGCCCAGAACGCGACGATGCGCGGGCCGGGCGACGCCGAATCAGCGCGCCGGCGGCGTCCTGCAGACTGTTGACCGCGGCGACCGAACGAGGCCAGCCGGCGCCCGCGGCGGTGACTTCGTACCCCTGGTCGACGAGGCGTTCGAGCAGCTCGACCTGGCCTTCCCGGCGGATGCTCGACCACAGGACGGCGGCGGCCGGCCGGACCCGATCGGCCGCGTTCAGGACCGCCTGGTCGGTGGTCTCCGGACCGAGCGAGACCACCGGCTGACTACGTTCCAGCAGTACGGCGCGCAGCACGCCCATCGGCAGTGAGTGGCGCTCTCCGGGACAGCACACGAGCAGCACGGGATCCGGTCCGTCGAGGCGCAACCGGCGACGGTCGATGTACCGCTCGACCGCTTCGGCAGTGGCCTGCGCGAGCAGCAACTCGAGGTCCGTGCAGTCGCCCCGGTGGGTGAAACGCTCTTCCAGGCGGCGAAAAGCCGGGGAGACGAGCTCCTCCCAGCAGCGGCCCGCGCCGAGCCGGTCCAACGACTCGTCGAGCTGCTCGGCCACCGTCGCGACCCGGAACGCTTCTGTTGCCGCTAGCAACGACTCGATGTCGTCGAGGACTCCCCCACGCCGCGCCGCGACCCGGTCCAGACTCAGCCGGGCAGCGTCCTGCGGAGCGATTCCTTCGGCGATCAACCGGTGCATCCGCCGCAGCCTCTCGACCTCACCCTCGCTGTAGCGCCGATGCTGCCCCGGGGTCCGTTGCGACGGCCCGATCCCGTACCGCGCCTCCCAGCTGCGGATCGTCACCGCAGGCACCCCGAGCATGCTCGCCACCCGGCCGACCGACCACACCGGGGCGACCGGCCCGTCACTCACGACGGACGACTGCGGGGACGTCATGCTCCCTACGATGACACGGATCTTCCCCCGCGCTACAAGTCCTCCCACGCGCGCGCTCCGCAGCCGCCTTCCGGCTTGGCGCCGGCGGGCTGGCGCCCGCAGAGCGCGCTAGCGCGCGGTGACCACGCTGCGGCTTTGGTCAGCGTCCGCGGACGAGTTGCCTGCTTGGCGCAGGCGGTTGGCGGGCTGGCGCGCGGTGACCGCACGCTGGCTGACGCCAGCGTCCGCGCACAGATAGTTCGCGCGAAGCCTCGGCCAGGCCTAGGCGGACTCGAGGCTAGGCCGGAAGCGTCCCGCGGATGACGCTGTCCAGCGAGTGCGCCGGGTTGCCATCGTCCGGTTCCAGCGACACGTCGACGATCCGGTAGCCCTGCGCGGGGAGATCGCCGGGCAGCTGGAAAGTGCCGTCATGACCGGCAGCCAGTACGCCGAGCGAGACCATCCGCTTGCCGTCCTCGTTGATCAGCCAGACCTCGTAGTAGCCGCCGGACGCGGCCAGTCCCGATGCCGAGACCTTCAGCTGCCGGCCGTCGTCCACCAACCCCGCCGTACCGCTGCCGGCTTTGCCAGCCAGCGGCGCCAGCTGTACGACGGCCTGCGGCGCCGGTTCGTCGTCCGACCCCAGCAGCAGAGTCCCGCCGACACCGATCCCGATCCCCGCGACGACCGCGATCCCGGCAGCCAGCACCACAGCCCGCCGCGTCGACAGCGGTGCCGATCGGCCGCGGCGACCCGCAATGCCCGGCGCCGCGGCATCACCGCGCGCGGCCGCGCCGGCCGAAGCCGCATCCGCGCCGCCCAGATCCCCATCCACACCGCCCGAAGCCGCGACCTCCCCAAGCACGCCCCCAGCTCCCCGGTCATCCGGGGAGCTGGGGGCACCATGAGCCGGCAGCCCGAGCTCGGCCGTGACGCGCTGCCACACATCACCCGGCGGACTCTCTACCCGCGGCAAACCATCGACCGCGACCATCAACTCCCGGAGCTCCGCCAACTGCGCGCTGCACTCGTCACACCCCCGCAGGTGCTCGGCGGCCTCGGTGTCGGGTTCGACCTGCTCGAACGCCCATTGCGCCAGCAGTTCCTCGTCAAGATGCGTCGTCACCCTTCACCTCCTTCAGCCGGTCGCGCAGCTGCAGCAGCCCGCGCCGTACGTGGCTCTTCACCGTTCCCAACGGTAGAGCGAGCCGGTCCGCGATCTGCGGGTACGTCTGGTCTTCGTAGAAGGCGAGCCGGAGGATGGTTCGCCTTGGCTCGTCGATCCGGTCCAGTTCGTCGGCGATCACCACCCGGTCGACCAGCAGCTGGTCGTGGCCGGGCTCGACCTCCAGCTCGGCCAAGCGCTCGGCCGCGGCCTGGGAACGCTGCACCCGGTACCGCTCGGCTAACCGGTCAGCGATCCGGTGCCGGGCCACACCGGCCAGCCACGCGCCGAGTTCACCAACGGCGGGATCGAAGCTGCCGCGCCCACGCCAGGCCGACACGAACACCTGCTGCGTGACGTCCTCGGCGTCGGCGCGCTCGCCGAGCGCGCGCAGGCAGAGCGTGAAGACGAGCCCCGACCAACGCTGGTAGGCGTCGGCCAGGCTGTCCTCCCGGCCGTCGGCGAATCCCTTCGCGATCTCGGCCGGAGCGGGTCCACCCTGCTCCGTGCTGCTCACGAGCGGCACTCTAACCGCGCGGGGACGGGTTCGGTCACTGCTCAGACGCGGTGACGACGAGGTTGTCGCGGTACCCACCGCCGTTCGCGTCGTACGGTCCACCGCACGTGACCAGGTGGAGGCGCCGGGGGCCGGTCCGCGCGAAGAGCTCGCCGATCGCCAGCTTCTGCTTGTCGACATCGCGCACTCCTTCCACCCGGTACCGCACCTTCGCGCCGTCCGCGGCCGCGACCTCGATCACCGCTCCGGGCCGGAGCTTGCGCAACCGGACCAGCGGGCCCACGCCGTACTCGCGACTGTCCAGATGCCCACCGAGCACCACCGACCCCTCGCGATCCCCCGGCGCCGGCCCGAACCGGTACCACCCGACGACCGCCGGATTCGCCGGCAACTCCATCTGCCCGTCGGCAGCGACTCCGACCGCCCGGACCGGCAGCTCCAGCCCGATCGAGGCGATCGTCAGCCGCACCGGCCCCGGTACGACGGTTGCCGACGGCAACTCGGCGGCCCGGGTCCGGACCGAAGGCACCGACGGTACGAGTGAAGGCGTGGCGGCACCGGGAGTGGGGGAACCACCGGTCGCCGGACCCACGCTCTCCACCCGCCCGCCTCCGGACGCCGTCGACGACGACGGGGCGCCGGAGCCGGCGCAGCCGCCCAGGAGCAGGACCGCCAGGACCGCGGTCGAGCCCCGGACGAGCCGCGCGCCGTACAGGTCGCTCACGACCGCGCGCGCACCGCGGACGTGCCGACCCCGATCACACCGAGCGCGAGCGCACCGCACAGCAGCCCCAGCCACACCGGCACTCCACTCCCGGCAGCAGCCTGACCACCGGTCCCACCAGGCACTCCACTCGGGTCACCGTGCAGCCCGGAGATCGTCTGGACCGCGAGCTTCAGGTTCTTGCCACTCGCACTCCCCCACGCGTACACGATCGTGTTCGTCCCCTCCTTGAGGTTCACGTCCGCCGGACCGATCGCGACCGTCGACGTCCCCGCCAGTACGACGTCCGCCTTCACCGTCCCCGCCGGCAGATCGGCCTTCACCTGCTTCGGGTTCGTCAGCCCCTCGAACACCGGATCCCCACCGGCCCGGACGTCGACGGCCGGAGCGGCCGCGGTGTGCCGGACGGTCAGCCGCGCCTTGCCCGCGGCCAGCTTCGACACGTCGTTCACGAACGGCGTCAGCGCCGGCTTGCCCGCGGCGTCGAGGTGCGCGACGACGGTGACGTTCGCACCACCCGGTACGGCGACGTCGTTGGCCTGGATCACCGCCGCACCGCCCGCACCGGCTCCGGCCGCGGTCACCTTCAGGTCGTACGACCCCTCGGGCAGCTTCAGCGGATCGGTCAGCGTGCCCGGCTTGAAGTCGGTCAGCAACGCCTTCCCGTTGGCGTACACGTCGACAGTCGCTCCCGGTACGGCGTGCAGCACCGAGACCGTCGCGTTGGCGGTCGGTCGAGCCTGCGCGGTGGAGACGGCCGCGACGGGCAGCGCCGCGGCGAGCAGGCCCGCGGCAGTGAGCGCGGTGATTCGTCGTACAGACATGGAACCCTCCTGGGTTGGCGGTCTTGATGCCTGTCTGTTCCGGTCGGGGCCGCGCCGCGGATGCACAAGATCCACGGCCAAACTTATGCAAAACTCTCGCGTGGGATGCTGGACGCAGGACAACGAGCGGAGGAGACACCGGTGGGTCTGACCCTCAGCAGCATCGTCCCGGCGCCACGCGACGAGGTGTTCGCCTGGCACGAGCGCCCCGGCGCGATCGAGCGGCTGACACCCCCGTGGATGCCGGTCCGGATCAAGCAGGAGACCAACGACCTCGGCTCCGGCCGCGCCGTGCTCGGGTTCCCGTTCGGGATCGACTGGGTCGCGCAGCACAGCGACCTGGAGCCGCCGGACCACTTCGTCGATGAGCTCACCTCGGCGCCGCTGCGCTGGGCCGTGAACTGGCGGCACACCCACCAGTTCGATGCTGTCGGCAACGACCAGACCCGGATCACCGACCGGATCGACAGCAACGTGCCCGGCTTCCTGCTCCGCTCGATGCTCGAGTACCGGCACCAGCAGCTCGCCGACGACCTCGCCGCCCAGCGCCGCGCGCAAGCCCGGCCGCTGACCGTCGCGGTCACCGGCACCCATGGGACCATCGGCCGGGCGCTCGTCGCGCTGCTCGGTACGGCGGGCCACACGGTGATCAAGCTCGTCCGCAGCGAACCGTCGAGCCCGTCAGAGCGTCAGTGGAACCCCGACCGTCCCGCCGACGACCTGCTGCAAGGCGTCGACGCCGTCGTCCACCTGGCCGGCGCGACGATCGCCGGCCGGTTCACCGACGCCCACCGGCACGCGATCGTCGAGTCCCGGATCGGCCCGACCACCGCACTCGCGACGCTCGCCGCCGCCAGTGACCCGCGGATCTTCGTCTGCGCCTCGGCGATCGGCTGGTACGGCGCCGACCGCGGCGACGAACTCCTCACCGAGCACAGCGCCCGCGGCACCGGCTTCCTCGCCGACCTGGTCGAGAACTGGGAACGCGCCACCGACCCCGCCCGCGACGGCGGCGTCCGCGTCGTCAACATCCGCACCGGACTGGTCCAGACTCCGGCCGGCGGGATCCTCCGCCTGCAGTACCCGATGTTCGCCGCCGGCCTCGGCGGACCGCTTGCCGACGGCAAGCAGTGGCAACCGTGGATCGGTCTCGACGACCTGCTCGACATCTACCACCGAGCCCTGTACGACGACCAGCTGTCCGGCCCGGTCAACGGCGTCGGCCCGAACCCGGTCCGCAACCGCGACTACACCGCCACGCTGGCGCACGTCGTCCACCGCCCGGCGCTCTTCCGCGTCCCGTCGTTCGGCCCGCGCATCCTGCTCGGCCCCGAAGGCGCCAAGGAACTCGCCGAGGCGTCACAGCGCGTCGTCCCCGCCGTACTGGATCAGCTCGGCCACACGTTCCGCTACCCGGAGCTCGAGCCGGCCCTACGTCATCTCCTCGGCCGCAACTCCAGCGTGGACAGCGCCCCGAGCAGCTGACGCGTGCCGACCAGTTCGAGCCTGGCCTGGTCGGCCAGCTCGGCGAACTCCGCCGCGGACCGCTCGCCGGCCCCGAACACGGCGTACATCAGGAGGTCGGAGGCCAGATCGGCGTCGTTCTCCGCGGCGCCGGTCAGCCGTTCGACGATGACGATCGGCGCATCTCCGGCCGCGTCGGCGAGCCGCTGGAGGATGCTGACCGTCTCGGCATCGGGCCAGTTGTGCAGCACCTGGGCGATCAGATAGAGATCACCGCCTGCCGGCAGTGGCTCGAAGAAACTCTGCGTGGCGATCGTGACCCGGTCGCTCAGCCCCTGCTCGGCGAAGAACTGCCGGGCACGTTCAGCAGTCGACGGGAGCTCAACCAGCGTGCCCCGCGTCTCCGGGTAGGCCCGCAGTACAGCGCCGAGCAGGGCGCCGGTCCCGCCGCCGACGTCCACGACGTGCTCGCTGCTGAGCCCGAGCGCCTCGACCAGCAGCCCGGTCCAATGACCGGACCACTCCGCCAGCTGGCCGTCGAACGACGACACCAACTGCTCATCAGCACCCAGCTCGGTGTAGAACGACGTACCCCGCGCCGCCTCGTACCCGGATCCGCCGGTCCGGAGAGCCGCGACCAGCCCAGGCCAGGCATCGTCGACGCGCGCATACCCTCGACCGTGATCGAGCCGGGCCCGCACCACGGGTTCGAGCAGCAACCAGCCGCGCGGTCCCAGCCTTACCTGGTCATCGTCCAGACTGAAGTACCCGTCCCGAGCCAAGAGCCTGACCAGCTTGCGGACCCCGGCGACCTGAGCGCCCACAGCTTCTGCCAGCTCCGGGACCCCAAGTAGTCCTCCTGCCACCTGCGACGCCAGATCGAGGGTCACCACGGCCCGCAGTGCGTAGGGCATCGTCAGATCCGCTGTCCGGTGCAGCTCCTGCAAGGCCTGTGCGACTTCGTCCGGCGTACGCGTCATGGACTCAGCCTTTCAGAGCCGCCGCGAACAGCGGAACCACCTTGTCCAGTGCGTAGACCGTGGACAGCACCGAGTCGGTCGCGAACGCCGAGCTGATCGTCTTGTCGTCGAACACCACCGAGTGACCGGCCTTCACCGACGGGATCGCCCGGAACAACGCGTCACCGGTGATGTCCTGCGCTTTGACCCCGATCGGCGCCATCACGACCAGATCCGCGTTCAGCTGGTCGAGGTTCTCCCGCGACACCGGCACGGAGAACTTCTCCGTCGCCTTGGCCTGGATCGTCGGGTTGTTCTTGAAGCCCAGCCGCTCGACGAAGTTCACCCGCCCGGTCCCGCTCACGTACGCGCCGTACCCCTCACCGGTCTTCGCGCCGAGCGTGATCGTCCGGCCCTCGAACTCGGGGTTCGCGGCAACGGCCTGCGCGAACCTCTGCTTGGTCGAGGCAATCAACTCCTTGCCCTGATCAACCTTCCCGAGCGCCGCGGCCACCATCTCGGTCTGCTGCTCCCAGGAGACCTTGTACGACTCACCACCGGTCGGTACGCCGACCGTCGGCGCGATCGCCTTCAGCGTGTCGTACCGGTCCTGATCACCGCTCGACTTCGTGTCGAGGATCAGATCCGGCTTCAGCGCGGCGACCTTCTCGTACTCCGGCTCCAACGTCCCGATCAGCTGCGGCGCCTGCTGGTACTTGCCCTTGGCCCAGACCCCGACACCCTCACCGCCGAACGCGAGCCAGTCACTCGCCCCGACCGGTTGCACGCCGAGCGCCAGCGCGGTCTCCGCGTCGCCCCACCCCAGCGCGACCACCCGCTTGGGCTCCGCCGGAACGCTCACCTCGCCGAACTTCGTCGCCACCTTCGCGTACGGCGCCGAGCCGCTCGCCCCAGCGTCGGACCCACTCCCGCACGCCACCAGCGATCCACCGACAACAGCAACCAGCACGAAGGCCACAAGTCTGCGCATGGAATAAGGATAGGCTGCCCTAAGCAGCAGCCACCCATCGGGTCGCCCGCACGCCCACAGTCACCAGCTCTTGTCGAGCGGCTTCCCCTCGGCGTACCCCGACGCGGTCTGGATGCCGACGACAGCACGCTCGTGGAACTCCTCCAACGTCCCCGCCCCGACGTACGTGCACGAGCTCCGCACCCCAGAAACGATCGAGTCGAGCAGATCCTCGACGCTCGGACGCTCCGGATCCAGGTACATCCGCGCCGTCGAGATCCCCTCGCCGAAGAAGCTCTTCCGGGCCCGCTGGAACGGCGAGTCCTCGGCGGTCCGGTTCGCGACCGCCCGCGCCGACGCCATCCCGAAGCTCTCCTTGTAGATCCGCCCGTCGCTGTCGTGGTGCGGATCCCCCGGCGACTCGTACGTCCCGGCGAACCACGACCCGATCATCACGCTCGACGCCCCCGCGGCCAGCGCCAGCGCGACATCGCGCGGATGCCGGACGCCGCCGTCGGCCCACACGTGCTTCCCGAGCTCTCGCGCCCGCCCGGCACAGTCCAGTACGGCGGAGAACTGCGGCCGCCCGACCGCCGTCTGCATCCGCGTCGTACACATCGCGCCCGGCCCGACCCCGACCTTCACGATGTCGGCCCCGGCCTCGACCAGATCCGACACCCCATCGGCGGTCACCACGTTCCCGGCCACCACCGGCACCTGCGGATCGAGCGCCTTCACCGTCCGCAGTACGTCGAGCATCCGCTCCTGATGACCGTGCGCGGTGTCGATCACCAGGACGTCGATGCCGGCGTCGAGCAGTGCCTTCGCCTTCTGCTCGGCGTCGCCGTTGATCCCGATCGCCGCGGCGACCCGCAGCCGCCCGGCCGCGTCGAGGGCGGGCTCGTACAGCGTCGCCCGGACCGCCCGCTGGCGGGTCAGGATGCCGACGATCCGCCCGTCGCCGTCGACCACCGGCGCGAGCCGGTGGCGTCCGTCGTACAGCTGATCGAAGGCGGCCTCGGCGTCGATCCCGGCCGGGAGCGTCAGCAGTTCGCGCGACATCACGTTCTCGAGCTGGGTGAACCGGTCGACGCCGTGACAGTCCGCGTCGGTCACCACGCCCACGGCCCGGCCCTGGTCGATCACGATCACCGCGCCGTGACCGCGCTTGGGCAGCAGGTTCAGCGCCTCACCGACGGTGTCGGTTGGCGTCATCACCAGCGGGGTGTCGTAGATGGTGTGGCGTTCCTTGATCCAGGACACGACCTCGGTGACCACCGGGACGGGGGTGTCCTGCGGGATCACCGCCAGGCCGCCGCAGCGCGCGATCGTCTCGGCCATCCGGCGGCCGGAGACCGCGGTCATGTTCGCCGCGACGATCGGGATCGACGTCCCGCTGCCGTCGTTGGTCGACAGGTCGACGTCCAGCCGCGAGGCCACCGCCGATCGGTTCGGGACCAGGAAGACGTCGTTGAACGTCAGATCCTGGCCTGGTACCGGTCCCTGGATGAAGCGCACACCGACCACCTCGTTAACCCTCGCCCCGCCCGGACAAGCTCAGGGCCGAGGCTACGTGATCGGGCCCGCCGAGCCACGCGATCCGTCCATTTCGACCACAACCGAAGGGGCTGACCGGTTCCTGTCAGCCGGCGATCCGATGCCTGGGGCACCAACACAGTGGGTGACACCCCCACCTCGAAGGAGTTCCCGATGCGCTTGCGAACAGCCGCTCTGGCCGGCTCTCTACTTTCCGTGACCCTCGTGGCCGGTCTGCTGTCACCGGCCACCGCGACAGTCCAGGACGACGGTACGACGGCCGCCGCGACCTTCGACTGGGGTACGCCGCTGCCGCAGTCGGACGAGTTCGACTACACCGGCGCCCCGGACGGCGCGAAGTGGAGCCAGGCCGGCGAGTGCTGGCCCGGCCACGCGGGCAACGGCCGGCGCTGCGCGTCCCGGTCGAACGTCGCGAACGGCGTACTGACCCAGACCGGTCTGGCCAATGGCGACTCCGGCTGGCTCGCCTCGAAACTCGGTCAGCAGTACGGCCGGTGGGAGGCCAGGATCCGGTCGACCCCGCAGGGCTCGAACAACGGGCGGCAGTACCACCCGCTGCTGATCATCTGGCCGGACTCCGACCGCTGGCCCGAGGACGGCGAGTACGACTTCCTCGAGAACGGCGCGCCGGGTCAGTCCTGCGCCGAGTCGTTCATCCACTACCCGCACGACGCGAACGCGTCGGTGCAGCAGATCTTCACCAAGGAGTCCAACTGCGGCGCGCCGCTGACCGAGTGGCACAACGTCGCGGTCGAGTGGACCGCCGACCACGTCAAGGGCTTCATCGACGGCAAGCAGTGGTTCAGCTACTCCGGCGGCGCGAACGACGTCCGCCAGTGCGTCCAGTGCATGCCGTCCGGCCACCTGACCATCCAGCTCGACAACTTCTACGGCGTTTCGATGCAGCCGGCGTCGTACGACATCGACTGGGTGCGGATTTACTCCCTGTGAACTGAGGGAAAACCTGGGGGTGGCGAAGGTTATCCCCAGGTTTTTCGCCGTCCTGGTGCGGATTTCCCGGGCGGGTGTCACGATCCGTGGCGTTGCGGTCAGTAGTCAGCTGATCGCATTCCGCCCCGAGGGAGTGAGGCTCCTAATGTCCCGTCGCTTGATCTCCGCACTCACCGCAGTAGCCGCTGCCGCCCTGGCCGTCCCCGCCTTGGCCGCCACCACGTCCACCGCCGCTCCGGCCCCGGCCGCGCCGGCCGCCGAGACCGTCACCTCGGCGTACGTCGGAACCGTCCAGGAGGAGGCCGAGACCAAGGCCTTCTACGACGCGGTGATGAAGTCCGCCCGGGCCAAGCAGGCCAAGAACCCGGACAAGACCGCCGCCGTCACGGTCGTCTACAACGCCAGCCGCGCCCCGCGGTTCGCGACGCAGATCGCCCGCAGCGCGTCGATCTGGAACAACGCCGTCACCAACGTCCGGCTGGTCTCGGGCAGCAACTACGACTTCTACTACCGCGAGGGCAACGACTCGCGCGGGTCGTACGCGTCGACCAACGGGCACGGCCAGGGCTACATCTTCCTGGACTACCGGCAGAACCAGCAGTACGACTCGACCCGGGTCACCGCTCACGAGACCGGCCACGTGCTCGGCCTGCCCGACCACTACTCCGGTCCGTGCAGCGAGCTGATGTCCGGCGGCGGCCCCGGTACGTCGTGCACCAACTCGCAGCCGAACTCCGCGGAGCGCTCCCGCGTGAACCAGCTGTGGGCGAACGGCTTCACCTCGGCGAGCTTCACCACCGTTCGCTGACCCACGGCTTCACCTCGGCGAGCTTCACCACCGTTCGCTGAGCCACCGCTTCACCTCGAGTACGTGTCTCGTCGGGCCGGCCTGATCACCCGGCTCGTGCTCACCTGCACCACCCGCCCGCGCCGGCCGCCCGCCGGCGCGGGCGGCGGTGATTCCGCCGGGGTACCGGCCACGGCAGATGACCGACACGAAGATGGACTCCGAGTTCGACGACGTCGCCGGCTGGACCGCGGAGGCGGTCGAGCGGCTCGGCCCGGCGTACGCGATCCCCGCGGGCTGCCGCGGCAGCGCCAGCCCGTCCGCGCTCGCCTGGCTCGCCGAGTCCTGCACGCTCACCCCCGGCACGACCCTGCTCGACCTCGGCGCGGGCGTCGGCGGACCGGGCGCCTGGGCGCAGCTCCGGTACGGCGTACGCCCGATCCTGATCGACCCGATGCCCGGCGCCTGCCGGGCCGCGAAGCAGCTCTTCGGCCTCCCGCTCGTCGCCGCCGACGGCCTCTCGATTCCGTTGCGCACGGCATCGATCGACGCCGTCTGGTGCCTCGGCGTGCTGTGCACCGTCGACGACAAGCAGCGCCTGCTCAGCGAGGTCCACCGGATCCTGAGGCCCGGCGGAGACCTCGGTCTGCTCGTGCTGGTCGCCGCGACCACCGACCTCGACCCCGTGCCGTCCGGCAACTCGTTCCCGAGCCAGGCCGAGCTCACCGGCGTACTGGACCGCACCGGTTTCGAGCTCGTCGCGCAGATCGACGACCCCGGCAACCCTCCCGCGAACTGGACCCGGCGTGCCGACAAGGTCGACCGTCTGATCGCGGAGGAGCACCGGGACGACAAGGCCTTCCAGGAGTCCGAGGAGCAGGGCCGGCGGATGAGTCACCTGCTCTCGACCGGTCAGGTGACGACCCAACTGGTGCACGCGACCCGGCGTTAGAAGTTTTCACCAGGACCGAAGGGCTTGGACAGCCGGTGCCGAAAGGGTTTCACTGGCTACTCCTCCCCAGTCCGCCCTGAAGGAGAGTTCCATGAGGAACACCCGCCCCCACCTGGTCGCCCGCCGTCGCCTGCTGCTCGGCGTACCGGCCGTGGTCGCCGCCGCGACCCTTGCCCCTCGGGCCGCGTCGGCCGCCGGCCACCAGCCGCACGTGATCGAGTGCGTCGCCGACCTGCTGCAGACGGCCCGCTGATGGCCACCATTCCCTGGCTGGCCGACGTCCTGCGCGCCGCCGGTGTCCAGGTCGTTGAAGAAGGCAACTGGTTGGGCCGGGCCGTGAGCGGTTCGTTCAACCCGATCGGCGTGCTCTGGCACCACACCGCGTCGTCCACGACGAGCCCGAGCAACCCGCACCCGGCGCTCAACATCGTCATCAACGGCCGCCCCGACCTGCAGGGCCCGCTGGCCCAGGCGCTGGTCGACTACAACGGCGTCTTCCACCTCGTCTCGGCCGGCCGTTGTAACCATGCGGGCGCGGCGCGGGTCAGCGGCCCGATCCCGGCCGGCGACGGCAACACGATGCTGATCGGTTGGGAGATCGACTACAACGGCGTCAGCCAGACGATGAGCGCGGCGCAGTACCAGGCCTCGCTCAAGGCGACCGCCGCTGTGCTGCGTCAACTCGGCAAGGACGCGTCGTTCGCGCGCGGCCACCGCGAGACCAGTACGACGGGCAAGATCGACCCGTACGGCGTCAACCTCGACACGATGCGCGCCGAGGTCGCCGCGATCCTCGGCGGGACTCCTCCCCCGACGTACAACTTCAGCACGTACGGCGCCGGCGTCAACGTCCGTGCCGACGCGCGACTGAACGCGCCGATCGTCACCACGCTGGGCGGTCCGACGCAGGTCTTCGTCCAGTGCCAGAAGCAGGGCGACACCGTGAACGCCGAGGGACACACCAACAACTGGTGGTCCCGGCTGCGCGACCAGGGCGGTTACATCAGCAACATCTACATCGACCACCCGGCCGCGCAGCTGCCCGGCATCCCCAACTGCTAGAGCCGGTCGGCGTCGATCACGGCCTGCGCGAACGCCTTCGGCGCCTCCTGCGGCACGTTGTGACCGATGCCGTCGAAGACCCGGTGCTCGTACCTACCGGTGAACTTGTCCCTGTAACCCTTGCCGTCGGCAGCGGCGCCGTCGAAGTCGCTGCCGATGGTGATGGCCGGTACGCCGATCGCCGGCGCCTGCTGCAGCTTGCGCTCGTACCGTTCGTACCGCTGCTCGCCAGGAGCCAGGCTCTGCCGCCACCGGTAGTTGTGGATCACGATGTCGACGTGGTCGGGGTTGTCGAACGACGCGGCGGTCCGCGCGTACGTCGCGGCGTCGTACTTCCACAACGGCGAGGCGAGCTTCCAGATCAGGTCGTTGAACGCGTACCAGTTGTCGGTGTAACCCTTCAGGCCGCGCTCCGTCGAGAAGTAGTACTGGTACCACCATCCGAGTTCGGCGGCCGGCGCCAGCGGCTCGAGGTTCTTCTCCAGGTTGGTGATCAGGTACCCGCTGACCGCCACGATCGCCTTGCACCGCTCCGGCCACAGCGCCGCGACGCACCCGACCGTCCGGGCCCCCCAGTCGAACCCACCGAGCACCGCCTGGTCGATCTCGAGGGCGTCCATCAACGCGATGATGTCGAGCGCGATCGCGGACTGCTGCCCGTTGCGGACCGTCTTCGACGACCGGAACCGTGTCTTCCCATAGCCACGCAGGAACGGCACGATCACCCGGTACCCGGCGTCGGCCAGGATCGGCGCGACGTCCACGAAGCTGTTCCCGTCGTACGGCCAGCCGTGCAGCAGCACCACCGGCTGCCCGTGCCGCGGCCCGAACTCGGCGTACGCCGTCTCGAGCACCCCGGCCTTCACCCGCTTGATCGGCCCCAGCGAGGTGTGCACCCCGGCACCCGCCCGCAGGCCTGCTCCGGGCGCGGCACTCGCGGTGGTCGTCGACAACGCGCTCCCGGCCACCCCGGCCGCCACGACACCCTGGGTGAACTTTCTCCTGCTGATCATCCGCCTGCTCCTTCGTCGGTCGCCCCCAGCCAACCGCGCGGATGTAGACAGATTGTTCACGCCGCGTCGTCGATCAGACGTGTAGACGGCCGTCGTACGCTCCGAAGTGGTTGTCCCGAGCAACCAGCTCGGGTCGTCTCCCGGAGGAATCCCCGTCATGCCCAGAACCACCCGCCTGCTCGCCGCCCTCACGACCACCGCCGCCGCGGGCCTCGCGCTCACCGTCGTCCCGACCACCGCCGACGCGACGCCCGGCTCCGGCGTCACCGCGGTGACGCTGTTCGACTACACGGTCGGCGACACCCAGTACGTGCTGCGCGAGATCACCATCGCGCCCGGCGGCAGCACCGGCTGGCACGAGCACCCCGGCACGCTGCACGGCGTCGTCACCAAGGGCGTCCTCAGCCACTTCGACGCCACCTGCAGGAGCGACGGCGTCTACAAGGCCGGTCAGTCGGTGAGCGAAGGCAGCAACTACGTCCACATCGGCAAGAACCTCGGCACCGTCCCGATGGTCCTCGATGTGCTGTACACCAACCCGGCGGGTCAGCCCCTGGCGATCGACGAGCCGAACCCGGGCTGCGCCTTCCAGTAGAAGACGAAGGCGTGAAACCCGTCACCCCGACACGGGGTGACGCGTTCGTCAGTTCTTGGCGTCCATCAGTTCTGCCAGACTGCGGGGGCGCATATCGGTCCAGTTGGCCTCGATGTGGTCCAGGCAGGCCTGCCGGGAGTCCTCGCCGAAGACCTTGGTCCAGCCGGCCGGGACGTCGACGAAGACCGGCCACAGGCTGTGCTGGTTCTCGTCGTTGACGAGCACCAGGTACTGGGCGTCCGGGTCCTCGAACGGGTTCGTCATCGTTGCGCTCTCCTCACGACTTACATCCAGCTGACATCTCAGGTTAGCCTAACCTAACCGCCAACAGCTAGAGGAGAGTCACTGATGCGCGTCGTCATGCTCGGGTACCAGACGTGGGGCCATCGCACCCTGCAAGCCCTGCTCGAGTCCGAGCACGAGGTCGTCCTGGTCGTCACGCACCCGCCGGCCAAGGGCGCCTACGAGCAGATCTGGAGCGACTCCGTCGCCGACCTGGCCGCCTCGGCCGGCGTACCGGTGGTCGAGCGCGAGCGCCCGGACGACGAGGAGCTGCTGCAGACGCTCAAGTCGGTCGAGCCGGACCTGATCGTCGCCTCCAACTGGCGCACGCTGATCCCACCGGCGGTCTTCGAGCTGCCGCGGCTCGGCACCCTCAACGTGCACGACGCCCTGCTCCCCCGGTACGCCGGTTTCGCGCCGCTGAACTGGGCGATCATCAACGGCGAGACCGAGGTCGGCGTCACCGCGCACATGATGAACGCCGAGCTCGACGCCGGCGAGATCGTGCTGCAGCGCGCCGTACCGGTCGGTCCGACCGAGACGACGGTCGACCTGTTCCACAAGACGCTGGACCTGTTCGGCCCGATCACGGTCGACGCGATCGACCTGATCGCGTCCGGCAAGACCGACTGGGTGCCGCAGGACCGGTCGCAGGCGACCTTCTTCCACAAGCGGTCCGACGTCGACAACCGGATCGACTGGAGCTGGCCCGCGCAGGACGTCGTCAACCTGGTCCGCGCGCAGCCCGACCCGTACCCGAACGCCTGGACCTACCACCGCGGCCAGCGGATCAGCATCCTCGCCGCGTCGCTGTCCACCGCCCGGTACGGCGGAACGCCGGGCCGGATCTTCTTCCGCGAAGGCCCCGGCGTCGCGATCGTCGCGGGCGCCGACGCGCGGCACGGCAGCAACCACGCGGTCGTCGTCGAGCGGGTCCGGACGGCGGACGGCCAGGAGCTCAGCGCCAACGAGTACTTCACCCACATGGGCGGCTACCTGACCGCCACGCAGCAGGGAGCAGTCCTGTGAAGTTCCCCCTCCGGATCGCGGTCGTGGTGTTGCTGACCGCCTCCACTCTCGTTGCCTGCGGCACCGACAAGCAGGACGAGGCGCCGGTCGCCGCCGGAGCGGCCGGCCGGACGGCGGTCGAGGACGGCGCGTTCCCGGCGTCGGTCGAGCACAAGTTCGGCAGCACCGAGGTCAAGGCCGACCCGCAGCGGGTCGTCACCGTCGGCCTGGTCGAGCAGGACCCATTGCTTGCCCTCGGCATCGTTCCGGTCGGTACGACGGAGTGGTTCGGCGAGCGGCCCGGCGCGCTGTACCCGTGGGCCGAGGACCGCCTGAAGGAGCTCAACGGCGCCACGCCGACCGTGCTCAAGGGCGACGACGGCATCCAGTTCGAGCGGGTCGCCGCGCTGCGCCCCGACCTGATCATCGCGCTGTACGCCGACCTCAGCCAGGCCGACTACACGAAGCTGAGCCAGATCGCCCCGACCATCGCACCACCGAAGGGCGTGGCGAGCTTCGGGATCGGCTGGGAGGACGCCGCCCGGACGGTCGGCAAGGCCGTCGGCCGTCCCGCGGCCGCGGACAAGCTGGTCACGGACGCCGAGAAGCTGCTCGCCGACGCCCGCGCCGCGAACCCGAAGTTCGAAGGCGCGACCGCCCTGGTCGCCGCCGCCGGCCCGCAGGCGTTCGTCTACGGCCCCGACGACCCGCGCACCCGCCTGATGGCGTCGCTCGGGTTCAAGTCCCCGGCGAACCTGCGCGATGTCACGAAGGACCAGTTCGGCGTGGAGATCAGCAACGAACGCCTGGACCTGCTGGACGTCGACGCGCTGGTGATGCTCGTCGAGGACCAGAACAACCCGCAGGAAGCGGTCCTCAAGTCCAAGCTCTACACGGGTCTGAACGCCGTCAAGCAGGGCCGCGTCGCCGTCTCCGACTACGAACAGACCAACTTCGCCGGCGCTTTCTCGTTCTTGACGGTCCTGAGCGTCAAGTTCATCACCGAAGGCCTGGTCCCCCAGCTGACCGCCGCCGTGGACGGCGACCCGGCCACCAAGGTCCCGAGCGCCCCCAAGATGGCCGAGCCCAAGGCGGCAGCCACGCCGACCGCCGGGAGCGGACCTGCCGCGAACCCACCGACCACCGCCGTAGGCGGTAGGTCTTCCGGGGCGCAGGTCCCCTCCTCCCTCCCCACCCCCTCCCTTTCGTGACGGAAACTGTCACCGGTTCTCGAGTACTCCGCGGAGCGATCCGGCGCCAAGGGCGTCGGGTCGCTGCCGCGGGTGTGCTCTTCACCGGATACCAGGTCGGCGAGACCCTCGTCCCCATCGTGCTCGGCGTCGTCATCGACCGCGGCGTCGCCACCGGTGACGCCGGCGCGATCGTCACGTGGCTCGCCGTACTGGCCGCCGTGTTCCTCCTGCTGTCCTACAGCTACCTCTTCGGCGCCAGGTTCGCCCGCAAGTCCCTCGTCGACTCCGAGCACGACCTCCGTATGCAGCTCACCCGCCGAGTGCTCGACCACCGAGGCGGCGCCGAGACCGGCCGCCTCCCCGGCAGCCTGACCAGCATCGCGACGTCCGACGCCGAACGCATCAGCTACGTCTGCGGCTCGCTCGCCCACGCCGTCGGCGCGGTCTGCGGCCTGATCGTCGCCGCGGTCGCCCTCCTCCGGATCTCCATCCCCCTGGGCCTTCTGGTCCTCCTCGGCACTCCCGCACTCCTCGGCGTCATCCACCTCGTCGGCGGACCGCTGCAACGACGAGCCGACACCGAGCAGGACCGCGCCGCCCACGCCTCCGGCATCGCGGCCGACCTGATCGCCGGCCTCCGCGTCCTGATCGGCCTCGGCGCCCAGGCCGCCGCGGTCACGCGCTACCGCCGTACCAGCCAGGAATCCCTGCACGCCAGACTCAAGGCCACCAACGCCAACGCCTGGTACGACGGTTTCCTGCTGATCCTCAACGGCGTCTTCCTCGCCGTCGTCGCCCTCGTCGGCGGCCGCCTCGCGGCCAACGGCCAGATCAGCATCGGCGAACTCATCGCGGCCGTCGGCCTGGCCCAGTTCCTCGTCGACCCGCTGCACCTCCTCGGCGTGGTCAACGCCGAACTCGCCCAAGGCCGAGCCTCCGCCGCCCGCGTCGCCGAGGTCCTCTCCGCTCCTCCCGCAGTAGGTGCCGGGAGCAAGATTCTCCACCGACCGATCCGCGGTCAGCTCACAATCCGCGACCTCGACCACCACCCGCTCCGCAGCTTCACCCTCGACATCGACCCCGGCGAACTCGTTGGAGTAGTTGCCATCGACCCCGCCGACTCCTCGGCGCTGGTTCGTTGCCTAGGGCGCGAAGAAGAGTCGGCCGACGGCTGGGTCGAGCTCGACGGCGTACGCCTGACCGACCTCCCACCGGCAGACACCCGCACGGCGATCGTCGTCGCCGACCACGAGGGCACCCTCTTCGAGGGAACCGTCCGCGACAACGTCACCGCCGCCGCACGCGGCGACCTCCCGCTCGACCAGGTCCTCCGCGCCGGCGGCGCCGACGAACTGGAAGGCATCTTGCCCGCCGGCCTCGACACCCCGGTCAACGAACGCGGCCTCGCGCTCTCCGGCGGCCAGCGTCAACGCATCGCGCTCACGCGCGCGCTCGCCACCGACGCCGGCGTACTGGTCCTGCACGAACCGACCACCGCCGTCGACTCCGTCACCGAGTCCCGTGTTGCCCACGGCATCCGTTCGTTGCGATCGGGCCGTACGACGCTGGTGATCACGACCAGCCCCGCGCTGCTCGAGGTGACCGACCGCGTGGTCGTCGTCGAGGGCGGTGCCGTCACGGCGTCCGGCAGCCACGACCTGCTGCTGCGCGACCACGAGGTCTACCGCACGACCGTACTGGCCTGAGAGGCAATGACAGTGACTGATCTCGTCGAAGAGCGCGACACCCTGCCGATCGCCAGCACGGCCCGCACCTGGGCAACGCTCCGAGGGCTGCTCCGCGAGCGACGCTGGTACGCCGTACTGGCGCTGCTGCTGTTGCTCGCAGCAACGGCCACGGGCCTGCTCGTCCCGCCACTGCTCGGCCACATGGTCGACCTGGTCCTCGACGGCCGCGGACCTGGTGCTTTGACCACTCCGGTCGTACTCCTGATCGTTGTTGCCATCGGCCAAGGAGTCCTGACCGCCCTCGGTACGGCGGCCGGCTCGCGTCTCGGCGAGGTGATGCTCAGCCGGCTGCGCGAGTCGTTCGTCGAGCGCGCGATGGGGCTGCCGCTGGATCAGCTCGAGCGAGCGGGGTCCGGCGATCTCTCGTCGCGGATCACCAACGACGTCAACAAGATCGGCGAGGCGCTGCGGTACGCGTTCCCGGAGTTCACCCGGTCGACGCTGATGATCGCGCTGACGGTGGTCGGCCTCGGCGTACTCGACTGGCGGTTCATGATCGCCGCCGCTGTCGCCGTACCGCTGCAGGTCGCGACCGCCCGCTGGTACGTACGCCGCTCGATGCCGCTCTACCGCCGACACCGAGCGGTCATCGGCGCGCAGCAGCACCAGCTGCTCGCGACCATCGGCGCCGCTCCGACGGTCCGGGCGCTGCACCTCACCGACGAGCACGAGCAGCGGGTGCACCACCGTTCGCGCGCCAACGCCGACCTGGGGATCGCCGAGATCCTCTTGCAGACAAGGTTCTTCAACCGCCTCAACCTGGCCGAACTGATCAGCCTGGCCAGCGTCCTGCTCACCGGCTTCTGGCTGGTCCGCGCGGACGCCGTCAGCGTCGGCGCTGCCACTGCGGCAGCCCTGTACTTCCACGCGCTGCTGGGGCCGATCACGTCGGTGCTGTTCCTGTTCGACGAGGTGCAGCTGGCGACCGTGAGCCTGTCCCGCCTGGTCGGGGTGGTCGATCTGGACACGACGACGCCTCCGCGCGAGAACCGGGAAGCTGCTGCTGTCGGCGTACAGGGCAAAGCGCTGCGGTACGAGTACGAGCCCGGTCACGAAGTGCTGAAGGGCGTCGACATCGACCTCTCCCCCGGCACCCGCACCGCCCTGGTGGGTGCCTCCGGAGCCGGCAAGACCACGCTGGCCAAGCTCATCGCCGGCGTCCACCCGCCCACCAGCGGGACCCTCACCACGACCACCCAGGTCGTCCTCATCACCCAGGAGGTCCACGTCTTCGTCGGCACACTCGCCGAGGACCTCCGCCTGGCCAAACCCCAAGCCAGCCTTGAAGAGCTCGAGACCGCGCTGCGCCAAGTAGACGCCCTCGACTGGGCCCAGGCTCTCCCCGACGGCCTCGACACTGTCGTCGGCAGCGGCGGCCACACCCTCACCACCGCCCAGAGCCAGCAGGTAGCCCTGGCCCGCCTCGTCCTGGCCGACCCACCCGTCGCCATCCTCGACGAAGCCACCGCCGAAGCAGGCAGCGCCGGCGCCCGCCTGCTGGAGCAGGCGGCCACGTCGGCCTTGGCCGGCCGTACGTCGCTGGTGGTCGTCCACCGCCTCACCCAGGCCGTCGACGCCGACCAGATCATCGTCCTCGAAGACGGCCTCGTCTCCGAGTCCGGCCGCCACGACGAACTCGTCGCCGGCGGCGGCCCGTACGCCACCCTCTGGACCGCCTGGACCAGCAGCCGCGCCGGTACCTCCTGACCTTCTGCTCCGTCCCGGAACCGATGACCGGTTCCGGTCATCTTTCCTTGTCTACAAGGGATCTCGGCCAAAACTGTCGGTGGGGTAATCCATACTCCTTGTCATGACCCAGTGCGAGCTGCGACCGATCTGGTCGATGAGCGGCAGCGACCTGCTGTCCGCCCTCGACACGATCCAGCACGACCTCGCACGCCTCCAGACCCGCCGCCTCGAAGTCCTGGCAGCCCTGGAAGCCAACGGTCACGCCGCCGACCTAGGCGCCCGGGACACCGCCGAACTCGTCGCCGTCCGCCATCGCCTCGACAAAGCAGAAGTACACCGAGACCTCCGCCTGGCCAGGGCCCTCCCGAAGTACCCCCAGGTCCAAGCCGCACTCCCCTCAATCCTCCACCCCACCCAAGCCGAAGCCATCGTCACTGCCCTCGAGCGCATCCCCACCACCGCCCTCGTCCCCGCCGAAACCCTCGAAGTCGCCGAACACCAACTGGTCAAGGCCGCCGAGGTCCTCACCCCCACCGACCTCCGCAAACTCGGCAAGAAGGTCCGCGACACCCTGGACCCCGACGGCCCCGAACCCGCCGAAACCCGTGCCCTGGCAGCAGAAACCCTGTCCCTCAAGCCAGGCGACCACGGGATCGAGTTCCGCGGCTACCTGGCCGGCCCCAACGCCGAACTCCTCCAAACCCTGATCTTCGCCGGAGCGAAACCCCACCTCACGCCCGACGGCGCCCGCGACCACCGCAGCAGCGGCAAACGCCGCGCCGACGCCCTCACAGCAATCCTTCACTCCGCTGCCTCCACCGGCACCGCAGCCCCCGCTCACGGCGACATCAAACCCCACATCACCGTCACCATCGCCCTGGAAAACCTCAAGGCCAGCACCGGCGTCGGCACGGCCGCCTCCGGCACCACCCTCTCCGCAGCCACCATCCGCCGCCTGGCCTGCGACGCCGGCATCATCCCCGTCGTCCTGGGCTCCAACTCCGAACCTCTGGACGTAGGCACCGAACACCGCTACGTCACCCGCCCCATCCGCCAAGCCCTCAACACCCGGGACAAAGGCTGCGTCATCTGCGCCGCCCCACCCACCATCTGCGAGGCCCACCACATCGTCCATTGGTCCAACGGCGGCCCCACCACCATCACCAACCTCGCCCTGCTCTGCAAAGCCCACCACATCGAGGTCCACCAAGGCCACCGAACCCTCACCTTCCACAACGGCCACCCCCAAGCGACCACCCCTGCCTGGGCAACCCCCGATCCCCCACCCACCAGGCCCCCACCGCCAACGGTGGCCTAGCCGCCCCCAGCTCGCCGCAACTCCCCGCGAGCCCCCAACCGCAAGCCTCGAGCAAGCGGCAGCCCCCGCATGCCCGCGCCACCCATCAACACCCACCCAGCCGACGACGACTGTCGCCGCTCACCCCCCGGTGTAAGCCACCCGCCGATATCCTTCTCAACTCATCCCCAGCGCCGAGCCCCAACACCAACCCTCTCCCGCTCCCGCTCCCGCTCCCGCTCCCGCTCCAGCTCCCTCTACCTCTACCTCTACCTCTCCCGCTCCCGCTCCCTCTGCCTCTCCCGCTCCCGGTCCGTCTCCCGCTCCAGCTCCCTGTATCTCTCCCGCTCCCTGTACCTCTCCCGCTCCCGCTCCCGCTCCCGCTCCAATCCCCGCGCGGCGCCGGTTCGGCGGGCGGGGACGGCAAGGTCGGGGCGGTCAGCCGGCGAGCGCTCGCAGGGTTTCCAGCCAGTGGTGGGCTAGTTGCCTGACTGCGGCGGCGGGTAGGACCTCCTCAGGGGCGTGCCATTCGGCGATCAGCTCGGGGCCCTTGGGGCGGTCGGCTACTCGGACGAAGACCGAGAGGGCGTAGTGGGCAGGGCGGTCAACTACCCATTCGGCGAAGACCTCGTCGGACTCCGGCACGGAGGCCCAGTCGCTTTCGGTGGGGCGGTCGAAGCGGCCTTCGTAGTTGAAGGTGATGGACGGGATGCCAGCAGCTGCCAGGACGGAGGAGGTCTCCGGGTTCAGGTAGCGGAGCAGGCTGTAGCCGGCGCCCTGGTCGGGCAACGCACGGCGGCGAGCACCCACCTGCTGTGCCACCGCCTCGACGTCCTCAGAGTCAGCGTCGACTCGGACCGGGACGAGGTCCGCGATCCACCCGACCGTGCGCGACAGATCGACGTCGCCGGCAACCTGCTCCTGTCGGCCATGCGTCTGTACGGCGATCACCGAGCTCCCGGTACCAACCGCCGGACCTGGCGGCATCCCCTTCCTCACCGCTGAGCCCAGTGCGGCGAGCATGACGTCGTCGACGGCTGCGCCCAACCGCGTGGGTACGTCTGACAGCAGCTTCGTCGTCACCCCGGCCGGCAGCGTCAGCGCCACCACTGGCGCGCCGACCACGTCCACCGCAGGATCGACCGGCCGTAGTACCGGCAGCTCGGTCGACCCCTCGAACATGTCGGTCCACAGATCCAGCTCGTCAACCCGCGCAGCCGCGGCATCGATCAACCGCGAAGTCCACCGACGGAACGATGTCGGCACCGCAGGCAGCAACGGCACCCGCCCACCAGCAACCTCTGCCGCGGCCAGCGCCAGGTCCTCGAGCAGGATCCGCCAAGACACCCCGTCAACCACCAGGTGGTGAATCAGCAGCAACAACCGCCCAGCCCGCGAAGGCCCGGCGTCGTACCAGACCGCACGGATCATCTGCCCGGCGTCAGGATCCAGCCGGTACGTCGCCTCCGCCGCATGCCGGGTGATGAACGAGGTCAGGTCATCGATCCCCGACACCTCGACCCGCTCGGTCCACGCCGCCGGATCGACGGCATCTCCCGCAGGTACCCGCAAGAACCAAGGCGCGCCCTCAGGCCGCACCAGCGAAGCCCGCAGCAGATCATGCCGCGCGACAACAGCCCGCAACACAGCACTCACGTCCGACGACGAAATCCCAGCCGGCACCTGCACCAAAGCAGGCGAACTGAACCCATCGAGCGGCTCCGAAACCTCCCACAACGACCGCAGCACAGCACTCGGCGGCACATCCCCGGTCCCGTTGTCGGACACCACAGTCCGAGACTCCGAAGCCACAGCAGCCAGCGCGGCAACCGTCCGATGCCGGAACACCTCCCGCGGCGTCACCTGCAACCCAGCGGCCCGCGCCCGACTGACCAGCTTGATCGCGAGAATGCTGTCCCCACCGAGCGCGAAGAAGTCGTCCTCGATCCCGACAGCAGGTAGCGCCAGCACCTCGGCGTACGCCGAACACAACACCCGCTCGACCGCGGTCGTCGGCGCGGTCCCCGTCGAAGCCGCCCCGAAGTCCGGCGCCGGCAGCGCCGCTCGGTCGAGCTTCCCATTAGGTGTCAACGGCAACGATGACGACAGCACGGTCATTGCCGCCGGCACCATGTACTCCGGCAGACTCGCCGCCAGATGCGCCCGCAGCTCAGCTGCCTCAACGGTCGGATCATCAAGATTCGCGTACGCCGCCAACCGCGTCACGCCGGACGTCCGATGCACCGTCACCGCAACCTGCCGTACGGCGGGATGCGCGGCCAGCACCGCCTCGATCTCCCCCAACTCGATCCGGAACCCGCGCACCTTCACCTGGTCGTCGCCGCGCCCAAGGAAGTCGAGACTCCCGTCCGACCGCCACCGCGCGAGATCGCCAGTCCGGTACATCCGGCCAGGCCCGAACGGACAAGCAACAAACCGCTCAGCAGTCAGAGCCGGCCGTCCGAGGTACCCACGCGCCAGCCCGCGCCCAGCGACGTACAGCTCGCCGACAACCCCCGGCGCGACCGGTCGCAGGTTCGCGTCCAGCACGTACGTCTTCGTGTTCGGGTCCGGCCCGCCGATCGGCAGCGCGCCGGTCCAGTCGGACCGCGTGCGCCACAGCGTCGAGTTCACCGTCGCCTCGGTCAGGCCGTACGCGACGAACATCCGCAACGTGTCGGCCCAGCGTGCGACCAGGTCCGGCGGCACGATCTCGGTGCCGACGAGCACCGTCATCCCCTCCGGCAGGTCGCACTCCGGCGGCAGCGCGGACAGCAGCGACGGCGGCAGGATCGCGTGCGTGATCCCGGTGTCGGCGACGAAGTCCGACAGCACCTTGTCGGCGACCCGCACCTCCTCCGGCGCGATCACGAGCCGAGCCCCGGTGCACAGCGCCATCGCCAGTTCGAAGACCGCGACGTCGAAACCGACCGCCGCGAACTGCAGCACCCGCCCGTCCGGCCGCAGCCCCATCGTCTCGACGGCGGTCGCGACCAGCGACCCGATCCCCTCGTGCGGAACGACAACACCCTTCGGCCGCCCGGTCGAGCCCGACGTGTAGATGACGTACGCCGCCTGCTCGAGCCCGAGATCCGGTCCCGGCGTCCAGTTCAGGTCGTACGACGCCAACCGCGCCGCCGTCTCCGGCGCGTCGAGCAGCACGAGCCGGCCGGACCCGATCTCGGGGAGCTCGGCGACGATCGACTCCGTGCCGACGACGAGCTGCGTGCCGGAGTCCATCAGCATGTACGCGAGCCGGTCCGACGGGTGGCTCAGGTCGAGCGGCAGGTACGCCGCGCCGGCCTTCAACGCGCCGAGCACGGTCGCGACCATCGCCACCGACCGCGGCACCGCCACCGCGACGACGCTTCCGGGTCCGACGCCGTGGTCACGCAGCAACTGAGCGATACGCACCGCCTCGGCGTCCAGCTCGGCGTACGTCGCCTGCCCCTGCTCGGTCCACACCGCGACCGCCACCGGGACCTCGGCCACCCGCGCCTCGAACTCCGCGATCAGCGTCGTCTCCGCGACCGGGACGGTGGTGTCGTTCCACGTGTTCAGCACGAGTTCGCGCTCTCCCGCGGAGAGCACGTCAACGCTACCGACCCGCATCGACGGATCGTCTGCCATCGCGCGCAGGATCGCGACCAGCCGGTCGGCGAAGCCCTGCACGGTCCGCTCGTCGTACAGCTCGCGGCTGTACCGGATCGTCGCCTCGGTCCCGGCGTCGACCTCGGCGAAGTCGAACGACAGGTCGAACTTCGCCGTCGGGTCGTCCACCTGGACCGCGTCGATCTCCAGCCCCGGCAGGGCCAGCCCGCGATCGGCGCCGGCGCTGTGCAGGTACATCACCATCACCTGGAACAGCGGATGCCGCGCCAGCGAGCGCGCCGGGTTGATCGCCTCGACCACTTGGTCGAACGGCACATCCGCGTTCTCGTACGCCGCCAGGTCGGTGTCACGCACCCGCCCGAGCAGCTCGACGAACGTCGGGTCGCCGGACAGATCGGTGCGCAGGACAACGGTGTTGAGGAACAGCCCGACCAGTTCCGCGAGCCGGTCGTCCGGCCGCCCCGCGATCGGCGTACCGATCGGCAGGTCGGGTCCGGCACCCAGCCGATGCAGCAACGCGGCGACCGCGGCGTGGACGAGCATGAACATGCTCGCGCTGTGCTCCTGCGCCAGGTCCTTGAGCCGGCCGCTCAGCTCCTCGTCGACAGCGAAGCGAACCTCACCGCCGAGCCCGTCCGGGTCCAGCGGCCGCGACCGGTCGGTCGGCAGCGAGAGCTCCTCCGGCAGCCCGGAGAGCGCGCGACGCCAGTGATCCAGCTGCGCCTCGTGATCGAGCTGCCGCTGCCAGAGCGTGTAGTCGGCGTACTGCAACGGCAGCGGCGCCCAGTCAGGAGCAGCGCCCGCAACGCGTGCCTGGTACGCCGTGCTCAGATCGCGAACCAACGGCAGGTCCGACCACTCGTCCGCCGCGATGTGGTGGATCAGCAGCAGCAGAACGTGCTCGTCGTCGCTGACCCGGAACAACGATCCCCGCACCGGCGTGTCCGTCTCCAGCGAGAACTCGTACGCCGCCGCGGCCTCGACCGCACGATCGAGCCCCGAAGGATCGACCTCGTGCACGGTCAGCTCCGGCACTGCGTCGACCACAAGCTGGTACGGCTGCCCGTCGGCCAACGGGAAGGTGGTCCGCAGCGCTTCATGCCGCTCGACCAGGTCCCCGAGCGCCGAACGCAGCGCGTCGACGTCCAACGATCCCCGCAGCCGCCACGTCAACGGAATGTTGTACGCGGCCCCCGTCGACACCTGGTTCAGCACCCACATCCGCTGCTGGGCAAAGGACAACGACAATCGCTCGGGGCGCTCGGCAACAACCAGCGGATGCTCGAAGCCTCGCCCAACCGCCGCGCCGTCCGCCGCCAGACGCCGGCCGAGCTGCGCCGGCGTCGGCGCCTCGAAGATCGACCGCAGCGAGATCTCCGGCAGGCTCTCGCGCAACCTGCTGACCACGCGCATCCCCAGCAGCGAGTTCCCACCCAGCGCGAAGAAGTCCTGATCAGCCCCGATCTCGTCGACCCCGAGAACAGCCGCCATCACCTCGGCAACCAGCCTCTCCCCCGGCGTCGACGGCTGCCGCAGCTCCTCGACCGATACCTCAGGAGCCGGTAACGCCCGCCGATCCAGCTTGCCCGCGATCGTCAACGGCAACGCCGCCAGCAACACAACAGCCGACGGCACCAGGTACGCCGGCAGCCGCCCAGCCAGTTCAGCCTTCACCACCTCGGCCGACACCTGACCAACCACGTACGCCACCAACCGCTGCACACCCGGCACGTCCTCGCGGACAACAACAGCCGCAGCCCGAACCTCGTCGAGCCCCCGAAGCACAGCCTCGATCTCTCCCGGCTCGATCCGGAACCCGCGCAGCTTCACCTGGTCGTCGGTCCGCCCCAGCACCTGCAGACTCCCGTCCGGCCGCCGCCGTACGAGATCCCCGGTCCGGTACATCCGCGCCCCCGGCCCGCCGTACGGATCCGCAACGAACCGATCCGCCGTCAACCCAGGCCTCCCGAGGTAGCCGCGAGCCAACCCAGCGCCGCTCAGGTACAGCTCACCCGGCACCCCGATCCCCACCGGCTGCAACCGCGCGTCGAGCACCTTCGCCGCCGTGTTCCCGACCGGCGCCGCCCAGCCATCACCGTGCCAGCTGTAAGCATCGACCGAGTACTCGGTCGGCCCGTAGACGTCGTGCACCTTCAAACCGTCCAGCGCACGCAACCGCTCCCACAGCTCAGCCGGCATGGCCTCACCACCAACGGTGAGCACCCCCGGCCGATAGCGCCCGTCCAGCAACCCGAGCTCAACCAGCTCCGCCAGATAGCTAGGCGTCACATCCAGGTAGTCGATCCGAGCCGACTCCAAGTAACCCAGCAACGCCGAAGGGTCCTGCACCTGCTCCAGATCCAGCACGTGCAACTCATGCCCGGCCAACAGCCACAGTAAGGGCTCGATCGACGCGTCGAAGGTGAAGGACGCCGTGTGCGATGCCCGCAGCACCTTCCCGTCCGCCGCCGGCTCGATCAGATCAGCCACCTGCGAGACGAAGAGATTGAGCAGCCCGCGATAGGTGCCGACGACACCCTTCGGCCGCCCGGTCGACCCCGACGTGTAGATCACGTACGCCGCACTGTCACCCGGTACGACGACCGGCTCGATCGCTGCGCCCTCCGGCAAACTGTCGAGCACACAAGCCACCGACGCATCCGACATCATCAACTCGAGCCGCTCAACCGGCAGCTCACGATCCAGCGGCAAGTACGCCGCACCAGCCGTCAGCACACCCAGAATCGCCGGCACCATCTTCGCCCGAGGCAACTTCAGCCCGACAACATCCCCCGGCCCGACGCCCTGCCCCTGCAACGCCCCAGCGATCGCCCCGACCCGCGAGGCCAACTCACCAAAGGTCCAGGTCCGCTCAGCCGTCACCAGCGCCGTACGCGAAGAAGACGCTGCAGCCGTACCGAAGAACACCCCAGCAACTGTTGTCTCCGGCAACGCACGCGTCGGCCCATACGCCTCGGCCAGCACCCGAGCCCGGCCGACCTCGTCCAGCAGCGGCAGCTCACCCACCGGGACATCCGGCGACCCGGCCACCAACTCCAGCAGCCGAGCCAACGACGCGAGCAACGACGACGCCGTCTCCGGATCCGCCAGGTCGCGGCCGTAGTCCAGCAAGAGCGTCAGCGCACCGTCCGAATTCTCGACCCGATCGACGAAGGTGAAGTCGAGATCGAACTTCGCCGGCCCCGGCGGCACCGGGTACCACTCGGTCGGCAGCCCCAGCAGCGACCCGTCAGCGCCAGTCCGGTGGTGGTACCCCGTCATCACCTGGAACAACGGATTCCGCCCCGCGACCCGCGGCGGGTTGAGCAGCGTGACCACGTCGTCGAACCCGAGGTCCGAGTGGTCGAACGCCGCCAGATCAGCGGCTCGGCTCCGCGCCAGCAGCTCGACGAACGTCGGATCACCCGACAGGTCCGTCCGCAGTACGAGTGTGTTGACGAAGAACCCGACCAGCCCGTCCAGCGCCGCATCGGTCCGCCCCGCGATCGGCACACCCAGCGGGATGTCGTCCCCGGATCCGAGCCGGTGCAGCAGCGTCGCGACCGCGGTGTGCGCGAGCATCGACAAGCTCGTCCCGGTCCGCAACGTCAGCGTCCGCAGCCCGTCGTACGTGCTCCGCGGAAGCTCCAGCTCGACCTGACCGCTCAGCCCCACGCGCTCCGCCGGCCGCTTCCGATCGACCGGCAACCGGATCTCGTCCGGCAGGTCCGCCAGCGTCTCCTTCCAGTACGCCGCCTGCTCGGCACCACGCGTGCCCTCGGCAAGCAGTCGCCGGTGCCACAACGTGTAGTCCGCGTACTGCACCGGCAGCGGCTCGAACTCCGGCGCCTCGCCCGCAAGCCGAGCCGAGTACGCCGTCGCCAGGTCGGCCAGCAACGGCCGGTCCGACCACTCGTCGGTGCTGATGTGGTGGAGGCTGATGGCAACCACGTGATCGTGCGGCGACAACCGCAGGACGTCGACCCGCATCGGCGGCTCGCTCGCGAGATCGAACGGCCTCGCCGCCAACGCCTCGACCAGCCCCGGCAACGACGCCTCGTCGCAGTCGGTCACCGAGACTAAGGACGGCAGCGAGTCCAGCACCCGTTGGTACGGCGTCTCGTCGTGCACCGCGATCACGGTCCGCAGCGACTCGTGCCGCCACATCACATCGCCGACCGCCGCGTCCAGCGCCGCGAGATCAAGCGCTCCGGAGACCCGGCCGACCAGCGGATACGTGTACGCCGCCGTACCGTCCAGCTCGTCGGTCAGCCACAGCCGCAGCTGCGCCGCCGACAACGGCACGAACTCCGGCCGCTCACCAGCCACCAGGGCAGGCCGCTCACCCTCAACCGGAACCTGCGCCCGCAACGCCAGCTGAGACACCGTCGGTGCCTCGAACAGATCCCGAATCGCCAGCTGCACGTCCAACTCGGCGCGGATCCGGCTCACCAGTCGCGTCGCCAGCAGCGAGTGCCCACCGAGCGCGAAGAAGTCGTCCTCGACGCCCACCTGGTCCAGCCCGAGCACCTCCGAGAAGGCAGCGCACAGGGCCACCTCAGTCGCGTTCGCAGCAGGACGGCTCTCAACCCGGGTGACGCTCGGCGCTGCGTCGGGCAGCGCCTTGAGATCCAGCTTCCCGTTCGCGTTGGTCGGCAACGAGTCCAGCACGAGCAACCCGGCCGGCACCATGTAGTCCGGCAGCCCGTCGACCAACGAAGCCCGAACCCGAGCGACCAGCGCGGCCGCCGTACGGCTCTTCAACGGCGAGTTGGCCACCGTCGAGGCCTCACCGCGATAGGTGCCCACGACAACCTCATCACCGCGCAGGAACACGGCCTCCAGCTGATCCACAGCATCCGCTGACCACGTCACATGCACCCGTCGCCCGAACTGCTCCAACTCCGCGACCGTGCCGTCCGTCCACGGCCCGCCGTCACCGAACTCACGCTGCAACCGGGTGTTGGGAATCCCCGTCACCCGCAGCACCTCGGCCGACTCCAGAGCCGCCTTCAACGCGTCCAGCCCAGCCCAGGCAACAACAGGCGCCTTGGCAACATCCACCGCAGACACCGACTTGTGCAGCACCACGTCGTACCGGTACCGCGTCAACTCGTTGCTGTACACCCCCGACTTCACCCGCACATCGGCCGCGCCGAACGCCGAGAAGTACGCCGGATCCAGCAGCAACTCCTTCTCCAGCTCCATCGCCCGCTCGACCGCAACCGCCAAGCCCGCGGGATCAGTCGACCGCGCGGCCTGCGTGTCGGTGTGGAACAGCTCGAGCAGTCGCAGATCCCGCACATCGCCGACGAACACCCGACCACCCGGCGTCAGCAACTCCAGCGCCCCGGACAGCACCGACGTCAGGTAGTCCGCACTCGGGAAGTATTGGATCACCGAGTTGATCACCACGGTGTCGAAGAACCCAGCCGGCAACCCGGACAGGTCATCCGCCGGCTGGCACCGCAGCTCCACCCGCCCGAACCGCTCGTCCCCAGCGATCGTCGCGCGCAGCTTCTCGATCACCGGCGCCGCGAAGTCCGTCGCCCAGTACGCCTCGCAGTCCGGCCCGAGCTGGTCCAGCAGCAGCCCGGTCCCGACCCCGATCTCCAGCACCCGCCGCGGCTGCAGCTCGCGGATCCGCTCGACCGTCGCCGTACGCCACTCCCGCATCGCCTCGACCGGGATCGGCTCGCCGTCGTAGCTGGAGTCCCAGCCCGCGAAGTCCTCGTTCCCGATCGCCGTCGGGATCTCGGTGTACTCGGCCGAGTAGATGTCCTGCCACTCGCCGACCTGCTCGGCCTCGAGTGCCAGCCGCTGCTCCTCCTCGGTGCCCGAGGCAATGAGATAGCCGACGAGCTTGCGCAGCCCCGGCGCGCGATCGTCGTCACGGGCAACCACTGCCGCGTGCGCGACGCCCGGTACCCGCAGCAGCGCCGCTTCGACCTCGCCCAGCTCGACCCGGTAGCCCCGGATCTTCACCTGGTCGTCGGTTCGCCCGAGGAAATCCAGGTTCCCATCGGGCCGCTGCCGGACAAGGTCCCCGGTCCGGTACATCCGGCCACCCGGGATCTGCGGGTCCGCGACGAACCGCTCACCGGTCAGCGCCGGCCGATCCAGATACCCGCGCGCCAGTCCCTCGCCCGCGATGTAGAGCTCTCCCGCCACACCCGGTACGACGGGCCGCAGCCACGCGTCGAGGATGTACCCGCGGGTGTTCCAGATCGCCTTCCCGACGGTTGGCGTAGCACTGTCATCAGTACCGCCGCCGAGTGTGTTGATCGTGTACTCGGTCGGCCCGTACAGGTTGTAACCAGCGGTCCCCTCGGTGTGCAGCAGCTTGTCCCACACCGACGTCGGCACCGCCTCACCGCCGAGCAGCACGAGTACCGGCCGATGCCGACCAGGCCCGTCGTCCAGCAGCCCGGCCTCGAACAGATAGTGCGCGTACGTCGGCGTCACGTTCACCACGTCGATCTGGTGCGCGTCGCAGTACGCGACCAGCCCGGCCGCGTCGCGCCGCAATTGCTCGTCGCAGACATGCACCTCGTGGCCCTCGACGAGCCAGAGCAGCTCCTCCCACGACATGTCGAACGCGAACGACACCGTGTGCGCGATCCGCAGCCGCCGCCCGGCCGCGGAGACCGTCGGGTCGAAGATCTCCTGCCGGTGGTTCAGCTGCATGTTCGTCAGGCCGCGGTGCGGCGTCACCACACCCTTCGGCCGACCGGTCGATCCCGACGTGTAGATCACGTACGCCGGGTGGTCCAGCCGCTGCGGCATCCCGGGCGCGAACCGCCCGAGCTCCTCGGCGGTCAGTGGTTCCGACGGCAGACCAGCCAACCGCTCCCGCGTCTCGACGTCGTCGACCGCGATCATCGGCACCGACGACGCCTGCAACGTCGCACCCACGGCGTTCGTCGTGATCAGCAACCGAGGACGCGCGTCGTCCAGCATCCCGGTCAGCCGTTCAACGGGATGATCCAGCTCCAGCGGCAAGTACGCCGACCCGGTCGCCAGCACGGCGAACAACGCAACCACCGTGTCCACGGACCTGGGCACGGCCAGGGCAACGACCACTTCCGGCCCAGCGCCTTCCGCCAGCAGCAGCCGCGCCAGCCGCTGGATCCGCGCGTCCAACTCGGCGTACGTCACCTGCTCGTCGCCGAAGACCAGCGCGATCTCGTCAGGAACGGAGACCGCCCGCTCGGACAACATCTCCGGCAACGTCTCCGCCGGTACGGCGTGCTCAGCCGACTGCCACTCATCAGCCAGCGCAGCGCGCTCGCTCTCCCGCAGTACGTCGAGCGCCGCCACCGGGCGAGCCGCCGTAGCCGGGTCGGCCAGCTGCTCGAGCAGCAGGGTGAACCGGCTCATCATCCCGACCGCGAGCTCCGCGTCGAGCAGATCGGTCCGGTACTCCAGCCGGATCCGGATCGTCTCCGCCGGCGCGACGACCAGCGTCAGCGGGAAGTGCGTGTGGTCCAGGCTCGACGATCCCGTGATGCCGTACTCGCGGCTCATCGCGTCGTCGGCCTTGTAGTCCACGAAGTTCTGCAGCACGTACAACGTGTCGAACAGGCGCGCGTGCCCCGCCGACCGCTGGATCGCGCTCAGCCCGAGGTACTCGTGCGGCATCAGCGCGACCCGGTCGCGCTGGATCCGCCCGAACAGCTCGCCGACCGACTCGGCCGGGTCGAGCCCGATCCGGATCGGGACCGTGTTCAGGAACAGACCGATCACCGCGTCGATGTCGTCCAGGTCCGTCGGCCGCCCGGACACCGTGCTGCCGAAGACGATGTCGTCACTGCCGACCGTTGCCGACAGCACCATCGCCCACGCGGCATTCAGTACGGCGTTCAGCGTGACGCCCTGCGCCCTCGCGGCCGCCCGGAGCCCGTCGCTGAGCCGCGCGTCGAGCGTGAGCTCGGTCCGCTCAGGCTCAGTCGGCGTCGCACTCCGCGCCTCCGGAGCCACCAACGTCGGCGTCTCGAACCCCGCCAGAGCCTCCGCCCAAGCCCCCTCCGACTCAGCCTCGTCCTGATCCCCCAACCACAACAAGTAATCGCGGTACGAGGTCGCCCGCACCCCGACTTCCTCACCCCCGTAAAGCCTCAACAGCTCGTCGATCACGAGCCCACCCGACCACCCGTCCCAGATCAGCACCTGCCGATTGATGACGAGCCGGTCATGCCCCTCGCCCAGATGAATCAGCAACGCCCGGAACAACGGCGGCCGCGCCACGTCGAACGGCTCCGCCCGATCCGCCGCGGCCAACTCAGCGGCCTTCGCTTCCGGATCGGTCTCGGCCCGCAGGTCGATCTCCACCAGCGGTACGTCGACCGCCGCAGCCACGAACTGCACCGGATCCGGCAGCCCGTCGGAAACGAAGCCGGCCCGCAGGTTCGGATACCGATCCATCATCGTGCCGAACGCAGCCCGCAGCCGGTCCGCGTCCAGCCGGTGCCCGAAGTCGAGCGAGAACTGCGCGGTGTACGCGTCGGAGTCGCTGTCCAGCGCGTGCTGGAAGTACAGCCCTTCCTGCAAAGGCGACAACGGCCAGACATCGGTGATCGCCGTACCGGCAGCCGCCGTCACCCGCTCGAGCTGCGCAGAGTCGAGCTGCACCAACTCCAGATCACCAGGCGCCAACCGCTGCATAGCCTCAGCGGTCGCAGGCTCAGCCAACTCCTCAAGGACCGAGGCCCAATGCGCTCCTAGCGCCTCCACATCCGCCGCCGACAACTGCTGCTGGTCAGCCCCAAAAGCAGCCCGCAGCACCGGCCCGTCCGCCGTCTCCCGGCACTCGACATTCACCGCCAGCAGATACGGCACTCCGAGATCACCGTCCGGAGCCCCCGCAATCGCGTCAGCCTCTGGCACCGAGACCCAAGCAGTCCCGGCCGCGCCCGTCCCCGCTCCTGCCCCGGCGGCGTCCGGCCTCATGGCCGCCGCCGTACCGGAGCGCCCCAGATAGTTGAACAACACCTGCGGCTGAGGCAACCGGGCCAGCAACGGCACGGTCCGCGCGTTCGCGTACCGCAGCATCCCGTACCCGATCCCGTTGTCCGGCGCGATACCCAGCGCCTCCTTCGTCGACCCCAAGGTCTCGGCCGGATCGGCAGCGACGCTCAACCGCACCGGCGCGATGCTCGTGAACCAGCCAACGGTCCGCGCCAGGTCGATGCCATCAGCAATCTCTTCCCGCCCGTGCCGTTCGAGATCCACCAGCAGCTCACCCGCACCACGCCAGCGCGCGACCGCAGTCCCCAGCGCAGCCAGCAGTACGTCGGTCACGCCGGCCTTCGCCGCCACCGGCACAGTCGTCAGCACCGCGCGGGTCGTTGCCGACGGCACGGTGACGAGGTGATCGGTCACCGCGCCGAACGTCGTACCGGCAAGCCCGTCCGACAGCTCGGCCCCCGGTGCGAGCACGGTCGTCCAGTGCTCCAGCTCGGCCAACCGCGCCGGATCCTGCGCCTGCTCGGCGTACTCGCGCGCGAACCCGCGCAACGACGTACCAACCGGCTGCAGCGCCACCGAATCGTAGGCCGCGGCGAGATCCTCGATCAGGATGTTCCACGAGACCCCGTCGACCACCAGGTGGTGCGCGACGATCAGCAGCAGCCCAGGCCCGTCGAACCACACGACCTGCAGCATCACGCCGCTGTCCGGATCAAGCCGATCCGCGGCCGCATCCGACTCCGCCGCGATCCGAGCCCGCAGTTCCTCGTCGCTCAACCCCGCCGCGTCAACCCGCTGGAAGACGCTCGCCGCACTCACCGTGCCGGCGGCCGTCGTCTCCAACGACCACAACACCGGCAACGGCCGACTCAACGAGAGCCGAAGCCCGTCGTGGTGGTCGATGACCGCCTGCAGCGTGGCAACCAACCGATCCTGATCAGCGTCAGCCGGCGTCCGCAGCAGCACCGACTGGTTGAACCGGCCGATCGCCCCACCCCACTCCGACAACCGAGAAACAATCGGCAAGGGCGTCACGGCCCCAACCCCGTCTCCGCCGCCGACCACACCCGCACCTCCGGCGCCCGCACCCGCACCTCCGGCGCCCGCACCCGCACCTCCGGCGCCTGCACCCGCACCTCCGGCGCCCGCGCCCGCCCCGGCCTTCAAGTCAGCACCACCATCGGCCTGCGCCGGCACGATCCCCGCCAAGCCCCCAGGCGTCCGCTGCTCGAACACGTCCCGAGGCGAGATCCGCAACCCCAACTTCCGAGCCCGACTCACCAAACCGATCGCGACGATGCTGTCCCCACCCAGCCCGAAGAAGTCGTCGTCAGCACCAACCCGCTCAACCCCGAGCACCTCGGCGAACAACCCGCAGAACGCCTCCTCCACCGCGTTCACAGGACGCACCCCAGACCCACCACCGGCGAAGTCCGGCGCCGGCAGCGCCCGCCGATCCAGCTTCCCGTTCGGCGTCAACGGCAGCACGGGAACCGGCACGAACGCCGCCGGCACCATGTGCTCAGGCAGCGCGCGAGCCACTCGTGCCCGCACCGCCTGAACGTCCAACTCCCGTCCACCCACGGCGACGGGATAGGCGACGAGCCTGACAACGCCCGGCAGGTCTTCCCGCGCGACAACTGCCGCCGTCGCAACCGCCGGGTCACTGATCAGCACAGCCTCGATCTCGCCCAGCTCGATCCGGTAGCCCCGGATCTTCACCTGCTGATCAGCCCGCCCGCGATACTCCAGCGACCCATCCGCCAGCCGTCGCGCCAGATCGCCCGTGCGGTAAAGCCGATCACCAGCAGCGCCGTACGGGTCGGCAACAAACCGCTCCGCCGTCAGCCCCGGCCGCCCGAGATACCCGCGCGCGACCTGTCCACCGCTGACGTACATCTCCCCCGTCACACCCAACGGCACCGGCTGCAGGAACTGATCCAGCACCCGAACCGCCAGATCGTCGATCGGTACGCCGATCGAGCTGCCGCTCGCCCCCGCGGCCGACTCGCGATCCAGCTCCAGGTAGGTCACGTGCACGGTGGTCTCGGTGATCCCGTACATGTTCACCAACCGAGGCCCGCCATCACCCTGCTGCGCATACCAAGGCTCGAGCCGCGCGAGGTCGAGCGCTTCGCCGCCGAACACGACGTACCGCAGGCTCAACTGCCCCGACCCGACCGCGTCGATCAGCGGGTAGAACGCCGACGGCGTCTGGTTGAGCACGGTCACGGACTCGGTCTTGAGCAGTTCGTGGAACCGCTCAGGATCCCGCGCGACCGTGTTGTCGACGACAACCAACCGGCCGCCGTACAGCAGCGCACCCCACAGCTCCCACACCGAGAAGTCGAACGCCGCCGAGTGGAACATCGTCCACACATCGGTGTGATCGAACCCGAACCATGCCTCGGTCCGATCCAGCAACCGCAGCACGTTCTCGTGCGGCACCGGCACGCCCTTGGGACGCCCGGTCGAGCCGGACGTGTAGATCACGTACGCCGGGTTGGCGGGCTCCGCGCGCCGGTCTGCGATCGGCGCAGCGCTGTGCCGATCGAGGCCCGCGTCGTCGAGCAGGAGCAGCGGCACCAGCGCGTCCGGCGGCAGCGCACCGCGGTCGCGAGTGGTGGTGAGCACGCAGACAGGCTTCGCGTCGGCCAGCATGAAGCCGAGGCGGTCCGCGGGATAGCCGGTATCCAGCGGCAGGTAGGCACCACCGGCCTTCACGACGGCAAGCAACGCGACGATCAGCTCCGCACTGCGCGGAAGCGCGACAGCAACCACGGACTCGGCACCGACCCCACGCTCGATCAGCAGACGAGCCAGTCGATTGGACCGCTCGTCCAGCTCGCCATAGGTCAACGAGGCCTCAGGCGCCGTGACTGCGACTGTTTGCGGCGACGCCGCGGCCCTCGCAGCAAACCGATCAGCAATCGTCTCAGCCACCGCCGGCACGACCGCATCGTTGCCCAGCGCAAGCTCGTACTCCGCCTCGTCCATCACCTGTACGACGGTCGCCACCGCGTCCGGCTCCTCGGCGACAGCCCGCAGAATCCGCAGGTACCGCTCGGCCAGCGTCTGCGCCGCCTCATCGCCCACGAGCGCGAGGTCGTGCCGCAATTCCAGCGCCAAGGTCTCGCCGACCTCGGCGAGCAATGTCAGCGGGTAGTGCGTCGCATCGGTGTACTCGATGCTCTCGATCGTCAGCTCACCGGTCTGCGTCCCGCCGTTGTCCGGGTAGTTCTCCACCACCACGAGGCTGTCGAACAGCTCGCTCACACCGATCTGCCGCTGAATCTCGGCCAGCCCGAGGTGCTGGTGATCAAGCAGCGCCGCCTGCTCCCCCTGCCAGCGAGCCAGCAGATCCGCAAGGCTCTCCCCCGCAACCGGCCGCAACCGAACCGGCACGGTGTTGATCAACAACCCGACCATCTCTTCGACCCCAGGCACGGACGTCCCACGCCCCGAGGTCGTCGACCCGAACACCACGTCCTGCTTGCCCGTCAATCGAGCAACGAGCAACCCCCAGGCCACGTGTACGACGGTGCTGAGCGTCACCCCCAGCTCGCGGGCCCGCGCAACCAGCGCCTCGGTCAGCTCAGGCGCCAGCTCGAAGTTGACCCGCCGCTCGCCACTCGCCCGCGGTGCGTCAACACCCGCGTCCGCCACGGCAGCCGCAAACTGCGTCGGCTCCTCAACCCCAGCCAGCGCTCGGCCCCATGCCTCCCGCGCCGCCTCCAAGTCCCGGCCGGCCGACCACGTCAAGTGCTCCGAGTACGCCGGCGCCTTCCCGCCCTGCTCTTTCCCGTCGTAGCCAGCCAGCAGATCCCCGATCATGATCGGCACCGACCACCCATCAGCGATCAGGTGGTGCGCGGTCTGCACCAGCACATGCCGGTCCTCACCAATCCGCACCAGCACATACCTCAGCAGCGGCGGCGCAGCCAGATCGAACGGCCGCTCCCGCTCACCGCGCGCGATCTCCTCGAGATCCCCACCCGCGACCTCCGCCCACTCCGGAGCCGCGGTCTCGACGACGACCTGCACGAGCCGACCGTCGGCCAGTTCGCGGAAGCCTGCGCGCAGTGCCGAGTGCCTCTCGACCATCCGCCCCGCGGCCACCCGCAGAGCGGCCGCGTCGAGCGGTCCCGACAGTTCGATCAGCTGCTGGACGACGTACAACTGTCCCCCTTCGAAAGCGGTGTGGAAGTACAACCCGGTCTGCAACGGCGACAACGGAAGAACCTCGGTCAACCCCGGCAACGCACCGGCCAGTTCGTCGAGCTCGCCCTGCGCGACGTCGACCAGAGGGAAGTCCGACGGCGTGAACCCACCGGCCTCCGGTACGTCGGCCAGCGCGGCCAGCTCGGTGAGGGAAGCCATCCAGCGCTCGGCCAGTTCGGTGACCGCCGACTCCTCCAGCACCCCCGTGCCGAAGGTGAACGAAGCAACGAGTTGCGGGCCCTCGGCCCCTTCCCGGGTCAGCGCGTTGATCTCGAGCGCGTACCCGGTCGGCATCTCCGCACCCCGGGCCGGCGGCAACAACGCGTCATCCCCGACCGGGCCCCACGCCCGCGGCTGCGCCGTACCGACTCGGCCGAGGTAGTTCACCAGAATCTGCGGCCGCCGCTCGTGCGCAAGCACCGCCGCGGCCGCCGCGTCGACGTACCGCAACAACCCGTAGCCGACGCCGCCGCGCGGTACCGCACGCAGCTGTTCCTTGACCGCCTTCACCGCATCGGCCGCACCAAGCCCGGCAGCGTTCAACCGCACCGGATGAACCGTCGTGAACCACCCAACCGTCCGCGACACATCCAGCTCGCCGTCCCGCCCGTGCCGCTCGAGATCCAGCAGCACTTCGCTGCCACCGCGCCACGCGGCAACAGCAGTCGCCAGACCGGTCAGCAGTACGTCGTCGACGCCCGCATGGAACGCCATCGGCACAGCACCCAGCAGCGCAGCAGTCTGCGCCGAAGGCAACGTCACCGTCACCTCAGCGGTCGTCGCCGCCGTGTCCAGCGCCGGATCCAACGCCCGCCGCCCGAGCAACGGATCGTCCCCGGCCAGCAGGTTCCGCCAGGTCGCCAGCTCGTCCCCGTGATCCTGCGCCCGAAGCTCCGAGGCCCACCGCCGGTACGACGTCGTTGCCCCCAGCACCGGCTTCTTGCCCGCAGCAACAGCCTCCCAGGCCGTCGCCAGGTCCTCACCGATGATCCGCCACGACACCCCGTCAACCACCAGATGATGAGCCACCAGCAACAGCCGGTCCCCACCGATCCACACCGCCCGCAACATCACGCCCCGCCGCGGATCCAGGTCCCGGCGCCTCGCCGCCGCCTGGCCCTCACCGAGCGTGCCACTGGCCCCGGCCTCAGCCTCGACCTCCACCACAGGAGCCCGCCCCGGCGGCGGCACGACCAGCCCGTCCTCGGTCAGCGTCGCCCGCAGTACGTCATGCCGATCAACCACCGCACCCAGCACGTCGACCAACTGCTGCCGCGTGATCCCCGCCGGCGTCCACAACACCGTCGACTGATTGAACTGATCCCCAGCCGTCCCCAGCTCCAGATGCGCCACCGCAATCGGCGGCACCGCCACCGTCCCCCACGCCTGCTCCCGAGCCTCCTCAATCGCCTCGGTACGCACAGCAACCGCAGCAACCCCAGCGACCGTACGCCGCTCAAACACCACCCGAGGCGCAAACACCAACCCCGCAGCCCGAGCCCGCCCAGCCAACTGAATCGACGTAATACTGTCCGCCCCCAGCCCGAACAGATCGTCGTCCACCCCCACCCGCTCCAGCCCCAGCAACTCAGCCGCAATCCCCGCCAACAAAGCTTCTTCCGAGCTCCGAGGCACCGCGTCCCCAGCCCGCCCAGCAAAGTCAGGCACCGGCAAAGCCGTCCGATCCAGCTTCCCGTTAGCCGTCACCGGAATCTCGTCCACCACCAACACCACCGCCGGCACCATGTACTCCGGCAAACTCGCCGAGAGCCGCCCCCGCACCCCATCCACATCAAGCCCCGCCCGGTCCCCCTCCACATCAAGCCCCGCCCGGTCCCCCTCCACATCAAGCCCATCCCCGGGCCGCGGCCCCAACTCCCGCCCCAGCCCCGGCCTCGCCTCAGAACCCACCCTTCGCTCTTCCCGCCGGCCGCGGCGGGACGTTTCAGCGACGTCCCCCGGCGGAACAGCGGCGGCCAACCCACCGGAGGAGGCAGCACCCAACACCGCCCCAAGGTCCCCCGCCCCAGCGCCCACCCCCTGCCCCGCCCCCGGGCCAACCCGCCTCACCGGCCCAGAGCCCAACTCTTGCTCTTCCTGCCGGCCGCGGCGAGACGTTCCAGCGACGTCACCCGGCGAGACAGCGGCGGCCAACCCACCGGAGGCGACCACATACGCGATCAGCTGTCGACGGTTTGCGTCCACCACGACCACCGCCTGCGACACCGACGGATCCCGCAGCAGCGCCGCCGCGATCTCGCCCAGTTCGATCCGGAAGCCGCGCAGCTTCACCTGCTCGTCGACCCGACCGGCGAACTCCAGCACACCCTCCGCCGACCACCGCGCCAGATCGCCGGTGCGATACATCCGCGCCCCAGCCGCCCCGAACGGACTAGCGACAAACCGCTCAGCCGACAGCGAAGCACGATCGAGATACCCGTGTGCGAGCTGCTCCCCCGCGAGATAGAGCTCTCCCGTCACCCCCGGCGGAACAGGCTGCAGCGCGGCGTCGAGCACATGGCAGCTCGTGTTCCACACCGGCCGCCCGATCGGCACCGAACCGGAAACGGTCCGCAGCGACGACACCACCTCGAAGGACGTCACATCAACCGACGCCTCGGTCGGCCCGTACAGATTGTCCAGCCGTACGCCGGGCAGCACCGCCCGGAAGCGATCCGCCAGCTCCGTCGGCAACGCCTCACCACTGCACACGACCCGCGTCAGACCAACGCATCCGCCAACCGTCGGCTCCGCCACAAACGCAGCGAGCATCGACGGCACGAAGTGCACGGTCGTCACACCGTGCCGGTTGATCAGGTCAGCCAAGTACGCCGCGTCCTTGTGCCCGTCCGGCTTCGCCAGCACGAGCGTCGCACCGACCTGCAGCGGCCAGAAGAACTCCCACACCGACACATCGAACCCAGCCGGCGTCTTCTGCAGCACCCGATCCGTTGCCGTCAGCCCGTACTCGTCCTGCATCCACGCCAACCGGTTCACGATCCCGGCATGCGGCACGACAACACCCTTGGGCCGCCCGGTCGATCCGGACGTGTAGATCACGTACGCCGGATGCTGCGGCGTCACCGGCACCGACACCGAGGACCGCACCCCACTCGCACCAGCCGGTGGCTGCCCGGCGGCCGCACCAGCCGGCTGCTGCACCCCGCCGACACCAGGCGTCTGCCCAGCGGCCTCGCCCGCCGACTGCATCTCCCCCAAAAGCCCCGCGTCGATCACACAGACCGGCTTCGCATCCTCAACCAGATACTCCAACCGCTCCCGCGGCAACTCCGGATCCATCGGCAAGTACGCCGCCCCCGCACGTTGCACCGCATACAGCGCCACCACCAACTCCACCGACCGAGGCAACTTCACCCCCACCACCGACCCCGGCGTCACACCAACACTCAGCAGATACCGCGCGAGACCATCGATCCGCCGATCCAGCTCCAAGTAGGTCAGCTGCTCATGATCGGTGATCAAAGCAACAGCATCCGGTGTCCGAACAACCTGCTCGGCGAACAGCTCCGGCAACGTCGCCGCGCGAACCTCATGCCCCGTCGCGTTCCAACCGTCGAGATTCTCGACAGCCAGCACAGTCCGCACCGAGGACAACCGCCGCGACGCATCATCCGCGACCTGCTCCAGCAGCAACACCAACCGCTCAGCCAACCGCTCAACCGTCAACCCGTCGAACAGCGAGGCCCGGTACTCGATCCGCCCGCTGATCCCACCCGCCGCCGACTCCACGAAGTCGAACGACAGATCGAACTTCGCCGCCGTCGTCGCCAGCCGCAGCGGCCGCGCCGTCGTACCGGCCAGCGACAACCCCTCACCGTCGACCGCCGCGATGTACACCACCATCACGTCGAACAGCGGATTGCGCGCCGCCGAACGCTCCGGCGCCATCGCCTCGACCACCCGCTCGAACGGCAGGTCGCTGTTCTCGAACGCCGCCAGGTCCAGTCGCCGGACGCGATCCAGCAGCTCCGCGAACGACGGGTCCCCCGACGTATCCGTACGCAGGACCACCGTGTTCAGGAAGAACCCGACCAGATCATCACAAGCCGCATCGGCCCGACCAGCCACCGGCGTACCGAGCGGCAGATCCGTCCCCGCACCGAGCCGGCTGAGCAACGCCGCAACCGCCGCATGCGCGAGCATGAACATGCTGACGCCATGCTGCTGAGCCAGTCCCCGCAGCCGCTCGGTCAGCTCGGCATCCAGCGCGATCGGGACCGATCCACCTTCCATCGACGCGACCGTCGGCCGCGGCCGATCGACCGGCAAGACAAGCTCCTCGGGCATCCCAGCCAGCTGCTCACGCCAGTACGACGACTGCTGCGCAGCCACCGCGTCGATCCGCGCCGCCTGCCAGAGCGCGAAGTCGGCGTACTGCAACGGCAGCGGCTCCCACGCCGGCGCCTCTCTCCGCAGCCGCGCGGCGTACGCATCCCGCAGATCCGCGAGCAGCGGATCGATCGACCACTCGTCGTACGCAATGTGGTGAATCACCAGCAGCAGCACGGATCGCCGGAAGACGTGCGCGCGCACCGGCACGTCAACCGTCAGGTCGAATCCCACGCGCGCCGCCGCGTCGACGTCGTCACCGTCGTCGACCACCAGCACCGGCTCGGCCGTCTCGAGGATTCGCTGGTACGGCGTCCCGTCGTGATCCGGGTACACCGTCCGCAGCACCTCGTGCCGCCCCACCACGTCACGCAGCGCCAACCTCAGGGCCTCGGTGTCGAGCTCCCCCTCGATCTCCCACGCCAACGGCACCAAGTACGCCGGGTCGTCCGGGTTGAGCCGACGATGGATCCACATCCGCCGCTGCGAAGCCGACAACTCCAACCGCTCCGGCCGCTCCACCGCCACCAGCCGAGGCCCCACCTCCGGAGCGCTCTGCGCATCCAACCAGGCCGCCAGCCGCGCCACCGTCCGCTGCTCGAACACCGCACCCAACGCGATGTCCACCCCCTGCGAAGCCCGAGCCCGAGCCGCCAACCGCATCACCGTCAGCGAGTTGACCCCCAGCCCGAACACATCGTCCTCAACCCCGACCCGCTCCACTCCCAGCAGCTCAGCCAGCAGCTCGGCAACCCACCGCTCGGTCGAGGTCCGCGGCGTCGCCGCCCCAACCCGCCCAGCAAGATCCGGCACCGGCAAAGCCGCCCGATCCAACTTCCCGTTGGCAGTCACCGGAATAGCACCCACCGGCACAACCACCGCAGGAACCATGTACTCCGGCAAGGTCGCCAGCAACCGGCTCCTCAGCCCCGGGAGATCCAGGCCCAGGCCCTCCCCACGCTCTTCCTGCCGGCCGCGGCGGGACGTTCCAGCCACGTCACCCGGCGGAACAGCGGCGGCCGGCCCAGAGCTAGCCACCACATACGCCACCAACTGCTCGTCCCGCAGGATCGTCACCGCCTGAGACACCGCCGGATCCCGCAGGATCGCCGCCGTGATCTCGTCCAGTTCGATTCGGAACCCACGCAGCTTCACCTGATCGTCCACGCGCCCGACAAACTCCAGCGAGCCGTCACCAGTCCACCGCACCAGATCACCCGTGCGATACATCCGCGCACCCGGCGCCCCGAACGGACTGGCAACAAACCGCTCAGCCGTCAGCCCAAACCGACCCAAGTACCCGTACGCCAACTGAGCCCCCGCCAGATAGAGCTCTCCCGCCACCCCCACCGGCACCGGCAGCAACGCCGCGTCCAGCACATACACCTGGCTGTTCCACGTCGGCCCACCGATCGGCACCGAAGAACCACCAGTAGCCCCAGGCAACGAGTGATGCCCGGTGATCTCCACCGACGCCTCAGTCGGCCCGTACAGATTGTCGAGCCGCACCCCCGGCAGCACCCGGTGAAAACGCTCCGCAAGCTCCCCCGGCAGCGCCTCCCCACTGCAAACCACCCGCGAGAGCCCACCACACAACGCAGCCCCCGGCTCATCCAAGAACACAGCCAGCATCGACGGCACGAAGTGCGCCGAAGTGATCCCCTCGCGCACGATCAGCGACGTCAGGTACTCCGGCTCCCGATGCCCACCCGGCCGGGCCAGCACCAAAGTCGCCCCACAAGCCAACGGCCCGAACAACTCCGGCACCGAGACATCAAAGGTGACCGGCGTCTTCTGCAACACCCGATCCCCCGGCCCGTACGGCTGCGTCCCCTGCATCCACGCCAGCCGGTTGACCACACCGGCATGCGGCACCAGCACCCCCTTGGGCCGCCCGGTCGACCCCGACGTGTAGATCACGTACGCCGGATGCGCCGGCGTCGTCCGCCGCTCGACAACGCCCTCGTACGACGCCAGCTCAGCCACCAACTCGGCGCCGTCGACCACCAATTCCTCAACCTCAGTTGCCGGAAGCAACTGATCCCCCAGCCGCACCACCAGCGACGCCCCCGCGTCGCGCAGCATGAACTCCAGCCGATCAACCGGATACTCCCCATTGAGCGGCAGGTAAGCAGCCCCCGCCCGATGAATCGCGTACAGCGAAACCACCAACTCGAACGACCGCGGCAGCACCACCCCGACGACCGATCCGGGCCCGATCCCTCGCTGCAGCAGCGCGTGGGCAAGACGGTTCACCCGCGCGTCCAGCTCGGCGTAGGTCAGTTCAACCGAATCCAGCACCACCGCTGGAGCGTCCGGCGTACGCCGGACCTGCTCGTCGAACAACGCGTCCAAGCTCGTCGGCGCGACCTGACGCGCGGTCGCGTTGAACCCATGAAGCAGCTCAGAACGCTCATCAGCGCCCAACCCGTCGATCGTCGCCAACCGACGCCCGGGCTCGTCAGCGAAGATCTCCAGCACCCGGACCAACCGGTCGAGCAGGTCAGCAGCAGTCGCCGCATCGACCCGATCCGGCCGATGGTGAAGCCGCAACTCCAGCTCCGAACCAGGCGTCGCCGCAAGGTAGATCGGGTAGTGCGTCACCGACCGGATCTCGAACGAGTCCACCTGCAGCCCCGCCTCAGCGGCAGCGTCGGTCCCGTCCTCAGGCCAGTTCTCGAACACGGTCACCGTGTCGGAGAAGTCGGCAGCGCCGATCTCCGCCAGGCTCAGGTGATGGTGGTCGAGCAACCGAGTCTGCTCACTCCGCAACCGCCGCAGCAACTGCCGAACGCTCTCGGCCGGATCCAGCCGAACCCGCACCGGAACCGTGTTGATGAACAACCCGACCGCCTCGAAAACGCCCGCCAGCTCCGGCGGCCGCCCGGACACCGTCGTACCGAAAACCACATCCTGCCGCCCGGTCTGCCGCGCGAGCACCATCCCCCAAGCAGCCTGGACGGCGAGACTCGGCGTCCACCCACCAGCCTTCGCCGCGTCGTCCAACCGCCGAGTCGTCGCAGCATCGAGCCGTCGAGTCAACTGAACAGGCGCACTGGGACCCTCCTGCGGGACGCCCACCAGAGTCGGCTCCTCGAACCCCTCCAGCGCCTCCGACCAAGCGACCTTCGCAGCTGCAACGTCCTGTTTACCCAACCAGGCCAGGTAATCCCGGTACGGCATCGCCGGCGGCAACGAGCGCCCGGCGTACAGCGCGTAGAACTCCCGTACGACGAGCGGCACCGACCACCCGTCGAGCAACAGGTGGTGATGCGTCAGCACAAAAACCACGCGATCGGGCAGCCGCACCAACAGCCCCCGCATCATCGGCGGCTGCCCCGGATCGAACGACGCCGCCCGATCCGCGTCGATCACCGCGGTCAACGCCGAGTCGGTCAGCGAAACCTCACGCCAAGGCAGCTCCACCGCCTTCGGCACCAACGCCACGACCCCGCCGGTCTTCCGCTGCCGAAAGGCCGACCGCAGATGCGGATGCCGATCCAGCAACCCCTGCGCGGCGCGACGCAACCGAGCAGCATCAACCTCACCCCGCAGCTCGAACACGAACTGCGACGTGTAGAAATCAGGCCCCCCGTCGCGCAGCAACGTCAGGAAGTACAGCCCCTCCTGCAACGGCGACAGCGGTAGTACGTCCTCCAGGCCGGACCCTGCACTCACGAACGTCCCCATTCGGCTTCGAACTCCGCCATCTCGTCGTCATCCAGCGCGACCAGGCTCATCGCCCCGGCCGACTCCCCGACCTCGACCGCCTCCACCGCCACCACCGCAAGCGCCTCGACTGTCCGCCGCTCGAACACCTGCCGCGTCGAGAACATCAACCCAGCAGCCCGAGCCCGTACGACGAACCCGATCGACGAGACGCTGTCCCCACCGAGCGCGAAGAAGTCGTCGTCGACCCCGACCGTCTCCAGCCCGAGCACCTCGGCCGCGACCGCGCACAGCACCTTCTCCCGCGGCGTGTTCGGCGCATGCCCGGTCGACAGACCGGCGTAGTTCGGCACCGGCAGCGCGGCCCGGTCGAGCTTGCCCGCGCCGTTCACCGGAAGGTGGTCCACGGCAACGAACGCCGCCGGCACCATGAACGCCGGCAGCTTGTCCGCGACATAACCCCGCAACGCCCGCATCAACCCCGCAGCGTCCTGTACGCCGGCCGGCTCGTTCGCCAGCGCCGCCGGGTTCCGCAGCGGCCCCGGCCGATAGGCCTGCGCCGGCAGCTCGCCGTCGACGAACAGCAGATCGAGTTCGCCCTCCTGACCGGCCGCCGACCACGTCACCGCCAGCTCGTACCCGAGCTTGCTCGCGACCGCGGCCGCATCCGCCGGATCAACTCCCGGCGCGACCCAGCCCCCGCCGTCGATCTGCCGCAGCTTGTAGAGATCAGCCGCCAGCCGCGAGTTCGGTACTCCACAGACCCGCACCGCGCTCACGCTCCCGAGCGAACCGCACGGCACGTTGCCCGCGAGCCACGTCTCCAGGTCCTCCAGCGTCTGAACGTCCTCGCCCCACGTCAGCTCGGCGACCGGGTCCTCGACCGCGACCGGCCCGGTGCGCAGCACCACGTCGTACCGGTATCGCGTCAGCTCGTTGTGGTAGTCCGCTTCCTTCACCCGAACGTCCACCGACGTGACCCGCCCGAGCTCGCGCGCGACCGCCGGGAAGTAGTCCGGATCCAGCAGCAGCTCGCCCTCACGCTCGATCGCCGCGTCGACGATCTGCCGCAGCTGATCCGGCGTCCGCCCGTGCTTGCCCGCCTCGATCGCCGCCCGCAGCGCGCGCAGTAGCCGCAGGTTCCGCACATCTCCGACGAAGATCACGCCACCTGGTGCGAGCCGCTCCAGCGCACCGCGCAGTACGGCGGTCAGGTAGTCCGCGCTCGGGAAGTACTGCACGACCGAGTTCACGACGACCGTGTCGAACGTCCCCTCCGGCAAGCCGGTGAAGTCGTCCGCCGGCTGCGCGTGCAGTTCGACCTTCTCCGCCAACCCCAGGTCCGCAACCTTCACCCGCAGCGCATCGATCGCCTTCTCGGACAGATCCGTCGCGACGTACGACTCGCAGTGCGGCGCCAGCTGGGTCAGGATGAGCCCGCTACCAGCACCGATCTCCAGCACCCGCTTCGGTCGCAGCGCGCGGATCCGCCGTACGGTCGCATCGCGCCACGCCTTCATCTGCGGAAGCGGAATCGGGCTGCCGTCGTAGCTGCTGTTCCACCCGGTGAACCCCTCCTCGGCCTGATCCGCCGCGGTGTAGAGCAGTTCGTGCAGCTGCTTCCACTCGTCGACGCGTGCCGCCGGCGGCTCGTCCGAAGCACCCGGTACGACGTACGCGACGAGCCGTCGCTGCTCGTCGTCCCCGTCGGCGCGCGCGACCACCGCGACCTGCCGCACCTCGGAGTGCGCGGCCAGCACCGACTCGATCTCCCCCGGCTCGATCCGGTAGCCGCGAATCTTGACCTGGTCGTCGACCCGCCCGAGGAACTCCAGATCGCCGTCCTCGTTGGTCCGCACCAGATCACCGGTCCGGTAGAGCCGCCCGCCCTCGACCCCGAACGGGTCGGCGACGAACCGCTCGGCCGTCAACGAAGGTCGACCCAGGTACCCACGCGCCAGACCCGCCCCACCGAGATAGAGCTCGCCCGATTCGCCCTGCGCGACGGGCCGCATCGCTGCGTCGACGACGTACGCCGTCGTCATCGGATCCGCGATCCCGATCGGGACCACCGGACCGCGCAGGCGATCGGGGTGCGACTCCCCCAGTGTCGAGTTGACGGTCGCCTCGGTCGGCCCGTACGCGTTGAACATCCGCCGGTCGCGGCCGTACCGCGCGACCAGTTCGGGCGAGACCCGCTCGGTCCCGGCGAGCAGCGTCGCACCAGCGGGCAGCGCGAGGTCCTCCGGCAGCGTGGCGAGCAGCGCCGGCGGCAGGATCATGAACGTCGCGCCCTGGCGCGCGGCGTACTCGGTCAGTTCCGGACCGGGCAGCCGCAGGTCGGACGGCACCATCACGAGCCGGCCGCCGATCAGCAGCGCCAGGCACAGGTCGAAGAACGCGACGTCGAAACTCGGCGACGCGAACTGCAGCACCCGGTCCGCCGGCGTCAGCCGGAACCGTTCGTGACCCGTCGCGACCAGCTTGGCCACGCCGGTGTGCGACAGGACGACGCCCTTCGGCCGCCCGCTCGACCCCGACGTGTAGATCACGTACGCCGCGTTGTTGACCTCGACCTCGGGCAGCTCACCGTCGTACGACGGCCCTTCCACGGAGTACGTGTCCTCGTCCAGCAGGATCCGCGGTACCACCGGCTCGTCCGGCAGCCGCTCGGCCAGCTCGGCCGTCGTCACCAGGCAGGTCGGCCGCGCGTCGCCGAGCATGTACGCGACCCGCTCGGCCGGGTAGTCGACGTCCAGCGGCAGGTACGCCGCACCGCTCTTCAGCACCGCGACCTCGGCGACGATCAGCGCGATCGACCGCGGCAGCGCCAGCCCGACCACCTGCTCCAGACCGGCGCCCTGGGCCACCAGGACCCTGGCCAGCCGGTCCGCCGCGCGGTCCAGTTCGGCGTACGTCAGTGAAGTGTCCTCGAACACCACCGCGACCGCGTCGGGAGTGCAGCGGACGTGCTGGGCGAAGAGCGCGGGCCAGGTGGCGAGCATGGCGGACTACACCTCTGTTTCGAGAGCGAGCTGGGGAGGGTCAGACCGAGGCGGGGACTCTGCGCGTGAGCGACTCGAGAATCTCCCCGGCCCGTACGGCGGTCGTCGACAGCAGCGACGAGCTGAGCCCGTGGCTGTGCTCGGTGCCGCCGCCCTGCAGGTAGATCCCGGCCCGGACCTGCTCGGTGGTGACCACCCGGTGGTCGCGGCCGATCCGGACGCGGCCCGACGGGTCGCGACGGCAGTGCTCGGCCAGCGGGCCGAGCAGCGTCGCCGGGTCGGCAGGACGGTAGCCGGTGCAGTAGACGACGACGTCGGCGTCCAGGCGGGTCTTCTCGCCGGTGCTGAGCGACTCGATCGTGACGGTCGCGCGGTCGTCGGCCTCGGTCAGGTCGGCGACGCGGGAGACGTTGAAGAACCGCAGCCGCTGCCGGTTCAGGACCTGCTCGCGGTACAGCTTGGCGTACAGGTCGTTGATCAGCTCGGAGTCGACGACGGAGTAGTTGGTGTTGCTGTGGTAGCCGAGCACCATCTCCCGGACGTCCTCCGGCGCGGAGTAGAACTCGTCCACCGCGTTCGGGTCGAAGACCCGGTTGGCGAACGGGCTGTCGTCGGCCGGGCTGTACCCGTACCGCGAGAAGACCGCGCAGACCTCGGACTCCGGGAAGCTCTCGTGCAGGAACGCGGTCACCTCGGCAGCGCTCTGACCGGCGCCGACGACCACGAAGCGTCGCGGCCGGCGCCCTTCGAGCTCACCGACCCGGTTGAGCAGGTCGCGGTTGTGCCAGACGTGGTCGGACAGGCTGATGCCGTCGGGCAGGTACGGGCTGAGCCCGACGCCGAGGATGACGTTCCGGGTCCGGTGCACCTCGGAGACCGAGCCGTCGGCCGACGCGGAAGTGACGTCGAAGGCCTCGACCACACCGTCGAGCTCGACGGGCTGGACGCCGACCACGTCACGGTCGTACCGGACGACGTCGGCGACCTTCCCGGCCGCCCACTCCAGGTAGTCGTGGAACTCGACGCGCAGCGGGAACAGCGTCTTGTGGTTGATGAAGTCGACCAGCCGGCCCTTGCTGTGCAGGTAGGTCAGGAACGTGAAGTCGCTGGCCGGGTTGCGCAGCGTCACCAGGTCCTTCAGGAACGAGACCTGCATGGTCGCGTCCTCGATCAGCATCCCGCGGTGCCACCCGAACCCGCGCTGCCGCTCCAGGAAGACGCGGCGTGGCGCCGCCCCCAGCTCCTGCGCCGCGATCGCCAACGCGAGGTTGGAAGGGCCGAAGCCCACCCCGAGAAGGTCGAACGTGTCGTCTCCCAGCTCCGTATCCAACCCGACCATGCCGGCCTCTCCCTCGAACGTTCGTCTCCACCACGGAATGTCACGGCGACGCCGATGTGGCGCCCTCGATCGAGGGCAGCCAACATCGGCGTTGTGTTAGGCGAGGCTAACCTAAACCATCCGGCGCGAACAGGCCTTGGCCAGGACCCGCCGAACGGCTGCGTCGCGGGCCGAATCGTGTTACCAGCAGGGCTTTCGCCGCCGCCGAGGTCTTCGCGGGGCCTGGTGGCTGTGGCCCATCCCACTCCACGATGTGAGATAGCCGACTCCGGCTGGGGCTGGACCCACGACCTGGTGGGGCTGGACCCACTTCTGGTCTGAACCGCTCTGTTCCGGGCGCCGGCGGGTGCACGGTGGGAGCATGGAAACGATGATGCGTTGGGTGGCCGGTGTCGGCGTGGGGTTCTGGCGTTCGTGCGCGGTGGCGGCGGTGACGATGCTCGTGCCGGCGCTGTGGGCGGCGGCCGTGGTCGTTGCCGTGCTGTGGTCCGAGAACCCATGGACCTGGATCCCTCTCTTCGTCCTACCGGCTGTCGGGACCCTCGGGTTGTCACGGCCGGTCGCCCGCTGGGTCCGCTCGCTGGTCCGTCGCTGGACCGGCACGGTGATCGCGCCCGGGTACCGGGAGCCGCCGCCGGTGACGCAGCTGTCCACCGGCTTCTGGTGGAACGGGTACACCTACGCGAAGACCGCCAAGCAGGCGCGCGAGGAGCAGGAGTGGCGGCACAAGCTCCGCGATCCCGCGACCTGGCGCGACCTCCGGTTCGCGGAGCTCGTTGCGCTGACGGCGGGCGTCGCCGCGATGGTTCCGCTGGTCGGGATCGCCCTTGCCGCGCTGGGGTTTGCGACTTCGTCGTACGTCGTGGGTGTTGCCGGGCTGTTGGTCGGGATCGGCAGCTCGCCGTACGGGTGGAGGCTGCTCGAGCCGGTCGCCGTACGGTTCCTGCGTCCGCCGCCCGTGACCTCGCTGGCGGATCGCGTGTCCGAACTGACCGCGCAGCGGGCGGACACGACGATCGCGCAGGCCGCGGAGATCCGGCGGATCGAGCGCGACCTGCACGACGGAGCCCAGGCCCGGCTGGTTGCCCTCGGCCTCTCACTGGCGACCGCCGAGAAGCTGATGGACACCGATCCCCAACAGGCCAAGGCTTTGCTGCAAGAAGCCCGGGCCGGTGCCGCGACCTCGCTGACCGAGCTGCGCGAACTTGTCCAAGGCATCAACCCGCCCGTGCTGAACGAACGCGGACTCGTCGACGCCGTCCGCGCCCTCGCGCTGGACAGCCCGCTCGAGATCACCGTCGACGCCGAACCGCTGACGGTGGAACCGCCGATCGAGTCCGCGGCCTACTTCGCGATCGTCGAGCTGGTCACCAACGCGATCCGGCACTCCTCGGCGGCCGCCGCCTTGATCTCACTCGAGGTGGTCGGCGGCGCCTTGAACATCGTTGTCGAGGACAACGGTCACGGCGGAGCCGCCGTACGGCGTGGTGGTGGACTCGAAGGACTGCAACGCCGGCTCGCTGCCTTCGACGGCACGCTCACCCTGACCAGTCCGATCGGTGGACCGACCCGTGTGAAGATGACGGTGCCATGCGAATCCTCGTAGCCGAAGATCTGTACCTGCTACGCGACGGTCTCGTCCGCCTGATCGAGGCGTACGGTCACCAGGTCGTCGCGACCGCGTCCACCGGACCGGAGACCCTCGAAGCGCTGCTCACGCTGCGACCGGATGTCGCCGTGATCGACGTACGGATGCCTCCGACTCAGTCCGACGAGGGCCTGCGCGCCGCGCTCGCCGCGCGGCGCGAGATCCCTGGACTGCCGGTCCTCATCCTGTCCCAGCACGTCGAGCAGCTGTACGCCCGCGAACTCCTGGCCGACGGCACCGGCGGCATCGGCTACCTGCTCAAGGAGAGCGTCTTCGAGGCCGACCAGTTCATCGACGCCCTCGAACGCGTCGCCGCCGGCGGTACGGCGATGGACCCGGCCGTGATCGCGAAGCTGCTGTCCAGCGGTTCGGCGACGCGGCGGCTGGACCGGATCACCGAACGCGAGCACGACGTCCTCGCCCTGATGGCCGAAGGCCTGTCCAACCAGGCGATCGCGGGCCGGCTCTTCCTCAGCGAGAGCGCGATCAGCAAGCACACCACGTCGCTGTTCACCAAGCTCGGCCTCTTCGACGACGACACCACCAACCGCCGCGTGCTCGCCGTACTGGCTTATCTGAACGACGCCCAGTAGTTACAGACGCCGGTCCAAGAACTTGCTGATCAGCTCGCTGACCTCGTCGAGGTGGCTCTCCAGGAGGAAGTGGCCGCCGTCGAGCAGGTGGATCTCCGTGTCCTGTACGTCGGTCGCGAACGCCTCCGCGCCGGCCACCGCGAAGATCGGGTCGTTCTTGCCCCACACGGCGAGGACCGGGGTCTGCGACGCCTTCAGGAACTCGTGCAGCTTCGGGTACAGCGCCGGGTTGGTCGCGTAGTCGCGGAACAGCTTCAGCTGCACGAGGTCGTTGCCCGGCCGCGACATCTTCTGCAGGTCGTGATGCCATGTGTCAGGACTGACCACGGTCTCGTCGGCCACGCCGGCGAGGTACTGCCACTTGATCCCGTCCAAGGTCAGCGCCCAGCGGATCGCCGTCTCGGTCTTCTCGTTCTGCTCCTGCTGGTAGTCCCAGACGACCTGCCAGAAGCCCTCGACGAAGCCGGCGTCGTACCCGTTGCCGTTCTGGGTCACGATCGCGGTGACCGGCGCGGACTCCTTCAGCGCGAGCCGCCAGCCGATCGGGGCGCCGTAGTCCTGCACGTAGATCGCGTACTTGTCGATGCCGATCGCCTGCAGCAGACCGTCAGTCAGCTCCGCCAGCGCGTCGAAGGTGTAGTCGAAGTCGTCGACCGAGGGCGAGTCGGACAGCCCGAAGCCGAGCAGGTCCGGCGCGACCACCCGGTACTCGCCGGCCAGCCGCGGGATTAGGTCGCGGAACATGTACGAGCTCGTCGGGAACCCGTGCAGCAGCACGATCGCGGGCGCGTCCTGCGGCCCGGCCTCGCGATAGAAGAGCCGCCGGCCGTCGACCTCGAGGTACCGGTGGTGCACGATCGTCATCACTAACTCCCTTGATTGACTTTGATGGTTAGATGAAAGCAGCCGACCTGCTAACCTGTCAACGTGCCGAAGGGAGTTAGAAGATGACGACGGACGAGCACCTGCTGCTGGACCTGCTGAACAGCACGCCCTTGATCGCGGGCGTCGAGCAGGACCTGCTCGAGCAGACCGAGGCCTGGCCCGAAACCTCGAGCCGGGACGGCCGGCAGGCCTTGAGGTCGGTGCGTTCCGCCCTGCAGGACGTCGTACGAGGTGACGAGCCGCCGAGCGCCCTGACCCCGTTCCTGCGCGACGTCCGCCAGGTCCCGTCGATGACCACCGACGGCATCACCTGGACCCTCGAAGCACCAGCAGCACACCGTACGGCGATCCGCGCCGTCCTGGCCTGGAACGAGCTGAAGGCGACCAAACCTGGTCGCCTCCGCCCGTGCGAGAACCCCGAGTGCCAACTGTTCCTGCTCGACCGCAGCAAGGCGAACACCGCCCGCTGGTGCTCAATGGCGTCCTGCGGCAACCGCATGAAGGCCCGCCGCCACTACCAGTCCAAGACCCGCGGCGATGCCTGACAGTTAGGGGTGGTACGTGCTTTCCACGTGGCCCCTGAGGTCTTCGGGGTAGAAGTAGACGCGGCGGAGATTGCCGCCGGCGTAGCGTTTGACCTGGTCGTCGAAGTGCTCGGAGTCGGGGTCGCCGCTGACGCCGCCGGCGGTCACTGCCCAGGCGCGGAGCTTGGGGCCGAACTCGACGACCGCGACGAAGCTGTTGCCGCTCGTGCCGTAGTAGCGCTTCGTTCCTGGGTAGCGTTTGGCGCCGAACGACGCCAGTGAGCCCCACTGCGCCGACGTGAACGGCACCGGGTCGCTCGGCTTGGAGTCGTCGAAGGTCTGGACGATCGCGCCGTCGTTGCGCTGGAAGCGGTTGATCCGGCCCCACGGGACCTGCCAGCTGCCGAAGTCCTGGGTGAGGCGCAGCTGGGCCTCTTCGAGCGCGGTCAGGCGTTGCGGATCGGTGGCTCGCTCGGCGAGGTAGTCCCACATCGACATCCCGGCGTCCTTGGCCGCCTGGGCCAGCGGCGCCCACAGGGCTTCACCCCAGAACACGGCCAGGGATGTCGCGGTCGAGTCGGCACTCCACCGGTGGTTCCAGCGGCGGAGGAGCCGGATGGGACCGGCGAGCTTGGTCTTCTGCGCCTGCCGATCGGGCAGCTTGTCCCACGCCGCGACCAGGCCCGGGATCAGCCGGGCGAAGGCCGTCAGGTACGGGTCGAAGGCCGCGTCGATCAGCTTCTCCGGCGTGAAGTGACGTTCCCTGCTCAGCACGCGGATCGCCTGCGGGCCGCGCGGGTTCTCCCCCGCCTGGTCGAAGTACTTCGGGAAGTCGGCAGCCTTCGGGCTGTCGGCTCCGGCGGCCGTCCACGGCCAGTTGTTCGAGTTGAACGCCCAGCCGTTCTTCGGGTTCACCACCTGCGGCAGGCTGCGCAGGCTGTGCTCGCCCTGCCAGTCGGTCGCCGGATCGCTGCCGTCGACCGGCTTGCGGTAGTCGAAGCGGTCGTTGCGCACCGGCATGAACTGCGGCATCAGGAACGCGGTGTTCCCGCGCGAGTCGGCGAACAACGTGTTGTTCGAGCTGTTCGCCTTGAAGCCGGCGACGTCGATGAACTCCCGGTAGTCGCGCGCCTTCGTCCGCAGGAAGCTCTGCTGCAACGCCTCGACCGGCCGGTTCATCAGCGCGAACGCGATCCACTTCCCGTCCGCCTCGCGCACGATCGGGCCGTGGTGCGTGGCGTACGTCGTGAAGGCGCGCTGCGCCGTACGGCCGTCCGGCGTCTTGTACGACAGGGTGATCCGCTTGCTGGTCACCGGGCGCAACGCACCGCCGTACCGGTAGGAATGGTTGCCGTCGGCCCCGGTCACGATCGTCTCCGCGAACTCGTCGACGTTGTCGACGCCGCTGGAGGTGTGCATCCAGCCGGCGTTCACGTTGAAGCCCTGGTAGATGAAGAACTGCCCCCACGTCGCCGCGCCGTACGCGTTGAGCCCTTCGCCGCTGGTCACGTGCTGCTCGGCGCGGAAGAAGAAGCTCGTGTGCGGGTTGATCAGCAGCAGCGCGCGGCCGTCCCGCGTGTGACTCGGGGCGATCGCCATCCCGTTCGAGCCCTTGGGTTCCTTGAACAACAACCCGAGCTCGTCGTCGGTCATCGGTACGTCGCGTTGACCGTAGAACGCCTCGAGCTGGGTGAGCGGCACCCGCTCGATGTCACCGCCGATGCTGCCCTCGGAGAAGCTGAGCGCCATCCACGGCTCGAAGCGCGTGATCACCCGCGGGTGGACGTCGGGGTGGGTCGCGAGGAAGTAGTTCAGGCCGTCGGCCCAGGCGCGCATCAAGGTCCGCAACCAGGCCGGGCTCTTCGCGTAGTCGCGTTTCAGCCCTTCGTGGTCGACGAACAGCCGCTGTCGCAGGTCCTGCCAGATCGCGCTCTCCCCCTGCGCCTCGGCGAGCCGGCCGAGGCTGATCAGGTAGTTGTTCTCGATCCGGTTGAAGTCGTCCTCGGCCTGGGCGTACATCATCCCGAACACGGCGTCCGCATCGGTCTTCCCGACGACGTGCCCGACACCCCAGTCGTCCCGGGTGATCCGGATCCGGCGCGCTTGGTCCTGCCAGCGGGAGGCCTCGGTTCCGGCGTACGCCGTACCGGCCGGCAGTCCGAGCGCCACGGCTCCGACGGCCGCACCGCCCAGCACCCGGCGCCGGCTGACTCCGTCGTTCTGTACGTCGACCACGCGTCACTCCGTCACTCTCGGGACCAGGACCGCAGCCACGCTAGATCCGCTCGGTGACGATGACAACACCTGACGTATACAACATTCATCTGATTGATCCGGACGCGATGCGTCCTGGTTCGGGCCTAGGCTTCGGAGATGGACCAGGAGTTCAGCGGGGAGATCGTGGAGTGGCGTGGGCCGGCGCCGTACTACTTCGTTCCAGTTCCCGAGGAGCAGAGTGCGGCGTTGCGGGCCGCGGCCTCGGCAGCCGGCGCGAACAGTTGGGGGATGTTGCCGATCCGGGCTCGGCTCGGGAGTACCGAGTGGACGACGTCGTTGTGGTCCAAGGACGGCGGGTACTGGCTTCCGCTGAAGGACGCGGTGCGCAAGCCGGCGGGACTGGATGCGGGCGACGCTGTGGAGGTGCAGCTCGCCTTCGCCCCGCCGCCGCGCAAGCAGCCGAGGCCTCAGGCCAAGCGGACCCCGGTCCCTCGCCCGGCCGGCTCTCGGGAGCCCATCACCGACGAGCAGCTGACGATCGTGCCGGCCAACCAGGCGACTTCGGACGACCTCGACGCGGTCTTCGGCGCGGGTGACCCGGCGCGGTGTTCGTGCCAGCGGTTTCGCATGCTGCCGAAGGAGAGCTGGGCCTCCGAGGGGCCCGAGGAGCTCGCCGCGCGGCTTCGCGATCAGACGGGTTGCGGCAATCCCCAGGCCGAGCGGACCAGTGGGCTGATCGCGTACCTGGACGGCGAGCCCGTCGGCTGGTGCGCGGTCGCACCGCGGGCCGATCACCCGCGGCTGCTGCGCGACTTCCGGGTCCCCTGGCTCGGGCGCACCGAGGACAAGACCGACCCCACGGTCTGGGCGGTGACCTGCTTCGTCACCCGCGCCGGCTATCGGCGCCGCGGGATCGGTCGCGCGCTGGCCCGCGCGACCGTCGACTTCGCCCGCACGCGTGGCGCTCGCGCTGTCGAGGGGTACCCCGACCTGATCGACGGCGGCTCGGTCGGCACGCTCGCCATGTTCACCACCGCCGGGTACGCCGTGGTCAGTCGCCCGGGCACGCGCCGGGCCGTCGTACGCGTCGATCTCTGACACCCCGGAACTCCCCCAGGCAGACCTCACGATCGGGTGGGCTGCTCGGTCTTAGGCGGTGACATCGAGAGAATCGAGGACTGCATCATGGGGGCGACTCGTTCGCTCAGCGGGGGTGCGGCCGCGACGCTGCAGTACACCTACGACGACGGCAACGACCGGTACGTCGTCACCTGCACCCGCCGCCGCGACCTGGTGGCGAACACCTTCGCCGAGCAGACGACCGGCTGGCGGAAGCTCGCCGCCGGCCTGGTCGGCTTCGACGGCGCGTACCTGCGCTTCACCGGCGACCTCACCGTCGAGCACCCCGCCACTGTCCACCGGCGCAGGCGATCACAACGGCTGCGGCGAGCCCGTCGAGATCGTTGCCGTGTGCACCGATGCGCACCGGCTCGACCTCGAGCAGCCGATCGTCACGGCCGTAGGGCGCCGAGGAGACCGAACAGGGCCGACGTAACGTCGTCCAGTGCACGGGGATCGTCGGTTTCGGCGAGCCACAGCGCGGCCTCGTTCATCGCGCCGGAGAGCAGCCGGGCCAGTGGCACGACCGGTTGCGGACGGATGACGCCCGTCTCGACCAGCAGTTCCAGCGACTCGGCCAGGTGACTGGCCGACTGTGCGTCGTCGATCGCGCGCCACTCGCGCCAGCCGAGCACCGCGGGACCGTCGATCAACAGGATCCGCCGTACGGCGGGGTCGGTGGCCGCGACGAGAAACGCGCGACAGCCCGCCGTCAGTTGGTCCCAGGGATCGCTCTCGGCATCGGCCGCCGCTGCGACCGTCGTACCGATCTCCTCGTGCACCTGCTCCACCACCGCCCGGAAGAGGTCGGTCTTACCGCCCTCGAAGTGGTGGTACAGCGCTCCCTTGGTGACGCCGGCCTCGCTGACCAGATCAGCCAGCCCGACCGCGGCGTACCCGCGGGCCGCGAACAGCCGCCGACTCACCTCCAGCAGCACCGCCCTGGTGCGCTCCCGCTGCTGCTCCCTGACGCCCGCCATCCACGCTCCCGATCGCCGTTGACATACCGATGGTACGCCACCTACCGTTTCACATACCCGCGGTATGTCAATCCAGGAGTGAGCATGAACCTGTCCAGCTTCTACCCCGTCATCGCCACCGCCCGCCTGCGCGAGTCGCACGACTTCTACACCCGCCTGTTCGGCTTCGAGACCACCTTCGAGGCCGACTGGTACGTCAGCCTCGAACGCCCCGGGTACGAACTCGCCCTGCTCGACCCCACCCACCCGACCATCCCCGAGGGCTACGGCCGGCCGATCCAGGGCCTGATCCTCAACTTCGAGGTCGACGACGTCGACGCCGAGTGGCAACGCCTGGTCGTCGAGCAGGGCCTCGAGCCCAAGCTCGCCATCCGCAGCGAGGACTTCGGCCAACGCCACTTCATCGTCGCCGACCCCAGCGGCGTACTGATCGACGTCATCACCGAGATCCCACCGAGCGAGGAGTTCGCGCGGGCCTTCACCCAGTAGGGACCGTTGTCGTCGAATGGATGACGACAGACTTGTCATCCATCCGATGACATGTTAGAAAAGTGGTGCGTGTTGACGCCCGATGATGACGACTCTCAGGAGGTGGAACCATGTTGATGCGCACCGACCCGTTCCGTGAGTTCGACCGGCTGGCACAGCTGATGACCGGCGGTTCGACACCGGGGACCTGGTCCAAGCCGAACCCGATGCCGATGGACGCCTACCGGTCCGGCGACGAGTACGTGGTGGTCTTCGACCTGCCCGGCGTACCGGCGGACGCGATCGATCTCGACGTCGAGCGGAACGTGTTGACGGTCAAGGCCGAACGGCGTCCGGCGCCGGTCGGCGACGGAGTGGAGATGCAGGTCGCCGAACGCCCGCTCGGGGTGTTCTCGCGGCAGCTGTTCCTCGGCGACATGCTCGACGCGGAACGGATCGAAGCGGCGTACGACAACGGCGTACTGACACTGAGGATCCCGGTGGCCGCGCAGGCCAAGCCCCGCAAGATCTCGATCAACGCGACCGGGGCCGAAGCCAAGCAGCTCGACGCCTGATCGCCCGCATGCTTGCCTGCGGCCACCACCGATGTGAGGTGCCATGACCCCGACCGATCCCGAGCGCCAGGCCGCGGAGGCCGCGGCGACGCTCGCCTTCGTCACCGACGTACTGGGCAGGCTGGACGAACCCGACTCGGCCGGCGTGCTGGAAGCGTTGACCCGGTTGCGAAGTCTGCGGGACCGGTTGAACCAGTGGGAGCCCCAGCTGATCGACGCCGCGCGAGCGGACGGGGTCAGCTGGGTGCAACTGGCTCCCGCACTCGGGGTGGCCAGCAGGCAGGCGGCCGAACGCAGGTACCTGCGGATCAAGCCCAACACCGCCGACGCCTCGATGAACGGTGAACAGCGGGTGGAGGCGGCGCGGGCCCAGCGGGCCGGCGATCGCGCTGTCGAGTCGTGGGCCAAGGACCACGCCGCCGACCTCCGCCTCCTGGCGGGGCAGGTGGTCGCCGAGGCAGACCAGGCGACGGCCGAGCGGGTCCACGACGCCCTGGGCAGCAACGACTCCGCAGCGCTGCTCGAGCCACTCGCCGACGCGGGATCGCAACTCACCCACGGCCATCCCGGTCTGGCCGAACGGATCCTCGCGATCGGCGAACAGACGGACGCCGTACGACGAGCCAGCAGTACGTCACGAACCCGAGAAACCCAGGAGGGAACGCAATGAAGCTGTTGTTCGAACTCCGCCCGGTCGACCACCTCGACGCCAGCGTCGACTACTACCGCAGCATCGGCTTGGAGGCGGTGGCCTGGCCCGACGACGACACCGCACTGCTGGCCCCGTCGGGCGGTGCCGCGACCATCGTGCTGGTCCGGGACCCGGCCGAAGCAGCACTCGGGTCCGGCGGCGTGTACGACGTCGGCGACATCGACGCGTTCTTCGAGGCCCACCCGGAGCTGGACTGGCTGGTCGCCCCGGCCCCCGGCCCACTGGGCCGTTACGCGGTCTTCGCGGACCGCACCGGCGCCTGCATCCGGCTCCTCGACCCGGCACTTCATCTCGGCGATTCAGCTGGCGTGGCGTCCAGCCTGTACGCCGTCGCCAGTTGATACCAGCCTCCGGGCGGCTGCACACGCCTGGGAGGTCCCTGCCCCGCGGTGAGGAGACCACGGATGACCGACCAGGCCAGCTACCACGACTTGGCCATGACCTTGCACAACCAGGACGGAACCCTTGCGACGGTTGAGGGTGTCCTGCAGTTCGCTGTCGAGGCTCTGCACTACGACCACGCGTCGGTCATGCTGATGCATCGCAAACGACCGCGCACGGTCGCGGCGACGGACCAGCTGATCACCGACGCGGACCAGCTGCAGATCGATCTCGGCGAAGGTCCCAGCCTGTTGGCCATCAGCGGCCACGACGACGTCCTCGTCGAGGACACCGACACCGATACTCGATGGCCGAAGTGGGCGCCCACAGCCGCCGTCGGCGGGATCCGGAGTGCGTTGGCGATCCGCTTGTTCACCTCGCACTCGACGAGCGGGGTCCTCAACCTGATCTCCTCGCGACCGGCCGTCTTCACCGAGGCCGACCGTGAGGCCGCCCGGCTCCTCGCCCTGCACGCCTCGATCGCCATCGCGTCGGCCCGGACGGAGGATTCGTTGCACCAGGCCCTCGATTCCCGCAAGGACGTCGGGCAGGCGATCGGGCGGCTGATGGAGCGGTACGGCGTCGACGCGGTGCAGGCGTTCGCCGTACTGAAACGCTACTCGCAGGACCGCAACCAGCGGCTGCACGCCGTCGCCCGGCGCGTCAACGAGACCGGCAGCTTGGACGGCTGAGCTTCCTCACGCCCTCGGCTTCGCTGCGGCCGCGCCAACGCTGCGGGATAAGGTGTGGAATGGCCACCGAGTCGTCCTACACCGTCGCGCCTCTCACCCCCGAGACCTGGCCGGCCTTCGATGCGCTGGTCCAGCGCCACAACGGCATCTTCGGGGGTTGCTGGTGCATCTGGTTCCACCCCGACGGACCCGAGCGCGGCCAGGGCGCGGACGCGAACCGAGCCCTGAAGAAGGCCTACGTCGAGCAGGGCAAGGCGCACGCCGCCCTGGTGATGGACGGCGACGAGGCCATCGCGTGGGCCGAGTACGGCACGCCGGCCGAGCTGCCCACCCTCCACCACCTCAAGCAGTACGACGCCACCAAGACCGTGGATCCCGACTACCGCATCACGTGCGTCTTCGTCGACAAGCGCCACCGCCGGCAGGGGGTGACGGAACTGGCGATCACCGGCGCACTCGACCTGATCGCGCGGGCCGGCGGCGGGCTGGTCGAGAGCTACCCGCACGACCTGACCGACCAGACCAAGAAGATGTCGTCGTCGTTCCTCTACAACGGAACCCGCCGACTCTACGAGCGGCTCGGTTTCACCTACGACCGGCCGAAGGGACTGAAGAACTGCGTCATGGTGAAGACCGTGGATCCTCGCTAGCCGACAAAGGCAGGAATCGGCACAGCGAGCACGAGGAACCGGCCTGGTCGCGGCCGCGTGGGTAACGGACGTCTTCTTCGGCGACCGCCGCCGGAGCCTTGTCCACTGCGGTCAGCGAAAGTCGCGGGACTTGGTCTTGGCGGCCAGCGGGAGTACCTCGAAGCGTTCGGCGTTGAGGTTGACGACCTGCCCGGTGCGCTGGACGCGGCCGCGGACGATCACCGCGGCGGCGCCGCGCGCGACCTTGGCGTGGGCGTTCCAGACGCCGACGGAGATGACGATGTTGGACATCCCGGTCTCGTCCTCGAGGTTCATGAACGTGACGCCGGACGCCGTGGCCGGCCGCTGCCGGTGGGTGATGACCCCGGCGACTCGGACCCGGGAGCCGTCGCGGGCCTGACGAAGCTCGGCGGCGGACAGGATGCCCTCGGCCTGCAGGTCGGCGCGGATCCGCTGGACGGGGTGGCTGGTGGGAGTGATGCTGGTCGACCACAGATCGGCCATGTCGGTCTCGACCTCCGACATGCCCGGCAGCATCGGCGGTGGCCCGGCCGCGGTGATCCCCGGCAGCCGGTCCGCGCGTTCCTCGGCGGCGGCGCCGGCTTCCCAGATCGCCTGCCGCCGGTCGAGCCCGAAACACTCGAACGCACCGGCCGTCGCCAGCGCGTCCACCTGCTTGGCGGTGATGCCGGTACGCCGTACCAGGTCGGCCATCGAGGCGTACGGACCATTGAAGTTGCGCTCGGCAACGATCCGCTCGGCGTCCTTGGTCCCCACGTGACGCACCTCGGCCAGTCCCAGCCGTACGGCGTACGCGCCGTCCCGTCGGTGCGGCGTGGTGTCGGGATCCGCGTGCGGGTCGAAGTCGCCGACGACGGGCTGCGGGTCGACCAGGCAGGCCGGATCTCCGGTCGGGCCGGTGATTTCCTGCCCGTCGACCAGGTTCTCCAGGGCGGCGTCGGCGCCGGAGCGCTGAATATCGGGCCGGCGGACCTCGACCCCGTGCCGGCGAGCGTCGGCGGTCAGGGACTGCGGTGAATAGAAGCCCATCGGCTGCGCCCGCAGCAGCGCGGCCAGGAACGCGGCCGGGTAGTGCAGCCGGAACCACGTCGAGGTGTAGACGAGCAGCCCGAAGCTGATCGAGTGCGACTCGGCGAACCCGAAGTTCGCGAACGCCTCGATCTTGTCGTAGATCTCGTCCGCCAACTCCCCGGTGATCCCGTTGCCGGCCATCCCGGCGTACAGCTTGGTCTTCAGCGAACTGATCTTCTCGATCCCGCGTTTGGAGCCCATCGCGCGGCGCAGCAGGTCGGCCTCGTCGCCGTCGATGTCGCCGACGGCCATCGCCATCTGCATCAACTGCTCCTGGAACAGCGGCACGCCCATCGTCCGCTCGAGAACGGGCTGCAGCTTCGGATGCAGGTAGGTGATCTCCTCCTCCCCCGTCCGCCGCCGAATGTACGGATGCACCGCGCCGCCCTGGATCGGCCCGGGCCGGATCAGCGCGATCTCACACACCAGGTCGTAGAACCGCCGCGGCAGCAACCGAGGCAACGTCGCCATCTGCGCCCGCGACTCGACCTGGAACACCCCGACCGAGTCCGCCCGGCACAGCTGGTCGTAAACCCCGGCTTCTTCCTTCGGGATCGTGTGCAGCGACCAGTCCTCGCCGGTGTGCTCGCGGACCAGATCCATGCAGTACTGCAACGCGGCCAGCATCCCCAGCCCGAGCAGGTCGAACTTCACCAGCCCCATCCACGCGCAATCGTCCTTGTCCCACTGCAGCACGGTCCGCTTCTCCATCCGGGCATGCTCGATCGGCACCACCTGCCCGACCGGCTGCTCGGTCAGCACCATCCCACCGGAGTGAATCCCCAAGTGCCGCGGGAACTTCAGCAACTCCGACGCCAGACTCACGACCCGCTCCGGCATCTCCCCCGCCTCGATCTCCGACGACCAACCGTCCACGTGCTTGGACCACGCGTCCTGCTGCCCCACCGAATACCCCAGCGCCTTCGCAGCATCCCGTACGGCGGACTTCGGCCGGTACTGGATCACGTTCGCGACCTGCGCCGCGTTCTCCCGCCCGTACTTGCCGTAGACGTACTGAATCACTTCCTCGCGCCGGTCCGAGTCGAAATCCACATCGATATCGGGCTCCTCGGCCCGGGTCGAGGCCAGGAACCGCTCGAACGGCAACCCGTACAAGATGCTGTCGACCGCGGTGATCTCCAGTGCGTAGCAGACCGCCGAGTTCGCCGCCGATCCCCTGCCCTGGTAGAGAATCCGCTTCGACCGCGCGAACCGGCAGATGTCGTAGACGATCAGGAAGTACCCCGGGAAGCCCTTCTCCTCGATCACCGCCAACTCCCGCTCGAGCCGCGCGTAGGCGTCCGGCCGCTGATCCCGTGTGCCGTACCGCACTCGAGCGCCCGCGAAGGTGAGATGCCGCAGCCAGCTCATCGGCGTATGCCCCTCCGGCACATCGCGCAGCGGCAGCTTCGGCTTCGCCCGCCGCAGATCGAACCCCAGCTGCTCGGCCAGCCGCACCGAGTACTCCACCGCACCCGGGAACCGCCGGAACAGCTGCCGCATCTCCTCCCCCGACCGCACGAACGCCGTACCGGCCGACGGCAACCAGCCATCCATCGCGTCCAGATCCCGCCGAGCCCGTACGGCGGCCAGCGCCGACGCCAACCGGTGGTCGCGCGGCTCGGCGTAGTGCACGTTGTTCGTCGCCACCACCGCCAGCCCTCGTGCGGCAGCCAGGTCGGCGAGGACCCGGTTGCGGGTCGAGTCGGTCGGCAACTGGTGATCGGTCAACTCGACCACCACCCGCTCCGCCCCGAACAGCGCTGTGAGCCGATCCAGCTCCGCAGCAGCCGCTGCCGGACCGTGCGCATGACCGCCGGCCTCCAACGCCTGCCGCACCAACCCCTTCCGGCAGCCGGTCAGCACGACCCAGTGATCCCGGCCCCGCGCCGCCAGCTCCTCCAGGCCGTACACCGGCCGGCCCTTCTCCCCACCCGCCAACTGCCCGGCCGTGATCGCCCCCGACAACCGGTGATACCCGTCCTGCCCGTCCGCCAGCACCAGCAGATGCGACCCCTCCGGATCCGCGACCCCGTTCTGTGGACCCGACAGATCCAGCGACAACTCCGCCCCGAACACCGTCGGCACGCCGTACGCCGTCGCCGCCTCCGCGAACCTCGCCGCCCCGTAGAACCCGTCGTGATCGGTCAACGCCAACCCGTGCAGCCCCAGCTCCGCCGCGGTCTCCACCAACCGCTCCGGCTGCGACGCACCGTCCAGGAACGAGAACGTCGAGTGCGCGTGCAACTCGGCGTACGGCACCGCCTGCTCGCGCAGCCGCGCCGCCCGCTGAACCGCCGGCTCACCGTCCTCAGCCGGGATGTACGGCCCGCGATGCTGCGACCACGCCGGCGAATCACCCCCGTCCCCAGCCGCAGGCCGACCGCCGTCGCTGCCCGGCCTCGACCGGTTCGACAGCCGCCGCTCCAACTCCGACCACTTGACCGGAGGGTTGTTGTAGCCCATCCCGTGTTCCTCCCGTTGAGGCCAAGAGTAGAACATGTGTTCGAAGATGAGCTACCGTGGTCCCATGCTTGGACGGTTCACGGTGCGACCGTCGAACGACGGGGACGGCACCTACGGGGTATGGGACGGCGCGGTCAACGGCTGGCGTGCCAGCGGCTTGGTCGACGCCGCGACAGCCGAGCTGATGAAAACCGATCTCGACCTCCAGTACAACGCCCACGGGCCCCGGCCCGCCATCGACGTACGCCGAGCCGACCCGGTCGAACCGGTCCTGTTCGCTGTCGGATGGACGCCGGGCGAACTGGACGCCTGGATCCGCGAGAAGGGGGAATGGCTCGGCCGGGTGCGCGGTCACGACGGGCACGTCCAATGGATCCCTGCCGCCGACCTCCGCCGAGGCGGCAAGGACGCGCCGTGACAGCGGTAGGCCACGACTGGGCCCGTTCGTTGCTCAGCGCGGCTGGAAAGCGCGGCGGTAGGCCTGCGGGGAGATCTGCACGGTTGGTTGATCGCCGTACCGAACCCACAGTGCTATCGCGACCAGCGGGACAGTGTCATCGCGCGGTGGCCGGCTGGGACGACGTCGATCAGCTTGATGAACGTCGCCAGCGCGCCGGTCGACGATCGGGCGGCCTCGGTCACCAGCGACGTACTGGCCTCGCGGTCGAAACCACCCGCGCGCAGAGCCTCCTCGACATCGCGGGTCGACGACTCGAACCCGGTCGAGGCACGGCGCATGTTCGGCTGCCACCGCGCGACGCCACGGACCCAGGGAGCCACGGTGTCGAGAATCATGGTGGTTCTCGACGCCTCGACGCCGGCGAGGTTGGCGACGACCGACCGGAGGGCGTCCGGCGGCAAGTACATAAACAGCCCTTCGGCGACCACGAGCAGCGGTCGGCCGGTCGGCACTTCGGCCCACCAGCCCTCGTCGACGACCGAGGCCGCGATCGTCCGCACCCCGTCGCGGTCGGGGTAGAACCTGCGCCGCAATTCGATCACCGGCTCCTGGTCGACCTCGATCCAGGTGACGTCCGGACCCGGAGCCAGGCGTAGTACCCGACTGTCCAGACCACACCCGAGGTGCAGCACGACCGCGTCGGGAGTGTCGGCAAGAGCGGCCCGCACCTCGTCGTCGATCGCCTTCGCCCGGGCGACGATGATCGGCTGGTTACCCCGCAGCGACTCGAGCCGAGCGAAGTCGTAGTCGATCTGAGCCAGTACGCCGCCCGCGAACCGATCCCCCAGCACCGGAGCCGCCGACTCGGCGTCACGCGCATGCAGGAACAACGTCATCAGCATCGTCTCCTGCTCCCGCTGAAGCTCGACTCTCGTGTTCACCGGTTCTCACTCCTTCGAGGTACGCCGTCGTCGCCCCGGTACCCGATTCGCCCGACAACCATCCGGCCGGGCGTGCCCTCGACGAGCGGGACTCTCCCACACCCACAAAGCCATTTCAGCTCCGCCGATGTCTTCCCCAGCAACCTCCGCGCGACGATCAACTGCTGGATCTGCTGGGTACTGAAGGTCGGCGACCACTCGCCAGACCTCGAGCATCCGGTATCCGCCGGTGTCGGCCTCTGACAGGGTTTGACGATGAGAACTCCGTTGCGCGCCGTCCTCTGGCTCTACGTCGCGTTCAACCTGCTGCAGGCCGTGGTCCTCACCTTCGCCCCCGAGCTCACCGACCGCGCCTACCGCGGTGGCGAGATGACGCCGACACGCCACTTCCAGTGGTACGCCGTCGCCGGCTACCACGTCCTGATCATCGCCGTCACGATCTTCGCGATGACACTGCCCCGCGCAGCCGACCGCCGCAAGCTGATCATCATCAACGCGCTGATGTACCTGCTCTGGGACGCGACAGCGCAACTCGCCTACTGGGGCCACGAGATCGGCATGGCCACCTCCGACCTCGTCACCAACGCCGGTGTCAGCATCGTCACCGCGCTCGCCCTGTTCACCGTCGCCTACTTCGACCGAGACCCGACAGCGACCGACCTCGCCCGCCCTTGATCAACCCTCGGGAACTAGCCAGCTTTTTGCAGCTGGGCCCACGCCGGTGGCCGGAGGCGGGACCGGGCGCCCGGGTCAGGGCCGGGGAACCGAGTGCCAGGCGAGCTCCTTGATCAACTTGCCTTCCGGGGTGACGTGATTCAGGCTCACCCGCACAGTGGAGGCGCCACCGACCACGTCGGCGTTCACATACAGGTGGATCTCCTCGACCTTGCTGTAGCAGGTCACCTGGCTGTAGGTGGTGTCCAGGAGCTTCGTGCCGCTGTAGGTCTTGGCGATGCTCTGACGGCAGCCACTCGTGTCCAGTGACCGCTGTACGCCGTCCACCATCGCCGCGCGGTTGTAGAACGTGATGGTCCCCTTGGTGTAGGTCGCTCCGTAGGGCGCCGCGTACGGGGCAGTCGGGTAAGCCGCCTGGGCCACCGAGGCGGTCCCGGCGACACTCGTGAGGATCGCCAGCATTCCGGTACCAACAGCAAGAGACTTACGCATCGAGTCCTGCTCCTTCGAGTCGCCAACATCTTGTCGCGACGACTCTGCCCTGGCAGCGCCTGCCACAGAACCCTTTTGCAGCTTGTGGCAGCCAGGCGATCAGCCCGACGAGGTCACGACCCAGGATTCGGCGTCGAAGTCGACGTTCAACGGCAGCTCCGCGTCGCCAATCCGGGTCTCACCGAGTAGCCGATGCGCTTCACCGAGAAGTTGTGCTCGCCAGGCCGTTGACCGGCGTCCTGCATAGGCGAAGTTCCCTTATCTACGAGCTATTTCAGCTCCGCCGACGTCTTCCCCAGCAGCCGTCGCGCGACGATCAGCTGCTGGATCTGCTGGGTGCCCTCGAAGATGTCCAGGATCTTCGAGTCCCGTGCCCACTTCTCCAGGAGTTCGTGTTCGGAGTAGCCGAGGGAGCCGGTGAGTTCGACGCAGCGGAGGGTGATGTCGTTCGCCGTACGGCCGGCTTTGGCCTTGGCCATCGAGGCCTGCAGCGAGTTGGGGCGGCCGTTGTCGGCCATCCAGGCGGCTTGGAGGGTGAGGAGGTAGGCGGATTCCCAGTCGGCCTCCAGTTGGAGGAACGTTGCGGCGGCTGATGGCTGGAGGTGGACCGGGCGGTCGTAGTCGACGGTGACGCCTGCCTCGGCGAGCAGGTCGTGGGTGACTTCCAGGGAGGCTCGGGCGCAGCCGACGGCCATCGCGGCGACCAGCGGGCGGGTGTTGTCGAAGGTCTGCATGACGCCTGCGAAACCCTTGTCGGGATCGACGTCCGGGGAGCCGAGCAGGTTCTCCGCGGGGACGCGGCAGTTGGTGAGGCGGATCGTGGCGGTGTCCGACGAGCGGATGCCGAGCTTGTGCTCGACGCGTTCGACGGTCAGGCCTGGTGTGTCCTTCGGTACGACGAACGACTTGATCGCGGCCCGGCCGAGCGACTTGTCGACGGTTGCCCAGACGACGACCGCGTCGCAGCGGGCGCCCGCGGTGACGAAGATCTTCTCGCCGTCGATCACGTAGTGGTCGCCGTCGCGTCGCGCGGTGGTCTGGATGTTCGCCGAGTCGGACCCGCAGCCGGGCTCGGTGATCGCCATCGCGGCCCACACGCCGTCGAAGCGCCGCAGCTGCTCGTCGGAGGCGACCGACGCGATCGCCGAGTTGCCCAGCCCCTGCCGCGGCATCGACAGCAACAGACCGACGTCACCCCAGCACATCTCCATGATCGACAGCACCGACGACAGGTTGGAGCCGTTCTTGATCTTGGCGTCGTCACCTTCAGTACGCCGTACGCCGCTCGCGCCCGCTCCGGAACCATTGCCGCTGGCACCCAAACCGTCGACCAGAGCAGCCAGCAGGTCGAGCTCCTTCGGGTACTCGTGCTCGGCCAGGTCGTAGCGCCGCGAGTTCGGCCGCAGCATCTCGGCTGCCACCTGGTGCGCCTGGTTGACGAACGCACGGAATTTGCGGGGTGTCTCCAGGTTGATCATCAGACCAGCACCGCACCTTCCATCACGCCGACGGCCCGCAGGTCGCGGTACCACCGCTCGACCGGGTGTTCCTTCACGAAGCCGTGCCCGCCGAGCAGCTGGACGCCGTCGGTCCCGATCTGCATGCCCTTGTCCGTGCACAGCCGCCGCGCGAGCGCGACCTCCCGCGCGAACGGAAGCCCTTGCTCGGCACGCGATCCGGCCCGGTACGTGACCAGCCGCATCCCCTCCAGCTCGATCGCGATGTTCGCCACCATGAACGCGACCGACTGCCGGTGGCTGATCGGCTCGCCGAACGCCGTCCGCTCGTTCACGTACGGCGTGACGTAGTCGAGCACCGCCTTCGCCGTACCGAGGCTCAACGCGCACCAGCCCAGGCGCGACAACCGCACGCACTCGGCGTAGTCCTCCAGGGATCCGAGCTGCGTGGCCGGTACGTCGTGGAGGATCACTCGGCTCAGCGACGCGGCGCGCAGTCCCATCGACGGCTCGGCCTCGATCGTCACGCCGGGATGCTCCGACTCGACCAGGAACAGCGCCGGCCCCTGGTCCTCCAGCTGCGCCGCGATCACGAACACCTCGGCGTCGGCGCCGCGCGGAACGAGCGACTTCACCCCGTTCAGCAGGTATCCGGTCCGTTGCCGCGTCGCGCGGGTCTTCAGCGTGAACGGGTCGAACAGCGGCCGCGGCTCCACGATCGCCAGCGCGGCGGCCGGCACGTTCTCGCCGGTGAAGGCCGGCAGGTACGTCGCCTGCTGCGTCTCATCACCCCAGAGCGAGATCGCCGTACTGACCGCGGCCGGCGCGAGACACGCGACCGCCTGGCCCATGTCGCCGTGCGCCATCGCCTCAGCCACCAGTACGCCGGTCATCGCGGACCGCTCGGTGACGATCCCGCCCAGCTCCTCGGGCACCTCGATCAGGCTCAGCCCAAGTTCGGCGGACTGCTCCAGCACCTTCGGATCCGTCGATCCCGCGGTGTCCGCGTCCGCCGCTCCCGGCCGCAGCACCTCGGCGGCGAACTCGGTCACCACCCCGACCACCATCTGCTGGTCGTCGGTCGGCGTCAGGTCGAACCGCCCGGTACCCTTCGCCGACGGCAGCCGGGCCGGCTTGCCCAGCTTGGTCGCCGCCGTGAAGCTCCGGGTCAGCGCCCCAGCTGTGCGGAACCCGGTCCGCGTCGCCTCGAACACCACCCGCTCGGTCCGCTTCCGCAGCCCGAGCCGGTCGATCGCCCGCGACCTGGCCAGCCTGTTGAGCAGCGCGACGCCGTACCCGATCGCGTCCCGCCCGGTGCGCACCGCTTGGTCACTCGCCATGCGGCAACTGTAAACCGAAGTTACAACCCAAGTCACGCGACGGGTGTGGACAACCCCGCTCAGACCGTCTCGCGCGCCTCGCCCTGTCCCAGCAGCCCTTCGGTGAACTCCCCGATCTTCGCCAGCGCGAGCTGGGCCTCGGGGAGGAACGACCAGAACAGCTGGAAGATGTGCGTGTCCACCGCGTACATCTCCGCCACCACCCGCAGCCCGTCGCGCTCGGCGTTCTCGACCAGCTGCCGGGCCCCCGGCGCCACCGGATCACCCGTCGCCATCTGGATCAGCAGCGGCGGCAGCCCGGTCAGGTCGGCGATCAACGGATCGATCAGCGGATCGTCGATCGGATGGTCGCCGATGTACCAGTTGACGACCCGAGCCATCGTCGAGAAGCCCTCGTGCCGCGACAGCGCCGACGTGCCGTCGGCGATCGCTCCCATGTCCCCCCCCGGACACAGCAGCACCGCCCCGGCCGGCAGCGGATGCCCCTGATCCCGCAGCGAAACCAGCAGCGACATCACCAGCCCACCCCCACCGGAATCTCCTGCAAATATTATCTCTTCCGGCCGCACACCCTGCTCGATCATCCACAGGTAAGCACTCACCGCATCGTCCAGCGCCGCCGGGAACGGATGCTCCGGCGCCAGCCGATAGTCCGGAACCAGTACGCCGGCCCCGATCGCCTCCGCCAACGCCCCAGCCAGTCCCCGGTACCCGTACGCCGACCCCAGCACGAAGCCCCCGCCGTGCAGGTGCAGCACCCGCGGCAGCTCCGCGTCAGCTCCCACCTGCAGCGCCGGCACTCCCCCACAGTTCACCGGCAGTACGACGGAGTCAGCCGCCAGCGGAGCCTGCGCCAGCATCTGCTCGTACGCCGTACGCATGCCCACCAAGTCCTCCGAGTCCGGCGCCCCGAGTGCGACCGGCGCCCACAGCCGGTTCGCCCGCCCGACCAGCTCCCCACCGACCGACCGCGTGGTCGCCACTGCGCTGTCCAGGTCGGCCAGCAGCGACCGCGCCCGATCCAGCAAGGCGTCACCGGCCAGCGTCAGCTCCACCCGATGCGTCGAGCGCCGGAGCAGGTCACAGCCGACCAGCCGCTCCAGCGCCCGGATCTGCCGACTCAGGGCGGGCTGGGACAGGTACAGCCGGGTCGCGGCCCGACCGAAGTTCAGCTCCTCCGCGACCGCGACGAACGCCCGCAGGTGGCGCAGCTCGATCGCGTCCGGAGTGTTGGCCATCGCCAGCACGTCAGCCTCGTTGCTCATGCCAGCCATTCTGACCACAGCTCACGGCCACGCGCCTCAGCTCGGTGATGCCGATGGTGCACCACGGCCATGCACGATCGGCCTTTCCCTTCACCCGTACGACGCTGCGAGCGTTGCAGCCATGACCACACCACGCGTGACTCGCAGCGCCGCAGTCCAGCTGCGCGGCGCCACCGGGCCGATCTGGGCCCGCATCTACTGGCCGGACCGCAGCGGTGCTCGTACGCCGCCGCTGCTGGTCTTCTTCCCTGGCTCCGACAGCGACGACCCCGACCAGGAGTGCCGGGAACTCTGCCGGCGCGGCGGCCTGGTGATCCTGGCCGGTCCGACAGCCACTGACCACGACCAGGCCCTTGCAGACGCCAGGGCGATCGTCGGCTGGGCCGCGGACCACGCGGCCGAGCTGGAGGCCGCCCCGGCCCGGCTGCTGATCTCCGGGCGAGGCGACGGGCTCGCACTCGCCGTACAGGTCAGTCAGATCGCCGTACAGGAGGGCTGGCCCGAGCTGCTGCTGCTCACCGACCTCATCACCACCTTGGAAAGGACGAACCGATGAACGAGACGACGACGCTGCGAGCAACGAAACGGGAGTGGATCGGCCTCGCCGTACTGGCTCTGCCGACCCTCCTGCTGTCGCTGGACGTCAGCGTGCTCTACCTGGCGCTGCCGAAGCTCAGCGCGGACCTGGGAGCGACCAGCACCCAGCAGCTGTGGATCCTGGACATCTACTCGTTCCTGCTGGCCGGCTTCCTGGTCACCATGGGCACGCTGGGCGACCGGATCGGTCGGCGCAAGCTGCTGCTGATCGGCGGCGCGGCGTTCGGCGCGGCCTCACTGCTGGCGGCCTGGTCCAGCAGTCCGGAGATGCTGATCGTCACCCGCGCGCTGCTGGGGGTCGCCGGTGCAACGCTGATGCCGTCGACGATGGCCCTGATCCGCAACATGTTCCACGACCCGAAGCAGATGGGTCAGGCGATCGGCCTCTGGTTCAGCTGCTTCATGGGCGGCATGCTGCTCGGCCCGGTGGTCGGTGGGGTGATGCTGGAGCACTTCTGGTGGGGCTCGGCGTTCCTGCTCGGCGTACCGGTCATGGTGCTGCTGCTCGTCGTCGGTCCGGTCCTGCTGCCGGAGTACAAGGACCCGAAGGCCGGCCGGCTGGACCTGGCCAGCGTGGTGCTGTCGCTGGCCACGATCCTGCCGTTCATCTGGGGGCTGAAGGAGCTGGCCCGGTCCGGCTGGTCTGTGCTGCCTCTGCTCGCGATTGCCGGGGGTGTCGCAGTCGGCGTGCTGTTCGTACGGCGGCAGCAGCAACTCGAGCACCCGCTGCTGGACCTCGGGCTGTTCCGGCTGCCCCGGTTCAGCCCGGCGCTCGGCATCATGTTCGCCAGTGGCGTCGTGATGGCCGGTGTCTCGTTCCAGGCGGCGTTGTTCCTCCAGGTGGTCGAGGGCCTGTCGCCGCTGCACGCAGGGCTCTGGCTGATCCCGCAGAACCTCGCCATGATCGCCGGACTCACGCTGGCGCCCCGGATCGCGCAGCGCTGGCAGACGTCGACGGCGATCGCCGGTGGGCTGGTCGTCTGCGTCGTCGGCCTGCTGATCGTCACCCAGACCGGCAGCACCGGCGGGCTCGGCGTACTGATTGCCGGACTGGTCGTGACGTCGTTCGGGATGGGCCTGCCGATGGGGCTCACGATGAACCTGATGATGGCGGCCACGCCGCCGGAGCGGGCCGGTTCGGCGGCGTCGCTGAACGAGACCAGCGGTGAGGGCGGGATCGCCTTGGGCATCGCGATCCTGGGCAGTCTGGGGACGCTGGCCTACCGCCAGACGCTCGAGCTGCCGGCTGGACTGCCTGATGGTGTCGCGGACCAGGCGACGCAGAGCGTGACGGGTGCAGTCGTCGCGGCCGGTCAGCTCGCCGGGCCGCTCGGTGAGGACCTGGCGACAGTCGCCAAGGCCGCCTTCGCCAGCGGCCTGCATTTGGTCGCCGGAGTGGGTGCGGTGATCTTCCTCGGCTGCGCGGTGATGGCCGCGATCCGGCTGCGGACTCCGGCGGCCGCTGAGCGGGAGTCGGAGCTGGTCCCGTAGGAGGAGCTAGGCGTCAGCCGTCGGTGATCCCGGCGGCTTTCGCCGTGAGGTACCGCTGTTCCGGCAGGCTCGTCGTACGGCGTGCTGCCGCGAGGAAGTGCTCACGCGCAGCCGCCGGCTCACCGGCTCGCTCCAGCAGGTGAGCCCGTACGGCGTCCAGCCGGTGGTTGTCGGCCAGGTGCTTGTCGTCGGCGAGCGTGGCCAACAGGTCGAGCCCGGCCTGCGGGCCCTCGACCTGGGCGAGCGCGATCGCGCGGTTGAGCGTGACCATCGGATTCGGCGCGAGCTTCTCCAGCAGCACGTACAGCGCCAGGATCTGCCGCCAGTCGGTCTCGTCGGCCGTCGGCGCCTCGGCGTGGACGGCGGCGATCGCGGCCTGCAGCTGGTACGGCCCGACCTCGCCGGTGGCCAGCGTCTCGAGGATCAGCGAGGCGCCTTCCTCGATGGACTCCCGGTTCCACAGCGTGCGGTCCTGCTCGTCGATCGGGATCAGCTCGCCGTCGTCGGTCGCCCGGGCAGCCCGCCGCGCGTCGGTGAGCAGCATCAGCGCGAGCAGGCCGGCGACCTCCCCCTCGTCCGGCAGCGACTCGCGCAACATCCGGGTCAGCCGGATCGCCTCGGCGGTCAGCTCGACGCGCTGCAACTCCTCACCGGAGCTGGCCGTGTAGCCCTCGTTGAAGATCAGGTAGAGCACCTGCAGTACGACGCGCAGCCGGTCCGCGCGCTCCTCCTCCGGCGGCAGCACGAACCGGCTGCCGGCCGCCTTGATGCTCTTCTTGGCCCGGCTGATCCGCGGCGCCATCGTTGCCTCAGGCACCATGAAGGCGCGCGCGATCTCCGCCGTACCGAGTCCGCCGACCGCACGCAGTGTCAGCGCGACCTGGGAAGCCGGCGTGACGGCCGGGTGGCAGCACAGGAACAGCAGCGTCAGCGTGTCGTCGCTCTCCGCGGGTTGGTCCTGGTCGGCGCCGGGTGACACCAGCTCGGCGGTCTCCGCGACCGAGTCCTCGCGCTTGCGCCGCGCGCTCTCGCTGCGGAACTGGTCGGTCAGGCGACGGGTCGCGACAGTGATCAGCCAGCCGCGCGGGTTCGCCGGTACGCCGTCCTTGGGCCACTGCGTCGCCGCGGCGAGCAGAGCCTCCTGGACGGCGTCCTCGCACAGGTCGAACTGCCCGTACCGCCGCGCGAGGAAGCCGAGGACCTGTGGGGTGAGCTCGCGCAGCAGCGGCTCGATCTCGCTCATGGATTCGGAGCCTATACGGACGAGCGTGGCTTGATCGTCGGCGTGGCTGCTGATTGGCTGGCGGGCGTGAACGAGCTCGGAGCTGTCCCCTGGCCGCCTGACCCGATTCGGACCGAGCGGCTGGTCCTGCGTGAGTCGGAGGCCCGCGACCGTCCGGCGTTCGTCGAGCTGCTGGCGTCGCCGGACGTCAACGCCTATCTCGGTGGCCCGCGACCGCGCGCCGAACTCGAGCGCGAGCTGCCACCTGTCCCCGGGCGCTCGCCCGGAAGCTTCGTCGTCGCACTCGACGGCGAGATGATCGGCCAGGTCCTGCTCAGGCGAGCCACCGAGCACCGCCCGGCCGCCGTCGGCAAGGTCGACCTCGGCTACCTGTTCCTCCCCCGAGGGTGGGGTTCCGGCTACGCCACCGAGGCCTGCACGGCCGCGCTCGACTGGCTCGACAAGGTCCTCCCCGGCGAGCAGGTAGTCCTCGCCACCCAAACCGCCAACGCCAGCTCGATGCGCCTCGCGGCAAAGCTCGGATTCACCGAACTGGAACGCTTCCACGCCTGGGACGCCGACCAGTGGCTGGGCCTGCGGCCTCCAGCCACACCATCCGCTTGACCCATACGTCGGACCGCCGAATCCGTATGCGTCCGAAGAACTCGTATGCGTCCGAAGAACCGAGCCCTATAGCCTCAGATCCTTCGGACGCATGGAGATTCTTCGGACGCTAGGGCCTGGCGGCGGGGCGGGAGTGCTCGGTTGACGCCGGCCACCGGCGTTGGAGGGGCGGACGCGGGGAAGGCTGCAGCGGCACCCGGCAGGGGCACCGCGGGATCGCCGTCGGCGGTCGGGCGGGCGTCAGCGCTGGAGCCGGCGGAGAGCCGCCGTGGGAAAAGCCCGCGTGACCGGACCCAGCAGCGACGCATCCCGGAGTGCGGTCCGCGCCGCGAGATGCCCGCAGGCGCCGTGGACGCCGGGGCCGGGGTGGATGGCGGAGCTGCCGAGGTACAGGCCGGTGACGTAGGTGCGGGCGCTGCCGAGGCCGACCGTCGGGCGGAAGATGAGTTGCTGGTGGAGCTGGGCTGTGCCGCCGCCGAGGGCGCCCAGGCCCAGGGACGCGTTGTCGCCGACGAAGTTGGATGGGCGTTGGAGGTCGCGGTCGATGATCAACTCGGAGAACCCAGGCGCGTACCGCTCGATGTGCCGGTCCATCCGGTCGCCGAGTTTCTCGGCGGAGGCGTCGTCGGCGATGCCGCGCGGCAGGTGCGAGTACGCCCAGACCGCCTCGGTGCCCTCCGGCGAACGGGTCGGGTCGGACTTCGTGGTCTGCCCGATCAGCATGAACGGTGCCGACGGCAACCGTCCGGTCTCCAGGTCGGCCGAGACATGGATCAGGTCGTCCGCCGTACCGCCGAGGTGGACGACGCCGGCTCGGCGGGCCTCGTCGGAGTTCCACGGGATCGGGCCACGGAGGCGGTAGTTGAGCTTCACCGTCGGGTAGTCCCACTCGAACCGCTCCAGGTCCCGCCGCAGACCCACCGGGACGCTTGCCTCGGGCAACAGTCCGTCGTACAAGGTCGAGGCTGAGACGTCACCGATCACCGCGCGACTGACGGCGATGCGTTCACCGGAGGCAGTCCGTACGGCGCTCGCGCGGCCGCCGGACAGTTCGATCTCGGTGACCGCGGTGCCGGCGACGAAGAGCGCGCCGGCGCGCTCGGCACGGCGGCGGAGCGCGGTCGACAGAGCGCTCGATCCGCCCTCGGCGACCGGGTAGCCGACGTCCTGCGCGAGCATCGCGAGCAACCAGCCCATCGTGCCGCTGACCGAGCCGCTGAGCGGGGCGTCCGCGTGGAACGAGTTGCCCGCGAGCAGCGCGCGGCCGCCGGGGCCTTCGAACAGTTCCTGCGCCATCCGGTGCATCGGCATCGCCATGAACCGCGCGAACCTGATCAACTCCCCCGCCGACCCGAGCCGCCGCGTCAGCCGCGCGGCCGGTACGACGGGCGGCCAGGTGGTGAGCAGCGACTGCAGGAACGGCTCGCGGATCTTGACGTACTTCGAGTACAGATCGAGCCAGGCGTCACCGTCGGCCGGGTGATCCTTGGAGATCGAAGCCGCGGTGTCGTTGGGATCCGGGTGGATCGCGGCGGAGGTCTCCGGGTCCAGCAGGTGCGCGAGTGGGAGCGGCGCGTGCGCCCACTTCAGCCCGAACTTCTCCAGCTCCATCGCCCGAAACACGGGCGACGCCATCCCCAGCGGGTAGTTCGAGCTGTACCGGTCACTCACCCACCCGTCCTCGGTGGTCGACCGCACCGCTCCACCGAAGGTCTCCTCCGCCTCCAGCACCAGCACGTCCCACCCGGCATCAGCCAGCTCGACCGCACTCACCAGCCCGTTAGGCCCCGAGCCGATCACCACGGCGTCCACCCTGCGAGGAAGCATGCCTACGACCCTAAAGCATGGCCGCCGTCACATCCGGTATGCCGGACCATCCGGTGCCGCCGCCGGCACCGGAGAGTCCCGCTCAGAACCCGTTGATCACGACCTGCGAGGTCGCATCGGGACTGCCGGCGATGCCGACCCGTCGGCCCTTGGCCGGCCCGCCGAACCCCGGCAGCGCGCCGTACGGCGTAAAGGTCCCGTCCACCCTCCGCACCCGGTGATACACCACGTCGTCGCCACCGATCACCGCAACCTGCGCGGTCCCGTCAGGCATCCCCGCGATCGCGACATCCTTCGCGGTCGTCCCCAGCGCACCGAACGTGGTCCACGTCCCATTGACCCGCCGCAACGCGTGGTACACCGCACCATCGGTCACCGTGATCACCACCTGCGACGTCCCGTCCTCGAACCCCGCGATACTCACCTGCCGACCCTTCGCCGGCCCGCCGAACCCGGGCAACGCACCGAACGGCGTGAACGTCCCGTCCACCCTCCGCACCCGGTGATACACCACGTCGTCGCCACCGATCACCGCAACCTGCGCGGTCCCGTCAGGCATCCCCGCGATCGCGACATCCTTCGCGGTCGTCCCCAGCGCACCGAACG
>JAEBEC010000012.1:0-286481 GCA_049998015.1 Kribbella sp. cmx-5-2
CACCCGGCGCCGGAGGCGCCGGTTACAGCGCGGCGAAGCCGCTCGAACTAGTCCTTGCTCGCCGAGCTCAGCTCGGCGTGGCTGGTTCTCGGCGCATGAGCCGCATCCCGAAGCGACGCCGTACGGTCCGGAAGCCCTGACGGGCGTAGAGCCTTTCGAGGGAACGGGTGCACCACAGCTGCACGGCTGCGCCGGCGGCGTCGGCATCGCGCAGCACGGCGTTGCCGAGCTCGGTCCCCAGCCCACGGCGCTATGGGGCCGCAGCCAGTGCAGTTGCTTCCCACAACGACGTGTTCGTGCCGCGGACCTGGACGCAAGCCTTCCCCGCCGGGCTGGTCAGCAAGTACGACGTACGTCGACCAGGTACTGGATGGACGACGAGGACCAGGCCGATCGCGGCCGCGGTGACGCCAGCCACGAAGAGCATGATCCCGACGTACGCCGTGACAGTGACCCCGGCGAACACACCAAACTCCTCGGCGCTGATCGGCGGCAGGTGCCAGGGTAGGGCCACACCGGCGAGACAGATCCAGGTCAGCAGGGCCGGTCCGCCGAGCACGTTGGCCCAGGGCCGGGTCAGCAGCTGGCGACCGTGGGCCCGTGCGGTCACCACAATCACCGACCTGGCATCCCGCAGAGTCGATACCGTGCGGAGGCCGGAGGCGGCGCTGCGGTACGGCGTACTCACGTCAGCTCGAAGTCGGGTTTTGGGGCGCCGGTGAGGTGGCGTCGGCTTGGGGCTTGCCGCTTTGTCGCGGTGGCCGGCCGAGCTGTGTCTCGAGCGCTTGCTGAAGCCGCTGCGCCGGGTTCGCCTTGAAGCCGTCCGGGTTCAGCATGATGCGGTAGAGCATCGCCCCGTCGTCCTTGTAGCCGTCGGCGTGGGTGCCGTCGTCCCAGCGGTCGATCGACAGTACGTCGACCAGGCCGAGCCAGCGCAGCATTCTGTGGGCTTCGAAGGCGTCGCGGCCGAGGCCGTAGTACTTGATCCGGATGTCGCCGGGGATGGCGCAGCTACCGTCGTTCGTGACGGTCCCGGTCTTGCAGGCGACCATCAGCAGCGTGGCGATCTCGGAGTCCTCCAGGAAGTGCAGCCAGCCGGAGGTGATGAGTTCGGGCGGCAGGGCGACCGGGTTGTCCGCGGCGGTCGGTACGGCGTACTGCAGCGGATCGGCCTTGCGGCGGGCGCCTACCTCGTTCAGCAGGACGAACCCGTCGTACCGGTTGCGGGCGCCGACCGGCTTCAGCAGCTGCACGAGCTCGGCGTTCTCGAGTGTGGTCAGGGCGGTGTGGACCATCCGCTGCTTCTTGTCGCGGGCGTGGATGTCGAGGATGCTCCCCGACCGCGCGGCGGTGGACGAAGCGATCAGGTCGACCCAAGAGACGACGTCCTCGGAGTCGTGCCGGATCGGGATCGGGTTGTCGGCCTTCTTGCCCGATTCGAGCCGGAGTTGCGCCTCGGCGATCGCCGTCAGGTAGAAGCGCAGGGCTGCGCCGCGGCTGGACATGATCCGCGTGGCTGATGGCCGGTCTTCGCGTGGCGGCAGTTTTCGGTCGGACCAGTCGCCGCCGACCGTTGCGGGGAGCATCTGGTGCATGAACCGCGGTCGCACAAAGAAGGCGGTGCTCATCTCGCTCGCGGCGGTCGTACGGCTCTGCAGGACCTCGGTCACCTTCGCCGTCGAAGCGGCGAGGTTGGCGAGCCGGTCGAGGCGTTTCGTGTAGCGCTCGAGCTCTTCGGGAGTGGGGGCGCCGTCGACCGGAGCGAGCAGCTCAGACCAGTAATGTAACTTTTCGGTCAAGATGATTCCAAAGTTCGCGGATCGGTCTGAACGAATTAACCCGCCTGCTACGCCCATCCCGTTGACTCTGCTCACGCTGGCGGTTTGATCCGTCGGAACCAGTATACTCGGTCCGGGCGAGATTCGCCGCTACCTTGAAGAGGTGCTCGCGAAACCCCAGCAATACAAGGGGATTTCGCGGACATGCTGACGGCCCACGTCCTGCACAGACGGGGCCGTCGTGCCGGACCTCGAAGCGAAGCGCGAACCTCAGCAAGGAGACGACCAGCAGTGACCACCGTACGCCGTGGGCCCCAGGGGGGCCACCTGATGCCTCGCCCTCTCCCTCGCCGGACGGGAGGTTCACCGTGTTGCCGATGATCGTCTCGGCCGGCGGGTTCCGGCTCCTCGTCGGCGCGATCCCGCTCGTGGTGCTGCTGACCCTGGCTGGGCTCATCGTCCTGCTCGCGATGATCCTGCCCGGCGAGAGCCGGCGCCGGTTCGTCCTGAAGCTGGCTCCCCATGTCGAGGCGGCGATCGCGGCCATCGCTGGCGCCCGCACTCCCCCGCCGGCGCTTGAGTAAAGCCTCGCGAAATACGATTGCCGTATAGTAATATACGGAATGTGGCTACTAGACCGTCGGTGCTGATGCCGATCTTCCGCTCGGAGGCACAGGCGAGGATCCTCGCCTGGCTGCTCCTCGTGCCGGGCCGCGAGCAGCCCATCGCGACGCTCGCGCCGGTTGCCGGTGTCGCGCAGCCCAACACGTTGCGCGAGGTCAACCGGCTCGTGGAGGGAGGGCTGCTGCGCGAGCGGCGTGCCGGGAACACTCGGCTCGTGTCCGCCAACGCCGACAGCCCCTACTACGAGCCCCTGGTGCAGATTCTCGGCCGCGCCTACGGGCCCGTTGTCGAGGTGCCGCGGGCGCTGGCGAACATCTCCGGCATCGAGCGAGTGGTGATCATCGGGTCCTGGGCTCGGCGCTACCAGGGCGAGGCCGGGCCTCCTCCGAACGACGTCGACGCGATCGTGGTGGGCTCCCCCTCGCCACGCGAAGTACGCCGGGCCAACGCCCAGCTGGAGGAACAGCTCGGTCTGCCCGTCCAGCTGACCGTCGTCAGCTCTGAGGAGTGGGCTCACCAGTCCACCGGCTTCCTTCAAACCGTCCGCAACAGCCCGCACTTGACCGTTCTCGACAACACCGGAGCCGAACAGTGAACGCAGCAGCAGCCCAAGCCACGATCGCCAGCCTGATCAGTGCGGGCGAGGTCGAGCGAGTCCCGGTCGACCAGGACGTTGTCACCAACCTGCTGCGGCAAGCCGGCAACCACCTGCGTACGGCGACCGCCGGCGCCGAGGCCGACGACCCCGAAGGCGCCTTCCAGTTGGCCTACGACGCCTGCCGCAAGACCTGCCTCGCGCTGGTCATGGCCACAGGCCTCCGCCCCAAAGGCCAATCCGCTCACGTCGCCACGTTCGAAGCGGCCGGGGTGATCGCGTCCAGCTTCGGCGGACGCCAGATCGTCGTCGACGCAGGTCAGCTCCGCTACGTCCGCCACGGCGCCGAGTACCGCGCCGAGACCGTCAGTGCCGCCGACGTCGCGGACGCCCTCCAGATCGGAGACGAGCTGATCAAGGCGCTCGAGCCCGCGATCGACCGGGTCCTCCGGGCCTCCACCTGACGACGACCGTCCAGCTGCCTCCAGGCCTTCATCGAGCAGCTGCTCGACGCACGGCACCGTGAACGGCCACTGCGCCCGCACGGATCGATCCGGCTGCAGGTGCTCGGGAACGTAGGCCCGTCGGACAAACAAGTCCCGCTCCGTCCATCAGATGGAGAGTCCGTCTCACGCTCAGGCTAGTGCCCAAGCAATCCAGAGCGCTCAGTATCTGCTAGGACAACTCGTCATCGTCGAGGTGATCGCGTACCCGAACCAGCAGCCGAGTCAGCGTGTCTCGCTCCTCCGCGGTCAGCCCGATGGAGCTCGGTCGATTCGCATATGCGACGGCCGGCCGAGCCTGACTGAGCGCGCTGGCGCCGGCAGCGGTGATCCGCAGACCGTTACGTCGCCCGCGGCCCCTCGGACCAGTCAGCTCAATCTGCCCGCGAGCGATCATCTCGTCGACGAGCCGGCTGATCCCTTGCCGTCGTACGTTCAGCGCGCGTGCCAACTCTGAATGGCTGAGCTCGACCGTGACGTCGAGGCAGGACAGCACGCCGTACTGCGTCGGGGTGAGCTCAGCACTTTCGACCACCACGGCGAGCCGGCGCTCAGCCAGGTGAGCTGTGCCGACCAGCTCCTCGAGCACGCTATGAGGCACAGTCAGGCCTTCCCGCCGGGCCGCGATGACGGATCCTCGGGGCGCGGCTCAATGTTTTCCTGCTCGGCTTCCTCACCTGCAGCTTGGTGGGTCGGACGAGATGTATCAGAACTGCCAGCGCCCGATGCCGTCCCACCAAAGCCGCAGCGGCCAGGTGTTGTCCGTCAGCTCGCCGAGCTGTCGGCCGAAGGCCGCCATGAGATCGAAGCCGCCCTCTTCATTTAGTCGATGACCAAGAGCAACCACGGCTACCCGGAGCTCCTCTTCATCGGAGGCGACGCCTCCACGCTGGGCAGCTCTCGTCTCCGACCGGTCAACCGAATCGCTGTGAGCATCGAACAGCCTCGCAAGCTCGGCGGCCGCGACTTGCTGGCCGAGGGTGAGCGAAGTCATGACCGAATACTCTAAGCCATCGTCGGAGTGCACAGTGCCCTGATACTCCAAGGACAGCGTCTTGCGGCCGTCCCCGCCTATGGAGTGGGCGGGGACGGCTGCCTGAGGACGGTGCGCTCGGCTGGCGGATCGTCATCCGGGGCGAACCTTCGGTCGCGTAGGAACAGTGCGTGCAACCATCGCGTCAAAGTCCGAGCAGGGTTGCGGCTGAAGAAGGAGGATCCGTGCTCGACACCTTGACCCTAGTCGTCGCCGGCCTGGCGTTGGTGGTAGCCGTGGTGGCCGCGGTGTTCACCGGGGTACAGGCGATCCACACCAAGCGCCAGGCCGACGCCGCAGCCGCGGCCCTCGCTACCTCGGCCGAGAGCAACGACATCGCCCGCCAAGCGCTGGCCGAGGCCGCCGCGGTTCGCGACCTCGCCCACCGCGAGTGGCACCAGAACGCGCGGCCGGCAGTCACTGTGAGTCGCAGTCGCGCGAAGCCAAAGGCCGGTGGCTACGAGCTGACGGTGGAGACCGATCGGGATCTCGATTCCTGCACGTTGGAACTGGCCGAGGGGACGCCCTTGACCAAGGTGACCGGGCTCAGCGCCGGCCTGGACGAAACGATCTTCAACCACAACCCGCAGGTCGTTCTCCGCAAGGTGAAGGCCGGAACGCCTGCCCACGCGGCGATGTGGCTGGCTCCCGCCGCAGACGGGGCCAAGGTGTACTTACGGTGCACCGTGACGATCGACGGGGAAACCTGGGGACCGACCGTGCACCTCGTGGAGGTCTTGCCCAGGCCGCGGATCTTCACGGCATGAGCGCTTGTAAGGAGCGTCCGGGAGGTTAGTAGCTGACGTAAGACAGCCTATCGGCGCAGGAGGTCGAGGCCGAAGGCTGATTGGCCACCGCCGAAACCTACCCGGTCGAGCAGTCCCATCTGGACCTCGATCGAGGTGAGCCGCGGGCCAGTCACAGCCTCGGCATGTTAGCGATGAACTTGGCCGAACTGGGGTACCGGGACCAACATGAAGCGTCATCTGGTCAGACTGTCGGCAACGGCAACGGCAGCAGGCGTGCTCGTGATCGTGACCATGACCGCAGCACTCTTTCTGGGTATGAATTCTCCTTCAGCCGAGGCTCACGGCCTACCGGTGGGTGATCGCGCAGCAACTGGCGATGCACCCAGTCCCAGCGTGGGCTTGACGCCCAGCCCGGCTGCCAACCCTCCAGGGTCTGCCGATGGAGGCGCCGCAAGTGACTGGTCAGGGATGAAGTGGATACCCATTCTGCTTCTAACCCCGCTTATTGTGGTAGCGGGAGTTGCAATGGCTCTTCGAGAATGACCGGCGTGCGCAATGAGCGTTCTAGTGGACGAGTCCATGCCGAGACAGCCAATGGCTCCTCGGCTGCTGGCCGATGCGTTGCAAATCGTTTTGCAAGAAAGCTCCCGTTTCACAGCATCCGGGAAGCGAGCGCGCTGTCCTGCCCTGACTTGACTGTGCCCGACCGATAGCCGCGTTGAGGATCCGCTGCAGCGGTTGACGCAGCTGGTTCAGCTTGCAACTGCTGGGCGCCGAGCAGGCCGTACTCGGGACTACGCCCTCCACTTCCCGGAAGCGGTCTCCCTGGATCTGACGGACCGACTCTGGGGCTTGGCTCTCCACGCTGCGGATGCACTGGATGGCGCCCACGCCCGCGAGGACTCAACTTCGCCGACCAGCTGAACCTCGTTGTACACCGAAGCGGATTCGGCCCTCGCATCTGATTGATGCCTAGGGCAAGCTCTGCGCCTTTGCTCAGGCGCCGCCGCTGTCTTGCTCGCCCCGATCGGCCAGCCTCCGGCCGTATCGGCCGGCCAAGCCGACCAGCCGTGGCGCGATGGCCGGACCGATGAATTGGAGCAAATTCTTCAACGGCGGCAGCGCCGCGACGCGGCCGAGACCGACGACGCGAGGAACCGACGCGGTGCGGTGCTTGCCGGCAGCCAGGCAATGTCTCACCTGAACGGCGACCCGCTGGGGATGGATGCCGAAGTTGGTCGGCGCGTGGGGCGTGGTCTCGCTAGGCCTCCAGCCGAGGGCGTAGGCAAGCCACTCGGTCGCGACCAGGCCCGGCTGAACGCTGTGAATTCGCACACCGCGGGGCTGCTCGCGCCGCAGCGCGGCGACGAGACCGTCGACGCCGGCCTTGGTGGCCGAGTACATCGACAGCGGCGGAACCGGCAGCCAGGCCGCGGCCGACGACACCATGACGACGTCGCCGTGGGTCGCCACCAGCTGCGGCAGCGCCAAGCGGGTCAGGTCGGCGACCGCCGTGAGGTTTACCTCGATCAGCGCGCTGATCGCTTCGGAGTTCAGATCGGTCAGCAGACCGACCCGGCCCTGGCCGGCGTTGTTGATCAGGGCATCGAGTCGACCGTGATCCTTGACCACTTGGTCGATCAAGGCGACGCGGGCCGCCGGCGAGGTGAGATCGCACGCGATGGCGCTGACGGTTCCGGGAAACGCGTCCGTGAGGGCGCGCTCGGTGTTCCTCAACCGAGCAGTGTCGCGGGCGGCGATGACGACGGTGGCGCCTTCCTCGGCCAGCAACGCCGCGATCGCCCGGCCGATGCCGGACGACGCACCCGTGACCAGCACAACCCGACCGCTGGAGTTGTGCCGCCGCGAGTGCGGGCGTTGCTGCGACCGTGATGCGATGCCCATGCCGTACCCGTCCCTCAGTTGGTCTGCGCCGATGAGGGACTGGTGAACGCCGCGGTGTCGTAGTAGGTGACGAACCGGACGATCCGGTCGGTGTCGTCGAAGGTCAGTACGGAGATCCCGGCGTACTGGATCGGGCGTCCGGTGGCGAGCTGACCGTCTGACGTCCACTCCAGTACGGCGAGATCGCCTGCCTCGTCGACCCGCGTGAACCGGGTCGCGAGGTGATCGAACTGACGCCGGTACGTCGTCCAGAACGATTCAGCTCCGCCTTCCCCGTCACCCGGCAACTCGGGCCGGTGCAACTCGGTGGCGTCAGCGAATATCTGGCTGATCGGTTGGACGTCACCGGACTCGTCGAGCTCGTTCAATGCAGCAGCGAACTGGTCGGCGCGGGCACTCATTAGACCTCCGATCAGGCTAAGGCGTCAAGTCGACGAGCTACTGGTGGCGCCAGACCTTGATTGCTGAGGCGATGAGGAGCGCGACCAGGAGCGGCACGATCACGACACTGGGGACGACTCCGAGCAGGAGTCCACCGAGCAGGGTGCCGGCGATCGATCCGGCGGTCATGGTGAGGACGAAGGTCTTGTTGCTGCGCAGGATCTGGAAGCTGGCGTCTTGGGAGTAGCGGGCGAACGCGACCAGCATGGTGGGTAGCGAGACGGCCAGGGACAGGCCCAGGTCGCCCCGATCCAGGCGCCGACCAGGCTGCCCGCCAGCAGGTTGACTACCACGGCCCACCGGGCGGTGACGTCGTCCAGCGGGACGGCGAGCAGCCGTGCGGGCAGTGCGGTCAGGACCACGATCAGGCTCATCGCCTTGTTCACGATCACGGCCTGCAGCGCGATGAATCCGAACAGGCCGATCAGCAGCGGGAGCCGGAACTCGGCTCCGCCCAGCCCGATCATCCCGCCCAGCACGCCGATCAGGGCGCCGGCAGCCAGCGCGAGCGGAAGCGACCGCGCGACCTGCGCTGTCGCCGGCGGGGTGATCGCGGACTCGGTCACCGAACCTCCGAAGCATCGCCGTCACTGGACGGGGCAAGTATCCAGTCTGCTGCGGCTGTCCAGTTGGTAGCGTCTCAGGCAGCGGCGACGTCTGCGTCGGCGGGTGGTGGGATCAGGTTCGAGAACGCTCTGGCCGGATCGTAGGGCTGGCCGGTTTGCAGGCAGTGCCACAGCTGTCCGAGCTGGCGGTTGAACAGGTGCCGCAGCGCCGAGGAATGGCGGTCGCCGTGATCTCGGCGGCGCTGGTAGTGGGCTCGGGCGTGCTCGTTGTGGACGACAGCTGCCCAGGCCCACATCCAACCGGCTGCGGCGAATCGGTTGTTCTTGATCCGGCGGTGAGTGATCGACAACGACCGTCCGGAGGCTCGGGTGATCGGCGCCGACCCGGCATAGGCCTTCACCCCGCGAGCATCAGCGAAGCGGGCGCGGTCGTCGCCCATCTCGGCCAGGATCCTCGCGCCGGTGATCTCGCCCAGGCCGGGGAAGCTGGTGATGACGGCGTAGTCATGGTGCTGCTGGAACGCCTCAAGTGTGGCCTCGCTGAGGCGCTCGACGCTGGCGCACTCGACGTCGAGCGTGGCGAGGAGAGCGAGCGCTTGGTTGCCGAGGGCTTGTTCGACCAGTGGCTGGTGGTGGAGTACCGGTTCCCGTAGCTGGGCATGGAGTTCGGCGGCGTGCGCGGTCGATACCGCGTTGTCGGCCTGCACGGCGGAGCGCAGCCGTGATCCGGGTCTTGGTCAGTTTGGCGCCTGCGGTCGGCGTCGGCGCGATCGCCAGAAGCGCGCGGGCGTCCGCGCGGGTCAGGCATGTGCCGGCCTTTCTGGCGAAGATCTTCAGGAATCCCGGGTAGTACTCCCGCAGCAGGGAGCGCAGCTCGTTGACCGCGCGGCTGCGTCGCCAGACCGCGTCCTGGTGGGCGCGGGCAAGGACGGCGATCGCCTGAGCCAGTTCGGTGTCGGCCGGCAAACGGCGATGCACGTGGGCGTCGGTGCGCAAGATGTCAGCCAGCGTCTTCGCGTCGGCGTGATCGGACTTGGTCCGACTGACCGTGCGGCGCTCCCGGTAGCGGGCAACGGCCATCGGGTTGATCGCGTAGACCGGGCGGCCGGTCGCTCGGAGCGCGGCGACCAGCAGCCCACGCGGGGTCTCGATCGCGACCGGGATCTGCCCGCCGGCGTGGTCGCCCGCGGACTCCAGCAACTCGAGCAGCATGGAGAAGCCGGCCGCGTCGTCGCTGATCCGCTTCTTCGCCACCAGCTGGCCGGTCTCGTCGACCAGGGCGACGTCATGATGCCGCTCGGCCCAGTCGATCCCGCAGAACACCTTCAAGTCCTCACTCCTTCTCGTCGACGGCAACGACGGTTCGTGCCTGGCGGCACCGCGCGGCGCACTAATGACGAGCCTCTACGGGCTTCCCTCCGATTGGCCGTTCGCGATCCCAGCAACCGTCACGGCTCCGGTCGTTGCGCTAGAGCTCCGAGGGCTCTCCAGAGCAAGGTGTGGACCGTGGCGGCGGCTCGAACCAGGAACAACGCTCTCCCGGCGGGCGGCCCTGAACGGCCGGCGACGCGCCGCAGCAGCTCACCAGGCTCCACCAGGGCGCGCGATCTTGCGTGAGGTCTCGCGGACCCTGCTATCCACAGACGTCTCCCGGTGGAACCAGGTGAACCGCCCTCGGAAGTCGGCAGCGTCAGTCTGCTTCGAGGCTCTCAGGGGGCCGGTAGTAAGTCTGGACATCCGTCCACCACCAGCAGGGCCGTTCGGCTCTCATTAGCTATCCACCTGCGCCGACAGATTCCGGGGAAGGCGTACTGCTCACTCAGGACAACGCTGCCGATTGCACGAAGACAGCGCGGTGAAAGTGGACGGTGCTGTGCTGGCAGAAATGCCGCGTAGACGAAGGGATACAAGCGTGAAGCGAAGCACGAGGTTCACCTCCACTCTCGCCGCGATGTCTCTGGCCGCCGCCCTGCCCCTGACAACCAGCACTGCCCAGGCATCAGACCGTTCGGCTGCGTCGGAGGCTGCGCCGGCTGCCCTTCTCGACTGCCAAGCTGACGGGTTTGTCTGCTTGTGGACTGGAGACGACTACCAGGGCGGCCGGCTGACCCGCCTCCCTGTCCCATCCGGTCTGTGCGCCACCATCGGAATCCGCAACTCTGTGTGGAATCGTTCTCGGGGATATCAACGCGTTTGGTCGAGCGATGGCTGTAGGGGCACCAACCAACTGGTAGGCCCGGGAACAGCGATGACCCCGGGTTTCTCATTCACAAGCGTGGGCGGGCTGTAGCCCGGCAACGCTACGGGCTCATTCCATCTCACGCCCCCTTCCGCGGTGCAGCTTGGCGAGTTGGCGCGCCAGCTGATCCTCCTCGAATTGGCTACGGGCGTCGTCGGCATCTGGTCGAGGTCGTCGACCAGGTGCTCGCCGACGCGACGGTTGGTGGGAGAGGCCGCCAACCTGGTCAATGCCCGCACGGACGGTGGCGATGCCGGGCGCGCAAGCCGTCGGCTCGCCTGCCAGGTTCCAGTCGCGGATTGCGTACAGCGAGTAGTTCGGGGAACCGCACTGGTACAGCGGCGTGCGGGCTCCGAGACCGTGGGACGTCGAGGTCACGTGCGTTGGGCTTTAGCAGCGCGCGTGACCGCCCCCATCATCAGCCGCTGCAACACTGTTGGCGCGAGGTGCACAAGTTCGTACGTGAAGCAGTCCCGAGACGCTACGTGGCTGAACGTCCGGGACCTCGAGCTCGTCTGCGGCCCGGTGCTTGGTGGCGTTGCCCACCGTGCTGCCGGAGGGCTGCACGTTCGTCATCCCTGTGGTCCAGACACGGCGATCCGACCCCTGCCGCTCGGGGCGGCAGCCGAGTGCCCACCCGCGGATGTCGTCGGCGGTGCGGCCATCGGCTCGGCTGAGCGTCGGTGGTCTTCTCAGTCGCTGACGTAGACCACCTGCCGGTCGCCCGGACCGCCCAATCAGCGTGACCCGTGCTTCGTCTTCTCACGCTCGGCATGGCCACATCGTCGGCGCCTGCACCGACAGTTCCCGGTCAGCCGGTACGACGGTCGATCTGGAGCTGGACGCTGAGCTGACCGCCGGCCCCCGGGGCCATCGATCAGGTCGACGGTGGGCAGGTACCGACCGCGACCGACGTTGACGGGCGGGGTGATCACCCGGAAGGTCTGGCCAGCGGTGGCGAAGATCAGGTCGACGTCGACGTCGACGCGATCGGTCGCGAGCAGGAACTGGCCCGGGCCGACGCGGACCGCGTCGACCGGTACGTCGTACTTCTGGCCGTCCACACCGCTCCGGTACCCAAAGATCGACCCGGGCTGTCACAGAGCCCGCAGGGGCCGGCCCCTATTCGCCAGTGCAGCAGTTGGACGCCGGTGGGGCCGTACAGCCCGACGAGCCACTAACCGCCAGCTCACGCCAGATTTGCTGCTGACCGCATACTGCGACTAGCTAGGAGCACGTGACCGATGACCACCCAGCGCCCCGAGCGCCGCCCCAGACGCAGCCGTACGATCCGCCGGCGCCCCCGCCTGACCGTCGCCCAGATCCTTGCCCTGCTGACCCACCTCACGCGCCTGATTACTCGCACCAGCGTTCTGGTCGGTGGCGTCACCGTCTTGCTGGCCACCGCAGCCCCGATCATCCACGCCCTTACTCCCCTGCTGCTCCCCCGATGACCCGCACCACGCCGAACCCGCCAAGAGCCCCACCACCTCGACCGTCCTGTGCGTTTCCGGCACGACACCTTCCGTTGTCCTCGGTCGGGTCGCCGCGGTAGTAGCGGAATCGTGTATCGCATTCACGCCGCTTCGGTCCTCGACATCGAACCTCCCAGTTCGAACCGAGGCCTCAGAGCAGGGTGGAGTCGAAATGCTCGCTGCCGGAGTACAGCAGGTTGTAGCAGTTGCGGAAGTCGTCGACGGCCAGTGCTCCCGACTGCAGCCATTGGTCGGCGACGGCTTGCCACCCGTCGGTGCCGACGACGTCGTCGGCGTACCTGGCGACCTCGAAGGCGAGGCGACTTCTGTGTACCTGGCGGGGTCGGTGATCCACCGGGTGAGGATGGCGGCGAGTTCGTCTCGGACGGCAGGGGCGACGCGCGTGGACGGTTGCCATCGCGGCTCTGCCGGCTTGGGTGACTTCATCTCGCGGCCGTTGTTCAGGTCGTTGCCGAACCATACGAGGTTCATGAGCGCCTCGGACTCCCAGGAGCCTTCGCGTCCGGCGACGAGCGTCCTGCGAGCGAAGGCGTACGCCTCGTCGGCGTCGGTCGCGTCGGTGTCGGCGAGCCGGGCGGTCACGATGTCCACGAAGGTTTGGTGGAGTGCGGCCGCGAGAGTGGTGACGGTGCGGCGGCTGGCTGTGGCGAAGCGGTCGCGCATCCTCGTCGAGTCGGCGTCAGTGATCGGCTCGACCGGTCGCACTGGGCCCCGTGATGTGAGCAGCTCGGCGTGGGTGCGTCCTGGAAGGGCGCGCTCCCATCCGTAGTCGGCGACGTAGTGGGGCTCGGTGGTGTTCCCTCCGCCGACGTGCCAGCCCTGGTTCTCGCGATCGACGACCCGGTACGGCAGGTGGCCCTCGGGGACACCTTCCTCGGCTTGGGCTCGTTCCGCGTCGTGGTGGCGGGCAGCGGTGGTCCAGTTTTCGCCGGTGCTGGCCATGCGGTCGCGGATGGCGCGGTCGCGTGCGCGGCCACCGCTGCTTGAGGTGGGCTGGGGGTCGTTGTTCATGGCTCCTCCAGCGGAGTTCCCACGTCACTCCGCGAGGTCACCGGGCACATCGCGGGTAGTGCGTGCGCTGAGTCGGAGACGTGTTGTCCTTGACGCTCGGACGCGTGGGTCGCCAGCGAGCTCGGAGGGTGGCATGCGCTGCTACCGCGTTTCACGATACCGGGCCTGGGCGTCGGCAGAGAGCCGGGGCGGGGCATCCGCGCCCGTCTGTGCGGCTGCGGGACGTCGCCAGAGGCTGGGTGTCTCATTGGAGGCACCCAACTGTACTGCCACCACATGGCGTGCCAGCCAGCACAAGTCCTCAGTCCTGCATCGGAACCACGCCCGGCGCGGTTCTACTGGTCGCGGTGGCGTTGCCACCAGCGCTTCTCTGGGGCGGGTCGCTCGCTGCTGGGATCGGCCGGCGTGGTTGATTCTGGCCCGCTGGTGGCGGGGTCGGTTGTTGCGGGGGCGGTAGCGGCGGGTTTCGGAGTGGATGATCGGGATTGATCAAGGACTGCGTGACCCGGAGGATCTTGGCCGTGCTGCCGGATGCGCGTGGGGCATGACCGGCGAGGCGAGAGCCGTCACAGCAACGGCCTGCCGGAACCGTAGCGGGCCCCGCCGACAGTATCTGGATCTCCCAACGAACTAGGGGCCTGCCGCCGAAAGGCGCGTGCTCGGGGCTGTCGCAGGTCAATGCTGAAGGTCGCGGACCGGCTCATGATGATGCGCGGTCGGCTGCTGCTCGGCGACAGCCGAGTTGGGATGTGCCTTGTCCTGGACGTGTTGGCGGGCCAGGTCGGCGAGGGGCAACGGCTCTTTTGGAGTTTCACTCGTTGGATCCTGGCTTACGGGGTTGGCTGCGGCGCTCAACTGGTCGTTGATGCTCTTACGAGTGGCGTAGGCCGCGTCGAGCTCGGCGCGGTACTTGAAGGGCTGGCCGATCTGGTCGCGGGCCCGGGAAATCTCGGTGGTCAGCTCGGCGATGTACTCGTGCTGGCTGGAGAGTTTGCGGTCGAGGGTCCGGACGGCGTTTTCGAGCCGGATGACCAGACCAGGTGCCGGGTTCCGGCTCTCGTTCAGGCTGATGGACACGTTGTCGATCAGCCCACCGGTGAAGCGGACCACGGCATTCGGTACCTCTTCGCGGTAGAAGCGCTCGGCGGTCAACTCGAAGCCGCCCAGCTCGCCGATGCGGGTGGTGGTGTTCGTCCCGGGCCGGCGGTTCATGACACCGGCGAGCTCGTTGGCGAAGGCCGCGGCGGCGTCCGCGCGCTCGTTGTAGCGGATCCCGGCGACCTCCATGCGGAACTTGTCGCCGCGGGTGTCCACGCGTAGCGCGATGGCCGTTTCCAGGTCGCCGATGGTGTTGTGGCTGGCTGCGATCTGGCGGGTTTGGTCGTTGATGCGGTGTTCGAGCATCGACTGGGTGCGGGTGTGGGCTCGTTCCAGGCGGGCGAGCCGTCCGACCTCGGCCTCGGCGGCCGCCTTTTCCATGAGCAGCGGGTTGCCGCTGGACAGGGCCGTGATCTCTGTAGCGGACAGCGTCATCTCGCCGACGTCTTCGATCTCGTCGAGGTCGTCGCGGGCGGACAGGAACTGGCCGATGAACCCGGCCTTGCGCTCGATCGTCTGCCAGGAGTAGGCGTCGAAGGTTCCTTCGGTGACGTAGCGCAGGACTTCGATCTCGTCGTTCTGGTTGCCTTGCCGTACTCCGCGGCCGTCGCGTTGGGTGATGTCGGCCGGGCGCCATGGGCAGTCGACGTGATGCAGGGCGATGGCCCGGGTCTGGACGTTGGTGCCGACACCCATTTTGCTGGTGCTGCCGATGAGGACCTGGACGCGGCCGGTGCGGGTGGCCTCGAACAGCGTGGCCTTCTGCCGGTCGTTCTTGGCCGAATGGATGAACTCGATCTGTTCTCCCGGGACGCCGCGTGCGACGAGCTGATCGAGGAGTTCTGAGTAGACGTTCCAGGTGTCGCGGGGCGTGCCGAGGTCGCAGAACACCATCTGCAGGGCACCCGGTACGGCGTGCGGTTCGCCGCTGCGGGTTTCGTAGATGCGGTCGCGGTTCGCCATCCAGCGGCGGGCTACTTCGTCGGCCACGTGTGCGACCTTCGGAGGTTTCGACAGATCGGTCAGCGGAAGCCGGCCGGTGTAGTCGTCACGGTTGATCAGCCGCATGTCGAGCGCCGCGGCGCGGCCGTCGCTGGAGACCTTGAGCATGTTGTCTTGGTCGGGGTCGACGAGCTTGTTCTGGATGTCTTCGGCGCGCCGACCGAGGTCTCTCACGTAGTCCAGGACCTCGTCGCTGGGCTCGACGACGACGACCTGCGGCAGTCGTTTGCCGTCGGGCCGCTCGACCAGGGCCGGAACGTCGAGGTCCAGGTCGTCGGCCAGTTTGACGTCGCCGGCCGTGTGCCACATGCGCTGTAGCGCGCGCAGGTTCCGGAACTTGGCGAACCGGGTCTTGAGGCGCCACGAGGTGGCATCCGGTGCGAGCTCTACCTTCGTGACCAGCTTGCCGAAAGTGCCTGCCCAGGTGTCGAAGTCCGTGATGCCGGCGTCGGTCAGGAGGTCGGGTCGCACGAGGCGCTGCATCACGTAGGCCTCGCTGATGCTGTTCGCGATCGGCGTGGCGGTGGCACCGGTGAAGGCGCGGCCGTTGTAGCGGGCTCTGAGGTATTCGACCTTCATGTGCAGGTCGCTGGCGCGGTTGGAGCCGGGGGTGATGGCGGCGTCTTGGATGCTGCTCGGGGTCAGCAGGTTCTTGTAGTCGTGGAGCTCGTCGACGCACAGGTAGTCGATCCCGGTCTCTTCGAAGCTGACACCGGGGTCCTTGACCTGGTCCATCTTCTTCTTGACCCGCTCCTCAGCATTGAGGATCGACTTCTCGGCCTGCTTGACGGTGCGGTTGTCGCCGCCGCGTTCCCTCATGTCCGCCACGGCTTTGCGCAGTGGCGTGATCTCGTTGTCGAGGTAGGTCTCAAGGGTTGCCCGCGACACGGGTAGGTTCTCGAAGGCGGTGCGGGTGAGGATGACGGCGTCCCAGTTGCCGGTGGCGACCCTGGCCACGAACTGGCGCCGCTTGGCCGCGACCAAATCTTCGGTGCCGGCGGCAAGGATCCTGGCCTGCGGGTACAGCTGCAGGAACTCGCGGCTGAACTGCTCAAGCATGTGATTGGGCACCACGATCGCCGGTTTGCGGACCAATCCGACCCGTCGCAGCTCGGTGACGCCCATGACCATCTCGGCGGTCTTACCTGCGCCGACTTCGTGGAACAGTCCCACGGTGGGCTCGGCGATCATGCGGGCGACGGCGGCCAGCTGGTGTGGTCTGGGCTCGAACGTCTCGACCAGGCCGGGGAGGCTGAGGCGGTCGGTGTCGTAGGAGCGCAGCACGAGCGAGTTGAAGGTGTCGTTGTAGACGCGGTGGAGCCGGCTGGCCCGCTCGGGGTCTTCCCAGACCCACTCGCTGAACCGTTCGTTGAGCTGGTTGGCCTTCTCCTGCGCGGCTTCGGTCTCGACCGGGTTGAACACCTCCCGGTCGTCGATGACGTCGACGACCCGGATCTGCGCCTGCCGCAGTACGTGCTGGGCAAGCTTCCCGGCGGGGTAGCGGGTCGTGCCCCACTCGGTGGTGGCGTTGACGCCGTACAGCCCGCCGTCGATCTTCCACTGCGAGCCGATGACATGCTCAACCGTCAGACGTCGGTCGTCGAGGATCTCACGCAGGAACGCTTGAACGTCGGCGGCGCCGATCCATGCGGCACCAAGCTGGGCGTGGATCCGGGACGGCGGCAGGTCTTCGGGCAGGACCTCCCGCAGGGCGGTCACATTCTCGCCGTACCGCTCGTCCTCCTCGGCAGCTGCGATCGCCCGCGTGAGCTTCTGACGCACGTTGCCCGACAGGTACTCCGCCGCGGGGACGAGGCGCTGCAGCTCGGGGTCGTCGAACACCAGCCCCCGCACGGACTCCCGTGCAGCGGCCTCGTCGACACCGAGTAGCTTCGCCAGGGTGTCGAGGCGCGGTTCACCGTGGGTGTCGAGGCTGATCGCGACCGCATCAGCCGGGTTGTCGGCGCCCAGCACGGGCCGGCGGGGCGCGATGACCCGCTGGGTGAGGATGTCGGCCTTGGTCGCGGTCTGGGTTGCAGGCTCGAACTCTTCCAGCGCGAACACCGTGGCGGAGAAAGGGTCTCGGCCGAACAGCCGCATGACCGGTGGCCGGGTCCAGGTGACCCGGTCGTTGCCTTTCTTGTCGACCCAGGGGCGTCCCTTGGACCTGTTCAACGGGCCATGGGCAGCCTGGTAGGCGTCGTAGAGCCGGTTGAGGTCGGTCCGAAGCTGCCCGATCTCGGCGGTGTCGTCGAGGTTCGCCGCCTCGGCACGCAGCAGACCGGTCACGGTGTCGCGCAGTTGCAGCAGCTGACCAAGCTCGGCCGCCTGCGTGCTGGGGACAGGCAACGGCACCGCAGCACCGTCGATGCCATGTTCGGTGAACTCGGTGTCGCTGATCTTGGTGATGTGCCCAACGAACAGACCGTCGGCGCCGCCGATCTGCGCGGCCGCCTGGACGACAGCTTGCTCCTCGGCGTCCGCGGTCCAGCGCAGACCCTTGGCGACACCGTCGAAGACGACATCGTGCAGCGCGCCGGACAGCTGCAGCGCGGTGTCGCCGTCGCCGCGGACGACGAGTTCTTCGCCGTACATTCCGCGCCCGACGGCGAACTGACCAAGGACGCGGTTGGGCCGTTCGAGGAAGTACTTGTTGACGCGGTGGGTGCTGCCGTCGAGCTCGAGGTTCGCGGTCGTGTCGAGCCAGCGCTGGCTGTCCGCGTCGGGTGCCCGCCCGGGTTCGCGGCGCCGAAGGATCACGAGGTCGGTGACGACGTCGGTGCCGGCGGTGCGGCGGTGGGCGCCGGCCGGGAGCCGGACGGCACCGATCATGTCGCCGAGTTCGGCGAGTTCGCGCCTCGCGGCAGGGTTCTGGCTGTCTAGGGTGTAGCGGCTGGTGAGGACCGCCACGATGCCGCCCGGTTTGGTGAGCGCGAGTGACTTGATGATGAAGTGGTTGTGCATCGAGTGCGCACCGCTGGGGTTGTGCACTCGGTCGGTCAGCCGGACGTCGGCGAAGGGCACGTTGCCGACGACGGCGTCGAACCGGCCGCTGATGCGCGTGGTGGCGAACGACTCGGTGCGAATGTCGCTGCCGGGGTAGAGCCGGGCCGCGATCCGCGCGGTGATCGGGTCGAGCTCAACTCCGGTCATCTTCGCGGCCGCCGGGGCGAGGCCGATGAAGGTCCCGCTGCCGCAGCCGGGCTCGAGGACCTGGCCGCCAGTGAAGCCGAGGGTGGTGAGCGCGGACCAGATCGCCTCGACGTACGCCGGGTCGGTGTAGTGGGCGTTGATCGTGGTACGGGCGGCGGCGTTCCATTCGGCATCGGTCAGCAGGCCGCGCAACTGCTCGCGTTCGGTGGCGAACTCGGCGTTGGTGTCGTCGAAGATCTGGGGCACGGCGCCCCAGCTGGACCAGCCGGCCAACATCTGCAGTTCGTCAGCGGTCGCGGCGGTGCCGCGCTGGTCGAGCTCGGTCAGCAAACGGATCGCAGCGAGGTTGGCTGCTGCTCGGGCTTTCGGGCTGGCCGGAACGCTGGGGGCGGCCGGGTCGGGCCGCCACCTCAGCGGTTCGGGGTCTGACGATCCTGCGTCGGGTCCTGGTCCCGGTCGTCCTGCTCGGTCAGGACCGAGCCGGTCAGGTCGTGGATGTCCTGCATCGTCTGATGCAGGTCCCCGTAGTAGTTCGCCGTCTCCTCGGGCAGGTCCTCGGTCTCGTTCTCCGGTACCTGGGAGTACACCATCTCGGCCATCACCCGCTCGGCTGCCAGCTGCTCGGCCGCCTTCAACCGCCCGACCTTCGCCAGGAAGCCCTCCCCCTTGGGGTCCAGGCCGGCCAGCTCCGGAGTCAGGTCCGTGATCTGGTCCTGGATCTGCTGGCCGAGGTCCTGGAAGTAGTCCTCCGGGTCCTCGATCTGGCTGTACCGGTCCGGTAGAAAGTCCCGGAAGTACTTCTGGGCCGTCGCTCCGTACCGGTTCATCGCTGAGCTCCTCGACTGCTGGCTCGTCGTCGCCCCAAAGGAAATCCATCGAGAGCTGGTTGGGGTCGGGGGCACGACGTCGGCGACTACCTCCGCGCGCCATGTCCATCTCCCCAGTCGTCCGTGGCCGTTGGCAACTACCCTAACCGGCCGGGAGTCGACCGCCTTATAACCGCACCGTCTCTGCATCAACCTGCAACTCCCTCCGGGGCTCAACCACGGTCTCTGGGCGCTGCTGGCCCGACTGCTCAAGGCACCACTCGCACACCAGCGTCCCATCGGCTTGGACGAACAGGTCGCCGAGTTGACGCAGGACGTCGTCCCTTTCTCCGGAGAAGTGAAAGCCGGCACATTCGGCCGCTCCCTCGGCTTCACCGCAGGTGATGCAGCGCGCGACGAAGCAGCAGCGGTCCAGCTGGACCACCTCGGCGCCGGCATACAGCTCCGGATACTTCGCCGCCTCCTGGCCGGCTTCGGCGGGCGTGGCGAAGTGCACCTCGTCCAGATCAGGATTGCTGGTGCGCAGGATCCAGCACGGTTCGGCCTGCACGAGCTCGATCATCGCCTCCCTCTCTTCTTTGTGATGGTCACAGGTGTGGTCCGCGCGGCCTGGCCTCAGGCCCGAGGCCGCTGTCCGGCGGCTCCCAGTCCTGGCCACGAGCCGAGTTCTGCTGCTGCTCGACATGTGCCCGGGCCAGGTCGGCCAGGCTTGGTCGCGTCCGACTCGGTCCGGTCGGCTCGGTCGGATCGCCGCTGGGTTCGCGGATGACCCCTTCCAGCTTCTGCCAGCGGGTGCGCTGCTGCCCACGCGGCGGCTGGGGCCCGATCGCGTCCTCCTCGGAGGTCACGCCATACCGGTCGCGGTACGCAACGACGTCCCGCAGCCCGCCTTGGCGGACCTGAGCCAGCCAGGCCGGCTCGTCGGCGCGGGCGATCGCGACCAGGTCGGCCACGCGCGCTTCGAGCGTCTCGGCCCGGTCCTGCAGCCAGCGCGCCAGATCGCTGTCCGGAGCACCCACCGGTGCCGGCGGGACGATGTCGAACCCGTATTCCTGGTCCAGACGCCAGATGATGACGTCAACGGCCTCGTCGGCCGAGTCCAGCTCCCTGGATTCCACCGCCGTACGCAGCGCCACGGCCGGGTCTTCACCGATCGCGGCGATCCGCGCCAGCCGCTCGGACAGCGCGGACCAGCCCCGATCCTCGAGGACCTCCTCGACCGTCAACGTGTCCGCCCTCGGCGCCTCAACCGGCGCCTCGGTCTGCAGGGCAGTCGCTGCGTTGACCGCGTCGATCGCGTCGTCGATGGCCTCGGCGATGATCGAGGTGTCCAGGTTGAGCTGCAGGTACAGATTCGCCGTCGCGGCGGCGCGCTGGTCCTCGGGCAGGCCGGCGATGATCGGTGCGACGTCCCGGACCGCGTCGACCGCGGCCAAGGTGTTGCCCTGGTCAAGGTGGATGCTCCACTTGTCCAGCCGCTGCTCGACGACCTGGTCGACCAGCGACCGCGTCTGCGTGGTCATGGCATCCAGGACCGCGTCCGGCCCGTGGTCCTTCAGCAGGTCCGCTGGGTCCTGGCCACTGGCCAGACGCGGCGCCCGCAGCTCGTTCGCGCCAGCGGCGCGCAGCAGGTCCCAGGCCCGCTCGGCCGCGGCGCGACCGGCGATGTCCTGGTCGGTCGCCACCACGACCGGACGGGTGGTCAGGTCGACCATCCGGGCCAGCGCCGCCACCTGCACCTCGGTCAGCGCGGTGCCGCCCGGTGCGAGACCGACAATGCGGCCCTGCCCAGCAGCAGTGACCGCGGCCACGTCGGCGCGGCCCTCGACGATGACCGGGATCGCTCCGGCGCGCAGCGCTTCGGCGTTCTCCGCCAGCCCCATCAGCACGTCGCCCTTGACGTACAGGTCGGTGGTGGGGCTGTTCAGGTACTTGGGCACGTCCGGACCGGCGCCCTCGGCCGCGCGGCCGGTGAACGCGATGACGTCGCCGTCGACCGACCGGATCGGCAGCACCATCCGGTCACGGAACCGGTCAATCAACCGGCCGTTGCGGCTCATCAACGCCAGACCGGACTTGGTGAGTTCGTCATCGCTGTAACCGAGATCGCGCAGGTAGTCGGTCAGCGCCGTCCATCCGGCCGGCGCGTAACCTGCCTCACCACTCGTGACCAGGCTGGACAGGCCCCGACCATCCAGGTACGCCGGAACCCAGCTGGCCTCGACGTGACCACGGAAAAACGCCTCAGCCGCGATGTGCATGTCGAGCTGACGGCGCCGCAGCTCCTCGGCGGCCGGGTCGACCGGCTCCGCGATCTCGCCCGCAGCGTCGGTGCTGCTGGGTGCCTGGCCGAACACAGCCTCGACCGCGGCCTCCATCGTGTCGCCGAAGTACAGGCCGAGCGCATGCTCCATCTCCGGCACCAGCCGCGACAGCGACACCGCAGCGTTCTGCTCGTCGCGAATCGCGAGCAGCGCAGAGTCGTCGTCGGTCTCGTTGCGCAGCACCTGCTCGAGCACGTGCCGCGACCACTGGGTCGGCTCGTGCTTGTGGTCGACCTCGATGTCGGCCGGGTCGTCGGTCACCACGTAAGCCTGGTTGGCCAGCCGACCACGGGTCATCGCGACGTAGAACTCCCGCGCCCGCATCCGGGCGTCCACCAGGACATGGGCCCGGTCGACAGTCATGCCCTGGGCACGGGTGATGGTCGCCGCGTAGCCGAGCTCGACGTTCGCGGCGACGTACTCGCGACGCAGCGCCACCACGTCACCCTTAGTGACATGGCGGGCCATGATCGTCCCGGATCCGGTGACGTCCTGCACGATCCAGATGTCACCATTCTTGACGTAGTCGCCGTCGCCGCGCTGGTTGAACCGGTCGTTCATACGGGTCACGATCACGTCGCCGACGCTCGCCGACGCCCCGTTGCCCAGCGCCACGGTCCGGGACAAGTCGATCAGGCCGGCAGCGATCCGCCCGTCGCGGGCGAGCTCGGACAACGCCGCGACAGCCTCACGGGTCGAGGCGATCATGATCGACCCGGTCCCGGAATCGATGTCGCGGCGCCACGCGGTCACGATGTCGTACTGCTGGGTGTCGCGCGGCCCGGCCGAGATCCGGTCGTTCGCCTCGTACCAGTCCAGCGCCTGCGGCTTGTGGTCGCGCAGCAGCAGCGTCGCCGCGGCCTCGCCTGCGTCGAGGAAGCGGTGCACCTCGTACAGCTCGACCGCTCCGGCCTCTTCCGCGACCAGGCGCAGCGCCCCGCCGGCGCCGATCGCGTTCAGCTGCCGCGGGTCACCGATCAGCCGGACATGCGCACCGACCGACGCTGCGATCGCGATGATCTCGTCCAGCTTCGGAGTCGACATCATCCCGGCCTCGTCAATCACCAGGACCTGGCCACGCTTGACCTCGACGTTGCCGTGCCGAGCACGAGTCAGGAACATGTCGACGGTGTCGGCACCGACACCGAGCTCGTCGCGCAGCACCTGCGCGGCCGCGGCCGACGGCGCCAGCGCGACCATGTCGCTGCCGACATCGCGCAGCGCCGCAACCGTCAGCCGCAGCGTCGTCGTCTTCCCCGCGCCGGCCGGGCCGATACCGGCGCCCAGAACCCGCTCACCGCACGCGAACTCGCGCGCCAGCGCCACCTGTCCCGGATCCAGCGGGCCGGGGAACGACCTCAAGGTCGCCGCGAACACTGCCGGTGCCACGACCGGCAGGACCGGCTGCCGGGCCGCTTCCACAATCCGGATTTCGGCGTCGATCACACTCACCGAGGTGTAGCGAGGCGCACCGTGCGGCACGAACACCGACATACCGTCGCCGCGCGACAACTGGGCTGGGATCCGCTCCGGCGCCGGCAGGTTGATCTTCACACTCGCCCGCAACGCAGCCGAGGTAACCGCCGTGACCAGGCGGTCCCGGTCGCCCGCGGAGTCAACCGTGACCGGTCGCAGCATCCGCTCGGCCTCGGCGCGCAGGTGCGACTCACGCCACTGGCCACGGTGCTCGGTGACCGCCTCGACGACGGCCTGCCCGTAGGCCTCGACGTCGACATCTCGTGACCGCAGCTCGACGACTCCACGGCCGACGGCCATCTCGATCTGACCGGTCACCTGGTCATCGGTCACCCCGAGCACCCGCGCCGCGGTCTGCATCCACTCGGCCTGCTGCTCCCCGAACGCCCGCGGTGCTTCCTTCCCGCGCCGCGTCTCGAGCGTCGCCTGCTGGGCCAGCCGCAGCTGGATCGGCTTCGACGGGTCCTTGCCGTGCTGGGCGCGGTACTGCCGCACCAGCTCAGCCAGCCGCCGTTCGATCTCGGACCGGCGCGACGAGAACACCTCGATCAGCCGCAGGTCGATCCCGTCGACCTCCCGCACCGGACGGGCACCGCGCGCGGTCAGCCGGTCGACGAACCCGACCCCGAGCCGGCTGCGCAGCTCATCCTCGATCGCGGTGTTGTAGGTCTCGCTCATCGCGACCCCGAACCGGAACACCTCCCGGCCGTCGATCGAACGCCACTTCCCGTCCGCGCCCAGGACCTTCGTCGACACCGCGCAGTGCGTGTGCAACCCCGGGTCACCGGCCCGCGAATCGCGGTGGTCGAACGCGGCCACCACGAAACCAGCGGTGTCGATCTGCGCGATCCCGGCCCGCCCGGTCCGTGTCTTCGACGCGTTCTTCTCCATGAACGCCATCGCCTTAGCGACCGCCGCCTGGTGGGCTTCGCTGACCGCCCGGCGGGTGTCCGCCGTACCCAGCGCCCACAGAACGGACACGGACTTGGCCGGTGTGAACACCAGGTCATAACCCGCAACCGGCTGCTTCTGACCGGACATCATCTTGGTCTCGAACTTCTTCTCTTCTGACCGGTCATGCGGTGACCGGTCATGAACCGAACGGAACGCCGACCGGACAGTGTCCGCCCGGATCGATGTCCGCTCCGCCACGGTCAGTGACCGGCCACGTGACCGGCGGGCCTCCCGGTAGGCAGTGTCCAGCATCTCCGGAAGGTTCACTTTCGGCGGCTCGAAGATCGCGAACTTCCGCCCCAGCCGGGCCGCCTGGACCGCCTCCTTCGCGGCCTCCTCCGGGGACTTACCCTCGGCCAGCAACTGCGCCGTCGTCTCGGCGATCAGCCGGTCGGCATCCGGGTGCAGACCAAGCCCGAACAGAGCCTTCATCTGCGACTCCGTGACCTCACCAGCCACCCCCAGCGAAGCCAGCCCCGAGCCCATCCAGCGGCCCGGAGGATTCCCCGTCGCGGTGTAGTAGTCAGCCACCGTCTCCGGCCGCCGCAGCTGGTTGTCGCCGATCGCAACGTGGCGCGTCATGTAGGTGTAGCCATCGCCGGCGTGCAGCACGTGAACCGTCGCGTTCATCGCGCTCACCTCCCTTTGCGAACCAGGCCCTCACCCACCGCACGCACACCGTCGTCACTTCGCGGCGCGTGAGTTCAATCTACCCCATTCACTATTAGTGCAAGAGGTGTGTAAACCTTGTAATGTGGGAGAGGATGGCACAGGCGGAGGGGGCGGGGGTTTGGTGAGCGGCGCGGGAGAGGTGATGCAAGATCGCTTGGTCGGAGATCAGCGGAGAAGAGGGAGTGCGGTAGATGAGGGGTTGGCGCGGGGGTGAGTAGTCGCCGGGTACCGGCGCGCGAGCGGGGTCAGCTGGCGCGCGCGACAGCTGCGGCGAGAGCGGCGGCGCGGGCCAGGCGCCAGCCGTCCGAAAGGCGCGACGGCGCTGGGCCGGATACGCCGGAGAACGGCTCGGGCGAGCACCTCGACCAGAGCAGTGGCGACGTCGGCCCGGCGTCAGCCGCAGGCACCTGAAGGCCTCTCCCTGAGTCACGCCGCCGGCGCGGCGGGCCAGGGGCGCCGGGACGCCGAACCGGCACCCCAGCGAGGGGTGCCCCAGGCGGTCGGACCACGCGCCGCCGCCCCCTGGAACGAGCCCGGGCTGGCCGGGCTCGGGTCGCCACATCGGCCACCATCTCGTACCGGACGCGGACGGTGGCCGGTCACTCAAGGTCACCGGACACTGGTCATCGGCCGCATGTCCGGTCACCGCCGAAAGGCGGTCGTATGGGTCTTCGAGATGTCCGGTCACATGGCCGATGACCCGTCACGGGGTATGTCCGGTCAACGGCGGGCACAGCGGTCACGCCGATGTGACCGGACAGCGATGAGGGCCCCGAGGCAGGTCGCCTCGGGGCCCTCAATGGTGTTTGGTCAGGTGTTGCGGTGTCCGGTCAGCCGGACCACATTGCCGCCGTTTTCGCGGCGCTCGTGTTCGGCGCGCTCCGACTCCCATCGCTTGACTAGTCGGCGCGCTGTGCGGTCGTTCATACCGAGTTGTGCGGTCAGTCGCGGCGGGGTCACCGCCTCGCCTGCATCGGCCCAGGCGTCCATCGCGGGCTGTGCGACGTCCCACCATTCGCGCCGCCGACCGCCACGTTTTTCGGCTGGCGCCTGGCCGGGATCCGCCGGAGTTGTCAAGGGTGGTTCGGACTCGGTCCCATCCGGAGGTACGACGTCTGGCCCGGGCGGTGGTGGGGTGGCCGCGCCGGTCGCGTGGACGCCCGGTTCGGTCATGGTGTCCGCAAGTCCGCTCGGTTGCGGCGCGGCTTGGGCCGGGTTGTCTGGCGGGGCGGTCGGTGCTTGGAAGGTGGCACCGGCGGGCGCTGGGGCCGGCTGCGACCAATGGGCTGGGCTGGCATGCCCCTCGGCACCAGACTCCACCGGCGGGATGGCCGCCGAGCCGGTCCGGGTGCCGCGGCCAGGGCCGTCCGGAGGCTCAGGGTCATCATCCGGATCCGTACTGGGCATGACCGGGTGTTGTCCGGTCAGCTGACCGGACACAGCCGACGGCCCGTTGGGGTCAGGGTGCGGTCCATTGGCCAGGCCGGTCAGCGTGGCCTGGATGCTGGCGATCTGGGCGTTGGCTCCGTCCAGGACGCTCGTCGGTGCTGTGGCCGCTTCGGTCACAGTGTCCGCAACTTCGTTGGCCGCGTCCGGTTGACCGGCGGCGGGCTGGCGGCCGGACAGCGACGACGGCGGCGGGACAGGGAGCCGGACGTGGTGTCCGAACATGTCCTCGCGCTGCACGTCGGCGATGCAGTCGGCGATCTGGAACTCGGTGGGCGTGGGCTTGCTCACCGCGAGTTCCCCGTGGTTGAGCGCTTCCAGGTACTCGCGCTCGTTGGGGTCGGTCAGGAGGCGCCGTCCGGAGTCCGCCGCTTCTTGCCCGGCTGGCTGTTCCTCGACCGGGGTTTCATCGGTCGAGGGGTCGACGGCTTCGGGCGGGGGCTCGATGACGCGCCCGATGTGGCGGGCCATGCGGCCGTTGTCGGCGTCTCCCGCGACTTCAGCGGCGATCGCGGCGGAGTCGTAGGCGGCTACGGCGATGTCGGCGTGCAGCGTGTCTTTGTGCTGCTGCTTGATGATCCGGGCGACCACCGTCGAGATGTTCTTGTTCCGGTCTTCGATCCGGAGCTCGGCCTCGGCTCGCCGGACGGACTCGAACAGGCCGAGGTCGAACTCGAGGGCCAGCTGGCGCGCGCGCCAGGTACCTCGGGGGTGGGTCAGCCAACGGACGGGGCCGTAGACAGGCGCGGTTTGTGCCATCCGGCCGGTGGCGCGCAGCGCGTCGCGGCGGCGGGCGCCGGAGTGCACGATCCACAAGACGTACGCAAACGCGGACAGTCCGCCGAACCCGAAGGCGAGGAACCGCTCCCCCGGGCTCCAGTGACCGACGACGTTGAAGGCGAGCGCGACGAGCGCGGCCGCGAGCGACATGGCGCGGTAGGCGTAGGCGTTCTCGCCCTTGCGGCGCCGGACGTCGGCCAGGCCGGAGGTGGCGACGCCGCCGAGCTCGATCACGGCGACCGCGGGCGTGACCAGAACGATCTTGAGGAAGATGTTGAAGCCGGTCTCGGGCCAGGGGATGTGTTTGACGCCTGCCCAGACCTGGCCGACCAGCGCGGCGGTTGCCGCGACGCCGTAGAAGACGTAGGCGAACTTGTCGGCCGTCTTCGATTCGACAGGTTCGGGGGCGGGGGAAGTCGCCTCGCCCGGGTCCGGGGTGCGGCTGGCAGTGCGGCCGGCTGCTGGGTCCATCGGTTAGTGCGTCCTCTCGGTGAGCATCGGCGCCTCGGCGACGGACATGTTGCCGAGGGCACCCTTGCTGTCGTTGCCGACCGTAACCGACCGGCCGGTTCGTTGTGACATGAATTGCTACTTGTGGCAGGGCCTCGACCGCCGGGCGGGCCCTGCCACGGTGGGAAAGGTCAAAAGCGGGCGTAGACCTCCCGGTCCGGTCCGTAGATCGCCATGTGGCCGCGCATGGCGTACACGTCGATCACTCCACCGAGCTGCTTAATGGCCTCCTCGATCATCACGAGTCGTGCGTGCCGGACCTGGACCTCGTGCGGGATCACGGCCTCCTTCGCCGCGAGGGTCTCGACGTAGTCGGTCGCGAGATCCTGGAGACCTTTGCCCTCCTCGTCGTAGGCGCCGTGCTCGCGCCCGAACGCAACCCAGAGCTCTTCGACGGTCAGCATCGGGTAGGCCTTCCTGCTCGATTCCAGAGGTTGTAGCAGTGCGGGCCACGATCCTCGCGGCCGCTTTGACTACACTCACAGCTTACAGGTTTAAAACTGTATATTCAATCTTGGGGTGAGGCTCTGCCGGGATCTGGAACGGAAGGTCGGCTGGGGCGCGGCGTTCTTGGCGGTCGTGGTGCCCCCGACGGCTGCTGCTCGTTAGAAGAGCCGACCTTGGACCGGTTCGGGGTGGCCGGTTGCTTCCTCGGCGCGGCAGTCGGCGTCGTACGCCGCCCGCGCGCCGGCGTACACCTCTGTCTGCCACTCGGGTGCGATCGGGGCGCCGGCGGCCGGGTACTGGTGGGAGTCGCGCCAGATCACGCGCCCCGTCGGGAGCTCGACGACCTGCATCGCAGGGATGCCGAGGCCGTGGATTGCGCCCGCCCATCGCGCGGCCTGGTGGACGGCGGCGCGGGCGTCGGGTTTCGGCATCCATCGGCTGCGGGCCGCGCCGTTCTCCATCGGGGACCAGTAGTGCGTGGTGGTCGGGTAGGGGCAGTGCGGCTTGTGGCCGTTGCGGATCGAGCTGATTCCGCAGATGCACCGGTCGGCGTGGTCCCAGCTCTGCATCTGGTAGACGACGGCGGCCGGTTCCAGGCCTGGAAGTGCCTGGTGACTCACGCGGTTCGCCTCGCTCGTGCGGTGTGCGCACCGGCGGCGGGGTCGACCAGCTGCAGCAACTCGGCGGCACTAGGCGCAGCGGTCGGCCAGAGCTGCCCGGCCAGGGAAGAGTCGGTCGGCTGGATCAGGTCGCCGTCGACGGTGAGTAGCGCGACGGCATGAACATCGCATGACAGCAGCAGCGCGGCGAGCTGGAGGTCGTGGTGGAACGGGCACAGCGGCCAGTCGTGGATCTCCGGGACGGTGCGGTGCTGTTCCTGCCAGCGGATCCGGCGTGCTGCCGGGCAGCCGCAGGGCCGGTTCAGGACGGTCGGGTAGACGCAGGTGGTCATGCTGCTCCTTTCTGCGGGGCGGCGGGTTGGCCGGAGCGGCAGCCGTAGGGGCTGCAGCCGTCGGGGTCGCCGAGTTCGGCGATCTGGTCGAAGATGTCGGTCTGGTTTTCCTGGTGCTCGCGGCGGGTGACCCGGTCGATCGGTGCGACGTTCAGTGGCACGCGGGAGCGGTGCAGGAAGGCGGTGCCGTGGAGCGGCAGGCCGCGGGCGCCTCCGCGGCGGATCGCGGTGTCGAAGTCGACGGCGTCGGCCCACTCGTCGGGGTGGTGGTCGCGCAGGTTGCGCCATTGCCGGTTGCCGTGGAACGGGCAGCCGATGCAGGCGGACTTGGCGGTGTCGCCCCAGCCGCGTGCGGTGAGCCAGCGTTCGCAGTCCTTGCGGGACATGCCGAGCTCGAGCAGCGGGTAGCGCTTGTGGATGTACAGCAGGCGGTCCTTGTCGGACACGCGGCCGATCTCGTCGGTTGAGAACCCGATCCACTGCTCGCAGACCTGGCCGCGCTGTACGCGCCGAAAGTGCGGCGGGGCGGCGCCGAGCAGTTCGCGGACCTTGCGGTTGATCGGCGTGAGTTTGTATTCGCTGGTGCACTGGCGGCGGCCCATGCCGTCGGAGCCGTCGGGGTTGCGGACGAAGTATGGGACGGAGGCGTAGCGGTGCTGCGGGTCGAGCGCGTCGGCGCGCAGGTTGCCATTGGACACCCGGAAGAACTCGACGCCCGCGCCGGTCAGGGCCTCGGCGATCCGGTCGACCTGGCGGTAGACCGCGGCCGGTTCCCAGCCGGTGTCGGCGAAGATCGCGACGTCCGGCTTGGGAAGTGTGCCCTCGATCGCCAGGAGCGCCAGCGTGGTGGACTGTACGCCGGCTCCGAGGCTGAGCGCCCGCAGAGCCGGTTGGCTGGCCGGGCCAGCTACCGGATCGTCGGTGGGTTCGTGGGTGTGGTGCTGCATCAGTTGCGCACCACCGGGCGCCGCAGCGGGACGCCGAACGAGATGTCCTGGTCCGGGTAGAGGTGTGCCGAGATCCAGACGCCGCTGTCCAGCTGCGCCCACAGCGCGTCGGGGTCGAGCGTCATGCCCCAGTCACCCGATTTGGCGACCCGCCAGCGGTCGTCCATGAAGTCGAACAGGTGCGGGTTCGGGTAGGCGGGCAGCGCGGTGATCGTGTAGCTGCCGCTGAGGAAGCCGATGGTGTCGCCGACCTGGAGATCGGAGGCGTACTTCACCGGCGGCCGCCCCGGCACGGTGGCACCAGTCGAGGCCGTGTTCGTGGTCGGCAGCGTCGATCCGTCGGGGTTGATCATGGCGTTCCTCGATCCGTGGTGGGCGGTGGTGCTGGCTGGGTGTCGATGCCGATCCGGGGTCAGGCGGTCTGCTGCTCAAGCCCGGGCAGCAAGCCGTTGTCCAGGTCGGTCTGGATCTGTGTGATGGCCGCATTGAAGGCATCGACCGCGTCGTCGGCGTACGGGCGCGCGGCGTAGGCCTCGGCGGTTCCCGCGACGATCGGGGCGGCGAGGATGGCGACGGCCGCGTCGGCGTCGTGGGTGAGCTCTGCTGCGTGGCGCAGGCAGGCGTCTCGCCACTGCTCGAGCTGCGCAGGGATGTCCGCGAGGCTCACCGCACCGGTGCGCAGACCGGTGACGATCGGCAGGGATGCCTCTTCCATGTCCCGGCACAGCTGGTCGTACTGCTGGTGCCGCTCGGCGCTGCCGGTGTCTTGGGCGAGGTCGCAGATCTGCTCGATGCGGTCGTGGACCGGCAGCAGCGCGATAGCCCATTCGCGGGCCTGCGCCTCGCGGCGGGCGGTGTCCTCGCGCAGGTAGGCCGCGCGGGCGAGGCGTCGCTGGAAGGCTTCGTTGTCGGCTTTACGGGCGGCGGCCTGCTTGGCTTCGTCGCGCGCGGCCTGGCGGTGGGTGGCTCCGGTCAGGCGGCCGACGACAGCGGCCAGCCGAGTGAGTCCTCGACGGTTCACGATCATGGAAGTTCCCCTCGATCCTTGGTCTGCTGGTGGGTTGTGGCGCCGGGCAGTGGTCCCGGCGGCGCGACCCCGTGGGGCTCGGCACGCCGCCGGGACCGGTGGTTCAGCGGGCCAGATCCATCTCGGCCGTGATCAGGTCGTCCCACGGGTCCATCGGGGCCTCCGCCTCGTAGTGCTGCAGGATGCAGGCGATGACCTCGTGGGTGGTCATCCGCTCGGCGGCGCGCTGGTGAGGGCCGTCGTCGGCCCAGAGGCGGTCGTCGATCCACCAGCAGGCCTGGGCCAGCGCGCGGGCGGCGATGTCGGCGGGCACGTTGAGGAGTGCGCTGTCACGGGTGCAGATGCGCGGGCTCGTGTGGAACCACTGCTGCATCTGACGGGCGATCTCTTCGGGCGAGTCGAGAGCGGCCGGGGCCCCTCCCCTGCCGACGTGTGCGGCGGGCGCCGAGATCGGCAGCTCGTCGGCGGTCGCTCGCTGGATCTCGACGCTGGTGCGGGCGTCGACGATCGTCGTGCGCGGTCCGGGCTTCAGATGTTCACCCAAGACGACCGGCTGGAGGGCGACGACGTCGAGCCACAGGTGGGTGTCGGTCATCGTTGCGGGCGGGCCGATGACCAGATCGCCCGTGCCGTACAGGACGTCGCCCGCACGGAGGTCCGGGTGCGGCACGGTCAGCAGTTCAAGCATCTTCTCTCCATTCGCCATGAAATTAGTACACAGTTTTAAAACTGTAGAATCAAGGTTTTGAGGGCGGATCGGGAGGCGACGTGGCCGCCGCACGGTGTGGCACACGATCTCCCCGGTTCCGTGGTCCGTGTCGCAAGGCGACTCCAGCGGGTGGACCCGGCGAAGGAAGTCCGCCAGGGCCGGCTCGCCGTGGGTGTCCAGGACTACAGCGAGGGCCTCGGCGACCTCGCAGTAAACGGCGCGGGCGATCGGGACCAGCACGTTCTCGTCGTTCAGCGCGTCGGCGAGATTCGCGACAGCCTGGCTGGTCGTCGGGCCGAGGCGCGGCGGGTTGTCCGGGGTGTACGGGGTCACGGTGCTCCTGTTCTCGGTGACCTCAACGATCACCGTGTGGTCGTGTTCGTCGGTGGCCTTGTACCGACCGGGGGCGAGTTTGGTGTGGGCCTGACTGAGGCGGCCTTCGTACAGGGGCGGGGTCATCGGGTCGCGGGGTGACCAGATCGAGCCCTCCGGGTCGGTGGCATCGCCGGGGACGGGGGCCGCCATGTTGGCCGCGTCCCATCCAGCCGTGAAGTCCTTCATGATCCGAATGGTCTCGGCGGTGCCCACGGGCAGGCCGGTCAGGGCCTGCTGCACTTCGGCATTGAGAGCGGGGGCCCGGTCGGCGCCGCGGTGGAATGCCTGGCGGCCAATCTCGACGAAGTCCAGCGCCTGCGGGCTGTGGTCCTTGCTGGGTGCGTCGCTCACGCGGTTCACCTCTCTGTGTTGGAGGGGCTGGCCGGGGATGGTCCGACCGGGGTTTCGCTGCCCACCCAGCTCGTTCTTCACGTCGCCGAGGCGGGACCGATGGTCAGGATGCGGTTGTCGCGGCCTTCGATGTCGAAGTACAAGCTGGGCGAGACCTGGACCGATCCCTCCATTGCGGCCTCGAAGATGACGTGCGCCCACTCGTCCGGGCCGTCGGCCCACGTGAGGCGCCACCAGCCGGGCAGATCGGGCTCGTCGTCGAGCCACACGAACTCCGGCTGGACGTCGGCATCGGGCCGGCCGAAGTACTGGCCGATCGCCGCGGCAACCGCCTCGGTCTCGTGACGCGTGGCCGCCTGCTCGGTGGCCCGGTCGAGGTGCGTCATTCCTGTGTCTCCCTTGGCATGTGGCCGTCTCAGGCCGGTTGGCAGGTGGGGAACGGATTGGCCGGGACGGCCAGACGGCGGGCGATGTAGCGGCGGTGGCCGTCGATCTCGGCTTCCAGGTCGGCGATGCAATCGCCGGTGATCTGGGTGAAGTTGCCGCAGGTGCAGTAGCCCATCAGGCGGCCGTCGCGCTGCGGGATCGCACCGGCGAGCGCGTGCGGCTTGGCCCAGTCGCGCGACACGGCCGCGCACCGTCCGTCGCTCGGTGCGTGCCCCGGGGTGAAGGGGTCGAAGCCGTGGATCGACACGAGGTGCTCGGCTTTGATCTCGACACCGAGGCAGTCCGGATCCGGGCACTGCCACCCGTGGTCGGACCAGTGTTCGCCGACGAGCTCTCCTTGGCGCTCGACCAGCGCGACCATCGGGGGGCGTGCGAAGCGGCCGAGCCAGGCGAGTTCTTGTTCGCGGGTGTTCTCGGCCGCTTCGACTTCACCGAACAGATCGAGCTGGAGTGTCGAGGTCATGACATTAGTATACAGTTTTATAGCTGTATACTCAAGGTCTTTGGGCACTCAGATTGGTCAGTTGGCGGTGAATTTCACGCAGCGGCTGCGCGTGCTCGCTGCGATCCTCGGCGGCCACGGCACCGGTCACGGCGAACAGCGCGTCGAACTGCACGCTGGACAATTCCAGCAGCGCCGGCCAGCCGTGGGCGTTGGGCCCGCGTAGGCCGAGTGCCTGGTACTGGTCTTCGCGGAGGGCATCTCGGCGCGGAGGATCCGGCCGCCGGGGCTGGCTGCGCTCGACACGGACGCCGCTCAGCGGGTGATGGCGATGGTCGGCCCAGTCCTGGCAGGAGTGGCAGGTCAGCCGGTCGTCGGCATGCATCGCGTTGTCTTCCAGCCGGTCGTCCAGCAGCAGGGCCTCTTGCAGGTCCCGGCGGTCTGCGGCGGCATCGCGCAGTGCCTCCAGGGCATCGACGGCTTCTCTGGTGGACAGCGGTCCTGAGATCAGGTCGTCGCGGCTGTACCGCGGCCTCGTGCTGGTCGGCGCGGGCGACTGGTCCCTCAGCCAGGTTGCGAAGCGGGCCGCGCTCGCGGCTGCATCGACCCTGATCAGGTCGCGGCGGGTTTGGTCCCACTCGCCGTAGTCGCCTGGGATCCAGTACTCGCGCACGTAGGCCAGATAGACGCTGGAGTTGATCATGTCGATCGCCTTCTGCTTGCTGGCGGCCTCCAGTGGGGCCGACCCGCGATCCAGGACGAAACCCCACTGCCATCCATCGGTCTCGTCATAGGTCGGGTCCTCGATGTACGGAGTACGGACCAGCCAGCCCGGATCCTCGGCGCGTCGGCTGCGCGGCTTCACGAGGCGGATCGGGTACTGGCGGCACAGCAGGTCACCATCGGCCAGGCGATCCCAGGTGAGCTTCCTCATCGCTGCTCATCTCCTTGCCGGGTGACGTGGTCGATGACGCTCTGGGCCAGGGCGTAGTGGAACCCGAGCACGTTGACGCCGGGCAGGGCCGCTTCCAGCGCGGCTCGCAGTGTGGCCTCGGTGACGATGACCGGCGAGGACAACGGCGCGTGGTACAGGAAGGGCGGGATCTCGGCGTTGCGCTCCTACCCGTCGCGGTAGCCGCTGATGAACTCCTCGCGGGCGGGGTCGTCCTGCTCGGGGTAGTTGGCCTGGGCGAGGTTCGCAGCGGTGACGGGCATGTCGGTGGCGTCGTACAGGCCGTCCCTGAGAGCTCGGACGCAGTCCTCAACGCCGAAGGTCTCGCCGAGCTGGTAGGCGAACGTCTTGATGCTCACCACGCACCCCCTCTCCCCCACGCCGCCCAGCGAGCGCCGGCCTCGTCAGTCAGGTCGATCAATCGTGTCGTCGTCATGGGATTAGTATACAGTTTTGGCCCTGTATCTTCAAGTTAGATGGGAAGTGTGAGCTGGTCGCTCGTGCGATTCCATGCCTGCACGGTCGGGAGGTTCCGGTCGGGGCCGTAGGTCAGGTAGGTGCCGTCGACCGAGTCGCAGCCGATCGCCTCGGCGTAGCGGAACCGCTTCTCGGAGTTGACGCGGCCCATGTGAACCCACTTGCCGAGCGAGGACGCGACGGCGGCCAGGTTCGCGGCCTCCTCGCCGAGCTTCCAGAGCGTGTCGCCACCGATGAACAGGCAGTCGATCTCGTCCCACAGGTCCCAGGTCGAGTACTCCATGTGGTTCTGGGCGACGAACGCCACTGGGTATCCGAGCGCGCGGATGCGCTGCAGCCACGGCCGGGACCGGGTCTCGGTCGCCCAGTGGTTCGCGACGACGTCGGGTGCGGTCGCGAACAGGCAGGTCGGTGCGTCGGTGGCGTTCTCGGCCAGCCAGGCGTACCAGCGGTCGTAGCCGGGCCAGCCCTGGCCGTAGGAGCCGTTGTCCGCGCACCAGGTGACGCCGCGCGGTCGGAGGTTGCCCTGGCGGGGTGTGTCGATGTAGCCGAGTTCACCGGCCGCCATGGCTGCTCGGATCGCTGGGCTTCCGCAGGGGTTTGCCAGGTACAGCATCACGTTCTCCTCAGGGCTCAGGGCTGGTCGGCGGTCGACCTCGATGAGGGGGTTAGCGACGAAAGTCCAGCTCGTACTTCACGACGCCGTCGATCAGTGCTGCCAGGGCGAGTGCGGCGGGCAGGTCGCCATCGAAGACCTGACAGGTGTCGCAGCGCTGAATACCGATCTCGGAGTCCATCGGCGCGAGCACCCCCGGAAGCGGGGCGCCGGCGCACGCCTCGTACTCGTTGGCCGCGTCCGGTATGAGGTCGGGGTGTGGCCAGACCACGGTGGAACCGTCGATCTCGATCCACGGGTTCGTGTCGTCGGCGATGCAAATGTCGGCAGGCAGATGACCGGTATAGGTGCCGATCTGGCGGACCAGCCGCGGTGCGCGACGGGCAATGCTGCGTTCCTGGTTCGCGACCATCAGCATCGCGCCGACAGCGCCGTCAGCGATGCCGAGGCTGACCATCCCGAGTTGGGACGCGAGAGGGCTTCGGCCCCAGACGAGGAGGCCGTCCGGGGTCTCGATGGCCTCGCCGATCGGCGTGCCGCGTCCGTCAAGGTAGACGGTGCGCGGCGCGGGCGGTCCGGGAAGGCTGGCGACGGTCATGGGGTGCTGTCTCCGTTCTGTCGTCGTACAGGTGGTTGTCCTGCGGGGCCCCGGACGGCACCGGTGGGCGCTGCCCGGGCCGTTCGCATTGATGGACCGATCAGGCGTGGCCGCGCGGTACGGCGGGCTCGGCGTTCTGCAGACCGCTCAGGTGGGTCTGCACCGCCTCGCGCATCTCGTGAGCAAGCCGGTGGAACTTGTCGGCTTCCTCGAACTCGGTCGAGTCCTCCCCGTAGCGCTCCTGGACCTGGACGGCGTAGTGCTGGGCGAACATGCGGGCGCTGTCGGCATCGCCGAACGCGCGGCCTGCCAACTCCAGGGCGCGCTCGACCAGGTGGATGTTCAGCGGTTCCATCACCGTTCTTCCTGCCCGGTGGGGTGATCGTCGGCAGCGGTGGCGGTGGCGGGCAGGTAGTGGCCGGTGTCGACGTAGTGCTGGCGGGAGGCCGACGACCAGGTGTCGTCCTCGCCTTCGCTCTCGGTGTCGGTGTCGGTGTCGGTGTCGTCCGACCAGACCACGCCGTACCTGTTGAACGTCTCCTCGATTTCCTCGACCGTGTCCGCGCCCCAGCCGTCGCCGGAGTCGGCTCGCAAGATCCCGGCGACCAGGTCGGCGGCGAGGCTGGCGCGCTGCTCGGTGGTCAGTGCCTCGAATTGCTCGCGCGGTCCCAAGGTGGTGGCCTCCGTGAGGTTCGGGTTCATGTCTGCCTCCAAGCAGATGGGGGCGGGCTGGACTCGTACCAGGTGGGTGTAGGGGATGCTGATGTTGATGGTTGCCCCTGGCAACCGGAGGACGAGTGCGGCGATGAGGCCGTTGCTCGTCAGGTTCCATCCTTGGTCGACGACGTCGTAGCGGACGGTTGTTGCCCAGTCGCGGGTCTTGTAGGTGACATACGCGGTCCGGCTGCCGCGCCGGTCGAGCTGGCTGATCGCCTCGTCGACTGCCCTGGCCCGTTCCAGTGAGGGCAGTGCGTGGATCGGCGTTCCCTGGTAGGTGCGCATCGGTGACTCTCCCTGGTGGCTGCCGTGGTGATTGAGGGCCGCCGGGCGGGGAAGGTGCTACTCCCCCACCCGGTGGCAACGCGGGGCTAGCTACCGCAGTAGTCGCAGCCGTCGTACGGGCCGCAGTCCCCAGCGCAGTCGTCCGCGCCGGCGTCCGGGCCAAAGGAGAACCAGAACGTCTCGGCGATGTCGCGGGGGCTGACGCTCAGGTGGGTATGCCGGGCGCCGGGCTTCACAGGCGCCACGATGTACAGCCCGTTGTAGGGCTGACTGAAGTTGCTGTAGCCGATCTCGACGATCTCGACCTCCGCACCCTGGTAGGCCCGGTCGTGCCAGTGGAAGTCCTCGACGAGCCGGACACGTTGCCCGACGGTGAGAACGCCGGTGCCGTCAATCTCCGTCACGCCGGTCTGCCCGATGGTCTTCGGCGAGATCCAGTGCTCCTGGCTGCCGTGCACGATGCGGGGGTGACGCCGGGTCTCACTGTTGTCGGCCCACCCCAGCGGGGCGTAGACCCGGCCGGTCAGCTCGGTGCCATCGGTGAGCTGAATGGCACAGACCTGGCCGTCATACCGCTCAGCATGTGGGAAGGTGTAGCGCAGGGTGGTGTTGTCGAGCACCGGGTACGGTCTCCCTTCTTGTGGCCGGGACATTTCGGGTGTCCCGGCCATCTACGGTTTGGCAGCGGGGGTCGGTTACTCGATCAGGGCACCGGTGTTGTGGTCGAGGAAGCAGGGGCCCGTCTGGTGCTCCAGGTGGATCGCGCGCACCACGTCGGCCTGGTTGGGCGCCTCGGCGTACTCAAAGATCTGCGCCAAGGTGTCGGCCTCCCCACAGGACAGCTGCGGCACGATCTTCTCCAGCAGCGGCGTGTCTTCCCAGCAGTGGAGGAAGTCGCCCATCGGATCTGGGAGCACGCGCTCAGCGCTGGGAATGATCCCCTCCGGGAGCGGGTGACGCTTCGGCCAGGGCTGACGCCGGACCGGCCGCATGCTGCTTTCGTCGGTGCGCGTGGGAGTCGCCTGAACGGGCTGGTCTTGGGGTGTTGAACTCATGACATTAGTATACAGTTTTAGAACTGCATACACAAGAGGTGGAGGCCGCTTCCTGATGTTTTTTGGCTCCGGGCAACCAGTTGGCCGGATGTCGCCGGCATTGGCACAGAAGATCCCTGCCCGGGGAACTCGTTCGCAATATCCGCTCCCGGTTGAAGCCCGCTCTGCCCCGGGCGGGCTGTCGCGGCAGCGCTGCTCATCAGGCTGGGTCCGGGTGCGGGTGGTTGTCCGGATCGAGGTAGTGCATGAGAACCCGAGCGCGGTGCCCGAGGTCGTGGGTGTCGCGTTCGGTGTCGGACTCGACGGCGCTCAGGGCGTCGCGCACTTTCGGGAGCGTGACGGTCAGGGTGATCTCCGGCGGCCGCTTCCCGGTCGTTTCGCACTGGTCGCAGGCGATCCGCTGCTGGCCGACATAGCCGGTGCCGGCGCACCACATGCAGACCGTGGCCGCAAACTCGGCTTGGTGGCGCCCGATCGCCTGGTCGACGGCCTGACCGAAGGTGCTCGGCTCGTCGATGAGGTCGCCGGACACGCGGGCCAGGTTGCGCAGCAGCTCGATGCCGCTTCCGCACAGGTCGTCCCAGGCGCGCCGGCTGTGGGGTTCCTCGCGCTCCACGCGGGTCCAGTCGGCCGACCAGCGGCGGAACTGGTCGAGGTGAGCGGTGACGGCCGCGGTGCGGGGATCTGTGGTGGTCACGGGGTGTTCCTTTCGATTGGATGTGCCGGGCGACGGGGCCCGCCGCCCGGCCAGGTAGGTCACTTCGGGCTAGTCAGGTGGGTCGACGGCGGCCGATCGGGCCGTTGGTTGCCCGGGGCACCGGTCTCTGGTGTGGCCGCCGGACGGCGGCTCAGTCGGCGACCGCGTAGTTGGGCAGGATCATCCGGGGCTCCCTCATGTCCGTGCCGCCGATCTGCGAGACGGTGACCAGGCTCGTTCCGCCGTACCAGGCGTTGGCGCCTTCGCCTTCGGCGTGATGAGCCGCCACACCCCGAGCCTCGTGCTCGGTGCTGGCGGCAACGACACAGGCCAGCAGCTCACGCGGCTCGACCACGTCATCGCCTCGGTCCAGGTGCCACAGCGACATCGTGGGAGGCTTGGTGTCGTAGTCGTCGTCGCCTTCCACGGCGACCCAGGTGGTGGCCGGAAGGGCCCGGTAGGGCTCGTGCTTGCCGGTCTCAATGCAGATCGCGAGTTCGCCTTCGACGCCGAACTGGACGTGGATGAAGGTGACGCGGCCTTCGATGACGGTCTCGGTGTTGTCGCTGGTGTAGCGGATCCGGGTGCCGGGCTCTACGAAGCTGAGGCGCTTCACGTCATTCTCCTTCGGTGGGTCGTGGCAATCGGTCTGGGTGTTGGCGGAGGAGTGGCCGGGGTCGGGCTGGGCCACTCCCCCGCGACGGCGGGTGCTGGGTCAGGCGGCGAGGACGAGTTCGCAGCCGAGGGCTTCGGCCATGGCGGCACCGAGGTCGCGGGAGGCCGGAGGGGTGACGGCTTTACCGAGTTGGCGGATCCGTTCCTTCTTGTTGCCGAGGATTCTGTAGTCGCCGTCGAACGCCATCCCGGCCTGGATTTCGTGCGGCTCCAGCATCCGGAAGTAGCAGTCGTCGACGTTCGGGATCTGGCCGTGCAGCAGTGACTGGTGCCCGGCGGTCGTGATCGTGCGCAGCTCCTGGCTGACCGGCGTGACCATCTCGGCGCCGCCGGTGTTGTTCCGCATGACCATCGCGTACCGGTCGCGGGTCGTGAAGGTCCCGAAAACCTCGTCGGTCGACCGGGTCACCCCGGTGCGGTTGTAGGGAACGACCAGGCCGTGGTGGTTCCCGCCGGCGGTGACGGTCGCCATCGGCTCGTCTAGCGACCGGTACATCGATCCCCCACCGCGCAGCTCCACCATGAACGGCGGGTAGCCGGTCCGGCCGTCGGCCAGGTGCTGATTCCACGGCGTGCGCGGCAGCGCGTTCCAGGCGCCCGGGTACTTGTCGAAGTACGCCTGGATCCGGTGCCGGGTCTTGGGCGCCAGCGGCTTCTTACGGTCGCCGATGCGCTGGCCCGGCAGGTTCCAGTCGACCGCTGACCCGGCGGGCATGATCCAGGGCTCGACGACCGAGTTACGGCACGAGACGCTCGGGCAGCGCCAGACGTACTGGGCGCGGTAGCGGCCTCAAGCGCTGTTCGGCTTCTTCCATGCCTGCATCGCGTTCACGATCTCGTCGCAGCCCGCGCAGTAGGCCTTCGGCCGCAGCCACTTGTTCAGGTCCGGGCAGCGCGTGCCGCGCTTGTGCGCCAGGTGGTACCCCCGGTCGCGCGACTGCGGTGCCGGGGCGCCGAGCGCCTGGAAGTGCATCGAGTTCATGTAGACGACGTGCACGCAGTAGCCGAGGTTGTCGAACCCGTGGCGCCACGCCGGGTAGAGGCTCCACTTCGACGCCTCGACGACGTTCTCGACCATGACCGCGTCGTACTGGTGGTGCTCGGTGAACCGCAGCACGTCCCACATCGTGGCCCTGCTGCGCTGCGCCGCTTCCTCGTCCAGCTTGTTGCCGTCGAACAGCGATGGCTGACTGTCGCTGTCGCGCCGCTTCCCCTTGGCGCCCGAGTGATTCGTGCACTCCGGGCTGATCCACAGCAGATTCGTTCGCGGATACTTCCGGGGGTCCACCTGCGACAGGTCCGCGCAGTCGTGATCGGCCCACGGGTGGTTGAGGTTGTGTGTGTTCACCGCCAGCCGCCAATGGTTGGCAGCCATCCGGACGACAATCCCCGGGACCAGCATCAGACCCCAGCTCGACCCTCCGGCACCACAGAACAGATCCGTCAGCGTAAGTTCCAGCACCTCAGCGAACCCCTTCCCCAGCTTCTCCCTGACACTATTAGTATACAGTTTTAGAACTGTATACTCAAGTCTTGTAGGGTACAGTTTTAGGCTTGTATGCTGGATATGAGCCTGCCGCGTCCGTATGCGCCGGGACTCCCGGCACCTGAAGGAGAGTCGGACATTGGCAACCAGCCCGAACCAGCTGCTGAGTGAAGAGATCACCGAGCGGCTCCAGATCAGCCGGAACACGTGGACTTCCTACGTGTCCAGAGGCCAGGCACCCGCGCCGGATGGCTACCTCGATGGGCGGACGCCGTACTGGCTCGACACGACCATCGACGCGTACGAAGCCAGCAGGCCCAGCAACCGCGGCTCCGACGCACCTCAGTCACGGCGCCGGTACACCGCCGAGGAGAAGGCACAGATGCTGGCCGACTTCGACGCCTCCGGGCTGACCGCAAGACAGTTCGCGCTGGACCGGGGCCTGACCGTGAGCATGTTCGCCAAGTGGGTCAGCGCGCGAGACGCGTCGACCGGCGAGTCCCCTGCGGCCGGCCAGACGGGAGCTGGCGGCCGCCGTTCGGTCTACCGCGGTCAACCGACGCGCTCCGATCAGTCCTGACCACACCGCAGCGGGCTGGGCATCAGACTCTCGCAGCAGCTGCCATTCAGCCGCTCCTGGTCCCCAGCCCCGCAAAGCCGCTGCGAAGCGCGTCCGCACTCCGCAGCAGCTCGTGGATCCGGTGCGGCCGCAGCGTGGGTAACGCGAGGATCGGCTGCGCCACCCGAAGTTCGTCGACCGCCAATCCCAGCATGGTCATCGTCCTCGGCGTCAGGTGCTCCTCATCGACGTCCAGGACCAGCTCGTCCAGCCACCCACGCTGTTCATCACCGTCGAGACCATGACGGTCTGCTTCCGCGTCGAGCCCTGAGATCACGTCGACCAGTTCCTCCCGGTGCGCGACCATCCACAGCTCCTCCGCCGACCCCGACGCCGGTACCAGCTGGCCGGCACGCGCGGCCCGCCGCTCTTTGCGGATGAACTTCTCATTCGGACCGACGTCGACGTACCGCAACAAGGCCGTCGAGCGATCGATCCGATCCTGAGCGCCCTGTCGACCGACCCCAAGCTTCCCGCCGAGGACTGCCAGGTACTCCCCCGCCGCTTTCCCCGCCTCCAGGAACCTCAACTCCAGGCGCCGCTGCTCCCACCAGAGGAACGTCGTCAGCACCAACGCATCCAGCGCGTCAGCCCGCCGGACCCACACCGGAATGTTGTTCCCGCTGTACCGCACTAGGTACTCCAGCACCTCGAGAGGCTCAGCATCAGGCGCGTCCGGCAGCCGATCACGACTACGATCATCCACCTGGACACGCCTGGACGCGATCCGGCGGACGGCCTCAACGACCTCCTGCTGAGACACTTTAGGCGGAGTCGACATGCCCGTCAGTATTTCACTGACGGATAATTAACCTCCAAAGACACCTGGTCGGCAGGCCTAGCTTCTCGGGCGTCGAGGTCGCCTGTCCGCACGGACGTGATTCCAAGTGGAATCAGCGGTCGACGCAACGACGTCGCGGCGGCTTCCGTGGAACATCTATGCTGGGCTCCGGCCGGCTCGTCCCCGGCGATCTCGTCTGGCGAATAGCAATCCCCCGGGTGGCGTGCCGAAGCAGAGTCGATGGCCGGGGGTTACAAGGAAGGTGTTCCGTGATTCGTCGGCGTGACCCTCTCCCGTCCCGCCGCGGTGCGTTGAAACAACGGTCCCGCTTTGAGGTGCCTGCGGCTTGGACTCATCTACTCAGACCAGACCTGAGGGGGTGATTCCAGTTGGAATCACCCCCTCAGGATCCTGTCACGGCACTTCTGATTCCAGTTGGAATCAAGACTGCATGCTCCGCCCCGGGGGGAGACGGCTGTTGTCAGCAGGCCATGGCCGACCGTCGTTCAAGGATTCTTGGAGGTACCTGCAGTACGACTCGAGCGCCCGCTCGGTCAGCTCGGCCTTGGTGAAGCTCGGGTCGACCCTCTTCACGCCGCGGACGCTGGCGCGAACCAGCGCGTGGATCTCTTCGGAGACCTGCGTTGAGTAGTCCCTTCTCCCCCGCTCGGAGCCGGTCATTTCGGCAGGATGCTTCTGCTCTGCAGGTTCTCGACGACGGCCCTAAGGTCTTGCGTCGTCGGCTCGGTCGGAGCATGGACAATCATCGGGATCTGGCGCGAGTAGGCCTCGGGGATCTTCACGCTGCGCCGGACCGCCGGCGTGACCAGTTCGCCGTACGTTTTTCTGAGCAGCACGATCGCGTCCTGGTACAGCTTGCCCTGGTTGTCGGCTGGCACGATGCAGGGCACGATGGCGCCCAGCTGCAGAGCAGGATTGTAGTTGTCGACGACCTGAAAGATGATCTCTTCGAGCTTGGGGACGCCCACGATCTCCTTCTTGGAGGGCTGTACGCAGGTCAGCGCCCAGGCCGGACCGTTCTTGAACCGGCTCTTGGCAGCGACGAGAGCTGCGATGCCGACATCCTCGAGCGTGCCTGGGCAGTCGATCAGGATCACGTCGACCAAGTTCGACAGGGCGAGGAGGGCCCGCCGCATCTTCAAGTGTGCGCCCATGCTGGTGCGCCAGGTGATGATGTCGGCCTTGAAGGAGGCAGCCGAGGGGATAATCCAGACGTTGGTCAGGTTCGTCTCGACCGCCGCGTCCTCGGGTGAGACCCGGTCCAGCAGAACGTCGCCGATCGTGTGCTTCGGGTCCTCGATGCCGAAGTGATCGGTGACGTTGGCCTGTGAGTCGGCATCCGTGACCAGCACTGACTTGCCCTGCTCGGCGAGGATCGAGGCGACGGCGTGGAGTGTGGAGCTCTTGCCGACGCTGCCGACGTCGTTGAGGATCGGGATGATCTCCGCGCCGTCGGGTTCGAGTGCGGTCTCAGTCATTGCTCGCCTCCTGGGCGTCGGAGCCTTGGGTTTGCGGGTTGGCCGATTCGATGTTCATGAGTTCCCATGCGGTGGGCGTGTAGCCCACCTTCTTCTGTAGATAGGTGACGTACTCGAAGGCTTCGCTGGTCCACGCGCCTCGGGCCCACCGGGTGTTGAGCTCTCGCGCAGCAATGGTCATGGCCCAGGCTGCGTGGATCACGTCGTCCTTTGCGGTGAGGCTCTGGACCCAGTCCTGTGGGTCGTCGGTCTTCATCCCGAGCCTCTCCCCCAGCCAGCTGTGGGTCAGCTTGAGGCTTTCGGCGTGGGGGGTCTTGCCTGCGAGATAGGCATGGGCCAGCGACAGGCGGACTTCGTCCGCCTGTGGCAGGGCTGCCACGGCCTTGGCCCCGGCCCGGGTTCGTGCTGCCAGCGCCTCCTTGTGCGCCTTATTTTCGATGTCCTTATCGGCCGGCTTGGCGGTCCGGCCCTGCTTCTTGGCTGGCGTTCTAGTGAAGTAGCGCAGGCCGTCCCTGGTTGCCTCGCCGACGAGGGCCCCGTTGCTTCGGGCCGATTCAATCTCGGCTGGTTCGTAGAGGCGGTGCTCGAGTTCGGCGGCTCCGAAGGCCTCCCGGGGGTCAATCAAGGGGATGTTCTCGGCCTGCGCCTTTTGCTCGGCTGAAGCAATTGCCTCAGCCGCGGCTCGTGCAGCAACAGATTCCTCGACCGCGCGCCTGGCGTTCCATCCGTTCGCCTTCATCGCCTCGAAGGCCGGCACGATCTCATCGGGTGGCAGCTGGCCGAGGGTCAGAGCTGCGTTGACGCTCAGTTCTTCGTCGCCCATGGCATGTTGCAGGGGGAGGGGAAGCTTGAGCAGCGCCAATCGCTTTGAGACCTGGGGCTGCGAGATCCCCGTACGCTGGGTGATCTTGCGCTGGCTGTACTCAGCGTCGACGAGGATCTGGAGCCCTCGTGCTTCTTCGAGCGGAGCGAAGGCCTGGCGGTGGATGTTCTCGATGAGCGCGCTCTCGAGGATGTCTTCGCTTCCGGACAGGTCCTCGCGCACGATGATCGGCACCGTCGGGAGTTCTGCCAGCTTCGATGCTCCGTGGCGCCGGTGGCCGGCGATGATCACGTACTCGGCATTCCCGATGATCTCGCGGTGGCGGGGCTGCTTGAGCAGGAAGGCAGCGGCAGTTGTCACGACCAATGGCTGAAGGATGCCTTTGGCCTTGATCGAGTCGGCAAGCTCGCTGAGGTCGCCGAGGGAGGAGCGAGGGTTGTCCGGGTTGGGGACGACGGTGTCGATCGGTACGTCGGGTACCGAGTTGCTGTTCGAGATCCGCATTGCGCTGACGATGCCGACCGGCGGCCTATCGGCGACGTTGGCAGAAGCGGCGATACCGGCGTCCGGCGCATCCGCGTCGCGGCTGCGGTCTCCGAGCGTCCTACCGGTCGGACGGGTAAGGATCGTGGATGCGGCAAGACCATTGGTTTTTGACATCGTTCCTCGTGTGCAAGCGGATCTGATGGGGGAGAGGGATGCGACGGACCGAAGGGCCTCGTGATTCCAGTTGGAATCAGGCTGCGAGTGAGGCGACGTGGTCGATAGCGAGACCTCGGCATCTGCGCCGGGCTCCTTGATCATCTTTACCTCCAATGCGTGTAAATCATGGCGGACCCGGTCGGCGTCAGGAAGACCGGCACGCCGAGAGCTTGCTGATTCCAGCTCGAGTCACTTCGGAGAGGCCCGACTAGGCCATCCTGCAAAGCCTGGCCAGCCATGGAGATCGCGGGGAGGGCTCGATGCCAATGCGGTCCGTCGACAGGGGTGATTCCAGTTGGAATCACCCCCCAAATAGAATGGTCGTCCGGGCAGAGGCCAGATCGGGCGACATGAGGGGGAGCACCGCGACCGCCGGACAATCTGGCCCGGAGGATGACCGGGGCAGCAGGGGGAGTGAAAGCGCCGCAGCGACGGCTCAATGTCGATCGCCAGCAGGGGTAAGAACCCCACGCTCCTCAACTGACACAGCCTCAACGGAGTCGGTACAATCCACCGGCCCCACACATAAGTCGCCGGCGGCGGCTGGAGCCACACGGGGATGTGTTGGAGGGCCAGCCGCAGCTCAAGCCGTCAAGTTTGGCAGTGTCCCCGACCACCGAGGCTCGCCAAGTCAGCTTGCTGAGCGTACGGTTTCGATCACCTCTGCGCCGAGGGTCTGCTCAAGTAGACGCAGGAGCGTCAGCTGGGGGTCTTCGACTGGAACGATTTGGGGTACTTCGCAGCCCCAAGGTTCCGGCGGTGGGATTTGTTCGAGCAGGCGTAGCCGCCTCAGGTCTGGATCTTCTGGGGGAGCAGATGGGGTTGGTTGTTCCGCCCAGAGGTCGATGAGGTGTTCGGGGATGTCGATGGGCGGTTCATTGTCGTCTGGTGGTGGTTGCTGGATACGTGCGCCGGTGCCGATTCGGCGTATACCGAGCCACTTCCACCATTCGCGGCGTTCCTTGCGGATGCGCTGCAGCTGCAGCGCCACTTCATCGACGGCCCCAAGCGTTTCAGCCACCATCTTCAGGTCTGCCCGCGGGGACAGGCGCCAGCGCCCGTCGACCCTTTCTGCAAGGTCCCATGCAGCCAGCACAGTGAGTGCGGTGGCCACGGCGTCCACGGAGCGGCGCATGGCCTGGGCTATGCCGCGTCCGGTGTCCGGTTCAGCCATGTTTTCAAGGGTTTCGTAGGTCAGCGCAGCCATGGTTCCGAGCTCGCGGAACGCGGCCCTAATCCCGTGGATCTTTCCCTTGCGCCAGGGCCGTGCCGCCAGCCATCGGGTGTCGTAGCGCTCGGGTAGCCGCAGCCGGTATCGGTCGGCAACTGTTCCCTGGTGCTGCTCCACGAGTTCGATGAACGGATCGTCCTGTTCTCTCAACAGGACAAGGTGCTTTGCCAGAGCCTGGTGGGTCTTCTTGCCTGCGGCAACCGACAGACTGCGTACCCCGAACTCAACCTCGAGGGAACCAGTCTTTTGTGAGGCCTCACCCAGTGTTCGAAGAACCATGTGCTGGTCGGGGCTCAGGTGGTCTGGCGCGAAGTCGTCAACAGCAGCGATCCAAACACGCAACGCTTGGTAATCGCTGAGCGCCCCACCCCTACTACCCCCCTGTGAGGCATGCCCCCTTGTGTCGCTTTGACGGACGGGGCTTTCCCCTGCGGATTCGGAGCGTCTTAATCCGCGCAGGAGCAGATCGGCTGCTCTCCAGTCCCGGATGAGCGCTTTGCGGCGGTCCTTTGCGTGGTAGCGCTGGTAGTAGCTGTTGAGCCCGGCCCATTGGCCCGTTTCCATGCGGCGGGCGATGTCTTCGAGTTGCATGCCGGCGGCCATGGCCGAGCAGAGAACCGCTTGGCGGGCATCGGAGGGGGACTTGTAGCGGGCGGTGTCGTAGATGCCTTCCTCGGCGATGTGGCGAAAGGCAGCGGTGAGCGGCCGTGGTCCGCCGATGCGTCGGTGCCATGGCTGGTCGGCCAGGTCGTCGCTCAGGGTTCCCCAGGCCTCGCTGGTCTGGGTCTGTGCATGGATCTCGGCAGCAAGTTCCGCACGGAGGTTCGCGACCACGATCGCAGCGGCTGGTCGTTGGGCGATGTCGTAGGCGATGGCCAGGGGAGTGATGAGTTCCTGGTAGCCGTCGCCCATCTTGTACAGGCTTCCGGGAGGACGGATGACCCCGAACCTCACGTTGAGCATGGGCTGGGGGTCGAGCGATGGCAGGCGCGCCTGCAGCGCACGAATGAGCGTCTTGGCTTCGCCGAAGGAGATTGCTTCGGCGAGTGGCAGATACAGGTGGCGGCCGCCGGCGGGGGATTGGTCGACGATCACGCGCCCGCCGGCGGCTTCCAGGATCCGCTGGGCTACGGCGGTGTCGCGCTGGACCTGGAATTCGCTGGTCTTCTTGACGTCGAGGTCGAGGGCGAGCAGCCGGGTCGATCCGGTGCCGTCGTAGATCGGGATCGCCGCCGGCTGATTGGGAAGCTTTGGCGTGATGCTTCGGCGGCCCCAGCCGCCCAGGTAGGTCTTGCCACCGTCTTTGGACACGAGCATCCAGGGCTGTCCGCTGAGCAGGCGAGCGAGCGCTTTCCAAGCCTCCGCGGCGGCTTTTGCTGCAGGATCAGGGACGACACGCCGATGCACTGAGGGGTGCGGACTGGCACTGTCGCCGAAAACGGCTACAGTAGGCATAGCAAATGGCCCCCTTTGCGGGGTGTTGTGATCCGGCCCTCGCGCTGGCGCCGGCAAGCAGACGCGCGAAGGTTCTGGACTTTCGGCCCGCCCCACATGGGGCGGGCCGCCTCATTTAGTTGGCAAGATCAGCTGGCTCGTTTGGCCTCCTGCGCTTGGTCAGCCTCGGCGAACAGGTCATCTTGTGCGGGCACGAGTTCGTGTGCCCATGCGATGGTGCCGTCGGGGGCGACCGGGACTTGCTGCAGGATCGCGTCCATGAGGACGGCCTGGCTGATCTTGAGGGCCTTGCGGCACTTCTCGATCTTCGCCTTGTTGTGGACTTCGATCTGCCCGAAGAGGGCAGGGAGTTCGTCTACGACACCGTCGCGAGCGCGCCGCACGAGCTCGAGCGGTACGCCGACGACGCCGAACCGGTCGATCTCGGCACGCTCAATAACCGCGTCCAGGATCACCGCCGCGCTGATGTGAAGAGCGTCGGCAGTCAGATCGACTTTCGCTTTACCTGATTCCCGCACCTTCACAAAGAGCACGGGGAGTCCTGAGGCAGTACCTCGTCGACGCCGGTCTCGATGGTTCATGGGACGACACGCTAGCGCTAGTCCTAGTGGTTGTCGGGGAGATACTCCCGGTGTGTCGCTAGCACTATTGCTCCCGCCGATCGGCAGCGCAACGAGGCTGTTGGCAAGCATCGCGGCAATCCGGAGTCCTGCCGCTCGCCGCTGACCTGCGGGCGGCCACCCTCGGCACCTCTCCACACGATTGTCCATCGATCACGAACGGATGGAACGGATGCAATCGGTGCCCACCTATTGCACGTCGTACGACGCGATTGACCATCGGCCTTTGGACTTGGTGAGAGTCAGGTAGATGACCTGGTTCGGGTTGTCGGCGCTCCAGTTGTTGTCGCCGGTGCTGCGGCAGGTGGTTTGGATGGCGCGGCTGGCTTGGGTAGGGGTGTCGGTGGGGGCGCCGGCGTCGGTGGCGGTGCATTGGGTGTAGCCGTTGTGGGACTGGAGCGCGCGCCAGGCTGCCCCGGGGTTGCCGCCGGGTGGGGGTTGCCGTAGTTCGGCGGCCAGGGTGGGGACGGCGAGGGTGGCTGCGCGGCGGCCGGCGTCGGCTGGCTGGTTGTCGAGCCGGGTGTCGTACGTGGTGAGGGTGAGCGAGAACGCTGCAGCCACGGCGTTGGGGTCGCTACGGTCGGGTTTCGTCGCGGCCGGGTTGAGTCCGCGTGGCGTGCCAGCGCGGCCCGGGGTGCCGGGGTTGTTGGTCGGTCGAGCGGTTGCCGGGGGTAAAGGGATCGATGGGGTGATGTAGGGGGTTTGGCTCGGTGCCGGCGGTGTGACCGAGCCGTCGTAGTCGAGCGGGCTCGAGGAGGTAGGCGGCGGCTCGTTCGGTTCGCTGCCGGGGTTGCTGCGGCCGCACGCCGCGGTGGCGGCGAGCAGTACGGCGGTCAACGTGGCCGCGATGGCTCGGTTGCGGGGGTTGTAGGTCATGGGGTCACTCGCCGGGCTTCGTGGGTGGTCTTGTTGTAGTAGCCGGTGTCGACGGGCACGATTTCGACCTTCTTGCGGGGGTTCGGGGCGTGGATCATCTGACCGTTGCCGATGTAGATGCCGACGTGGTCCCAGCGGCCGTTGAGGCGGCCGGTCTTGAAGAAGATGAGATCACCGGGTTGCGGCGCGCCGGTGATGGGCTGGGTCGCGCCGTACTGGTCATGGGCGACCCGGGGGAGTTTGGTCTTGCCGCCGGTAGCTGTGTAGAAGGCGTAGCGGGTGAGAGAGCTGCAGTCGAAGCCGGACTTGCCGCCGCCGGGTGCGGGGGAGGGGCCGGTGAGGCTTCCGCCGCCGAAGACGTACGGGACGCCGAGTTGGCGACGAGCTGCGGCGATGACGGCCTCGGCGCCACCTTCGGGGTTGGTCGGTCCGGCGTGGTCTTTGAGCCACGCGACGGGGTCGACGAAAGAGCCGTTCACCTTGATCTCGAAGTGGAGATGTGGGCCGGTGGTGTTTCCGGTGTTGCCGGATCGTCCGAGGCGCTGTCCGGTGTGTACTTGGTCGCCGGTGTGGACGCCGAGCTGGGACAGGTGGCTGTAGGTGCTTTGGACGCCGGCGCCGTGGTCGACGACGATGTGCCAGCCGTAGGCGCCGCCCCAGCCTGCGGACTTTACGGTGCCGTTGTAGGTCGCCAGGACGTCGGTGCCGGTGGGTACGACGTAGTCGTAGCCGGTGTGCCACCCCAATGACCACAGCGGGCCGGCTTGGTGGAAGATCGCGCCGACGCCGTACTTGCGGGCAACGGGCTTGATCCAGCCCCCGCTGGCCGCGTCGACGTCCTCGGTCGGCATGTACTTGGCCATGGCCGCTCTGATCTTGGGTACGTAGAACTCCGTCTGGCCATTGCGGGGGATGCACTTGCAGCCGAGGATCCGGCCTTCGCCCGCGTTGTAGGAGGCGAGGGCGAAATCGACAGTGCTGCCGCCGAGCGGGCGGACGATCTCGATCAAACGGCACATGTAGCTGGCTTGCGCGGCCACGGCATCCCACGGGTCGCGGGGGTCCTTCTTGCCGTCGCCGTTGGCGTCGAGGCCGTAGGCCGTCCAGGTCCCCGGCATGAACTGCGCTGGGCCGATCGCGCCTCGCGAGGATGTGGCGTTCTTGTCAAAGTTGGACTCGGCTTCGATTTGGGCGGCCAGCAGGGGAGCGGTGATCTCGGGGCAGGTCCGGGCCGCGGCAAGAATAGGGCCGATGAACTCAGCAGGTACCGAACCTTCGCGCAGGCCTTCGCCGTAGCTGGCCTGAGCTGGTTGCTGGTTCGGGCCGCCGAGGATGATGGCAGCGAAACCGACGATGAGGGCGAAGATCACGGCGATCTTGGCCAGTGGATTCATCTCGAGTCCCCGTTCTCGTGAGCCGACAGCTTAGACACGGCCGGTGTCGGTTCGGCGACCCAATTCGATTGGGCTGCACGAAGTTGCAATGCCTTGGGCAACTAAATTCGGCCGGCTGGTGCTAGGACCAGCGGCGGCCGCCGATCGTGCTGACGTCGACGACGCCCCCAGGCGGTCATCTGCGCCCGACTTGAGTATACAGGTCTAAAACTGTATCCTCATAGGGCCAAGGAGGACTGCGCACTGTTGAGAGATGAGGTTCGGATGCCGAGAATTCCCGCGGGAGAGCTCCATGCACGCCATCTGGTCCGGCTGGGCGTGAGCACCCACTACGTACTGGTCGCGGAGGCGTGTCTGCGCGACGGCAAGGTCGCGGTCACGACCTACAACGGCGACCAGCCGGGAGACAAGCCGCATCTGTTCTTCGCGCCGGATGAGCTCGTGTACTTGAGGCTGTGTCCCGATTCGGCCGACGGCAGGTGGCCGGTCAGCTCGACGCGATGATTCGCGCGATCGCCCGAACCAGCTGCGACCACCCAATCGAGAGATCGCTCGGCTCCCCGGTGGCTCCTGGTCGCCTGAGGACCGCGCCGGCCATTGCTGATTCCACCACTGAAGCCGCGGGGGACACCTTCGCCGTCGTGGCTGTCCGACGAGTTCAAGGATGGTGATGCCGCGTGAGCGGTTACGAGCTGGTGGCCTTTCTGGCCTTCGCTGCGGTCTACGTCGTGATCTGCCTGAGTGTGCTGCTCCGCAAGCGGGGTGGTCGGAAATGACCGGCGGATCGATCAGCAACGCTCTCAGCGCCACGGGCCACGTCGCCCCCGTCACCGACATCTCGCGCGGCGCTGCAGAACCAACAGCACCCCTGCGAGATCCCCGCCGAAGAGCTTCGCCAGTTGCTGTTGAACCAACGCTGTCCATGTGGCTGGTCAGCACGACGTCACGAGACCGCTGCCAGCAGAGGAGACGAGCATGACCTTGATCGCGACGCGTCGCTACGTTCAGCGCAACGCGCAAAGCTGCCTGGAGCACGCGAGGGTTGTCCGCACGCTCCGGCGTCCCGCGGTCAAGCCCGGACGGCGATCGCGCCGGCCGCGAGCCTTCCTGATCACGGTTGTCGCCGACCAGAGCTCGAAGGCCAGGTCGACGAGTCCCCCGCCCCCACCGGACCCGGCGACCGAGGAAGTCGTGACGGTGGCCAACGCCACGGCAGTACCGGGCCCCGTTGAGACCCCTGGCCACAGAGACACGGTCGACGCACAGGCGGTACCACCGCCCTTGACCGAGGCACAGGCCGTCGCCTACTCCCGGCCTTTCCGTATCTGCCGCGCCTGCGGCCGCGTAGCGCCGCGCGCCTTACTGGCGGGTGCCGATGGCCCATACCCGCGTCACCCCTCCTGCGCACCTACCGCGCCGGACTCGGGAGTGGAGAACGTCGATGCCTAAAGCAACCGTTGCCGTGCGCCCTCAGTTGCACGTTGCTGCAATCTCCTTGAAAACCCTCGACTCCGCCAACGACTCTGACTACCGTCGCAAGCTGGTGGACGTCTGCGAGCAGCCGACCGAGCCGGCAAGTGAACATCACGCAACGGGCCGAGGTGCATCCGCAATTTCTGACGCAGTGCGGGTTACGGTGACCCGATCGAGCTGCGAAGATCGCCACTCACCGGTGGCGCAGCTGCTCCAAACCCAGCTCGGTGACGTACCAGCGGAAACCGATGCGATCGCCGTCGAGCTCGTTGTTGCGCAGAAGCTGACGGATCGTCTGCACATCCCAGCCGGTCAGCTGGGCCGCATGGGCGGGCGTGTAGCGGCGCCCGGCACCGTTCAGGGAATCTGCCATCCCATGATTGTCTCAAAGTATCGATACTTACAACGCAAAATCGTTGTAAGTATCGATAGTTTTATGAAAGACTGAGGCTATGTCTGGATGGGTGCCGTCTGAGCCGGGGGAGCGGCCCGTGAGGCCGATCGAGGACGCAGGGATCGAGATCGTGGGGGTTGAACACCAAGACGCCGAAGCACCACTTGCTCCAGAGACGCCCCCGGTGCCAATTCGTGACGCGCCAGCACCGGCGGCGAGCCAGCCACCCGCAGGAGAGACCGCGTGGGCGGGCTACAACTCGGCGGAACTGCTCAACTCGCTCCCGACGCCACGTGAGGCGCCGGCGCAGCACGGGGTCCGCCGAGCACTCGGCTTGGCTCCGAGCGAGAGTGAGCGGTCGGAGCGCCATGCCCGGGAGTTGGCGGCGACGCCGTTCCCGCGGCCGGTGACCATCGTCGTCGCAAACCCCAAGGGCGGCGCGGGCAAGACGCCAACCACGTTGCTGCTGGCCGGAGCGCTCGGCCAGGCGCGGGGTGGCGGTGTTGTGGCCTGGGACAACAACGAGCTGCGCGGCAACCTGCACCTACGGACAAACAGTCTCGGCAACACCAATACGGTCGTCGACCTGCTGCGGGCGATGCCGCACCTCACGCTGCCTGACGCACGGGTCGGCGACGTCGCCAGCTATCTGCGGCCGCAGCTTTCGGGGCAGTACGACGCCCTGGTGTCTGCGACGACCACCTACACCCCGATCCAGGCCACGCACTTCACGCAGGTCCACGAGCTGCTGTACCGCTTCTACCGGGTCGTGGTCATCGACACCGGCAACAACGAGGCCTCGAGCAACTGGCGCGAAGCGATGCGGGCGGCCGACGTTCTCGTCGTCCCGATCAAGTGGAAGGCCTCGGCCTGCAACGCCGCGGTCCAGATGTTCGAAGACCTCCAGCACCAGGGACCGGTAGCGCGTGACCTCGTGCGGCGCACCGTGATCGCGGCCAGCAACGGACCGGGTGACAGCAACAAGGACTTCGAGGACAAGCTGCGGCCCTACTTCACTGAGCGGGCCGCGGCCGTCGTTGACATCCCCACCGACATGCACATCGCCGAGGAAGGTCCGCTCGACCACGCGGCATTGCAGCCCTCGACCCGGCGAGCAGCACTCGAACTCGCGGCAAAGGTCGCCGAACAGATCAACAACTCAATGAAGGGACCATACGCGTGAACGCCATGACCATCCCCCTGGCGGCAGCCGCCTGCGACAAGAACGGCGCCGTCTGGAACCCCCTGTGCGGTGTGACCCCGAACCCCGGTGCCTGGGGCACCGAACTCTCCTCGAAGGTCGGCGTCCTCCTCAGCGGCATCTGGTGGCTCGTGCTCGTGGCCTGCGTCATCGCAGTCCTGATCTCCTTCGTCCAGTGGGCCTGGGCAAAGAACGTCTCCCACAGCGACAGCGCCATGGCCGCCGGCACCAAGCACCTGGCCCGCTCCGGTGCCGCCCTGGGCGGTGCGATCTTCGCCAGCGGCATCATCACCGCCGTCATCAACGTGGCCACGTAGCCATGAACCGGATCGCCGCCGCGGCCATCGCAGTCGTCGTCGTGGCCGGCGCCGTCGCCGCAGGAGCGGCTATCGGTGCCAGTCGCAACGACAACGAGTCGTCGCCACCGCCCACACCCGCACCGACAACGACACCAACCACCGGAGGCCTGACCGCCGGCAGCGGCGGATCCGGCAAAGCAGCCGACGGCAAGACCCCCATCCGTTTCCCGTCGACCTGTGACGGCGCAGCCCAAGCCGCAGCCGCCTACAGCATCAGCCTGACCGACGAGACCGGGTACGCGAAGCCCGGCGTCGCCGGCACCAAGCGGCCAGGCCTTAAAGCGACCCTCGACTACATCTTCAACACCGGCGGCCAACTCGACCCCACAGCGGCCGAACACAAGGAGACCGCCCTCATCCCCAACCAGACGCTGCCCGGGCTGACAGCCCACCCCGAATGGGGTGGCTACAAGGTCGTCGACTGCGTAGCCAACTTCTCGTCGACCATCCACTTGTTCTCGTGTCTCACGGGGTATCCGGACTCCGATGGCGGTGCCCTCTGTACCTCCACCGTGTGGGAGCTGGTCTGGAGCGGCCAGGACTGGCACGTGGCACGCATCCCTGCAACAGCGGTTGCGCCGGATCCCGCAGCGTCGCTCCCCGACGCGCTGAAAGCACCGAATCCGTTGACGGCAGCTAGCCGCCGTCAAGCCCTTGCGGCTGGCGGCGCGGGATGGACGGAGTGGGCCAATGCACCGAAGTAGCTTTTCGAGGCGCATGGTGACCAGTCTCGCGGCCACGCTGCTGTTCGTTTTGGCCGGCACCACCGTGGCGGCAGCCGACCAGCCGGATCCGGCCAAGCAGAAGGCAGCTGAGGCGGTCGCTAACAAGATCTGCGCCGGGAAGCTGGTGGCAATTCTGAGACCCGTTCACCTTGACGACGACTGCATCAAGAAGGTCGAGGCGATCTACGCTGACGGGACGGATGGCATCACAGCCAAGCGCGTATGCGAGAGCCTGCTGCCGGGGAAGGTGCTCACCCTGCCCCGGGCGCAATGCCAGCTCGCGCTGGGTCCAGTCATTCCCCTGATGGTCCAGCAGTGGAAGAGCGCATACGACGCGGCCAAGGCCGTGAAGAGCGGCATCGAGATCGCGAAATTCGTCGCGAATCCGTCGGACGGTATCGACGCCCTGGCGAACCAAACCAAGCAGGCTGGGGTGTCGCTGGCTCAGGTCATGGCGACGGACCTGGTCAAGTCGACGCCGTCGTTCGATGCAACGCAGGGCTGGTGGGGCGCGAAGTACCGTCAAGCTCTCGTGCTCGGCTTCGCCTTGCTGGCGGGCATGACGCTGCTTGCTGTCCGCGATGCGGCGACGCGACATGGCGACGAAGAGTTGGTGTCCACGATCTTTCTTCGGCTGCCTGCCGCGGTGCTGGCGATGTGTTTCGCGCCGGCGATCGGGCTGGCGATCACGAAGGCCTCGAACGGGATCGCGCTGGCCGCCGTGCCGACGTTCAACGGTGATCTGGACAAGTTCTTGAACCGGATTGCCGACATGAGTGCTGCTTCGTCGGCGGCCGGTTCACCGCTGCTGGGCATCTTGCTGTTCGGGTTGCTGTTTTGCGGTGTCGCGTTGACGATCTGCGCTCTGCTGCTGCACACGCTGGCTCTGTACTTGACGGGTGTAGCGATGGCCATCGTGTGGGGGATGTACGTGAACCCGCGCTGGCGGCCGCAGGTGAATCGAACGGTCGCGTTCTGGATCTCGACTGCTTTTGCGAAACCGCTACTGGTCTTCATGCTCGGGGTGGCATTCGCAGTCGCCGGAAACCTTCAGGCCGGAGTCGGGAGCCTCCAGGAAATCCTGAACATCGCCCTGGTCGGCCTGACGATCCTGCTGGTCGGGCTGACACCGATGGCGTTGCTGAAGTTCATCCCGATTCTGCCTGCGTCGACCGAGTCGATGCGCCCGGCCACGGGCGGAAGCATCGTCGGTGCTGGTGCGTCGGCCGCGGCCTCTGTCGCGATGTCGCGTGGCAGCTGGGGTGCACAGCGCGAGAAGTCACTGAGCACGTCGAAGCAGACCTCGACGCAGGTGACCTCGAAATCGAGCACCGAGGGCGGCCAGAACGGGCCCGGTCAAACCGGTGGCCTCGGCACGGCAGGACAGAATCGCCCGGATGGCCAGGCGCAACAGCCCGGAAGCCAGGCGCAACAACCGGGAGGCCAGGGCACTACGGGTCCGAGCACGACCGGAACCGGCGGATCGAATCCGCCCACCGATCCAGGTCAGGTGACCAAGCCTGCAACCGAGGCGGGTGGCAACGTCGCCGGTGGGGCAGCGGTCACCGCCGGCCGCTCCCTGGGCGGCCCGGTAGGTGCTGCAGCTGCGGCTGCCCTCGCCGCAGCTGCCAAGGCTAGCGGTGAGAAGGCACGCCAGACTGCGGCCGGAGCCGCTCCGGACATCCACCGCCTGGACGGAGGCGAGAGATCATGACCACGACCGAGCCGGCGTATCAGCGCGAAGCAGTACAGCTCGGCGGCCATTCGCGCCGCCGGGGTCTGCTTGCCGGGCGCACCATGTTCGAGATCGCTGGCTGCGTGGCCGGGGTCTTCGCGGCGTTCATCGCAGCTGTGGGTACAGGCGGGCTCAGCGGTCTGCTCACGGCTGTTGTCGTCCTACTGGTGTCGTGGCTGATGTTCACGCCGTCGCGGCTGCTGCGGGGAAGTTCCCCGGCAGCACGCATCGCGCACGAGATGCGGTGGCGCCGCCGGGTTCGCCGGGGCCTGACGTCGTTTGTGCCGGGGCAGCCCGCGGTACGTCCGAGGACCGCACCGGGAAAGCCGGCCAAGCCGACCTCGGCGCAGCGCGATGTCCCCGATGCCGTCGGGACGTTCTACGCCTCGACGACCAGGGTCGTTTCCAGCGGCGATGAGGTCCTCGTGCTGCGGCACGAGAACCCTGGTCAGCTGACGTTTTCCACGGTGGTCCTCGAGGTCACGCCCGCGACGCACGGCCTGGTATCTGCGATGACCGAGGACATGGCCTACGTGAACTGGGGCCGGTTCAAGGCTGGGTTGGCCGACGACACGTCCTACGTGCGGGGGCTGCAGCAGATCGCCCGCGTGCAGCCCGTATCACTGTCGGCGCACGAGGCCTGGCTCGCGCAGCGCGTCCCGGCGGACACTCCTGAGATCCTGATTGAGTCCTACCGGGGCCTGCTCAACGAGATGAACTTCCGGTCGGAGTCGCACCGCACCGCGTTGGTGCTGCGGATCCCGCACACCACACGGTGGGACCTGTTCGTGCGTGAGCAGTTCCCCGATGAAGGCAGTAACGGCCACGCGCTCGCGGCGGTCGCGGAGGCACAGCGAGTCCTCCAGCAGGCCGAGGCCTCCGGTCTGGGACGCTGCCGGTTGATGGGCGAGCAGGACGTCGCCAAGGCGATCAGGTCGTGCCTGGATGCGCACTACTCGTGGGACGATCCGCGCCCGGCGCTCTTGCAGAACTGCTGGGCCGCCTGGGAGACCAGCCGACGTCATCTGACCGTGCACGGCTACAAGAACGACTGGTACCTGCGGACCGCGACGCTGCGCGGCGCCGATCTGCCGAACCATTCGGTCGCGATCACCTGGCTGCGGCCGCTGCTGGCCGGGGTCTGGCCCGCGGTGATCCGGACCATCTCGATCGCCGAGGAGATTACGCCGGCGGGCTCGGCTCGGGCGGCCGCGCGAGCGGCGGCTACCGATGACGCGTCGGCGGCACGGACCCAGCAGGCGGTCAACGATGGTTCGGCGCTGGTCCAGGCGTCGGCGTCGCAGCAGCTGCTGGCCGACCTGCGGCCGGGGTCTGGTCACCACCGTGACGGCTGGGCACTTCACGTCACGGTCGCGGCCGAGAGTCCGCAGCAGCTGCGCACGGCGTGCCAGCAGCTGGACTCGGTGGCCTCGAACATGCTCGGCGCGAAGTGGACCTGGGCCGATGGAACCCAGGACACCGCGATCGTGGCGACTCTCCCGTTGGGCCGGGGTCTGAGGACCCGGGTGCGGAAGATCGTCGGCCAGTGATGCGTACCGCCCGTATGAACTGTGTTGTGAGTTTCGACGAGAGGAGCGTGGCCACCGATGGCGCGTAGGTCGACCACCCCCAAGCCCGCCCCGGAGACGCCGGTCCGGCGGATCGTCCAGGCCGCGGCCGCCACCCTGCGCCGCCGGCCGATGCTCGACCGGGCCGGATGGTATGAGCCGCTGCCCGAACCCGTGGAATCCTCCACCCGGCAGGCGGCCGCGCTACGGGTGGCCGTCGGCTCGAGCGGCGCCAACACGGCTGCGCTGGCGATCGGCGAGGACCTGGAAACGGGTGAACCCTGCTTCTCCGATCCCTTCAGCGACTACCCGGCCATTAAGTCACCGACTCGCTGTGTGATCGGCGACGTCGGGTCCGGCAAGAGCGCCAACGAGAAGACCTGCGGTGTCATGCGCCCGCTGCTGCTAGGGCGCCGGGTCGCGGTCGTCGACAAGAAGGACCAGGGCGGCCAGGGCGAGTACACACCGCTGGCCCGGGCGTTGAACGTCGAACCGATCCGGTTTGCGCTCGACGGGACCGGCACGAAGATCAACATCCTGGACCCGGAGATCGGAACCACGAGCTCGCAGGCCGCAGCGACACAGAACCAGCTGCTGCGCGCCGTGGCCGCGCAGGCGCTCGGCCGCGAACTCGGCCAGCGTGAGGGCAAGGCGCTCGAAGTTGCCCGCCGGCAAGCGGTCCATGAGGCCAAACTCCTCGGCGAGGTCGCCGACATCCGCAGCCTGGTCCCGGCCATGCTGAACCCGACCGAGGACTCGGCCGCGCAGGCGGTGACGTCGGTCGACCAGCTGCGCGAGTTCGGGCGCGATGTCGCCTACGCCCTCAACATCATGATCGACGATCACCTCACCGGGCTCGTCGACGGACCCACCGATCAGCGGATCCGGCTCAACAACTCCCTGACCGTCTTCGACATCTCAGCGCTTCCTGACTCCGGCCCGGCCGTGCCGATCGCGATGGCGATCATCAACACCTGGCTCAGCAACGTCCTCGCCGCGCAAGCCACGCCCGTGCCGACGCACTTCGTGGTCGAGGAGGGCTGGCACCTGGTCTCCGGCGCGTTCGCGGAGGTTGCCCGCAGCAACTCCAAGCTCGCCCGAGGCAAGGGCCTGGCGCCCGAGTACGCGATCCATCACCTGGCCGACATCGACAAGTCCTCACCGGCCATGGCAATGATCCGCGAGGCTGGCCACGTGCTGCTGTATCGCCAGTCCCGCGCCGACGACGCCGAGGCATGTGTCGAGACGTTCAACCTTCCCCGTGAGTCGAAGCAGACCCTGATGACCCTGGCCGACGGCACCTTCATCTTCGTGCAGACCGGCCGGCCGCCGCGGCTGATTCAGCACCTGCGCTCGCAGATCGAACGCGAACTGACCAACACCGACGCCGTCATGACCTCGACGGCGACCATGTCCCTGACGACCCAGGAGCCAGTTCCGGCGGCACCGCAACTGGTAGGTGCTGTCCAGTGAACTCACGGGCGGTCGGGCTGGGGATCCTCGGCGATGTTCCGCTGCCGCTGATGGCGCTCGCGCTGACGCTTGCTGTCGCGGCCATCTGGTTCGCGCGGCGCCAGGAGCGGGCGGCGAAGACGGGCAAGGGCGGTTTGGCGACGTGGCGCGACCTCAAGCCCGCGCTCTCGGCCAAGAACGCGGGGGAGGCGGCACGTCAGCGGATCCCGCAGCTGGCCGGCATCACCGACATCAGTGTCTGCTGCGTGACGTTCGCCGACTACGGCAACGTCGCCCTGTACATCCAGCACGAGGACGGTGTGCTGGTCATCGGCCCGCCCCGGTCAGGTAAGACGTTGTTCTTCGCCAACCCGATGACCGAGTCCGCGATCGGTCCGGTCGTGGTCACGTCGACCAAGTCCGACGTGCTCAAGGCGACGTCACGCTCGCGGCTGCCGAAGGGCACGGTGTGGCTGTTCGATCTGGACGGAATCGCGGGCGCCGCCGCAGAAGGAACCCGTCCGCTGCGATGGAACCCGATCATCGGGTGCGAGGACCCTGAGGTCGCATCACGGCGCGGTGCCGCGTGGGCCGCGGCGCAGCCGATGGGCAACGTGAAGAACGGGGACTGGTTCAACCGCAAGGCCGGGGGCGTGCTGAGCCGGTTGCTGTGTGCTGCGGCACTCGGGAACCGGCCGGTCACCGACTTGCTGATGTGGACCAACCAGCTCGGCAGTACTGAGCCGGTTGCGATTCTGCAGCGCCACGGCCGCCACGAGTGGGCCACCGCGCTGAAATCGGTCGGCACCTCCCGGGCGGGGGAGTCGGTGGATTCAATCAAGCTGACTCTGGAAGATCTCCTCGAGCCGCTCAACTCGCCGCGGGTCGTCGAGGCCATGACCGCGACCGCCGAGGAAAGCTTCGACCCCGCCAGGTTCCTCGACCAGGCGAACAGCCTCTACCTGATCGCTGCAGAGGGCGCGGAGGCGACCGCGGCGCCGTTGTTCACCATGCTGGTCCAGGAAGTCATGGTGGCGGCGCGGATGCGATCGCAGCAGCCTGCCACCAGCCCTGGCGGCAGTGGCGGCGGGTTCTTGTGGCCGCCACTGCGGTGTGTCCTGGACGAGGTCGCGAACATCGCACCGCTGCCGAATCTGCCTCAGCACATGGCGGACTCCGGCGGCCGCGGCATCCAGCTGGCCGTGATCACCCAGACCTTCTCGCAACTGAAGCAGCGCTGGGGGCAGGACGCGGCCGAAGCGATCCGGACCACGGCGACCACGCGGGTCTACCTGCCTGGGATCGACGAGCAGGAGATCTGGAACTACCTCGAAGCCCGCGCGGGGCGCAAGCAAGTCACCCAGACCTCGACCAGCCAGAGCCAGCAGGGCACATCGACGTCGACGCAAAAGGTCTGGGAGCCCGTCCTTCCGGCCAGCGAGGTGCCCCAGATCGAGGTTGGTACCGCCTGGATGCTGTACCGGAACCTGCCGGTGACCAAGGTCAAGCTCCGCCTTCACCACGATGATCAGATCGCGCAGGGGGCTCGCCGATGAGTGACGAACGCACGACCGAGGCGCGCCTGGCCGACATCGAGGAAGCGCTCGGGGTTCTGCTAGAGCCCAACACGATGACGCAGAATCCCTCGGCCTGGACTGCGCTGCACGAGGATCCTGACCAGCGTGCCAACTACCTCGCCTACGTTGCCGACCGTTGGGACTGGATCCGTGCGACCTACGTGGCCCCCCTGGCTGACAGCGACGCGGGCGGGCAGGCACACACCTACCTGACTGTCGCTGACGCACGCTGCTGGATACACCATCCGGCCGTCGTTGAAGAGATCTCAGCCCTGGTCGCTGCCTGGACCGAGGCCTACCATCGCAACAGCAAACCCACCAGCGACCCGATCAACTGGCATGACCGCTGGCTGCCCAACTGCATCGACCGCATTTCCAAGTACGGGATCGCACAGTGCGTGATGGAACAGACGTGTACGAAGACGGGGGAGAAGTACCCCGAGCCGACCGACACAGGAGTCCCGGCATGATCGCCGGCCTGGACACCGTGCCGACCGGACGCGTGACGAGTGTCCAGACCATCAACCGGTCGATCGCACGCATCCTCACCCAGTGGCGCGACGACACCGCCACCGGTCCCTTGTGGTTCGGCCGCAACCGGCGACCCGAGGCCGTCATCCTCCCCGGTGACCTCGGCAGGGAAGTCGCCGACGCCGCCGTGGGAAGTATCGATCTCGCCCTCACGTCCGAGCTGCAGCTGCGGAACGCATCCCCGCGGCTCAAGACAGCAGAACGAGACAGCCTCGACGACGACCAGATCCGCGCCGCTCTGCCCCGCAAGATCTGCCGCGCCGGCGTCCACGATCTTGTTCGGCTACGCGACGATGCCCCGGAGCACCTGGACGGGCTGCTCGAGCACCTCAGCCGCGGCCCGGTTGACGCGGCCGCCACCCGCGTGCCGGAAGTGACCCGCCAGATCGCCCACCGCACCACGGCCACCTGGATCAGCTACTGGAGCAGCCGCGACGACGCCCTGCTCGCACTCGTACCCGCTCCTCACTGGCTCTGCCGCCTCGTCGCCTCCGGACCACAGGAACCGGACACCCAGGCCGAACGACAGGAAACCTGATGACCCAGTACGAGAGCTTCGAGCACGAGCCGTTTGGGCCGCCGCAGACAGTGCGCGACCTCGTCCGCGCACTGGGTGTTCCCGATGACATCCCGTTGGCGGTGCCTGACGACAGGCTGGTCGTTATCGCCACGCAAGACAAGCCCGGCGGCAGCATGAACGGCGAGCAAATCGTGGCCGCCATCGACCTCGCCGCCGACGTCCGCCTCCCTGACGGTGACGACATCAGCGCCCTTTACCTAGAAGGCGATTTCCCCGCAGGCACCTACGAACGCGTCGCCGACACCGATCGATGGTGACAACGCCGACGAGCCCCTCGCGGCTCCCGCCCGGCCCAGCTGAAAACCTGTCAAAGAGGCGAACCATCGGCTCGCCCCCGGATCGGCTGGCGCCGCTGTCTTTGCACAAATAGGCGCCGGCCTACGTCGACGCAGAGCGCCCAGCCGTGCCCGACCTCGGCAGCGGTTCCGTGCCCCTCTACTGCCCAGCCGCGGACTGGGGCTGTAGGTCGTGCAAGCCCGCTTGCTGGTCAGGCAGGTAAACGTCGGCGGCTCAAGTAGGTGCCAAGTCCAACGACCAGCGAGATGCCGGTGACGACCGCGGTGAGTCCGGGACGAGTCAGGGCGCCAACGGTGACGAATCCTGCTGCCACAGCGGCCCAGGCAGCGACTCCGAGGCCGCGCGGCCGGCGCTGGACGACAGCCGCCTGGATCAGGACGCCGAGCACGGCGCCGACCAGGACAACCACTGCGGCGGACACGGCCAACTGGAAAACTGCGGCATACCGGGTCGAAGTCAGGATGCCACCGAAGGCCACAAAGCCCATGGCAAGCAGGAACCCATCCCGCACTACCCGGAAAGTGTCCATAGCACCATTGTGACTACCAGCACCGACATCCGCATCTAGCGGCCGCGCGCTGAGTCGCCGCAACCCCTACCTGGGCAGGCTATTGCTGGCGCTCGGGTCCGTCCAAGGTCGCGGGACGGTCGACGGCGGGAAGGCGCTTGGCCGCGGCGCTTCGTTCCTGCGCGGTCCGGTCTTGCTGGTCGACGTAGGCACGTGCTCGATCGGCGAGCCGGGCTTTCGGCGCAGCCGTCTTCCCCTCGGGCTGCGGATAGTCCGAGCTGCTGGCCTGCCGGTTTTGCTCCAGGAGCCGGTGCCGCTGCGCGTCTCGTGTCAAGCGTCCCGCCAGCGGCGTCTTCGGTGCCGGACGGACCACGGTTTCGAGCATGGCCTTCATGGGCTGGCGATCGCCGTGACCGGCAGCGCGGCAGACAGCGTCGTTCTGCTCGGCGGTCACGGCACTCCAGTCGATCTCGTAGCCGGCGCGGGCGGCGATCTGGTTGAGAAAGATCCGTTGTGTGCGGCCGTTGCCTTCGCGGAACAGGTGGAGGTGGTTGAGCTCGTCGTAGGTGCGGGTGAGTTTGTTGACGAACTCGTCTTGCGGCATCTCCGGGCGGAAGTTGCGCTCGGCAATTTGTCCGAAGACCGCCGGTACGCCGGTGTCGAACAGTTGGCGAGGGAAGAACGCCGCGGGATCGTCGGGCTTGCTGGTGTTGACTGTGCGCGGCTGCCCGGCCCATTCGTAGACGTCCTGGAACAGGTGCCGGTGGATTCCGCGGAGATGGTCTTCGTCGAACGACGGCCTGATCGGTTTGGCGAGCAATTCGAGGGCGCGGAATTCGGCGAGGTCGTGCTCGGCTGCGTCCAGATCGTGCTGGGTGCGTGCCCCGATCTTGTTCGCGAGCACGCCCCAGCGGTCGTCCAGGTAGGGGTCTTCGGTTGCTTGCAGTTGCCGCTGGATCTCGTCGGCGGAGTCAGGCAACGCCGTGGAGCGCCTTGGTGCGCTTGCCGAGCTCTTCGAGGTCAAGGTCGCCGGCAGCGAAGGCGTCTTGCAGTGCACGGGCAGCGTCGGTGCTGCGGCCGTGCTCGAGCTCGGTGCTGTGACGTACGGAGTCGACCGCAGCGATACGCTGAGAGGTCTCGGCGTCGCTGATGCGGCCGTCGGTTCGGATCGCCATCTGGTCTCCTCCTTCAGTCTGTAGTGATTCTACCGTGTAAGGGGCCCGGTGCCGTGTGACGGACCCAGCACTGCACCGTCGGGCTGCGGTGGCGCGAGGGCTGCCCGAAATGGAGGCGCTGCAGTCGTACTGGAAGTCACCCGACCGGCACCGCCCGCGAGTCATTCGCCGAGCAAACTGCGCGCAATCGCGAACGGTTCGGTTGCCATCACCCGCGGCCTCCTTGGGCTAACCTTACAATCATTAGTATACAGTGCCTGCCCTGTATGCTGTAGCGGAACTGAGTGTCCTGTCGAATAGATCTGGGAGGCACCGCTCGTGATTCCTGCGCAAATGTGCCGACCTGAGGCACCAGCTCCCCGACATCGCTTTAGGCCTCTCGACCAGATGCAGAGGGACAAGCATCCGTCCACAGGTTTCGCATCTCTCGACGCCTAGCTCCTCCTCTTGGAAAGTTGTATCGGGCAACGAACGAACCGGGGTGCGTTTCATACGCTGATGTCGTGGCGACGATCTGTGCGAGCGTCGTGCTGCGCCGTCGCGACACATCGGCCCATCACAACATCGAATCGTGGTAAGCTGTCCACGTAACCCCCGGTGATCGCCTCTGCTTCGGCACGCTGCCCGGGGGATTGCTATTTCCCGGTCGAACCGGCTCGCGCCGTCGGACGACGGGCGCTCGCACACTTCGCGTTCAGCTCGGTCGCAGGGCTTCACCTTCGGTGGTGTTGCTCATCGTCGAAGCTCCCTCAAGTAGAGGCAGTAGGGTGCTGGCTGGCCGTGCCGCCGGTACCCCACCACGGGACTTGTGGACAAGTTGTGCGGACCTATGAGTCGGCGGGGCTGCCGGGCCCGACCTGGCGCTCGTCGCGTAGGTGGTCGGGGAGCCAGCGGCGGTGGATCTCCAGTCCTGCCCCTGTGGGTTGCCAGGCGGTGCCGTTGGCGGTGTGTGCGATGTCGATCCAGCCGAGCTGGATGAACATCTCGGGCCAGTTTTCGGGCAGGCCACGCCGGGTGGGCCGGTCGTACCAGCCGAGCAGCTTCACCGGTGGGTCGAGCTGGTCGCCGGTGAGCGGGTCGAAGCGGTGGATCCGGCCGTGCAGGGTTCCCCAGCCGCGCAGGTCGTCGAGGGTCAGCGCGATCTGCTGGCGTTGCGCGGCGGTGAACGACTCGACAACCGCCGCAGCCTCGTCGGGCGGCAGCGGCTGGTCAGGTGCAGGGCGCTCGTCCAATAGAGGTTCTCCAGTCGTGTCGCGATCCGCCTGCCGGCCGACGGACCCGGGGTGGTCGCGCCGAGGGGTGCGGCTCTAGTCAGCGACGGTTGCCGGTACGGCAACGATGGCCACTTCGTCGAGGTTGGTTGTCGCGGTGTCGGAGGTGTAGCCGAGGCTGCGCAGGGCACGGTCGACGGCGGCCACGGCCAGTGCTTCTGGTGCGGCGGCCCCCAGGTGGCTGGGCGGGACCAGTGCGGCTGCTGTCGCGGCGGTGATGGTGACTTCGGCGATGTAGAGCCGGTCTTCAATCCGGGTGACTGCCGTCCCTGGAAGATCGGCCGGGTCGAGGGCGGAGGGGTTGATGGCGGCCCAGACACCGAGGAGATCGAACAGCGCCGCGGCGAAGCCGGCACGGCCTGCGAACCTGGGGTCGCAGGCCGGGGCGTGCTGGAAGTGGATCGGGACCCGGTAGTTGGTCACGGCAACGTCCTTTCGGTAGATCAGACCGCTACGGACCCGGCCAAGTTTGGCGAGCAGCCTGCGAGCCTGAGGGCCGGGGTGGTCGAGGTCGGTGAGTCCGTGGGCGGCGGCTTCGGTCCCGGAGGCGAACAGCGGAACCGGCGACAGATAGCCGACAGCCGCCTGGTGGGTTTCGGGGCTGATCCGGCCCTGGGCCGCGGCGAGGCGCAGCGCGAGGAGATGGTCACCGTCATGGCAGCCAACCCACCCAGCGCACAGCCTTCGGATCCGGTGGTCGAGGTCAGTCTGGTGGCACAAGAACAACTTGGCGGGCTGGTCGGGAGTCTCGGTGTCGTAGCGGGCGAGTTTGTCATATTCCTCGCGATCCCACAGCCCCGACGGCACGTCGCGGCGATAGGGACAACTCTCGCACGGCCGCGGCGCGGGCGGCTGGGGCGTCGGCGGCACCGGTCAAGTATGAGGCCGGCGTCATCCACCGGAACCTGGCCGCGCGGTGCGGCCGGATGCGTGGAGGTGCTGTCGGGGTTCGGGACTGGTGCTGAGATCCTGTGCGGGTGGCTGGGGACAAGGCGGTGAGCTGGTGGAACGTCAGCTCGGCCTGGCGATCCTTCCCGTGGGCGTTGTACCCTACCGCGATCTCGCTCTGCAGCACGACCAGCCTCGGACGACGATCTAACCCGAGGCGCTGAATTGCCTTGCGCGACGCTCATACGTGTTGCTGAGGTTGCCGGGGTGGACAGTGACCGACAGCAAACGCGCATTCGCCCCGGGACTCCCTGCTGGTGCAGACAGCTAGCCGAGCCCTGCACGTGCCGCGTCGATCCGTTGCAGCGTTTCGGTGCGCTGCTTTTCTCCGCCCGGAACAGGTACCGGGAACCAGTGAACTCCGAGGTCGTCGTAGTGGTGCTGTACCAGTTGTTCGGCTGCCGCTGTGTCGAGGGCGCGCCGAGGCTCGTCGGGAAGGGCAACCTTGTAGATCGCCCGCCTGTTCGCATAGTCCCATTGCCACCGAAGAAGGCCTCGGTGTTGCAGGTCATCGAGTGCGTCGCCGAGGTGTTCCTGTCGAGCGATGCGGTAGGGCTTTCGTGCCATGCCCGCATTGTTGCCTCGTTGAGCCAAGGGTGACAACTCACACCCGTCAACGCGGCGAGCCCGCCGCTTGATGGCCTAGCGGCCGTGCGCTGACGGGCGAATAGCGCCAGGACCGATAACTCACCACTTACCAGTTTGGGTGCTGATCGATGCCGCCGGCGACGTGAACATCGACGCGGCGATGCACGAGCGCTGCCTGCGCGTGGCAGCCACCGCGTGCCCGCACCTGGTCCAGATGGGCGAAGAAGGTCGAATTGCGGTACAGGTACGGCCTGGTGATCTGCTCGCTGATGGTCAGCCGCTGCAGCTCGGGGTTGCCTGGACCTCGCAGCGCTGGACTGTGCCGATTGTGCCGGGAGTGGCTGGATGATGCAGGTGTGGATCGGGGCGGCGTTCGTGCTGGGGGCCGGATGTGGGATCGGGCTGTGTCTGGTGTGGTCGTGGGCACGAGATCCTGATCGGCGCGAGGGACCCGACGGTAGCCCCGACCGGCTGTAGGTCGTGCGAGGTCTGGTGTCGAAAGCCCTGTACGACGCGGCACGGGCCGCGCCGTCAAGCTTTCGACGATAGGCCGCGACTTGGACAGCGACCGCGCATACTTCGAGACAGCGCCGCGTTCGGCCGGTACGCCGCCCGGCTGGTGGCCCGGCCGATTGGGAGACGTGGCTCGACCCGCGTAATCACGACGTCGACGAGCTCCGGGCACTGATGGCACCGCCGGTCGACGTGCTGGAGATCTACGCGGTGTTCGAGGCGGTTAACTCGGTCCGCAACAACGGCCCGGAACTGCTCGAGCCCCTCGTTGCGAGCTGAGCGCCGACACATCGGCGTGGTGGCATCGCGGCGGGATTTCGTCGCGTCAGCCTGTGCGAGAGGATTGACGGGACTTCTGCCGCTCGAGTGTGGGCATGCTGCCGGTACCTGTAAGAAATTCGGGACGGTCGGCCATAGACGGGGTGTGGAACCGATGAGCGAGTCAGGCCCGGTCGACGGGTTGTACCGCGAGCACTATCGTGCGGTACTGCGGTTCGTCGTACGACGGACCCGTGATCGCGCGGCCGCCGACGACGTCGTTGCGGACGTTTTTTTGGTTGCCTGGCGACGCCGCACGGAGCTGCCGGCGGCGCACGCGCTGCCGTGGCTGTATCGAGTCGCCGCGAACGTGTTGTCGGACCTGCGCCGTTCTGAGGAGCGGGCGGGGCGAGCCCTTGAGCGCGCCGGAAGCGATATGGCGACCTGGGTTGAGCCGGTGCCCGGAGATCGCCTGATGGCCTTCGAGGCCGCGGCTGCGGTCCTCGAGCCGCTCAGTCTGAAGGACCGGGAGGTGCTGATGCTGCACGCCTGGGAAGGACTGCGAGGCAAGGACTTGGCGACCGCGTTGGGTTGCTCGGTCAGTTCGGCGTCGGTGCGTCTGCACCGAGCGCGGCACCGGGCCCGGTGTCACCTTGCTGCCACACGGGTTCAGGACGATGAGCCCGCGTCGCTGCGGAGCGGTTCCACAGTCGTTGCCAGTGGCAAGTCCAGGACGCAGGGAGAGAGCTCATGAAGAACGACATCACTGATCTGCTGCGGCAGGGTGATCCCGCGACCGGTATCGAGAACGGACCGCTCGACAAGCACGAGCTCGCCGGACTGGACCGGGTGAAGGCGCGGACCGCGGCCGAGGAGCAGGTCGCTGGCGCGACGTCGACGAAGAATGCGCCGGTGGGTCGGCGGCCGGGGCGTCGTACGGTTCTGGTCGCTGCGGCGGCTGCTCTGGTGGTGGGCGCTGGGGTCGTGGTGGTGGATCCGTTCAACTCGGCTCCTGCCGCGACAGCGACGTTGCCGTTGCTCGATGCGGCGGAGACGGCGCCGGGCCGCCCGGCCCGCGTCGAGCTGCTGGCCCTGGCGGCGGTCGCGGCGAAGGACACGATGCTGCCGGGCGATACGGGGCCGCAGCACGTGGTGCGGACGCGGGCGTGGAATCTGGAGACCCGGGTCGACGACTCGGACAACAGCCACTCGGTCGTGTTGCCGCAGGATCTCACGCTGGACTGGAACTCCTCGGACTTGTCGGGCCGCCAGTCGGTGGTGACCGGTCAGCCGGTGATGGTGCCCGGTCAGAGCGAGGAGGCGTGGCGTGAGGCGGCTGAGCAGCGGGCAGGCCGGCCCAAGGACGAGATCTCCTGGCCAGCTGGAGCGTACCGACCGGGGTTCACGTACCCCCTCGAGGCGGGCTCGCTGGCGAAGGCGCTGAACAGCGAGGTCGTCCGGACCGACGGGACCGGTCAGATGATGGCCTTGGTCGCTGCCCTGTATCGCGAGTCGACGCCTCCGCCGGCCGCTCGGGCGGCGGTCCTGCGGACGCTCGCTGGCCGCGGTGACATGGTGGCGCTCGGACGGATGCCCGATCGGGCCGGGCGGGCTGGGGTCGGTTTCGCCGTGGACACGACGTTCACGGGATGGCCGCGCCGGCACGTGCTGATCTTCAACTCATCGACGGGCGCGTTGCTGGCCGAGGAGGACGTGCTCACCGGGAAGCCGGGATCGATGGATCTGCCGTTCCCGTCGGTGATCGGGTACACGCTGTACGCCCCGCCGGCAGCCCGGTAACGGGGCGGGCCCCTCTGGATCCGCGTGCAGTGCGGATCCAGAGGGGCCCGGTCGGTGGAGTGCTACGGGTCGAGGATCAGAAGGTAAACCAGGACGACAGCTTGTTGCTGTAGCCGCTGGCTACGACGGAGCTCTTGGCGTTCTCCGGCTCGGTCCACATGTAGCCGGTGTAGTTGGAGCCGTCAGCGGTCTGGATCCTGACGTTGGTGTCGGTGTTCACCCACGATTCTCTGCACTAGCGTCCTGAGATCGCGGGCTGCAGCAGTGCGCTGGCCGATTTTGGTTCTCGCCGCGAGCGTGGCGACGCTGTTTGGTTAGCGAAATCCGGCGTTGTCGTCGCTGGCTGAGATTTGACCGTGCAGCCACGTGTCTGCCCGCCGGAGATAGTCGCGGACTATCTTCGTTTCAGTGGCGACAGACTCGAACCCGTGCGGCGCCCCTGGTACGACATCCAGTACGGTCTCCACCCCCGCCGCGTTGAGAGCTGCTGCATAGGCTTCGTCCTCGGACAAAAAGAGGTCGATGCCGCCTACTCCAATCCATGCCGGAGGCAAACCCCCCAGGTCCGCTCAGCGAGCTGGCACCGCGTAGGGGAGTGGTTCGCCAGAGCCCGGCTCGTGGTCGAGGTAACGACTCCAGCCGATCCGGTTGGAGCGGTTGTTCCACATGAAATGCCGGATGCTGTCTAGCTCAATCAAAGCGGCGGTGCGGTCGTCGAGCATCGGACTGAACAGCCACTGTCCGATCGGTTGGGGACCGGAACGATCGTGGAGGCGTTGACACAGAGCCGCCGCCAGCCCTGCGCCGGCGCTCTGGCCGCCAACGAGCACTCGGTCGGGATCAATGGACAGTCGTGGCGCCTCGCTCTGCAGCCAGTCCCAAGCAGTAGTGCAATCGTCAAGCGCAGCAGGGAACGGTAAATCGATGGCAAGGCGATAGTCGATCGAGACCACGACGATTCCTGTTCGCTGCGCGGTGGCGGCGCATCGTGCGTGATCTTGCACGGAGGCACCGACGATCAGACCACCTCCATGCACCCAAAGCAGGGCTGCCTTTGCTGTCCGGCGGTCGAAGCCCTGGGTCTCGCTGGGGGTGTAGATGTCTACGGCCACGCCAGGCTTGAGCTCGTGACGTGCATATGTCACGTCGGGTGGTGTCCGTCGCGGAATCCGACGGGTCGCCGCGGTGAACAGCCGCGCCTGCCAAGGGCGACGAACGGGAGGGTTGGGGATCCAGCGAAATATGCGACGCAGCTCCGGATGCAGTGCTCTACCGTCCATAAGTACCGCTTTCGTTTAGCGAGGCGACGATCGCGGGTCAGCTCAATTTTTCCGCCCGGCTCCCGCAACCTGTGTGGCCCCAGGGCTGCTTAGCGCGGCGAAAGAGGGCTCTCGATCAGTTCGAGCGAGCCCGCCCAAACGGCGCGCGCAAGGTCGGGGTCCAGAGCGTTATGGCTCACTGTGTCCGGGTGCTCGACTCCTGAACCCGTATACAAGATTTCAGCTTCGGCGCAATCGTTGAGATAGCGACCTCCAACGCTGTCGAACTCAGGTGCAACTGCCGCGACGAGGGTCGTCGCTGCACCCTGCTGGACCGTCTTGTACCGGAACCCTCCGGATTGCTCGGCGCGGTCGAAGTAGTCGGCGAGCTCTGGTGTGAGATGGCGTTGCAGGTTCGTGGCGATTCCGCCGGGGTTCACGGCGTTGACCGTGATGCCATCGGATGCCCAGCGGCGGTGTGCCTCGACAGCGAAAGCGATCGTGGCCGACTTCGAGTGGCCATAGGCGAGGAGTGGGTCGTAAGTTCGACGTTCGAAGGTGAGATCGTCGATGTCGACGGGCGCGAAGTGGTGGCCCGCAGAACTCAGCGTCACTACACGCGCGCCACCATGCATCGCTGCGCCATCGGCTAGATGCGGTCGGAGGGCAAGGGCCAGGCCGAAGTGGCCTAGATGATTTGTGACGAACTGCAGTTCCCATCCTTCCGCTGTCCTCGTCTCCGGCGTGGCCATTACACCGGCGTTGTTGATGAGCAGATCGAGAGGACCGCTCCACCAGCGAGTGAACTCGTCGATAGAGCGGCGGTCGGTCAGATCGAGGCGGGCTACCGACAGCTTCGCCCGCTCGACGGTTCGCTCGATCTGTTCGCGAGCCCGTTCGCCGGCGACAGTGTCGCGAACGGCCAGCGTCACCGACATTCCTCTTGCTGCAAGCGCGCGTGCTGTCTCCAGCCCAATGCCTGAAGACGCACCTGTGACGACCGCGCGCCGGCCGGTGAGATCGGTGCCGTCGAGAACGTCATCCGCTGTCGACTCTGCGGTGAAACGAGTTGTGACACGGTCAGTCATCATCCGCGCTCCGAACTAACTGGATAGTTTCTTTAGAGCTTACAAGGTAACTAGTTGGTTTGCTATGTTGCCGAGGTGCGAGACGGAGCAGCGACGAGGAGACGGCTGTTGGCAGCGGCCAGAGTCGAGTTCGCTGAGCGTGGATTGGCTGGCGCTCGGGTTGATCGCATCGCCGAGATGGCAAGTGCCAACAAGGCCCAGATCTACCGTTACTTCGGCGGCAAAACAGACCTGTTCGAAACGATCCTCGTGGAATACACGCGAGAACTGATCGCCAACTTGCCTATCGATGCGACAAACCTGCCTCAGTACGCCGTCGCTATATACGATGCTTGCCTGCTGAATCCGGAGTTCGTGCGCCTAGCGGGATGGGCCCGTCTCGAACGTAGCCCTGCCGGACGAGTTGCGGGGGTCGGAGCCGCAACGGCGGACAATCTCGCGGCAGTTGAGCGCGCGCAGCGTGATGGGCTGATCACGCCCGCCCTACGCGGCGACGACATCCTTGCGCTGCTGTTCTCAATGGCGCTGGCCTGGTCCCCAGTCAGTTTTTACGAGGTGGCGACCGTTGAGGATCCGCAGACCGACCATGAGGCACGACGTCACGCGCTGGCCACCGCTGTGCAGGCGGTAGTTCGCCCCGACCTGGAGTCCTGCTGAACGTCCGTTGATGTGTCAGTGCTGGACTCCTCGCAGCCGGCCCGCGCCACCAGCAGCACTGGTCAGGCCAGTTGGTGAACTGTCCTGCAGCCTGCGACCCGTCTGGGTGTCGTCCTGCGGTCACTGCTCGAACCTGAATGATGCAGCACTGCGGTGCTCGGTGTGCAGGCCGTCGATTAGCAGAGCGACCATGCGTTCGTTCCAGTCGACCTCCTGGCCAGGAACGGGCACGCACAAATTGGCGACGGCGTAAAGCAGGTCCCGTGCGGTGACGTCGTCACGAACTGCTCCCGTGATGACCGCGGAGTGCAGAAGGTCCTCCAAAACCGGTCCTACCTTCTCCAGGAAGTAAGCAGCCAGTCCCTCGTACGCCGGATCGCCGGAATGGAGGGCTGGAGCCAGTCCACGCTTGGTCCCGAGGAGTTGGGTGTACCGGCGCAGCCACGCTGACAGCGCCTCGGCGGGTGAATGAGCGGCGCTGAGTTCCGGGCCGGCGGCGACGACGGCGTCGATCCCCTTTTCGACCACTGCCTTGACCAGGTCTGAGCGTAAGGGGAAGTGCCGGTAGAGGGTGCCAACTCCAACGCCGGCCAGGTCGGTGATGTCCTTTGCGGGTGCGCCGACGCCGGTGGTGTCGAAGACCGTTGTCGCAGCTTCGACCAAGGCATCAACGTTGCGCTGCGCGTCCGCGCGGACACGACGCGGTTGGGCTGTGCTCATCAGAACTCCTCCAGTTGCGTAACCGGAAAGACTTTCCGTATAGTAGTGGAAAGAGTTTCCGGTTACCTGGAGTGTATCCCAACGCGAGAGCGCCCTCCTCCCGCCGAGCAGCTCGATTCTGCGCCAAGGCCGCGGTGTGAACCACGACTCTGCGAGCCCACGTGAATCGATGGCGGCGTCGTCGCAGCGTCTCGCCGTTCGGCCATCACGCTCAACAGCTGCCTGGTAACGCGAATGTTCCCTGCCCATCGGAAGGACGACCAATGAACCACCTGATCAACACGGCCCGGAAGATCCCTGCCGCAGAAGCGACCCCGACCCTAACCGTCAGCCGCATCACCCTTGCTGCCCCCGGCCGGCCCGTGCCGCTGCCGCTACGTGTGACCGCCCCCGCCGAGGGAGATGACTTGCCCATCGTGTTGTTCTCGCACGGTGGAGGCGAGGCCCTTTATGTGTCATCGAAGGAGGGCTACGAGCCGCTGGTGACCTTCTACGCCGAGCGCGGGTTCGCCGTCATCCAGCCGAGCCACCTCAGCTCGCGATTGGATGGACTCGGGCTCGACCCCACCGCGAAAGGATTCCCGATCTTCGGACAATCGCGTGTCGAGGACATGACCCTCATTCTCGACAGCCTCGCCGAGATCGAGAAGCAGATCCCGTCTTTGGCAGGCCGACTGGACCACGGCAACGTTGCAGCTGTGGGACATTCAGGCGGCACCAACACCGTCGGCATGCTGCTCGGCGCGCGGCTGAAGAACGCGGACGGTACCGAGACCCACGCCCTGGAGCCGCGGATCAAGGCCGGTGTTCTGCTGGCATCGACCGGTACCGGCGGAGACAGCCTCACTGACGCAGTGCGGAACAAGTTTCCAGAGATGAACTTGGACTTCTCCCAGATGACCACACCTGCGCTGGTGGTGTACGGCGACACTGACCATAGCCCGAAGCTGACCGTACGTGGCGCCGAATGGCACACCGATCCCTACCGCTACGGGCCGGGGGAGAAGTATCTGCTGACGCTGTTCGGCGGGGCCCACTTCCTGGGCGGAGTAGCGGGCTACGACCTGGAGGAAACGGACGACGCGAACCCGGACCGGCTCGCGATCACCCAGCGCATGACTTGTGCCTATCTGCGCTCGGCACTACTCGACGAGGACACGGCCTGGTCTGACGCAATGAAGGCCCTGGCCGAGCACGCCGACGCCTACGGGCGAGTCGACGCCAAGAAGTAGCCAGGCTCGGGGCCGGCCGCAAGACGTTGTGCGCGTGGTGGGTACTAACGCGATGCGCCTGCGGCCAGCAGAAGCTCGGTCGTCGCCTCCCATAGGCGTTGCTCGCGGTCGCGGTTGTGGGCGACCGGCTGAACTTCGACCAGCTTGGTCTTCACCACAAACGCGCCATCGCGAAGGTTGGCCCACTTTGCGTCGAGCGCCATCGCGGCCAGCAGCGGTCCCGAGCGCGATGGCGCCGACACGCCCGGAAGCCGCCCCAAGGCGCGGCTGATCGCCTGGAACGTCTTCGGGGCGCCACGACCGAGTGCGGTGCCTGGCATCCAGCCAGGTTCGAAGACCGACACGTTGATGCCTGCATCGGCTCGACGTTGCAGCTCATGGGCGTAGTACAAGATCGCGAGCTTGGCGTTGGAGTAGGCGATGCCCGACGACGCCATGCCTGGGGCCTGGTTTCCACCGGCCGGGCGCGCGAGTTCGAGTGGGTCGACCCATTTGGCCTCGGCCACGCCCAGCAGCTTGCGCCAGATGTTGGCGTGGTAGGTGTTCGAGCCGAGCAGCACGATCCGTGCCGGCGCGGTGAATACATCGAGCAGGTCGCCGATGAGCTGTGCATGGGCGAGGTAATTGACGGCGAACGTCATCTCGTAGCCGTCAAGCGAGGCCTGCCGGGTGTCGGGCGAGATGGCGCCGGCGTTGGCGACCAACACTTGCAGCGGCCTGACGGCGCCCGCGGCGAGGATGTCACGCACGGCGGCAGCGGCTGCGCGGACTTCGTCCAGGCTCGCCAGATTGCAGCCGATCTCGTGAACGCGCGCCCCGAGGGAACGGGCCTCGTCGGCGACAGCCGTCAGGTCGGGCCCGGTGCGGCCGACCAGCACGAGATCAGGTCGTTGCTCCTCCGAACGCCTTGCCATCGCCAAAGTGGTGTGGCGGCCCAGATTTCGAGTAGGGCCGGCAATCAGAACAGTTCCAGGTTCGGTCATATTTTGAGCTTCGACTATCGGCCGGGCCGGAACGAGTCGTCCGGTTTTCGTAGGACTGTCAGGGCCAGGACAACCCGAGCGGGGTCACGCACACTGGATCTGTGGAAGCGTGGGAGTTCGGCCGGGCGTTACGGCGCTGGCGCGACCGGATGCCTCCTGAGGTCGTTGGACTGCCGGTGGGCAGCCGACGCCGAGCCACCGGGCTGCGCCGCGAGGAGCTGGCCGCGGTCGCCGGCATCTCCGCCGACTACCTCACCCGGCTTGAGCAGGGACGCGCAACCGCACCGTCGGTGCAGGTCGTGGAGTCTCTGGCCCGGGCACTGCGCTTGGCCGACAGCGAACGCGACCTGCTTTACCGGCTGGGCGGTCACGCCGCACCCGGCCCGGACATTGTGCCCTCGCGGGTCACCGCGAGTGTGCAACGGCTGCTCGACCGGCTCTCTCACACCCCGGTAGTCGTCTACGACGCCGCGTGGACACTGGTGCTGGCTAATGCGCCCTATGACGCGCTGATGGGCGACACGACCAGCTGGCGCGGCCTGGAGCGCAACGCCGTTTGGCGCAACGTCACCCTCCTGCCCTCACGAGTCGTGCATTCTCCGCAGGAACAAGCCGACCACGAGGCACGGCTCGTAGTCGACCTACGTCTGACCGCCTCGCGCTATCCGGCCGACCATGAGCTGCGGCGCTTGATCACTGCGCTGACCTCCGGCAGCCCGCGCTTCGCCGAGCTCTGGGACGCCGAGGCGCTACCACCCCTGGCGGATCCATCCCGACGCAAGACCATCGACCATCCAGCGGTCGGCGCGATCACCTTGGACTGCGACACACTGCTCGTCGCCCTGGACGACTTGCGCATCACCGTTTACACCGCCGAGCCCGGCACGCAAGACGCCGACCGCCTGAACCTCGCCGTGGTGCTAGGCACTCAGGCGCTTCGGCTCTGAGCCCGAAGGCTCAGACATTGTGATCACACCTGCCGGCCGCCGTCGGCCGGTTCCCACGCATGCCCGCTCATCTCACGCGGCGGCAGCTCGGCGACCTGGCTTGGTCTGGAGCGGCGCCCATGGCCTGTCCGGACGGCTCTGAACCCGATCGCTCGAAACGCCTCGCCTCCGGTGCAGATAATCACGCGGTTGCAACGATGGATGATGTCGTGGTTGTGGATCTCGCTGGGTCCTCAACCATGCAGGACAAGGGGCAGACGAGTTGGGCGAGGCCAGCAGTTTTGCCTTGCATCGCCGGCTGGAGCGTCAGCAGGCGGCTCAAGCTTCGTCGTCGAGGGTCAGATGCTGCCCGGTCTCGAGAGCGACGAGCACGGCTCCGTAGTCGTTGCCGTTCGGTGTTCGCGCGATCGTGTGGGTGTGGAACTTCGCGGGATGTTCGTTGGTGAGCATGATGCCGGCATGGTGCTCGTACTCGATGAGTACGACCGGGCTCTGGATACGGAAGTAGAACGGGCTGTCGGGATCTGATCCACCGATCCAGCACAGCCAGGTGTCGTCGAGGTGTGCGCGGATCTCTTCGACACGAGCCTCGAAGGGGCCAGGGGGCAGATGGTCGACGAAGGTCGCCGCGAGCCGGCACAGCAGATCTCGGCTCGAAGACGGGAAGCTGTCCGCGCGAGCTCCTTCGTAGGGGATGACGCGGTTGTCCTGGAACATGCCGCCGAGGTGAAGTTCGTCGCCGAAGACCTCTCGGCCGGCGGGGATCGAGGGGTCGCGTTTGTCCGGGTAGAGAACCACTGCGTCGCGAACCGTCTCGGGCAGCCCGTGCAGCAGGTCGAGGGCCAGCTGGTCTGAGGTGGCGAACAGTCTGGTTCCGGCGTGCGGGCCTTCGTCGATGACGTTCGGTTCCGCGCCGAGGAACACCGGGCTGGCGACCATCTGCGTACCGATCACCATGACGTTCACGCAGACGTGATGTCCGTACAGCGACCAGCCCCAGGGGGCGGTCTGACTCGGTTCTGCGAAAAGATTGAAGTTGTAGCTGAACTCGTTCATGACCCGAGGGCCACCGACCAGTTGGCCGAGAAACGCATTGGTCCGCATGCACCCGCGGAGTTTCTCGAACCCGGCTGCGCTCAGGCTCGCGCGCATCAGATCGAGCACCGCGTCGCGTACCGGAGAGGCGACCTCGTCCAGACGGAGACCGAACCGGTTGACGTAGAGCTCTGGGTTCATCCAGGCCCGCCAGACGCGGCTGTTCAATGGGTGGCGAGCGGCTTGCTGCTGATCGTCATCGAGTGTGCCGAGCAGTTGGCGGGCCGCGGCCACCATGTGGGCGGTCGGTGCGGCCTCGGGGCGCCGCGAGTACAGCGCCTCGCGCAGGACTCCGTCGGTGGTGATGCCGCGATACGAAGTGGCCGCGAACAACCCCGTCCAGGCATCGATCGCGGTGCGGTATGCGTCCTGCTGCAGATGCCGCTCGACCCACTGATAGGCGTCGAGGTCTTCGATGCCGGCGATCTTGTCGGCGTCGGCCGGCATCAGGTAATCACGGAAGTTGTCCGGCATCGAGATCCTCGCATCAAAGAAAGACCCGTATGTTTCGTGTCTTTTCTAGACGATCGCCCAGGATGTAGCTGTTCGTCAAGGCCAAACCGGGCTCTGTGGATCTCGCCACAACGAACCGCACCAGGAACGCTGTTGTCGGCACGATCCACCCGCCCGGAGTCTGATTTCGCTGACTCGGGCATGTCTGGAGTGCTCTCGGTCACTCAGCTGAACTGGCTGACGTGGCCTGGGAACTGCATCGGCAGCCGCGAAGCGACGATGCAGTTCCAGGCCGCGTCAGTTGTGGCCGGACTGGGTGACCGTTTGTGGAGGCGACTGTTCCGCGGCGGCGGTGAGGATCCAGTTACGGAATTCGACCGCGAAGTGCTCGAGGTGCTGATCGATCACTGCCGGGCCGCAGGTGCGCGGCAGTGATACCGACAGGTGCGCTGTGAACCCGTCGGGTGCTTCCTCGAACGAGGTGGCGATCGTGCCGACAACCGTCCCGTCGTCGAGAACAAGGTGCGAGCGGCGTGCGTCGGTGGCACCATCGCCGGCAGCCAGCAGGTCCTGCCCGGTGATGGCGCTGTCGTCCCACTCGCGCAAGAAGAACGAGCAGACGTGGTCGCCAAGGGTCTCGACGATGTGGACCAGGCCGTCGGCCTCGGAATGGATCGAGTAATGCTCGGGGTGCGCGGCAACCAGCACGTCTTCGCGACCGAATGCTTGCATCAGCCAGAAAGTGAACTGCGCGGCACTGATGCCGTAGGCCCTGAGGGTCGTTGTCCCGGTGGTCTGCTGCCCGTCGGATCGCTGCACGTGCTCCCGGAGAAAGGCATCGCCTAGGGAGACTTCGTCCTGGACAACTTCGAGCAACCGAGCCCGGCCAAGCTTTCCCTTGAGCAACCCCAAGGCGCGCCGCGCGGACCTCAGTTCGAGCCGATCGATGGTGGCGTCGCTGTCTTCGCCGGCCAAATGCACCGCTGGTGCGAGCGAGAGCACGCCGGGAATCTGCTGGCCGGGCATCATGCGCCTTGACTGGTCTGGATCGGGAGCTGCAGGTAGGAGGCGTGCTCGCCGCCGGTGTGGATGACGTGCTGTCCGCTGTTGGCGCCGACGTACTCCCGGATTCCCGGCATCATCGTCCCCAGCAGGTTCCGGGCGCTGATAATGAAGCGCAGTTGTTCGCCTGGATGGAAGGCGAGGCCGATCGGGAGCAGATCGATCTCGATGTCGACGATCTGCCCTGCCGTGAGCTTCTCGACACGGTCGAAGCTGTGGGCGGGTACCTCAGTGGTCGACAGTTCTTGATCGAGATGCCGCGCAGAAACCCGAAGCCGCCCGTCAGAACCCTTGTAGCGCAAGATGGTGGCTCCGTGGTCGGTGAGATCGTGGGCCCTCGGGTTCTGGTTCGGCACGGTGAATGCCTGCAACGGCGTGCCGTGGGCATCGAGTTTCTGGACGAGCACGAACAGGTCCATGTCGTCGGCGTCTCGGGCCTCGACCCACAGGTGCGCTTTCGGGTAGCCCACCATCACCGTCTCAGAGTTGAAGCGTGTGATGAACGAGACCGCGTTGGGGTTCGAGGCGACATCGTAGGCTGCCGAGCCCTCGTCGACGGGCACCGTCGTCGTCAAGGTCCGGGCCTGGCTGTCGAGGTAGAACTTCGTCGAGGTCACGTCGGCCGGGGGGAACGAGTCCGCCGCGACGCCGGTCTGGTCGCCACCGGCGAGGTCGAGGACTGAATAGCGGACGCGCGGCGTCTGCTCCCAGCCGTTGTCCTCGTCCTTGAGGTAGCGGTCGAAGAATCGGCGCAGGTCCTCGACGTTGGCTTCGTCGTAGTAGTCAGGCCATTCCTGGCTGTTGTGGATCCGCAGCCACTTCTGCTCCGAGGCTATCCGGCGCCAGGCGCGGAAGGTGCCGGCGGTGTGCAGCGTGTTCGAGTAGCTGGCCACGACGTAGGCCGGCACGGTGATCTGGGCGAAGTCCGGGATCTTGTTCTCCCACAGGTCGGTCATCAGCGGGTAGCGCTCGACCTCGGCGATGATGTCTTCCTTCTGGTTCTTGCCGAAGAAGCTGCCTTCCTGGAGTTGCCGGGCGAAACCGGTGTCCGGCATGCCACCGCGCATCACGAGGTCGCGGTAGACGTCGCTGACGCCTTCCCAGGGGTTGATCGCGACCAGATGCGGTGGCTGCTCCGCGGCGGTGAACCACTGGGAAACCGCAAGATAGGAGGTCCCGCTCATACCGACCTTGCCAGAACACCACTCCTGCCCGGCCAGCCACTCGATCACGTCATAGCAGTCGCGGCCCTCCTGCCGGTCCCACAGCACGCTGTCGCCGTCGGAGTCGACGACGCCACGGATGTCGGGATTACAGATGGCGTAGCCCCGTGCACACCAGTAGGCGGGATCAGGTCCTTCGAACTTCGACAGTCCGGACACGATGCCGTTGTCCAGTCCCACGAGCCCGAACACGCCCATCACGCTGACCGACGTGCCCTGGGCTTTGCCGTAGGGGCTCCAGGCAACGATCACGGGAACCTGCTCGTCGCCTGCCGGGCGGAAGACATCCACATGCACCGTCGTCCCGTCCCGCAGCTGAACAGCCACGTCCTTGTCGAGCACGATGTCGACCGGCAGAGCCCGGAACGGCGGTGCGATCTGGAAGCCCGCTTCCAGAGTTCGGGTGCCGGGATCGAACCCGGTCAGCACACCGGTCCTCGGAGCCGGCAGCGGGTGGGACGGGACGAACAACTTCTGGTCATCGCTCATGGCGAGCTCCTCGCATCTGAGGGGTCCTGCGTGGACCGTTGATTTCAGAGTAGCGCAAAACTCAACGCGTGTTGAGAATAGCTGAGCCGACGGGTAGATTTGCGGTATGACCACGCAGAACAGCCCCGCGCCGACGACGCCCCGTGGCCGGCCGGGCCGCCGGCCGGGCCGGGGGAGTACGCGGCAGGCCGTGCTCGACGCTGCGCGTGCGCGGTTCGCCTCTGATGGGTTCGCCGCGACCACGATCCGGCGTGTTGCGGCCGACGCCGGAGTCGACGCTTCCCAGGTGATGCAGTTCTTCGGATCGAAGAATGAGCTGTTCGCGGCTGTGATGGCCGTTCCCTCGACGGCCCTCGAGCGGTTCGACTCAGTGTTCGACGGACCTGATGAGCACCTCGGCGAGCGGGTGGTCCGCGCCTACCTCGAGGCGTGGGAGGGCGTGGCGGAGGAGTCGGAGCCGCTGATGGCGATGCTGCGGGCTGCCATTGTCAACGACGACGCGAGCGCGCAGCTTCGCGATTTCATCCAGTCCCGGCTGGTGCGCGGCACGCGCGGCCGCGGCCATGATGCGGCGCTTCGCGCCGGTCTCGCCGCGGCAATGCTGGTCGGTGTCGTCACCAATCGGCGGATCATCGGCGTGCCCGTGCTGGTTGCCGCCGGCACCGAAGAGCTCGTCGCGACCATCGCGCCTGCTATCCAGCAACTTCTTCTGGGCCCGGGGTCGCTCAACCATGCTGACGGGTGATGAGCTCGACCGGCGAGCTCACATCCACTTGCTGCGTTTGAAGATCCAGTACAGCAAGGCGGCGAAGCCGATCATGAGACCAACTGCCAGCGGGTAGCCGAGAGTCCAGTGCAGCTCGGGCATCACGTCGAAGTTCATGCCGTAGATCGCGGCGATCACGGTGGGGGCGAAGAGGATCGCGGCCCAACCGGAGATCTTCTTCATGTCCTCGTTCTGGCTGCGGGCCACCAGCGTCGAGTTCACGGTGAGGATCTGCGCGAGCGCGTCACGGTACTCCGCGACCTGGGTGTTGGCGCGAGTGAGATGGTCGGAGACGTCTCGGAGATAGGCCTGCAGTTCGCCGGGGATGCCGTACTTCCCGAACCCCGCCGTCAGCGCTTCGAGCACCTCGGTGAGCGGCGAGGTCGCGTGCTGCAGGTCGATGACTTCCTGGCTCAGCCGGTAGATCCGCTCCGTCACCGCGGCGTCGCCGCCGAAGACCTGGCGTTCGATTTGCTCCTTGTCGATCCCCAGTCCTTGCAAGACCGGCGTGTACCCGTCGACGATCGCGTCGAGCAGTCTGTACGCGACGGCTTCGGGTCCCAGTCTCAGCAGGTGCTCGTCCGACAGCAGCGTGCGTTCACGACGATCGTCGTCCGGCACCTCGTCTCCGACGGTAGTTCCGTCGGTGCCGTCGATCCAGCGACTGTCCTGGCACAGCACGGCAACCGCTCCCGGTCGTACGAGGAGATGGAACTCTGCGAACTGGACCTCTTCGGTGTCGTCGAGGTACCGCGCCGACCGGGCGACGATGAACAGCACGGGGCCGTAGCGATCGACCTTCGGGCGCTGGCGAGCGTGCAGCAGGTCCTCCACCAGCAGGGGGTGCAGTTCCCAGGCTTCAGCCAATTCGGTGACGGCCGCGTCCGTGGGGGCGGGATAGAAGAACATCGCGAGGCGGTCTTCGGCCGCCTCGGCGAAACGGAGGCCGTCAGCCACGGACGTCCCGGCCGGAGCCTGTTCCGGATGTCCAGCGGTGACGTACCGGGTGAAGTGCGGCGCCTCGAGGGCAGGCGAACCTACCTCGTCCGCCGCCCGCCGCCGCAGCAGGTCTCTTCGACGCGATGGTCTGCTGCCGCCTGTTTCCCGTACCACTGCCGGCCCCTGTCCTCAGTTCCATGCCTTTCGGCAGGTTACGGCTCGCTCGGCGCGACGAGCGGGATCGCCATGCTGATCGATGCGCCGGCCCGGTCTCGACGGGGGATCGAGTTGGCTGCGACATCTTGCCGCAACATCGTGACCTGAAAACACCCTGCCTGTTTCGCTGAGAGGTCTTGACAGTGAAGACCACACTGTCAATGATCGAAACCACCCGAACTATCCGGGTGTTTAGGAGGAGTCAGATGCCCGGAATCCGAGCCGCGATCGTCAACGGTATCGGCGCTGAACCGCTGCTTGGTTCGATCGATCTGCCCGCGCGGACCGACGGCGCCACTTTGGTGTCGGTCGTCGCCGCGCCGTTGAACCCCTTGGATCTGGCCATCGCGTCCGGCATGTTCCACTCTGCTCGTCACGACGCTCCTTATGTTCCGGGCAGCGAGTGTGTGGGCGTCGTGCTCGAATCCGATCGCTATGCGCCCGGGTCATGGGTGTACGGCGAGTGTCACGCCTCACCAGACAATCCGGGCGCGTTCGCGACGCACACGCTCATCGCCGACGAGGACTTGGTGCAGCTGCCTGGTGGCCTGGACCCGGTGCTGGCCGCAGCCGTCGGCAATTGCGGTACGGCGGCCTACCTGCCTTTGATGGAGGTCGCCGGCCTGCTGGCGGGAGAGACCGTGTTGGTGCTGGGAGCCACGGGGGCCGTTGGGCAGATCGCGGTGCAGGTAGCGCATCGCCACGGTGCGGGTCGCGTGGTCGGCGTCGCGCGTGACCGGGCGGCGCTGAAGCGGCTGCTCGGCTTGGGCGCTGACGAGGTCGTGGAGCTGCGCGCGGACGAAGGTGCCGAGGAGCTTGCCGCGCGTTTGCAGTCGGCGGCGGGTGCGGTGGACGTCGTTCTCGACGGCCTGTACGGGACACCGCTCGAGGCCGCTTTGCGCGTTTGCGGACCGCGGGCGCGTGTGGTGAACGTCGGCAACTCGGCCGGTGCGACAGCCCACATCCCAGCCGGGCTGCTACGCGGTCGACAGATCACCCTGTCGGGCTTCGCCGGCCTGCACACTCCGTTGCAGGCCAAACGAGCCGGACTGGACTGGCTGTGGACCGCGCTGGCACGAGGTGAGTTGCAGCTTGAGGTCCGCACCGGCGATCTCGACGACTTGCCGGCGGCGTGGCGCTCGCAAACGACATCGCCCCATGCCAAGTACGTCGTCCTCCCGTACGGCCGCCGTCCAGGCCTCACTCCGCCAAGCCGCGAATATGCCCTGACAGCCGAAAGCGAGAAGTGATGAGCATCGCCGCGCAGCCGGAAGATCCGACAGACGTCACCGAGGGTGTTCTTGCCGGTCCGATCTGTGGCCTCAGGTACCAGACACCGACCACGGCAGGCCTCACCGGAGATGAAGGCGAATTCCAGTACCGAAAAGGTGAGACGGTCACCTTCGGCGTCGGTGGGCTCGTCCTCGGATCGGTCAAGGGTGCGCCGCGCGTCAACCTGGCACAGCTCGTACCACGGGTGGACGGCAAGATCGACAGGCTGCACGACCCGATCGTGACGAATCTCGCCCGCCTGATTCATTCCCTCGACCAGGAAGGAAACCTCGAGGAAGGAGTGCGGATCGCACCGATCGTGCACGACCTCGTCGGGCCGATGACCATCAACTTCAACCAGGCGTCTACCAATGCGGCCGATCTGGACGGGGCGGAAGGGGTTGGCACCGCTACCAGCCACATGGTCAGCTTCTCAGCCGACCAGACGGCTACGTTCGCCACTGACCCCGTGGTCGCCGGGCTGCTGGACGAACTCAACGCGACGCCGGGCGTCTTCACCGCTCGACGGCCGCGAACGCTGCGCGACGGTGCTTCCGCACGCAACGAACTGCGGCGCAACATCCGCGGCATCATCAAGCTGACTGACGTCGAGATCCCGCTGCGCGACGGCTCCTATGTCTGCGCAGACGTGTTCCGCCCGGCAGACGCCGGTGAGTACCCGGTCGTGATGAACAAAGGCTTCTACGGCAAGAGCTTCGACCACGGCTGCATCTGCGACGACCAGACTGCGCTGCAGAAGGAACGGCTGGAGGACCGGTACTTCTCAGGCAATCCTGACGGTTTGCAGTACGAGAACCACGAGAGTGTCGACTCAGCGGTCTGGGTTCCCAACGGTTACGTGTGCATCCGGGTCGATTCCCGCGGTGTCGGCAAGAGCCCCGGACTGCAGTCACCGTTCAGTGTGCAGCAGGCGGAGGACTACTACGACGCCATCGAGTGGGCCGCGACCCAGCCCTGGTCCAACGGAAACGTCGGCCTGTGGGGGATGTCGTACCTGGCGATCACTCAACACACCGTCGCGAGCCTGCAACCACCGCACCTCAAGGCGATGATTGCCATCGGCACCGATGCCGACCTGTACAACGAGGCCTTCTACGGTGGCGGCCTGTTCGGGGAAGGTTTCTGGTCTTGGTGGCGGATGGCGATGGCCGGTCACAACTACTGCGGTGAGCGTCAGGAGACCGACTGGATGGCCCGTGTGCTGGCCACGCCGTTCAACGACCCGGCACAGTACGGCCATCGAGGGTCGATCTTCATGCGTCCCGAACTCGCCAAGGCCACGGCGCCGGTGTGGATCGTCGGACCCCAGACCGGTGTGGTCATCCACCAGCTCGGCAGCAGCGAGACCTTCGTCGGCTCAACGGGAGCGGAAGCGAAGAAGTTCGACTTCGTCGACGCGTGGTTCCCGCACAGCTACCAGCAATCGACCACGACCGAGCACCTGCAATTCTTCGACCACTGGCTCAAGGGAGCCGACAACGGCGTTATGGACGGGGCACCTGTCCGCGTCCAGGTCAGGACCGGCAACGGCGGGCACTACGTGTCCGAAGAGGCTGAATGGCCCATCGCGCGAACCGAGTACCGCCGGTGGTACCTGGACGCGAACCCGTCCGGCTGGACCGGAGACGGGCGGCGCGACGACATCCTCCGGATCACCCCGAAACCTCCGACGACCAAGGCAAGCACCCGTTACGACGCTCATCTCGACATCGGGCAGCCATCGATGTCTCCGGTCGGCCCGATCGGTGGCACGCCGCGCTGGTCGACCGGTGTTTCGTTCGTCAGCGAACCGCTGTCCGAGGACCTGGTTCTCGCCGGCTACATGAAGGCCGGCCTGTGGGTGTCGTCGACGAGCAACGACATGGACGTGTTCGTCTCGCTGCGCGTTCTCGACCAACACGACCGCGAGATCCGCTACGAGAGCCTGGTGCCGCCGGTCGACCCGACGAACATCCACCCGGTGGGGCACGGTCTGCTCAAGGTATCGCACCGCAAACTCGACGAGGCTCGATCAACCGGGTACTGGCCTGTGCACACGCACACCGAGGCTGACTACCGGCCCTTGCGACCGGGCGAGATCGTGGCTGTCGAGGTGGGGCTCAACCCCAGCACCGCGTTGATTCCGGCCGGCTGCCGGCTCCGGATCGACATCCAGCCCTACTCGGCGCCGGGCGTCCCGGCCCGCGCCTACGACCCCAGCTATCACCTCGGGGCGACCAACACCATCCACACCGGTCCCGATCATCCAAGCTACCTGCAGCTGCCGATCGTCGCACCGGCCTGAGACCCCTTGCCCCCACGACCCCAGGAGATGACGACGTTGAGCGAGACCGAAGTCCGGCCCGAAAGGCTCACCTCGATCCTCGACAAGCTCCGCGCGCTCGGGCCCACTCTGCGCGAACGCGGACTCGAGGCGGAGCGAGCAGGGCGGCATTCGGACGAGACCATCGCCGATCTGGACGCTACCGGCGCGTTCGGTATCGGCAGCCCCGCCGAGTTCGGCGGAGACGAGCTCTCGGTGCGGCAACAGGTCGATGTCGTGGCCGAAGCCGCCAAGTGGGACGGCTCCTGCGGCTGGATCGTGTGGGCCGGCGCCTCGACGAACTGGATCCCGGCCGGATCGGGCGCCCGCGTCGTCGAAGAGGTCTACGGCCCCGACTGGATCGGCCCGCGCGTCGCCGGTTCGAGCCACTTTCCCGGGTCACGGGGACGCGCGCGCCAAGTCGACGACGGCTGGATCATCTCCGGCGGCCCATGGACCTTCGCAACCGACTCGCTGTGGTCGCCGTTCACCAATCTCGGCTGCATCGCCGACGACGGTGACGGGCCGTACCTGGTCGCAGCACAGGTGCCACGCGGGGATCTGCGGTTCCTCGACGACTGGCAGGTTGCCGGGATGCGCGGCACCGGCAGCGTCTCGGTCGCCCTCACCGGCGACGAACTCTTCGTTCCGGGCTATCGCGGTGTCGACTTCCGCGACATCTCCAGCGGGGCCTTGGACAACGGCCTGAAAGGATCGCTGTGGAAGACTCCCTCACTCGGCTGGGCCTTCAGCACCATGGCAGGGATGTCCATCGGTCTGGCTCAGGGAGCGCTGGAGCGGTTCCTCGAGCGGTCCAAGGGCCGGCCGCTTCGCGGCACGACGTACAAGAATCAGCTGGAAGCGCCGCCCACGCATCTGATGCTCGCGCAGGTGCACGCCAAGCTCCAATCGGCGAGGTTGATGACGTATGCCAACGCCGACGAGACGGATCGGCTCGGGCAGCTCGCGGCTTCCGGCACGCCGGCTGATCCCGACTACCTGCAACAGTTCAGTGCCCGGGTGCTCTTCGAGACGGCCTGCGCGGCGAAGTGGTGCGCAGAGGCGATCGAGCTGCTGCAAAGGAACTCCGGATCGACCGCGATCATGGACAGCGAGCCGATCCAGCGGGCGTGGCGCGACGCACGGGTCATCACGTTGCACGGTGCACTCAACCTCGAGGCCCTGTCGGAAAATCACGGGCGACTGATGGCCGGAACCCAACCTCACCAGGTCTCGGGAATCACAACCCTGGACCGCTTCACTCCACCGCCGGCTCGACGAGACGAGGAACAATGAGAAAACACGCGTCACTGGGCTCGATTGCTGCCCTTCTCGTCTTGAGTATCACAGCGTGCGGGGGAGGAGCCTCGGCGGGCGGGAAAGAAGAAGGCGCCGACGGCCTGGTCAAGGTCAGGTTGGCAGCGCTCTCGATCGCACAGATCGCCCCGATGGTCCTGGGCAAGCAGCAGGGAATCTTCGCGAAACACGGCATCGATCTCGAGATCGCCTTCGTCGAGCCGCCGGCTCTGGTGCCTGCCATGATGAGCGGGAACGCCGACTTCATCTGGAACAACCCGCCTGCGGTGCTGGCTGCCCGGGGCAACAAGGTTCCGATCAGGTCCGTGACGACGGTGTCGGTTGCGGGGGACGACCCGAGCAGGTTCCCGATCCAGGTGATGGTGCCCAAGGGCAGCGCGATCAAGACGACCCGCGACCTGGCGGGCAAAACGGTGGCGACGGCCTCGCTGTTCCAGCTGAACGATCTCGCGCTGATGGAGTCGCTTGCCAAGGCAGGGGTCGAGGCGGAATCGGTCAAGTTCATCGAGATTCCGTTCCCGAACATGGCCGACGCGCTGGCGGCCGGCCGCGCGGATGCCGTCATCTCGACCGAACCGTTCGTCACGATGACGAGAGCCTCGGGTAAGGCGATCGCCTTGGTTTCGGTCTCCGAAGGCCTGTCGCCGACATCGCCTATCTCGGTGGTCGCCGCATCGGAGAAGTTCATCGCCGGCAACCGGGACGTGGTCGACGACTTCCGGGCGGCGGTCGAGGAGGTCAGTGCGTACGGCCGCGATCACGATGCCGAGGTTCGCGCGGTCATTCCGACGATCACGAAGCTCACCCCCGAACTGGCCAAGGCGATCACCCTGGCCCCGATCAGTACCGTCGACGATCTGGCAGGTTGGCAGGCGTGGGCGGACCTGCTGGTCAAGGTGGGCGTGCTCGACCAGAAGCCGGAGCCGGCGGATGCTTTCCTGGCCGACTGAGTCGTCTGACACGCCGGCGGCCCGCCCACCGGGTCCGCGGGGCAGATCCAGCGGACTGCGACGGATCCTGCAGGCATGTGCGGGGCTCGCGTGCCTTGTGGTCGCCTTCGAGGCACTACGTTTCCTGGAGGTGATGCCTTCGACCGCCGTACCGTCGACCGGCGCGATCTTTGAAGCGCTCAGGACGTCAGTAGGTCAGGGCGAGATGGGCTCGGCAGTCGGCTATACGGCCCTGGCGTGGTTCATGGGGCTGCTGGTCGCCGCTGCTGTCGCGATTCCGGTCGGAATCGCGGTCGGTCTGTCACGGTGGGCCGACAGCTTGACCCAGCGGGCGGTCGAGGTTCTTCGTCCGGTCCCCGCGGTAGCGCTGGTGCCGATGGCCATCGTGTTGTTCGGCATCGAACTTCGAATGCAGATCTTCCTGATCGCACTCGCCTGTGTTTGGCCGTTACTGCTCGGCACCCGCGGCGGGGTACGGGCGGTCGATCCGCTCCAGCTCGACACTGCTCGCTCCTTCGGCCTGGGCACGATCGCCGTCGTACGTCGGGTGGTGTGGCCCGCCTCGGTCCCCGCGATCGCCACAGGTTTGCGTCTGAGCGCCAGCCTCGGCGTCGTGGTGGCGGTAGGCGCGCAGTTGATTTCGGGTAGCCCGGGACTGGGCAATTTGTTGGTCAACAGTCAGAACGCTGGCCGCAACGACGTGGTCTGGGCGTGTCTGCTGGTGACCGGGTTCTTCGGAGTGATCGTCAATCTGCTGCTCGCGGCCGCCGAACGGAGCGTCGCCGGCTGGCAGGCCCTCGCGACCGAGGGACAGCGGTGAGAAGGGTAGCGGCGCGTTCGGTGGCGCTGCGCTCGATCGGCTGGGTGTTCGTTTTGGCACTGATCGCCGGGTGGGAGCTGGTCGGGCGCCGAGACACGAGCGGTCTTTTCCCACCGTTTTCGCAAGTGCTGATCGAGACGGTCGACGTGGTGCGCTCGGAGTCGCTGACCGAGGACGTTTTGCCCTCGGTGGCCCGGGCGCTGGCTGGCTTCACACTCGGCTCGGCCCTCGCGATCGTTGCCGGTGTGGTGCTCGGCTGGTGGCGCTTTCTGGAACCATGGACCACAGCACCCCTGGAGTTTCTTCGCGCGGTGCCGGTGCCGGCATTGGTTCCGCTGGCGGTGGCGCTGTACGGATCGACTGATGCGATGAAGATCGCCATCATTGCCCTGGGCGCCTTCTGGCCGGTGCTGCTCAACACCACCGACGGCATCCGTCGGGTGGAACCGGGTTTCTTGGAAAGTGCGCGCGTCTACACCTCGGGTTCGAACCTGGAGATCCTTCGCCGTGTGGTGCTGCCGGCGGCGGCCCCGCAGATCACCACAGGCCTGCGCATCGGGCTGGCGATCTCGCTGATCTTGATGGTGGTCAGCGAAATGTTCGGCGCCTCTTCCGGCCTGGGCTACCTGATCCTGCAGTCTCAACGACTCTACGCACTCACTTCGATGTATGCCGGTGTCGTCCTGCTCGCCGGTATCGGCCTGCTGCTCACCACCGTCTTCTCGGCGATCGAGAAGCGTGCCATGTTCTGGTTCGACGGAATGAAAGGCCGCACCTCATGAACCTGTCCGAGGCTGCCACGCTGCTGTCCGCGGATCGGATCGGCAAGACGTACCTCAGCGAGAGGGGCGAGGCCACTGAAGCGATCGGGTCGGTGTCCTTCACGGTCCGCGAGACAGAGTTCGTTGCCATCGTCGGCCCGTCTGGCTGCGGCAAGACCACGTTGCTGCGGACCATCGCCGGGTTGTTGAAGCCGAGCCGAGGCGAGATCCGGTTCGAAGGCCAGACGATCCGCAAAGTGCCCGAGGGCTTCGGGATCGTGTTTCAGGAGTACAACCGCAGCCTGTTCCCCTGGCTCAGCGTCCGCAAGAACGTCGAGTTCGGCCTGCGGGCGCTGCCCGCGCAACAACGAACCAAGCGGGCCCTTGAGGCCATCGAACGAGTCCACCTTGCCGGCGTGGAGAACCAGTACCCCTGGCAACTGTCGGGCGGCATGCAGCAGCGGGTCGCGATCGCGCGTGCGCTGGCCACCCATCCACGGGTGCTGCTGATGGACGAACCGTTCGCTTCGGTCGACGCGCAGACGCGAATCGACCTGGAACTCATGACCGCGGACATCTCGGCGCAACTGGGCCTCACCACGGTGCTGATCACCCACGACATCGACGAGGCCATCTTTCTTGCCGACCGTGTCTTCGTGCTCAGCGCCCGGCCCAGCGAGGTGCTCACCGAGGTTCGCGTCGAACTGCCGCGCCCTCGCGACGAACTGGCCACGAAGGCCGATCCGCGGTTCCTGGAGTACCGCCGCGAGATCTACGACGCCATCGTCCACCCCGCCCAGCAACCACTCCACTCCACCACGACCTGAGGACTGACATGAACGCAACGGACAAGGCCGACATCATCGAGGTCCTGAACCTGTACGGCTTCGCGCTCGACGCACGCCAATGGGACCTGTTCGACCGCGTGTTCACCGACGACGTCGAGGCCGTCTTCGGGCCGGCCGGCGCCAACTGGTCGGGGCTCGAGGTGTTCAAGAAATCGTTCGCGGACTTCCACAACACGCTGGACAGCCATGTTCACACGATGATGGGGCAGCTGGTCGAAGTCGACGGCGACACCGCGCAGGCCTTCAGCTACGGCAACTGGCTCCTTGTCCGCGAGGCCGCCGAGGGCGGACCGACGTGGCTCGGAACCGGCTGGTACGACGACGAACTGGTCCGCACCGAGCATGGCTGGCGGATTCGGCGACGGGTATGCCGCCTGCTTTCCTGGACCGGGAACCCTTCAGTGCCCGAGCCGCGCAACGAGCACCAGCCGGACATGAAGGCCAAAGGACTGCACAAGTTCGCCGAGGCGGGTGAGATCGGGTTCCTGAAAGCGATCACCGCGAAGCACTGAGAGAGGACCACATGTTCGAGATAATCGACCCCCGGCTCTTTCGTGAGACCCTGGGCCACTACCCGACCGGGGTAGCCGTCGTCACGGTGCTGGGAGTCGATGGTGCCCCCGATGGCATGGTCGTGGGCACCTTCTCCTCAGTCTCCTTGGACCCGCCGCTGATCGCCTTCTTCCCGGCCAGCAATTCGGACAGCTTCGCGCGGATCAGAAACGCCGCTACGTTCTGCGTCAACGTCTTGGCTTCGGATCAGGAGCCGCTGTGCCGGCAGATCGCCGCCAAGGGACCGGGGAAGTTCGATCAAGTGAAGTGGCGATCAGGACCGTCCGGTGCACCGATCCTCGAGGGTGCGGTGTCCTGGATCGAGTGCACGTTCGAGGAGGTCCGGGAAGCAGGCGACCACTACGTCGTACTGGGACGCGTCCACGATCTGGCCGTCGAGCGATCGACTTTACCGTTGCTGTTCTTCCAAGGCGGGTACGGACGATTCTCGCCTGGCTCCTTCGTCGCCGCACCTGATCCGGAGCTGATCCAAGCAGCGCAGGTGGCCGAAACCATCAGGATCGAGGTGGAGGACCTGAGCACGCGGTTCTCGGTCAACTGCAGTGTCTTGGCGAAGATCCGCGACGATGCGGTTCAGGTACTGGCGGCGACCCGAGCCGCCGGCAACGAGTCGTCGCCGCTCGGGCACCGCCAACCCATCATCCCGCCGCTCGGCGCGGTCTTCCTGGTGAACTCCTCGCCCGCCGAAGTCGAGGAGTGGCTACGACGTGCACCCAACGACAGCCAGCACAGCCGTGATCTCTACAGTGCCCAACTCGAGAAGGTGCGTCGGCGCGGCTACTCCCTGCTCGCCGCCGTGCCGGAGCTGCTCGAACGGCACCGCGCGGCGCTGTCCGCGTTCGAGATGTCCGATCGCCTGCCACAGCACGAACGCGCCGTGCAGCAGGTGACCTCCGAGCTGGCCGAGCACTTCTGTCCCGACCTCGTACCTGGCCGGCGCTACGATCTCGCGTCGATCGTCGTGCTGATCCCCACATCGGCAGCGTTGCCACCGATGGCCTTGCGGATGACTGGGCTGCCGGGCTCAGCACCAACGGAGCAGGTCGAGGCCTGGATCGCGGCTCTGAAGGGACTCGCAGGGTCAGCGGCGATGTAACTGCGGTCAGGCCGAGCCGGAAGTGGAGCTGCGGTGGGCCTCGACGGCCTCGCGCGTCCGCTGCAGATTGCCGGAGACGATCGCGGCGATCAGCTGTGCGTGCACCTCCACCCGAGAGGCAAGGTATCCCGCCGCGTCGTCGGCGTCCTGGCTCTCGGCGTGTACCGACAGCTCGGCAATGCAGCGGATTGTCCCGAGGTACACCCCACGGGCCAGTTCGTTGGGAGTGATGGCCGCGATGCGCTCGTGCAGAGTCCAGTTGGCAGCCAGGAACTTCGTCCAGTCGTTGCGGTGGGCCTTCATCGCACGCAGACATGCTCGAAGTTCGACAGTATCTGCAGCGGTGCGGTGCCGGGCGGCGTCGAGAGCGATCAGCTCTTCGAGCGCCTCGCGAACGGCGATGGCGTCACTGACGGTGGACTGGCCCTGAGTGACCGTCAGGAGCGTGCGCCGCAGCCTGACCACGGGACTGATCGAGGCGACGAACAGGCCGCCTCCGCGGCCGGGGCGAACTTCGACCGTGCCGCGTTCGGACAGCAGCCGGGCGGTCTCGCCGATCGTCGAGCGGCCGTAGCCGGTCTGATCGCGAAGCTCCTGCAGCGTCGCGATGCGATCACCGGACTCCAGACGCCGCTCGACGATGGACTGTTCGATGTCCGTCGCGAGCTGCTGGGCGCGGGCGGGCGGCTTGGAAAACATGCGGGCAGTTTAGCTGGTCGCCTTGACAGAAAGCTCGATTGCTACCGAAGATTAAACAACCCGAACCATCCGGGTAATTTTTGGACGGAGGACTATGCGGCTCACCGGCGTACGGCACCAGGGATCGGTGGTGGTTGCGGCTGTGGCCGAGGAGCGGGTGCGGCTCTTGGCGGAAGTCGCGGAGTTTTGGAGCGACCCCTATCGCTTCTCAGCTGCCGACCACGTCGCCGGCTGCGCGCTGCTGCCGCTGTCCGAAGTTGACCTGGTGCCTCCGGTGCGGCCGGACGCTCGCATTCTGTGCGTCGGATTGAATTACACCGATCATGTCGCGGAGGGACCTTTCTCCGCCCCAGACCATCCGACGATCTTCGGTCGATGGACTCCCTCGCTGGCCGTGTCGGGTCACGAGGTCGAGGTTCCGGTGGACGAGGACGGACTGGACTGGGAGGCCGAGCTCTTGGCGGTGGTCGGCAAGCCGCTGTCGGTCGCGACCCCGGCCGAAGCCGCCAGCGGCATCTTCGCCTATGCCTGCTTCAACGACATCACCGCCCGTCGTGCACAAAAGCTCACCACCCAGTGGACGATCGGCAAGAACGTCGACGGCAGCGGCCCGATGTCGGATTTGGTGACTGTCGACGAGGCACCCGATCCGGCCTCCGGTTTGCGGATCACCGCGCGGGTCAACGGCGAACTGACTCAGGACGCCCGCACCGACCAGATGATCTTCCCTGCATCCGATGTGCTGGCCTTCCTGAGCCGCTCGTTCACCTTGCGACCGGGAGACCTGGTGGCTACCGGTACTCCGAGCGGAGTCGGCTACGCCCGTTCGCCGGCGTGGTTGCTGCACGCCGGTGACACCGTCGAAGTAGAAATCGAGCGCATCGGATCCGTTCTCACGCGGGTGATCGAGCGCTCCGACTCAACGCGCCAGGGCCTCGCCCGCGCCGCCACAGCTCGGTAGCGCGGAGGGTGACTGCGAACCGCTCCAACAGCGACGCCGGTGCAATCGACTGCCTGATCGTCGGAGCCGGCCCGGTGGGCTTGCTGACTGCTCTGCTCCTGGGCCGGGCGGGCTGGCGGGTCACGGTCGTCGAGCGCTGGCCCTCCAGATATCCGATGGCCCGGGCCTGCACCATCGATCACGAGGCCCTGCGCATCCTGCAGGCGGCGGGGGTGATGACCGAGCACGAGAACCTGTTCGAACCGTCCCGAGGCGAGCGTGGCGGCTACCAGTTGCGCAACGCCGACGGGAAGTTGCTGCGCGCCATCAACTGGAACCGTGTCGCGGAGTCGGGCTGGGCCAACACCAACGGCTTCTACCAGCCCGATCTCGAGCAGGCGCTCGAGCAACTGGTCACCGCGCTGCCCGACGTCGAGCTTCGGCGTGGTTGGACAGCAACCGGACTGGAAGAGATCGACGGGCAGTCGGTGTCGGTGCAGTTGATCGGCACCGAAGGCGACACCCAGCGCGAGCACCTCGAAGCGTCGTGGGTGGTCGCTGCCGACGGCGCCAACAGCGCCGTACGAGAGATGCTCGGAATCGAGAGTGTGGATTCTGGTTTCGCCGCGGACTGGCTCGTGGTGGATTACCAGCCGCTGGTGGATCGTGAGTGGGACGCTTTCGTGACGCAGTACTGCGATCCCGCTCAGCCCGCGACCGCCGTCAAGAGCGGTCCTGGACGCCGGCGCTTCGAGTTCATGCGTCGCACCGATCTGCCGGCCGAGGAGCTTGTCCGCCCGGAGACGGCCTGGCGTCTGATGGCGCCTTGGGGCGTCACGCCCGGCAATGCACTGCTGGAGCGCCACGCCGTGTACACGTTCCGCGGACGATGGGCGCGGGAGTGGAACCGGGGGCGGGTGTTCTTGGCCGGCGATGCCGCTCACCTGATGCCACCGTTCCTGGGCCAAGGCCTGTGTGCAGGGCTGCGCGACGCCAGGGCACTGACCTGGCGGCTGCTCTTGGTCGAGCGAGGTCTTGCCGACCGTTCGGTCCTGGACACGTACGGGCCCGAAAGACAGGCACATGTCCGCGCGATCATCGACGAAGCCGTCGCCATCGGGCGAGTGATCTGCGAGACGGACCCCGAACGGGCAGCCGAACGTGACGCGGCCATGCTCGCTGAGCTCACCGACCCTACGGCGAACACGGTCGAGCCGCCTCAACCACGACTGGGCGAACCCTCGCTCACCTTGGCGGGTGGGGGAGCCGAGGGGCACCTGTCGGTGCAGGGCCGAGTGGAGGTCGACGGTCGCGTCGGTCTGTACGACGACCTTGTCGGTGGGGAGTGGCAACTGATCGGATGGGAGATGGATCCCACCGAACAGCTCGGCGAGGAGGATCTGGCGTGGTTCGCCAACCTCGGCGGGACTGCTCGTGCCGTCGGTCGCGACGGATCTGTCCGTGACCTCGACGGTGTCTATCAGCGCTGGTTCGACGACCACGAATGCTCTGTGGTGCTGACCAGGCCGGACTTCTACGTCTTCGGTTCTGGAAATTCGGCGGACGTTCCTCGGCTGCTCGCCGGGTTGCGGCGCGCACTGTGCCCCACCTACTCCGAACGAGAGGTCAGCTCCACATCATGACAATGCGTATCACCCGGCTCGGGGACGCCGAGCGCTTCAGCCCGGCTGGGCACACGGGCGTTGGGCCTGTTCGCCTGCAGGGCGGACAATTCAGCCCATCGGCTGACTTCACTGTCGTGCTGTCCCACTATCTTCCCGGCGGAGCCGCGGAACTGTCACCCCAGGTTGCCGAGACCGTGTACGTGGTTGTGTCCGGCGCCTTGGTGATGACCAGTGACGGCGAGGAGGCTGCCCTCGGCCCGCTGGACTCTGTCCACTTCACCCCGGGCACCACGCGAACAGTCGAGAACCGAACCAACGAACCCGCCAGCATGCTGGTGATCCGATCGACCCGTGAGTCCGCGGCCGGGACACCTCTCAATGGATGACCTCGCTGCGGACGGTGACGGGCCGCTGGCTGGCCGGCTGGTCATCGATTTTTCCCGTGCTCTGGCCGGACCACACGCCGCGATGATGCTCGGCGACCTGGGCGCGCATGTCATCAAGGTCGAAGCGCCGGGTGGTGACGACAGTCGTGGGTGGGGACCCCCTTTCGTCGATCCCGGCGACGGCCTGCAGGCGGAAGCGACGTACTTCCTCTCGGCGAACCGCAACAAGCAGTCGGTGGTTCTTGACCTGAAATCGCCGTCGGACAACGAGGTTTTGGCGGCACTGGTCCGGCGCGCCGATGTTCTGATCGAGAACTTCAGACCCGGTGTCCTGGAGCGGCTCGGGTTCAGCACCGCACAACTGTTCGCCCTGAATCCCGGCCTGATCGTGTTGTCCATCACCGGTTTCGGGCACGACGGTCCCGAGGCCGCTCGAGCCGGCTACGACCAGATCGCCCAGGGAGAGACGGGGCTGATGTCCTTGACCGGGGCCGGCCCGGACGATCCACAGAAGATGGGCGTCCCGATCTGTGACCTGCTGGCCGGGATCAATGGTGTCGCCGGTGTGCTGGCCGCCTTGCTCGAACGTGAGCGGACTGCCAGAGGGCAGGTCGTTCGCACCTCGTTGCTGGCCGCGGGGATTTCCGTGCACGCCTTCCAGGGGACACGGTGGACGGTGGGTGGTGAACTACCGCGAGCAGCAGGCAACCACCACCCGTCGATCGCGCCGTACGGCATGTTCAGCTGCAAAGACGGAGCGGTGCAGCTCGCAGTGGGCAGCGCGCAACTCTGGACACGTCTGTGTTCAACCTTCGGTATCGACCCAGCAGATCCACGGTTCGCGACCAACGACGACCGGGTACGAAACCGGCAAGCGCTCATCGATGAGCTGGAGCGAACATTCGCCACGAAGCCGAGCGAGGACCTTCTCGCTGAACTGTCACGCGCCGGAATACCCGCCGGTAAGGTGCGTGATCTCGACGAGGTCTACAACTGCGAACAGGTCGACAGCCAAGGTCTCAAGGTCACCGTCGAACACGCCCGGCTGGGAACAGTCACCCTGCCTGGACCACCGCTGCGTTTCTTCGACACCCAGGAACGCGAAACCACCAAGACCCATCACTCGCCACCACCCACCTTGAACGCCGACACCATGGCCATCCGTTCCTGGTTGTCGAGCATGGTGTCAGACAGTCCAGATCCGATTGTTCGTCCCTCCGAGGAGACGAAGCGGCCGACCGGTGATCAGGCCATCGGAAGCCCCAGTTCGGCCGGTCAGGTGCCCCCCGTCGCTTGACCCGGCCTGCTCCCCGGGAGCGGCAAGCGCGGCGCCGTCGATGTCGCCTGCCCCTTGTCGCTTCCGGGGAAGCCCGACGGCCGCGCCGGCCGTACGGACTGCACGATGGTGATGTCGACGTTCGACGCGCTGGACCGTGATCTCGACGTGGAATGAGTTTGTCTAAACGCCGGGGGGCACGGCGCCGCTGCGCGATGAGCCAGCAGCTACATCGCTGTAGTGGCAGATCAAAGGCACAGCGATGGTTGCGATGATGGAATCGATTCGGTCGTCCGGCAGAGCTCCCCGGAAGGCCCATTCGTGCCGGGCGAGGTCAAACGGAAGTGCCAGGACGGACCGGGGGATCGAGACCGGGCCTATCTCGCCGCGGGTGCGAGCACGGGCGACGACCGGTTCGACCATGTCGGCACCCCACCTGAACAGCATCGCCCGTAGTGATTCCGCGGCGTCCTGGTCGAGTTCGGCGAGCAGATTGAGCATCGTCGAGCGGCCGGTGAGGCTGAAGTTGTCGCGCATCGAGCGCAACAGAACACTGAGATCCTCGGCCAAGTCACCGGTGTCCGGCTCGGCCGCGACCGCCGTTCGCGCGGCAATGACAGCAGCGAACACCATCTCGGCTTTGGTTGCCCAGCGTCGGTAGAGCACCGGTTTGCTGGTCATCGCACGCGCCGCAACCCCGTCATAGGTGGTACCGGAGTACCCGCGTTCGGACACTTCCTCCAGCACCGCGGCACAGATGGCATTCTCCAGTTCCGCATCTCGCCTACGTGTGGCGGCCAAGCTCACCCCCGGAAATTCGATCCTTGATCAGCGATGCCGGATACAGCGGTCAACGTCTCGATACCTTATCGGCGCGACGAGCCCTCGAGCCCGGCAGCAGAGCAGTGAGGCTGGAACAACCGGGCGATTGCAGCGCTGGTACGTTCGGCCGCTTCCTGAAGCGCTTGAAGATAGCTGTCCAGTTCGCCTCTGGCAGCATGCGGAGGTAGTCGAAGGGTGAGCTGGAGAGCAACCCGCTGATGTTGATCGAACACCGGAACCGTCACGCTACGAAGCTGCGCCTGACCCTCGAGGTTGGCTGGTTCGTGTTCGTCGTTCAGCTCTGCGATCAGCCGCCTGACCGTGCTGTGTGCAGGGGGAGTGGACCCGCTGTGAGTCAGCTGGTCCACGGTCGCTTCGAGATCGCGCAGCCTGTCGCTCCAGGTCACAACGGACCAGCCGCGATCACGAACTCTCGCGAGCATCGCCTCGAGATCAGGTCGTCGTGACGGCGGCGAATCAGGCACGGCCCGGTTCAGCCACGCTTCACTCGCGGGCTCGGACCACGCCACCAAGGCAGTTCCCAGGGGTGGAATCAAGGGCAGACGTTGCCCAACCCGGCTGTACGGGCGCCCATCTGCGGGTGTGCCGGCAGCAGCGAGCAAAACCATCTCGTCGCCGACCGCGGCGGAAGCCAGGCACTCCACCTGGCAGCTCTTCGCGACGGCTTCCATGTGAGGCCGAGCCACGTCGATCAGTCGCAGGTGCTCGATCAGGTCGGATTCACCCGCGGCGGCGAAGGACATGGGCGCAAAACGACCGTATCCGCCTTGGAAGAACAGCAGCGGCGGTGACGTGCCGGCCGCTTCCATCGCTGTGACCCGCCCTATGACGATGTCGTGGTCACCGGCTTCGTGAACCGCCTCGACCGCGCACTCGATCCATGCGATGGCATCAGCGAGCCGCGGCAGGCCGTGCGAGGTCGGCGTCCAGTCGAGGGACTGAAACTTGTCAGCGCGGCCGGAGGTGAACGAGCGGGACGCGGCTTCTTGATGCGCTCCCAGAACGTTCACGCAGAACCGTCCGTGGTGAAGGATCTTTGGTGAGGTGCTGGACTGTTTTCCCGGCAGGAACGCCACCAATGGCGGTGACAGCGAAACCGAGGTGAAGGATCCGACAATCATCCCGATGGGATTGCCGGCCACGTCCAGCGAGGTCACGGCCACGACGCCGGTCGGGAAGTGGCCGAGGACGCGGCGAAAGTCGTGAGGATCGATGAACTCAGGCATTCTTCGCCGGCCGTTCCAGCACGCTGGTGGCCAGCATCCCTGCCTCGGCGCCGCACAGGCTCCGGCCGAGATTTTCCAGCCAGGTGTCGAAGTTGTGTGCGGCGTGCATGCTGCCGGCCCGGCTGTTGCGTGCGATGAGCTGCAGCGGCTGCCGTTTGATGATTGCCGATGCTCCGGACGCACGAAACAGTAGCTCGATCGCGGAGCTGCACGCGTCCCACACGTAGGCGGCGTCGGTGTGGAGCTGCAACGACTGGAATGCGGTCGGGTCGACGCCGTCGGCCTCGCATCGATCGAGCTCGGCGACAGCGGCGTCGGCTACTGCGCCCGCGGCCCGGATCTGCGTCTGGGCACGCCCCACAGTGTGGTGGGTGATCGGCGCGTCGAGCTGGCTGCGATGCGGTGAGTACGGGATGGTCCGCTTGCTCACTCCGTTGAGGAAGACTTCCATCGCGTGGTCGGCCATGCCGAGAGCGACACCGGTGCAGATGACGAGCGAGCGAGCGATTCCTCCACGCCGGGGGCCACGGCCTTCGTCGGTGAGCTCGCTGATGCGTGCTGCGAGCTTTTCCGGGGTGCTGAAGTGCTCGTCAGTGACGAACAGTTCGCCGGCGGTGGCGACGGTTTGGCTGCCGGTCCCTGCCAGCCCCATCGCGTCCCAGTCGTCCTTGGTGATCAAGGCGTCCTTGGGAACCAGTGCCATCCCCACTTTGGTGTCGTCGGTCTGGTCGTAGTAGACGGCCAGATAGCCGTGTGAGGCAAGAACGCTTCCGGTCGCGAAGGGCCAGACTCCCTGGATCATCCAGCCGTCGGCGACCTTCCGTGCGGTCCCGGACATCCGGCGGCTCGTTCCGCCGAGCGCGAACGTGCGGTTGCCGACCCACGGCGACTCGTACACGGGCGCGATGGAAGCTTCGGGAAAGGCGCAGCTCCACAGGTTGCCACCGGCGGCGGCCCAAACGACCCAAGCCGTCGCGCCGCACCCGGCGGCAAACACACGGAAGATGTCGTGCATCTCGCGCGTGGTGAAGTCCGCGCCGCCGTAGCGCTTCGGTGTGGTGAGTTCGAAGACCCCCGCTGAGTCGAGACGTTCGATCGTCACCTGCGGGATCCGGCGCTGCTGCTCGGCTTCTATTTGGTGATCACGAAGCCACGGACGCAACTGCAGAAGGTTGGCCTGCAACGCTTGTGCCTGGGTCTGTTCATGGTCTGAATCGGTGCCGGTCGTCATGATGCTCATGGCCCTTTCTGGGTTCGCTCAACGGTGCTGACGGACGCGGTCCGTGCCGCTCAGGCGGGCCAGTCGTCGGGTACCGTCGCCCGGCCGTGGAAGCCGGACGCCGGGCGGAGGGTGGGGTCGCTTCCGTCGCGGCGATTCACCGAAGCGTCGGGGTGATCGTCAAACCAGCCGTCCGCCGGGTACTTGAACATCCAGTCGACCACCATCTTGCGGCGCGCGATGAGCCAGACCCCGTCACGTTCCTCGAAACGGTCGAGATAGCGAGCCCACAGTTTGACGGTCTCACCCTTCCAGTGGTGCCGTTCCGATCCTTGGTGGTCGGCGTTGAGATAGGTCTCCACGTGGGCGGTTCGGGGGCCGTCGAACTCGATCAGACTGTTCCCGAGAAAGTGCATGGTCTTGACGAACCGTGGCATCTCGGCGGCGAGGAAGTCGAAGAAGCCACCCACGGATCCGACGTGCAGGCTCTCGGGGAAGTCGATCCAGGCGTCGTCGTGGAACGCGCCCCGAACGAGCTCCATGTCCACCCGGTCGAGCCCCCGGCAGTACCGCAGGAGTACGTCGTGAATGTCTGCTCTGGCGCTCAGTTCCTCGATATTCATCTCTTTGCGTCTTCCTCGTCCAAGGTTGTCAGGCAGGTCGGGTGGTCAGTGCGCGTCGGCCGCCGGCACGATGGGCAGCTGGATATAGCTCGGATGGCTCGGCCCGGTGAAGATGCTGTGTTCAGCATTGTCGTGATGGGTCGCGTCGTAGGCGTGCCGCAGCCCGTGACCGACACCGGTGTACGGCTCGATGTCGACGCGGAGGCGATGGCCTTTCCGCACGAGTCCGGTGGTGGGGACGATTTCGATCTCCACCGGGACGATCTCGCCAGGGCGTAGCGGGGCGTGGTCTGCCCGGCGGTGGGTGTGCTTGGGCCGGAAGTCGGTCGAACGCTCAGGATCCAGCGTGCGATGAGACACCTTCAGCCATCCCTTGGCCAACGGGTAAAACCGGGTGCCGGTACCAGGGATCAGTGCCGGACCGCAGTAGTCAACTTCCCGGTCGTCCTGGTCGATCACCCGCAAGCCGACGTGGATGTCCATGTCCTGGCTCGTCGTCGACACCCAAACCACGAGTTTGCTGTAGCCGGCGACCACCGAGTCGTTCTGCATCGGCTCGCTGATGAAGGTGACGCCGGCACAAGCCGCGGTTGCCGCGACATCCTCTGCGACCAGAGTGGCAGGGGGAGCGGTCAGATCCACGCCGCCTTGGTAGACCGCTGACCTGTCAATGTCAGGGACGGTGGGCGCCAAGCGCATGACTTTGTCACACGAGATCCGGCCGTCCCAATCGGACGGTGCTGCGTCGAGATACCACTTCGTGTACCTGGTGCGAGCGATCGGCCACTCGTGCTCTTCCTGCAGATACGACGCGCCGTTGCCGGTCCGGATCTGCAGGCGGACAGGCGGCTTGTCCATGATCCCGTTGTCGGTCCCCTTGAGCCAGTGGTCGAAGAACGCGACGTGGTCCTCGACCGCTTCGGCGGAGTACGACTTCAGGAACCAGTCTTCCCAGAAGTCCAGCTTCTTGTGCGCCGTAGGCGTGTTCAGATAGGTCTCGCTGCTGCCGAGTTGGTGGAAGTGGCTGGGATGCGCCGTTGCCGCGACCGCCCACAACGGGACCGTCACGTCACTGAGATCCGGACTCATCAGAACCTCGGATCGGGGACCGAACGCGGCCGACGGGTCGGAGTCCTTGAAGGGGTTGGCTCTGGCCATCGCGATGAAGTCTTTCGCGTCGACATCGCCACAGATCGCCGGGACGACGCCGCTTCGAAACCACAGCGGGAAGAACTGCTCGTTGAGGATGCCGCCGTTGTACATGACCTCCTCGTAGAGGTCGCTGTCTGTACCGATTGCGATCATCGCCTTGAGATGCCGCGGCTTCAGGCTCGCGACGGCGTGCTGGTTCATCGCGTAGTACGACATCCCCCACAGGCCGACGCTGCCGTTGGACCACGGCTGCTCACCGGCCCACTCGATCGCGTCGCGGAACGCCTCCGCCTCGTCGATGCCCCAAACGCCCAGCGTGCCCGGGCTCTTGCCCGCGCCGGGACTGTCGACGCGGACCACGGCGTACCCGCGTGGTACCCAGGTCGCGGTGTTCACGCTTTCGTGGTTTTCGTACTCGTAGCCGTCCGGGTTGCCGTGGAAGTAGCGGTCTTCCATCGTCTCGTGACGCTCGACGTCTTCCGCACTGCACCTGGAGTGGTGAACGAAGGCTCTTCCGTAGACACCGCAGTTCATGACGACCGGTACCGGCTCGGAGCTGTCGGGACGGTAGACATCGGCGTACACGAACGACCCGTTGCTCAGTGGGATCTTCACGTCGCGGTAGCAGCGGATCCCTAGCACAGTGCGACGGACCTCGTTGCGTGCAACAACGGCCGATGTACGCCTTCGTGGCGAGTTGGCGGTGAAGACACCGGCCCGGTCCAGATCGGACAGGAGCAAGGCGATCGCCGCGTCCTGGGTGAAAGCTTCGACCGGATCTACTGGTGCCCCCGGCAAAGACATCAAACCGTAGCGAAAATCAATCGCGCGGTTGCCCACCACCTCATGGGTTAGCGATGTCAGCACGACGCCGTTCGAGGGGTCTCCGTCCTCATCCAGGGTGTGCAGGAAGCGCGCAATGTTGGTCAAGCCCGGATCCGCCAGCTTGTTGACGTCGCCGTCCACCCTGGCCACGATGTCCGCCAAAGTGAGCCGCTCGGCACCTCGAGCGGCGCCGAGTACGACGTCACCGACGGAGAACGCAACGACCTCTCCGTCCCGGTACTCGAACGTTCCGTCCCCGTCGGTGTAGCCGCGACAGGTCGGCGTCTCGAACCGCAGACCGACAACCGGGCCTGCGAATCTGCCGTTTCGAATCATCCGCATCCCATCCGATCGCACTGGTTCACTGTGTTCGGAGCAACAAACCACCCGGGTAGTTTGCTAGTCTGATGATGGTGCGCCACATGAACCCTGTCAAGATACGGATCGTATCTTCGGGGTCAGTGAACTGTTGGCGAGTTCATCCCGCAGAGGGCCGGCGGAGGTCAAGTTTGAGGGTGTGTACGAACTGATAACGACTCGTCGATCCAACGAGGCCTAGATGCGGAAGTCGTCGGTTGCTGGCTGCCCTACTCGGCGCTGGTCGCTACCGCGTCGCCGAGCCGGTTCGGCGTCGGTGGACGATCGAGGCCTCGGTCCGGATCGGGAGCCGGCCTCGCCGACCAAACGAAGTTGCAGCTGATCGCGACACAATTTCTATTTTGAAGTCCGCACTACGGTGCATCTAAGAAAGCGAGCAATTAATGAAATCCGGCATCGTCCTCATCACCGGCACTTCTTCCGGCATTGGACTGGCGACGACTGTCGCGGCAGCGCGGGCGGGCTGGCGCACGATCGCCACGATGCGCGATCTGTCTCGAGCTGATTCACTCCGCAGTGCGCTCACGGTCGCGGGTGTGATTGACCTTGTCGACATTCGGCAACTGGATGTCACCGATCCGGACTCCGTCGATACTTGCATCGATAGGGTCGTCGCCGACTTTGGTCGCCTTGACGCGATTGTCAACAATGCCGGCTCCGGACATGTGGGCACTTTGGAACAAGACACGATCGACGAGGTGCGCGCGGTGATGGAGGTGAACTTCTTCGGTGTGCTTAGGGTGACTCGCGCCGCTCTACCGCACCTGCGGGCTGCCTCCGGACGGGTTGTGACGGTCACGAGTGTTGGTGGGGTGATCGGCCAGCCGTTCAACGAAGCCTATTGCGCGGCGAAGTTCGCGGTTGAAGGCTTCATGGAATCGCTGGCGCCTGTTGCAGCCAGTGTCGGTGTACGAGTGATCGTTGTCGAGCCGGGCGCGGTGGCCAGTGAATTCGTCACCAATACGGGGGCTGACAGTGCCGACGCGGACGCCTTCGGACCCTATGCTGACGCGTTGCGTGCCTACCTCGAACGGACCCGCACCGCTTTCGCCGATGCGCAGACTCCAGACAGTGCCGCCGCCTCCATCGTCACCGCGTTGACGTCGGAGTCCGCAACATTTCGCGTTCAGACCTCCGATCGAGCGCAAGCGTTCGCCGGCGTCAAACTCGCCGACCTGAACGGCTCCGCGGTCCAGAATCTGACAGGATCCTGGCTCGCCTAGAGTCGGCTAATCGAGCCAGCCAGTGTGGGATCACCAATAGGGGGTGGGTTGGTGGTGTCAGCGCCACCCCCTGCGGTCGCAGTGACGTTCATATCGCGGAAGGCAAACTCGGTCGACTGAGCGTGGTGTCCCTGTGCTGGCCTGCGGGCTGTCGCTGCTGGCATCGAGGTGAGTCTGGCTATCGTGCATGGTGTGGTCACCCAAGCCGAGGTTGTCCGCCAGTATGCCCGTAACTGCGACACGTCCAACGGACTGACATCACCCGGCACCCAGTCCCGCAGATACGCGGAGGTCGGTTGGAGTTCGGCTCCCTGCTCATCAACCACGACGCGTGGCGGCACTCGGTCCGAGCTGGCCACGACCTGTCCACCCCGAGAACGTTGCCGCGACCCCGCATCAGTTTGTCGCGCAGTCCAAGCCCATCACTAGCCATCCGACGAACAGGAGGGCGGAACCGCGCACCGCCGGATGGTTAGTGCAGTCAACAGAGCTGCCCTGCCATCGCGACACGCTGGCCCGGCGGGCCGCCGAACGCGGCGTGTACGCCGAACGGGCCCAGCTGATCGCCTTACTCGCCGCTCACTACAGCCGTGCTGTCCAGCGACCCGGGCGAATCCCTCCGCACGAACGTCGTCTACATCGACACCCCGGCCGGTCAGCTCAGCTGGCTCCTGGCCGCCGTCGACGTTGCCGCGTACTTCGACGGGGTCGAGCGAGCGGCGGACCCGACCATCTGTGGGATGGGCACTCGACTCGGGAGAAGTCGCGCCGGATCACTGCGCTCACCCGTCGTCTCGTCACGCCGCCGGCGCTGCAGTGACTGCGCCGGCCCTGTCCGCGGCCGCGGCTAGGGTCACGGTCATGGCGAACTCCAGCACCTGCCGACCTGGCGGGTCGTCCGGTTACACGAGCACGAAGTACCGCCTCGAGGTCGGTGCGCAGCTCATCTCGATGATCGGCGCACGCACGCTCGAACATCTCGCCGGCGACCTGCGGCCGCTCGCCTGCCAAACCTGCCACGATCCGATCAGTGGAGTGGCGGATCTGTCCGGCGACGCCGTTCTGGCCACCGCCGAGGTCGTGCTGAGTGCTCACCACGCCTCGTGCCGGCCGTCGGACGTGCGAGTGAGCAAGGAGATGGCAGCGGGGACGCCAACGGTCGTAGCAACAGCGTGGGTCCTGTCGGATGGTTCGGCCAAAGGGCATGCGGCCGGCGACGTCGTGGTCGTGGTCAATCCCTCCTGTGAGCAGCTCATCGCGCGGCAGCAGGGACTGCTGCGTCGCCGGTGGACGAATGTGACCTTGAACGATCTGCAGCCGCTGGGATTCAAACCCGCGGGGCCGAGGCCGCCGAACGCTCTGCAAGGAGTCACCGCCGGCCTAGACGGGGACAGGCTCACGATCACCGCGAACACCACGCACACAACCAAGAGCACCGGCCTCGTGCACGGCGCCGAACCGGCAGCAATCGACAACACCTGGGTCGTGTCCGACCTTTCCGGACCGGTCCAAGACGCCCTCGCGACCGCGCAGCTCATCACCATCGCAGCGACGATGAAAGTGCTGCCCACCGCCCTCGCGCAAGACAACGTCGGACGCGGGATCACCGACCGCACCACGATGCTCGGCCGGGTCGGACTCACCAGGTCCGTGGAGTCCTGAACGATCCGGCGCCGCGAAACCGGCGGCCACCTCGAAGAAGCGGCCGGCTCGACCTGCGCCAATCTGTCGGCGCCATCGACTACCCTTCTTGGTGGCCGTTGCTGCAGCGGCTCTCGTCTTGCCGAATTGATGCCCCACGCGTCGTCGGCACAGGACCAAGATCCTCCGGGTCACGCAGCAGCTGTCAACGACTGCCGCGACGAGACCCTGATCCATGCGGCGGGGCGCGGGGACTCGCCGAGGAAGCAGTGGACCGTCATGGCTCCAGACCACAACCCGACGCTGCCCGCCAGCGGCCGGCACTCAGCTCGCAAGAACGCCGCCAGGGAGCTGGCCGCCCGCACGGGAATGAAGTACACCGCGGCGCTGCGCCTGCTGGGGCGTGACACCCAGCGCGAGCCCGTCCACCGCTGGATCCTCACCGACGACGTCCGCGCCTGGTTCGCCGGCAAGGGATGGCGAAACGCCTACTACGGCGACCTGTACGACTGGCTCGACGCACTAACCCCGTCATACGAGTGCGACTGGTGCAGCGAGCCAGGCGACGCCCGCGAGACCGACTCGAGCATCAAGCTCGTCATCGCCGCCTACGACCCAGACCTGTCACCCATCACAGGTCACCTGTTCACCTACAAGTACCACGCGACGTGCCAGCCGTCGACGATCACGTTCGCCCACCAGATCGACATCGCGCCACTCCCACAACGCATCGAACTGCCGGCCAGCGCGCAGCCCGACATCACGGGAGAGTTCGAGCTCGACGCCCGCCCGATCCTGGTCAACGACCTCGCTGAAGAACCACCGCACGCGGTGCTGCTGATCACCGCCCAGGTCGTCGACGACCAGGGCGAAGGCGCCGCGCCGTGGCTGAACGAACTCCACCTGAATCTGTCCTCGCAAGGACTTGGCCACCCGGAGCTCGAGCTCGACGACGACGACGCCGGATGGTCCGTGCGGATCGCCACGGACTACCCATCGGCGCGAGACTCCGAATGGCTCGCCATCCGTACCCCGCACAGCACACCGGCCAACCCGCACCACCTGTTGCTCGCAGTCATGGATCTGCCGCCCGACTGGGTGGCAGCGGCACGCAGCACCGGCCAAGTCACCGTTGTCCTAGGTCCCTGCAGCATCCACTGGGACGAGCCGCAGATATCGATCTGGCCGGGCGGCGACCTTCAGGACCAGGTCCTGGAAGGTGAGTGCTGCTGCGAGCAGGTCACAGCCGACGACATCGACGACCTCGTCAACAGCCACGCCTTCCTCACCTCCACCCTGCGAGTGGCCAGCCTTGACGACTGACCCGCACCCCAGTCCGCACGTCGCCGCACGACCGAAGCTGAAGCATTACGGCCCACAGCAGTTCCCTGACCGTCTCGGGTTGCCCAGGTCGGTGTTCGACCGTGCCGTCCGAGACGGCCTGATCCCCGCGCCGGCCAGCACCGGCCGGTGGCCGGCCAACACCGTCGAGGCAGCCCTGGCCAACCTGGCCGCGATCAAGACCGCGGTCGGCACCCAGCCCGACGTCGGGGCCGTCCGGGCCGCCGAAGTCTTGTCGGCCAGATTCGGCATCGACGTCGAACCAGACAGCCTCCTCGAGCTCGACCGGCACGGTCACATCCCGCAGATCGGTGAGCACAAGGGCCACCGGCTGTACGACGGGCGGGCGCTGGAGCGCTTCGATGATCGAGATGCCCTCGAGCGGGCGATGCGAGATGGCAGGCTACTCAACCGCGACGAAGCCACGGCGCACCTCGGCATCCGCCGCAGCGACTTCGATCACCTTGTTCGCGGGAACTGGCTAGAGCCGGTGACTTGGGTCCGCAGCGGCTGGCAACGCCGCCGTGCACAACCTTCAGTCCCGCTGTTTCGGTTCGGGGACCTGGAGGTGATCCTCACCCACCCGGCAATCGACTGGGACGAGGTACGCCGAACCCCACCCGGTCGGCCATCAACGCTGGCCCGCATCGGCCGCGGCCCAACCGGCAGCCCGCAGTGACCGTCGGCGGCACGAGACAGCACCATCCACCCGGGCCGCCGTACGCGGGCTTTCGGGAGAGCCGTCGCCCGCGATTGGTTCCGGGAGGCCCGGTCGCCGTGAACCAGCCGACTGGTCGGTGTCGGAGTTAGAGGGCGACCCAGGTAGCTGCGCGGTCACCACTTCGGATCGCGGTGAGCCGCTGCTTGAGCGCAGCGGTATGAGGCGGGCTCGCTGACCGGCGAATGGGACCAGGGAGCTGGTCGAGGTCGCGCATCCGGAGCAAGGCGTCGTAGCCATTCCAGTCGCGCAGGTCGTAGCCGTACTGGTCGACGAAGGCCTGGATCCAGTTTCCGTCGCGGCCGTAGCGTGCGGCGGCGTGCCATGTCGGGATCAGGTCGACCTCCCGCGGGCCGTTGCTGACGCTGTCCCAGTCGCACAGGATCGGCCGGTGCGGCTGGACAGTGCTGTTCCACAGGAGGTTGCCGGCCCAGGCATCGCCGTGGATCAGACCGCGTCCCAGCGGCCAGCTGAGCTCGGCGAGCTCGGCCCGGGTGTCGCTGACCTGTCCACGCAGCCAGTCGTGCTCCGCTGGCGTAAGCGCGTCGGAGGCCGCGGTCGAACCGAGAGCCCGCTCAAGCGATTCCAGTGCCTTCCAGTCAGCCGGCACTGTGGGTGGCGGGCCGGTCTCGTGCAGCTGTTGAATCAGCAGGCCGAGATGACCAGACGAGAGCGGCTCGCCCGTGCCCCGTTCGGGCTGGGGGTAGTAGGTCCAAAATGTCAACGTGGTGGTGTCGTCGACCTCGACCAGCTCGGTACCGGGCAGGGGAGTGGTCGCTGCGAAGCCTTGCTCGCCGAGCCAGCTGGTCACGGTCTGGTTCACGCGCAGCCGCGCTGGGTTCGCGCCTGTGGCGATCCGGGCGATCGCCGGCACCGCGGGCAGCAGGTAGACCGCGTTGCTGTAGTGATGGATCAGGTGGGCGTCCGCCTGGTCGAGGGCATTGTGCCGACAGGCGATTGCGAGGGCGTCGTCCAAGGGGATGGGCACGGCGAGCCACCCTATGCGGTGGCTGAGGCGAACTGCTTGAAGTCGTGCTCCACCTGGCGGGCCGGGCCGCAGGGATGGCTCTCGAAGGAGACAGGTCGCCGGAGTACGGCGTTGATGAAGGCGAAGCTGCGGGCGCTGGTGAGGCTGGCATGCGGAAGTGCCACCACGGGCGGCGTCGCAGCACCATCACGTACCACCATCACGTACCACCATCAGGCGCGCCACCATCAGCCGCGGCCCCGGGCCCGGCAGGGCCCGGCCGCGTCGTCGGCTTGCACACCGAACGTCCTGGTGCATTGTGCTGGGTTAGAGCCGGTTCCACAGAAGGTCGGCTTCGCCTTGGCGCAACTGCGCGATCCGGCTGTGGACTTCGGCGGCAGACGGGCTTCCCGGAGCAGATTTACGGGCGTTGGTCGTGATCATCCGGAGCTCACGCAGGTCGCGGAAGGTGGCGTACCCAGACCAGTCGCGGATGTCGAGGCCGTAGGCGTTGACGAACTGCTGGTACTCCTGGGGATCGGGGAAGAAGCGCCGGCAGTGGATCTCAATCGTCACCAGGTCCCACTCACGTGGCCCGACACAGGCGCTGTCCCAGTCGATGAGCGCGGTGCCCTGCTGTACCCCGAGCGCGTTGTGGTGCTGGGGATCTTCGTGGATGAGCCCCGAGGGAAGTTCGCGCCGGACCGACGAAGCATCAGCGGCCAGGTCATCGCCGTACTCGGTGAGGAATCGTCGCTCGTCGTCGGTGAGGATGCGGCTTGATGCGATGGAATCCCGGATGCCGTCGATGATGTCGAGTGGAGGCAGGTCCATCGGTGGCGTCATCGTGTGAACGATGCGCAGAGGACCTCCAAGATCGCCTGCGGTCACCCGCGGCTGGTCCTGTTGCGAGATGTAGGGCCAGAAGGTCGCCAGGCAGCCGTCCGCTCTTAGCGGCTGGTCGTGGGACGACGGCGGAACCGTGAGGATGCCCTGGTCGGCGATCCAGCGCACCAGCTTCAAGGTCCGGTCGAGATCCTCGACTCGCTCGGACGGGCGGGCGATCTTGACGACGATCTCCGCGCGTGGCAGCAAGTACACCGCGTTCGTCTGGTGACGGAGCAGGACTGCGTCGCCCGGGTCCAGGCCGACCTGGCGGCAGACCTTGGCGAGAACGTGCTGCGTTGTGTCGGGGGTGAAGGTGGCCTCTGTCAGCAGCGAGGTCATTTACGGTGCCGTGGTGAGTGCGAGCACTTCACGCAGATCGGCGGCGGCCGGCAGAGCCCGGGCGGTGCGGGGGAGCGCAGAGAGCACGTCGGTTCCTCGGGTGAGAACGATCTGGGTCCGGTGCCCGGCGGGCACCATCTCTAGTGTCTCTTGTGTCAGCTCGCAGGCCGCTGCCGCGTCCGTCGCGGCGAGGCCGGCTGCTCTGTCGAGCTGGATCAACGTGGGATCGAGGGTGAACCCGGCGCCCTGCTGGGAGTACAGGGCGAGTGCGCGATCCTGGATCGGTTCCGCCCGGGCGCGTTCGCCGAGGTAGGTGAGTGCTCCCGACAGATACAGCAGCAGCCGCTTCTCGGGGAAGGAGAAAGCGTCGTTGCTGTCGGGATCTGGCAGCTGATTGAAGATGTCCTGAGCCCGGCCGATGGCGAGTTCAGCCTCGCCTCGATTGCCCATCCGGGCCCAGGCGCGGCCTTCGGCGGCCGCGGCCAGACAGGCCGCCGCACAGGGGAAGTCGCCGGCGATCCGCTGGGCTTCCTGGGCCAGCCGGATCGTGCGGGGCAGGTCGCCGTAGTAGTAGGGCAGCATGGCTTCCTGGGCACGGATCTGAGCCCGCAGAGCAACGTCGTGGGTGTCGTCACCTGCGAGTCGGGCGGTGCGGTACCAAGCGTGGCTGTCGCGGGTTTCGCCGAGTTTCATCAGGCTGTCGGCGGCCAGCGTTGCCAGCTGCGCGGTCGCGCCCGCGAGACGGATCCGGATCCGCGCGGTCTGACGCTGCTCGGTGAGGTCGACGATGGCAACGAACTCCGTCAGGAGCGCGCCGAGCATGGCGTTGGGGGCATCGTGAATGTGGTCTCGCCGCAGCTGCTCGACCGCGTCCTCGATCAGCCCCATCCTGGTCGTGGTGACGCTGCCGGCCGACAAGACGTCGTCGGTGTCTCGGCGTAGCCGGTCGATGGAATCGAGGAGATCCGGTGGCAGCGGGCCGTGCTCCCGCCCGGGCAGCTGTCGCAGCACTCGCCTGATGTCCGGTCCGAGCGAGCCGGCTGACGCCGGTTCGCCGGCGGGCCGGAGCTCTACATCGGTGGGAGCGTTCCGCACCGGCGGCGGTGCGACCGGGCGCATCGCCGCAAGAGCCATACGATCACGGGTTGCCAGTTGCTCCAGGTCGCCCGGCGCCACCAGGGCGTGGGCCGCGACGCCGTAGACCTGTGCGAGAAGCAGCAGGTTGTAGATCGTCGGTGCCTTGCCGCCCGGCCCCGGCCAATGCTCGAGCTTGGAGATGAGGCTGTAGTCGGCGCCGGCGTCCGGGTCGTCGGCTGCGGTGTTGTAGAGAGCGGCGGCTTCAGCTTGAGAAAGGCCGGCAGCGTGCCGGTAGGCAGCAAGGGTGGTGAATCCCCACCGCTGGCGAAACTCAGCGGCGACCTCATCGACCGTGCACCCCTGGCTGGTTAGCTGGCGGCGCAACGCGGTGCGGGCGGCCTTGTCTCCGCCCCTTCTCACCGATGCCGTCATGTCCGCCTACTTTCCGTTAGCTACCCAGGATGAAGCGGTCCGCAGGCGGGTGCAAGGAGGTCGTGTCGGCGTTTTCTCGAACTGGGTTCAAGTTTTCCGCTCCGGACGGCCGATTCACGCCTGAGATTCGGGCCGTCGCAGTTCAAGGAAAGTGTGGAGCTCAGCCTCAGGAACTCGCCGCGTAATACCTGTTCACTCATGGTCACCGCAACAAAAACTCGCGGCACGGCCCCCGGCGCCTCACTGCCGGACCGGTCGAGCTCGGTGATGACCACCGGCGGCCACCGTCTCTGGCCGCGCCCGAGGCAGGGGAGAAGACGTGCACTTGTACGAAGCTGTATTCGCATTGCTGCGCTTGCTCGCGGCCGCAGGTATGGGCGGGTTCTTCAACGACCTGGCCGACGAGGTGAACGACCAATGACTTCGACAGCCATCCTGGACGAGGGCCGCCAGCACAGACGGAGAGTCCGAGTCTGGTTCGGTGAGCACGTCATCGCGCAGTACGTCGCCGATGCCCCGCTGGCCGCACGCTACGAACAGGCGATGCGCCGCCGGTTCGCCGGCCTGCGAGTCACCAACGACGTACTCGGTGCCGCCGCCTCACCTCCGGAGGCGAGGAACACCTGAGATGGCCGATCACATCCGCCCGCTGCTGATCGGCTACTTCCGCGAGATGTTCTTTGCCACCGCATCCGAGAAGGCCGCCATCATGCGCCGGCTCACCGAGTTCGCCGCCCGCGAGGGATACACCCTGGACTCCATCCTGTGCCAGGACTTCGACCAGACGTGGTCCGAGTTCGACCGGCTACTCGAGCGGATCAGCTTCCGTGGCATCTCCACCGTGGTGATCTCCGCACCCGCCGACCTCAATCAGGACCAACGACTTCGGCTCCAACACAAGGCCGTCCACGTCCTGACCGCTCCACCACCTTGATCTGACGGGACCGGGGGCGCCTGCCTCCTCACGGGCGCGCGGCTTCCTCAATCCGCGCCGTAAGGATCCCCGGTCCCGTCATCGAACGGAGTCCCCAGCCCCGCCCCGAAGTCCCCTGGTAGCAACGCCGGGGCTGGGGGCTCCCCAAGGCCGGCTGGTGTACCCGCGCCCGATCGAGCAGCGCGGGCACCAGCCGTTCCAACTCCGCTGCACACCCAGCCGATGACGCAAGCCTTGCTGCGGGCCGGGCACCCACAGCAGCACGGCTCCGGTCCACCGATGAGAGCGGTTTGATGCCTGCCGATTACGACCGTCAGTACGCCAGCAGCGATCAGATCGTCTCGTTGCTCCGGGCAAGGGTCACATGACTGGTGTTCTTCACGATCAGCTGTCGGCCGGCGACCTGTGGATACTGGACCTCTTGGTCGTGGCGGCGTCGGCCTCGTTCGGCCTCGCTGCGGCACAGACCCGCGCACGCGACACCGACCCGGACGACTCACCAACCAGCCGACTCGGACCACGTCGACCGAGCAGCCAGGTGACGTCGTAGCCCCGGACTTGAGCTCCCTGGCCCTGGGCTCGCGTTGCCGTGCCCCCATCCGCAACCACTCGTAGGATCCGACGCATGGCACGCACGGTGGTAATCAGCGGCGGAGGCACCGGAATCGGACTGGCGACCGCGCGGACCTTCGCGGCCGACGGCGACCAGGTCGTCTTGCTCGGCAGGCGACAGAGCGTACTGGCGCAAGCCGCCGAGACGATCCCGGGAGCCACCTACCATGCGGCGGATCTGAGCAACGCCCTCGAGACCCGCCAAGCCGCAGACCTCATCGTGCAGCGGCACGGCTGTGTCGACGTCATCGTGCACAGCGCCGGGGGCAACGGCGTGCTCGAACCTGCCGTCGAGCACGACGAGCCGCTGGAAGCCACCGCCCATGACTGGATCCGGAACTTCCAGCTCAACACCCTCACCGCGGTTCTCCTCACCGAGGCACTCAGGAACCATCTGGCCGCTCCGGGGGGCCGCGTGCTGTTCCTCAGCTCGATCTCGGCCAACCGAGGCTCGGGCTGCGTGGCGTACGGCGCGGCGAAGGCCGCACTCCATCTCTACACGTTCGCGCTCGCTCGTGAACTAGGGCCCCGAGGGATCACGGTCAACGCTGTCGCGCCAGGGCTCATCGACGACACACCCTTCTTCGGTGAACCAATGACCAAGGAGCGACTCGCGGCTCGGGTAGCAGAGACCGCGACCGGAAGGATCGGCGTTCCGCGCGACGTGGCACAGACCCTGCATTGGCTGGCGTCCGTGGATGCCGGTCACATCACCGCCCAAGTCATTCAGGTCAACGGCGGCGCAGAACGCAGCCGCTGATCCTCGCATGCACGAACCTGATATGCCGGCCGCCGGCACAGCGATTACGCTAGGCCCTTGCCGGACGGCAGTGTCTCGACATCGACAGGATTGAGGTCGCTGCGATGCCGGAGAAACCGCAGCGGATGACAATAGTGGCCATTCTCGTCCACCGCAGCGTCGGCGTCGACCTCGGCCACTACCCTCGGCCGGACCTTCACGATCGGAGTCTTGCTCTGCCCCCAATGGGTGCTTAGCCGGTCCGGCCACGGATGGCTTGCCGCAGCCGGCTTCAGCACCTCGCCGACCGCGCGCGACTGTGCCGTCGTCAGCGGCACCGTCCTGCCCACCATCTCTAGGGTCTTGCCGCGATACCGGCCAACAACGAGGACTTTCGGGTGCTCCAGCGACCCGGTCACCGCGCCCACAATGCACTCGACCGTGTCTCTGGCCTTGACCTTTTAGAGGGTCTGGATTGGTGTCGCGCACTGTCGTACTGAGGCGGGTTTTCGGCTGGTGTACGACACCCGCGTGAGCCGTCCGTCGTACGGCCGGTCGCTCCCTACTGTTGGCGCTCGTGTCTGCATGCCGTTGGCGTTTGGGAGGCCGGGTGCGAGCGTTTGTGGTGCAGTTGCCGTCGGGTGCGCGGTACTGGACGGTGCTGGAGCAGGATCTTCAAGTGCACCGCCCGGCCGACGAGTTCCTGCGGCATCTGCGGTTCGGTCGAGGCTGCGCGGAGAGTACGACGAGGGCGTACGCGACTGCGGTGTGCCTGTATCTGCTGTGGTCGCGGCAGGTGCACCGGGAATGGTGGGATGCCGTCGACCGGTTAGGCGGGTTCATGCTGTGGCTGCGCCACGCGCCGGGCCCCGCGGCAGACGATGCGGCAGGGGTGCCGGCAGGCGTCGTGGTCCGGCAGCCGGGCAGGATCAACGCGGTGCTGGTCGGGGTGCGCGAGTTCCTGAAGCACGCGGTCGCTGCCGGCGATGCTCCGCCGCGGGTGTTGTCGGCTTTGTACGAGATTGGCGACGATCGCTGGCTGCCGGACGAGCTGCGCGGCGAACGGATCGGGCTTCGCAGCGTCGCTCGGCCGCGGCACCGGCTATCGGTGCCGGAACGCTACCCGGTCCGATCCAGTGACGAGGACGGGCTGGCGCTGCTGCGGGCGTGCCGATCGGCACGCGACCGGTTCGTGGTGATCTTGCTCGGCCGGGCCGGTCTTCGCCGTGGGGAAGCGGCGGGGCTTCGCCGTCCAGACCTGCACATGGCGCTGGACTCGACGTCGCTTGGTTGTGAGGTTGTGGGCGAGCATTTGCACGTCGTTCGTCGGGAAGACGCACCGAACGGGGCGATCGCGAAGTCGCACCGGTCGAGGGTTGTGCCGCTGGACTTTCTGGTGGTGCAGGCCTACGACGCCTACTGGTGGGAGCGCCAGCAGGTCCCTGCTGCGGCCGGTTGCGACTTCGTGCTGGTGAATCTGTTCCGGGAGCCGATCGGCGCTCCGATGCGCCCAGGTGCGGTCACGGAGCTGCTGGCCGCGTTGTCGCGGCGGGCTGGCCTGGAGCGGCCGGTTCATCCGCACATGCTGCGGCACGCGTTCGCGAGCAACGTGCTGGACGCGGGAGGCACCTTGGACGAGGTGCAGGCGCTGCTAGGGCATGCCAGCTTGGTCTCGTCGCAGATCTACTCCCATCCAGCACCGGAGCGGCTGCGGGCCGCGGTGGATCGGCTCGCCCGAGAGTCGGCGAGGATCCGGTGACGACATCACATCTGGCGTCCGTCCCGCTCGCTGCTGATGACCCGTGGGGGCTGCGGTTGGCGCGGCTTGAGGCGCTGCTGGATCCGGTGTTCTTGACGGAGGTGGGGTGGGACGCCGAGCTGGGGCTGCTGCGGCCGGCGGCCGATCACCGGTTGCTGGGTTGGTCGCACTGCTCGGTGCCAAGCTGCATGGTGGAGACCAGTCGGCCGCTCTGCACCGGCTGTCGGCGCAGGCAGGCCGAGAGCGGGTTGACGCCTGAGGAGTTCATTGCCTCGTCACCGGTCAAGAGTCGTGGCGGCGCCGAGGGACGCAGGTTGCGCGATGATGTCCTCTGCAAGGTCAAAGGGTGTGAGCGGCCGCAGCACACCCGCACGATCGGGTTGTGCAACTCCCACACCATCCGCTGCCGCGAGTTGTTCGGGCGAATTGACATTGCCGACGTCCCGCTGTTCCTCGAGCGCCCCGACGTCCAGCCCTTCCGTGCTTGGGGACCATGCCGAGTCGTCGCATGTCTTCGGCTGGCCTACAACAGCGCCGGTTTGTGCCTGATGCACTCCCAGGCCTGGAACACGGCGCTGCGCGACGACGTCGGCACGGACATGGTCGACTGGTGCCGCCGCCAGGACGGCGTCACCCAGTCGGGGGTCGCGAACCTGCGCGGCCTGCCGCGCCTGGTTCTGCTGGAGTTCCTCGGCGGCCTGCAGTTGCGCATCGGGCAAGGCAGGAAGACCCGGCCGTCGCAGCTGAATCGGCTGTCCCGGGTCGCCCGGCGCCAGCAGGTCACCACCCTGGCCGATCTCGATCCTTCCGGTCTGGCCGGCGATGCGAAGACGGTGCTGGGCATGCTGGTCACGGAGGTCGATCGAGCCACAGTCACCGCGGGCGAAGAGCAACGCAAAGACCGTTGGGATCTGGCCGTGCTCGGAGCAGCGGGCACCATCGACTTCACGATCCTGACGCAACCATGGCTCCGCGAGGTCGCCAAGCACTGGGCCAGCGAAGACATCGCACGCCGCCGCGGCGGCAAAACGGGCATGGTCACACGGACGCACGTCGGCTCCCTGGCCGAGCTGTCCACCATGCTGCGGCTGACCCGCGTCGACCACGGCCTCGACCCGACGGACCTCGGCCGGGCAGACATCGTCGCGTTCCTCACCCGGCTGGGCCACCTCGAGCAGACCGGGACTCTGTCGGCTCACCGGCGCCTCCAGATCGCCCGCCATGTCCGGACCGTGCTGCGCGACGCCCGCGATCTCGGCCTGACCCGGCCAGGCGGCTGCGCTGCAGGGCTCCCGGGCGAGTTCGGCGTTCGAGCCGAAGACATCCCGCCACCGGTCCACGTCGACGGCCCCGGTCGCGCGCTGCCGAACGAGGTCATGAACGCCCTCAACGACGCGTTGCCACTACTGGTGGCACGCAGCGGTCGCACGACGCGCCTGGCCGTCGAGGTCCTCATGGACACCGGCCGCCGCCCGGACGAGATCTGCCAGCTCCCGCTGGACTGCCTGGAACGCGACGGCGACGGCAAGTACGTGCTCGTCTACACCGACTACAAGGAGAATCGGCTGCACCGTCGGCTTCCGATCCCGGACAGCACCGCCCACCTGGTCCTCGACCAGCAGGCCGCGGTCCGCGCCGCTTTCCCCGACACCGATCCGGCCGAGCTGGCCCTGCTCCCGGCCGCGTCGTCCAACCCGCACGGCACCAAGTCGCTGCGCGCGACTGGACTGACGAACATGCACCGCGGCTGGGTCGACCAGCTGCCGCCGTTCGTCCTGCTCGACGGTGGCGTGTTCCCGCACGCGGCCGTCGTGGCCTACGCCTACCGCCACACCTACGCCCAGCGCCATGCAGACGCCGGCACACCGATCGAGGTGCTGAAGGACCTGATGGGGGCACCGCAGCGTCCACTCGACCGAGGCCTACTACCGGATCACCGAGAAACGCACCCGGGCTGCGGTGAGCAGAGTCGCCGATCACCAGTTCGACGGCTCCGGCAACCGGGTGTGGCGAGACGTCACCGCGCTGCTCGACAGCGAACGAGCCCGAATGCGGGTCGGCCAGATCGCCGTCCCCTACGGGACCTGCACCGAACCATCGAACGTCCAGGCCGGCGGCGGCGCCTGCCCGTTCCGGTTCCGTTGCCTCGGCTGCGGCCACTTCCGCACCGACGTGTCCTACCTACCCGAACTACGCTCCCACCTCGACCGGCTGCTCGCCGACCGCGAGCGCGTCATCGCCGCGACCGAACTCGAAGCCTGGGCCCAGGCCGAAGCAGCACCGAGCGACATCGAGATTGACAAAGTCCGGGCGCTGATCCGACGCCTCGACGACCACGTCGACGACCTCACGCCCGCAGAGCGCGACCAGATCACCGAATCGATCGGCGTGCTGCGCACGACCCGCCGCGCCATCGTTCACCTCGGCATGCCAACCGCCCCACCCAACGGCAGCGACCCACGCGACATCCGGGCGGCCGGCCGATGAACCGGATCGTCGACCCAGCAGTCGAGCCTGAGCCTCCGCTGCTGAAGGCACGGCGGCGCGATACCGCTCGGCGACGTCTGCAGGTCCACAACGCGATCGCCACCCAGACCGCCGAAGGAGCGCCGATCACCGTCTCGTCGATCGCCCGCGCAGCCCGAGTGCACCGAAGCTTCATCCACCGCCACCCAGACCTCCACGCGGCCGTCCTAGCAGCCTCCGCAGTCCCGGCCGAGCCAGCATCCAACAACAGCGCCGTCAGCACGGCCTCGCTGCGCGCAGACCTGCTCAACACCCGTGCACACAACACACGGCTACAGCAGCACATCACCGCCCTGGAAAGCCGCCTGTCGAAGTTCCTGGGTGACGCCGTGTTCCGCGACAGCGGCCTCGGAGCACCCGACGACATCCGCTCGCTGCAGGAGACGCTCACCGATCGGGAGCAGCAGATCCTCGAGCTGCGCCTTCAGCTGGAGGAACGCGGCGACGAGCTGGCCGCCGCCCGGGCAGCCAATCGTGAGCTGATGACCCAACTCAACACCCGGGGCTGACGCAGAACCTTCGGGACTGTTGCAACACGACGTCAGCGGTCACCGGCGACAGCTGTAGCGGCGGTCGCCACGACTTCGCGAGATCTTCCAGCCGGCCGTGGCGGGCGGTCCACCGCATCGGGCGTACGTCGACGTCGCCGACGGCGAGCAGGTCGAAGACCATCAGGGAGGCCGGGTGGTCGCGGGCCAGGCGGCGGCGCACCGTCGCGGCGGTGTTGACCATCCGCGCCTGGAGGGCGTCGAAGTCCATTCGCTCTCCGGTCCACACCACGAGTTCGCCGTCGAGTACGCAGTCGGTGCCGACCTGGGCGGCGAGGGCTGTCTGGATGTCGGGAAACTTGGCGGTGAAGTCCTTGCCGTTGCGCGACCACAACCGCACCTCACCGGCGCGGCAGACCGCGCCGACCCGGAAGCCGTCCCACTTCAGCTCGAACCTCGAACCGCCCGGCATGGCGTTGGGCCCGGGGAGATGTTCTTCGGCCCGGGCCAGTTCCAGCGCTACCGGCCCGAGAAGATCGGGGGCAAGTTCGGCCACGATCTCAGTGTTGCTCTAGGCAAGCTTTCGGTCCATCACGCGAGCGTGTCGGACCGGTTGCGCCAGTTCGTCACGGGAGATCAGGGGCTGGTGGAGGTGATCGCGGTGGCCGCGATGGTGCCGTCGATGAGGCCGCTCGCAACAGCGCTGAGTTGCAGGTGGTTGCGCCGGGCGTGGGCGCGCATCACATCGAACGCGGCTTCGAGGTCGATGCCGGCACGTTCGGACAGGACACCTTTGGCCTGCTCGAGCAGGATGCGGCTGTTCAGCGCGGATTGCAGCTGCTCGGCCAGCACCTCGCCTTGCCGCACGATGCGTTCTTGCAGCAGCCCGACGGTAGCGATGTCGCACAGCGCCTGGCCCAGGGCGACATCGGCGTCGCTGAGGGTCGCCTGGTCGACGCAGAACAGGTTCAGCGCTCCGATGATCTGGCCGCGCAGCCGCAGCGGGATCGCGTGGGTGGAGCGGTAGCCCGCGGCGAGGGTCGCGGCGTGGAAGTTGGGCCAGCGGTCCTCGACCTCGGCCACGTCGATGTTCACGATCTTCTCGCCGGTGGCGTAACAGTCCAGGCAGGGACCTTCTTCGGCTTGCAGGACGAACAGCTCCATGAGCTTGGCCTTCTCGGTGGTCGAGGCCATCACGTGCAGCGCCCCGCGCTGGTCGGCCAGGATCAAACCGGCTGCGTCGGCCTGCAGCAGTTCGACGCTGCGCTCGCACAAGGTCTGAAGGAGGTCGAGGACGTCGTAGTCGTCGACGAGGGTGTCCGCGAGCTCGACGAACACCTCGGCGAGACGCTGTTCCCTGCTCATGTGATGCCGCCTTTCCAGGCCGCGAGGACCCGCGTGCACGGGGCGGATGATCTATTCAGCATGGTCGTCCTCGGGGTAGAACGTCACCCTCCGGGCGACGACGTCTTGGGCAAGTTCCAGCAACGAGCGTTCCTCGGCGTAGGCGCGGGCCCGCAACAGCAGCAACGCCACCTCGATACCCACCGACGCCTGGACCGAGATGATGCCGGTCGCGTGATGGATCGGCCGGTGGCTGTCGACCGCATCGGACAGCTGCGAGTGCAGCCCGTCAGGTGAGGAGCCGTGCTGCAGATCCAGCAGGATCGTCGTCGCGGCAGCGGCATAGTCGAGCGCTTCGGCCAACTCCAGGTTGTCCAGGGCACCGGCAGTGTCACGGTAGAGGTCGAGCACACCCAGCCGGATCGCGCCGACCTGGAGCGGGAACGCGAAGATCGCCGCGATCCCCGACTCGACCGCTGCCGGCGTGAAGCCCGGCCAGCGCTCGCCGGCCTGGGCAAGATCTCGTTCCAGGACCGGTCGCCGGTCATGAAACGCCGTCATGCACGGACCCTCACCGAGGGTGTGCTGCAGGTTTTCCATCACCTTCGCCGGACCGTCGGTCGCCGCAAGGGTGCCGCCGTGGCCGGCCGGCGTCATCAGCGCCACTCCCGCCCCACTCACCGGCACTGACCTGGTCGCCGAAGCACACAGCCTCGCCCAGACCGTGTCGCCGTCCAAGCCAGGCGGATCGGGCTGGTCAGTAGCCAGTACCTCGAGCAGGATCTGTTGTACACGAAGCGAAGACACGTTCCTCACACCAGTTCCCGGGGCCGGTACTCGCGCGCCTGAACGGCTGACCGCGGTACGGCCTTGACGTCGCCCGCTCACAGTACCCGCGAAGTCTCCCTCAAATCGCCCGCGAGCGTTGGCAAGCCGGCACGGCCAGCGCCACACCGGCTAGGGCATCGCCGAGGACCCGCGGGCGTGGCAGAGATGGTCGCACGTCGAGAAGCCTGCTGAGCGGGCTTGGTCGTGTGCCGGGGAGGTTGCCTAAGTTTGACACGTCAAAGTTTGACGCTGATCTTGTGCGGGGTACGTGAGGATGGCGCGATCTATCCCACCCCGGGGTGGACGATTCGAGCGCGGGAGGAGGACCCTGCCGTGTCCAGGGAACAGTCGTCGGCCGAAGCGTTCGGCCGGTTAGCAGCAGAGCTGCAAGCAGCCGAGGGCATCGAACTGACCGTCGACAAGGTCGTGCAGTTCGCTCTGCAGGCGGTGTGGTGCGACTACGCCTCGGTCGTGCTGATCACCAAAGGCCGCCGCCCCCAGGTCATGGCCATGACCGATCCTAAGCTGGCCGACCTCTACCGCGGTCAGATCGACGCCGGCGCGGGCCCGATGATCACCGCCCTCGAGGAACGGACAGCGCTGCTGGTCCCCGACGTCGCTACCGAAGACCGCTGGTCGACGCAGTGGAGCGAACAAATGATCGCTGCAGGAATCCGTTGCGCGATGCACCTACCGCTGCTGGTCGCCGGACGCGCTGAAGCCGTACTCGCCCTCTACAGCACTAAACCCCACGGGTTCAACGACGACGACCTCGACATCGCGCACATCCTGGCCCAACACGCCTCGGCCGCGATCGCCTCCGCCCGCACAGCAGTCAGCCTCACCGAAGCCGTCGACGCCCGCCGCCTGGTCGGAGCAGCGATGGGCATTCTGATGGAGCGCTACAACCTCGACGAACCCCGGGCCTTCGAAGTCCTTCGCCGCTACTCCATGGACAGCAATCGCAAACTGCGCGACGTCGCCCAAGAACTGATCGATAGCCGCAAACTGCCCTCCAAACCCACGACGTGACCCTGCGGTACACCCGACAGCACACCCGGTCGCCACCGAAGCGCATCCGCGCGGGCACCGGAGACGAACGGGGACCTGATCGCCGCGTGAGACAGGCCACCTGAGGTTCCGGTCGTTCAGCCCAGCAGCACCGGAACCGCCATAGCTCCTCGTCTCGCGAGCCCGCTATCGGAGTAGCGATCACGACGAACCAAACCCCCGTCGCCACCTGCCGGCATCGATTGATAAGTTCAGTAAAGGAAACCGTCCCACTTCAGCTCGAATCTGGCTCCTCCAGGCATGCCAGCGCCATCCCAACCGGCCCGAGCAGGTCGGGCGCCAGATCACCCACCTCTTTAGTGTTGCCCTAGGCAAGCGTCAGACGCCACAGCTCGTGTCACTCGGATCGATTGCTGGGTGATCTCAGTGAGGCCGAGCGGGCTGTCCGGCGACGCTCAGCAACCGTGTGACCACAGAGACGGTCGTCGGCACTGGTCGTGTCGTTGGGACCCACACTGATCGCAGCCAGGATCGATCCGGCCAGCCTCAAGCGAGTAGGTAACGTTGCCCTATGTCGATGCTGACCCGCTATGGCTGACCCGCGGCTGATCGAGACCTGGACCCCAAAGGCCCCCGAGGCGGTGGCCGTGGTCCTCCATGGGGGCGCTTCGCGGTCCGACTCTATGATGGTGAGCCCTGCCCAATTGTCGGTGCTGCGCATGATCCCGGTCGCCAAGCGGCTAGTGCTGGCTGGGCAGAGGAGGTTGGCCGTTTACCGGCTGCTCAATTCGTCTCGTGGATGGGATACCAATCGGACTCCGGTCGACGATGCCCGGTGGGCCCTCGAGCAGGTGCAGAAGCAGTACCCTGACCGGCCCGTGGCCCTGGTCGGACACTCCCTGGGTGGGCGAGCGGCGCTGCTGGCCGGCGCGCAGAGCGCGGTGCGTTGCGTCGTCGCGCTCAACGCGTTCGTGTATCCAACCGACCTTCCCGACCTTGCCGGACGGCGGGTCTTGTTCGTGCACGGTGAGCGCGACCGGATCGCCTTGCGATCCAGAGCGGTCGCAGTCGCGACCAGCCTCGGTGCCCGTGGCGACGTCGGGTTCATCACTGTAACAGTTCCCTGATAGGGGACCTCAGGGCGGACCATACTGATCAAAGAGCGCCGCGCATGTCGGACATCAGGATCTCCGTCGTATCGGGCTCTGGTTTGACTTCACCTGCGCCTGCACCGTTCAGCTGTTCTGCGGTTGGCCGGCCTCACCCGCGTGCGTCTCATGCGGCTCCCTTCGGTGATCGTCCAGATCACCAAGGAGTGTTGCGGAGATCGGTTCGCGGGTCGGCGTAGTACAGGGCGACTGTGCTGATCCAGGCGGCTTATCTGCGGGTCAGCTCTCGATTACCGGGGCCTTGGCGTCGGTGAACGACTGTCGGGATCGGCGGATGGGCTGGTAGTCAGGTGCGTCGAAGTAGTTCTGCACCGACTGCCTGTCAGGGAAGGGCCGTGGCCGCTCACCCCAGTGCGATGGTCACGATCGAGCCGTTCAGCACGATCAGTAGCTGGGTGAGGGAGATGAGAGCCAGCGACAGCCCGAGGTACCGCGTCGTCGACGCTTGCTGTGCGCCGGGGACTGAAGACGACCGGGTGGCGGTCATGCGTCGTCCTGTTCTGCGGGGTAGCTGTCGGAAATGAGATTCTGCGCGGTCGCGCGGTGACGTTCGACCGCGGCGAGAGTGTCCTCGGTGACGAGGTCGGCGTTGAGGTGCTGCGCTGCGGTTGCTCCGGCGGCGGCTGATGCTCCGACCTGCGCAGTCAGGTCGGTCACGTTTCCGGCCAGCCAAACTCCCGGCACGGGGCTGCGACCGAATTGATCGGCGGGCAGATGATGTCCCATCCCGCTGGGATGTTCGACCGGGTGCAGACCGAGCTCACCGAGGAAGCCTGCCCGCGCTTCCATGCGTGTCGCCACTGCGATGATTTCGCGAGCAATCAGCCGGCCGTCCGCCATCTTGAGACCGGTCACGTTGCCATCGGAAACCTCGACCGTAGCTACTTCCCCCAGAACCACCGTAATGCCGAGGGCGTCGAACTGTTCCTTCTGCTCAGCAGTGAGTTCGGTTCTGTGAGCGAAATAGGTCAGGTCCTCGCTGAGCTGGCGAAACAGCAAGGCGTGGTGAACAGACGGTGCCGCGGTGGCCAGGATGCCGATAGCCAGGTCGCGGACCTCATAGCCGTGGCAGTACGGACAGTGGACGACGTCGTGTCCCCATTGCTGCGCGAGTCCGGGGACGTCGGGCAGCACATCGATCAAGCCAGTCGCGATCAGCAAGCGGCGAGCTCGCAGTTGCATTCCGTCGCCAAGACTGACGGTGAACCCGTCTCCGTCTGGTCGTGCGCCGCTAATCTCCCCGGCGAGGATCTCTCCGCCGTAGCGGCGGACCTCCTCGCGCGCAGTGGCCAACAAGTTTGATGGCGTAACACCCTCCCTGCCGAGCAGTCCATGCACTCCGTCGGCAGGTGCGTTGCGGGGCTGTCCCGAGTCCACGACGACGACCGAGCGGCGGGAACGTCCGAGCAGCAACGCTGCGCTCAACCCGGCGGCTCCACCGCCAACGACAACGACGTCCACCGCTCGCGCGGTCAGTTCTTCCTGCTTGTCCATAGCGAACACCTCCAGGACGACCCTCATCGACCGATGGTGGATGAACAACTTCTGTTGCGGTTACAGCAACATCAAGAAACTGCCTGCGCCGAACATGCCCGAAAGCGCTCTACGAGAGAGGAAACTGGTCGCCTCGTCAGCGTGAGTTTTCAAGGATGTGGACGGGCAGACTCAGCGCAGCGCCGCCGAACGAAGCAGGGTCGGCGCTGTTCCCGGCCCGGGGGCACGCCATCTGCCTGATCCGCACTCGGAGCTTCGCGCCCAGTTCCGACCCGCCCAAAGCCTCTGGCCCAAGCTCCGGTGGACCATTGTCGACAGGCTCGGACCGGCTACTTCCAATCGCGAAGCCGCTCGCCAAACCTCGGGAAGTGTTCATCACCGACGCTTGCAACCTGCGCTGCCAGGGTTGCTAGTTCTTCGGATACGACCTGGGCGCGCACGGCTCCTAAGTGCGCAGCCTTGGCATCATTCGCGACTTCGCGCAGCAGTTGCGTGGGTCCGGTGTCACGCACACGTTGCTTATCGGTGGGAAGCCGAGGATGGTGCCGGACCGCATTCGGGCGTACGCCGAGGTGGTGGCCAGGCCCATCGTCGGGTGAGATACCGGCCTTGGCGGCGCCCGACGCGGTGTCGGCACGAAGTTTCGATCGGCGCACCAAATTGCCTACTGGTGCGTGCGGGCGAAGTTGGCGAGCAAGTGCGACGCCCCTTTGTGCCGCATTTTCCAGGATGCCACCATCCGGCGCCTGTAGGACGTTGCGCTCTCGAAGTGGACAGCCCAGCGGGCGCTCCGCGAGACCCTCGCAGACTACTTGAGCGCGGTGGCGCCGATGCGCCGGCTTCGCGAGTTGACCAAGGCCGAAGGATTCAGCGATGTCGCTGGCGTGGTGGCCGAGGCGGTCCGAACGGTGCTCCACCTCGGCAAGGCACTAGGGACGATAAAGCCCACCGCCGGCTGGAACCGGCTGCCGGCAGCGGCAACCGCACTGCCGAAAGCGATGGGCTATCAACAGGATCGCACTCGAGAATCAGGCCAGCGAGGCGATGCACGACAACGGCGGCTCTAAGGATCACCTCTACCGCCGAGCAGACTTGAGACGCTGATCGCGCTGGCCCCGCGCTCCGGTCATCTGTTCCCTGACGGCGCTATCGGCCTGCGACTCAGCCCGATCCGCGGCGAGATCGGTCTTCCGGTACGACGCGCCCGCGCGGCTTCAGAACTGGTACCGCCGCTTGTTGAAGCGACGAGTAGCTACTGGAAGCCAGTCCGGACAGTCACCCAGAAGAGCCGGGTGTTGGAGTACCGGAGTCGCCGGTTGGCGACCTGGTGCTGCCGGGGTGGTGGTCGCTTCGATCCGCGAGGGCCACCGCTGCGCTGGTCGCGGCCAGTCAGCGGCCGCCGAGGGCATTGAGGGTGGTTTTGACTAGGAGGTCGGGGCGGCCGCCGGGGTCGGTCAGCTCGGGGGCGTCGACGGGAAGGAGGGCCACCTCGTGCATCAGGGCCAGATAGACCTGGCGAGACCAGGCCGGGCGCGGGGCAGTGATCGTGCCGTCGGCGCACAGACGGGCGAACAGGAGGTCGAGGCCGTCCTGGACCTCGGGCTCGGTCGACAGGCCAAAGCTGATCGAATACGGGTGGCTCGCCTTGAGTTCGAAGACGATCTCCGTCACGCGGTACAGGGCGATCAGAGGTGGTGCCGTGCGCACCCTGGCCTGCTCGAGCCCGAGCAGGTAGCGCTCGTGGAGACCGGCGCGCATCGCCTCCAGCAACGCTTGGCGAGAGGCAAAGCGGCGGTGGACAGTGGCACGGGCGACCCCGGCGGCGTCGCCGATGCGTTCCAAAGAGGCGTTCGGGTCGGCAGCGAGCACGACTTCGGCGGCCTTGAGGATTTGGTCGGTGCTACGTTCCGCGTCCGCTCTCATCACGGATCATCGTACTCACACTTAACTGAGACGTCAAAGACGCAGATGTTGACATAAGTGATGCTCGTGTGTTGCAGTTATGGCATGAATCTTGAATTGACAGGTAAGCATGTTCTCATCACCGGCGGGAGTAAGGGCATCGGCCTCGCGATCGTCCGCGCCTTCGTTGCTGAGGGTGCCTCGGTCACGGCCGTGGCCCGGACCAGCACTCCTGAGCTCGAGGCCACCGGTGCCTCGTTCGTGGCCGCCGACCTCGCCGAGCCGGACGGCCCAAGGCGCGCGGTCGAGTCCGTGCTCGCCGCGGACCCCCGCCTGGACGTGCTGGTCAACAACGCCGGCGGTGGCACCATGAGTGACGGGTCCTTCACTGATCCGCTCGATGGAAGCGACGACGACTGGACCGGCACGTTCGCCCTGAATCTCAACGCCGCCGTGCGCACCACCCGGGCAGCGCTGCCCGCCCTGCTCGAGGCGCAGGGAGCCGTTGTCAGCATCAGCTCCGACAGCGCCTTGCGCCCCGGGGCGGCGCCGTTGCCCTACGCCACCGCCAAGGCTGCCCTCAACGCGTTCTCCCGTGGACTGGCCGAGAAAGTGGGCGCGCAAGGTGTCCGGGTCAACGTGGTCACCCCGAGCGGCACGCGCACCGCCATCATGGAGGGCAAGGACGGCTTCGTCGCACAGTTGGCCGCGCACTTGGAAATGGATCACGCAGCACTGCTAGCCGCGATGCCCGGCCAAGGCGGCATGCTGACCGGCGCCCTGATCGAGCCGGACGAGATCGCCCGCGTGGTGCTGCTGCTGGCGTCCCCGACCATGCCCAGCGCGATCGGCGCGAATTGGCTCGTGGACGCCGGCGCCATCAAAACGGTTTAGTGCCGTCGTTGCCATGCCGGCGGCGGGAAATTCCACGACGGTGGATCAAGGGTGTGGAGCGGAGCTTCCAGATCGCGTCACTGCGATCAGTCTGCTACTCGGTCTGTCCGTCAACCCGCCCACCTGTCTCATCTCGGGGACTCGGACCATCCAGGGGCTCTTCCAGTTGACCGTGAAGGTCACCGACAGCTCGGGCGTACTGAAGTCGGCGACCTTCTAATGGTTCGTGTTCCTCTTCTGATCTTAAGGTGATGCCTGAGTCACCCCAGGGGTCTGTTGAGCTCCATGACTGAGGCGGCCGAAGAGGTCTACCTCACCAAGAACCCCGGTCCCCGCGCACCATGTGGGACGGCGTGTTTGCCGGCGGCGTGACCAAGATGAGTGGGTCGACTTCGAGCCATTTTGCCTGCAACCATCGAACCCGGCGCCTCCATAGAAATCCGCGCTATAGGAGCCGTGCAGGCCTCAGTGAATCGGGAGATCACAGTCACCTGGGACGACGGCAGTCAGCCGTCGTGCCGCTGCGTCGATGGGGCTGAATGGCACGCCGGCCGCTGCTCCTTGGCGCCGACCACGAAGAAGCGAATCGGCTCACCCGACGGCCCCTCAAGGCGTCGCCACATGCCCGTCGTCGCGCCGACCACCGGCGGGAGATCCAAGGGCGCGTAGAGGTAGGCGACGGCGAGGATCGAGGCCGGCGGGGTCAGCAGCGCTCCCAGTACGGCGGCGGTCAGACCGACGCGCCAGCCAGGCCCGTACAAGACGACGATCGCCGGCGCCATCGAGACCAGCGGCTGCCAGTCTCCGACGGCTGCGGTCCAGCCCCAGGCGAGGTTGCCGAGCAGCAGGCTGATCAGCGCGCTGCCCGCGGCCCACGGCCAAAACCCGGAACCACACGCTTGGACGAAGCCCTGCCACCGCCACGACCGCCGGTGCGCGACGTGGCCCACCAGACCGCCAACGAGCAGCAGCGCACCGGCCGGCGCGACCGCGTAGAACTGTGGCTCGCTGATCGAGCCGACCAGCCAGGACACGACCCGGGCCAGGTCGGTGTAGTCGCCGTCCCACGGTTGCCACGTCGTACCGCGGGCGAGGCGCGCGAACGACCAGCCGACGAGCGCCAGGAGCGCGACCCCGACCAGCCCCGGCGCACCAGGTCCCGAGCTTGCGCGGGACGGCGACGCCCGTCGTACTGCGGACTGTCGTCATCGCGGTAGCGGGGCGCGGTCGGTGTAGCCGAGCATCTGGTCGTACAGATCGGTCCGACGGTCCCGGTGCAGGTCGTTGAGCTGGTTCCAGATCGGCGCCGTCCGGGAGGCCGTCAGGTCGATGTCGGTGTACACGATCGTGTCCTCGTCGGGGCCGGCGATCCGGTCGATCGGCCAGCCGTTGGTCCCGGCGATCAGCGAGTTGCCCATGAAGCCGGCGCCGCGCTCCTGTCCGGTCCGGTCCGCGGTGGCGATGAAGACGTTGTTGGCGAAGGCGCAGAACGAGCAGCCGATCTACGACAGCGCGAAGCTGACCTTCCTGCCGACAACCTTCCGCCAGTGGTGCCACGAGGCTTTCGCATCGGCACCGTGAGTGGGACGCGGAAGTCGGGTGCGTCGTCGTTGAGCGTGAAACTGGTAACTACGGTTGTTGGAGTACCGGGAGTAGGCGGTCCGGCTCCCCATTCTGACCTGCGACCGGCGGGCGGCTGATCAGCGAATATGGCCTTGGTGGTCGGAGCCACGTTCTATCCGCGCCTTGGGAACACTGGGCACATGGACGAGCCGAGATGCAAGGACTGCGGGCTGCTCCTGGGCGTGAAGTACCAGCAGGGCAGGAGCTGCGAGTGCGATGCGCAGCAGACACAGTCCCGGGCTCAAGCAGTCGCTCGGCCCAAGTGGTTAGTCACGGAAGGCAGAGTGAAGAAGGGACCGCCGACCACCAATGACACTCCTGCCTATATATACACCTAGCTGTATATATAGATGCATGGTGTCCATGGTGCAGGAGCGGTTGACGGTGATCTCGGAGCCGAGCCGGTTCCGGATCGTTGAGCTCTTGAAGGATGGCCCGCAGTCGGTCGGTGGCATCGTCGACAACCTCGATTTGGGCCAGCCGCAGGTGTCGCGGCATCTGCGGCTGCTGGCCGAGGCGGATGTGGTGGATGTGACCAGGCAGGCGCAGCAGCGGATCTACCGGCTCCGCCCGGAATCGATGCGCGAGCTGAACGCCTGGACGCAGCGCTTCGCTGGCTTGTGGTCGGAACGGATGGACCGCTTCGGCTTCTTCCTCAACGAGACAGACAGTAAGGATCAGTGAGTATGCAGACCATGCCTGAGGGTGGCGTCGTGATCGACGAGGCACGCAATGCCCTCCATATCAGCCGTAGCTACGCCGCCGATGTGGGCCGTGCGTGGTGGGCCTGGACCGACGCCGCGGCAATCACGAAGTGGTGGGGCCCGGCAGGCTGGGTGGCGACCGTGCACGAGATGGACGTTCACCCCGGCGGTCGTTGGCGGTTCGAGCTCGCCCCCGAGGACGGGTCGGCCGAACCGGTTCGCGGCACCGCCACCTACGGTCTCGTCGATCCACCGGCCAGACTGACCTACGACGACGCTTTCGCCGACGACACCTGGAAACCTGACGGAACCGGCACCTTCCCGACCTCGGTCTCCTTCACGCCCGTCGGCGCCGGTTGCCACGTCGAGGTCGACATCAGTTTCCCCGACACCCAAGCCCTGCAACGGGCCGTCGACCTGCAGATGGCCGACGGCTACGCCGAATCCCTCGACCGGCTCGACGCCGTCCTTCGGACTCAACGAGAGGTAGCCATGCAGACGATCACGTCCACCGACGGCACCATCATCGCCTACCAGAAGACAGGTTCCGGTCCGGCGATCATCGTGGTCAGCAACGTCGCCGAGGACCACACCGGCCTCGCTGGCCTGACCACGGCCCTGTCCGAGCACTTCACCGTGATCAGCTTCGATCGACGCGGACGTGGGGCCAGTGGGGACCCGCAGCCCTACGACCCGGCCCGAGAGATCGACGACATCGCCGCCTTGATCGACATCGCGGGTGGCTCAGCGGCCCTGACCAGCGGTTCCGGTGGCTGCGCGATCGTCCTCGACGCGGCCACTGCGCTCGGCGACAAGGTGACCGGGGTCTACCTCTACGATCCGCCGTTCATCGTCGACAACTCCCGCCCACCAGTACCCCCCCCCCCCCACTGGGTCGCGCAGGTAGAGAAACTGGTCGAGGCCGGCCGGCGCAGCGACGCAGTCGAGTACGTCATGACCGAGGTCATCGGCGTTCCGGCCGAGTACATCGAACCGATGAAACGGGACCCTTCCTGGGATGACATGACCCGGTACGCCCACACCTTCGTCTATGAGGGCAAAACGCTGAGCGGCCTTCAAGACGGCAAACCACTACCCGCTGATCGGTGGTCGACCGAAGCGCCGGTCGCAGTCGCCGTCGGTGGCGACAGCGAAGCCCACTTCCACACCGGAGCCGCCGCGCTGGCTGCGCTTCTACCGAACGTCACGATCCTGACCCTGCCCGGCCAGAGCCACGGCGCATTCTGGGCAGCACCAGCCCCGGTCTCCCAACAGATCCGCCAGTTTCTGCTGAGCTGACAACAACACTCCCCGAACGACCTCGCCAAATGACCTCACCGATCGGTGGGCATCATGAGGCCCGGCGCCCCGATCAGCGACTACCCCCAGGAGAACTGGTGACCACGGTTGTTGAAGTACCGGGAAGTTGTTCCAGCTGCGGCCGCCCGGCCAGCGAAGTGCGGGGCGTAGCAAGGGCCGCGCGGCCTATTGCCGGGTAGCGACGTATTGGGCATAGGTGATGGCTGCGTCGCGGGCGTGGCGCTCGATGGTCTTGACGCTGTAGCCGAGTGCGTCAGCGATGATCGCGATCGGCGCGAGCTTGGTGAGCTCGTGCAGCGTCCCGATCCGGGCTGCCTGAGGCTTGAACAGCTGGTAGAGGCGTTCGCGCAGCGAGGCTGCCCGGATATGCCGGCCGGGGCCGTAGCCGGGGAAGACCCAGTTGCTGTTCGGCTGAGCGGCGGTGTTGCTCGGTGTGGCGGCGGCGAGCTCGCGGAACGGTTCGTCCAGGGGTGGCGGGATCTCGATCACGGTTTTGCCGAGGGCGATGTTCACCGTGGTGGGGGCGACGTCGACCTGGGTCCAGGTCAGGGAGATGACGTGCTCGATCTGCTGGGCGAACACCACGACGAGGATCGCGGCGGCCCGGTCGCGGGTGCTGAGTTTCGTCCCGGAGCTGACCTCGGTGACCATCTGCTGCTGTTCGAGTGCTGGCATGCGCGGCGCGGCGCGGCGCCGGCTGGCCGGGGCCGGAGGATCAGTGTGGATATCGTCAGCTGTGCCTTGATCGCCCAGCTGAGGAACGGGTTGACCAGTTCCCTGGTGGTGTTGCCTTCGGTGCGCCACCGGTCGAGCTGGGTCTGTGTGAGGCTGGCCAGGTCGCTGTTGTGCTCGGTGAGCCAGTTCAGCAGGGTGATCGCGACGGTCACCTGATGCTTGGCCCGCAGGAAGGCGCCGTGGGTGACGGGCCCCGGCGATCCGCGGAATCGGCGCTGGTGGTGCCAGACGACGTATCGGCGGATGACGTCGCGGTGGCTCGGGTCGGTGGCGCGCTCGATCGCTTCGGCTGACCAGACGTCGAAGCGGGTCAGCAGCTCGTCGCGCTGCGGCAGGGCGCCGTACTCAACGAGCAGCCCGCGGATGTAGGTCTTCGACTGTTGCCGGCCCGCGACCTGGTCGAGGAGTTCGTGCGTCAACTCGCCGGCGGCCGCGATGGTCCGCAGCGTCTGCTTGACGTGGGTTTGCCGGATCCAGGTGACGCCGCTGTTCGGTCGTCCCATCGTCTTGAGGGCGTCGGCCAGCGGCCTGAGCGGGTCGGGGGTCACGCCGGTGGTGGGATCGGTCAGCAGGTCGTCGACGAGGTCGCCGAGAGAGCAGCGCCAGCACCGGCCTTTGGTGCGGAGCTCGGCTTCGGCGCCGCAGCCTTGGCAGTCAAGGCTGAGGTGCTGCAGTCCGGAGCAGGCTCGGCAGGCCGGCGACCCGTCGATCAGGCCGGGCAGGACGCCTTCTTGGCCGCAGCCGCAGGTGCCTGTGGTCCGCTTGGCCTTCTGGTAGCAGTAGTTGCAGATCCGCCCGTCGGGCCAGTTCGCGAAGAGTTCGTGGTGCTCTCCGCACCGAGCGCAGGGGTTGGGCCAGCGGTCGGGGTCGCTCGGGCGGCGCGGTCTAGTCATCGCCGGTCGGGACGATCCGGACGCGCCGCGCGATCGGGTCGCCGGGCTGGACGCCGAGGTCTTCACTGCGGCGTGGGGCGTCGGCCGTGGCCGCGGCACGCATCTCCACGAACGGCTCGAACAGATCACCTGGGGTGCAGTCGAGGATGTCGCACAAGGCGGCGAAAGTGCGCGCCGGAATGCGTTCGGGAGTTCCGGTGACGAGCCGGTACACCTGGCTTTCGGACAGGTTGATCCCACGGGACTTCAGCAGGGCGTGCAGCTCGGTGCTCTTCCACAGGTTACGCTGAGCCATCAGGTGGCGCAGGTGCCACTTGAAGCCGATGCGGCGCTGTTCAGTCATGAGCGGGTCCTTCGGGTTGTCCGAGCCGGGATGCGATCATCCGCCGTACCGACCGCTGTCTGAAGTCGGCCGACACTGACGTGTAGAGGCCGGTTGTCGAGGCGTAGGCGTGGCCGACCTGGGTCTGCACGAACGCCGGGTCGTAGCCGGCCTCGATCAGATGTGTGACATAGGAGTGCCGCAGACAGTGCAGACCGAGCTCCTCGGGGAGCCCGGCGGCGCGCCGATAGTCGGCAAAGGAGTCGCCCAGGGCGCCCAGGCTGACCCGGTGCGATCGCTCGCTGGGCCACAGCGCGCTGGATCGCTCAGCGGTCGGGAACCGGCTCCGGCCGGCCTCGGTGACCCAGAACTCGAGCAGGTCCACGACCCATTCGAACTCGGGGACCGTCAGGACCGTTCGGCGACGTGGCCCGGAGGCAGTCGTGCCCTTGCCCCACCGCACCGTCGTCGCGCCGAAGCGACCGTACTTGGAAAGGCGGGTTCGGCCCGAAGTCCTCCAGATCGAGCATCGTGATCTCGCGGCGCCGCATCCCGTAGGCGTAGCAGACCTTGAAGGCGATCGAGTCCCGCAGGGCCGGCAGCCAGCGTTTGGACCCGGCCGCGTACTCGCGGTCGACGACGTCGTCGACGTAGTCGAACAGCCGCTGCAGCTCAGCCCGGGTGAACGATCGGCGCGCCGGCGGCACGGCGTCGTCGGTCGTGTGACGCGGGGTGTTCCAGTCGAAGCAGATCTGGGCCGGGACGTCACCGAAGGTGCGCTCGCAGAACTCGCCCCACCCGTAGCCGGGATGAGTCAGGTAGGCGCAGAACATGGCCACGGCGTTGCTGTAGGACCGCAGCGTGCCAAGCCCGATAGGACGCTCGCGAGATCGCAACTCGGCGAGGTAGTCCTCGATGTCGACCGGCCGCCACATCCACGGGTACTCACCGCTGAACAGCTGGAACCGCTCGACGACCCGCGTTCGGGGCTTGATCGTGTCGACCGCCAGCCCGCGAGCGAGCATCTGCGTGCGCCAGCCGTCGACCATCGCCTCGAAGACTCGGCCGTCGGCGCGAAACAGCGTGACGCCAGGGTCGCGCAACACCCGCGGGACGAAGCCCGGAACACCATCCACCGACCACTCCTGAGCGTGGAATCCTGCATTAACGCAAGGAACCTACGCCCACCTGGCCAGTTGCCCGCCGCAACGATACGCGGGCCGCCCTACGACGTCTGGTCGATGTAGGCCCTGACCTGCGGAGATGCCGAGATCGTGGCCGACCGGGAGTTCTTGCATCAGATGCAACTCCCGTGGATTGGGCGCCGATCACAGGCCTTATGCCCAGTAAGTGCCAACGAGTCACATCTGAGCTCGACGCCGTGGCGAGTGATTTCTGCGAGCGGTTTGCTATGTATGCCGGCGAAAGGCGCTGTACGCGCGGAGCCGGTTGTAGCGCTGTATGGCGATGAAGGGTGTGTTGGCGAGGACGCCGTAGGTGATGAGTAGTGCGGTGGGGAGTGGGGTGTTCCACAGGGCGAACAGCGGGCCGCAGGCCATGGCGTACCAGTGGGCCAGTTCGGCGCGGCGGGTTTCGCGGACGAAGACGGATAGGCCGCTGCGGCCGGGCGCGGGCAGGTGGGACATGCTGATTCCGCCGGGGAACAGGGCCCCGGCTTCGGGGACGCGGTCTTTCCAGCGCTGGATGCGGAACCAGCGCCGGTACCAGCCTGCGTTTTCGAAGCTTCGGGGGCGAAGAAGCCAGTTGTCGCGAGCCAAGCGGTTGTCGCTGAGGCGGTGGGCGAGGTAGCCGGCGCCGGAGTGGAAGACTCCCCAGGCGATGACGTCGAGGGCGATCGTTGCGGCGACGTTCATCTCAGGTGTTCCTTCGCAGTGTGATGCTGCGGTCGCGCCAGCGCACCGTACGCCGGATGTGGGTCCGGATCATCGACCGCAAAAAGATTGCGGCGAACGCGGCCAACGAAATTGGGAAGGCCACCCAGGCCCACCAGCGGAACGACCCGATTCGTCGTAGGAGAAACCTCAGCTGGACGGCCACCGCGACCCAGCCCAGGCACCACACAAACGGCGAGCCCCAGGTGGGCGGCCAGGCCCATGGCACCAGCGTGGACAGCGCTGCCGACAACGCTCCAGCGGCGACGGCGAAGTGGGCGGCGACCCAGGCCGTGGCCGCCGCGGCTGAGGACAGGTCCGCCTGACCGGCGCCAGCGGCGATATTTTTGGTCCAGCCTTCAGCGAGCTGACGCGGACCGGCCGGGTACATGCGCATCCGCAGCGCCGAGCCGCCCACGAAGCAACGAACCGGCAGGTCGGCGTGGGCGTAGGCGGCCGCGAGCTGGGCGTCGTCGAGGATCTGGTCGCGGACTGCGGCGTGACCGCCGACTCGTTCGTAGTCGGTGCGCGCAGTGATCAGACAAGGCCCGTAGGCCATCGGTCGCCGGGGTGGGCGCCGAGCGTACGCGCCGCTGCCCATCAGCTCGACGACGTTGAAGTAGCACGACAACTGCTCGTAGGCCTTCTTGGTGTGATGGAAGGGCTGGACCGAGACCAGTCCACCGTGGTCGTCGTGCAGCTGCCGCAGACTTTCGAGCGCGCCGGGTGCCAGCTCGGTGTCCGCGTCGAGGAACAGCAGGATCGGTCTGGACGTGATTTGCGTCCCTTGATGGCACGCCCACGCCTTGCCCGTCCATCCCTCAGGAACCGAGGTGATCGGTACGACGTGCGCTCCGAACGCGCGGGCGAGGTCACCGGTGCCGTCGGTGGAGTGGTCGTCGACCACGACGACCTCGGCGGCGGTGGACCTCAACGAGGCCAGCAACGTCGGTAGCCGCCCGGCTTCGTTGCGGGCGGGGATCACGATCGAGATGTCGTTGGTCCGCCACGTTGTCGTTGGTGCGGGGATCGGCCGTAGCTCGGCCAGTTGCCGCTGACCGAGCCAGAGCGCGATCACGAGCACGGCGATCGCGACGGCTGTGCTCATGGACGCACGGGAGCGATGAGCAACGGCATCCCGCCCTGGGGATGGGTCGCGACGTGTGCCTGGGGCCGAGGTCTTGACCAGCCGGCAGGCAGCTGTAGCCGGTATCTGGACAGGACCCGGGACAGGATGATCACCATCTCGCCAAGCGCGAATTCCCGGCCGATGCAGAGCCGTGGCCCGATGCCGAACGGCAGGTAGTCCGTCCGCGGGCCGGGTTCGTCGAGGAACCGCTCCGGCCGGAATTCTTCCGGTGCCGGCCAGGATTGGTTCCGCCGGTGCAGCAGCCAGGGGCTGATGATCGCCATCGTGCCTGCGGGCACCTCGTGACCGCCGAGGTAATCGGGCTCTCGGGAGCGGCGCGAGATCACCCAGGCCGGCGGGTAGAGCCGCAACGCCTCGTCGACGACCGCTCGTGTCCACGGTGTCTGCCGCCCGGTCGCGGTCATCGCGACGACCTCGTCGAGCTCGTAAGTCTCGGTGCGGGCCCGGTCCTGCGCGGACTGGTTTTCGGCCAGCAGCATCAACGTCCAGGCCAGCGACGCCGCGACTGTCTCGTGTCCGGCGATGATCATCGTGACCAGCTCGTCGCGGATCTCACGGTCGCTGAGCCCGCTGTCGATCAGCAGCCGGACGAAGTCGTCACCCTCGTCGGCGTCACTGGGCGCGCCCCGCCGGCTCTGGATCAGCTGCCGGCACAGGGTGTCGAGTTGTCCCCGGGCCGCCACTAGCCGCCGGTTGAGCGGGGTTGGCCAGCCGGGTGGGACCGGGACCACGGCGCGACCGAGCCAAACGATCAGCTGCGCCGCGGAACTCGTGGCCTTGAGCAACTGGTCGGCCTGGGTGGACAGATCTGCGGACAGCAGCGCTCGGCCCACGACGTCCAGCGCGAGCTGCAGCGTCCACGCGGCGACGTCGACGACCTGCCGGTCGCTCGGCCAATCTTTGAGCGCGAGGTCGGTGGCCTCGGCGATCCGCAGGCCGATGGTGTCCAGACGCTGGTGATGAAAGGCCGGCGCTGCGGCGCGGCGGTGCTCGATCCAGTTGGGTTCCGACGACGCGAGCAGCCCTGGGCCTGTAACGCGGCCGAGCGCCCGGTACTGCACGGTGTCCTTGGTCCAGTGCCGCGCGGAGGTCTGCAACACCCGGCGTACGTCATCCGGATCAGTGAGAAGCAGCGCCGGTGGCCCCGGCACCGGGAACGCGACCAGATCGCCGTACCGGGCGTGGGTCTGCTCCAGATACCGCAGCGGGTCGGCGCGAATAGCGAAGAAGCCGCGCATCATGTCTCGGGTGGTTGGACCGGGCGCCCAGGGCGGCCCGGGTGTGGTCATCGAGGTGGTCATTGTGTCCGCACCCGCTCCCAGATTGCACAGGTTGTCAGCACCAGGGCGAAGCCGAAGCCGAGGTCCTCGATTGGCGCATAGGCCAGGCGGCCGTCGCCGAACGCCGTGATCTGCTCGCTGCCGATGATCGTGTCACCGGCGTACTGGACGATCCCGCGACCGGTCAGCCACCCGTTGGTCAGCAGCTGGAAGACCACGACGATCGCGTACGCCATCCACCACGTTCGCGAACCAGTCAACCGAGTCCGGAACAGCCAGCGGTCGGCCGCGACGGCGATCAGTACCGCGGCGCCGGCAAGCGCGGTGTAGGACAAGGGGTCGATCACGGTGCGTCCTCCGTCACCCGGTCGTGGCCCTCGCGCGCTACCCGTCTCGCTCGCATGGTCCGGACGGTCTCGTAGGTCAAAATTGCGGCCAGCGGGATCACGACGAAGAAGCCGAACTCCTCCAGCGGCAGCCCGGCCAACCGCCACGGCAGTGTCTGACGGGGGTCGAACCGCCAGTGACCGGCGTGGGTCGCCCACAGGTCCCAGACAACGAACGGCGTTGCGCCGAGCACGACGGCTGCCACCAGCCGTGCTGGGCGCCGAAACACGCTTAGCTGGAATAACCAGACCAGCGGCAGCGTCCCGGCGAGGCAGAACCCGAGCATCGCGACGTACGAGAGGTGGATCATCGTGACTTCCGGTCCAGGAGAGTTGCTGCTGGCAACGGTTCGGGCAAGGGCTCGGTGGAGCGGTCACCGCGAGTCCGTTTCAAGAGGATCTCGGCGCTGATCAGGCACATCGGCAGCCCGATACCCGGGATGGTGTTGTGGCCTGCGTAGTAGAGCCCGGCGACCTTGGGGGAGGCGTTGCCGCCGCGCAGGAACGCGCTCTGCCGCAGCGTGTGCGCCAGCCCGAGCGCGCTGCCGGACCATGCGTTGACGCCGTCGACGAAGTCCTTCGGGCCGATGGTTCGCCGGACGACGATCCGTTCGGCCAGATCCGGGACTGCGGCCCAGTCCGCGATCTGCCGGACGGCCGCGTCGGCGATGCGTTCCACCTCGGGGTCTCCTTGTCCGTCGAGTCCACCGGCACCGAGTGCTGGGTCGGCCGGTGCGGGGACGAGCACGAACAGGTTCTCGTGGCCGGCCGGTGCCGCGTCCGGATCGGTCGCGGAGGTGCGTGAGACGTAGATCGAGGCCGGGTCCGGCAGCGGGTTTCCCGAACCCTGGACGACGTCGAAGTGGTCGTCCCAGTTACGGGTGAAGAACAACGAGTGGTGCGCGAGCTGCGGAAGTTTTCCCCGCACGCCGAGCAGTACGAGCACAGCCCCGGCCCCCGGATCGCGTCGCGCCCACCACGACTCCGGTCGGCTCCGCAGCGAGGCAGGCAGCAGATGGTTTTCGACGTGATGCAGATCGGCGGCACCGACGACGAGGTCGGCGGACACCACACGCTCGTGGCCGTCTGCCGTACGAACCCGAACTCCGGTGACCTTGGGCTTGCCGTGCCCGGGTCCGGTCTCGATGCGGCTGACCGCCGATCCGGTGTGCAGCTGCGCCCCCTGTGCCTGCGCCAGCTTCGTGAGCGCGTCAACCACCTGCCCGAAACCGCCGCGCGGGTAGAGCACCCCGTCGACCAGGTCGAGATGGCTCATCAGGTGGTACATGCTCGGCGCCCGCGACGGCGACGTACCGAGGAAGACGGCCGGATACCCCAGGATCTGGGCCAGCCGGTGGTCGCGAACGTAGCCCGCGACGAAGGACTCCAATGGCTGGCCCAGCAGCCGCGTCAGCCGGCCCAGCCGGGCCAGGACGTCAAGACGCAGCAGCGGCAGCATCGACTCGTAACTGGTGTAGAGGAAGCGCTGTACGGCGAGGTCGTAGGTTTCTCTCGCCGAGGCGAGATATTCCTGCAGGCGCCGGCCGGCTCCTGGTTCGATCCGCTCGAACACCGTGCACGCGTCCACGGGGTCCGAACGCAGGTCGACGGGTTGTTTGTCACCCTCGAAGAACACCCGGTACGCCGGGTCCAGCCGGACGAGGTCGAGCTGCTCGGACGACGTTGTACCCAGCAGACGGAAGAAGTGCTCGAAGACATCGGGCATCAGGTACCACGACGGGCCGGTGTCGAACCGGAAGCCGTGATGGTGCCAGCGTCCCGCGCGCCCGCCCAGGTCCGCGTTCTTCTCGAACAGATCGACCTCGTGGCCGTCGCGGGCGAGCAAGGCCGCCGATGCCAGGCCGGCGACGCCGCCGCCGATGATGACGACCCTCATGCGCGTACTCATCGCACCCGCAGACAAGTCGTGGTGGTGAGCCAGATCTTTCCCGGTGTCGAGACGCGAACGCGTCGTCGCAGCAGCTCGTCGGCCGCAGTGGCGCGCAGCCGCCGCGACAGGTCGGTGAACACGGCCTGCGCAACAGCGACGGCGGTCCGGCAGCTGTCCGGCAGCTGCGGCACCGCCTGGGCGGCTGCTGCTAGGTCGGCGTCGATGTCGTCGAGTAACCGGTCCCTGTCGGCGTCGGTGAGCCGCTCGGGATCGACGCCAGGAAAATAGCGCCTGCCTCGGAGGCGGTAGTCGTCGGCGAGGTCACGCAGGAAGTTGATTTTCTGGAACGCAGCACCCAGCCGGCGCGCCCCGTCGGCAAGATCATCGTAGGTCGCCTGTCCGCCCGAAAGCTCGGAGCAAAACACCTTGAGGCACATCAGTCCGACCACCTCTGCCGATCCGTGAATATACCGGGCGAAGCTGGTGTCGTCGTGTTCGCGCACGGTCAGGTCGGCGCGCATCGATGCGAAGAACGGCTCCACCAGCTCGTCGCCGATTCCACAGCCCCGGGCCGTCGCGGCGAACGCGTGCAGCACGAGGTTCGAGCTGTAGCCCGTGTCCACGGCCTCAGCGACGTCGTGCTCGAGCCGATGCAAGACAGCACCGGCCCGTTCGGGATGCCGCACTCCCATCGGGCCGTCAACGATCTCGTCGGCCAGCCGCACCATCGCGTAGACGTTGCGAACATGGTCGCGGACCGGTTGCCGCAACAGCCGGCAGGCTAGGCCGAACGATGTTGAGTACGCACGAACCACCGATGCGGCGGCCTCGCGCGCGACCGCGTCGTACAGCGCCTGATCGTCCGGATGCTTCCCGCCAGACAGTGCGGCGGGGAGCCGAACGCCGGGAATTCGAATGCTCATGCCGCGCTCCGGATCCGGTCGGTCAACTCGGCCAGCTCGGCCAACAGTTCCGCTGCGAGCCCGGCGTCGCGACCGGTCCGTACGGCCGCCGCCAGGTAGTCGCCGGCCAACTGCTCAACGAAATCGCGAGCGCCGCAGTCCTCGAGCGCCGCCCGGACTCGCGCCGCTCCGTCGGCATCCAAAGCCGGGTCACCCACCAGCGATTCGATCGAGGCCCAGTGGCTGCTACGTCGTGCGTGCGCGATCAACGCGGTCAGTTTGCCCTCTCGGAGGTCGCCCAGGCGGCTCTTGCCCGTTTCGGCCTCGTCGGCGAAAACTCCGCGTAGATCATCGACCAGCTGAAACCCGATGCCGGCGTGGCGGCCGACCTCGGCGAGCTGCTCGACAACGGTCTGCGGTGCGCCGGCCAAGACGGCACCGGCCTGCAGCGGCAATTGGAACGAATACGCCGCGGTCTTGTGCTCCGCGATCCGCAAGACGTCGTTTAAGACGGCGCCGTCAGGGCCCCGGGTGCTGATGACCACGTCGTCCAGTTCACCGGCAGCGGTGACACCGACAGCGTCGTCAACCAAAGCGAGCAGCCGCCGGGTGACCTCAGGCTCGGATCCACACAGTGCGAAGCCCCGGCAGGCAGCCACCAGGGCCAGATCGCCGGCCAGAACGCCGGCAGTTAGCCCGACGGTGGCGGCGCCGTCGGGCGATGCACCGCGGGCGATCGCGCGGTCGACGAAAACGCCGGAGACGTTCCTCGTGCCGCGGCGGACCAGGTCGTTGTCGATGACATCGTCATGGATCACCAAAGCTGCGTGCAGCAGCTCGACTGCGGCCGCTGCCCGGACAGCGACCGCTGCGCCGCTCCCGCGGCCGCCGCCGCTATAGGACTTGTAGGTCGTGAGCAACAGCGTCGACCGGAAGCGTTTACCGCCATCAGCGACAGTGCTGAGGGCCTGCCACAGCTGCTGGTAGTCGGTGCCCAAGTGCCGGCTGTGCTGGCGACCGGCCGCGGCGAAGCTGTCGAGTTCGCCCTGCACGCTGCTTGGAATCGTTAGTGTCATGCGGCCGAGGCTTCCCATCGCGTCGAGAGTGTTCGGCTGGTCCAAGCAACCGCCATCGCCGCTGCCGCCACCGCCCAGCCGACGAAGACGTCGACCGCGTAGTGCTCGCCGGTGTAGACGAGCGTGACTGCCATGGATACAACGTACAAAATCATGATTACCCGGCCTAGGTTTCGCAGGTCTGTCCAGAAGAAGAGCGCAAACAGCATCGGAGTAGCCGCGTGCAGCGAGGGCATCGCGGCAACCGGATTGCCGCCGCGCAGCGCGTCACCGAGCAGCGACTGCACGACGTCGAGGCGAAGAACCTCCCAGCCCCGGCCCGGAAGACGATCGATTTGGCCGATCGCACCGAACTCAGATCCCAGCCACGGGGCCGCCGCGGGATAGACGACATAACCCACCATGCCCACGGCGGTCAGCGTCAGCACGCCGGCATACCAGGACCGAATCCGCTCGCGCCGACGAAACCAGACCCAAGCGGTCAGGACTGGCAGGGCAACGAAATGTGTCACGTAAACGAGCGAAGCAACGACGTCGTACCAGTGGCCTGAGCCGTCCACCAGCCGTTGCTGCAGCCACACCGTCGGCACCTCGCCGAACATCGCCCGATCCGCCGCGACGGGCCCGTCGACGTGCAAACCGAACCCCAGCCGATTGGTCATGTGCCCGCTGCCCGGCTCGGTCGAGATTGTCTGGTTGGCCCATCCAGCAACTACATATGACAGCAAGACCAGGGTCAAAGGTGACAAGGCAATCAGCAGCTGCGCCCAGGCCGGCTGGCGCGCCACCGATTCCAGCACCGGTTCGTCAGATGCGGCAGCATCGGGTTCGCTTCGCCGCTTCACGGCTGTTTGGGCTGTTCGCTCAAGATTGCGCCGAGCTGTGCCGCCCAGTCCGCGAGCTCCTCGGCAATCTCCGCATCCGGCTCGGAGTATGCCTGAGTCAGCACACCTATGAGGTCTTCGCCGCGGCCGAGCACCTGGACACTCAACCAGGTGCGCCATCCCAGTGCAGCAGCGCGCGGGGCCCAGCGCTGCCATTGATCTGCCGCGGCCAGGTCCGGCGACCACACGGCGAGCGCTCCGTCGACGATATCGGTTACCGGGCCTTCGTCGATATCGTTGTCGGCAGCAAGGGCTTGCGCCAGGGCGGCATCGCTCGCTCGAGCGATTCCTGAAGGCACCAACGACAGACCAAGCGCTCCACCTACGTGCGGCTGGATGATCGCCAGGCACCGACCGACGATCTCGAGCCTGGTCGCCGAGACGATCGAGACGGCGTCGCGAAGAGCATGTTCGTCAGGTGGGTTCATCAGGCCGTAGTACCCAATCGCCGCGCGCATCCCTTGGCTGCCGGCCCTCACCAGTAGGTGTAACGAGTTCGTTCACCGGCCGCCGTCGCCGAACTTCACGCGCGAAGACGGCCGTCGTGCCGCCGCCGGAAGGGTTCTGGCTCAGCATTTCATCTCCGTCCAGACTCCTTTGAGACGGCGGCACCGCTGTTGGCTGGTTTCTGCCCGACCCTGCCAATCAGGGGAAGCGGAGTGAACAAGTTATGCACAGTTTTGTCGATGATGCTAGCGGGGTACCGGCACGTCAGCAAACACATCCGCACGACTACTTCAGGAGTCGCACGGTCGCCTCAACAACCGCTCCCTTACGGCGCAACTCGCGCTTATCTTGGCCGAATTGCCGCCGCGGCCAGTCCCAGACCGCCGCCCGGCGACGTCGACCCCAGCGACCGGTCATCAGAGCCTGGGCCATCGCTGCCGTGTCGTGTGGCCGACGTAATCGTCGGTTGTGTTGGCCAGGTAGCACGCATCGCAGCCCTGACAGCGGTAGCTACACTGGAATTCACCAGGAAGCTTGACAGGTGCGTACGCGCTCAACGCAGCGCCTGTCACCGGCCCATCCCCGCGGGTCGGCAATGTCGGCGCGGAACGCCGGCAACAAAGGACCGGGCCGTCCACACGGCCCGGTCCTTCCAAGCCGTCCGGGCGTAATCGATGTGATTGACGCTCTGGCCGCGATCATCGCCGATCGCTTGGCCTGGTCCGCCGTACTCAGGTTACGTCGCCGCTGCGGCGGACTGCCTCCGTCCGGCCCGCCATAAGTCCCGTCGAGTCAACCACGCAACGCGACTTACCCGTGAACCAGAGCGGCAAGGCCGAACTGGACGCGTGCTCGCCGGAGACGAAGAGCTGGCCAGCAGCTGTGGGTCGACCCCGTCCACCGCACAAGGTAGGCCATCGAGAAGTTGGATCTGCGTCCCCTGCTTCTGGCCATGGTGGCGGATGATGTCGCCGGCGATCGGCGGAGGAGTTGCCGCAGATCGCCGCTGTCTATCCCTTGTGGGTGGGTGTTGCGTAAGCGACGACGTTGTCGCTGTAGCCGTGGTCCGGGCTGTAGTCGCCGCCACAGGTGATCAGCACGAGACGGTGTCCACCGCTGCGAGTGAACAGGTCGCGGGGAAGTTGTTGTTTGGCGAAGTGGCGCATCGCGGTGACCGTGTAGTTGACCGGTCCCACTGCGGTAGTGATCTGCACGGTGGCGCCACGACGCAGCGACGTCAAGGCGTAGAGCGCACCGTGGCTGCCATCGGCGGCATCGACGTGGCCGGCGATCACGACCGTGCCGCCCGGGTCGCCGGGCAGCGCGCCTCCTATCCACCACCCAGCCTGCCGCGGCTCGGGCAGCAACAAGTTGCCGTCGGCCACACCGGCTGGCACGAGCTCGGCATCGATGGACACGTCCGGGACGCGCAACCGCATCGGCGCATGGTCAGCTTGAACACGGGGCATCTTGGAAGGCGGTAGAGAACTTGGGGCTGTCGACTGAGCTGGCAGCGGTATCACCGGTTGCTGTGTCTGACTGGGTCGCGCGGGGGTCAGCGAGGCCGGAATCGAACCGTAGCTGGGCAGCGGACCCGAGTTGGTGCGGGCCAGGGCCGCCCCGGCAACGGCCAGCATCGCGCCGACCGTCACCAGGGCACCGCTCAGGAGTCGCTTGGACATCGCGGGGACGCCAGGCAGTTACTTGGCCGCGACCGGCCGGCGCCGTAATGCGACGGCCGTACCGGCGGCAACTAGCAATGCACCCAAGGCGACCAAGCCAACTGGCAGCTGGCTGTCCGGTGCCGCGGCCGAGCCGGACAGGCCGGCGTCGACATGGTGGGGCAGGTTCATCGCCTGGGCTGCGGCCATGAACTTGTCGTGGTGTTCGGCGATTACCGGAGCGGCGTCTGCGGCTGACTTCTTCACCGTCGCGTCGCTGCCGCCCGTGCTCTCTTTCGCGCCGATCGCCATCGTTTTGGCGTGTCCGGTGATCTGGCCTGCGATGAACATCGCGTCGAACGAGCCGGCTGAGGCCTTCGTCAGCTTGGCCTGCATCGCCTTTTGCTCGGCGTTCGGAGCCGCCGGCAACGACACGTTCTTCGCGGCCGCGACCTTGCGGGTCGCGGCATCGAGCTTGGTGTGATCGGCCACCAGCATCACACCCAGATCCTTCACCTCCTGGCTGCTGCCTTTCGTCTGGGCCAGCTTTCCTGCCGCGATCTCAGCCAGATTCGACTGATGCGCGCCCACCAGGTACGCCCGGTCGACAGCGTTCACCGCAGGAGCCGCCGTGGCGGCGCTCGCCCCAGAAGCCAGCACGACGACTGCAGCCGCCACCGTAGCGGCACAACGCCGCACCATTTTCGCCTTTAACGTCATGGCACATCCCTCTCGTCAAGCACTCGTTTGGTTCCGCCAGTACCCCCCACGATGAACGCGAACGTGTGCATAAGATCGAAACCTGGTTCGCGGGCGTGGCAGGGGCCAGGCCGAGCTGGTTCTGGAAGGCCGTGCGGGCGCGCGTGAGCGATAGTTGAGCCGTGCCGGGGCACCACGGGGGAGGCGATGACCCGGTCCGGCTCTGGTGAAGCTTTACGTCTTGTCCGGCGCGGTTAGGGACAGTTACAGCTGGATGACGACGGGCCGGCGATCGCACGTGGTTCTCACGCTCGCGGACACGCGAGCCACTGTCAGACCAGGTCGGCACGACCAGGCGTTGCAGCGAGGGGTGGTTCGAACTCCGGCGATGTGATGGTGGCGTCGATGATGGCTTTGGCGACAGCGCCGATCTGCAGATGGTTGCGGCGGGCGTGAGCTCGCATCAAGGCGAAGGCCTCGTCGAGGCTGATCGTGGCCCGTTCAGAAACGATGCCCTTGGCCTGCTCGAGCACGATCCGGCTGGTCAGCGCGGATTGCAACTGATCGGTCAGAAGATCGCCGTGGCGCACGGCGCGTTCTTGCAGCAGACCGACAGTTGTAATGTCACACAACGCCTGTCCCAGCGCCACATCGGCCGCAGTGAGAGTGACACGGTCGACGCAGAACAAGTTCAGCACCCCGACCACTTGATTACGCAACCGCAGCGGAAACGCGTGGTTGGAACGGAAACCCGTGGCGATGGTCGCGGCACGGTATCGAGGCCAACGGGTCTTGACCTGAGTCAGGTCAATGTTCACCAGCTGCTCGCCCGTGGCGTAGCAGTCCAGGCAAGGGCCCTCATCGCTATTCACTTCGGTCAGCTCCAGCGGCCCGGCCTTCTCGGTGGTGTAGGCAACCACCTGCAAAACACCGTCCTGATCGGCCAGGACCAAGCCAGCTCGTCAGCCTGCAGCAGCTCGACGCTGCGCTCACACAAAATGTGAAGGAGGTCGAGGACGTCGTAGTTGTCGGCAAGTGTGTCTGCGAGTTCGATGAACACCTCCGCGAGGCGCTGCTCCCTGCTCACGCACTGCCGCCCCCACAATCGCTGCGTCCACGAACGTTCTCGGGATGCTCTTGCTTCCTTAGTTCCCTGGTCCAACCGTCCGCGGGTCTGAGGGCGACTCATGCCTCGATGGCCGGATGGTCCTGCTCGGCGACCGCGGCGGAAACGGCCCCGGATTGTAGATGTTGATTTCGACGATCGCGCCGGCTTCATCACGGATCACATGTTGCGACTGAGCCCATCGGGCCACCTCGGCACCGATCGCGAGCTGCCGCAACCGAGGCCCACCGGCGGAAAACGGCGCGCACCCGGGCCGGCGCGATTTCCACACCCCGTCCTCGGAGTACGTCTCAACATCGCGGCTGTCAGCCATCCGAGTCCTCCATCATCGCCACTCACGACCTGCTGGCCGATCGAGCTAACCGGCGAGCGTGCCGTCAACTCACGGGAACCAGACCAGTACCCGAACAGGTCTACTAAATCACGCCGATTGGCAGGCTCACCGGATCGTGAAACGCTGCTGGATCGCTGTAGAGAAGTCACTGCGGCGACTCACATCAGCGAACTGTTACCGGTTCGGTGCTTACGGTGACTGCGGGTTTAGGGTGTGAGTGAGCCGACTCGCGGACTGGCCCCCCGTTCGGTCCGCGAGCGGCTCACCAACACCTGATGACGCACGGCTGACGTTGTTGGCCCTGGGAGCTAGTTCGTGCTGTCCGGCCGGCTCAGGCGCCGGGACGGTCGATGTCGCCTTGCCATCCGCCGGTCGCGGTGCCGCGGCTCTCGATGAACTCCTTGAACCGTGCCATGTCGCCTTTCACACGCCGGTCGATCACGCCGGCCTTGTCGGCCATGGTTTCGGCCAAGCCGTCGGGGTCAATGTCCATCTGGGCGGTGACCCGGGTGGTCGTGTCGCTGAGCCGGTGAAAGGTGATGACTCCGGCGTGTTTGGGGCCGTCGTCGGTGGTCCAGGCGACCCGTTCGTCGGGGTGCTGCTCGGTGATGGTGGCGTCAAACTCGCGGGTAACTCCGCCGATGGAGGTCTTCCAGTGGGTGTGGGTGTCGTCGAGCTGTCGGATCTCGTCGACGCCGTCCATGAACTGCGGGAACTCCTCGAACTGGGTCCACTGGTTGTAGGCGGTCTCGATCGGTACCTCGACGTCGACGGACTCGATGATGTTGCCCATGGCGCGATCTCACTCCTTCGAATCAGACGAGGGCGGCGACGCCGCCCGAATGCACAAGTTCGCGGTACCCCGGACACGCAGCGGCCAGCCGGTTGCATAAAAAAATGCGGTGTTGAGAGGCAGGTGGACGGCGGGTAATGATGTGGCCATGACCCGTCCCTTCCCGCTCGGAGGCTCCGAGCGCCCGCCTACGGCGGACGCCTCTGTCAACCCCGCCGGTGCAGCGGTTGGCGCTGAGGTGTTTGGCCGGCTCGCGGTCGAACTGCACGACGCACCGACCGTCGAGGACACCGTGGACGCTGTGCTCGCGTTCGCACTACACGCGCTCGGCTGTGACTACGCCGGAATCGCACTGGCCGGACGCGCCGGGCGTGGCGACATCGCCGCTGTCACCGACGAGTTGGTCACCAAGCTTGTCCAGTTGGAGGTCGACAATGGCGCAGGACCTCTGATCGAGGCGCTCGCCGCGCTGCCTTCCCGGCGGGCCGTGTCGGTGCCCGACGTGGCTACAGACTTGCGCTGGCCGAGCTTGGCAGCCGGCCGCCGCGGCGGTCGGTTTTACAACGGGCTCGGTGCTGCACGTGCCGCTGGCTACGGCGGCCGAGCCGATCGGAGTGCTGTCGCTGTACTGCGTCAAACCCTTCGCGTTCACCAGTAACGACGAAGACATGGCTTATCTGCTGGCGCAGCACGCCACCGTCGCCGTCGCCGCGGCCCGCCACGAACACCACCTTGAACTGGCCGCCGACGCACGCCGGATGATCGGCGAAGCGACCGGTATCTTGATGGAACGGTTCAGCCTCGACAGTCCGAAAGCGTTCGCGGTGCTGCGCCGCTACTCCCAAGACACCAACACCAACTGCGCGACGTTGCGCAGTACTTGATCGACACCCGGCGCCTGCCATCCACCGATCCCACGAGCGGCGCCGGTCCCCGCAAGTAACAGATTCTTGTGCAGGCCCGATACTGAAACCAGAAGCAGCAGCACCCGATGAAGTGCGGCTTCCGAGCGGGGAACAGCCCGTGCACGAGCACTCGGTTCCGCTCAAGACGCCCAGTTGCTCCAGGTCCCGGTGTTCAGCAGCCAGCACCGGGACCGCCCCGCCCCTCCCTGATCGTCGGCGGGGAATTGGCTCACCGCACCTGGCGGGCGAACCCGAAACCTGGCATCGAAAGGCGCTCACGAGAAGGGCGGCGTCGAGGGCCAGATCGGCTGGTTTCGCCGCAACCGGCTCGTCCCGGTCCCCGCGGTCGACTCGCTAGCCGAACTCAACAAACAGATCGACCGGTGAGACTTCGACGACGAGGACCGCCGGATCGGCAGCCGGCCCCGGACAGTGGGTGAACTGTTCGCGGTCGAGCAGCCGCTGTTGAAGCCGTTGCCGTTCGAGGTGTTCGAGACCGGCCGCTGGTTCACCCCACGAGTCGATCGGTTCTCCGCACCGGCTGGGGCAAAACCTTCACCGACCCCAGACTCTGCGCCGCGATCGTCGACCGAATCATTTTCAGCGGCAACCTGATCGAAACCGGCAGCATCTCCTACCGGCTCAGCCACACGATGACCTGACTGACGCTTCCTGCTGACATCGGCACCCAAGCTCAGTCCGCGAGCACGCAATCAGCGTTCGGCACGAAGTGATGGGTTTGCAGAGGCGAGAATCGCCAGGGCGGTGAAGAGAACACCGTAAACCAGGACCGTGGTGTCAGATCCCAAGATCTGCAGAGCCACTCCACTAACGGCTGGACCAACCGGATGGAATAGCGTGGTGAGTTGAGTCGCTGCACTGACGACGCGTCCGTGGAGATCATCGGGCACCGTCAGGGCGATCCGAGCCATCACCAATGCGTTGACGGCAGGGACAGGGAAGAACGCGACTGCCCCAATGATTCCGAGAATCCAGACTGATTGAGCAGCGAGCAGAGCATAGATCGCCGCAGTGGCGATCCAGGCATAGCCGACGACCACGATGCCGGCTCGGAGATGGCGAAGCAGCCATGGACCTGCCAGGGCACCAGCGAGGCCACCTCCGCCCGAGATGGTGAACATCAGGCCTATCTCAGTGGCTGACGCGCCGAGGTCGCGAGCCAACACCAGCGTGACCAAGCCCATCGAGGTGAACAGCACCCCCGCCGCCGAGAGCCACAACGAGACGCTGCGAAGGAAGGGCCGATTCCATAACCAGCGCAGGCCTTCAACCAACTCGGCGCGAAAGTCCGGCGCCTTGGACGGTGCGTCGGGCCGGAGGTTGGTTCGCACGATCAGCACGGTGACGAAGGAAATGACATACGACACCATGTCGGCAACGAAGGGCCAAGAGCGTCCCCACGCGAACAGGGCACCACCGGCCGACGGACCGATCAACGAGGCCAACTGCCGTCGCGTCTCGTTGGTTGCTACCGCATCTTGCACCTGACTCGGCGGAACCACGCGCCGCACCGCAACTGCCTCAGCAGGCCCGAACAGCGAGCTCAGAGTTCCCTCGACCACCGCAACAACCAGCACATGCGTCAACGTGATCGTCCCGAGCCAAGCGGCAGCCGCGATACTGCCCACCGCAACTATGCGGCCAGCGTCGCAAACCAGCATCAACCGGCGACGGTCAACACGATCAGCAACGACACCGGCCGGAATCCTGACCAAGAACGTCGTCAGCGCCAGCACCGAAGCCACCAACCCGGCCTGACCCGGCGAGCCTGTCGCTGACAACACCAATAGCGGATAGGCCAAAGCCGAGATGCTCGTCCCGAGCGACGACGCAGCCTGACCGACCCACAACGCCACAAACTCACGGTTACGCCGCAACGATCGCTCAGTCACCCAAGCGAGTCTGCCGGTCGTCAGCCCGTCTTCGTCAGGGTCTCACTCGCAACAATCCAATCACTAGCCTTATCCGCGCTGTCACACTCTGCAACTAGTGCCTCGCACTCCAACAACTCTTCGGTTGCCAATACGCCCGCCATGCCAACTGCGAGAGAATCTCCCTCCGGAGGCGGTCTGGCCTCAGTCGCCACCGCCGGCGTCCCCGACCGACATCAAAATTCGCGGACACCACAGGTCCTCAGCGCCTCCACTGACACCGGTTTTCACGAGTAAACGGCATCGCATTTCACAGTCAAAGCCACCGGCGGTTCTTCCAGACACCGTCGTCGTAGTACGTCTCGACGTCGCGGCTGTCCATCCCGGCCCCCTTGTGTGGTCCATTTGCCGTGTCGTTTGTGGGTCGCGCCGGCGCTGGTTCTGCCCGGTCCGTGGCACCAGACCAGTATTCGCACAGGTCCGCCGCTACGCGCCGGGACAAGCCACCGCGACGCAGCAGCGCGTCACGCATTCACCGAGCGCGACCTTGTTTCGCAGCGCGGCACTCTGCCAGAAAAACGCTGGCAGGGCCGGAATGACCTCGGGTTCGACCGTTGTAGGAGCAGTCAGGATTTGTCGGGGATGAGGTCGGCGGCCTTGACGGTGCCGTCGATGAGGGCGGAGGCGACGACTCCGAGTTGCAGCTGATTGCGTCGAGCGTGGGCCCGCAACACCACGAACGCGTCTTCGACGCCGATCTGAGCGCGTTCGGACAAAATCCCTTTGGCCTGCTCGAGCAGGACGCGGCTGTTCAACGCGGCCTGGAGCTGCTCGGCCAAGATCTCGCCGCGGCGCACGGTGCGTTCCTGCAGCAGCCCAACGGTGGCGATGTCACACAACGCCTGCCCCAAAGCGACATCGCCGTCGGACAAGGTGACCCGGTTGTCGCAGAACAGGTTGAGCGCGCCGATGATCTCACCGCGCAGCCGTAGCGGAAACGCGTGGGTGGAGCGGTAATCCGAGGCGACGGTCGCGGCGTGAAACTTCGGCCAGCGTTCCTTGACCTCGGCCCGGTCGATGTTCACCATCTGCTTGCCGGTGGTGTAGGCGTCCAGGCAGGGACCTTCGTCGTTTTGCAGGACGAACAGTTCCAGCAGGTTGGCCTGCTCGGTGGTGGAGGCCATCACGTGCAAGACGCCGCGCTGGTCGGCCAGGATCAGGCCGGCCGCATCGGCCTGCAGCAGTTCGATGCTGCGCTCGCACAGGGTGTGGAGGAGGTCGAGTACGTCGTAGTCGTCGACGAGGGTGTCGGCCAGTTCGACGAATACCTCCGCGAGGCGTTGCTCCCTGCTCATCTGCTACCGCCTTTCCAGGCCAAAAGCCCCGCACCGCGCAGGGCGAGGTGGTCATTCATGATGGTCGTCTTCGGGGGCGAAGGTCACCGTCCGGGCGACCACGTCGTCAGCGAGCCCGGTCAACGGCCGTCCATCAGCGTACGCGCGAGCTCGAAGCAGCAGCAGCGCCTCACTCACGCTCACCGAAGCCTGAACCGAGACGATGCCGGTGGCTTGATGGATCGCCCGGTGGCTGTCGACCGCGTCGGACAGCTGCGGGTGCAGCCCACCCGGGGTTTCGTCGTGCTGCAGGTCCAGCAGAATCGTGGTCGCGGCGGCCGCGTAGTTGAGGGCTTCGGCCAACTGCAGACCGTCCAACGGACCGCAGGTATCGCGGTAGAGGTCGAGGACACCGAACTGGATCGCGCCGATCTGCAGCGGAAACGCGAAGACCGCGGCGATCCCGGCCTCGGTGGCGCCGGCGACGAACCCCGGCCAGCGCCCACCGGCCTGGGCCAGATCGCCTTCCAGCACGGGGCGCCGGTCACCGAAGGCGGCCAGGCATGGCCCTTCACCAAGGGTCTGCTGCAGGTTCTCCATCACCCTCGCCGGTCCGTCGGTCGCGGCCAGCGTGCCGCCGTGCCCGGCCGGGGTCATCAAAGCGATGCCGGCGCCACTGACCGGCACCGACCTGGACGCCGACGCGCACAACCGGCGCCACACCGTGTCACCGTCGAGGCCCGGCGGGTCGGGCTGGTCAACCGCCAGCACCTCGAGCAGGATCTGCCGTACGCGTAACGATGCCACTGCCTCACAACCGCCCTGGGCCGGTACTCACGCGCCATGAACGGCAGACCGCGATCACGCGGCCAAGACGTCGCCCACTCACCGTGCCCGCTCCAGGGCGCCCGAAACAAGTCTCGATGTCCCAAGCCGTCTTGCAGTGGATCATCGATCGTCGACGGATGACCGGCTGCCACTGCAAATAGGCCACCCTCTGGAACACGCACCCCGCGCCGCACTGCCCACGCTGCGGGACCACGATCGCTGTCACCGTGCCTTGGAAGCAGATCCAGCCGGCTCCGTACGACGTGCTTGTCCACTGCCACCCGGAGGCGGCGAGCTGTTCGCTCACGACTACGGGCAGCTGCTGCGGTCGGCCGAGACGCTGCCGCGGCTGTTGGTGGGGTGCTATGACGCGCCGCGGCCCCTCACCGAGCCCGATGGGACGGGCCAGTGTGCGCAGTCTCAATGCCTTGACCGCGGCGAGCTTGTCGATCTCCCGCAGGAGCGTGTCCAGACTGACCTGGCCCGGATCCGACTCCAGCTCCGCGAACAGCCGCCAGGCCGCGGTTGGTGTTGCGAGGGGTACCGGCCGATCAGGGCAAGTCTTGATTCCGGGAGATCCCCTCGCTGCCAAGTGGAGGCGCGAGCCGAGAAGGAAGCTACACGTGACTGATCATCTCGATAGAGGCTGGCGACCGGACCTTCGGCCGAAAGTATGCGTGTGCCAGCAAAGGTCGCCAGAACGCGCGACCGAGCGGCAGGGGTCCTACGATCCGCAGATGAACTCAGGGCCGCTCGGTCCGGATTCGCTTGTGCGCGGATCTGCGGGCGGCACCGCAGCGCCGGGGTTGGCGGCGGCGGTGTCTCCTGCGGATCGGCCGCACTTGTTGCAACTGTCAACATCTGGGATGCACACCCGACGTGGCTAGGCGATGTCGCCGCGCCAGGCTCCAGTTTCGTTGCCGTCGCGGGACTCGATGAACTTCTTGAAGTTCGCCATGTCGCCCTTCACCCGCCGGGAATGATGCCAGTCTTGTCGGCGACCGTTTCGGCGATGCCTTCGGGTTCGATGTCCATCCGGGCGGTGACCCGGGTCTGGTTGTCGCCCCAGGCGGTGGAAGGTGATAACGCCGGCATGGCTGGTGCCGTCATCGGATTTCCAGGCGACGCGCTCGTCGGGGTGCTGTTTGGTGATGGTGGCGTCGAACTCGCGGGTGACACCACCGATACTGGTTTTCCAGTGGGTGTGGGTGTCGTCGAGCTGCTTGATCTCGTCGACGCCGTCCATGAACTGCGGGTAGGACTCGAACTGGGTCCATTGGTTGTAAGCGGTGGTGACGTCCATCTCGACATCGACAGATTCGGTCGTGTTGCCCATCACTGGCTCCCTTGCTGAAAATCGGGGACAGATCTCTTGCCGGCGCGCCGAGACCCGTCTGGTGAAGATTTGATCCTGCCACCGGGATGCTCTGCGGACCTGCCCCTATCGGTACCGGGGGTTCTCCTCGCGCGGACTGCTCCGCCTGTTCTCTCGCCATGAGTCCTTAAACGTCGCGGGAATGCGCCGCAGATCCGGCGAGCGTTGCGCGGTTCGGAGGTACGAGATCGTGAGGCTTGATGAGGATTCGTTCGTCGACGAGGACCCGCGCGTCGTGTGCTGGAGGGACATCGACAGCGCGGATGAACAAGTTGAGATGCACCGCCTCGACGAGTGGGTGAACCGGCTGACAGCGTTATACGCCTCGACTGCAAAGTGATCCCTTCCTGCTGGGGAGAGCAGGGATCGCTGGTCGAGGAACTGGCCGCGCTCCGAACGATGTGAGAGGGGGCGCTTCCAAGAAAATGCCGCGCCATCGGACCCCGATCGGCTTCCACCGTGAGCTGGACGCATCGCTGCGCCGACTCCGCGAGTGGAACTCCCGCTCAGGCTGCTCCCGGACCCACGCATCGAGCACAGTGACCGTGCAGAGCGCGAGATCGCAGGATCTTCCGCAACCGCCCAGGTTGTGACGGGGCGATTGAAACCGGAAGACGATCAGGTCGGCGAGGGTTGCTGAGTAGGGGATCGGTCAGGTGGAGACCCCGGTGTAGCGTTTATCTATCTATTGGATGGATGTTTGTCATCACAGGAGGCAGCTGTCTGTGGCAGGTGGATTCGACGGCACTGAGCCGACGTTGCCGGAGCTGGACGTGACGACGCTGTCTGTGCAGCGGCTGGTGAACGCGTCGCGGGAGTTGACTGCCCGGATGGCGCGACAGCTAAATGTTCACACCACAGACATGAGTGCGTTGGCCTTGCTGGAGCAGTTCGGCCCTATGGGGACTGCCGAACTGGCCGATCGGCTTGGTCTTCGGGTCGCTTCAACCACGATGGTGATCGATCGTTTGGAACGTGCCGGGCATGTCGGGCGACGTCCTCACGAGACCGATCGGCGGCGGATCGTCGTCGAGTCGACTCCTGCGGCGCACCGGGTCAGTCTCGCGCTGCTGCTCCCGTCAATTGAGGGGATCGACGCGGTCGGTCAGGCGCTCGACCCGCATGATCGCCAAGTGGTGGCTGACTATCTGGACGCTGTCCTGCAGGTGATGTACGCCGCTCCGGCGTCGGTGGACACGACCTTGGACGCGCCACCGGCCGACTAGGACCTTGCCGCACCGCAACGGCTTTCTAGTTGGTCGTTGGTGTGGTGGCAGCCAGGAATTTCACGATGATCTCGGCTGTCTCCCGGGGGGCTTCGGTGATCATCGCGTGTGCGGTGTCGATCCCGCGCAGCTGAAGGTGGGGCTGCGTATCGACGAGGGTCCGCAGGTCGCGCCACAGGTCGGCGCGGAAGGCGATCATCAACGGCTCCCACTGGGCCGGGATCGACCCGCTGGACTCGGCGACGAGCACGAGGAACGGCACGTCAACCCCGCGCAGGGAGTCCAGGTTGTCGGTGGCGAGCGCAGCTCGTGTCATGGCGGATGCGGTGGCCTGTTCCGGACGGAGGTTCGACTCCCACTGCGCGAACAGGTTTCCGAACCATTCGGTGAAGCTCTGGGAAAGGTCGGCCAGGTCGGCGTCCGGGGCCGCGGCGGGGTCGAGGTCGCCGAGGTGTGTCCCGGCGATGCGATGGCCGTCGAGGCTGGCCGCGGCCGGACAGTCGGGGTGTCGCCGAGCCCAGCGCGCTGCGACCAGTCCTCCGACGGAGTGGCCGATGACGGCAGGGTGGCTCAGGTTCAGCGCTGCGACCACCGCGTCGAAGTCGTCGAGCACCGCCTCCCAGTTCCAGGTCCCGGCTCCTGATCGGCCGTGTCCGCGGAAGTCGACGGTGACAACACGGAAGTCCTGGCCCAGGGCTGAGATGACGGCGTCCCACGTGGTGAGGTCGGCGCCGGCGCCGTGCAAGAGGACGAGCGGACGGCCGGTGCCGCCGTGATCACGGACGTACACAGGAACTGTGCCGGTGTCGATCATATGGTCGGTGGGCATGTGACTCCTTCGAGCGCAAAGGGCAGGACGGTGAGTGTCAACTCATCGCGCAAGGGTGCCCCCCGCGTGCGGTAGCAGTACCGAAGTAGTCGGGCAGTGTGAAGGTGTCGGCCGAGGTCTTGGACAGTCGGTCGAACACCGCCAGCTTCTGGACCGCTTTGCTGCCGGCCACACGCATCGCGGTCTGCAGAATTCCGATCCCGGCCCGCGTCCTGGGGTGGGCCAGCCGGGGTCCGCCCGGCGACAGTTTTTGGGCGCGGTCGACGTACGGGCGCAGTTTGTGTTCGAATCTCGCAAAGGCGGCCGCCGGATCGTTGCCTGCGGCGAGTTCACCGGCGAGCACGTAGGCGCCGACGAGGGCGAGGCTCGTGCTCATCCCACTCAGCGGTGAAGCGCAGTACGCGGCGTCGCCGACCAACCCGACTCGTCCGTGGCTCCAGTGGGGCAACCGAACCTGACCGACGGCGTCGAAGTAGTAGGGATCGTCGAGCCCTGCCAGTGCTCGTGGGGCGGCCCATCCGACATCAGCAAAGGTCCGGCGCAGAACAGCGGTCAGTTCAGACTGGGGCAGTTCTTCCAGCCCACGCACGTTGCTGGTGAAGCTCAAGAGAGCACGGGTCGTGCCGAAGTTGTCAGGGCGCGTCATCACAACCCGCGAATCAACGGCGTTGTACCACCGCCAGTAGTCGTTGTCCTCGCTGGTGCGCCGAATGGTCAGGTAAGCGGCGTACAGGCCGACGCGGGTGATGTTGGCGTCGGGCATGATCAGCCGCCGGGTGCGAGAGGCGAGTCCCTCGGCGATCACCACGACGTCGAAGGAACGCTTCACGGAGTTCTTGAACGTCACCTCGACGCCGTCACCGGTGTCGTCGAGCGCGGTAATCTGATTGCCGAAGAGGTACTCGGTCCGGTCCTTCGTGGTCTCGTAGATGATTCGGGACAGCTCCCCCCGCAAGATCTCCAGCTCGGCAGTCGCCCCGTCGACACTCGTCGCTGAACGGGGAAAGATCGCGACCGGCCGCCCGTGTCGGTCGAGGAGCTCAGTGCCCTCCTCGCCGGTCCGGGCGGCGAGCGCGACCTCCTCGAGGCCCATGCGGCGAACAACGTCCCGTGCCGCCCCGCGGACATCGATGTTGTGGCCGGTGTCGCGTAGCTCATCGAAACGTTCGACCACGGTCGTGCGCCAGCCTGCCTTGTTCAGCCAGAAGGCCAGTGCAGGCCCGGCGACGCTCGCGCCGGAGATCAAGATGCTGGGTGCAGCCATGAGAGATCTAAGTCCTCGCGTCGGAAGGATCGGAAGCTCGAGGGAGCAACCGATGTCCCCGTACGAGCATGACCAGTCGATTCGAGTAGATTACAGTATTTATCTAACTACTAGGCAAATAGCGCTACCTGGATCACTGAATCGCTGAGCTCGCAGGGCATGAGAGCGAAGGCATGAAGCTGCCGTTGGTCCGACCCTGGACGGGTGGGTACGCGGAGACTGGTCGGCGGGTCAGAACTATCGCTCAACTGGTCACTGCGGTACAGCGCGGATCCGACGCTACGCAGAGGTCAAAGCCTGGATGCCGCTGACCCGTAACAGGTCCATTTTGCACGCATCGTCGGAGTGCGGAGCCACGGTGTACATCACGATGCGCAGGTCGCTTCCGGGTGCGGTGAGGACATCGCAATCGATCGTGATCGCTCCGACCGGTGTTGTCGTCGCGGTCTTGGTGCTTGATCGGTGCCGCGCGACGTGCGCCTGCTGCCAGCGGTTCGCGAAGTCCGGCGAATCGGCCCGCAGGCGCATGACCAGATCCCCGAGCGTGGTGTCGGCGGGGATAGCGTCCGACGGCCTCGCGCAGGTCTGCCGCCAGGTCGTCGGAGAACTCCTCGGCGTGCGCGTCGTCGAAATCCATCGCGCTCGGCGCGTTCATGAAGTGCCGCCAGGCGATGTTGCGGTCGAGGCCCTGATGCGCAGACGGATCGCCGGTCAACGCTGCCCACAGCGGGTTCCACCACAGCAGGTCCCACGCCGCGGAGAACACTCCCATCGGCACGTCGCCAAGCCGGTCGAGCATGCGCTGTACGCCGGGCCCGATGTGCTGCGGTACGATCTTCGGTGAAGGCGGGGCAGCGCCGGCCACCCGGTAAAGGTGATCACGTTCCTCGTCGGTCAGGCGCAACGCCCGGGCCAGCGCGCCGAGCAGCTGGGGCGAGGGGTTGCGCTCCCGGCCCTGCTCGAGCCGCACCAGATACTCGACGCTCACCCCGGCCAATCCGGCTAGTTCCGTGCGGCGTAGTCCGGCCGCCCGACGCCGGGTGCGGGCTCAGCCGATCTCGCCACGCCCTCAGCACCTCCGCGAACTCCTGCACCCCTCCAGTATGCCGCGCCGAAAAGGACCGAGGGTGGTACCGGCAATGCATACCCTCGCTTGCGTGCCGGGGAGCAGAGTACGGACATGACCACAACACTGATCACCGGGGCCAACCGCAGCCTCGGGCTCGAGACCACCCGTCGGCTCATCGCCGCCGGCCACGACGTCTACGCGGGAATGCGCGACCCCGCCGACGGCGACGCGGCTCACGAACTCGGCGCGCACGTCGTCCAGCTGGACGTCACCGAATCCGCGTCCGTCGAGGCCGCGCTCGCACAGCTTTCCGAGCTGGACGTCCTGATCAACAACGCCGGTATCCTCGGCGCCACCTTCGGCGTCGACGACCTCGACGTGGCGGCCACATCGTCCGTGCTTGACACCAATGTGCTCGGTGTAGTGCGGGTGACCCAGGCCGCGCTGCCGCTGCTTCGCCGCTCGGCCGGCCCTGTGATTGTCAACGTCGCGTCGGGGGTGGGCTGGCCGCGTTACCTGGTTGACGAGACGCAGGACGAATTCCCGGTGAAATCCGTGCCCTACGCCGCATCCAAAGCGGCGCTCATCGCGCTGACGGTGCAGTACGCCAAGAACTTGCCGGACATGCGGGTGAACGCGTCCGATCCCGGCTACACCGCCACGGACTTCAACCGTCACAGCGGCCACCAGACCGTCACCGAGGGCACCGACGCAACTGTGGCGCTGGCGACCATTGGCAGGAACGGACCGACCGGCGAATTCCACAACCGCACCGGGCGCATCCAGTTCTGACACCGAGCCAGGACCAGTGCGCAACGGCCGCGATCAATTGCCTGCGGCTGGTCAGATGACGCCGATGTCGCGCGGATCCCTGCGCAGCACGAACTCGCTCAAGCCCTTCGCCGCGCTGGGCGATCCAGGGCTTGAGTGCGTCGCTGAAGTACTGCACATGGTCGACCGAGGAGCCGCTACGGTGATCGTGCGGCGAATCACCGGTAGGAAATCGACCAGAAACGCGGTCTCGTTCGATACCGTGCCCGGCGTACTCGGCGAGTTCGGACCAGACCGCGGCCGGGGTGCGACGCAGGCCGTCGTGCAGTTGTCCCTAGAAGCAGGCCACCGCCAGTACCAGCCACGCGTTCAGCTCGATCATGGTCAGCACCGCGCGCCCGTCGGAGTCGTAGTCGCCGCGCTGCTCGATGTTCGAGAACGTCGTACCGGACAGCTCGTCGTGCATCAGGCGCATCGTCGTGCCGATCATCCGCTCGACGATCCCGCCGAAGTGCGGCAGTCCCGGCGACCCGAGCTCAGCCATCGACTTCGGCCGCGCGGTCGCGCAGGTCCCGACGCACCGAGCTGACCTCGTTTGCCGCTGGTGACACGTTCCTTACCGGCACCCCTATCGATGAGGCGGAAGGACCAGTTGGCGTACTCCTCGAGTACCGGCGTACCCGAGCTTGCTGCTGGCGATGTTGACCACCCGGTCGAGTGGTCGACCTTTGATCATTTGGTCCAACCCCGCCGCCGCCCACAGCAAGGACAGCGCCAAGGTGCCGGCCAGGACGTTGCGCTCGGACGGTGAGGGAGTTGCTGGGGTGGCCCGCCAGGCAAAGCCCGGTGGGTCGTCGATCTCGGCGATCCAGCGTTCCACGATCGGTTCGCCAGCGTGTGAATCAGCCGAGAGCATGCGGTACATGACGTACAGATCACCGGCCGGATCGACCTGCGCGCACACGGCCTCTAGGCTCTTCGCGGAAACAGCCGGCGTTGGCGGTGCCGTCCCCGCCATCTCGCGCGTCATCTCCGCGTGCCGCAGGAACTGCTGCGTTTTCGCCATGTTGTTCGCGAGCGCGATGCGTTGACGGTGAGCCTCCACGGCCAACGCATCAGCTGCCTCCGGCTCGATCACCAGCCACTGAGTCTTCACCCCGCACTCGAAGACCACCCGGATCAGCGGGGCCGCGGCGCCGTACCGGCCCTCGCGAAGGCTCCGGACCGCCTCTTTTCCGACGTCGTGCGCCTGGGCGGCCAAGCCGTACGCCATCACGAGCCGCAGCGGCGCGACTTTCGGCCGAGCGGTGAACCCGCTGTCGCGCTTCCGCAACTTCTCGAACGCGGCGAGGAGGTCGTCAACGAGATCAAGCGTCTCCATCTCCATTTCTGAAGGGCTCTGAGGCATCTGCGGACTCCTGCCATCCTTGAGGGTTCGCCGGGTCGACGAGCGGGCGAGGGTTGAGCCGGGCGGGGAGGGAGCCGAGAACCCGACTGAGGTCCTGGGTCATGTCGGTCAGGAGTTCGGTCTGATCTGCCTGCTCGACGTAGATCATCACGGTGCGCAGGTCGAGGTGCCCGGAGATCTCCTTGACCTGCTCAGCCGTACGGCCGCGGGTGATCTGGTCGGTGATGGCCGAGGCGCGCATCGCATGCGGGGTGACGGTCTTCGGCAGCGGGATCCCGGCACGGCGTGCGAGGCGGCGCAGCATGCGGGTGACGTCGTGGCGGTCGAGGCGCTGTCCGGCGGCGTCGACGACCAGGGGAGCGGGGGAGTCGGGGTCGGTCCACTCCGGGCGTGTGGCGGTGTAGGCGTCGTAGAGTTCGGCAATCGTGGGGTCAAGCAGGACTCGGACCTGTTGGCCACCCTTGCGAATGATGGTGAGCCAACAGCGTCGGCCTTCGTCCTGGACGTCGCTGGCGTTCGCGGCGCACAGCTCCGAGACCCGCAGTGCGTCGGTGAACAGCACTCCGACGACGAAGGCGTCGCGGGCGTCGGTGGCGGCGGCGAGCATCAGCGCGATGTCGTCGGCCGGTACGACGCGTGCGGAGGTGGCGCGGCGGCCGCGGTTGAACTTCGGCCGGTGGTCGTCATCGGAGATCGGTGACGTGACCTGCAGGCCCCAGCCGGCGGCGTAGCGATACAGCGACGACAGCGTCGACAACCGCCTGGCGACTGATGAACTCGCGGCACCGGTGTCTTGCTGCTGGGTGACCCACAGCGTGACCTCGCCGCGGTGCAGGTCCAGCCCGAACCGTTCGCGGCCGAGCTCGCGGCGCGCCCAGGCGGCCCACAGCAGCAGGTCGTCGGCGTAGGCCTGGCGGGTCTTGTCGCTGGCCCGGCGGGTGCCGCCCAGCCACAGCACCACCAGCGCCAGCGTCTCGGCGGTCAGCGCCTCGGCCAACAGATCGAGCCGGTCGACGGCCTCGGCGCCCCGCCCGGCGCCGAGCGGCCGGCGGACGCCCAGCCGGCGGCGTACGGCGGCCTCGATGGCCGCGTCCGGCTCCGGGCGCTCGATCGGCACGGTCCGGCGGACGAGTTCGCTCACCGGATCACGGTAGCGCATAACCGGGATTATGCGCTATTAAAGTCGATCAATTTTAGTCGATTGACTTTTGACGAATCGACGCAACTTCTTGACTTAAAATCGACTCTTCTGGGATGCTGGCCGGGTGACGATGAGCGAGAGCGAGCGGGTTCCGGCGGCGCGGCAGGGTCTGTGCGAGTTCCCGGGCGTGCACTGCCCGAACGACAAGCAGCCGGACGTGGCGAGCGGGCGGCCGGCGAAGTACTGCGGGCAGGAGGGCCCGGGTCTCGACGGCAGGCTGGTCGTGCACACCAAGGCGAACGCCTACACCGCGACCAGGCGGCTGGAGCGAGAGCGGGCCAAGCAGGCCGATACCGGCGCGGCCGCGGATCGGGCGGCGGTGGGGGAGCACTCGGCGGCGCGGCTAACGCTGGAGCACCAGATGACCGTGTTCCCGCGCGAGCTGGAGCAGTTCAAGAGCTTCCTGTCCGACGTCGTCGACACGGTCGAGAAGTTCGCCGACGCCGACGCGGTCGCCGCCGAGCTGCAGCAGCTGCAGGCCGAGCACCGGGTCCAGCTGGCTGAAGCCGAGCAGCAGCGCGGTGACGTAGAGCGGCGCCGGCGCGCTGCCGAACAGAGGGCCGCCGACGCCGAGCAGGCCAAGTCCGACGCCGACGAGGCCGCCGAGGAAGCGATCGCCGACCTCGAGACCGCTCGCGCGGAGACCGCGGCCGCGCTGGAGGCCGCCGCAACGGCGCGCGCGGACGCCGAGGCCGCCCGTACGGCCGCGGCCGAGCAGGTCGGGCAGATCCAGGCCGACGCCGAGCGGCAGATCCACGAGCTGCAGGCCGCGGCCGACGAGCAGGTCCAGCGGGCCCACGCCGAGACCGAGGCAGCGCGGATCGCGCAGGCTGCGGCCGAGAGCGATCAGCACGCGGCCCGGGCCGCCGCTGCGGCCGCCGAGACGAGCCGCGCCGAGACTCAGGCCGAGCTGCGCAACGTCGAGCAGTTCTACCGGACCGAGATCGAGAAGCTGCGGGCCGACGCCCGGACCGAACGAGCACAGCTCCGCGCCGATCACCAGGCGGTGCTGGCCGACGTTAAGCAGGCCGCCGAGGGCCGGGTCGAAGTCCTCACCATCAGGCTCCGCGACGCCGAGCAGACCGTCAACGAGTTGCGCCGGCAACGCGACGAGAACACCGACACGCAAGGGTCGCCGCCACGGCGCCGCGGCCGGGATGCCGGCGGGGGAGGGGAGCAGTGATGACCGCACCGGTCCGCAGCGCCCGGGGGCGTGCCAGGCACCATCGGCCCCGCCGGTGCCCGTCCTGCGGCTACACCCCGGCCCAGGGCAGGGAGGCCGACGAGCACTGGGACGACCTCGAAGTCGTCTGGCTCGTCGACGACCGCGACGGCTCCAGCCAGGTGTCGGTGCGGCGGTTCTGCTCGCACTGCCAGCCGCAGGGCCGGGTTGCCGCGGTGGTGTGCCGGGTGTGCGGCGACGGGCCGATGCTGACCGGCGCCTTCGCCGAGACCGCTTCGGCGGGCCGGCTCCCGCAGCCGGTTGTCGAGCTGCTGACCGCTAAGGGCTGGCGGCCGGCGCGTGACGGTGACGGCTGGGTGTGCTGCTGTTGATTCGTTCGACTGCCGGGAGGCGCGACAGAGAGGGGACGTGGCGTGGCTGAGGTCCACATGCACGACGGTTACGTGCTGGCCGGCTCGGCGCGCCGGGCCTGCTGCACGTGCGGCTACACCACCGCGCCGTACCCCAGCGACACCGAAGCCCGCCACGCCCTGCTCTGGCAGCACGCCACGGACCTGCCGGTGTGCAGGCTGTGCGACCGGCGCCGGTGGGGCACCGAACCGCTGTCGGGACGGTGGAGCGACCTGGAGATCCTCACCGTGGCGCCCGGCGACCAGATCCTGGTGTGCTCCACCGACACCACGACCTGCCGCGACCAGGCCGCTCAGCGGCAGCTGCACCTCGACCGGGCCGCCTACGGCGCGCTCGGCCTGACGGACTACCCGGCACCCACGCTCCGCTCAATCGCCGGGCGCGACGAAGCGAGCAGCTCATGACGCCGGCAGCCGAACAGAGGAGTAAGGCCAACGTGAGCGCGGCGCAGAAGGCGCTGGCGACGTTCGAGGCGCTGAACGAGCGGCAACAAACCTGGCTGCTGGTGATCTACGAGCACGACCAGCAAGCCGAGGACGCCAACAGTGCGTCGTGGGTCAAAGGTCAGCGCGACAGCCAGCCGGCGTCGGTGTGGCGCTGGCTCGAGTACGGCCTGGTCAACTTCCAGCTCGCTGATCGCAACGGGGAACTGCAGAGCGCGCTGCGCCACGCCAAGGTGTGGGATCAAGGCGCCGGTGCCACGATCGCCGTTCTGGTCGAGCGAGGCCTGATCGAGACCCGCTACACCGAGGTCGGGATCGGGCACCGGTTGTGGATGAAGCTCACCCGCACGGGACGCGCGGCCGCGCGGGCCGGTGGCGCCAACGACACCGCCCCCCGGCGCACCCGAGCCACGGGTCAGGTCACCAAGGCGGTCTGGTCGATGCTGGCCGCCGTCCGCCAAGCGGGCGACCAAGGCCTCGAACGGATGGTGAGCGGCGCCTGGCAGGCCCTGTCCGAACGCGACCCAGCACTGATCAGCCTCGACGACAAGCGAAGTCTGCGGACCACGATCCGGCTCACCGCCGCCGGACTCGCGCACTACCGCGACCACTGGCACGCCTACGCCAAGCTCTACCCGGGCATCGACGCCCCGCACCCCGACCCAGCCGCCGTACCGGACTGGCCGGCCGAGGCCGAGCACCACCTACAGCGTCTAGCCGACGCGGTCCACGCCCTCGAGACCGACCTCCACGGCATCGACCAGCGCCGCCGCACCCTCGAACCAGTCCGGGCACCCGGCGCCAACCCGACCCCCGAGCAAACCGAAGCGAAGCGGCTGCGCCAACAGCTCCACCAGCTCGACCAGACAGCCCAAGACGAACTCGCCCGCCACCACGAACTGGTGCTTGAGCTCTACCGGACCGCCATCGCCCGGTACGCCGCCGTCACAACCGCCGTCACCAACGCCGTTGCCAACGGCACCGACCCACGCGACAGCCTCCACGAACCACCAGCACAGCTGACCAGCGACGACCACCTCGCCGACCGGGCCCGACCCAGCACCGGACTAGCCGGCGTCGACCGCAACATCACCACCGCCTACACCGCAGCACACCAAGGCCCCAGACCGACACGGCGTCGCCGCAACACAGTCCAGCTCGGCCCCGGTCTTCAGTCGATCCGGGAACCGGCCGGTCCGAACCTGGCCGCAGTCCGCGACTACGCCCAGCACCTTCACCACCTCACCCGAGGAGGACAGCTCGGCAGGCTGCTGCTGCGCCGCGACGACAACCCCCGGGACGAAGCCGAGGCGATGATCACCAACCAAGGCCGAGCCGAACCAACAGGCCAGGCCGGCAGGGCTCCCGGGGTCAGTCGTGATGCCTAGGTACGCGACGCGAGCCGCCGCGGCGACGTACAGGCGGTGCAGCGTCGTACTGGGTCAGCAGGTCGGCCAACCGCTGTAGCGCAGGGCCGAGAGCCAGTTCGTCAGCGTGGTCACCGTTCAATTGGTAACGCAGCCGGTCGCGTCGCAACTGGGCGAAGCTCTCGTGCACCGCGGCCAGGAGCTTGCGCGCGATGTCCGGCGAGCCGAGCAGTTGCTGCCAGCTGGATCCGCCGGCATGGACGGACAGCTCGAGCGAGGACACGAGCGCCCGCACCTCGCGGTCGGTAGCGAGATCGCGGTTCGTACGCGTCTCCGCGGCCGCATCGGTGCACGCCTGGACCCACGGTTCGGAGTGCTGCCGCAGCCAGGCGATCGGGGCGAGGTCGTCATTGAACTCGGCCGGGTTCCAGCGCTTGATCAGCGTGGAGGGCGACTTCCCGAGCTGGACGCTCGCCGTGGACAGCGGTGTACCGGAGGCGACGCAGTGCAGAGCGTGCCGGCGTTGCAGGTCGTCGACGGGCTGCAGCAGCGCGGACCGAGCGACTTCGGCGACCAGGAGCAGCACGCGGGGATCGTTGCTGCGTGGGCCGTTGCCCGCCAGGTCGCGCATGATGCTGTCGATGACACCGTGAAGGCTTTGCTGGGTCCGCTCGGAGATCCCGCTGACCGCCAGCAGCGGCGCCACCCGGCGCCGGGCGCTGTCAGGGTCGAGACCGTCGGGCTGATCGAGCCAGTGCTCGATCCGGAGCCCGCGCAGGCCGAGCCCGGCCACGTGGTCGATGACCCGGTCGGCGTAGCTGCTGGGACCACCGCAGCGATCGAAGGCGTAGTCCACCACCTCCCACAACGGATCATCGTCGGCCAGGTCGGAGGGGAAACTGGTCGACTGAAAGTCCCTGTCGGCCGACCAGCGGCTGCCGTCGATCCGGCCGTCACGATCGGCCCGCCGAAGCCACGCCGCCACGAGATAGCGATCGCTGTAGTTACGGTCGTAGCCGACGCCGGCCACGTCTACCCCAGCCACAGACCTGCCCGCAGCCCGCACATGCCCGCGCATCACGTCGACCGTGGGGCCGTTGGCCCACGTCAGATACCACTTCGTCGAGCGGCCCTCGCTGCGGTAGTCGGCCTCGACACGAACCCCCGCCCGCTCCACGACCCGAACCGCCAGCCTCCGCATCGCCGGGCCCTTGCCCTGAGCCACCCCGGCCCCTCCATTCATTGTGATTGAGATTCACAATGATAGCTGGAGACAGACAAATCGACGTAGTCAAAACGGCTAGCGATGTTCATACTGGCTGAATGCCGCAAAGTGAGCTCGTCGCCGAGCTGGCGATGATCGTCCATCCTTGCCGCGCCACGGCGAGGTCGACCCGCCCGAGGCCTTCACGGAGGTGACCAGTCAGCGGATCCGGCAGCGGCAGCAGTACGCCGCGGAGCTGGAGGCTGCTGTCGCCGCGACGGGAGAGGACCCGCTGCTGATCGCGCTGCGCACCAATGCGGCGACCCGTGATGGCGCCGACGCTTTGATCCGTCAGTTGATCGCCTACGGCCGGCACTTCACCGGTCAGCGCCCCGACTACACCTGGGAGGTGCTGGCCGAGGCCGGCGGCCTGACCTACTCGACCGCCCGCAGAGCCGTCACCCAGGGCGACATCGACCAAGTCAAGGTTTCCTTGGCCGACCCGAGGCGCTGGCCCGCTGCAGTGGCCAACCTGCAGGTCCACCGCGCGCACGCCGCACTAGAAGCGTTCGGGCTCAGCGACCCGCCCCAAGGCCTCGACGCCGACGCCGAATACACCTGGTGGCAGGCCGAGGTCGAGCGACTCCGGGCCAGCGACGCGCGGGCCGAACGCGACAAGGCCCCCGACGTCTATCTCGCGGTCGTCCGATGGCGCCAGGCCTGGCTGGACGCGATCTACCCCCGCGCGCAGCACTACCGGCGGATCGGCACAAGGCTCCAGGAACTGGCCAAGATCCAGCACGACGACGATCCCGTGAAGCGCCACGTCCCGGACGAGGCCGAGCAACTCGCCGACATGATCGACACCCTCACCGAACTGCGCGACCAACTCGCCCCCGCCGAGTCCCACAACGACGAGATGAAAGAACCCGGCTGGTTCGATCCTCCCGGCACGACCAACCCCGTGGGCTGAAAGTCCGGCTAACCAGGTAGTCCTCGCCGCTTCGGCCAGCAACTGAGGGCGTCAGATGGAGTCTGGAATGACCCGAGGGCGCCGAACTGTCGGCGCCCGACGCTATGGTTGATCCTGGCCGTACACGCCGGCCGGTCTCCGAGCGGAACCACCACCTGCGCCCACATCGCAGCGGTCACCGCGTCCGAGGACAAGGGTCACCGACTCGCGTGGAACTTCGCCGTCGACCGTGAACCGTCACCTCGAGCGGAACGAATGTGGGGCGTTCCGTCGCGCTCGAAGGGGATGTCACGTTGACCAGCACCAGGGCCCGCAAGAACGAGATCCGTACCCGGATGGCCGCCACCGGCCAGCCCTACAGTGCCGCCGCCCGCGCCGTCGACGCCACCCGTCAGGGTGCCCCCGGCATCGATCCTGTGCTTCTCGCGCCGTACCCGGACGAGACCGGCGTGCAGCCCGAAGAGCTGGGATGGCGGAAGCTGCCCGCGGCAGCGACGCCGCGAGACCGTGCCCGCGCCGAAGCGACCTGGCGGCCGGTGCACCCCGGTCGGCCCTGCCGCTGCAGCGGCCCGTGCCTCCACGGCCGCACCTGCCCGGACTGCGTCACCAGCGACGACGAGCGCTCCATGGATCCGGAGGTCGCTAACCGGCTGATCCACCTCGACCGCTACCCGGGCAGCATGTTCACGCCGATCGTGTGGGAAGACACCTACCAGTGCGGCGCGTGCGGCGAGGACTTCACCACTTCGGTCGAGCTCCCCGACATTCCGTGGGGCGAAGCGGGCGCCACCGGCGGTCTCGCGATCTTCACCGGCGTACGGCACCCGTCGTTCACCGACTTCGACGCGCCTGAACACCCGGCGGGCGACGGGGTCTGCCGGGTCTGTGGCGGTTACGCGCTCGGCGGGCTGCTGTGCGACGGTCACCGCGCGGAAGGCTGGACCGACTTCTACGGTCAGGTCAACGAGCCCGATCCCGCCGAGGACCCGGAGGCCTGCCCCGAGTGCGGCGGCGGCGATCCGTACGGGGAGTGCGTGTGTCCAGCCGAGCAGACCGCGTAGACGCCGCGCTGACCGCGGCCGCGCGAGGCCTCGCGATGTTCGGGATCCCGCCCGGCGCCCGGATCCCGGCACCGGGCTGGCAGAACGCCTGCACCACCGACACCGACGAGATCGTTCGCCTGGCCGCCGCGGGCAATCTCGGAGTCGGCTGCCGCGCCAGCGACGTCGTCGGCCTGGACCTCGACCAGCACCCCGGCCGGCCCGACGGCGCCGAGGCCTTCGCGGCCGCCTGCACCGCCCACGACGCCGCCTGGCCAGACACCTTCACCGTCACCACACCCGCCGGGCAGCACCTGTACTTCCAAGCTGCCGGCCAGCCGATCGCCAGCACCTCCGGCCGCAGCACACTCGGCGCCGGAATCGACATCCGCGGCCCCGGCCAGCGAAACGGCGGCTACCTCATCGCCCCCGGATCCCTCTACCGTGACCAGATGTACCGGGTCGACCACGACGCACCCGTGGCACCGCTGCCGCCCTGGCTAACCCAGTTCCTCCTCGCGAACCTGCCGCGCTGAACAGGCCCACCTTCTCCGGTGCGGCTGCGTGGGAGCCGTGACCGTCGTTGCGATCGTGCTGGAAAGTGTCGGCGGGCCCGATCACACTGAGTGCGTGACTGATGACGACGCAGCGGTGGAGGTTGCTGAAATGGTCGCGGCAGATGAGCCTTCTCTGCGTTGGTCGTGGCTGGCGCCTGAGCCGACCGCGCTCATCCTGCAGCCGACGACACTGTGCAACCTCGACTGCTTGTACTGCTATCTGCCCGATCGGCGGCTGAAACGCGACATGACCCCTGAGGTCGCGCAAGCGATCGCAGGGGGCATTCCGGACGACTGGCCGTCGTCGGGCACGCTCGAGGTCGTGTGGCACGGCGGGGAACCGTTGGCCCTTGGGCCCGCGGCCGCCCGGGAGCTCTTCGCACCCTTCGAGCCGCTGCGCCTCGCCGGCCGGATCGCGCACGTGATCCAGACCAACGCGACGCTGATCACCGGCGAGTGGTGCGAGCTGTTCAAGGAGTTCGATGTGTCGGTCGGTCTCAGCATCGACGGGCCACCGCAGATGTCGGCGAACCGGGTCGACTGGCGCGGCCGCCCGGCGTTCGCCCGGATCGTCGACGGGATCTCCGAGCTGCGGCGGCACGGCATGGACTTCACCGTTATCGCCGTCGTCGACCAGGCCAGCAGCGGCCACGCCGTCGAGATCCTGGACTTCCTCGTGGAACTGGGATGCGCGTACGTCGGTATCAATCTCGAGGAGAAGGAGGGGGTGAACACCCACGCCGGCACACCGACCGTCGAGCAGGCACGCCGGTTCTGGCGCGACGTCTTCGCGTGGACGGCCGCGAACCCCGGCCTGCAGGTGCGCGAGGTGGAGCACCTGCTGGAGTACCTCGCCCGATCGCCAGCTGCGCGCGCCGCGGACGTGCAGCACGACCCGATCCCGACGATCGGCTGGAACGGCGACGTCGTGCTGTTGTCGCCTGAGCTGCTCGGTGCTCGCAGCGACAAGTACCACGACTTCGTCGCCGGGAACGTCCTGACCGACTCCCTGCCCGGCATCATCAACCGGGCCGGCGAACTGGCCTACGTGGCCGAGTTCGGGGAAGGGGTCCGGCGCTGCAAGACCAGCTGCGACTTCTTCGCTCACTGCCAAGGCGCCCACGCCGCGAACCGGTTCTTCGAGCACGGGACCTTCCTGGCCACCGAGACCGAGCACTGCCGGACCTCGACCCAAGCCATCGTGCTCGCACTCCACGACATCCACTCCGGAAGGAGCCTCGCACGATGACCATTCTTGAGCAGCTGGCCACGGCCACCGACGGCCAGGTCGCCGACATGATCACCGCCCGGCGCGAGTCGGCCCCCAACCACGAACCGCCCGACCGCACACTGGTGGGGTGGAACAACAAGCCGAGCTGGGACAACTGGGCTCAGAAACCGAAGCCGTTCAAGAAGAAGCGGGTCTACTTCACCAAGAAGAACTAGCCAGCTGACGAGGCGCACGCTGACGGATCGGGCAGGGATGGACACCGAGCAGTACGGGCGAGCGCAGGTCGTGAAGCCGCACGTCGACCTGGCCGAGCTGCACCAGGTCGACGACCTGGACGGCGGTGTGAGTGGCGATGCCACGTTGAGCGACTTCGACTACGGGCCGCGCCACGTCCGCGATCTCGCGGTCGCCGACCAGACGCTGCTCGGCGGCCGGATGTCGAAACTCGTCGCCGACCGCGCCACCTTCGACGCGGTCACCGCTCAGTCGGTGCTGATCGTCGACTGCCAGCTGAGCTCGAGCGACTGGATCGACTGCTCCCTGAACCGGGTGGTCTTTCGCGGCTGCAAGCTCCTGGGCGCCAACTTCGTCGACAACAAGTGGGCCAACGTCGTGTTCGACAACTGCCGCATCGAGTACGCGACCTTCGACACGATCCACACCAGCACACCGGCCGTCTTCGTCGACACCCGATTCAAAGAGGTCACCTTCCGCCGGACCGAGTTCGCGGGCGGGCACATGGCGCGCTGCACGCTCGACAACGTCGAGTTCGACGGCGGCACCTACACCGGCTTCGACTTCCGCAGCACCGACCTGTCGACCATCCGCGGCGCCGGCCACCTGAACGGTGCACTGATCGACCGCGTCCAGCGCCTGGAACTCGCCGAGGCGCTCGTGTCCGAGCTCGACCTGCACTACCCCGACAGCAGCGACCGATGACCGACCTGGACCAGCAGCGAAAGGCCTGGATGGAAGGCCACCTCGAATGGGCCGCCGGCAACTTCGGCGTGGAACGCCTCAGCGATCCCGTCCACACCGGACGGCTGCACTCGGTCGGCTGCCACGTCCGCGATGCCGACGGCAACGACGCCTGGCTGCGCGTCGTCTACGCCGACCCCGAGTGGGGACAAGGCAACTACCTGGACGGCAACCTGACCGCTAACGCGATCAACGACGTCCCCAAGCCGCGAGTGAAACGGTGGCAGGAATGGGACGACAACGGGCGCCAGATCCGCGGCGAGATCAGCACCTACATCCCTGATCCGGCGATCTCGTCCGGGATGACGCTGCCCGCCGGAGCGGCACCGTCGGAGCAGTGGCTGGCCGAGCTGCGCGGCGGATTGCACGCACTGGCTGTTCATCCTGTTCCGGCCGGCGGTCTCGACGCGGAGTCGGTCAACGACGGGATCCGCGCCTTCTTCGGTGCCGACGTCGACGTCGCGGCCGTGCCCTGGACAACCGCGCACTGCGATCTGCACTGGGGGAACCTGACCACGCCCCGGCTGTTCTTCCTCGACTGGGAGACCTGGGGCCGGGCACCAGCCGGGTACGATGCCGCCACCCTGCTGTGCGCGACCCTGAACCGCCCTGACGTCGCCGGCCTGATCCACCGCGCGCTCGCGGAGTTCCTCGACACACCCGCCGGTCGCATCGCGACCCTCGCCGCGGCCGTCCGGTTCCTGCGCTTCGCCGACGACGGAGAGCTGACCGAGCTGGCGCTACCCGTCAGACGACACGGACTGTCCATGCTGGGGTGAAGGTGACACACCACGGCGCGACCACCCCGTTGGTGGAGGCTGACAAGCCGGCGGTGACCGGGCGAGACTGGTGGATGCGAGCGATCAGGACGATCACCGCTGGCCGGTGCTTCAGCTGACGATGGGAGCCCTGACCTGGTGGCTGTCGCTGTGCCTGCCGTCTCTACCACGGCGGCCACCCCCACGACGAGGGAGGCATCGGCTGCCTTGCCGCGGCCGCATCAGGACGGCTGGTCCAGATCCTCGGCCCCGAGTTTCCTGGCACCGCACCGGCCCGCTGCCGGTCTGTGCTCGCTGCTACACCGCCCTTCTCCCTTTCACCAGCCCGCTGCCGGACGACTACGAACCCCGCCTGCTTCCCACCGATTGGGAGCTGCGAGAGCAACTCGCAGACCAGCAAGTCCGTGCACAGCTGGCCTTGACCGAGCAGTGGCTTGACGCCGAACTGGTCGTCGGGGAGGCCGAGCACGCGGCCGCCGGCCGACGGCGCCTGGTCCTGCTGCACGGCCTCTCAGCTCACCAGCAAACCGACGTCGAGGAGCTCTTCGCGTTCGTCGACAGAATCTGCCACGCCCACGGGCTCACGCTGTATGGCGAGGTCCACACCAGCCGATACCTCGCCGAGCACCGAACCGCCGCCACCCGATGGACTTCGCCCCACCCTACGCCGACACCGCCGTACAACTCGTCCGCGACGCCCTCACCAAGAACTACGCCGACCGGACGATCGAAGCCGAAGACCACTGATCTCTCCGAAGGACCATCAACGTGCTCGACCCAGACCTGACCGAAGCGGTTCCCCTGCTGCTGGAACAGTAGATTTGCGGTTCGGCGCTGGTCGATCAGTCCGGTAGTAAGCCGGACGGATCGCTGCTGGTCTCGACGATCCACGGAGTTTGCCGGACGGCGTACAGCCAGCGGTCCGGATCGATCGGCGGGACCATCGTGACTCCCACCAGGCCGGTTTCGGGTCCGGCGACGTGCTGCTGCCACAACTCCCGGATCGCGACCGCAGTCTCGAGCGGATCTGCAGCGGCGTGGACCGCGGGCTGGTAGATCCGGGCGACCAGTACGACGAAGTCGGCCGCGGCCTCGGCCAGCTCGTGGGACTCGGCGAACGTCCGGACCTGGCCCGCGATGTGCGGCGGGATGTCGATCGGAGCGATGAGTGCGGCGGCTGGCGTCGGTGACAGCGTGAGCGCGTCGGCCAGGCGCTGCGCGAGCGGCCGCGCTGCGGTGCCTGGCAGCACGCTGAGCGAGGCGATTACCAGCGTCTGGCTGATCGCGGTCACCGCGCGCTCTCCTCAGCGGTCAGCCGGCGCAGCCGGGCGTACTTCTCCTCGGTGCTGTGCCCGTCCCACCGTACGGCGGGATCGTCGGGGTGGGCGACGTCAACTGGTGGATGGACGCTATTTGGTTGCTGCACTATTCGATGACTCCGAACCCTCCTAGGCTCCGCGTCGCTAGAGGGCGGTGAGGGTACCGGGTTGGGCATGAACTACTTGGCTTGTGTCATCTCATCGCGCGTGCACGTCGGTTCATCGATCCGGGCGGGGGGAGGTTGGTGAACAGGGGCAGTGTCTGGCTGGCTACAGCGACCATGCCGCGGTTCGAGTCAGCGGTCGGCGAGTTGAGCGCGGACGTGGTGGTGATTGGCGGCGGAGTCATCGGCTTGACCACGGCGTTGCTGCTGGCCGACGACGGTGCCGATGTCATCGTGGTCGAGGCGCTCCACGTCGGGGCGCGCACGAGCGGCCACACGACTGGCAAGGTTACCTCGCAGCACGGCGCGATCTACACCGAGCTCGTCGATCGGCACGGCCGCGACGCCGCGGCCGGGTATGCCGCGGCGAATCAGGCCGCGATCAGCCAGGTCCGTGATCTGGTCGACACGCTCGGCATCGATTGCGAAGCTGAGCCGGCGTCGGCCTTCGTTTACAGCACCGATCCCGGCCAGCACGAGTTCCTGCAGCTCGAGGCAACGGCCGCCGCCGAGCTCGGGCTTCCCGCCGAGCTGGCCGATCCCGGCGAGGTCGGGCTACCGGGAGTGGTGGCTGCGGTCAGGTTTGCCGAACAGCTGCAGCTGCATCCCGCGCAGTATCTGGCCGGTCTGGCCCGGGCGTTCGTCGAGCGGGGCGGCCGGATCTTCGACCACAGTCGCGCCGTCGATGTCACCACTCAGGACGGCACCGTAACGGTGACCACCGCGGCTGGGGCAGTCCTGACCGCTGGGCACGTGGTGATGGCGACCTTGTCGCCGCTGGGTACTACCGGTGGATTCTTCGCCCGTATCAAACCTCGCCGCTCTGCGGGTATCGCGGTCCGGTTGCCCATGCTGGTGCCGGCGGGGATGGCGATCAGTACCGATGATCCGGTTCGCTCGACGAGGCCCTGGCCTGGTGGTGGACCCACCGGTCTCATCATCGTCGGCGCCGGCTCCCAGACCACCAGCCCGGGCGATACCGATCGTGATGGGCGTGCCGATACCGCCGACAACTACCAGGCGCTGCTCGACTGGGCTCGATCGACCTGGAACACCCACGACATCACTGTCGAGTACGCGTGGTCGGCGCACGACTACGCAACCCCCGACCTGTTGCCCTACGTTGGCGCCACGCCCGGCAGCGACCGGATCCTGGTGGCCACTGGCATGAACAAATGGGGCCTTACCCAAGGCACCGTCGCCGCGGGCGTCCTGTCCGACCTGATCGCCGGCCGCGACGACCGCTACACCGACCTCTACACCGCGGCCCGGATCGGCGGACCTGCCGCGGTCGCGACCCTGATCAAAGACAACCTCAGTGTGGGGAAAGACTTCGCCACCGGCCACCTGAAACGCATCACCGGCGGCACAGACCACCTCGAACCCGGCGACGGTGGCCTGCTTGAGCACGATGGCCAGCTGGTCGGTGCGTACCGCGACCCGGCCGGTCAACTCCATATGGTGAAACCGGTCTGCACTCACCTGGGCTGCGCGTTGATGTGGAACCGCTCCGACACCAGCTGGGACTGCTCGTGTCACGGCTCCCGGTTCACCCCTGACGGCGACATCCTCGACGGCCCCGCCACCGCCGCTCTCCAGCAACCCTGACCACCTGTCGACCGGCTGGTCACGCGCACGTAGCTGGCATCCGGTGGCAGGGTTCCTGCTTCGCCAGCGTTCTGATGGGCACCGGGCCGACAGTGTCGGATGGCCGCGTGCGGTGTCGTACGGCCGGCACGAAGGCTGGGTCGCCGCCCACCGGCCATCCGACCCGAAATCCGATCAGCCCAGCCTCGCAGAGTGCAACACAGGAACCTTTCGCTGTGCCGCACAGACCTCACGCAGGCACAGCGGTGACGACGACGTTCTCGGCGTATCGCGTCCTGGCGTGTAAGGGACCGCCGCAGGTGATCAGCACCAACTGGCTTGCGACGGTGAACGCAGGAGGGGACAGTCGGCCCCGACGTGTGACGGAAGCCTGATGGCCGAAGGTTCAACGTCGACGGTGGCCGGGCGTTCATGATCGCGTCGCGGCGAAGGGCGGGCCGCCCGGCGATGGTCGTGTGAAGTTGACTGGACGGGGCACCGGTCGATCATGGCGGCCAGCTTTCCCGGCGGGTTGGTTCGCGCCGGGCCGTTGTGACCGGCTGGCCAGATTCTGCTTTGCGCATCTTGGCACCGGGACCGGTGATCACTTCAGCACGCCGAGAAGGGAGCGGCCGCGGATGCCACAGCAGCGGGATCTCACCGACCAGATCAGCGACGCTGTGGCCCCGCTGAAACCCCACCTGCGGGGCTGGCTCCACGCCGGCACCTTCCCGCTCGCGGCGGCGGCCGGGGTGGTGCTGATGGCGCTCGCGCCGTCGACGACCGCACGAATCGCTGCGGTCGTCTTCACCATCGCGTCGTCGCTTCTGTTCGGTGTCTCCGCGCTCTATCACCGCGGCCGCTGGAGCACTCAAGCCACGGCGATGCTGCGGCGGCTGGATCATTCGAACATCTTTGTGATGATCGCCGGCACCTACACCCCGTTCGGGGTGCTTGTGCTCCGTGGGACTGACCGGGTGGCGCTGCTGAGCGCGGCCTGGGGCGGAGCCGTGCTGGGGGTGTTGTTCCGGGTGTTCTGGGTCACCGCGCCGCGGTGGCTCTACACCCCGATCTACCTGGCTCTGGGGTGGGTCGCGGTGTTCTGGATGCCCGAATTCCACCGTCAGGCCGGCTTCGCGGTGGTCGTGCTGCTCGCGGCTGGTGGGCTGCTTTACTCGGCCGGCGCGGTGGTGTACGGCCTGAAACGACCGAACCCGTCATCGCGCTGGTTCGGGTTTCACGAGATCTTCCACGCCTGCACCGTGGCCGCGTTCATCGCCCACTACATTGCGGTCTCCATGATCACCTACGGCGCAGCCAGCCCGATGACCTGACGGCATCCAGCCCTGCTCGGCGGGGAATACGAGGTCGCCTGCAAGCGTTGGATTCTGCAGGGCGACGGATCCTGATGTGCCGTACGACGGCATCGGCCGCGCCGCTCACCGGCCTGTGTTTCCCGCCCGGGCCCCTCCAGTACAAAGGGATGCCTCTTTCATGGCACCGACCAGCACCCTGCTCGACCGACCGACCACCCGCACCAAAGCCAAAGGCAGTGACTTCGCGCCGCTGCTGCGCGAGATCAAGGACTCCGGGCTGCTGAAGCGCCGCACCGGCGCCTATCTGGTCTCGATCGCGGTGAACCTGTTGTGCCTGGCCGCGGTCGTGGCCGGCCTGATCCTGCTCGGCAACTCCTGGCTGGTGCTGCTGCTCGCGGTCCCCGCAGCGCTCTTCACGACCCGGGCTGCGTTCTTCGGCCACGACGCCGGCCACCAGCAGATCGGCCGCTCCCAGCGCCTGCACGACTTCCTCGGGCAGCTGCACGCGAACCTGCTGCTCGGGATGAGCTACGGCTGGTGGAACGACAAACACAACCGCCACCACGCCAACCCGAACCACACCGACAAGGACCCTGACGTCGCCGCCGGTGTCTTGGTGTGGACACTGGACCAGGCCGAGGGCCGCACCGGCCTGCACGGCTGGCTGAGCCGCCACCAGGCGAGGATCTTCTTCCCGCTGCTCACCCTCGAAGGCATCGCCCTCAAGGTCTCCAGCATCACCTACCTGCTCGGCCGGCGTCCGCGCCGCAAAGCTGCACTCGAACTCGGCCTGATCGCCGCGCACCTGACCCTGTACTTCGGTGGGCTGCTGCTGGTGATGTCACCGCAGAAGGCGATCGTGTTCGCGATTCTGCACCACGCCCTGTTCGGGTTACATCTGGGCAGCGTCTTCGCGCCGAACCACAAGGGCATGGAAATGCCCGACGCTGACACCCACTGGGGTCATCTCGAAAAGCAGGTCCGCACCTCCCGCAACGTCAACGGGCACCCCGTCACCGACTGGATGATGGGCGGCCTGAACTACCAGATCGAGCACCACCTCTTCCCGAACATGCCGCGAGCGAACCTTCGCCACGCCCAAGGGGCGGTCCGCGCCTACTGCCAGCACATCGGCATGCCGTACCTGTCCACCGGCATCATCGACTCCTACGCTCAAGGCCTGCGCCACCTCCACAACGTCGGCCGCGAACTCCGCACCCCAACCGGGGCCAGCCACAGCTGACCCGCTGCACCCGCTGCACCCGCTGCACCCGCCGCCGAGACAGCTGGAGTTGTTGTCGTCGTGGCTGGACCGGCTGGCCGTGCTGTACGGCATGACCACGAGCAACCCCTCGTCGGCAAGCGAGCTGCGGCGAGCACGGCTGCTACCTGGAAGAACGCCAGCAAGTCACGCTCCACATGCGGACCCATGCCACCGCGGACGGTGCCCGAACCACCGGCCACGCTCAAGCGCTACAGCCACACCACACTGACCACCGGTTGCGTGGATCTGCCGGGCCGGCAGGTTCACGCCGCGGTCCGGTTCCGGCTGCTGCGATCGCTGCTGGACGAGGTCAGCCTCGCGCTGAGCTCCCGCCGAACCGAGGCCCGAGCCGCGCTTCGGAAGGCGTGGGGCGCCACGGGGCTGCCCGAGCGTGGCGGGTCGAACATGTGGCAGGTCTACAAACACTTGAAGCCGGAGCTGCAGCACTGAATGCTGCGCGCCACGGCCGCCGCGCTCGACCTTGCCGCCAAGGGCGAGAACACCGCGTGCGGCCCGGCTCGAATCCGCGATTCAGCCGCACCGCCGCCAGTACGACTACGACGACGACCGATCGGGCGCCCACCGCCTAGCAGGAAGCCGTCGCGCACGCCGAAGTCCGATGATCGAGGCCCGCACTGACCACAACGTCGCCCGACAGCTCTTGGCCTGGCTCACCGCCAACCGTTCCAGCCCCGCCCAATTCGAGCAGCAACGCGGCTACCTATCCGGCGCGGGCATCCCAGCGGAGTTCCTACCCGGACCCGCCGGCCTCGGCCGAGACGACCTGGTCTTGAGGATCAACGGGCAGCACGGCGACCGCCAGCTCGGCCCGGCAGTTCCGGGCCTCGTGACCTTGGCCGCTGTCTTCATGCGCACCGCGTCGGGCGCACTACAGTAAGGCGAGATCACCTGCAGCGTGAGGAGTTGCCGCATGACCCCGGATTCTCCCGACGACCTGGCTGCGGTGATGACCGCGGTGGCCGCCACGCTCGCGGCTCCGCTGGACCTGGACAAGACGCTCGACCAGGTCCTAGCTACTGTGCTCGACACTGTTCCCGGCATCACTCAGGCGAGCCTGTCGGTCACGACGCGCGATGGCAGGATCGAGACGCTGGCTCCGACCGACGAGCGGGTGGTGCTGGCCGATCAGTTGCAGTACAAGCTGGGTGAGGGGCCATGCCTGGAGGCGGCGTTGTCCGAGCCGGTGGTCGAATCGGGCGATCTGGCCACGGATCTGCGTTGGCCGGAGTACGGGCCAGGAGCGTCCGCGTTGGGTTTCGGTGCGCAGATCGCGTTCCAGTTCAGCGCCGAGCCGCATGCCCGGGGAGCGTTGAACCTTTATGCCGATGAGCCGCACAGTCTCGACAGCGAAACCCGTGCCCTGGGGGCGCTGTTCGCCGGAATGGTCGCGATCGCGATGGGCTGGGCCCGGCACGAGGAGACCATGAACCAGGCTCTGATCAGCCGCAACGACATCGGTCAAGCGGTCGGGATCGTGATGGAGCGCTACACAATCGACCCCGACCGGGCGTTCGCGTTCCTGGTCCGGACATCGCAAGACAGCAACACCAAACTCAAGCTCGTCGCCGACCGGATCGTCGCCGATGTCGTCGCCCGGGCTGCTGGTCGCGGCGCGAGCTAGGCCCGGCCTGAGTTGTCCGGGTCCCGGTGCTGTTGCGGCGGCAGGACACCGGTGCTGACCAGCCGGTAGGCCGCCTCGATCGTCGGGATGCCTGCCGCGGCCGCACGGGTTTCGAGGAGCTGGTCAGCCAGTTCGGGGCTGATCTCGTAGCGCTCGATCAAGATCCCTCGCGCAATGGAATTCACGAACTCCCGATGGGCCTGGCCGAAGTCGAAGAACGACAGCAGTCCGTCGCTGTCGTCGTAGGGGTTGGCCACAGGGACCGCCTGCCTTCGCGGCCCTCGGTGCGGCCGCAGGGGTGGTTCACCGCAGATGGCGCACCTTGGCTGGCGAATCCGAGAAACCGACGGTCACTTCCCACCGTACGGGCAGTCCACGACACACACCGGTCCCGGGCGCGTCACTGCAGCTCGGCTACGTGCGCGGCTCATAGGGATGTCACAAGACTTTCGCCTGAGCACGGCGGGGACCGGCAGAGTTTTGTCGACCACCGCTCAGGCGATCAGGTCGAGCTTTCGGCCGTGGCAGCGCGCGTAGCTTCGCAGCCCCGACCGTTCCCTGCACAGCAAGGTCATCGCTCCGAGCATCCGATCCCGCCGGCGCGGCGGCACCGCGTACAGGGCGCAGAAATCCGAGCCCGCCACCGCCAAGCCGGATGGCGGCCACCGGGCACCGGCCTCCTCAAGGCCAACAGCCGTCACATCGATGTCATCACCCACGTGTCGGTCAGCTCCACGAACGCACGCGTCAAGCGTTGCCCTGAAACCATCACCGGCCGCGCTTGTGACTGGCCGGTGGCGGGTGTTGAGCATGTTGTGCGTGGGCCGGTGAGGCAGTGCAAACTACCCGGTATGGAACATCCTGGTGGTGAGCACGACGGGGCGGGTGAGGTGAGCTCGTCGAGCGCGTTCACGTTCGCCGATCTGGCAATGGATTTGCATGACGCGTCGGGCGTGGAGGAGACCGTCCAGACGGTCGTTGACTTCGCGGTGGGCGCGGTGGCTTGTGACCATGCCGCCGTCGTGTTGTCGACAGCGGGCCGGCCGGAACTCGACGTCGGGGTTGGTGCGGCCAGTGACGTGGTGGTGGACCAGTTGTCCCGGGCGGAGCTGGCTGCTGGTGTGGGGCCGCTGATCGAGGCGTTGCGCGATCGGCGGGTGATCGCGGTCGGGGATGCCGCGGCAGAAGCTCGCTGGCCGGAGTGGGGCGCGGTGATGGCCGACCATGGGGTGCGGTCGGTGCTGCAGGTGCCGTTAGCAGTGAGCGAGCGCACGATCGGGGTGCTGAGTTTGTACAGCGCCCAGCCGGAGGCGTTCGGCGATGACGAGTTCGCGGTGGCGCACATTCTGGCCCGGCATGCGTCGATCGCTGTGGCCACGGCGCGGCAGGAGGAGACGCTGGCGCGCGCGGTCGACGCCCGGAAACTGATCGGGGTGGCGATGGGTATTTTGATGGTGCGCTACGACGTGGATCTGGACCGGGCGTTCGAGGTGCTGAAGCGGTATTCCCAGCACAACAATCGCAAGCTGCGAGACGTGGCCGTGGAAGTGATCGAGACGAGGTCGTTGCCGCCGTCGGCGTAACACCGGCCAGGCTGCTGGCGATGTAGGCGGTGTGGGGTTTCGGGTGCTGTCAGGGCGCGCGGGGCCTCGCTTGTTTCCGGCACCGGTCGTGGGTACTGGGCGTTTACGGGCCGGTGCCTCGCGCGGGGTACTTGCCTGCAGGCCCCGGTTGTTCAGACCAGTAGCACCCGGGGCCGTACCCCTCGGTTGGGAGTCATTGGCTGAACCCACGAGATGTTCCGTCTGCTCGGGGCGGTTGGTGGCCGCCCACAGGAGGCGGTCACCGTCGGCGGAGTCCGCCGACCGACGGCGACCGCTGACCAGTGCAGCGACCAGCTGTCAGGGTCGCTGTCGGTGGACAGTCACGCCTGGGCCGAGGCCCGGCCGCGGCGGGTGATCAGTTGCTGACGTCGCCTCGCCAGGCACCGGTCTCGTTGCCGTCGCGGGCCTCGATGAACTCCTTGAACCGGGCCAGGTCCGCCTTCACCCGGTGGGAGATGATGCCGGTCTTGTCGGCGACGGTTTCGGCCAGGCCTTCGGGATCGATGTCGATCTGGGCGGTGACCCGGGTCTGGTGGTCGCCGAGGCGGTGGAAGGTGATGACACCGGCATGGCTGGTGCCGTCGTCGGACTTCCACGCGACGCGCTCATCGGGGTGCTGTTCGGTGATGGTGGCGTCGAACTCCCGGGTCACGCCACCGATGCTGGTTTTCCAGTGCAGGTGGGTGTCGTCGAGCTGCTTGATCTCGTCGACGCCGTCCATGAACTGCGGGAACGACTCGAACTGGGTCCACTGGTTGTAGGCGGTGGTCACGTCGACATCGACGTCGACCGACTCGGTCGTGTTGCCCATCATTGGCTCCTTGAATCGCATCGAAACAGCTGCTGTGCCCGCTGGTACCCGCCTTGAGCCTGATTGAACTTGTGCACAACTGATGCGTGCCTCACAGCACCGGCTACCGGCGAGGCACGCCCGGTGGCGCATAGGTTCGGCGAAACCTGTGCATGGGATTTCGGGTGGTGGGTATCAGGTGGGCGTTTGGATCTGATCGTGGTCCAGCCCGGTGGCCACGCCCGTGACAGCGTCGCGAGGTCCCATCATGATTGCCAGCCTGAACACCCTCGAACCAGTCCCGACCGACTGCACCACCCCGCAGCAGCGAGCGCAGCGGGAGGCAGCGACCCAGGTGCTGCTGCAGCAGCGGGCCGCCACGGCCGATCCCGGCGAGCGGCAGCGTCTCCTGGAGGAGGTCGTTGAGCTGAACATCGAGATCGCGCGTGGTCTCGCGCGCCGCTACCGCAACCGGGGCGCCGAGGCCGACGACCTGGAACAGGTCGCGTGCCTGGCCCTGGTCAAGGCCGTCGGCGGGTACCGGCTCGAGTCCGGTACGCCGTTCATCGGCTACGCCATCCCGACGATCCGGGGCGAGATCAAACGGTACTTCCGGGACGCGGCCTGGACAGTGCGGATCCCGCGCCGGCTGCAAGAACTTCAGGGAACGATCGCGACCAAGGTGCCGTTGCTGGAGCAGGAACTGAACCGCCTGCCCACCACGGCCGAGATCGCCGACCGTCTGGGCGTCACCGTGCGCGAGATCGAGGAAGCGCGGTCGGCGAAGGGCTGCTTCAACGTGCTGTCGCTGGACCGGCCTGCCGGCGACGACGACAGTATCGACCTGGCCGGTACGGTCTCGGCACCGCCCGACCGGGACGTGGAGCAGTTCGAGACCCTGAACCAGCTCGCCCCGCTGCTCGACGGTCTCGATGACCGGTCGCGGCAGATCTTGCAGCTGCGGTTTATCGAGACCAAGACCCAGGCCCAGATCGGGGAAGTGATCGGCTGCAGCCAGATGCAGGTCTCCCGGCTGCTGAAAGCCACCCTGAAACGGCTCCGGGCACAACTCACTGCAGCCACGGCCGCGGCCTGACCGGGTCGGGCCCGACATTCAGCTTCGCCTCAGCCTGGCGACACCCAGGGCCGCCGCCGCCAGCAGCAACCGCAGACGGGTGGATATGTGAAGTGAAAGGACAATCGACGGTGGCCTTGACGCACGGTCTTGCTCGTACATTGGTCGATTTAGCGGACACCTTGGCCGAGGGGTTTGATGTGACCGACCATCTGCGCACACTGACCCGGCGCAGCGGCAAGCTCGTCGGTGTCGCGGCGGCCGGGTTGGTCATGGCCGGGCCGGAAGGCCGGCTCCAGCTGGCCGCCCACACCACCAACCGGGCTCTGGAGCTGGCCCGAGCCGGGCTGCGGTCCAGTCAGGGACCGGGCCTGGGTTGCCTCACCACCGGACGGCAGGTGGCCAATGTCGCTTCAGACGAGATCGCTGCGCGTTGGCCGCTGTACAGCCAGGCCCTCGCGGCCTCAAAATTCTGTTCCGTGCACGCCGTGCCGCTGCGGCTGCGAGGCGAGGTCCTCGGCGCGATGACGTTGCTGTGCCGTGACCAGCTGGCCTTGAGCGCCGAACAGCTGGAGGCCGGGCAGGCACTGGCCGATGCCGCCACGATCGGGTTGCTCCAGCACCGCGCTCTGCGCCAGCGCGACGTCCACGTCGAGCAACTGCAGTACGCCCTGGACAGCAGGATCGTGATCGAGCAGGCCAAAGCAGCACTCGCCCAGCGCTGCGCCATCGATGTCGACACCGCGTTTGCTGTCATGAGGAACTACGCGCGCAGCCACCACCAGAAGATCCACCTAGTGGCCCAGGCCGTGATCGACCAAACCATCGCCCCCAACACATTGATCGCCGCGAACAAGGCAGGCATCTGATCCTGTCCGCGCCGGCCAAGCCAGTCCCGGCATCAGCGAGACCGGCCCAGGCTGGCCACGCAACCCACGCAGCCGCCTCACCCACGCGACGGAATCCGCACGCTCAAGTACCACCTGATGAATTGATTGCAGCGGACCACCCTGGGCACTGGTATCACCGTTGAGACGGTCGCGCGGTGAACAACTGCGGCCAGTGCGAGAGCCGGGTCTTTTTCACCCGCGGCCCGTCTCCAACGAGAAGGAAGCGCGTCGCCACCACCTCGTGGCACAACACACCCGCTACCGCCGGGTGCTGCCCAATATGGCGGCCTGTGACAGCCCTCTTGCCGGCACCCGGCCGCGCTAGAAAGTTGATTCGCCAGCCACCAACGCGCGCGAAAGGACCGGGCCGACGGCCCGGTCCTTCGCTAGTTGCCGGCGATTTCGCGCCGACTGTGAACGACCCCGCGGGGGGTTGGGGTCGAGGGGCGCGGTCCGTTGAGCACGTACCCCGCGCCCCTCTGAACCCGATCATAGACACCAGCACGCCCCGGGGTGCCAAGTCACTGCACGCCACCAGCGGCCATCGTTTCAGCGGTTCGGCCGACGGGCTGGCAGCAGACCCGGCCGGCGCCGTACGACGTACTCGCCCACAGCCACCCGGCCGCGGCGCGCTGACCGATCACGACCCTCGGGCAGCTGCTGCAGATCGGCATCACGGGCGAACTCGGCGAGCTCACCGGTCAGCAGCGGGCTGTCGCCGCAGTTCAGGCAGGCGATCGCGTGGACGAGGTGGGGCTGGACTCCCTCCGTGACCCCGGGGGGGGTGGCGTGGCTCAGCTCAGCTGTCCAACGCGGTCAGGGGCCCGTCAAGGTGAGGTCTCCGTCGATCACGGCCTGGGCGACCAGGTGGATTTTCTGGCGGGTACGGCGGGCGTGGTCCCTCATCGCGGTGAACGCTGTCTCGACATCGCCGTCGGATCGCGCGGCGAGGATGCCCTTGGCCTGCTCGATCACAACTCTGCTGTCCAGCGCAGACTGCAGCTGGACGGCCAGGACCTCGCGCTGGCGCACCGCGCGGCGCTGCAGCAGCCCGATGGTTGCCGCGTCAGCCAGGGCCTGCCCGACAGCCAACTGCTCAGCAGTCAGAGCGGGCCTGTCGCGGCACAGCAATGTCATCGCGCCGAGAACCTCACCGCGCCGCCGCAGCGGCACCGCGTGCTCGGAACCGAATTCCGAGGCGGCAAGAGCCCTGCCGAACAACGGCCACCTAGCGTTGACTTCCTCGGGATCGAGGTTGGCTATTGGCTGCCCGGTGTGCAGGCATTCCAGGCCTGGGCCCTGACGGGTCTGAAGCTCGGCCCGGTCGAGTGCCTGGGCCTGTTCGGTGGTGTGAGCGGTCAACTGCGGCTGATCGCTGTACCGGCCATCACCAGGCCGGCCGCGTCGGCCTCGATCAGCTCGACGGTGCGCCGGGTCAAGCCACGTAGGTGATCGATCAGGTCGAACTCGTCGCCCAGGGTGTCTCCCACGTCCACCATCGCGCAGGCCAGACGCTGCTCGGGAATCATCAATGACCGCCTTCCAAATCGTCCCCCTACAGATGCCCGTACCGATCCAGGACCCCTTTCCATTCTGTATCCAGAGTCTTCACCTATCCAGGCAACGGCGTCAGGCACTTTCGGTCAGCCCATGCGCGTCAGGTCAAGCCTGCCCGCGACGGCCGGCGGTGGCGGGGTCAGGCCGAGCTTCCAGTCGCCAAACCGGCGGATCTTGCTGGTGATATAGGGGTGATGGTGGCCAGTCCTCGGGGTCGACGTCGCGGCCGGCCCGCAGGCTCTTGAGGATGATCACTCCGTCGTACATCTCAATCTCCGGTTTGAGAGTTGGGGGCGTGAACCGGTTTGGACTGAGACGACGAGCGTTGGCGCAGGTAGATGGAGCCGCCGATGATCGCGGCGACGGCGAGGAACTCGCTCTGCCAGTTCTGGAAGGACTCGAACCAGAACTGGGAGGTGCCGAGGTACTGCGCTGCGGGGACGACCTCGCCGCCGTGGAGCTGCTGGTCTTCGCTGTAGGCCTGCGCACCGGTGACGGCGTGCAGCCAGATCGACAGCAGGAAGCAGAGGCCGAAGGCGATCGCCAGGGAGTTTTCGTACAGCTTGAGGACCAGCGGCGAGCCACAGCGTACCGGCCAGGGTGCGCCGGGATCGTCGCGGTGCGCCCGCGGGTCCTCGTCCTGCGGCGCGGACTTGCCGATCGGGCGGGACTCCGACGAACCTTTCTGGACCAGGAAGACCGTCAGCAGGACGTACATGCCCATCTGCAGGAACTCCGACTCCCAGTTCTCGAACACCGTCTCGCCGAACGACGCCGAACCGGCGTACTGGACGAGCGTCTGGGTCGGCTGCCCATGCTCCATCAGCTCGTCGTTCTCGTGCGCGTGCCCGGTGAGCAGGACGCCGATGAAGAACAGCGCGAAGAGCAGCAGATTCGCCAGCAGCAGGCCCCGCAGTTTCAGCCAGTTCACCGACCCATCATCACCCCGCGACTCAGTCGACGTGGATCACGCAGAACTCGTTGCCTTCCGTGTCGCGCAGGACGATGAAGTCGTGGTGGTCGGGGTAGGTCCAGTCGTCGGCGCGGGTCGCGCCGAACTGCAGGAGCCGCTCGATGTGCTGGTCGCGCTCGGCGGTGTAGAGATCGATGTGCACCGGCGCGGCCTCCCGCGGGATGTCTTCCGCGCGCTGGATCAGCACCGACGGCCCGCGCCCGGCCGGGTCGTCGAGCATCGCGAACTGGTCGCCGGTGCCGATCTCGTCGCCCAGCTCGTATCCGAGCGTCCGGCTCCAGAACGCCGCTGCCCGCTCCATGTCCAGCGCGTTCACCACGACCGTCGCCAACCGCAGATCCCCGATCGCTTCCGGTCTCTCGCCCATCGCCGCCGCCTCCTTCAGAACCTGGTTCAGCTGGCCGGTTTCCCGAGATGACGGGGGTCAAACCCTCAGTCTGAGCCCGGTTCGCAGCCGCCGGTTGCGCGACGACGGCGAGCCGAGATTCCTCAGATGTAGTGCTGCTTGGCCCAGATGGCGAAGGGAGTGAGCTGAACGTCGAAAGCTGCGGCGATGGCCTGGTCAGGTCGGCTCGTGTTCATCGGCGGCGAGGTAGTCGGCCCAGCTGTCTTGCGCGTAGTTGGCCCAGCTGTGAGCGGTTTGGGGGCGGATGCCGAACAGGTCGCTGATGATCGTGGCGGGCAGGGCGGTGACCGCTTCGATCAGCGCGGTGTTGCGGGCGGCTGCGCTGGGGAGCGCGTGAGCGCGAAGCCGTTGGGCCAGGCCGTGCTGGCTGCGGGGAATGCCTGGTGTGTGACCCGGCAGGAGGTAGCGCGTGGTGGGCTGGTCGACGTGTCTGAGCAGCGATTTGGGTTGGGAGGTGCGGAGATGGTTCTCGATCAGGCTGGCCAGGGTCGGCGGGAGCAGCACGGGGTGCCGGTGGAGGGTTAGATAGGCGTGCTGATCGTCGCGGTGGAAGTGGTCGGCGGTGAGGTGGATCAGCCGGGTGAGGGTGGTCGCGTAGAGGCGGATGAGTGCACCGGCGATGCGCAGGTCGCTCGGGAGGGCCGAATCGGTGAGGCAGCGGTGCAGTTGGGCCTGGTGGTCGGCGGTGCTGTGGAACCGGGTCGGTACGGCGCTGCGCCGTCGAGGAAGCTGCAGGCTGGTCAGACGACGGGCCAGCGCCCAGCGCAGGAACGACTCCAGACCGCGGTGCTTGGTGGGGTGGGTATCGACCCACAAGTCCAGATGGCTCTGTGTGGCGTGCTGCAGGTCGACCTGGTGGGTGTCGAGCCAGCCGATGAAACCGGCCGCGGTGGTGATGCTGGTTCGGGCGGTCACGACGGTTCCGTAGGTGACATGGCCTGGCCCTGATCCGCGGTGGGCATTGCGTCGGGCGCGACGCAGAAGGTGCCATTCGGCGTACGGGCGCAGGATCCGGCGGTGCGGTTCGGGCAGTTGGTTCAGCTCGGTTCGGGTCCAGAGCTCGAGCTGGGCCAGGTGCTCGTCGCGGTAGTTCAGGATCCCGGTGCTGGTGAGCATTCGGCGCAGATGCCTGGTCGCTGTGTCTTGTGGTTTCTGGTCGAGACGGGCGTGGGTCAGGTCCGTGCCGGCGGCAATCAAACTGGTCAGCAGCGTCGTTGACGGGTGGTAGTGCAACCAGGTCAGCACCGAGCGGGGATGTTCTGTGCCAGTGAGCGCTGCAGCCAGCGGCACGAGCTGCTCCGGCACAGCCCCGGAGTTGGTGCTGAGCAATCTGGTGACGCGTTCGGTGACGATGCAGCGAGCACAGACGCTGTCGCGTAAGAGGTCGCCTGGGTGGTTGCAGCGCGAGCAGGTGAAGTCGAGGCTGGTGCCGGCGCAAGGCCCGCAGATGTCTGCGGAGCTGGTCGTAGAGCGGGCGACCAGCACGTTGATCCGGCCGCAGTCCGAGCAGGGGCGGGGGTTGCGGGACCGGCGGGTGTAGCAGGTCGCGCAGAGCTGCCCGATCGGCCAGATCACCCTGATGGGCCGCTCGGCCGAGCAGTCATCGCAGGGCCGCGGCACCCGTGGCCAGCAGGCCGCGCAGTAGAAGTCGTCGCTGCGGTGCTTGTTCCCGGTCCGGATCCGGCCGCAGCCAGCGCAGGTTGCCGGGAGCCGGTAGCAGCGGATGCAGACGTCCGGCGCGCCGGCCGAGGCGGTGACGGTGATCCTGCCTGGTCGGGAGCAGACCCCGCAGGGGCGTGGTGGGTTGCGCCAGCAGACCGCGCACAGTGGGCCGAGGTCGCTGCGTTCGGCGGCCGGGCGGAGCTGGTCGCATCCGGCACATTGATGAATCGGGATCGGCGCGCACGAGACGCACAGGATCGAGCCATCCGGCATGCGACGCTGCCGGGGGCGGCGCCGGCCGCACGCCGCACACGCCACCAGGAACTCCGGATCGGCCCGGTAGCAGGATCGGCAGATCGAGCCATCGGCCCGTCGCCGGGTCACGATCAAACCCGGGTTTCCGCAGCGGCTGCAGGTCCGCAGTGCAGTCTTGGTCGAGCACCAGTCGCAAGCCAGGCCAGCAGGAGTCACCCGCCGCAGCGACCTCTTCGGCTCACCGCAGGAGACGCAGTCCAGCAAAGTGATCCGGTCACCGAAGCCGGCATCCGCGATCGCATGGAGCAGCCGCGGCAATCCCGCTGGCGCCATCGGGGTCGGCGCAGTGAAGGCCTCCGGCGATTCGGCCAAATGCTCATCGAGGCGCCGGACCGTCATCGGCCCGAAGCACTTCGCCTTCCGCGCCAGCTCCTCGGCAACTGCCGCTGTCAGCAGCGCACCGGTCGCGGCGATGATCCGGGCGATCACGCGTGCCCTGGCTTCGGCCAGATCTCGTGCCCGGTCGCGGGCGAGCTGGGTATCTGCCCAACGGCTCACCCGCGCGACTCACCGGGGCGCCGGATCACAGCCCGGACAGGACTGGGCGGCAGCGCGGCCGACGTCCCCCGCCCGCCACCGACCTTGCGGACCTGCTCGTTGACGACCTCAGGCCGGATCAGGTCGTTGGGGGAGCAGCCGAGGATGTCACACAACGCCACCAGGGTGTCCATGCTGAGCCGTTGCGGTGGCTGGGTGACCAGCCGGAACACCTGCTCCCTGGACAGCCGGATTCCCCGTTCGGCCAGCAACGGCACCAGGTCGGAGGTCTGAAACAGCTCGTGGTCGGCCATCAGCTGGCGCAACCGCCACTGGAACCCCATCTTCTTGATCACAGCAGTTTCTCCCCACCCGGATCGGTGACCCGGTCCGTGCTGACGTCCCAACTCGAACCCAGGATCGAGCGCATCGCGCGCTCGAGCAGCTTGTTGCGGTACTCGTTCGACACCCCGGTGTAGATCGCTGTGGTCGAGGCGTGGCTGTGCCCGACCTGCTCTTGGACGAACCGGGCCGGATAGCCGAACTCGACCAGGTGCGTCACGTAGGAATGCCGTAGGCAGTGCAGATCGAGCTGATCGTCCAGGCCGGCCGCGTCGCGCGCTTCCACGAACGCCTCGTTCAGTGACCGGCCCGACAGCCGGCCTCGCCGCTCGGTCACCCACAACGCCGGATGCGCGCCCGGCTGGAACCGCGGACGCACCTCTCGGATCCAGTGGTCAAGGACCTCGATGATCCAGTCCATCTCCGGGACGAGCAGCACCGAGCGCCGCTTCGGCGGACCGCCACGCGACGCCTTGCCGAACCTGATCAGCGCGCTGCCGTAGTCACCCAGCCGGGGTACTTTCGGGTTGCGCCGCAGGTCGACCAAATCGAGCCGCGCGGTCTCGGTGCGCCGCAGCCCGAAGGCGTAGACCGTCTTCAGTACAGCTGCGTCCCGCAGCGCGCTCAGGCCGCCCTTGCGGCCCCGTGCCTGGATCACGCCCGGCAGCGCATCGGCCGCGTCGAACAGCGCCTGAACCTCGTCATAGGTCAACGGACGGCGCCGCGGATCACCCTCGTAGTCGGCCCTGTGCGCCACCGAGTTGCCCTCGTGGAAGAGCGGCTGCGGTGCCTCACCGAACCGCTCGGTGCACGCTGCTGCCCACTCATAGCGCGGATCCAGCACGAACTCCACGAACAACCCGAGCTCGACCTCGTACGAGCGCGCCGTCGACACAGCGATCGGGCGCTCTCCGCCCCGCAGCGCATCGATGAACGCCTCCCCATCGGCCGGAGTCCACTGCCACGGATACGTACCCGTGAACTCCCCGAACCGCCGTACCAGGCGCAGCCGCGCACCGATCGTGTCCGACCGCAGAAACCGCGCTGACTGCTGCCGACGCCAACCCTCCAGCATCGCCGCGAAGACCGCCGCCGACTCATCCAGATGAACCACGTTCTGCGCCAGCATCAACCGTGCCGACCCCGGCGACTCTGCAACCATCCACCTGTTGTATCAGATGCAACATTGATGCATCTAGCTCCCCGCCGCGTGTTGCTCCGCTGCAAGTTGCCGAGTCAGCTCCCTAATCCGGCGATACTTTTCCTCGGTGGTGGGGCCCGTCCCAATGTTGCATTTGATGCAACTCCGCAGCTTTGACGTGCTCGAAGCACCGCAGGTCCAGATCCGCGATGTGCCAGCTCAGCTGACCGGCCGGGGTGCGGACGTAGACGACCGCCGGGCACAGGGGTTCGGCCGGATCGGTCGAGACCGCCGCGTCGTACCGGGCGGCGAAGTTCGCCACCAGCTGTGCCCGCTCGGCGTACACGACGCGCTCGGCCGCGCGCCGCGCCAGCTCGTCGGCATGGCACGGCAACTCGTCATCGACCGGGCAGGTGCACACCAGCGTCAGGCCGGCCAGAGTTTCGAGGTGCTGCAGCATCCAGGATCGGCTCACCGCACGGCTCGGCCGAAGCTCGTGCTCGTCAGGCCCCGAGCCGTCCAGCCAGGTAGAGAAGCGGTGAACGGCGACCGCGCGGGCTTCCCCGCTGGTCTGCACCTTGCCCTCGGCAAGGACGTCTTCGACGGTGAAGGGGTTGCCCCACCGGGAGCTGCGGTCCACGATCACACTGCCCTCGGGCGCCCGCCAGCCGGGCGAGCGTCGCCGCTGAACACGGGCCGCTCGCTTCATACCGATGTGACCCCGCGGCGGACGGCTCATTCGTTCTCCAGTTCGGCGATCGCGCGGCTGAGCGCCGCTCGTGCCTGCCGCAACTCGTCGAGGACCCGGTCCCGGTCGGTTGGCTCGGGAATGCGCACGACGAACGCCCCACGCCCTTGCCGGGTCTCGATCAGACCTTCCTCCACGAGGATCCCGAGTGCCGACCTGATGGTCTGCGACCCGCCGATGCGGTAGTGGTCCTGGAGCTCGGACAGAGTCGGGATCTGCGAACCCACCTCCCACTCGGGATCGGGGCTGGCCATCCTCCGCCGCAGGTCCTTCGCCACGTCTGCGTACTTGTAAGCCATTCACCGACGATAGCAAATGAAGCAGTAGATCTAGTTAACTGCTTACCTTGAAGGGAATTCCTTCTCGGTGAGATCCTCGGATCTGCCCGAGACTTGCGTTTCTCGCGCAAAATTATCTTACTCGTGAGAACTTCAGTTCTCAGGTAAGGAGTGCTATGGCCACCAAATCGCCTCGGGTACTGACCATCTCGTTCGAGGTTCGGGTGCCGGAGGGCCTCCCGGTGAACATCCGGGGCGCTCGGGTGGAAAACGCGATCGGACGGATGATCGGTGCTGTTCAGGGTCTGCTCCCAACCGTGTTTCCGTGGGCAGACAAGCTGATCGTGCGGTACGACTGGTCCTACCGCTGGTGGGAAGACGAGGAGCCGATCAAACTCCCCCTGACCGCGGAGAACACCGTCCCCGAGGCGGCGCCGGCCGAGCCGGATCAAGACAAGGGCGCCTCGACATCGCCCGCGTGACCCTCAATGAAGGAGGAAGCGGCGCATGAACGGCGAAGTTGAGCCCGCTGAGTACGGCGAGCTGCTCGCCAGGCTGAAGGCCGAGGTGCGGACCGCACATCTGCGCGCGCATCGCACGGTCAACACAGAACTGCTGGCGCTGTACTGGACGATCGGTCAGGCGATCTTGGACCGGCAGACGGGTGAGGGCTGGGGAACCCGGGTGATTCGTCGGCTCGCGGATGATCTGCGTGCCGAGTTCCCGCAGATGCGCGGGCTGTCCGGACGCAACCTGCAGTACATGGCGACGGCCGCACGGGCGTGGCCGGGCCCAATCGCGCAACAGGCTGTTGCGCAGTTGCCGTGGGGGCACATCACCGTGCTCCTGGACCGGTTGGACGACCAGGCCGAGCGGGACTGGTACGCCGCTGCGGCGGCCGCGAACGGGTGGTCGCGCAACGTTCTGCTCAACCAGATCAAGAGCCAGCTGCGTCAGCGGGATGGCGCTGCCCCGTCGAACTTTCCGGCACGGCTCACGCCTGAAGATTCCGATCTCGCCCAGGAACTCACCCGCGACCCCTACGTGTTCGACTTCCTCGGTATCACCGCTGCCAGTACGGAACGCGACCTTGAGCAGGGACTCATCGACAGCCTGCAGCAGACCCTGTCCGCATTCGGCCGCGGATTCAGCTTCGTCGGCCGCCAGGTACACTTCGACGTCGACGGCAAGGACTTCTACATCGACCTGCTGTTCTTCCATACCGAGCAGGTGCGATACGTCGTGGTCGAACTCAAGATCGGCCCCTTCGAGCCGCAGTTCACCGGTCAACTCGGCTTCTACGTCTCCCTGGTCGACGACCAGCTCCGGCGGCCAGAACGGCATGCACCGACTGTCGGCATCCTGCTCTGCGCGGAGCGCAACGACCGCGTCGTCCGATACGCCCTGGCCAGCGCCGCGCACCCGATCGCCATCGCCGACTACACATTCGCCCCCGCACCACCCGGAGCGCTACCCAGCGCGACCGAACTGGCCGATGTCGTGGACAACGTCCTGCTGATCGACACCACGGTCCTCATCCATCTGAGCAACAGCATCAAGAACTCTCCGCCCCGGGGAACGCCAGACCCAGACCAGGCCGACGACTGACCAATCCCTCGGTCGCCGAGGACCGAAAACGCGTCTCGCAACCGCGCGTCATTCAGCCTGGTCATCGGCTGCTCGTCGACGACAGCATGACCGCCGGCGCGGCCGACCAGCTGGCCACGATCACCAAGTACAACAGTGACATCCTCAACGCGGCATAAGACCAGGTCATCACCCCGGCCGGCACCCTGGTCACCGACGTCTACAGCCCTGCCCGCTGGGCGATCCTGCAGGACGGCAGCAAGCAATGGGTGCGTAAGCACACCCGCACGACCTACGACCAGAACGCCCCGGATCAGGGCATCAACCCCGACACCAGCAAGCCGTATCGTCTCCCTACCACCGAGACGACCTGGGCCAACGATCCCGGCACCGGAGCCGATCTGGAAAAGATCGCCCAGACGCTGAACGACTACGGGCCCGCAACTGACAACACCTTGTGGAAGCTCGGTACCCCGGGCAAGACCATCACCGACCTCAACCTCAACGGCACAGCCGACATCGGCACCGACATTGTCGAGACCACCCGCTACGACAGCGAGGGACGTGTCCTCGAGGATCGGCAGCCAGCCTCGAACGGCACCGACGCCGGCACTCTGAAGACCGCCTACTACACCGCTGGCGCAACCACGCCGGCGATCTGTGGCGGAAAACCAGCATGGGCGGGTCTGGTCTGCCAGGTCGCTCCCGCCGCGGCCCCGACCTCAGGTCCGACGTTGCCCACCACGACCACCACCGGTTACGACTACCTCCTGGCGCCGACGTCGGTGACTGAGACATCAGGAACAGTGAGCCGGGACACCACCACGACCTATCTGGCTGACGGCCGCACAGCATCCACCACGACCCGGGTAACCGGCCTGACCGGATCAACGGCGAACACAGACAAGTTCACCACCTACGACCCGGCCACCGGCCAGCCGACCGTGGTCACGGCCAAGAATCACAGCGGGGTCGCGGTCAGCTCGATCACCACCGGCCACGACAGCTGGGGGCGCAAGATCAGCTACCAGCCCGCCGGGCAAGTTGCCACGACCACCGTGTACAACGCCGCCGGAGACATTGCCACTATCACCGACGACAACGGCTCCACCAGCTACACCTACGACGGAACCGATGCCGCCTCACGATCAGAACGTCGCGGCGTCATCACCAAGGTCGACGTCACCGTTGCAGGGACCACCTTCACCTCTACGGGTGCCTACGATCCCGCCGGGAGCCTCGAAATCCAGAAACTTCCCGGCGGCATCACCCAGACCAGCGAGTTCGACAACGTCGGCGAGCCGACCGGACTGCGCTACACAGGCAAAGTCACCACCCTCAACGAAGACGGCACCACCAGCATCGACCCCAACGCCGGCTGGCTGGCCTGGTCGACCGACAACGACACAGCAGGCCGCGTCGTCCACGAATGGACCCCCGACGGCGCCATCTTCGCCAACGCCGCCATGCCCTACGACCGCGGCTACACCTACGACAACGCCGATCGGCTCGTGCAGGTCCAAGACAGGACCGCGCCAACAGGCACCGACCCCACCGCTCTCGACGGTACTCCGTGCCAGACCCGGTCCTACCAGTACGACCTGAACAGCAACCGGCCCAGCAAAACCACCGCCGACGTGACCAGCGGCCCCTGCGTCATCACCGGCGGAACCCCGCAAAACCGCACCTTCGACACCGCCGACCGGCCCACCACCCACACCTACGACCAGCTCGGCCGCACCACCAGCATCACCGCCGGCGACTCACCCCGAGCCGCAGCAGGCGCAACCAGCCTCACCTACTACGACAACGACTCCGCCCGCCGCATCACCCAAGGCCCAGTCACCACCAACTACGACCTCGACGCCGCCGACCGCCGCACCACCGAAACCACCACCACCGGCAGCACCACAGCCACGACCACCCAGTACTACAACGACGAATCCGACAACCCCAGCTGGACCCAAACAGGCACGACCGTCCGCCGCTACGCCGAACTCGTCGGCACAGATCTCGCACTCACCATCGAAGACGGCGCCAGCCTCACCCTCACCAACCCGCGCGGCGACATCGTCACCACAGTCGACGTCCCACCCGCAGGCAGCCCCGCCGAAAGCGTCACCGGCTGGAACAACTTCGACGAGTTCGGCAACACCACCAGCGCTACGGCCTCAACAGGACCGATCAACTACGGCTGGCTCGGCGGCAACCAACGCGCCACCACACCAACCGGCCTCCTCCTCATGGGCGCCCGCGTCTACAACCCCACCACCGGCACCTTCAGCACCGTCGACCCAGTCCGCGGCGGCAACGCAAACCCCTACACTTACCCCACCAACCCCATCAACCGCTTCGACCTCGACGGCCGAAAGCTCAAACACGAACGAGGCGGAAAAAGCAGCGCCAAGAAGCCCACCAAGAAGCAAATCAGGAAAGCAAAGGCGAAAATTCGAAAGACGAAGAGCCGCTATAGGGCAGCTCTTCGCCTGTACAAAAAAGCCAAAAGAACCGGAAATATCACCCCAGGTTGCCTCTGGAAAGGTGTGTATCTCATCCTATTGTTCTTCGTCGCCACTGGCGTGATGGCTACCGTTCCATGGACCGGGTGGGGGATCATACTCATCCTCGGGGCTTGGGGTGCAATAGGTGACGCTATTTACGACTTGAACGACGCATGTGCGCCAATTGCTCGCGGCGGAAGAGATTAGAGGCAAACATATGGTCAAGATCATCGGCGCGCTGGCGATTCTCGGTGGAGTGGGGAATATTATTTTCGGCGCCGCGAACCGGTCGGTGCACGACATTATTAGCGGCTCGCTTGTTGTCGGCCTTGGAGTTTTCCTGTTCTACCGATCGCGACAGAGCCAGGGAAAGGCGATCGTTCTTGATACTCCCGCATTGGTCGTGGCGACGGCGGGAGGGCTTGCGATTATCGTTGTCTTCATAATGCTTGCTGTGAATAATGGCGGTACTACAGATCGAATCTTCTTTCTCGCCGCTGCCGTCGTCGTCGCAGCCTTCGTGGCATATCTGTATTGGCAAAGACGCCGGCCGACGGGCAGTGGATCCTCGCTTGGGAGTTAGCGGACGGGAGGCCGCTAAGGCGGTGCTCGTCGAGCATTGCGTTGGCGCCAGATGCGGAGTGGATCCCATTCGTCGTAGGGCTCGTAGTCGATGTCCAGCCGGCGTCGCACTTCGGTGTGGAACTGCTGCAGGCTGCTGGTGTCGTGAGTAGCCTGCGTCATCCAGTAGGGGTTGTTGATGATACGGGCCAGGGCGACTGCTTCGGGGAAGTTGACGAGTTCGGCAAGCGGGTGCTGGGGGTTAAGGAGTGTGCTGTCGGTGTCGATGTAGTGGCTGAGTCGGCGCCGGCGGTGAATAGGCCAGTCACCGCGCTCAGTCCAACGGTGGAGCACGTGCTGTGCGGTTTCCCAACCCTGCAACGCGCGGCGGCCCCCCGGAATGACGAAGGCCTGCGCGAGTCGGCGTTGAGCGCGGGTCACCTCCGGCAGGATCTGGATGTCGAACTCGGCTGCGCCGTGGTGTCCGCGGGACAGCCATCGTTGGTGTTGATGGCAGATCGGGTTCCAGATCGGGACCGTGATGTCGACGGCGGTGGTGATCCCTCGCCGGGCAAGGCAACGTGAGCAGGCGCTGACGGGCATCGTGAACGGGTTCTTGCCCGGTGGTGTCACGACTCGTTGGAGAAGCCGGCATGGCCGGCCGGTCAGCTGAGCGAGGCCTTGCAGGTTCTGCGGGTCGTGAGCCTGATGGCGGGGAATTGCCCCGAACAGTTCCCACTCGGTGAGGTGGTTCGCCTCAGCCAGGCGACGGGCGAGTGAGTGGTGGGTTTCTCCGCGGACCAGCCGGATCGCGACTGGAAGGGGCCGCATCGGTGGGATGCCCTTGAGCTGGGTCGGGTCCAGACGGCCCTGCAGGCGGTGGCCGTTCGAACCGATCACCCGGCAAATGCTCGGTCCGGGTGGGCATCGGCGGGCCGGCGGGCGCGGCCGGCTCTGGTGGCCGCGTGGTGTTCCTCGGCGGCGTGGTCGAGCTGAACGGCTGCCAGGCTGGTCTTGGTGATCTTCTCGTCCCCGCTGACGATGGCGTCGATCGCGGCCGCGCGCAGCAGATGCGACAGGCTGCCGATCATGCCGCCGCTGCGGTCGTGCAGGTGAGCGGCGAGGCCGACCAACGTGCCCGGACGGTGACGGTGCAGCCGGAGCGTCTGCTCAAGTGTGGCGACCAGGGAGCACCATTGATCGCGTTGCTGGGTGCTGGAGTAGCCGAAGGGCTTGGTGGCGATCGTCGCGAACCGGCTGGCGATCTGCCGCCCGCGGGTGCCGCTGAACAACCCGACCCGCTCGACGTCGATGCCGGCATAGACGAACGTGGCGGGCAGCCGCTCGGCGAAGTACTTCAGCTGGTCGGAGACCTCCGCGCCCGCGCGGGTAGCCAGGTTCAGGTTGTGCAGCTCGTCAACGATCACCAGTTCGCAGCCCAGGTCGATCAGGACAGCGCAGACAGCCTCGGTGACATCGGTCAGGTTGGACCTGGTCGTGACCGGCAGGGCTAGGAAGCGGGCGAACTCGATGACCAGCATCCGGGGTGTCGCGGCCGGTGGGACGGTGACGTAGATGACGGGCATGCGCGGTCCGTGATCGCCGTGGCGCAGTCGCAGCGCGAGCTCGTGGGCCTTGCCGAGCTGGGTGATGGCAGTGGTCTTTCCTGTGCCGGCGGCGCCGTTCACGATCAGCCCGCGCCGCGCCGACAACTGTTGCCTGTTCAGCACGACCAGGCGGCGGCCGGCCGCGGTGATCTGCTGAACGGCCGGAGTGGCGACCACCGCGAGCTGGCTGTGGTAGGCCAGCCGGCTGTCCTCGATCCCGGAAGGGCACTCGGACGCGGCCGGGTCGGGGCCGGTGGCCCCGGTCTGGTCAACGAACCTGCGCCAACCTTCCTTGGTAGTCAGCGGCGCGTGAAACTCTGCAGTCGCAGCGTCGTCGGCCGCGAGTTGGGTGGTCACCAAATCCTCCGGGCTTCTGCGTGGGCATCGAACAGACCGAACGGCACGGCCCCGGCCTTCTCGGGCGACGTGTCAGCGATCACGTCATCCGGCAGTTCATCGGTGCGTGGTTCGATGTCCCGGCGCCGGTGGGTCGCTGGTTGCGCCGTGGCGGCTCGGGTTCGTGCAGCGACCCTGCGGCCGACCCTCCCCGTGGGAGTGGTGTCGGCCGGGCCGTCACCAGCACGGCTGAGGAGTGCGGTCAACGCGGCGCTGACCTCGAGCTCGTCGTGCTGGCCGCTGTTGCGCTCGGACAGAGTCTTGCGGACCTGGCGCAGCGTGAAGTCGGCGAACGGTTCCAAAACGCGGGCGCGGTGGATCCACGGGATCTCGATCCAGCCCGCATCGGGTGCTCGCAGCCAGACCTGGGCCAGGTCGTAGGGGTCATGGTGGATCGGCCACTGACCCCGGTGGGCCGTGTGCCCGGACAGCTGCCGTCGCAGGGGATTTAGGCCGGCGCAGTCGTAGGTCAGCGATCCGATGCGCAGACCGGTCGCGGTGATTTTGCGCCAGCAGACCGGCAGCAGCTCCAGGTAGTCGTCGCCGGTCAGCGCCAGCGGCAGGTAACCGGCCGAAGCGACCAGCACCGAATACATCTCGTTCGGCGACAACGCCGATCGCGGTAGCTCGGGATGGCGCAGGCCGTCGTGCGGGCGGGGCTGCCACCCGGCCAGCACCCACTGGTCGAACAGGTCCTGCAACTCCGCCAGCGACCAGACGGCGGCCGCGTCGATGTCGGCGCCACGGCGGGTGACGTCGCGGCCGGTGTAGCCGGCGACGTACTGGCAAAACAGCGTGTTGACCGAGGAGAACGTTCGCTCGACGATGCCCTTGTCGGTCGGCGTGCGCGGATGAGCAGGTTGCAGCGAAATCCCGAGCCGGGCGCAGGCCGCGGTAAAGGTCTGCGACAAGAACACCGCACCCCGGTCACACACGATCGTGTCCGGTGTGATGACCGGTTTCGCGGCCGCCTCGACCAGCCGGTGGTCGACGGCCCCCAGATCAGCGTGCGGCAGCCGTGAGACCTTCATCCGTAAGGCTTCTGGCCAGCCCGGGCGCAACTGCTCGGGGACCAGCGCCCTGGCCAGTAGCAGCGCGGCGTCGACGGCCTTCGTGCCGTGCGGGCGCAGCAGACCCGAGCAGATCGTGCGCGTGGCGACGTCCACCAGAAGTGTCAGCTCCACCCGGGCCGGCACCCCTTCGTCCAGCAACGCCATCACGTCCAAAGGAGTGGTGTCGATTTGCACCAGCTCACCCGGCCGCAGAGCCGTGACCGACCCGAACGGGCCGTCCGGGCGGCCGGCCAGCGATCGGCGCGTTGCCGCGGACCCGAACGCGTGGCTGCCCTCTTGGAGCACCGCGACCAGCCGGTAGAAGGTCGCCTGCGAAGGCAACGGCACGACGCCGGCACCGTGCTCTTGGGCCAGCAGCGCCTCCACCCGGCGGCGCAGCCGAGACCTGGTGCCCGACGAGATCGCCGTCTGCTCGCGCAACGCGATCTTGATCGCGTCGACCACGCGAGGATCAGCCCTGCCGGTGGGGCTGGAACCGCGGACCGCGCGCTGGTCGACCAGACCCAGCAGCCCCGACCGTGCGTAGGCAGCGCGGCGCCGTTTCAGCGTGCGCAGGCTCACCACCACCCCGGCGGCCGCCAACTCCTCGAGCTTGGCATGCTCACGTTGCTGAAGGCTCGTGCGGGCCGGGTCGTACTGAGGCTTAGGAGCAGACACCGTCCCCGCGGGTGATGTCCCGGTCTCGACCTCGGTCAGGTGCTGCTCCCACCACCTCGCAGCAGCCAACGGCTCCGCAGGGACATGAGCCAGCAGCCCCAGCCCTTCCAACCGCGGGACCGGCTGCGTGCCGACCACGGCGAACCCCGGCCCGGACTGCAGCTGCGAGGCCGCGATCACTTCCTCGCGTCCGGCGTCGTCGCGCAGCCGGACCATCGTCGCGCTGAACCCGATCACCGCGAGCTCGCGCCCGTCGTACCGAACCCGGTCACCGACCCGAAGAATCTGCACGCCCGACGACCTGGGAGTCATCGGGCCTCCACGAGTGAGACCTCGGACAGAGCGACCGACAAGTCCGTGTGCAGCTCGTGGCGCCACAATAGATGAAACAACACCGGCAGGACCGCCATCGGCAATCCGCAACGACTCGCGCCAACAGTGAGCTCCAAAGGCTCCACGAACACGTCCAGGAGCCGATCAGCGATCGCGGTACGACCGAACCGATCATGTCGATAGCCAGACAGCCAGCGCAGGTTCGCCGCCTCGACAGCCGGCAGCGCACCGGCCCGGCGATACGACCAGCCGACCTGCTCGCAGACCCGGGCGGTCTGGCCGAAGACAGCAGCATCCCGCGGCCCGATCCGGTCATCCGGCCGGCAGTCGAGCACGGTCACCGACCCGTCGCGATGCCGCGCGAAGTAGTCCGGGGCATGCGAACGCAGCTTGCCGTTGATCTGCATCAGCAGCCAAAACGGCTGCGAAGCAAAAGCCACCACGCCATCATTGAAGTCCAGCGCCATAGCGTGATCCCGCTCAAGCCACGACTCGTAGCCGACCAGCACACCGGTGGTGGCCGACCACCACCAACCCGGCCAGTTCCGCTGCCCGCGATACGACGGAAACGACCGCACCGGCCGACCCACCTCGAACCGCAGATCCGCAACGTCGGCCAACAGCTCCTGCCGCTCGACACCTTCTGCATCAACAAAACCGATACCAGGAGGATCTCCGGTCAGCACCCGCGCTCCCGGCACGGCTCGAAGCCCCGAACCCACAGCACCACATCTCAGCAGGGCTCGGACCGATCACCGATCGCGACATGCCACCTTCACTGAGAAAGTGCCAACCTCACCAAGAACGGACACCGCATCCAACGTTAGTAATTAGCGTCTTGAAGCTTTACACCTGACATAAGGCCTGTTATCGGCTCATCAGCTGTCAGGGTTGCGGCGGCTCAGCTGCGACGGTCCGCACGGCTCATGGACATCGCGATCGCGATCGAATTCCGCCGACGTTCCTTCGTGGGCGGCTCGGCATCCGCCTTCGCCTCGACACATGCCCGGTGGCCCCACTGTGCGGTCAGTGGCCAGTGCGCGATCTCTGCTTCAGCCGGGATCGATTTGGCGCAGAGCGGGCACTTGGAGTTCTTGCGGGCCAGCATGACCGTGAGCTCCCACTGCTCGCGGTACGGATGTGGCGGGACAGGCTCGCCGGCGGCCGCAGCAACCAGGACCGCCGCCTCGCGCTCGCTCAGCCCGATCCGGACCCCGAGTCGCTCACGTGCCTGCACCACGTCGAGCACCCGCATCGTGCGGGTGTGGTCCGCCCCGGACAACGCCCCGGCGCTGATCTTGTGCTGCAGGCCGCGGGCCAGAACGCGCGCCTGGTCGTCGTCGAGCTGTGACATACAGTGAACGGTAAGGCTCCACGCCGGAGGGTGCGGCGTTGGGGGTGATGAGGCTGAAGTTTCTGGCTCGAGGTCTTGCGACGACTTTCGCGGATATTTTCGTGGGAGATCTTCGCGCACAAGTTGCATCAGAAGTATGCGGAGATTATCGGTTAGAAAGTATGCGAAAACTTACGCCAGAACTGCTGTGGTTAGTGACCCACTAGTTGTGGAAAGTCGACCGATAGTTGTAGCGTGCGGAGCGTACACACCCTTAGCGTGTCGAGTGTGGGTACCGCCAGCGCTTGTTGGGAGCGCTGACGGCCCTTCCCGCATCGGACTAGTGGCCTTCGTGCCACCAGTCGACCATCACGCGGATGAGTAGTGCGAGAACCCAGGGCCCGAGGCGCCGCAAGCGGCGGTTCGGGCCCTCACTCTTCTTCCGGTGCTTCTCCTGCTCGTCGCCCTCCGGCGACTCGCCAGGTACAGCCATAACGGTCGTCAACTCCCTTCAGAATCGAGCCCCTGGGTCGAGGCCCAGCTGGAGCCCCGATCGGGGCCGAACCGCTGAAGGTGAGTCGTCCGAAAGGCAATTTACTGCACGCCGCCCCGGACGCAAACCCTCGAATCCACAGAGACGTTCCGGAAAAGCCCAAATGAATAACTGACAGGTCACACACGTCGATGGCGACGGGGGGTCGCGCACGCTCAGGAGGTGCGCTCGAATGGGCCCCTATGTGATCTGGGACACATTCACCGATCACTCACAGGTTCGTTGCCCAGGCAGCTCCGGGCGCAGGTGGTCGATGTGATCGAAGCACTGGGGGTGGTCACCACTCGGCTACTGTGACGGCCGTGAACGACACGGCTGATCAGCAGCGTGAACGGCGGGCCGCCCAACGAGAAGCGGACCGAATCCGCAGTCTGCTTCAGCAGCACGGCGGCCGCGAGTACGATCCCGGCGTCGAAGATGAGCACTACGAGGGCGGCTTCGAGATCCACGTCGGGAAACGCGGAGGCCCCCATATCGTTGGCGGTTTCATCATCGACCCGTTCCGCGTGTGGCCGCCGAAGATGCAGCAGCACGCTGAAACGCTGACTGCGCACGGGTACGACGTGAGGGTCCGAGATCACTACGGCGAGGGCGAGGTCCTCGAGGTCACGCCACCTGCCCCGAAGCAGCGCGGGACCTGGCTACGGCGACTCCTTCGAGGACCGGGGCGTCCGACTCACTGACTTGCCCGGGAAGCTGTTCATCGGCGGCGTACGGCCGGGGCGAGCACGCACCACGCGCTGCGCAGGATCTCGAGGTCGACGAAGCCGTCCAGCTCGGTCAGTCCCGGTACGACGATCACCGCGATCCCGTTGCTAGTGACCTGCTCGATCCAGCCCGGCGGGTGCGGGTCGGGGAAGCTCCCGGCGAGCACGGCGGGCTGCTGCAGTAAGGCCGGGGCGAACTCGGTCCGCGGCAGCACCTCGACGTCGTACGGCGTTGGGATCGCCACCAACCACTCCCCCGGCCCCGCCGGAGCCGCCGCGCCGTCCCGGCCGGCGAACCACTGCGCGAACCCGGCCGCGGCCAGATCCAACCCCGAGGCCTCGCCCGCGTCGACCAGCACGCTCGACACCGGCAGTACGCCGTCGATCGGGCCGCCTCGAGCCCACGCGCCAGCGGTACCTCCACCCCGGCCGGTACGACGGGCCGCGCTGAACGGGGACGCGCTGAACGGATCGGTCATCGAGGGGGACCTAGATGTCCTGCACGGTTCGCTGCAGCTCGGCGAGTGACCGGCGGGCCTGGATCGCCGTCCAGCCGGCTGTCGCGGCGACTTCCCGAGAGTGGGTGAAGTGGTCGGTCTCCGTGCCGTGCATCGTACGCACCTGTTCGACCGCGTCCAGGGCAGCGTCGAAGCAGCGCCACGCTTCGTCGAGGGATCGCTCTGCCATGTCGACGGCCTGGCGGTAGGGATCGACTGCGCCAGCCGCGGGTGTCGTGTTCTCGGAAGACATGCCGGTGATTGTTTCGGGTCAGCCCTGGGGTCGCCAGTCCAGCCGGAGCGGTCACCTCTCCCCCAGCCTAAGTCGACGGGGTGGAGTTCCGGCTACCCGAGCGCTACTCTTGTTCTGTACTACAAAACTGTTCGAGGATTTGTACTACAAAACCTGTTTTTGTAGTACAATACTGGTATGGCAATCACGTGGGCACCGAGCGCCGACAAGCACGGCATCGATCACGAAGACGCGCTGCACGCGATCGGGAACGCGTACTACGTCGAGCGGGAGTTCGACGAACCGCGGCCGCCGTCGACGGTCAAGCCCACGTTGTTCATCGGTCCGCCCCGGCAGCTCGGCGGCGACTTGCTGGAGGTCATGGTTGAACTCACACCGCCCCGTGACATGCACATTTTCCACGTGATGATCGCCCGACCGAAGCACCTCGAGCGCATGAAGGAGGACCAGTGATGAGCGACAAGTACGACGACGCGGCCGAGTGGGCCGAGCACGAAATGACCCTGCCGAAGAACTCCTCCACCGCGCTGCGCGGTGAGGCAGCTACGGACTTCGGGCGCGATCTGATCGAGCGCAGCCGAGGCGGCCGGCCCTCGATCGACCCGAACAAGACCCCGGGGGAAGAGAGCCGGAAGCGGCAGGTCCGCCTGGGCGACCTCGATCCCAAGCTGGACGCCTACGTGAAGGCGCACCAGACCAACGCCAGCGTGGTACTGCGGAGAGCACTGGCCGAGTACTTGGAGAGGCACCCCCTCGCGGGATGACCGGCTGGCCGGGCGGGTCGCCGCCGCGCCCGGTTGACAGCTGACAACCAAGTGGCACAATTGATTGTGTAAACGACTTGCCGCCACCTGCGGGTGATCCGGAAGTGAGGGCTGGGACCCCCGGTAGACCGGGACCCAGCCTTTGCGCTTTTCAGCGCACTTTCACCTCGATGAGCTCCATCGAACCGCTCAGCCGATCGAACCACTCCGATCGACCGCGTCGCCTGGCTGTGACCGTACCTGCGACGACGTCGGGCAGCCAGAGCATCGGTTCTGCCAGCGGACGATCGAAATCCACCCTCAGGCCGGCCGGGATCGCCTTCGAACCGCGCATGCTCACAACCATCTTGCGGTCGAGCCGGTTGAGCTAGTCTGTACGGGCCTCGAGCCACACCTGGGAGACGCCGAGCTGGTCCAGCTCGAACAGGAGCCGTTCAAGACAGCACCGCCGCGCGCGCTCCTGCTTCTTCTTCAGGACCGGAGCGCCAACCGTCACGATCGCGATCAGGTTCATTGCCGCGACCGAGGCCGCGATGACATCGCGCCGGCCAGGATCCTCGGCTTTCCAGTGCAGGCGGTCTTGGCGTGGAGCGGTCAGTCCCCGCAGGTCTTCTCGGATCGGGTCGCACTCCAGGGGATCTGCCACCACGGCGGCCAGGACGTACGTGCCCGGATCGCCCGCCTCGTCGACCAGCACCGATTCATCAACCCACGCGTGCATCACCGCAGAGGCGGGTGGTGGAGGCGGCTCGAAGGTCATGATGAGTGATTGTCCACACCGACTCGGACAGTTCCAACAACACCCCGAACGGGCGAGCTCACGCCGCCTCACTGACCGCAGTACGGGCAGGAGGTCGCTGACCTGGCGACGTGTCGGCGCGGGCGCGAGGTGGCGAGCATGACCCTCAGCGCTCAGCAGTCGTGGGCGCGGCTGATCGGACTGCGGCAGCCACCACGACGAGTTCCTGAGGATCTGGCCGCGGCTGAGGCCGGTGGTACGGCGGACCTGAAACGGCGTCAGCACGCCTTCGTTGTACGCGGCCCGGGTCGCCTCGATCAGCTGGCCGCGAGCGGTCTCGAAGGTGTCGTAGCGCTGCGGGTGGTTGGCCCGGGAGACGGTGAATGCCCACGCCTGGCGGTAGTCCGCCACGACGGCTTCCAGCTCGGCGAGCCGGGACTTCGCTTCGGGGGTGAGTTGTTCCGCGGGCCGGTCGCACGGCTGCAGGTGCCAGGCCCGGCGCTCGGCGAGCTGGAAGTGCACCGGCACGGAGTCGTCCTGGAGCACGTAGCACTCCAGCAGCCAGTCGTCGCTGTGCTCGCGGACCTCGTGCGGGTCCTCGCCAGGCATCACCCGGACGCCGTACACGCGGTCGGCGTCGAGCTGGTCGCGGGCGACGAACAGGTGGGTCGCCCCATCCTGCTGGGCTGACAGAACCATGTTGGTGATCGCGCGTCGCTTGATCATGACGAGAACCTCCGGCGGGGGTTTGTGGTGGGCCGTTTAGGGGTCGGCAGGCGTTGTGTGCCTGCCGGCAACTGCCGGTGGTTGTGCCGACGGAGGCTCGGGGTCAAGGGCGGCCGCAGGCCGTCGCCGAAGGCGATGCGAAGCACCCTTGACGTCGAGTGTCGGCACGGTATCCAGGCCGCCACCCGGCGCCGGAGGCGCCGGTTACAGCGCGGCGAAGCCGCTCGAACTAGTCCTTGCTCGCCGAGCTCAGCTCGGCGTGGCTGGTTCTCGGCGCATGAGCCGCATCCCGAAGCGACGCCGTACGGTTCCGAAGCCCTGGCGGGCGTAGAGCTGTTCGAGCGCGGGTGTGCACCACAGCTGCACGGTGGCGCCGGCGGTATCGGCCTCGCGCAGTACGGCGTTGCCGAGCTCGGTCCCTAGACCACGGCGCGGCGGGGATGCGGCCAGTGCTGTTGCTTCCCACAACGAGGTGTTCGTGCCCCGGAGGAGGACGCAGGCCTTCCCCGCCGGGCTGGTCAGCAGGTACGACGTACGGCGGCCAAATGCCGGGTGCACGACGAGGACCAGGCCGATCGCGGCCGCAGTCATCGCGGCGACGCCGAGCATGACCACGCCGTACGCGACGACAGCTACCTCGGCGAACAGGCCGAGTTCCCTGGCGCGGTACGGCGGCAGGTGCCAGGGCAGGGCCACCGCCGCGAAACCGGTCCAGGTCAGCAGCGCCGGCCACCCGAGCACGTTCGCCCACGGCCGGGTCAGCAGCTGGCGGGCGTGGGCCCGCGCGGTCACGGCGACGACACAGCGGGCATCGCGCAGAGTCGACACCGGCCGTACGCCGGACGTAGGCGGCGCCATGACCGTAGACTCTAGGTGAAGGCGGAGGCAGGTCTCTCCGTTACGTGATCAACCTGAGGGCTCACCGGAGTAGCGCCGGCGGGCCCTCAGCGCTTCTCGGCCCCCCGGCGACCAGGAGACCGCGATGACCTACCAGCTGGTGCGCTGGCAGAAGTACGGGCACGACCGCCTGTACGTGAACTCCGGCCAGCGCAAGCTCGGGTGGATCGACCTCAAGACCGGGCGGTCGACGTCGACCGCCCCCGAGGGCTGGCCCCACCCCATCCAAGGGATGGTCCAGCGGTGGCTGTCGAACAACGGGCTCGGGCAGCTGCGGCCCGAACTCGCGCCGACCATCCGCGGCGACGAGCTCACCACCCAACAGCACCTGGACCGCATCGATCGCACCACGACGGCCGAACAGCGGGCCGGCGGCCGCGCACCCGAGCGGCCCCGACGTCAGGACGCCAGTCTGGGGTGGGATCTCGCGAGGAACCGTCCCGGGAGCTCGGCGCAAGCCGCCGCCCGCACGCACACGACCTGGTGGCGCCAGGTCGGCCGCGCGATGGGCATGCGCACCAAGGACCAGGCCTGGCGAATCGGTGCCGAGGGCGAGGAAATCGTCGCCCGGACACTGAGCTGGGCGCGGCTATTTGGCTGGAGGGCGCTGCACGCCGTACCGGTCGGCGGCCGAGGTTCGGACATCGACCACGTGCTGATCGGTCCCGCAGGGGTGATCACGCTGAACACCAAGCACCACCGCGGAAAGAAGGTCCGGGTGAAGGGCGACGTCGTGTTCGTCGGCAAGGACGCGAAGAAGTACGGGCAGGCCTCCCGGTACGAGGCAACCCGAGCCGCGAAGCTGCTCAGCGCGGCTGCCCGCCGGGGCGTGCCGGTCCAGTCGGCGGTGGTGATCGTCGGCGCGAGGAGCGTTTGGGGATCCCGCAGCGCCGGCGTGGACGTCATGCCGAAGTCGCACCTGCTCGTCTGGCTGCTGCTCCAGCGTCGAACCCTCAAGCGCGCCGAGATCGACGACCTATATGAGCTGGCGCGGCGCAGCACGACCTGGCAGCCCGTCTGGGACTAGGCACCCTCACAGGTCGTCGTGTCGTCCACCCGGACCACGACGGCCGGACGAGGCGATCAAGCACAGGCCGACGCCGCAGCCGACGCCGAGGAAGAACATTGCCGCAGGCAAGAGCATGGGGGCATTGTCCCCTGCACCAGCGAGGGTGCCGGTACGACGTGCGGAGCCTGCAACTGCCGTCGTAGCCCCGGGATGTGCAGGGCACAGTATGAGGCCTCCAGCGCCGGAGAAATGGAGAGATACTGGGGAGAAAATCCGGCAGATTTGCTGCCAGGCTTGAAGCCATGACGCCGCTGCTCACCCCTGAGGTTCTGCCCACTGCCCGGCCGCTGCGGGCGGCGGTCGCATCACGGCGTGGGGTTCGCGCGGCGAACATGGACGCCGGCGCGGTGTTCAAGGGTGCCAGCGGGATCACCGCGGCCGCGGTGATCGACGGCATCGGCAACGACGTCGATGGCGCGGCCGTGATCGGCCTGCTCGCGCAAACCGCCGTACGGATCGGCGTCACCCGGGGCGCGCTCGCCGGGATCGTCGCCGCGGCCGCGTTGATCGAGGACGCTGGCACCAGCAGCTACCGCCCCGATGCCGTGGCCGTGCTGGCCGTCGCCGAGCCCAGTCGGCCGACCCAGCTCGCTTGGGCCGGCGACGCGCACGCCTACAGCTGGAACGGCCAGGACCTGGTCCGCCGGACCGACCCGCACACGATGGGCGCGTTCCTGCGCCACAACGGCGACGTCGACCTGGCGCCCAGGCACGACAACTGGGTCCGGCTCAGCCTGGCCAGCTCCACCGTGACCACGGTCGCCCTTTCCGAGATCCCGCCCGGCGAACTCGTGCTGCTGGCTTCGGACGGTCTCGACGGCATCGGCCACGAGCAACTCGCCGCCCTGGTCGAGCAGCACCAGCACGACCCCCAGACGCTGGCACGGGCCATCGTCGTCGCCGCCCCGGCCCGACCGCGACGGATACCGCGATGACGCGACCGCCGTTGTACTCACCGGCGAATGAGGTACCCGCCGGATGCAGGCAATCTATTTTGATATGCCCGATTGTGCCTATCAGTTTTGATAGGCACAATGGAGGTGTGACCGAGACTCCCGACACCAAGCAGGCCGCGCTCGATCAGCTGCGGGGCTGGCGCGTGTGGTTCGACCGCCGCGACCCGCTGATCTACGCCGCGCACCTGGCCGGCGCGTCGCTGAGCGAGATTCACGACGCCAGCGGGGTTGCCGTCAACACTGCCCGTTCCGCGATCGCTGCCCAGGAGGCCGCCGTGCAGACCACCGCTACCGACCCGCTCGCGCCGTACCACCACCCGAACTTCCTCTCGGTCAACCGGCCGAGCGAGACGCGGTTCGAGTTCGCGTTCAAGCCGTTCACCGGGCGGGAGCCCAAGCCCGAGATACCGGACGTCCCCTACCGTCGCCGCTTCGCCGCGGACGACGGGGCAGAACTTGAGGCCGGGCTGTCGCACGACGAGCTGATCCCGCTGTACCAGGAGTACGACGCCGCCCGGAAGCTGTGGGCGACGGCCCGGTTCCGGGGGAAACTCCCGTCGCTGGTGGCCCAGGTGGGCCCGGTGTGGTCGGCCTACCAGCAGGCGCGGGCCGCGATGAACGAGGCGTACGACGCGCTGCTGACCACGGGGGACGGCACCTGGCGGGCCCAGGTCATGCGGCTGACTGGCCTGCAGGCCGACGCCCGGGTAGCAGCCGCAGCGTGGGACGCGGCCGAGGAGAAACTGCTGAAGGCTGACCATGCGTTCCGCGTGGAGGCCGGCTTCGAGAACGACGACTGGAACGCCCCCGAGCTCGAGGACCTGGTGAGCGAACTCGGCACGGACGCCAAAGCGTGGAAATTTAACGCTCTCGGTGATCACCAGGCCGAGCCGTACTCCCTCAGAGACTTCGTGGGCCCGGCGGCCAAGGACACCGCTGCGGTGATCGAGCAGCAGAGGAACCGGATCCGCGAAGTCGCCGACCTCACCGGCGAGCCCAGCGCCTGACCAGTTCGCGTCCCGATCAACGAAGGCGGTCCCCCCGCGGTGGGGCCGCCTTCGCTGCGCTCCGGTACGCCGTCCCCAAGCCCCAACTGGTACCGCCGGTTGTCGGAGTGCCGGTGGCGGGGCGACGTCAGCGCGCACCGGGACAAGTGATCAGGCTCAGTCGTCGTTCGGCATGATCGCGGTCTTGAGGAAGCCCTCGGCCTGTTCGTCGGTGAGCTTGCCGTGGCTCAGGGCGACCCTGAGTGTGTGGATCAGGTGGTCGCGAGTCGTTTCGTAGCGCTCGTTGTCGCGCAGTACTTCTCCCACGAAGGTGTAGACCACCCATCGGCCCCGGGCGGGATCGTGACGGATCAGCCAGTCCAGCATCGTGCCGGTGTCGTCGCTGATGTGGTAGATGCGCGGCCGGCTACGCAGCAGGTCCGTTGCGGTCTCGAGCTCCGTGGTGTTCTGCCAGGTGCGCAGCACGTCGCCGAGCATCGCCCCAAGGATCGTTCGCGCCAGTTCCTGGAGAGGCACGATCTCGTCCAGCCCGGCCGCGACGGTGCCGCTGAGGTCCATCGCGACTTCCTTGAAGGACTGCTGATCGCGCCAGCGCAGCGCAAACCGGGGCTTGAGCTCCGGGCTTCGGCTGAGCCGCGACAAGATCCAGTAGAAGATCTTCTCCCGCAGGTCGACGAAGCCGGAGGTCGGCCCCTCCCCGAAGTCGAGACTGACCGCCTTGACCGACTCCTCGGTCGTGTAGGCGCGAGTCTCGACCCACTCGTTCATCACCGGCAAAGACCACTGCGGCCGGCCGCCGGTGACCAGCTGCGGATCGGGAACATTGCCCTCGCCGCGGGACATGTAGCCCCGCAGCGTTCCCGCCGCGATGCCGGCGACGGATGCGGCCTGGTTCAGGCTGAGGAGCTGGTTCCCGGACAGCTCGGGCGCGGTGACGTCGACGACGCACTTGTCCAGCGGGAGGCCGTCGGTCGGCCGCCGCTGTGCCCAGGCGTTCAGATGCCGCAGCCAGTCGTAGCGGTCGAGAGGGTCGCCGTCGACCTTGACCTCGTCCACCGTCAGGACGTCCGCGACCTGGCCGCCGGCGTGCTGGCGGTCAAGCGTCTCGGCCGCGGAGACGGTCGCCGCGCCGGGTACGGCGCGCCGCACGTACGACTCCAGCGACAGGTCGAACAGCTGCAGCGGACGGCCCCAGCTCGTGCCGTTCCACCAGTAGCCGCCGGCGCGCCACAGCAGCGCGTCGTCTTCGAGGTTGGCGTACAGGCTGGACACGTCGGCATCGGCGACCAGGACCACGGTGCGACCGAAGTCGGGATGGATCCGAACGAGCCACGCCAGGTCGTGACGTTGAGGATCGGTCGTGAAGGCCCTGTGGCCGTTGGGGAGGTTCTCGGTCGCGGTGCGCAGCAGGCACGGATCGGTGCGACCCCACCGGCCCTCGCCACGGTTGCGCCCCACCGCCTCGACGGCGTCGGGGTCTTCCACCGGGATGTGTGAGTCGTCGACGAAGGGCAGACCAGGGATCGGGTGATCGGTCCGCAGCCCGTTGGCCAGGATCTGGTATCCAAACACGCGCATGGAATAGCACCTATCTGTTGTAGAGAGGTACAACACTTGAGATTAAGCTAGCACAACGAAAGCGCAGAGCGCGTTCCCAAAGCTAGGTTTTTGGGTGTCCCAGTGGAGTCGCAGAAGTAAGGTTTCGAGACGAGCACTGAGACGGTCGATCCGAGCGCCAGAAACCGACGAAACACCGTCTCAGTCTCACCGATGTAGCCGCGTCAGTTTCGCTACAGTTGGGACATGATGACGACGGTCGGAACCGGGATCGAGTGGGGTTATGCCCGGGTCTCGACCAAGAAGCAGGACCTGCACCGCCAGATCCACGCCCTCACCACCTACGGCATCCCCGCCGAGCCAGTGAGCGGCGACGGACAGCGGCTGTACGTCGACAAGCTCACCGGCAAGAACCTGAACCGGCAAGGCTGGCTCGAGCTGCGGCCGCGGCTGCGCGCCGGCGATGTCGTGGTGCTGTCCGAGCTCGACCGGCTCGGCCGCTCGCAGACCGAAATGCTCCAACTGTTCCACGACCTCACCGAGATGGGCGTACACGTCAACGTCATCGGCGGCCCGATCCCGTTCGACACCCGCAACGTCGGGCCGGTCACCGAGATGGCCAAGGCGCTGCTGCTGTTCCTCGGCCAGGTCGAGCTGATCTACAAGCAGGAGCGCGTCGCGTCGGCGCGCGAATCCGGCAAGACCGCTCACCGGCCCCGCAAGCTCACCGCCCAGCTCGAGGAGGACCTGGCCCGCGAGTTCCACACCGGTACGCCGGTCGACGAGCTCGTGGCCAAGTACGGCATCTCACGCGCCACGGTCTACCGGATCGCCCGCGAGCACGAGGTCAAGAACAACGCACGTCGCACCTTCACTCCGGCCGGCCGCGGCAAGTCACTCACCCCGGCCCAGATCACCACCGCCCAGCGGTTGAAAGCCGACGGCATGTCGATCCGGGCAATCGCACAAGCCATCGGGTCCAGCCCTGCAACCGTCCACCGCGCTCTCACCGTAGAAGTCATCACGATCGCGACGGACCTCGCTGCATCCCCGGCTTCTGCCTTGACGGCACCCGATCAGCCCGCCCCCCAACGTCTTGCCTGCCCCGGCTGCGGCGCCGTCCCCAACGGCAAGATCGCAGCCGCGCGGCTACGCGAAGAACTCCAGACCGAGTGGTGGTCGACCAGCGATGCCGATCCGGCCCGGATCGCGGTCACGCATCACTGCGGCCGGTGCCAGCCACACACCGTCTACGCCATGGCATGCCTGTCCTGCGGCGACGGGCCGCTCCTCACCGGCACGCTCGCCGAGCTCACCCGCGACACCGACCCGCAGCAACTGCCGGCAGTCGTCACCGAACAGCTCACCGCCAACGAGTGGCAGTGGGCAACCACGCCGTACGGCACCGGCTGGATTTGCTGTCAGCACATCACCGCACAAGCTCTCGAACCCATGAAGTGACCGACGAGCTTAGGCGGCCAGCCGGTGGCAGCCGTCGTAGCTGACAGAGACATCGGTCATGAAGCGCCCAGTTCGAGCGTGCTGGGTGGCTCGGATGGTTGACCGTTGCACATCAGCGGCACAGGCTGAGTGGGTGCCGATTGCCGGCCTGCTTCTAAGTTCCTGCTGAAAGGGCTCGAATGCGTGATCTCAGTGCAGTACCGGATGTGGCGGCAGATGACCCATGGTCGCGCGTCGAGCAGCTGGAAACCGAAATTCAGGACTTGTCCGCGCGACTTCGTTCGCAGGTGCCGATCGCGACCGCGGTCGGGATCTTGATGGAGCGCTACGGGCCGCTGACCAGCGACGCGGCCTTCGGGCTTCTGCGGGCAGCCTCGCAGCGGCACAACGTGAAGGTGCGGGTGCTGGCCGACGCAGTCGTCGCGATGCCGGCACCCAAGCGCGGCGCCAAGGCATTGTCTACCGCCCCGGTGTCGCACCGGCCACCGCCGCTGGGGTTCCTGCCGGGCGTCCAGACCGACCGGGTCACCCGGGACATGGTCACGGCCGCGGTTCTCGAGACCGCGCTGAGCACCGCGCACGCCCAGATCGGCAACGTGCAGCTGGCCGACCCCGTCCGCGGCGGGCTGCGGATCGTGAACCACGTCGGTCACCCCGACGAGTTCTTAAAGTTTTTCGCGCACGTCGGCGAGACCGGCTCGGCCTGTGCTGTGGCGTCTGAACAGGCCGGTGCGATCACGATCAGCGATGTCGCGGTCAGCCCGGTGTTCACCGAGCAATCGCGCGCAGCGATGCTCGCCGCGGACTGCCGCGCCGTTCACAGCATCCCGCTCAACGCTGACGGTGAGGTCCAAGGAGTCGTGTCCACCCACTACAACCATCGTGCCACCGGCCTGAGCAGCGCCCAGGCCGGCGCCTTGTCCGACCTCGCAACCCAGGCCGGTACCTGGCTGGCCTGGCAGCAGCACAAGACCGTGCTCGACGCCCTGACCGACCTGCACCGCCGGGCCACCACCAAACCTGACAGATAACAGGCAGCACGTTCGCAGGCGAAGAACCTGCCGGCCGGAGCCCGGCAGCCAGGCGCCCCGAGCAGGTCGCGTAACAGAACCTGCGCCGGATCGATATACCTCACGAGACCCACGTCTGTGCATGACTTGGGTCCGCGGGGGCACCTACCCGCTACGACGGCCAGGAAGCTCGAGCGACCCACGACGTCGAGGTTCCAGCGTTAAGAAGCAGCGCTGGAACCGCCCCCACCAATCAGGCCAACCGATGCGTCAGTCAGCGCGGCGGGCGTTGGCCCGGTCGATGACGTCGGCAACGATCCGCTCCGCAATCGTCTTCAGTTTAGTGTTGCTGTCCTGGGAAGTCCGGACCACGAACGCGAACGCCCGGTCCGGGTCGATCGTGTAGCGCTCCATCACGATCCCGACCGCTTGGCCGATCACGTTGCGGGTGATCAGCGCCTGGCTCATGCTGGCGTCTTGGCGGGCCCAGCCCATCGCGACCGCGACCAGGCCGGCAAACAACGCCCCCAGAGCCCGGGTATCGCTGTCGAGACTGTGCGGCTCGTCGGCATACAAGTTCAGCGCTCCCCGGGCGTGGGGCTCAGCCCGGAACTGAAACGCGATCTGTGCACCGAACCCCAGCTCCGCTGCAGCCGGCCCGTACCTCGGCCAGCGCAAATCCGAAGCAAGGTCAAGCGCCTCGACCACCGGCTCAGTCAACGCCGCTTCCAGACACGGCCCCTCCAGCAGCTCGTACTGCAGACGGTCAGCCTCCACCACACGCTGATCAGTCGGTGCCAGCGTCTCGATCCGGCCGTCGCGGGTCGTGAGCGACAAGCTCGCCTGGGTGATCCCGGGAACCGTGTCCAAGGCGCTGGCCAGCAGCTGTTCCAGTGTCTTGTCCAGATCGATCGGCGCCTGCAGCGCCGCCGCAGCCGCGGTCATCACCGCGGCCAGGTCATCGGAAGGGTCCGGGGTCATCACAAGCTCCTCAGCAAACATGACAATCTCGGCTCACCTTATGCGCAACCCCCAGCAGCCACCGGCCGCTGCGTCCCAACTCACGCCCGGCCGGGGTCGCCTCAGGGATCGACTCCGGCCCACTCCAAACTGTCCAGACCACTCCGACAGGTGCGTGCCCAGGTTCGCCCGTACTGTGGAAGACGACCGTCGGCTTTCCGGATTCGCCAGCAAAGGTGCGCCGTCTGCGGTGAACTTCACCAGGCCGCCCCGACCCCGGTGGCCCGAAAGCAGACAGCCCGTGGACGATCACGAACAACTGCCGCCGCTGAACTGGGACCAGGCCCGCGCACAATGGATCACCACCGTGGCCGAAGGAATCCTGATCGAGCGCTACCAGATCCCTGCGGAACTCGCCCGCGCCCTTCTGGCCCACCACGCCGCCGCCACCGACCTGCCGATCCTCGAAGTCGCCAGCTCGCTGTACTACACCCGAGACCTCCCGCGACACGACTAGCCGACCAGGCCCTCGGCGACAGGTACACCTCAACCAAGACCCATCCACTGCGCCGCAACCACCGAACAACCACCAGGAGCACCGCTCGCCAGTGGAGCGCCACAAGGTCTTGTCGTTCAGCAGCGAAGCGACAAGACCTTTTCCTTTTGCCTGCCTCCGCGCTGCCGATCACCGGCAACCAACCACTCTCTGCAGACGGACCAGATACCTATGCCGCCTCTAGTGCAGACGAGTTCGGACATCTGTGCAGACGACTTTGAACATCGACACTTGGAACCCGACGCGCCGGAGGTTCGGTGTCGGAAAAACGTGTTGAAAAGTCGGAGTGTCGAACAACTCTTCACCTACCCCTTTTCGTACAGTCGGGCCATGGTCTCTGCCGGCGTCGACGTCCGCCCGCCCCTTCAGCTCGACGACGATCCGCTCGGCATCGTGGGTGGCGGCATGCTGATCGGCTACGCCAGGGTCTCCACCCGCGACCAGAACCTTGACCGGCAACGCGACGCGCTGACTGCCGCGGGCTGCGGCCGCATCTTTGAGGAGAGCCTCAGCGGCAAGAACGCCGAGCGCCCCGAGCTGTGGCGCTGCATCGACTATGCAAGACCAGGCGACACGATCGTCGTGCTCGAGCTGTGGCGACTCGGACGCAATCTCCAGGACCTGCTAGCAATCGTCGGTGACCTTCGACGCCACGGCCGCGGCTTCAAATCCCTGCACGAGAACCTCGACACCACGACGCCCGGTGGCCGGCTGATCTTCCACGTCTTCGCCGCGCTCGGCGAGTTCATCCGCGAGATGATCGTCCAGGGCACCCACGAGGGCCTCGACGCCGCCCGCGCCCGCGGGGTCCGGCTCGGCCGGCCCCCGGCGATGACGGCGGAGCAGGTCGACGCCGCGCGGCGACTGCTCCCCGACAACAGCATCACCGCGATCGCCAAGCTGCTCGGCGTCAGCCGATCCACGATCTACAAGTACGTCCCCGAGCTGAAACCCGCCCTCGCCCCGGCGCCTGCTCAGCCCGAGCTCCCTATCGCTGTGGAGTTGGCGCTCGCCGACGAGATTCAGGCGATGCCGTCGGCGCCGAGCACGGCGACGTGCCCGACCTGTGACTACCGGCCGAAGTACCAGCGCGATCGCTTGCTGCTCCGAGACGCCCTCGAGCAAGTGTGGCTCGCCCCCGCACCGGGCCGCCCCGGCGAGCTGCTCGAGCGCTGGCACTGCGACCGGTGCCAAGACACCGAGCCGGCCGGACACCTCGTGATGTGTCCCTGCGGCGGCGACAGCGTCATGGTGACCGCCGAGCTGGCCGACCAGGTCGATAAGAACAACAGCGCCGTCACGCGCTGGCTCACCAGCCACGGGTGGAGGCACCACGAAGGCACCTGGTATTGCGGCGCCCACTCCCCCGCCGGCCAGTGACGGAGTCCGGTCCTTTCCCACGGGCCGACGACCGTCTCAGCCTTCGCGAAGCTGGGCGGATCCTCGGCGTCACTGCGATGACGGTCCACCGGATGTCGGCCGAAGGTCTGCTCGAGCGGGGCTACGAACTCCCGCCGAGGAACCGGAAGATCACACGGGCCAGCGTCGACCAGGTCGCCACCGAGTGGTCACGGCGCATCAGCACCGGTGCCGCCGCGGCGATGCTCGGCGTCGGGCAGGACAAGTTCCGTGAGCTCGTCCGCACCGGCGTACTGACCCGCCACCGCTACGGCCCTCACCCGATCGCGATCGACGAAGTCCAGCGACTCATCAACGCCGGCGCTCTGACCGACCCTGCACACCGCGGCCGGATCTCCACCCGAGAAGCCGCACAGCGACTCGGCCTCGCACCCTCCACGATCGCCCGTCGAGCCAGGACGGGGCGTCTCCCCGCGGTCAGGGACCAGCGCGGCCAGTGGTGGGTCAAGCCCGAGCACGTCGAGATCCAGGCGCGCGTGGCCGCAGCCGTTCGTCATCACCGGGGATCGAGCAACTGACCTCCCGCCGTACCGTCAGCCGGTGACCACTACGTCGTCTCACCCCGGTGAGCAGCCGCCACTTTCAGATACGCCGAACTCGCTCAGCGGCCTGATTGAAGTCATGGTCGACCGGGTGGGCCCGCCAGCCCCGCTGGCGGGGGAATTGCGGATGACAGCGCGGCGTAGCCTGCACCGCCCTTCACAAGAGCCCGACGACGTACTGGTCGACCGGTTCTATGCGGACCAGTTCCCTGAGATCGTCGTCGGCTCGACCATGGTCGAGCTCGATCACATGGCGGCGTTCCGCCGCTGGCGACCTGCGGAGTTCCTTGAATGGCTCGACGCCGTACGGCCTCTCGTGGTCGACGCCACCCAGCGCGGCGGCGAACCCGCGGGCTGAGGTGTCTCTCGTCGGTCAGGCGCCCCCGGGGTGCGCGCACCAACAGGTGGTTGTCCAGTTGCCGCAGGTCGAGCATCGCGAGTCTGGACAACCACCTGTTGGTGTGTGGAGGCTTGCCCGCCTGATTGATGAGAGACCACCCACCACCTGGCTCTCCGAGAGAAGGCCGGGGGTCCGGGGGCGGAGCCCCTGGGGTCTTTGCCCGAGGCGGATGGCGCGTCAGTGTGTGTGCGCCGGCGTCGCCGCGTCTGTGCGTAGCCTGGCGGGATGCTCGGCTACATCGTCGCGTTCGCGCTCGGCGCGGGATTCGGGGTAGGTCTGTGCCTGATCTTCTTGGCGGGATGGCGCGCCGGGGACCGTTGAGGAGCTGAATCGACCGAGGCCCCTCGCTTGGCGGGGGGCCTCAGGTCTAGCGCTCGGTCGTGCGGGTGTCAGGCGTCGAACTCGCCGTCCTTGGCGCCGCCGATGAATGCTTCCCACTCACCGGGGGTGAACCGGAGGACAGCGCCGGCCTTGTCTCTGCTGTTGCGCACGGCGACGCCGCCTCCGGGGAGGTCGGCGACCTCCACGCAGTTGTTCGAGTTGTTGCTGCGGGTGCTCTTGCGCCAGGCCAGGTTGGCCAGGTCGTCGTTCACTTGGGTATCTCCTTCAGGGCTTTCGAGATGAAGTCTCTGGACTGGCTTTCGCTGAGCGCCGTTGCCCACAGGTCGGCCCAGGCCGCTTCGTACATGGCGATCTCGGCCGGTTGATCGAGGTAGAGCGTGCCGGTGAATTGGTCGGCGTAGACGGTTGTCGGCTCGGCCAGGCGGTGCGGGCCGGTGGCGGGGAACTGGAGCAGGACGAAGGGGCCCGAGATGATGCCGGCGTGTTCGCCTACGTGGTGCGGCATCACCTTGATCTCGACGTTGGGCAGGTCGCTTCTGTCTAACAGATGCTGTACCTGACCGGCCAACGTGTTTCGGCCACCGGTTGGTCGCCGGAGGATCGTCTCGCCGAGCACCACCTGGAGGCTGACCGGTGCGGTGGGGCGGGTGAGGACGCGCTGGCGCGACAACCGGAACTGGATGCTGCGCTCGACGGCCTCGGAGTCGTCCAGCGCCGGTGAAGACGACGGCTTCATGGTGAGGATCGCCCGCGCGTAGTCCTCGGTCTGCAGCAGACCCGGGACCAGGTCCGACTCGTACCAGGCCAGATGGTCAGCGGTCTCTTCAAGACCGATGTACGCGGCGAAGTCCTCGTTGATGACGTCGCTGTAGCTGTGCCACCAGCCCTTGGCCTTCGTCTCGCGTGCCAGGGCGATCAGCGACTCGGTGATCTCGGGCGTCGCGCCGTAGATCTGGCACATCCGCTCGACCTCGAGCGCGCGCATCGAGGTGTCGCCGGCTTCCATGCGGAACAGCTTCGCCTCGGAGAACTCCATCTCCTTGGCCACGGCTTTTACGGTCATCCGCGCCTGCTGCCGAAGCTCGCGCAGCTGCCGCCCGAGTTGGCGCCGCGGAACGGTGGAGCCACCTCTTGGTTCGGTCATCCGTGCCCTTACCCGTCGTGATGATGACGGCACCCTAGCAGCCAAAATGCGAGCCTCCGGTATGTCATTTTGCGAGCCGCGTGCACGCAGACTGCAAGCTTACGATGTGAGAGCTTGCATTTCGCGACTCTCGCGTGTTTGACTCGCGGGACCGACTGCGAGGAGTGACAAGACGATGACGGAGTCCCCCGCCGTACCGCGGCCGCAGTGCACCGAAGCCGAGATCCGCGAGTACGTCGCCCGCTGCCCGGACGCCCAGAAGCTGGCCTTCGAGGGCTGGTTGCGCGGCACCCATCACCTGGACGGCGAGCGCATCCAGACCAGAGGCGGTGCTCGGCGATGAGCGCGACGACCATGCAGCCTCGGCGCCGGGTGCGGGTCTGGTTCGGTGAGCACGCGATCGCCGACTACACCGCCGAACAGGCGCTGGCTGAGCGCTACGCCGCGGCCATGGCCCGGCGGTTCGCGGGCCTTCGCGTCACCCTCGTCGTCGTGCCGCCACTTCAAGTGCAGGCGCCCGAGGTGACGGAGTCGTGACCGGCGACAACTCCCCGTGAACCGGGGTGGGGCCGGACGGGGATCTATACCCCTCACTCCCCGGACAGGCGTGCCGATGCGCCGACCACCCGGCCCCACCTCCTCGACAGGAGCCCTCGGAAGCTCTCAGCCCAGTCGTCCTCCCCACCGATGGGCTGAGCGCTCTTCCTCCCCCGAGTCCGGGGGCTCCGCACCGCCGGCGGGCGGGCGCCTCGATCCCTGCATCGGCGCCCGTCCGTCGTTCCACATCCAGTTGTCCGCCGCCCCATCCCGAAAGGCCAACCGCATGCCCCACGGCCCCAAGCCGTCCAGAGGACTCGGTGATCTCGACCTGTCCGAGCTTGACCATGTCGCGAGTCAGGCGGACACGCCGCGGTTCTGGAACGCGCTCGCCGGGGGCAAGGACAACCTCGCTGTGGAGCGCGAGCTCGCAGCGACCGCTCTGCACTACGCGCCCGACTTCGGTGCCATGGTGGCCGCAATCAGGTCGTTCCACCTCCGCGCCGGCGAGGAGCTGGCCCGCGCCGGGGTCAGCCAGTTCATCGACTTCCTCCCCGGCTACTGGGACGACCGGGGGACTCAGGACGCCGTGCAGCAGGTGAACCCCGAAGCCCGGGTGATGTTCGTCGACCGCAACCCCCGCGTCGTAGCGCGAGCCCGGGCCCTCTACGAAGTCAACCAATGGACGCACACCCTGAACGCCGACCCCTTCGACCCGGCGGCCGTGACCTCACACCCCGAGGCCACGGATTTCCTGGACTGGACCCAGCCGATCGCGATGCTCCACAGCGTCACCTTCCTGCAGTACCCCGGAACCACCGCCGATGCCGCGAAGCTGCTGCAGTCCTACGTCGACGCCATCCCCGCTGGGTCCTACACCGCAAGCACCCACTGGCAGATGCCGGCCCCGGGCCCGACCGCAGGTGTTGCTGAGCACCTCACCCACGTCCTTGGCGGCGAAACGCCCCTGGGCTCGTACCGGCCACGCGACGAGATCCTGGACATTCTCACCGGGCAAGACCTGATCGATCCCGGTCTGGTTCCCTGTGGGGAATGGCGAAACCCTGACCTCAACGAGCCGAGCGCGAGGAGCACGACAGAGGATCTGTTCGAGCCCGGCTGGCCGCTGAAGTATGCGATGGCTGCCGTCGGTCGCACCAGCTGATCAGACGCCTCGGCGACGGCCCCGAACCCACGAGGGTTCGGGGCCGTCGTACGTCACCGGTCGCTACCGGATCAGCGGCGGCGACGTCGGCGGAGCGCGAGGCAGGCCGGCAGCCACAGGCTCGCGGCCACGGCCAGGTCGCCGTTGGGTACGCCGAGCTTGCTGGCGATTAGCAGCACAACGCCGTACAGCACCGTCGCGTGGAGGACGACCTGATCAGGCGGGGGTGGTGGCACCGGCACCACTGGGCGCTTTACGCTCACGATGAACCTCAGTTCGCTTTGGTTGGTGTGCTGCGGGTTTGTTTGCGGCGGTCTCCCGGGATGCACCCCGGGGGGCCGCCTTACTACTTCTAGGAGAACGCGGCGTCCGCTGGCGCCGCCACTCGATCGGGGCAACTCGTCCAACTCCTTCCTCTGCTACCTGGAGAAGGCCCTCTGAGAGGGCCGTCTGTGACAACGAGCGGCGAGATTTCTCTTGGCACTCTGGTACAACAAGAAGGACTTCGCCGGTGCTCGACTAGCAGCGTGCACCGGCCGAACCCTTAACGTCGCGTCGATCTCCAATCTTTGTCAGACACCGCGTCAGCGGTGGGACGGCGGCTGTGTTGGCTCCGGCACTAGGTATCGACCGGATCCGATCTGAAATCAACCCTTCTCCGGACCGTCCCGCTGCGGTGTGCGACGAGCGGTCGATGCAGGGCGCCGCGCGGGCCTCCTCACTCCCTTTACACCGCAACAACACCTGGTTACAGGTGTAGAAGGACAGAACTGACGCTTGAGCTGGATCGGTGACAGAAGAGCGTCACCGCGCCGAGCCCCGGTTCCAACAGCCTCCTCGACGTCGCTGGTTAGCGTCTCGTCGAGAACGCCGCCGGCAGCAACTACTGTGCGCGCTCGCGACGACAGAACGCCCGCTCGAACGCTCTCCAGGACCCCCAACGTGGCTGAAGGCGCTCAACGGCGAGCGCCAGCAACAGTCGCTCTGCGGGGATAGGTTGCCGCGTAGCAGGCGTGCGGCCTGCATTTTTGAATCGCCGATGATCGGGATCAGCTCGTCGTCGAACTTCTTGCACACGTCGCCCTGGATGTGGTCGATGACAGCGATCGATAGTCCTCACGTCTTCACTGACCACCACCCCGTCAGGCGACAGCCCTTAGGCCAAGGAATGCAGCCCCCGCCGCGGCCACCCACCGCTTCCAGCTGGGGTGCGGATCACCTCGTCGACGTCGCCCGGCACCCAGTAGCATCCCGGCGGGCGCGGATCTTGCCGCGGTCCGAGATGAACTTGCGCAGCGCCATGCTGCGTCGCTTTTGGTCTGTCGAGGACGGATCAGCGGAAGTCACGGGACTTCGTCTTGGCGTCCAATGGCAGCGTCTCGAACGTCTCGGCGTTGAGGTTGACGACCTGCCCAGTGCGCTGGACGCGGCCGCGGACGATGACCGCGGCCGCCCCGCGCGCGACTTTGGCCTGCGCGTTCCAGGCTGTTGACCGGACTAAGTCTCAACACTCCGGGCCGGTTGTGTCTGGTGTTGGCGTGGCTCTGTAGGACTGGCTTCTCGATCTGAGAGGCGGTTTGCGGTGTCTGATGGTTCGGAGCTCGACTTGGGTTCGGTGCGGCTTCCGCTGTGGGGTCGGGTCGTGGCAGCTGAGGGAGTCGTCCCATGGCTTCTGGTTGATCCAGGTGGGCAACCGGTGCTGCCGGTTCGTACCTTCCTGCGCGATTTCGCCGCCCAGGGCAACCGGCCGGCGAGTGTACGCAGCTACGTGTTTGACTTGTTGCGATGGTGGCGCTGGCTGCAGGTCGTCGAGACAGATTGGGACAAGGCCACGTCGGCCGAGGTTCGGGAGTACGTCCTGTGGCTGGCCCAGGCGTCGAAGCCGCGGAACTCGTACCGCACCGCCTCGATGGCGACGGCCGGGACGGTGAACCCGATCACCCGCAAGCAGTACCTGGATGATCGCTACCGTGCCCGCACGGTCCGGCACAGCAATGCGGTGCTGCGCAGGTTCTACGATTTCTGGATCGACGCTGGTGCCGGGCCGTTGATCAACCCGGTACGCCGAGGCCGCTCTCGCGGAGGTCGTCCGAACGAGCATCACAATCCCCTGGAGCCGTTCCGGCCTGAAGGCCGGCTGATCTACAACCCGAAGATCGCCAAGCGGCAGCCGCGGGCGATGCCCGATGAGCAGTGGCGAGATCTGTTCGCTGCCTTGGGGTCGAATCGGGATCGAGCGATTCTGGCGCTGACGATCTCCAACGGGGCACGGGCCGCTGAGGTTCTCGGAGTCCGTGGGGTTGACCTGGACTGGGGCGAGCAACTGGTGAGGGTGACTCGGAAGGGATCCAGAGCAGAGCAGTGGCTGCCCGCGAGCAGCGAAGCGTTCATCTGGATTCGTCTGTACTTGGACGATCTGGGGCAGTTGGAGCTGAACGGGCCGCTGTGGTGGACCTTGCGACGGCGCGACCGCGGCCGCGGGTTGGAGCGTCAGCCGATGAACTACGAGGCACTGCGCGCGGTGTTCCGCCGCGCGAATACGGCGTTGGGGACGAACTGGTCGATGCACGACCTTCGACACACCTGCTCACTGCGGATGGCCCGCGACGAAGCGCTGTCGCTACGCGACGTTCAAACGATCCTTGGCCATGCCCACTTGAGCACGACCGCCGATGTCTACATGGTCGAAGACGAAGCCACAGTGATCAGACGGGTGACGCAGCATTTGGCTGATCGTGAACGGCGCCTTCAGCAACCGCCGGCCCCGGTCGCGGCAGGCTACGACGCGGTCGACCTGTCGGTTCTGTTCGGCGGAGTGGCTCCATGAGCCGCGAACAGCTGCTCGTTGAGATCCCCTGCGAATTCAGCCCGGACACGGCTCAGGTTTCTGATCCGGCCCATCCCTACATGCTCGATCACTCTCATCTGCTGATCCGGCCTGACGCGGCGCCCAGGGACAACCTGTCGGTGGACGAGATCGTGGCCTTGTTGCCGTCGCTGCCCGACTGGCCGGCCTCTGATCGTCTGACCGGACCTCCAGGGAAAGTACGACGGGCCGCCGTCGAGCGGCGCCAGAACGGTGTGATCCGGATCTTGAACTGGCTGTTCACTTTCCCGGGCAGCGGGTGGCAGGAGCGATGGATCAATGCCGGTGCAGACGACTTGACCTGGCTGGACCGGGTCGACTCCACTGATCAGCGCGCCGCCACCACAAAGCGCAGTGAAATCACCTCCGGCATGTCCTGCCTGATGCTGCTGCGTGTGGTCATCGTCAGTTACGACTGCCTCAACCGCTACAAGTCCGGCGTCTTTCTGGCCAAGGTCCGCCAGTCGTTGCGGCCCGACTTGTTCGACCGGGTAGAACGAGCCGGCCTTGAACCAGGTATCAGCCGAGAGCACCTGGCGGAACCATTGGCCGTTCTCAGCAGAATCGTCCTGCAAACAGGCCGCGATCTGGACCAGCTGACACGCGAAGACCTCCTCGCCTGTTACTCGTGGGGGCTACGCCACGGAGGCCGCAAACCCATCGGTCTGCACCAGGCGTGGGAACTTCTCAGCGTTTTCGGGATCACCCAGGCAGGCACGACCTTGCGCAACGCGGCACTTCGCGGCCCGAAGTCCTGCCGCGAGCTCGTCGACGCCTACGACCTAAAGTGCGCCCCGATCCGCGATCTCCTGGTCCGGTACCTCGACGAGCGCCGCCCGGCCTACGACTACGTCTCGCTGCGGGATACCGCTGGCATCCTGGCCGGGCTGTTCTGGGCCAACCTCGAGAGACACCACCCGGGAATCGACAGCCTTCGGCTGCCCGAGCCGGTGATCACAGCCTGGAAGGAACGGGCCACCGTCGTGATCAGCAGCGAGGGCGGCACCAGGCCACGCAAAGACTTCCTGCGGCTGCTGACCCGCGTCCGCGCCTTCTACCTCGACATCCAGCAATGGGCACTTGAAGACCCCTCCTGGGTGGCCTGGGCAGTGCCCAGCCCGATCAGCAGACGCGACACCGAAGGCTTCACCAAGGTCAAGAAGGCTCGGCAAGCACGAATGCATCAACGCGTCCGTGAACGCCTGCCTCGGCTCACGACTCTGACCGACAGCACCGAACGGTACCGCTCAACGCACGCGGCCCTGCTCGCGGCTGCCCAGTGCTCCCAGATCGGTGACTTCTTCACTCACGACGACACCCGCTATCAACGCATCGGCTGGAAATCGTCCACCCGCACTCTTGCCCCGCAATCGATCCGGGTCACCAACCTCTCGACCGGCGAGATCTTCGATCTGACCCGGCGTGAAGACGAAGCGTTCTGGTCCTGGGCTGTCATCGAGACACTGCGCCACACCGGAATCCGAAACGAAGAACTCCTCGAGATCACCCACCTCGCACTGGTCTCCTACCGGCTGCCCGACACCGCAGAACTCGTGCCACTCCTGCAGATCGCGCCCTCGAAATCGAACGAAGAACGCCTGCTACTCGTCAGCCCCGAACTGGCCAGCGTTCTCGCCACCATCGTCACCCGTCTGCGAGGACTCAACAACGGCGCCGTCCCACTGGCCAGCCGGTTCGACCAGTACGAACGCATCGCCGGACCGCCGCTCCCCCACCTGTTCCAACGCCCCTGCGGCAGCCGCACCAGGGTCATCAGCCCTGCCACGGCCAACAGACTGATCAAGTACGCCGTCGCCGTCGCCGACCTGCGCGACACAACAGGCCAACTGCTCGATACCACGGCACACGACTTCCGGCGCATGTTCGCCACCGAAGCCGTCACCAACGGGCTACCGGTCCACATCGCCGCCCGACTCCTCGGACACGCCTCCCTCGACACCACCCAGGCCTACCTCGCCGTCTTCCAAGAAGACCTCATCCGCTCCTACCGCACCTTCCTCGACCACCGACGCTCCACCCGGCCAGCCGAGGAGTACCGCGAACCCACCACCCAGGAATGGACAGAATTCCAGCAACACTTCCAAGCCCGCAAACTCGAACTCGGCGACTGCGCCCGCCCCTACGGCACCCCCTGCAGCCACGAACACGCCTGCATCCGCTGCCCCATGCTCCGCGTCGCCCCCCGCCAACGCGACCGCCTCACCGCGATCATCCACAACCTGACCGACCGCATCACCGAAGCCAACCTCAACGGCTGGCAAGGCGAAGCCCAAGGCCTCACCACCAGCCTCCAAGCCGCCCGGAGCAAACTCGCCGGCCTGACCGAGACCAACCCGGGCTCCATCCCGCTAGGCCTCCCAGTGATCCGTGGCGAGTGAGGTGACGCTGGCCAGGACTGACGCCGGCCGCGTGTCATCTAGTGGTCGGCCGTATTGGTTACCGAACGGATGTCTAAAGCTGCAATCTGTGTTGACGCAACTGTGATGTATACGAAACACTCCCGTGTGATTCGCCGAGTCATCAGCGGCTTGGCGTGCTCCACAATCAAGGGGGTTTGTTCAGTGAGGCTTGTGAGAATCGGACTGGTGGGCGCGATGGCGGTGGTGGCACTGGGAGCGGTCGGTGCGGCGCAGGCCGCCGAGCCGTGTGGTACCGGCCGGGCGTGCATCTACGGCAACAACGACTTCGCCTTCAAGATCGGTGAGCGGGATGCGGGGCGACCCGTGGCAAACATCGCTCCGCAGTACAACGACGCGATGGACTCTTGGATCAACCGCCTCAACAACAACGCTGCGTGGTACCACGAAGCCAATGGCGGGGGCGACTGCGTCACGATGTCCGCGAACTCCAACGACCCGAACATCAACTTCGTCGACAGCGATGAGCTGTCGTCGTGGAAGACCAGCGGGGGTTGCTGACCGTTGCCTGACGCAACCGACTCGCTGGTCAAGGTCAGCGGTGTCAGCCGGACGTTCGTCTCGGCAGCGGAAACCGTGTGGGCGGTGAGGGACGTTACCCTCACCGCCCACACGGGCGAGTTCGTGTGTGTCTTCGGCGCCAGCGGATCGGGTAAATCGACCCTGCTGAACCTCATCGCCGGCCTCGACGGCGCAGACGAAGGGCAGATCACTGTCGGCACGGCCGATGTCCGGGCGCTGAGCGAGGACCAGCGAGCTCGGTTGCGGCTGGAGACGGTCGGCGTGGTTTTCCAGGACCACGACCTGATCGAGGAATTCACCGCCGCCGAGAACGTCGCTCTGCCGCTGGAAGTGGTAGGCGTCGACCGGCATGCTGCGCACGCCCAGGCAGTCGAGCAGCTTCGAAGTGTAGGAATCGATCAGCTCGCGAACCGATATCCGGCGCAGATGTCCGGCGGTCAACGGCAACGCGTTGGGATCGCGCGGGCCCTGGCCGGCCACCGCAAGATTCTCCTCGCCGACGAGCCGACGGGAGCACTGGACTCGAAGACCTCTCGAGAGCTGTTCTCGTTGATCCGGAATCTCTGCGATCTGGGTGTCCTCGCGATTGTCTGCTCGCACGATGTGACGTGCCAGGAGTACGCCGACACTGTCTACGAGATGGTGGACGGTGCGCTGATGGCACGTGCGTCGACCGGCGCCGTGTCGTGAGGTCGTCTGCGCGTCTGGTGTTCTCGGTTGCGCGGAAGTTCTTGCGCAGCCGCTCGGTCGCTTCATCGGCCGCGGCCCTGCTGGTGGTAAGCGCACTGATGATCGCAATGTTCATCACCTTGCGCGCGTTCACGCTGTCGAGTGAACAAGAGGTCGAACGCAACATGGGCCGATTCGACAGTCTCGCTCAGCTCAACGACTTGGCCGCGCCGACACCGGGCGACGGCCGGGTGCAGCAAACCATCCTGGCCGCGGCGCGCTCGGCAGGTGCACAGGACACGACGCTGGCGATCAGAAGCTACGACGTGACCGCGTCGGTCGTTGACCCCAAGGTCACCCAGTATGTCGAGACGGACTGGGCGACTGATCCATTCCCGGACAGGTTCTCCTTGACCACCGGACGGTGGCCGACCAAGGCCGGCGAGGTCGTCTTGACAGAGTCGGCACGCGATGAGCTCCCACCCAACAGCGCCGGTACGTTCCCGGTATTGGCGGGCAATGAGCAGTTCAAGGTGGTAGGTGTGGCTGCTGACCGCTACGCAGCATTCCCGCTGATCCTGGCTGGGAAAGGCACCTGGGCAACGTTCGGGGAGAAGACCAGACGTGCTTACCCAGCCTTGGCCGGTTCAGTCACGTTGTACTGGAGCGGTAGAGAACCGCAGCCGGTCATCGACGCGGTCAGCAAAGCTCTCGGGGCCGAAGGCAGCCCGGCCGCCGAACGTGTCCTCAAGGACTTCACGTCGACCAGGCAGACTGAGCTGGCCACAGAGCGGCGGTCGGATGTTGAGCGCATACCTCTGGCGTACGGAATCCCGTCGATTGCGTTGCCGGCGCTGGCGGTGCTGCTGGTCTTCGGCCTGAACCGGCGGCGATTCAAGCACAGCGTGGACGTGCTGAGCTCGGTCGGGATGCGGCGCCGCTTAGCCATGGTCGCTCTGGCGACTGCCACTGCAGCATGGACACTCGCGGCCGCGGCAGTCGGATGTGTACTTGGGTTCGGGCTGGGCCTGCTGGCCCGGCCGATCGTCGATATCTGGCGGATACCACCCCTGTCGCCGCTGCCGTCGCTGATCGACCCCGTTGTACGGCTGGTCGCAGTGGCTGCGATCACCTGTGTTATCTCGGTCATTGGTTACAGCTTCTCGGCTGGTGGGCGAGTCCGTGACCAGCACGCTGAGATCACCGGAGCCAGATCGACCGCCGCCAGGCGTCAAATTCTCACTGGCCTGCGGCGGGCCCTGGCAGTGCTGCTCGCGGGGGTTGTCGTATATCAGGTCGCGCAGTTGAGCACCCTGCCCGAGTCGATGATCCTGGCCGGCATCTTTGGCGCAGTTGTGCTTTTACTGACCCCTGAAGTGCTTGCGACGGTAACGGTCTGGATTCCTGAGCGAGGGCCCAGACTGCGATTGAGCCGCCGACAGCTTGCTCATGACCGCGGACGTGCTCTCACCGCGGTCATCGTTCTCACAGCAGTGCTGGGTCTGCCACTGGGATTCCTAATCCTCGTTGACACCTTGATCGCGACCGGTGAAGACGGCCTCGCAGCCGAGGTAGGACCGCAGCAGGTACTGGTCAGCGGCATCGGAGGTACCTTTCAAGCTCCCCGCACCGAGGTGGTACGAGCGGTCACTGGCCAGCTTGCTTCGAGTCAGCCCCCCATCCGGCTTCACCTGCTGACCAGTCGTGATCAACGTCTGGCGGTCCATCTGCAGGAAGGAGACGGGATCAGAATCCTCCATGCAGTGGACACCACTGAGGAGGTGTCCCGATTGGCGAACCGGGACCTCACCGAAACAGAGACAACAACTCTCCGTAAGGGAGGCCTTCTTGTCTGGACAGGAAACGAACGTCCAGACCGGCATCTCGTGGTCACCGTCAACGACAGGATCACCTCTGTCAGCCCGGCCCTGCCTGCTGTCGTGGCTTCGTTCGAACCAGCTTGGAAGACCTCGACCGAGGGGCTGGTCCTCACCGAGACCGCGCGAAAACTTCGCATCCCTATCCAAGACGCCGGTCTGGTGTTCACCAACGTCCCTACCGATAAGGCGGCGGCAGCCCGGCAGGCCGTTCTCGACGCCCGGCTCGATCCCCAACAGGTCACCGTGTACGAACCCCCGCGAGGACTCGACCTACCTGAGGTCTTCTACGCCACTGCAATCGGTCTCGCTCTCTTGGTCCTGATGGTCACCGTGGCCGTTTCACAAGCCCAGGTCCGGACCCTGCGTGGCTACCTCGGTCGACTCGTTTCGATCGGCCTGTCAACCCGCTGGGCCAGACAAGTCCTCTTGATCGAGAACACGATCATCATCGGCCTCACCGCCATGCTGGCACTGCTGATCGCCCTTCCCGCCATCGCTGTCGCGAGTTGGCGTCTCCCCAACTTTGTTCTCAGTGTCCCGTGGCGTTGGATCGGTCTGTTGATCGGGGCGTTCTTCCTCGCCACCATTATTGCGACCGTCATCTCCAGCCGCCGCATCCAAGCCTCCGATCAAGATCACTGACGTCCCCCGTTCAGCAGCTTTGCGGTAAGACCACTTGGACTTGACGTGGCCCGGCATGCCGTCGATAGCTCTCAACGCCAATCTCGGGAAGCTGACCGCACCGCAATCGGTAAACGCTCGAACTTCTCGGCAACGAGGTTGGTGACGCCTTGAGAGCGCTCAACACGGCCACGGATGATCAGAGCCGCGCTTGAGATGATCGTTTTCTTACTCCGGATAAAGACCGGCACGGGGATGATGATGTTGGCCATGCCGGTCTCGTCCTCGAGGTTCATGAACGTCACCCCGGAGGCGGTGGCAGGGCGCTGGCGATGGGTGATGACGCCGGCGACCCGCACCCGGGAGCCGTCGCGCGCGGTGCGGAGCTCGGCCGCGGACAGGATCCCGTCCGCGCGCAGCTGCGCGCGGATCTGTTCCACCGGGTGGGTGTTGGGGGTGATGCCGGTCGACCACAGGTCGGCCATGTCGGTCTCGATGCCTGACATGCCGGGCAGCATCGGCGGCGGCCCGGCCGCGGTGATCCCGGGGAGCCGGCCGGGGCGTTCCTCGGCGGCGGCGCCGGCCTGCCAGATCGCCTGGCGCCGGTCGAGACCGAAGCACTCGAAGGCTCCGGCGGTCGCGAGCGCGTCGACCTGCTTGGCATTGATCCCGGTACGGCGGACCAGGTCGGCCATCGAGACGTACGGGCCGTTCGCGTCGCGCTCGGCGACGATCCTCTCGGCGTCGTCGTCGCTGACCGTCCGTACGCCGGCCAGGCCGAGCCGGACGGCGTACGCGCCGTCGCGCCGGTGCTGCCTGCTGTCGAACCGCACGTCCGGGTCGAAGGGGCCGACGACGGGTTGCGGGTCGACCAGGCAGGCCGGGTCGCCGGTGGGGCCGGTGAGCTCCTGGCCGTCGAGCAGCTGCTCGAGGCTGGCGTCGGCGCCGGACCGGTGGAGGTCGGGTCGGCGTACTTCGACGCCGTGGCGGCGGGCGTCGGCGACCAGGGACTGCGGGGAGTAGAACCCCATCGGCTGAGCGCGCAGCAGCGCGGCGAGGAACGCGGCCGGGTAGTGCAGCCGGAACCAGGTGGAGGAGTAGACGAGCAGGCCGAAGCTGATCGAGTGGGACTCGGCGAACCCGAAGTTGGCGAAGGCCTCGATCTTGTCGTAGATCTCGTCCGCGAGCTCGCCGGTGATCCCGTTGTCGGCCATACCGGCGTACAGCTTGGTCTTGAGCGAGCCGATCTTCTCCAGGCCGCGTTTGGAGCCCATCGCCCGGCGCAGCAGGTCGGCCTCGCCGCCGTCGATGCCGCCGACGGCCATCGCCATCTGCATCAGCTGTTCCTGGAACAGCGGGATCCCCAGCGTTCGCTCGAGGACGGGCTGCAGCTTCGGGTGCAGGTAGGTGATCGGCTCTTCGCCGGTGCGGCGGCGGATGAACGGGTGCACGGCCTTGCCTTGGATCGGGCCGGGCCGGATCAGCGCGATCTCGCAGACCAGGTCGTAGAAGCGGCGCGGCAGAAGCCGCGGCAGGGTGGCCATCTGGGCGCGGGACTCGACCTGGAACACCCCGACGGAGTCGGCCCTGCACAGTTGGTCGTAGACGCCGGCCTCTTCCTTCGGGATGGTCTGCAGCGACCACTCCTCCCCCACCGTGTCCTTCACCAGGTCGATCACGTACTGCAGCGCGGCCAGCATGCCGAGGCCGAGCAGGTCGAACTTCACCAGGCCCATCCAGGCGCAGTCGTCCTTGTCCCACTGCAGCACGGTCCGCTTCTCCTTGCGGGCGTGCTCGATCGGCACGACTTGGCCGACCGGGCGCTCGGTGAGCACCATCCCGCCGGAGTGGATCCCGAGGTGGCGGGGGAACTTCAGCAGCTCGCTCGCCAGGCTGACCACCCGCGGCGGGATCTCGGAGTCCTTGCCGTCGTCGTGGGCGCCGCCGGTGGTGATGTCGGGTGACCAGCCGTCGACTTGCTTGGACCAGGCGTCTTGCTGGCCGACCGAGTAGCCGAGCGCTTTGGCGGCGTCGCGGATCGCCGACTTCGGCTTGTAGCTGATGACGTTGGCGACCTGGGCGGCGTTCTCGCGGCCGTACTTGCCGTAGACGTACTGGATGACCTCTTCGCGGCGGCCGGCGTCGAAGTCGACGTCGATGTCCGGCTCGTCGTCGCGGGTATCGGCCAGGAACCGCTCGAACGGCAACCCGTACAGCAGCGAGTCGACCGCGGTGATGTCCAGGACGTAGCAGACCTGACTGTTCGCCGCCGATCCCCGGCCCTGGTAGAGAATCCCCTTCGACCGGGCGAACCAGCAGATGTCGTAGACGATCAGGAAGTAGCCCGGGAATCCGAGCGCCTCGATGACGTCGAGCTCGCGGTCGATCCGCTCGTAGGCGTCCGGGCGCGCCGACCGGCTCCCGTAGTGGCGATCGGCACCCTTCAGGGTGAGGTGCCGCAGCCACGACATCGGGGTCTGGCCTTCGGGGACGTCGCGCAGCGGCAGCTTCGGCTTCGCGCGGCGCAGGTCGAACCCGAGCTGGCCGGCCAGCTTCGCCGAGTACTCCACCGCGCCCGGGAACCGGCTGAAGCGCTGCAGCATCTCCTCCCCCGACCGCAGGAACGCCGTACCGGCCGGCGGCAGCCAGCCGTCCATCGAGTCCAGGTCGCGCCGGGCCCGCACGGCGGCCAGCGCGGACGCGAGCCGGTGATCGCGCGGCTGGGCGTAGTGGACGTTGTTCGTCGCGACCACCGCCAGGCCCCGCGAGGTGGCGAGCTCGGCGAGGATCTGGTTGCGGGTCGAGTCGGTCGGCTGCAGGTGGTCGGTCAGCTCGACCACCACCCGGTCCGCGCCGAATAGAGCAACCAGGCGGTCGAGCTCGGCGGCGGCCGCCGCCGGACCGTGCGCGTAGCCGCCGGCCTCCAGCGCTTGGCGGACCAGTCCTTTGCGGCAGCCGGTCAGCACCATCCAGTGGTCGCGGCCGCGCGCGGCCAGGTCCTCCAGGTCGTAGACCGGGCGGCCCTTCTCCCCGCCGGCCAGCTGCGCCGCGGTGATCGCCCCGGACAGCCGGTGGTAGCCCTCCTGGCCGTCGGCCAGCACCAGCAGATGGGAACCTTCCGGATCCGGCATGCCGTTCTGCGGGCCGGTCAGGTCCAGCGAGAGCTCGGCGCCGAACACCGTCGGTACGCCGTGCGCGGTGGCCGCCTCGGCGAACCGGGCCGCGCCGTAGAAGCCGTCGTGGTCGGTCAGCGCCAGCCCGTGCAGGCCGAGGTCGGCCGCAGCCTCGACCAGGGTCTCGGGCTGGGACGCGCCGTCGAGGAACGAGAACGTCGAGTGCGCGTGCAGCTCGGCGTACGGCACCGCCGCCTCCGCGCGCAGCCGCGCCGCCCGCTCCGGCGCCGGCTCGCCGTCGCCGTCGTCGGCGAAGTACGGCGCACGGTGCTGGCTCCACGCCGGAGAGTCCCCGCCATTACCCGCGGCCGGGCGGCCGCCGTCGCTGCCCGGCCGCGACCGGTTCGACAGCCGCCGTTCGAGCTCCGACCACTTGACCGGCGGGTTGTTGTAGCCCATCCGTGTTCCTCCCGTTCAACCCGAGAGTAGAACACATGTTCCCTTAAGCTCGAATCCTGAGATCAGGGTGTGACCTGGGGGTCTGCGTCGCGGACGGTGTTCGCGACGCAGACCCCCAGATGCCCTCAGTTGCAGGCAGTGCCGGCTTCTCGAACTGGGCATTGCAGTTCGACCACCGTGTTGTCGGGGTCGTCGGAGTCGAGCTGGAATTGGCGGTGAACGCCGTAGGACTCGAGACCACGTTGTTCGAGGGCGACGTCCATCGTTTGCCAGGCGTCGGCGATTTCGCTCGCGGGCCCGCGGTGGGTCACCGATGCCGCGCGAGGTTCGGCGGGCAGGTCGACGAGTTCGAGTCCGTCTATCGACTCGATGCTGGTGTCGAGCGTTACTGCGACGGCGACGTCGATTTTGCTGCCGTCTGGCCGGCCGTAGTAGGTGCGGATGCTCTGGCCCTCCACTGGCAGACCCGCGGCCGCCAGACGCTCGTTGAGCGTGGCGAACAGGATGCTTGTCGTGGCGCCGATCTCAGTGGTGTCGTTCACCTCCGCGCTGGTTTGTGCAAGACGAAGCGGCGGAAGTGCTTTGAGTTCCAGCGTGCTGTTGGTCATGGTCAGTCCTCGCTCGATCGATCGAAGACGCCTGCCCACCTCTGCCAGCCGGGTGGAATCGGCCTCGATCTGTTGCTCGAGTTGGGCTCGCAGAAGGCGCAGCATCCCTCGAAGCTGTTCAACCGAGACCTGTTCGTCCAGGATGGCGCCGCACTGTTCCAGGGTGAATCCGAGCTCCTTTAGAGCGACGAGACTGTTCACTCGACCGATCTGTGAGACGGCATACCACCGGTGGCCTGTGCTCTGGTCGACCCGCTCGGGGGTGACTAGGCCGAGGGTGTCGTAGTGCCGCAGCATCCGGACAGTGACGCGGGCGTGGCGGGCAAGATCTCCGATACTCAACATGGTGCGCTCATTCCAAGCCATGACACGGTGTCAGGTGCAACTGCAGTCTGTTGGTCGATCAGCTTCGGCGATGTGGTCATCGAGCTGTTCTGGTCGCTGGGGTCTTGAGGGCGCGGAGGTCGCCGTGGGCTCGGGCGAGTGCGGCGCGGAGTTTGGTGATCTCTTCTGCCTGCTGGTGGATGCGTTGGTGAGCGAGTTCGAGTCGTCGTTGAAGTGAGGCGTCGGAGGCCCGGGTTGTGGCCGTGCTGAGGGTGGCTTTGTCGGTGGCGCGGCGTTGGAGGTGGTCGAGTAGATCGGGCTGGGTGTAGAGCCAGGAGCGGGAGACCCGGGCTGCGCGGGCGAGGCCGGCGACGGTGATGGGTTGTCGATTGGTGATGAGTTGTTCGAGGACGTGCTCGGCGCGCTGGCGGGCCTGGTCGCTGCGGTGCTGTGCGGCAGTCAGCAGGTGGTGGGTGTTGTCAGCTCGCATCGCCGGTTCCCTTGGGTTCGGTGGGATCGGGTGCCTGGATGGCGGTGATGATGTTTTCGAGGTTGGTGGCGACGCGCTGGTTCATCTCCACGAGCCTGGTGTTCCCGCGCGCTTCGCCGGTGGCGATGAGCCGTTTCGTGGCGCGCAATTGGTCGAGGTGTTCGGTGAGGAACTCGGGTGTGGTGATGAACACCGGGCAGGTCAGGCAGGCGTTGGCGTGCGGGCAGGTCTGCTGCAGTGGGAGGCCGCAGTAGCCGTTGGGTAGTGCCATGGTGGCGCGGCCGAGGTTCTCCTTCATCCAGGCCGCGTCGCTGAGTGGCGTGTTGGCTTCGAGGATGATGGTCTCGCCGGCGATGTTGACCTTGCGGGCGCGTTCCCAGTGCCGGCGGATCGTGTCGTCGCGCAGCCGCGCGTAGCGCGCGGTCATCTCCGGCGATTCGTGATCCAAGAGGCGCCGGACGACTTCTTGCGGGACGTCGGCGTTGATCAGACGGGTGCCGTAGGTGTGGCGCAACTGGTGCGCGGTGAATCGGAACGGCCGGCCGAGCTCGTCGCGCAATCCGATGGTGTCTTGCCAGGCTGTGATCGGAATGAATGGATGCCGGCGGGGCTTGGTGCCGTCGCGGGACCCTGCCTGGGGGAACAGGTAGGTCGCCGTGGGCCGGTCGGCCAAGACGGCCTGCTGCTGGTGGCGGATCTCGTCGGCGAGTTCGTAGTCGATCGGGACGAGCGCTTCGCGGCGCATCTTGTGGTTGTAGTAGCGCAGGTAGGGAGCCTGCTGGTTGTCGCGGACGATGCAGTCGAGTTCGACGCGGCCGGCGTCGTTGATCCGTAGCCCGGTGCGGATGAGGGTCCGCAACAGCAGCCGGTCGGCCGGCTCGAGTTGGTCCTGGGCGGCGGGGTCTTCGATTTGGGCCATGACGAACTCGGGGAGCGACCTGGGCGTGGACTGTGGACGGCGAGGGTGGTCGCCGGGGAAGACGTCGGCCGATACCGGTAGCGGCGGCTCCCATTCTTGCTGCCGGACCGCGCGCAGGAACGACCTGATCGAGCTTAGGTCGTAGCCGCGGCTGGCCGGACCGAGGCCTCGCTTGACCAGCAGGCTCAGATAGGTCTCGATGGTGGTCCGGGTGAAGTCGCTCGGCTGGGCGTCTGGTCCGGCCTGGGTAGTGAGGGCTGCGGCCAGTCGCTCCAAAGCGGTGTTGTCGCGGTTGATCTGGTGGTAGCCCTTCCCGGTCGAGATCCGCCAGCGCAGGAACCGTTTCGCCTGGCGGCGAAGCCACGGTTGCGGGATCGTCTCGAACCGGATCAGCGCGCCCGGGGCGCCGGCCAGTCCCATCACGGGTGCTCGCCAGGTGTCGCGCTCGAACTCGGCGGTCGGGTCGCCGGGGTGGCAGAACTCCTCCAGCGCGGCCAGGACCGTGCGCCGCGCCACCCGCACATGCTTGCTGATTGGGCGCTGGTCTTCCAAGGCCGCGCGCAGGTCGGCCGGTGGATCATCGAGCAGGGTCGGTGGCTGGAGGTCGCGCAGTGTCGACACGAGCTTGCGCAGCCCGGTCATGTAGAACCGCCGGCCTCTGGCTGACGACAGTTGGAGTGATAGCGCGATCTCGATCCGCACCCGGTCAGGCAGCCCGTCCAGCAGGATCGATTCCGGTTTCGTCGGGACCCCGGGAGAGGCCATGAACTCCGCCAGGGGTGGCCGCCCTGCCCGTCTCCACCGGTCCAGGTGCGTCAGGCACAATCCGTTCGATCGGCGCTCTCGCAGACACCTCGCGGCCTCACAGACGGGAAATACCGCTGCGGCGTCTTCTTCGGTTGTGAAGGTGATGACCTGGGTGTCGAAGCGCGGATCGAGCTTCAGCAGCATTCGCGTCAGCGTCTCGTCGCCGGTGTCGAGTGACCGGATCAGGGCCCCACCTGCTGGGCGGCCCATCAGATGCCCTCGCTCACGGCTGTGACCTGGCTCGGGTCGGGCAGCCAGCCGATGTCGTGCAACACGCTGCGCGAGTGCTCGATCTGCAGGTGCTCGTAGGTATCGATTGTGGTCGCCACTGAGGCGTGCCCCAGCAGCTTCTGCACCACCTCGGCAGGAACACCGCGCCGCAGCAGCTCGGTGGCGTAGGTGTGGCGGAACCAGTGCGGGGTGAACACCAGCCCGGTCCGGTCGCGGATCCGCGCCACCAGGTCCACCACCGTCCAGTAGCTTATCGGTGCGCCGACCGGCCCGGCCCACAAGTTCACGAACACGTAGTCGCTGTCCAGCGCGCCGTACTCGTCGAACAGATAGTCGGCATACAACCGCAGCAGCCCGGCCGCGACCGGGATCTCTCGCGGCCCGGTCTTGGCCCGAGCGCCGTTCACGTTGCCGCGCGGTCGCACCCGGATCAGGCTGCCAGCTGTGTCGATGTCCTCGTGACGCAGCCCGAGTGCCTCGCCGATCCGCAACCCCGCGCCGGCCAGCAGCGCGAACAAGAACCGGTCCCGCAGATGCTCACAAGCCTCCAGCACCCCGACGATCTGTGCCGCCGTGAGCGTACGCGGCGTCTTCTTCGGCGCCTTCAGCTTGATCTCGCGTCGTCGCTGCGGTCCCTCGCCCAGGTGCGCCAGCAGCGGACGCCACGAGCCCCCACGCGCTCCGCCCGGCCGCAGCGACCACAAGACCTCGCACTCCACCCGTGCCGCTGGTGGAACTCGTAGAACGACCCCACCGCCGCGAGCTTGCGGTTGATCGTCGACGGCGAGCAGTGACTGCGAACCTGCGGCAGCCGGCTCACGTTCCCCGCTCGCTCAGCCGGCGGCCGGCTCAACCACGCCACGAACTGGCCCAGATCCTCCAGCCGCACTCCGTCCCACGCCACCTCGGCCTGCAGCAAGAAGACGAACAGGTCTCGTAGATCGAACGCGTACGACCGCACCGTCTGCGGCGACCGATCCACCGAACTCAGATGCGCCAGGAACCGGTCAACCGGCCCCACCACCGCGTACTCGCTGTCCAGCACCGTCCACGAAATCTCACCAGCAGGCAGAACCACCCGCTGGACCACCAAACCCACAACCGCCTCCAGAGCGTCGACAACACCCCAGATAACGACACTCAGTAACCACAGCTACACACCGCAAGCTCTTCGTGAACTACATGAAAGACACCGAGATAAGACCTTAAGGGAACATATGTTCGAACATCAGCTACTGTGGTGGACATGCTCGGACGGTTCACGGTGCGGCCCTACAAGGGCGAAGCAGGCGCTCTCGCCGTGTGGGACAACGCGCTCAACGGCTGGCGCGAAACCGGCCTGTCCGACGCGATCGCCGCCGAGTGGGCCAGGTCCGAACTTGATGTGCAGTTCGACGCCTACGGGCCGCGACCGGCCGTCGACGTACGCCGCGTCGAGCCCAGCAAGCACGTCGAACGCGTCCTGTGGCAACCGGCCGGCGTCCTGGACGTGTGGATCCGTGAGCGCGGCCTGTGGCTCGGCCGAGCCTGCGACGGCGACGGCCACGTCGCCTGGATCCCGGCCCCCGAACTCCGCGAGACCGAAGAAGGGACAGGATGATCGCCGATTACGGCGCGAAGCTCGAAGGCGGCCCCTTCGGCGGCCAACGGTTCCACGAGACCGACCTCTTCCACACCATCCGCGCCGCCCAGCACATGCGTCGCACCGATCCACTCGCCCACGCCAGCGGATGGATCCTCGGCTACCAGCGCGTCAGCACCGCCTCCTGGCAGTGGACGGGCCGCAACTGCTGGCCCAAACCGATCGACGAGAACGGGAAAGTGATCGAGGCCTGAGCACTCCGGCGCGCTCAGCTCGCCGCGATCGGCTCGAGCAGGTCGGGCCCGTTGTTGCGGACCGAGTTCACGGCCTTGGACACCGCGTAGATCTCCAGCTCGTCGACAGGCGGCACCATGAGCGCTCGCAGCTCGTCGACGTCGTGGTTGCGCGGGTCGAGCCACGTGCCCCAAGGGGGATCCTGTCCGCTGCGCAGCTGCGGACCGCGGCGCCCAACAGCCGGGTCTATGCCGCCGGTGTCGTCACCCACCGCCAGCGGCCCGCGACCGCCTCCGGGGTCACCTTCTTCAACCTCGAGGACGAGACCGGCTTCATCAACGTGATCGTCGTGCCGGGCTGCTGGGCCCGCTACCGGACCGCCGCCCGGGACTCGGCCGCTCTGGTCGTCCGGGGCCGGCTCGAGCGGGCCGGCGGCGTCACCAACCTCGTGGCGGACCGACTGGAGCGGCTGCCGCTCGCCGCGCCGACGATGTCTCGCGACTTCAGGTGAACCAACTCCACGCGTCAGGAGGAGGCCGATGCCGGATCCTGGATCAGAAACCTGAATTGGTCGGTTCGGCGCCCCGGGGATTCGATGTAGAGTTTCTCCGAGGATTTTGGGCATGGTCCTAGCAGGTCATCCCATGGAGCTGGTCACGGTACTCGCACCGGGACTCTCACTACACCCGCTGTGACGGAAGTCGGGGGCTGGGCCACCGTCAGATAATGTTTCGGGTCATCGGCTAGTGTTCTCGGCATGAAGCTGCAACCTGGCGGCCCGCAGAACGGGTCCCCACCTGACGAAGAGGACGCGACGCCGGCGGAGACCCGCGCGGCGCTTCTGAAGCGGTCGAAGCGCTCGGCCGCCCCGATCCGCAAGACGTTCGTACAGCGCCCGAAAGGCGAGCCGGTACGGCACGGCGTGCTGCGCACGTTCGTCAACAACGGGGACCATCGCGGGCTCAAGGCCTACCTGTTCCTCATGGCCATCAACAGCAACGGTGACGATCCGGACGTCGGGTGGAGCACGACGCTTCCGCTCTCGGTCTGGGCCCGCGCGTTCGACACCACCGTCGAGGTGCCGAGCTCGGCGACCACCGCGGTCACCAAGACGTTGACGCGCCTGGTCGAGCGCAACCTGATCAGGCGCGACCGGGCCGGCCGCGCGCGACAGGTCAAGGTCACCATCCTCCGTGAGGACGGCTCCGGACAGGACTACACCCACCCGGCCACGGAGAACGGCCCCGAGAACCTGTACCTGCGTCTTCCGTACGCGTTCTGGACCGAGGGGTGGCACTCCAAGCTCAGCCTCGCCGCCACGGCCATGCTCTTGGTGGCGCTCGCCGAGACGCCGGTGTTCCAGCTGGCGTCGGAGCGCGTGCCCGAGTGGTACGGCTGGTCGGCCGACACCGCCGAACGCGGTTTCGCCGAGCTCGTGGACCACGGGCTGCTGGAGAAGACGCCGCGCCGCAAGAAGGCTCCCCTGTCGCCGACCGGCAGTACGACGTACAACGAGTACCAGTTGCTCGGGGCGTTCGCGCAGAAGTCGAAGGCGGCGCCGGTCAAGGCCGCGACCAAGAAGACGAAGACGCGGGCCAAGCCCGCCGCGAAGGTTGCCGCGGCGAAGACCGGCGTGAAGGCGGCCAGGCGTCGGCCGCGCAGGACCGTCTCGAGGACGACACCCTGACCCGACCGAGGCACCGGCTGACCCGGTGAGAAATTCGGTGCGCGCTCGGCGCGACCTTAGCTATCCGGCTGGTGCAGGCTGCCAGACGGACGTAGATGGGCGGCTCCCGCTCGAACGGGAACCGCCCGGACGAACAACCCCACATCCCCGCAGGCAGCAAGAACAGGAGCGTTCTCCATGACTGTAAAGCGAAGACCACCCGGTGAACCACCGGAGCCCGAACCGGACCCGAAGAAGTTTTGGTACCTGCTCGCCTTCTACGCCGTGATGGGCTGCGTGCTGGTCGCCGTCACTGTCCTGGCTTTCGCCGGGCAGATCGCCGCGGCCGGGATCACCGGCACGGTGTGGGCGTCGGCGTGCGGAGTCCTGAAGGTCTGGAAGCCCTGACGGCAGCCCCACATTCGGTGACGTCCGTTCGCCGTACGGGGTCCGGTCGGTCTGCCCAGTCGCTGCTCGAACAGCGACTGGGCAGCCGCCTACCGACAGTGCCGCCGCGTTGCAGCCGATCGACGGCGGCACGTGGTCAGCTGGCTGAGTGCCGCCTCGTCGCCCTCCTCTGTCGTCATGCTGGTGGTCGTGATGATCGACCACAGCATCTGCAGCCGTTGCGACACGGCGTTGTACGGTGCGCCCGGCTGCGATCGCCGGACCACGTGATCTCGTTGCATTCGGCCCCAACCCCTCCCCTGTCCCCTGTATCGCAGCTGGCGGGGCTGGCGTTTCACCGAGCACCCGACCCGGGCCGTGCCGACGACGTCGCCGAGGCCCCAGGAGGTGACATGTGAAGCTCGGCGATGCCGATGGGCACGGCCGATACGGTCTTCTCGAGGAGGTCGTCGGCGGTCTGATGTGTCACCTGTGTGGTCACGCCTTCGCGAACCTCGGTCTGCATGCCTGGCGTGGCCATGGTGTCACCGCCGACCAGTACCGCGAGGCTCACGGTCTGCAGCGTCGCCGAGGTCTGGTGAGCACCGAGCTGGCCGGCCGGATCCGAGCGGCCGCGACGGCCCGGATGTTCACTCCTGCCGGCCGCGCATTCGTCACTGCCCGCGACCCCGCGCGAGCGCAGAAGGCACGCCTTGCCCGGCCGCCGAAGCGGCGAGCCGCCGCGAACACCGGTAGCCGGGCGGGCAAGGGACGGCTGGGCACCGAGGTCACGTGCCAGAACCCAGCCTGTGGTGCGGTCTTTTGCCCGCTCCACTCCGCTCGGCGCCGCCGATTCTGCAGCCGCAGCTGCGCCAGCATCTACAGCCGGCGCTACCGTTCGCCATCGGATCAGCCTGATCGGTAGAACTCGAGCGGGCGGCCTGCGGAGCGCGGCTACAGCTGGTCGTGGTCGCCGTTCGGCGGTCGCGAGTCGGGCTGACGCGCCCAGGACCACACCAGCCACAGGCCGGTGAAGAAGCCGGCGCCGACCATCACCCACCACAGCGTCTTCATCGCCGTCATCATCCCGTGAACGAGGAGACGCGTCGAACTGCCGCTCGCAGGATGCCGGCGAGCAGCCGCCGAGCGAATCGGTGACAACAGGTGCACGTCAGGCGCACTCTGAACACATGGGCGGCCGGTGGCGGTGCGCGAAGTGCGACGGAATGGACGTCCCCGCGCATCACCGCCGTTGCGCCCTCCGGGACCCCGATGACCAGGTCGACCAGCTCGTGGTCGTCGTCTGGCCGCCGTTCGGCAAGCCGGCCGACCCACGGGCCGCTGACGTCCGTCCGCGGGACTGAGCCCGACACGGCGCTACCGGATCCGGTGGGCCAAGACGTTCGAGCTCGTGTTCATCGGATATCAGGCGTCGAAGTTGGCCAGCCGCTGTCGCTGGGCATCGCGCCGTCGTTGCGCCGCAGCCGCGGTTCGGGAGGCCCGATCCAATGCTCGTTCGAGCCTGGACGTGTCGCGCTGGGCGGTCTGGAGCTGCTGTCTGGCGTGATCCAGCTCCTCTGCCAGGCGCTCGATCGTTGTCTGGAGGTCCGTTACGTGGTGCTGATTGGCGTCCAGGTCGATTCGGCCTCGGCACGTTCCTGTTCGGCCTCCCGGTACTCCGCCTCGACCTCGGCGGCGCGAGCTTCCAACTCTTCACGTCGCCGCCGCACGGCGCGCTCGGCGCCGGATCGGTCCGGCGCTGGTGCTCTGGTGGCCTTCTTGGCGCTCGTACTGCGCACGGCACGGGGCTTCATCGGGGCGAACTTGGCTGGTTCACCGCTCTCGTCCACCACACCGAACCCCACGTGCCGCAATGCGCTGGTCAGCTGTCCGGTGCGCAGTAGCTGAGCGGCGCCGGGGTCGATCAGTGCCGCGTCGAGGGTCTCGGTGAGGCGATCGGCGACCGCAGGAGTCACGGCCTTGCCGAGCTGCTTGGCTTCTCTGCTGGCCGAGACCACCAGTTGCTTCACCCAGGGCATGGCGCGTCGGGGTCAGTTCGCGCACCTGGGCCCCATTGGCTGATAGGTGTGCTGCACGCAGAGTCTCGCCCAGTTCGGTGAGGGCGTTGACACGGTCGGGCTCAGTCCGGACCAGCAGGTTGGCCAGCCACGCCGCGAGGGTTGGTTTCCGCAGGGCCCTGATCGCGGTGCCGTTCATTCCGCCGGCCATCTTGGCCAGCCGGTTGCGGGCAGCGGTGAACTCGTCTGGGGTCAGGCCGTACAGCTCCACAGCCACCGTCTCGAGATCCACCTCTTCACGGTGCCCTGTCCTGCCGTCCACAGTCCAGGCGTGGTCCGTCGCGTCGAGAAGGCGCGACTGGGCGGATTGTTGCCCAGGGCTCATTCGAGTCGCTGACCTAGCGGAACCGACTTAAGTTGTGCAGTAGTTCACAAGCGTTTAGTCGGGGTACCGGCGGTTCAGCAAGATATCTGTTCTGATCCAGCTGAAGGAGTCAACGATGGGCAACACGACCGAGTCGATCGATGTCGATGTCGACGTCACGACCGCGTACAACCAGTGGACCCAGTTCGAGTCGTTCCCGAAGTTCATGGACGGGGTCGACGAGATCAAGCAGCTCGACGACACCCACCTGCACTGGAAGACCAGCATCGGTGGCGTTTCCCGCGAGTTCGACACCACCGTGACCGAGCAGCACCCCGACGAGCGCGTGGCGTGGAAATCCGACGACGGCACCAGCCACGCCGGCGTCATCACCTTCCACCGCCTGAGCGACCAGCGGACCCGCGTCACCGCGCAGATGGACATCGACCCCGAGGGTTTCGCCGAGACCGTCGCCGACAAGGTCGGCATCATCTCCCGGCAGGTGAAATCCGACATGGCCAGCTTCAAGAAGTTCATCGAGTCGCGCGACGGCAGCGAGACTGGTGCTTGGCGCGGCGACGTCAGCAACTAATCGCCCGCCAGCTCTGCCGCTGGACCCATGACTTCTGTTGAGCCAACCGCCGAGTGGGAACCGACTGATTTCCCTCGCCGAAGAGCGGTAATTTCTGCGCCGTCGAGCTGCGGGGGCCTCAGGTCCTCAACCTCACCCGCACCTCGGCGGCGGGTAACGCCCGGGCGGCAGCATCCACCCGGGCGTCACCCTAGCTCGGCCCGGTCGCACCGGCGGAATGAATGAGGCCGGTGTGGCGCAGCTTTGGTCCCTGAGTCCGAGCCCGCCGTACATCCGAGATCTCCAGCTGGCCCTCAGCGACAGCCGCTGCCGGGTCTGTGACCCGAAGCTTCGTCGCTTCTAGTGCCTGCTCTAGATCCTGCTTATGATCAGAGTGGAGGGGGCGGGCATACGTGCTCAACGAACTCGCCACCCTCTGGCCCTCATCCCCGCGGGCCGAAGATGTCGGTGTGGAATCGCTGATGACGAAGGGACCGGACCGCTCGCGGTCCGGTCCCTTCGCCGCGGTCACAGTTCGACGCGAGTCCTCGCGCATCGCCCCACGCTCTGGGGCGAAAGCGGTCCTCGAAACGTCCAACTTGCCACCTCAGCAGAGGGTGTGATTGGCCACGCAGCAGGCGTGGCGTGGCTCGAAAGTCCCGCCGGCTAGGGAGTAGGTCAGGTCTTGGGATTGGCGTAGACCACGGTGTTGTCGGTGTAGCCGCGGCCGGGTTCGTAGTTGCCGCCGCAGGTGATGAGAACGAGTCGCGCTGGGCCGGTGGTGGCGAAGACACTCGCGGGAAGCTGTTGGCGTGGGTAGCTGCGCAGGGCGACGACTTGGTAGACGCTCTGGCCGGTCGTGGTGGCGAGATAGATGGTGTCGCCTTGCCGTACGGAGCTGAGGGGGTAGAGGGCGCCGTGTTGCCCGGTGCTGGTGTCGACGTGGCCTGCCAGCACGGTGCTGCCCTGCGTACCGGGTATGGCTCCTCCGATCCACCAGCCGACCTGGGCGGGAGCAGGCAGCAGCAGTGACCGGTCTGTGCGCACCCCGGACGGGGTGACAGCTGCGTCGATCGACACAGCGGGAACGCGGAGCCGCACGGGCGTAGCGGGAATAGGTGTCTGCTTGACCGGGGTAGCGCGGGTCGCTGGTGCGGTAATCACCGACTGCGGGGCGGCAGCGGCCGCCACCGGTGGTACGTCGGGGATCGCGCCGTAACTAGGAGGCGTGGGCTGCCTGTTCGCGATCGCGAGAGTTGCACCGGTCGCAGCCAGGGCGATGCCGGCCGCGACCAGTGCAGAACTGAGGACTCGATGCTTCATCGTGCGGTGCTGTGTGGCTCAGAGCGACAGGACGCGACGCCGGCGGGCGATCAGGACGCCTGCAGCGGCCAAGAGCACTCCGAGACCGATCATCAGGCCAGGGACCTTGCTGCTGCTGGGTGCGGCGACCCCGGACAGGCCGGAATCGACGCTGCCGGGCAGACCCATCGCTTCAGCCTGAGCCATGAAGTGATGATGATGGGCAGCAATGACCGGGGCCGCGGCGGCTGCAGCCTTCTTGACCGCCGGGTCACTCCCGGACGCGATTTCGGCCTTGCCCAGCTGCATCGCCTTGGCGTGCCCGGCGAGCTGCCCGGCGACGAACATGGCGTCGAACTCGTCGGCCGAGGCCTTCTGGAGCTTGGCCTGCATCGCCTGCTGCTCGGCGTTCGGTTTCGCCGGCAGCGTGACGTTGACCGCGGCCGCGACCTTGCTGCCGGCGGCGTCGAGCTTGGTGTGATCGGTGACCAGCATCTTGCCGAGGTCCTTAACGGCTTGGCTCTGGCCCTTGGACTGGGCCAGTTTGCCCGCGGCGATCTCGGCCAGGTTCGACTGGTGCGCACCGGCCAGGAACACGCGGTCTTGCGGCGAGACGGCGGTGGTCGATGCCATCGCGATCGACGTACCGCCTGCCGACATCATGACGATCGCGGCGATAGCGCAGGTGATCTTGCGAGCAACGGTCAGCTTCATAACGGCCCTTCTGGGGTGGACGGTTTACGCGTTGGGCGCGTGGGTGGTGGTTCGGGCGAGGCTGCGGGCCAGCACGATGCCGAGAGCGATCATGGCGACGCCGAGGAAGAGGTGGAGCCAGTTGTCGGCGGTGTTGAGCGGGACGAAGTTGGCGTCGCTGGTCTGGTCGACGACCAGGCCGTAAATCCACAGAACCAGGTAGACGGCGCCGCCGCCGATCAGGTAGTTGCGGGCGTTCTTGGCGGTGCGCGCCAGGGCGAGGCCTACGACGCCGAACAGGAGGTGGACGATGTTGTGCAGGATCGAGACCTGGAACAGGCCGAGAAGTTTGGCTTCGGAGTGGTGGCCGCCGAACATCATCGTGTCGAAGTCCGTGGTGACGCCGGGGATGAAGCCAAGGACTCCGACGGCCAGGAACGCGACGGCGACCACGGTGGCGCCGGTCTGGACTGGTGTCGCGGTCATGGCATGTGCTGCGCCCGGATTAATTTGCGGCATCGCAGGAACTCCTTGAGTGGTTTCCAGACCGTCGGGTCTGGGCTCTATAGGGGCGGTGGGGCTGGTCCGGTGGGTCGCCGAGGCTCACCCCGTCGAATCGGCGGCCCACCGGAGTCATTGGGGCCATGCGGCGGACGTGCCGCGGCCTCGGAAGCAACAGGTCGCGGTTCAGCCCGCGGTCGTTGCCGTAGGCACTCAGCTGGCCCGGCCGTCGGCTGCTCAGACGATCAGTGGTGTCTGCCTCGCCTTGGCCGGGATCGCACAGAAGGCTGCACAGCACGGGCAGGTAAAGGTAGTTGCCCAGGTCGTCCAAGGCAGGCTCGCCGGTGTCGAGGCGATAGATCAGCCGATAGACGAGTTGCCGATCGTTGCCCGCCTTCACGGCGGTCGGAGGTTCTGCGCCGGGCTCGAGTAGCCAGGTCTGTCCGTGCGCCGGCCCGCAGTAGGCGCGGCACTGCCGCGCCGTCACGGCCCGCTGAAACGAAGACATCGCGGGGTCTGTTGCCGACATCAAGATCACCTCCGGGCGCGCAGTACAGGACTAGCTGCCGGGGGCTGGGGCAACAATTAGGGAAGAGAGGTCACCGTGTGGTGGCTGCTCTGCGGCATCGGTACCCGGATGGATCACTCGGGAAGCAGCTGCATAGGTTTCGGCGGCAGGGTCTCTTCCGGCCGAGCTCGGTTCGCTCAAGCTCAAGTCTTGAGCGGTCTCAAGGTGCGGTCCCGGTGCTACTGGGCTGAACAGTCGGGGCCTCGCGCGGCTCGATCGCGTACGCGGTCAGGTCTTCGTGCAGGTTCTGTGCCGAAATCAAATCTGCCCGGTCGAGCAACCGCGTTCTGCTCCGCTGCTAGGCCGGAAGCTTGCCGGTGGCGATGACGTGCTGCGCGACTGCGTGGAGGCGCTGGTTGCGGTCTTGGGAGTAGCGCTGCAGCACGGTGAACGCCTGGACAGCGTCCAGTCCGTAGCGCTCCATCATGCGACCGACGGCCTGGCCGATGTCCTTGCGGGAGTCGATGGCTTGGGTCAGGGAGGCTTCGGCGCGTGCGGTGGCGACGGCGATCGAGGCGTGTAGTGCCAGCAGCTGAGCGGCTTCGAGGTCGCCTTCGCCGAAGAGGTAGGGGATGGTCGAGACGAGGTTCAAGACTCCGCTCACCGAGTGTGCGGTCGACAGTCGGATCGAGAGCGCGCTGCGGATTCCGTTCGCGGCCGCGGTCGGTGCCCATTTCGGCCAGCGATCGTCGGTGGTGGTGTCTTTGACGAGGACGTTGTCGCCGTTGGTGATGGCTTGCAGGCTCGGACCTTCTCCGAGATCGATCTGCAGCTGGTCCGCGACGGTGATCAGCGGGTCGGTTGCGGCGATCGTCTCGGGATGTTTACGGCGCATCAGCATCACCGACGCGGAGTCGTAGTGCAGGGCCTCGACGGCGAAGGCCAGCACCGTTTCGACTGTGGCCAGAACGCCGGTTTGGTTGTGGAGGTCCATCGCCATATCGCCGAAGGTGCCGGCTTGATCCGTCATGGTCTCTCCCGCCCGGGGCGTGGCAAAGGGGTTTAGGCGCGGGGGCCGGGCGCTCGCAGTCGTCTGAGCCTAAATCACCTGGGCCGGAGTTGCACAAGATTGGCACCGTTTCGCATCGATAAGGACGGGTACGTCGTCGCTACAGCATCAGTGCTGCCCAAGACCCCGGCGGCTCTCCATCGGAGTGCCTGACAAGGGGTCGCGCTATGTCTCGAACAGTGCTTTTCACGCCGGGCTCCTCGCGGCCGGGGACGCCGGTGACGAATGGCTGGGCCGCTGATCGCCGTGAGCTGCTGGCGGCCGCGGGCAGTGGTGATACCCAGGCGGTCAGTCAGTTGTGTGACCATCACGGCGGCGCACTGGTCAGGTTGGCCCGTACGATCCTGGGCGATCCGAAGAAGGCCGAGGATGTTGTGGTCGACGTCATCGCTCGCGCCTGCATCGATCCCAGCGCGACAGCGACCTTGCAGGCGGGCGGTCTGCGGCGTGAACTGGCTCGGCTGACCTACCTGGCGGCCACCCGCTGCCTGGGCCAGACCTCATGCGCGGGCAGCGGGTCGGCCATCACAGCAATGGCCGGTTTGACCGAGGTCGCACGCCAGCAGCGTTCGGCGATCGCCCTGGTGCAGTGCGGCAACCACACTATCGGCGACGTCGCTGACCTGCTAGGACTATCGGTGCCGACCGTAGCGCTGTTGATATGTGCTGGTTTGAAGGACTTGCAGCCCGCAAACAAGCATCGCGCTGCCGGCTGACTGCGGCGGACGAGATGACGCGGTCGATCTCACCTGGTGGCAGGCTCGTCCGAAGAAGTGGCTCTGCCGCCGACCACGGGCGGCACCCTCGGCGCGGCGACGGGGTGAAACTCGCTGCGTCGGGCACCGTGAGCAGGCGACATCAAGGCCGTGCCGCGGTCTGGTCCTCTGGGCGCGCGAGTATCGGCCCAGGACGGTTGTGAGGCAGTGGCATCGCTCCGCGTACGACAGATCCTGCTCGAGGTTCTGGCCCTCGATCAGCCCGAACCTCCCGGCCTCGACGGTGACACGGTCTGGCGCAGGCTGTGTGCATCGGCAGCCAAGGCGGTGCCGGTCAGTGGCGCCGGGGTGGCGCTGATGACACCGGCCGGCCACGGAGGCACCCTGGCCGCCAGCGACGGACCCGCCACGATGATGGAGAACCTCCAGCAGACGCTTGGCGAAGGCCCTGCCTGGACGCGTTCCACGACCGTCGGCCGGTCTTGGAACATGACCTTGCCCAAGCTGGTGAGCGCTGGCCGGCGTTTGCGCCGGGCGCTGCCGACGCCGGCATCGGCGCCATTTTCGCGTTCCCGCTGCAGATCGGCGCGATCCGGCTCGGTGTACTCGACCTGTACCGCGACAAGCCCGGCCCACTGGACAGCCTGCAGCTGGCCGAGGCGCTCGACTACGCGTCCGCCGCGGCCACGATCCTGCTGGACCTGCAGTACGAGGCAGAGCCAGGTAGCCTGCATCCCCGACTGGCCGACGCCGCTGACAGCCACCGGGCGATCCACCAGGCCACCGGCATCATCACCGTCCAGGCATCGGTGCCCATGAACGAGGCCCTGCTGCTCCTGCGGGCCCGTGCCTACGCCGACGAGCGACCGTTACTCGAACTGGCCCAAGACGTCGTCGCCCGACAGGTGACCTTCCACCCCGAGGACGACCATCATGAATAACACCTCCACACCGCAGACGCAGACGATTCTGGCCTGGAAAGGCGGCAGCAAATGAGCAGGGAGCAGCGCCTCGCGGAGGTGTTCATTGAACTCGCCGACACCCTCGTCGACGACTACGACGTCATCGACCTCCTTCACACCCTGTGCGAGCGCAGCGTCGAGCTGCTGCAAGCCGACGCCGCCGGCCTGATCCTGGCCGACCAGCGCAGCGTGCTGCACGTGATGGCCTCCACCACCGAAGAGGCCAACCTCGTGGAACTGTTCGTGCTGCAGGCCGACGAAGGTCCCTGCCTGGACTGCTACTCCACCGGCGAGCAGGTGGTGAACATTGACCTGACCGAGGTCGAGGAACGCTGGCCGCGTTTCCACGCCGCGACCGTCGCCGTCGGCTACCGCTCCACCCACGCCCTCCCGCTGCGGCTGCGAGGACAAGTCATCGGGGCACTGAACCTGTTCTGCACCGAGCGCGCCATCTTGGCCGCCACCGACGTCGCTCTCGGCCAGGCCCTCTGCGACATGGCCACCGTCGGGCTCCTGCAGGAACGCACCGTACGCCGAGGCGAAGTACTGGCCGAGCAACTCCAGTCCGCCCTCAACAGCCGCATCCTGCTCGAGCAAGCCAAAGGCGTCCTGTCCGAACGCAGCGGAATCAGCGTCGACGACGCTTTCGGCCTGATCCGCGCCCACGCGCGCCGTAACCACCTGCAAATCGGGTCGGTTGCGACCGGCCTCATCGACGGCACCATCACAGCCGCAGCTCTCACTGCCAGCGCCCATTGAAGGCTGCCCGGCTCAGGAGCCTTGGTGCAACTGGCGTCAGCTGCCGCCGGCGACCGTGCCCTCCTGCTTCGGCTGCATGCCGAGCTGGCCGGCCTGTCGCTGCCGGACGCTGCGCGCTCCCCTGCGTAGCGGCACTTAGGCAAACTGTGCGTTCGACGTGCTTCTGTGAGCGCAGACCCTTTGCCCTGGGCAACACGGCAGGTGGGTGATTTTGTCCGCCAGGACGGATGTCGTTTGTCGGTGAGTTGCGTGTCGGCCAGGGCATGCTGACGCGGCCAGGTTGTTCGCCGGTTTCGATGTCATTTGCCGGGGGTCAGCGGGTGATTTCGCCGTTCTTGTGAGGTGTCAGTCTGACGACGTTGGCCGAGCCGATGAGCATCACACCGGATAATCGGTGTGATGCCGCAGGAAAGCCTGCTCGACTAGCGAAGGCCGCCGATTCGCAGGATGACAGAGTCGTAGGCTTTGTCCGAGAGCAGGTTGCGCAGGAAGATCAGTGGCTTGGCGCCGAATCCGACCGCGTACCGGGTCTTCGGATTGCGGGCGGTAGCAGCTTTGACAACGGTCTTGGCGACGACCTTGGGCGGCGAGGACTGTCGCGTCGTGGCCTCGGACCGGAACGACTTGGCGACTCTTCCGGCCTTCTCGGAGTAGGCGCCCTGTGCGGATGTTGCGACCAAATGATCGGCGGCGATGCCGCTCCACTCGGTGCGAATCGCTCCGGGTTCGATGACGACGACGTTGATGCCGAAGGGCTTGGTCTCCAGGCGCAGGCAGTCACTGAACGATTCGAGGGCGAACTTCGTGGCGTGATACCAGGCGCCGAATGGGGTGTAGATCTTGCCGCCCATCGAGGTGATGTTGATGATCGTTCCGCTGTGCTGGGACCGCATCGTGGGGAGCGCGAGCTGGATCAGCCGGGCGGCCCCGAAGACGTTGACATCGAACTGACGGCGGGCTTCGTCCAGCGGGACGTCTTCGACGGCGCCATAGGAGCCGTAGCCGGCGTTGTTGACCAAGACATCGATCCGGCCGGTCTCGGCGAGGATCTGCTTGATGCCCCGGGTCGCGGCGTCGTCGTCGGTGACGTCCATCTCAAGTGTCCTGATGCCGTGCATGCTCAGGTCGTCCATCCGGTCGACGCGCCGGGCGACGCCGTAGACGAGAAAGCCGGCCTGCGCCAGCTGCAGCGCGAACTCGCGGCCCATGCCGGAGGAGGCGCCGGTAACGAGGGCGACCTTCTGGGTGCCGGTGGTGGTCATCGTGACATCCTTCCCTTTAAGTTGAACAATGGTTCGAGTACGATAGTGAACCATGGTTCGAGAACGATAGTGAACCATGGTTCGAGTTATTGCAAGTAGGCCTAAGACGGTGGGGAGAGCGCATGACTGAGCGACCGGGAAAGCCGATGCGTGCGGACGCGATCCGCAACCGAGCGAAGATCCTCGACGCGGCAAGGACGCAGATCACTGTGCACGGTCCGGAGGTAGGTATGGATGAGATCGCTGCTGCTGCAGGTGTTGCGGTTGGTACTGTCTATGGTCACTTTCCGACGAAGGTCGACTTGGTCGCGGCCGTCGTGAGCGAGTTCTTGGAGCAGGTCGCTGACCGCAGTGAGCAGGCAGCCGCGGCGACGGCCGGCGGGAGAGCCGCTTGCGAGGAGCTTTCGGCGTTGCTGCGCGACATCGTGGTCGCGACCGCAACGAATCAGGCGGCCAAAGCCGCAGCCGGCGCGCTCAACGCCACCGCGAGCGACTCAAGGGATATGCAGCGCGCCGGGATCGCTTTGCAGTCGATCATCGACCAAGCCCGTGTCGAGGGAACTGTGCGGCCGGACCTGTCGATCGATGACTTCTATCTACTGGTCAGCAATATCCCGGCCGGACAGCCGGTCAACGTGCTGAATCGATGGGTCGATCTCGTCCTGCATGGGATCTTCACCACGAAGGACTGAACGCCATTACTACGGGCTGAACGCTGTGCGGACCAAGCCAAATCTCGCCAGTGAAGTCACTCCTCACCGCCAGGTCCGTTTCCCTGCCATCGGCGGTTTCAACAACACCCAACCGGCACGATGAACAGGGGCCCATGACCAGGCGGCATCGGTAGTGCTCCTTCACTGGGCACACCACCTTGCCACCGCAACCCCGCGAGTGACGCTACTTCTCACGAATCATTTCCCAGCCAACCCGCCGGGTGACATCCATCCCGGCGGACAACTGACACTCTCAAACACCGTCAAAGCCAGGTGGGGCAAGCTGGCGCCTGATCTGCTCGGGTCCGTTGGACTCGAACTTGCCCGGGCCGAGGAACTATTGACCGGACCACACGGCATGCGCGGCGGTTCGAACTGAATTGGGGCGGACATCTCCACTGGACCTGTCAAGCAGGTCAGCGTCGCGGGAACGTTCAATCTGGTCGGACCTGTTCGTCATGCGGGTCTGCGGACCCTGTGTGATTGAACCGATCAGGCTGTCACCCAGTTTTGACCATCGAGTACTTGCTGTACCGCAGCTGATCGGTGCTGGTCCTTGCCGAGCATGGTGGCGGCGACATAGTCGGCGGCCGCATGCTCGAAGACCGAGCCGTGTCTCAGCATCGCGTGCCGAGCCCCGGTTCCGGTGCGAGCACTCGGACCGCACCAGGTGCTGGTCAAAGTTCATGCCGTCAGCGTCAATGGAGGTGAGCTGATGCTACGCTCCGTGAACTACCGCGGTGGCTCCTACCCGGCCGATTCCCACGGCAGACCGGTGTGGACTACGTCGGGACGGTTGTCGAACTAGGGATCTCAGTAACGCAGTACGTGGTCGGGAACAAGGTTTGGGGCTTCCTCGAAGAGAAGCCGGACGAGCGAGGCCAAATTGTGAGCACTCTCGCGGAGTACGTAGCGGTAGGCCCTGCCGAGATATCGCTTGCAACACAGAACCTGTCCCCAGTCGACGCGATCACCTTGCCGCTCTGCGGTCTCACGGCAATGAACGCGCTGCGACAGCAAGGCTGACATTTCGCGCCGGCGAGAAACTCCTGGTGCGCGGCGCCAGCGGCGGAGTTGGAAGAGTCGCCGTCCAGACAATGTCCTGCTAGCGCGCTACACGGATCGCGACAGCTACTACTACGCGGGCGTGGCCTCTTGGGGCAACGAGTACGCCATCGGTGTCATGGACAACGGCGTCAACACCAAGCTCGCCGGCACCGGAGCCAATACCGACATCATCGCCGGACAAGCCCATCGCCTCGCATTCCGCCTCACCGGCACCCGCCTCGAGCTCTACGACAACGCCCAACTGGTCCTGTCCACCACAGATCCGACCCTGATCCCCGCCACGAGCTACGTCGGCCTCCAGACCACCCAGGGCCGCGGCCAGGCCAAGTTCGCCGGAGTGCTGGTCGAAACGTTGATCAGGCGTGGGTGCGCACCCACCGAGCGAGGTACCGGGACGGCACTTCGACAGGTTCGTTCCGGGACCTCGCTTCGATTCTGATATCCGTAATGGGGCTGCCGGCAACTAAAGAGAACGCATCCACGTCACCTTGTGTCATGCCCTGCTTGGCTCGAGATGACAGATCGGGATAGGTGCATCGCGCAACGAAGATTGACTTCTCAACTTTGATAGTTCAACCTTAAAGGACATGCTTGCGACTTCGAACTGAGAGGGCGAACCCCCTCGATCGAGGTGGGTTGATCCGCACCCACGTCGCTGCCTTCAAGCGCTCGCCGTGGTCTTCACCGAACTATTCCCTCGTTCCCTCAGGAGTGTCACTGATGCGTGTCGGATTCACCCTTCCGACCTTTGGTAGAGCCGCGGCGACGCCGCGCGGAATCGCGCGTTACGCACGCGCCGCCGAGCAGGCCGGCGCGGTCAGCTTGTGGACGGGTGACCGCTTGCTGTCGCCCGTCGATCCGGTCATTTCCTACCCCGGCTCCGAAACGATGCCTGAAGAACTGCGAACGTCTTACGACCCGTTTACCGCGCTGGCCGTCGCCGCCGCGGTGACCGATACCGCGATCCTTGGATCCAGCACCATCAACGCCACCCAGTACCACCCGGCCAACCTGGCCCGGCTGCTGACGAGTATCGATGTCGCCGGCAACGGCCGTCTGTTGGTCGGCCTAGGGATCGGATGGTCGCCGGACGAGTACGCAGCGGTCGGTGTCCCGATGAGCGAGCGCGGACGACGCCTCGACGATGTGCTCGACCTGCTCGACGAGTGGTGGACCAACGACATCGTGTCTCACCAAGGAATCGGCTATGAGATCGCCGCATCGAACGTCGATCTCAAGCCGGTCCGGAGGCCACCGGTGTACCTGGCCGGCTTCGGCGAGAAGTCGTTTCGCCGAATCGTGCAAAAAGCCGACGGTTGGCTCCCGATGTGGTCCGTTCCCGAGACAACGCCTCCCAGTGATCTCGGTGCGAGCCTGGCCAATCTTCGTGCGACCGCCGAAGAGGCTGGTCGGGACCCACAGACGCTCGGTGTCGCGCTGCGTGTGAATGTCGCACCTGGAACCAAGGTCGAGCTGATCACCGAAGCACTGCTCAAGGTCGCGGCAGACTTCGAGCCGGATCACCTGTTCGCCGACCTCAGCTACCTGGCAAGCACCGTCGACGAACACATCGATCTCACAGGCCGGCTACTGGAACTGACCTCCCGCGGATAGCCCGCGGTGCACACGGTGCATTAGCACCACCATGTGCGGTTCCGGCGACTGGCCCGAGAGTCGCACGTGGTGGATGCGTTCGCCTCTGTCCGAGGCGCCGACCGGGCAGATGGTGTCAGTCCCTACCGGAGTACGGCGGCATGCGCCATCACCCCGCCGGCCGCGGCCCCGCGTCAAAGTCCGCTCCTGACGTGCATCGCTGCCGCCATCGCAGAAGCGCTGCGCACAGATCTGCTCGCCGAGATGATCAGAGTCGACGGCGGGCGAGGAACACGAAGATCCTGAGGGCGAGCGTCGCCGAGACCGCCGGCACAACCCGCTGACAGATAGACCACCTGACCTCAGATGGGAACCGATGAGTACCGACAGCGCCGCGAACGACGCGGAGTTCTTGATCGACCTGGCCGAGAGCATGCTGACGGCGCGAGCCGTACAGATGGTCGCCGAGTTGGGCATCGCCGACCTGTTCAGTTCTGTTGACGGTGCGGCTCTGCCCGTCGACGAGCTGGCTCGACGCACGTCGACCGATCCAGCCGTGCTCGGCATGGTGCTGAGGCTGTTGTCCGCGCATGGCATCTTCGCGGAACCGAACGACAACGAGTTCGCCTTGGCCCCGCGTGGACAGGCCCTCCGGTCCGATCATCCGTTGTCGGCACGGGGCATGATCCGTCACCACGGGTTCAACTACCACCTCGTGGATCGACTGGATCTCGCGCTGCGGACCGGCGAGGCGGTGTTCACCGAGGTGCACGGCAAGCCGCTGTTCGACCTCCTGCAGGCCGACGAGGAGCGCGCGCAGGTCTTCGACGACGCGATGGGCGACCTCAGTCGCCTCGAAACAGACGCTGTCCTGGCGAACTACGATTTCAGGCCGTACCAACGGATCGTGGATGTCGGCGGCGGCAACGGCACGCTTCTGGCGTCGGTCGTCTCCTCGCACCCGGTGGCGACCGGAGTGGTCTTCGACCTGCCGCGCCTGGCGCCTGCTGCCGAGCAGGTCCTCGCGAAATCTCTGGTCGGCGACCGTATTGCTTTCGTGGGCGGTGACTTCTTCGAGTCCACACCCCCCGAAGGTGATCTCCTCGTTCTGAAGTCGATCCTGCACGACTGGCCCGATGCACAGGTCGTGCAGATCCTCCGTGCGTGCCGCCGGGCGCTGCGTCCAGGGGGCAGGATCGTGCTGTTCGAGCGAATGCTGACCCGCGACCCCAGCCCCAGCCGCACGAAGAACTGGGACCTGCTACTTTTCCTGATCCTTGGTGGCAGGGAACGCACCGAGAACGACTTCCGCCGTTTGCTGGCCGAGGCTGACCTCGAGCTGCACAGCACGCTGGCGATGCATGACACTTTGTTCGCCTTGGAAGCCGTTGCCACTGGCACCAATCGTTAATTTGATCCAAGCCTCGACCCGACCACTGGGCTCCAACCGCGAACGGGTCGGCTAGCGCCGGGGCGCGGCCAGGCGGTCCGGGGCTTGGTGACGGCAGGCCCCGGGGCGCGAAGCTCGACCCGCGTCTCAGAGTTACACCTGCGAGAGCGGGCTGATGACCAGCTCGTCGATCCTGAGATGTGATGGCGACTCGAGGATGAAGTGAACGGCGCGGTCGACCTCGCCAGGGCTGAGCATCGCCGTCCTGGCTTCCGCCCCGGGCGCCACTGGACGTAGGCGGAGAAAGTCGCTGTCCACGTCGCCCGGGCACAGATGGCAAGCCCAGACTCCGTGCGTCGCCTCCTGCGCGTTGAGTGTTTGACACAGTGCCGCGAGAGCAGACTTGCTCGCACTGTACGCAATACCGGCGTAGGGAGTGAACCGCCGGCCCGAGTACGAAGAAATGATCAGGATCCCCCCGCCGCGGGCCGCAGATCCGGCAGCACGGCATCGACTATTCACAGCACAGCGTTCAGGTTGGTGGCGATCACTGCCTCTGGCTCGGCCATCGACTGATACGCCCACGTCCGCTGCGGTGTGTTCAGCACGACGTCCCGCCCCCCGCCCAGTTCGAGCAGATCGTCGCATGCGCTGCAGGGTCGCGGGCGTCGAGCGGCAGGACCAGCGCCTCACCGCCCGCTTGCTCGATCGATGCAGCGGTCTCGTGCAGGGCTCTGTAGGCCGGCCGCTCATGGCGACGCGGCGACCCGCCGCTACAGCAACACCGGCAACCCGGCCCATCCCGCTCCCGGCACCGGTCACCCACAGCACGCGCGGTTCGGCCATCAGCGCAACCCCCGCGATCTCATACGCCCGCTGCGGTAGCTGGGTGGCCAGCTTGCCACCGCTGACGTCGACCAAGGTCCCGGTGATGTAGCGCGACGCGTCGCTGGCAAGGAAGCAGATCAGGTCGCAGACGCCGCTCGTCTCGCCCCAGTGGCGAAGGCGTCAGCAGTTGACTCTGCACGGCCTCGGCTTGCTCGGTGAAGTTGTTGACCGCACTCGGGATCATGCCGGGCGCACACGCGTTGGCTTGCATCCGCATGACTGCTGATGACGTGCTGAGAGCCGTTCGGCAGCAGCATGACATCTCCGGAGAGCAGCCGCAGCGGCTTCCGCCCGGCGACACCCAGCCAAGCGGTACCGGTCGCGAGCACGCAGAAGCCTGCGCTCGAGGTGTCGGCCACCGCAGCGCCCACGGCTCGGCACCCTCGATCAAGGCCCCGAGAGTTCCTCGTACACCTCCGACCGCCACCATATCCGCGAGCAGATCCATCCTCATCGGCCCTCACCGTGCACCAGGTAGTGACATATGTGCGCCAAAACATCATCGTACGACGCACAGCTGGTGTCTATCGTGAAATTCCAACAAGCTTCGAAGGGACGCCGATGGAGTCGGCCGGTGCCACGCTGTTGCGGGGAGCAACCATCTTGACCCTGGATCCAGCTATCGGCGCCCTCGAGCGAGGTGATGTTCTGATCGAGGCCGGCCGCATCAGCGCGGTCGCCCCGACAATTACCGCAGGCTGCCGTCCCGATGTGACGGTAGTAGACGTCTCCGGACGAATCGTGATCCCGGGCTTCGTGGACACTCATCGCCACCTGTGGGAGGTCCTGGTGCGGGGTGGCGCACCACACCACACTCTGGAGCAGTACTACGTCGATGTGCTGGGACACGTCTGCGGTCGCGTCACCCCTGAGGACGTGTACGTCGGGACGCTGGCAAGTGCTCGCAGCGCGCTGCTGTCGGGCATTACGACCATTCAGGACATCGCCAATGTCCAGCTCAGCCCCGCGCACACCGACGCCGCAGTCGCCGCGCTGCAGGAAGCCGGCTTGCACGCTGTGTTCGCCTACGGGAAGCCGTATCCGTCGATGGTGAGGCACGGCGCTGGGCTGCCTGATGACGTCCGGCGCGTGCGGTCCGAACTGCTGCCCGACGACCACGCCGACGTGACGATGGCCCTACTCACCGAGTGGGGCGACGACGAAGCTGAACGGCGAAACGCCTCCCTGGCAGACGACCTGGGGATCCGAACCGCCCGTCACGTCGGCGCCGCCACTCCGATCTCGCGACTGCGCGAGCTCGGCGTACTCAGAACGGGCACAACCTTCATTCACGGCAACAAGCTGTCCGGCGAGGAACTGCAGATCATCGCCGACAGCGGTGGGTCCCTCTCGGTTGCACCGGCGAGTGAGCTGCTGATGGGGCACGGCACACCAATGATCGGCCAAAGCCCTCCGGACCTGCCGCTCAGCCTCAGCACCTCGGCCGAGGTCACGGTTTCCGCCGATTTCTTCACCCAGATGCGGGCGGCGCTGCAAACGGGCCGAGCCTACGGCCGCGGCGCTGACTCCGATCGCGAGCTGACGGTTGACGACGTCCTGGCGCTCGCCACGCGTGACGGTGCCGCAGCGTTGTGGCTCGGCGCTCGGACAGGCACTCTCACCCCGGGCAAGGACGCTGACCTGATCGTCCTGCGCGCCGACGACCTGGACGTCACGCCTGTTCTCGACCCCGTCAGCACCGTCGTTCTTCAGATGGATCGCCGCCATGTCGACACCGTCTATCGCGCGGGACAAACCGTCGTACGCGACGGCTCCTTGGTGGACGATCCCGGTGAACTGGTGAAGAGCCTGCAGACCATCGCCAACCGAATCGGACCCGTTCCACGTTCCACTGTCTTGACGCCATGGTGATCGAGGCTGACCTCGGCTGGCTGCTGCGCGCCGTGAATCGCAGGCACACCACCTTCGTGAACGACATGCTTGCGTGCTTACCGGGCGGAGTGCGCGGCTACTGGATCTTGACCATCGCCACCTCATCAGCGCAACGGCAGAACGACGTCGGTCGGAGGGTCGGCATTGATCGTACGGTGATGACGCATCTACTTGACGATCTCGAGAAAGCGGACCTGGTGCGGCGAGTACGGGATACCACAGACCGGCGCGCGCACCTAATTCAAGCCACCGAGCTCGGGCAGTCGACTGCCGGTCGACTGGCCGGACGAATCGACGACGCTGAACGCCGGCTCCTCTTGGCACTGAAGCCGGCCGAACAGGTCCACTTCCGAGCTCTCCTGCGTCGGCTGGCCGTCGCATCTGATCCGTCTCCGGCAGCACCGACACGCCTCTCTGGACTGAGCGCCGACGCTGAGGCAGAACTTTGAGCTCTGATCGCGATCGAGAACGGCTCAGCAAACGCGGAACGTGCTCACTGATCGATTTCGCTCGGCGATGGATAGGACCGGTATCATGGTGCGCTGGGACCCGGACGCGGCAGGACGGCTGCGAGAAGCGGCGATGGCGCTCTTTGCCGAGCACGGCTTCGAGAGCACAACGGTCGCCCAGATCGCTCATCGAGCCGGCGTCACCGGACGGACCTTCTTCCGGCACTTCGCGGATAAGCAGGAGGTGCTCTTCGCCGAGTCCGAGGAACTAGAGAACGCGATGGTTGACGGACTGTCCGCCGTACAACCAGACGCGTCTCTGATACAGACTGTCGGCGCCGGTCTCGAGGCAGCGGCATTGTCGCTGGCTGACCGGCGTGACTTTGCTGCTCGTCGCCATGTTCTCATCGTGGCTTCTCCGGTGCTGCAAGAACGGCAGTTGATCAAGATGGCGTCACTAGTGGCGGCTCTTACCATCGCCCTGGTTGAACGTGGGCTCGATCCACCCGTGGCCACGCTCGCGGCAGAGGTTGGAATCACGGTTTTCCGCGTTGGCTTCGAACGCTGGATCGATGGACCGCCCGATGCCGACCTGAGTGTTCTGATGAGGGCCACGCTGGCCGAACTCGCGGAACTCGCTGTCTGAACACGCAGCACGACGCTCGGAGTGCGACCCTGTCCGTCACTGTCGCCACCGCAAGACGCGCGTTGGCAGGCTATCCCGGACTTCGTAGAGCGCGGCGAACGCACGTCAGACCGAAGCGGCAAGAAAGCGATACGGGCGGGTGACTGGTGCCGCCACTACGCGTGGCCAGCCCGCCTGAACGATCTGCGAACTCGTCGAACACGTGCCTGAGCGTCAGAGCAACTTCTCGATTCGCGCGGGGCAGATTTCCTCGGCTCAGGCGGCTTCGTCGTGTTGTGTGACTGCCCAATTCGAGTAGCCCCTCGGGCACAGCTCACCTCCTCTACGCGCGCGGGTCAAGGCGCCCGTAGGAGCCGTGGTGGTACAGCAGTGGGTCGCGATCGAGATCGTGGCCTACCGCCGTCACCCTGCCAACGGCGATGGTGTGGTCACCGCCGTCGTACTCGCGCCACAGGGGGGTGCACTCGGCCGAGCGGTCATGATAGAGCTCGCGGCGGACCAAACCGACCCGGAGCGGGGCTGCAACTCCTTCGATCTCCCCGTGTCCAGACAGACCCTGACGTACCACTTCCGCACGCTGCGGAAGGCCTGCCTCATCGACGAGACGGACTACGGCAACCGGAAGGGCATCAGGTTGCGTCGCAGAGACCTGACAAGCGCTTCCCGGGGCAGGTCGAGCGGTCGTATTTCTCGACTGCGGTGACAACCTCGTCAGCAGCATCGCCAAGAGTCACCAAGCGGTCGGTGCCGAGCGTCTCGACAACCAGTTCGCGGATCAGCGCCGCATACACCGGTGCACTGGCTCGAACGACCTCCAGCCCCTGCCCAGTGGCCCCGATTTCCGAATACCGCGTATCAGGAGCGATCCGTTCGATCAGCCCACGCTTCTCCATGCGGCCCAGGTGGTGCGACATTCGGCTCTTCTCCCACTGAGTGACATCCGCCAGTTCGAACGCGCGCATCCGTCCCGTCGGCGCCTCGGACAAATTCACCAAGATCTCGAAGTCCGAAGCCGACAGGCCGAACTCGCGGTGCAAATGGCGCGCGAGGTGCGCCTCCAATGACTTCCACATCAGCAGACACCGACGCCACGCCCTCTGCTGATCATCCGCAAGCCACGGCTCTTTCACCAGGTCACCATCATCCCACTGGGCTAATCACACCGACTAAAGACGCCGGGTCGAAGAGTTCGGGCGAGCTTGCGGCACCGTCAGCGCCCAGACGGGTTGAGCGCCTCGCGCCACAATTTTTCTCCCGCGGCGGCTCGGAGGCGGTCGCGGCTCGCGTCGGCCAATCGCCGCGCTCGCGCGAGGCCGTTGCCGAGCAGCTCGCCGTTTCGCTTGACGACCCTTCCACCCACGACCACTGTGTCCACATCGGACGTCGATGCCTGCAGAACGGCCGCACCGACCGGGTTGACCATCGGAGTCATGTTCGGCGACGACGTGTCGAGTACGACGATGTCGGCGCGTTTCCCGGGAGTCAGGGAGCCCAGCTCGTCCTGCAGGCCCATCGACCGGGCGCCACCCAGGGTGGCGTGCGCAAGCACATCCTGGGCGCGCAGTTCGTTGATGTCGACGAGCTTTCCCTGCTCGTGTGCGCGAAGGTGGGCCAGGCCGCGATCTGCGGTCAGCGTCGCGCGCATGGCATGGAACATGTCACCGCTGTACCAGGTCACGGTGTCCACCGACAAGCTGGTGGGAATGCCGTACCTCCGCAACTTCTCGGTAGGTGGGTAGCCTTGCCCGCCGTGCAGATCGCTCTCTGCCGCCACGGAGGCTGTTCCCCCACTTTCGGCAATGAGGCGGTACGACTCGTCGGTGAAAGTTGTCGCGTGCACATAGGTCGTACTCGGCAGCAGCAAGTTCGCGTCGCGCAACCTTTCCGGCAGGTCGGCTGGCTGACGGCCCATGACGCCGGCGTGGGTGGTGATTTCGAACCCACGGTCGCGGGCCCAGGCCCAGGCCGGCTCCTCGGGGAAGTCGCCGGTGAACACATCGAGCGCGATCTGCAGGGTGACCCGCTCATCGGCGGTCGGGAACCGCTCCGATCGCAACCGGTCGATGTCACCGCGCAGAACCCATTCCTGCGCCGGCTCGGCGTAGTTGCCGTAGGCAAGTCTGGCCCGGGCGCCGGAGTCCAGCAGCGCGTCGACCACCGCGTCGGCATGCTGGGGGGTGCGCATGTTGTGCGACCAGTCCACGACGGCGGTCGTTCCGCTGTCGATCGCTTCGATCGCACCCAGCAAGCTGCCGGCGTACATGTCGTCGGGCGTGAACAGCGCCCCGAGGCGGCCGAACATCAGGTCGACGTAGTTGCCCAGCGTCCAGTCGGCGGCGATTCCGCGCAGGACCGTTTGCCACATGTGCCGGTGGGTATCGATCATGCCGGGCTGGACCAGCTTGCCTCGCAGGTCAAGCACGGCGGCGTCGGCAGGAGCTCGCAGACGCGGGCCGATCGCGGCGATGCGCCCGTCGATCACCAGGACGTCGGCCCTCGGCAGTACACCTCTCGCCGGATCCATCGTGATGACAGTTCCCCCACGCAGGAGCAACGGCCGGCCCGGACGTAGATCGACTTCTCGCGACCGTGTAGTGGTCGCGCTCGCCGTCGGGACAACGGTCGTCGCGGCGACCGCGGCACCCGCCGCTCCGGCGCGTTGCAGCAGTTTGCGTCGTGACCACTGCGGGGCGCGCGCGGCGCCGTCCGGGCCCGCGGCCGACGATGACGCATCACTCAAGGACATCGGTTCTCCTCACGACTTCGGAACCGGACTAGGTCTTTCGATCATCTTGTAGTTGATGTTTTAATCATATAGTTATCTGCCTGCGCAGGCAACCTGCATCTGCGCGCGGCTTGTCTCCTCGCGTTGGCCGGCCCAGCCGTTAGGTAGACCTCCCTGCAGCCGACGATCGGCTGCAGTGGCAACTCTTGACTTCATGCGAACTTGAGGTTGCACCGTTACCGTCATGGATGAGTCCGCACCGCCAGACCCCATCGAGATGAGGTCTGACGCGATTGCTTTGCAGGTGAAGTCGTTCGAGCTGCTGAAGCTCGGCCCGGGCGACCACTTCCTCGACGACTTCGACGGCCGCAACGCGCCAGCGCTCGGTCAGCTGACCCGTGCCCAGATCAGAACGATCGGCGTCGACACCGATCCTACGGTCGTGACGAGCGCTCTGGACTTCGATCCAAGCGCGCCACTACACGTCGCACCGTCGGATCGACTGCCCCTGAAGGACGGATCCGTCGACGGCTACCGCACGTCCCCGCATTTCCCCTTGATCAGCGATCTTCGAGCGACACTGGTCGAGGCTCGGCGCGTCCTGCGACCCGGTGGTCGAATCGTGCTCGTCGGGCCCGACTACGGCTTCTTCTTGATGGACAGCGACGATCATGATCTCACCGACGTGATCGGCCTTGGTCTCGAGACCCGCCTGGCCTTTCCTCGAGCCGCGCGGAGCTACCGCAATTTAATCCTCGATGTCGGCTTTTCTGGCGCGCAGGTGGATGTTCACACCGAGGTGGTCACGGACTACCAGAGATTGAGCGGGCAACTCGAGGCTGCGGCTGAGGCTGCTGTCGCCGAGTCGTTGATCACCCGTGACGAAGCCGACGGGTGGCTGACCGAGCAGGTCGAGCGTGGTCGCCGTGACCGCTTCTTCGCAGTCCTGCCAACCTTGCTCGTTGCAGCAAGCCGATGAGCATCAGCTTTGTTGTTGTTCCACCGGCTGGGAAGGTCGCCTACGAGCGGGCTCTCGCGCGCGGTGGGCTTGCTTTCAAGAGCGGTTGAACTTTTAGCATCTACTGCCAGACCGCCAAAGGCCGCGTTCCAGGACGTACGAGAACCGGCCCGGCGTCACATCACCCACGCGGTCGCGATCCCTCGAGTAGTTCGGCTGACTGACCAAGCCTCTAGGAGCCTTTCCCTTGTCCGCATCCCTTCGCGTCGCCGTCGTCGGCGCCGGACCCGCCGGCATCTATGCCGCCGACATCCTTACTCAGCTCGTGCCCGATGCTCGGGTCGACCTGTTCGAAAAGCTGCCCGCCCCTTACGGACTCGTCCGTTACGGAGTATCTCCGGACCACCCCCGGATCAAGAAGATCATCGAGTCGCTCCATGTCATGCTGGAAGCTGGGCGCATCCGGCTCCTGTGCAACATCGACATCGGCACCGATCTCACCATCGATGAACTCCGCGGTGTCTACGACGCGGTGATCGTTGCCACCGGGGCCGTAACCGACGTCCCGCTGGAAATCCCGGGGATCGAGCTGCCTGGTTCATTTGGCGCCGCCGACTTCGTCTCCTGGTACGACGGGCACCCGGACGTCCCGGCTTCGTGGCCCCTCGAAGCGGAGTCGGTCGGTGTCGTCGGCGCCGGCAACGTCGCTCTCGACGTCAGCCGGATGCTGATCAAGCACGCTCACACCTTGCTCGATACCGACATCTCCGACAACGTCCACAGCAGCCTGGCTGCGAACCCGATCCGCGACCTGCACCTGTTCGCTCGCCGCGGACCAGCCGACGTCCGGTTCTCACCGACCGAGATGCGTGAGCTCGGTCAGCAGCACGACGTCGACATCGTCGTCGATCCTGCCGATCTCGAAGGCGACCCACACATCGAGCGGATGTGCAGGCAGTTCGCTCCGACCCGGCATGTCGTGGAAACGATGCGTGGTTGGGCGGCCATCGCCGGCTCTGACCGGACCGCGTCTCGGCGGGTCCACCTGCACTTCTATCAGGCTCCGGTCGCGATCCTCGGGAGCGACAAAGTCGAAGGACTCCGGATGGAGCGGATGACACCGGATAGCTATGGCCACGTAACCCCGTCAGGTACCTCCGTCGATCACAAGGTCCAAGCCGTTTATCGCGCGATCGGCTACGCCAGCACTCCACTGCCGGGAGTACCTTTCGACGACGCCACCCGCACGGTCCCACACCGAGACGGTGCCGTCACCGACGAGAACGGCGACACCATCCCAGGACTTTTCGCCACCGGCTGGATCAAGCGCGGACCGGTCGGCCTGATCGGCTCCACCAAGTCCGATGCCCGGCAGACAATCGAAACTCTGCTTGACCAGATCGGCCGCTGCACGAAGCAGACCGCACCAGTTGATATCGAGAGGATCCTCGACGCGCACTGCCAGCACCGCATCGACTGGGACGGCTGGTTGCGCATCGACGCGGCGGAACAACAGCTCGGAGCTGATCGTGGCCGTCACCGGATCAAGATCACCGCCCGCGAAAAGCTGACCACTATCGGAAGGACGCCTGCTTCATCTGACACCGCGGGTGGATCTCGGCGACGATGACCGTCCGGGCCGGGCTGGATAGGCGATGTAGCGGCCTCCCTCCCGGCCCTTGTCCGCTGCTGGTAGGGGACGCTCTCACGCAGACAGGCGAGCGCACGGCCGCGCACGTGCCCACTGGTCTCGACGACGACCCTGCCCACGCGCATCGAGTCCATGACCAACAGGCCTAGGCGAGCCACGACCATGACCGCGATCGCATCGTCAACCGGCCGGATAGACCGTCGCGATGTGCAGGTGTGCGGACTTCTGATTGATCGGCGGCCGGGAGACTCCGTCAACCTCGTACTCATGGATATGCCCGCTTGCCGCCTTCCGATCAGACAGGTCTGGGCGGTAGTCAAGCGGCCGAACCACCCCTCAGGCATGTGACCGACAAGGAGCGGTGCGATCGATCGGGAGTCCGGCAAGGCTGCACCGTACGAGGTCATCAACTGGTCCTCAGCCGATGACCTCGGACTGGATCTTCGGCAGCAGCGAGCTCGAAGGACTGGATGCCGATCCATGAGCAGGTCGCTGGGTTCGCCCAACCTGGCGACCAGTCGCGTTCTCAGGCTCCTCCATGACGAACTGGGGTCAGTCGGCGGTATGGCGCATTTTCAGGAGATCCGCTCGTTCCTGAGGAGAAAAGCGGCAACAGGGACTGTCAGCGCAAGGACCGCTGCGCCGACGATGAAGGTTGTCTGCAAGGCGGGCATGGAGAACGTGGTGCCGGTGTGATTGCCGGCAACGTTGACGTAAACGGTGTTCAGGAGGGCAACACCCACTGCCCCGCCGACCTGTTGCGCGACGTTGAGAACGGCGCTGGCCACACCTACATCCGACGGATCCACGCCGGAAACGGCGTGGTTGTTCAGCGGCGTCAACGCGAGGCCGAGTCCCAACCCCAACAAAATCGTCACCGGGAGCGTGCCCCCGAGCAGCTCTGGTGATCCGGAGAGTTGGGACAGCATTCCCATTCCGAGCGTCGCCACCGACAGCCCCAGGATGGCGAGTGCTTTGGCTCCGACCCAAGTGTGAAGACGTGGCACACTCAGTGCAGCGGCGACCAGGACGACGCTGAAGGGAACCAAGGCTAGGCCGGCCTGTAGCGGGCTGTAGCCCAGGTGATCCTGGAAGTAGTACGGCAGAAGCAGAAACATTCCAAACATCGAAACCATGGCGAGACCGGTGATCAGGAACGCGCCGGCGCGGTTTCGATCGGTGAGGACGTGAAGTGGGAGGAGCGGTTCCTGGCCTCGCTTCTGCCAGAAGACGAACGCCGTCAGCAAAGCCAAAGCCGCGACCAGCAAGACGATGGGGGTCGGCGAGGCCCAACCGCTCTCGCCCGCCAACGTCAGGGCCGCCACCAAGCCAGTGGTCGCGCCGACGGCCAAGATCGCGCCCAGCACGTCGTAGCGACGACGGCCGCTGGCACGGGACTCGGTCAAGGTCAAAAGGCCGATGCCGATCGCGATGGCCGCGAAGACGACGTTGATGAACATCGACCAGCGCCAGCTGAGGTAATCCGTCAGCACACCCCCGATCAGCAAGCCCATGCCACCGCCACTACCGCCCGCTGCGGTATAGATCGCGAAGGCTTTGGCTCGCTCGCGGGTCTCGACGAAAGTGGCCGAGAGCAAGGACAGCGCGGAAGGCGCCAGTGCGGCGGCAGCTACGCCTTGCAGAGCTCTGGCCGCGATTAGCACAGCAGGCGTGGTCGCGAGCCCGCCCGCCAATGACGCCAGGCCGAAGACGACCAGCGAAATCATCAAGGTCCGCTTGCGTCCCGCATAGTCGGCGACCCGGCCGCCCAGCAGGAGCAGCCCACCGAAAGTGATTGCATACGCTGTCACTGCCCAGCCACGGCCGACGTCACTCAAGCCCAGCTCACGCTGCATCTGCGGCAAAGCGATGTTGATGACGGTTGCGTCCAGGACAACCATCAAAGTGGCTGTGGTGATGGCCGCCAGCGCGAACCACTTCGATCTGCTCGTGCTGTCAGAAACTGTGTCAGACAAGGTCATCGACCTGTTCTCCTTCATCGGGCTCGGTACACCGTCACTGTGCCGAGCTACGACGATTTCCGCAAAGAACGTTGCCATTTCTGGAACGTGGCGGGTCTGAGAGCCAGATGTCCCTCTGCCGGGGTGGACGCGCACGTCGCTCCGAGGCGCCCTCCGGAGTGCCGGTACCCGCCGAAGACTCCCCGCGTCATCAGCACCGGTCAGCATCGATTCGACCCATTCGAACCGCGTCAAGCAGGCCCAGGAGTTAGGAGTTAGGAGTTATCGGCAAAGACCATATCGAGCAGACCCGGGAACCGCAGTTCGAGATCTTCGCGGCGCAAGGTGAGGTACAGCCTGCGGCCGGAGGGGCGCTGCTCGATCACTCCACTCTCGCGCAGTGTCCGCCAGTGATGCGTCAGCGACGACCGCGGGACGCCGGGAAGGATCTCGCCACAGAAAACCTCCGACCCGGACGCCAGTGCGCGCACGATCTCCATGCGAACAGGATGCCCAAGCGCTGCGAGCACATCGACCAGTTCGATTCGCTCGACGTCCGGGTGATGCAGTGCGGCCATGACCTCATCATACGCGTATCTCGTACATAATCCAGAAGGGGTTGACAGCCCGCCCCTTCATGTACGAAACTCTCGTACAGTTTCGTACGAAGATCTCGTACAGTTTCGTACGAAGATCTCGTACTGTCGTACAAGGCTCTTCGTACTTCCGCGGTCGCGTGAGCGCCACCGGCGCCGCGGCCATCTCGATCTCAATCGGAGAAGGTTTCATGACTCTGTCCCTGGATACATCGGTTTCCGACGCCGCTCTGGCCCGATCCCTCGACGGCGACTTCACCAGTCATCACGCCGAGGTCAACGACATCTACCTGCACTACGTCACTGGAGGCAGTGGCGAACCACTGTTTCTCCTGGGTGGATGGCCTCAGACCTGGTGGCAGTGGAACAAGGTCATGCCTGCGCTGGCCCGCCGCTATCGAGTTTTCGCTGTAGATCTTCGTGGCATGGGCGGCTCCAGCAAGCCTGTCGACGGGTACGACAAGAAGACGATGGCCCAGGACATCTACGAGCTCGCGCGCCACCTGGGTCTGGATCGAATCCATATCGCCGGCCATGACATCGGCGCCATGGTCGCGTACGCGCACGCGGCCAATCATCCGGAGGCCACCGCGAAGGTCGCGATGCTGGACGTGGCACATCCAGACGACGGCTGGTCCTCGTTCGGGCTGCTGCCCGAGTCCGACCAGCACGTCGACTCGAACATCCAGTTGGGCACTCGCTCCTACCTGTGGTGGTTTGCCTTGAACCAGGTCAACAACCTGCCGGAGGTCCTGTTCGAGGGGCGGATGCGGCTGCTCGTGGATTGGCTATTCGACCGCCAGGCCAAAGACCCGGACTCGGTCGACGACCACTCGCGCGAGGTATACACCCACGCCTACAACTCAGCGGCCGCAATCCGGGCGGGCAACGCGTGGTACAAAACGTTCAACCAGGACATCAGCGACGCCAAGAGCTACCCGCCGGTCGCCGCACCACTGCTCGCGCTGGGCGGTGACGAGAGCAACTACACGTATCTGCAGGAGCTGATGCCCACCAAGGGAACCGACGTACGGGTCGTCGAAATCGCCGACTGCGGTCACTACATTCCCGAAGAGCAGCCGCAAGCCGTCGTGGAGGAGCTCACCGCCTTCTTCGGCGAGCCGGCCTCGGTCTGATGAGCGCCGCGGCGCATGTCGCCCCTCCGTCGCTCCGGCGAAGTGTGCTGGCCGAGTTCGCCGGCGGGGCCCTGCTCGTTTTTCTCGGTATCTCGGCCATGATCACCGTCAAATGGATCGCCGGCCCCCTGACCGACTGGCCGGGAGGCCGACATCTTCTCAGCCTGTTGCTCGGCCTCGCGTTCGGGTACACGGTCACCTTGGTGATCTACTCACCCCTGGGTCGGATCAGTGGCCAGCTGAACCCATCCTTCACCTTGGTGCACTGGATGGCTGGCTGGCAGTCCGGTCGCACGACCGCCTTCTATCTCGTTGCCCAGTTGATCGGTGGGGTACTCGGCGGCGCGGCCCTGCTCCTCTGGGGAGCGCGCGGAGCCGATTTCCGGTACGGCGCGACGGTGCCGTTGCCCCAGGTGTCACTGTGGGCTCCCGCGGCTGCCGAGTTCGTGAGTACGATGCTGATCGCCCTCGCGATCATCGCGATCGCCCGCGGGCGGGTCACCGGCGGCTGGGCATTTCATCTCGTGCCGATACTTTATGGAGTTCTCGCACCAGTCGCGGCCCCGCTTTCGGGTCTCAGTACGAACCCCGCGCGCACGTTGGGCCCGGCCCTGGTTGCCGATCAGTACGAACATCTGTGGTTCTACTTCGTGGTTCCTCCACTCGGCGCCATCCTCGCCGTGCTCGTCAGTCCGAGCTTGTGGCGGCGCAACCGGGACGAAAGTTCGAGGGGCGATCGGGGCCGTAGTGGCTTCGAGGGGGTCCGTTAGGCCCGCAAGCGTGCATCATCATGACGTGACACCGATTCACCGGGCGCCGACGACCGAGACGGAATATTTGCCTGCACAGATAAGTTTCATGAGAGGTTGAGGCACTCTGCCTCGTAAACCTGGAGAGGAACGGGAATGACCTTCGAGATCGGCATCATGACGTTCGGTGAGCTCACCGAGGATTTCGCCACCGGTGCCGCACCGTCGCCGCGGCAACGCGTCCGCGAAACGATCGAGCAGGCGAGACTCGCGGACGACGTGGGACTCGACATCTTCGGAGTCGGCGAGCACCACCGGTCCGACTTCGTCGGCTCGGCTCCGTCGATCCTGCTGGCAGCCGCAGCGGAGCGCACAGAGCGCATCCGCCTGACGAGTTCGGTGACCGTACTCGGTTCAGAGGACCCGATCCGCGTCTGGGAGCAGTTCGCGACCATCGACCTGCTGTCTGCCGGCCGCGCCGAGATCATCGCGGGACGCGGCTCGTACACGGAGTCCTTCCCGCTGTTCGGGCACGACTTGCGGGACTACGCGGATCTGTTCCGCGAGAAGCTCGATCTACTGCTCAAGATTCGTGACCGAAACCCGCTGACGTGGCAAGGACGCTTCCGCGCCCCTCTGGTCAACGCGGACATCGCGCCTCGGGCAGATGGCGACACGATTCCGATCTGGGTCGGGGTCGGAGGATCACCGGCCTCCGCCGTCAGTACGGGGCGCCTCGGCCTGCCGATGGCGCTCGCACTGCTACTGGGTCCGTTGAGCTCGCACAGGGAGACGGTAGAGCTGTACCGGGAGGCCGCCGCGCAGACAGGGCATGACGCAGCCGCGCTGCCGATCAGCATCAACGCCCACGGCTACGTCGGGAGTAGCAGCCAGCAGGCCCGGGACGTCATGTACCCGTACTTCGCGCAGGGCATGTTGGACAACAACCACCAGCGCGGCGAGGGCTTCTACCTTTCCCGTCCCGCATTCGACGCACAGTCTTCGCCGGGGGCAGGCCTGCTCGTCGGCAGCTCCCAGGAGGTCGTCGACAAGTTGCTCGCCTACCACCAGCTGTACGGCCTCAACCGCGCCATCCTCCAGATGGGCTTCGGTGGGATGCCGCAAAAGCAGCACCTGGAAGCGATCGAGCGGCTCGGCACCGAGGTGGCGCCGATCGTCCGACGCGAGGTCGCCGCCCGTGAGGAGCAGGCAGCATGACCGCCACCATCACATCTACCGTCAGCCAGGGCGGTACGGCCGGAGGTGCCGCGGCCGCTGCCGGAACCGAACGGCCCGAGCAGTTGAGCGGAGCGACGCTGCGCGTGGTCGTCGTCAACGGCAGCCCGAACCAGCCCTCGAAGACGATGGGGCTGGTCGACGCCGTACTCGGCACTCTGACAGGAATGCTCCCCGTCGAGATCGCCCAGATCGACGTGTACCGCCTGGGACCTGGCTTCACCGGAGCGATCGAGCGCGACGACATCACCGCCGAGACCACCCCCGACGTCGAGGCCGCGCTTCGGCTCGCCGAGCAGGCCGATCTCCTGATCGCGGCGACGCCGGTGTTCCGCGGCTCCTACCCCGGCCTGTTCAAGCACTTCTTCGATCTGGTCGATCAGTACGCGCTGGCCAACAAGCTCGTCCTGCTCGTGGCGACCGGTGGAAGCGAGCGCCACACGCTCGCCCTGGATCATGCGCTGCGCCCGCTGTTCGCGTTCTTCCAGTCGTTGACCGTGCCGGTAGCGTTCTTCGCCTCCGCAGGAGACTTCGACGGTGCCGTCCTGCTCAACCCTCGCGTCTACGGCCGCATCGAGATGGGCCTCACCGATGTCGTAGACCTGCTCCGGACCCGTGCGAGCGGAACGTCGAAGTAGTTCCCGAGGGGCGGGGCGTCGAGCGTTGACGGCCGGACCACGGCCCTGCGGGCGAGCCAACGCGATACGGTGGAAGCGTGGAAAGTGACGAGCTCGGCGCCCTCGAGCAAGCGGCGTGGAGCGGATTTCTCCGGACTCACGATCGGTTGTGGCGAGCGATGGAAGCCGGCTTGGCTGCACTGAACGTCAGCATGGCCGAGTTGGACGTCCTGCTCGCTCTCAACGCCGCCCGGCCGCGCGGTGTGCGGATGTCGGACTTGGCGGAGCGGCGCCTGATGTCCAGCGGGGGCTTCACCCGGCTGGCGGATCGGCTGGAGAAGCGCGGTCTGATCGAGCGGCGCCGCTCCGACGTCGACGGCCGCAGCCTCGAGATGGTGATGACGGCGCAGGGCCGTGCGCTGTTTCGCCGTGCGCGGCGTCAGCACCATGTCGATGTGCGTGCGCTGTTCCTGGACCGGCTGGGCGAGGACGATCTGCGCCGACTGAGCGCGATCTGGGTCAAGCTGGATCCTGCCGGCACTCACCCGCACGACGACGAAGCCGCCTCTTGATTACGGACGAATGGCTCGATGTTTCGGTGGCCGAGCGATCATGGTCACCATGTACGTACCGAACCATTTCGCCGCCGACGACGCGGTGGTCCAGGATCTTTTGAGCAACCACGGTGCCGCCAACCTCGTGACCAGTACGCCGGCCGGGTTGCTCGCGACCTTGCTGCCGTTCGTCTACGACGCGGAATCTGGCGCACTGCTCGGTCACTTGGCACGGAACAACGAGCAGTGGAAGCAACCGGTGCTCGGCGAGGCCCTGGTGATCGTCAGCGGTCCGGACGCCTACATCTCACCCACGGCCTATCCGTCCAAGCGTGAGCACGGCCGCGTCGTACCGACGTGGAACTACGTCACCGCCCACGTCTACGGCAATTTCGTCGTGCACGACGACCCGGTCTGGCTGGACACCCTCGTCCGGTGCCTGACAGCAAAGCACGAGGCCGAGTCGGCGCAGCCGTGGTCGGTGGCGGACGCACCAGCGAAGTTCGTCGCCGGCCAGCTGCGCGCGATCGTCGGGGTAGAGCTGGTGATCATCAGGATCGAAGCGAAGGCCAAGCTGAGTCAGAACCGGTCCGACGCCGACATCGACGGCGTCATCGCATCACTGGCCACTCGCGGCGACTCCGACGCCGCTGAGGCCGTACGAGCGGCGAAACCAGCCCGCTGAGAGGCACCACGGTCGTGCGGACCGGGCTCCGACCGAACCTGCCCGAGCCAGCTGCGCCGGTCAGCTGGACCTCGAGCGAGCCCGGACGTGCACCCGCTCGCCCTGTTGTCCGAACAGGCTCAGGATCTCGGCTCCTCCTGAGGGAGGCGTCCCGAACCAATGAGGTGTTCGGGTGTCGAATTCCGCGGCCTCTCCAGGGCCGAGCAGAAGGTCGTGCGCGGCCAGCACGAGCCGCAGGCGACCGGTCATGACGTACACCCACTCGTACCCTTCGTGCACCTTGAGATCGGGGTCGGTCGCCACTCCGGGCGGGTAAATCATCTTGTAGGCCTGGATGCCACCCGGTCGCCTGGTCAGCGGCAGCATCGTCACGCCGTCCCGGACCACCGACCGCAGGTGGATCCTCGGGTCGCCGGTGGGGGGCGCGCTGACCAGCTCGTCAAGGGTGACGCCGTAGATGCGGGCGAGCGGGAACAGCATCTCCAGGCTGGCCCGCCGCTGCCCTGACTCGAGCCGAGACAACGTGCTCTTGGAGATCCCCGTCTCACCGGCCACCGCATCCAGAGTCAGCTGCCGTTGAGTCCGTAGTTGCCGGAGCCGGAGACCAGCTGCGGCGATAGCCCGTTCCAGTTCTTCGGACACCTCGCAATGTTGCCATACCTGGGACATCAGTTGTCCATCTGCGCGCGCGTAGCGTGCTCGTCGAGCAAGTCGATCGAGTTGGAAGGAGCCGAAATCGCCACCGAAGCGGTTGACGTGAGTGTTGCCAGCGGCGCTGCCGGGCTGATCGGCGCGTTGCTGCTCCCCCGCCGGCGCCGGCGCCGCTCGGTCGTTTGCGAACGCGCGACGTGCTGCCTCGATCAACATGTCCCTCCGCACAGAAGGAATCATGACCAACCCCACCTAGGCCCCGGCTCCCTGCCCTGGTCAGATTCCGTCGGTCGGTCGACCGTCCGCTGAGGACTTGATACTGAACCGCTGAATGGGCAGCCGAAGAGTGGCACGCGACCGAGCGGGCGGCTACCGCGCTCGTAGGGCAGGGTGAATTCGTCGTGCCGGTGGGCCGTTCGCCGTGAGCTCTCTCCGTAGCGCAGCAGCAACTGGTGGAGTTGCCGAGCTCCTCTGCCGGGAACTGTCTGTCCTCGTCCTGGACGAGGCAACGTCCGCCCTCGGCTCGGTCGAGTCGCGCCAGGCTCTCGAACAGTCAGGGAACTGGTCGCGTGGGGGAAGGTCGTCTTCATCGGACGTCGGGCCGGATGAGGTCCAGCAGGTCACCGATCGAGTCGTCGCCTTTGGCAACGGTCCGATCGTGGACGATCTCCCGCCGAGGCGAGATCCTTCGCATGATCGGGTCCACAACCCGGGTCTGCACTCGGGGTTGCCGATCAGGCAGCTCCGCCGCCGAACGGCTTGTGGTCGTCCACGAACTGCTCGAAGGTGCGGGCTGGGCGGCCGGTGACGCGCTCCACTGTGTCGGTTACACCCCTCGCCAACCCCAGGCGAATTCTGTCGAAAGCGCCTCGATCGTTCTCACGCTGGAACCCTTCTGACTCGGCGAGGGCCTCGTCCATCGTCAACTCGACGAACTCGACAGGGCGACCCAGACCGCTGGCGAGTAGTTCGGCGGTGCGAGGCAGGGTCAGCGCTTCAGGGCCGGTGAGTTCGTGCGTCCGCCCGTCGTGTCCTGGCTCGAGCAGAGCCCGCGCGGCGACTGAGGCAATGTCGCGGGTATCGATCCAAGACACAGGCTGCCCACCGCTCGGGAACGCCAGCCGTCCATGCTCGACCAGGTCGTCGAGCAGGAACCGTCGGTCGGTGAAGACTTGCATGAACCAGCCTGGGCGCAACACGGTCCAGGGGCGACCGCTGTCGTGGACGGCCCGCTCCACGCGGGGAGCCCAGTCGTCTGGGGAGAAGTAGCCGCCGTCGACTTCGGACAGTAAGACGACGTGTGTCGATGATGCTGTCGCGGCGAGCACTTCGGCTATCAGGTCGGGCGCGTCCGCCCGGTCGGGCCGCACCACAAAGACGGCGTCGACCTCCTGAACAGCTCTGGACCAAGTGGACTTGTCGTCCCAGTCGAAGGCGACAGGTTGGATTCCCGGCAAATTGATGCGATCGGGATGGGTGGCGCCGCCGAGGATCTCAAGGTCAGGCCGGTCGCGCAGAATCTCCGCAAGTGGGGCCCCGGTCTTGGCGCGGACGCCACTGATAAGCACTCGCACTTTGATTCCTCTCATCGCGCTGAGAATCTGTTTCCTGAGGTGTCGTACTGCCGCTGTAGCAGTTCCTGATCCCGCGCTCACGCAGGGAACAGTGCGTCTAGCCAGTCTTCGTCGACGGTCGCACCACCGGGCAGGGGCTTGCCCGATCGGCCCCGGCGTCGCACCGCCGACTCCACTTCCAATTCTTGCTGTTAGCAAGTATTTACTACAGGGTCGCGGCTTGCGTGTGACCGATCGCCCGCGGCAACGCGGTCAGCCTTTCACGCCGGTCAGCGTCACTCCTTCTACGAAGTAGCATTGGAGGGCGAAGAAGATCAAGGTGATGGGCAGAATGACCGCCAGGGAAGCTGCCATCAGGAATCCCCACTGGGCGGTGTAGGTACGCTGAAAACCTGCCAGGTCCAGCGCAAGGGTGAACTTGCTGTCGTCCGGTCAGGTAGAGCAGCGGCAAACCTGTCCAGGAGGCGCATGAGTGGCGGAGCGCCTGAGATCGAGCGTCATTCATCGGCATTTGGAACGACTTCGTCGGCCCTGGAACTCACTCGGCGAAGGACAAGGAACAGTTCTTCTCCGACACCGCTGGGAGGAACCCGACCCGGCGCGTCGGCACCCCGGCCGACATCGCCGCCGCTGCGCTGTCGGCTCTGACCAGCCGTTACGTCACCGGAACCACTTTCCAAGTCGACGATGGCGCCCGTTTGGTTTGATCGATCGCCGGCAGCCTCTGCGTCGATGCTGTGGTCGACGCCGAGGTGCCGGGTCCGCTCTAGTCGGTCGACAGCCATCCTGCGGTCGTCAGGATCCGGTTCGGGTCGTAGCGGTCCGCGAGTTGGGCGAGCTTTCGTCGGCGTTCGTCGTCGTACGCGCTGGCGAATCGGCCCGGGTCTCCCGGTACGGCGAAGTTGACCGACGAGGCGCCGTTGGACCAGGGCGCAATGGCGGCGAAGGTCTCGCTGATCGCCGAGGCGACGGCGTCGTCCGGTCCTGCGGGCACCCCGATCACCGTGAGGGCATAGGGGGCGTCGCGGTGGCTGAACGCGCTGTCCTTTCCAAGAGGCGTCGTCAACGCGCCGCCGAGGCGGCGGATCTCGACGACCTTCAGCGGCGATCCGGAGTCGGGGCCCGCCGCTTCGACGATCGCGTCCACAGCCTCGGTGGGCAGGCTGGTCAGCAGGCGCTGGTCCTGCATCAGCGGCACCGGCATGGTGGGCTCGGCGTGGATGTGCCCGATGTCGCGGTACGGCATCGCGCGCACGGAGTCGAGCAGCGGCGTCGCCGTGTTGCGCCGTACGGGTGCGAGGAGGAGGTCGGATTCCTCCTGGGTCAGCGTGCCGGCGAAGCGGACGGCGACGGTCAGCCGTCCCGCGAGGACTTCAGGCACGCCCGGTACGGCGGGCAAGTGGACCAGCGCGACGGAGGTCGTCACCTGGTCGGGCAACACCGCCGACCACTCCGCCCAACGACGCAGGACCACCGATGCGTCGGATCCGTCGAAGTACACAGCGCCGCCGTGAAGCGTTTCCAGCTGTACGAGTTTCAGTTCGATCGCCGTGATGATCCCGACGGCACCTTTCCCGCCGCGGAACGCCCAGAACAGCTCAGGGTGCTCGGTCGCCGAGACCCGCCGTTCCACTCCGTCCGCGGTGACGACGTCCAGGGCCCGTACGTAGTCCGAGGACAGTCCGAACGTGGTCACCATCGGGCCGATGCCGCCGCCGCTGAGGAATCCGGCGATGCTGACACTGCCAGCCGATCCCAGGATCGGCGCGAGACCGCGCTCGGCCGCGGCGTCGATCAACTCCTGAGCGGTCACGCCGGCACCGACGCGAGCGGTCCCCGCGGCGGCATCCATCGAGCACTCGGACAACAGACCGGTGTGGACCAGCAGTACGTCACCGCCGAGGCTCGTTCCGGAGTGCCCGGTGCCCTGCACGGCGAGCTTGAGCCCGTTCGCGGTGGCGAACCGGACGGCCTCGACAACATCGGCGCTGTTCGCCGCCAGGACGACCGCTGCGGGTTTCACCACGGCGGTCACGTTCCACGGATCCGCCGTCTTGTATCCCGCTTCGTGGGGCAGGGCAACGGTTCCCGCCAGTCGCAGGCGCAGAGCGTCCACGTCGGCGGTCAGCGAGTTCGTGGCGTCGTCGGGAGTGGTCATGGGGTCCTTGATCTCTCGATTGTTCTTGCTCAAAGCAACTTCCTGAGCCGAGCGATTCTGGACTCAGAGGGCCGCGACGATGTCGATCTCGACGAGAAACAGTGGTGAGTACAGCGCGGCGACCCCGACGAGGGTCTGAGCCGGCGGTGGCGTCGTCGTACCGGCCCTGAGCGCTGCGAAGATCGCGTCGACCACCTCCGGCCGGTAGTCGGCGACGTAGATCGTCTCCTTCACCACCCGGGACCGGTCGGTGCCGGCCGCGGCGAGCGCGGTGTCGATGTTCCGGACGATCTGCTCGGCCTGCTGCCCGTGATCACCCTCGCCGACCAGTTCGCCGGCGGCGTTCCAGGCGACCTGCCCGGACAAGTAGACGAGACCCGCACGCTCGGCCACGACGGCGTGGCTGAGGACTCCGGGAACCGGGTGCAGACCTGGAGGATCGAGATGGCGAAGCGACATAGTGGCTGCAGGCACCTTTCTTCGGGATTCGACGATCGGTCAAACGCTCGCGCGCAGACCGGCGTGCCGCACCAGGCCCTCAATTCGGTAGTGGACATTCAATTGCTGTCACTTCCGCAGCCCAGCGGCCGCTCCAGCCCGAGCGACGGATCAGTGGTGGCCAGGCGGCGCAGCATCGCCTGGAACTGAATCTGTTCTGCCGCTCCAGGGCCCCGAGGAACTGATGATCGGCGTCGGTGACTTGCTCGGTCAGTCGGCCGACGACTGATCGCCCGCGACCGGTGATCATGATCAAGTGGGCCCGCCGGTCCGTGGCATCGGGTACGCGTCGGACCAGTTCCGCTGTCTCAAGGTCGTCGAGCAGGGAGGTCATTACGGTTCGGTCGATGCCCAGCCGTTGGCTGATGTGGTTCTGATGCTCGGCTGAAGCCGCGGCGATGATCAGGATCCGGTAGCCGCGAACCCTTCCAGGCAGGGAGCCGAGGGCGTCGTTCACCAATGTGGTGTGGTCACGCTCCGCGGTACGCAGCAGCCAACCGAGGTCGGTCGCGAGCGCCGAGTGCTCAGCTGCGTCGACTGCCATCGCGGCTTCCTCGCTGTCCTTTCGTCGACTGGTTGACAGCTTCACGGTATCGGGTAGTTGTGCGTTGAACGATGATGATCTGGCGCACTTTCATCACTGATTGGTGCACACCCGAGCTACGCTGGCTAGCGTGGATCTGTTGACGGACGTGGTCGCCATCGGCGGTGTGCACGGCACACTCGGCGCCCGGATCGAAGGAGCCGAGCCGTGGGCACTGCAGTGGCCCGACCGGCCCAGCGCGGGGTTCTACGCACTGACCAGCGGTACGGCGTGGCTAAGCGTTACGGGTCGGGAGCCGCTGAAGTTGCACTGCGGAGACGTCGTTCTGCTGCCGACGGGTCTGCAGCACGTCATCGGCAGTCACCGTGGTGCCAGCGCGCCGACGTACGACCCTGTTGTGCTCGAAACGGCGCAGCGTCATGGACAAGTCCTCCGGGTTGGCACCGGTAACGCGACCGCCCAGATCCTGGCAGCCACCTACTCCCAGGATCCGGTGGTCTCGACGCAGGTTCTGGCGCGGCTGCCCGAGGTCGTTCACCTTCGGAAAGCCAGTCTCGGCAAGTCCCTCGACGAGTCCGTCGGTCTGCTGGCCCGAGAGCTCGCTGAACCTCAACTGGGGAGCGGGATCATCCTGGATCGAACAGTCGACGTGTTGCTGGTTCAGTTCCTCCGGGTGTGGCTGGCCAGCCGGCCGGAGGCAGCGCGACGGACTTGGCTCGGTGTCTTGGGCGACCCCTTGCTGACCGCGGCCGTCACCTTGCTGCACACGGATCCTGCGCGCCGTTGGACGACTGATGTGCTGGCTGCCGAGCTCGGCGTCTCTCGTGCAACCTTGACGCGCCGTTTCGTCGGTACGACGGGTCGGGCACCCGGCGCGTACTTGACCCAGTGGCGAACGGACCTGGCCGCCCGGCGCCTCCGTGACACCGATGACACGCTGGAAACCATCGCCCGCTCCGTCGGCTACGGCTCAGGGCGCGCGTTCAGCCGTGCGTTCAGCGAGATCAGAGGCCAGTCACCGGGACGCTTCCGTGTCGAGGCCCGGTCTGCTCTAACAGGAACGGATCGTGGACTGGTCCGCGCTTGACTGGTTCGCTACGAACCATCGGGGTCGGCTGCGGACGGGAAGGACTGCGAGGCAGGATGAGACAACACCCATCTTGCCTCGCCCACGTCCTCAGTGATTCACATGATGCCCGTCACTTCGCGGCGTGCGAGTGGGCCGCGACCTACCGCACCGTGGCAACCCTCACTACGGCGGACGTTGACGCTGAGGATGCCTTGCAACTCGAACACGACTTGCTGTTGGCGTTTGCAGAGGCATTCAGGTGCCAGCGCACAAGCAGCCCGGCAGGCGTTACAGCTTGGAGTACCGGGCATCGTCGGCTGGCCCGTTGCGGGGTTGCGGTCGCTTCGGTCCGCGAGGGCCGCCGCTGCGCGGCGGCAGTTGCCTGAGCCAACCAGTCGCCAGCAGACCCGACTGCCGGCAACATCCTCGGTACGACGCCCGTACCGGCCTCGACCAGCACATCGACGGTCCTGGGCGACGGCCCCTGAATTGCATCGGGCCAGGGTCGTGTTGGGGCGACCGAGTAAACGGCTGAGGTCACGGTTGTCGGTAAAGACTTCACCCTCACCAGTGCGCGGTGGACAGCTACGCGTTGTGCCCGGTCGCGATGTCCCGCGCCGGGCACAACTTTGTTCATGTCCTCAACGGCCGGCTGGGAAGAACAACGCGTAGCTGATCACCGAGGGAGCCCGCACCCGCAACGCCTCAACATCCTTGGTCAGCACCTCCTCGCTGGCCAGCAGCGCCCCGGCGACCGGGTCGAAGAACAGCACTTGACGCTTCGGCAGACCTGTATAGGTCGAATCGACCGCGAACGCCCGGCCCGAACGCCCGGCCCGGTCTTGCAGCACCCCCAACGACACCACATCACCGCGCTCAGCCAGTAGCTGGAGCACAGCCGCCCGAGTCGCAGGCGGCGGCACCGTCTCCCTGTTCAAGTCCATGATGCCAGTCACCAAAGCGCCAGTGCTGTCGACGTCGACGCCGACAGGAAGCACACCCTTGATCGCCGCGAGGAGCGGGCTCGGCTGCACAGGCAACGGGTACACGAAGTTGTGGGTCGATGGCCCGGAGCCGAGCTGTGCAATGTGACGCCCACCAGCTGGTACCGGCTCGTCACGGATCACCGTGCCGGGTTTAACCGACGATCCAGCGCGCTGCCACGCGTCGCGGTACTGATCCGACGGGAAGAACGGCTCGCCCGCCCGCACCGTCAGCCGACCTGGACGGTCAGCGCTCCAGATCAGATCGGACTCCTCCGGCACGACGGCCGACTCGACCCGATCACCGTCTACACGCATCGCCAGATCCCACGTCGACAACCGCACCGTGTGCGTTGAGGCGTCACCGGGGAGCGATCTGTCCGCAGCCACGACAGCAGCCAAAGCCAAGAGCTCTTGCTTGGCCGGTCGACCGGCCCGCAGCTCTCCATCCAGCACCCCTGGTGTCGCGGCGACCGCGACACCAGTTGACCCGAATGGATCCACCGCCACCAGCCCCACACCCGCCACCACTGCGATACCGGCGGCGCCGGCGACCAGCATTGTCCGGCGGGTCACCCGGCGTCGAGGCGCCAGATCGACTATTGCCGCCTCACCACTCTGCTGCCCAGCCGGCCGCGCATCCTCAGTCGCAATTCGCGACTCAAGGGCGTGTCGATCGCCGAGCAGTGCCTGATCTGACATCCCTGCTGCCGGGTCTGCCCGCCGCAGTGAATCCATGAGATCGATCTTCGTGTCCTTCATCGGTGCTCTCCCAGCGTCCGGTCAATTGTCAGGGCCTGTCGGGTCGTTTGTGTTGTGCCGACCGTGGACCGATTCAGCTTGAGGTGCCGCTGCCAAGCGGTCCGCAGTCGTCGCCGAGCCCGCACCAGCTTCACCACGGCCGTCCCGGGCGAACAACCGAGGACGTTCGCGAGATCCGCACGGCTCAGCCCTTCCCAGGCAGTCAACATCAGCACTTCCTGATCGACGGGACGAAGATCGTCGCGCAGCACCCGCAGCAGGCCTGCCAGCTCGTCTGCAGCCGCGACCTGATCGCCGAGCGGATCAACCGACGCAACCGGTTCACCGCTGACCAATTCGTCGCCAACTCGCGCATAGGCCCGGTGAGACCGCCCGTCCCGGCGTCGTCGAGCGTCCAAGACGTTGCGAGCCACTTGGTACAACCACGGCAACTCCCGGCCCGCGGGAACTTCACCACGACGTACTGCTACCAGGAACACCTCCTGGCAGACGTCGTGGCTCTCTTCCAGATCGCTGGTACGCCGAAGGGCGTACGCGACGATCGCTGCCCCGTGATCACGGAACAGCCGGTCGATATCCAGGCCCTCGGGCTTCGTCATCGCATCCACACCCGTATATGTCCGATGGAACAAAACCACTACACACTTCGGCCAATGAAGTTCGATCCTGCGGCCGCGCCCGGTCGGTCTCGAAGCAGTCGCAGGCCGACCCGGTCACGAAGGCCGCCGCTTCCTGGCCGATCACTCCGCTCAATTCGACCACCGCCGGCAACAGCGCGGGAGCGCGATCAAGAGTTCCGACGTGCCGAACAACCCGGCGAACTCGAGATGTGCCAACCGCCGGGGCAAGCACACCCTCGTCGGCTCGTCGTGAACGTCGAGCACAACCGGCGTCCTTCCAGAACGTGCACTCGGCGAACTCTCAGGCGTCGTGAGTCTGTGCCGCCGCATCGCTAGGTGAGAAAACCATGCTGGAGTCGGAGGTGTCGGCAGCCTGCTCGAAGGCGGCTTCGGCTTGGTCGAACGGGTAGCGACAGGTGAGAAGAAGCCAGGGCGCGCCGCCATCGATCCGTTGCCCCAGCCGTTCGGGTCGCCGTAACCGTGCACGACAACGGATGCAAGTTTGGCGAGTGCAGCGGTCCGGAGGTCGAGCACGTTCGCAATCGGACCAGCCGCAACGCGGCAATCACCAGACGTTTCGGCGAACCCTCATCGGCGTGGGGGTGGCGCGCCGCGTTACCCAGGTAGCGTGAGAACCACGGTAGCCCGAGGTCCTGCCTGGCAGCCACGTCGGCCATCGCTCGCACTGGCCATGCCGAGCCAGGCATCCCGCGGTGGTACAGCACTACGGGGCCGGACTGTGGACCGGTCCGTACGTACTCGAGACGACGACCGTCAGTGCTCCGCAGGAACTCGAACCCCGATCACTCTATGGATCGTCCCACCGGGCCTGTACGCCGTTCACATGGTCCCGGGGACAACGGCGAACGCAGCTGCTGCTATTTCCCCCGCGCCGACCAGCCGCCACAGAATCGGGATGTGCAACGGGCGCCGCACTGCGTGCGGCGACGATGATCCTGTCGCGGTCGCCCAGCGCCGGGCATCTCGCCGTGGGGGGTGCTCGGTGACGCCGCCGGCCGGGAGTGGGCAGGTCGCGGTCCTGAAGAGCCACTACGAGCGCGCGGGAGCTGCGCCGGTGGCGTACTCGGACGAGACCTATCACCTGGACCGGGATGGGCGGCCGCGGTTCTACGTGATGGCGGCAGGATGGTCCTGAAGCCCGGTCGGGACCCACTGCGCAACGAGCTGGTCGATCTCGTGCCCAGCGGCTGGTGGCACACCACCAATGAGCTCAGGACCGAGCAGGGTCGTGATCGCGCCCGCGAGCTGCTGGCGACCTTCCGGATCCGCGACGAGACGTGCGTGATCGTGGACAAGGCCTCGGTCGACGCCGATGACGACAAGGACGGAACGCGGGCTCGGGGCGAAGTGCTCGGCCAGCCGCTGGCCGCGTTGCACTCGACCGAGCACGGCACACACCCGCAGGTCGGCTTGACTGTAATGGAGGAGCACCGGGTCGCCCGGATCAACAACCACGACCGTGCCGTTCGTGCCCAGCTGATCAAGGTGGGCACGGTCGAGGAGTCGATGACGTTCGCCTCGGTGTCACCGGGATCAGAACACCTGCTGTAGCTTCCGGATCTCGTCTGCAGCGCGTACCGGCAAAAGACCGTGCAGCGACGCAGCGAACTATTCGGCGTGATCGAGGACCTGACCCACGTGGTACGGCTGCCCTGAACAGCGGTCAGCAACGCTCGCCGGGAACGAGCCCGGGCGGGGACAGAGCAAGCCCCCGGCTGCCGTAGCTACACCGGGGGCCAACCTGGCTCACGAAACCCTTCAGGGGTCAGAAGCCGAAGCCTTTGCTGATCTTAATTATACGGGGAGGCATAAACACTGTCCAACGACGGCAGCTCCGGCCATCCGCAGAAAGCTCAGCGCCTTCATCAGCTGGTCCCGGACGGTGGGACCAGCTGATGGTGAGGGGGTCGGTCAGGGATGGGTGGTTCGAGCGGGGATGTTCGGTGTGGGCGGCTGGTTCTGCGACGGTGCCGGTGAGGCGTCGGTACCGAGGATCCAGACCACCACGACCAGCAGCACGAACGCTGCCACGCCGCCACCTGCGGCTGCAGGCGCAGTGCTCCTGCGGTAGTGGCCGCGGACGCGAGTGCCGTCGCGGCGGCGGTAGCTTGCGACGTAAGGCATGGCGTGTACCTCCGGTGTCGTGACCCGGGTCTGGCGCCGGGTCAACCAACTCATCACTATAAGTGACTCGTCAGACACTTTCGGAAAGGAACGCTCGAGCTAGGGCCTTGCCGGCAGCGGCGCCCCGTCCAGCGTGATCGCCGAACCGAGCCCGGCACAGAACGCCGGGACGTCGAGCCGACTGCGTGGGCGCTGCAGAAGCGTTTCTTCCTCCCCCTCCTGGCTCTCCATCATCAACCGACACTCCCAGGGATCAACTCCCGCGCTGCGCGCCGCCCGCGCGGCCCGCCACTTTCTCCACCAGGCGGTCGCTGCGCTCCCCTTCAGCCCGGTCGAGGAAAGTGCCGGCCCCCGGCTTGCTCCCCGGGCGGTCGCTGCGCTCCCCCTCCGAGCCCGGAGAGTCAAACCCGGGTGCCGCCCGGCCGGGGCCAGGAGTGGATCCCTGCTCGCTTACGGGTGGTGATTCCCGCGCCAGGAGGGGGCGGAAAACAGTCGGCCACTACCGAGGACCGGCGGCCCGCCACCCGGTGGAGATGGAGCATGACCGTGGTCGACGTACAAACCACCACCAGCACGAGCAACACCGACCAGCTGAGCGAGAAGGGCCTGCGGGTCATGATCCTGACCGGGTTCACCCACTCCCCCAACGGCGGCATCAGCGCGCAGGCCACGATGCTCGTGCTCGTCGGCCCCGGCATCCCGCAGCACCACGCCGCGACCTCCGAAACCCCAGCCGTTCGGCTGGTTCGCAGGTCCCGAGGGTTCGTCGCCGAACCGCTCACACCGGTCGGCCCGACCCGGATCGGCTACATGGCCAGCGGCGCCTACATCGCCCCGATGGGGTTCACCGATGACTGGCACGAGGCCACCGGCACCTACAACCCGATCCCGCTGCACGACCGGACCGAAACCGTCGACCACTACAACGCCCTCTTCGACTGACCGCTCACCACCTGACAGGACGGATCACCACCATGGCTGACCTCATCACAGAACCGACTCCCCCTCTACGACGGGCGGTCATCATCCGTGCGATCGAGGACTATGCGGCGCGTTACGCCTGGCCGCATCACCCGATCGTGAACGACCCTGCCCGCTACATCGCTGAAGGGCACGTGCCCGGCGGTGCAACCGGAGCCGAGTGGGAATGGATCGCCGAGTACATCCAGCAGCACCCCGAAATGATCGCTGCTCCCCCACTGACCGAACAACAGCTGCATGAACGCAACCGTGAGCGGGAAGCCCGCGCGGCCGAACTCGGCGAGCAAGCGCACGCGAAGTTCAACGCTCGCGACTACACCGCCGCCTACCGGCTGGTTGACCAGGCCGAGCTGATCGACCCGAGCCCGGCCAAGTGGGTCCGGATCCGTGGACTCATCGATCAGTACGCCAACAATCCCGCAGGTAATGAACCGGCGTGAAAACGAGGGCTGGGCATCCAAACTGCCCAGCCCTCGCGGCTGTCACCCCCCAGTCGGCGGAGTGACATCGCAACGCGGGTCCGCGGCTGAGGGGCATCGAGCCCCTCTCAACCGCGCGTGATCGAACCGTCGGGGTATCGAGCCCCTCCGATCCGAGCTGCCGCGCGACCGCTGACCTGGTCAGAAACCGTGGCGTCGTAACAGCAGACCCTGCAGGTGCCAGGCCCGGCGCTCGGCGAGCTGGAACTGCACCGGAACCGAGTCGTCCTGGAGCACGTAGCACTCCAGCAGCCAGTCGTCGCTGTGCTCGCGGACCTCGTGCGGGTCCTCGCCAGGCATCACCCGGACGCCGTACACGCGGTCGGCGTCGAGCTGGTCGCGGGCGACGAACAGGTGGGTCGCCCCATCCTGCTGGGCTGACAGAACCATGTTGGTGATCGCGCGTCGCTTGATCATGACGAGAACCTCCGGCGGGGGTTTGTGGTGGGCCGTTTAGGGGTCGGCAGGCGTTGTGTGCCTGCCGGCAACTGCCGGTGGTTGTGCCGACGGAGGCTCGGGGTCAAGGGCGGCCGCAGGCCGTCGCCGAAGGCGATGCGAAGCACCCTTGACGTCGAGTGTCGGCACGGTATCCAGGCCGCCACCCGGCGCCGGAGGCGCCGGTTACAGCGCGGCGAAGCCGCTCGAACTAGTCCTTGCTCGCCGAGCTCAGCTCGGCGTGGCTGGTTCTCGGCGCATGAGCCGCACCCCGAAGCGACGCCGTACGGT
>JAEBEC010000013.1:0-282559 GCA_049998015.1 Kribbella sp. cmx-5-2
CTGTTCTTCTCTCTGTTCTTCTCTCTGTTCTTCTCTCTGTTCTTCTCTCTGTTCTTCTCTCTGTTCTTCTCTCTGTTCTTCTCTCTGTTCTTCTCTCTGTTCTTCTCTCTGTTCTTCTCTCTGTTCTAACGCGAATGGGGTGTCCGGCCGTGTGGCCGGACACCCCATTCGTGTGTGGTTGGTGCTTGTTGTCAGGTCAGGCTGGTGCCCAGTGCCTGCCAGTCGAGGACTGGGGCGGCTAGGTCGCGGATGGTGGCGAGGAGGCCCAAGCGGGCGGCTTTGACCTCTGGGTCTTCGGCCATGACCAGGATCTCCTCGAAGAACGTGGTGATGGGGTCGACGAGGACAGACGCCGCAGGGACGAACTCGGCGAGGGTGGTCGGGGCCGGAGTGACCTTTTGGACGGCCTCGTGGAGGACGACCTCGGCGGGCTCCGTCAGCTTGCTCGCGTCGTACGTCGGGTTGGTGTCCGGCGGGACGATCCGGCGGGCTCGCTGGAGTACGGCGACCAGTTCGGCGAAGCCATCGGTGGCGACCTGGCGCTGGAGTTCGGCCAGGGTCTCGTCCGCGAGGGCCGGGGCCTCGGCCAGGGGGAGGACCGCGGCGACCTGGAGGTGGTCGTCGCCTCGGTCGATCAACTGCTGCTCGTAGCGGCGTACGGAGAACTCCGACACCTCAGCGAGGGACTCAGCTGGGACCTCGATGCCCTGGGCGCCGATCTGCTCCGCGGCGGCCGCCAGGCCGACCGGGAGGGTGATCGCACGCAGCGACGGGTACTCGCGCAGGATCGCGACCACGCCGGCCGCGGCGCGGCGGAGTGCGAACGGGTCGGAGGAGCCGGTCGGCTTGGCGCCGATGGCGAAGAGGCCGGCGAGCAGGTCGAAGCGGTCCGCCAAAGCAAGCAGCGCGCCCGGCACAGTCGCCGGAAGCGGGTCGCCGGCCGAGCGCGGCAGCTCCATGTCGTACAGGGCCTGCGCGACCGCATCGGTCTCACCGGCGCGACGCGCGTACTCGCGCGCCATCGTCCCGGCCAGGCTGGTCAGCTCGACGACCATCTGCGAACCGAGGTCGAACTTCGCCAGTTCGGCCGCCCGGTTCAGCGTGGTCAGGTCGTCGCCGCTCAGTTCCACAACAGATCCGAGCGCCTGCGCGATCCGGCCGATCCGGCCGGCCCGCTGGGCCATCGAACCGAGCTTCTGCTCGAAGGCCAGCTTGTCCAGCCCGCCCTTCATCGTCTCCGGCGAGGTCTGCAGGTCGGCGCGCCAGAAGAAGGCCGCGTCCTCGTACCGGGCCCGCAGTACGCCTTCGTTACCACCGCGCACCACGTCCGGCTTGACCGAACCGTTGGCCACGGCAACGAAGTGCGGAAGCAGCTTGCCGTCGGCCGAACGCACCGGCAGGTAGCGCTGGTGCTTGCGCATCACCGTGGTCAGGATCTCGGCCGGCAGGTCCAGGTACGCCGGCTCGAACCCACCGAGGATCGCGGTCGGTTCCTCGACCAGGTTGACGATCTGGTCGATCAGCGCGGACTCGCCTTCGACGTCGACGGTCCCACCGACCGTGGCCGCCAGTTCCTGCGCCGCCTCGACGATCTGCGCGCGCCGGCGGGCCGGGTCGGCCTCGATGCCGTGGATCCGGAGCAGGTCGAGGTACCCCTCGGCGGCCGCGATCTCCACGGTCGGCTGCGCCGCCGTACGGTGAACGCGGGTGATGCGCCCGGCGGTCAGCGTCGACGCGGCCACCGGGACGACCTGGTCACCGAGCAGCGCGACCAGCCAGCGCACCGGCCGGGTGAACGACAGCTTCGCGTCGTTCCAGCGCATGTTCTTGTCCGAGCGCAGACCGGTGACGATCTCGCTCAGTACGCCGCTCAGGACCTCCGCCGCGCCGCGGCCCGGGTCGGGCTTGGTCACCGCGACGTGGAGCACACCGCCGACGTCCAGGTCGTGCAGCTCGGACGGGTCGACGCCCTGGCCGCGGGCGAACCCGGCGGCGGCCTTGGTGATGTTGCCCTCGGCATCGAATGCCGCGGCCTTCTTCGGGCCGCGGGCAACCTTCTCCGCGTCCGGCTCGAACGCCTGCACCTCGGTGACGAAGGCGACCACGCGGCGCGGTGTCGCGTACGTCGTCACCGTGCCGTGGCCGAGGCGCGTCGCCGCGAGCTTCTCGGTGAGGGCCTTGCGCACCGCGTCGGCGGTCTTCGCGACCTCCGACGGCGGCATCTCCTCGGTACCGATCTCGAACAGCAGCTGACGGGTGCCGCTGACCTTCGGGAACTCGGTCGGCTCCGGAGCCGCGGGCGGCAGTTCGGCCTTGCCCAGCGGGTACTCCAGCTCGGTCCGCCGCTCGGCCCACAGCTGCGCGACCTCACGGGCCAGCGTGCGCATCCGGCCGAACGCCTTCGCGCGTTCCGTCGTACTGACCGCACCGCGGGAGTCGAGCACGTTGAAGGTGTGCGAGCAGCGCAGCACGTTGACGTGCGCCGGGACCGGCAGGCGGGCGTCCAGCATCCGCCGGGCCTCGTTGGCGTACTCCTCGAACAGGCGCTTCTGCGACTCCACGTCGGCGTCGTCGAGGTAGTAGCGGCTCATCTCGTACTCGGCCTGGCCGAACGCCTCGCCGTACGAGATGCCGGGCGCGTACGCGATGTCCTTGAAGTGCGAGACGCCCTGCAGCGCCATCATGATCCGCTCGATGCCGTAGGTGATCTCCACCGACACCGGGTCCAGCGTCATGCCGCCGGCCTGCTGGAAGTACGTGAACTGGGTGATCTCCAGCCCGTCGAGCCAGACCTCCCAGCCGAGTCCCCAGGAGCCGGTCGCCGGGTTGGCCCAGTTGTCCTCGACGAAACGCACGTCGTGCGCGTGGATGTCGATGCCGAGCACTTCCAGGCTGGCCAGGAACAGTTCCTGCGGGTTGCCCGGGTCCGGCTTGAGCACCACCTGGAACTGGGTGTGCGTCTGCAGCCGGTTCGGGTTCTCGCCGTAGCGGCTGTCGTCGGGGCGCACACTCGGCTCGACGTACGCGACCCGCCACGGCTCGGGACCCAGCACCCGCAGGATGGTGGCCGGGTTCAGCGTGCCGGCACCCACCTCGGTGTTGAACGGCTGCACCACCATGCAGCCCCGGTCGGTCCAGTACTTCGTCAGCGCGAGCAGCGCGTCCTGCATGGTGAGCACGACAACAACCTCGGGTTCGGTATGGGGATCTCAAGACCCCAGCAGCCGGGCAAGCCGCGGGGATCGACCTCCGAAGTCTATTAGCCCCGGCCGAGTGCTCGCGCCACGCGTCACCGGACGACCACTCAGGGGGTTGGTCGGGGCTGTTGCGCGCGGGCGACGGGGGGCTTGCCGGTGGGGAGTTCGAGGTGGAGGGATGGGGTGGGGTGCGTGGGTGTGGGCGGTGGTGCCGACTTTGAAGGAGCAGCGCGCGGGAGGGCCGGGGCGCGGTGAGTGCGGGAGCGCGTGGGGAATTGCTTCGACCGGGGGCGACGGCCGGCCTAGCCTGACGACGTGACCAGACCTGTGCACGCGCCCGTCGTTCACTGATCCACCCGTTCCCGCTCCCCGGTGCCGTTCGGCGGCCGGGTGAGTCGCGCTGCCCTCTGGACACCTTCTTCGCAGCAGGAACGGCTGATGAAAACACTCCTCGTCATCGACGACGCGTGGTCCGCGTCGCGCGCACTCCGAGCCATCGACCAGGGCTCCCACCTCGTCTGGCAGGGACTCCTACTACACGATCGGGGTGCGGCGGGTGCCCGACGTACGGACGGCTTGCCGGGAGGCGTACGGCGAACCGTCGAGCGATCGGCTGGTGCCTTTGCAGGAGCTGTTGGGCGTGATCGGGGCTCATCAGCTGCGCATGAAAGGCGTGCCCGTGCCGGCGCTGGGTGCGCGGATTCATCCGTACTACGGAGTGTTCGCGCCGACGCGTTCGGAGTACGTCGAGTTGGTCGTCGAGGCACCGTCGAGCGGCAGGACGGCGTTCGACGTGGGGACGGGGACCGGAGTGCTCGCGGCTGTGCTGGCTCGGCGGGGTCTCGCGGTCACCGCCACCGACATCAGCCCCCGGGCGGTGGCTTGTGCTCGGGACAACCTCACGCGGCTCGGCTTGACCGCCGAGGTGCTCCAGGCGGATCTGTTCCCGCCCGGCCGGGCGGACCTGATCGTCTGCAATCCGCCCTGGATCCCGGCGCGGCCGATCACGGCGCTCGATCACGCGGTGTACGACGACGGCAGCCGGGTGCTGAGTCGGTTCTTGGCCGGCGTACGAGATCACCTCGAGCCCGGCGGTGAGGTCTGGCTGGTGCTGTCGGACCTGGCCGAGCACCTCGGGCTGCGATCGAGGGCGGAACTGCTGAGGTGGATCGAGCACGCCGGGCTGGAGGTCGTCGGCCGGACCAGCGTCGTACCGGATCACCCGCGGGCGCGAGCGGCTCGGCGAGGTGCCGACCCGTTGGCAAGAGCTCGCGCTCAGGAGGTGACCTCGCTGTGGCGACTCAGGCTCAGGCTCAGGCTCAGGTGATCTCGTGCAGGTGGGACTCGACCCAGGTGCGCAGTGACGACAGTGGGACGGAGACGCTGCGGCCGAGATCCGTCAGTGAGTACTCGACGTGCAGCGGTACGGCGGGGAAGATCTCGCGGTGCAGGAAGCCGGCTTCTTCCAGGCGGCGCAGGGTCTGGGTGAGGACCTTGGGGCTGATGCCTTCGAGGCGGCGCTGGAGTTCGCCGAAGCGGAGCGGGCCGGCTTCGAGGGCACCGATCGCGAGCGCGGCCCACTTGTTCGCGAGCAGGTCGAGGACGTCGCGGCACGGGCACTGCGCGGCGTACACGTCGTGCTTGTCGTGCTGGCCGGTGACACAGGTGGCGGTCATCGAAACCCTCTTTCGCGGTAGTACTTCCCGATGGATAGTAGCAGTCCTTGCGGGAAAGTACGGTCCGGAAGATAGCTTCACCGGCGTCAGAACAGGCGCTGGAAGGAGCGGGATGAGGGCGATCAGCCAGGACGAGTTCGGTGGGCCGGAGGTGCTGCGACTCGTGGACGTGGAGCGGCCGGAGCCGTTGCCGACCGAGGTGCTAGTACGTGTGCACGCGGCGGGCGTGAATCCGGTCGACTACAAGACCCGCGCGGGCAGCGGCATGGCCGGCATCCTCGGCACGCCGCCGTTCGTGCTCGGATGGGACGTCGCAGGGGTCGTCGAGGCGGTCGGGCACGGCGTACACACGCTGGAGGTCGGGGACGAGGTCTACGGGATGCCGTGGTTCCCACGGGCGGCGTCGGCGTACGCCGAGTACGTGACCGCGCCGTCGCGGCAGTTCGCTCGGAAGCCGGCGAACATCTCGTACGCCGAGGCGGCGGCACTCCCGCTCGCCGGGCTGACGGCTTGGCAGATCCTGACCGCGGCCGCGCACGTCGAGGCGGGGCAGCGGGTGCTGATCACGGCGGCTGCCGGCGGGGTCGGGCATCTGGCGGTGCAGTTCGCGAAGGAGCTCGGGGCGTACGTCGTCGGTACGGCGAGCGCCGGGAAGCACGAGTGGTTGCGCGGGCTGGGCGCCGACGAGGTGGTCGACTACCAGAGCGTCGCGGTCGACGAGGTCGTCGCGGATCTGGATGTGGTGGTCGATCTGATCGGGAGCGAGACGACGCTGGATCAGGCGGTCAAGGCGCTGAAGCCGGGTGGGCGGTTGGTCGCCGTACCGTCCGGAACGTCGACCGAGCTGGTCGCCAAGGCCCAGGCCGCTGGAGTGCACGCGACCGGGTTCTTGGTCGAGCCGGACGGGCACGCGCTCGGGGAGATCGCTCGGCTGGTCGAGTCCGGGGCGGTGAAGGTGGAGGTCGAGAAGGTGTACCCGCTGGCCGACGCGGCCGAGGCGCATCGGCGGATGGAGTCGGGGCGGACGCGGGGGAAGCTGGTGCTCGACACGATCGACTAGGCCGTACGGCGTACGGGTGGTAGCCGGGAACCGGGTTGCGGAGGGTGGTTCGAGAGGTGGCGGCTCTGACGCGGGGGCTGTGATGAGACTGGGAGACCTCCGGCGTGGGTGCGTGGCCGGAGTATGTGAAGCTGGAGGCGACCGGCGCGTCCTGTGTGAACGGCTGCGCACCGGGCACAGGTCTGGAATCACGCCGCCCCGCGTGGTGACTTGACCTCAACCGTGGTTGAAGTTTCAAGCTGGTGTAGCTGAGACAGGACATCGGAATACCGGCCCCCGCGCGGGCCCTGACGAAGGAGCAGAGTTGACCACGTACACGCTTCCCGAGCTTTCCTACGACTACGGCGCACTGGCGCCGCACATCGCCGGGGAGATCATGGAGCTGCACCACTCCAAGCACCACGCCACCTACGTGAAGGGTCTGAACGACACCCTCGAGAAGCTGGCCGCGGCTCGCGAGAGCGGCGACTTCGGTTCGATCGTCGGGCTGGAGAAGACCCTCGCCTTCAACCTGGGCGGGCACGTCAACCACTCGATCTTCTGGAAGAACCTGTCCCCGGAGGGTGGCGACAAGCCGGACGGCGAGCTGGCGGCCGCCATCGACGAGTCGTTCGGCTCGTTCGACGCGTTCCAGGCGCACTTCACCGCGGCGGCCACGACCATCCAGGGGTCCGGCTGGGCCATCCTCGGCTGGGACGCGCTCGGCGGCGGACTGCTGATCCACCAGCTGTACGACCAGCAGGGCCAGCTGCCGGCCGGCCAGATCCCGCTGGTGATGCTGGACATGTGGGAGCACGCCTTCTACCTGCAGTACAAGAACGTCAAGCCGGACTACGTCAAGGCATGGTGGAACGTGGTGAACTGGGCCGACGCCCAGGCCCGCTTCGACGCCGCCCGCACCAACGCCGGTGGTCTGATCACCGTCGGCTAGTAGCACACCTGCAGCGTCCGGAGCACGTGCTCCGGACGCACCGCAGGTCCCGCCGCGCTGCGCGCGGCGGATGGGTGGGGGAGGGAGCCTGCCGCCCCCGACGGCTAGGCGCTTCGCGCCTGCCGGACCCGCTCCCCCGGTCAGCGTTGGCCGCGGCCGGAAGCCAATCTCTCTACTGCCTTCTCGATGCGGTTCTTGCGGGTCTCGGGCTTCTTGGCCTCCTCGATGCCCAGGACGAACCACCGGCGTTGGCTGTACGACAGACCGTCGAAGAACTTCCGGGCTGCGACGTTCGCGTCCAGCGCCTCGGCGAAATCTTCCGGTACGACGACCTCACGCGGCGCCGTGTCCAGCTCCAGCGTCACCTCGACCTCGTCCCCGCCTTGAACCCCCGCGGCGGCCCGGTTCTCGGCGCTGACGCCGACCAGGTACACACCACCCATCACCGCAACCGTGCTGCGGTAGGTGTGCTCGCCGATCGTCACTCGTACGGCGGGCTTCTTGCCCGCGCCGAACGACTCGACGATCTCCGGCGGCACCTCGATGCCGACCTTCGTGGTCCCGATCAGGACGGTCCGGAACTTCATCAGAAGAACTCCTTCAGCGCGGCAGCCATCACGGCCGGGTCGACGTTGTGCTCCTGACCGTCGAGCGTACGGTGACTCCCGTCCGCCAGACCGGCGACGACCGCCTGGTTACCGTCGACCATCCACTGCCAGGACGCCCCGCCCGTGAGCACCCGCGTCGGCACGCTCACCTTGCCGACGGCATCGACCGGTACCGAGTAGTCCCCCATCACCGTCGCGTCGTACGCGAGCGTGTGCGCGATCGCCTCCTGCGCCGGCCACCACGGCGACGCCTTCGCCATCGCCACGAACTCCGGCGGCAGCCCGACGACCTCCGCCATGAAGTACTCCGCCGCCTGGTCCCGCCGACCGGCCGCGACGAAGTCCCGGAAGATGTCGGCCGTGTTCGCGGGCGGCCGCGGCCGCCCGCCGTCCAGGATGTACGGCGGCTCCCACAGCGCCAGCCGCGAGACCGGTCGCCCGGACGCCGTCGCCAGCAACGCCAGGGCCGCGCCGGACGACGTACCGTACAAGCTCGCCGATCCACCCGCCGCCGCGAAGATCGCGTCGAGGTCCTCGAACTCCCGCTCGACGGCGTACTCGGCGGCGTCGCCGGAGTCGCCGCGGCCGCGGCGGTCGTAGTTGTAGACGGTGAAGTTCTCCGCCAGCAGCGCGGCCAGCGGTGCGTTCGACATCCGGTCGACCGAGCCGCCGCAGACCAGGACCACCGCGGGTCCCGCGCCGAGCCGGTCGTAGGCGATCGTCGTACCGTCGGCCGAGGTGACCTTGTCCATGGTGTTCTCCTAGCGCTCGAGGGGGCCGTGATCCCGGCCTCACACCACTGCGTCGATCACCTCGACCCGAGATCGACACGACCTCGGAGAAAGTTTCAGCAGGCGGCAGCGCGGTCCTGCAGCAGCGCTCGTTCCCGTTCGTTCCGGGTCAGCGAAGCGGCCCGCTCGAACTCCGCCCGCGCCTCGTCGAGCCGCCCGAGTTTGAACAGCAGATCGCCCCGCACGCTCGGCAGCAGGTGGTAGTCCTTCAGCGCCGGCTCGTCGAGCAGCGCGTCGACCGCGACCAGCCCGTTCTCCGGTCCGAACGCCATCGAGATCGCGACCGCGCGGTTCAGTTCGACCACGGGCGAGGGCACGACAGCAGCCAGTACGGCGTACAGGCCGGCGATCCTCGCCCAATCCGTGTCGTCGGCCTCGGCCGCTCGCGCGTGGCAGGCGGCGATCGCGGCCTGCAGCAGGTACGGGCCGGGCTCGCCCTCCAGCGCCCACGCGCGGTCGATGCTCTCCAGACCGCGCCGGATCAACAGACGATCCCAGCGGCGGCGGTCCTGATCCAGCAACAGCACCGGCTCGCCGGTCGGGCCGACCCGGGCCGTCACGCGCGACGACTGCAACTCCATCAGCGCGAGCAGGCCGTGGACCTCGGGCTCCTCCGGCATCAACTGGGCGAGCAGCCGGCCGAGCCGGATCGCCTCGTTGCAGAGCGTCGGGCGCATCCAGTCGTCGCCCGCGGTCGCCGAGTAGCCCTCGTTGTAGATCAGGTACACGACCTCGAGCACGGACCCGAGACGGCTCAGCAGTTCGTCCCCGGTCGGGACCTCGAAGCCGACCTCGGCCTTGGCGAGGTTCTTCTTCGCGCGCACGATCCGCTGCGCGATCGTTGCCTCGGGCGCCAGGAACGCGCGGGCGATCTCGTCGGTCTTCAACCCGCCGAGCAACCGCAGCGTCAGGCTGACCCGAGCGTCGGTGGTGATCACCGGGTGGCACGCGGTGAACACGAGCCGCAGCAAGTCGTCCTCGATGGTGTCCTCGAGGATCGCCTCGACGTCGTCCTCGACCGACTCGCCGTCGATCTCCAGCTCGTGCCCCATCTCGGCGAGCTTGCGCTGGTAGGTCTCCTTGCGCCGGATCAGGTCGATCGCCCGCCGCTTGGCGATCGCCATCAGCCAGGCGCCGGGATTCCTCGGTACGCCGGACTCAGGCCACTGCTCGAGCGCCGCGACCAGCGCGTCCTGCGCGAGCTCCTCGGCCAGGCCGACGTCCCGCACGATCCGCGCCACCCCGGCCACGATCCTGGCCGACTCGATCCGCCAGACCGCGTCGATCGCCCCGTGCGTGTCCGTCACCGTCACCCGACCGATAGAACAGCACACCCGGGGTCAGAGCAAGCCGGTACGACGGGGCGGGGGTCCGGCGGACCGGGAACCGACCGTGGACCGGCGACCGGCGACCGGCGACCGGCGGCGGGTGCCGGGGCGGCGTACCGGCGTACTCGGAAATCTCTCCAGCAAGTGTGTCGATCTGCCGGTGACCCGGTCGACGTGAGAGTAAGTGATCGACCGATGAGCGAGGGAGTGGCAGCAGATGCGTTACATGATCATCAACAAGGCCGACGAAGCCAGCGAGGCTGGGCGGATGGTGAGCGACGAGGTTGCGGCGAACGTTGGCGCGCTGGTCGACGACCTGTCGAAGGCCGGTGTGCTGCTGGTTGCCGAGGGCGTGCACCGGAGCGCGCTCGGGGCGCGGGTGAAGGTGAGCGGCGGCAAGCGCACCGTGACCGACGGGCCGTTCGCCGAGACCAAGGAGCTGATCGGCGGGATCATCATCGTCGAGGTGCGCAACGCGGACGAGGCGATCGAGTGGGGTGCGCGGCTGGCTGAGGCGCTCGATCAGGAGGTCGAGGTACGGCGGGTTGTCGACGAGGCCGACTTCGGGCCGGACTCGGATCTCTTCAGCTGAGCACCTGCTTGGTGAGCTCGTAGAGCCGCTGGGCGTCCGCGGGGCTGAAAGTGGGCAGCGACGGATCGACCGGCTTGTCGAGTGCGCGCAGGATCAGGCGCTCGGCGGGCTGGTCGTCCATCAGCGCGATGGTGCCGCGGATGCTGTCCTCCGGTGACTTCGCGAACACCTTCCCCAACGCGCGAGCCACCGTCCGGTGGGGTTGCGGCAGGTGGTTGATGCCGCTGTTGGTGTACCAAGGGCGCAGTTGCAGGTACTTCGTCCGCCCGTCCGGGTGGTTCTGCACGTAGTGGACCCCGAGCAGGTCGTTGGCGCGGCCGGCGCTGACCATCGCCTTCACCATCCCGTACGACGAAGCGAACTGCGGATCGGCCCAGTTCACCGCGCCCTTCGTGAGCCCGGTGGCGCCGATGCTGACGACGAGCGGGGTGTCGCCGCGTTCGAGGAGCTCGGTCAGGCGGTAGCTCAGGATGAACCGGCTCACGTAGTACAGCGAGAAGACGCCCTCGAACCCGTCGACCGTCTCGTGCCGCTTCACGAACGGCATCAACTGGGTCAGCACCAACCCGTCCAGCGCCTCGTGGCGCGCCTCGATCTCGGCGACGACCCGATGGTTCTCCGCGACCGAGCGCAGGTCCGCCCGAACGAACCCGGCCCGCTCCCCCGCGCCCAGCGCGGCCGCCTCGGCGAGGAACTGCTCGCCGCGTCCCGGCGTACTGCCGATCACCGTCACCCGCGCGCCCTGCCGCAGATGGTGCAACGCGATCACGCGGCCCATCCCGGTCGTACCGCCGGCCACCACGACGTCCTTCATCCCGACCTCCGTCTCCAAGTCATCGATCGATGACTTACGTCGCGATGAGAATAGGCAGCTCGGCGCTACCATGTCAACGATCGATGACTTGCACTCCACGGGAGGACCGAATGGCGCACAAACGCGATCGCGAGGCGACCCGCGCGCGGCTGCTGGACTGCGCCCGCGTCCGCTTCGCCAGGGACGGGTACGACGGCGCGAGCGTGCGCGACGTCGCCGGGGACGTCGGCGTCGACCCGGCGCTGGTCTTCCGCTACTTCGGCTCGAAGTCGCAGCTGTTCACCGAGGCGATGGCGACCTCGACCGCACCCGTCGTCCTGCCCGACGGCCCGCTCGACGAACTCCCCGCGAAGCTCCTGCGCGATCTCGTCTTCGAGGACTGGGCCGAGTACGCCGGCGAGCACCCGCTCATCGCGATGCTCCGCTCGGCGGGTCACGACGACATGCGCGACCGAGTCCGCGAGCAGGTCTGCAACGGCTACCTCGGCGTCCTCAAAGAACTTGCCGACGGCAACGACGACGCCGACCTGCGGACCGAGCTGTTCGCCGCCTGGCTGCTCGGCATCGGCATCCTCCGAACGGCGGTCGGCACGCCGACGCTGGCCAAAGCAACCGAACAGGACCTGCTGCCCCACCTCGCCACGGTCGGCGAGGCGCTGTTCGGCCGACCGATCCCTGTCCCATCGACGGACAACGAGCACCCAAAGGACTAAGGCGTGTCCCCGCTCGGGTGATAAGCGCAGGCGTCGCGCAGGTCCTCGGTGGGACCAGGCGGCGGCGTGGCCGGGCGGTTCAGCTTGCCGGTCGGCGGAGTCGAAGGCGGCGGCTGCGTCGTCGTGACCGGCTCGTGCTCCAGCGCCTTCTCGATCGTCTCGCGCAACCCCTCGTAGTCCGGGTGCAGGTACTTCATCTTCAGCTTCGACTGGTCCAGCGCGACGTTCGAGACCGTCCCGGACTTCACCTTCAGCGCGAGCTGCACGAGCGCCGGCAGCAGCTCCTGCGGGATGTCGGTCCGGAGCAGGTTCTTGCCGGCCTTCGCGATCGCCTGGTACTTCGTCACCAGCGTCTTCGGGTCGGCCGCGTCCACGATGCCCTTGATCGCGCACCGCTGCCGGATCTGCCGCTGATCGTCGTCCGCGCCGTACCGGCCGCGCGCGAACCACAGCGCCTTGAACCCGTCGAGGTGCTGGTTCGGGCCGGGCTCGATCCACTGGCCGGGCGGGATGTGCGAGCTCGAGATGCCGCCCATCGCGACCCGCTCGTTGACGTTCACGGTGATGCCGCCGAGCGCGTCGACGATCTGGTCGAAGCCCTGCAGGTTCACCTGCAGGTAGTAGTCGATGTCGAGCCCGGTCGCCTCGCCGACCGACTGCTTGACCACGTCCGCGCCCTCGTTGTCGGACGGGCCGAGGATGCCGGGGTGCGCCTCGGGGATGTTCTGGTACATCGCCGTCAGCATCCACTCCAGCCGGCCGGTCAGGCTGAGCCCTTCCTTGCCGAAGCCGTTCGGGTAGAACTTGTGCAGCGGCGAGTCCTTCGGGAACGGCATGAACGTCAGCTGCCGCGGCAGCGAGATCAGCGCGGTGTCCCCGGTCTTCGTGTCGATGCTGGCGACGATCACGGTGTCGGTCCGGACGCCGATCCGCCCCTTGCCGTCGTCGCCACCGAGCAGCAGCAGGTTGACCCGCGGCTTGTCCTCCCACGGGTCCTTCACGTTCACGGTCTCCGGCCGGGTCGCGCTCTTGCTCTCGCCCTGCGAGACGAACACGTTGGTGACCAGATCGCGCTGCGCGAGCACACTCTGTACGCCGACCGCCGCCGGCGCACTGATCGCGAAGCACAGCACCCCGACGAAGATCGCGCCGGCCGCCCGGCCGCCGGGTCCACCCGTTGCCGGACGCAACAACCGGTGCGAGGCGACGACCACGATCACCCAGCCGAGCGCCAGCGCGCCGATCGCGATCGCGACCCCGAGCAGGCGGTTCGGCACGACGCTGGACTCGACGACGTCGTCGCGGCGCCAGAACCCGACGTACAGGCCGAAGCCGATCAGCCCGAGGGTCAGCGTGAGCACGAACGCACCGATCCGGCGGCGGCCGCCGAGAATCAGCCCGCTTCCGGGCAGGACGGCGCTGATCAGCGTCAGACCGAGCGATTGCGGCACGGTTCTGGCCCGGCTGTGCCGCCCGTCGGGCGTGCCGGTGTCTGTCCCCTTCGCGCGGGTGGCGCGTGCACGACGACCCATGGTTCCCCTGTCGATGCCCCGTGGCCTGGGAAGCAGGTACCCAGGCCGCACACTTGAATGACGCTGGGCGGGATCGATCGGTTTACCTCGATGGAAAGTCTACTGGCTCACACGCCACCCGCGGGGGTTCTAGCGGGACAGGTTTCGGAACTTGCGCGCCGACAGCGGCAGGAACACGACCACCAGGAGTAGCGGCCAGATCACCGCCCCGGCCAGCGCGTGCTCACCGATCCACGACCCCGCCGATCCGCCCGGGTTGTCGAACAGCGCACGGGCCGCGGTCGCCGTCGACGACATCGGGTTCCACTGCGCGATCGCGCCCAGCCAGTCCGGCATCGTCGCGGTGTCCACGAACGCGCTCGACAGGAACCCGACCGGCCAGATCGCGACCTGGACGGCGCTGATCGACTCCGCGTTGCGCACCGAGAGGCCGATGAAGATCCCGACCCACAGGAACGCGAACCGCAGCAGCAGGAGCAGCCCGAACGCCGCCAGCGCCTCCAGCAGCGATCCGTGCCACCGCCAGCCGAGCGCGAGCCCGGTCCCGGCCAGCACGATCAGCGTGACCACCGAGTCGAGCATGTCCGCGATGCACCGGCCCAGGACGACGGCCGCCGAGCTCATCGGCAGCGACCGGAACCGGTCCGTCACGCCCTTCGCCGCGTCGGTCGTGATCGCGGTCATCGTGCCCTCCAGCCCGAAGAGCATCGACAGCGCGAAGATCCCCGGCACCAGCAGTTCGTAGTACGACGTCCCGCCCGGCATCTCCATCGCTCCCCCGAGCAACGCGCCGAACATCAGCAGCATCAGCACCGGGAAGAACCACCCGAAGATGATCACTCCCGGCTGCATCCGCCAGTGCAGCAAGGTGCGCTGCGCGATCGTCCAGCCGTCGGCCAGCGCCCACCTCATGCGGCCACCCCCGATCCGGTCAGGTGCAGGAACACTTCGTCCAGCGTCGGTCGTCTCAGCGTGATGTCCTCCGGTTCGATCTGTACGTCGTGCAGCGCGGTGGCGACTTCCACCAGCGCCTTCGTCCGGTCCCGCACCGGGACACTGACGGTCAGGTCGTCGATTCGGACCTCTCCGTCGGCGTACCGCTCGACCAGCGCCTGGACCTTCGGTACGTCGGCCGGGTCGGCCAGGACGAGGTCCAGCCAGTCGCCGCCGAGCTGCGCCTTCAACTGGTCAGGGGTGCCCTCGGCAACTACCCGCCCCTGCTTCAGCATCGAGATCCGGTCGGCGAGCTGGTCGGCCTCCTCCAGGTACTGCGTGGTGAGCAGCACCGTCGTACCGGACTTCACGAGGTCGCGGACCGCGGACCAGACCTCGCGCCGGCCGCCCGGGTCCAGCCCGGTGGTCGGTTCGTCGACGAACAGCAGCGCCGGGGCGACGATCAGGCTGGCGGCCAGATCGAGCCGTCGGCGCATGCCGCCGGAGTACTTGCTCGCGGCCTGGTCCGCGGCGTCCTGCAAGGAGAACCTCTCGAGCAACTCGTCGGCCCTTTGGGCAGCGGCCTTGCGCGACAGGTGGTTGAGCCGGCCGAACATGACCAGGTTCTGGCGGCCGGTGAGGATCTCGTCGACCGCGGCGTACTGACCGACGAGCCCGATCCGCTTTCTGACCTCCTGACCCTGCCGGCGGACGTCGTACCCGGCGACGCTCGCCCGGCCGGAGTCGAGCTCCAGCAGGGTGGACAGGATCCGGACCGCGGTGGTCTTGCCGGCGCCGTTCGGGCCGAGCAGTCCCACCACCGACCCGGCCGCCACCTCGAGGTCGAACCCGTTCAGGCCCGCCCCCTCGGTGCCGCCGGGGTAGTTCTTGCGCACGTCGTCCGCGACGATCACGCGTTCTGCAGCCACTTCCACCTCGATCTTCGTTGTTACTTCGGTACGGCGTACCGTACACCGTACGACTCAGGTACGATCGGGTCAACGACGAGCGGTTGGAGTTTGTTCCCGGTGAGTGGAAAGAAGTCCGCGGCGCCCGATCCGGCGCGCAGTCTGGCCCTGCTCTGGGGCAGTCACAGCAAGCCCGGCCGCTCCGGGCTGACCGTCCGCGCGATCGTCGACACGGCGATCCGGCTGGCCGACGCCGACGGGCTGGAGTCGGTCTCGATGCGGCAGGTCGCCGAGCAGCTGAAGGCGGGGACGATGTCGCTCTACACGCACGTCCCGGGAAAGGGCGAGCTGACCGACCTGATGTTCGACACCGTGTACGCCGACCTGTACGCCGGCGTGGACGAGCCGGCGCGGCAGCCCGGCGGGTGGCGCGGCGGGATGGAGTTCGTCGCGCGGCGGAACTGGGAGGTGCTGATGGCACATCCGTGGATCCACGAGGTTCCCGCCGTACGGAATGCTCTGGGGCCGAACATCACGCTCAAGTACGAGGCCGAACTGCGGCCGTTGGACGGGCTCGGGCTGGGCGACGTGGAGATGGACTCGGCGCTCACGCTGATCCTCACGCATGTGCAGGGGACCGCGCGGGCAGCCGCCGAGCATCTGAGGACCCAGCGCGAGAGCGGGCTGTCGGATGAGGAATGGTGGCTCACAACGGGGCCACTACTTGATCGGTACATGGCTGGGTTGGCTGATCGGTTCCCGGTCGCCGGGCGGGTGGGGACGGCGGCGGGCGAGCAGTTCCAGGCGGCGATGGACGCGGATCATGCGTTCCGGTTCGGGCTGGATCGGATCCTGGACGGGATCCAGTTGCTGATCGACCAGCGCTAAACCGGGATGTGGGCTCCGGAGATCGCGTCGGAGTCGATCAGGAAGCGGATGGCGGTGGCGATCCTGGCCGGCGGGGTCCAGTTGGTGGCGTCGGCGTTCGGGCGGGCCTTGCGGTTGGTGGGGGTGTCGATCGTGCCGGGCAGGATCGTGTTGACCCGGATGTGGTCGGCGGCGTACTCGACGGCCAGGGCGTCGGCGAAGGCGATCACGCCGGCCTTCGAGGTGATGTAACCGGCCGCACCGGAGAACGGTTTGAGCGCGGTCTGGCTCGACGTACAGACGATCGCGCCGCCGCCGTTGGCGATCAGGTGCGGGACCGCGGCCTGGGTGATCAGGTAGAGCGGCCGGAGGTTGAGCGTGAGCTGGCGCTCGAAGTCCTCGACCGGCGTCTCGTGCACGCGCTTGCCCGAGGCGAAGCCGCCGACGAGGTTGACCAGCGCGTGCAGCGGGGCGCTCTCGTCGGAGGTCGCCAGCGCGACGACGTCCGCGACACCAGCCGGATCGGACAGGTCGGCAAGCACCGGAGCCAGCGACTCGTTCGTCCCGAGGGCGGCCAGTGACTCTTCGCTTCGGCTGGGTACGACGACCCGCCAGCCGCCTTCGAGCAGCTCGGCCGTGACCGCTCCACCCAACCCACCGGTGCCCCCGGCAACAATCACAGTCCTCGTCACCACAGCAGCGTAGTACGCGCACCCCCGTCGCGCTGCTCACGGTGATCGGGGGTGGGGACTTGAAGGGCTGGAGGCCAGGCCGCTACTCCGGGAGCGCGAGCGTGCGCCCGGCGTCTCGGGCGGCCTTGATCGACCGGGTGAAGGTGTCCTTGAGCGCCGCGGCCTCGTCCGCGAAACCCTGGACCACGGCCGTGTCACCGGCTGGCTCGGTCCGAGCGAGCAGCTCGATGTAGCGGTCGCCGTCCTCCAGCGCCGCCTCGGCGCGGAGAGCGGCATCGGCGGAGCGCACGCGGTCGGCGTACTGCTCGAGCAGCTCGACCTTGCGCCGGATCGCATCCACCGATCGCGACAGCGCACGCCGCTGAGGACCCAGTACGGCGTCCAGCTCGGCCGTCGCCATCCCGCGCGCGACCTCCTGCTGGCGCGCGCGGAGCACCGACTGCTCGTGCAGGACCTGGCCGAGGTCCCACAGCTGCTCGGGCAGGACCAGCTCGTTCTGCATCTCGTCGAGCAGCCCGCGCCGGGTAACCGTTGCCTCGAGCACCGTTTTCACCGCGCGCTGCGCCCGGCCGAGCAGCTTGCCGGACGGCTCGTCGAAGTCCTCGGCCAGCAGGTACTTCCCGTGCTGCAACCGGACCAGCTTGCGCCCACGGTCCTCGACCGCGGACCGCACCGCGACCCCACCGGTCGCGACCACCGCGAGTGCCGCGAGCAGGACCGACACCCACGCCGCGGCCGCGGTCGGCAGCGTGATCGCGAGGATGATCACCGCGAGGATCCACCCGCCGACGCAGACGGCGAGCCAGACCAGCATCGTGCCGAAGGTGTTGCCGGGCGCCTCCGACCACGACGTCCGCCGCTTCGGCCGCGGTTGGCCGGCGGGCACGAACAGCTCGGGCCTGCGCTCGAACAACCGGCGTACCTCGTTCGGCACACCGGGCGCGAACACCGGATCCATCGCCACCTCCCAACCGTCGACGAACGACACTCAGCGTAGCCGCGAGCGCACCGTTTCGAGGCGGACACCCAGCCCGTCGAGTACCAGTTGCAATCCGAACTCGAACAACTGCTCCAGGTCGAAGTCGAAATCGAACCCCTCCCCCAGTCCCTGGAACCCCGGCAGCCCATCAGCCAGTACGGCGAGCCGATCCGCCTGCCCCTCCGCCCACTCGTCGGCCGTCAGCCCGGTGTCCTGCTCGGCCAGTGCCTCCGACTCGAGGTTCAGCGCGACCCCACGCACGTACCCGAACACCGTGATCGCCGCGTACATCGCCGTACTCGGATCAACTCCGAAGCTGCCGACCGCCCGCAGTACGGCGTCCGCGTGCGACAGCAGACTGGGCAGCAACTGCGGCCGCCCGATCGTGACCGCACCCGGCAACCACAGGTGCTTCCGGTACGCCGCCCACTGCAGCCGCGCGGCCGTCTCGATGCCCTCGCGCCAGCCGGCCGGTTCGCCCGGCGGGAACGGGAAGTCCGCGATCGCCCGGTCGACCATCCGCAGCACCAAGGCGTCCTTGCCGCCGACGTGCCGGTACAGCCCCATCGTCGAGACACCCAGCTCGCTCGCGATCCGCCGCATCGACAGCGCGGCCAGTCCTTCCGCGTCGGCGAGCACGATCGCGACCCGGACCACCTCGTCCCGGCTCAACGCGGGCTCGTCGGACCGGACCGGCGTACGGCGGGCAGGGCCGACCACCGTGCCGACGCCGGGCCGGGAGTGCACGAGGCCTTCCTGCTGCAGGGTCGTGAGCGCCTTCGTCGCGGTCGCCATCGCGACGCCGTACTCGCGCATCAGCTCACGCGTCGACGGCACGCGTTCGCCCTGGCCGAGCTCCCCGGTGCTGATCCGCGCCCGGATCCCGGCGGCGATCTGCTGGTACGGCGCTGTCATGGTCTCTCCCTCGGTGCCCTAGTGCACGTGGACTGCGACTGAGCTGCTCAGGCATCGTGCTGCGTACACCGTACAGCGCACTACCCCCAGGGAGATCACCATGAAGGTCCTGATCAGCGGAGCCGGCATCGCCGGACCGGCGCTCGCGTACTGGCTGCAGCGCGCGGGCTTCACCCCGACCGTGGTCGAGCTCGCGCCCGCGCCTCGGCCCGGCGGCCAGACCGTCGACGTCCGCGGCGTCGCGCGGGACGTCGTCGAGCGGATGGGCGTGATGCCCGCGATCAAGGCTCGCCAACTGCACGAGAAGGGGCTCGCCTACGTGCGCTCCAACGGCAAGCGCGCGGCGGCGCTGCCCGCCGAACTGCTCGACGGCGCCGGACCGGTCGCGGAGATCGAGATCCTGCGCGGCGACCTGTCCGAGGTGCTGCTCGCGGCGACGCCGGACGTCGAGTACCTGTACGGCGACTCGATCAGCTCTTTGTCCCAGACCGACGAGGGCGTCTGGGTCTCGTTCACGAGCGGTACGACGCGGGAGTTCGATCTCGTCGTCGGCGCGGACGGCGTGCACTCGCGGGTGCGCGCGCTCGCGTTCGGGCCGGAGGAGGAGTTCGTGCACCACCTCGGCGGCTACGGCTCGTACTTCACGATCCCGGCGCCCGAGGATCTCGACGGCTGGATGAAGATCCACACCGCGCCCGGCGGCCGCTGGGTCGGGCTGCGGCCGGACCACGATCCGCGGTTCGCTCGCGCGCTGCTCAGCTTCCGGTCGCCGGTGCTCCGCTACAACCGCCGCGACGTCGGCGAGCAGAAAGCCCTGCTGCGCAAGACGTTCCAGGGCGCCGGGTGGTACACCCGCGAGATCCTCGACGGGATGGATGCCGCCGACGACTTCTACTTCGACAGCACCAGCCGGGTCGTCGTACCGGAGTGGTCGCGTGGCCGGGTCGTGCTGCTCGGCGATGCTGGGTACTGCGGATCGCCGCTGGCTGGTTACGGTACGGCGATGTCGTTGGTCGGCGCGTACGTCCTGGCCGGGGAATTGGTTGCCTCCGGCGACTATCGGGAGGCGTTCGCGGCGTACCAGCGGGTGCTGCGCGAGTACGTCGTCCAGCGCAGCGCGCTGCCGCCGGGCGGGATCGCTCTGGCGATGCCTCGGACTGCTTTGGGGATCCGGGCCCGGGATCTGATGACCGCGGCGATGACGTCGCGGCCGTTCCGCGGCGTACTGGCGAAGGCCGCCGCGGCACAGCCGGATGCGATCGAGCTCGTGGACTACGCCGGGCTCACTCCGGCCACTCCGATCCGAGGATGACGTCGACGAAGTTGGTCCGCTCGAAACCGGGGACGAAGCGGTCGAGCACGTCGGCCTTCACGTTGCCGAACGTGGTCGCCGGGCGGTGCTTGATGCCCTCGGTGAACGCGTGCAGGATCTGGTTCTTGAAGTCCGGCCGGGGGTGCGCGGCGACGATCGCGGCGCGCTCCTCGGCGGTGATCCGGTCCAGACCGAGCCCCAGTACGTCGGCCTCGACGCCGCGGGTGACCAGCGCGATCTCGGGCTTCATGTGCACCGGGACCTCGGGGGTCGTGTGCAGCGCGATCGCCGTCCAGACCGTCGTCGCGTCGTCCTCGGCGATGCCGCGCGAGCGCAGGAACTCCGCCGCCGCGTCGGCGCCGTCGATCTCGAACCGCTGCTGCGACTCGCGGTAGCCGGCGGTCAGACCGAGGTCGTGGAACATCGCGCCGACGTACAGCAGTTCCGGGTCGTAGCTCAGGTCGCGACCGTGCAGCGCGCCGAACAGGTACACCCGGCGCGAGTGGTCGTAGACCAGGTCGTCGGTCACGTCGCGGACCAGCTCGGTCGCCTCGGTGGCGAGCTTGCTGTCGGGGATCTCGATCCCTGCGATCACTGTCGTCAGCCTCCTTCAGTAGCGGTTTTCTCCAGCCTGACGCGGAAGCGGCGGCCGGCGTACGGGCGATCCGGACGGGTGACCCACCGATCCGGACACGCATACTGCTGGGGTGGAGCGCGTGGTGGTGGTCGTCGTGTACGACGGGGTGCGGCTGCTCGACGTCACCGGACCGCTCGAGGTGTTCGCGGTGGCGAACGAGCAGGGCGGCGGGGCGTACCGGTCGGTGATCGCATCGCCTGACGGCGCTGACGTGGTCGCGAACACGGGAACCCGGCTCGGGGTGGATGTGAGCCTGGCCGATGTGGACGCGCGGGGCGCGACGCTCGTCGTACCGGGTGGGCCGAACTGGTTGCACACGATCAGCGACGCCGGACTGATCTCCGCTGTTGGGCGGTTGTCGGCGCAGGCTTCGCGTACGGCGTCGGTGTGTGCGGGCGCCTTCGCGCTCGCGGCCGCCGGGCTGCTCGACGGACGGCGGGCGACGACGCACTGGGAGCTGGCCGATCAGCTGGCGCTGCGCTTTCCGGCGGTGCGGGTCGACAGCGATGCGATCTTCGTCCAGGACGGGCCGGTGATCACGTCCGCGGGGGTGACTTCCGGGATCGATTTGGCTCTGGCGTTGGTCGAGGCCGATCTCGGCGCTGCTGTTGCTCGGTTGGTCGCCAAGCATCTGGTGGTTTTCCTGCAGCGGCCGGGAGGGCAGTCGCAGTTCAGCGTGCGGCTGAGCGCCGGGCAGGCGCGGCACGAGCTGGTCCGCGGCGTACTCGACTCGATCACCGCCGACCCGGCCGGCGACCACAGCCTGTCGGCGCTGGCCGGACGGGCCGGGGTGAGCGAGCGGCACCTGACCCGGTTGTTCAACGACGAGGTCGGTACGACGCCGGGGCGCTTCGTCGAGAAGGTCCGGGTGGAGGCCGCGCAACATTTGCTGGAGGCAACGACCGGACCGCTGGACGTGATCGCCCGGCGTACCGGCCTGGGGACGGCGGAGACGCTGCGGCGGGCCTTCACCCGGGTGTTGGGGATCAGCCCGGGTGCCTATCGCAACCGCTTCCACACCAGCGGGATCACCAACGATCCCAGTGCAGCACCTCGTCCCGGGGCACCCGCTTCGCGGGCTTGAACTCGGTACCGATCGTGTAGGCCAGCGGGATGAACGCGGCCAGCATCACCTCGTCGTACGGGACGTCGAGGGCCTCGGCCATCTCGCGTTCGAGCGGGCCCTGCGCGGAGGTCCAGACCGTGCCCAGACCGCGAGCCCGCGCGGCGAGCATGAAGCTCCAGACCGACGGCAGGATCGACCCCCACGTGTTGGCCTGGGCGCTGACCGGCGCGTGAATCGTGCGGCCCTCGACGGCCGGGATGACGAACGCGGGGACGCGGTGGATGTTGTCGAACAGATAGCGCAGGCCGTCGAAGATGCCCTCCATCGAGCCCGGCTGGTGGTTCATCCGGCGCAGGTCGTCGGGCGTCAGCGGAAGGCCGGGATCGGCGGGCACGCCTGGAGCAGGCGGACGCCGCCGTACCGGAGTTCTTGGACCGGACCTTCGAGCCGCTGACGGCTGCGGAGCGGCGGCAACTGTCGGCGTTGCTCGGCAGACTGCTCGGGGTCTAGTCGATCGGTGAGACCCAGTCGGGGTTGCGACCGAGGAGGCCCAGCAGGGTCTCGAAGTCGCCGGCGTCGCCCGGCACCTTCACCGAGCGCTCGAACGCGGCACCCGGCCCGCGACTCGTGTCGGTGTCGGGAATCCGCTTGGCCAGGCTGAGCGCCATCTCGACCATGTCGATCGGAGGGTCGTACGGTACGTCGATCGCCCGCGCCAGATCCCACGCGTGCACCACGCAGTCGAGCTGGTGGAAGGTCAGCGCCACCCGCCGAGGGAACGTCCCGAACTCCCGCACCTCGATCGGCCGGTCCAGCGCCCCACCATCGGCGAACGCCTCCGCAACCTTCACGTTGGACCGCCGGTAAGCACCCGCCGGATTGTCCCCCAGCCGCCCACCGTTCCAGGTCTGCACCGGAGCCGACCCGTTCGCCGCCGCGGCCGCGAACCCCTCGTTCTCACTCACGATGTGCCGCAACAGCCCCCGCACCGTCCAGTCCGGACAAGGCGTCGGAAACCACAACTGCTCAGCCCGAACCTGCATCACCACCTCGCCGAGCACCGCCCCGGCCCGCCGATCCAGATCCCGGATGTCCATCCAAGCTCCCTCCGTCGACCCGCCCAGCCCGAGCATAGGCCCGCCCCCACACCCCCACCCCAAACCCAGCCAGATCCACGGGTTAACCCGCACCCAAGCAGGCGCGTACGCCGAACCGCCACCGGCGAACCGCCGCCGCCGAACCGCCGCGACCACCCACCGCCGACACCGGCCCCGCTCGCCCACCGCGCCCCGGCCCCACCCCACGCACTTCCGGCCGCAACGACCTCAACCCCCAGCAACCTCCCCGGCCGCATCACCGCCGACCGCCGCCGCGAGCCCACCGCCGACACCGCCCCACTCGCCGCCACACCCCGGCCCCACCCACGCACCTTCGGCCGCAGCGGCCTCAACCCCCAACAACCTCCCCGGCCGCATCGCCGCCGACCTCCAGGGGCACGACCAACCTGTACGACGCACGCGTGCGTCGTACAGGGGCAAATGAAAGTAGGCGCGGACCGGCTGGGTCAGCCGGCGACGACGCTGGTGGCTATGTCCTGGTCGACGTTGCGGCCGCCGTCAGGGTCGCTCGGCGGCGTGCCCGGGACGGAGGTGACGGTGTCCTCCAGGCGGATCGGGTCCGGCAGGCGGCGGTAGTCGTTGGCGGGCTCGCTCATCGGGACCTCCGGACTCGGGCAGCGTGAACCCCCAGTGTGCACCCCGCGCGGGGTCCTACCATGGTCCCCATGGGCTTCCAGATCGCCAACGAACCCGAGGCCGACCGCGTCCTCGACCAGTACCCGTTCGCCGTGGTCGTCGGGATGATGCTCGACCAGCAGTACGGCATGGAGCACGCGTTCCGCGGCGGGTGGAAGGTGCTGAGCCGGTTCGGCAACCTCGACCCGGCCGCGATCGCCGCTGCCGACCCGGAGGAGTTCAAGGCGCTCTGCAGTACGCCGCCGGCGATCCACCGCTTCCCCGGTTCGATGTCGGCCCGCCTCCAGGAACTGGCGGCTCTGATCGAGTCCAAGTACGACGGCGACGTCACCCGCCTGTGGACCGAGCCAGACACCGGCAAGGAACTCCTCAAGCGCGTCCAGGAACTCCCCGGCTTCGGCAAGCAGAAGGCGCAGATCTTCGTCGCCCTCCTCGCCAAGCAACTCGGCATCAAGCCGCAGGGCTGGGAAGCCGCCGCCGGCGACTACGCTCTCGACGGCTACCGCTCGGTCGCCGACGTGGTCGACGCCGATTCCCTCCTGAAGGTCCGCGAGTACAAGCAGGCCAAGAAGGCCGCGGCCAAAGCCGCCGGCTGAACCTCAGAGTCGGGGTCTGCTTCGGTACCGCCCCGGCGTCGTACCGATGACCGCGGTGAACGCCGCGATGAAGCTGCTGGGATTAGCCCATCCACAGGCGGCAGCAGTGTGCGTGGTGTCGTGCCCGTCGGCGAGGAGCACCAGCGCGTGGTAGATCCGTAGCTGCGTCCGCCACTCGTAGAACGTCATCCCCAGCTCATCGCGAAACAGCCGGCTGAGTGTGCGGCTGCTGGCCCCGATCCTCTTCCCGAGTTCCGCCAGCGTGGCGTTCTCGCCCGGCGTCTCGTACAGAATCCGCGCGACCGCCTGCAGCCGATCGTCGCGTGGCTCCGGCAGGTGCAGCGGCTGCTCGGTCGCTTCGCGGAGTTCATCGACGAGCACCCTCATCAGACGAGAGCGCGCAGCGCGGCTGTAGCCCGGTACGGCGTTGTCGTAGTTGCGGGGACCGGTCAGCGCGAGCAGCACCTCCCGCGCGAGCCCGGACGTCTGAAACACCGCGGGATGCCCCGGCACGAGCCGAGCGAGAGATGGCGGAAGAAACACGATCCGCATGTCGGTATCCCCATGAGCACGGTGCTGATGCGTGAACCCGGCCGGCGTCCAGGCAACCCGATTCGCAGGAACGATCGACGTACCGCGCTCGGTGTGAACCGCCAGCACACCACCGGCCGCATAGACCAGATGCCCCCGCGCGTGCGACTGCACCGCGCTCGTCCCACCGGACGGCCACAGATGCCGCCCGCCGGACGGCCAGATCTGGGACGTCGCACCGGCGGTAGAACGAGCTTGGCGGGGAACAGGCATCAGTTGGCATTTTACCGGTAGCGAGCCACACCACCCACTGACGAGACTCCTTGCCAAGACACGAACGAGACAAGGAGAAACGCATGACGACGTTCGTCCTGGTACCAGGCGCGTGGAAGGGTTCCTGGGCCTACGAGACGGTGGTCCCGCTGCTGGAGCGTGCCGGACACGACGTCCACGCCCTGACCCTGACCGGCCTCCAGCCGGACGACGACACCGCGACGCTCGCAACCGCCAACCTCGACACGCACGCGTACGACGTACTGCGGCACCTCGATCGCCACCACCTCACCGACGTCACGCTGGTCGGCCACAGCTACGCCGGCATGGTGATCGCCGCCGCAGCCGACCGCGCCGGCGGCCGGATCTCCCGCCTGGTCCACCTCGACGCCTACGTCCCGCGCGACGGCGACTCGTGCTGGTCGTCGACGAACGACCACTTCCGCGAGGTGTTCGCCACCGGTGCCGCAACCACCGGCTACGCCGTACAGCCACCGGGCAGCAGCGGCGATCCCCGCCGCCGCCCCCACCCCATAGCCGCGTTCCTGCAAACGATCACGCTCACCGGCCAGTTCGCCCAGGTCCCCCGCAAGGAGTTCGTCTACTGCTCAGGCTGGGAGGACCGCACCCCGTTCACCGAACTCCGCACCCGCCTCCAAGCAGACCCCGAGTGGCAGGTCCACGACCTCCCCACCGCCCACGACGCCATGCACGAGTCCCCCGAGGCCGTCGCCGCCCTCCTGCTCGACGAGGTCTCCACGCCGCACGGACAGCATTCCGCCGTACGCCGGGCCTGACGCACCGCCCGGCGGCACGAGCTCGTCAGCCGAGAGACGGGTAGTCGGTGTAGCCGCGGTGGTCGCCGCCGTAGTAGGTCGACCGGTCGGGCTCGTTGAACGGTCCGCCGGCTTTCAGGCGGGCCGGCAGGTCGGGGTTCGCGAGGAACAGCGCACCGAACGACAGCAGGTCGGTCGCGCCGTCCTCGATCAGGTGCAGGTCCTCCGGGCCGGTGGGGCGGTCGCGGGTGAACGGGTTGAGAATGAAGGTGCTCTCCCACTGCGCGCGCAGCGAGCGGCCCAGGTCCTCGACGCCGGATGCCTCGGTCAGGTGGAGGTAGGCCAGGTTCAGCGGAGCCAGGCCCTCGAGGAGCGCGGTGTAGGTCTTCTCGCGATCGGCTTCGTCGTCCTCGGGGAGATCGCCCAGGCCGATCCCGGGAGAGATCCGCAGGCCGACCTTGTCGGCACCGATGGCGTCGCTCACCGCCGCGGCGGTCTCGACCGCGAACCGGATCCGGCGGTCGACCGATCCGCCCCAGTCGTCGTCACGACGGTTCGCGGCGGTGGCGAGGAACTGGTGGATCAGGTAACCGTTGGCCCCGTGCAGCTCGACCCCGTCGAAGCCGGCCTCGACGGCGTTCCGCGCACCCTCCACGAAGTCGTTGATGGTGGCAACGATCTCGGCCTCGGTGAGAGCGTGCGGTACGACGAAGTCGAGCGGTCCGTCAGCGGTGTACGTCGCGCCCTTGGCCGCGATCGCCGACGGCGCGACCGGGTGCTCGCCCGCCAGCGACGGATGACCGATGCGTCCGGTGTGCAGCAGTTGCAGGTAGATCACGCCGTCCCGGTCGTGGACCGCGTCGGTGACCTGGCGCCAGGCCGCGGTCTGCTCGGGCGAGTGGATGCCGGGCGTATCGACGTACCCCTGTCCGGTCGCCGAGGGCTGGGTCCCCTCGGTGATGATCAGCCCGGCTCCCGCGCGCTGGGCGTAGTAGTCGGCGGTCAGGGCGGTGGGGCTCCGATCGGCACCGGACGCACGGCTGCGCGTCATCGGGGCCATCACGATGCGGTTCGCCAGCTCTCGCCCGGCCAACCGGTAGGGGTCGAATGCCGTTGCCACGGTCAACACCTTTCAGGGAAGTCGTCCGCACGGTGCGGAGTCGACACCAGGTTGATCTTTCAACGTTGAAATGTCAACCTCGTCATGAGAACCTGGCAGCGGAGGCAGTAGCCTTCGGTGAGGGATCGACACGTCAGGGGCAGGGCATGGGCCGGAAGACAGCAAGCACACGAGCGGCGACCGCGGGACCGGACGACGGCGCGGACGTGGAGTGGCTGAACGCCGACGAGCTGCAGACCTGGAAGACCTTCCACCGGATGCGGATCCAGTTCGCCACGGCGTTGCGGGTGACCATGCAGCTCGACTCCGACCTGACGCTGCCGGACTACGAGATCCTCGCCGTACTGTCGGACGCCGACGGTGGCGAGCTCCGCGCGCGCGACCTTCGCTACGGCCTGCAGTGGGAGAAGAGCCGGCTCTCCCATCGCGTCAAGCTGCTCGAGGAGAACGGCATGGTCGAGCGGACCGTCTGTCCGGACGACCCGCGGGCGCCGATGATCCGCATCACCGACGCCGGCCGGAAGGCGATCCAGGCCGCCGCACCCGCGCACGTCTCCCGCGTCCGCGACCTGGTCTTCGACGCGTTGACCCCCGAGCAGCAGAAGTCGCTGCTGGAGATCTCGGAAGCCATCATGACCCGGCTCGCCGAGCGCGGGCTCAACGAGCCCTGAGCCGCCGCTCCGCGTCCCAGCTGATCAGGTACCCGGCCGCCAGCGCACGGTGGGACGCCAACGCTGCCTCGCCGGTCGAGTCCCTGCTCGACAGAACACCGTCGCGGCCGGCCGCGTAGGGATCGTTCATCGGGGCTCCTCGGCCTCCGCCGGCGCTTCGGCCTCGTCGGGTGTGGCCTTCCAGCTCATCAGGAGGCGGAGCTTCTCGTCCGCCGGCGAGCCGACGTCAGCGGTGTACGTCGAGAGGAACTGGCCGTCGGAACCCGAGACCTCCAGGGTCTGGTAGTTCAGCGTCATCACCCCGACGGCCTCGTGGAAGATCCGCTTCGTCCCACTGGCGTGCTTGAACAGCCGGTAGTCGGTCCAGTAGCGCGCGAACTCCGGTGACGCCACGCTCAGTTCGCCGACCAGCGCCTCCAGTGCGTCGTCCCGGATCTGCGGGTTGCGGCTGGCGCGGAGGGCCGCGACCGTGGGCGCGGCGACCTCCTCCCAGTCCGGGTACTTGATCCGGGTCCGGGGATCGAGGAAGAGCCAGCGCGGGATGTTCCGGTCGCGCAGCGGCAGCGCGTCGAAGTCGGTGAGCAGGATCCGCGCGGCCCGGTTGGAGGCGAGCACGTCCTGGCGCGGACTCTGCAGGATGACCGGGATCGGGTCCATCGCGTTGATCAGGTTACGCAGCGCGACACCGACCTGCGGCTTGGCCTGCCGGGACCGTGCGCGCGGTGCCGGCGTACCGGGCACCACCAGCGACCGCAGGTGTTCGCGTTCGAGCGGGTCGAGGCGGAGCGCGTTCTCGATCGCGGTCAGCACCTGGTCGGAGACGTTGCCGATCCGGCCCTGCTCGAGCCGGGCGTAGTAGTCCACGCTCACCCCCGCCAGGGCCGCGACCTCCTCACGCCGCAGCCCGCCCTTGCGCCGCGGCGTCGGCGACGGCGGTAGCCCGACCGACGCCGGGTCGATCGCCGCCCGCCGCGACACCAGGAACTCCCGGAGAGTGCTCATGGCTCCCATTGTTGCCCCGGGCACGCCGTTACCACCGGACCTAACGCGTACTGCGAGTACCAGGTACGGGCGTGCGCGGTAATCCCTTCAGCCGGTCCGGGTCGAGTGCTGCGATGAAAGGGAATCCCCAACCAGCACGAGGAGACAGCAGATGAGCACCCAGGATCTCACCGGAACCGTGGCCCTGATCAGCGGCGCGTCGAGCGGCATCGGCCGCGCCACAGCGCTGCGCCTGGCCGGCGACGGCGCGGCGGTGGCGCTGGTCGCCCGTCGTACCGACCGGCTCGACGACCTCGCCGCGACGATCCGTGCGGACGGCGGTACGGCGCTCGCGATCGCCGCGGACCTGACCGACTCCGCCGCGGCGGCCGGTGCCGTCGAGCGGACGGTCGCCGAGCTCGGTCGTCTCGACACTCTCGTCAACGCGGCCGGCGTGATGCTCAACGGTCCGTCCGACGAGTCGCCGCTCGAGGAGTGGGATCAGATGGTCGACATCAACCTGCGCGGGCTGATGTACGTCACCAAGGCCGCGCTGCCGCACCTGCTGAAGGCCGCGCAGAACAGCGGCCGCTCGGTCGCCGACGTCGTCAACATCTCGTCGGTCGCCGGCCGCGTCGCCGCCCCGACCGTTGCCCTCTACAACGCGACCAAGTACGCCGTCACCGGCGCGACCGAGGCGTGGCGCCAGGAGTACACCACCCGCAACCTGCGGTTCTCCGTGATCGAGCCCGGCCGCACCAGCAGCGAACTGTTCGACCAGAAGGCCAACTCCGACGCCGACTTCACCGCCGCCTTCGGCAAGGTCGAGGCCCTGCACGCCGAGGACATCGCCCACGCGATCGCGTACGTCGTCACCAGCCCCCGCCGCGTCGCCGTGAACGAGATCGTCATCCGCCCGACCGACCAGCCGTAGTACCCCGCCCACCCGAAAGGTGTGATCACGATGACCATCAGCGCCGCGGTGATGCGCGCCCAGCACGAGATCGGCCTCGAACGCCTGACCCTGTCCGCACCACGCCCCGACGAGGTGGTCGTCCGGGTCCTGTCGGCCGGTATCTGCGGCACCGACATCGAGGTACTCGACGGCCGCCTGGACCTGCTGCCGACTCCGGTCGTGCTCGGCCACGAAGGCGCCGGCGTCGTCGAGGAAGTCGGACGTGACGTCACCGGCATCGAGGTCGGCGACACCGTGATCCTGACGGTCGCGGCCTGCGGCCAGTGCCCGCCGTGCCGCAGCGGCCGTCCGGGCTACTGCGTCCAGCACGCCCAGCTGAACTTCTCCGGCGGACGCTCCGACGGCACCACCTCGCTCACCGACGGATCCGGGGAGCCGGTTCACAGCCACTTCTTCTACCAGTCGTCCTGGGCCGAGCGCTCGATCGCCCACGTCAGCAACGTGATCAAGGTGTCGCCGGACGTCGATCCCGCCGTCCTCGGTCCGTTCGGCTGCGGCGTGCTGACCGGCGCCGGTTCCGTGTACGACGTCCTGAAGGTCCAGCCCGGTACGTCGATCGCCGTGTTCGGTCTCGGCTCGATCGGCCTGACCGGCATCATGGCCGCGGCCGAGGCCGGAGCGTCGACGGTCATCGCGGTCGCCCGGAAGCAGACCCAGCTCGACCGGGCCCTGGCGGTCGGTGCGACGCACACCGTCGACACCAGCGAGACCGACGACCTCGGCGCCGCGATCCGCGACATCACCGGTCAGCCGGGCGTCGACTACAGCCTCGAAGCGACCGGCAGCCCGCAGGTGATGCGCACCGCGGTCGACGTACTGGTCGAGACCGGGCACACCGTGCTGACCGGCGTCGCCGCCGGGCAGACCCTGGAACTCGACCCCTGGGATCTCATTCGCGGCCGCACGGTTCACGGCACGACCCTCGGGGACGCCGACCCGGCCGTCCTGCTGCCCCGGCTGGTCGACCTGCACCTGCAGGGGAAGTTCCCGATCGACCGGATCGAGACGCACTACCCGCTCGACCAGCTCGACCGGGCGATCGACGACGCCCGCTCCGGCCGGACGGCCAAGGCCGTGCTCCACCCGACGGCCTGACCAGCCCTCCGATCGCCTCCACGGGACCCCTGAACCGAGCAGGTTGATTTTTCAACGTTGATAGTTCAACCTTAAGTCGAGAGCACATTTCCTCCGGACGACAAGGAGTTCCGTCATGAAGATCGTTGTATTCGGCACCGGATTCGTCGGCTCGGCACTGATCGACGAGCTCGTCGAGCGTGGCCACCAGGTCACCGCCGTCTCCCGGACCACCGGCAGGGAACTGGACGGCGTCGACCCGGCCGCCGGCAGTGTTTACGACGAACGCTTCGTCACCGAGGTCACCACCGGCGCCGAGGTCGTCGTCGCGGCCCTTCCCGCGCTCGACTCCGAAGGCGGACTCGCCGCCGCGGTCACCTCGCTGGCCACGGCCACCGAGCACAGCGGCGCCCGGATCGGTGTCGTCAGCGGCGCGGCGATCCTGCCGCTGGACCCCCAGGAACCGCGCCTCGGCGACAGCCCGGACTTCCCCGCCGCGCTGCGGCCGTTGGTCGACGCGCACCAGCGGGCGCTGGACGCCCTGCGCGCGACGCCGAAGGCGGTGGACTGGTTCGCCCTCGTGCCGGCCGCCGAGTTCGGCCCGGACGTTGCTCGCGTCCAGACCGGGACCTACCGGACCAGCAGCGTCGCCCTGGTCTCCAACGAGAACCGGCGGTCCTTCCTGTCCGTCGACGACTACGCCATCGCCTTCGCCGACGAGATCGAGACGCCGCGCACCCACCGCGCCTGGCTCGCCATCGGCTACTGAGTCCGCTCCCCCGAACCCTCCCAAGGAAAGCTGGTCATGAAGAACATCACTGCCTACGCGGCCCCCCGGTCCGGCGCCCGCCTCGAGCCCACCACGATCACCCGCCGCGACCCGAGTGGGGCCGACGTCCGGATCGAGATCCGGTACTCCGGCGTCTGCCACACCGACGTCGTCCAGACCAACGACGGCTGGGGACCGGGTCTCTACCCGATGGTTCCCGGGCACGAGATCACCGGCGTGGTCGTCGAGACCGGCCCGGACGTCACCAAGTTCGCCGTCGGCGACCGGGTCGGCGTCGGCACTTACGTCGACTCCTGCGGCCACTGCGCTTCCTGCGACGCCGGCCTGGAGATCTACTGCCTGAACGGCGTCGTCGCGACCTACAACTCCGTCGGGCGCGACGGCACCACCAACCAGGGCGGCTACTCCAGCGAGATCGTCGTCGACGAGCGGTACGTCGTACGGGTGCCGGACAGTCTGCCGCTCGACGCGGCCGCACCCCTCCTGTGCGCCGGCGCCACGACGTACTCGCCGTTGAAGCACTGGAACGCCGGACCCGGCAAGAAGGTCGCCGTGCTCGGGATGGGCGGCCTGGGCCACGTGGCCGTGCAGTTCGCGCACGCGCTCGGCGCCGAGGTCACCGTGCTGTCTCGCACACTCAGCAAGCAGGAGGACGGACTGGAGCTCGGCGCGGACCACTACTACGCCACCGAGGACCCGAAGACCTTCGAGACGCTGGCCGGGAGCTTCGACCTGATCCTGTGCACGATCTCGGAGGCGCTGCAGTTCGACCAGTACCTCAACCTGCTCGCCGTCGACGGGACCCTGGTCAACGTGGGCGCCCCCGAAGAGGACGTTGCCATTGGCAACTGGTCGCTGATCGCGGGCCGGCACTCCTACGCCTCGTCCGCCGCGGCCGGCATGCCGGAGATCCAGGAGATGCTGGACTTCTGCGCCGAGCACGAGATCACCGCCCGGATCGAGACCGTCGCCATCGCGGACATCAACGAGGTGTTCGGCCGCCTGGAGAAGGCGCAGGTCCGCTACCGCTTCGTCATCGACATGGCAACACTGACGGCCTGAGGCGACCACCATGCCACCACTTCCGGAGCGCGGCGATGGCGCGACGACCTACGCGCACACCGTGCAGTTCGCCCTCCGGCTGCAGACCGGGAGCGAGCTCGACGCCGGCCAGCTGGTCCGGCAGGCGGTTCTCGCCGAGGAACTCGGGTACGAGGTCGTCGCGATCGCCGACCGCCCGGACTCACCCGAGTTCGACGCACTGACGCTGCTGAGCTGGATCGCCGCGAAGACCTCGCGGATCACACTGCGCGCCGACGTACTGGCGCCGCGGGATCCGGCTCTGCTCGCACGGACGGTCGCGGCGCTGGACCACCTCTCCAGCGGCCGTGCCGCGTTGGCCCTCGGAGGCGGATCCGAGCGCGCAGGCGAGGCAGTGGACGTGCTCCGCGCTCTCTGGGACACGGAGGCGCGAGGACCGGCCAGGTACGACGGCCGCTTCTACCGCCTGCCCGGCGCCGAGCGGGGTGCGCCGGCCCACGTGGTTCCGGTCACGATCCTCGGCAGCGACCGGGCGGCGGCGGAGCTGGCCGGCCAGAAGGCGGACGGCTGGGCGACGGAGTTCCCGGGCGACCTCACGCCGTACGCCGCGAACATCGTCGTCGACGCGGCGGCCGAAGCCGCCGACCGCGATCCCCGGGAGGTCCGCCGGCAGCTCCTGATCAGCGGCCGGTTCGGCCCCCGCGGCGCGGCCGGCTCGCTGTCGGACTGGACCGGCGACCTGCTCGCGCCGATGGTCGAGTACGGCGTCAGCACGATCGTGCTCGACCTCGCCGGACTCGGTGCTGAAGGCAACGAGATCGCGACCCGCTTCGCGCGAGAGGTGGTGCCCGCGCTGAAGGTGGAGCTCGACAAGGTTCTGCCCGACGGCCTGCGCGGGCGACCGGTCCGCAGCCGGGCCGCGCTCGCCCGCCGGGCTCCGGGGATCGACTACGACAACGTCCCGGCCGGGATCGAGGTCCTCGAACCGGGTGATCCGACGTACCGGCGCTTCCGGGGCGGCTACCTGCGCGGCGGTACGCCGGGCGTCGTGCTGCGCGCGGCGACCGACGAGCAGGTGGTCGAAGCACTGGCCTACGCGCGCCGCCATCCGGAGCTTCCGCTGTCCCGGCGCAGTGCCGGGCACGGGATCTCGGGCCGGTCGACCAACGCCGGTGGCATCGTCATCGATCTGTCGCTGATGAACAGCATCGAGGTGGTCGACCAGGCCGCCCGCCGGGTCCGGATCGGTCCGGGCGCGCGGTGGATGCACGTTGCGGCGGCTCTCCAGCCGTACGGCTGGGCCCTGAGCTCGGGCGACTACGGCGGTGTCGGCGTCGGCGGTCTGGCCACCGCAGGCGGGATCGGGTACCTGTCCCGCGCGCACGGGCTGACCATCGATCACCTCCGGTCCGTACGGATGGTGCTGGCCGACGGCTCGATCGTCCGAGCGGACGACATGGAGAACCCGGACCTGTTCTGGGCCGTTCGCGGCGCCGGGGCGAACTTCGGGATCGTGACCTCGTTCGAGTTCGTCGTCGACGAGGTCGGCCCGGTCGGCTACGCCGAACTGACCCATGACGCGAGTGCCACCGCGGACTTCCTGGTCAGCTGGGGCGAGTTGGTCGAGAGCTCACCGCGCGACCTGACCAGCTTCCTGATCGTCCCGCCCGCCCGGCGCGGGCAGCCGTCGTACGCGCTGAGCCGGACGATGATCGACTCGGCCGATCCCGACACCGTGCTCGCGCGGCTGCAACCACTGGCCGACCTGGCGCCGCTGCTGGACCAGCAGGTCCAGCTCACCCCGTACGCCGCGGTGATGGCGAACGCCACCGAGCAGGATCCTCAGTCCTCCGGCGAACCGGTCTCGCGCAGCGGGCTGCTCGCACACGTCACGCCCGAGTTCGCCGAAGCATCGGCTCGGGTGCTGCGCAGCGGGGCCATCTTCTGGTACCAGCTCCGCTCGGTCGGCGGCGCGGTGGCCGACGTCGATCCCGACGCGACTGCCTACAGCAACCGCGGCGCGAACTTCTCCGTTGTCGTGATGGGCCGCGACGACGCGGCGGTCGACCAGGTCTGGGCGGAGCTGACGCCGTACTTCGACGGTCAGTACCTCAGCTTCGACAGCAGCCTGCGGCCCGGGCGGCAGGAGGACAACTGGTCGCCGACGACGCTCGCGCGGCTGCGCGACCTCAAGGCGAAGTACGACCCGGACGCCGTCTTCGACGACAACTTCGCCCTCACCCCGACCCTCACCGAGAAGGACGAGCGATGACCGACTACGGGCACGACCTGGTCTTCGGCAGCTTCATCACCCCGGTCGCCACTCCCGCGCACCGACCGGTCGACCTGGCGGTCGTCGCCGAGCAGGCCGGGCTGGACCTGGTCAGCTTCCAGGACCATCCCTACCTGCCGACGCTGCAGGACACCTGGACCTTGATGGCGTACGTCGCCGCGCGCACCGAGACGATCCGGATCACCGGCAACGTACTGAACCTGCCGCTCCGTCCGCCCGCGACACTGGCCCGGGCCGCTGCCACGCTGGACCGGCTCAGCGGCGGCCGGCTCGAGATGGGGATCGGTGCCGGCACGTTCTGGGCGGGCATCGAGGCGATGAGCGGGCGTCACCTCGAGCCCGGCGAGTCGGTCCGCGCTCTCGAGGAGGCGGTCCAGGTCCTGCGCGGCCTGTGGGCCACCGACGAACCCGGCGGCTTCACCTTCGCCGGTGAGTTCTACGAGGTCACCGGCGCCAAGCGTGGACCGGCGCCGGCCCATCCGATCCCGATCAGCATCGGCGCGTACAAGCCGCGGATGCTCCGGCTCACCGGCCGGGTCGCCGACGGCTGGCTGCCGTCGCTGAACTACCTGCCCGACGGCGTCGACTCCCTGCCCGGGTTGAGCAAGGTGATCGACGACGCCGCGACGGCCGCGGGCCGGGACCCGGCCGCGATCGCCCGGGTGCTGAACATCGGCGGCCAGTTCACCGCGACCGGCGGCGGCGTGTTCGAAGGCCCAGCGCGGCAGTGGGCCGAACAGATCGCGGACGTCGTACTGACGTCGGGCGTCTCCGGGTTCGTGCTGATGTCCGACGACCCCGCCTCGATTCAGCTCTACGGCCGGGAGGTCGCGCCGCTGGCGCGCGAACTCGTCGCCGCCGAACGTCTCTGAATCCCCGTTCCCTCCCCTGAACAGGACTCTCGTGATGACTCTGAACTACGACTCCCTCTCCATCGGCGGCCGCTGGACCGCGCCGTCCAGCGCGTCGACGATCGAGGTCGTCTCGCCCAACACCGAGCAGGTCATCGGCAGCGTGCCGGAGGCCCTCGAAGCCGACGTCGACGCTGCGGTGGCCGCGGCCCGGCGGGCGTTCGACGACCCGACCGGCTGGGCGCACTGGACCCCCGAGCAGCGGGCCGACGCCATCGAGCGGCTCTGCGCCGCCCTGGACGCCCGGGCCGACGAGATGCCGAGCCGGGTCTCCTCGCAGAACGGCATGCCGATCACCACGTCCACCCGGATCGAGGGCCACCTGCCGCAGATCATGCTGCGGTACTACGCGAACCTGCTGCGCACCGGCGAGCTCGACCTCGACAGCGAGCGCCAAGGCCTGCTGGGCAAGGTCAGAGTGGCCCGCAAACCGGTCGGTGTGGTCGGCGCGATCGTTCCGTGGAACGTCCCGCAGACCATCGGCGCGCAGAAGTACGGACCGGCGCTGGCAATCGGCTGCACACTCGTCATCAAGCCGAGCCCGGAGACCGTGCTCGACGCGCAGCTGTTCGCCGAAGCGGTGCACGAGGCGCAGCTGCCGCCCGGCGTGATCAACATCGTTCCCGGCGGCCCCCGGACCGGCGCGTACCTGGTCCGCCATCCGGGTGTCGACAAGATCTCCTTCACGGGCTCGGAGCAGGTCGGGCGCGAGGTCGCCGAGACCGCCGGCCGGATGCTGCGGCCGGTCACCGTCGAGCTCGGCGGCAAGGCGGCCGCGATCCTGCTCGACGACGTCGACCTCAGCGGCGACCTGGACGACTTCTTCCACGCCACCCTGCTCACCAACGGTCAGTCCTGCTACCTCGGCACCCGGATCCTGGCGCCTGCCTCCCGGTACGCCGAGCTCGTCGACCGGATCACCGACTTCGTCAGCCTGCTGCCGGTCGGCGACTCCCTCGACCCCAGCACCCGGATCGGCCCGCTCGCCACCGCACGCCAGCGGGACCGCGTCGAGGGCTACATCGCCAAGGGGCTGAGCGAAGGCGCCCGGCTCACCACCGGCGGCGGCCGGCCGAAGGGCCTCGACCGGGGCTGGTTCGTCAAGCCGACCGTGTTCGCCGACGTCGACAACAGCTCGACCATCGGTCAGGAGGAGATCTTCGGTCCGGTGCTGTCAATCATCCGGTACGCCGACGTGGACGACGCCGTACGGATCGCCAACGACTCCCGCTACGGTCTCGGTGGCACCGTCTGGACCCCGGACCTGGAACGTGGCCTCGATGTCGCCGCGCGGGTGGAGACCGGTGTCATCGGCATCAACGGGTTCCTGCCGGATCCGGCCGCGCCCTTCGGTGGTACGAAGGCCTCGGGCACCGACCGGGAGCTCGGCCCCGAGGGCGTCGAGCCGTACCAGATCCTGAAGTCGACGTACCTGCCCCGCTGATCAGAGGTAACTCATGCCACCGACCGTCGTACTCGTGCACGGCAATCCGGAGACAGCGGCGATCTGGGAACCGCTGGTCGCCGAACTGGGACTTGAGGACGTCGTCCGGCTCTCGCCGCCGGGCTTCGGCGTACCTCTGCCGGAGGACTTCCCCGCGACCTTGGATGCCTACCAGGACTGGCTGGTCGCGTCGCTCGAGCGGCTCGGGCGGCCGGTGCACCTGGTCGGTCACGATCTCGGAGGGCTCTTCGTCGTCGGCGTCGCGATGACGAGACCTGATCTCCTGCACAGCTGGGCCAGTGACGTGGTGGGGCTGTTCGAGCCGGACTACGTCTGGCACGGTCTCGCCCAGAAGTGGCAGTCGGCCGAGGAAGGCGAGCAGCACGTCGCTGCCTTCCTCGGCGGCACGCCCGACGACAAGGTCGCCCGGCTGGGTCCTCTTGGTCTGAGCGAATCCGTCGTACGGGCGATGGCGCCGTTGCAGAACGCCGACATGCGGCGCGCTCTGCTCGGTGTCTACCGCTCGGCGACCCAGCCTGCACTGGCCCACCGCGGCCGCGACCTGGCTGCCGCCGCAAGGCGACCGGGCCTGCACGTCATCGCGACCGCGGACAGCGCGGTCGGCAGCGCCGAACTGCGTCAACGGGCCTCCGACCGGGCAGGCGCCGTCACCGCGATCCTGGACGGCCTCGGCCATTGGTGGATGCAGGGAGACCCCGCCCGCAGCGCGGCGGTTCTGAAGAACTTCTGGCGTCTCGTCGAAGGCCGTCTTCTATAGCTTGGTCGTTCGCGTTCTCCACAGCAGGTACACGAAGTACGGCGCGCCGATCATCGCGGTGAGCAGGCCCGCGGGGATCTGCGCGGGCGCGAGCAGCGTGCGGCCAAGGCTGTCGGCAACTGAGACCAGTACGGCACCCAGCAGCGCAGCCACTGGGAGCAGACGCGAGTGCCGGCCGCCGACGAGAGCCCGGGCGGCATGCGGGGCGACCAGGCCTACGAAGCCGACTACTCCGATGGCCGAGACCGCGGCCGACGTCAGCAGAGCGGAAGCGGCCAACGCCAACAAACGCGTGCGTTCAAGCCGTACGCCGAGGATGCGCGGGACGTCGTCGTCCAGGGACAGCAGGTCGAGTTCTCGGCGGGCCAGCACGACGACCGGGGTGAGGACGAGCAGCGCCGCGGTGACGGGGATGACCTGGGGAAGCGTCCGGCCGTACGTGCTGCCCGAGAGCCACGTCATCGCCATCGTGATGTTCCACGGGTTCGTGTAGACGATGACGAAAGTGATGATCGCGGTCGTCGCCGACGAGACGCCGACCCCGATCAGCACCAGCCGGTCCGAACTGAGCCCACCCCTCCAGGAGACCAGGTAGACCAGCGCGAAGGTGCCCAGCGCGGCCGCGGAGGCGACGCCGGACAGGAGCCAGATGCCGGCCGCGGGGACCAGCATCAGCGTGACGACGGCACCGACGCCCGCGCCGCCGGTGATGCCGAGAATGCCTGGCTCAGCAAGGGGATTGCGGCAGACGGCCTGGACGGTCGCGCCCGCGATCGCCAGCGCGGCACCGCACAACACCGCCGACAGCACCCGCGGGAAACGTTGATCCAGGACGTACGTGATCGCACGCCCGGAGCGGCCGTTGACCCAGTTCGCGATGTCACCAGTACGAAGGAACGCGTCTCCGGCGAGCATCGCGAACACCAGCGCACCGACCAGCAGCACGCCCAGCACCACGACCACGATCCAGAACGTCCGCAGGCTGCGCAGCCCGGACGAGGCGCCGGACGGCGTACGGCTCGGGCCTGAGTCGCGGTAGCGGCGCGCCAGCCAGACCAGCACGATCGCGCCGACGAGCATCGTCATGATGCCGGTCGGGATCTCCACGCCGGCCTGCCCACCGAGCACAGCCCGCAGTACGACGTCCGCCGCGAGCACGACGAGGATCCCCGACAGTCCGGACAGCGGCAGCAGTACGCGGTGCCGCATCAGCCCCGGGACCAACGGCGCCACCAGCCGCACGAGTACCGGCGCGACCAACCCGACAAAGCCGACCGGGCCGGCCACCGTCACAGCGGCCGCCGACAGCATCACCGTGACGAGCGTGATGAGCACCCGCGTACGCCGTACGCGCACGCCAAGGACCGAGGCGGTGTCGTCGCCCAGCGACAGGATGTCGAGCCGCGACGCCAGCCACAGCGCTGCGACCAGACTGACCGCGACGATCGGCGCCATCTGGCCGACGGCGTCGAGATCGGTCTGGACGAGCGTCCCACCCCCCCACGCGAAGGTCCCGATCGTCTCCTCGCGCCGCAGCAGCATCAGCAACGTCGTCACGCCGGACAACGCCATCGCCACCGCGGATCCCGCGAGGATCAGTCGCGTCGGTCCCGACGTACCACCAGCGGACAGAGCTAGCACCAGTACGGCGGCCGCCAGCCCGCCCGCGAACGCGACGCCGCCCGCCGGCAACACCGGCAGGTTGATCCCGAACGCGGCGACGATCACGACGGCCAGGTACGCGCCGGCGTTGACGCCGAGCGTGTCCGGCGACGCGAGCGGGTTGCGCGCGAGCGACTGCAGCCCCGCGCCGGCAACGCCGAGCGCGAGGCCGACCAGTACGCCGGCGAGCAGTCGCGGCAGCCGCGACGCGACCAGGATGTTGGCCGAGTTGTCGGTGCCCTGACCGATCACCAGCCGGAGCAGGTCCCCGGCGCCGACCGACGAGGTCCCCTGCGTCAGGTGTACGCCGGCCAGGACGACGACCGCGGCCAGGGTGATCACGAACACCCCGGCGACGCGGATCCGTCGTACCGGCTGCAGGGTCTCGGCGACCGGAGGCCGCTCGGTGGTGAGCTGGGTCAAGAGGTGACTGCCTGCACCGTGGCGTCGATGAACTGCTCGGTCGACTTCGGTCCGCCGAACATCCAGATCCCGTCGGACAGGCGGTGCACGCTGTTGGACTTCACGAACGGCAGGTTCTTCCAGATCGCGTTCTTCGACAGGTCGCCGCCGAACACGTCACCGCCGTCGGCGGTCGACGCGATGTACAGGAAGCTGCCGTCGCCGAGCTTGGTCAGGCCCTCGATGTCGGTCTGCGCCAGGCCGTAGTCGGGGTCACCCGCGCCGGTCCAGTTGTTCTTCAGGCCGAGCTCGCCCGCGACCGCACCGAGCAGCGAGCCGCTGGTGAACATCCGGATCGAGATCGTGCTGCCTTCCTTGTACCCGTCGGCCATCGTGAAGCCCTCGCCGGCCTTGCCCGCGTCGGCGATCTTCTTCTTGCCGTCGGCAACGGCCTGGTCGAACGCGGCGTTCGCCTCGGTGGCTTCCTTGGACTTGCCGATCGCGGCACCGACCAGTTCGAGGTTCTTCTTCATCTGCGGGATCGCGTTCTTCGCGTCCGCACCCCGGACGACGAGAACCGGCGCGGCCTTCTCCAGTTGCGTGATCGTGTTCGCGGCCTCGTCGGTCGTGGTGATGATCAGATCGGGGTTGAGGGCAACGATCGCGTCGACGCTGGCCTCGCCGCGGGTCCCGACGTCCTTGACCCCGGCATCGAGTTTCGCCGCGGTCACCCAGGTGGTGTAGCCCTTCACGTCGGCGACGCCGACCGGCTGGACGCCGAGGGTGATCAGGTTCTCGATCACGCCCCACTCCAGGCCGACGACCTTGGTCGCGGGCTTGGGCAGGTCGACCTTCTTGTTGCGGGCGTCGGTGACGGAGACCGGCTGGGCGGCGGCGGACTCGTCGGCCGCCGGCTCGGTCGGCTCGCTGGTGCCGCAGGCGGTCAGCGCGAGCAGCAGGCTCGCGGCCAGGACGGTGACTCTTCTCATCGGGTCCTCAGATGTCTTGAAGGCAGTGGTTGTGAAGGACGTGCCGGTGCAGGTGCCTGCCGACCGGCTGGGTGCTGATCCGCCCGGTGGCCGGGTCGGTGCTGACGTCGATCCGGATCCCGTAGGTCTCGGTCAACGCGTCCGCCTGCAGGACCTCGGCCGGCGTACCGGTCGCCCGGACCCGCCCTCGGTCGAGCAGGACGATGCGGTCGGCCACGTCGGCCGCCTGGTTCAGGTCGTGCAGTACGACGCCGACGGCCACGCCGTGCTCGTCGGCGAGATCGCGCATCAGGTCGAGGATCTCGATCTGGTAGCGCAGGTCGAGGAAGGTGGTCGGCTCGTCGAGCAGCAGTACGCCGGTGTCCTGCGCCAGACAGGTCGCGAGCCAGACGCGCTGCAGCTCACCACCCGACAGCTCGTCGACGGCCCGCTCGGCCATCGACGTGACACCGGTGACGTCCATCGCGTGCTCGATCGCCGCGTTGCCCTCCGGGTCGTCGTGGCGCCAGCGCCCGCGGTACGGGTGCCGGCCGTAGCCGACCACGTCCCGCACACTCACGCCGTTCGGCGTAGGCCGCGACTGCGAGAGCAAGGTCACCTTCCGCGCGAAGTCCTTCTGCGACAGCGCGAGCGCGTCCTCACCGTCGGCAAAGCTCACGGTCCCCGCGTCCGGCTTGTGCAACCGAGCCATCGCCCGCAGCAGCGTCGACTTCCCACTCCCGTTGGGCCCCACCAGCGCGGTTACCCCCGCCGGCTCGATCCCCAGCCCGGCGTCGTCCACGACCAACCGCCCGTGGTACCCCAGCCGCAACCCGGCGCCCGTCAGCCCCACCGACTCTCGCATGGCCGCAGGATAGCCTTACCTAACCACCCATGTCAGCTTCGCAGACGGTGATCGAGTCTTCACAACAAGGCAGGTCGGGCGGCCGGCAGCGCCGAACTCGTGAGCGTTCTACCCAGCCCAGGGATCGACGCCCTGCCGCAGCACGACGAGCTCATGGGGCTGGTCAGCCGGCCAGAGGTCGATCCGGTAGAGGAAGTGATCACCAGGCGCCTCTTCATGGATGTCGGCGGCGGGCGGCGTGGAAGGGACGTAGGAGACTCGGGCGCGGTAGAGGCCGACCGGAACGGTCAGCGTCGGGCCGTCGGAGACCGCGGGGCTGGACATGGTGAGCTCGCCGCTCGGGACATCAAGGTCGGTCTCGACGATGTGCTCAGCCGTCGGCTCCTCCTTCGGCGCAGAGGCATGCACGGTGATGAGCGACTCGACGCAGTCGATCCGCGCGGTACCAACCGAGATCGAGTGGGGTTCCACGCCGATGCGGTGAAGGAGGACAGCCTCGTGCGTCCAGCCCGCGGCTTGTGACGGCTGGGCCTGTATTTGATGACTGACGCGGTACATCGCGTCAGTCGTCGAAGTACGCGTCACTTGTCAGCAGTTCGGCGTACGGCCGAGGCGGTGGGGTTGCGGCGGGCGGTCTTGGCTGCGGTGGGGCTACAGCTGCGCGGCCAGGCGGGTGCCTTGTTCTATGGCTCGTTTCGCGTCCAGTTCGGCGGCTACGTCGGCGCCGCCGATGACGTGGACGGATTGGCCTTGCGAGCGCAGGTTGTCGGCCAGGTCGTTCACCGACTCCTGGCCGGCGCAGATCACGACGTTGTCGACCTTGAGGGTGCGGGGGTTCTCGTGCTTGGGGCCGAAGGTGACGTGCAGGCCCTCGTCGTCGATGCGTTCGTAGTTGACGGCTCGGAGTTGGGTGACCTGCTTGTTCTTCAACGCGGCGCGGTGGACCCAGCCGGTGGTCTTGCCCAGGCCGGTGCCGATCTTGCCTGGCTTGCGTTGGAGTAGGTAGACCTCTCGAGGGGACGGGTCGGGGTGGGGCTTGGTGAGGCCGGCTCGGTCTTCGACCGGGTTGCCTACGCCCCACTCGGATTTCCACAGGGCCAGGTCGAGGGTCGGGGACTCGGTGGTGGTGAGGTATTCGGTGACGTCCACGCCGATGCCGCCGGCGCCGATGACGGCGACCGATCGGCCGACCGGGCGGGACTCGCGGACCAGTTCGGCGTACGAGAGGACGCTGGGGTGGTCGATGCCGGGGATGGTCGGGATGCGCGGGACCACCCCGGTGGCGAGGATGATTTCGTCGAAGCCTGCGAGGTCCTCGGGCGTGGCTCGGTGGCCCAGGTGGAGTTTGACGCCGGTGAGGTCGAGGCGGCGCCGGTAGTAGCGGATGGTTTCGGCGAACTCCTCCTTGCCGGGGATGCGGCGGGCGATGCCGAACTGGCCGCCGATCTCGTGGTCGGCTTCGAAGAGTTCGACCGAGTGGCCGCGTTCCGCGGCAGTGACGGCGGCGGACAGCCCGGCAGGGCCGGCGCCGACGACCGCGATCTTCTTCGTACGGCGGGTTGGCAGCAGCACCAACTCAGTCTCGCGGGCGGCGCGAGGGTTGACCATGCAACTGGCCGGCTTCTTCGCGAAGACGTGGTCGAGGCAGGCCTGGTTGCAGGCGATGCAGACGTTGATCTCGTCGGCGCGGGCATCGGTTGCCTTGAGCACCCAATCCGGGTCGGCCAGGAACGGGCGGGCCAGGCTGACCAGGTCGGCGTCGCTGCGGGCCAGGACCTCCTCGGCGACCTGCGGGAGGTTGATCCGGTTCGAGGTGACGACCGGGATGGTCACGTGCGGCCGGAAGGCGGCGGTGACGGACGTGAAGGCGGCGCGCGGGACCGACGTGACGATCGTCGGGACGCGCGCTTCGTGCCAGCCGATGCCGGTGTTGATGATCGACGCGCCGGCGGCCTCGATCTCCTTGCCCAGGGCAATGACCTCGGACCAGGTCTGGCCGCCCTCCACGAGGTCGGCCATCGAGAGGCGGTAGATGATCAGGAAGTCCGGCCCGACGCGTTCCCGGGTCCGCCGGACGATCTCCACGGCCAGGCGGCGGCGGTTCTCGGGTGAGCCGCCCCAGCGGTCGGTACGGCGGTTGGTGCGCTCGGCGAGGAACTGGTTGATGAAGTAGCCCTCGGAGCCCATGATCTCGACGCCGTCGTACCCGGCCTCCTGCGCCAGCGCGGCGCAGTCGACGTACGCGTCGATCTGCCGGCGGACGCCTCGGTCGGACAGAGCGCGCGGGCGGAACGGGTTGATCGGGGCCTTCAGCCGGGACGCGGAGACGCTGAACGGGTGGTACGCGTAGCGGCCGGCGTGCAGGATCTGCAGCGCGATCCGGCCGCCCTCGGCGTGCACGGCGTCGGTGACGATCCGGTGCTGTCGCGCTTGCCGGCGATTGGTCAGCCGGGAGCCGAAGGGCGTGAGCCAGCCGGTGCGGTTGGGCGCGTAGCCGCCGGTGACGATCAGGCCGACGCCGCCACGGGCGCGTTCGGCGAAGTACGCCGCGAGCTTCGGCAGGTCGCGCGCCCGGTCCTCGAGACCGGTGTGCATCGAGCCCATGATCACGCGGTTGGGCAGCGTGACGTGGCCGAGGTCGAGCGGCGCGAGCAGGTTCGGGTACGGCGAACCCGCCGCCTCGGGCGAGGAGCCGTTCGAGGGCGCCGAGCCGGGCGAGGTCGAGGAGCCGGGCGAGGTCGAGGAGTTCATCGGGGGCCTTCCGGTCGTAGGGCCTGGAGGACCTCGTCGCACCAGTCGGTGAACGACTGCTCGGCGCGGACGCCGCCGCGGAGTACGAGGTACTGGTGCAGTTCACGCCCCGACAGCTTCGAGGGCTTCGGGAAATCGCGTTGCTGGATCGCCTGGTACGCCGCCAGTCGGGCGGCGTGCTCGCCGCGGTGCCGCTCGACCTCACGCCGTACGGCGTCGAGATCGCCGAGGGACGCGCCGCGCAGCTTCACGCCCAGCTCGTCGCGCAGGACCGTGGGCTCGATCGGCTCGGCCAGCCAGCGAGTGAGCTCGGCGCGACCGGCGTCGGCGACCCGGTAGACCTTCTTGTCGGGCCGGCCGTCCTGCGCGACGTCGGTATGGGTGACCCAGCCGGCCTCTTCCATCCGCCGCAGCACCCGGTAGATCTGCTGGTGCGTCGCCGCCCAGAAGAACCCGATCGACCGGTCGAACCGGCGGGCCAGCTCGTACCCGGACCCCTCCCGCTCGCTGAGCGAGACCAGCAGCGCGTGCTCGAGCGCCATCGCGACCACCTCCTGATGCGATCAGCGTACCTATGCAACTGGTTGCACTGCACCTGATTGCAGCACAGGTCACAGCGGCGGAACACCCCGTACGGGAGAATGGTTGTTGCAACTGATTGCTGTTTTCGAGCCGAAGGACTGTCTGATGGACCACGCCCACCCGACCCGGACCACGCTGCCCGGGATCGGCACCCGCTACGACCTCGTCACCGAGGGCGGCAAGCACGTGTCGATCGTCGTCCACGAGGACGGCCGCCGGTTCCTGGGTTTCCACGATCCCGAGGACGACGACAACTGCACGAACTCGGTCCCGCTGGACGCGGCCGAGGCCGGCGCGCTGGCGCAGCTGCTGATCCCGACGCCGATCGATCCGCTGCGCAACGACCTCGAGATCGACCTGGTCACCGAGCAGATCCCGATCACCGCCCGGTCGCCGTACTCGGGCCGGACGCTCGGCGACACCCAGGCCCGGAGCCGGACCGGCGCCTCGATCGTGGCCGTGCTGCGGCGGACCGGCGCGACGCCGTCGCCGACGCCGGACTTCCGGTTCACGATCGGCGACACGCTCGTCGTGGTCGGTACGCGCGAAGGTGTGGACGCCGTGGCCGACCTGATCTCGGGAGGCTGACGTGCACGACATGACGATGCTGCTGATCGAGCTCGGCGCGGTGATCCTTGCCCTGGGCATCCTCGGCCGGATCGCCGGCCGGGTCGGCTTCTCGCCGATCCCCCTGTACCTGCTGGCCGGGCTCGCGTTCGGCCACGGCGGACTGCTGCCGCTCGACGCGAGCGAGGAGTTCGTTGCCACCGGCGCCGAGATCGGCGTGATCCTGCTGCTGTTGCTGCTCGGCCTCGAGTACACGGCGGCCGATCTGGTCAGCACCCTGAAGACGCAGTACCTGTCCGGCGTCGTCGACTTCGTTCTGAACGCTCTGCCGGGTGCGGCCGTCGCGCTGATGCTCGACTGGGGCCCGGTCGCGGCGGTCGCGCTGGGCGGTGTCACGTGGATCTCGTCGTCGGGCGTGATCGCGAAGGTGGTCGGCGATCTCGGTCGATTGGGTAACCGCGAGACGCCGGTGATCCTCGGGATCCTGGTGCTCGAGGACCTGTCGATGGCGGTCTACCTGCCGATCCTGACCGCGCTGCTGGCCGGCGTCGGGCTGGCCGGCGGGAGCATCACGCTGCTGATCTCGCTGGGCACGGTGAGCATCGTGCTGTTCGTCGCGCTGCGGTACGGGCGGGTGATCAGCCGGGCGGTCTCGTCGGACAACCCGGAGATGCTGCTGCTCGTCGTACTGGGGCTGACGCTGCTCGTCGCGGGCATCGCGGCGAAGCTGCAGGTGTCGGCGGCGGTCGGTGCGTTCCTCGTTGGGATCGCTTTGTCGGGCGAGGTCGCGCACGGTGCGCGGAACCTGCTGAGCCCGCTGCGGGACCTGTTCGCGGCGGTGTTCTTCGTGTTCTTCGGGCTGAGCACGGATCCGGCGGACATCCCGCCGGTGCTCGGGGTCGCGCTCGCGCTCGCGGTGTTCACCGGACTGACGAAGGTCCTGACCGGCTGGTACGCCGCGAGGCGCGCCGGGATCAAACCGGCCGGGCGTTGGCGGGCCGGTGGGACGTTGGTCGCGCGCGGGGAGTTCTCGATCGTGATCGCGGGGTTGGCGGTCGGGGTCGAGCCTCGGTTGGGGCCGCTCGCGACGGCGTACGTGCTGATCCTGGTGATCCTCGGGCCGATCGCCGCGCGGTACACCGAACCGGTCGCGAAGAAGCTGTCGGGGCTGCGGAAGACGCCGCCTGAGGCTCCTCCGGCGATGCCCGCGGGCGGTCCGGCCGCGGAACGTCTCGACGACCCGGCCAACACCAGCAGCTGAACCTCCACCACTCACAAAGTCGCCGTCGCGGCCGTCGCCCACGCTCCGGACTGGCCGGTCGCGAGGGTTGGTGAGTGGTGGGCGTTCACCTCGGGTGGTTGGCGCGCTGGTTGACCTCGGCGAGCTCGACCGTCTGCTGGATCCGCCGCGCCCGCGTCTCGGGGCGCTTGGCGAGGGCGATCCACTCGAGGATCAGCCGCCTGGACGACGGCGGGAACTTCGCGAAGTGCCGGCCTGCCGCGTCGTTCCGGTCGAGCTCCGTCTGGAGATCGGCCGGGACGATCAGGTCCTGCGCCTCGGCGAGCACATCCCACACGCCGGTCGTCTTCGCCCGCTCGATCACCGCGGCACCCGCCGGCGCCATCAGGCCTTCCGCCGTGAGCCCGGCGACGCGCTCGCGGTTCACCTTGCTCCAGGTGCTGCGCGGGTTCCGCGGGGTGAAGCACTGGTACGTCGTGGTGGCGTCGCGCTTGATCGTCTTGCTGTCCACCCACCCGAAGCACAACGCGTGCTCGACCGCCGCCACGTAATCCACCACGTCCTCGGCGCCGCGGCCCACCACCAGCCAGACGGCCCGCTCGCTCTGCCCGTGGTCCGCGAGCCAGCCTCGCCACTCGTCGACGTCCGCCAGCCGCACCGCCAGCTCGTCCGACATGTCCACCTTCGCCACCGTGCTGCTCATCTCCGGGGTCCTCTCCCTCGCCGTCTGATCCCACTCTCCCGCAGATAAGTGCTCACCCAATGAGCACTTATCCGAGCGACTTCGGAGGATGATCGCCCGCATGGACGAAACCCCGGACATCCAGCAGTACTCCGACGAGAGCCGCGCGGCGCTCCGGCTGCGCACCGACGAGTTGATCGAGGGTTTGCGCGCGCATGCCGAGGTGTTGGTCGGTCTGCGCGGCGGCACCGCCGAGAGGGAGGACCTGTTCACCGAGAACGAAGCCCTCGGGAAGCTGCTCGGCGCGTGGGACGACGCGGTGCTCGACCACACCGGGACCGTGGTGTCGTCCGGCGGGTACGAGGAGGACGAGGACTTCGACGACGAGCCGGAGTTCGACGGGCCCGTCGCCGTACTGACGCTGGTCACGCGGGTCGATCTCGGGGTGCGCGACACCGCGGAGCTGATGGGTGCCGGGCGGGCGGCGCATCGGCGGCTTCAGCCGGCGGAGCGAGGCGGACGCGCTCGTCGCGATCGGCGACGAGGCGCAGGCGGTGTACGCGTTGCTGCACGAGGCGGGCGAGCCGTGGCTGGAGTTGCCGGGGACGGGGCTGCTCGCGGCGACCCGCCTCTACGTCGAGCCGGACGACTACGAGCCCCCGGGCGATGCCGCCGACGCCCCGGGCGCTGCGGCCGGCGCGCGCGGCGCAGCCCGCGCGGACGCCCCCGACAGTGGCGGCGCCGACGGCGAGGACAGCGACGACGACTTCTCCGCCGAGGCGATCGTCGAGGAGGTCGCCGTCCCCGAGGGAACGCTGTTGTTCAGCGAGTCCTGGGCCTAGAACAGGGCGTCGCCGCGTTCGAGGTCGAGGAGTTGCTGTTTCCGGGTCAGCCCGCCGCCGTACCCGGTCAGGCTGCCGGACGCCCCGATCACCCGGTGGCACGGAACGATGATGCTGATCGGGTTCTTGCCGTTGGCGAGGCCGACCGCTCGCGAGGCCGTCAACGGCTTGCCCAGGGCAACGGCCAGTTCGCCGTACGTCGTGGTGGTGCCGTACGGGATGTCGAGCAGGCCGGTCCACACCTCTTGCTGGAAAGGCGTTCCGACCGGCGCCAGCGGGACGTCGAAGGTGGTGCGATCCCCGGCGAAGTACTCGGCCAGCTGGTGCACGACCTTGGGCAGGATCGAGTCGTCGCGGGTCCCGAAGGTCTCGATCGCGGGCCGGTGCCGGTGCTGCTCCATGTAGAGGCCGGCGAGTTCGTCGTCGGGCGTGCCGACGAGGGTGAGCTCGCCGATCGGGCTGTCGAGTACGGCGTACGGCATGTCAGGGCTTGGTGATGCGGTAGAGGACGTGCCGCTGCAGCCGGTGGCCGTCGGGCAGGCGCGGGTGGTCGAAGTCGCCGGGTTCGTCGTGGGTCATGCCGATCTTCTGCATCACGCGCTGGGACGGCAGGTTGGTCGTCGCGGTGAACGAGACGACCTCGTCCAGCCCGGCCGGGCCGAACCCGTGCTCCAGCGCGGCCCGCGCCGCCTCCGGCGCATAACCGTTGCCCCAGGCATCCTTCGAGAGCCGCCAGCCGATCTCGACCGCGGGCATGAAGTGCGCGTCGAACGACGGCCGGGACAGCCCCGTGAAGCCGATGAACCGGCCGGTCTCCTGGATCTCCACGGCCCACAGGCAAAAACCCCAGGCGTCGTACTGGCCCATGATCCGGTCGACCAACTCGTCGCTCGCCTCGCGCGTCATCGGCGCGGGGAAGTGCTCCATCACCACCGGGTCGGCGTTCAGCGCGGCGAACGGCTCCCGGTCGGCGTCGCGGAACGGCCTGAGCAGGAGCCGGTCGGTCTTCAGGGTCTCGGTCATCTCACTCCGTCGGGATCTTGTTGATGGCATGGTCTCCGGTCGCCCACAGGTACTGGACGGCGTACGCGCGCCACGGCCGCCAGGCCCGGGCGTGCGCGATCAACGGTTTGGGGGCCTCGGGCAACCCGAGGTCGCGGGCGGCGTACCGGATGCCCAGATCGCTGGCCACGAAGGCGTCCGGGTCGCCGAGCGCGCGCATCGCGATCGACTCGACCGTCCACGGGCCGATCCCGGGCAGGGCCGCGAGCTGCGCGCGGGCCTGGTCCCAGTCGCTACCGGCGCCGAGGTCGATCTCGCCGGCGGCGAGGGTCGCGACCAGCGTGGTCAACGTCGTACGGCGGGACTTCGGGAACGCCAGCGTCTCGGGGTCGAGCCCGGCCAGCGCCTGCATCGTGGGGAACAGGTGGGTCAGGCCGCCGGCCGGGTCGTCGATCGGTTCGCCGTACGCCTGGACGAGACGGCTCGCGTGCGTCCGCGCGGCGGCGGTGGACACCTGCTGACTGAGCACAGCCCGTACGGCGAACTCCTCGCCGTCGACCGTCCGCGGCACGCGCCGGCCGGGCGCCTTCGCGATCAGCGGCGCGAGGAACGGGTCCTCGGCGAGCAGTTCGTCGACCGCGATCGGATCGGCGTCCAGGTCGAGCATGCGGCGGCAGCGGCTGATCGCAATCGCGAGGTCGCGCTGGTCGTTCAGCGAGAGTTGGCAGGCGATGTGGTCGGGCATCGGCTTGAGCGAGACGACGCCGTGGCCGTGCGGGAGTCGAAGGGTGCGGCGGTAGGCGCCGTCGTACCACTCCTCGACGCCCGGTACGCCGGTGGCGATCAGGTGGCCGAACAGGTTGTCCGGAGTGAGCGGCGCACGGAACGGGAGGCGCAGCGAGATCGTGCCCGGGGCGGTCGGGTGCGCGCCGCGCTTGGCCCGGCCGCGCAGCTCGCTCGGTGAGAGCGCGAAGACTTCCTGGACGGTCTCGTTGAAGGTGCGCACGCTGGAGAAGCCGGACGCGAACGCGACGTCGGCCATCTGGAGGTCGCTGGTCTCGATCAGCATGCGCGCGGTCTGCGCGCGCTGCGCCCGCGCGAGCGCGAGCGGGCCGGCGCCGAGCTCGGCCCGGAGCTGGCGTTGCACCTGGCGGACGCTGTACCCGAGTTGGGTCGCGAGGCCCGGTACGCCGTCGCGGTCGACGACACCGTCGCTGATCAGACGCATCGCGCGGGCGACCAGGTCGGCGCGGTCGTTCCACTCGGGCGAGCCCGGGCTGGCGTCCGGGCGGCAGCGCTTGCAGGCGCGGAACCCGGCCTGCTGGGCCGCGGCCGCACTCGGATAGAACCGCATGTTCTGGACCTTGGGCGGGACGACCGGGCAGCTCGGGCGGCAGTAGATCTTCGTGGTCAGTACGGCGGTGAAGAACCACCCGTCGAAGCGCGCGTCCTTGGACTGGACCGCTCGCACGCACCGCTCGACACATTCGTACACGTCCCCAGCATCGCTGGTCGCGCCGCCATCTCCTAGCGGTTTTGCGCCATCAAGGTGGAGAGCCCGGTAGCGGGAAAACGACGGCAGGATCCGGCGGCGCGAAACCGCCAGCTTCCGGGTGCCGCGACGCGTGAACTGGAGTGGTAGCGACGGACAACCAGGAAGTTGACGATGATGAACGACCTTACGGGCAAGCTGGCGCTGGTGACCGGCGGGAGCCGCGGCATCGGTGCCGCTTCGGCGATCGCACTGGCTGTGGCGGGGGCTGATGTGGCGATCACCTACCAGAGCGCGGCTTCGGACGCCGCGGATGTGGTGAAGCAGATCGAGGCCGCCGGGCGGCGGGGGTTCGCTTTTCAGGCCGACGCTGCCGATGCGGCTGCGGTGGAGGAGACGGTTGGACGCGCGGTCGACGCGCTGGGTGGGCTCGATGTGCTGGTGAACAACGCGGGGGTCGGGTCGAGTGGTTTCATCTCGGATGTTTCTTTGGAGGAGCTCGATCGGGTTCTTTCGGTGAACGTGCGCGGGTGTACGTCGCTGCGCAGGCTGCTGCATCGCGGTTGTCGGATGGTGGGCGGATGATCCACGTCGGCAGCACGATCGCTTCCCGGAACGCGGGCCCCGGGATGACGCTGTACGCGCTGAGCAAGTCGGCGGTGGTCGGCCTCAGCAAGGGTCTGGCCCGGGACCTCGGTCCGCGCGGGATCACGTCGAACGTCGTACAGCCTGGTCCGACGGACACGGCGATGAACCCGGCGGATGGTCCGTACGCCGAGGCGCAGCGCGGTGCGCTCGCGATCGACCGCTTCGGGACTGCTGACGAGGTGGCGGATCTGATCGTGCATCTGGCCGGGCCAAGCGCGGGGTACATCACGGGCTCGGAATTGACGATCGACGGCGGCCACGCTGCTTAAGATTTCTGTCGGTCGACTGCTCTACGTTGACCGGATGAAGTTCTCGGTGACCTTTGGTGCTGTAGGTGATGGGCGGGATCCGCGCGGGCTGGCGGATCTCGCCCGGATGGCCGAGGACGCGGGGTGGGACGGGGTGTTTCTGGAGGACTACCTGGCCTACCAAGGTGACGTCTCGCTTCCGACGTACGACCCGTGGATCTGTCTGGCGGCGATGGCGGGTGCGACGAGCGGGGTGCGGTTGGGTACGACGGTGACGCCGCTCCCCCGGCGGCGACCGTGGAAGGTTGCGGCTGAGGCGGTGGCGCTGGATCACCTGTCGGGCGGCCGGATGGTTCTCGGCGTCGGCATCGGGGATCCGGCGGATCCGTTCCTCGGCGGGGTCGGCGAGGCGACCGATCCGCGCGTGCTGGCGGAGATGCTCGACGAAGGCCTGCAGGTGATCGACGCGCTGTGGTCCGGCGAGCCCGTTCACCACCAGGGAAAGCACTACCAGCTCGACGGCGCCCAGCTGACCGCGCGCCCGCTCCAGCAACCGAGGATCCCGATCTGGATCGGCGGCAACCTGCTGCTCCCCGCCGTACGCCGAAGAATCCTGCGCTGGGACGGTTCCTGCGCCTACAAAGGCCCGACCACGGCGCCGCTCCCGATCCTCCCCGAGGACGTCCAAGCAATCAGAACCGAACGAGGCAACGACTTCGACATCAAGGTCAGCGGCGGCAACCCCCAAGCCTTCGCCGAGGCCGGCGCGACTTGGTGGGGCCGCTGGATCGCCCCCGGCCCCCGCGCAGAAGCCGAACAAATCCTCCGAGCCGGCCCACCCAAACTCTGACATGCACAACCGCCTGCCCGTACGGCGCTCGCTCGCGGACCCCCCGGCTCTAGAGCAGATCCGCCCGAGCGTGCTGGATCTTCTGATCCGCACTGAACGTGAGGTCGAAGATCCCGCCCGTCTGCCCGCCCGGGAAGTCGCCGGTGAAGTCGACCTCGACGTGCAGGACCCCGTCGTGCCACTCGGCGCTCACCAGGCGTGTCTGGGTGTTGTACCCGACGAAGTACGCCTGAAAGTACTCGCCGATCCCCGTCCGTCCCTCGTACACCTTCCCGACCGACGGATCGTCCAGCACGGCGTCCTCGGCGAAGTGCGTCAGGTACCTCTGGGCGTCGTGGCTGTTCGTCGCGTCGACCACTCGCCGACGATCGCCTCGGTGCTGTCCGGCATCTCGTTCCCCTTGTTCACAGGTGATTGCTCGCAGCACCGACTCTGCCCGCTCACGGGCCGTCGACCCAGGGTGCGATACACCCACCCGAGTCAGTCCTGGGTGGTCGGGCGGATGCTGATCTCGCCGATCTCGACGTCGTGGGGCTGCTCGACGGCGAAGGCGATCGCGCGGGCGACGGCCTCCGGGGGCAGCGCGAACTCCTGCATGTTGGCGTGGATCCGCTCGCGGATGGTTGCGTCCGGCATCGAGTCGGCGAGGTTGGTGCGGACGTAGCCGGGTGAGACGGCGGTGGTGCGGAGGACGCCGTCGGTGGACTCCTGGCGGAGGCCCTCGAGGAGGGTGCGGACGGCGTTCTTCGTGGCCGCGTAGACCGCCATCGTGGGCGTGATCTTCAGGCCGGCGGTCGAGACCGTCGTCACCAGGTGGCCTCGGCCCTGGCCCTGGAAGACCGGGAGGGCGGCGGCGATTCCGTTCAGGACGCCGCGGAGGTTGACGTCGATCATCGCCGTCCAGCCGTCGGTGTCGAGGGCGGCGACCGGGCTGATCGGCGCGATCCCGGCGTTGCTCACCAGTACGTCGAGCCGGCCGAACGCGTCGACCGTCGTACGGACCAAACGGTGCAGGTCCTCGGCCTCCGTGACGTCGACCGGACAGCTGAGTGCGCGACCGCCTGCGTCGCGGATCTCCTGCGCGATGGCTTCGATGCGGTCGGTACGCCGGGCCGCGAGCACGACCGCGGCGCCGCGTTCGGCGAGCAGCCGAGCGGTGGCTTCGCCGATCCCGCTGCTCGCTCCGGTGATGGCGACCACGGTGCCGTCGAGGGTGGACATTCAGAACCTCCCGATAGAGTGGACACGTGTCCGTTTCTTCTCCAGCGTAGCGGACACGTGTCCGTTTGCCATCCGACCACCAGGAGGAGCCGCGTGAGCACCACTCCCCGCCGGTCCGACGCGACCGCGAACCGGGCCCGGATCATCGAGGTCGCCCGCGCCGCGCTCGCCGAGGCCGACGACGTCCGGCTGAACGCGATCGCCAAGCGCGCCGGGATCGGCCAGGGCACGCTCTACCGGCACTTCCCGACCCGCGAAGCGTTGCTCGCCGAGGTCTACCGGCACGACGTCGACGAGCTCGTGTCCGCGGCGCCGGCTCTCCTCGCGCAGCACGAACCGGTGGGCGCACTGGCCGCCTGGCTCGACCGGGTAGTCGACTACGCCGAGGTCAAGCGCGGCGTACTGGCAGCGCTCGAATCGGCCGCTTCCCAGGACCTCTTCAACCACAGCCAAGGCCCGATCGCCGACGCGCTCACACTGTTGCTCGACGCCGGCCAAGCGACCGGCGACTTCCGTCAGGACGTCGACGCCCGGGACGTCATCCTGCTCATCGCCTACCTCAGCCGACTCGACCAGGACGAGTGGGACGCGCGCGCTCGACCGTTGATGCGGATCGTGCTCGACGGGGTCCGTCACAGAGAGCAGCAGACGCCCTGACTGTTGACAACGCAGCTTGCCCGGGGTGAGACTGCGGGGGAATTTTAACGTTCAAACGGTCGGCTGGTGAGGGGGTCCTGGTGGCTACGCTCAAGCAGGTCGCGGCGCATGCCGACGTTTCCGTGCAGACCGTTTCCAACGCCTTGAACGCTCCGCACCGGTTGCGGCCGGACACGCTCGAGCGGGTGACGCGGTCGATCGAACTGCTCAACTACCGGCCCAATCGTAACGCGCGATCGCTACGGACCAGTGCGGTCGAGCTGATCGGGTACTGCGTGCCGAGTTGGCACGGTGGGCAGGCTCATCTGGTGATGGACCAGTTCCTGCACGCGTTGTGTGCGGCGGCGGAGACGACCGGGCGGCACATTCTGTTGTTCACGGCACCGGCCGGCGCGGACGGGATGTCCGTCTACGAGGACCTGCACGCGCGGCGGCTGGTGGACGGGTTCGTGCTGTCGCAGACCGAGACGCACGATCCGCGGCACGGGTGGTTGAAGGACCAGCGGATTCCGTTCGTGTCGTTCGGGCGGGTGTGGAAGGAGTCCACGCAGCCTGGGCCGTACGTCGATGTCGACGGTGCCGGTGGGTGTGCGATGGCGACGCGGCACCTGTACGACGGTGGGCGGCGGCGGATCGGGTTCCTCGGGTGGCCGCGGACGTCGGGGCTGGCGGAGGACCGGCTCGCCGGATGGCGTGACGCCTGCGTCGAGCTCGGGCTCCCGGTGGACGGGCTCGCGGTGCACTGCATGGAGGACACCTTCGACGAAGGTGCGCGCGGTGCGGCTTCGTTGCTCGACGCATCCGAACCGGTCGACGCGATCGTTGCCTTGAGCGACGTACTGGCGCTCGGTGCGCTGCGGGAACTCAATCGGCGTGGGCTGGCCGCCGGGACCGATGTGGCGCTGACCGGTTTCGACGACTCGCCGCTGGCGTCGGTCGTCTCACCCGCGCTGACCACGCTGCGCCAGCCGATCGACCTGATCGCCAACGAACTGATCGACATCCTGACCGGTCCGGCCGAGTCGGAAGAGCCGGCCGAACGCCTGCTGCAACCCGAACTGATCGTCAGGGGCAGCTCAGCCCCCGGCTGATGACGCGGCGCGCGAGAGTGCCGCGAGAAGGAGGAATCCTGTCATGGAACCCCGCCCGACAACCTCCCAACCACCCGGTCGCCGTCGAACCCGTACGGCGGGCGCCGGACTGATCGCCGCAGCTCTCCTGGTGAGTGTGGCGACCCAAGCCTCCGGCGCACCACCCACCGCAGCCCCCGCGCTCACCGCGCTACGCGCGGAGAGCGCGGGGAAGGGGTTGGGTGGGGCCGGCTCCCCCGACGCCACCGCAAGCGGGGCGAAGAGCGGCGTTGCCGCCCCCGACGCCACCGCAAGCGGGGCGAACGCACGAAGCGCGCAGCCCGGAGCGAGAGGTCCGGCGGCGCGGGGCGCCGCCGGTGCGGAGCTCTCTGAAACCACTCGGCTTTCCGATCGGCGGTCGCTGGTGGTGGGCGATCGGGCCTATGCCATGGGTGACGAGAACGGGCTCTACCCCGCGACCGGCTGGCACACGCGCGGCGAGATGGGTGGCATCTGGTCTCAGCCCATCAAGCTTCTCGACGGGATCTGGTTCGGGGTCGACGGGGGCTGGCTCGGCAAGCAGGTGCCCGCGAGCAAGTACACCAGCGGGTACGGCTACCAGCGGATCGACTACGGGAACGGGATCCAGCGGACGGACTTCGTGCCGGACGGGGTCAGGGCGACGGTTGTCGGGCTCACCTTCGAACCCACGCAGGACAAGACCGTCAAGCTCGATGTCGACGCGCACTCCGAGTTGATGCCGGCCTACCCGTGGGGCGGTACGACGCCCAACGCCGGGCAGGCCAACCTGCCGGACACCGGGGCATACAGCAATGGAGTGCTGAGGTTCCGCGATCAAGGGACCTCGCCCATTCCGAACGCCACCAAGCACGACTACAACGCCCTGGTCGGCTCATCGCTCAAGCCAACGGCGCACGCACTCGGCGCCAACCACCGCGGTCCGCAGGACCCGGCGGTGGTGTGCCCGATGGACGGCACTCCCCCGGCGCGTTGTGACGACTCGGCCGTGGGTAAGGGCACCGGCGGGCGGTTGACGTACAGCGTGAAGCTGAAGGCCAACCAGAAGACCACGGTCTGGTTCGCCATCGCCGGCTCCGACGAGGGCCGGACGAGCGCCGAGCGCGAGTACAAGAAGGCGATCAGCAACCCGGCGAAGTTGCTGAAGGCAAAGACCGACGCGCGAGAGCAGATCGCCAGGCAGTCATCCGTCGACCTGCCCGGTGACAAGCTGTTGCAGCAGAGTGTCGAGTGGAGCAAGCAGAACCTCGCCGACTCCGTCCAGGAGTCGCGCAACCTGCAGATTCGCGATGTCAACGAAGGCAAGGACTACCCGCAACCGGTCGGCACCGTCGACAGCGCCCGCTGGTTCGGTGCCGGGTTCCCGGACTACCCGTGGCTGTTCGCGACCGACGGCGAGTACACCTCGTACGCCGCGGTCGCGGCCGGACAGTTCGACACGGTGAAGGCGCATCTCAAGTCCCTGCAGGAGATCAGCGATCTGCTCAACGACGGCAGCGGCAAGGTCGCGCACGAGATCGTGCCGACCGGTGACGTCTACTTCGGCTCGAACCAGAGCGCGGGCAACACCGACGAGACTGTGAAGTTCCCGAGCATCGTCGCGCTGCTGTGGCGCTGGACCGGCGACGACCGGTTCCGTGACCAGCTGTACGACTTCAGCGTGCGCAATCTCAAGTACGTGTACCGCGAACTCGACAAGGACAACGACGGCTGGCTCGAAGGCCTGGCCAACGTCGAGCGCAGCGGCATGGGCGCCGAGAAGCTGGACAGCACCGTCTACCTGGCTCGCGGTCTGCGGGATCTCGCCGATCTGGCCGCGTCGAAGCGTGACAAGCAGACCCAGCAGTGGGCGACGACGAAGGCCGACGACCTGGAGAAGCGGTTCGAGACCCAGTGGTGGGTGCAAGAGGCGTTCGGGTACGCCGACTCGGTCGACGACCCGGCGGATCCCGCGAACGACAACAAGTCGATCTTCCAGCGGCACTGGACCGGCGTCACGCCGATGGAGGCGATGCTCACCAAGCCCGGCCGGCCGGACGCTCCCCTGGCCTCGCCCGAGCACGCCAAGATCGCGCTCGACCAGCGTGAGAAGGCTTGCTACACAGGCGAGTTCGGCCTGTTCCACACCGGCACCGGTCCGACCGCGGACGCCGCCGGCAACCCCGGCGCCTCCTGTGACAGCGTCGTGTCGGCGGTGAAGAGCGAGCGCGCGATCTTCTCGCTCAACACCTCGATCATGGCCGTTGCCGAGGGCAACTTCGGTCGGCTCGGCAAGAACCAGCAGCAGGTCTACACGACCGGCAACGCCCGGATCCAGCTCGACCCGAAGGTCTGGGAGACGCCCGGCGCGATGCCGGAGATCGCCCCCTCACCGGACGCGCCGGCGAACATCGACCGGCCCTTCACGGACCGCTCGATGGCGCTCCAGGCGTGGGGCGCGTACGGCGTACTCTGGCCGGTCGTGCACCAGCAGCTCGGTGTCGACCCGGACCTGGGTGACGGCAAGCTGGCCGTCGTACCGCAGATCCCTGGTGGTCAGCAGAAGGTGGCCGGCAGCAACATCAAGGTCGGCCGAGGCTCGATCGACGTGTCGGCACGCCTTGAAAACAAGGAGTTGCGGACCGACGTGAAGGTCAGGGGCGTGCACGCGGACGTCACGATCGGTGCGGTGCTGCCGGCCGGGGCGAAGGTGGCCAAGGTCTCGGTCGACGGTCGTGCGGCGTCGTACAAGGTGGTGACGACCAGTCGGGGCACAGAGGTCCGGACCGCTGCGCACGGCTCGTCGACCAGCCTGAAGATCACCCTGAAGTAGTCACGAGGACAAAAGGCTGGGCCCCTCAGAGTATGAGTCGGAGGGGCCCAGCACAGCTGAAGGGACAGTGACGTCTCCAGCTTCCCGAAGTAGGCCGTTGCGCCCGGCAGACCCCGTCACCGGTCTACTCGGTGGGGATCCCCACCGCAAGGGGGCTCGGTTTCCCTTCGACCCGCCGTCCCGGTTGGAACAGCGTGTCGTCCGTTCTACCGCCGGGAGCCCGTGCGACACAACCCTTTCCGGAAAGGTCATGCGTGTCGTCCACAGTGTGTGCTCGACCGTCCACAGAAACCGTGGCGGTTATGCACACCCCCTGTGCATAAGTCACTCCCACCGGAAGAACCGGGAGGCCGCGGCGACACAGGCGACGATCGCCACGACCAGCGCGATCAGGCTGACCGTTCCCGGCCACTGACCGGACCACGCGTCCTGCATGCTGGTCATTCCCGCGCCCATCGGCGTGACGTCGCGCAGCCAGCGGATCGACTCCGGCATCAGGTCGCCCGGCGTCCAGACGCCGGCGAAGAACATGCTCGGGAAGAGCAGCAGGTTGCCGACGATGCTGGCCGCCTTCGCGGTCGGAACCAGTCCGGCGATCAACAGTCCGATGCTCAACTGAGCGACCGAGTAGAGGAGCGCGGCGACCACGAAGGGCAACGGCGCGCTCGGCAGCGCGGCGTCGAAGAACACCGCACCGGCGCCGAGGATCAGGCCGATCACCAGCCCCGCGGCGACCAGGTGCAGCAGCAGTTGCGCGACCAGCAGCTTGACCGGCTTCACCGGCGTGGTCGACATCCGCCGCAGGACGCCCTTCTCGCGGTACGCCGCCAGGATCATCGGCAGCGTGGCCATCCCGAGCAGGCCGATGCCGATCCCGATCGCCATCGTGGGCAGGAAGCTGACCGGGATCCCGTCGTCGGAGGCCGGGTCGTCACCACCGATCAGCGAGAAGATCGTCAGCAGCCCGAGCGGCAGCACGAAGACGAAGAACAGGCTCGCCCAGTCGCGAACGAACAGCTTGCTCTCGATCCGGGTCAGGGTCAGGGTCTGGCTCATCAGTTCGCTCCTTCGAGGTTCTTGCCGGCGAGCAGCAGGAAGGCGTCGTCCAGCGTGGTCTGTTCGGTGTGCAGGTCGATCGGGGCCAGCCCGCGGGCGGCCAGTTCGGTGACGACGGCGACCAGGACGTCGTCGTTGCCGGTGACAACAAACCGGTCGTTGTCGACGGCCACGGTCTTGACCGCCGCCAGCGACGTCAGCACGGTCTGGTCGGTCAGCGGCGCGGGCAGCCGGAACGAGATCCGCTGCTCGGACCGGGCGGCGTCGATCAGACCGGCCGGGGTGTCCAGCGCGATCACCCGGCCGCCGTCGATGACGGCGATCCGGTCGCAGAGGTGTTCGGCCTCCTCCATGAAGTGCGTGACCAGGATGATCGTCACTCCGGTGTCGCGGATCTTGCGGACCAGCTCCCAGGTGTCGCGCCGGGCCTGCGGGTCGAGCCCGGTGGTGAGCTCGTCGAGGATCGCGACCTTCGGGTTGCCGACCAGGGCGAGCGCGATCGAGAGCCGCTGCTTCTGGCCGCCGGACAGCTTGGCGAACGCGGTGTTCTGCACCTTCGTCAGGCCGAGCTCCGCGAGCAGTTCGGCCGGGTCGCGCGGTGCCGGGTAGAACGACGCGTACAGCTCGAGCGCCTCGCGGGCCTTGATCTTGTCGGGCAGTTCGCTCGACTGCAGCTGGACACCGATCAGCGAGGTGATCTCGCCGCGGTTGGTGTGCGGGTCGAGCCCGGCGACGCGGACGCTGCCGCCGTCCGGCGTACGGAGTCCGGCGATCGACTCGACCGTGGTGGTCTTGCCGGCGCCGTTCGGGCCGAGGATGCCGAAGATCTCCCCGGGGCGGACGGTCAGCGAGACGTCGGCGACGGCGACGGTCGCGCCGTAGGTCTTGCGCAGGTTCTTGACGACGACCAGGTCGTCGGGGGTGTTTTCGGGCATGGCGAAGCCTTCCGTCGTGCAGGTGGAGGTGAGGTGAAGGGGTGAGGAGGGATCAGCCCTTGGTCGGCCGGACGCCGAACGAGCGGATCATCAGGTAGCCGAAGTACAGGCCGAGGGCGCTGACCGCGAGCACACCCGGTACGGCGACCGCCAGCGACGGTCGGTGGTAGCCGGTGTTGGCGAGCGCCTCGGCGAGCCACTGCGCGACCAGCAGGAACTCGGCGGCCGCGGCCGGGAGCAGGGTCACCGGCAGCAGCAGGAGACCCTTCCAGACACCGAAGCGCAGGAAGCTGATGCCGGTCAGCCAGCCGGCGACCTCGTGCGACAGGACCAGCAGGAAGAACTCGGTGAAGATCAGTCCGACCTGCGAGGACTTGGTGAACAGGTGCGGGTTGGCCAGGGCCTGCGTCCAGCCCTGCCAGGCGTAGATGACGTGCTCGATCTGGTAGACGACCACCCAGAGCACCGCCGTACCGACCGCCGCTCCGACCAGGAAGATGCTCGCGGCCACCGACAGCATCTTGCGGGTGATGCCGAGCGAGACCATCAGCGTGAAGAAGGCCGGCGCCAGCGTGATGCCGACCGTGAGCGAGAAGTACTTCGGCGACTGGGTCCCGTAGTCCCAGATCGAGTGGTTGTCGCCGTCGCTGATCAGCTGGACGAACAGGCCGATCACCAGGAACGCGAGCACCATCACGGCCCAGTAGCCGCCGAGCATCGGCGTCATCCCGACGCGCATCGCGTGCAGCACCCGGAGCAGCCGCTGTCCCGAGGTGACGCCGTTCGGCAAGGTCGCGGCCGGGCTGGTCGTGGTGGTGGTCATCGGTTCCCCTCCTTCGAGGACGGTGCGGTCAGGTGGACGAACAGGTCCTGCAGGCCGACCGGTCCGACCTCGAGTCCGGCCGAGCGGGCCTTGGCCAGCAGCGCGTCGTCGAGGTCGCCGAGCACGGTCACGGACTTGGTCCCACCGAGCCGCTGCTCGGCCAGTACGGCGAGGCCCGCGGTCAGCTCGTCGACAGCGGCCGCCGGTCCGACCAGCGAGGCTCCGCGGCCGCGCAGCGCATCCACCGGCGACTGGGTGACGAGCCTGCCCTGGTCGAGGATGACAACCTCTTCCAGCAGCGCGCTGACCTCGCTGACCAGGTGAGTGGACAGCAGGATCGTGCGCGGCACCTCGGTGTAGTCGGCGAGCAGTACGTCGTAGAACAGCTCCCGGGACGGCACGTCCATGCCCAGGTAGCTCTCGTCGAAGATCGTCAGCGGCGCCCGGCTGGCCATCCCGAGGATGACCCCCAGAGCGGACCGCTTCCCGCGGGAGAGCTTCTGGACGCGCTTGCCGGTCGGCACCTCGAACTTGTCCAGCAGTTCGCCGGCCAGGTCCTGGTCCCAGTACGGCCGCAGGCTCGCGGCGTAGTCCAGGACCCGCTTCACCGGCACCTGGTCGACCAGGTCGCCGGACTCCCGGATCAGGCAGATCCGGCTGGTCACGATGGCGTCCTCGTACGGCGTACGCGCCGCTCCGAGGTCGCCGCCGCTGATCAGCACCCGACCTTCGTCGGGCTTGCGGAAACCGGCCAGGAGGGCAGCCAGCGTGCTCTTGCCGGATCCGTTGCGGCCCAGCAGGCCGTGGATCTTGCCCGGCGCCAGCCGGAGGTCGAGGCCGTCGACGGCGGGGACCCCGCCGAAGGAGACGGTCAGGTTCTCGGTCCGCACTTCCAGGGCGTTCACTGCTCCTCCTTCTGGATGTGCTGGACGATCTCGGTGAGCGGGACGCCGATCGCCTTCGCCTCGGCGATCATCGGGTCGACGACGTCGGAGAAGAACGCCTCCCGGCGGCCACCGCGCAGCAGGTCGCGGGCGTTCGGACTGACGAACATCCCGATCCCGCGCTTCTTGTAGAGCACGCCCTCGTCGACCAGCTGGGCGAAGCCCTTGGCGGCGGTGGCGGGGTTGATCCGGTAGAAGGCGGCGTACTGGTTCGTCGACATGACCTGCTCGTCCTCGGCGAGGGCACCCGTGACGATGTCGTTCTTGATCTGCTCCGCGATCTGGAGATAGATCGGGCTGCGATCGTCGAACATCGTGGCGCCTCTTCTCTCTCCGGTCGTGGCCGACGTCAGGGTAGCGTGGTTCGTAGGTTCATTACTTGACTAATGAACCGTAGCACCGACGAACCCTCCCCCGTCAACCCCCTTCCCGCCGCTAGGCCGCGCCGGCTGACGAGTTCTGCGACTGGATCGCCTTCCGCAGCGCCGGCACGGGCGGACCCGCCAGCACGGCGAGCTGGCCGAGGCGGTCCTTGTGCTGCTTGCGCTGCGCTCGGGACAGCACGTGCTTCAGCTCACCGGTGGACGCCAGTACGACGAGCGCGGCGTCGCGCGGCTCCACGCGACTGACCAGGCGGGCGGGCCGGAGGGTGTCCGTCGCGGCCTGCAGCAGCTGCCGGCGTACGAGCGGTTGACGGAGGGAGATCCGCTCGGCAGGGAAGAAGCCGAAGCGGCGGTGGCGCTCGACCTTGATCAGGTGGCGGCGCTCGAGCTCGTCGCGGACCATCGGTACGGCCTGGCGGGCCTTGCGCTCGACCCAGTACTTCCAGCGCTTGCGACCACCGGCCTCGATCTGGGTGAGGACGAAGGCGGCGAGCGGGGAGGAGGTCGCGCCACTGGAGGCGACGACTCGGCCATCCTGGTCCGCGAGCCGCCCGTCGAGCTGGAGGTCGACCAGCGCCGCGGCGCGGAGCATCAGACCGAGGCGAGACTTGTTGCTGAGCTTGCCCGTGGCGGGATTGAAAGCCAACAGGTAAAGGCGTTCCGGCAGAGCGAGGTGCGTACCCTTGTCGGCGGCAACCACTTGCTGGGGACGCTCCGGCCTGCGGATCGAACGAGCGTTCATGATTCCTCCTTGCGAGGGCGGCCCGGGCGGCGCATCTTGCCGACCTCCCCGGGCAGCCGGCCGGCGTCCGCGAGCGCACGCCGGAGCAGGAACTCGATCTGGGCGTTGGTGCTGCGCAGCTCGTCGGAAGCCCAACGAGCCAGCGCGTCGTGCACCACGGGATCCAGCCGGAGCAGGATCTTCTTGCGTTCGGTGGCCATCGGAACTACTGGTACAGCGAGCCGGTGTTCACGACCGGCTGCGCGTCACGATCGCCGCACAGCACCACCAGCAGGTTGCTGACCATGGTCGCCTTGCGCTCCTCGTCGAGGTCGACGACGTTGTTCTCGGACAGCCGGTCCAGCGCGAGCTCGACCATACCGACCGCGCCCTCCACGATCCGGGCCCGGGCCGCGACGATCGCGCCGGCCTGCTGGCGGCGCAGCATCGCCTGGGCGATCTCCGGCGCGTACGCCAGGTGGGTGATCCGCGACTCGATCACGTGCACGCCGGCCGCCTGGACGCGGACACCGATCTCGGTCGACAGGGTTTCGGTGATCTCGTCGGTGCTGTCCCGCAGCGACAGGCCACCTTCCTCGGTGTGCACGTCGTACGGGTAGGAGTTGGCGATGTGCCGGACCGCGGTCTCGGTCTGGATCGCGACGAACTCGACGAAGTCGTCCACCTCGAACAGCGCCTGCGCGGTGTCCTCGACCTGCCAGACCACCACCGCGGCGATCTCGATCGGGTTGCCGTCAGCATCGTTGACCTTGGCAACGGCCGTCTCGTGGTTGCGGATCCGGGTCGAGACCGGCTGGCGGACCGAGATCGGGTTGACCCAGCGGAGGCCGTCGGTGCGGATGGTTCCGGCGTACCGGCCGAGGATCTGCAGGACGCGGGCCCGGCCGGGCGACACCGCGGTCAGGCCGGCGGCGAGGATCACGCCGGCGACGAACAGCACGGACGACACGATGATCAGCGCCAGGTTCTCGCCGCCGATCCCCACGATGAACAGCACCACCGCGGCGATCACCAGCACCAGCGACAGGCCGAGCACCGGCCAGCCGTTCAGGTCCCGCGCCGAGCGTTCGGTCACCTTCGGCTTGGGCATTTCCACCATCACGTCAACGTCTGCGGTCATCATTCACACTCCTCCGATTCGATGTCTCGAAGGTAGCATAGTGATATCAGTTTTTGGAAGGGACGGGTTCGGGCAGGGCAGGGCTGCGAGGGGGACTACTTGAGGGATGAGGGGCAGGGTTAGCCGATGGGGCGAGGGCAGGGGTTGGCCGAAGGGGCGAGGGCAGGGGTTGGCCGAAGGGGCGAGGGCAGGGTTAGCCGATGGGGCGGGCCAGATCGGTGAGGGCTTGTTGCCAGGCGGTGGCCGTGGAGGCGGGGAGAGGATCGATCGGGCCGTCGTGCCAGGCGTGGACGGGGCGGATGCCGTGGAGGGCGTTGAGGAGCCAGAGTTCGTCGACCTCGGCGAGGTCCTCGGGGCGGCGGGCGGTCTCGGCGACCTCGACACCTCGAGCGACGGCCAGGTCGCGGACCAGGTGAGCCGTGACCGACGGCAGGAAAGCCCGATCGGACGGCGGAAAGTGCAGGGTGTCGCCTTCCCACCAGGCCAACGCCGAGTACGCCGCTTCGACGGCGATGCCGTCAGGGTCCATCAGCAGGACCTCGTCGGCGCCGCAGTCGGCGGCGGCCTCGGCCTTCAACGCACCGAGTGCTTCCAGGTCGGGCCCTTTGACGAAGGGCTGCGTCCGCGGATCGGCGCCGCTGTGCACGGCGACCCGGATCCGGCCGCCCTGAGTAGGGGCCGGACGCAACTGAACGGACAAGCCCGACTCCGACAGCTCGAAGCGGGGAAACCACCGGCCGAAGCCCGGAAAGCGCCTGACCTGGTCGTCGAAGTACGCGCCCGCCCCCGATTCCCCCAGCGCGGCACACGACGAGGCGAAGCGCTCGCGGTGCAACTCCAGCCCCCGGACCTGCCCGTTGTGCACGAGAAACGAATCCGCGACCAGCACGGACCTCACCCCGACCTTCCCAGCGTTGCATCGGCCTTCAGCACCATCTCGTCGTACTCGTCGGCAGGATCCGAGTCGAGCACGATCGCACCGCCCGCGCCGATCACGGTCTCGTGCGGCGTCAGTACGGCGGTCCGGATCACCACGCTGAGATCGGCCCGCCCGTCGACCGTCAGGTAGCCGAGCGCACCGGAGTACACCCCACGCGCACTCGACTCCAGCCCGTCGAGGATCTCCATCGTGCGGATCTTCGGTGCCCCGGTCATCGATCCCGGCGGGAAGCACGCCCGGACGGCGGCCACCGCGTCCACCCCGTCGCGCAGCTTCCCGCGCACGGTGGTGACGAGCTGGTGCACGGTTTGGTAGCTCTCGACAACCATCAGCTGCGGGACCTGGACGGTCCCCGGTTCGCTGACGCGGCCGAGGTCGTTGCGGATCAGGTCGACGATCATCAGGTTCTCGGCGCGGGTCTTCTCGTCCTCGGCCAGCGCCTTGGCGACCAGCTTGTCCTGCGCCGGGTCGTCCGACCGCGGCGCGGTGCCCTTGATCGGCCGGCACTCCGCCCACCCGTCGGCGTCGACCGCGAGGAAGCGTTCCGGTGAGGAGCTGGCGATCGCGAGGTCGCCGTACCGGAGGAAGGCCGAGTACGGCGCCGGGTTGGTCGCGCGCTGCCACAGGTAGAAGTCGAGCGGCTCGGGGACCGGTGGGAGGCGGACGCGGTTGGTGAGGCAGACCTCGTAGGTCTCGCCGGCCTCGAGTGCGGCCATGCAGGCGTCGATGCCGGCGAGGTAGGTCGCGCGGTCCTGTTCCAGGTGCTGCTCGACGTCGAGGAGTGAGATCGCCGGCGGGTCGACCCAGCCCATCCACCACGAGGCGGCCGCCGAGGCAGCCTGATCGAGCCAGGCCACGGCGGCGTTGTCGCCCGGTGTGTGGACGGCGACGAAGTACGAGCGATCGCGGTCGTGGTCGATCACCACGAACCGGTTGGCCCAGATCCACAAGGCATCCGGAGTCTGCGCTTCGTACGCCGCGACGCCGCCGGTGAGGGACTTGAGCTCGTAGCCGAAGTAGCCGACGTACCCGCCGTTGAAGACCTCGGCGAGCTCGGGCGGTCCGTCGGTCCGGCGGTCGGCGAGACGGGCCTGGAGTTCGGCGAAGACATCGCCGTCGGCGACGTCCCGGACGATCACCTGGGCGTCCGGCCCGGCGCTCGTGCCGACCACGGAGATCCGCCGCAGCGAGCGGTCGGTGAGGCTGCCGTCGAGCCAGAACGCGACCGGCTCGGCGGCGAACAGCTCCCGGTAGACCGACTCGCCACCGAGTGCGTGATCGACCGAGCGAACGGACCAGGTCAGAGCGGGCACAGCAGAACGGTACCTACTCACCCGGCCGACCGCGGCCCGGTCTCGCCGCTGAGCAGGCCTCCCCGGGGAGGGAGGAGGTCCGGGGAGCCGGGGGGGGTGGGAGCCGGGGGGTGGGAGCCCCGGGGGGGTGGGAGCCCGGGGGGGAGCCCGGGGAGTGGGAGCCCGGGGGGGTGGGAGCCCGGGGGGAGCCGGGGCGGAAGCGACCGCTCAGCTCAGGGCGAGCGTGGTGCGCATGGCGGTAATGCGGCGGATCGGGATCGCGACCTCGAGGCCGTCCTTGTCGTGGGCGCGTTGGGCCATCCAGGCGGCCGCCTGCTCGCGGCGCTTCTCCGACGTGCCGGGCAGGTAGAGCGCGCCGACCATCCGCCGCGCGTCGTCGATGCTGCGGACCGTGTACACGTACCGCTCGCGCTGGCTCTCCATCACGATGAAGCCGGCCCCGCGCAGCTGTTCCTTCAGCCCGGTGATCTCACCACCGGCCGGGAACTGCGGCCGCGAGCGCAGCCGCGTGGTGAGCCCGGTCAGCGTCCGCAGGTCACCGCGGCGCAGCGGCCGCACCGCCGGGATCGTCGCGGCGAGCACTCCCCCGCGCCGTAGTACCCGAGCAGCCTCAGCCAGTACGTCGGGCAACGGCTGCAGCACCATCAGACCCATCGAGCAGGTGACGACGTCGAAGGCCTCGTTCGCGAACGGCAGATGCAACGCGTCGGCCTGCACCTTGGGACCGGGCGCCCCGTCGAGCTGGATCGCGTTGCTGTCGACACCGACCACCCACCGCCCGTACAGTTCGCGGGCGACCGGGCCGTTGCCGCAGGCGAGGTCCAGGACCCGCTTGGCCTCCCCCGACACGGCGCGGACGAGCCAGCGGTACGGCGTGTGGTCGCCTGCTACCGCCCGGGACAGCAGGGCTTCCGTACTGCCCGGGGTGGCGGAGTGGAACTCCCGCAGGTACCCGGGCCAGTCGATCTGGTTCTCTGACATCGCGGACAGACGTTACCCCTTGGCCACTGCCCGTACATCATCGAGCGCAGGCAGTGGCCACTTTCTTGACACGGAACTGATCAGAACTCAGACCAGGGAAACGAAGATGTGCCCCGCGGTCTCGTCGCTGATCACACCGCCGGCGTCACGGCTGCCGACCAGGACACCCTCGGCGTCCAGCATCGAGTCGACCTCGCGGCCCGGCAGCGCGCCGGCCCGGCGCAGCACGGCCATCGCGAAGTCGTCGGTCTGCACCGGCTCGGCGATCCGCCGGACCAGAACGCGCACGGCCGCACCGGTCGCCTGGTCGAGGACCTTGTCGAGCGGCTCGACGCCGTCGCGGAACTCGCCGATCGGCGTCGCGAGGCTCTCCTTGTGCAGCTCCTCCAGGCCCGGGATCGGGTTGCCGTACGGCGATTCGGTCGGGTTGTCGAGGATCTTCATCAGCCGGAGCTCGACGGCGTCGCTCATCACGTGCTCCCAGCGACAGGCCTCGGCGTGCACGTCCTCCCACTCGAGACCGATCACGTCGACCAGCAGCCGCTCGGCCAGCCGGTGCTTGCGCATCACGCGGGTGGCCTGCATCCGGCCGACCTCGGTGAGCTCCAGGTGGCGGTCGCCCTCGACCGTGACCAGCCCGTCGCGCTCCATTCGCGCCACCGTCTGACTGACCGTTGGCCCGGACTGGTGCAGACGCTCGGCGATCCGCGCGCGCAGGGGCAGGATGCCCTCTTCTTCCAGTTCGTAGATGGTCCGCAGGTACATCTCGGTGGTATCGATCAGCTCGCTCACGACAACCATTCTCGCCTACCCAGGCAAGCCTTACCCAATCGGCGGGCCGATCCGGTCATTGAAGGTTCAAGGTCACTTCAAAGTTGTTCATCGGCAAGACTGGGCCGGATGACTGCGGTGATGTGGTTCAGGCGTGATCTGAGACTGACGGACAACCCCGCGCTGCTCGATGCGGTGGCGGCAGGCGACGGGCAGGTGGCCGGACTGTTCGTGCTCGACCCGGCCTTGTGGGACGCGGCCGGCGACCCGCGCCGCGATCACCTGATCAACTCGTTGAAGAGCCTGTCCGACGCGATGGACGGCAAGCTCGTCGTACGGCGTGGAGATCCGGCCGACGTCGTACCGTCCCTGGCCGCCGAGATCGGCGCGGCCAGTGTGCACATCGCCCAGGACTTCGGCCCGTACGGCGGCCGCCGGGACGCCGCCGTCGAGAAGGCGCTCGACTGCCCGCTCGTCGCGACCGGTTCGCCGTACGCCGTGGCGCCGGGCCGCGTGCTCAACGGGCAAGGCAACTCGTACCAGGTGTTCACGCCGTACTTCCGCGCCTGGCTCGAGCACGGCTGGCGGCAGCCGGCCGACGCGCCCGCGAAGGTCGACTGGATCGGCAAGCGGGGCGACGCGCTGCCCGAGGTCTCGCTCGTCGAGGGGGCGGGCGAGGCCGCGGCCCGCGCGCACTGGCAGGACTGGCTCGAGACCGTCGCGGCGTACGACGACGAGCGCGACCGGCCGGATCTCGACAGCACGTCACGGATGTCGGTCCCGCTGAAGTACGGCGAGATCCACCCGCGCACGATGCTCGCCGACCTGGCACGCCTGCGCAGCAAGGGCGCGGAGGCATACCGGCGCGAGCTGGCCTGGCGCGAGTTCTGCGCCGATCTCCTGGCCCGCTACCCGGAAGCCGCGTGGAAGCCGCTGCGCCAGGAGTTCGAGAAGATGGCGTACGACGAACCGGACGACGCCTTCACCGCCTGGCGCGAGGGCCGGACCGGCTACCCGGTCGTCGACGCCGGGATGCGCCAGCTCGCGGAGTCCGGTTTCATGCACAACCGGATCCGGATGGTCGTCGCGTCCTTCCTGGTCAAGGATCTGCACGTGCACTGGAAGTACGGCGCGCGCTGGTTCATGGAGCGCTTGCGCGACGGCGACCTCGCGTCGAACAGCCTGAACTGGCAGTGGGTCGCGGGCTGCGGCGCGGACGCCTCGCCGTACTTCCGGATCTTCAACCCGACCACGCAGGGCAAGAAGTTCGACCCCGACGGCGCCTACGTCCGGCGCTGGGTTCCCGAGCTGGCCGGCATCGACGGCAAGAAGGTCCACGAGCCCTGGCTGCTGCCCGACCCTCCCGAGGACTACCCGGCGCCGATCGTCGACCACGCCGAGGCCCGCCAGGAGTCCCTGCGCCGCTACGACGCGATCAAGTAGTCCACCGAGGCCTTGACCGCGGGATCTCCTGTACCCCTATAGTGCTAGATAACTAGATCAATGGGGTGACAGATGATTGAGTTCCACCTGGACGGGCGGTCGGGGGTCTCGCCGTACCAGCAGGTCGTGCAGCAGGTCCGCAACGCGTTGCGGCTCGGGCTGTTGCGCGAAGGAGATCAGCTACCGACGGTGAAGGACGTGGTCGCGAGTCTGGCGATCAACCCGAACACCGTCCTGAAGGCCTACCGCGAACTGGAGCACGAAGGGCTCGTGGCAGCGCGGCCGGGTCGCGGCACGTTCGTGACGCGGACGCTGACCGACCACAGCCTCGCCGCGCACGGCCCACTGCGCGTGGACCTGCAGCGATGGTTGTCCAAGGCCCGTAAAGCGGGACTGGACGACGAGAGCATCGAGGCGTTGTTCAAGGCCACGTTTCGGTCCGCCGCTCAGGAGGACATAGCATGACCGCCGCCATCAAGGCCCAGGGACTGGGCAAGAAGTACGGCCGGCGCTGGGCGCTGACCGACTGCACCCTCGACCTCCCGGCCGGCCGCGTGATCGGCCTGGTCGGCCCGAACGGCGCCGGCAAGAGCACCCTGCTGAACCTGGCCGTCGGGATGCTCACGCCGACCACCGGCAGCATCGAGGTGCTGGACGCGCCGACCGGCGGACCGCAGCTCGCGAAGGTCGGGTTCGTCGCGCAGGACACTCCGACGTACAGCAGGTTGTCGGTCGCCGACCACCTCAAACTCGGCGCGCACCTGAACCCGGGCTGGGACGATTCCCTTGCCCAGCAAAGGATCGAGCGCCTCGGTCTCGATCCGAAGCAGCGGGCCGGCCGGCTGTCCGGTGGTCAGCGCGCGCAGCTCGCGCTCACACTGGGCATCGCGAAACGGCCCGAGCTGCTGATCCTCGACGAACCCGTCGCCGCGCTCGATCCGCTGGCCCGGCGCGAGTTCCTCCAGGATCTGATGGAGGCCGTCACCGAGCAGGAGCTGAGCGTCGTCCTGTCCTCGCACCTGGTCTCCGACGTCGAACGGTCCTGCGACTACCTCGTCGTACTGGTCGATTCGCGGGTCCAGATCAGCGGTGACATCGAGACCCTGCTGGCCACGCACTACCGGCTCGTCGGCCCGCGGCGCGACGAGAAGTCGATGCCGCAGAACCAGTACGTCATCTCGGCCAGCCACACCGACCGCCAGTCGACGTTCCTGATCCGGACCGACGAGCCGGTGCTCGACCCGGCCTGGTCGGTCTCGCAGCTCACGCTCGAGGACATCGTGCTGGCCTACATGGGCCGCTCGGCGTCGACGAAACCCAGGTCCAAGGACCGGCCCGTCCTGGAGGTGCAGCGATGATCTGGCTGACCTGGCGGCAGTTCCGCCTGCAGGCGCTGGTGGTCGTCGGCGCGATCGTGCTGCTCGGCGTCTTCCTGGCCGTGACCGGTCCGGGCCTGCTGGACACCTACCAGCTCAGGCCCGAGGAGTTCCTCAGGCAGATCCAGTTCGACCGGATCAACCAATACCTGTACGTCGCCGGGCAGGCGCTGGTGTACGCCGCTCCCCCGATCATCGGTGCCTTCTGGGGCGCGCCGCTGATCGCTCGTGAGCTCGAGGCCGGCACGCACCGGCTGGTCTGGAACCAGAGCATCACCCGGACCCGCTGGCTGGTCACGAAGCTGGCGGTCACCGGACTCGGCGCGATGGTCGTCACCGGTCTGCTCAGCCTCGCGGTGACGTGGTGGTCCGACCCGATCGACGACGCGATCAACTCGGGTCAGGCGGCCGGCGTCTTCAACGTTCCCCGGCTGCTGCCCGCGGTCTTCGGCGCGCGAGGGGTCGTGCCGATCGGCTACGCGGCGTTCGCCTTCGCACTCGGGGTCGCCGTCGGTCTGCTCGTACGGCGCAGTGTGGTCGCGATCGCGATCACGCTGGCCGGGGTGATCGCGATCCAGATCCTGTCGCCGATCCTGATCCGGCCGCACCTGATGACGCCGGTCGAGACCACCGTCGTCGTCACCACCGAGAACATGCGCGGGCTCCAACTGTCCGGTCCGGAGCAGAACCCGGTCGTGATGCGCGTCGAGGCGAAGATCCCGGGCGAGGGCAACTGGAAGCTGTCGGAGGCCACGGTGAACTGGGCCGGTCAGGTCCAGAAGACCCTGCCGAGCTACGTCGCCGAGTGCGGGCCGCCGCCACCGAACGCCACCGCGGAGGAGGCCGCCGGCCGGCAGCCGATGAGCGCCTGCTTCCAGCGCCTCGCGGACGACGGCTACCGTCAGCAGATCAGCTACCACCCGGCCGACCACTTCTGGGGACTGCAATGGCGCGAGTTCGGCCTGTTCCTGCTGCTCGCGCTCGGCCTGACCGGCTTCTCCTTCTGGAGAATCCGGCGTGACCTGACCTAGACCGCCTTCAGGACCGTCAGCAAGCGCGCGACCTCGGCTCCGACCGCACCGCGGGCGGGGCCGAGGTACTTGCGGGTGTCGACGAGCTTCGGCTGCTCGGCGAGGATCTCGCGGACCACGCCGGTGAACACGTTGTTCAGGTGCGTCGCGATGTTCACCTTCGTCATCCCGGCCTCGACCGCGCGGGTCAGGTCCTCGTCGGCGACACCGGAAGAACCGTGCAGCACCAGGGGAACCGGTACGGCGGCCCGCAGCTCACCGATCAGCGCGAAGTCTAGCTCGGCCGTCCGCTCGGTCATCGCGTGCGACGACCCCACGGCGACCGCGAGCGCGTCGACGCCGGTCGCCTCGGCGAACGCGAGCGCCTCGTCCGGCCGGGTCCGGGCGCCCGGCGCGTGCACGCCGTCCTTGCCGCCGACCTCACCGATCTCCGCCTCCACGAACACGCCGTGCTCGTGGCAGAACGCGGTCACCTCGCTGGTCGCGGCGACGTTGTCGGCGTACTCGAGCTTGGACGCGTCGAACATCACCGAGGTGAACCCGAGCGACACCGCCTCGGTGACCAGGTCGCGATCCATCGCGTGGTCGAGGTGCACGACGACCGGCACACTCGACGCGGCCGCGGCGGCCAGGGTGGCGACGCCGATCGGCTTGAGCGCGCCGTGGTACTTCACGGCGTTCTCGCTGATCTGCAGGATCACCGGCGCACCGACCTGCTCGGCCCCGGCGATCAGCGCGGTCGCGTGCTCCAGCTGGATCACGTTGAACGCGCCGACTCCACGGCCCGCCTGGGCTGCGGCCAGCACGACCTCGGCTCCGGACACCAACGGCATGAGCTTCTCCTATCGGACGACGACCTGCGGCTGCCACCGCCGGTACGCCGCAAGGTCGATGTCACCGGCAACCGGTGTGAGGACGGCGGCGGCCGACGCGGCCACCGCGGACTTGAGGACCGTCGGCCAGTCGGGCTGGGCCGACTCGGCGATCGCGGCGGCGACGACGGCGGTGCACGCATCCCCTGCACCAGTGGGGTTTCCGGCCACGCGCTCGACCGGGTCCGCGCGCCAGACCCCGGTCCGGCTCGCGGCGACCATGCCGCGCGGGCCGTCGGTGATCACGGCCGCGGTGGCACCGAAGTCGACCAGCCGACGCGCGCCGTCTTCGACGGTCATGTCGTCGCCGAGGGCTTCGTGCAGCTCGGCGGCGTTCGATCGAACGACAGCACCGGCCTCGGCGGCCGCGAGCAACGCCTGCCCACCGGTGTCGATGACCGTCCGTACGTCGCGTTGCCAGGCGAGCGTCGCGATCTCGGAGTACGCGTTGGCGGGCAGACCGGGCGGAAGGCTGCCCGAGCAGGCCAGTACGCCGAGGCGCTGCCACGGCATCCGCTCGGTCAGCGCCCGCCACTCGTCGGCGGCGACCGACGGCCCGGCCTCGTTGAAGATCGTCGCGTCGCCGTCGACACCGTTGACGACGGCAACCGTTCGCCGAGTCTCCCCTTTGATTGGGGTGAGCAGCGAGGTCAGTCCCGAATCGAAGAGTTCCTCGGCGACCTGCTCGCCGGTGACTCCGCCGACGAAACCGAGCACCAGCACCTGGTGGCCGAGCGTCGCGGCGACCCGGGCGACGTTCACGCCCTTGCCTCCGGCCCGCATCCGGATGTCGCCGACCCGGTGACTGCCGCCGACCACGAGCTCGTCGACGGCGTACGTGACGTCGAGCGCGAGGTTGAGGGTGACGGTCCCGATCATCAGCCGGCCGCGCCCGCGGGCTCGTCGGCCGCGGACTCGCGGTCGAGCCACTCGCCGCCGCGCATCACCTTCTGGACGGTGTAGTCGTCGTCGAGCACGACCAGGTCGGCCCGCTTGCCGGTCTCGATGCCGCCGACGTTGTACCAGCCGAACGCCTCGGCCGGAGTGGTCGACGCCATCCGCGACGCGTCCACCAGCGAGACCCCGGCGTTCACAGCGTTGCGGTAGGCAACATCCATCGTCAGCGTGCTGCCCGCGATCGAGTGCGAGCCGTGCGCGAGCGTGGCCAGCCCGTCCTTCACATCGACCTCGAGGCTGCCCAGCAGGTAACGCCCGTTGGGCATTCCGGTCGCCACCATCGCGTCGGTGATCAGCGCGATCCGGTTCACCCCGGCCGCGGCCAGCGCGACGCGAACCACCTGCGGGTCCAGGTGCATGCCGTCGTTGATCACCTCGAGCAGCAGCCGCGGATCATTGAGCGCGGCACCGACCGGACCGGGGTCGCGGTGGTGGAACGGCCGCATCCCGTTGAACATGTGGGTCGCGACCGTCGCCCCGGCGTCCGCGCCGGCGATCATCTGCTCGTACGTCGCGTCGGTGTGCCCGAGCGCCGCGACCACGCCGGCGTCGACGACCTGACGGATCGCGTCCAGCCCGTGCTCCAGCTCCGGCGCGATCGTCACCATCTTCACCGCGTCGCTGAGCACCTTGGCGACGTCGCCCTCGACCGGGTCGCGCAGCAACGTCGGCTCGTGCGCGCCGCAGCGCGCCGCGGACAGGAACGGGCCCTCGAGGTGGACACCCGCGATCACGGCGTCGGTGACCAGGTCGGCCAGGCACGCGGTCTGCGACACGAGCTCGTCGAGCGGCCCGGTGACCAGGCTGGCCATCGTCGTCGTGGTCCCGTGCCCGGCGTGGAAGGCCGCGACCTTGCGCGCCTCCTCGGGATCGGTCGTCGAGTACGTCGAACCGCCGCCACCGTGGGTGTGGATGTCGACGAACCCAGGCACGACCGTGGTGTCGCCGAGGTCCTGCGGCCGCAGCCCGTCGGCCGGCATCCCCTCGGACCGGCGGCCGAAGGCGATGATGTCGCCGTCCTCGATCTGGATCCAGGCGCTCTCCAGGACGTCGTCCGGCGTCACCAGCCGGCCCACCCTGTACGTCGTCATTCGGTCTGCTCCCCGCTCTCGTCCACAGTCACTCGGTCCCAGGCCAGCAGCGCGGCGCCGAGACATCCGGCTTCCTCGCCGAGCTCCGCGGCGACGATCTCCGGCTCGCGCTGGAACGTCAGCCGCTCGTGCACCCCGGCCCGCAACGGCGCCAGCAGGGTCTCGCCCGCACCGACCAGTCCGCCGCCGATCGCGATCCGGGTCGGCGCGATCAGTGTCGTGTAGAGCACCAACGCGTCGATCAGCGCGGTCAGCGCCTCCTGCCACACGATGGCGGCGTCGGGATCGCCCTCGGCCAGCAGCTCCAGGACCTCGCGGGCTCCGTCGACGACGCGACCCGTGCGCGCGCCGTACCGGCGGGCAAGCGCGGCGGCGGAGGCGACCGTCTCCAGGCAGCCGTACTGGCCGCAGGCGCACAGCTCGGCGGCCTCGCCGTTGACGAACCGGGTGTGGCCGAGCTCTCCGGCGTACCCGTCGCCGCTGACCAGCGAGCCGTCGACCACCATCGCGGCCGCGATGCCGGTGCCGAGCGGGAGGAAGAGCGAGTTCGTGGTGCCTCGCAGAGCGCCCTGGCGCAGCTCGGCGTAGCCGCCGGCGCGCACGTCGTGGGCGAGGTACACCAGGTAGTCCGGGCCGAGCGCGGCCTGGATCTCGGCGCGGACCGGGGTCTTCACCCAGAGCAGGTTCTCGGCGCTGACCGTGCCCTGCTCGGCGTCGATGATGCCCGGTACGACGACGCCGACCGCGCGCACGCGGTGCCCGTCGGCGGCCGCCTTCTGGCTCAGCTCGACGACGGTTTGCAGCAGCGCGTCGAGTACGGCACGAGCACCGGCCTCCCGGGGCGTCGACCTGGTCTCCCGGTGCAGCACGGCACCGTCGGCGGCGACCAGGCCGCACTTCATCCGGGTTCCACCGAGATCGACGGCAACCACGACTTCACAGGGCTCCACGGAGCGCCATTATGCAGCGTTACCCAGGGGTTCGAACATCCGTGAGCAGTTGATGGACAGGATTCGCCAGACCAGTTGGTCCAGTGGCCCGCCGCTTCGAGCGCTGCGACGGGCCCGTCGTACGCGGTGTGCCGGGTCAGGCACGCAGGCCGCGGTCGAAAGCCGCCACCAGGAAGGCGATCAGGTTCTCGGCCAACCTACTGGCGTCGTCGACGTCCTCGGTGCCCGGGGCTCGCGACAGCGCCTGCGACTGGTGCAGCGCGAGCAGACCGAGCATGTTGACGTAGCCGAACGCGACCGATTCCGGCGCGGCTCTCGGCAACGCCTCCTGCAACGCTGCCAGGTAGCGGGCCTCGACCGGGTCCGCCTCCGCGGCGTACAGCTCCCGGATCCGCCGGCTCGGGTCGAACGCGACCCGGCCGATGAACCGGGCCACGATCGCGCCCCGCTCCCCCCGGCGCAGGACGAGATCCAGCCCGGGCTCGATGAAAGCCCTGATCAGCTGCTCGGCGGTCGGGTGCCCGGTCGCCTCCAGCTGGTCGAGCCGGCGCCGCCGTTCGGTGTTGACCGGTGCCATCGCGCGCGCCACCGCGGCCCGGAGCAGGGCCTCCTTCGAGCCGAAGTGGTAGTTCACCGCCGCGATGTTGGCCGCCGCGGCGACCGTGATCGCGCGCAGTGACGTTCCTTCGTAGCCGCCCTCGCCGAACCGCTGCTCGGCAATGTTGAGCAACCGTTCCCGGGTCGATTCCACGGGTGGTGTTTCCACAGAGTTCTCCTTCCCCCCGGCCACCGCTCGCGCAGGCACCCCACCTGCTCACGCGCCGTAGCCTGTTGTCAGCATAGTTCAAACGGACGTTTGAATGAGAGTGGTCGGAGCAGTAAATCTGCCGGAACGCGGGAAAACCCTTCACTTTGCAGATCCACGGGCCCGATTCGGGCCGATCCGGGACCCCCAGTCCCACAGGGCGGACAGCGAGTTAGGGTCGGGGAGCATGAGTACGCACGAGGTGCTGCGGATCGACCGGCGGTTCCGGGGCCCGGACAAGTCTGCCAACGGCGGCTACACGGCCGGTCTGCTCGGCACCCGCCTGGCTGGGTCCGGCGACTCCGTCCCGCGGGTCACGCTGCGGATGCCGCCGCCGCTCGAGACCGACCTCGACCTGAGCACCGCCGCGGGCAGCGCGTTCCTGCGGGCCCCCGGCGACACCGTGGTCGCGGAGGCCGAGCTCGTGCCCGCCGACCTCCTCGGCGACTCGGTGATCGACCCCGTCGAGTACGACGAAGCGCGCGCCGCCGAAGCGTCGTACCGGGGACTGCAGAACCACCCGTTCCCCGGCTGCTACGCCTGCGGCCCGGACAACCAGGACGGCCTGCGCCTGCGGCCCGGCCTGCTCGGTGACGGCCGGACCGCCTGCACCTGGACGCCGGCGCCTTCGCTGGCCGACGCCCACGGTGACCTGGTCGCGCCCGTGCACCTGTGGGCGGCACTCGACTGCCCCGGCGGCTGGAGCATCGACCTGGACGGGCGGCCCTCCGTGCTGGGCCAGATGACCGCCTGCGTCGACGCGCAGCCGCAGCTGGGCGAGCCCTGCGTGATCATGGGCCACAACCTCGGCGAGTCCGGGCGCAAGACCTTCACCGCCACCACGCTCTACGACTCCGACGGCCGGATCCTGGCCCGCGCCCGGCACACCTGGATCGCCGTCGACCCGGCGCTGTTCAACTAGCGGTCAGCACGAAGTTCGGGGACACCTGCCAGGCCAGCGGGCGGCCGCCGTACGGGCCGACCGGCAGGTCGAGCGCGTCTCCTGGGTTCGGGTCGATCGGGTCAGGTCCTGAGTGCCACGTCATCGTGAACGTGTTGCTGCCCGGTACGGCGGTCAGCTGGCGCCGCCGCCGGACTCACCGGACCGAGCGTCAGTCCCAGCCCGGCCACCACTGTCAGCGCGACTCGTCGCACAGGACCACCTCCCACGGATTACCTGTCACGAACTAGATGCGGGTGGGCAGGCGGAAGTTACCGATCGGCGGCGCGGGCGGGTGATATGCAGGAGCCATGGAGACGACGGACTACGACCTGATCGTGCTGGGCGCCGGAGCTGTCGGCGAGAACGCCGCGGATCGGGCGGTGCAAGGTGGGCTGACGGTCGCGCTGATCGAGAGCGAGCTGGTCGGCGGCGAGTGCTCGTACTGGGCCTGTATGCCGTCGAAGGCGCTGCTGCGATCGGGCCAGGTCCTGCGGGCCGCGCAGCACGTCGGGGGCGCGGCTGAGGCCGTGACCGGCAAGCTCGACGTACAGGCTGTGCTCGACCGGCGGAACTCGTTCGCCAGCAACTGGGACGACGCCGGCCAGGTCAAGTGGGTCGACGGCGCCGGCATCACGCTCGTCCGTGGCCACGCGCGGCTGTCCGGCGTCAAGCAGGTCACGGTGACCGCAGCAGACGGCGGTACGACGGTGCTCACGGCGCGGCACGCGGTTCTGGTGTCGACCGGCTCGGACCCGGTGATCCCGGACATCGACGGCCTGCACGAGTCCGAGCCGTGGGCCAGCCGGGAGGTCACCAGCGCCAAGTCCGTGCCGGACCGGATGGTGATCATCGGCGGCGGCACGGTCGCGGTCGAGATGGCCACGGCGTACGCGGGCTTCGGCACCGAGGTCACGGTGATCGCGCGCGGCAAGCTGCTGTCGACGCTGGAGCCGTTCGCGGGCGAGATGGTCGGCGACGCGTTGCGCGAGCTCGGCGCGACGGTGCTGACCGAGACCGGGACGAAGAGCGTCCGGCGGGCCGACGGCACGGTGTCCGTGGAGACGTCGGACGGGAAGACGATCGAGGCCGACGAACTCGTGGTCGCGACCGGGCGGCAGCCGCGGACCGAGGACATCGGGCTGGAGACGGTCGGGCTGACGCCCGGTGACTGGATCAAGGTCGACGACACGATGCTGGTCGAGGGATTCGACTGGCTGTACGCCGGGGGCGACGTGACGCACCGGGCGCTGTTCACCCACCAGGGCAAGTACCAGGCCCGCGCGGCCGGTGACGTGATCGCCGCCCGCGCGAACGGCAAGCCGGTGTCGGACAAGCCGTGGGGCACGCACGTCGCGACGGCCGACCACGAGGCGGTTCCGCAGGTGACGTTCACGGATCCCGAGGTCGCGTCGATCGGGCACACGGAGAAGACCGCGCGCGAGGCCGGGTACAACACCCGGACGGTCGACTACGAGATCGGCAACGTGGCCGGCGCGAGCGTCCGGCAGGACGGCTACAAGGGCAAGGCGCGGATGATCGTGGACGAGGACCGCAAGGTGGTTCTCGGCGTCACGTTCGTCGGGCCGGAGGTCAGCGATCTCCTGCAGGCGGCGACGTTCGCGGTGGTCGGCGAGATCCCGCTGGACCGCCTGTGGCACGCCGTACCGGCGTACCCGACGGTGAACGAGATCTGGCTGCGTCTGCTGGAGACGTACGGGCGTCCCTAGCGAGTGCGAGCGGCGTGGGCCCGGACCTTGGCGCGGTTGCCGCAGGTCGCCATCGAGCACCACCGGCGGCGGCCGCGGGCGTCAAGGAAGAGCCAGCCGCAGGCGTCCCCCGGACAACGCCGGACGTAGGCCCGCGACGTGCCGGTGAGCAGGTCGGCGGCCAGCAGGGCCAGGTGATCCAGCGGGAGGTTGAGATCCTCCGGCAGGTCCCAGTTGGCGCTCAGGCCGTGCAGGGTCGGCATCGGCAGGAGCCGCCGGTGCGCGGTGGCGCGGGCGATCACCCGCTCCACCGCGGCGAACGACGACGTCGCGGTCGAGTCGGTCAGTACGTCGTACAGGTCGGCTCTGAACTCCAGCGCCGCCTCGAACCGCCGGGCCGCGTCGGTCGGGCGGCCGGCGGCCTGCTCGATCAGCCGGAAGACTCCGGCGTCGGAGAGCAGGCCGACGTACCCCGTCCAGATCACGAGCGTCTCGAAGCTGGTCAGCCACTCCGTGCGGGCCGGCCCGCGGTCGGTCCAGTCCGAGCGGGTGTTGAGGAAGTCCAGGACGGGATCCGCACCGACCGGTTTCGGCAGGACGACGCCCTGGACGAGCTCGAGGTGGGACGGCAGCGCGGACATCGGATCAGCGCGGGGTCTGCGTGGTCGTCGTCGGCACCGGGAGGCTGATGTTGCCGTTCTGCGGGATCACCATGAACTGGATCTTGCCCGACTCGATCGCGGTTTTCAGCAGGTAGCCGTTCGAACCCAGCATCGCGACCTGCTGCCTGACCGACTGCAGCTCGACGTTGACCTGCTGGTTCTTCTGCTCCTGGGCCTGCTTGGCCAGCTCGGCGCGCTGCTTGGCCTCCAGCCCGTCGATGATCCCCTTGTCCAGCGGGTTCGGCTTCTGGATCGTGAACGACAGCTCGCCGCACGCGTTGTTGCCCGTGTACGACGGGCCGCAGAAGTAGTCGCCACCGACCGCGGCCGGCAGCAACCGGGTGAACTCCTTGGCCGCGGCGGTCTGGAAGGCGGACTTCTTCGCCTCGTTGTTGTAGAGCTCGGCCCAGTTGTAGTTCGTGCCGACCGCGGCCAGCGCCCGGTCGATCTGCGGGCGGAAGTAGGACTGCAGCATGTCGTTCCAGCCGCTGTCCTCGTACGCCTCGGTCTTCAGGCCGATCCGCTCGTGGAACGACTGCAGCACGGCCTCCTCACGGTTCAGCGTGAAGTACACCTGGACCCGGACACCGAGCCGGACGTTGTCCTTGCTGACGACGGTGACCTCGTCGGCGTTGTCGGTGTCGGCTCCGGCGCCGCCGATGATGTACGACCGCTGGTCGATCGGGTAGCTGTAGACCGTGTCGCCGGGACCGATCAGCTGGTTGGTCGCGCCCGGCGGGATGATCGACTTGAACTTCTTGTCCTCGACCACTCCGCCGCCGTAGTGCAGGCCGATCTTGTTCGCGTCGGTGTCGGCGAAGTTGAACAGGTTGGCCAGCACGATGATCAGCAGCACGAGGACGACGCCCCCGCCGATCAGCTTGCCCGCGACGCCGCCCTTCTTCGTGACGGTGGTGGTCCCCAGCTTGGCCATCAGGTGTCGAGCTCCTTGCGTTCGGTCAGCCGCCGGATGTCGGCGAGCGTCAGGTCTGCGGTGACCGCGACATCACGCGGCACCGACGGGTGGGAGCTGAGCGTACGCAGGCCCTGCTCCGCCGCCGCGACCGCCTTCTCGAGCGCCCGGACCTCCTGCACCAGCGCCTTGGTCTCACCGGTCAGTTCGATCACGGACCGCTCCGCGAGGGTGGCCCGCCGGTACGACGCCCACGCGAACCAGGCGGTTCCGACAAGCAGGATCAGTACGGGCAATCCGAGCCTGAACACCATGCCTCATATGGGACCACGAACCGCGTTCATCTGTCGGCGAAAACTGGTTGAACGCGCCCTGGTCGCGACGTAGGTTCTGAGTACACGCGAAGGGAGGTGGTCCTTGCATGATGTGCAATCGGACTCGTGAGGTGGCGGCGGTCTGACCGTCAACCACTAGCAGTAGGTGGGCTATGTGGTCAGGCAATTCAACGCCTGCCACCGGACCCGCAGACAGCCAGGAAAGTCCGCCTGGCCCAGCGTTCGGCCACCCGGTCGTGTCGATGGAAGCGTCTGCGGGTCTTTTTATTCTGCGGGCGGGCAGTCCAGCCCCAGGGCTTCGCCGATCTCCCGTAGCTGCGCGTCGAAGTAGGCGCCGGCGTCGTCCAACGCCCAGTGCAGCTGGCCGAAGACCTCCATGCAGATCAGGCCGTACAGCCTGGTCCAGTACGTCAGCGACAGGTAGACCGCGCCCGGCGGCATGCCGTCGAAGAACTCCGACTTCTGGCCCAACTGCTCGACCAGCTCCGGACCAAGCAGCTCCTCCGGCGGGCTGGGGAACGGCTGCTGCCGATAGACCTTCGCGACCAGGTCCTTGAACACGGCCCCGAACCGCATCGCCGCCTGATGGCCCGGCGTCAGCTCGTGGTCGTCGGCGCCCGGGTTCGGGACCGGCGCCCCGAACAACAGCCCGAACTCGGCCGGGTGCTCGAGCGCCCAAATCCGGAGCCCGCCCGCGACCAGGAACAGTTGCTCGCCCAGGTCGCCGCTCGTGTCCCGTTCGGCGATCAGGTACGCCGTCAGCTCGTCGTACAGGTCGGCGACGACGGCGGAGATCAGGTCCTCGTGGCTGGCGAAGTACCGGTAGAGGGCCGGCGCGCTGAGGCCGAGCTCGCGGGCGACCGCGCGCAGACCGACCGCACTCGCGCCGCCGGCGACCAGCAGCTTGCGGGCGGCCGCCTTGATCTCGGCGACCGTCGCCGCGCGCTGGCGGTCCCGTCTCGTTTCCACACCCATCTCCCTTGACAAGGTGGTGAACACCGTTAACAGTTAACGGTGTTCACCATCGCGACCACTGTTCAATGTACGCCCTCGGGAGGGGTCCTGTGTTCGAGACGCTCGGACGGTTCACGTATCGGCGCCGCCGCCTGATCCTCGCCCTGACCGGCGTGTTCGTGCTGGCCGCCCTGGTCTGGGGCACGGGCGTCTTCGGCTCGCTGGCCAACGGCGGGTTCGAGGCGCCGAACACCGAGGCGGCCCGGGCGGTGAAGACGATCGAGCAGACCGTCGGCCGGACCGGGACCGACGTGATCGTGCTCTACCGCAGTTCCGAGCTGACGGTGGCTGATCCGGCGTACCGGCAGAGCGTCGAGAAGCATCTGAACGGTCTGCCGCGCGAGGACGTGGTCAGCAGTGCGACGTACTGGTCGACGCGTTCGCCCGCCTTCGTGGCTTCGGACCAACGCACGACGTACGCCGTACTGACGCTGGCCGGGGCCGATCCCGAGCAGCGACTCGAGTCGTTCCACAAGGTCGCCGACGCGGTCCGGGCGGCGCCGGCCGGACTGGACGTACAGGTCGGCGGCGAGACCGCGGTCTTCGACGAGGTGAACACGCAGACCGAGCACGACATCGTCCAGGCCGAGACGATCTCGCTGCCGATCGTGCTGGTGCTGCTCGTGGTGGTCTTCGGCGGGCTGGTCGCGGCGAGCCTGCCGCTGTTCGTCGGCGGGCTGTCGATCCTCGGGGCGTTCGTCGTGCTGCGCGGGCTGAGCCTGGTCACCGACGTGTCGGTGTTCTCGATCAACATCGTGACGATGATCGGGTTCGGGCTCGCGATCGACTACGCGTTGTTCGTGGTGACGCGGTTCCGCGAGCAACTGGCCGCCGGGGACGATGTCGAGGCGGCGCTGGTCCGGACGATGGGCACGGCCGGGCGGACGGTCGCGTTCTCCGGGATCACTGTGGGAGTGGCGATCTCGAGCCTGGTGCTGTTCCCGGTGATGTTCCTGCGCTCGATGGCGTACGGCGGCGCGGCGGCCGTCGCGGTCGCGATGATCGCCGCGCTGACGGCGTTGCCCGCGTTGCTCGGCGTACTCGGGCATCGGGTGAACAAGCTGCGGCTGTTCCGTCAGCGTTCTGGTGGATCGGGCCACGGCGCCTGGTACCGGCTGGCTCAGAACGTGATGCGGCGTCCGGTGCGGTACGTCGTCGTACTGGTGCCGTTGATGCTGGTGCTCGGGATTCCCTTCCTGCAGGCGCAACTGGGCGGGGTGGATCACCGGGCGTTGCCGGACGGCGCTTCGAGCCGCGAGGTGACGGAGACGTTGCAGCGGGACTTCGCGGGGGCGGGCGGGTCCGACGTACTGGTGGCTGTGCGGTTTGCTTCGCCGCCTGCTGATCCGGCTCGCGCCTTGGCCGGTTATGTCGCTGAGTTGCAGCGGGTCGCCGCTGTGGAGAGCGTTCGGGTCGGCGGTTATGCCGAGGGCGTCGCGTCGGTGGTGGTGCACACGCACTACACGGCGCAGGAGTTGCCGGCTCGGGACGTGGTGCACGGGGTGCGGGCTGTTGCGGCGCCGCCGGGGACCTCGGTGGAGGTCGGTGGTGAGACGGCCTCGCTGGTGGATCTGCTCGACGTACTGGCCGAACGGGCGCCGTGGATGGCCGGGTTCATCGTGCTGATCACGTTCGTGCTGCTGTTCGTTGCCTTCGGCTCCTTGGTGCTGCCGGCCAAGGCGCTGCTGATGAACGTGCTGTCGCTGTCGGCGTCGTTCGGGGCGATGGTGTGGATCTTCCAGGACGGGAACCTGTCGGGGTTGCTGGACTTCACGCCGGCGGGGTTCCTCGACGCGACGAACCCGGTGCTGCTGTTCGCCGTACTGTTCGGGCTGTCGATGGACTACGAGGTGTTCCTGCTCAGCCGGATCCGCGAGGAGTACGACCGGACCGGCGACAACACGCAGGCGGTCGCACTCGGGCTGCAGCGGACCGGCGGGATCATCACGAGCGCCGCGTTGCTGCTGATCATCGTGGTCGGCGCGTTCGCGACGTCGGGCATCGTGTTCGTGAAGATGATCGGCGTCGGGCTGGTGATCGCGATCCTGCTGGACGCGACCGTCGTACGGGCGTTGCTGGTGCCGGCGACGATGCGCCTGCTGGGCAAGGCGAACTGGTGGGCGCCGGCGCCGCTGGCGCGGTGGTGGCAGCGGCACGGGTTCCGGGAGGAGCCGGCGGAACAACCGAGGGTCACGGTTGGAGCCGGAGCAACTCCCAAGTAGTCCCCTTGCGGCGGTAGGCCAGCCGGTCGTGCAGGCGACCGGTCCGGCCCTGCCAGAACTCGAAGACGGTCGGCTCGATCCGGTAGCCGCCCCAGAAGTACGGGGTGGCGATCTCGGTGCCCTCGGGCCACTGCCGTTCGTACGACGTGTACTGCAGGTCCAGCTCCTCGCGGGACTCGACCGGCTGGGACTGCTGCGAGGCCCAGGCACCCAGCTGCGAGCCGCGCGGGCGGCTGGCGAAGTACGCGTCGACCTCTTCGGCCGGGAGCTTGGTCGCGGTGCCCTCGACACGGACCTGGCGTTCCATCGCGTGCCACGGGAAGACCAGCGCGCAGGCCGGGTTGGCGGCGAGGTCGTCGCCCTTGCGGGACTGCTGGTTGGTGTAGAAGGCGAAGCCGCGCTCGTCCAGGCCCTTCAGCAGCACGGTCCGGGCCGACGGACGGCCCTCGGCGTTGACGGTGGCGAGCACCATCGCGTTGGGCTCGGCCAGGCCGGCCTCGGTCGCCTGGGCGAGCCAGAGCCCGAACTGCTTGATCGGATCGGCGTCGACCTGGTCCTCGAGCAGTTCACCGAGTCCGTAGGTCTGCCGCATCTCTGCTAGGTCCACACCGCTGAGCCTAGTGCGGGCGGTCCTGGGAGCCGGGGAAGGTGTTGCCCGGATGCTGGCCGGGGCGCTGGCCCGGCTGCTGGCCGGGCTGGTACTGGCCGGGCTGGTACTGGCTCGGTGGCTGCTGCCCGGGGTGGTACTGGCCCTGCGGCTGCTGGCCTGGGTGGTACTGGCCCGGGTGGAGACCCGGCCGGGCGTTGCTGTCCAGGTAGGCCCGCGGCATCTCCCGCTTGGAGTCGGTCACCATTCGCCGTACGCCGACCACCAGCAGCACGATCCCGAGCACCACCAGTGCGCCGTCCACCAGCAGCAGACCTCCTCCCCCGCGGTATCGCACGCCCGGCAGCTCGAACAGCTTGATCACGTCGATCACCGACCTGATCGGCAGCACCTGGATCGCCGTCGCGGCGACCGTCATCAGCAGCCCCGCCCCGGCCATCACGCCCGCGCCGAAAGAGCGGATCGACATCAGCCCGCCGAGCACCAGCCCGATGACGACCAGCAGCACCAGCCAGGGCAGCGTCTCGGACGCCGCGTCGTCGAACCGCTGCAGCCGCCGCGTGTACAGCTCGGTCCCGGCGTACGAGCCGAGCGCCACCGTCAACCAGCCGAGCAGGACGCCGGCCACGACGCCGATCAGTGCTTTCGGGTTCATCTGTCGAGCCTAGGCGCCGAACCGGTCACAGATCTGTCCGCGCGGCGAGGCGGCGAACTATGCTGCCGGAGCGCCTCACGAGACAAAGGAGTCACAGGCTGATGTCAGATCCGAAGACCGAAGTCCAGCACGGCCTCGAGGGAGTCGTCGCGTTCGACACTCAGATCGCCGAGCCGGACAAGGAAGGGTCGGCACTGCGGTACCGCGGCGTCGACATCGAGGATCTGGTCGGCCGGGTGCCGTTCGAGAACGTCTGGGGCCTGCTGGTCGACGGTACCTTCACGCCCGGCCTGCCGCCGGCCGAGCCGTTCCCGCTGCCGGTGCACACCGGTGACGTCCGCGTCGACGTCCAGTCCGCGCTGGCGATGCTCGCCCCCGCCTGGGGCGTGCGGCCGCTGTACGACATCGACGACGTCCAGGCCCGCGACGACCTGTCCCGCGCCGCGGTGATGGCGCTGTCGTACGTCGCCCAGGCCGCCCGCGGCATCGGCCAGCCGATGGTCCCGCAGCGCGAGGTCGACAAGGCCACCACGATCACCGAGCGGTTCATGATCCGCTGGCGCGGCGAGCCCGACCCCAAGCACGTCAAGGCCGTCGACGCGTACTGGACGTCGGCCGCCGAGCACGGCATGAACGCCTCGACCTTCACCGCCCGCGTGATCGCGTCCACTGGTGCGGACGTGGCCGCTGCGTTGTCCGGCGCGGTCGGCGCGATGTCCGGCCCCCTGCACGGCGGCGCGCCGGCCCGGGTCCTGACGATGATCGAGGGCGTCGAGAAGAGCGGCGACGCCCGCGCGTACGTCAAGGGCCTGCTCGACGGCGGCGAACGCCTGATGGGCTTCGGCCACCGCGTCTACCGCGCCGAGGACCCCCGCGCCCGCGTCCTCCGCCGCACGGCGCGCGAACTCGACGCCCCGCGCTACGAGGTCGCCGAGGCCCTGGAGAAGGCCGCCCTCGCCGAACTCCGCGAACGCCGCCCCGACCGCGTCCTCGAGACCAACGTCGAGTTCTGGGCCGCGATCGTCCTGGACTTCGCCGAGGTCCCGCCGCACATGTTCACGTCGATGTTCACCTGCGCGCGGACCGCAGGCTGGAGCGCCCACGTCCTGGAACAGAAGCGCACCGGCCGCCTGATCCGCCCGTCCGCGATCTACTCCGGCCCCGCCACCCGCCCCGCCACAGAAATCGAAGGCTGGAAGAACAGCTGGGCCTGAGGTTCATCGCACCGGTCGGTCGTCACTCGGCGACCGGCCGGTGCGTTGTTTGTACTGTCTGCTGAAGTACGGAACATCTGTGTAGCCCAGGGCCGCGGCGGTCTGGGTGACTGTCATCCCGCTCTCTTTGAGCAACTGGTGCGCGCGGTCGATCCGGGCCTGGATCAGGAACTGGGCAGGCGCTCGCCCGTGCTGGGCGACGAACCGGCGGGTGAACTGCGCGCGGGACAGCGCGGCCTCCTGCGCCATCTCCGCGACCGACCAGTCCCTTCCGGGGTCCTGGCGAATCGCCTGCGCCACGTCGTCGACCGCCTGGTCCGTTGTGGTTCGGCCGGTGTCGTGCGCGGCTTCCCACACCATCGCGAGTAGTTGCTCCAGGCAAAGTTCCGCCTGCCGGGCACCCAACGCGTCCTGCCGCCGGTACGCCGTGTCCGCCGCCTTGGCCAGCGCGCCGAGCAGCACGCGATCCTGCACCTCACCCCACCGCGTCGCCGGCACGACATCCGCCGTACGCCAAGCCGGCCGCCGCTCCCCGGCTAGCCCGTCACCAGATCGCGCCTCGCCGGACTCCGGCTCGAAGTGCATCCCGAACACCAGAAGCCGCCGCTTCGGATCGTGGCCTGCGGTCGGCGCGTCGCCCGGCGCGAACACCGCGCAGCTCCCCGGCGTCAGCTCCTTCACCCGCCCGTCCAGCTCGAGCCGGCCGATCCCGTCCAGCACGCACCACAGCAGGTGATCCCCGAGCGGCGGCGACACCCACGTCCACCCCGGCTCGCACCGCCAGAACGTCGGCGGCGAGAGCAGCCGCACGCTGCTCCTGAGCCCGATCGGCGGCGTGCGCCACCGGGGCTCCTGCTGGCTCGTCACCATCGAAGCCGCCTCGGTGCACTGGTTGTGGTCACCCCGGCAGAGCGCTGAGCTCCGCGTGCGCCCGGCCTACTCGCTTGCGTCAAAAGTTCAACCTCTTGCGTCGTTCGTGCATCGCCGTTCGCTTTGTCGGCTTACAGACTAGAGGCAACCGAGGAGGTTGGGATGAGCGATTCGTTCAAGGACGAGTTCGAGCGCGACGGGTACACGATGGCCCGCGGACTGTTCGGCGCCGCGGAGGTCGAGCAGCTGCGCGAGCACTACATGGTGCTGCGCAAACGCGACCGGTACGCCAACGACCTCGTCGGCGTCGAGGCCGGCGCCCGCGACCCGCTCAAGCGGTACCCGCGGATGGCGCAGATGCACCGCTGGGACGAGCTCTCGCTGGAGTGGATGATCGACGCCCGCCTCGACCAGGTGATGACCGCGATCCTCGGGCGTTCGCCGTACGCCGTGCAGACGATGATCTACTTCAAGCCGCCGGGCTCACGCGGGCAGGCGCTGCACCAGGACAACTTCTACCTGAAGGCCGAGCCGGGCACGTGCGTGGCCGCGTGGATGGCACTGGACAAGGTCGACGTCGCGAACGGGTGCCTGCAGGTCGTCCCCGGGAGCCACCGCTGGCCGATCCTGTGCACGGAGAAGGCCGACACGAAGGTCAGCTTCACCGACATCACCGTGCCGCTGCCCGCGCCGGACGCCGCCGTACCGGTCGAGATGGAGCCCGGCGACGTGCTGTTCTTCCACGGCGCACTCGTCCACGGCAGCGCCCCGAACGTCACCGAGGACCGCTTTCGCCGCGCACTGATCGGCCACTACATCCAGGGCGAGGCCGAGGCAGTAGCCGAGTACTACCACCCGGCACTACGGATGGACGGTACGGCGCTGGAGCTGGGCGTCTCCGAAGGCGGCGGCGCCTGCGGCGAGTGGACCGAAACGGACGACGGACCAGTCGCCGTACTGACCGGAACCGAGTCAATCAGCCGCAAGCACGAGTAGGTCAGGGACGCAGGCCCTTCTGCTGATCCCGCTCGTGCCGCAGGTACAGCCCCGCAGCCGTCGACACGCTGGTGAACAACCACGCGGCAACACCAGCGTCGTCGGCAATCCCGATGATCGGCAACAGCTCAGGCAGTACGTCGATCGGCGACACCAGGTAGAGCACGGCGAACCCCCACAGCGCCATCCGGCTGGTCGGCAGCCCGGGGTACTCGCCCCGGCGCGCCGCCCGGATCAACCGCGGCAACGCCTTCGCCCGCTCGAACACGTCCCCCACCGGCTCCGGCTCACCCCGCTCGCGCCGGCGGCGCCGTACCAGCTTCTTCCGCCACAGCCCGAGCCCGACCGCCGCCGCTCCCACCAGCAGGAAGCCGACCCCGACCCCGACCGCGGGCACACCGGCCAGGTCACTGTCCCGGAACAGCAGAGTGACCAAGCCGATCAACGCCAGCAGCCCACCGAAGAACACCATCCAGCAACTCTAGGGCGGCGAGCCCTCACATGATGTGTTCTGCGGTGTCCGGGATTTGGGGTCGGTGGAGGGGCGTGTCGCGGGTGTGGAAGACTGGAGAGTGCTGACAGCGTCGTCGGCGAGGAACCAGCCAGACGACGAAGGGACACCGCTGGTGACCAGCGACATTGTCATTCCCGCAGAGCTCAAGCCCGCTGACGGACGGTTCGGCGCCGGGCCGTCGAAGGTTCGGCCCGAGGCTGTCGCCGCGCTGGCGACCGAGGGTGCGAAGCTGCTCGGCACCTCGCACCGCCAGGCCCCGGTGAAGAACCTGGTCAAGCGCGTCCAGGACGGCGTCGCCGACCTGTTCAACCTGCCCGACGGGTACCAGGTGGTGCTCGGCAACGGCGGTTCGACCGCGTTCTGGGACATCGCGACCTTCGCGCTGATCCGGGAGAGGAGCCAGCACCTGAGCTTCGGTGAGTTCTCCTCGAAGTTCGCCAAGGCGTCCCAGCAGGCCCCGCACCTGGGTGAGCCGTCGGTCATCAAGGCCGACCCGGGCACCCGCCCGGTGGCGGTCGCCGAGGCCGGCGTCGACCTGTACGCCTGGCCGCACAACGAGACCTCCACCGGCGTCATGGCGCCGGTCAAGCGGGTCGAGGGTGCCGACGAGGGCGCGCTGGTCGCCATCGACGCGACCTCCGGCGCCGGCGGTCTGCCGGTCGACCTGAACGAGGTCGACGCGTACTACTTCGCCCCGCAGAAGTGCTTCGCCTCCGACGGCGGCCTGTGGATCGCGATCCTGTCCCCCGCCGCGCTGGCGCGAGTCGAGGAGATCACCGCGAGCGGCCGCTGGATCCCGGCGTTCCTGGACCTCGCCACCGCGATCGACAACTCCAGCAAGAACCAGACGTACAACACGCCGTCGCTGTCCACGCTGTTCCTGATGGCCGAGCAGACCGACTGGATCAACAGCCAGGGTGGCCTCGAGTGGAGCGTCGCCCGCACGACCGACTCCAGCAACCGGCTGTACACCTGGGCCGAGAAGTCCGACTACGCGACGCCGTACGTCGAGGACGCCGACGCCCGCTCGCTGGTGATCGGCACCATCGACCTCGACGACTCCATCGACGCCGCCGCGGTCGCCAAGACCCTGCGCGCCAACGGCATCGTCGACACCGAGCCGTACCGCAAGCTCGGCCGCAACCAGCTCCGCGTCGCGATGTTCCCCGCCGTCGACCCCGACGACGTCGAGAAGCTCACCCAGGCCATCGACTTCACCGTCGACGCCCTGCGCTGACCCGTACGCCGAGAAGCCCCCGACCACGCGGTCGGGGGCTTCTCGCTTTCCCGCTGACAGCCGAACGCGGCGCTCCCCACGTCTGGCGGGCCGACGCGGCCGCTCCCCCAGGTCACCAGGCGGACGCGGCCGCTCCCACGTCTGGCAGGCGGACCTGGTTGTCGGCGCCGACGGACTCGCTCCATTGGAGAACGTGCTCAGCCGCCGGTCGAGCGACGCGTCGACCCGCCGCCTGCCGATCCAGATCGACGCCACGGTCTCGGCGACCGTCACCGAGCCGTTCGAGCTGCGCGCGGGTGCGCTCCTCACCGGCGCGCACTGCGCCCCACCGCCCCCGGCCGCCGGATCCCTGGCAGGCCGAGGACCGACGCCCACCACCGTCCAAGCCCTCCTCTGATCCGCCGCCACGCTCACCGCCGTCGCAGACCGCCGCACCGGGCGGGGTTGGACGGTGGTGCACGTCGGTGACCAACCCCGACCGAGGATCAGGCCGCGATGTAGGAGGTGACGATGGTGATGGCGACGGCGAGGATGAGGGTGTTGAAGAAGAACGCCAGTACGCCATGCGCGAGCACCTGGCGGCGCATGCGGGACTTGGTGACGGTGACGTCGGTGGTGCCGAACGTGGTGCCGACGGCGACCGCGAAGTAGGCGAAGTCGACCAGTCCCGGCTCGTCGTCGCCGGGGAACTCCAGTCCGCCGTCCTCGACGTACGCGCTCACGTACGCGATGGCGAAGCCGGTGTGCAGCGACAGCCAACTGCCCAGGACAGCGACGACACAGATCCCGACGACGAGAGCCGCCGGGGCTCCGAGGTCCCGCGCCTGCGGCATCGCGATGACGGTCGCGACCAGCGCGACCGCCGCGGCCCCTTGAGAGAGTTGCTCCGGCGACGTCGCGTACAGCCGATCGGTCAACCGCCGCTTCCGCGACGCCAGCGCCAACGCTCGCAGCGCCGCCGCGTCCGACCCGCGGTAGGCGAGCCAGGTCAGCAGCAGGTAGCCGCAGGCATACATGTCCCAGGCCGCCAGAACCCTCACCAACGTGTCGCCCGGAACCAACAGACACAACAACGCCGCCGGCATCGACAACAACTGCCGGGAGGACTCACGACGCCACCAACGCATGCGGCATCATCGCAGCCGATCAGTCCCAAGGCTGACCAACAACTCGGTGTCGCGCCGCGAAGCGCGGAGTGCCGCCGGGAGCGGGCCCGCTGGCGACGACGACGCGGTACTCGCGGTAGCCGACCGTCGACCAACCTGCTGGTCACGTCGCGGCTGCCGCAGTCCCGGCCGACCACTCCCAGGCAGCCGCGCGGGCTTGGCCCGGGCAGGGGCGCGTGCCCGCAGCGGCTGCGGCATGAGGATGAGCGAGCCGACGGCTGGGCGGGTGCTCTGCCGGGCGCGTGGGCTCGGTGAAGCTGGGCGCGGAGTCGCACACGCTTCGCGGGCGGCGGTCGTTAGGAGGGTGGGCACGGCGGGAAGGGCCCGCGGCAGGGTGATCGGTGGCGCAGGCGCTGGCAGCGTTACGACCAGGGCGCAGTGACGAACCAAGCGGTCAGGCGGCGCGGCGGCAGCCGGGGCCGTGGGGTGGGTCAGACGGCTCGGCGGCGGCCGGGGGCGTGGCGTGCGGCGTCCCGGGCTGTGGGGTGGATCAGGCGGCGCGGCGGGAAGGGCCGCGAGCGCATCAGGCGGTGCAGCGACAGTCCAGGCCGCGGGAGCGGGCCAGTTCACTCCGCGGCAAGCGGGGCCGTGGGGCGGTCACGCGTTCGGCGGCAGGCGGGGCCGCGGGCGGTCACGCGTTCGGCGGCAGGCGGGGCCGCGGGCGGTCTCGCGTTCGGCGGCAGGTGTGGCCGTGGGGTGGGGTCAGACGGCGCGGCGGCGGCCGTGGGGGTCTGGTGGGGGTTGGCCGGTGAGGCGGGCGTTTTCGGCCATGCGGTCGAGGCGTTCTCGGCGGCCTGGGGGGAAGGTGAAGAAGGTGATGATGATGGCGAAGACCGCGGCGCCGATGAGGATCCAGCGGAGGTTGTGGGATTTCTTGGTGGTGCCGGAGTCGGCTGCGTCGGCTGCGGGGGTGGTGGTTGGTTTGGGTGTGGTGGGGTTCGCGGCCGGTTTGCGGGACGGGACGGCTACGTCGTACACGGCTGAGGTCTTGCTGCCGATCAGGATCGAGTTGCCGGAGTCGCTGAGGGCGATCGACTCGCCTTGGGCGGTGGGGGTGGTGGCGCGGGCGATGACGTTCGGCTCGTCGGACCACTCGACCGTTGCGACGTCGGTCATGCTGCGCAGGACGGCCATGCTGCCGTCGGGGACGAAGACGCCGTCGGTGACGCCGGCGGGGGCGTCGGCGATCTTGCTCAGTTCGTTGGTGCCTTCGCGGGAGGCCTGCTCGGGGGCGGCGTAGATGCCGGCCTTGCCGGAGGTGACCTTGGTGACGAAGAACAGGCGGCGGGACTCGGGGTCGATCAGCAGCGTCTCGGCGTCGTGCGCGCCGTCGGGGTACTCGAAGTCGTAGCGGTGGAACTTCACGCTCTCGCTGTCCTCGAGGTTGCTCGGCTCGGGGATCGTGAAGACCTCGACCATGTCGCGGTTCTTCTTGTTGTCGCCGATGTCGGCGATGTAGATCGTGCCGCTCTTGTCGACCGCGATCGCCTCGACGTCGGTCACCTTCGTCTTCAGGCCGAGCACCGCGCGGACCTTGCCCTCGCCGTCGACGCCGATCACCTCCGGGTTCTCACCGGAGTCGTTGACCGTCCACCAGATGCCTTCGTAGTTCTGGCTCCGGGCCAGCCCCGAGGACTGGTCCACCCGGTCGTCCTTGATCGTGAACCGCTTCTTCGGCGCCGGCGGCGGATCCGCCTCGAGCGAGGAACCGGCCGCGGGGGCAACTAACCCGCGCGGGGCGGCCGCGGCACCGGCAAGGGCGAAGCCAGTACTCGCCGAGCGGGCGGCGGTCGCGGTCGTCGCGGTGTCCGCGTGGGCGGAGATCGCCGTGCCGGTCAGGCTGAGCAGGCTCGCTGCCGTCACGGTCAGGACTGTGCGCAGCAAGCTCACGACACCGCCTCGCGGTCGAGATCCTGGACCAGCGTCGCCAGGCGTGGCGTGACCTGCCACGCGCCGACGAGCTCCTCGTACTCCGCCCGGACCTCAGGTCCCGCGGTCGCTCCGGTCCGGGCGGCGCGCAGCAGCAGGTTCCGCGGCGTGTGCTCACTGTCCACGAACTGCACCACCTCCACCCGGTAGCCGATCTGGCGCAGCACCGCCGCACGCAACGAGTCCGTCAGCATGTCGGCGAGCCGCTCCCGAACGATGCCATACCTCGTCATCAAGGCATAAGGCGCCGGTGGTACGACGCTCTTCAGCTGCTTCTGGATGTCGTGGTGGCAGCAAGGTGCCGCGAGAATCAGCGGCGCCTCCCAGCCGACCGCCCGGGCGAGCGCGTCGTCGGTCGCCGTGTCGCAGGCGTGCAGAGCCAGTACGACGTCCGGCCGGACCTCCAGCGACGCGTCCGCGATGGTCGCGTCGACGAACTGCAGGTGGTCCTGCCAGCCGAGCGCCGCGACCCGCTTGGTGTTGCGGGCGCGGGCCGCCGGGTTGTGGTCGATCCCGGTCATCCGCACGTCGTGGCCGGCTGCCGTGAGCAGGTGGTACGCCGCGAGCGTCAGGTACGCGTTGCCGCAGCCCAGGTCGACCACCTGCATCGGCCGGCCGGTCGCGATCCGGCCCGCCGCGATCGCCTCGTCGAGGGCCGGCGCGAGCAGCTTGCAGAACTCCTCGATCTGCTTGTACTTCGACTGCCGCGACGGCTTGACCTTGCCGTGGTGGTCGCTGATCCCGAGCTCGACCAGGAACGGCGCGGCCGGGTCCAGCACCCGCTGCTTGGTCCGGTCGTGATCGGTCCACTGCTCGCGGCTCTCCTGCTCGCGGTGCAGCAGCAGCTTGCCCTTCTTGGTGTACCGCAGGCGCAGCGTCTCGCCGGTCGTCTCGACGTGCCAGTTCCCGTACGGCGCGCGCAGCAGCTCGTCGACGACCGCTCCCGCCTCCGCGCTGTCGGCGGGCGCGTTCCGAGTGTGCGACTGCCGCTCGTCGAACTCGGTGACCTGCAGGTGACGGCCGCCCTTGAGGTCGACGTACCGCAACTCGACCCGGTGGTACGTCGGTGTTTCCGCACCCCGCCGCCGCCCGGATCCGATCGCGCGCACGAGGCTCTCCCGGCCGAGCAGGGCACCCCGGATCGCTCCCAGTGGTCCGGACTCGTCGTCCGTGACCTCCGGGTCCATGTCCGGGGTCGAGACCGGCTCCAGCTCGGTACGCATCGGGCCATTGTCGCCGACCGCTTCCTCGAGTCACAAAAGGGTCTCGTTCGGAGTGGGAGACGCCGGACGGGGACGAGCGTCCGGACGGGTGACAGAAGGGACTCACCGGCGCGCGTCTCAGCTGATCTTCTCGTCCTCCCCGAGCAGGCCGAGGGCTCTCAGTCGGGTGGCGATTCCGCCTGGCTGGCGGCCCAGGGCGACGACCAGTTCGTCGAGACTCGCCTTCTCGTGCCACAGCTTCGTGAGCAGTTCCTCCTGGTCCTCGGTCCAGACGCGGAAGGCGTTCGGGTGGGCCTTGCGGGCCTCCTCGATCTTGCGGGTCATCGAGCGGGCGCTGATCACCTCGAGCGAGCGGATCCGGCGCTGCCGGTGCCGGCCGACCTCCTCCCCCTCGCGCCAGAAGACGACCACACCGTCGTCGAAGGTCATCAGGTCAGCGGGGACATCGCAGTAATCAGCGTCCTCGAGCATCACGCGCAGCATGGTTCTTCCTCCAGGTCTCGTGGGTTGTTGCTCTCGTGAACAAGGTGCCGCGCGACGGGCGATCCGGAGAGAGAACTTTGGGAGCTGTGGACAAGACCGCAAAGACAGTTTGCAAACTCTCTTTGCAAAGACGCTTTGCAGTTCTAGAGTGGGCCTCATGAGCGAAGAGAGCGTCCAGCTGGACGGCAAGGTCCTGCGAGCCCTGGCGCACCCGATGCGCAACCGCATCGTCGGCCTGCTGCGCATCCACGGCCCCCAGACCGCCACCACGCTGGCCGGGCGGCTCGGGGTCAACACCGGCGCCACCAGCTACCACCTGCGCCAGCTGGACGAGGCCGGGCTCGTGGAGGAGGACGAGAGCCGCGGCAACGCCCGGGACCGGTGGTGGAAGGCGTCGCACCAGGGGACGGACTTCGACGCCGCCTCGCTGCTGCAGACCGAGCCGGAGCTCACGATGGGCTTCCTGCACGGCATCGGCCAGACCTACGCCGAGAACATGTTCCGCGCGATCAACGGCTGGCAGACGCTGGAGCCGGACTGGCGCGAGGCGACGATGCTGTCCGACTGGGCCTTCCACCTGACGGCGGACCAGGCCAAGGCCCTGAACGAGGACCTGATCGCCGTGTTCGACAAGTACCGGACCGACCTGACCCAGCCGGCGCCCGAGGGCACCGAGAAGGTCACCGTCCAGATCCAGACCTTCCCCTGGGAGCACGAATGAGCACCCAGCAAGCCGGTACGCCGTACCGCGCGCCGCTGATCGCGTTCCTGATCGCCAACGTGGTGTCGATCTGCGGCACCCGCGTGAGCACGATCGCGATCCCCTGGTTCGTGCTGATGAGCACGGGGTCGCCGGTGAAGACCGGCGTGGTCGCGCTGGCGGAGATGCTGCCGCTGGTGCTCAGCAAGGCGCTCGGCGGTCCGCTGATCGACCGGGTCGGGCCGAAGCGGGTCAGCGTCACCACCGACACCGCCAGCCTGGTCGTCGTCGCGCTCATCCCGTTGCTGCATCACCTGCAGGCGTTGAGCTTTCCGGTGCTGCTGGTCCTGGTTGCTGTGGCGGGGGCGTTGCGGGGGCCGGGTGATGCGGCGAAGGGCACGTTGATCCCGGACATCGCGGCGGCGGCCAAGACTCCGTTGGAGCGGGTCACTGGGCTGGAGAGTACGACGGAGCGGCTCGCGGGGTTCATTGCGTTCGCGCTGGCCGGTGCGTTGATCGCGCTGGTGGGTGAGGCTAACGCGTTGATCATCGATGCGCTCTCGTTCGGGTTGTGTGCGTTGCTGATCCAGCGCTGGATCCCTGGTCGGTCTACAAAAGTTGCACGGGAAGAGCAGCACGACGAGGGCAACTACTTGGAGGACAGCAGCCGGGCCAAGCGCGCCCACGGCGAGGGCACCTACCTGGAGCGCCTGCACCACGGCTGGCTCTTCCTCAGAAGTGACAAGTTGCTGCTCTCGCTCGTGATCATGATCGCCGTCACCAACCTGCTCGACGCGGCCTTCTCCGTGGTCCTCCTCCCCGTCTGGATCCGGGACCACGGCTACGGCCCCGAGCACTTCAGCCTCGTCCTGGCCGTCTTCAGCCTCTCCGCAACGCTCTTCGCCCTCGTCGCCTCCGCGATCGGCGAGCGGGTCCCCCGCAAGTTCGTCTTCACCGCGGCGTTCCTGATCTGCGGCGCACCGCGCTTCCTCGTCATGGCGTTCGACAGCCCACTGTGGAGCCTGATGGTGGTCTGCGCCGTCGCCGGAGTCGGTGCGGGCTTCATCAACCCCGTGCTCGGCGCCCTGTTCATCGAGCGGATCCCCCGCCCGCTCCTGGGCCGGGTCAACTCGCTCGGCGACGCCCTGGCCTGGACCGGCGTACCGCTCGGCGGCGTGGTGGCCGGTGCAGCCATCGCCGGCATCGGCATGGCGCCGGCCCTGCTCGCCGCCGGAGCCGTCTACTTCGTCGCCACCACGTCACCACTCGTCTTCGGTCGCGGCGAGAACTGGGGCGGTCGGCAACCTAAGCAGACGAGTCCGGATCCTCAGGAAACAAGGGACCGTCAGGAGGCAACTGCGTCATCGCAGTCGTAGCCACACTAGGCTCGGCCTCGCGCCGCAGCCGGTCGCGCTCCGCTCCGAGCAGACCGAGCAGCACGAGGTCGAGCAGCATCCCGCCCACCGCGGCGAACTGCGTACCGGCGAACTGGAACACCTGAGTCACCAGCAGCGACACCAGTACGGCGAGCTCGAACAGCCGCACCGCCCGAGCCCGGTCACCAGCCCGCAGCCGCAGAGCCCCTCGCACGGTGAAGGTGGCCGACAGCACGCTCCCAGCAGCCACTCCCAGTACAGGGAAGTCCGTCAGCAGCTGCCCCCGGTCGAAGCGGATCCCAGCAGCGATCGCGGGAGCTCCCAGCGCCTGCACCACCAGTACGCCGACAGCAACGGTCGGCGCGAGCGGGTGCGTGGCCAGCCGGTCGAAGCCCCGCTTCAACGCCCGCCAAGCCGCATCGACCGGCGCAGCCAGCTCCACCTCGTCCGGTTCGACCGCAGCGAGCAGCGCACGCGTCTCGCGACGCCCGCGAACGTCCGGCCCGACCTGGCGCAGCTCTTCCGACGCCTGAGCCAGCCGACGCCGGGACAGCCCACCGGCGACCCCCTCGACGGCGTGGTCGACCACGTTGGCCAGCTGCTCGCGCGGGTCCATCGGCCGCCGGGTGGTGACGAACCGGCTGCCCAGCACGATCAGCACGAACACGACGTACACGATCGCGGCCGTGGGTTGGTAGAAATAGTTGTTGTCCGACGTGACGAACTTGCCGACCTCGTCGATGAACAGACCGAAGCCGATCCCGCCGACCAGCGCAGCAGCCGGCCGCACCACCGGGCCGACGTACGCGAGCAGGAGAACGATGCTGACCAGCATCAGCAGGCCGCCGGGCAGCACGTGGGCGATGTGCAGGCCCTTGCCACCGATCTGCGGGTAGCCACTGAGCTGCAGGATCAGCCGGGTGATCAGCACGGTCGCCACACCGGACACCACGAACGTGGTCAGGTGCTCGCCGCTGCGGACATTGCGGACCAGCCCTGCCCTCATCAGGTACGGCGACCGCGTCGGCGTGCTCATGGCGCGCCAGGTTAGCGGGTGAGCGAGGCGACCACCACGATGGCGACAAGGGCCAGCAGTACGACAGAGGTGACGAGCCGTCGGGTCCGGGGGTCCACCGGCTCAGGCTAGTAGATGACCTCCGGGCGGCGTGACCAGCGGGTCGGGCCGGTGCACACCGCGGGGCTTGTAGCCGAGGGGCTCCGCGGTGCCGAGGTAGTCGGCGAGCAGCCAGATGATGGCCAGCCACATCTCGGTGCCCTGGAGCCCCGGGATCGCCCGGTCGTCGGTGCCGTCCGGGGCGAAGGCGAAGCCCTCGCCGTCGACCCAGCGGTCCAGGATGCCGTCCAGGTACTCCCGGGCCCAGCGCTCGCCTTCGGCGCGTCCGTACGACGTCTGCTTGCCGGCCAGCCAGAGGGGGTGGATGACATCGAGCACGTTGCAGGAGTTGTAGCCGTCGACGGAGAACACCGCGCGGTCCTGGGCGTGGGTCAGCACGGTCTTGATCGCCTGCTCCGGGTACGGCAGGGGCAGGCCGAACTGGGCGTACGTGCCGCGGGTCAGCCGGTAGAACCCGTTGACCACCTGCAGCCAGCCGTCGTCGGGGTGGTGGTTGCCCCAGGCGCCGGTCGCCGGATCGGCGCGGGTGTTCAGCCAGCCGAACGTGGTGAAGAACGTGTCGCCGGGGTCTTCGTTGTGGTCGTGGATGTTCCGGGCCATCGCGGTGCCCAGGGCATCGAGTCCGCTGCCGGAGCTCCAGGCCTGCCGGGCCCACGGCAACGCGTCGAGCTTGGCCGGCAGGTCGGTGGGCAGGGCGATCGGGTGCTCGAAGCTGCTGCCGAGGAGCTGGAGGGCGTAGCCGGCGCAGAGGATGTGGTAGCTGGCCGCGCCCTGGAGGACGTTGAGGCCGGTGAAGTCGGGCTTGTCGTCGCCGGCCAGGTCGCCCGGTGCCATCAGGCCCGTCGCCGGGTCCTGACGGGAGCGGAGGCGGCGGATCAGGTCCTCGGCGGTGTGGCCTTCCGGCGTACGGCGGACGAGCAGGTCGGAGATCTCGATGGCGTCGCACCACGGGCGGATCGCGGGCTCGGCGTCGACGCCGGGGCGGTCGATGAAGCGCTCGCCGTCGTACGAGCGGGCGAGGAGATCGCCGACCTGGTCGCGGGCGCGCGAGGCGAAGGTCGCCAGGCGTTCGGCCAGGTCGGTACTCGTACGGCGACCGGCCGACCCCGCGGAGGCCACGGCGGCGGGGCGGGACGCGGGGGGCTCACGCCGGTCGCGCAGGACGCGCGCCGGGTTGCCGGCCGCGATCGACCAGGCCGGGACGTCCTTGGTGACCACCGCGCCGGCGCCGATGATGCTGTGCGGGCCGATCGTCACGCCGTCCAGGATGATCGCGTTCGAGCCGATCCAGACGTCGTCGCCGACGGTGATCCCGAGCGCGGTGTGCGGCTGGCGGAAGATCGGCTGGTCGGTGCGGCCGCTGCCGTGGTTGAAGGCCAGCAACGACGTGTGCGCGCCGATCCGGACCCCGTCGCCGACGGTGATCTTGCCGCGCACCACGCAGTACGGGTTGACCGTCGAGTCCGAACCGAGGCTGATCTCGCCGGTCACGTAGCTGTGCGCGGCCAGGTACGACCGCTCGCCCATGCGGAGTTCGTCACAGAAGACGGCGGCCGTCGACGCGATGTACACGTCGTCGGCGAGCTCGACCTTGCCACCCAGCGCGCCGTGCCGCTCGGCCTGCTCGGCACGCTCGTCGGCGGTGGCGGTGCGGGCGTACTCCCAGGGCAGGAAATCCAGGCGATCGACCATGGGATAACGCTATCCGCAACTCGTGACGCGCGCCTCACGACGGCCAGTCGCTGAGACGCGCTGCTACTCTCCGGAACATGCGGGGCGGGAGACACAGATGATCGACACCGGGTCCTCGGACGGCGAGCAGACCGTCGGCGACACCCCGGCCGGCGGTGCCGCACGCCCTGGCCGGCGCGTCACGATCAGCGACCTCGCCCGCCGGCTGGACATCTCGAAGGCCTCGGTCTCCTACGCGCTGAACGGCCGGTCCGGCGTCAGCGAGGAGACCCGGCAGCGCGTGCTCGCGCTGGCCGAGGAACTCGGCTTCCACCCGAACTCGGCCGCCGTCGCGCTGTCCGCGAGCCGCACCCGGACGATCGGCATCGTGATCGCCCGCGATCCCGCGCTGATCTCGACCGAAGCGTTCTACATGCGCACGTTGGTCGGCATCGAGCAGTACCTGAACGAGGTCGACTCGTCGCTGCTGCTGCGCCTCACCGGCGAGCACGGCGAGGACATCGACGTACTGCGACGCTGGAGCCGGCAGGGCCGGGTCGACGGGTTCATCCTGTTCGACGAGCACCACGAGGACCCGCGCATCGCGCTGCTGAAGGAGCTGGGCGTTCCCAGCGTCGTGGTGAGCTCCAACGCACCGGACGACGGTGTCGGCCGGCTGATCAGCTCGCCGGAGGAGACCGTGGTGCTGCTGCTCGACCACCTGGTCGAGCTGGGCCACCGGGACATCGCTCACGTCAGCGGGCCGTTCCACTTCGTGCACGAGAAGCTCCGGGTGCAGCTGCTCCAGGAGCACGCCGTACGGCGGGGCATCCGCGTCCGGCACTACGAGGGCAGCTACCGGTACGAGGACGGCGCCGAGATCACGCGCCAGGTGCTCACCGACAGCGATCGACCGACCGCACTGGTGCTCGGCAACGACCTGATGGCCGTCGCCGCGCTGCGGGTGGCGACTGAGCTCGGCACCGTCGTACCGGACGAGCTGTCGATCGTGGCGTGGGACGACTCGCCGCTGTGCGAGCTGGCCCGGCCGGGGATCACGGCGGTCGACCAGCAGACGATGCAACGCGGCCGGGCCGCGGCCGACCTGCTGTTCCGGATCGCGGCCGGCGACCCGCAGCTGCATGTGGAGGCCCCCGGCGGGGTACTCCGGACCCGGGAGTCCAGCGCGCGAGCGCCGTACTAGACCCAAACCGCAACACCACCGCAACCGCACCTTGCGCACTCGTGCGCGAAGCTGCCGATAACCCGCAGCCGGTTCCGTTCTGGTCACGGAGAAGTAACGAACACGACCCGACTGAACCGGTTAGGGTTTACCAACTTAACCGGTTAGGCCACTCTGGGCCCTAACAACCAGCCTCCGCTCCCTGCCGGAGGCTCGATGGGACGAGGGAGTCCGACGTGAGACTGCGTTCGCTTGTAGCCGCAGTAGCGGTGTCCGCCCTGGGAATCAGCCTGGCCGCCTGTGGTGGCAGTGACTCCGGTGATTCCTCCGGCGGTGGTGGCGGAGACGCCACGCTGACCTACTGGGCCAGCAACCAGGGCACCAGCCTGGACAACGACAAGCAGGTCCTGACCCCGGTACTGGAGAAGTTCACCCAGGAGACCGGCGTGAAGGTCAACCTGGAGGTGATCGGCTGGAACGACCTGCAGACGCGGATCCAGACCGCGATCACCTCCGGCCAGGCGCCCGACGTGGTGAACATCGGCAACACCTGGGCCGCCTCGCTGCAGGCGACCGACGCGTTCCTGCCGTTCGACGGCGACGCGATGACCGCGATCGGCGGGAAGGACAAGTTCGTGCCGACGGCTCTGGCGACCGGCGGCAAGGAAGGCACCGACCCGACGTCGGTCCCGCTCTACGGTCTGGCCTACGGCCTGTACTACAACAAGGCGATGTTCGCCGCGGCCGGCCTGCAGCCGCCGAAGACCTGGGAGGAGATGGTCACCGCGGCGCAGAAGCTGACCATCCCCGCCAAGAAGCAGTGGGGCATGGCGCTGGCCGCCGGCAGCTACACCGAGAACGTGCACTTCGCGTTCATCAACGCCGCGCAGAACAAGGCCGACTGGTTCGACGCCGACGGCAAGCCGACCTTCACCGGTGACGGCAACGTGCAGGGTGTGCTGCGCTACCTCGACCTGATGCAGAAGGACAAGGTCGCCAACCCGTCGAACGCGCAGTACGACAACGGCACCAAGTCGGTGAACGACTTCGCGACCAAGAAGGTCGCGATGGTGATCAACCAGAACAACGCCGACTCCTCGATCGTCGCCAACGGCATGAAGGCCGGCGAGTACGGCGTCGTGCCGTTCCCCGCGCCGGCCTCCGGCGAGCAGGTCGCCAGCCACGTGGCCGGGATCAACCTGTCGGTCTTCAAGAACACCAAGAACAAGGACGCGGCGCTCAAGTTCGTCAAGTACATGACGGACGCGACGACCCAGACGACGCTGGGCAAGCCGTTCTCCTCGCTGCCGGTGCTCAAGGACGCCAAGCCGGTCTTCACGACGGATGCGGCCGAGGCGGCGACGTTCCAGGACATCTACAACACCAAGTCCAAGCCGCTGCCGCTGGTGCCGGCCGAGGACCAGTTCGAGTCCACCGTGGGCAAGGCGATGAACAGCATGTTCGCCAAGATCGCCACCGGTGGGACCGTGTCCGCCGACGACGTCAAGGCGGCGCTCCAGACCGCGCAGGACCAGGTCGCCGCGAGCAGCTGACCGTGTGACCAGTGGCCCGGGCGACCTCGCCCGGGCCACTGCCCGCGTCAGCCCATCAGCACCCAGAAGACAGGAGGCGACCCCCGAGATGTCCGTCGCCACACAGGAAGCGACGCCGGCCGCGGCGGAGCCTGCGAAGAAGAAAAAGAACAACCGCGGCCTCGAGCACCGGCCCGGCCTGAACCGGTGGCTGCCCTACTTGCTGCTGGCACCCGCGGTGCTGGCCGAACTGCTGATCCACATCATCCCGATGATCGTCGGGATCTGGATGAGCTTCGTGAAACTGACCAAGTTCTTCATCTCGAACTGGTCCGCGGCCCCCGGCGCCGGGCTGAACAACTACAAGGTCGCGCTCGACTTCAACAACGCGGTCGGTGAGGGCCTGCTGAAGTCGTTCGGCGTCACGGTGGTCTTCTCGCTGACCACCGTCGCCCTGTCCTGGGTGCTCGGGATGGCCGCGGCGGTCGCGCTGCAGCCGCCGTTCCGCGGCCGGGGCCTGCTCCGGACGATGTTCCTGGTCCCGTACGCGCTCCCGGCGTACGCCGGGATCCTGACCTGGAACTTCATGCTCCAGCGCGACACCGGTGCGGTGAACCACGTGCTCGAGCAGCTGCACCTCAGCGACGGTACGACGTTCTGGCTGATCGGCGGCAACGCGCTGGTCTCGCTGATCGTCGTGGCGACCTGGAAGCTGTGGACGTTCGCGTTCCTCACGCTGATGGCCGGGCTGCAGTCCATCCCCGGCGACCTGTACGAGGCCGCCTCCGTGGACGGCGCCGGCAACATCCGGCAGTGGCGCAACATCACGTTGCCGTCGCTGCGGCCGGTCAACCTCGTCCTCGTGCTGGTGCTGTTCCTGTGGACGTTCAGCGACTTCAACACGCCGTACGTGCTGTTCGGTACGGCGCAGCCGCCGGCCGGCGACCTGATCACGTTCCACATCTACAACGCGTCGTTCCTGACCTGGAACTTCGGCACCGGCGCCGCGATGTCCGTGCTGCTGCTGATCTTCCTGATGATCGTCACCGGCATCTATCTGCTCGTCACCGGAAGGAGGTCGCGTCGTGCGTGAGACCCAGGGCTTCAAGGTCTACCGCGGGGTCGTACTGGTCGTGCTCGGCCTGTTCGTGCTGGTCCCGCTGTACGTCATGATCACGTCGTCGCTCAAGCCGCTGAGGGACGTGCAGGGGGCGTTCACCTGGTGGCCGTCGAACCTGACCATCGACCCGTTCATCGACATGTGGAAGACCGTGCCGCTGGCCCGGTACTTCGTGAACTCGACGATCGTCTCGGTCGCCGCGACGGCGTTCTCGGTGGTGCTGGCGATCCTGGCCGCGTTCGCGGTGTCGCGGTTCAAGTTCCGCGGGCGGACGGTGTTCACCACCACGGTGCTGTCCACGCAGATGTTCCCGGGCGTGCTGTTCCTGCTGCCGTTGTTCCTGATCTTCGTGAACATCAACAACGGGCTCGGCGTGCAGCTGGTCGGGACGAGGCTCGGGCTGATCATCACCTACCTGACGTTCAGCCTGCCGTTCTCGATCTGGATGCTGGCCGGGTACTTCGACAGCATCCCGCGCGAGCTGGACGAGGCCGCGATGGTCGACGGGTGCGGACCGATGGGCGCGCTCTGGCGCGTCGTACTGCCCGCGGCCCGGCCGGGCGTGATCGCGGTCGCGATCTACTCGTTCATGACGGCCTGGGGAGAAGTGCTGTTCGCGTCGGTGATGACGACCGAGGCCAACCGGACGTTGTCGGTGGGTCTGCGGCAGTACTCGACGCAGACCAACATCTACTGGAACCAGATCATGGCGGCCGCACTGGTGGTCAGCATTCCCGTGGTCATCGGCTTCCTGCTGGCCCAGCGGCACTTCGTCGCCGGGGTCACCGCGGGGGCGGTGAAGTAACCCGTACGTCGTTGCGCCCGGCCCCTTTCATCGGGGCCGGGCGCTTCGCTGTCTCAGAACGCCGAAGCGGCGTACACGGTGACCGACGTGGAGAAGCTGGAGCTCGCGCGGGCGCCCCGGCCGACCGTCGCCCCGCTGTAGCCGTGGATCGAGAGCCGGAAGACGCCGTACCGGGCCTCCTTCACCGCGCTCGGACCGCCGTTGGCCTGCCCGGCGTGCTGTGTGGTGAAGGCCGTGATCTGCTGCCGAACCGTCGCGTCGTGGACCGCCAGCGGGAGCACGCCGGGCAGACCGGCCTTCAGCGTCGCGAACGCCTGAGCCGGTCCCTGCGGGAACTCGCCCTTGCCGGTGGCCCGGCCGCCGAAGTCGACGCTCTCGACGGAGTTCTTGTCGGTGTAGGCGCGGTCGATGCCGATCTCGAGGTTGCCTTTGTCGCACTCGATGCCGAGGATCCGGTCCTCGGAGCACTTGTAGCCCTTCGACTTCAGCGTGTTCACGAGCCCGCTGACCGTCACTCCGGGGAAGCAGCCCTTGCACGCCGGCGGGGCGCTCGGGCTGGGCTTCGGGCCGGTGCTGTCGACGGCCGTCGGGCTGCCGCCCGGCAGCGTCGGGGTGTTGTTCACCGGCTGGGTCACCGTCGGCCCGGGCGACGCGCCGGAGGGATCGTCGCCGTCGCCGATGAGGACGACAGCGGTCCCGGCGATCGCCAGCGCGCCCACAATGCCCACCACGACCAGCCCGGCCCGCGGCTTCCGGGGCGGCTGCGGGGGCGGCGGGTAGCCGCCGTACTGAGGTCCTGGTTGTCCGTAGTGATTCGCCACGAAACGCAACTCTAGGGTCGGCGCGGATCATTTTCGCCCAGACGCAAACCTCGGCCCGGCGCGTCGAGTTTGTGCCACCGGTCCGGCATTGGTTGCCGCGGGCATCGGCGTACCGTGGAGAACGGGGACAACCACTGGAGGGTACGACGTGAGCGTGCTGGACGGCATTCTGGAAGGCGTCCGCGAGGACCTGGCCGAGCGCCAGCGGCACACGTCGCTGGCCGAGCTGAAGGCGCGGGTCGCCGATCTGCCGCCGGCGCTGGACCCGCTGCCGGGCTTCCGCGCCGACGGGGTGTCGATCATCGCCGAGGTCAAGCGCCGCAGCCCGAGCAAGGGCGACCTGGCCGGCATTCCGGACCCGGCGGGGCTCGCGGCGCGGTACGCCGACGGCGGTGCCGCGGCGATCAGCGTGCTGACCGAGCAGCGGCGGTTCGGCGGGTCGCTGGCCGACCTGACGGCGGTCCGCGAGCGGGTCGCCGTACCGGTGCTGCGGAAGGACTTCATCGTCGAGGAGTACCAGCTGTGGGAGGCTCGGGCGTTCGGTGCCGACCTCGCGCTGCTGATGGTGGTCTCGCTCGACGACGCTCTGCTCACCGACCTGATCGGGGTGTGCCGTGAGCTCGGTCTGACCCCGCTGGTGGAGTCGCACACGTCCGACGAGCTGGACCGGGCGGCTGGTACCGGTGCTCAGGTGCTGGGCGTCAACGCGCGCGATCTGACCACGCTGCAGGTGGACCGGGCCGTGTTCCAGAAGCTCGCCGGGGAGATCCCGGCGGATCGGGTGAAGGTGGCCGAGTCCGGTGTCGGCGGGCCGGAGGACGTCGCGGAGTACCGGACGTGGGGTGCGGACGTCGTACTGGTCGGCGAGGCCTTGGTGAAGTCCGGTGACCCCGCCGACGCCGTACGGAAGTTCCGCGCTAGCTGAAGAGTTTCTCACCCCAGTACGAACCAGCTGGTACGCCGCCTGGGCAGGCGAAGATGCCGGAGCCGACGTGGCGGATGTACTCGTTCATCACGTCGGAGCGGGCCAGCTGGTTCTGGATCGGGATGAACTGCTTGCGCGGGTCGCGCTGGTAGGCGAGGAAGAACAGGCCCGCGTCGAGGCGGCCCAGTCCGTCGGAGCCGTCGACGAAGTTGTAGCCGCGGCGGAGCAGTTCGGCGCCGTTGTTGAACTGGGGGTGGGCCAACCGGATGTGGGCGTCCTTGGCGACCTTGAGCTCGCCGTCGGCGTTCTTGGCGGTGAAGTCGATCGCGTCGAACTCGTCGGACTTGCCGAGCGGTGCGCCGGTGCCCTTGCCGCGGCCGACGATCGTCTCCTGCTCGCTGAGCGAGGTGCGGTCCCAGGTCTCGATCGTCATCCGGATCCGGCGTGACACCAGGTACGAGCCGCCGACCATCCACTCGGGGCCGTCCTCGGGCTGGACCCACAGTTGCTCTTCGAGCTTGGCGGTGTCCTCGAGCTTCAGGTTGTTGGTGCCGTCCTTGAAACCGAACAGGTTGCGCGGGGTGGTCTGCGCGCGCGATGTCGACGACGTACGGCCGAAACCGAGTTGGGAGTAGCGCACGGCGGTGGTGCCGAAGCCGATCCGGGCGAGGTTGCGGATCGCGTGCACGGCGACCTGCGGGTCGTCCGAACAGGCCTGTACGGCGATGTCGCCGCCGCTGCGGGCGGGGTCGAGGTTGTCGCCGATGAAGTGCGGGAGGTCGACCAGCGCCTTCGGTCTGCGCGCTTTCAGGCCGAAACGGTCGTTGCCCTTGGCGTCCTGGAAGAAGCTCGGGCCGAACCCGATCGTCAGCGTGAGCCGGGCCGGCGGCAGGCCGACGGCTTCGCCGGTGTCCTCGGGCGGAGCCTCGGCGGGGCCGTTCACCGCGCCGTACTGGCCGATGTCGCGGCCGGCGGTCATCAGCGCGGCGGCCGCGGTCCACTCCTTGAGGAGGGCGATGACGGCGTCGCGCTTGTCGGTGGTGACGTCGAAGGTCGCGAAGTGCAGCCGGTCCTGGGCCGGGGTGACGATCCCGGCCTGGTGCTGGCCGTGGAACTCCACCGGGCCGGTGGTGTCGGCGGCCTGGGACTCTTCGCCACTGATGACGGAGTGCGCGGCGTACCCGGCGACACCCGTGGCCACGGCGGCTCCCGCCGCACCGAACAGGCTGCGGCGAGAGAGGCCCTTCTTCGGCTCACTCATTTCTTCGCGATCACTCCGGCGACCTTGCTGACCGGCTCGGCCAGCGCGTCGACGACGATGCCGAGCTGCTTCCGCTCGTCGGCGGTCGGCTGGTACGGCTTGAAGCCGTCGCCGACGCGGTACTTGTCGACGGCCGCGAAGACGGCCTTGAAGTTGGTGTCCAGCGTGGTGACCAGCGCGGCGTCGCGCTGCTGCAGCGCCGGGCGCAGCGCCTGGATCGCGGCCTGCGAGCCCTCGACGTTGGCCTGGAAGTCCCACAGGTCGGTGTGGGAGTAGCGGTCTTCCTCACCGGTGATCTTGCCGGTGGCGACCTCGTCCAGGAGCTCCTTGGCGCCGTTGGCCAGCTGCAGCGGGTTCAGCTGGACGGTCTTGGCCTTGCTGACCACGGTCTTGACGTCCACGAGCAGCTGGTCGGCGTACTTGGCCATGCCCGCGGTGGTGTTCTTCTCCCACAGCGCCTGCTCGATGCGGTGGTACCCGGTCCACTCCGTGCCCGGCTCGACGTCGTTCACCCGGGCGTCGATCTTCGGGTCCAGGTCGCCGAACGACTCCGCGACCGGCTCGATCCGCTCCCAGTAGGTGCGCGAGATCGGGAACAGCTCCTTGGCCTTGGCCACGTCGCCGGCCTTGACCGCGTTCACGAAGTCGGTGGTCTTCTCCTCCAGCGCGATCGCCTGGGAGTTCACGTAGCGCTGGTAGCTCGTCGTGGCGTTCTTCAGCGCGGTGTCGGTGTCGACCTGCGCGGCCGCGTCGCCGGAGACCGTCAGGTCGCCGCGGATGCCGTCGCCGATCATGCCCGGCTTGCAGACCGCCTGGTACTTGCCCGTCGGCAGCTCCACGATCAGGTCGCGCTTGAGGCCGGGGCCGATGTTCTCGACCTCGCCCATCACGCGGTCGCCCTCGGCGTACACGTAGAACTCGGTGACCTTGCTGCCACCGTTCGACACCGAGAACGTGCTCGTGCCCGACTTCACGTCCCGGCGGCTCAGGTCGCAGCCGTCGTCGGAGGCCTTCACCGCGACCGCACCGGTGTCGTCGCCGGGCGCGGCCGCCGGAGTGTCCTCGGCGCAGCCTGTGATCGTGGCGAGCAGCAGTACGGCGCCGGCCGCGAGGCCGCGGCGGGTGGTGATCGGGTTCATGGCGTTCCTTGTCGACGGACGGGGTGGTTCAGGCTTGAGCCGGGACGGCGGGTGGAGCCGGGGTGTGCTTGACCGGGCGGAGGTACAGCACCAGGACCGGGATCAGGTAGACCAGCCAGGCGGTCAGCTCGATCACGGTCGGGGACGGGTTGAAGTTGAAGATCCCCTTCAGCACCACGCCGTACCAGCTGTCCGGCGGGATGATGTGGGAGATGTCGAAGGCCAGCGTCTGCAGACCGGGCAGGAGGTTGGCCTCCTGCAGGTCGTGGAAGCCGTACGCGAAGATGCCGGCCGCGACCAGGATCAGCAGGGCGCCGGTCCAGTTGAAGAAGACGCCGAGGTTGATCTTGACCGCGCCCTTGTAGATGGCGAAGCCGAGCGCGACGGCGGTGGCCAGACCGAGCAGGACGCCGACGAACGGCGTCGCGGTGGTCGCCGTCGCGGCTGAGGCGTAGACGATGAACGCGGTCTCGATGCCCTCGCGGAACACGGCCAGGAAGGCGAGCAGTACGACGGCGTACGGGCCGACCTCGAGGGCGGCGCCCATCCGCTCGCGCAGCTCCTTGGCGATGCTGCGGGAGGCCTTCCGCATCCAGAAGATCATCCAGGTGACGAAGCCGACCGCGACGATCGACATCACGCCGCCGATCGTCTCCTGGGTGGTGAAGGACTTGGCGGTCAGCGAGGTGATGAACTGCAGCAGCGCCCAGCCGGCGACCGCGACGGCGACCGCCGCGGCCACGCCGGCCCAGACCAGTTTGAGCCGGTCCTTGTGACCCGACTTCACCAGGAAGGTGGCCAGGATGCTGACCACCAGGGATGCTTCCAGTCCCTCACGGAGACCGATGAGGTAATTGGCGAGCATGGCGGTACTCCTGGAGCTTAGGTATGTCTAACCTTCGGAAGGTTAGCCTAAGAATTCCCATTCGCCCACTGTGTCGTACGCCGCACCGTGGCTCGGCCCCTCGCCCAGGCGGGACGAGATCAGCTGCAGGCTGTCCGCCCGCCAGGTCGGCCCCTGGTACTCGTCCAGGACCCGGACGTAGCGCACCACGTCCATCGGCTGGCGTAATCTCGCCAGCGTCAGGTGCGGCGTGAACTTCCGCCCGTCGACGGTCACCCCGGCCTTGTTGGCCGCCGACCGCGTCGTCATCGCGAGGTGCTTGAGGGCCTCGCTCTCGTCCTGCACTCCCGTCCACAGCACCCGAGCGTCCGGTACGCCGGGAAACGCACCCGCCCGCCCCAGACTCAGATCGAACGGCTTCTGCCTGGCGGCGGCCCGTTCCAGCCCGTCCCCCAGCTCATCGGTCTTCCACTCCGGCACCTCACCCAGGAACGCGAGGGTGATGTGCCAGGTCTCGTCACTGGCCCACCGGACGTCCTCGTCCGGATGGGACCTGCGCGGCTCCACGAACTCACTCAGATGCTCGACTACCTCCACCGGCGGCACCACGGCCACGAACAATCGCATGATCCAAGCGTACGGGCCGAGGTTCCCGTGGATGTCCACAATTTCGCCCAGGTCCGCCGCGTCTCCGCGACCCCGGTCAACGGCCAGATCGGTTTCGCCGAATGGATCGACGCGCTCCAAATCCACTCCCGGTCCCCTGGTCCTTCGGGCATCCTTGAGCCGATGAACGCCGACTCTCCACTGCCCTCCACCGGATGACCAACGCCCGCTCGCGCCGAGCCGCCGCGTTCACCGGCCGACTCCGCCCGTGGATCCGATTGCCCGAGGACATCGCACCTCAGCAAGTCCTCGCCAGCACGGTCGATCACCGCGGCCGCCTGATCGCTCTGCTCGCCGACGACGTCACCCGAGGCTCCGTCGACCGCCCGTACGCCGCGCGGGTGGTCGCGATCGAGCCCTCGGGTGACCTGGCCGGGGCGGACTGGTCTCTCCATTCAGTTGAAGTCGACGGACGCGGCCACACCCTCGAAGTCGAACCGCTGGACTTCGCTTGGCCGATGATCGACGCGCTTAGCGACGGTTTTGTCGTAGCCAACGCCCGGAACCGGCAACTCGACGCGCCCAACCTCCGGGTCATCGACTCCACCGGGTCCACCCGCACGGCCTTCGCCGTCGGCGACGCCATCGAGCACCTGTTGGTCGACTCCTCCGACAACATCTGGATCGGCTACTTCGACGAGAGCGAACTGCTCATCCCCGGCACCCGCCAAAACGTGGCGCCAGCCGGCCTGGCCCGCTGGCGTCCCGACGGCGAACTCTCTTGGCTCCAAGGAAACGAAGGCCTCTTCTGGCTGGACTGCTACGCCCTCAACGTCGGCCGACACCTGACCTGGGCGTGCCCCTACACCGACTTCCCTCTGGTCACCCTCGACCGAACCGGCGTACGAACCATCACCCCCACCTCCGTCCAAGGCGCCCGAGGCCTCCTGGTCGTCGGCAACACCGTCGCCTTCCTGGGCTCCTACGCCGACTCCCGCTACATCAACCACCAGCCCCAACCCGGCGGCCGCTTCACCATTCCCCTCGCCCATCCCGACGAGGATCAACTGACGGTCCTCCGCACCGTCAGCCTCACCCTCCCCGACGGCACCGAGCCCCCGACCCGCCCGCACCAACTCATCTGCCGAGACCACCGCGCCTACTTCCGCTTCGCCGACCCCCGCGAATGGTTCCTGCTGGAACTCTGAGGAGCTCCCGACTCCTTGGCGCCGCGCCGCCAACGATCACCGTTGCAATGACAGTCCGCCCCGGCCACGCCGGTGTGCCCGGCCGCGAGCGATCGGGTCGGCGGCCGTCCTCTCCGGCCCTGCTCTCCATCTTTCGGGCTCTTGTGGGGTGCTTGGCGGCTGGGGCGGGCACACTGAGGTATGGATGAGCGGAAGTTGCCTTCTCCTTGTGTGGTGGTGTTGGTGGGGCCGGGGGCGGCGGGGAAGTCTTCTTGGGCGGCGGAGCGGTTTGCGGCGGAGTTGGTGGTTTCGAGTGATCGGCTGCGGGCGTTGGTGGGGGCCGGGGAGGACGACCTGGCGGCCAGTGCTGATGCGTTCGAGTTGTTGGAGCAGGTGGTGCGGCAGCGGATCGGGCGGCGGCTGACGACTGTGATCGACACCCTGGGGATGGATCGGGAGCGGCGGCTCGGGTGGTTGGCGTTGGCTCGGGAGCACGGGGTGCCGTGTGTGGCGGTGGCGTTCGATACGCCGGCGGCGGAGTGCCGGCGGCGGAATCGGGAGCGGGTGAAGCGGATTCCGGCGGATGTGCTCACGGCGCAGTTGAAGACGTGGGGGGTGGTGAAGAAGGAGCTACCCACCGACGGCTTCGACGAGGTGTTGCAGGCGGCGACCGGCGTACGGGTTGTGCCGGAGGTGTTCGTTCGGGCCGAGGCGGCCGTGGAGCGAGGGGCATCGGCTCGGGGGTTGCGGTTCGGGCTGCAGGTGAGCAGTTACACGCACAAGGGCGGGCGGAAGACGACCGGCGAGTGGATCCGGCAGGTCGGCGTACGGGCTGAGGCGGCGGGGTTCGACGGGGTGTACGTGATGGATCACTTCCGGCAGATTCCGCAGGTGGGGCGGGCCTGGGAGGACTTTCTGGAGAGTTGGACGACGGTTGCCTATCTGGCCGCGTGTACGGAGCGGGTGCGGTTGGGGACGTTGGTCAGCGGGATCACGTACCGGAACGTCGCGCATCTGGGGAAGATCGTGGCCACGCTGGATGTGTTGAGTGGTGGGCGGGCGGTGTGTGGGGTCGGGCTGGGGTGGTTCGAGGCCGAGCACAAGGCGTACGGGTGGGAGTTCCCGGCGGTCGGTGAGCGGTACGCACTGCTGGAGGACGCGTTGCGGTTGCTGCCGGCGATGTGGGGAGCGGGCAACAAACCCTTCAGGGGCAAGGTTCTCGACGTACCGGACACCACGTGTTATCCGCGGCCGTTGCAGGAGCATCTCCCTTTGCTCGTGGGAGGGAGTGGACTCAGGACGCTGCGGCTGGCGGCGCGGTACGCCGATGCGGCCAACGTGTTCGGCACCGCCGAGAAGGTGCGCGAGAAGGCGGCGTACCTGAAGGAGCGCGAGCGGCAGATCGAGCTCACGCATCTGTCGACCACGCTGATCGGTCGCGACCAGCGCGAGGTCGATGCCTTGGTCAACCAACTGCGGCCGCGCAACCAGGATCCGGCCAAGTACGCCGCGTCGGTGAACGCGGGCACGGTTGCCGATCAGATCACCCGGTTCCGCGAGCTGGCCGAGGCCGGGGTCGCAGAGGTGATGTTCAGCCTGCCGAACCTGGACGACGACCTGAGCCCGCTGGACACCGCAGGCGAGGTCATCGCGGCGTTCCGCTAGTCCTTCTCGAGCGGAATGTTGAGCAGCGCGTTCTCGATCAGCTCGGGGAGCGCCGGGTGGATCCAGTACTGGCCCCGCGCCATCGTGTGGGCGTCGAGCCCGAAGCTCATCGCCTGGATGATCGGCTGAAGGATCGCGCTGGCCTGCGGGCCGATGATGTGGGCGCCGATCAGCAGGCCGGTGGCCGGATCGGCGAGGAGCTTGGCGAAGCCGGTGGTGTTCTCCATGGCCCACCCGTACGCGATGCCGGCGTAGTCGGCGCGGCCGACGACGTACGAGACGCCCTGCTCGACGGCCTCCTCCTCCGTGAGGCCGACCGACGCGATCTGCGGCGAGCCGAAGACGGCGGACGGGACGTACCGGTGGTCCGACTCGATCTGCGCGTCCGGGTGCAGCAGGTTGTGCTGGACGACGCGGGCCTCGTGGTTCGCGACGTGCTTGAGCTGGTACTTCGACGACAGGTCACCGAGCGCGTAGATGCCGTCGACAACGGTCCGCTGGTGGGCGTCGACGACGACGCGTTCGTCCTCGTCGACCGTCACGCCGGTCGCGGCCGGGTCGAGCAGGTCGGAGTTCGGGCGACGGCCGATCGCGACCAGGACCTCGTCGACGGCGATCTCGTCGCGACCACCCGGACTCAGGGTCTCCAGGCCGATCGAGCCGTCGTCCAGCCGGCGGGCGCTGACCGTGTCGTGGTTCAGCCGTACGTCGTACGCCGCGGCCGCGAGCTCGGTGTAGCGGGTCGCGAGCTCGGTGTCCTCGTGGCGCAGCAGCAGGCCGGAGCGGGCGATCAGCGTGACCTTGACCCCGAGCGACGAGAACACGTGCGCGAACTCGGCGGCGACGAACCCGCTGCCGATGATCCCGAGCCGGGCCGGCAGCTCGCCGAGCCGCATGATCGTGTCGGACGTGTGGTAGCCGACCTCGGCCAGGCCGGGCACGAACGGGAGGTTCGGCCGGCTGCCGGAGGCGAGCACGAGGCGGTCGGCGGTGATCACGCGGACGGACCCGTCGGCGGCGGTGATCGACAGTTCCTTGGTCCCCGTGAAGCGACCGGTGCCGTGGTAGACGGTCACGTTCGCGTTGTCGGCGTGGTGCTCGCGGTACTCCTCGCCGCCGGCCGCGATCGGGTCGATCCGCCCGAAGATCCGGTCCCGGATCTCGGGCCAGCGGACACCGGTCAGGTCCTCGTCGACCCCGAAGCGGGAGCTGTACGACGGGGTCTTGGCCAGGTCGGCGGTGTGCACGAACATCTTGGTCGGGATGCAACCCACGTTCAGGCAGGTCCCCCCGAAGGTCCCGCGCTCGACGATCGCCGTCTTCAGGTCCGCGAACCGCCCGTCGAGAATCGAGTTCCCCGAGCCGGTCCCGATGATCACCAAGTCGTAATGAGTCACAGCCTCATTGTGGCTGAACGATCAAGCGACCTTCGGGTTGGTGTCCACGGTGGCCTTGTCGGCGAGCAACTCGCTCTGCGGCAGGACCTCGAGCCGCGGTCGCGGCAGCAGCCGCGGCCGGATCGCGAGCCCCTGGCGGCGCGAGAAGTACAGCACCGAGCCGACCGTGCCGAGGATGGTGAGGCCGCCGCCGACGACCAGGGACCAGCGGGCGCCGAACTCCTGGCCGATCCAGCCGATGAACGGGGAGCCGATCGGCGTACCGCCCATCAGGACCGTCATGTAGAGGGCCATGACGCGGCCTCGCATGGTGGGCTCGATGCCGAGTTGCATGGTGGCATTCGCGGCGGTGAGCATCGTGAGGGCGGTGAAGCCGACCAGCGGGAGGACCGCGGCGAAGGACAGGTACGTCGGCATCAGGCCGCTGACCACGTCCATCACGCCGAAGGCCAGGGCGGCGCCGATCACCAGGCGGCCCCTCGTCCGGACCCGGCGGGCGGCGAGCAGGGCGCCGATCAGGGAGCCGATGGCCAGGATCGAGCCGAGGATGCCGTACTCCCCCGCGCCCTTGTGGAACGCGCTGGTGGCCATCAGGGCCGACGTCATCTGGAAGTTCAGCCCGAAGGTGCCGGCGAAGAAGACCGCGACCAGGACCATCATCAGGTCGGGCCGGCGCCACAGGTAGCGCATGCCGTCGCGGATCATGCCCTTCTCGCGGCCGGCCATCTTCGGGGTGTGGAGCTCGTCGGGCACCATCAGCCACAGCGACAGGATCACCGCGGCGTAGCTGAAGCCGTTGATGATGATCACCGGACCGGTGCCGATCCAGGCGATCAGCAGACCGGCGAGGCCGGGGCCGATCAGCCGGGCGGCGTTGAAGGACGCCGAGTTCAGGCCGACCGCGTTCTGCAGGTCGTCCTTGCCGACCATCTCGACCACGAAGGCCTGCCGGGTCGGGGCGTCGAACGCGGTGCCGACACCGAACAGGAAGGCCAGCGCGAAGACGTGCCAGGCCTGGACCACCCCGGTGACGGCGAGCGTGCCGAGCACGAGCGCGACGGAGCCCATCGCCATCTGGGTGATGGTCAGCACCCGGCGCTTCGGGAAGCGGTCGGCCACCAGACCGGCGTACGGCGAGAGCAGGAGGGCCGGCAGGAACTGCAGGCCGGTGACGATGCCGAGCGCCGTACCGGAGTGGGTCAGCTCGAGGACCAGCCAGTCCTGGGCGACCCGCTGCATCCAGGTGCCGGTGTTGGAGATGATCGCGCCGGAGGCGTAGAGACGGAAGTTGCGGACCTTGAAGGCCCGGAAGGTGGGGCTCACGAGCCCGCCAGTCGTTCGAGAACAGGTGCTGCCTTACGCAGGATGTCGCGCTCCTCGGGAGTCAGTTTCTTCAGCTTGGTCTGCAGCCACTCGTCGCGGCGCCGGCGGTTGGCGCGCAGCAGGGCGTGGGCGGCGTCGGTCAGCTCGACCACGATCTGGCGCTTGTCGGTCGGGTGCGGACGGCGGGCGACCAGGCCCGCGTCCTCCATGTTCGACACGATCCGCGTCATCGACGGGGGCTTGACCTGCTCGTGCGCGGCCAGCTCACCGACCGTCATCGCGTCGTGCTTGCCGAGCGCACCGAGGACGCCGAGCTGGTTCGCGGTCAGGTCGTGCCCGTCCTCGCGCTGCCGCCGGATCTGCCGGGACAGCCGCAGGGTGGACGACCGCAACGCACTGGCCAGCCCGACGTCGCTCTTCACCTGCTGGGCTACGATCTCGGGCATGTCGTTAGCATAACTCATTACCTTTGCTAACGAAAAAGAGTTACGGAACATTCCATCCAGTGGTACGACACCGGCGGCGGCTAGGGTGACCCGCCATGGGGACTCCGGTCGAGCTGGTGAAGTACGAGCAACGGTTCCGGCGGGCCGGGCTGCCGCTGTTCATCGAGGACTTCTCGCCGACGCACGACATCTTCGCCCGGGCGACGCCGGTGCTCGCGCTGGTCTTCCTCGCCGAGGTGCTCGGCGCGATCGAGCTGACCTGGCACTGGTGGGAGAACGCGCTGGCCGTACTCGGCGGGCTGGCCGTCCTGATCGGCGGCTTCGGCCTCCTGAACCGGATGCGCGGCCGGCCGTTCTGGTCGTTCCCGACCCGGTTCGGGACGCCTGAGCTGGCCGTGTTCGTGTTCCTGCCCGCGCTGCTGCCGGTGGTGTCGCACTTCCAGTGGAAGCAGTTCCTCGGCGTCGCGGCCAGCAACCTGGTCCTGCTCGGTCTCGTGTACGTCGTGGTCGGCTACGGCCTGATCGGTACGACGGTCTGGGGCGTACGACGGCTCGCGAGCGAGCTGGCCAACTCCGTGGCCAGCCTGATCCGGGCGCTGCCGCTGCTGCTCGTGTTCTCGCTGGTGCTGTTCGTGAACACCGAGATGTGGCAGGTCTTCGCGGGCATGCCGATCGCGTTCATCGTGCTCTCGGCGATCGCGTTCGCGCTGCTCAGCGACCTGTTCCTGGTGCTCCGTCTGCCCCAGGAGCTGGACAAGATCGAGCGCGACGCCGGCACCGGCCCACCGCTGCGGCGGATCCAGCGGCTGAACCTCAGCATCAGCCTGGTGGTCCGCCAGTGGATGCAGGTCCTGGTGGTCAGCGCCGGCGTCGGCGCCTTCTTCGTTGCCTTCGGCATGCTCGCGATCAGCACGAAGATCTACGGCGAGTGGGGTGTCGACACCGGCTCCTGGTCGTACCAGTTCGACCTGCTCGGCAACCCCGTGCTGATCAGTGCGGCCCTGGTGAAGGTCGCGGTCGGGATCGCGAACTTCACCGGGCTGTACTACTCGATCTCATTGATGACGGACGCGACCTACCGCGCCGAGTTCCTCGACAACGTCACCGACGAGTTGCGCGAGCTGTTCACCGCTCGCGCGGAGTACCTGGAGCTGCGATCCCGAGTGCTTCCCGCAGGAAGTTGAGCTGGTGCCGCATCAGCCCTTCGGAGGTTGCCTCGTCCGTCGGCATGTGAGTCGCCCCTGACAGCGGCAGCACCTGGTGCGGACGGCCGGCGGCCAGGAGTGCGGCTGACATGCGGAGCGTGTGGGCCGCCACCACGTTGTCGTCGGCCAGGCCGTGCACCAGCAGCAGCGGGCGGATCAGGCTCGCCGCCTCCGGGACGGGTGAGCTGCGGTCGTAGGCCTCCGGGTTCTCGTCCGGGTGGCCGAGGAAGCGCTCGCGCCAGTGCGTGTCGTACAGCCTCGGGTCGCTCGGACCGGCACCGGCGACCGCGGCGCGGAAGACGTCCGGCCGACGCAGTACGGCGATGGTCGACAGGATGCCGCCGTAGCTCCAGCCGGTGATGCCGACGCGAGTCAGGTCCAGGTCGGGGCAGTACTCCGCCGCCGCGTGCAGTGCGGTGACCTGGTCCTCCAGCGGCAGCGACAGCGTGTCGCCGTACACGGTCTTGTCCCAGGCCGGACCGCGGCCCGGCGTACCGCGGCCGTCGGCGATGATCACGGCGAAGCCTGCCTCGGCGTACCACTGGGCGGTCGGTGCGAGCGGGGTGGTCGCGCGGACCGCGACCTGCAGGGCCGGACCGGCGTACGGCGTCATCAGGACGGGCAGTGTGGTCCCCGGCTCGTACCAGGTGGGCAGGACGAGTGCGGTCCGGAGCTGCAGCTCGCCGGCGCGTAGCCAGGTGATGCGGGGCTGCAGGGCCGGTCGCGCCGCCAGGGACTGCAGTTGGCGACCAGTACGTCGTACGGCGAACGCCTGGCCTGTCTCGGTGTTGGAGACGACCACACCGCCTGCTGCTGTGTGGACGCCTGGGCTGTCGGTGAGCTGGCGGAGTCCTGTGGAGTCGTGCAGCCACAGGTGGCGCTCGGTCGGCTCGTCGTTGGCCTGGAAGAGGACGGCCTCGCCTGTGACGTCCAGGACCGCGCGGAGCTGGAGTCCCTCGGGAGTGACCGGCTGGCCGTCCACCAGGAGGCGGCGGGTGGAGGGGGTGTCGTCGGCGACGACCAGCTTGCCGGAGGCGGTCCTGGCCGGCGTACCGGGCACCAGCTCGACCCAGGCCGGGTCGCGCTGCTCGTGGAGCACCGCGGTCCGGCCGGTGGTCGGGTCGGCGGCGAGAACCTGCACGGTCTTCTGGTCGCGGGACTGGACGGAGAGCAGTACGCCGTGGGCGTCCCAGGCGGCCGTGGGCAGGTACTCGAAGTCGCCCGACTCGATGTCGACGCGACCGCCGTCGAGGTCGAGGACGTGCAAGGTGACCACGGCGTTCGCCGTACCGGCCGCTGGATAGGCGACCTCGCGCGGACGGCTCGCGGGGTTGGCGGGGTCGGAGATCCACCAGCGCTGGACCTGCGTCTGGTCGACCCGGGTGGCGAGCAGGCGGGTGCCGTCCAGCGACCACCAGTGGCCACGGGTGCGGTGCATCGACTCGGAGGCGACGTGCTCGGCCAGGCCCCAGAAGACGTCCGGGCCTTCGGCCGCGGCCACCTGCAGGTCATTGCCGGTGGCAAGCTCCAGGACGTGCAGGCTGCCGTCGGTCACGTAGGCGACCCGGTGGCCGGTCGGGTCGAGCCTTGGGTCGACGACCGCGCCCGGGGTGTCCAGTGCGCGGAGTGCGCCCGTGGCGAGATCGAGGTGCCAGAGCTTGCCGCTGACCGGGAAGACCACGACCGTCAGGGCCGTGTCGGTGGAGAAGGCGACGATGCCGCTGCTGCGCTCCCGGGTGCGTTCGCGGCGGATCTTCTCGGCCTCGGGGATCGGGCCGTCGGCGCCGAGCTGCTCCGGAGCGACCAGCAGGCGCTCGTCGTCGCCGTCCAGCATCCACAGGCAGCTGGTGCGGTCCTCGGGGCCGCGGGTGCGCAGGAACAGGACGCGCTCGCCGTCCGGCGAGCTGACGAAGGCCTTCGGCAGGCCAAGGGTGAAGCGCTGGGTTCGGGCGGACTGGACGGGATAGGTCTCTAGGTAGTCATCCATAACCGAGAGTCTTCGCGTCGTAGCAGCAACCGCAGGAAGGGGGATTTTTGCTGTGACATTTCTGGAGTCGGAGAGCCCGAAGACACCGTCAGTTTACCAAACCCGGCGATGTGGGTATCCACCGCCCCAAAGATGAGCAGGAACGACCGATGTGGCGGAGCTCCGCGTCCACTGCAATGGACAGCATGACGAACGAGCTGACCGCCCACCTGCGCACCGCGATCCGTGGCCCGGTGGTGACACCCGACAACCCGGCCTGGGACGCCGAACGGCTGCCCTGGCACGTGCTGGTGCCGCAGCAGCCGGCCGCGATCGTGCACGTCGACGGGGTCGAGGACATCCAGGCCGCCGTCCGGGCCGCTCGCACGTACGGCGTGAAGGTCGCGGCCCAGCCGCGCGGCCACGGCGCGACCGCCGACACCGCGACCGGCACGATCCTGCTCCGGTTCGACCGGCTGAAGGGGATCGAGCGGCGCGACGACGTCGTACGGGTCGAGCCCGGCGTCCAGTGGAGGGAGCTGAACGCCGCGCTCGAAGGCACCGGCTACATCACACTCCCGGGCAGCAACGGCGACACCAGCGTCGTCGGCTACTCGGTCGGCGGCGGGCTGAGCTGGTTCAGCCGCAAGTACGGGCAGGCCGCGCACCAGATCCGCGCGATCGACCTGGTCGATGCCGAGGGCAACCACCGGACGGTGAGCGCGGAGAGCGACCCGGACCTGTTCTGGGCGGTTCGTGGGGGTGGTGGTGAGTTCGGCGTGGTGACCGCGCTGGAGTTGCAACTGCTGGCCGAGGAGCAGGTGTACGGCGGGCGACTGCTCTGGCCGGCTGAGCACGGACGTGAGCTGCTGCGGGCGTTCGCCGCGGTCGGCGACGAGGCGCCGGACGAGCTGAGCGTGTGGGCCTGGATGCTGAACATGCCGGATGCCGAGTTCGTCCCGGAGCCGATGCGTGGTCGTTGGTGGATCGCGATCGACGTCACGTTCCTCGGTGACGGGGACGACGCGGAGAAGCTGCTGTCGCCGCTGTACGACGTGGCGGCGCCGGCGTTCGGCGGGCTGGGCGTCGTACCGTTCGGGCAGGTCGGGGCGATCGCGCAGGAGCCCGAGGAGCCGATGCCGGCGGTCGGGCGGATCCGGCTGCTGAACGAGTTCGGCGGGGATGCGGTCGACGCGTTGCTCGACCTCGTGCTGGACGGGCCGACGCCGATCGCGATGGTCGAGATCCGGCGGCTGGGTGGGGCGTTCGCGCGGCCGCGGCCTGGGGACGGGTCGGCTGGAGTGATCGAGGAGCCGTATCTGTTGCTGGCGGGGGCGATCGCGATGGCGCCGGGTGACGTGGAGGAGATCGAGAAGGCCTTCCACAGTCTGCACACGGGGATGGATCGCTTCCTGAGCGATCGAGTGCCGCCGAACCTGGCGACGGTGGAGCCGATCGAACAGCTGTATCCGGCGGCGACGCTGGAGCGGCTGCGGGAGATCAAGCGCCGGGTCGATGCCGACGATGTTGTTCGAGGCAACCATCCGGTCCTCTGAGGGCCAGACCTCTCAAGTACCAGCCACCGAACGAGGGTTGGTACTTGGAGCTCGACCCGGTGGGATCTCTCAAGCACCAGCCACCGCACGAGGGCTGGTACTTGAAAGAGGTTGGTGCTCAGGCGGACTGTTGTTCGCGGGAGAGGCCGAGGGAGCGGGCGGCGGCTGCGGCCTCTCGTCGGGTGCCGGCGCCGAGGCGGTCGAGGATGGCCGAGACGTGCCGGTCGACGGTCCGCACCGACAGCACCAGCTCGGCCGCGATCTGCGGATTGGTCAGCCCGTCGGTCAGCAGCACCAGTACGTCGAGCTGCCGGTCGGTCAGGCCGCCAGGGTTCTTCCGGGTTCGCGCCTGCGCACCCCGCGGGATCCGCAGCGCGCCCAGCTCCTTCAGCCGCCGCCGGACCAGCGCGGCAGCCGGTACGGCGCCCATCCGGTCCAGGATCTCCAGCGCCCGCAGCATCGGCTCGGTCTCACCGCAGTCGGCCAGGCGCAGCGCGTCCTCGTACGGATCGGCGTCGCGCTGCCACCCCGGCGTACCGGGCAGCAGGTGCATCATCTGATCCACCACCGGTACGTCGCTCAGCTGGTCGACGTGGTCCCGGACGGAGTCCAGCAGGTCGGTCTGGTCGTTCAGCCAGGCCCACTCGGCCAGCGCGAACGCGGCGTACCCCTGTCCTGCCAGCGATCCCTGCTCCAGCGCACGTTCCCACGCACCGACCACGAGCTTCTCGGCGTCCGGATCGCCCCGGCGCGCCAGCAGCCGGCCGAGGGCCGAGTGGCTCATCACCGACATCATGCCGTCGTCGTCCACGTTCTCCAGCAGCTGCCGCAGCCGCTGCTCGGCCTCGTCCCACCGGCCGAGCCGCAGGTCCAGCAGCGCCTGGTGCACCTCCAGGTTGTACGCGTGCGACCCGAAGCCGTGCTCGCGCACGAAGGCCAGCCCGTCCCGCAGGCACTCGGCCAGCTCGTCCCAGCGGTAGCCGCGGTACTGCATCTCGGCCAGGTTCGTGTAGCCGCGCGCGACGGCCTCGTAGTCCCGCGTCGATCTCGCCAGCTCGATGCTGGTCCGCAGCTGGGTGAACCCGAACGGCGACCCGAGATCGCACCAGGCGATGCCCAGGTAGTTGTGGCAGAGCGCGTCGATGTCCGTCCGGCCCGCCTCGACCGCACGGTCGTGGGCCAGCTCCAGCGCCGGGATGGCCTCGCGGGCAGCACCGGTGAGCACCATCAGCATCGCCCGGCCCGCTGCAGCCGACGCCTGCACAGCCGGCGAACCGGCGTACTCCGCGACCTCGACAGCGCGCTCCCCTGCCGTCACAGCGGCCGGAGTGTCACCAGCCATGTACAGGAACCGCGACTGCCGCAGCAGGGTCTCGGCCAGCGCGGTCGACTCCCCCAGCTGCTCGAACAGCCGCACCGCCTCCTCGCCGGCCTCGACTGCCTCGCCGAACCGGTGCGCGATGTGCAGCTCCCAGGCGTACGCGTCCAGCAGGCCTGCTCGATCCGCCAGGACCAGGCGGTCGGCGTACGGGAGCACTGCCTCCAAATTGGTCAGCGCCTGCCGGTGCGACCCGGCTCGGCTCGCCTCCCGGGCTGCCAGCGGCGCCTGCGTCAGGACGGTGTCGATGTCGCCGGCCTCCACCGCGTGGTGGACCAGGCGGAAGCGGTTCCCCTCCGGGCAGGCCAGCATGACCTTCAGGACCCGGGCGTTCAGGTAGCGGCGGCGCAGTGGCGGCAGGGCCTGCTCGATCGCCCGCCGGGCCAGCTCGTGGCGGAACGCGATCCGGCCGCCTGCTGTCTCCAGCAGGCCGATCTCCTCGGCCTCACTCAAGCCGGCCAGTCCAGAGTCGAGCACCGTGTCGATGTCCTGCAGCGCGACCGCCGAGGGGATCACCGAGAGCTGCTCGAGAGCTGCCCGGCTCTCCTGGGACAGCCGGCGGATGCGGGACAGTACGGCGTCCACCACCGTTGCAGGGATGGACTCCTCCGCTCCGGCGAGCACCTCGGTCAGGTAGAACGGGTTGCCTCCGGTCAGCATGTGCAGCTCGTCGGCGTCGCGCCCGCTCCCGGCAGCGAGCGCACCGACCGCGGCACGCGACAGCGGAGCCAGCGGGATCCGTCGCATCGGTACGTCGGCCAGCGCGCCGAGCCAAGCCCGCAACGGGTGCCGGGTGTCGATGGTGTCCTCGCGATAGGTCAGTACGACGACCGAGCCGGGCAGCTGGTCGAGCCGGCGTACGACGTACCGGAGGAGGTCGAGGGTGGCGTCGTCGGCCCAGTGCACGTCCTCGACGATCAGTACGGTCGGCCGCTCGAACTCCCGCAGTACGGCGTCGAAGACCAGGTCGGACGGGACCGGCCGGTCCATCGGCCCGCCGGACCCGCGGAACGCGTCCCGGATCGGCTGCAGCAACGGCGGCACCAGGAAGTCGTCGCAGGAACCGATCAGGACCCGGCGCTCCGGACCGATCCGCCCGACCAGCTCGCGCACGAGCGTGGTCTTGCCGATCCCGGCCTCGCCGGTGACCAGCACCGTCGACCCGGTTCCGTGCGTGAGGACCTGGAGCAGCTCCTCGACCTGCTGCTCCCGTTCCCAGACGTGCGTCATTGTTCCCTGGCTCATTCCGAACCCCCGGCGGTAGCCGGCGACACGCCCCCGAGTCGCCGTGACCTCGACAGCCTAGCCACCGCGCGAGGGGTGAATCGCCGCTGTGGTTGAGACCTTGACGAGAATCAGACAAGTTGCCGAAAGGTCTGCCCGAAAGGGTCAGGTCAGCCAGTCGCCCAGCGGGCCGATCGCGAAGTAGACCACGAACAGGGCCGACACGATCCACATCAGCGGGTGCACCTGGCGGGCCTTGCCGCGGACGACCTTGAGCAGTGTGTACGAGACGAACCCGGCGCCGATACCGGCCGAGATCGAGTACGTGAACGGCATCAGGATGATGGTCAGGAACGCCGGGATGCCGACCTCGAGGTCGTCGAAGTCGATGCCCTTCACCTGGGTCATCATGAGGAACCCGACCAGCACCAGCGCCGGCGTCGCGGCCTCGTACGGGACCAGCGTGACCAGTGGCGCGACGACCATCGAGATCAGGAAGCAGATCCCGGTGACCACGCTGGCCAGTCCGGTCCGGGCGCCTTCGCCGACGCCCGAGGCGGACTCGATGTACGACGTGTTGCTGGACACCGACGCGGCACCACCGGCCGCGGCGGCGACGCTGTCGACGATCAGGATCCGCTGCGAGTTCGGCGGGTTGCCGTCCGCGTCGAGCAGGTTCGCCTCGGCGCCGATCGCGGTCATCGTGCCCATCGTGTCGAAGAAGTCGGCCAGCATCAGCGTGAAGATCAGCAGGATCGCCGACACCGCGCCGATCTGCGCGAACGAGCCGAACAGGTTGAACTCACCGAGCAGGTCGAGGTCGGGCCTGCTGAACCAGTTGTCCGGCAGCGACGGCACGCTCAGGCCCCAGCCGCCGGGGTTGTCGGCGGTGCGGGCGCCGACGTTGGTGATCGCCTCGACGACGATCGCCAGCACGGTCGCGACCAGGATGCCGATCAGGATCGCGCCCTTCACCTTGCGCGCGTACAGCGTGACGATCAGGACCAGGCCGACGACGAAGATCAGGACCGGCCAGCCGCGCAGGCTGCCGCCGACGCCGAGCTCCACCGGCGGGCCGGTGGGTGCGGCGGGCCGGCGTACGAAACCGGCGTCGATCACGCCGATGAACGCGATGAACAGACCGATGCCGACGCTGATCGCGACCTTGAGCTGGCGTGGAACGGCTTCGAAGACGGCTTTGCGGAAGCCGGTCAGGACCAGGATCAAGATGATGATGCCCTCGATCACCACCAGGCCCATCGCGTCGGCCCAGGTCATCTTGGAGGCGACCGAGTAGGCCAGGAACGCGTTCAGGCCGAGGCCGGTGGCCAGGGCGAGCGGGAAGTTCGCGACCAGGCCCATCAGGATCGTGATCACGCCCGCGATCAGCGCGGTCGCGACGGCGACCTTGGCGATCGAGGCGGTCGGGTCGGTGCCGCCGCCGACGTACTGGCCGGTGCTGTCCTTGACCGTGCCGATGATCAGCGGGTTCAGCACGACGATGTAGGCCATCGTGAAGAAGGTGACCAGACCGCCGCGGATCTCCCGGGGGACGGTCGAGCCGCGGTCGGTGATCTTGAAGAAGGAGTCCAGGAAACCGGGGCGGGAGGCAACAGCCGGGCGCTCGCTCATGACCGCATCGTGCCAGTTCCGAGCGGGCCTGCGCGAGCGATCCCACCGAGCCGACGCGTTAAGGTGATCACGTGGCAGACGAGAAGCCGGCGCCGGCGTCGAAGAAGCGCAACGACCCGACCAGTCAGCTGGCCCGCGGGGAGCTGGTGCACGCCGAGGTCAAGCCGCTCGACCTGTCCGGCGTCCCGACCGTGATCGCCGGGATCGTCGCCTGGGCGCTGGCGTTCGTGGTGGTGCTGATCTTCCGCGACGACCTGAAGCGGTCCGGCGACGAGTGGTGGCTGTGGGTCACGGTCGCCGGCTTCGGGCTCGGCTGGATCGGCCTGGCGTACTGCAAGCGCCGCTGGGCGAGCATCCAGGCCGGACACGGCGCCCCGGCCCACGAGGACTGACCCTCCCGTACGACGCTCTTCGAGTCCGCGCAGCTCCAACGAGCCGCACGGCGTGTCAGTCCTTCTCGACGACCTCTTCGACAGCGCCCGCGACCTCTTCGACCTCGTCGTCCGACGCAGGCTCGGCGGCGGCCTCGACCTCGGCCTGTACGGCGTCCGCCTCGGCGACCTCGTCGTCGGCCGCGGCCGGCACCGGGTCGGTCGGCATCGCCAGCTCGTCGTACCCGGTGGTGTCGAACGCGTGCTCGGTCGACGGGTGGTCCGGTGCCTCGATCACGACGTCCGAGTGCGCACCGCAGCCGTAGTCGTACGCGACGACGCGTCCTTCGCCCGGAGCCATCTCGTTCGCGCACGCACCGAAGGCCTGGCCGAGGCTGTCGGCGAGGCGGATCCAGTACCCGCAGGAGTGGCACTTGAACGGCACGGCCTGCGCGATCGGTGACGACGGGCCGAAGTCCCCGGCGTACCAGCGCTCGGCCGCCTCCTCACGACCGACGGGCGACAGCACGCGCTCGCGTCCCAGACCGAGCTCCTCGACGACCGCGAGCACCTCGTCGGGCGCACCGGTGGTGTCGGTGTAGCCGGGCTCGAGCCGCGGGTCCTCCGGCAGCGTCGGGAACAGGTCGCCCGGCCGCAGGTCGCCCGGCTTGACGCGCTCCGACCACGGCACCCACTCGGGCGCGACGATCGCGACGTCGCCCGGCAGCATGACGACCTCGTTGACCGTGACGGTCTTGGCGCGGGACGCGCGGGTGACCGTGACCGCCCAGCGCCAGCCCTTGTAGCCGGGGTGGGTGGAGGCGAAGTAGTGCGTGACGAGCCGCTCGCCCTCGACCGTGTAGCCGAGGTGTTCCCCGACCTGCGCGGCGCCGGCTTCCTCGATCGCGGCGTCACGGGCAGGTTCCACCGCCGCGACGCAGACGGCGTCGGGCTTGGCGCGGACCGGTTCCGGAGCTTTGACGGGAGTCACAGTCGCTCATTCTCGCACGCCTCACCAACGGAATCCGAACCGTGCCGCGCCTGCGCTCTGTCCGCCGCACAAGGCAGGATGGGTTCATGGAGACTCCCGACCCGACGAACCCCGGTCCAGCCGGTACGCCGGGCGCGGGCGATCGCACGACCAGCACCGGCAAGAAGACCGCCGGTGAGCGATTGGGGACGGCCGGGCAGCGGCTCGGGAGTGCCGGCAAGAAGGTCGGGCACGCCTCGAAAGTGGGGGCGACCGGGTTCGCGTCGATCTCGAAGAAGACCGCCGGCGTCACCGGGCGGATGGGCAAGGCGACCGGGCGTCGGATCTCTGGTCTGACCGGCGCGCAAGGTGCCCGTGAGTCCGGGCTGTCGCGGCTGATCGAGCTCGGCGCGGTGAACGCCGCCGGTGACACCGCCTTCGCCGTCTCGCTCGCGGGCACCGTGTTCTTCGCCGTACCGAGTGAGCAGGCACGCGACCGCGTCGCCCTGTTCCTGCTGCTGACGATGGCGCCGTTCGCGCTGATGGCTCCGCTGATCGGCCCGATCCTGGACCGGTTCCGGCACGGCCGCCGCTGGGCGATCGGCGCGACGCTCGGGCTGCGCGGCTTCCTCGTCTGGAGCCTCGCCGCGTCGATCCACGACAGCTCCACCTGGTTGTACCCTGCAGCGCTCGGATGCCTCGTCGCGTCCAAGGCGTACGGCGTGACGCGCGCTTCCGCCGTACCGCGGCTGCTGCCGAAGGAGATCACCCTCGTCACGGCCAACTCGCGGATCTCGCTCGCGGGCGTCGCCGGCGCGACGGTCGGCGCGGGCATCGCGGGCGCCTTCGCGGCGATCGGGCCGGAGTGGTCGCTGCGCTGGGCCGCCGTCGTCTACACCGTCGGCCTGATCCTCGCGATCCGCCTGCCGAGCCGCGTGGACTCGCCGGCCGGCGAGGAGATGACCGGCTCGGCCGGGCGCGAGGCGCGGCGCCGCGCGATCAGCGCGGCAGTCTCGCGCGGGATCCGGTGCAACCTCGGACTGCGGTTCGTCTCGGGCTTCCTGACCATGTACCTGGCGTTCCTGCTGCGCGACAAACCGATCAGCGGCCTCGACGGCGTGGTCGCGGCCGGTGCCGTGATCGCAGCGGCCGGGATCGGCAACAGCCTGGGAACCCTCGCCGGATCGTTGCTCAGGGCAAGAAAACCCGAGACCGTCGTGCTCGTCGTCCTGCTCGCGGACGCCGCGATCGCGCTCACCGTCGCGATCCTCTACGGCTTCCCGACGCTCATCCTGCTCGGCCTGGTCGCCGGCCTCTGCAGCTCGCTCGGCAAGCTGTCCCTGGACGCGATGATCCAGCGCGACGTCCCCGAGACCGTCCGGACGTCGGTCTTCGCCCGCTCCGAAACCGTGCTCCAGCTCTCCTGGGTGATCGGCGGCGGCTGCGGCATCATCCTCCCGCTCATCCCCCGCCTCGGCTTCGGCTTCCTCGCCGCGGTCCTGCTCGTGGTCATCTTCCTGGTCGTCCGCCACAAGCCCGCACCACAACCCCGTACGACGACCAGCCCGTCCGCCCCTCGCACTCCCGCGCCGCACGCCGAGACCCGCCCGGTCCCCCACTCGACCCGCACGGTGATGACCAGCGAGCCCCCCACCACCCGAATCAGCGAACGCCGAGCCCAGGGCCCTCGCACCGACAACCCTCGCACCAGCGAACCCACCGTCGAACTCCGCATCAAGCCCGCGGAGGCACCCACCGGGGACCGCCCGACGCCGGGCAGCACAGCAGCCGGCCGCTGGTGGAGCGGCCAGCCGGACGACGACGACACCGTCGCCGAACCAGCCAAGTGGGCCGAAGAACCAACCGTGGAACGCACCGCCGAACAGCCCGCCACGCGCCCGGCCACCGCGCCGGACAGCCGCCCGAACGGCGTACGCCCAGACGACGAGACCCGCGTCGAGCGGCGGACCGGTTTGTTCCGCCGCCGCCGCTCCAGCTGACCCGCCGCTGCCGCTCGCGCGTCGCCTCCGCTCGTTCGACTGCTTCCTTGTTTGACGACTGACGCGGTACAACGCATCACTCGTCGGACAAGGAAGCAGTCAACACAGAGGGCGCCTTCGCTGCGGTTCCTCGCAGGACGAGGGTGATGGTGACCGCGGTGACGATCAGCAGTGCAGCTCCGACGACAGCTGCGACGTTGAGGCTGTGGTTGAAGGCGTGCCGGGCCGCGGCGAGGACCGTGTCGCGCAAAGGCGCAGGGAGCTGGGCGGCAACGGCGGTAGCAGCGGGCAGCCCCTCCCTCGCTCCATCGGCGACACCCGCCGGCAGCTGAAGGTCCGAGCGATAGGCCGCCGTACCGATGCTGCCGAGGACGGCGATGCCGAGAGCCCCGCCGAACTCGCTGCAGGTCTCCATCAGCGCGGAGGCCGAGCCCGCTCGTTCAGGAGCGACCGCACCGACGACCGCTTCGGTGACCAGCGACATCACCATGACCAGGCCGGCGGCGAGCAGGCCTGAGCCGGTGAGGAGGACCCACAAGCCCGAGGTGACCTCGATCTGGGTGAGGACGATGAAGCCACCGGCCGACAGGAGGAAGGCGCCGCCGAGCACGTAGGCACGGTCCATCCGAGCTGCCAGGACAGTCGACAGCGGAGCAGCGCCACCAACCGCGACCGACGGAACGAGAGCCCAGAGGGCAGCCTTCAAAGGGCTCAGGCCAAGGACCAACTGCAGATACTGCGTCATGAAGACCGCGTTGCCGACCAGCGCCAGCATGCCGATCGTGTTCGCCGCGAGCGCCCCACTGAACGCCCGGTTGCGGAACATCCCCAGCTCCACCATCGGGTACGCCGCGGTGCGCTGCCGCTGCAGGAACGCCACCCCCATCAGCAGCCCGACGACGATCGCGATCACCGGCAGCGCATCCACGCCGTGCGCCGCGATCTCCTTGATCCCCCAGATCACCGGCAGCACCGCGGCCAGCGACAGGACCGACCCCAACAGATCGAACCGCCCGAGCGCAGGCGCCTTGAACTCCGGCAGCAGGATCGGCGCGATCATCAGCAGCAGCACCATCGCGGGCGTGTTGATCAGGAACACCGAGCCCCACCAGAAGTGCTCGAGCAGCACCCCGCCGAGCACCGGACCGAGCGAGATCCCACCGAGCATCACCGCGCTCCAGAACGCGATCGCCTTCTGCCGCTGGCCGGCGTCGTGGAACATGTTGCGGATCAGTGCCAGCGTCGACGGCATCAGCGTCGCGCCACCGATCCCGAGCACGGCCCGCGCGGCGATCAGCTGCTCCGGGGTCTGCGCGTACGCCGCCGCGACCGACGCCAGGCCGAACGCGACCGCGCCGATCAGCAGCAGCTTGCGCCGGCCGATGCGGTCCCCGAGCGCGCCCATCGTGATCAGCATCCCGGCCAGCACGAAGCCGTAGATGTCGAAGATCCACAGCTGCTCGGTCGCGCTCACCCCGAGGTCGGCACTGATGAACGGGACGGCGAAGTAGAGCACCGACACGTCCATCGAGACCAGCAGCAGCGGCAGCGCGAGTACCCCCAGCGCGATCCACTCCTTACGGCCGGCGCGTTCGATCATGACCCCTCCAGAGATCTGCGTACGCCGCACACTGTGTGCGCCGTACGCAGACCATAGCCGCTATCTGTCTATGCTGTAAACAGATAGACTGTGGCCATGAAGAGGGCCATGGAGATGAGCGAGGTCGAGCTGCCGAGGGTGCTGCAGCAGCTGTGGGGACTGGAAGGACCGGCCCGGCCGGGGCCGAAGCCGACGTTCCACATCAGTGAGATCGGCGCGGCCGCGGTCCGGCTGGCCGACGCCGGCGGGCTGGCCGCGGTCTCGATGAGCAAGGTGGCGGCCGAGCTCGGCTTCACCACGATGTCGCTCTACCGGTACGTCGAGGCCAAGGACGACCTGTACGTCGTGATGCTGGACGAGGCGTTCGGCGCGGCCGCGCCCGTGGACGAGTCGCTCGACTGGCGGGGGCGGATCACCGCCTGGGCCGAGCACTTCCGCGAGTCGCTGGCGCGGCATCCGTGGGTGCTGCAGGTGCCGGTGTTCGAGGCGCCGCTGTCACCGCGGCAGCTGGACTGGATGGAGGCGGCGCTGCGCGCGTTCGAGGGCACGCCGCTGACGCCGAACGATCAGTTGTCGTCGATGATGCTGGTCAACATCTACGTCCGGGGTACGGCGCAGCTGACCACGAACCTGCGGATGGACGACGGCGCCGACCGGCTGTACGGGCAGCGGCTCGCGATGCTGGCGACCCCGGACCGCTACCCGACGATCGCCGCCGGCCTGGCCGACCTGGACATCGAGTACGCCGACGACTTCACCGACGGGCTGGACGTCGTCCTGGACGGCATCCAGCAGCTGATCGAACGGCGGAAGAAGAAGTAGATCTCAGATGTCGAGGCGGTCGGCGACTCCGCGCAGTACGGTCGCGACCTGGCGGGCGGCCTTGCCGTCGGGGTGACGGCCGCGGCGGTAGCCCTCGCCGAGGTTGTCGAGCAGCTTGATCAGGTCCTCGACGACCAGCGCCATCTCCTCCGGCTTCGGCCGCATCGCCTTGGCCACCGACGGCGGCGGGTCGATCAGCCGGACCTGCAGCGCCTGCTCACCCTTGCGGCCCTCGACGACGCCGAACTCGACCTTCTGGCCCGGTTTGAGGCTGGTCACTCCGGCCGGTAAGGCCTCCGCGCGCACGTAGACGTCCCCGCCCTCCTCCTTGCTGAGGAAGCCGAACCCCTTCTCGGAGTCATACCACTTGACCTTGCCAACAGGCACGGGAACCTCTTCGGTGTCGATCGACGGAACAGGACGGAAAAGGGGACCGGACAGGCTGCCCGGGCCGGCTACCCAGCGTACGTGAACAGGGTGCGCCGCGCCTGTGGAAAACTACCTGATCAGGCACCGATTCCACACTCCCCGGTCTCGTAATTCCGGGGTACCACCTGCTGCGACCGCGTCGCCGATGGAACGATCCCCCGGCCGCGCCGGTCAGCGATACTTCTCGGGCTCCTTCAGCCGCTCGTTCATCGACCCCGACCGGAAGCCGCGCGGGTCGACCGCGGCCGCGAGGAAGCCCTCGGCCCGGACCAGCTCGACCAGCGCCGCACTGTCGACCGCGCCGAGCAGCGCGGCGTCGATCTCGATGCTCGCGGACTGGCCGAGGTCACGGACGCGAACGTTCTGCACGCCGTACGGCGCCAGGTGCGTGCGGACGACCTGCTCGGCCCGGTCGACCCGGGCCAGCAGGTTCGGCGTGATCCGTACGCCGTACGCGATCCGGCTCGACAGGCAGGCCGCGGCCGGCTTGTCCGACGTCTCCAGGCCCCAGCTGCGCGACGCCTCGCGGATCTGCGCCTTGGTCAGTCGCGCGTCCTTCAGCGGCGTGATCGCCCCGCGCTCGAACGCCGCGCGGATGCCCGGCCGGAACCCGGCGATCGCGTCGTCGGCGTTCGTCCCGGTCGCGATCGCGGCGATGCCGAACTCGTCGGCGATCGGCTGCAGCGTCTCGACCAGCTCGGCCTTGCAGAAGTAGCACCGGTCGCCGGCGTTGGCCTGGTACCCCTCGCGGTCCATCTCGTGCGTGTGCGGCGTGACGTGCCGGACGCCGACGCCGTCGGCGAAGCGGGCGGCCGGCTCCAGCTCCGCGACCGGCAGACTCGGGCTGACCGCCGTCGCCGCGACCACGTTGGCCGGGCCGATCGCGCGGGCCGCGGCCGCCAGCAGGAAGGCCGAGTCGGCGCCGCCGCTGAACGCGACGACGAGACTCGGGTACGACGCCAGGCGGGCCATCAGCGCCTCGAGCCGCTGCTCGAGCACGTACGCGTCCAGCCAGGCGGGGAACTCGGTCAGGTCGTTCAGTACGACGTCCGCGCCGTACGCCCGCAGCTCGTCGGCGGTGAACGGCCCGGTCGCCACGCTCACCGCGACCGCTCCGGCCGCGTGCGCTCCGTCGATGTCGGCGGTGTGATCGCCGACGTAGATCGTCGCGTGGTGCTCGCGCAGCGCGATGCCCTTGTCGGCGCCGTGCAGGTCACCGATCGGCTCGTCGACGTCGAGCCCGAGGTGGTCCAGGTGCAGCTTGACGCTCGGGGCGTACTTGGCCGACACCACCACGGTCCGTCCCCGCAGCGCGCGGATCGCGGCCAGCGATTCGGCGACGCCGGGCAGCGGCAGGCTGCCGGTGATCGCGTGCGCCGGGTAGACCTCGCGGTACCGCGCGACCATCGCGTCGACCTGGTCCTCGGGGAACCAGTGCGCCATCTCCCAGGTCAGCGGCGGGCCGAGCCGGCTCACCACCAGGTCGGTGTCGATCTCGGCGCCGGTCTCGGCGGCCAGCAGATCCCAGACCGCGCCGATCCCCGGCCGCGAGTCGATCAGCGTCATGTCCAGATCGAACCCGACCACGAGCTCCGGGACGTCGGTGGTGGCGGCAGCGGACGGCATCTCGGCGGTTGACACATCCCAGATCCTACGTCGTCGCGCTCGCCGTCTCAGATGCCGAACCCGCTTCAAAGTCTACTAACTTGGTTGGAATATGGAGTTATGACCACTCAACTGACAGCACCCACCGTGACCGTCACCAAGGCCGGCAGCGCGATCGGGGCGGTGATCGGCGGGGTCCAGCTCGGCGGAGACCTGGACCCGGCAACCGTCGCCACCATCCGGCAGGCCCTGCTCACCCACAAGGTGATCTTCTTCCGCGACCAGCAGCACCTCGACGACGCCGGGCAGCTCGCTTTCGCCCAGCTCCTCGGGACGCCGACGCTGGCCCACCCGACCGCCAAGAGCATCGAGGGCGCGAGCAGCGTGCTCCCGATCGACTCCGACTACAGCAAGGCGAACAGCTGGCACACCGACGTCACGTTCGTCGACCGGATCCCGGCGATCAGCCTGCTCCGGGCCGTCACGCTTCCGGCGTACGGCGGCAACACCAGTTGGGCGAACACCGTCACGGCGTACGAGAACCTGCCGGTTCCGTTGAAGGCGCTGGTCGACAAGCTCTGGGCGGTGCACAGCAACGTCTACGACTACGCCGGCGCGCGGGACGAGACGCGGATCGGCGGGATCGACGTCAAGTTCCAGGAGTACCACGACCAGTTCGTCTCGCAGCTGTTCGAGACCGAGCACCCGGTGGTCCGCGTGCACCCGGAGACCGGCGAGCGGTCGCTCGTGCTCGGTCATTTCGTACGGCGCTTCGTCGGGCTCAGCTCGGCCGAGACGACCCAGCTCTTCCAGCTGCTGCAGCACCGGGTGACCCACCTCGACAACACCGTCCGCTGGCAGTGGCAGCCGGGTGACCTGGCGATCTGGGACAACCGCGCGACCCAGCACTTCGGCGTCGCGGACTACGACGACCAGCCGCGGCGGCTGCACCGGATCACGCTGGCCGGCGACGTCCCGGTGAGCGTCGACGGGGTCCGCAGTACGCCGCGAACGGGCGACGCGGCGCACTTCTCGTCACTTGACACCTGAGATGCCAGCGTCTGATCTCTTGACACCGAGGGTAGATATGTAAACCCTGAGAGGCATGGACACCTTCGCCGACCGGACCAAGCGCCGGTTGCACGACGAACTGCTCGACGCGGCGTACGACGTCCTGGTGTCCGGCGGCTACGACGGCCTGAAGATGGCCGAGGTGGGCCGCCGGGTCGGGGTGTCCCGGCAGACGGTCTACAACGAGTTCAAGGACCGGTGGGGCCTGCTGCAGGCGGTGGCGGCGCGGGAGACCGAGCGGTTCCTGGTCGAGGTGAACGCGGCGCTGAGCGAGCACGGCGACCCGATCGACGGGCTGCGGGCCGCGGTCGAGCGGGCGTTGACGCTGGCCGCGGACAACCCGCTGGTGAAGGCCGCGCTCGGCCGGCCCGGTTCGGACCAGGCGAGTCAGCTGCTGACCACACGGGGGCAGCAGGTGCTGGAGCTGAGCCACCAGCGGCTGGACGCGCACGTCCGGGAGCACTGGCCGGAGGTGCCGGCGCAGGACGCGACCACCTGTATGGACATCGCGCTGCGCGTCGTACTGAGTCACATCGTGAACCCCGGCGCCGCGCCCGCGGTCGTCGCGTCCCAGGTGGCTCAGGTGCTGGGCCCGTTCCTCAGGAGGTCGGCATGACGAATCCTCTGCACCGCAAGGGTTTCAACTCGCTGCGCGAAGGCGGCTTCAACTGGGACGCGCTGCCGCTGCGGCTGTTCGACAAGGGCAACCGCAAGTTCTGGAACCCGCGCGACATCGACTTCAGCCAGGACGCGGAGGACTGGCAGCGGCTGACGCCGAACGAGAAGGACAACGCGATGATGCTGTGCGCGCAGTTCATCGCCGGTGAGGAAGCCGTGACCGAGGACCTGCAGCCGTTCCTGCAGGCGATGGCGACTGAGGGCCGGTTCGGCGACGAGATGTACCTGACCCAGTTCTGCTTCGAGGAGGCCAAGCACACCGCGGTCTTCCGGCTCTGGCTGGACGCGGTCGGCGTCACCGAGGACCTGCACCGGTACGTCGAGCACAACCCGGGCTACCGGGCGATCTTCTACGAAGCGTTGCCGGTGGCCCTCAAGTCGCTGGCCGACGACCCGTCGCCCGCCAACCAGGTACGCGCCTCGGTGACGTACAACCACGTGGTGGAAGGGACTCTGGCCCTCACCGGCTACCACGCCTGGAACCTGCTCTGCACCGCCCGCGGCATCCTGCCCGGCATGCAGGAGCTGATCCGGCGGATCGGTGACGACGAGCGTCGTCACATGGCCTGGGGCACGTTCACCTGCCGCCGGCACGTCGCCGCCGACGAGTCCAACTGGAAGGTCGTCACCGACACGATGGAGGAGCTGCTCCCCCACGCGCTCGTGCAGATCCAGTGGGCTCTGGAGAACTCGCCGGAACTCCCGCCGGAGATCAACCCGACCGCCCTGATGACGTACGCCGGCGACCGCGCGACCCGTCGCCTCGGCGCGATCGAGTCCGCGGTCGGCGCGGACGTGGCCGGCATCGACCTCGACTACTCCCCCGAGAAGCTCGAGGACGACTTCGGCGCGGAGGACTCGGCCGCACTGGCTGCTGTCCGGTGATGGACCACCACTGCCAGAGCGCTGAGGGCCAGTAGTCCCGTCAGCCACGTCACGGCGGTAGTGCCGAGGCTGTCGACCACGCGGCCGCCGCTGAAGGCTCCCAGAGCTATGGCTCCGTTGAAGACTCCTACCAGGAGTGCGGATGAGGCCTCGGGGGCTGTGGGTGCGGCGGCGTGGTTCCAGGCCTGCGTGGTGACCGAGGTGCCGCCGTACCCGAAGCCCCAGATCACCAGCAGGACAAGGGCTCCGGGGACGGTGGTACCGAGCACCGGCATCGCGAGGACGGGCAGCGCGATCAGTGCGGCGATCGCACCGAGCATGACGCGGTGGGACTTGGCCGAGCCGGCTACGAAGTTCCCGGTGACGCCTGCGACGCCGTACACGAGCAGGAGGGTGCCGACGAGCGAGGGGCCGAGTCCGTCCAGCAGCGGGCGGATGTAGGTGTACGCCGAGAAGTGGGCGGTGACCAGCAGTGCGACCAGTACGAGGCCTACTCGGACCTGCTTGATGCGCAGGGCTGCTGCGACATCTGCGAGGCGTACGGCGGCTGTTGCAGGCAGCGCTGGGACCAGCGCGGCTATCGCCCCGGCCAGCACCAGGGACAGGACGCCGATCGAGGCGAAGGCCCAGCGCCAGCCGACCAGCTCGCCGACGTACGCGGCGGCCGGGATGCCGAGGACGGAGGCGATGCCGATGCCGCTGAAGATCAGTGCGGTCGCCGGACCGACCGACTGCGGCGGGACCAGCCGTGCGGCGAGGCCGACGGTCAGCAGCCAGACACCACCCATCGAGACGCCGGTGAGGACACGGGCAACGACCAGTACGCCGTACGTCGGCGACCACGCGGCCAGCAGGCTGGCGGCGGCGAGCAGGAGCATCAGGCCGACCAGCACAGCTCGACGGTCCACCTTGCCCAGCAGCAGCGGGAGTACTGGTGAGCTCGCCGCAGCGACCAGGCCGGTCACCGTGAGGGTCAGACCGGCGGTGCCCTCGCTGACGCCGAGTGAGGCGCCCATCGGAGTCAGCAGGCCGACCGGGAGCATCTCGGCGGTGACGACGGTGAACACGGTGACCGCCATCGTCACCGCCGCGGCCCAGCCGGCGGTCCGGGTCTTCTCGACGTACGGGGTTGTCATGGTTCCAGCCAACGGGACCTGCTGGACGGGAACAACGACGATGTGCTCATCCTTGGAGTAGTCACACTCATCGATCGAGGAGGCCGTCATCAGCCTGGAGCTCCGGGAGCTGGAGTGCTTCCTCGTGCTGGCCGAGGAGCTGCACTTCGGGCGGACGGCCGAGCGGCTCTATCTGACGCAGAGCCGGGTCAGCCAGCTGCTGCGTGCGCTCGAACGCCGGATCGGCGGGCGCCTGGTCGAGCGGACCAGTCGGCGGGTGTCGCTGACGCCGCTCGGGCAGGAGTTCCTGGAGTCGTTGCGTCCGGCGTACGCCGCGTTGGAGCGGGTGGTCGCGAACACCCAGGAGACTGCCGCCGGTGGTGGCGGGCAGCTGCGGATCGGGTTCCAGGGGACGGCGAACGACAACATCCTGGCGGCGGTCGCCGTGTTCCAGGAGGAGAACCCGTGCTGCCTGATCGAGGTGACGGAGCTGCCGCTGAACGATCCGTTCGGGGCGCTGCGGCGCGGCGAGGTCGACAGCGCGGTGGTGCTGCTGCCGGTCGCCGAGGACGATCTCGTCCTCGGGCCGATCTTCTCGGAGCAGCCGCCGACGCTGACCGTCTCGGTGAAGCATCCGCTGGCCGATCGGCCGGTGCTGGACGTCGAGGATCTGGCTGGTCTGGTGCTGATCTCGGTCGCGCCGCCTGCTCCCGGCTACTGGCGTCAGGCGCAGGCTCCGACGCAGACGCCGTCGGGTGCGCTGGTTGGGCGTGGGCCTGAGATCCGCACGTTGCAGGAAGGGCTGTCGATGATCGCCGCGAATCGTGGCGGGATGCTGCTGTGCCGGCCGACCGCCGAACAGAACCAGCGGACGGACATCGTGCACATCCCGATCACTGGGCTGCCTGCTTCGGCGCTCGGGTTGGTCTGGCGGCGGGGTGAGGACACGCCTTCGTTGAAGGCGTTCGCGGCTGGGTTACAGGGAACGGTAGAAGGCTAGGTGGGCTTGGGCTGCGGCTTCCCAGGTGTAGGAGGCTGCCAGCGCTTGGCCGGCTGCTCGGCGATCGGTCGGGCTCGTGAGAGCAGCGGCGAGGTCCGCGGGTGTTGCGGCGTACGTCGCGGCCGGTCCGAAGATCTCGTGGAAGACGGGCAGATCGGAGACCACCAACGGGACTCCGGCGGCCAGGGCCTCCATCGGCGCGAGCCCGAAACCTTCTTTCACCGAAGGGAAAGCGAACGCCTCCGCGGCCGCGACCAAGGTGGGCAGCCGGTCGTCGTCGACGGGACCGAGGACGATCGGCGTCACGCCGAGCTCCGCAGCCCGGCGGTCCCAGGCCTCGCGGTACGGCCGGTAGTCGAACAGCGTCTCCCCACCAGCAATCACCAGCCGCAGACCTGGATCATCAATCAGCGCGAACGCTTCAAGTAGTTCCAGCGACCCCTTCCGCGGCTCGATCCCACCCACGGTGACGACGTACCGCCCGAGCTCCTCGCGCCAAGCCCGCCGCCCTGCGTCACCGGCCGGACCGGCCGCTTGGGCGAAGCGCTCGGCATCCACCCCGTTCGGAATAACCGTTGCCTTAAGCCCCCACCCCTCCGCCAGCTCCGCGGCCACCGCGCCCGACACACAAAGATGCGCGTACGGCTCGACGATCGCCCGCTCGTGGCACGCGGCCAGCTCCGGCGTGGTGAACTGGTCGAGATGGTGCACGGTCCTGATACACCGCCCGGCAGCGTTCGCACTGATGCAGTCCTGCGCGTGCACCACGTCGTACGCCGTACCGTCGAACGCGTCCCGCAGTACGGCGATCGACCGCAGGATCCGTTCGCCCACTCCCTCACCGGCGACCTCGGGGAACGGCACGACCGACAACTTCACCCGCGGATCGACCGCCCGGAAGAACGACGTGTCCCCACCGCGGCCGAGCGACCAGACCGTGACGTCCTCGCCGAGCGCGGCCAGTGCCTCGGCCAGGGCGAGCGTGTGCACGACGCCGCCGCGCGGCTTGGTCGAGTAGCTGAGCAGGGCGATCCGCATCAGTAGGCCTCCGGGCGGCGTTCGTCGAGGTGGTGCAGGACACGGCGCGCGGTCTCGAGGTCGGCCCGTACGTCGACGTCGGCGATCGCGATGCCCGCCTTCGACCAGGTCCGGGCCACGATGTCGCCGCCCGGACCGACGATCTTCGACTGGCCGAGGAACCGCATCCCGCCGATCGAGCCGGTCAGGTTGGAGGAGACCAGCACGACCTGGTTCTCGGCCGCGCGGGACCGGTCGTACAGGTCGAACAGTCGGGACTGGCGGTCCTCGTTCATCCGGGCGGCGCGGTTGGTGATGCTGGTCGGCCAGGCGTTCAGGCAGGCGATCACTTCGGCGCCGCCGACCGCCAGCGCGCGGGCCGACTCGGGGAAGGTCTTGTCGTAGTCGATCATCATGCCGATCCGCCCGACCGGGGTGTCGAACGGCACGAAACTGTTGCCCGCGGCATAGACCCCGCGCTCGGCCGGTGGCTGGTGCACCTTGCGGTGCCGGCCCAGGACGCCGTCGCCGGTGACGCAGAGCGCGGTGTTGTACCGGTCGGTGCCGTCGGCCTCGCAGAACCCGAAGCAGACGACCATCTCCCCGGCCATCGCGATGATCTTGGAGATCAACGGGTCGTCGAGCTCCAGCGCGGGCGGGAGATCGGTCGCCGGCTGATCCGGGCGGAGGTCGAGCAGGTAGCCGCCGAGCGCCGCATCCGGGAGGACGAGCAGTTGGACCTCCTCGCGCCGGCCGTGGCGGATGAGGGCCTCGATCCGGGAGAGGTCGAACTCGAGGTCCCGGGTGAAGCCGGCCGCGACGGCACCGATCTTCAGGCCCATCAGCCAGGTCTCCTCTCCGGGCGGACGCCCACCACCGTCCAACCTCGGCCCGGTCCGCTCAGCGGACGCCGTTCACGCTCAGCTGGGTCTGTTCCGCCCGCCTCGCGGGTGGTTGGACAGTGGTGGGCGTCCGCCTGCTCGCTCATCAACTCAGGACCGGGCGAGCTCGGGCGCGCCATACGTTTCTGGGCGACGGTCCCTGAGGTGGCCCATCGAGCGGCGGGCCAGGTCGAGGGCCTCGGCGATGTCGAGTTCGGCGATCGCCATGCCCTCGGTGACGCCGGTGTCGGCGAGGATCTCGCCGCCGGGGTCGACCACCTTGGCGCTCGCGACGAACCGCAGCGAGCCGAACATCCCCGACTGGTTCGCCGACAGCCAGACCACCTGGTTCTCCAGGGCTCTCGCCCGGTCGAACAGGTCGAAGCGCCGCTTCCAGCGATCCTTCGCGAGGTCCGGATCCGGATTGGTCCGCGCGCCCGGCCAGGCCGAGATGCAGACGATCACCTCGGCGCCGTCCAGCGCGAGCGACCGCGCCGCCTCGGGAAACGCCTTGTCGTAGCAAATCATCATCCCGAGCCGCCCGACCGGCGTATCGAACGCCTCGAACCGGTCACCCGCCGCGTAGTGCGCGTCCTCATGCAGCGGTTGATGCACCTTCCGGTGATGTCCGAGTACGCCGTCGCCGCTGACGCAGACCGCGCTGTTGTAGATGAACCCATCGGCCGCCTCGGCGTACCCGACGGTGACGACGAGGTCGCCGGCCAGGGCGACCATCCTGGCGATCTCCGGCCCGTCGAGGTCGAACGCCGGCGGCGGATCGGCGCTGCCGTCGAGGCTCAGCAGGTACCCGCCGAGCGCTCCCTCGGGCAGCGCCAGCAGCTGCACACCTTCGGACCTGGCCCGCTCGATCAGCCCCGCGATGCGGGCGAAGTCGGCCTCCAGGTCCCGGTCGAAGTTCGCGGCCACGGCCGCCATCCGCAGCATCATGCCGCTCCCATTCCGGTCACCCCGGCCGGCACGGCCACGGTGAGCTCCCCGTCGGGCCAGCGCAAAGAGACGCCCTGGCCGCTCGTCAGTTCACCGCAGACAGCACTGTCCGCCGGTCCGGCCGGTAGTTCCTGCTCCCCTGCCGTCAACATCGCGAAGCCTGGGAAGCAGGTCAGCCAGTCGCCCATCGATGCCTCTTGCGGCTTGGGCACTTCGCCGACGTCGAGCACCGCCGCGCACCCGCTGGCCTCGGCCAACATGCCCAACGTCCCCACGACTCCGGCCATCGAGACGTCCTTCGCCGCTGACGGTTGCGCTTTGCCGACCGCGGCGATCATCGTCCGCAGTTCGTCCGTACGCCGTCCGCTGGTCGAATCCCACTGCCTACCGGCGTACCCGGCGCGCCAGCCGCCGCTCAGGTCAGCCGTCAACCTGACAGCCTGCCCCGGCCGCCCACCACCTCCCGGCACTGGACTGGCCGTTCTCCCCAACGCCGTCACACTCAACGCCGCCGGCACACCGAACTGCGTGTGCCCGCCGAGCACCGGTACGCCGTACGCCGCCGCTGCCTTCCGCAAGCCGTCGAGCACCCTCGCCGCAAACGCCGCATCCCTGGCACCCAACGCATCCAGCAGTCCGACGGGTTCGGCGCCCATCGCCGCCAGATCGTTCACGTTGACGAGAACGGAACACCACCCCGCCCACTCCGGATCCCGCTCCACCATCGCCGGCACGATCGCGTCACACGCCGCCACCAAGTCGCTCCCCGGCACCGGCGCCCCGTCGTCCCCAACAAACCCAGCCGGGCCAGTCCCTTCCAGCAAGCTCCCCAGCTCAGCCTTGGTCGCTGCCACCAACGCACTGATCCGCCCGATCGGCCACCGCATCAACACATGCGGCCGCCCGGCAACCTCCACAGGTCGCACGGTCTCCCACCCCAGCCGCTGAAAGAAGCGATAGGTCCCGGTCTGCACCGTCGCATCAAACCGAAGAGCCCCCGCAGCCTCAGCAAAAGCACACGCCGCGCGGACAAGAGCCGCACCGACTCCCGTCGGTGGGGAGAGGAGGGGGGAGGCGATGCCGCCCGGGCCGCTGCCTCCGGCGCGGCTGCCGACGTGGCCGCTGGCTTGCGACGGGCCGGAGGCCAGCCCACGCCCGGCCGAGCCGGGGCTGGCTTGTGGCGGGCCGGATGCCGGCCCGGGCCTGGCCGAGCCGGGCGCTGTCACCAACCGTCCGCCTTGCCACCAGCCGATGTCTGGGCCGGCGGTGGCCGGGCCCAGGCGGACTCCGCCGATCACCTGGCCGGTCGCGTCTCGGGCGACCAGGACGATCGTGCGTGGGTCCTCGTCGCGGTCGTCCAAGTCCGATCTTTCAAATAGTCCCTGGGACTCCACGAAGGCTGCGTGGCGGAGTTGGTGGTAGGCCTTCACCGCCTGGCCGTCCGCCTGTTCGATCAGGAAAGGCTGCGGAGTCGGGCCCAGGAGGGCTTCTACATCGGCGGCCCGGCGGACGCCCGTCAACTGCTCGAGGACCTTCATGAGCCGGCCGCCGACAACAGGCTGCAAGCCCCACAGGCAGCACACCCCGCACCCTGATCGGCGCCGCGCATCTCGGCAGCGGCCAGGAGCGCGGCGACTCGCGTGGTGACCTCCTCGACCAGCCCCGGCGAAGGAGGCAGTACGCCGTCCGCCCGCGCCAGCGTGCCAAGCATCGGGCGGAGCGGGACGACGAACGGATACACCCCGCGCTCGATCAGCCGCCCGGCGCCGGCGACCAGCTCGTCCGCGTCCTCGCCCATTCCGATCAGCAAGTACGTCGACACCCGGTTGCGCCCGAAGACCCGCACGGCCTCGTCCCACGCCCCCTCGTACTCGGCCAGCGGAACAGTCGACTTCCCCGGCATCCACCGGCGCCGGACCTCGTCGTCCAGCGACTCGACGTGGATCCCGATCGACGTCGCGCCCGCCGCCTTCAGATCGGCGATCACCGACAGATCCCCCGGCGGCTCGATCTGCACCTGGATCGGTAACCCGGGAACGGCTTGCAGGACAGCCCTCACGCACCGCACCAGGTTCCGCGCCCCACGATCACGTCCGGTCGTCGTACCGGTCGTCATCACCATCTGCCGTACGCCGTCCAGCCGCACGGCCGCCTCGGCGACTTCCGCGAGCTGGGCGGGTGTCTTCGCCGCGACCGTCGCCCCGGCGCGCAGTGACTCCTCGATCGAGCAGAAGCGGCAGCGCGTCGATTCGTCGTACCGGATGCAGGTCTGCACCACCGTCGTGGCCAGCACGTCCTTGCCGTGCAGCAACGCGATCTGCTGATACGGCACGCCGTCCACCGTGCGAAGGTCGTAGAACCGCGGCCTGCTCACCGGCTGCACCGACAACCCGAGCGACCGCCCGGACCGGAACACCTGCCCGTCCCGGACCTGATAGGGGCTGTTCGCAACGATCGGCAGGGTGGCGTTGGCACCGTCGACGACCAGGTGCCCGTCGTCGCTCGGCCCGGCCCCCTTGCTGCGGCGGACCGGCGCGTCCACCTGTACGCCGTACACGGCCATCTCGGCCCGCGCGGTCAACTGTCCTTCGGTGCCAACGCTCATGTCGATCCCCTCAGAACATGTACGTCGAGTTGATGATCGAGCCCTTGCGCGCGTAGTGGATCAGCGCGTCCTGGACGTCGAGCGGGTGGGTCGGGATGACCCCTTCGATCAGGTCCTCCTCGCGGGCGCCGTGCAGCGACAGCCCGAACCGGCAGCAGTAGACCTTGCCGCCCTCGGCGATGAACGTCTTCAGCGACTCGTTGATGTTGTGTTCGCCGGGGAAGGCCGAGTTGCCGGTGGTCGGGAAGCCGCGCGTGGCCAGGCAGTTCAGCGAGCCGGGGCCGTAGAAGTAGATGGCCGACTCGAAGCCCTTGCGCTGCGCGCGGGTCGCCTGCAGGATCGCGACGAAGCTCACCGACGACTCGTGCGCGATGCCGTGCACGAGCGTGAAGTAGGTCTCGCCTTCCTCGGCCTGGTAGTCCGGGAAGACCTTCGTACCGCCGTAGATGCTCGAGCCCTGCGGCAGGGACGGGTGCGGGATCTCTTCGAGGCTCTTGGTCTCGAGCTCGGTCAGTTCGGGCATGGTTGTGCTCCTTGCTGGGTTGGGTTTTCTCAGTCGTAGAGGTGGCTGAAGGTGCGGTGGAAGACGTGGTCGGCGAGTTCGCCGTCGCCCATCGCGGCGCGCATCCGGGCGAGCTCGCCGGGGTGGTCGCCCCACGGCTGGTCGCTGGCGAACAGCACCCGGTCGTGGCCGACACCGCGGCGTTCGATCTCGGCGGCGAGCCAGCCCGGGGCGAAGCCGATCGCCCAGGACAGGTCGGTGTAGACCTGCTTGCCGCTCTCGATCCAGTCGAAGAAGCGGGAGCCGATCAGCTTGATGTGGCCGCTCATCCCGCCGCCGAAGTGCACCAGGTGCAGCGCGACGTCGTCGGCGTACGTGTCGACCAGGTGGCCGACGTGGTCGATGTCGGACGCGGCGCCGGGCGAGGTGTGGACGTGGACGGCCAGCCCGTGCTCGCGTGCGGTCGCGAAGATCTCGTCGAGCTGCGGGCGTACGTCGTCGCCGGTCGGGTGGCCGCCGAGCAGGAAGCTGACCTTCAGCGCCTTCACGCCGGGCTCGCCGGCGAGTGCCAGTGCTTTGGTCGTGTACGCCGAGTCCTGCGGCCGCGGTGACACCCACAGCCCGGCGCGGATCCGGTCGTCACGACCCGCGGCCTCGACGACCAGGTCGTTCAGCGCGAACGAGACCGCGACGTCCGGGACGCCGTAGTTCGGGATCACCAGGGCGCGTTCGGTGCCTTCGGCATCGAGATCGGCGAGCAGCTCGTCGATCGTCGCGCGGGCGGTGACGTCGGGGTTGACCGGCGGGCCGCCGTAGAACGGGTACGCCGGCAGCTTGCCGAGGTGCCGGTGCGCGTCGGAGATCTTTGTCGACATGTCGCTCTCCTCAGGCCACGGTCCGCTGGGGCGGTGCGCCGGCGATCCAGCGGACGCCGTACTGCATCCGGTGGGCGAGGATCCGCTCGGTCAGGTACGCCGCGTCGTCGGCGACGCCACCGAACCGGCCGGAGCCCCAGGTGTGCTGCCAGGGCAGGCCGACGAAGTAGAGGCCGGGCACGCTGGTGACGCCGCGGCGGTGGGTCGGGTAGCCGCGGCCGTCGAAGACGGGGACGCGGATCCAGGAGTCGTCGCGGCGGAAGCCGGTGCTCCAGATGATCGCCGAGATCCCCTGCAATTCCAGCGATCTGGGGGTTGCGGCGGGTTCCCAGACCGGTTGGTAGCGCGGCTCCTCCGGAGCATCCAGACCTTGCGCGGTGATGAAGGCGTCGATGGAGTCCTTGATGCCTTCGGAGACCGCGTCGGCGTGGTCGAGGTTGGCCCGCAGGTCGTCGGCGAAGCACAGTGCGCCTTGGATGTCGACCAGCCGGCCGTACAGTCTCATGCCTTCGCGGGCGAACTTGCGCAGGTCGATGTCGCGTCCGCCGTCGCGGCCGGTGACGTAGTGGTTGACCCGGAACCGCACCGCGTCGGCGTCGTCGAACTCGTCGATGCCCTTGGCGTAGTAGCCCATCCGGTCGAGCCAGGCGACGACGTCGAGGCCGCGGTAGAAGCGTGCGACGCGTGGGGCGCTGCCGGTTGCCAGGTGGACGATCCGGCCGGCGAGGTGCAGGTCCTCGGCGATCTGGCAACCGGACTGGCCGGTGCCTACGACAACGACTTCGCCCGGTGGGAGCTGCGAGGGGTTCTTGTACTGCGAGGAGTGCAGCTGGTGGATCGATGACGGAAGTCTCTCCGCGATGCGGGGGATCCTCGGTCGCTGGTAGGGGCCTGTCGCCACGACTACTTGGTCTGCGGTGAGGGTGCCGGCGGAGGTCGTGATGCGGAAGCCCTGGTCCGGCCGGCCGTCGAGCGATGTCGTGCGGACCCCGTCCGTCAGCGGTTCGAGTGACGTCGCCTGGACGCCTTCCACCAGCGGTACGTCGTACGAGCGGACGTAGTCCTCCAGGTAGGTGACGATCTCGTCGCGCACCATGAAGCCGTCCGGCGCCGGGCCGGCGTACGGGAAGCCCGGCAGGCGGCACTGCCAGTTCGGCGTGACCAGGCAGAACGAGTCCCAGCGCCGTTCGCGCCACTCGCTGCCGACCCGGTCGGCCTCCAGCACCAGGTGGTCAACACCCTGCTGGGTCAGGTGCCAGCTGGTCGCCAGCCCGGCCTGCCCGCCGCCGACCACGACGACCGACCGGTGCGTTCCGTCGACGATCTGCGCCATCCGAGCTCCCGAGGTGGTTCCGACTGGATGACATCCAGTGAAGAACTCCCCGATTGCCCCACGATTGCCCCCGGAACAAACTCAGGTTTCCGAACCACCCACCGGTGTTTCGGGTGGGTAACCAGGAATCAGTGGGTGAGCCCCAACAGTTCCACCGACTTCTCGCGCATCTCGACCTTGCGGATCTTGCCGGTGATCGTCATCGGGAAGTCGTCGACGAGCAGCACGTAGCGCGGGATCTTGTAGCGGGCGAGCTTGCCGGTGGCGAACTCGCGGACGGCGTCGGCGTCCAACGGAGCGGCGCCGTCCTTGAGCTTGATCCACGCGCACAGCTCCTCGCCGTACTTGGGATCGGGTACGCCGACCACCTGGACGTCGGCGATCGACGGGTGGGTGTAGAGGAACTCCTCGATCTCGCGCGGGTACACGTTCTCGCCACCGCGGATGACCATGTCCTTGATCCGGCCGACGATGTTCACGTAGCCGTCGTCGCGCATCGTCGCGAGGTCGCCGGTGTGCATCCAGCGGGCGCGGTCGATCGCCTCGGCGGTCTTCTCGGCGTCGTCCCAGTAGCCGAGCATCACCGAGTAGCCGCGGGTGCACAGCTCGCCCGGCTCACCCCGCGGTACGACGAGACCGGTGGCGGGATCGACCAGCTTCACCTCGACGTGCGGCATCACCTGCCCGACGGTCGACGTACGGCGGTCCAGGTCGTCGTCGCGGCGGGTCTGCGTGGAGACCGGCGAGGTCTCGGTCATGCCGTAGCAGATCGCGACCTCGGCCATGTGCATGTCGGCGACGCAGCGCTTCATCACCTCGATCGGGCACGGCGACCCGGCCATCACGCCGGTCCGCAACGAGGACAGGTCGTAGTCGGCGAAGTCCGGCAGCCCGAGCTCGGCGATGAACATCGTCGGTACGCCGTACAGGCCGGTGCACCGCTCGTCCTGGACGGCACGAAGCGTCGCCGCCGGGTCGAAGGCCGGCGCCGGAATCACCATGCACGCGCCGTGCGTGGTGCAGCCGAGGTTGGCCATCACCATGCCGAAGCAGTGGTAGAACGGCACCGGGATGCAGAGCCGGTCGTCCGCGGTGAAGCCGATCAGCTCCGTGACGAAGTAGCCGTTGTTCAGGATGTTGTGGTGCGAAAGCGTTGCCCCCTTGGGGAAACCGGTCGTGCCCGACGTGTACTGGATGTTGATCGCGTCGTCGAAGGCCAGCGACGCCTCGCGCTCGGCCAGCTGCTCGTCGGTCGTCCCGCCGGCCGCGTCGACGACGGCGTCCCAGTCCGGCGTCCCGATGTAGACGGTGGATTCGAGTGCCGCGCAGTCGCCGCGGACCTCGTCGACCATCGCCCGGTAGTTGCTGGTCTTGAACTCGGTCGCCGAGATCAGCAGCCGGACGCCGGACTGGTTCAGCGCGTACGACAACTCGTGCGTCCGGTACGCCGGGTTGATGTTCACCAGGATCGCGCCGATCGTCGCCGTCGCGTACTGCGTGATCGTCCACTCGGCGCAGTTCGGCGCCCAGATCCCGACCCGGTCGCCCTTGCGGATCCCGCGGGCCATCAGGCCTTTGGCGAAGGTGTCGACGGCAACGCCGAACTCGGCGTACGTCCAGCGCCGGCCGGAGGCGACCTCGACCAGCGCCTCCTTCCCGCCGTACGTGGCGACGGTCCGGCGCAGGTTCGCGCCGATCGTCTCGCCCAGCAACGGAACCTCGGACACCCCGGACGCGTACGACGGCAGGCTCATGGCGCCATCGTGACCCGCGAGTAGCCGTCCGACAACCCCGGCGGCCGTGTCGCGCGGCGGCGGCGAACACCTGTTCGAGTGAAGGCGAACAGGGTGTGGACGGCAAGCAATGTCATGACTAACTCTCCGTCAGATCGAACGCAGAGCGTGAACAACTGCTTACGCTGGTATAGGAGAGGTGTGAGGCCATGGGCTGGTCGGTGGATCGACATGCCCGCAGCGAGCGTCCGCCCGGACGTACGGCCGAGGCGGCGCAGCGGACCGCTGCGGTCCACGAGCGTGTCCGGTTGCTGGAAGGCGTGCTGGCCTCGGCGCTGGCCGAGCAGGTCCGGGGCACCGACCTGCAGACCCTGAAGCGTGCACCGCGCCGCGCTCCCCCGCGGATCGTGGCGGCGGATCTGCAGCCGCATCCGGGCCCGGTGTGGGCGGCGTTCCTGCCGAGCCCGCCAGGCCCGTTCGCGAGCTGGGTCGGTGGCAACAGGCGGTACGCCCGGCGATTGCGCGACGCCGAGGACCGGTTCGCCGAGGCCATCGAGCGGCACCGGCTGGCCGAGGAGGCCCGGCAGCTGCGGGTCGCCCGGGCGCTCCGGGAGCAGGCGGACCAGCAGCGCCGGCTGGACGAGGCGACTGCCGAGCAGCACACCCGCGTCGACGAGTACGAGCGGTGTGTGCGCGCCAAGGACCGGCGTGCGGTCAGCCGGTACTTCCAGAAGGCGCTGGACCGTACGCCGGAGCCGCTCGACTTCCCGCGCCACCGACGGGCCGGGTACGTCCCGGAGTCGACGCTGCTGGCGCTCGAGTGGGACCTGCCGGACATCGGAGTCATCCCGTCAGCAGTTGCCTACCGCTACGACGAGGCGTCCGACGCCGTGCTCGCCGTACCGCGGGAAGAGCGTGAGCTGCGGCTGCTCTACCAGCAGCTCGTCGCGCAATGCGCGCTGCGGGCGCTGCACCTGGTCTTCGCGCACGACCGGTACGGCGTAGTGGACACCGTCGTCTTCAACGGGATGGTCGAGGCTGTCGACGCGGCGACCGGGCGGGCGGTCCGGCCGTGCCTGATCACCTTGCGGGCCACGCGGGAACAGTTCACCTCGCTGGTGCTCGACCAGCTCGACCCGGTCGCCTGTGTCCGGCACTACTTCGGCGCGGAGGTCTCCCGGCACCCGGAGGAGCTGCAGCCGGTGGAGCCCGTGCTGGAGTTCGACCTGACCGACCCGCGCACGGTGGAAGCGATCGACGTGGTCAGCGAGCTCGACACCCGGCCGAACCTGCTGGAGCTCAGTCCTGAGGAGTTCGAGCACCTGGTGCACAACCTGCTGAGCCGGATGGGACTGGAGACGCGACTGTTCCGGCGGGGCAACGACGGTGGGATCGACTGCGTGGCGTACGACCCGCGGCCGATCACCGGCGGCAAGTTCGTCGTACAGGCCAAGCTCTACACGCGGACCGTGCCACCCAGCGCCGTACGGGACCTGTTCGGCACCGTGGTCGACGCCGGGGCGACGAAGGGCATCCTGATCACCACCAGCGGGTTCGGCCCGTCCAGCTACCAGTTCGCGAACGGCAAGCCGCTGCAGCTGATCGACGGGACCGGGCTGCTCGCGCTCTGCCACCAGCACGACATCCCGGCCCGCATCGTCCCGAGGGCTAGCTGATCGGTGACTCGTAGACGTACAGCTCGGTCCCGTTGGCCTCTTCGCCGTCGTCCGGGGCGGTGAACAGCCGGAGCTTCTTGCCCTCGACCTCCAGCGCCACCGGGTTGCGGGTCGCACTGTGCCCGGCCGAGGAGAACGCCGGGAACGGGATCTCGTGCAGGATCCGGTTGTCGTCCTTCAGGTCGATCAGGGCCAGCCCGCCGAGCTCGTAGCCGCCGCCGGTCGCCGTCGGCAGTCCGGTGACCCCGCCACAGAGCTGCTTGCTCCGGCTCACGTAGTCACAGTCCTGGTAGTCCAGCAGGTGGCTCTGGTTCGGCTGGGCGTCCAGCTGCTTGCCGGACGCCGTCCACTCGTACAGGGTCCGTGAGCCCCAGCTGACCCCGTGGACCAGGCCGGTACGACGGTCGCGCACGACTCCCCCGACGTGGTCGCGGACGCGGAACTGCTCGGTGACCCGGTAGGTCCTCGGGTTCACCTTGTAGACGATCGCCTTGCTGTCCGGCCGGTACTCCGCCGCGGGGACCCACACGTTCTCGCCGTCGAAGTCGATGCCGCCCGGGTGGTACACCGTGCCCTCACCGAGCCGGATGTCCTTCTTGAGCCGGCCCTGCCGGTCGATGACGAACAGGTGCCCGATGCCCTTGCCCGGGCTGCGGTCGTACCCGTCCACCGGCACCGGGTACTTCACCGGCGCCTCCAGCACCTCCACGCTGGACAGGTAGATCAGGTCGCCGACCAGCGCGAAGCCCTGCGGGTGGTACGTCGGGAACTTCAGCGGGATCTTGGCGACCTGCGTCCACGGCGTGCTGCGGGTGGTCGCTTCGAAGGCCCGGGCGACCTGGTCGTCGCGTCCGCCCGCCTCCGCCCCGGCAGTGGTCAGTCCGACGAGCAGTGCGCCCGCCAGGACGGTGGCGAGCAAGGTCTTCCGGCGCATGGTGTCTCCCTGGGCGGTCTGGTGGTCCGGGCAGCTTGTGCCCGGCCGGAGAAGGTCCGGCCGACACCAGCTGACCAGAGGCTGTGCGCCGGGTGAAGTGTCAGACTGCACGCATGGACACTGGGATCACCGTCACCGGGACCGGTCAGGCCACCGCGCCGGCCGATCTGCTGCGCCTCACGCTCAGCGTCGGGCAGGACGCGGCCGACGTCGCCGACGCCGTCGCGCAGGTCGCCGAGAAGACCGCTGCCGTCATGGCCGCGCTGCTGGCCGAGGGCGTCGAGGCCGGCGACATCGCCACCAGCTCCGTGTCCGTGCACCCGCAGTACGGCGAGACGATGACCGTGACCGGCTACCGGGCCTCGCACTCGATGGCGGTGACCACCCGCGACCTGACCGGCTTCGGCCGGCTGCTGAACGCCGCGGTCGCTGCTGTGGGCAACAGCCTGGGCCTGGACTTCCTGCAGTTCGACGTGGCCGACAAGGCGGCGCTGGTCGACAAGGCCCGCCAGCTGGCGTTCCAGCAGGCGCAGCAGAAGGCCGCGCAGCTGGCGGAGCTGACCGGGCAGTCGATCGGCGGGATCGCGGCGGTCAGCGAGTCACAGGGCTACGTGCCGCTGCGGGAAATGTCCGCCAAGGCGGCCAGTACCGGTGGTTACGCCGCCGACCTGGGCGTCAGCCCCGGCGAGCAGACCGTCGACGTCACCGTCGAGGTGCGCTGGAACTGGGCCTGAGTTCTTGGTCTCAAAAATAGACAGACCGCCCAGATGTCGGTCCGGTCGGCCATAGTTCTCCCATGTACGCACCGGCACCGCTTCGACGACAACTGAACCGTTCGGGTCTGTTGCTGCTCGGCCCTGCCTTCGTGGCGGCCGTCGCGTACGTGGACCCGGGCAACTTCGCGACCAATATCGCGGCGGGCGCAACGTACGGGTATCTGCTGTGCTGGGTGGTCGTCGGGGCGAACCTGATGGCCGTCCTCGTGCAGTACCTCGCAGCCAAGGCCAGCATCGCGACCGGGAAGACGCTGCCGCAGCTGTGCCGGGAGCACTTCCGGGCGACGACGTCTCGCGGGTTGTGGGCCCAGGCTGAACTCGTGGCGATCGCGACCGACCTTGCCGAGGTGGTCGGTGGGGCGATCGCGCTGAACCTGCTGTTCGGTGTGCCGCTGCTGCTGGGTGGTGTGATCACCGGGGCGGTCTCGTTCGGGTTGTTGATCTATCAGTCGAAGCGGGGGCAGCGGCCGTTCGAGGCGGCGATCATCGGGCTGCTGGCCGTCGTACTGGTCGGGTTCGTCGTGTCGACGATCCAGTCGGAGCCCTCGGCGTCTGGCGTGATCGGCGGAATGGTGCCGCGGCTGGACGGGACCGAGTCTTTGGTCCTGGCGGCGGGGATGCTCGGTGCGACGGTGATGCCGCACGCGATCTGGCTGCACGGCGCCCTCGTCACGGACCGGCACTGGAAGTCGATCCGGTCGGCCGCGGGTAAGCAGCGCGTACTGCGGGCGACCCGGATCGACGTGGCCGTGGCGATGGCGCTGGCCGGCGCGGTGAACCTTGCGATGGTCGTGCTGGCTGCGGCGGCTTTGAGCGGCAGCGGCGCCGACTCCCTCGACGCGGCGCACGCGGCGATCGGTGACCGGCTCGGTCAGCTGCCCGCGCTGCTGTTCGCGCTGGCCCTGCTGGCCAGCGGTTTCGCCTCGTCCTCGGTCGGCACGTACGCCGGATCGGTCATCCTGGAAGGCTTCTGGCAGCGCCACGTGCCGCTCGCCGTACGCCGCCTGATCACGCTGCTGCCCGCGCTGATCATCCTCGCGATCGGGATCGACCCCAGCCGCGCGCTGGTCGTCTCGCAGGTCGTGCTGAGCTTCGGGATCCCGTGTGCACTGTGGCCGTTGGTGAAGTTGACGGCAACACGGCGCATCATGGGCAGCCTGGTCAACCGGTTGCCGACTACTCTCACCGCATGTCTGGTCGCCACCGCCGTCTCGGTCCTCAACGTCGTACTGATTGTGCTGACGCTGCGAGGCTGACATGACCGCGTCGTTCGTGGTGAGCGACGTGCACGGGCACCCGGACAAACTGGCCGCCTCGCTGCTCGAGGCCGAACTGGTCGACGCCGAGGGCAACTGGTCCGGCCGGGACGCGCGGCTGTGGCTGCTCGGCGATTTCTTCGACCGCGGCCCGGACGGGATCGGCGTCCTGCGCCTGGTGCAACGCCTGAGCGCGCAGGCTTCGCAGGGCACCGGCGAGGTCCGGATGCTGCTCGGCAACCACGAGATCCTCGCGCTGGGCATGCACAAGTTCGGCGACGAGGCGGTGCCGCACGACGGGATCACGCTGCGCAGCTTCGAGCGCAGCTGGGCCCTGAACGGCGGCATCGACCGCGACCAGGAGCTGCTCACCGACGAGGACGTGGAGTGGCTGCTGGACCAGCCGATGCTCGGGCTGGACGCCGGTCACCTGCTGATGCACTCCGACACCGCGGAGTACGTCGAGTGGGGCAGCACGATCGACGAGATCAACGCGGGCGCGCGGGCCGACCTGCACAGTGACGACATCACCGTCTGGTGGGAGATCTGGCGGCGGATGACGTCCCGCTACGCGTTCCGCGGGCCGGAAGGGCCGGAGCTCGCGCAGACCCTGCTGCACCACCTCGGCGGCGAGCGGATCGTGCACGGGCACAGCATCGTCGCCGACCAGATGGGCATCGACCCGGCCTGGGTCACCGGCCCGCTGCTGTACTGCGACGACCTCGTGCTCGGCATCGACGCCGGAACGTTCGACGGCGGGCCGTCGCTGGTGGTCGAGCTCGAACCGCTGGGCGAATCCGGGGAATGAATCCGGCCGGCCCCGGGGTTGCTCTGTTGCGGACGTAGTTGCCTGCGGAGAGCGGAGACCCAGATGTCGGACAAGCCGGTCAAGATCCCTGGCCCGGACCACCCGATCACGGTGGAGAAGAACCCGGACCGCGTGGTGGTGAAGGTGGCCGGCCAGGTGCTGGCGGACACCCGCGGCGCGCTGTCGCTGCAGGAGTCGACGTACCCGGCGGTGCAGTACATCCCGCGCGGTGACGTCGACCTGAAGCTGCTCGAGCGCACCGACCACAAGACGTACTGCCCGTACAAGGGCGACGCGGCGTACTACAGCATCCCGGCGCTCGGCGACGCGGGCGTGAACGCGGTGTGGACCTACGAGCAGCCGTACGACGCGGTGGCCGACATCAAGGACCACGTCGCGTTCTACACCGACCGGGTCGAGCTGGAGATCATCGCCGACTGAGGAAGTCTTCGAGTACGGGGGCCAGCAGCTCAGGCGGTACGACGTGGTGCTGGCCCTCGAGCTCGGCGTACTGCCCGTTCGGCAACGACTTGGCGACCAGCCGGGCCGCGTCGACCATGAACGGCGGGCTGGCGCTGCCGCACAGCGCCAGCGCCGGCTGGGTGACCCGCGCCAGCTTGTCGACCGGCACGATGCCGCCGGGTGCGCTGTCCATCACGGCGAAGTCGTGCAGGATGGTCGGCGCCAACGCCGCGAGGCCGTTCGACGCCGCCCAGTCCTTGGCGGCGTCTTCCGGCATGCCCGTCATCTGCAGGAACTCCGTGACGGCGTTGAGGTTCTGGCCCTCCGCGATGAGCCGCTCGACGACGACCGCGCTCTCGTCGGACTGCTGCTGCGCCTCGGCGTCGTCCGGGCTGTACGGCGGCTCGTGCAGCACCAGCTTGCTGATCGGCAGGCCGGCCGCCGCGGCCTCGACGAGCAGGCCTGCGCCGGACGAGTGCCCGTAGACGGCGGCGGTCCCGCCGAGGGCGGTGATCAGTGCGGCGAGGTCCTCGACCTCGCGGGCGACGGCGTACGGGCTGGTGTTGGCGCTGTCGCCGCGGCCGCGCCGGTCGTACGAGACGACGGTGAAGTCGGGCTCCAGCATCTGCGCGAGCGGCCGGGTGATGCTGCGGTCGCAGAGTGCGCCGCCGATCAGGATCAGCGGCGTGCCGGAGCCGGAACGCTCGTAGGCGATCCGGGTGCCGTCGGCGGAGACAACGTGGTCCATCGGTTCCTCCCTAGGTCTTGGTGGGTACGTCGGAGCCGCCGGAAATTGCTCGACATGACCCCGCTGTTTGCGCTTCACTGCGGGCGATGACTGAGCTCACACGCGTTGACGAGTACTTGCACGCGGTTCCGCTGTCCGGTGCGACCGGCGAGCAGATCGGACCGTTCACCCTCTTCCGGACGACCACCATCTGGCCGTACTACGCCCGCCCGCTGCCTGGCGGCAGTGTGGTCGAGCAGGCCGACGTGGAGCGGGTGCGGGAGCGGTGTGCCGAGCTGGACCTGCCGCTGAGCTTCGAGTGGGTCGTGGAGACCTGTCCGTCGCTCGGACCGGCTGCTGAAGCTGCCGGGCTGAGTGTGGTCCAGTACCCGTTGCTGGTGCTGGAGCGCGCGGACTTCAAGCCGGTGGAGAGCGCTGCCCGGGTCGAGATCTTGCCGGCTGACCTGGAGCTGCTGCGGCAGGCCCGGGCGGTGGCGAACGTCGGCTTCGGTACGCCGGGGACCGACGTCGGCGAGGCCGGTGCGGCCGAGCGGGACGCGTACGAGGTCTCGGACGAGACCGCGGGCGCGCTGCTCGAGCGGGCCGAGGCCGGGGTCTCGGTGACCGCTGCTGCGTACGGTGACGAGGGGATGCTGGCATCCGGCGTACACCAGCCGGTCGGTACGGCGTCGGAGATCGTCGGCGTCGCCACTCTCCCGTCCGCCCGTCGGCAGGGTCTGGGCGCCGCGGTCACCAGCTGCCTGGTCGAGCACGCCTTCGCGAACGGCGTGGAGCTGGTCCTCCTGTCCGCCCAGAACGACGCGGTCGCCGCTGTGTACGAGCGGGTCGGCTTCCGCCGCATCGGTCACGCCGGCGGCGCTGAGTGAGCCTTGGCACGACCGAGTCACGCCTGGTCGTGCTGCGAGGCAACTCCGGCTCCGGCAAGTCGACGACCGCTCGGCACCTGCGGGCCCGGCTCGGTCGCGGCACGGCGATCGTCGAGCAGGACCAGATCCGCCGGGTGCTGCTCTGGGAGAAGGACACCCCCGGCAATGCCGCGATCGACCTGATCGGACTGAACGCCCGCTACTGCCTCGACCGCGGCTTCGACGTGATCGTCGAGGGCATCATGCACGGGGACCGCTACGGCGACATGCTGCGCGGCCTGACCGCCGACCACCGCGGGACGACCGTGCACTACTACTTCGACATCCCGTTCGAGGAGACGCTGACCCGGCACGCGACCCGTTCCTGGGCCGCGAACGTGGCGCCGGAGTCGATGCGCGAGTGGTACGAGGCCCGCGACCTGCTGCCCGGGGTGGAGCAGCACGTCTTCGACGAACACCAGGACCTGGACGCCGTACTTGCCCAGATCCTTGCCGACCTCGGCCTACCCCCTGACCAGCCGGCCGACCCGGGGGCACTCTCCTTCGGGCGTTAGCGACCGTCCTCCGACAAGTTTCTGGGCGCGGGTCGTCCGGGGTGGGGCGGGGGCCGTACCGTGGGAGGGATGAGCAACACCGAGCGGACCCGCCCCCGTACCCTCGCCGAGGCGCTGCGGAGTTGGGACGACGCTGCCCTCGGGCACCTGCTGCGGCACCGGCCCGATCTGGCGACGCCGATCCCTTCCGACACCAGTCAGCTGGCGGCGAGGGCAACCACCAACGCCTCCGCGGCCCGCGCGATCAACCGCTTGGACGAGTTCGGCGTCGACCTGCTGGAGGCACTGTCGGCCCTGCCCGAGCCGGTGGACGTCGCCGGACTCGCTGCCGGCGTCGGCCAGCCCGTGGAGATCGTCCAGCCCCGAGTGATCGAGCTGCTGGCGCTCGCACTGGTCTGGGGCACCGAGGACGACCTGCGCCCGATCAGAGCCGTGCACGAGCTGCTCGGCCCGACACCTGCTGGGCTGGGGCCCGTCACGACCCGCCACTTCGGCGACCTGGACAAGCTGATCGAAGAGGCCGGCCCGGAGGCGCGTGAGGTGCTGGCCAAGCTCACCTGGGGTCCGCCGACCGGCACGGTCGAGAAGGCCGAGCGCCCGGTGACCATCGCCTCGGCGAAGACCCCGGTCGAGCAGCTGCTCGCGCGCGGGCTCGTCGTACCGAAGGACCCGACGACCGTCGTACTGCCTCGGCAGATCGGCTTGCACCTGCGGGGTGGGCGGGTGCTGCCGTCGACCCGCCCGACTCCGCCGCCGCTGGACGGCAAGCAGGTGTCGGCCTCGATTGCCGACCGGGCCGCGGCTGGTGCTGCGCTCGACCTGGTCCGGCTGGTCGACCGTGCGTTGGAGCAGCTGGGCACCGAGCCACCGTCAGTACTACGGACCGGCGGCATCGGCGTCCGTGAGCTGCGTTCGCTCGCCGGGCGAATCGGTGTCGAGGAGCAGACCGCCGGCGCGGTGCTGGAGATCGCGTACGCCGCCGGCCTGGTCGCCGCCGTCGAGGTCGGCTCCAGCGACATGTGGCTGCCGACCGGCGCGTACGACGACTGGCTGGAGCTCGACACCGCACACCGATGGGCTCAGCTCGTCATCGCTTGGCACACAGGTCTCCGAGCGATCGGCCTGATCGGCCGGCGCGACAGCGGCGGTGCAACGGCTGCTGCGCGCGAGCGACTGGTCAATGCGCTGGCGCCCGACTTGGAGCGGCTGCTGGCGCCGGAGGTGCGCCAGCTGACGCTGGAGGCGCTGGCCGAAGCAGGGACGGGCTCAGCCCCGGCGATCGAGTCGGTGGTGACCTGGGTGGCGTGGCATCGGCCGCGGCGCGGTGGGCAGTTCCGGGACGACCTGGTCGAGTGGACGCTGACGGAGGCCGCTCTGCTCGGCCTGACGGGCCTGGGCTCACTGGGTGTTCACGCGCGGCCGCTGCTGGGCGAGGAGCCGACTGCGGACGACTTGGCCGCGGCGATCGAGCCGATGGTGCCCGCGCGGGTGACGGAGTTCCTGCTGCAGGCCGACCTGACCGCTGTCGCACCTGGGCCGCTGGTGCGGTCCGTCCAGGACGACCTGGCGGCGATGGCCGATGCCGAGTCGCACGGTGGTGGCGGGGTCTTCCGGTTCAGTGAGAGCTCGGTACGGCGTGCGTTCGACATGGGCCGGACCAGCGACCAGCTGCACAAGTGGCTGGCCGAGCACTCGCGCACTCCGGTGCCGCAGCCGCTGACGTACCTGATCGACGACGTGGCGCGTCGGCACGGCGTACTGCGGATCGGTACGGCGACGACGTACCTGCGCTGCGACGACGAGGACGTGCTGACGCATCTCCTCAACTCGAACCTGCCCGGCGTACGCTTCCGCCGGCTCGCGCCGACGGTCGTCGTCTCACCCTCGCCGCCGGACATGGTCCTGGCTCGCCTGCGCGAAGCAGGCCTGGCGCCGCTGGCCGAGACGTTCGACGGCGTCGTCCAGATCAGTACGGCGACCGCCCGCCGCGGCGACGCGCCGCGTCGTCGTACGAGCCGCGACTTCGTCGACACCCCGACCGAGCTCACCGAGGACCAGGTCAAGGCCGTCATCGAAAAGGTCCGCACCGGCGACCGCCTGGCCGCCGAACGCCCCGAGGACGCCGGCCAGGAACCCACCGCCCCGGCGGAGACCATCAGCATCCTCACCAACGCGGCCGAGTCCAGCAGCCGCACGTGGATCTCGTACGTCGACCACAACGGCAACGCCTCAGAACGCGTCGTGGAACCGGTCCGAGTCGCCGACGGTTGGCTCACGGCGTACGACGACGGCGCCGACCAGCCCCGCACCTACGCCCTCCACCGCATCGCCACCGCCCGCCCGGTCTAGAACAGCGCGTCCTGCTCGATCTCCGGTGGGGGCAACGCTTCCACCGGCTCGAGTGGGACGGTGAGCTGGGCAGCAGGTTCAGCGGCTTTGAGGGACCAGCCGGCCAACAGGTGGGTGTCCAGCAGGACCACACCGGCCGACGTCCGCAGGTAGACGTCTCCGGCGATCGTGCAGGCGATCTCCCCGCTGAGCGTGCTGCCGGCGGTTGGTGAGCGCAGGGCGGCGTCGGGGTGGAGTCCCTCGGCAGGTAGGCCGTAGGCGGTGGTGTGGTCGCGGATCGGTGACTCGCGGCGGGTCTGGCCTTCCGGCCACTCCAGCTGAGCTGCTCTGCCCACCAGGTCGTGCAGGGCAGCAGTGCGCTCACCAGATGCCACCGGACGGCCGCGGGCGGCGCGCTTGCGGGTGGTGGAGACGCGGTCGGGTAGGCCCAGCGTGGTCATCAGCAGGTTCTCGATGCGGCGGGCGCCGAGCAGTGAGCCGCTGGAGATGAACGTCGACGACAGCGCGCCCTGCTCCAGCAGCCTGGCCTCGCCGCGTTCGGTCGCCGTGATGCCGACCTTCACCACACTCCCGTGGTGCGCGAGATAGACCGAGAACGACCGCGGATCGTCCAGCCGCGTGTCAGCGGCGATCGAGTTCGACCGTTCCATCGCCTGACAGTCCGGGCACTGCGGACTCCGACTCGCCGGCTCCAGCACCGTCGCGGTCGAGCACGCCAACCGCCGTCCAGACCGCCAGATCCCGATGCACCGCCGGTCCGCCCCGAACACGAAGGCCAGATCAGCCCCCAGCACCAGCGGACTGACCTTCCCCGTGGCCCACTCCAGCTGCGCTTCCCCACCGCTCCACAGCAGCCCAGTCACCCGCATGCGCGAAAGCTACAGGAGCCCTCCGACAACCTCAGGACACCGGCGCGAGCAGCAACCCGGTGATCGCGTCGGTCAGTCCAGTCGCCAACCGGGACCAGGTCGGACTGGGCGTCGGCACACCCTCGGCGACAGCCCGCTCGTACTCAGCACACGTGTGCACGATCAGGTGCCGAGCCATGTCACCCCGCTCGGCCCGCACGTTCGCCGGTACGGCGGGCAGACACGTGTTCAGCCCTTCCCGCACCTGCTGCAACTGCTGCGACGTCATCGCCTCCTCGACGATGATCTGCCGCAGCGCCGGGTCGGTCATCACCTGCGCACCGAACCGCGCGTACCAGGTCGGCGTACTCAACGTCCCGAGGTACTCCGGATTCGGCCGGACCATGCAGCCCACCCAGTCCCGCAGCTCCGGCTCGGCCGGCAGCTCGGCCAGCATCTGCGTGCGGATCTGCTCGATCGGCTCGCTGTGCCGCCGTACGACGGCCCGCACGAGGTCGGCCTTGGTGCCGAAGTGGTAGCCGACCGCCGTGTTGTTGCCCTGTCCCGCGGCCTCGCTGATCTGCCGGTTGGAGACCGCGCCGACGCCGTGCTCGGCGAACAACCGCTCGGCGGCGGCCAGGATCAGCTCGCGTGTCTGCTGCGCCCGGAGTGCCATCGCCCCACCCTGCCCCACCTGTTCGCCTGTTGTCGGCATCAGATTGCCGATTCGCTTGCTTTAAGTCAACTGACTGACTTACCGTTAGTTGTATTCCGCAACCAAGCATCCCGCCCAAGCATCCGCCCGGAGGCCCCTGCATGTCCGCTGTCCCTGCCGCGCCGCGCCCCAACGCGGTGGTCGCCGCGCTGGCCTGCGCCGGCATCACGGTCTCGCTGATGCAGACCCTGATCATCCCGCTGGTCCCCCAGCTCCCGGCCCTGCTGCACGCCACCCCGAGCGACGCCACCTGGGCGATCACCGCCACCCTGCTGGCCGGCGCGATCGCGACGCCGATGATCGGCCGGCTCGGCGACATGTACGGCAAGCGCCGGATGCTGCTGCTCAGCCTGAGCATGCTGGTGATCGGCTCGATCATCGGCGCCCTGAGCGACTCCCTGACCCCGATGATCGTGGCCCGCACGCTGCAGGGCCTGTCCGCCGGTGTCATCCCGCTCGGCATCAGCATCATGCGCGACGAACTGCCGTCCGACCGGCTCGGCACGTCGATCGCGCTGATGAGCGCCTCACTGGGCATCGGCAGCGCACTGGGTCTACCGGCGGCCGCACTGATCGCCGAGTACACCAACTGGCACGTGCTGTTCTGGACGGCGGCCGCAGCCGGCGCGGTAGTCCTCGTCGTGGTCGTCGCACTCGTACCGGAGTCCTCCGTACGGAGTGGAGGCCGCTTCGACGCGCTCGGCGCGGTCGGACTGTCCGTCGGGCTCTTCTGCCTGCTGCTGGCGATCTCCAAGGGCGCTGACTGGGGCTGGGGCAGCGGACTGACCGACGGGCTGTTCGCGGCCGCCGTACTGGTCCTGGTGCTGTGGGGCTGGTACGAGCTGCGCACCAAGCAGCCGCTGGTCGACCTGAGGACCACCGCACGTCGCCAGGTGTTGCTGACCAACATCGCCTCGGCGGTGTTCGGCTTCGCGATGTTCGCCATGTCGCTGGTGCTCCCGCAGCTGCTGCAGCTGCCGAAGGCCACCGGGTACGGGCTGGGCCGCTCGATGCTCGCCGTCGGCCTGGTGCTGGCGCCGTCCGGCCTGGTGATGATGGCGACGGCTCCGCTGTCCGCCAAGATCTCCCGCACCCGCGGCCCGAAGGTCACGCTGATGATCGGCGCGGTCATCGTCGCGCTCGGCTACGGCCTGGGCATCGTGATGATGTCGGCGGTCTGGCAGCTGGTCGTGATCGCGGCCGTGATCGGCGCCGGCATCGGTCTGGCGTACGGCGCGATGCCGGGCCTGATCATGGCCGCCGTACCGGTTTCCGAGACAGCCGCGGCGAACAGCCTGAACACGCTGATGCGGTCCATCGGTACGTCGGTCTCCAGCGCGGTCGCCGGGCTGGTGCTGGCGCAGGTGACCATGTCGTTCGGCGGGTTCCAGGTGCCGTCGCAGAACGGGTTCCGGCTGATCCTGGCGATCGGCTGCGGAGCGTCGCTGCTGGCGCTGGTGATCGCGGCGTTCCTGCCCAAGCACACCCCGCCGGTGGCGCAGCCGGCCGTCGTACCGGGGGCTCTGGAAGCAGACCCCGTCGCCTGATTTGCGGGACGAGGCACAATGGAGGGTCGGGCAGGGTGTCCTGCCCGACCCTTCCCCTTGCCAGGGAGACGACGGGAGACACAGCGTGACCGACGGGCCGTTGATCGTGCAGTCCGACAAGACCCTGCTGCTGGAGACGGCGCACCCGGACTCGAACGACTGCCGCAAGGCGATCGCCCCCTTCGCGGAGCTGGAGCGGGCACCGGAGCACGTGCACACCTACCGGCTGACTCCGCTCGGCCTGTGGAACGCACGGGCCGCCGGGCACGACGCGGAGCAGGTGATCGACGTCCTGCTGCGCTACAGCCGCTACCCGGTCCCGCACTCGCTGCTGGTCGACATCGCCGAGACGCTGGACCGGTACGGCCGGCTGCGCCTCGAGAAGCACCCCGAGCACGGCCTGGTCCTGGTCACGACGGACCGGCCGGTGCTGGAGGAGGTGCTGCGCTCGGCCAAGATCAAGCCGCTGCTGGGCGACCGGATCGACGACGACATGGTGCTGGTGCACCCGTCCGAGCGTGGCCACCTCAAGCAGACCCTGCTGAAGCTGGGCTGGCCCGCCGAGGACCTGGCCGGGTACGTCGACGGCGAGAAGCACAAGATCGACCTGGTGACCGACGGCTGGGAGATGCGGCCGTACCAGCAGCAGGCGGTCGACTCGTTCTGGCACGGCGGCTCCGGCGTCGTCGTCCTGCCCTGTGGTGCGGGCAAGACGATCGTCGGCGCGGCCGCGATGGCCCAGGCCTCGGCGACCACGCTGATCCTGGTCACCAACACGGTGTCCGCGCGGCAGTGGAAGGACGAGCTGCTCAAGCGGACCAGCCTGACCGAGGAGGAGATCGGCGAGTACTCCGGCGCGCGCAAGGAGATCCGGCCGGTCACCATCGCGACGTACCAGGTGATGACGACCCGGCGGAAGGGCGTCTACTCGCACCTGGAGGTGTTCGACGCCCGCGACTGGGGCCTGATCGTGTACGACGAGGTGCACCTGCTGCCGGCGCCGATCTTCCGGATGACCGCGGACCTGCAGACCCGGCGGCGGATCGGCCTGACCGCGACGCTGGTCCGCGAGGACGGCCGCGAGGGCGACGTGTTCTCGCTGATCGGCCCGAAGCGGTACGACGCGCCGTGGAAGGACATCGAGGCGCAGGGCTGGATCGCCCCGGCCGACTGCGTCGAGGTGCGGGTCGACCTCGAACAGACCGAGCGGTTCGTCTACGCGACGGCCGAGCCCGAGGACCGGTACCGGCTGGCCGCGTCGACCCCCGCGAAGTCCCGGCTGGTCCGGCGGATCGCCGACCACCACAAGGGCGAGCCGATGCTGGTGATCGGCCAGTACATCGACCAGCTGGACGAGCTCGGCGAGCGGCTGGAGTGCCCGGTGATCAAGGGCGAGACGACGGTCAAGGAGCGCCAGCGGCTGTTCCAGGCGTTCCGGACCGGCGAGATCGACCGCCTGGTGGTCAGCAAGGTCGCCAACTTCTCCATCGACCTGCCGGAGGCCTCGGTCGCCGTACAGGTGTCAGGGACGTTCGGGTCACGCCAGGAGGAGGCCCAGCGCCTCGGTCGCGTGCTGCGCCCGAAGGGTGACGGTCGTACGGCGAGGTTCTACTCGATCGTCGCGCGGGACACCGTGGACGCCGAGTTCGCCGCCCACCGGCAGCGCTTCCTGGCCGAGCAGGGCTACGCGTACACGATCGTGGACGCGGAGAACCTCTTCGCCTGACCTTCGCGACCGAGCAGTACGGACCGCCCGCTCCGATTCGTCCGCGTGGCGTTGCATCCCGGCGAGTCGGCGGGGTACCGCAGGAGCTCCGACGAGCGATGAGGAGCGGGCGGATGCGAGCGATGGTGTACCGCGGTCCCTACCGGATCCGGGTGGAGGACAAGGACCACCCGGTGATCGAGCATCCGAACGACGCGATCGTCCGGGTGACCAGAGCGGCGATCTGCGGCTCCGACCTGCATCTGTACCACGGGATGATGCCGGACACCCGGGTCGGCCACACGTTCGGTCACGAGTTCGTGGGGGTGGTCGACGCCATCGGGTCGTCGGTCGAGAACCTGCGGGTCGGCGACCGGGTGATGGTGCCGTTCAACATCTACTGCGGCAGCTGCTTCTTCTGCGCCCGCGGCCTGTACTCCAACTGCCACAACGTGAACCCGAACGCCACCGCCGTGGGCGGCATCTACGGCTACTCCCACACCACCGGCGGGTACGACGGCGGCCAGGCCGAGTACGTCCGGGTGCCGTTCGCCGACGTCGGGCCGTCGCTGGTGCCGGAGTGGATGGACGACGACGACGCCGTCCTGCTGACCGACGCGCTGGCCACCGGGTACTTCGGCGCGCAGCTCGGTGACATCGTCGAGGGGGACACCGTCACGGTGTTCGGGGCCGGCCCGGTCGGTCTGTTCGCCGCGAAATCGGCCTGGCTGATGGGCGCCGGCCGGGTGATCGTGATCGACCACCTGGAGTACCGGCTGGAGAAGGCGCGCGAGTTCGCGCAGGCCGAGACCCGCAACTTCGCCGAGTACGACGACATCGTGGTCGAGCTGAAGAAGGCCACCGACCATCTCGGCGCGGACGTCGCGATCGACGCGGTCGGCGCCGAGGCCGACGGCAACCTGCTGCAGCACGTGACGGCCGCGAAACTGAAACTGCAGGGCGGTTCGCCGATCGCGCTGAACTGGGCGATCGACGCGGTCCGCAAGGGCGGGACGGTCTCGGTGATGGGCGCGTACGGTCCGATGTTCAGCGCGGTGAAGTTCGGCGACGCGATGAACAAGGGCCTGACCCTGCGGATGAACCAGTGCCCGGTGAAACGGCAGTGGCCACGGCTGTTCGAGCACGTCCGCAACGGTCACCTCAAGCCCAGCGACCTGGTCACGCACCGGATCCCGCTGGACCACATCGCCGACGCGTACCACATCTTCTCGGCCAAACTGGACGGCTGCGTCAAGCCGTTGATCGTCCCGGCCGCCTGACCCGACGGGAGCAGACCATGCCCTACACCGCGCAGAAACCGCCACCGAAGGAGTCCAGCGAGCAGCTCCGGGCCCGGATCCCCGGCTGGGGTGCCGATCTCGACCCGGCCGACCGGCCGTCGGTCCCGAAGGAGCAGTTCGACCCCAAGCTGTCCGGCGCGCACTGGGAGTTCCCGGAGCGGCAGCCGGAGAAGTGGCCACGGGAACGCTCGATCGAGCACGAGTTCCTCACTCCCGTCTTCGGTACGTCGTGCCCGCCGCACGGCGTGTCCGGCGCGATCCGCCGGTACTCGTACGCGAAGTACAGCGAGGGGCGGGCCGCGCACTGGCTGTTGCTGCTCGCCGCCGACCGGGTGGACACCCTCGGCAGCGTGCTGCGGTCGTTCGCGACCCTGCGGCCGGACAACCCGTTCGCCGAGACGGGCATCCGCGCCGAGGTGACCCACCACGGGCTGAAGTCCCGCCGGGGTGTGAAGCGGGCCGACCTGGTTCACCAGCCGATGGACGTCCTCATCGTCGCCGGACCGTGGATCGCCGCCGGTGTGGCCACGTACGCCGTCCTCCGGAGGCTCAGCCGAGCAGGTCGTCGCAAGGGATCAACGGGCAAGGGACTCGTTTGAGGTAGGGACCCATGGAGCGGTCGCCCGTGGCGGCGGCCGCTGCTGAGGTCCAGTGGTCGCGGCCGATGACCACCGGGTAGCCGGCGAAGCCTTCGAAGCCCGCCCGGGCCAGGGCTGCGGTGCCGGGGGTGGGCGCCGCGTCGGCGGCAGTCGAGGCCGCCGCGGTCGAGGTCGCAGCGGTCATCGCGGCTGCGGCGACGCGCTGGAGCACGGCTGGCCCCACCTCTGGCCGGTCGACCATGTGGAAGAGGGCCGTAGGAGCGTCCGTCTGCTCGGCCCAGGCGAAGCCGGCTTTCACCGAGTGGGACAGGCCCTCGGACCATTCCGGTGACGGTACGACGGTGACGTCCTCCCCGGCGAGCAGGGCGACCACGTCCGGTGCGGCAGCGCCGACGACCACGCCGATCGGACCGCAGCCGGCCGCTCGGAGAGTGGCGACGGTCGTCACGACCCACGGCGTACCGTCCGCTGCCCGCATCAGGCCGCCCGGCATTCCGAGCCTGGTCCCGGCGCCGGCGGCCAGCAGGACGCCCACCAGTTCTCCCATCCGGACAGTGTGGACTGTGATCTGCGAGTCATCCAGGAATTGACCCGCCACCGGCGTGGGTTGCACCTCAGGAGAGGGGGTGACGGACCGGTAGCGGACCGTGGCTCGGGGGTTGCCCAGGGCAACATCAGGGTCGAGCCTGGGCCATTCCGGAGGCTTCGACCGGTACCGTCGAAAGGTATGGGGACACAGGCACTGGAGCCCGTCGGGCTAGGTGAACGCCAACGTTCTGCGGGCCCGGTGGTCTGGCGAGTGGTCCGGGAAGCAGTCCTGCTGGCCACGCTCTTCCTGGTCTACAGCGCGGGCCGGCAGATCGCGGCCAAGCACACGGGCTCGGCGTTCGGCCACGCCGACCAGGTGCTGTCGCTGCAGCGCTGGCTGCACCTGCCGAACGAGGCGGCGCTCCAGCAGCACGCCCTCCAGGTCCCCCACCTGGTCGAGGGCGCCAACCTGTACTACGCGTCGGTGCACGCGCCGCTCACCGCGATTGTCCTGCTCTGGCTGAGCATCTGGCGCCCCACGGCGTACCCGCGGGTGCGCTGGACGATGGTGTCGGTCACCGCGCTCGCCCTGATCGGCCACATCGCGTACCCGCTCGCGCCGCCGCGGATGATGCCCGGCTTCGTCGACACCGGGCTGCTGTTCGGTCAGTCGGTCTACGGACCGGACCACTCCGACGGCGTGGCGAACCAGTTCGCCGCGATGCCGAGCCTGCACGTCGGCTGGGCCGCGCTGATCGCGCTGTCGATGATCCTGATCACCCGCACGAAGTGGCGCTGGCTGTGGCTGCTGCACCCGGTCATCACGTTCGGCGTGGTGGTAGTGACAGCGAACCACTACTGGATGGACGGGATCGTCGTCCTGGTGCTGCTCGCGGTCAGTCTGCCGCTGCTGCTGCGGCCCGGGCTGCGCGCCGCCGGTAATTCGGTACCGCGGACGGCGGCGGTCAAGTAACGTAGCGGGGCTTCCCCTGACCCCGTCGACCGCTTTGCGGAGGTTCTGTCATGCCCCCCGACGATCCCACTCTCGACGACGAGCGCTCGTACCTCGCCACCTCGCGCGCCGCGCTGGCGGTGATGCGGGCGAAGACCGGCTCGCTGGAGATCGCCAGCGCGGACCCGGTGAACACCGAGTTCCTCAAGCAGGCCATCTGGCGGCGGATGAAGGAGCTCGAGGACGACCCGGACGTGCCGTTGTTCTTCGGCCGGCTGGACTACCTGGAGCCCGCGCCGGAGACCTTCCACATCGGCCGCCGGCACGTGAACGACGAGGCCGGCGAGCCACTGGTGGTCGACTGGCGGGCCGAGATCTCGGTGCCGTTCTACCGGGCCAGCAAGACCGAGCCGATGGGCGTCGGCACCCGGCGGCGGTTCGGGTTCACGCACGGCGAGATGACGGCGTTCGAGGACGAGGACCTCACGTCGGCCACCGCCGTCGAGGAGCACAGCGACATCCTGGACGCGGAGATCGAGCGTCCGCGCTCCGGCCCGATGCGCGACATCGTGGCGACCATCCAGCCCGAGCAGGACGTGATCGTCCGGGCCGGCGTCGAGCAGACCATCTGCGTGCAGGGCGCGCCGGGGACCGGGAAGACCGCCGTCGGGCTGCACCGCGCGGCGTACCTGCTGTACGCGTACCGCGACCAGCTGAGCCGGGCGGGCGTCCTGGTGGTCGGGCCGAACGCGAGCTTCCTGCGCTACATCGGCGACGTGCTCCCGGCGCTCGGCGAGATCGAGGCGAAGCAGACCACCGTCGAGGAGATGGTCGCCCGGGTGAAGATCGCCGGGCCGGGGCCCGCGCCGGTCGACGTACTCAAGGGCGACGCCCGGATGGCCGAGGTGCTGCACCGGGCGGTCTGGGCGGGCATCCAGCTGCCGAAGGAGTCGCTGGTGGTGCCGCGGGGCTCGCACCGGTGGCGCGTTCCGGCGTACGAGGCTGAGGAGCTGGTGACCGAGCTGCGCACCAGAGGCATCCGGTACGGCGCCGGCCGGGGCATGCTGCCGCAGCGGCTCGCGCACGCCGTACTGCTGCGCATGGAGGCTGCTGGGGACTCACCTGACGACCGGGTGCAGGACGCGGTCGCGCGGAGCCGTCCGGTGAAGCAGTACGCCGAGGCGCTGTGGCCCGCGGTCGATCCGGTGAAGCTGCTGTTCCGGCTGTTCACCGATGCGGATCTGCTGGCCAAGCACGCCGACGGGGTGCTCACCGAGGACGAGCAGCGGCTGCTGCTGTGGGAGAAGGCGCCGCGCTCGGCGGGGGCCGCCAAGTGGTCGGTCGCCGACGCCACGCTGATCGACGAGATCGCCGACCTGGTCGACCGGACGCCGAGCCTTGGTCACGTCGTACTGGATGAGGCGCAGGACCTGTCCGCCATGCAGCTGCGAGCAGTCGGGCGACGCTGCTCGACCGGCTCGATGACTGTGCTCGGGGACATCGCGCAGGGGACCACACCGTGGGCCACGCCGTCGTGGGACGAGGCGCTGACCCACCTGGGCAAGTCCGGTGCGCACACCGAGGAGCTGACCGCCGGCTTCCGGGTGCCCGGTCAGGTGATCGAGTACGCCGCGCGGTTGCTGCCGCAGATCGCGCCGCACCTGACGCCGCCGACCGCCGTACGGCGTGCGCGTGGTGAGCTGACGATCACCCGAGTAGCCGACAGCCTCGCCGCTGCCGTGTCCACGGTTGCTGAGGTGTCGGAGCGGTTGGGATCGATCGGTCTGATCGTCCCCGACGCGCTGGTCGCGGAGACCCGGAAGGCCCTGCAGGACAAGGGAATCACGTTCGCTGTACTGGGAGACGAGGACGACGTCGAGACCCAACTGGACGTAGTCCCCGCCAGCCTGGCGAAGGGCCTCGAGTTCGACCACGTGGTGCTGGTGGAGCCGGCCGGCATCGTCGCAGGTGAGGCAGACGAGCGCACCGGTCTGCGGCGCCTGTACGTCTGCCTCACCCGTGCGGTCACCTCGCTGGCAGTCCTCCACGCCGAGGAACTGCCGGCGGTGCTGACTACCTGAGCAGCGCACGCGCGGAGCGCGTTGCGCCCGGGGCGGAGCGCACCCCCTTAGAAACCTCTCGAACCACCTGAGCGGCGGGAGGAGCGGCGGCTGGAGCCGCCGCCGCTGGAGCGGGTGCGGGAGGAGCGGCGGCGGGACGAGCCGGAGCTCCAGCCGCCACCATCGGAGTCGTCGGAGTTGGAGCTGGAGGACCAACTGCCGATCGAGCTGCCGATGTCCGACGTGGCCCGGCTGAACCGCGCACCAGCTCGCCGGGACGCCCAGCGGGAACGCATCTCGTTGCCGGCCCGGCGGGCGTCCTCGTCGGGGAACCACCAGCGCTGCCCGTCGCCCCGCGACCAGTAGCCGTCCATGTAAGACGCCAGCTCCTCCCCCAGCGTCCAGTACGGCCGCGCCCGGTCCCGCACAGTCACCATCCGGATGTCCGGCTGCTGATTGGCCGCCAGCCGCGCAGCACACGCGTCGCAGACATCCACAGCCCGCTCCCGCCCACCCTCCGGCGTCCAGTTCGCGGAGCCCGTGCTCGGCCCGTGCCGCGGGTCGAAGAAGCAGGGAGCAGTCGGCTCCGGCATCGGCTTGCCCGCCCGTACGGCGTCCAAGCACGCCAGCCCGTAGCGAGCAGAGCCCAGCAGCGTCGCCACCGCCTCGGTGTCGCTGTCCCCCGAAGCCTCATCCAGCCTGTGCCGCGCTTTCTCGACCGTGTCGAGCACATCCTTCGACAGCTTCGCCTGCTGCGGGTCCGAAGTCGTCGGCAGCCCGGACACGTGCTGCGAGAGCGCGATGATCTCCTCGTTCAGCAGCGGCTTGGAGATCTCCAGGTGCTGCTGCTCCTCCTTGCGGCGAGCCCTGCGAGCGCCCAGCGTGGTGACACCCCACCACAGCCCGCCCAGCCCGGCAGCACCACCCACCCACGGCGCAGCGTCGATGTAGAACGGCTTGTCGATCTCCTGCCCGCGCTGGATGAACCGCTCGAGCATCTCCTCGTAGTCCGGCGCGCAGCAGTCCACAGCCTGGTCGACGGCGTCGCCCACGTGGTACGTCGGCCCCTTGTCGGCCCGCTGCACCGCGTGGAACCCGCGCCCCTTCCGCTCCGACGTGGCATCGACCAGTACGGCGTACACGCCCTCCACGCCGACCCGGTCGTACAGCTGGTCGGCGATCTCCTCGCCCTCCCAGGCGAGCCGGGTGGTGGCGGAGTAGACGGAGTCCCCGTTGAGGTTCAACGCACTGGCCGGGATCACGGCGATCCGCATCGGCGCGGGCGACGCCTTCGCTGCGGCGTCGAGCCTGGCCTTCTCCGACTCGGTCAGCTTCTTCACTCCCGAGTCGACCCACAGCCCGGGCGAGCCGAGGGCGGCGGCGACCTTGTCCATGTAGAGGCCGGCCTTCTCCATCGCCCTCCGCCGGTCCCCCGCGGTGTCGGGCGGGGTGTAGCGGTAGGTCGGCCTGGTCCTGGTCGTGCTGGGCTTACCAGGGGTCGGCTTGGTCGCGCTGGGCTTGCCGGGCGTCGGCGTCGGAGTGGCGGCGTGTGCGGTAGCCACCGGAAGGGCCGTCAGGGCGAACACAGCCAGGAGCAGCGGCAGGCGGACGCCGTACCGGGCGTACTTGCGGGGCGGGTTCATCGGGTTCCTCCCGAGAGGCGGGCTTGGCAGGCGGCACAGACCGGTACCTCGCGGGCCTTGCCGCCCTGCGGGGTGTACATCCAGTCCGTCACGGAGGTCCCGTGGGTGGAGTCGAAGAAGCAGAGCGCTCGGCGGGCAGGCTTCGGCGTACCGGCAACGAGGGCCTGGGCGCAGGCGAGCCGCCAGCGCCCGTACTCGACCGTGCCTCGCACCTCACGCAGCTGCTCGTCGCTGGGCGACGCGTCGACCACGCGCCCGGCGTCGGCGTACGCGTCCATCGCCGCCTGCACGTCCGCTCCGGTGTCCACGCCGTCCAGACGCACGTCGGCAGCATCCAGTTCCTCGCCGAACCGCGTCACGTCCTCCCGCGCCAGCGCCTGCCGCTCCTCCAGGGTGTCCGCCTCATCAGGCAGTACGTCGTACGACGGCCGGTAGAGCGCCGGCCCCTCGTCCTTGCCCGGCCGCCGCTTCCACCAGCGGAACCCCAGGCCACCAGCGACGGCGAGAACCACCAGCACGAGCAGCACGATCAGCCACACCGGGAAGCTGCCCTGGGCCTTCGGCACGTCCATCTGGTCGAGTACGCCGTTCAGCGTGCCGACCGGGTCGGACCTGCTGTGCTTGCCCAGCTCGTCGGTGAGGATCTCCGCGATCGGGGTGTCCACCCCGACCGCACTCCCCCACACGATCGATCCGCCGAACACGACCAGGTACACGCCGTCCTGGCCTTGCAGGTCGACGACCTGGTCGACGTACGCCCGCGCAGCCTGCTCACGCGAGCCCGTAGCCGCGAGCGAAGCCGCCGGGACCACAGCGATCCGGATGGCCTGGTCCTGGCCCTCCACCCGGTCAGCGAGCCGCTGAGCCTCCTCGTCGGGGACCAGGGCTCGCTGCGTCGGGTCGACGTACACCGGACTGCTGTCCCACCCCTGGACCACGGTGCTGGGACCGGTCAGAGGTGTGGTGAGCAGGAGCAGGCCGGCCAGAAGACGCATGCGCGCCAGCATGCCCCACGTGGGGGCCTAGTAGATCGACAGGGCTGCCAGCCTTACCTTCCCGCGCGACTGGGTGATCCGCACGCGGACCTGGTCCGTGGTCACCGGGCTGTCCAGCGCGAGGATCCGCTTGTAGCCGACGGCACCGAACGTGGCGACCTGCTTCCAGCCGCCCTGCTCGCGCACCTCGACCACACCGGCCTCGATCTGCTGGCCGTAGCGGATGTCCTCGCCCAGCGAGACTCTCTTCACCGTTGCCTGCTCCGGCAGCTGGACGGTCTGCCCGGCGCTGTCGCTGCTGACTCGTGCACCCCGCGCCAGATCGCGTGGCATGTCAGCAGCGAGCTGGGCTCGCCACTCCGCCAGCCGGGCGACGTCCTTGTCGTCCAGCCGGCCGGCGCGGTCAGGCGGGATGTTGAGCAGCAGCACGGAGTTCCGGCCGACCGACTTGTAGTAGATATCCGTCAACTGCTCCACCGACCGCGGCGACTGCTCCGGGTGATGGAACCAGCCCTCCCGGATCGACACGTCCGACTCGGCCGGCCACCAGGCCAGCTGGGTCGCACCGGCGTCCAGCCCGGCCAGCAGCGCCTTCCGGCTGCCCTGGTCGGCAGCGGCGTACCCGAGTGCGTAGTCCGGCGAGCCGTTCGGCTTGGTGATCGTCGGTACGACGCTGAACTCGTCCGGCCGGGCCAGACCGGACTCGTTGCCGACCCACCGCACGTCCGGCCCGCTGACGGCGATCGTTGCCTGCGGCGCGAGCTTGCGGATCAGCTCGTACCAGCTGGGAAAGTCGTAAGTCTCCACCTTGTCCGGTGGGATCCGGCCCTGCGCCCCGTCGAACCAGACCTCGTCGACCTGCCCGTACTCGGTCAGCAGCTCGTACAGCTGGTTCAGCATGTAGGCGCCGTAGTCCGACGCCGTCAGCGTGTACTGCGGCAGGTCCTGCCCGGTCCGGTCGTCGCCGGGCACCAGGGTCGGGATGGTGCGCGGGGTGTGCGCGCTGCCGTTGGCGTAGACGCCGTCCAGGTACTGGTTCTCGTCGGCCGGCGACAGGTAGAGCCCGACCTTCAGCCCGTACTTGCGCATCGACTTCACAAACGCCGCGACCACGTCGCCCTGACCGCCCTGCCACGAGCTGGACGCGACGCTGTGGTCGCTGTAGCGCGACGGGTAGAGCAGGAAGCCGTCGTGGTGCTTCACGGTGAGGATGGCGAGCTTGAAGCCCGAGTCCCGCAGCGTGCGCGCCCACTGGTCGGTGTCCAGCCCGGTCGGCTGGAACAGGTCAGGGTCCTCGTCACCGTGCCCCCACTCCAGCCCTGTGAACGTGTTCACCCCGAAGTGCAGGAACGCCGTCTGCTCCATCCGCTGCCAGTCCACCTGCCGCGGCGTCGGCCGGATCGCCGACGCCTTGGCCACCAGGGAGGTCACGCACTCCCCCTCCGCCACCGGCATCGTCTGCGCGGGCTTCAGCTTGCCCACCACACACGGCAGAGCTTTCAGCCCAGCCGACGGCTCACCGAAGTAGCTGCTGACACCCACCCCGTACGCCGTACCGCGCGCACCGGTCAGCCACCGCACCTCGTCAACGGGCGTGCTGGTCGCCTCGACGCTGACCGCAGGCACCCCAGGCGCCGTCAACACGTCGACCTTGCCCGCCTCCACCGCCAACCCCAAGTAGTGGTAGTCGACCCCTTCCTTCACCGCCGCATGCGGCACCCTCACCTCGGTCGTCTTCCCACCCGCCCGCAACTCCACCAACTGCTTGCCCCGGGCAACCAACTGCACCCCACCCAGCGCGATCAGCTCAGTCCCACGATCAAGCACATCAGGCGACACCACGGTCTCCGCCAACACTCCACCATCCAGCGCCCCACGCCAGCTGACGCCACCCCCACCCAGCTTCAGCCGCCCAGGCTCGGCGATCTTCCCGCCCGCCACCATCAGCTGCGAAGCCTTCTCGCCAAGCCCCGGCCGATAACCCCCCTGCTCAATCGTCCCTTCGAACCCCACACTCACCTTCGCCGTAGACCCCACCGGCTTCGCCAACCGCAGGTCACCCGGATTGAACGCCCCGCTGAACGTCGCCAGCCGCACCTGCCGAACCGACCCCGCCAGCCCACGCTGCAACGCCGACGGGTGCACCTCGTTCCCCACCCCGATCTCCGCCCCCGCCTCGGGATGCCACGTCGCCGTACCTGCCGTGCTGACCGCAGCCGGCAACTGCTGCCCATCCAGGAACGCGTGCAGCGTCGCACCACCCCCGTCGACCTCGTAGGCCAGCGCCAGCACGTGCTGCTCCCCAGCGGCAGGCACCGGAACGGACTGGACGACGTCCTGCCACTCCCCGTTGACCTCGGAGCTGAACCCGTACTGCAGGTTGCTCCCGCTGTACCGGCCGAAGACCGCGCCACCGACAGCAGTCACGGTCGCAAGACTCGTCTGCGTGGCCACCGGCGTGAAGGCAGTCTCGACCAGGAACGACCGCTGCACTGTGCCACCGCTGATCGCAGTAGCAGGCTGGAAGAGGACGCCGTCAGCCCCACCCGCGAGCACCAGCCCGCGCGACGGGTCCTGCGACTCCGCACCGCTGCGACGGGTCAGCGTGCCACCCATCACCTCACCGGTCGCCGCCGTGTAGGTGTTGCCGCTGGAGAACGAGCCTCCGAACGACACGTCGAGCACATCTGGATCAGCTGCCACAGCGGGCACGGTACTCACCACTCCGATCAGCAGGGACAACGCCAGGAGGATCCGCATGCCTCTCACCTACTTCGCGTCGACGGTGATCTCGGCGGCGGTCCCGAACGGGTTGCCACTCGCCTCGCTGAGCTGGACCAGCCGCACGTACCGGGCGGTCGTCGCCGCGACCGGCACCCACTTGGCATCCGGGCTGTTGCCGAACGTCCCCTTGGAGGCCGGCTGGCCCCAGCTGACACCGTCGGTGCTCAGGTAGATCTCGTAGTCGGCGATCCGGCCGTTGGTCGCGTTCCGCCGGGTCAGGTAGGTCACCGCACAGACCGACTTCGCGCTGCCCAGGTCCAGCTGGATCTCGTGCGGCGGCTGCGGCTGCTGTGCCGACCACTCCGTGTGCCAGAACGTCGCCGGGTTCCCGTCGATCGCGTTGACGGCCCGCCCGTCCTCACCGGCGGTCTCTTCGCTGTCCACGAACTTCACCGCGACCGGACTGGTCGCAGCAGGCACACAGCTCAGCCGTACGACGGCTGTCGTGCTCAGCCGATGCGTCACACCGCCCTGCCGGTACGACGTGGTCGCGCCGAGCGCCGCCGTACCGGCTGGCGCGTCGGCCGGTGGGGTCGCGGTGAACGTCACCGTGAAGCTGCCGCCCGCGGTGATCTCCTGGGTGGACCGACTGGCCGGGCTGATGCTCCAGCCGGTCGGAACGGTCGGGCGCACGGTGACGTCGGTCGCGCGGTCCTTGGCGGTCACGGTGACCGTCAGCCGTGCAGTGGAGCCCGACACGACCGTCTGGCGATCGACGGAGGCGACAGCACGCAGTACGGGCTCGAGCGTCAGCGGCGTCGCCTGGTGGCCGTCGGGGATCTGCTGGATGAGGCCGCCGGCGCGGTCGACCACGGCGACCATGCGGGTGATCGCGTTGACCAGTGTGATCCGGCTGCCCGACTTGGCCAACTGCCAGCGCTGCAGGCGGTTGGTGCTGTCGCAGGACTGCGCAGTGATCGGTGTGCCCGGCTGCAGTGGGGTGTTGAGGTAGCGGACGCCGACACGGGACTCGGCGCAGCGGCCGGTCGCCAGGTTGGTCAGCGTGTAGTAGCCGTCAGTGGTGGGCGTGACGTCCCAGGCGGACTCGGCGCTCTCGAGTTTCAGCTGTCCGCCCTCAGTCGACCCGCCGAGGTAGTTGCGGCCAATCGACAGCGAGTAGGTGCCGGCGGCAACCGGTGTACGGTCGACGTTGTCGAAGCCCGGCGCGCGGCCGACGGCGTCGGCGCGGGCGGTGAAGGCGGCGTACGTCGGGTCGGGCTTGACCGTGCTCCAGGTGGCCTGCGCGACCAGCCGCAGCGGCATCCGGACCTCGGCCTCGATCTCGTTCTCGGTGTTGCCGGAGCCGTTGTCCGGCCACAGGGAGAGCTTCGCGCCGGTCACACCGTTGCTGCTGGCAAGCGTTTCGCCCTCGAAGCGCAGCGGCGTCCAGTGGGAGTCGTAGAGCTGCTGGGCGTTGGTCTTGAAGCCGCCGCGGACGTTGTAGAGGGCGTACGCCGAGTTCATCACCTTGCGGCCCTCGGCGATCAGCCGGCTCGGCTTCACGCCGCCGCTCAGCCAGTGCTCGACGACGATGTCCTTGTCGAGCGGCACGGTGGCGGCGTCGGTGATGCCGTCGTTCCAGATCCGCAGGGTCTTGCCCTTCGCCTTCACGTGCGCGTCGACCCGGTTGATGAAGTCGACGAACGCGTCCTGCGGCACGGCGCCCGGGCCGAACTTGGCTTGCGCGTACTCGAGGAGCTGCGGGTACTTGGCGTAGTCCGAGCCGAGCATGTACTCGTCGGCCCCCATGTGCCAGTACGGCGTACGGAACGTCCTCAGGTTCTCGTCGATGATCGCGGTGAGGAAGTCGAACGCCTCGGGCTTGGTGATGTCGAGCCGGCTGACCTGCTTGGCGCCGGTGTTGTCGGTCAGCTGCAGGTCGGGCCGGTTGCGGATCCACGGCTCGATGTGGCCGGGCGAGTTGACCTCCGGCACGATCGTCACGTGGTACTTGTCCGCCAGCCGTTGCAGGGCAGCGATCTGGGGCTTGGTGTAGTAGCCCCACTCGACGGATTCCGGGTGGACGTCGCTCTTCACCTTCAGCTCGACCCACAACTGGTTGAGCTTCAGGTACGCCGCGTCCTTCACCAGCCGCTCGAACCACGCGGTCGAGACGTTGATCAGGCACGCACAGACGCCGACGCCGCGTTCGGCGTACGCCGGTACGTCGACCACGCGGCCCGCCGGCACGCTCCCGTGCTTCAACAGCTGCAGGACTGTCCGGGTCCCGTAGAAGACTCCGGCGTCGGTCTTCGCGGTGATCGCGATCGTCTTCCCCACCGAGAGTTCGTAGCCCTCGGCACCGAGCTCGGTGCGCTTGGGGTCGACAGCCAGCACGATGTCGCCGGTCTTCGCCTTCCCACCGACCACAGGCAGCCGGCGCCCGACATCCTCGACAAACGTCGCCGCTTCGGCCCGAGCGGAGTTGGCAACCACTCGACTGTGCCGACCCAGTTCGAACTGCCCGTCGGCGGCTTGCCAGCCGGTCAAAGCAGGCAGTACCTGCGGAACACTATTCATCTCAACTGCTTGTGCTGGAGCAGTCAGAGCAGTAACTGCCAGAAGTGCGACCAGTAGAAGGCGGATGGTGGGCTGCGGGCGGTGCAGCTTCATCGGTGGGGCTCCTCAGCGGCGGCGGGTGTGGCGGGGGCTGATGTTCTCGGTGAGTTCGATCGAGCGGGCGGCTTGGGCGGACGTCAGTTGGGCTACCCGGATGTACAGGCAGTCGGTGACGACCAGTTGGGAGTGGCGGGCGGCCAGGCCTCCGCTGCGGAAGGAGGTCTCCAGCACCGCGGTGGCGAGCACCTCGTCAGCTACTGACGCCAGCGGGGAGCGGGGGTCGCTGGTGATGGCGATGACCTTGGCGCCTCGGTCTCGGGCCAGCTCTACCGGCTCCATCACCTCGGTGGTGGCTCCGGAGTGGGAGATGGCGACCACGGCATCCGCAGCAGTCAGCAAGGCTGCTGACGTGGCAGCACCGTGCACCTCCGGCCAGGCACGCACCTGTACGCCGATGCGGAACAGCCGCATCTCCAGCTCAGCAGCGATCGTCGAGCTGCCGCCCACGCCGTACACGTCGATCCGGCGCGCACCAGCCAGCGCGTGCGCGGCTCGGTCGAGCGCCTCCAGGTCCAGCTGGTCGACGGTCTGGGTGATCGCCCGGATGTCCGCGTTGGCGACCACCGTGGCGACCCGTCCGACCGTGTCGTCGTCGTCGATCAACGGACCAAGGTCCGTACTCCAACCGGGCACCTCCGCCCGCCCGAGTTGCGCAGCCAGCGCGATCCGCAGCTGCTGGTGGCTGGACAACCCCACAGCCTGCGCGAACCGCGTCACGCTCGCCTGCGACACCCCGGCCCGCTCAGCCAGCGCGGCGGTCGACAGCTCAGCGGCAACAGCCGGCTCGGCCAGCACGAAGTCCGCGACCAGCCGCAGCGCGCCGGTCAACCGAGGCAGCGTCGCCCGCACCCGGTCGGCGATGTCCGGACCGGCACCGACCGCAGAGTGTTCCGTCGACATGAAACAACCATTCATCGAAGGGCGGGTTCGATGAATGGTTGCGTCAGAGCCGAGCGGGTGTCAAGGGATCAGTCCGCCAGAACGCCCACGACCTCGTCAGTGGACTCGAGGTGCTCGACCTCCTGCAGCTGCGGGTTCCGCCTCAGTTGCAGCACCAGCCCGAGCACGATCAACCCCAGTACGGCGGCGATCGGCGGCAGGAACTCCACGCCGACCAGGTTGATCACCACCCCGCCGATGATCGCCGAGAGCCCGGCCCCCAGGTAGATCGCCGACGCGTTCAGCGCGAGCAGCAGCCCACCACCGGACGCCATCTCCAGCAGCAGGTTCTGGATCGGCGGGTTGAACGCCCAGGTGAACACGCTCCACACGAACAGCGCCACCGCGGCCCCGCCGACGTTCACCGCGGTCAGCGACAACGACCCGATCACCACCACGAACCCGATCATCGTCACCGTCAGAGTCCGCAGACTCCCGAACCGGTCCGTCGCCCGTCCGCCAAGCCAGTTCCCCAGTACGGCGCCCAGCCCGTAGACCAGCAGCAGCACACCGACCACGCCGCCGTGCAGGTGAGCAGTCTTGTCGAGCAGCGGCACCACGTAGATGTAGACGCTCATCGTCCCGAGTACACCGAGCACGGTCATCACCAGCACGGTCTGCACCCGCCGGTCCGCCACACCAGCGAACCGCTCGCGCAGACTCACCGGCGCAGGCGCTTCCACCCGCGGCAACGCCAGCCGCACCGCCACTGCGAACAGCGCAGCAACCACTGCAATCAGCGCAAACACCGCGCGGTACCCCAGTGGCCCACCGAGCAGACTGCCCGCCGGTACGCCGAGCACCAGCGCGAACGTCAGCCCGCCGAAAACGACCGCGACCGCTCGGCCTCGTTCACTAGGCGGCAGAAACCCTGTGGCGAACAGCGTCGCCGCCGGCGTGTACGCCGCGGCCCCGAACGCAGCCACCACCCGTCCGACGATCAACAGCGGGTACGTCGTCGCCACGGCCGCGATCACGTTCCCCAGCGCGGCCAGCAGCAGCGCGGCGATCAGCAGCGTCCGGCGCTCCCACCGGCCGGTCAGCGTGGACAGCAGCGGTGCGCCGACGGCGTACGAGAGCGCGAAGGCCGTCGCGAGCTGGCCCGCGGCGGTCAGCGAGACGTGCAGCTCGGAACTGACCGACGGCAGCACTCCGGACACGACGTACGCGCTGGTCCCGACGGCGAAGGCCCCGCCGGCCAGCAGGTAGATGCGTGCGGACATCAGCAAACCCCTCCAATCGAATGATTCGATGTCGATCGTACTACGATCTTCATCGAACTTCGATAGGGGTCGTAATATGGACACCGTGAGCATCTCGAAGCAACTGCCGCAGCCGGACCGCGGTGAGATCCGCGTGGACGCCGTACTGCAGGCCCTGGGCGAGCCGGTTCGGCTGATCATCGTGCGCGCGCTGGCCGACGTCCCCGAAGGCATCGCCTGCGGAGAGCTCGACCTGCCCGTGACGGCGTCGACCCGCGCCCACCACCTGCGCACACTGCGCGAGTCCGGGGTCCTCACCACGCGCACCGAAGGCACCCGCCGAATCAGCAGCCTCCGCCGCGAGGACCTCGACGCCCTCTACCCCGGCCTGCTCGACGGCGTACTGGCCGCCAAGCAATAGCTCACCAGTTGGTGACCGAGCCGTCCGGCCGGTGCAGCCGCGGGATGGTGGCGGTCTGCGGCGCCGTGGCCTGAGACAGGTCGGCGCTGATGCCGATGCCCGGGTCGGTGTCCGAGGCAATCAGCCGGCCGGGCTCCAGTACGACGCTGCTGGTGAACGCGCCGACCTCCGAAGCGAACCGATGGGCCTGCTCCTGGACGCTCACGTTCGGCAGGGCCGTGGTGAGCTGCGTCGACGCCGCCGTACAGACCGGGCCGATCGAGTTGTGCAGCGCCAGCTGGACGTGGTGCGTCTCGCAGAGCGCGGCGATCTTGCGGCCTTCGGTGATGCCGGTGTGGCCGATGTCGATCCGCGCGTGGTCGATCAGCTCGTCCTCGACCAGCTGCCGGAACTCCCACTTGGTGACGAACTGCTCCCCCGCCGCCAGCGGAACGCCGACCCGCCCGCGCAGTGACTTGTACGCCGCCAGGTGCTCGCTGCGCAACGGGTCCTCGACGAAGAACGGCCGGATCGGCTCCAGCTCCCGGCACAGCTGCACCGCCTCGGCCAGGTCGAGCCGGGTGTGCGCGTCGATCAGCAGCTCGATGTCGTCGCCCAGCCCGGCCCGCAACTCCCGCATCAGCTCGACGGTCCACTGGACCGCGCGCCGGGCGTCGTACTCGGGCTCCTGCGGGTCCCACGCCGTGAACCGCAAGTGCTTCCACCCCGCCTCCGCCAGCTCGGCCGCGTGGTTCAGCACGTCGTCCATGCCACCGCCCCGCACATGCGCGTACGCCGGAACGTAGTCGCGCGACCGCCCACCCAGCAACGAGAACACCGGTACGCCGAGCGCCTGCCCGCGCAGGTCCCACAACGCCTGGTCGATCCCGGCCAGCACCGACCCGTGATGACGGTCCGACGGGAAGAACACCGACCGGAACCCCAGCTGCCAGATGTGCTCGATCCGCGTCGCGTCCACGCCGACCAGCAACGGCCGCAGATCCTCCACCACCCCGACCGCGGCCCGCTCCCGCCCGCGCATCCCGACCTCGCCGATCCCGGTCAGGCCGTCGTCGGTCCGCACCACGACAACCAGCACCGACCACCCATCAGCCCCAGGCAACGCCACCAGGTCGAGCTCCGCGATCTTCACCCAGCCACTCCATCACAGCCGGCCGAACCCTCGCATCCGGCTGTCCACAGGCCCGGCGACGTGCGGCAGTCGATCCCCAACCGCAAGGCATCGGAGTGCGGATCGAGGCGCGGCCTGTGACCGGCGGCTGGCACACTGTGGCGGTGGTGGCCCTGCGCGAGCGATGGAACGAGCCGATTCCCGGCTCCGAGGCGTTGGCCGACGATCTGATCGCCAGGTACGTCGGACGCAATCGCCGCGCCTACCGCGACCACTACCTCGACGCCGTGCTGTCGTCGCTGGATTCCCTGCTGCAGCTGAGCACCGACCCCACCTCCGTCCGGCTGGCCGCCTGGTTCCACCGGGCCGTGCACGAGCCCGGCGGCGATCCCACTGAGGACGCTGAAGCCTCTGCCCGCTTGGCCGAGCAGCTGCTGCCGCAGTACGGCGTAGCTCCGATCCGGATCGCCGAGGTCGCCCGGCTGGTGCGGCTGACCGGTGAGCTGGCCACTCCCCCGACCGACTCGTACGCACCACCCCGCCGCGACGCGAACGGCGACGTCCTGCTGGACGCCGTGAATTCCGTCCTGGCCACCGACCCGAGCCGCTACACCGCTCACGCTGCCGAAGTACGCCGGGACGCGGGCGAGCGGACCATCGCCATGGCCCGCCGGTACGACGAAGTGCGCGCCCTGCTCGACGGCCACCTCTACCGGACCCAGCTGGCCCGCCAACGCATGGGCGCGGTCGCCCGCGTCAACCTGGAGACCGAGCTGGCCGGCCTCGACAGCGAACTCCCTGCGCCGTGGCGTGGCTGGCAGCAGGCAGCACTGGCGGCCGCTGCGACCTTCGGCGCGATCGCAGCCGTCGTCGTGGCTATTGCCGGGGCCGGCGCTCCCTGGCAGGTCCCGGTGGTCGACGTCGAGTCCGGCTGGCCTCCGATCGGCCTGGCGGTCTTCTCCTTCTTCTCTGCACCGCTGCTGTTCCGCAGCGCGCGCAGCAACACCCAGCGCGCCAAGCTGATCTCCGGCACGGTCATCGCCGTCGCCACGACCGGACTGCTCGTCGCGTGGGCTAAGGTCCCGACGACCAACCCCGCCGTCGGTGTGGGCCTCCGGGTCCCGCTGCTGATCTCCGCACTGATCCTGCTGCTCGTGGCCGGCGCCGCAGCGATGGTCGCCTCCCTGCTGCGGACCAGAGCCGCCCGCTACACCCCGACCAGGAACGTCGGCCAGCAGCTGGCCTGGCTGGCCGTGCCTGGCGTGATCGCCCTCGTCCTGCTGCTGATCGTGCAGCCGCTGTCCAGGAACTACGTGCTCGACTCCAACGAGCGAGTAGAAGGCTCAGCGCCTCCAGCAGGCGCAGCGCCGCGTTCGGTGCTCGACGGCCGAGTCGCGTGGGTCAGCCGGGCACTGACCGGAGCAGGAGCCGAGGAGGCCGTCCTCACGCCGTACGGGATCGCTGTGCCGCGGCAGACCGGGTCGGTCGAGATGCTGGACGCTGCGACGGGTGAGCTGCGCTGGCGGTACAGCCGGTCGGACTCGGACGAGAAGCCGAACATCTCGGCGACCGGGGACGGGCGGTACGTGCTGGCCGAGTTCACCGACATCGGCTACCTGCTGCTCGACGCCGAGACCGGCCGCCGCCAGGCGGCCTGGCCGGGACGGACCAGGGACCACGCGATCGTCCAGGCCGACCCGCTGCTCACCCGGCAGGAAGTGGGCAAGGGCTCGGACACGCTCCGCGGCGTCGACCCCGACGGCAACGAGCGTTGGTCCTACGAGCCCGGCCGCTGTACGTCGGTCGAGGCGGCGGCCACCGCCGACGCCGTGGTCGCGTTCCTCGGGCACAGCTGCGACGACCAGCCGGACGACATCGTCGGGCTGGACCTGAAGACCGGCAAGGAGCTGTGGAGCAAGTCGCCGAGCAACCTGTTCCGCCGCTCGGTCGTGGTCGCCGGACTGGTGATCGTGGCCGAGCAGGGCGAAGAGGCGAACGCTCCTGGCGCGCTGGTCGCGGTGGAGCCGCGCACCGGTGAGATCAAGTGGCGCTGGCCGGTGCCGCGCACCTGGTCCTGCCGGACGTTTCTGAGCCCGGCCGGCAAGCTGCTGGTCGTCGTGGACTGTCCCGGCCCGGACACCCGGCAGAACAACAAGACCGTCGTCACCGCGATCGACGCCACCAGCGGCCGGACCGCCTGGCAGACCACAGCTCCTGTGAGCCCGCGTGCTCGGGTGGCCGTCACCCAGGACGCCCGGGTGGTCTCGCTGGCCCGCGGCTTCGACGGCTGCTACGCCAACAGCATCACGCGCACCGGCCTGCGCCGGACGCGTCTGCCCGAGGGCATCTCCTGCAGCCGCGACATCCGGGCTGTCGGCAACCTGCTGCTGACCTCGGGCAACAGCAGCATCATCGCCCTGCGCTGACGCGGAGCAGGCGGAGCCCGCCGACGCGGAGCAGGCGGGAGCCGGCCGAGGCATGCTGACGCGGCTCAGGCGAGCTGGGACTCCGCCGAGGCCAGCAGCTCGACCACCCGGGTGCCGAAGGCCGCGTCGATCTGGTGGGACTCACCGGACTCGGCCGCGGCGACCAGCTCCGACGCCGCGATCGCGAAGGCGTCCACCGACGACGTCTCCGTCGGCGGCAGCAGCGCCGTACCGGTCTCTCCCCAGATGCCGGTCTCGAAGTTGCTGCCCGCCGGCGGCGCGGACAGCGAGAGGCTCGCCGTACTGGTCGCACCGGACTCGTGGGTCAGCACCAGGTGGACCAGGTCGCCCTCGCCGCCGGCAGCCTGCAGCGACTCGATCGGGCCGAGCATGGCGCTCAGGTTGGACAGTGCGTGCGGTCCGACGTCCCAGAGCGCTCCGCGCTGCTCGCGACGCCACTTGGACTCGCTGTACGGATTGCCAGGCGCGTCCAGCGAGGCAAGCATCCGGGCCCAGCCGCCCTTCCAGCCGCCGCGCTCGCGGACCTCGGCGAAGAACGACCGCAGCTCCGGCTGGAACCGCCCGGTGAAGAAGACCACCGACGCGATCCCTTCGTTGGCCACCTCGTCGGCCAGCGCCCGGGCGTCGTCCAGCGAGTCTGCCACCGGCTTGTCCAGCAGCAGGTGCTTGCCGACGGCCGCAGCCTCCAGCGCCATCGTGGCCTGCACGCGCGGCGGGACGGCGAAAGCCACCGCATCGACGACCTTGAGTAACTCTGCGTAGTCGTCGTACCCAGTGGTCCCGAGGTCTGTAGCCAAGGCGTTGGCGCGGCCGGCGTCGCGTCCCCAGACGCCCACCAGCTCGACCCCATCGGTGGCCCGCAGCCCGGGTCCGTGCGTCCGCCGGGCCCAGGGACCGGTGCCGACCAAGCCGAACCGCATGCTGTTCTCCGTTTCCGAGACCCGCCCGGCTCGGGCAGCGGTCTGGTGACGAGCCGATATCGCTTTGGCCACGACCCTAACCGGGAACCCCGGATCGGTCGGTCCGGGGTACTTCGGAGTGCCAGACTCCATAACCATGGACCTGCGCGACCAGTGGAATCGCCTGCTGCCGCACGCGCAGCCGCTGGGCGAGGACCTGCTGGCCCGTTACGCAGAGTCGCATCGCCACTATCACGACCAGCGGCACCTGTCCGAGATGCTCACCACGATCGACGAACTGGCCCCCGTGGCCGACGACGCCGACGCGGTCCGGCTGGCCGCCTGGTTCCACGACGCGATCTACGACCCGCAGGCCGAGCCCGGTGAGAACGAAGAGGTCTCGGCGCAGCTGGCCGAGCTCGAGCTGGCGGCGTACGGCGTGGACGCGGACCGGGTGGCCGAGATCGGCCGGCTGATCCGGCTGACCGCCCGGCACGACTGCGAGCCCGACGACGCGAACGGCGCGGTGCTGTGCGACGCCGACCTGCGCATCCTCAGCACGGACACCGAGCGGTACGACGAGTACGCGGTCGGCGTCCGCGCCGAGTACGCGCACATCGCCGACCGGGACTTCGCCCGCGGCCGGATGACGTTCCTGCAGGGCCTGGCCGAGACCCCGCTCTACGCGACCAGCCACGGCCGCGAGCACTGGGAGAAGGCCGCCCACACGAACCTCGACCGCGAGCTGACCGGCTGGGCACCCAAGGCGGCCCGGCCGATCTCCGGTCTGATCCCGATGGTCTACCTCGGCGCGGCACTCGGGGTGGTGATCGCCGCCTCGGTCCTGCTCGGCCGTGGCCTCGGCGCCGCCGCCCACTGGCCGGTCGCCCCGGACGAGTCCACCGGCTTCCCGGTCTGGGCACCGATCGCCGGTACGGCGGTCGCGGCCGGACTGGCCTGCGCCTGGTTCCGGCGGGCCCAGCCGAAGCTGATCACGATCCCGGCCATCGTCTTCTGCGCCATCGGAGTCGTCGCGATCGGCGTCTGCTGGTGGCGCTGGCCGGCCACGTCACCCGGTGCCGCGATGAGCGAGCGCTGGCCGTACCTGATGCTCGCCTCGGTCGCCCTGCTGATCGCCGGAGCCCTGCTGGCTCTGGCCCGGCGCCTCCGACTGGCTCCGCCGTACGCCGTAGCTCCGCCGCGAGCCCTGGGCCTCGGCGTGACCGTCGTCTGCGCCGGGGTGCTCGCCTGGGTCATGGTGTCCGCCGGTGAGCCCTTCGTACAGGCCCGGCTCGAGACGGCGAACACGGTGAGCACCACCGCGACCATGCCGGCCGGCGTACTGCCGGTGCAGCTGGACGGCGAGCTCGCCTGGAGCCGGGAGGTCCCGGCCACCGGTGCGATCGCCGGGACCGTCGGTGGGGTCGCCGAACTCCGTCCGGACGGCGTGGTGATGTCCGACGCGACCACTGGGCAGATCCGCTGGCGCTACTCCCGGGCCGACGTCGTCGACGCCGCCTCCAACGGTTCCCGCGGTCTCCTGGTCTCCAGCGACGGCCGGACGATCGCCGCCCACCTCCCGTACGGCAGCAACCGCGCACCGAGTGGCATCGACCTGCCGACGTACGCCGTACTGGATGCTGACACCGGTGACGTGCTCACCGAGGTCCACACCGACGGCACCGCACTGGCGGTCGACAGGAACCAGCTGCTCGTCGCCGAGGGCAAGTACGTCGTGGCGCACGGCGTGAGCAACCCGACCCACTGGCGGACCCGACTGCAGTGCGCGGTGACCCAGGGCGTGCTGCTGGCCGACCAGGCCGTCGTGGTCGACGCCTGCGGCGGCAACGGCGCTGAGGTCCGCGGACTCGACCTGAGCAACGGCGAGCTGAAGTGGGACGTCGACCTGGGCATCCAGTTCGAGCTGAGCGCCGAGCTGGACCCCTCTACCTGGATCGGCGACCTGGTCGCCGTACCGGACACCCGCGAGGTCTCCGGCCTGGTCTGGACCAGCGACGCGGGCGGGACCCTGCACCAGTGGTCGGTCGACGTCGGCGAGGGCCGGATGCTGTGGACCACGCCAGTGCCCGGTACGCCGAGGCCACGGCTCGGTACGGCGTCCTGCGACGCGCAGCTCGCCGCCACCCACACCACGATCGTCCTGGTGACCTGCCGGACCAGCACCGAGCCCGGCGAGCCGCAGACGTACGACGTATCAGCCGCGAGCCCCGCGGACGGTACGCCGCAGTGGCACCACCTGCTGGAGATCCCACCGAAGCTGCAGAACCCGTCGTTCCCCCGGGACGGCTTCGGCCTGCTGCCGGACGGCCGCGTCGTCACACTGATGCCGCAGGCGAACGGCGTCTGCTCCCCGGTCATGATCGGCACCACGGGCGTCCAGCCCCGGCCGATCGTCGCCAGCCCCGACGCGGCCAAGGCCTCCGAGCGCGACAAGGTCACCTGTGACAAGCCCGCCGTCGCTGTCGCGGGCGGTCGCCCGATCTTCAGCGACGGCGTCCGCCTGTTCGCCATGAACTGATGGACGCGGCGGCGGTTGTCGAGGCGCTCCGGTCGCACGCGGATCCGGCGGCGTACCGGCAACGGCACTACCGCGGCGACGGCGGCGTGCTCGGGGTCCGGATGGGCACGGTGTTCGAGGTCGCGAAGAGTTTCACCGACCTGCCGTTGAGCGAGGTCGACCGGTTGCTCGACGAGACGCCGTACGAGCCGCGGATGGCGGCGTTCTGCGTGCTGGACTTCAAGGCTCGCAAGGCGAAGCTGCCGGCGGAGGAGCGGGCGGCGGCGTACGAGTTGTATCTGCGGCGGCACGATCGGATCGACGCCTGGGACATGGTCGACCGGTCGGCACCGCGCGTTGTCGGCGGCTATCTGCTCGACCGGCCGCGGGATCCGCTGTTCGAGCTGGCGCGCTCGGAGGACCCGCTGCGTCGTCGTACGGCGATGACCGCGCCGCTCGGCTTCGTCGGCTCGGGCCGGCCGCAGGACCTCGCCGACGTGTTCGCGCTGGCCTTGATCCTGGCCGGTGACACCGATCCGGTGGTCTCCAAACCGGTCGGGATCGCGTTGAAGTACGCGGGTCTGCGGGACGAGGCAGCGCTGCGCGGATTCCTCGACCAGCACGCTCAGGACCTTCAGCGACCCGCCCTCCGGTACGCCGTGGAGAAGCTCGAACCCGCCGTCCGCAAGGCCTACCTGCGCTAGGGAATTCCTTTGCCCCCGGCACGGTTGATCCCTATCGTGATGACCATGTTCCGCGCGGATTCTCCTGCGTACCTGTCGGCCCTGGGCCTGACGGGCGCTGCCGCGTGGACGTGCACGTCAGCGGATTCAGATCTGTTCACCGGCGCGCGAAGCCGACCCTCCTCCTGCTGAAGCAGGACCCGCGGAGGAGGGTGGCACGGCAACCGGCCCCCTCCCTCGCAGCACTCATTGCTGTGCGGTGAAGTCGTGGCCGGGGGTCCTGGCTCTCGTCGAATCTTCTGACCAGCAAGGGGAAACATCATCATGGCCAAGAGCCAGTTCGTGCGGACCAAGCCGCACCTGAACATCGGAACCATGGGGCACGTCGACCATGGCAAGACCACGCTGACCGCCGCGATCACCAAGGTGCTCGCCGAGCGCGACCCGAGCCTCAACTCGTTCGTCGCCTTCGACGGGATCGACCGGGCGCCCGAGGAGGTCCAGCGCGGGATCACCATCAACATCTCGCACGTCGAGTACGAGACCGCCACCCGGCACTACGCGCACGTGGACATGCCGGGCCACGCCGACTACGTGAAGAACATGATCACCGGTGCCGCCCAGGTGGACGCCGCGATCCTGGTCGTGTCGGCGCAGGACGGCGCCATGCCGCAGACCCGTGAGCACGTGCTGCTCGCGCAACGCGTCGGGGTGCCGTACCTGGTGGTCGCGCTGAACAAGGCGGACGCCGTCGACGACCCCGAACTGCTCGACCTGGTCGAGCTGGAGGTCCGGGAACTGCTGTCGGAGTACGGCTTCCCGGGCGACGAGGTGCCGGTGGTACGCGTCTCCGGGCTGCGTGCTCTGGAAGGCGACCCGCGGTGGACCGCTTCGGTGGGCGAGCTGCTGGACGCCGTCGACAGCTACGTGCCGACACCGGACCGTGAGCTGGGCGAGCCGTTCCTGATGCCGATCGAGAACGTGCTCACCATCAGCGGTCGCGGCACCGTCGTCACCGGTGCGGTCGAGCGCGGCGCGCTGAAGATCGGCGAGGCCGTCGAGGTGGTCGGGCTCGGTCCGACGGTCGTCAGTACGGCGATCGGCATGGAGACGTTCGGCAAGTCGCTGGAGTCCGCGGAGGCGGGCGACAACGCGGCGATCCTGCTGCGTGGCGTGAAGCGCGACGAGGTCCGTCGCGGTCAGGTCGTCGCCCTGCCGGGCAGTGTGACGCCGCACCGGAAGTTCCGGGCGACGCTGCACGCGCTGTCGACGGCCGAAGGTGGCCGGCACAGCCCGTTCGGCGCGGAGTACCGGCCGCAGTTCTACATCCGGACCACCGACGTGGACGGTGGCATCGACCTCGGCGAGATCGCCCTGGTGATGCCCGGTGACACGATCGAACTGGGTGTCGAGCTGGCCAAGCCGGTCGCGCTGAACGTCGGCCTCGGCTTCGCCGTCCGCGAGGGCGGCCACACCGTCGCCGCCGGCACGGTGACCGAACTGCTCGATTGAAGAGAAGGTGCCCCAGGCTAGTTGCCTGGGGCACCTTTTCTGTGTCTGAGGCCCGACTCGATCAAGCGCCGTACGAGCACCCGGCTCTCCACCGGAGTGGCTCCCGCCGCCACCATGTCGTCGTACCGATCCGACGGGACGTCGTAGTGATCGCGGTCGAACCCCCGCGCCGGGATGCCCACCTTGCGGGCGAACGCGTGCAGTTCGTCGTACGACTCGTCGCTGACCAGGTGCGACCAGACCCGGTCCCAGCCCGGCCAGACCGGTGGGTCGATCAGGATCACGCGGTCGTCTCCTTGGCGTCCTGGGCGTCGAGCAGGTTGCGCCACGCCTTGACGAAGCGCGAGTTCACGTACGCCTTCGTCCACGAGCCGTCCTGCCGCACCGACGACCCGACGTGGAACCGGCGCACGCCGGCCTGGTAGAGCCACGGCACGTGCTCCGGCTGCAGCGAGCCGCCGGCCATCATCACCCCGGCCACCGACGGATCGGCCTTGGCCAGCGCGGTCAGATCATCCAGCCCGTGCCCTACGCCGAGCGAGGAGCCCGCCGTCAGCACCGTGTCGAGCCCCGGCAACGTCCGCAGCGCCCGCCAGGCAGGCCGCTGCTCCAGCACGTTGTCGATCGCCCGGTGAAACGTCCACGGCGTACCGGCGAACGTGCTGACCAGCGCAGCCGTGGACTCGGCGTCCACCTCGTTGTCCGGCGTCAGAAACCCCAGCACGAACCCGTCCGCCCCGGCGCCCAGATAGGACTGGGCCATCGCCGTGAGCTTGTTCAGCTCCGCGCCGTTCACCGCGAACGAGTCGGTCAGCCGCAATATCACCCGCAACGGCAGATCGGTCACCCGCCGGATCGCGCTCACCGTCGACACCGACGGACTCAACCCGTCCGCCTCCATCGAGGCACACAACTCCAGCCGGTCCGCCCCACCCTCCTGAGCCGCCTCCGCATCCGCCGGATGCAACGCGATCACCTCGAGCAACGACCCCATGGGGACCATCATCGCGTACCGAAGGACAGGACGTGTCCGCCCATCCATCCATTGTCTCCGCGTGCCACCGCGCCAACCGCCGCCAGATCGGCCGACACCTCCTGTCCCTCGGTCCCCAAGACCTCGGCCCCGAAAGCCCGTTGCACTCCCCGGAGATCTTCTGTATCGTTTTTCTAGAACGATTTAGAAGAACGATACAGAAGGGTGTGGAGAGATGTCGCCGGGAGTGACGCTGAAGACCGTGGCGCAGGCCGTCGGGGTGTCGCCGTCGACCGTCTCGAACGCCTACAACAAGCCGGACCAGCTGTCGGCCGCGCTGCGGGAGCGGATCCTCAGCACGGCGCAGGAGCTGGGGTACGCCGGGCCGGACGCTTCGGCGCGGGCGTTGCGGAGCGGGAAGGCGGGGGCGGTCGGGGTGCTGTTCACCGACAAGCTCGCCTACGCGTTCTCGGACCCGTACGCCGTGGGCTTCCTGGCCGGGCTCGCCGAGGTGGCCGAGGAGTTCGCGACCAGCTTGCTGCTGATGCCGCTGAGCTCGTCGGACATCCAGGGCGGGACGAACGCCGTGCAGCAGGCGGCGATCGACGCGGCCGCGATCTTCTGCGTCGCGGGCGGGCACCCGGCACTGGACCTCCTGCGGCAGCGCGGGGTCGCGATGGTGTCGACCGATCGGGGTGACCACCCGGACCTGTCGTGGGTCGCGATCGACGAGGTCGAGGCCGCGGCCAAGCTCGGCAAGCACCTGGCGCGACTCGGGCACCGCGACATCGTCGTACTGGTCGACAACGCCGAGGCCGCTGGCTCACAGGCGGTCGAGATGACGCTGGACGAGGTCGGCTACACCGACTGCGAGCTGCGGATCCGCGGCCTGCAGAAGGAGATGCCGGACGCGCGGATCCGGCTGGTGTCCGGCGGGCACAACGCGTTCAGCTCCGGAGTGATCGGGGCGGAATGGGTGCTCGACTCGCAAGAGAGGCCGACCGCGATCGTCGGGCTGAGCGACGTACTGGCGCTCGGTGCGATGGAGGCGATGAAGGCCCGCGGGCTGGTTCCTGGAAAGGACCTGACCGTCGCCGGCTTCGACGACATCCCGCAGGCCGAGACGGCCGGACTGACGACCGTCCGCCAGCCGATCAAGGACAAGGGCCGGACGGTCGGGCGCGTACTGCTCGACCCGTCGGTCGAAGAGCGCCAGATCCTGCTGCCGACCGAACTGGTCGTGCGCGCGAGCAGCGGGCCCGCTCCCCGCAACTGAATCCACTACTGACCCACCGACGGCCGACCGGCCGCCGGACGCTCAACCACGCTCTTTTCGAAGGGAGCACATCATGTTCATCGCCGGAAACACCGCCGTGGAGAACGCGCGGTCGCTGTCCCAGTCCGCCCTCCCCGACGCTCCCCAGCAGCCGGACGAGCCGCGCCGCACCTTCAACCTGCGCGGCCGTTTCGTCGCCGTACTCCGCACAGCGGCCGACCACGAACTCCGCCTGGCCAACCGCCTCGACCCCCACTGCGCGAACTGACAACAGCAGGACCGACGGCCCCGTGCCGCCGGTCCTGCTGTTCGTCTTCTTCGGTTTGTCGGTGGGGTCTGGCACCCTGAAGGGCGATGAGTGAGCCCGGGATCCTGCTGACCGCCCGCGCGCTGGTGCTTCACGACCTGGCCGCGCGGGGATTCGACGACGCCGCGATGGTGTCCGTGCTCGAGGACGCGGTCGCCGAGCGGCAGTGGTGGCTCGACCAGTGGCCGGACGGCGCCGAGCACATCGCCGGCTTGGTCGCGCAGGATGTGCAGGACCGGCTCACCGACTCCGGTGTCCGCTGGCCGCGGTGCACCGCCTGCGACGACCTCAACGACCACGAGCTCCGCATCGAACCCGAGCTCGGCCCCGACCCGCACTGGGTCTGCGAACGCGCCGGCATCTCGGTCTCGCGACTGGGTCAACTCACCTAGAAGCTCAGCGCGTCCACTCCGGCATGTGCTGGGCCAGGTAGCGGCTCCCGTACGAACCGTGCGGCAGGATCTCCCGGATCCGATCCAGATCCGCCGCCGTCAGCTCCACTGCGGCAGCCCCGGCGTTCTCCTCGATCCGCGCGACCTTGCGCGTCCCCGGGATCGGCACGATGTCGTCGCCCTGCGCCAGCAACCACGCCAGCGCCAGCTGCGTCACCGTGATGCCCTTGCCCTCAGCGAACGCCTTCAACTCCCCCACCGCGGCCACGTTCGCGTCGTAGTTCTTGCCCTGCCACCGATCGTCGAACCGCCGCATGTCGTCCTCCGGGTACTCCGCGGCCGGCCGCACATCTCCGGTCAGGAACCCACGCCCGAGCGGCGAGTACGGCACGAACCCGATCCCGAGCTCCCGTACGACGGGCAGCACGGTGTCCTCGACCATCCGCTCGAACAGCGAGTACTCGGTCTGCAGCACCGACACCGGCTGCACCGCGTGCGCCCGCCGGATCGTCTCCGGCCCGGCCTCACTCAGTCCGAAGTACCGGACCTTGCCCGCCTGGATCAGCTCGCCGACGACCCCGGCGACCTCCTCGATCGGCACGGCCGGGTCGGGCCGGTGCTGGTAGAACACGTCCAGGTGGTCGGTCTGCAGGTACCGCAACGAGTTCTCGGCGACCTGCCGGATGTTCTCCGGCCGGCTGTTCAGCTGCTCGCCCTCCCACTGGTTCTTCGTCATGTCGAACCCGAACTTGGTGGCCAGCACCACCTCGTCCCGGAAGCCCTTCACGCCCTCCCCGAGCAGCTGCTCGTTGCTGCCGGTCCCGTTGCCGTACAGCTCGGCGGTGTCGAAGAAGGTGATCCCGAGCTCGTACGCCCGCCGGATCGTGGCCAGGCCGCCCTCGGGGTCGGCCTCGCCGTACGCCATCGTCATGCCCATCGTGCCGAGCCCCAGGGCGGAGACGGTCAGGCCCTGCCGGCCCAGTGTGCGCTGCTGCATGTCACTGCTCCTCATCCAGAAACAAACCAGTTGGTTTCTCGACCATAAGCCGGGTCGCGCACAAAAGCAAACGAACCAGTTTGTTTTTGCTAGACTCGAGCCATGGGAGACGGACAGGCCACCAGGAGGCGCATCCTCGAGGCCGCCGCCGCGGAGTTCGCCGAACACGGCATCGCCGGCGCGCGCGTCGACCGGATCGCCGCCAACGCCAAGGCGAACAAGGCGCAGCTCTACGCGTACTACGGCAACAAGGACGCCCTGTTCGACGTCGTCCTGGCCGAGCACGTGGGCTCGAACCTCGACCAGGTCCCGCTGACCGCGGACGATCTCCCCGGCTACGCCGTCCGCCTGTACGACGCCTACGTCGAGCACCCCGAACTGACCCGGCTGGCGACCTGGTCGCGACTCGAACGGACGCCCACCGGCGACCTGTTCGGCGCCTGGGAGGGCCACGACAAAGACAAACTGGCCGCGATCGAGAAGGCCCAGCGCGACGGGCACATCGTCGCCGACCTGGCCCCGATCGACGTCCACGCGCTGCTGATCTCACTCTCGACCACCTGGGCCGCCGCGAGCCTCACCCACGCAGCCGGTCCCGAGGACCCCACGGAAGTGCACGACCGCCGCCGGGCCGCCCTGGCCGCGACCGTTCGGAGGGCACTGACTCCCTAGGGGCGAGCCAGGGATTTACCTGGTGCCGCTACATGTAGACAGGCTACTAATCTGGCGGCATGAAGCTTCTCCGTGCCGTCGCCGTCCTGCACGCGGCCGCCGTCTGCGCGCAGCCGCTGCTCGCCGGCCTCTACCTGAACGGCGAAGGCAGCGCGATCCCCGTCCATGAGGCGGTGGGCCTGACCGCTGCCGCGCTCTGCCTGGTGCAGCTGGCGCTGACCTGGCTCATCACTCGACTGGCTTGGCCGTCGCTGCTAACCGGTGGAGTGCTTGCCGGTGAAGCGCTGGTGATCCACGCGGGCTACGGCCGAGACCTGGCACTGCACGTTCCGCTGGGCATGGCAGTAGTCGCCGGCACCGTCGCACTCGCCGTCTGGGCAGTACGACGTACGGCGGTGGCGGCGTGAAGCGGCAAGCGCGAGCGGCCGGGCAGATCGGCGCCGGCACGCCCGCGCCGACCATGCGGCGCCCTCGAGTGACCCTGTGGTTGCTGCGGATCGTCCTGCTGCTGCACGCCGGACTGGTGATCGCCCAGCCCGTGCTGGCCGGCTACTTCCTCTCCGGCGAGGCCGACGCGATCGACATCCACGGCCCCATCGGCTCGACGCTGTGGATGCTCTCGATGCTGCAGTTCGTCGCCGCCGTCCTCTACTGGCGCCCAGGCCACGGCCGGCTCTGGCCGGCACTCGTCACGGCCCTGCTGTTCTTCGCCGAGATGACCCAGATGATCTTCGGCTACCTGCAGAACTTCGCCGTCCACGTGCCGCTCGGTACGGCGATCGTCGTCACCGTCGTCGCCCTGACGATCTGGTCCTTCCGTCAGGAGGTTGCTCGATGAAGCTGTCCCGCCGCGGGTTCCTGGGAGTAGCCGGCGCTGCCACACTGGCCGGCTGCGGCCTGGACCCGTCACCCGGCCAGACCGCCGAGTTGCTCACCAGCGCCGTACCGCTGCCGGAGGCGTTCCAGGTCCCGCTGCCGATCCCACCGGTGAAGCGGCCGGTCCGCAGCGACGCCAACGCCGACTACTACCGCGTCGTACAGCGCAAGGCGTCGCTGGAGATCCTGCCAGGACTGCGGACCGAGGTGCTCGGGTACGACGGACTGTTGCCCGGGCCAACGTTCGACGTACGGAGTGGGCGGACCAGTGTCGTCGAGCAGGTCAACCAGCTCGACGTACCGACCGTCGTACACCTGCACGGCGGGCACACCCCGGCCAATAGCGACGGCTGGCCGCTGGACCTGCTGATGCCCAACGGCCAGCACCACGACCACGCCGGGCATCACGGGATGACAGGCGGCGACGTCAAGACCGGCAGCCGGAGATACACGTTCCCGAACACGCAGCGGGCCGCCACACTCTGGTACCACGACCACCGGATGGACTACACCGCTCCGCAGGTCTACCGCGGGCTGTTCGGCCTGCACCTGATCCGCGACGCCGAGGAGGACGCACTTCCTTTGCCTGCAGGCGATCGGGAGATCCCGCTGGTGCTGGCGGACCGGTCGTTCAACGAGGACGGGTCGTTCCGCTACCCGGCACTGAAGGACGGGCCCGGTGTGGAGTCGAAGTACATGGAGGGGGTGATCGGCGACGTTCAACTGGTCAACGGCGCGCCTTGGCCGGTGCTGGAGGTCGACGCCGCCCGCTACCGCTTCCGCATCCTCAACGCGGCCAACGCACGCCGGTACGAGCTGGAGCTCGACGGGCCGGGTCGGTTCGTCCAGATCGGCAGCGACGGTGGTCTGCTCGGCTCGCCGATGACGCACGAGACGTTGGTGATCGCACCGGCCGAGCGGTTCGACGTGGTCGTCGACTTCTCCCAGTACGCCGTAGGCACCGAGGTCACGCTGAAGAACAAACTCGGCACAGGTCGAGCTGCGGAGGTGATGCGGTTCGTCGTTGCCCGCAAGGCGGTTGACGACAGCAACGTCCCGGCCAGGCTCTCGTCGTACGCGCCGGTCCCCGAGCCGGGAGGTCTGGTACGCCGGAAATGGCGCTTCCGCCGCGGCTCGGCCGGCGAGCACCGGGGCTGGACGATCAACGGCAAACCCTTCGACCCCGAGGTCGTGCAGGCGACGGTGAAGCTCGACCAGTACGAGCTGTGGTCGTTCGTCACCGACGTGCACCACCCCGTCCACGTCCATCTGGCCCCCTTCCAGGTCGTCCGCCGCGGCGGCGGCCCACCCGGCCCGTACGACGCCGGCTGGAAGGACACCGTCGACGTCCGCCCCGCCGAGGTTGTCGACGTCCTGGTCAGATTCACCGCCCACCAGGGCAAGTACCTGATCCATTGCCACAACCTCGAGCACGAGGACATGGCGATGATGGCCGCCTTCGCGACGGTATAAGCCCTTGACTCCTCGGAGAAGCCGGTTCTATATTCAACACATCAGTTGATCAAGGAATTGGTTGATAAAGATGCAGTACGACGAAGCAGCACTCGACCGGGCCTTCCTGGCCCTGGCCGACCCGGTCCGGCGGGCGCTGATCGCCCGGCTGTCGCGCGGTCCGGCGACGGTGAACGAGCTCGCCGAGCCGTTCCCGATCACGCTCCAGGCGATCTCCCGGCACATCTCCGTGCTGGAGGCCGCCGGGCTGATCACCCGGACCCGCGACGGCCAGCGCCGCCCGTGCCACCTCGCGCCGAACGCCCTCGAGCAGCTGACCAGCTGGATCGACCAGTACCGACTGACCACCGAGCGCCGGTTCCGCGCAATCGACGCCGTCCTCGAAACCGTGAAGGAGCAGGACCAGTGAGCGACACGATCATCAACGCGCCGGCGAACACCCCGTTCATCGAGGTGCTCCGCGACTTCGACGCCACGCCGGCCCAGCTGTTCAAGGTCTCCACCGACCCGGACCTGGTGTCGCAGTGGCTCGGCCCGAACGACCTGGAGATGGAGGTCGTCGAGTACGACGTCCGCCCGGGCGGCCGCTACCGCTACGTCCACCGCGACGCCGACGGCAACGAGTACGCCTTCCGTGGCGTCTTCCACGCGATCGAGCCCGGCGCAATGGTGATCCAGACCTTCGAGTTCGAGGGGTTCCCGGGTGAGGTCAGCCTGGAGAAGGCGACCTACACCGCGACCGAGAACGGCGTCCAGCTACGGGTCTGGTCGGTGTTCCCGTCGATCGAGGCGCGCGACGGCATGGTCGCCAGTGGCATGGAGCGCGGCCTGAACGACGGGCTCGACAAGCTGACCGCCCTGGTCGCGAAGGAGACCGGCCGATGAGCCCGGTCGTCGTCGACATCTCCGTCTCGCTGGACGGGTACGTCACCGGGCCGAACGCCGGCCCGGGCAACGGCCTCGGCGACGACGGCGAGGCGCTGCACACCTGGGTCTTCGACGGCAACGACGACGACCGGGCCGTGCTCGACCGGAGCTTCGCCGAGACCGGCTCGGTGGTGCAGGGGCGCGGGCTGTTCGACGTGATCGACGCCCCCGACGGCTGGAGCGAGGAGATGGGGTACGGCGCGCAGCCGACCGGTGAGGTGAACCCGCCGATCTTCGTCGTCACCCACCAGGCTCCCACCCGGACCCGGCTCGGCGACCGCTTCACGTTCGTCACCGACCTCGCCGATGCGATCCGCCAGGCCCGCGAAGCGGCCGGCGACAAGGACACGGTCGTGATGGGCGGCGGCGAGATCTGCCACGCGGTCCTCGCCGCCGGCCTGGCCGACGTACTGCGGCTGCACGTGGCGCCCGTCGTACTGGGCGGTGGGACCCGGCTCTACCCGGTCGACGGAACACGGGTCGACCTGGAACTGACCGGCGCGATCTCCACACCGCAGGCCCAGCACCTCACGTACGCCGTACGGAAGAAGGCGTGAACTACCGCGGCAGGGCCGGGTGATCCGCGACGACGGTCCTGCTGCCGGGTTCTACCTCGGTGAAGCCGGCGTCCTGTACGACGGGGAGGCCACTGCGGAGCAGCTGCTTCCACTGGGCTGCTGAGGCTGTGCGGACGGCAAGGTTGAAGTCGTCGTCCACCCAGGCTTTGCGGGCGGTGTCCGAGAGCTCCCACCAGGTCAGGTGGGCGGCGTGGCCGACCTGGGCCATTGTTTTGCCGGTGGACATCTCCAGAGTCGGGTTGACCCACAGGACCGGAAGGCCGGGCGCGACCTCCGGCAGGTCCTCGTCCTCCAGGTCGGTGCCGGTGACCTGCAACTTCGACAGGTCCTTCGGGACCTCGTCGAGCGGGACCGGAGGGAAGACCCGGACCTCGGCCGGAGGCGGGCCGGTCGGAGCTTCCTCAGCGGGCGGGGCGGAGGCGACCGTGATCCCGGGCAGGGCCTCCGCTCGGCGCCACTCGATGCCGCGCGCCCGGCGTACGACCTTGCGGATGCGGGCGTCCTGCCAGGCGTGCATCGCCTCGGCCCACTCGCCCTCGCCGGTCGAGCGCTCGTCGGCCAGGATCGCCAGTACGGCGCGCGCCGCCGTCTCCAGCGCGTCCGTCCGGGCCGGCCGGTCGTTCTTCTCCACGTGCAGCACCAGCGTCAACACGTACTCCACATCGCTCACCAGCGCGAGTCTGCCAGGCCACCGCGATCAGCCGACGGACACCCGACGCCCAACCCCCGAGCGCCTCCGATCCGGCCCGAGGCGACAGTTGTAAGGTCGGCAGCATGCGGCAGTACTTGGAGCTCCTCGACCACGTTCTCACCCACGGTGTCGAGAAGGGCGACCGCACCGGCACCGGCACGCTGAGCGTCTTCGGGCACCAGGCCCGGTACGACCTGAGCGCCGGGTTTCCCGCGGTGACGACCAAGAAGCTGCACCTGAAGTCCGTGGTCGGCGAGCTGATCTGGTTCCTCAGCGGCTCGACCAACGTGAAGTGGATGCAGGAGAACGGCATCTCGATCTGGGACGAGTGGGCTGACGAGAACGGCGAGCTCGGCCCGGTCTACGGCTACCAGTGGCGCTCCTGGCCGACCCCGGACGGCCGGCACGTCGACCAGATCAGCGGCGTGATCGAGGCGATCAAGAAGAACCCGGACTCGCGCCGGCACCTGGTCAGCGCGTGGAACGTGTCCGAGCTGGAGAACATGGCGCTGCCGCCGTGCCACACGATGTTCCAGTTCTACGTCGCCGAGGGGAAGCTGTCCTGCCAGCTGTACCAGCGCTCGGCCGACATCTTCCTGGGCGTCCCGTTCAACATCGCGTCGTACGCGCTGCTCACCCACATGGTGGCCCAGCAGACCGGGCTCGAGGTCGGTGACTTCGTGCACACGCTCGGCGACGCGCACCTCTACCTGAACCACCTCGACCAGGCCAAGCTGCAGCTCACCCGCGAGCCGCGCCCGCTGCCGACGCTCGAGCTGACGAAGCGCGAGTCGATCGACGACTACGAGATCGCGGACGTCGTCCTGACCGGCTACGACCCGCACCCGGGGATCAAGGCGCCGATCGCGGTATGAGCGTCGTCCTGATCGCGGCCGTCGGCCGCAACGGCGTGATCGGCCGTGACAACGACCTGCCCTGGCGGATCCGCGAGGACCTGCAGCACTTCAAGCAGCTCACGCTCGGCCACACGCTGGTGATGGGCCGCAAGACGTACGACTCCATCGGCCGCCCGCTGCCCGGGCGCCGTACGGTCGTCATCACCCGGCAGCCCGATTGGGCCGCCGAAGGCGTCGACGTCGTCCACACCCTGGACGACGCCCTGAAGCTTGCCGATGGCAACGACATCTTCGTGGCCGGCGGTGGCGAGATCTACCGCCTGGCGCTCCCGTACGCCGACCGCCTGGAGCTCACCGAGGTCGACCGGTCCCCCGAGGGCGACGTCACCTTCCCCGCGATCGACCCCGCCGCCTGGACCGAGACCGCCCGCGACCCCCGCGACGGTCTCACCTTCGTCAGCTACCGCCGTTCGTTGACCTGACAACGACTACGCAACGTCTGGTCCCAACGGACCGGGAACCGCGTAGATTGTGTGCGCGTCACGGAGTGTGTGACAGGGGACGCGGGCGCGGGCCCGTGGCAGGCCACCGGAGGGGAACGACGATGACCGAAGCCGACAACACCGCGGGGACACCGGCAGCAGGGGCCGCGCAGGCTCAGCCCGCGGTGTCGCCGCTGCAGCCGCCGACCGCGACCGCGCCGGGACTGATACTCACCGCACCCGCGCCGACACAGCCGGTCGCCGCGACGGCCGCGCCGAGCATGGCGCCGGCGGTCGACCCGGCCGCACTGCCGGGGCTGGACTCGAAGGTCGACACCTTCCTCACCTCGCTGATGACGGCCGCGCCGCGCTCGCCGGAGTTCGCCGCCAAGGCGACCGACGTCCGCAGCATGGGTGACGCCGACATCCGGCACGCCGCCGAGAGCTCGAACCGGCTGCTCCAGTCGCCGGTCAAGGCGCTGACCAGCGGCGGTCTGGCCGAGGGCTCGACGGTCGGCAAGACGCTGCTCGAACTGCGCCGTACGGTCGAGAACCTGGACCCGAAGGAAGCCACCGGGCCGAAGAAGCTGCTCGGGATGATCCCGTTCGGCGACAAGATCGAGGACTACTTCCGCAAGTACCAGAGCGCGCAGAGCCACCTCGAGGGCATCCTGCACTCGCTGCGCAACGGCCAGGACGAGCTCGGCAAGGACAACGCCGCGCTGAACCTGGAGAAGCAGCAGCTCTGGGACGCGATGGGCCGGCTGAACCAGTACGTGTACGTCGCCGAGCGGCTGGACGCGCGACTGTCGGCGACGATCGCCGAGCTGGAGACCACCGACCCGGACAAGGCCAAGGCGCTGCGTGAGGACGTGCTGTTCTACGTCCGCCAGAAGCACCAGGACCTGCTCGTCCAGCTGGCCGTGTCGATCCAGAACTACCTGGCCATCGACATCGTGATCAAGAACAACATCGAGCTGATCAAGGGCGTCGACCGCGCCTCGACCACGACCGTCTCGGCACTCCGTACGGCGGTCATCGTGGCGCAGGCGCTGGGCAACCAGAAGCTCGTGCTGGACCAGATCACCGCGCTGAACACGACCACCAGCGGGATGATCGAGCGCACCTCGCAGATGCTGCGGGACAACTCGGTCGCGATCCAGCAGCAGGCCGCCTCGGCGACCATCGGGCTGCCGCAGCTGCAGGCCGCGTTCGCCAACATCTACGCCACGATGGACGCGATCGACACCTTCAAGGTGGAGGCGCTGGACAGCATGGCCGCGACCATCGGCACGCTCGAGGGCGAGGTGACCAAGTCCCGCAGCTACCTGGACCGGGTCGCCCAGCAGGACCAGCGCGTCATCCAGGGCAGCCTCGACCTCGGTCGCTGAGCCTTTCAGTACTAGCGGGGGGACGGACAGACTGCATGGCGCTGGGTGACTTCTTCGCGCGGCTCACGGGCCGCAAGGCGGAGCCCGAGCCTGCCCCGACCCCTCGTGCACCGACCACCGACGACCTGCTCGCAGCACTGGTCCGGGTCGAGCAGCTGGTCGCGGACGGCGCCGTACCGGCGGTGGTCGCGTCGCGGGTCAACCGGGTGGTCCGGATCGTCCGGGAGACCATCCCGCGGCTCGGCAACCTCGGCGGCAGCATGCAGGCGTACTCGGTGATGGCCACGGCGACGGACTACCTGCCGGAGGCCATCGGCGGGTACCTGCGGCTCCCGCGGCAGTGGGCCGACAGTCGCCCGGTGGACCGCGGCAAGACGTCGCTGATGCTGCTGATCGACCAGCTGGACCTGCTGGGGGCGACGATGGACAAGGTGTTCGACGCGGTGAACCGGGCCGACGCGGCCGCACTGGTCGCGCACGGCAGGTTCCTGCAGGAGAAGTTCGGTACCGGGTCGACCGGTGGCAGTCTCGCCCTGGGCGAGACGCCGTCCAGTCCGGCGCCGGAGGTCCCGCCGGGTGCGGGCCCACTGCAACCACCGCCAGGACGAGGAGGGGCATGAGCAGCGTGGGGGGTACTTCGCTGAAGGACGCACTGGCCGGTCTGCTGACCGTTGCCGCGCGTGCGGGAGTCGCTGAGGACTCTGCCCGAGCAGAAGCGCTCTCACTCGCCGCTGCCCTGGCCGAGTCGGCTCCGGGCGCTTCGGCGGACTGGGCGACGGTGACACCGGGCGCGACCACCCAGGACTTCTTCGACGCCGCAGTGCGCGGCAGGAGATGGCGTGGCGCGCCTACCGCCGTACTGAGTGAGTTGGTTGCCCAGAGCTCCCCGGAGAAGATCCCGTACGCCGAGGCGCTCGCCGAGGTCGCTTCGGCTGCCTGCTCGCTCGGTGAGCCGACCATGCGGGTCATCGGTAACGCGTCGGTCGCCGCGGCCGCGCAGCTGCAGGCGGCGGGAGCCCGGCCGCTGCAGGTGGCCGGCCAGACACCGCCGCCGAGCGCCGGTGCTCAGCAGGCACTCCCCCAGGCGGCAGCTCAGGTGGAGGAGGCTCCGGTCCCCGAGCGGTCGGTGGAGGAGCTGCTGGCTGAGCTGGACGAGCTCACCGGGCTGGAGAAGGTCAAGCGCGAGGTACACCGGCAGGTCGCCGTACTGCGGGTGGAGAAGCTCAGGACCGACGCCGGGCTGAAGAGCCCCACGATCACCCGGCACCTGGTCTTCGTGGGGAACCCGGGGACCGGCAAGACCACGGTGGCTCGGCTGGTCAGCGGGATCTACAAGGCGATGGGCCTGCTCTCCAAGGGCCAGCTGATCGAGGTCGACCGGTCGGAGCTCGTCGCCGGGTACCTGGGGCAGACGGCGACGAAGACGGCCGAGGTGGTCGCGTCGGCGGTCGGTGGCGTGCTGTTCATCGACGAGGCGTACAGCCTGACCTCCGGTGACCAGGGCACCGACCAGTACGGGCGGGAGGCGGTCGACACCCTGGTCAAGGAGATGGAGGACCGCCGCGACGACCTGGTCGTCATCGTCGCCGGGTACCCCGAGCCGATGGAGACGTTCATCGCCGCCAACCCCGGACTGGCCAGCCGGTTCCGGACCACGATCGGCTTCGAGGACTACACCGACGCCGAGCTCACCGACATCCTCACCGGCCTGGCCGAGGGCGCCGACTACGAGCTGACCCCGGAGGCGCTGGAGCACTTCCAGGTGGTCCTGTCGTCGACACCGCGGAACCGCTCGTTCGGCAACGGCCGGTTCGCCCGCAACACGCTGGAGGCCGCGATCGGCCGGCACGCCTGGCGGCTGCGCGACGTGACGGCACCCACGACCGAACAGCTGCGTCAGATCCTGGCCGAGGACCTCACCGACGAGGACCTGCACCCACCTGCCGTCCCCGGCGACGAAGTCGGAGCCGAGCTGACCAGCCCGGCGAAGCCTGAGCCCGGCGAGACGACCGAGAACGCTGCGCTGCCCGAGCAAGGAGAACAGGCGTGACCCAGACAGTCAGTGCGCCCCCGGCGACCTGGTCGCCGCCGGCCACGCCCGCTGCCCCGAGCGGCGCGCCGCAGCAGGCACCAGCGCCTCGCAAGCCACACGGCCTGCTCAACGTCTTCTTCTACGGCACTCCGGGCCGCCTGCGCGCCCTGCTCATCCTGTCCGCGGTGGTCGCCGTGCTGTTCGGCCTGGCCGCCGCGCAAGGGTTCCGCCAGTCCGACGGAGCCCTGAAGCGCGCCGAGGCCAACACGGCCCAGCTGGTCCGGGTCCAGGCGATCCACACCAACCTGGTCGCGGCCAACGCCGACGCCACCAACGCCTTCCTGGTCGGTGGCCTCGAGCCGCCGTCCCAGCGCGAGCACTTCGTCAACTCGCTCGCGACGGCGTCCCGGCTGATCGCCGAGGCCGCGACCGCGCAGCCCGCCGACCAGACCGTGCTCGGCGCGCTCAACGCGACGCTGCTCACCTACAACGGCCAGATCGAGCAGGCGCGGACCAACAACCGCCAGGGCCTGCCGATCGGCTCGCAGTACCTGAAGGACGCGAACGCGACCCTGCAGAACGACTCGCTCCCTCTGCTCAACGCACTGGTGGCCGCCAACGAGGACCGCGTCGACACCGAGTTCGAGGGCGTTGGCGGCGGCAACGCCTGGCTGATCGTCGGCGGGCTGATCAGCCTCGCCGTCCTGATCCTGACGATGGTGTGGCTGGCCAGGCGCACCCACCGGTACCTGAACGTCCCGATCGCCGCCGGCGCTGTACTGGTGCTGCTGACGATGGTGGTCGGCGGTGCGGGACTGGCCGGTGCGAGCAGCTCGGCGCAGGACACCTTCAAGGACGAGTACGCCGACGCGCTGGTGCTGGCGCAGGCGCGGATCGCGGCGTACGACGCGAAGTCGAACGAGAGCCTGACGCTGATCGCCCGCGGTTCCGGCGCGGACTTCGAGAAGGCCTGGAAGGCGGCCTCCGAGCGGGTCGACCAGCAGCTGGCCGCGATCGGGTCCGGCGCGGGCGCGGCGACCAGCGCCTGGCAGCAGTACAAGACCGCGCACGGCGAGATCCGCAAGGCCGACGACAGCGGCAACTGGGACGGCGCCGTGGACCTGGCGATCGGCACCGGGGCCACCTCGGCGACAGTGCCCTTCACCACCTTCGACAAGGCCTCGAGCGGCAAGCTCGCCGACGCCAGCGACGCGACGCAGGCGCAGCTCGCCGACGCGCGCGGCTCGCTGCCGCCGATCGGCTGGCTCGGCCTGCCGATCGGCATCCTCGCCGCACTGCTCGCCGCCTGGGGCCTGTCCCAGCGACTGGGGGAATACCGATGAAGAAGCAGCTGATCGCCGCCGGCAGCGCAGTCGCGCTGCTCGCCCTGGCCGCATGCGGCTCGGGCGACTACGCGGCCACCGAGATCCCGCCGAAGCCGGTCGCTCCGACCGCGACGGCGCCGCCGCCGGCCGGGCCGACCTGCACGAACAACCTGCGCGACGAGCTGCGCTCCTACGCGCCGACCGCGCTGCCGACGCCGGAGCAGATGCCGCTCGGCTCGACGATGGACACGATCTACCGCAACGGCCGGCTCCGGGCCGGGATCTCCGCGGACAGCCTGAACCTCGGCTCGCGCAACCCGATCAGCGGCGCGATCGAGGGCTTCGACATCGACATGGTGCGCGAGGTCGCACGGGCGATCTTCGGCGACCCGAACAAGATCGAGCTGGTGGTGATCTCCAGCCCGCAACGCATCCCGGTGCTGCAGAACAAGAACTCCAAGATCGACATCGTGGCCCGCAACATGACGATCAACTGCGCCCGCTGGCAGCAGATCGCGTTCTCGGCCGAGTACTACCGGTCGGGCCAGAAGACACTCGTGCAGCGCGACTCGCCCGCCAAGAGCCTGGCCGACCTGCGCGGCAAGACGGTCTGCGCGCCGGCCGGCTCGACCAGCCTGGACAACCTGAACAAGTACAAGGACCGGGGCGTCAAGGCGATCACCGCCGACACCGACACCGGCTGCCTGGTGCTGTTCCAGCAGGGCAAGGCCGACGGGATCACCGGTGACGACACCGTGCTGGCCGGCGAGGCCGCGCAGGACCCGTACGCGCGGATCATCCCCGGCGAGCGGATCAGCGACGAGCCGTACGGGCTGGGCATTCCGGCCGGCAACAAGGACTTCGTGCAGTTCGTCAACGCTGTGCTCGCGCAGATGAAGGCCGACGGGCGCTGGAAGGCGTCGTACGACAAGTGGCTCGCCCCGACGCTCGGCCCGGCGCCGACTCCGCCGGTGGCCCTGTACGGCAGGGAGTGATGACCGTTCGTACGCCGGCCGCCGTCGCGCCGGCACCACCGGGCCGGATCGGCAGCAGCATCCCGGCCACGGAGCTGCTGGCGTTCCTCGACGCGCTCGGGAGCTGGCGGGACCGGCGGCGCGCCGAGCTGGACGAGCTCGACCAGGCCGCCCTGCACGCCGCGGACGCCGACGCCCTGAGTGCCGACGTCGTCCTCAGCATGGCGGTCTGGAAGGCGGTCTCGGACCGGTACGAGCTGATCCTGCTGACCTGGGACTCCGGGCGGGTCGGCGCGACCGAGACCGAGCGGATCTCGACGCTGATCTGGGGCGGGCTCGACACCACCTCGGGCGCCGGCGGCGCCGGTGGGTCGCTGGCCGTTTCGTTGCCTGAGGCATGCACTTTGTCGGACGCGCTGGCGGCGACGCTGCGGGCCAAGCTCGCGCTCGAGCCCGGCGACGCGGACCTGGCGGCGCGGCTGCGGCAGCTACGGGCGCAGGTCGAGCGGATCAACGACCTGGTCACGCGGGAGCCCGCGGCGAGCCGGAACGACGCGATCGCCAAGCACCACGACCTGGACCGCCGGGTGACCGACCTGACCGAGCGGTCCAAGCGGGGCGCTGATGTCGGTGGGCTGATCGGGCCGCTGGAGATCGACGCGGCGCTGGCCGAGCGGGACCTGATCGTCGGGTCGGCGACCCGTCGGGAGCGCGCTGCTGACGTGGCACGGGCGCGGACGTTGCGGACCGAGCTGGAAGCGCAGGGGACGGCCGTGCGGGCTCTGGCCGACCAGTGCGTTGCCGCGGTCACGCCGGCGCCTCGGCTCGGCGTACCGAATGTGGCTGCGCTTGGGCCTGTGCCGAACACGCCTGCCGAGCTGGACAAGTACCTGAAGCGGCTGGACGCCGTACGGCGTGCGCTCGGGCAGGCGCAGTCGGCGTACGGCGCTGCGCTCGCGCAGCGGGACGAGCTGGCCGCGCGGCTGGACGCGTACCAGGTGAAGGCGGGCAGCGTCGCTCGCACACCGGGGACGACCGAGGACCTGGCCGAGCTGTACCGGCGAGGGCGGGAAGTACTGAAGGCGGAGCCAGTGGATCTGGTCCGGCTGGCCGCGCTGACCGCGGCGTACCAGACCTACTTGGACAACAGTGTCGGAGGGACAACATGACCTGCACCCAGCCGGGATGCACCGGCACCATCGTCGACGGGTACTGCGACGTCTGCGGATCGCCTGCCGCCACAACAGGTAGCGGTACTGCGGGATTGGGCGCACCTGCTGCAGCTGGTGCCTGCCAGCAGCCCGGCTGCTCCGGCACGGTCGTCGACGGGTACTGCGATGTCTGCGGCACACCTGGCGGTGCCGACGGTAGTAGTACGAGCGCTGCGGCTGAGCCGATCAGCTCGCCTTCGACGGTGTCTCGGGCTTCCAATCGGTTGGCTTCCACTCCGCTGGGGTCAGCTCGGGCTCAGGCTGCCGGGTCGAAGCTGACTCGCCGGCTGGGAACGTCGTCCACCCGGTTGCGCGGTGCTCGCCTGGGCGCCGGGCTGACCAGCGTGCCCTCGATCCCGCCGATCGACGCGAGCAAGGCGATCCTCAAGAACCCGATGGTCCCCGAGGACCGCCGGAACTGCCCCAACTGCGGGAACGCGGTGGGCCGGTCGCGCGGCGACCAGCCGGGACGCACCGAGGGCTTCTGCCCGAAGTGCCGCAGCCCCTTCTCGTTCTCGCCGAAGCTGCAGCCCGGTGACCTGGTCGGCGGGCAGTACAAGGTCGCGGGCTGTCTCGCGCACGGCGGTTTCGGCTGGATCTACATGGCCCAGGACCAGAACGTGTCCAACCGCTGGGTCGTGCTCAAGGGCCTGCTGAACTCCGAGGACCCCGACGCGGTCGCCGCGGCGATCGCCGAGCAGCAGTTCCTGGCCCGGGTCGAGCACCCGCTGATCGTCGAGATCTACAACTTCGTCACCCACGACGGCGCCGGCTACATCGTCATGGAGTACGTCGGCGGCACGTCGCTGAAGACCCTGCTCAAGCAGCGCATGCAGGCCAACAACGGCCGGTACGACGCCCTGCCGGTCGACCAGGCGATCGCCTACCTGCTGGAGATCCTGCCCGCGTTCTCCTACCTGCACGACCTCGGGCTGGTCTACTGCGACTTCAAGCCGGACAACATCATCCAGGTCGGCGACGCGGTGAAACTGATCGACCTGGGCGGCGTCCGGCAGATCGACGACATGGACTCCGCGATCTACGGCACGGTCGGCTACCAGGCGCCGGAGGTCCCGGAGGTCGGCACGTCGATCGCCTCGGACATCTACACGCTCGGCCGCACGCTGACCGTGCTGGCGATGGAGTTCCGCGGCTACCAGTCGACGTACCTCTCCTCACTGCCGCCGGTGTCGGACGTCCCGCTGTTCCAGGAGTTCGACTCCTTCTACCGCCTGCTGCTCAAGGCGTGCGCGAAGGACCCGGCCGACCGCTTCGTCTCCGCCGACGAGCTGCGGGTGCAGCTGCTCGGCGTACTGCGTGAGGTGGTCGCGGCCAAGCAGCCGTACGGCGCTGCGCAGCACTCCACCTCCTCCCTGCTCTTCGGCAGCCCGGGTGACCGCGCGGCCGGGCTCGGTGAGGGTGCACTGCCGTGGCAGCGCCTCCCCTCGATGCTGCCCGACGACAGCGACAAGATGGCCGGCTGGCTGAAGACGGTCAGCGTGCAGGACCCGCTGCAGCGGCTGGAGGCGGTGGCCAACGCACCGGAGCAGACTCCGCAGACCCTGCTGGAGTTCGCTCAGGCCGCCCTGGACGTCGGCCAGTACGAGCTGGTCGACACCGCCGTCGCCGACCTGCTGAAGCTGGACCCGTGGGAGTGGCGCGCGGTCTGGATGGCCGGACTGGTCGCACTGGCCCGCAACGACTCGGCCAGCGCGCAGTCGGCGTTCAACGCGGTCTACGGCCAGGTCCCGGGCGAGCTGGCGCCGAAGCTGGCGCTGGCGGAGTCCTGCCGGCTCAGCGGCGAGTACGACGTGGCCGAGGGCCTCTACCTGACCTGTGCTCGCACGGACGCCAACTACATCGCCCCGTCGGCCTTCGGGCTGGCGGCGATCCGGTCGGAGCGTGGTGACCTCGACGGAGCGGTCGCGGCGCTCGACCTGGTCCCGCCGACCAGCGGCGCGTACATCCGGGCTCGCCGGATGCGAGCCGGTCTGCTGGCAGGATCGGGGCGTGGACTGGGCGCACTGGCCGAGGCCATGGGCAGTATCGACGACCTGACAATTGACCCGGTGGACCGGGCGAACCTGTCGGCGAGCGTGTTCCGGACGGCGCTGGACGTCGTCCTGGCCAACGGCCCGGACCCGCAGGTGGTGATCTCGCAGCGCGCCGCGACCGAGTCGGACCTGCGCGCCGGCCTGGAGTCGGCCTACCGTGAGCTGGCCGGCCACGCCACCAGCCGGGAGGAACGGATCGCCCTGGTCGACCTGGCCAACGAGGTTCGAGGATGGACGCTGCGATGACGAGTACGACCCGGACGGTTTGCCCGAGCTGCGGCGAACCGGTGTCCGACGCCGATCTGTACTGCGAGAGCTGCGGCGCCGAGCTGCAGCCCGGCGCGGCACCGAGCACTCCCGCGCTGGACACCGACACCGAGCCGACGATCGAGTTGCACACGGGCGCGCCGACCGAGGCGTTCACGCCCGGTCCGTGCCGCTCCTGCGGTGGCACGGTCGGTGCCGACGGCTACTGCGAGACCTGCGGTACGAAGGCCAGCAAGCCGCGCGACCACTTCAGCGAGCAGCCCGCACCCTGGGTCGCCGCGGTCTGTGACCGAGGCATCCGGCACAGCCGCAACGAGGACGCCGTGGCCATCGCTGCCGACGCCGAGCCGGGCAGCCGGGCCCTGCTGGTCGTCTGCGACGGGGTGAGCTCGTCGCTCGACTCGGACGTGGCCAGCCTGGCCGCGGCTCGCGCCGCACGCGACGTACTGGCTGCCGGGCACGCGCAGGGCATGGGCACGGAGTCGTCGCGTGAGGCGGCGGTCATTGCCCGGCTCAACGCGGCTGCTGACGCAGCGAGCGACGCCGTACTGCAGAACACGAGTCCGGACAGCCCGAACCCGGCGTCCTGCACGTTCGTCGCCACCGTGCTCGAGGCGGGGCTGCTGGTGGCCGGTGTGGTCGGCGACAGCCGGGCGTACTGGTTCCCGGACAACGCCGAGGCCGTCGGGCTCACCGTGGACGACTCCTGGGCCGCCGAGCTGATCGCCACCGGCGTACCGCGTCACGAGGCCGAGACCGGTCCGCAGGCGCACGCGATCACCCGCTGGCTGGGCAAGGACGCCCCTGACCACACACCGCGGACGACCACGCTCCGCGTGGACGGCCCGGGCTGGCTGCTGGTCTGCTCGGACGGGCTGTGGAACTACTGCTCCGAAGCGGCACCGCTGGCCGACCTGGTCCGTCAGACCGCTGCGGCCCATGGTGGCGAGCCGCTGGCCACCTCGTCCGCACTGGTCGACTGGGCGAACGCCCAGGGCGGCCAGGACAACATCACCGTCGCGCTCGCGCGCCTCCCCTGATTTCGCCGGAACGAAAGGAACCCCACGAGATGGCCGAGTTCTCCGCCACCGTCTACCAGAACGAGTTCCTGCCCGACGGCGGTACCGACGTGCACGCGATCGTCACGGTCGACTGCGCCGGCGCCGGTACCGCGGGCCAGTCCGGCGGCGGTGACGTCGGCGAGATCATCATCGTCGACACGTCGGGCTCGATGGGCGCCGACGGCGTCCGGGCCGCCGCGTACGCCGCGCAGACCGCGATCGACCAGATCCTCGACGGGGTCTGGTTCGCGGTGATCTCCGGCAACGACCGGGCCCAGCTGGCCTTCCCGCCGTCGGCGGAGCCGGTGATGGTCCGGATGGGCGCCTACACCCGGCAGGCCGCCAAGGAGGCCGTGTCCCGGTTCTACGCCGACGGCGGGACCGCGATGGGCACCTGGCTGCGGCTGGCCTCGCGGGTCTTCGCGACCGTGCCGTCGCTGTCGCAGAAGCACGCGATCCTGCTCACCGACGGCGAGAACCAGCACGAGACGCCGGAGGCGCTGACCGCGACGATCCAGGCGGTCACCGGCCAGTTCCAGTGCGACTGCCGCGGCGTCGGCGTGGCCTGGCAGGTCGACGAGGTCCGCCGGATCGCCACCGCCCTGCTCGGCACGGTCGACATCATCCCGGCCCCGGAGCAGCTGGCGGGCGAGTTCCAGAAGCTGATCCAGCAGTCGATGAGCAAGGGCGTCGCCTCCGCCGACCTGCGGGTCTGGGCGCCGCAGGGTGCGCAGGTGCTGTTCGTCCGCCAGGTCGCGCCGACCGTGGACGACCTGACCGCCCGGCGTACCGAGGTGAACGCGCTGACCAGCTCCTACCCGACCGGCTCGTGGGGTGACGAGTCCCGCGACTACCACGTCGCCGTACGGCTTGCGGCCAAGGGCATCGGGCAGGAGCAGCTCGCCGCCCGGGTCCAGCTGGCCGTCGGCGACCAGGTGCTCGCCCAGGGCCTGGTGAAGGCGCTGTGGTCGGCCGACGAGGCTCTGACCACCCGGATCAGCCCGGAGGTCGCCCACTACACCGGGCAGACCGAGCTGGCCGACGCGATCCAGGAGGGCCTGGCGGCGAAGGCGGCCGGCGACACCGCGACCGCGACCACCAAGCTCGGCCGGGCCGTCCAGCTCGCGGCCCAGACCGGCAACGAGGAGGCCACCTCGCGGCTGCGCAAGGTGGTCGACATCGAGGACCAGGACACCGGCACCGTGCGGCTCAAGCGCACGGTCGAGAAGGTGGACGAGATGGCCCTCGACACGGCCTCCACCAAGACGACCCGGGTGAAGAAATGAGCGCAGTGACGTGCCCGAGCGGGCACCCGTCCACCTCGACCGACTACTGCGACGTCTGCGGGCTGCCGATCGGAGCAGCGGCCACGCCGGCCGCTTCCGCCGTACCGGCTCCTGCTGTCGCCGCGCCTGCTCCGGCAGCTCCGACCACGCAGGCCTGCCCGAACTGCAGCGAGTCCGCCGCCGTCGACGCGCTGTTCTGCGAGTCCTGCGGCTACGACTTCACCACCGGCACGATGCCGCGGCCGGCGTCGTCGCTGGACATCGGCGGGCCCAGTACGGCGCCGCCGCCGGTGCCGTCCGCGCCGCAGGAAGTGGCCGAGTGGGTCGTGGAGCGCTGGGTCGACCCGGACTGGTACGCCGTCCAGCAGAGCGACGACCCGTGCCCGTCGCCAGGCCTACCGGTCGTCGTACCGCTGACGGAGAAGAGCGTGCTGGTCGGTCGGCCATCACGCAGCCGTGGGATCAGCCCGGAGGTCGACTGCGGTGACGACACCGGCGTCAGCCGTCGTCAGGCCCAGCTGACCACCGACGGCCAGCGCTGGTGGGTCGAGGACCTGCAGTCCTCGAACGGCACCTTCGTCGGCCCGGCGTCGGGCCCGCTGCCCGAGGACCCGGTCCCGCCGGGCCAGCGCCGCGAGCTCAACGCCGACGACCGCATCTACGTCGGTGCCTGGACCCGTCTGGTCGTCCGCAAGGCCACCCCGGAAGAGCAGGCCGGGCAGGCCTAGGCTCTGCTCCAGGCTTTGGCCGGGCGGAAGCAGAGCCACTCGATCAGGGCGGTGCCGAGGACGATCGGTACCGCCCAGGTCCAGGGGTGGTCGGCGACGCTGACGACCAGGATCGCTGTCCACAAAGCGATCCAGCCGCCGCCGTACCCGCGCAGGACGCCGCGGTACCAGAGGCCGCCGGGCGCTTCGGCCGAGCGCTGGCCGAGGTACACGAACAGGTACGACGCCAGCGAGATCGGCCAGAACATCCAGAGCCCGGCCCAGTCGTACGGCACCATCACCAGCGCCGACAGGCAGACCAGGGCGACCAGCCAGTGGTAGACCTCGCCGACCCAGTTGAGCCCGCGGCGCCGCAGCGTCACCACGATCGCGAACGGCCCGGTCACGACCGCCAGCGCCCCCGTCGCCACGTGCAGAATCAGCGCGATGTCGCGCATCGCCCACCCTTTACCCCGCCCGATCAGACCCGAAGGTCTCTGACATGTCAGGGAGCATAGGGCGCGGCCGCCCGGCCGTCTGCCCCTCGGAACATCTTTTCCCGAGGGGCAGCTCCGGTCAGGCGATCGGGTAGCTGGCGACCATCCGGACCGCGTGGTTGCGGTAGCCCTGCCGCTCGAAGCTCGCGGCCATCGGGCGGTTGGTCAGATCGGTGTCGGCACGGATCCGCTCGGCCCCGGTCCCGGCGAGGAGGTGCGTGCCCTCGGCGAGCAGGTCGTCGCTGTAGCCGTGCCCGCGGTGCTCGGGCAGGACACCGACGTACCCGATCACCGGGCCGCCGTTGTTGGCCGACGGGAGGACGAAGCCGACCAGCGCGCCGGCTTCGTCGTACGCGAGACGCCACCAGTCCCGCTCGCCCGGCATCTCCTGGTAGATCGCCAGGTCCTCCTTGGCCGACGCCTCGGCACCACCCTTCGCCACGGCCCGGGCGGTGGCCGCGTCGAGGCTGCCCTCGATCACCCGGACGAAGACATCGAGGAACGCGTCGTCGTCGGCCGGCTCGAACCGCAGCCGCGTCGACCGCTCCGGCAGCCCGTACGACGGGAGCCACTCGTACCGCAGCCGCTCGGTCACCTCGGACAGCCCCGCCAGCGCGGCCGCCGCGAGCCGGGGCTCCAGGGCGGCGACGACGTCGGGCTGCTCGCGCCAGCCGTTCGACACGAAGATGTGGTACTCCGGCTGCTCGGCGCCGGCCGGAGCCGAGTCGAGAACGCGCCGGATCAGCTCGGCCCAGACCGGGACGGGATCGCCGTCGCCGGCGTAGTACAGGCCGTCGACGCTGAACGGGTGGTCGAACTGCGGCATGCCCCACCAGACGGCGAGGGCGATGATCCTGCCGTCCTGCTCGGCGACCCAGGTCCAGCTGTCGCGGTAGTAGCCGACGCCGACGTACTCGTCGTACCGCTCACGGGTGACGGTGTTGATCGACTGGTCGGCGATCAGGGTGTGGATGGTGTCGAGATCGGACTCGACGATGGTGCGGATGGTCACGGTACCTCCGGAAAAGAGGCGCGCGGCTCCGCTCAGTGCGAGCTGGACGAGCGGACCGGACGCGCCGTGGAACACAGGTGAGTGGTCATCGGTCGCTCCTTTCGCTCGAGTCGTTCTCGCAGCCAGGAGACTAGGGCCCGGCCGAGGTCATAGTCCACCGATTAACCACAGGTGGGATGTACGACGAGTGGTTGGACCGGGAAGCCTCCTGCCCATGCGAACCTCCTCCGTGAAGGTCCTCAGCGCCGTCGTCGCCGTGCTCGCCTCAGTCCTGCTGGGCTTCGGCACCGCCACCGCGGCTCCCGCCCCGACCACCCTGTACGCCGTACCGCAGCTCGCCGCGATCCCCTCCTGCGATCTCAGCTCGCTCCCTGCCGAAGCGTCCGACACGCTCGACCTGATCCACTCCGGTGGGCCGTTCCCGTACGACCAGGACGGCACCGTCTTCCAGAACCGGGAGGGCATCCTGCCGGACGAGTCGACCGGCTACTACCACGAGTACACCGTCAAGACGCCCGGCTCCCCCGACCGCGGCGCCCGCCGGCTGATCGGTGGCGGCGCGACCACCGATCCTGCGTTCGTCTACTACACCGCCGACCACTACGCCTCGTTCTGCGTGGTCGACGAGAACGCGTGAGGGCTTGTCCGTCGTCTTTGAGAGAATCACCCGGTGACGATCACGGGTGTCCTGCGCGGGCAGTTCGAGCTGACCTGGTCCCTGTACGAGTACCACCTGGACCGGCTGGTCCCGGAGGACCTGCTCTGGGAGCCGGCCGGACTCAACTGGACCGTACGGCCCGACGCGACCGGGGTCTGGCGACCGGACTGGGCCGACGACGAGCTCGATCCGATCCCGGTGCCGACCATCGGCTGGCTGACGTGGCACATCGGCTGGTGGTGGACCACCGCGCTGGCCCACGCCCGCCAGACCGTGCCGCCGCACCGCACCGACGTCCCCTGGCCGGGCACGCTGCTCGGCACGCGTGACTGGATGCACCACCTGCGGGACGAGTGGTCCGTCGTACTGGAGGACTCGTCGCGGCTCACGCTGCCGGTGGCCTTCCCCTGGCCGCCGGAAGCGGGCCGGACCGTGGCCGACCTGTACGGCTGGGTCAACGCCGAGCTGATGAAGAACGCCGCGGAGATCGGGCAGCTGCGTCTGCTGCGGGCCGCGAAGGCCTGACCGCACGCGAAAGCGGTCCCGGGCTGGGACCCGGGACCGCTTCGTTTGCTACTGGTACTGCGAGGAACTTCTCGGGATCAGAAGTCCATGCCGCCCATGTCGGGGGCACCGCCCGGGGCGGCACCGGCCTTCTCGGGCTTGTCGGCGATGACCGCCTCGGTGGTGAGGAACAGGGCCGCGATCGAGGCCGCGTTCTGCAGCGCCGAACGGGTGACCTTGGCCGGGTCGATGATCCCGGTCTTGATCAGGTCGACGTACTCACCGGTCGCGGCGTTCAGGCCGTGACCCGGCTCGAGGTTGCGGACCTTCTCCACCACGACGCCACCCTCGAGGCCGGCGTTGACGGCGATCTGCTTGAGCGGGGCCTCGACGGCCGAGCGCACGATCGCGGCTCCGGTCGCCTCGTCACCCTCGAGCTCCAGCTTCTCGAACGCGATCACCGACGCCTGCAGCAGCGCGACGCCACCTCCGGCGACGATGCCCTCCTCGACGGCCGCCTTCGCGTTGCGAACGGCGTCCTCGATGCGGTGCTTGCGCTCCTTCAGCTCGACCTCGGTGGCCGCGCCGACCTTGATCACCGCGACGCCGCCGGCCAGCTTGGCCAGCCGCTCCTGCAGCTTCTCGCGGTCGTAGTCGGAGTCCGACTTCTCGATCTCGGCGCGGATCTGGTTGACCCGGCCCTGGATCGAGTCGGCGTCGCCGACGCCCTCGACGATGGTGGTCTCGTCCTTGGTGACGACGACCTTGCGGGCCTGGCCGAGCAGCTCCAGGTCCACGGTGTCGAGCTTGAGGCCGACCTCCTCGGAGATGACCTGACCACCGGTGAGGATGGCGATGTCACCGAGCATGGCCTTGCGGCGGTCACCGAAGCCCGGCGCCTTGACGGCGACGGTCTTGAAGGTGCCCTTGATCTTGTTCACGACCAGGGTCGCCAGCGCCTCACCCTCGAGGTCCTCGGCGATGATCGCCAGCGGCTTGCCGGTCTGCATGACCTTCTCGAGCACCGGGACGAGGTCCTTGATGCTGGAGATCTTGCTGTTCACCACGAGGATGTAAGGGTCGTCGAGGACCGCTTCCATCCGCTCGGTGTCGGTCACGAAGTACGGCGAGATGTAGCCCTTGTCGAAGCGCATGCCCTCGGTGAGCTCGAGCTCCAGACCGAAGGTGTTGCTCTCCTCGACGGTGATGACACCTTCCTTGCCGACCTTGTCCATCGCCTCGGCGATGATCTGGCCGACCTGGGTGTCCGCCGCCGAGATCGAGGCGGTGGCCGCGATCTGCTCGCGGGTCTCGACCGGCTTGGCCAGCGCGAGCAGCTGCTCGCTGACGGCCTCGACAGCCTTCTCGATGCCCTTCTTCAGGCCCATCGGGTTGGCGCCGGCGGCGACGTTGCGCAGACCCTCGCGCACGAGCGCCTGGGCCAGCACGGTCGCGGTGGTGGTGCCGTCACCCGCGACGTCGTCGGTCTTCTTGGCAACTTCCTTGACGAGCTCGGCCCCGATCTTCTCGTACGGGTCCTCGAGCTCGATCTCCTTGGCGATCGAGACACCGTCGTTGGTGATCGTGGGGGCGCCCCACTTCTTCTCCAGCACGACGTTGCGGCCCTTGGGGCCAAGCGTCACCTTGACGGCGTCGGCGAGGGTGTTCATTCCCCGCTCGAGGCCGCGGCGCGCCTCTTCGTTGAACGAAATCAGCTTGGGCATTCTCCGCGAGTCCTCCCGCGTCGAGTTTCTGGTGTTCAGCCGGCCCGATGCCCGCGACGGACGGTACCGAGGTCGTCGCGGTCACGTCCCGCCTGACTCCAGCACCTCATCGAGGCCGTCTTCTTGCAGCTCCCAGCAGGCACGAGCGTTATCACTCTCGCCCACTGAGTGCTAACCAAGTATTAGCACTCGACCCAAGCGAGTGCAAGCCAGCCGACCGCTGCGGACTGCCGCTCGAGCCCTCCCTCGCGCTCATTCTTCCCACTGGGCGATCAGGTACTTCGGGGCGTTCAGCCGCCAGGCCTCGGTGAGCAGCTCCTCGACCTCCTCGTCGTCGGCGAGCTCGAGGGTGATCTCCAGCCAACCGAAGCGGCCGGACTCCCACCAGGACGCGTAGACCTCCGGGTTCTCCGCGATCATCGCCTGCTGCTCCTCGCGGAAGGCCTTCACGAACAGCCTGGACTCGTCCTCCGACAGGTACGCGAAACCCTTCTTGCGCACCTTGAAGGCCGGCTGTCCCGCCCAGCCCTCGTGCTCCTCCGCCCCTGGCAACCGCAGCACCAGTTTCTGCACCGCTTCCGCGTCCATCCACTCACGCTAACCCCGGCCCCGGACAGTTTCGGTCCATTAGTCGTCAGGGGCGTCGGACCAGGGTTCCCGGGGTCCGGTCAGGGGCCGGTCGGTACCGATCCTGATGTGCGGGAGGGGCCCCGAACGGCACAGTTGTGGACATGACGAACAACACCGCACCCTTCCAGAACCTGTCCGGCAAGACCCTCCGCCGTTCGCGCAACCAGCGGATGCTGTCCGGTGTCTCCGGCGGCATCGCGGAGTACTTCAACATCGACGCCACCCTGGTCCGCCTGGGCATCGTCGGGCTCACCCTGATCACCGGTGGCACCGCGCTGATCGGGTACGTGATCGCCTGGATCGTGATGCCGGAGTCCGACGGCAAGGCGGTCTGGCAGAGCGTCCAGCAGAACCACCAGCCGCAGCCGCAGACCACGCCGGAGGGCGACATCGCCGCCCGCATCTACGACGACAAGCCGCCGGCCGCGTGACCCAGCTGCCACGGCAGCAGTGACCCGCCGCCGAGTGGGCAACGGGCCCTCCCAGGGACCACACTGCTGCCGTGCAGACCGAGTCGGGACTGTCGCACTGCCCGCGGTGCGACCACGAGCTACCGGCCGACCCGCGCTACGTGACGTGGTGCGACCGGTGCGACTGGAACGTCGACCCGCACCCGGAGCACCACAAGGTCGCCGCCTGGCAGCAGCGCCGACAGACCTCCGTCTACCGCGAGTGGGAACGCGGTGCCGTCAATCGCCCGGGCTCACTCGCAGCCCGGGCTTCGGCGTACCTGGTGACTCTTCCGGTACTGCTGATCCCCCGCTCCCAGGCCCTGCCGTCCGACGCCCAGCCGGTCTCCCGCGAGGACGCGCCCGGCCTGTACGGCGTACTGGACGAGCTCGGGTGGTCCAAGCCGGCCGTCTGCGTTCACACCGGTCCGACCGTCAGCTACCTGCGCCGCTTCCGACCGGTGCTGTGCATCGGTACGTCGTACTGGTCCGCGCTGGAGCCGCAGGAGCGGGTCGCCGTGATCGCGCACAAGCTGAGCCTGGCCAAGTCGAGCCGGCTCGCTCTGGCCGTTGCTAGAGCCCGGCGGCTGCTGACCGGCCTGCTCGCGGCCTTCGAGCCCGGTCCCCTCGACGAGGCCCGCCAGGACGAGCCGCACCGAGTCCTCAACAACACCGTGGTCTCCGCGCAGGACGACGTCGTCGTCAGCTACTACCTGGCCAAGCTGGGCAACCTGCTCTTCGGCCCGCCGCTCCGGCTCTACCTGAAGCTCTTCGAACGCGTGACTCTGCCCTTCACCCTGCACGCCGTCTACGCAGCCGACCGCCGAGCCGCCGACCTGGCCGGCACCGAGGCCGCCGTTCGAGCCCTGGAGAAGTCAGTACTGGCCGACACAGCCTTTCGCGCCCTGGAACGAGCCCTCCGCTACAACCGCGACGAGACCCCCACCGCAGCAGCTCGCCGAGCTGTCACTGAGGTCCCGCCCCGCGAGCTGGACCGCCGCATCCGCCTGACCCGGCTCTGCAGCCAGCCGGACCGCCCGCCGACGTACCTGCGCCTGCAGCTCCTCCGGAGCTCAGCTGCCGAGCCCCGCGTCGTCCTGACCGCTGACACGGACCAGGAGCTGAAGCCGGCCACCGACGCAGCCCTGGCTGCTCTCCGCCGGGAGCTCTAGACCTTCTGCGTGGCCCGGCGGGTCATGGTGGCGACGGCGATGTCCGGGTGGTCAGCGAAGACGCCGTCGATGCCGGTGGCGGCGAACGCCCTCAGCTCGGCGGCCAGGTCCATGCCGGTCGGCAGGAAGCGCCGCTCGGCGCGGAACGTCCAGACCTGGACCTTGAGGCCGGCGCGGTGCGCCTGGTCGACCAGCTGGGTCGGCTCACCCAGGGCGCCGTCGGTACGGCGTGGGATGACCAGGTCCTTGTGCGGCGCCAGCACCTCGGCGTGCGTCGAGATCTCGCGCAGCCCGGCTGGTGCGGTCAGGTCGGCGAAGCTCCGGTCGTCGCCGAAGCGCAGGAAGTCGTTCGGCGTGCCCTCGGAGTCGACCAGCTGGACCAGCGGCACGTCCGTCATCACGGCCAGGCGGCGCAGGCTGGTCGGTTCGAACGACTGGACCATCGCCTCACCGCGCCGTACGCCGAGCGCGGTCAGCCGTTCGGCCAGCAGCTCCTCCAGCGGCAGCCCGAGCCGACGGAAGTACGCCGGGTGCTTGATCTCGGGGATCACCCCGATCGGGCGGCCCAGCCGGGCCGACTCCTGCCGGGCCAGCGCCACCACGTCGTCGAACGTCGCGATCGCCTCGCGGCCGTCGTACGCCGTGTTGGCCGCGCGCAGGGCGGGCATCCGCTCCCGGGCGCGCAGCGTGCGCAGCTCGGCGTACGTGAAGTCCTCGACGAACCAGCCGGTGACGGCCTCCCCGTCGACGATCTTGGTGATCCGGCGATCGGCGAACACCGCGTGGTCCGCGACGTCCGTGGTGCCGGAGATCTCGTTCTCGTGCCGGGCCACCAGGACGCCGTCCAGCGTGGCGACCAGATCCGGCTCCAGGTAGTCGGCGCCGAGCGCCGCGGCCAGGCGGTACGCCGCCGGCGTGTGTTCCGGACGGTACCCGCTCGCTCCCCGATGCGCGATGACCAGCATGTGATCCAGGACAGGCGGCCGAGGTGGCCTTCGGGGAACTGGTTGCCCAACGCAAGATGAAGCTCTCCCGAGGTCGCGGGGGCCGGTTAAACCACATGCAATTTGTCGGTGGCCAGGCCTAGCCTGAAACGGTTATGAAACAACTTCCTCTCGCCGATCCCGGCACTCCGGATCACCGTTCCGCCGCGCGCTACCTGCTCTGGGTGGCCCGCGGCCAGAAGGCCACGCTCCTGGGCGGCATGACCTTCGGCATGCTCTGGATGGGCGCGCAGGCGTTCGTCCCGGCGATCCTGGGCAAGGCCATCGACGAAGGCATCGCCGGTGGCGACGTGGAGCGGCTGCTGGAGTGGACGGCGCTGCTGTTCGCGGTCGGCGTGGTGCAGGCGCTGGCCGGCATCATGCGGCACCGCTTCGCGGTGTCGAACTGGCTGAGCGGCGCCTACCGCACGGTCCAGGTGGTCACCCGCAAGTCGGCCGACCTGGGCGCCACCCTGCCGAAGAACCTGGCCACCGGCGAGGTGGTCAGCATCGGCGCCGGCGACCTGGCCTACATCGGGAACCTGCTGGAGATCTCGGCCCGGTTCAGCGGCGCGATCGTCGCGTTCGTCGTGGTCGCGGTCATCCTGCTCACCACCTCGACCACGCTCGGCCTGGTCGTGCTGATCGGCGTACCGCTGATGCTGTTCGCGCTCGGCCCGATGCTGCGCCCGCTGCACCAGCGCCAGTCCGCCCAGCGCGAGGCCGTCGGCGAGCTGAACTCACTGGGCTCCGACATCGTCTCCGGCCTGCGGGTGCTGCGCGGCATCGGCGGCGAGGAGTCCTTCTCCAAGCGGTACCGCGCCGAGTCGCAGCGGGTCCGTGGCGCGGGCGTGAAGGTGGCCGGCATCCAGTCCGTGCTGGACGCGGCGCAGGTGTTCCTGCCGGGCATCTTCGTGGTCAGCGTGGTCGGCCTCGGCGCGCACTTCGCCGTCCGCGGCGACCTGAGCGCGGGCAGCCTGGTCGCCTTCTACGGGTACGCGACGTTCCTGGTCCTGCCCCTGCGGACGGCGACCGAGATGGCCAACGCGCTGATGCGTGCGCTCGTCGCGAGCCGCCGGATCATCCGCGTGCTCGAGCTGACCCCCGACGTCGCCGACCCGACCGAGCCGGTCCGCCTGCCCGACGGCGGCGACCTGGTCGACCCGGTGTCCGGCATCCGGGTGCACCACGGACGCCTCACCGCGATCGTCTCCGCCGAGTCCGACCAGGCCGCGGTCATCGCCGACGTCCTGGGCCGGTACGACGACGCCAGCGAGGTGCGGTACGGCGGAGTGACGCTGGCCAGCGCCACCCGGGCCGACGTCCGGCAGCGCATCCTGGTCAGCGACACCGGCTCCCAGCTGTTCACCGGCGTACTGCGTGAGGAGCTGGACCCCACCGGCCGGGCGACCGACGACGAGCTGATGGCGGCCATCCGGACCGCGTCGGCCGAGGACGTGCTGGTCGCACTGGCCGACGGACTCGACGCGGACGTGGAGGAGAAGGGCCGGTCGTTCTCGGGCGGCCAGCGTCAGCGGCTCGTCCTGGTCCGGGCCCTGCTCGCCGACCCGTCGGTGCTGGTGCTGGTGGAGCCCACGTCCGCAGTGGACGCGCACACCGAGGCGCGGATCGCCGACCGGCTCCGGGAGCACCGGCAGGGCCGCAGCACCGTCGTACTGACGTCCAGCCCGCTGCTGCTCGACCGGGTCGACGAGGTGATCTTCGTTGCCGCCGGCCGGGTCGTCGCGACCGGTCAGCACCGGCAGCTGCTGGAGACCGAACCGCAGTACCGCAGGACCGTCACCCGCCAGACCGAGGAAGAGGAGGTGCTCGCATGAAGCGGATCCTGCCCGTCGCAGACTCCGCACAGGTTCGTCGGCATGCCCGTCGGCTGGCCCGGCGGCACCCGCGCGCTCTGCTGATCGCACTCGGCCTGCACGGCGTCGCGGCAGTGACCGGCCTGGCCACGCCCCGGCTGATCGGTGAGCTGGTCGAGGACGTCCAGCGCGGTACGACGGCCGCCGCCGTCAACAAGGTGATCGTGGTGATCGCCGTGTTCGTGGTGGCACAGTCGCTGCTCACCCGCTGGGCCAGGTACCGGTCGTTCGCGCTCGGCGAGCAGGTGCTGGCCGAGCTGCGTGAGGACTTCGTCGACGACGCGCTGGCGCTGCCGATCGGCACGGTTGAGCGGGCCGGCACCGGCGATCTGCTGTCGCGCACCTCGCGCGACGTGGACACGCTGTCGAGGACCGTGCGGTTCGCCGTACCGGAGACGATCATCGCGTTCGTCACCGTGCTGTTCACGGTCGCGGCCGCGATGCTGGTCGGCGTCTGGGTGCTGGTGCCGCTGCTGGCGATGGTGCCGGTGCTGTGGCTCAGCACCAAGTGGTACCTGCGCCGCGCCAAGGACGGGTACCTGCGGGAGAACGCGGCGTACGCGCAGATGACCAGCTCGCTGGCCGAGACCGTCGAGGGCGCGCGGACGGTCGAGGCGCTGCGCCGGTACGAGGCGCGCGTGCGCCAGGGCGACCGGGACATCCGCGGCTCGTACGACGCCGAGCGGTACACACTGTTCCTGCGCACGATCTACTTCCCCGTGGTCGAGGTCGGGTACCTGGTGCCCATCGTCGGCACGCTGCTGTTCGGCGGCTGGCTGCACATCAACGGGCACGTCTCGCTCGGCGCCGTCACGGCCGCGGTGCTGTACGCCAGCCAGCTGATCGACCCGGTCGACCGGCTGATCTCGTGGCTGGACGAGCTGCAGTCCGGTGGCGCCGCGCTGGCCCGCCTGCTCGGCATCACCGACGTACCGGACGACCGCACGCCGTCCGGCGAGGAGCCGGTCGGCGAACTGGTCGAGGCCCGCGATGTGCGGTTCTCGTACGTCGACGGCCGCGACGTACTGCACGGCGTGGACCTGGCCGTCCAGCCGGGCGAGCGGATCGCGATGGTCGGACCATCCGGCGCGGGCAAGTCCACGCTCGGGCGGCTGATCGCGGGCATCCATCCGCCGCGGACCGGCTCGGTCAGCGTCGGTGGGGTCGGCATGACCGACCTGCCGCTGGACGAGCTGCGCCGGCAGGTCGCGCTGGTCACCCAGGAGCACCACGTGTTCGTCGGCACCCTGCGGGACAACCTGTCGATGGCGTCACCCGACGCCTCCGACGAGACCCTGCTGGAGGCGCTGGACGCTGTGGACGCGCGCGAGTGGGCCGAGGCGCTGTCGGACGGGCTGGACACCCGGGTCGGGTCGGGGCAGTACGCGCTGACTCCGGCGCAGGCTCAGCAGCTCGCGCTGGCGCGACTGGTGCTGGCGGATCCGCACACGCTGGTCCTGGACGAGGCGACCTCGCTGATCGACCCGCGGGCCGCTCGGCACATGGAGCGCTCGCTGGCCGCCGTACTGGAAGGGCGGACGGTGATCGCGATCGCCCACCGGCTGTACACGGCGCACGATGCCGACCGGGTCGCGGTGGTCGAGGACGGGAAGATCAGCGAGCTCGGCAGCCATGACGAGCTGGTCGCGCGGGACGGTTCGTACGCCGCGCTTTGGAAGTCCTGGCACGGCTGAGCCGAGGGCGACGCTCGGGCTCGTCCTCCCGCTCACGCGAAAGGCCCCGCTTCTCCCTCGAGAAGCGGGGCCTTTCGGCTTTCTAGCGTCGGGTCCTGCTGATCCGCAGGACGGCGGAATCGACATGGGGCGGTGGGGTGAAAGCCTTGCGGGGAAGGCGAATGCCGATCGAAGCGTCGTAGTGCCGGGTCCAGCGCGCGGCTCCCGGAGCGCGGCCATCGACCCACCGGTTCACCACCTGCCGCTGCAGCACGAGATCAGCCGACAGCAGGCGCGAGCCTGGTGCCAGCAGTCGCTTCAGCAACGCGGTGGAGACCCCGTACGGCGGGCTCGAGACCACCCGGAACGGCCGGGTCGGCAACCGCAGATCAGCGGCGTCGACCCGAATCACCTTGACCTTCGGGCCGAACCGCTGCAGCAGCTTGTCGGCCCGGCCCGGATGAAGTTCGACCGCGATCACCTCGGCGCCGGCCTTGACCAGCGGCCCGGTGAGCGCACCGAGTCCGGCCCCTACGTCGAGGACGAGCTCACCGGGACGAACCCCGGCGGCGTCGACGACGCGTTGGGCCCAACGACTATCGAGCGGATGCCATCCCCAGGCACCCCTCGCCTGCCCGGAGGCGGGCACGACGGACCATCACGAAGTACGTAATCATGCGGGCGAGCCTAGAGCGCTCGGGGCCCTGTGCTCAAAGGGTTTTCACAGTGTTGTCGGCGCCGAGGTCAGCCGCTCGACCGTCTCGGTCGTCCGGCGCTCGGCCAGCTCCAGGCGCCGGCGCTTGCTGTCGGACAGGTCGGACTTCGCGAGCTCCCGGCGTACGTCGAGAACGCGGACCGGGAGCGTGTCGGTCATCAGCAACGGCGCGTACTCCGGCGCCGCGGCGGCCCAGCGGTCGCCGTCGCGCTTGAAGGTGAACTTGACCAGCAGCCCCTCGGCCTTCGGCGCGTTCGGGGTCCGGTGCGCGGCGAGCAGGTTACCGAGGCCGTAGACGACCCACTTGCCGTTGAGCTGCTGGATCGGCTGCACCACGTGCGCGTGGTGGCCGAGGATCAGGTCAATGTTGCTGTCGGCAAGCAAATCGGCGGCGATCGTGCGCTGGTCCTGGTTGACGGCGTTGGAGTACTCGTCGCCCCAGTGACAGCTGACCACAACGATCTGCGCGCCGGCGTCGCGCGCTTTGCGGGCCATCGCCTTGATCCGGGCCGGATCGAGCTTGCCGGCCCGCCAGGTCTCGCCGTTCGGGTAGGGCATGCCGTTGAACCCGTAGGTGTAGCTGAGCAGCGCGATCTTGACGCCCTTCACGTCCACGATCGTCGGCGTCTCGGCCTCCTGCGGAGTACGGGCTGTGCCGGTGTGCTTGAGGCCGGCCTGGTCGAGGATGCGCAGCGTGCGGTCGATGCCGGCGGCACCTTTGTCGAAGCTGTGGTTGCTGGCGGTCGAGCAGGCGTCGTACCCGGTCTGCTTCAGCGCCGGGACGATCTGCGGCGGGCCTTGGAAGAGGGGGTAACCGGAGTACGGCGTACCGATAGGTGTTTCCAGGTGGCAGACGGCGAGGTCGGCGCTCTGGACGAGTGGTTTGACGCCACTGAGCAGGGGCGCGAAGTCACACTGGCCGTTGCGGCCGTCTTGGCGGGCGGTGGTCCACAGGCGTTCGTGCAGCAGGACGTCGCCGGTGGCCATTAGGCTGATCTCTTGCGGACCAGTCGGCGCTTGCGCGCCTGGACCTGATCCGGTGCCGGCCGGCGTACTGCTTGGGTCTTGTGCAGCTGGAACATCCGCGCAACCTGCGGCCACGACCAACAGCACTCCCACCGCCACCAAACGACGCAACGCACGCATTTCCCTGCCCCCAGGTCTCCACCCGGAAAGGTGGACAGCTGTCAGACGACCTGGCGGGCGGAAAGGTTGATTCCCTTCCGGGCAAGGCGGGTCACAGTCCGGCGACGTGGCCCGTCGGCCGGTATAACTATCCCGTGGGGTTTCCGATGCCGTGGAGGAAGAACAAGCCGATGGTGGACCTGAAGACGCCGGCCGAGATCGAGGCGATGCGCGCGGCGGGGGAGGTGGTCGCGTCGGCGCTCACCACGGTGAAGAAGGCCGCGGCCGTCGGTGTCTCCCTGCTCGAGCTGGACGAGATCGCCCGCGACGTCCTGCGGTCGGCCGGTGCGGTCTCGCTCTTCGACGGGTACCAGCCGGGCTTCGCGACGCTGCCGTTCCGCGGCGTCATCTGTACGTCGGTCAACGACGGCGTGCTGCACGGACTGCCGACCACTCAACGCCTGCAGGACGGCGACCTGCTGAACGTCGACTGCGGCGCGTCGGTCGACGGGTGGTGCGCCGACTCCGCGACCAGCTTCGTCGTCGGTACGCCGCGCGCGGAGGACCTCGAACTGATCGCCACCACCGAGCGAGCCCTCGCCGCAGGCATCGCGGCCGCCGTACCGGGCGCTCGCCTAGGCGACGTCGGCGCGGCCATCGGCGCCGTCGGCCTGGAGGCGGGCGTCGGCACCAACCTCGACTTCGGCGGCCACGGCATCGGCCGCCGCATGCACGAGGAACCCCACATCCCCAACGGCGGCCGCCCCGGCCGAGGCCTCAAACTCCGCCCCGGCCACGTCCTCGCCATCGAACCGTGGTTCTGGCACGGCCCAGGATCCACCTACGTCATCGACCCCGACGACTGGACCCTCCGCTCAGCCGACGGCACCCGAGGAGCCCACGCAGAACACACGGTCGCCATCACGGAAGACGGTCCGGAGATCCTCACCCTCCGCCAGTAGCTGAGCCGAACACCGCCGTCCAGCGCTCCCGCCTGGCGCAACCTCGGGCACCACCCAGCATCCACCGTCCTGTGTCTCCGCTGACCGGCGCAGGACAACACCACCCGGGACAACCTCGCGCACCCCTAGCCCCACCCGGCGTGACCTCAGGCACCACCCCAGCCCCAGCCGGGGCATCCTCGCGCATCACCCAGCACCCACCGCCCGGTGTCTCCGCTGACCGGCGCAGGAAGTTCCCGCCAACTCCATTCCCTTGCAGGGAACGACTTCGGCCACATCCGGCGTGATGCCGAGGCGCTGAGGACGACGGACTGTAGCGGCGAAGGCAACAAGCAACTGGTGCGGACGCAGGCAGCGGCTGATGCAGGCGCAGGCAGCGGCTGCAACCGATGGCACACGCTGGGGCTGTGGTTGCAGCCGCCCTTCACACCGCCGGCGCACAGTGGGCACCGGCGGCGACCATGCGGCCGACGGCGTCGCCGGTGGCTGATGCCGCACCGGCCGGGAACAAGCCAGGGTGTGGAGCAGACCAACGGGGTTCGGGCTCGGTGCGAAACCCAGGCGCGGCGCGGGGCGGGGCGGCCGGACGAAGGCGGACGAGAACCGGCTTGAGTGTGGAGCAGACCAACGGGATTCGGGCTCGGTGCGAAACCCAGGCGCGGCGCGGGGCGGGGCGGCCGGACGAAGGCGGACGAGAACCGGCTTGAGTGTGGAGCAGACCAACGGGGTTCGGGCTCGGTGCGAGACCCAGGCGCGGGGCGGGGCTGCCGGGCGAAGGCGGACGAGATCGGCTTGGGTGTGGAGCAGACCAGCGGGGTTCGGGCTCGGTGCGAGAGCCAGGCGCGGGGCGGGGCGGCCGGGCGAAGGGGGCGGGGCTGCCGGGCGAAGGGGGCGGGGCGGCCGGGCGAAGGCGGACGAGAATCGGCTTGGGTGGGCCGGCTAGAACGGCGACTGCTGACGTGGGTGGATCAGCGGGGTGCGGCCGTTAGAACAACGGCTGTTGGTCTGGCTCTGGGATCGCGGCAGGTACGGGAGCAGCGCGGTGGCGGCGGGTGGTGGAGGTGTTGAAGGGGGCTGGGCTCGAGCGGCGGCTGCGGAAGCGGGCGGTGGGTTCGCCCCAGCCGGAGGACGAGCCTTGGCCGGCGGCTTCTACGACGTTCTGAGAATTGCGGTGCGACGACGTACCGAAGCCGTGTTTCTCCAGCAGGGGCCGGACTTTGGACTCGAAGGCGTTGCGGTAGCTGGGAGCGGCGTTCGGGCCGTGGGCGTAGAGGGACTCGTAGCGCTTGACCAGCTCGGGGTGATCCTCGCCCAACCACTTCATGAACCACGGTTTGACGCCGGGGCGTAGGTGGAGGACGAGCGTGGTGACACCAGTCGCACCAGCATCGGCCAATTGGCCGAACAAGTAGTCCAGGTGTTCAGCCGAGTCGGTCAACCACGGCAACACAGGCGCGACCATGACTCCGCACGGAAGATCAGCCTCACGCACAGCACGGATCAGATCGAGCCGTCCCCGGACCGACGGCACACCAGGCTCCAGTCGACGCCGCAGATCCTCGTCGGCCAGGGCCAACGAGACCCCGATCCCGACCGGCACCTGCTCCGCCGCTTGCTGCAGCAACCCCAGGTCACGGCGGAGCAGCGTCCCCTTGGTCAGGATCGACAACGGCGTACCGGAGTCGGCCAGTGCCGAGATGATCCCCGGCAGCAGCCGATACCTTCCCTCCGCCCGCTGGTACGGGTCCGTATTGGTGCCCAGGGCAACTTGTTCACCACCCCAGGACGGCCGGGCCAGCTCCTTGCGCAGCACGTCGGCGACGTTGGTCTTCACCACGATCTGCCGGTCGAAGTCCAGCCCCTCGTCCAGCTCCAGGTACTTGTGCGTCGGCCGGGCGAAGCAGTACCGGCAGGCGTGCGTACAGCCCCGGTACGGATTCACCGTCCAGTTGAACGGCATTCCCGTCCCCGGCACCGAGTTCAGCGCCGACCGCGCGAGCACCTCGTGGAACGTCACGCCCTGGAACTCCGGCGTCGTCACCGACCGGACCAGGCCCGCGATCGAACCCAGCCCCGGCAACGTCCCGGGAGCCTCCGCGTCGAGTTGCTGACCTGCCCACCTCATGGAGTACAGTCGAACACATGTTCGCCCAGCTTTCAAATCACTCCCGGAACGCCGCCACGTTGTCCCGGGCCCACTCCCGGTAGGGCTTGGCCGGCCGCCCGGTCACGTCCTGCACGACAGGCGACGGCTCGGCGGCGTACTCGGCCATCATCCGGAAGCCGTTCACGAGCCACTCGGCCGTCTCGACGCCCATGAACGGCGCCCACGCCGCCACGGCCTCCTCGTGCGTCAACTCCTCGAACCGCAACTCCCGCCCCAGCACCTCTCCGATCAGCGCGACCTCCTGCGGCTGCGTCAGCTGCTCCGGCCCGCTCATCCCGAGCTTCTGCCCGTTGTAGCTCTCGTCCCGCAGTACGACGCTCGCCACCGCCGCGATGTCGCCCAGGTCGATCGGCAACTGCACCGCCCCGGCGTACGGACCTCGTACGACACCCTCGGCCTTGATCGACGGCGCCCAGTCGAGGGTGTTGTTCATGAACTGCCCGGGCCGCAGATGCACGAACTCGAACCCGCCGTCCTCGATCGCGCGCTCGACCTTGTAGTAGTGCCAGCTCTCCGGATCACCCATCGCCTCGTACTCGGCAGGCTCGCCTGACAGCACGACCACTCGCCGTACGCCGGCCTTCTGCGCCGCCGTCACGAACTCGTCGACGTACGCCGGCAGCGGCGCGAGGTACACCGTGTCGATTCCGTCGAGCGCCGCGGGCAGCGTCGCCGGCTTGCCCAGATACCCACGAGCCACCTCGACGCCGGACGGCAGCGCCGCCTTCGCCGGATTGTTCGTCAGCGCCCGTACGTCGCGGACGCCCGCCGCCACCAGTTCGTCCACGAGCAACCGCCCGACACTGCCCGTCGCGCCCGTCACCAAGATCGCCATTCCCCACGTCCCTTCACCTCAGAAGCAATTCTCGTAGGGTATACGACAATTGGCTCTCATAGGATGCGGCGACGGAAAAGAGGTGCGAGATGACGGTGCAGCACAGCGGCGGCGGCCCCGCCGCGCGCACGCTCGCGTTGCTCTGGCGGAAGACCCAACCGGCTCAGGAGAAGGGCCGCGGCCGCAAGCCGACGCTGCAGCTGGACACCGTGGTCGACACCGCGGTCGCGCTGGCCGACGAGCGCGGCATCACCGCCGCCTCGATGGGCAACGTCGCCAAGGCCCTCGGCGTCGGGACGATGACGCTCTACACCTACGTCCCGTCGAAGGAGGAGCTGCTCGACCTGATGATCGACCAGGTCCTGCTCGAACGCCCGCTGCCCGGTCCCGGCGAGGAGCGCCCCGCCGACTGGCGCGCGCAGGTCGAGTTGTACTCCGATGAAACGCGTGCCCTCTACTCCCGCCACCCCTGGCTGGCCCGCGTCTCGACGATCCGCCCGCCGGTCGGCCCCGGCATGCTGGCCGCGCGCGAGTACCTGCTGTCCACCATGTTCGCGCTGGGCCTGCCGCCGGCACGCGCCAACCTCGCCGCCCTGGCGATCGCGACGTACGTCGACTCCGCCGCAGGCGGCGAGGCCGAGAGCGACCTGCTCGAGCGCTCCACCGGCCAGACCCACGACGCCTGGTGGCACGAGCGCGGCGGCCTCTGGGAGAACTACTTCGACGTCGACCGCTACCCCACGATGACCGCGGTCTGGAACGACGGCGAAGGCGGCGGTACGTCGTACGGCAAAGGCACTCGCGAGGTCACCGCCGACGCCTACCGCTTCGGCCTGGACCACCTCCTCGACGGCATCGCCGCGAGCGCCTAGCCGGACCACCCATGCCGTAGCGTTTGGGCAGCTTTGAGCTGGAGGGGCTGGGGAATGGGTAGCGAGAACTTCCGGGTGGATCTGCAGGGTGTCGTCGACCTGCTGAGTCACCACCTGTACAGCAGTCCGCGGGTCTACCTGCGGGAGCTGCTGCAGAACGCCGTGGACGCGGTGACGGCGCGACGGGCCGGGGACGCGACGGCGCCGGGCACGATCGGGATCGTCGTCGACGGGCAACGGCTGAGCATCAGCGACAGCGGGATCGGGCTGCGGCCGGACGAGGTGCGCGAGCTGCTGGCGACGATCGGGCGGAGCTCGAAGCGGGACGAGATCGGGTTCGCGCGGACCGAGTTCCTCGGGCAGTTCGGGATCGGGCTGCTGTCCGCGTTCATGGTGGCCGACGAGATCGAGGTCGTGACCAGGCCGGCCGACGGTCCGACCACGCGCTGGAACGGTACGGCGGACGGCCGCTACACGATCAGTGAGTCCGCGCCTAGGGACACAGTCGGTACGACGGTGACGCTGCAGGCCCGCCGCGGCGCTGAGCAATGGTTCAAGACCGCCACGGTGATCGAGCTGGTCAAGCTGTTCGGATCCCTGCTGCCGTTGGAGATCACGGTCAACGGCGAGCGGGTCACCGACGGCGTCGCGCCCTGGGAGGGCAACGGCCGGGCCGACCTGGTCGGCTACGCGCAGGACCACCTCGGCTTCACGCCGTTCGACGTGATCCCGCTGAACAACCCGGCCGCCGGCCTGACCGGCGTGGCCTTCGTCCTGCCGTTCGCGGCGAACCCGGCCGAGCGGGCCACCCACCGTGTCTACCTGAAGCGGATGCTGCTGGCCGAAGGTGTCGAAGGGCTGCTGCCGGACTGGGCGTTCTTCGTCCGCGCGGTGATCGACACCTCCGAGCTGCGCCCGACCGCCAGCCGGGAGGCCCTGTTCGACGACGGCCATCTGGAGACGACGCGGGAGGCACTGGGCGAGCAGCTGCGCGGCTGGATGGTCCGGCTCGGCAGCACCGACCCGCAGAAGCTGGACCGGTTCCTGGGGATCCACCAGCTCGGCGTGAAGGCCCTGGCGCTGCACGACGACGAGATGCTCCGACTGGTGCACCGCTGGCTCCGCTTCGAGACCAACCACGGGCGGATGACCACCGCCGAGCTGCAGGAGCGCAAGGGCGAGATCCGGTACGTCGGGACGATCGAGGAGTTCCGCCAGCTGGCAGCAGTCGCCTCGGCGCAGGACCTGACCATCGTCAACGCCGGCTACACGTACGACGCGGAGCTGCTACACCGGCTGCCCGACGTCGTACCCGATCTGGTCACCAGCAGGTTCGACCCGACCGAGCTGAGCACCAGCTTCGACGGTCTGGACCCGCAGACCGAGCTGCAGCTGCGCCCGTTCGTCCAGCTGGCCCAGGAGGCGCTGGACGCGGTCGGCTGCGAGGTGGTCGTCCGGGCGTTCGACCCGGCGTCGCTGTCGGCCATCTACCTCGTGGACCGGTCCGCACAGTTCGCCAGTGAGCTGCGGGCCACCAGGGAGCGCACCGACGCGCTCTGGTCGGAGGTGCTCGGCGCACTCGACACCAACGACGACAGCCGCCCCCAGCTCGTGTTGAACCACCGCAGTCCGCTCGTACGACGGATGGCCGCGCTGGCCGACCCGGAGCTCGCCCGGCTCGCCGTGGAAGGCCTGTACGGGCACGCGCTGATGCTCGGCTACCACCCGATCGGCCCGGCGGATTCCGCGCTGGTGAACCGGTCGTTCCTCGGTCTGCTCGACCAGGCCGTCCCTACTGCGGAGGACCCGACGCGATGACAGACGACCTGGTCGACCGGCTGCACCAGGCCCAGCAGACGCCGTACGGCAAGGCGCGGGCCGCGATGCTGGAGGACGTGGTGCGCCGGGCCGACGCCGAGGGTGCCGAGGACCTGGCGTTCTTCGCGCGGCTCAGCCTGGTCACGGCGTACGTGATGGGTGGGGAGCCGCGGAAGTCGCTGGTGCCGTTCGCGCGCTGCGTGGCGGACTGGGACGCCGACCCGGCGAAGTACCAGGAGCACTCTCACCTGTTCCTGTGGTGCTTCAAGTACGCGCCGAACACGCTGACCAAGTTCCCTGAGGTCCCGCTCGACCGGACGTACGCCGTACTGGACGACATGGAGCGGCGCTGGCGGGTCGGCGGGCACAGTCCGCACGCCGTGCACCAGCACCGGTGGCAGGTGGCGGCGCACATCGGTGACGACGAGACAGCGGCCGAGCAGTTCCGGCTCTGGTCGACGTCACCGCGCGACGACCTGTCGGACTGCATCGGCTGCGACCCGACGAGCAAGGTGCTGCACCTGACGACCACAGGGCAGACCGCTGAGGCAGTGGCGCTTTCGGTCGGCGTACTGGACGGGCAGCTGACCTGCAACGAGCAGCCGCAGCAGATGCTGACCACGCTGCTGCCTGCGTACGTGGCCGAGGGCATGTACGCAGAGGCCGTCGACGCGCACCGGCGGGCGTACCGGATCCTGCGCAACCAGCCCGGTGAGCTGAGCGCGTACGCCGACCACATCCGCTTCTGCGCGCGCACCGGGAACCTGCCGCGCGCTGTCGAGCTGATCGAGCGACACCTGCCGGACCTGGCCGACTCCCCCAGCCCGCTGGCGACCATGGACTTCGCGGCGGCCGCGTCACATGCGTTGAGCCGGGTGGACCTGCGGATCCGCCGGCCCAAGTCTGAGGACGTGGCAGCGGGGGACCTTGCCGAGGAGCTGGCCCAGCAGGCGTTGGACCTGGCCGCGCAGTTCGACGCGCGGAACGGGACCTCGCGGCAGAGCGACAACGTGCGGGCGGTGCTGACTGCCGAGCCGTGGGCCGACTACCTGCCGCTGTCGGAGACGGCCCGCAAGGCTCACCAGCGTTCGCAGGCGGCGGCTGTTGTCGTCCCGGAGACGCCGCTGCCGGAGGGAGTCGGGCGGGGCTGGCTCGACCGGGCCGAGGAGGCCTGGCAGACGGACCGCCGTACGGAGGCAATCGCTGCGTGGGCGGCGTTCGAGCAGGAGGTCCCGGAGGGCGACCGGACGCCGCTGGACCGGGCGCGGGTGCTCGACGGACGCGGATTGGTTGCCTCGAACAACGAAGACGTCGAGCTCGCACTGGAGTCGTGGCGGGAGGCGCTGACCGTCTACTCGGAGCTGGGCGAGGACGTCCGCGTACTGCGGGACCGCGGGCGGATCGGCCGGGTCCTGTGCGACGCCGGACAGCTGGACGAGGGCCTGGCCACCGGCGAGGCCCCGCTGCGCCAGCTGATCGAGGACGACGAGCCGCGACGTCGTGGCGGGTGGCAGTACTCGCTGGCGACGATGCTGGCTCAGGCCGGTCGCAGTGAGGAGGCGCTGGCCGAGCTGTCGGTACTCCGGACCCGCCCTGACACCGACCCGGATCTGCAGTCGGGCGCCGGAATCCTGCAATGCAACCTGTTGCTGCAGCTGGAGCGGCTGGACGAGGCCGAAGAGGCCGCCACTGCTGGGACTACGACACGGGAGCAGATGCCGCGCTCGTTCGCCTTCCGCCAGCGCGGGTGGATCCGGCTCGCACTGCAGCGCCCTGCCGAGGCAGTCGGGGATCTGGAAGAGGCGATCGCACTAGCGACCGGTACGCCGGACAGCGAGGTGCACCTGGCGATCTGCCGGCTGGAGCTCGCCAAGGCGTACCTGTTCAGCGGCCGCGCGCTGGAGGCGGCCGAGACCGCTGAAGAGGCGCTGCCCGGGCTGCACGACCCGGAACTGGCCGGCCTGCTCGGCGACGTACGCGGCGTACTGGCTGATGCGTACCGGGCGCTGGGCGAGATGGAGTCCGCATTGGTGCAGACGCGCGCGCTGCTAGCGGAGGCGCCGGCTGACGCGCACCCGTACTGGCTCGCGCAGACCAAGCAGGACGAGGGGAACCTCCTCGAACGCCTAGACCGCGACAAGGAGGCGGTGGACGTGTTCATCGCTGCGGCGGCGTACTTCGAGGCCGCTGAGCAGCCGCTGGAGTACGTGCAGGCACTGCGGCTCGCTGGACAGTCCGCTCGCTACGCCGGTGACTTCACTCAGGTCCGCGACCTGCTGGACCGCGCCGAGCCCGTGTTGGAGGCACTGCCATCAGCTGACGAGCAGGTGCTCTTCCAGCAGGCAGGACTCCACTGGGACCGAGCCATCCTGGCGCTGCAGCAGGGTGAGCTCCCGGTACTGGTCGCCGAGGCCACGCGCGCGGCAGAGGCCTACGAACGCGGCGGCTACGAGGACCAGCACCTCAACGCCCAACTCCTGCTGGCCGAACACGCCAGCACCGACGAGACAGCGCTGCAGCAGATCTTCACCACGCTGCCCACCAGCCACCCCCACTACCACCGAGCCGGCTACCTACTGGCCGACCGGCTACGCCAACTGGACAGGCACCAGGAAGCGGACCAGCTGGAGACCCGCCTGAACCAGGCCTGACCTGTAGCAACTCGGCGTGGTTCACCAGCCTGGTCAGTCTGGTGGCAGTCGTGCCGGCGGCGGAGGGTGAGGCCGCACCTTGAGCCGTGCGGGGCGGTCAGGTCCGGCAGCTCAGGTCGTGGTGGGGGCGGTTGCCGGTGGCAAGGAAGTTGGTGGCGGCGTTGTTCAGGCACTGGTTGGACTTGAACAGGTAGGACAGGTGGCCGCCCTGGTCGGCGGTGACCAGGCGGGCGCGGTCGCCGAGGGCCTTGCGCATCAGGCGGGCGCCGGCCAGTGGGGTGATCGGGTCGCGCTGGTTCTGGACGATCAGGACGTTCGACGGGCCGTGGTCGGTGATGCGGACCTGCGGCTCGGACTGCCGCGGCCAGAACGCGCAGGCGGAGATGTTGGCCGAGGCGGCGCCGAACATCGGGTAGCGGATGCGGTCGACGGCGACGCCGAGCTGGTAGGTGAGGACCGACGTCGGCCAACGGGAGTCGTTGCAGATGACGTGGAGCTGGCTGGCGAGGTAGTTGTCACTGGCAGGAGCGGCGGCCCTTGTCGCGGGCACGGTCCCGGCGTTGATGCTCTGCCAGAGCTGGGCCAGGGCCGGGAAGTTCTTGTCGTAGTACAGCTGGCTGAGCGTGGCCTGCCGGAACAGAGCGCCGTCCGGGCCTCCCGACGTACTGGTCTTGTCGAGCGCCGCGGCCGTCGCGTAGTACTTCCTGGTCACCTGCGCGGGCGTGCTGCCCAGGCCGTACTCCGGGTGCGCGGCGGCGTACTCGGCGAAATCCGGGAACCGGTCGGAGAAGCCACGGGCGATCCGCCGCTGGAAGTCGTAGTCCCACCCGCCCGGGCTCGCCGAGCTGTCGAGCAGGACGCGGTCGGTGGTCCGCGGGAACAGCGTCGTGTAGACCGCGCCGAGATAGGTCCCGTACGAGATGCCGAGGTACGACGCCTTCGCCTCACCGAGCGCGGCGCGGACCTGGTCGAGGTCGCGGGCGGTGTTCGCGGTGGTGATGTGCGGCAGCAGCGCTGCGGTCCTGGACGCTCCACACTGCTTGGCGATCTGCCGCGAGACCTTGGCCTGCTGCGCGACGTCGGCCGCACTGCGGGCGTACGGCGGGATGTTGGAGGCCTGCTGCGCCGGCGTCAGGTCGCACGTGACCGGAGTGCTGTGCCCGACGCCGCGCGGGTCGATGCCGATGATGTCGTAGCTGTCCCGCACGCTCTGCGGCATCGCCAGCTTGGTGCCGCCGCCGTCCGCGATGTCGGCCGGGAAGCGAAGCCCCTCGCCGCCGGGACCGCCGGAGTTGGTCAGCAGGATGCCGCGGCGTTTGTCCGGGTGCGGACTGGCCAGCCGGGAGATCGCGAGCTGGATCTTCGCGCCGTCGGGGTGGCTGTAGTCCAGCGGGACCTCGAGCGTCGCGCACTCCGGCTTCGACACGGTCGGTGGCTCGAAGGCGGGACAGGCACCCCAGGTGAGTGCGCTCTTCACCGGAGCGCTCGGCGTACCGGGCACTGCGGCTGACACTCCGGGCACCAGGACCATGGCCGCAAGGGCGGCGGCTGCACCAACTACTCGCACGAGAGTTCCTCCTCTGCCACCGAAGGCGGCGGCGGTTGTGGCGGACCGGTCAGTCGCCGACGGGGTCACCGATCGCGAAACCGGTGGCCGCGCAGACGGCACGGGCCATCCGCGGATAGGGGTCGTCCATTCGAGCCCGGTCGGCACCAGCCAGTACGTCGGCCAGCACGTCCTCGCTGATCACCCGCACCACGGCAGCGGCCGCGGCCGCGTGCATCCGCAGGTCGGGGTCGTCGGCCGACCGACGCATCCGGCCGGCGACCACCGGCAGCAGATCGCGTTCGAACTGCTCACAGGCGAGCAACCACGCGGCACGGATCGCCGGCTCGGTGGCGCTCAGCACGATCATCCTGGCTGCGGCCAGGTTGTCCGCGGCCTCTTCCGGCCCCGGCTGGTACCGCGCCCGCTCGGCCACCAGGTGCTCCTCCAGCGACAGCTCAGCAGGCCAGCGGCGCAGCACGGTCAGGCACCAGGTCCAGCTGTGCGCAACGATCGGCTCCGCACAGCTCTCCTTGTTGCGGACGTGCCGCCAAAGCGTGCGGACCGACAGCCCGACGGCGTCGGCGATCTGCTCGCCAGTGGTCGCCGCGACGCCCTGCTCCCAGAACAGTTTCGAGGCCGCGCGGGAGATCTCCAGGTGCAGCAGTGCTCGTCGTTGCTCACTCATCGCGCCCTGCATCGGGATCTCCCTTCCGGAACTCTGGCATCAAGTGTCAAAGTATCACTAACTGCCATTCGGCGCGGGATGCAACCATCGCGGGCGAAGCTGCCTCTTGTTCGGTATGCAGGCTGACGCTGGGGTTGTGGAGGTTCGGGTGGTGGAGAGACGCACCCGTGCCGATTTCGAGGCCTACGTGTCCGCTCGGTACGGCGCGTTGCTGGGGCTGGCCTACCTGCTGACGCAGGACCGGGGGCTGGCCGAGGACCTGGTGCAGACCACGCTGACCAGGTGCTGGCTGTCGTGGCGGAAGGTGCAGGCCGAGGACCCGACGGCGTACGTGCGCCGGGTGATGGTCAACACCCACACCGAGTGGTGGCGCCGGCGGCGAGGCGGCAAGGAGGTGCCGACCGACGATCTCGCGGCGGTCGCGCCCACGGCGTACGGGGGTTCGGTGCGGCTGGTCGAGCACTCCGACCTGATGCAGGCGCTGCGGCGGCTGCCGAAGCGGATGTGCGCCGCCGTTGTCCTGCGGTACTTCGAAGACCTGTCCGAGGCCGAGACGGCCGACGTACTGGGCTGCTCGATCGGGACGGTGAAGAGCCAGACCCACCGGGCGCTGACCAAGCTACGCGTCGACCTCGCCTCCCAAGAGACCACGGAGACCCGATGAACACCGACGAACTGCGCACGCTGCTCAAGGAGGCCGGGCGGCCGGTCCATTCTCCTGCTGACCCAGTGCCGGTCATCCGGCGCCGTGCCCGGCGGCACCGCCGGCTGCAGGCCGCTGCAGCCGTTGCCTGTACGGCGGTGGTGGCGGCCGGTGTGGTCGGCGCGGTGGACCTGTGGTCGGGAGACTCGGTGGAGCCGGCGGGACCGGTCGCCACTCAGTTCCCGTTGCAGGCGCTCGACGACACCCCGCTGGAGGTCGGCGACCGGAAGCTGCTGGCCGACCCACCGCCGCACCGCGAACTGGAGGCGGGTGACGGGCTGTACCTGGGGATGGACGGGCTTCAGCCGGATGACCTGGTCCGGGTGCGGATGGTCTGCCCGACGGCGACCGCGGCCGACCCGGTGATGCTGGAGGTGTCGATGCGGGGGTTCACCGCGCAGCAGCTGGATCCGCCGCCGGTGCCGCCCGGTGAGCGGGTGCCCGGTGCGCGGCAGGTGGTGTGCACCGACGCGACGTCGAGCACCGACTTCGTCGTACCGGCTGGGTGGCCGCGGTACACCGTCGTACAGGTCGACAAGCAGGTGTCCAACGAGATCCGCAGCTTGAAGCTCGAGGTGGCGGCGTACCGGTGAGCTGGTGTCACTGGCCTGGTCGCTCATCACCTCTCAAGTACCAGCCACCTGGTAGAGGTGGTGGGCGGCTGGTGCTTGATAGCCGGTTGGTCGGGTGATGAGAACCTGGGCGCGGTTAGCGTGGCTGGGTGACTCAGGTGATCGTGCTGAACGGTGGGTCGAGCTCGGGGAAGTCCCGGCTCGCGCGGGAGCTGCAGAAGGTGTTGCCGGGGGCTTGGTTGAGCTTGAGCGTTGACGACCTGGTCGACGCGATGCCGCCGGCGCTGGTGGACGGCGGGGACGGGATCGGGTTCGGCGAGCAGGGCGAGGTGTCGGTCGGCGACGACTTCCGGGCCCTGGAGACCGCGTGGATGGCGGGTATCGCGGCGATGGTGCGCGCGGGGGCGAGGATTGTGCTCGACGACGTGTTTCTCAGCGGGGCGCAGTCCCAGGCGCGAGTACGCACTCAACTCGACGGGCTGGAAGTCCTCTGGGTTGGCGTCCGCTGCGCTCCAGAAATCGCCGCCGCCCGAGAACTCGCGCGCGGCGACCGCACGCCAGGCATGGCAGAGCTCCAAGCCGAGGTGGTGCACGAGGGCGTGGTCTACGACCTCGTCGTCGACACCGGCACTACCCCGACCTCCACCTCTGCCCAGGCCATCGCCGCCCGAGTCACTGGTTAGGGCTCGGGTCGGCGACCATGCGGCCGGACAGGCCGCCTACGGCACAGACCGCTGCGGCCGGAAAGAGCTGAGGTAAGGGGCCCTGCCCGATGGAGGCTGGGTCCCTGGCCGTCGTACGCCCTACTCCCACTCGATGGTGCCCGGTGGCTTGCTGGTGATGTCGAGGGTTACCCGGTTGATCTCGTCGACCTCGTTGGTGATGCGGGTGGAGATCTTCTCGAGGACCTCGTACGGGAGGCGGGCCCAGTCGGCGGTCATGGCGTCCTCGCTGGTGACCGGGCGGAGGACGACCGGGTGGCCGTACGTGCGGCCGTCGCCCTGGACGCCAACCGAGCGGACGTCCGCGAGCAGCACGACCGGGAACTGCCAGATGTCGCGGTCGAGGCCGGCTGCGGTCAGTTCGGTGCGGGCGATCAGGTCGGCGGCGCGGAGGATCTCCAGCCGGTCCTTGGTCACTTCGCCGACGATCCGGATGCCGAGGCCCGGGCCCGGGAACGGGTGCCGGTAGACCATCGTCTCCGGCAGGCCGAGTGCGACGCCGAGCTCGCGGACCTCGTCCTTGAACAGCGTCCGCAGCGGCTCGATCAGCGAGAACTGCAGGTCGTCCGGCAGCCCACCGACGTTGTGGTGCGACTTGATGTTCGCCGCACCCGTCCCGCCGCCGGACTCGACGACGTCCGGGTAGAGCGTGCCCTGGACCAGGAACTCGATGTGCCGCTCGGCGTCCAGCTTGCGGGCGGTCGCCTCGAAGGTCCGGATGAACTCCCGGCCGATGATCTTGCGCTTCTGCTCCGGGTCCGTGACGCCGGCCAGCGCGGTCAGGAACTGCTCCTCCGCGTCGACCATCTCCAGCCGGGTCCCCGTCGCGGCGACGAAGTCCTTCTCGATCTGGTCGGACTCACCGGCGCGCTGCAGTCCGTGGTCGACGTACACGCAGGTCAGCTGGTCACCGATCGCCTTGCTGACCAGGGCGGCGGCGACCGCGGAGTCCACACCGCCGGACAGCGCGCACAGCACCTGCTTGTCGCCGACCTGCTTGCGGATCAGCTCGACCTGCTCGTCGACGACGTTGCTGGTCGTCCAGTCGCCGGTGCAGCCCGCGATGTCGTACAGGAAGTGCTCCAGCACGGCCTGCCCGGCCTGCGAGTGCAGGACCTCCGGGTGCCACTGGACACCGGCCAGCTTGCGGTCCAGGTCCTCGAAGGCCGCGACCGGCGCACCACCCGAAGCAGCCAGTACGGCGAAGCCCGCCGGCGGCGCGTGCACGGCGTCACCGTGCGACATCCAGACGTTCAGGTCCTCGGGGATCCCGGCCAGCAGCGTGCCGGCGTCGCCCACCGTGACCGGCGTCCGGCCGAACTCGCGCAGCCCGGTCTTGCGGACGTCGCCGCCCAGCGTCTGCGCCATCGCCTGGAACCCGTAGCAGATCCCGAACGCCGGGACGCCTGCGTCGAACAGCGACGAGTCCACCCGCGGCGCGCCCTCGGCGTACACCGACTGCGGCCCGCCGGACAGGATGATCGCCTTCGGCTTGCGCTCGAGCATCTCCTCGACGGCCATCGAGTGCGGCACGATCTCGGAGTACACCTTCGCCTCGCGCACCCGGCGGGCGATCAGCTGCGCGTACTGCGCCCCGAAGTCGACAACGAGAACCAGGTCATGATCAGTCACGCCTAGAGGGTATCGGTGCAGGTCAGCGGGGCTGTAATCCACCTGTCGGCCGCCGCCCTGAACGCCTCCCGGTCCAGCTGCCCGGCACCGGCCGGAATCCGGCCCAGGACCGGTACGCCGGTGGTCGCGGGCAGGTCGTCGGCGTTGCACTGCTCGGCCAGGTCCGGCTCGTCCGGCCAGGAACCGATGACCAGGCCGGCGATCGGGAGCTGCCGGGTGCGCAGGGCCTCGACTGTGAGGCCGGTGTGGTTCAGCGTGCCGAGTCCGGCCCGGCAGACCACGACGAATGCGAACGGGACTGTCAGCAGGGCGGCCAGGTCGGCCAGGTCGTGGCCGTCCTCGTCCAGCCCGACCAGCACTCCCCCAGCGCCTTCGACCAGTACGAGGTCGTGGTCGGCCGCCAGGTCGTCGATCGCCTTGGCGTGGGTGTCGATGGACGGCAGCGCGAGCCCCTGCCTGCGGCCTGCCGTCGTGGGAGCCAGCGGGTCGAGCAGCCGGACTCCCTCGTGCAGGTCGGTCAGCCCGGTGAGGCGCTGGATGTCCTGCAGGTCACCCGGCTCGTCAGCTGTCACTCCGGTCTGCGCGGGCTTCATCACCGCGACGCTGCCGGGTGCAGTCGCCGCCAGTGCAGCGGTGACGACGGTCTTGCCGACCCCGGTGTCGGTCCCGGTGACGATGAGGACGGTCACGAGACCTCCTGGATAGCTGTGGTGATGGTGTGGCAGGCGTGGTCGAGTTCAGCGGCTGCCAGTCCGGCCCGAGCGGTCAGACGGAGACGGCTGATGCCGTCCGGCACCGAGGGCGGCCGGAAACTGCCCACCCGTACGCCGTGCGCGAGGCAGAGCTCAGCAGCCCGGACCGCCTCGCGCGGACCAGGCATCGGGACGGAGACGACCGCCCCGGCCGACGGCGTCACGCCGCACTCGTCAGCTAGCCGACGAGCGGTTGTGTGGATGGAGTCCGGCCGGGTCGGCTCGTCGGTGAGGATCCGCAGCGCCGCCAGGGCTGCCGCGCAGGCTGCTGGGTTCAGGCCGGTGTCGAAGATGAAGGACCGGGCTCGGTTGACCAGGTGCTCGCGCAGTACCGCTGGGCCGAGCACTACGCCGCCCTGGCTGGCCAGCGCCTTCGACAGCGTGACGGTGACGACAACATGGTCCAGCCCGGCCAGGCCGGCCGCTGCGACGCCGCCACGGCCCTGACCCACGACTCCGACCCCGTGGGCTTCGTCGACCAGCAGGACGGCGTCGTACTCCAGAGCGGTAGCGGCGAGCGCGGTCAGCGGAGCTACGTCGCCGAGCACGCTGTAGACGGACTCGACCAGGACCAGTGCGTGCAGCTCGTTGCGGTTGGCAAGGGCTTTGCCGACTGCTTCCACGTCGTTGTGCGGCACGATCTCGACCCGCGAGCGGGACAGGCGGCAGGCATCGACGAGTGAGGCGTGGACGTGGGCGTCGGAAACCACCAGCGTCTCGGCGCCACCCAGTGCGGTGACGACGCCGAGGTTGGCCAGGTAGCCGGACGAGAAGGCCAGCCCGGCCTCGTGCCCGGTGTACGCAGCCAGTGAGGACTCCAGCTCAGCATGCAGCGCCGTGGTACCAGTGACCAGGCGAGACGCGGTCGCACCGGCGCCCCACTCGCGGACGGCGGCCACCGCGGCCTCCACCACCCGAGGATCGCGAGCCAGCCCCAAGTAGTCGTTGCCCGCCAGGTCGATCAGATCGTCCCCGGCCGCGCGGGGCCGCAGCCGGCGCGTCAGCCCACGCTCATCCCGGTCCGCGGCGAGCGGCGCCAGCCACCGCGCGAGCAGTCCGTCCGACATCAGTTGCCCTCGGCAATGGCTTCGGTGATCGCGCCGGCGATCGTCGCGATCTCCTCGTCCGTGCACACGTACGGCGGCATCGTGTACACCAGATCGCGGAACGGCCTCACCCACACACCACGCCGCAGTACAGCCTCCGTCATCCGCGGCAGGTCCACCGGACCACCCAGCTGCACAACGCCGACCGCGCCAAGCACCCGCACGTCCTTCACCCCCGGCAGCGCAGCAGCCGGTGCCAGACCAGCCGACAGCCCAGCAGAGATGCGTGAGACCTCAGCAGACCAGTCCGACGCCAGCAGCAGGTCGATGCTCGCGAGGGCGACCGCACAGGCCAGCGGGTTCGCCATGAAGGTCGGTCCGTGCATCAGCGCACCGCCGGGACCGCCCGACACCGTCCGCGCGACGTCCGTCGTACAGAGCGTGGCTGCCATCGACAGGTAGCCGCCGGTGAGCGCCTTGCCCACGCAGAGGATGTCCGGGGCGACTCCTGCGTGTTCCGACGCGAACAGCGTGCCGGTACGGCCGAAGCCCGTAGCGATCTCGTCCAGGATCAGCAGGAACCCGTACTCGTCAGCCAGCTCGCGCAGCAGCCGCAGGCAGGCCGGGCTGTACGGGTACATGCCACCGGCGCCCTGCAGGATCGGCTCGACGACGATCGCCGCCACCTCGTCCCGGTGCTGCGCCGCCAGCGCCCGCATCGCCTCGGCCCAGGCCAGGTACTCCGCATCGTCAGCAGGCCGGTCGAACCCGGCCGGAGGCTGCGGACCGAACACCTGCTCCTTCAGCGCGCCGGTGAACAGCGAGTGCATCCCGTTGACCGGGTCGCACACACTCATCGGCGCGAACGTGTCGCCGTGGTACCCGCCGCGCACCGTCAGCATCCTCGTCCGACCGGTGAAGCCCCGCGCGACCTGGTACTGCAGCGCCAGCTTCAGCGCGACCTCGACCGACACCGAGCCGGAGTCGCAGAAGAACACGTGCCGCAGGGGCTCCGGCGTGATCTCGACCAGCCGCTCCCCCAGCCGGACCGCCGGCTCATGGGTGAGGCCGCCGAACATCACGTGGCTGAACGAGTCGATCTGCTCCCGCAGCGCGGCGTCCAGCACCGGGTTCCGGTAGCCGTGGATCATGCACCACCACGACGCCATCGCGTCGATCGCCTCGACCGAACCGCCGGCACCGTCGTCCAGCGTCAGTCGTACGCCGGAAGCACCGGTGACCAGCCGCGTCGGCGACGGCTCGGTCAGCGAGGCGTACGGGTGCCACAGCAGTACGGCGTCCTGCCGCAGCAGGTCACTCATGGATCTCACCGTGCACCGAGCAGCGGGCGGTCCAGCCCATCGGGTGGACCTGCACGACCATCCGCCGCTTGCACTGGTCGCAGTAGCGCGGCGGCTCCATCGACAGCGCCGTACGGCAGCTCTCGTGACCGCCGGCGGTCAGCTCCCGGCCACAGTGGCCGCAGTACCCAAGCGTCATAGCGTCTTCTGGAGTTCCTTCACCGGCATCTTCAGCTCGGCCAGCAGGTCCAGGTCGGCGGTCGCCGGACGGCCCAGGGTGGTCAGGTAGTTGCCGACGATGACCGCGTTGATGCCGCCGAGCAGGCCCTCGCGGGTGCCCAGGTCGCCCAGGGTCAGCTCGCGGCCCCCGGCGTACCGCAGGATCGTCTTCGGCATCGCCAGCCGGAACGCCGCGATGGTGCGCAGCGCGTCCTTGCCGTCCATCACCTCCATGTCCCCGAACGGCGTGCCCGGCCGCGGGTTCAGGAAGTTCAGCGGGACCTCGTGCGGCTCCAGCTCGGCCAGCTGGGCGGCCAGCTCGGCCCGCTGCTCCAGCGTCTCGCCCATCCCGACCAGGCCGCCGCAGCACAGCTCCATGCCGGACTCCTTGACCATCACGCAGGTCTCCCAGCGCTCCTCGAAGGAGTGCGTGGTGACCACGTCGCCGAAGTACGAGCGGGCCGACTCGAGGTTGTGGTTGTACCGGTGCACGCCCATCGCGCGCAGCTCGTCGACCTGCTCCTGGCTGAGCATGCCGAGCGAGCAGGCGATGTTGATGTCGACCTCGGCGTTGATCGCCTCGATGCCGGCCTTCACCTGGGACATCAGCCGCGCGTCCGGACCTCGGACGGCGGCCACGATGCAGAACTCACTCGCCCCGGTCTTGGCCGTCTCCTTGGCCGCCTCGACCAGCTCGGGGATGTTCAGCCAGACCGCGCGGACCGGGGAGGTGAACTGGCCGGACTGGGAGCAGAAGTGGCAGTCCTCGGGGCAGCCGCCGGTCTTCAGGGAGATGATCCCCTCGACCTCGACCTCCTCACCGCACCACTTCACGCGGACGTCGTGCGCCAGCGCCAGCAGGTCGGCCAGCTGGTCGTCCGGCGACCGCAGCACCTCCACCAGCTGCTCCTGGTTCAGACCGACACCACGGCCAAGGACCTGCTCACGGGCGACGTCGAGGATCATGCGGTCACAGTAGGCCAGCCCTGCCGACCAGCACTGCGAGGGGCGTCACGCCGGCCGGAAGAAAGCCGGAAAAGTTTTTGGGGAACCTCGTAACCCCTTGTAGACGGGCTCGTTGATGTGTGCAGAGGCGGTCACCGCAAGGAGACCGCCGCTCCGAAACCCAGAGTATTACGAACAGCACGCAGAGTGATCACATTCATTCGCAGCAGCTCGAAACTCCAGGAATCGGATGTAGAGTGGGGTTCATGAGCTCGGGTCGCCAGCTGTGGTTGGTGACCCGATCCCAAAGCGCCGGGCGCCTCACCCCGGCTTGAGTGGGTCCCTCGGGAAACGATTTGGGCGGAAACGTTCCCGAGGGACCTGCTCCCTTTTACGGCAGTAAACACAAACCCTCAGCTGCGGAATTCACCGCAACTGAGGGTTTTTCACATTGTTGTGGCGTTACGGTTTCGTCACAGGATGCGTGATGTCCACAATCGGCAAGCGCAATGCGCCGGGCGCATCGACAGGTACGACTGGATTACCCGGCGCGACCGCCGCCACCCGCTCGTACGGCGTACCGACAGCCGGCCGCGGATCCACCTGCCCCTTGTTCGGCCAGAACGCGAGCGCCCGCTCCGCCTGCGCCGTGATCGTCAGCGACGGGTTCACGCCCAGGTTCGCCGAGATCGTCGACCCGTCCACGATGTGCAGCCCGTCGTACCCGTAGACCCGGTGGAACGCGTCCACCACACCCGTCTCCGCCGAGTCACCGATCGCGCAGCCGCCGATGAAGTGCGCGGTCATCGGCACGTTGAACGGCTCACCGATCGTCCCGCCCGGCGTCCCGCGCATGATCGTCGCCATCCGCCGGACCACCTGGTTCGCGACCGGGATCCACGACGGGTTCGGGGCGCCGTGCCCCTGCTTCGACGTCAGCCGCCAGCGACCGAACCGGTCCCGCTTGCCGAACGTCGTGATCGAGTTGTCCGCGGTCTGCATCACCAGCGCGATCACGGTCCGCTCCGACCAGTGCTTCAGGTCGTACAGGCGACGGATGTTCTTCCGCTGCACGCCCAGCTCCCGCAGCCAGGTCCGCCAGCGCGGCCGGTCGCCGTCGCCGTCGGTCAGCACGGTCTGCAGCAGCGACATCGCGTTGCTGCCCTTGCCGTACCGGACCGGCTCGATGTGGGTGATGTCATCGGGGTGGAACGACGACGTGATCGCGACGCCGCGGCTGTAGTCCACCGACCGGTCCCCGGCGATTGCTCCCAGCAACGATTCGGAGTTCGTCCGGGTCAGGACACCGATCCGTTTCGACACCTTCGGCAGCTTGCCCTCGTCGCGCAGCCGGTGCAGCAGCTTCGCCGTCCCGAGCGCGGACGCCGCGAAGACCACCTGCTCGGCGGTGAACCTGCGGGTGAGCTTGCGGTTCGACGTACGGCGGGTCTCGACCGCGTAGCCACCGCCGGGCAGCGGCTCGACCGACGTCACCGTGGTCATCGGGAAGACCTGCGCGCCGGCCTTCTCGGCCAGGTACAGGTAGTTCTTGGTCAGCGTGTTCTTCGCGTTGTGCCGGCACCCGGTCATGCACTCGCCGCAGTCGATACAGCCGCTCCGCCGCGGACCGGCGCCGCCGAAGTACGGGTCCTCCACCTCGACCCCGGGCTCGCCGAAGAACACCCCGACCGGCGTCGGGTGGAAGGTGTCCCCCACGCCCAGGTCGTCGGCGACCTGCCTCATCACCTCGTCGGCCGGGGTGAAGTGCGGGTACGTCGTGACGCCCAGCATCCGCTTGGCCTGGTCGTAGTACGGCGCGAGCTCGGACTTCCAGTCGGTGATGTGCGCCCACTGGCGGTCGGTGTAGAACGCCGGCAGCGGCTCGTACAGGGTGTTGGCGTAGACCAGGCTGCCGCCGCCGACGCCCGCGCCGGACAGGATGATCACGTCCCGCAGCGCGCTGATCCGCTGGATCCCGTACCAGCCGAGCTTCGGGGCGAACAGGAACCGGTTCTTGTCCCAGGAGTTCTTCGCGAACCCGGCGTCGTCGAACCGCGCGCCCGCCTCCAGGACGGCGACCTTGTAGCCCTTCTCGGTCAGCCGGAGCGCGCTGACGCTCCCGCCGAAGCCGGAGCCGATGATCACGACGTCGTGGTCGAAGCTCATCTCAGGCCCGGCCCAGCTTCTTCAGGAGCCGGAGCGCCGTGGTCATCACTTCGGCGTACGTCTCGTCGCTGAGCCCGTGCGAGGGGGCGATGGGCACCACCCGCTGGGTCGCGATCGCCTGCGGGTCGACGTACCGGCGAATGCCCTCGACACCCTGGCGACGGCCGAGGCCGGACGACCGCATCCCGCCCATCGGGGTGTCGATCGAGCCGAACGTGGCCGCGTAGCCCTCGTTCACGTTGACCGTGCCGGCCACCAGCTGAGCGGCGATCGCGCGGCCGCGGCGGCCGTCGCGGGTCCAGACGCTGGCGTTCAGCCCGTACTCGCCCTCGTTGGCCCGCTCGATCGCCTCGGACTCGTCGGAGAACCGGTACAGCGACACGACCGGCCCGAAGGTCTCGTTGTCGAAGCACTCCATCTCCGGCGTCACGCCGGACAGCACGGTCGGCTCGTAGAACAGCGGGCCGAGATCCGGCCGCGCCTTGCCACCGGCCAGTACGACGGCGCCCTTCGCCTTGGCGTCGTCGACGTGCCGACTGACCGTCTCCAGCTGGGCCTTCGAGATCAGCGACCCCATGTCGACGTCCCAGCCGGTGCCGGCCGAGAGCTTCAGCTTCTTCACCCGGTCGAGGAACGCGGTGACGAAGGCGTCGTAGATCTGGTCGGCGACGTACAGGCGTTCCATCGAGACGCAGAGCTGGCCGCCGCTGTTGAAGCAGGCCCGGACAGCGCCCTCGGCGGCGCGGTGCACGTCGGCGTCGCGCAGGACGAGCATCGGGTTCTTGCCGCCGAGCTCGAGGCTGGCGCCGATCAGCCGCTCACCGGCCTGCTTGGCGACCAGCCGGCCGGTCTTGGTCGAGCCGGTGAAGCAGACGTAGTCGACGTTCTGGATGATCGCGCCGCCGACGGTCGGGCCGTCGCCGTTCACGACCTGCCAGGCGTCGCGCGGCAGCCCGGCCTCGTGCAGCAGCTCGACCGCCCGCAGCGCGGTCAGCGGGGTCTGGCTGTCCGGCTTGAGCACGACCGCGTTCCCGGCCAGTACGGCGGGCAGGCCGTCGGACATCGCCATCGTCAGCGGGTAGTTCCAGGGCGAGATGATCCCGACGACGCCCTTCGGCACGAAGCGCTGCTCGGCCCGGGTCAGCACCGGGAACATGCCGAGCTTGCGCTGCGGCCCGAGCAGCTCGGTCGCCTTGCGCGCGTAGTACCGGGCGGTCAGCGCGACGTGCGCGACCTCCTCGAACGCCTGCTTGCGGGCCTTGCCGGACTCCAGGATGACCAGGTCGACCAGCTCGTGGCGGTGGTCGAGCACCAGGTCGTGGTAGCGCAGCAGGATCGCGGCCCGGTCGGCCAGCGACGTGCCCTTCCAGCTGCGCTGCGTACGCCGGGCGGAGCGGATCGCGGCGACCACGTCGTCCGCACTGGACAGCGGCAGCTCGGCGACCGGTTGCCCGGTGGCCGGCGCGTACGACGTACGGGTGCCTGCCGTGGCCCGCAGCAGCCCGGTCAACCGCCGCACGACCGACTGGTCGGTGGCCCAGGACGCGGTCGGGTCCAGCTCGGGGTCCGCGGGGATCGAGGTCTGCTCGCTCATCTCCCCAGGCTACCTGTGGGTAATCAGATGTGTCAGTACCGCGCCAGTGGCACGGACTCACGGGGTCGGGGTGAGGTGGATCACTGCGGTTGGCACTAAGGTGATCCGTTGAGTCAGCGAAGGGGTGGAACGTCAAGATGGTGGACAGCGGGGGGCTTTGGACGCCTCCTGAGGACGAGCTCGGTGAGGCGCTGCAGACCGCCCAGGTGCTGATCGAGGAGGGCCGCGCCGACGAGGCCGGGCCCTACCAGCAACGGGTGATCGAGCTGGCCCGGGAGCGGGCCAGTGACCGGCCGGACCACTACGAGGCCAAGCACCTGATGGCGGCCACGCAGTACGAGCTGGCGGGCTCGCTGAACGCCTCAGGTCATCACGAGGAGGCGCTGGCCGCGCTGCACGAGGCCCAGCTGGGTTACACCGAGCTGAGCGACGCCGGCGTACTGGACGCGACCTCGTTCCTGGCCGACGTCCGCGCCCGGCGCGCGATGACCCAGGCCCACCGCGGCTGGGGCGCTACCGCCGTACTGGAGATGGACGGCGCGGTGATCGCGTACGGCCAGCTCGTCGGCGGTCCGGACAGCCTGCACCACCAGCCGGACTTCGCCCGGGTGCTGGCGATGAACGCGCTGATCCTGCGCCGGTACGGCGACCCGGACCTGGCCGTCGCCTCTGCTGACGCGGCCGTGCAGCTGTTCCTGCAGCTGGCCGGTCAGATCAACGAGAGCGCCCAGTCGCTGTCGTACGCGCGCTACCTGTGCTCGGCGACGGCCGTCTCGGCCGACATCCACGCCGCGGAGAGCCGGCTCGACCTGGCTCTGGAGGCCGACGAGATCGGACTCAGTACGGCGGACACGCTCGCCGACTCCGAATCGGCGACCGACCTGCGCACGCTGGTCGCCGCGCTCGCGCGCAAGGGCCGCCACCTCAACCAGGTCGGCCGGGTCCTCGAGGGCGAGAACTGCCTGCGGACGGCGTTCGCCACGGATGAGGAGGCCGCGCAGCGTGTCGTCGACGAGCTCGACCGCGGCATCCCGCCGTCGCTGCGGACCGCGCTGGAGACGGCCGAGATCAAGCTCGGGCCGTTCGAGCAGTACTACCGGCTGCTGGCGCTGAGCGAGCCCGCGCCGGGGATGACGCTCGCGACCGTGTCCGGGCGGACCGACCCGGAGTCGGCGTGCGTCCGCGCCACCGAGCTGGCCGAGCTGGTCCGCCCGCTGCTCGCGCACGACGCGGAGACCGCGCTGACGCTCGGCCTGGAGGCGCACTACCTGTTCGCGATCTCGTCGGAGCGCGAGTCGCAGCGGATGCGCTACGAGACCAGCACCTACGCGCCGATCTGGGCGCGGCTGTTGCTGGACATCTCCGAGGCGTACCACGCGGCCGGCCAGACCGAGATGGCGCTGGACCTCGCCGGCTGGAGCGCGGAGGTCGCGACCGCGCTGATCCCCTTCACGACGAGCAACGTCGAGGTCGCCGACCTGGCCGGCTCCTGCTACCGCCACCACGGCGACCTACTGGCCGCCAAGGGCGACTTCCTGGCCTCACAACACGCCCACGAGGCCGCGGCTCAACTGCAGATCTGAGGGTCGCTTCTCAGTCCTGCAGTTCGGGCTTGAGGGCGCCGACGAAGAGGCCCGCTTCGGCTTCGGTCATGCCGGTCTCACTGACCACCAAAGCAGTTGCCTGATGCAACTCACCCGACGCCTTGAGGGCCCGGGTGCGCTCGGCCAGGTTGGTGCCGGGCAGGCGGACGACCGGCGTACCGGTGACCGGCGGCACGAAGCGGCCGAGGCGGATGTCGTCGACCAATTCCTTGGCGTGCTTGAGTTCCGAGCCGGTCCGCTCCATCACGTACTTCACCGCGAACACGCTCTTGCGCGTGGTCAGCAGGAAGCGGACCTGGTCGACGTCCTCCGGGGCTAGTTGCGCCCGCGCAGCGGCGAGAGCGACGTTGTCGGCTTCGGTGCGGCGGCTGAACAGTCCCATAGCTCAATCCTTCCAGAACCCCCCAACTCGCGAGCAGCCGCCACAGGTGTCTCACCTCACGAACGGCGAGTCCACGCCTCTACCCTCGACAAGCCTCAGAATGTGTGGCCAAGCCTGTACGCCGAACGCCCGGTCCGCCTCGTCGCTGCCACCCCGGGCCATCTGCTGCCCGGCGTTCTTCGGCTGCTCCCCCGGCAGGATCAACCGGTGGCCGGCCCGCTCCGACACCAGCACCTCGGTAACCAGCGAACCGCGCCGAGCCACGAGGTGTTCGGCGAACTCCACCGACGGCCAGACCTGGTCGTCACCACCGGCCAGCAGCAACAGCTCACCCCGGAACCGCTCGGCCGGGATCTCCGCGTCCTTCGCCTCGGCGGCGAACCTCCGCAACCGCTGCCGGTAGCCGTCGACGAACGCGGGCGGATCGTCGGCCGGCTCCCAGTCCAGGTCGAACGGGACGAACGGCAGCGGCTTGCCCTGCCAACTCCAGTGCGAGGTCTGTACGCCGTCCTCGATCCAGGCCCAGACGTACGCCGACGGCGCCTGCGCCACCACCACGTCGATCCGGTCGTCCACGGTGCCGAGCAGCAGAGCCGCCTCGGCACCGAACGACGTGCCCATCACGACCAGCCGGTCGTTGCGAGCCGCCAACTCGTCCAGCGGGAACGACTCCAGCGGGACCTCGCTGACCCGCGCGTCGAACCACGTCGGCGCGAGCACGTCGTACCCCGCCGCCTCCAGGACCCGCGCCCTGCCGACATCCGGCGTACCGCTGGAGCCGTGCAGCAGCAGGACGCCGGTGGTCACCCGACGACGACCTCGACCCGCTGGAACTCCTTGAGCTCCGTGTAGCCCGTCGTCGCCATCGCGCGCTTGAGCGCACCGACCAGGTTCATCGTGCCGTCCGGGACCCAGGACGGGCCGAACAGGATCTGCTCCATCGTGCCCGTGACGCCGACCTCGACGCGCTCGCCGCGCGGGAGGTCCGCGTGCCACGCCTCGGCGCCCCAGTGGAAACCGCCACCGGGAGCGTCGCTCGCGCGGGCCAGCGGCGAGCCGACCATCACCGCGTCGGCGCCGCAGGCGATCGCCTTCGCGACGTCGCCGGACCGGCCGACCGAGCCGTCGGCGATGACGTGCACGTACCGGCCGCCGGACTCGTCCATGTAGTCCCGGCGAGCCGCAGCGACATCGGCCACCGCGGACGCCATCGGCACCGCCACACCGAGCACCTTGCGGGTCGTGTGCGCGGCGCCACCACCGAAGCCGACCAGCACGCCGGCGGCGCCGGTCCGCATCAGGTGCAGCGCGGCCTGGTGGGTCGCACAACCGCCGACGATCACCGGGACGTCGAGGTCGTAGATGAACTGCTTCAGGTTCAGCGGCTCGGCCTGACCGGAGACGTGCTCGGCCGAGACCGTCGTACCGCGAATGACGAACAGGTCGACGCCGGAGTCCACCACGTGCTTGGCGAACTGCTTGGTCCGCTGCGGCGACAGCGCCCCGGCGACGGTGACTCCGGAGTCGCGGATCTCCTGCACCCGCTGGGAGATCAGCTCGGGCTTGATCGGCGCCGAGTAGATCTCCTGCAGCCGGGTGGTCGCCTGCTCACGGTCGAGGGTGACGATCTCCTCGAGCAGCGAGGTCGGGTCCTCGAACCGCGTCCACAGGCCTTCCAGGTTCAGCACCCCGAGACCGCCGGCCTTGCCGATCGCGATCGCGGTGGCCGGCGACATCACCGAGTCCATCGGCGCGGCCAGGATCGGCAGCTCGAACCGGTACGCGTCGATCTGCCAGGCGACCGAGACCTCCTCGGGGTCCCGGGTCCGGCGCGACGGCACGATCGCGATGTCGTCGAACGCGTACGCCTGCCGGCCGCGCTTGGCCCGGCCGATCTCGATCTCGGTCATCTGGTGGTCTTCCTAACGGGTTGCAGGCGGAGGTCAGCGGCCGGAGTAGTTCGGCGCCTCGACCGTCATCTGGATGTCGTGCGGGTGCGACTCCTGCAGGCCGGCCGAGGTGATCCGGACGAAGCGGCCCTTGTCCTGGAGCTCGGCGACGGTGCGGGCGCCGGTGTACCACATCGACTGGCGCAGGCCACCGATCAGCTGGTGCGCGACCGCGGCCAGCGGGCCCCGGTACGGGACCTGGCCCTCGACGCCCTCGGCGATCAGCTTCTCGTCGCTGCCGACGTCGCTCTGGAAGTACCGGTCCTTGGAGTACGACTTGCGCAGGCCGCCGGACTGCATCGCGCCCAGCGATCCCATCCCGCGGTAGGCCTTGAACTGCTTGCCGTTGATGAACACCAGGTCGCCCGGCGACTCCTCGCAACCGGCCAGCAGCGAGCCCAGCATCACGGTGTCCGCGCCGGCGACGAGCGCCTTGGCGATGTCACCGGAGTACTGCAGGCCGCCGTCGCCGATCACCGGGACACCGGCCGGCTTGCAGGCCAGGGACGCCTCGTAGATCGCGGTCACCTGCGGGACGCCGACGCCGGACACGACACGCGTCGTACAGATCGAGCCCGGTCCGACGCCGACCTTCACGCCGTCCGCGCCGGCGTCGACCAGCGCCTGGGCACCGGCCCGGGTGCCGACGTTGCCGCCGACGACGTCGACGCCGCGGGTGGCCGGGTCGGCCTTGAGCTTGCGGATGATCTCCAGCTGGGACTGCGAGTGACCGTGCGCGGTGTCCACCACGAGCAGGTCCACGCCGGCCTCGACCAGCGTCATCGCCCGCTTGTACGCCTCGCCGAAGAAGCCGATCGCGCCACCGACACGCAGCCGGCCGGTCTCGTCCTTGGTGGACAGCGGGAACTGGTCGCGCTTGACGAAGTCCTTCAGCGTGATCAGGCCGGTCAGCTTGCCGGCGTCGTCGACCAGCGGCAGCTTCTCGACCTTGTGCTTGCTCAGCAGCGCCATCGCGTCGTCCGCGGAGATGCCCTGCTTGCCGAGGATCAGCGGCTGCTTGGTCATCACCTCGCGGACCGGGCGGTCCTGGCTGGTCTCGAAGCGCATGTCACGGTTGGTGACGATGCCGACCAGGACGCCGGCGTCGTCGACGACCGGGACACCGGAGATCCGGTACTGGCCGCAGAGCGCGTCGGCCTCACCGATGGTCGCGTCCGGGCCGATCGTGATCGGCTGCGCGATCATGCCGGACTCCGAGCGCTTGACCAGGTCGACCTGCTGGGCCTGGTCCTCGATCGAGAGGTTGCGGTGCAGCACGCCGAGACCACCCTGGCGGGCCATCGCGATCGCCATCCGGGCCTCGGTGACGGTGTCCATCGCGCTGGACAGCAGCGGGATGTTCACCTCGATGTTGCGGCTGACCCGGGACCTGGTGACCGCCTCCGACGGGATCACGTCGGACTCGTTGGGCTGCAGCAGCACGTCGTCGAAGGTCAGACCGAGTACGGCGAACTTGTCGGGAACTCCGGAGGGGGTGATGTCCATGAGGGTTGCAGGCACCTTTGCACGGCGAGAACGGGACACCATGGTATGCCGCCCGGCGCCGTCGCCTCGCATCGGTCCCGCCGTGCTGTGGACAACCGTGGTCCGTGGACGACCTCCCCGGCCCCGGCCTCGTGGCGCCGCCGGGGAGATCCGTTCACCCGCCTGACCCCGGTCCCGCCTCCTGTGAGGGGGACCGGGTCGAGCGGACTCAGCGACCGGTGGGGTGGTTCAGGACCCAGAGGATCTGGCGCAGCGTCACCGGGTTCATCGAGCCGTGGGCCCGCTCGAACGCGGCGTGCTTGCCCTCGACGTACTGGCCGTTCGAGTGCTTGCCCTTGGCGTACTGCTGCTTGGCCCAGCCCAGCGAGTACTGCCCGTTGGAGTGCTTGGCGTTGGCCTGCAGCTGCTTGTTCACGTACTGCTCGAGGCGGGTCGGCTCGGCCGGCGTCTCCGGCGGCAGGGCCGGCTTGGTGTCGTCGGCCGGCTGGTCCGCGGGCTTGGTGTCCTCGGCCGGCTGGTCGACCGGCTTGGAGTCCGCCGAACCGCCGGTCTGGTCGCCCGTCCCGTCGGTCTGGTCACCGGCCGGCTGGTCCTCCGGCTTGGTGTCGCCCTTGGTGTCACCGGCGCCCGGCTGCTGGGTCTCCCCGTCACCGACTCCGGTCTGGCCGCCCGGCGTACCGGTCTCGCCAGAGCCCTCGCTCGGCACCGTGGTCGGGTCCGAGCCCGGCGTCTCGCCGCTCTCGCCCGTCTGGCCGTTGTTGCCGCCACCGTCGGTCGGCTCGCTCGTCGGCTGGTCGGTCGGCTCGGTCGGCGGCGGGTCGCTCGGCGTGGTCGGCGGCGGCTCGGTCGGCTCGTCCACCGGTGTCGTCGGCGGCGGGTCGCTCGGCTTGTCCGTCGGCTCGTCGATCGGCTCGTCCACCGGAGTGGTCGGCTTGTCGACCGGCTTGTCGTCGGTCGGCTCGACCACCGGCAGCAGCGGGTCGCGGGTGCCGGCCTTGATGTCCACCTTCGGCGGCTCGGGCCGGGCCAGCGGCGGCTTCGGCATCACCGTCTCGAGCTCGGTCAGCCCGAGCGCGAGCGGATCGGTCCACCGCTTCTCTTCCTTGCGGGCCTCGTCCTCGTTCTGCTGCTGGACCTTTTCCTTGTAGTCCTTGGCGACCTTGACGATCTTCGACTTGTCGACGATCGGCATGCCGTCGAGCTTCTCCTGCGGGAAGCTGGTCTGCGGCCGCAGCTGCTCGACGACCTTCTCGACGATCTTCTCGTACGGCGCCAGCGGGTCGCCGTTGACGGCGGCCGCGACTCCCGACACCGACAGCGCCGCCACCGCGGCGACACCGACGGCCAGACCGCGGGCGGCGATCTTGCGGGTGAACGGATCGGTGACCGGGTTCAGCGCCGCGCAGCGGGCCAGGAAGCTCTCCGGGTCGTCGATCGTCTCCACCGGGAGCTCGCCCTCGACCTCGACCGCCAGCCGAAGATCGGCCAGCAGCTTCAGGGTCGGGTCGTGCTCGCCCGCCTCCCACGCGGACTCCCCACCGGCTGCGAGCAGGTCGAGCAGCGCATCATCGGCTTCGATCGCGTCTAAATCAAAGCGCTCAGCCATGTCGCTCCTCCCCTGCTCCTCTTTCCTGCTCTGCCTCATGCCCCACAAACCCCCTGAGCGTGTTCAACGCCCGATGCTGTGCGACCCTCACCGCCCCCGGTGTCATCCCCAGTGCCCGGCCGGTCTCCTCGGCTGACATCCCCGCAACCACCCGGAGCCGCAGGATCTCCCGCAGTTTCTCCGGCAATCTCTCCAGCAGGCCCACGATGTGCTGGACCTCGGAGTGTCTGACCGCGTGCTCCTCCGGCGTCGGGGACTCGTCGGCCCCGTCCGGAAGGTCCGGCGTCGACAGGTCCGCGACCGCGAACGCCCGCTGGGCGTCGGCGACCTTGCGGGCCGCGATCCCGTACACGAACGCCTCGAACGGGCGTCCCTCGTCGCGGTAGCGCCCGAGCGCGCCGAACACGGCGACACAGACCTCCTGCGCCACGTCGTCGACCATGTCGGCCCCGCCCGGATAGGTCCACAGGCGGGAGCGCACGTAACGGTGTGCGACCGCGCGCACCCTGGTGAGCAGATCGTTCAGAGCCCCCGGATCCCCACCGGCCGCCAGCGCGGCCAGATCCCTGAGCTCGACCCGGTCGTGGGTGTGCGGCATTCGTACCTCGGTCACCCCTCGCCCCCTCGTGTCGGACCGGTCAGCCTGCAAGATGCTACGGCTCGGACGCCGCGCTGCCTAGTGGCAATTCGTGATCACTGAGCATTTTTCATTACAACCTGTCACTACCCCCGGGTATCCACAGGGTGGACGACCGGGTGGGCCGGGAAACACAACCGCCCGGCGGGTCCGAGGACCTGCCGGGCGGTTGGCGTACTACGGGGTGGTGCGAGGAATCAGTGACCGTGGCCGTGACCGTGACCGGCCGCCGCGGGCTCTTCTTCCTCGGGCTTGTCGACGACCAGGGTCTCCGTGGTGAGGAGCAGGGCCGCGATCGAGCCGGCGTTGGCCAGCGCGGAACGGGTCACCTTGACCGGGTCGAGAACACCCTGCGCGAGCAGGTCGCCGTACTCACCGGTGGCGGCGTTGAAGCCGCTGCCGACCTCGAGCTCGGCCACCTTGGCGGTCACGACGTACCCCTCGTAACCACCGTTCTCGGCGATCCAGCGCAGCGGCTCGACCACCGACTTGCGAACGATCCGGACGCCGGCGAGCTCGTCGCCCTCCAGGCCCAGGCCGTCCTCCAGCACCGAGGCGGCGTGGACGAGAGCGGAGCCGCCACCGGCGACGATGCCCTCCTCGATCGCCGCACGGGTCGCCGAGACGGCGTCCTCGATGCGGTGCTTCTTCTCCTTCAGCTCGACCTCGGTGGCCGCGCCGACCTTGATCACGCAGACGCCACCGGCCAGCTTGGCCAGCCGCTCCTGCAGCTTCTCGCGGTCCCAGTCGGAGTCGGTGCGCTCGATCTCGGCCTTGATCTGGTTGACCCGGGCCTCGATCTCGTCGGACTTGCCGGCGCCCTCGACAACGGTGGTGTTGTCCTTGCTCACGACGATCCGCCGCGCGGTGCCGAGCACCTCGAGGCCGACCTGGTCGAGCTTCAGCCCGACCTCGGGAGCGATCACCTGCGCGCCGGTCAGCGCGGCCAGGTCCTCCAGCATCGCCTTACGGCGGTCGCCGAAGCCCGGCGCCTTGACGGCGACGGAGGTGAAGTTGCCGCGGATCTTGTTGACCACCAGGGTCGACAGGGCCTCGGCCTCGACGTCCTCGGCGATGATCAGCAGCGTCTTGCCCGACTGCACGACCTTCTCCAGCAGCGGCAGGAGGTCCGCGACGGCGGAGATCTTGTTCTGGCTGATCAGGATGTACGGGTCGTCCAGCACCGCTTCGCCGGCCTCGGCGTCGGTGATGAAGTACGGCGAGATGAAGCCCTTGTCGAACTGCATGCCCTCGGTGAACTCGAGCTCGGTGCCGAAGGTGTTCGACTCCTCGACGGTGATCACACCGTCCTTGCCGACCTTGTCGAAGGCGTCCGCGATCAGGCCGCCGATCTCGGCGTCCCGGGCGGAGATGGTGGCGACGTGGGCCATGTCGCCCTTGTCGTCGACCGGGCGAGCGGTCTCGATCAGCCGGGCGGAGACGGCCTCGACGGCAGCCTCGATGCCCTTCTTCAGGCCCATCGGGTTGACCCCGGCCGCGACGGCCCGCAGGCCCTCGTGCACGAGCGCCTGGGCCAGCACCGTGGCGGTGGTGGTCCCGTCACCGGCGACGTCGTTCGTCTTGGTGGCGACCTCCTTGGCCAGCTGCGCGCCGAGGTTCTCGAACGGGTCGTCCAGCTCGACCTCACGGGCGACGGTGACACCGTCGTTGGTGATGGTCGGGGCGCCCCACTTCTTGTCCAGCACGACGTAGCGGCCCTTGGGCCCCAGCGTCACCTTCACCGTGTTCGCGAGCTTGTCGACGCCACGCTCCAGGGCGCGCCGCGCGTTCTCGTCGAACTCGAGGATCTTCGGCATGGAAAAACCAGTCCCTCTCTGAATTCTTGCGTTCAATGGCCCAGCCGGTTCTGGACCGACTCCGCCCCGGCGCCGGTGTTCGGCACCGGGGCGGTGTCAGTCAGAAACTCTGAGCAGTCGTCACTTGCTGACGACGGCGAGGATGTCGCGGGCGCCCAGGATCAGGTAGTCCTGGCCGTCGTACTTGACCTCGGTGCCGCCGTACTTGGAGTAGATGACCTTGTCGCCGACGGCGACGTCCAGCGGGACGCGGTTGCCGTTGTCGTCGATGCGGCCGGGGCCGGTGGCGAGGACCTCGCCCTCCTGCGGCTTCTCCTTGGCGGTGTCCGGGATCACCAGGCCGGACTTCGTGGTCTGCTCGGCTTCGAGCGGCGCAACGAGGACACGGTCCTCGAGCGGCTTGATCGTGACCGACACTTGCTGACCTCCACGGTCGAGTTCTTGATGATTCACAGTGCGTCAGGACGGCCGTCCCGCCGCCTGCCGTCGCGGGGGTCAGGGGCCGGGGCCGCTGGCACCCTCCTGGGGAGAGTGCCAACACCGAATCTAGGCCGCGATTAGCACTCGGTCAACTCGAGTGCCAGAAATACTCCACCGGCGAACATCACGAACCGGTCCGGGACTCAACCCCGGCGCCGGTCCAGGTCGTCTCAGCGGTACAGGACGCCGATCGACCGGGGTCCATCGGGAGGGAGCACCATCATGTCCGTTCTCAGCAAGCTCCGGCGCGCGGCCTCGGTCCGCCGGGTCGCCGTCGTCGCCACCGCCGCCGCGATCGCCGCCGTACCGCTGACCCTCACCGCTTCCAGCGCCTCGGCCGGGACCCAGGCGCTGAGCCAGTGCCAGCAGGTCCTCGACAAGACCGTCAACAGCGCCGGCTGGACCGTTCCGCTGCTGTCGATCTGGGAGGAGGGCAGCAGCAACTGCAACCTCAAGTACGGCGACAACCCGTTCCGTGACCCGCGCTACGACACCGGCGACCCGGAGAAGGCCATCAAGACGCTGCAGCGCAACCTGAACTACTGCTACGGCTCCAAGCTCACCGTCGACGGCCGCTACGGCAGCAAGACGCAGGCGGCCGTCGCGGCGGTCCAGCGGCGGCACGGTCTCACCGCGGACGGCATCTACGGCCCGCAGACCCGCTCGGCGATGAACTGGCGGCTGTGGAACCCGAAGCTGGGTCTGTCGAGCGAGCTCTGCTACAGCCCGCTGTAACCCGTCCCGCACTTTCTGCGACCGAGGGCTGGGCGTAGGCGGTACGACGTGGGACCGTTCTGAGTGGAGCGACCACCAGTTCGAGGAGCCCAGATGAAACTCCCCCTCGCGTTCAAGAAGCCGTCGCGCAAGGCGCTGGTCGCGATCGCCGCACTGGTGGTCAGCCCGATCGTCGTGGGAGTGGCCGCCGCCGGTGGCCACTCCGGCGCGGACACACCGCAGGGCGCCGGAGCGCCGGCAGCCGCGGCAGCACCTGAGCCGGCTGCCGAGGAGGTCGCCGGGCCGACCGGCGACCTCGGCGTACGGGCTGCTGCCGCGGCGGCCGCGCTGGAGCAATGCCGGAGCGCGCGGCTCGTGCCGGTCGGCAACGGGTGGGGCGTCCCGGCGCCGTCGGTCTGGGAGAGCAGCAGCACCCGCTGCAACCTCAAGTACGGCGACGACCCGCAGCGCGGCAACGAGCGGTTCGGCGACCCGGACACCGCCATCCGCACACTCCAGCGGAACCTGAACTACTGCTACGGCTCGAAGCTCACCGTCGACGGTGTGTACGGCGGCAACACCCGCGCGATCGTCAAGCAGGTGCAGAAGCGCCACAAGCTCGCCGCAGACGGCATCTACGGCCCACAGACCCGCTCGGCGATGAACTGGCGGCTTTACCACTCGGCCAAGGGCATCTGGAGCAGCGGCTGCTACAGCTCGCTGTGAGTGCTCAGCGCAGAATGAGCGCGTGACACCCCACTCGATCACCACACTGCTCACCCCACCCGGGTCCGACGTACTGGCGGAGGCCTGCGCGTCCTTCACACCCGGCGGCGAGCTGCAACTGGTCGAGAAGCTCCGCCGCCGGTACGACGCGGCGGTGGTCACCGCGGCGGTCACACAGGCGTCGCTGCGGCACCGGGCGGTCGCCAAGTTCGGCGCGGACGACGCGGCGCGGATGTACTTCACTCCGGACGGGTTGGAGCAGTCCACGCGGACCGCCGTCGCCGCGCACCGCTCTGCGCGGATCGCTTCAGCACTGCCTGGTGCTTCGGTGATCGACCTGGGCTGTGGGATCGGCGGCGACCTCATCAGCGCGGCCCGGGCCGGCTTGCGGGTCACCGGGGTTGAGCGCGACCCGGCGACGGCCGCGGCGGCTGCGGCCAACCTGTCTGCGCTGGGCCTGCCGGGCGAGGTGCTGCTGGGTGATGCGGAGGAGCAGGACCTCTCGCCGTACGAGGTGGTGTTCGCTGATCCGGCACGGCGGGCGGATGGTCGGAGGGTGTTCGACCACAACGCGTACTCGCCGCCCTGGTCGTTCATCAGCTCGCTGCTGGAGGGCACGGCCTGCGTGAAGGTCGCACCGGGGATCCCGCACGACGCCGTACCGGAGGGGGTCGAGGCGGAGTGGGTGAGCGACTCCGGCGAGGTCAAGGAGGCCGCGCTGTGGTCCGGCAAGCTGTACGGCGGCGCTGCGCGGCGGGCGACGCTGCTGCCGAGTGGGGCCTCGGTTGCTGTCGCGCCTGAGGCTGAGGTCGGGCCGGTCGGGCAGTACATCTACGAGCCGGACGGCGCTGTGGTGCGAGCCGGTCTGGTGACGGCGGTCGCTTCGGAGGTCAGCGGCTGGTTGCTGGACCCGCGGATCGCTTACGTGACCGGGCCTTTCCTGGTGGAGACGGCGCTGGCGTCGGCGTACGAGGTGATCGAGACGCTGCCGTACAAGGAGAAGGCGCTGAAATCGTGGGTGCGGACCAACGACATCGGGACGCTGGAGATCAAGAAGCGCGGGGTCGACGTGGATCCGGCGGTGCTGCGGAAGAAGCTCGCGCCGAAGGGCTCGCAGACGGCGACGCTGATCATCACGCGGATCGGGCGGGACGCTGTGGCGTACTCGTGCCGGCGGCCTGGCTGACTTGCGCTCGCGTAGTATTCGAACATATACTCGAACACGAGAGCGGGCCCCCGGGAAGCCTGCCGACGGGCGAGGTGCTGCGCTCGTTGCCGACGACTCCCGGGGGCCCGCCACTAACGTGCTGTTGGCGTCGGCCTGGGCTCGCAGGGTGACTGGCCCGGCTGTCCTTCGCCGGGTCAGGTGTGCTTGGCCGGCCCGACTGTCCTCCGCCGGTCAGTCGTCCTTCGCTGGCCCGGCCGTCCTCCGCCGGGTCAGTTGTTCTTCGCCGGGTCAGCGGTCCTTGGCGGGCCAGGGTGCGTCGGCCGGGCGGAGGGCGTCGAAACCTTCGCCGTTGAGAGCTGCCCACGCGGCCAGCGAGCCCATCACCAGGATCGGGTTGTGCAGGTCACCCGCGAGCGCCGCCTTGACGACGTCCTCGAGCGGCGCCCAGACCGTCTCCATGTCGGCTTCCTCGTGCAGCCGGTCGTACACCTCGTCGGCCGGCGAGAGGTCGCGCGCGAGGAAGATCCGCACCGCCTCGGTCGTCAGCCCCGGTGAGGTGAACGCGTCCACGAGAATCCGCCAGTCGGCGGCCTTGGTCGCCGCCTCCTCCCACAGCTCCCGCTCGGCGCCGAGCCGGTAAGCCTCACCCTGTACGTCGAGCAGCCCAGCCGGCGGCTCTAGCAGCCGGTAGCCGACCGGGTGCCGGTACTGGCGGACCAGCAACATCCGGTGGTCCTCGTCGAGCGCCACCACGCCAACCGCACCCGGGTGCACCACCACGTCACGAGTGAACGGCTCACCACCCGCCGGCGGAACCACCTGATCCCGCCGTACAGAAATCACCCGCCCGGTCGCATGCACGGTCTCCGAGGAGCTCACCTCCCACGAGGTCGGCACATCAGCCAGTCCGCTGCCGAACCGAAGCTCGGCAGCGTCGGAGCCCGCGGCGCCGGGCCCTGATGGGCCCGGCGTACCAGCGTCTGTCATCGGGCCTTCGCCTTGGCGGCGCCGGCCTTGACCGGCTCCTTGGCCTCGGCGGCCTTGGCTGCGGCCGGGACCTCCTCGACCGGCAGGCGGGACTCCCGCTGACGGACCAGCGCTGCGGCGATCAGACCGGAGAACAGCGGGTGCGGCTTGGTCGGCCGCGACCGCAGCTCCGGGTGCGCCTGGGTGGCGACGAAGAACGGGTGCACGGACTTGTCCAGCTCGATGAACTCGACCAGCTCGTTGTCCGGCGACAGCCCGGAGAACACCAGTCCGGCGTTCTCCAGCTTGTCGCGGTACGCGTTGTTGACCTCGTAGCGGTGCCGGTGCCGTTCCTGCACCGACGGAGCGCCGTACAGGTCGCGGACGATCGACCCGTCGGCCAGGTTCGCCGGGTAGAGGCCGAGGCGCATCGTGCCGCCGAGGTCACCGGAGCCGGAGACGATGTGCTTCTGCTCCTCCATCGTCGCCACCACCGGCTGCGTGGCGTCCGGGTCGAACTCGCTCGAGTTCGCGTCCACCAGCCCGGCCAGGTCGCGAGCGACCTCGATCACCATGCACTGCAGCCCCAGGCACAGCCCGAGGATCGGGATCCCGGCCTCGCGGGCATACCGGATCGCGCCGATCTTCCCCTCGATCCCCCGCACCCCGAACCCACCAGGGATGCAGATCGCGTCCACGTCACCGAGCAGCTTCGCGGCCGCCTCCGGCGTCGCGGCCTCGTCGGAGGCGACCCAGCGCAGGTTCACCTTGGCGTCGTTGTCGAACCCGCCCGCGCGCAGCGCCTCGGCGACCGACAGGTACGCGTCCGGCAGGTCGATGTACTTGCCGACCAGCGCGACCGTGATCTGGTCCTTCGGGTGGTGCACGACCCGCAGCAGCTCGTCCCAGCGGGTCCAGTCGACGTCGCGGAACGGCAGGTTGAGCCGCCGTACGACGTACGCGTCGAGCGCCTCGGAGTGCAGCACCTTCGGGATGTCGTAGATGCTCGGCGAGTCGACGGCGGCGACCACGGCCTCCACGTCGACGTCGCACATCAGCGAGATCTTGCGCTTGACCGCGTCCGGGATCGGCCGGTCGGCGCGGCAGACGATCGCGTCGGGCTGGATACCGATCGAGCGCAGCGCGGCGACCGAGTGCTGGGTCGGCTTGGTCTTCAGCTCGCCGCTGGGCGCCATGTACGGCACCAGCGAGATGTGCAGGAAGAACACGTTGTCGCGGCCGACGTCGTGCCGGACCTGCCGGGCCGCCTCGAGGAACGGCAGCGACTCGATGTCACCGACCGTGCCGCCGATCTCGTGCAGCACCACGTCGACGTCCGGGCCGGCCATCGCCAGCATCCGGTCCTTGATCTCGTTGGTGATGTGCGGGATCACCTGGACGGTGTCGCCCAGGTACTCGCCGCGGCGCTCCTTGGCGATCACCGAGCTGTAGATCTGCCCGGTGGTCACGTTGGCGACCTGCGACAGGTCGCGGTCGAGGAAGCGTTCGTAGTGCCCGATGTCCAGGTCGGTCTCGGCGCCGTCGTTGGTGACGAACACCTCGCCGTGCTGGAACGGGTTCATCGTGCCGGGATCCACGTTGAGGTACGGATCCAGCTTCTGCATGGTCACCCGGATGCCCCGTGCCGTCAGCAGACTGCCGAGGCTGGACGCTGTCAGCCCCTTGCCGAGACTGGAGGCCACGCCGCCGGTGACGAATACGTGCTTGGTCTGCTGGGAATTCGAAGCCCTGTCCACGGGCCTTCAGCCTACCTGCTGTCAAGCAGTGGTCGCGACGAGCCCCGCGTAGATGTCCAGAAGATTCTTCGCCACAGCGTCCTCGTCCGGCCATCCAGCGGCCAGCTCCAGGCCCTCTGCCCGCCGCGAAGCGGCCTCTTCCGGCTCGGAAAGAAGTTTCCGTACGCCGTCCGCGAGCCCGCGCGTGTCGCCGGGGAAAGCCAGGATCGCGCTGTCGCCGACCAACTCCGGTACGCCGCCGACCGCGGTCGCCACTGCCGGTACGCCGACCTGCAGCGCCTCCTGCAGCACCAGCGCCCGCGCTTCCCAGTGCGACGTGAGCAGGAAGACGTCGGCCGCGCCGAGCAGGTCGGCCACGTCGTCGCGGTGCCCGAGCAGGCGGACCGGCAGGCTCTCGGCGTCGATCCGGGCCTGCAGGTTCTCCCGCAGCGGCCCGTCGCCGACCACGGCGAACACCACGCCGGGCTCGGTCTTCGCCACCTCGGCCGCTACGGACAGCAGCGTCGGGTAGTCCTTCTGCGGCGCCAGCCGGCCCACGGTGAGCACCAGCGGCGCGTCGCCGATCCCCAACTCCTCCCGGACGGCAGCGGACGGCGTACGGACCTCTGGGATAGCTGGAGCCGCGACGGGCGCGAGCCGGGCCTGGCGGGCTCCTAAGCGTCTGGCGAGCTCGACCAGGTCAGTGGACGCACCGAGCGTCAAGTCGGCGCCACGGGCCACCAGACGCTGTCCCAGCCGCATCACGAGGCCACGAGGGCCTGGTGCGATCACGGCGTTGTGCCAGGTGACCACCAGCGGCCGCAGGTGGGACCGGTCGCGCAGTGCGGCCATGCCGGCCCGGTACCCGTGCGCGTGGACCACGTCCGAGCCGCGCAGGCCCACCGCGGTAGCGACGACCGTGGCGTCGCCGAAGTCGAAGTGCTCGGCCGTACCCGGCGGTGCGCAGACCACGACGTCGTGACCGGCCGCCAGGTAGCGCGGGACCAGTGAGGCGACGTGCTGACCGATCCCGCCCCGCGACTCCGCCAGCAGCAGGCCGATCCTCATTGCTTCTCCTCCACCACGGTTGGGACGCCCCGGCGCAGCAGCGCACGAGCGTCCGGACGGTCGACCAGTACGGCGACCACGGCGTACACGATCACGACAGCCAGCCCGGACAGTACGGCGAACAGCAGCGCACCCCCCCAGCCTCCGTCGTCAGCAGGCAGCGACACGACCCAGCCGGCCGCACCGGCCAGAGCAGCACCGACCACGGCGGCCACGGTCGCCCGGGACAGCCCCTGCAGCACACCAGCTCCAGCGAGGCGCTGCAACACCACCAGCAGGACGACCGCGCCGACGAGCATCCCCACGGACATGGAGGCAGCCAGAGCCGGTACGGCGTCCCACTCGAGCGTCAGAACCAGCCCGGCGATCGCCACGAGCAGCCAGGCCCCGCCGGTGACCAGTGCGACCGAGCGGCCGGAGTGCCGCGCGTACAGGATGCGGCCGGCGTGCATCAGCACCGCGAACCCGATGATCGCCGGGGCGAACGCCACCAGGCCGTTGGCCAGTGAGGACGCCTGGGCTTCCTGCACCCGTCCGTCGTTGTAGGCGAAGATCCTGGCCACCGGGACCGCAGTACCGACCAGCAGCGCGGCACCCGCTCCTCCTGCGAGCATCACTGCCCGTGTGGAGGTAGAGCTGAACAGGGCGAAGGATGCTTCGTCCTTGGAGTCGAAAGCGGCAGCCAGGCGTGGGAACACCGCAGTGGTGATCGGCACCGCCAGTACGGCGTACGGCAGCAGGTAGACCGCGTTGGCCCAGGTGTAGACGGCGATGCTGCCCGGTACGCCGCGGTGGTTGGCCAGCCAGGTGGTGACGAGGAAGGCGAGCTGCTGCGCGACCAGTACGGCGAGGCCCGCGCCGGCGAGCTTTCGCAGTACTGGGCCGACCCCTGGGTCCAACCGGAGCGTCGGCCGGATCGGCAAGCGCAGCAGGAGCATCGGGACGAGCACAGTCAGCGCCAACGCCAGTACGCCGGCGGTGGTGCCCCACGCGAGCAGGTCGGCCGCGCCACGCGACGCCTGGTCAGCTACGGGGGCTTCCAGCGCGAACACGAAGTACGTCCCGACGACCACCAGGCTAGAGATCAGCGGCGCGAGCGCACCGGCCGCGAAACGCTTGTGGGACTGGAGAACCGCCGTCGCGACCACGGCGATCGCGTAACCGAAGATCTGCGGGACGAAGATCACCAGCATGCGCGTAGCCGTCGCGCCGGAGGCGCAGTCCTCGGAGTCCAGCATCGCCGAGGTGTACTGGGACGCCAGAAGCCAAGCCAGCAAGGCGAACGGCGCGAGCAGCACCAGGGACCAGGTCAGCAGCGCACCGATGATCCGGCCTTGGGCTGCTTTGTCGCCGCGGGACACCGGGCCGGCGAGGACCGGGATCACCGCACCGGCGAGCGCGCCGCCGACGACTACCTCGAAGAGGACGTTGGGGAGCTGGTTCGCCGTCGCGTAAGCCTCGGCGAGGCAGCCGGCGCCGACCGTCTTGGAGAAGACCAACCAGCGACCGAACCCGACCACACGCGCCAGCACCGTGACGCCCGCGACCAGCAGTGCGGCGCGAGCGATCCGGCCTCCGGCGCTCACCGGGATCGAGCCGGCGAGACCGACCCGCTCACCGGGGCCGTCGGCCCCACTGGTCGATCTTGTCGAGCGTCGGGTTCCCGGCGATCACCTTGGTGAAGCTGACCTTCTCGCTGGCCAGGTTGAGCGCGACGACCGCGCCCAGCGCCAGCACCTTCAGCGGTCGCGGCAGTGACGCCGCCAGCGCCGTACCGGTGATCGCGCCCAGTCCGTTGGCGCCGCAGTCCCCCAGCATCGACCGCTCGCCGAGGTCCGACGGAGCCGAGGCGACAGCGGCACCGACCACAGCACCGGCAGGTCCGCCGGCGACCGGTGCGCTCACCGCGGTCAAAGCCTTCAGCGCCCGCCCAGGGCGCAGGTCGAGCAGGTTCGCGAGGTTCGCCGTCCCGGCGATCAAGGCGCCGTCGGCAACGATCTCCGCGACCGCACCGACGCCCTTCGCGCCGCGCGGCAGCAGGGCCGCGGCAGCCAGTCCGGCCGCACCGACGCCGAGGATCTTCACCGCGCCGCTGGTCACCTCGCCGCGCTTCAACGCCGACAGGTGACCGCGAAACCCCTTGGTTTCCGTGGCTCCCGCGAGATCGTCGTACGCGCCGACAGCACCTGACACCGACCCGGCCAGCAACGCCGCCGCCTTGACCCGGCCGCTGCCGGATCCCGCGGCGACACCGGCCAGAGCACCCAGTACGGCGATCGGCCCCTCCATCAGGGTGACCGTCTCGCCGCGGTGGTTCGTCCGCTCGAACGGCGCGCGCTGCTCCTTCGGCAGCTTCGCCGCGGCGCGCTCCAGCCCCGCGGTGGCCGCGGCCGCGACGACCGCTCCGAGCAAACCCATCAGTTCTCCTTCGCCTGCACCGCGGACGGCGCCACACCGTTCTTCGCGTCGACCCCGCCGTACTGGCCGGCCTTGCCGCCGGCCTGCTCGACCAGGGCGAAGACGACCGTGGCCTGGCCGCTCGGCATGTTCGCGACATCGACCGAGGAGACGATCTTGGTGGCGTCGTTGTCGCCGCGCAAGGCCTTCAGCAGGCCGCCGTTCTGCGCGCTCTCCGGCATCCCCGCGACGACCGCGCCGGAGCTGCCGAGGTCGAGGCCCTCGATGAAGTCGACCGAGTCGGCGTACGACGAGTTGTCCGGCAGCGGGGTCGGCGGCTTCGCGGCGACCACGACGACCAGGTCGGCGCGGTCCTTCGGGGTGGGCTTGACCGAGACGAGCTTGGAGTCCGACAGCCCGCTGAGGATCTTGGTCGACTCCCCGTCGGTGGGCTTGTTCAGCTCCTTGGCCAGCACGCTGCGGGCCAGGATCAGGCCGGCCCGCTGGTAGGTGTTGCTGTCCGCCGGGAAGGTGATGTCCGCCGTGACGAGCTCGTTCACGAGCGGCTCGATCAGCTGGCGCTGACCCTGGTCGAACAGCTTGGCGTCCAGCGCGACCCGGGTGGTCACCTGGGCTCCGGCGCTCTCCAGCGAGTCCTGGACCGCGTTGGTCAGGTCGCCCTCGGCGCTGGGCATGGTGACGATCGCGATCTTGCGGTTGGCCAGCTTGCCGTCGGTCAGCCCCGCGGTCACCTTCGCGACGTAGTCGTCGCGGTACTTGTCCAGCGACTTGGCCTGGATCGCGTCCGCCCGCGCCTGCTCCAGCGCGGTCCGGTCCCGTTCGGCCTGGTCCGCGACGACCTGCGACGCGGTGCCCTTCAGCGGTCCGGCACCGAGTACCACGCCGGCTCCGAGGGCGAAGAAGATCGCCACGATCGAGACGATGTGGTAGCGAAAGTCGATCACGTGAGCAGCTCCCGGATGTGGAAGTAGATTTCGTTCCAGCGCGCCCGCAGGATCGACCAGAGCACGTCGTCGGCCCCGATGGCGACCATCGCCACCGCGAGCACGAACAGTCCGGACACGATCAGCGCGACCATCTGGAAGGTGGAGACGCGACTGCGGTAGAGCCGGCCGACACCCTTGGCGTCCACCAGCTTCGCACCCACCCGCAACCGGGTGATGAACGTGCTGGCCATCCCGGCGCGTCCTTTGTCCAGGAACTCGATCAGTGAGTTGTGGGTACCGACGGCGACGATCAGCGACGCGCCCTTGGAGTCGGCCAGCAGCATCGCGACGTCCTCGCTGGTCCCGGCCGCGGGGAACTCGATCGAGTCCACCCCGAGCCGCTCCAGCCGCTCCGAGCCCGGCGCGCGGCCGTCCCGGTACGCGTGCACGACCACCTCGGCGCCGCACTTCAGCGTCTCGTCCTTGACCGAGTCCATGTCGCCGACGATCAGGTCGGGAACGTAGCCGTTCTCGACCAGGGCGTCGGCGCCGCCGTCGACCCCGATCAGGACCGGGCGGTACTCGCGGATGTACGGCCGCAGCGCGACCAGGTCCTCGCGGTAGTCGTAGCCGCGGACGACGATCAGCACGTGCTTGCCGTCCATCGCGGTGTGCACGGCCGGTACGCCGACGCCGTCGAGCAGCAGGTCCCGCTCGCGGCGCAGGTACTCCAGCGTGTTCGCGGTGAACGCCTCGAGCTGGGTCGACAGGCCCGCACGGGCGTCGTCCATCAGCTGCGCGACGGTCTGGCTGTCCTGGACGACACCCTTGGCGACCACTTCCTCGCCGCGGTACAGCTCGCCCTCGTGCAGGCGGACCCGCTCACCCTCGTGCAGGACCGAGAAGACCTCGCGGCCGATCCCGTCGACCAGCGGGATGCCCGCCTCGACGAGGATCTCGGGGCCCAGGTTCGGGTAGCGGCCGCTGATCGAGTCGGCGACGTTCACCACCGCGGCGACCTGGCAGTCGACCAGCGCCTCGGCGCTGACCCGGTCGAGGTCGACATGGTCGATGACGGCGATCTCACCCGGCTTCAGCCGTTTGGTGAGATTCTTGGTACGGCGGTCCAACCGAACCACTCCGGCGATCCCGGGCAGCTCAGCGGGGCGTGCTCTACGCAGGCTGGGCAGTTTCATCGCGCTCTCATCCTGCCATGTCAAGAGTGCCCTCCCGACCTTTTACCGGCCGGAAGCGAGCATTCATCGACAAGTACCCGGGTGACAGAGCGTTAAATCATTCCTTCGAAGGAGCGCTCAGCGCTTCTTCCGCTTCGGTTTCGTACGACGCTCCGCAGCCAGCGCGAGCAGTTCCTCGGCGTGCGCCTGGGCGGCGTCGGAGTTCTCCAGGCCGGCCATCATCCGGGACAGCTCCTTCAGCCGGGCGTCGTCGTCGAGCGCGACCAGACCGCTGGTGGTGACGGAACCGTCGTCACTCTTCAGTACGACGGCGTGACGGTCCGCGAACGCCGCCACCTGCGGCAGGTGGGTGACGACGATGACCTGCGCCTTCTCCGCCAGCCGGGCCAGCCGCTTGCCGACCTCGACCGCGGCCCGGCCACCGATCCCGGCGTCGATCTCGTCGAACACCAGCGTCGGGACCGGGTGGGTGTCGGACAGGATGACCTCGAGCGCCAGCATCACGCGCGACAGCTCACCGCCGGACGCCGCCTTCTGCAGCGGGCGGGCCGGGCTGCCCGGGTTCGCCGCGAAGCAGAACTCGATCTCGTCCGCGCCGTACGGGCCTGGTGTCGTCTCGTGCACCTCGACGGTCAGCGTCGCGTGCGGCATCGCCAGCCCGCTGAGCTCCTCCGACACCGCGACGCCGAGTCGCGCTGCCGCCTCCCTGCGGGCCGCACCGATCGTGCCGCCCAGCTCCGCCAGCTGGGCCTGCAGCTCGCCGCGCTCGGCGGTCAGTTGCTCGACCCGCTCGTCGCTACCGTCCAGCTCGATCAGGCGCTCGGCGGACCGCTTGGTCCACGCGATCACCTCGTCGACCGTGCCCTCGGCGTCGCCGTACTTGCGCACCAGACCGGTCAGCAGACTGCGGCGCTCACTGACTACGGCCAGTCGCGCCGGGTCGGTGTCGACGTCCGCGACGTACGACGAAAGTTCGCCGGCCAGGTCCGCTGCCAGGTAGCCCAGCTCGCCCGCGCGGTCAGCCAGTTCGGCCAGCTTCGGGTCGTGCTCACGCTCGGCGTCGAGCACCTGCTTGGCCAGCGACAGCAGGCCCAGTACGTCGCCCGGCCGGGTCGACTCCAGGTCCTCCGACGCGAGGGCCTCGCCCGCGGTGGTCGCCGCGGTCCGCAGGCCGTCGGCGTACGCGAGCCTGCCCTCCTCGGCGGCCAGCTCCACGTCCTCACCGGGCAGCGGCTCCGCCTTGGCGATCTCGTCGAGCCCGAAGCGCAGCAGGTCCGCCTCGGCCAGCCGGTCGCGCTGCCGGGTCGTCAGCTCGGTCAGCTCGGCCTCGACCTCGCGGTGCCGCCGGTACGCCGTCGTGTACTCGCCGAGCGGAGCCAGCACCGGCTTGCCCGCGAAGGTGTCCAGCGTCTCGCGCTGCCGGGCCGGCTGCAGCAGCCGCCACTGGTCGGCCTGGCCGTGGATCGCGACCAGGTCGCCCGAGACCTCCGCCAACACCGAGACGGGCACCGACGCACCGCCGAGGAACGCCCGCGAGCGACCCTCCGACGACAGCTCCCGCGCGATCAGCAGCTCGTCGTCGTCCAGCTCGCCGCCGCGGTCCTCGGCCTGCTGCACGATCGAGCGCGGCACGTTGTTCGCCCGCCCCTCGACCCGCGCCCGCCGTACGCCGTGCCGGACCAGGCCGCTGTCGGCGCGGCCGCCGAGCAGCATGTTCACGCCGGTGACGACCATCGTCTTGCCCGCGCCGGTCTCGCCGGTGACCGCGGTGAAGCCCGGGTCGAGCTCCAAAGTGGCGTCCTCGATCACGCCCAAGCCGGTGATTCGAATCTCCGAGAGCATGGTGACTCAGGTCTCCTCTTGTGCACTTCTCTTGCGGCGGTGTTCGGCGGCGCCGCGCCAGCCCAGCACCGGGAGGTCGAACTTGGCGACCAGCCGGTCGGTGAACGGCGCCTCGTGCGCCCGGGCCAGCCGGACCGGGGTCTTGCCGCGACGGACCTGGATCCGGGCACCGGGCGGCACCTCGACCATCCGCCGGCCGTCGCACCACAGCACCCCGCGGCCGTGCCAGGCCGCGACCAGCTCGACCATGAGCTGCGAGTTCGGCGCGACGACGATCGGGCGGGAGAACAGCGCGTGCGCGCTGAGCGGGACCAGCAGGATCGCCTCGACGTCCGGCCAGACGATCGGCCCACCCGCGGAGAACGCGTACGCCGTACTGCCGGTCGGAGTGGCCAGTACGACGCCGTCGCAACCCCAGCGGGACAGCGGACGGCCGTCGACCTCGACCAGCACCTCGAGCATCTTCTCGCGCGCGGCCTTCTCGACGCTCGCCTCGTTCAGCGCCCAGGTGTCGAAGATCAGCTCGTCGCCGACGTACACGTCGACGGCGAGCGTCATCCGCTCCTCGACCGTGTAGCTGCGGTCGACCACGACCTCGACGATCCGGTCCAGGTCCTCCACCTCGGCCTCGGCGAGGAAGCCGACGTGGCCCAGGTTGACGCCGAGCACCGGCGTCCCGTGCGGGCGGGCCAGCTCGGCCCCGCGCAGGATCGAGCCGTCGCCGCCGAGCACGATGATCAGCTCGACGCCCTGGGCCGCCTGGTCGGTGTCCTCGGCGATCTCCACCGGGTGCAGGTCGAGCTCCGCGGCCTCCGCGCCGACCAGCCGGACGATGATGCCCGCCTCGGTCAGCAGCCGGTGCGTCTGCCGCGCGACGTCGACGGCCTGGTCGCGGCCGGTGTGCGTGACCAGCAGGACGCGCCGCGGCTCGGTGACGACCGGCTCAACCACGCGGACCTGCCTTTCCACTCACTGAGGGCCGTTCTCGACGGCGTTCTGCAGCATCGTCTCATCGAGCGGCGGTGCGGAACGCCGTATCCACAGGAAGTACTCCACATTTCCGGACGGACCGGGCAGCGGGCTGGCCGCCACACCCTCGACGCCCCAGCCCAGTTGGGCCGCCTTCGCGGCGACTCCGCGGACCGCGTCGGCGCGCAGCTCGGGGTCGCGGACGACGCCGCCCTTGCCGAGGCGTTCCTTGCCGACCTCGAACTGCGGCTTCACCATCAGCACCAGGTCGCCGTCCTCCTTGACCACGCCGAGCAGCGCCGGCATCACCAGGGTGAGCGAGATGAAGCTGAGGTCGCTGACCACGAGATCGACCGGGTCGCCACCGATCGCCTCGAGCGTGAGGGTGCGGACGTTGGTCCGGTCCATCACCGTCACACGGTCGTCGGTCTGCAGGGCCCAGACGAGCTGGCCGTAGCCGACGTCGACGGCGATCACGCTCGCGGCGTCGTTGCGCAGCAGTACGTCGGTGAAGCCGCCCGTCGACGCGCCCGCGTCGAGGGTGCGCCGGCCTTTCACCTGTACGCCGCTGAACGCCTCCAGCGCACCGATCAGCTTGTGCGCGCCGCGGCTCGCGTAGCCCGGGTCGTCGGTCTCGGACGTGTCGACGAGAATCGCCGCGTCCGCGCCCACGCCGGTGGCGGGTTTGGTCGCGACGGTGCCCGCGACCTTCACCTTCCCGGCCACGACCAGCTCACTCGCATGCTCGCGGGATCGAGCCAGCCCACGCCGTACCAGCTCCGCATCGAGCCGAGACCGCTTGACGCCTCCCTTGGCCACAGCCCCGGTCAGCCCCGGTCGCCCGGTTCGGCGTCCGCTTCCACCAACGCCGCCTGCAACCGCTCGTGCAGCTCGGCGTACACCTCCGCGTGCTCGCCGACCGGCAACTCCCGCAACCCGTCGAGCCGAGTCATCGTCTCCTCGACCAACGGATGCACCCCGTCGTCGTCGACTTCGGAGTCGTACGCCGAACCGCCTTGCGCGAACGATCCCTCGCCGGCCGGCGAGGCGGCCGCGTCGGCGCGCGCTTCTTCGTACTCACTCTGCCCGACGGGCTCCCGCACCTGAGCAGGCGGCGCAGGCCGCGGCGCGAACGAGCTCGGCGACGGCGGCCGGGCCGCCACCGGGGTGCCATCGGCAGAGACCTGCTGGAAGCCTTCTACTGCGGGCGGCGCAGGGCGCGGCGCAGGCGCCGCCACTGGCGTGCCATCCGCAGACACCTGCTGGAAGCCCTCCACCGCAGGCGGCGCCGGACGCGGTGTGCCGTCCGCAGACACCTGCTGAAAACCCTCCACCGCAGGCGGCGCCGGACGCGGCGTACCGTCCGCAGAGACCTGCTGGAAACCCTCCACCGCAGGCGGCGCCGGACGCGGCATGCCCGCCGGAGGACCAGGCCTCGGGGCGTACGCCGCAGGTGGTGCCGGCGTAGGAGCACTTGCCGGCTCCGGCTGGGACTTGGCGGCTTCTTCGGCCTCCAGCTCCGCCATCAGCTCGGCTTCGGCTCGGCGCTCCGCCTCTTCCGCTTCCAGCTCCGCCTGGAACTCGGCTTCCGCCAGGCGCTCGGCTTCCGCCCGCGCCGACTCCTCCAGGGAAGCCGCGAAGGTCTGCTCGGTGTCCTCGGGCTCCGGCTCGGTGTCGTAGTCGGGCACCGGGCGCTCCGAAGGCTCAGGATCGAACCCGGGCTCGACATCGGGGTCGAACGCGGGCGGCACCTGCTCGCCGGGGTGTTCGGTCACGTCACGCCTTCTTCGCAGGAGCCTTCTTGGCCGTCTTCTTCGCGGCCGTCTTCCGGGCAGCGGTCTTCTGGGCAGCAGCCTTCTGGACCGGCGTCTTCTTCGCCGCGACCTTCTTCACCGCGGGCGCCTTGCTCGACTTCGCCGGCGCGAGCGGGTCAGCAGCAGCCCCACCGCCAGCGGCGGCCGGCCGCGCAGCAGCAGCCGCGGTGGTCGAAGCAGCGGCAGCAGCCGCGCGCGCCTCGACCAGCTCCTTCTCGAGCTTGTCCACTCGCCGGCTCAGCACGCCGACCTCCTCCTGGCGCACGAACCCGAGCCGCGACACCGCGCCCTCGACCTCGTTCGCCACGATCGCCTGCAGCAGCTGCCGGTTGCTCTTGCTGGTAGCAACGATCTCGTCCGCGAGGTCGGTGACCTTGGTGGTCAGCCCGGACGTCAGCGTGTCGGCCCCTGTCTGCTGCAGCAGCGCCTTCGCCGCCTGTTGCGCCCGCTGCCGAGTCACCTCGGTCAGCCCGTTCGCCAGCTGTACGTAGCCGCGCAGTGCGTCCATCACCATGTCTGCCTCCTCGCGTCGTCCCCGCCACGGTATCGCGCCGCCCGCCTCACACCAGCCCGGACGCCCTCCGCCACCCCGAACACACCCTCCGGAGAACGATTCCCCACGGAGAAGGACCTACTTGTCCAGCCCGACCCGGTGCAGCGCCGCGTCGATCGCGATCGACCCCAGCGCCGGGCCCGGCTTCGGCAACGGCCGCCGCCCACGGCCAACGGCCTTCGCCGCCGGCTTGCCCTTCGCAGCGGGCTCGTCGGTAGCCGTCCAGACCGCCGACAGGATCGCCCGCAGCCCGTCGTACGGCTCCCCCTCGCCCTTGATCGCCACCGCACCGCCCACGACCTCGGCCGTCCAGCCACCGCACGTGTGCTTGGCCCCGTCGACCGAGACCCCCGGCTGCTTCTGCGCCAGCGCGCTCAGATCGGCAGCGATGTACGTCGGCCGCTCGTTCTTCGGCGCCCGCGCCAGGTCGTGCGCGTCGTGCACCCCGGTCGCGACCCACAGACTCGCGATCCCGACCGCGTGCGCCCCGGCGATGTCGGAGTCGAGCCGGTCCCCGATCATCAGCGGGTTCTTCGCCTTCAGCCGCTCGATGCTCGTCTCCAGCAGCGGCGGTTCCGGCTTCCCGGCGACCACCGGATCCACCTCGACCGCGGCGCGGATCGCCTGCACCAGCGTCCCGTTTCCCGGCGCCATCCCGCCCGCCGTGGGAATCGTCAGGTCGAGGTTCGTCGCGTACCACTTCGCGCCCTCGTTGATCGCGTGCGCACCGTCCGCGAGCATCACCCAGCTCACGTCCGGATGGAACCCCTGCGCCACCGCGACCGGGTGCGCGTCGCTCGACCGGACGGGCTTCATCCCGTACTCCTCGAGCGCCGAGGTCAGCCCCTCGCCACCGACCACGAGCACCGGCGACCCCTTCGGGAACTCCTCCGAGATCAGCTTCGCCGCGGCCTGCGCCGACGTGACGACGTCCTCGGCGATCACGTCCAGCCCGAACGACGCGAGGTGCTCGGCGACCACCGGGGCCGGCCGGCTCGCGTTGTTCGTGATGTACCCGATCCGCAGGCCTTCCTTGGCGGCCTTGCGGAGGTTCTCCGGCGCGTCCGGGACCGGGTCCGGCCCGACGTAGACGACTCCGTCGAGGTCCAGCAGCGCCACGTCGTACCGACTGGCGAGCGGTTCGTCACAAGCGGACAGTGGTGCTGGTGATTCGCGCTTGTCAGTCATCGGTCCCCCCGTACGATGCCGCCCATGTCTGATGCCACCCTGCGCCTCGATCCGTTGCGGGCCTGGCGGTTCGTCGCAGGCAAGGTGAGTGCGCTCGGCGCGGTCACGTCGCCGCCGTACGACGTGCTGGAACCGGCTCTGGTCCGGCGGCTGACTGACTCTGATCTGCACAACATGGTGAGGCTCATCCTTCCACGCGACCCTGACCTCGGTTCCAGCCGGTACGACGGCGCCGCGCGGCGCCTGGCCGACTGGCAGGAGGCGGGGGTCGTCATCCAGGACAGCAGGCCCGCCCTCTACGTCTACGAGCAGCAGTTCCGGGGTGCTGTGCTCTGCGGACTGGTCGGTGCGCTGGCTCTCGATCCGGAGCGCCGGGTGGTGCTTCCGCACGAGGACGTGATGCCGCAGTGGGTCGACGACCGCTTCGAACTGATGACTGCCACCGACGCGGACCTGGAACCGATCCTGCTCGCGTACGGCGGTGGTGGCGCGGCCAGTGACGCCGTCGACGCGGCCCGCTCGGGTCACCCGTGGCTGGTGGCCGACACCGAGAACGGCGCGCACCACCGGATCTGGCGGATCGACGACCCCGAGCAGCTCGCCATGATCGCCGCCGAGCTGGGCCGGCACGAGGCGCTGATCGCCGACGGCCACCACCGGTACGCGGCGTACCTGGAGCGGGCCCGGCGCGAGCCACACCGCCCGGGCACCGCGGCAGGCCTCGCCATGCTGGTCGACAACGACAGGCACCCGCTGACCCTCGACCCGATCCACCGGCTCGTGCCAGGCCTGTCGCTGGAGACAGTGGCCCGCCGTACGCCGGAGAGCTGGGAGGTGCTCCCCGGACGCATCGACGGCGTACCGGACCGGGTGGCTGTGTCCGACGGGACCTCCTGGGTCACGCTGCGCTCTACTGCCCACCGGGTCGAGCCGACGGTGGCACTGCTGCACGAGGAGCTGCTGCCCGCGTGGGGCGTGCCGGCGGACGACGTGACCTTCCACCACGCGCTCAGCGACGTACTGGCACTGGCTGGGCCGACACAGGCCGCTGTAGAGCTCGTAGCTCCCCGGCTGGACCAGGTGCTGCAGTCAGCCGTTCGCGGCATCGTGCTGCCGCAGAAGGCGACGTCCTTCGGCCCGAAGCCGCGCGTCGGGCTGCTGTTCCGCACTCTCGACTAGACGATCCTCCAGGTTCAGCCGCGAACGCTGGAGGATCATCCCTCCCGATCGCGGGTCTCGCGCTGCTTGAGTTGCCGTCATGCACATCACCGTGCCGGCACGAACCGGCCGAGCCGTCGAGCTCGAGCGCGGTACGTCGCTCCGGATCACCGACGTCGCCGGGCAGCAGGTCGGCGACCTCTTCGCCTTTGCCGCCGACGAGTACCTGAGCGCGTCCCACACCCGTACGGCGACCAGCAGCCTCTTCCCCGCGATCGGCGAATCGTTCGTCACGAACCGCCGCCGCCCGATCCTCACCCTGACCACCGACACGTCGCCCGGCGAGCACGACCTGCTGATCGCCGCCTGCGACCCGGCCCGGTACGCCGCGCTCGGCGTACCGGATCATCCGTCCTGCGCGGAGAACCTGACCCGCGCGCTCTTCGGCCTCGGCTACACGACGCCCGTCGTACCGCAGCCGGTGAACGTGTTCATGCGCGTCCCCGTCACCCCCGACGGAAGGTTAAAGTGGTTGCCCGCGGCAACCGAGCCCGGTGACTCTATCACCGTGCGGGCCGAGCTCGACTGCGTCGTCGTGCTGTCGGCATGCCCACAGGACCTGACCGTGATCAACGGATCAGGCCCGACCGATCTCGCGCTCGACGTCCTGGAGGACCTTCGATGACCGCTCATCCCGCCTTGTCCACAACGACTCTCGGCCCACTCCAACTCCCGAACCGCCTGACCGTCGCACCGATGACCCGTACGTCGGCAACGCCCGACGGCGTCCCCACCGCGGAGATGGCCGAGTACTACGCCGACTTCGCCGCCGGCGGTTTCGGACTCGTCGTCACCGAGGGCACCTACACGGATCCCCTGTACAGCCAGGCGTATCTCAACCAGCCGGGCCTCGTCACCGCGGCGCACGTCGAGGGCTGGCGCGAGGTGACAAGCCAGGTCCACGCCAACGGCGGCCGGATCGTCGCGCAGCTGATGCATGCCGGCGCGATCTCCCAGGGCAACCCGTACGCCGAGGGCACGGTCGGCCCCTCCGCGATCCAGCCGCTCGGCGAGATGATGCCCGACTACGGCGGCCGCGGCCCGTGGCCGGTCCCGCGCGAGCTGACGCCGGCGGACCTCGACCTGGTCGTCGAAGGCTTCGTGACGGCCGCGCTCAACGCAGTCGCCGCCGGGTTCGACGGCGTCGAACTGCACGGCGCGAACGGCTACCTGCTCGACCAGTTCCTCACCGACTACACGAACGAGCGCACCGACTCGTACGGCGGTTCGGTGTCCAACCGGGTCCGGCTGATCGCGCGCATCACGGCCGCCGTCGTGGAGGCCGTGCCGGCCTCGTTCGTCGTCGGCGTCCGGCTGTCGCAGACCAAGGTGAACGATCTCGTGCACCGCTGGGCCGGCGGAGCCGCCGACGCAGCAGTGATCTTCCCGGCGGTGGCCGACGCCGGAGCGTCGTACCTGCACATCGCCAGCGAGGGGCGGAACTGGATCGACACGGCTCGCCTCGCGGGAGGCCAGACCATCACCGGACTGGCGCGTCGGCTCACCGGTCTGCCGGTGATCGTCAACGGGGGCATGCACAACCCGGACCAGGCCGCCCAGGTCCTGAACGACGGGCACGCGGACCTGCTGGCGATCGCCCGGGGCGCACTGGCCAACCCGGACCTGCCACGGCGCCTTGCTGAAGGCTGCGAGCTGGCGGCCTTCGACCGGGCGATGCTGCACCCCGCGGTCACGCTGGCGAACGCCCGGGCGTGGCAGGCTGTCAGGTCATGACCTGGCACGACGGAGCAGCAGCGGTGGCAGCACTCACGTTCGACGTGGACGCCGAGTCCCCAGTGCTCGCCCGGGGCGGCCAGTACGCCGAGCACCTCACTACGATGTCGCACCAGTCGTACGGTCCGGACGTCGGCGTACCGAGGATCCTGGACCTGCTGGACGACCTGTCCGTACCGGCGACGTTCTTCGTCCCTGGCTGGGTTGCAGAGCAGCGGCCCGGCCTGGCGGCGTCGATCGTCGAGCGCGGGCACGAGGTGGCTCACCACTCGTACAGCCACCGCCCGCCGACCTCACTGACACCAGCTGAGGAGCGGGCCGACTTCGAGCGGGCCGTGGCCGTGTTCGACGCCCAGGGAATCACAGTGAGCGGGCACCGGGCAGCACTGTGGGAGGCGAGCCGGCAGACGCCTGCACTCGTTGCGGAGTACGGCCTGCTCTACGACTCGTCGCTGATGGGTGACGACCGGCCGTACCTGCTGCAGGCGGGCGGTGTGGTCGAGCTGCCGGTGCACTGGTCGCTGGACGACTGGGAGCAGTACGCGTACCTGCCGGCGCCGGAGATCGGGTCGGTGATCGAGTCGCCGCGCAAGGTGCTCGAGCTGTGGAAGGCGGAGCTGGACGGGATGCGCGTCTACCGCTGCCTGTTCACGTTGTGCCTGCATCCGTTCCTGTCCGGGCGGCCAGGGCGGCTGCTCGCACTGCGCGAGCTGATCGAGTACGCCTTGTCCTGTGGGGATGTGAGCTTCACCCGGTGCCGCGACCTCGCCGTACGGGCTGCTGCTGACGAGTCGTTGCCGGTCCGGCCGGTGTCGCTGCCAGTTGTCGATCCGGCGGTCTACCCCTGAGACAGCTCGTCGGCTTCCAAGGCCAGGTAGAGGTCGACTCGGTCCTCGGTGCGGGCGGCGTCACGGCCGGTGAGCTCGGTGATCTTGGCCAGCCGGTTCCGGAGGGTGTTGACGTGGATGTAGAGGGCGGCGGCGGTTGCGGCGTACTGGCCGTCGTACTGGAGGTAGGCGCGGAGCGTGCTCTCCAGCCCGGCGTCTCGTCTGCGGTCGTACTCGCGTAGCGGCTGGAGGACGCCTGCTGCGAAGCTGCGTAGGGTCTCAGGGTCCTGGAGGCCTAGCAGCACGCGATGGGTGCCCAGCTCGTTGAAGGTGGCTACTGACTGGCCTGGGCGGCGTCTGAGCACCTGGCAGGCCTTGCGGGCCTGGACGAGCGGTTCACGCAGCAGGTGTGCTGTGGGAGCTGGTTCGCCGAGGCCGATGACTACGCGCTGGTCCGGGAAGCGCTTGGTGATGGCCTGGCGTAACTCGTCTGCCAGTTCGCGGGTCTCCTGGTGAGGGCGCTGCAGTACGGCGACGACGTCCTGGCTGCCGCCGGCGACGACTACGGCGAGGCTGCGGTCGAGGAAGAACGCTCCGACTGTCTCCGAGAGGCCGGGCAGGGTCGCGTCGCTGTCGGCGAAGGCTGCGGCGAGGACCAGCAGTTCGCCGTACGGGTCTACGCCGAAGGCGCGCAGCCGATCGGGGACCTCGGCGGCACGCTGCGCTCCGGACAGGATCATGTCGAGCAGCTCGCTGGCGAACCGCAGTTCGATCGCCTGGACTGCCTGCTGCTTGGCCACCTCCAGGCTGAGGAACCGGGCGGCCTGGTCGAGTGCGTCCTGTTCGGCCCGCGTCAGCTCGGTGACGGGCTTCAGGCAGAGCAGTGCGGCGTCGGTGTCGCCTACTGCGCCGACCAGGAAGACAGTCGCCTTGCCGTGCTCGCCGCCGAGGTCGATCTCGAGCGGCGGTGGGTGCCGAGTCAGGCCGTCAGCAGCTAGACGCAGCTGCTCCGGCGACAGCGTCGTACCAGCCGACGCCAGCGGACGCGCCATCCGGTCGACGACGGCCAGGGGCAGGTCGTGCTCTCTCCTGAGCACAGCCAGTACGCCGGAGGCGCCGGCACCGTGCGAGATCGCCTGCGCGAGGGCGTCGCCTCGTCTGACCAGGTCGACGAGTGCTTCGCGGCGCTGGTCGGCCTGGGTCGCGGAGGCGGCCTGGGTGACGGCGGTGAACGGGACGTTGATGGAGATCTGGAGGAGAGGGAGCCCATACTGCTCGCAGGCCTGGATCAGGTCTGCCGGCGTCTGCAGTGTCTCCGCACGGAGGCCGAAGACGATGCCGGCGGCTCCTGCCCGGTGAACGGCCTCGACGAACGCGCTGGGGGTCGTCTCGGTCAGCCAGAGGCCGTTGGTGAGGACGATCTCGCCTTCACGCAGGTACGGCGAGGGGTCGGGGAGCTCGGTGTTGTGGACCCAGAGAGCTTCGCGCGTCAGCGCACCGTCGGTCCCGGCGACGAGCAGGTCGAGCTCCAACGAGGTGTCCTGCAGGAGCCCGGCCAGTGTCAGCACGGTTCGAATGTACCGAAACGACAAACGGCCCGGGTGGACGGTGATCGCTCACCATCCACCCGGGCCGTGCTGTCAGTCAGTCCTTCTTGTCCTCGTCGACCTCGACCTGACCGTCGAGAGCGTCATCGACGACCACGTCGTCGTCCGCCTCGTCGTCCTGGTCGTCATCGTCGTCGTCCGCGTCGACGTCGGCCGGAGCCTGGTCGTTCACGTCCGCGAGGTCGTCGTCCTCGTCCTCGTCGTCCGCGTCGAGGTCGTCGTCCGTGTCGGCCTCGTCGTCCGGGTCGAGGTCATCGTCCGCGTCGGCCTCGTCGGAGTCAGCCTCGTCGGTGACCTCGATGATCACGTCCTCGTCGTCCTCGTCGTCGAGGTCGGTGAAGTGCAGGCCTTCGAGCTCGGCGGCGCGCTCAGCGGCACCCGTCGAACCGTCCTGGTCCGAACCGGCAGCGCGGTGGAACCAGATCAGCGCGTCCTCGTCCCGACCCGCTTCGGCCAGCGCGTCGGCGTACGCGTACCGCAGGCGCGGCAGCCAGTCGGCGCGGGTGCGCTTGTTCAGCTCCGGTACGTCGAGGGTCTGGATCGCCGCGGCGGTCTGACCCATGTCACGCCGGGCACCGGCCGCCACGATCAGCATCTCGATCTGCGTGGACTCCTCGAGCTGCAGGACGATCGGCTCCCGCGACAACGCGAGCGCCTTCTCCGGCCGGCCGAGCGCACGCTCGCAGTCGGCCATCATCGCCAGGACCTCGTGGTTGCCGGTCATCCGCCGTACCGCACGGAACTCCGTCAGCGCCTCGTCGTAGTGCTCAGCCAGGTACGCCGTGATGGCGACCGCCTCGCGAACACCACCCAGTCGCGCCGCCAGCCGGCGCGCGACGCGGGCGTGCTGGTACGCGAGCTCCGGCTCGTCGTCCAGGAACCGTCCGGACGCGACCAGGTGCTGCGCGACCAGGTCGGCCAGGCTCCGCGGCAACGACCGCAGCTCCGCCTTGACCCCACGGTCGAGCTCGGCACCGGTGATCCCGGCCGGGATCGCCGGGTCGTCGCGACGCGGACCAGCCTTCTCCTCGTCACGCCGGTCGTCCCGCCGGTTGTCGCGGCCCCGGACGTCTCGACGTCCCGCAACCCGCTCATCCCGCCGAGGCCCACCGGTCCCGCGCTGATCCCGCCCACCACGCTCCGGCCGCTGGAACCCACCGGACCGCGCACCGCCCCGGTCCCCACCGGAACGCTCGCCACCGCGCGAAGCGCCACGGTCATCGCGCTGGTAACCGCCCGAGCGCTCACCGCCACGCGCCGCACCGCGGTCATCACGCTGGTATCCACCGGTCCGCTCGCCACCGCGCGGCGCACCACGGTCATCACGCTGGTACCCACTGCGGTCGTCCCGCTGCTGGAACCCACCAGAACGCTCTCCACCACGGGAAGCCCCACGGTCGTCACGCTGGTAACCACCGGAACGCTCACCGCCACGCGAGGGACCGCGGTCATCCCGCTGGAATCCACCAGAACGCTCTCCACCGCGCGAAGCGCCACGGTCGTCACGCTGGTAACCGCCGGTCGGGCGCTCAGAGCGTCCACCAGAACGGTCGTCCCGCCGGAAGCCACCCTCACGGGCGCCTCCACGGTCGTCCCGCGAACCGCCGCGGTCGTCCCGGGACGCACCCCGGTCGTCGCGGCCACCTGCACGGTATCCACCGCTCGAGGCGCCGCGGTCGTCGCGGCCGCCCGCACGGTATCCACCACTTGAGGCGCCGCGGTCGTCGCGGCCGCCCGCACGGTATCCACCAGCCGAGCCGCCACGGTCGTCGCGTTGCCCGCCGCGCGGTCCGGCCGGGCCGTCCTCGCGGCGGTCGCGACGGAAGCCGTCGTCGTCACGCCGACCGGGTCGTCCACTGCGGTCCTCGCGACGCGAGTCGTTGGAGAGCTGTCCCTTGAAGGGATCGCGCTCTGCCTTGTCGTCGCCACGGGAGCCGGCGAAGCCTCGCCGGTTGTCACCGTCACGGGAAGGTCCACCGGTACGAGGAGCGCCCCCACTGCGGGGTGCTCCACCCGTACGAGGAGCTCCGCCCGAACGCGGCGCACCACCACTACGCGGCCCACCAGCACGGGGACCGTCGCCACGACCGGACGCACCCCGGTAGCCGGAGCCACCGGAAGAGCCGGATCCGCTGGATCCTCCCGAGCTGCCGGCGCCGGACCGACCACGGCCAGTGGAGTCGGAACGCCCACCGCCTGCTCGACCGGGACGGCCGGCTCCACCGGACGAACCACGGCGATCACCCGAGCCGGGACGGGGGTTACGAGGTGGCGTAGCCACGGTGACTCCTAACGGTCGTGCGTAGGTGTTGCGCTCAGACAGACAAAAATACAGGGTCGTACGAACAGCTCCGGCCCCCACAAAATGTTAAGGGCCACCCCGGTGTGGGGTGGCCCTTAACAGTGTGAATGTCCGGCGACGTCCTACTCTCCCACGACCTCCCGGTCGCAGTACCATCGGCGCTGAAGGGCTTAACTTCCAGGTTCGGAATGGAGACTGGGTGTTTCCCCGA
>JAEBEC010000014.1:0-263985 GCA_049998015.1 Kribbella sp. cmx-5-2
CACTACCGTGGGACACGAGAACCTCCGGTCGTTGCAGTGGGCCTTAGACAAGCCACACCTCAACCGGAGGTTCTCCTCACGTCAACCCCGACCCGCTGCTACCAACCTCATGACCGAGTACATCTAGGCGCCGCCGCGTTGGTCGAGTTCCTTGACGAGTTCTTCGGCGACGCGGCGGAGTTTGATGTTGTGGTCCTGGGAGAGGCGGGTCAGGAAGGCGAAGGCGCGTTCGTCGTTCAGCTGGTAGCGCTCCATCACGATGCCGACGGCCTGGCCGATCGTGCCTCGGGTGTGGATGGCCTGCTGGAGGTCGTCGATCTCCTGGGCGTAGGCGATCGCGGTCGCGGCCTGGTGGGTGAACAGGGCGCTGATCGTCGCGAAGTCCTCGAAGGCGCCGACCTCGGTGCCGTACAGGTTGAGCGCACCCTGGGACTTGGGGGCGTCGAAGAGTCGCAGGCCGGCCTGGGAGTGGACGCCGGCGGCCACGGCGACCGTGGAGTAGCGGGGGAAGCGGCTGTCGCGGGCCAGGTCCGGCGAGATGACGTGGACGGCGTCGACGGCCGCGTAGTAGCACGGGCCCTCGCGGAACTCGTACTGCGCGGCGTCGAGCGGGAGCAGCCGCGGGTCCGTGGGCGCGGCGGTCCCGAGCGTGCCGTCGCTCTGCAGCACGGTGATGCTCGCGTAGTCGACCCCGGGGATCATCTCGACCGCCGCGTGCGTGATCTGGCTCAGCGTGTGGTCGAGATCTCCGGGCGTGAGCGCACGGCGGAGCAGCTGAGCGGTCTCGGTCAGGCGCGTGTCGGTCATGCTCTCGCGGTACCCAGAGCGGGGGTTGGTGAACCGGCGCCGGTGCGACGGGCGCACGCCGCGCCGCGCGGTCAGGCGGGCCGTCGTACGCCGGGATCGGTCGGCCGGGCGATCGTGTCGGACTGGCGGAACGCCGCGCGGTAGGCGTGGGGGTTGGTGCCGACGACCCGCTTGAAGCGTTCGCGGAAGGCGGTGGGGGAGCCGAAGCCGACGCGGCCGGCGATGCGGTCGACCGGCTGACTGGTCGCCTCGAGCAACGACTGGGCGCGCCGGATCCGGGTGCGCAGCAGCCACTGCAGGGGAGTGGTCCCGGTCTGCTCGCGGAAGCGGCGGTTCAGGGTGCGCGTGCTCGTGCCGGCCTGCGCAGCGATCTCGTCCAGGCTGAGGTCGCGGGCGCAGTGCTCCTCCATCCAGCGCAGCAGCGGTTCGAACTCGGAGCCGCGGGGAGTCGGCGGCTGGTCGTGCACGATGAACTGCGCCTGACCGCCTTCGCGTTCGAGCGGCATCACCGCCGTACGGGCCGCGTCGGCGGCGACGGCTGAGCCGTAGTCCCGGCGTACGACGTGCAGGCAGAGGTCCAGCCCCGCGGCCGCGCCGGCGGAGGTGAGGAACTGGCCGTTGTCGACGTACAGCACGTTCGGGTCGACCTCGATCGCCGGGTGTCGCTCGCCGAGCAGGTCGGCGGCGAACCAGTGCGTCGTCGCGCGTTGCCCGTCGAGCAGCCCCGTCGCGGCGAACACGAACGCACCGACGCAGATCGACGCGATCCGCGTGCCCTGCGCCGCCGCCTCGCGGAGCGCGTCGACCACCGGCGCCGGGATCGGGCGCTCGAGATCGCGGCAGCCCGGCAGGACGATCGTGTCCGCGTCGGCCAGGGCCTCCAGCCCGTACGGCGGTTGCAGCGCGAACGCGCCGGCTGAGACGGACGGCGTCGCGCCGCAGACCTTCACCTCGTACGCCGACCGCCCGTCGGGCAGCCGCGCCCAGCTGAACACCTCGATCGGCGTCGCCAGATCGAACGGGATCACGTCGTCGAGAGCGAGCACGGCCACGGTGTGCATGGCTGGATCATAGTTGCCTCGCTGATTCCAGCCAACGCCTGGTGTCGACAAATCGCCACGTAAACACGCTGGCCAGAATCCGTTGGAGTCTGGCTGTCCAGCCAGTTCCTCACCGATGGTGATCGCCGCTACCGTCCACCCGTGACCAAGCTGCTGCTCTCGATCCACGTCATCGCGGCCATCCTGGCCATCGGCCCCGTGGCAGTAGCCGCCAGCCGCTTCCCCGCGTCCACCCGCCGCTTGCTGGCCGACGGAACAGAACGCGATGTCAGCGAGCTCCGGACCCTGCACAGGATCTGCAGGGTCTACGCGGTCGTCGGCATCGTCGTACCGGCGTTCGGCCTGGCGACCGCCCAGAGCCTCGACGTGCTCGGCGATCCCTGGCTGATCGTCTCGATCACGCTCACCGCGATCGCCGCCGCCGTACTCGTGCTGCTCGTTCTCCCCGGCCAGGAACGCGTCCTGACCACAACCCCGGACGAGAAGACACCCGCCCGCCTGGCGATGCACGCCGGCCTGTTCAACCTGCTCTGGGCGATTGTCACCGTCCTGATGATCACCCGCCCCGGCTCGACCACAGGAGTCTGACCATGAACCCGCTCCGAGCCGCCGCCACCGCCGAGGTCGTCTCGCTGGTGATCCTCTTCACCAACCTGTTCACCGTCCACCGGCCCGAGGTGTCCTCCCTCATCGGCCCGATCCACGGCTGCTGCTACCTGCTCGTCGTCATCCTCACCGCTCGCTCGGCGCAGGCCACCAGGAACACCAAGCTCCTGGCCGTGATCCCCGCCATCGGCGGCCTGCTCGTCCTCCGCCGTCTCAACACCGTTGCCTCAAGCAACAAGTAGCGTCCATCAGGTGGGACACCCGCCGCGCGACCCGCCGAGTGCCTAGCGTGAAGGCATGCGAGCGATCCAGGTCACCCAGTTCGGCGGTCCCGAGGTCCTTGTCCCGACCGAGCTGCCGACACCGGCAGCAGGTCCCGGCGAGGTGCTGGTCGAGGTGAGCGCGGCCGGCGTCAACTTCGCCGACACCCATCGCGCCGACGGCTCCTACAAAGGCGGCCCGAAGCTCCCGCTCGTCCCCGGTGTCGAGGTCGTCGGCCGTACGCCGGAAGGCCGCCGGGTGCTCGCCCCGGTCTTCGCCGGCGGCGGCTACGCCGAGTACGTCGCCGTACCGGCCGACCGGGCGGTCGACGTACCAGCTGACCTCGGCGACGGCCCGGCGCTCGCGCTGCTCGTCCAGGGCCTGACGGCCTGGCACCTCCTGCGCAGCAGCGCCCGGATGAGCCCGGGGGAGTCCGTCGTCGTCAACGCCGCTGCCGGTGGCGTCGGCACGCTGGCGATCCAGCTGGCCCAGCACTTCGGCGCGGGCCGGGTGATCGCCGTCGCGTCGACTCCAGAGAAGCGTGAGCTGGCGTTGAAGCTGGGAGCCGACGTAGCCGTCGACAGCGAGCCCGACGGGTACGCCGACCGGGTGCGGAGCGCCAACGACGGTCAGTCCGTCGACATCGTGCTGGACTCGACAGGTGGGCCGACGTTCGCCGCAGCGTTGCAGGTGCTCGGCGGGTTCGGCCGGCTGGTCAGCTACGGCACGGCGGCCCGCGCCGGGCGTCCACTGGTCGACCCAGTCGAGCTGTCCGATCGGAACCTGGCCGTCGCAGGCTTCTGGCTCGTACCGGCGATCGCCGACACTGCGGCGTACAGGGAGCCGCTGCTAGAGCTGCTGGACCTGGCAGCGACTGGTCGGCTCAGCCCGCTGGTGGGAGCGGAGTACCCGCTGGCTGAGGCGCGGCGTGCTCACGAGGACCTGCTGGCGCGCCGTACGACGGGCAAGCTCGTGCTGCGCCCGTAGCGCCCTAGCCTGTCCGCATGGTGATGTGTGAGGGGTGCGGGACGCAGATCGACCCGCGGGACCGGATCTACCAGCGCAACGTGCGTGAGGCTCGAGGCGCGATCTGTACGACGTGCACGATCGAGCGGTTCCCCGAGTGGCGTAAGGCCGGTGGGCGGATCGACGGCAAGAGCTGCAGCGCGTGCGGGGCGCCGTCGGGGCTCGGTTGGCTGGCCCGGCGCCGGATCCGCCGGCTCGGCGGGCGGCAGCTGTGCGAGACCTGCGCGGACCGCGAGCAGCGCGCCCGCACCGTGGGCTAGGAGCCGGACAGCTTCACATCGGTCGCCGTCGCGGTGATCAGCAACGACTGGCCCTGTACTTCGGCCCCCGTGACCCGTGCACCGAACGGCAGGTCCGGGATCCGCACCCCGCGCGCCAGCAGGGCGGTGATCACCGTGCGGACCCGAGACGGCACGCCCTCGGGAAGGTTCTCGACGATCAGTCCGATCCGCCCGTTGCGCACCTCCGGCCGCACGGTCGCGGTCGCGTCGAACCCGCGCACGGTCAGCTTCGCCTGCAGCTTCTCGCCGACCGCCGAAAGGTTCAGTCCTTCGATCCCGCTCGCCGCCGACGTCAGCTTGGTCAACGCGGCCGGCGACATCTTCAGGTGGACGTCGGCCCGGCTGACCGTCACCGTCGCGCTCGTGTCGCCGGTCAGCAGCTCGCGGGGGATCTGGATCCCCGTCATCACCATCGACAGTTCCTCGGCCGACACCTTGTTGACGCTCGGCTGGTCCATCGTCACGGTGATCTCGGAGAACTCGCCCTTCACGAGCTGCGGCAGGAAGCCGAACCCGCCGACTTCCGCCGTCGTGCTCGCCGCGGTCACGTCGTACTGCGCGGCCTCGTTGACCGCCTCGGTCGCCAGCCGCTTCTCGGCCACCGACTCCGCGACCCGGTCGCCGACCACGAGGATGATCAGCACGACCACCAGAAAGATCAGGAACCCACGTCCCCGGCGGCGCGGCTTCGGACGGTCTTCGCGAGTACTCACGGGCGGGAGCCTAGCGACCTTCGGTCCCACCTATCGCATCGTCCGGCGTGATCGGCGGTTGGCGCCACGGCATCGTCCGGCGTGATCGGCGGTTGCCGCCACGGCATCGTCTAGCGTGAGCCGCGTGGACCGCATCGGGTACGTCATCCTCTACGTCTCCGACCTGGACGCCTCGATCGCCTTCTACCGCGACGTTCTCGGGCTCCCGCACCGGTTCACCGACGCCGGGTACGCCGAGTTCGGCACCGAGGCGCCGCGCTTCGCCCTGTACGAACGGCGCCGCGCCGAGTGGATCACCGGTGGCCCGGTCGCGCCGGGGCCGGCCGCGGAGATCGTGCTGCTCGTCGCCGACGTGGACGCGGAGACCGCGCGGTTGACGGCGTACGGCGTACGGGTTCTCAGCGGGCCGGCCGATCGGCCGTGGGGTCACCGCACGGTCCATCTCGCCGACCCCGACGGCTTCGTCGTCGAACTGGCGCAGGAGATCCCGCGGACGCGAACCCGCGGGACCTGATCAGCGCCGGTGACCGTGCCGGTGCCGGCGGTGTTGCATCGGGCCGCCGAACAAGGCGATCCAGAAGAACACCCACAGCACCCACGGCGCCGCGAACGAGACGCTCGCGATGACGAGCCCGACCATCAGGAGCGGCAGCACGAACAGGAACGCCGGCGGGCGGCCCTGCGCCACCCAGGACGGCGGCCTGCCGCGACCGGCGGCCCACGCGGGCTGCCGCCCGGCGACCTGCACCACGGCGGTCTCGTCCGGCAGGTCGGCGAACAGCGGCGCGAGCTCGTCGTCGTACCGGGCCCTGGTCGCGCGCTCGCTGCGCTCCTCGAACTCGTCCTGCGTCAGGCGGCCCGCGACGAAGTGATCGCCCAGGGCCGCGACGGCCTGGTCGCGCTCGGCGTCGCCGATCCGCAACGAACCTTTCCGGGCGGGTCCAACCCACTCAGGCCCGACTCGCTCGGGCCCGAGCCGCTCGGGGAAGCTCATCACCGGTCCTGCTCGTCGTCGCCGAGAATCCCGTACAGCGTGCGCCGCAACTCGATCAACGCCTTGCGGGCCTTGGCCTGCTGCTCCGGAGTCCCGGTCGCGAGCACCTGCCACAACGCCCCGCCGACCTGGCCGAGCAACGGCTTCAGCCCGTTCTCGTCGTCGTCCGCGCCGGCACTCATCGCCTCCCACGGAGCCGTCACCTCGTCGGCGTGCTCGGCGACGTACGCGCGTCCCTCGTCGGTCAGCGAGAACGTGCGCCGCCCGGTCGCCGCGTCGGCCGTCACCAGACCCTCGTCCTCGAGCTGCTGCAGCGTCGGGTAAATCGAACCAGGGCTGGGTTTCCAGGCCCCGCCACTGCGCTCGGCCACGACCTGGATGATCTGGTAACCGTTCATCGACTCCTCGGCCAGTACGGCGAGGATCGCGGCCCGTACGTCGCCGCGCCGCGCCTTCGACTGCCGCCAGCCGCGCGGACCCGGTCCACCGGCCCACGGCGGCCCGCCGAACATCGGGCCCCACATGCCACCGAAGGCCTGGTGGTGCCCGCCGCCGTGCCGCTGCCGGCCGGTCATCGCGGCCAGCAGCTCTTCCTTGATCTCCTCGAACGACGAACAGCCGCGGCCGAACTGTCCCTGCCCGAACTGCCCGCGCCCGAACTGCCCGAACGGCCAGCCCGCCGCGTACGCCGATCCACCCATCTCCGACCACCGTCTCTCTCGCCCAGAGTTTGCTTGCCCAGAGGTTGCGATAGTTCGACGATATATCGCGAACGGTCGCCACCCAAGGGGTTGTCGTGAGGTGGTGTGCCGGCGGGTACCTGAGGTGTTCAATGCCTTAGGAGGGATGTGCGATGACGAATCCCAGCAACCGTTACGAGAACCTCACCCCGACCCGGTTCGAGAAGACCCACTCGGTCACCGACTCGGAGATCAACGAGGCCCTGGAACGCGACGGCGTGGTCGAGGACTCCGGGCTGGCCGACCGCGAGGTCCTGCACGACGACGGGACGCCCCCGGCCGACGACGACGCCTGACGACGTTGAGCGCTCAGTTGAACGCGGTCTGTAGGTTGATGAGTTCATAGCTCGTCCCCAACCCTGAGACCGAAGGATTTCGCGATGAGCATTTTCGACAAGTTCAAGGACAAGGCGACCGAGATGCTGCAGGGCGCCGGTGACAAGGTCACCGAGGCCACCGGCATCGACGTCAGCGGCGTCACCGACCACCTCGGCGGGGCCGCCGAGGGAGTCACCGACCAGGCCCAAGGGGTCACCGATCAGGCTCAAGGGCACGTCGACGGCCTGGCCGACCAGGCGCAGGGCCACGTCGACAACGCGCAGGGCGCCGCGGACCAGTTCACCGAAGCCACCGGTGTGGACGTCCCCGTCGACCAGGCCACCGAAGCAGCGCAGGGGCACGTGGACGGCTTGACCGACCAGGCCCAGGGCCACGTCGACAACGCTACCGACCACATCGACCCGACCCAGCAGCGCTAACGCCGTACGCGACAATCGGCGGTATGGCGAAACGACGACCGGCGGTCTTCTGCCCGTGCGGCTCGAGTACGACGTACGAGTCCTGTTGCGGGCTGCTCCACCGAGGCGAGAAGACCGCCGCGACCGCGGAGCAGCTGATGCGTTCGCGCTACTCCGCGTTCGTCGTGGGTGACGTCACCTACCTGCTGCGCACCTGGTCGGCCAGGACCCGGCCGCCGTCCCTCGAGCTCGAAGCCACCGACTGGACCGGCCTCGAGATTCTCGGTACGACGGCCGGCACGGCCTTCCACAGTGAGGGAACGGTCGAGTTCCGCGCGTCGTACGCCGGCGGCGCGCAGCAGGAGAACAGCTACTTCACCCGCGAGAACGGCGACTGGGTCTACGTCGACCCGCGCTAGGCCTTCAGGAAATCCAGCAGGTCCGCGTTGATCACGTCGGCGTGCGTGGTCGGCATGCCGTGCGGGAAGTCCTTATAGGTCTTGAGTGTGCCGTTCGCGAGCAGCTCGGCGGACTTCGGGCCGGAGGCGACGTACGGGACGATCTGGTCGTCCTCGCTGTGCATCACCAGGACCGGGATGCTGATCTTCTTCAGGTCCTCGGTGAAGTCGGTCTGTGAGAACGCGACGACGCCGTCGTAGTGCGCCTTCGCGCCGCCCATCATGCCCTGGCGCCACCAGTTCGCGATGACCGCTTCGGACGGCGTCGCGCCGGGGCGGTTGTAGCCGTAGAACGGTCCCTCGGGCAGTGCGCGGTAGAACTGCGAACGGTTCGCCGCGAGCTGGTTCTGCAGGTCGTCGAAGACGTCCTTCGGCAGGCCTTCCGGGTTCGCGTCGGTCTTCACCATCAACGGCGGTACGGCGCAGAGGATCGCCGCCTTCGACGCCCGCCCGTCGCCGTGGCGCCCCAGGTAGTGAACGACCTCACCGCCACCGGTCGAGTGCCCGACGTGGATCGCGTCCTGCAGATCCAGGTGGTCGACGACGGCCTTGAGATCGTCGGCGTAGTGGTCCATGTCGTGACCGTCGCCGGTCTGCGTCGACCGCCCGTGCCCCCGCCGGTCGTGTGCGACGACGCGGTACCCCTGCTGCAGGAAGAACAGCAGCTGCGCGTCCCAGTCGTCACTCGACAACGGCCACCCGTGACTGAACACGATCGGCTGCCCGCTACCCCAGTCCTTGAAGAAGATCTCCGTACCGTCGGTGGTGGTGATCGTGCCCATGTCCCGCCCCTGTCGCTCGCCCGAGTAGATGACGCGCCCCCAGCACTCGCCCACGTTAACCCCGGCCCGGCAGCCCTTCCAACGACTTGCGGTCAGACCTCCACCTTGAACGGGTCGTGTTCGCTCAGGAGTTTGTCGAGGCGGGCCTGGTCGACGCGGTTGGTGACGCCGGCCAGCTCCTGGCGGTCGCGGACCACCTTGCAGAGCACGACCGTCGAGGTCACGACGTACAGGAGTCCGAGGGCGAGGAACGCCCGCACCCAGGGCTGGGCGGGCAGGTAGATCAGCCCGATCGTCATCGCCGTCACCGAGATCCCGAAGGATGCGACCGCCTGCGCGTAGAACGCCCCTGTTTGGGAGGGCTGTACTGGTTTCGTCATGGCAAGATCCTCGGGGCGCCGGGGGATCGGCGCATGAGGAGAAACACTCAACCTGGGCGGTCAGTTGGTGGTGCCGAGGAGTGCGGCGGCGGCCAGTACTGCGAGCAGTGCGCCGAGCGACCTCAGGGTGCGCTTCATGTGGAGTCTCCGTTCGTCGTCGTTACGACGAAAGAGTGGTGAAGCACCCGCCGAGGTTGCTCCTAGTCCGATTGAGGTGTGGCGCTGTTCCGCTCGTCCGGCGTGGTGGGTGGGTCAGCTGGTGTGCTCGGTGGCGGGGTGTCGGGCGGCGGCGTGCTCGACGGGGTGTTGCTCGGCGTCCGGGTGGGTTGGGTCGGGGTGCTGGGCGTCGTACTGGGTTGCACGGTCGGCGACGTCGTGGGCGTCGGCGTGCTGGACGGGGTGGTGGTCGGGGTCGGGCTGTTCGACGGCGTCTGCGTCGGTTGGCCGGACGTCGCCGGACCCGTCGGACCGGTCCGGGTGGGGTCGTTCGTCGTACTCGGCTCCGTCGTACCGGCGCCTGTGGCCGGCGTACTGGGCGTGACGTTCGGCCGGAGGTCCGTCGTCGGCGGCTGGTCCGGCTCGTTGCCGTACAGCACGATGCCGGTGATCGCGGCCGCGGCAGCGGCCAGTACGCCGGTGGCGGCGATCAGCATCAGCTTGGTGCGCGACTTGGCGGGGCCCGGCGTACTGGACGCAGGACCACCTGGCGGTACGGCGGTTGTCGGGTCTCCTTCGCCGGCGAGCCCCTGGCTGAGGGTCGAGCCGTCGCCGGCTGCTGCTACCGCGACAGTCGGCGCGTCTGGGCCAGCAGCTGCACCAGCAGCACCCGCCGCAAGCCCGCGCCAGTCACCACCCACCGCCCGGGCCCGCAACGCCCCGGCCGCGATCTCCGCAGCTGTCGGCCGCTCGGCCGGGTCCTTCGCCAGCATCCGCAGCAGCACCTGCTCGAACGCCCCAGCCAGCTCCGGCCGCTCAGCACTCGGCGGCACCGGATCGGCATCGACGTGCTGGTACAGGATCGCGGTCGGGTTGTCCGCAGTGAACGGCGGCTGCCCGGTCACCAGCTGGTAGAGCACACACCCCAGCGCATAGACGTCCGACGGCTGACCCGCCCGCCCACCCCGCGCGCGCTCGGGCGCGAGATACCGCGAGCTACCGATGATCTGCCCGGTAGCAGTCAGCGTGGTGGCACCCTGCCCAGGAACCGAAGCGATCCCGAAGTCGGCGACCTTGACGATCCCGTCCTCGCCCACGAGCAGGTTGCCCGGCTTCACATCGCGATGGACGACGTCCACGCGGTGCGCGGCCGCGAGACCGTGCGCGGCCTGCTCGACGATGTCGGTCGCCCGGTCCCTCGACAGCGGCCCGTTGACCTCGAGCTCGCGGGAGACGTCCCGGCCCTCGACCAGTTCCATCACCAGGAAGAACCCGTCGCCGTGCTGGCCGAAGTCGTACACCGACACGACGTTGGGGTCGCTCAGCCGCGCGGCCGCGCGCGCCTCGCGCTGGAACCGTTCGGTGGCGCTCGAATCCCGATCGGTCGGCAGCAGAAGCTTGACCGCGACCGGCCGTTCCAGCACCTCGTCGACGGCACGGAACACCTCGCCCATGCCCCCACGCCCGATCGACGGACCGAGCCTGTACCGCTTTGCTACGAGCATCCGGCCCCCGTACCCATCACCACTGCGACCCAACCTTCCCACCCTGAAACCGTCTTGATCTGCCACCCTAGTTCGCTCGATGCTGGAATCGTTTTCCCACTCGGACAAGGAGCACCTGATGGACATGGCGACCGCGCTGTGCGACCTCGGTGTGACCGGCAGCGAACTCACCCAGGCCGACAAGGACCAGCTCGACCGCGACGGATTCCTTCCCCTGGAAGACGTTCTCACCCCGGACGAGGTGTACGCCTTCAACCAGCGAATGGCCGAACTCACCGCGGCCGAGGGCGAACGGGCCGGTCTCGAGGTCCACCAGGAGCAAGGCGCCGACCGCCTGGCCGACCTGATCAACAAGGATCCCATGTTCGAGGTCTGTTTCAGTCATCCGCGCGTCCTGGCCGCGATGCGGCACGTCCTCGGCGGCGAGTTCAGGCTGTCGTCCCTCAACAGCCGCGCCGCCCTCCCCGGCCAGGGCCACCAGTCCCTGCACGCCGACTTCGGCCACCCGGTCGCCCCCGGCGAGTACGAGGTCTGCAACTCGATCTGGCTCCTCGACGACTTCACCCCCGAGAACGGCGCCACCCGCGTCGTACCGGGCTCGCACCGCCGAGGCACGATGCCCGCCGACGAAATGCCCGACCCCGCCGCCACCCACCCCGACCAGATCCAACTCACCGCCAAGGCCGGCACGGTCGTCATCTTCAACAGCCACCTCTGGCACGGCGGCACCCAGAACCACACGAACCACCCGCGCCGAGCCATGCACTCGTACTTCGCCCACCGCCACCTGCCGCAACAACTCGACCAGCAGGCCTACCTCCGCCCCGAGACCTACGAACGCCTGAGCCCGGCCCAACACTTCATCCTCGACGTCACCGCTCCCGGCTAGTACGCCCCGGGGTTCTCGAGCCTGAACACAACCGGTACGACCTGCCGGAACCGCCTCCCGGCCTGGCGGTACTCGATGGCGACCCCACTGAGCTGCAACGGTCGCTGTCCGGTCGTGATCCGCAGGTGGAGGTAGATCAGGTCCTTCATCTCCTGCCCTTCCTCCAACGCGTAGCCGTGCAGCGGCCTCGACGGTCGTTGGGCAGGTCCGGCCGAACCATCAGCCGTTCCCCACGACAGCGGAGGGCCCTGGGGATACTCGTCCTTCAGTTGGACCGCCGCGTCGATCGCCTCGATCCCGGCCGAGGCCTCGACCGGCGTCGCCGACACCAACGTCAGACGACCACCGTCGACGTTGGTGAGCGCTGGGACCAGGTACCAGACCTCGTCGCCCTGCCGAACCGTGGTCATGCCGAGGCTCGTGCCGGCAGCATCCTCGCCGAACGCCTGTCCGTCGCGGACCCGGTCCCAATGGGCCCGGTCCCAGGTCGCCCAGCTGATGGCGCCGACCATGAGCACGGCGACCAGGACCGGTAGCGCTTTGCTCTTCACGGTGCCCCGAGCTCTCATGTTGATTACTCTACGTCACGCTTCTGCTACACATAGGTGCTCCGAAAACGGTTCGACGAGCCCGGCCTGGAGCGTACGGCGTGTCCGACGACCGCCGAGGTGTTCGCGCTGGCGCGCTGGGCGGCGTACGGCTACAAGCCTGACCTGGAGGCGCTCGGCGACGACGGCGACTGGACCCAGCTCAACCAGCGGGACCTGGCCGAGATCGACCAGCCGGTGCTGCCGGATGGTTTCCGGTTCCGGACCGCCGACGAGGTGAGGCCGGAGGCGGTGGTGCAGGCCCACGTCGATGCCTGGGCGCCCTCGGCGTACACGCTCCGCAGCTACGCAGGCGTCCGCGAGACCGCGGCGTACCGCGCTGACCTGCACGTTCTCGTCGAAGCGCCGGACGGGACGATGGCGTGCTCGACGATCATGTGGTTCGACGCGGCGAACCGGAGCGTCGAGTTCGAGCCGGTCGGCACGCATCCGGCGTACCGGCGGCTCGGGCTGGCCAACGCGATGATGCTGCACGCGATGCGGCGCGCGCGAGCGGCCGGAGCGACTCGAGCGACGGTCGTCTGCCTGGGTGCGCCGGAGCATCCCAGGGCACGCGGGCTGTACTACGGAATCGGGTTCCGCGAGCTCTCGCGCGACGCGCCGCTGATCAGGGCCGCGGACTAGATTTCGCCCGATGGGTACAGGGCGTTCATGAGCACGCGGTGGGCTGGTGCGGTCGCCGTCGTCCAGACGCGGAGACGGCGGCTGCTTCGTGGGGTCCTGGCGATGGTGGTGTTCGCGCTGCCGGTGGTGCTGCTCGGGCTCGCCGTGCGGCAGCAGTTCGACCCGCTGATCAGGGCGGACGAGGCGGCGATCCGCGAGGCGACCGGGTTCAGCGTCCGGCACGGGCTGGTGCCCGCGCTGACCGTGCTCCAGGTGATCAGCCTGCCGATCTTCGTGTACGCCGTGGCGACCGCGGTCGTGGTCTGGACCTGGCGGTCCAAGCAGCTCAAGGGGCGGGCGCTGTGGGCGTTCGTCACGATGATGGTCGGGTGGGGGATCGGCGGTATCGCCAAGCCCATCGCGCAGCGCGCGCGGCCGGTCGTCGACGACTCGGTGCCGCACGCGCACGGCTACTCGTTCCCGTCCGGCCACACGCTGAACATCACGCTGGCGGCCGCCGTCATGGTCTTCCTGCTCTGGCCGCTGCTGTCGACCACCCAGCGCCGGATCGCCGTCGCGCTCGCGATCGTCGTACCGGTTCTGGTCGGTCTGGACCGGCTTTTCATCGGTGCGCACTTCCCGTCCGACATTCTCGCCGGGCACGTACTCGGTCTGGGCATTATGTTCGCTTCATGGATCGGATTCATCGGCAGGACGGCGTCGACCTCCTCACCAGGACCATCGCACCCGGCGTAGCACTCGGTGGCGTTCTCACCGGCATCGGTTTCGCGCTGATGGGACCCCTCGACGGGGTCTCTCGGGCCGAGGAGTCGGTCAACAAGGATGTGGCCGCGGACCGGACCGGCACCTGGGACACGATCACCGCCGTCTGGTCGCAGATCGGCAACACCATCGGCGTGATCGCGGTCTGCATCGTCGTCGCGTCGCTGATCCTGTGGCGGACCCGCGATCTCCGCCTGGCGTTCGTCGCGCCGATCGCGATCGCCATGCAGGGCCTGATCTTCCTCGTCGTGGCCAAGCTCGTCGACCGCGACCGCCCTCCGGTCGAGAAGCTCGACGCATCACCACCCACCGCCAGCTACCCCAGCGGCCACGTCGGCGCATCCACGGGCCTGTACGTCGCGTTGGCGCTGCTCGCCGTACGGATCGAACGCCCGTGGCTGCGCTGGACGACGGTCGTCGTCTGCCTCGTGATGCCGCTCCTCGTGGCGTTCTCCCGCCTCTACCGGGGAATGCACCACATCACCGACATCAGCGCCGGCCTCCTCAACGGCACCATCTGCGCGCTGCTCGCCTACGCCTGGTTCCGCCACTGCAGCACCCGCCGCGCAACCCGTCGCCACGTGGCGCGCTCCCGCTGACCCTTGACTGCAAAGGCTTACCGGGTACGACGACCGCCAATGCCCTGCCCCACCGTGGCTTTCCGCACGAGCACGCCGTAATCCGCCTCGCCGTCCACCCCGATGACGCCCCTGCGTTGACGCTAGTATTCCTTCTGTGACAGAGGGAACAGGCGCTCACGCCCAACGCGCGCAGACGTGCGGCGCAACCGCCGAGATGACACTCCAAGGCGTCAGCGCCCACGACCACCACATCTGCCGCCGCCCGGCCGACCACCCGAAGTCCCACCGCTGCTCGGTCTGCCCCCACAGCTGGGACGCCAAGTAACCTCGCGGTTCCTCCCACGGCGACTTCGCTCAGGGTTCAGGCCCTCGACCTATTGCCCACGCTGCGGGTCGACCTGCTTGCCGGTCTGTCTTGCGCACCCGTTCGAACGTGCGCGACTCCCGAACGCCGCCTCGCTGAGCGGCCTCGATCCGGACAGCGGCGTCTGGCCGTCGAACGCGTGCGCGATCGCTCGGTTCGCGTCCAGCACCGGATGGCGCTGATGTGCCTTGCCGCCGCTTCCGACCTGCGCCTCACCGAACCGATCCAACTGCGGGAGCCTGTCATCGGCCGACCGCCCGAGGCGCATCGCCGTCTGCTGGTAGACGTTGTTGTCGCTCCCGTGGCGAGCACCGAGCGCGATCACGTCACGCGCGTCGGTCCCGCCCGCATTCCGGCCGGGGATCTCACGAAACGTCAGCCGATGGCTTGGCTTCCCGGTGCCATCGCCGATCTTCGAGACGACGATGTCCCGCCCGTCACCGATCCCGCGGTGCGCACCGAGCACGTGGTGCCCCTTCGACGCTCCAGTCTCGAGATCCCGCAGTTCACGCAGCACGTTCTTGAAGAGCGTCCGGTTCGCCGTACGCGCAGGCAACTTGTCCTCCGGGTACTGCTTGGCCTCCGTTACCGCCGCGTTCCGCAGTCGTTCCAGATCCTGCACGGCGCCCTCGCCGAGCAGGACCTGGAACGGCGGGTTCTCAGCCATCGGCGGGGCCGCGTTCCTGGCGGATCTCTTCGAGGATCTGCTGCGTGAACGGGTCGTCCTTGGCCCACTCGTCCAGGCTGAACGGCTTGCTGCCTGGCGTCGGCGTCGAGTCGTAGTCGCGGACGGTCGGATCGTCGACCACGCCGGCAGGCGGCTCGTCGTCGCCGCGCAGGGTGCGGTACTGCTGCGTCGACATCACCACCAGCACAGGCTCGCCGTCGCGGCCCACCAGCACTGGAGGGCCGAAGGTTCCGCTGCGGATCGCCTCCACGATCTCCGGCAGTTCCCGTGCGAGCACCTCGGGAGCGATCACGGTCGCCTGCTTCCCGAGGGTCTCGTCGCCGCGTAGGTCGTCGTACTGGTCGTAGCTCGCGACGACCGCCTCAGGAAGCGCGTCGTCGCCGAAGGCGAATGCGTGTGTCTCGCCCTGGGCGAATCGTGCGGCAATGCCGGCGATGTCGTCGGCGACCTCGGCGACGGACGGCAGTTCGGCGTACGGCGGGACGGACATGCCCGTCAGAATACGTGCCCGCCCCGTGACCCGCGGAGGTGCGACGGCCCCGCGTGGTGCTCCGCGGTGGTGAGGTCGTAGGGGCTGGTGAACAAGTGTTCACAGGCTACGCGTGGAGTCTCCGTTGGCTTCGGTCGCGCGTTGGGCGCCGTTCACCTGGGCGGAGAAATGTCGCACGAGGCCGTTCGCGGTAGCGGGCGGCAGCAGAGTGTGCGACCAGGAAGGTACAGGCGTGACCTCAGAAGAACGTTCGGACGAGTACGACGATTCGTTGCAGGACCCGGCCGGCATTCGGCGGCGCTCGGTCGTGCTGGGTGGTGCGGCGGCCGCGGCGGTGGGCGCGGTCGGGCTCGGCAGCCTGGCGACCACGCCGGCCGCGCAGGCGTCCACGGAAGGCAAGCCGCACGGCATCACCCACACGATTCGGGACCTCAAGCACGTCGTGATCCTGATGCTGGAGAACCGGTCGTACGACCACTACTTCGGCATGATCCCGGGAGCGCGTGGCTTCGAGGACAAGCAGGCGCTGCAGTTCCCCGACGGCACCAACGTGTTCCAGCAGCCCGACGCCACGCGCCCGGAGGGCCATCTGCTGCCGTTCCGGATGGACTCGGCGAAGATGAACGCGCTGGGTGGGTGGGACCTTCCGCACGGCTGGCCCGACGGTCAGCAGGCGTGGAACAAGGGCGCGAACAACCAGTGGGCGCTGGCCAAGACCCCGCGGACGATGGGGTACTTCACCGAGGTCGAGATCCCGTGGGCCTACGCGGCGGCCCAGGCCTGGACGGTCTGCGACCACTACCACTGCTCGATCTTCAGTGCGACCTACCCGAACCGGTACTACCTCATGTCGGGCACCATCGACCCGAGCGGCGGCAACGCCCCCGGGCGCGGGTTCCAGGCGGCTTACAACAACAACGGGACCGGTTCGCCGTACACGTGGCCGAGCTTCGTCGAGCAGCTCGAGACGGCCGGCGCGTCGTGGAACGTCTACATCAGCCGCTCGCCGGGCACGAACTACGGCCTCAACATCCTCAGCAAGTTCAAGGGTGTGCGGGACTGGTTCAACTCCACCGGCGACGTGCCGTTCGGCGCGAAGACCGAGCCCGCGAAGACCGCCGCCGCCCGTGGGGGCTACTACTTCGACGCGGACGGCAAGCAGATCTTCCCGGAGCCGACTCCGCCGAACACCGACGACTTCGGCCCGGCGTACCTGAACGCGTACCTGCAGGACTTCATCACCGACTGCGCCCAGGACACGCTGCCGCTCGTCTCGTACCTGATCCCGCCCGACGCCTACCAGGAACACCCGGGTGGCGGGGAGCGCGGCGGCTCGTACGTCAGCCGCGTCGTCGAAGCTCTGGCATCGAATCCAGAGGTGTGGAACTCGACGCTGCTGATCATCAACTTCGACGAGGCCGACGGCCTGTTCGACCACGTCCTCCCGCCGGTCCCCGAGGAGGGGACCAAGGACGAGTTCCTGCCGGCCTCCGGAACGAACCCGCCCGGTCACATCGGCCCTGGTCCGCGCGTGCCTGCGTTGCTGATCTCGCCGTGGACCCGCGGCGGACACTCGTACTCCGGAGTGATGGACCACACCTCGACGCAGCAGTTCATCGAGGACTGGCTGTACGAGACCCAGGGCATCAAGGTCCGGAACACGAACATCACCCAGTGGCGCCGGAGCCTGCTGAACAACCTGGCCGGCGCGCTCGACTTCGCCAACCCCGACTTCTCGGTCCCGGCGCTTCCGAACCCGGCGCCGGAGCGCGACCGCTTCCACATGGACGCGACCCTGCCGCCGATGGCACCGCCGGCAGATCAGTCGATGCCGGTGGCGCACACCGTGCACGGTGGCGTGAAGCCGAAGCCGGCGCCGTACCAGCAGCACGCCTCGGTCACGGTCCATCGGTCGACCGGCAAGGTGATCGCCACGCTGTCGAACGACGGCGGCAGTACGTCGACGGGCGTCTCGATGTCCGTGTACCCGGACGAGCACTACCCGTTCACGGCCACGCCGTACACGGTCATGCCCGGTCGGCACCGGACCTACGAGTGGGACGCGAACGCCACCGACGGGCGCTACGCCTTCTCGATCTACGGTCCTGACCGGTTCGTGCGGACGTTCGCCGGCACGGTGACTCCTGCCGGCGAGCACGCTGCCGCCGGTGTCGCATCGGTGGACGCGCAGCTCGAGACGCGTGGCCACGACCCGGTCCTGCGCCTGACGCTGCGCAACGAAGGCAAGCACAAGCTGACCTTCACGCTCACGCGCAACGACTACGAAGGCCGGACCCACACGGTGACCGTGCCGGCCGGCAAGTCGCACCGGATCGACTGGCCGACGAACCGGTACGGCTTCTACGACGTGATCGTCACCGACGACAGCGACACCGGCTTCAAGCACCGGTACGCCGGACGCATCGCCAAGCACCAGCGACGTTGACCCTCTCGCGGCCCCGGCTTCCGCCGGGGCCGCGAGACCTCGTGACCAATGGATAGGGAATGTCTGATCACGCCGCAGCCCTGCACTCGCACGTGCTCACCGCGATGACGTCCGGGTTGGTGACGACGGCCGAAACCACCACGCCAACCTTCGAAACCCTGCCGGCCGGCGAGCCGATCACCGCGATCAACGAACCCTCAGGCGCTGGGACCCACGTCAGCTACTACATCCGAGACACCCTGATCGCGACCTGGCGGTGGCGCGTCCACGGCCAGCGGGTGGCGCTCGAGATGCTCACCCCCGAGGTCTACGAAGAGCGCTACAACAGCTACCGCAACCTCCAGGCGATCCACCGCCAGGTTCTGGAGAACCTGGAAGGCACCCCCTGCGTCCTGCGCTCGACCTTCACCGGAGCCGACGCCGTCGAGTGGATCCCGTACTACGACTGGGCCCCCGGCCTGACCAACCTGCACACCGCCAACGTCCAGCACGCCGTCGAGCTCGTCCACAACGCAGCCAGCAAGCAGACGGTCTGGGACGCCACAAACCTCCCCGCGCGAGTGCGCCTCATCGCCGGCCCCGACCCACACCTCGAAACAGGCGAGGGCAGCTGGCGCCACCTGATCACCAGCACCACGCCGCAGACGCTCTTCACCGGACTGAACAACATCAACGAGTACCTCGGCCGCACGGTCTTCGCGTCCCTCACCGCCTGGCACGGCGAACGAGCAATCCACTGACGGTGCCCCCGGCAGGATTCGAACCTGCGACGCACGGTGTCGCAGAGGGGGACATCATCTCAGATCATCTGAATCCACCAAAAGCCATCTGACCTCGGTGTATGCCTCGTGCGGGATGGAACCTACCTCATCCTAGATCTGGGGTAATCATCATGAATAATCCCCCTCACCGGTAACGGAACCGGTAACTCAGCGGACGATGAAAGTGTTCTGGTCGACGATCTCGATGCGGGTAGTGTCACCGCCTGATCGAGCCTCAGCCTCTGCCCGGGCAACGGGAGAGAGGTGGTTAAGGCCCAGCCGGACGATGGTTACCGGCTGGGCCTTCGGCTTGCTGGGCTGGGACGGAAGTCGTTTCCTCGGCATGCCGTTCACCCTATCGATCAGACGGGGGGCTGGAAGCCCTTCCGGCTGCCGTTGCCGCCGCACGTCTTGCACATCTCGGTCACCGACGCCGTCCCGCCCTGCCCAGTCCCGAGCTGAACCACCGCTCGCGCAACGCGGATCTCCCCGCTGCCCCCGCAGTCCGGGCACAGCGTGTTGAACTCGTGCTTCATCGGTTCGTCCATCCTGATCCTCCACACTGCGGACAAGGCTCTTGCACGTTCTCAGTCACGGTCTTGCCGTTCTTGATCCTCACCTTCGGCGTGATCTTCCACGCCTTGCCCTTGCACGAGGGGCAGATCTGCTGCGGAGGTCGGTTGTCTCGTGCCATTGCTCTCTCCCATGTTAGGTCAAGATCCAGTGATGTGGACGGACCAGGCCCCCTCTCGGCAGAGGAGGAGAACGTGAGGAATCGTTCAAGCCGAGAGAGGGCCTGGGGTGGAAGGCAGGGTCGCCGCCGTCGCTGGGGGCAGGCGACGACCCCGCCGATTGTGGGGCGCTAGTCGCGCGGGTCGTACGGGCGATTGGGTGGGTAGGCCGCTTCATGCTTAGAAATCCGCTTCGCCCTGATGTCGTCTGCCGGGTAAAGGATCCGAAGGACGTTCGCGTAAGCCTCGGCCAGCGGCGCCGGCCCCGCCCTCCAGTCAATAATGAAGTTGTTGCGGACGACCATCACCCTGAACCAGGTCTGCTCCACCATCAATCTGGTGGCGACGCCGGTTCGTTGGTGATGCGTATGCGGGCGAGATTCACGAAGCGCTTCCGATGCGCGGATTCGACCCGATCGGCCATCTCGGTCACGCAGACTGAGTCCGCGATGGCGAACTCGCCGAACCAAACTCGCACTCGCCGCCATTCAGAGTCCCTCTCCACCATTGCTCGCACTCCGGTCATCTCCCCGTTCGATCAGGTCTCCGTCAAGGTGCCGCTCACCGCGGAGCCACCCCTCGAATGCCTTTCGCTGGGCCTCTGGGCAACGAGCCACCAGCGAGGCGATCTCCTCCTCACTGAGCGCGTTCTGCGTGCTCAGTGCGTCGTCCCTTGTCAGCGCCATGGCACAGACCGTAACCAGCCGGAAGCTGGAAAGTATTACCCGGCGTAATACAGCCCTCACGAAGTTCGGCAACCGGGGCTACGCTGGACTCATGAGCGAGATCGACGACAAGCGATTCATCGGTCAGCGGGTGAAGATGTACCGCGCTGTCCGAGACATGACGCAGAAGGAGCTCGGCGACTTCGTGGGCAAGTCCCAGCCCGCGATCGCGCAGTATGAGAAGGGCCTGCTCCCTGTTGCGGACCGGGATCTTCTCTACGGTCTCGCGCTGGCGCTTCAGGTCCACGTCGGCGACCTCACCGGTCAGGCCGACGACAAGACCAATCCAGCCGTCGCGGCATTCCATGCGCAGGTGCCTCGCATTGAGGCGGCCCTCATGAACCAAGGGCACGGTGACGACTCCAGCGACCCCAGATCCTTGGAAGTTCTCGCCGGCGAAGCGCAGCGGGCGCTGAAGGTCAGGATGAAGAACGACTACGCCACGCTCGGCGGCATCCTCCCTGGCCTGATCAATGACCTGTATCGCCACACGGGATCGGGCGATGAGCGCACGCAGCGCCGCGCGTGGAGTGAGCTGACGACGGCGGCCTTCGTCACGGCGCTCGCGACGAAGGGTCTGGGCTTCACGAGCCTGGCTTGGAATGCCGCCGGCGCCACGGCCGAGGCCGCACGGATCGTCGGCGATCCCGGCGGACTGGCGGCAGCCGAGTTCGCTCGTGCCCAGGTGCTGCTCTCCACGCCAGGATCCCTCCGTGCATCTCTCGCGCACTCGGCCGGCGGAGCTGAGCGGCTCCAGTCCGAGCTAACAAGCCCTGCTGGCGCCGAGCTGTACGGCATGCTGCACCTCCAGGCGGCCCTCACCTCAGCCGCCGTTGGGCAGGATCCCACGGACCACATCCGCGAGGCTGCCGAAACTGTGCAACGGTCCGGCGATGGATCCGCGTTCGAGCTGGCCTTCGGCGCCGAGAATGTGGCGGTCTGGCGGATGTCGATCGCCAATGAGCTGCGTCGCCCCGGCGAAGTGATCGAGATCGCCAAGTCCATCGATCCTGAGACGATCGACACTGAGGACCGGAAGTCCCGCTACTTCATCGAGCTTGGCCGTGCGTACGCCGCCAAGAAGGACTACCGCGCCGGAATGTCGGCACTGCTCCGCGCCGAGCTGGTGGCCCCGCAGCAGGTTCGCTCGCGCACGCTCGTCAAGGAGTTAGTAGGGCACATGCTCCGTAGAGCTCAACGTGAGCTGGCCGCCGGAGAGCTGGGCCGACTGGCTAAGCGCGTGGGTGCCGTCTCAGCTTAGAGCTGGACACCGATTGCCGAATCGGCGATGATTCTCGGCCGGGCCAGGGGTGGCCCGTCATCTATCTGGGGGGATCATCAATGAAGTCAGTCCTGCGCGCCGTCACGCTCATCGCTCTGGCCGGCGCACTCACGGCTTGCGGCGGGAGCGAGCAGCCGGTGTCTGCGCCAGCTCCGACCACCGCGGCTGCGAGCACGCCGCCGGCGCCGACGAAGGCGGCCATCGAGCAGGCGTATGTGCTGGAGCTGGCGGCTTCCGTGCCCGAGGGTCTGCTGGCCAGGGCCGAGCTGATCGAGGCCGGCTACGCGAGCTGTAAGGCGTTCCGGGACAAGCCGGGAGATATGACCACGCTGGTGGAGAACATGAAGAAGGACGGCCAGACCGAGGAGCGCATCGCGCAGACCAAGGCGATCGCGACGGCGGCCATCCACAACCTCTGCACCGATCAGGCCGGCGACCTGTAGCTACTCTCGCCCAGCAGGGTGTAGACGGTCTGTCGAGCTAGGCCGCTGTGGTTGATGATCGCCTGCGGGGTCGTCTCGCCCTCGCCAGTGTGTCGAGCAGCTCGAACGGCGGCACCGGTGTAGCGCATGATCTGCCTAACCTGCTCGCGGGCGGAACGCAGATCGTCGCCAAGCTGCGTCAGCGTCTGGAGTGCATCAATCTCGGTGGCGAACTCGAACACCGGCTCCTTGGTCCAGTCCAGCTCGGTCTCGATGTCGATCGGTCCGGTGAACGTCTTCTCTTCCACTCCTGGCCCTCCTTCAGATTGTCTAGTGGTAGACACTCTAGGGTCGCCGGGCGCCGATGTCTAGCAGTAGACAAAACGCGAAAGCCCCCGACCTCAGTCCGAGGTCGGGGGCTTTTCGTGTGCGTCAGTCCCTGGAAGCCAGAAGCCGATCGTGTTGCATCGAGGGTCGCCTAGCGCCACGAGCACGTGGCCAGGAACCCACTTGATCGCGCGCCCGTTAAGCCACTCCTCGCCGTCCACGCTCCACACGACTCGGGCTCGGACCGGCCGCCCCGGCTGCTCCTTGATGTCACGAGGGTTGGGTGGCCAGCTCTCGTTCAGCGCGGTCTGCCACTTGTTGTGCATCGGCGACATGCGGTCGAAAGCGGCTGCGTCGGGCATGACTCCATTAGAACACCTGTTCGACGGCGCAGGAAGCCCCCGACCATGACGGTCGGAGGTTGGTTCCTACTGGTGGCCGGCTGGGCAGACCCAGCGGATTGGCAGGCCCTCGGCCCACACGAGGGCGGCGTGGCACCGAGGGCACTTCACTCTCTCCGGGTCGGGCGGCAACTCGATCGGTCGAGCAAACACTTTCACACCATGACCTCGGAGAACTCGCTGCCGTTGAGCTGAGCAACGATCTTGCCGATGCCAGTGAAGATCTGGTAGCTGACCGTCTGCTGCGGCCGGCCGAGGATCTTGCCGATTTCGGTCTCGGTCAGGTCGAGCCCGTGCCGGAGGAGGAGGACTTGCCTTTCCTCGCGACGCAGCTCGGTCTTCTGCCAGCCAGTGTTCATGTCGGCCAGGTGGGCGAACAGGGTGTTGCCCTCCTTCTTGTTCACCGACCCCCGCGGCATGTCGGCCGGGGGGGCCTGAGGCGCCGGCACTCCGTACACCGCCGCCGGATCCCAGACCGTGAAGAGGAGCTGCTCCACCAGTGCGCGGTCGTAGCTCACTGGTGCCTCACCGAGTACGGCACGTCGGGGTACCGCAAGAAGAAGCGGTCGAGGGTGGCGTCCATGCGCTCGTTCGTCGTGAGGCCGATGGGGGCTCGCCGTCGAACGTCGTAGACCCTCTCGACGGAGTCACCCCCGAGACCCTCCAGACCGCACGCCATCGTCGGCGTGATGATGATCGTCTCGCGGTCGTTCACGCCCAGGTCCACCCGCAGGAAGTCGCGCGCATCGCCGCTGAAGCTGGCCACTACGACGATGCGCTTCACTCGACACCCGCCTTCTCCAGCAGCACGTCGTACGACGTGAGCTTGTCCGCGTGCTTCGCCTTGGTCTTGTACTGGTCCTTCAAGTCCTGCACCAAGCGGTGGTGCAGCAGGCCCAGCTCGTCGCCGTAGGCGCACTCCTGAAGGTCCTCCTTGGTGGCCACCAGGATGCGGGCGTCCTGCTCCAGGTCCTCGATCTCCACCGCGTGGCGGTACTTCTCGTTCTTGCTGATGGACCGAGCTGCGCGCTCGACCACCTGGGCGACCCCCTCCACTTCGAGGACCGCCCAGTCAACGTTCAGGTCTTCGTCGTTCACTAGCGGATCAACTCCCTCACGTCGATGCGGTGGTCCTTCGCGATTCCGATGAGCAGGCCGGGTGCGCCACCCGTGCCCTTGAAGTGGCGGAACCAGGTGCTCTCCGACTCCATGGCCGGCACGCCGAGGAACAGGCGGTTGCCCTCGGTGTCGACCTCCTCGTGGTGGAGATGGCCCTCCACGAGCACGTCGGCCATGTGCATCGGCGACGAGGCGTTGAACGCCTGGTCGCTCCACCAGGTCATGTGCTTGCCCGGCTTGTGCTTGTGGCCGTGGGCGTGGGCGATGACCGTGTTCGCCACATCGACGACGACGATCATCTCGTCGGTGTCAGGGACGTAGAACTCGACATGACCGAACTTCTCCGGCGCGAGCTTGGCCGCGTCCGAGACCGCGATGAGCGACTCGGTGTCGTGGCTGTCGTCGTACCGGGTGAGGCCCTTGCCCTCGAAGCGGATCGTGTCGCCGTGGTTGCCAGGAACTGCGGTCATGGTCAGGCGCTCGGCCAGCGGCGCGAACGTGAGCATGGCGTGCAGCATCACGCGCCGGGTGAGGCGGATCTGCTCGGTCAGGGTCAGCGGGGTGCGCCAAGCGTTGGCCCCGCCCTGCGACTGGAAGCCCTCGACGTGGTCGCCAAGCCAGCCGATGTGCACGTGCCCGATGTCGTAGCCTGCGAAGCGGTACCAGGCCAGCTTGTTCGCCGCCTGGTTCAGGCAGTCGATGGTCCGCCGGACCGTGCCCTCCGCGCCGTCGCCGTCGATCTTGCCGAACTGCATGTCGCCAAGGAAGATCACGAAGCCGTGGGTGCCCCGTGGGCGGACGACGACCGGCTCGTGCAGATCGATGGCCGAGATGAGCTCGTCGAGCGGGAGAGCGGAACGTCCGGCTCCTGCGACCCGTTTGAAGGTGTAGCGGTTCGACTCACCTCCCTGGCCGCCGGGGATGATCCACTCGCCGGAACGGAAGCCGGTGACCTCCCATTGGTCGGGGTCCTCGCCCTTGCGGAGGAGGTATTCGTACGCCGCGGACTCGTCAGCCTTGCCGGCTTGATCCTTCACGGTCACCGTGGCGATGTCGCCGCGGATCTCGATCTGCCGAGTGAAGTCCTGCTCGGGGTCCAGCTTGCGAGCCGGGGTCGTCGGACCCACGGGCTTGTCGAGCAACTGCTGGAGGAGTGCGCTGGTCAAGGTACTCACACTCCCTTCTGAAGTGCTCGTCGGTAGTTGCGGATGGTGGTGGCGGACACGGGGAGTCCGTGCTCGTTGAGGAGGGAAGAGAGCCAGTCGGCACTGGTCCCTCCGAGGAGGTGCTCGGCGAAGCGGACTCGCGCCTCGTCTTCCATCGCCGACCAGGCGTCCCGCAACTTGGGGCCGGGGGAGCCGGGGAGCTTGGTCACAGGCTGGCCAAGTAATCGCGGAAGACGTTCGAGGAGCTGGCCGGCTTGCCGCCGTGGAAGTAAGAGCGCAGCAGGTAGGACGGAGTCCCGGCGAGGCCGGCGGTGCTGAGGACCGTCCGGTTGATCCGGTCTTGCCAGTCCTCCATGCGCTCGCGAGCCGCCTTCTCGACCGCCGCCTTCTTCTCGGCCGCGGCGTCGGCCCGGAGCTTGAGCTCCTCGTCGATTGCCTCGATCTCGTTGATGTCGGACACGACGCCCTCGATCAGCTCGACCCGCAGCGCCTTCAGCTCGTCGTCGGTGCCGGGGTTGGTGAAGTCGGCACCCTCCCGCATGCTGTGGTCGAGCCACGCCGTCGCGATCTCCTCGGTGATCTTGCCGACCCGCGCCTGAACCTCTTCGACGTACGTCACGCCGGCACCTCCGTGATCGTGGCCTTGGTGTTGAACTCGGTGACCACCAACGACACGTGGTCGTCGGCTCCGCGCATCGTGTCGACGACGCGAGACAGGAGCTCCTGGAACTGGCTCTCGTAGAGGGCCTCCAGGGACCTCACGTCTTCCCCGCCGATCAGGTCCGCTCCGGTGATCCGGATGCCGAGGCTCTGCTTGACCTCGATGTCGAACTGCTCCACGTTGTCGCTCACGCTGCTACCGCCCCTCGTCCATGGGCGGCGAAGATCGCCTCCGCGCCGCCCGCCAGGTATGTGTCAGTCACGTCCGCAGTGAGGCGGACGGGTTTGGCCGAGCGCAGTGCTCGGGTGATCTTTGCCGTCAGGTCGGCGCCGGCGTCGTCGGGATCGCCCCAGTGGTAGACCCGGCTGAAGCCAGCGAGCATCCGCCGGTGCCGGTTCTTCCACATGTTTGCCCCCGGCAATCCGACCACGTGGAATCCAAGCTGGCGAAGGATGATCCGATCGAGTTCGCCCTCGGTGGTGTGGATCTCGTCGTCGGCCTCGAAGATCGAGGCGATGCCGTACATCCGGGGGATGTCGCCGGGGATGGTCATGTACTTGCCGTGGCCGTGGTCCCGGCAGTTGTGATCCTGCAAGCACCGGAACCGGATGGTCAGCGGGCAACCGTCCTTGTCCAGATAGGGGATCGAGAGGAAGTCGCGGAACCTGCCATGGCCAGGGAAGGGATCGCTAACGACGCCAAGACGGTTTGTAACCGCCGCCTCGCGACTGATTCCCCGATTGAGCAGGTACCTTGCGACGGCCGGCGTAACGGCTGCCTGATAGGCGCTCGTCGCCTCCTCCAGTAGTTCCATCTGCGAGTCCGAGAGTGGTCGCAAAGTCTCGTGCTCCGACAAAGTTCAGGCCCTCCTTGGTCATGATCAGGGCGTACGAATCGCCTCCGTTGCCACACGAGTGGCAGTTCCATAGGCCGCGCTCGGTGTTGATCGAGCACGACGCCGTGCGGTCCTCGTGCAGCGGGCACTTGACCATCTGGGAGACCCGGCCGCGGTTCACCGCAACGTCGTAGTGCTCCAGCAGGTCGGCGAGGTCGGGCCTCCCGTCGCTCATCGGGTGACGCCTTCTTCGCGCAGCTCGCGCACCAGCTCGAAGGGATCGAGCGGCTTGCCGAGGAAGTGCTCCTCCAGCTCGACCAGCTCGATGTGCGCACCCCACTCGTCGTGGGCGCCTAGGAAGTCGATGCCGGCGGCAAGCACCTCGTCGTACTCCATGCGCGTCAGGCCGGCCACGCCGCACCGCCCATCGCTTCGAGCTTCTTGATGTCGGTCGGGTTGTCCGGGCGGATGTCGGCCAGCGGCCAGTGGATGTGCCGGCTGCCCATCGCGGCCAGGATCACCGCGTCGCCCACGTCGTTGTTCGGGATGTGGAAGCCGAGCGGTTCGTACGTCGCCTTCGTGGCGGCGTAGACCTCGGGCTTCTTCGCGGCCCCGTTGCCCGTGCCGTACTTGGCACGACCCTGCGGCGAGACCGTGGCGACGGGGATCTCGAACGACATCAGCGCATCGACGACCATCCACCACAGCCCCGAGCGATCGTGCGGCGAGCCGAACGTCGAGCCGTAGCTGGGGTTCTCGATGACCGCCAGGTCGACGTGGGTGTGCGGAACGATCTCGCCGATGATCTCCTGGCACAACGCGCTCAGACGCTGTTGCCGCGTAGCCAAGTCGTCGGTCTTCTTGCCTGTCGACTTCGCGGTGTACGTCCACTCCGGCTTGCCGAGGTGGATCATCGCGATGCCGCTCGACGTGAGCGACAGGTCCAGCCCTGCTACTCGCACTGCCTCACCCCCTCTCAGTGCACGCGCATCTGGTTGATGGCGTGGAAGCGCGTCTTGTCCGGCTCGCAGCGAAGTACCGCGAAGTTCCGGCCGGTCGCGTCCGATGGACCCATTCGTTGCTTGATGCAAGCGACCTTGTATTCCAGGGTGTTCGGGTCGAGCGCGACGGAGAGGCTCAGCTCGGGCTTCTCGGACAGGCCACCCTTGACCTGGTCACGCGACGGCGGATTCCATGGATCCGCCTTGGCATCCCACGACTTGTCGGATGCGTGGTGCATGAGGATGACCGTCGCCCCGGTGGCTCGCGCCAGCTCGGTAGCGTTGGACATCACTGCCATCTGCTCGGTGTAGTCGCTCTCCGCGCCCTCGAAGTCCATGAGGTTGTCGAACACGATGACCTCGGGGTAGCTGTTGTGCAGCTCGACGTACGCCTCCAGCTCCTCGTCCACCTGCTGCCAGGTGATCGGGGCGCCGAACGAGAAGGTGAAGTTCAGGTCGGAGAGGGCCTCGGTGTAGAGGCCCCGGTTCGTCACGAATCCCTGCTCGACCTGCTCGGTCGTCTGGTTCGTCTTCATCGAAGCGAGCCGCGACGACGCGGTGAAGGCGGACATGTCGGCGCTGAAGTACAGCGTCCGCAGGTTCATCTGTGCCGTCCAGAACAGGGCGAAGCCAGACTTCTGGGTGCCGGATCGGCCGACGACCATGATGACCTCGCCGTGTCGGGGGCGAACCCCCTTCGCGTAGATGGCCGAGAAGGCGTCTACGCGAGGGAGTTCACGGCCCGACTCGGAGTTCAGTGAGAGCGACCTCGAAGGGGTCAGCACTCAGCTACTCCGATCAGTCGAAGCTCGGAGCGTCGGCGGTCGCCTCGGCCAGCGCGGATTCCCGCTTGGTGTAGTAGCCGGCCACCGCCGACACCACGTCGTCCGGCACGTCGAACTTGAACTCGTAGTAGTTCTTGCCGGCGCGCTTGCCGACCTTGATGAGCATCGGCGCGGAGTCCGGACCGATGTGCTCGCGGGCCTCGCTCACCAACGCGGAGTGCGAGATCCGACCGTCGCGGATGACCTCGAAGGGCGTCTGGCTCTCGACGTTCTGGGAGTTGCGGAAGATGGTGATGTCCGCAACGACCTCGTCCCGGTACGTCACCTCGCCGTTGTACTCGTTCTTCTGGTCGGGCATGACGCGCTTCGGCTCGATCATCAGAGCGAGGTCGGCGGCGTGCTCGGCCGGCTTGAAGAAGGCGCCGCCGGTGTTCTTCTGGGTCGCGAACGGGTTCGTCACTGTGTGGTTCTCCTGTCTGTCAAGGGATGTGAAGGCACAGCGAAGGGCCGACACACACTTTCACACCGGCCCTAAAAAAGAGGTTGGGTTGGATCAGGCGACGAGCGAGCGGAGCTTCTCGGCCCGGTCGTACGCCGCGTAGGCGTCGCCGTAGGCGGCGTCGGCGAGGTCGGCCAGGTCTCCGACCTCCAGCGCGTGGTTCGCCTTCAGGATGTCCAGCTCGCTCTGGTGGTCGGCGATGAGCCGCTCGCGCTTGGCGCTGTACGCGGTCTCGGCGTCGTCGATCTTCACCTGACACTCCAGGGCGATGGCGGACAGCTCGGCCTCGGCCTTGACGTGGTCGTCGATCAGGTTGTCGACGACGGATGCGGCCGAGGCGTGCAACGCCAGGGCGGCGCCGTACTGCTCGCCGAGGGTCGGGGTCTTCGGGGTCTTCTTCAGGATGTTGATCACGGGTGGGTGGTCCTCTCTCTCGTCAGTGCTTGAAGTTGGTGAGGCAGCGGGCCGGGACCTCGCTCGCCTTGGCGAAGCGGTACCAGGAGCACGGGACCTCGGAGGCGGCCCAGGCGAGCAGGAGGATGCCTCCCACCACGATCGCCAAAGCCGCGATGTAGACCGCCACGTTCTCGATGTCGCGCCGGCTCACGACTGCTGCACCGGCACGTCGTCGGGCAGCTCGTGGCCGAGGCAGTGAGCGCACTCGGTCGGCCAGAGCCACGAGTAGTCGCACCGCTCGGGCGGCAGGCCGTAGAGCAAGCGCAGTCCCGCGGGGTTCACCTTGACCACGTCGAGCGCCATGGAGAACTGGCGGAACTCATCCCAGGCGACGAGGGCGGACTCGTACATCTCCTCGAACGACTCGGTGCTCAACTCGGCCGTGGTGGTGAAGCCCTCGATGATGTCGCCGCCGAGGTAGCCCACCGACTCCATGTTGACCGCCATCAGGCGCACAGCTCCCGGTCGTACTCCAGGAGTGTGTCCTCGCGACCCTTCTGGTAGCCGTCGTCCCAACCATCCGCGTTGCCCTGGTCATAGCCCTCGTCGTAGCCGGCGCGATGCCCCTCGTCGAGACCCTCGCGTCGGCCCTCCTCGCGAGCCGCGTCGAGGTCGGCGTTCAGGTCGGTCAGCGAGATGGTGATGTCCCCGCTCGGGCTGCTCACGCCGCCGCCTGAAGGGCCTTGCCCTTGGCCTTGTACGCGGCCATGATCTCGGGGTGCTGGTTGAACAGCGCCTTGTTCTCGGCCCACACAACCTGGATCGCCTTCACGCTGGTCTGCGCGTTGATCGTGTCGATCATGACGGCGACCGGGTCCGGGTCCGGGGCCGGCTCCTCGGCCTTGGCCGGCGCGGAGCTACCGCCTTCGGCCTGCGCCCACGGGTCGCCGTCCTTCATCGCCTCGTGCACCGCCGCCGGGATCTGGTCACGGGGCTGGGCGCTGGCCGGCTCGTCCTTGACGATCGCGGCACCGAGCTTGTTCGTCACGGTGACGACCGCCTGAGCGATCCGGTCCGCGGCCTGGCGGATCTCGAAGTCCGTGAGGCCGTCGCACTCGCTGGGCTTCAGGCCGAAGTAGGCGATGATGTCCGCCCGCACCTGCTGCCGCGCGCCGCTGAAGTTGATCAGCGACTCCTTGTACTTCTCTCCGGTCTTGAAGGTCACGCTCGTGCGGGACTCCAAGTCGTAAGTCTCTGCCACTCTGTGGTGCTCCTCTCCTCGTGCCGCCTTGGTGCGTCACACACTATCACACCCAGGGCGGCGGGATCAACTCGGCGTTCCAGCGAGTCGAGCCGGGGGGAGCCATAGCTCCCGCCAACACGTCACACACTATCACACTTACGCCGAACGAGCAAGCTCGATCTCGAACTTGTTTTTCGCCAGCGGGATCAGGGCCTTCTTCCCGCGGTTGCGGAGGTCCCGGATCTTCGTGGCCACGCCGACAGCTTCCCAGCCCATGTTGAGGTCAGCCCAGTACAGCTCGGCCTCACCGCTGCCCGCCGGCAGATTGATGATGATGCCCCAGTCCGTACGGACGTTGCCCAGCGGCGAACGACAGTGGTTCACGTTCGCCGGCGTGTGGCTGTAGAACTTCCCACGCGAGTAGATCGCGAGCTGCATGGCGATCTTGAGTTGGCCGAAGTCGACTCGCCCGGTCTTCAGGTCAGTGATGAGAAGGTCGTCTTCGTCGATGATCTGCCCGTCCGGCGTCACCAGCTCGACGAACTCCCAGTCCTCGCGCCACTCGTCGCCATTCAGGCCCACCTCTTCTTCGAGATAGGCCATGCTCACGTGCTCGCCGGTCGTTTTGTTCCGGTAGCACGACCACTTGCTCACGCGGTCAGGCGTGCCGGCGACCTTCAGCTCGTCGACCACCACGAGCTTCTCCATGTGGACGTGCTCGAAGTTGGCGTACGTCCGCCGGTAGGCGTCCATGTCCACCACGTCCTCGAACGACACGTCATCGGGGAGCAGCTTGCCCTCGTCGATCATCTCGGAGAGGCCGTGCAGGTACGTGCCCCGCTCAGCCTTCTTCTCCGAGCCGGCTTTCTGCTTGGCGACCTTGGCCCGGCGGTTGAGCCAGTCCTTATCGTCGGTGTTCTCGGGGTCGCGCTCCAGGACGCCGTCCGTGAAGCTCGGGTCCAGCGCCACGCCGATCAGCACGCTGCGCTCACCCCAGGCCATGAGCTGGGACTTGTCCTCCAGCACGTCGATGTACGTGGTCGTGCGGGTGAAGGTCCGCTGGACCTCGCCCTTGCCCTTGCACTTCGGGCACTGGATCGTATTGCCCGGTCGCTTCTCCGAGGGGGCTCGTCCGCCGTCGCACTGCGGGCTGGGGCAGGCACTCCGGATCTTGGGGCGCCCGCTGTCGTCGCGCGGCACCTCATTGTCGCCGCCGGCCGCCCGCTTCTCCTGGAGCTTGGCATTGGTGCTGGGCTCTGCAAAGACCGTCGTCACGCACCCACCTCGCACATCCAGATGCGGATCGTGCCGTCGTCGAGCATCTCGCTAGGGCACTCGTACTCGGACAACAGCTCAAACCCGTAGCTCGGGAGCGCGCCGACCAGGACGGTGTACGCCTCGTAGCTGTAGCCCGGCGCGCAGTCCATGTAGAGCACCTCCTCGGCCACGTCGATGTGGAGGGTGATGCCGCCGGCCTGGATCTCCAGCGGGATCCGCTCCCAGATCTTCGGCTGGACAGAGCTACCTACGAGCTTGAGGTGGGAGCGCTCCGGAGCAACGATCTCTCTGGCCAAGTTGTCCATAGTGTGTGCTTACCTCCCGGTGTGAAAGTGTGTGCTGGCATGCGGTAGTTCTACACCGGGATGTGTTTCGTAGTCAAGTGGCCCCCCACTTGTGCGCAGAAGAAGAGGCCCTGCCCGGCTTGATGGCCAGGGGGCCTCTTCGCGCTTACTTTCCCCCGTGGTGCAACTGGAACCTAACACTCGTTTGACGATCACAGCCAGTCACATTCGTCACTACTGACTGGTTGTAACACTGTTGTTATTTAGCGTTCAAATGTTGCCTGCAACAACATGCAGACCGCTTGACGTGGTCAGTCGCGAGCCTTGTCTTGGTTGCCTCGGCCGGTCTTTCTCTCCGGCTCGCGGATCAGATCCTTGTCAACGCCCGGACGGCGAGGGACATACCAGAAACCCTCTTCCGTGTCAGGGTCATAGTGAACGACCGAGTCCTCTTCCTTGCGGGTCCGGAGCCACATCTTCACGCGGCGCTCGTCCAGCTTGGTGAGCTCGGCGCCGGCCCGCTGTCGCGCCACGGCTCGAAGCATGGCCGCGGGATTCATCCCGCGATGCTCGGGCTTGACCGCCCAGGGAAGCAGATCGTCGTCTCGCACGATCCGTCGAGGCAGGCCATTGCGGAGCCTGAAGTTGGCCCACAGTGACGGCACTGTCTCGATGTTGTACTTCTCTCGATAGATCTCAGACATCTCGTGGTAGGTCTTGCCTTCTTCAAACCACCGGATGACTTCAGCCTTGTCTTGGATCTTAGATGCCGGCATTGATGCCCCCTTCCGATGCTCGACCGCCTCGCGCGGTTGTGTAAGTGAGTATAGAATCATCGTTTTGTGATTGTATGTCAAGCGTTACAGTGGCATGCATCACGTCAGGAGGAGACGCCATGGAAATCGTTGTCCAAGTGTGTGACGAGTGTCAGGTGGTTGGGAAGCCGGTCCTGACGTACACCGTGGGCGAAGGGGACCGAGCCGCCCAGCCGGTCTTGTGCGCCGACGACGCGCGACCTCTGGAGCGATACCTGACGCCGGTCGGGGTGCCGCCAGTCAAGACCAGGAAGGCGCCGGCGAAGAAGGCGGCCGTTCGGCCAGCGGCGTCGCGCAGCACCCGCAGGGCCACGATCGAGGAGATCGAGGCGATGAAGCGGAAGTAGCACCAACGACGAAAAGCCCCCGCCGTGATGGCGGGGGCTTCGTCATGTCAGTGGTCCTGCACGGCGTCCGGGTCGGACTTCAGGACCTTCGGCAGGAAGCCGAGGTCTTCCAGCTTGTTCTTGACCTTGGAGATCACCGCGGTCGCGGCGACGACCAAGGCGAGCACCTTGGCCTCGCCGGTCACGCTGATGCCGAACTCGTGCAGGCTCGGGACGATGACGGCCACGACAGCCAGGAAGCCGAGGGCCACGTCGATGCCGGTGCGGATGGCCCGGCGGGTGGAGGGGTTGAACAACGAAACGTCTCCGTTCAGGATGCTGCGGATGAGGGTGGGGGCGCGGTGCTCGGCCATCAGGCGGCCTTCGCCTCGGCCAGCTCAGCGTGGAGCCGGTCGAGCTCCGCGCGCAGTTCGGCGAACATGGCCTCGTACCGGCCGTACCGGTTGGTCAGCTCGGCGCGGAGCGCGCGGACTTCGGCGTAGGTGCGGTTCTCGGTGCCCTTAAGGTCGGCGTAGCGCGACCCCTCGGTGCCCTTGCTCGCGAAGATCTTGTCCAGGTGCGCGATGACGCGGTCGACTTCAGCCACGGTCAGGTCTCCTTCGTTGGTGGCGGTGTTGCCGGTGGTGGGGTGGGCGGCCTTGTACTTCTCCCAGGTCATGGAGCGGTAGCCGTCCGGGCCGTCGTCCTTGCCGCGGCCCTTCAGTCCGTTCTTGCCGGCGAGGTACTGCTCGACCTGGTCCTCGGCGGTGTAGTGCAACTCCTCGTCGCCGATGGCGACCCAGTGGGAGTGCGGGTCGAAGCCCTGCTTCTTGGTTCGATACCAGGCAGCAAAGCCGACCTGGCGGGCGTACTCGATCATGAGGTTGCGCTGGGCAACGGTCATGTCCCAGGTGCGCACGTCGATGACGCCGCCCTTGTCGTGGGTGCCGGCCGAAGCTTCGGCTCCCTTGCCGGCGCGGTAGCTGCCCTGGACGATGGTGATCTTGCGGCCGAGCAGGCGCTCGACCTCGCGGAACATGTCGAGGGTGCGCTGGTTCAGCACGAGCGAGCGGCCGGATGAATCCTTGCCGATGCTCACGCGGGTGTAGTCACTCAATGGAGACTCCCTGTGTGATGGTGGGTCAGGCGGAGGGGCGCTCCAGAGACCAGGCGTGGAGTTCGCTGCGGGCCTCGTCGAGCATGAGCTGGACGGCGTCGAGCCGGATCTCCATCGAGGCGACGCGCTCCAGGGCGCGGTCGCGCTCGGCCTCCGCCCGGTTGGCTCGGGCAGTCTCGGCTTCGAGTACGGCCTTGAGCGCGACGACCGCGGTCTCGGCGCCGTTGACGATGATCGAGTCCACCTCGGCCGGCGCCTTCCGGCGGCCGAGCACATAGGTGCCGATGCCGGTGACGAGCGTGCCGCCGAGAAAGGGGCCGGCGAGCTGGACGATGACGGGGACCTGGCTCATGCCCGGACCCTCCGGAAGTTGGCGCGCTGGTACGCCTTGCCGGCGATCAGGTTGAGGTTTCCGGTGGAGGTCTGTCGCACGGCGATGATGACGGACTCGCCGGCAGCCAGGCGGACCTCGCCGTTGACTGCAACCTTGGTCCAGCCGATCTTGGCCGCGTCGCGCGAGTCGTAGTCGATGTAGTCGCCGTTGGGCGAGCCGTCGACCCGAGCCATTCGCAGCTCGCGAGCTCCGGTGGTGTTGCTGTCGAAGGTGATCGACGCGTCGTACCGGTAGACGCCGGCCTTCGGGAAGGTGAAGCGCGCGCTCGCGAAGGTGTAGTCGATGCCGGCCTGGCCGCCGTTGTCCATGCGCCAGTCGAGGATCTGCCACACGTCGTCCGGGATGCTGATGCCGCCGGGGACACCGACGCGCCACGCCTCGGAGCGCATGATGTACGGCTGAGTCTCCAGCGCGGTGAGCCGGGCGTAGACATCGCTCGGGACGGTGGTCACCCAGGCCGAGCCGTTCCAGAACTCCCACTGGCCGAGGGTGATGTTGTAGCCGAGCTGGGCGTAGCGGGGGGCGGCCGGCCGGGTGACGGTGGACCAGGGCCGGACGGCGTTGCCCACGAACGGGCGGGTGTCGGCGACGTTGGCAGGGTTGATGTTGACCGTGCCGGGTGCCACGAGGATGGTTGCCAAGGGCATCTCGTAGATGCCGATGGCGGTCTGGGTCAGGGCGGGGACCGGGCCACCGACCGTGCCCGAGATGAGCACCGGGAGAATCGTGTTGGCCGCGGGATCCAGCCGCAGGGCGACGACGTGGTACGTCGGGTTCGCGCCGGCCGCGGGGATCGGGAGGGTCTCGACGGCGGTGGACTGAGCGCCATGGCCTCGCACGATGGCGAAGCCGGGCTGAATGCTCACGGTCATGCCGGTGCCGGCCGAGACCCTCCAGCCCGAGCCGCCATAGGTGTCGGCGACGCCGGTCTCTTGTAGCTCGCGGAACAGGGTGGTGTACTGCCCCTCGGTGCTGTCCTGGTTGTCGAAGGGGAAGGAGCTGACTGCCACTAGTGGGCCTCCAATGAGGGTTAGCGCCCCAGGTACTCAACGGAGATCGACTGGTAGCCATCGCCCGCGACGAGGGTCTGCGGGCTGGACTCGGCGTTGAAGACCTGCACGTAGAAGGTCTCGCCAGCGGTGAACCGCATGGAGTCGGAAATGGGCACCGTGACGAAGCTCGTCGAGGTGGCGGGTGCGGAGAAATGGCCGAGGACGCCTCGGGTGGGGGAGATGATCTGGATCGCTCGATGCGCGCTGGATCCGCCGACGACGTGTGGAAACGTGACCTTCACGTTGATCTGGTAGCGACCCCCGACAGCGAAGGTGAAGTTGCCGCCGGTCACGATCGTCGTGTCGTGGTCGACGAAGGGTTGCCCCTGTGCGTCGGTCGAGGTATCGCGGTTCGTGAGGAAGCGCACGATGGTCCAGGCGCCCGAGGGGATGATCCCCGAGTTGGCGCCCCTGGTGGCGACCACGCCACGCTGGAGGTACGGGCGCACCTGGTCGACACCGGTGGTCCGCTCGATTGCGGAGATCCGGCTCTCGACGCCGGACACTCTGGCGGGAAGGTTGCTAGCGAAGGTGCTCGGGTCACCGATCACCACGCCAACCCGGAAGCCGTCCGAGTTCGCCTTGAGGACGTACCCGGTCACGTCAACCTTCAGCTCTTGGTCTTGGACCGTGACCGAGACGCGGTCACCGAGGTTCCATTCCTTGCCGAAGGTGACGAAGTTGTCGTCCGCAGGAACCGCCTGGGCAGAGACGACGCTGTAGCCGTCCTTGTCGAGCGCCTCCTTGCCCGCGGCGACAAGCTCGGCCGGGTCATCTTCGCTGCGCTGATCGATGAACCGCTCGATGCGCCGGCCCCACTCAGCCTGTGCTGCAAGGGATGCTGGGCTCGTGTACTCGGAGAGCTGGCGGTCTTGCTTGACGCCCTGGCCGCCGACGATGGCGACGGTGAGTCCCGGAGGGGAGGTCGCGACCTTCTGGCTGGCGAGGGTTCCGTTGCGCGCGTCGAGCCGGATGATGGCCGACTTGTCGCTCACCTGGTAGGTCTCGAACACCAGGTAGGCGCCGCGCTGCACGACGCGGAAGCCCAGGTCGAGATCCTCCTGTGTGGCCAGCTCGGCGAGCAGTTCGCCGAGGGGCTGGAAGACCGGAGCCTTGGTCACGTACGCACCGCGGCCGAGGTTGGTGCCGTTGATGAGGCCGGCCTTGCGGCGGGCGCTCGTGGCGGCGTAGCCGATGTTCGATGCGACGTAAGCGTGCATCAGGGTCTCGGCGAATCCCGACCGCTTGTCGGAGGCGAGCGTCTGGTTGTTGGCTGGCCGGGCCGGGTCGGGGTAGGCCAGCGCGTCCGCCAGGATCACCGTGTCGGTGACGCCGTCGATCGTCAGAGTGCCGCCGGGATCCGAGGAGGAGATCGCGTCCGTGGGGGTGACCATCGGCCCGGAGAACAGCACGTCGGTCGGGCCGTCCACGATGATGCCTGAGCCGGGCGTCCGCAGGATTGCTGCGAGGTCGTGGTCTGTCCGGAGGCTGAGCTTCCAGGTGCCGACGTTGTTGTGGTCGATGTTCGCGACGAGGTCCAGCTCGGCCGGGACGATGATCCCGTGCCGAGCCAGACCCTTGTCCCGAACGGTGACGGTGATGTCGTCGAGCTGCACTCAGACCACCATCCACTTCCGGTCTTGCCAGGTGAGTCGGATGCGCGCCTTGGCGGAATCGACTACGTCCATGGAGATGTTGGCGGTACTAATGCCGGGGGCAACGGTCCACATACGCGGGGCCGGCCCGACGTTGGCGAAGCGGTTGGCTCCAGTGGAGTCCCAGACGCGCCCCGACTTGGTGTCGATGTAGAGCTTCACGCCATCGGCGAGCGTCCCGTTCCAGGAGATCGTCTCGCCCTTGGCTGAGGTGGCCACGAAGTTCGAGCCCGACGTGATCTCCCAGACCGGGTAGGCCGGAGCGTCACCGCCGTTGGTCAGGGTCACCAGGCCGAAGGCTTGCGAGGAGCGCACCTTCAGCGCGGTGAGTGAGCCGTTGAGCAGTCCTCGGCCGGCGCCCTCGGTGACGATGGTCAGGCCACCGTTGCGCGAGCTCGTCCAGAACGGATCGCCCGCCCTGAAGGTGATGACCATCATCAGGTCGCGCTCGCCGATCGTGTCGGAGCCGTAGACGTAGCCGCCGCCACCAACTCGCTCGACGTTGCAGAACCAGTAGGTGCCATCCTCCTCGACCAGGCGCAGCTCGCACTCCCCGGCGACCATGATGGCCAGCCGGGAGACGAGAGCCTGGAGCCCTGCTCGATCCTTGCCGTCGAAGTACAGCGGCAGGTCGATGTCGCGAGGGAGGACGCGCCGGCCGCGAGCCTTGGCGCCGTCGCCGGCCCCTTCGATCCACTGCACCGAGATCGGCGGCAGGCCGAGGCCGGTTACCCCGGTCAGGGCCTGCGCGCCGCGCATCTCGGGCGGGATCAAGTCGTACACAGGGTCGTCCTCCATCAGGAGGGAATCCAGGTCGAGCAGATCCCCTGTGACGTTGGACTTGAGTACGAGCTTGACCATTACCAGTTCACCATCCTTGAGCGTTCGGCAGCCGCGAAGAGGTCTTCCTCGGCGTTGATCGAGGAGCCCTCGGCCGCGTGGTAGTGAAGGACGCGCTGGGCGCCGCCACCCCCACCCGAGAGCGAGGAGTCGACGGCGGACGCGAGCTTCAGGGACTGCCCGGACGGGCGCCGTGAGGCCATGTCCTCCATGGCCGCGGAGACATTGGGAACCGAGGCAGAGATGCCGTTGGCGAACCCCTGCCCGACGAAGCAACCGATCTCCATGAACACGCGAGACGGGGACTTGATCTTCAGCGCCTTCTTGATCGCCGCAGTGAGCACGTCGGCGATCCGCAGCATCTGGAGCTCCAGCGGCTTCTCCATTGCCTTGAGCCCCTTTACGAGACCCTCAGCGATGTGGATGCCGTTGGCGTACTGCGTGTCCGCAGCGGCCTTCGCAGCCTTGCCGGCGTACGTCGCCAACTCGGCCTGGAGCTTGTTGATCTCCTTCACGCCGTTCTTGCCGGCGCCGAGGATCGACTTGCCCGCGGCGAGCCCGGCTTCGGGGCCGGCCTGTGCGATCTGGTCGAGCGCGGTCTTGCTCAACCCCGCCTTCTGGAGGTCCGCGAGCACCCGCTGAAACTCCGCAGCCGCGTTGCGCGCCTTGACCAGGTTGGCCACGATCGCGTCGTACGAGTGCGAGTCGCCCGCAGTCACGTCGCCAGCGCCGACGAGGTTGCCGTAGATGCTGGACGCGTAGTTCGCGGACTTCTTGCGGAGGTCGTCGAGGTTGGACTGGGCGGCCTTCATCCGCTTGGCCAGCTCGTCCTGTGCCTTGGTGACCAGGGCGAGCGCGGTCTGGCTGTTGGTGACCAGGGTGTTCAGGTGCGCCTTCTGCGACGCGGTGAGCACCCTCGACATCGAGCCGATGACCGAGTTGACCTTGCCGATGTTGGTCTTGACCATCGACGGGATCGCGTTCGTCAGGCCCTGAAGCGCGGCCCGGAGGACCGGGATCTGCTTCTTGATTCCGACGATGAACCCGTTGATGACCTTCTCGCCGGCAGGCGTCAGGATCTTCGAGTCCTTGTCGGCCGGACCCTTCCACTCGGGCAGCTTGTTGGTGATGCCGCTGAGCACGCCCTGAACGGCGCCGATCTTCGACCTGATCCCGGAGATGAATCCGTCGATGACGGCCCGGCCGGCGGCGACGAGTACGCCGCCCATGTTGCCGACCGCGCCGGCCACTCGGCCACGCAGACCCGACACGGCGGTGACCGCGGAGTCGATGCCCTTCTTCACGGCGACGACGAGCTTGGCCATCGCGCCACTGGCCTCGGTGACCATCGACCTGAAGCCGGCGGCCAGGTTTCCCTTGGTCTGCTGGATCTTCGCGCTGACCGTGGCCTGCACGGAGTCGAACCCGACGCGCACCTTGCCGGCGATCTGCGAGACCGCGGAGCCCGTATCCGAGCTTGCGGTCGACCAGCCGGACTTGATGTCGGCGACGACCGTGTCCATCTTGCCGGCGATGGTCGTGCCGATGTCCTCGAACCAGCCCTTGACGGCGTTGAACCCGTCGCGGACGTAGCCGGGGATCTCGGTGACGAAGCCGTCCGAGAACAACTGCTTGAGGATGTCGATCGTCGGGCCGATGTTGGTGACCAGGTTGGACAACGCCAGCCAAGGCGCATTGAGCGCATCGGTGAGCGGTCCGATCAGGTAGCCAGCGATCTCGGCCAGCGGACCGAGGAGCGGGGACAGGACCGCGAGCAGTTGCCCGAAGCCCTCAATCACCGGAGTGAGCGCGAGCGCGAGCTCAGTCGACCCCTCGATCAGTCCGGGCAGGACGTTGATCGCGAAGTCGAGCAACTGCGGCAGCAGGGGTGCGATCGCCTCGACCAGGCTGATGAACGCCTGGGCCAGAGACGGCAACAGCTCGCCCAGCTTCGGCATCGCCTGCTCGACCAGCTCCTTGAACTGCGCGAGCAGCTCGGGCGTGACGAGGTTGGAGAGCGACTCCGCGATCTGCGGGAGTAGCGGCGCGACGATCCCGATGGCCTCAGCCAGTGCGTCACCGAGCAGGTCGATGATCGGCGTGAGGACGGGAGCGAGCTCGGTGACCACGTCGGCCAGGGCGCCGAAGGCCGGACCGAGCACGGGACCGAGGTTCTCGGCCAGCTTGCCGGCCACTTCGAGGATGGCTCCGAAGGCGTCGCCGAGCTGCGGCAGGTACGGCAGGATGGCATCGACGCCGGCCGAGATCCCACCGAAGAGGGTCTCGATTCCCTGCTGCACTGCCGGGGAGGCCAACGCCTTGGCGATGCCGCCGATGACCTTGCCGATGGTCTCGCCAGCGAGCGGCAGGACCGTGGTCGCGGTCTTCGACAGGGCCAGGAACAGCTTCTCCAGGCCGGGGCCGGCGTTCTTCGTCAGGTTGTCCATCGCCGTGTGAGCGGCCTCGAACGTGGTGACGAGCGCGGTCTGGAAGGTGGCGCCGTTGACGACCGCGCCGATCCGCTCCAGGGCGTCGGCCAAGCTTGAGAGGGACGAGCCCCCGGCAGCCTCCGCGGCCTTCGCCAAGCCGGACAGGATCTTGCCTGCGCCAGCAGCGACGCGGCCCAGCTCCTTCAGCGCGAACAGGCCGGAGTCGATCCAGCCTTCCAGTCGGCCATCGGCCGCGGCGGCGGTGAGCCAGCCGTCGAACTGCTTGGCGATGTCGACGAACCACTGGGCCAGGCGGGGCAGGTAGCCCGCGCCGACCTTGCCGAGCGTCGCGATGGTGGAGGCCAGCGAGCTGGTCGCACCCTCGGCGATGCCGATGGAGTCGTTGAGGTCGGTGAACATGTTGCCGAGCACGCCGTCGAACGACGTGGTGAGCGCCGTGGCCAGGCCGCCGAAGAACACGCCGAGGTTGCCGGCCGTCTTCTGGAGTCCGGCTGAGAGCTCGGGGAACACGTGGTCGACGAGGTTGCGGATCGGCTTCTCGGCGACCGTCCAGAACTTGCTGGACATCTGGTCCTGAAGCTTCGAGAACTTCTTGCCCACCTCGGGGATGACCTTGTTGAAGTCCTTCAGCACCGCGAAGCTCGCGCCCAGGCCGATGGCGATGCCACCGAACAGGCCGGGCAGCGCGAAGGCGAGTCCGCCGATCTGAGCCAGCGAGGCCGACAACGCGAACAGGTTGCTCGCGCTTGCCAGGGCGAACGCACCCAGGCCGGCGATCGCCTCAGCGATAGTGCCGATCAGGGGGACGTTGCGGTCCAGGTTGGACAGCGACTGAGCCAGGTCCCGGAGGTAGCCGTTCAGGACTCGGGCGCCGGACAGTGCAGCGAGGGTCGCGCCGACCTTGGCCACCGACGCCTTGTTGATGGAGGCAACGATCTCGGCGCGGCGCTTCCGTGCGAGCAGGGCGAGCTGGGCCTGAGCCTTCAGCCTGGCCCGCTCCTGGATGCTCGGCTCGATCGCCGTGTTCTTCAGGTCGTCGAGCTTGTCGCGCAGGTCGGCGATGTCGTTCTCGACCTTGTGCTTGTCGCGGTCGCTCATCTCCGGCTTGATGGTCGCCTGGAGCTTCTCGATCTGCTCCAGGATGGCAGCCATCTGCCGGCGCATCAGGGTGGTGGAGGACTCGTCGAGCGAGGGGTGGAACCGCAGATCCTTCAGCTCGTTCTTCACGCGCTCGCGCATCTCGGCGAATGCCCTGTCGTCGATCGCCACCTTGAGCCTGGTGGCCTCCGCCACCTTCTCGGCAAGCAGATTCTTCGCGGCTTCGAGCGCCGGCCGGTTCAGCTTCACGTCGACCGAGATCTCATCAAGCTTCTCGATCTCGCGCTGGACCTGCTTGAGCGTGGCCTCCAGCGAGGTGAGGGAGTTCTCGTTCACCCTGAGGGTGACGGTGCCGAGCCCCTTCTTCACCCTCGCGGCGGTGGCCTTCGCCTCGGCTACAACGCCGCTGGCGTCGAGCTCCAGCTTGATCTTGAGGGCATCCATCGACTTCTCGATGGCGGTCAGATCACGCTTGAGCGTGCGCCGGAAGTCCTTCGTATCGGGCATTACCTTGACCGCGATCCGGCCGATGATCTGTGTTGCCATGCACTGCTCCCTTCATTACTGGAAGCCGCGGTACAGATCGGCTACGGTCTTGGGCTTTTCGCGCTCGTCGGGCTTGGGCTTCACCGACTCGGGGCGCGGGTATAGCGGGATGTTGGGTGGCTTGCCCTTCCACTGACCGGTGGCGCGGGTGTTCTGGTTGAGCGCGTCGTAGTTGTCGGCCGCCAGGTGACGGTCCTGACCCCAGCCGTAGTGCTCTCGGCCGCCGGCAGCGAGCGCCATCGTGAGGCAGGTGTCGGGTAGACCCCTCGCCAGGATGTTCACGATCTTGGGCGAAGGCCCCCGACCCGCAATCACGTCGCGGAGGTCGACTCCGTAGTGATCAAGCAGGTCGGGGTAAAGGCCCTCGCCGTAGTCGTCAATCAGTCCTGCGAGGGCGAGGCTTCCCCCACCTGGGCGCCCGAGTTGAACTTCTCGAACACGGTGGCCAGCATCGTCAGGTCGCCGTCGAGCTCCTTCAGGAGCTGCTTCGCGTACTTGGTGCTCTCGGCAACGAGCAGCAGGCTCTTGCCGAGCAGCTCCTCGGTGTCGCTCTCCTCGTCGCCCTGCTCCTTCTGGAGGGCCATGAGCTGGTCGCGCTTGTCCTTCTTCAGGCGCAGCGGGTTCAGCAGTCGGCAGACCGAGCCGTCGCCGAGCACGATCTCGGTGGAGCCGTACTTGGCTTCGGCGGCGTCGCGGATGTCGTCCAGGGTGAAGGTGTTGGACATGGTTTTGCGGACCTCCAGGGTCGATGGGTTGGGGTGGTGCAAATCAGTGGGGGAGCGGACCTTCGCTACGGAGCACGAGCCGTGCCCCCTCCCCGCGACGGGTCCGCAACGCATCGCGGGGAGGGTGGTTCAGTGGGGCTGGATCAGCCCTCTTCGATGACACCCAGCGGGGTGACCGCGTAGGTCCAGGTGTTCGTGCCGAGCTGGAGCGGCTTTACGCCCAGCGGCAGGCCAGCCAGCGACTCGGTGTCGGCGATGGCCAGGTCGTCGCCGCGGTAGATCTCAGCCTTCGGCGCGTAGAACGCGAAGACGTTGCTGCCGTCAACGAAGATGCCGATGAAGGCGCAGGTCGTCGGGACCGGCTCGGTCGGAACGCCGATGGTGCCGTCCGCCAGGGTCGGGGCGTTCGAGCCGTAGAACAGCTTCAGCGACTTCTCGTCGAACTGCTGGAGCGTGAACGCCAGGGTCTCGGACCGCGAGGAGTACTTGGTCCGCAGCGTCTTGTTCTGGAGGGTGCTCAGCACGGTGGCCTCGCCACCCTCGGAACTGATCGCGAGGATGTCCTCGATCGAGGTGTGACCGACGTTCTCCCACGCGACCTCGGGCGAGAGCAGGTCTGCCGGAAGGGCGGTGCCGGTCACCGCGGTGAAGTAGTTGCCGGCCCCGATCACCAGGGTCGCGTTGTCGTTCAGTGCCACTAGGGGCTCCGTTTCTGTGGGCAAAGCAAAAGGCCCCCAGCGGGTGCTGAGGGCCTTGCTTGGATGGGTAGGTCAGGGAGTGAAGGTGGTGGTCGCCGGCTTGCGGATGACCACGTCGTAGACGGTCTCGTAGCGCCACACTCCGGTGGGGAGGTCGGCGTACTGCACGGGACCGGTGGCCGTCGCCCAGTCGGTCACTCGCCGGGGCGCAGAGACCATGTCGACCTTGACCAGGTGGCCACGAAACGGGACCACGACGTTGACCGAGTCGCGCAGAATCACCCGGATCGCCTCGGCCAGGAGCGCCGCATCCTCGTCGGCGTCGAGGCCGTCGCAGAAGGTGTGGATGTTGATGCGAGCTGCATCGAGGAAGCGAGGATCGCCAGCCCAGTCGCCGAAGTTCGGGGACCGGCGGGGGATGACGAGGGGGAATGTCTGCTGGTCGGCGATGAGGGATTGGACCCGCACCCCCGGAAGCTTCGAGGGGAGGAGTTCCAGGAGGAGATCCTCCACTGGGCTCATCTCGGTGAGTGCCAGGACATCGGGATGCAGAGAGCTCATCGACCACGTCCCTTCAGGTGGGCGGCGCGGCCGAGGATGTGGAGCCCGTCCATCTGGCCGACCAGCTCGCCGTCGTCATTGCGATGGCCCTCGCGACCGAACTCGATCGAGAGTGCGGCGGCCTGACCGCGTTCGTCGGACAGGACCACGTACCAGTCGACCCGCCCGTCTTCGATGTCGATGTAGGCGTCGCCATCGTGGTGGTGCTCGGCGAGGATCGCCTCTGCTCGGCCGGCCACTTCGAGGGTCCGGTCTTCGAGCTCGTCCTGTACCTCGGGGAGCAGGGCCAGGGCCTTCTCGACCTTCCGGCCGCCAAGCGTGCGGTAGACCTCAGCCATCGTTTGGACGCTCCCGGATGTCGATGGACCAGTGCCGTACGTGGCGCGATCCGTGGTGGTAGGCCGGCGGCGTGACAACGTCCCAGGTGCGGCCGAGGTACTTCACTCGCGACCAGAGCTCGACGCCCGTCAGATCGGCATGGACGCCGATTCGGATGACGTTGATCTTCTGCTGGCCGGGCACCTCAGCCTTGGCGCTGCGCTGAGGAATCGTCCACGCCTTGACGGTCCAGGGGTTCGCCTCGTCCGCGAGCTTCACCTTGTTGCCGCGGTTGTCGGTCTGCTCGATCGTGCGCCAGATGGTCAGCGGCTGGCCCCGCCTGCGCTGCATGCTCACCAGGGGTGCTCGTCGCTGTTGAACAGCGGGAACGGGGAGCCGCCCTCGGTGGGGACCAGGCCCTCGCGATGCCGACACTTCGTGCCCCATGCGACCATCGGCACCGAGAAGATCTTCGTGATGCCGGCCAGCCTGCGGAGCTGGTCGATCTCGCGGGGGATGAAGTAGGCGGCTCCCGCCTCCTCACCCTTCTCGTCCCATGCCAAAGTCTCATCACCGGCACGGGATTGGGTGTACCCGTCCGGGTTCTTCATGTGCCTGGCAGCGGCCTTCAGCACCAGCCGGCTCACCTGGGGAGGGGTCGTTGCCGGCTCGGTCCATGAGGACTTGCCGTAGTGCCGGGCGTCGTCGGAGAGATCCTCCAGCGCGCCCATCGCCTCGCGCTCCTCGTCCTCGTCCATGACGAAGGGGAGTCGTGCGGCGAGTTCCTCGATCGTTGCCAGAGGCTCCATCGCGGGCTCCTATCTGCCGGAGGGGCGCAGGGGCGAGACCCGAAGGCCCCGCCCCTGCGCTGGATCACTCGGTCGGCGTTGCGACCGAAGCGTCCGCCTCGTTCTTCGCCTTGCGGCCCGGCGCGGCCGGCGTCGCGGCGTCGCCGTTCGCCTTCTTCACCGTGCTGGTCTGACGGGTCTGGTTGTCGACCGTCTTCTTGGCGTTGCTCGGCAGCCAGAGGCCGGTGATGTTGCCCAGCTCGGTCATCTTCTCGTCGTCGCCGTCCGGGTCCGGCAGGATGTCGAAGCTCGCGGCCTCGGTCGCGCCGTCCGCCAGCTCCAGCTTGAACGCCCGGACGAAGTGCTCGTAGTCGGACACGAAGCCCTGGCCGTCCGCGTCACGGCCCACGAGGGTGTCCATGACCTGGCGGTAGGAGTCGTAGGTGTCCACCAGCGAGCGGTCCACCTTGAAGTCCATGTCGTAGTCGACCATCCACCGCAGGCTCACGCCGTTGTGGCTGGCGTTCGACCCGAACGGGATCGAGTTCGGAACCGACGCGGCGCCTGTCACGAAGACGAACCCGGAGTCGACCATGACGATCGCGGTCCCCGGCGGCAGCTCCTGGGCCACGACGAAGTCGAAGCCGTAGCGCCGGCCGAGGGTGGCCTCGCGCAGCGCGGTGACGGCCTCGGCCTCACCGACGTTGGAAGCCAGGTTCAGCTTCTCGTCCTCCAGCAGGGCCGCTTCCACGTCCGTGCCGCAGAGGATGGTCCGCGCGCCGGCCGGCACGTTCAGCCGGTTCATGACCGAGCGCGCCCGGATGAGGCCCTTGCGCAGGTTGGTCGCGTCCAGGCCGAGCTGGATCTCGTACGGCGCGTCGACCAGGAAGTCGGTCGAGTGCGCCTCCAGACCCCGACCCACGGCCTCGGTCTGCTTGGTGACGAGCTTGCTCCAGCCGTCCAGGTCGAAGTCCTTCTGCTCGTCGGTCAGACGAACGCCGGACATCGTGTCGCCGCCGAAGGTCACGGCGACGGTCTTCTCCTTGTACTCGTCCCACACGACCGGAACCGACCGGTCGTTCCGCCAGCCGTAGCTGCGGAAGGGCAGCACGCCCTCGACCTTCACGTTGACGGTGTCGTCCTTCGCGCCCTTGAAGCGGGCGATGTCCTCCCGGAAGAAGACCTGCGGGACGATCAGCGTCTCTTCGAGCGAGACCGCGGCGGTCGCGGCGATCTGCTCGGCCTTCACAACATCGTGCTCGGTGTATGCCATTGTGTTGCGGCCCTCCTAGGGCATGAGAAAGCCCCCGAGGTCAGTTCCTCGGGGGCTCAGTGGGGTGGTTGTCTGGGGGCGCTGCGTCAGCGGCGACGCTTGCGGGCCGCGCGGGAGGCGGCGACCGGGTCGAATCCGCCGGCGTCGGACTGGCCGGGCTTGAGCCCGCCCTTCAAGTCCTCGGGCTCGCGCTCCTCGGCGGGGGCGAACTTCGCGAGCTTCTCGGCGTGCGCCTCCAGATCCTCGGCCGTGTTGCCCTGGAGCAGTGCGGCGAGTTCGTCAGGGAGCTTGTGCTTGCGAGCGGCGTCGGTCACCAGTACCTGGCGCTCCAGTTCGGCGTTGGCCGTCTTGAGCTCGTTCACCGCGGCCTCGTACTCCTCGGCGGTCTTGGCCTCACTGAGCTTGGACTCGGCCTCGCGGAGCTTGGTCCGGTAGTTCGCGGCCTCGCCGCGGACCTTGGTCAGCTCGGTGCGCGCCCAGTCGGGCAGTTCGGTCATCGGGTCCGGCTTCTTGCCCTCGGGCGTCGAGCCCTCAGCGGGAGTGGTGCCGGCCGGCGGGGTCTCCGGGGGCGTGGTGCCAGCCGGGGCCTCGGTGCCTTCGGTGGTGGGTACGGTGGTGTCGCTCACGCTCACGCCTCCTGGACGTCTGTGGTGGGTGTGGCCTTGGCCGCCTGGGCTTCAGTTCGTTGCTTCTGGCGGATGTGGCGGCGCCATGCAGAGACGGCGGCCTTGCCAGACAGGCCCTTCGTCACGTCCGGCCATTCGGCGGCGTACTGACGGTTCAGGGCGTACTTCGGATCGCTCTCGAACTGCTCCTCGGTGAAGATGGGGAGCGCCGAGCAGTGGCAGTTGTCGTGGTACTTGTCGCCGTCGCCGTACTCGGCGGACTGGGCGGACTTGTAGACCGCGCCACGACTGATGAGCATCGCGCACCAACCGCAGGGAGTTCCCGTGGTCGAGTAGCGGATGTAGCCGATGGCGCGCTTGTCGTTCTCGACAGCGGTCCAGATCTCGGCACGTGCGCCGTTCTGGATGATCCGCTCGGTGGCGGCAGCCTGTCGGGCGCCGGCCTGGCGGTACGCCTCATTGCGCTCGGCATCGACTTCTTGGAAGGGGAGCTGCTCGTCCAGCTCGGCGAGCTTCCGCTCGAAGCTGTTCGGGCCGAGGGCTTCGAGCACGAGCTCGGTCTCTTGTCTGGCCTCACGCTCCTGGCGCTCGGCCTCGGCTTCGAGGTTCGGGATCTTCTCGACCGGCACCTTGTCGGCCGCGGAGTTCCCCTGTCCGCCCTTGAGCGGCTCGGGGAGCTGGGCCTCGAACTCCTCGCGGAGGTCGTCGAGGGTGACGGTGTCCGGCTCTGACTTGTTGGGGTCGGCGATCGTGGCGCCCGTCCAGAGCGCGCGGCTCAGGCGGTAGTACGACCGGCCGAGACTGCGCGCCTCGGAGCGATGGCCGACCAGGATCCGTATGGCCCGGTTGAGCCAGGCCGTACGGGCGCGCGGCATCGAAGCTGGCGGGATGTCCTGCCACATCGCGAGCGACTCCTGCAAGCTGGCGACGCCGAGCTGCGTGAGTGCTGCGTGGAAGAGGAGGTCGACCTGCTCGGCTTCCTTGCGCCGGGCGGGTGTCGTCACTCGATCGCCCCCACGAGGGGGGCCGGCGCGGAGCTGCGGAAGCTCGTGGTGTCGTTGGTCGTGGCCGAGCCGGTAGCGCGGGAGACCGCCTGAGAGAGGGCCAGGGCGGCATCCTCTTCCTCGGCCATGTCTTCCCACTGGTCCAGCTCGGTGCGAGTGACGCCGGGGATGCGAGCCCACAGGCCACGCCTCGGCACCTGGAGCTGCTCGCGGATCTTGCCGAGGGCATCAGCAGCCTGAGCGAGCGAACGCTGCTCCATGTCCCGCCAGAGCGTCTCGCCCTGGTAGTCCTCGGAGGCCAGCTCGTTCTCATCGATCTCCGCGGCGAGGCGGAAGACCCGCTCCCACGCTTCGCCGAAGCCCTTCCGGAACTCCTCGACCATGCGGGAGAAGGCGGTCTCAGCGGCGAGCAGAGCTTCGGCCGAGAGGTTGGCGATCTGCCCGAGCAGGTGGTGCGGGGGAGTCTGCGAGAGGGCCGCCATGTGGCGAAAGCTCATGTCGATCGACTCGATGAACCCGCCGAGCGGGGTCTCGTCGAGAGAGCCGAACTTGACGTTCTCGTCCTCGGCGAACAGGAAGCGCCGGGCGTTGTGATCCATTGGCGCCGGCCGGGCGTTGCCGGCGTCGTCCCGCACGGGGACGTAGTCGACGATCTCGGACTCGACCTTGGTGTAGTTGCCCTCAGCATCGACGCCCTGCATGAGCAGCGGGGGCGCCATGCCGGTGACCCAGCGGACCTTGAAGCTCGCGTAGGTCTGGGCGACCAGGAGGTCGAACACCGTCTGGTTGATTCGGTTCTGCACCGCGATCATGGGCTCGACCAGGCCGGTTGTCCGGCCCTCGGTGTCGAGGTGGCAGACGAAGCGGGTGACCGGGCACTCGGAGGCGCCGTGTGCCTTGCCCTTGCCGACCTGCACCGAGTCGGGGTCGGTCAGCGATTTGAAGCTGACCTCGTACTCGTAGGTGCCGTCGAACAGTCGGGCCTTGCCGGGTCGGATCTCGTCGTCCGCCTTGCGGGGCTCGCTGGTGATGACGATCGCGTAGAGCGGGGTCTCGTCGTTGGCGGGATCCTCGTAGAGAGCCGCGGTGTTCAACGCGGACAGGCTCTTGGTGCGGGCTCGACCCTTGACCTTCTCGGTCAGCGTGAAGCTATGCCCGAACTTGAAGGCCGCACGGTAGATGGCCGACTGGCGGGCGTCCATGCGGGACCACTGCCAGTGCTCCATCTCGTACGACGAGCCGGCCGCGGTGAGCGATCGGTTGCCCGGACGGAAGTCGTCCACGTACAGGGCTTGCGCCGGCGCCCCAGTGAGGAGCGGCATCACGTTGGTCTTGGCCCGCTCGGCGAGCAGCTTGTACTCGTCGTCGGCGTTGCTCGGCATGTAGGGGTCGTCTTGTTTGCCCTCGACATACCGATCGAACCGCCGAAGCAGGGGGCGATCGTTCGCCAGGATGGCGAGCAGCTCGGCTGCCCGATCCTTCACTGAGGCCACAGTGCGTCACCGTCCTTACAGGAAGTACCCGCGACCCGTGCGCTTCTTTTCCTTCTTGCCGCGGGTGCGAAGGTCGTAGAGGGCCTCGTGTGCCAGCAGGAGGGCGGCGTAGAGGTCGACCTTGCGGGGGGACTCTCGGCTTTCCTTGCCGAAGCTGAGCCCGTGGTTGTTGGTGCGGCGACGCGCGTTGAGCATGTGCCGCTTCATGGCGAGATCGCCGTCGTACCGGAGCTTGGCGTCGAAGACGCTGCGCATCAGGCGCTCGTGCGCCAGGGTGACTCGACGGAGAGAGGACCGCATGTCCCAGGCGATGGCGTTCCGGCCGTCAGACTTGACGGTCATGCCTTCGCCGTAGTCGGCGGCCCAGTCGGCGATGTAAGACTCCCAGAGGGCAACGTCGGCATAGAACGCCTTGACCTCGTACAACCGGAACATCTCGCGCACCTGGCTATCGACCTGTTCACGGTTGACCTCCCAGTTGGGCAGGTCGGGGTCTTCGTTGCTGTTGGCACCATCTGGCTTGAACCAGTGGCCGAGCTTGAAGACGGCTTGATCACTGACGCGAATCGCCACCAGGGCGGTGTCGTCGTCGGTCTTGCCGCCGTCGAAGCCGGCCACGATCTCGTCTCCTGCATGGAGTTCGAGGTCGAGGTCTTCCATCGCCGAGAGCTGGTCCGGCCCGTAGAGGGCGTCCTCCTCGGCGACGATCTGGTTCAGCCACATGCGCCGCGAGCGCGACGCTGACATGGAGCCGTTCTGGATCGACTGGATGATGGTCTCGACGCGCAGCCACACGGCGTCGCCCCGGATCTTGGGGATGACGATGTGGAGCGCCTCGACCGTCAGCGGAGTGCGCGGGTGCGCCTCGACGCTGTCGTACATCATGCCGACATCGACGGAGCGGCCTTCGAGGATCTTCTCGTAGACCTCGCGCATGATCTCCGCGACGCTGTCTTCACCTGGAAGGTAGGCGTTGGTGATCGCGAGGTAGCGAGCGTCCTTCTTGGTCGCGTTACCGTCGATGGTCTCGTACATCTTGATGCCCTTGTTGGCTGCAACCCAGTGGTGAGTCTCGTTCAGCAAGGTGAAAGTCGTACGCTTACCTTCGATCGCGCGGTACGACGAGGTGACGGCTTCGAGCCGGCACTTGCCGCCCATCGCGCGGATCAGTTCCGCGCCTTCCTTGACGCGGTACTTGGCCTTGAAACGTTCGCTCATCAGGCCAGGGATGAGTTCCATCGTGTTCGTGGTCTGGGACTGGTTGACCGCGGTCACCTGGACCCAGGTCTTGCGGAGCGCGTCGCCGACCGGGTTGCCCGCGGCGTCCCAGTGGGAGAAGCGACTCGGGCCGACGAGCTCGACCAGGCACATCACCGCGAGCACGGGGTCCTTGCCCCAGCCCTTCATGCGCTGGAGAACCCCGGTGCGGTAGATGAAGCGACCGTGCTCGTCGACTGCGTACCACCAGAGGATGAAGCGGAGCTGCTCCATCGTGAACTTCCACGGCTTGCCGTCTTCCCCGAGCAGCCACTCGGTGCACCAGCCGGCGATTTGCCAGCCGAGCGTGCGCTTGGGCAGGAACCAGGAGCCGTCCTCGTTCTTCGCCCACGTGGGGCCGAGGTAGGTCGGCTCCAGGGCGTCGATTTCCTCGGTGGTGAGGGGGTTCATCGCAGCCATGCGACTCACCCCCTCACTGCGTTAGCTAGCCGAGGACTCCGTTTCGAGTGGGTCCGAAGTGGATGTGGTCGGCGTAGAACGTGCCGGTGGCGTTGGTGATGTAGAGGCCGATCTCGACGATTCGGCAGTCGGGATGGAGGCTGTTCGGCGGCAGGTAGGCGAAGTCGGGCCGAGCCAGCGGGCCGCCCGGATCGGGGTCGGCCGGCGAGGTCGCCACCCCGAGGGTCTGCGCCCAGGTGGTGGTCGAGCCGTTGCTCCGGAAGTTTCGACCGGTGAGCGATCGTCCGTTCTCGTCGTACTCGTTCACACGCAGGCTGAAGAAGCCCGTGCCGGCCTTGTCCGCGTCGTGGCGGATCTGGCCGGAGAAGGTGTACCGCTCGCGCGGGTCGACGGCGACGGACTGGACGATCCTCACGGAGTCGCTCGTGGTGCTCGCGGCTGAGGTGAGCTTCAGCGACTTGGTGCCACCGAACCCGGTAGCCGGCGCATCGGTGGCGACCTCGACCACGGAGGCGGTGCCACCGGTGCCGGCCTTGATGACCGTCCAGCCGTTGAGGCCATCCTCGAAGCCGGGGTTGACCAGCATCGGGCCAGGCAGCGCGTCGCGCGCCGTCAGCGTCCGGATGCCGTTGGCCTCGCAGAAGTCGAGGGCCTCCAGCACCTGTGCCTCGGTGGGCGTGTCGGGGTTGCCGACCTGGTGGGCGTACGTAGGGATGACCAGGCCCTGGGTGAACACCTGGTCGCGCAGGATCGCCATGAACTGTGTGTGCGTCGACTGGTTCCAGGGGAAACGGCCATGCCCGAAGGACGAATAGCTCGGGGTGATCTGCCAGGTGCCGGCCTTCGCGCTGGTGCCTGCGAAGCCCTGCGAGAGGCCGACGTAGGCGACGCGGTCGTAGCGACCGTACGCCTCCCGGTCTGTCGTCGCGTCGTGGTCTCCGAGTGGGTAGGCGTAGCTGACTACGCGCTCACCGATCAGGCCCTCCAGCGTGGCCTTGGCTGCATCCCACTGGGACTGCCGGCTGGCAGGCGTGGCACCCGAGGTCATGCTGGTGTGGGAGACGTTGTGCGCGCCGATCTCGTGGCCCAGCGCGTGGATCTGGGCGACAGCCGCGGTGGGCATGTGCTGCGCACCGTCGAGCTCGCCCGTGGTGACGTAGAACGTGGCGACCTGGCCGCGGTCGGCGTGCCACTGGGCGACGGTGGGATGAGTGTCCCAGCCGTCATCCCAGGAGAACGCGACGGCGCCGCGAGAGGTGGCCGGCCGGCGCTCGGTGATGGACTCGATGGCGGTGACCCGACCGGTCAGCGCGGTGACGCTCGCGGTCGACGCCTTGGTGGCCAGGCCGTTGGTCAGAGCGGTGCTGTCGGCCTTGCCAGCGAGGCCGGAGCTCAGCGCGGCAGTGGTTGCCCGCGTGGCCTCTAGGTCGGTGACGCGGGCGGTCAGCGCGCTCACGTCGCCGCCGCCCTCACCCTCTTCGAGGGCAGTGACGCGCTCGTCGAGGCCGTCGTACGCGGTCTCTTCCTCGCTGCGCCAGTCGACCTTGCTCGGGTCGCGGAAGATGTTCAGGGGGTCGTCATTGGCGCTCAAGTGGTGCCTCCTACTGCGCGACCCCGAGCTCGCGCTTGTACTGATCGATGGCGTGAACGCTCGCCGGCTCCGTCTCGGGCTCGGGTTCGGCAAGCTCGATGCGAGCGCGGCGGCGATCCCCCTCAGTGAGGAGGAGTCGCTCCATCGCGGTCATGATGGCCTTGAGCATTTCGGGCGAGCGGCGCTCAGCCTTCTTGTAGTACGTGAGGTCGTCGCAGAGGGAGTAGGCGTAGGCCCAGTCGGTCTGCTGGTAGTAGTCCTCCTGGCCCGAGACCTTCATGGCTTCCCAGATCCGCTTGGCGATCGGGTGCCAGTCCTTGTCGGCTCGGGGGATCACGACCTTGCGGCGCTCTCCGCTGGAGATCGGCCGGCCGGCGTCGCCACCCTTGCGGGATCGCTCGCGGGCTAGGTCGTCACTGTGGTTCGGCGTCGGACCCGGCATCGGCGTCACCTCCTCGGGGCAGTTGGAATCCGAGCGGGGCGGCCGGCACCTCCTCCAGCTCGACCTCGTGGTCTCGGTGGAGCAAGGTCAGGGCGACCCGCAGGTCAATCAGGACGAAGTCGCCGAAGGCGATGTGGATGTGCACGATCGCCTCCTGGCGTAGTGGTTGTGGGTCATCCAGGACTCGAACCTAGGACTTCCCCTTGATGAGAGGGGCGCTCTACCAACTGAGCTAATGACCCGCAGAGCGCCGGGGTGCCGAACCCCGCTGGGCCGGATTTGGAGTCCGGCCTGGTCCCGGACCGCGCCATAGAAAATCCGCTCGTGGGTCCTATCCGAGCCGAGCGGATCATGATGTGCGCCCCCAGGGACTCGAACCCTGGACCCCCCGATTAAGAGTCGGGTGCTCTAGACCAACTGAGCTAGGGGCGCATGTCCCCTCCGGCTCGGCATGCCAGGCCAGAGGGGCGCTGTCGATGGGGCGATCACTCCCTTTGTTCACGGTCGACACCGCGCTCCCTCGCCGCTGCTTGCATTGCGGGTCCGTAGGGACTGCTGGCCAGACAGGGATCGAACCTGTAGCCCCCGGATTAACAATCCGGTGCTCTGCCGGTTGAGCTACTGGCCATGGGGAAGACGAAGCCCCCGGATCAGCGAGCGGGAGAGAGGCGCTCAGAGCTGATCACGGGGGCTCAGGAAGGGGCGCGCTGTAGCGAGGAGCGTGCCGCGCCTTCCCGGTCTGAAGGGCGCCAGGATGTGCTTCCTCGCGCCGAAACTTCTGGTTGTTCTTCCGCCACTGGGTTGACCTCGCCGCGGCCCCTTCCGCCCCGGACTTCTGCCCGTGGTGGAAGCTGCACATGGAGCGGAGGTTCTCGGTGCTGTGGTCGTTGTTCGGAATGTGGTGGTCGCATTCCTCGGCCGGCCCGGTGCACCGCTCCTCGTAGACGTTCTCCCAGGTGCAGCGGTAGCCATCGATCCGGAAACGCTTCTTCCGCCTGGCGTCCCAGTCCGGAGGGAGGCTCTCTCGGCGGTTGGAGTTCTTCCATCCCGGCACGATGATCACTCCCTCCGGACTGAGAAGTGTGCGCCCCGCCCACGTTTACGTGAGCCGAAGCTCGTGGACGCGGGGCTAGCTCTTAGATCTAAGAGCGAAGATCTGAGGCTTGGGTATTCATCTCTCTCTTGACCCTTCCTCTTCCTTCTCTCATCTTCCTCTTGATCTTTGGTCTTATACCTTTAAAGACGACACCGGCGAACTGATCTACCAAAGAGATCTCGTGTGAGCTGAGACACACTTTCACACTAAAGCTCTAGGCGTTGAGCGCCGGCGACCAGGTGGAGGAAGGAAGCAAGAGGAGAGCTCAGCGTTATGCTCTGAGCGCTAGGAGTAGAGGGGGCTTACGCCCCCTCAGCACTTCGACCAGATCCTCAAGTCTTAGATCCGACCGTAGCACACACTATCAAACTGGAGCAAGTCGAGGGTCGCCTGGCGCCGGCAGGACCACGCCCAAGCCCGTGGCGTCGCCTGGCGCTCGGAGCCGAAACCGGCGTTAGACCCCGATCCGTTCCGACCGCGGCGCCAGGCCGGCCACGACCAGGGCGAGAGCGCCGGCAAGCGCAAGCTCGCAGGTCAGAGCGCGATTGACGTTGGCGATCGGCCCCTGATTGGTGCTCCTCGGGAGGCCTGTCTGCCGGTGCAATCTGACCCTGGAACCGTGGCAGAATCTTGGCTGCTAAGACAAGGCGGTGACCCCCGGACGCGCGCGGGGAAGATACCCCCACCCCTTGGATCTGTCAATGGACTGGGGCAGTGGTCCTCGATACACCGGCTTGTGACTCTTGGGTAACCGGCCTCTGACCTGCGGTTTCTCAGCATGTGGACCAGAGTTGCACTGTGAAAGTGTGTGCCGTAATGTTCTGGGTGTTGGGCCGCAGGGGTTGCGGCGGGGCCGGAGGGACCGGCCCGAGCGGACGCAAGGCGCGGCCCGCACGTAGCTCGCACAACTGCACACAGGCACCGCGCAACGCGGTCAGGACGTACGGCGCACGCCGTAGGGACGGACCGCAGCAACCGGCTTGACACATGCTGATGATGTGATAGTGTGTGACTCGTTGGGCAGGGCGGTCGGATCCTCCGAGTGAGGCTCTCCGATCAGAGCTTGTCTCCCGCCGTCGCCCAACACGCAAGCCGGACCGCCGAGTTGACACGGTGTGAAAGTGTGTGGTAAGCTTGCTTCAGCAAGACGGCAACACCGCAAGATCGGGCCGGTCGAATCGACCATAGGTAAGGAACCGGCTCGCACAATCTAGCTCGCAGGGCAAAGGCGATAGGCGGCCTCCCGCGAGACGTAGCTTTAGGGTACCCGGAGCGCGCCTCCTTCGGATCCCGGCGGGACTCGATCCTCGCCACCTAACCATCCTGAGGACGCGTCAGTACTAGCAACCGGTATGCCGGGGACTGGGAACGCGCTACCAGCCTCACGGTGCTACGCCGGTGCACGCCGGTGGTGGACAAGTCGAGCGAACCGCGCCAACTTCCCGAACGATTCGGACGGCTGCCATTGTTCTCTGGCATACCGGAGTCCGGCCCGACGAGCCAACTAGGGATTGCCTCCAGCGGGGCAACGGGCCAGCCGGAAACGGCGCGGCTCACCCGCTGGAGGCGCAAGCAAAGCCTCCGGGCGCCGCACCTAGGCTCGCTCTCCCCGAACACGTTGACGGGAAGGTGAGCGGGTGCGAGCGAAAGACCGATCGACTCGGACCGGAGGCACCTTTTTTCTTGACCGAGTGTGAAAGTGTTTGAGAGGATTAGTGCCATGCACGACAAGCGATGCCTTGCCAACGCAATCATCTGCGCCGTGGAGAACTACCGCGACACTGAGGGGTTGACCGACCTCGACTTCCGGATTTCGGCTCAGAACAACACCTTCCTCGCGGAGGCCGATGGCTACCTGGCCGATGGCCTGGCGGACTGCCGATGCGACGAGGAGCAGTGACCATGGGATTCCGACCGCGACTCAACGACTTCCCGGCGATGTACGGCAACCCCGTCACCGAAGGGCACGTCGCGAACTGCCGGGAGCGGGGCCACGCAAGCCACAAGGTGGCCGGTGCCGACCAGGGCGTCTGCCCGCGGTGCGGTGCGGTCACGGAGGTGGCCGAGTGATGGACGAGGCGACGTACGACTTCGCTCGGGTGATGGACGCCGCCGAGACGATGCCGGGCCACCCGGAGTACAAGCGGGCCACGATCGAGCTCGCAGTAGGAGAGACGGCTTGGCATCCCGGCAGCACGAAGCACCTGCTCAGGGGTCCGGCAACGATCGAGTACACCATCCACCCCTCTCAGATCACGTTCCGCAGCGTCTGAGCCGCAGTAACCCCGGCCTTCGGGCCGGCCTACGGCTGCTCAGCCGAACAACCCGGACCACCCACTAGGGGAGAGCTCTGCCATGAATCAGAAGCTGATGACCGAGAACGTGCCCGGCACCCACTTGGGTCGGCACCCGAACGGGACCGAGATCTACCGCCACGGCAAGGTGAAGCACCGCATGCCGGACCGCGTGGTCCCTGGCGGCGAGGTGTCGGTGAGGCACGTAGCACCCAAGCCGCGGACCGGTGAGCGGAAGTTTCCGTGGCACCTGATGGGTCGCTGACGTGCGGATCCTGTGCGCCCTGGCCATCGCGGTCGGGATGCTCTCGGCGAGTTGGAACTACTACCAGCCGGACAGCGGGTGCGGCAGGGCTGCGGCCCTGCACGAGGGACAGATGAGCTTCTGCCTCGATGCGGACCTCGATTCGACGGGGGTCGTGGACACACGAGGCAGGTGAGTGGTCGCCAGACCGGCAGGCACCCGGGGTTCGAGTCCCCGGCTGGCACTCAGGCAGACGTATGGGGATCAAGGAGGCGTCTGTCCAGCGGTAACCAATCCGCAGAGCGGAAGAAAGGGAAGGGTCGAGATGGGTCGAGCGAAGCGCAACCGCAGAAACCGACCGAAGCGCAAGGGCTTGTCACCGTGCCGCATTTCAGTGGACTCGGTGGGAGGTGCGGCGACTTACCGGTGACCGAGCACGAGATGGCGAAACCACGTGACCTCCCGCCAGGAGTCGCGTGGTCCGCACAGGGTGGCTCCCTGTGCGCTGACGATGCCAAGCCACGACGAGAGGCAGCACCATGGACCACGGCTTGAAGCCTGTGTATGCAGGCTGGCGGATGATCGAGTGGGCGGACGAGTCACTGACCCTGACCCCCGGCATCGACACTCTCTCGGCGGACATGCTGGAAGACGAGGACCACGAGGGGCGCGGCGTGGTCGGCTACATGGCACCCGTCACCCTTTGGGGTGACTACTGCGGAAGTGACCTTGCCCGGAGCAACCATCGCTCCCTGATGCGCGAGTTCCCAAAGTCGTTCATCAACGTCACGGGCTGGTACGGCTCCGAGGAGCTGATGGTCCTGCCCTCAGCACTGGAGGGGGAGGAGGGCGAGCACCTGGGCCGGGTCCTGGTTGAGCTGCGGGACGACTACGCCCTGTACGACGAGGGGGATCACTCCGACATGGTCCATGAGATCGAGCTGGAGGACTGGGCTAGCTACCGCGAGTCGGACGTTCGGCAGGACCTGATCAAGTCACTGCGCCCTCTGCATGATGGGGAGTGGGCTGAATCCATCGTCGAGGCGATCGACGGCACTACTCTGCATGCGGGGTTCGCCGAGGTTGCGTATGCCAACGAGGGGCCGAGCATGGAAGACGCCATGACGACGTACATCCCGTCGAGCACGTGGGGTGAGGCCATCGGCGCCCTGGCCGGCCGACTGATGAGCACCGGGGCAGTTCTCTCGAACAGTGTGTGACAGTGTGTGATCTAAGCCCGAACGGTTCACGCTCCGGTTCGATTCCGGGGCGGGCACTCGCAAGAGCCTATGTGAAAGTGAGTGACACATGAGCAATCTGAGTGATTGCATCTCCGAGCTCAAGGAGCGGTCCGCCTTCTGGCTCGCCGGTTCGGACCAGGCGAACACCTACCCTCCGGACGGCTTGGACTCGGAGGGTGCACAGTTCCTGACCAGTGTGCGCGACGCGGCCCTGGAGTGGTGGAGCTACATGCCCGAGGCGGATCGCGACGACGCTGACGCGGCTGCATCCGAACAGACGGATGCGTGCGTCCCCGTCTACACGCACCAGATGTGGAAGACCTTCATCGATCTCGGCGCATACAACGAGGACGACGCCACCGACGTGACGGACACCATGACCGGCATGGCGAGCTACGCCCTCCACCTGATCGCCGAGCGCCTGTTCCTCGCCCTGGTCGCGGAGCTGATCGAGGCTCGCGAGGAAGACGAGCTGGACGAGGACGAGTGCGAGGGGCACGAGTCCCTGGACGGTGCGCACATGGGCGAGACCGTCTACTGCGACGGGACCTGCAAGTGACTGCCGTAGTCGAGAAGGCTAGCCCGCTTGAGATCGGGCGCTGGATCGAGGGACACCGTGGCCGGTACGTCACCTCCGAGCTGGTCTGGAGAGCTGCGAACCGGGGCTTCGAGATCGACGACGACGACCGGCGTGCGCTCGAAGCGTACGAGGCCGGCGACGAGTCGATCGTGTGGGACGGCGAGGACTGCGGCGTCTACGAGTGGGTGGTTGATCTCGCGGACAACGCCGAAGTGTGGATGAACGAGCACGTTGCCCCGGAGGGTCATTCCTTCGGCTGGCACGACTGCGAGTTCTTCCTGTGGACCGACAAGGAGTGGGCCGAGAACGCCTGCTGAGCAACAAGCCTGACCGGCAGACACCAGGGGTTCGAGTCCCCGGCAGGCGCGCAATCACTGACCCGAGAGAGACGAGACTCCCTTGCAGTACACCCTAGTTAAGTCCGAGGATCGGCCCGTCGAGACGACACTCGACGCCTTCCAGCACTTCATGGCTACGTGGGACAGCTACACCCTGTGGGATCTCGGGCCGAGCCTGACGTGCCACGAGGCCGAGGCGATGTGCGACCTTCTCGCGGCGTTCGGCAAGCACGGAGCGGCCGACGCTCTGCGCAGCGGGCACATCGAAGGTGACGACCACGGCGACCTGAACCACAACACCATGGACGAGTTCGCGGACGACGACGCCGAGCTGCTCGAAGACCTCGGCGAGACGGTGCCCGCCGTCAAGGAGCTGGTGGCTGCGCCACTGGAGATCGAAGCGTGAGCGCCGAGGTACTGGTCGACGTGCTGACTGACCTTGTGGGCGCGGCCGACGTTTACCAGGAGCACAAGGACTGGCTCGCAAGCGCGGACGATGCAGAGCTGGAGCACCTGGACGAGTCGCTGTACGAGGTTGCGGAGAGGTACGACGCCGCTGCCGCGAAGGCGCTCGCGATCCGGCAGGCACTGCTCGTGCAGCTTGAGCGGTACGACGCCCTGGATGAGAGGCGCGAGGAACTGAATGACCTGTACGAGCAGTGCGAGGAAAGACCGGGCCTGTACGACCGCGCGGACAGCGAGCGAGCCGATGTCAACGAAATCCTCGCCGACATCGCAGACGACGTGATCCGACTACTGCGCACCTCCTGACACATCGCCTGACCGGCAGACACCGAGGTTCGAGTCCTTGGCAGGCACTCCGACGCACAGACCAGCGCGTCATCCCCTGAATGGAGACACGGCAATGAAACACACCACCCGCAAGTCGAGCCCTGAGGCCAAGCGCGAGACGCTGCGCCGTCGCCAGGTCCGTGCGATCAAGGCGACGGTGAAGTGATGAGCGACCACGCGCAGGGTCTGATCGAGGAGGCCGGAGACTTCCGGGTCCGAGTGGTGTGCGACGAGAGCCAGTCGGAGTTCCCGGACTTCGTTCAGTCGGCAGTGATCTCGATGAACGACCGCTACCAGTCGTTCAATGACACCCACGGACTTGGCGCGCTGGTCCGGCGGGAGTGGTCGGAGCGACTGCGTGACTTCGACGTGATCGAGCGGTGGCTCAAGATCTCCCACGGTGTTCGAGCGGTGTCCACGGTAGACACGCGAGACGCCACCTACCTCGTGCTCCTGACCGAGGATGCGCAGTCCTATTACGGCACGCCGGCTGACCTGGTCCAGGAGTGCGCGGATGGTGACGCCACGATCTTCAGTCAGTGGGCCGAGGGTGACATCTACGGCTACATCGTCGAGGAGCGTGCCACCTGGCGTCGCGAAGGTGGCGACGAGGAGACGATGGAGACGTGGGAGGAAGTCGACTCCCTGTGGGACATCTACGGCCATGACCACGCCGAGGCTGAGGCGCGCGAAGCGCTGACCTCGTGGGCCGGGGAGGCGTCGGCGGCGTGAGCAAGGTCATCTACGCGATGAAGCCCGCGGCACGGACCGAGTACCTGAAGTCCCGAGTCGGCGAGTGGGTGGTGGTGATCTACGGACGCCACTACCGGCGAGACGCGCACTGCAAGATCCTCGGCGTCGCGCCATCTCTGACCAACTCATTCGCCGATCAGCTCGTGGTGCAGAGCCACTACGGCGGCGACATGTTTGTCCTCTCGTCGGCAGAGCTGATCCGATTCGAGGAGAGCTGACGTGATCGCCGCGCCGGATGCCGAGGTCACGTTCGCACTCCGGATGAGGCAGAAGCGCGAGGTGCTGGGGTTCAGTCAGAAGCGCCTCGCGAGGGCCGTGACGCTGGAGCGTGGTTGGACCGAACAGGCAACCATCGCCCGCATCGAGACGGGCAAGCGGGGCGTGAGCCTGGGTGATGCGATCGCGCTGGCCCGAGCGTTGGGCTGCGAGCTCGACGACCTGCTGACTCCGGTCGAGTGCGAAGCATGCAAGGACAATCCGCCGGCCGGCTACGCCTGCCAGACGTGCGGGACATCGAGATAGGGGAGAGCTGTGCAGACATTCAAGGTAGGTGACGGCGTGTCGGGCATGTACTTCAGCCCGACGAGCGGAACGGTGCTCGACCCGAGTGGGGAGGTGACTGCCGTGAGCACGCTGTCGGACGGACGAACCCATGTCTGGGTCCGCTTCCCGAACCACCCCACACACGTGGTCTACATCGTGAGCAAGTCCGGCATGTGCGACTACATGCACAAGACGGTGGACTTCACACCGCACCCGACGACGACAGACGACTGAGAGAGGAGAACAGAGTGACCTACATCCTGAAGTTCGACGAGGTACGCAGCACGTTGCTGGACCTGGCGGGTGAGCGCCCGGACTTCAACTACCAGACGACCGACATCTATAAGGCGACGGAGGGCTGCCTTTACGTCGATCCGGAGACGAGGTCGGCGAGCTGCATCGTCGGCCAGGTGGTGGATCGAGTCCTCGGTGCTGACGCGCTGGCTCTGCTGGGTGACAGCGAGGCAGACGACGGCGAGTCCTTCGGCGTGGGGCAGAGAGATTGGCCGGAGGAAATCGCGTTCGACTCCGACGCGACCATGTTCCTCCTGACGCGAGCGCAGACCAAGCAAGACCTCGGCATCGCATGGGGCGCCGCCGTCGCGGAGGCCCTAGCCGAGATGTAGCACTTCTCGCCTGACTGGCAGACACCACCGGTTCGAGTCCGGGGCAGGCACTCAAGCACTGACCGACCGATCGAGGAGCACGTCATGAACCTGTACCTGAAAGCCCTTGCGCAGCAGATCGACGGCCCGCCCGGCGAGGACTACGCCTGGATCGTGGACACCGACCACCTCGCACGCCACGAGGGGACCGGTGACGCCGGCATGAGGGGACCGAGCCAGGCGCCGGCCGAGCTGCTGGCCAAACTGGAGGCCGGCGAGGGGTACGTCTGGAGGGTGTACGACGACGACGGCGAGCTGTACTACACCGGCCGCCTGGTGTGCATCCTCGAAGAGGATGGCCTTCCCTCGAATGAGGCGATGGCTGGCCCGCTCGATGACTGGGGCGTGGGCGCTGGCGCCACCGAGGTGCGGTACCCCGGCAAGCCGCAGTGGAACTGCCCGTGAGCGAGTTCGCGGTTGGTGACCGCGTTGAGATGAGCGAAGAGATGCCCTCGGGCGAGACGCGAGTGTCGTTCGGCTCCGTGGTCGTGATCCTCACCGAGGAGGACGCGCGCGCCGGGGAGTGGGAGGGACCGATTCTCGTGTGCTGGGACGACTGGCTCGGGCTGTTCGCATACAACGAGGACGAAATCGAGAGAGTGGAGGTGCCGAGTGGATCCGCTGATGAAGCTGAGCGTCGAGACTGACGCCCTGGAGGTGGCCGTGATGATGGTCGTCCGGGGCGAGGGTGACTGGGTGGTCTGCATCCCCAAGGGCATCGAGATATCCGGTTCGTACGACGACGGCGACGAGAACGCGATCGCAGCCATTGATCTGGTGCGCGCAGTCGTGGCGGATTACGAAGATGTCGAGGAGGACTGACGTGCACGTCGACAACGAGGGCGAGGCCCTGACCACCCAGCACATCGTGCTGGACGACCCGGACGACCAGGTCTACGTGACGTACCAAGGGGTGACGATCTCGATCAGCCTCGCCCAGCAGGCTCCCGAGCTGACGTTCTTCCCGCGGGCCATCGAGGTTGACCTCATGACCGAGGATGACCTGGACCTGACGTACCCCGGCGTGGACCACGCCACCAACACGATGCGCCCCGGCGATGGGGTTCGCATCACCACCAACGGCGAGGTGCTGGAGCGCCTCGATCGCTCATACAGAAAGGGGGTCTGACCCCCGCAATGAGAACTGACAAGGCAGAGGTCGTGCTCAAGGCGTTGGCCAACGAGGGGCCGCAGACGGTGGACAAGTTCGTCACCAGCCGCGGGTGGTACGTGAACAGTTGGGCGCCGACGTTCACCGAGTTGCGCAAGGCCGGCCTGGTCAAGCGCACCGGGGCCATGGGGCGCACGACGCACGGCGCGAAGGCGCACATCATCGAGGCGACGCCGAACGGCCTGGCGTTGGTGGGTGCTCGATGACCGAGACGATGGTGGTCTCCGAGACCGGAGGCAAGAAGGCGCGCAAGCCGCAGCAAATCCACCGCCTGGATCCCCTGGCGCTGGCGTACGTGGCCGAGGTTGCCTCATGGGGTGGCGCGAAGTACGACCTCGACGAGGACGGCGACCACTACAACTATCTCAACGGCTTCCCGTGGTCCGATACCTACGACGCCGGCCAGCGGCACCAGATGCTCCACTGGTCGGGCGAGGATCGCGACCCGGAGTCGAACCTCTTCCACATGGGCCACGCTGCCTGGCACGCGCTGTGTCAGCTCGGGTTCATGATCCGGGGGATCGGCACCGACGACCGGCCGAAGAGGTACCAGCGCGAGCCGAACGAGTGGGGCCAGCTCGCCGAGCAGGCCGAGGCTCTGCGGGAGCAGGCGATCAGGACTCAGACGCCGGTGGTGATCGCTTGCCGGCCAGACGACGGACCGCGGCCGGCGCGAGATGGTGACCCGAAGATCATCGACGGCTCGGGTGATGTCTGGCTGGAGTCAGGCGATGGTCGCTACATCCTGAGGCGGGCCGGCGAGAGCGACGGCGCGGCGCTCGACGATCGGTGGGATCGCGGGCACGAAAGGTTCGCGACGATCGACCAGAACTGGGGTCCGCTCACCATCCCGAACTGATCCACCGGTTGCGCGCCGCAGACACAGTGTGATAGTGTGTACTCACAACGACAGCGAGGAGAGATCACAGTGACCGTAGCGACAGACAGTATCACGATCGAAGACTTGGCCGGGCTCGAAGCCCTGCCGACCGGCACTCAGTTCCGATCGGCGGCCGGAGGGGCGGCGCTGGTGCGCACAAACACGGGGGTTCGTCGAGTCAACCCCCTCGTCATCACCACCTCCGTCCCCGAGTGGACCACCGCGTACATCGCCCGCGACATCCTGCCGGCCGAGATCGTCAACCCCGAGACGCTGGGGTCGTTCGTCGGCGTCGGCGACCGGGTGAAGATCGTGCGTGAGTACAGCGAGCCGGGCCGCGGCGAGTTCGACGGCCAGCTCGGCGAAGTGGTGGCGATCGACGAACCGGGGTTCGTCGTGTGGCCCTTCGAGGTGCGAGTGGACAACGGCCCCTGCGTCACCGTGATGAAGGTCGAGCTCACCGACATCCCGAAGCCAGCGCCCGAGCCTGAGTCGGCCGGCTTCAGCATCGGAGACCAGGTGCGGGTGGTGCGCGAGTACCCCAGCTCCTCGGGCCACTGGGATGGTGCGGTCGGCACCCTGCTCGCGATCACCCACCCGGACGAGACCTTCCCGTACCAGGTGCAGTTCGACGGCTTCGCCGAGGATGTGGTGCACGAGATCGAACTGGTGCACAGCAACGAGACGGTGCTGGAGTACCCGCTGGTGCACGATGAGGAGGGTTTCGACGCTCTGCCGGACGGCGCCATCCTCGTGCCGCTGAACAAGTACTTCTCGCCGGTACGCAAGGACGGGCGGCGGTGGCGCTGCTTCGTCGAGGGCAGCTTCGAGCTGACCGACCAGACCCGGCAGACCGTCATCGACGACGGCGCCCTGGTGGTCTACCGGCCCTAACCTGCGGCTTGATGTGAAAGTGTGTGTCGAGGGCGAGGTGACAGGGTCTCGCCCTCACTGACGAGAGGAGATCTACCTCATGGACTTCACGTACGTCGAGCTGACCTTCACCCTGCCGGCCGAGCTTGCCGCGAGCATCTTGGCAGCCGACGAGCGGAACCGGTACGACGAGCTGGTGATGTTGTTCTCCGACGAGGGTGGCGTGGTCGCCGCCGTCACGGTGGCAACCGAGGAAGACCTCACCATGGGCGAGGCGCTGGACCACGCGATCGACCTGGCCACGGAGACGCTGCTCGAACACACCGCAGTCGGCACCGAGATCCCGCTCCCGTGGAGCTGCAAGCTGGTCGACCGCGAGCTGATGAGCGAGTACTTCCAGCAGGTCAGCCAGGCTCCGGCGCTCCCTCTGTGTGGTCCGGTCGAGGACGACGGCCTGGAAGGGGTCGGCGTCTAGTCGTGGCGATCACCTTCACCAGGGCGCACACGAAGAAGATGATGGCGGTCCTTGATCAGGACCACGAGACGATGGAGGACGCGGCCAACGCCGCCCTCGATGTAGCCCTGGAGATCGTCGAGGCGCGAGCGAAGTTCACCGTGGTGGGCCAGCTCCGCTTCCCTGCCGGACACCTGACGCCGGAGGAAGCGCGGTCGAACCAGGTCGCGCTCGGCTGGTACGCCACCGAGGGGCAGGCCGATGCCGCAGCCCTGTCGCTGGTCTACTCCACCGCCACGCACGAAACGTTCAACACCTGGACGTTGCCGATCTTCAACGGCACGCCGGCCGCCTTCTACTCCGAGCGCAAGAAGGCTCGCGAGGCGGCCGAGATCGCAGCCCGCGGCGACAAGAGCGCCGAGCTGGAGCGACGCATCCAGTGGCTCAAGGACAACCCCGACGCGGAGCCCCCGAGCTGGGGTCCGATCTGGAAGACGGAGGTGAGTGAGTGAAGACCGTGGATTTCAAGATGTGCTCCTGCGGGAAGCGCGGATTCGAGGAGCGATTGGTCGACAAGGCGCTCGGCGCAGCGCAGGCCAAGCGCCGCCGGCAGATGGATGCCGCCGGCACCCGACGCAACATCGTGAAGATGGAGAGTCGGACGTACCCCTGCGAGGTCGGCGAGCTCTACCACACCACCTCCGAGTCTCGGCGCGAGTACCAGTTGCGCACCATCCCCACCCCATCCCTGACCTGGGAGCAGTTCCAGGCGAACGAGAGGAGAGCCGCGTGATCAGCTACTTGCACACATCAGTGACCCGAGTGGACGACGGCTTCAGCCAGCGCCTGCACGTCATCGGCCCGGACCCCGTGCGCCTGACGTTCCCGGACGGCGGCACGCTCGACCTTGCCGCGGGCCAGGCCGTCATGGCCCAAGCCGTGCAGACCGAGCCGAGGGGGACCACGAAATGCGGAGTCGAGCGGAGACTCAAGCCGAAGCCCGAGCCGACCACTGGCTGGGAGTGGGTTCGCGACTCGATGCGTCGTGGCAACGAGGCGGCGAGTCGCCGAGCGGCTGAGTTCTGCCCCAATCTCCCGGGCGAGGTGGAGGATTATCAAGGGGACCATTGGGTGCTGACCAAGGGCTGCTCCTACAGCACCGTATGGGCCTCGCCCGGCGACTACTACTACGGCTGGTCCTACCAGCGGCTGAGCGAAGAGTATGGCCCGCTCACGGTGGCGGGCGATGCATGAGGCAGCCATCGCTGTTCGTCGGCGGTCCGGACCACGGCACGCTGAACGACGCTGACTGGACCATGGAGTACATCGACCCGGTGTTGGTTCGGAGGCCCCGCCTCTTCGGCGAGACGGCGTTCGACATCGAGCACAGGCGCGGTACCTACCGCCGCCGGCGATTCCACCTCTTCGGCCAAGTCGTCAACACCATGGTTGAGGACACGCTGGGTCCGGGAGCCGAGGAGCTGGACCGCTTGCTCGTTGACGCGCTGCTCAGCGACAGAGCCAAGAGCGCGCTGCTGAAGCCGCCGCAGTGACCGCGCTCAAGGTGAGCGTCACCTGGGACGAGACCTGGCGGAAGACCATCGAACACGAAGTGGAGGAGTGGGAGGTGCGAGACAAGTTCGGACTGGCCGACCACGAGCCGATCACCGGCGACCAGCTCCACGAGTACCTCGAAGAGGTCGAGGAGGCCGGCGACGGCATCCCGTGGATCACGGGCCAGGGCATGGAGGGCTACGACTTCCTGAACTTCGAACTGATCGAGTCCTCGACCGACGAGTTCGGATCGTCCCGCGACTTCCTGTGCTGGTGCATCGGCCTCGATCACCACCGGAAGTGCCCGAAGTGGGTGCTGCCGCTCTGATCGAGGTCTACACGGACGGAGCCTGCTCTGGAGGGGCTGGCGGCTGGGCCTGGGTGGTCGAGGGCGGGCTTTGGGATGCCGGGTCGGCCATGGAGACCACCAACCAGCGAATGGAGCTCCAAGCGGCGCACGAGGCCGTTCAGTCCCTGTTCGGACCGCTCGCCGTGGTGTCGGACTCAAGCTACGTCGTGAACTGCTTCAAGCAGGGCTGGTGGAAGGGCTGGCATCGCAACAACTGGCTGAACTCGGCTCGCAAGCCGGTCGCCAACAAGGACATCTGGGAGCCGCTCGTCGAGCTGGTCCTGCACCGCGGAGACGTGACATTCCGCTGGATCAAGGGCCACTCCGGGCACCCACTCAACGAACGAGCCGATCACCTCGCGGTGGCGGCCAGACAGGGGGTACAGCAGTGATCGAGTTCGAGGGCTGGCCGAAGACGCCGCGCCTGTTCCGCGACGTGACCATCACCGAGAAGATCGACGGCACCAACGCCGCGGTGATCGTCCGAGAGTTCGCCTTCGGTGAACTGGTCGACTACGCCGGCCCCGAGGTACACGTGCTCGGCCCCGTGGGCGAGAGCGAGGTACCCGACAAGGAGTACCTCGTCGGTGCGCAGTCTCGGAAGCGGCTGATCACTCCAGGCAAGACGACTGACAACGCCGGCTTCGCGGGCTGGGTCTACGACAACGCCGTGGACCTGGTCGAGCTGCTCGGCGCCGGCCGGCACTTTGGCGAGTGGTGGGGGGCTGGCATCCAGCGCAACTACGGCCTGGTCGACGGCGAGAAGCGGTTCAGCCTATTCAACACCCACCGCTACCGCGCACTGCTGACCGGCGCCGATCCGGATGCTGACGGCAACGAGATCCTGCCCGAGATGGACGTGGTCCCCGAGCTGTACGTCGGCCCGTTCTCCACGGACATCGTCCACATGGTGCTGGACGACTTGCGGGAGACTGGCTCGCACGTCGCGCCGGGGTTCATGGACCCCGAGGGCGTCATCGTCCACCACTCGGCCGCCGGCCAGGTGTTCAAGGCTCTGCTGGAGAACGACCACATGCCGAAGGGGGTTGCAGCGTGATCAGTGAACTGCGAGGCGGGGCGCACCCCGTCAAACTGTGGACCGAGGTTACGGGCGTCGAGTCCGTTGCGCTGGACCAGCTCCGGAACATCGCCAACCTGCCGTACATCCACAAGCACGTCGCCGTTATGCCGGACGTGCACTACGGCAAGGGCGCGACGGTCGGCAGCGTCATCGCGATGAAGGACGCCGTCTCTCCGTCCGCCGTGGGTGTGGACATCGGGTGCGGGATGGCCGCGGTGAGGACCAACCTCACCAGTGCCGACCTGCCGGACGACCTCAGCGCGATCCGCTCGGCCATCGAGGCGAAGATCCCGGTCGGGTTCAACTCGCACAACGAGCCGCGCATCTCTTCGACGAGCGGGTTCTGGTCTCGCTTCGATCGCCTGCACCCGAGCGTGAGGAAGGACGAGGGTCGCGCGCTGCGCCAGGTCGGCACACTGGGCGGGGGCAACCACTTCATCGAGCTGTGCCTCGACACCGACGACAGCGTGTGGCTCATGCTCCACTCGGGCAGCCGGAACATCGGCAAGGTGATCGCCGAGGCGCACATCAAGATCGCGAAGGAGTTGCCGCACAACGGCCAGCTTCCGGACAAAGATCTGGCCGTGTTCCTGGCGAACACCTCGGAGATGACGAGCTACCGGCACGACCTGAGCTGGGCGCAGGAGTACGCCAGGGCGAACCGGTTCCGGATGCTCGCGCTGTTCAAGGAGGTCGTGCAGCAGTTCTTCCCGCAGGCCAGGTTCGACAACGCGATCAACGCTCACCACAACTACGTGAGCGAGGAGCTCCACTACGGCGAGCAGGTGCTGGTCACCCGCAAGGGCGCCATCTCGGCCCGGCTCGGCGAACTCGGGATCATCCCCGGCTCGATGGGCACGAAGTCGTACATCGTCCGCGGTCTGGGCAACCCGGAGTCGTTCAACTCGGCCAGCCACGGCGCCGGCCGGCGGATGAGCCGTAGCAAGGCGAAGAAGCTGTTCACCGCCGACGACCTGGCTGCGCAGACCGAGGGTGTGGAATGCCGGAAGGACGCGGGCGTGGTCGACGAGATCCCCGCGGCCTACAAGGACATCGAGCAGGTCATGGCCAACCAGGCTGATCTCGTCGCCATCGAGGCCGAGCTTCGCCAGGTGCTGTGCGTGAAGGGGTGATCGAGTGCTGACAGCAGAGCGGATCAAGGACTGGGAGCGGTTCACCGAGGCGCACCGCAAGCTACGCCCGAACTCGCCGATCATCCAGGGCTACATCGCCACGGATGGTGAGCCGGTGCACCTGACCATCGACGACGTAGCCGAGCTGGTCAACCTCGCGAAGAACCGCCTGTCGGTGCGCGAGGCGATGAAGCTCAGCGAGACGCCCACCTGGGCGTGGGACGAGGGCCGACAGCGTGTGGTCCGAGTGGACATGGCCGACCCGAACTACCGACGCATCATGGCGGCGCTCTGATGGCCCGGCAGATGAGCGAGAACGCGACCGTCGTGCACCGAGTCATCGTGACGGTCGGCATCGCCGGCCTGACGAAAATCTACGGCCCGTACGAGAAGCTCGGCGTCGCCCGAAACATCCTGAAGAGGGAGACCGTGAGCAGCTACAGCGGCGAGCCCTTCACGGCGCGCGACGGGACCGAGTACGCCGGCAAGATCCAGCGGGCCGAGTTGGTCTGGGAGGACGTGGAGTGAACACCTACCGCGTCTACTTCGCGACCGAAGCCTCATCCGTCGTCACCGTAGAGGCTGAGGACCGAGATGACGCCATCGACAAGGCGTACGAGAGGCACTACGTCAGCCTCTGCCACCAGTGCGCGCACGAGGTGGAGCTGGGCGACTTCGAGGTGCCGGTCGGCAAGGACCACGCCGTCGAGCTGGTCGCATGAGCTGCGATAGCTGCCGCTCGGTGGTCCACCTGACGCCGAAGGAGTTGGCGGTCCGACTGAAGGTGTCGGTCGGCCACCTGGCGAACCTGCGATCCGCCGGCGAGGGGGTCGACTACCTCCTGATGGGCGGGTCCGTGAGGTATCGCCTGGAGGACATCGAGCAGTACGAGGAGCGCGCCTTGGTGCGCCAACGCAAGGCCGCCTGACCGGGGCGGCGACGATCCATAGACGATACGGAACGGGGGAGTGATGGCCGGGAAGGCGCTTGGACTCGGAGAGCACGGAGAGATCGAGGCCATCCCTCAAAAGCGGGACGAGGCCGGCAAGTGGAAGCGCGCTGCGCATCACCGCTCGGCTGAACGCTGGCGCGCTCGCGTGTACTTCTGCGGCTTCGACGGCGTCACTCGGGAGATCTCGCGCTTCGGCAAGAGCAAGCGCGCGGCGGTCGAGAACGTCGAGGGGGCACTCAAGGAGCAGCCCAGCCTTGGCGCGAACGCAAAAGGCGTCACGCTCTCGACGCCGATCATCACGGCCGGAGAGTATTGGATCGAGCAGATCAAACGCCCCGAGTCCAAGCTCTCAGCGGAGACGGTCGACGACTACGAGCGCGCCTTCAACAATCACGTCAAGGGCGAGAGCTCGGCCATTCGCGGCCTGTCGCTGAAGCAGGCCAACGACCCGCAGCGCCTGCGCCTATTCCTCCAGGACGTGGCAGACCGTCGCGGCACCGGGGCGGCCAAGATGACTCGACAGGTCCTCTCGGGGATCCTCTGGATGGCGGTCGACGACGGCGTCATCACGATCCACGCACTGAAGATGGTCAAGCCGATCCAGGCGAAGATGCTCAAGCAGACCAAGCGTCAAGCAGAACACGATCATCGCCGCGCCTACAGCGAGGACGAAGCCGAGGCCGTGCTGGCCTGCGCGGACAAGCTCGCGGCCGACGAGACCGCCAATCCGCGCACCACGAGGAAGTGGCAAACCACAGCCGACCTCATGGCCTTCATGAAGGGCACCGGCGCGCGGATTGGCGAGGCGAGGCGCGTCCAGTGGGAACACATGGACCTGCTCACGGGATGGGTGCTGATCCTCGGCACCAAGACGCCGAAGTCCAACCGAGCCGTAAAGATGCCGAGCTGGCTGCTTGAGCGGATGCGCGTACGTGGTGGTCGCATCGGTGTGGAGGGGATGGCTTTCGCCGCACCCCACCAGCTCGACGATCCGTGGAAGGAGTGGAACCAGTCGAACTGCAACGCGGCAGTGCGGCGGGTTCTGGACCTCGCCGAGATGTTCTGGGCCATCCCGCACACGTGGCGCCGATACGTCGCCACCAGGCTGGAGAAGGCCGGCTGGGCGCCCTCCGACATCGCCGACCAGCTCGGTCATGTCGATGCTTCCATGACCCAACAGAAGTACCTTGACCGAGACCTCATGGCCCGCGGCGACAGCCGTGCCGCCGACGTGCTCTAGCCGGTAACAACACCATCACCGGTAACTTGACCGGTAACCGCCTCAGAACGACGATGGCCCTGACCTGCGAACATGCAGGTCAGGGCCATTTTTCGTGCCCCCGGCAGGATTCGAACCTGCGACGCACGGTTTAGGAAACCGACGCTCTATCCCCTGAGCTACGGGGGCGCACGGTCGGCTAGCTTATCGCAAGCCAGGAGAAGGGGACGGCTGGCCGTCCAGCGCCTGCATGGCGTTTCGTGTCGGCGCCCGGAGTTCAGGCCGGCTTGGAGTGCCGGGAGGTGCGGACGGCGCCGGAGCGCCGCCCGCACTCCGTTCAGCGGTGGCGAATGAACTTGCCGCAGGGCCGGGACGCCCGCGGCCGGATACAGACCGAGGTCGCCGGAGGCTTGGGCTTGCGCGGCGGACGCGGGCGGCGACGGCGGGGTGGGTAGGTGAGGATCGCCTGATGCGTTCCGCTGCGGTCCAGGGCTGGCATTGTTTTCCTTTCGTTCCGGCGACACCATCTGCGGCGCCGCTGCCGTGATCAAGTCTGACATCGATTTGTTCGATTTTTCTCTCCAACTTCTCTCCAGTTTCTGATCGACGAATAACTGGACACGGCCCCAGCGATCGGTGTGCAATTTCCTGCGTGCCTACAGTTCGAAGGGGAATGCGAATGGAGTACCGGATCTTCGGCCCAGTCGGCGTGTCCGACGCGGGTCGGCCGATCAAGCTCGCGCCGCAGACCCGGACGGTGCTCGCGCATCTGCTGCTCAGCCCGGAACGGCGCTCGCCGGCGAGCGTCATCGAAAAGAACCTCTGGCCCGGCGCCAAGGCCCGGTCCGCGGTGCATCAGGAGACGTCGAAACTTCGTAGGGCGCTGACCGCCGCAGTGGTTCCTCAGTGCCAGGCAGGCGTGTATCGCCTGGTGGTCGAGGATGACGAGGTCGATCTGTTCAGATTCGAAGATCGTCTGCGACGTGCGGCCACTGCGGCGACACCGCAGGAGAAATTGCGCGAACTGGGCAGCGCTTTGAGTGAGTGCCGCCTGGACCCACTGGGGACGATCGCAGGCCCGTGGGTCGAGGACTGGCGGAACAAGTTGACCGGCAGAATGCAGCTCGCGGTCATCAGTTACCTCGAAACGAGTATCGATGTCGACGGTCTGTCGGATGCGTTGTTCGAATGTCGCCGGGCGATCGACCGGTGGCCGAATTCGAGGCTCTTCCATGAGTTCTTGTTGCGGTCGATACATCGCCACGAGGGTCACGCCGAATTTCATGCTGCCTTCGAGGAATGCCGGGAAAAGGCAGGCCCTGCCGTCCGGCCGGAACTGGAGATTCTGCGGCGCGAGTTGATGGGCGATGGAGGAGGTGGGGAGGCGCCGACGATCGTGCCACACCAGTTGCCGGCTCACCGCACCGCGATTTTCGGGCGAGCCTTCCTGCTGGAGACCGTGTGTCAGGCGCTCTCCGGTGATTCGGTCAACGGCATCGTGTTGCTGGTAGGACCGGCCGGCGTAGGGAAAAGCACTCTTGGCTTCCGTCTGGCCGCGAGCCTGCAGGACCGATTTCCCGATGGGGTCCTCTACGCGGATCTCCAGGGCTCCTCGCAGCAGGAGTCCACAGATGTTGCCCAGGTGCTGGCCAGATTCCTCGCTGACGTCGGTGTCACGCCTGGGACTCCTACCGCTGATGGGCTGAGCAGCGCATACCGCTCCGCTCTGGCGCGACGCTCGGTGTTGGTGGTACTCGACAACGCCCGCGATGCGGCGCAGGTACTGCCTTTGCTTCCGGGGCCCGGTCGAAGTGCTGTTGTGGTCACCAGTCGCAACGCCATGGACGGTCTGGCGGCCACGCATGCCGCGCTCCAGGTGTCCGTCCCTCTGCTGGCAGCGGACGATTGCACCGCGCTGCTCACCTCCATCGTCGGAAACTTGCGCGTGGAGGGTGAAACGGAGGCCCTTCAGGACATCGTCCGGCTGTGCGCGGGACTGCCTCTCGCGGTGATCGTTGTCGGTGCCCGGCTCCGGTCGCGTCGGGAAATGTCACTTGCGGAGTTCCTGCACGAGATGAATTCGGCCGATGACCCGCTGGCCACGTTCGTCCATGAGGGAGCGGACCTCAACCTCGCCGCGGCTCTGGCACCCTCTTATGGTTCGCTGTCCGTTCCCGCCGCCGCTCTGTTCCGCAGAATCGGCATTCATCCGGGGCCGACCATCAGTCGCGATGCCGCGATCGCTCTGATGGCCTCACGTGACCACGGCATCCGAGGGCTGGACGAGTTGCGGACGGCCCACTTGATCGACGAAGTTTCGTACAACCGTTTCGCTGTCCACGATCTCATTCGTGCTTATGCGGGTCGGAAATCCGTGGATGCCGGCGGCGACGATCGGCGAGTGACAGTCGAACGCCTGCTGGATCACCTTTTGTACACCGCGAGGGACTGCGACCTGGTCATCGCGCCTGGCCGGGATCTGCCGGTCGGTCCTAGTCCGGCCGGTCCTGGGCACTTCGTTCCAGCGGACGCCGGTGCGGCGATGAGTTGGTTCGACGCGGATTACGACAACATCCTGGCTGCCGTGGACCTCGCGGTGCGTGAGGGCCTGCACACCTACGCCTGGCTGCTCCCGCTGACCATCACGCCGTATCAGTGGAGAAGCAACCGGTACGTCGACGCACAGGGCAGCCTGCAGATCTCACTGGGCGCGGCCGAGATCGCCGGCCGACCGCAGGACCGGGCAATGATCCTTCGCCTGTTGGCAGGAACTGATCGTGCGCTCGGACGGCTCGATCTGGCCAAGGTCCGGCTGGCGACCGCGATCGAGCTCTCGGTGGCCGACGAGGATACTCTCGGCCTCGCGCACGGCTGTCACGCGTTGGCCGTCCTGCACCGCGGCACGGGGGATCTCGACCACGCCGAGGAACGCTTTCTTGCCGCATTGGGGACCTATCGGCGCCTGGGCGATGTGATGGGTGAGGCGAGCTCGCTCAACGGGCTCGGATGCGTTTCGTCGGACCGTGGTCTGTACGACGATGCGGCGCGGAGCTGTGAAGAAGCGCTGGCCCTCATCCGTACGACCACAGACGCAAACGGGCAGGCGGACATGCTTGCAAGCCTGGCAGGGATCAGGGCCGCGCAAGGTATGTCTCGGACCGCGATCGAGAAGTACAACGCCGCTGTAGAGATCTACCAGGCGCTGGACTACCCGCAGCGCGAGGCCGAAACACTTCAGCGCCTGGCCGACGTGATGCACCAGGTCGGGGACCGGACCCAGGAACGTGAAGCCTTGAGCCGTGCTTTGCGCTTGTTCCGCGACCTAGATTTTCCTGAAGCAGAAGCTGTTGCTCAGCGACTGGCAGCCTTGAAATGACCTCGCCGAACCGGCCGGCTACTTCCTGCGAATCGTCACCGGTACCGCCGGGTCGGATCCGGGCCGAGGATCTTGTGATCGCGCGAGGAACCTTTGGCCGGCAGGAACGGCTGCAGGGCCTCGAAGGCCGTACGGCCGTTGGCGACCCTGCGCTCCGGCAACCACTCGATCATGGCCGAAACAACCACACGCAGCTGCGGCTCAAGAGATGCCAGAGCCGGTGTGGGAGGGGATTCCCTGCGTTGCCCGAACCTCAGGTAGTCCCGGGGATACGGCAGGCTGAGGGTGATCATCTCGGTCAGCATGCACCCGAGGGAGAACACGTCAGCGCTGGGTGTGACCGGCGTCTCCGAGGCCTGCTCCGGGGCCGCGTACCTGTCCGTGCCACCGCGATATCCATCATCGCCGACCGCCTGCATTGCGCCCAGATCTATCAATTGAACCGACCCCGCGGTATCGATCATGGCGTTCTCGGGCTTCACATCCCGGTGCACGTACCCACGGTCGTGGACCCGGCCGAGGATTTCGCACAGTTGCGCGATGATGGACACTGCGGTGACGGCCGTCATCGGACTGTTCCCATTGTCCGCGTAGTGCTTGAGTGTTGTGCCCGCCACCTTGCGCATGGCCAGGTACGGCGTCCCGTCAGTGTCGGTCCCGTCGCCCAGGAGCTCTGGGATGCCGCGAATGTCACCGAGCGCCCGCAGCCGATCGGCTTCCTCGTAGAGCTCGTCGGCGTACCCGCTGAAATCCGCGGTGCTCTCGAAGGTCCGGGGATGTGAGAACTTCACTGCCGCGGCGGAGCCGTCGGTCAGGTCCACCGCGTCGAAGAGTTGGCCGCTGCTGCCTTCGCCCAACCGGCCGAGCAGCTTGAACCGGCCGTCGATCACTGTTCCCGGCTGCATTTGACATCGACCTTGTTCTGTTCCGAAGGAGAACCATGCCCGAGTGGCTTCGGCCCGAAGGGGTCACCGGCCCGATCAGTACGATCGCGGTCACGGCGGCCGCACCCAGGTCGCGAGAATACAAGTGCCCGATGGCCGAGGCGCTGAAGGCTCGCCCGTCACTGCGAGTGCGGTCGGTGTTCCGTCCGCGGGAGAAGCTCGAGACTTTCGCGTTCGGCCCGTTCATGACCGCGCTCGACCAGATCGAGCTCGGTACGAGGTCGGTTGAGGACGCACTGTCCGCGGTGGAGGGGGACCGCAGGATTCACGATGGCTTGAAGGTGTGGACGGCCCGTGCGGTCCAGAACTACCTCCGCGACTTCCCCGCTGGTAGCACTCCGATGGTGCTGGTCCGGCAGCGATGGACGTACGAGCGCCAGGTCGGGCAGGTTTGCTACCGCATCAGCGCCTGGGGCCGGTGCTACCAGTCGGCGACCGGTCGGTCGCGGGAGCTTCGGCTCGTGACCATGGGATCACGATCGGCGCCAAGGAGCGATGCCGAGGTGGCGATCGCGGCGTATGTCGTGGCTCATGCCGGTGACCTCGATTACCCACCGGTCGAGCATCTACGGGTGCTGAACTACGCCATCGACGACGGTTCCACAGCGGTCCTGTTCGACGGTACGCCGGACGAAGCGACCGCGGCGTACGAAAAAGACGGTCGATCCGTGCTGGGCGATGTGGCCGGCGGTCAGGAATACCGCCCAGGGGCGGCCTGTGTGAAGTGTGACTTCATCACCAAGTGCCCGGCTGTCGTGCGGGCTCCAGGACTACTCGGTGTCGACGGGGACGGTTTGCCGCGCAGGCAGTGGTCGGTGACCAGTGCCCGTTCCTATCGCGAATGCCCAGCCCGTGCTCACCTGCGGGAGCTCAGGCTTCCGACCGATGGGCTGATCGAGCGCAGTGGGCCTGCTCAGCGCGGGCGGGCTCTCCACGCATTGCTGGCCGAAAGACATCGAACTGGCCAGATCTGTTCGGCTCAACCGGACGAGTGGACCGGCGAAGGATTCGGGCTGTCGCCCGAAGACATCGCGCTCGGTCAGCAACTCCTTCGTCACCACGCCGAGGTCTGTCCCATTCGGGTGGCCGACAGCTCGGTAAGTCCGCGGATCGAGCCGCGGTTGACCTGGGAAGACAGGCAGGCAAACGCGGTAGTGATTGCCGAACCTGACCTCCTCTACCAGGACCACGACTCGTGGGTATGGAGGGAAACCAAAACCAGCAGCTCGGATCGTCGCCGGCGAGGTGACCTCCTGACGGAGTACCCGCAGATTGCCCTCGGAGTGCTCGTGCTGGCTCGCGGTGAACTCGGTGGGCAGTCGGCACGCAGCCGTGTCGAGTTGGAGGTTCTGCGGCCATCGGGCGTTGACCTGTACGTGCTCGACCCGCTGACGCCATCGGTACGTCGTAGCGCCGAGGTGGTGATCCGCGATCTCGCTGTGCGGTGGCGCGCGGATGAAGGCTTCGCCCCTCAGCCGGGTCAGCAGTGCACTCGGTGCGAGGTCGCCAAGTGGTGCCGGGCGAGGCGATGACATGAAGATTCGGACCGACCGTGAATCGACGGACCTGATCCGGCTCCTTGCCGCTGCCGTGCTGGCAATGCACGGTGTCCAGCATGCTCGCGTGATCCTCCCCTATCCCGCTGCCGCTCAGCTGGCGCTCGATCGAATCACTGCGCTCAGCCTCGTGCACGGTAAGGACGCGCCCGCGAGTCTCCCGGCGCTGCTGGCACTGTGCCGTGAACCGCTGTCCACCTGGCCGATCGCAGACCTGTTCAGTGACGTCGACCCGGATGCCGTATTCGTCAACGCGTTGACAGGTCTGCCGACTCGGCTCTCCATCGACTGGGTATCGGCGTCGGACAGCACGCTCGGCGAGTTGGCCGACAGTTGCCCAAGCGCCGCCGTCTACGAACAATGTCGCGAGTTCCTGATCGACCACCCGGTGGTGAACCAGGATTCGATGATGGCGGTGTTCGCCAGACCGGGTGGTCAGGCCACGTGGAAGCGTGTTCAGCACCTGTACGGGCCTGTTCCGGATGCCTACGTTCGCGCAGGGCGGTGCCTCCGATGCCCGTCCTGCGGATGCCTGGCGATCACCGACGTGAATGAGATCAACCACTGCGAGAGCGAAAAGTGTCCGTCGTTCACCGAGCCGAGCAGTGAGCCGGCGGACCGTCTCCGCGCTCTGCCGGCGCGGATGCGATGTGTGCTACCTGCCACCGGGATGATCGAACGGCAGCTGAGGAGCGCATGCAGGCAAGCCGGTGCCGAGGTCGTACTTGTGCCGGACGAGATCGATCATCTGCGCGTGAGATGGCCTCGCGGTGGTGCCTGGCTCATCGCGGTCTCGGTCTCCACCGCGCCTGCACTGCTGGGCTTGCACATGCAGCGGTGGTCACCAGGCGAAGCCAGTCGAATCTTTGCGACTGTTCCGGCCGATCTGGTTGATCAGCGGGCCAACTTTCGAGCGGTGTTCGATCGGCATCGAGGAACGAGCAGAACGGAACTGGTCTCGGCCGAAGATCTGCTGCACACCATCGAAGGAGGTGGGCGACGTGCGTGACGTCTTCCGTTTACTACCCGAAGCGCTGGGTGCGTTCAGAGAGCGTGGCATCTCGCGAGCAGACGCCGAGCAGCTGTGCCTGGTGGAACTCGGGCTGCTGGTGGCACACACCGTTGATCCCGAAATCTCGGTCTCTGATGCCTGGCCGCTGTTCAGTGGCTACCCGTTCGCCAGAGCCCGTGGGTTGGTGACCGCGGAGGGAGAGGCGATGCTACAGATTGCTCGGTACGCCCTGTGGAACCTCGGCCGGCCCAGAGCGTGGGAGGACGCTCTCGACCAGTACGAGGGGTCGCCACCAGGGCTGAACGCGTACGGCTGGTCGAGCAGGTCCGACGTCGCCCGGCGGGCGGTGGTCACTGTCGCACCTGACCGCTGGACGGAGTACGCCGAAGTGCTGCGGGCGGCGCCGCCGTTTGCGGGTAGCCCGGGTGTCGTAGCGACGAAGGGGGCGCACCGCTTCTTCGCCGGCCGTTCCCCGATCACCGTGGAACTTCCGGAAGTCTCTTCGGATGCAGTCCACGGACACCTCCTCGATGTGCCGTTGTCCGGGGCAGGCGAGCCGCTGACCATTGCTTGGGTCGAACTCGAGGAGGCGGCGCGTGAGATGGATCAACTCGCCCCACGGAATCGAGAAGGCATCCTGGAGAGCACGAGGCTGTTCGCGGCGCGACCTGGTGGGCTCGAGCTTGCTGAGTCGTTCACCGTGAACCAGACCGAACACCTGCTTGGCATGGTTGGTGCTGGGAAAAGCACGGTGCGCGATGTCCTCACCTACCACCTGGTCAAGAACCGGAATCGCCGCGTCACGATCGTCGTCGGAGACGTCGCCGAGGTACTGAAACTGGTCGGGCTGTTCCGATCGCTCGGGTGCACAGCCGCGCCGATCATCGGTGCGTCGTACCGGGAGCAGCATGCTCAGCGATTGCATCGCAGGCTCGCCTCCCGTGGGCAGACCAATCTCCTCAGCCACGACGACAACGCGTTCGACTACCTGAGTACGGCGTGCGCGATCAGTGGCCTGATCGATGATGAGCATGCACCACTGGAATACGCGGACGCGCCCTGCTCGCGGCTGAATCCGGTTCGTCAGCGAGGGACGCGCGATCGCGATCAGGCCCCCTACAAGCAGGAGCGGCGGATCTGCCCGTTCTGGAATCGATGCCCTAGGCATCGTGGTTCACGGGATCTGGTCGATGCAGACATTTGGATCGCCACGCCGCCGTCGCTGGTGGACACTGCTGTCCCGTGGCCTCAGAACGCCGAACGCCTTCGGTACCTGGAGCTGGCGGCGCGGCGCTCCGATCTGATCATCGTCGACGAAGCCGACCGGGTGCAGACCCAGTTGGACCGGATGTTCGCTCCGGCGATCAGCTTGGCGGGCGAGGCGACCACCTCGTGGCTCGATGAGGTCGCGCAACACAAGATCACTGAACTCGTCGACGGGCAGCGGACTCAGTTGTCGAATCGCGATGTCGCGAACTGGACCACCGCGCTCAACACCGCGTCGATGGTCACTGATCGGTTGTACGCGATGCTGGTGAGCAGCCGGACGCTGCGCAAGTGGGTCTCCGGAAGCTACTTCAATGCCTGGAGCCTGCACGGCAAACTGGTCGAGCTGCTGTTGCCGTCGGCTGACCGGGACGATCAGCCGACGGCGGACCGCGAGGAACTGCTTCGGGTGCTCGAGGAGTACCGACGGGATCCTTTCGGCGAGCGGGGGCCGGCAGGACCGAAGGCACGCACCTTGGTCGAGTTGACGAACCAGCTCCTCCACACCAGCCGATCGAAGGCCACGCGCGCGCGGATGCACAGGGCGCTGATGGACCTCCTGCCGGCAGCCCTCTGCACTGGAAACCCGGACGATCTGGCCGACAAGTTCGAACTCACCTTGCTACTGGCCGCGCTCGAGCCGAAGCTCGCCCTGATGACCGGGATGTGGCCACGGGTTCAGGTCGCGCTCAACCTCGGATTCAACCAATTGCATCGACGGCCGGTCGACTACGGGCCGATGGTGCCCGAATCGCCGATGGGTAACATCCTCGGTTTCGAATTCTTGCTCGATGGGCCGGATGAAGGCGGCATCCGCAGTGGGGAACTCCGGTTCTTCCGCTGCAGTGGTGTCGGGCGTAGCCTTCTGGCGTCTGTTCCACGTCTGGCCGAGGTCGAAGGCCGTCCGGGAGCGCATGTCCTGTTGATGTCGGGGAGCAGCTGGGCAGGGACATCGAGCCGGTACCACGTCTTGACGCCGGTTGGTCTGGTACTGAAACCTCCGCCGGACAAAGTCGAGCGAATCAGCACCGAAACCACGATCCGGCTGGAATGCGTCTGGCAGAACGGGAAACCGCTGACGCTGTCCGGGGCGCGGCTGGAGGAACGGCCCGCGGTGCTGCGGACCATGGCACTCGCCCTTGCCACACCTGACGATGACCGGCGTAGCCGCTTCGAACTAGAGCTCGCCGACCTCGCGGAACACCGCCGTCACCTCCTGGTCCTGACCGGAAGTTATTCGGAAGCCAAGGTCGTCGCGGACGCGATCCACTCGACCTCGCTGAAGGGGCGAGTAGTACGTCTGCTGGCCGACGACCAGCGGGATCCGGTCTGCGACGAAGCCTTCGCGCCGACCTTGCGGCGCGGTGACCTCGAGCGGCTTCCACGGACGCAAGCCTGGATTCTGGTGGCGCCGCTGCTTGCCGTGGAGCGCGGTCACAACATCATGGCGGATGGGGGCGAGGCCGCCATCGGCACGGTCTACTTCCTGGCCAGGCCAAACCCACGCCCGGATGACCTCAGCCTCGCGGTGCAGGCGATCAACGACTGGATCAGTCGGGCGATCGAGGATCCCGTTGATGGTTTTGGTGACTGGGTGTCGAACGCGGATGGTCTTGGCGTGGCCGGCCGCGAGGTTCGTTCCCGCGGGTATCGGGAGTGGTTCCGCCTTCTGAGTCGTTCATTGGCCTGGAGTCGGTTGACGGACGGAGACAGACCTGCTGTGACCTGGGATCTGTTGGTGTTGATGTGGCAAGTGATCGGCCGTCTGGTGCGGGGTGGAGTCGGCGCTCGTGTCGTCCTGGTGGACGCGGCGTTCGCGCCCGGAACCGCCGCCGCGCTCGCCAAGGACCCGCTGTCAACGGATCCGGTCCTGATCACCGATCACGATACGGCGCGGTCCAGCCTCCTGGTGAGTATCCACGACCTGCTCGGCGAGTATCTCTTCCCGAGTCGGAAGGGTCTGGACAGCGAGCTCACTCAGGCCTTGTACGAGCCGCTGTGGCAGGCGGCAGATCGTTGTATCAAGCAACCAACATGTGGAGGTAAGTCATGGTGAACCACGTTGTCCGGCTGGCGGCGTACGAGCCGGACCCCACGGCCGGTGACTGGCTGGAAACCTTCCAGACCATCAAATTCGGTCCGGAGTGGAAGGACGCCGCGATGGCCTTGTACGGGCTGTCCAGACCCGCGATGGATACCAACGTGGCGCTCCCGATCAGATCACTCAACGACTTGCTGCGGGCCGCGGCGCCTGGGGTGATTGCAACCGGGCGGGGTGTCACAACCGAACAGAACAGTCCGTGGCTGTATGCGGCCAACGAGGTGTCGACCGATCTTGTGGCCGCGTTGGTGAATACCTGGGTGGCGACGCTGGGACCACGACAGGCTGCTGTAGACCCACTGCAGCAAGCCGAGTTGGAGGAAGCGATCTCTGTGGTGCAGGAATCGCTGACGCGGACCATGCCGATCTGGACGGAATCGGTCGTCGATCTGGGAACAGCAGGCCTCACATCGGGTGGAACGGCCGCCCCGGATCGCTCCTTGTTCCAGTTGGTGCCGGCTGTGCTCGCGAAACAACTCGCGCGCAGGCCCTATCGGCAAGGCGACGAGGAATTGCACTTCCGGATCGTAACTACCGCTCAGGGGGCGGAGCTCGTCTCGTGGCCACCTCGGCCGTTCTCCAAGAAGGGGCGGTCCTGGTACTACTCGTGTGTGGTCAGTCTGACCGTGCAGACAGTGCCTTTCACCGCGAACCTGCGTGTCCACGCGGGAATCGGTGTCCGGCGGTGGGTGACCGGAGGCCGCATCCACGTCCCGTCCGATCGTGGCGTGGGGGTGTATCTCGCAGTCACGCCGCCGTGGACGACAGGCGACGATCACACTCCCAGGCTCTCCCACAACTTCGTCGACTACTTCGACCGTGGGAGCCGGCACGAGTGGCGTAGCCGCAGTACGGTCGAACTGCTGCCGGAGATCGACATCGTCGGGCAGTATCCGTCTGCCCCCGGCATCATGGTCGATCCCGACCGATGGCTCGACGGCGTCGACGGCATCACGGCTGCAGTTGCGCACAGCAACGTTCTGCCGGATCACGAGGTGAAGGCCGGGATCGGCCCGACGGAGCGGGCTCAGCTCGATCGATGGGTGGAACTGGGGCTGGCGCCTTGGCTGCGGAGGGTCAGTGATCTGAAGCGAACTGGTCACCGCTCCAGACCAGCCATGCGTCCGAAGCCCAGGTGGCCCAAGGTCGACGAGGACGTCGCCGGAAACGACTCCCGGAAGGCCGTCGCGCAGGCGGAGGCCAACCGGGCGGCTGGGCTCGCTCGACGCGCCGCATTGACTTCGGCTCTGGACGGGGCCCCGCTGGAGGTCGAGCTGCTGTGGCAAAGCGAACGAGTCCGGGATCGCTTGGTCTCGACGCTGTGCGAACTTCTGAATCTCAGACCGCAAGCTCAAGGTCAGTGGGAGTGGGTGGCAGATGGATTGACGGTACGTGTGAACGCTCGCCGGTTCGGTGATCCGGAGGCCTCGGCGCTGCCGATCCCCAGGGCGAAGGGAGCGGAATTGCGTCAGATGGTGGCCGAAGTGAACGAGAAGCGGCGGGCGCAGGTCCGGGGTCTGTTCTCCGACGTACTGGACCCGGCCTCGACAGCAGGCTTGGTCTTTGTGGAACTGCACGACCGAGACGCTTTCAGCGCCTCGGAGAGCGACCCGAAGACCGCAGTTCGGTGGGGTTGTGCGGATTCAGGCCGACTCAGCCAGTTCATCGCCCATCGTGAGGATGACGACCAAGCGCTGGAGATCCGGGCGAAATCCGCTGTTCTGGACGGATTGCGTCAGCTGGGTGCCATCGACGTACCAGTCCATCGCGTCGACGGAGTGCCGGCTGACACCCGGATCGCGGCTCTGTGGATGGTCAACCGGCACGGCGGCGGTCTGGGGCGCTCGCCTCGGCGTGAACTCGTCGCGCTAAGGCTGGAGCCACGGGACGGATATCGTCGATTGGAAGCTTGGGATGACGAGGACAAGCTGTGGACGCCGTACCGTCAGTACCTGCTGAAGCTGCCGGGCAATGCTCCTCATGATCTGCCAAGGCGGGCCGATCAGCGGTTCGCGATCGAGCGGCGCATCCGATCGGTGATCCATCAGTTGCGGGGTGAGCCGACCCTGTTGCTGGTCAACTCCGGAAATCTGCGCCAGTGGTGGACGTGGATCAGCAACAGCGAACTGGTCTCGGACATGGTCGGCTTCGGTGAGGAGCTGCCGCAGCGGACGGCTGCGTGGGGTCCAGATCTCAGGCTGGTGTTGATCCGCAACGGCAACGGTCGTGAGGAGGTTCCTCAGTGGTACGCCCCTGCGTCGAATGATGAATCGGCAGGCTTTGCGGCGGGACTGTGGCAGTCGGCTGACGCCGAGACGGGCAACAGAGTATTCGCGAGTATGACTGACGTGCCGGCCTCAGCAGGAGCTACCAAGCGGACAGCGCTGAAGATCCTCACCGGGCCGGAGTGGTCACGCGCGCCCGGCAAGATGATGTGGAACCCGGGGTACTTGGAGATCACCGTCGCCAGTTGTCTGTCCCGCGGCGTGCTCGCGGCGAGTGGCCGAGGCGATCTGCTTCCTGACGAGCCAGCAGATTGGGCCGCGGTCGCCCATCAAATGAGGATGGTCGATGACTACGTGCCGCTGGCCCAGCCCGCTGTGTTGCACTGGGCGGCGTTGACCGAGGAATACATGTTGCGTGCGGTACCGGATGGAATCAGCCGGTGAGGGCTCGGGCTCGGAGGTGGATCACAGGTGGGGTGAGCGGGCGTGGTTGGAGAAGTCTCCACCGGTGGGTTCAACGATAAGGTTGAGGCTTGTGGAGATTGAGGATCGGCGGGTGCTGGCGGCGTGGGCGGTGGAGTGTGCTGAGCGGGTGGTGGGGCTGTACGACGTGCGGGCGCCGGGGGATTTGAGGGTTCGGGAGGCGATCGCGGAGGCGCGGGGGTTTGCCGAGGGTGGGCCGCGGACGCAGGGGATTCGGACGGCGGCCTGGGCGGCATTGAAGGCTGCGCGGGAGGTGGGGGACGCGGTGGGGATGGCGGCTGCGCGGGCCGCGGGGTATGCGGCGGGGACGCCGTACATCCATGATCTGGTGAGTCCGCATCAGGTGAAGCATGTGCACGGGCCCGCGGTGCAGATGGCATTGGCCGAGGATCTGGCGGGTGGGGATGGGGACGCGGCGATTCGGTGGGCCGTCGAGCAGGCCCCGGAGCAGGTGCGGGCGATCGTCCGGTGGTTGCCGCCGACAACCTTTGGGAAGAGCCGGGTGGGACTGCTCAGTCGGCAGTCGGCAGTTGGACGACGGACTGCGGAGCTGATCCGGTTACCTCTTGATCGTGGCCTGGGCGACTGTCCTGTCCTCGTCCGGGAGGTTGAGGTGGAAGTAGATGCTGATCGAACGCGGTCCGCCCGGCTGGTCGAGCTCGATGGTGAACGAGTAGTTGTGCGTGCCGTTGCAGGTGTTGTCGGTGGTGATGCTGCCGCCCTCGGGGTTCGCCCAGAAGGCGGTGTAGCGGCAGCCGCTGATGTCGGCTGAGACGGCGCGTTGTACGCCGACGATCTTGGCCGACCGGTTGTAGAACGTGATGGTGCCGCGGGTGTAGGTGGCGCCGTACTTCAGGTCGAAGTTCCTGGTCGTGCTGGCCTGCGCCGAGGGAACCACACCTACGACGCTCGCCGTGAGAACGACCAGTCCGACCGAGAGCCACCGACGCATGAAAGAACCCCTTACCCGTACGTAGACGGCGAGGCGTTCGCCTCGCTCAGCGGTCAGTCTGCGGTTCCGGCGGCGCGGAGTGGAACTTGGTTGCAGCAAGTTGCAGCGTCAGCCGGTGAGGGCTCGGACGCCGAGGTGGCCGGCGATGGAGTTGTAGCGCTCGGCGTAGAGGGTGGTGCAGCGGGACGCCGTGCAGCCGGAGCCGGCGAAGGCCATGCCTCGGATGGTGGCGGTGGTCGAGCTGGGGCGGGAGTAGACGGGGCCGCCGGAGTCGCCGCCGATGATGGCGATCTGGTTGTTGCGGGTGGCTCGGATGACGTACGTCGTACAGCCGTCGGAGTCGCAGTACTTGGCGCTCAGGGAGCGGATGGTGATCCCGCACAGCGACGTGCTGAACGAGCCGGACTGGCAGACGGACGCGCCGACGGCTGGGTCGTCGCCGCCCTTGACGGTGCGGGTGTCGGCGGAGTCGCCGGGGCCGTCGGTCCAGATCTTTGCGCCGTACGAGCTGCCGGTGAGCAGGGCCTGGTCGTAGTCGGGGTAGTTCGAGCGGACCGACGTGGTGCCGTAGTAGTTCGAGCCGCTGCGCCAGACCGTGCCGGGGCCGCCGCAGTGGCCGGCGGTGACGGAGGCGCGGGTGTTGTTCGACTTGCGGACGACGGAGAAGCCGGCGGTGCAGTTCTTCAGCGCCGAGGTGATCCGCGCGCCGCCCCAGTGGCCGCCCTTAGGCGTGTCGTTGAAGCGGGTCATCCGGGCGACGCCGGTCGGGACCGCGTCGACGCCGTCGAGGTTGGCGAGGGCTTCGGCGCCGGCCGCGGAGGTGGTCGCCTCGTCGTACTCGACGACGACGTTCTCGGTGGCCGGGTCGAGGTCAGCGGTGAAGGTGGTCTTCGCGGCGTCGGCGGACCAGGCGCGGCCGCCGACGGCCTTCCAGGCGGCGGCGACCGAGCGCGCCGAGCGGCAGCTGCGCTCGACGGCGAGCATCGGCTTGCCTGCTGCCGGCACGTTCTTCTGTACGGCGGCCTGGTACTTCTTCTCGTCGACGACCGAGTCGTCCAGGACGACCTTGTAGCCGGTCTCCTGCGTGCCCAGTACGCCGATGATGCCGGCGCTCAGCCCGTACGGCAGGCCGGACTTCGGGCGCCCGGTCGCGTCGAGCGGCTCGATCGAGCGAACCGCGGCCGCGACGCCTTCGCCGAGGGCCTGGCCGAGCGGCCGGGTGTCCTTGGCGCTGGTCGGCTGGGACAGTCGCTTGGAGTGTTCGGCGGTGCTGATCGGGTCGTTGTGGTTGCACACAGCAACCGACGCCGGTGCGGTGGCGGCGGCCGGGATCGGGGCGGATCCGGCCGGGACGGCGACTGCGACGAGTGACATTGAGCCGAGAGCGAGCAGCGGGACGGTAGCTGAGAGTCGCACTGAGCTCCCCTTGTTGATGGACGGGCCGCCCTCGATCCTTCAACGAAGGACTCCGGATAGTCAAGAGCTGACTACGTTCCGCAAGCAAATCCCGCTACCGTGCGCGAGCGTAGATCGCAACTTCTCGCCCGTTGGCGGCGTAGAACCTCAGCGTCGACTGGTCGGTCGCGACCCGTTTGGCGGCCTGCAGGACCGCGGTGTGCGGCACGTTCGCGCACTCGATCAGCCGCTGGTTGCCGGCCGTCCCGGTGAACTCGCCGCGCTGTCCGATGGTGAAGGTGCCGCTGATCCCGTTGCAGCCGTCGGAGCCCGTCCAGGTGCCGTCGGTGTTGAAGGTGAGGGTGGGGTTGTCGGGCCGGGCCGTCTTCAGGGTGCTGAACCCGTCCATCTTCAGCGGACGCCAGGTGCCCGTGAGCTGCTCCGACGCGACGACCGGCTTCGCGCTGGAGACCGCGGGGGTCGGGTTGGGAGCGGCCGGCTGCGGATCGGTCGATCCGCCCAGACCGCCGCCGAGCGCGAACCCGGCGGCCGCGATCACGGCGACGGCGGCCACGGCAGCGCCTGCGGCGACGTACGTACGACGCTGGGCCTGGCGGACCCCGTCGGTCGCCCGCGACACCAGGTCGGGGGCGGGCGGAACGGAAGCGGCGGCGCGGTCGAACGTCGCGCGCAGGTCTTCCTCGAGCTCGGTGGTGCTCACGGCAACCTCTCAACGAGATGGTGGGTGCTGAAGTGGGGAACGCGCCGGACGCGGATGCCCAGGGCAGGGACGCGGACGGGGCGTGCGCGCTGGACGCGGGCGTTGGGACCCGCGCCGTGGTGTCGGTCCGGCGGCGCCCAGCGGTCGGTGCTCATGGCAACCGCTCGTCGACGCGGTGGGACTGCCTCGACTTCCGCAGCGTGCCGAGCGCTCGGCTCGCGATGCTGCGGACCGAGGACGGTTTGATGCCGAGCAGGTCGGCGATCGTCCGGTCGTCCAGGTCCTGGTAGTAGCGCAGCACCAGGACGACCCGCTCGCGTGCCGACAGTGTGGCCAGCGTGCGCCACAGATCGTCGGAGGCCACGATGTCGTTGGCGGGGTCGGGCACCGTGTGGTCGGGGTCGAGGTCGGCCGCCGGTGCCTCGGTGAAGGACCGCCGGCGCGTCATCGACAGGTAGGAGTTGACCAGGATCCGCCGTACGTAGGTGTGCGGGTCGTCGGCCCGCTGCACCTTGCGCCAGGACCGGAACGCCTGCATCAGCGCGATCTGGGCCAGGTCCTCGGCGCGCTGGTAGTCGCCGCAGATGGTGAACCCGAGACGGACCAGTTCCTGCCCGCGCGCGGACGCGTACTCCTCGAACTCCACCGGCAACTCCCCAACTGGGCGTACAACACCTCACGACTATTAGACGCATCGAGCTGCTCGAGGTGCTGCAGACAATGTTGCTCAGTTCCGTCTCAGCCAGCGGCCGGACTGGTGTGTCAGCCCATCAAGAAGGCTCTGACCTGGGCTTTTCCGGTCTGGTCCACCTGGCTGCCCTGGACTCCGTGACCACTACCCGGTACGACGACCAGCTGCGCCTGGCGGGCGTGGTCCCGCTCCCACTCGGCCCACGACGTCGGGCAGAACAGGTCGTTGGTGCCGTGCAGGATCAGCGTCCGCGGCAGCAGCTCCTGGCCGGCCGGGTAGGTCGAGACGCGGGTTGCCGGCCAGCGCAGGCAGCCGTCGACGATCAGCTGGTTGCGGGCGGTCCGGACGTCGTACGGGTGCAGCTGGGACGGGGTGAGCTTGCCGGCGGCGGCGTTGAGCAGGCCGGGGCGAGCGGCTGCCGGCGTGTCCGGCTTCCACGGGAAGCGCAGGTCCGAGCAGAGCGTCGCCAGGTGGAGTCCGGCGGACAGTTCGTCGTACGGCATGTCGCGGCTGGTCGCGCGCTGGAACATCTCCTTCAGTGCGGCGGTGTCGCCGCCGCGGGCGTCGTGCAGGACCTTGGGGATGCCCTCGAACGACGGGTTGACCGAGTTGAGGCTGAGGATCGACAGCGACTCGATCAGGCTGGTGCCGTTCACCGGTGCGCCGTCGAGCTCGCCGCGCTGGACCAGCCACGCCAGGTCGGCCACCGGGTCCGTCGTACAGGCTGGGTCGCTCTTGCAGTTCGCTGCGAGGACCTTGCCGGTGTGGGCCATCAGATCGGCGCCGAACGGGTCGAAGCCGCGGTGCGGGACGACTGAGTCGAGTACCAGCGAGCGGACGTGGTCCGGGTACTTCAGCCCGTACTGCGCTGCGGTGAAGCTGCCGTACGACGTGCCGTTGAGCGTGAGCTGGTCCCGGCCGAGCGAGCGGCGGAGGAGGTCGATGTCCTCGACCGTGTCGGGCGTGCCGTAGAAGTTGATGCTCGGGCCGAGTTGGCGAGCGCAGGCGTCGACGGCGTCGGCGGGTGGGGTGAGGAAGTCGGAGCCGCCGACCGCTCGTTGCAGCTCGGGGCAGTCGATGCCCTTGGTGCCGGTGCCGCGCTGGTCGAACATGACGAGCTGGTACTCCCGCAGTACGGCCGGGTCGAGGTTCGAGCGGACGCGGGGGAGGAGCGGGATGCCTGGCTGGCCGGGGCCGCCGGTGAGCATCAGGAGTACGCCGCGGGGTGCGTCGCCGTTCGTCGCGGCGGCGACTGCGAGCTCCAGCTTGGCGCCGGTCGGTTTGGAGTGGTCGAGCGGCACGCTCAGCGTCGTACAGGTGAAGCCGGTGAGGTTGTCACACTGCTGCCCCTGCTGGGTGTCGGGAACAGCGTCCTTCGGTGGGTCGGAGTCGGAGCAGGCAGAGCAGGCCAGCAGCAGTGCGGCAACTGCCAGTGCGACCAGCCGCATACGGCCTCCCTGATGGGCTCTTGCCGATCAGGGTGCAGGCAATGAGGTGCTGGGGCAAGGCTCTGCCACCCACCTTGCGGGTCAACCCCAGGGGGACCCGCAAGGCGGGCGGGATGACCCCGTCCCGGACGGCTTCGGGGGGCGCGTCCGGAGCAGGGTCAGCGCAGGCCGAGCGACTTCAGCAGCTCGGGTGTGGTGGCCCGGGGCGCGGCGAGGTCACCAGGTTTGCCCTGGCCCTCGAACGAGGTTGCCACCAGTCGGTGACAGCCGAACGCCTCGGCGGTGTAGGAGAGGACGCCACGGTCGTTGTCGGTGAACCGCAGCACGTACGTCGGGCCGAGCTCCTTGGTGCAGAAGCCGGGCTTCTTGGCCTCGGGCTTGGCAGAGTTGACCAGGGCGAACAGGTCGGTCGCCTGCTTCATCGTGCGCTTGGTGGTCACCGTCGCGTAGTCCTGGCCGGACGCCTGGGCATCGTACTGGCAGATCGTCACGCTGACCGGCTGGAAGGCCGACTTCGCCGTGCCCTTGCCCCAGACCGCGGCGTCGACGGACTTGCGGACCGCGGTGATCGTCTCGGGGCAGTCCGTGCTCGGCGTTCCGCTGGGGGTGGGCGGGGTGGCGCTGGCGGTCGGCAAGGTAGGGGTGGGGGTGGGCGTAGAGCTGGGCTGGGCGGCGGGTCCCGAGGAGCCGCTCTCGTCACCGCAGGCGGCGGTGACTCCGAGGACGGCTACCACTAACGACGCTCCGATCAGGCCCCGTGTCCTTGATGCACTCACGACTCGGTCCTTCCGGGTAGGCAAGGAGCACCATGATGCTCGACCGAGGTCTCGCAGACCGTGGCAGAAGTATCACGGAGGAGCGTCTATCCGGTCACGGGACGGATCGAGTGGCAAAAGCAGCAGAGCTGTAACAGGTGCGCGCTGTTCACCCTGGAGAAATGGGATGATGCCGGGTGCAGCCGGAGGAAGGACGGACGTGGGCAAGAGGAAAGACTCGGCCGAACTCGCTCGCCGCGAGCAGGAGGAGTGGCAGCTCGGGCAGGACTGGGCGCGCTTCCTGCGCGACGGAGGAGCGCCGCAGGCACTGCCGTTGTACGGGATCGTGCTCGAACCGGGCGAGGTCGCGTACCTGCAGACCTCGGTGCACTACGCGCGCCTGTACGGCGGTGACGGTCGGTACAACAGCAGCGGTGGGTTCTTCTTCGGCAGCACGGGTTTCGTGCTCGGCATGATGGCGGCGAACGCGGCGGTGAACTCCAGCCGCAAGGCCGCCGCACGCCGCGACATGCAGTTGCTGTGGCGCGATCTGCAGGAGGTGCAGCTGATCGCGACCAACTACCGCCTGATGACGCATCTGCAGCAGCGGGGGTGGTTGAGCTTCTACTACAACTCGGTGCAGGAGTTCTATCCCGATCCGGCGAACTGGACGGTGACGTTCGGCTTCCAGCAGGCCGAGCCGCTGCAACTCGGCGGGCTGGCGACGCCGACGCTGTCGGTCCTGACTGCTTGGTCGGTGCTGGGTGCTGATCGGTGGCAGAGCGAGCCGGGGATCGCGCCGTTGCTGCAGGCGGCCAATCAGCAGGTAGCGCCTGGTCAGGGGCAGGGGCAGATCGAGGGTGGTCAGCAGAACCTGCCGCGGATCCCGGGGCAGGACTGAATCGATGCCCGGCCGCCTGCTCCCGGATCTCGTCGGTCCCGGTGCGTGAACCAGTACCTGCCCTGTGAGGTTGGCGGTGATGCGGCCGGGAAGGTCGGCGGGGCTGAGGCCGATGCGGCCGGGAAGAGCGAGGTGTGTGCTCGGCAGTAGCAACAACAGTGGCTGCTGCCGGGAAGAGCGATCGGTGTGCTCAGTCGGAGCAACGGTGGTGGTGGCCGTTGTGGGATGGGTGTGGGGTTACGGCGGTCCCGTAATCTTGGGGGTATGAGTACGCCGTACGAGGATGATGAGCCGTTGTTTCCTGAGCAGACTCGGGATGATGATGCGCGGTCCTGGGGTGAGCGGGAGAGTAGTAGTGACGACGACGAGCGGATTCTGCGTGAGGTGCCGCCGCATCACGGGGGTTAGGCGGGGGTGACGGCGGCTTCGGTGCTGCTGGTTCATGGGGGGTTGTGGGACGGGACCGATGCCGAGTTGTTCTGGTATCGGCCTGGGATCGTGGATGGGCTCGAGAGGGCTGGGTTGTCGGTGGTGGCGCCGGATCGGTTGCGGCGGCCGGTGAGTTGGGGTGAGGAAGTCTCGGCGTTCGGCCGGGTGCTGGCTGGTGAGTCCGAGCCGGTGACCTTGGTGGGGGCGTCGAACGGGTGCTCGGTCGCGGTGTTGTTGGCGATGGCGTACCCGGAGGCGGTGGGGCGGTTGCTGCTTGCCTGGCCGGCGACGGGGGATGACGTGGAGGGGAAGGCTCGGGCTCGCGCGGGGATGCTCGAGCGTGGGGCTTCGGGGGCGGTTGCTGATGGGCTGCTCGCGGGGGAGACGTTGCGTGGGGTGACCGACGCGGAGCTGGTGTCGCTGGGCGAGTATCGCGGGCCATGGCAGCCTGGACTGCCGGTCGGGGTGTTGCCTTCGGTGCCGGAAAACCCTTCGCACCAAAGGAAAACGGTCGACGCGTTGCTGCGGTTGATGCCGTCGGCCGTGGAGCTGCCGGGATCTCCCGAGCCGCCGCGGCCGGACTTCGCGCCGTACCGGGATCGGTTGGTGGCGACGCTCGGCGCGTTCGCCGGAACACGTCGATAAGGCGTGGATGTTCGGGGCGGATCGCGTGATGCTGGGGGCATGGAGTTGCGCGGGTTCGAGGCGGGGAAGGCTGCGGTGGTTGCCGGGTGGGCGACCTCGGCGCAGGAGGTCTCCTTGTTGTCGGGGCGGACCACGTTCCCGTTTCCGGCCGAGCTCGCGGGGAGCTGGCCGAGGGTGGCCGACGACGTGCGGTCCTTCTTGTACTACGTGAGTGGAGAGCCGGTCGGGTACGGCGAGCTGTGGCTGGACGACGACGAGGACGAGGTCGAGCTGGCCCGGATCATCGTGCGGCCGGGGTCGCGGGGGCGGGGGATCGGGACGGCGTTCGTGAAGGCGTTGCTGGGGCCGGCGCTGGAGTCCGGGTACTCCGAGGTGTTCATCCGGGTTCGTCCGGACAACGACGTCGCGATCCGGACGTATCGGCGGGTCGGGTTCGAGTACGTGGCGGCTGATCTGGCCGACGAGTGGAACAAGGACCAGCCGGTCGCCTACACCTGGATGCAGTACCCGACCACGAGCCAGGCGTAGGCGAACTGGAGGCTTACTGCTGGCGGGCCTTGAGCGCGTCGCGGATCTCGACCAGGAGCTGCTGGTCCATGGTGAGCGGTTCCGGCTCCGGCTCGGCCTCGCCCTTGGCGGCGGCCGCGGCGGCGCGGCGGTCCTGGATCTTCTTCATCGGGACCACGAGGACGAAGTAGACGACCAGCGCGGTCAGGAAGAAGACGATGAACGCGTTGATGATCGCGGCGAAGTCGATGGTCGACTTCGGGTTGCCGTCGACGACCGTCCAGGCCAGGCCCTTCACGTTGCTGCCACCCAGGGAGGCGACGAGCGGGTTCACCAGGTTGTCGACGACCGTCTTCACCACGGTGGCGAAGGCGGTGCCGATGACCACGGCGATGGCCAGGTCGAGGACGTTGCCCCGCATCAGGAATTCCTTGAAGCCCTTGAGCATCTCTTTCTGCCTCCACGAGTGGGTCCCGGTGGACCCGCGGTGATCTGTACCCGGCCAACGTAGAACTCCGTCCGGAGGCTGGCGAGGGACCGCGCCGCGCAGCAGCGGATCGTGGTCGGAGATGTCCGCTCAGTGACCGCCGAGGCGAACGATCAACTGGTGTCCCGGGTCAGGGCAACAGCTATTCGTGAGTTGGTCGTGGACTGCGCCAACCGAGCCGCGGTCGAAGGAGAGGTGGCGAGGACCACCAGAGCGCCGCCGGACGAGCGACTCGGCGCGGGCAAGGCCAGGACGCGGACCGCGGTCGCCAGGCGGGCGGCGGAGAGGTCGGCGGTGGCTGAGGCGGCGTACAGGTCGACCTGGTCACCGGGACGCAGAAGAGCGGCGATGTCGGGGTCGTCGAGCCTGAGTGGATAGGCGACCAGACCGGACGGAATCGCTGTGGGGGTGAGGAAACGGGCGTCGGTGAGTGGTTCGCCGGCGCGCACAGCGGTCGCGAGGATGCGGTCGGACAGATCGGTGTCCGGTCGAAGCGCGCCGCTGGGGACGGTCGCCGGTGGCAACCGCAGGACGCGGAGGTCGTCGGCCGATGGTGTCACGCCGGCGGGCAGATCGCGTGCTGCCGCCAGGACCGCGGTGGAAGCCGCGGCCGGCGGTGAGAAGGACGCGAGGCCGAAGTACACGGCGGCCGCCGCGAACAGGCCGGCGAGGAGCCGGCGGTGCCAGCGGGCGGCGCGGATGAGGTCGTGCCAGAGGTTCGTCATGCCAGGGAAGGTACGAGTTTCCCCGGAAAAGCCGATTCAGTTGTCCACAGGCCCGCGCGACGAGCGCAGGATCAGGCGGCGCTGGTCTTGCTGGAGCCCGACGAAGACCCGCCGGACGAGGAGCCACCGGACGAGGACGAGCCCGACGACGAGGACTTCGAGGAGTCCGACGACGAGGAGGACGACGACTTCGACGAGTCCGAGGAGGACGACGACGAAGACGAGGAGTCGGACTTCGCGCTGATCGTGCTCGTGCTCGACGAGCGGCTGTCGTTGCGGTAGAAACCGGAGCCCTTGAACACCACGCCCACCGCGTTGAACACCTTGCGCAGCGTGCCCTGGCAGTTCGGGCAGACCGTCAGCGCGTCGTCGGTGAAGCTCTGCCGGACCTCGAGCGCTTCGCCGCAGTCGGTGCACTGGTACTGGTACGTCGGCACGTTCTTCCCCTTCAGGCCGTCTGGCACTCCTACTACTCGACTGCTAATAATGCGCCAGAGCGCCGAAGTATTCCAACTCCGGCGGTCTGGACCGGTTTTCGGTCACTTCCTGCCACCATGCAACCCGGCAGGCCCCGGCGCGCGTCTCCACAGGTGTGGGACCACTGGGGAGGGACCGGGAAGACGGTGGCCGTCAGGGGAGAGTGACAGCGGTTCTGCCCGGGGTCTTGGTCTGGGCGGGCGCGGGCGTCGTACTGGCGTACTACGGGACGCCGTGGAGCGCGGTTCTGGCGTACAGCGCGTTCCTGAGCCTGGGGATCATGCTGCCCGGCGTCCTGCTCTGGCGGCTGCTGCGCGGCAACCAGGACGGGTTCGCGGCCGATCTGGCCTTCGGGACCGGCTTCGGGTTCGCGCTGTCGATCCTGACCTACCTGGCAGGCCGGGCGATCGGCTTTCCTCTCCTCCCGCTGGTGGTGCCGCTGAGCACGCTGATCGCCTTCACGACGCTCGAGCAACTCCGTCCGTACTGGCGCAGCAAGCGACCTCCGATGCCGACCTGGTGGGCCTGGTCCGTCGCCGGAGCCGCTGTGCTGGGCCTGTGGGTGATCACCCGTGCCGGCCTCCAGATCGAGCCGATCGCGTTCCCGGACGCCGCCTTCCAGTACAGCGACATGCCGTTCCAGCTGGCCCTGGCCGCCGAGCTGAAGCACCACGTCCCCGGCCAGATCCCGTACGTCGTCGGCCAGCAGCTCAACTACCACTGGTTCCTCCACGCCGAGCTGGCCGCGGCCAACTGGCAGACCGGGATTGAGCTGGACCTGCTGCTCCGCCGCCTGATGCCGGTGACCGCCGCTCTCGTCCCGATCCTCTCTGTCGCCGCACTGGCCACCAGGCTCGCCCGCAAGTCGTGGGCCGGTCCGTTGGCCGCCTGGCTCCTGCTGATGGTGACCAGCTTCGACGTGTACGGCTGGGGCGGTCGCGACCTGATCAGCCAGGCGGCGTACTCGAGCGCTGTGCTGATGTACAGCCTCACCCACGCCTTCGCCGTCGTACTGGCGTTCCCGGTCGTCTACTCGATCGTCTGCCTGCTCCGAGGAGACCCGCACCGCGGCAACTGGGTGCTGCTGGTCATCGGCCTGGCAGCGCTCGCCGGCGCCAAGGCATCCTTCGTGCCGATGCTGGTCGTGGCCGTCGCTCTGGCCGTGGTCGTGAAGCTGCTGACCGAGCGGAGACTCGACTGGACCTCGGTGGGACTCGGTCTGGCCGTCCTGGCCGCGTTAAGTTTCGCGCAGTTCGTCCTGTTCAGCGCGGGCTCGTCCGGCGTCGCCCTCGGGCCGGGCCAAGCCTTCCGCGCCATGGCCACCCGAGTCGGCTTCGAGAGCCGCTACAGCGACCACGCCGCAGCCGCCGTAGTCATCGGTACGACGGGAGCCACACTCCTCGTCTCCTGGACACTGGCGGCCCTCGGCACGCTCGGCTTCACCCGCGAGCGCAAGTGGAAGGACCCGGCTGCGGTCTTCCTGGTCGGCTTCGTCCTCGCCGGCATCGCGGCGGCTGCCCTCCTCCGCCACCCGGGCTTCAGCCAGCTCTACTTCCTCCGGGCCGCCTTCCCGTTCGCCATCGCGGCCTCGGCCTGGGGGCTGACGCTCCTGCTGAGCGGACTCCGGCTCCGGCACATCGGTCCGCGGGTGCTGCTCGCACTGGCGGTCGGGATGGTGCTGGCGCAGGTCCTCGCGTCCTTGACTCCGAACAGGCCGCGCAGCGGGCAAGGCGTCCTGGCCATCAGCTTCCAGGTGATCTGGCCCTGGCTCGTCGTCCTGCTGGTCGCCGGGCTCGCAGCACTGGTCCTCAGACAGACGCAGGAGCGCACGGCAGCGCTCGGCCTCGCCGTACTCGTCGTCCTGGGAGTAGCAGCCGTCAACATCCCGAAGACGATGGTGACGACCCTCACCGACCAGGTCTGCGTCGCCGGACCGGACCGCCCGGAGTGCCGGCAGACCAGACGGCAGGTCCCGGCCGGAGGCGCCGAGGCCGCTCGCTACATCCGCGACCACTCCGCCGTGGGCGACAAGCTCGCCACCAACTCACACTGCACTCCGGTGTACGCCGACAGGAAGTGCGACGCCCGCAACTTCTGGCTCGCCGCGTACGCCGAGCGCCGGGTGCTGGTGGAGGGCTGGGCCTATACACCGACAGCCCAGAGCCGGCAGGACGCCGACGCCGCGATCAACGGACCGTTCTGGAACCAGCCGCTGCTGCAGCTGAACGACCGCGCCTTCAAACGGCCGACCAAGCGCGTCATGGAGCAGCTGTGGAACCAGTACGGCGTCCGCTGGCTCGTCTTCGACACCAACCTCGACTGGCCGCCGGGCGAGCTCGACGGCTTCGCCGAGCACCGCTTCTCCGTCGGCGCGGTCGCGGTCTACGCGCTGACCGCGCCGACGGAGGGCGCGGCTACGCCCGGCGGACCGAGAAGTTCCAGCAGCCCGCGATGACGTTTCGGACGTGGACCAGTTCCACGGCCGGGTCGTCGAAGAGCCGCTTCAGCTCGCCAGGCGCCGTACCGGGCTCAGCCAGTACGCCGTCCAGCATCTGCCCGCTCGCGTCGTACGGGCGCAGGACAGCGCGCCGCTCGCGGAAGTCGGCGGGGAAGTCCGGATCGGAGGGGCCGGGGCACTCGGTGGCGTGGACGAAGACCGGGCCGACCTCGGCGTACGGCCCACCCAGTGGTGACGGTCGGTAGGCGATCAGGGTGATCTGCTCACCCTTGGTGGACATCCGCAGGCAGCACCGCAGGGGCGCTCCGGCGCCGGAGTCGAAGGCGACCAGCGGGTTGCCGTGGTCGTCGTGGCCGTTGCATCGGATCCGGTCCAGATCGGTGGCCGGAACGGGCAGGAACTCGAGCTCGCTGAACATGACAGTGGAACGCCGCGGCGCCCGGTTGTGTGAGTACGGAGCGTTAAGGACCGGTATCAGCATTTGGGGTGCGCGGCGGCATTCTCTACGGTTGGGTCCGTGCGTCGCCTGCTTCGGTTACTCGTCATCAGCGGAATTGCGCTGGCCACCCTGCTGCTCGTGGTGGCCGGGACCGGCATTTTCGTCGTCCGCCATTCCTTCCCCTCCTACGACGGCACGATCGAGCTGACCGGCCTGGAGGCCGACGTCGAGGTGGTCCGCGACGCCAACGGCATCCCGCAGATCTACGCCGACAAGCCGGCCGACCTGTTCGCCGCCCAGGGCTACGTCGCGGCCCAGGACCGGTTCTACGAGATGGACTTCCGCCGGCACGTCACCTCCGGCCGGCTGGCCGAGCTGGTCGGCGAGCCGGCCCTGGAGACCGACAAGTTCGTCCGGACGCTCGGCTGGCGCCGGGTCGCCGAGAAGGAGCTGGGCCTGCTCAGCCCGGCCACCCGGCAGTACCTGGACGACTACGCCCGCGGCGTGAACTCCTACCTCGACCAGCACAGCGGCTCCGGGCTCAGCCTCGAGTACGCCGTACTGTCGCTGAAGGGCAACGACTACCGGCCCGAGCCGTGGACGGCGGCCGACTCGCTGGCCTGGCTGAAGGCGATGGCGTGGGACCTCGGCGGCAACATGGACGAGGAGATCACCCGGACCCAGCTGGCCGCCTCGCTGCCGGCGAAGACGATCGACAGCCTCTACCCGGCGTACCCGTACCAGCGCAACGAGCCGATCCTGGCCAGCGGCGCGGTCGACGACGACAACAAGTTCACCACCGCGCCGGTCGACAACCAGGCGCCGGCCCGGGCGATGTTCAGCCGTAGCCTGCTCGAGTCGCTGAACAGCGTGGACAAGGTCGCCAAGGGCCTGCCGCTGCTGCTCGGCCGCGGCGACGGTATCGGCTCCAACTCCTGGGTGGTCTCCGGCGAGCACACCACCACCGGCAAGCCGATGCTGGCCAACGACCCGCACCTGGGCGCGACCATGCCGGGCATCTGGACGCAGGTCGGGCTGCACTGCAACAAGTTCAGCCCGCAGTGCCCGTTCGACGTGTCCGGCTTCAGCTTCTCCGGCCTGCCCGGGGTGGTGATCGGCCACAACAGCGCGATCTCCTGGGGGTTCACCAACCTGAACCCCGACGTCCAGGACCTCTACCTGGAGCGGTTGTCCGGCAACGGCGCGCTCTACAACGGCAAGGTCGAGCCGCTGACGATGCGGACCGAGGAGTTCAAGATCGCCGGGCGGGACGAGCCCGAGCGGATCATCGTCCGGGAGAGTCGGCACGGCCCACTGATCTCCGACATCGACGACGACGCCGAGAAGGCCGGCGAGCTGGCCGCCAAGGGCAAGAGCACCGAGCCGTACGGCATCGCGCTGAAGTGGACCGCGCTCACCCCGGGCCGGACCGCCGACGCGATCTTCGCGATGAACAAGGCGCAGAGCTGGTCAGCGTTCCGGACCGCGGCGACGCTGTTCGAGGTCCCGTCGCAGAACCTCGTGTACGCCGACCGCGAGGGCCACATCGGGTACCAGGCGCCGGGCCGGGTCCCGATCCGCAAGGTCGGCACCGGCGACTGGCCCGTCCCCGGCTGGGACCCGCGCTACGAGTGGGACGGCTTCATCCCGTTCCAGGCGATGCCGAGCGAGTTCGACCCGGCCGACGGCATCATCGTCACCGCGAACCAGGCGGTCGTCCCGAAGTCGTACAAGTACCACCTGACCAACGACTGGGACTACGGCTACCGCTCCCAGCAGATCCTCGAGCGGATCCAGGCCGGTGGCAAGCTCGACGTCGCCGCGATGAGCTCGATCCAGCTGGACACCAAGAACCGCAACGCCGAGACCCTGGTCCCGTACCTGCTCCGGATCGGGATCTCGGACGACTTCGACAAGCAGGGCCAGGACACGCTGAAGGGCTGGGACTTCACCCAGCCGGCCGACTCCGCGCCGGCGGCGTACTTCAACATCGTCTGGCGAAACCTGCTCGCGCTGACCTTCCACGACCAGCTGCCGGAGGCGGTCTGGCCGGACGGCGGCTCGCGCTGGTTCGAGGTGATCCGCAACCTGCTCGTCCAGCCGAACAGCTCCTGGTGGGACGACCTGCGGACGCCGCAGCGGGAGAGCCGCGACGACATCCTGCGCGAGGCACTGGTCCAGGGCCGGGCCGAGATCACCACCAAGATGGCCCGCGAGCCCGGCAACTGGCAGTGGGGCCGGCTGCACAAGCTGACGCTGACCAACCAGACGCTCGGCACGTCCGGCATCGGCGTGGTGGAGAAGCTGTTCAACCGTGGTCCGTACGAGCTGGGTGGTGGGTCCTCGACGGTCGACGCGACCGGCTGGGACGCCTCCGAGGGCTACGGCGTGACCGCGACACCGTCGATGCGGATGGTCGTCGACCTGTCCGACTTCGACAAGTCGCGCTGGATCAACCTGACCGGTGTCTCCGGCCACGCCTTCACCGGCAACTACACCGACCAGACCGAGCTGTGGGTCAAGGGCGAGACGCTGCCCTGGGCGTTCAGCAAGGGCGCGGTGGAGGCCAAGCGTGAGCACACGCTGACCTTCACCAAACCCGAGCGCTAGCTACTGGACCAGACCGTTGGCGAAGGGCATGGCGCGCCAGTTCTCGACGAACGGCGCCAGGCCCTCCTCCATGCCGGCCGGCATCTGGGGGAGCAGCGGCAGGCAGACGATCAGCTGGAAGGCCCTGGCCAGGTCCATCGCGGCCACGGCCTTCTGGTCGAGCTGCGGGCGGCCCAGGTCGGCCGCCGCGTCGTTGTAGACCTTGCTGAACTCCGGACCGACGCTGGCCAGGTCCCACTCCAGCGGGCCGAGGCAGCTGTCCTCGAAGTCCGACCAGAGCACGCCGTCAGCGGTCGGGATGATGTTGTAGTACGGCGCGTCGCCGTGCAGCGGCTGGACGTGCGAGTCGGGGAACGCCCGCTCCCAGCTCTCGCGGGTCGTCAGCAGCGGCGCCACGGCGTCCCACTCACGCCGTACCCGGTCGATGTCGGCTGTGGTGAGCAGTGGGGTGTCTGACGACAGCTGCTCGAGCCCCTCCGGTACGACGGTCGTCACCGGAGCGAACCAGGGCAGCTCGCCCGGGTACTCCTCGAGCAGCTTGTGGAGCTCGGCTGCGCGGACCAGCCCCTGGACGTAGTCCGGCTCGCTCGACTTGTCGTGCTCGACGTACTCCCAGAACGACATCGACAGCCCGTCGCGCTGCACCGAGCGCAGCGGGACCAGCGGGCTCGGCCGAACGACCAGTTGGCCCTGGTCGAACAGCCACTGCGCCACCTCGAGCTCCCGCTGCTGGCGGGCGCCGGCGATCGCCGGGTCGAGCAGCGAAGCAGGCAGTACGACGGGGACGCGCGCCACGACCGGAGACGGCTTCAGGTGCACCACGACCGAGAACACGTCGTACAGGACGGTCGGCTCGGTCACCTCCAGGCCCAGCTCTCGTCCGGCGGCCGCGGCGGCCTCTGCGACTCGGGTTGTGCGATCCATTCGCACATCCAACCAGCGGCAGCGGCTCAGGTCAGCTGGATTAGGCCGCTGGGCGTGAGCGCCGCGTGGACCGGCCGGTCGTGCGGGTCGCTCGGCAGTTCGTCGAAGATCTCGTTGTCGTACACCGCCGCCCACACCGGTACGCCGGCAGGCACGCGGGCCAGCGCCCGGTCGTACGAACCGCCACCACGCCCCAGCCGTACGCCGGTCCGGTCGACCGCCAGCGCCGGGCAGATCACCAGGTCGGCCGTGGCGATCGCCTCCGACCCGAGGTCCACCCGGGGCTCGGACAGACCGAGCCGGCCCGGCACCAGGTCGGCCGCACCGGGCGCCAGGCCCCAGCCGAGGTCGTTGTCGGCGTACAGGATCGGCAGGAGCACCTCGTGGTCCGCGGCCAGCAGCCAGTCGATCAGCCCACCGGTCTGCGGCTCGGGGCCCATCGACACGTACAGCGCGACCCGCCGCGCCTGCCGGACCTGCTGGGTCGCCCGGGCAGCGTCCAGCACGCCCTGACCGGCGGGAAGCGAGCGACGGGCGTCCAGAAGTGACTGCCGCACGGCAGCCTTGGTGGAGATCACCCCTGGATTGTATGAAGCACGCCACTCGCCATCGGCCCATCACACACCGTCCCCTAGTGTTGGGTCATGAGTGAGGCGGGGCTTCAGCAGGCACAGGAGAAGATGCGGGCGGCCGGAGCGGCCGAGGTCGCGATCCGGGTCTTCTCGCACTACTACCGGCTGCTCGAGGCGGGTCAGCAGGGCACGATCCGCGAGGACGAGATCGATCCGGTCGGTGAGCTGCCGCACCTGGAGCACCTGGACACCGACGCCGAGGCGATGCGCGCGGCGCTCGCCGAGACGGTGGTGATCAAGCTCAACGGCGGCCTGGGCACCTCGATGGGCGTCACCGGGCCGAAGTCCGCGCTGCCGGTCAAGGACGGCCTGAGCTTCCTCGACATCATCGCCCGGCAGATCCTCGCCACCCGCAAGGAGTACGGCGTACCGCTGCCGCTGATCCTGATGAACTCGTTCCGGACCAAGGACGAGTCGCTGGCGGTGCTCGGCAAGTACGACGACCTGCCGGTCGACGGGCTCCCGCTGGACTTCCAGCAGAACATGGAGCCCAAGCTCCTCGCCGACGACCTGACCCCGGCGGAGTGGCCGGCCGACCCCGAGCTGGCCTGGTGCCCACCCGGGCACGGCGACCTGTTCACCGCGCTGGTCGCGTCCGGCACGCTCGACAAGCTGCGCGAGCAGGGCTTCCGGCACGCGTTCATCTCCAACGCCGACAACCTCGGCGCGACGCCGGACGGCCGGATCGCCGCCTGGATGGCCGAGCACGACGTGCCGTTCGGGATGGAGGTCTGCCGCCGGACCCGCTCGGACCGCAAGGGCGGGCACGTCGCGGTCCGCAAGTCCGACGGCCGGCTGATCCTGCGCGACAGCGCGCAGGTGCACCCCGACGATGTGGACTCCTTCCAGAACACCAAGCTGCACAAGACGTTCAACACCAACAACCTGTGGATCGACCTGGACCGGCTGGCCGAGCTGATGGACGGCCACGACGGCGTCCTCGGGCTGCCGATCATCGTGAACCGCAAGACCGTCGACCCGGCCGACCCGAGCTCGCCGAAGGTCATCCAGCTGGAGACCGGGATGGGCACGGCGATCGAGACGTTCGAGGGCTCGCAGGCGGTGATCGTGGACCGCAGCCGGTTCAAGCCGGTGAAGACCACCAACGACCTGCTGGTACTGCGCTCGGACGTCTACGAGCTGGACGACTCCGGCGACCTGACCACGACGCACGAGGGTGACGAGCCGTACGTCGACCTGGACGGCGACTACTTCAAGATCCTCGCCGACTTCGAGGCGCGGTTCCCGGCCGGGCCGCCGTCGCTGGTCCGGGCCGACCGGCTCGAGGTCCGCGGCGATGTTGCCTTCGGCAAGGACGTGGTCGTGGTCGGTGAGGTCGAGGTGAGCGCGCCCGAGGGCGAGCGGCTCGAGATCGCCGACGGTACCGAGCTTCGCGGCTGAGCCCGGCCGATGCTGGAGGACCTGCTGATCCGGCCGCTGGAGCCGTGGGACACCGACGAGGCGGCCGCGGTGTGGTGGGCCGCTCGGCACGCGGACAGCTCGCAGCTGCCGCCGGCGATCCACACCGAGGCCTCCGTCCGGGCGTGGTTCGGCAACGTGCTGCTGCCGGACGGGCAGAGCTGGGTCGCGGTGGACGACGACCGGATCGTCGCCGTACTGACGCTGGACGGTGACGACCTCGACCAGCTGTACGTCGAGCCGTCGCTGGCCGGGCAGGGTGTCGGCTCCGCGCTCGTCGACCTGGCCAAGGACCTGCGGCCCGGCGGCCTCGCGCTGTGGACGTTCCAGACGAACACCCGGGCGCAGGCCTTCTACAGCCGGCACGGCTTCACGGAGGTACGGCGTACCGACGGCCAGGCCAACGAGGAGAAGGCACCGGACGTGAGGATGGTCTGGGGCGCACACCCCGAGCGACTAGAGTCGACGGTGTGAGACGCAGCGTTGACGAGCACCTGGACGTAGTACTCGGCAGGGTTCGCGCCCTGCCTCCCTTTGAGCAGCCGCTGATGGAGGCGCTCGGGCTGGTGCTCTGCGAGGACGTCGTGTCCGGTGTGAGCCTGCCGGGCTTCGACAACTCGGCCATGGACGGGTACGCCGTACAGGCGGCCGACCTGGCCGGTGCGTCGCAGGAGGAGCCGATCACGCTCCCGGTGGTCGGCGAGATCGCGGCCGGGCGCAGCGAGCCGATCGTGGTGACCGCCGGGACCTGTGTGCGGATCATGACCGGTGCGCCGATGCCCCGCGGCGCCGACAGCGTCGTACCGGTCGAGTGGACCGACGGGGGAGCCGCGCAGGTGCGCATCGCTCAGCAGCCGCAGCTCGGTGCGTCGGTACGCCGGTTCGGCGAGGATCTGAAGGCCGGGGACAAGGTGCTGGACGCCGACACCGTGCTGGGGCCGCGGCAGGTCGCCGTACTGGCTGCTGTCGGCCGGGCCCGGGTGAAGGTGCGTCCGCGCCCCAGAGTGGTCGTGGTGTCGACAGGTGCCGAGCTGCGCGAGCCCGGCACGCGGCTGGGCGACGGACAGATCTACGACTCCAACAGCTACACCCTGGCGGCCGCGGCGCGGCAGGCCGGTGCGGTGGTCTACCGGGTCGGCATCGTCGACGACGACCCGAAGAAGATCATGGACACCCTCTCCGACCAGCTGGTCCGGGCCGACCTGGTGATCACCTCCGGCGGCGTCAGCAAGGGCGTGTACGACGTGGTCAAGGAGGTGCTGACCAAGCTCGGCACCATCGACTTCCCCGAGGTCGCCATGCAGCCGGGCAAGCCGCAGGGCTTCGGCGTGATGGGCGACGACGAGGTGCCGATCTTCACGCTGCCCGGCAACCCGGTGTCGGCGTACGTCTCGTTCGAGGTGTTCGTGCGGCCCGCGCTGCGCAAGCTGATGGGCCAGATGCCGTACCGGCGGACGCCGGTCCAGGGGATCAGCCTGGACGGGTTCAGCTCGCCCGCCGGGCGACGCCAGTTCGTCCGCGCCGCGGCCACCTCCGGCGACGAGGGATGGATGGCCAGTACAGTCGGCGGCCACGGCTCACACCTGCTCGGCGGGCTGAGCCGCTCGAACGCCCTGATCGTGGTGCCCGAGGACGTCACCGCCGTCCGGGCCGGCGAGCAGGTCGAGCTCTGGCTGCTGGACGAGGAGACCGGATGACGCAGGACGCGGGCCGCCTGGCCGCCGAGGACGTGGGCGCCGGCGGGCTGACCCATGTGGACGCCACCGGCGCGGCCCGGATGGTCGACGTGTCGGACAAGACCGAGTCCGCCCGGCGAGCTGTTGCCTCCGGCAAGGTGTACGTGTCGGCCGAGGTGGTCGAGGCGCTGCGCGGGGACGGCGTACCGAAGGGCGACGCGCTCGCGGTCGCGCGGATCGCCGGGATCATGGGCGCCAAGCGGACGCCCGACCTGGTGCCGCTGTGCCACCCGATCGCGGTGACCGGCGTGAAGGTCGCACTCGAGGTGGCCGACGACGCCGTACTGATCGAGGCCGTGGTGAAGACGACCGATCGGACCGGTGTGGAGATGGAGGCGCTGACCGCCGTCTGCGTCGCTGGGCTCGCGCTGATCGACATGGTGAAGGCACTGGACCCGGCGGCCGTGCTGTCCGACGTACGGGTGGAGACCAAGGACGGCGGCAAGACCGGTCACTGGGAGCGCGCGTGAGAGCCCTTGTCGTCAGCATCTCCAACCGGGCGGCCGCGGGGATCTACTCCGACACCACCGGGCCGCTGATCGCGGACCGGCTGGCCGCGTGGGGGTTCAGCGTCGACGGGCCGCAGGTGGTGCCGGACGGCGCTCCTGTCGGTGAGGCGTTGCTGGCGGCAGTCGAGGCGGCGTACGAGGTGGTGGTGACGACCGGCGGAACCGGGATCTCGCCGACTGACGAGACGCCTGAGCGGACCGCCGCTGTGATCGAGAAGGAGATCCCTGGCATCGCCGAGGCCATCAGGGCCTACGGCATCGCGCAGGGCGTGCCGACTGCCGCGCTGTCGCGTGGGGTGGCCGGTGTGGCCGGCAAGACCGTGATCGTGAACCTCCCTGGCTCCCGCGGCGGAGTCAAGGACGGCCTGACTGTGCTGGAGCCGCTGCTGCGGCACGCTGTCGACCAGGTCGCCGGCGGTGACCACGTGCGGACGGACGACGCCTGATGGCAGTCGTCCACTGGCCGGTGGAGCTGCAGCACGGACAGGTCGGGCTGCGGCCGCTGCGAGCCGGTGACGGTGCTGAGTGGAGTGCGGCTCGGCAGCGGAACATCAGCTGGCTGCGGCCGTGGGACGCCACCCAGCCGCCCGGTGCTGACGACGGTGCGCGGACCTTCCGGGCGATGGCTCGTGACTGGAACCGGCAAGCGCGGTACGGGCGGATGCTGCCGTTCGTCATCACGTACGGCGGGGCTGCGGGCGCGGGTGCTCGGGCCAAGTGGCCGCTGGTCGGGCAGCTGACCGTGTCGGGCATCACCTACGGCTCGGCGCGCTGGGCGAACCTCGGCTACTGGGTCGACGAGCAGTACGCCGGCCGCGGGATCGTCCCGACGGCTGTCGCGATGGCGGCCGACCACTGCTGGTTCACGCTCGGGCTGCACCGGCTGGAAGTCGCCATCCGGCCGGAGAACAAGGCCAGTCTGCGGGTCGTCGACAAGCTCGGCTTCCGCTACGAGGGCGAGCGGCCGCGGTTCCTGCACATCGACGGCGAGTGGCGCGACCACCGGATCTTCGCCCTCAACGCCGAGGAGGTCGGGCCGGGTCTCGTGGCCCGGCTGACCTGATCACGCTCCGTGGTTGTTCACACCAGTCACACGAGTCTTCTTGCGACACACCGTCCCACGTACCCCACCTGACCCGTCCGGGGTCTTAGCGTCGTCGCATGGGGACGACAGGACTGATCTATGTGGCGATCGTCGCCGCGTGGGCTGCCTACCTCGTCCCGATGATGCTCAAGCGCAACGACGAGGCGAGCAAGCGCCGCTCGGCGGAGGCTTACTCGTCGTCGGCTGCGCGGGTGCTGTCGCGGACCGACGGCGGGTACGCCGTACGTGCTCCCGGCGGCATCCACACCCCGGCCGGTTCGACAGTCACCGGTACCTCCGCGCACGGCGCGGCCGTGACCGCCGCCAGTGTGGTGATCCCGGGCTCGGGCGAGCGTGGTGGAACAGTGCTCGGATCACCGCCGGACGGGTCGCCGCCGCACCGTTACGTCCCCAACCGAGCCCGCCGGGTGGCCGCCATGCGCCGCCGGCGGGTGCTGTCGATCCTGACCCTTTCGCTGCTGTCGATGACGGCACTGGCGGGGCTCGGGATGCTGCTGTGGTGGAGCGTGTCCATCCCGGTCGGGCTGATGGTCGCGTTCGTCGTACTGACTCGGGTGCAGTTGCGCCGGCAGGCCCGCGAGCGGGCCGCGTTCGTCGCCGAGCGCCGGGCGAAGGCCGCTGCTCGCCACGACCGCGGGCCGGCGGTCGCGCCGCCGTCGTCGCCGGACAACGAGATGACCGTCGAGGTCAAGCTGCCGGTCGCCGAGCCCGCGAAGCCCGAGCCGAAGCCGATCTCGTCGGAAGGCCTGTGGGACCCGGTGCCGGTCACGCTGCCGACGTACGTGCTGAAGGAGAAGGCCCCCGACCGGACGGTCCGCACGATCAACCTGTCCGGGCCCGAGGTGTTCTCGTCGGCCCGCATCGTCGAGCCGGAGCCCACCGCCCCGCCGATCGTCCCCGACGAGGTCGTCGAGGAGCCGGTCGCCGAGCCCGAGATCAAGCGCGCTGTGGGCGACTGATCCTCACCTCTGACACCCTCTGCCCGCCGCCTCCCAGCGGCGGGCAGTTCTGTGTTGGTCCCACCCCGAATCCGATTTCAGCTCCACCCCGTCACCGTGTTAGAGTTTCGCGGTCGCCAGGAACACGGCGACAAGGTTCTGGGGCTGTGGCGCAGTTGGTAGCGCGTCTCGTTCGCAATGAGAAGGTCAGGGGTTCGAATCCCCTCAGCTCCACCTTTCAAAGGTCCTCTCCCCGGAGAGGACCTTTTGCGTTGCCGTTGCCTGAGGCAATCGTCAGTGCTGGTTCTGCCACGGGGTGAGGTGGCTGCGGCCGGTGTGACGGGCTGCTGGTGGGAGCTGTGGACGGTGGAGCGAGCCCAGGGGAGTGTTGTCCGGGGACTCGCCGAGGACTGCCCAGTTGATGCGGTCGCCGTGGCGGGTGGGGGACGAGCCGCAGGCCTTGGCCAGTTCGGAGAGGATGCGGATCCGGATCGGGTCGACCGGTGGGCCGCCGGGGAGGGTGGTGGTGTCGGGTGGGTCGGGGCAGTCGTCGGTGACGGCGACGGTGAGGAGGTCTCGGCGGAGTTCGAGGCGGAGGACCAGGTCGCTGGCTGAGCGGTCCAGGGCGGTGCAGACGAGCTCGTTGGCTACGAGTACGGCGTCGTCCAGGAGAGTGGTGCAGCCCCACGTCGTACAGACGTCGGTGACGTAGGTGCGGGCGGTGTGCGGGCTCGCCTCCGTGGGCGGGAGGATCATCACGGCCAGGCGGCGCAGGGGTGTGCGGCGGGCGGCGGCTCGGGCTTGGGGCAGGGTCGGGTAGACGGGGACGTACCGGCCGAGTGTGCGGGCGGGAGCGCTCAAGGCTCCGTCCAGAGAAGCTCCCGATACCACCATCAGCCGTACGCCGGACCAGAGCGCGGCGCGGCGGGCGACCATGCTGAAGACGTTCAGGACGTAGGCCTGCTCGAGTCGCGCCAGGCTCAGGTCGACGACGATCGCCGACGGCTGCTCGGCGATGCACTTCATCAACGTGTCGCGAATCCGCGGCACGGCCGACAGCGAGACCGCGCCGGTCAGGGTCACCACCGCGATGCCCACGGTGGAGTCGTCCACCGCGATCATCAGGGCGGCCCCACCCGCTCTGATCAGCTGTTCCGGCACGCCATGGTCTACGGCGAGTCACCCCCGGGCGTCGTCCTCCCCGGCGTGAGCGACGCCGGAGTGTGAGCCACGTTACACCTGATCAAATGTCAGATCTGCCCCTGAGTGGGATCGGGTCGCGGTGTGTGGCGATCGACGCTGGGCCCCCAACGGAGGGGGGAGGGTGGCGCGCGGAGGCGCCCGGCCGAGGACGCGGTCGGTCTTCGCAGCATGGGCGGCACGATCGGTGTCAGCGTGCTCGGCGCGATCCTGGGGTGGTGGGCCCCGGGCGGTGAAGGCGTGGGTGCAGCGGCCTGGGGGTGGCTTGTGCCAGGGTAGGTGCGTCGGGTGGGCGCGTGGAGGTGAGTGGCGTGAGGCAGCGCGTGGCGGCGGGGTTGTTCGTGCTGGCGTTTGCGATGGCGGGGGTCGCGGCGGGGCATGGGAACGCCGTGGAGGATCGCGCCGAGAGTTCGGGTTGCGAGCTGTTGATCGAGGGGGCTCCGCCGGAGGCCGGGCGTGGGGACGGCGAGGAGCCGCCGTTGATGGTGACGAAGGAAGCGTCGGGGCTCGTGAAGGGGCACGTGTTCACGCCGGCGGCGTTCCTGATGGCGAAGTCGACCTGTCCGGACGCGGGGATGTGGGAGAGCTGGCAGGGGAGTCAGCATCTCGACGGCGTGGAGTTCAGTGAGTCGGATCTGGCCAAGGTGCACGTGTACGACGGGGATCCGCTCGGGAAGCGGACCTGGCGTGGGCCGCCGGGGATCGAGTCCAAGCCGGTGGACGTGGACATCCGGCTCGGGACCGACATCCAGTCGATCGCCAGCATTCCGCAGGAGGACGGCGGGGTGGAGGCGACGTACGTCGTACTGCGCTACTCGCCCGAGGACAAAGGGCTCGTGCCGTACGGCGGGGTGGGTGTGACCGTCGAGAAGCGCTGTGGCGAGAAGTGGTCGGAGCTCGCGAAGACCGGGACCGATGCCGAGCGTGGTGAGTTCACGGTCGCCGTACCGGCGGGGGACTGCGCGGAGGAGCTGCGGGCGACGGCGGACGACGCCGACGACACCTGGGGCCGGCCGATCGTGCTGACAAATTAAATCCGAATAAATCTGGACAGCCTGCCCGGGGCGGACATACTTGAGTACCTGAAGTAAGCCCGCCGCCCCTGGGAGTGATCGATGACGTTGTCCCGCAGGACGTTCATGGCCGGTACCGGAGGGGTGCTCGCCAGCATCTCGGTCGGATCGGTCCTGCCCGAGCAGGCCGCCGCGGCCCCTGTTGCCAGCACCGACCTCGCGCTCAACCGCCCGGTCAAGGTCTCCTCGACCGCGTACGCCGCGACGCCGGCCCAGTTCGCCGTCGACGGGCTGGCGCAGACCGGTGTGAAGGGCTCCGGCTGGCGGGCCGCGAGCGGTGACCCGCAGTGGATCGTCGTCGATCTCCAGGCGCGCTGCCGGGTCGAGGCGGTCACGCTGACCTTCGAAGGCACGGCTGGTGACCCTGCCTTCGACCTGTCCGGCGGCAACCCGTACGGCCAGACGCAGGGCCACGAGGTCCTCTCCAGTTCGGCGCTGGACTTCCGCGTCGACACCTCCACCGACGGTACGACGTGGCGCACGGTCCACCAGGCCACGAACAGTCCGGGCGGCCAGGTGCAAGTCGCTCTGACCACGCCGGTCAACGCCCGGTACGTACGGCTTACCGGCACCAAGCAGGCCAACGCCAACCCGCTGGGCCTCAACGGCTTCCAGGTGTACGGCACCGCCAGCGGCAGCCGCCCGCCGGCCACTGGCTGGACCTCCTGGGGTACCCACCACGGCACGCCGCCCGCGCTGAAGGCCGACCCCGACGGCACGGTCCCACTGGAGTCCGGCTGGTCCCTGACGATGGACGACTTCGCGGCTACGCAGGACGGCGCCGTGCTGAGCAAGGCGGGCCAGGACACCTCTACCTGGCTGCCGGCCGCCGTACCGGGCACTGTGCTGGCCACTCTGGTCGAGCAGGGCCACTTCCCCGACCCGGTGGAGGGCATGAACAACCTGGAGATCCCGGAGGCGCTCAGCCGGCACCGCTGGTGGTACCGGCGCGCCTTCGACCTGCCGAAGGGTCTGGACGTCAGTGCGGGCCGGCGGGTCTGGCTGGAGTTCGACGGGGTCAACCACCAGGCCGACGCCTGGCTCAACGGCGTCCAGGTCGGCACCGTGAAGTCGCCGTTCGCCAGGGCGAGCTTCGAGATCACCGCCGCGTTGAAGGCGAAGAACGCACTCGCCGTACAGATCACTCCGATGCCGCACCCGGGTCAGCCCGGTGACAAGGGTGACGCCGGGCAGGCGTTCGTCCAGTCCGGCAAGCTCTGGCAGGACTCGCCGACGCTGCTGTCGGCGTCCGGCTGGGACTGGATGCCGGCGGTCCGCGACCGGGCGGCCGGGATCTGGAACCACGTCCGCCTGCGCTCGACCGGCGACGCCGTACTGGGTGACGCGCGCGTGGTGACCAAGGTCCCGGGGCGAGCCAGCGCGACTGTTGCCGTCACTGTGCCGATCCGCAACGTGGCAAGCGTCGATCGGACCGTCAACGTCAAGGCGGCCTTCGACGGTACGACGCTGACCCGGACCGTCACGCTGAAGGCCGGCGAGAGCACGCACGTCGCGTTCGACGCGGTCACGGTGACGAATCCCAAGCTCTGGTGGCCGAACGGGTACGGCGATCCGGCGCTGCACACGCTGACCACGACCGTCGCGATCGGCGGCCGGACCAGCGACAGCCGGAAGACGACGTTCGGGATCCGTGAGTTCGGCTACAGCTACGACCTGCCGATCAAGGTCGACCCGGCCACGAACTCGGCGCCTCAGACCGTGCAGATCCCGCAGCAGACCAAGCGGTTCGTCCGCCTTCAGGGCAAGCGGCGGGCGACCGGTTGGGGGTACTCGCTGTGGACCCTCGCGATCAAGGGCGCCGATGGTGTCGATCTTGCGCGAACCGGTACGGCGACGGCGTCGTCCGACGACGGAAGCCCGGCTCCGAACGCGATCGACGGCAACGACGGCAGCCGCTGGGCGTCGCAGTACACCGACGACCAGTGGATCCAGGTCGACCTCGGGTCGGCCAAGACGTTCGACCGGATCGAGCTGTTGTGGGAGACGGCGTACGCCGCGCTGTTCGTCGTACAGGTTTCCGATGACGGCAACGACTGGGTCGACGTGCAGCAGGTCAGCAACGCGCCGGTGCCGTTGAAGATCAGTGTCAACGGGGTGCAGATCTTCTGCCGGGGTGGGAACTGGGGGTACGACGAACTGCTGCGCCGCGTCACGCCGGAGCGGATGCGTGAGCTGGTCGGCCTGCACCGGGACATGAACTTCACGATGATCCGGAACTGGATCGGCTCGAGCACGCGCGAGGAGTTCTACCAGGCCTGTGACGAGAACGGGATCCTGGTCTGGAACGACTTCTGGGAGGCGGGCGAGTTCTCCGACGACCTGCCGGGGTACGTCGAGATCGCGCGGGACACGATCGTGCGGTACCGGACGCATCCGAGCATCGTGATCTGGTGCGGGGCGAACGAGCAGCATCCGCCGGCCGGGATCGAGGCCGGCCTCAGTGCGGCCGTACGGGAGGAGGACGACGAGATCCTGTACCTGCCGGACTCGGCGGCGGGTTTCGTGTCGGGGCACGGGCCGTACTACTGGGTGGATCCGGCGAAGTACTTCGACGCGAACACCTACGACACGTTCAACTTCGGGTTCCACACCGAGATCGGGATGCCGACGATTCCGGTGGTGGAGTCGATGCGGAACCTGGTCGGCGAGGGGGACGACGGGTGGCCGATCGGAACGCCTTGGTATCACCACGACTGGTCCACGCACGGGAACCAGCGGCCGGAGACCTACCTGTCCGCGATCGACGATCGGCTGGGGTCGTCGAGTGGGCTCGAGGAGTTCACGCGTAAGGCGCAGTTGGTGAACTACGAGAACATGCGGGCGATGTTCGAGGCCTGGAACGCTCACCTGTGGGAGGACGCGTCGGCGTTGCTGCTGTGGATGTCGCACCCGGCGTGGCACAGCACGGTGTGGCAGACGTACGACTACGACCTCGATGTGAACGGGAGTTACTACGGGGCGCGGAAGGGGTGCGAGGCGATCCACGTCCAGGCGAGCCAGCCGGACTGGAAGGTTGCCGCGATCAACCACACCACCGATGCGCTGACCGGGGTGGTGACAGCTGAGCTGTTCGACCTGCAGGGGAAGAAGCTCGGGTCGAGGCAGCAGACGTTGTCGGTGGAGGCTTCGGGCAAGACCGACGGGTTCGTGGTTGCCTTTGGCGACGAGTTGCCGGCGTTGCATCTGCTGCGGCTGACGCTGACGGATGCTCAGGGCAAGGTGTTGTCGGAGAACACGTACTGGCGCTACCGAACGGCTACTGACGTGCAGCAGTTGAACACCTTGGGGAAGGCTCGGTTGGACGTCAGGACCACCGCTGGTCGGGGGAAGCTGACCGCGGTGATCCGGAACGACGGGAAGGCGGTGGCGCCGCTGATCCGGTTGTCGCTGCGGGATCGTGACGGTGAGCGGGTGCTGCCGGCGTTGTACAGCGACAACTACTTCTGGTTGCTGCCGGGGGAGTCGCGCACGGTCACGATGACGGCGAACTCGACGGGGACGCTGAGGTTGCTGGTGGATCCGTACAACAGTTAGTTCGGGCTGAAGTCGTCGGGATCGCCGAGGGTGATCCCGAGGGCCGAGGCCATCGCGAGGGTGACGGCGAGCGCGTCGATCGGCGAGGAGTTCGCGATCGTCGCGCCGCCGAGGTTGGCGATGCCGCGGGTGCCTTCCCAGGTGCAGTCGACGAAGACGGCGCCGTTCGCCTTCACCTGGGAGAACTCGGCGCCGGACAGGTCGCAGTTGCGGAAGACGGTGCCGGACAGATCGGCCGAGACGAAGTCGGCGCTCTGCAGCCGGCAGTCGGTGAACTCGACCCGGACGAACTTCGCGAACCGGAACGAGCTGAAGTCGAGCACGCTGTCCTGGACGGTCACGTGCTGGAGATTGAGCGCGGGGCCGGCGAAGCCGGTCAGGCGGGAGGAGTTGATCTGTACGCGGGTCGCCGACGCGTCGGACCAGCGGGCGTTGGCGAGGTCGCAGTGGTCGAGCACGACGTCGACCAGAATCGCCTTCTCGAGCTCGGAGCCGCCGAGAACACACCGGGTCAACCGGCAGCCGCTGATCTCCAGGTGCTCAGCCTCCAGATCCCGCAGCTCCACCTCCTCGAGCTCCAGATCGAGCAACCGATCCTCGTCCTCGATCTCGTCCACCGAAGGGGTCGCCCGCTGGAGATCGTTCCGGAGCCGAGGTGCCGCGAGCTTCTTGTTCACCGCTGCACCGTATCCGCCGTCACAGACAGTTCAGGAAACAGAGCGTACGGCGGTGCCGATGATGGCGGAGTGTTCGGTGTCCTCGGTGACGGCCACGTCGAAGGGGAAGACCTGGCTGACCAGGTCGAACGCCCCGGAGATCGAGCCGCCGAGGACCACTCGCCTCACCCCGAAGCGATCCAGCCACGGAGTGAGGGCTTCGGCGAGGACCGTGAAAGCGTCGACGAGGACCTGGTGAGCCCGGGCGTCGCCGGCGCGGGCGGCGTCGGCGACTTCCTTCACGCCGGGCGCATCGCCGTACGCGCGAAGGATGGCTCGGGAGCTGATCCAGTCCTCCAACGGCTTGCCGGCGACCGACGTGCGGTACAGCTCGCCGCCGGGCGGGACCGTGTCGCCGGAGCGGACCACCCGGCCGTCGGCCAGGAACGCCGTACCGATGCCGGTGCCGATGGTGACGCCGCAGCAGCGCTCCAGGCCCTGTAGCGTCCCGGTGGTCCACTCGCCGACGGCGAAGGCCTCGGCGTCGTTCACGAAGACGACGCGGTCGACGTCGAGCAGCGTGCGCAGGCTCTGGCCCAGATCGAAACCGTAGAGCGAGTCGAACTTGTCGACCCCGCGGTACCACGCAACTCCGGAGGCGTAGTCGAACGGTCCGGGCATCGCGAGCGCCAACCCGTTTGCCATCGGCAACTGTGCGGCCGCGGCCGCGAGCTGGGCGACGATCTGCTCGGCCGTGGTCTGCGAGTCCAGCGGCGTACGCCGAAGTGACGCGACCTCCCACGAACCAGGCGACACCACCGCCGCGGTCACGTGGCTTCCGCCGACCTCTAGCACAGCTACGCCCGCTTCGTTGCTCATGACCCCCATCATTCCCGATCGCCCGGCCGGCCCAGGCACACTGGTAGGTATGAAGAACGTGTTCGAGGTCGACGGCCTCAAGCTCGCGTACGACGTCGCCGGCACCGGCCCGGTCTGCCTGGTTCATCCCGGCGGCCCCGGCATCCACTACGAGTACCTCCGCCTGCCCGAGCTCGAGCAGCACCTCACTCTCGTGTACGTCGAGCCGGTCGGCACCGGCCATTCCGATCTCCTGCCGAGCGGCGACTACACCGTGCCGCTGTACGCCGACTACGCCGACCGCCTGATCCAGCACCTCGGCGTCGACAAGGCCTACTTCCTCGGCCACTCCCACGGCGGGTTCGTCGCGCTCCAGCTGGCGCTCGATCACCCGGAGCACCTCGAAGGCGTGATCGTCTACGACAGCATGGCCTTCTACGGCCAGGAGCTGCACGAGGCGGCCAGCCTCAAGGTCGACCAGTACGTAGCCGCCCGCCCGGGCGACCCGTTGGCCGCTCAGGTCCTCAAAGCCTGGCAGGAAGACGCCGACCTCCCGCCGACCAAGGAGGCCCAGCTCGACAACCTCGGCCGCCTCCTGCCGGTGTACTTCAAGGACTACCCGGCGATCGAGCCCCGCCTGGCCGACTGGCTGCCGACGATGGACCTGACCGTCGACCCGAACCGCAAGCCCTCGGAGTGGGACGTCCGCGACCGGCTCGGCGAGATCTCGGTGCCCACGCTGATCCTCGCCGGCGTCGCCGACTTCATCTGCGGCGTCGAGTTCGCCCACCAGCTGAACGACGGCATCCCGGGCTCGGAGCTGGTGGTCTTCCCCGAGAGCGGCCACTTCGCGCACCTGGAGGAGCCGGAGGCGTTCCAGCAGGCGGTCGTCAAGTTCACCACCCGCTGACTCGGTTCCGGAACCGTCAGCCGGTGCCGGGAGGTCGAGCCTGTGGAACCATGGAGACGGCGGTTCACCACCGCCCACCGCCCAAGCAAGGAAGTGTGACCGGTTTTGCATGCCGAGAGGACAGCCACGTCCGCGGTCCTGACGCTGAGCGTCGGGGTCGCGGTGATCGGCCATGCTCTCGCGGGCGGAGCCGTCGCGGGTGCCGTCCTGCCGCAGCTGCTCGCGCTCGCGGCGGCGTGCTGGCTGCTCGGTGACCACCTCGCGGAGCGGCAGGAGCTCGCGGTCGTCGTCCTGGCCGCGATCCAGCTGGTCGTCCACTTCTCGCTCGACTCGGCGCACCACATGGCGTCGATGCACGGTGGCGCTGCCGGTTCGCTGACGATGGCGACGGCCCACCTGGTCGTCCTGCTCGTCGGCATCGGCCTGGTCGACCGCACCCACCAGTGGGTTTCGCGCGTACGGCGCATCGTCGCGCGACTGGTCCCGGTCCTGCCCGCGCCGATCGTGGCGATCGCGGCCGGCCGCAGGGCACCGCGGGCCGCAGCGGCACCACCGGCGTACCGGCAGCACCAGTACACCTCGAGCATGTCGCGCCGCGGACCGCCGGCCGGACGGGCTGTCCCCGTTCCGTCCTGAACCGGTCACGCGCGCCTGCGGGACCGGGTCCCGCGTGCCTGCGAAAGGCTGACCCATGTTCAAGAGAGTTGCCCTGCGCGCTGCCGCGATCTCCGCGGCGTCCGCGCTCGTCCTGGTCGGTGCGGCGAACTCCGCCTCGGCCCACGTCACCGTCTCCTCACCGGACGCCAAGCCGGGCGGCTACGCCAAGCTGGTGTTCCGCGTACCGACCGAGTCCGACACCGCCAGTACGACGAAGCTCGCGGTCACGCTGCCGGCCGACCGCCCGTTCGCCTCGGTGGGCGCGCAGGTGAAGGACGGCTGGAAGGTGGTCAAGACCACCACGACGCTCCCGTCGCCGGTCAAGGTCGGCGACGTCACGCTGACCAAGGCGATCACCACGGTCACCTGGACCGCGACCGGGACCGGCGTACCGGCCGGCGACTTCGACGAGTTCGCGCTGTCGGTCGGGCGGATCCCCGAAGGCGTCGACTCGATCAGCTTCCCCGCCGAGCAGACCTACAGCGACGGCGAGGTGGTGAAGTGGGCCGAGATCGCCAAGAGCGACACCGACAAGCCCGAGCACCCGGCGCCGTCGCTGAAGCTGACCGCCGCGATCACGCCGGTCGCCGCCACCACGGACGACGATGACGACGACGAGTCGGGCTCGGACGTGCTGGCGCGCTCGCTCGGTGGGGCCGGGTTGCTGCTGGGGCTGGTCGCTCTGGGCCTGGCCGTACGCCGTACCGGCGCTTCCTCGGGTGAGGCCAAGTAGTCGTGCGCACAGCATTCGCGATCCTGGCCGCGTCGCTGCTCGTCCTGGTGGGGTCCACCGGTACGGCGGCGGCGCACGCCAAGCTGGACTCGATGACCCCGGGCGACGGGACGACGATGGCGGTGCCGCCGACGCAGGTGGTGCTGACCTTCAACGAGCCGGTCGGCAGTACCGGCGCGCAGGTGCAGGTGAAGTCGCCGACCGGCGTGAACGTTGCCCTGGGCGACATCCAGGTGATCGACAACACCGTCACGCAGCCGGTCGGCGCGATGATCGAGACCGGCCGGTACCAGGTCGACGCCCGGATCGTCTCCGCCGACGGGCACCCGATCACCGTCGCCGGTGCCTTCACCGTGAGCCACGCGGGTCACGATCCGAACAGCCCGGTCACGCCGACCGCGGCTCCGGACGAGGGCAACTCCAACGTCGTCACGATCGTCGCGATGTCCTTGGTGATGCTGGTGGTGGTCGCCCTGGCCATCGTCATCGTCCGCCGCCGCCCGGCCGCATGACCAGTTCGTCCACCACACCCGTGCCGGCCCGGCAATCGCACCGGGGCGGCGCTGTCGCGGCCGGATTAGTTGCCTCGGGCATCGTTGTCTGCGTGGTCGCGTTGCTGGCGGCCGGTGGTGCGCCGAAGGCGTTGCCCAGTGGGCTGCACGGCGCCAGCCTGCCCGTGTCCTGGGCAGTTCCGGTACTGCGGTTGCTCGCCGACGGGGCCGCGATCGTCTGTGGTGGTGCGGTGCTGGCCGCTGTTCTGCTGCTGAAGCCGGAGGCGGACGGAAAGCTCGGTACGCAAGGGCTCCGGGCTGTCCAGGATGCGGCGGTGGCGGCTGGTGTCTGGGCGGTGGCGAGTATCGGTGGGTTGGTTGCGACGGCTTCGGTGATCCTCGGGTTGCCGTTGTCGCATCTGGCGGAGCATGCGGCGTTGGCGGGGCAGCTGGATCAGGTGCGTGCGCTGGCGGTGGCCGTTGCGCTGACCGCCGTACTGGCTGTTGTGCTGAGTGGTTGCCGGACGGTGACAACGGCGAGGATCGCGTTGGTGTTGACTGCGGCGGCTCTGGTTGGGCCGCTGCTTACCGGGCATGGGGCGATTGAGCGGACTGCGTTCTGGACTGTCCTCGCGACTGCTTCGCTGGTTGTGCATGTTTTTGCGGCGACTACTTGGATCGGCGGGCTCGGGGCGGTCATTCGTTATCGCGGCGATGTCGACGCGTTCAGCCGGCTCGCGCTCGTCTGCGCCGTGACGATCGGCGTGACCGGGCTGCTCACCGCCGAGATCCACCTCGGTGGCCGTGAGGACGGCTGGGGGCTGATCACGCAGTGGGTCACCAGCGGGTACGGCGCGCTGGTGTTCGCGAAGGCCGCGGCGTTCGCCGTACTGGTGGCTATCGGGTGGTGGCACCGCCGCGCGACACTGCCCGCGCTCGCGGACCGGCCGGCGCTCTTCTACCGGCTCGCGGCCGTCGAGCTCCTGGTGATGGCCGGCACGGTCGGCCTGGCGGTGGCACTTTCTCGTACGCCGTAAAACCGGCCAGAACGATCGGTGATTCGTCAACGAACCCGTATGCTTGGTCGATGGGTGAGGTGCAGTGGCTCGACGCGCGTGAGGCGCACGTGTGGCAGACGTACCGCGACTCCTACCGGGAGTTGATGGTCGCTCTGGAAGGCCGGATGACGGCCAACGGTGGGCTCTCCCCGGCCGACTACGCCCTGCTGCACCCGCTGTCGTCGTCCGAGGACGGCGTGCTGCGGACCCGCGATCTCGGCAAGTCCGTGGGCTGGGAGCGCAGCCGCCTGTCCCATCAGGTCAGCCGGATGGAGAAGCGCGGCCTCGTGGTCCGCGAGGAGTGCCCGTCCGACGCCCGTGGCTCGATGGTCCGGATCACTCCGGCCGGCCGCACGGCGATCGAGGCGGCCGCGCCGGACCACGTCGACGCCGTCCGGACGTACCTGTTCGACAAGCTCTCCCGCGAGGAGCAGGACCTGCTGGCCGGCCTGCTCGACCGCGTCCTGAGCGGTCTGCCGGCGCGTGAGCTGTGCCGCACCGGCGCCGACTCCGACGCCGACTGCTGATCCCGTTCGCGTCCCGTAAGCCGAGCGGTCCGACCCTTGGGTTGACATGTCATCTCGATTTGCTACTTTTGGTGATGCATCACCAAATACTCCTCATCTCGAAGGACTGACATGCCCAAGATCGCGATCATCCTCGGCAGCACCCGCCCCGGCCGGAACGGCGCGGCCGTCGCCGAGTGGGTGCTCGACATCGCCAAGCAGCGGGACGACGCCGAGTACGAACTGGTCGACATCGCCGACTACAAGCTGCCGCACCTGGACGAGGCGATGCCGCCGGCCATGGGGCAGTACAGCCAGCCGCACACCCTGGCCTGGGCGGAGAAGATCGCGTCGTTCGACGGCTTCGTCTTCGTCACCCCGGAGTACAACCACTCCACCTCGGGTGCGCTGAAGAACGCGATCGACTTCCTGTTCGCCGAGTGGAACCACAAGGCGGCCGGCTTCGTGAGCTACGGCTCCGTCGGTGGCGCTCGCGCGGTCGAGCACCTGCGCCTGGTCATGGGCGAGCTCCGGGTCGCCGACGTCCGCGCCCAGGTCGCCCTGTCGCTGGCCACCGACTTCAAGAACTACAGCGAGTTCGCCCCGGCCGAGTACCACGTGGCCGAGGTGCAGACCGTGCTCGACCAGGTCGTCGAGTGGAGCGGCGCCCTGGCCCACCTCCGCAAGCCGGCCGCCGTCTGACCTAGGCGCGCGATCTCGAGCGCACGGTGAGCACGACCTGGGCCACGGCGAGCAGGACGACGAGGCCCAGGATCGTGTTCACCAGCCAGGCGAGGTCCGGCGCCCAGAGCACGAGCTGACCCAGCTCGAGCCCCAAGGCCCGCGGCAGGATCCAGGCGAAGGCGAGGCCGAGTCCGCCGAGCACCAGCAGCACAACAGCGAGCCGCCAGATCTTGCGGTACCGCCGCGGGTGGATCACCCGATGGATGCTGCGGCCCAGAAGCACTAGCAGGACAACGCAGAGGGCGACGAGCCCGGCGAGCGCGGCGGGATATCCGAAGCCCGCCTTGCTGAGCTCCGGCTCACTGCCGGCCAGCAGGCTCGTCAGTCCGAACGCCGTGTCCAGGAGCTGCGGTTCCTGGAACGTCCCGTACGCGTTCTGCAGTACGACGACCGCCCGGTCCTGCGACGGCAGCAGCATGATCGCGGCCTGGTAGCCGGCCACGGCGCCGCCGTGCCAGACCACCGGCTGGTCCGAGTCGACGCCGAACTTGTTCAGCGGCCAGCTCCGCCAGCCGAGCCCGTACTGGAGGTCGTCGCCGGTCGCGACCTCGCCGCGGTGCATCTCGGTCAACAGTTCAGGTGCCAGGACCTTCGGATCCGCGCCGAGCTGAGCCTGCGCGAAGGCGATCCCGTCCTGCAGGGTCCCGCCGAGGTAGCCGTACCCCACACCGGCCGAGTCGTACGGCGAATCCATGGCGGTCGGTTGCCCGAAGACGTACCGGTGCCCGGGCGGCAGCCGATCGCTCGGCGCGGTGATCGTGCCGCCCATCCCGAGCGGATCGAACAGCCGGGTCCGCAGTACGTCGGCGAACGGCTTGCCGGTGACCTTCTCGATCACCGCGGACAGGGCCAGGTAGTTCAGGCTCGAGTAGTGGTGCTCGGCACCCGGCTCGCTGACCGCGCTCACGGCGGCGAAGCCCGGAACCGTGTCCAGCGGCCGCCGACCGGTGTCGAACTTGTCGGTCAGCTCCAGCGACGTCGGGATTCCGCTGGTCTGGTTGAGCAGCTGCCGTACGGTGATCCGCTCGGCGCCCGGTTCCTTCAACCGGAACGTCGGCAGGTAGCTGACGACCGGCGCGTCGAGCCGTAGCTCACCGGACTTCGCCAGCGCCGTCGTCAGGCTCGCGGTCACCGGCTTCGAGACCGAACCCCACAGGAACGGGGTCGTCACGTCGACCGGCTTCCCGTCGCCGTCCTTGCCGAACGTGCCGGTGTGCACGACCTCGCGAGCGCTCACCACGGCGTACGCGACGCCGGGCACGTCGGTGGCCGCCATCCGGTCCCGCACGTGCTGGTCGAGGCGATCGGCCGGGGCGGGTTCGGCCGCGACGGCGGGTGCGGCCGTGGTCAGCACCGCGAGCGGGAGGAGCAACCTGGTCAGCGTCCGTAGCAGTATGGGCATACTTTTATCGTAACCATATAGCTGTATTGTATTCATCGTGCCTCGTGTCGCGGACCATGACGAACGCCGCCGGACCATCGCGGCCGCGTTCCAGCAACTGGTCGCCGACGAGGGACTACGGCGTACGTCGTTCGTCCGTGTCGCCGCCGAGGCGGGGGTCTCGGTCGGGCTGATCCAGCACTACTTCGCGAACCGCGACGAGTTGCTGCTGTTCGCCTACCAGGAGGGGCTGCGGCTGATCTTCGAGCGGGTCGAGGCCCGGATCCAGGCGGGGGAGGCGGCCGGTCGGCCGATCTCCTCGATGGTGCTGGACGGTCTCGGGGAGCTGCTCCCGCTCGACGAGAAGCGGACGGTCGAGTACCGCGTGCAGCAGAGCCTGCGGACCGAAGCGCTCAACGACGAGGCCCTGGCGCAGGTCGCGCAGCAAGCGGTGGCTACCTTGCACGGACGGGTCACGACCGCGATCGAGAACGGCAAGGAGTGCGGCGAGGTCGAGGCGGGCGTCGATGCCGACCGGAGTGCCACGATGATCCTCGCGACCGCGGATGGGCTCGCCGCAGCGTTCGCCCTCGCGGACCCGCGGGCGCGCGCCGACCACCCGGCATCGCCCGGGCTGACCGACCTCCCGGCGCCGCTCGCGGACGCCGTACTGCGGCCCGTGCTCGACCTGGTCTTCACCGGTCGCTGCCGGCACTTCGACCGCTGAGCCTGGTAGTCACTGCCAGTATTCGGCGCCAATTGTCCGGTGACACGCCGTCACTGGGAGCGAGCGCTCGGTGCTGCCGAAAGAATGAGGGCTGTTCAGAGTGCGCGCTGAATTTGACAGCCATTTTCATTAACGGCAGGATCGACGCCGGCGGGGGGAACTCGCCGGACCCATCGCACCGTGAGGGAAAACTGATGTCCGAAGCGCTGAGCAGACGTGGGTTCCTGGGGCTGGCCGGAGGGCTGGGACTGGCTGCGATCGCCGGGTGCGGGAGTGGTGGGGACCAGGCGGCCGCGCAGCCGCAGCAGGGTGGGCGGTTGCGCGCGGTGTTCGCCGGGGGCGGCGCCAAGGAGGTGCTCGACCCGCACGTGCAGAGCCTGTTCGTCGACATCGCGCGGCACAAGGCGATCTACGAGAAGCTGGTCGAGCTCGGGCCGGATCTCAAGCCGGTGCCGCGGCTGGCGGAGAAGTGGGAGCCGGACGCGCAGGCCGCGACCTGGCGGTTCACCTTGCGGGACGTCACCTGGCACAACGGCAAGTCGCTGACCACCGACGACGTGCTCTACAGCCTGGCCCGGATGGCGGATCCGTCCGCGCCCGACCGGGTCGCCCAGTCGTCGCTGGCGTCGCTGGATCTCAAGCGCTGCAAGGCGATCGACAAGCGCACGGTCGAGCTGACGCTGACCGCTCCGAACGCCGAGTTCCCCGCGCTGCTGGCCGGGATCGGGACGCAGATCGTGCCGGACGGTTTCAAGGACCCGACCAAGCCGATCGGCACGGGCGCCTTCACCTACGTCTCGTTCGAGGCCGGCCGGTCGATGGTGGCCAAGCGGTACGCCGACTACTGGGACGGCGCGGCCCGGATCGAGGAGTTGCAGATCCTCTCCGCCGACGCCGAGGCCCGGTCGAACGCGGTGCAGGGTGGCCAGGCCGAGTACGCGAACGACATGACCGCGACGTTCGCGCGGACCGCCGAGGCCGGTAAGACGGTGAAGATCGTGGCGGCCAAGGGCAGCACGATGCAGGCGTTCGTGATGAAGACCGACCAGGCGCCGTTCGACAACCCCGACGTACGGATGGCGTTCAAGCTGCTGGTGGACCGGCAGCGGCTCGTGGACGTCGTACTGGCCGGGCGTGGTGTGGTCGGGAACGACCTGTTCGGGAAGGGCTATCAGTACTACCCGGACGGGCTGCCGCAGCGCGAGCGCAACCTCGACGAGGCGAAGGCGCTGCTGAAGAAAGCCGGGCTGGTGAACAAGGAGATCGAGATCTTCACCGCCGACGCGTCGGCCGGGTTCGTCGAGGCCGCGACCCTGCTGGCCGAGCAGGCCGGTGAGGCCGGGGTGAAGCTGAAGGTCACGACCGGCAGTTCGCAGACGTACCAGAAGGACCTGCTGACCAAGGGCGCGATCGGCAGCCACCGCTCCGGCGCGATGCCGATCCCGCAGTACGTCACCGACCGGCTGCTGTCGAAGTCGCCGTTCAACGTGACGCACTGGCGGCGGCCGGCCTTCGACGCGGAGTTCGCGGCGGCCCAGGTGCTGACCGACGAGACCGCGCGAGCGGCCAAGTACGGCGTACTGCAGAAGACGTTGCGCGACGAGGGCGGGATCCTCGCCTGGGGACACCCGGACTACCTGATCGCCGTGTCGTCCAAGGTCCAGGGGGTCGCGGCGGTCCCGCCGAACACCCTGGACCAGGGCCGGTTCGACAAGGTGTGGCTGGCCTGAATGCGGGCCTACGCGGCCCAACGGGCTGCCCTCGCGGTGCTCCAGCTCGCCGTCCTGTCGGTGCTGGTCTTCGTGCTGACCTCGTTGCTGCCGGGGGACGCCGCGGACATGCGGTTCACCGAGACGCTGACGCCGGAGCAGGTCGCGTCGCTGCGGGCGCAGCTCGGGCTGGACCAGCCGGCGATCGAACGGTTCGGTCACTGGGTCGGAAACGTGCTCAGTGGAGACCTCGGTACGTCGCTGATCAGCGGCGGGCCGGTGCTGGACATCGTGAAGGCCTCGGTGGGCGCGACACTGGTGCTCACGGTCGCGACGCTGGCGGTCGTCGTCCCGGTGGCTGTTGCCCTGGGCATCTTGATGGGGACGCGGGAGAACGGGCGGCTGGACCGGACGATCACGTCGATCACGCTGGCGCTGAGCGCGATTCCGGACTTCGTGATCGCGGTCGTGCTGGTGGCGGTGTTCTCGCTGAAGCTCGGCTGGTTGCCGGCGACGTGGATCGGCGGGGATCTCCTGGCGAGTCCGGTGCTGCTCGTGCTGCCAGTCGGCGTACTGCTCGGGCGGACGGTGTGTCTGCTGTCGCGGCAGGTGCGGGCCGGGACGATCAACGCGCTGCACGCGGACTACGTCGTACAGGCTCGGAGGCTCGGGGTGCCTCGGCGGCGGTTGCTGTTGCGGCACGTGCTGCCGAACGCCGCCGTACCGGGTGTGCAGGAGCTGGCGCGGACCGGGGACACGTTGCTCGGCGGGGTGCTGGTGGTGGAGGCGATCTTCGCGATCCCGGGGTTTGCGACGGCGCTGGTCGACGGTGTCGAGACGCGTGATCTGCCCGTGGTGCAGGGGCTGACGCTCGTCCTCGCCGTTGCCGCGCTCGTGATCAATCTGGGGGCGGATCTGGTCTGCAACCGGTTGGTGCCGCGGACGGAGCTGCTGCGATGAGAGCCCGTACGCCGGTCGCCGTGTCGCTGCTGCTCGTGCTGATCCCTTTGCTGGTCGCGGCGTTCGGGCCGTTGGTGCCGGTGGATGCGGCGCCCGGACTGCCTTACGAGCGCGGTGCCGGGCATGTCCTCGGGACCGACGGACTCGGGCGGGACGTGCTCGAGCTGCTGCTGAACGGTGGACGGACTGCTTTGGGGATGGCGCTGGGCGCCGTCGCCATCGCGTACCTGGTCGGAGGGCTGATCGGTCTGGTGGCGGCGTCCACCCGGCATCGGTGGCTCGACGAGCTGCTCATCCGTCCGCTCGACGTACTCATGCCTTTGCCGTCGCTGCTGGTGATCAGTGTGGTCGCCGTCGGCTGGCGGGCGTCTGCTGTCGCGATCACCTTGGCTGTTGCAGCGGTCAACGTTCCCACGGTCGCACGGCTGGTGCGGGCTGCGGCGCTGGATGCCGCCAGCAGCCCGGTGGTGGAAGCCCTGCGGATGCAGCGCGAGAGCTGGTTCGGGATCCACCTCGGGTACGTCGGGCGGGCGGTGCTGGGACCGGTGGCCGCCGACATCGGAACGCGGATCACGCTGGCCGTGTTCCTGGTTGCTTCGGTCAATTTCCTTGGGCTGGGGCTGAGCCCGACCGCGCCGGACTGGGCGGTGAGTGTGAGTCGCAACCGTGAGGGGTTGCTGCTGCAGCCGTGGGCGGTGCTGGCGCCGGCGTTGCTGCTGGTGGCGTTCACGTTGGGGTTCAACCTGCTGGCTGATCGTCTGGTGCATCGCACGCGGCGGATGGCCGAGGTCTCGCGATGACAGCGCTTGTTCGGGTGCGGAACCTGTCGGCGCGAGCAGGTGAGTCGATCCTCGTCGATCAGGTGAGCTTCGAGGTGTGGGCCGGACAGGTGACCGCTCTGGTGGGGGCTTCGGGATCGGGAAAGACGACGTCGGCGCTCGCGCTGCTGGGGGAGCACGGGGATCGCGTCGCGGTCAGTGGGTTCGTCGAGGTCGGTGGGGAGATCGTTGTCGATGACAACGGCCCGACCGCGGCGGACGTCCGTGGGCGGGTCGTGGCCTACATGCCGCAGCATCCGGGGAGTGCGCTGAACCCGGCCCGGCGGATCGGGGCGGGGCTGCGGGAACTGCAGAAGCTGCATCATCCGGGGCGGGACGTCGTACCGGAGGCTCTGCGGGCGGCGCAGCTGCCGCAGGACCGGAAGACGTTGCGGCGGTTCCCGCATCAGTTCTCGGGCGGGCAGCGGCAGCGGATCGCGCTGGCGCAGGCGCTGACGTGCCGGCCGCGGGTGCTCGTGCTGGACGAGCCGAGTACGGGACTGGACTCGGTCACGCGGTTGCAGCTGGTGGGGGAGTTGCGCGAGCTCGCCGGTGAGGGCCTCGGGATCCTGTTGCTCAGTCACGATCTCGATCTGGTCCGGGCGCTGGCGCACCACGTCGTCGTACTGGACGCGGGGCAGGTGGTGGCGTCCGGAGGATCGGAGGTGCTGCCGGACCAGCTGGACCTGCCCGTCGTCCCGGGAACCAATCACGGCGCCGAGCCGTTGCTCCAGGCAACGAAGCTGTCGGCGCGGTTGCGCGGACGGGAACCGATCCTGCGAGAGGTCGACCTCAGCGTGCTGCCCGGAGCCTGTCTCGGCGTGGTCGGGCGGTCCGGCAGCGGGAAGACGACGCTCGCGCGGTGCCTGGCCGGGCTGCACGAGCGGTACGCCGGGGAGATCACGCTCGACGGCGAGGTGCTCCCGGTCCTGCGGAAGCGAACGGCTGAGCAGAACCGGCGCGTGCAGTACGTGTGGCAGGAAGTCCGCGGGTCGTTCGACGAACGGCGGCCCGTGGTCGACCAGGTCGCGCGGACCGCGCAGCGGCTCCGGGGCTTCCGGCCACTGGAGGCCAGGGACGAGGCGGTCGCCGTACTGGCTCGCCTTGGCGTGTCGGCGATGGTTGCCGCGCGGCCGCCGAGCCGGCTGTCTGGCGGTGAGTTGCAACGCGCTGCGTTGGCGCGAGCGCTGCTGGCCAAGCCCGACGTACTGATCTGCGACGAGATCACGACCGCGCTCGACGAGCGCGGCACCGGACTGGTCGTCGAACTGCTGCAGGAGCTGAAGCAGCAGGGCACCGCACTGGTCTGGATCAGCCACGATCTCGGCCTGGTCGGAGCCGTCGCGGACGACGTCCTGGTGATCGACGCCGGCCGAGTCGTCGAGCAAGGACCACCGGCCACGGTGATGACCCACCCGTCCACTGAGGTGACCCGGCGGCTGGTGAGGGCCGCCCGGGTCGGACAAGATCCGCCTCCGCCCGTGCCATCCCTGAGTACTGACACGAGGAGCACCCCGCAGTGACGATCCCTGGTACAGCCCGGCTGCACGACCATCTCGCGGAGGCGATCAAGGATCCGGACCCGATTCGGGTCGGCGACGACCTGATCTGCCTGCGGTTCGAGACGATGAAGGTGTACTCCGCGCTGGGCGCCGTACGGCATCTGCTGGAGACGGGCGCGGTCCGGACCGGTGACACGCTGATCGACAGCTCCAGCGGGATCTACGCGCACGCGCTCGCGCTGGCCTGTCACCGGTACGGGATGAAGTGCCACATCGTCGGCTCGACCACGGTCGACCGGACGCTGCGGATCCAGCTCGAGATCCTCGGCGCCACCGTCGAGCAGGTGCCGTCGTCGAACAACCTGCAGCTGGACCAGAACCTGCGGGTGCGCCGGATCGCCGAGATCCTGCGCGACAACCCGTCGTACCACTGGATGCAGCAGTACCACGACGACATCCACTACCTCGGGTACGGCGCGGTGGCGGACCTGGTCGACCAGATCGCCCCGGCCGGGCCGCTGTGCCTGGTCGGCGGGGTCGGGACCGGTGCGTCGACCGGCGCGATCGCGGCGTACCTGCGGGACCGCGGGCGGGATGTGAACCTGGTCGGCGTGCAGCCGTTCGGCAGCATCACGTTCGGCGCCGGGCACACCCAGGACCCGGAGATGATCATCGCGGGGATCGGCAGCTCGATCGAGTTCCGCAACGTCCGGCACGAGCTGTACGACCGGCTGCACTGGGTGTCGTTCGACTACGCGATGTCGGCGGCGGTCGACCTGCTCCGGACCTCGGGTGTGTTCGCCGGACTGTCCGCGGGCGCGGCGTACCTGTCCGCATTGTGGGAACACAACTGCGACAGCAGCCGGCAGCACGTCTTCCTCGCGGCCGACACCGGGACCCGGTACGTCGACTCCGCTTTTTCCCGGCATGCCGAGGCGCGGCCGATGGACACCATGCGGCCGCGGGAGATCGACTCGCTCGACGAGCTCGCGGTGCCGTGGTCAGCGATGTCCTGGGACCGGCGCGAATCCGCACTGATGCAGCGCGAGCAGTTTCCATCTGCGACTCCGTCGCACTAACCTGAGGGACATGTCGGGGTATGTGCTGCTGCCGCAGTTGTTCACGGCAACGGAGGTCGGCCGCCTGCGGGACGCGGTCGAGCAGGTGCACGCTGCCGTCGTCTCCGCGGCCGAGGCGGGGCGGACGAGCGTGACGGTCTGGCCCGACGGGCACCGGCTGGAGGAGATCGACGGGACCACGATCCACTGGGAGCCGGACGCGCCGCGCAAGGCGGTGCGCTCGCTGTCGCCGGTCTCCGGGATGTCGCCGGTGATCGACGCGTTGTGGACCGATCCTCGGTTGACGCGGCCGATGGCATCGTTGCTGGGGGCATCGGCGCTGGGGCCGTTCGTGGCCAAGCTCAACTTCAAGCGGGCCGGGGTCGGGTCGGAGTTCGCGTGGCACCAGGACTTTCCGTACTGGTACGGCTGCGCGGGCTCGTCGGCGTACGACATCGCGACGGCGATCGTGATGCTGGACGACAACACGGTCGCGAACGGGGCGATGACGCTGGTGCCGGGGAGTCAGCTCGACGGTCCGGCTCCGCGGGATCCTTCAGAGCCGACCGGGTTGTTCGTCGATCCCGCCGCCGTTGACGAATCCGCTGCGGTGACCATCGAAGCGCCGGCGGGGTCGGTGCTGATGTTCCCGGGCCTGATGGTGCATCGATCGGCGCCGAACCGTACGGCGACCGACCGGCGGTCGCTGCTGTTCTGCTTCCAGCCCGCTGGTCGTCCCGAGTTGTCCGCCCTGACGTACGACCCCGAAAGGCTGGCCGATCTCCCGTGATCGCTTCCGTTGCCGCACTCGCTGATTCGGTCCTCGCTGGAGAGCGTGGGCCCGCGCCGTCGACCGTGCCCGTGATCAGCGCGTTCTGGTTGCACAACACAACGCGGCTGCCGGGTGCCGACGTCACCTACAAGAACTACTACGTGCTGCTGCGCGTGGGTGAGGTCTTCGGGGCGTGTGCCTTCGAGGAGGGCGAGCTCGATCCCTCGTTCTGCGCGGACACGTCCGGGCTCTCGCTGGAAGAGCTGTTGACGGACGCGCCGTTACCGGTGCGGATCGCCGCGCTGGATGCGTACCTGGCGTCGGCCGAGCCGCATCACACAGCTGCCGGTGCCGAGGAGATCGTCCTGCCGGCCGGTACGCCGGACGTGCGCGCCCGCGCGCGGGACGCTGCCGTTGCCGGGTTGCTCGACGTCGCGCCGGGCGCGAAGGTCGCGCTGATCGGCGTGGTGAACCCGCTCGTCGACGCGATCACGTCACGAGGTGGTATCTGTTTGCCCTGCGACTTCAACCTGCGCGAGACCGCCTCCGGACTGCCGGTTTCCCGCGACATGACGGAGGTTCTCGACGCCGCGGACGCGGTCGTCGCGACCGGAATGACGTTGAGCAACGGGAGTTTCGACGTCCTGGTCGACCGTTGCCGTGAGCAAGCGAAGCCGCTGGCCGTCTATGCTCAGACCGGAAGTGCGGTGGTGCGCGCCTTCCTCGGCTCCGGTGTCACCGCGGTGTCCGCCGAGCCGTTTCCCTTTTCCCAGTTCAGCTCCCGCCCGACGAGCTTGTACCGCTACCACCTCCAGGACGGAGCGTCCCGCACGTGAGCACCGACAGCCGCAACCCAGCTGCGCCCTCATCCACCCTCGACTCGCCGGACGTGCCCCACTCTCCAACCGGTGACGGCGGGCGAGAGCCGCGCTCGGCGACGCCGGCGCGAGGCGCGGAGCGGGGTTTGGTGAGTGGTGGAGGTCCGGCGGGTACCGCCGAGACGGTGCCGGGAGATCTCCAGATGGCTCGGCGGTTGTGGCCGTTCCTGCTGGCTTCGACGGTGAGCCTGATCCCGTTCACCGTGTTCGGGATGTACCTGGTGCCGATCGCGGACACCGCGGGCGGCAGCGTCGCGGAGATCGGTGGGCTGCGGGGGCTCGGTGGTCTGGCGGCGCTGGTGGTCGGGTTCGCGCTGGCGCCGTTGATCGATCGGCTGGCGCGTGAGCTGGTGGCCGCCGGTGGGTTGGCGTTGCTCGGGGTGTCCGCGCTGTTGGGTGCCGTGGGCAACGTGTTCGCGCTGGCCGCGTTCTGCTTGTTGATCGGGGCATCGACCTCGATCCTCGGGCCGTCGATCGGTGCGGCCGCGGCGGACCGGTTCCGGTCGCCGGCCGCGGCTGGACGCGCGGCGACCCTGGTCTCGGCGACCACGTCGATGATGGCGATGCTCGCGGCACCGGTGCTCGCCGTACCGGGGATCGTCTGGGGCTGGCGCGGCAACCTGATCGCCGCCGCGGTGATCTCGCTCGCGCTGTCCGCGGCGTTCTTCTGGCGCGGGTGGGGACGCAAGGCTCCGCTGCGCGCCGATGGTGCTCCGCGGATGAGCTACCTGGCGACGTACCGGGCTCTCGCACGCATCCCCGGTGCGGTCCCGCTGCTGGCCGTCGCGATGCTGCGGACCGCGGCCTTCATGGGATACCTGGCGTACCTCGCGGCCTTCTACGACGAGAAGTTCTCGCTGGAGCCGGGCTGGTTCGCGCTGGTCTGGTCGCTGTCGGGTGCGTCGTTCTTCCTCGGCAACCTGTTCGCCGGTCGGTTCCTCGCGCTCGACCGGACCTGGCTCGGCCCGGACAAGCTGCTGCTCGCCGGTGTGGTCGTCGCGCTCGTCAGTGTCACGGCGTTCTACTTCTCGCCGACGCTCCCGACAACGCTCGTCCTCACCGCGCTGATGGGGGCCAGCCACGCGACCGTCGCCGCCTGCGTCACCACCCTTCTCGTACGCCGAAGCGGCGACCTCCGCGGCTCCGCCCTCAGCGTCAACGCGGCCGGCATGTCCCTCGGTGTCTTCCTCGGCGCCGCGATCGGAGGCCTCGGCCTGGGCCTCGCGGGCTACCCCGGCACGGCCGCCGCCTTCGGAGTCATCACCCTGCTGGCGCTGGTCTTCGCCCTCCGGGTCCGCGCCACCGACGGCTGATCGACCGCCGCGCCCCTGTTCCGCGCGGGCGACGGCCTCATCCCCCCGCACTGGCGAGCTTGTGCACCGGCCGGCCAGAAAATCGGCGCCTGCACGGCTGGTGGGCGCACAAAGTGGGGTGGTGCGGACGGCGGGTGAGTGGTTGGTCGGGGGGATCCCCGAGAGGATCCCTGGGGTCTGGGGCAGGGACCCTGGAACAGGAGAATTCTCGTTCCCGGTGGCCGGAGTGGGGGATATCGTTCGGGGTTATGGAGAACCTGCCCGAGCGTCAGAACCCGCACGCGCACCTGCGCGCGTCCGACACCGATCGCGATCAGGTGGTTGAGGTGCTGCGGGACGCGCTGATGAGCGGGCGGCTGTCGCAGGAAGAGCACTCGGAGCGGCTGGAGCAGACGCTGAGTGCGCGCACCCTCGGCGAGCTCGAGCCGATCACCGTCGACCTGGCGATCCCGGGGCAGCCGTTCCGGCCGGCCGCGGCGATGCCGGCGCCGGCGACCGGGCGGGTGCCGATCGAGGAACCGGCCGGCACGCAGGACAGCTTCGAGTTCGTGGTCGCGATCTTCGGCGGCAGTGAGCGCAAGGGCCGCTGGCGGGTGAAGCGGCGGACCAACGCGCTGGCGCTGTTCGGTGGGGCCGACCTGGACATGACCAACGCGGTGTTCGAGGGCCGCGAGGTGACCGTCTACGCGTTCGCGATCTTCGGCGGGATCGACATCACCGTGCCGCCGGGCGTCGAGATCCGGAACCAGGGGATCGGGATCATGGGCGGCTACGGGGTGTCCGGCGGGCAGGGCGAGATCGACCCGACCGCGCCGGTCGTCGTCCTCAAGGGACTGGCACTGTTCGGCGGGGTCGGGGCGAAGGTCTTCAAACCGAAGAAGAACAAGAAGAACCAGGTCGAGGAGTAGCCGGCCCTACTTCTCGAGCTCCGAGTCCTTGCAGCCTCGGGGAGCGTTGACGGGGCTGCAGCGGGCGGCGGTGCCGGTCGGGAGATCAGCGTAGTAGCCCGTGCCGAAGCGCGCGGCCATGCCGGGCCCTGGGTAGTCGGTGCTGACGACCTGGGCCCCGCTGGTGAGTGCGGCCTCGCGACGCGTCGTGTCACCCGACTTCGCCTCGACGTTCGGCGAGTCCGCGCGGCCGCGGATCAGGAAGCCCTGCTTGACCAGGCCCTGGATCATGTCGTGCAGCTGCGATGCCTCGTCGCGGATCATGAACGCGGCGTCGACCTGGTCGGCGTTGTCCTGCGCGTGGTGAAGAACAGCCGGCCGGCCAGGCTCGGGTCGCTGCCGGTCAGGTACTCCGGCCGCAGGTTGTCCATCACCTCCGGGTGTCACGCGCCCTCACCGCTGAGCTGCCGCAGCAGCGGGTTGGTGAAGCGGCCGCCCTTAGGGTTGTCCAGCATGAGATCGAGCTCGACCGACCGGACGTTCTGCTGGTCGTGCCCGGCGTTCGCGGTGGCCGGTACGGCGACGGCGGCGAGCACGACAGCCGTGGCGATCAGACCGCGGCGGCGGAAGTCGAGCTTTGAATTGTTCACCGATCCAACCTGCCGGATCCCGCCGAACAGCGGGTGGAGCCTGGTTGGCCGGTCAGATCCAGGACTTGAACCACATGCGGTTCAGCCAGTCCGGGTGCGGGAGGACCTTGTCGGTGAGGATCGGCCAGATGTAGGCGAAGTTGAGCACGACCAGAACCACGAACGCGCCGACCACCGCGCTGCCGATCAGGCGGCGTGGGGTCGCGGCCTGGAACGCCGTCCTGGCCGGGCCGAGGATCTTGCCGAGGACGAGCGCGACCGCCATCACCGTGAACGGGATCATCGTCACGGCGTAGAAGAAGAAGATCGGTCTGTCGTCGAAGAAGAACCAGGGCACCCAGCAGGTCAGGTAGCCGACGATCGGTACGCCGAAGCGCCAGTCGCGCTGGGCGACCCACAGGACCAGCGCCGCGAGCAGCGCCAGGGCGCCGCCCCACCACAGCAGCGGCGTACCAACGGCGGAGATCACCGACAGGCAGTTCGTGCCCGCCTTGGCCTCGCAGCCGTTCGTCCCGGGCTTGATGTCGTTGACCGCGTCGAAGCCGATCGGGCGGGCGACGATCATCCAGCCGGCCGGGTGCGACGAGTACGGGTGGGTCGCGTTCTTGATGTAGTCGCCGGTGTGGAAGGCGAGCACTTCCTGGTGGTAGTGGATCAGCGACCGGAAGTCGTCGGGCACGACCTTCATCACGCCGTGCGCCGGGTTCTTCGAGGCGTAGTCGTGGTCGTAGGCGTTGTCGTGCAGCAGCCAGCCGGTCCAGGTCGCGGTGTAGGTGACCAGCGCGACCAGGACGATGCTGAGGAACGCCGGGATGCCGTCGACGACGGCCGACCGCCAGAACGCGTGCCGTACGCCGATCGCGCGGCGCGCGCCGAGGTCCCAGGCGAACACCAGGATGCCGAAGCCCGCGATCACCCAGACCGCCGACCACTTGGTGCCGAGCGCGAGGCCGAAGCAGACGCCGGCCGCGATCCGCCAGGGACGGAGCAGCAGCAGCCGGCCGACAGCACGCCGTACGCCGGGACCGGTGCCGTCGTCGAGGGACTCGGCGTGCCGGCGGCGGGTCCAGTCGCGGTCGGCGACCAGGCAGGAGATCGCCGCGACCAGCCAGAACGCCAGGAAGATGTCGAGCAGGGCGACCCGCGACATCACGAAGTGCAGACCGTCGACGGCGAGCAGCAGGCCGGCGATCGCGCCGATCAGCGTCGAGCGCGTCATCCGCCGTACGGTCCGGATCACCAGGAGCACGGTCAGCGTGCCGAACAGGGCCGGCATGAACCGCCAGCCGAACGTGTTCATCCCGAACAGGTGCTCGCCGGCGGCGATCATCCACTTGCCGACCTCGGGGTGCACGGTCAGGCTCGGGGTGTCCTTGAAGACGTCCAGGTTGCCGGCCAGGATCTGCTTGTCGGCGATCCCTTCGGGCTTGTCGATGAACTGCCGGGCGTACCCGAACTTGAGCAGCGAGTACGCGTCCTTGGCGTAGTAGGTCTCGTCGAAGACGAACTTCACCGGGTTGCCCAGGTTCCAGAACCGCAGGATCGCCGCGAACGCGGTGATCGCCAGCGTCGCGATCCAGCCGCCCTCGAAGTCCCGCGGCATCGGCGGGTACAGCCGCTGCTTCACCGGCGGCAGCTCCCGCCCGAACGCGTCCCGTCCGAGCGTCTCCCGCGCCGGTACGGCACCCGCACCCTGGTCATCGATCACGGCAGTCACGCCCGCCATCGTACGGACGCCCTGGTCAACCGTCTCCCCACACCGCCGGGGCGGGCTGCGATGATGGCTCGCGTGACTGGGCGACTGATCTTGGCGGGGACTCCGATCGGGGATCTGGGGGACGCGACGCCTCGGCTGGCCCGGGTGCTGTCGTCGGCGGACATCGTGGCCGCGGAGGACACGCGGCGGTTGCGGCGGCTGACGTCGGAGCTGGGGATCGTGGTCCAGGGCCGGGTGACGAGTTTCTTCGAGGGGAACGAGCGGGAGCGGACGCCTGAGCTGGTGGCGGCGCTGGTCGAGGGGCAGACCGTGGTCGTGGTGACCGACGCGGGGATGCCGAGCGTGTCGGATCCGGGGTACCGGCTGGTGGCGGCGGCGATCGAGGCGGAGATCCAGGTGACCGCGGTGCCGGGACCGTCGGCGGTGCTGACCGCGCTGGCGCTGAGTGGGTTGCCGGTGGATCGGTTCAGCTTCGAGGGGTTCCTGCCGCGGAAGGCGGGGGAGCGGTCGAAGGTTCTCGCCGACCTGGCGCAGGAGCGGCGGACGATGGTGTTCTTCGAGGCTCCGCACCGGCTGGCGGTCTCGCTGGAGGCGATGGCCGAGGCGTTCGGGGCGGACCGGCGTACGGCGGTGTGCCGGGAGCTGACGAAGACGTACGAAGAGGTGAAGCGCGGGCCGGTCGGGGAGCTGGCGGCGTGGGCTGCGGACGGCGTGCGCGGGGAGATCACCGTGGTGGTCTCCGGGGTCGACCCCTCGGCTCGCCAGTTGGGGCCGGAGGAGCTGGCCGCGGAGGTGGCCGTGGACGAAGAGGCCGGTACGCCGCGCAAGCAGGCGATCTCCGACGTGGCCAAGCGGTACGGCGTACCGAAGCGGACCGTGTACGACGCCGTACTGGCTGCCCGCCAGCCCCGGTAAAACACGCTGGCCCGGCGCACTACGCTTGAGGCATGCCCGAGAAGCCCTACTACGTCACCACCCCGATCTATTACGTGACCGCCGCCCCCCACATCGGCAGCGCGTACACGACGGTCGCCGGCGACGTCCTGACCCGCTGGCACGCCCAGCGCGGCGAGCGCAAGTGGTACCTGACCGGTACCGACGAGCACGGCGAGAAGGTGCTGCGCAGCGCCCAGGCCCAGGGCATGTCGCCCCAGGAGTGGACCGACAAGCTGGTCGAGGAGGCCTGGAAGCCGGCCTGGGTCGACGTCGACATCGCCTACGACGACTTCATCCGGACCACCGAGCCGCGGCACACCGAGCGGGTCCAGGAGTTCGTCCAGGCGCTCTACGACCAGGGTGACGTCTACAAGGGCGAGTACGAGGGCCTGTACTGCGTCGGCTGCGAGGAGTTCAAGCTCCCGGCCGACATCCGGACCGACGAGGACGGCACCCAGCGGTGCATGATCCACGGCACCGAGCTGGAGTCGGTCTCGGAGACCAACTACTTCTTCCGGCTCTCCGCGTACGCCGACCGGCTGCTGGCGCTGTACGAGTCGCAGCCCGACTTCGTCGCGCCCGCGAGCGCGCGCAACGAGGTCGTCTCGTTCGTGAAGCAGGGCCTGCAGGACCTGTCGATCACCCGGTCGACGTTCGACTGGGGCATCCCGGTCCCGTGGGACGAGAAGCACGTCCTGTACGTCTGGGTCGACGCGCTGCTCAACTACGCGACGGCCGCGGGCTACGGCGCGGACCCGGAGCGGTTCGCCGAGCTGTGGCCGGCCGACGTGCACCTGGTCGGCAAGGACATCCTCCGGTTCCACGCGGTGATCTGGCCGGCGATGCTGATCGCCGCCGGGATCCCGGTCCCGAAGCAGGTCTTCGCGCACGGCTGGCTGCTGGTCGGCGGCGAGAAGATGAGCAAGTCGAAGCTGACCGCGATCGCGCCGAAGGAGATCACCGACCACTTCGGCTCCGACGCCTTCCGGTACTACTTCCTGCGCACGATCCAGTTCGGCTCGGACGGCTCGTTCTCCTGGGAGCACCTGAACGCGGTCTACACCTCCGAGCTGGCCAACGGCCTGGGCAACCTGGCGTCCCGGATCGCCGCGATGGTCGGCAAGTACTTCGACGGCGTCCTGCCCGAGCCGACCGATCACGGCCCGGCCGAGCAGGTCCTCGCGGACAAGCTCAACGAGACGGTCGCGGCGGCCGACCAGGCGATGGACGCGCTCGCGTTCCACGACGCGCTGGCCGCGATCAACGACCTGGTCGGCGCGGTCAACGGCTACGTCTCCGAACAGGAGCCGTGGAAGGTCGCCAAGGACGAGGCCCAGCGCGAGCGCCTGGCCACGATCCTCTACACGTCCGCCGAGGTCCTGCGGGCGGTCGCCGTACTGCACCACCCGACGATGCCGAAGACCGCCGCCAAGCTGTGGACCCTGCTCGGCGCCGAGGCCAAGCTCGGCGCGCTGGGCGACCAGCGCGTCCAGGACGCCGGCACCTGGGGCCAGCTCCCGGCCGGCTCCACGCTGACCAAGGGCGACGCGCTCTTCCCGCGTCTGACCGAAGAGGCTTAAGGCCTTACGCCGAAGCCGTCGCCAGGTAGAGGGCGGCGGCTTCGGTGCGGCTGGTGACGGCCAGCTTCGTCAGGATGTTGGCGACGTGGTACTTCACCGTGGACTCGCTGATGTGGAGGCTGTCGGCGATCACTCGGTTGCGGTGGCCCAGCGCGAGGCGTTCGAGGACCTCGAGCTCGCGCTGGCCGAGGGCGGCGAGGGGCTCGGCGGTGAGGATCTTGCCTGCCGCGGAGAGCGTGGTGGTGAGGGCCCGGGCGGTCTTGGCGACGTCGGACAGCGCGACCGGGAGCATGATGCGCAGCGTCAGGCCCCAGCCGGGGACGGCCTCGACGTCGAGCTTGCCGCCCTGGGCGCGGAGGCGTTCGGCGATGCGGCCGAGGTCGAGGCGGTCGTCGTCCAGTACGCCGGGGCCGTCGTCGCGGACCGTGGCCTGCAGGCCGGTCGGGCTGATCCGCCAGCCGACGCGGATCCGGCGGACGCCGTCCTGACCGAGCATCGCCAGTACGGCGGCGCGCACGGCGACCCGAGCGGCGTGCGCGAGGTCCGACGGGAGCAGGCGATCGTTGCTGGGGGCATCCAGTTCCAGCTCGACCGGGAGGTGCCGGAGCAGGGTCTGGAGTGAGTCGGCGAGGCGCTGGAAGGCGCGGCCCGCCGGTTCCTCGCCGGCGTCGGCGCGGTCGCGCTGGGAGTCGGTGCGGAGATCGGCCAGCGCGTTGAGCGCGAGGTCGACGGCCGTCGTACGGGCTGCGGTGTCGTCGATCTGGCGGTTACGCAGTACGCCGAGCAACGCCGCGAGCGTGGCCGTGTGCGCGTCGGACAGCTCGGCGGCGACCACCTCGCGGGCCATCGCGACCGCGCGGGACTGGGCCAGCACGCTCGGCTCGACCTCGAGCGTGAGCCGGTTGAAGTGCGCGGTCACCACGTCCCAGAGGGACTGGATCAGCGGCAGGGTCTCGTCGGCGACCCGGTGACCGGGCTCGAGGACGAAGGCGAGGACCGAGCCGCGCGGCGCGTGGTCGCTGGCGATCGTGAGCACGGTCTCCTCGGCGCCGCCGATCCGGGCCTCGCCCTGCCAGGGCTGCCCGGCGCTGACCGAGCCGATGAACGGCGCGAGCTCGGCGCCGGTGATCACGCTGGTGATCCGCGGATCGCCGACCGCGCCGAGCGGTGAGCCCGCGCACTGCGGAGTGAGGTTCGCGACCGCGCGGTGCGGGACCACCGCCGCCAGGGTCTGGGAGAGCTCCGCGATCATCTGCGGTGGCTCGACCTGGACCAGGCGCGCGGCGGCGGTCAGGACGGTCACGGCTTCGGAGTTCTCCATGGTCTTCAGCGTACGGGGGTTGACCTATCCACCTGGCCGTTCTTTCGGCCAGCGGACTGCTGTCCGAAAGGCCAGTCGGGAACAGCCGGGGCGGGTTCACGCTTGAAGACGAAGAGGCTTGATTGAGAGCTCAACTACCTAAGGACGGGTATCTGATGGAAGCGGTCGTGTTCGAGGAGTTCGGTGGTCCCGAGGTACTGCGCAGCCGCGAGATCGACGCGCCGCACGCCGGGCCGGGACAGGTCCGGATCAAGGTTTCGGCGGCCGGGGTGAACCCGATGGACTACAAGATCCGGCGCGGGTGGTTCGAGGCGATGATGCCGACCACGTTCCCGGCGGTTCCGGGGTCCGAGGTCGCGGGGGTCGTGGACGAGGCCGGCGAGGGTGCTGAGTTCGCCGTCGGCGACGAGGTCGTGGGCTGGTCGGCGACGGGTGCGTACGCGCAGCACGCGCTGCTCGGGAACGCCGTACGGAAGCCGGCTGGGGTGTCGTTCGAGCAGGCGGTCGCCGTACCGGTTGCTGGTGAGACGGCGCAGCGGGTGCTCGACCAGCTGCAGGTGAAGGCCGGGGAGACGCTGCTGCTGCACGGTGCGGCGGGTGCTGTCGGGGCTGTCGCGGTGCAGTTGGCGGTTGCTGCTGGGGTGACCGTTGTTGGTACGGCGTCCGAGGCGAACCACCAGTACCTGCGGTCGCTGGGGGCTACGCCGGTTGCTTATGGCGATGGGCTGGTTGACCGGGTGCGTGCGGTGGCGCCGGTTGTCGACGCGGTGTTCGACGCTGCTGGGCAGGGTGGGCTGAAGGAGTCGATCGACCTGCGCGGTGGGACCGAGCGGATCGTGACGATCGCGGACATGAGCGCGGGGGATCTGGGTGTCGTTGTGTCGGCCGGTGGGACTGACCCGGAGGTCGCCCGTGGGTGGCTGACCCAGCAGCTTCAGCTCGCTGCCGATGGTCAGCTGAAGGTGCGCATCGCCGACACCTTCTCGCTCGCCGACGCCGCCAAGGCCCAGGAGATCTCGGAAGCCGGGCACGCCAAGGGCAAGCTGGTTCTCCTTCCCTGAGGTCGCTTGCGATGCGGCCGGAGAGGTCGGCGGGGGCTGAGGACGCTGCGGCCGGATGAAGTCTGGTGGGCACTGGGTGACTGGTTAACCGGTCGCTCGGTGCCGCCGCCGGTTCTAGAGTCTGGCCATGACTCACATCCTTGCCGCGGTGGCTTGGCCCTATGCGAACGGGCCTCGGCACATCGGGCATGTCTCCGGGTTCGGTGTCCCTGCGGACGTGTTCGGCCGGTACCAGCGGATGATGGGTCACGACGTGCTGATGGTGTCGGGGACCGACGAGCACGGGACGCCGATCCTGGTGCAGGCCGAGCGGGAAGGCGTCAGCCCGCAGGAGCTCGCCGACCGGTACAACCGGGTGATCGTCGAGGACCTGCAGGGCCTCGGCCTGTCGTACGACCTGTTCACCCGGACCACCACCCGCAACCACTACGCCGTCGCCCAGGAACTCTTCAGAACCGTTCACCGCAACGGCTTTCTGATCCCCCGGACGACGATGGGCGCGATCTCGCCGTCGACCGGACGCACGCTGCCGGACCGCTACATCGAGGGCACCTGCCCGATCTGCGGGTACGACGGCGCCCGCGGCGACCAGTGCGACAACTGCGGCAACCAGCTCGACGCGATCGACCTCCGCGACCCGCAAAGCCGGATCAACGGCGAGACCCCGAAGTTCGTCGAGACCGAGCACTTCTTCCTCGACCTGCCCGCGCTCGCCGACCAGCTCGGCTCCTGGCTGCAGACCCGGACCGAGTGGCGCCCGAACGTCCTCAAGTTCGCCACGAACCTGCTCGACGACGTCCGCCCCCGCGCGATGACGCGCGACATCGACTGGGGCATCCCGGTGCCGCTGCCCGGCTACGAGAACAAGCGCCTGTACGTGTGGTTCGACGCCGTCATCGGCTACCTCTCGGCGAGCATCGAGTGGGCCCGCCGCTCCGGCGACGACGACGCGTGGCGCGCCTGGTGGTGCGATCCGGACGCGCGCTCGTACTACTTCATGGGCAAGGACAACATCACCTTCCACGCCCAGATCTGGCCGGCCGAGCTGCTCGCGAACAACACCAGGCCCGGCCCGTACGGCGTACTGAACCTGCCGACCGAGGTCGTCAGCAGCGAGTTCCTCACCATGGAAGGCCGCAAGTTCTCGTCGTCCCGGTCGGTCGTGATCTACGTCCGCGACGTCCTCGAGCGGTACGGCGCCGACGCACTGCGGTACTTCATCGCCGCGGCCGGGCCGGAGACGCAGGACACCGACTTCACCTGGGCCGAGTTCGTCCGCCGCAACAACGACGAGCTCGTCGGCACCTGGGGCAACCTGGTGAACCGGACCGCCTCGATGATCGCCAAGAACTTCGGCGCGATTCCGGCGGCCGGTGAGTTGAGCACGGCCGATCACGACCTGCTCGCGCGCAGCCGAGCGGCGTACGGCGTGGTCGGCGAGCACCTGGAGCACCAGCGGCTCCGCCACGGCATCGGGGCCGCGATGCGGGTCGCCGCGGACGCGAACCAGTACCTGTCCCAGCAGGCGCCGTGGAAGGAGTCCGACCCGGAGCGCAAGGGCACGATCCTGCACGTCGCCGCGCAGGTGGTCAGCGACACCAACCGGCTGCTGGCGCCGTTCCTGCCGCACGCGGCGCAGCAGGTGCACGAGACGCTCGGCGGGACCGGCGCGATCACCGACCGCCCGGAGATCCGCGAGGTGGCGGACCTGGACGGCGGTCCGGGGTACCCGGTGATCGCCGGCGACTACGCCCGTACGGCGTCGTGGGCGTCACAGCCCGTCGTACCGGGCACTCCCGTCGCTCCGCCCCGGCCGGTGTTCGCGAAGCTGGCGCCGTCGGTGGTGGACGAGGAACTCGCCCGGCTGGCCTGACGCTTTTCTCCAAGACCCCCGACGGGTACCGGTTTACCGTCGGGGGGAAAGGAGTTGAGGTCCTATGGCCGGATACGTGGCCACTGCGCGAGTCGAGATCGGGGCGTCACCGGAGCGGGTCTGGGAGGTGCTGCAGGATCCTGTCGCGACGAAGGAGTTCATGTTCGGGGCCGACCTGGAGACCGACTGGTTGGTCGGGAGCCCGATCACCTGGACCGGCGAGTACGAGGGCAAGGCGTACCAGGACAAGGGTGAGGTGCTGGAGGTCGAGCCCGGCCGGCTGCTGAAGGTGACGCACTACAGCCCGCTCAGCGGGCAGCCCGACGTACCGGAGAACTACCACACGCTCACGTACGAGCTGAGTGGTGACGGACCGACCACGCTGTCGCTGAGTCAGGACAACAACGCGTCCGAGGAAGAGGCCGAGCACTCGCGCGGCATGTGGGAGATGCTCGTCCAGGGTGTGAAAAAGGTTGCCGAGTCAGGCTGAGCGACGCACTGTCAGGGCGCGTTCAGGGGTTCGTTAAGCTGCGACGACTTGTTGTCTGGTGGGAGTAGCAGAACCTCTGATGTCCTCGCGTGTGCTTCGGCCCGCCCTGTGGATCGCCCTGCCTGTGGTGACGGTCCTGACGATGGCAGGGGTCGGAGACCCGGTCACGGAGACCATCAGGTACCTGATCACCTGGCTGCTGACGGTCCTCGTGCCCGGCGTCCTGATCTGGCGGGTGCTGGCCGGTGGACGGTCGGTGCCGCAGGACCTCGGGTTCGGCGCCGTGATCGGCATCTGCTGGCAGCTGCTCGTCTGGGCGGTCTGTACGGGGCTGGGCGTTCCCGGTCTGCAGTGGGTGCCTGCGCTCGGGTTCTACGTCGTCTTCTTCGCCGTACCGGCGCTGCGCCGGCGGGCGACCTGGCAGTCGGGGCCGGGCTGGTGGCAGCCGGTGATGGCCGGGCTGCTGCTGCTCGCCGTGGTGCGGACCGTGGTCGGCCTGCTCCGGGTCTGGCCGTTGCCGCCGATCGCGTTCGACCGGCACCAGGACTACTGGTACCAGCTCGGCCTGATCCAGATGCTCAAGCACGACATCACCCCACCGGACCCGTCGGTGCTGGGCGAGCCGCTGATCTACCACTGGTTCGCCAACGCCTCCATGGCCGGGCAGTCGGTGATGTCGAACGTCGAGCCGTCTCACGTGCTCATGCACCAGTGGCAGATCACCTTCGTGATCAGCCTGGTGCTGGCGGGCTGGGCCGCGGGAGAGGCGCTGACCGGCAAGACCTGGGTCGGAGCTGTCGCCGGCCTGCTGACCGGTGCGCTGCCCGGGACGCTCCAGCTCGCTGCCAAGCCCATGGTCGAGGTGTCGCCCGCCCAGGTCGTGCAGGGCCCGACCGGCGCACTGGCTGTCCTCGTGATGCTCGGACTGGTCGGTCCGACCGTGCTGATCCTGCGCAAGCAGGCCACCCGCGGTACCTGGCTGGCGATGGCGCTGATGATCGCTCTGGCGACCGGCACCAAGCCGACCGTGCTCCCGATCATGCTGGCCGGCTCGGCCGTGGTCGGCCTCTTCGCCTGGATCAGCGAGCGCAAGCTGCCCTGGCGGATCGTCGCACTGGGTGCGATGGCCGGTGCGTTCTTCCTGGCGGCCACAGTCGCTCTGACCGGCAGCACGGGCGGCAGCCGGATCCAGATCCTGGCCGCGCTCAGGGTGCAGCCGTTCTACGCCTCGGTCTCCGGTGACCACTCCTACCCGGCGACCGGCGGCTGGGTGCTGCCGTCGATCGCCACTGGTGAGCCGCGGCTGCTGCTGTTCGCCGCGTCCCTGCTGGCCTACTACCTGCTGATCAACTCGGCCCGCCTGCTCTCCCTGCTCAGTACGACGACCAGTCCGGCTCGCCGCGACCCGGCGTACTGGTGGCTGTCGGGCTGTGTCGTCGCGGGGACCGGCATCACGCTGGTGTTCTCCCACACGGGCTACTCGGAGTACCACTTCCTCCGGACCGTCACAGCGCTCGGAGTGGTCGGCACGGTCGCGGTGGCCTCCACGCTGGTCGACGAGACGACCCGGTGGCGGCCGGTGCTGGTCGCCGGAGTCGCAGGCTTGGTGACGGCCCTGCTGATCCGGCTGCTCTGGTTCCACGTCCCCGAGGTGCCGACGACGGTCGGTCGGGCGATCGTCGCACTCGTCGTACCGTTCCAGGTGCTCGCTGTGGTCGGCCTGGTCGTCGTCTTCCTGACCAAACGGCGCTCCAAGTCGCTGGTGCTGCTGCAGGTGATCGCACTGGTCCTCGCCGCCGGTCTGCCGAACCAGATCGCCGAGCTCTCCAGCAATCTGTACCGCTCAGTCTCCGGCCGCCCGGTGGTCGCCGACGAGAAGGACCGCACCTACCTGACCGAGAACGAGCAGCAGGCGATGATCTGGCTCGACCAGCACGCCAAGCCCGGCGAGGTCGCGGTCAGCAACGTGTTCTGCATGCCGTCGCGCTTCCGCCCGGGCTGCCCGGACGACGCGTTCTGGACCTCCGGGCTGAGCGGCGTCCAGCAGTACCTGGGGGCCTGGGCCTACGCCCCGAAGAACCTCGAGGCGACGCAGAACAAGACCAGCTTCCTGACCCAGCCGTCGCCCTGGCCGGACCGCCTGCAGCAAAGCCTGGACGCCGTACGCCGTCCGACACCGGCCCTGCTCACGAAGCTGCACCAGGAGATCGGCGTCGACTGGGTCATTGCCGACCTGCGTGCCGGCCCGGTCTCGCCGGCCCTCGACCAGCTCGCCGAGCGGCTCTACGCGAACGCCGACATCCGGATCTACCGCCTGCGCTGATGTCAAAAGCTGCAACCTGCGGCGGCTTTTGGTCACGGCTTGGCAACATGAGCAAGCTTTTCCGCTGCTCAGGCATCTAGTCAGTATGACGGTCTTTCGAGTACTGAGGCAGCTGGTGCTGTGGGCTGCGGTGCCCGTGGTCGTCATCGTGCTGCTGAACGACATAGGCCATCCGGCCGCCGCCACAGCCCGGTACCTGGCCACCTGGTGCGTCCTGGTGCTGCTCCCCGGCACGCTGCTCTGGCGGACGCTCACCGGTGGCCGCTCGTGGGCGCAGGACCTCGGCTTCGGCTCGGTGCTCGGCCTGGCGTGGGCGCTGGGGGTCTGGGCGGTCTTCACCGGCGTCGGCTACCCACGCCAGCAGTGGATGGCCACGGTCGGCCTGGTGCTCGCCCTGCTCCCGCTGGTACGCCGGAGGTCGCCGGAGCGGATCACCTGGTTGCCGGTGATGGTGCTGGGCCTCGTGCTGGCCGCCGTACGGGTGTTCGTCGAGCTGCTCCGGCTGGTGCCGCTGCCGCCGGCTCAGTTCGGCAGGCACCAGGACGTGTGGTTCCAGCTCGGTCTGGTCCAGGCGCTCGAGAGGCACGTCGTACCGCCTGATCTGTCGGCTGCTGGTGAGCCGCTGATCTACCACTGGTTCACCAACGCCCTGATGGCCGCTCACGGGCAGGTGTCGGGCATCGGTGCACCGGAGGTCCTGCTGCACCAGTGGCCGATGACGATGGCGCTGACCTTCGTCCTGGCCGGCTGGGCCGCGGGGGAGCTGCTCAGCGGCACCCGGTGGGCCGGGCCGGTCGCCGGTCTGGTGTCGGGTGTCTTTGCCGGCGGCCTGCGGCTGACCGACGAGCCCGGCGTCGACATGGCCGGTGCGCTGAGCATCCAGGGGCCGACCGGAACACTCGCGGCCGTCATCATGCTCGGGCTGGTCGGTCCGACGGTGCTGATCCTGCGCAGGCAGGCCGGCAAGGGCACCTGGATCGCACTGGTGATGCTGCTCGTCCTGGCCTGCGGGACGAAGCCGACGCTGCTGCCGATCATGGCGGTGGGCTGCGCGATCGCAGGGGTCGCGTGCTGGCTGGTGGATCGCCGTTTCCCCTTGCGGGTGGTCGTTCTGGGCCTGCTGTGCGGCGGGCTGTTCCTGGCCGCGACCAGCACGCTGACCGGTAGCACTGGCGGCAGCCGGATCCAGTTCCTCGCCGCATTGCGTGTGCTGCCGTACTACGGAGTGGTGACCGGCGACAGCTCTTTCCCGACGTACGGCGGGGTGGTGGTGCCGGGGATCGCCAACGACGGGCTCTGGTACTTCGCGGCGGTGCTGGTCGCCTGGTACTGCGTGCTCAGCCTGCCGCGGCTGCTCGCGGTCGTCGGGATCATGCTGCACCCGACCCGGCGCGACCCGGCGTACTGGTGGGCGGCGGCCTGCGTGGTCACCGGGGCCGCGATCACCTTGGTGTTCTCGCACACGGGCTACTCGGAGTACCACTTCCTGCGGACGGTCATCCACCTCGGACCGGTCGTGGTGGTCGCCTTCGTCGCCCGGGTGCTGGGTGAGGAGGTCCGGCACCGCAAGGTGTGGGTCCCGCTGGCCGTCAGCCTGGCCGGTGGGATCGGTGTGGCGGTGGTGCTGAAGCAGGTCTGGCCGACGGTGGTGGTGACCAACCAGAAGGAGGCAGCGCTCGACCTGCTGGGGCCTGCCGGGGTGCTGGTCGTCGCTGCCGGTGTCAGCGCGCTGGTGATCCGGCGGGTGGTCTCACCGCGGCACTGGCCGCGCGCACTGGTTGTCTACGCGACCTGCTTCATCGCGGCGTCCAGCCTGCCGGCGCAGTCGACGTACCTGGCAGTTGCGTCGTACGGCGCTGTGAACGACCGGCCGTTCACCACCGGGCAGGGCACCCGGATCTACCTGACCCGCGCGGAGCAGGAGGCGATGCTCTGGCTACGCCAGCACGCCGGGCCGGATGACGTGGCCGTGAGCAACGTCTTCTGCATGCCGACGCGCTACCGCCCTGGCTGCCCGAACGACGCGTACTGGGTGTCCGGACTGAGTGGTGTCCAGCAGTACCTCGGTGGCTGGGCCTATGCGCCGCAGAATCTGGCGGCGACAGCTGACCACACCAGGAGCTACCTGTCGCTGCCGCCGCCCTGGCCGGACCGGCTGGCGGACAGCCTGGCTGCTGTCGAGCGTCCGACGCCTCGGCTGCTGACCAGACTGCGTGACCAGGCGAGTGTGGACTGGATCATCGCCGACCGGCGGGCCGGTCCGGTTTCGCCGAAGCTCGGCGTACCGGCGTACGAGAACGAGGACGTGAAGATCTACCGCTTGGACTAAGTAGGCTGGGCGCTATGTCTGACGGTGTGGAGGTCGAGCGGCCGACCAGGGAGCGTGCGGCGATCGGGGAGGACGGGCGGTCGCGGGACCGGACCCGGCCGGCGTTGCCCGATCAGTTGCCGATGGCGGTGGTGGACGCGCACTGCCACCTGGACATCGCCGACGGCGAGGACGGGAACTGGCTGAACGCGGCCGAGGCGATCAAGCTGGCCGCGTCGGTCGGAGTGACGCGGATCGTCCAGGTGGGTTGCGATCTGCCGGGCGCGGTGTGGGCGGTCGAGGCCGCGGAGAAGCACCCGAACCTGATCGCGGGCGTTGCTCTGCACCCGAACGAGGCGCCGAAGCTGAAGCAGGCCGGGGAACTCGACACCGCGCTCGCGGAGATCGAGCGGCTGGCGTCGAGCTCGCCCAAGGTGCGCGTGATCGGCGAGACCGGGCTGGACTACTTCCGGACCGGTGAGGACGGCCGCGCGGCGCAGCACGAGTCGTTCGCGGCGCACATCGAACTGGCCAAGCGGCTCGACAAGACGCTGATGATCCACGACCGGGACGCGCACGACGACATCCTCGCAATCCTCGACAGGGAAGGCGTTCCGGACCGGCTGGTGATGCACTGCTTCTCCGGCGACACCGAGTTCGCGCGCGAGTGCGTCGAGCGTGGGGCGTTCCTGAGCTTCGCCGGCGTGGTGACGTTCAAGAACGCGCAGTCGCTGCGGGACGCGCTCGCGGTCACGCCGCTCGACCGGGTGCTGGTGGAGACCGACGCGCCGTACCTGACGCCCTCGCCGTACCGCGGACAGCCGAACGCGTCGTACCTGATCCCGCACACCGTCCGGAAGATGGCGGGCGTCCTGAACATCTCGGTGGCCGAGCTGTGCGGCGCGCTGACCGACAACGCCTTCCGCGCGTTCGGCGGCCGCTGGTAGTGGAGTTCTCCGAGGTCGTCCGGCGGCGCCGGATGGTGCGCGACTACGACCCCGCGCGCCCGATCCCCGACGAGGTCCGCGAGCGGATCCTGGCGAACGGGCTGCGCGGGCCGTCGGCCGGGTTCAGCCAGGGGTGGGCGTTCCTCACCCTGGAAGGCGCCGATCGGGACCGGTACTGGGCGATCACGGCCGCCGACGTGGACGAGAAGTATGTGCGATGGGTCACAGGGCTGCGCCGCGCGCCGCTGCTGATCCTGGCCTTCGCCGACAAGGCCGCGTACCTCGACCGGTACGCCGAGGCCGACAAGGGCCGGACCGATCGCGACGAGTCGCGGTGGGCGGCGCCGTACTGGTTCGTGGACACCGGGATGGCGTCGTTGCTGATGCTGCAGACGGTGGTCGACGAGGGCCTGGGAGCGTGCTTTTTCGGCGTACCGAGCGCTCTGCTGCCGGCGGTGAAGGCGGAGTTCGGCGTACCGGAGGAGCTGGAGTTCGTCGGGGTGATCTCGATCGGCTACCCGGCCCCTGACCGGAGGTCGCCGTCACTGCGTCGAGGGCGTCGCGGTACGGCGGAAGTGGTGCACCGCGGCCAGTGGGGCCGACACGCCGGGTAGTCGGCCCGTTACACCATTTTCGGCACGCCGGGGGAGAGGATTGGCGCTCTCGGGACTTCTTCGTTACTGTCTCGTGATGTTGGCCGGGATCGGGGAAGGTTCCGGACAGCACGCCCCTCGGCGGAGACCCAGCTCTCCGGGCCCACAAGGCCCGGCGTTCACGGTGTCTGCCAGTGCTGTCGGACCCCGTGCCCGGGTAGCCCTACCTGGGAGCATGAGTGCGTAAGTCCATCATTGCGGTCGTCGGTGCGACGGCTGCGATCGCCGTCGTGGGCGGCAGCGTGGCCTATGCGAGCAAGAGCAAAACGGTGAGTCTGTCGATCGACGGCCAGGTCCAGAAGGTGCACACCTTCGGATCGACCGTGGCCGACGCCCTGAAGGCCAAGGACATCCAGGTCGGAGACCGCGATCTGGTCGCGCCGGCGCTGGACGCCAAGCTGCAGGACGGTCAGGAGATCGCGGTGCAGTACGGCCGCCAGCTGACGGTCAACCAAGACGGCTCCAAGAAGAACTTCTGGACCACGGCCGACAGCGTGAACGAGGCGCTGGCCGACCTGGGACTGCGCTACGACGGCGCGTTCCTGTCCACCAGCCGCAGCGCCCCGATCGGGCGCGAAGGGCTGTCGCTGGAGGTCCGGACCCCCAAGACCGTGCAGTTCGTCCGGCAGGGCAAGGTCGTCTCGGTCAAGTCGATGGCGATGACGGTCGGCGAAGCGCTGACCGGCGCCAAGGTCGGCTACGACAAGGACGACCGGATCACCCCGGCCGTCGCGACCGTGCTGAAGCCGGGCGTCAACCGGATCACCGTGGTCAAGGTCGACGTCAAGAAGGTCACGAAGACCGAGGCGATTGCCTTCGACAAGAAGGAGACCAAGTCGGCCGAGCTGACCGAGGGTGAGAAGAAGACGACCAAGCCCGGCAAGGCCGGCAGCAAGACGGTCGACTACCTGCTCACCTACGTCGACGGCAAGCTGGTCAGCACCAAGACGCTGACCACGAAGACCGTCTCCGAGCCGGTCGAGGAGCTCGTCACCGTCGGCACCAAGCCGAAGGCCGACGACGAGACGTCCGAGGACGAGCCGGCCACCGGCAACACCGGCGCCTGGGACCGGATCGCCGAGTGCGAGTCCGGCGGCAACTGGAAGACCAACACCGGGAACGGGTACTCCGGCGGCCTCCAGTTCAGCCGGCAGACCTGGGTCGCCTACGGCGGCGACAAGTACGCCCCCGAGGCCTACCAGGCGAGCAAGGCGCAGCAGATCGCGATCGCCGAGAAGGTCCGCGCGGCGCGCGGCGGCTACGGCGACTGGCCGGTCTGCGGCAAGCGCGCGTGACGCGTTCGAGCAAGGGCCTGACACACTGACCGGTGTGACCAGCGCTGATTCGTCCACTTCCGCCGGACCGAGGCTTCTCGGTCCGGCGGACGTGCGTTCGCTGGCCGCGACGCTCGGGATCCGCCCGACCAAGCAGCGCGGCCAGAACTTCGTCATCGACCCGAACACCGTGCGCCGGATCGTGCGCGCCGCCGACCTCGACGAGGCCGGCGAGACCGTGCTCGAGGTCGGGCCCGGCCTGGGATCGCTGACGCTGGCGCTGCTGGCCGCCGGGCACGGCGTGATCGCGGTCGAGATCGACCCGGTGCTCGCCTCCGCGCTGCCGTCGACGATCGCCACTTATGCGCCGGGGCAGGCCTCGGTGTTCTCGGTGGTCGAGGCGGACGCGATGCAGGTCTCCGCGGAAGATCTCGGTACGCCGACGGCGTGCGTGGCGAACCTGCCGTACAACGTCGCCGTACCGGTCCTGCTGCACCTGCTCGCGATCGCGCCGTCGCTGCGGCACGGGCTGGTGATGGTCCAGTCGGAGGTCGCGGATCGCTTGGCCGCGCCGCCCGGGTCGCGCACGTACGGCGTACCGTCCGCGAAGGCCGCCTGGTACGCCGACGTACGGCGGGCCGGGCCGATCGGGCGCAACGTGTTCTGGCCGGCCCCGAACGTGGACTCCGGGTTGGTTGCCTTCACCCGACGGGAGCCACCGGCAACCAGTGCCTCCCGCGAGGAGGTCTTCGCGGTGATCGAGGCGGCGTTCTCACAGCGCCGCAAGACGATCCGCTCGGCGCTCGCGCGCTGGACGCCGGAGCGTGAGCTGCTGGACGAGGTCTTCGCCACGGCCGGGGTGGACTCGGGGCTGCGCGGGGAGATGCTGGGGATCACGGAGTTCGCGGCCCTGGCGGACGCGAAGCGGAGACTCTCCTAGCGCTCGACGTGTTGTTTGCGACTGCGAGCAGGCAGCACATGTCCTAGGGTGTGGCCGTGCCACCATCAGCCCAGGTCACGGTGCGGTCGCCGGCGAAGATCAACCTCGGTCTCTCCGTCGGTCCGCCGCGCCCGGACGGGTTCCACCCGCTCGCGACGGTCTACCAGGCCGTCGCGCTGTACGACGACGTGACCGCGACATTGCGCGACGACGCCGACATCACCGTCGAGGTGGTCGGTGACTTCGCCGTCGACGTACCGACGGACGACTCGAACCTCGCCGTACGGGCGGCCCGGCTGCTGCAGGCCGAGTACGACGTCGAGGTCGGCGTCGACCTGAGCATCCGCAAGACGATCCCGGTCGCCGGTGGAATGGCCGGAGGATCCACGGACGCTGCCGCGACCCTGGTCGCCTGCAACCGCTTGTGGGGCCTCCAGTTGGCCCAATCAGAACTCCAGCACCTGGCCGCCGAGCTAGGCAGCGACGTCCCCTTCTGCCTGGTCGGCCACACCGCCCTAGGCCAAGGCCGAGGCGAGCAGGTCACGGAGGTGATGTCCAGAGGCACCTTCCACTGGGTCTTCGCCATCGCCGACGGCGGCCTGTCGACCCCCGAGGTCTACGCCGAACTGGACCGCCTCCGCCCCCTCCGCCGGGTCGAGCCCCCCGAGGTCCGCCCCGAGCTCCTCTCGGCCTTGCTCTCCGGCCGCCCCGCAGCCCTGGCGGTTGCCGTAAGCAACGACCTTCAAGCGGCAGCCCTCTCCCTGCGCCCCGAACTGGCCGCCACCCTCCAATTCGGCCTCGACCAAGGCGCCCTGGCCGCCATGATCTCCGGCTCCGGCCCCACCTGCCTGTTCCTCGCCGCGGATAGCCGCCGAGCCGTAGACCTAGCCGTAGAACTCTCCGAATCCGGCCTCTGCCGAATGGTCCGCCAGGCCGAGGGCCCGGTCCCAGGCGCCCGAATCCTGCCGGCCGCCGTCAACAGGTAGAGAGAAGAACAGAGAGAAGAACAGAGAGAAGAACAGAGAGAAGAACAGAGAGAAGAACAGAGAGAAGAACAGAGAGAAGAACAGAGAGAAGAACAGAGAGAAGAACAGAGAGAAGAACAGAGAGAAGAACAGTGTAGTGGTTGCGGCTGGTGTTGAAGTTGCCGCAGTTTGTGGTGCTGTTGAAGTCGGCCGGCCTCTGACGGAGTCAGCTTTTGGGGATGGCCTGCTCGTAGCGCAGTTCGTGCAGGTGAGCGCCCTTGATCAAGATCGACGCCTCGACCGGACGTTGATCGTCGGTGTAGACGAGTCTGAACTGCCGGAGAACCGGAACGTCTCCAGGTAAGTCCAGGATCTCCAGTTCTTCGACAGTCGGAAGGCGTGCTGACAGGCGGTCGACGTACGATCGTTGTGGTAGGCCCGCCTCGAGCAGTACCGCCGGCGCACCGCCCATGATCCTCGTGCGCTTGGCAAGTCGGGTGCCGGCCGCAATCTCCGCCGGGTAATAGGACCACGAAAGTTCCACCGGTGATCCGTCCCGAGTGAGAAGGCGTTTCCGCAGGACCGTTGGTCCGTCACTAGGCAGGTGTAGCGCCGCCGTGATCTCGGGCGGTGGAACTGTCTCGCGGACGTCAAGGACGTGGTATTCGTATCCTCCGGTCGGCGGAATGTAGGCGCCGGCGCCGATCACCAGCGAGTGACCTTCTCGGACATAGACGCCCTTGCCGGCGCGGCTGGTCAAGAATCCTTCCCTCTTGAGTGCCGAGAGGGCCTTTTGGATCGTTGCGTTCGCGGCGGAATAGTCTGTGACCAAGTGCTGGGTCGAAGGCAGCTGGGCTCCGGGTGGCAGGTCGCCTGCCATGATCTGCGCGCGAAGATCGGCGGCGATCTGCTGGTGGCGTGGGCGTTGGTCCTGCTGGGTCACGATGCCCACCGAGGATGACCGATCATCACAGACTCACCTCGTACGCGAGGTGGCGGTCGCTCGCCTTCATGGTCATGATGCTGAACTCGACCGGGCGACTCCCGCTGTCGATCACGAGGCGCACCAGGACGAGAACCCATTCGTCGGCTGTCGTCGCCAGCAGCTCCTGTTCCTCTGTCGATGCGGGACGTGCGGAGACGTCCTCGTGGGCCGACGCCGGGCGATGGCCAAGTTCGGTCAGAGCGGTGACGGCGCCGCCGCGGATCTTCCGCGGTAAGGCGAGAGGTGTGCCGCGCGCCAGATCGACCGGGTAGTAGGAGTCCACGATCTCGACCGGCTGATTCTCGATCGCCATCACTCGTCGACGGCGGACGACAGGTTCGCCCGGCCGCAAGCCGAGACCTTTTGCGACAGCCGTCGGTGCGGGAACCTCCGAAGCCTCAGGGAGGCCGTGGCTGGTCGGGGTCAACTGCCGCTCTGCTTCCTCTGTCCAGGCATCCGGTTCGCCTGGATCGCGAGGGCGAAGGTAGGAGCTGGATCTGCTCGTCCACGCGCCGCGCTCGCTCATGCGTCATCTCTCCTCGGCCTGTCTGTCTCGGCCACTGTACTTGGATCGATCTGGCCGGCAGCGAAGCGACTTGAGTAGCTTGCATGTCGCGGACAACCTTGCTGCAATACGCGAATAGCAGTATGGTTTAGGTCCTGTGCAGGTCGCCGATTAGCGAGGAAGTGTGCGATGACTTTTCGAGGCTCTCCCTGGAACAGGCCGGCTGGCGTCGACAGCGCTCGCGGAGCAGTTCCACACCTTGGTGCTGCAGCCGACGACACTGTGCAACCTGAACTGCGGCTACTGCTACTTGCCGGAGCGTGCGCAGCGCAAGCTGATGGCAGTCGATGTCGCTGAGGCGTGCGCGAGTTCGGTTCGGGCTCAGGCCGGCGACCATCCGGTGGACGTCGTCTGGCATGGGGGTGAGCCCACCGCGACGCCGAGGGCGCACCTTCGCAGACTCCTTCTGCCCTTCGAACAGCTTCGGCGGGCGGGAAAGGTCCAGCACGGAGTACAGACCAATGGAACTCTGCTCGACGGCGCGTGGTGCGAACTGTTCGCCGAGTTCGGTTTCGAGGTCGGTATCAGCGTCGACGGTCCGCCTTGGGCGAATCGCGAACGGCTGGACTGGCGGGGCAAGGAGAGCTTCGGTCGAACTCGACGAGGTATCGAACAGCTCCAGCAGGCGGGTCTGCCGTTCACGGTGATCTGTGTCGTCGGCCACGCATCCATCGGGCACCCGGAGGAACTGGTCGACTTCTTCGAGTCGATCGGGTGTGAATCGGTGGGATTCAACATCGAGGAGGACGAGGGATCCGGCCGTTCTCAGGTCGCGACGAGTGCGGCGTACGAGTTCTGGCGTGGCCTGTTGCGGGCTCGACTCAACGGAAGCCGGTTGCGGATCCGTGAACTCGACCGGCTGAACGATTTTGTTGCCAGCAGCCACAATAGTGTTCAGGATCGTCCGGTTGATCCGATTCCGACAGTCGGGTACGACGGGGCAACAGTCCTGCTGTCACCGGAGCTGCTCGGGGTGAAGGACGCAGCGTACGGGCACTTCGTTGCAGGCAACGTGCTGACCACCGATCTCGGGCACATGATCTCTACGGCGCGACGACTTCGGTACGTCACCGAGTATGAGGTTGCCTTGCGGGGATGCGCTGAGCAGTGCGAGTTCTATGCGTTCTGCCGAGGGGCGCAAGCCGGCAATCGCTATTTCGAACACGGATCCCTTGCGGTGTCGGAGACCACGTACTGCCGTAACACGCGGCAAACACTGGTTCGTGCAATGGCAGACCACTTGTCAGAGAGGATGAACGGATGAACACCCTGGATCGGATTCTCGCTGCGTCACCGGACGCGCTGAGAGAGCTTCGTTGTGGCGAGGTCGCAGATGGCTCGGACCTTGGACCTCGGCCGCGGCCCATGAGTCAGTGGGACAATCGGCCGTCCTGGGACAACTGGCAGAAGCACAGGTAGCGTCGCGGGGCCGGAGGGTGGTAGCCCTTCGGCCCCGCGCTCGGCATAGGGAGTGCAGTGGAGTTCAGGGCTGTTCGGGATGTGCGAGTCATGCTGCCGTCGGCCGAGTTGGATGAGCTGACCGCCGCTGATGCGGAGCTTCGCGGGGCGCGGGTTGTTGGTGCTGAATGGCAAAGGGTGGAGTGGGAACGCCGGGCCATCAGCGGTGCGGTGTTCGAGCAGGTGGATCTTTCTTCGGCGCGGTGGACCGACGTCAAGGTCGAGCGGACGCGGTTCACGGGGTGCAGGCTGAGTGGGCTTGCGTGGAGCGAGGGAAGTCTGGCGAATGTCCTCTTTGAGGACTGCCGGTTGGATTATGCGAGCTTTCGGCAGGTTGATCTGGTCGGGCCGGTGGTGTTCGTGAACTGCACGTTGACCGAGGTGAGCGTGGTGGGAGGGCGCTGGCGGACCGTGGCTGTGGACTCGTGCCGGCTGGCTGGGATGGAGTTCGACGGTTGTGATCTCAGGGGAGCCGACCTTCGGGGGAATCTGCTGGACGGTGTGCGGGGTGTGGAGTCGTTGCGGGGTGTGACGATCGGCGTCGAGCAGGTGGGCCAGCTGGCAAATGCATTGGTGGCTGATCTAAGAATTACGGTCGACGACCTGCTCTGAGCGCACTGTTGTTCAACTGGTGTTTGCTCGGTGGCTGATCGGCGTGGACAGGATCGAGGCTCAGAGGCGTCTGGGGGGCGCCGTCATGCGCTATGGAGGGTCGCCATGTCCTTGGATCGTCGGGCTGTACTGCGTGGGGCTGCTGTGGGTGGGGTCGGGTTTGCGGCGGTGGGGGCTGTGCCTTCGCTGGCTGAGGCTTCGCCGGGGGAGCGGCAGCGGCCGTTTCCTCAGCACAAGCCGTTTCCGCCGTTGATGGATGACCCGAAGGGTGTGCTGGCGTTGCCGCCGGGGTTCAAGTACACCGTGGTGACGCGGGCGGGGGAGACCAAGCTGAAGAGCGGTCAGCCGACGCCGACGCTGCACGACGGGACGGCGGCGTTCTCCGACGGGCGGGACTACCTGCTGATCCAGAACCACGAGATCGGTGCGAACGACCCGCTCGGCGTACCGCCGGTCAAGGGCACCGTGTACGACGCGGGTGTCGGCTCGGCCGGCGGCTGCACGGTCATCTCCGTGGACCGCAACGGCAAGAACAGGGGCGAGTGGGTCGGCATCTCCGGCACTCTCACCAACTGCGCCGGTGGACCCACCCCGTGGGGTACCTGGATGACGTGTGAGGAGACCGAGAACAAGGCGAACGGCACGACCCGCCTGAAGGACCACGGGTACGTGTTCGAGGTCTGGGGCGACGGCGAGACCGCGCACCCGGTCCCGCTCAAGGCGCTCGGCCGGTACGCGCACGAGGCGCTCGCGATCGACCAGGACCGGCAGCACATCTACCTGTCCGAGGACGCGTCCGGCCCGAACGGGCTGTTCTACCGGTGGAGCGCCCCGCGCGGCTACAAGCTCAGCTCCAAGTCCTGGAAGGACCTGGCCGACGTCAACTTCGGCACGCTCGAGGCGATGGCCATCCTCGGGGACGACGGCAAGCCGATCCCGGACGTCGCCTACCTGACGTCGGCCCAGCTGCTGCGCCCGTTCCGCGTCGCCTGGGTGAAGGTGCCCGACCGTGACGCGGTGACGGTCTCCACCCGCAAGCAGTTCACCGACGGCCAGGTCACCCGCGGCAAGAAGTTCGAAGGCGTCTACGGCACCGACGACGGCGCGTACGTCGTCAACTCGTTCGCCAAGATCGGTACGACGGACATCCCGGCCGACGGCATCCCGCACGAGGGCATGGTCTGGTTCTACAACTACAAGTCGGGGACCATCCAGCTGGTCACCTACTTCCCGGCCAACCCGGCCATCGAGCAGGGCGCCGCGGCGAAGTACGACGACTTCAACTTCGACGCTCCGGACAACGTCACCGTCACGCCGTGGGGATCGCTCATCCTCGCCGAGGACGGCCTGGCCAGCAGTCACGTGCTGAGCTCGACGCCGGGCGGTCCGACGTACGCGATCGCTCGCAACATGCTCAACGACTCGGAGTTCACCGGCCCGACCTTCTCCGACGACGGCAAGGTGCTGTTCGTCAACATCCAGACGCCGGGCATCACGCTCGCGATCACCGGCCCTTGGCGCGACTACCTCGGCTGAGGCTGAGGCTGGGCGATCTCGATGGTGAGAGGGGAGGGCGGCGCCAACGTGGCGTCGACCTCCTCGATCACCGAGATCCCCTTCGACCCGTCGAGGCGGTGCCAGTGCTCGGTGAGCGTCAGCACCCCCTCGGCGGTCCGGCCGGGCACGCTGGTCAGGCTGCCCGCGGTCACTGAGCCGTCCGTGGCCAGCTGGCAGTACGTCGCGGTGATGGTCCCGCTCTCGTCGCACGTCCCGACCAGCCGCCCGAAATGCAGGCGGCCGCCGCCGAACTCGGCCCAGATCAGGTTCCCGCGCTGCCGGTAGAGCCCGGTCGGAGAGCCCGGCGGGTTGTTCAGCGGGCGGAACACGCGCCCGTCGTACTCGACGCTCATCGGCCGGTCAGAATCGAGAGCAGCGCCTCGACACCCGGCGCACTCGCGGCCATGCCGGTCAGCACAGCCCGTACGGCGAGCGCCGGGTCGAACCGCCGTGGATTCAGCGCCGCCATCCCGCGCGTGACGTCCGCGGCGGCCAAGGTCGCCGGCAGCGTCGCGTCGGAGGCGTCCGGCGCCGAGTCGCGCGCCTTGTCCAGCAGCGGCCGCACGTACGCCTCGAACTCCCGGTACGCCGACAACGTGAAGTCGCTCGCGAACCGGTCCGGCCGGTCCCACGCCAGGTAGAGCCGCACGATGTCGACGTCCTCGTCGGTGAGGAAGTCGTTCGCCCAGATCGCGTGGTTGCGGCTGGTCGAGAACTTCTCCCCGTCGAGGGTGTAGAACTCGTTGACCTGCGCCCCACCGATCGCGTCCGCCGGCACTCCGGCGGCCAGGTACACAGCCGGCCAGAACAGCGCGAAGTAGAACCCGTTGTCGATCCCGTTGAAGTGCCACAGCGACGCGACCTCGGACCAGGCCTCCGCCGTCGCCTCCAGCCCGGGCGCTCCCGGCCGCAGCGACTGCGCGACGCCGTACACAGTGCTGAGCCCGACCTCGGCGTACACCTCGAGCCGTAGGCCCTCGTGCGGCCCGGTGCCGCGCAGACCCCAGTTGGTCGGGTAAGCGATCGGTACGTCGGGCAGCGGGTGCTCCAGGTAGTGCGACACGATCCGGCGCGCGCGGTCGGGCAGTTCGGCGCGCAGCCAGATCTCGACCAGCTCGTCGCGGTAGTCCTCCATCGGGAGCACCGGCACGGTGGCGAGGAACGGGCGGGGCTCACCACCGCACCGGTTGCACTTCGGGTCGACCAGGTTCTCGGCCGACGTGTAGCCGCCGCAGCCCTCGCACCCACCGCCGGCGGCCTCCGCGCCGCACCACGCGCACTCGCCGACGACGTACGACTGATGCAGCGTGCGATCGCAGTCCGCGCAGGCCAGCAACGTCAACTCCCGCAGGGGAAACCGTTCGGCCTCGGTCAGGTCGGCGGCGAGCGTCGTGACGCCGTGCTGGTACGACGGGCTCTGCGGATTCAGGAACACGTCGTACTGGATGCGCGCCGCGTCCAGCGCGGCCACGATCTCGTTCCGGTACGACGCCGCGAGCTTCTCGACGTCGACGCCTTCGTTCTCGGCGCGGGTCAGTACCCAGTTCTGGTGTACGTCGAAGCCCGCGGTCGTGACGACGCGTTCGCCGCGGGCGCGGGCCGCGCGGGCGGCGATGTCGGCGGCCAGGTACGGACCGGACAGGTGCCCGACGTGCAGCGGGCCGTTCGCGGTCGCCGGCGGGACGATGACAACGGTGGCGCCGGTTCTCGTCGAGGTGCTCATGCGACTCCATCCAGGGGAGGCCGGTGGGCTGTGCCGGCCCGGTGACTGTTGCCACCGGGCCGGTCGCAGTCCGCGACGTTACTCCCGTGCTCGCGCCCACGGCGAGACGGAAAACCCTTGAAAACAAGGGTTTCCGGGGTCGAATTGTGAAACGGTCGTTTGTTTGGGCCTCAGCGCTGGTGGAAGCAGCAGGTCGCGGTGGCGCCGGTGGCCATGTTGACAACGCCGCCGTCCAGTTCCTGCGAGCCGCGGATCAGGAATCCGCCGAGGCCGTCCGCGACCAGGAACGCTCCCCAGGTCAGCAGCCACTCCTCGCTGCCGTCGTCGGTCGGGAAGACCTCCGGGACCGGCCGGATCCGGCGCTGCAGCACCCACGGGTTGTCCATCGCCTCACGGATCTTGGTCGCCCAGGTCTCCTCGTCGGTCAGCCAGCCGAGCAGTACGCCGTCGCCGCCGTGCAGCGCGGTCGGCTTGAGGACGAGCTCCTCGCGGTTCGCGAGCGCGTACTCCTCGAGGTCGATGGAGGCGCCGTCGACCGTGACCGGGCCGCTGCGGACCATCCGGGTCCACGGCAGGATGCGGTCGAGTACGGCGAGTTCGTCGGCCGGGTAGCGGTCGCGATAGGCCTCGTCGGACAGCAGCGCGAGCGCGCCCTTGCTGCCGTACAGCTCGGCGTCGAGCGGGGTGAAGATCGAGACGTGCCCGCGCTCGGCGGCCTGCAGTACGGGCTCGAGCAGCTCGACCGCGCCGGGCTTGAGCACGTCCTCGATCATGAACAGCCGGAACACGACATCGATCGCACGATCGCCCAGCCAGATCCGGTCGTCGCGGTACTCGAGCGCGTCGACCGGGCACGGGATCGCGTCGATGCCGAGCGGTGCGAGCATCTCGGCGCTCTTGTGCAGCTGGCGTTCCAGGTCGGGGTAGCTGTCGGGGAAGTCGGCGATCGCCATCACCGGACGGACGCCGGTCGGAACCTTGGCCTCGGTGATGATCGTGCGGACGACCTCGGTCATCGTCTCGGCGTACGAGAGATCGTTGGCGGCCACGAACTCGGCGATGAACGGGTGCTCCAGCATCGCCGCGTTCAGCACCGGGTTGTCGACGCCACCGACGGTGCTGCCCATGTTGATCTCGAGCAGGTGGAAACCGTCGGCGTCGCGGTACAGGTCCGCGCGGCCCATCCGGCTCGGCGCCGGACCGCGGCCGCGGGTGATCGCCTGGATCTGGGCCTCGGCCATGCCGACCGTCCGTGCGAACTCGGCGAGATCGCCGCCGAAGACGCGTTCGGGCAGCCGGGTCAGGGCCGAGTGCAGCAGGTCGAGGTCCGCGACCAGTTGCCGGTACGGCGCCGCTTCCAGGAAGGTGGGTCGGCTCAGGCACCGGCCGAGGTAGGTGGTGGCGTCGAGCTCGGGAGCGGCAGCGGCGAGAACGGCGCTGGCCTTGGGGCCACGATCGGCGGCCGCTCGGAGGTAGTCGTCCGTCAGAGACATCGGGAACTCCTTGTGTCCACGACGCCCGAGAACCCTTGTTCCGCGAAGTGTTTCAAACAAGACCTGGGCGGTCGTGTGGGCCGCAGGGTACTTGTCGCGACAGGCACTTTGAAAGGGGTTGGAAAACCACCTGCGGCCGACGTTGTCGTGGCGTTACGCTCGTCAAACGTTTGTCTTGTCCCGCGAAGGAGCCCTCTGATGCGCCGACTTTCGATCCGCCCCGTCTCCACCCAACGGATCGAGACCAGCATGAGGACCTTTGAGCACACTCACGATGGGAATCCTGGCGCATGTTGACGCCGGCAAGACCAGCCTGACCGAGCGGCTACTGCACACTGCCGGCGTGATCGACCGCGTCGGCAGCGTCGACGCGGGCAGTACCCGCACCGACACGATGGACCTCGAACGCCGCCGCGGCATCACCATCCGCTCGGCGGTGGTGTCGTTCGAGCTCGCCGGGGTGACGGTCAACCTGATCGACACCCCTGGCCACTCCGACTTCATCGCCGAGGTCGAACGGGCGCTGTCGGTGCTGGACGGTGCCGTACTGGTGCTGTCCGCCGTCGAAGGCGTTCAGGTGCAGACGCGGCTGCTGATGCGGACGTTGCAGCGGCTGCGGATCCCGACGCTGCTGTTCGTGAACAAGATCGACCGGATGGGCGCGCGGTACGACGAGCTGCTGACGGATGTCCGGCGGTTGCTGACGCCTGCTGTTGTTCCTTTGGGGACGGTCGCCGACCTGGGCGTTCGGGCTGCTGCTTTTCAGCTGTTCCCGCCGGGTTCCCCTGCTGTCGACGAGCTGCTTGCCGAGCGCAACGATGCTTATCTCGCACGGTATCTGGCCGACGAATTGAGTGCGGACGACCAGCTCGCAGAGCTGGCCGCGCAGGTTCGGGCCGGGGTTGTGCATCCGGTCTACTTCGGATCGGCGATCACCGGCGACGGCGTACCGGAGTTGATCGAAGGGATTGCCGCGCTGTTGCCGCGCGCAACTGGATCGTCTGAGGATCCGTTGCAGGCTTCGGTTTTCAAGGTCGAGCGTGGTACGGCGGGGGAGAAGATCGCCTCGGCCCGGGTGTTCGCGGGGACGCTGCGAGCCCGCGAGCCGATCGCGATCCACCGCGGCGGGCAAGCGCTCGCCTCCACGGCGGTCGCCGCAGGCGGCTCGCCTTCGGGGGCGACGTACTCCTCCAAACCCTCTTCTCTTCTTCTGTTCTCCCAGGGGGAGACCGAGCGGGTTGATGCCGTCGAGGCCGGTCGGATTGTTGCTCTCCGTGGACTGAAGGAGATCCAGATCGGCGATCAGCTCGGCTCGCCGAGTGGGCGGGGCGGGCAGCTGTTCGCCCCGCCGACCTTGGAGACCGTCGTCCGCGCGGGGGATCGGATCAAGCTGTTCCAGGCACTCCAGCAGCTCGCCGAACAGGATCCCCTGATCCGCGTCCGGAAGGACGAGGAGATCTCGGTCAGCCTGTACGGCGAGGTGCAGAAGGAGGTGATCGCGAGCCTGCTCGCGGAGGAGTACGGGCTGGAGGTGACGTTCGACCAGACCCGCCCGATCCACAAGGAACGCCCGGTCGGCGTCGGCGCCGCCGCACGGGAGATGGGCGCGCCCGACAACCCGTGGATCGGCACCGTCGGCCTCCGCGTCTCGCCCGGGACCGGGATCGACTACCGCCTGGGAGTCGAGCTCGGTGGCCTCCCGCGCGCGTTCCACACGGCGATCGAGGAGACCGTCCGGCAGACCTTGCAGCAGGGCCTCCACGGTTGGGAGGTGGACGACGTACGAATCGACCTGACCCACACCGGTTACTCGTCGGTGACCTCCACCGCGTCGGACTTCCGCCGCCTGGTCCCCGTCGTACTGATGGAAGCCCTCCACGAGGCCGGCACGGTGGTCCTCGAACCGATGAACCACTTCGAACTGGACCTCCCACCCGACGCCGTCTCCCCAGTCCTCGGCCGCCTCGCCGAGTCCCACGCAACCGTCGAAACCAGCCAGATCGAGCCCACCCACGCCCAACTCACCGGCCTCATCCCAGCCGCCCGAGTCCACCCCTTCGAGTCCCAACTCCCCGGTCTGACCCACGGCGAAGGCATCCTCCTCACCACGTTCGACTCGTTCCGGCCGGTCCCGGGTGCACCGCCCACCCGCGCTCGAACAGACGGCAACCCGTTGAACTTGAAGGAGTACCTGCTCCACCTGAACCAGCAGTAGCCGTACCGCCGGGCAGCATGAACCAGCAGAGGCGGTACCGGGCGACAGGAGGTGTACCGCTTCCTGTCGCCCGGTGAGCGTCGCCGCGGCGCGGCCGGCCGACGCGACCCGGAGACCTCCTGTCGCTCGTTCCCTCCGCGCGAGACGACCGGTCGGCATGCTCACCGACCCCAAGGTGTACGACGGCGACCGGGCCGGGACCTGCGAATGCCCGGGCGGGATTGGGTTGGGGGCGGCGGGTGTCTGGGCGGGATTGGGTTGGGGGCTGCGGATGTCCGGGCGGGGTCGGGTGGGGGGCTGGGGATGGCCGGGCGGGGTCGGGTGGGGGCTGCGGATGTCCAGGCGGCCCGGGTGCTGCTCCCGAGAACTCACTCCTCTTCTCCTGGGGCGAGGCGGGCGAAGCCCGCGAGCCCGAGTCTCCGGTGGGTGGACGGCGAAGCCTGAGCATCGGACGGATCCTGTACGTGGCGGCGGGAGCGTTGTACCGGATCCCGTAGGCTGGTCCGGTTATGGCTGCTACCCCTGCACCGAATCTGGTCAATCTCGAAGGCGTCTCCAAAGGCTTCGGAACCCGTGTTCTGCTCGACAAGGTGAGCCTCGGCGTCGGCCGTGGTGACCGGGTCGGCGTGGTCGGGCGAAACGGGGACGGCAAGTCGACGCTGCTGCAGCTCCTCGCCCGTGTGCAGGAGCCCGACGGCGGCCGCGTCACCCAGAACCGCGACCTCCGACTCGGGTACCTCGGCCAGAGTGACGACCTCGACCCCACGCTCACGGTCAGCAAGGCCGTGCTCGGTGACGTCGAGACCTACACCTGGGCCGCCGACCCGCGGGCGCGTTCCGTCATGGAGCACCTGCTCGGCGAGATCGACCACGAGGCGCTGATCGGCACGCTGAGCGGCGGCGAGCGACGCCGTACGTCGCTGGCACGCCTGCTGCTGACCGACGTCGACCTGCTGGTCCTCGACGAGCCGACCAACCACCTGGACATCGAGGCGGTCAACTGGCTCGCCGCGCACGTGGTCGACCGCGCGGGCGCGCTGATCGTGGTCACCCACGACCGGTGGTTCCTCGACGCGGTCTGCACGGAGACGTGGGAGGTGCAGAACGGCCGCGTTTCGTCGTACGAGGGTGGGTACGCCGCGTACGTGCTGGCCAAGGCCGAGCGGTCTCGCGCCGAGCAGGTGATGGAGGGCAAGCGGCAGAACCTCCTGAAGAAGGAGTTGGCCTGGTTGCGCCGCGGCGCACCGGCGCGGACCTCGAAGCCGAAGTTCCGGATCGACGCCGCGAACGCGCTGATCGAGGACGAGCCGGCCCCGCGCGACAAGCTCGCGCTGTCGCTGCTGGCGACGTCGCGGCTGGGCAAGGACGTGTTCGACGCGGAGAACGTGAGCCTGGCGTTCGGCGACCGGGTGATGCTCGACCACGTGACGTTCCGGCTCGGCCCGGCGGATCGCATCGGCCTGCTCGGGCCGAACGGCGCCGGCAAGACGACGTTCCTGAAGGTGCTGACCGGTCAGCTCGCGCCGGACTCCGGTCTGGTGAAGCAGGGCAAGACGGTCCGGATCGCGAACCTCTCGCAGACGCTGGACGAGGTCGACGGCCAGTCGACCGTGCTCAAGCACATCACCGACATTCGCCGTACGGCGGCGCTCGCCGGCCACAGCGGTGAGATGACGTCGTCGCAGCTGCTGGAGCGCTTCGGCTTCACCGGCGACAAGCTGACCACGCGGATCAACGACCTCTCCGGTGGAGAGCGGCGCCGGCTGCAGTTGTTGCGCATCCTGCTCGACGAGCCGAACGTGCTGATCCTCGACGAACCGACCAACGACCTGGACGTCGAGACGCTCACCGTGCTGGAGGACTTCCTCGACAGCTGGCCGGGCGTCGTCGTGGTCGTCACCCACGACCGGTACTTCCTCGAGCGTGTCAGCGACATGGTCTACACGATCCTGGGCGACGGCAAGGTCCGTCACCTGCCGCGCGGCGTCGAGCAGTACCTCGAAGAGCTCGAGTCCGGCGGGCCTGCTCGTCGCGTGGCCCCCGCCGCGTCTACGCCGGTCCCACAATCACAAACCAGTACGCCGCCGGCCGCGGCTCCTGCCGCCACCCCGGTCGACGCGGCCACCGCCCGCGCGGCGAAGAAGGACCTGAACCGCATCGAACGCCAGCTCTCCAAGCTCGCCGACACGGAGAAGAAGCTCCACGACCAGTTGGCCACCCACGCCAGCGACTACGGCCGCCTCGCCGAGCTCGACACCGACCTCCGCAAACTCAAGGACGAACGCGAGGAGCTGGAACTGGCCTGGCTCGAAGCCGCCGAACGCGCGGAGAGCTGAAGCCCTTCCCGCGCACCGCTGCCAGAAGCGGGCCGAGGGCAACGATCGGGGTTTTGACGTTCAATTCGAATAATGTATACATGATCAAATGTTTTGAACGCGTGAATCGCGGCGTATCTCCCATCCCCTGTGATTGGGAGGTACGCCGCGATCACTGGGGTGAGCGGGTCCCGTTGTGGTCAACGTTGTCCGGGCCCCGAGCCCCGGACACCACCGACCTCCTTCGGCGAACCACCTCTTGCCGCCGAAAGACACCTTGTTCGCAACGATGCGTAGCCGAAAACGTACCGACAGTGAGGACCTTAGTGCGCATGGTGACTCAGTGTCGACAGTCGTCTGCTACAGCACCTTCACGATCCGGTTGCAACTAGCAACGATCGATACGGGTATTAAGTGACGCGCTGTCTTTTCGGATTATTCCGGCACAATTCGGCGCGGTTTCCGGAGTTACCGGTCAGTGGGTTTCCTGGTCGAACGGGCCGACCAGTTCGCGCAGGAGCCGGGCGAGTTTGGCCTGGTCCTTGTCGGTGACCGCGGCCAGCAGGGCGCGCTCGTGGGTGAGCAGGTCGGCGAGTGCGGCGTCAACGGCGTCGCGGCCGGCTGTCGTGAGCTGGACCAGTACGCCGCGGCGGTCCGCGGGGTCCGGGAGGCGTTCGACCAGGCCGCGCGCGGCCAGGCGGTCGACGCGGTTCGTCATCGTGCCTGACGTGACAAGGGTTTCCTTGAGTAGTCGTCCAGGGGAGAGCTGGTACGGCGAACCGGCGCGCCGCAGCGCGGCCAGTACGTCGAACTCCCAGGACTCCAGTCCATGGGTCGCGAACGCGTGGCTGCGCGCGCGGTCCAGGTGCCGCGCCAGGCGGGTGACCCGGGACAGCACCTCCATCGGCGCGACGTCGAGATCGGGCCGTTCCCGGCGCCAGGCCTCGATCAGCCGGTCGACCTCGTCTTTCATGGTTCGAGAGTATCCGTCAAGACTCTTGACATCAAGACAACTCCTGAGCGTAAAGTATCTCGACGTCAAGAGATCGTGGATGAAGGAGGCAGGATGCGCACCTCACCGGTGTGGAACCCCCAGCAGTACGGCAAGTACGCCGGGGAGCGCGGCCGCCCCTTCGCCGACCTGGTGGGCCGGATCGGCCCGGTCCGGGGCGACGCCCAGACCGGCGCCGGCGATCAAGCTGACACGACCGGCGGACCCGTCGTGCTCGACCTCGGCTGCGGTCCGGGCAATCTCACCATCAGCCTCCTCGATCGGTGGCCTTCGGCAACAGTCCACGGGGTCGACAGCTCCGCGGAGATGATCGCCGAGGCGGAGAAGCTGCGGGAAGACCCGGCCGTCGCCGCCCGGCTCACCTTCGAGGTCGGCGACCTGCTCGACTGGTCCGCGCCGGCCGAGTCCGTCGACGTGATCGTCACCAACGCGACCCTCCAGTGGATCCCCGAGCAGCTCGACCTGCTGCCCGGGTTCGTCAGCGCGCTCGAGCCCGGCGGCTGGCTCGCGATCCAGATCCCCGGCAATGGCGACGCGCCGTCCCACGCGATCCTGCGCGAGCTCGCCGGCCGACCGCCGTACGCCGAGTACGCCGCCGACAAGTCCCTGCGCCCCGACGTCCCCGGTCCGGCCGAGTACGTCGACGTGCTCAGCGGGCTCGGGTGCACGGTCGACGCGTGGGAGACGACGTACAACCATCTCCTCCCCGGCGACAACGCCGTCCTCGAATGGGTGAAGGGCACCGGCGCACGGCCGGTGCTGCAGTCACTTCCGGACGATCTCCGCACGGAGTTCGAGGCCGAGTACGGCGCCCGCCTGGCCGAGGCCTACCCGCGCCGCGACTACGGCACGCTGCTCCCGTTCCGCCGGATCTTCGCGGTCGCCCGGAAGGAGAGCTGAATGCGCCTCGACCACGTACAGGTCTCCTGCCCGCCCGGCGGTGAGGACGTCGCCCGCGCGTTTTACCGCGACGCGCTCGGGCTGACCGAGATCGCGAAGCCACCGTTGCTCGCGGCAAGGGGTGGGTGCTGGTTCAAGGAGGGTTCGGCCGAGATCCACGTCGGCGTCGAGCAGGACTTCCGCCCGGCCCGGAAGGCGCACCCTGCGTTCGCGGTCGACGACCTGGACGCGCTGGCGGCGAAGCTCGAGGGGCTCGGCTACCCGATCACCTGGGACAACGAAACGATCCCGGGCCGCCGGCGGTTTCACACCGCCGACGGCCACGGGAACCGGGTCGAATTCGTCTGACCCCCGCGTAGCGTCCGAACTTCTCGCATGCGTCCGAAGAACCGAGGCCGATAGCGCTCGGTTCTTCGGACGCATTGCGTTTCTTCGGACGCTGTGCGGTGACGTGCCGGAGGCGCTACTCCGTCGCGAGCGCCCCCGCCGGGGCGACCTTCGCCGCCCGCCGCGCCGGCAGTACCGAGGCGAGCAGACCGGCGATCGCCGCGACCAGCGCGATCGTGACCAGCAGGGTCACCGGTACGGCGTACTGGACCTTGCCGTCGGTCTGCGAGCTCATCAGCGCCGCCGTACCGGTCCAGCCGTAGACCAGGCCGAGGAAGATCCCCAGACCGGCCGCGACCAGTGCCATCAGCAACGACTCGACGGCGAGCATCCCGCGCAGCTGGCGCCGGGTCAGACCCATTGCCCTGAGCAACGCGTTCTCCCGGGTGCGTTCCAGGACCGACAGGCTGAGGGTGTTGCCGACGCCAACGAGTGCGATGAGGACCGACACCCCGAGCAGGCCGACGGCAACGATCAGCAGTACATCGAAGATCTGCGTGTAGCTGCTGCGCTCGGCCAGTCCGCCGTCGACGTTCAGCACCTTGATCGTCGGCAGCGACTGCTGCACCGCGTCGATCACGTCAGGCCCGTCCGCCTTCGGGTCCGAAGCGAGCCAGAACCCGGAGACCGCCGCGGCCGGCGCCAGCTTCTGCAGGTCGGCCTGGGTGATCGTGATCGGATCCAGTCCGGCCGCCTGCTGAGCCTTGAGCGTGACCTTGTGGCCTGCAGCAACGAGCGTGACGTCCGCGCCTTCGGTGAGCTCGAGCATGCTCATCGTCGGCCGGTCGAGCAGCGCGACGCCGGGCCGCAACTGGTTGACCAGTTGCGGGTTGTGGATGACCGAGCCGGCCCGCGCCTGGTCGATGCCGGTGATGGTCAGCGTCTGCTCGCCGGTCTTCACGTCGACGGTCCGGATCGGGACGACCTGGGTGATGCCCTTGATGTCGCGGAGCTGCTGCTCGGCGCTGGCCGGCAGCTTCTCGTCGTACGTCCTGACGGTCAGATCGACCGGGTGCTCGCCGTCCATCGTCACGTCGAACGTCTTGCGCACCGACGCGATCCCGACGCAGGTCAGGCTGATCAGGGTGACACCGATCAGCAGTGCGGACGTCGTGGCCGCCGTACGGCGTGGGTTGCGGACCGCGTTCGCGACCGCGATGCGAGCCGGTACGCCGCCCTTGCGGGCCGGGAGCGCACCGAGCAGCCGGACCAGCGCCGGGACCAGCAGCGAACCGAGCGCCAGGACGCCGACGAAGGAGATCACGCCACCGGCCACGCCGATGATGACCTGCGCGCTCGCGGCACTTGCCGCCAGCAACAATCCGCCACCGGCCAGGAGCAGGAAGCCGAAGATGATCCGTACGACGCCACGCTTGGACGCCGCGGCCGGCGCGTCGGCCGGACGGAGGGCGGCCAGCGGCGCGACCTTCGTGGCCCGGCGGGCCGGGACGATCGCGGCCAGGACGGTCGCGACGGTACCGAGCAGCAGCGGCGCGAAGATCGAGACCAGGTCGAGGTGCAGACTGATCGGCGGCAGTTCCAGGTCGAACTCCCGCGACAGCGCCAGGCCGAGCGCAGACAGCGCGACCCCGACGACCACACCGATCGCGGACGCGACCAGGCCGACCACCGACGCCTCGGCGAGCACCGAGGAGAACACCTGCCGGCGAGACGCGCCGACGCAGCGCAGCAGCGCCATCTCGCGGGTCCGCTGGGCGATCACGATCGTGAAGGTGTTCGCGATCACCAGGCAGGCGACGAACAGCGCGATCACGGCGAACATGCCGAACACCCCGCCGAGCACGTCGATGCCGTTGGTGAAGCTCTTCACCTCGTGGTCGATCCAGGCGGCGCCGGTGTAGACCTGTAAGCCGGGGACGACCTTGCTGACCGCCGCGGCCAGGGCTTCCTGGTCCGTACCGGACTGCGCGTTGACCTTGATCTGGTTCACGTAGCCCTGCGGCTCGAAGATCTTCACCGACTGCGCGGTCGCCACGGCCGAGCCGGTGCCGAAGCTGGTCGAGTCGTCCAGGATGCCGACGACGGTCACGGTCCAGCGCTTCTCGTCGTACGAGCTGAGGTCGAGCTTGCTGCCGATGCCGACCTTGTTCTTCTCGGCCGTCCGGGCCGGCAGCGCGATCTCGAGGGTGCTGTCAGGCAGGCGACCTTGGCTGGCCTTGGGGCCGGCGATCTTCGAGGTGTCGTACAGCGCCTTGACACTGAGGTACGACGGGCGGACCTGACCGGCCCACTGGACCTGCAGGTACGCGCCGGTGTCGACGACCACCGACGCGGCCTGCGGCACCTTCTGGATCGCGGCCACGTCCTTGGGCTCGATCGAGCGCCGGTCGCTCTCGACGATGGTGTCGGCGCCGGCGTTCGACTTGCCGATGGTCTCGTCGATCCCGTGCGACGCCGAGGCGTGCACGCTCAGGGCCAGGGTGCCGAACCCGACCCCCAGCACGATCGCCAGGCAGGCGGCGATCAGGCGGCCCAGGTGGGCGCGCAGCGAGGAGAGGATGGAGCGTCGCACGGTCAGGCCCCCAGTTGCCGCAGGGCGCCGAGCACGGACTCCGGCGTCGGCTCGAGCAGTTCGCCCGCGAGCTTGCCGTCGGCGAGCAGGACCACGCGATCGGCGTACGACGCCGCGAGCGGGTCGTGCGTGACCATCACGACGGTCTGCCCGAACTCGCGGACGCTGCGGCGCAGGAAGCCGAGGACCTCGGCGCCGGAGCGGGAGTCCAGGTTGCCGGTCGGCTCGTCCGCGAAGACGACCTCCGGGCGGCCGACCAGGGCACGGGCGACGGCGACGCGCTGCTGCTGACCGCCGGACAGCTCCGACGGGCGGTGCGTGAGGCGGTCCTGCAGACCCAGTACGTCGACCAGCGTGCCGAGCCACTGCTGGTCGGGCTTGCGGCTGCCGAGCTCGAGCGGCAGCAGGATGTTGTCCTTCGCCGAGAGCATCGGGAGCAGGTTGAACGACTGGAACACGAACCCGATCCGGTCCCGGCGGATCCGGGTCAACTCGGCGTCCGGCAGCGTGGTCAGCTCGGTCTCGCCGAGCAGGACCTGCCCGGACGTCGGGGTGTCGAGGCCCGCGAGGCAGTGCATCAGCGTCGACTTGCCGGAGCCCGACGGACCCATGATCGCGGTGAACCGCCCGACGCCGAAGTCGACGGAGACCCCGTCGAGCGCCGCCACCGCGGTGTCGCCGTGGCCGTAGATCTTCCGCAGCTCGTGGGCGCGGATCGCCGTCCTGGTCGCGGCGTCCTGCGGCAAACGGCCGAGCGGGAGCTCGCCGGTCTGGATGGTCATCGGTGTCCTCCGGGGGCTGGTCGGCGGGGGTGTTCCCGCCACCCTCCAGAAGTTAGTGATCCGCGGCCGCGTTCTCGTCGGACCACGGCATGGAGTCGGCGTACGACCAGGGTCGTACTTCGGGGATGTTTGCCTTCCGCAACAGTTTTCTCGGCTCTTGGTTTTTGCGACGAAGCGTCGTATCGTTTACGACAGATAGTCGTAAACCCTAATGAAGGGCTCATCCATGAACAGCTCGGACGATCGCGCCGAACTCGTCGAACTGCTCGGCCGGTACGCCGACATCGCGGACCTGAAGGAGTTCACCGACCTGCCCGGTCTCGTCTTCACCGACCCGCTGACGCTCGACTTCGGGTCGGTCGCCGACATCCCGCCGATGACCGTGCCGCTCGCCGACTACGTCGAGACCCTGCGCGCGGCCTTCGCGCCGTACGTCGCAACGCACCACGCCATCACGGGCCCGGTCGTCGCAATTGACGGCGACCGCGCGACGATCCACGCCCACGTCCGCGCCGAGCACTGGCTGCCCGTCGAGGACGGCCCCAACCGCTGGCTGGTGGTCGGCTTCTACGACAACGAGGCAGTCCGGACGGCGGACGGCTGGCGGCTCAGCAGCGTCAAGCTCACCTCGGCGTACCAGGAGAACCCGCAGCTGTCGGGCGTCCGGTAGGAGAGGATGCCCGCATGCCACGGATCCGGGGAGCCAGCATCGAGCAGCACCACGAGCTGGTGTGGACCGACCTCGCAGAGGCGATGCGTGAGCTGCTGCTCGAACGCGACTACGACTCGATCACTATGGGCCACATCGCGGCGCGAGCCGGGCTCGCGCGCAACACGCTGTACAACTACGCCGCCGACAAGGGCGCGCTGGTCCTCGCGCTGACCCAGCGCGCGAGCCGGCCCACGGTCGAGCGCGTTTCAGCGATCGTCGCCCGCACGTCGGACTCTGCTTCTGACCGGCTGCGCGAGATCATCGACGTGGTTCTGGAGTCGTCGACGGACCAGGCCTTGGGCCTGATGTTCCGCCCGGGCTCCGCGCTACTGGTCGCGGAGGTGCCGAAGGGGCCGGAGGGTCCGTTCCACGCGATCGTGGCCGGGGTCGAGCAAGTCGTCCGGGACGGTGTCGCGAGCGGCGAGTTCCGCGACGTGGGCGACGTACAGCTCGTGGTGGAACTGCTGTCGGGCGCCATGCGGGCGGGCGCGGAACGCATCGGTCGCGATCCGTCGACGTTCACCGCGACTGTCGCCGCCGCGAAGGAGCTCGTCCTCGCCGCGCTCGCGCCGGTGAGGTGAACCGGACGATCACGAGCCGAACAGCCGGTCCGGGTCGGTCGCGGGCACGTACACCCCGAGCCTCGTCCGCATCTTCAGGTCCCCGTCGTCCACGAGCCACCCGAACGCGTGGGCGACGACATGATCGACGCGCCCCGCGGTCTCGAGCTGCAGGCCGGTGGGGGAGCGGCGGACCGTCAGGCCGTCGTACGACGTCCCGATGTTCATCGCGTCGACGCTCTTGAACAGCAGATCCACCCGGCCACTGCCGGTGTCGCCGCGCAGGAGCAGCTGGCTGTGGCTCACGGTGTAGGCCCAGACCTGTATCCGCAGGTCGGACTGGTAAAGGACAGTGCCCTCGGAGACGTCCTTCAGCTTGTACCAGTGGCGCATGCACCAGAGCCTAGGTATCGTCCTGCGGCTCGTGCCACACTCGGGGTGTGAAGAAGGCCCTGTCGGTGTGGTCGGAGAACTCGTTCCTGTCGATCGCGAGCCGCGACTCGGTGCTGTCGATCGGGTCGGCCGGCTCGGTGCTCAGCATCGGCTCCGTCGGCTCCGTCGGCTCCGCGCTGTCGATCGGCTCGGTCGGCTCGACGCTGTCCGCGTTCTCCGCGGGCTCGGTGCTCTCCGTGGGGTCCGCGCTCTCGGCCCGCTCCCGGTGGTCGGTTCTGAGCAGCGAGGGAGATCGTGCCGTCCTGCGCAAGCCGCGGACGTTCGTGGCCGGCGGAGTAGCGCTGGCGGTTCTCCTGACGGCACTCGCCCACCGCCGCTAGTCGCTCGGCTGGCGACGTTCGACGGAACTGGGCTTCTGTCGGAGCCTCTGAGAGCCTTCTCCACATGGTGATTCCCAGGGCAGCAGCCGTCGTCGTCGAGGGCCGTCGAGCACTGCTGATCAAGCGCTACCTGCGCCTCGAGCCAGGCAGCGCCTGCACCATGTGCGAAGCCGCCGACTGGGCCGGCTCCGCCTGCCCTGGCCATCAGTACGCCGTACTGCCCGGCGGTCACGTAGAAGCCGGCGAGACCACCGAAACTACAGCGCTACGAGAGCTGACCGAGGAAACCACCCTGACCGCCCGCATCGACCGCCTCCTCTGGAGCGGCCAGCACAACGGTCGCCCCGCGTGGTACTTCCTGATGACCGACGTCAACGGCACCCCACTCCTCTCGGGCCCGGAGGCCGAAGCTCACCGCCCGGACAACAGCTTCAAGCTGCTCTGAGCGGCGCCGTGCGAGTTCGACAAACTGGGCCTCTACCCGACCGACATCAGACCACCGCTGACCGAACTACTGACTCCCGGCGCCTGAGCGCATGCCAGACTCTCGTTGTGCCCGAGCGTGAGCCAACTGCAGCGGAACAGGTCTTCTTCGATGACCTTTCCGCGCTCGTCCCTGGCCTGCACGACTGGTACCACGACGATCCTGACGGCACGCCGTGGATGATCGTCTCCCACGACTTCGTGGTGGGCGGAGGGATCAGGGACACGCTCCGCGTCGACTACGACGGCAGCAGCCTTCGCGGTGGTTGGAGCCCGGCGAACCTGAACTGGGACAGCGGCGTCCGCGCGCAGGATGCGCAGATCGACACCACTCCGCCGGACGGGATCAGCATGGACAACGTGGACCCCGAACGGGCAGCTGCGGCCGCCGCCAAGTGGTTCACCGCGCACCACGGCAACGGACTCGGCTTCGTGCAGAACGGCTGACATGGCGCTGGTGAAGAAGGGGTCTCGGACGATCGTCGTCGACGGCGTCACCTACCGCTGGCGGTTGCGCAAGCGACCGACGTACAGCCAGGGCCTCGTCTGGTCGCCATGTACGTTCGCGGTCGAGCATGTCGACGGTTCGGGCCGCACTCTGGTGGTCAGAACGAACCGGCCGCATGCCGGCAACTGGGCCGGCGGAACGCCCGAGGCCGTCGTACCGTCGGTCGTCGCCGGCGCGATTCAGCTGGCGCTCAGACGCGGCTGGAAGCCAACCAGGCCTGGCTCGCCGTTCCTGCTGGACCTCTCCGAGGGGCTCACGTCCTCGGCTTGAGCGTCGTACGCCCTAGGGTGACGCCGTGGAGATGAACGAGTACCAGCAGGCCGCGCTGCGGACTGCTGCGCCCAAGGACAAGCCGAACGAGGTGTTTCACCTGCTGCTCGGGCTGGTGGGGGAGACGGGTGAGATCGCCGAGAAGGCGAAGAAGATCGTGCGGGACCAGGGCAGCGACTTCGCCCAGTGGGACGTCGAGGACCTGACGAAGGAGCTCGGGGATACGCTCTGGTATGTCGCGGTGATCGCGGACCACTTCGACATCCCGCTGGACGACGTCGCCCAACTCAACATCGCGAAGCTCGCGGACCGGCAGCAGCGTGCGGTCCTCGGCGGAAGCGGCGACAACCGGTAGATCGCCCTCGAGCTGACTTTCGGCGATCAGACGAGCCCCTAGCATCGGTCAGGTGACCCGCCAGTTTCCGCCTGCCACGGCTGACGAACGCGAGATGCTCACGGGCTGGTTGGACCGCCAGCGGGCCACGGTCAGGTTGAAGTGCGCGGGTCTGTCCGAAGAGCAGGCCGAGCTCGCCGTACTGCCGTCATCTCCACGGATGACCGTGAAAACCCTGGTCGGGCACCTCAGGCATGTCGAGCTGGGGTGGTTCGAGACCAGCTTCCTCGGTGTCCAAACGGCAGGCAGCAAAGTCCCTTTCAAGCCTTCAGAGCCGCCGCCGGATGCTTCGCTCGATCGACTGCTGGACGAGTACGACCAGCAGTGTGCGCGATCCCGCGAGATCGTTGCCAACCACCAGCTCGACGACCTGGAGGCTTGGGCTCCGGAGGGCATCGAACTGGTGTCGCTGCGCTGGATCGTCGTTCACCTCATCGAGGAGACGGCCCGCCACCTCGGCCACCTCGACGCCATGCGCGAACTGATCGACGGCACCACCGGCTACTGAGTTCCCCCGTCGACGAACGAGCGCCCGATCGCCGTGAATCTCCTGCGCCGAAGTCGGCCCGCAGCGTCCGGGCGCCGACGTTGCCAGTACGTCGTACCGCCCCAGCAAATTCACGAGCGTCCGGCCGCGGCCGAGCCGATGATGGTGTGATGCCCGAAAAACACTCCCGCCCCGTCCCCGGCGGCCGCGCCTTCTTCTGGACCGAACGCCTCTGGAAGCTCGCGGAAGGCCTGCCTGTCGAGTCCGTACCGATCGACGACATTCGCGAGTTCGACGAGAACTGCTGGTTCGGCGACGGCCCGGTCACCTGCCGCATGGTCGCCCGCCACGCCGGCCTGATCGAGAAGGCCGACCTCCGCTACCCGGTGATCCTCTCGTCCGACGGCCGCCTGATGGACGGCGGCCACAGAATCTCCAGAGCCTGGCTCGACGGCTCGACCACCATCAACGCGGTCCGCTTCCCGGTCGACCCCGAGCCGGACTACTACGAGTGGGACACCAAGGACTGATCAGCAGCTGTCAGCCGTCGGTTGACTTGACCGCCGGCGTCGAGCGTCGTGCCTCGCGTCGTACTGAATCTCCTGACACAGTGAGCTGATGCTGAACGAGGTGGCCGACGGCGTGTGGGTCCGTCAGAGCGAGTGGGTGTGGAGCAACGCCGTCGTCGTGCGCGGGGAGAGCGGGCTGGTCCTGGTCGATCCCGGCATCTCCGGCGCGGACCTGAACGAGCTTGCCGATGACATCGATCGGCTCGGAATCCCTGTGGTCGCCGGGTTCTCCACGCATCCGCACTGGGACCACCTGCTGTGGCATTCCCGGTACGGCGAGGTGCCGCGGTACGCCACGCCTGGCTGCGCGCAGGTCGCCGAGGGTGCTCGAGAGCGGGCGCAGGCGATGGCGGCGGAGAGTGCGCCCGACATCCCGCTCGACCTGGTCGCGCTCGTCTCCCCGCTGCCCGCCGACGGGGGACCGATACCCGGCGAGCTCATCGAGCACGAGGCTCACGCCGCCGGCCACGCCGCGATCCTGCTCGCCGACCGCGGCGTCCTGGTCGCGGGCGACATGCTGTCCGACGTACTGATCCCGCTTCTCGACGCACGCCGCCCTGGCCAGGTGGGTGCGTACGAGGCGGCCCTCGATCGGCTAGCCGAGGCGGCTCGTTACGCCGAGGTCGTTGTTCCCGGCCACGGATCGGTTGCCCAAGGCACCGAGGTGGCGGCCCGCTTGGCCGCCGACCGCGCGTACGTCGACGCCCTCAGTCGAGGCGAGGATCCGTTCGATTCCCGCCTGTCCCAGGACTGGCTCGCCGGGCCTCATCAGTCGAACCTGAAGCAGGCCGGACACTCAGCCGGATGACCATCCGCCCACTCGCCGCCCGGATGCGCCCATGACCCGATGGCCAGGCGGCCCTGGTCCTGCTCTCGCCGGCCGTGCTCGCCGATCCCTCTGGCCGGCCAACCTGGCCGCCGCCCTCATCACGGCCGCGGTCGCGATCGCCCAGCCGATCCTCATCGAGTCGGTGCTAGCCGGTCCTTATGACGACCCCCACGGCTACATCCTCATCTTCAGCATCGTGCTTGCCCTCGGCGTACTGACGATCGCGGGCATCGCGTTCGCTCTCCTGCTCCAACGCAAGAAGGCCGGCCTGGGCACCAGCCTCGGAGCCGCAGCCTGCTGCGCGGCGGTGGCGTACATGGGGGAGGGCCTGTTGCCGGGCTCGTCGCACCTCCTGCTCATCGGGATCGAGGCGCTTCCCGCTGCGCTCGCGATCCTCGGTCTGTACGTCGCACAGCCGGCTCCGCCGAAGCCGGCACTCGTCGACCCGCCGTACCCGAAGTAGCCCGTCCATGCCCATGTTCAGCAAGAACGACCGTGAAGGAGCAGCTCATGCCGGGTTCGACGGGTGGGGCTCTTGTCCACATCAACCCGATCCTGAACGTCTCCGATCTCCACGCCAGCATCGAGTTCTACACAGAGGTCCTCGACTTCGAACTCCTCGGCACGTTCGGAGAGCCGGCCGACTTCGGCATCATCCGCTGGGACGAGCACGAGATCTATCTGTGCGTGAACGGCCAAGGCCAGCCCGGGACGTGGCTCGCGCTCTTCGTCAGCGAGCCCGCGGCGATGTACGACCGGCTGGCCGCCCACGGAGCCGAGATCGTGATGCCGTACGCGGGCGACGACGGCGAGTTCCGCGTCGCCGACCCAGACGGGCATGTCCTCCGGGTGTTCGCAGGTTCGCCTGAGGAGTAGGCGGTCCGCTGACGCCGATTGGGACGACTAACGCGATGTACGGCGCCCACTCGTCACAATTGGGATCAGTGGGGACAAAGGGCGTCAGTCGTACACCGTCAGCCGTACGCCCTCGGCCGTTGGCCGGAGCGGACTCGGGCCGGCTGCGGGAGCGGGCGTGGCGCCGTGTGGGATGAAACCCTCACCCCAGAACACGTGAACTTGCTCCCCCGCCAGGTTTCGATCCTGGTCTTCGAGATTCAAAGTTGCTGAACCGTTGTCGATCGGGGTTTACCGAGCCCCGTGATGTGGCCGGTGCTGAGCGTGAAACCCGCTCGGACTTTCGCGAACTGTCCACCGCCGTCCACGGTTCCTGTTAGCAAATCCGTTAGCAACCTGATCAAGTGACCGCGTTGGCGGGGTCAATGATGGACTCACGCTCAGATGCCCTCGGGAGCTGGCGACGGCTCTTGAATCCGAACTCAGCTCTCACAGCGGCCCGCAACCGAAGGCGACGTTCTCGGAAGCGGAGAAAGAGCCCCGTTGCCTCATCGGTCATGGGATCAGAGGACGACCGCCGAGGGGTCATTGAGCCGATCTCGTGAGAGGTCTTGATGCATGCGAGGAACGCTTCGTGCACGTCATCGGACGCGTAGAGGTCGACTAAGGTCATCGTCCGCCGCAGCTTCTCGTTATCTAACTCGATCGCCCCAGTACCTGGTGAGTACCCAGCTTTGGTCGCCGCGCGGCGAAAATCGGTGTCGACGGCTTCCAGAGCATTAATGAGCACGTCCCGGACCCGGTCGTGGTGACGTTGCAACCGGTCGTTTTTCAAGGTTCGGCTACCAGCTAGGTAAGTCGTGATGATGCCCGCCAGGCCGACAATCGCCGGGGCGAGGTCACCCAGAACAGATGCTGCACTCATCACAACCATTCGTGTACTCCCTACGGTTTCACGGCCGCGGCCGCCAGCTCAATTCGCCATTCTGGCCCCGGCCCCCTGATAGCTGCCAAACCAGGTCAGCGCGGCGCGTGTCAAGAGTCGGCTTGCCGATCCCGTAGGGACGCCTCTGGGCTCTTGATGCGGGTCGTGGTGGCCGTACGATCGAGCGGCCAGGGGGACGGGGCTAACCGGCGGTCAGACGCCAGGCACGTCGGTCTGTGGCAGGTGGGATCGCGTCGACGGGGAAGCGTCCTGCTGCTGGGCTCCGGCGAGGACGGCGCCCCAGCGCCGCCCGCAGGCCGGGGCCGCGCGCCGAAGGCGCGCCCTTGATCCATAAGCGCCAAACTCGGCAGAGAGCTGCAGGAGCCTGGTGTGATCCGCCGGTTGATCCGCGACAGGCTTGAAGTCTGGCGAGCACCTGGGGTGTCAGGCGACGCATGCACATGCGGATGTGCGGTAGATACTCAGGCCATGACTGAGCGACCCGTCGTAAGTCCCTCGGAGAAACGTTCCGCCCGCGACGCGGCCAGGAAGGGCGATCGCATCCGGCGGAGGGCGATTCAGCAGGCGATGCGGGCTGGATGGGCCGGTAACGACGCGGATGAGCTGAACTGGCTGGAAGAAGCGGCCCACGCCCACCCTGGTCCGGATGCAGCCGTGCACGCTCTGTACGGCCTTGCCACGAGGTTGGTGGAGCGATTGGCGGACGCCACCGGAGAGGACCGCGAGCAGGTGCTCAGCCAAGTTCTCGGGTAGCCGTCCAACGCACTCATGTGCAGCGATCGGTGCTTCCGGCTGTCGCAGATCACTTGGCGGACGAGTGTCGTGCATCAGTCGGCGGAGGACAGCTACAGGAGGCGGGCGGCGTACCTGTGGTCGACCAGGTGCTCGTAGCGTGCTTGACCTCGGACGGCATCGGCTGCGGGCTCGCGAACCCGCGTTCGGCTGGGCTGCTCGGGTGAGGACGATGTTCTCGCCGGTGTTGGTGGCCTGCGGTTCGGTGATGATCCGATCGGCAGGGACGCCAATGGTCAGAGCGTGTTCGGTGTAGTGGACCGCCTCGCCTCGGGGGAGATCATGTGTTCACGACCGGGGTTGGCCGACCAGTGCCGCCGGACACCGTGACGAACCTGATGTCGGTCCTCATTCGGCAGTACAACGAGCCCGCGATTCCGGGCACGCCGCGTACTCCGAGGCAGGAACTTCCCCGACCTCTGAGGCCGGTGCCGCCCGCTCGGTTTCGCGGCCTTCGGCGTGGGTACGCCGCGCCGAACTTGCCGGCCGATCTCAGCGGGTTGCAATCGGGAGGATGCATGAGTCGTGTGGATCGGTAGGGCCGTGAGCCCATGGGTGGCCGGCCGACAACATCGCGCGGTAGCGCGGTACTCGCGCGCCAGCGCGTGCTGAGGCGCGCTAGCGCCGCACAGGAAGCGCGGCAGCGCGCACAGGAAGCGGGCGCAAGCATGCGCACCCACCCCAGGGCGGGCGGGAGCGGCGCGGAGCCCGCGACGAAGGAGCGGGCGTAGCACCGCGTGGGAGGAAACCGTCCCGCTCAAAACAATTGCTCCCCCGCCAGGTTTCGATCCTGGTCTTCGAGATTCAAAGTCTCGCGGGCTGCCGATTACCCCACGGGGGACCGCTGGTGCGTGCGGACAGTTTGCCATGGGTGGGGCGCACGACACGCGTAGGGGTTCCTTACCTACGGCTCCGTAGGTTACGGTTGCGTAGGTAAGCCGTCCTCCACCTGAGGGAACACGACATGACTCCACCCGCCGTGGCAGCACCGGAGGCGCCCGCCCGCGCCGCGCAGGCCGACGAGCTCGACGTCGACACCGGAACCCTCGGGGGTGAGCAGAAGCACGTCTGGGAACAGGTGGCGCTCGCGCTGTTCATCGGGATCCCGTTCCTGGCGGTGCTGGCCGCCGTACCGATCGCGTGGGGCGGCTTCCTGGGATGGCGGGACATCGTCATCGCGGTGGTGTTCTACACGGTCGCGGGGCACGGGATCTCGATCGGGTTCCACCGGCTGTTCACGCACAAGTCGTTCAAGCCGAACCGGCCGATGAAGTACGCCCTGGCGATCGCCGGTTCGCTGGCGATCGAGGGGCCCGTGGTGCGCTGGGTGGCCGACCACCGCAAGCACCACAAGTTCTCCGACCGCGACGGTGACCCGCACAGCCCGTGGAAGTACGGCAACACGCTCGGCGCGCTGACCAAGGGGTTCGTGCACGCGCACATCGGCTGGCTGTTCGACACCGAGCAGACCCCGCAGCGGCAGTACGCGCCGGATCTGCTGAAGGACAAGGACATCGTCAAGGTGTCGCGGATGTTCCCGTTCCTCGTACTCGTCTCGCTGCTGCTGCCGGCGCTCATCGGCGGGCTGTGGTCGTGGTCGATCGAGGGCGCGCTGACCGCGTTCTTCTGGGCCAGCCTGGTCCGGATCGCGCTGCTGCACCACGTCACCTGGTCGATCAACTCGATCTGCCACACGATCGGCGACCGGCCGTTCAAGAGCCGGGACAAGTCGGGCAACGTCTGGTGGCTGGCGATCCTGAGCCAGGGCGAGTCGTGGCACAACCTGCACCACTCCGACCCGACCTGCGCGCGGCACGGCGTACTGAAGGGTCAGCTCGACACCTCGGCGCGGTGCATCTGGTTCTTCGAGAAGCGCGGCTGGGTCAGCGACGTGCGCTGGCCGGTGCCGGAGCGGCTCGAGGCGCGCCGGGTGAGCGCGGAGGAGCAGGCGGCCGAGAAGGCCGCCGAGAGGGCGGCGCGCAGTCGCCGGACCAAGGTCGCGGCCTGAGCTGGTCCGCAGCGCACGCACGGCCGGCGTCCGGTACGCCGGCCGTCAGGTCAGCCGGTACGACGGTCGTCAGGCGAGCCGGTACGACGGCCGCCGGGCGACCGGCCGGTACGACGGACGCCCGGTCACAATCCGGTGCGCGGCCGGAAATCTCCCGGCGCGCGGCACCGGCGTACGGCATGATGCAGACGTGATCTCGACGTGACGGAACCCAAACCACGACGTTCCACCCGGGTCCGGATGACGAGTGCGGAGCGTCGCGAGCAACTCATCGTCATCGCCCGCGCGCTGTTCGCGCAGAAGGGCTACGAAGGCTCGTCGGTCGAGGAGATCGCGGCGCGGGCCGAGGTCTCCAAGCCGGTCGTGTACGAACACTTCGGCGGCAAGGAAGGCCTGTACGCCGTGGTGGTGGACCGCGAGGTCCGCAGCCTGCTCGACACCGTGACCGCGTCGCTGACCGCGGGCCGGGCGCACGAACTGGTGGAGCAGGCGGCGCTGGCGCTGCTGGACTACATCGAGAGCTCGTCGGACGGCTTCCGGATCCTGGTCCGGGACTCGCCGGTCGGGTCGTCGAGCGGGTCGTTCATCTCGATCCTGAGCGACGTCGGGACGCGGGTCGAGCACATCCTGGCCGAGGAGTTCAAGCGGCGCGGGCTGGATCCGAAGAACGCGCCGATGTACGCGCAGATGCTGGTCGGCATGGTCGCGCTGACCGGGCAGTGGTGGCTGGACGCGCGCCGGCCGAAGAAGCAGGACGTCGCCGCGCACCTGGTGAACCTGGCCTGGAACGGACTCGCCGGTCTCGAGGCGAAGCCGACGCTGTCGACTCGCCCGCACAAGTAACCCAACCCCTGACCTCCGAGGAGGAAGCGCGAGCCGCGGCGCCCGGGAACCGGAGAGCGGGGAAACCCGGAGGAGCGGGGAGCCGCGGCGCCGGGAGAGCGGGGATGCCGGGAAACCGGAGAGCGGGGATGCCGGGAAACCGGGAGAGCGGGGATGCCGGGGAGTCGGGAGCTGAAGGAGCCGGGCGTCGGCCCCCGGTAGGACCTGGAGATCCGCCCGTGGCACGACGTTTTGGGCGTGAGTCCGCCGTACGCTGGCCGGCATGACGGGGTTTCTCATGGCTCGGCAGGTCTCGCCGCAGTCCAAGGCGTTCGACCTGCTGCTGGCGGGTGGGCTGACGCTGTTCTTCGGGTTTCTGTCGCTGGCGCAGGCCCAGTTCGCGGGCGTGGTCAGCCTGGCGTTGCTCGTGCCGCTGATCTGGCGGCGCAGTTATCCCGAGCTGGTGTTCTTCGGTGTCTCGGCGATCGCCGTGCTGCAGTGGCTGGCCGGGATCGAGCTGCAACCCGGCAACATCGGGCTGCTGGTCGCGCTGTACACGATCTCTGTGTACGGCGAGGTGCGGTTCAGCCGGATCGCGCTCGGCATCGGCGGCCTCGGGGTCCTGATGGCGACCGCTCGCTACTGGGCCAACTCCGACTGGCGCCAGCAGATCACGATGATGGTTGCCCTCGGCGCGCTCGTGTTCGGCGTGTGGGCCTTCGGCGAGCGTCGTCGTACGAGGGGCTTGTACGTCGCCCAGCTGGAGGAACGCGCCGTCCAGGCCGAGCGTGATCGCGATCGCGAGGCGACGCTGGCGGTGACGAACGAGCGGACCCGGATCGCCCGCGAGATCCACGACGTGGTCGCGCACGGGTTGTCGATCATGATCGTCCAGGCCGACGGAGGCCTGTACGCCGCCGACGCGTCGCCCGAGCAGGCGAAGAAGGCGCTGGCCACGATCGGCGACACCGGGCGGGCCTCGCTGACCGAGATGCGCAAGATGCTCGGGCTGCTCAAGCAGGACGAGCAGAACGAGCTCGACCCCAATCAGCCGCGGCCGCAACCCGGGGTCTCGTCGTTGCCCGAGCTGGTGGAGAACGTGCGCGAGGCGGGGCTGACGGTGGACTACGAGGTGACCGGGACGCCGCGGGACCTGCCGGCGCTGCTCGGCCTGACGGCGTACCGGATCGTGCAGGAAGGCCTGACCAACACGCTGAAACACGCCGGGCCGGGCGCGCGGACCTCCGTCACTCTGGACTTCGGGCGCGAGATGCTGACCGTGGTGGTCACCGACGACGGCCGCGGCGGCGGGGTCGCGCCGAGCAGCGACCCGGGGCACGGACTGGTCGGGATGCGGCAACGCGCCTCGATCTCCGGCGGTACGGTGAACGCCGGGCCCAAGGCGGGTGGCGGGTACGAGGTGGTCGCGAAGCTCCCGTACGCCGGACCGCCTGACCAGTAAGCGATTCCTAGCTGGAGGAACAGCAGCGTGAGCGAGACCGACGACGGCGTGATCCGGGTCTTCCTGGTGGACGATCAGGAGCTGGTCCGGGCCGGGTTCACCATGCTGGTGGACTCGCAGGCCGACATGCGGGTGGTGGGGCAGGCGGGGGACGGTGGTGAGGCGCTGGAGAAGCTTCGCGTCACGGCTTCGGACGTCGTACTGATGGATGTGCGGATGCCGCGGCTGGATGGGGTGGAGGCCACGCGGCAGCTGCAGTCGTTGCCTTCGGCTCCTAGGGTGATCGTGCTGACGACGTTCGATCTTGATGAGTACGCGTTTGCGGCGATCAAGGCGGGGGCGGCTGGGTTCTTGTTGAAGAACACTCCGCCGGCTGATCTGTTGTCGGCGATTCGGCAGGTGCACTCGGGGGATGCTGTTGTTTCACCCAGTACGACGCGGCGGTTGCTGGAGCACTTCGCCGGTGCGTTGCCGGACGAGGAGCGTGAGGTGCCGGATCTCGCTGAGCTGACGGCGCGCGAGCGGGAGGTGCTGGTGGAGGTCGCGCGGGGGTTGTCGAACCAGGAGATCGCGCAGCTGTTCACGCTGTCGGAGGCGACGGTGAAGACGCACATCGGGCGGATCCTGGCGAAGACGGGGTTGCGGGATCGGGTGGCGTTGGTGGTGCTCGGGTACGAGACCGGGTTGGTGAAGGCGAACGGGTGATTTGTACGGCGCTGAGGTCGGCGGGGATGCGGCCGGTGAGGTTGCTGATGGCTGAGGTCGCGGCGGCCGGAAGACAGTAGTAGGCGGGAGCAGCATCACCCCCGGGGGGATGGTGGTGCGGGGTGGGCGGCGGGGCTTGAGCGCCCGACGCGCGGTGGGAGTTGGTGGGGGCGGTCCGGGCTCGCGCGCCTGATGCTTGGTGGGCCCCCGGGGCGTGGATCTCGGTGGGGAGTTGGTGGGTGGGCCGGGGTTGGGCGACCATGGGGGACGCGCGGGGTCGCTGGTTGGGAGAGGGTTGGGATGCCGGGGTTGTGGGCGGCGGTGCGGCGGTGGGTCGTGGCCGAGGGGCCTGCGGTGTGGCCGGTGGTGGTGGCGATGGTGGTCGTCGGGGGCGGGCTGTGGGTTGGCGTGCCTTCGGCCGGGCGGGGGATTTCGCTGACTGCTGAGGCGATGGGTGGGGCGACGCTGCAGCAGGTGCGGCCCAGTGCGAGCGGTGACGTCGACCCGCGGCTGGGAGCGGCGGTGGACGCGATTCTGGCTCGGCGGGGGATCGCGGTGAAGGAGAACAACCTGCAGGGGTTCCTGCGGGACGTCGCGCCGGAGCTTCGGAGCGAGCAGCGGCAGGTGTTCGAGAACATGCGCAAGCTCGGCATGACGGTGACCTACCGCCGGGCCGAGGTGTGGACCAACTACGAGGCGGTCAAGCGGTACGGCCTGGCGACCGGGACCTTCCGCGTCAGCATGCGGTACCAGATCTCCGGGAGCCGGCTGGCGCAGGCGGCGACGGACGTGGGTTACACCTACACGGTCCGCGACGGCCGCCTGTTCCTCGTGGACGACAACGACCTCGATCGCGCGATCGGGTCCGGCCGGCAGCCGTGGGACTACGGGCCGATCGACGTGGTGAAGCGCCGCAACGTGCTGGTCGTGGTCGACCAGGGGCGACTGGCGTACGCCGACCGGCAGGCCGACGAGACGGTCGCGATGGCCCGCAAGATCCGCACCCTGTGGAAGGGCCACCTGCAGATCGTCCCGATGCTCGTCGCGATGCGCGAGCCCGGCGTACTGACGGACCTGCCGCCGACCCTCAAGGGCAACGAGCCGGCCAGGGTCCAGCCCATCCCGAGCCCGGCCGCGGACGGCCGCCCGGTCGGCGGCTGGATCGTCGTACGGCCGGATGCTCAGGCCGGCTTCGACTCGGCCCAGCTGAGCCACGCGCTGATGCACCTGCTCCCGGTCCGGCTCGGCGAGGAGGCTCCGCGCTGGCTCGCCGAGGGCCTGGCCCAGTACGCCGAGAGCCTGCAGCTGATCGCCACCGGTCGCGGCAAGCAGGTCTCGGCCGCCCGCGACGACATCCGCAGGAGAGCCCTCGGCGACCTGGTCAGGCTCCCCGCCGACGACGAGTACGACGCTACGGACAGTGACGACATCAGCTGGCTGGCCGTCGAGCAGCTGATCAAGCAGGTCGGCCTCCGGGCGGTCACCGACTTCTACCTCCAGGTCGCCCGGCGCGGGTACAACGTGCCCGCCCAGCAGCGCCTGATGCTCGAGTACACCGGCTTCGGCGAGCAGAAGCTTGTGGATGCGCTGCGAACCCTCGCACAGTGAGGAAGTACGCTTGCGCGGGCGCTCGATTCGCGGCGCTCACGCACGAACTCGCCCAGAACTCGTAGGGAACCCGAGGAGAAGACCGCGTGACTTCCCACCGTCCTGCGGCGGTCATCGTGATGGCCGCCGGTCAGGGGACCCGGATGAAATCCGCGACCCCCAAGGTCCTGCACGAGATCGGCGGGCGCAGCCTCGTCGGGCACGCGGTCGTCACCGCGCGTGCACTCGCGCCGGAGCACCTCGTCGTCGTGGTCGGTACCGGCCGTGAGCAGGTCGAGGCGCACCTGGCCGAGGTCGACGCCGACGTCCGGACCGCCGTCCAGGAGCAGCAGCTCGGGACGGGCGACGCCGTCCGGGCCGGTCTGACCGCCGTACCGGCCGACTTCGACGGGACCGTCGTGGTCACCTCCGGCGACGTCCCGCTGCTGGCCGCCGAGACGCTCCTGGAGCTGATCGCCGAGCACGACAAGCAGGGCAACGCTGTGACGGTGCTCACCGCGCGCGTCCCCGACCCGACCGGGTACGGCCGGATCCTGCCGGGGCCCGACGGCACGGTCGCGGGCATCGTCGAGCACAAGGACGCGACTCCCGAGCAGCGCCAGATCGACGAGATCAACGCCGGGATCTACGCCTTCGACGCGGCCACGCTGCGCGACGGGCTGAGCCGGCTGACCACGGACAACGCGCAGGGCGAGCTGTACCTGACCGACGTCCTGGCGATCGCGCGCGGCGACGGCAAGCGGGTCGGCGCCTGGGTCATCGAGGACGCGATGCAGACCGAGGGCGTGAACGACCGCGTCCAGCTGGCCACGCTGCGCGCCGAGCTGAACCGGCGCACCCTCGACACGCTGATGCGGTCCGGCGTCACGATCGTCGACCCGAGTACGACGTGGGTCGACGGGACCGTCACGCTGGAGCAGGACGTCACCCTCCTGCCGAACACGCAGCTCCACGGCGCGACCACGGTCGCCACCGGCGCCGTGATCGGCCCGGACACCACGCTGACCGACGTACAGGTCGGTGAAGGCGCCTCGATCATCCGGACGCACGGCTCCGGCGCGTCGATCGGCGCGGGCGCCTCGGTCGGCCCGTTCGCGTACCTGCGGCCCGGGACGTCGCTCGGCGTGAAGGGCAAGATCGGCACCTTCGTCGAGACCAAGAACGCGGCGATCGCCGACGGCGCCAAGGTCCCGCACCTGTCGTACGCCGGGGACGCGACGATCGGCGAGGGCGCGAACATCGGCGCCGGCACGATCTTCGCCAACTACGACGGGGTGAACAAGCACCACACCACCGTCGGGCGCTACTCGTTCGTCGGCAGCAACTCGGTGCTGGTGGCGCCGGGGACCATCGCCGACGGCGCGTACATCGCGGCCGGGTCGGCCATCGACCAGCCGGTGAACCCCGGCGAGATCGCGGTCGCGCGCGGGCGGCAGCGCAACATCAAGGGCTGGGTCGCGCGCAAGCGGGCCGGGACGAAGACGGCGAAGGCGGCGGAAGACGCGCCGGCCGACGCGGCAACGGACGCACCGGACGAACCGGTCGCCGAAGCGAAGCCGAAGCCGGGCACCACCGGCGACAAGGCGTAACGGGAGGCAAGTGGCGATGAGCGGGATGAAGCGAACCACCGAGAAGAACCTGATGGTTTTCTCCGGCCGGGCCCATCCCGGTCTGGCCGAGGAGGTGGCCGAGCAGCTCGGCTCCGGCCTGGTGCCCACCTCGGCGTACGACTTCGCCAACGGCGAGATCTACGTCCGGTTCGAGGAGTCGGTCCGGGGCAGCGACGCGTTCGTGATCCAGAGCCACACCTCGCCGATCAACGAGTGGATCATGGAGCAGCTGATCATGGTCGACGCGCTGAAGCGGGCGTCGGCCAAGCGGATCACGGTCGTGCTGCCGTTCTACGGCTACGCCCGGCAGGACAAGAAGCACCGCGGCCGGGAGCCGATCTCGGCCCGGCTGATGGCCGACCTGTTCAAGACCGCCGGTGCGAACCGGCTGATCTGCGTCGACCTGCACACCTCGCAGATCCAGGGCTTCTTCGACGGACCGGTCGACCACCTGATGGCGCTGCCGATCCTGTCCGACTACGTCCGGGAGAAGTACGGCGACCAGCAGCTCGCCGTGGTCTCGCCGGACGCCGGCCGGATCAAGGTCGCCGAGCAGTGGTCGGCCCGGCTGAACAACGCGCCGCTGGCCTTCATCCACAAGACCCGCGACATCGACCGGCCGAACGAGACCGTCGCCAACCGCGTCGTCGGTGAGGTCGCCGGCCGGGTCTGCATCCTGGTCGACGACATGATCGACACCGCCGGCACGATCACCAAGGCCGCCGACGCCCTGTACGCCGACGGCGCCGCCGGGGTGGTGATCGCCGCCACCCACGCGATCCTGTCCGGTCCGGCGGTCGACCGGCTGAAGAACTGCCAGGCCAGCGAGGTGATCGTCACCAACACGCTGCCGATCTCGGAGGACCGCAAGTTCGACAAGCTCACCGAGCTGTCGATCGCTCCGCTGATCAGCCGCGCGATCCGCGAGGTCTTCGAAGACGGATCGGTGACCAGCCTGTTCGAGGGCAGGGCCTGATCTGATCGAGCCGTCCGTGGTCCCAGTGCGCCGGCCAGAACAGGAACGGCCACGGGGCCCACATCATCGGACGGCCCGCCAGGCGTAGTACGCGATACCGATGGCCGCGGCGGTCATCGGTAGCGCGGTGACCAGCCCGATCACGCCGTTGCCGGGGACCATGAAGGTGAGCGCGATCGTCGCGGCACCCAGCGGGATCCAGCGCGGTACGGCGTGCGAGCGCCACAACCCCACGGTCTGGACGAGCGTGCCGACCGCGACCAGCAGCGCGCCGGTGATCATCGGCGCGAACAGGTGCAGCGAGTCCTCGGCCATCCGGTCGATGACCGAGGCGCCGGCCGCTGGATCGACTCCCGGCGCGGTCGCGAAGTAGTACGCCGCGGCCCAGCCGGCGCCGCCCACGGCGTACAGGGCGGTGCCGATCCACATCAGGACGCCGCCGGTGGTGGCCCAAGCGGCTCCGCGCCGCCGTACGAGCAGCGACGTCGCGAACGCCTGGGCCGGGACGTTGAGAACGAGCGCCGCGCTGAGGAACACCAGCAGTCCCCACCAGCGGTCACGCAGCGGCTGGATGTCGGCGTACGTGTAGGTCTCGCCGCCGCCGGCGGGCTCCGGCCACAGCAGGCCGCCCGGTACGGCGGTCAGCGCCGTGACGGTCAGCGCGAGCGAGACGATCCCGACGCGACGCCGGGTGACCGGGTCGCTGCCGAGTTCCGTCCTGATGGTCGAGGTGGACATCGTGGGCCTCCCAAAGCCACGGGGAAATCTGGCCCCTCCAGCGAAGCCGCCAGGCGTGGGGTGACGGATCCGGGCTGGTACGGGAACAGATCTCCGTGCTGACTCGGAGCCGTTTCGCGCGCCGGCGACTTACAGTGACGTCATGCGGTGGCCGTGGGGGCTCGCAGTCGGCACCTCCCTGCTCGTGGCGACGATGCTGGTGGGCGGTGGGTGGCTGCTGCTCGCCATGGATGCGCCGGCGGCCGTGGTCCCGCTCGGGGTGCTGGCGGCCGGCCTCGCCGTACTCGGTCTGCTGGTGGCTCGGCGGGAGCCGGTCGTCGGGCTTCTGCTGAGTGTGATCGGCGCGTTGGTCGCGTTTCTGGCCGTGCGGTCGGCGTACTACGAGGTCGTGGCGGCCGAGCCGGGCCGGTTGCCGCTGGACAGTCGGGTGGTCGCTTGGCTGGACGAGAGTGGTTGGTGGCTGTTCGTCGCGGTGGCGCTGCTGCTGCTCTACTTCCCGGACGGGCGGCTGATCAGCCCGCGCTGGCGGGTCGTGCCGGTCGGGTTGGTGCTGCTCGGTGCTGCGCAGCAGGTGTTCGGGGCGTTCGCGGCCGCGCCGTTCTTGGCGCCTTTGGAGGGGTGGGCGCGGCCGTACGCGCCGTTGCCGTTCGGGCTTCGGGTGCTCAGTGAGGTGGTGTTCGGCGTCTTCCTGGGATTGGTGCTGGTCGCGGCGGCGTCCGTGGTGGTGCGGTTCCGGCGGTCGAGCGGGCGGGCGCGGGCGCAGGTGAAGTGGTTGGCGATCGCCGGAGTGGTGGCGGTCTGCTACCCGTTCGTGTGCCTGGCGGAGATCGTGGTCGCGGGGGAGTCGGGGACGGTCGCAACCGTGACCGGCGTACTGGCGTTGGTGAGTCTGCCCGTGGCTGTTGCGGTGGCTGTGCTGCGGCATGACCTGTACGACGTGGACCGCGCGGTTGCTGACGCGGTCACGTACGCGATCGTGCTGGTGGGGTTGCTGGCGACGTACGCGGTGTCGGCTCTTGCTCTTGGGCTGGTGGTTGGGCGCGGGTCGGCGGTCGCCGCGGCGACGGCGACGGCGGTGTGTGCGTTGGTGTTGGCGCCGCTGCGGGCGTGGTTGCGGCGGGTTGTGGATCGGCGGTTGTATCCGCCGCGGCGGGCTGCGTTGGTGGCTTTGGAGGAGTTGCAGCACCGGATTCACGCTGGTGAGGGGAGTCCGGAGGAGCTGGAGGCCGTGCTGCGGCAGGCGTTGCGGGATCCTTCGCTGCGGGTGGGGTATTTGGTGCCGGGGGCTGCCGGGTTTGTCGATACGGCGGGGGAGCCGGTGGGTGGTGAGGTGGTGCCGGTGATGCTGGGTGGGTTGCAGATCGGGGTCCTTGCGGGGGTGAGTCCGGCCGTACTGCGGGTGGTGGCGAGTGCGGCGGCTTCGTTGGTCGAGGTCACGCGGTTGCGGGCGGAGTTGGCGGGGGCGCTGCGGGAGGTCGAGGCCAGTCGGGCTCGGCTCGTGCAGGCGGGGGATGCCGAGCGGCGGCGGCTCGAACGGGATCTGCATGACGGGGCTCAGCAGCGGTTGGTCGCGCTGGGGATGAGTTTGCGGTTGGCGCAGCGGCATCTGGCTGATGGGACGGTCGATGTGGATGGTGTGCTCGACCAGGGGGTTGCTGAGCTGGCAACGGCGGTGGCTGAGTTGCGGCAGATCGCGCATGGGTTGAGGCCGACGAGCCTGGACGACGGGTTGCCGGCCGCGCTGGCGGCGATCACGCGGAACCTGCCGATTCCGGTGCGGTTGCAGGTGGTGGGGGACGAGTTGCCGGAGCAGTTGGTCACTACGGCGTACTTCGTGGCGGCCGAGGCGGTGGTGAACGCGGCGAAGTACGCCCAGGCGACGAGGATCGGGGTCCAGGTGACGCGATCGGTGGAGGACGTGCGGATCCGGGTCGAGGACGACGGCTGCGGGGGAGCGCGCGCGAGGCCGGGGTCGGGGTTGAGCGGATTGACCGACCGGGTGGTGGCGCTGGGCGGTTCGCTGACGATGCACAGCCCGGTCGGCGCAGGTACCGCGATCGAGGTGGTGCTCCCGTGCGGAAGCTGATCGTCCGGCGGCGAAGCCAGCCGGGGCGGGCGGCCCACCACCGGACGCGGGTGGATGTCGTCCGGCGGCGAAGCGAGCCGGGGCGGGCGGCCCGCCACGGGACGCGGGTGGATGTCGTCCGGCGGCGAAGCCAGCCGGGGTGGGCGGCCCCACCTCCCCCTCTTTCCCCGCCGATGCTCGCGGCGCAGCCGCGGGCGAGGAGGTCGCCGTGCGGATCGTGATCGGGGAGGATTCCGCGTTGTTTCGGGCGGGGTTGGCTCGGTTGTTGGTGGATGCGGGGCACGAGATCGTTGGGTTGGCTGGGGATGCTGATTCGTTGGTGGCGACGGTGGCCGAGAGCTCGCCGGAGTTGGTGATCATCGACGTACGGATGCCGCCGGAGTTGACCGATGACGGGGCTCGGGCGGCGAAGCGGTTGCGGGGGTTGTATCCGGAGTTGGCGATCGTGTTGTTGTCGCAGCATGTGGAGACGCGGCACTCGACCGAGTTGGTGAGCGGCGGGCGGTTCGGGTATTTGCTGAAGGATCGCGTGCTGGCGGTCGACGAGTTCCTGGATGCGCTCGAGCGGGTGGCTGCCGGTGGGTCCGCGTTGGATCCGGAGGTGGTCGAGAGCCTGATCGGGCGGTCGCGGGCTGAGGATCGGCTGGCGGCGTTGACGGCGCGGGAGCGGGAGGTGCTCGCGCTGATGGCCGAGGGGTGCACCAACGTGGGGATCAGCCGGCGGCTGTGGCTGACCGAGCGGACCGTGGAGACCCACATCGGCAGCATCCTCGGCAAGCTCGGGTTGCTGGTCAACGATGAGCAGCACCGGCGCGTGCTCGCCGTACTCGCCTATCTTGGGGAGCACTGACCACTCGAGAGAGGACGCCGCAGATGCGGGTCGCTGTTTTCCATCCGGGAGCCATGGGGTCGCAGCTCGCCGCGCAACTGGTCGCGGCCGGGCACGAGGTGCACTGGGTGCCGGAAGGACGCAGTACGGCGTCGGTCGCGCGCGCCGAGGCGGCGGGACTGATCGGTTCGTCGTACGACGAGGCGGTGGGCGGCGCCGAGGTGGTGCTGTGCTCGTGTGCGCCGCAGGGCGCGGTCGCGATCGCCGAGGAGGTGGGACGGTCGGGGTTCGCGGGGATCTACATCGAGGCGAACCCGCTGTCGCCGCAGTCGCTGCAGCGCGCCCGTGAGGCGTTGCCTAAGGCAACATTCGTGGACGCCGGCGTGGTCGGTCCGCCGCCGACCCGTGGTCCGAGCCCGACGCACCTGATGCTCTCGGGTGAAGCGGCCGAGCAGGCGGCGGGGTTGTGGGCGGGGACGTCCGTGACGCCGATGGTGGTCGGCGCGGAGCCCGGCGCGGCGAGCGCGGCGAAGTCGTCGTACGCGCTGTACAACAAGGGGAAAGCGGCGTTGGCCGTGCTTGCATTTCAGCTGGCGGCCAAGCACGGGGTGACCGACGCATTGACGGCGCAGCACACGCGCGCCGATGGCGGGTCGTTGAAGGACCCGGGGCTGCCGGAGCAACTGCGCGCGGTGGCCTGGCGGTGGGGCCCGGAGTTCGACGAGCTCGCGGAGACGCTGGATGCGGCTGGGCTGGAGGGTGACGCGGCGCGGGCGTTGCGCGAGGTGTGGACTCAGCTCAGCCGGTAGTCGGCGAGCACGAACGGCGGGATCTGCTGGGCGACGGCCGCCAGGTCGTCGAGGGCGGCGTTGACGCTGTCGACGGTCCACCAGTTGAGAGACCAGGTGACGAGGTACGGGCCGTCGATCCACCACTGCAGGTGGGGGTGCTGGAGCATCCACTCCATCAGTTGCGGGTGGACGACGGCGGAGGCGTAGCGCTGGTTGGGCGACTCGACGGCGAACGTGTCGTTGAAGTGGCCGGACTCGAGCTGCTGGTCGGGGACGCGCAGGGTGCGGGCGATCGGGTTGTCGGTGGTGACGGCGATCGACGGGAGGACGACCGGGAGCAGTACGGCGACCACGTGCAGCTTGGTCGACGTACTGGTTCTGGTGGTCGCGTGGGAGTGGTCGAAGGCGCGGAACTCGTACCCGGCGTACTGGCCGGCGATCAGGCGGGTGTTGGTGCCGGGGGTGAGGATGCGGTTGGCGACGCCTTCGAGGGCGGGGTCCATCGGGGCTTCAGCCCAGCCTTTGCTCTGGGCTGCCTGGGCGCGTGCGGTGAAGAAGCGCTGACGCTTGGTCCTCGCCCAGACGGCGAGCGCGGCCAGGGCGGCGGCAAGAACCAGCAGGGTGATCAGCACGCAGACGAAACTAACGGATCTGCCGGGCCACCTCGGGGTCGACCGCCGTACCGCGAAGGATCCCGGCGAGGGCCTCCACGCCGTCGACCAGGCGAGGTCCGGGGCGCGCGAAGTAGCCGTTCGCGTCGACAGCCCAGACCGGTACGTCGGGCAGCAGGCCTTGGTCGATCAGGTCCTTGCCGAGGCGCGCCGACTCGTCCAGCCCGAAGCCGCAGGGCGCCACGACGACAACCTCCGGCCGAGCCGCCGCGACAGCCGGCCAGGTCGTCCGCCCGGAGCGCAGTCCGGCCGACCCCAGCACGCTGACCCCGCCGGCGACCTCCACCATCTCGGGAATCCAGTGCCCGGGAGCGAACGGCGGATCGGTCCATTCCAGAACTAGCATTTTCTGTTCTGTGCGAGGTTGCTCTTGTACTTCGGAGAGTCTGTTGCGGAGGCTTTCGGTGAGCTGCGCGGACGGGCGGCCGATGGCTTGGGCGATCTGCTTGATGGACTCGAGGACCTCGGTGAGGTCGTGGGGGTCCGTGGTGACGACCTTGGCCTGGCAGCCCAGGTAGGACAGCGCCTCCTCGACGTCGTCGACGTCGATGGCGCAGACGGCGCACAGGTCCTGGGTGATCACCAGGTCGGGGTCGACCGCGCGGAGGGCGTCTCGGTCGAGCTTGTAGAGGTCCTCGCCGGCGGCCGCTCGTGCGCGGACGGCGGCGTCGATCTCGGCCGGTGTGAGACCAGAGGGGAGGTTCGTGGTGGAGACGATCCGCCGCTCACGGGCGGCCGCGGGGTAGTCGCACTCGAAGGTGACGCCGTGGACCTCGTCCCCAGCGCCCAGCGCGAAGCAGATCTCGGTCGCCGACGGGAGCAGCGAGACGATCTTCATACCTCGACCTTAGGGCCTGCTCCCGTCTCCCGCTCTGCAGCGCGGGAGACGGAAGCAGGAGCATCAGGGCTGGACGGTGAAGGTGTACGTCTTCAGCCCACTCGACACCGCGGTGCCGGCGGCCGTCGTACCGGTGGCCTCGAAGACCACCGTGTACGTGCCGGCGGCCTCGAAGGCCCAGTTGGCGTGGGCGTGGGTGTTGACGGGGAACGACCGGTTGTCCGGCAGCCCGTTGCCGCTGTCGTACCAGACCGTCGGCGTACCGAGGGAGCTGGTCGTGTAGACGCTGACCTGGGCCGGACCGGTCACCGAGACGAGCCGGACGTTCAGCGAGTTGCCCTGCAGCGCGCCCGACGGCACGCCCTCGGTGTTGAAGCCCGGCCAGACGATCGCCGCCGCCTGGGTCTGCGGCAGGATCCACACCGGCGATCCCGGCGTCCCGAGGAACGAGTACGCCGAACCCGACGGCACCGTCGTCCGGCTCGCGGACACGGCGTTCAGTACGACGTCCGCCGGGTTGCGGTCGACGTTCGGGGTGACCGTGCCGTCGCGCAGGTCGAGCGTCAGCGCCGTACCGGTCCAGTCGACGTCGGCCGCGTCGACGTGCCCCGACGAGATCGTCACCGCGGCGTGCGCCGGAGCGACCGACGCGAGCGTCATCAGCACCGCCGCGGCGGCACCGGCGAACACCCGGCCCTTCACTGCGCGACCTTGAAGCAGTAGGTGGCGACGGCGGACGTGACCTTCTTGCCGGTCGCGGCCAGCGTGCCGGTCACCTTGACCTTCACCTGGTACCTGCCCGGTGCCTCGAAGGCCCAGTTGGCGTGCAGGTGACCACCGGCGGAGGTGTTGATCCGGTCCGGGAGACCGTTGCCGCTGTCAACCAGTACGGACGGCGTACCGAACGCGTCGGTCGTGAAGACGCTGACGTCGCCGGGGCCGGTCACACCGACCACGTCGACCTTCAGCGCGTCACCGGTGAAGACACCGGAGGCGATCTCCTCGGCGCCGATCCCGGGCCAGAGCAGCTCCGGGTCCTGCACCTGCGGCAGGACCCAGACGCGGCCTCCCGGCGTACCGAGGAACCCGTACGCCGGGTCGCTCGGCACCGCGATCTCGGCACCGGGCTTCGCGACCAGCTCGACCTCGGACGGCGCGTACTCGGCGCCGTGCTCCTCGTCGTGGACGTGCAGGTCGAACGCGCCGTCCTCGAACGCGATCCCGACGACGTCGACATGGCCCTGGTCGAGCACGACCCGGGGTGCGGCCTGGGCGGTGGGGACCGCCAGGCCGGTGAGCGCGAGCACTGCCACAGCGGGCAGCACGACGCGCGTTGGCTTGCGCATGGACTTTCCTTTCAGGGGTGGACGGAAACCACGACCGTCGCGCTGCGGCGACGGTGGCTGAGCAGGCCGTGCCGGGGCGCGAACACCCAGCAGGCCACGAACACGGCGGTGGCCGTGAGCACGATCAACCCGCCGGCGGCGAGGTCGAACGCGTAGGACAGGTAGAGCCCGGCCAGGCCGGACCCGGCGCCGATCAGCGGCGCGATCAGCATCATCACGCCGATCCGGTCGGTCAGCAGGCGGGCGCAGGCGGCGGGCGTGACCAGCAGGGCGAGCACGAGAATGTTGCCGACGGCCTGGATCGAGATGACGATCGCGACCGTGACCATCGCGTACAGGGCCATGTCGAGCCAGAAGATCGGCAGGCCGGCCGCGCGGGCGGTCTCGCGGTCGAGGCCGACGGTGACGAGCTCCTTGTGCAGTCCGCCGGTGATCAGCAGGAGGATCGCGCCGGCCACGCCGACGGTGAGCACGTCGCCGCTGCTGATGCCGAGGACCGAGCCGAACAGGAACGACTCGAGCGAACCGCCGTACCCCGGTGCTGTGCTCATCACCACGATGCCGAGGCCGAACGCTGCGGCGAAGAAGACGCCGATCACGGTGTCCTCCTTGAGGCGGCGGTTCTGGGAGAAGACGGCGACGGCGAGGGCGGTGACCAGGCCGGCGACGATGCCGCCGACGACCAGGCTGGTGTGCAGGGCGAAGGCGATCGCGATGCCGGGGAAGACCGCGTGCGCGACGGCGTCGCCGATGAAGGCCATGCCGCGGAGGGCGACGTGGGTGCCGATCACGCCGCAGACGAGGCCGGACATCAGGACGACGAGGAAGGCGCGCTGCATGAAGACGTGCTGCCAGGGCTCGGTGAAGAACTCGATCATCGTCGTACTCCGAGGCTGTGCAGGAGCTGGTCGGATCGCTTGACGCCGAACGCTTCGAGCCAGATGGCGGGGTCGCGGAGCTGGTCGGGCGGGCCCTCGGCGACGACCGTGCGGTTGAGCAGGCAGAGGCGGTCGCAGGTGTCGGCGGCCGCGGGGAGGTCGTGGGTGGTCATGAGGATGGCGGTGCCCTCTTTCGTCAGCCGGCGGAAGAGGGCGGTGAGGGCCTCTTGGGTGGGGACGTCGAGGCCGGTGAAGGGTTCGTCGAGAAGGAGCAGCTGAGGGCGTACGGCGAGGGCGCGGGCGACGAGGACGCGCTGGCGCTGGCCGCCGGAGAGTTCGCCGATGGGTCGGCGGTGGAGGTCGTGCAGGTCGACTCGTTCGAGGGCTTGCTGGGTGGCGTCGCGGTCGGTGCGGGTGGGGCGGCGGAGCCAGCCGGTGAGGTGGGTGCGGCCAGTGGTCACGGCGGTGCGGACGTCGACGGGGAAGTCCCAGACGAAGTCGTGGCGCTGCGGGACGTAGCCGATGGTGCCGCGGGCCTGGGCCGGTGTCTGGTGGTTGATCTCGATGGTGCCGGTGGTGGTCGGGAGGAGGTTGAGGACGGCACGGAGGAGGGTGGTCTTGCCGGCGCCGTTGGGGCCGATGAGGCCTAGTTGTTCGCCTTCGTCGAGGTGGAGGTCGACGGTGTGGAGGACCTCACGGCCGCCGAGCTGGACCGCTGCGTTCGTGATTTTCAGGAGGGTCATTTGGTGGTCCTCCTGCGACGGACGAAGTAGACGAGGACTAGGAGGAGTACGAGGGTTCCGCCGGCGGCGATTGCGCCGGGGAGGTTGCCTGTGGTGCTCGCCGCTTCGGCGCTTGTTGGAGAGGAAGGGGTGGTCGCCGGGATCGGCTCGCTTCGCTCGCCGGCGCGCGGCTGGACGGCTTCGCTTCGCTCGCCTGCGGGGGTGGGGGTGCTCGTCTCGCCTGCTTGGAGGGTGAGGGTTTGTTGGTCTTTGACCGTGGTGTTGTTCTCGAGGTGGGCGGTCATGGTGATCTTCAGGCGGTACGTGCCGGGGTGGGTGAAGGTCCAGTTGCCGTGGACGTGGGTGCCTACGTCGATGCCGGTTTGCTGGGGGTAGGGGGTGCGGCTGTCGAAGACGGGGGTGGGGCGGCCGAAGTCGGAGTTGAGGAAGAGGGTGAAAGCGCCTGGGCCGTCGACGGCGTCGAGCGACCAGGTGACTTCGCGGACTACCTGGGCTTCGACTTCTGGGTCCTGGGTGTTCCAGCCGGGCCAGATGACGCCGGGCTGCTGGACCTGCGGGATGACCCAGAGTTGTTCGCCTGGTTTGCCGAGGAACGAGTAGGCACGGTCGGCTGGTACGGCGATCTTGGCCTTGTCGTTCGCCTGGAGGACCACGTCGTCGAGGTCGCGCCAGACGGCCGGTTGGACGGTGTCGTCGCGGAGGGCAACGGTCCAGTTGCCGTTGACGAAGTGTGGGCCGAGGTCGACGTGGCCGGTGGAGATCACCGCCGGGTCGGCGGCGTCGGCACGCGGCGCAGCGGCGGCTGGGGCGGCCGTCGCGAGCAGGGCGAGGGTTGTTGCGATGACGGCCCTCATCGGGGGCCGCCGAGGCAGCGGGTGAGTTCTTCGGCGTTGTGGCGCATCATGCCGGCGTACGAGCGGGTGTGCTGGTCGAACGAATCGCCGTACAGGCTGCAGACCTGGACGTGCTGGTCGTGGGCGACCTGGGTGAGCACGGCGGCGCGCTGGGCGAGGTTCGGCTCGGTGAAGACCGCGGGGACCTTCAGGTTGCGGATGGTTTCGGAGAGTTTGCGGACCTGGTCCACGCTGGGCTCCTGGGCGGGGTTGGGCACGACGAACCCGGCGACGGTCAGGCCGTACGCCGCGGCCAGGTAGCCGAACGCGTCGTGCGTGGTGATCAGCTGGCGGCGTTCCGGCGGGATCGTGGCGAGCTGGGTGCGGACGAAGCCGTCGAGCTCGTCGAGTTCGCGCAGATAGGCGGCGGTGTTGGCCTGGTAGACCTGCCGGCCGTCGGGGTCCGCGGTGGTGAGGGTGTCGCGGATGAGCTGCACGTACGCCTTCGCGTTCGCGACGTCCTCCCACAGGTGCGGGTCGATCTCGCCGTGGACGTGCTTGCCGAGGACCGCCTGCGGGAGTTGATGGATCTGCGTGCCGGCCGCGCCGAGGAAGGTGAAGCGGGGGTCGTCGGGGACGGTGACGAGGGCCTTGTTCGGTACGTCGATGACGACACGCTCGGGGATCACCTCGGACTGCGCCGCGCCGACCTTCGTGGCGTCCGAGTACGCCGACAGGTGGCCGGTGTCGAGGTTGACGGTCAGGTCGGTGTGGCCCTCGGCGAGGACGGTCGCCGTACCACCGTTGGCCGGGCGTACGGCGTGCGGTTCGACGCCGACGGCGAAGGTGAACGTGCCGGTGCCGAGCGGTTTCGGCGGTTGGCCGTCGGCGGGCTCGAGGGCGGCGGCGAGAGTGAGCCGGTAGACGCCGGGCTTGGTGAACGCCCAGTTCAGGTGGGTGTGTGCGGCGGGCGGGAGCGTCGTACTGTCCGCCGGCGTGAGTCCGTCGGAGGAGTCGAAGTAGCGGTCGGGCTGGCCGAGGGACTCGGTGAGGTAGGCGACCAGGTGGCCTGGGCCGTCGACCTTGGTGGCGGTGAGGCGGACGGACGACGTACGGGTTGCTCCCAGGGCTTTGCCGGTACCGCGGACGCGGAGGCCGAGCCAGAGGACGTCGAGGCCGATGTTCTCGACCAGGGGGATGACGTGGGCGCCGTAGGACTCGGCAGCCTCGGCGAGGGAGACGTTCGGGGTGTTGTCGGCGGCGTTGGCGTCGATGGTCTTGATGAGGGACTGGGGTTCGAGCAGGAGGTGGTTGGTGAAGGTGACGTCGGCGCGGGCGACTCGCTTGGCGTCGGAGGGGGTTGGTTCGTAGGAGTGCGGGTCGCCGCCGGAGGGGACCAGGGAGGACGCGGTCACCCGGTCGCCGCCGACCTGGTGGACGAGGTCGGCGAGGATCTCGGTGGTGGTGACCACGTTGATCGTGCCGCTGGAGCCGCTGGTCGCTGATGAGCAGGAGGTCAGCAGGACCGATGCCGCGAGGAGGGCCGCAGCGAGAGTGGGGCCGGACAGCGTCCGAAGAATCGGTCTGCGTCCGAAGAACCGAGCGCTATAGCCTCGGGTTCTTCGGACGCCAGCGATTTCTTCGGACGCTCGCGGAAGCGACGTCCTTGAGCACGGTTCAGTCGCCGAACGGCGGGATGCGTGGCTGGACGGTGCACAAACTGGGGGTCCTGGTCGCCGGCGCGGGGCGCGGGCTGAGCTGAAGGCCTTCATGAGGTGTGCTCCGGCTTCTGTGGGGCGTCCTGACGGCGGCGGGTGGCGACGAGCAGGACGGTGCCGATCACCAGGAGGACCGCGCCGCCGACGATCCAGCCGAAGGTCGCGTCGGCGCCGGTGCTGGCCAGGCGGCAGTCGGGTGTTGAGGTGTTGGGCTTGGTCGCGCTTCGCGTTCCTGTACCTGGGGTCTCGGCGGTGGGTGCTGAAGGAGCAGCCGCGGGCGGGAATTGGTTGGCCGCTGCGCCGCCTGGCGGGGCGTCGCCGGTCGGCGGGAGGTTGGCCGGTGCGCTGCCCGGCGGGAGTTGCTCGGCGCGGAGGTCGCTTGGCGGGAGTTGGTTGGCGGGAGCGCCGCCGGCGGGTTGTTGGGGGCCTACGGCGAAGGTGAGGGTGCTGGAGCTCGTGTGGCCGGTGGTGAGGGTGGCTGTGTGGGTGAAGGTCAGCTCGTACTTGCCTGGCTTGGTGAACGTCCAGTTGCCGTGGGCATGGGTGCCGAGCGGCACTCTCGTGGTGTCGGGCAGACCGTCGCCGCTGTTGAACACGAGCTTCGGCTGACCGAACGAGTCGAACTCGAAGACCGCGACCCGCCCCGGACCGGTGACCTTGTCGAGTCGCCAGTTCACCGAACCGCCGGAGACCTGAGCGGCGGTGAGTTCCTCGGTGTTCCAGCCGAGCCAGACGACGCCGTCCTTCTGGGTCTGCGGAATCTGCCACAACTTCGCCCCGGCCGGGCCGAGGAATCCGAATGCCCCGCCTGGAGCGGTCGCCTCAGCGGCCGTTCCCAGTTCGACGACTACGTCCTCGGGGGCTCGCCAGACGACAGGTCCGCGGGTGCCGTCCTTCACTCGGGACCGCAGTCCGCCGCCTTCCATCCGTACGGCGAAGTCGGCGTGCCCGGTGCTGAGCTTCACCGTCGGCCTGGCGGGAGGGCGCGTGCTCGTCGAGTCGGTGGGACGGGTGCTCGGGTTGCCGGTCGGATCACCCGTGGGTCCGCCGGTCGGGTTGCCGGTCGGACCGGCGGTCGATCCGGGGCCGGCGGTTGCCCCGGAGCCGGTGGAGCCGAGGGGCGTGCTGGTGGTGACGCACGGGCGCAGCGCGGATGACGTGCTCTTGGATCCTCCGCCGCCAAGCGGACCCTGGCGGATCGGCTCGTCAGAGGGCGCCAGCGGGGGAGTTGTGCCCGGCTGGGTCGGGCCGGCGGTTGGTGCGGCCGTCGGGCCCGGTGGAACGCTCGGATCCGAGGTCGGCGACGTGCTCGGGCGGGAGGTCGGTGACACGCTCGGACGCGCAGTCGGCGTGGCGGTCGGACGTGCGGTGGGCGTCGAGGTCGGACGCGAGGTCGGCGTGGGGGTAGGCGGACTGGTCGGCGGAGAAGTGGGTGGAGACGTCGGCGGGGTCGTCGGGGGAGTGGTCGGCGGCTCGTACGGACCAACCACGAACGTGTAAGCGATCGGCCCCGAGCTCAGCCCCCGCCCGTCCGCCGTACTGGCGCTCGCATCGAAGACCAGCGTGTACGTCCCGAGCTGACTGAACGCCCAGTTCGCGTGCACATGCCGCCCGACCGGCTGATGCACCGTCCGGTACGCCGGATCGACCGAGCTGAACAGGCGCGGCGCAGCCCCGCTGAACTCGTCGTAGTTGAAGAACACCTCGACGGCTCCCGGCCCGACGGTCGACACCAGCGTCAGATCGACCGCGTCACCGCGCAGCGCACCCGCAGGAATCGTCTCGGTGTCCCAGCCCGGCCAGAGCAGCTCCGGATCCTGGGACTCCGGCGCGATCCACACCGGTTCCCCTGGCTGCCCGAGGAACGCGAACGCCGGCAGGTCCGGCAGCTCGACCCGGGCCGTGCCGCGGTCCTCCACGTTGAAGACCAGCCCAGCAGGATCCGCCTCCCGGTACTCACCGACGCCGATCCGGCTCGCGAGCCGCAGCGCGGAGCCGTCGTACGTCGTGTGCAGCACGTCTGTGTGCACGGCCCGCAGCACCTCGGGCGAACCCTCGGCGGCACCGGCGGCACCGGCCGCATCGGCAAGGCCAACACCACCGGAAGCGGCAAGGCCGGCAGCCCCGGCGTACCGGGGAACGAGCAGGATCAGGCAGGTCAGCAGCGCGAGTCCGGCCGCTGGGATCAGGCGGCGGAACAGGTGAGTGGCGGTCACGAGGCGGGACTCTAACTGAATCGACAATCATTTTCATTAGGCGTCGGCGGATCCCCGCCGGAGTACGCCGAAAAGTCGTCACCGGGCCCGGTGGACCCGGATTTCCGGTCTGGGCGGGGTGGTGGGTAGACTGTTTTGGTTGCCTCGGCGAGGGACGCCCCCCGACTGCGCTTGATGTCGAAGTGCTCGACTCGGTGAGAAGTGCTAGGCGGGCGCGGCTCCGTGATCGACGCGGTGGTTCGTTGCCTGACGCCTTTTCCGGAGTCAAGACGTGCCCGCTGAGGCTCTGCAACCGGTTCCACCACCAGTCAACAGATCACCGCAACAAGCTTGAGGGAGTTCATCTCGTGGCCGAGGTCAAGATCCAAGCCGAGTCGCGCACGGAGTTCGGCAAGGGTGCTGCCCGCCGAATCCGCCGGGAAAGCAAGGTCCCCGCCGTTCTCTACGGCCATGGCACGGACCCGGTGCACATCACGCTGCCCGGTCACGACACCATGCTGGCCCTGAAGACCGCCAACGCCCTGCTGCTGATCGAGGTCGAGGGCAGCGAGAGCCTGCTGGCGCTGCCGAAGCAGGTTCAGCGCGACGCGATCAAGGGCTTCATCGAGCACGTCGACCTGGTCATCGTCAAGCGCGGTGAGAAGGTCCAGGTCGAGATCGCCGTGCACCTCGAGGGCGAGGCCGTCAGCGAGACCCTGGTCGTGCTGGAGAACGCGACCGTGCTGGTCGAGGCCGAGGCGACCCACATCCCCGACGGCGTCACCGTGTCGATCGAGGGCCTGGACGCCGGCGCCCAGATCCACGCGTCCGACCTGAAGCTGCCCACGGGCACCACGCTGGCCGTCGAGCCGGACACGCTGATCGTGAACGTGACCGCCGCCGCGACCGCCGAGCAGCTGGACGCGGAGCTGTCCGAGGCCGAGGCCGAGGCCGGCATCGAGAAGGACGAGCCGGAGACCGCCGAAGAGCCGGTCGCCGCCGCCGCGGAGTAGTCACTGCGCCGTACCGGCTGCACGCCGTACAGGCACGAACAGGAGAGGGCCGGGAGATCCGTGGCGGACGACGTGTGGTTGGTCGTCGGGCTGGGGAATCCCGGCCCTTCCTATGCCAAGACGCGGCACAACGTCGGCCAGATGGTGGTCGACGAGCTGGCCGGCCGCGTCGGTGGCGGCTGGAAACAGCACAAGCAGGCCAAGGCCGAGGTGATCGAGACCCGGCTCAGCGGGTACCGGACGATCCTGGCCAAGCCGCGGTCGTTCATGAACGAGTCGGGCGGACCGGTCTCCGGGCTGCTGAAGTTCTTCAAGGTCGAGCCGGTCCACCTGGTCGCCGTGCACGACGAGCTGGACATCGACTTCGCCGCGCTGCGGCTCAAGTTCGGTGGCGGCGACAACGGGCACAACGGACTGAAGTCGATCCGCAAGTCGGTTGGCACCGGTGACTACCATCGAGTGCGGTTCGGGGTCGGGCGTCCGCCCGGCCGGCAGAGCCCGGCGGACTTCGTGCTGAACGAGTTCTCCAGCACCGAGCGCAAGGACCTCCCGTTCGAGCTCGACCGCACCGCCGACGCCATCGAGTCTTTGCTCGCTGACGGCCTAGAAGTCTCTCAAGGGAAGTACAACTCGTGAAACTGGCCGGCCTGGTCGACACCCTCGTCACCGATCCGGTGGTCGCCGACGCGATCGGTGACGCCCGCAAGGACATCCGCACCGCCGGCGTCGCGACGCTCGACCTGAGCGCGCCCGGCTCGATCCGTCCTGTCCTGCTGGCCGCGCTCGCGTCCGAGCGGCTCGGCGCCGACCGCCCGGTGCTCGCGGTCACCGCGACGTTCCGCGAGGCGGAGGAGCTGACCGAGGCGCTGCAGTGCCTGGTCGAGCCCGGCTCGGTCGCCTACTACCCGGCCTGGGAGACGCTGCCGCACGAGCGGCTGTCGCCCCGGTCCGACACCGTCGGCCGGCGGCTCGCCGTACTGCGGCGCCTGGTGCACCCGGACCCGTCCGACGAGACGACCGGGCCGATCAAGATCCTGGTCGCGCCGGTCCGGTCCGTGCTGCAGCCGCAGGTCGCCGGTCTGGCCGACCTGCGCCCGGTGCAGCTGCACGTCGGCGACTCCATGGAGCTGGAGGACGTGGTCGCCCGGCTCTCCGGAGCGGCGTACAGCCGGGTCGACCTGGTCGAGCGGCGCGGCGAGTTCGCGGTCCGCGGCGGCATCATCGACGTCTTCCCACCGACCGAGGAGCACCCGCTGCGGGTCGACTTCTTCGGCGACGACGTCGAGGAGATCCGGTACTTCGCGGTCGCCGACCAGCGGTCGCTGGAGATCGCCGAGCACGGCCTGTGGGCGCCGCCGTGCCGCGAGCTGCTGCTGACCGACGAGGTGCGCGCCCGCGCCGGCGTACTGGCCAAGGAACACCCCGAACTGGCCGAGCTGTTCGAGAAGCTCGCCGAGGGGCACGCGGTCGAGGGGATGGAGTCGCTCGCGCCCGTCCTGGTCGACCACATGGAACTGCTGGTCGACCTGATGCCGGAAGGCACCCACGTCGTCGTCAGCGACCCCGAGCGGGTTCGCGCCCGGGCGCACGACCTGGTCGCGACCAGCCAGGAGTTCCTGGAGGCGTCCTGGGCGGCGGCCGCCGGTGGCGGCGAGGCGCCGATCGACCTGGGCGCCGCGGCGTACATGTCGCTGGCCGACGTACGGACCCAGGCACTCGATCGCGGGCTGGCCTGGTGGAGCCTGTCGCCGTTCGCGGCCGCGCCGACCGAGGACCAGGACCTGCGCGACTCGATGGGTGCGCGGATCTCGTTCGACATCGACCCCGACGCCGGTGCGGTCCGCAGCCGGCAGGTCGCGGCCCACGAGGTCGATCCGTACCGCGGTGAGACCGCGGCCGCCGTCGAGGACGTGCGCGGCTGGCTGCGTGACGGTTGGCGGGTCGTCTGCGTCACCGAGGGCCACGGCCCGGCCCAGCGACTGGCCGAGGTGTTCTCGGAGGCGGAGCTGCCGGCGCGGACCGTCGACTCGATCGACGGCGTCCCCGAGCCGGGCGTCGTCCTGATCTCCCAGGGCGCGCTCGAGCACGGATTCATTGCCGAAGGCATCAAGTTTGCGGTGCTCACCGAGAACGACCTGGCCGGGCAGCGCTCGGCGGCCGAACGCCGTTCCCAGCAACGGATGCCGAGCCGCCGGAAGAAGACCGTCGACCCGCTGGAGCTCGCGCCCGGCGACTTCGTCGTGCACGAGCAGCACGGCGTCGGCCGGTACGTCGAGATGATGCAGCGCACGGTCGGCACCGGCACCCAGCGGACCACCCGCGAGTACGTCGTGATCGAGTTCGCGCCGAGCAAGCGCGGCCAACCCGGCGACCGGCTGTTCGTGCCGACCGACCAGCTCGACCAGGTCACCCGGTACGTCGGTGGCGAGCAGCCCACGCTCGACAAGATGGGCGGCGGCGACTGGGCCAAGCGCAAGGGCCGCGCCCGCAAGGCGGTCCGCCAGATCGCCGGCGAGCTGATCAAGCTGTACGCCGCGCGGCAGGCGACCAAGGGCCACGCGTTCGCCAAGGACACCCCGTGGCAGCGCGAGCTCGAGGACGCGTTCCCGTTCGTCGAGACGCCGGACCAGCTGGCGACCATCGACGACGTCAAGCACGACATGGAACGTGTCATGCCGATGGACCGGATCGTCTGCGGCGACGTCGGCTACGGCAAGACCGAGATCGCCGTCCGGGCTGCGTTCAAGGCCGTCCAGGACGGCAAGCAGGTCGCCGTACTGGTGCCGACCACGCTGCTCGTCCAGCAGCACTACGCGACCTTCGCCGAGCGGTACGCCGCGTTCCCGGTGAACGTCGCGCCGCTGTCGCGGTTCCAGACCGACAAGGAGTCGAAGGTCACGATCGACGGCCTGGCCGACGGCTCGGTCGACGTCGTGATCGGGACGCACCGGCTGTTCAGCGGCGAGGTCGCGTTCAAGGACCTCGGCCTGGTCGTGGTCGACGAGGAGCAGCGCTTCGGCGTCGAGCACAAGGAGCAGCTGAAGCGGCTCCGGACGGCGGTCGACGTACTGACCATGTCGGCGACGCCGATCCCGCGCACGCTGGAGATGTCGATCACCGGCATCCGCGAGATGTCCACGATCGCGACCCCGCCGGAGGAGCGCCACCCGGTGCTGACCTTCGTCGGCGCGTACGAGGAAGGCCAGGTCACCGCCGCGATCCGGCGCGAGCTGCTCCGCGAGGGGCAGGTCTTCGTCGTGCACAACCGGGTCAACACGATCGAGAAGGCCGCGGCCCGGATCCGTCAGCTCGTGCCCGAGGCCCGGGTGAGCGTCGCGCACGGCCAGATGAACGAGCACACCCTGGAGAACGTGATCCAGGGCTTCTGGGAGAAGCAGTCCGACGTGATCGTCTGTACGACGATCGTCGAGTCCGGGATCGACATCTCGAACGCCAACACGATGATCGTCGAGCGCGCCGACCTGCTCGGCCTGTCCCAGCTGCACCAGCTCCGCGGCCGGGTCGGACGAGGTCGCGAGCGGGCGTACGCGTACTTCTTCTTCCCGCCGGAGAAGCCGCTCACCGAGACCGCCCACGACCGGCTGGCCACGATCGCGCAGCACGCCGATCTCGGCGGAGGTATGGCGGTGGCGATGAAGGACCTGGAGATCCGCGGCGCCGGCAACCTGCTCGGCGGCGAGCAGTCCGGGCACATCGCCGACGTCGGGTTCGACCTGTACGTCCGGCTGGTCGGCGAGGCCGTCGCGGAGTACCGCGGTGACACCCAGGCCGAGGAGCCCGAGGTCAAGATCGAGCTGCCGATCGACGCCCACCTGCCGCACGACTACGTGCCGTCGCAGCGGCTGCGGCTGGAGATGTACCAGCGGCTGGCCGCCGTACGGGACGAGGCCGGGATCGCGGAACTGGTCGAGGAACTGCACGACCGGTACGGCGACATCCCACAGCCCGTGCTGAACCTGATCGAGGTCGCGAAGTTCCGCAACCACGCGCGGGTCGCGGGGCTGCACGACGTGACGTTGCAGGGCAATCTGATCCGGTTCGGACCGGTCGAACTGCCCGATTCCAAGGTCATGCGACTGAACAGGCTGTACCCGAAGAGTCTGGTCAAGCCGCAACTGCGTACGATCCTGGTGCCGAGACCTGCCACCCGGCCGGTCGCCGGTGAGCCGCTGCGGGACCAGGAGTTGCTGCAGTGGTGCGCCAGACTGATCGACGATGTGATTGCCGAGCCCGTGGGGGCGAAGGCCTGATGAGTTCCAGCTGGAGGAGAGTCCGTTGAGCAGAAAACTCGCGCACGTGGCGGGTGCCGCGCTGGCTTCGGTGCTGCTGCTGGGTGGTTGCGCCGAGGGGACTCACCCCGGCGCGGCGGCCGTGGTGGGCGGGACCGAGATCACCGTCGGCGACGTCGACGAGACCTCCCGCTCGGTCACCACCGCGCTCGGCCAGCCGTTCACCGCGTCGCTGGCGCTCAGCGAACTGGTGAACAGCGCGCTGGTCCAGCAGGTCGCCGACCAGCGTGCGGTCACGGTCACCGACGCCGAGCTCGCGCCGGCCATGAAGGCGGTCGTCGGCGACCAGGCGGCCTACGACAAGTTCGTCGCCGACCCGGTGGCCGAGGAGTTCCTGCGCGGCGTCGCGCGGGCGGCGGTCGGCACGATCAAGCTCGGCGGCGGCACCGGGATCACCGACCCGAACGTGCAGCAGGCCCAGCAGGCCGGCCTGGTCGCGGTCAAGGACGCGTCGAAGAACATCGACGTCAGCGTCTCGCCGCGGTTCGGCAAGTGGACCGACGGCGCGATCGACGGCAAGGTGTCCGGCTCGCTGTCGGAGGAGTCCGCGCAGGCCAAGGCCAAGCGCGAGGCGGCCGAGCAGCAGCAGCAACAGCAGCAGCAGCCCCAGGGCTGACGCTTTGATCAAGGTCGTCCTGACCAGCCCGCGGGTCGCGCCGGGTCTGCTGACCCGCGCGGCCTGGCAGGCGTTCGAGCAGGCCTCGGTGATCGGCGCGGCCGCCGGCGTCGAGAGCCCGTCGGTGCAGGCCGTGGTCGGGTCGGGGCTCGTCGTGACGTCGGTCGAGGGTGGGGCCGACGCGCAGTGGTCGTGGTTGGTCGCGGCCGCCTCCGAAGGCCAGGCTGTCGCTTGGCTGGTGGGTGAGGACGGGGAGCCGGCGTTGCTGCGGCTGATCGCGGACCAGCTCGCGCGTGAGCCGCGTCCGGCGTACGAGGTGGAGATCCTGCACGGCTCGTACGACGTACCGGGTGCTCGGCTGATCGACCTGGTCCAGGTGATGGACCGGCTGCGCCGCAACTGCCCGTGGGACCAGGAGCAGACGCACGAGTCGCTGGCCAAGTACCTGCTCGAGGAGACCTACGAGACGCTCGAGGCGATCGACACCGGCGACTCGACGCATCTGCGGGAGGAGCTGGGCGATCTGCTGCTGCAGGTCGCTTTCCACTCGCGGATCGCGGAGGAGGCCGAGGCGGATCCTGACGGTGACGACGGGCCGTGGTCGATCGACGACGTCGCCGGCGGCATCGTCGAGAAGCTGATCCGGCGGCACCCGCACGTGTTCGCGGACGTTGCGGTCGACGGGGTCGCCGACGTCGAGGCGAACTGGGAGACCATCAAGCGCGCCGAGAAGCAGCGGTCCTCGGTGCTGGAGGGGATTCCGGTGGCGCTGCCTGCGTTGGCGCTGGCCGACAAGGTGCTGTCGCGGGCTTCCAAGGTTCTTCCTGCGGTGGAGACCCCGGTCATTGATGCTGATGGGGTCGGTGCGGCGTTGCTCGACCTCGTCCGCCAGGCGCGCGCCGCCGGGGTGGATCCGGAGCAGGCGCTGCGCGTCGCCGTACGGGAGCTGGCTGACGACGTACGGGCCGCCGAGTAGTTACAGCGGCCCGTCGAGCAGCGCCCGGAGGGCGTCGCGATGGGCGTTGTACGCCGCCTGCCCTTCGCGGGTCAGCTTGTACGTCGTGGTCGCGCCGCGGCCTCGGCCGTCCTTGGCCGAGCTGACGTAACCGGCCGCTTCCAGCGCGGACATGTGCTTGGACAGGTCCGAGTCGGCGATCTCCAGGAAGTCCTTCAGGAACCGGAACGACGCCGTCGGGGCGTTCGCCAGCACCGCGATCGCGGCCAGTCGCTTCGGGGCGTGGATGACCGGGTCGAGCCCGCGGATCACGCCAGCCGCTCCTTCACCTTCGCCGCCGCCACGGCGTACGCGCGCTCGTAGACCACGAGCCCGCCGGTCACGAGGACGAACGCCGTGGCCGCCGCGGCCGGGATGCCGATCAGCCACCAGGCGAGCCCGGCGATGACGACGGTGACGGCCAGGCCCACGAAGTAGTTGCGCCACAGCGCCCCGATCTCGACCGGCGGCTTGCCGCGCCCCGGCATCGGCATCGCGCCGTGCCGCCGCTGCATCCAGGTGATGAACGCCAGCTCCAGCACGATCAGCACCGCCAGCGAGGACGCGAGCAGCGCCGCGTTCTCCCGCCACCAGGTGAAGACCCCGATCATCGCCGCCACCCACAGGCCGATGGTGAACGGGTACCACCAGGGGGTCTTCGGGTAGTCGACGTACGGCGCCGCCTCGGCCCGCTCCAGCAACCGCATCTGCTCCTGCGCATCACTTTCCATACCGGCAACCTTAGGGACCACTTTCCACTTTCGCAAGTAGAAAGCTTTCGGGCTCGGCGCCGGAGCTTACCGGCCCAGTGCTGCGATGACGCGTGCTGCCAGTTGTTCGGCGTACTCGGCGCTTCCTCGGTGGATCCAGCCCTGGTCGATGGTCGGCGGGTTGCCGTTGTTCACGGCCATCTGGCACTCGAGGCTGGCGAGCCAGAGGGCTCGCATGTTCAGGATTCGGGGGAGTCGTTGCAGTTCGTCGTCGGTGAGTTGGACGTGCTCGCGGTAGCCACGCAGTACGGCGTTGAGGTTGTCCGGATTGCCTTCGGCGGTGGTCCTCAGGAGCCAGGCGAGGGCGGGGAGTCGCGGACCGCGCCCGGAGCCTGCCCAGCCGACGATCGTGAGCCGGCCGGGAACGCCGACGGCGGCCCAGAGGTGGTAGTTGCCGTGGGTGAGTGCTTCGGGCAGGCCTTCGGCGTCGTCGGCGGTCTCGACGTGATCGCGCAGCCAGTCGAACGCCTCCTGACCGTCGGGAGTCACCTTGTCCTCGACGCCGGCCAGGAAGCTCATCGCCGCGGCGAGATCCTGTTTCGGTCGGCCCGTGTAGAAGCCGCCGTCCGCCTCCTCCGCGCCGCCGTCTCGGGCGACGGCGCCTTCTGCTGCGGGGAGTGCGTGCAATCGGCCCAGCAGGCTGCCCAGTTCCTCCGCGACGTCGGCGGAGTCGCTGCGGCCGTGCTCGTCGGTCGGGCGTCCGCCGTCGACGAACTGGGTCACGATCACGCCGCTGTCGTGGAACGTCGACACCGGCTCGTCGTGTGCGATCCGTTCGGCGGGGAAGTCGTTCGCCGCCAGGAAGCGCAGGAGCTCCGCGTCGCCCTCGACGCGTGCGACCTGGTCGGCGGGCGACGAGAACACCCGGGCGATCCACGACGGACCGTCTTCCCGCCGTACGAGCAATGTCGACGGGTAGTGGCCCGGCCAGGACCCACGCGGCCGTGTGGTCGGGTCGTCGTCGATCGGCGCCAGCGAGCTGATCCGGATCCCGTACCGCGTCTCGAGGTGGTCCTTCAGATCGGAACGCTCGAACGGCCGGGTCTTCGCGAACGGCGAGTTGTTGATCTGCTCCAGATCGGCGAGCGCCTGGGTGTACCGCTGCCCGGTCTCGCGGGCCCATTGGCGGACGACGCGCTTGAAACTGCCTTGTTTGGTCATGACAAGCCTCCTCGACATGTCTCCGTCCCCCAGCGACGCGACACTCGATACAGGCCTGGACACCAGCAGCTGGCCTTGAGGGTGGATTCCCCTTCGCCCTCGTCGAGAACCCTGCTGGGGCAGGTCCTCAGAGGCTGGGCGTCGGCCGACGCCGGACCCCATCCTGCTAACGGTCGGGAAGCAATGTCAACAGTGGACTGGTCGCGATGCCGGGCCCTGCGGTTGGGCGCGCCGCAGCGACCGGCCGGTGGCAGAGGGTGACCGTACGCTGATTCGCAGGACCCGTCCGTCCTTCTGCCTGGGGAGGCCGCTGTGCCCAAGTTCCGTCGTACGACGATGCTCCTGGCCCTGTCCGCCGTGTTGATCGGCCTGACCGCGTCACCGGCCGCGGCCGCTCCGATCTACGCCACCGGGTTCGAGCAACCGGTGATCTCCCCGGGCTTCAGGACCTTCACCGCCGGCGAGCAGGTCGGCGGCTGGTCGGTGACGGCGGGCAGCGTCGACATCGTGACGTACTGGGAGCACGCCGAAGGCAGCCAGTCCCTCGACCTCAACGGAAGCGTCGACGGCTCGATCGCGCGCAGCGTGCCCGCGCAGCTCCTCACGACGTACAAGGTCACGTACGCCGTGGCGGCCAACACCGAAGGCCCGCCGGCGATCAAGACCGGCAAGGTCACCGTCAACGGCCACCAGGTGGACACGATCGCCGTCGACACCGCCGGCCGGAGCAACGAGAACATGGGCTGGGTCTACCGAACCTTCTACTTCACGAACCTGCTGTCCAGCTCGTCGCTCCTGACCTTCAGCGGAACCTCCGGAACCATCTGGGGCGCCGTGATCGACGACGTGAAGGTGGAGAGCTGCCTACTCATCCTGTGCCCGGCCTCGGCCTCCACGGTCAACCGAATCACCTGACGTACCGGCGGTTGAATCCGACGAGTCGCAGCGGGCGAGCCCCTTCGCGCCTAGGGTGCCGCCATGGTCGCCCAGATTCCGATCTCGGTCGCTGCGCTCGTGCGCGACGGTCTCGTGCTCCTCGCGCATCGTCACCCGTCGCGGCGGTGGTACCCCGACTGCTGGGACCTGGTCGGCGGGCATGTCGACCCGGGCGAGCTGCCCCAGCACGCAGTCGTTCGGGAATGCCTCGAAGAGCTCGGGGTCCACGTCCACGACCCCGTGCCCGTCCCGATGACGATCAATGACCCCACGCTCGAGTTGCACGCGTTCGTCGTCACGCGCTGGGACGGCGAACCTGTCAACGCCGCGCCGGACGAGCACGACGATCTTCGCTGGTTCCGGCCCAGCGACCTCGCAGGCCTGAAGCTCGCCAACCCCGCCGGCCTGTCGAACCTCCTGCACGCCGTCCAGGCCGCAACCGATCAGTCGCCGTAGAAGCGGCCGCCCTCCCCGTGGTGGCACGGAGGACGACCGGCCCGGTCGGCGTCATTCTCGAAGGAAGACCGACTTCGAGGGGGAACTGCCATGGATCTGGGCTTCGAGCGCATCCTGCAGGTGAAGATCCCGGTGACGGATCTCCAGCGCAGCGTCAGCTGGTACCGGCGGGTGTTCGGGCTGCGGCTGGCCTGGGAGTTCGGCGAGTACGGCGTGCTCACCGGCGCGGTGCTGACCGACGACGCCGAGCGGTTCTTCATCGGGCTACGCCGGCGCGACAACATCCCCGGCGAGCCGGCCCTGGTCGGCTTCGACGTCGTCAGCCTCGGCGTACCGTCGGTCGACGTACTGAAGGCCCTGGCCGAGCGCTTCGACGAGCTCGACGTCGAGCACGGCCCGCTGTTCGACCGCGGCCCGGGAGGCGGCGTGCAACTCGACGTACCGGACCCTGACGGCGCGGTGATCCGGATCCTGTCGCCGTTCGGCGAGCACGCGCCCTTCACGGGCATCGAGTTCGGGCCTGACGGGGTGCCGTCCTTCTACGCGACCCCGCGCCTGCAGTTGGGCTGACGCGCGCGGGCCTTAGTTTGCTGGTGGTTCCAGGGCGCCGCCGAGTGCTTGCGTGAGTGACTGACGAAGCCTGTCCTGCTCCGCCGGGGGCAGTGCGTGCAGCAGTTGTGCCTCCATTGCGCGGATGTCTTGCTGGGTGGCGCGGACCAGCGCGGCGCCGGTGTCGGTCAGGCTGACGACGCGGCGGCGGCGGTCGGTGGGGTCGACGTCGCGGGCGATCAGGTTGCGTTCGGCCAGTTCGTCGAGGTGGCGGATCAGTCGGGTCGGGTCGCGCCGGCTCTTGCGGGCGAGGTCGTTCTGGCTCAGGCCCGGCTCGTCCGCGATCGACACCAGGATCACGTACTCCCACATCGTCAGTTCGCGGGCGCTCAGGATCGGGGCCTCGCGCTCGAGGATCACTTCCAGCAGCCGGCCGAGCACCGCGCCGAGATCACTCGTCAAAGGGACTCCCTTCCTGTTTGTCTACCGTGGTAGATTATCTACCTAGGTACGTCAATCTGAACGCTTGTCAGAAGGAGTCAAACCTATGGGAACCCGGTTCGGAATGATCGTCGTGTACGCGCGCGATCTGCAGAAGTCGATCGAGTTCTACCGCCTCCTCGGGCTGGACGTACCCGATTCGGATCCCGAGCGCCCGGTCTCGGTCTGCCGGATGGACAACGGCGTCACGCTGATCATCACCGTCGACGCGACCGCCCTGCGGTTCGATCCGACGTGGACCCGTCCCGAGGGCGCCGGGTACCAGCAGGTCGTCGAGTTCTTCGTCGACGACGACGCGGCCGTCGACGCAATCTGGGAGAAGGTCACCTCCGCCGGGTACGGCGGACGCACGGCCCCGGGTCACCTCCTCGGCCCCTACGCGACGCTGGTCGAGGATCCGGACGGCAACGTCGTACTCGTCACCAACGAACCCGCGGCGGCCTGAGCAGGGTTGTCAGTCCTGGTCGGTCGGTTCCGAGCCCCGACGACCGCGGGGACGTGGCCCGACGGTCAGGGCGGTCATGACGACACCGAACAGGACGCTGCTGATCCCGGCGGCGAGGGTCTTGTCCGCGAAGAACGAGGGAGCCAGCACTCTGCCGATCAGACTGAGGACGAAGAACAGTCCGCCGTAGACCAGGAGGACGAGCCACCAGGGAGCCTTGTTCGCCAAGTAGTTGCGCATTCCGGAGTTATAGCCGGAGCAGGGGTCCGCGCTTCGCCGAAACAGCCTGCGGCCGCAGACAGTTTCGGCGTCCGCACCTCGGACCAGCGCTTCCCGTCGAAGTGGTACGTGACCGGCATCTAGGCGATGCTGCCGATCCAGTCGCTGGGGAGTGGGTCGGGCTGGAACGCCACGAAGATGAGGTCGTCCGCCTCGGGGTTCAGCGGGTCGAACAGGACGAGGGCCGTGTCGGAGGACGGGATGGCGGAGCGGTTCTCGGCGCGGCGGGTGACCCAGCGGTCGGTGCCGTGCAGGTCGGTGAACTTCACGACGACGTCGGCGCCTACGACGGATCGCTGGCCCTGGTCGTTCTGCGACGTACGGATGGAGACGTCGGTGATGGTCCCGGCGACCTTGCGCCCTTCGGTCAGCAGGCGGTTCCGGTCGGCGAGCTGCCGGCGCAGGCGCCGGTTGTACTTGATCGCGTAGCCGGTGACGAGGGCGGCGATCACGACCAGGAGCGCCGGGAGCCAGAGGTCGGCGCGGTACATGACCCAGCCGAAGGCGCTCCAGCTCTCGTCCTCGTGGAACACCGGATCGACTTTCGTGCCGACGCTGAGCGGGGTGGTCCAGGTCGTGGTGTCGGCGATCAGGCCCGCGGCGACAGCCAGCACCACTACCGGCGTCTGCCGGATCGGCTGCTTCTCGCCGCCGCTGTAAGCAGCGAGCAGGTACCTGGTCACGCCGCCGGTCAGCATCAGCCCGAAGGTGCCGACGACGAACAGCACCGGGAGCGTGGCCAGCCCGAGGAAGCCGCTGCCGACTCCCGGATCGTTGTCGGCGAAGCTGCTGTCGATCACCCCGCTGCGGAGCAGGTCGACGATGGTGCCGATCGCCAGGCCGCAACAGAAAGCAGCGCCCAGCTGAGCGACTCCGGCGACGATCGCCCAGGCGAGAAACCTCGGCTGACCTTGCCGGCTGAGCCGCTGCGCACGACGGGCCGCGATCGGATCCACGGTGCTCAAGCTGTCCCCCAGGTCCTGGTTGCGAGCCAGCAGACTAGCGGTCAGCGGGCTGATCGTCGGTCAGCTCCAGTACGACGGGAGCGCGCCGTCGTTCAGAGGTCGCGTAGCGCGGCGAGGGCACGGTCGCGGCCGCTGCGGACTCGGGCGAGGTCCGGCTCGCCGTACCGGGTGCTGATCCGCGTCAGCCGTTCGTAGCAGGTGACTGCTCGCTCGGCGTGCTCGCGGACCCAGGCCCGCTCCTGGACATCGGCCGGGCTCATTGGCTGGCCGCCGATCGGCTGGAAGTGACCGGAGGACCGGCTGTAGTCATCGGCCAGCTGCCGCGATTGCACAAGCCGCACCGCCCTGAGCCGGGCGAGCCGGACCAGCGCGTCCGCCGCATGCGCGACGGCCTGCTGGCCCTCGGCTCCGAGGGCGTTGCCCACCCTCGCCGGATCACCACCGGTCGGGTCGAGTCGGTGGTAGAGCTGCCAGGCCTTCTCCGCCTGCGCCAGCGCGGCGTACAGGTGATTGCCGACGCTGTGGATCTCGGTCAGGTCGTAGTGCAACGACGCAAGCACCTGCTGGTCCTTCGGCGTCAGCTCGGACGCCGCGGCAGCACGCTCGACGGCCTCCTGCGCGCGCTGGTTGGCGACCGTTGCGACCCGCCAGTTCTGCGTCGCAACGGCGGCCTGACTCCGCCGCATCTGCTTCTGTGCCACTCTCCGCCAAGCATCGGCCGACCGCCAGAACGTCATGAACCGACGCTAACGCCTCCGCGGGCGAGCAGTGACGGGCTGTCAGCAACCGGTCGTCGTCGTGCCTTGCAAAACCATTGGTGAACCGGCTCGCCCCGTTGATGTACTGAGGTCCGACCGTGAGTCTGCTCCGTGGTGGAGGTAGTGGTTGTGACGAGCTACAACGTGCTGGCCGACGTGTACGAATGGCTCATCTCGGATGCGAAGTTGCCTCCGGCCGAGTTCGCCGCGTCGTTCGAGGACGTCCTCGGTCTCCTGCCGTCGAACGCTCACGTCCTCGACTGTTCGTGCGGAACCGGACAGCTGGCGGTCGGCCTCGCCGGACGTGGCCTGCAGGTGGTCGCGACTGACGCCAGCGAAGCGATGGTTCGTCGTACTGCGGAATTGGCCGAGGAATTCGGGGTATCCGTCCGGACAGCGCGGGCGAACTGGGAAGAGTTGCCCGACCATTTCGAGGACGGCACCTTCGACGTGGTGTTCTGCGTCGGTAACTCGCTGCACCATGCCGAGGGCGCGAGAGGCAGAGTTGCTGCTCTGGAGTCGATGTCACGCCTTCTGCGCCCTGGCGGGCGGTTGGTCCTCACCTCCCGCACCTGGGAACTCGTGCGGGCCAGAGGTTCCCGGCTCGACATCAGCGACCGACTCGTACGCCGGAACGGTCGCGATGCCGTCGTGATCTACCGCTGGGAGATCGCGCCGCAGTGGGAGGAGGAGCACCACATCGAGATCGCGATCGCGCAGATCGATGCGACCGACTCGGTTCTCGTCCGCTCGGAACTGCTGTCTTGCTGGCCCTACCGGCACGAGCGGCTCGAAGCCGAGCTGCACCAGGTCGGACTCCGGACGGAAACGAACACGTACAACCCTGAGGCCGAGAACTACGTGGTGGTGGCGAGCAAGGCATAGACAGTTGTCACCAGACGAGTCCGTCCAGATGGTTGTGGCCGGACAGCAGGCGGGCGATGCGGTCCCGCGCTGCTTCGCGTACGTCGGGCTGGGGGTGGTGAGCGTAGAGCGCCAGCTCTCCGTACATGTCGTAGAAGTTCAACCGCTCGCGCAGCTGCTCGCGCTCGAACAGTTCCGGGTACGCGCCGCGCAGCCATCCGGGAACCTCGGTGAGTGTGGTCTCGTCGAGCCCTCGTTCGTCGGGTGTGGGTGGGAACTCTCGCGACCTCGCGCACCAGCGCAGGATGGTGTCGAGCTCGACATCGGCCGGCTGAGCCAACGCCTCCGCGAAGTCGATCAGACCGGTGACGCGTCGTTGGTCGACGATCACGTTGGATCCGTGCAGATCACCATGGACAAGGACGAATTCGTCGGCTGCGAACAACGCCAGCCGCTCCTCGATCCAGTCGGCGACGTCCGCGAGCAGGCGCGAGTCATGACCGGGCAGTCGCCGGGCAGCCTCGACCTGCTGGAGCGTCGCGTTCACCACGGGCGGGTGGAACGCGGGCCACGGCTTGCCGGCGAGCGCTTCGGCCAGCCAGGGCGGCAGCAGGTCGGCCGGGACAGGTGTTCGATGAAGTGCGCGCAGCGCGGCGCCGAGGCTTTCGATCATTGCGCGGCGCGTGGCCGAGTCCGCGGTCGGCCAGGCGTCGTACAGGGTTCGGCCGGGCAGGCGTTCGGAGACGTACCACGGCCCGTCCGGGCCGTCGCCGTGGGCGAGGTGCCGGGCGTGCGGGACCTCGCTGCCGGCGAGCAGGTCGACGACCATGGCCTCGTGGCGGTACGCGTCGCGGAATCGTGCGTCGGTGTTCAGTCGTACGACGTACTGGTCGCCGACCCACACGCGACTGACCCAGCCGGCCTTGGGAACGAAGCGCCCGGCCGCCGGCAGACCAGCGGCCTCGAGCGTCCTCCGCAACGCCGGATCGGTAGCCCCGACGAACGCTCCCGCCGAGGGCCTGAACCCGCCGTCCTTCCGGCCGCCGTCGGTCATGAGCGCGAGCCTATGCGTGAGGGGCCTGCGACGACACGGGTTTCTTGGCCGACGCGCCGCCGTCGGCAGGGCAGCGGTCCGTGCTCGACCCGGCCTGATCGCGACAATGACCCAGGTTGCTGCCGGCCGAAAAGGCACGTTGCAGGTAAGGAAGGTGCGCCTCATGAGCGAGCAGTTCTACTCGGACGCGAAGTTGTACGACCGGTTGTTCCCCGGAGGCGAAGAGGCCGGCGACTTCTACCGGACCGAGGCCGATCGGCAAGGCGGGACTGTCCTGGAACTCGGGTGTGGCACCGGACGCAAGCTGATCCCGATCGCATCCGACGGGCATCCGTGCGTTGGCCTGGAGCTCTCGCCGGACATGCTTGCCGAGGCTCGGCGCAAGGCCGCCGAGCGCGGCGTGGAGGTGCAGTGGGTGCAGGGCGACATGCGCGAGTTCGACCTGGGAAGAACGTTCGATCTTGTGTTCATCGCCGCCAATTCGCTGCTCCACCTGCAGAAGGCCGAGGACTTGGTGGACTGCTTCCGGTCGGTGCGAAAGCACCTGGCGCCCGGAGCGCGGCTGGTCTTCGACGTGTTCAACCCGAGCGTGCGCATGCTCGCCCAGGCCGACGGCGTGCGACGCCGGCGCGATGCCTTGTCGTTCGTGGATCCCGACCGTGGCGTGGTCCACGTCGACGTCGCGGAGACCTACGACGCGGCCGCGCAGGTGACGCGCGGCAAGTGGTACTTCTCGACCGATTCCGAGACCGACTTCAATGTCGCGCCACTCGAGATCAGGAGCATCTTCCCCCAGGAGCTACCGCTGCTGCTCACGCTCGGCGGCCTTCGGGTCGTCGAACGGTTCGGCGACTGGTCCCGTACGCCGTTCACCGCAGACGCGGCGATCCAGCTCTACGTCTGCGCCCCGGTCTGATTCGCGAGCCGGCAGGACAAGGTGAGTGGCGGCGTCCAGGACTGTTATGCCGGTGGCAGAAGGTCTGTCGGATCGTCGACGGGAGGAGGCATTCTCAGACGATGGATCTGGGGTTCGGTGGCGAGGTTGCTGATCTGTATCACCGGTATCGCCGCGGTTATCCGGCTGGGTTGATCGGTGCGTGCGTCGATGCGTTCTCGTTGACGGGCGACGATCTCGTGCTCGATCTCGGGTGTGGCACGGGGCAATTGGCGACACCGATCGCTCCGCAGGTTCGGGCCGTGATCGGGGTCGATCCCGAACCGGACATGCTGGCCCGCGCCCGCTCGGCCGCGCAGGACCAGGAGGTCACGAATGTGGCGTGGATGGTCGGCAGCGACTCGGACCTTCCGCTGCTGCGATCGCTGGTGGGTGAACAGTCGGTCGGTGCTGTGACGATCGGACAAGCACTGCACTGGATGGACCATGAGGCGCTGTTCGCCGCGGTCGGTCCGCTCCTGCGTCCTGGTGGTGGTGTCATGGTCGTGGCCAACGGGATCCCGCTGTGGCTGCAGGACTCGGACTGGTCGCGGGCGTTGCGCGAATGGCTGTCCGAGTGGTTCGGTGCGCGTCCAGCCGACGGCTGCGGCACCGACGCCGCGGCGCAACAGCGGTATCGCCAGAGCCTGACGGCCAGTGGCTTCGAGGTCAGCAAGGTCGAGCTCGACTATGCCGACGAGCTCGACTTCGATCACGTCCTCGGCGGGGTCTACAGCGCGTTACCAGTCGACCGGTTGCCCTCGCCCGAGGAGCGTCCACAGATCGCGGCGGAGCTCCGGGAGGTGCTTCATCCCTATCGGCCGTACGTCGAGGAGGTGCCGGTGCGAGCCCTCCTCGGCACGAAGGTCGCGTGAGCTCGGCCTCAGCCACAGCGTGGTCACCGCGCGCCAGCGCGCACTCGCGGGCGGTAGCCCGCCAATCGCCGGCGCCAGCCCGGCAACCCGCCTGCGCCAAGCAGGCAACTGACCGCCGGCGCCAAGCCGGAGGGTGGGCGGGAGTCGTGCGTAGCGGCCGTCTGGAGGAGCGCAGCGACGGAAGGCGGCTGCGGAGCGCGCGTGGGAAGAACTCCCCGCCGTACGCGTGGGAAGGAGGTAAAGGTGTGTTGCTGACGGGGCAGCAGTCGGGGGGATGGGATCGTAGGAGGTGACGCGGTCCACCCTGTCTGCTGGTCTGACCGTTAGGCTCGGCGGTGATCCGTCATCTGAAGACTTGGGAGTAGATGTGGCCACCATCGAGGCCGTCGGCGCCCGCGAGATTCTCGACTCGCGCGGGAACCCCACTGTCGAGGTCGAGGTTCTCCTCGACGACGACACCGTCGCCCGGGCCGCAGTGCCGTCCGGCGCGTCCACCGGGCAGTTCGAGGCCGTCGAGCTCCGCGACGGCGACAAGTCCCGGTACGGCGGTAAGGGCGTCCTGAAGGCCGTCACCGCCATTCTCGAGGACATCGACAAGGAGATCGTCGGGTACGACGTCCACGAGCAGCGGCTGATCGACCAGGCCCTGCTCGACCTGGACGGCACCCCGAACAAGGCCAAGCTCGGCGCGAACGCCATTCTCGGCGTCAGCCTGGCGGTCGCCAAGGCCGCCGCCGACTCGGCCGGCCTCCCGCTGTTCCGGTACGTCGGGGGCCCGAACGCGCACGTCCTGCCGGTCCCGATGATGAACATCCTGAACGGCGGTGCGCACGCCGACAGCAACGTCGACGTGCAGGAGTTCATGATCGCCCCGATCGGCGCCGCGACGTACGCGGAGGCCCTGATGCAGGGCGCCGGCGTCTACCACGCGCTGAAGGCGGTCCTGAAGGAGCGCGGCCTGTCCACCGGCCTCGGCGACGAGGGCGGCTTCGCGCCGAACCTCGGCAGCAACCGTGAGGCGCTCGACCTGATCGCCGTCGCGGTCGAGAAGACCGGTCTCAAGCTCGGCACCGACATCGCGCTGGCGATGGACGTCGCGGCGAGCGAGTTCCACACCGACGGCGTGTACGCCTTCGAGGGCGGCAAGAAGTCGGCCGAGGAAATGATCGCGTACTACGCGGAGCTGGTGGCGGCGTACCCGATCGTCTCGATCGAGGACCCGCTGAACGAGGAGGACTGGGACGGCTGGAAGGCCATCACGGCCGAGCTCGGCACCAAGACCCAGCTGGTCGGCGACGACCTGTTCGTCACCAACGTCGAGCGGCTGCAGCGCGGCATCACCGAGAAGTCGGCGAACAGCCTCCTGGTCAAGGTCAACCAGATCGGCTCGCTCAGCGAGACGCTGGACGCCGTCGACCTGGCGCACCGCAACGGCTTCACCTGCATGATGTCGCACCGCTCCGGCGAGACCGAGGACACCACGATCGCCGACCTCGCCGTCGCGACCAACTGCGGCCAGATCAAGTCCGGCGCCCCGGCGCGCTCGGACCGGACCGCGAAGTACAACCAGCTGCTCCGCATCGAGGAGGAGCTGGACGACGCGGCCCGGTACGCCGGCCGCTCGGCCTTCCCGCGGTTCCAGGGCTGATCTGATGTCGTCCCGCCGGGATTCCGGTGCCCGACCCGGCTCGCGTCCGTCGAGCCGGACCCAGTCGCGGCCACCGGTCCGGCGGGACGGCACCCAGCCCAAACGCCGTACGGCGGGAGCGCCGCCCCCGCCGCCCAGGACGCGCGGTTCGCGCAACCTGACCGGCCGGGCCGCGGTGGTCCTGCTCGTGCTCGGCGCGCTGATCGTGTCGTACGCGCAGAGCCTGCGGGTGTGGTTCGACCAGCACCAGCAGATCACCTCGCTGCAGCAGGAGATCCGCGACCGGGAGAAGCGCGTCGACCAGCTGAACGACGAGATCGCCCGCTGGGACGACGACGCGTACGTCCGGGCGCAGGCCCGGCAGCGACTCGGCTGGGTGATGCCGGGTGAGGTCGGGTACCGGGTGATCGGCGCCGACGGCAAGCCGATCGGCGCTCCTCCGGAGCCGGTCGGACCGGCCGACGCGGAGGCCGACGAGCAGAAGCCGACCTGGTACACCAAGCTCTGGGGCAGCGTCGAAGGCGCCGGCAAACCCGCCGTACCGGTGAAACCGCCGACGGTGAAACCGACCCCGAAGCCCATCCTGACCCCCTCGCCGAAGGCCAACCGTTGAGCGTCACCCCCGAAGACACCGCCGCCGTCAGCGCCCAGCTGGGGCGGGAGGCGCGTGGCATCCGTTCCATCGCGCACCGCTGCTCGTGCGGTCTCCCCGACGTGGTCGAGACCGAGCCGCGGCTGCCGGACGGTACGCCGTTCCCGACCACGTACTACGTGACGTGCCCGCGGCTCGCGTCCGCGATCGGCACGCTCGAGGCCGAGGGCATGATGAAGGAGATGACCGAGCGCCTCGGCACCGACGAGGAGCTGGCGGCGTCGTACCGGGCCGCCCACGAGTCGTACCTGGCGCATCGCGAGTCGATCGAGCACGTCGAGGAGATCGCCGGCATCACCGCGGGCGGCATGCCGACGCGGGTCAAGTGCCTGCACGTTTTGATCGGCCACTCGCTGGCCGCCGGGCCTGGAGTGAACCCGCTGGGCGACGAGGCGTTGAAGGCCCTGGAGGACTGGGGTCGCCGGGGTCCCTGTGTCTGACCGGCCGGGACCGGAGGACGCTGGTACGCCGGAGTCGATCGAGGTCCCGGAGCCGACCGAGACCCCGGACGACGGCCCGGAGCTCGCCGGGGGAGCGGCCGTCACCTCGTCCGCTGCTCCTCCGAGCGCGTCCGGCGCCCCGACCTCACCGGTCCGCCCCGAGGACTTGTCAGGCCACCCCGACGTCATCGGCTCGGCCGAGGCGATGGGCCGGACGTCCGAGGTCGACTTCCCCGACCTGGTCCCCGGCGCCGTCCGCGTCGCGGCCGTTGACTGCGGCACCAATTCGCTGCGCCTGCTGATCGCGGATGTTGCCGACGGCAAGCTCACCGAGCTCGACCGCCGGATGACCGTCGTACGGCTCGGTCAGGGCGTCGACTCCACCGGCGCCTTCGCCCCCGAGGCCCTCGAGCGGGCCTTCGCCGCCTCCGACGAGTACGCAGAGCTCGTACGCCGGGCCGGCGCCGAACGCATCCGCTTCGTGGCCACCTCGGCCGCCCGCGACGTGAGCAACCGCGACGAGTTCTTCGCCGGCATCCGCGAACGCTTCGGCGTGGACCCGGACATCATCTCCGGCGATGAGGAGGCGGCGCTCAGCTTCCAGGGCGCGACCGCGGGCCTCGCCGACCTCGACGTACCGGGTCCGTACCTCGTCGCCGACATCGGCGGCGGCTCCACCGAACTTGTCCTCGGCAACGAGTCCGGCGTGATCGCCGCGCAGTCGCTCGACATGGGCTCGGTCCGGATGACCGAGCGCCACCTCCCGTCCGACCCGTCGACGATCCCCGAGATGGCAGCGGCGACCAAGGACGTCGACGACCTGCTCGATTCGACGACGGTTCCGTTGCATCAGGCCCGCACTCTGATCGGCGTCGCCGGGACCGTCACCACGGTCGCGGCCGTGGCGCTGAAGCTCACCGAGTACGACCCCGCGGTGATCCACCACGCCCGGATCGAAGGCCCGCTGCTGCTCGACACGACGTCCTGGCTGATGGGCTCGACCCGCGTCCAGCGCGTGGTCGAGCCGGCCATCCACCCCGGCCGCGTCGACGTGATCGGAGCCGGCGCGCTGATCCTGCAACGCCTGTACGACCGGCTCACGCTGACCCGCGACGAGGTCGTCGTCTCCGAGCACGACATCCTCGACGGCGTCGCCCTGGCCCTCGGCCGCGCATGACGGTCGCCGTCGTCGGGGCCGGCCGGATCGGCATCCCGCTGATCGGGCGACTGGTTGCCGCAGGCCACGATGTCGTTGCCACGGACCTCCTGGACCGGCGTACAGCGGTCGAGGAGGCCGGTGCGCGCTGGTCCCCGGACCTCTCCACCGCCGAGGTCGTCATCACCGTCGTCTCCGGCACGCCTGAGCTGGAAGCCTTTGTCGAGGGCCCGTTTCTCACCCAGTTGCGTCCCGGCACGCTGTGGATCGACCTCACCAGCGCGTCGCCCGAACTGGGCAGAACCTCAGCCCAGAAAGCTTCCTCTCATGGAATCGCCTACCTGGAGTCGCCCATCGGCGGCGGCATCGAGGGCATGCGCTCAGGCACCCTCACCCTGTACGCCGGCGGCGACCCCGACGTACTCGCGACGGCCACGCCCATCCTCCGAACCTTCGCGACCACCATCCACCACACCGGCGACCACGGCACGGGCTACCTCACGAAGCTCTTGATCAACCTGCTGTGGTTCGGCCAAGCCACGCTCACCACAGAAGCCCTCCTGCTAGCTCAACACCACGGCCAGTCCCCAGCCGCCTTCGCCGAGATCCTCAAAGGCAGCGCAGGCGACAGCGCGTTCGCCGAGCGCCACCTGCCCGCGCTTCTCGCCGGCAACTACCTCCCCGACTTCGGCCTCGACCGCTGCGTCGAGGAACTCAACGCGGTCGAAAACGCTGCCCCAGCAGGCTTCCCGCACCCCATCACCGCCGCCGTCGCCGACCTCCACCGAGCCGCCCTCGCCCACTTCGGCCCGATCAACGGCGAACTACTCGGCCCCGCCTGGCTCGAAGAACAGGCCGGCTCACGCCTTTCTGGCTAGCAACGCGAACGAGTTCGGCAGTTGCCCCTCCCAAACCGCCGCCTCCTGCCCAACCGGCTTCCAGAACGGCTCTGCGTACTCCTCGAGCACCCGAACCTCCAGCCCCGCCGCAACCACCGCCGTCACGATCTGCCCGAGCGTCCACTGCCACTCCTGCGCACCGTTCGCCGGGAACGTGTCGTTGATGTGCGACGCCGCGAAGTAGCTCCGATCCGACCGAACCCTGACCGCAGACTCGTCCCACACCCATAACGGCACCGCCGGATGCGCCTCGTACACGAACAGATGCCCACCAGGCTTCAGCAGCGTCGCGACACCCCGCGCCCAAGCGTCAATGTCCCGCATCCAGATCAACGCACCCTTGCCCGTGTACACCAGATCAGCCACCCCCGGCTTCAACGGCACCCCAGGCACCTCAGCCGCCAGGTAGTACGCCGGTACGCCGAGCTCCCGCGCCCGCCGCTGAGCCGCCGTCGCCGCGGTCACGCTGTAGTCCACCGCCACGACGCGACCAGCTCCCGCAGCAACCAGGTCCACGTCGTCCAGCCCGTGCCCACTCTGCAGATGCACGACGACCGGCCGCTCCCGCAGTACCGGCTCGAGCAGCCTCAGTTCGTCGGCATTCAGCGACTCGTGCCGCGACGCCTGAGCCAGCAGTTCGTCGTACTCGCGCACATGCTTCTGAGAGGCCTGCTCCCAAACCACCCTGTTCCGCGCAACGTCGGTGTCCACCCGCCCGATCATTCCCTGCGGGTCGCCGTCCACACAAAGGAGAATGGGGCCATGAGGGTCCTGCTGCGAGTCAGGCCAGGGGCGTCGCGGACCCTGGTCGGCGGTCTGTACGACGGTCCCGCGGGCCCGGCGCTGGTCGTCGCCGTCGCGGCCCGCGCGGTCGAGGGCCAGGCGACGAAGGCCGTCCTGCTCGCTGTCGCCGCGGCGTTCGACGTACGGCGGTCGGCCGTGACTCTCGTCCGCGGCGCCACCAGCCGCGACAAGGTGGTCGACATCGAGGGACCCGAGCCCGACCTTCGCGCCCGGCTCGATGAACTGACCGCGCTCTAGGTGTGTACGCCGTCCAGCGCGACCTTCAGGACCCGCTCGCGCTGCGCGTCGTCGACGAACCCGGCGGCCGTCAGCCCGCTGACCATCCGGAGCAGGTCGTCGAAAGCGATGTCCGTCCGGGCCTCGCCGGCCGCCTGGGCGCGCTCGAACAGCGGCGTCCCGGCGGCGTACATCGCCTCCCGCGCCGTCGTGAACATCGCGGAGTCCCGGTTGAGCGCCTCGATCACCGCGCGCTTCGTCGCGGCGTACTGGACGAAGCGGGCGAGCCACGTCGTCAGTGCCTCCCACGGCGGCAGCTCGGCGACGTCGTCCGCCGCGGCGCAGAGCTCCTCGACCTCGCCGAAGTAGACCGCCTCGAACAGGTCCTGGCGGGTGGGGAAGTTGCGGTACAGCGTGCCGATGCCGACGCCGGCGCGGCGGGCGATCTCCTCCAGGGAGGCGCCGGTGCCCTGCTCGGCGAAGGTCTCGCGGGCGGCGGTCAGCAGGGCGTCGAAGTTGCGGCGCGCGTCGGCCCGCTGCGGGCGCTTCACCGCGGCGGCCAGGCCGCTGCGTGGAGTCTGGGTCACCTCGATCACCTTAATCGACTAGAACCGGAGGGGTACCTCCGCTATAGTGGAGGCATGCCTCAACTTTACCATCGGAAGACGACGTCCCCACGGCTGACGCTGGCGGTGCTGGCGACGGTCGTGGCCGCGTTCTCGATGCTGCAGTCGCTGGTGACCCCGGCGCTGCCGGTGATGCAACACGACCTGCACACCTCGGCCGGCACGGTCACCTGGGTGTTCACGGCCCTGCTCCTCTCGGTCTCGGTGGCGACCCCGCTGCTCGGCCGGATCGGCGACATGGTCGGCAAGGAGCGCACGCTGCTGATCGGCCTGGTCGCCCTCGCGGTCGGCTGTCTGCTCGCGGCGCTCGCGCCGAACATCGGCGTACTGATCGCCGCTCGCGTGATCCAAGGCCTCGGCGGCGCGGTGTTCCCGCTGTCGTTCGGCATCATCCGCGACGAGTTCCCCGCCGAGCGCGTCCCGTCCGTCGTCGGCATCGTGTCGGCCGTCATCGCCGCCGGCGGCGGCCTCGGGATCGTCCTGGCCGGCCCGATCGTCGAGGCGCTCGGCTGGCGCTGGCTGTTCTGGATCCCGCTGATCGTCGTGACGATCGCTGGCATTCTGGTACGCCGGTACGTGCCGGAGTCGCCCAACCGCGTCCCCGGCCGGATCGACTGGCTGGCCGCCGCGCTGCTGTCCAGCTGGCTGATCGCGCTCCTGCTCCCGCTGAGCATGGGCCGCTCGTGGGGCTGGGCCTCGGTGCAGACCATCGGCCTGTTCGTTGCGGCCGTCGTACTGGCTGCTGGGTGGATCACCGTCGAGCTGCGCTCGAAGAACCCGCTGATCGACATGCGCATGATGCGCATCCCCGCCGTCTGGACCACGAACCTGGTCGCGCTGTTGTTCGGCGCTGCGATGTTCGCGGTCTACGCGTTCGTCCCGCAGTTCCTGCAGATCCCCAAAGCAGCGGGCTTCGGCTTCGGCTCGACGGTCACCCAAGCGGGCCTGCTGATGCTCCCCATGCTCGTCACCATGGCGCTCGCCGGCTCACTGAGCGGCCCGATGGCCCCGCGTTTCTCGGTCAAGGCCCAGGTCATCTGGGGCTCGTTCCTCAGCCTGATCGCGTCGGTCCTCTTCGCGTCTTTCCACGACGCGACCTGGCAGGTAGCCCTCTCCACCGCCATCTTCGGCCTCGGCCTAGGTCTCGCCTACGCCTCCATGACCAGCCTCATCGTCCAGAACGTCCCCCGCGAACAAACCGGCGCCGCCACCGGCATGAACGCCAACATCCGCACCATCGGCGGCTCCCTGGGCACGGCGATCGCCAGCTCGATCATCACCGCCCACATCCAGTCGTCGGGCCTCCCTGCCGAGGCGGGCTTCACCGACACCTTCATCCTCCTGTCGGCCTTCTCCGCGGTAGCCGTCCTGCTGGCCTTCGCCATCCCCGCTGCCCGCCGCGCCCAGCCCGCAGCCCCGGACCCGCTGCTGGAGGAGCTGGTCCGCTAGATCTCCCAGGGTTGACTGCCGCTGGCCTCGGAACCTGGCGGCAGTCAACCGAGCTCGATGTCCCACGGCCCGCCGTACACCAGCATCGACTCGCCAGGTACACCGTCGCGGTCGACAAACATGAACCGCTGCAGCGCATGCAACTGATAGTCGCCGGGTTTCAGTCGCTCCTCGGGATTGCATCCGATCAGCCCAACCGTCGCCCTGTGGTCGCGCGCCTCGCCCGCCGCGATCGTGTACACCGACCCGACAGGCCGCGACCCACCAGACCTCGCGACAACCACACCGTCTTTGCAGATAACCATCCGGGCGCCACTTCGCGAGGTCAGAACGGAAACCGGCGCCCGCGAGCGGTTCCGCACCGACAGGTCGGCGTACGCATAGCCAGGATGGTCAGCCTCCCTCAGTCGCAGAGGCGTGGCTGAGACAAGCTCCAGTGGCAGCCCGGGATCCGGTCTCAAGGTGATGCGCGACCCACAAGGCGCGAACCTGACGTACACCGCGTGCTCAGCCCGACGTTCGCCGTCAGCCGGCTCCATGCCCCCTCCTCCCGTCGCCGACCTCAATCATCGCTCGCCCGCCGTGCCCCAGGCTCCTGGTTAAGTACCTCGAATGACCCTCCGACTCATGGGCGCGAACCCCTGCGTGACCCTGTACGACGACGCAGGCCACGCCACGGCGTACGCCTCGGTCTGGCGCGTGGACTGGTCCCTCCGGGGCTCGGGCCACGCGCTGGTCCTGGGCACCCCCGACCGAACCCGGATCATCGCCCCAGACCCCGCGCTGGGCGCCTGGCTGGGCGAGGAGTTCAACCGCCACATCACCTCGGTCCGTGCCGGTATCCCGTGGACCACCCCCGAGCACACGACCGCCCCGGTCACCTTCACTCTCGACCTGGCGACAGGCTTCCATGCGTCCGCCGACGACGTCGAGGTGGAAATCACCACCCCCATCGAGCGCTACCTGACCCGCAACGACGAGTACGACCTGGGCGGCACCCCCAACATCCTCTCCACCGTCTGGATCCCGTGCCTGACCGGCACCATCACAGTCGCCGGCACTCAACTGCCCGGCCACCCGAAGGTCGACCCCTCCGCCCCCATGTCCACCGCCTTCATCGCCGACGCCGAGGTCTGGTGCACGGTGGATCATCCACGGAAGTGACCCTCACTAGCCCACGAGAGCCCTGCGTCCCCAGGGTCTGAGATCCCCGCGCAGGCTTTGACGACTCCGCCTCGCCGACGCTTCTTCCGCCGGCTGATAGCCGGTCCGGCGACCGTCAGCCACTGCAGGCCTCAGCGCGCGGCACTCCCTCAGGCTCAGCGGCCTCGCGCACTGTCTCTTCTCTCTTTTCTGTCTTTGCTCTTGCGCTGTTGGTCTTTGGTCCTGGACTCTTCTCCGCCGTCTAGTCTCAGGGGATGAAGTTGCCGCATCCGCTGACTGGTCAGTTGTTCGAGAGTCCGGTGCCGGCGGGGACTGGGTGGCCTGAGGATCCTGCAGAGGCCGGTACGCCGGTGGCGCACAACCCAGTGGAAGTTGCTGAGCTGGCTCGGGTGGACGGGCTGGCTGAGATCGATGCTCGAGTTTCTGTCTGCTCGGCTTGTCCTCGGTTGGTGGCGTGGCGGGAGGACGTGGCCCGGGTCAAGCGGAAGTCGTTTGCGGATCAGCCGTACTGGGGGCGGCCCATCTCGGGGTGGGGAGCGACGGAGCCGAGGATTGTGATTGCTGGGTTGGCGCCGGCGGCCAACGGGGGGAACAGGACCGGCAGGGTGTTCACCGGGGATCGGTCGGGGGACTGGTTGTTTGCTTCGCTCTACCGGGTGGGGCTGGCGAATCAGCCGACGAGTGAGCACGCGGGGGACGGGCTGGAGCTGCGGCACGCGCGGATGATCGCGGCCGTCCGGTGTGCGCCGCCGGCCAACAAGCCGACGCCGGAGGAGCGAGACACCTGCAACCCCTGGTTCAAACGAGAGCTGGAACTGGTGTTGCCGAGCACCCGGGTGATCGTCTGTTTGGGAAAGTTCGGGTTCGACGTGCTGCTCGGAGCGTTGGAAGGGCTGGGCGGCGTGGTGCCGAAGCCGAAAGCGAAGTTCGGGCACGGGGTGGAGTACGTCGTACCGGTCGCCGGCGGAGAGGTGACGGTGATGGGGAGTTTCCATCCCAGTCAGCAGAACACCTTCACCGGGAAGCTGACCGAGGAGATGCAGGACGAGATCCTGGCGCGGGCGATGACTCTGGCGGGGTTGCAGGCCGCACAATAAGGCTCATGGGTCCCTCTCAGGAGTGAAGTCCCGGTGGGCGAGATCACCCGTCCGGGGGTTTGTGAAAGTTTTCACGAGCGCGTAACCTGAAGGGGACATGAAGTCGAGTTCGCACTCAGGGAGAGTGAGCGACATGACAGCCCAGGTACCGCACATCCTTGTCGTCGGAGGCGGTTACGTCGGGATGTACACCGCGTACGGCCTGCGGAAGGCCGCCCGGCGGGGCAAGATCCGGGTCACCGTGGTCGACCCCCGGTCGGTGATGACCTACCAGCCGTTCCTGCCCGAGGCGGCGGCCGGCTCGGTGGAGCCGCGGCACGTCGTGGTGCCGCTGCGCAAGACGCTCAAGGGCTGCCGCGTGGTCACCGGCCGCGTGACCTCCATCGACCACGCCGCCAAGGTCGCCAAGGTGATGCCCGAGGAGGGCCCGGACTACGAGTTGGCGTACGACCAGATCGTGGTCGCGCTCGGCTCGATCGCGCGGACGCTGCCGATCCCGGGGCTCGCCGAGGAGGCGACCGGGTTCAAGAACGTCGAAGAGGCGATCGCGCTGCGCAACAAGGTGCTGGACCGGCTCGACGTCGCCGCGTCGCAGCCCGACCCGGCGCTGCGCAAGGCCGCGCTGACCTTCGTCTTCATCGGCGGCGGGTACGCCGGGGTCGAGGCGTTCGCGGAGCTCGAGGACATGGCCCGCTACGCCACCCGCTACTACGACAACATCCAGGCCGAGGACATGCGCTGGGTGCTCGTCGAGGCGACCAACCGGATCCTGCCCGAAGTCGGACCCGAGCTCGGGCAGTACACGGTCGACGTACTGCGCAAGCGCAACATGGACATCAAGCTCGAGACGCGGCTGGAGTCCTGCGAGAAGGGCCACGTGATCCTGAGCGACGGCGAGGAGTTCGACGCCGACACGATCGTCTGGACCGCCGGCGTGAAGGCCAACCCGCAGCTCGCGAAGACGGACTTCCCGCTGGACGAGAAGGGCCGGGTCAAGTGCCGCGCGGACCTGCGGATCGAGGGCCTCGACGACGCCTGGTCGGCCGGTGACAACGCCGCCGTACCGGACCTGACGTCGGAGACCGGCGCGTACTGCGCGCCGAACGCGCAGCACGCCGTACGCCAGGCGCACCGTCTGTCGGCCAACATCCTCCGCGTGGTCGACGGGCAGCAGCCGCAGGACTACAAGCACAAGTACGTCGGATCGGTCGCGAGCCTCGGCCTGCACAAGGGCGTCGCTCAGCTGTACGGCGTGAAGGTGAAGGGCTGGCCGGCCTGGTTCCTGCACCGGACCTACCACGTGTCCCGCGTCCCCACCTTCAACCGCAAGGCCCGCGTCATCCTCGACTGGACCCTCGCGCTGTTCTTCCGGCGCGAGGTGACCAGCCTCGGCAGTCTGCAGATGCCCAACGAGGAGTTCCGCCGGGCGACCAACAGCTAGTGATCGACGGGAGCGGTTCCCCACTCGGTGGGAGCCGCTCCCATCCGTACGTCGATCCGGCCGCCGCGCGTGACGAACGACTCGGGCAGCCAGGACTCCGCACGGCTGCGACCGTTGAGGGCCAGCGCTTCGACGTACTGGTTGGTGTCTGAGGTCCGCGGCGCGTTCACAGTCAGCCGTACGCCGTTGCTGCGCCTGATCTCCACCTTCGGGAACAGCGGGCTGCCGACCAGCAGTTCGGCCCGGCCCGGCGTCTGCGGGAACAGTCCGATCGCGGCGAACACGTACCAGGCCGACAGCGTGCCCAGGTCGTCGTTGCCGGGCAGCCCGGACGGGCCCACGCCGTACACGGTGTCGACGATCTCGCGCGTCGTCGCCTGCGTCTTCCACGCCTCGCCGAGGCCGTTGTACAGCCAGGGCGCGTGCAGGCCGGGCTCGTTCGTCGGGTCATAGCGCAGCGCGCTGCCGCCCTTGACCGCCCAGTTGCCGGCCTCGTCGTGGAAGAACGCGTCGAGTCGGGGGATGGCTTGACCGTTCATCGCGGCCGCGAGGCCGGCGACGTCCTGCGGGACCATCCACGTGTACGTCGCGCTGGAGCCCTGCGCGAAGCCGACGTCGGTCGACGGGGTGAAGCCGGGCTGCCAGGAGCCGTCGCTCAGTCGAGCGCGCTGGTAGCCGACGGCCGGGTCGAAGGTGTTCTTCCACCAGGTCCCGCGGTCGTTCAGCGCCGCGGCCGGCTTGCCGAGTCGCTGCGCCCACTGGCCCAGCGAGAAGTCCGCGAGCGAGTTCTCCAGCGTCTCGGCGGCGCCGCCCCAGCAGTGGCAGGCGTCCTGCGGCGCGTAGTGCTTGGCCAGGTACGTGTCGAGCGCCGGTCGTTGCCCGGTGCATTGCCCCGGGCAACCGCCGTCGTTCTCGGCGTCGGCGTTCTGCACGGTTGCCTGGTGCAACAGCGATTCATAGGCGCCGCGGGCATCGAAGTTGCGGACACCCATCGCCGCGAAGGTCGCGAGCGTCGGTGCGGCCGGGTCGCCGGTCATCACGTGGGTGGCGCCGTTGTTGTGCAGCCAGCGGTCCCAGATCCCGTTGTTCTGTTGGGCAAAGCCGTACATGGATTGCGCGAAGTCGCCCGCGATGTCCGGCTTCAGCAGCGCGAGGAGCTGGATGTGCGCGCGGTACTGGTCCCAGCCGGAGAACGTTCCGTACTGCGCCTTCTGGCCGCGCGCGAGCCGGTGGATCTGCTGGTCGGTGCCGAGGTAGCGGCCGTCGACGTCGTTGAAGATGTTCGGCTGCAGGTACGCGTGGTAGAGCGCGGTGTAGAAGGTCGTCCGCTGCGCGTCGGTGCCGCCGGTGATCCTGACGTCCTGGAGCTCCTGGTTCCACGCCCGGTAGCCGTCGGCGGCGACCTTGTCGACGGTCGCCCGCGGCTCGAGCTCGCTCGAGAGGTTGCGCTCGGCACCGGCCAGGCTCACGTACGAGATGCCGATCCGCGTCCGGACCTTGGCGCCGGGCTTGAAGGTGACGTACCCGCCGGAGCCCTTGCCGGCCCGGTCCGCGCCGGTCGCGTAGCCCTCGCCGCCGGTGGTGTGCGTGCCGCCCGGCGTCAGGGTCGCGTCCTTCCAGGTGCCGTTGGCAACGATCGGCTGGTCGAAGGATGCGGTGAAGTACAGCCGGTAGTAGGTCTTGCGGTTGTTGACGCCGCCGTTCGCGCGGCGGCCGCAGAAGGCGCCGGTGAGCACCGAGCCGGTGACCTTGCGGTGCTTGGCGTCGATGGTGATCTCGGCGTCCTCGCTGCCGTTCAGCGAGTTCGACGTACGGAAGAGCAGGTTCGCGGGCTGATCGGCCGGGAAGGTGAAGTCGCCGAGGCCGGCGCGGGTGGTGACGGCGAGATCGGTCTGGACGCCGTTGTCGAGCTTCACCGTGTAGCGGCCGGGGACGGCCTTCTCGTCGGCGTGGCTGAAGTTGCTCGCGTACTTGGCGTCCTTCGTGTCCGCCGTCGGCGAGGAGTCGACCGCGCCGGCGTACGGGAGGACCGGTACGTCGCCGGCCGCGCCCGGGTTGCAGCCGGCGCCGTTGACGTGGGTCAGGCTGAAGCCGCGAACCCGCGTGGTGTCGTACTGGTAGCCGTTCGCGGCGCCGGTGCTGGTCTGGTCGCCGCGGGTGCTGGTCGGGCTCCACGAGATCATCCCGAACGGGCGGACCGCGCCCGGCCAGGTGTTGCCGTCGCGGGCCGAGCCGATCAGCGGGTCGACGGAGGCGGCGGGATCGAACCGGCCGGCGGTGCTGACGTTCGGCTGCGGGACCGCTGCCGACGGCTGAGCCTCGATCGGCGGCCGGGCCTGGGCCGGGAATGCGGGCAGGAGCAGGGCCAGACCGGTGACGGCGGCAACGACGCGGCGCATGGGGAACCTTCCGTGGGGCGGACGGACTCCCTCAGGCTAGACCGGGACAGTGACGTACGGGTGATCAGCGGCTGTCGTCCAGGAAACCGGCGTCGTGCACGAGCAGCGCGATCTGGACCCGGTTGTTCAGGTCGAGCTTGGTCAGGATCCGGGACACATGGGTCTTGACCGTCGGGACGCTCAGGTAGAGCGTCGAGCTGATCTCGGCGTTCGACTTACCCTCACCGACCGCGACGGCGATCTCCCGTTCGCGGTCGTTCAGTTCCTCCAGGCGGGTCGCCGCGCGGTTCTTGCGCAGGTCCTGGCCGGACGACGCGACCCGGCTGATCAGCCGCTTGGTGACCGCCGGTGACAGCACCGGCTGGCCGTTCGCGACCCGGCGCACGGACTCGACGATCTCGGCCGGGGGAGTGTCCTTGAGGATGAACCCGGCCGCGCCCGCGCGGAGCGCGCGCAGTACGTGCTCGTCGGCGTCGAACGTGGTCAGGATGACGATCTCCGGCGCGCCCGGCCGGGACCGGACCGACTCGGTCGCGGTCAGGCCGTCGATCCCGGGCATCCGGATGTCCATCAGCACGACGTCCGGCGACTCGCGGTCGATCAGGGCCTGTACGCCGGCCCCGTCGTCCGCCTCGGCGACGACGCGGATGTCCGGCGCGCCGCCCAGCATCATCTTGAGCCCGGCCCGCAGCAGGGGGTCGTCGTCGACGATCACCACTCGGATAGTCATGAGGGCCACGGTAGCCAGGCCGAGAGCCGGAAGTCGCCTTCTGGCGTCCTGCCGTGCTCGAGTTTGCCTTCGACGAGGGCCGCGCGTTCGCGCAGACCCTTCAGACCTTGTCCCTGATCTCCCGGCCGGACCTTCGGCGCCGGGTTGCTGACGACAACGGTCAGACCGTTGCCTGGAGCCCCGGTCACCTCGATCCGGACCGGCTCGTCGGGCGCGTGCTTCATCGCGTTCGTCAGCCCTTCCTGAACGATCCGGTACGCCGTACGCCCGACGTGCTCAGGCAGCGAACCCGGCGCGTCCAGCTCCAGCTCCACCGGTACGCCGGCCCGCTGCGCGCCCTCGATCAGCACCGGCAGGTCGACGAACGTCGGCTGCGGGAGCTCGCCGACGGGCGCCCGCAGTACGCCGATCACCTCGCGCAGGTCCTGCAACGCCTGGTGCGCGCTCGACCGGATGATCTCCGCGGCACCCGCGATCTCCTCGGTCGACGCGTCGGGTCGGTACGCGAGCGCGCCGGCGTGCACGCTGAGCAGCGACAGGCGGTGCCCGAGTACGTCGTGCATCTCGCGGGCGATCTCCTCGCGGGCGCGGAGCTGGCCCTGCTCGGCCTCGAGCCGGGCGACACTCTCGGCCCGCTCGGCGCGCTCCCGCAGGGTCTGCAGCAGCTGGCGGCGGGACCGGATGTAGGAGCCCCAGCCGACGGCGGCGATGTAGAGCGGGAGCGCGGTCGCGTACACCAGGACCGCGGGGTCGGTGGTCTCGCGGACGAAGGAGTAGAGGACGACGCTGGCGACGTTCGCGGCGCCGATCAGCAGCGTCACGCGGAGCTGGAAGTAGACGGCCACGTTCATGGCGAAGATCAGCGCCGCGATCCCGCCGGTCTCGGAGTAGATCGTGACGACCGCGGACAGGACCGCCAGCTGGATCGGCCAGCGCCTGCGGAACCACAGCAGCAGGCAGAGCGCGATCCCGCTGACGAAGTCCGCGAAGAAGATCCACTCCGGGATCCGGTCGCCGGAGTTCTCGTCGTACAGGATCACGCCCACCAGCAGCGCGAGCAGGAACGCGATCGAGTCCACGACCCAGTCGCGGGCACTGCGCTTGCGGCTGAGCGACTGGTCCACGGTCTCGACGATAGCGAGCGGGCGGCCGCCGTACGGCGTGATTCGGCGGTCCGGATACCGAAGTCGGGCCAGGTCGAGACTTTCGGTTGGGTACGGTTCGCCCATGACCCAGCTCGCTGTCACCGTCATCGGGCCCGATCGCCCGGGCATCATCGCCGACGTCACCGAGGCCCTCGCCCAGGTCGGGGTGAACCTCGAGGACTCCACGATGACGCTGCTGCGCGGGCACTTCGCGATGATGATCGTCTGCAGCGGTCCGTTCGCGCCGGTCAAGGAGGCGCTGGAGCCGCTGCGGGGCGAGCTGGTGATCACGGTGCGCGAGATGGGACCGGAGACCGCGCACGCGCCGCTCGGAGCGCCGTACCTGCTGAGCGTGCACGGCGCCGACCGGCCGGGGATCGTGTCCGCGGTGACGCGGATGATCGCGTCGGTGGGCGGGACCGTGACCGACCTGACGACGCGGCTGAGCGGGGAGCTGTACGTGCTCACCGCCGAGGTCGAGATCCCGCCGTCGGCGGAGCTGCCGATGCTGATGCGCGCGCTGGAGATCACGGCGGAGGAGCTGGGCGTCGGCGTCACGCTGCACCCAGCTGAGAGCGACGATCTGTGATCGGTCACCTGAACCAGACCCTCGCGGCCTGGTCGCCGGCGCAGCTCGGCCTGGCGGGCGACGTACTGGAAGTCGTCCGGGCGCCGCACCCGGTGCTCGCGTTGGATGGCGCTGAGGTCGACCCGCTCGATCCGGTGATGGTTGCCCTGGCCGCCGATCTGGTGGCGACGATGCGAGTTTCGCCCGGGTGCGTCGGGCTTGCGGCGCCGCAGGTCGGGGTGGCCGCGCAGATGTTCGCGCTGGACGTCACCGGGCACGCGAAGACCCGGACGTGCCACGGGGTTTTCGTGCTGTGCAACGTGGTGGTCGTCGAGGCAAGCCGACGCGAGAAGGCGCGCGAGGGGTGCATGTCGGTTCCCGATCTGACGGGCGACGTGAAGCGCGCTACGCGGCTGACTGTCACTGGTGTGCTGCCGGGGACTTCGGATCTCGTGACGCTGTCCACCGATGCTTTCGAGGCACGGGCGATCCAGCACGAGATCGACCACTGCAACGGCGCGCTGTTCCTGGACCGGGTGGCCGGGGCACATGCGGTGTATCCGCGGAAGATCTATCTCTGACGTGGTGTTGCGGGCCTGGACGTGGGGCTTCTTCCTGCTGATCTGCGTCGGCGGGCTCGGCACGACCGTCCTGATCGCGATCTGGAGCCAGGCCGGGATCACCTCCGACGCCGTGCAGTTCGGCTCGTGGGGCCTGTACGGCGTACTGCTGCTGTGGCGGGTCTGGCGCCTGGGCGCCGTGCTGACGCCTGAGCGCGTGACCGTGCGTGGGTTCTTCGTCGACCACCACTATCCGTGGGACCAGGTCGCTGGCTTCGCGGTGGTCCAGAGCGCCAACACCGTCGGCGAGACGTCCGTGCCCGCGGTTCGAACTGCTGACGACGGCGAGCTGATCAACTGGCTGAGCGGGTACTCGTTCCGCGGCTCCAACCGCCGGGTGCGTCGCCAGGTCGACCGGATGAACGCGTACCGCGCCGCTCTCGACAGCTCTGGGGATCGTTGACCAGAATGCCGCGATGGCGACCTTCAACCGATCCGACGACCTCCGCGGCGCCCGCTTCACCGGCGCCGACCTGCAGGGCGCACGCTTCGTCGAGTCCGACCTGTCCGGCGTCGTCATGCGAGGCGTCGAGCTCCGCGACGCCGACATCGACGCGCCCTGGCTGAGCACGCTGCGCGTCAACGGCGTCGACATCGCGCCGTACGTCGAAGCCGAACTCAACAAGCGCTTCCCCGGCCGCGAACTCCGCCGAGCCTCAACCCCCGAGGACCTCCGCGAAGCCTGGTCTGCCCTCGAACGCACCTGGTCGGCAACGCTGGCCCGAGCCGCCGCGCTCCCCGCCGGCTCGGTCGACATCTCCGTCGACAGCGAATGGTCCTTCGCCCAAACCCTCCGCCACCTGATCCTCGCCACCAACACCTGGCTGGGCCGAGGCATCCTCGAGGTCGAGCAGCCGTTCCACCCGCTCGGCCTGCTGGACGCCGGCTCCGCGGAGGAGGGCCTGGACCTGTCGATCTTCGTCACCGGCACCCCGCCGTACGAGGAAGTCCTTCAGGCCAGGGCCGACCACGTCGCGATGGTCCGGGACTTCATCGCGACCGTCACGCCCGAAGCCCTCGCCGTATCGCGCAAGAACCCCCACGCCCCGCAGTACCCGGAAACCACCCTCTCCTGCCTCCACGTGATCCTGGAGGAGGAATGGGAACACCACCGCTACGCGGTCCGCGACCTCGACACCGTCGCCCGTGACCGAGGCTGACGTCTGACCCGCCGTACAAGCCCTTGTCGCGAATCCACAGAATCACGATGCTGGCTGCATGAAGCCCATCGATTTCGAGCTCCGTCGGACGGTCCACGCACCGATCGACCAGGTGTTCGCACGCCTCGCCGACATCGAGGGCCACAACACCTGGATGGCCGGCACCGGAACCATGCTCAAGCGAACTCGCCAGACCTCACCCGGCCCACCCACCGTCGGCACCACGTTCGTCGACGAGACAAGCCAGGGCTCCATGCCCGGCGAGATCACCGAACTCGAGGCGCCACACACGATCGTCTTCCACTGGTGGGACAAATCGAAGTCAGGCAACCTCAAGTTCGAGGGCTGGCCGAGCTACCACCTGGAATCCTCTGGCCCCGACGAGACCGTCGTCCGCCATCACGCCAATCTGGTCCCGTACGGCGCGTGGCGCCTGGCCACGCCGGTCTTGCGATGGATGGCCGTCAAGGAACGCACCATCACGATCGACGCCCTCAAGGCATCCTTCGAACGGGACGCAGGGACCTGACCGACACTCGAGCTGGCAACTCTCGGTGGCGGGCTTGAGGTCGGCTGGGGAGCGTTCAGCGCCTCAGACGGACCGATGCGGAGGCCTGATGCCGTATTTCTCGATCACGAAGCGCCAGAACCCCGCGGCCCGCACGACGATCAGGTCACGAACGTGCGGTCCTACGGGCGGCACTGAAGTCCTGCGCTTGCGATAGTGGGGTGACCTTCCCGCATTGGAACGGCTGGCTCGGTGCAGGTCTGGACCCACTGCACCAAGCCAGCCGGTTAAGAAGTCCCTGGCCGAGCCCCCCACAGGGGAGAGGACGACACGGCCAAGGACGGATTGCGGGTGTAGATCAGCGAGACGGAGTCGCCACGATCACCTGTGCTCCCGTTGCGGACTCGAAGTAGTCCTTGATGTGGTTGGGAGACCCGAGGACCACGAGGTGGTGAAGGCTGGGCACGAGTACGACCTCGCCCTTGTCCTGAATGACGGCTTGAACAAGCTGTTCAAAGGAAACCGCCGCCGTGTGCACTTCCTCAACGAAGACAGCGGCCAGCTCGAGTTCCGACTCTCGGGCGAAGCTCGACAGTTGCTCCTTGATCCGAGCCACCTCCGAGTCGAACGTCAGCAGAGGCTTGCACAGATAGGCATAGGCGCGCCGGCGCCGAACGGGCTGCGTCTTCCGATCGGTTCCCCGGCACTGCCAGGACAAGCAAGAGCAGCTATCCGAAGCGTGAGGAATGAAGGTCGGCCTGGTCTGCACGCTCGGATCCATACGGCAACGCTATGGAGGGCAGAGATGCCGCGACCATCAACTTGCGTCGACTTGCGCGCGTTCGCTGACGGCGAGTGTCCTAGGCAGGCAAGTCCGCCAGGGCGCTCTTGATGAGGCTGCGGGCGGCGCCGCCGTAGACGGCCAGCTTGGAGAGCGCGGCGAAAGTCTCGGCGTACATGGCAATCTCGCGCGGCTGCGTGATGGTGAGGAACCCGGAGACGAGTTCGACGTTGGCTTGGGTGTTGTCGAAGATATAGAAGTCCTCAACGGGCCACCGCGACGTACGGTCGACCGCGGCGGGGATCACGCCAAGGCTGACGGACGCGAACTGCATGACCTCGAGAAGGTGGCGCAGTTGTCCGGCCAGGACCCCAGGACCGCCGACCTGGTAGCGCAAGGCGGCCTCTTCAAGCAAGAAGGCGAATGTGTGGCCGCCTTCTACCAGGATGCGCTGGCGGTCGATGCGTTCAGCCACGGTGGCAGCTACGTCGTCCACCGGTACGCGCCGGCGCTCTCGCAGCGACGTCAGTACGGCGGTGGTGTAGTCGGCGGTCTGCAACAGCCCCGGAATCATGCTCTGGCAGTAGGACCGGAACTGCCTGGTGCGGTCGTAGAGCTCCCGCACCGAGACGTTGAGGTGGCGCAGGCCGGTTTGTTCGGCGCGCCGCCAATCCAGCCACATCGAGTCCACGGAGCGTAGCTCGGCGATGAGCTCCGGGAGGAGCGCGGGCGAGGAGCAGACCGCACACCAAGTGCGCAGGTCAGCCTCGGAAGGCTGCTGCTTGCCGTGCTCGATCTTGGAGGTTTTGGCCTCGTGCCAGCCGGCCGCGATCGAGAGCGCCCGCGCGGTGAGTCCCGCGTCGAGCCTGACATCTCGCAGCCGGTCGGCGAGTGCTTGACGAGCGCCTTGGGCACTCGAGGATTGCGAAGCAGGCATCCAGGTCAATCAAAGGATGAGAAGTAGGGCCGTTACAGCGTGCTGGAGTAGTCGTCGTGGTCGATCCCACGGTCCCAGGCGGCCTCGAAAGCCTGAAGGCAGAGCTTCACCACATCGGGGTCGGTGCTGACCTCGTTGCCGACGAACCGCCCGTCACCGGCGAAGAAGATGAACTGCAGCGTGGCTTCGTCGAAGATCCAGACGTCGTTGCCGGGCAGGGCAATCGTCGAGACGCGTGGGCGTGGAACCCAGCGAATCGCCTCGCCGGCCGCCACATTGGCGCGGGAAGTGACGGCGTGCTCGAACGCGATGTAGTCCGACACCGGCTCGCTGATGACCCGGACACGCTTCATCTGGATGCCTCGCGCCGTGGCGCCACGAGCGGTCTCCGACCAGTCGGCGTACTCACGTACCGCCTGGTCGAGATCACCCGCCTGCCAAGCGACGTAGCCCGGGTCGTCGGTCATGTACTGGTCGCGAAACTCCAGCTTCAGCGCGGTTCGGGTGCAGTTGGCAAGCAGCTCAACGAACGACGGCTCCGGCACGACAGGCCTCCACAATCATCTCCGCCATGTGGGCGGGCAGCTTCACAACGGACTCCGAGTCGGAGAGCCCACTGTCTTGCGACAGCCTGACCAGTGCCTCCGGGTCGACGACGGTCTCGCCCTGGAAGTAGAGATCCCCTGTCTCGTCGTCCCGGAAGACCGCCGGACAGTTGTTCCCCGGGCAATTGGGGTCCTTGCCGTAGAACTCTAACGCCATGATGACCTCCCGTAGCGGGTGATGCGCGGACGGTGCTGGCCCATCATCGAGCGGATTACCGTCAGTAGCCAAGCCTTGGCCCGGTGGCGCGCAAGTTTGAGCAAGTTGCTTGCCAGGGCTGGCCGGCGAGCGGGCTGATGGGACCGGACAGGTTGGGAGTCCGTATGCCTGTTGGGCTCGACCGGCGAACCATCCGTCTCGAGTCGGGGCGGGTGGTAGATCGCGCGGTAGCGCGACTTCGCGCGATAGCGCGCAACGCGGGCGCAGCCCGCAACTGTCGGCGCCAGCCGGCCGAGAAGCGCACGGCGCTAAGCCGGGGGTGGGTGGGAGCGAGCGCAGCACGCGCGCTGAGGAGCGAAGCGACGAAGAAAGCGCGCGCGGAGGACGCGTGGGCTGAACCCGGTGCCCGGGACGGGATTCGAACCCGTACGCCTTTCGGCTGCGAGGTTTAAGTTCGATCAGGCGGTGTCTGGCGGGGTTCACCGGGGTCCATTTCAACTCTTCGACGGTCTCAACCGGCAAATTCAACACGACGAGATTATTCCTCTGTACATTGAAATAATGAAAACTACTGGCGTTGAAGTTGGCTACGTTACCGCCACTCAGCGTCAGCCATATGCTCTACATGGCGGCATGGGTGTTTACCATGAACACCAGGGCGGCACTCAGATGATCGATTTTAATGATCACGCGTTGCCGACCACCACCACTCCCCCACCCCTACGATGGTCGGCAGATCTAATTGAGGAATTTCGGCAGCTCTACCTGGAATATCTTAGTCGCGACTGGGATTTTTCCGCCAAAATGAGATTCCCCGTTAAGCAGGAAATGATGAGATATGGCCGCTCTCATACGGTACTGGCTTCCGAGATTCCCCGGGAGGAGCAACCTCCGCCACAGTGACGGTTACGTGTCAACCGCGGCCAGTCCACCGGATCGTCCCGATAGCTGCCGCCTGAGGTCCGGAGCGGTGCGGGTCCAGGGGCGAGCTTGCTCGATCGCGAAGCGACGCCGGAGGCGCCCTTGACGCGTGGCGCGTAGGGCCGTCCCTCCCATGATTGCTGTCGGGACGATCCGGTAGCCCACGGTCAGACGGCATGCATGCCCAGCCACCCCGCACGGGCGGCCGGCCAATCGGGGAGAGAGGTACGGCGCAGGGTGTCGAATCGTTGATGGCGAGGTCTGCTGTCTTCGACCCGGCACCCTGTTGGCACGTGCGCGCCAGGCCAAGGGCCGCGCCGGGAGCGAAGCGAGAGCGGGAGGCAGGCGGCCCGCCCTACGGTGGCGGCGCGCTTTCGGGCCCCTGAAGGGGCCCGTCTTGAAGACGTAGAGAAACTTGTCAGGCTGGTCGAGGTTAGGGGCGCTTGGTGGAACTGCCGATAGGGGTATGGCGGCACATAAAGACGAGGAGACTAGTCGCGAGCATCATGGCGATTGCTGTGTTGCGCTTGCTGTATTGGCGGAACGAGATGCGATGCAGAGACGCATGTCGGTTGAAGCCCTGGGGGATGGGGTGCTGGGCAGACTTTCTAGGATTGAATGATGTGTGAGCCACGTATGCAGGCATCATCACGATGTGCGTCTTGACTGTTAGTTCTTCCATCTGCCGCGCAGTGGCCCCTTTCTTGGGGCGCTGTTTTCGCGTGACAAGCTTCCAATCATCCTCGTTGCTATCTCCCCATCTCCAGAGGAGGCTATCCATGACGGTAGAAGCTAGCGCCTGACCGGCCTTCAAGTGACCTGCCCTAATTACACTGATTGCCTCTCGTGTCGACTCCACTTCGTACTGAAATGCTGGATGTATGCAACCGCTGAGTGCTTCCTCGCAGTCTTGAATTATCTGGTCGAACGCCTTGCCGATAATTTCGCGCCGCTTGCGGGCGTCAGTTGCTCGAAGAAGCTTTTCCGCAATCGGTTGAGATGGAACATGATAGAGGGGAATTCCTTCTTCAAGTACTAATTCTACGTCGCTCAACTTCAGGTCGGGAATGTCTCGGAGGTTCGGTGGGTAGAAGACACTCCTCATTGACTTCGCGATAGACGCGAAGTCCGGGAGGTTTTTGAGGTATGCAGTAAGGGCGCTATTTATTGGGGCTAGAACCGACTTGTCGATACCAGGCCACAGGAACTTTTTGGTATCTAACCCAGACGTCATTCGATACACTGGATTGTCGAATGTTACGCCCTTGAACTGGCTTGCGATGCTTAGATTTGCTTGTCGAATGTTCTTGGTTATATTTTCGAAGATCGACTTGTTGAGTTCAGACGAGACTATCTTGGGGAAGGTGTAGGCGGGAAGTTCGGGTAGCTGGAATGTCATCTTCGGCAAGCTCCAGCGGAATTGATACTGATCGAAAATCGAACTCAGTTTCCGGCCGGGCGGGTGACTCTCTGTCTTTTCTACGGGGTCCTCTGTAGCGTCGGAATCGTGCGATTCCTCCGGCGGCTCCTGGCCGGTGTGATCTTCGGGTTCGTTCCCCATCTCTCCCGAATCCGAGACCTGGTCCGATGTCTGATCTGCTTCGTTGTTGTCATCGCTCGCGGGTGGAGGATCTTGAGATGAGTCGCCCATAGGGGAGACGGTAGGGCGGAGCGAAGCTGGTCACCACCACCGAGGCTCAGTCAATCGGTGTGCTAGAACAGTGCCGTGGAGCTGCTGCATAGGGGCAAGGTGCGGGATGTGTACAGCGATCGCCCGGGGGAGGTGATCCTGGTTGCGACTGATCGTGTGTCGGTCTATGACGTGGTGCTGCCTACGCCGATCCCTGACAAGGGGAAGTTGCTGACGAGTCTGTCGCTGTGGTGGTTCGAGCAGCTGGCGGATGTGATGCCTAACCACGTGATCTCGGCTACGGATGTGCCGGCCGAGTTCGAGGGTCGGGCTGTGCGGGTTCAGCAGGTCGACATCATCCAGGTGGAGTGCATCGCCCGCGGCTACCTTGCTGGGCTTGGCTGGGATGCCTACCGGGAGACGGGGAAGATCTCTGGTGTGGAGATCCCGCCGGGGCTACGTGAGGGAGACAAGCTTCCGCGCCCGGTGTTCACGCCGACAACGAAGACTGCGCCTGAGGATGGGCATGACGAGCCGATGACCTTTGAGGAGGTCTCGGAGGCTGTTGGGCCGGAGCTCGCGAAGACGCTTGAGGCGAAGACGCTTGAGCTGTTCAGCAGGGCTACTGAGATCACGGCTGGTCGTGGTGTGCACCTGGCGGATACCAAGTTCGAGTTCGGGCTTGCGAAGGACGGGACGTTGGTCCTGGCCGATGAGGTCCTGACGTCCGACTCCTCGCGCTATTGGCGGGATGAGGACTGGAAACCTGGTCAGCGGCAGGTTTCCTTCGACAAGCAGTACGTACGTGACTGGGCTCGTGATCTGGGTACGTGGGACAAGACTCCTCCGGGTCCTGAGATCCCGGCTGAGGTTGTTGAGGAGACTCGTGCTCGTTACGTGGCGATGTACGAGCGGATTACCGGTCTGAAATGGGAGTAACCATGCCGACCTGGGAAGAGATCCAGGAAGCCCGCTTGGCTGACGTCCTCGAGCTTCAGAAGGTCCACAAGCGACTGCTCGCGGCCAAGGAACAGGGGATCGAGCCGGACCCGGCTGACGCCGAGGTTGCTCGGTCTGTTGCGGCGACTGGACTTGGCGGGATCGATCGGGTCAACGCGCGGGACGATTACTAGACCTCCTCGGGGCTGCCGTTTATGCTGGCGGTGTTCTAGAACAGCTACTGGAGCCTGAGGTTTAGCTATGCCCCCGAAGTTGGTGCGACCCGCACCGCCGTATCAGCAGATCGCCAACGAGATCCGTGCGCGGATCTCCAATGGTGAGTTGCAGGCAGGCGACCTCGTGCCGTCTGTGCGGTCACTGATGCGTGAGTACAGCGTGGCGATCGCAACCGCTCAGCGGGCTCTGTCGAGCCTGCGGGCCGAGGGGTACATCAAGCCTGAACGTGGGATCGGCAGCATCGTTACGACCGAAGAGGAGCGCGGTCGGGCGGCCAACGATCGTGTCGACAAGTCCCGTCGTACGGGCAAGGTGTATCCCACCGGTCAGTACGCCAAGATCACCCACGCGGCCATCGACAAGGCCAGCGAACAGGTCGCGGATGCGCTCGGACTGAAGGTCGGCAGTGCCGTGATCCGCCGTGTGCGAGTGACCTATCGCGCGGACGACAGACCGGTCTCCGCCTCGACCTCCTACTTCAACGGCGATCTGGCCGAGCGCGCTCCGCTACTGCTGAGTGTCGAGCGAATCCGTGAGGGAACCTTCGCGTACGTCGCCAACGCACTCAAGCGGACCATCGACGCATGGCAGGATCAGTTCGAATCCGCGGCGGCGACCGCGGATCAGGCCGGCGAACTCGGCCTCCAGGAAGGCGATCTCATCCTTCTTGGACGCAACTGGATCTACGACGACGCCGGCGAGGTTTTGGAGTACGGCGAAAGCATCACCTTCGGCCGGGTCACCTACCGCGGTCGCCTCGGAGACTGACGTCTCGATCGGCTAGCCCCTCACGCCCCGCGATAGACGCGAACACTCGATCGCTTTGGGGTTGTGCACTGCCTTCGTAGTGTTCTAGTCTCTGAACTAGAACACCATCAAATTCGAAGCCATCCACTCCCCAACGAAAGGGGCAAGGCGATGACCGACGTGGATTGCAAACCCTTGTCCTCGGCTACATCCGGCAGCACCGACTGATGACCGCGGACGAACTGGTCGGTGTCAAAGGGGTGCTCGCTCACTTCGCAGCTGCCGAAGGCTTCACGATCGGCACGGTCTCGTGGAGCTACGAGTCGTCGCCCGCCGCGTTCGAAGCATTGGTTCACACCAGCGGGCATCAGCAAGCAACTGCCGTCGTCCTGCCGAGCATGCTGCACTTCGTTCTCCTCGGCGCTCCGCTCGCGGTCAAGCTCACGTTCGGGCGCGCGACCGGGACGCACGTGTTCGTCCGCACTCCACAAGACGTGACCCCATAGACCGGCGGGTGGGCGTACCGGGCCCTGCAGCCTGCGCCCACCCGCCGCTCCACCTCGATCTCGTTGCCCAGAACAACCGAACCGGGTGAGGCGCTATGTCCGACGTTCAAAGGCTCAAAGCCCAGCTATACCAACTCATGACCGAGGCTCAGCAAGGCGCCGGAAGCCTTGGCGGCTTCCGGCAGAAGTTCGGCCAGACCGGCGCGCAGGTCCAGGCTCTGATCGCCGGCTCAGCCACCGGTGCCGACCGCGACATCTCGGAACTGCTCGACGCCGCGGGCCGTTCACTGGAACAAGCCGTGGAATCCCTCCAGATCGCCGCACAGGGCTGCCGAAGCTATGCCGACCACATCTAGTCGCCACAGGCACGCGCATGCCCTCCGAACTCCAGCGCGTAGCTCACGCGCTGCTCGCTGCCCTGGACGAGATGCCGCGCGTCGTCGACTATCTCCTGCGGACGGCTCAGAACTGCCGGGAGAATGCCGCGTACGTCGGGCAGATGTCCAGCAACACGGCAGCACAGACGGCCGCGGTACAGCTGGACGAGGCAGCACGGCGCTGCGAGGAAGCTGCTCGGTGCTTGGCTCAGGTACCGCCCAAAGCGCGGGGTTGGGTCGAGCAAATGGTGATTGGCAGCCGGGGAACGCGGCCAGCGCCGGTGTCCGGCCGCGGCCCTCTACCTGGCTCGGCGCAGGACGATGACCGGGCCGCAGAGGGGCAGGAGCAGGGACAGACATCGAAGGCAGACGGCGACAAGCCAGTCCTGGAAAGCAGCAGAACGAGTCCCTCGATCAGCGAGGAAGACGCGTGGGGTCTGTTTCGGAAACTGCCGGTACGAGTTGAGCGTCGAGGTTATCGAGAGAAGACCAGCGGGCTCTGGCGAGACGCTGACGGCAATGAGAAACCCTTACTCAGCGGCATCGACCAGCATCGGGAGATGGCTGATCGTCTGGCGTTGGACAAGAAGCTGGGCGATCCGCCACACACCTTGGCAATCTCCTCACATGTCGAGATCAAGTTCGCGCTGATGATGCGCGAACGAGGACTCACGGACGAGACGATCGTGGTCAACAAGCGGCCATGTGATGGTGACCTTGGTTGTGACCAGATGCTGAGTCGGTTTCTCCCGGCGGGCGGTAGTTTGACCGTCTACGGCCCAGCTGGATTCAGACGGACCTATCGCAGTACAGAACAGGATGGATGACAAGATGACCTCGACTGTGCGGGCTTTCTACAAGAACGGCGCAGGGCCCACACTTCTGACGTCAGCCGCAGATGTCGACGCCCTAGTCGATGCGATCCTGGCTGAGCCATTCGAGAACTCCGTTGTCGCGCTCTACTCCGAGGCGCGACCACTGTTGGAGTCCGGCGTCCGCGACCACGAGCTGCGAATCGGCATTGATGCCGAAGCCAAGGTGGGTGGCATCCGGTACGCCGGCGACGACGGGGCCGCACGAGGCGTCTGGTACGTCCCTGGAGTACCCAGCCAGCGCGAGGAGGCGTTCTTCTACTACCAGGGGCATGACGAGGGCTGGCCGCAGGACTCTGAAGTGTCGCTGGAGGACGTACGCCGGGCTATCGGCGAATTCGTCGAGGCCGGCGGGGGCCGACCGGCGTCCTTTGGATGGACAGCTTGGCCAGCGGATATCGCCTGATCTGGTGCAAGCCGGCCAGCGATTCGACCTGTCCCCACGCCGGTCGAACCCCCGTGAACTCGATTGGGGACCTGTCCGGAGCAGGTCAGCCCGGGTGGTAACTCGCGCGGCAGCGCGCACTCGCGCGGCAGCGCGCACTCGCGCGGCAGCGCGCACTCGCGCGGCAGCGCGCACTCGCGGGCGCTAGCCCGCAACGCGCCGGCGCCAGCCGGCCAAGAAGCACACGGCGCTAAGCCGGGGGTGGGTGGGAGCGAGCGCAGCACGCGCGCTGAGGAGCGAAGCGACGAAGAAAGCGCGCGCGGAGCACGCGTGGGCTGAACCCGGTGCCCGGGACGGGATTCGAACCCGTACGCCTTTCGGCTGCGAGGTTTAAGCTCGCTGCGTCTGCCGTTCCGCCACCCGGGCGCAGGGGATGACGATACAAGCTTCTCGAGCGGGCTGGGGTGGGCCGGGTGTTGAATCGGCGGTATGACTGATGCTGATCGGGAGACACTGCGGGCGCTGGCTGACGAGGGGAACGAGAAGGCGCTGGATCGGCTGGCGGAGTTGGCTGACGCGCGGGACGATCTCGACGAGCTGAGTGAGTTGCTGGATGAGGGATCCGAGCGGGCGGGGGAGCTGCTGACGAAGAGGGCGGCTGCGCGGAAGGACTTGATCGAGCTGCAACGGATCTCGGATGCCGGGTACGACGAGGCGGGCGACGTACTGGATCGGTTGTTGTAGCGGATGGCGTGGATGGTTGTTGATGACCCGGCCGCCTACGCGCGCGAGATCCTCCAGCTCCAGGCACCTGAGATCCCGGTGGAGTTGGTGGTCGGGCGTGCGTGGGTGCAGGAGGAGATAGCCCTCGATCGGCTGTCGGTGGATCGGGAGATGGTTGCTCGGCATGACCGGGCCGAGCGGCATGTACGGCGGCGCGACGGGTTCGTGCAGCGGATCGGGGACGGGGTGGCGATCCCGCCGCTGGTGGCGCTGGGGGACTCGCTGCACCTGGTCGACGGGTATGCGCGGTACCGGGCGCTGGTGCTTCTGGGGGTCGAGATGGCGCAGGTGCTCCGGCAGATCTAGCCTCGGCGGATGGCGCGGATCTTGGTGACGGGGATGTCGGGGACGGGGAAGTCGACCGTGTTGCGGGCGCTGGAAGCGAAAGGGCACGCGACCACCGACACCGACTCCGACGAGTGGTGCGAGTGGGTGACCGACGACCAGGGGACCAGCGACTGGATCTGGCGGGCTGGGGCGATCGGCCGGTTGCTCGACGAGCACCGCGATCTGTTTGTTGCCGGGTGCAAGAGCAATCAGGGGGAGTTCTACCCGCGGTTCGACAAAGTGGTGCTGCTGAGTGCGCCGGCCGAGGTGATGCTGCAGCGGATCGGCGAGCGCGGCGACAACCCGTACGGGAAGTCGGCCGAGGAGTGGGCGCTGGTCCTGGAGCATCTGCACACCGTGGAGCCGTTGCTGCGGGCGTCGGCTGATCTGGAGATCGACACGTCGGCGCCGCTGAGGCACGTCGTGGAGCAGTTGGAAGCACTCGCCGGGTATTGATCCAGATATATGGATCGTTCTAGAGTGACGGATCACTGGACGCGACGAGAACGAGGACGAGTTATGGCTGAGGTTCTGCTGTTTCACCATTCGCAAGGGCTGACGGACGGCGTCAAGGCGTTCGCCGGCGAGCTGAGCAAGGCGGGGCACGTGGTGCACACGCCGGATCTGTTCGAGGGGCGCACATTCGGGTCGATCCCGGAGGGGATGGCCTACGTGAAGAGCGTCGGGTTCGGCGAGATCGCCGCGCGAGGGGTGAGAACCGCCGAGTCGCTGACCAACGAGCTGGTGTACGCCGGGTTCTCGCTCGGCGTCGTACCGGCGCAGCAGCTCGCGCAGACTCGACCACAAGCCAAGGGAGCGTTGTTGTTCGACTCGGCCCTTCCGATCCAGGAGTTCGGCAGCTGGCCGCAAGCGCTCCCGGTCCAGATCCACGCCAAGGCGAACGACGAGTTCTACCTCGAGGACGCCGAGGCAGCCAAGGCGCTGGTCGCCGAGGGCGGCGAGCTCCTCCTGTACGACGGTGACCAGCACCTGTTCGCCGACAGCTCCCTGCCCTCGTACGACGAGCAGGCGACCAAGCTCGTGATCGAGCGGGTGCTGGAGTTCCTGGCCAAGCGCTAGTCACACTTCCCGCGCGAGATCCGTCGCACCTGTGAGACCCCGACAAGCGGGGGCCAAAGGCGATGGAGAACCGAGATGATTCTGGTGACTGGCGGAACCGGCACGCTGGGCCGCAAGGTCGTACGCGGACTGCTGGACGCGGGCCGCGACGTCCGCGTGCTGAGCCGCAGCGACAAGGCGCCGTACGACGGCGTTCAGGTCGTGGTCGGTGATCTGGCGACCGGCGAGGGCGTCGACAAGGCCGTGGACGGGGTCGACACGATCGTGCACTGCGCGGGATCCGCGAAGGGTGACGACGAGAAGGCGAAGAGCCTGGTCGCGGCGGCGGTTCCGGCCGGCGTACGGCACCTCGTGAACATCTCCGTCGTCGGCGCGAACACGCTCCCGGTGGTCAGCGGCCTGGACCACAAGATGTTCGGGTACTTCGCGGGCAAGCGCGGTGCGGAGCTGATCATCGAGCAGTCCGGGATCCCGTGGACGAATTTGCGGGCGACGCAGTTCCACGAGCTGACGTTCACCATGGCCGAGCAGCTGGCCAAGCTGCCCGTCGTACCGGCGCCGAGCGGGTTCAAGATCCAGCCGGTCGACGCTGCCGCGGTGGCCGAGCGGCTGGTCGAACTCGCGCAGCAAGCGCCGCAAGGCGAGGTCGAGGACATCGCCGGGCCGCGGACGTACACGTTCCAGGAGATGGTGAAGGTCTACCTGCAGGCGGCCGGCAAGCGCCGGTTGATGCTGCCGGTGCACACGCCGGGCAAGGCGGCCGCGGCGTACCGGGCGGGCGCGAACCTGTCTCCGGGACACGGGACCGGCCGGACCTGGGAGGACTTCGTGAGCGCCGAGTTCGCGCGGTGACGAAAAGCCGGGCGGATGGTCCGGCCGCGCAGTACCGTGCCCGGAACGGCACCAGGAGGGGGTCAACCGATGACCGACGTGAGCGAGCTGGTCGTCAACCGCGCGGACGGGCGCGACGACGGCGAGGACTGGACCGAGAACTACGAGGAGCTGCCCGGCGGCGCCGGCATCTCGATCATCCTCGAGGCGACCACGCAGGAAGGCGTCGGGCCGCGGCTGCACAAGCACCCGTACGCCGAGACGTTCATCATCCGGCGCGGGTCGGCGGTCTTCACCGTCGACGGCACCGAGGTGGTCGGGCGGGCCGGGCAGATCCTGGTGGTGCCGGCGGACACGCCGCACAAGTTCAAGACCGGGCCGGAGGGCTACGAGGCCGTCCACATCCACGCGAACGGGACGTTCGAGACGGAGTGGCTGGAGTAGTTCGCCGTACGGCGGGCAGGCGGCCGCCAGGCGAATTCTTGTCAGAGTCCGGTGAGAAGCGTTGATCGGCGGCGATCGGCGCGCATCAATGGAGTCGTGGGTACTTACCGGGCTCGGGTGATGACCGCGGCTGTCGCCGGTCCGCTGGTCGTCTGCGCGGCGCTGATCCCCTGGCGGGACGGGTTCGCCAACGCGAACGCCGCGCTGCTGCTCGTCCTGGTGGTCGTTGCCGTCGCCGCCTGCGGGCTGCGGTCGGCCGGGATCGTTGCCGCGCTGTCGAGTGCGATCTGGTTCGACCTGTTCCTCGCGCCGCCGTACTACCGGCTGACGATCGATCGGCGCGACGACCTGGAAATGACCGTCCTGCTGGTCGTGATCGGTGCCGCAGTCACCCAGATCGCGATCTGGGGCCGTCGGCAACAAGCGCGGGCGAGCCGGCAGAAGGGCTATCTGGACGGCGTCCTGACGACGTCGGGCGCGGTCGCGGTTGGTTCGTCGACGGCCGATCTGATCGACCAGGTCGGCGCGCAACTGATCGCCGTACTGCGAATCGACGGCTGCCGCTTCGTTGCAGGCTCGACGCCGGCGCGGGGCCCGCTGCTGAACCAGGACGGCTCCGTCACGCGCGGCGCGCACGAGCTGAAGGTCGAGCGCGACGGCCTGCCCACGAACGCGGAGATCGAACTGCCCATCCAGTACGCCGGACGCACGCGCGGCCGGTTCCTGCTGACCGCGTCGACCCGGATCAGTCGCCCCGACCTCGAACAGCGCCTGGTCGCCGTGGCCCTGGCCGCGCAGGTCGGCGCCGCCCTCGCCTCCCCGGCCGAACTGGAACAGCCCAGCGGCTGACCCCTGATCTGGCCTGCGGGAAGCGCCTCTCCTGGGTGGCCACGGAAGCCGGCGTCGTACTCGCCCATACGAGTACGACGCCGCGCCGCGACCGGCGATGTATTGGTGCCTGATCTGTTGGTGTTCGCAACCGCTTCAGGTGCTGGGGTTTCGGTTGGGGAACACTGGGTTCTTCCTCAGCAGTTGTTAAGGGTGGGACCGTACTATTCCGGTACGACCCACAGTGGGTTCATCAGGAGGATGACATGCAGAGCAGTAACCCGGTTCTGAACCGGTCGAGTGCGTTCGCGCCTGGCCAGGGCCAGGCCTACCCCGGGGCCGCTCCGTACGGTCAGCCGGGTCCTTACGGCCAGCAGCCTGGCCAGGGCTACGGCGGGCCGGGTATGCCGCCGCAGCAGCAGTACCAGTCCGCCGACAGCCGGCCGATGACGCTGGACGACGTGATCGTCAAGACCGCCATCACGCTCGGTGTGGTCGTGGTCGCCGCCGCGCTCGCGTGGTGGAAGATCCCGACCAGCCTGGTCACGCCGGCCTTCCTCGGTGGCGCGCTGGTCGCGTTCGCCCTGGCGATGGTGCTGTCGTTCATGCGCAAGATCAACCCGGTGCTGGTGATGCTGTACGCCGCCGCCGAGGGTGTGTTCCTGGGGATCGGCAGCAAGTTCATCGCCAACTGGGTCGGTGACTCGGGCGTCGTCGTCCAGGCGGTGCTGGCCACGATGGTCACGGCCGGGATGACGCTGGCGACGTACAAGTACTTCGCCATCAAGGTCACGCCGCGGTTCACCAAGATGGTGATCATCGCGACCATGGGCTTCGCGGGCGTGATCCTGATCAACTTCGTCGCCAGCCTGTTCGGCTTCAACTCCGGGATCGGCGGCTTCGGCCCGATGGGCCTGCTGTTCGCCGCGCTCGGCGCCGGCCTGGCGGTGTTCAACCTGATCCTCGACTTCGACATGATCGAGCAGGGCGTCAAGCACGGCGCCCCGCAGAACGAGGCCTGGCGGGCCGCGTTCGGTCTGACCGTCACCCTGGTCTGGCTGTACTGGAACCTGCTTCGCATCCTCGCGATCCTGCGCGGAGACAACTAGCACCCGGCTCGGCCTTCCCGGTCGAGCAGCTGACAACAGAAGGGCCGACCCTCAGGTGGGGGTCGGCCCTTCTGGCATTCCCAGGAGGTCCTACGGGTGGACAATGAACAGATGCCGAGCCGAGACGAGATCGTCCAGCGTTACGAGGCCTACCTGGAGGCCTGCAACCGGCGGGACTGGGGCGAGGTGGGGGCGTTCCTCGCCGACCGGGTGCTGGTGAACGGGGTGGAGCGAACGCGGGCCGAGTACGTCGCGGACGTTCGGCGGACGACGATGATCTTCCCCGACTACCGGTGGGAGCTGCGCCGGGCGATCCACGAAGGGGAGTGGCTGGCCGTCCACCTGTACGACACCGGGACGCGGCACTGGGAGTTCCTCGGCGCGGACGGGGACGGGTCGCGGGTCGAGACCGACGAGTTCGACCTGTACCGGATCGTCGACGGGCTGATCGTGGAGGTCGAGGGGACCGCCGACAACGCGCGGCTTCGCGCGTAGACGCGGCGCACCCAACGGGCTCACCGCAGACGCAGCGGGCCTAGAAAACGCAACGGGCCTGCCCCTCCACCTGAAAGGGCAGGCCCGCGCGAAAATCGACTCCTGTTCGGCTCGTCAGCCCATTCGCCGGTGCGCTTTGACCAGGTCGTATTCGTGAACGATGGCTGTGGCGTGCCCGTGCGCGAGGGCGTACTCGCTGGAAAGCCATCTCACCCTGTCGTCGAAGCGTGAGAACGACGGTCCGTCGTTCATCAGGCCGAACCACTCGGTCATCTCGCGTCCGGTGCACTGGGGCACCTTCTCCACCAGACGCTTGTGGGTCTCCTCGGAGTGGTTCAGGCCCATCGTCGCCTCCCGTTCGTCGGGGTCGTGCGTAGTTATCGACTGTGCATCACGAACCGCGTGCAGGCAAGAGTCTCTTGATGAAAGTCGCCGCTCAGCGGACGCACGATTTCACGACAGCCCTTCCAGGCAGGCCGATCCGGGCCCTCGGCACCCAACGAACGGCCGACCGGAGACCGGTCAGGAACCTGCCAGGCCGATCGGAAAAGGCAGGTCAGGAAGGCGATCCGGCCATCGACTTGCCGGCCTCAGGCCCGACATCGCCGGCGTCGCCGGACGCGCCGTCTTCCTCGACGCGCTCGATGTCGGCCTTCGGGTGCCGGCGTCGGTGCCGGAGCTGCGCCCAGCGCCCGCGCGGCCCACGCTCGCGGCCCGCGACCTCGGTCGGGGCCACCTCCGTACCGGCCCTGCGAGCAGCCTGTACGGCGGCCTCGGCGATCGGCAGCACGGCCTCGCCCCGGAACGCCTCCGGCTGCACGAACGACTCCGTCCCCACACCCATCGCCGCCGCGACCGAAGGCAGCAGCGCCGCGGCAGCCGCGGCGTACCCGGTGACGGACGGGTGGAAGCGGTCCGGCCCGAACATCCGCGGGTCGGTGCGGAAGACCTCGCTCAGCAGCGACCCGATCGAGACCGATCGCCCGCCGGCCTCGACGACCGCGATCGTCTGCGCGGCCGCGAGCCGGTGGCTCCAGGACCGGGCGACCTGCCGCAGCGGCGGCATGATCGGCCGGACCACGCCGAGATCCGGGCAGGTGCCGACGACCACCTCGCAGTTGGCCGCGCGCAGCCGGCGTACGGCGTGGTCGAGCAGCCGGACCGAGACCGACGGCGGCATCTGGGCCTTCACGTCGTTGGCGCCGATCAGGATCGCGGCCACGTGCGGGCCGGACAGCAGCGCGGTGTCGATCTGCGGCGCGAGATCGGTGGACTTCGCCCCGACCTTCGACACGTCGACGAGCCGGACCGGACGCTTGGCCAGCTCGGCGAGACCGCACGCCAGGAGGACGCCGGGGGTCTCGTCGGGTGACGACGTTCCGTATCCGGCCGCGCTGGAGTCGCCGATCATCGCCAACGTGATCGGACGTCCTGGATACCGGCCGTACAGGCCGTCGCCCTTGGCCGGGTGAGCCTTCATCGGGCCGATCACGCGCGCGGCGTACCGCGCTTCCGCGGTCAGTACGCCGTACAGCGTCGCCCCGATCAGTCCGAGTCCCCCACCACCGAAGGCTGCGGCCTGGGCCAGTCGCTTCGCGGCCCGGGCTGTGCTCATACCCCCAAGGATTACACGCTGTGACGCTCAAGCAAGTGAAATAGGGAGAAACACACCGTGTCCCATACAGTGAGATCCGTGCGCTACGCGAACTCACTCCTGGACCTGGTCGGCAACACCCCGCTGGTACGCCTGACGAAGACGACCGACGGCGCCAAGCCGCTCGTCCTCGCCAAGGTCGAGTACTTCAACCCCGGCGGCTCGGTGAAGGACCGGATCGCGGTCCGGATGATCGAGGCCGCGGAGGCCTCCGGCGAGCTCAAGCCCGGCGGCACGATCGTCGAGCCGACGTCCGGCAACACCGGTGTCGGGCTGGCGATGGTGGCCCAGCAGAAGGGCTACAAGTGCGTCTTCGTCTGCCCGGACAAGGTCAGCGAGGACAAGCGCAACGTGCTCAAGGCGTACGGCGCCGAGGTCGTGGTCTGCCCGACCGCGGTCGCGCCGGAGCACCCGGACTCCTACTACAACGTCTCCGACCGGCTCGTCCGCGAGATCGAGGGCGCCTGGAAGCCGAACCAGTACGCCAACGAGAACAACCCGATCTCGCACTACGAGTCGACCGGTCCCGAGATCTGGGAGCAGACCGAGGGCAAGATCACGCACTTCGTGGCGGGTGTCGGCACCGGCGGCACGATCAGCGGCACCGGCAAGTACCTCAAGGAGGTCTCCGGCGGCAAGGTGCAGGTCATCGGCGCGGACCCGGAGGGCTCGGTCTACTCCGGCGGCTCCGGCCGGCCGTACCTGGTCGAGGGCGTCGGTGAGGACTTCTGGCCGGAGACCTACGACAAGACGATCGCCGACCGGATCATCGAGGTCTCCGACGCGGACTCGTTCGCGGTCACCCGGCGGCTGGCCCGCGAGGAGGCCATGCTGGTCGGCGGTTCGGCCGGGATGGCGGCGGCCGCGGCGATCCGGCTGGCCCAGGAGCTCGACGACCCGGACGCGGTGATCGTGGTCCTGCTGCCGGACGGCGGCCGGGGCTACCTGACCAAGGTGTTCAACGACGACTGGCTGGCGCAGTACGGCTTCCTCGCGCACACCCGTCAGGGCACGACGCTCGGCGAGGTGCTGGCCGGCAAGGACGGCAGCATGCCGCCGCTGGTCCACACCCACCCGCACGAGACGATCGCCGAGGCGATCGAGATCCTGCGCGAGTACGGCGTCTCGCAGATGCCGGTCGTCCGGGCGGAGCCGCCGGTGATGGCGGCCGAGGTGGCCGGGGCGGTCTCGGAGCGGACCCTGATGGACGCGCTCTACAGCGGGAAGGCCCGGCTGGCCGACATCGTCGAGCTGCACATGGACCCGGCGCTGCCCTCACTGGGCGCCGGCGAAGCGGTGGCCAAGGCAGTGGCTCTGCTCGAGGGCCGCGACGCCCTGATGGTGCTGGACGACGGCAAGCCGGTCGGCGTCCTGACCCGGCAGGACCTGCTGAGTCACATCGCCGTCGACTGATCCGCAGACCTTTGCCTGCGGCTCCTTGTTTGGTTGCCTAGGGCAAGTTGGGTCTCAGCGGTCCAGGACCGTCGGGACGATGGCGATCAGGGCGGTGATCACGACACCGCCGACGATGACGACTGCGCTCAGGATCTGGATGAGGTTCATGTCATCCATGGTGGTGCGCGGGGGCCGTCCGGACATCGGCCCTTGGACCCGTCTTCGGCTCATCCCTTGGTCGTACGGCGGACCCTGAGCGCTACGACCAAGGGAGTCCGGGTCATCCCCGGGTGAGCACGAAGTCGGCCGGGTTCAGCCGCCGGGTCCGGCGCCAGTAGCCGACGGTGAACTCCGGCCAGATCGTCGAGTTGCGGCCCTGGTCGTCCAGGTACCAGCTGTTGCAGCCGGACTCCCAGACCGTGCCGTCCAGCTGGGACTGGACCTCGTCGACGAACCGCTCCTGGACGTCCTCGCGGACCTCGACCGTCGAGCCCCGGCCGAGCAGCCGGAGCGCCTGGACGACGTACCGGACCTGGGCCTCGATCATGAAGACCATCGAGGAGTGGCCGAGCCCGGTGTTCGGGCCGACCAGGAGGAAGAGGTTCGGGTAGCCCGCGACGGTGATCCCGAGGTGGGCGCCGATGCCGTTCTGCTTCCAGTGGTCGGCCAGGTCGGTGCCCTCGCGCCCGAGGATCCGCATCCGGGTCAGGTTGCCGGAGACCTCGAAACCGGTGCCGAGGACCAGTACGTCGGCCGCGCGTTCGGTGCCGTCGGCATCGATCACGCCGGTCTCGGTGATCCGGCTGATCGGTGTGGTCACCACATCGACGTTGGGGCGGGTCAGCGCCGGGTAGTAGTCGTTCGAGAGCAGGATCCGCTTGCAGCCGATCTGGTAGTCCGGCGTCAGCTTGGCCCGCAGTACGGGGTCCTTCACCTGCTTGCGGAGGTGGCGGCGGGCCTGCAGTTCCAGGCCCTTCATCAGCTTGGGGTTGCCCGCGAAACCGAGGCCGCGGGCCTCCAGGCCCCAGAAGATCGCGTCGCGGAGCACGCGCTGCCCGGTCGGGAACCGTTCGTGCAGGGCCTGCTCACGCGGGCCGATCGCGCGGTCCGGCTTCGAGGTGACCCACGGTGCGGTGCGCTGGTAGAGATCCAGGTGCTCGACCTGCTCGGCGATCCGCGGGACGAACTGGATCGCGCTGGCGCCGGTCCCGATCACGGCGACCCGGCGGCCGGTCAGGTCCTGGCTGTGGTCCCACTGGGCGGAGTGGAAGGCCGGCCCGGCGAACGTGTCCAGGCCGGGCAGGTCGGGGAGCTTCGGCTGGTGCAGGCTGCCGACGCCGGCGACCAGGGCGCGGGTCTCGAGGGTCTCGTCGCCGTTGATCGTCACCGTCCAGCGGCTGGTGGTCTCGTCGAAGACCGCCTCGGTCACTTCCGCGCCGTACCGGATCCTGTCGGCGACGCCGTACTTGGTCGCGCAGTGCTCGAGGTAGGCGAGGATCTCGTCCCAGGGCGCGAACATCCGCCGCCAGCGCGGGTTCTGCTCGAACGAGAACGAGTAGAGGTACGACGGGACGTCGCACGCGCAGCCGGGGTAGGTGTTGTCCCGCCAGGTGCCACCGAGACGCTCGGCCTGCTCGAGGACGACGAAGTCCTCGATCCCGGCCGCCCGCAGTTTGATCGCCATGCACAACCCGGCGAATCCCGACCCGACGACGACGACCTCGGTCTGACCCATGACCGGAAGGTTACCGGCGGGTTAGGCTTGGAGGTAAGGGTCGGCTTGGTCCGATCCGGTCCTGGTTCCGCTCCGAACAACTCCCCGGCCGTACGACGACGTGCTCACTCCCCGGAGTGTGAACGGATTCACTGTCGCTCCGGCCCGTAACTCGTTAGGTTAAAGAACAACCGTTCTTTATTCTGGTGACCCTGCCCAACTGTCTCGTGAGGAGGCGGACGTGAACGCGACGACCCACGACGGGCCGGTCGGATGAGCGGACGCGACAAGCTGGACGACCGGCTGACCGAACACGTGGATCGGCTGGGCGACGAGCACCCGCCGATCGACCTGGACAGCGTCGACTACTCGATGTCCCAGCCGGGCGTGATCGCGCGCCGGTTCGGCCCGGTGCTGAGCTACATGGCGCGCGTCGAGCTCGAGGTCGAGCGCAACGTGCTCGAACTGGCCGCGCTGCTGCCCAACCCGCCCGAGGTCGACCGGCACTTCTACGCCGACGTCTGGATGCCGCAGGAGACCCGCCATGGCGAGATCCTCGACAAGCTGCAGGCGATCATCGGCCTCGACCCGCTGAAGGCCGACCTGACCCAGGTGTCGATCCGGCTGCGGCTGCTCGGCGCGCTCGGCCGGTTCGGGCCGGTGCAGGACGTCAGCCGGATGCTCTACTACCTGACCGGCATGGCCACCGAGCGGTCCGCGGTGCTCGCCTACGGGCAGCTGCACAACGGGCTGCGCGAGATGGACGAGCGCGCGATCTCGGAGACCGTGATCGCGCCGATCCGCCGGCAGGAGCCGGGGCACTTCGCCTTCTACCAGATGTCGTCCCGCGGGTTGTGGGGACAGCTGGGTGGTTGGCAGAAGTGGCTGGTCCGGTCGTTGCGGCGGCTGACGTTCACGCCGGTCGGCGTCGACCACAAGCGGCAGCGAGCGGACTTCGGGCGGGTGATGGAGGCGCTCGGGATGTCCGCGCAGGACTCGGACGTCGTGCATCACGCGCAGCAGATCGCCCGGGTCGAGCACGAGCTGCTGTGGGCGAGCCGCAAGGGGCTGCGGGTGCCGACGTACGTCGTCGACGCGCTGCGCCTGGCGGTCGAAGCGGCGAAGGCCGAGGCGGACGCGGTCGCCCGGAAGCTGCCCAGGCCGAGGTTGAGCCCGGAAGCCTGACAGCGTCCGAAGAACCGTGATGCGTCCGAAGAAGCGTGATACGTCCGAAGAAGCGAGCGCTATAGCCTCGGGTTCTTCGGACGCACGCGATTTCTTCGGACGTTAGCGGAGGCGGTGGAGGATCTCGCCGGCGTTGGGGATGACCAGGGTCTCGGGGTCGTTCTCGTACGCCGCGAGGTCGAAGTCGGCCGGGGCCAGGTAGTTCAGGTTGGCTCGGCGTACGACGTCCTCCGGGATGCCGGTCGACAGCGTGACCTCGACGCGGAGGTGCTCGCCGGTGGCCGGATCCCAGGTGCCGGCGCCGCGCAGGTGGGTCGAGTGGGCGAGTACGCCCCAGTGCAGGTCGCGGAACTTCTCCCACTGGCCGACGAAGTAGTCGCGGCAGTGGTACCCGATCTGTTCGATCTCCGGGTGCATCGCGGCCAGTTGCTGGACGTGCGGCGCGTACAGGATCACCTCGCCGCCGTCCGCGACGACCGGCTCGACCTTGTAGAAGCCCTTCGCGGCGGTCCAGATGTCCTGGTAGCGCGCGGGCATCAGCGAGACGATCCGGCGGACGGGGTGGTCGAGGTAGCGGACGTGGGTCTGCGCGGAGATCTCGGCGGCGGCCCGCCACGAGGACTGGGTGTCCCCGAACGCGACCGCGTGCAGGTTGTGCGTGCCCGACTCGACGACCAGTGACAGTGCGAGCTTCTCGGCCGGGATCAGCGCCGCGGCCTCGTCGATCAGCGCGCGGACCGGCGTCGTGCCCGTCGTACCGATGATGCTCGCGCTGGTGATCAGTGCGCCGAGCCAGTGCGACAGATCGATCACCTCCTGACCCGCGACGCCGGGGAAGAAGTACTTGTTGCCGCCGGAGAAACCGACCACCTCGTGCGGGAAGACCGGGCCGACGACCAGCGCGACGTCGTGCTCGACGACCGCGCGGTTGAGTTTGACGCTGACCTCCTGGTGCAGCCGGCCGTCGGAGATCTCGCCGATCCGGTGCGCGCCGATCGTGCCGAGGTCGGCGAACGTCTCGGGCTTCCACCACTCGTGGTTCAGTACGTCGTACTCGCCGCCGAGATGCTCGCGCAGCGCCTCCGGCGACATCTCCGCGTGGGTGCCGAGGGCAACGAGCACGGTGAGCTTGCTGACCCGGCCGGCGAGCGCGCTGTGGACGGCCTTCATCAGCAACGGCAGCGGGCAGCTGCGGGTCGCGTCCGGCACGATCACGCAGACGCTGCGCCCGTCCAGCCCGGCCGAGGCGAGCGAGTCCTGGACGAAGGCGGTGACCTCGTCCTCGGTGAGCGTCCGGGTGCTGTCGCCGATCACAGAAGAGTCGAGCATGCGCCCCAGCCTAGTTGGTAAGCGATTGCCTGGGAGTGACTGCCTGCTGTGACCGGGCGGGAACCCAAGGTAGTAAGGGATTCGAGGCGTTGACCGGGGCCGTGCGCGGGAGCAGCATCGAGGTCGTCAGCTGGGGATTTGGAGATCGAGGGGGAGTTCCCATGTCCGACACGACGATCACGCGTCCGCTCGGGTTCGGAGGCCGCTTGCTGCGGTCCGGGGACCCGGACTACGAGCAGGCGCGCACGGTGTTCAACGCGATGGTCGACAAACGCCCGGCGATGATCGCGCAGTGCGAGTCCGCGGCCGACGTCGCCGCGGCCGTGCGGTACGGCGTCGAGCAGGGGCTCGAGATCGCGGTCCGCGGGGGCGGGCACGGCGTGGCGGGAACGGGGGTCAGCGACGGTGGACTCGTCGTCGACCTGCGCCGGCTGAACACGGTCCAGGTCGACGCCGACGCGCGGATCGCGCGGGTCGGGGGCGGGGCGACCTGGGGCGACTTCGACAGCGGGTGCCAGCCGTACTGGCTCGGTACGACGGGCGGTCGGGTGTCGACCACCGGCGTCGCCGGGCTCACGCTCGGCGGCGGGTCCGGCTGGCTGGAACGCAAGTGGGGGCTGGCCTGCGACAGCCTGGTCTCGGTCGAGCTGATCACGGCCGACGGGGAGCTGGTGATCGCGGACGAGACGCGCAACACCGAACTCTTCTGGGCGCTGCACGGCGGCGGTGGGAACTTCGGGGCGGCGACGGCGCTGACGTTCCGGTTGCAGGTGTTGCCGGTCGTGACCCTCGCCTTGCTGTTCTGGCCGGCGGACGCCGGGCCGGACGTCGTACGGGCTTATCGGGATCTGATCGACGGGGGTGCGCCGGAGGAACTCGGGGGAGGGGTGTTCTACCTGACCGGGCCGCCGGAGGAGTTCGTGCCGCTGCACCTCCAGGGCGAACCGCTGATCGCCGCGGGGGCGGTCTACATGGGTGACGAGGCGGAGACGCGGGACGTGTTCGCGCCGATGTTCGCCTTGGCGCCGGAGGGGGTGATGGTCGCCGAGATGCCGTACGCCGCGCTGCAGTCGGCACTGGACGACCCGCCGGGCTTCCGGCACTACTGGTCGGCCGAGCACCTCGGCGAGCTGCCGGACGCCGCGATCGCCGCCTTCTGCGCTCGTGCGAGCGACATGCCGGCGCCGTCGCCTTCGCAGCAGATGATCGCGCCATGGGGCGGTGCGGTCGCGCGGGAGGCGGACCGGTGGCCGTTGCCGCACCGGTCGGCGGCCTGGGTGGTGCATCCGTTCGGGGTGTGGGCGGACGCGGCGGACGACGCGCGTGGGATCCAGTGGGCGCGGGACGTCTGTGCCGACGTACGGGAGTGGTCGACGGGTGCGGTGTACCTGAACTTCATCGGGGACGAGGGGCAGGACCGGGTGGTCGCCGGGTACGGCGAGGAGAACTACCGGCGGCTGGCTCAGGTGAAACGGGAGTACGACCCGGACAACGTGTTCCACCTGAACCAGAACATCCGGCCCGCCTAGGGCGTGGCGATGGCGATCGAGCCATCGAGGCGTTCGCCGGCCTCGTAGATCATGTACTTGACGCCGTTGTCCTGGCCGAAGGACGGGGCCGCGCACCGGCCGTTGTCGGGGAACCCGGCCGACGGTGCGTGGAAGACCCCGAGGTGGTTGCGAAGGCTGAAGTCGTTGCCCACCTCGGTGATCCGCATCGCGCCGCCGGATCCCTTGTCGGTGTGGTAGATGACGAACATCGACCCGTTGTGGGCGGCCAGCGTCGGGGCGCCGAGGTCCCGGACGCCGAGCTGCTGCGGCGTGATCAGCGGCGTCTGGGAGAACGTGAAGGTCCGGCCGTCGCTCGACCAGCCCCAGCCGATCGAGCGCCGGTTCGCGGTGGTGTTGATCATGAAGACCATCACGTAGCGGGCGTTCCTGGATGGCAGGTCGTGCCGGAACACCCGCGCGTACGACGTTTCCGTCGTACCGGCCGGCAGCATCGCCGTCGAGAGCACGCCCTTGTCGTAGGTGAAGTGGATCCCGTCCTTGGAGCGGGCCAGCCGGGTGGTGGTGTTCTCGCCGTGGAAGTACATCCACATCTCGTTGGTGTCCTCGTTCCACATCGCGTGCGGTGACGAGACGTGCGAGACGGTGTAGTGCGGTGACCAGGTCCGGGCGATGATCGGGTTGTTCGGGTACTCCGTGTACGGCCCGCCGAGCGAGTCCGAGTAGGCCAGGCACAGGCCGCCCGGAGCTTCGTGCGGGGCGAAGTACAGGTAGAACCGGCCGAGCGGATTGGCGATCCGGCCGACCGTGCCACGGACGCACGGGAAGATCACCTCCTGCCGGGCCGGCGCGTACTGCAGCTTGCTCTTGTCGAAGGCGACGCGGGTGAAGGCGTAGTTCGGGAATCCGCCGGGGGCGGCCTGGGCCTGGGTTGTCGTCGTCAGGCCTGTGCCGAGGCCGATTGCGGCGGTGCCGCGGAGCAGGGTGCGGCGGCTGAGGTTCGGCATCTCGAGGTCCTCTCACGGGGGCGGCGTGCTGGCTCGTGCCGAGTCTGTGAGGCGGTCTCGCGTCAGGTCAAGAAGCTAATCCGTATTAGCAAAGGTATTGGCTTGATTACCGGCGCGGGACCACTGGATCAGGACGGTGACCGCGAACAGTGCGGCGGCGAGAACGAGGATGCCGAACTGGGGGACGGGGAAGCGCGGGACGACGCCGATCACGGTGCAGGCGAGCATGATCAGGGTGGCGAACGCGCCGCGGCGGCGCGACTGGGCCGCCGTACTGGGGAGTGGGCCGACCGAGCGGTCCAGGGCGCCGGCTGCTGTGGCCAGGCCGATGGTTCCGGTCAGTACGGCGCTGACGATGCCGGGTGGTCCGCCGAAGACGAAGCCGACGACGACCAGGCAGAGCAGGGCGGCGGTGCCCAGGGCGCCCAGGACGAGGGCGCTGGTCAGGTGGGCGTAGCGGCGCTGGCGGAGGTCGATCGGTTGTGCGCTGCGTGTTGCTTGGTCTTGGCCGAACAGGCTCTTGATCCAGCGGGTGAGACCGACGATCACGGCCAGCGCGATCAGCGCGCCGAGCGCGGTCAGGATCGCGGTCTCGGTCGAGGAGATCAGCTGGTGGCTGATTCCGTCGCCGAAGTCGCAGACCGCACGGGGCGGGAACCAGGTCTCGTGCACGGTCACGCCGGCGCTCGACGGGCGGCCGGCGATCAGCGCGCAGTCCTCGCTCGGCTCGAACCAGTCGGGCATCTGCCAGGTCACGACGACCGACCACGCCATCGCTGCGGGGAGTCCGAGAACCAGGGGCCAGTTGCGCATGTCCCGGTCAGCATTTCATGGTCTCGGGCCGGGTGGGCACTGGAGTCGTATGAAGAACGACTGGTTCCTCACGACCACCGAGCGTGGCAACCCGGCGACCGGCATCGATCGAGACGGCGCCTGGACCGAGGGGAACCTGGTTCGGCCGCTCGTGCACGGTGCGACGTACTTCGCACACCTGTACGACGAACTGTGCGCGCTGTCGAAGGGGGACCGGGTCTACTTCACCGACTGGCGCGGGGACCACGACGAGGCGCTGACCGAAGACGGGACGACCGTTGGCGAGGTGCTCTGCGATCTCGCGCGCTCCGGCGTGGAGGTCCGCGGCCTGCTGTGGCGGTCGCACTCGGATCACGTCACCTTCAACGCCCAGGAGAACCAGCGGCTCGGCACGGAGCTCAACGAGGCCGGCGGGGAGGTGCTGTTGGATCAGCGAGTACGGCGGTTGGCGTCGCACCACCAGAAGCTGTTCGTGATCCGGCACCGGGACGATCCGGCTTCCGACGTCGCCTTTGTCGGGGGCATCGATCTGTCACACCAACGGCGGGACGATGCGTCGCATCGCGGGGATCCGCAGCAGGCGCCGATGGATCCGCGGTACGGACCGCGGACGCCGTGGCATGACGTGGCGCTGGAGATCCGCGGGCCGGTCGTCGGAGATCTGCTGCGGTGCTTCGTCGAGCGGTGGGACGATCCGCATCCGCTCGACCGGCGGACGCCGTACCGGCTGTTGGTGCAACGGCTGTCGCGGATGCCGCGGCATCCTTCGCCGTTGCCGGAGGCGTTTCCGGATCCGCCGGTGGCTGGGCGTTCGGCTGTGCAGGTCCTGCGGACCTATGCGCACAAGCATCCGGGGTTTCCGTTTGCGCCGCGCGGGGAGTACAGCGTTGCTCGGGGGTATCTGAAGGCTTTACGGCGGGCTACGTCGTTGATCTACATCGAGGATCAGTACTTCTGGTCGCGGGATGTGGCCGCTGCGTTGCAGGAGGCGCTGGATCGCTCGCCTTCGTTGCGGGTGATTGTGGTCGTGCCGCGGTTTCCTGATGCGGACGGGCGGTTCAGCGGGCCGCCGGCGCTCGACGGTCAGCGGCGGGCCCTGTCGATGCTGCGGTCCGATCGGGTGGCGGTCTACGACCTGGAGAACGCTGATGGGGTGCCGATCTACGTGCACGCCAAGGTTTGCATCATCGACGACGAGTGGTTTGCTTGTGGGTCGGACAACTTCAACCGGCGGTCGTGGACGAACGACAGCGAGCTGACGTGTGCGGTGGTGGCGCCGGAGGTTGCTCGGTCGCTGCGGGCCGAGTTGTGGTCGGAGCATCTCGGGGCTTCTGGTGAGCTGGATCCTGTTGCGGGGTTCGACGCTTGGCGTCGTACGGCGTCGGCTCTGGACGCTTGGCACTCGGGTGGGCGGGTCGGTGAGCGGCCGGGTGGACAGATTCGTTGCCATCGGCCCGCGAGTGTGAGCCGTTGGCAACGGGTTTGGGCACGGCCGATCTTCGATCATGTGTACGACCCGGACGGGCGGCCTCGGGGGATGAGGCGGCGCGGGGAGTACTAGTTGTACTCGGTCATGAGGTTGGTAGCAGCGGGTCGGGGTTGACGTGAGGAGAACCTCCGGTTGAGGTGTGGCTTGTCTAAGGCCCACTGCAACGACCGGAGGTTCTCGTGTCCCACGGTAGTGCCCGA
>JAEBEC010000015.1:0-223748 GCA_049998015.1 Kribbella sp. cmx-5-2
GTAGCCGGTGGACCGAGGCGGGATCGGCGTAGCCGGTGGACCGAGGCGGGATCGGCGTAGCCGGTGGACCGAGGCGGGATCGGCGTAGCCGGTGGACCGAGGCGGGATCGGCGTAGCCGGTGGACCGGGCCTGGAGGCCCGGTCCTACCGGCGTACGGAGTGTCAGGCCTGGTTGACCATCAGCGTGCGGACCAGGCGGAGGCCTACTGAGAGGTGGGCCAACTCTGGGCCTTCGGTTTCTACGATCTCCTCGAGCATGGTGGCTGCTCGGGAGAGGGCTGCGTCGTTCTGGTCTTGCCAGGAGATGACTCGATCTTCGGGCTCTGCCGTGGGGTCCGTGGTGGCTAGGACCTGGGCGGTCAGACGCGCGTGGACGGCGTGGAGGTCGTCTCGGAGGGCGGCTCGGGCCATGGTTTGCCAGCGGTCGGTGCGTGGGAGGGCGACGATGCGCTCCAGGAAGCGGCCTAGCTGGAGGCGCTCGCCCAGGGCGAAGTGGACCTTGGCGACCTCGAGGATGTCGAGGTCGGCGCGTTCGGCGGTTTCGACGATGCCGAGGCCGGCGTACGCGGGCGGCAGGACCGCGATGCGGGTGGCGAAGTCGGCGGGGACGCCCTTGTCGACCAGGGCCTGGCGGCGCTGTTCGAAGAGGGCGAGCTCGCGGCCGCGGAGGACCTCGGGCAGGGCCGCGGTGAGCTTGGCGATCCCGGGGGTGAAGAACTCGATCAATTCGGCGATGTCCATCGGGGGGCGCCGGTTGCTGACCAGCCAGCGGGTGGCGCGCTCGACCAGGGTGCGGGTTTCGAGGCGCATCCGGGTCTGGGTCTCGGCGTCGACGACGTTGTCGAGGTCAGCGTTGAGGGCCAGCAGGTCCGGCTGCGCGAAGATCCGCGACGCCGCCAGGTTGGCGCGTACGACGTCCTCGGCGGTGCCGCCGGTCTCCAGGGAGAGCCGGTGGAACGCGGTGATGCCGGAGGAGTTGACGAACTCGTTGACGACCTGGGTGGTAATGATCTCGCGGCGCAGCTGGTGCGACTTCATCGGTTCAGCGAAGCGTTCCTGGATCGCGCGCGGGAAGTAGCTGACCAGCTTGTTCGACAGGAAGTCGTCGTCCGGCAGGGAGGTCTTCAGCAGTTCGGCCTCGAGCACGATCTTGGTGTACGCGATCAGGACCGACAGCTCCGGCGAGGTGAGCCCACGTCCCTCGGCCTTGCGGCGCTTGAACTCCGCGACGCTCGGCAGGAACTCCAGCTCCCGGTCCAGCAGGCCCTGACGCTCCAGCCGGCGGACCCAGTCCTGGTGGACGTGCATCAGCGCGGCGGCCTGCGAGGTCGCGTTGGCCAGGCCGATGTTCTGCCGGTAGTTGCTCTTCAGGACCAGCGCTCCGACCTCGTCGGTCATCGACGCGATCACGTCGTTGCGCTGCTTCTCGGTCAGGTCGCCGTCGGCGACGACCTTGTCGAGCAGGATCTTGATGTTCACCTCGTGGTCGGAGGTGTCCACGCCGGCCACGTTGTCGATGAAGTCGGTGTTGATCCGGCCACCGCCGGCGGCGTACTCGATCCGTCCGAGCTGGGTGAAGCCGAGGTTGCCGCCCTCGCCCACCGCGCGGGCGCGCAGGTCGGCGCCGTTGATCCGGATCGCGTCGTTGGCCTTGTCGCCGACGTCGGCGTGCGTCTCCGACGCGGCCTTCACGTACGTGCCGATGCCGCCGTTCCAGAACAGGTCGACCGGTGCCTTGACGATCGCCTGCATCAGCTCGGCGGGCGTCAGCGTGGCCGGATTCCCTTCCAGGCCAAGGGCTTCGCGAACCTCCGGGGAGATCGGGATCGCCTTGTCGGTCCGCGGGTAGACGCCGCCTCCGGCCGAGATCAGCGCGGGGTCGTAGTCGGCCCACGACGAGCGCGGCAGGTCGAACAGCCGCCGACGTTCCGCGAACGACGACGCCGCCTCAGGCGTCGGGTCGAGGAAGATGTGCCGGTGGTCGAAGGCCGCGACGAGCCGGATGTGCTCCGACAGGAGCATGCCGTTGCCGAACACGTCACCGGACATGTCGCCGACGCCGACGACGGTGAAGTCCTCGTTCTGGCAGTCGTGGCCCATCTCGCGGAAGTGCCGTTTGACCGACTCCCACGCGCCGCGGGCGGTGATGCCCATCGCCTTGTGGTCGTACCCGACCGAGCCGCCCGAGGCGAACGCGTCGCCGAGCCAGAACCCGTACTCCTTGGCGACACCGTTCGCGATGTCGGAGAACGTCGCGGTTCCCTTGTCGGCGGCAACGACCAGGTACGCGTCGTCCCCGTCGTACCGGACGACGTCGCGCGGCGGGACGATGTCCCCGGCGACGATGTTGTCGGTGATGTCGAGCAGGCCCGAGATGAACGTCTTGTACGACGCGATGCCCTCGGCCAGCCAGGCGTCACGATCGGCCAGTGGATCCGGCAGCTGCTTGGCGTAGAACCCGCCCTTCGCACCGACCGGCACGATCACGGAGTTCTTCACCATCTGCGCCTTGACCAGGCCGAGCACCTCGGTGCGGAAGTCCTCGCGCCGGTCCGACCAGCGCAGACCACCGCGCGCGACCGCGCCGAAGCGCAGGTGCACACCTTCGACCTGCGGCGAGTACACGAAGATCTCGTACGCCGGCCGCGGCTGCGGCAGGTCCGGGATCGCCTTCGGCTCGAGCTTGAAGCTGATGTAGGCGCGCGGCTCGCCGTCCGGGCCGGGCTGGTAGTAGTTGGTCCGCAGGGTCGCCTTGATCACGGTCAGGTAGGACCGCAGGATCCGGTCCTCGTCGAGGCTCTTCACCGTGTCCAGCGCGGCCCCGATCTCCTTCTCCAGCTGGGAGATCGACTCACGCCGTACCGGGTCGTCGAACGCACCGCGCGCCGGGTCGAAGCAGGCCTCGAACAGCTGGACCAGCAGGCCGGCCACGTCGACGTGGTTGAGGAAGGTGTTCTCGATGTAGTCCTGGCTGAACGGCGTACCGCCCTGGCGGATGTAGCGCTGGTAGGCGCGCAGGATCGAGACCTGCCGCCAGCTCAGGTTGCCGCGCAGGACGAGCGCGTTGAGCTTGTCGGACTCGGCCCGGCCTTCCCAGACCGCGCGGAACGTGTCGGAGAAGAGCTTGCGCAGCTCCTCGCGCTCCTCGGCCTCGCCCGGCGCGCGCAGGCCGAAGTCGTAGATGTACGCCGTGCCGCCGGGGCGGCGGATCTCGTACGGGCGCTCGTCGATCACCTCGACGCCCATGTGGGTCAGGTGCGGCAGGACCTGCGAGAGCGACAGCGGCGAACCGGTCCGGTAGACCTTGAACCGGCGCTCGCCCTCCCACTCCTCGTCGATCGGCGAGTACAGCGACATCGCCAGGCCGTTCTCGGCCGGCAGCTTGTCGAGGATCATGACGTCCTTGACCGCGACGCGGGCGTCGAAGTCCTCCTTGTACGCCTCCGGGAACGCACCGGCGTACTGGTTGTTCAGCCGGGTGACGGCGCCGTCGCCGCCGAGCACGTGCAGCGCCACGGCGAAGTCGTCCTGCCAGGCACGGGTCGCCTCGACGACCCGCTGCTCCAGCAGCTCCGCGTCGTACTCGCCGACCGTCTGGCCCTGCTTCATCCGGACCACGAAGTGGACCCGGGCCAGCACGGACTCGGTCACGTAGGCGGCGTAGTCGACCGAGTCGGCGCCGATCGCGTCCTTGAGGATCTGCTGCATCTTCAGCCGGACCGCGGTGGTGTAGCGGTCGCGCGGCAGGTAGACCAGGCAGGACAGGTAGCGGTTGTAGACGTCGCGCCGTACGAACAGCTTGACCGCGCGGCGCTCCTGCAGGTGCAGCACGGACTGCACGATCGGCAGCAGGTCCTCGACCGGCGCCTGCAGCAGCTCGTCGCGCGGGTAGGTCTCCAGGACGTCGAGCAGGCCCTTGCCGCTGTGGCTGTTCGGGTCGAAGCCGGTCAGCCGGAACAGCTCCAGCGCCTTGCGACGCAGGACCGGGACCTGCATGACGCTCTCGGTGTACGCCGTCGACGACAGCAGGCCGATGAAGCGCTGCTCGGCGACCGGTTCGCCGTTCTCGTCGAACGACTTGATGCCGACGTAGTCCAGGTACGACGAGCGGTGCACCGTGGAGCGCGAGTTCGCCTTGGTGAGGATCAGCAGCTTCTTCTCGCGGGCCTTGGCGCTCACCTCCGGCGGCAGCAGGCCGGCGTTCTCGCCCTGGGCCGGGTCGGGCCGCAGGATGCCCAGGCCGGTGCCCGGTACGCCGCGCAGCACGCCCTGGTCGCCGCGCATGGTGAACGCGTACTCGCGGTAGCCGAGGAAGGTGAAGTGCTCGTCGGCGAGCCACTCCAGCAGCTCGCGGGCCTCTTCGACCTCGGTCGCGCCGACCGGCAGGCTCGCGCCCTTCTTGGCCAGGTCGGCGGCGATGCCGACGGCCTTCTCGTGCATCTTCGGCCAGTCCTCGACCGCCTCGCGGACGTCACCGAGGACCCGCTGCAGCGCCTTCTCCAGCTCGCGGTGCTCGGCCGGGTCGGCGATCCGCTCGACCTCGAGGTGCATCCAGCTCTCGCGGACCAGGTCGTGCGCGTCCGGCGAGCTGGCGTCGTCCAGGACCTCCTGCAGAGTGCCGGCGACGTCACGGCGTACGACGAACTGCGGGTGGATCAGCAGCTGCAGCTCCAGGCCGCGGTCGGTGACGACCATCGCGGCGCTGTCGACCAGGAACGGCATGTCGTCGACCACGATCTCGACGACGGTCCGGCCGTTGGCCGACCAGCCGTGCTCCTCCACCGTCGGGGTGAAGACGTGCACCTTGGACGTCCCCTGCGGGCGCGAGGTCGCCGCCTTGTAGTGGTGCTTGGCCGCGCCCAGGCAGTCCTGCGGCTGGCGCTCGGCCACGTCCTCGGCGGCCACGTACCGGTAGTACCGCTCCAGGAAGCTCCTCAGCTTCTCGGGGTCCACCGACTTGTCGTGCCCGTGCGATCCCGCAGCCACTGCCTTGGCGAGCACGTCGGCCTTCTGGACGTCCAGCTTGCTCTGCATTCCCCACCGTTCCACACGCGTGTTTTCGACGCTCCCGCGCCCGGTCGCACGCCGTTGTGCGCCTCCCTCAGAGATTAGTCCACTTCTGTCACTGGTGTGATGGCGGGACGGTCCTTTCGAGGTGCCTTACAGCTCACATTTAACAGTCGGACGGGTGCCGTTCAGCTCCGCTGCAACCGCAGGGCCAGGGCTGGGCAGGCGAGGGCCGCGCGGCGGGCGTTCGTGAGCTCACCTGGAGTGATCCGGCGGCCGCGGAGGACCGGGAAGCCCCACTCGTCGAGGGTGACGTCGTCGGGCAGGAGGGTGGCGCAGAGGCCATGAGCTTCGCAACGGGTCCAGTCTATTTCGAGCTTGTGATCCGTCACCAGGTACCTCCGGGGACAGGAAGGACACCCTGTACGGCGCGGCCGCAGGTGCCGGTGGTCAGGTGTCGTTCGAGGTCGTCGGTGAAGATCTCCAGGGCTGACGCCAGGAAGCGGGCCGAGCCGTCGGGGTGTGCGCAGGCGCCTCGGCCGGGGACCAGCCCGAGGTGGCGCTGCGCGTCCTGCCAGCCGGTGCTGTCGCCTTGAAGGAGCCGGGCGAAGTCGTCGACCAGTGCGCCGAGTCCGAAGAGACAGGGGCCGCACTGGCCGGCTGACTGGCTCGCCAGCCACTGGGCGACGCGGTGTACCTCGCCGAGCGGACAGGTGGTCGAGCCGAGGGCCAGGACGATCCCCGCCGAGACCTGCGGGCGGCTGAGGGTGACGCCGTCGGTCTCCGGCAGCCAGCGACCGTGATAGCCGCCGAGGAGGACCGGACCGGTCTCCGCACCGACGTACTGGAGGACGGTGTTCAGCGGGATGCCGGTAGGCGTCTCCAGTACGCCGGGGCGCTGCACGGCGCCGGCGACGGTCAGGAGTTGGGTGCCGGGTTCGCTGCGCAGGCCCGTCGCACTGAACTGGCTGGAGCCGAGTCTCGCGAGTACGGCGAGCTGCGCGAAGGTCTCGACGTTCGAGAGGAAGGTCGGTCGGCCCTCGAGGCCTTGGCGGGTCGGCAGAGTACGGCGTCCGGGCGGGACGGCTGGGCCGCCGTCGAGGATGCTGAGGACCGCTCGAGCCTCGCCGGCGACGAAGCGGCCGGGGGTGTCGGCGATCTGGATGTCGAGGCCGTCGCTGCGGTAGCGGTGTTCTGCCTCGTCGGTGATGCGCTCGGCGACGGCTGCCCGGAGGGAGGCTGCGGCGGTGGCGTCGTGGACGGCGATGACGACTCGGGGCGCTCCGAGGGCGCGGGCCAGGCCGGTGGCTCCGTCGAGGACCAGGTGGGGAGCCAGGGCGAGGAGGAGGCGGTCCTTGCGGCTGACTGGTTCGCTCTCCGAGCCGTTGACGACTACTGCCTCGATGCCCTTGTTCGGGAGGTCCGCGAGCTTCAGGGCTACCGGGAAGCCTGCACCGCCTCGGCCTTTGAGGCCGGCCTCCTCGGTGAGGGTGGCGTAGGCCTCTCTGGTCAGCTGGGGCTGCTCGCGGTGGGTCCAGAGGTGGCGGGCGAGATCGGCTCGGCCGCTGTCGAGTCCGGCGAGCAGGCGCGCTTCGCCGATCACCCGGAGCTGCTGCGGGGTCTCCTGGAGGATGGTCATCGGGTTCTCCCGGCTCGGGCGAGGTTGAGCGGCGTACTGGCTCTGGCTGTGCGACTGGTGAGTCGGACTGTGGCTGCTGCACCGACTGCGGCCAGGCAGGCCAGGGTGAGGGCGAGCATCCAGGGCGTATTGCGGTCGGTACCGGCGAGCAGGCTGTGGCCTATCGACAGGAGCCAGCCGACGGAGGCGGCGACGTGGATCGAGCGCCAGCGCTTGGTGAAGGCCTGGGAGCGAGCCAGGCGGCCACGGGCTGCACCGACGACGGCGGCCAGCAGTACGCCGTACAGGGCTAGTACTCCGACGGTGATGGCGAAGGGGCGGTAGCCGGACGTGAACGGGAGGATCAGGGCCGACGTACTGATGTCCACGTGCGCGTCGGTCAGTACGGCGACGACGTGGGTCAGCAGGAGGACCAGGCCGGTGGCGGAGGCCGAGCGGTGGACGTACTGGAGCCAGAAGCGTTGCTCCGGCTTGCGTCCGCCTGCCGCGAGCAGGCCGAGCGCGGCTGCGACGGTGAGGAGGACCAGGGCGGTGACGCCGGCGGCGCGGGCCAGGTACCAGAGGGTCATCAGGCGGCCCTGCTCGCTGCGGGCCATCCGGCCAGCTCGGTGACTTCGCCGTCGGCGTCGACGAGGCGTGCTGGGTGGCGGGCCAGAGTCAGGCGGCCCAGTGCGGCTTCGCCGGTCGCGATGATCGCAGTGCTGAAGGTGTTGGCGCGGACGGCAGTGGGCGCCCAGATCGAGGCGGTGCGGTACGGGCCGTCTGCGGGCTTGCCGGTGCGCGGGTCGATGACGTGGTGGGCTGTGCCGGTCTCCGTGTCCCAGGTGCGCGCCGTACGGGTGGAGGTGGTCAGGCCGCCGTGGGCGAGAGTGACGGCAACAGCTGGGTCGCCTTCGCGTTCGGCGACCTTGATGACCCACGGTTCAGCCGGCGTACCGGCGGCTCGGAGGTCTCCGCCGATCTCGACCAGCACCGCGCAGTCGTGGCGCTTGCTGAGGACCAGTGCGGCACGGTCGGCGGTCCAGGCCTTGGCTGTCGCGCCGAGGTCCAGTGCGGTGCCTTCGGGGATGCCGATGAGGGCCTGCTTGCGGTTGAGCTGCACGCGTTGCCAGCCGGGGATGACTGGTGGGATGAGGTCAGGAGCCTTGCGCTGACGGACCGCCTCGATGTCGTCGTCGTAGCCGGCCGCCACGACCGCTGCGCCGACGGTGGGGTCGACTGCACCTCCGCTGAGGGAGGCGGCGACCAGGCTGACGTCGACGAGGTCGACCAGGAGGCGGGAGACCGGGACCATCGCTCCGGCTCGGTCGTTGACCGTTGCCAGCTCGGAGTCCTCGCGGAAGCGGCTGGCGGCCTTGTCGACTCGGTCCATGAGCGCCTTGAGGGCTCCGCAGGCTGGGGAGAGTGCGGCGGGGTCCTCGACGGTGAGGCGGACTGTGCAGCTCCAGGCGGTCCAGGTACGGGTGGCGGTCATGAGCCGTTGCTCCCGCCTTGCGCCGGGGCGTCCTGGTCGGCTTGGCCTAGTCCGCTGGTGCTCTGGTCGTCGCTGGGGTTGCTGGCCGTCGTACCGGAGCTCGTGGCTGCCTGGGGATCGCTGGAGGTGTCCGGCTGGCGTGCTGTCAGTACGGCGACGGCCAGGCCGGTACTGCCGAGACCCAGTACGGCGGTCGCGACGGCGGCGGCACCTGCGCGCCGGAGCCAGCGGGTGCGGGCGAGGTGAGGGACTCCTGTGGTGACCATGACCGCAGCCTCGCGGTGATCGCCTCAGGCGCACGCCAAGGGAACCTCAAGGCCCGATCAAGTCCTGCTGAGACTCTGCTGAGAGAACCTCTCAGGGTGCTTCGCTCGACTGTGACCGGCGAGCCGTGCTCGTCGGACTGTGGCTGGACGAGCCGAGGGCAGTCAGCGTGTGGCGGGTCGGCGGTAGGTCAGCACTCGCCTCGGACCTCCGGCGGGCAGGTGGTCTGACGGTGCTTCTCGACGGCCGTCGCCACCTCGGCGCCGGCCTCGCCGAGCGCGACCAGGCGATCGGTCCCGAGCGTCTCGACCACCAGCTCACGGATCAGCGCGGCGTGCGCCGGCGCGCAGGCCCGGATCGCTTCGAGGCCCTGCTCGGTGATCGCGATCTCCGGGTACCGCGCGTCGCAGGCGATCTTCGCGATCAGCCCACGCTTCTCCATCCGGGTCAGGTGGTGCGACATCCGGCTCTTCTCCCATTGGGTCGCCTCCCCCAGCTCGAACGCCCGCATCCGCCCGGTCGGAGCCTCCGACAGGTTGACCAGGATCTCGAAGTCCGACGCCGACAGCCCGTACTCCCGCTGCAGGTGCCGGGCCACGTGCGACTCCAGCAGCTTCCACATCAGCAGATAGCTGCGCCACGCCTTCTGCTCGTCGTCCCCGAGCCACGGTTCGTTCGCCACGCCACCATCCTACCTTGCAAGGTTGACGCATCAACCAGCTTCGGGTGCGCCGCGCTTCGAGTGTTGGGATTATCCCAACACTCGAGCTAGGGTTGATTCATGGCAGCCACCACGATCGGTGATCGCGTTCGGGCATCGATTCCGATGCACCTGAGCCAGCGTCGGCTCGCGCCCGAGATCGGGATGACGCACGACGCCCTGTCGCGCGCCATCAACGGCCAGCGGCACTTCTCCGTGCTCGAGATCGCCCAGCTCGCGGAGCGGCTCGGTGTCGACACCCAGTGGCTCATCACCGGGCAGACGGACCCGTTCCAGGTCCGGCTCGCGGCGCGGCACCCGTGGGGGCGGAGCTCGGCAGAGCAGGAAGAGAGCGACGGCGAGATCATCGCCCGCGTCGTCGACGCCTACCGTTCGGCGTACGCCGACGAAGGCCGGGTCCCGACCTCGCTGACCCCGCTACCGCCCGATCCGAGTGAGTTGAGAGAGCTGCTTCCTCCGACAGGTGTCCGCCACCTGGCCGCGCAGGTCGAGGGCGTCCTCGGCGTTGACGTCGTACGGGATCCCGGGCTGCAGACCGACTACTCGTTCCGGATCGGCGACCACGCGGTGGTGCTGCTCAAGAGCACGATCTACTGGTTCCGGGCGAACTGGTCGATCGCGCACGAGCTCGGCCACTTCGCGCTCGGGCATCACGTCCGGGAGCGCGCGACGCCCGCGCAGGAAGGGCCCGCCGACGTCTTTGCCAGTCAGTTCCTCCTGCCCGAGGCGCAGATGCGCGCGACGAACTGGCGGAGGCTGACGGTTCCGAAGCTGGCTCTGTGGATCTGGAACTCGGGTGTCTCCACGACCGCCGTCGCGCGCCGGCTCGGCGACCTGAAGATCAAGCCGTCCGAGGAGATCCGGGTCGCCCTCGAGGGCAGTACGCCGAAACTGCTGCGCGCCCATGTCGACCTGATCAGTTCGACGTCACCGTCGTACGGCGATCCGATCTGGGAACGCGAGAACGCAACCACCGGTCGGCAGTTCCCCGAGCGGGTCGTCACGGCGCTCACCGAACGGGTCGAGGCGGGCGAGGCGGATCCGTACGTGCTCGCCTGGGTCCGCGAGGTCCCGGTGGACGAACTCAGCTGGCCGGAACCGGATCTCGACGCCGCCTCGCCGGAGTACCAGGCGCTGTCCGAGACGCGGGACTCCGACTGGTTCGACCTGTTCGATGCGCAGTGAGCGCCGGCCACTGTCTCGACTGGCGGCCTGTCGACGACAAGAAGACCGCAGCCGTCCGCTTCCAGCAGTTCCAGTGCACGCAGCCCTGGCCGACGACTGCCGGAGGCCGTCGGCTTCCCAGGCATCCGCGGCCGTGGGAGTGGGACGCGCAGCGCCATGCGAGGAGCTTGTGAAGCGGAACGAATGGGAGCCGTTGAGCGATCCGGGGGCGGGTGGGGGCGGGTGGTGGGGTGAATCGGCTGTGCCGGGGATGGAGTTTGACGGTCGAGCGGGATGGGAGCGGATCCCTTCGGATACCGAGAGCGGGTCCCTTGCTTTCAACTGAAGCGGGCGATAGCACGCGCACCTGGCGGCGCTAGCCGCACACGGTTGCGGAAGGGCGGGTGGGAGCACGCCACGCAAGGAGCGCTAGCGACCGGAGGGGCGCGCGTCGTTGCCTTTACTTGCTGAGGAAAGTCAGGTGTACGGCGGAGCCGTGGATGGTGAGGGTGCCGCCGGCTGCTTCGGTGGCTCGGCGAGCTATGTCGAGGCCCAGGCCTGTGGAGCCTCGGTCGCTGCGGCCTCGGGTGCCGGCGCCCAGGGGGATGCCGGGGCCCTCGTCGGCTACGACGATGCGGATGCCGGGGGCGGAGGCTACGCGTTCGCGGGAGAGGGTGATGCGGGCGGCGGTGCCGTCGGGGGTGTGGGCTACGACGTTCTCGACCAGGGCGTCGAGGGCGGCGGCCAGGTCTTCGGCGGCCAGGCGGATCTCGGCGGGTGGGGTGGGGAGGTCGAGGGTCAGGCGGCGGCCTTGGTCTTCGAAGAGGGGCGCCCAGAAGGCGGCTCGGGTGCGGACTACCTCTACGGCGTCGCAGTGGGGGACGCGGCCTTCGCGTTGAGGGCGGCGGGCGGCGCGGATGACGGCGGTGAGGGTGCGTTCGAGGGAGGTGACCTGGGTGTTGAGCTCCTCGGCGCGTTCGCGGTCCGGGAGGGCTTCGACCTGGAGGCGGAGAGCGGTCAGGGGCGTGCGGAGGCGGTGGGACAGGTCGGCGACGGCTTCGCGTTCGACGGCGATGACCTCGTCGATACGGTCGGCGAGGCCGTTCAGGGCGGCGCCGACCTGGGCGACTTCGGCGGGGCCGGTGGTCGGGGCGCGGGCGTCGGTGTCGCCGCGGGCCAGGCGTTCCGCAGTACGGGCTGTTTCCTCGAGCGGGCGGGCCAGGCGGCGGGAAACGAGTTCGGCGCCGGCGATGCTGAGCAGGAGGACGAGCAGGCTGCCGCCGATCAGGAGGCCGATCTGCAGCGCGAGGCCGTCGTACAGCTCCGCCGTGGTGAGGAAGAGGCAGACGCCCGCCGGGCCGTCGTACGTGCCGACGTCGATCTCGGTCACCTTGCCGCCGTCGACGTCGCGGAAGGTCGCGGGCGACACCTTCGGCGGGCCCTTCTTGCCGGACTCGTACCCGCCGGGGACGTCCTCGGGTTCGTCGATACCGCCGGGCGGGCTGTCGCCGAGGACCGTGCCGTCGGCGAGCTGGACGGAGATCCGGCCGGGACCGTCGCCGGCGAGGCCTTCGATGTACGCCGAGATGTCGTCGGGCGTGCGGTCCTTGTCGCCGACGTAGTACGCGACGTTCTGGGCGCGGAGCTCGGCCTTCTCGAGCGCCTCCTCGACGGCGGCGTCGCGCATCAGCAGGGTCAGCGGTACGGCGAACGCGAGGACGACGAGCGTCGTCATCCCGACGGACAGGAGCAGGATCCGGCGGCGCATCGTCAGCCGCCTGCCTCAGGAGCGGCGAGTTTGATACCGACGCCGCGGACGCTGTGGAGGAAGCGCGGTTGCGCTGCTGTTTCGCCGAGTTTGCGGCGGAGCCAGGAGAGGTGGACGTCGACCGTGCGGTCGCCCCCGCCCCAGGGCAGGCCCCAGACCTCGGCGAGCAGTTCGCGTTTGGTGACGACGGCGCCGGGGCGCCGGGACAGGGCGAGCAGGAGGTCGAACTCCTTGCGCGTCAGGTCGACCGGGCTGCCGTCGACGGTGACCTCGCGGCTGCGCGGGTCGATCGAGAGGGCGCCGAGCTGGAGGGCCTCGGATTGTTGCTCAGGGCCACGACGTCGGAGGACGGCGCGGATGCGGGCATCGATCTGGACCGAGCTGAAGGGTTTGATGACGTAGTCGTCGGCGCCGGCGTCGAGCAGCGCGACCACGCTGGCGTCGTCGTCCCGTGCGGTGGCGACGATGACGGGGACGTCGCTGACCGATCGGACCATGGCGAGTACGTCGCGGCCGTCCAGGTCGGGGAGGCCGAGGTCCAGGAGGAGGACATCGGGTTTGTCGCGGGCCACTGCGGCGACGCCGTCCGCGCCGCCGGCCAGGGCGGTCACCACGTGCCCGGCCGCCGTCAGTGATTTGGCGAGGGACGTGCGGATCGCGTCGTCGTCCTCAACCAGTAGCACCCGAGCCATGTCCTGAGGGTAGACGGGCGGGCCAGGTTTGTTGGGGTCGCAGATGTTGGTACGGCGTGCTGTGGCTGAGGTTGGTGGGGATGCGGCCGGGGAGGCCCCCGTGGTTGAGGCCGCTGCGGCCGGAGAAGAGCAAAGAAGGTAGGTAGCCGAGCGGGGGGCGGGAGGTGCCGGGGGCGGGTGCGGGGTGCCGGGGGCGCCGGGGGCGGGGTGCCGGGGGTGCCGGGGTGCGAGGCGGACGTCGAGCAGGCGTGTTACTCGGTGAGTTCGGGGTCGGTGGGAGGGGGTGGGGTGAGTTGTTTGGGGGCCCTGAGGCCTGTGGAGCGGAGTTCCAGGTCTGCCAACTGGGCGATCACCGCACTGTCGCCGGAGCGCCAGGCGGTGACGGGGTCGTTGCTGATCTTGGCGAGTTTGTGCATGGGCTGGTTGGCCATGGCTCTCAGGGCGAAGAGGTCGAGGTCGGCGGCGTTGTCGATGAACTTCTGGGCGGCGGTGGCTCGGCGGGAGAAGCGGATGCGGCGTGGGAGCCAGATCAGGAGGGCGAAGAGGACGGGGAGGGTGATGGTGACGCCGGCCAGCAGGTAGGCGAGTTGTTCTACGGCGTGGGCTTGTTCGCGGCCGGCGTCGGCGAGGCGGACGGCGGCGTTGGCGGCGCCGTCCACGGGGGCCTTGAGTTCGTCGCCTACTACGGGGACCCGGCCTACCGGTTCGGAGAGTTTGCGGAGGTCTTCGGCGAGGCCGTCGCCGGCGGAGGCGGCTTTGCGGCCTGGGTAGCCGAGGGCGTTGGTGATGCGGAAGACGGCCAGGCCCAGCGCCGTACAGAGGGCGATCCAGCCGACGAGCATCAGGTCGCCGAGGACCTGCCAGAAACGCTGGGTTCGCACTGCGGAGTAGAGCTTCACGTGCCGCCTCCTGGGAGCCAGTTGAGGGCGTGACACTAACGCACAACTTCTGGCTCTAGCAGAGGCTAGTCAGGGGGTACCGTGGTGGTATGCACGTTCAACTGGCTGGGCGGCTGGCCCGGCGTGGGAATGAGCCGTTGGGTGATCGGTGTCCGATCGACGTCGCCATGCAGGCGGTGGGGACGCGGTCGGCGATTCTGTTGTTGCGGGAGGCGTACTACGGCGTCACGCGGTTCGACGAGTTCGCGGCGCGGACGGGGCTGACCGAGGCGACTACCGCGGGGCGGCTGAAGGCGCTGGTCGAGCAGGGTGTGCTGGAGAAGCTGCCGTACCAGGAGCCGGGGCAGCGGAAGCGGCACGAGTACCAGCTGACCGCCAGTGGGGACGCGCTGATGCCGGTGGTGTTCGCGCTCGCTCAGTGGAGCAACGAGCACCACGCGGCGGCTGCGCCGATCAAGCTGAGCCACGCCGGTTGCGACGCACCTGTGAGCATCAAGGCCGAGTGCACCGAAGGTCACACGGTCGGCATGGAGCAGCTGACCGTCTCGTCCTGACGGCTAGAGCGACGTCCGCAGGTGCCAGAGGTGCGGGTAGTAGCGCAGGTCGAGCCGGGAGCGCAGGTAGCCGGCTCCTGACGAGCCGCCGGTGCCGGGCTTGGTGCCGATCATCCGCTCGACCATCACGACGTGCCGGGCGCGCCAAGCGGCCGCCAGTTCGTCGTGCTGGAGCAGGGCCTCGGCCAGCTCCCAGATCGCGCCGTACTTGCCCCGGTCCCTGGCGACAGCCGACAGACCGGTCCGCAGTTCGTCCTCGGTCGTCGTACCGAACCCCGCACCTTCCAGTACGACGAGGAACGCGTCCCACAGCGTCGGCTCCTCCAGCCGCTGCTCCAGCCGGGCCCGCTCGGTGTCGGTCAGCCCGCGGAACCGCTTCACGAACGACGGGTCCTTCGCACCCGACAGGAACTCGATCTCGCGGAACTGCACCGACTGGAACCCGCTGGCCGGCGACAGCCGGTGCCGGAACTCGCCGAAGTCCTGCGGGGTCATCGTCTCCAGGATGTCGACCTGCTGCGTCAGCGTCCGCTCGATCGTGTGGACGCGGCGGAGCAGGTGCTGCGCGAGCCAGAGCTCACCGGACAGCATCGCGTCCCGGGAGGCGGTCGCCTCGTGCAGGACCTGCTTGAACCACAGCTCGTACACCTGGTGGATGGTGATGAACAGCAGCTCGTCGTGCGCGGGCGGGTCCGACTCCAGCCGCTGCTGGTCGAGCAGCTGGGGCAGCCGCAGGTAGGAGCCGTAGGTGAGGCGCCCACCCTCCTCACCGAAGTGCACGTCGACCCCGTCCCAGCGGCCGGTCACCGCGTCGGCACTGGGACTGCCCTCGTCGTTCTTCCCGCTCTGGCTGCTCACGGGGCGAGGATAACCGGCACCACAGCCGGTGACCGGGCCGATTGACGCTCCGGCTGTGACCAGATCGAGAAGATCGTGTGACGCGAGCAGCCGTCGATCGTTGGAAAAGAGGTCAACGGGGTCGATGTGAGATGTGGTGGGTACGTGCACACGCTGGCGGAGCGGGTAGAGATCGAGGTCGGTCCGGCCGAGGTCGAGGCGGCACTGCTGGAGAACTACCCGGCCCTCGTGCGCCTGGCGTACCTGGTCCTTCCGTCGTCCCTGGGACGGCACCGGCGCGTGCTCGCGGCGCACGGCGTGGTGCAGCGGGCGATGCCCGACCGGCGCAAGCTGGAGCGGCAGTTGATCGGCGAGACGAGCGCCTCGGCGTACATCCGTCGCAAGGTGCTGCGCGACGCCGTACGGCAAGCACATGCCCGTACGCCGCTGCGCCTGCTGCCCGCGGTCTGGGGATTCCGCCTGTTCCCGCGCTCCGGCGCGGCCGACGACCTCGCGCTCGACCAGGTGATGTCCGCCTGTACGCCGGAGGCCCGCGCCGCCTGGGCGCTGGTCCGGATCGACCACCTCGGCGTCAACGAGGCGGAGGCCGAGCTCCTCGCCGCGGGGATCGACACCGCGGCCACGGCGATCCAGGAGGCGGCCGAGCTCGACGAGAGCGCGGTCGCGGGGGCCCGTGGGCCGCTGGACGCGCAGGTGTTCGACCCCTGCGCCGTACGGCTGGCTCCGACCGACCTGCTGCGCCGGAGGGCGCGCGGTCGCGCGGTGGCGATCGTCGTCACGGTGATTCTGGTGCTGATCCTGCTCGCCTCGCTGGCGCTCACCGCCGGGCGCGGGACGTCGACCGCTCAGGCGGTCCCGGTCGTCGCTCAGCAGGTGACCAAGCAGCTGAGCGTCGACGACCTACGGCGTTCGAAGGTGTTGTGGCAGGACACGGCCCGCGTGGACTTCACCGCGTGGCCGGTCCGCGGCAACCGGCCCAACGACCGCGAACTGCTGTCGAGGGCGCTCAACACCTGGACCGACGGGACGAGCGTGACGGCCGTCGCCGGTGCGTCGACGACTCCGCCCGCCGAGGCGCCACAACTCCTGTACGCCGGGGATGTGGACGGCGCGGGGGTCGTCCTCCTCCACGACGGCCAGCGCATCGCGCGGTACAGCGACCGCGACGGCGGCAAGCTCGTCGTCGCGCGGACCGACGACGCCGACGTGACCACGTCGGCGGCCGTCGCGATCAGCGAGAACGCCGACGGCGTGCGCTTCCTGACCGCGCCGTGGGTCGCAGAGACCGGCCTGCGGGATCTGAAGAAGCCCGACACCCCGACCGGGAAGCTGCCCACGACGGACGGGATCACCACGCCGGTGAAGCCGCCGGCCGCCGACTGCTCCTCGTGGCCCGCGCTGCAACTGCGGTCGTCGGAGGCGATCGCGGAGAAGCACGCGTTCCTGGTGACCTACCTGGGCGGGCTGTCGCCGGCGCACCTGACGTACATGCCGCCGCCGTCGCTGGGTCCGGCGCGCTTCCCGCGCGAGGCGACGAGCGGCGCGGCGCTGGTGAGCTGGGCGCGCACGGTCTGCGGGCTGCAAACCCTGCAGAACAAGGGCGTCAAGGCCGCGAACAACTGGACCTTCGCCGAGCAGCGGCTGCCCGACGGCACGTACGGCGCCTGGGTGTGCACACGGTCGGACAGCTGGCAGGGCGGCGGCTGGGCCAGCGTGAAGCTGTTCCCGGCCGGGCTCGATGCCGGGCATGCGACGAACACCGCGATCTGCAGCCGGTTCGACCAGAACGTGGTGGCGACGACCGCCTGGCGCTCGCCGACCGGTACGACGTACTTGCTGGCGGCCGGCAGCCGGAACGTGGATCGCCTGACCGTCGGGGCGCAGAGCATCCCGGGGTCGGTGATCGCGCTGCCTGGCCGGATGAACTCGCCGGTGAGCGCGCACCTGACCACGGGCGACACGATCCGGCCGCTAATGAAGTAGCGACTCGGCGGCCGACAGCGGGCGGAGCGTCACGGCGTACGCGCGCGGTTTGGTCGGATCGATCCGGTACGGCGCGAGAACGCCGTTCGGGGTCTCCCCCATGCCGGTCTCGGCGGCTCCGACGTGCAGCGTGACCCAGCCGCGGTTGCGGACGAGCGGGAGCTGGAAGTCGTACTCCGCGCGATCGAGCCGGTCGTACGGCGTGACGCTGACGTCGACCGAGGCGCCTGGCGCTGCGGCGACCATGAGGCCGTGCTGCCTGTCGGACAGGGTCGTCCAGCGGGTGTCGGTGTGGTTGCCGTACGCCTGCGGGCGGGAGTAGGCGACGTACTGCTGATCGACGGTGCTGCGGTAGACGCCGATGCGGGTGCCCTTGGCGCGGTCGTTGTAGGACTCCTCGGGGCCGCGGCCGTAGTACGTGAAGTCGGCGAGCCGCTCGGGGACCTGGAGCTGGAAGCCCAGGCGCGGGAGGTACGGGAGGGTCGCGAGCTTGCTGCCGGTGGGGGTGACCTGGTGGGTGAGCGTGATCGCGCCCGCGGCGTCGATCGTGTAGGTCATCGTTTGACGGAAGGCGAGTTCGGTGGCGTGGCCCGGTGCGGCTGCTGTGCTGGGGACGGTGAGCTGGATTCGGCCGTCGGTGAGGCGCTTGGTCTGCGTTGTGCCCGTGGTGGTTTGCAGGCGGTCGAGGCCGAGTTTGTTCCAGATCAGGCGGTCGGCGGTGCCCCAGTCGTAGGTCTCATTGGAGGTGGGTGGGCGCCAGACGTCAAGGGTCGGACCATGACGTAGCAGTTCCTTGCCGCGAGCAACCATGGAGACGAGTTGACCATTTGAGAAGGCGTAGCGGAAGCCGTTGCCGGAGATGGTGGTGCGGTTCGGAGTAGTGGTGACCGCGGGTCGACCTGGGGTGATCCGCGTAGGTGCGACGGTACCGCCGAGGGAGAACTGGTCGTGTTGCAGAGAGCCGGCGTCCACGTTCAGGAAGCGTTCGGTGGGGTGCGGGGACACGGGGATGGTCACCGTACGGCTGGAACCAGGTGGGAGGGTCATCGGGAGCTTGCCCTGGCGGATGACCTTGCCTGCTTCGCGGATCGACCAGGTGAGGGTGAAGGTCAGCGGGGCGAACTGTTGTTCGTTGTGGGCGGTGATGACACCGGGCTTCGCCGACGTGAAGCGGAGCGGCGACTGGGCCCAGGCGAGTTCCGCGGTCTCGGGCTGGAGGTTTCGGTCGGTGCTGACCAGGCCGTCGGTGCCGGACAGGCTGAGGCCCAGGCTGGAGAACGAACCTTGGTCGCGAGTCGACTCGAAGTCGAGGGCCAGGACCGGCTCGGCGCCGGACAGGATACGGACCGAGTCGATGGTGCCGTGGGCGAGGCGGGTGCGGGTCTGGTCCTGCTGGAGCTGGGCGTTGCGGCCGAGGTTGACCTCCCAGACCGTGGGCTCGATGGTGCCGGAGGCGGCGACCTGCGCGGCGGGTTGGTCGTCGATCGAGAGCGTCAACGCCTTGCCGTCGTACGAGCCGGTGACGTGGTGCCAGGTGTCACGCCAGTTCGAAGGGACCGGCAGCGTGACGGCCTTCTCGACGCCGTTGAGGGTGACGCGGAACTCGAGCGTGGTGGCGTTGGGCATCTGCAGCGCGTACTGATTGCCCTTGGTGACGATCGGGAACGAGCCGGACCAGACGTCCGGTTCGACCCAGGCGTCGACGGTCAACGGCCCGGTGACATCCAGCGCGGGATCGCGGAAGACGTTGACGAAGTCGTCGAGCCCGGACAGCTTCAGACCTTGACCGGAGTGGCCAGAGGCAACTGACGGTTTGCCGACGAAGAAGGTCTGCAGCCGGCGCGGCGACGAGTCCGGGGTGGTGATCAGCGGCTGGTCGAGGTTCTGCTCGGCCCAGTCCCAGATGAAGCCGCCCTGCATCGACGGGTACTTGCGGGCCAGCGCCCAGAACTGGTCGAAGTTGCCCAGACCGTTGCCCATGGCATGCGCGTACTCGCCCATCACGATCGGCTTGGTGAACGTCTTCGCCTTCTCCTCCAGCGCCGCGGGCGTCGGGTAGCGAGGACCGGCGACATCGGCGTACGGCGCATCGCCGTCGGGCGTGTTCGACTGGTGGTAGAGCAGGCGGGTCGGGTCGTTCTCGTCGGCCCACTTGGCCATCGCGAAATGCGCCGCGCCGAGCCCGGCCTCGTTGCCGGTGTCCCAGAACACGACGCTCGGGTGGTTCTTGTCCCGCTCGACCATCGCGGCGAAGCGATCGGCGTACGCCGGCTGCCACTCGGGCTTGTCGGCCAGGCAGTTGCTCGGGCAGTTCTCGTGCGCGTGCGTCTCGATGTCGACCTCGTCGTCGATCAGCAGCCCGTACTTGTCGGCGAGCTCGTACCAGTACGGGTCGCTCTCGTAGTGCGAGGTGCGGACGGCGTTGATGTGCAGCTGCTTCATCAGCTTGACGTCGCGCTCCATCGCGGCGCGGGTGACGTGCCGGCCGGTGTCCGGGTCGGTCTCGGCGCGGTTGACGCCGCGGAACAGGACGCGCTTGCCGTTCAGCAGGACCTGCTTCTCCTTGACCTCGATCTCGCGGAAGCCGACCTGCTGGCTGGTGCGGTGGACGACTCGGCCGTGCTCGTCGGCGAGCGCGAGGACGAGACGGTAGAGGGTTGGGGTCTCGTCGGACCACTTCGCCGGCGCCTTCACCAGGCCGCTCAGTTTCAGTTCGTCGCTCTCGGCTCTGCCGGCCAACTTGGTGACCTCGTGGCCGGTTGCGTCACGCAACGACGCGGTCAGTTGGTAGCCGTGGGCATCGACCAGTTCGGTGTCGACGGTCAGGGTCGCATCCCGGTACGACGCGTCGAGGTCGGTGCTGATGGCAACGTCCTGGACGCGGGACCGGGGGACGGAGTACGAGTAGACGTCGCGGAAGATGCCGGCGTACCGCCACTGGTCGTAGTCCTCGAGGTACGAGCCGGCCGACCAGCGGTGGACCTGGACGGCGACGGTGTTCGCGCCCGGGCGCGCGGCGTCGGTGATGTCGAACTCGGCGGGGCTGTAGCCGCCCTGGTCGTAGCCGACGTACTTGCCGTTGACCCAGACGAAGTAGCCGCTGGTGACGCCTTCGAAGCGGAGCAGTTGCTGACGGCCTGTTTCGGTGCGGGGAAGGTCGAAGGTCTTGAGGTAGGCGCCGGTCGGGTTGACGTCGCGGGGGGTCCTGGGTGGGACGTCGGGCCAGAGTTCCTCGGGGATGTTGCGGAAGACGGGGTGGTCGAGGAAGTCGCTCTGCCAGGTGTGCGGGACCTGGACGGTCTGCCAGGTGGCGCCGTCGGACTTCTGGAATCCGGCCGGGACCTGGGAGGGCTTGTCGAAGAGGCGGAACTTCCAGGCGCCGTCGAGGGAGCGCACGTACGGCGTACCAGCTGCTCTCGTGGCCGAGGCGTCGTCGGCGTACGGCCAGAGCCTGGTGTGCGGCGCGACCTGGCCCTCGGACACCCGGCCGGGGTCGTCGAGGTAGCTGTAGACGTCGTCGGGGCCGTCCGCGGCCAGGGCAGGGCCGACCACGCTCGCGGTGCCGCCGAGCAGCACCAGGGCGAGCAGGTAGCCGATCGGTTCCCTCAGCCGGAGCATCCGTCTCCTCATCGTTGATCTTCCTAGGACGATGCACGAACCGGGTCAAGAGTTCGGCGTGTTGACGTCGTCACCGAGGGCGACGACACTTCGATGAAACCGCTCTCTTCCTACCGCCCCAGGGAGATCTCGTGTTGACTGGAATCGTTTCCGTCGTGACCGCCTTGTCCTTACCGCTCGGCGCCCCGCCGCCCCCGACTCCCGAGGTGACGATGTCCCTCCAGGCGACGATCTGCAACAAGTACTGCGACGCGCGCGACCCCGCGCTCTCCCCCGGCGACCGCTCCCCGGTCAGTTCGACGCTCTTCGGCCGGACCGTCCGGCTGCACTTCGACGACGCGGACGCGATGGGCTGGGCCTCGATCGAGGGCGGGTCGGCGGGCGACGAGGTCTGGCTGGACCGCTCGTTCGACGGCGGCCGGACCTGGGCGTCCGGCAGCCGGCTCGGCAACACCGCGATCCCGACCGGGCAGACCGGCTGGCGCACGCAGATGTACAACGTCGACGACTGGACCAATCACGGCGTCGGCGCTCTGCGCGCCTGCGGCAAGGCGAGCGACCGCCCGGACATCACCTGTACGCCGTGGGCGCGCACGACGTGGAACGCGGGCGACCGGCGTACGGCGGCTGCGACCGCGCAGATGCAGTACTACAACTACGCGACCGGCCTGTTCGACACGACCGGCTGGTGGAACTCGGCGAACGCGCTGAACGCGGTCATCGACAACATCCGGGCGACCGGGATGGGCAGCTACCGATACGCGATCGGGCGGACGTACGACCTGAACCTGAACGCGCAGCAGGGGCAGTTCCGCAACGACTACATCGACGACACCGGCTGGTGGGGGCTCGCGTGGGTCGCGGCGTACGACCTGACCGGCGAGGCACGCTACCTGCAGACGGCCCGGGTGGATGCCGATCACATGGCGGCGCACTGGGACAACACGTGCGGCGGCGGGGTCTGGTGGAGTCAGGCGAAGACCTACAAGAACGCGATCACGAACTCGCTCTACATCCAGCTGAGCGCGGCGCTGCACAACCGGATCCCGGGCGACACGACGTACTTGCAACGCGCGCAGGCGGGGTGGTCATGGTTCCAGCAGAGCGGGATGATCAACGGGTCGAACCTGGTGAACGACGGGCTCGACACCGCGACCTGCCGGAACAACGGGCAGACGGAGTGGTCCTACAACCAGGGTGTGCTGATCGGCGCGCTGACCGAGCTCTCGGTGGGGAACGGCTCGTACCTGACACGGGCGCGGCAGTTGGCCGATGCGGCGACGACGGCACCCGGGCTGCACACCTCCGACGGGATTCTGCGGGAGCCCTGTGAGTCGGGCGACTGCGGTGGCGACGGGCCGTCGTTCAAGGGGGCGTACGCACGCGGGCTGGGCAAGCTCAACGCGGCGCTGCCGGATCACCCGTACACGGCGTACCTGCAACGGCAGGCCGACCGGGCGTTCGCGAGCGACCGGACGGTGATGGACCAGTACGGGCTGCGCTGGTCCGGGCCGATCGACAAGCTCGACGCGGCGCGGCAGCAGAGTGCACTGGATCTGTTGAACGCCACTGGTTAGCTGGTTGTCGCCGTTGTCTAGGCTGGCCCGGTGGATCGCCGGGAGCTGCTGCTGGAAGTTCGACGAACCCGGAACGACTGCGTGTTCGGCCTGCGCCTGACGCTCGACGCCGGGCGCGCCGGACGGGGCATCGCGTTCGCCGAGAGCTACGACTACCTCCCGCTCGGCTCCGACCCGGGCCGCGAGTACATCTACTCCGTCTACACCGAGTACGCCGCCCTCGAAGCGCTGACCGAGTTCTTCGAGGAGCTGCTCGGCCGGACCTCCGATGGCGAACCGGCCGACCGGTTCGTCGCATGCTTCCACGCGCTGGTCGAGGCCGGCGAGCTCGGCGACGGGCTCGCGCTGCAGGAGAACCACCGCAAGGTCGCCGCGTGGTGCGAGCAGGCCGGCGTCACGGCCGAGACCGAGACGTGGACCTGGATCAACTCGGATTGATCTGATCTATTCCCTTCGCGAGGCGCAGTATGTCAATCTGGTCGGCGATAGATCTGAACCATCGGATCCGCCCGACCGATTGGCCTGACTCATGTCTCGACTGCTTCGGCGCGCCCTCACCGCGCTCACCGGTCTCCTCCTGCCCCTCCCCGTGCTCGCCGGACCGGCCGCGGCAACGCCGTCCACCACCCTGTACGTCGCACCAACAGGCGGCACCCACGGTTCCGGCACGCTGGCCCGTCCGTTCACCACGCTCGAGCAGGCGCGCGACCAGGTCCGCAAGCTCACCCGGAACCAGCGCTCGGACATCCGGGTCGTGCTGCTCCCCAGCGACTACCGCCGTACGAGCACCTTCCGGCTCACCGCCGCCGACTCCGGCCGCAACGGCCACGAGGTCGTCTACCAGGCGCTGCCCGGGACGAAGGTGACGATCAACGGCGGTCGCCAGGTCACCAACTGGCAGCTGTCGGATCCGGCGAAGAACATCTACAAGGCCCACGTCGGCGCGATCGACTTCCGCCAGCTCTACATCGACGGCGAACGCCAGCAGCGCGCCCGCGGCCCGGAGAACCCGCCCGGTTTCTCCAAGACGTCGACCGGCTACACCGACACCACGCAGAGCATGGTCGACTGGAAGAACCAGGGCGACATCGAGGTCAACAGCCGCTGGGGCTGGATGCACTACCGCTGCCCGGTCCAGTCCGCGTCCGGTACGACGGTGACGATGCAGCAGCCCTGCTACTACAACGCCAACCTGCACCAGGGCTACGAGATCCAGAACCCGACCTGGATCGAGAACGCGTACGAGTTGCTCGACGCGCCCGGCGAGTGGTACCTGGACAAGCCGTCCGGTGACCTCTTCTACTCCCCCAAGCCCGGGCAGGACCTCCGGACCGCGACCGTGCCGCTGGTGCAGGACCTGGTGAACGTCACCGGCACGCTGACCGACCCGGTGCGCGACGTCCGCTTCGACGGCATCACGTTCTCGTACTCCACCTGGATGGCGCCGAGCAGCGACGACGGCGTCGTCGAGGGCCAGGCCGGCTTCCGGATCGTCGGCACCGGGCACCCGGACTTCGACGAGACCCGGCCGGACTGGCAGAAGACGCCCGCCGCGGTGAACGTCGGCTACAGCCGGGACGTTGCCTTCACCAACAGCACGTTCACACATCTCGGTGCCGCCGGCCTCAACCTCAACACGGGGGCCCAGGGCACCGTTGTCCGCGGCAACATCGTGCGTGACGTCGCCGCGACCGGGATCCAGATCGGCGGGACCGAGATCGTCGACCACCACCCGGACGACGCCCGCGCGATCACCAAGGACAACCTGATCAGCAACAACCTGATCACCAAGGCGGCCGCGGACTACAGCGGCTCGCTGGCGATCCTGGCCGGGTACACCGAGCACACCGTGATCGAGCACAACGAGATCCGCGACCTGCCGTACTCGGGCATCTCGGTCGGCTGGGGCTGGGGACTGACCGACCAGGGCGGCAACCCGGCGTACCCCGGGAATGCCGGGATCCCCGTCTACTCGACCCCGACGACGGCGAAGAACAACGTGGTCCGGGACAACGCGATCAGCGACATCATGAAGAACCAGGCCGACGGCGGTGCGATCTACACGCTCGGCCGGCAGCCCGGGAGCGTTGTCTCTGGCAACTACATCCGGAAGACGCCGGGACCGGCGTACGGCGCGATCTACCACGACGAGGGCAGCAAAGGATTCACGACCACCGGCAACGCGTTGTGCGAGGTGGCGGAGCGGTGGATCTTCCTGAACCACGCGCTCGGGATCGAGGCCCGGCGCAACTTCACCAGTACGCCGGTGTTCCTGACCCAGGCGGGGACGGTCGACTCGACGATCGCGGACAACACGGTGCTGCCGGGGTGCGAGCAGTTGCCTGCGTCGATCGTGAACAACGCGGGACTCGAGGCGGCGTACCGGCATCTTGATCCGCGGCCGGTGCCTGGTGACCGCGTTGCGCCGAGCAAGCCTGGCAAGCCGGTGGTGACGACGAGCTTCCCGACGATCGCGGATGTGACGTGGCCCGCGGCGACTGACACGGTGGGAGTCACCGGTTACACGGTGTTCCTGGATGGCCGGGCGGTCAGTGCTTCGGGTGGACTGAGCGCGCGGGTGACCGGGTTGGAGCCGGGGCGGCGCTACAGCTTCAGCGTTGCGGCTCGGGATGCCGTCGGCAACGAGAGCGGGCGCAGCGCCAGTGCCGAGGTGACGATGCCGGCGGCGGTGAACCTTGCCCTGGGCAAGGCTGTGACGGTCTCGTCGTACTCCGAGCCGAACGTGCCTGGGCTGGCGGTCGACGGGAAGCTGTCGACGCGCTGGGCGCAGGGACTCGGCTTGCCGGATCCATCGTGGATCCAGGTCGACCTCGGGGCGCTGTACGACCTGACCGGCGTGATCACGACGTTCGAGCTGCCGCGCGGGTACCAGTACAAGCTGGAGGTCTCGCCGGACGGCGCCGACTGGACGCTCTTCGACGACCACACCCGCGAGGCGACCACGCAGCCGGACAACTACGCGTCGGTGCCGGGATCGGTACGCGGGCGATACCTGCGACTGACGGTGACGGGATCGAGCGGCAACGGCGGGAGCGTCTACGAGCTCGAGGCGTACGGGACGACGGCCGTGATCACGGACGACACGGTTGCGCCTTCGACGCCGGTCAAGCCGGCCGCCGACGTACTGTTGCCGACGGCAATCGACTTGAGTTGGCCCGTCGGGACCGACAACGTCGGCGTCACCAGTTACGTCGTCTACCAGGACGGCGTGAAGCTCGCGACGACACCGCTCACCACGCTCCGTGTCGACGGCCTGCAGCCGGGATCGGCGCACACGTTCACGATCGTGGCGCGGGACGCCAATCTCAACGCGTCCGCGGCGAGTCCGGGGCTCGCCGTGACGACGTACGCCGAAACGGGCCTCGCGGTCGGGAAACCGGTCACGGTGTCGTCGTACTCGGAGCCGAACGTCCCGGCGAACGCCGTCGACGGCGACCTCGGGACGCGATGGGCACAGGGGCTCGGCCTGCCTGACCCGTCGTGGCTGCAGGTGGACCTCGGTGCACCGACGCAGGCGCGGAGCATCGTGACGCACTTCGAGCTGGACCGCGGGTACAAGTACCGGCTGGAGACGTCGCTCGACGGGACCACCTGGCGGAGCTTCGACGACCGGACGGCCGTCGCGACCTCGACGCGGGTGAACCCGTCGATCGGTGCGGCGCCGGTGCAGGCCCGGTACGTGCGGCTGACGGTGACGAACTCCAACTGGAACGGTGGCAGCATCTACGAGCTGCGCATCTATGGTGGTTCCTGATGAACGACACCTACCGGCCGGGCTACGAAACGGTCGCCGAGCGGCTGCTGGCCTACATCGCGGAACAGGGCCTGCAGCCGGGCGACCGGCTGCCCACCGAGAAGGGCCTGGCCGAGATCCTCGGCACCGGCCGGTCGGTGACGCGCGAGGCGATCAAGGTGCTCGCGGCGGTCGGGCGGCTCGCCGTACGGAAGGGCGCCGGCATCTACGTTTCGGTGCCGTCGAACCAGGATGCCGACAACCAGGTGTCGTACTTCCAGCCGACCGATCTGGCGCATGTCGCGATGCTGTTCGATCACCGGCGGCTGATCGAGTCGGAGTCCGCGCGGCTGGCCGCGTTGCACGCGCGGCCGGCGTTGGTGCGTGCGATTCGTACGGCGGCTGAGGCGTCGGTCGCGGCGGCTGGGGATGCTCACGCGTTCCGGCTGCACGATCGAGCGTTCCACGATGCGGTGGCTGAGGCCTCCGGCAACGTCTTCCTGCGGGCGGCGGTGACGTCGTTGCGGGACTTCAAGGAGCAGTCGGATCGGCTGCTCTTCGCGGGTGCGTTGCCGGGGTCGTTGGAGGTCGCGGCTGAGCAGCATGTGCAGATCGCGACGGCGATCGGGGCTGGGGATGCGGACAAGGCGGCGACGGCGATGGTGCAGCACATCGACACGACGCAGGCGCAGTTCGAGCAACGGATCCGGGACCGACTGAAGGGCAGTGCTGAGTGAGCAGGATCGAACGCGTCGAGGTCGAGCTGGTCGAGATCCCGGCGGCCTTCCCCTTCCGCTGGCGCGACGGGCTGCCCGGGTCCGAGCCGGCGCTGCAAGGCGGCGTACTGACGATCACGACGTCCGACGGTGTCGTCGGGCGGGCACCGACGCCGCGTGGGGTGATCGCGGCCGACCTGGTCGAGCGGCGGGTGCGGGACGAGCTGATCGGCCAGGATCCCTTGCACCGCGAGTGGTTGTGGCACCGGATCTGGGAGCTCGACCGGATCGAGGAGTTCCCGCTGTACTTCCTCGGGCTCGTCGACATCGCGCTGTGGGACATCGCCGGGCAGGTCGCCGGGCTGCCGGTGCACGCGCTGATCGGGACGTACCGGACGAGCCTTCCGGCGTACGCGTCGACGGTCACGTACTCGTCCGTGGAGGAGTATCTCGACGTCGCCGACCAGTGTCTGGAACGCGGCTTCACCGCAATCAAGCTGCACGCGTGGGGCGACGTACGGCGTGACGCGCAGCTCGCGACGCGGCTGCGCGAGCACGTCGGCGACGACGTCGAGCTGATGTACGACGGCTCCGCCGGCTTCGACCTGCCCGACGCGGTCCGCCTCGGCCGCGTGCTCGGCGACCTCGGCTTCCGCTGGTACGAGGAGCCGATGCGCGAGTTCAACCTGACCAGCCACCGCTGGCTGTCCGAACGCGTCGACATCCCTTTGCTGGTGGGCGAAACCAGCGACGGTGCCCACTTCAACACCGCCGACTTCATCCAGTCCGGCTGTGCGACGTACGTCCGCACCTCCGCGGCCCTGAAGGGCGGCATCACCGGTGCGTTGAGAATCGCCCACCTCGCCGAGAGCTTCGCCCTCCGCGCCGAGATCCACGGTATGGGCATCCCCAACCAGCACCTCTGCATGGCCGTCCCCAACACCACGTACTACGAAGCGCTGGTCTGGGGAAACCCCATCATCACCGACCCGACCGTCGGCCCCGACGGCCTGATCCGGGCGGCGACCGCGCCCGGCCTCTCGGCCGCCGGGTAGACGATGACGTCAGGCCTTGCCGACCAGGATCCACATGTAGTCGTGGTTCTTGACCGGGAAAGTGGCGGTCTTGTTGCTGACCTCGGTGGTCTTCTTGCAGTCGGTGGTGGAGTAGCGCCAGCGGACGACCTGGACGCGCCAGGACTGCTTCAGCTGGTGGAGGCGGCGGACCTTGTTGGCCGGGACCTCGGCAGTGTAGGACCAGCTGTCGGAGACCGAGTGGGACTTGCCGACGGTCTTGGCGTACTGGGACTTGATCTCGGCGATGACGACACTGGCGCTGACGCCGAGGTCGCCGGTCCACGAGGAGTTCGACTCCGAGGTGGCGGTCTTCTGGTACGTGATGCGGCCGGGGCCTTCCATCCAGTCGCTGTACAGGTTGGTCCCGACGTAGACCTCCTTGCCGCCGCGGACGAACCAGTTGATCTCCTTGGTGTTGCACTTCTTCGCCACCGCGTCCACCGTGGCCGGCGCGGCTTCGGCGCCCAGGGCAACAAAGCCCGGTGCCAGCAAGCCGGCCAGCCCCACGGTGATCCCCAGCATCCTGCGAACCCGCATCGCCAACTCCTACCTAGAGACGAACCTGCATTGGTAGGAAACTTACGGGCTTCCATCGTTGGATAGACATTATGTTTCAGTCACAGTGCGTCACAAGCTTGTTACTTGTCCAAAGCTGAATCAGTCGCCAGTGCGATCACCTGCTCCTTGGTGATCCCGCCCGGCTGCGCCTGCTGGCCGGGGTTCTGGATCAGGACCGACGCGAGGTTGCCGTCGGGCTGCAGGTAGGCGGCGCCCATCATGTAGCGCTGCTTGCCCTTGCCGTTCGGCGGCACGCCCTCGGCGTACCAGAGCTTCCGTCCGTCCGGTGCCGTCGCCTCGACGCAGGTCAGGCCACCGAGCTGGGCCGAGCACGGGCTCACGTAGTGCGCCGAGTCGACAGAGATCAGGACGGTCTGCTGCACGGCACCGGACCGCCAGGCCTCGGTCACGCCGAACTGCTCGGGCACTGTGGTGTTGTACTGCGGGGTGATCGTGCCGCCGGTGAGGATCCGCGCCGCGGCGGCCTCGACGTCGGCCACGGCCGGCTTGAACCGCGCGAGCTCGCTCTCGACGGCGGCTTCCTCCGCGGACCTCGGCGGCAGCGTGACCCGCGGGTCGGTGACCAGCGCGAAGAGCTTCGCGTCGGTGATGCCCATGTCGTGCACGGGCACGCTGGTGTTGTTGGCGAACAGCGGGTTCACCGAGGCCGAGACGTACTCGCCGTTCGGTTTCACGTACGTGAGCTCGACGGCGTCGCCGCGCCGCCCGAGCAGCGCGGGCCGGCCGTTCGGCAGCGTGACCGTACGGCAGGTCAGTCGCGGGGTGAACGCGGGCGAACCACACCGGTGGCTGACCGTCGCCATCGACGCCGCGACCGCGATACTGGCTGAGCCCATCCCGTCCTGCCCAGCGATCTTCCACCCGCCCCGGAGGCTGCCGCGCCGCAGTCCCGGATCGTGGTAGAGCGTCGCACCGCCGTTGCTGCTGTAGTCGAGATGCTTGCGTCCCGGGTCGAGATGCTGCTCGAGGGCGCGGCGCAGCGCCTGGTCGAACGCGCGGTCCTGCGCCCTGCGCGCGGCGGCGATCGTCGCGGGGCTGATCACCTTCGGGCGCGTGGCCGTGGTGGCCGTCGTGGCCGTGTTCGCCGCCGGCACCTCGCCGTCGACCGGGCCTGCGGCCGGACTCAGCCAGCCGGCCATTCCCACCGTGATCGCGCCGACCAGCGCGGCCGTCCCGACGCCCCCGAGCCCGGTCAGCACGCGGCGGCGGCGCAGGCGTCGCTTCCCGGCCGCCAGGTCGTCGGCCAGCGCCCGCGGCAGCAGATCGTCCTGCAACGCAGCAGCCTCGGTGAGCTGGGTGCCCAGCTCCTTCTCGTCGATCATCGGTCCTGCCCTCCTACCGTCCCGAACTGGGCGGTGAGCAATGCGGTCAGCCGGGCGAGCGCCCTGGCGTTCTGGCTCTTGACCGTGCCGGGACTGCAGTGCAGGTCCGCGGCGGTCTCGTCGATCGACATCCCGAGGAAGTGCCGGAGTACGACGACCCGCCGCTGCCCGATCGGCAGGGTCGCGAGAGCCTCCATCACGGCGTTGCTGTCCTCCACCGCCGGTGGCAGCATCGACGGTTCCTCGAGCCCCTCCAGGCCGGGCGCCTCCCGGCGCCACGGCCGCCGGCTCTCGTCGATGCCCGAGTTCACCAGGATCCGCCGCGCGTACGCGTCGACGTTCCCGGCCCGCTGCACCCGCGGCCAGGCGACGTACAGCTTCAGCAGCGCGGTCTGGACCAGGTCCTCCGCCTTGTGCACGTCCCCGCACAACAGGTACGCGACCCGCCGCAGCTGCGTCCGCCGTTGCGCGACGTACGCGCTGAACTCCTCGTCCCGCGAAGCCATCCGGTCGTCCCCTCACTCGGTCTGTCTCCGATGAATACGAGGCGGGCGCGACTCAGGTTGTCAGACCGGCGGGTGACCGATCGGTAATGTCATGATGTGGCGCATGGAGCTGAAGATGTCGGCGTCGTACGACGCCACCCCTGAGGAAGTCTTCGCGATCGTCACCGACGCCACCTTTCGCGAGCAGGCCTGCGAGAAGACCAAGGCGCTGTCGTACGACGTGCAGGTGAACGCGACCGGTGGCGACACCGTGGTCCGGGTCGAGCGGAAGATGCCGTCGGACGACGTACCGGACATCGCGCGGAAGTTCGTCGGCGAGACGCTGACCGTGGTGCAGACCGAGACCTGGCACGCGGCCAAGCCGGACGGGTCGCGGGACGCCGACGTGCGCGGCGAGATCGCCGGGACGCCGGTGACGCTGAAGGGCAACGCGACGATCCGGTCCGAGGGTGGCAAGACCGTGCAGGCGATCACGCTGGACGTGAAGGTCGCGGTCCCGCTGATCGGCAAGAAGATCGAGCCGTTCGTCGTCGAGGCGATCCGGAAGGGGCTGGCCAAGGAGCACGAGCTCGGCCGCGAGTGGCACGACGGCACCAACTGAGCCGTGTCGTTACCCGGCGGGCGCCGGCTCCGGTGGCAGTCTGGAAACGGAACGTCACCGGAGGTGAGCCTGTCGTGCGTACGAAGCGAAGGACTGCCGCACTGTCGGCCGGCGAGGACACGCAGTACTGCGTGTTCTGCGAGGCGACGGTGCTCTTCGAGCGGGTCGAGGCCGGGGACCATGCGGTCGACGACCCGGCCGGCGAGTGGATCTGCGTCAGCTGCGGCTCGGCCCTGCTGATCGGCCCACCGCTGCAGCACCTCGAACACACCGCCTGAACACCAGGTACGACGCCGAGCACGCCTCGGGCGTGCCGACGTGAACCACTCGCGTCCGCGTCGGGGCTGACGACTCGCTCGGCCTGTCGGTCGGGGCGGGACCGACAGACCGGCTTCAGAGCTGGACGCGGATGCCGGCTCCCCTGCTGTCGGCATCCGCGCCCATCGTTCGGCTGCCTACAGCGGCGGGCCGAAACCACAGAGGACCGGCCGCGCCCGGGCCGGATCCAGCGCGTTGGCCACCAACTGCGCGACGGTCGGGTCGAAGGCCAGGCCGACGTGCCCGACCGGGTCCAGCGGGCAGGTGTCCTGCACGAACTGGTTCTTCACCCCGGGCTCGCGGACGAACGACGTCTCGTGCGGCGTCACCAGCGCGTCGAGCCGCGACGCGATCACCGTGTACTTGACGCCCGGCTGCGCGATCGGACCGGCGGTCAGCTTCGCCACCTCGCTGCCCCCGACGATGATCTCGTCGCAGGCCGGGCAGCCGAAGTCGCGCAGGACCCGGTCGACCAGCGGCCGCAGCCCGAGGTAGTCGCCGACACTGACCAGCCCGGCGAACGTCGTTCCGTGCGTCGGCGGCGCCAGCGCGACGACCTTGCCGACCTTCCCGGCGTACCCGCGGACCTTCGGCCCGTACAGGCTCTGGAAGCCGCCCTCGGAGTGCCCGACGATGTCGACCTTCGCGGCGCCGGTCGCGGCCCGGACCTGGTCGACGAACGCCTCGATCTGCGCCGACGACTGCACGATCGAGATCGTGCCGCCGACCGGGATCGCGGGCGTCGCCTGGCCGTACGTGAGCGTGAATGCGCAGTAGCCCTTGGCCGCGAGGTACGGGCCGAGGAACGAGTAGTTGCCGGGCCCGTTGCCGCCGAGGCCGTGCAGGAGGACGAGCGGGTTCGGGTGGGCGGCGGACGGCTTGCAGGCCCAGTTGTCGAAGCCCGCAGAAGGCGCTGCGGCGGCGGCAGGCGCCGCGGCCGCGGGCGCACTTGCGCCGGCCGTCACGCCGACGGTTGCCAGCAGTACGCCGGCCGCGAGAGCTGCGGCGGCCCGGCGGCGAAGGAGGAGGTGGGGTTTCATCGCGGCTCCCGAGGGGCAGTGTCGTTCGGTGACGACGAGGTGACAGCATGCATACATCCGGCAGTGGAGCACGTCCAGCAGTTTCCGACAAGGCCTCGTATTCAGAACGGGTCCATCTGGTTACCAACCGGCCGCGCAGGGTAACGTCCCCCGCATGGGGCGAGTGATCAGAGGTCTGGACGCCGAGCAGCGCCGGGCCGAGCGACGCGAACAGCTGCTCGACGCCGCGCTCGACCTGTTCGCCGCGCAGGGCTACCTGAACACGTCGATCGAGCAGATCTGCACCACGGCGTACGTCGGGACGAAGAGCTTCTACGAGGTCTTCGACAATCGCGAGGCCTGCTACGTCGGGCTGCTGAAGCGCACCTCCGAGCGCCTCGAGGACACGATGATCACGCTCGCCGCGAACAACGCGGGCGGCACCGAGCGCGAGGTCGCGCCGGGCCTGCTGGCGGCGTTCGCACACGCGCTCGTCGACGACCCGCGGGTCGCCCGGGTCACCTTCGGCCAGGCCGGCGGGATCTCCGAGACCGTCGAGCGGCAGCGCCGGACCAACCGGCGCTGGGCCGCCGGCTTCCTCGAACAGCTCTGGGACCGGTACGACGGACCGCCGTCCGAGCTCGACCTCCGGATGCGTCACGGTGTCGCGATCGGCCTGGTCGGCGGCCTGTTCGACCTGATCTCCGACTGGCTGCTCGACGCGAACCTGCACGACCAGCGTCAGCTCGAGGACCTGATCGACGACCTCACGACGTTCTACATCACCGTTCGGCGCGGGCTGGTCACGGAGAACTGAACCTCGCCGTCAAAGCTTCCGGCAACCGCCATGAGGGCCGCATCCTTGGATCGTGCTGGGCAGGACCGAGACCGACGTACGGCGGCCAGGCGCCGAACCGCCGTACTGGATCGAGAGCGCGCTCCGCGTGCTGGCCACCGGCGTCGTCGGCATCTGGCACCTGCGTCCCAGCGCACGGCAGGCCCGCGCCGGACGCCGGGACAGCTGCACCGGCTGCCGTAAACGGCACCACCGGCTGCTGCGCGTGCTGACCGGGCTGGTCGCCCTGCAACTGGTCGGCATCGCCGCACTGGTCGCGTTCGGCCTCGGCGCGCCGACCTGCCCGCCGCCTCCGACGCTGAGCACCCAAGAAGGAATCGACTACACGACCAGCGGCAAGAGCCCATGGATCAAGGCCCGCCAGGTCGTGACCTCGGGCCAGACCGGACTGGCGTTGCTGTGGGCAAGGACCCGGGACGCCGAGGTCTGCCGGTTCGCCCCGAACGGGACGCTGGTCGCGCGGATGGAGTCCGGCTACGCGCGCGGCGGCACGATGTACGGGCACGCGTTCCTGACCTCCCCGAGCGACGATCGCACGTACGCCGAGATCGTCCCGATCAAGCGGCACGAGTCGCGGCACACGATCCAGTGGACCGTCGGTACGACGCTCGCCGGGCCGCTCGGCTTCCCGATCGCCTACAGCGTCGACGAGCTCTTCGCGCCCGGCGCGCACAACCACTTCGAGCGCGCGGCCGGCCTCACCGACGGCGGCTACGCGACCCCGGACACCCCGTCGCCGACCGCGATCCGGGTCTTCATCGTGCTGGTCCTGGCCGGCCTGGTGATCTTCGAGCGCCACCGGTTGGGACGCCTGCTCAAGCTCCTGAAAGCCCACTACGATTACCAGAAGTCCGAGGCGTCGACGTTCCAAGGGCACCGCCGCCTGCGGCAGGCGGGGTGCAGGAGTTGCGGGGATCTGTGAGCGACGAGTGGTCCTACCGCCCGCTGATCTGGCTCGCGGTGGCAACGTTCTCGACGGGGATCGACGGCTACGTGCTGGCCGGTCTGCTGCCGGCGATCGCTGACGACCTGCACGTCGAGGCGGCCCTCGCCGGGCAGCTCGTGTCGGTGTTCGCGCTGACCTCCGCGCTCGCCGGACCGGTGCTCGGCACGATGACGAGCCGCTGGGAGCGCCGCGGCACGATCGGGTTGTCGCTCGCGGTCTTCGTGGTCGGCAACCTGATCGTCGGGCTCGCCCCGAACTACCCGATCGCGCTCGGCGGCCGTGTCGTGGCCGCGCTCGGCGGCTGCCTGCTCAACGCCGCGGTCACCGGTTACGTGATCGCGCTGACGCCGATCCGGCATCGCGGCAAGGCGCTGTCGTTCGTCCTCGGCGGCTGGATGACCGCGACGGCTCTCGGCGTACCGGTCGGTCTGGCGCTCGGGCAGTCCAGCTGGCGGTTCCCGCTGATCCTGGTCTCGGCCGTCGGCACGATCGCGCTGATCGGCATCCTGCTCCGGCTCCCCCGGTTGCATCTCCCGGCCGGATCACTGGCCGATCGCCTGCGCCCGTTGCGTCAGCCGCAGTTGCTGGCCGGGCTGCTCGTCACGACCGGCATCCTCTGCAGCAGCTACACGTGCTTCACGTACGCCACGATCATCCTGAGCCCGGCGTACCCGGGCGGCTGGGTGATCATCGTGATCATGTTCGGGTACGGCGTCGCGAGCATGCTCGGCAACGCGGTGACCGGCCGGCTGGTCGACCGGTTCAGCGCGTTGCGCGTGCTCACCGTCGTCCTGGTCGGCCTGCTGGTGAACGCTGTCCTGGGCGTGCTCACGTTCGCGGTCGGCGCGGTGGCGATCGCCGGGCTGGTGTGGTTCTTTGCCGCAGGCATCGGAAACGGCGGCGCGGCCGTTCCGCAGCAGGCCCGGCTCGCGGCGCTCGCGCCGGACTCCGCGGCGATCGTCATGGCGCTCAACGGCAGCGCGATTTCGCTGGGCTGCGCGCTGGGTGGCGGACTCGGCGGCGTGACCTTGGCGGCGGGCGCACCGTCGTACGGGCTGCTGAGCGTGGCGGCCGTCGTACTGATGATCACCCTGGCGCTGCACTTGCTGGTGCAGCGCCAAGGTGCCGGGATCAGCCCTGGTGCGGGTAGCGGTAGTCGGTCGGAGCCGCGAAGGTCTCCTTGATCGACCGCGGGCTCGCCCAGCGGATCAGGTTCCACATCGAGCCGGCCTTGTCGTTCGTGCCGCTCGCGCGAGCGCCACCGAACGGCTGCTGGCCGACGACCGCACCGGTCGGCTTGTCGTTGACGTAGAAGTTGCCGGCGGCGAACCGCAGGTAGTCCGATGCCGTCGCGACCGCGTGCCGGTCCTGCGCGATGACCGCGCCGGTCAGCCCGTACGGCGCCGCGCTCTCCATCTGCTTCAGCACGGTCTCGTAGTCGCCGTCCTCGTAGACGTGCACGCCGAGGATCGGGCCGAAGTACTCGGTGGTGAAGATCTCGTCGGTCGGGTCGTCGGAGACCAGCAGCGTCGGGCGGACGAAGTAGCCCTGGCTGTCGTCGTACGTGCCACCGGCCAGGACCTCGATCGCGTCGCTGGCCTGGGCCCGGTCGAGCGCGGCCTTGTGCTTGGCGAACGCGCGGTCGTCGATCACGGCGCCGATGAAGTTCGACAGGTCGGTCACGTCGCCCATCGTCAGCGAGTCGGTCTCGGCGGCGATGTCGTCGCGGATCTGGTTCCAGACCGAGCGTGCGACGTACGAGCGCGAAGCGGCCGAGCACTTCTGGCCCTGGTACTCGAAGGCGCCTCGGACCATCGCGGTCTTCAGCACGGCCGGGTCGGCCGACGGGTGCGCGAGGATGAAGTCCTTGCCGCCCGTCTCACCGACCAGCCGCGGGTAGGTCTTGTACGACGAGATGTTGGTGCCGACCGTGCCCCACAGCGAGTGGAAGGTCTTGGTCGAGCCGGTGAAGTGGATGCCGGCCAGGTCCGGGTGGGTCAGCGCGGCCTTGCTCACGTCGAGGCCGTCACCGGTCACCAGGTTGATCACGCCGTCCGGGAGCCCGGCGGCCTCGAACAGCCGCATCGTCCAGTGCGCCGCGAACTGCTGGGTCGGCGACGGCTTCCAGACCACGGTGTTGCCCATCAGCGCGGGCGCGGTCGGCAGGTTGCCGGCGATCGCGGTGAAGTTGAACGGGGTGATCGCGTAGACGAAGCCCTCGAGCGGGCGGTAGTCGGTGCGGTTCCAGACCCCGGCCGAGGAGATCGGCTGGTCGCTGATGATCTGCCGGGCGAACGCCACGTTGAAGCGCAGGAAGTCGATCAGCTCGCAGGCGGCGTCGATCTCGGCCTGCTGCACGGTCTTGGACTGACCGAGCATGGTGGCCGCGTTCAGGGTGTCGCGCCACGGGCCGGCCAGCAGGTCGGCGGCCTTCAGGAAGATCGCGGCCCGGTCGTCGAAGGACAACGAACGCCACGACGGCGCCGCGGCCAGCGCCGCGTCGACGGCGGCCTTGCCGTCGGCCTCGGTCGCGTTGCCGAGCGTGCCGAGCACGTGGGCGTGCTTGTGCGGCTGAACGACGTCGATCCGCGCGCCGCCACCGAGCCGCTGCTCCCCGCCGATCGTGCAGGTCAGGTCGATCGCACCGGCGGCGTTGAACTCCTTGAGCTTCGCCTCCAGGCTGCCCCGCTCGGGCGAACCCGGCGCGTAGCCCCGGACCGTTTCGTTGGCGGGGGTGGGGACGGCGGTGACGGCATCCATGCTGCGCTGCTCCTCGATCGACTGGGGTGGGTACGCCGGTACGTGGCTGCGGGCGTGCGCGGACCACCCGATCGGGGCCGCCGCGACACGTTCGCGTCTTCATGCTGCCACGTCGGGGCTGGGGACCACGAACCCGACTGGTCTCCCACCTTTGTAGCAGATCCTACAGACTGAAGATTCTTGGATCGATTGCTACGAGACGATCCGGACCGTCCCCGTGATCGCGTGCGCCGCGCCGGTCCACCAGCGCAAGGTGCCGTCCCCGTCGCCGCCCGCGAGGGTCCAGGTGTAGGCGCCCGGCGGGAGCAACCGGCCGGCCGCATCGCGTCCGTCCCAGTCGGCGCGCGCCGATCCATTGGTCGTCGCGCAGTTGAGCGTACGGCGTACCGCCGTCCCCGACCTGATCGTCAACGTGCAGGTCGGCAACGCCTTGCTGATCCCGAACTCGGCGTTCCACAGCCGCAGCGCCGGGTTGAACGAGGGCGGCGCGGAGCCGTTGCCGAGGTACTTCGGGTAGGCCACGAACGCCGAGTTCGGCCCGATCCGGGCGATGCTGTCGGTGCCGACCCAGGCCAGCGTCTCGTCGTGCACGTCGAACAGCCGGTACCAGCTGATCGGCCCGACCACCCCGGTCGCCGACGTCCCCAGTCGCCCGACCTTCAGCGTGCCGTTGGAGGGGATGTAGCTCGGGAAGGTGTCGTAGACGACGTGCCCGCCGGACATCCGGACGGAGTGGGTGTGGACGCTGGGGACCAGGATCGCGGCCGCCTTCGTCTGCAGGTTCCGGTGCCCGACGACGGACTGCGCGCAATCGTCCTGGTCCCCGTCGCTCGAGCACGTCGCCCACGCCACCCAGTCGTCGTGCACCGCGACACTGCGCACGCTCGCGGGTCCGGCCGCCTTGGCCTGCACCACCGCGCCGCTGGCCAGGTCACGCCGCCAGACCGCGTTCTGCGCGTCCGCCCAGACCAGGTAGTTGCCCCACAGGTCGACCGTCCCGTAGATGTCGGCCGGGAGGTTCTGCACGGTGCTGACCCCGGTCCGCAGGTCGTAGATCATCGGGACCTGGAAGTCGTACTGCGGCACGCACACCGGCGTGTGGCAGTCGTCGCGGGTGAACACGGCCTTCCACCACAGCAGCCGCGAGCCGGAGACCCGCAGCGCGTTGCTGCCGACGATCGCCTCCCGGACGACCGGTGTGAAGACCCGCGTCCGGACGCCGTCGTCCGTCACCAGCCAGAGCACGCCCGCCGAGTCCAGGTACGCGGTCCGGCGACCCTCCCGGGACACCAGCCGCACCGCACCCGCCTGGCCGATCTTGACCTGCTCGGTCAACGTCACCGCACCGGGCGGCCGCGTGTAGAACCGGCGGCTCACCGCTTCGGCAGGCAGCTGGCTGTCGACGTACGCCGTACCACCCGCTCCGATCGACACCGCGTGCGCCACCGGCGGCAGCAGGTCGATCGCCCCCAGCCGGGTCCGCGCGGCCGCACCGCCGATCGCCGCGGCGGCGTCGATACCGGGCGTCGGCTGCAGGTTGTCGAACACGAACCGGTTGCCGTCGCCGATCACCGACCGGGTCTCGCTGGACTGGGTCCGGGTGCCGTCCGCCGCGATCGAGCCGGTCGCGCAGTCGCCGATGCCCTGACAGGTCGTCCACGCTGTCGCGCCACCGGCGATCGCGGTCCCGACCACCCAGCCCGGAAGCCGGGTCGCGACCGGCGGACGGGATCCGTCGGTGGAGGACCGGACGACGTACGAGCTGGTGGTCGGATGTTCGGTGTAGTCCAGCACCGACCAGGCCACCGAGGTCCCCGACAGCGAGACCGCGCCGATGAAGACGTCGTGACCGCCGGTGGCGACCATGCGCGGGTGCGTCGGATCGGCGTACGAGCGGTAGGTGAGCGTCTTGCGGTCGTCGGCGCCGGCGTTGCCGATCACCAGGTAGCCGGTCTCGTCCATCGCGACCAGGCTCCAGGTGCCGATCCCCGGGTACGCCGGAGTCGCGGTGCAGCCGTTCGGACCGGCGACGACCCGCTCGCCGTTGCCGCTGATCCAGCCGAACGACGCGAACAGACCGACGTTGTCGTACCGCTGCGCGGGCGGGACCGGCTGTGGCGACGAGTCGCAGCGCTTCGTGGTCGGGTTACCGATGAACTGGTACGTCGCACCCGTCGCGGACCAGCCGAAGATCTTGTCGCCGGCGAGCCGCCGGAAGGTCGCGTCGACCTGGTACGCCGGTGCGCCGGCCGGCTTGACCCAGTTCGCGACCTGGACCGGCGAGTGGTCCTGATCGCGCGAGACGCTGTACAGCACGCCGGCCGGCGAGGCCCCCAGGACCTCGACGTACGGGCGGTCGAACAGGACCCGGTCCAGGTCCTGCACCCCCGCCGCCCCCGCCGAAGCCGGTACCGCCCCCAGTACCGCAACCGCCCCGGCCAGCCAGCGTGCTTTCATCCCGACCCCTCCCCTTGCACACTCGATGCAGCCAGGGCCCGAGAAGTTGCGGATCAGAGAAAGGTGCGGCTACTGCCGCCAGGGCATGTGCTGGAGGGCCCAGGTGTTGCCGTCGGGGTCGGCGAACCAGGCGTAGAAGACGCCGCCGAGGTCCTCGGTCGGGCTGACCTCGATCCCCCGGCCGATCAGCTCGGCGCGGGAGGCCTCGATGTCGGCGACGACCAGGTGCAGCCCGCGCAGCGAGCCGGCGGGCATGTCGAGCATCGGCAGGCCTTCGGCGAGCGTGATCGAGCAGTGCGACCCCGGCGGGGTCAACTGCACGATCCGTACGCCGTCGGCCGGCGTGACGTCCACGTCGGCATGGAACCCGGCGCGCACGTAGAACTCCTTCGCCCGCTCCAGGTCCGTCACCGGAACCGGAATCAGCTCGAGCAGGTAGTTCCCCGGCACCACCGGATCCGCCGTCGGATCCGCCGGAACCTCCTCCGCACTCGCCGGGATGTCGGTGTGCGTCGGACGGTCGTCGCTCATGCCTCAACCCCTCGCTGGTTCACACCCCACCACCTGCCCGCGGGCAGGTGCTAGGCCGACTTCTTCGTTGCCTTCTTGGCTGCGGTCTTCTTGGCCGGCGCCTTCTTGGCAGCGGCCGCCTTCTTCGCGGGGGCTGCCTTCTTGGCGGCAGCCTTCTTCGCCGGGGCCGACTTCTTCGCCGGCTCCTCGGACGACGACCCACCACCAGCGCGCCGCGCCTTCGCGGCCTCGACCGACGCACGCAGTGCGGCGACCAGGTCGACCACCTCGGCGCCCTCGGTCTCCTCCTCCTCGGCGTCCGCCGGCAGCGGCACCCCGGCGGCCTTCGCCTCGACGACCTGCTCCAGCGCCTGCCGGTACTCGTCGTGGTACTGGTCGGGGTCGAACTCGCCGCGCAGGGTGTCGATGTACGACTCGGCCATCGCCTTCTCCTGCTTGCGGATCTCGATGTCCTCGTCCGGCGCCGCGAACGACGCGTCGCGCACTTCGTCCGGCCAGAGCATCACCTGCAGGATCAGCACGTTCTCGTGGGTGCGCAGCAGCGCGAGGCTCTCCCGCGACCGCAGCGCCACCTTGACCAGCGCGTACAGCTCGGAGCCCTCGAGCGCGTCCCGCAGCAGCACGTACGGCTTCCCGCCGGGCCCGCCGTCGGCGGCCAGGTAGTACGACTTGCCCAGGTAGAGCGGGTCGACCTGGTCGGCCGGCACGAACTCCAGCACGTCGATGACCTTCTTGCTGGACAGCGGCAGGTCGGCGAAGTCGTCCGGCTCCAGCACGATCATCCGGCCGTCGGCCATCTCGTAGCCCTTGCCGATGTCGGAGTACGGGACCTCCTCGCCGTCGATCGAGCAGATCCGCTTGTACCGGATCCGGCCGCCGTCGGCGACGTGGACCTGACGGAAGGAGATGTCCTTCTCCTCCGTCGCGGAGTACACCTTGATCGGGATCGTCACCATCCCGAACGAGATGGCCCCCTTCCAGATCGCCTGCGCCATCGCCATCAGCTCCCTGTCAGATCAACCGTCAAGCCTTGCCCCGCCGGCCTTCCGCCGCGAGGAGATCGGGGATCTCCTGCGTGGCGTACCACAGCAGGTCTTCACCTTCGCACGAGTCGAGGGCGAAGACAGCGTCTTCGTGGTCCGGATTCGCGGTGTCACCGCGCGCCACGTCCCACAGCTCCGCCGCCTTGCCGACCACCTCGGCAGCACTGTCCGCGTCCAGGTGCACCGCCGCCACCGCCGTCCACGGGATCACCACATGCAGCTCCAGCCGCGCGTCGCCCAGGTGGACGCTGCCGTCGGCGGGCGGAACGGCCGCCACCTCGCAGGCGATCACCACCCGCTTGCGCGGCGCGCCGGGGTCGGCGGACAGCAGCCCGACCGAGGCCTTCGCGGCCTGCGCCATCGCGGCGTACTCGAGCTCCTCGTCGTCGCCCTGGCTGTACCACTCGCGCAGCGCCGGCGTCACGGCGTACGCCGTCATCGGCGCCGGGCCGATCTCGGCGGCGTGACAGGCCGCGTCGAGCAGCGGCAGTGTGGACGGTACGTAGACCCTCATTGGCCCGCCTTCTTGGTGCTCCGGGGCTTCTTCCGGCCGCGTGTGGCCCGGTTCCGGCTGCCCTTGGTGGTGTCCAGCAACTCGTCCAGCGCGTCGGTGACGCACTGGGCGAACACGGCCAGGTCCGGCATCGCCGTCCGGTCCGCGTTCAGCCCGAACGAGACCTTGCCGTCGTACGACGTGACGCCGACCGACAGCCCCTGACCGGGCATCAGCGGGACCACCGGGTACGACGCGAGCATCGGCGCGCCCTGGGCGTAGAGCGGGAACTGCGGCCCCGGCACGTTGGTGATCACGACGTCGTCGATCGGCCGGACCGTGGCGGTGGCGACCCGGGCGGCGAGCGCGTGCAGCGTGGTCGGCGCGAAGCCGGCGATGCCGACCAGCGAGCGGGCGCTGACCGCGCGCCCGGTGTCCTTGTGGACCTTGGTCTGGTACGAGATCTGGTGCAGCCGCATGACCGGCGAGTTCTCCCCGACGGGCAGGGTCACGGTCGAGGCGATCACCGACGAGCCGAGCGAGGTCGGCTCCTCGTCCTCGTCGTCGCGGATGCTGACCGGTACGACGGCGCGCACGCTCCGGGTCGGGCCGACGCCTTCGCCCCGGGTCATCATCCAGGCGCGGAACGCGCCGGCGACGACGGCCAGGACCACGTCGTTGATCGTGCCGCCGTGCATCGCGCGGACGGTCCGGTAGTCCTCGAGATCGGTCTGCACGGTGGTGAACCGGCGCTGCCCGGAGGTCTTCACGTGCAGCGAGCTCTCCTGCGCGTGCCGCTGGGCCACCAGCGAGCCGACCACGTCACCGATCACCTCACGCACCGACGTCGAACCGGTCAGGCTGGCCATCTCGGCCCGGGCCAGCTCCAGTACGGCGGTCGGGTGCCGGGTCGCGTCGGCGAAGACGCCGGCCAGCAGCTCCAGCGCGGACGGCGGGTGGTCGGGCTGCCAGGTGTCGGTCGGCGTCTCCCGCGGGTGCGCCGTCGAGTCGAGCACGACCTGGCCGATGTCGACCGTGCTGTTGCCGTCGACAAGGGCCTGGTGGGACTTGGAGATGATCGCGAACCGGTCGCCCTGGAGGCCCTCGACCAGGTACATCTCCCAGAGCGGGCGGGCCCGGTCGAGCCGCCGGGACATGATCCGGGCGACCAGCTCCAGCAGCTGCGCGTGGGTGCCCGGCCGCGGCAGGGCGGAACGCCGTACGTGGAAAGTGATGTCGAACTCTTCGTCGTCGACCCAGACCGGACCGGCGAAGCGGCCCGGCACCTGCTGGACCCGCTGCCGGTAGCGCGGCACGAAGGCGATCCGGTCGCGGATCAGCGCGACCAGGCTCTCGTAGTCGAACCCGTCGTCGGTGTGCACCGGCGGCTCGAAGATGTCGACCGTGCCGACGTGCATCGGCGTGGCCGGGGACTCGGCCTTGAGGAAGGTCAGGTCGAGCGAGGTCAAACGGTCCGGCATCCGCGGCTCCCTTCCTTCCTCATCGTGGTCCGCTCACCCTAGCCGCCTGCGCCGACAGTGAGCTGCGACACTACTGAAGGCGATCGTGACACGACTGATGGCCGGCTGCGGGAACCCGGCGCGGCCGGTGTTCGTAGCACCCAGTGGGCGTGTTCGGCGCCCTTCGTGATCTGACCATGCTGAAAGGCCCCTCGCATCATGCGTTCGACGTTCTCCCGCGGTACTGCTCTCGCGCTCCTGCCCGCTCTCGGCATGCTGGTCCTGGCCGGCTGCGGCGACGACTCCGGCAGTGGCGGTACGCCGTCCCCGAGCGCGCCGGTGACGACCCCGAGCGACACGCCTTCGTCGACTCCTTCCGTCACGCCGTCGGACGACCCGAAGAACACCCCGTCGAACACCGCGGACCCGTCCGGCGAGCAGGCCGACGTGACCATCAACGTCACCGTTGCCAACGGCAAGGTGAACCCGAGCGGCGACAGCATCAAGGTGACCGCCGGCCAGACCGTCCTGGTGACCGCGGTCAGCGACGCCGCCGACGAGCTGCACATCCACGGGTACGACAAGGAGCTCGAGCTGGCGCCGGGCAAGCCGGCGTCGGTCAAGTTCACCGCGAACATGAAGGGCACCTTCGAGGTGGAGACGCACGAGAGCGGCAAGCTGGTCGCCAAGCTCGTCGTGTCCTGACCCGATGACCCCTCTTCTGCTGCCGCTCCACGGGATCGGCGGCCGGCAGGACCTGCCCGTCCCGTTCGGGCTGGCCGTCGGTGGTGCCGCGGTCGCGATCGCGCTGTCGTTCGTCGTACTGGGTCTGGCCTGGCGTACGTCGAAGTACCGCGGCAACGCGTCCGGCCGGCCGCTGCCGGACGGCGTCACCCGGACTGTTGATGCAAGCTGGTTCCGCTGGGTCGTCCGGCTGATCGGGCTGGCGGTTTTCCTGTACGCGATGGTCTCGCTGCTGTTCGGCGTCGACCGGCTGACGAACCCGATCTTCGGGTTCGTCTACATCCTGGTGTGGGTCGGGCTGGTCCCGGTTTCGCTGCTGCTCGGCCCGGTCTGGCGCACGCTCAACCCGCTGCGCACGATCCACTTGTTGCTCTCGAAGCTGCTCCGCCAGCCCGCGTCCCGCGGCGTACTGGAGCTGCCGAAGTGGGTCGGGCTCTGGCCGGCCGCGCTCGGGATCCTCGCGTTCACCTGGCTCGAACTGGTCGCGCCGGACCGCGCGACGCTGCCGGTGCTGCAGGCCTGGCTCGCCCTGTACGTCGTGATCACGCTGTTCGGCGCGATCCTGTTCGGCGACCGCTGGTTCGCTGCCGGCGATCCGTTCGAGGCGTACGCCACGCTGATGTCGCGGCTGTCGCCGTGGGGCCGGCGCGACGACGGGAAGATCGTGTTCCGCCGTCCGCTGGAGAACCTGGACGGCCTGAAGGTCCAGCCCGGCCTGGTCGGACTGGTCGCCGCGCTGCTCGGCAGTACGGCGTACGACGGCTTCTCGAACTCGTCGGCCTGGATCGGCTGGGCACAGAACTCCGGCTACTCGATGACCCTGCTCGGCACGGGGATGCTGATCGCGTTCATCCTGTTCGTGCTCGTCACGTACTCCGGCGCGACGCTGCTCGCCGGACGGCTCTCGGACAACAGCTCCCGCGCGTCTCTGCCGGGCCTGTTCGCCCACTCGGTCGTGCCGATCGCCTTCGGGTACGTCGTCGCGCACTACCTGACGCTGTTCATCCTGGAAGGCCAGCGGACGCTCATCTACCTGAGCGACCCGCTGAGCAACGGCGACAACGTCTTCGGCACCGGACTGCTCGCCGTCAACACCGGAATCACCAACCACAGCACGGCGATCTCGGTCGTCCAGGTGCTCGCCGTCGTCTGCGGCCACCTGCTCGGCGTCGTCTCGGCGCACGACCGCGCGGTCGCACTGTTCCCCCGCCACAAGGCGCTGGCCGGCCAGGTCCCGCTGCTGGTCGTCATGGTCGGCTACACGGCCGGCGGACTGCTGCTGCTGTTCTCGTCGTAGTACCGCGGGCCCAGCAACGTTCAACTGCCGCAGAGCGTTGCTGGGCCGCGCGCCTATCCGCGGTACGACGTACCTGCGCTTGCTACGCGGCTGAGCGTTCCGCTGCGGGAGCTTTCGCTCGCGACGTGATCGCCAGTACGACGAACGCGACCATCCCGAGGATCAGGTGCGAGTTGCCGGGGATGGACTGCCAGAAGTTCCAGCTGAGTTCGCGGTCGTCGCGGTACGGGACCCACCAGATCGAGCGGAGCACGAACAACCCGTACCAGAGCACCGCGGTGACGATCGCGGGCCGGCGACCCCACTGGCGGTCGACCGCGCGGATCAGGCTGATGCCGAGCGGGATGATCCAGACCCAGTGGTGGCTCCACGACACTGGCGACGCGTACAGAACGGCCAGCGCCATCACCGAGATCGCGGTGACGCGCTCGTCGGCGAGCCAGTAGCGGCGCGCCAGCCAGAGCACGAGCAGGCCGAAGACCGCCGACAGCACGAACCAGACCGGCTGGATCCAGCCCGCGTCGTCGCCGAGCCGGCTGAGGAAGCCCATGAACGACTGGTTCGCCGTGTAGGCCAGTCCGCCGACGCGGTTGGCGTTGCGCACGACAACGGTCCAGTACTCCCACGACTGGTTCGGTACGACGGCGAAGCCGATCGCCATCGTCGCGAGCAGCCCGAGGATCGCGTTGCGGAACGCGCGCCACTGCTTCGTGACCAGCAGGAACGCCAGGAACGGCAGCGGGGTCAGCTTGATGCCGATCGTCACGCCGACCCAGAAGCCCCGCCAGCGGGCGTTCTGCGGCCTGATCAGGTCGAGCAGGACCATTGCCGTCAGCAACAGGTTGATCTGGCCGAACTGGATCGTCTGCCAGACCGGTTCGAGCAGCAGCGACGCGAGCGTGAGGGCTGCCAGTACGGCGATCCGCTTGTTGCTCAGGTGCTGCGGGAGAAGGTTCCAGGCTGACTCCGGCAGCGCGGCCCGCCAGATCGCCGCGATGCAGAGCACGGAGATCGTCGTCCAGAGCACCAGCGCGAGACCCCACGGCACCGCGGCCAGCGGGACCATCGCGATCGCGGCGAACGGCGGGTAGGTGAACGGCAGTCCCGAACCGGGCAGCTGCGCGTCGTACAAGGACGCCCGGTCGAGCAGGACCGAGCCGCCCATCCGGTACACGCGCAGGTCGATCATGCCGTCGAACAGCCCGTACGCCCAGGCGCCGAGGGCAACGAACGCGGCACAGCCGAGGACTGCGACGACGATCCAGCGGGGGTCGGTCCTTCGGGTGTCGCTGGTGGGTGAGGTCGTGGTCACGTCAGGTCGACCCCGAACAGCGTTTCCAGCTCGCGCTTCGTCTCGTCGTACGCCGTGTGGTGGATCGCGGTCATCCCGAGCTGCTTCGCGGCCTCGACGTTGAGCTCGAGGTCGTCGACGAACACGCACTCGGCCGGCTGGAGGTTGATCCGCTGCGCGGCCAGCAGGTAGATCTCCGGCTCGGGCTTGCGCAGCCCGACCTCACCGGAGATGACGAGATCGTCGAACATGCCTTCCCAGGTGTCTCGGGGATAGGTGTTGCCCCAGGAGTTGGACAGCAGCGCGGTCTTGATCCCGTGGCCCTTCGCCCGGCGTACGAGGGCGGTCATCCGGGGTTCGTGCTCGAAGTGCGCGAACATCCGCTCGATCAGCCCTTCGGCCTTCAACGGCTGCCCGTCGCGCGTCAGCAACAACGCCGCGAGCTTCCGCTCGAAGTCCGGTACGGCGATCTGCCCCCGCTCCAGCGCGTGAATCGGGTTGATCTCAGCCTCGGCGGGATCCGCCCCCAACCACTCCACCACGGCCTTGAAGTAGACGTCGAAGTCAAGGTTGTCCAACTCGGCCCACCGCCCGAGCGCCACGTCCAGCCCGGACGTCAGCACCCCACCCCAGTCAACCAGCAGCCCCCGCAACACCTTGTCGTCAGACATGCGCGCAAGACTACTCACGCCCTCCGCCGCCCCCACCATCCGCTCCGGGCACCCCTCAACCCGTGCTACTCCTCTTTCAGCGCCGCAGCCCACCCCAGCCCACGCAAACCTCCCCGGCGCCACACGAGAACCCCAGCCACGCACCTACCCCGCGGCCCCGACCCACTTCTAGCTTTCAGCGCCGCAGGCCACCTCAGCCCACGCCAACGTCCCCGGCGCCACGCGACCACCCCAGCCCACGCCCTCAACAAAAACTAGTTGGCGTACTCCACCGACACATCACCCGAAGAAGTCTTCGCCGTGATCGTCCGAGTCGCCGCCGGATCCGTCCTGAGCTCCATGTGCTCATCCCCCGACGACGTATCGGTGTCGACCTTGTACGCCTCCACCCCCTCCGGCACCAGCACGGTGATATCACCCGACGACCCCTGCGCCCGAACATCGGTGGGCGCCGCGGCGAACGTCAACTCGACCTTCCCCGACGTCGCCTTCGCCTCCACCTTCGTCGCCGTCAGCGCGCTCGCCTCGATGTCCCCCGAGGTGGCGTGCAGCGTCATCTCCCCGCCCCCACCGTGCACCTCGATGTCCCCCGAGGTCGTCGCCAGTTTCCCGACCTCCGCGACATCGGACACCTTGATCGTCCCGCTCGTGTTGTCGACCGAGACCTTCAGATCCTTCGGCACCGTGATCACGTAGTCCGTCGAACACCCGAAGGACATGAACGAGCACCCGTTCGCCTTCACCTCGAGCTTCCCGTCGCGGTAGCTCTCGTCCGGATCACTCCCGAACACCGTCTTCTTGAACTTCCGCTCGACCTTGATCTCCTGCACGTCCCCGGCCACCACCTCGATGTCCGACGACTTGCTCACCACCGTCAGCGAGGTCCCCTGCACCGGATAACTACCCTGCGTCGCCTTCGCTCCCTCGGTCAGGTTCGTCAGCGCCCAGTAAGCACCCCCGAGAATCAACGCCACCGAGATCGCAATCCCGAACCGCCGCTCAGGCGTCATCGCCCCACCGGACCGACCCTGCACCTCGGACATCGCACTCCCCTAGCTACTCCCCTGCTGACCCCCTCACCCTGGCACACCCCCGGTCCGCTGTCGGTGGGGTTTTCCCCTCGAAACCACCTCAATCCACCCCTGAGTCCCCCTACCCACCCCCAGTCGCCAGGCCCGGTCCGGAACCGTCCATACGCTCCCGCAACCAACCCGAAGCCCAACGCTCAACCACCCCGGCATCCTCCACACGCCCGCCCCTCCCTGCACACGCCCGACCCATCCTGCACACGCCCGCCCAAGTCCTTCAGCAGGTACCCGATCCCCGGCCTCCCGCGCCGGTCATTTCCCCAGACCGAAGCTGGCGCAGCCCGGCGAAAGACGGCACGATCACCCAAATGCCCAGAACTGTCTTTCTCTCCGGCCCAGCCGGTTCCGGCAAGACGACCGTTCTCCAGCTGAGCCACGCCGAGAAGCTCGCCACCTGGGGCCGAACCGCCGCGATCGACACCGACCAGCTGTTCCTCATGGTCGACCCGCACTGGGACCTCCCGTACGACGACGCCCGCACCGCACTCGTCCTGCGCCAATCGGCGCACCTCGCGGAGTCGTTCTTCGAGGCCGGCTACGAGAACGTCCTCATCGCAGGCAACAGCATCCACGACGCCATCGACCTGAATCCGGTCATCCCCCACCTCCTGCAACTAGGCCGGGTCTTCCACACCACCCTGACCCCCACCGCAGACGCAGTACTCAACCGCACGGCCAACGACCCGAACCGCTCCCCGGCCCACCTCGTAAAAGACCTCCAAGTCCTACGAGCCACTCGATCCCCCTGGTCCGCGCCCGTCGACAACTCGACCCTCACGCCCCTGGAAACCCTCCAGAAAATCGCCCACCTGACCCAAACAGCCAAGGGAGAAATCCACGGCCCCCTACCGCACGACTAGCCGGTGCGCGAACCCTGAGCAACCGGGCCAGCCCACGCTCGCCCTCCCCCACGAACCCCTCACAGACGCATCGTCCGGCCCACGGACACCCGTCCCACCCACAAACACCCCGCCCGCACACCCGCCCAGCCCAGCCCACTCGCGCCAACCGCGACCCGCTCCACCCACGAACCCCTCACAGACGCATCGTCCGGCCCACGGACACTCGTCCCACGAACACCTACCCAGGCACACCCACCCAGCCCGCGAACACTTGCCCAGGCACCCTTCCGGCCCACGACCCCCGTCCCCGCGCGAATTCCTGCCCACCCAACAACGCCTAACCAGGCACACCCAGCCACCCCACAACCACCCGCCCACCCGGGGACACCCGCCTAGGCACACCGCCCAGCCCACGATCCCCGCCCACCGACGAACACCTGCGCAGGCGCACCGTCCAGCCCCGGACACTCGCCTCACCCACGAACACCTCCCCAGGCACACACCCAGCCAGTCCGCGACCACCTGCTCACCAGGCACACCTGCCTAAGCCCACCAGCCCAGCCCACGACGACCCGCCCACCCCGGGACCGCGCTCGTCCTTCCGGCAACCACCGCCTGTCCGCGGCCGGGCTCCGGATCACTCAGTCGACATCGCCGTCGAGGTCAGCTCAGATGATCCTTCTCCACCCCCGCCGCCAGCTGCTGGAACGCCTTCCGCAGCTTGCTCGACTTCGCCGTTTCGAGCAGGCTGCGCCCGTGCGTCAGCGCGCCGTCGGTCGCCGCCAGGTCGAGCGGTAACAGCGCGGCCGGCTCCACCCCGGCGTACTGGTTGAGCGCCTCGGCCGCCGCATCCGCCGGGGAACTCCCGAGCGAACCCGAGCGCACCCGGTTCACCACCACGCGAGTAGTTGCCGACGGCACCATCGCGCGAAGCTCATGCAAAGAGCGGATCAACCGAGTCAACCCGATCGGGTCCGCCGTACCGACGACGATCACCTCGTCGGCCTCCTCCAGCGTCGCCAGGGTCGCGCCGTTCCGCCGTGGTGCGAGTGTGTCGAACGAGATCTCCTCGTCGCTCTCGATGCAGAAGCTGACATCGACCACCGTGCACGGCGCCAACTGCCGCGCCGTCGACCACACCGACTCCAGCGCCGTCGGACGCAACTCGGTCCACCGGTCAGCCCGACTCAACCCGGTCAACACCAGCAAGTAGTCCGCAACCCCACGCGCATGCCGAGCCAGCAATTCGACGTCAAGCGATCCGCTGCCAGCCGATCGCGCCGCCGCAGCCAGTCCCGAGGTCTCGTCGAGAATCCCCAGCATCTGCGCGACTGACCCGCCGTACACATCGGCATCGGCCAGCAGCGTAGGGATCTGCCGCGCCGACAGTTCACTCGCCAACCCGACCGCGACCGTACTCCGCCCCGGCGCACCGGTCGGCCCCCAGACCGCGAGCAGCCTCCCCTTGCCCGACGGGTCGTAGTGCCGCTCGGGCGGCGTCGCCCCCGGCGGCACCGGCACGAACCCACCGGCGAAGTGCGACACCGTCGTCGGCGGCCCCGAATCCACCGCATCGGTGATCGCGCGCCCGAGATCCTCACCGCTCACATCGGCCGGCAGGATCCGCTCGATCCCCATCCGCGCCAGCCGATCCTCGGCCCCACTCGGCGCACCGTTGTCGGACGGATCGACAAGCGCCAGTACGACGATCCGCCGCGCGTGCAACGCCGCCACCGCGTCCGACGTCAACCGCGGCAGATCTTCCGCAAGCAGCACCGCCCGAGCCTGCCCACTCGCCGCCGCACCCATCACGTCGGCAATGTCCACACACCGCCGCACGATCCGAATCCCCGGCGCCTGCTCAGCCCGCCGTACGACGTCCGCCTCCCACGGCGCCCCCGTCACCGCCAACAACACAGGAACAGCCATCAACGCCCCCGTCGTACGAGGACTGGTTCGCCCGCACTCATCGCGGCCAACGCGGCAGGAAGCTTCGGGAGGTCCGCCGGGTCCAACCCGATCAGCACCTGCCTGCGCGCCGAACCGCCGGAGACGCCCTTGACCGCGTCGATCTGGCTGACCCGCACGGTCTCCCAGAGCTTCCGGGCCGGCTGAGCCGTGTCCTTGGGGATCACCCAAACGTCGACCTGATCCCCGGCCGCGGTGTCCGTGGGCAGGCGACCGGTCGCGATCGCGAGCGGCAACTCGGTGCGATCGTTGTCCGTCTGGGTCACGGCAGCCTGACGCGGCACGAACTCACCGGCCTTCACCGCGCGGACCATCACCAGACCCTTCAGGTCGGCGTCGGCCGCGACGTACTGGCCGGCCGCGTCGCTGCTCGTGAACCGGACGCGGACCGTGGTCAGGTCCTCCGAGGTCAGCTTGGTGCCGGCGGGTAGGTCGCGGTCGGCGGCCCAGATCGTCGTGGTGTCGTCGGCGGACGACAGCAGCTTGGCGCCCGCCAGCGCGGTGATCGCCACCAGCAGCACGCCGAGGACGAGCCTGCCGTCCTTCCAGCGGGCTCGGCGGTTGCGCTGCGGCGGCGCCGACGGCACCGCGAACCCGCTGCGAACTGGACTCTGCACCACGTCTGACTCTTTCCTGTCACCTGTCGGTCGCGCTCCGGAGCCGCCCATTCTGCCAACTCCGTCGCGTCGCGTGCTTTCGGTTGTCCACAGCGTCGCGACCGCGGAGTGGCCTGGGGACAAACTCAATCGTCCGGGGGCCAACCGTGGCAAACTAAAGAAACAGGAACTGCAGGAAGTTGCAGTTCCCACCCCCTCCGTCGACCAGCGAAAGGGCTCAGGACGAATGCCTGCACCGCGCTTCCTCCAGCTCTCCGACGTCGCCGAGGTCCTGAACATCTCGGCCAACCAGGTCTACGCACTGGTCCGCCGCGGCGACATCCCCGCCGTGAAGATCGGCGGCCGCGGTCAGTGGCGGGTCGAGGCGACCGAGCTGGAGAAGTACATCGAGCGGCTCTACACCGAGACCCGCGAGTTCGTCGCCAGCCACCCGTTCGGCGAGGAAGCCGAACAGTCCGAGGACGTTCACCAGTAGCCGACCCGGCCGGCGGCCGATCAGCTGCGGCCGGTACATGCACCACGACCTCGTCCGCCTGTACGCCGCCGAGCTGGCCGTCGGCCTGCCCGCCGACCAGCGCCGGAGCCGCGACCATCTCGGACCAGGTCCCCCGGAGGCGAAGGTCGACGCCGCCGTGGCTGCGCTGCGGGGGATCAACCCGACGCGGGATGAGTAGCCTGACCACGCCGGATGGTGCGCGGCACGGCGTACTGGAGGAGCTGGGCTCGCCGCCGGTCGCCGTTGAGATGCCGAGCGAGACGGCGCGGGTGCTGTCGATCTGTGCGGCTTGCTGCTGGGTGGAGCGGGATGCCTCGGCCGACTCGTGCCCCAGGGCAGGGCGGAGCCGAGGAGCGGCCGGGCCTCAGGCGGCGAAGGGGCCGGGGGGATCCGGCGCAGGAGCGCCGACGCGGCGCGCGGGGCGGGGAGGACGCCGCTCCGCCAGGCATCTGCGATTCCGGCACGGGAACGCCGACGCGGCGCAAGGGGCGGACGGGCGGACGCCGCTCCCAGGCAACTGCGATTCCGGCACGGGAGCGCCGACGCCGCGCGCGGGGGCGGGAGCGGGAGGACGCCGCTCGGCCAGGCATCTGCGATTCCGGCGCGGGAACGCCGACGCGGCGGGCGGGCGGACGCCGCTCCCCCAGGCAGCTGCGATTCCGGCGCGGGAGCCAGCGGGCTTGCGCGCCCGTCAGCGGCGGCGGAGGGCTGAGAGGGACTGGGTAGGAACCAGCCGGGTGTTGTAGACCTCCGTACGACGGCGAGGCGCGTCGAGCGGATGCTCGGCGATCTCGATGAAGTCGGCTCCGACGCGGTCGATGGTGCCGGTGATCGGATGCGCGTGAGGACCCGCGCAGAACAGCGTGACCGGCGACCGGTCGCGAGCGATCCCGCGCAGCAGGTGCGCTAAGCCGAGCTTGGCGGCGATCGCACCCTCGGCCGGCTCTGCCCAGGGCCCGAGGCCGTGGACCGAGGTGAGGGCCTCGACGGGGATCAGCCATTCCTCGAAGCGCTCGGCCTCCACGAGCAGGCAGTCCTTGCCGACGCGGACCAGTTCGCCCTGAACCGGCTCGGCGTGCGTCAGTTCGACCCGGACGATCGTGCCGACCGCTCCGCGGAGCCGGTCGAGCAGCGTGATCTTGCCGACCTCGGCCCGGATCCGTTCGGCGACCTCGCCGTACAGATCACCGTCCTGCAGCGCCGCGAACTGCGACTCCAGGTCCTCGAACAGAGCATCCAGACGCATGCGCCCGAACCTACCGTCTCGCGCGCTCACCAGTACTCTCCGTGCTCGATCCACACTCTCCGCCGTCATGATGACGGCTTTCGACTTGCCAAACCCCGCCGATAGCGGTCTATATTGGTCAAGCCAACGCAAACTAACGCAAACGCATAGATCGAGGGCGAAAGCAGATGAACGCGATGATCCGGGGGCTCAAGGCGCTGATCGCGCTGGGTGCACTGACCGGCGCCGGCTTCGCGCTGCGCTGGGTGACCGCCGGTGCCCTGGACGAGGCGTCGACGCGGGACCTGATCTCGATGGCGTTCGTCGCGGTCGCGGCGGTCGCCTGGACGGCGTACGCGTGGCTGCTGCTCGCCGTCCTCGCCACGGTCCTCGAGCAGGCCCCCGGCGTACTGGGTCGCGCAGGAGCCGCGCTGACCGGCCGGATCACCTCCCAGACCTCGCGAACTCTGCTCCGTTCGGCGCTCGGCGTTGCTGCTGTCACTCCACTCACCATCGGCGTAGCTCACGCGTCACCGGCCAACCCGCCGCAGCACACGACATCCTCCGGCGCCGCCTGGCGCGCAACCGAGCCGGCCTCAACCGTCCGCCTCGACCAGCCGATCTCGCCGAACGAGTGGCGCCTGACGGAGAAGCCCTCGAGCGTTCGGCTGACCGACCCGACCCACACCACGGGCCGTCCGCAGTACGAGCCGAGCTCGAAGATCGAGATCGGCCAGCCGCCTCATGAGGCCGGTACGCCGGGGATCGATCGCCCCAGCGGCCCGGCGACTCCGGACCCGAACGACTCGTCGACGACCCGTACGGGCGGTACGACGACCAATCGGCCGGGCGATCGCCCTACGTCCCAGCCGACCGATGGGCTCAGTCGAAGCGAGCAGTCGACGACCAAGCCCGGCGGTCTGGCTCGGGCTGGCGAACCGACGACCAGGCCAGGTGGCCCGGCTCAGCCTGGCGAGCCGACGACGACTCAGTCCGGTGGACCTGTTCGGACCGGGGAGCCCGGGGCGACTCGGCCCGACGCCCCGGCTCGCACTGGGGAGCCGTCGGCGACGCGGCCCGGTGGAACGAGTCGGGCTGGAGATCCGGTCGGACCTCAGGCTGGGGACCCCGAGGTTCGCGTGCCGGATCGGCCGACCGACGGGGCTCCGGTTCGGTACACGGATCTGCAGAGCGGCCGGCACGTGGTACTGCGCGGCGAGTCGCTCTGGTCGATCGCCGCGGCCGAACTCGGCCCAAACGCTTCGGACTCAGCGATCGCCGCGCGCTGGCCGCACTGGTACGCCGCGAACCGCGCAGTGATCGGTCCCGACCCCGACCTGCTCCTCCCCGGCCAGGTGCTCCACTCGCCGGCCTCCCTCGACCGTCCCGTGCCGCAGACCCCTCAGGAGAAGTGACATGACCACCCGACGAAACCTCACGTCCGTCCCCCACACCTCCATCTCCCAAACCGAGGCACGTACGGCGGCCGACACCGACCCCACGAGCCAGAGCGACCACAGCGCCCCGACCTCGCTCCCCGAGCTCACCGCACACCCGAGCACCGCTGACACCGCCGGCACCGCAGACACCGATGGAACTCCTGGCACCGCTCCGACCTCTGGTGCTGCCTCCGCCGCTCGGACCGCTGGCACTGCTGACGCTGGCGGCAGCGAGCGCACTACAAGCCCGACGGGCGTCGCGAACGCGGCCCAGCCGGTCGCCGACGGCGCGACAACCGGCGTACTGACCAATAGTTCCGATACGCCGGTTGCACGGACCTCGAAGGCCGAGGCGCCTCGGACTTACCCGATGGGAGCGACTGCGCTTCGGAAGCGGGCTGAGGCTGTGCCAACTCACGGGGCCTTGGCGCTGCAGTACGAGGCCGATGAGGAGATCCCGGCTCGGCCGACGTTGCGGCTGGTTCCGACTGGGCCTGCGGTGCCGGAGGTTCGCGAGTGGGCGACTCGTTTGGTGCAGGCGATCGCGGAGACGATCGGCGGGGATCGACCGGTGAGCCAGCTGACTCGGTGGACCGACACTGCCGTGTACGTCGATGTGCATCGCCGGGTGCGCCTGCTCGGTCTGACGACCACCGCGGGAAAGCGCGCGACGAAAGAGCGGAGTTCTGTCCGTTCGGTCCACATCTGCCACCCGGAGACCGGCGTCGCCGAGGTAGCCGCACACCTACGAACCGGCGGCCGCTCCCGAGCCATGGCCCTCCGCCTGGAAACCCGCCGAGGCCGCTGGGTCTGCACCGCCCTGGAACTCGGCTGACCTGCCCGGGAACACCACTTGGCCCGGGGTGGAAGCCGACCCCGAGCCCGTGGTCGTCCTCGCCGACTGATCGGCTCCGGGCGAGGCTCGGGGCGCGCTCGGAGCGCGGCGCGGAGTGCCCGCGGCGTGCCGGGGCGTGCATGCGGGTGCGGCCCGGGTGCGCTCGGAGCACGGCGCGGAGTGCTCGTAGCGGCTTGGGGCGTGCGTGCCGGTGCGGGCTCGGGGTACGGGAGCAGTTGATGCTGGCCGACGCGGTGTAGGTCGGCGTACGCGAGGCGTCTGACACCGCCTGGGTGGTGTAGGTCGGCGTACGCGGTCACGCGGGGCGGGTGCAGTTCGACGTACGAGGTGCGGCTGCCGCTGCTCGGGTGGCCTGGCTTTGCGTACGCGGCCCAGGTGGTTTGGATCGGGCGGTGCTGCGCGGCTGATCGGCGCGGTTGGGTCAACTCGACGACCGGCTTGGATGGCGCAGCTTGGCGTACGAGCCCCAGGTGACGCTGCCCGGATGGCGTGCTCGGCGTACCTGGTGCGGCCGTTGTTGGTCGGGCGGAGTCGTCGGCGTACGCGGGGTGCGGCTGGCGCAGCCGGGATGGACCCGCTCGGCGTACCTGGCTGCGGTGTAGCCGGAGTGCGCGCTCGGGCCGGAGCGGTGCGGATGCGGCGGCTCGGATTGGCCAGTTCGACGCGGGGCGCGGGTGTTGCCGGCTGATCGGCGCGGCTGGCGGTGCGCACACGGTGCAAGTCGGCGTACGGGGTGCGGCTGGCGCTGCACGGGTGGCCTGGCTTGGCGCACGCGGGCCGGGTGGTTTGGATCGGCGGTGCTGCCGACTGATCAGCGCGGCTGGGTCATGACTAGCTTGGTTGGCGTTGCTCGGCGTACGAGCCCTAGCTGACGCTGCTCGGGTTGCCTGGCTTGGCGTATGCGGCCGGGTGGGTCGGGCGGGCGGCGGGCGGCGGGCGGCGGGCGGCGGGCGGCGGGCGGCGGGCGGCGGGCGGCGGGCGGCGGGCGGCGGGCGGCGGGCGGCGGAGCTTAGGTGATTGGGATTGGGCGGCGTGGGGTGGTTCGGTCGAGTGCGTGGTCGACCTGGGTGGGGTGGTTCGGCGTACGGGGTCGCGAGTGACCTGACCCGGGGGTGCTTCGGGGCGCTGGGCGCTGGGAAGGTGCGAAGCGGCCCCCGGGGAGCGGTCCCGGGCGCGTGTGGTCCGGGACCGCTCGGGGTGGGCCGGTGGAGCGACCGCCCCCGGGCGCTCCACCGGCAGGGTCTATTGGAACCCATCGTGGGTGGGTGGCGCATCGGGGTGGACTGCCTATATCTCGGCGGGGACTACCCATATTGCTGGTTCCGAAGAATCCGCATGCGTCCGAAGAACCGTGCGCTATAGCCTCGGGTTCTTCGGACGCATCAAGTTTCTTCGGACGCTACGGGTGAAGGATCAGAGGATGAGGGAGGTGAGTGAGCAACCAACCGGCCGTACGGCGCTCCGGCACAACCCGCTGAACGCGGTGACCGCGTCGGTCGAGCGCGTGACGGACGTGGCCGGGCGGACGGTGATCCGCAAGGAGTTGCGCGAGCCGACCTCGGTGGCCGGAGGGGGCGGCGAGGGAGACGGGCGGCCTGGCTCGCGCGGCGGCGCGGCGAGAGGCGGGGAAGCGGTAGCGGCCTCCTGGGCGGGGTCTGCCGACCCTCGGCACTGGAATTACTGGCGACGAGAGGTCGAGGTCTATCGCGACGGCGTACTGCGAGATCGCCTCGACGAGGCCGGGCTTTACCTGCCGGAGGCCGAGGTCGACGAGCACGACGGCGGAGCCGTGTTGTGGTTGGAGGACATCGCCGGTACGCCGGGGACTGCGTTCTCGCTCGAGGATCACGCGGCGTTGGTCCGCGCGTGCGGGCGGTGGCAGGCGCGGCCGAGTGAGGCGGTCGAGTGGACGTCGGTGGGGTTCTTGCGGGACTACTCGACGAGCCGGGTGGTGCCGTGGGAGCTGCTGGATGACGACGGCGCGTGGGGGCAGCCGCTGGTCGCCGAGGAGTGGCCGGATGGGCTGCGGGAGAAGTGGCGTCAACTTGTTGCCCACCGCAACACATTGCTCACGAGGATCGATCGCTTGCCGCGGCGGCGGTGTCATCTGGATCTCTGGGTGAGCAACGTCATCCGTCGGCCGGGTGGCGAGATCGCCTTGCTGGACTGGGCGTTCACAGGAGACGGCGCGCTCGGTGAGGATCTCGGCAATCACATTCCGGATGCCGTGTTCGACCTGTTCTGGCCGGCGGAGCGGATGCGGGAGTTGGCCGAGACCTGCATCGATCAGTATCTCGACGGGCTTCGCGAGGGTGGATGGAATGGCGAAGCTGATCAGGTGCGGCTGGCGGTGATGGCGTCGGGGGTGAAGTACACCTGGCTACTGCCGGCGCTGCTGGGGCAGGCGGGAGACTCGTCTCATCGCGCGTACCACCAGCAGGCCGACAGTCGGCGGCTGTTCCAGCAGAGAGGGTTGGCGTTGGAGTTCGTGGCTGACTGGTGCCTGGAGGCGCTCAGCTCAGTACGACGGTGAAGCCGCCGGGGAGGACTGACGCCCGGCCATTCGCAGGTCGACGGGAGTGGAGCTGGCCGGATGAGGTGTAGCAGTAGACGGTTCCGCGGCGGGCGACCGGGACCGAGCGCGGGTGGTGGTCGACGCTGACCAGCAGCTGGCTCGCGCCTAGTTGGAGTTTGCTGATCAGTGGGAGCAGGAGGAGGGCGTCGACGCGGACGTCATGGCCGCTGGACGTTGCGGTGAGTGTGGTCGCCGCGGCGGGTAGTACGCCGACTCCTACGGGGAGCAGAGCGCCCGGGGCTGCGGAGACTCCTTGTGGGCCGCCGGAGCCGTGGCGGATGACGCCGCCGGTGGACCACGTCGTCGTACCGGCTGAGCGGTCTGGGACCAGGTCGACGATGGGGAGGACGAGGCGCCCTTCCACTGAGGCCGGAAGAGTCCAGTCGACGCGAGAGCCGGCGGGCATGGCGACGTACGAGCCGTTGCTCCACTGGGATTCGCCTGTCCAGGCGGACGGTGGCGTGACCACGGTGGCACCGGAGGACAGTTCAGCGGACTCGGCCTCGACCACCTGCAGGCCGGTGGGCACAGGGCGACTGGCCAGGGCCTCGGCCTGGTGGGCGACGGACGGGTTGGCGTCCAGGGCGAGCATGGAGAGCAGGCCGTGGATGGTGGACTCGGCGCCGGAGTTGCGGTTGACGACACCGTCGCCGGAGACGCCGTCGTACGTGCGGCCGGTGGTGGGGTCGTACGTCGGTTCGCCGGCGCGGTTGGCGCCGAAGTACCAGGCTGCTACGAAGGCGGCGACCTGGCGGAGGCCGGGGCGGTTGGCGGCTGAGGCGACGCCGAGCAGGGCTTGCAGGCGGGCGTCTACGCCGTACGCGATCTGCGTGCGGTCGATCGGCGCGGGCAGCCAGCCGTTGTCCGGGCCGCCTGCTGTCAGGAGCAGTGGGGTGAAGCCGGCGGTGTCGCCGAGGGCTGGGGCGAGTAGGCGTGGGTTGTGGAGAGCCGTGGAGGCTGCAGCGAGTGCGGAGGGCATCTGGGCGCCCCAGGCGTGCCAGTTGGAGATCGACTCGCCCCACGGGAGCAGGGCGCGGAACGGCCACTCGCGGGTGCTGCCGGCGGCCATGGCGGCGATGGCCTCGGCGAAACGCGCCAGAGCCTTCCGCGCACGTGCAGAACCACCGGCACGGACATACGCGCTCAGCCCGAGCACTGCCTCCGAGGTGGCGTCCGCACCCGCGACGATGAGCCAGGCCGGAACCCGCCGGCCGTCGACGACGTTCCACGTGCCGTAGCGAACCAGCACCTGCCGATCCAACGCGTCGAGAGCCAACTCCATACGCCCCCGCAGGAAGCGAGCGAACGCCGGATCCACCGTCCGGAAGGCCTCGTAGCCCTCCCCCAGCGCCCAGACCGTCCGCGCCAGCCAGTACGACGGCCCGCTGTCCGACGGGTCCGGTAGCTCCACCGGCTCGGCGCTCGGGTTGAGGGTGCCGTCCGGCTGCATCCAGAGCACGACGTTGCCGGCGTTGGCGCCGCTGGTCGTCTGCAGGTACGTCAGGCCCCGCAACAGCCCGTACGCCGCCGCGCGGCTGTGGGCGTCGCGGTGGGCGCGGTAGTGCCGCAGGTACACGACAGCCGCGCGGGCGAGGTCGTCGGCGTTAAAGGCGCCTTGGCCGTAGGTGTCGGTGGCGGCGTCGTACGGGCCGCCGCCGATCCGCGCGTAGGTGCCGTCCGCTCGGCGGTCGGCGTACGTCCAGAGCACGCCGAGGGGGCCGGAGCCGTACGTCGAGTGGCCGGGGACGGCCGGAGGTGACACCGAGTCACCCAGGTAGTCGAGGTGACTGAGGTTGGTGCGCTGGTCCTTGGAGGGTGAAGCCCCGAGAGCTCCAGCCGAGGACGCACCAGCCACAGACGGACCGGCGGCGGCAGTTGCCGCAGGCAACCCAGCAGCCAGTGCGAGCGATCCACCCAGGACCGCTCGCCGCGAGACTGTCATGAGGTCCGATCCAAACGAGCGACGCCGATCTTCGCGTCCGCCATCCCGTAGAACACGTAGTGCACGCCGTCGACCTCTTCGATCGCCGTCGGGAAGACCACGTTCCCGACGGTCCCGATCCGTTCCTCCTCGGTCTCCGGCACCAGGATCGGCTCCGCAGTCCGATCCAGAACCTTCGTCACATCATCGAACGACAGCAACAGCGCGCCCGCCGCGTAGCTGACCTTCTGCGTCGTGGGATCGAACCCCTTCGGCTGCTCGCCAGTGACGCCGTGGTGGATCACCAGCCAGCCCTCGGGGACGCGCAGTGGCGCCGGACCAGCGCCGATCTTCAACGCCTCGAAGGGATACTCCGACATCGCGACGAGCCGGTGATGGCGCAGGTGCACCAGGTTCTCCAGCCCCCGCTCGACATCGGCAACAGGCACGAACGACACCCAGATCCCCGGCCGGTCATCGGTCACCCCGGCCGGCAGGTGCACGCCCTCGCCCTCGCGGAACCAGCCCAGGTCCCACATCGGCCGGTGCAGCATCGCGTACGACGGTTCGCCGTCCGGCCCCGGCACGGGCTCGGGGAAGAACACCGTGTCCTTGTTCGGGAACAGGTTCAGGTCCGTGTCTAGGTCCGCCTGGTACTCGAAGTGCAGCGGCCCCAGCCGCGTCCAGGACCGCAGGTCCTCCGACACCGCGAGCGCCGGCTTCGGCCCGAGCGGCCCGTACGCGACGTACGTCATCACGTGCAGTCCCAGCAGCGGGATCCACGTCACCCGCGGGTCCTCGACGCCGGCGTTGTTCAGCCCGCGCTCCCACCCCTCGTCGGGAGCCAGCACCACACCCTCACGCGAAACGCCGACCGGAACACCGTCGTCCAGCGAAACCCGAGCCAACCCGACCCGGGAGACGTTGCCCGGAGAAACCAACCGCGGCAGCAGGTACAGCGTGCCGTCAGGCGTGTGCCCGGAGGCCGGGTTCAGCACGCCTTCGGATTCCAGCTCGTTGCCCGGCTCGGGCGTCATCACGACACCGACACGCGTCAGTGTGTACGGAACAGTCACAGTCAAAACCCTTTCAAGACTTAGCCCTTGACCCCGGACTCGAGGCTGGACGAGATGAACCGGCGCTGGAAGATCACGAACAACGCGACCGCCGGAGCAGCCAGGACACAAGCCCCGGCCAGTACGGCGCCGAACGGGTTCGCGGCCCGCGCCGACACAGTGGTCAGGTAGTTGGACAGCGAGACCGCGAGCGGCTGCAGGTCCTGCTGCTTGGTGATCAGGAACGGCCAGAGGAACTCGTTCCACGGCCCGATGAACGTCAGCAGTACGCCGGTCAGCAGCGCCGGCTTGACCAACGGGATCGCGACCCGCCAAAGGATCGCCAGCTCACCAGCGCCGTCGATCCGCGCCGCGTCGAACAGCTCCTGCGGCAGCTGCAGGAAGTACTGCCGGAACACGAACACCGCGGTCGAGTTGATCGCGAACGGCAGGATCATCCCGAGATAGGAGTCGGCCAGCCCGTAGCTGCGCACGATCATCACGTACAGCGGGATCGTCAGCAGCTGGAACGGGATCACCTGGACCAGCAGCACCAGGTTGAACACCGCGCCCCGGCCGCGGAACTGCAACCGGGCCAGCGCGTAGCCCGCGAGCACCCCGAAGACGAGCGTGCCCAGGATGACACCACCGGTGAAGATCCCCGAGTTCAGCAACGACCGCCCGAGGTTGATCGCCGCGTTGATCTCGGCGTAGTTGTGCCCGGTCAGATTCCCTGGCGAAGGGAACGCACCGCCAACCGAAGGATCCGGCTCGGTCTGCAGACTCCCGACGAGCATGTAGTAGAAGGGGAACAGGAAGACGAACGCCCCGACCAGCAGGCCGAGGAACTTCCACGGGCTCCTCATCTAGTTCTCCCTCCCGACGAAGCGTCGTTCGACCAGCGCCAGGATCAGTACGCCGACCACGAGCAGCACCCCGATCGCCGCGCCGATGTCCGGGTTGCCCTGCTCGATTCCGCGCTGGTACATGATCAGGACCGGTGACGCGGACGCGCCGTCCGGACCGCCACCGCCGGTGAGCAGGTACGGCTCGGTGAACAGGTTCGCTCCGGTCACCGTCGCCAGCAGTACGACGAGCGTCGTGGCCGGCCGAACCCCCGGCACGGTCACGTTCCAGAACGACTTGATCCGCCCGGCGCCGTCCATCGACGCCGCTTCGTACAGGTCCTTGGAGACGTTCTGCAGCGCGGCCAGGTAGAGCAGGATGAAGAATCCGAGCTGTTTCCAGGTCACGTAGATCGCAACCGTCGGCATTGCCAGCTTGGAGTTGACCAGCCACGACGGATCAGGCGCGAGCGGCCCGAGCACGGAGTTGACCAGGCCGTTGGAGTTGAACAGGAACAACCAGACACCAACGACGGCAACGCTCGCCGTCACGTACGGCACGTAGTAGCTGACCCGGAAGAACCCGCGCCACCGGACAGCGCCGTTGAGCGCGTAGGCCAGCAGCAGCGACAGCACCACGGTCAGCGGCACGTTGATCAGCAGGAAGACGCCGACGTTCACGAACGAACGCCGTACCGCCGGATCCGACAACACCGTGGCGTAGTTCTCGAACCCGACGAACGGCCGGTCGACGATCGCGCCGGGCGCGGTGAAGAAGTAGTCGTGGAACGACATGTACACCGCGAACCCGAGCGGGTAGGCGAAGACCGCCGCCAGGAAGATCACGTACGGGGTGACGAACAGCGACCCGATCGGCTGTTTGCCGAGGACCCTGCCCAGCACCCCGGTCCGTGTGCTCATGACTGCTTGGCGAGCTGATCGACCTTCTGGACAGCGCCGTCGAGGGCCGCGCCCGGGTCTTCCTGACCGAAGATCACGGACTTGGAGTACGCGTCACGGAAGGTCTGCCAGATCGTGATCGAGTTCGGGACGTTCGGGACCTCGACCGTGCGGGCCGCCTGGTCGGCGAACTGCTGGTAGTCGGGGTTCTTCTGGAAGTACTCCGGGTACGCCGTGGCGACCGCGTCACGCAACGGCATCTGACCGGTGGCCTCCAGCAACTTGCCGTCCTGCTCCTTGCTGGTCGCGAACTTCAGCACCTCCCACGCCGTCCCGCGGTTCTTGCAGGCCGAGTACATCGCGACGTTCTTCGCGTCGCTGAACGTGTAGGTCTCGTTGGCAGGCTTGCCGGCCGAGGTCGGCACCGGGACGGCGCCCCACTCGACCTTGCCCTTGTACGTCGCGACCGCCCACGGGCCGACGATCGCCATCGCGGCGGTGCCGTCGACGAACGAGTCGCCGGTGTACTTCTCCTGCGAGGCCAGCTTGTCGGCGTACATCGTCCGCCAGAACGCCGCGACCTTCTTGCCCTCGTCCGACGCGAACTGTGCCTTGCCGTCGGCCACCAACTGCTTGCCGCCGGACTCGGCCGCGAACAACGGGTAGAAGTCGAACCACGACTGGTAGAACTCGTTGCTCGGCGCCGGGTAGATCGCGAACTTCGCCGCCTTCGCCGCGACCAGCTTCCGCGACGTGGCCAGGAACTCGTCGTACGTCGACAGCGGCGGCTTGGCCGTGTCGATGCCCGCCTTGGCGAAGGCCTTCTTGTTGTAGAAGATCATCACCGGGTTGTCCTTCCACGGCATCTGGTAGTACTTGCCGTCCGTGGACTTGTACTGCTCCGCGGTCTTCCCGGTCCGGCTCTCGATGTACTCCTTGCCGCCGTCGAAGCCGTCGAGCGCCACCAGGCCACCCTGCTTCTGGAACTGCGACACCGACGCCGGCGAGGTGTTGAAGATCAGGCACGGCGCATTGCCCGCCGTGATCGCGGCGCCGATCACTTCCTCCGACGACTTCCCGGTCGGGATCTCCTGCGCCGTGACCTTCTCGTCAGGATGCGCCGTGTTCCAGGCCGCCACCATCTGCTTGCCCCAGGCCACTTCCTCGGCGTTGTTCGACAACCAGACCGTGATCTCGCCCTTGGCCTGCGCGGCCGCGTCGGCATCACCTCCGCCGTCACTGCCGCCGCAGGCTGCGGCGACTCCGGTCAGCCCCAGCGCCAGCAGCGCCGCGGTCACCTTGCGTCGTTTCATGACTCCTCCAGTCGTGCGGTCGAACGGCGTACGACGAGACGGGCCGGTGGGAGCTCCACGTCGGCCACGTCACCGGTCCCGTCGATGAGTTGGTTCAGGGTGTTCGCGGCGGCCTCGCCGAAGGCGTAGGGGTCGGCGCGCACGGTGGTCAGGCCGGGGTGGACGAACTCGGCCAGCTCGCTGTCGTCGAAGCCCGCGATGCTCAGGTCGTCGGGCACGGTGAGCCCGGCCTGCTGAGCGGCGCCGAGGCCGGCGATCGCCATCCGGTCGTTGGCGTAGACGATCGCGGTCGGCCGATCCGGCAGCGCGAGCAACCGCCGGGTCGCCTCGATCCCGCCGGCGGCCGTGAAGTCGCTGACCTCGAGCCCGGCCGGCTCCAGCCCCGCGTCGGCCAGGGTCGCGACGAACGCGTCGGCCCGGGCGGTCGCATGGACGAAGGTCGGCGGACCGGCGACGTGCGCGATCCGCCGGTGGCCGAGCGCGACCAGGTGCTCGACGACCTCGACCGTGCCCGGACGGTCGTCCAGACAGACGGCCGGGAACGGCGACGAACCCTCCGGCCGGTTCAGCGTCACCGCGGGCAGGCCGAGCTCGCGGCACAGGTCGATCCGCGGGTCCTCGTGGCGAAGGTCGGACAGGAAGACCCCGTCGACCCGGCCGTCCTGCGCGAGCCGCCGGTACCCGGCGGCCTCGTCGTCCCCCGCGGTCACGACCTGCAGGACGAGCGCTTGGCCGCCGTGCGAGAGCACGCTCTCCACCCCCGCGATGAACGCCGGGAAGAACGGGTCGGACGACAGGACCGCGGGGTCCCGCGTGATCACCAGACCGAGTGCGAACGCCTTCGAGACCGACAGCGAGCGGGCCCGGTTGCTGGGCCGCCAGCCGAGCTCGTCGGCGGCCGCGAGGATCCGGTCGACGGTGGCCTGGGCGAGGCCGGGCCTGCCGTTCAGCGCGAACGAGACCGAGCCCTTGGAGACTCCGGCCCGGGCCGCCACGTCGGCGATCGTCGGTCGGTCCTTGACCACGTAGCACTCCTGCCTGAGTGTTTAAACCGGTTTAAAGAGTCACTAAACCGGTCAAAACCCGCGCCGTCAAGGGTTCAAGTCACCTGTTCGGGAACGCGCTCAAGACCCGCTTACGCGCACTTTTCCGCAATTGGTCCTTGACGCTGCCGACCCGCGTTGCTCTACTGACTGACCAAGCACCGGATGCCGGTGTGACAGTGACGCACCCAGCCGGTAGCAGTCTCGGAGTCCGGTTGTCAGGCGCCAGGGCTCGGGCCCGAGGCGGGGAAAGCGTCCGCGGGACCCGATGGAGAAATCGTGTCCGACCCCCGCACAGCAGCACCGTCTCGTCGCGACGTCCTGCGGGCGGCCGCCGTACTGGCCGTCGCGGCCGGTCTCGCCGGCTGCGGCAAGTCCGATCCGGAGACCACCGGCGGCCAGGTCACCGTCGATCTCTGGCACGGCCAGACCGACACCGCCAAGAAGGCGCTCGACGCACTGGTCGCCGAGTTCAACCGGACCCATCCGGGGATCGCCGTGATCGGCGGTGGTGGCGGCGTGACCGCCGACAGCATGCTGCAGAAGGTCACCGCGGGTCTGGCGGCCGGGTCCTACCCGGACGTCGCGTACATCTTCGGCTCGGACCTGGCCAGCATCACCCGCAGCCCGCAGGTCGCCGACCTCACCGGGCAGCTCCAGCTCGACGCCGTGTGGCCGGCGGCCAAGGCCGCGATCACCGTCAAGGACAAAGTGCGAGCCGCGCCCGCCCTGCTCGACTCGCTCTGCGTCGTCTACAACAAGAAGCTGTTCGCGGCTGCCGGTCTCCCGGCGCCCAAGGCCGGCTGGACCTGGGACGACTTCGTCGCGACCGCGGCGAAGCTGACCGACCCCGGCAAGGGCGTCTTCGGCACGGGCTGGCCCGGTGTCGGCGACGAGGACACCGTCTGGCGTCTCTGGCCGATGATCTGGGACCTCGGCGGCGACGTCGTCACCGAGGACGGCAAGAAGGTCGGCTTCGAGGAGGCCGGCGAGCAGGCCCTGGCCACCCTCGACAAGCTGCGCACCGACAAGTCTCTGTACGTCGACCCGAAGCCCGGCGGCGAGCAGCTCTACCAGGTCTTCCTCGGCGGCCGGATGGGAATGGTTGCCACCGGCCCCTGGCAGCTGCCGGACATCCTGGACCGCAAGCTGGACTACGGCGTCGTCCCGCTCCCGTCGTACTCGGGCAAGCCGGTGACGATCTCCGGGCCGGACACCTGGACCGTGTTCGACAACGGCTCGGCGCGGCTGAAGGCGGCGACCGAGTTCGTCCGCTGGATGCTCGACGCCAAGCAGGACGTGCGCTGGGACCTGGAGGGCGGCAGCCTTCCCGTCAGTACGACGACCGCGGCGCTGCCGGAGTGGAAGAAGCACGCGGCCGAGACGAACGGGCTGCAGGTCTTCGTCGACGCACTGGAGACGGCCCGCGTCCGGCCCACCATCACGGCGTACCCGCAGATCTCCGAACATCTCGGCACCGCGATCGTGTCCGTGCTGCTGGGCAAGAAGTCTCCCGCCGACGCGCTGAAGGAATGCGTCGAGCAGTCGAACGCCGTACTGGCGGTACCGAGCTGATGGCCAGCGTGGTCGGCACGTTCACCGTCGATCCACGAGCCCGGGCCGCAGCGGCCAAACGCCGCAACCGCGGCGAAGGCCGTACGGCGTGGGCGTTCGTCAGCCCGTCGGTGGTCATCATCCTCGGGCTCAGCGTCGTCCCGGTGCTCTGGTCGTTGCTGCTGTCGTTCCAGGCCAGCGATCTCGTCTCGCCGAGCCGCTGGGTCGGACTCGCCAACTACCGCACGCTCGCGGCCGATCCGCTGTTCCGCGAGGCCGTCGGGCACACCGTCGTCTACACCGCGCTCTACGTCCCGCTGAGCGTGGTCGGCGGGCTCGCGATCGCGCTGCTGCTGGACCGCAAGATCCGGCTGATCGGGCTCTACCGGACGCTGGTCTTCGTCCCGTTCGTCGTCTCGGCGGCGGCACAGGGCGTGCTGTTCTCGTTCGTGCTCGACCCCGAGTTCGGCGCGGCCAACTCGTTGCTCCACCAGTTCGGTCTGCCTGCGCAGGGGTTCTTCAGCGATCCTTCGCAGGCGCTCTATCTGCTCGTCGCGATCTCCTTGTGGAGCGGGACGGGCTTCTGCGTGATCGTCTACCTGGCCGGGTTGCAGAGCGTCGAGCCCGAACTGGTCGAGGCCGCGCGGATCGACGGCGCCGGGCGGACCGGCGTCCTGCGGTACGTCGTACTGCCGTCGCTGACGCCGGTCACGATCTTCCTGGTGCTGTTCCAGGCGATCAACGCGTTGCAGGTGTTCGACCTGGTCTTCGTCACCACCAAGGGCGGGCCGCTCGGGTCGACCACGGTGATCGTCTATTTCATCTGGGAGAAGGCGTTCAAGAGCTTCACCGCCGGCTACAGCGCGGCCGCGGCGTACGCGCTCGCGGTCTTCCTGCTGGTGATAGGCATCGCGCTGCAGGTCTACCAACGGCGGGTGAAGCGATGAAGCGACTGCCCTTCAGTCCTTGGCATTTCGTCCTCGCGCCACTGGCTCTGCTGTTCGCGCTGCCGCTGCTCTGGCTGCTGGTCAGCTCGGTGATGAGCAACTCCGAGATCAACCGCTTCCCGCCCTCGCTCTGGCCGAGCCGGATCGACCTGGACGGCTACCGGTTCGTGCTCGGCAACGCGCTGTTCCCGCGCTGGTTCGGCAACTCGTTGCTGGTGTCAACGGTCGCGGTGACCGCGAACCTGGTGCTCGGCTCGCTCGGTGGCTACGCCTTCGCGCGGATGCGGTTCGCCGGGTCGAAGCCGTTGCTCGGACTGATGCTGGCCACGATGGTGATCCCGTTCCAGCTGACGATGATCCCGACCTTCCTGGTGATGAAGCACCTCGGTCTGATCGACACGCTCGGCGCGCTGATCGTGCCGTCGCTGGTGACACCGTTCTCGGTCTTCCTGTTCCGGCAGTTCTTCGTGTCGCTGCCGCGCGAACTGGAGGAGGCCGCCTGGATCGACGGCTGCGGCCGGCTGCGGATCCTGGTCTCGATCGTGCTGCCGCTGGCCCGGCCCGCGCTCAGCACGGTCGCCGTACTGACGTTCCTGAGTACCTGGAACGACCTGACCTGGCCGCTGATCGCGATCAACCACGACACCAACTACACGCTCCAGCTCGGCCTGACCACCTTCCAGGGCCAGCACCACACCCAGTGGGCCGCCGTGATGGCGGGCAACGTCATCACCGTCCTGCCCGTGCTGCTCGGCTTCCTCCTTGCCCAGAAGGCGTTCATCCGCTCGCTGGCTTCCTCAGGACTCAAGGGCTGACCATGTTTGATCTGCTTGTACTGGGCGACGCGAATCCCGACGTCGTCATCGGACCCGTCAATCAGCCGCTGGCCTTCGGGCAGCGGGAACGGCTCGTGCCGACCGGCTCGCTGTGTCTCGGCGGTTCCGCGGCCATCATGGCCTGCGGCGCCGCTCGGCTCGGGCTGAAGGTCGCGTTCGTGGGCCGGATCGGCGACGACCCGGCCGGGACGTTCGTCCGGTCCGCGCTCGAGGATCGCGGCGTCGACACGTCCGCGCTCGTGGTCGATCCCGAGCTGCCCACTCCCCTGACGACCGTGCTCACCTCGGGCTCGGACCGCGCGATCCTCACGGCGTCGGGGTGTCTGACCTCGACCAGTTCGAACGACGTACCGCGTGCTCTGCTGCGTTCCGTACGGCATGTGCACGCCGCGTCGTTCTACCTGATGCCGGGCCTGGCCGCGGGGCTGGCCGAGCTGTTCAAGGAGGCGCGGAGCGCGAAGGCGACCACGTCCCTGGACACCAACGACGACCCGGCCGACCGGTGGGAGCGGGTGGTCCTCGATCCGGTGTTGCGGGTCACCGACTACCTGCTGCCCAACGCGGCGGAGGCGCACGCCTTGACCGGGCATCCGGTCCTGGCCGAAGCCGCCGGGATCCTGGCTCGCCGCGGCCCGCTGGTCGTGGTGAAGAACGGCGCCGACGGTGCGCTCGCTCACGACGGGACCAACCTGACGACCGCGCCGGCGCTCGGGGTCGAGCCGGTTGACACCGTCGGCGCCGGCGACAGTTTCGACGCGGGCTTCGTGGCCGCCGTACTGCGTCGTACCGGCCGGGCCCGCGCGCTGGCGATCGCGGCCGCCTGCGGCTCGTTGTCGACCAGAGCAGCAGGTGGTACGGCGGCGCAGGCCGATTGGGAGCTGGCCCTGGAGAGTGCGGGATGACGCGGATCGCCTTCATCGGCGCGGGAAGCGTCGTGTTCACCCAGGGGCTGCTGGCCGATCTGTTCGGCTTCGACGACCTCGGTGAGCTGCACATCGCCTTGCACGACATCGATCCCGAGCGGCTTCGTACGGCGGCGTCCGCGGCCGCGGTGATCGCGACCGAGCTCGGCGCGCGACCGACGATCAGTGCGAACCTGGACCGCCGGGCCGCGCTGGAGGGCAGCGACTTCGTCGTCAACATCATCCAGGTCGGGATGAACGACGCCACCCGGATCGACTTCGAGCTGCCGGCCCGGTACGGCGTACGGCAGACGATCGGCGACACCCTCGGCGTCGGTGGGGTGTTCCGCGCGCTGCGCACGTTCCCGGTACTGCGCGGGCTGGCCGCTGACATCGCCGCGGTCTGCCCGGACGCGTGGCTGCTGAACTACACGAACCCGATGGCGATGAACGTCTGGTACCTGTCCGCGCTCGGCGTGCGGAACGTGGTCGGGCTGTGCCACTCGGTCCACTGGACGATGTACGACCTGTCGGAACTCGTCGGCGTCCCGTTCGAGGAGGTCCGGTACCTGGCCGGCGGGGTGAACCACCAGTCGTGGGTGCTGCGCTTCGAGCGCGGCGGGGAGTCGCTGTACCCGGCGCTGGACGAGGTGATCCGGCGCGATCCGGAGCTGCTGCGGCGGGTCCGCGTCGACATGTACCGGCGGCTCGGGTACTACCCGACCGAGACCAGCGAGCACTCGTCGGAGTACGTGCCGTGGTACCTGCCGCACGACTCCGAGATCGAGCGGTTGCGGCTGCCGGTCGGTGAGTACCTGCGGATCGTGGAGCAGAACGTCGCGTCGTACGAGAAGACTCGGGACGCGGTGAAGGCGGGTGATCCGGTGCCGGTCGAGGCGACGATGGAGTACGCGCCGCAGATCGTGCACAGCATCGTGACCGGGGTGCCGCGGACCGTCTACGGGAACGTGGTGAACGACGGGCTGATCAGCAACCTGCCGAGCGGGTCGGTGGTCGAGGTCCCTTGCCTGGTGGACGGTCTGGGGGTGCAGCCGACGGCGATCGGCGCGCTGCCGGGGGCCTGCGCGGCCGTCAACTCGGCGTACGTGAACGTGAACGCGCTGACGGTGAAGGCGGCGCTGGAGCAGGACCCGCGGGCGATCCGGCAGGCGCTGATGGCCGATCCGGCGACCGCGGCGACGCTGACGGTCGAGGAGATCTGGGCCCTGTGCAACGACCTGGTCGTGGCCCACAGCAACCTTCTGGAGCCGGAGCTGCGGGCGGTGCTCTGACCTCCGGCACGGCGAAGGCCGCCCCCACCGGGTGGGAGCGGCCTTCGACCGGTGCTTACTTGTAGACGTCCGCCGCGGGGTCGCCGTGGCAGCGCTTGTACTTCTTGCCCGAACCGCACGGGCAGGCGACGTTGCGCGGGGTGCCCGGGTACATCAGGCCGCTGGCGTCGGTGCCGTCCTCGGAGCGGACCGCGATCTCCTCGTCACCGTCGATGGTCGGCGCGGAGTACGACAGCCGCTGGAACGGACGGTTCTCCTTGCCGAGGCCCTTGGCGAGCAGCTTCGGCCGGTCGGTCAGGCGCGGGCCGTCCTGCGGACGGTCCTGCGGGCGGTCGGAGTCGCGACCCGGGAACTCCGCGACCGGGGCGCCCGGCGTCAGGATGTCCTCGGCCTCCTCGACGACCTCGGCCGCCGCGGCCTGCTGGGCGCGCATCGCCTCGACGTCGACCTCGACGTTGAAGATGAACGCGACCGACTCCTCCTTGATGGACTCCATCATGGCGGCGAACATGTCGTAGCCCTCGCGCTGGTACTCGACCAGCGGGTCGCGCTGCGCCATCGCGCGCAGGCCGATGCCCTCACGGAGGTAGTCCATCTCGTACAGGTGCTCACGCCACTTGCGGTCCAGCACGTTCAGGACGACGCCGCGCTCGAGCTCGCGCATCGACTCGGTACCGAGCAGCTCCTCGCGCCGGGCGTAGGCCTCGCGCGCGTCGGCGACGAACTTCTCCACCATGAAGTCCTGGGTCAGACCGGAGCGCTCGCCACCGGCCTCCTCGATCAGGTCCTCTTCGGTGACGGTCGTCTGGTACAACGTCTTCAGCGCGGTGAACAGCGGGTCCAGGTCCCAGTCCTCGGCGAACCCGTCCGCCGTCGCGCCCATCACGTACCCGGTGACGGTCTCGTCGAGCATGTCGAGCACCTGGTCCTGCAGGTCGGCGCCCTCGAGCACCCGGCGGCGCTCGTCGTACACGACGTGGCGCTGACGGTTCATCACGTCGTCGTACTTGAGGATGTTCTTCCGGGTCTCGAAGTTCTGCGCCTCGACCTGGGACTGCGCCGACGCGATCGCCTTGGTGACGACCTTGTTCTCCAGCGGCACCGTGTCGTCGTCGTTGCGCGACATCGCCCAGTCGACCATCTCGCGCTTGAACAGGCGCATCAGGTCGTCCTCGAGCGACAGGTAGAAGCGCGACTCGCCCGGGTCACCCTGACGGCCGGAACGACCGCGCAGCTGGTTGTCGATCCGGCGCGACTCGTGCCGCTCGGTGCCGAGCACGTACAGACCGCCGGCCTCGCGGACCTCGACCTGCTCGTCCTTGACCTGCTGCTCGAACTTCTCCAGGACCTTCGGGTACTCCGCCTCGTACTCCTCCGGGGTCTCCACCGGGTCGAGGCCCCGCGCGCGCAGGTCCTTGTCGGCCAGGAACTCCGGGTTGCCACCGAGGATGATGTCGGTGCCACGGCCGGCCATGTTGGTGGCCACCGTGACCGCGCCCTTGCGGCCGGCCTCGGCCACGATCGCGGCCTCCCGCGCGTGCTGCTTGGCGTTCAGCACCTCGTGCGCGATGTTCTCCTTGCGCAGGTGCGCGGACAGCCGCTCGGACTTCTCGACGCTGGTGGTGCCGACCAGGATCGGCTGACCGGTCTTGTGCTTGTCGACGATGTCCTTGACCACCGCGTCGAACTTGGCGTCCTCGGTGCGGTAGATCAGGTCGCGCTGGTCGGCGCGGACCATCGGCTTGTTGGTCGGGATCGGCACGACGCCCAGGCCGTAGATCTTGCTGAACTCGGCGGCCTCGGTCATCGCCGTACCGGTCATGCCGGCCAGCTTGCTGTACTGGCGGAAGTAGTTCTGCAGCGTGATCGTCGCGAGGGTCTGGTACTCCTCCTTGATCTCGACCTTCTCCTTGGCCTCGATCGCCTGGTGCAGACCCTCGTTGTAGCGGCGGCCGTGCAGCGTGCGGCCGGTGTGCTCGTCGACGATCAGCACCTCGCCGTCGACGACCACGTAGTCCTTGTCCTTGCGGAACAGGTCCTTGGCCTTCAGCGCGTTGTTCAGGTAGCTGATCAGCGGGGTGTTGGCCGACTCGTACAGGTTGTCGATGCCGAGCCGGTCCTCGACCTTCTCGATCCCGCGCTCGAGGATGGCGACGGTGCGCTTCTTCTCGTCGACCTCGTAGTCGGCGACCTTGCGCTTCTTCTCGTCGATCTCGAGGTCGGTGACGCCGCGCCGCTCGTTCTTCAGCTTCTGGTCGTCGGCGTTGGTCCAGGCCTGCAGGGTGGAGGCGATCTGGGCCATCTCGACGTACCAGCGCTGGGAGTCCTCGGCCGGGCCGGAGATGATCAGCGGCGTCCGGGCCTCGTCGACCAGGATCGAGTCGACCTCGTCGACGATCGCGTAGTTGTAGCCCCGCTGCACGCAGTCGGCGATGTCGCTGGCCATGTTGTCGCGCAGGTAGTCGAAGCCGAACTCGTTGTTCGTGCCGTAGGTGATGTCCTTGGCGTAGGCGATCCGGCGCTCGGCCGGGGTCATCTCCGGCAGGATCACGCCGTAGTCCAGGCCGAGGAAGTGGTACACCCGGCCCATCCACTCGGCCTGGAACTTGGCCAGGTAGTCGTTCACGGTGACCACGTGCACGCCCTTGCCGGACAGCGCGTTCAGGTACGTCGGCAGCGTGCCGACCAGGGTCTTGCCCTCACCGGTCTTCATCTCGGCGATGTTGCCCAGGTGCAGCGCCGCGCCACCCATGATCTGGACGTCGTAGTGGCGCTGGTGCAGGGTCCGCTTGGCCGCCTCCCGGACGACCGCGAACGCCTCCGGCAGCAGCGCGTCGAGCGACTCGCCGTTGTCCACCCGCTCCTTGAACTCGGCCGTCTGGGCCCGCAGCTCCTCGTCGGACATCGCGACGAAATCGTCCTCGATGGAGTTGACCACCTTCGCGATCCGCTGGAGCTGACGCAGCGTCTTGCCCTCGCCGATGCGCAGGACCTTGTCGACAACCTTCATGGTGGGCAGTTCTCTCCTTGCTGCTGAAGCCTGGTTGCGGCGGACTTGCCGGCGTCGTACCCGCACTGGGCACGGCACGGTCCACCCGCCGGGCGGCGTGCGTCACCTATGGTACGGGGCCGGGTGTGCCAAGCCACGCCTAGTGCGTGCGTCGAGCTCTTCCTGACTCACGCACGAGTACGCCGAAAAGTTCCTGAGCCGGTCCGGGCGGTCACTGTCCGCGCAGGGCGTGACTGAGCGCAGGCGCCAGATCGCCCGCCCCGGCGACCCGGACGTGGTCGAGCCCGAGCCACCCGGCCAGCTGGACGAGCTCGGCGGCCAGCTCCTCCGGGGTCTCGGCCGGTGCGCCCTCCTCCGCGTGCGCGGACTGCACCAGCAGTACGCCGGCCGTCCGGTCCGCCTTCAGGTCGACGCGGGCCACCAGCCGGTCGCCGAGCAGGAACGGGAGCACGTAGTACCCGTACACGCGCTTCTCGGCCGGGACGTAGATCTCGATCCGGTACCGGAAGTCGAAGAGCTGCTCCGTCCGGGTCCGCTCGTAGACCAGCGAGTCGAACGGGCTGACCAGGGCGCGCGTGTTCACCCGGCGCGGCAGCCGGGCGTCGCGGTGCAGGTACGCCGGGCGCTTCCAGCCCTGGATGCCGACCGGCAGCAGCTCCCCCTCCTCGACCAGCTCCTGGATCGCCTGGGTGGTCGGCGCCGGAGCAGTCCGGAAGTAGTCCTTCAGGCACTGCGCGGTCCCCACCCCGTGCGCCTTGGCCGCGATCCGGATCAGCTCCCGGTGCGCCTCCTCGAGCGTCGGGACCGGCGTGGCCAGTACGGCGGCCGGCAGCACGCGCTCGGGTACGTCGTACATCCGCTCGAACTGCTGGTTGCGCTTGGCGACGGTGATCTCACCGGCGAAGAACAGGAACTCCAGCGCGCGCTTCACGTCCGACCAGTTCCAGCCCCAGTTGTCCTTCTGGCGCTCCACGTCGTCGTCGATCTCGCGCGCGGTCAGCGGGCCGTGCGCGGTGACGTCGGCGAGCACCTGTTTGACCAGGTCGGGCCGCTCGGCCGCGATCGACCGCGGCCCGCCCCACGCCTCGGTGGTCGCCCGGGCCATCCGCCAGCGCATCAGCGGGTGCGTCTCGACCGGGATGAGCGAGGCCTCGTGCGCCCAGTACTCGACCAGGCGACGCGGCGCCTTACCTGCGGCGCGGTCGAGCAGGTCACGCGGGTACGGCCCCAGGCGGGAGTAGAGAGGGAGGTACTGCGCCCGGCTGAGCACGTTGACCGAGTCGATCTGCAGCAGCCCGATCCTGCCGAGCACCCGGCTGAGCGCCCGCATGTCCGGCACACCCTTGGGCCGAGGATCGGCGAATCCTTGGGCGGCCAACCCGATCCGCCGCGCCTGAGCCTGGGACAGCACCTGAGTCGTCGTCACCCCCAACATTCTGCCGGGCCCCACCGACAATCCACCCCCGAAGCCCAACACCCCTGCTCCCCTTCCATCCCCTCCCGAAACCCAACAAGTACCAGCCCCCGAAGCCCCTCCGCCTTCTCCCCCATCCCCCCGCCCTCCCCTCCTTTCCTTCCCTGTCCTTCCCTTGCCCCATTCCCTCCCGTTCAGGTCATAACTTTTGAGTTACCGAAGGTGAGAGGTGCGCTACGGACCGTGGCAGTAGACGCTGCTAGGTAGGCCGCGACGCCCGCGCGGTCTCATTCACCTGTGGAGCGTGAGGCAATGACAGGAAGAATCCAGCTGGTTCGTGCCACCTTGGCCGCGGCCGCGCTGACCGCCGCGTCGCTCGGTGCGGTCGCCACCGCGTCGGCAGGCCCGGCGCCGGAACCCCCGCACACCCGGATCGTCGGTGGCGAGATCGCCCACACCGCCGACACCCCGTGGGCGCTGGCGCTGAACAACAGCGGATCGCCGGTCCCGAGCGGCCAGTACTGCGGCGCCACCCTGGTCGCGGCGAACAAGATCGTCACCGCCGCGCACTGCGCAACCGAGGCGGCCAGCACCTACACGGCCATCCAGGGCCGCGACGAGCTGTCCGGGTCCGGCGGCCAGACCTCGAAGATCACCAGCATCTGGGCCGACCCGGCGTACGGGTCGCAGCCCGGTCACGACGTTGCGGTGATGACGCTCGAGACGCCCTTCACCGGCGTACCGACGCTGCCGCTGGAGACCGACACCGCCGCGGACGTCGCCGGCGCCCAGTCGGTCGTCTACGGCTACGGCAACACCGAGGGCACCGGCCCGGCCGACACCTTCCAGAAGGTGACCGTGCCCGTGCTCGGTGACTCCTACTGCGCGGACGTGTACGCCAGCCAGGGGTACGTCGGCAACGGCGAGATCTGCGCCGGCTACGAGGACGGCGGCAAGGACTCCTGCCAGGGCGACTCCGGTGGCCCGCTGGTGCTGAACGGCCGGCTGTTCGGTGTCGTCTCGTGGGGCATCGGCTGCGCCGACGCCGGCAACCCGGGCGTGTACGCCGAGGTCGCGACGTACTCCGCCGAACTGCAGTCGCAGATCGGCAGCTAGGAACCTTCGCAGGGAAAGGAGCAGGGGCCCGGGCTTTCGCCCGGGCCCCTCTTCACGTCCTCAGGTCAGACGGCCAGGCGGATCACGCCGTAGTCGTAGCCCCGGCGGCGGTAGACGACGCTCGGCTGGTTCTCGTCGGCGTCGACGAACAGGTAGAAGTCGTGGCCGACCAGCTCCAGCTCGTAGAGGGCCTGGTCCAGCGACATCGGCTTGGCGGTGTGGGTCTTCTCGCGCATCACCAGCGGCCCGTCCCCGGTCACCGTCAGCGAGCCGAACTTCTGCGTCGGCACCTCGTCCTCGGCGGTCTCCTCGACCACGACCTCGGCACCGTTGAACGTCTGCTTGGCGTTGACGTGCCGCAGCCCCTCGGGCGCGTGCTCGCCGCGGTGCACCCGGCGACGGTCGGCGGCCTTGCGGACCTGCGCCCGCAGCCGGTCCAGGCTGACGTCGAACGCCGCCTGCTTGGTCTCACCGCACGCCTCGGCCCGGACCACCGGGCCCTTGGTGTACATCGTGAGCTCGACCCTCATCGCGCGATCGTGCTGTCGCGGGTTCTTCTCCTGACTGACTTCCACTTCACAGCGCAGCACCCGGTGATCGACCTTCTCGATCCTGGCGAGCTTTTCCTCGACGTACTGCCGGAAGCGGTCACTGACCTCGCAGTGATGACCCTTGACAACGACGTCCACGGAAACCTCCATCGCTCGGCGACTTCTTTTACGTCTCGGAACCTCCGTAGCCAACCTGGCGGGGCCCGAAACGCGAACACCCGCTGTCAAGCCGGTCGGACTCCGTGGCCAGGAATCCGGCTGATCCGGTCCTGCGCCACTTCACTGCCCGACAAGCCCTAGCGGGTGTCATAGGCCAACGCTAGTCGGCTTCGGCGAAAACCGGTAGGGAAGTTCTCATGAACCGGGCGTCCCGTATCGCCGGGTCGCGGCCAGGACGGCGGATCCGAGCACCGCGATTCCCGTTGCTTCCAAGGCTCCGGCGGCCTGCGTGAGCGTGGATCCGGTGGTCAGCACGTCGTCGACCAGCACGACCGGTTGATTCGTCAGGGTTTCAGCCCAGCGCGAACGAGTGGCGAACACGCCCTCCAGGTTGGCGATCCGCTCCCGCGCCGACAGCCCCGCCTGGTCGGCCGGACGGCGTACGAGCCTGAGAGCGTCCGCCAGACGAACGTCGTACCCGTTTTCCCGGAGGTGGCGGACGGCAACGATCGCGATCCGCCGCAGCGGTTCGTGCCCGCGGGCGCGGACGGTCGCACGAGCCGAGGGAATCGGGCAGATCCAGGCCGCGCGACCGGGCGCGATCGCTGCAGCCATTGAGATCGCGAGGGTCTTGCCGAGCGGCCGCGCCAGGGTGTAGCGGGCGTGCTCCTTGTGCTCGATGATCAGCCGCCGAAGCATTCCGTCGTACGGCGAACAGGCGGTCGCTCCGGGGAATCCGGTCGGTGTGGGCGTCGGGCTGGCGCTAAACGGAGTCAGTGCCGCCAGTTCGGCCCGGCATTCCCGGCAGAGCGTGACGCCAGGCCGCTCGCAGCCCGCGCAGGTCCCGCCGAGGACGAGATCCACCCACGCATCCCGGAGCCCCACCCGGAAACCCTGCGTCGCTGTTGGCCTTGGGCGCAAACCGGGCCTGTGGACAATCGTTGCGGCCCTCGCCCGCAAACCACGCTTGTGGACCACTGCTGCTCCAGGTGCCGCGCCGTCGGCAGCCAGCTGGGCGTCGCGAGTCTCTGGCGAAGGCCGCGGCGCCACCCAGCTCAAGCCGCCCGCCACTCACCCGACCCGTGCGCACCACTCGGGAGCCGTACCGGCGACGACAGATCCGCTTCTCCGGCTGGAGCGAGCCTCAGCCACGCGGAGCCTTCTCGGCCGAATGCGCGCCGATGGCCAGTGGCACCAGCCGGGTGGTTGACGACCCCGCGAGCCGGAGCGCGGTCGACCGCCACCACCCACCAACCCGGCCGGGCGCACCTGCCGGGCGTGACCGCGAGCTGACGTGTGCGGTTGGACGGTGGTGAGCGTCGCCGGCGTGGGCCGGCAGCAGGGCGGACCTGCATCACTCACCAACCCGGTCGAGCGCGACCGCGTCGAGCGTCGGGTGTGCGGTGACCGAGGGGTTAATGAGTGGTGGAGGTACAACACGTGCGACCGCCGGTGGCGAGCGCCCCGCTCGGCCGAAGAGCCCGACACCGCACTCAGGCGAGCAGGCCGGTGATCAGGGTCATCGTGGGGATGGAGAGCAGTGTGGTGAGCAGGACCGTGCTGCGGGCGAGTTGCTGGCCGGTGCGGTAGTGCACGGCGTACACGTAGACGTTCTGCGCGGTGGGGAGCGCCGCCAGCAGCGTCGGCGCCAGGAGGGCGTGCCCCTCGAGGCCGAGGACCCAGCGGCCCACGGCGTACGCGACGACGGGCTGGAGGACGATTTTCAGCGCGACGGCGACAGTGAGGTCCGGGGCCGGGCCGAGGCGGGTGGTGTTGGTCCGGCCGCTCAGGCTGAGCCCGTAGGCGATCAGCGCGACCGGGACGCCCGCGGCGCCGACCAGTTCGATCGGGCGCATCAGCAGCGTCGGCGGGTCGAAGCCGACAGCGGCGACCAACAGCCCCAGCAGCGACGCGACAGTCAGCGGGTTGCGCAGCGGACGAGTCAGGATGGTCTTGACGGAGACTCTCCGACCAGAGCCCTGCCGGTAGCCGTCCAGTACGGCGAACGCGACGGGCGCCATCACCAGAAGCTGGAACAGCACGATCGGTGCGACCAGTGCGCCGTCCCCGAGCACGTAGACGGCGACCGGGATGCCCAGGTTGCCCGCGTTCACGTACGACGCCGCGAGCGCGCCGATCGTCGCCTGCGCCCGGTCACGATGCCAGACCAGCCCCGAGACGGTCACCGACAGCAGCACGATCACCAGCACGCAGGACAGGCTGGTGAGCAGCACAGGCGAGAAGATCGCGTTCAGATCCGCCTTCGCAACCGTGGCGAACATCAACGCCGGCGTGGCCACGAAGAACGCCAGCCGGGACAGCACCTGCTCGTCCTCACTGCGCAGAACGCCGGCCCGCCCCACGATGTACCCGAGCACAGCCACCGCGACGAGGGTGAAGAACGCACTCAGAACAGACGACATCGCAGCCGTCGCTCCGCGGTGATTGTCATTACCTACATGCTAAGGAGTCGCCGCACGACCGATCGCCCACAGTCCCGCATCCCGGACGACCGATACCGGCCAGCACTCTGCCCGCCGACGAGCCCAGCCGAGTTTGCCTGTGCACCACAGGGCCGGACGAGCAACTCGTACTGCGAATTCCCGGGAGCTACTGCGTTATTACCCACCAGAGGGGAACATTGCAGTATCGCGCACGCCAATCCCTGTTTACTGCTGGCCGCTCGTTCTGTGACGGAGACGATCCAGATCGAGCTCTACCTCGACTCCGTTGAGAACGGCGACGATCCTCGGATGTTCCGCGCCGGTGGCATGAAGGTAATCGGCCAGCGTGGACAGCATCATGTCGTCTCGCGATTCGAGGCGGGAGACGACTCCTTGCCCCACGCCGAGCCTCCGAGCGACCTGCACCTGTGTGAGGTCGCCCGCTCTGCGGATCTTGGCGAGGTTGTCGGCGTAGATCCGATCCATCTCGCGCGACTCCGCCTGGACCTCAGCAACACCTGCAGCGATCTCGGCATCGGACAACAGTTCGTTCAGGCGCTTGTTGCCACGTACGAAAGCTGGCTTGTCAGCGGCATCAGAGTTCACAGTTGCTCTCCTCCTACCTCTCGTCTCCATTGGTCGATCAGTCCGTCGGCCCGAGAGCCGACCGAGTTGTAGAACACGTCCCCGATCCGGCTCTTGTCTCCCGCGAACAGAGCCACGACGACGGTGTTCGAGTCTGGAGGGAACCAGCAAATGAGTCGTACCGCGACACCTTCCCTGTAGGGGTGGGAGACCCTCCAGACCGGGTAACGCTTCGACTGGCGGACCCACTTGAGAGTTGCAGTCTCAGTGTCACGCGTCGGCGGCTCATCGAGATCCTGGAGGTGCTTGAGCGCAGCGGCGACAAGGGTGAGGACTTGCTTGGCAAGATCTCCCCCTTTCCGCTTCCGTTCCTCCAGGTCATCGAGCCAGTCTCCAAAAGCAGCAGGCCAGTCGATCTCCACACAGAGATTATGCCACCAAAGCGATATAGCTTGCAAGACATATCGCTTCCCATTCGGCGCCAGCTGGACCCAGTACGACGACCACCGCCTAGGGCATTCCGAAACAGGGCCGCCGAATGGGAGGCTGCGTGACCAATCCTCCCGGCGGCCGCGATCGACGGAGCCAACCTCTACTCGCCCCAGGCGCGCCGAGTGCGACTGACCGGGCCCGGCGTCGGAGACTCACCGCTGGCTCCCGGTCAACGCCTTGCCCCCGACACAGAGGGGGCGGGCGGGCTCGACCAGGCCAACCACCCAACACCAAGTGGGCGCTACCGACCGGGCAAACCACCAACCCGCCTCCCGAGGCGGAGGGGGCGGGTGGGCTCGACCACGCCCACCACCCAACAGCTCGGACCGCCAGCGATGGGACCGGATCCGATCCGCCCGCGTTCGGCCCACTGGACCCGACATCGCCGGCCCCGCCGCTCACGCCGGTCAACGCCTGAACCCCGACACAGAGGGGGCGGGTGGGCTAGTCGAGATCAACCACCCAACACCACGGGGGCGCTACCGCCGGGACCGGCCGGGGGTCAGCCCGGGTAGACCGGCTTGATGTTGATCGGCTGTTCGTTTTCCTCGAGTTCGGACCAGTTGAGGTCCTTGCTCTGCCAGTGGGTGATGCCGTCGCTGTCTCGGACCACCGGGAGGGTGTCGATGTTCGGGTTCGAGGCGAGCGTGTCGGACTGGAAGGCGTTGTTCGGCGAGCCGGGGATGACGCGCGGCGCCGAGCCGTCCACGTTCACGAGCCAGGGCTGGCGGGCGCCGTTCGGGGCTGGGCGGCCGGAGACGAGGACGCCGAGTTGGTTCCAGGTCGCGTCGGTGATGTCGTACAGCGGCACCTGCAGTGCGCGCGGCTGGGTGAGCTGGAGCCTCTTCGCGTTGTCGGTGGTGATCGTTCCGGTCTCGACCGTGTTCTGGCCGTTCTTGTCCTTGAGCACCAGCAGCGCCCGTACGCCGTCCGGCGCCATCCGGAGCTGGACCGGTTTGCGGCCACCGAAGGTCGTCCTGACCTCCGCGATCTTGCCGTCCTTGGTGCGCATCCGCAGCCTCGGCGTGGAGCTGTCGGCGCGGTCCAGGATCCACAGGTTCTCCTGGCCGTCGAAGCTCGGTCGGAGGACCTTGCCGTCGGTCGGGATCAGCTCGACCCGGTCGGTGTCCTCGGTGGCCTCGTCCAACGGGCCGTAGGCAACGACTTCGTTGCCGTCGTCCTCGGTCACCAGGGCGCCGTACGAGCCGTGCAGGTTCACCGCGAAGCTGTCCGCGCGGTACTTGTACAGCAGGCTCTCGTCGATCCGGGTGACGCCGATCGTGGTGGCGCTGTCCAGGTTGGCGCGCGCGATCTTGCCGTCCCCGAGGACGCCGTACAGGTCCTTCATCTGCGGCACCGGGACGGACGGGTCGAACTGCGCGTAGTTGGCGAACTGGAGCGCGTCGGTGTTGCCGTCCACCAGTCCGGCGCCGTCGACGGTGATCTTCACCCGGGTGCTGATCGGCCGCAGCGTCCACATGATCTGCGCGGCCAGCACGCCACGGTCGACAGCCGACAGCCCGGCGGCCGACTTGCTCAGTTCGACGGTCGCCTCGCCGAGCTCGACCGGCACCGACACGTTGACCTGCGTGCCGGGCGGCGCGGCGGTGCCGACGCCGTTGCCGAGGCGGGAGGTCGGGCCCTTGAGCAGCTCCTGGATCAGCCGGGTCGCGACCTGTCCGGGCGGCAGCTGCGGCAGGAAGATGGGGTCCGGCACCAGGATGCTGCGGTCGCGGTTGGCGAAGTACAGCGCGTACGGCTCGAGCCGCGACTCGAGCTGGTTGTTGGGCAAGAAGGTCCCGTTCGGAACGCTGGAGACCCGGAACTGCCCGTCGGCCTGCTGCACGGTGAAGTCGAACTGCACCATCGAGCCGCGCGGCGCGGAAGACCAGCTGCCGCGGGCGTCGATCGTGCCGACCCACGGCGCCTTCAGCCGGATCGTGTTGGTGCCGGGCACCTGCGTCAGCGCCTTGGTCGAGGACTGGTCGTAGACCGTGATCCCCTTCTCCGGCTCCCACTTGGCCGCGGCGTCGGGCGTCATGTACATCCGGGCGGTGTCGTAGTTGCTGAAGTCGGACATCGCCTCGACGAACCCGCTGACCAGCGCCGGCGGCTTCGCGTTCGTCCGCGGTTCCTGCGCCTCGACGCCGACCCGGCCGCCGGACGCGGCGGCGGCGTTCTTGTTCCCGTTGCGGATCTGCCCCTCGGTCGGCACCGACGCACACCCGGCAGCCATCAGTACGACGGCCAGCCCGGCCCCCAGCACCGCAGCAGCTCGTCGCCTCACAGGTCCTCACCACCGGTCAGCTTCTGGTACGGCGCTCCGACGTCGACCAGCGACATCTCCGGAACGACCCGCGACGCGTCGGACGGGCGCGCCGGCAGCGGCGAGCCGGACAGCGTGACGTCCGGGCGGCGCGGCAGCGTCAGCCGGAAGTACGCGCCGTCGCCGGGCGAGCCCCACGCGTCCAGCCGCCCACCGTGCAGCCGGGCGTCCTCCAACGCGATCGACAGGCCGAGGCCCGTGCCACCCGTCGTACGGGCTCGGGCCGGGTCGGCGCGCCAGAACCGGCTGAAGACCATCTCGGCCTCCTCGGCCCGGAAGCCGATGCCGTGGTCGCGGACGGCCACGGCCGCGGCGTCCTCGTCGGTGGCCGTGCTGATCAGGATCGGCCGGCCCTCGCTGTGCTCGATCGCGTTGCCGATCAGGTTGCGCAGGATCCGCTCGATGCGGCGCGCGTCGACCTGGGCGCGGCACGGCTCGGGCATCGCCAGCTGCACCTCGCAGCCCTTGCGTTCCAGCAGGGTCTCGTGGTTCTCCAGCACCCGGGCGACGATGTCGCGCAGGTCGACGTCCTCCAGGTCGAGCGCAGCGGCTCCGGCGTCGAACCTGCTGATCTCCAGCAGGTCGGCGAGTAGCTCCTCGAAGCGGTTCAGCTCGTTCTGCAGCAGCTCGACCGAGCGGCGGCTGATCGGGTCGAACTCGTCGCGGGTCTCGTGCAGCAGGTCGGCGGCCATCCGGACCGTGGTCAGCGGGGTCCGCAGCTCGTGGGAGACGTCGGAGACGAACCGGCGCTGCAGCCGGGACAGCTCCTCGAGCCGGCGGATCTGCTGCTGCAGGTTGCTGGCCATCTTGTTGAACGAGACCGCCAGCCGGGCCAGGTCGTCGGTGCCACGGACCTGCATCCGCTCCTCGAGCTTGCCGGCCGCCAGCCGCTCAGCGATCCGCCGGGCCATCCGCACCGGAGTCACCACCTGGCGGGTGACCAGCCAGGCCACCGCACCGAGCAGGACGACCAGCAGCAGGCCGGCGGTGAGCAGAGCACGCTGTACGACGTCCAGCGTCTCCTGCTGGGCCGTGAGCGGGAAGAGGAAGTACACCTCGTACCGCTCGGCCGTGGAGTCGACGCGGACCTGGGAGCCGATCGCCAGACCCGGTGCGCTCGGCTGGCCTTCGTAGTTGATCAGCGTGTACGTGTCCCACAGCCTGGCGCCGTCGCTGCCGACCGACGACTGCAGCTCCTGCGGGATCGAGTTGCTGAGTACGCCGCCGGTCTGCTGGATCAGCACGGAGCCGGAGTTGTCGGTGGGCATCAGCACGACGTCGTACAGGCCGGCGCGATTGGAGTTCTGGACGAGCTCGGTCAGCTTCTGCGTGATGGTCGCCGGGTCGGCGGCGTTGATCGAGCTGGACAACGCGTTCAGCTGCGCGGCGGCCTCGGCCTGGGCGCTCGTACGGCGGGACTCCAGCACGCCGTCGGTGACCTGGCTCATCATCACCCAGCCGACCAGGATCAGCACGACCATCGACATCAGCAGCGTGCCGGTGACGATCCGGGCCTGGATCGACCGGCGCCAGATGTCCGGCCAGCGGGTCGGGTGCGTGCGCCAGAACGGCGGCTGGACGGCGTGCCAGTCGAGCCCAGCGGCCGTGAGCTCGATCTCCGTCCCGCGGGGCTCCGGTGCGGACTCCGCCTTCTCTGCCTGCGACTGGTCGTCGCGGCCGTACTCGATCAGTCCGCACCCGCCTTGTAGCCGACGCCGCGGACCGTCACCACGATCTCCGGGTGCTCGGGGTCCTTCTCGATCTTGGACCGCAGCCGCTGGACGTGCACGTTGACCAGCCGGGTGTCGGCGGCGTGCCGGTAGCCCCAGACCTGCTCGAGCAGGACCTCACGGGTGAACACCTGCCAGGGCTTGGAGGCCAGGCAGACCAGCAGGTCGAACTCCAGCGGGGTCAGCTGGATGGTCTCGCCGCTGCGCTTGACCGAGTGGCCGGCGACGTCGATGGTCAGGTCGCCGATCGTCAGCGACTCCGGTCCGGGCTCGTCCATCCGGCGCAGCCGGGCCCGGATCCGGGCCACCAGCTCCTTGGGCTTGAACGGCTTCACGACGTAGTCGTCGGCGCCGGACTCCAGGCCCAGGACGACGTCGACGGTGTCGCTCTTCGCGGTCAGCATCACGATCGGTACGCCGGACTCGGCCCGGATCGCGCGGCAGACGTCGATCCCGTCCATCCCCGGCAGCATCAGGTCGAGCAGCAGCAGGTCGGGCTTGAACTCACGGAACGCCGGTACCGCTTTGTCACCGGTCGCACACAGATAGGTGTCGTAGCCCTCGTTGCGCAGCACGATGCTGAGCATCTCCGACAACGCCGTGTCGTCGTCGACGATGAGAACTCGTCCTCGCATCGTCCGGTTGCCTTCTGCCACGCCCTGCTCCCTGCTTGCCGTCTGCCTGCTTGCCGCTTGCCGTCTGCCGGTCCGGTTCGTCGAATCAGGTGGTGCGCCCGGGGGCCGCACTACGGATAGTGTCCCATTCCCCAGGTAGTGCACACGCCGGATCGCCGTGCGAGCCGCCGCCAATGCGGGTGCGTGGACCGCCCGGGGGGTGATCATGGTGCAAGTCGTGCCCGGGGGACAACCCGGGGCGGGGGACGCGAGGGGAGGTACGGCGTGCGCGACGACCTCGGCGTACGGGAGAGCGGGGGCGAGCCGCTGCGGCCCTGGCTGCCGGCCGACCTGCTCGACAACGCCGCCCGGACCATCTCGGAGAACAAGGCGATCATGCTGGGCCTGCCGGTGCTGGCGGGTATCGCGCTGGCCGCCGTACAGGCCGGTCTGACCCAGCTGACCGTGCCTGGCGGGATCGGTGCGCTGTTCGGCGAGGACGACCCGCTGGAGCAGGCCGGTGCCGCACTACTGCTCATGTACGGCGTGCAACTGGTTCTGTTCGCGGTGGTGTCGAGCATGCTGGCCGGCATCATCGCGCTGGCCGCGGTCCGCAGTCAGCTGGGCCGGCGGCTCGGTCCGCGCGAGCTGCTGCGGCTGGTCCGCCCGGCGCTGCCCGCACTGGCCGCGGTCGGCCTGCTGCAGTCGCTGTCGTTCGTCGTACTGCTGGCGGGCTGGGGACTGAGTGTCTTCGGCATCGGACTCGGGGCGGACGCCGCGATCTCGTCGGACGCGGCCGGACTGGTCTCGGTGCTGCTGATCCTGGTCGGTGCCGTGCTGGTGATCATCTTCGGCATCCGTCTGGTGCTGGCCGGGACGGTCGTGCTGATGGAGGGCAAGCACGCACCGGACATCGGCCTCTACGTCCCTGCCCGGGTCGGGGTGTTCGGTTCGCTGAAGCGCTCCTGGTACCTGGTCAAGGGCAGGTTCTGGCGGGTCTTCGGAGTGCTGCTGTTCGGTGGTGTGGTGGTCAACATCGTCAGCTACGCCTTGCAGTTCGGCGTGACCACGCTGGTGCTGACACTGGGCGCCTGGGTCGACAGCAGCGGCGGTGACGCGGCGCTGATCGTCGGCATCGCGGTCGCTGCCGCGGCCGGTGTCGCCACGGTCGCCACACTGATTGCCAGCCTGGCCTTCATGTCCGCCGTACAGGCGCTGATCTACCTGGACCTGCGCGTACGCCGTGAGGGCCTCGACCTGTGGATGCGGCCCTCCCTACGACCCACCGTGCCCGGACCGACGGAGTGGCAACGTTGATTCCTTTCGAACCGCCGGTGGACATCAGCCGGGAGGACGCCGCGGCCGAAGCCGCCCGGGAGCTGTCCAAGCCGGTCTACGGCCAGGCGGGAGACTCCCTGGTCAGCAGGGCCGTCCAGAAGGTGTTCGAGTGGATCGCCGACCTGCTGGACGGTCTGGTGAGTCCGAGCACCAACGGCCGGACCGGGCTGATCCTGCTGTTCGGACTGATCGCGCTGATCGTCGTGGTCGTGCTGTGGCGAGCCGGCGTACTGCGGACCTCCGGTGGCAAGGCCAGCCAGGCGGTGTTCGACACCGAGCGCCCACGCAGTGCAGCCCAGTACCGGTCGCAGGCGGAGCAGGAGGCTGCCGGCGGCAACTACACAGCCGCGGTACGCAGCAGGTTCCGCGCCTGTGTGGCTGAGCTGACAGAGCGCACTGTGCTGGACGAGCGGGCCGGCCGTACGGCGTACGAGGCTGTCGCCGACGCAGGCCGCGCGGTCCCTGCACTGCGCGACCCGCTGCGCCCGGCCGCTGACGTCTTCACGGAGGTTGTCTACGGCAACCGTCCCGGTACGCCGGAGCGCTACGCCGCCGTGGTCGCCGCGGACGAGGCGGCTCGCCACGTCTCCACCAGGGCGCTGGTGCAGGGATGAGCACACCGGTCGGGCGGAGCGTCGGTGAAGGCTGGCGGGCACTGCGGATCCCCCTGCTCGTCACCGGAGCGATCGTGCTCGGCGTGGTCATCCTGATGGTCGCGACGGCCGCGCGGACCTCAGGTCCCTTCAGCCCCGACTCGGCCGAGGGCAGTGGTGCCAAGGCGCTGGCCACGCTGCTGGAGGGCCACGGCGTCCAGGTGACCGGCACGGAGAACCTGGACGACGCCGTAGGCAGCGGCTCTGACCGGGCCTTGCTGATCGGGCCGTCCGGAAGCCTCAGCAGCAGCGACTGGCGCCGGATCGCGGCGTCGCGCTGGGACCACCTGATCCTGGTCCGCCCGGACCGCGAGGCCCTGGAGGTCCTTGCCCCAGGCATCGAGAACGCCAGCTCCACACTGCCCGCCGGAAGCCGCTCCCCCGACTGTGACCTGCCCGCTGCCGTGAAGGCAGGCACAGTGACAGTAAGAGGTACGACGTACACGGCACCTCCCGAAGCCGAGACCTGCTACGGCGACGGCGTCAACGCCACAGTCGTCCGGATCGAGCAGGACAACCGGATCGTCGACGTGATCGGCACCCAGCAGACGTTCACCAACGCCGAGCTGGCCGAGGACGGCAACGCGGCGCTGGCACTCAACCTGCTGGGCACGCACCCGGAGCTGGTCTGGTACCTGCCGCAGTACGAGTCCTCCAACTTCGACGACGCGGGCAAAGACGACGGCCCGCCGCTGATCCCGCCGGACGTCCGGTACATCGCCTGGGCGCTGGCCTTCGCCGGGTTCGTCGTGGCGCTCTGGCGTGGCCGGCGGCTCGGTCCCGTCGTACCGGAGCCGCTGCCGGTCGTCGTACACGCTGCTGAGACCACTGAGGGCCGGGCCCGGCTCTACCGGCGTTCACGCGCCCGGGACCGCGCTGCCGCCGCACTGCGCGAGTCGGCGCTCGGCAAGATCTATAAGGTCCACGGCATCCCTCGACGCGCCGAGCCGACCGCCGTGGTCACTGCACTGGCCGCCCGGACCGGTCTGGACCCGGCCATGCTGTACGACATCCTCTACGGCGGGCCTCCGGTGGACGACGCCGCACTGCTCTCCCTGTCCGACGCACTGCAAGTACTGACCCAGGAGGTAGCCCGTGACGTCCACGACCGCTGAGGTGAGCCCGGAGCGAGCCCGGCAGGCGCTGGTCGAGCTGCGGACGGAGATCGGCAAGGCCGTCGTCGGCCAGGACACCGCCGTGACCGCCCTGGTGCTGGCGCTGCTCTGCCGTGGCCACGTGCTGCTCGAGGGCGTGCCCGGTACGGCGAAGACGCTGATGGTGCGGGCGTTGTCGATGGCGATGCGGCTGGAGACCAAGCGGGTGCAGTTCACGCCGGACCTGATGCCCGGTGACGTCACCGGGTCGCTGGTGTACGACGCGAAGACCAGCGAGTTCGAGTTCCGGCCCGGGCCGGTGTTCACCAACATCCTGCTGGCCGACGAGATCAACCGGACGCCGCCGAAGACCCAGGCCGCCCTGCTGGAGGCCATGGAGGAGCGGCAGGTCACCGTCGACGGTGAGCCGCGCAAGCTGCCGTCGCCGTTCGTCGTGGCCGCCACCCAGAACCCGATCGAGTACGAGGGCACGTACCCGTTGCCCGAGGCGCAGCTGGACCGGTTCCTGCTCAAGGTGACGCTGGACATCCCGCCGCGGGACGCCGAGATCGCCGTACTGGCTCGGCACGCGCAGGGGTTCGACCCGCGCGACCTGGTCGCTGCCGGGATCAGGCCGGTCGCCGGGCCGGAGGACCTGCTGGCCGGGCAAGCGGCTGTACGGCGGGTCGCCGTACGGGAGGACCTGCTGGCGTACGTCGTGGACCTGTGCCGGGCGACCAGGCAGTCGCCGTCGCTGCAGCTCGGGGTGTCTCCGCGTGGAGCCACGGCGCTGCTGGCAGTCGCACGGGCGTGGGCCTGGCTGTCCGGGCGCGACTACGTGATCCCTGACGACGTGAAGGCGATGGCACGTCCTTGCCTGCGGCACCGGGTGCAGATCCGGCCGGAGGCCGAGCTGGAGGGCGTCACCGCGGACGCCGTACTGGAGAGCGTGCTCGCCACGGTTCCGGTACCGCGCTGATGGTTGTCACTGGCCGGGCCGGTCTGCTGGCCGGCTTGGGGGTTCTCTTCGTCGCACTGGTGATGCCGAACTGGTCAGGCGTCGGTGTGGTGGTCGCTGTCGTGCTGGTCGTGTGCCTGCTCGACCTGCTACTGGCCGGGTCGCCGCGGCGGCTGCAGCTCAGCAGGGACGGTGACACCGCCGTGCGGCTCGGGCAGCCGGCTTCAGTGACGCTGATGGTCGCCAACCCGGGCCGGCGGGTCAGGGGGTTGCTGCGGGACGCTTGGCCGCCGTCGGCCGGCGTACAGGATCCGCCGCACAAGCTGGACCTGCCGGGCGGTGAGCGACGGCGACTGGTGACCCACCTGGTGCCGACGCGACGCGGTGACCGGAAGGCGTACCGGGTGACGATCCGGTCGATCGGTCCGCTGGGGTTCGCCGGGCGGCAGGGGTCGCACGAGGCGCCGTGGACTGTGCGGGCGCTGCCGCCGTTCAACAGCCGCAAGCACCTGCCGTCGCGGCTGGCCCGGCTGCGTGAGCTGGACGGGCGGACTGCGCTGCTCGTCCGTGGTCAGGGGACGGAGTTCGACTCGCTGCGGGACTACGTGCCGGGTGATGACGTCCGCAGCATCGACTGGCGGGCCACTGCGCGGCGGAGCAGCGTCGTACTGCGGACCTGGCGGCCGGAGCGCGATCGGCAGGTCGCCATCGTGATCGACTCCGGCCGGATGTCCGCCGGACGCGTCGGCGACGCCCCGCGGCTCGACCACGCGATGGACGCCGCGCTGCTGCTCGCGGCGCTGGCGACTCGTGCGGGAGACCGGGTCTCGTTGCTGGCTTGCGATTCGGCAGTGCGGGCCGACGTACGGCGTCCTGCGCCTGAGGACGTGCTGCCGTCGTTCGTCAACGCGTTGGCCAACGTCGACGCCGAGCTCGTCCAGACCGACTTCCGCGTCGTCGTCTCGCAGACCCTCGAACGCCTCGGCCAGCGCTCGCTCGTCGTCCTCCTGACCGGCCTGGAGCCCGCCGTCATCGAGGAGTCGCTGCTGCCCGTCATCGGCCCTCTGCTCCGCCGCCACGTCGTCGTACTGGCGTCTGTCGCCGACCCGCGCCTCGACGAGCTCGAGTCCGCCCGCTCCGACCTGATCGAGCTGTACGGCGCCGCGTCCGCCGCGCGCTCGCGGCTGGACCGCGAACGCGTCACCGCCGTCCTGACCCGGGCCGGCGTCACCGTCGTCGACGAGAACCCGGACCAGATCGCGCCCGCGCTGGCCGACACGTACCTGTCGCTGAAGAAGGCCGGCCGGCTCTAGACCAGGTCGAGCGGCTGGTGGGGTCCGTCCGGGTAGACGACCTTCAGCTGGTCGCCCGGGCGGACAACGCCGCCGTGGTTCACCACCGACATCACGCCCGTCAGACGCACGACCTCGCCGTCGGAGTCCTTGTGCAGCATCGTCTTCAGCAGCCCCTTGCGGAACTTGTTGATCTGGCTGCAGGGGTTGCGCAGGCCGGTGAGGGTGACGACGGCGGTGTCACCGAGGTGCAGCTCGGTGCCGGTGGGCAGCGTGAGCAGGTCGATGCCGTACGTCGTGACGTTCTCCCCCAGGTCACCGGGGCCGACCTGGTAACCGGCTTCGTCCAGTACGGCGAACAGCTCGGACTGGATCAGGTGGACCTGCCGCAGGTTGGGCGCGGCGGCGTCGACCTTGATCAGGTGGAGGTGCTGGACGGTGGCACCCGCGTGGGCGTCGCCTTCGACGCCGAGGCCCTCGATCAGCGTGATCTCGGGCACCGGCGGCTTGCTGAAGTTGTGCCTGCTGTCGTGGTTGACCGAGTGGACTCTCACCCGTCCAGCTTAAGGAGATGACACGCGGCCTGCTGCGACACAGCGGAGGGAAGGATCTCCAGCGGCACTGTGCGGCACTCCGCGACGACGACCTGGCAGCGTGGGTGGAAGCGGCAGCCGGACGGGATGCGGGTCGGGTCCGGCGGTTCGCCGGTGAGGACGATCTTCTCGGGCGACTCGGGCAGGACCGAGAGCAGCGCCTTCGTGTACGGGTGCTGCGGGTTCTGGAGGACCTCCTCGGTCGGGCCGGACTCGACGATGCGGCCGAGGTACATGACCGCGACCCGGTCGGCGATGTTCCAGGCCAGGCCGAGGTCGTGCGTGACAACGAGCGCGGACAGGCCGAGCTCGTCGCGCAGCTTCAGGAGCAGGGCGAGGATCTCGCCGCGGACCGAGGCGTCGAGCGATGCGACCGGCTCGTCGGCGATGAGGACCTGCGGGTTGAGCGCCAGCGCACCCGCGATGACCACACGCTGGCGCTGGCCGCCGGAGAGCTCGTGGGGATAGCGGAGGAAGAAGCGTTCGGGCGGCCGGAGCCCGGCGCGGGACAGCGCGTCGGCGACGACCTTCTCCTCGTCGGGCAGCTTGTGGATCCGGGGACCTTCGGCAACGGCTTCGTAGACGGTCTGCCGAGGGTTGAGGGAACCGGTCGGATCCTGGAGCACGAGCTGGACCCGGCGGCGGTAGGCCTTCAGAGCGCGTGCCTTGTAGCTCAACGGCTGGCCGTCGTAGTAGACCTCGCCACCAGCAGGCTTCTCCAGTCCCAGCAGCGTCCGCGCGAGCGTCGTCTTCCCGCAGCCGGACTCACCGACCAGCGCGACGATCTCGCCCGCACCGACCGCGAGATTGACGCCGTCGACAGCCCGCGCCCGCCGCCCGCGCGCCGCGAACTCGACCGACAGGTCCCTTGCCTCCAGCATCAGCTCTCCCCCACCAGCACGCAGGCCGCCGTACGACGGTCGCCCGCCGGCCTCAGCTCGATCTCGACCGTCGAGCATGTCTCCAGCGCCACCGAGCACCGCGGATGGAAGACGCACCCCGACGGCAGCGCCGACGGGTCCGGCGGATCCCCACCGAGCCCCTTCGGCGCGAGCCGCGACACCGGATCGCCGATCGTCGGGAACGCCGCCGACAACGCGCGGCTGTACGGATGCGCGAACGCACCGCTCGACGGGCCGGTCTCGACCACCCGCCCGGCGTACATCACCGCCAACCGGTCGCACAGATCGGCCAGGACGGACAGGTCGTGCGAGATCATCAGCAGCGCGATGTCCTCGGCCGCGACCAGTTCCCGGATCAGCGTCAGCACCTGCGCCTGGACCATCACGTCCAGCGCGGTCGTCGGCTCGTCCGCGATGATCAGTCGCGGCTCGCAGGCCAGGGCCATCGCGATCATTACTCGTTGCCTTTGGCCACCACTCAGTTCGTGTGGGTAGCTCTTCGCGCGCCAGGCCGGGAGCCCGACCTGGTCGAGCAGCTCGGCCACCCGCTTGCGGGCCTTCTCGGGACCGGCCAGCTTGTGGACGAGCAGCGGCTCGGCGATCTGCTCACCGATCCGCCGTACGGGATTGAGCCCGTGCTGCGCGCCCTGGAACACGATCGACGCCTCGGCCCACCGGACCGCGCGCAGCTTGCCCCACGACATCGTCAGTACGTCGTCGCCGTCGAGCAGGATCCTGCCGCCGACCAGCGCGTCGCGCGGGAGCAGCCGGAGGATCGCCATCGCCAGCGAGGACTTCCCGGAGCCGGACTCCCCGAAGATGCCCAGCGCCTCACCGGCGTTCAGGGCCAGCGACACACCCCGTACGGCGGGCACCTCACCGCCCGCGATCTTGTAGGTGACCGACACGTCGTCCAGCTCGAGCAGGCTCGCCGGACGCGCGGCGGGACTCGGCCGGCTCATCGCGCGCCTCGCAGTCGTGGGTTGAGGACCGTTTCGAGCGCCCGGCCGCAGAGCGTGAACGCCATCACCACGGCGACGATGCACAAACCCGGCACGAGGATGTACCACCACGCGCCCGACGTCGCCGCACCCCAGTCGTACGAGCCGCGCAGCATGGTCCCCCAGGACGTCTTGTTCGCGCTGATGCCGAGGAAGGCCAGCGTGGACTCGGTGACGATCGCGCTCGCGACCTCGAGCGTCGTACTGGCCAGCAGCAGCGGCGCGACGTTCGGCAGCACGTGCCGGGTCGCGATGTGCCAGTGGCCGCCGCCGAGCGCGGTCGAGCGCTCGATGTACGGCCGGGCCTCGACGGCCAGCGTCTGGGCCCGGATCAGCCGCGCGGTCGACGGCCACGAGGTGACGCCGATCGCGACGACGATGGTCGCCGTACTGCCGCCCAGGATCGCCGCCAGCACGAGCGCGGTGACCAGCGACGGCAGGACCAGGAACCAGTCGGTGATCCGCAGCACGATCGCGCCGATCCAGCCACGGAAGTGCCCGGCGACGATGCCCAGCACGGTCCCGATCACCATGCTCAGCAGGGCGGCGAGGAAGCCGATCAGCAACGACGTACGGGATCCCCACCAGATCATCAGCAGCACCGACCGGCCGGACTCGTCGGTGCCGAGCGGCGCGTCCCAGCTCGGCGGCGCCATCTTCTCGCCGGTCCCGCTGACCACGTTGGTCACGCCGGCGTCGATGAACAGCGGCGCGATCACGGCCATCAGGACGGCGACGAGCAGGATCGCCAGTCCGACGACGCCGGCGCGGTGGTGGCGGAAGTCGGCCCAGAACCGTTGCAGGGAACGCTTCCGTCGGGTCCAGGTGACACTCATGCGGACCTCACCCTCGGGTCGAGCAGGTGGTAGACGACGTCGGCGAGCGTGTTCATCAGGATCACCGAGACCGTGATCAGCAGGAACGTGCCCTGCATCAACGTGAAGTCCGGAACCCGGATCGCCTCGTAGAACAGTTGCCCGAGGCCCGGCCAGCTGAAGATCGCCTCGACCGTCACGGCGCCGCCGACGACGAAGCCGATCCGCATGAAGACGAGCGTGACGGTCGGCAGCAGAGCGTTCGGTACGGCGTGCTTGCGGCGGACGTCGTCGTCCTTGAGCCCCTTGGCGCGGGCCGTGGTGACGTAGTCCTGACCGACCTCGTCGAGCACCGAGGACCGCATCACCAGCAGGTACTGCGCGTACACGACGGCCACCATCGTGAGGCACGGCAGCACCATGTGCTTGGCGACGTCGAGGATGTAGGCGAACCCGTCCGGCGCGTCGACGCTCTCGATCCCGCGGGTCGGGAAGATGCCCGGGATCGGCCCGACGCCGGCCGCGAACACCATCAGCAGCAGAAGTCCGAGCCAGAACGTCGGCACCGACCAGAGCACCAGCGAGATCGCGGTGGAGAACTTGTCGAACCGGCTGCCCGGCTTCCAGCCGGCGCGAGCGCCCTGCCAGATCCCGAGACTGACGGCCATCACCAGCGCCGTACCGGTCAGCAGGAGCGTCGACCCGATCCGCTCACCGATCAGATCGAGCACCGGCCGCTTGTACTCGTACGACGTACCGAGGTCGAACTGCACCGTCTGCTTGACGAACTGGAAGAACTGCTCGGGCAACGACTTGTCCAGCCCGAGCCGATGCCGTTCCAGATCGAGCTGCTCCGGCGTCATGTTCCGGCCCTGCGCCAGCGCGCGAACCGGGTCACCCGGCAGCAACCGGAACAGGAAGAACGTCGCCACGATGACCATCGAGATGCTGAGCAGAGCCCCGCCCGCCTTGCTCAGGGCGTAGCGCAGCATCCCGTTGCGGACCGGGGACTCCTCCAGTTCCTGGGCGGCGGGCGGGGCGACGGTCATTCGCGCTCGTCCGCGGCGCTGCCGTTACGACGCAGAAAGAAGAGGACGAGCCCGGCCAGTACGACGACGCCGACACCCGCGCCGACGATCAGACCGGTGTTCGTGCCGCCCTCTTCGGCGGTGTCGGCCGTGACCGCCTCGACGGTGTAGAAGGGCCAGTAGCCCGAGCCGCCGTACAGGATGCCGTTCTCCTCGGGGATCGGCGTGATGCTGGCGATCCGGTCCTTGCGGTAGCCCTCGAGGTCGTTCGGGTAGTAGAGCGCGATCACCGGAGCGTCGGTGTAGAGCCGCTCCTCCATCTGCTTGATGATCCCGGCCCGCTTGGTCCGGTCGAGTTCCTTCAGCTGCTGCTGGTAGAGCTGCTCGAACTGCGGGTCGCAGTAGAACGACTCGGTCCCGCCGCCCTCACCGGACGCCGTCGGGCGCCGGCTGCACAGGTGCGTGGCGAGCACTTCCTCCGGATCCGGGTTGACCGACCAGCCGCTGATCGCGATGTCGAACAGCGCCGTCGTACCGGTCTCCTCGGTGAACTTGCTGGAGTCCAGCCGCTTGGTGGTCACCGCGATGCCGATCTCCTTGAACCAGCCGGTCAGGTACTCCGCGAGCTTGTCCTCGATCGGGGTGTCGGTGTGGATGCTGAACCGGAACTGCAGCTTGCGCGACCCGTCCGGCATCGTACGGATGCCGTCGGCCCCCTTCTTGTAGCCGGCGGCGTCGAGGATCCCGTTGGCCTTGGTCAGGTCGAAGGAGATCTTCTTGTCACCCTCGGCCTGCCAGAAGAAGTCCTTGTACATCGGCGGAACGATCGAGCCGTCGGCCGGCTTGGCCAGCCCGTTCTGCACCTCGTCGACCAGCTTCTGCTTGTCGATCGCGTAGTGCAGCGCCTGCCGGACCTTCGGGTCCTTCAGCGCCGGGTGCCCGTCACCGATCGGCTTGTTGTCGCTCGTGGTCGCGCCGTGGTTGATCTGCAGGTACGACGACCGCCGGCCCTCGTTGTTCCACTGCACGACGTTCGCGTCGCCCTCGAGCGCCTCGAAGTCCGGCGGCGCGAGCCGGCCGAGCAGGTCGATGTCACCCTTCTTCAGGCCGACCACCGCGGCCGCCGGGTTGTCGTAGAAGATCACCTGCAGCTCGTCGATCTTCGGCGCACCCCGCCAGTACTCGGGGTTGGCCTTGAGCTTCACGTACTGGTCCTTCTTGTGCTCGACCGGGATGTACGAACCACTGGTCACCGCGGGGTACGTCTCGGCGTCGTACTTGGCGATGTCGCCGACCTTCTCCCAGACGTGCTTGGGCACGATCGGGACCGGGTTCTCCAGCATCGAGGCCTGCGGCGCCTTGAGCTTGATCGTCAGGTCCTGACCGGCGGCGCTGACGCTGGCGAAGTTCTCCACCGCCGGACCGTTGGCGGTCTTGGCGCCGTCGTCGGTCATCATCTTGTTGAACGTCCAGGCCGCGTCGTCGGCCGTGATCGGCTGGCCGTCGGACCACTTGGCCTGGCGGATCTTGAACGTCCAGGTCAGTCCGTCCGGCGAGGTCGTCCAGGACTCGGCCAGGTCCGGGCTCGGCTGCAGCGTCTTCGCGTCCGGCACGGTGAGGAACCCGTAGGTCCAGCGGTGGATCGACGTCGACACCAGCCGCACCGCGAGGAACGGGTTCATCGAGTCCATCGACTGTGTCGCGCCCACCCGCACGACCTTGGGCTTGTCCGGTTCCGCCGCCTGCGCCGGCGCCGTCCCCACCGCCAGCAGCCCCACCGCCGCCAGCCCCGCGAACCACTTCCTCATCACGCCACGCACCTCTCACCAGAGCGCCGTTTAGAGAGAAAGCAACACCAGTTCTTCAAGCAATGTCAATGATTTACTCAGTTGGCGTAGGCACTTGTGATACTGCTGCTACCGCCGAGCGAGAGAAGGCCCGCATGTCCTCGACCGTGCTCTACATGTCCATGTCCCTCGACGGGTTCGTCGCCGGGCCGAACGAGACCTACGAGAACGGTCTCGGCGACGGCGGCGCCCGGCTGCACGAGTGGGGCGTGCTGAACGATCCCGACAGCATGGGCGAGGCCGACCGCGCCGTGTACGACGACTTCATGAGCACCGGCGCGGTCATCGCCGGTCGCGGCACGTTCGAGGCGGCCCACGGCTGGAGCGGCGACCACCACGACGGCATCCAGATCTACATCCTCAGCCGCCACAGCCGGCCGCGGAGTCGCCGGCTGGCCCAACGTCCACTACGTCGCCTCTTCGACCACCTCGAACCCGGCCAGATCGAGCTCGAACCCCTCCAGGTCGCGCAGGGCCAGGACGCGACGCACCTCCGGTACCGCGTCCGGCGCTGAATGGAACTCGGTTCCACAAATTCCCATCTAGACCTCTGTCGCACTGGTAAGCGTTTGCCCTACAGTGAGCGGGCGTACGCGGACAGTGATTCCCGCCCCAATGACTTTCCGACGAGGTGCACAGATGAAACGAATTCTTCGCGCGTTCTGCGCGGCGTTGACCGTGGCCGGTACGACGCTCGGCGGCGCCGCGCTGACGGCGCCGACCGCTTCCGCCGAGGTCGAGCCCGGCGGCTGGACGTCGTACTCGCCGTCGTTCACCGAGCAGGAACGCGGCTGCGGCCAGATCAACGGCCTGACCTTCCAGCTGACCTGCTCGACCGGCAGCGGTGACCAGCGCGCCGAACGCCGGTACGCGACGTACTCCAGCGGTTCGCGCCAGTTCGAGGGCTACTTCCGGATCTCCTCGATGGGTGGCACCCGGATCTCGCTGAAGCAGACCTTCAACGAGAGCGCGGCCGGGCCGTTCTTCATGCTCGCCGTCGAGCGCGGCGGCCGGCTGTACCGGGTCGGCGGCGACACGATCCAGAACGGCGCCGCTCCGGTCGGTACGACGGTCCGCGTGAACACCGTCCACGTCGTCGGCAGCGGCCACCGGACGTACATCAACGGCTCGCAGAAGCACAGTATGGGCAGCCCCGGCGGCAACTTCTACGACAAGTTCGGTTCGTACCGGACCGACAGCGGCGCCGGCCCGATCACCACGGTCTGGAGCGGCGTGAAGTTCTGGCGGAAGTAGTGCTCCGACTCGCCGTCACGGCGCTGGTGCTGGCCGCGCTGACCGGTTGCTCGTCAACCGGTCAGCCGGCCGGCCCTGCCGCTCTGCAGCTCAACGCCACCTTGACCTCGCCGGTCGACATCACGCTCGACTGGTCGGGTCTGCCCGAGGAAGCGAGCGGGTCGATCGTCGAGTTCGCCACCGAGCCCGAGGGCCGATACACGATTCTGAACGTTCTCGCGCCTGGGGAGCACACGTTCGAGCACCCCGATCTGATGCCGAAGACGCCGTTCTACTACCGGGTGACGCCGGTGCTCGGTCCGGTGTCCGAGCCGGTGGCGGTTCACTTGCCGTCAGCAACGATTTTCAGGGGTGCGAACGGCGCCAACGGTGCGCCGACCGAGGTCGCGGTGAAGTCGGCCGGCGCCGACCAGGTCCGCGTGACCTGGAAGGACAACGCGACCGACGAGGACGGCTTCCTGCTGGAGATCAGGCCGGACGGCCAACCGGCGTACCGGGTGGCGGGGTTCATCGACCGCGACGCGACCTTCACCGAGCTGAGCACGCTGCCGGCCGAGCGCAAGGCGTCGTACCGGATCCGCGCCTTCCACCGTGGTCCGGCGTCCAACCTGGCTCACCAGACCACGGGAGGCACCCTCTAGTGCTTGGCGTTGCGTGACCAGCTGAAGCAGTAGACGCCGAAACAGGCCAGGCCGAGGGCCATGATCGTCAGCAGTACGGCGCCGAACGGCTGGTCCTTGATCGTGCGCATCGCGGTGTCGAGCCCGCCGGCCTTGCTCGGGTCGTAGTCGATCGCGGCCCAGGCGAACAGCGCGCCGACGATGACGAACGCGACGCCCTTGGCGGCGTAGCCGATCCGGCCGAGCCTGATCGTGGTCCTGGAGACCCCACCGACCAGGTCCTCGGTGAACTTCGTCTTGTACGCCTTGTACAGCTGGCGAATACCGACCCCGATGATGACCAGCCCGATCAGTACGACGAGCACGCGACCGGCGCCGTTCTCCATCAGCTTGGCGGTCATCGACTGCTGCCCGCTGCTGCTGCCACCGCTCGACCCGACGGCGACCTTGATCGCACTGATGCCGAGCACCAGGTACATGCCGAGGCGACCGGCCGAGGAGACCTCCTTCTCGGTGTCGAGATGCCCGTACGCGAGCTCGAGCGCCTTCCAGATCACCAGGGAGAACAGGCCCAGCCCGACCACCCAGAGCAACACCGTGCCGAGCGGCTTGTCGGCGAGCTCCTGCAGAGCGCCCGACTGGGACGCTTCCTCCGACGACTTGCCCCAGGCGAGCTGGAGCGCGATCCACGCGACCAGCAGGTACACGACGCCGTACGCGACCAAACCGACGGTGATCGCGTAGTCGTACACCTTGCTGTTCTGGGCCTGACTGGCGGTTCTCATCCTGCTCCTCACGACGTGGCTGGCGGTCCCCGTCTTCAGGACCCCGTACCCACTCGCAAACGATCAGGCCGAGACCGGCGCGCTCGCCTCGCGATCGGCTTCCTCGACGTCGCCGTACTCGCCGGCCCGTACGGCGCGACGCCCCAGCGTCCACACGTACACGAAGAACGCGACCTCGACGACGACGCCGACCCCGACCCGGACGGCGGTCGGCAGCGGCGACGGCGTGACGAAGGCTTCGATCATGCCGGTGATCAGCAGGATCACCGCCAGGCCGATCGCCATCCCGACCGTCGCGCGACCGGTCTGGGCCAGTGCCTGCATGCGGGTCCGCGGGCCGGGCGCGATCCAGGACCAGCCGAGGCGAAGACCGGCGGCCGACGCGACGAAGACGGCGGTCAGTTCGAGCAGGCCGTGCGGCGTGATCAGGCCGAAGAAGACGTCGCCCTTGTCGTGCCCGATCATCACGCCGGCGCTGACGCCGAGGTTGGTCGCGTTGCTCCACAGGACGAAGGCGACCGGGACGATCAGTACGCCGATCGCCAGCACCGCGGCGCAGATGGTCGCGTTGTTGATCCAGACCCGCAGCGCGAAGTCCTGCGCCGGGTTCTCGGAGTAGTACGACGCGAAGTCCTTGTCGACGAGTTGCTGGATCGCCTCCGGCGGCGCGACCGAGCCGAGGACCTCCGGCTGGGCGAGGATCCGCCACGCGACCCAGGCGGCGACCAGGTAGAACAGCAGGCCGATCGTCAGCCACCAGCGCCGCGACACGTACAGCGCGGCGGGGAAGCTGACCAGGAAGTACCGGGAGATGTCGCGCCAGACAGGAGCCTGCGCACCGGTCACCGCACCGCGTGCGTCGGCAATCAGGCCGGACAGGCGACCGACCGTGACCGGATCGGCACCGGCGGCTCGCAGCGCGGCCATGTGGGTGCCGACGCGCTGGTAGAGCTGCACGAGCTCCTCGGCCTCCGCGCCGGTCAGCCGACGCTGACGGCGGGTGAGCATGGCCAGCCGGTCCCACTGTGGCTGGTGGACCGACACGTACGCCTCGACGTCCATCCCCCCGCCTTTCCGGTCGTCTGCCCTGGTCGAGTGTCGCGCATTCCGGGGTCGAATGACCTGGGATAGGCGACACTAGCTGTCTCGGGAGTTGTGGGAGGGGGCGAGGGTGGCTGAGCTGGTCACGGGGGAAGCGGTTGTCCTCCAGGTGCGGATCGCCCGGATGCCGACCCGGGCGCTGGCGTGCGCGATCGACTTCACGCTGCAGGTGATCGCGCTGGTGGTGCTGTTCCTGACACTGTTCGGGTTCCTGCTCGGCGGGGCCAGTGAGGCGCTCGGCGCGGCGCTGGTGTTCGTCGTACTGCTGCTGGTCCTGGTCGGCTATCGGGTCGTCATGGAGACGCTGACCCGCGGCAAGACCGTCGGCAAGATGCTGCTCGGGCTGCGCGTGGTCCGCGACGACGGCAGCTCGATCCGCTTCCGGCACGCGCTGGTGCGGTCGCTGCTGTGGATCTTCGTCGACTTCGCGCCGTGGTTCGCGGCCGGGCCGGGGATCGTCGCGAGCCTGATGAACAAGCAGGGCAAACGCATCGGCGACATGGTCGCCGGCACGGTCGTCATCCGCGAGCGTCACCAGCCGATGGCGTCGCCGCCGTTGTTCGTTCCTGGGCATCTGGTCCAGTGGGCGCAGTCGCTGGAGCTGTCGCGGCTCTCGGACGACCTCGCCAACACCTCCCGCGAGTACCTGGCCCGCTACAAGGAGCTGGAGCCTGCCGCGCAGGTCGCTCTGGGCGACGCGCTGGCGTTCAAGGTCGGCGGTCTCACCGCGCCCGGGCCGCCGGTGCCGATCAGCTCGCCGGCGTTTCTGTCCGCCGTACTGGCTGAACGTCGCCGCCGAGAGCTGGACCGCTTGGCCGCGGCCCGCCCGCTGGCCCACACAGGACCTTTCGCGCCACCGAGTCCTTACACACAGCACCCACCTGCGTACGGCGGACCTCCTGCACCTGTTGTTCCTCCGCCGGTACAACCTCGGGGTGAGCAGGTGAATCCCCAGGGCTGGCACGCCCCTGGCAGCGGGGAATCCAGCCAGTGGTTCTAGTCTTGCGACCATGTCGCAGCTAGGAATTGACTGGACCGGTTGGCTTCAGCGGTGGGACGACCAGCAGGCCGGCTACCTCCCCGACCGCGAGGAGCAGTTCGCGCTGATGCTGGAGATCGTCGAGCGCTTGGCCGGTACGCCGGAACGCTTCGTCGACCTCGCCTGCGGCCCCGGCTCGATCTCCGCCCGCGCGACCACGCGCTTCCCGGACGCCCGGATCACCGGCGTCGACCTCGACCCGTTCCTGCTCGAGATCGCCCAGCAGGCGGTGGCTTCCGAGCGGGTGACCTTTGTCGAGGCCGATCTCCGCGCCGCCGGGTGGGACGCCGTACTGGGTGATCAGCCCGTCGACGCGGTCTGCTCGGCGACCGCCCTCCACTGGCTCGACCCCGCGGATCTGGAGAAGCTCGCCCGGACTCTCGCCGAGCGCATCCGCCCCGGCGGTGTCTTCCTCAACGCCGACACGATGCGCCTCGGCCCGACCGAGGTCCCCCGCCTCGACGCGCTCGCCGTCGAGCTGCGCGACGAGATCTGGTCCGCCTCGCACGCGAACGGCGTCGAGGACTGGGAGACCTGGTGGAAGGCCGCCGCCACCGAGCCCGCGTTCACCGACCTGCTCGCCGAGCGCGAGGAACGCTTCGAGGACCGCCACAAAGGCCGCGACATCACGCTGACCGACACCGTCGAGGCCTTCCGCGCGGCCGGCTTCGCCGAGGTCGCCGTGCTCGGCCAGGTCGCCGACAAGCACCTCTTCACCGCGATCCGATGAGCGGCGGAGGCTACGACCTGCTGTCGTCGCGCGCGGTCGAGGTCCCGGCGCTGCGGTCCTTCCTGCTCGACACCTTGGCGGTCCCCGAGGCCGACCTCTTCGTCGCCCCCGCCGACCGCGTCGAGATCGAGCTCCGCGACGTACCGCAGGACCTCGTCTTCGCCACCTTCAGCACCTTCGAACCGGTGCTCGGCCACTTCGCCATCTCACTCAGCGTCGGCGTCGACACCGCCCGAGCCCGCCACGTCGACCACCTCGACTTCGCGACCCGCTTCGCCACGCACTTCGAGGCGATGGTCCTGTACGGCGACACCGAGCCGCCAGGCTGGTGGACGGTGATCCTTGCTGACGGCACCCGCCTCCTCGCCACCCTCGACGAGACCGACGACCGCTTCACCCTCACCTCGGCGACGGCGCCGATCCCGAACCTCCCCGAGGTCACTGTCGACGCACGCGATACCGCAGGTGAGTCGCCTCCGGCGTATCGATGACCCGAACGATCTCGAGCTCGACCAGCGACGGCAGGACATCGAACAACCGGTGCCCCTGACCGAGCAGGACCGGGATCTGGTGGACCTGGATCTCGTCCAGTACGCCGGCCTCGAGCGCACGCTGCCCGGTGTACCCACCGCGCACCTGCACGTCCTTGCCCCCGGCAGCGGCCTTCGCCTGCGCCATCGCACTGGCGATCCCGTCCCGGACGTAGGTCACCAGCGGATACCCCCACCGCGCGGCCGGACTCGGCGGCCGATGGCTGGGGACGAACAGCGGCACGCCGTTGTGGGAACCACCCCAGTGATCCATCAGCTCGGCGGTCCGCCGCCCGGCGACCACCGCCCCGCAGGCGTTCCACTCGTCGAGGAAGTCCGCGTCCGGCCAGTTGTGCAGCCGGTGGTCGTCCTCGCCACCGAGGTAGTCGTCGAGGTCGGCGATGTAGCCGTCGAGGGACACCGACATGTCGAGCACGGATGACGCCACGGCAGAGCTCCTTTCGTCCGGCGCGGGTGCGCCGCGGATGCTCCCAGCCTGCGGCCGAACCGACACCGGTTGAAGGTCCACTCCGAGGGACCGGTACCGGACCACTTGACCTCGTCGTTGCGCTGAGCAACTACCGCCTGAGCTTCGCGTAGTACGCCCGGGCGTCCTGCGTGCGGCCGGCGCCCAGGACGCGCAACGCCTCGGCCAGGTCGGGGTACTGCTCGTCGAGCAGCTTCGCCGCGCCCTCCAGCTCGGACGCCGACGCCAGGTCGCGCAGCAGCGACTGGATGATCGCCACGGGATCGGCCGGTTCCTGCGATACTTCGCGACCTGGATCGAGCGTCAGCGTCGTCTGCTTCGCCGCGCGAACCTCGTCGAGGCGTCGCTCCCGTTCGGCTGCCGGCGTCGCGTCCCACCCGGGCTCGCCGACCATCGCCTCCAGCTGCATCACCCGCGACAGCACCGCCGGATTGCTGATTTTGGCGCGCTGCCCGGACATCAGCTGTGACAGCATCGGCGCGGACAGGCCGAGTACGCCGGCGAGTTGGGCCTGCGACAGCGCGAGCCGGTCGAGCAGCCGCCGGAAACGGGAGCCCAGCGGTTCGCCGTACCACTGCTGCTGGAGCTCGAGGTTGCGCTCGTGCGCGTCGCTCACCACACCTCCGGATTACTGTTTGTAAATTGCGAATGCAAACGGTAGATTCTTGCTTGTCACCGCCCGCATCCCCTGGAGAACCTCATGATACGACGGACTTCCGCCCTCGCGGCGCTGACCGCCCTGGCCGCCGCGTTAACGTTCGTGAACGCCGTGCCCGCGGCCGCCGAGGGCGAGCTGTCGCCGGTGATGGTCGTGCTCGACTCCTCCGGCTCGATGACCGCCCGCGACGTCGGCGGCAGCGGGACGCGGATGGACGCCGCCAAGCGCGCCGTCGGCTCGATGGTCGACGGGCTGCCCGCCGAGGCCCAGGTCGGCCTCGCGATCTACGGCGCCGGCACGGGCTCGGGCGGCTCGGAGAAGGCCGCCGGCTGCAAGGACGTCCGCGTCGTCCAGCCGGTCGGCGCGGTGAACAAGCCGGCCCTCGCGCGCGCGGTCGCGGCCGCCAAGGCCAGTGGCTACACGCCGATCGGCCAGGCTCTCCGTACGGCGGCCGCCCAGCTGCCGAAGGAAGGCCAGCGCTCGGTCGTGCTCGTCTCCGACGGTGAGGACACCTGCGCGCCGCCGCAGCCCTGCGAGGTCGCCAAAGAGCTGCACCAGCAGGGCGTCGACCTGCACGTCCACACCATCGGCTTCCGGGTCGACGCGAAGGCCCGCGCCCAGCTGGCCTGCATCGCGCAGAACACCGGCGGCACGTACCACGACGCGGCCGACGCCGACTCGCTGCTCGGCGTACTGGGTCGTGTGACCGAGCGCGCGCTGCGGCACTACGAGCCGACGGGCAAGCCGGTGACCGGGACGGGCGATCCGTTCACGGCGCCGACGGTCACCCCGGGGCAGTACCTGGACACCATCGACCCGGTCGAGGAGCGCTTCTACGCCGCCGATCTCAAGGCCGGCGACACGGCGTACTTCGCCGCCACCGCGGTCTTCCCGCGCGGCAACCCGCGGGACATCGAGGTGGTCGACATCAAGATCACCGGCCCGAGCGGCGCCGACTGCTACGAGTCGCAGCGCGAGCTGAACACGCGCGCCAAGGACGGCGGTTCGCTCACCACCGTGCTCAGCTGGAACGGCACGGTCGCGGGATCGTCGAAGACCAAGGCCTGCAGCGCCCCGGGCAAGTACGTGTTCCGCGTGACCCGCGACGCCCGCGGCGGCGGCACCGACCGCGTGCCGGTCGAGCTGCAACTGCGGATCGAGCCGCCGGTCGCCGGCAGCCTCGGCGAGCCGGCGCAGACGAGCTTGGTCGACTTCGCGCAGCCGCCGGCCGGTGGGGTCAAGGCGGTTCGCGGCGGCGGCTCGTTCAACTAGGCGACGACGCTCGGCGGGGGCGGCCGGTACGGCGAAACGATCTACTACGGCGAGCAGCTGTTCTACCGCGTCAAGCTCGACTGGGGTCAGGGCTTGGCGTACCGAGTCACGTTCGCCGGTCGGCCGGACGGCGCGACCGCGAACATCCGGACGGGTCTGTTCAGTCCGGTGCGGGCGGAGATCAAGTTCGACACCACGGCGTACACGGGCAAGACCAAGGTCCTCCCGACCAACGGCAAGCCGATCGCCACCCCGCGCGCGGTCTACCTGAACCGCAACGCGAACAACTCCGACATGCGCAAGGCCAGCGTCGACGGCTGGTACTACATCGTCGCCAGCCTGGGCGTTGCGTACGGCGACGCTCCCGCCGGTGGAGTCCCCGTCACCATCGACGTCGCGGTCGCCGGTGACAAGGTCGCCGGTCCTCAGTACGGCGCCTCCACCGGCGAGACGCCGACCGAAACCCCGTCGGCCACTCCCACCGAGCCCACCCCGTCGACCAGCACCACCGCCGAGGTCCCGCCGCAGACCCCGCCCACCGACGACTCCTCGTCGTCCAACCTCCCCTGGATCATCACCGGCGCCGCCGTACTGGTCGCGCTGGCCACGCTCCTGACGGCCCTACTCCGCCGCCGCACCAAGCAGGTCGCGCCACCGGCGTACCCACAGAACCCCGGCTACCCCCAGCCCCCAGCCGGCCCCAACAACCAGCCGCCCTACGGCCGGCCCTAGCTGACCTTGACCCACCGATAGCCACTCCCCTGCTGACGGCACTCCACCCGAGTGCCGTCAGCAGTCGTCTCCACACTGCCCGCCTCCTGCCACCCACACCCCCCACCCAAAGTCACCGCCGCATTAGGCACCCGAGTCACCGGCCCAGTCGGCACCACCGGCGGAGTCTCCGACGGAGTCACACTCGGCGTCGGAGTCACCGAAGAGTCCCCCGACGACGGCGTCCCGTCCTCAGGCCGCCCGTCCAGCAACCACCACCCACCAGCCCCCGCCACCACTACGATCCCCAAAACCCCAACCACCACCCGCCGCGAGAGCACCCCACTCGCCGTTCTCCCACGCCCCGCAGTCCCACCCCGCACGACGCCTGCATCTGCCGACGCACTCCGACTGGTCTCCCCACTCGGCGACCCACCCGCACGCGACTCCGCGGCAGCTCCGGCGTGCTTCTGCTCCCGAGGTACGGCGGCCGACCGGGCCGACGTGGTCCGCCCGGTCTCTCCACCCGGCGAGGCACTCGCTTCAGCACGCGACTCCGCGTCCGCGCCGGGACGCGCTTCAGCAGGTGACTCGCCACTCGGACCGGCCTGTGCCACATCGCGTGGTGCGGCAGGCGGCTCGAGCGGCGTACTCCGGCGGGTGTCATCGCTCGCCTCCGCGGCCGGTCCGGGGCGCGGACCTGCGACCCGTCCGGCGTCGGGGGCTGCGGCGGGTTGTGCGCCTGGTCCGGCCGGTGTGGTGTCGCGGGAGTCGGTCGGCGGGTTGGCCGGCACGGGTCGGCCGCGAGTGGCTGGAGCGGATGCAGGGTGCCCGGCCGCGATCGACGCTGCGCTGGAGGTTGCTGCGGACGCGGCCGGCTCGGATGCAGCGTTGGAAGCTGCTGCAGACCCCGTCGGCTCGGCTGCGGCGTTGGAGGTGGAAGGTACGCCGACGGCTGCCAGGTGCTGGTGGCTGGGAGGCAGCGGTGGGAGGTGGTCGAAGACCTCGATGGGCTCTTCGTCGGCTGTTTGGGCTGGGAGGTGGAGTGGGTCTGCGAGCAAGGCAGCCAAGGTCGCCAGGGCGGACTCCGCTGACGGGCGGTCCTCGGGGCCGTCCGAGAGCAGCGGCTCGATCAGAGTCCACAGCGGAGTGGGGGCAGCGGGCGCTGGGAGTGGATGCGTGGTGGGCGGCTCCTCGCCGGTGAGGAGTTGCCAGGCGGTGACGCCCACGGCGTACAAGTCCTGCGATACGGCAGGTGGTGAGCCCGCGAGGGTCTCCGGGGCGAGGTAGCCGGGAGTGCCGATCAGGGCGCCTTGGTGGGTGAGGCGGGGTTCGCCCAATGACAAGGCGATGCCGAAGTCGCTCAGGCGGAGGATCGGCGGCCGGGTGCCGGTGGCTTCCAGCAGGAGATTGGCCGGCTTGATGTCGCGGTGGACGAGACCGGCGGCGTGCACCTGCACCAGAGCACCGAGGAGCTGAGCGAGGAGCTCAGCGGCGTACCGATCGGGCAGAGGGCCGAAGTCAGCGAGGAGGTTGCTGACGGCACCACCACCGACGAGGTCCATCGCGAGCAGTGCTTGATCATCGTCGGCGGCCCAGCTGTAGGGGCTGAGGATGTTCGGGTGGTCGAGCCGCAGACCCTGCTCACGGACGAAGCGGAGCAGCGCCCCGGCATGCCGCTGGCGCAACACCTTGGCAGCACACAGCCGCTCCAGCCGGCGGTCCCACGCGCGCCAGACCGTACCGGTCCCACCCGCGCCGATCGGGTCGATCAGTTCGAACCGTCCGGCGAACACGTCAGGCACCAGCGGTCCTCCTCTCACCCGGTCCGCCATACCTTGCCAGCCCGACCGGGTCCCCCGCGAACCAATCGTCCACAGGCACGACAGCGCGAAGGCGCCCCACCCTGAGGGTGGGACGCCTTCGCGAGCGTTCGGTACGGCGTACCGCGTGGAACTCAGTAGCGGTAGTGGTCCGACTTGTACGGGCCCTCGACCGGGAGGCCCAGGTACTCGGCCTGCTCCTTGGTGAGCTCGGTGAGCTTCACGCCGAGCGCGCCGAGGTGCAGGCGGGCGACCATCTCGTCGAGGTGCTTGGGCAGCACGTAGACGTCGGTCGGGTACTCGGCGGTCTTCACGAACAGCTCGATCTGCGCCAGCACCTGGTTGGTGAAGGAGTTCGACATCACGAACGACGGGTGCCCGGTCGCGTTGCCGAGGTTCAGCAGCCGGCCCTCGGACAGGATGATCACGGTGTGACCGTCGGCGAAGCGGAACTCGTCGACCTGCGGCTTGATGGTGACCCGCTCGACCCCGGCGGTCTTGTACAGACCGGCCATGTCGATCTCGTTGTCGAAGTGGCCGATGTTGCCGACGATGGCCTGGTGCTTCATCTGCGCCATGTGGTCGGCGGTGATGACGTCCTTGTTGCCGGTCGTGGTGACGAAGATGTCGGCGATCCCGACGACGTCCTCGAGCGTGGTGACCTGGTAGCCGTCCATCGCGGCCTGCAGCGCGCAGATCGGGTCGATCTCGGTCACGATGACGCGGGCGCCCTGGCCGCGCAGCGACTCGGCGCAGCCCTTGCCGACGTCACCGTAGCCGGCGACGACCGCGACCTTGCCGCCGATCAGGACGTCGGTGGCGCGGTTGATGCCGTCGATCAGCGAGTGGCGGCAGCCGTACTTGTTGTCGAACTTCGACTTGGTGACCGAGTCGTTGACGTTGATCGCCGGGAACAGCAGCGAACCGGCCTTGTGCATCTCGTACAGCCGGTGCACGCCGGTGGTGGTCTCCTCGGTGACACCCTTGATGCCCTGGCCGATGGTCGTCCACAGCTGCGGGTCCTCGGTCAGCGTGCGACCGAGCAGCGACAGCACGACGGCGAACTCCTCGGACTCCGCGGTCGACGGGTCCGGCACGGCGCCGGCCTTCTCGAACTCGGTGCCCTTGTGGACCAGCATGGTCGCGTCGCCACCGTCGTCGAGGATCATGTTCGGACCCTCACCGCCCGGCCACTTCAGCGCCTGCTCGGTGCACCACCAGTACTCCTCCAGCGTCTCGCCCTTCCAGGCGAAGACCGGGACACCGGCGGGGGCGTCGGCGGTACCGTCGGTGCCGACGACGACCGCGGCGGCCGCGTGGTCCTGGGTGGAGAAGATGTTGCAGGAGACCCAGCGCACCTCGGCGCCGAGCGCCGTCAGCGTCTCGATCAGGACGGCGGTCTGGATGGTCATGTGCAGCGAGCCCATGATCTTCGCGCCGGCCAGCGGCTTGCTCTCGCCGTACTGGGCGCGCATCGCCATCAGACCCGGCATCTCGTGCTCGGCCAGACGGATCTCCTTGCGACCGAACTCGGCCAGTCCGAGGTCTGCCACCTTGTAATCGAACGTCATGCGGTGCCGCTCCCTGAGGGTGTCGGTTGGTGAAGTCTTCGCCGACGAGGCTAGCGGTAAGGGCACGCTGGGTGCCGTACCGGGTAGGCGTTCCTGACAGCTAAATGTCAAGATATCGCCATGCGCATCACCGAGGCCGCCAAACTGCTGGGCACGACCGCCCGGATGCTCCGCTACCGCGAGACCCTCGGCCTGCTCCCCCGCCCCCGCACCAGCCGAACCGCCCAACGCCAGTACGACGACCGCGACCTCGCCGCCGTCAAGCTCGCCCTCGAGCTGGAGCACCGGTACGACGTGACGCCGGCCGCCCTGGCCTTCGCCCTCAAAGCCCTGGCCGAACCGTCGGTAGCCGCAGACCTCCGCAACCTGGGCTACCGCACCGGCCGCCTCACGACACCCCCCAGCCCGGCAGAGATCGACCGCGAGCGAGCACTGCGCTGGCTGGGCCGATCGGGCGTACTGCCGCCGCCGGCCCAACGCCCCCGGTAAAGCAAGAACCGCCGGTCACGGAGCGACCGGCGGTTCTGGGTTGAAGGTCAGTGCGAAGGAGCCTCGGGGACTGCCGGGCGCTCTTCTCGTACGTAGCCCTCGACGTAGATGTCCGGCTCCAGGTAGATGTGCTGCGACATCGGCTCGGCCTCGCGAACCGCCGCCTCGGCGGCGTTGATCGCCGCGGCCACAGCAGCAGCATCAGCGCCCGGCTCTACCGCGACCTTCGCCGCGACCAGCACCTCCTCGGGACCGAGGTGGAGCGTCTTGATGTGGATCAGCTTCTGTACGCCGGGCACGCTCTCGATCGCAGCGATGATCTTCTGCTGCGCCTCCCGCGTCGCGGACTCGCCGAGCAGCAGGGACTTCATCTCGATCGCCAGGAAGATCGCGACCACGACCAGCAGCGCGCCGATCGCCATCGAGCCCGCACCGTCGAACACACCGTTGCCGGTGGCAAGGGTCAGGACGACGCCGATCAGCGCCAGCACCAGGCCGGTGAGGGCGGCGAAGTCCTCGAGCAGGATCACCGGGAGCTCCGGCGAGCGCGCGTTGCGGATGAACCGGGACCACGACACGTGCCCGCGGACCTTGTTCGCCTCGACGATCGCGGTCCGGAACGAGAACGACTCCATCACGATCGCGGCCACCAGCACCGCGACCGGGACCCACTTCCAGTTGTCGATCCCGTGCGGGTCGTGGATCTTGTGGTAGCCCTCGTACAGCGCGAACAACCCGCCGACGCTGAACAGCACGATCGCGACGATGAACGAGTACACGTAGCGTTCGCGGCCGAAGCCGAACTGGTGCAGCTCGTCGGCCTGCCGCTTGGCCCGCTTGGCGCCGACCAGGAGCAGCACCTGGTTGCCGGCGTCGGCCATCGAGTGGATCGCCTCGGCCAGCATCGAGGCCGACTGGGTCAGGCCCCAGGCGGCGAACTTGGTGATCGCGATGCCGGTGTTCGCCAGCAGTGCCGCGACGACGGCCTTGTTACCGCCACCAGCCATGTCGGTCAGTCCTCCAGCAACTCAGGGGGGCTACAAAAGATCAGCGAGCGGACACGACGAACGCCGTGCCGGAACCACGCAGGGTACAGGGTCCTTCGGGTCCTGCGAGGAACGCGGACTGTCCACCGGACAACGCTTCGGTCTCATCGGTGCCCTCGGCACCCACCGTGACGTCACCGTCCACCACCGCGACGATCCGCGCACCTTCGGCCGGTACGACGACCTCATCGCCGTCGAGGTCCACCCGCCGTACGGCGAAGTACGGGCTGCCGGTCTCGTACGCCGTCACGCCGGGCGCGACGACCGTGCCGCGCAACAGCGGGTCGGCGAGCGGCTCGAAGTCGACCACCGAGACCAGCTCCGGTACGTCGATGTGCTTGCTGGTCAGACCACCCCGGAGCACGTTGTCCGAGTTGGCCATCACCTCGAACCCGGTCCCGCGCAGGTAAGCGTGCACGTTCCCCGCCGGCAGGTAGACGGACTCGAACCGCTCGAGCCGAACCCGGTTGAGCAGGAGGGCAGCGAGCACCCCGGGATCATCGGGGAAGTCCACAGCAAGCCGGGCCAGCGTCTCCGCCTCGACGAGGAACTCCCCGCCGGATCCGGAAGCGGTGCCGGCGGAGGCGGCGGCGCCGGAGGCGGAAGCGGTGTCGGCGGAGGCGGAAGCGGTGTCGGCGGAGGCGGAAGAGCGGCTGGCGGCGACGTAGCGGTCACAGGCCTCAGCCAGCGCGGCGACCAGCGGGCGGATCGCGTCCCGGTCGTTGCTCATGAACTCCGTGAACGCCTCACGCAGTTTCCCGTCCCGAAGCGCCGCGGTCAGCTCCTCCAGCCCCGCCGCCCCGAGCGCTTCCAGCAACGCGACCGTCTGCTCCAGCGGCCGGAAGCCCACCAACGCGTCGAACGGCTCGAGCGCGATCAGGATCTCCGGCTTCGGCCACGAGTCCTTGTAGTTGCGGTCGGCCGCGTCCCGCGGGATCCCGGCCTCCTCGTCGCGCCGGTACCCGTCGACGGCCTGCTCCGGCGACGGATGTGCCTGGATCGACAACGGCTGCGCCGCGGCCAGGATCTTGGCCAGGAAGGGGAAACGCCCGTCGAACCGCTCGGCCGTCTCCGCCCCCAGAACCTCAGCAGGCGCGGAAGACACGAGCTCGTACAGCGACTCCCCCGACGGCAGCACCGACGGCGCCGACTCGTGCGCGCCCATCCACAGCTCGGCCTGCGGCGACCCGTCCGGCTCGACCCCGAGCAGCGCCGGGATCGCCGTCAGCGATCCCCACGCGTAGTCCCGCACGGTGTTGGACAGTCTGGCTACCACGCCGTCACCCAAGCCCCTCGCCGCACCGACACCCACGCCCTCATCACGCTGTCCCTCACGCCTCACTCATGCCGGCACTCACCAAGCCGGGTCGACAGCCGGGTTACCCGGAACGATCGGCGTCTCGGTCGCCTCGGTCCCGTACCGGCCGAGGCCAATGCCCAGGTACGCCGCCGCGTACCGCCCGTGCTGGGTCAGCGCCGCGTACCGCGCGATGTCCGTACCGCTCGCCTGCGTGACCACGTGCACGCGCACGTCGTTCCGCTCCGCCTTCTCCTCGAGCTGACGACGGTGCTCAGCGACACCGGCGTCCTCGACACCGTCGTCGAGGATGACCAGCCCGGGACGCAGGTCGTCGGATCCATCGAACGGATCCGCGAACAGGTCACGCGGCGGCTGGTTCAGCACCGGCAGCAGGTGTCCGGCGTCGGCGGCGAGCGCCGGACGGCCACTGGCCAGCCGGAGCGCCTCGACGACACGACGCGCGGCACGGGCGGCCAGAACAGACCCACCCCACACCAGCGGCATCGCGTCGGCCAGCATCAGCGACAGGTCCTTGGCCGGGTTCGACGCGACGTCGTTGTTCGGCGAGCACTCGATCGCGACGTCGTCCAGCAGCGTCGCGACGGCCTTCGCGTCGACGACCGGGCCGAGCTCCATCTGGTGCAGGCCCTGCAGTACGGCGACAGCCGCGGCCAACTGGTCGTCGGACTGCGACGGCAGACGGATCGCGTGTCGCGAGCCGGCCGAGGCCTGGGCGATCGGCGAGTCCTCCGGGCAGGCGACCATCAGGCCGCTGCCCCGGCGTACGGCCTCGGACGCGGCGGACATGGCTTCCTGGTCGGCGGCGTTGCCGCCGAGCACGATCACCAGGTCGAGCGGACCGGTCCAGCCCGGAAGGCCGGGACCAGGCCACGCGACGAACGGCACCGGGCAGACCGGCTCCAGCACGGCGCGAACCAGGCGGGCGTCCCGGCCGGCCGCGACGATCGCGCGCGGGCGGAAGCCGTCGGAGTCGAGCTTCGACAGCACCTCCTCGGCGGCGTCGATCTCGGCCCGGACGCGGGCTCCGGCACTGGCGAGCCGGCGCAGCAGGTGGTCGGTCGCCTCGAGGGCGGCGGGGTCGTCCAGCCGCGAGTCGTCGAAGGAGCTCATCAGTGGGTTTCGGCCTCTTTGGTCTCACGGGCTTCGTCGATCAGCAGCACGGGGATGTCGTCCCGCACCGGGTAGGCCAGCGCGCAGCCGGCGTTCGTGCAGATCAGCTCGTTCGCCTCGTCGTCCACGCGGAACTCGGAACGGCACTTCGGACAGACCAGGATGCTCAGCAGGTCGGGGTCCAGGTTCACTGCCATCAGTTCTTCTCCTCCACCGGTGCACCGGTGATCAGGGCCAGTACTTCGTCCCGGACACGCTCCATGGTGGCGGCGTCCCCGGCCTCGACGTTCAGCCGCAGCAGCGGCTCGGTGTTGGACGCGCGGACGTTGAACCACCACTGTCCCGCGTCCACCGTCAGACCGTCCAGATGGTCAACGGTAGTCCCGTCCCGGCCGCCGTAGGTGTCCTCGATCGCGGCGACCGTGGCGGCCGCGTTCTCGACCCGGCTGTTGATCTCGCCGGAAGCGACGTACCGCTCGTACTCGGCGAACAACTCGCTGGCCGGCTTGTCCTGCTCGCCGAGCGCGGCCAGCACGTGCAGCGCGGCCAGCATCCCGGTGTCCGCGCGCCAGAAGTCGCGGAAGTAGTAGTGCGCCGAGTGCTCGCCACCGAAGACGGCGTCGGTCTCGGCCATCTGCTGCTTGATGAACGAGTGCCCGACCCGCGCCCGGACCGGCGTCCCGCCGTGCTCGGTGATCAGCTCCGGCACCGCCTTGGAGGTGATCAGGTTGTGGATCACCGCGGAGCCGGGGTGCTTGGCCAGTTCCCGTACGGCGACGGCGCCGGTGATCGCGCTCGGCGAGATCGGCTGACCGAGCTCGTCGATCACGAAGCAGCGGTCGGCGTCGCCGTCGAAGGCGAGCCCGAGGTCGGCGCCGACCTCGACGACCTTGGCCTGCAGGTCGACCAGGTTCTTCGGGTCGAGCGGGTTGGCCTCGTGGTTCGGGAAGTTGCCGTCGAGCTCGAAGTACATCGGCACGATCTCGATCGGCCCGCCGGCGAAGACGGCCGGCACGGTGTGCCCACCCATCCCGTTGCCCGCGTCGACGACGACCTTCAGCGGGCGGCTCCCGCTCAGGTCGACCAGGTCGTTCAGATGATCGGCGTACGCCGTGAGCAGGTTCTTGCGGGTCACCTTGCCGGGTGCCGGAACGCTCGGGATCGGCTCGTCGACGGTCTTGGCGACCAGGTCCGCGATGTCGCGCAACCCGGACTCGGCACCGACCGGCGAAGCGCCCGCGCGGCACATCTTAATCCCGTTGTACTTGGCCGGGTTGTGGCTCGCGGTGAACATCGCTCCGGGCAGCTGGAGCCGCCCGGAGGCGAAGTACAGCATGTCGGTCGAGGCCAGGCCGATGTCGATCACGTCGACCCCGGTACTGGCCGCGCCCTCGGCGAACGCGGCCGCCAGCGCCGGGCTCGAGGGGCGCATGTCGTAGCCGATCACGACCGCCCCCGCACCGGCGAGCACGTCCAGCACCTCGACGAACGCGGCACCGGTCGCCCGGGCCACCGCCTCGTCGAACTGGTCGGGGACGACCCCGCGTACGTCGTACGCCTTGAAGATGGCAGCTACGTCAACCATGAACGGACCCTATCCGGCCCTGGGCGTGCCCTGCTCACCAGGCACGCCCAGGCTGTGGACAAGGGGGTGTCTGGCGACTCCGCGCCGTAGGCGGGGAGTCGCCAGACACCCCCTAGGTCAGTTCTCGAACCATCCCGGGTTCTTGCGGTGGCGCACGGTCGGGAGCTGGCGCGGGCTGGTCGGCGCCGCCCAGCGGACCGCGTTGCCGAGGATCGTCTGGACGCCCGGCTGGTGGTACGTCGGGTACTCCTGGTCGCCCGGCCGGAAGTAGAACACCCGGCCCTGACCGCGGCGGTAGCAGCAGCCCGAGCGGAACACCTCGCCGCCGGAGAACGAGCTGACGAACACCAGTTCGTCCGGCTGCGGGATGTCGAACAGCTCGCCGTACATCTCCTCGCGCTCGATCACCAGCGGGTGCGGGACCCCCTGGGCGATCGGGTGCCCGGCGGCGACGGTCCAGAGCAGCTCACGGTCGTTCTCGGAGCGCCAGTCGAGCGAGCAGGTCGTCCCCATCAGCTTGATGAAGATCTTCGAGAAGTGCGCCGAGTGCAGCGCGATCAGACCCATCCCGGACAGCACGTGCTGCTGCACCCGGTCGACGATCGCGTCGTCGACGTCACCGTGCGCGGCGTGACCCCACCAGGTGAGCACGTCGGTGTCGGCGAGCACCTCCTCGGTCAGGCCGTGCTCCTCCTGCTGCAGCCAGGCGGTCCGCACGTTCACGTCGTCGCCGAGCTGCGCCCGGACGGCGGCCGCGATCGTCTCGTGCATCGTGTCGGGGTAGACCTTCTGGACCGACGCGTCGCGCTGGTCGTGGACGTTCTCGCCCCACACCGTGACGTTAACCATTGAGCACAACCTCTCGTCCCGCCTTCGCCGAGGCGTAGCAGGCGTCGATGACCTGGGTCCGGAGCAGAGCCTCCGAGCCGTTGTGGGCAGTCCAGTCGCCGGCCCGGACGATCGCGACGAACTCGCTGACCACCGCCCGGTGACCGAGTCCGGCACCGGTGGCCGGACGGACCTCGGCCGGTACGCCGCCGACGTCGGTGAAGATCCGCAGCGTGTCCGTGGTGGTGTAGTTCTGCACCTCGATCTTGGCGCCGCCCTCGGTACCGAACAGCTCGATGCCGAAGTTATCGCCGGGGGCCCGGTACGTCGCCCAGCTGGTCTCGAGCTGCAGCGCGCCGCCGCCCTCGAGCCGCAGGTACGCCGTGGCCAGGTCCTCCACCTCGAACTTCGAGCCGAGCGTGTCGACGGTCGGCCGGATCGTGCTGCTCGCACTGCCCCGGCCACGCGGGCCGAGCTCGGCGAACGTGTCCGCCGTGACGGTGGTGATCGTCGGCTCGTTCAGCAGGTGCAGCGCCAGGTCCAGGATGTGCACGCCGAGGTCGATCAGCGGGCCACCGCCGGACAGCTCGCGGTTGGTGAACCAGCCGCCCATGCCGGGGATGCCGTTGCGGCGCATCCAGTGCGCCTTGGCGTAGTAGATCCGGCCGAGCTGGCCCTCGTCGATCTGGTGCTTCAGCGCCGCCACGTCGCCGCGCTCGCGGTGGTTGAAGATCACCTTGAGCACCTTGCCGGCCTTCTTCGACGCCTCGACCATCGCCAGACCCTCGTCGACCGTGCGGGCCAGCGGCTTCTCGCAGAGCACGTGCAGCCCCTGCTCGAGCGCGGCCAGCGCGATCGGGGCGTGCAGCTGCGTCGGCGTACCGATGCTGACGGCGTCCAGGCCGCCGTCCTGCAGGAGGTCCTCCCACTTCTCGTAGAGATGCGGTACCCGGTGCTTCTCGCCGAGCTCGGCCAGGATGTCCTTCTCCAGCCCGGCCAGCGCCACCACCTCGACGTCCGGCAGCTCCGAGAACGCTTCGAGTGCGGTCCGCCCGGCAAAGCCGAGACCGACCACTCCGACCCGTAGTTTTTGATCGTTCACAGGTCAGGAGTCTTGTCAGTACCTGAGGACCCGGTCAACCTCATCCCACGCTACGAAACACATTCGAACACCAAAGCCCGACGTTCCACCCCGCAGCGTCCGAAGAATCTGCATGCGTCCGAAGAAGGGTGCGCTATAGCCTCAGGTCCTTCGGACGCATTGAGGTTCTTCGGACGCATCGGGCTGGGCGGCGGGGAATCAGGCCTGTTCGGTGTTGCCCTGGTTCTGCGTGTTGCTCGGGTCCTGGAGCATCCGGAGATGCCCACGCCGCGCGACCTCGACCGGAGCGCCGGGCGCGCTGGAGCCGGGACGGCCGGTGTCGCGCGGCGGTAACGGCCGGGCAGCTTCCCGTACGGCGTTCGCCAGCGCTTCGAGATCGTCGGACGAAGGACCCGCGGCGGCCGGATCCGGAGCGAGCCGGATCACTTCCCAGCCGTTCGGCGCGGTCAGCCGGTCGGCGTGGTCGGCGCAGAGGTCGTAGCAGTGGGGTTCGGCGTAGGTGGCCAGCGGGCCGAGGACGCAGGTGGAGTCGGCGTACACGTACGTGAGCGTCGACACCGCCGGCCGATGACAGGCGGCGCGCGAACAGATCCTGGCGATGCTCACGACCAGACGTTACCCCCACTAGGCTGAGCGCGTGACCGAGGCTCGCCGTCATCGCAGACACATCGACCGGCACGGCCGGGGCATGCTCGGGCCGATCAGCCGGCCGAGCAGCTTCGCGCCGCGCGGACTCCCGCTGCAGCGGTCCACCGCCGCGCAGTTCGACGAGGTGGTCGCGATCGAGGTGACCCGGCTGGAGAAACGGCTGCCGCAGGTGGTGGCCCGGGTCGAGTTCGCGATCGAGGACGTGCCGAACCTGGACGCCCACGCGGGCGAGATCCCGCTCACCCACTCCACCGGCGGTACGTCGCACGAGCCGTACCGGATCGTCGTCTTCCGCCGCCCGATCGAGCTCCGCGCCGAACGCTCCGGCGCAGGGCTGGCCTGGCTGGTCCGCTCAGCGCTGGTGCTCGAGCTGGCCGACGTACTGGCGTTGTCGCCCGAGCAGATCGACCCGGACTTCGACGCCGAAGAGGACTGACCTACTTCAGCGCCGCGCCGACGTCGGGCTGGGCGCCCAACTGAGCGCGGAAGACCAGTGAGGTCGTCAGCGGCCAAACGGCGACCTGCGGGACGTCGTCCTCGTCCGGCTTGGCGGCCGGCATCAGCGTGACACCGGCAACGATGTCCCCGCGCAGCTGCTCGACCATCAGGTACGTCGGCCTGGCCTGCGGCTTGAACGTGATCAGCGTCGTCGCGCCGCCGACCAGATCCACCGACCGCGCCTGGACCATCTTGTTCGCCGCGTCCCGCAGCTCGAACTTGACCCCGGCGGTCTCACCCGGCGCGGTCACCTGCAGCACGGCAGGCTGCGCGTGCGCCGGCAGCACCAGGTACGCCGGACCGCGCAACGGCTCGGTCGCGCCGATCGACGCGAACTCGCGGACCGTCGAGTCCGTCACCCGCGCCGACGCCGTCACCGGCTGGTCGGACGTGATGGTCACCGCGGAGGCGCCGCCGAGCAGCACCTTCTCCAGCCGGATCACCTTCACCGACCCGGCCGGGATCTGCATCGTCGACAGCCCGGCGGGCTTGAACGGCCCGTTCGGCCCGTTGACCGTGATGTTCGCCGTGGCCTGCAGGTCGGTCGGGTTCGCGACCGTGAGGATCCGCACCCCACCACCGGGAGCGATCGCCGGTACGACGACCTTCTCCGCCGGCGTCGCCGACTGGTTCAGCCAGTCCACACCGGCCGGGATCTTGCCGTTGGTCGCGTTGTCGCGGACGGCGGGAGCGACCCGGCCACCGGTCGACTCGACGTGCAGCGCGAGATCGCGCTGACCCGCCGCGACCTGGCCGAGGTAGATCTCGGTCGTCCCCCGCGCCGGTACGACGACGCCGCGTGCATTCGGAGCGTCCAGCTGCCCGGCCGGTCCGTACAACGTGACGTTGACCTCGGCGTTGATGCTGTCCAGGTTCGTCAGGACCAGAACGTCGCGCCGGCCAGGCGCTCCGGACGCACCGACGAACCAGAAGTCCGACCCCGGTACGACGCACGGAACGCTCGCCATCCCACGGTTCACGCCCTCGGGCGCCGTCGTGGTCGCGGTCGCCGCCGTACCGGCCGCGAGCGGGCCCGTGCCCTGGATCCCCAGGGTCGTGAGCTTACTGGTCGGTGCCGTCGAGGCGATCCGGCCGCGGGTGAGCACCGAGCCGACCGGGTTCGCGGTCGTGTCCAGCGGGGAGATCGACAGCGGCGCCTCGTCACCGGCCGCCGTCGGCGTACCGTCCGGAAGCGTCGGTGCGACCGCGCTGACCAGGCTCTGCGTCTTCACGCCCGCGCCTGGCACCGGGCAGGCCAGAGCCGCCCGGTTGACGACCGTCCGGGCCGGCTCCTCGACGCCCTCGGCGCGCGTCGTCGCGGCCTTCGGCTTCGTCACGACGCCGACGCCGCCGGCCAGGGCCAGCGCGAGTACGCAGGCGCCGATCCGGAACTTGAGGTCGGACAGCAGGCTGGTCACGAGCTCCTCCGGGCGTGGGTGCCGTGCGGTACGGCGACGGTCCGCCGCGCGCTCGGCAGGCAGAAGATCAGCGCGATCAGCCAGGCGATGATCCCGAGGACCCGCCACAGGCTGCGGACCGTGGACTCGACCGGGGTCTTGCCCTCGATCTTCGTCCGGTCGACGAGCCAGGACGCGTCGTTATCGGCGGCGCTGGCCCTGGTCAGGCCAGGCAGTGAGTCCAGCGTCGACATCAACGTCGGATCGACCGGCGCCGGCAGGTAAACGTAGTCGACGGCGAGCGCGGCGAGCTGTCGCCCTTCCTCACCCGTGCCACCGCCGCCGAGCGCGGACAGCACGTCCGTGATCGGCTTGGTCTGCTCAGGCTTCGGCGCCGCTTCGAGCGCACCCATCCGCGGCCCGCCCTCACGAACCAGCGAGAACCGGGTCGCACTGGTCGGGTCCTTGCGGACGACCAGGATCGACGCGTTCTGTGGTGGTCCTTGCGAGGAGACCAGGTACGCCGGGAGGTCCTGCGCCGGTCCACGCCACAGCGGCCCGTCGTCACCACGGACGAGCCAGAAGCCGGCCGTCACGACCGAGGCCACCAGCACCACCCCGAGCACGCCCCGGGCGATCAGGTCGGTCGACTTGCCCACCGAGTCCCACGCGACCGTGACGGTCATGATCCAGCCGGCCGTCATCAGGAACATCAGCGGACCGCTACCGCCACCGAGGCGGCTGGCGATCAGCGTCCCGGCCAACCCGGCCAGTGCGGCGAACCAGCCGACCAGCTCGTACCGCTGCCGCGACTCACGCGTGAGGGCCAGCAGAGCCACCAGGATGAGCGGTACGGCGAACCACCAAGGCGTGGGCGCGCCAACCGGCGTACCGGTCAGCAGGTTGGCCAGGCTGTCGCCCGGGCCGACTCCTGCGGTCGGCGGGCCACCGGCCTCTTGGCCGAGGCGTGACGGGTGCAGCACCAGCTGGATCGTCCAGGGCAGCACCAACAGCAGGCCGAGCACCACCGAGAACACCAACTGCCGACCCTGACGACGCCAGCCGAGTCCGAGCACGCCCCCGATGACCAGGGCAACGCCGACCAACAGACCGAGCGCCGGAGTGAAGGCGAACAGGACGGCCTGGCAGATCCCTGCGAACCACGCGGCTCGCCAGCTGCCCTGGATGACCACGCGCCGGCGTCGAGCGACCGTGTGCACGGCGGCACCGAGCAGCGGCAGCACGATCGCCGCCACCACGGTCCCGATCCGGCCCTGCGAGATCGCACCGTTCGTGAACACCGCCAGCCCGTACGCCGAAGCGCCCCACGCGCGAGCGACCCGGTCGACGACGAAGGCCCGCAGCAACGCCCACGCGGCCAAGGCCGCCAGCGGGATCGCGCCGAGCAGCAACACGTTCGTCGCGCCGGACGGGCCGAACGTGATCGTCGACAACGCCCAGAACTGCGCCAGCCAGGCCGGCGGCGTGACGCCGTCCGGTGCGGCGGCCGCCGCGTGCCACAGGGACGCGAGGCTTTCGTGCGGCGGAAGCATCAGGTTGGAGCGGAGTACGCCGCTGCCGATCAGGTCGCGGGCGGCGACGATCGCACCGACCGCGAGCACGACCCACGCCACCAGGAACGGCCGGCGGATCAGCTGCCGGCGCCAGCGCGGCTGGTCGACCGCGACCCGGGCCGTGCTCTTGGCCCGGCGGGCCGACGTCGGCGCCTGCTCCTCGGGCTCGTCGGCCCAGGCCTCACGCAGCCGCTCGGTGATCGTGCTTCCGGTCTCCTCCAGGTTGTGCCGCAGCGCGTGCACGGACCGGGAGAACAGTCCCTTGATGTCGTCGTACGGGACCTTGTCGAGGCGGCGGCGGTCCTTGCGGGCCTGGGTCCAGCCGCCGGCCAGGACCGTGCCGAGCAGGGCGGTCCACTCGTCGACCGCGCCGGACGGCGTCTTGCCGATCAGGAACCAGGCCGAGCGAACGACCGTGCCGATCAGGAAGCGCAGGATCAGCAGCGGCAGCAGCTTGCCCGGTGCGTTGGCCAGGACGGTGTAGTACGCGTGGGCGCGGTCCAACTGATACGCGTGCCGGCGGGTGCCGGCCAGTGCGCGCTCGCCGGTCGCCGCGGCCTGGGCGTGGTAGATGACCGCGTCCGGTGCGACGCCGACGCGGAAGCCCGCGCGGCTGGCCCGCCAACCGAAATCGAGGTCGTCGCGGAACATCGGCAGTCGCGGGTCGAACCCGTGCAGCGCCTGCCAGACGTCGCGGCGGACCAGCATCCCGGCCGAACTCACCGAGAGCACCTGCCGCGGCTGGTCGTGCTGGCCCTGGTCCAGCTCGCCGGCCTCGATGCCGGTGTCGCGACGGCCGCCGAGCGAGGTGGTGACGCCGACCTCGAGCAGTTCGCGGTCGCGCGGCCAGAGCCGCAGCTTCGGTCCCCAGATCCCCGTCTCCGGCGACAAAGTGGCCTGAAGCAACAATTGTTCGAGCGCCTTGGGGGCCGGCGCGCAGTCGTCGTGCAGCAGCCAGAGCCACTCGACGACGGGGGTGTTGCCGTCGTCGCCGTACGGGCCGAGCGCGGACGGGATCGGCGCGAAACCGACCGCTTCCAGGCCGCGGGTGACCGCCGTCCCGAAGCCGGTCCGGGCGGACAGGCTGACCACGGGCTCGACGCCGGGCATCTCGGCCAGCAACTGGGCGGTGTCGTCGGTGGAACCGGTGTCGATCGCGATCAGTCGGTCAGGGCGGCGGGCCATCGCCCACAGGGCCTCGGTCAGGCGAGGCAGCCAGGCGGCGCCCTCGTGCCCGACCACGACGGCGGTGACGACGTGCCGGACCGGCGCGCGACCCATGGGATCGGTGGTGAGTCCGGTCGGGAAGTCGACGGCGTCGAAGAAGTCCCAGCCGGCCGGAGCTTCGGGTTCCATCAGGAGCGCTGCACCTCAAGGGGAAGGATCGGCCTGCCGCGGCCCTGAGGTCACGGCGAGGTCTCACCTTACGCGAAGTGCGAAGGCCCCTGTACACAGCCGCGGGCCCCGGTGGACAGAGTCCGGCCGGGGCCTCACGCGGAAGTCTTGTTCGATTGTTTTGCTACTGACAAACCTCGGCGACGGCGGGGTGGCAGGGCACCACGCCCGTCGATCCGTGCGTGTCTAGACGGCCTTCTTCTTCAGCTTGCGGCGTTCCCGCTCCGACAGCCCGCCCCAGATCCCGAAGCGCTCGTCGTTCTGCAGTGCGTACTCGAGGCACTCGCCCCGGACGTCACACCCGAGGCAGACCTTCTTCGCCTCGCGGGTGGAACCGCCTTTCTCCGGGAAGAAAGCCTCTGGGTCGGTCTGGGCGCACAGCGCCCGTTCCTGCCAGTTCGGCTCCTCCTCGATCGCCTCACCGTCGACAATCGCCATCAGCGTTTCTGTCACGGTACGACCTCCTCGACCCTGTTCGTTCCCCTGTACATGTGGAGTGCGGTCCACATGCCTGACCTCGACCGTTCTGTGTGCTGAAAACGGTCCCCGATACCGAGTGTCCAACGAACGACACGGTTGAAATTACATTCCTGCAATCCACGAAAGTCAAGCCGTGGTCTGCTATTGGAGGTATCCGCAACACGGCTGCAAAAGAACGAGAGGCCTGTGTACACAGGCCTCTCGGACTCTTCGCTGCGGTGTCAACCACCGGAAACCGTTCCAGGATTGGCACGATCCTGCCGCGCGGGAATGCGTTGTCCGCAGTACTCGCGCCCGGCAGGGCCGTCGATCAGGACGGCTGCGACCACCAACCCTGCTGGCCGGCCTGACCCTGACCGCCCGGCTGCTGCGGCTGGTCGTCGTCCTTCGCGTCGTCGGCCTGTGCCTCGGAAACCCGCGGATCCACGCGGGTTTCGTCGGCCGCGTCGGCGTCCGGCTGGGCCTGCGGCGTGGCGGCCGGTGCGGCCTCCTCGCCCTGCCAGGCCTGGCCACCCTGCTGCCAGTTCTGCTCCGACCAGCCCTCGGCCTGACCGGCCTCGTGCTGCGGCTGCTCGGCTACGTCGTGCGCGGCGGCCTCGTGCAGACCGGCGTCGTGACCGGCCTCCTGCTGACCGACCTGGTGCTGCGCCGGCTCCTGGCCCTGCCACTCGGGCTGACCCGGCTGGCCGTACTGCGAGGCCTCGGCGCCACCCCACTGCTGCTGGCCGCCGTCGGCGCCCCACTGCTGCTGCTCCTGCGGCCACTGCTGGCCCTGCGCGTCAGCGCCACCCCACTGCTGCTGGCCCTCGGGGCTCCACTGCTGGGTCGGCTCGACGCCCTGTGCCTCGGCAGCCGACCAGGCCTGCTGGTCGCCCTGCGACTGGTCGTCACCGGCGGCGGGCCACTGCTGCTGGCCCGGCTCGGCGCCGGCCCACTGCTGCTGCTCCTGCGGCCACTGCTGGTCGCCGTGCTGAGCAGCCGCGTAGCCACCGGCCGCACCCGCGGCCGCACCGGCCGCGGCGCCGGCGCCGTACTGGCCGTACTGCGCCTGGCCGCCCTGACCCTGGTCGTACTGGTTGCCGTAGGCGCCGTACTGCTGGCCCTGCTGGCCGCCGTACTGGTTGCCCTGCTGACCACCCTGAGCGCCGTACTGGCCGCCGTACTGGCCCTGGCCCTGTCCGGCGAACTGGCCCTGCTGGGCCGGCTTCGGGACGCGCACCGGGGCGGGCAGCGTCTGGAAGGTGTTGAAGATGTAGTACGCGGAGGCGCCGTACAGGGCCAGCCCACCGAGGCCGACCAGGAAGCCGGCGATCTTCGGGCCGGCGTCGCTCGACGAACCGAAGATCGCGAAGACCGCGATCAGCTGGATCACGGCGGTCAGGCCGACGACGATCAGCGCGGCGAGCGCGACGGTCCGGGCGTTCGGGGTGCGCTCGCCCGCTTCGGCCACCAGCCACACCGCGACGGCGGGTGCCGCCGCGAGCAGCAGACCGGACACCTCCAGCGGGGTGAGGATGCCGCGGACGCCGCTGGCGGAGGCGGTGAACCCCGCGCCGCCGACGAACAGCTGCAGCAGCGAGGCCAGGGCGACCAGGCCGGCGAAGGCGAGAAGGATGTACGCGACCGGCTCTCTGAGCTTCTTGGTTGCGTCGGTGACCACGAGGGCTCCTCGGGATGTTGGGGGGCCGTGCATTATTCAAGGCAACTGACGGATAACACACTTCGGACCCACGGCAGCATAGTCGTGCGGTGGCTCGTCCGATTGACGACTCGTGCAGACTCTTCCCATGCGATTGACAGTGCTGGCCGGTGGCATCGGCGGATCCACCTTCCTCCGCGGCCTGCTGAAGGCCCGACCGGACGCCGACATCACGGTGATCGGGAACACCGCGGACGACATCACCCTGTTCGGTCTGCGGGTCTGCCCGGACCTGGACACGGTGATGTACACCCTCGGCGACGGGATCTCCAAGGAGCGCGGCTGGGGACGAGACGACGAGACCTGGGTGATCAAGGAGGAGCTCGCGGCGTACAGCGTGGAGCCGACCTGGTTCGGCCTCGGCGACCGGGACGTGGCGACCCACCTGGTGCGGACCCAGATGCTGGACGCCGGGTACGGGCTGACCGCGGTCACCGAGGCGCTCTGCACCCGGTGGAAGCTGCCGGTCCGCCTGCTGCCGATGAGCGACGACCGGGTCGAGACCCACGTCGTGATCGACGACCCGGACAGTCCCGGGGCGAAGAAGGCGATCCACTTCCAGGAGTACTGGGTGCGGCTGCACGCCGAGGTGCCCGCGCACCAGATCGTGGCGGTCGGCTCGGAGAAGGCCAAGCCGGCGCCCGGCGTACTGGAGGCCATCGCGAACTGCGACGTCCTGATCCTGCCGCCGTCGAACCCGGTGGTCTCGGTCGGCACGATCCTCGGCGTGCCCGGGATCCGCGAGGCGGTCCGGGACACCGCGGCCCCGGTGATCGGGCTGTCGCCGATCATCGGCACCGGTCCGGTCCGTGGAATGGCCGACAAGGTGCTCGCGGCCGTCGGTGTCGAGTCGACCGCCTCGGCGGTGGCCCGGTACTACGGCGCCCGGGCCCGCGACGGCGTGATCGACGGCTGGCTGATCGACACCTCCGACGCCGCCCAGCTCGACTCGATCGCCGGCGCCGGAATTCACGCCCAGGCGGTGCCGTTGTGGATGACGGACGAGACCACGACCGCGGCGATGGCCGACGCGGCCCTGAGCCTGGCGGAGGCTGTACGCCGATGAGGAAGCACCTGGAGATCTTCGCGGTCACCGGACTGCCGGAGGTGGCGGCCGGGGACGACCTGGCCGGCCTGATCGGCGAGGCGGCCGACCTGCGCGACGGCGACGTGGTCGCGGTCACGTCGAAGATCGTCAGCAAGGCGGAGGGCCGCCTGAGCACCGGCACGCGGCAGGACGCGATCGACGCCGAGCTGGTGCGGGTCGTGGCGCAGCGCGGGGAGACCCGGATCGTGCAGACCCGGCACGGGCTGGTGATGGCCGCCGCGGGGACCGACACGTCGAACACCGCGCCGGGGACGGTGCTGCTGCTGCCGGTCGACCCCGACCTGTCGGCGCGTGAGCTGCGCAGCGCTCTGAAGGCCCGGTACGACGTGAACGTCGGCGTCGTCGTTACGGACACGCTCGGGCGGCCCTGGCGCGTCGGTCAGACCGACCTGGCGATCGGGGCGGCCGGCGTACGGGTGGTGGAGGATCTGCGCGGGTCCACGGACTCGCACGGGAACGTGCTGGCCGTGACCGAGCCGGCAGTGGCCGACGAGATCGCGTCGGCGGGTGAGCTGGTGAAGGGCAAGGCGGACGGGGTCCCGGTCGCCGTACTGCGGGGGCTCTCGGACGTCGTACTGGCTGTCAGCGAGGACGGGCCGGGTGCGCGGGCGCTGGTGCGCGACGCGGAGAACGACATGTTCAGCCTGGGGACGCGGGAGGCCGCGCGGGCCGCCGTACTGGGCCGCACGGCGCCCGGAGCGCCGCGCGAGGTCGACCCGGCGCTGTGGAACGGGCTGCTCGCGGACGACGTGGACGTGCACCTGGAGGTGCTGGAGAGCTCGGTCGTCGTCTTCGGCGAGAACCCGGTCGCGGTCGGCATCATCGCCGAGAGACTGGCTGTTCTCCTGCACGCCGAGGGCTACGGCGTCGCCGTCCGGACGGGTTCGGGCAGTGAGGCGACGGTCACGTTCGGCTCACGGTCCGACTAGCTTTCTAGGCAACTTCTCAGGCGGGCTGCGTACACTGCATCCGCACGGCGGCGCCGGACCGCCCGGATCGGAAGACCAATCACTGTGGGTAAAGCGTCGTCGCAGAAGCAGTCGCGCCGCGAGATGGTAGAGAAGATGCAGCGGGACCAGGCCCGGTCCGACAAGCGCCGCACCCTGCTCATCGTCGCGGCCTCGATCGTGGTCGGCCTGGCGATCATCGCCTACCCGGCGATCAAGCTGATCCAGGACTCCCGGACCCGCGACCAGGCCCTGTCGTCGTTCGGGACCGCGGCCTCCGGCGCCTCGTGCGACAAAATCGTCGACGACAAGGCCGACGGGACGCTGAACCACCGCCCGGACGGTGAGGTCATCGCGTACCCGGTGTCGCCCCCGTCCTCCGGTCCCCACTACGCGACCTGGGCGCCGTTCGGCAAGAAGTTCTACTCGACCGAGGACCGGCCGCCGATCCCGAACCTGGTCCACAACCTCGAGCACGGGTACACACTGATGTGGTATCGCGACACTCTGCCGAAGGACCAGATCGACCAGATCGAGCAGATCTCCAAGGCGAAGCTGCCCGACTCGTCGCTCGGCAAGTTCATCGCGGCCCCCTTCAAGGAGACCGACGGCACCGCCTGGCCCGAGGGCAAGAACGTCGCCTTCTCCCACTGGAGCGCCAACACCCAGGGACAGACCACAGCCCTCGGCCACCGCCAGTTCTGCGGCTCGGTCTCCGGCGAGGCCCTGACCCAGTTCATGGAGAAGTACCCGGCCATGGACGCCCAGGAGCCGAACGGCGGCTGATCGCCGACTCTGCCTGAAAGGGCACCCGATCCAGTGGATCGGGTGCCCTTTCGTCGTACGGCGTGCTGTGGGTCAGACGTAGCGTTCCGCGTGGTCGGACTGGACCTGGGCGACCAGGTCCTTGACGCGTTCGCCGTCGGCCAGGGGGCAGACCATGGTGACGTCGTGGGTGTGGACGATGATGTGACCGCGCAGGCCGACGGCGGCGATGAGGTGGTCGGGGTCGTCGGTGACGATCACGTTGTCGTTGGAGTCGAGCAGGCAGCTGAGCGCCGAGCCGTCGTGACGGTTGCCCTTGGCATCGACCTCGTAGGTGCCGGCCAGCGCGGCCCAGGAGCCGACGTCGAGCCAGTGCACGGGCATCGGGACGACCACCACGTCGGCGTCGACCTTGCCCTGGGAGGCCGGTTCCATCACCGCGTAGTCGACGGAGATCTTGCGCAGCGTCGGGTAGATCTGCGCCAGCGTCGCGTCCCGCTCGGGGGTGTCCCAGACCGCGGCGACCTGCCGCAGCTGCGCGGCCGACTCGGGCAGCAGCGCGTCGAGCACGCTGAGCACGGTCTCGGCCCGCCAGACGAACATCCCGGAGTTCCACCAGAACCGCCCGGTGGCCAGGTACTCCTCGGCGGTCGCGCGGTCCGGCTTCTCGCGGAAGCGGTCGACCACGTACGCCGCCGTACCGTCGATCGCGTCGCCGCGTTCGACGTACCCGAGCCCGGTGTGCGGGTGGGTCGGCTCGATCCCGAACGTGACCAGCGACCGCGGCCGCTGCTCGACGAGCTCGAACCCGCTCTCGATCGCCTGCCGGAACTCGGCCTCGGGCGTGATCAGGTGGTCCGACCCGACGATCGCCAGGACGGCGTCCGGATCGTTGCGCGCGACCACGGCCGACGCCAGGCCGACCGCGTTCGCGGTGTCACGCCCGACCGGCTCGCCGATGATGTTGTTCTCACCCAGCTCCGGCAGCTCCTCGCGCACCAGGTCGGTGTGCGCCGCCACGGTGCAGACGTAGATGTTCGCCGGGTCGACCAGGCCGCTCAGCCGGTCGTAAGCCACCCGCAGCAACGAGTTCCCCGCCGCCAACGGCAGCACCTGCTTGGGCTTGTCCGCCCGGGACAACGGCCACAACCGAGTCCCCGACCCACCGGCCAGAATCACCACGTTCCGCATGAGGAAGAACCCTACCTGCCCACGCGACCAGACAACCTCATCAGCTGGTCTGGTCCTCCTCCGGGACCTCGCAGGCTACGCCCTCCGGGATCTCGGGTTCGGGGGTGGCGCGGGGCAGCCGCAGGTGGGCCATGTCGGCGGGAACCTCCGCACCGCCGGGCACCCAGACCGCGTCGGACTCGCCGTCGATGCCTGTCGCCGGAGCGTCGGTCAGCCGGAAGCGATCACGCAGCCGGCCGTAGAAGTCGGTCGGCCGCAGGCGGACCAGCCGCAGCGGTCGCGTCGACCCGTACACACCGATCCAGTCGCCCGGATCGAGCACACCGCGCAGCTGACCGTCGATGCTGACAGCGGCCTGACCGGAGTGCGGCAGCACGCGCAGGCCGATCGGTTCGTCGGGCGCGGCGATGACGCTGCGGTTGAAGGTCATGTGCGGCGCGACCGGCGTGAACACGATCGCCTCCGTGTTCGGCGACAGGATCGGTCCACCAGCGGCGAAGCTGTACGCCGTACTGCCCGTCGGCGTCGCCACAATGACCGCGTCCGCCGAGTACGACGCGAGCAACCGCCCGGACAGATACACGCCCAGAGCGACCTGGTGATCCCGCGCCAGCTTCTCCAGTACGACGTCATTCAGCGCCGTCACGTCCAGCGCGACCCCCCACCCGTTCGCCGCGGCCTCCGGCCGTACGGCGGGCGGCGGCAGCGCCGGCCCGTGCCCGTACCGCAGCAGCGCGTCGATCCCCGACGGGATCTCCAGCGCCCGCGACGCGCGCATGGTCAGCGTCATCCGCTTCTCGATGGTTGCCTCGTTGCGGTGCACCGCCTCGAGCGCGGCCTCGACGTCGCTGCACGCGACCTCGGTCAGGAACCCGACCTTGCCGAGATCCACGCCGAGTACGGCGGCGTCGTTCTTCGCCGCGATCCGGGCGCCACGCAGGAACGTGCCGTCACCGCCGAGTGTGACGACCAGGTCCGGGTTGCCCGCGTGGTGCAGCTCGTCCATCCCGCCGCGGCGGTCCTCGTGCTGCTTCCACACGTCGATGTCGGTGCAGCCGATGTCGTTGTCCTTGCACCAGGCACGGACCACGTCGGCCGCCTGGACGGCCAGCGGGCGGCCCTGGTGCACGACCAGACCGAGTCGACTGATGGGCACGGCGATCTCCTTGTCCGACGGTGGGCCGGTGGCCCTGTCTGCACCACGGTAGAGCTTCCGGACAAGATCGCCACCGACGGCCGACATTTCCCTGACATTCGCAGCGCAGGGTGGCCGGTATGACCACGACACGACTCTTCCGCTGGGCCCCGCTGCTACTGGTCGCGGTGGTCAGCACCGGCTGTTCCGGCGGCGCCTCGGCCGGTACGGCGGACAAGAAGCCCGAGATCGCCACGCTGACCACCGCGCCGCCCTCCGGCACGCCGTCCTCCGGCAAGCCGAGCGGCCCGACCCAGGCGACCGACCCCGACGCCGGCCGGCCGCGCGAGCGGATCGACATGACCGACGCCGACCGCGACCGGCTGTACAACGGCTACCTGGTCTGCCTGAAGGACAACGGCATTGACGTCCTGTCCGAGCGGGCCAAGCCGAAGGAGTCCGGCGTCCTGGGCAGCGGTGGCCGCACCACCGACCCGGCGAAGGCGAAGAAGGCCGGCGCGGCCTGCGCGAACAAGCTCCCGCTGCCGGCCTGGGAGATCGACGCGAAGAACCCGGACGCGATCGACTTCGGCCGCAAGGTCGTGACCTGCCTGAAGAACAAGGGCGTCAAGTACGTCGAGCTGTCGACCGGCAACGACAGCGGCATCGTCGGCCCGTCGCTCGGCGGTCCGCAGAACGACGCCGAGTCGATCCGCAAGGGCATGGATCTCACCCCCGAGTGCCAGCGCGAGGTGGCCGGCAAGTGAGTTCGAAGAAAGTCAGCGCGATCCTGCTCGGGACAGTGCTGGTTGCGGGTGGCGGCTACTTGGGGTTCAGGTTGCTGGATCGGCCTGCACCCGCTGTCGCGTCCGACGGACCGGACCCGGCGGAGACCGTCGCCATCCAGCGGACCGACCTGTCCCAGGCGCGCGAACTCTCCGGCGACCTCGGCTACGGCGGCAAGAAGACCGTCAAGGCCCGCGCGACCGGCACCATCACCTGGCTCCCCAAGCCCGGTACGACGATCAACCGCGGCGACGTCCTGCTGCGCGTGAACGACAAACCGATCGTCCTCTTCTACGGCAGCACCCCGCTCTTCCGCATCCTGGGCACACCTCCCCCGAAGACCCCACCCGTCAAACCCCCTAAGCCTCCAAGTGGTCCCGACATCAAGGTCGTCAAACAAAACCTCGCCGCCCTCGACTTCCTCGGAACACCCGGCAGCGACCGACTCACGCCTGCGACCACCACCGCGATCAAGCACTGGCAGCAGTCCCTCGACGTCGACCAGACCGGCGTCCTCGACCCCACCTCGATCGTCGTCCTCCCCGGCGCGCTCCGCGTGGACAGCCTGAACGTCGCCCTCGGCGACCCCGCACCGGCCGACGTCCTCGGCGTCACCTCGACCGAGAAGCTCGTCACGCTCCCGCTCGACGCCGACGACACCGCCGGCGTACGGGCCGGCCTGAAGGTGAAACTCACCCTGCCCAACGGCAAGTCGACCACCGGCACGGTCCGCGCGGTCAGCACCAACGCGGCGCCTCCCCCGAGCGACGGCAACCCGGCCGACGGCGGCAAGAAGCCTCAGGTGACCGCGTCGATCGCCCTCGACCAGCAGTCCGCCGCCAACGGGATCGACTCCGGCCCGACGACCGTGACCGTGCCCGGCGCCGTGCGCAAGGGCGTGCTCGTCGTACCGGTCGCCGCTCTGCTCGCGCTGCGCGAGGGCGGATACGCCGTACAGGTGGTCAACGGCACCAGTACGTCGCTGGTCGGCGTGAAGACCGGAATGTTTGCCGACGGCAACGTCGAGATCACCGGCGCGGGACTGCAGGCCGGCCAGAAGGTGGTGACGACCTCGTGACGACGCCTGTGGTCGAGCTGCGCAACGCCGTCAAGCAGTACGCCGGTGGAGTGCGTGCCCTCGACAACGTCTCCCTCCGCATCGACCGCGGCGAACTGCTCGCGATCGTGGGCCCTTCGGGCTCCGGGAAGTCGACGCTGCTCAACCTGATGGGCACGCTCGACCGCCCGACCGAGGGCACGGTCGAACTCCAGGGCCACGACATCACCGCGCTCTCCGACCGGCAACTCTCCGCCCTCCGCGGCCGCTCGATCGGCTTCGTCTTCCAGCAGTTCCACCTGTCCGACGGCCACACCGCCACGGAGAACGTCGCCACCGGTCTCCTGTACGCCGGTACGCCGCGCCGCCGCCGCAAGCCGCTAGCACTGGAGGCGCTCGACAAGGTCGGCCTCAGCCATCGCGCCACCCACCGCCCCCACGAGCTCTCCGGCGGCGAACGCCAACGCGTCGCCATCGCGCGAGCCCTGGTCAACAACCCCGCCCTCGTCCTGGCCGACGAGCCCACCGGCGCCCTGGACACCGCCACGGGCCAGGCGGTCCTGAGCCTCCTCACCACCCTCCACGCGGGCGGCACCACCATCGCCGTCATCACCCACGACCGCGAAATCGCCGCCCAACTCCCCAGAAAAGTAGAAGTCCGAGACGGCCGCCTGGTGAACGAGGGGGTGGGGAGGCGAGAGGGCCGCGCCCCCGAAACCGCAGCGGCTTCGCCGCGCGGAAGGCGAGCGCAAGCGAAGCCGCCCGGAGCGCAGCCGCCGGCGAAGCCGCGCAGCGCGCGAGCGGCGGCGAAGCCGCCAGCTCTCCGGTGCGGCTCGCGCTCACCGACTTTTTTCTTCTGGGGCTGACCCGACTCCGGACCAAGCCGCTCCGAGCCGCCCTGTCCGCACTCGGCATCTCCATCGGCATCGCGACCGTGGTCGTCGTCACCGGCATCCCGGCCTCCAGCCAGCAAGCCGTGATGGACGAACTCGCCAACCTGGGCCCCGATCTCCTCAGAGCAGCAGCCGTCCCCGACCAGTCCCAGAACGACACCCCAGCAGGCCTCCCCGCGGCATCGATCGGCATGGCCTCCCGGATCGGCCCGGTCCAGGAAGCCAGCGGTGTCGCCAACGTGCACGCGTCCGTTCGCCGTTCCGACAAGGTCGACGCCGCAGGCAACGGAATCACCGTGCTCGCCGGCCGGCCCAACCTCCTCCCGTTGCTCGGAGCAAAGATCCACTCCGGCACCTTCCTCACCACCGCCAACGAACACTTCCCCACCGTCGTCCTCGGCGCCAAAGCCGCCACCTGGCTGGGCATCACCGACCTCCCACCCGGCCAACCCAAACCCCGCATCCTGCTCAACGACACCTGGTTCACCGTCGTCGGCACCCTCGCCCGATCACCCCTGGCCCCCGACGTCGAGCAGTCCGTCCTCGTCGGCTGGGACGCCGCGAAGACCAGCCTCGCCTTCGACGGCCGCCCCTCGGTCGTCTACGTCCGCGCCACCGACGCCTCCCTCGAAGACGTCCGCGCAGTCCTCGGCCGCACCCTCAACCCCGAGCAACCCGGCCTCGTCCAGGTCAGCCGCCCCTCCGAAGCCCTGGCCGCCCAGCGCATCACCCAGAACGCCTTTTCCACCCTCTTCCTCGGCCTGGCCGGCGTGGCCCTCCTCGTCGGCGGCATCGGCGTCGCCAACACGATGGTCATCTCCGTCCTCGAACGGCGCCGCGAGATCGGCCTGAGACGAGCCCTCGGCGCCAACCGGGGCCAGATCCGCGGCCAGTTCCTCACCGAGTCCGTGGTGCTCTGCACGATCGGCGGCCTGCTCGGCGCGGGCCTCGGCGTCCTCGGCGTGATCGGCTACGCCAACTCCCAGAACTGGCCGGTCGTCATCCCCGTCAACGCCCTCCTGGCCGGCGTCGGCGCCTCGATCGCGGTCGGCGTGCTGGCCGGCGTCTACCCCGCCGTACGGGCCTCGCTCCTCACCCCCACCGAAGCCCTCGCCGCCGACTAGCTCGACTTTGAGCACCGCTCAGCCACAATTTCGCCGCCGCGGCGACTGGCCGGTGCTCAAAGTCGGCGTTGACGACGGGGGGATTGTCAGGATCTCGTCCCGGTCGCCCGAAGAATGCCGGAAGCAACGCGGCGCCGACCTACAGTGGGAACCATGTGTGCGCAGGTCGTGCTGGCCGAGGACGACGCGAAACAGGCCGAGCTCGTCCGCCGGTACCTCGAACGCGAGCACCACCAGGTCGTCGTGGTCGGCGACGGGCGCTCCGCGCTCGAGGAGGTCCGTCGCCTGCAGCCCGACCTGCTCGTGCTCGACGTGATGCTGCCCGGCGTCGACGGCCTCGACGTCTGCCGGATCCTGCGGCGCGAGTCCGACCTCCCCGTGCTGATGCTGACCGCACGGACCGAGGAGGACGACATGCTGCTCGGCCTCGACCTCGGCGCGGACGACTACATGACCAAGCCGTTCAGCCCGCGCGAGCTCGCCGCCCGCGTCCGGACCCTGCTCCGCCGCAGCCGCCCGGCGCCGAGCAACGCCGACCAAGGCCAGTTGCTCCGCGTCGGCGGCGTCACCGTCGATCTCGACCGCCACGAACTGTTTGCCGACGGCAAGAAAGTCGCCTGTACGCCGGGCGAGTTCCGCCTGATCGCCACGATGGCCGCCAAACCGCACCGCGTCTTCACCCGCGCCCAACTGCTCGAGCAGCTGCACGGCATCGACCAGTACATCACCACCCGCACGATCGACACCCACGTCCTCAACCTGCGCAAGAAGATCGAGCCGGAGCCCCGGCGCCCGGTCCGCCTGCTCACCGTGTACGGCGTGGGCTACAAGTTGACCGACGCCTGACATGGCGGCCCGCAGGAGCATTCTGGTCCGGCTGCTCGCGGGCGCCGTACTGGTCTCGCTCTGCTCGATCGCCGCGACCGCCTGGCTCGCCGCCCGCAGTACGACGGTCGCGATCCAGCAGGAGCAGGGCCGCGCGCTGGCCGACGACAGCAAGATCTACGACGCCCTGCTCGGGTACGCCGCGACGCACGCGGCCTGGCCCGGGGTCGGCAAGCTGATCGAGCAGCTCAGCCGCGAGACCGGTCGCCAGATCACGTTGACGACCAACGACCGCAAGCTGATCGCCGGGCCGTCCAAGGACCTGGCCAGCGCGTCGTCGGTGGCGATCGACCCGTTCGCCGTCGATCCGGACCTCGGCGGCGCCGAGCGGATCGACCCGCGCGCGGTCGGCCCGTACAAGCTCAGCGCGGCCGATCAGAAGTCCCTCGGCGACGTCGCCAAACGGGTCCTGAACTGCGTCCGCGGCCGGACCGGCGTCGGAGTGATCCAGCAGACGCCGACCGGCCGGCCGAAGATCATCGGCGCCGGCGACGCGACCATCTCCTCCTGCGACCCCCAAGGGGTGCTGGACAACCTGACCCTCTCGGAGCGCAAGCCGTACGGGCAGCTGCAGTCGATGATCAACACCTGCCTGGCCGGCCAGAAGATCCCCTACACGATCAAGCTGCAACCGGATCTGACCTGGACGGTCTTCGATCCCGACCAGAGCGGCCCGGTCCCGATCGAGGTCCCGCCGATCGAGCGGATCGAGTCCTGCGTCACGCAGTCCAAACGCGCCCAGCTCGACCCGTACGTCGCACCGCTGGCGCGCCTGTTCGTGAACACCCCGAGCCGCGCCGAGGCCGGCTTCGACCTCTCCCCGGCGAACCAGAAGCGGATCGCCGGCGTCGCGGCCGCCGTACTGCTGATCACCGTGATCATCACGGTCGTGGGCGGGTTCCGGCTGGTGCAGCCGCTGCGGGCACTGACCCGGGCGTCGCGGCGGATGACCGGTGGCGACGAGTCGATCCGGGTCCGCGTGCGCGGGAGCGACGAAATCGGTCAGCTGTCGGCCGCGTTCAACGAGCTGGCCGACAGCCGGGCCCGCACAGAGTCGTTGCGCCGGGCCATGGTCAGCGACATCGCCCACGAGCTGCGGACGCCGCTGAGCAACATCCGGGGCTGGCTGGAGGCCGTCGAGGACGGCGTGACCAAGCCCGACGAGGCGTTCATCCGCTCGATGACCGAGGAGGCCGCGCTGCTCCAGCACATCATCGACGACCTCCGCGACCTGGCCACCGCCGACGCCGGCAACCTCCGCATCCACCCCGAACGCGTCCACCTGCCCACGCTCTTCGAGCAGGTGGTCGCTGCCCAGCACCCCAACGGCGTCAACCTCGTCCACACCGCTCCTGATCTGGAACTCGACGCCGATCCCGTACGCCTCCGGCAGATCATCGGCAACCTCGTCACCAACGCCCTGCGCTTCACCCCGCCCGGCGGAACCGTCCGCCTGGAAGGCCGCCAGGACGGCACCGACGTCGTCATCGACGTGATCGACACCGGCACCGGCATCTCCCCCGAAGACCTCCCGAAGGTCTTCGACCGCTTCTGGCGCGCCGAACAGTCCCGCAACCGGCACACCGGCGGCAGCGGCCTCGGCCTGGCCATCGTCCGCAGCCTCGTCGAGGCCCACCACGGCCAAGTCACCGCCACCAGCACCCTCGGCGAGGGCTCCACGTTCACCGTCCGCCTGCCGACCGGCGGCCCGATCAGTCTTCCGGAACGTTCCGCGCGGCCGTGATGATCGGGTCGGTCTCGTCGTCGAACTCCCCGATCACCTCCTCCAGCAGGTCCTCGAGCGCGACCACACCGACCGGCCGTTCACCTTCCTGGACGACGGCCAACTGCGACCGCCGCTCCCGCATGATCCGGATCGCCGCCGCCACCGGCGTACCGGCCGGCAGCTCCAGCGGCGCGGTCATCAGATCGAAGGCGTGCAGCGTCTTGCCCCCACGCGTCGTCGCCCGTGCCGCGTCGCGAACATGCACGATCCCGCACAGCGTCCGTGTCTCGGCCGACACCACCGCGAGCCGCGAACGCCCCTGCTGCCGGCTCGCGAGCTCGACCTCCCGCGCCGTCGCCTCGGCGCGGACCGTCGCCAGCTGAGCCGTCGGGGTCATCACCTGCGCGACGGTCGTGTTCTGCAGCGCGAGCATCGCCGTGAGCAGGTCGTGCTCGGCGGCCTCCAGCGTGCCGTGCTCGCCGGACGACTCGATCAGCAGCCGCAGCTCGTCGGGACCGTGCGCGTTCGCGATCTCGTTCTGCGGCGTCACGCCGACCGCCCGGACGCACACGTTCGCCATCCAGTTCAGCACGACCAGCAGCGGCCGGAACACGTACGTGAACCCGCGGAACGGCAGCGCGAGGATCAACGCCGACCGCTCCGGATCGCTGATCGCCCACGACTTCGGGGCCATCTCGCCGAGCAGCACGTGCAGCAGGCCGATCCCGCCGACGGCGATGATCAGCGCGATCACGTGCCCGACGTTCTCGGGCAGACCGACCAGTTCGAAGAGCGGGTGCAGCAGGTGGGCCACCGCGGGCTCCGACAGCGAGCCGAGTCCCAGCGTGCAGAGCGTGATCCCGAGCTGCGCGCCGGCGAGCATCAGCGACAGCTCGCTGACCCCGGCGATCGCCGCGCGAGCGGACCGGCTTCCTTCGGCCGCGGCCTGTTCGAGCCGGTGCCGCTTCGACGCGACCAGCGCGAACTCGGCCGCGACGAAGAACCCGTTGCAGATCAGCAGGACCAGTGAGATCAGCAGCGCGACCGTCGTACTCATGACAGCCGCTCCAGCACGATCAGGCCGGGCACGTGCCGCAGTACCGTCTGCACGGTCACGCGGGCTCGCTCCAGCGGCACCTGACGCCCGTCGTGGTCGAACCGCGGCGGCAAGGAGATCACCACTTCGTCACCGACCACCGGGACCCGCCCGAGCCGCGCCATCACCAGTCCGGACACCGTGTCGTAGTCCTCGTCCTCGGGCAGCGAGATCCCGGTCGCTTCCTCGACCTCGTCGAGCCGCCAGCGCGCCGGCAACGTCCAGCTCCCGTCGCCGTTGTCGATCAGGTCGCCCTCCGGCAGGTCGTCCTCGTCCCGGATCGGCCCGACCAGCTCCTCGGCGATGTCCTCCAGCGACACCACCCCGGCGAACCCGCCGAACTCGTCCACGACGATCGCGAGCTGCCGGTGCGTCGTCCGCAGTTGCTCCAGTACGGCGGGCAGCGCCAGCGTGTCCGGGACGAGGATCGGCGGCGCCGCGAGCGACCCGGTCGTCACGTGGTGCCGGTCGCCCGGCTCCACCTCGACCACGTCACCGATCGCGATCACCCCGACCACCTCGTCGACCGAGGACGCGACCACCGGGAACCGGCTGTGCCCGGTGTCCAGCAGCTCGACCACTCGGGTCAGCGGGTCGTCCTCGTGCACGGTGATCACGTCCACCCGCGGGATCATCACCTCACCCGTCAGCTTGCCCCGGAAGTCGAGCCCGCGATCGAGCAGACGGGTGGTGTCGCGGTCCAGCAGTCCTTGCTCGTACGACGTGGCGATGATCCGGTCGAGATCCTGCGCGGTCGCGCCCTGCGGCAGCTCCTCGACCGGCTCGATGCCTACCCGGCGGAGGATCCGGTTCGAGGTCGCATCGAACAGGTGGATGATCGGCCCGGCCACGGTCAGGTACATCAGTGTCGACCGGGACAGCCGCAGCGCGATCGCCTCGGCCCGGGCGATCGCCAGGTTCTTCGGGGCCAGCTCGCCGAACACCATCTGGATCACCGTGGCCAGCAGCAGCGCCACGATCACCGAGACGGTCAGGCTGACGCCCTCCGGCATCCCGGCCGAGCCGAAGATCTTCTGCAGCCCCTCACCCAGGTAGGGCTCGGCGAAGTACCCGGCCAGCAGTGCGGTCACGGTGATCCCGACCTGCGCACCGGACAGCACGAACGACAGCCGCGCGGTCACCTTCAGCGCCCGGCCCGCGGCCGCGTTCCCCTCGTCGGCCAGACCCTGCAGCCGATTCCGGTCCACCGCCACGTAGGAGAACTCCTGCGCGACGAAGTAGCCCGTGGCAACGGTCAGGGCCAGGATCAGCGCGAGGCCGATCAGGATCAGCATGCACCGACCCTACCGGCGACCGACTCAGCTACCGCTGCCCGGCGTCCAGTCCGCGTGGCCCGGCATCGGAGGCAGCGTGGTTCCGTACAGCCAGCCGCGCAGGAAAGGTCCGAGGTCTCGGCCCCCGACACGGGACGCGGTCGCGATGTAGTCCTCGGTGCTACCTAGTCCGTTGGCGTGCTCACGCACCCAGGTCCGCTCGATCCGCTCGAACGTCGCCGGCCCGACCTTCTGCTGCAGCGCGAACAGCGTCAACGCTCCACCCTCGTACGCCGCGAGGTCGTACGGCTTCAGCAGGCTCTGCGCACCGGAAAAGGTCTTCGGATCGGGCTTGGCGATCGGCCCGTGCTCGAACAGGTTCAGGTCCCGGTCCTCGTAGACGCTCCGCATCGAGTCGGCGACGGAGGTCCCGTACTTCGAGGCCGCCCACTGGCCTTGGTAGAAGACCGCGTGCCCCTCGTTCAGCCACAGGTCGGACCACTGGAGCGGTGACACCGAGTTGCCGAACCACTCGTGCGCGACCTCGTGGAGAACGACGGCCTCGCTGCCGTTGTTCTCGAACGACTCCTTCGTCATCTCGTCCGCCGCCAGCAAGGTCAGTCCCTGCGTCTCGAGCTCGCCGCCCATCGGGGTGATGTAGGCGCCCGCCCGACGTCCGGGGAACGTGCCGAGCCGCTGCTCCAGATACCGCACCGACCGGTCGAAGGACTTCAGCTGCGGCTCGATCTCGCCGCGTCGCGCGGTCGGTACGGCGTACCGGAGGTCCATGCCGTGCGGTCCCCTGGCGTGGATCACCGTGAACGGACCGACACCGACCTGCAGCAGCTCGGTCGCGAGCTTGCGGTCCTCACGGAAGAACCGGGTCGTCCGGCCGCCGCTCTTCACGGTCGCGGCGAGCCGGCCGTTGGCGATCGAGTTCAGCTTGGCCGGACCGGTGATGCTGACCGCCGTCGGCGCCTTCTGTGCCGGATGGTCGTCGACCGCGAGTATCCGCCGCGCACCGGACGGCTGGTTGACCACCTGCACCCACTGACCTCGCCGCATGAACCCCGGTGGGAACGGCGTCTGCTCGGTCGTCTCCGGCAGGTCGTTGCGCACATCGACCCGTACGACGAACGCCTGCCCCTTGGCGACCGCGTTGGCCGGCTTGATCACCAGCTCGCCTTCCGGCGTGGTCCGCCAGGCCGCCGGGCGCCCGTTCACCTTCACCGCGCTGACCTGCGGACCGAGCAGGTCAAGATCGAACTCCCGCAACCGATCCGTGGCCTGCGCCGTGAGCGTCGTACTGGCGGTGTACTTGGTCAGGTCGTCCGCGAAGGTGAAATCGAGTTTCTGCCGGACCACGTCGTACCCACCGTTGCCGAGCTCGGGCCAGACGGGATCGCCGAGGCCGAACAAGCTGAGGCCGGTAACTGCTGCAACCAGAGGAGTCCACATGCTCCCGACCCTAGGAACCGGGTCCCCGGCAAACGTCGGCCTACGGTCGCAACCGCGGTCAGACCTTCGTCGTACCGCGCATGAGCTCTAGCTCGCCGACGCGGGCGGCTGTTGCGGAGAGGCGGACGGCGGCTGGTCGACCGGGGCCGGGTCGGCGGCGGGGATTGCCGCACGCTCCTCGGCGGACAGTTCCTGGGGTTTCGGGTCCGGTTTCGCCTCGCGGGTGATCTTCTTCAGCTCGACCAGCGCGCGGGCCGTGTTCTTGGTCAGCTCGGGCAGCCGGTTGGCGCCGAAGAGCAGGACCACGACGACCAGCAGCACGATCCACTCGCCGCCTTCGGGCAGCGCCAGCAGTGTCTCCATGGAAAGCCTTCTTTCTCCCCGACCACATTAGCCCCGAATACGAAACGTAGGCTTCGGGGCATGGCCGGAACCCTGCCCGAACTCTTCGCCGCCGCGGTACGCCGCGACGGCGCCAGTCCGTTTCTCACCCACTACGACGACGTCACCGGCGAGCGGATCGAGCTCAGCTCGGTGACCACCGCGAACTGGGTCGCCAAGACCGCGAACCTGCTCGTCGACGAGTACGAGCTGGAGCCGGAGGAGACCGTCGCGATCGGCCTGCCGCCGCACTGGCTCGGCGTCGTCTGGGCGCTCGCGACCTGGTCGGCGGGCGCGTCCGTGACCACCGGCGAGGGCGACCTGGCGATCACCGGCCCGGACTTCCGGGTCCGGGGCAACCGCGAGTCGATCGCGTCCGCGCTGCTCCCGCTCGGCGGACGCTTCCGCGACCCGGTGCCGGACGGCGTGCACGACTACGGCGCCGAGGTCTACAACCACCCGGACCTGTTCGTCCCGTTCAACCCACCGACGGCCGACAGCCCGGCGTACGACGGACGCACGCACGCCGAGGTGATCGCGGCCGCGGCGCCGATCGCCGAGCGGATCCTGGTCACCCGCGACCTGGTCGACCCGGTCGGCCTCGGTCTGCTGGTCGGGGTGATCTCCGGAGGTGGTTCGATCGTGCTCTGCCGCAACCTCGACCCGGCCAAGCTGGAGCGACGGCTCGCGGACGAGAAGGTCGACCGAGTGGTGGAGGACTGATGGTGCAGCGGTTCGAGGGCAGGGTCGCGCTGGTCACGGCGGCAGCGCAGGGCATCGGTGCCGCGGTGGCCCGGCGGATCGTCGCCGAGGGCGGCGCGGTCGTCGCCACCGACCTGCAGCAGGACAAGCTCGACGAACTGGTCGCGGAGCTCGGCAGCGACCAGGCCCTCGCGGTCAAGCTCGACGTCACCAGCCGCGAGGAGATCGACGCGGCCGTCGCGGCGGCGGTCGAGCGGTTCGGCCGGCTCGACGTACTGGTGAACAACGCCGGCGGCTGCATCGTGAACTCGAAGGCGGAGGAGACGACGGCCGAGGACTGGCACCGCCAGCTCGACCTCACCCTGGTCAGCGCGACGCAGTGCATCCAGTCCGCGCTCCCGCACCTGCTCGAGTCCCGCGGCAACGTGGTGACGATCAGCTCGGTCAACGGCCTCGCCGCCTTCGGCAACACCGAGTACTCCGCGGCCAAGGCCGGTCAGATCGCGATGACCCAGAACTTCGCCGCCCGCTTCGGAGCGAAGCAGGTCCGCTTCAACATCGTTGCCCCCGGCACCATTCGCACGCCGAACTGGGACAACCAGCCCGACGCCCTGGTCCGGCTCGCCAAGATGTACCCGCTCGGCCGCGTCGGCGAGCCCGAGGACATCGCGGCCGCCGTCGCCTTCCTCGCCTCCGACGACGCCGCCTGGATCACCGGCCTCACCCTCCCGGTCGAAGGCGGAGTCCTGCTCGGGACCGCCGCCCTCCGTCTCGCGACGCAGGACTGAGCAAGGCGGTCGTCCACGATGTGGACGACTACCCGAGGTGAAAGTCTAGTAACTCTATCGTCTTTATATGACTACTACCCCGAGCTGGTCCTTCGAGACGCGGCAGATTCACGCCGGTCAGACCTCCGACGCGGTCACCAAGGCGCGGGCGCTGCCGATCTACCAGACCACGTCGTACACCTTCGACAGCACCGACCACGCCGCCAGCCTGTTCGGGTTGCAGGAGTTCGGGAACATCTACACCCGGATCCAGAACCCGACCCAGGACGCCGTCGAGCAGCGGATCGCCAGCCTGGAAGGCGGAACGGCCGCGCTGCTGGTCTCGTCCGGCCAGGCCGCGACCTCGCTCGCGCTGCTGAACATCGCCGAGGCCGGCGACCACGTCGTCAGCAGCCCGAGCCTGTACGGCGGCACGTACAACCTGTTCCACTACACCTTCCCGAAGCTCGGCATCGAGGTGAGCTTCGTCGAGGACCCGAGCGACCTGGAGTCCTGGAAGGCCGCGATCAAGCCGAACACCAAGGCCTTCTTCGGCGAGACGATCGCCAACCCGAAGAGCGAGATCTTCGACATCGAGGGCATCGCCGGGGTCGCGCACGAGTTCGGCGTCCCGCTGATCGTCGACAACACCGTCGCCACGCCGTACGTGCTGCGTCCGCTCGAACACGGCGCCGACGTCGTCGTGCACTCGGCCACCAAGTACCTGGGCGGTCACGGTACGGCGATCGCCGGCGTCATCGTCGACTCCGGCAAGTTCGACTACGCCGCCAACCCCGATCGCTTCCCCGGCTTCAACCAGCCGGACGAGAGCTACCACGGCCTCACCTACGGCACCGCGCTCGGCGTCGGCTCCGAGCTCGGCAACCTGGCGTACATCCTGAAGGCCCGCGTCCAGTGGCTGCGTGACCTCGGTACGGCGGTGTCGCCGTTCAACGCGTTCCTCATTGCCCAGGGCCTGGAGACCTTGTCGCTGAGGATCGAGCGGCACCTGGACAACGCGCTCAAGGTCGCCCAGTGGCTCGAGGCGCGCGACGAGGTCGACAGCGTCGCGTACGCGAGCCTGCCGTCCAGCAAGTACTACGAGCTGGCGCAGAAGTACACGCCGCGCGGCGCCGGCGCCGTGGTCGCGTTCGAGATCAAGGGCGGTGTCGACGCGGGCAAGCGGTTCGTGAACGCGCTGCAGCTGCACAGCCACGTCGCCAACATCGGTGACGTCCGGTCGCTGGTGATCCACCCGGCCTCGACCACGCACAGCCAGCTGTCCGGCGACGACCAGCTCGCCTCCGGCGTCACCCCGGGCCTGGTCCGGCTCGCCGTCGGTCTCGAGCACATCGACGACATCCTGGCTGACCTCGAGGTCGGCTTCGCCGCGGCCAAGTCGGCCTGACGGCGTCCATGAACCAGGATCGTCCACCCGCGCCCGTCAGGGAGCGGATCATCGGAGAGCAGTCCAGCGGCACCCGGGGGCGGGATGCCGGCGAAGGCGGACTCACCGGTGCCCGGGACGGCGGCACCGCGGTGCGAGGTGCCGTGCATCCATCAGGTCAGGTGGCCGGTGGATGGCGGGTGGGCGATCCTGTCGGCTCCCGGCAGTTCGTGAGCGTGGGCGAACTGCCGTTGGAGTACGGCGGAACGCTGCCGGACGTGACGATCGCGTACGAGACCTGGGGCCGGCTGAACGCGGCCGGCGACAACGCCGTACTGATCTGCCATGCGCTGACTGGGGATGCGCATGTGGTCGGGCCTGCTGGGCCGGGGCAGCCGACTCCCGGCTGGTGGGACGGGCTGATCCCGGCGTACGTGAACCCTGACGACTGGTTCGTCGTCGCCGCCAACGTTCTGGGTGGATGCCAGGGCTCGACCGGTCCATCATCTACGGGTCCCGACGGCCGGGCGTGGGGCAGCCGCTTCCCGTCCATCACCATCCGCGACCAGGTCGCTGCCGAAGCCTCGCTCGCCGACCAGCTCGGCATCGACCGCTGGGCCGCGGTGATCGGCGGCTCGATGGGCGGGATGCGCGCGCTCGAATGGCCGTTGCTCTATCCGGAGAGGGTCGCGACGGCCGTCGTACTGGCCTCGACCGGCTCTGCGACCGCCGAGCAGATCGCCTGGTGCGCACCGCAACTCGCCGCGATCGAGTCCGACCCGCACTGGCACGGCGGCGACTACTACGACACCGGTGAGGCACCGCTCGACGGACTCGGCATCGCCCGCCGGATCGCGCACGTCACCTACCGATCCGAGTACGAGCTGGCCACACGTTTCGGCCGCAACCCCCAAGGCGACGGCCGCTTCGCCGTCGAGTCCTACCTAGACCACCACGCCACCAAGCTGTCAACGCGCTTCGACGCCGGTTCGTACGTCGTACTGACCCGCGCGATGAACTCCCACGACATCGCCCGCGGGCGCGCCAACGCGCTCGCCGACCTCCAAGCCAGACTCGTGGTCGCCGCCGTCGACTCCGACCGGCTCTACCCACCCCGCCTCTCCACCGAACTCGCCGAAGCCGCCGACGTTCCCCTCCACCTGGTCAAGTCCCCCTACGGCCACGACGGCTTCCTGATCGAACTAGACCAGGTCGGCCACCTGATCGCGGAGGCGCTGACCCGATAAGAGATCCTATGACGCATGCGGACGACCTGTAGACACAGTGTGACCACCCGCCTACAGTGTGCGGAATTCATCGGATCTCTGTGGGGGCTCGGATGCGCACAGCTGGTTTCGCCCTACTCGCTGCGGCAACCCTGATGGCCGGACTGACGATGCCGTCCGAGCCGTCCGACGCGGCGCCACCACCGAAGAGCCCCGGCGAGCTGGCGCTCTGGTACACCGCGCCGGCGACCGACTGGGAGTCCGAGGCGTTGCCGATCGGCAACGGCGCGAGCGGTGCGATGGTGTTCGGCGATACGGCGACCGAGCACCTCCAGCTGAACGAGAAGACCCTGTGGACCGGCGGGCCCGGCGCGCAGCAGGGTTACGACTTCGGCAACTGGCGGACGCCGCGGCCGAACGCGCTGACCGACATCCGCACGATGATCAACCGCGACCTCAAGGTCGCGCCCGACGTCGCCACGAACCTGCTGGCCCAGAACGAGATCGGCTTCGGCGACTACCAGCCGCTGCTCGACCTGAAGCTGGCCATGCAGCACAGCGGCACGGCGGCCTCGTACCGAAGGCACCTCGACATCGAGAACTCGCTGGCCGGAGTCCAGTACGTCGTGGACGGCGTCCGGCACACGCGCGAGTACTTCGCCAGCGCGCCCGGCAACGTGATCGTCGCGCGGATCGGCGCCGATCGCCGCGGCAAGGTCGGTTTCACCGCGAGCCTGACCGGCGAGGCGAACCGCACACTGACGGCGACCGCCGAACGCGGCCGGATCACCGTCAAGGGCGCGCTGCTCGACAACGGGCTCGAGTACGAACTGCAGGCACAGGTGATCACGACCGGCGGCACGCGAACCGACAACGCCGACGGGACCGTCACCGTCGCGGGCGCCGACTCGGCCGTGCTCGTCCTGAGCTCGGGCACGGACTACTCCGACGTCTACCCGACGTACCGCGGCAAGGATCCGCACGCCGGCGTGACCAGCCGGGTCGATGCCGCGAGCAAGCTTCCGTACGGCGTACTGAAGGCGCGGCACATCGCCGATCACCGGAAGCTCTTCGATCGCGTCAACCTGGAGCTCGGGCAGGTGATGCCGGACGTGCCGACCGACGAGCTGCTCGCGCAGTACCAGCAGGGAACGGCGACACCCGAGGCACGCAAGGCGCTGGAGACGCTGTTCTTCCAGTACGGCCGGTACCTGCTGGTCGCGTCGTCGCGCGGCAACTCGCCGCTGCCCGCGAACCTGCAGGGCGTCTGGAACCAGTCGACGACCCCGCCGTGGCGCTCGGACTACCACGTCAACATCAACCTGCAGATGAACTACTGGCCGGCCGAGACCACGAACCTCAGCGAGACGACCGCGCCGCTGTTCGACTTCGTCGACGCGCTGGTGCCGCCGGGACGGGTGACCGCTCGCGAGATGTTCGGGGCGGACGGCTGGGTTGTGCACAGCCAGACGAATCCGTTCGGCTTCACGGGTGTGATCGGGTACCCGCTGGCGTTCTGGATGCCGGACGCCGGTGGTTGGCTCGCGCAGCACTACTGGGAGCACTACCAGTTCACGCAGGACAAGCGGTTCCTGAAGGAGCGGGCGTACCCGCTGATGAAGGAGCTGGCCGCGTTCTGGCTCGACGAGCTGCAGGTCGATCCGCGCGACGGGAAGCTCGTCGTCAGCCCGAGCTTCTCGCCCGAGCACGGCGATTACTCGGCCGGAGCGGCGATGCCGCAGCAGATCGTGTGGGATCTGTTCACGAACCTGTCCGAGGCGGCGCCGCTCGTCGGGGAGTCTTCGTCGTACAAGGCTCAGCTCGCATCGGTCCTGGAGCGGCTCGACCCGGGCACGAAGGTCGGCTCGTGGGGGCAACTGCAGGAGTGGAAGGAGGACTGGGACGATCCGACCGATCAGCACCGGCACACGTCGCAGCTCTTCGGGCTGCATCCCGGGCGGCAGATCATCCCTTCCGCTCGGCCTGATCTGGCCGCAGCAGCCGTGAAGACCCTGGAGGGTCGCGGCGACGGCGGCACCGGCTGGAGCAAGGCGTGGAAGATCAACTTCTGGGCCCGGCTGCTCGACGGCAACCACTCGCACAAGATGCTGTCCGAGCTGCTGAAGACGAGCACGCTGAAGAACCTGTGGGACACCCACCCGCCGTTCCAGATCGACGGCAACTTCGGCGCGACCGCCGGGGTCGCCGAGATGCTGCTGCAGAGCCACGCCGGCGTGATCGACGTACTGCCCGCGCTGCCCGATGCGTGGGCCGACAAGGGCTCGTACGACGGCCTGCGGGCGCGCGGCGCGATCACGGTCGGCGCGACCTGGCAGTCGGGCACCGCGTCGGAGCTGCGGATCCGGCCGGACCGGGTCGGTAAAGTTGCCCTGCGCAACAAGATCTTCGCCGGGCCGTTCACCGTGGTCGATCCGCACGGGCGACCGGTCAATTACCAGCGCACTGGCGCCGACACGATCACCTTCGACGCGGCCGGCGGACGCACCTACACGGTGCGCTCCAAGTCCCAGCTCCAACTCACAGCCCCGGCCGCCGTTGCCTTGAAGCCCGTCGAGGTCAAGGCGTCGGTCACCGGCACCCTCGCCGCGGGTGACCTGAGGCTGACCGCACCGGACGGCTGGACGGTCTCTCCTACTACTCTCGCGGTGCCCGCCGTGAAACCGGGCAAGCCATTCACAGGAGTCTTCACCGTCACCCCCACAATGGCCTCCGGCGAAGGCGACTTCACCCTCATCGCCTCACACACCAGCCGAGACGGCACCGTCACCGGCCGCGCCGGCACAGGCCTCTGGCGCGTCAACCTCGCCCGCGGCAAACCGGCCACCCAGAGCACCACGGCCCACAACGCCGAAGCCTCCCGAGCCGTCGACGGCAACACCAGCGGCAGCTGGGGCGACAACTCCGTCACCCACACCGCCGAGCCCTCCACCGAAGCCTGGTGGCAGGTCGACCTCGGCCAGTCCGAGGCGCTCTCCCAGCTGGCCCTCTACAACCGCACCGACTGCTGCTCCGACCGCCTCAGCAACTACTGGGTCCTCACGTCGGAGTCCCCCATCACCGCGTTGGGCTTGGAGGAAGCCCGCAACACCCCCGGCGTCACCGCTCTCCGCCAAACCGCGGCGGCCGGTTCGCCATCTCTCGTGGACCTCGACACCACCGCCCGCTACGTCCGCATCCAACTCGAGTCCCAGTCGAACCCACTCTCCATCGCCGAGGTCAAACTGCACCCCGCCGGTGGTTAGCGTGCTCGCGTGGAGATCACGCGCGAAGTAGCCGACCAGTACGACGAACTGCCGCTGTGGTCGGCGCCGTTCGGCCAGTTGATCCTCGACCGCGTCCCCCTGCGCCGCGGTCAGACGATCCTGGACATCGGCGCCGGCACCGGCTTCCTCACCGTCGAGCTCGCCCAACGCTCAGCCGCCCGGGTGATCGCCGTCGACCCCTGGGCCGACGCGATGGACGTCCTTCGCCGCAAGGTCGACTACCTCGGCCTTCCCGACGTTACGCTGATCGTCTCGGACGCCGCGTCACTGGATCTCCCCGACGAGTCGGTCGACGTCGTGGTCTCCAACCTCGGCATCAACAACTTCGCCAACGCGTCCGTCGTACTGGCCGAGTGCCACCGAGTCCTCCGCCCAGGCGGCCGCCTACTGATCAGCACCAACCTGGTCGGCCACATGCAGGAGTTCTACGACGTACTCCGCGACCACGTCGACCAGCAAGCGCTCGACGAGCACCTGGCCCACCGCGCCACCATCCCCGGCACCCTCGACCTCCTCACCACGGCCGGCTTCGAGTCGACAGTCACCCAATCCACCTTCACCTGGCGCTTCGCCGACGGCACCGCCCTCCTGAACCACTACTTCATCCGCCTCGGCTTCCTCGACGGCTGGCTGGCCCTCACCGAAGACCTGACCGCCGTCGAGCAGGCCCTGAACCGCCGCGGCGAACTGAACCTGACCATCCCCGCAGCCTGCTTCGACGCGGTCAAACGCTGAACGCCGACACGATCCGCACCGGCAGACCCGGCGTCGCAATACCGAACCACAAGCCGCGCCGCAGCCAGCAGAACCCGCGGTGATGCCGAATCGCCTGCAGAACAAGGGATCCCAGCAGCACCCCGCCCAGCACGCCCGCGAGAATCCAGCTGAACGGACTGAACCCGCCGACCAGGGCGACCGCCAGCACGACGTACCAGACCAGCCCGGCGATGAAGGACGCCGGACTGTAGGCCTGATCGCGCGTCCGCCAAGGCTGTTGCACGGGGATGCCGCACGGGCAGCCCTGACCTGTCCCCGCGGCGCTGACCGCCCGCCAAGGCCCAGCCGGCCCGTCGGGCTGATGCCCACTCAGCTGCCCGTCAGTCATGCCGTCGGCCCGCCCGGCGAGACCTGCGCCCCGTCCCGCAGCGACCGGATCATGCTCTGCAAACTCCGGAACGCGCCCGCCTGCTCGGCCTCACTCATCCCGGCCAGCATCCTGACCTCGACAGCCCGGACCGCTGCACTCGCCTTCTCGAGGCTCGCTCGCCCGCTCGCCGTGAGCTGCGCAGGAAGCACCTTCCCCACCGCCGCCTGCGCGGGCCGGACCACGTAGCCGTCACGCTCCAGGGCCTGCAGCAACACGTTCATCGACTGCCGGGTCACGAACGCACCCCGCGCGAGCTCGGAGTTCGACAGCCCCGGACGCTGCGCGAGCAGTTCGAGGCAGGAGTAGTGCGTGATGCTCATCCCGAGCGGCCGCAGCACGTCCTCCATCGCCGCCCGCAGAGCACTCGACGCCTCCTTCAGCAGATACCCCAGCGACGTCTGCAGATCGACACCGTCTTGACTCATGTCAGTATTCTGACATAACTTGGCCGATGTCAGGAAACTGACATACCTCAAGCGAAGGAGCATCCTCCAATGCCCGTCACCGGCCCCGACTTCATCTCGCTGCAAGCCCACGACCTCGCCGCCACACAGACGTTCTACGAGCAGTACCTAGGCCTGGTCCGCTCCCCGGTCGGCCCTCCCCACGCCGTCGTCTTCGAGACGAAGCCGATCGCCTTCGCCCTCCGCGACGTCATCCCCGGCACGGATCTGGCCTCCGCCCCCCACCCCGGCATCGGCGCCGCCATCTGGCTCCACGCCACCGACGTCCAGTCCATCCACGACGCCCTGGCCACCGACGGCCACCCCATCGTCACCCCGCCCACCGACGGCCCCTTCGGCCGAACCTTCACCTTCGCCGACCCCAACGGCTACCAGATCACCCTCCACGACCGCACCTGACAGCACCCGCTGTTTCAGCGGGCCGGTGCTCTGGAGTGGGTTCACTGACGCGTTGTCCGACGACTGGTCCGATGTATCGCGTCAGTCGTCGAACAACGAAGCAGTCATGGGCGAAGGGGTGATCGGGGCCGTCCCAGCTGGACGGGTGGCGCTGACCTAGCTTCGGGGCCAGGACTCCCAGGCCGAGGCGAACATTTCGTCGACCGTGTGGGTGTTCTTCCACTCCAGGTCGCGGGCGGCGAGTTCGCCGGAGGCGACCACGCGGGAAGGGTCGCCGGGGCGGCGGGGGGCTTCGCCGGGGGTGAAGTCGATGCCGGTGACTCGGCGGGCGGCGTCCATGATCTGGCGGACGCTGGTTCCCGTGCCGGAGCCCAGGTTGTAGACCGGCTCCAGGGTCTTGCCCGAGTCGAGTGCACGGGCAGCCGCGACATGCGCGCGGGCCAGGTCGGCTACGTGGACGTAGTCCTTGACCGACGTGCCGTCCGGCGTCGGGTGGTCGGTGCCGTAGATCTGCGGGACCTTGCCCTGGGTCAGCATGTTGCAGACGATCGGGAACAGGTTGTACGGGCTCGCGTCGTACACCTTCGGGTCACCGGAGCCGACCACGTTGAAGTAACGCAGCGACGTGTGGCTCAGCTCGACGGCCTTCGCCTGGTCCGCGAGCAGCCATTCGCCGACGAGCTTCGTCTCGCCGTACGGGCTCTGCGGGTCGGGCGTCGTCTGCTCGGTGACGATCTCGTCCTCGGGCGTGCCGTACACCCCCGCGCTGGACGAGAAGACGATGTTGCGGACGCCCGTGTCGGCCATCGCGTTCAGCAGCGAGACCATCGCGGTGACGTTCTGCGTGTAGGTGTGCATCGGCTTCTCGACCGACACCCCGGCGTACTTGTACCCGGCCAGGTGCACCACACCACTCACGCCGGCGAGCGTCGACCTGACCACGTCCGTGTCGAGCAGGTTCGCCTCGACGAACGGCACCCCCTCGACCAGGAACTCCGGCTTCCCGCTGGACAGGTCGTCGATCACCACGACGTCGATCCCGTCCGCCGCGAAGGCCCGCACCACGTGCGCTCCGATGTACCCCGCCCCGCCAGTCACCAGCCAAGTCATGGGGCCCATCCTGCCAGTTCGGCGATGCCCTGTCCGAACAGGCCCGAATCGGTATCATCGGCCAATGATCGGACTAGTTCTCGCCGCCGGGGCCGGCCGCCGCCTGCGCCCGTACACGGACACGTTGCCCAAGGCGCTGGTTCCGATCGACGCGGAGACCACCCCGCTCGACCTGACCCTGGCCAACTTCGCCGAGGTCGGCCTGACCGATGTCGCGATCGTCGTCGGGTACGCCGCGGCCGCGATCGAGGCCCGCGTCCCGGACCTGCAGGACCGGTACGGCGTACGCCTGCAACTGGTGCACAACGACAAGGCGGAGATCTGGAACAACGCCTACTCGCTGTGGTGCGCGCGGGACCTGTTCGCCGAGGGGGTCGTGCTCGCCAACGGCGACACCGTGCACCCGGTCTCGGTGGAGCGCACCCTGCTCGACGCCCGCGGCGACGACCGCCGCATCATCCTCGCGCTCGACACCGAGAAGACCCTCGCGGACGAGGAGATGAAGGTGGTCTGGCACGACGACCACGGCGTCCGCAGCATCACCAAACTGATGGACCCGGCCACCGCGAGCGGCGAGTACATCGGCGTCACGCTGATCGAGCCGGAAGCGGCCGACGACCTGGCCGCGGCGCTGCGCAAGACCTGGGAGAACGACCCGGACAAGTACTACGAGGACGGCTACCAGGTGCTCGCCGACGCGGGCTTCCGGATCGACGTCGCCCCGATCGGCAAGCTCGACTGGGTCGAGATCGACAACCACGCCGACCTGGCCCGGGCCCGCGAGATCGTATGCCCCTCCTAGCCCGCTTCGTCACCGCGCCGCTGGTCGTCGACGTCCGGCGCGGCGCCCTGAAGGAGCTGGCCCAGGTCCTGGCCGACCAGCGGATCTCGACGTCCGGCCGGGTCGCGATCGCGGTCGGTCCGACGTACGGGCCGATCGTGCAGAACACGTTCAAGCACGGGCTGGTCGACGCCGACTGGTTCACCGTCGACGGCGGCACGATCAACACCGCGATCAAGCTGGTCGACCAGATCAAGCAGAAGCGGTACGACGCGATCGTCGGCATCGGCGGCGGCACCGTGCTGGACGTGACCAAGTTCGCCGCCGCACGGCTCGGACTGCCGATGGTCGCGGTCGCGACCAACCTGGCCCACGACGGCATCGGCTCCCCGATCAGCACGCTGGACAACGACGCCGGGCGTGGCTCGTACGGCGTACCGGCGCCGATCGCGGTGATCGTCGACCTCGACCTGATCGCCCAGGCCCCGCCGGGGTCGGTCCGGTCCGGGATCGGCGAGATCGTCTCGAACCTGTCCGCGATCGCCGACTGGGAGGCCGCGCACGCGGCGCACGGCGAGGAGATCGACGGGCTCGCGGTGTCGCTGGCGCGGACGTCGGCGCAGGCCGTGGTCAACCACCCCGGCAGCGTCGCCGACGAGGTCTTCCTGGCGACGCTGGCCGAGGGCCTGGTGCTGTCCGGGATCTCGATGGTGGTCGCCGGTACGTCGCGGCCGTCGTCCGGTGCGTGCCACGAGATCTCGCACGCGATCGACCTGATGCACCCGGACCGGCGCGCGTTCCACGGCGAGCAGGTCGGGCTCGGCGCGGCGTTCGCGTGGTACCTGCGCGGCGGCGAGGCGGCGTTCGGTACGACGGTCGACTGCCTGCACCGGCACGGGTTGCCGGTCCGGCCGGCGGATCTCGGCTTCGGGCTGGAGGAGTTCGGCGCGATCGTCGAGTACGCGCCGCAGACCAGACCGGGCCGGATCACCATTCTCGAGGAGTCAGCGCTGTCCCCGGACAAGATCGCCGAGGCCGTCGCCGGTTTCGACGAGCAGGTGTCGCGCCGGATCTCTGATGCTGCCGACGGGCATGCGCACCGGTGAGCGCGGGACCACTTGATCGTCGCCTGGACTGGCCGAACTGCCAGAACGTGCGCGACCTCGGCGGGTTGCCGACCGCGGACGGCGGGCGGATCCGGGAGAACGCGCTGATCCGCGCGGACAGCCTGCAGCACGTGACGCCGGCCGGCGTCGAGACGATCCGCGCGGCCGGCGTGAGCCGGATCATCGACCTGCGCTCGTACGGCGAGGTGCGCGGCTTCCCAACGCCGTTCACGCAGGACCCGCTCGGCCTGCACCTGCCGCTGCAGGACCCGGCCGACCCACCCAGTACTGCGACGACGATCGTCGACTCCTGCAACGAGATGCTCGACCTGCATCCCGATCTGGTCGCCGCGGTCTTCCGGGCGATCATCGACGCCTCCGAGGGCGCGGTCGTCGTGCACTGCTTCGGCGGCAAGGACCGGACCGGCGTGATCGTCGCGCTGGCGCTCGCGGTGGCCGGCGTACCGGAGGACGAGATCGTCGCGGACTACTTCCTGACCCGCGACAACCTGGCGTCGCTGATGGCCGAGCAGCTCGCGGCCGAGCCGGACGAGTCGCTGCACGCCGAGCTGCTCGAGTTCCGCGACACCCGCGCCGAGTCGATGACGGCGATCCTGCGGCACCTCGACACGGCGTACGGCGGTCCGGTCGCCTACCTGCGGCAGGCCGGCCTCACCGCCGACGAGCTGGACGCTTTGAGGTCTCGCCTGTCCGCCTAGTGGGACGGCACCCCGGAACGACGAGGAAAAGTTAGCTTTGTCTATCTGATTACTCGACTTTGGGGAGCGACGATGAGCGTGACCGACGAACTGCTGGCGAACGCCGAGCGGTACGCAGCGAGTTTCGACAAGGGTGATCTGCCGCTGCCGCCCGGCAAGCGGGTCGCGGTGGTCGCGTGCATGGACGCGCGGCTGAACCCGTACGGGCTGCTCGGGCTGTCCGAAGGTGACGCGCACGTGATCCGTAATGCGGGTGGGGTGATCACCGCCGACGAGCGGCGCAGCCTCGCGATCAGCCAGCGGCTGCTGGGGACACAGGAGATCATCCTGATCCACCACACCGACTGCGGGATGCTGACGTTCACCGACGACGAGTTCAAGAAGTCGATCCAGGAGGAGACCGGGCAGAAGCCGGACTGGTCGGCCGAGGCCTTCGCCGACCTCGACGAGGACGTCCGCCAGTCCCTGGCCCGGATCGCCGCGGACCCGTTCATCCCGGTCAAGGACTCGGTCCGCGGCTTCGTCTACGAGGTCGAGACCGGCCGCCTGCGCGAGGTCAAGAACTGACCCGGCACCAGCCCTGCTGTCCAATCAACGGGTAGCGTCCGAAGAACCTACATGCGTCCGAAGACGGGTGCGCTATAGCCTCGGCTTCTTCGGACGCAACGCGTTTCTTCGGACGCTCGGAGCGGCGTTCAGGGTCAGCGCCCTCGCCGGCCCTTTCACACCCGCGCGGTCGTGGCGGCGCTCGCGCGGGTGACCTCGACGGGCTGCTCGATCAGATCGGTCACGATCGTCCCCTCGGCCGGCACCAGCCACGGAGTCCCCGGCGCTCCCTCGGGATTGGCCTTCCACTCCCGGCAGACCTTCGGCACCTTGATCGGGTAGATCGTCAGCGATCCCTCCCGGTCGATGTGCAACCGCAGGAACCCCTTGTAGTCCTCCAGACTCTGCCCGGCAAACACCTCGTTGGTGTTGAACCCGAACCGGCACGCCACCAGCAGATAGACCCCGACCACCAACGAATCAATGAACCCCACCACCACCGGCGTACCAACGAGCGCGACCACAACAGTCACCCACTGCGCAGCCTCAGACTCCAACCGATAAAGCACCACGGCCCAGAACCCAGCCAGCGCCAGATGCGCCGCCGAATGCAGCACCCCCGCAATCCCAGCGGCGAACGAACTTCGCTCCAACCCCAACCGAGCGAACAGCACCCCACCGACCACGGTCCCCAACGCAGCAAAGGCAGCGGGCGTCCACACCGCCAACGTCCCGAACACCCCCTGCGGATCCGACGCCAGCCCGAACTGCACCAGCAACGCGATCACCGTCTGCAGGAACGCGGTCAGCCCCCAGAACCCAGGATTGCGCCAGGGCAGCCGGAAGATCCCGTTCGCCAGCCGCGACGACTGCTCCCGCGACGGATAGGTCTGCGCGCGCGTGAACGTCGTGTGCTCGTCGGTCTCGGTCACCCGCGACGTCTTCGGCGGCAACTCGAGGCTCTCCGGCAGCAGATGCGTGGCGGTCAGGTAGGCACCACCACCTCCACTGGTGATCCGCTGCCCGGTCCCGTCCTGCTCGGCGTACCGCGCGTAGTGGTGCGAGTCCCCCGACAGCATCACGTGCACGGTCGCCCCCGCGGGCCGCACGATCTCGCGCTCGAAGAACCGGATCGCGTCGTACCCGCGCGCGTCGCCGCCCGATCCCGCCTTGATCCACGCGGGTTTCGGCGTACAGATGATCACGCCGTCGCCCTCGCGCATCTGCGTCGTCGCGCGCCGGAAGTACGCCAGCTGCGGTGCGTCGATGTACTCGTCGAACTGGGTGTCGATCGCGAGCAGCCACCAGCGTTGCGGCAGCTGGATCGCGAAGTAGCTGCGCGCCTGCTCGGTGTCCCACCCGCCGACCGGCCGGCTCTGCGCGAACACCCGCAGAAACGCCGTCAGGCCGTCGTACCAGTCGTGGTTGCCCGGCAGGGCGAACAGCGTCGGGCGATCCGGGACGTCGTCCTCGCGCGCACTGTCATCGCGCGGAAAGGCTGCCCGGTAAGGCCCCTTCGTCCGATCCTCGTACGCCGTCGCCGACGCGGCCGGGTAGGCCTGGTCGCCGCCCATCACGAGCACCTGGCCACGCGGCAGGTGCAGGTTGTCGGCGGGCGACAGCGCCGGCGCCGCGAGTACGGACGCGATCGAGTACGTCGCGTCGAAGCCGTCGCCGAGATCGGCCACGAAGTCGAACCACAGCTCGTCGTCGCCGTGGTGGTAGATCTCGGCCTGGAGGCCGCTCTGCAGCTCGCGCTTGTCGGCGTACGCGCCGAAGATGCCGGCCAGAACGGCCTTCAGGCCGGCACTGGCCAGAACGGTCGGGAGGAGCCAGCGAACAGCTCCCCGGCGGCGGAATCCGAGCTGTTCCTCGGACAGGTCGTGCGGGCGGGAATCCTTCACCCGCAGAAGGTATTCGCTCCCCGGCCCACCGGCCCGAACCGTGGCCAATTGTTGTCGAGCCGCGACCATCCGTCACCGACTGAAACGGTTCAGAGCGCGCCGATGTGAGGACACAGCCCGGGGCCCAGTAGATTGTCCCGCATGTCAACCGCCGCCGAGTCGGCCACCACCGCGGACGCCGCGGCACTGGCCGAACGCTACGGGTTGTCCAAGAGCGCGGCACGGCCGCCGTTCTGGGGCTACCTCCGTGAACTGTGGGGCCGTCGCCAGTTCATCTACAGCTACGCCCGCGCGCGCACGTACGCGCTCTACGCGGGTGCCCGGCTGGGATCGGTCTGGCAGATCCTCACCCCACTACTGAACGCCGGGGTCTACTACCTGGCCTTCGGTGTCCTGCTGGGCACCAAGGGCGGGATCGACAACTACCCGGCCTTCCTGATCTGCGGCATGTTCATCTTCACCTACACGCAGCGCTCGATGACCGAGGGTTCGCGGGCGATCGCGACGAACATGTCGCTGATCCGCACGCTGCACTTCCCGCGCGCGACACTGCCGCTGGCCTACGTGGTCAACGAGCTGAACCAGCTGTTCATCTCGATGGGCATCCTGCTGCTGCTGGTCGGCTTCACCGACGGGCCGTCGCTGAGCTGGTTCCTGGTGGTTCCGGCGCTGCTGCTGCAGACCATGTTCAACATCGGCGTCACGCTGATCTTCGCGCGGCTCGGGACGTTCCTGACCGACATCAGCCAACTGCTGCCGTTCATCACCCGGACCTGGCTGTACGCGTCCGGCATCTTCTTCTCCATCCCGGACAAGCTGCGCGACGCGGACGCTCCGGGCTGGGTCATCCACGTGCTGGCGCTGAACCCGATCTCGGCGTACATCGACATCATGCGCAGCGCGCTGCTGGAGTCGCACGAGAAGCACGCACTCCCGCACGCGTGGCCGATCGCGATCGGCTGGGCGGTCGTCGCCTTTGTCGGCGGTTTCATCTACTTCTGGCGAGCGGAGGACAGGTATGGCCGTGGCTGAGACGGCAGCTCCGACCCCGGCGGCCCCCGCGCCGCCGTCAGGTGCTGTCCCCACCGTGATCGCCGACAACGTCAACATCGTCTACAAGGTGGCGGCCGGCTCCGGCGGCAAGGGCACCGCGGCGACCGCGTTCCGGCGGATCCTGAAGCGCCAGGACCGGCCGACCATTCGCGAGGTGCACGCGGTCAAGAACGTCACGTTCACCGCCAACAAGGGCGACGCGATCGGCCTGATCGGCCGCAACGGCTCGGGCAAGTCGACGCTGCTACGCGCGATCGCCGGACTGCTGCCGCCGGCCTCGGGCGCGATCTACACCGGCGGCCAGCCGTCGCTGCTGGGCGTCAACGCCGCGATGATGAACGACCTGACCGGCGACCGGAACGTCGTGCTCGGCTGTCTCGCGATGGGCATGAGCCCGGCCGAGATCGACGAGCGGTACGACGAGATCGTCGAGTTCTCCGGGATCGGCGACTTCATCGACCTGCCGATGTCGACGTACTCCTCGGGCATGTCGGCGCGGCTGAAGTTCGCGATCGCGTCGGCCAAGACGCACGACATCCTGCTGGTCGACGAGGCCCTGGCGACCGGTGACGCGGAGTTCCGGGTCCGCTCGGAGCAGAAGATCAAGGACCTGCGCGACCAGGCCGGAACGGTCTTCCTGGTCAGCCACTCGCTCGACGTCGTACTGGACACCTGCAACCGGGCGATCTGGCTCGACAAGGGCGTGCTGAAGATGGACGGCGACGTGAAGGAAGTCGTCGACGCGTACAACAAGGAAGCCACCGGCAAGCGCTGAGCCTGCCACCAAGCCCCCGGGACCCGCGTGGTCCCGGGGGCTTTTCTTTGGGGGCTTGTGCAACCGATGGTTGCATGACTACAGTGATGTGCAACCAAACGTTGCAGATCATCAAGGAGTCACCTCATGGAGTACGCCACCCTCGAACGCGAGATCCACATCGACGCCGGCCCGGACGTGGTGTTCGAGGTGGTCAGCAGCCCGGAGCACCTGAGCGAGTGGTGGCCCGACGAGGCCGACTACCCGCTCGTCCCCGGCGGCAGCGGCCGGATCGTCTTCGACCAGGGCACCGACGACCCGAAGGCCGTCGCGATCACCGTCGTCGAGGTCGAGAAGCCCCGGCTGTTCTCGTTCCGCTGGACCCACCCGGTCGGCGAGCCGGCGGCGACCGCCAACTCACTGCTGGTCACGTTCGAGCTCATCCCGAACGGGACTGGGACGACGCTCAAGCTGACCGAGACCGGCTTCCGCGAGCAGGGCTGGGAGGTCGCCGTACTGGAGGAGACCTACCGCGACCACGAGAACGGCTGGGACTTCTTCCTCCCCCGGCTCGGTCAGTACGTCGACAAGCTGGCCGCGCGATGATCGACGACGACCTCTGGTCCGCGATCGGCGACCCGACCAGGCGCCGGCTCCTCGACCTGCTGCTCGCCAACGGTCCCGGTACGGCGACCAGCCTCAGCGATCAGCTCCCCGTGACCCGCCAGGCTGTCGCCAAGCACCTCGGCGTACTGGACCGGGTCGGACTCGTGCACGTCGCCCCCGCGGGCCGCGAGATGCGCTACCAGGTCGACGACGCGCAACTGGCCCGGGCAGCGGCCCAGCTGGCCGACGTCGGCGCCACCTGGGACCGCCGGCTGCAGCGCATCAAGCGCCTCGCCGAAACCATTCAGAAGAAGGCCGAATCCGCAGCACCCCAGAAGAAGGAGAACTGACCATGCCCGACATCCTGCACCGCATCGCCACCAAGGCCACGACCGCGGACGACGTCCTGCCGGCCCTCACCACCATCGACGGCCTGGCCTCCTGGTGGACCACCGACACCGAGGGCGACGCGTCGGTCGACGGGGTGATCAAGTTCCGGTTCATCCCCGGTGGGTTCGACATGAAGGTGGTCGAGATCAAGCCCGACCGGGTCCGCTGGGAGGTCGCCGAGGGTCCGGAGGAGTGGATGGGTACGACGATCACCTTCGACCTGAAGCAGGACGGCGAGCACACCGTCGTGCTGTTCGCCCACGAGGGCTGGAAGGAGCCGGTCGAGTTCATGAACCACTGCTCGACCAAGTGGGCGTCGTACCTGCTGAGCCTCAAGGACTACGTGGAGACCGGCAAGGGCTCGCCGTCGCCGGACGACGTCCAGATCAGCAACTGGCACTAGCCCGGTCGAGCAGGTAGCGGCGTTCCACCTCGTTCGTGGCGAGCTCGGCCGCGGCGAGGTAGGCCGCTCGGGCCTCCTCCGGTCGGCCGGTGGACTCGAGAAGATGAGCCCGTACGGCGGTCGCTCGGTGCTGGACGAGCGGATCGCTCGCGAGCTGATGCGTCTGGTTGAGGTCGTCGAGCAGGACAAGGGCGCGTTGCGGGCCGAAGGCCTTGGACACGGCGACCACTCGGCTCAGGCGGATCGGAGCGGTGGGCGCCAGGCGCTCCAGCCAGAGGTAGAGCGCGGCGATCTGCGGCCAGTCGGTCTCCGCGGCGTCCTTGGCCTGCGCGTGGATGGCGGCGATCGCCGCCTGGAGTTGGTACGGACCGACTTGGCGATGAACCCAGGCGTCCTCGATCAATGCGACGCCCTCGGTGATCAACGCCTGGTCCCATCGCGAACGGTCCTGGTCCTCCAGCTGGACCAGGTGGTTCTGCTCGTCGGCGCGGGTCGCGTCGCGGGAGACGACCAGCAGCATCAACGCGAGCAAGCCGGCGACCTCGTGGTCGTCGGGGAGCAGGCGGTGCAGCATGCGGGTCAGGCGGATCGCTTCGGCGGACAGGTCGGTCCGGGCCAACCGGTCACCGCCGGTGGCGGTGTAGCCCTCGTTGAAGATCAGGTACAGGACGTGCATGACGGCCGCGATCCGCTCGTCCTGGTCGTCGGTCGGTGCGCTGAAACGGGCACCGCTGTCCTTGAGGGTCTGCTTGGCTCGGCTGATCCGGGTCGACATCGAGCGCTCGGCAGCGCCGTACGCGCGGGCGATCTCCGCGGTCGTCAGGCCGCCGACGGCGCGCAGCGTCAGGGCGACCTGGGACGGCGGGGAGAGCGACGGGTGGCAGCACAGGAAGAGCAGCAGGAGGCTGTCGTCCTGGTCCGCGACCTGCGGCGCGGGGCCGGCCTGAACTTGGACCGCCCCGGCCTGCTCTTCGCGCCGTCGGTCCGCCTGCTCGGAGCGCAGCAGGTCGATCATCCGGCGGTAGCCGACGCGGATCAGCCAGCTCCGCGGCTCGTCCGGGATCCCCTCCTCGGGCCATCGCCGGCTCGCGACCAGCAGGGCCTCCTGGGTCGCGTCCTCGGCCGTGTCGAAGCGGCTGAACCGTCGTACGAGCGCACCGAGCACCTGCGGCGCCTCGGTGCGCAGCAGGTGCTCGATCTCTTCGGTGGAAGGCATCTCAGCCGGCGAAGTCGTCGCCCATGATCGGCCGGATCTCCATCGGCTCGCCCAGGACGTCGACCATCCGCTTCACGATGTCGGTGGCCCGCTCGAGACTCACGCAGTCGATCACCGCGAAACTCGCCAGCACCTCCTTCAGTTCCGCGAAAGGCCCGTCGGTCGCCACGACCCCGGCGCTCGTCTTCCGCACGGTCGTCGTCACCACCGGATGGCCGAGCCCCTCGCTGGTGACGAACTCCCCCGTCTCCCGGAGTTCCTTCTCGAACACCTGGTACGCCGCGAACGCCGCCAGGGCCTCCTCCGACGGCACGTCGGCCGTCTCCCCGTCCCAGCTGTCGGCCGGGGTGTAACTCAGCACCAGAAACTTCATCTCGTCCTCCGGTCGGTCAGCTGCACGGCGTACACGGTCGTCCAGGTGAAGGCCACCACTCCAGTCAAGGCGATCTGCACGCTCGCCCCGGTCGGCGACACGGGAATCAGCATCACCAACGCGACTACTCCGTTCCCGACGGCCGCCCTGGTGGCCCGGCGCCGGATGGCGTCGACGACCAGGACGATGCACGCGACCGCGAGCGCGGTGAACGCGACCGCCGCACCGACCGAGTGGACGACGCTGTGCCACGACATCGCGACCGTGCCCTCGGGTGCGCCGACCGGGAAGCCGTTCTGCGGATCCATCGGGAACAGCCCGGCGATCACCAGACCGGCGCCGAACAGGCCGAGGAACAACGGGACCGCGCGGCGGCCGGTGCCCTCGGTGATCAGCCGGCGACGGGCGATCGCGAGCGCGATCACGCCCAGGCCGGTGAGTACGAAACTGATCATCTGGATCCAGCCGAGTGAGCCAGTGGCCAGCTGACTGATCGGGTGGAGCCGCAGGTCGAAGCCGTCGCGGGTCAGCATCTGGGCGATCGCGACGGCGTAGAAGAACGGTCCGGCGATCGCGGCGGCGGTGAGCAGCGGGCGGGTGGTGGACGGTCTGGTGGTGGTGAGAGTGGTCATCGGGTGCTCCTCGGGATCGGTGTCACCGCTACCTCGCTGCCGAGCGAGCTGCTTCAACATCCGCCCTCGTGTGATCCACCTCACAGGAGTGCGGATGTTGAAGCCGGTCCGGCGGATCCGAGGTGGCGGTGAGTGCGCAGGAGCTGCGCACCGGAGCTGAGGAGACGACGATGACCGAGACCCACGAGACCCCCGCCCCGACCGCCGGGCTGAAGGCGCTCGACCGGCTGGTGGGCGAGTGGACCGTGACCGGCGGCGCCGAGGGCGTCGTGAAGTACGAGTGGATGGACGGCGGCTACTTCCTGCTGCAGACCGTCGAGCTCGAGCAGTACGGGCAGCAGGTCAAGGGGATCGAGATCATCGGGAACCTGCGGCCGTTCGGCGAGCCGGCCAGCGCCGACGTGCACTCACGGTTCTACGACTCGACCGGGAACACGCTCGACTACACCTACGAGCTGGACGGCGACAAGCTGACCATCTGGGGTGGACCGAAGGGCAGCCCGGCGTACTTCGAGGGCACGTTCACCGACGGCGACCGGGTGATGGCCGGCGACTGGGTCTACCCGGGTGGTGGCGGCTACGAGTCGACGATGACGCGTCGCTGACGCCGCACGACGGCGCGCGTCAGAGCGCGTAGCGGCGTACGGACTCGGGGTGGATGACGATCCGCAGCAGGTCGGCGCTCAGCATCTCCTCGAGGGCGCCGGCCAGTGCCTCGTCGTCGAGGTCCCAGTACCGGTCGGCGAGGCGGGAGGCCAGCTCCTTCGCGCCGTCGTCCTCGATCGTCGTCCGGCCGACCACGGACACCCAGCGCTCGGGCTCACCGACCGGCGCCGCGACCACGATCGAGGCCCGCGGGTCGCTGCGCAGGCGCCGGACCTTCAGCGCGCCGGGCTCGGTGAAGAGCTGGATCGTCCCGTCGCCGGTCGCCTCGAACCACACCGGCCGCGGCTGCGCCGGGACCGGGCTCCCGGCAACGGTGAGGAAGCCGTGCAGCGGACGGGCGAGGAACTCGAGGTCTTCGGGCGTCAGCGAATCAGTCATGCCGCCCATTCAACGCGACGAGGTCGGGCAGCTCCATGTGCGAGCGGCCCGACCACCTGTGTCGTCGTACCGTCAGGCAGGGCCCGGGGTGGTGAGCGCCGGGCCGGCCGGCTTCTCCTGCAGGCCGACGATGAAGCCGAGACCCCAGGAGACGTGCATGGTGGCGATCACGGCCGGCAGCCAGAAGAGCGCCTTCCACGGAAGGTAGCGGCCTTCCATCGCGGAGCCGGCGATGATGGCCAGCGCGTAACCGAGCGGGATGACGAAGCCCAGGGCGAGGATCGCGCTGCCGACGACCAGGCCGACGACGCCGAGGACGAGCCCGACCGCGAGCAGGCCGACGGCGACCGGCGGGGCCAGGTACCGCTTGCTGGCGGTCTCGGGGTGCCGGCGGATCACCTCGCGGCGCCACTGGCCGGTGTGGAAGAACTGCTTGGCGACCGCCGACAGCGACGAGCGCGGCCGGTACGTCACCGAGAGGTCGGGGCTGAACCAGATCAGCCCGCCGGTCTTGCGGATCCGGTAGTTCAGCTCCCAGTCCTGGGCGCGGTGCATCGACTCGTCGAAGCCGCCGACGCGCTCCAGCGCCGTCCGCTTGAAGACGCCCAGGTACACCGTGTCGGCCGGTCCCGCCTTGCCGCCCTGGTGGAACGTCGAGGCGCCGAGCCCGAGCCGCGACCGGTACGCACAGGCGACAGCCATCTCGAACGGCGTACGGCCCTCGGCCGCCATCACGCCGCCGACGTTGTCCGCGCCGCTCTCGTCCAGCACCTCGACCGCGCGGGTGATGTAGCCCTGCGTCAGTACGCCGTGCCCGTCGACCCGGACGACGATGTCGTGCCGGGCGTGCGCGATGCCGACGTTCAGCCCGGCCGGCGTCTTGCCGGTCGGGTTCGGAACGATCGTGATCCGGTCGTCGGCGGCGGCCAGCCGGGCGGCGATCTCCTCGGTGCGGTCCTTGCCCGGACCGATCGCGAGCACGACCTCCAGCTCGCCGGGATACTCCTGGTCGAGAACGCGGCCGACCGCCTCCTCGAGGTGGCGTTCCTCGTTCAGCACGGGCATCACGACGGAGACCGGGGGCCAGTTGGACAGCATCTTCAGGTCAGGCCTTACAGACTTGTGCGACGTCGTCGACGTCGGTGGATGGCTTGGACGGGGTCTTGCCGGGCGAACTCGGCTTCTTGCTAGGAGACACGCTACTCGGTGTGTCCGACTTCTTACCGTCCCCGTCGTCGGATCCCTTGTCCAGTGCCTCGGACTTGCCCACCGCCTCGGCGACCTTCGTCCGAACCAGGTCGAAGTCCGGGTCGCCGGTCCTGATCAACGGTGGGACCGGCGAGAAGGATGACACCGGAAGCTTCTTGGAGTCCAGCGCCAGGTCCGTGAACGTGCCCAGCTCACCGGACGGGATGTTGGTCTGGACCACCTCTTTGCTGGCCGCGGCGATGCCCTGGAACTTGGTCAGCACCTTCTGCGGCGACAGCTGGTTGAGCATGGCGGTCATCACGCACTTCTGCCGGGTCATCCGTTCGTAGTCGCTGGCCCCGGCCCGGGACCGGGCGAACCACATCGCGTGGTACCCGTCGAGGTGCTGGTCCTTGCCCGGCTTGATGTAGCCCTTGATCGGCCCGCCGATGCCGCCGATCGGGACCTTCTTGCCGACGTCGACGGTGATGCCGCCGACCGCGTCGAGCAGGTGCTGGAAGCCTGCGATGTCGATCAGTACGTAGTAGTTGACCTTCAGCCCGGTCAGTCCCTCGACCGCCTGCTGGGTCGCCACCAGCCCCGGCTCCTTCACGCCGGGGAAGTGCTGCTTGTGTCCCATCGCCCAGGTGTAGACGCCGTTCAGGTAGCAGTCGTGGCCGCAGCCGTCCCACTCGAACCCGTTCGGGAACTGCTCGGCCATCTCGGTCCCGGCCGGGAACGGCACCTTCGCCATGTTCCGCGGCAGGCCGATCAGCACGGTCCGGCCGGTGTCGGCGTCGATGCTGGCCAGCGTCAGACTGTCCGGCCGTACGCCGATCCGGTTGGCGCCGGAGTCGCCACCGAGCAGGAGCACGTTGTACCGGCCCTTGTCCGCCTTGGACTTCTCCCCGTTGCCGAACACGCTGGCGACGAAGTCGCGCTGCGCCGACACGATCGTGCTGCTCCAGATCAGCACGCTCATCACCAGGACGACGAGCACGCCGTCCACGATGCTCGCGGTCAGCCGGTGGTTGCGTTCCAGCGTGAGCGGCCGGCCGAGCCGGTAGGCGTCGACGAACAACGCGGCCCACCCGACGGCCAGCAGGATCAGCAGCACCTGCACGATCCGCAGCGTCGTCGGCGACACGATGATGTTGATCGTCCCGGACCGCCACACCAGCGACAGCAGCGCCAGGAACACGACGACCGCGACGATCCCGGCGATCACCCGCCACGCGGCCCGGCCGGCCTTCTTGCTGCCCGCGACGATCTGCGCGGACCCGGGCAGGACCAGCGTCATCAGCAACAACGTCAGCGCCCGCTTGAAGCGGACCGGCTCACTCAGATTCTTCAGCTCCGGCTTCTCCGGCCGCATCACGTCCACCTCCTGTTCCCCCAGGGTCACTTCGTACGACGTACGCGGCCGGGGGATGGTTCGAGCTGGGCGGATTCCGAGTCGGACAGTAACAGCCTGAGCGCACAACGAAGGCGCCGACCTGCGGGGGTCGACGCCTTCGTAACGTAGGTCTCAGCGCAGCCCGTACGCGTCCAGCACGGTCTGCTCGATCGCGTTGCCGGCCGAGTCGGTCGCCCTGGCCCGCAACGAGACCGTCGCTCCCGGCGGTGTCGCGGCGATGGCCACGAATCCGTTGCGCTGCGTGACAACGGTCGCTCGCTGCCACGTCGTGCCGCCGTCACCGGACAGCTCGACCACCGGCTTGCCGACCTTGCCGACGGTCGCTCCCGGCTGCGGCGTCAGCGTGAACGGGAGCTTCGTGATCGCGGTCCGCCGGACGTCGTTGGACGAGTCGACGGCCGGCTGGAAGCCGACCGACCACAGCGGCAGGTTCTCGCCCTCCGCACTCGCCGTGTCCGAGGCGAAGGTCCAGACCGCCTTCACCTGTGTCGATCGACGCGCGGCGGCGTTCCGCACGACCTCACTCTCCAGCCGGTACGACGCCTTGCCGGCCTTGACCTCCACGCCGCGCCCGAGGTTCCCGGGGAGGACGGTCTCGGCCACCAGGACACCGTCGCGGTACAGCCTGGTCGCAGCCTTGGTGTCCATCCCCCATCCCGAGTGACCGGCCGCGTCGTCGTACAGGCCGAACCGGGCGTCGAAGAGGTTGCCGTACCGGGCCGCCGAGCCTTCCCTCACCACCGGCGCGAGAACCGCTGTGTTCCACGTCGTCGTGGAGGTCCGGCCGGGCTGAGCCGTTCGGCTCGCCAGCCCGTTCTGCGCGGTGACCAGAGTGCTGTCCATCCCCGCACCGTCCCGCTCCTGGAACTGCTCGAGCACCTCGGCGCCGGGCTCGACGTACTCGGTGACCGTGCGGGCTCCGGTTCCGGAGTACCCCTTGCTCCAGTGGCCGGACATCTCCGGCGCCAGCACGGTCACCGCCTTCACGGTGACGTTCCCGGGTCCGGTGGTGAACAGCCGGGACTCGAACGGCACCAGGCTCTTCGGCGGCACCACGCGGTCGAACCCGGTGAAGAACGCGCCGCGGACGGTGTCCATCGTCGTGTAGGTGATCGGCGTCTCCGCGAAGTCGCCGGTGCTGCCGGGCACGGCCCACTGGGTCATCAGACTCGAGGTCACCTCGTCGGCCGGAACCGCGGGCCCGAGCTGGGCGGCATACAGCGGGCCGAGCGTGTCGGCCGGGTAGTCGAACCACAGCGCCGATCCGTCGTCGGCGCGACGGGAGAAGTACAGCGCGGCCATCGACGAGGCGACGGTGCGGTCCTCGACCCGTACGTTGAACGGCTTGGCCAGGCGGGCATCGAGCGCCACGGTCGTGGCGGCGGTCAGGTCGAGCAGCGGCTGGACCAGGACGCTCATCGTGGTGCCGGTGGGGACGAAGCTGATCAGGACGTACTTGCCCGGCGGGAGGTTGACGGTGGTCTCGCCGGTGCCGACGTCGACGGCTTCCTTGATGGTGCCGTCGAGGGCGGCGACGGAGGTCCGGGCACCGGGAGCGAGCGCGCCGGCGCGATCGAGGTGCCGCAGCGTCAACTCGACGCATACCTGCTGATGTCCGCTCGGGCGGTGGATGGTTGCGGGTGCGGAGGGAAACCCCTGCAAGGGCCCCCGGATCGGCAGGTTTCACGGAGTTGTGATGGTTTCGGCGGCCGGTCTTCGGATACGAAGAGTTCCAAGGCCACTACGCCCTGTCTGCAGCCGCCCAGTTCGCAGACACCCGTGAGGACAAAGGATCACCGCCCATGAAACTCGTCCGTTCCGTTCTCGTTTCCGCTCTCGCCTGCAGCGCCGTGCTGCTCGGCGGTAGCCAGGCCCACGCGCTGGAGGTCGCCGAAGCACCGGCGGCGCTCGCGAAGGCCGCCGCGCCGGGTGCCGACTACACCGGCATCGCAGCGCTCAGCAACTGCTCCGCCTCGCTGGTCCGGTACGCCGAGTCGGTCGGCACCGACAAGGCGATGGTGCTCACCAACGGGCACTGCTACGAAGGCGGATTCCTCAACCCTGGCGTCGTTCTGGTGAACCGCGCCTCGACCCGCTCGATCACGTTGCTGCGCCCGAACGCCAGCAACGCCGGGACCGTGCGCGCGAGCCGGATCCTCTACGGCACGATGACCAAGACCGACATGATCGTGTACGAGGTGAACGAGACCTACAACGCGATCAAGACCCGCCTCAACGTCACGCCGCTGACGCTGGCCAAGCAGGGTCCGGCCAACGGCGCCGGCATGGCGGTCGTGTCCGGCTACTGGAAGCGGATCTACACCTGCTCGGTGCAGGCCACGATTCCCGAGCTGCGCGAGGGCAACTGGACCTGGAAGAGCTCGATCAAGTACCTGCAGCCGGGCTGCGAGACGATCGGCGGTACGTCGGGTTCGCCGGTGGTCAGCACCAGCACCGGTGAGGTGATCGGCGTCAACAACACCGGCAACGAGGACGGCGCCCGCTGCACGGTGAACAACCCGTGCGAGGTCGATGCGGCGGGCAACGTCACCGTCGACCAGGGCGCGGCGTACGGCCAGCAGACCTGGTGGCTCTACACCTGCCTGACCGCTTCCCGCACGATCGACCTGAACAAGTCGGGCTGCCAGCTGGCGAAACCGGCACGCCGGTAGTTCCAAAGCCGGACGAGGGGTGACGTAGGCCACTGTCGTGGGTAAGGTCCCAGCCCATGGCAGTCGACTCGTCAACCCCTCGTACGGCCGAACCTCCCCAGTGGCAGAGTCCGATCGGGGTCAAACCCCGGTTGGTTGCCGCCAGCGCGCTGATGCTCTTCCTCGAGCTCGCGCTGATCCGCTGGACCGGTTCGAACGTGGTCCACCTCAGCTACTTCTCCAACTTCGTGCTGCTCGGCTCGTTCCTCGGCATCGGGATCGGGATCCTGCGGGCCGGCAAGGCCAAGCGGCTGCCGTACTACTCCCCGATCATGCTCGGCCTGCTCGTCCTGGTGATCGCGTGGAAGCCGGTGACCGTCAACCGGTCCGGCGACAGCGTCATCTACTTCACCAGCCTGGACACCACCGGACCGCCGGTCTGGGTGATCCTGCCGATCATCTTCGCCGCCGCGGCGGTTGTGCTGGCCGGCCCGGCCGAGCTGGTCGGACGCTGCTTCACCGAGCTGCCGCGCCTGACGGCGTACCGGTACGACCTGATCGGCAGCCTGACCGGCATCGTGACGTTCACGCTGCTGTCGTTCCTCGGCGCACCGCCGATCTGGTGGGGGCTGCTGGTCACCATCGGGTTCCTGGCGCTGATGGTGCCGGGCAAGAAGGCGACCGCGGCCGCACTGAGCGGCGCCCTGGTGGCGACTCCGCTGCTGGTGATGCTCGGCGTGCTGCTGCACGAGTCGACCCGGCCCGAGAACAGCTGGTCGCCGTACTACAAGGTGCAGACCTCCTCCTCGACGTACGAGAACACCCCGCTGCTGACGATCACCGTGAACGGCGTCCCGCACCAGCAGGCGATCCCGGCCGAGAAGCGGCTGCAGTGGGAGCCGCAGTACGGGCTGCCGTACGAGCGGGCCGCGAAGAAGAACCCGGAGAACGTGCTGATCATCGGCGCCGGCTCCGGCACCGACGTGGCCGTTGCCCTGCGCAACGGTGCGAAGCACGTCGACGCGGTCGAGATCGACCCGCGGCTGCGCGACATCGGCCGCGAGCAGCACCCGGACCACCCGTACCAGGACCCGCGCGTCACGTCGCACATCGACGACGGGCGGGCGTTCCTGTCCCGGACCGACAAGAAGTACGACCTGATCCTGCTGGCGCTGCCGGACTCGCTGACGCTGGTGAACGGCGCGAGCTCGCTGCGGCTGGAGAGCTACCTGTTCACCGAGCAGGCGTTCAAGAGCGCGCAGGAGCACCTCGCTCCCGGTGGCGCGTTCGCGATGTACAACTACTACCGCGAGACCTGGCTGATCGACCGGCTCGCCTCGACGGCGCAGAAGGCGTTCGGGCACAAGCCGTGCGTCGACAAGGTCGGCGACGACCTGCAGCAGGCGGTCGTGACGGTCGGCCTGACGTCGGCGGACCAGGCCTGCGGCGCGGAGTGGGCCGGCGCGTCCGCGACCACGCCGCCGCCGGCGACGGACAACCGGCCGTTCCTGTACCTGTTCACCGACCGGATCCCGTCGCTGTACCTGATCACGATCGCGCTGATCCTCGTCGCCGGCCTGATCGGCGTGGGGATCGCGGGCGGCGGTTCGTCGTACCGGCGGATGCGGCCGTACGCCGACCTGTTCCTGCTCGGCGCGGGCTTCATGCTGCTGGAGACCAAGTCGATCACCGGCTTCGCGCTGCTGTTCGGTACGACGTGGGTGGTCAACGCGATCGTCTTCGCCGGCGTCCTGGTCGCCGTTCTAGCGGCGGTCGAAGTCACCAGACGCTTCAAGACCCCACCGTTGAAGACCATGTACGTCGTCCTGTTCGGCGGTCTCGTCCTGTCGTGGATCTTCCCCGACAGCTGGCTCCTGGGCATGCCCCTCGGCCTGCGCGCGCTGGTCGCCGTCGTGATCGCGTTCCTGCCGATCTTCGCCGCGAACGTGATCTTCGCCAAGCGCTTCACCGACACCGCCGACGGCACCGCCAGCTTCGGCGCCAACCTCCTCGGCGCCCTCCTCGGCGGCTGCCTCGAGTACGCCGCCCTGATCATCGGCTTCGACGGTTTGATCATCATCGCCGCGCTGCTCTACGTCGGGGCCTTCCTGCTCCGACCCAAGGCCGTTGCGGGAGTGGGTTCCTGACGTCTAGGTTCTGATGCCTGGGTCCCATCGGGCCTCCGCGGACGACGACGGAGGTTCACGATGGACGACCTGACCGAGTACTACCGGCACCGCGCTCGCGAGTACGACGCGGTGTACGCGAAGCCCGAACGCCAGGACGACCTCCGCCGGCTCCGGTCGGCGGTGGTCGACCTGGTGGACGGGCTTCGTGTTCTGGAGGTCGCCGCCGGGACCGGTTACTGGACGTTGGTGATGGCTCCGGTGGCCCGGTCGGTGCTGGCGACGGATCTCGCCGAGGAGACGCTGGCGGTCGCGCGGGAGCGCCGCTACTCCGGTGATGTGTCGTTCCAGTCGGTCGATGTCGCGGAGCTGGACACGGTCGGCGGGGAGTACGACGTGGTGTTCGCCGGGTTCTTCTGGTCGCACGTGCCGCGGGCCGACGCCGCGGAGTTCGTTCGGCGGCTCGGCCGGCGCGGGCAGCGGGTGGTGCTGATCGACAACCTGTACGTCGAGGGCAGCAGTTCCCCGGTGACCTCGACGGAGCCGGGGGGCGACACCTATCAGACGCGGCGGCTCGCCGACGGTTCGTCGTACGAGATCCTGAAGAACTTCCCCGCCGCGGGCAACGTCGAAGCGGACCTCCGGGCGGTGGGCTCGGAGATCCGCTTCGAGTCGTTCGAGTACTACTGGCTGGCGACGGTCGCCGTCAGCTGACTAGCTGCGCGGCGGGGCCGGGTAGTCGGGGTCCACGCCGTCGGTCTCCGCGGGCGGGGCCGGGTAGTCGGGGTCCACGCCGTCGGTTTCGGCGGGCGGGGCCGGGTAGTCCGGGTCTACGCCGTCGTTGCCCGGGCCGGGTGGGGTCGGCTGAGGCGCCGGGTAGTCGGGGTCCACGCCGTCGTTGCCGGTGCCGGGGCCGCCGTGCTGGATGTAGCCGCGGGGCTCGTCGGCGGGCGGGACCGGGTAGTCCGGGTCCACACCGTTCTGGCCGAAGGTCGGGAACGTGTTGGCCTGGGTCGGGGGGGTGTTCGGGCCGGGGTTAGCCATGGTTGCCTTTCTCACGCGGCGTCTGCGGACGTTGTCGACGATGATCAGCACGATGCCGATCAGGAAGAGGATCACGAACGAGCCGATCGCCAGCAGCACCGACACCACCAGGGAGCCGAGTGCGAGCTTGGGGCCGGCGTAGAAGGTTCCCCCGGTGCCGGCGGCGTCGCAGTCGACCACGACGTCCTGGGCCGGGACCTTGCGGACCGACTGCGCGACGACGTACCAGGTGTCGCCGTTCAGGGTGATCTGCTGCGACCCCTTCACCCGTTCCATCGGGATGTCGGTGCCGGAGGCGTCCTTCGCCGTACAGGGCGGGATCAGGGTCGGGATCGTGGAGTACACGGTCAGCCCGTCCGCGGTCAGTTGCACAGTCCCGCCGTCGACCCTCGTCGGGGCCTTCGGCAGGTTCTGCACCAGGCGGACCACGAAGAACCCGCTCAGCACCAGCCCGAGGACGAAGCAACCGACCGCGATCCACGTCAGTGTCCGCTTCGGCGCCACAGGTCCCCCGGAGTAGCTCGTCATACCCCGCACGCTAACCCGCCGGAGGATCCCGCCAGGCCAATCTGCCCGAAAGGGCGACGGACTCGTGCAGGGCAGCGGACCCGGTCCGTCCGTAGGCTGCGGAGCGTGGAGCGAGTCCTGCGCTGGGTGAGCGAACAGACCGGCAGCCGCGTCGACACGGTGACCCCGCTGCGCGGCGGCTGGACGTCCGAGATGCGCCGCGTCCGGCTCGCCGACGGGCGCGAGGTCGTGGTCCGCTCGTTCGTGACCGAGTTCTTCCGCCGGCACGCGGAAGGTCTGCTCGAACGGGAGACCGGGATGCTCCGCGCACTCGCCGACGTCGACGGCGTACCGGCTCCTCGCCTGCTGGCCGTCGATTCGACCGCTCAGTACGGCGAAGCGCCGTCGCTGGTGATGTCGTTGCTGCCAGGCGCAGTCGACGTCCACGCAGATCGTTCCCGTCAGCTCGCCGAGCAACTGCGCGCGATCCACCGCGTCCAGCTCGATCCCCGGCCGCGCGACTTCCAGGTCTGGGTCACGCCCGCCACGATTCGGGTGCCCGAGGCAACCAATCGGCCGGAGGTCTGGTCACGAGCGGTCGCGGTCGTCGCGCGCGAGCTTCCGCCGTACGACGGTGTGCTGCTGCACCGGGACTTCCATCCGGGCAACGTGCTCTTCGACGGCGAACACGTCAGCGGCGTCGTCGACTGGGTCGAGACCTCCTGGGGCCCGGCCGATCTGGACGTCGCGCACTGCTCGACGGCACTGGCCTTGCTGCACGGCCCGGATGTCGGCCTGCGCTTCGCCGACTGCTACGTGGCCGCGGGTGGGCAGCTCTCCGAACATCGAAAGCACTGGCAGGTCCTCGACGCGCTCGGCTTCGCCCCGGACGCCGAGAAGGTCGCCGGCCCATGGCGCGAGCTAGGGCGCACGGACCTGACGCCCGGCGTACTGCAGGATCGGCTGGAGCGTTATCTGCAAGCCCTAGGGAACGCCGAGCAGGCGTAGTCCGGCGGCGGTGGCTGCCGCGGCGACCACGATCAGCACGAACGGCGCGCGGCGCCACGCGAGAACACCACCGACCAGTACGCCGAGAGGCCGCGCGATCCCGGCGTGCGTCTGGCCGGCGGTGAAGGTGGCCGTGGCAACCAGCGCCGCGAGCAGGACGACCGCCGCGGTGGAGAGCAACTGCTGCGCCCGGTCCGACAGCTCGAAGCGGGACCGCACCACCGGACCGGCGAACCGCAGCGAGAAGGTGCCTGCGGCAAGGATCAGGATCGCGACGAGGATCAGGGGTTCGTTCATCAGGCGGGTTCCAGGGTTCTGATCGGGCGGTAGAAGAGCAGACCGACGAGCGCCAGCAGCACGGGCAGCCCGGCCGGCAGGAACGGCGTCGCCGCGAGCGCGACGACCGAGCCCACCAGCGCCGCCGTACGGGTCGCCTTGTCCTTCAGCGCGGGCAGCACCAGCGCGAGCAGTACGGCGGGGAACGCCGCATCGAGCCCGAACGCGTCAGTGTCCGTGATCACCGACCCGGCCAGCGCGCCGACGACGGTCCCGACGTTCCAGCTGACGAAGATCCCGATCCCGCACAGCCAGTACGCCGCGCGCTTGTGGCGCAGCTCCTCCTGACCGAGTGCGAACGCCACGTTCTCGTCGGTCATCAGGTGGCTGCCGGCCATCCGGCGCCAGCCGCCGCCGAGCACGTCGCTGACCGCGAGCCCGAACGCGACGTGCCGGCTGTTCACCAGCAGCCCGGCGACGGTCGCCGCGATCGGTGAGCCGCCGGCCGCCACGATCCCGACGAACAGGAACTGCGACGCGCCCGCGAACACCAGCAGCGACATCGCGACCGGCACCCACAGGCTCAGTCCCCCGCCGACGCCGATCGCGCCGTACGAGAGCCCGACGACCCCGTCGGCCAGGCAGACGAGGGCGATGTCGCGGGCCAGGCCCGGGTCGAGTGTTCGCCAGATCGAACGCATGGGTTTTATGATGAACAGACGGAAGGCGTTCGTCAAGTCGAACGCATGGACCGATGGAGCGAACACTGATGGACGCCAAGGCACCACTCGACGTGATCGCGGGCTCGCTGCGCCGCGAACGCACCCGGACGGGGTTGTCGCTGAGCGAGGTCGCCAAACGGGCCGGCGTCGCGAAGTCCACGCTGTCGCAACTGGAGTCGGGCACCGGCAACCCCAGCGTCGAGACGCTGTGGGCGCTCTGCGTCGCGCTGGAGATCCAGTTCGGCGACCTGATCGACCCGCCGCGGCCGAAGGTGCAGGTGATCCGGGCGAACGAGGGCCCGGCGATCCGGTCCGAGAAGGCCGACTACAGCGCGACGCTGGTCGCGTCCTGCCCGCCGAACGCGCGCCGCGACATCTACCGGCTGACGATCGAACCCGGCCCCGGCCGCAACTCGGAGCCGCACATGCCGGGCACGATCGAGCACGTCGTCCTGGGCACGGGCCGGGCCCTGATCGGCCTCAGCACCGAGCCTGTCGAGCTCGCCCCGGGCGACTACATCGCCTACCCGGGCGACCTACCGCACGTGTTCCGCGCACTGGAGCCGGGGACGACCCTCGTTCTGGTGTCCGAGTCCGCTTAGACCTTCCGGGTCCTGGTGTCAGAGACCGCTCAGACCTTCCGGCCGACGGCGCCGACGATGCACTCCTCGACCTGGTTCAGCGGCTTGAGCCGTGGGCCGTCCGGCCACCAGTCGTCGCAGAGCACCAGGCCCGGGGCGACCAGCTCCTGGCCGGGGAAGAACTCCATCAGTTCCTTGCGGGTGCGGAACCTGCCGCTGCCCATCGGGCTGTGGATGAACTTCTCCTCCATCCTCTGGGCGACCTCGGTGTGCTCCGGAGTCTCCGGGTCGAAGAAGTGCGAGATCGCCGTGTACGACCCGGGTACCACCGCGTCGACGTACTTCTGCATGATCTGCGCACCTTCGGTGCCGATGTAGTGGTGCAGCGTGCCGGCCTGCATCACGGCGATCGGCCGGCTGAAGTCGAGGAACTCACGCACCTCGGGCTTGCTCAGCACCTCGTCCGGCTCGAAGATGTCGGCGCTGAGGAACAGCGTGTTCTCGTTCTCCTCGAGCAGCGCGCGGCCGTGCGCGAGCACCACCGGGTCGTTGTCGATGTAGAGCACCTTGGCGCCGGGCTGGATCCGCTGCACGACCTGGTGGGTGTTCTCGGCGGTCGGCAGACCGGATCCGCAGTCCAGGTACTGCGTGATCCCCGCCTGGCCCGCCAGGAACCGGCACGAGCGGATCAGGAAGTTCCGGTTCGACCAGGCCAGGTCCTGGGCCTGCGGCGCGGCGGCCTGGACCCCACGCAGCACCTCGCGGTCGACCTCGAAGTTGTCCTTGCCGCCCAGGAAGGCGTCGTACACCCGGGCGATACTGGCCCTGGTGGTGTCCACACCCACCGGGACGGAACTCGGAGCCTTGGTGGCATCGGACATGCGGCGACCTCACTCGGGGAGATTCGGCTGAAGTTCCGAGCCTATCCACATCGGAGCGGAAATATCACACCCAGTAGCGAGCCCGGACTCCCCATCGGCGTCCCGGACGTGCAAAGATCGGCGGGCACGTCACGGGAGAGTCGACTGGGGAGGGATCTCGGTGTCCGAGGAGCAGGGCGCGCCGGGCGGACCAACCGCCCTGCGGATCATGCTCGGGGCCCACCTGCGCCGGATGCGCGAGGAGGCCGGGATCAGCCGCGGTGACGCGGGCTGGGCGATCCGTGGTTCGGAGTCGAAGATCAGCCGGCTCGAGCTCGGCAAGGTCGGCTTCAAACCGCGCGACGTCGACGACCTGCTGACGCTGTACCGGATGAACGACCCCGAGGAGCGCGAGCGGCTGCTCGACCTCGCCCAGCAGGCCAACAATCCCGGCTGGTGGCAGCGGTACGACGACCTCACGCCGAACTGGTTCCACGCCTACCTCGGCCTCGAGGTCGCCGCGGACATGATCCGGACCTTCGAGTCGCAGTTCATCCCGGGCCTGTTGCAGACCGCCGGGTACGCCCGCGCCGTCATGCAGCTCGGCCACAGCGAAGCGCCGCTGCCGCAGGCCGAGGTCGAGCGGCTCGTCAACCTGCGGATCGAGCGCCAGGCCGTGCTGACCCGTGGGCTGCGACCCCTGCGGCTGTGGGCCGTTGTCGACGAAGCGGTCCTGCACCGCGGTGTCGGCGAGCCCGGCGTACTGCGTGAGCAGCTCGAGCACCTGCTGGAGATCTCGCGGCGCCCGAACGTCACGCTCCAGGTCATCCCGTTCGACAAGGGCCTGTACGCCGCCACCGGCGGCGCCTTCAGCATCCTGCGCTTCGCGGAGACCGACCTGCCCGACGTCGTCTACATCGAGCACCTCACCAGCGCGGTCTACCTGGACAAGCGCGAGGACCTCGACAAGTACGTCATCACGATGGACGCGCTCTCGATCTCCGCCGGTACGCCGCGCGAGACCGAGGAACTGCTGATGGGGATCATCAAGACCACGCTGTGATCCCCTTGTTCAGAAGGAGAACGCCGCGCGAACCGCTTCGACCCGGTGCTTCACGTTCGACAGGAAGCGCTTCGGGACCGAGTGGTCGGTGAACTGCGGGAGCGCCTCGCACTCCTGGTGCCCCGGCGCGAGCCGGACGGTCATCACCCGGGTCAGACGGGTGCCTTCGGCAACGGGTTCGAAGAGGTAGTCGACCTGGGCGCCGACACCGCGCCAGCCGTACTGGTCGGTGGTGACGGTCCACTGCCGGCCCCACTCGGCGCGGCTGACGGTCCAGGTCGCCGAGAACATCTCGTCGCCACTGGCCAGCACCTGGGTGACCTGGTCGCCCGCCACGGCGCAGCGGTCGGTGACGCCGGTCGTGTGCACCACCAGCGGATGGGTGCGCAGCACGTTGCGCGGCATGGTCAGGAAGAAGTACGTGTCCTGGGGGTCCCGCCCGACGACCACCTGGTCGCGGGCCCGGATCACGCCCCCACTCGTCGGCCCCGGCATCCGAGCGATCCTACGGTCGGGGCCTGGCCCCTGGAACCAGGTGAACGGCGGCTTAACCGATTCTTACTCCGACGAGGTGTGGTGGTCGGTCCTGGTGAAGAAGTCACTCGGATCGGCCGTCGGCCGGGGAGTTGTTTCCAGCCAGGCGGCGAAGGTGTCCGGCTGCCGGCGTTCCAGCTCGTCGAGGTAGCTGAGCCGGGTCGCGGTGATCGCCATCCGCTCGTCCGCGGTCGCCGCCGTCTCCAGCGCGGTGCTGCTCAGGCACCAGGCCAGGCAGAGCTCCTCGTCGGAGTACTGCTCGATCGTCGAGGCGGGCATCCACAGATGCTTCACGACGTACGGCGAAGTCGCGGCGACCGCGACGACGAGTGCGATCGTCGTCCATCCGGCGGTGACGACGTACCCGCAGACGGCCAGCGCCAGCGCGCCCGAGCGCAGCGACCACTTGGCGACCTGGCGGGCGACGTGCCGCGCCGGTTTGCCGTCGGCCAGCCCCGCGCTGAGGTAGACCGAACCGACCGTGCCCGCGCCCATCACGAACGTCATCAGGCAGGTGGTCGGGCTGATCAGCAGGACGGCGGCGCCGGCACCGGCCAGCAGCAGGAACCCGACCACGGCCGTCCAGACGATCCGATAGCGCTGCCCACCGAAGAACTCCGTAGCCGCCATCTCTACCTCCTTCTCCCCAGTCAAGTGCCCACACCAAGTGTGGTCAATCCATGACGCCGGGTGTCGGAGAACGGGTTCAGGAGATCGGGGGCTCGCCGCGCCGCGACGAGTGCAGGCAGGTCCACGGCCTGGGCGAGCGCGCTCCGGGCGAGTTCGGCCCGAACCACGCGTCCAGCACCACGTCCTCACCACTCGCCTCGACCAGCTCGGCCGGCTCCCGCTCGACCAGCCGCAGCAGCGCGATCAAGCGCCACGCCGGCTCCCCCGTCATTTTCATTGCCCCCGGCCCCCTCTCTACCGTCTATCGGAGAACAGGGGCCGAACGTTTCACCGGTCTGCCATCTGGTGGACCCGGCGGTTTCGCCAGTCGTCCTCGCGGAGCGCGAACACCAGGTCGTCGATCCACTCGCCCTTGAAGAACGCGGCGTGCACGAAGTGCGCTTCCTGGCGCATCCCGAGGCGGGTCGCGAGCTGGGCGGAGGCGGTGTTGCGGTCGACGATGACCGCGATGATCCGGTGCAGACCGAGGCCGTCGAACCCGAGTTCGAGCATCGCCTCGGCGGCTTCGGCGGCGAGGCCGCGGCCGTGGTACTCGGCGTTGAGCGCGTAACCGAGCTCGCCCTGCCGGTCGGTGTCGCTGGCCCACTTGAGCAGCACCTCGCCGATCACGGTGCCGGTCTCCCGCAGCTCGATCGCGAGCACGAGCCACTGACCGGGCTCGGTGATCTCGCCTTGCCCGAGCTTCGTCTCCAGGGTCGCCTTGACCTGCTCCCGGTCCCGGACGGGCCAGGGCGTGTACCGGACGACGTCGGGGTCGGAGTGGAAGGCGAGCAGGTCGTCCAGGTCCTCGCGACGATGCGGCCGCAGCTCGAGCCGCTCGGTCCGCACGGGGTAGTCGGGCCGCAGTCCTCCGGGCATGGGGCGATCCTCTCGTCTAACGTTGTTAGACAAGTAGGCTAATGAGGTCGGACAGCCGAGGACAAGGGAGATTCCGCGATGCCGGTACGGCGCGACGCCGAGCCCGCGCAAGGCCCGTCGGTGCGGAGCGCCAAGCCGCGCGACGCCCAGCCCGCGCAAGGCGCGTCGGCGCGGAGTGCCGAGCCGCGCGACGCCTCGTCCCACGTCGCGGCGGGCCTCACCGTGTCCGCGATCGTCGAGGCGGCGCTGGGGGTGATCCGGGTGGACGGCGTCGGCGGGTTGACCATGCGGTCGCTGGCCGAGCGGTTGGCTGTTCGGGCGCCCTCGCTCTACCACCACGTGCGGAACAAGGGCGAACTGCTCGAACTGGTGGCACGGAACGCGTTCGACGCGTTCGCGGCCGACCGTACGGCGTACGCGGAGGTCCGGACGCTGGACGACTGGATCGCGGTGACGGCCTCTGGGTCGCACCGGTTGCGCGAGTTCTACGCCGAGCACCCGGGCCTGGCCGCGCTGATCCAGGCCAAGGCAACGCCGTACCGGGATGTCGGCGACGGCTCCCGCGCCGCGCTGGTCCGAGCGCAGATCAGTGCGCTCGTCGCACTGGGTGTCCCGGAGAGCACAGCCCGCGAGACCTTCGAGACCATCGCCCACTGGACCCTCGCCGCGGTAGCCGCGGACGGGCCGGATGACTTGTTCGGCGCCGGGCTGGACTTGCTGATGCTCGGTGTCCGTTCACGCCTTCTTGTCGGTGGGCGGAGTTAAGGTCGGAAACATGAGCTACCGCGAGTACCGGTCACCAGTCGGCTTGGATCCGCTGGTTGCCTGCTTGTGGGAGAGCACGCCGGAGCCGGGGAAGACGACGCGGGTGATCCCCGATGGATGCGTTGATCTGGTGTGGCTCGGGGCTGAACTGGTGGTGGCAGGGCCGGATACCGGGCCTTGGGCGACTGGGCCTGCCACTGAGAACAGCTGCGCGATTCGGTTGCGGCCGGGGGCAGCCGGCGCGGTGCTGGGGTTGCCGGCTTCGGAACTGCGGGACCTTCGGGTGGGCATCGACCTCGTGTGGGGTGCCGAGGGACGGGCGCTCGGCGACGCGCTCGGATCGGCGGATGCGGGGCAGCGGTTGAGGATTCTGACCGAGACCGTCCTGCAGCGGCGCGCGACGGCCGATCCGCTCGCGGTGGCGGCCGCGCGGAAGCTCGCGGAGCCGGCGGCGAAGGTGTCCACGGCGGCAGCGGATCTCGGGATCAGTGAGCGGCAGCTCAACCGGCGGATGCAGAACGCCGTCGGGTACGGGCCGAAGATGCTCGCGCGCGTGGCCAGGCTCAGACGGCTGATCGTGCAGCCGGACGACGACGCGCTGGCTATGCGCGCGTTCGCCGCCGGGTACGCGAGCCAGGCGCACATGAACGACGAGGTCCGCCGACTGACCGGGCTGACGCCGGTCCAGTTCCTGAAGGACGCCACACTGACCGCCGCCTGACCGTTCCCCGAGAGAGACCAGGCGCGTGGCCAATCCCCCGGAAGACCGGCCGCGTGACCGTTTCCTGAAAGACCAGCCGACGCGAGCGGGCCTAACGTCGTGCTCATGATCGACCTCACCGCAGCAGAACAGTTCGTCTACGCCAACGCCCGCCTGATCGACCGGCACCGGCTCGCCGTCCTCCTCCACGACGCACCCGCCGACCAAGTCGTCGACACCCTGCGCGCCTACCGCACCGACGACGGCGGCTTCGGCCACGCGCTCGAACCCGACGTGCGCTGCCCGGGCAGCCAACCGTCCGCCGTACTGCACGCGCTGGACGTCCTCGCCGGTGTCGACGCCCTCGACGACCCGCTCGTCGACGAGATCGGCGACTGGCTGACCACGATCACCAACCCGGACGGCGGCATCCCGACCGTCCTGCCGAGCGCGGACGGCTATCCGCGCGCGCCCTGGATGGTCCCGGCGCCGGAGAGCGGGTTCCTCACGTACGCGATCGCCGGCCGGCTCTGGCAGGCCGGGTCGAAACACGACTGGTTGCCGAAGGCCACCGAATGGTGCTGGACGACGATCGAGCAGGCCGACGGCGTCGGCGGGTACACGGTGAAGTTCGCGCTCGACTTCCTCGACGCCGTACCGGACCCGGCTCGCGCGGCTGCCGCGGTCGAGCGGCTGCGCAGCTCACTCGATGCCAACGGCAACCTTCCCGTCGAGGGCGGCACCGAGGACGAGAAGATCACCCCGATCACCATGTCCCCGCACCCCGGGACGCCGAGCCGCGCGCTCTTCACCCCCGAGCAGCTCGACGCCGACCTCGACCGGCTCGCCGCCGAGCAGCACGACGACGGCGGCTGGGACGTCGACTACCTGCACTGGTCGCCCGGCCAGGCCCTCGACTGGCGCGGCATCGCGACCGTGACCGCGATCGCCACCCTCCGCACCAACGGGAAGCTTTGACCCTGGAAGCAAACGCTCGCCGCCGACCCTCGCGGCTCCGTACAGTGCAAGCATGAGCACCACTGTCCGTCGCGCCGTGCCCGAGGACGCCGAGCTCGTCCGCACGCTGATCGGCGAGATCGCCGACCACCAGGACGAAGGCCAGTACGTCACCGTCACCGCCGACCGCTTTCGCGAGTTCCTCGCCGACGACACCGTGACCGTCCTCATCGCCGAGTACGACGGGGAGCCCGCCGGCTACGTCTCCGCCGTACGACGCCTGCACCTGTGGACCGGCGGGGACGTGCTCGGCCTCGACGACCTCTACGTCCGCGAACGCTTCCGCGGCCAACGCATCGGCGAACTCCTGATGCTGGAGCTCGCCCGCCAGGTCGCGGCGCCGGACAAGCTGACCATCACCTGGGGCATGCGCGAGACGAACGTAGGCGCCCAGCGCTTCTACGCCCGCCTCGGCGCAGCCCTCAAGACCAAGGTCCTGGCCTCCTGGTCGTACGAGACCTACTCGAAGGACCTCTAGAACAGCCGACCGGCGCGGACCTCGCTCGGCTCCTCCAGGTCCAGCAGCAACTGCTTGCGCCGCAGACCCCCGGCGTACCCGGTGAGCTTGCCGCCCTTGCCGACGACTCGGTGGCACGGAACGACGACGCAGACCGGGTTGTGCCCGACCGCCTGGCCGACCCGCTGAGCCAGCGCCTTGTCACCGAGCCGCTCCGCCAGTTCGCCGTACGTCGTGGTGCTGCCGTACGGGATCTCGGCCAGCAGGGCCCACACCCGCTGCTGAAAGGCATCGCCGTCCAGCGCGAGCGGGACGTCGAACGTCCGCCGCGTGCCCGCCAGGTACTCGTGCAGCTCAGAAGACGCCTGGGCGAGCACCGGGTCGCCTTCGGCCGGGACCTCGTCGCCGAGCGTCGTCCGGTCGGGCCGGGTCCAGTGGTGCGGGAAGTAGACGCCCGCCAGCGCGTCACCGGACGCGACCAGCGTCAGGTCGCCCAGCGTCGTACCGACGACCGCGTGCCGGATGCTCATGGTGCTCTCCTCGTCTCGTTGTACCTGTGGAACGGGTGAGCGGCCGAACGTGTGAGGGCCGCGGGGCCGTCACCCTCGGTACAGGTGGTCCAGGTCACCAAACCCGTGGCCTGGCCGATGGCATGTCGCCACTAAGGTGGAGGCGCCGGAACGTAGGCACACAGCACGTAGGCACACTGGGAGCGGAGTACACGGTGACTGACCCGACCATCATCTACACCCACACCGACGAGGCGCCGGCACTGGCGACGTACTCGTTCCTGCCGGTGATCCAGGCGTACGCCGGGCAGGCCGGGGTCGCCGTCGAGACCCGGGACATCTCGCTGGCCGGGCGGATCATCGCGCTGTTCCCCGAGCACCTGACCGAGGACCAGCGGATCGCCGACGCGCTCGGCGAGCTGGGCGAGCTGGCCAAGACGCCCGAGGCGAACATCATCAAGCTGCCGAACGTCTCGGCCTCGATCCCGCAGCTGAAGGCCGCGGTCGCCGAACTGCAGAGCCAGGGCTACGCGCTGCCGGACTACCCCGACGAGCCGAAGACCGACGAGGAGCGGGAGATCCAGGCCCGCTACGACAAGGTCAAGGGCTCGGCCGTGAACCCGGTCCTGCGCGAGGGCAACTCCGACCGCCGCGCGCCCGCCTCGGTGAAGAACTACGCCAAGACCCACCCGCACCGGATGGGCGCCTGGACCCCGGACTCCAAGACCAACGTCGCCACGATGGGCGCCGAGGACTTCCGCTCGACCGAGAAGTCGGTCGTGATCGCCCAGGACGGCGCGCTGCGGATCGAGCTCGTCGGTGACGACGGGACGACGACCGTGCTGCGCGAGTCGGTGCCGGTGCTGGCCGACGAGGTCGTCGACGCGTCGGTGATGCACGTCGCGCCGCTGCGCGAGTTCCTGACCGCCCAGGTCGCCAAGGCCAAGGCCGAGGACGTGCTGTTCTCGGTGCACCTGAAGGCCACGATGATGAAGGTCTCCGACCCGATCGTCTTCGGTCACGTCGTCCGCGCGTTCTTCCCGAAGACCTTCGCGGCGTACGGCGACGTGCTGGCCAAGGCCGGCCTGACCCCGAACGACGGCCTCGGCGGCATCCTGAACGGCCTGGCCGCGCTGCCGGAAGGGCCTGAGATCAAGGCGTCCTTCGACGCCGAGCTGGCCGACGGCCCGGCGCTGGCGATGGTCGACTCCGACAAGGGCATCACCAACCTGCACGTGCCGTCCGACGTGATCGTCGACGCCTCGATGCCGGCGATGATCCGCACCTCGGGCCACATGTGGGGCCCGGACGGCCAGGAGCACGACACGCTCGCCGTGCTGCCGGACAGCAGCTACGCCGGGATCTACCAGGTCGTGCTCGACGACTGCCGCGCCAACGGCGCCTTCGACCCGGCGACGATGGGCTCGGTCCCGAACGTCGGCCTGATGGCGCAGAAGGCCGAGGAGTACGGCAGCCACGACAAGACCTTCGAGATCGCCACCACCGGCACCGTCCGGCTGGTCGATGCCGACGGCAACGCCGTACTGGAGCAGGCGGTGTCGGCCGGTGACATCTTCCGCGCCTGCCAGACCAAGGACGCGCCGATCCGCGACTGGGTCAAGCTGGCCGTCACCCGGGCCCGCGCGACCGGCGACCCGGCGGTGTTCTGGCTGGACGAGACCCGCGCGCACGACGCGCAGATCATTGCCAAGGTCAACGAGTACCTGGGCGAGCACGACACCGACGGCCTGGAGCTGAAGATCCTGGCCCCGGTGGACGCGATCAAGCTGTCGCTGGAGCGGATCCGCCGCGGCGAGAACACCATCTCGGTGACCGGCAACGTGCTGCGCGACTACCTGACCGACCTGTTCCCGATCCTCGAGCTGGGCACCAGCGCGAAGATGCTGTCCGTCGTACCGCTGATGGCCGGCGGCGGGCTGTTCGAGACCGGCGCAGGCGGCTCGGCGCCGAAGCACGTGCAGCAGTTCGCGAAGGAGAACTACCTGCGCTGGGACAGCCTGGGCGAGTTCTTCGCGCTGGCCGCGAGCTTCGAGCACCTGGCCCAGACCACCGGCAACGCCAAGGCGCAGATCCTGGCCGACACCCTCGACCGGGCGACCGCGACCTTCCTGAACGAGGACAAGTCGCCGACCCGTCGGATCGGCGGCATCGACAACCGCGGCAGCCACTTCTACCTGTCGCTGTACTGGGCGCAGGAGCTGGCCAAGCAGACCGACGACGCGGAGCTGGCCAAGCTGTTCACGGCCGTCGCCGAGACGCTGGCGAGCAACGAGCAGACCATCGTCGAGGAGCTGCTCGCGGTCCAGGGCAGCCCGGTCGAGCTGGGCGGTTACTACCGGCCGAACCCGGAGCTGGCCGCGGCCGCGATGCGTCCGTCGAAGACCTGGAACGACGCGCTCGCGACGCTGTCCTGACTCATCACGAAGGGGCGCTCACCGGTGACCGGTGAGCGCCCCTTCGGCGTACTCAGTGCTCGTGCTGGTACTCCTGCTGGGTCATTTCCTTCAGCTCGTGCGCGGGCGTCCTCACCTTGTTCTGCGAGGCTCCGCCGCCGACGTCGCCACCGCCGAAGCGGATGTTCGCCCAGTTGTTCTGGGTGGTCAGCGTGGTGTTGCGGCCGTCGCGGTTGACGTCGACGGCGCCGGTGTCGGCAGTGTCGCCGTCACAGTTCCAGTCGATGGCGAGGTTGGCCGCGCCCGAGGTCCGGGTGGTGTTGTTCGGGCACTTCCACTTGGTCTTCCAGGTCGACGCGCCGCTGCCGAGGCCGGCCGACTCGCTGAGGGCTGTCTCGTTCAGCGCCGGCGGGGCGAAGTTCGAGTAGCTGAACCAGGCCGCGCCGCTGGTCCGCGGGACGCCGTCGAACTGGAAGTGGTAGTTCATCACGCTCAGGTAGTTCGGCTTGTAGTTCACCGAGTCCGAGCCGCCGTGGGTCAGGCCGAGGTCGTGACCGAGCTCGTGGATGAACGTGCCGACGTTCATGTTCTCGGTGACCGTCCAGCTGCACTTCGGGCCCATCGTCACGATGAACGTGTCGTTCGGGATCGCGAACGCGTTGCCGCTGCTGCAGCTGTTGTCGTAGTCGTCGGCCCAGAGCATGTAGTGGAAGACCGCCTTGCGGGCCGAGGCGAAGTTCGTGGACTTGATCGCGTCGGTCTGCTGCTCGGCCGGCTGCAGGTTGCTGTCGTACGGCACCTGGTTGCCGCCGCCGAGGTTGTACGCCGCACCGCGCGCGGAGCCGGCGTCGAGGTGGATCCGGATGCCGGTGCTGCCGTCGGGGTTGCTGATCGGCGCGTTCGCGAAGCTCTGGACGATCCGGTCGAGCGCCGCCGTACTGGCCAGGCGTCCGTCCATGTAGTCCATCTCGACGAACAGGTCCTTCTTGTTCGGCGTCGCGCCCATCCCGGGCAGGTCGACGTCGACGACGCCGTCACCGTTGGCGTCGTAGCCGTTCGTCTCCCAGGCGTCGGGCAGCGCGTCGCCGTCGGTGTCTGTTGCCGCGGGCGCCTTGAGCTGGGGTACGGCGGTCGCGGCGTCCGGCGCCGCGGCGGCGACGGCACCGCCGGCCGCGGCGGCGACCAGGGCGAACGAGCTCAGGGTGGCGAGCACGAGGGGGCGGGGGCGGAAGGTCATCGGATCTCCTCGGTCCGGTCAGCGGCAGGAGCGCGAACTCCCTCACAGGCCGCACGACAGTTGCTGCTTACAACCTTCCGCAGCATGTATCCAATCGACCACTGAGCGCAATGGGGATTACCCGAAAGTTTTCGGTTTCGACCCCGCGGAGTGTGCGGGTTGTCACCCGGCGTGAGGCGTCAGGAGGACGCTGAGCGAGGTCACCGCGATCCCGGTCAGCCGGGCCCGCCCGACGCCGGCCGCGCCGAGCACCTCCATGCCGCGAGTGACCGCGACGAAGTACCCGGCCAGCTCGCCCGCATTCGCCGACTCGTCGACCTCACCACTGGCCTGGGCGTCCTCGATGCAGTGCCGGTAGATCTCCTCGAGACTCTCGTACGCCGCCAGCGCCGACTGGGCGACCTCCTCGTCCTGGTCGGCCATCTCGACCGCGGCCTTGGTGACGAAGAACCCGGACGGCGCCGGATCGCTGAACGTGATCGCCATCCGCAGCACCTGGGCCTTGATCCGCTCCAGCGGCGTCGAGTCCGCGCTCCCGAGCTCCTCGTCGACGAGCGCGATCGCCTCGGCGGTCTTGGCCGACAGCGCCTTGAGGAACAGCTCGCGCTTACCGCCGAACGCGTTGTACAGACTCTGCTTGCCGACACCGGTCGCGCGCGCCAGATCATCGACACTCGTACCGCCGTACCCCTGCTTGGCAAAGGCCTCGCCGGCGAGGGTCAGCACGTCGGCCTCCACGAACTTACGCGGTCGTCCCATAGCTCGATCGTAGCTGTAGTTGACTAATCAGTCTAAAACGTTCGTCACCTCAGAAGCGCCAGGCGCTGAACGAGCGTGGCTTCGAGGTCGGGCGGCCAGGGGAACAGCGACGCGGCGACGCGGAGCTGGGCCAGGCCGTGCAGCCCGACCCAGATCGCGGCCGCATCGGCTGCGGGGTTGGTGCTGGTGGACTCGCCGGCTTCTACGCAGGCGGCCAACGCCTGTTCGAGGACGGCGAACGCGTTCATGCCGAGCGTTTCGATCGCCAGGTCGGGGACGCGTTCGAGGGACTTCGGTGCGCTCCAGACCGCGCCGAACATCGTCCGGTAGCGGTTCGGCTTCTCCTGCGCGTAGGCCAGGTACGCCGTACAGATCGCTCGCAACCGCTCGGTCGGGCCGAGGTCCGGCGGTACGGCGCGGAGGTGCGCCTCCAGCTCGGCGAAGGCCTGCTCGGCGACCGCGAGCAGGATCGAGTCGCGGTCCGCGAAGTGCGGGTAGATCGACGGCGCACTGATCCCCGCCTCGCGGGCGACCGCGCGCAGCGTCACCGCCTGCTCCCCCGCCTCCTGATCGAGCAACCGCGCCGCGGCGACCACGATGTCGTCCCGCAGCCGTCCACCCTCACCCCGTCGACTCCTCTGACGCTGTTCCACGCCGATCACTTTACAGCTGTTAACTCAAAGCGTAAGGTCACACACGTAAACTTACATGCGTATCCAGAGGAGCAACTCATGACCACCACCGCCCACGCGACCGCTCAGCCCACCACCGTCCGTCGCCCGTCCCGCGCCGTGATCATCTCCGCCTTCGCCGTCCCGGTGATGGTCGTCGGCCAGTTCGCGATGCTCGCGATCGTTCCGGTCGCCGTCCTGCTCACCGGCACCCTGCGCGCCGCCCGCTTCCGCGCCCTCCGCTGGTGGGCCGCCGGACTGACGGCGGCGTACGCGATCCCGCTGGCCGCCTGGGCGATCGGCCCCGACCGCGCGCCGAGCCTGTCCAAGGACATGCACCCGGTGCTCTCCGGCGTGATCGTCGCGGCGTCGATCGCCTTCATCGCGGCGTACTTCGTCACCCGCCGACGAGCAGCTCAGGCTCCCGCGCACGGCTGACCGGCCACTGGATCACCAGTACGGCGGTCAGCACGACCGCGCCGCCGAGGAGCTGGACGGGATTCAGCGACTCACCGAAGATCGTTGCCGCCAGCAACACCGTGACGACCGGTTCGAGCGTGGACAGGATCGACGCGGTGGACGGGCCGACGCGGGCCAGGCCGGCGAAGAAGGCGAGGATCGCGGCGACCGTGCTGACCACCGCGATCGCGGTCAGCCAGAGCCAGCCGCTGGGCGCGAAGTCGAGGCGCGGACCACCTCGTACGGCGGAGAAACCGGCGAACGTGCAGGCCGCGCCGGTGCACACCAATGAGGACAACGCGACCGGCGGAATCCCGGCGCGATCACCGGACTGACCTCCGCCGCCGACACGGTCGCCCGCCAGGATGTAGACCGTGTAGGCAACGGCAGCACCGAAACCCATCGCCGCACCCAGCGGATCAAGACTCCCCGAAGCCGCCCCACCCAGCACCAACGCCGTACCGGCCGACGCGATCGCCAATGCGGCAACCCTCCGCACCGAGGCCCGCTCCCGACGCAGCACGATCGCGCCGACCGTCACCAGCGCCGGGTACGCGTACAGGATCAGCGCGAGCAGCGAGGCGTCGATCCGTTCCAGCGCGGCGAAGAACAGCCCGGACTGCGTCGCGTAGCCGATCCCGCCCATCGCGAGACCGGCGACCAGCGAGCGACGCGGTACGCCGCGCAGCGCGCCCGTCGTACCGGCGACGACGAGCAGCAGGACCGCGGCGACCGCGAAGCGCACCAGCAACAGGTCGCCGACATCGACGCCCGCGTCGTACGCGAGCTTGCCGAAGATCGCCATGGCACCGAAGCAGACGGCGGACAGGAGACAGAGGAAGGCACCCACGCGACGATGCTCGCAGCGCTCAACTGTTCACGTCCATCTCACGTTTCTGCATGACACCAGATAGCTTTGGTGAACGATGCTCGATCTCCGACGACTCCGCCTGCTCCGCGAGCTGCACGCCCGCGGAACGATGCACGGCGCCGCGAAGGCGCTCGGCTACACGCCCAGCGCGATCTCCCAGCAGCTGGCCGTCCTCGAACGCGAAGCCGGCGCGAAGCTGCTCGAACGCACCGGCCGCAACGTCCGCCTCACCGACGCCGGCCAGGCACTCGTCCGCCATGCCGCCGTACTGCTCGACGGACTCGAAGCCGCCGAGGCCGAGGTCGCCGCGATCGCCGCCGGGCACCCGGCCGGCGTCGTACGGGTCTCCGCGTTCCAGTCGGCCTTCCTCCGCATCGTCGCGCCCGCCGTCGCCGCGCTCGCGCAGACCCATCCCGGCGTCCGCGTCGAGGTCACCGAAGCCGAGGTCGAGGAGTCGATCCCGGCCCTGCGCCTGCGCCAGCTCGACGCGGTCGTCGGCGACGAGTACTCCGGCCAGCCCCGCCCGGTCCACTCCGACCTGGCCCGCGAGTCGCTGGTCCGCGAGCAGGTCCGCCTCGTGCTGCCCCAGTCGCATCCCCAAGCAGGCAACGCGAAAGTCCGCATGACCGATCTGGCCGACGCCCACTGGGCCGCCTGCCAACCCGGCACCGGCCATCGCGACATGCAGATCCGCGCCTGCCGCGACCTCGGCCATTTCGAGCCCGACCTGCGCTACGCCTCCGACGACTTCCTCATCCTCGTCGAGATGGTCCGCACGGCCGGCGCGTGCGCGCTGCTGCCCGATCTGGTCCTCGGGTACGGCGTACCGGGTGTCGCCGTCCGGCCGCTCGCCGAAGGCCCGATCGACCGCGAGGTCTTCCTGCTCACCCGCGCCACCAGGACCCCCGCGGTCGAGGCCGTCGCCGCCGCTCTCCACGCGGCCGCCGCCACCGGTTGATCAGCCGTCCCGGCCCTGCCAGGTGGTCACGCAGGCTTCGTTGCCCTCCAGGTCGGCGAGCACCCAGAAAGCGGGCGCCCGCGTCGCGGACACCAGCCGACCGCCGGCCGCCAGTGCGGCCTCGACCCGCCGTGATGCCTCGTCGTGTGGAACGCAGATGTCGAAGTGGATGCGATTGCGCTGCGGACGCGGCGCATCCATCTGCTGGAACCACAGGGCCGGTCCCTGCCCGACCGGATCGATCAGCGGATCCGTCGGACCCTCGGCACCCGCCTCACCGGTGTAGCCCAGCACCGCCCGCCAGAACGGCCGGATCCCGGCGATGTCCAGGGCATCGATCGCGATCTCCAGGATCTGAACGGAGCGCGGCGCGTCCGTCGCGATCTCGGGCTGAGCCTGCAACCCGGCCTTCACCGCGGCGGCAGAGATCAGCAGCGCGAGCTCGACATCCCGGGTGGTCACTGCCGCGTGTTCCACCGACTGCAGCGTGAGAACGACCCGATCCGGGCGGGCGTCGACCCGAAGATGCCGGTCGACGTCGTCGCCACACACCGCGACAGCGTCCGCCGCCAGGCTGATCGCCTGACCCAACGAGCCGACCGGAACCGACGTACGCAAACTGCCCAGCAGGAAGCGCCAGCCAACGTGCTGGACCGCCTCCGAAGCTGCCTGCCGACCCAAGACCTGTTCCATGGCAGCATCCTCGCAGCCGCCACGGACATCGGTAGTGTCGCCGCATGACGCCCGCCCTCCAGAGCGCCTTGGCCGCTGTCGGTCGGTTCAGCGACGCCCACCCCTGGTCCCACAACGACGCCTACGCCGCACTCGTCCTCCACCACGCGCGCCAGGTCCGCGCATCCGGCGGAACGGACGCTCTGGACGTGGGCTGCGGGACCGGAAACCTCGTCCGCAAGCTCGCGCGGGTCTTCCCCTCGGTAACCGGCCTCGAACCCGATCCCCCGACCGCCGAGCTGGCCCGCCGTACGACGGCGGACCTCGCCAACGTCCGCGTCCTCGACCGGCCGTTCGACGACTCGCACCGGGACCGCTACGACCTCATCAGCTTCGTGGCGGTGCTGCACCACCTTCCGCTGGACGCGACGCTCGAGAAGGTTCGCGACCTGCTGCGGCCGGGTGGGCGGCTCGTGGTGGTCGGTCTCAGCCGGGAATCGCCCGCGGACCTGCCCTGGTCGATCGCCTCGCTGGTCCTGAACCCGATCGTCGGCGTCGTCGTACATCCGCGCCGGGCCCGCGAGACCCCACCGCAGATGACCGCTCCGGTCGCGATGGCGGCGGAATCGTTCGAGGAGATCGCGGAGACCGCCGCACGCGTCCTGCCCGGTGCGCGCCTCAGACGCGCGCTGTTCTGGCGCTACGTCCTGACCTGGACCGCCCCCACTGCGTGAAGGATGGATCCTTGCTCAGTTGGCCTTCGCCGCGCGGAGGATCAGGTCGGTGACCGCCGCGGGGTGAAGACGGCGCGCGAGGCGCCCTGTCCAGGAGTTGGCGGTGTCCCTCCGGGGCGGTCTTGTAGGGTGCTGCCAACCTGGGACTCGAGGAGGCAGCGGTGGCCGACAGCGGTACGCCGAAGGACGGCGAACGCCGCGACGAGGCAACCGATCTGGGCGTTCTCGCGGGCCGGCTGCTGTTCTCCGTCCAGGGCGAGCTCTTCCGGCGGCTCCACCAGGAAGGCTTCGACGACATCGCGCCGCGGCACGGCGCCGTACTGGCGTACCTGAAGGTCGACGGCATCCGCGCGACCGAGCTGGCCCGCCGATCCGGCCAGCACAAGCAGGTCGTCGGCAAGAACGTCGACGAGCTCGAAGCCCTCGGCTACGTCGAACGCCGCCCCGACCCGGCCGACCGCCGCGCCAAGCTCCTCGTCCCGACCGCCCGCGGCCGCGCCGAGATGGAGACCGCCGACGCGATCATGGCCGAGATCGGCGAACGCCACCGCAGCGCTTTGGGACCGAAGGCCTACGACCGTTTCCTCGCCGACTTCCGCACGGTCGTCGACCACCAGCGCGCCTCTAGCTGATCCGCTCCCGGACGACGGGAGCAATCTCCTCCCCGAACCGCCGAGCCTGCTCAGCGGCATCGCCCTCAGGCCACAACACGAACCCGTCGAACCCCTGCGCGTTCAGCCGCGTCAGGACATCCACCCAGTCCTGCACCCCAGCCCGAACCGGCGCGTCCCCTCGCAGCTCCACGCTCCCCTTCGGCCGCTCGTCCGTGATCGTCCCCACGATCTGCGCCAGCCGCCGAATCCCCGCCGGATCACGCCCCGCCTCCCGGGCACTCCGATCGATGATCTCGTTGCCCTCGGCCCATTTCTCGTACGGCAGGTACGCCGCGATCGGCGCCGCCCACCCGTCCGCGACCCGCCCGGCCAACGCCAGACTCCGAGCCCCCTGCGACCCCAGCCAGATCTCCACTCCACCCGGACCAGGAGTCTGCCCCGCCAGCCCGTCCACCGAATACCACTCGCCGGCCGCCGTCACACTCCCCGGCCGCCAGAGCCGGCGCAACAACCCCACCGCCTCCTCCTGAGCCGCCAGCGCCTCCTTCGGCGACTTCCGCTCGACGCCCATCGAGGCGATCGCGTCCCAGTACCCGCCGGCCCCGAGCCCCAGGTGAAACCGCCCACCCGAAACCCGACTCAACGAACTCACCGCCCGAGCCAACTGAGCCACCGGCCGCAACGGCAAGTTGGCCACGTCCGGAAAGAACCCGATCCGCTCGGTCCGCGCGATCAGCTCCCCCATCAACACGAACGCATCCAGATACCCAGCGACGTACGGATGATCCTGAACCCCGACCAGATCCAGCCCCGCCCCCTCAGCCGCCAACGCCACCGCCCGATCCCGCGCGACATCCACCGAAGGCTCCAACGAAACCCCGAACACGATCCTGTCCATGGCCCTCCTTAGTCACCATTCATGATAGTCACTAAACCTGACCATATCAATGAACTCCAGCGCGGGCAGACTGGGCGGCATGACGGATCGATCCGCCCGTACGACGCTCAGCGTCGGGGACGGGGACAAGGAGCTCGGCGAGCAGTTGTCGGCCGGGCTGGACGAGGTGAACTTCGCGGCGACCGGGACCACCGCGGCCGACCAGAGCGAGCTGTCCGTCAAGGTGCTGGACGACGCCGGCGAGCTCGTCGGTGGACTGACGGCGTGGACGTGGGCCGGGCTGCTCGGGATCGAGATGGTGTGGATCCGCGAGGACAGCCGCGGCGACGGCTGGGGCACCAAGCTCCTACAGGCCGCCGAGGACGAGGCCCGCCGCCGCGGCTGCGACCGCGCCTGCGTCTCCTCGTTCACGTTCCAGGCCCCGGCGTTCTACCAACGCCACGGCTACACCGAAACCGGCCGCACCCTGGGCATCCCCGGCGGCGCGGAGGACGTCCACATGTTCAAGAAGCTGGCCTAGACGGCTTCGAGGCTGCAACTGACGAACGGCCCCCGTGGCGCCGGTGGTGCCGGCGCCACGAGGGCCGTGCTGTTGCTGTCAGATCAGACGGTTCGCCGTACGGTCAGTTCGCGCGGCTGGTGTTGATCTCGCCGTTCACGCCGGCCGGGAAGAAGCCGCCCTTGGTGGCCTTCTTCGGGGTCAGGTAGACGACGTTGAGGACCTGGTCGGCGCCGCGGCTGAACGCGATGCCGTTGGCGTCGGTCGGGACGATGTTCGTCTTGCCCTTGTAGTTCACGCCCTGGTCGACGTCGGACTTGCCGTCCAGGCTGTCGCGCGCGTTGGAGATCGCCACCGAGGGAACCTCCAGACCCTTGGAGACGAGGCTCGTGCGGATGTTCGCCGCGTGGTACGCCTCGACCGCCAGGATCCCGGCCGCCGCCTCCAGGTAGGTCTTGTTGCTGATCAGCGGCGCGGCACCCTTGTACGCCGTCACGCCGACGTCCTCGAACACGTACGCGGCCAGGAGGAAGTTGTTCTCGTTGGCGTACGCGTCGAACTTCTGGCCGGGCTTGATCAGCCCGGCCGCGGTCGCCGCCGCCGAGAACGCGGCGTCGATGTCGATCGCCGGCCGCGCGACGGCCGCGCCGCCGAGCGCCTTGCGCAGGAACCGGACGTGCGCCAGCTCGTCGGCCGCGATCTCCTCGGCGTACGCCTTGACCGCCTTGGTCTTGAAGGAGACCTTCCGGCCACCGCGGACCGCGCCCGGCTTGCCCTTGCCCAGCACCTCGGTGGCGCCGAGGCCGTAGCCCCGGACGGCGCGCAGGTAGAACTCGGCCTCCAGGTACTCCAGGTTCAGCGCGAAGTTCAGCACCGCGCCGTCGCTCGGCTGAGCGCTCGGGTGGTGCTTGTCGCCGAGCCCGAGGTCGAGTCCGAGCGGACCCGAGTCGGCCGCGGCCGGGTTGAGGACGCCGCCGGCCAACAGGCCGGCGCCCGCCAAACCGGCCCCGGCGCCGGTGACACCGGCAGCCCGCAGGAACTTGCGCCGGTCGACGCCGTTCTCGGCGCTGCGGTCGATCGCGTTGCGGATGAAGAGTTTGTCGAACATACGGAGACACTCCGATGATGCGGTGCGCCCGGCCATACCGCCGGGCAGTGGATTGACGATCCGCTAAACCCAACGAGGCCACCCGTGGTGAGGAGACACCTCTTTACGAGACGCCCGGGTCCGTAATAGGTATCGATCCGACTGGTGCCGCCAACGGGGATCGTCAGGCCGCGACGGCACCAGCACGGACGCCGACTCTCTCCGGCCGGCAGTGGTCCTTCGGTCCCGGTGCCGTCGCGGATGGGTGGGAACTCAGTTCAGAGTGAGAACGATCAGTACGACGTTGAGCGCGGTCACCGCGGACGCGACCAGCGCCGCGAGGACGGTGGTGAACAACTTGTTGACCAGGGCACCCATCACGTGCCGGGACGCGGTCAGCTTCACCAGCGGCCACAGCGCACACGGGATCCCGAAGCTCAGGACCACCTGGGAGACGACCAGCGCGCGGCTCGGATCGATGCCGATGGCAAGGACAATCAGCGCTGGGAGCAGGGTGATCAGGCGGCGTACGGCGAGCGGCACGTGGCGCTGCCAGAAGCCTTCCAGGATGACCGATCCGGCGTACGTGCCGACCGAGGACGAGGCGAAACCGCTGGCCAGCAGGGCCAGTGCGAACAGCAGTGCCGGCAAGCCTCCCAGCCGGTCGCCGATCGCCGTGTGCGCTGCGTCCAATGAGTCAGCGCCCGATCCGCTTAACGCCGCCGCGGCCAGCACGACCATGGCGAGGTTGACCGCGCCGGCCAGGGCCATCGCGACCGCGACGTCGATCCGGGTCGCCCGCAGTACACGCTGCTTGCCCGACGCCGACCGGATCGACTTCCAGTGCCGGTCGGTGACCAGCGCCCCGTGCAGCCAGATCGCGTGCGGCATCACCGTCGCGCCGAGCATCCCCGCCGCCAGTACCAGGGACTGAGTCCCGTCGAGCCGCGGGATCATCCCGTTCATCACGCCTCCGGCCGACGGCTCGGCCTTGACCGTGGAGACGACGAACCCGATCAGCACCACCGCGAGCAGCCCGATGATCGCCGCCTCGAACGGCCGCTGCCCCCGCTTCGACTGATAGATCAACAATCCGAACGAGACCGCTCCGGTGATCGCACCACCCAATAGCAGCGGTACGCCGAACAGCAGGTTCAGCGCGATCGCCCCACCGACCACCTCAGCGAGGTCGGTCGCGACCGCCACCAGTTCGGCCTGCGCCCACAAACCGCGCGACGTCGTAGCCCGAAAGTGCTCGCGACACAGCTGCGGCAGCGTCTTCCCGGTCGCGATGCTCGCCTTCGCCGCCAGGTACTGCACCAGCACAGCCATCAGATTCGCCCCGACGACCACCCAGCACAGCAGATACCCGTACGTCGCCCCCGCCGCGATGTTGGTCGCGAAGTTCCCCGGATCCACATAAGCGACCGCGGCCACGAACGCGGGCCCGAGCAGCATCAAGCCCGAACGGTTCAGCTGACGACGAAGCGGCGCCGGTGCGTACATGAGCTCTCCCTGCCCTGGACCCGAAGCATCCCCGGGCATTCGAAGCCGTCACGGTTCCGGATGGGACCCATCCATCGCGCGGCCCGCTCCGAACGCGCTGCGTCAGCAAGCGAGTACCTACGGCGAGGAGCGACCGTGCCCGACCGGACGGCGACCGTCGCCGGCCTGGAGACCGACGGGACCGACGAGACCGACGGGTCTCACGGGATCGAGCAGACGGTACGGCGCGCGCAGTCCGGCGACGCCGCCGCCTTCGGGGACCTGTACGACGCGTACGTCACGACGGTCTACCGCTACGTCCTCGCCAAGGTCTCCGCCGTACCGGTGGCCGAGGACCTAACCAGCGAGACCTTCGTCCGCGCACTCCGCAGGCTCGACTCCTACTCGGCGCCTGGCGGCAACTTCGTCGCCTGGCTGCTCACGATCGCGCGCAACCTGATCTTCGACCACTACCGCTCCGGCTGGGTCCGCCTGGCGGTCGTCACCGAGGAGATCGAACCGGAACACGAGTCGTCGGCCGGCCCCGAGCAGGCCGCCCTCGCCGCCCTGGACGCGGAATTGCTCCGCCGAGCCGTCGGCGGCCTCGCCGACGAGCAGCGCGAGTGCATCGTGCTGCGCTACTTCACCGGCCTGTCCATCGCCGAAACAGCCCGCACGATGGGCCGGACCGAGGGCGCGATCAAGCAGCTCCAGTGGCGAGCCACCCGCCGGCTGCACGCGATCCTCACCGCGTGACGCAGAAAGGCCCGGAACAGGAGCGTTCCGGGCCTTCGAGAGGTTCTTGGGGTCAGCGCACGACGGGGAGGTCGCCGGTGTTCTCGGCGTCCAGGCCGGCCGGGGAGTCCGGCGCCTTGGCCTTGTGCTCGGCCTCGTCGAGCTCGAGCTCCTCGCGGAAGACCCACTTGCGGTAGGACCAGAAGCGGAACAGCGTGCCCAGGCCCAGGCCGATCACGTTCGCGGAGATGTTGTCGGCGAGCGCGGTGTGCAGGTCCAGCACGTACCGCGAGAAGCCGAGGCAGCCGGCGGAGATCAGCAGGCCGATGCCGTTCAGCACGAAGAACAGCACGTACTCGCGGTGCAGCCCGGTGCGCTCGCGGTGCCGCCAGGTCCAGTGCCGGTTGCCCAGGTACGTCGCGACGGTGGCGACCGTGACCGAGATGAACTTCGCCGTCACCGGCCGGTCGTGCAGCATGCCGTCGCCGTGCGTACCGAACACGACCAGGGGGTTGTCGAACACCAGCCAGTTGTAGATCGGCAGGTCGACGACCATGCCGAGCAGACCGACCAGCCCGAACTTGGCCACTTCGTGCACCAGGTGCTCGACCTGGCGGTACAGCGTGGTGAAGATCTTCAACGGACCAGTGGCTCTCTGTGAACGGACAACTGGCTGAGCGCAGTCAGTGGGGCAATCTTCACGGTACCCGCCGTGGGGGCCGACACGAAAATCGCCCGCGCGCCGGGGTGGCCGCCCGGCCCCGGGTGATGTAAGCGGCGAAATCCTCAACCACTAGGCTCGGGGCCGTGAAGTTCGAGCGTAAGGATCTCCCCGTCGGGACCCCCGTGGTGGGCATGGTCGGCGGCGGTCAGCTGGCCAGGATGACGCAGGAGTCGGCGATCGCGCTGGGGATCCAGCTGCGGGTGCTGGCCGAGGGCCCGGCCGTCTCGGCGGCGCAGGCGGTGGCCGACGCGCCGGTCGGCGACTACCGCGACCCGGCAACGGTCAAGGCGTTCGCCGCGGAGGCGGACGTCGTGACCTTCGACCACGAGCACGTGCCGACCGACCTGCTCCGCGAGCTGGAGGCGGCCGGCGTCGCCGTACGGCCTGGTCCGGACGCGCTCGTGCACGCGCAGGACAAGGCGGTGATGCGGCAGCGCCTGGACACCATCGACGCGCCCGCGCCGGCTCACCAGGTCGTGGCGACGCCAGCCGACGTCTCCGACTTCGCCAAGCGCGTCGGCGGCTTCCCGATCATCCTCAAGACCACCCGCGGCGGGTACGACGGCAAGGGCGTCTGGTTCGTCGACGGACCGGACGACGCGGCGGTCGCACAGGCGTTCGGTTCCGGCGTACCGATCCTGGCCGAGGAGAAGGTCGACTTCGTCCGCGAGCTGTCCGCGATCGTCGCCCGCAGCCCGCACGGCCAGGCCGTCGCCTACCCGGTCGTCGAGTCGGTCCAGAAGGACGGCATCTGCGTCGAGGTGACCGCCCCGGCTCCCGGACTCGACCCGGACAAGGCCGCGCAGGCCCAGCAGACCGCGCTGCGGATCGCCGGTGAGCTGGGCGTGGTCGGCATCCTCGCGGTCGAGATGTTCGAGGCCCGCGACGGCCGCCTGCTGGTCAACGAGCTGGCGATGCGCCCGCACAACACCGGCCACTGGTCGATCGAGGGCGCGGTCACCAGCCAGTTCGAGAACCACCTGCGCGCCGTACTGGACCTGCCGCTGGGATCGCCGGCCGCGCGGGCGCCGTACACGGTGATGGTGAACGTGCTCGGCGGCGACGTCGAGGACATGCACCTGGGACTGCTGCACTGCATGGCCCGCGACCCGGGCCTGAAGGTGCACTTCTACGGCAAGTCCGTGAAGCCGGGCCGCAAGGTCGGGCACGTCACGGCGTACGGCGACGACCTGGACGAGGTTCGCGAACGCGCGCGGCACGCCGCGGCGTACCTGACCGGCACGATCGACGAGTGAGGAACCGGCCATGACCGTGGGCATCGTGATGGGATCGGACTCCGACTGGCCGGTGATGAAGGCCGCCGCGGAGGTGTGCGCCGAGTTCGGCGTGACCTTCGAGGCGGACGTGATCTCCGCGCACCGGATGCCGGTGGAGATGATCGAGTACGGGCGGGAGGCGCACGGCCGCGGGCTCAAGGTGCTGATCGCCGGCGCCGGTGGCGCGGCGCACCTGCCGGGGATGCTGGCCGCGGTCACGCCGTTGCCGGTGATCGGCGTACCGGTGCCGCTGAAGTACCTGGACGGGATGGACTCGCTGCTGTCGATCGTGCAGATGCCGGCCGGGGTCCCGGTGGCGACGGTCTCGATCGGCAACGCGCGCAACGCGGGGCTGCTCGCCGTACGCATCCTCGCCGCGCACGATGCCGAACTCCTCCAGAAGATGACAGACTTCCAGGAGTCGCTGGCGGAGTTGGCCAAGGCCAAGGGTGTCGCGGTGCGTGAGGGCGCAGAAGAGCTGCGTTAAGGCTGCTGCAAGACGGTTTTCCACACCTTCGGGGCGGGTAGCCGTGAGATCCCAACCATTGTCGTCTAAGGTCGTCGATCGTGACTCCGCCCGCAGAACCGGACACTCAGCGCATCCCGATCCGTTACTGGATCTGGCTGCTCGGTGCTGCCGTGTCGCTGCTCGGCGATCTCACGATGTCGTTCGCCATCGGCTGGTCCGCCAGCCACTACGGCGGGCAGGTGGCCGGGCTGGTGCTGCTGCTCGCCGCGGCTCCACGCGCCGCGCTGCTGCTGATCGGCGGCGCGATCGGCGACCGCTTCGGCGCGCCACGCGTCCTGCTCGTCAGCTGTACGGCGATGTTCGTGGTCACCGCGGCGCTGGTCCCGGCCACGATCGCGGTCGACGAACCGGTCTGGCTGCTGATCACCACGGCCTTGGTGGTCGGCGTGATCGACGCGTTCTTCCTGCCGTCGTCGCGCGCGATGCCGCGGCTGCTGGTGCCGCCCGCGCAGATCCCGCGCGCGATGGCCAGCTTCCAGGTGACCGGCATGGTGTTCGCGGTGATCGGCACGCTGGTCGGCGGTCTGCTGGTCGGGTGGGCCGGACTGACCGCGGCGGCCGGGTTCGACGCGTTGACGTTCGCGGTGATGATCGTCGTACTGGCGCTGCTGGGCAAGACGATCGAGCTGCCGCCGAAAGCGACGCTGGGCATGTTCCGGTCGATCGCCGAGGGGATGAAGGTCGCGTTCGGCCGGCCGCTGACGCGGACGCTGCTGATCACGATGACACTGGCGGCCGGGCTGCTGATGCCGCTGGACATCCTGTTGCTGCCGCTGCTCGCTCGCGATCACCAGTGGTCCGCGGGGACGGCGGGAGTGCTGATCGCGGCCCGGAGCCTGGGCGTCGGCGCGATCGCCTTGCGGATCCTGATGCGCGGTGCGTTCAGCCGGCCCGGGATGGTCGCTGCCATCGGGCTCTTCTTCGCGGCGGCCGGGTTGTTCGGACTGTCGCTGTCGGACCAGTTGCCGCTGACGATCGCGGCCGCGGCGGTGAGCGGGATCGGCGTCGGGCTGTTCACCGGGCACGTGCTGCCGCTGCTGATGAACTCGGTCGAGCGCGAGTTCCAGTCGCGGCTGCAGTCGGTCGTCGTCCTGTGCCAGAACCTCGCGCTCGTGGTGATGAACCCGCTGCTCGGCACCTTCGCCGACGTGGACGGCATCGGGATCACCGGCGTCTGCCTGGGCATCGGCATCGCGTCGGCGTTGATCGGCCTCGTTGCGCTCACCCGTCCGGTGATGCGCAACGCGACCGTCAGCTGACTTGCTCCTGCGCTACGGCTTTCCCGGCGCCCGGTAGGTCCAGCCCGCCGCGCGCCACTGGGCCGAGTCGAGCAGCAGTCTCGCGTCGAGGATCACCGGGGTGTCCACGACGTCCTTGAGCGTGACCGGGTCCAGCGCGCGGAACTCCGGCCACTCCGTCAGGTGCAGGACCAGGTGCGCGCCTTCGCACGCCTCGAGCGCCGAAGCGGCGTACCGCAAGGTCGGGCGCACCCGGCGCGCGTTCTCCATCGCCTCCGGGTCGTACACGGTGACCGTCGCGCCGTGCAGCTGGATCCGCCCGGCGATGTCGAGCGCGGGAGAGTCCCGTACGTCGTCGGTCCCGGCCTTGAACGCGGCCCCGAGCACGGTGACGTTCCGGCCGATCCACGCGGCCCCGAGCAGCTCGTGGGTGACGTCGACGATCCGCGCCCGGCGCCGGTAGTTGATGTCGTCGACCTCGCGCAGCAGCGTGATCACCTCCTCGACCCCGAGCTCACCGGCCCGGGCCATGAAGGCGCGCAGGTCCTTGGGCAGACAGCCACCGCCGTACCCGGGCCCGGCGTTGAGCATGCCGCGGCCGATCCGCTTGTCGAAGCCGAGCGCGTCGGCGAGCTGCGTGACGTCGGCGCCGGTCGCGTCGGCCATCTCCGACAGCGCGTTGATGAACGAGATCTTCGTGGCCAGGAAGGCGTTCGCGCCGGCCTTGACCAACTCGGCGGTCGGCAGGTTGCAGACCACGACCGGCACGCCCTCGGCGATCGGCGTCGCGAACACCTGGCGCAGCGTCGCCTCGGCCTCCGGCGTCTGTACGCCGAACACCAGGCGATCCGGGTGCAGCGTGTCGTCGACGCCGTGCGCCTCGCGCAGGAACTCCGGCTGCCAGGCGATCTCGACGCCGGCGCCGGCCGGGGCCTCGTTGTGGAACCGCTGCTCGACCAGCTTCGACGTACCGACCGGAACGGTCGAGCGCCCGACGACCAGGGTCGGCCGGGTCAGCAGCGGCGCGAGCATGTCGACGACCGAGTTGACCTGGGCCAGGTCGGCGGCGTCGCTGCCCTCGGTCTGCGGGGTGCCGACGCAGATGAAGTGCACGTCCGCCCAGTCCGCGATCTCGCGGTAGTCCTTGGTGAACCGGAGCCGCCCGGAGTCGACGTGCTTCTTCAGCAACGGGTCCAGTCCCGGCTCGTACAGCGGGGCCTTGCCGTCGTTGAGCAGCTTCAGCCGGTGCTCGTCGATCTCGACGCCGATCACGTCGAAACCGAACTCGGCCATGCCCGCGGCGGTGTTCGCGCCGAGGTAGTTGGTCCCGATCACCGCGATCCGCAGCGAGCCGGTGGGCGTGCCTTCAGTCATGCGGGCGACTCTACCGACGCGACTTTCCGTTCCGTGAACGGCGCTGGTCGCCCCGGTGCCGGTGGGTGCGCCGTACGTCACTTTCCGGTGCCGTCGGCTCCCGGTCCGCGGCGATCCGTCGTAGATTGAAACTCGTGAGTAACTCATTCGACCTGTACGCGCTGTCCGAGGAGCACGAGGCGATCCGGGCGGCGGTCCGCGACGTCTGCGACGCCAAGGTGGCCCCGCACGCCGGGGACGTCGACGAGCTCGCCGAGTTCCCGAAGGCGTCGTACGACGCGCTGAAGGCCTCGGACTTCCACGCCCCGCACATCCCGGAGGCCTACGGCGGCGCGGGCGCGGACGCGCTGGCGACAGTGATCGTGATCGAGGAGGTGGCCCGCGCCTGCGCGTCCACCTCGCTGATCCCCGCGGTGAACAAGCTCGGCTCGCTGCCGCTGCTGCTGTCGGCGTCCGAGGAGGTCAAGCAGCGCTACCTGCCGCCGGTCGCGAGCGGCGACGCGATGTTCTCGTACTGCCTGTCCGAGCCGGAGGCCGGTTCGGACGCGGTGTCGATGAAGACCCGCGCGGTCGCCGACGGCGACGACTTCGTGCTGAACGGCGTGAAGCGCTGGATCACCAACGCCGGCGTCAGCGACTTCTACGCGGTGTTCGCGGTGACCGATCCCGACGCGCGGTCGAAGGGCATCTCGGCGTTCGTGGTCGAGAAGGCCGACGAGGGCGTGTCCTTCGGCGCTCCGGAGAAGAAGCTCGGCATCAAGGGCTCGCCGACCCGCGAGGTCTACTTCGACAACGTCCGGATCCCGGCGTCGCGGATGATCGGCGCGCCCGGCACGGGCTTCGGTACGGCGATGGCCACGCTCGACCACACCCGCGTGACGATCGCCGCCCAGGCGCTCGGCATCGCGCAGGGCGCGCTCGACTACGCGCTCGGATACGTCAAGGAGCGCAAGCAGTTCGGCAAGGCGATCGCGGAGTTCCAGGGTCTGCAGTTCATGCTCGCCGACATGGGCATGAAGCTCGAAGCAGCCCGCCAGCTCACGTACGCCGCGGCCGCGCGCTCGGAGCGGAACGCTCCCGACCTCACGTACTTCGGCGCGGCCGCGAAGTGCTTCGCCTCGGACGTCGCGATGGCCGTCACCACCGACGCCGTCCAACTCCTCGGCGGCTACGGCTACACCCACGACTACCCGGTCGAGCGCATGATGCGCGACGCCAAGATCACCCAGATCTACGAAGGCACCAACCAGGTCCAGCGAATCGTCATGGCCCGCCAGCTGCTGAAGGGCCTGGGCTGAGGCGTTGCGTTTCCAGCGGGCCGCGGATCAGCGCCGGGTGCCTTGGCGCAATGGCGCGGGCCTGACGACCGAGCTGGCGGGCGACCCACCCGGCGGCGGTTCCTCGGTTGACTTCGCCTGGCGTGTGAGCCTGGCTGAGGTCACCGCGGACTGCGACTTCTCGGTCTTCCCGGGGGTCGACCGGACGATCGTGCTGATCGAGGGTCCGGCGATGACGCTGCGGTTGCCCGGCGCAGAGCACATCCTCACGCCGTACGAGCCGTTCTCCTTTGATGGCGGTCTTGAGGTCCGCTGCCGAGTGGCTGGTCCGACCCGCGACCTCAACGTCATGACGAGGCGCGGCCGGGCGAGTGCCAGCGTGTCGATCGAGACTCTGTCCCCCGGCCGAGCTCCCTTGACGATCGCCAAGGCGGCCCCTCTGGTGATCGTCTGCCTGAGCGGATCCGCCACCCTTCAGACCGAGGACGTTTCGGTGGCGATGGGCCCCGGAGACATCGCGGAACTCACAGAGCCACTGAGCACCATCGGAGACGGCCGCCTCGCCGTCATCCACCTCGCTGAAGACTCCTGATCGGCCAGGGCTGGGGCCACTCCGGACAACCGCTGGCAGGAAGACCTGGCCCGGATCACGGAGTCGTCGCAACTTGCTCGTCTCGCCGGTGTCGGGCAGGTGTTTGTCGGGTCTGGCCGAGGGCACTGCACCCGAGCGGCGCACAGCCGGGACGTGGCGAAGATCGCGACTACCCTGGCCCACGAACTCGGGCTTCGCGCCGAACTGGCAGCGACCATCGGGCTTGAGACCTTCTACACGGCCGGTCCGGTCAATCGGCAAGTGGAGCTGGTCGCCCACGGCATGCAGCGTGCTCTCGATCGCATCGCCCGATCGATCGGCGTCCAGGGACTCCTCGCGCGGCACCGTGGCCGCGCATCGTCAGCGAACTGATGGCGATGGACGACGCGGCCCTTCTGTCGTACGCCGGGCTGACGCCGGGAGAGGTCCGGCTCTCGCTGCCATTCTCGGTTCGGGTGCTCCGTTCACTGAGCATCAAGAACCTTGCATCCGGAGTCGTCGACTAGGGGACACAGCCAGGCCCGGGGCGACTGGTCAGGAGCTCGCGCGGACCGAGGCGACGGCGTCGGCGATGGGGCCGTGGTGGAGAGGGCCGTGGCCGGGGAGGATCAGGTTGGCGTCCAGGGACTCCAACGGCGTAAGGGCGGCCAGCAGATCCGCGCGGCTGGTGTGGGCGAACATTGCCGGGAGCAACTGAGGTCCGGTCGTCGCCAGGAGCGGGTGGCCGGTGACCAGCGCGTCGCCGGTGATGACCGCGCCGACCGACGGGAGGTGGAAGGCCGTGTGGCCCGAGGTGTGGCCGTGGGTGGCGACCGGGACGGGGGCGCCGGGGAGGTCGAGCGCGCGGGCGGCGGCGAGGTCGGCCGGAGTGCGGGCTGCGGCGAGGTCCGCCGGCTCGCGGGCGGCGGCGAGGTCGGCCGGAGTGCTGCCGGCGGGGAACGGCTGCGCGTGCGGCGCGGCGACGTCGGAGGTCGCGCCGTTGCGGAGGATGTGGATCGCCCAGGGCAGGACGCGGGGGCGCCAGAGGTTGGCGAGCAGCGTCGGCGGGGTGAGCTGCTCCAGGTAGTCGCGGTGGGCGTGGGCGACCTCGACGGGGTCGAAGTACGCCGGGGTGCCGTAGCGGGCGTGGAACGGGTTCACCGCGCCGAGGTGGTCGGCGTGCGCGTGGGTGACCAGGATGGCCTGCACGTCCTCGGGGCGGCGGCCGATCGAGCGGATCGACGCCTCGACGTCGTCGACGTCGCCGGGGTAGCCGCCGTCGACGAGGGTCAGGTCGGTGCCGTCGCGCAGCAGGATCCAGTTGACCGCCGAGCCGTTGACCAGGAAGACGTTCTCGGCTGCTTCCACCACGCGGTTCATGGTGGCCAGCGTATTCGGGCGGCCGGCCCCGGCAGCGAGAGGGCTCAGGGCTTGCGGGCGACCGCGCCGTACAGGAAGTTGCCGGTGTCCGGCGCCTCGCCGTCCGGGTTCCACTCGGACAGCCGGACCAGACCCGGTGGGAGCACCGGCAGGTCGCCGAACAGGGAGAGGATCTCCTCCGGCGTCCGGAAGCGCAGGTCGGGGAAGCTCGGCGCGAGCTGGTCCTCGACGGCGTCGGCGATCCGGGCGGCCTTGCTGCCGTCACGCGGGTTGCAGGCGTGGCTGATCGCGACGTACGAGCCGGACGGCAGCATGTCCAGGTACGCCGCCTGGACCGCGCGGGCGTGGTCGAGCTCGGGCACGTGGTGCAGCACCAGCCCCTCGAGCAGCCCGATCGGGCGGTTCGCGTCCAGGCCGACGACGGCCTCGTCGGACAGCACCTGGTGCGGGCGGGTGACGTCGGCCGCGACGAAGCCGGTGTACTCGTTGTCGAGCAGCAGGGCGCGCCCGTGCGCGATCACCGACGGGTCGTTGTCGACGTACACGACCTTGGCCACGGGGTTGATGCCCTGAACGATCTGGTGGGTGTTCTGCACGGTCGGCAGGCCGGCGCCGAGGTCGAGGAACTGGTCGATCCGGTGCTCGCGGGTCAGCCAGGTGACCGCACGCCGCAACCAGCGCCGGTTCTCCCGCGCCCAGGCCGGCAGGTCCGGCGCGACCTCCAGGAGTTGGCGGTAGAGCAGCCGGTCGGACGCGTAGTTGTCCTTGCCGCCGAGCAGCAGGTCGTAGACCCGCGCGATGCTCGGTTCGGCGAGGTCGATCAAGGGCTCGCTGAGTTGCTCCATACGCCGAGGTTGCCGTTCGGCAGGTCAGCGGAACAGGGCATTTCGCGGGGCAGACCGGGGCAGATCAGCGCCGGTCGTTGTCCTCGGAGCTGAACAGCGTCTCGGCGTCCGGCTCCTCCCGCGCAGGCGCGGCCTCGGCAGGGCGGCGGCGGAGCTGCTCCGGCGGCGCCTCGTCGTCCAGGATCCCGTCGCCGGGCTTGCCCTCGGGCCCGCCGAAGAGCAGGTCGGACATCTGCAGGTGCATGTGCTCGACGTGCGGGACGTCCGGCAGGATCACCTGGCCGCGCTCACCGGCCGACTCGATGGCCAGCGTGCCGCAGCCGAGCATCCGGTCGATCAGGCCGTGCTCGTACGACACGTCGTTGATCCGCATCAGCGGGATGTCGCGGCCGGTCCGGGTCAGGATGCCGTGCCGCGTGATCAGCCGCCGGTTCGTCAGCGTGTACGTCGAGAAGAACCAGTTCAGGAACGGCTTGGCCCCGAACACCACCAGGACCAGCAGCCCGACCACCCCGATCGCGATCCGGGCCGGGGTCTGCAGGCTGCCCGACGGCACCACCGCGGCCAGGAACCCACCGCCGGCCGCCACCACGAGCAGCAGGAACACCGGGAAGATCAGCGCCTTCCAGTGCGTCCGCGTGCTGACGACGACGTACTCGTCCTCACCCAACAACTTCGCCGAGATCGCCATGTCTCCCAGTCTCACAGCTTCGGGGGCGAATTGTCGCCGGGCGACACGGTGGTTGAAGACTTCACAATTTGGATACCGTTTCGCCTGGAACGCCCTCGAGGGGTCTAAGTTGCCTCACGGGGGCCACAACCCGGGGGCGGACATTTTCCGAAGGAGTCGTTGTATGGGCATCTTGTCGGTCCTCGACCGGGAGCACAGCGTCGCACCCCCGGGCTACAGCCGCTGGCTGATCCCGCCGGCCGCGCTCGCGGTCCACCTGTGCATCGGGCAGGCCTACGCGACCTCGGTCTACAAGACGTCGATGGTGAAGCACTTCGACGCCAGCCAGACCGCGATCGGCGTGATCTTCAGCATCGCGATCGTGATGCTGGGCCTGTCCGCCGCGATCGGCGGCACCTGGGTCGAGCGCAACGGCCCGCGCAAGGCGATGTTCGTCTCGGCCTGCTTCTGGGCCACCGGCTTCCTGGTCGGTGCCCTGGGCATCGGAACCGGGCAGCTCTGGCTGGTCTACCTCGGGTACGGCGTGATCGGCGGCATCGGCCTGGGCATCGGCTACATCTCGCCGGTCTCGACGCTGATCAAGTGGTTCCCGGACCGCCCGGGCCTGGCCACCGGCCTGGCGATCATGGGCTTCGGTGGCGGCGCGCTGGTCGCCAGCCCGCTGTCGCGCCAGCTGCTCAGCCTGTACGACGACGGCTACGACCCGAACAACTCGGCGTCGGTCGCCGGCGGCGGCGCGCTCGTGGCGCTGTTCGTCACGCTCGGCCTCGGCTACTTCGTGATCATGATGTTCGGCGTCTTCAACATCCGGGTTCCCGCCGAGGGCTGGAAGCCGGACGGTTTCGACCCGTCGACGGTCAAGCAGAAGGCGCTCGTCACCACCTCGAACGTCTCGGCCGCGAACGCGATCAAGACCCCGCAGTTCTGGCTGCTGTGGGTGGTGCTGCTCTGCAACGTCACCGCCGGCATCGGCATCCTCGAGCAGGCCAGCCCGATGATCCAGGACTTCTTCCGCGGCGCCGACGGCAAGTCCTCGGTGGCGGTCGCCGCGGCGGCCGGCTTCGTCGGGGTGCTGTCGATCTTCAACATGGCCGGCCGGTTCGGCTGGTCGACCACGTCCGACGTGATCGGCCGCAAGCCGATCTACGCGCTGTACCTGGGCGTCGGGATCATCGCGTACTTCCTGCTCGCGACCGTCGGGCACACCAGCACGGTGGTGTTCGTGCTGCTGGCCGCGGTCATCCTGTCCTTCTACGGCGGCGGTTTCGCGACCGTACCGGCGTACCTGCGGGATCTCTTCGGCACGTACCAGGTCGGCGCGATCCACGGCCGGCTGCTGACCGCGTGGTCGGTCGCGGGCGTGGCCGGGCCGCTCATCATCAACGGCTTCCTCGACCGTGAGGGCAAGCCGGGCACGCTGACCGAGTCGGCCTACAGCCCGGCACTGTTCACGATGGTCGGCGTCCTGGCCGTCGGGTTCGTCGCCAACCTGCTGATCCGCCCGGTGGCGGAGCGGTTCCACGAGAAGACCAGCACCGAAGCCACGGAGGCCGCGAAATGAACCAGACTCCTCGCCTGGTCGTGTCCTGGGCGCTCGTCGCCGTACTGCTCGGCTACGGGGTCGTCCAGACGCTGATCACCGCAGCGAAGCTCTTCACTCACTAGTCCGCAGGTGCGTCACGTCGCCGGCGGCCAGCGCTCGCTGGCCGTCGGCGGTGTCGACCAGCAGCCGGCCGTCGGTGTCCAGCCCGGTGGCCTTGCCCTCCAGGAACTTCCCGTCCGGCAGTTCGACCCGGACCGGCCGGCCGATCGTCGCCGACAGCTCCTGGTAGTCCGGCAGGATCACCGCCGGATCACCCTCCGCGGCCACCCACTCCTGGTACCGCGTGGCCAGCTCCCGCAGTACGGCGGACAGCACGGTCACCCGGTCCGTGGTCGCCGCGCCTTCCAGCGCCAGTGACGTCGCCGCCGGGTGCGGCCGCTCGTCGGCGCGCAGCGTGACGTTCAGGCCCATCCCGACGATCGCCGCCGGCCCCTCGACCCGCTCGAGCAGGATGCCCGCGAGCTTCCGGTCCTCGATCAGTACGTCGTTCGGCCACTTCACCAGCGCCGGGACCTCACCGACCCGCCGTACGGCGGAGGTGACGGCCAGGGAGACCAGCAGGCCCAGCCACGGCCAGCGGGCAGCCGGGACCGCCGTCGGGCGCAGCAGGACCGACGTCAGCAGCGCAGAGCGCGGCGGAGTGGTCCACGTACGCCCCAGCCGTCCACGGCCGGACGACTGGTATTCCGCTGTCGCCACCAGGCCCTCAGGGGCTCCGGTGCGGGCAGCGGCGGCCAGGACGGCGTTGGTGGACGGCGTCTCGGTCAGTACGTCGATCTGCGTCCACAACCCACCAGGACGCACCAGACGCGCCCGCAGGAACTTCTCGTCCAGCGGCGGGCGGTCCAGGTCGCCGAACATCATCCGGTGTTCTGCAGGCCGGCGGCAACGCCCGAGACGGTCAGCAGCAGCAGTCGGCGCGTGCGCACGATCTGCTCCTCGTCGAGTGAGTCATCCGTCCGCAGGGTCCGCAGGGCTCGCAGCTGCAGGTAGCTGAGCGCGTCGACGTACGGGTTGCGCAGCTCAACCGCACGGCCCAGCACGCGGCGCCCGGCCAGCAGGCGGTCGCCGCCGAGCACCTTGAGCACCCACTCGGTGGTCAGGGCGTGCTCGTCGAGCATCAGCTGGGACAGGTCCGGCCGGTCGCCCAGCTCCAGGTAGCGGCCGAGGATGCGCCGGTCGGTCTTGGCCAGCGACATCTCCGCGTTCTCCAGCATCACCTGGAACAGCGGCCAGTTCTTGTTCGCGTCCTGCAGCGCGGCGACGTCGCCGACCGCCTCGAGCGCGGAGCCCAGGCCGTACCAGCCCGGTGCGTTCACGCGGGCCTGCGACCAGGCGAACACCCACGGGATCGCCCGCAGGTCCTCCAGCGAGGACACGGCCACGCCACGGCGGGCCGGGCGCGACCCGAGCGGCAGCTGGCCGAGCTCCTCCAGCGGGGTGACCCGGCCGAACCACTCGGCGAATCCGTCGGCCTTCACCAGCCGGTGGTACGCCGTACGGGCTGCCTCGTCGAGGACCTTCTCGATCTCGCCGAACCGGTCGGCTGCCGCCGTGGCCCGCTCCTCGATCGCCGGCGTGGACGCCAGCAGCGTGGCGGCGGTGACCTGCTCGATGTGCCGCTGCGCGATCGCGGCGTTGCCGTACCGGGCCGGAATGGCCTCGCCCTGCTCGGTCAGCTTGAACCGGCCCGCGACCGAGCCCGGCGCCTGCGCGAGTACGGCGCGGTTGGCGGGGCCTCCGCCCCGGCCGAGCGCACCGCCGCGGCCGTGGAACAGGGTCAGGCGGATCGCGTTGCGCTGGGCCCAGGCGGTGATCCGCGCCTGCGCGTCGTACAGGGCGAGGGTGGCCGACACCGGGCCGACGTCCTTGGCGGAGTCGGAGTAGCCGAGCATGACCTCGAAGCGGCGGTCGTTCGCCGTCAGGCGGTGCCGGACCCGGGTCAGCTGGATCGCGTTGTCCAGCACCTCGACGGAGTTCTGCAGGTCCTCGCCGGTCTCGAACAGCGGTACGACGTCCAGCTCGATCGGCCGGCCGTCCATCGCCGCGTCGGCCAGCTCGTAGACCGCGGCGAGGTCGCCGGCGTTCCGGGTGAAGGACACGACGTACCGGCGGCAGGCCTCGGGGCCGAAGCGCTGCTGGATCTGGCCGATCACCCGGAGGGTGGCCAGCACCTCCTCGGTCTGGTCGGACAGCTCACCGCCGCCCAGGACCTCCTCCAGCGCCTTCGCGTGGACCGACGAGTGCTGGCGGACCTCCAGCTCGGCCAGGTGGAAGCCGAACGAGCTGACCTGCCAGATGAGCTGCTGCAACTGCCCGAACGCCTGGCGGGGTGCGCCGGCAGAGACCAGCGAGTCCTGCAGGACCTTCAGCTCGTGGGCGAAGTCGCTGGCCCGCGGGTAGCCGAAGTCGGCGTCCCGGCCGCGGGTAGCGGCCAGGCGGCGCGCTGCCAGCAGCAGGAGCTGCCGGTGCGGCTCGGAGGGCGAGCGGGTCTCGATGTCGGCGATCAGCTCGGGGTTGACCGCGCGGGCGTCCTCCAGGATCCGGCGGACCGGTGCGGACGGCGGAGTGGTCGCCGCGTCCAGCGTCAGCGACCGGCCGAGCTGGTCGGTGGCCTGCTCCAGCGCCCGCAGTACGTGGTCGGCCTGGATCTGCATCGCCTCGCGGGTGATCGCGGCGGTGACGTTCGGGTTGCCGTCGCGGTCGCCGCCGATCCAGGAACCGAGCCGGACGAACGGCGCGACCACCGGCGGGCGCGTCCCGGCCGCCTCGCCGGCCAGCGCGTCGTCGAGCCGGCGGTAGACGTTGCCGACGACATCGAACAGGGTCTCCTCGAAGACCGCCATCGCCGAGCGGACCTCGTCCAGCGGCGTCGGCCGGCTGGTCCGCAGCTGGCCCGTCCGCCAGAGGATGTCGACCTGCTCGACCAGGCCACGCCGGTTCTCGGCCAGCTCGGCGTCACCGGCGCGCGGGTCGTTGCGCTCCTCCAGCAGCGACGAGATCCGCCGGATGGTCGCCAGTACGGCGCGGCGCCGGGCCTCGGTCGGGTGCGCGGTCAGGACCGGGCGGAACTCCAGCCCGTTCAGCAGCGCGCGGGCCTGCTGCTCGCCGGCGTCGGTGGAGATCTGCTCGACCGCCTGGGCCAGCTCGGACACCGCCGGGGCGTCGCTGGAGCGGTCGCGCTCGCGCAGCACGCGGGCGCGGTGCAGCTCCTCGCTCAGGTTGGTGAGGTGGAAGTAGCAGGTGAACGCGCGGGCCACGTCCTCGGCGCGCTCGTGCGGCCAGGTCGCGACCAGCTGCTCAGCCGCCTCGCCGTCACCGGCGATGGTCAGCTCGCGCAGCTTCTCCACGTCGTCCAGCAGCGGCTGCCCGGCGTACTCGACCAGGATGCGGCCCAGGATCTCGCCGAGCAGGCGGACATCGGCCCGCAGCTCCTCGGGGACTTCGAAACGTGCGCGGGTACGGGTGCGGGCGTTCGCCTGACTGCCGGTCTCGGTCACGTTCGCCCACGATATCTGTGGCCGCGCTCTCTCGCCTCATGGTCCGGCCAGTGAACGCAGATCGTGACCGAGCGTAAAGGCGACCGAACAGTAAGCACCCGCCAATCCGCGACTTTGTGTACAGACCAGCCGTCCTAGGCGCGAGAATCTGGCTGACCGGTGCTCAAAGTCGCAGTTCAGCGGGGTCGCGTGACCGGTTCGGGTGGTCAGACCGAGCCGAAGCCGCCGCCGACGACCTGGGAGACCACCTGGGCCAGTTCGGCCGGGGTGCGGTCGGTGCCGTCGACAACGAGCATGCGGGCGCAGGACTCGGTCATCGAGGCGAGCATCTCGGCCAGGACCGGCAGGTTGGCGTCCGGCGCGGTGACGCCCGGCAACGATTGCACCAGGGTCAGGCGCAGGCCCTCGACCAGGAACGCGCGCGCCGCCCGGACGCGGTCCGCGACGACTGGCGCCGCGCCGTACTGGGCCCCGAAGACGATCCGCCAGGACTGGGGGTTCTTCGCCGCGGTCTCCAGGAATGCGGACAGGCCTTCGAGGACGTGCTCCTGCGGCGTCCCGACGGTCGGGTCGGCCGGCAGCGCGGCCATGATCGAGAGGACCAGATGCTGCTCCTCGCGGGCCAGCAGCGCGAGAAGGAGCTCGTCGCGGTTGGCGAACGAGGCGTAGACGACCGGTTTGGTGACTCCGGCGGCGTCGGCGACCGACTGCATCGTCGTACCGGCGTAGCCGCGCTCGGAGAAGACGCCCAGGGCGGCCTCGAGGATCATCGGCCGCCGGCGTTCCGGACCGAGGTGCGCGGCCCGGCGGCGAGGTTCCGCAACCGGCTCGTCGGGGCTGACCACTTGACAAACCTACCAGGTCGTAGGAAATTCCTACGGTCTGGTAGGAACTGCCACGGGGAGGTCTGCTTGACCGAGCGTGGCGGTGCGCACTGGTTGGAGTCCGGCGACTGGTCAGGGCTCGAACTGGGTGAACTGGCCCGGCTGGTGGACCGGACGTCGGAACGGGAGCTTCGGCATCGACTCATCGGGGGTGTGCGAGAGGTCGCGTTGCGCGAGATCTTTCGCCGGATGCCGGAGTACCTCCGGCCGGCCCGGGCCAGCGGCTTCGACGCGGTCGTCACCTGGCAGATCACGGGTGCGGCCGGCGGCGTGCACGGCGAGGGCGTCGACGAGTACCACATCCAGATCACCGACGGCCGCTGCGAACTGCTGCCCGCTCACCCCGGCCCGGCCCAGATCTCGGTCCGCACGGACCCCGCCACCCTGCTGAAGATCGTCACCGGCAACGAGGACCCCGTCACCGCCGTCCTCAAACAACGCCTGTCGGTCCGCGGCGACCTGGCCCTGGCCGCCCGCCTCACGAAGATCTTCGCCGTCGGCCCGCACTGACGACGTACGCCAAACACACGACCCGCCCGCAGTCCCCCGCGAAGACCCATCCCGCCGACAGTCCCCCCGAACGCACCCCTCCCGCAGTCCCCGCACGAAGGCACGCCCCACCCACACTCCCCCGCACGAAGGCACGCCCCGCCGGCGACCACCCAACAACGGAGCCCCACCGCCCCGCGCACAACACCTCTCCCCAGCCCCCACCCCAGTCGGTGCTTTCCTTCCCTGGCCCGAACCACCCTCACCCCCGCGGGCCTCCCCCACCTCTCCCCACCAACCCTCTTCACACTCCCCCCAACCTCTCCCCACCACCCCTCGTCACACTCCCCCACCAACTGCGGCCGACGTCACAGGCCAAAGTGCTACCAGCCAGTTAGGCTGCCCGACTATGGGAGAGACCGTGAACATCCACACCACCGCCGGGAAGCTCGCGGATCTGGAGCAGCGGCTGGACGAGGCCGTGCACGCCGGGTCCGAGCGCGCGGTGGAGAAGCAGCACGCGCGGGGCAAGAAGACCGCGCGGGAGCGGATCGCGCTGCTGCTGGACGAGGGGTCGTTCTCCGAGCTCGACGAGTTCGCCCGGCACCGGTCGACGTCGTTCGGGCTGGACGCGAACCGCCCGTACGGCGACGGCGTGGTGACCGGGTTCGGCACCATCGACGGCCGCCAGGTGTGCGTGTTCGCGCAGGACTTCACCGTCTTCGGCGGCTCGCTGGGTGAGGTGTTCGGCGAGAAGATCGTCAAGGTGATGGACCTGGCGATGAAGATCGGCTGCCCGCTGATCGGCATCAACGACTCCGGCGGCGCCCGGATCCAAGAGGGCGTGGTCTCGCTCGGCCTGTACGGCGAGATCTTCCGCCGCAACGTCCGCGCGTCCGGGGTGATCCCGCAGATCTCGCTGATCATGGGCCCGTGCGCCGGCGGCGCGGTGTACTCGCCGGCCGTCACGGACTTCACCGTGATGGTGGACGAGTCGTCGTACATGTTCATCACCGGCCCGGACGTGATCAAGACCGTCACCGGCGAGGACGTCACCCAGGAGGAGCTCGGCGGCGCCCGGACGCACAACACCAAGTCCGGCAACGCGCACTACCTGGGCAGCGACGAGGAGGACGCGATCGACTGGGTGAAGGCCCTGGTCTCGCACCTGCCGCAGAACAACCTCGAGGACCCGCCGGTGTACGACGCGCCGGCCGACCTCGAGGTCAACGACCTCGACGCGGCGCTCGACACGCTCGTCCCGGACTCGCCGAACCAGCCGTACGACATGCACACGGTGATCGAGACCGTCGTCGACGACGGCGACTTCCTCGAGGTGCAGACGCTGTTCGCGCCGAACATCGTCGTCGGCTTCGGCCGCGTCGAGGGCCGCCCGGTCGGCGTGGTCGCGAACCAGCCGATGCAGTTCGCCGGCACGCTCGACATCGACGCCTCCGAGAAGGCGGCCCGGTTCGTCCGCACCTGCGACGCGTTCAACGTGCCGATCCTGACCTTCGTCGACGTGCCCGGCTTCCTGCCCGGCACCGACCAGGAGTGGAACGGCATCATCCGCCGCGGCGCCAAGCTGATCTACGCGTACGCCGAGGCGACCGTCCCGATGATCACCGTGATCACCCGCAAGGCGTACGGCGGCGCGTACGACGTGATGGGCTCCAAGCACCTCGGCGCCGACCTGAACCTCGCCTGGCCGACCGCCCAGATCGCGGTGATGGGCGCGCAGGGCGCCGTCAACATCCTGCACCGCCGCGAACTCGCCGCCGCCGAGGACGTCGAGACCCGCCGCCAGGAACTGATCACGGAGTACGAGGAGCACCTCGCCAACCCGTACGTCGCCGCCGAACGCGGCTACGTCGACGCGGTCATCAAGCCCAGCGAGACCCGCGCCGAGATCGTCCGCGGCCTGCGCCTGCTGCGCACCAAGCGCGACACCCTCCCCCCGAAGAAGCACGGCAACATCCCCCTGTGACCGCCGCCCGACGGGAGACCCACCGATGACCGACCCCACCTCCGAAACCGCCGCCCCCGTCCTCCGCGTGGTGAAGGGCGACCCCACCCCCGAGGAGCTGGCCGCCCTCGTCGCAGTGGTCGCCGCCCGAGCCTCCGCCGTACCGGCCCCTGCCGACCCCGAACGAGCCAGCAACTGGGCCACGTACTGGCGCCACGCCAAACGCCCCCTCCACCCCGGCCCCAACAGCTGGCGCGCCAGCGCCCACCCGTGACTCCGGAGGACTCGGAGCAGACCCTCCGGCAACAGCTGGTCGCCGGCGGCGTCGACTTCACCCAACCGTCAGTCGGCCTGGTGTGGAAGGCGTTCCTCGACTTCGGCGCCTTCCCCGCCGAGGGCGTTCTCGGCCCGGAGGACGACGGCGACGGGCTGCTCGTGCAGTACGGCGTGGTCGACTTCGACGACGACGCCGGCCGGCACTTCGCGCTGGACTTCACCCGGCAGTTCACCAGCACGGCGGACGCGATCAGCCAGCTGAGCTGCACCCTGGAGTACGACGTGACGCCCGCGCTGGAGGCGATTGCTTCGGACGACCTGTGGTCGTTCGAGCTGAGTCCGGACGAGTTCGCCGGCAGCGCCGAGCGCCTGGAAGGCTTTCGGCTCCTCCTCGGGTCGGAGCTCAGGCCGCGGCGGCTTCGGATCAGTTTCGACGACGACGTCTGCTGAGCGCCCGTCGTAGCTGAGCCCGCAGGCCAGCGGATTCAGCCCCGGCCTTCGGGTTCAGCCCGACCGTGGGGTTCTGGTCTGGGCGGACGTGAGCGGTCGGCTGAGCGCGTGGGCGGATTCGGCTGGTCCTGGCCGGGAGCCGTGCCCACCGCACGCGCGGGACCCGCCGCGGGCGCGATCCCGCGGTCGAACACGAGACCGCCGAAGTCCGCCATCTGCGCGAAGAACTGCTCCCCCGTGCGCACCTTCTCGACCGCCCCCGCGGCGAGCTCCTGGCCACGTTGTGCCCCGACCGAGCGGGCGGTCGGGATGTCCCCAAGTCGCGCGAAGCCCTCGTCGAGGACCCGCGCGAGGTCGGCGCGGAGGGCAGCCGCCCGCCGAGAGTCCTGCAACAGAACGGGCAACCGGGTCTGCGCGATGATCAGCCCCGCCAGCGCATCCGGCCGACGAGACGCCGATTCGCGCGCACCAGCACGCAGTACGTCGACAGCCCGCAACCCCTCGAACTCCGCCGCCAGCTCAGCAGCGAACATCCCGGCCGCACTCGTCCACCCGGGATAGGACGGCAGCGCCTTGGGCCCGGCCGCCACAGCGCGAGCCATCGGTACGGCGAGCTCAGCCGGCAGCACCCGCGCAACCAGACCGGGCAGTTCCACCTGTGTGAGCGCCTCGATGAACCCTCCTCCGCAGGGTCCTGCTCCTCGCGGTCGAGGTCGCGCATCCGGTCCGCCAGGGTCCAGTCGCTTGACGCGGTCAGATGCCCGAACTCATGAGCGGCGGTCTTCAACCCCCGTAAGCACAGCTGCGCGAACTTCGGATCGGCCAGCGCCCGCGCGCCCTCGGCGTACAGGCGTTGCAGCGGCTCCACGACCAGCGGGCGGCTGAGCAGCAACCGTCCGTCCGCGGTGGCCTGGCCCCTGGCGGAGTCCTCCCGGTCGGCCGGCAGATAGTCGACCCGGCCGTTCCACAGGGTCGCCTCGGCGCCCTGGTAGGCGATCACGTCCGCGGCGATGCGATCCCACAGCCCGTCGAAGTCGGGGACCTCGCTGGCCGGGTCGCGGCGCATCACTGCCGCTCGATCCGCTCCAGCACTCGGAGCAGCGCCGCGTTCATCTCCAACGCGGCGTCCCGCTCACCCTCGGTCGGCGCCGCGGCCGCGATCCCGGCAATCTCGGCGATCCCGGCCTCGACGTGGGCGCGCCGATCCTCCGGCGTACCAGCAGGAACCTGCCTGGCCCGCAGCATCGCCTCGAACGCCCGGTCGACCGTCTCGCTCTGCGGCGCGGTCAGCTCCAGCAGCATGCGCTCGGTGGCCTCCAGGTACCGCTGAGCCTTCGCCGGGTCGTCGTCCACCGTCGCCGCCAGCCCGCGCAACCGCTCCACGCCGGCCTTGAAAGCCGGTACGTCGTCAGCCACGCCGACGACCTTGGCCCGCTCGGCGGAAAACTCGTCGAATCGCATGCGAGCAGGATTCCACTCCGCGCGCCCAACGACCACCAGGTGGCGCGTGAACGCGCATCCGGTCAACACTGGGGACATGGCCAAGTACGAGGTGAACCCAGCCGCCGTCGAGTACGCCCGCAAGCTGATCGACGGCCGGCAGTACGTCCTCGACAGCGACTGGGGTGCGTCGCAGCCGGACGCCGACGCCCAGAACGCCTACCTCGCCAACCACGGCTGGGACGAGTACGGCGCCTGGCACCTCGGCCTGACCGACGGCGCCAACGAAGAGACCAAGGCCCGGCACGCCTTCGTGTACGGCGACTTCCGGCGCGTGCACCGCACCGGACTGATCGCGTGCGTGTACCGCGCCGCAGAATGGCGCCACAAGGACGTGGAACTCGCAGCCCACGAACTCCTGCAACTCCTGGACGCGAAGGCCGGTATCAAGTGAATCGGCTGGTCGGATGCCTGGTCGCGGGAGTCGTGCTGACCGGGCTGATCGGCTCGCCCGCCTCAGCGAGCGCAGCCGTCGCGACGAGCGCTCCTGAGGTTGCGGGCTCTGGGCAAGCAACTCATGCGAGAGCGGGCCTTGGGCAACTGACCGGCCTGGTGGCGGACCGGCTCGAGGTCGGGGATCTGGTGGCGGCGTCGAAGTTCGGGACCGACAAGCCGATCGACGACCCGGCCCGCGAGCAGGTCGTGCTCGATCAGGCGCGCGCGTCGGCGATCCAGCTCGGGATCGACCCGGACGAGACCGTGGTCTTCTTCCGCGACCAGATCGAGGCGAGCAAGGTCGTGCAGCGCGGGCTGTTCGCACGCTGGACCGCGCACCCAGCCGAGGCCCCGGCGACCCGCCCGGACCTCAACGAGATCCGGGCGACGCTCGACAAGCTGAGCACCGACCTGCTGCAGGCCCTCCGCAGTACGACGTACGTCCGCCACGCGGGCCTGCGCTGCACGGTCGAGCTGACCGCCAACAGCATCCTCACCACCGCCGAGCACCGCCTGGATCACCTACACAGGAAGGCTTTCCAAGGGGCCGTCGCCGACGTCTGCAGCTGATCAGAGCTTGCGGAAGCGCACCAACGGATAGACCGGAACCCCAGGACCACCGCGCACCGGACCCTCGAAGGTCGTGGCGCCGTCTAGCACCAGCCCGTGCTCGATGCCGCGGGCAACCAGGTAGGACAGCGCGTCGCCGGAGCGGGTCTCCTTCGGTGAGCGGCCGGCGGCGTACCGGCTGGCGTCGGACTTCTCCGTGGTGGTGATGAACACCCCGCCCGGCCGCAGCACCCGCGCGGCCTCGGCGATCACCCCTTCGGTGTCGTCGAGCAGGTGCAGCAACCAGATCGCCACCACCGCGTCACACCGCCGATCAGCCACCGGCAACCGCGCGGCATCAGCCGCCGCCACGTGCCCGGGCAGGCGATACCGTGCATGGTTCAACATCGCGGCCGACAGGTCGACACCGTGCACGAGGTTGCCAAGAGCAACAAGCTCCGCGCCGACAGACCCGGTACCCACAGCAATTTCCAGCACGCGGGACGTGTCCTGGGGCAACAACTGATGCACCGCTTCCGCGGCTGCTCGTGCTCGCGCTTCGCCTCCGCGGGTCTCGTCGTAGATCGCCGCTTCCGCTTCGTCGTACGCGAAGTGCGGGGCCTGCCAGAGAGACGTCCACGGGATGCCGACGTCGTTGAGCATGCGGCGGAGCAGCGGCAGCGAGAGGCCGACGACGTTGTGGTAGTCGCCCTCGATGCCCGTCACGAACGGCCCACCGATGCCGTCGACGGTGAACGAACCAGCCACGACCAACGGCTCGCCGGTCGCGACGTACGCGTCGATCTCCGCGTCGGTGAGGTCGGCGAAGTGCACCGTGGTGGAGGCGAGTTCGCGGAGTTCCTGCTTGCTGTTCGTGTCGAAGAGGCAGTGCCCGGTGTGCAGTACGCCGCTCCGCCCGCGCATCATCCGCAGGCGTTCGCGCGCGATCTCCGGCGTACCGGGCTTGCCGTACGCAACCCCGTCGATCTCCAGCACCGAGTCGCAGCCGAGCACCGTCGCGTGGTCGTCGAGCGTCGCGACGACAGCCCGCGCCTTCAAGCACGCAAGGAGTCGCGCCAGCTCGCCGGGACTCTCGGCGGTCACGTTGTCCTCGTCGACACCGGAGACAATCACCTCGGGCTCGACGCCCGCGTTGCGCAGCGTCTTCAACCGCGCCGGCGACTGCGACGCCAGCACGAACCGCGGCCGCGGCACAGCCGGCTCGTGCGCACTCCCGGCGCCGTCCACCTCACGGCGCACATCCCCGGCCTCGCCGATCGCAGCATCCCCGGCCTCGCGCGTCACCTGATCCCCCGTGTCCGCGTTCACAGGCGGGCGAGGGCGCGACGCAGCGGGTCGAGCCCGATCGAGCCGAGGTCGAGGGCTTCGCGGTGGAAGCTGCGCAGGTCGAAGGATGCGCCACGCCGCGCGCGGACCTCCTCGCGGGCCTGCAGCCAGATCCGCTCACCGACCTTGTACGACGGCGCCTGCCCCGGCCACCCGAGGTACCGGTTCAGTTCCGAGCGCAGGAACTCGGTCTCCATCCGCGAGTACGCGCGCAGGAACTCGAACCCGAGCTCCGCGTTCCACCGCTCGCCCGGCCGGAAGCCGAGCGGGTTGTCCCGCGGGATCTCCAGCTCCAGGTGCATGCCGATGTCGACGATCACCCGCGCGGCCCGGAAGCCCTGCGCGTCGAGCATGCCGAGCCGGGCGCCCGGCTCCTCCAGGTACCCGAGCTCTTCCATCAACCGCTCGGCGTACAGCGCCCAGCCTTCGCCGTGCCCGGAGACCCAGCAGCCGATCCGCTGCCAGCGGTTGAGCGTCTCGCCGCGCAGCATCGTCTGCGCGACCTGCAGGTGATGCCCGGGCACGCCCTCGTGGTAGACCGTGGTCACCTCGCGCCAGGTGGCGAAGTCCTCGATGCCGTTCGGCACCGCCCACCACATCCGGCCCGGCCGCGTGGTCAGGTCCTCGCTCGGCCCGGTGTAGTAGATCGACCCGTCGGAGGTCGGCGCGATCATGCACTCGATCCTCTTGATCGCGTCCGGGATGTCGAAGTGCTCGCCGGCCAATTCGTTGACGGCGGCGTCGGCGAGCTGCTGCATCCAGTCCCGGAAGGCTTCCTTGCCGTGGATCTTGCGGGCCGGGTCGTTGTCCAGCAGCTCGGCCGCGGCGTTGATGCTGCGGTCGCCGCCGTTCAGCGACGCCGCGATGGTCTGCATCTCGGCGTCGATCCGGGCCAGCTCCTGCCAGCCCCAGGCGTAGGTCTCGTCGAGGTCGACGGCCGCGCCGAGGAAGTTGCGCGAGGCAAGCTCGTAGATCTCCCGGCCGACCGCGTCCCGCGCCCGGCCCCGCGGCACCACCTCGGTGGTCACCCACTGCCCGAACTGGTCGTACGCCTTGCGCGCCGACGCGGCCGCGGCCTCGACCGACGCCTTCACCGGCCCTTCCGGCGCCCGCGCGGCCAGCCCGGCGAAGAAGTCGTCACCCTCGGCGCCGGTCCAGCTGGCGATCCGGGTGGCCAGGTCGTTCAGCTGCCGTACGGCGGAGACGCGGCCCCGGCCGGCCTGCTCGAGCACGGTGTCGCGGTACCCGTCGAGCGCCGTACCGACCTGGTTGAGCCGGATCGCGATCCGCTCCCAGTCCGACTCCGACGCGGTCGGCATCAGGTCGAACACCTGGCGGATCTCGGCCGGGATCGAGGTCAGCGCGTTCAGCTGCGACTGCGGTACGCCGGCCTCGAGGTTCTCCACCTCGAGCCCGAGCCGTTCCACGAACGCGTCCTGGGCGACCTCCTCGCGCGGGCTGCCCGGCGCGATCGCGCGCGCCTCGGCCAGGGCCCGGCGGTGCAGCTCGAGCAGGCCCTCGAACCCGTTCGGCGAGAAGTCCGGCAGTTCGTGGTCGTGGCCCTCGACTCCCATGAAGGTCGCCGCGGTCGGCATCAACTCGAGGTACTGCTCGAGGAACCGCTCGGAAACCTGGTCGATCGGGCTGTTCGGTGTGGTCGCGTCCGTCACGCCACGACCCTACCTGCCGCCGCACCACCGATCCCGCCCATTTCCCGGCGCCGTGTGGGTAGCCTCAGCTCTTCCTCTCCCGACAGGACGTCCGATGCCTCAGTACCTCGACGGTGTTCGCCTGCTGCACCACCAGGAGCCGCAGTCCACCACTGATGCCACCCTCACTTTCGCCGTCGGCGCCCGCGACGAGACGCTGCCGATGGTCGGCGTCGCGCACGCGCTGGAGCACCTGGTGATGAGCACGGTCCGCCGCCTGCCGATCCAGATCGACGCCACGGTCTCGACGACCGTCACCAGCTTCGTGGCGTCCGGTACGCCGGAACGCGTCGGCGAGTTCCTCACCGGCATCTGCGCGGCGCTGTCGGCCCCACCGGTCGAGCGGCTGGAGGTGGAGGCCGGCGTACTGGCCGCTGAGGACGGCTGGGTCACGCACCCGATGGCAGCCCTGCTCTACTACGTCCGGTACGGCGCCCGCGGCGCCGGCCTCGACTGGCTCGACGGCCCCGGGCCGGACGGCATCACCGCCGAGCAGGTGAACGCCTTCGCCCGCAAGTGGTTCACCGCCGACAACGCCGTCCTGCAGCTCACTGGACCGATCCCGGCCGACCTGAAGCTGCCGCTACCTGTCGGTGCGCGGCCGCGGCACGGGCGCTACCCCGCCCGCCAGCTCCCCGGCCCGTCCGTAGTCGGCTACGGCATCCCCGGCGCCGCCGTACTGCTCTCCCTGCCCGACGGTGACGCGGCCCGGGTCGCCGCGCTGGCGACCGACGTACTGCGGCAACGCATCGAGGAGAGCGCCCGGCACACGGGCGGCCACAGCTACGTCGTCGACTACGACATGGTGCCGCAGCCCGATGGCAGCGCCGACGTGGTCCTGTACGCCGAGGCCCGCGAGGGCACCGAGGAGGCGGTCGCCCGGGCCGTCGCCGAGGCCCTGACGGACCTGGCCGCCAACGGGCCGTCGGAGGAGGAGCTCCGGCTCGCGCTGGACCGGTTCGAGGAGGAGCAGGCGACCAGCGACGCCGAGCTGAGCGCCGAGTTCGCGGCGCTGCGCCGGGAGCTGTTCGACGAGCAGGAGGCCGAGCCGCTCGACCCTGAGCGCGTGCGGGCGGTGCGGCCGGACGACCTGGCCGCCGTACTGCGTGCTGCCCTGCCGACGGCGATCGGGTACGCCGCGGAGGACGCAGTCGAGCAGTGGACCAAGCACGGGTTCACCGAGGTACCGCTCTGCCCGGTCGGCGGGGAACTGCCTGCTGGTGAGGAGTTCCAGCCGCCGCGGGTGGCGCGGCTGTTCATGCGGGAGGCGCGCGAGATGGCGCTCGTGCTGGCGCCGGACGAGCTGGCGGTCCGCGACGAGGACGGCGTGCACCACCTGCCGTGGGACGGCATCGCTGGGGTGATGCGAGCCGGCGACGGTACGACGGTGGTGTTCGGGGCGGACGGGTGCGTGGTCCCGGTCTCCGGGGACCTCTACCGCGGCGGCAAGAAGGTGGTCGCCGAGCTGGAGCGCCGGGTGGACCAGTCCCTGTGGTTCAAGGAGTCCCGCTTCAAGGCCGAGGAGGAGTAGGACTGCAGTACGCCGGGCGAGCTAGGCCTTGAGCCCGTCCGGCGCGGTCTGCTTCCAGGAGTCGAGCACGATGTCGTACAGCTCGTCGGCCCCCTCCAGCGCCGACAGCCGCGCCCGCACCCACGCCGACCCCGCCTCGTGCGGCGGCACCCAGAACTTCTCCGGCTCGGCCGCGATCAACTCGTCCCGCTCCAGCCGAGGACACCGCACCGCGAACGACGTCTGATCGTCCGGCACGGTCAGAAACATCCGCCCACCGACGTCGAACGTCGGGTGGTTCCACCGCTGCTTCTCCACCGTCCCCGGCAACGACAGAGCGATCCGACGAACGTCATCCGCAGTCAGCACTTGCATCCCCTCCACCCGTAACGAAGGGACCATCCTGCCGCACCCAGGGGACAACGGAGCCCGCTCCCAGTCCTCGCCCGCTGCGCGGGCGAGGACTGGGAGCGGAAGTGAGGCGGAGGCCGGTCTGCCCCCGATGCCGGCTCAGCGGGTCTTGCTCGGCCCAGGGATGAGCAGGGCAACAACAGCACCCACAGCCACCACCGCGGCGCCCACCCAGACCGCGGGGACCAGCCCGTCCACGAACTGGGCCGGCGACTCGTACCCACCCGCCGACGCGAACACCGACGCCAGCACCGCGACTCCCATCGCCACACCGACCTCACGGACCGTGTTGTTGGTCCCCGAGGCGACGCCCCGGTCGTTCTCGGCAGCAGCTCCCATCACCACGCTCGCGGTCGGCGCGAAGGTCAGTCCCATCCCGACCCCGGCCAGCACGAACGGTACGACGTACGAGCTGTAGACCACGTCCACCGTCGTCACCACAGCCATCCACCCGAGCGCCACGGCCAGCAGCGCCTGGCCGCTCGCGATCAGCACCCGCGCACCGACCCGGTCCACGATCAGCCCGGCGATCGGCGCGACCACCATCGGCGCCGCGGTCCACGGCAGCGTCCGCAGGCCCGAGTCCAGCGGCGAGTACCCCTGCACGACCTGGAAGAACTGCGCCAGCAGGAACACCGCCCCGAACACCCCCAGCGAGAAGGTGAACGACGTCGCGTTCACCACGCTGATCGCCCGGATCCGGAACAACCGCAGCGGCAGCATCGGCGCCGGCGAACGGCTCTCCCACACCAGGAACGCGATCAGCAGAGCAACGCCACCGACGAGCCCGCCGAGCACCGGTCCGGACGTCCACCCGTCGTCAGCACCGTGCACAACACCCCACACGACGCCCAGCAGACCGAGCGCCGACAGCACCAGCCCGACCACGTCGAACCGCCGGCTACCGCCGTACGACTCGGTCAGCACCCGCGCGACGAACGGCAGCGCCAGTACGCCGATCGGCACGTTCAGCCAGAAGATCCACTGCCAGTTGAGCCCGTCGACGACCGCGCCGCCGACCACCGGCCCGACCGCGACGCCGAGCCCGGAGATCCCACCCCAGATCCCGATCGCGGCGCTGCGCTTGTCAGCCGGTACGGCGGCCGACAGCAACGTGAGCGACAACGGCATCACCGCGGCCGCACCGACGCCCTGGATCGCGCGGGCACCGATCAGCATCCACGGCTCGGTCGCCAGCGCGCAGGCCGCCGACGCGACCGTGAACAGGGCGAGCCCGGCCAGGAAGATCCGCCGGCGGCCGAGCCGGTCCCCGATCGCCGAGGCGGTCAGCAGGAGCGCGGCGAAGGACAGCGTGTAGGCGTTCACGAACCACTGCAGGTCGGTCAGCGAGGCGCCGAGATCGTTCTTGATCACCGGCAGCGCCGTGGTGACCACCAGGTTGTCGAGCGTGACCATGAAGACGGGAATGCCCACCACGGCCAGGACGGTGCCGAGTGAGCGAGTGGCTCGGACCTCGGGCTCGAGGACGGTCGATGTCATAGCGCATCCTTAGTTGTTATCGACTGATAACAAGCACTGTATGCATTGACTGATAACATTGCAACCATGACCAGAACCAGGCTGACCGCGGCCGAGCGCGGCGAAGAGGTGCTGGAGGCAGCGATCATCGCGTTCGGCGAGTCCGGGTACGCCGGGACGAAGACCGACGAGATCGCCCGGCTCGCGGGCGTCTCCCAGCCGTACGTGATCCGGCTGTTCGGCACCAAGCAGCAGCTGTTCCTGGCGACGCTCGAGCGGGTCTGCGACCAGATCGAGCAGGCGTTCCGGACGGCCGCGGACAAGCAGGCCGACCTGGCGTCGCTCGGGGACGCGTTCAACCAGCTGCTCGAGCGGCGGGAGCTGCTCGTCGTACTGCTGCACGGGTTCGCCGCGAGCGCCGAGCCGGCGATCGGCAAGGCGTCCCGCGCGCGCTTCGGCCAGATCTACCGGACGGTCCGCGACCTGACCGGCGCGACGCCGGAGGAGACCCGCGAGTTCATGGCGACCGGCATGCTGCTGACCGTGATGGCCGCCATGCAGGTCGTCGGCCCGAACCCGGTCGCCTGCACCTGGGCCACCGACCTGCTGGAAAGCCTCTAGTTGTACTCGGTCATGAGGTTGGTTGCAGTCGGCTGATGGGTGGTTGGCCTGCGAGTGCGGTGTGGCGGCGTTGATTGTTGTAGTGCTCGAGCCAGGGTGCAAGGGCTGCTGTTCGTGCGGC
>JAEBEC010000016.1:0-159648 GCA_049998015.1 Kribbella sp. cmx-5-2
CCCGCCGAACCCGGGCAACGCACCGAACGGCGTGAACGTCCCGTCCACCCTCCGCACCCGGTGATACACCACGTCGTCGCCACCGATCACCGCAACCTGCGCGGTCCCGTCAGGCATCCCCGCGATCCCGACGTCCTTGACGACCATCCCCAACGCACCGAACGTCGTCCACGTCCCGTCGGTCCGGCGCAACGAATGAAGTGCCGCGGTCGGCGCGCCTCCTGAGAGCTGGGCAGCGACGTCGGCCCGCATCCGGTCGAGATCGACGGCGTACGGATCGATCTTGCCGGTGGTACTCGTTTCCCTGTGCCCTCGCGCGAAGCTCGCGTCGCGACCGAGCCGGCGCAGAACGGCGGCGGTGGCGGTGACCGACGCCGAGTACTGCGCCGCGGTCATCACCTGGTCCACGCCGTTGTAGTCGATCTCCCAGCCGACCAGCAGCGTGTTGCCGTCGCCGGCCGGGATGGGACCCGACGCGCGAGTCGCGCCGGCATGGTTGGCACGTCCCGCCGCGATCAGGTGGAAGACGCCGTTGTAGTCGACCAGCGCATGGCACAACGGACCGGGCAGGTCGTCCCGCCCGTCGATGACCGTCGTCAGTGCCGGCGCCGGATTCTGCGGGCTCGAGGTCGCCGCGGTGTGATGCCACAGCACGCCGATCGGCGCGAAGGACCCCGACACCGCACGTCCGCGCCAGTCGCCTTCCTCGATCACCTGGACCCCGGCAGCACGCAGAACGTCGGCCAGCCACTCGATCGTCGCCATCAGAACGCGTCCAGATCGGCCAGGCACTCGACCACCGTGCGGTTTTCGGCAGCCTGTGCCGCCTGCTGAGAGGTCACGCCGAACGCGGCCGTGGTGGCCACCGCGGCGAACCCGAGAACGGCTCGCCGCGTCGGCCGGTTGGCCGTGGGAATGGATTGTGGGTCATTCATGGTCTCTGCCTCACCGTTGTCCTGAACGGCCCGATCAGGGCCTGGTGGAGAGGAAGATGCGACCCGAAAACGGGAAGGTTCCGTCGGGTGATCCCTTTCGAACCTGACGCAATACTTCCCTCGGCGCGACACCTGAGGCGAGTGTCCTCGCCGTACTGCCGAGTCAGCTCTGGCGGGATTCGATCTGTTGCATGAGGGTGGTCAGTTCTCGGGCCCGGCCGAGCATGGCGGGGTCGACCATGCGGCCGTCGGGGAGGACTATGACGCCGCCTTCGGCTACGCCGGCTTTTTCGACCGCGGCCAGGAGGTCGGCGGCGTCGGCCAGTTGGGTGGCGGTGGGGGTGAAGGACTCGACGATCGGGGCCAGTTGGCGGGGGTGGATTGCCGTGCGGCCTACGAAGCCGAGGGATCGGCCTTCGAGGCTGGTACGGCGTAGGCCTTCCTCGTCGTTGACGTGGGGGTAGACCGACATCATCGGAGCCCCCAGGCCTGCGGCTCGGGAGGCGGAGACCAGGCGGCCTCGGGCCCACGCCAGGCCTGCTGGGCCGTCTACGCCTAGGGAGCTGGCGAGGTCTGCTTCGCCCAGGGCTACCGCCGTGACGCGGGGGTCGGCGGAGGCGATCTCGAAGGCGCGTTCCAGGCCCAGGGGGGATTCGATGAGTGCCGTGATCCTTGCCGAGGGCACCTGATCGAGGACTGCCTGTACGTCGGCTGCGCTCTCGACCTTCGGGAGGCGGACGCGGACATCGGGGACTGCGGCCAGGGCCGCCAGGTCGTCCTCGATCCACGGGGTGCCGAGGGCGTTCACGCGGATCTCGAAGGCCGACGAGGCCCGGGCGGCGATCCAGGCCACGGCCCAGCCGCGGGCGTCGGCCTTGTCGTCGACCGGTACGGCGTCCTCGAGGTCGAAGACCACGAGATCGGGGCCTGCGGCAACGGCTTTGGCGAAGCGGTCCGTGCGGTTGGCCGGTACATAGAGTGCGGTGAGCATCGGGCTACACCACGCCCGATTCACGCAGGGCGGCCAGCTGCTCCGGCGTCACGCCGATTTCGGCGAGGACCGCGTCCGTGTCGGCGCCGTGGGGGCGACCCGCCCAGCGGATCTCCCCGGGCGTCTCCGACAGCCGGAAGAGGACGTTCTGCATGGCGACCGGGCCGCCGAGCTCCTCGTCCTCGACCGTGGTGATCGTGTTCAGCGCGGCGTACTGCGGGTCCTCGAGGATGCCGCGGATGTCGTGCACCGGGCCGACAGCGGCCTCGGCCTTCTCGAAGGCGAGCATGACCTCGTCCAGAGAGCGCTCCCCGATCCACGAGCCGACGGCGTCGTCGAGTTCGTCGGCGTGCTCGGCGCGCTCCCGGCCGGTGCCGAACCACGGCTCGGCGACCAGGTCCGCCCGGCCGACCAACGTGACGACGCGCTCGGCGATGCTCTGCGAGCTGGTCGACACGGCGACCCAGCGCCCGTCAGCCGTCTGGTACACGTTCCGCGGCGCGTTGTTCGACGAGCGGTTGCCCAGGCGGGGCTGGACGTACCCGGTCTGCTGGTACGCCGTGATGCCGCCGCCGAGCATCATCAGGATCGGTTCGATGATCGCCATGTCGATCACCTGGCCCTGGCCGGACTGATCGCGTTCGCGGAGAGCGACCAGTACGGCGTACGCCGTCGCGAGCGCGGTGATGCCGTCGGCCAGGCCGAAGGGTGGGAGCGTCGGCGGGCCGTCGGGTTCACCGGTGACGGCCGCGAAGCCGCTCATCGCCTCGGCGAGCGAGCCGAAGCCGGGGCGGCTCGACCACGGGCCGACCTGGCCGAACGCTGTCACCCGGGCGATGACGAGGCGCGGGTTGGCCTCGAGCAGTACGTCGGGGCCGAGACCCCAGCGCTCGAGCGTGCCGGGGCGGAAGTTCTCGACCAGGACGTCCTGCTCGCGGATGAGGTCGAGGAACACCTCCCGGCCACGGGAGAGGTCGAGGGTGGCGAGTCGCTTGTTCCGCCCCAGGGTCTTGAACCAGAGCCCGATGCCGTCTTTCGAAGCACCGTGCCCGCGCGCCGCGTCCGGGCGCGCGGGGTGCTCGATCTTGGTGACGTCGGCGCCGAAGTCACCGAGGAAGGTCGCGGCGAGCGGACCGGCGAACAGGGTGGCTGCTTCGACGACCTTGACACCGGCGAGCGGCGCCTGGCGTCCGGTCAGCGCGTTCCCAGCACTACTTGAAGGCGCAGACTCGTTCACCGGGCACACCGGAAGCCGATGGTTTCCGAACGGTCGAGACCGCCGCCGGTCAGGACCAGCTTGAAGCTGACCTCCGGCTCCTGCGGGCCGCCGTCGGAGTACCAGTCGGAGCCCTCGGCGCGGTAGAAGGACCCGCCCTTCAGGATCGAGAACCGGCTGCGCCCGTCGCGGTGCTCGGACTCCGTCCAGTTCCACACCAAGGGCTCCAACCGCGTGAAGCCGTCCAACGCGGCAGCGACCTGCCACTCGTCCTCGGTCGGCAGCCGACCGCCGGCCCATTCAGCAAAAGCCCGAGCATCCGCCAGATCGACGTACGTCACCGGCTGATCCTCGGTCCCAGCCACCGGAGCACCGTCGACCCAGTGCTTGAGGAAGCGGTTCGCCACCAACGGCTGATAGCCACTGGCTTTCAAGAACTCGAAGTACTCCCCGTTCGTCACCTCGCGCACGGCAACGGAAACCTCCGCCAGCGACACATCGCGCTGCAGCGTCTGCTGGTCGTGCAGACGTGGAGGCAACGGCTTCCATTCCTCCACGTACGGCGCGGTGTCGTACAGCCCGGTCTCCCGCCGCCGATGCCGCACGACCAGAGAGCGCTCCCCCGCAGGCACCACGACGACCGGACCGAACGACGCCTCACCGACCGGAGTCGGCGGCGGCACCAGCCGCCCAGGAGCAACAGGGAACGCCGAGTCCTTCACGTGCGGCCGCGACATCGTTCCCAGCCGACGCGCGGTCGCCCGGCACGTCGCACCGGCCGTCGCGCCAACTCGCACGATCCCAGCCACCCCACGCCCCGGTACGACGAGGCGCACGCCGTCGTCGTCCGCCGTGATCGGCACCCCCGAGGTCACGTCGTACCAGTCGCCGACCTGATCCTCGGACTTCAGCACGATGCCGTCGAAGTCCTCGTCGTCACGGTTGATCAGCGTCCAGAACGTGATGTCGGCCAGCTCGAACCGCGAACCGAAGACACCGTGCTCGCGCGCCTTGTCCGGGATCTCCGGCGTCAGCGGGATCCAGTCCCCGTTGATGAGTACCGGGGAGAACGCTCGCTGCGCCGCGACCATCCGCCGCAGCGTCGCGCGGTCGCGGGCGTTCCAGCCGACCCACGCGCCGAACACGCTCTCCCAGATCAGGATGCCGACGCCGTTGACCCAGGCCGACTGCAGCTCGTCGCTGTGGTCGCGGTTCCAGCGGCGGGTGTGGTGCATCATGTGCCGGCGCTCGAACAGATGAGCCCGCAGTACGCCGGGCGCCCGGGTGTCGGCGAACCACTGCGCCCAGGACAGCGCGTGGTCCGAGATCCTTGCCAGCGGCAACCGTGACTCGCCCTCGAAGGCGATCGCCGGGTTCACCTTGTTCAGCGCCCGGGTGAACGCCGGGTCGCCTTCCTTCAGCGTGTCGAGAAAGGCGCCGTCGGCACCGAAATCGGCGACCAGAGAAGCGAACTCCTCGCCGTCCGGCCCGTCGGCGCGCCGCGTGCCGACGTCCCACGGGTTGTAGTCGAAGAACACCTTCAGCCCGAGCCCGTGCAGGTCGTCGACCAGTTGCTTCAGGCCCGGAACGTCACGGTAGAAGTCGAACTGGTTGCGCGAGTCGATCCCGATCACCGGGTACGCGTGCCACAGCACGACCGCGTCGTAGCCACCGAAGTCCTCGACACCGTGCTGCACGAAGGCCTCAGGGGTGAACTTCCCGGTCGCCACGTCGTACAGCTGGTCGTCCCACAGCCAGACCAGCGCCACCGAGTACGCCGTCTGGGTCCACTCGCGACCGGGCTCCTCGTAGTGCGAGCCGCCGTCGTACGACGTCCGCCCGTAGGCGCCCATCAGCCACTCGGCGAGCTTGCCGCGCCAGCGGGGCAGGTCGGCCGGGTCCTCGGGCGCGCCGAGGATCTTGGCGTCGTCGAGGAAACTCAGGTCGGCCCGGAGGCCGAGATCGACCTTCGCGGGCAGATCGATGGGCCTCGGCTCCAGCGGGTTCACAGGTACACCTCCGCAGCGCGTGCGTCGATAGCTTCCCCGTGAGGCACCGAGGGGATCGCCCCCGCGGTCTGGACACTCAATGAAGCTGCAACGGTAGCGCGTCGGACCGCATTCGTCAGGTCGCTCGCTGTAGTTGATGTCGCAGCAAGTGTCGCGGCAAGGACTCCGCAGAAGGTGTCGCCGGCGGCGGTCGTGTCGACCACCTCGACCTGCACGGCCGGGACGCGGACCTCGTCCGCTCCGCGGGTCAGGATCACCGCGCCCTCGGCGCCCAGCGTCACCACCGCGGCCGGTACCCGGTCCAGCAGGGCGGACAGCTTCGTTCCAGCCACCGCTTCGGCCTCCGTCTCGTTCACGACCAGCAGGTCGACATGCCCCAGCAACTCGTCGGACAGCTCGGTGGCCGGTGCGGCGTTCAGGACGAAGTACCCGCTCGCCGCGGCCAGAGCCGCCGCCTGCACCGTACCGAACGGAATCTCCAGTTGGGAAAGCACTATTTTCGCCTCGGCCACGGCCTTGCGGGCCTCAGGCGTCAACTGCAGGAGCCCGTTCGCCGAGGGCGCCACCGTGATCGCGTTCTCGCCGTCCGCGTCGACGGTGATGATCGCCGTACCGGTCGGTGCGTCGACGGTCTGCACCAGCGACAGGTCGACGCCGTCGAGGGCCTCGCGCAGCAGCGCTCCCCCGTCGTCCGCGCCGAGCGCCGCGACGAACGCCGTCGACGCTCCGGCTCGGGCGGAGGCAACGGCCTGGTTCGCGCCCTTGCCGCCCGGACCACGGGTCAGGCTCGACGCGAGCACGGTCTCGCCGGGGCGCGGGATCCGCTGGACCGGGAGCACCAGGTCCACGTTCGCGCTGCCCACGACCACGACGTCAGCCACGCCGGTCCTCCTTCGCCACAGCCAGGGTCCGCGCCGCGAGTTCGTCGAACGAGACCTGGTTCATCCCGGGCAGACTGGTGGTCAGCCGGTTGTCGAGCGGTTCCGACCACTCTGACGGAACACCCCGTACGGCGCCAAGCACGGCCCCGACCGTCGCGCCGACGGAGTCGGTGTCCCAGCCGCCCATCACCGCGCGGCCGACACCGGTCGCGAAGTCCGGGGCGGTCAGCGCGTACGCCGTGAGCGCGCTGTTGTTGATCGCGTGGACCCAGTGCAGGTGGCCGTACTCGGCGTGCAGTACGTCGAGCGCGTCGTCCAGTTCGTGGTCGGCCAGGGACAGGCCGAGGTGAACCGCGCGGGCGATCTCGCTGTCGGCGGCAACGGCTTCGAGGCCGGCCAGCGCGACCTCGCGCGGGTCGTCGAGGACGAGCGCCGCGGCAGACATCGCGGCGACCCAGATCGCGCCGTCGACGCCGGCGCCGGTGTGGCTCAGCCGGGCGTCGGTCAACGCGAGGCGGGCGGCCGCCGTACGGTCGCCAGGGTGGACCCAGCCGTAGACGTCGGTCCGGATCTGAGCCCCGATCCACCAGCGGAACGGGTTGCGCACGAGGGCGGCGCGTTCGGGGTCGACGCCGTCGAGCAGGTTGCGGTAGGCGACGCGCTCGGCGGTGAACACGCGACCGGCCGGCAGATCGCTCAGCCAGGCCTGCGCCACGTCCTCGGTCGTCAGGGCGTCACCATGCTTCTCGACCAACTGCAACGCGAGGATCGCGAAGTTGAGGTCGTCGTCCTCCGGCATGCCGGAGATGTTCTCCCGCAGACTCGTCGGCTTGGACCGCCGGTTCCACGGCCATCGCGCCTGCACCTCGTCAGGCACCCCCACCGCCGTCACGTACTGCGTCAAAGGCCACTGCCCCGAACTCCCCAAGATCTCCCGAATCCCCACCCGAGGAATCTTCTCCACCGGCTTCCCGAGCAGATTGCCCGCCGCCCGCCCGACCCAACCCTCAAAGATCCGCCGTTCCACCCCACGGAACGAATCGCCCGCCAGCAAGGGAAGCACAGGGATTTCCGGCGCAGTCCACACCGGAGTCAACTCGTCAAGTTCTTCAAGTAGTTGCCGAGCGAGGGCTCGCAGCTCAGACCCCGCCGGCTTCGCCGAAGCTCCGGAAACAGGCGCCTCCGCCGACCCACCGGCCGCCAGCCAGCGAGCAGTGATGTCCCGTACGTCGGCACCTTCGGCTGCGGACTGGACCAGCTGGTGCGGCAGCAGGTCTTCCGGCTGCACCCAGGTCAGTCTCATCGTTCATCCTCCTGTTGCACCAGGTGAAACAGCTGCCTGGTTCGTGTTGTCTTCGCGGCCCGATACTCCGTGCCATGCTCTCCGCCGCCCGTGGACTCGCCGCCGCCACAGCCACCCGCCGTACGTTCCTCAGCGCCACCGGTGCGGCCGCGGCGCTCGCGCTCACCGGCGCGCTGCCGGGGCTCACCCCGACCGGCTCGAAGCCGACCGACAAGCGCCCGTTGTTCACGCTCGGCGTCGCCTCCGGCGATCCGTTGCCGGACGCGGTGGTGATCTGGACCCGCCTCGCGCCCGGCCCGCTCGAACCCTTCGGCGGTCTCGACGACCGCCCGATCGAGGTCGACTGGGAGGTCGCCGAGGACGAGCACTTCCGCCGCGTCGTCCGCCGCGGCACGGCCACCGCGAAACCCGAGTACGCGCACACCGTGCACGTCGACGTCCGCGGCCTGCGCTCCTGGCGGCACTACTTCTACCGCTTCCGCGCCAACGGTCAGCTCAGCCCCACCGGTCGCACACGCACAGCGCCCGCGCCGCACGAGCAGCCGGCGATGACGCTCGCGGTCGCGTCCTGCCAGGCCTTCTACGACGGCTTCTACACGGCGTACCAGGACGTCGCTGCGCGCGACCACGACGTTGTGGTCTTCCTCGGCGACTACATCTACGAGGTCGGCGTCGGCCCGACCGCGGGCATCCGCAACCAGCCGGTCCCGGTCGACTTCGCCGGCGAGATCTTCACGCTCGACGAGTACCGCGCCCGGTACGCGCTGCACAAGACCGACCCCGATCTCCAGGCCGCGCACGCCGCGTCGGCCTGGGTCGTCACGCTCGACGACCACGAGGTCGAGGGCAACTGGTCCGGCGACATCTCCGAGGACGGCCTGCCCGGTCCCGAGTTCCTCGTACGCCGGGCGAACGGCTTCCGCGCGTACTGGGAACACATGCCGCTGCGCCTCGACCAGTCCCCCGAAGGCCCGTCGATCCGCCTGCACCGCCATCTGCGCTTCGGCCGGACCGCCGATCTGAGTGTGCTCGACACCCGCCAGTTCCGCGACAACCAACCCGGCGACGGCAGCTGGCTCCCGCCGGACGCGGTCTCCCAGGACCCCGCCCGCACGATCACCGGCGCCGACCAGGAACGCTGGCTGCTCGACACGCTGCGCCGCTCCCCCAGCCGCTGGAACGTTGTCGCCCAACAGGTCGCGATGGCCCAGCTCGACCGCAAGACCGGCCCGGACCTGGAGCTCCCGATGGACACCTGGAACGGGTACGCCGCCTCGCGAGAGCGCGTTCTCACCGGGGTCCGCGACCGCGGCGTCGACAACCTCGTCGTCCTGACCGGCGATCTCCACCGCGCCGTCGCCGCTGACCTCAAACCGAACTTCGCCGACCCGGCGAGCCCGGTCGTCGGCAGCGAGTTCGTCACCACGTCGATCTCGTCGGGCAAGGACGGCGTCGACGTCGACGCGACCGGTCGCGCGCTGCTCGCCGAGAACCCGCACGTCAAGTTCCAGAACGTCCAGCGCGGCTACCTCAGCTGCCGCCTCGACGCGCAGCGCTGGACCTCGGAGTACCGCGTCGTCGACCAGGTCACGACGCCCGGCGGTAGGCCCAGCACCCGCGCCACGCTGGTCGTCGAGAACGGCCGCCCCGGAATCCAGGCCTGAGAGGACCACGTCATGAAACGCGCCGCCGCCCTGCTCGCTGCCGTCCCGCTGCTCGCCGTCGTACCAGCCGTTGCCCACGGCAACAGCAACGGCGGCGTCACGATCACCGCGACCCCGCAACCGGTCGAGGTCGTCCCGCTCCCCTGCTTCCCGTCCGGCCACCTCACGCTCGGCATGACCAACACCGGCCGCAAGCCGACGATCGCCGACATGCGCGTCAGCGCCGCCAGTCCGCTCGTCCTTTCCCGTCACCAGTTCTCCAGCTACCTGCCCGTCGACCAGCTCGTCACGGCGCCGCTCGACGTCACCGTCCCGCGCGGCACCGCGCCGGGCACCTTCACGGTCGACCTCTCGGTCGGCCGCGCGAAGCTCGAGGCGCCGGTCATCATCAAACCCGTTCCCCCGAAGGGTGCCGGCGACAACCTCCTGCTCGGTGAACAGGCCGTTGCCTCCAGCACCCACGGCAACATGAAGCTCTGCGGCGGCGTCGACGGCAACGCCGACTCCGAGCAGTGGGGCGCCAGTGGCTGGCACGACGCCACGAAGGGCGTCTTCCCCGACACGTACGGCGTCGACTTCACCGCGCCGACCACGGTCGGCCGGATCACGCTGCAGACGCTCGACTCGGTCCGCTACCCGGCGGCCGTGATGGGCGTCCGCGACCTCGACGTCCGGGTCCGCACCGGGAACACCTGGACCACCGTCGGCAGCTTCCGGGGCAACACGCAGGGTCACCTCGATGTCCCCTTCGCCCCGGTCGCGGCCGACGCCGTCCAGGTGGTGGTCCTCGACTCCAACGACCACGGGTACTCCCGGCTCATCGAGATCGAGGCGTTCGACAGCTGACATCCGCTCAGGCCAGCGCATCCAGGGCCGCGGTACGCCGCGCCCACCGCTCGGCGTCGGCAGCCTGCAGATCGCGCGCGACCGACGCCATCACCCGTCCGGGCGCGATCAGGTCGGTCTTGCTGGCCTCGGCGATCCGCGACGTCCAGTCCTCCGGTACGCCGGCCTGCCCGCTCAGCGCGCCGGTGACCGCACCGGCCATCGACGCGATCGAGTCGGCGTCGCGACCGTAGTTCGTCCCGCCGAGCACCGCCTGCCGTACGTCTCCACCGGACACGAGGACGAACCCCAGCGCGACCGGCAGCTCCTCGATGGCCTTCGTCCGGCTCGGACGGCGCGCGTCGAGCGACTGGTCGCGGTAGTCCGGGCCGACCGTGTCGAACGGCTCGATCGCCTTCCGCAGCAGGGGAATCGCCTGCTCCCAGTCGTCCAGGCCCTCGGCCACCTCGGCGACCGCGGCGACCGCGAGCCGGGTCCCGTCCTTGGCCAGGTCCAGCGCCGCCTCGACCGCCGAGGAAGCTGTTGCCTCAGGCACCATTGCCGCGGCGACGGCGGCCGCGAACACACCGGCCGCCTCCCGCCCGTAGCTCGACTGGTGCGCACCGGCCAGGTCGATCGCCTCGGCGTACGCGCCGGCCGGGTCACCGGCGTTGGCGATACCGACCGGAGCGGCGTACATCGCCGCGCCGCAGTTCACGATGTTGCCGACGCCGGCCTCGCGCGGGTCGATGTGCCCGTAGTGCAGCCGGGCAACGAGCCACTTCTCGGCCAGGAAGACCCGCTGCAGCAGCAGCGCGTCCGCCTCGAGCTCCGGCACCCAGCGCTTGCCGGCCAGCATCTTCGGCACCAGCTTCTCGGCGATGGCGTACGCGTCCAGGTGGGCCCGCGTCTCGTCGTACACCTCGACCAGTGCGTGCGTCATCAACGTGTCGTCGGTGATGTGCCCGTCGCCCTTGTGGTACGGCGCGATCGGGCGCGCGTTGCGCCAGTCGTCGTACCAGGGACCGACGATGCCGGTCACCCAGCCGCCGTGCCGTTCCCGGATCGCCTCCGGGGTCCAGCCCTCGACGGCACCGCCGATCGCGTCCCCGGCGGCGGAGCCCAGCAGGGCTCCGACCGACTTGTCCTCCAGCAGTGACTTCTGTTCGTCAGGCATCAGCTGTTGACCTGACCCCACCCGTCGTTCAGCTTCTGGCCGAGCGCCGCGAGGTCGATCTTGTTGGCCAGGAACTCCTGCAGCGCGGGAGTGGCGATCTGGTCCTTCCACTTCGGGTAGTTCTCCACGCTCTGGAACGGCGCCTTGGTCATCTCGGTGCCGCTGGCCAGCGTCTGCTGCCAGCCGTTCTTGCCGCCGGTCGCCTTCTGGATCGCGTCCCGGGCCGGCTGCGTGGTCGGGATCAGCCAGTCGCCCTGACCGACCGCGGCCAGGTTCTCGGCCTTCATGAAGAAGTCGATGAACTCCGCCGACTGCTTGACGTGCTTGCCCTCGGCCGGGACCGACAGGGTCTGCGGGTTCGCGGCCTGCTTCTCCGACGTGCCCTTCAGCGGCGGCAGCACCTCCCACTGGAAGCCCTTCGGCGCCTGCTCGACCATCTGCTGGGCGGTGTAGTTGCCCGCGACGACCATCGCGTACTTGCCGCCGAAGAAGCCCGGCAGCACGTCCGAGCCGCTCTGGGTCAGCGAGGTCGGGTCGATCGACTTGTCGGTGTAGGCCATCGCGTGGATCCGCTTCGGCACCTCGAGCTCGGCGTCACCGATCTTGGCCTTGGCGTCGCGGCCGGTGCCCTCGAAGAACGCGGCGTCGAAGTTCATGCCCAGGTTCAGCACGGTCGCGGTCGGGCTCTTCAGGCCCCAGCCGAGGCCGAACTTGCCGCCGGTGGTCAGCTTCCTCGCGTCCGCCTGCAGCTGGTCCCAGGTGAGCGAGTCGCCCGTGGCCGAGATGCCGGCCTGCTTGAGCAGCGCGGAGTTGCCGAACACGACGTACGACTGCAGCAGCGTCGGCGCGGCGATGATCTTGCCGTCGCCGGACTTGACCGTGTCCCAGACACCGGCCGGGACGGCGTCCTTCGTCTCCTGGCTCAGGTACGGCGTGAGGTCGGCCAGGTAGCCCTGGTTCGCGAAGCCGGTGATGTCGGCGGACTCGTCGTGGATGATGTCCGGCGCGGTCGAGCCCTGGAACTGGGTCACCAGCTGGTCGTGCACGGAGTCCCAGCTGCCCTGCACGTACTCGACCTGGACGTCGGGGTGCGCGGCGTTCCAGTCGGCGACGATCTTCTTGCTCGCGGCGACCGTGGTCTTCTGGAAGGCCAGGCTCTGGAACTTCAGGGTGACCTTCTCGCCCGGTGCGGGGTCGCCCGAGCTGTCGTTCCCGCTGCCGCAGGCCGCGAGCGCCACCAGCGCGCCCGCCGCCATCAGGGCGGTCAGTGCTTTCTTCATTTTCTCTCCTCAGGGAAGGGTTTTCAGCCCTTGACAGCGCCGGACAGCAGGCCGGACGTCAGTCGGCGTTGCAGGAAGGCGAAGAACACGAGGCTCGGCACGGTGGCGAGCACGGACGCGGCCGCGAGCGGGCCGAACTGGACCTGGCCCTCGGCCCCGACGAAGCGGGCCAGCACCAGCGGCAGCGTCTTGAGTTGGGGGTCCTGCAGCAGGACCAGCGCGAAGAAGAACTCGTTCCACGCCGAGATGAAGGTGAACATCGCGGTCGCGATCAGCCCCGGCCGCAGCAGCGGCATCACGATCGAGACGATCGTGCGCAGCCGGCTCGCGCCGTCCACCGACGCCGCTTCCTCCAGCTCGCGCGGTACGGCGGCGACGTACCCCTGCAGCATCCACAGCGCGAACGGCATCGACCAGACCATGTAGACGATCACCACACCGGGGATCGTGTTGGTCAGGTGCAGCTGGCGCAGGATCACGAACAGCGGGATCACGATCAGGATCACCGGGAACACCTGGCTGACCAGGATCCAGCCGTTGGTGATCGGGCGGAGCCGGCTCCGCAGCCGGGCCAGTGCATACGCGACCGGGAGCGAGACGATCAGCACCAGGATCGTGGTGGCGACCGAGATCTGCAGGCTGTTCAGCATCGAGCGGACCAGGCCCTGCTCCTCGAGCGCGCCGGTGAAGTTCGAGAACGTCGGCGCCTGCGGGAGGAAGGTCGGGTTGATGCTGGCGAACTCGCGCGGCGACTTGAGCGACGCGGAGATCAGCCAGACCAGGGGGAAGCCGAGGAAGATCAGGTAGGCCAGTACGGCGACGTACTGGGCGGCTCTGGTGGTGCGACGCGTTCTCATGCCTCGCTCCTCAGCCGGTTGCGCAGGTAGAAGGCCAGGAACACGATGATGATCACGACCATCACGTCACCCATCGCGGCGGCCATCCCGAAGTTGCCGTACCGGAACGCCTCGTTGTAGGCGAACAGCATCGGCAGCATCGTCTTGCCGCCCGGGCCACCCGCGGTCAGCACGTAGACCAGGCCGAACGAGTTGAAGTTCCAGATCATGTCCAGGCTGGTGATCGCGACGATCACCGTCTTCAGCTGCGGCAGCGTGATGTACCAGAACTGGCGCCAGGCGCCGGCGCCGTCGACCGCGGCCGCCTCGTACAGGCTGCGGTCGATACCTTGCAGGCCGGCCAGCAGCGTGACCGTGGTCATCGGCATGCCGACCCAGATGCCGACCACGATCACCGCGGGCAACGCCGTACTGAAGTCGCCGAGGAAGTTGATCGGGTGGTCGGTCAGGTGGGTGGTCTGCAGGATGTCGTTGACCGGGCCGTTGGTCGGGTGCAGCAGCAGGCGCCACATGATCGCGACCACCACCGGCGGCATCGCCCACGGGATCAGCGCGAGCGTGCGCGCGACGCCGCGGAACTTGATGTTGGTGTTGAGCAGCAGGGCCAGGCCGAGGGCCGCGACGAACTGCAGGACAGTGACCGAAACGGTCCAGATCAGGCCGATCCGGAAGGAGTCCCAGAACAGGTCGTTGTGCAGCAGCTTCCCGAAGTTGCCGAAGCCGATGAAGTTGGTGTCGACGTTCAGGCCGGCCCGGGAGTCGGTGAAGCCGAGCGCGATACCCCTCACCAGGGGGTACACGCTGAGCAGGAGCACCGGGATCAGCGCGGGCAGGAACAGGAAGATCGCTTCCCGGTTCTGCTTGGGGCGGCCGGTGTTGCGGCCCGGTGGTTCCCCGGCCGCGCTCTCCGGCGCCAGAACAGCTTGGGTGGTCATGAAGATCTCCGCACACTCAGGGACGGCTGCACCACGATCCGGCGCGGGGTCCGGGTGTCGTCCTCGATCCTTGCCAGCAGCAACTCGGCCGCCCGGCGTCCCCGCTCGGCCGACCCCAGATTCACACTCGTCAACGGTGGGAACGTCTGCTCGGCGAGCTCACTGTCGTCCATCCCGATCACGGCGACGTCATCAGGAACTCGCAGGCCACGAGCTGCCAGCTCGTGCATCACACCCACCGCGAGCAAGTCGTTCGCCGCGATCACCGCGTCGACCCCGGCGCCTGCGGCGCCGGGGAAAGAGGAGGGGGAGGAAGCCTGCTCGCCCCGAGCCCTCGCGCCTTCGGCGCTGGGCGCTGTGGCTGAGGCCTGCTCGCCCCAGGCCCTGGCGCCTTCGGCGCCGGGCGCGGCAGCGCCGAGGCCTAGCTCGTCGAGCAGGCGGCGGCCGGCTTCGCGGCCGGCTGCGAACGTGAAGTCGTCGGCTTCTACCTGCGCCACCGGCTTCAACTTGTTCGTCTTCATCGCGTCGGTGAAGCCCTTGGCTCGGGCGGTGCCGGGGACGGTGTCGACCGGGCCGTTGACGAAGGCAACCTTGTGGCGCTGGGTGGTGAGGAGGTGCTCGACCGCGAGCAGGATGCCCTTCGGGGAGTTGGCGCGGACGGTGTCGACGCCGGCCCGGGCGGGGACGTTACCGGCGACGACCACCGGGACGTCGCACTCCTGGATGGACTTGATCAGGTCGTCGTCGACGCGGATCGGGCTGATCACCAGGCCGTCGGCGTACCCGCGGGCCATGCCGCGGACCAGGGCGACCTCGTCGACGACGTCGGGGCCGGTGGTGGTCACCACGAGCCGGTAGCCGGCGGCGGAGACGACCTCCTCGACGGCGCGCATCATCGTCACGTAGACCGGGTTACCGACGTCGGCGACCGCGAGGGTCAGCTGGAAGGTCCGCCCGACCTTCAGCGAGCGCGCCCGCGAGTCCGGTACGTAGCCGAGGTCGGCGACCGCGCGCCGGACGCGCTCGGCCATCTCCTCGGTGGCCGGCAGACCGTTCAGCACGCGCGACACCGAGGCCACCGAAACCCCCGCGGCCCGGGCCACGGCGGCGATCGTCGGACGACTCACGCGGCGCTCCTGTAATCGTTCTTGTAATCGTTTACAAGCACGACCTTAGGTCGCCGTACAGACCGAGTCAAGAACGGACCACTCCGTCACCTGGTCCGCACTTTCCGCGATCACCGGCACGACCACTGGGTGAGATCGGGACCGGGCCCGACCGAAGTCTTCTAACCTCATCGACTTAGTAGTACTTCGACCGAGGAGCGTGCCCGATGTCCCTCACCTTCCACTGGTTCCTGCCGACCTCCGGCGACTCCCGCAACATCACCGGCGGCGGTCACGGCGCCGAGGTGGTGCACCGCGACCGCCGGGTCACCATCCGGTACCTGCGCCAGATCGCCACCGCCGCCGAGGACCTCGGCTTCGAGGGCGCGCTGACCCCGACCGGGTTGTGGTGCGACGACGCCTGGCTGTCGACCGCCACGCTGCTGGACTCGACCGACCGGCTGAAGTTCCTGGTCGCGTTCCGTCCCGGGCTGATCGTGCCGACGCTCGCGGCGCAGATGGCGACGACCTTCCAGAACCAGTCCGGCGGGCGGCTCCTGCTCAACGTGGTGACCGGTGGCGAACCGGCCGAGCAAAAGGCGTTCGGGGACTTCCTGAGCAAGGACGAGCGGTACCGGCGTACGGACGAGTTCCTCGCGATCGTGCGGCGGTTGTGGGAGCACGGTGAGCCGTTCGACTTCGAGGGCGAGTACCTGCGGGTCGAGCAGGCGCGACTGGTCTCGGTGCCGGACCCGACGCCGCCGATCTACTTCGGCGGTTCGTCCGCGGCGGCCGGGCCGGTCGCTGCGGCGCGTAGCGACGTGTACCTGACGTGGGGCGAGCCGCCGGCTCAGGTCGCGGAGAAGATCGCGTGGATCCGCAAGCTGGCGGCCGAGGCCGGGCGGGAGATTCGCTTCGGGATCCGGCTGCACGTGATCACGCGGGACACGTCCGAGGACGCGTGGCGCGAGGCTCGGCGGTTGCTCGACGCGTTGCCGCCGGAGACGATCGCACGGGTCCAGGAGGGGCTGCGGCGGAGTGAGTCCGAGGGGCAGAAGCGGATGCTCGCGCTGCACGAGGGGCGGGCTGAGGACCTGGAGATCTACCCGAACCTTTGGGCCGGGGTCGGGTTGGCGCGGGGTGGTGCCGGCACCGCGCTCGTCGGGAGTCATCAGGAGGTCGCCGAGCGGATCAAGGAGTACGCCGGGCTGGGGATCGAGGAGTTCGTGCTGTCGGGGTATCCGCACCTGGAGGAGGCGTACTGGTTCGGCGAGTCGGTGCTTCCTCGGCTCGAGCGCGAGGGGCTGTGGAACCATCCTGCCGGGGAGGTCGCAGCGGCGCGGTCAGCGGTTCCGTTTGCTGGATAAGGAAAATTCGGTCGTCGGAGTCGTGCCGCCGCCGTACGGTGGTGGGCGTTTGCCGACGAGACGAAGGACGGGACGATGCGTGCCAGCGGGTTTGCCGACGAGGGGTTCGGTGCGGTCGCCGACGTCTTCGCGCGGAACTTCGACGAGTTCGCCGAGCTCGGTGCGGCGGTCGCGGTCTACCGGAACGGGCGCAAGGTCGTCGACCTGTACGGCGGGGTCGCCGACGAGGCGACCGGGCGGGCGTGGACGAGCGAGACCGTCGTACCGGTGTTCTCCTGTGCGAAGGCTCTCGTCAGCTTGTCGATCCACCTGCTCGCGCAGGAGGGCCGGCTCGACCTGGACGCGCCGGTGGCGGCGTACTGGCCTGAGTTCGGCAAGGAGTCGATCACGAGCCGGATGGTGCTCGGGCATCGCGCCGGGGTGCCGGTGCTCGATCGGACGCTGACGTTCGACGAGATCGCGGCGTGGACGCCGGTGGTGCACGCGATCGAGGAGCAGGAGCCGCTGTGGGAGCCCGGTACGGCGTACGAGTATCACGGGCATGTGTTCGGGTTCCTGCTCGGTGAGATGATCCGGCGGATCACCGGGCTGACGCCGGGACAGTACTTCCGGAAGGCGATCGGCGAGCCGCTCGGTCTGCGAGCGTGGATCGGGCTGCCTGCCGAGGAGCTGGACGGACGCGCGCGGCTGGTCGAGGCCGAGGGGCGTCCGGCGATGCCGGGGCCGGAGCATCTGCTGACGCGGATCGTGACGATGAACGGCGCGCTGGTCTTCCCGGGCTTGGACGAGCCGCATGGCTGGAACGACCCGGATCTGCTCACCATCGAGCTCCCCGGTGCGGGGGCCGTTGCTTCAGCCGACGGGTTGGCAGGTCTCTTCGCTGCAACTGTCAGCGGAAACGACCGACTCCTCTCCCCCGCGACTCTCACCGACGCGCTGGAGGAGGTCTCCTCCGGCAAGGGCTACCTCGGCTTCGACGCCGGCGCCCGCTGGGGATCGGGCTTCCTGCTCGACTCCCCGTTCCGCCCGATGCTCGGTGACCGCAGCTTCGGCAACGACGGCGCCGGCGGGCAGTTCGCGTTCGGCGACGACGAGCACGGCATCGGCTTCGCGTACGTGGCCAATCGCATGATCGGCCACGGCGACGCGAGAGCCAAGAACCTCGTCAGCGCAGTCCGCGACAGCATCTGAACCCCAGGAAATACAGGGTAGTCAGGGGCATCGGCCACCCGCGGGGCCGGAGGGCCGGGGCCGGAGGGCCGGGGCCGGAGGGCCGGGGCCGGGGTCGGAGGGCCGGGGCCGGAGGGCCGGGGCCGGGGTCGGAGGGCCGGGGCCGGGGTCGGAGGGCCGGGGCCGGAGGGCCGGGGCCGGGGTCGGAGGGCCGGGGTCGGAGGGCCGGGGCCGGAGGCCGGGGCCGGAGGCCGGGGCCGGTGGGCCGGAGGCCGGGGCCGGAGGCCGGGGCCGGTGGGCCGGAGGCCGGCGACGCCGGTTACTCGTCCTGGTCGTCGGCGCCGGGGCGTTCGGCCCAGGGGGTTTCCTTGGCGGGGCGTACGACGATCAGTTTGTCGCCGGCGGCGAGGACCGAGACGTTGGAGTCGTAGTAGCGGTAGACCGTGCCGTCGCGGACGACCGACACCACCCGGTCGGGGACCGACGACGGCGCCTTGCCGACCTCGCGGCCGAGGACCGGGCGTTCGGCGACCTCGAGGCCTTCGCCGTACGTGAGCAGGTCCTCCATCACCTCGCCGAGGTTCGGGCTGACCGCGGACAGACCGAGCAGGCGGCCGACGGCCTCGGACGACGTGACGACAGCGTCGGCGCCGCTCTGGCGCAGCAACGGGACGTTGTCCTCCTCGCGGACCGCGACCACGATGTGGGCGTCGGGGTTGAGCTGCCGGACCGCCAGCGTGACCAGTACGGCGGAGTCGTCGCGGTCCGTCGTCACGATCACCTCGCGCGCGACCGACACCTCCGCGCGCCGCAGGACCGTACGGTTGGTGGCGTCGCCGTGGAAGGCGGCCATCTGGTCGTTGCCCGCGTCACCGATCGCCTGGGCACGCGGGTCGATCACGACGATGTCCTCGCGCTTGACGCCGTTGCTCAGCAGCGTCTGCACGGCCGAGCGGCCCTTCGTGCCGTAGCCGACGACGACAACGTGGTCCTTCATGTGCTTCCTCCACCGGGAGTCGCGCATGATGCGACGGCCCTCGTTCGCCAGGACTTCCAGGGTCGTGCCGACCAGGACCACCAGGAACGAGATGCGCAGCGGCGTCACGACAAACGCGTTGACCAGCCGGGCGGCGGGCGTCACCGGAGTGATGTCGCCGTACCCGGTGGTGGTCAGCGTCACCGTCGCGTAGTAGATGCTGTCGATCAGGTCGACGCGGCCGTCGTAGGTGTCCTTGTAGCCGTCACGGTCGACCACCACGATCAGCACCATCACGGTCAGCAGCCCCACCGCGATCAGCAGCCGGCGGAACAGCTCCAGGACCGGCGAGCGCGTGCTCGCGGGCAGGTTGACCAGTAGACCGTGCGGATTGCGACCGGTGGGCAGGGATGGCACGGGTCTGACGATAGGGCACCGGCCCCCGATCCACGGAATGCGACAGGCTCTGGTCGGACAGCGCGATGGCCACCATCAGGCTGTCGCCGTCCGGTACGACGCGCGTCCGCATCCGCAGACCCTCGACGGTCCGGAGCATCGCGGCGTTGTCCGGCTGGACCATGCAGACCACCCGGTCGGCGCCGAGCAGCCGCGACTCGCGGATCACCTGGCGCAGCAGCTGCGACCCCAGTCCTTGCCCCTGCCAACCGTCTTCGACCAGGACGGCGATCTCCATCGCCGACCCGTCCAGCTCGTCCCAGGGCGCGGCCGTGGCCATGCCGATCACCGCACCGTCGACCACCGCGACCACTGACACCCCTCCGGCCGGAGCGGACAGGTGGCGGGCAGTGCGGGCGGTCAGCCGTGGCATGGGGACGTGGTAGCGCCGGGTGCGGCTCTCGTACGAGCACCGGTCGTGCATGGCGACCACTGCCTCGGCGTCCTCGACCGTCGCCTTCCGCAGGTCCGGTACGGCGCCGTCGCCGGGCCGGGGCGCGTCCTGCACCTCTTCGGCGTACTGGGCGGACAGCCGGCCGGCGATCTCGACCAGTACGTCGGCGCGGGCCCACTCGGCCGGCGTGTACTCGCCGAACCCCTGCAGCGCCTCCAGCTCCTCGTCGACCGCCAGCGGGTCGTCGATCAGGCGCAGCACGGCCCGCAGGTACCTGGTCGGGGCATCACTCAGTACGTCGGCCTGGCACGGGCTGACCGTCGTACGGGCGCAGCCGGCCTCGACGGTGAGCGCGGCCAGGTCCTCGGCGGTCCAGCCGACGCCGGTGGAGACCACCAGTTCGTCGACGGCTCCGCTCTCGGCGGTGAAGACCTCCAGGCTGAGGATGTTGATGTCGTCCGCACCACACCGTGCAGCGAGTTCGGCCAGGGCTCCCGGCCGGTCGGCGAGTTCGGTCCTGATCTTCCAGAGCATGCGGACGCCCTCCCTCGTGGATCGTGCTTCCACTCTGCGCGGGAGGTGTGACCAGGCCGGGTCCGGAGTGTTACGCCTTTGTCAAAACCTCACCGACGGCGGCGAGGCTTCGGCAGGCGGTCGGTGAGTTTGGCGCGCTGCGCGGCGGCCAGTACGGCGGCCTGCTCACGCCGGTCCAGGTCGGCGTGCCGGAGGAGCTCCGGGTACGTCGCCTGGGGCACCGGCGGGTACGTCGTGACGATCGCGTCGCCGCTGAACACGAAGAAGATCGCCGAGCCGTCCTTGATCACCTTGAGCAGCGACCCCTCCCGGACGGTCAGGGCGTGCTCGATCGCCTTCTTCCGCGCGGTCCGCTTCGCCAAGGCGGCCTGGATCGCCTGCTGGGCCGGCTCCCGCCCGTGCTTGACCGCCTCGAACGCCATCGGTCCGTACCGCACGCCGTACTTCACGAGGTTCTTCGCCAGTCGCCCACGCTGAGGAGCTGCCATGCCGTCGACTGTACTGGCCCCTGCCGCCTACCCCACCCGACTTTGAGCACGGACCAGCCACGCCACCGCAGAAAACCCGGCTGAACGGTGCACAAAGCGACCACACGACGAGGCCGGCGCCGAACAACAGCCAACCTTGAGCACCGACCAGCCACCCCCCACACGCAAATCCGGCGGAACGGTGCACAAAGTCGGCTGGGGGGCTGGGGAGCTGGGGGGCTGGGGAGCTGGGGGCGGGCGGGGCGAGGCGGGGCGAGGCGGGGCGAGGCGAGGCGGAGCGGGGCGAGGCGAGGCGGAGCGAGGCGGAGCGAGGCGGAGCGGGGCGGGGCGGAGCGAGGTGAAGCGGAGCGAGGCGGGGCGGGCGAGGCGAGGCGGAGCGAGGCGGAGCGAGGCGGAGCGGGGCGAGGCGAGGTGAAGCGGAGCGAGGCGGGGCGGGGCGAGGCGAGGCGGAGCGAGGCGGAGCGGGGCGGAGCGGGGCGAGGCGAGGCGGAGCGAGGCGAGGTGAAGCGGAGCGGGGCGAAGCGGAGCGAGGCGAGGCGAGGCGGGAGGGGCGTACCGGGTCGGCATGCGGGCGTCGGTGGCGTCGGGGATCATGGCTGCGTGACCGTTCCTACTCCGCGCCGGCCGATCCTGCCGGGTAACCAGCTGTTCGAGTCGCTGCCCGGTGCGGCGGCCGACCCGGCGAAGGTGGCCGAGGTGGCCCACCGGACCGCCGAGCTGCTGGTCCGGGGAGCCCGGTCGAGCGAGGACGCGGAGGTGGTCGCGCGGGTGGTCAAGCTGGCCGACGACTACGGTCTGGACGAGCTGGCCGACCTCTGGTCCGACGCACCGGCCGACTCCCTGCCGGGCACGCTCTGGCGGCTCTACGTGCTGCGCTCCTGGGTGCACTCGAGCGCCGAGGACGTCGCCCGGGAGTACTCGACCGGCCGCGAGTACGCCGAGGTGCACGCGGTGGTGGCCGGTGTCGCCGACCCGCCCGGCCCGGACGAAGTACGGGCGATGGTCGACGCCGTACTGCGGGGTGTCGCGACCGGCGACTTCGCGACCACGCTGGACCGCGCGGCGGCGTTCGCGCGGATCGTCGCGACCGGCCGCGCCCACCTGGCCGACGACGGGCACGACCAGGTCCGGTCGGCGTCCAAGCTGGTCGAGATGGCCGACCAGCTGGCGACCGCGGCGCGCACGGAGCGTGCTGGTCAACTCTGGTAGTTCACCGGCAGTTCGGCGATGACACTTGCACAGATCCAGGGTTGGTGCTAAGCGATCCCGAGCCAGAAAGCTCAACAGGACAAGGCGTTTGGGCACCGGCTACAATGGTGCAGGTGTCGGGCCGCGGTAGCCCCGGGTCCCAAATATAGCCGCTACGAGCGGCCACGCGCCGTGAGGCGCTTCCCGGTCCGGCACCACAAACGTGAAGACCGCTGGGCGCCCTGCAGAGGGCGCCCAGCTGTCGTTTCTAGCGAATTCCGTAGAAACGGTCCAGGACCTGCGTGACGCTGTTGCCGTTCGCATCGGTCAGTTCGGTCTTCAGCGTGACGAAGCCGGTCGCCGGTGTGTTGTCGATGGTGGCGACGACCTTCTTGCCGTTGTTCTTCACGGGCACCTCGACCCAGTTCGCCCCGTCGTCGTACGACGCCCAAACCTTGGCCTCGGTGAGCTTGCCCGGCTGGTACCACTCCTCCGCGCCGACGGTGATCGTGATCGGGTAGCCAGCCACCTTCGGCGCCCGGTCGTTCGCGTCGACGTTCAGGTCGTAGTCCGGGAACATCAGCGGCAGAGGCTTGCCGGAGTCGGCGGCCGCCGACCTCCAGCGCCAGCGGGTCTCCGCCCTGGCCGGCGACTCCCAGGACGAATTCGCCCGCGGGTGCCGCAGCAGCTGGTAGACCAGCTCCAGGTCGGCCGCCTGGGCCGGCGCCTCCCAGCTGCCCTGACCGTAGTACCCGCTCTCGCCGAGCGAGACGCCGTCGGCGAGCAGCTCGGTCTTGCCGAGATCGAGGAAGCCGTGGCCCGAGTAGTGTCCCGGTTCGGTGTCCGACCAGCCCGGGAAGTTGCTCCAGACCCGGTTGCCGTCGCGGCCGGCCGGAGCGACCGACGCGCCGGAGTACGAGTCATGGAACACTCCCGGCCGCAGGCCCGCCTTGAACCAGGTCTCCTGCCGCCGGCTGCCCGGCTTGTAGACCTTCGCGACCGACGTCATCAGCGTTGCGTACGGCCAGGACATCGTGTCGGCGTGCCCGACCTGCTGGCTCACCTTGGTGTCGCGCTCGGCGGTGAACAGGTGCTCCACGCGGTTCGGCGCCGCGACCGCGCCCCGGGGACCGAGCGAAATCTGGCTCAGGCTCCACGGACGGGAGGCGAAGACGTACTCGGAGTAGGTGTAGTTCTTGCCCGGCGTGTAGTAGGTCGCGTCGATCGAGGCCAGGCCGCGGTCCTTGACCTTGTGCGTGGTGTTGCCGTTGACCTGCCCGGCGTGCGTGAAGGCGAGGCTGTAGAGGTACGGCGCCGGCGCCCAGTCCGGCGACTCCAGCTGCCAGCCCTCGACGACCTCGAAGGTGCCGCGCTTGGCCTTGGTCCCGGTGTTCGCGAGGTAGACGGCCTTGACCGAGGGGACAAAGCTGCGGCTGCTGGACAGCACCCAGCCGTCGATCACGCGGCCGTAGGTGAGGCTGCCGCCGCGGCGCTCGCTCGGGCGTTCGGTGACGACCTTGGTCTGGGTCGCCTTGCGGGCGTCGTACGTGATGGTGGTGTTCTTCGTGAGCTTGACCTCGGGGTCGCCGAGGAAGGCGTACGACTCGACGAGCCCGTCCGCACCCTCGGTCGCGACCGACGCGGCCAGCGAGTAGCTGCCGGCGCGCAGGTGCAGGGTCTGGTCGGCGCCCTCGAACCCGATCCGCTGCGCGGCGATGCTGTCCAGGTCGAAGACGTCGAGCGAGGTGACCGAGGACGCGGGCTTGCCGTTGCGATCGATCAGCTTGACCGTGACGTCGACGTGCTGCGGCTCGAGGTAGAACCCGACCGGGGTGACGGTGGTCCGTCCGTCGTTGCTGGTGGCAACGATTCGCGCGCTGACCGCGCCGTACAGGCCGTAGTCGAGCTTGGCCGACGGGTCGATCTTCAGCGGGAGCGCGGCCGACTTGCCGGCCGGGACCTTGAGCGTGGTGACGCCGAGCTGAACGGCCGACCGCGGCAGCGGCTTGCCGTTGTTGCCGCGGACATCGGCGGAGAACCGGAGGGTGACCGGCGTCGTGCCGGAGTTCGTGTAGGTCAGCGGCTTGGTGACCTTCTCCGACGGCTTGTGCGGCCACGCGAACGTACCGAGGTCGGTCGTGCCCGGTCCGGTCACCTGCTGCGCGACGGCGTTGGCGACGTTCAGCTCACCGGCGCCCTGGTCGTAGACGCCCGTGGTCGAGGCCGACCGGACGCTGCTCTGCAGCGCGGCCTTGAGTTGCCGGCCGGTCCACGTCGGGTGCTGATGCTTGAGGATCGCGGCCGCACCGGCGACGTGCGGCGTCGCCATCGACGTACCGCTCATGTCGGTGTATGCCGTGTCACCGCGTCCGCCGGCCCGCGCCGCGGTGATGTCCACGCCCGGCGCGGCGATGTCCGGCTTCACCGCGTGGTTGCTCATCACGGGACCGCGGCTGGAGAAGTCGGCGGTCTTCGAGGTCAGGTCGGTCGCGGCGACCGTCAGCGCGGACGCGGCGCAACCCGGGCTCGTGATCGTCTCCGACGGCCCGTACAGGTTGCCCGCGGCGACCACGAACAGGACGCCGGAGGCGGCGCTGATCCGGTCGACGGCCTCGGCCATCGGGTCGGTGCAGTCGACCGGTTCGGAGGTCCCGATGCTCATGCTGATCACGTCGGCGCCCTCGGCGACGGCCCACTCCATCCCGGCGATGATCCAGGACAGGTCGCCGCTGCCGGAGTCGTTCAGCACCTTGCCGGAGAGCAGTTCGGCGCCCGGAGCGACGCCCTTGTTGCGGCCGCCTGACGCCGTACCGCGTCCAGCGACCGTGGACGAGGTGTGCGTTCCGTGCCCGTCGTGGTCGGAGACGTCCGGGCTGTCGGTGAAGTTCTTCTGCGCCCGGACGGCACCGGCCAGGTCCGGGTGCTCGGCGTCCACACCGGAGTCCAGTACGGCGACCGTCGTGCCGGCGCCGTCGAAGCCGGCACGCCAGGCCTGCGGCGCCCCGACGTACGGGACGCTCTCGTCGAGGGTCTTGGTGACCTTCGCGTCGAGCCAGATCTTCTCCAGCTCACGCCCGGCCGGATCGGTCGGCGAGGTGAGCGCGCGCCAGGTCTCGCGGGCCCGCGTCTTCTCGGTCCGCAGCGCCGAGGCTGCAACGGACGGCAGCGACCGAGTGCGCTCGGAGCCGGTCGGGACCGCGGGCTGGGACCGCAAGGTCGGCTTGTACGTCGTGATGACCGGCACGCGATCCGTGGAGGCGTCGTCGAAGCCCTGGCGGATCAGGCCGCTCACGTTGAACAGCGCGCCGTCCACCTTGCCGCTCTGGACGAGCTTCGCGGCGCTGTCGGGGACGACGTACAGGTCCTTGCCGACCGTCCTCGTCTCGTAGCCGCTCGCGGACGGGTCGGCGGCGACGAAGCGGACGTTGCTGCGGCCGCCGCCGGCCGGGGTGAGCTGGACCTTGTCGCCGGTGAGCAGCGTGACGACCTTGGCGCTGTCGACGCCGAGCGGGAGGCCAGGTGGAGGATCCGCGCCCGGGGTGGCCGCGGCGGGGACGAGGGCGGTGGCGAGCAGCGACGTGACGGCTGCGCCGACCAGCAAACGGGAAAGCATCGGGGAACCACCTTCGGGGGCAGGCAGGGTGATGTCGGCCGTCAGTTCATCGCAAAACCGCCAGCGGATTCGCGGGATGACCTGGCAGGATTGCGACAATTCGGGAACCCGCCAGCATCCGGCCGCCGTACGGAAGTGATCAGGGAGGCATCGTGCTCGACGTGCTCGGACTCGAAGACACCGAAGAACTCGCCTACCGCGCGCTGGTCGAGGTCCCGTCGTACGACGCCGTCGAGCTGGCCGAGCGGCTCGGCTGTCTCCCGGTGGAAGCCGCCCGTTCGCTGGCCGCGCTGGAGAGCAGTGGTCTGGCGGCCCGGTCCAGCGGCGGCACCGACCGGTACGTCGCCTCGCCGCCGTCGGTGGCCCTGGCGGCGCTGGCTGTGCAGCGCGAGGAGGAGCTTCGGCGGGCGCAACGGGAGATCGAGTCGCTGGCCGAGATCTACCGCGGCACCGATACCGACCGGTCGGCCGGCGACGTGGTGGACGTCGTACGGGGCGCGAAGGCGGTCGGGCAGCGCTTCACCCAGCTGCAGATGTCGGCGCGCGAGGAAGTGCTCGGGTTCGTCAAGGCGGAGATCGCGGCGGTCGCGGCCGAGGAGAACACCGCCGAGGACGCGGCCGTGAACCGGGGCGTCCGGTATCGCGTGGTGATCGAGCGGAACTCCTTCGACCGGCCCGGCTTCTTCCCGGCCGCCGCGGACTCGTTGCGGGCCGGCGAGGAGGTCCGCGTCGTGCCCGAGCTGCCGATCCGGATGCTGATCGTGGACCGGCGGATCGCGCTGGTCCCCTTGCTGTCGGGTTCGCACCGCGACATCGGGGCGTTGATCGTGCACAGCAGCGGGATGCTCGACGGGCTGCTGGCGCTGTTCGACCGGGTCTGGCGGGAGGCGATCCCGCTGGTGTTCGGCAGCGAGGGGGTCGTCGAGGAGAGTCCGACCGCCGACGGGCTGCCGGAGATCGACGCGCGGATCCTCGGGCTGCTGCTCGCCGGTCTCACCGACCAGGCGGCGGCGAACCAACTCGGGTTGTCGATGCGCACGGTTCAGCGCCGGGTGCGGGCGCTGATGGACCTCGTGTCGGCCGACACCCGGCTGCAGCTCGGGTACCACGCGGCCCGGCGCGGCTGGCTCTGACTTCGGCGTACGGCTGCACGTCGTACGAGCTCCGGCTGGTGCGCACGGTAAGTGATCGGCGCCAGGCGGTTACCAGTCGGCCTTTCGTTGGTTACCTTCGGGTGGCACCGGGTACCCCTGCGCCCTGAAGCATCGCCCCGGCAACCCCTCCGCCGACGAACAGGATCCCCTCATGCGCCGCCTCCCCCGCGCGCTGCTCCCGCTCGCCATCACCGCCGCCCTGCTCGGTCAGGGCCTGGTCCCCGTCGAGGCGTCCGCGTACCGCGGCCGCGAGCTCGACCTGCAGGCCCACCGCGGCGGCCTCGGACTCACCGTCGAGTCCACCGTCGCGTCGTTCATGCGCGGCCTCGAGACCGGAGTCAGCACCCTCGAACTCGACGTCCAGATCACCGAGGACGGTCACGCCGTCGTCACCCACGACCGCAAGGTCACCGGGTCCAAGTGCAAGGACACCGCGCCGTACACGGCCGGCGATCCCGAGTACCCGTACGTCGGCAAGTACGTCAACACGCTGACGTTCAACCAGGTCCGCCAGCTCGACTGCGGTTCACTCCCCCAGGCCGGCTTCCCGGGCCAGACGCCCGACCCCGGCGCCCGGATGCCGGAGCTGCGCGAGGTCTTCTCGCTCGTCCGCCGCTTCCACGCCGACGACGTGAAGCTGAACATCGAGACCAAGGTCGAGGCCGGCGCGCCGTCCGAGACCGCGCCGCGCGAGCAGTTCGTCCAGGTCGTCACGCAGGAGATCCGCAAGGCGCGGATCGCCCGGCAGGTCACGATCCAGAGCTTCGACTGGGGCGCGCTGATGCGGATGCGCCAGGTCGCGCCGGAGCTGCCGCTGGTCGCGCTCACCAACTACGACTTCCTGCAGACCGGTCAGCCCGGCAGGTCGCCGTGGCTCGGCGGGATCGACATCGACGACTTCGGCGGCGACCTGGTCAAGGCGACCAAGTCGTTCGGGGCGAGCGCGATCTCCCCGGTGCACGGCTTCCCGCAGGACGGCAAGGTCGGCGACCCGGCGTACAGGCCGTACGTCACCGAGGCGATGGTGAAGTCGGCGCACAAGGCCGGGCTCGAGGTGATCCCGTGGACCGTCGACGACCCGGCGACGATGGAGTCGCTGATCGACAAGGGTGTCGACGGGATCATCTCCGACTACCCCGACCGCCTGCGTCAGGTCGCGCGCGACAACGGCTTCCGCCTGCCGAAGGCGTACGACGCACCGGCGGTCCGGCCGCTCGCCTCGGCGCACGCGCACAACGACTACGAGCACCGGCGTCCGCTGCAGGACGCGCTGGACCGCGGGTTCAACTCGGTCGAGGCCGACGTGTGGCTGGTCGACGGCGAGCTGCGGGTCGCGCACGACCTGGAGAACGCCGTACCGGGCCGGACGCTGGAGAGCCTGTACCTCAAGCCACTGGCCGACCGGGTCCGCGCCAACCACGGTGAGGTCTACCAGCGCGGCCGCGACTTCCAGTTGCTGATCGACATCAAGAGCGACGGCCCGACGACGTACGCCGCGATCGACGCCGCGCTGCGCAAGTACCGCGGGATCAGCACGATCTTCGCCAACGGACGCACGTTCCGCGGCCCGGTGACCTCGGTGATCAGCGGCAACCGGCCGCTCGACGTACTGAAGGCGCAGAAGGTCCGGTACGCCGGGTACGACGGCCGCCTGTCCGACCTGAACTCGAAGATGCCCGCGTCCCTGATGCCGCTGGTGAGCGACAACTGGACGAACAACTTCACGTGGCAGGGCGTCGGATCCTTCCCCGTCGCCGAGCGCGAGAAGCTCCGCCAGATCGTCGCCACCGCCCACCGGGCCGGCTACCGGGTCCGCTTCTGGGCGACACCCGACACCCGCGGCGCGGCCCGCGACGCCCTCTGGGCCGAGCTCTCGGCCGCCGGCGTCGACCACCTCAACACCGACGACCTGCACGGCCTCGAGGACTTCCTCCGCAACTAGGGCCTGATTTCCGCGAGGGCGATCAGGTCGTCGCCCTCGCGGAAAGCCTGGCGCTGCTTCATCGCGCCGTTGCCCTCGTGCAGCAGCCGGTGGACGGTCGTCTCCACTCGCTCGACCTCGTCCAGCTGCTCGAGCGCCGGCCGGACGTGGTCGATCAGCAACTGCAGGACCTGCTCGATCGGGAGTACCTCGGCGGTCCGGACGTTCAGGTTGCTGCCGGTCAGCCCGTCCTTGGCCGCCAGCCAGTACGCCGCGCGCAACACCTCGGGCTGCAGCTCCGGGCCGAGGGATCCGTCGGCCAGAGCGGTCATCACCAGCGCGCGGACCAGCGTCGCGTGCAGCACGGTCTCGTCCACCGTCAGCGGTACGTCGCTGACCCGGATCTCCACCGTCGGCAGGTGCGACGACGGCCGGACGTCCCAGTAGACCATCCGCTCGTCCATGATGCTGCCGGAATCGACGTGCGTCCGGACGAGCGTGTCGTAGTGCTCGGCCGACTCGAAGTACGGCGGCTGCCCGACGGCCGGCCAGCGCGACCACATGATCGCCCGCCAGCTCGCGAACCGGGTGTCCGCGCCAAGGTAGACCGCCGAGTTCGCGCTCAGCGCCAGCAACGTCGGCAGCCACGGCCGCAGGTGGTTGCTGACCCGGATCGCCGCTTCCTTGTCCGGTACGTCGATGTGCACGTGACAGCCGCAGACCGCCTGCTCCCGCGCCAGCAGCCCGTACCGCTCCTCCATCTCCTGGTACCGCGCCTTCTTCGTCACCAGGTGCACGGCCTCACCGGTCGGCGGCGCCGCAACGGCCAGCAGCCGGCCGCCATGCTCCGCCGCGGCAGCGGCCAGCTTGGAGCGCATCGCGCTCAGCGCGCGGTGCAACTCGTCTGAGGTCTCGCAGACCGGCGAGTTGGTCTCCACCTGCGCGCGGGTCAGCTCGAGCTCGACATCGACTCCCTGTGTCTGTGCCGCGACTGCTTTGCTCTCCGGCAACGGCTGGCCTGTGGCGGAGACCAGCAGCAGTTCTTCCTCGACGCCCATGGACGGATGCTTCACCCCGGGTCGGTACCCGACGCCGGCGCCGGGGAAACCGCCCTCTAGGCTCTGCCGGGTGAGTCTGCCGACCGTCACCGCCACCCGCTACGTGCTGCCGTTGCGCGAGGGCGGATCGCTGCCGGGTGTTGTCGAAGGCAACGATCTCGGGACCTACGTGCTGAAGTTCCAGGGCGCCGGCCAGGGCCCGAAGGCACTGGTCGCCGAGATCATCGCCGGCGAGCTGTTCCGCCGGCTCGGACTGCGGATCCCGGAGCTCAAGCTCTGTTGGCTCGACCCGGCGATCGGCAAGTCCGAACCGGACGAGGAGATCCAGGACCTGCTGGTCCGCAGCGCCGGACTCAACCTCGCGGTCGACTTCCTGCCCGGCTCGTTCGGCTACGACGGCTCCAGCGGTACGCCGGACGCGCCGACCCGGGCGCGGATCCTCTGGCTGGACGCGTTCATCGCCAACGTGGACCGGTCCTGGCGCAACCCCAACCTGCTCGTCTGGCACAAGGAACTCTGGTTGATCGACCACGGCGCGGCCCTGTACTTCCACCACTCCTGGATGTCGGCCGAGCGCTTCGCTGCCCTCCCGTACGACGCGAACGACCACGTCTTCCGCGACGACGCTCCCGCCGTACCGGCGATCGACGAGACCCTGGCGGCCGAGATCACACCGGAGCTGCTCACCGAGGTGATCGCGCTGGTCCCGGACGAGTGGATCGCCGAGGGCGACCGCGATCGCTACCTCGGGCACCTGACCGCCCGGTTGGCCGACCGGTCCGCGTGGCTGCCGGGTGGTGCGCGATGAACGAGCTTGAAACCGGCGACCTGGTCCCCTTCGACTACGTGATCCTGCGCGCCGCGCCGCGCATCCACCGCGGCGAGTTCGTCAACGTCGGCGCGGTGATCTACTGCCGCGGGATGGACTTCCTCGGCGCCGCCTGGGACGTCGACCCGGCCCGGCTGCGCTCGCTCGATCCGGCCGTCGACGTCGACGTGGTGTGCGCGTCGCTGGAGCACATCCGTGCGATCTGCGCGGGCGACCCGGTGGGCGGACCGGCCGCGGCCACGCGGATCGGTGAACGCTTCCGGTGGCTCGCGGCGCCCCGCAGTACGGTCGTCCACCCCGGTCCGATCCACAGCGGGCTGACGTCGAGCCCCGCCGCGGACCTGGACCGGTTGGTGGACGCCTTCGTCCGCTAGTCGCCGAGCGCGTTCGAGACGACCTCGCGGGCCTGGACGAACACCTCGTCCAGGTGCTCGGCACCCTTGAACGACTCGCCGTAGATCTTGTACAGGTCCTCGGTCCCCGACGGCCGGGCCGCGAACCACGCGGACTCGGTCGTCACCTTCAGCCCGCCGACCGCCGCGCCGTTGCCCGGCGCACTGGTCAGCCGGTCGAGGATCGGCTCGCCGGCCAGCTCGGTCGCCGTGACGGCGTCGGCCGACAGCGCCGCGAGCTTCGCCTTCTGCTCCCGGGTCGCCGGCGCATCCACCCGCGAGTACGCCGAAGCGCCGAACCGCTCGACCAGCTTCGCGTGCGCCTGCGACGGCGTCTCACCGGTCACCGCGGTGATCTCGCTGGCCAGCAGCGCGAGCAGGATGCCGTCCTTGTCCGTCGTCCAGACGCTCCCATCGAACCGCAGGAAGCTCGCGCCCGCCGACTCCTCGCCGCCGAACCCGACCGACCCGTCGATCAGCCCCGGCACGAACCACTTGAACCCGACCGGCACCTCCCACAGCCGCCGGCCCAGGTCCGCGACCACGCGGTCGATCAGCGACGACGAGACCAGCGTCTTGCCGACCGCGACGTCCGGACCCCACTGGCGGTTCGCGAACAGGTACGAGATCGCCGCCGCGAGGTAGTGGTTCGGGTTCATCAGCCCGGCGTCCGGCGTGACGATGCCGTGCCGGTCGGCGTCCGCGTCGTTGCCGGTCGCGAGGTCGTACCGGTCCTTCTGCGCGACCAGCGAGGCCATCGCGTACGGCGAGGAGCAGTCCATCCGGATCTTGCCGTCGTGGTCCAGCGTCATGAACGACCAGGCCGGGTCGACCCGCGGGTTCACCACGGTCAGGTCGAGGCCGTGCCGCTCACCGATCGCGGCCCAGTAGTCGACGCTCGCACCGCCGAGCGGGTCGGCGCCGATCCGCAGCCCGGAGGAACGGATCGCATCCAGGTTGATCACCGAGGGCAGGTCGTCGACATAGTGGCCGAGGAAGTCGTAGTCGCCGGCCTGGCTGCGCGCCTGCGCGAACGGCGTACGGCGTACCTCGCGGTTGCCGCCGGCGATCAGCTCGTTGGCGCGAGCAGCGATCCAGCCGGTCGCGTCGGAGTCGGCCGGGCCGCCGTGCGGCGGGTTGTACTTGATGCCGCCGTCGCGCGGCGGGTTGTGCGACGGCGTGATGACGATGCCGTCGGCACCTGCGCCCGCGCCGCGGTTGAGCCGCAGGATCGCGTGCGACACCCCGGGCGTCGGGGTCAGCCGGTCGGCGCTGTCGACGAGGGTCTGCACGCCGTTGCCCGCGAGGACCTCGAGCACGGTCCGCCAGGCGGGCTCGGACAGGCCGTGGCTGTCCCGGCCGACCAGGAGCGGGCCGCTCGTTCCCTCACCGGCGCGGTACTCGCAGATGGCCTGCGTGATCGCGAGGATGTGGGCCTCGTTGAAGGCGCCGTCCAGGCTCGAGCCGCGGTGGCCCGACGTACCGAAGACGACCTTCTGGGCGGGGTTGTCGACGTCCGGGGTGATCCCGTCGTACGCCGCGAGCAGCGCGTCGACGTCGACGAGGTCCTCGGGCTGGGCGGGCTGACCTGCGCGTGGGTGCATGTGCACATGCAACAAGCCCGGAGCGCGGAGCACAACTCCGGCCCCGGGTTGCCCAAGTTCCGGTCAGCTCGTCTCAGCTGGGGAACGGCGTGAGCAGCTGGTCGACCGGCGCGAAGTCGTCGGTCAGCAGCGGGGCGTCGCCAACGAAGCGGCGTACTTCGTCCGCTCCGGCCAGTACGCCGGCGCGAGCGCCCAGCTTGGTCTGCAGCGCCGCGATCGGCAGTTCGTCATCGGACGCGACCAGCACGAAGTTGCCGCCCTGCTCCCCCGCGAGCGCCGACCCGGTCGAGATCACCGCGACGTTCTTGAACTCCTCGGCGACCGTCCGAACCTCCGCCTTGAGGAAGTTCTGCGGGCCGAAGTCGATGATGTTCGCCGTGTAGAGGCCGCCCGGGCGCAGCACCCGGTGGACGTCGGCCACGATCTCGCGGGTGGTCAGGTGCCACGGCACGGCGACGCCGCCGAACGCGTCCATGATCACCAGGTCGCGGCTGTCGGTCGGCTCGGACCGTACGCCGAGCCGCCCGTCGCGGATCTGCAGGTCGAGCTCCGGGCCCGCCTTCGCGCCGAGCTCGGCCTTGTCCAGCGCGATCACACCCGGGTCGATCTCGTACACCTTGTTGTGCGAGCCCGGCCGGGTCGCGGTCAGCCAGCGCGGCATGGTCAGCCCGCCGCCCCCGACGTGCAGCGCGTCGATCGCCTGGCCGGCCGGGAACTCGGTGTCGATCAGGTCCGCGAAGTCCTTGATGTACTCGAACTGGAGGTAGGTCGGGTCCTCGAGGTCGACGTACGAGTGCCGCAGTTGGTCGAGGTACAGGATCCGGCCGCTCGCGCGATTGGGATCGGACTCGATGCGGGCGCAGTGGTAGGCCGTCTCGACCTCGCACGGCCGCGGTGCGACCAGCGTGAGCCCGCCACCGACCAGCGCGAGGATCAGCGGCCGGGCCGCCGCCTGGAAACCACGCAGGAAGATCGTCAGCACCGCGCCGGTCAGCACGAGCAGCCCGCCGAGACAGAGCACGATGACGCTCGTCGGCACCTTGGCCACGAACACGAATCCGGTCAGCACGGTCCCGAAGATCCCGCCCACCGTCGCGTACGCCGACAGCCGGCCGACCACCGTGCCGGTCTGGGACAGCGTCGACAGCCGGAGCTTGGTCACCATCGGCGTCACCGCCGCGAGCAACGACGCCGGTACGAACATCGCGACCGCGACCGCGAGGAACACGGCGTTCTCGCCGCCACCCCGGACCGCTTCGCCCGTCCACCGCACGACCGGCAGGACCAGCAGCACCAGCGCGCCGCCGAACAGGATCAGCGGTCCCAGCGTCTTCGTCGGCGACACCGAGTCGGCGAACCGTCCGCCGAGTGCCGCACCCGTCGCGATCGCCGCCAGCGCGACACCGATGATCGCGGTGTTCGTCTCCAGGGTCAGCCCCAGGTACGGCGCGACCAGCCGCAGCGAAACGAGCTCCAGCACCATCACCGCCGCCGAGCTCCCGAACGACAGGCCGATCGCCAGCTTGTCCGCGATCCCGCGGACCTGGACCTCAGTCTCACTCACCGCGCCACCCTATCGGTGGAAACCAACCCGGCTTCACGTTGTCGATTCCGGGGCCGCTCGTCCGTCAGGGTGAGAAAGGAGGCCTCTCATGGACCCGACGACCAGCGCCGCTCTGTACGCCGCCAGCCGCGACCGCGTTCTGGCGGCGGCCCGCGACTTCACCCCCGCCGACCTCGACCGCGTCGTACCGGCTTGTCCGGACTGGACCGTGCACGACCTGCTCGCGCACCTGACCGGCGTCGCGACCGACTATGTCCAGGGCAACGTGGACGGCGCGCCCTTCCCGCCGTGGACCGCTCGCCAGGTCGCATCGCGCCGGGAGCTGCCGGCGTCCGCCGTACTGGCTGAGTGGTCTGCGTCCGGCGTACTGCTGGAGCAGTTGGTCGCCAGTGGGACGACTTCGCATCCCTTGGTCTGCAACCCGTACGCCGACGCATGCGTCCACGAAGCCGACCTGTCCGGGGCCGTCGGTCTTGCGCGGCCGTTGCCCGAGGCGTACCTGGCGACCGTCGAGTGGATGCTGGACGGGGCGTGCACGGGATTGGCCGTCCACACTCCCGACGGCACGTACTGGCTCGAGTCCGACGGGCCGGCCGCTGAGGTGACCGTCGACGCGTACGAGTTGTTCCGCGCGATCTTCGGGCGGCGCAGCGCGGCGCAGATCCGGTCCTGGGCCTGGTCCTCTGCTGAGGCCGGTGAACTGTGGTCGACCGAGCTGGCCATGCTTCCGCAGACCGCGGCCGACCTAGTCGACTAACGCGGCCAGGGATTTGGGCGCGACCTGGCGGTAGGCGTCGCGGACGAGCTCAGCGAGGTGGTCCCAGTCGATCTCGTCGACGTCGAGATAGACGCCGAGCCAGCCGCGATGACCGACGTACGGCGGACGGAAGAAGTGCTCCGGGTCGGTCGTGAGCAACTCCTGCTGCGCGCCTTCGGGCGCCGCGCACCAGAAGCCGATCCGGTCGTCGTGGTGCTGGTTCGCGAACATGACGAATGTCTTCTTGTCCCGGATGAACCAGGTCGGCTCACCGTGGCTCAGCCGCTCGGTCACCTCGGGCAACGCCAGACACAGGGCCCTGAGTCGTTCCAATCCGTCCATGCTCTCCGCCTCTCAGCGCTGCGGGCCGGGCGCGACGACGCCGGCCTCGTACGCGTAGACAACAGCTTGCGCCCGGTCCCTCAGGTCCAGCTTGGTCAGGATGCGGCTCACGTGCGACTTCACGGTCTGCTCGGCGACGACGAGGTCGGTGGCGATCTCGCGGTTCGACAGGCCTTTGGCGATCAGTCGCAGTACGTCGGTCTCGCGCGGGGTGAGGATCGCGTCGGTCGGCCGGAGTACCGGGCGGGCCTTGGCGAAGTCCTCGACCAGGCGGCGGGTGATGGACGGCGCGAGCAGCGCGTCGCCTGTTGCGACGATGCGGACGGCGGCGACGAGCTCGTCGGGTGAGGCGTGCTTGAGGAGGAAGCCGCTGGCCCCGGCGCGGAGGGCGTCGTACACGTACTCGTCGAGGTCGAAGGTGGTCAGGACGATCACCCTTGGCGGCTGCGGGATCCCCTCGCCCCCGCCGTTCTCGGTGCTTTGGGCGAGGATCTGCCGGGTTGCCGCGATCCCGTCCAGCACCGGCATCCGCACGTCCATCAGGATCACGTCCGGCCTGACCTTGTGAGCTGTTGTCACCGCCTCGGCGCCGTCCCCAGCCTGCCCGACGATCTCCAGATCCTCCTGCGCCCCCAGCAACGCACTGAACCCGGCGCGAACGATCTCCTGATCGTCCACCACCATCACCCTGATCATCGGGTCCGCACCGGCAAGACCGCCTCCACCACGAACCCGCCGTCCGGCGTGCTCTCGGCTCTCACCGTCCCATCCACCAGGCTCACCCGCTCGCGCATCCCCAACAGCCCTTGCCCTGCTGCGTTCTTGGCCGTGCTGCCGCCTTTGCTGTTCGACACCATGACCCTGAGCTCTTTCTGAACCTGTCGCACCACCACTGTGATCGCCGCACCCGGTGCATGCCGTACGGCATTGCTGATTCCCTCCTGCACCACTCTGTAGGCCGTGAGGCCCACTGCGGGGTGCACCTCTTGTGCACTGACGGCCAGCTCTTGTGTGCTGATGTCCAGCTCGATCGACGCCCCCGCCTGCCGAGCCCTCTCGACCAGCCCCGGTAGTTCCTCCAGCCCCGGCTGAGGCTCCAGCTCCCCCGGCTCAGACCGCAGCAACCGCAGTACCCGCCGCATCTCGGTCAGCGACGACCGCGCCTCCTCGGCAATCCCAGCGAACTCCGTCCGCACCTCCTCCGGCAACGCCTGCAGCCGGTGCGGCGCACTGTCAGCCCGTACGACGACCACCGACAAGTGGTGCGCCACCACGTCGTGCAGCTCCCGAGCGATCCGCGCCCGCTCCTGCCACAGCGCCCGCTCGGCCCGTTCGGCCTCGGTCAACCCCTCCTGCTCCACCAGCTGCTGCCGCGCCTCAGCGCGCGACCGTTGGAGATCCCCGATGACGACAGCGACCAGCGACAGAACCGCCATGGTGAGCAGCCCGACCCACGACCCACCCTCGGGCGCCAGCAGCATCCCCACGACACCTGTCAGCTGAGTGACTACCCACCAGCCGGTCAGCTGCTTACGCGACGCACCGCGCGCCGCGACGACCGCCAGCACGATCGAGTGCCCGAACACACTCGTCACCGGCCACGGCCAGGGCTCGTCCGCACTCACCGGCACGCTCACCGCAGCGGTCAGGGCCGCTGTTGCCAGGGACGCGGGCAGGCTGATGCCCGGGCGGATCCACGCCAGTCCGAGGGTCAGCGCCCGTGCGGCCCCCAGTGCCAGCGCGGCGCCGAGCGGGAGCTGGTAGTGCTGGCCCAGGTCCATCGTCGTGAGGACCAGCAACGCCGCCGTACCGGCACCGGCGACCCACGCCCACCCGCCCCGCGGCCATCCCGTCATCTGGCGACCCTAGATCTGCCGGACCCAGGCGACGAAGAGCGCCGCTCCGGCCACGGCGATCAGTACTGCGACCGGACGCACCCACCAGCTCAGCGGCCCGCCGCGGGCCATCGTCTTGTCGAGGCTGCGGATTCCCAGCAGCGCAAGGGGAATCAGCACGATCACCGGTACCGCCACTGCCGCATGGACGGCCCAGGCTCCCGCCAACGTCGGTCCGCCCCAGGTTCCGGGTCCGAACGGTCCGTGCTCGACCAGGCCGAAGAACGGACCCCGGACCACGGCGATCCCCCACAGGGCGATCAGGAACAGGGCCAGCAGTCCGTGGGCGACAGTGATCAACCGGTAGGCGACCAGCGACGCCAGGGACGGCCGGCGCGGTTCCGCCTGCGGCCGCTCCGCCCGCCGCCGCTCCGCCCGCCGCCGCTCCGCCCGCCGCTGCTCCGCTCGCCGCTGCTCCGCCCGCGGCTGCTCCGCACGCGGCGCGGGCCCGCCCGCCGGTGTGTCGTGCGTGCTGGTTGTGCTTGTCCTGGGGGCCGTCATCGCGCTCTCCTCGGTCTCAGCAGTCGAGATCGAGCCTAGGAATTCGCGGCCTCCGGCACATCCGGCCAGGGAGCGAACGCGCTCCCAGTACCCCGGTAGGGGGTCTGGTGTGATCCAGGTCACAGTGACCACGGTCCGTGTCGCCGCGTTACACGAACAGTGCCGGTGGTAGCGGCAGCCCGCTCCCGACGGCACCCGACAGGAGGTTCGTTCCATGCGCATTCGCGACCTGGCGGTGACCGCCACGCTGATCCCGGTCCTGATGCTCGCCGGTTGCGGCGGCGGCGAATCGGCCGACGTGGCCGCCTCGTCCCCCGGCGCCCAGAAGGCGTCCAAGCACAACGAGGTCCCGGTCGCGGACGGCGCGGCCCAGCCGGAAACGGTGCCGGCGTCCGACGACCCGGTCGTCAACGCGTACTACGACTACCGCGCCGCGCTCGACACGATGATGAAGAGCGGCGGCAAGGCGACCAAGCAACTGGTCCCGGTGATGACGCCGCAGCTCTACAAGGCGTACACCCAGCAGGCCAAGTACTACCGCGCCCGCAAGCTGCGCAACACCGGCGCCACCAAGGTGATCTGGGCCAAGCGCACGATCGCCGCGTCGGGCGTGATCATCCGCGCCTGCTACGACACGAAGGCGGCCCGCACGGTCGACGCCAAGGGCCGCAGCGTGATCCCACCCAAGTCGCCGACCCGATGGGTCGACGAGATGCGCGTCGAGCAGCACGAGGGCCGCTGGGTCGTCGACGGCGGCAGCACCACAGCACGCAAGTGCTGACCCCCTGAAACAACCTCCGGGCCTTGCCGGAGGAGAACACGACTCCTGGACGCCGCCCTCGGGCACACCTCGCGCCCCGGAGTCAGCCGACAGCGCGGAGAGTCCACCTCTCCGCGCTGTCGGCTTTCCCAACCTCAGTGCAGTCTGATCCCCACTCGCACGACCTTCCACCTGATCCCCACTCGCGCTGCCTCCCACGCCGGCGCACGACGCTCCCTGCCGCACGCCCGCTGCCGCCCGCATCGCCGCCTCGTCCCACCCCCACCAAGTCAGCGCGGATGCTCTCCACCTCCACACCTCACAGCGGGTGTCGCGACTCCTGGGCGATCAACTCCTCGACGGCCGACCACAGGTCGGCATCCTGGTCCGGCCCGGACCACACCACGATCCGCGCCTTGTCACCGAGCTTCTCGGCCACCAGCTCACGCGCCGGCGTCGGGTCGCCTTGGTTCAGCAGGACCACCAGGCGCCTGCCGTCCCGTTGCAACCGGTCGAGCAACGGCGGCAAGGTCGACCCGCGGAACAACCCCGGATCGCTCTTCACCTTCGTCTCGACCATCACCCCACGCCCGCGCACCACCAGCAGGAAGTCCGCGCGGTCCCGCGCGAACTCGCGATCGTGGTAGACCCGCGCCTTCGGCCACAGCCGCTGCAGCGCCTCGTCCACGTCCGCGTCGTACCGGGCCGCGAGCCGGCTGACCCGCGAACTCGTCCCACGTGGGCGGAACGACTCCGGCGTACGCCGTACCGGCCGGCGCCGCCCGATCAGCGGCAGGAACCATCGGTAGAGCCTCGTGTCGATCATCGGCGGTCCCCCTGGCCCTAGGTCGTCACTCAGCCAGGAGTTTTCCAGCGCGCGGGCGCGGCAAAACCTTCCCGCCCGCACCGAAGGCCGATCGTGACCCCACCGCGACGAACCCGACACCCCGAGGGGCGCCGGCTATCAGAAACCACCACCGTGAAAGCCATGGCGCCGGTTGCGAAGGACGTGGGGTCGGCCGCGAAGCCTCAGCGCCGGCTGAGAACGACGAACCGGGGCCACCGCCACAGCGGTGACCCCGGTCGCGTGCCGGCCCCTAGTGCGAGCGGCCGATGGAAGTCCGACGAATCGTCCGCCCGGCGGGTGCCCGCCGGACGCGCGATTCGTCGTACGGAGAAGCTCAGGCGTTCTTGATCGCCGAGATCTCGAACTCGAGCGTGACCTTCTCGCTGACCAGGACGCCGCCGCCCTCGAGGGCCGCGTTCCAGGTGACGTTCCAGTCCTTGCGGTTGACCGTGACCGCGCCGTCGAAGCCGACCCGGGTGTTGCCGAACGGGTCGGTCGCCGTACCGGTGTACTCGAAGTCGATCGTGATCGGCTTGGTGATCGCCTTGATGGTCAGGTCGCCGGTGACCGCGAAGACGTCGTCACCCTTGGGCTCGACCGACGTCGAGACGAAGGTGATCTCCGGGTGCTCGTCCATCTCGAAGAAGTCGTTGCTACGCAGGTGGTCGTCGCGCTGGCTGTTGCGGGTGTCGATGCTCTTGGCCTGGATCGTCACCTTGACCGAGGAGTTCGCCGGGTTCTCGCCGTCGATGTGCGCCGAACCCTCCCACTCGTTGAACGCCCCGCGGACCTTCGTCACCATCGCGTGCCGGGCCACGAAGCCGGTACGGCTGTGCGAGGTGTCGATCGTGTAGTCGCCGGTGAGCGTGGCGTAGTCGGTCGTGCTCATAACTGGTGTCCTCCGGGGGCGCTTAGTTGAAGTTTGTATCTGTTATAAAACCAGGTCCAGGTTGATAAGTCCACTCCCCAACTCCGCATGTTGCCGGATTGCCACCTGACTGTCACGCGCTGGTACACCTTCCGACCCCATCCACAGGCCCGGATGCCCTGCGATGCCTTTGCCCCACTCGCCGGCGCCGGATGCTCCTCCGTCCACCCGCGGGCGCGCGATGCCCCCTCCTCCTTCCACCCGCGAGCGCGCGATGCCCTCTCGCTCTCCCCGGAGCCGCGCCCGCCCCGTTTCTGCCCGGAGGCGGCGCCCGCCCGACATATTCGGTTGCCGCGACCCACCACCGCGCGTTTGAGTTGAGCGACAGTCCGTCGAGGTGAGGAGTTTGTGGTGCAGGCGCTGAACGCGGACGAGATCCGGCGATCGTTCGTCAACTCGTCCAAGAGCCAGGTCAAAGCGATCACGATGCCCGCGGCACTGACCGAACTGCCCTGGGAGTCACTGGACTTCCTCGGCTGGCGCGACCCGAAGGCGCCGGCACGCGCCTACCTCGTCGTACCGCGTGAAGACAGCGTCCTAGGCATCGCCCTGAACACCGCCGCCACCGGCAAGCCCCGCCGCGGTACCGGGCTCTGCGACCTCTGCCACACCGCACACAAGGTCATCGACGTCGCGCTCTTCGCCGCCCGCCGCGCCGGTCCGGCCGGCCGCGCCGGCAACACGGTCGGCACCTACATCTGCGCCGACCTGGCCTGCTCGCTCTACCTGCGCGGCCTCCGCGAGCCCGAGGTCCCCCAGGGCGAAACGGTCGGCCCCGAGGTCCGGATCGAGCGACTGGGCAACCGGCTTGAGAGTTTCGTCGCGCGGGTACTGACCTGACACCGCCGGGAGCGACAGAATGCTCCCTCCAGACTGGTCCGGGGAACTAGGCTGGCATCAGATCACGGGCTCGCTGGACAGGAGAAAGTCGCGATGTCGGAGTTCAGAATCACCCACGAGATCCACGAGGTCCACCCGGACATCCGCGAGAAGCTGACGACCGCGACGATCGACGCGATCAACGAGTCGAGCGCCCGGTCGGCCGAGGACGCCGCACTGGTCCTGCGCAACCGCCTCGGCGAGATCGGCGTCCACATGAGCCCCGAAGCCTGCCTGGCCGCCGTAGAACGCATCCGCTCCGGCAAGAGCCTCCGCTTCGAGATCGAGCGCGAGGACCCGGAGGACTGAACGTCCCTGCCTTTCGGTACGTCGGCGTTGACCTCGCCTGGGGTCAACGCGGCGTGACCGGCCTCGCCGTACTGGACGCGTCAGGCTGCCTGCTGGACGTCACCGTCCTGCAAACCGACGAAGACATCCTCACCTGGCTGACCCACTGGACCGCCGGCCCGTGCTTCGTCGCGTTCGACGCACCCATCATCGTCAACAACGCGACGGGTCACCGCCCCTGCGAACGCCTGATCTCCCAGTACTACGGCCGCTTCGGCGCGTCCTGCCACGCCGCCAACACCAACAACCCCAGCTTCGCGCAGGGCTCCCGAGCCCTCCGCCTCATCGAAGCCCTCGACCTCAGCCTCGCCCCCACAGCCGCTAGGCGGGCCGCCGAGGTCTACCCCCACCCCGCCATCGTCACCCTCTTCGACCTCCCCCGAATCCTCCACTACAAATCAAAACCCGGCCGCGACTTCACCCACCTCCACCAGGAGATGCTCCGCCTAGCCCAGTACGTCGAATCGCTGGCCAACGCCTCCCCACCCCTACAGGTCAAGGCCAATCCCGCCTGGCAACAACTCCGCCAGGCTCTGACCGAGGCCACCCGCAAAGCCGACCTCAAACGCGTAGAAGACGCCCTCGACGGCGTCGTCTGCGCCTACATCGCCGCCTACGCGGCAACCCACCCCACCCAAGTCCGCTACTTCGGCCACCCCGCCTCAGGCCAGATCCTCGCCCCCGTCACCCCAGCCCAAGCAGCCCGCTACGACCAGCCCCCACACCCCGCCGCCCCCTGACCCCACACGCAACCAACCAGCCTCCGGCCCCACCATCCCGCCGCACGCCACCCCGGCACGCAACCACCCAGCCTCCGCCGTCACCATCCCGCCGCACGCCTCACCCCCGCGCGCAACCACCCAGCCTCCGCCGTCACCATCCCGCCGCACGCCTCACCCCTGCGCGCAACCACCCAGCCTCCAGCCCACCACCCCGCCGCACGCCTCACACCCCGAGCCGCGCGCCACAGCCCCGTCCTGAGGCTGCGCCCCGCACCCCAGACAGCACGCTCGACGACCCGGCCCCGCGCCCGGACAGGTGCGCGGAACGCCTACCTGAGGGGACCTGTCCAGCGGCCACGCGGACCGTCATCGCCCTGCGCGCCGAGCCACTCGACCCGGTCGAACCCCGCCGGCCGAGCGACCACCGCCGTTCCGAACTGGGTCCGGCAGAGCAACCGGAGCACACGCTCGCGACCCCGGCCCGCGCTCTCGCCTGGCCATCACGTCGCTGTCGTAGACGATCGCGGCTAGCCGAGGTCAGCAGCCTTCAGCAGCGAGATCAACCCCAGGTCGCTCTCCTTCAACGCCTCAGCCCCACCCTGCTCCCGGTCGATCACGCACAGCGCCTCGCGCACATCCGCCCCGAGCGCCCGCAGCTCCTTCGTCGACAGCACGATCTGCCCGCCGCTGGTCACCACGTCCTCAACCACCAGCACCCGCCGCCCCGCGATCTCAGCGCCTTCGGCCAACCGGCAGGTCCCGTACGTCTTCGCCTCTTTCCGCACGAACGCACACGGCAGCCCGGTGTGCCGCCCCAACGCGGTCACCACCGGAATCCCACCCATCTCCAACCCGGCCAGGACCTCGGTCCCCGCCGGCACCAGCGGAACCATCGCCTCAGCAATCGCATCCAGCAGCACCGGATCCGCCTCGAACCGGTACTTGTCGAAGTAGTGATCGGTCGTCACCCCCGACCGCAGGGTGAACTCCCCGGTGAGATGCGCTACCTCGTAGATCCGCCGCCCCAGCTCTGCTCTGTCCACACGCCCGACCCTAATTCACCCCGCCTTCCGCTCGTCATCAGCGGGCAGCACCTCAGCCGGCAGCAACCGCCGAAACGCCTCCACCGCGATGATCGGCACCCCGAACTCCCGCGCCGCCCGAGCCTTCAACGACAAGCTGTCCACATCGGCCGCCACCACAAAAGTCGTCTCCGCCCGCACCGCCTCCTGCGGACTGAACCCGGCCGCCACCGCCCGGTCCCACCACACCTCCCGCGGCTCCACCATGTCCCCGGTGAACACCACCGTGCTCCCCCGCGGAAACCCACCGGCCCCCGGCCGCGCCGGTACGACGTACCGACCGTTGCTAGCAGCAACCAACGCGCTGTCCACATCGCCCGCCTGCCGCCCGAGCATCGTCGCCACCCGATCCAGATCGGCCCGCTGCTCCTCACTGATCTCGCGGTCCAACCAAACCGCAGCAGCAAGCTCGTCCAGATAAACCCCGTGCAACAGATCCACCTGAGACCGCGTCAACCCGAGATCCGTTGCCACATGCACCAACAGATCAGCCCCCGCCGCGTCGATCTCGCGATCCGCCAGCAAGCTGTCCAGCACCGCAAGATACGAGTCGGCCTGCGGCGGCTCCGAAACCCGTGGCAACTGGTCGACGAGTCGACTCATCCACCCGTGCCGCCCACCCGCGTGCACCGGCCGCACCGTCGGCCCGACATGTGTCCCCGGCAGCTCCGGCCACGGCAGGTCCCGAATCTCGTCGTATGCCCACTGCCAAGGCGGCGGCGACGGGAACGACTTCAGGTACGCGCCGAACAACTCGGCCGTGGCCCGCGTGTCCGCGAGCGCCGAATGCCAACCCTCCAAGGTGATCCCGGCCGCCGCGCAACACGCCCCGAGCGTCCGCCGCGACCCTGGAAACAGATATCCAGCCAAGGCCATCGTGCACATCGACCGCTCGGTGATCAGCGGTACGACGTGCCCGAGCCGCGCGAACTCCGCGCGCAGGAACCCGAGATCGAACTCGACGTTGTGCCCCACCACCATCCGCCCGGCCAGCAACTCCCCGAGCCGCCGCGCGACGTCGACGAACTCCGGCGCCGCCAGCACGTCGGCCGTCAGGATCCCGTGGATGTGCTGCGGGCCGAGATCGCGCTGCGGATTCAGCAGCGTCACCCACTCGTCCTCGAACCGCCCCTGCGCGTCCAGCAGTACGACGGCGACCTCGATCACCCGGTGCCGGTGCCCGGGCAGCAGGCCGGTCGTCTCGGTGTCGATGACGGCATACATCGGCGACGCCTCCTCGGAATCGGTCCGTGGTTTCCTACTGCGACCAGCCAATCACAGCCCACCGACAATTCCGGTCCACCCGGCATCAGGCCGGTACGTCGACCGCGATCTCCTCGCCGAGCGTCGCCCCGAGCCCGAGATCCAGGTCGTCGCCGCTCCAGAACCGCCCCGGGTCGTACCAGTTCGGCCGCCGCCCACCCGGCAGCAGCCCCATCTCCTCGTACGTCAGCGCCACCACCTCCGCGCAGTACGCCGTCTCGAGCACCAGTTCGCGATCACCGCGCCGGAACGCCGGCACCCGCCCGCGGATCCACCGCGACGCAAGCCTGGCGGTCGACGGGAACGGCGTACCGTCCAGGCGCGCCACAACCCGCAGTACGGCGTCCTCCATCTCCTGACCGACCACGGGTTCCAGCTGCCGCAGCCAGGCCCGCTGGCCGTACCGGTGCGCCCAGGTCGTCACCGCGTCGCGCAGGTCGTGCAGCTGGACGCCGCGCTGGTGGTTCCCGGTCCAGACGTCCGGAAGCGAACGACCGAGCTCGGCGTGCCACATCAGCGGCGGCAGGTCCTCGATCACGATCGCCATCCCGACGTGGTTGACCGGGCTGTTGGTCGTCAGCTGAATCGCCCGATCGGCCGCGGACTCCCCGCGGAACAGCCAAATGTCACCCGTTCGTGTCAGTTCCGTAGCCTCGTCCAGCGTTATCCGCGTCTCCACGTCGCTAGGTTAGTGCTCATGAAGGTATGGAAGGTGCTCGGAGTCGCCAGCCTGGTGGGTGTCGCGGCGACCGGTGTGGTGATCGCGCGAGGCGAACGCAAGCGTCGCTCCTACACGCCCGAAGAGGTTCGGGACCGGCTGAAGGCCCGCGTCAAGGAAGCGGCCAACGCCTAAAGGTTGTGCAGGGCAACATCTTCCAGGCGGCCCGAGGTGATCGTGGCCGTCTGGTAGGTGCAGTACGGCTGGCTCCGGCGATCCGTCGGTGATCCCGGGTTGAGCAGCCGCAGTCCGCGCGGCGACGTCGTGTCCCACGGGATGTGACTGTGCCCGAACACCAGCAGATCCACGTCCGGGTAAGCCTTTTCGGCCCGGAGCTCCCGTCCCTGCTTGCCGCCGGTCTCGTGTACAACGGCCAGCCGCAGCCCGTCGAGCGTCTCCCGGCCGACCTCCGGCAACCGCTCCCGCAGCTCGGGCCCGTCGTTGTTGCCCCAGCAGCCGATCAGCCGCCGCGCGCGCTCGGTCAGCTCGTCCAGCAACTCCACGTTCACCCAGTCGCCGGCGTGGATCACCACGTCGGCGACGTCGACCGCGTCCCAGACCGGCTCCGGCAGCTTCTTCGCCCGGACCGGCAGGTGGGTGTCGGAGATCAGCAGCAGCTTCATGCCCTCAGTCTGAGCCGAGCTGCGCGATCAGTTCCTGCTCCCGCGCCGTACTGAGTCCTGCCTTGCGCTCCCGGTCCAGCCCCAGCTCGCGCTCCCAGGCCAGCGTGTCCCGCAGGACCTCCTCCCGCGACCGGTGCCGCAGACCGGCCTGGACCGCCGCCTGGCCGCTGCGGTTCGACCAGCCCTCGTAGCCCGGCTCGGTCAGCCACATGGCCAGCGAGTCCGGCCCCATGTACTGCTCGACCTTCTGCTCCTCCAGCCAGGCCCTGGGCGCACTGACCACCGGACCGGTGTGGCCACCGATCTGGCGCGACAGCTCGATCCACTCGCCGAACGGCACCACCGGGCCAACAGTGTCGTACGTTCCAGTCTCACCCCGCTCGGCGCAGTCCAGCAACCAGGAGGCGAGGTCCCGTACGTCGATGACCGAGCTGGGCAGCTCCGGAGTGTCCGGCACCAGCAGCGGCTCCTCAGGCGCCCTGGCCGCGCGGGCGACCCAGGCACCCGCCCGGTCGCTCCGGTCGCCCGGTCCGCCGATCAGGCCGGCCCGTGCGATCAGCAGGCGATCCCCTACCGCGGCTGACGACAGCTGCTCGCAGGCGACCTTCGCTTCGCCGTACTGGTCCCGGTCAGCGGTGTCCTCCTGGCTCGGCGCGCGTAGTGCGGCGGACTCGTCGGCACCCGGCGTACTGAAGTCGGCGTACACGTTGCCGGTCGACACGTAGGTCCAGTGCTTCGCCCGCTGCCCCAGCGCGTGCAGCGCCTCCCTGACGAAGCCCGGCTGCCAGGACACCTCGAACACCGCGTCCCACTCCTGCGCCGGTACGCCGTCGTACGCGCCGGGCTTGCTCCGGTCGGCCGTGACGAGCGTGGCGCCGTCCACCACCTCACCGTTCTCGCCGCGCGCCACGCAGGTCACCGCGTGCCCCCGTGCGAGTGCCTGCGCCGAGATCTCGCGCCCGAGAAAGGCCGTGCCGCCCAGTACCAGAATCTGCATGGCACCCAGCCAAGCAGCCCGTCGTACCGATTCCCAGCCCCTCTGCTGACAGCAGATCGTTGCCTGCCGCCCGCAGCGAGTCATCGGCGGGTCTGGAGCCTTGCGGACCGCCGGAGCGCGGCGCACTGTCGGCAGAAGAGGCCTAATCCAAGGGGGATGACATGACTGGCTTCGTGCAGTTCATCGAGTACCGCACGTCCCGGCAGGACGAGATCGCCGCGCTGATGAGCGACTTCCGCGAGAAGCGGCAGGCCGCCGGCGACGGCCCCAGCCCGACCAGGGCGATGTCGTGCGCCGACCGCGACGAGGAGGGCCGGTATTGCGCGGTCATCGAGTTCCCGTCGTACGAGGAGGCGATGGCGAACTCCAGCCGCGAGGACACCGGCGAGTTCGCCGCCACGCTGGCCGGCCTGTGCGACGGGCCGCCGACCTTCCGCAACTTCGACCAACTGGAGACGGAGGAGTACAAGCCCTGACGCTACGAGCGGGCCGGCACCGGAGGGAGTTTCGGTGCGCGGCCCGCTCGGGGGGGGAGGACCGGGTCCGCGGCGCCGGACCCGGTCGTGGTCATTTGGTCAGAGGAGGTCGGTGAACCCGGTACGACGGCGCGCCGTACCGGCCTGGTTGTCCATGAACTCCGAGAACGGCTCCCGGGAGTGCCCGCTCGGAAAGACCGGCCCCGACGACCCGTGCTCGGCCGGAAAGATCGGCCTGGTCGCCCGCGGCTTGTCAGCCCCCGGGCCGCCCGCGCTGGCCACGGCGCCCGTCGTACCGGCTGAGCCGTGCGCAGAACCGGCCGCGTCGCCGGCCGCCCCGCCCGGTGCGCCCGTCGTACCGGCTGAGCCCTGTACGTCGTCCGACCGGGTCAGACTCGGCCCGGGCCCTTCGTCCTCGGACTCCGGCGCCTGGTGCAGCTCCGGCCACGGCTGCGGCGGCAGGTCCTCCCGCCGCGCGATCGTCGGGTCGGGACCGGGATCAGGGTCGAGCCATTCGACTTCCGTGGCCCCGCTGTGCCCGTGGATCGCGATCACCGAGTCGATCCCGTCCCACACGGTGGTCGTCGGGTAGTCCCCGTACCACCGCAGCGCGACCGCCCCGTCGGTGAACTGAACCCCCTCCGCGACGGGCCCGGTCCCACTCACTCCGGACACGTCCTCGTGCCGCATCAACCGAAACCGGCGAGATCTCATTTCGGCGCGACCTCCCACAACCGTTCCCCCGGCAACGGCCGCCCGGTCCCCGGATCAGCCGCCGACACGGGCTCACTGGTCACCCGAAGCCCCGCGAACCGCCGCGACATCGCCGCCGCGTACCGATCCGCCAACTCCGCCTCGGCGCAGTAGTCCGCGACCACATGGTCACCGAACCAGACCCGCACCCGCCGCCGCTGCGGCCCCGCATGATCGCCGCCCATCAGTGCACCCGACGCAAAACCAGGAGGCGAGATCCGCCCCATGACCTACCCACCAGCGACATCGACAACTCGCACATCACGTCATCACTTCCACTTCCCTGTGGGGATGGGTTCACAGATAGTGACGACGCCCGACAAACTTCATGACGCAACTTCCCAAAACTTTTCCAGCAGCCCTACTCCCCCGCTACCACCTTCACCGGCTCGTCAGTCGCCAGACCCCTCGCCAGTGTCAGCCGAGGCGCTCCCGTACGTCGGCCGCCGTCAACCCCGCCACCAGTTCCACACTCCGCATCGACCCCGGCTCGATCAGGTGCACCCCGGCCTCCCCCGGCACCACCGTCTCCACGAACCACACCGCAAAATCGGCGGCCCCCTCCAACTCCGCAGGATCCAACGTCACCGCCTGCCCGGTCCCACTCAGCGCGACCCCCAACTCCCGCCCTCCGACCGAGATCAGCGCCTCCAGCGCCACGCCTGAGCCTGCGCCGACCTCGACCCGCGCACTCGCCCATCGCTCCCGCAACGCCACCGCGAGCACCTGCGGCGCCACCCGCCAGTCCGGCTCCTCCAGCGGCGCCACCACGTACGCCGTCAATCGTCGGCCAGCAGAACCCACGGCCTCCACGGCTCCACCTCAGGCGGATCGAGCCAAACCTTCTCACCGAAGTAGTGGATCCCCAGCCCGGGCCGGCTCGCAGCGACCAACCGCTCGACGTTGTGCGACAGCAGAGCCGGCACCTCAGGCAGTCCAACGGCCAACAGCTCGAACGCCAGCCGAGCCTCCTCAGCCTGCGCCGACTTGTGGGCTCTGCTCTGGATGTCGACCTGCACCGGATACAGATCCATCGCCTGCACCTCTCCAGGCTCCGGCTCGAACGTGTTCGGGCCGATGAACACACCCATCCACCCGTCGAAGGTCCGCGCTCTTCCCTTGTACTGCAACTCCCCCGTCTGGGACGTCATGTCCGCGAGGTACTCAAGCCCGAGCACCTCGGCGACCCGAGCCGCGACGACCTCGAGGGTCTCGTTGCTGGCAAGAAAGATCTCGTCGCTGTCAGCCATCGGTCTCCTTGAGAAGTGTCAGCAACCGTCCGTCGCCGAGTATGACGTGAACCGCTCGCGAAACCGGGGACCCGACCTGCTTGCAAGCACTGTGGAACGCCTCGCGGGCCAGCTCCTCGGACAGATCGATCCTTCGTCCGTCGAGCACCACCTCGCCGTCGACCAGGGCCTGAACGCTGCCCTTCCGCATGTTCCGCTTCACCGCGCTGAGCTTGCCGCTGATCGGGCTCTTGAACTCCACCCGGATCCCCTCGTCGTCCGGCGACTTGCGAAGCATCACGTCCGGATTCTTGTGGTTCTGCTTCGTGTCGTCCGCGGGACGGGCATCGACTCGCCAGCCGTTCTCGGCCAAGCGCTCGGCCGTCGGGATCTCGTGGGGCTTGAACGAACCACTCGGATCATGCACCCCCGGCGCGAAATCCACCCCCAACGCCCGAGGCTCGAACGCCGGGTCGAACTCCGTCTCCCCCACCTCAACCTCGAGCTCCGGTACGGCGACCTCCCCCGGCCCCTCCACCACCTCAAACTCCGGCAGCTCCACATCAACCACCGGTACGACGACCTCAGCCGGCCCCTCGCCGTACTCGAAGACCGCCGTCAGCCGATCCACCGCGATCACCAGCTCGGCGCGCTCCCACACCTGCTCCCCCGACGCCGCCATCGCCTCCAGCAGCTCGCGCGCAGCATCCCCCAGATCCACCGCGATCTCGTACGCCGGCTCCTCCCGCTCGTCGTCCTCATCCTCATCAGATGACGCAGCAGCCTTCCCAGCAGCCCGCAGCTCCCCCTTCGGATCAACGACGAGCTCCACCTCGAGCTCCTCCGGCTCCGACTCCGACCGCTCCTCGGCGTCCTTCTCCTGCTTCTTCCGCAGCTGCTCGAACGCCTTCCGCGCGACCTGGATCAGCGGCGGATCAGGAGCCTCCGGATCCTGATCCGGCTTGAACCGCGCCTCCAACCGCCGAGTCCGCCCCCGCGAGTCCCGCTCGGCAACCCCACCGGTCGCCTTGTTCCGATCCGCCGACCCCTCGTCCGGCCGTGAGGAAGACCGTCCCTCCCCAACCAACCGCTCCGCCCAGGCCTTCGCCTTGGGCGGCGCCATCGACAGGTAATGCGCAGCAGCCTCACAAGCCCGAGCAGCCGCGTCCAGCTGCTGCGCCGCCACCGTCGCCCGCCCCTGCGACGCAGCGATCGCCAGTGCCGCGTTCTCCCGGCACCGGTCCGCCGTCCGCTGCAGGTGCAGCACTACCTGCGGCACCTCGTCCAGGCACTCGACCAGCCCCCGAGCCACCCGCTGCAGATCAGACGGCACGCGCAGGGCCTAGATCTGGTCCGCGTAGCTCTTGCAGCCGGCCGATGCGATCTCCAGCGCCTCAGCGGCCTGCTCGACCGCCTTACCGGCGGCGTCCAGGATCTCCGAGATGTCCCGGTCCACTCCTGTCGCCGTACCGGCGATCAGGCTCTCCACCTGCGCGCTGTGCTGCGTGAACCGCAGCTTGAACCCGGCCAGCCCACCAGCTGCCTGCTTGGCCTCCGCGGATACCTGGTGCAGCTGTTCCTTGAGCCGCTGTACGTCCGACACGTCGACTGCCTCTTCCCTAGGAGTTGCGCTTCTTCGGCAGCACGATCGCCGTCCCCGACACCACTACCGGTACGCCGATCGCCAGCCACCAGGGCAGCCCGGCCGCCATCAGTACGACGACCAGCGCGGCACCACCCCAGCCCCACCAGCGCGCTCCGGGCAGCCGGGGCAGGCCCAGCACCCGGGACGCGGCCAGCATCGTCACCGCCGCGATCGCGGCCGCTTCGACGCCGGCAAGGAACGACTGGGCCACCCACACCACGAGCAGGGCGGCCACTGTCAGGGCGGCGCTGATCGTACGGCGCTTGCGCCGCTCCTGCTCGGCCAGGGCCTCCGCCCGGACCGCTTCCAGCTGGTCGACGGTCTCCGCGAGCTGCTTGGTGATCCGGGCAGCGACCACCTCGATGTCCGCGATCGCCCTGATCTCCGGCAACGGCACAGCCGTCCGCTTGCCGTCCGGAGGCAGTCCGGCCCGCTGCAGACTCACTGCGGCCTTCTCGGCCAGTCCGTTGAGCCGCACCTCCAGCTTGTGCCCCCGCTCAGCCATCGCGTTGGCCTCGGCCATCGCGGTCGCCTCCGCCTGGGTCTTGGCCGCCGTACGCCGGTCCTGCTCCTGCTGCGCGTCCGCACGAGCTCCTGCGACCCGCCGCAGCTCCCGGGCGTACTCCGCCCACTCCTGCTCTTCGGTCTTCATCGCCGCACCAGCTCCAGGTACCGGTCGACCTCGTCAACGCGCAGCGGCGCGTACGGTACGACGACCTGCGCCTCCGGGTGCAGCCCGTCCCACAGCAGGCTGCGGTGCGGCTCCGAAGCCCAGCGCACCAGCGGGCCAGCCACGGCACGCACCCCCTCCTGCGGGTGCCGCAGGAACAGGTGGGTAGCCACGTTGGCCCGCCCGTACCCCAGCTGCTCGGTGCAGACGTGCAGCCGGTTCCACCAGCCGAAGGTGACCAGTCCCTGCGTCGGCCCGTCGCGCACGATCTCCTGCAGCGCGTTCGCTGGGCTCTCGAAGAACCCCTCGGCGTGCACCTGCATCTTCGGTACGGCGTGCAGCCCGAAGCCCAGCAGGTACGTCGTACCGCCGACCCGCCCTTCCTTGACCGAGTCCCGCAGCGCGAACACCTTCGGCGCGACATCCCCGTGCTTGTCGACCGTCTCCACCTCGCAGCCGAGCGACCGCAGTACCTGGATCAGCGCACCCTTGCCCTCAGCAACCGCCGGCGCCGAGTCCGTCCCGTCCAGGAACACGAACCGCGGCGGTACGGCGGCAGCAGCCGCAGTGGACACCGCCAGCCCGGTCAACACACCCAGCGCGTCTGCAGGCCCGTCACCCAGCACCAGTACGCCGGCGCCGGGCTCCGGCTGCACCTCGATGGCCACCGGCTCCTCGGTCACCGCGATCGGCAGCCCCATCCAGGGCCGGCCGAGCTCGGCCTTCACAGCAGCCGCTGTGTCGGTCAGCCGCGCCGGCTCGGCCAGGTGGAAGACCCGCGGCGCCCTCGTCGTACCGGACCGTCGCCACAGCTCGTGCCGCAGGTCGTCCAGCAGCGGCTTGTCGGCGAAGCTGACCAGCACGTGCTGGTTGTCGTCCGGCGAGCCGAAGTTCGCGTTCAGCACCGCCTCGCCACGAAACTGCAGCTCGGCAGCCGCCGTGTTGCCGGTCCGCAGGATCGCCTGGGAGTCGGCCGGCGTCGTCTTCAGTGCGATCCGGTACGGCACCTGGCCGAAGATCGAGTCCCGCCGGGTCGACAGCCGCTTGACCCCCTCGATCGTCTGCGTCGCCAGTACGACGTGAACGCCGTACGCACGGCCGAGCCGCACCAGCCGCTCCAGCAACCGCGCCGCCTCGTCAGCCAGCTCGTCGTCGTCCTCCAGCAGCACCTGGAACTCGTCCAGCACTGCCAGAATCCGCGGCGGCCGCTCCGGCCCGGGAGACAGCTCGGCGATGTCCGCGACATTCCCGTGCGCCTTGAAGATCTCACTGCGCCGCGCCAGCTCGTCGGACAGGTGTCGCAGTACGGCGAGCCCGAACGCCCTGTCGCTGTGGATACCGAGCACCCGGACGTGCGGTAGCCAGTGCTCGCGCTCAGCGGCCGGACCGAGCGCGGAGAACTCCACGCCGTGTTTGAAGTCGAGCAGGTACATCTCCAGGTCGTCCGGCGCGTACCTGGCGGCCAGACCGTGGATCATCACCAGCAACAGGTTCGACTTGCCCTGCCCGACCGCACCGCCGACCAGGACGTGCGGCAGCGCCGGATTGCCGCTCCGCAGCCGGATCAGCGCGGGTGTGCGGTCGTCATACCCGATGACTGTGCTCAGCTCGTCCTTGACCGGGTTCCACCAGGTCAGGCGGTCCGGCAGCGTCCGCTCGAAGTCGATCGTCGGCAGCACGGCGATCTCCGCCAGCTCGGCGACAACGTCACAGATGCCGGTGGCAACGTTCGCCTCGAACGGCGGGTCCAGCTTGGCCGGCACGTTGGCCAGCTGCGACACCTCGACCTTGCCGTTGGTCACCGAGACCGGCGTGAGCAGGTCGAGCAGCTGCCGCGCGTCGACGTCGGACTCCGACGCCATCGCCGGGTCGTGGTGGACCAGGAAGCAGATGCCTCGCTCGCCACCGGTCGCGGCGAGCCGCAGCAGGTCGCGCTGGGCGAGTGTGTCGATGCCGGCCGGGTAGTCGAACAGCACGACGAGCCGGTACGGATCGGTGACGCGACCGGTCTCCCGGATCAGCTCCTCGAACCGCTTGTGGCCCAGCTGCGCCTGCCGACTGGCCCGCAGCGACGACACGTCGACCAGGCTGGACAGCACCGAGTGCAGCTGCTCCGCGGTGTGCGTTGCCCTGGGCACCAATTGCGGGTACTTCGTGGTCAGGTGGCCGAGCAGCCCCATCATCCCGGTCAGCCGCGGGTCGAACGAGTCGATCCGCAACCGGAACGGCTCCGCCGCCGCGATCAGCCGCAGCGCCGTGCTCTGCAGCAGCTGCCGCGCCGACTCGGGCCGGTCGGCGGTGACCCGCCAGCCGTTCGTCCGCAGCAGCGGCGCGACCACCGGCGTACCGGCGTCCAGCTCACCGACCCGCACGTACGACGGGATGCCGGCGCCGACGAGCTGGCGGGAGCGCCAGCGCGCGTCGTTCGGAGGGATGGAAGCGAGTCCGGGAGCGAGTCGGTCGGCCAACAACCGCGCGGTGGGCTCAGCAGTTGCCAACGCCTCCGCGGTCGCTGCCGCGACCAGTCCGCTGGACTCACGCCGCGCGATCGCTGTCTGCTCCTGAAGCTGACGATGCAGCTGTACGGCGCGCTGGTGCTCGCCACGGGTCAGCTGGTGGGCGTTGTCGAGCAGTTGCGCCAGTGCGTGTTGCAGACCGCGGATCCGGGCTTCCAGCACCTCCGGAGAAACCGGTCCGGGCGTCGTTCCCCCGTCAGGCGCCTCCGTCACGAGCACCGTCCTTCCACCTTCGCCCCGCGACCTTCACTGCCGCGGTCAACCATGTCACACCAACAGTCCCCTGTGTCACTCCAGGCATCACGAGTCTCACCTGCCGACCTCCCCGTCCGCCGCCTCAGAGCGGCGCGACGATCTCGAGCTCGTAGCCGTCGCCGTTGTGCAGGAACGCGGCGTAATGCTGCGGCCCCCCGGCGTACGGGTGACGGTCGGCGAACATCAGTGTCCACCCCTGGTCGGAGGCCTCGGCAACGATCGCGTCGACCTCGGCCCGGCTGCTCGCGTTCAGCGCGAGATGGTTCATCCCGGGCCGTAGCCGGTCGTGCTCGGTGGCGCTCAGCGCCGGGCTCTGCTCGACGACCAGGTAGCTGCCGTCGGAGGCGGTCCAGATCTGCCCACCGGGCCAGCTGTCGCCGTCCTTCCAGCCCAGCCGGCCGAGGATCCAGCCCCAGCTCTCGACGGCACGGGAAAGGTCCGGGACCCAGATCTCGACGTGGTGCAGCGCGGCGGCCATCGGAGCATTATCTGTGCTCGTCGAGACGGTTCGACACCGCCATCGAAACCAGCCCCGACACGACCAGCCACACCGCCGACGCGAGCAGCCAGGGCCACCACTCCTGCCCGGCCGCGGCCGTCGCCACGGCCTTCCCGAACAGCCCACCGGCAGGCGCGAAGACGAGCACCATCAGTGCCCGCGCCACGGTGGTCTCCTTGGTCATACTTCATTGTCGGAGCCGATCGCCGCCCCCGCAGCGACACGGCGCGCCTTCGCCTGGCCCGCGGCGTTCCGCCGCAGTTCCTGCGGTGGTTCCGGGCCGGTTCCTCAAGAGTTCCTGACGAATGCCGGTTCAGGTCCTGGGTTCGCTGCCGCGGCCGCGGAAGGATTGTCCGTGGCAGGGTTTAGCGTCTTTTTCACGACAAGGCACCAGGATCGGGGGCACAGTGAGCGGGACCCGGATCGAGACCACGGCGTACGGCGCGGCCGCGCTGGAGCGGCTGGCCGAGGTCGTCGCGCGGCTGAAGGCCGACGACCCGATGAAGCCCGTCACGCTGCTGCTGCCGGACAACCTGACCGGCGTCGTGGCTCGCCGATTCCTCGCCTCCACAGGGATCGCGGCGCTGTACCTGGCGACGCTGCCGCGGCTCGCCGAGCAACTGGCCGCCGGGCTGCTGGCGCCTCGACGGCCCGCCACTCGCCCCATCGTCGCGGCGACCTGGCGGACCGCGCTGTCCAAGGCGCCAGGGGTGTTCGAGGAGGTCGCCGATCACCCGTCAACCATCCAAGCGCTTGCTGCAGCGCACCGGGAGCTGCGCGACCTCAGCGATCCCGCGCTGGAGAAGGTGTCCGCCGCGTCCGGCCTCGGTCCCTCGCTGGTCCGTCTGCACCGCATGGTCTGCGACGAACTCAGCAGCGACTGGTACGACGAGACCGACCTGCTGCGGGCCGCGGCCTCTCGCGCCGAGGCCGAGCCGGCCGTCGTCGCTGAACTCGGCTCCCTGGTGCTGTACCTGCCGCAGGAGCTGAGCCAGGCCGAGGCGTCCTTCGTCGCCTCCCTCGGGGTCGCGGCCGCCGACCTGACCGTCATCGTCGGTCTGACCGATGTACGGCGGGCCGATCGCGCCGTACGGCGGTCGCTGGTACGCATCGGGATCGACCTGCCGCCGTCGATCTCGAAGAACTACCCGGTCGCGACCGAGGTGCTGAACGCGTCGGACGCCGACGACGAGATTCGCTGCGTCGTCAGGGATCTGGTGACCGTGCTGGACAAGACACCCGCGCATCGCGTCGCCGTTCTGTACGCCGCCGCTTCGCCGTACGCGCGACTCCTGCACGAACACCTCGCCGCCGCCAAGATCACCGTGAACGGCCCAGGCACCCGTCCGGTGCACGAGCGAGCCCTGGCACGGACGCTGCTCGAGGTCCTCGCGCTGGTCGATCGCGACCTGCCCCGAGCCGACCTGTTCCGCGCCCTGGCCAACGCACCGACCCGCGACTTCACCAGCGAGCGGATCCCGGTGCCGCAGTGGGAGCGCTTGTCGCGCGTGGCCGGCGTCGTCCGCGGCGACGACTGGGAGGTCCGACTCGGCCGGTACGCCGAGGCCGAGCGCCGGACCGCCGAGCAGGAGCAGCTCGCGGACGATCCTCGTCCTGCGGTGATCCGCCGCGCGCAGTACAACGCCTCCAACGCCCTCCGCCTGCACACGTTCGCCGTCGAGCTGCGCCGCAGGCTCGGCGCCGCGGCGGTGATGGAGAGCTGGTCGCAGCTGTCCGAGGTGGTGCTCCGGTTGTTCCACGACCTGCTCGGCGACTACGCGACGCTGCCCCTCGAGGAGCAGTACGCCGCGGTCGCCGTCGAGGGATCGCTGCGTGGGCTGTCGACCCTCGACGAGCTGGGCACACCGGCCAGCCTGAGCGTCCTGCGTGACGTCCTCGATCTGGAGCTGCAGCAGTCGCTGCCTCGGATCGGCACGTTCGGCACCGGCGTACTGGTGGCTCCGCTGTCCGCGGCCGTTGGCCTGTCGGTCGACGTGGTCTACGTGGTCGGTCTCGCGGAAGATCTCTACCCAGGCCGCCTGCACGAGGACGCCCTGCTCCCGCACCGCGTCCGCGACGCAGCCGCCCCCGAGCTGGCGTCTGCGCGGGACCGGCTCGACGAGAAACAGCGGCATCTTCTCGCCGCCTTCTCGGCCGGATCGTCGCGGGTCGTGGCGTCGTTCCCGCGCGGCGATCTCCGCCGTTCGAGCCGCCGCTTGCCGACCCGCTGGCTGCTCGGCACGCTGCGAGACCTGAGCGGCGACCACGCACTCGCAGCGACAATGTGGGACCAGACGTCGTACGGCGACCGCCTGCTGACCTCCGCGTCGTACGCGGGCTCGTTGACCACGGCAAGGATGCCGGCCACCGAGCAGGACTGGCAGGTCCGCGCCGCGGCCGCCGGGCTGACCTTGGCGGACGGCGTCGTCGACCGAGCACGGTTGTTGCTGCGGGCCCGTTCCGCCGACGAGTTCACCCGCTTCGACGGCAACCTGTCCGGCGTCGACGGGCTGCCGGACTACGCGCTCGAAGACCGGATCGCGTCGCCGACGTCGCTGGAGTCGTACGCGTCCTGCCCCCACGCGTACTTCGTCGAGCGCCTCCTCCAGGTCGAGCCGCTGGAGGCACCCGAGGACCTGCTGGTGATCTCACCGGTCCAGATCGGCAACCTGATCCACAACAGCCTGGACGCCTTCGTCAGCCGGCTCGCCGGTTCTCTCCCGGGATACGGCGAGCCCTGGACCGCCGAGCAGCGGTCCCTCCTGCTGACGATCGGAGCCGACTTCGCCGCTCGCTTCGAAGCCGAAGGCCTCACCGGCCATCCGCGCCTGTGGCAACGCGAACGGCTCCGCATCCTCGGCGACCTGCTGGTCCTGCTCGAGGACGACGATCACTGGCGCGCCGCGCACGACGCGTCGGTCGTCGCCAGTGAGCTGCGCTTCGGCCTCGACGGCGAGCCGCCGGTCGAGATCCAGGTGCCGTCCGGCCGGGTCCTGCTACGCGGTTCCGCCGACAAGGTCGACCTCGGCAAGGACGGCACGATCTACGTCACCGACGTGAAGACCGGCGGCTTCTCCCGCTACGAAGCGATCGAGTCCGACCCGGTCGCCGCCGGCACGAAGCTGCAGCTCCCGGTCTACGCGTACGCCGCCCGCGCCCGCCTCGGTGAGGAGTCGACACCCGTCGAAGCGTCGTACTGGTTCGTCCGCAAGGGCGGTCGGCGCATCCCGGTGCCGCTGACCCCTGAGGTCGCCGACCGCTACGTGCACGCCCTCGACGTCATCGTCTCGTCGATCGCCGCCGGCTACTTCCCCGCGAAAGCGCCCGAGATCCCGGACTTCCTGTGGGTGCAGTGCCCGTACTGCAACCCCGACGGCATCGGCCACAGCGAGGTCCGAGCCCGCTACGACCGCAAACGCTTCGACCCAACCCTGGAACGCCTGGTCCGTCTCATCGACCCCGGCGCCCTCCCCGCCTTCGAGGAGGTAAGCCTCGATGACTGAGCTCCTCGACGCGGACGCCCGCGAGCAGATCCGCAACGACACCGAGACCACGCTCTTCGTCGAAGCCGGTGCCGGCTCAGGCAAGACCCACGCGCTCGTCGACCGGGTCACCACCCTCGTCCTCCGCGACGGCGTACCGCTGCGCACGATCGCTGCCGTCACCTTCACCGAGAAGGCCGGCGCCGAACTCCGCGACCGCCTCCGCGTCGAGTTCGAGAAGGCCCGCAAAGGCCCCGACCGCCCACGCGCCGACGAAGCCCTCGACGATCTCGACTCCGCGTCGATCGGCACCCTGCACTCCTTCGCCCAGCAGATCCTCCTGGCCCACCCGATCGAAGCCGGCCTACCACCACTGATCGACGTCCTCGACGAAGTCGGCTCCTCCGTCGCCTTCGAGGAACGCTGGTCCGAGCTCCAGCAACAACTGCTCGACGACGACACCATCGCCGAGCCTCTTCTCCTCGCGATGGCAGTCGGCGTGGAGCTCAAGCACCTCCGCTCCCTGGCGCGCCTGTTCGGCAACGACTGGGACCTGATCGGCGAACGCGTCCTGGTCGACCCACCCGAACTCGTCGCCATGCCCGACCTCACCGGCCTGATCGCCGCGGCGGCCCAGATCGGCGCCGCCGCCACCGACTGCCGAGCCGACGACGACCGACTCCTCCCCAAGATCAACCGGATCCGCGACCTCGGCCTGATGCTCGCCGCCGCGACCGACGCCGAGACCCAGCTCGCGATCCTGCAGAACCTGCGCACCCTGAAGATCGGCAAGATCGGCCGCAAGGAGAACTGGCCCGACGTCACCCGCAACCGCGCCGACTGCACCGAGGTCGCCGAGGTCGCCGGTTCCCTCGTCGAGCTCCTCCTGGACTCTTGCCTAAGGCACCTTTCCCACTGGATCGCCGAACGGGTCCTCGAGTCCGCCGAACACCGCCGCTCCGAAGGCCGCCTCGAGTTCCACGACCTCCTGGTCCTGTCCCGCAACCTCCTCCGCCGCGAGCCCGCAGTCCGCTCCGCCCTCCAGGACCGCTACCAACGCCTACTCCTCGACGAGTTCCAGGACACCGACCCCATCCAGATAGAGCTGGCCGTCCGCATCGCCGCCGGCGCCTCCGCCGAGGCCGAAGACTGGCGAGACATAGAGATCCCCGACGGCTCCCTCTTCGTCGTCGGCGACCCCAAACAATCCATCTACCGCTTCCGCCGAGCCAACATCGCCACCTACCTGACCGCCCAGTCGCTCCTCGGCGAAACCGTCACCCTCACCACCAACTTCCGCACCCTCCCCCCAGTCCTCACCTGGATCAACACCGTCTTCACCACCCTCATCACCCCCGCCCCAGAAGCCCAACCCACCTACCACCCCCTAACCCCCCACCGCCTCTCCCCGCCGCCCACCACAACCCAGCCCGGCCCCACCCCAGCCGGCTCTCTAGCTGCTCTTCCGGCCGACGCGACCTCAACCACCGCCGACCTCACCGGCCGCATCCCCACCACCCCAGCCACAACCTCACCCCCCACACCCACCCCAACATCAACGTCCCCGAGCACCACCCCTCCCACCCCGCTCGCTCACTCATCCTCTTTTCCGGCCGACGCGACCTCAACCACCGCCGACCTCACCGGCCGCATCACCACTACCCCAGCCACAGGCGACCAACTCTCCCTCTTCGGCGACCCCGACGAGACCACCCCAGCCGAAGAACCCGACGACCAACCACTGGCGACAGTCACCTCCATCCGCCGCCACCTCACCGTCGTCCCACCCACAGACGACACCCCAACCCCCTTCACCGCCGCCACAGCAATCCCCGGCTGGTCCCCCAACGACAACCCAACGCCACCCAGCAACACCGACGACCGAACATCAGGCGGCCCCGCCGTCACCATCCTCGGCGCCGCCCCGCACGACGACCTCCCCCGCGCCCAAGCCTCCGTCCTCCGCGAGCGCGAAGCCGCCGACGTCGCCACCGTCATCACCCAAGCCCTGCACGAGAAATGGACTGTCTACGACGAGAAACAGAAGACCTGGCGCCCAGCCGGCGCCGGCGACATCGCCGTGCTCGTCCCCGCCCGCACCTCTCTCCCATTCCTCGAAGACGCCCTCGACCGCGCCGACATCCCCTACCGCGCCGAAGCCAGCTCCCTCGTCTACCAAACCGCCGAAGTCCGCGACCTCCTAGCCTGCGCAAGAGCCCTGGGCGACCCCAGCGACCAACTGGCTCTCGTCACAGCCCTCCGCTCCCCACTCTTCGGCTGCGGCGACGACGACCTCTTCACCTGGAAGCGCGCCGGCGGTTCCTTCACCCTCACCGCCCCCATCCCCGACAACCTCCTCACCCACCCCGTCGGCGAAGCCATGGAGTGGCTCCGCAAGACCTACTACGCCTCGCGCTGGCTCACCCCCAGCGAGATCCTCGCGAAGATCGTCGCCGACCGCCGCATCCTCGAAGTCGCCGCCACCGGCCCCCGCGCCCGCGACGCCTGGCGCCGCATCCGCTTCGTCGTCGACCAAGCCCGCGCCTGGTCCGAGGTCGAACACGGCGGCCTCCGCTCCTACCTCGCCTGGGCCGCACACCAAGGCGAGGAGACCTCTCGTGTCGCCGAAGCAGTTCTCCCCGAGACCGACGCCGACGCCGTCCGCGTGATGACCATCCACGCCGCCAAGGGCCTCGAGTTCCCCATCGTCATCCTCAGCGGCATGACCGCCTCCCCCAACCGCCAACGAGGAGTCCAGGTCCTCTGGCCCCAGGCCGGCGGCTACGCGGTCAAACTCAAGTCCTCAGTTCAAACCGAGGACTTCGACCTCGTCCAACCCGTCGACGAGCAGATGGACGACTACGAACGCCGCCGACTCCTGTACGTCGCCGCAACGCGAGCCCGCGACCACCTCGTCGTCTCCCTCCACCGCTCCAACACCCGCCGCCACTCCAGCAACGCCGAACTCCTCACCTCAGCCAACGCCCTGGAAGTCCCCAACCTCCACCACCTCACCCCAGCCCCCGCAACCCCAGCCACCACCACTTCAGCCGCCCCCAAAATCGCCCCACCTCTCAACCGAGCCGAGTGGGAGTCCCGCATCACCGAATCCCGCGCCGCCAGCCGCCGCCGTTCCAGCCACAGCCCCTCCGGTCTGGAGGGCACCGGCCCCGACGTAGCCCTCCACGCAGCAGACCCCGGTACGGCGAAAGCAGCGCGCGACATCGACCTCCCACCCTGGTCGAAGGGCCGCTACGGCACCGCCATCGGCCGAGCCGTCCACGGCGTCCTCCAGGTCATCGACCTCGCCACCGCCGCCGGCCTGGACGCGGCCGTCCAATCCCAGTGCCTGGCCGAGGGCGTCGTCGAGTACGCCGACGTCGTCAAAGCCCTCGTCCGCTCAGCCCTCGATTCCGAGATCGTCCAACGAGCCGCCACCCGCGACCACTGGCGCGAGTCGTTCGTCGGTATCCCCCAACCCGACGGCACCGTCCTCGAAGGCTTCATCGACCTTCTGTACCGCGAGGACGACGGCACCCTCATGATCGTCGACTACAAAACCGACGCCATCCCCGCCGCGGCCCTGGACGCCAGCATCGCCCACTACGCACCCCAACTCCACGCCTACACCACCATGCTCCCCACGAAGGCGAAAGCCACCCTCCTCTTCCTGGCCCCCACCAAAGCCCACGCCCACCAGCTCTAGCCGCTCCCCAACCCTTCCGGCGTCCACGGGGAGCCCCCTCCCCTCGCTCTTCCCCTTGCCCTCGCTCTTCCCCTTGCCCTCGCCCTTCCCTTGCCCTGCCTTCCCCAGACCTTGCCTTTACCCTTGCCCTAAGCAACGAGGTCAACCCGACCGCCAGCCAGCTAATTCACTTGCCCGACCTCCCCCGCCGACCTGACCATCAGTCCATGACCACAACCAAAGCCCACCTGTTGCTGCCTCCCACCGATCATTCGGTGGCGGCCCAGCAGCAGACCGGCCGACCGTTGGGATCGATCACCTCTAGCACGTGATCACCGCGCTCGTCGCGGGCCTCATCGCCGGCTACGGAATCGCGATCCCGGTAGGCGCCATCGGCACCTACCTCGTAGCCCTCACCGCCCGCACGACCCTCAAGGTCGGCGCCGCAGCCGCCCTCGGCGTAGCCACAGCCGACGGCCTCTACGCTCTCATCGCCACCATCGGCGGCTCAGCCATCGCCCCCGCCCTGGCGCCCATCACCACACCCCTGAAGTGGATCTCGGTAGCAGTCCTCCTGGCCCTGGCGGCCCGAGGCGCGATCACCGCCGTCACCCACCACCGCCGAATCCACTCCACCCAACCAATCCCGCCACCACCCACCCCCACCAGCGCCTACTTCACCCTCCTCGGCATGACGCTGCTCAACCCCACCACCATCCTCTACTTCACCGCCCTCGTCTTGGGCGCCCAAGACACCACAACCCCAACCCCCACAGAACAATCCATCTTCATCACAGCCGCTTTCATCGCCTCCACCTCCTGGCAACTCCTCCTCTCCACCAGCGGCGCCCTGCTAGGCCGCCTCCTCACCACCCCCAAAGCCCGCCTCCTAACGGCCTTGATCTCCAGCGCAGTCATCACCGCCCTGGCCCTACGAATCCTCATCACCTAGCAGCACCCGAGCGTCCTGGGCACGCACATGCCCGTGCCCAGGACGGGGAACCCAACCACCATGGACACTCCCCGCCTGACCCACGTCCGAGCGAACGTGCGCAATCTCGCCGACGCGATCGCCTGGTACGAGGACCTCCTCGGCATACCGGCCGAAGGCCACTGGCCACCGCACGCACCGACATACGCCCACTTCTCCCTCGGTCCCGCCCAGTTCGCCATCGGTCGCTACGACCCCGCGCCGGCCACCGGCGCCCGCTTCAACTTCGAGGTCGACAGTGCGGACGAGTGGTGGGCACGCCTGGGCCAGACGGCCGACGTCGTCGAGCCGCTCACGACCACGCCGTACGGCAGCCGCAAGTTCACCATCCGCGACCCCGACGGCAACGAGCTCGGCTTCGTCCAGGCCTGAACAACGCCGGCTAATTCGATTGCACGGTCTTGTTAGCGTGCTCGAATGGCCCCTCACCGCGACCTCCTCCCGCGCTCGACACCAGCCGCCATGGGAATCTCGCCCCAAGCAATCACCACCCTGCTGGACAAGCTCGAAGCGCACGGCGTCGAGTCCCACTCGCTCATGGTCGTACGCCGAGGTCACGTCATCGCCGAAGGCTGGTGGGCGCCGTACACAGCCGACCGCCCGCACCTCCTGTACTCCCTGACCAAGTCCTTCACCTCGATCGCAGTCGGCCTCGCGATCGCCGACGGACTGCTCAACCTGGACGACCGCGTGGTCGACGTACTCCCCGACCACGTCCCCACCGACATCCCAGAGCAGGGCCGCCGCCTCACCGTCCACCACCTGCTCTCCATGACGGTCGGACACGAAACGGACAGCCTCACCGAAGCCTGGGAAATCGAACCGAACGACCTGACCAAAGGTTTCCTCCGCGTTCCCTTCTCCACCACCGAGGGCACCGAGCACGTCTACGACAACGCGACGACCTACGTCCTGGCCCGCATGGTCGAACGAGTCACCGGCCAAGGCCTCCCCGAGTTCCTCGACGAGCGCCTCTTCACCCCCATGGGCATCAACCACGCCGAATGGGACCGAGTAGCCAGCGGCGCCGCCTTCGGATTTCACGGCCTGCACCTCACCACCGAGGCCATCGCCGCCTTCGGCGAACTCCTCCTCCGCAAAGGCCGCTGGGGCAACCAGCAACTGGTCCCCACCGAATGGGTCGACCTGGCAACCACCCGCCACATCGAAACCCTCCCCCTCCCGAACTGGAAACCGAACCCAGACTTCCAGAACGGCTACGGCTACCAGTTCTGGATCAACCGCCACGGCTACCACGGCCACGGCTCCTTCGGCCAGTACTGCATGGTGGTCCCCGCCCACGACCTGGTCATCGCCTTCACCGGCGCAGTAGACCCCACAGACGTCCTCCCAGCCCTCTTCTGGGAGCACCTCTTCCCCGACCTGGACGCCGCGGCAGACGACGCAACCGCACCTCACCAACTCGCCCTCACCAACCAGTTACAGCACCTGACCCTCAAGCCAGTCCCAGGCTCAGCCACCCCAACCCACCAGCCCAAAGCCAGCACCGAAGCAACGGTCGACGCCTCCCCCGAGGACTCAGCCCTCCCCCACGAGACCTCAGTACTCCTCACCCCCACCGACAGCGGCTGGCACCTACATCTAGGCCCCACCTTGACCCTCGATGTCGGCCACAACGAATGGCAAGAGTCCTCACCCGTAGGCCGCCCCGTCGTAGCAACCGGCGCCTGGCAAGCCGACACCTTCACCGCCGACCTCTACGTCATCACCACCCCCCACCGAGTCCGCGTGGTCATCGACCCCACCACAGGCACAGCAACCGCCAGATGGAACGTCGTCCCCCTGACAACCCCCAACCTCCCCCTGCACCTCCAAGCACCCCTCACAACCCGCCCCGACGTCGCCTAAAGCTCAGCCGGCCGACCGCTCTGAGAGCACCACCACAACACCCTGCCCAGCTCGGCGCACTCGCACCGCGCCAATACCCGACAGCTTCAACGAGACGGAGGCAACCACGGCCCGCGTCCTTTCCTCAGCCCACGGGTGTCGAACCAAGGCCTACCCTCGGCCTCCCACTGGTCCCGATACTCCTCAAAAGGCTCCGGCGCCGCAGTCCCCGGATTGTCGTCGGACCCGAACTCGAAGCCACACTGAGGGCACACCTCGTACGACCGACGGCCCCAAGTAGTCCTCGTACGGCGGACGCACAGCCGGCCCAGAAGGCGGCGGCCAAGTCTCGTACGGCTTGACGGTCAAATAGCTCCCACCACAAACCGGGCACTCGAACAGCTCTGCACCTTCCCGACTACCGTCGGCGCTCGGCATCAGCAAGCACCCGCCCCTCACTTCCGCTCGCGCCCCCGGCCCACCAGACCAGCCCGCACTCACCAGTGCGGCGAAGCGTGCTCTCCACCCGACGCTTCACAACTCGACAACTTCCACCCGTACGCCGTACAGCCCCAAGAACCCCGCCGCCAACTCCGGCCCCGCCTTCCGAGGAATCCCCGCCTCCCACCAAGGCTCCGGATCCCCGTCTCCCTTCGGCACCAGCAACGCCCGATACCTCTCGTCGATCACCGAGATCTCCGCCCACACCCAGTCCAGCTCCCGAAACCGCAGCAGCTCCGGATCCCGCCGCACCTTCTCGATCAGCCGACGAACCGACAGATCGCAGTGAAACTCCTCGATGTCGTCCAGATACCCGTCCTCGCACTCCAGAACGAACTCGCCCCAACTTCCCACCAGGCTGGTCGGCAAGCGGCGCCTCCCACCGGCCGCCAAGACCGCCTTGCCGAAGGCCTGAAGGAACTCAGCGTCACCACCGAAAGTCAGCTCAGGATGTGCCACCGCCGGACCCTTCTGTCCAAAGCGAAGCCCCCACAACGATCACCGACGAAAACCCCGCCACCAGGTGTCGTCGATCTCGACGTCGTCCATCAGGTCGGTCCGTGCCTTGACGTGATCCATGAACTCGGCCGGCAGCCTCACGTTGTGCTCGGACACGTAGTGCGCCAACCCCTCGGGCCAGACGTAGACGAGATCACTGAGTTCCACCGAGCCGTTGAACTTGCCACACATCCGGCACCTCGACAGCCCCATGTAGGCACGAACGAGGACTCCCAGCCGCAGATAGTGAACAGCGTCCAGCCGTTCGTCCTCGTCCCAGTCCGCATCCACGAACCCCTGAACATCCGGCCACGTCGTCTTGTCCCCGTCGGACCAGTAACCGATACGAATGAGCTTCATCCACCACTCCAAGCACAGGTGTCAACGCCGATCATTGCGCCACCAGGAGTCGTCGATCTCGTAATCGTCCAACTTCTCCCGCTGCATCCTGACGTGCTCGACGAAGACCTCAGGCAACCGAACCTTGTGCTCGATGAGGTAGTGGCTCAGACCCTCAGGCCAGATATAGACAAAATCAGTCAACTCGAGCGATCCGTTCCGCGCGCCACAGATCCGGCAGGTCGCCGGGCCCAGGTAGGCCCGCGCAACCAACCCGTGGCGCAGATAGACCGCCGTGACATCGCGCTCGTCCTCGTCCCACGTCGGATCCACGAAGGCACGGGCATCAGGCCACGCGCCGTCGCCCCAGTAGCCGATTCTGATCAGCGGCGATCGGCTCGCCGGCGCGTTTGCTGACCCCACATCACCCAGACTGCCGTCACCAGAGATCAACACGTCAATCCTCGATCACGCTCTTGCCGAACAACGGACTTCCCTCGCCTCCCACTCAGCCGATACCGCTCGAGGAACTAGCCGGTCAGTGCCTGGATCGCCATCGTTACCGAACTCGAATCCGCAATCGCGGACACCCTTGATACGACGGACCGTCCCAAGAACTCCCTCGTACGGAGAGGCTCCATGGCGAGTCCCGCGGGTGGCGACCGAACCCGTTACGACTGCACTTCCCGGAGCTCGCGAAACGCACGAACACTCGTACAGCTCGGCACCTGCCGTTGCTCGATGGTCAGGTAGACCCTCCATCAGAAATCCTCTACCCGCAGGACTTCCCATTGATCAGGGTCCAGTCCCATTGCGGTTCCCAGAGCACGGAACTCCGCTGCCATCGCGCTCGAAACAGCCGAATCACGCTCGTAGATCTGTGCGCACATGAGCTCAAAACCGACGCCTGGTTCGCCGGCATCGATGAGATCCCAGACACTGCGAAACTCTTGCTCCGTGAGAGACGGTGCCGCTTCCATCGCCAGAGCTCGCAGCCTGCCCGTGAGGTCGTCCCATCTCATCGCGGTCATCGCACCTGATGCCCGGTGATGATGCCTTCACCGCCCGGCTCGACGATCACCCGAAGTGTCACACCGTCCCGCACTCCGTACACCTCGAATCTGACTGGTGCTCCTCGCCGAGTGAACTCCGCGCCCGGCGAGCCGGTCTGCTGCCGCCAGACCAGATTGGGGTCCGTAGCAACATCAGAAATCTCGTGGATGATCTTGTCCTCCGTCCAGTCCTTGGGGAATGCGGTCTTGCCCGGTGCACCCGGCCATAGATGACCACCGCCGCTCTCGTCACCATAGAGGATGTGGCGACGTCGAGCTGCTGAAGTGAGATCCACAAACTCATCTGTCGCGAGTGTCGATCGGCCTCGCGCCAGAGTCGCTTCATAAGTCGAACGTCCAAGAGCTGAAAAGCGACTGCTGACGGCGATGAGGGCCAAGTTGGCAGCCAGATCCGAGCAGTTGCCTTTGACAACGCATGCCTCGGCGGTCAACGCTCCACCGGCCAGGCCAGACGCCATCCCGGTAGCGGACGACACCTGCATGAGGATGGGGATCGCCGGAGCACAAGGGCGGTAGATGGTGCAGCCCACGGCGGCGGCGATGGTGCCGATCGAGATCCAGCCGGAGATGTGGGAGACGTCGGTGAGGGTGCCGTTGATGTCGTCGAGGCCGGTGAGGTCGGTGTTGGTCAGGGGGTTGTTGCCGGCGTAGCCGTAGGGGTGGGACGAGGCGCCTTGGTCTGGGGAGAGGAAGGTGCCGGCGGTGGGGTTGTACTCGCGTTGGCCCAGGAGGTAGTTGCCGTTGGGGAGTTGGAGGCCGCCGGCGAAGCCTGGGGACGGCAAGGGGGCGGGAGGTGTGGCAGGTCTTTGAGTGCCGAAGGGCTCGTAGGCACGGGGATCGTCACCCGTCGAAAGGACGGTGCCCGTCGGGGCAGTGGTGTGGGTGGTTGATTTGGTGAGGGTTGAGGTGGAGAGGAGGCCTCGACCGTAGGTGTGGCGGCTGGTGGTCTTGCCGTCCGTCGTGCTGAGGATCTGGGGTGAGAGGGCGTCCCAGAGATAGCGGGTGGTCTTGCCCGTGGTGGACTCGGTGAGGCGGCGGCCGTCGGCGGAGTGGGTGTAGGTGGTCTTGGTGGCTGCGGTGGTTGACGACAAGGGTTTGCCGGCGGCGGTCCAGGTGTAGGTGGTGGTGCCGTCGGAGGTGAGGTTGCCGTCGGCGTCGTAGGTGTTGAAGGCGCCGACGGGCGGCTTCTTGGGGTAGCCCTTGGGGGCGGTGATGGAGCCCTGGAGTTCGTTGCCGGGGCCGAACAGGGACCACTTGGTGCCGTTCGGGCGTTCCTCCCAGGTCCGGTTGCCTGCGCCGTCGTAGGCGTAGCGGATGTAGTCCTGGGCGTCGTCGGTGCATTGATCGACCGCGTAGCAGACCGCGGTCAGCTGATCGAGGGCGTCGTAGGTGTAGGCGGCCTTGCCGGTGGCTGAGTCGTTGGTCAGGACCAGGTTGTCGCCCGCGTCGTAGGAGGACGCCACGGTACGGAGCGGCTTGCCGGGCTGCGTCTGCCGGAGCTCGGTCTCACGGCCGAGGAGGTCGTACTGCCGGGTTTCGGTGAGTCCGGACGGGCGCCGGGTCGTGATCACACCCCGAGCGACGTCGTAGGCGTAGGTGGCCGCGGGTTTGCCGTCGATCTTCGCCGAGACAAGGCGGTTGACGGCGTCCCAGGTGTACGTCTCTGTGTGACCGGCCGCGCTGCGCGACTGAAGGTTGCCGGCCTGATCCCACTGGTAGGCGACCGTCGAGCCGGGCCGGCTCACGGAGGTCAGCCGGTCGAAGGTGTCGTAGCCGAAGCGGGTGACTCCGCCGACGTCGGTCATCGTCGTACGGCGGCCGGCGGCGTCCCAGGTGAAGGAGTTCGACGGCGTCTTGTCGGAGTAGTCGACGCGGGTCATCGCGCCGCGGGCATCGAGGGTGAAGGACGCGGACTTGCCGGAAGGGAGCGTCGTCCGGACGAGTCGGCCGGCCTTGTCATGGGTGAAACGCCAGGTGCGGCCGCCGTACGTCGTCGCGGTCAACCGACCGGCCGCGTCGTACTCGGAGGTCTGGGTCCGTCCGCTCGCGTCGGTCTGCTTGACCAGTCGGCCGGAGGCGTCGAACTCGGCGGTTGCCTCTGGCAAGGACGGCGCGGTGACGCTGACCAGCTGGCCGGCGTCGTCGTAGCGGTACGGGGTGGTCCCGCCGCGCGCGTCGGTCGAGGCCGAGAGCCGGCCGTGGTCGTCGTACTCCAGGCGGGTGTTCTGATCGAGTGGTCCGTGCTGCTCGAGGGGCTGGTCGTCGGCCGAGTACGTGACGGTCGTCGACTGACCGCGCGGACCGGTGACCTTGGTAGGTCGGCCCCAACCGTCCACCTCGTACTTCGTGACGCTGCCGGCCGGATCGGTGGTGCTGACCAGATCGCCGTCCGGCGAATAGGTGGACCGGGACGTCCGGCCGTTGCCGTCCCGGATCGACACGGGCAAACCCCGCTGGTCGTAGGTGACCGACGAGGTCCGCCCGGCGTACGACGTGGTGGTCAGGTTTCCTCGGGCGTCGTAGCCGAAGGTCGAGCGGCGACCGAGCGGATCCGTCGTCGAGACGGGATCGTTCGAGCTGTTGTAGGAGCGCCGGGTGGTGAAGCCGGCCGCATCCGTCGAGCTGGTCACCCGACCGAGAGCGTCGTACGTGTGGCGGGCGCCGTGACCCAGCGGGTCGAAGACGCGAATCAGGTTGCCCGCGGAGTCGTAGTGGAAGGTGACGGCTACGCCGGTGGGATCGATCTGGCGGACCAGCCAGTTCCGTTCGTACTCGTTGATCCAGCGGCCACCGGTCGGATCGGTCATCGTGGACTTACCGCGAATCCCGGCGTCTTCCCAGGTCCAGGTGCTCTTGGCGCCCTTGCCGTCGGTCTGGCTGACGACCCGGCCGTCCTCGTCGTACACGGTAGTCAACGTTGGGCGGGTGCCGTCACCGCGCTTCTCGATGGTCAGCCGGCCGGCGGCGTCGTACCCGTACTCCGTTCGCACGCCGCCGGGTGACGTGACGGCAACGAGCTTGCCGTCGGTGTACTCGTACTGAACTCTGCGCGCCTCGGCTCTCGGAGCAGCCAGCACCACCGCGGTGAGGAGACCGGCATCGTCGTACGAGTAGTCGAGCGACCTGCGGCCGTTGGTGACGGCGCCGATCCGGCCGGCCTCACGGGTGATCGTCAGGCCTTGGCCGTTGCGGTCGAGAATCGACAGCAACTCGCCGGACGACGAGAAGCGCATCCGTTGCTGGTCGACGTCGGTCAGTACGTAATCCGTCCCCGACCGTCCGAGGGTGAACCGCGCGGCGCCCGGCTCGACGACGAAGCCGGTCCCTCGCTGGGCGAAGGCAATCTCTCGGCCGTCCGAGGCCAGGTACGTCGCCGAGCGGCCGGTGACCGCCAGTTTGTCCGAGTACGACGTGCGCCAGCCGGGGCCGAGTGCGCCGGTGGTCGTGTCGTTCGAGTTGTAGGTCCTGTCGACGCTGAGCGGCACGCCGAGACCGGTCACCGCCGCGTCTGTCTCGACCGCCGTCAGGGCACCGGTCAGGGAATTCACCGGATCGGACTGCATCGCGAACGGACCGAACAGCCCTCGTGCCTGTTTGTCCGGCAGGACGAATCCGGGCGCGCCCGCGTAGATGTTGACGTTCCCGGTCGCGGATCCCTTGCCGTTCGTGAGGGAGGCGGCCAGCAGGCCAGGTGATGACGGCACCTCGCAGTCCAGGGGAACGGTGACGGACCAGGTCAGCGACTGCGTTCGGGCGGGCTTCGGCTTCGGGTGGTTGGTGCACGGCCAGCCGCTGACCTGCCAGGTGCGGAGGTCGGTCAGTTGCATGGCGCAGATGTTCATCGACGGCGCGAAGGTCCGGGCCTTGAACGAGAACGTCTGGCCGGTCCCCGCGTGACCGAAGCCGCCGTCGTTCGCGATCTGCGGGCCCTTGGTGAGCAGTTCGCCGCTGGCGGTGATGCTCACGTCGACGTGAATGCAGGTGCCGTCCTCGGCGTACGCGGTCGGGCCGGTGACCGCGACGACGGAAGCGACGAGAAGGAACGCGAGCAGGGCAGACAGGGTCCTTCGGGCTGTCTGCATCCGGGGCTCCGTTCGGGTTGGTGGCCGTCACGGAGAGTTTAAGGTGGTGGCTGGCGGTTACGGGGGGCTTTGTTGTCGGCTGTGGACAAGTGGGGGTGTCACCCTGTGGGCGGGGAGTGGGTGGCTTCCCCTACGATGCACCGCATCCGGATTTGATCGGATTCCCGGTCGGATCGCCCAATCCGGCTGGCGGGTTCGCCACCAAGAGTGTGAGGGTGTGGCTCATGAACATCGGTAGTCGGAAGATCGTCGTGGACGAGGCGATCGCGCAGTTGCGGATCTACTGCGAGTCGAACGGCGCGGTGCTGCGGTACTACGACGGCCTTCCGGGGCTGACCACGGTGGGTGGGTCCGAGCCGGACAAGGTGACGCTCGAGGATCTCGCGCGGACGATGGTGATCGGGTCGGACCTGCGCGCGCTGGACATTCCGTGGCTGCTGGAGGTGGACGCCGAGAAGGAGTTCGCGGCGATCCCGGTGGGCGCGAAGCTCGAGGACGCGGCGCCGGGGTCGGAGCTGTTCGACGCGGCGATCGCGCTCGACGAGAAGTTCTCCGGGCACCGCGGGTTCGGGCAGGCGAAGAAGGCGAAGCTGCTGCACCTGAAGCGGCCCTATCTCTTCCCGGTCAGCGACAGCTTCATCCGGATGACGTACAGCGACGCGTCCGCCGGCGCGGAGTTCCTCGCCGCCGTGCACCGTGACCTGGTCCACCCGGCGAACGTGCGGGACTTCAAGGCGCTGCAGGTCCGGCTGATCGCCGAGCCGGCGACGTCGGCGGCGAAGGTCCTCTCCGAGGCGCCGACGCTGCGGCTGCTGGACATCCTCGCGTCCCTGCTTGGCGAGGCGAAGTAGGCGGTACGACGTACGGCCGGTTGGTGGCGCGCTCGTACGGCGTACGAGCTACATGACGCCGAGGCGGGCCAACGGCTCGACCAGTTCGCGTTCCTCGTAGGACAGGTGCGACAGCAGCGTGTCGTCGAGCAGGTCGACGGCGGCGCGGAGGTCGTCGAGGGTGCCTTCGCCGGAGACCAGTGTGACGAGGGCCTTGTCGACGTTCTCGAGCACGTCGTGGATGACTAGATGCTCCTCCTGGAGGCGGTCGACGACGGGCTTCAGGCGGTCGTCGGCTCGGCGCAGTCTCGGGAACAGGGACGCGTCCTCGATGGAATGGTGCGTGGTGACCAGGCGGCAGTACGACTCGCAGTAGGTGCCGAGGGTCCAGTTGTTCTGGCGCATGGTCATGGTGTTGATGTGCGAGCGGGCGGCGCCGACGCCCATCGAACCGGCCGCTACCTGCTCGACGAGGTCGTGGATCTGTTCGAGCTCGGCGCGGAGATGGTCGTGGACCTGGATCAGATGTTCGCCGGAGGACAGCTGGTACGGCGTGTAGGTGCGCTCGGGATCGAGCGCCGGCCCGGTCGGGCGGGCTGATTCGTCCCACACCTGTACGTCGCTCCGCCGCTCGGTGGGCGGCGGGGTCGGTACGACCGGGAAGTTGGCTGAGGTGGGCGAGGAGACCGACACGGCGGAGCCGGCGGTGCGGTTGACCGAGCGGCTGTCGCCGGAGCCGACGGCATTCGCCGCGGCGGAGCCGGTGGCGCCGGCCGCAGCAGAGCCGGCCGCAGCAGAGCGGGCCGTAGCCCGGGCGGCGGTCACCGATTCCTTGACGCCCTCGGCGACCTCCGCGAAGCGGCGGATGTCGTCTGGGTTGTCCGAGGCGAGGACGTACGTGCTCATCCCCTCGGCGAGCGTCAGCTCCGTGAGCTGTTCGATCCACACGGACTCCGGCCCCTGGAGGAACCCGCCGGAGCCGGTGAACGTGCCGGAGAGGTTGTAGAGACGGCGGACGGCCGACGGATCCCGCCCGGCCTCGAGAGCCGACTCGTCGATGATCTTGTTCATCTCGGCCAGAGCATCAGGTCCCGCGTATCCGCTGGAGGGCAGCCAGCCGTCGGCGAGCCGACCGGTGAGCGCGAGCATACGGGGCTTGTACGCGCCCAGCCAGATCTCCACCGGGTGCGCGGGCGCGGGCCCGCGCTTGGCGCCGTTCAGCGTGTAGTGCTTGCCGGGGAGCCGGATGCCGCCGCCCTCGGGGGTCCAGACCTCGCGGATGATCGCGAGCGCCTCCTCCAGGGCCGTGATGCTCTGCCCGGCGGTCAGATCGGGCCCACCGTTCGCGGCGACGGCCTCACGGAATGCGCCGGCACCGAGGCCGAGCTCGACGCGTCCACCGGTGATCAGGTCGAGCGTCGCGACACTGCGCGCCAGTACGACGGGATGCCGCAGCGGCAGGTTGGCGACGTTGGTGGCGACCTTCACCGTCTGCGTGTGCGCGGCGATGACGCTCAGCAGGGTCCACGCGTCGGCCAGCCGCGGCTGGTACGGGTGATCCTGCAGCGTCACCAGGTCCAGCCCGACCTGCTCGGTCAGCTGCGCCAGCGCGATCACGCGGTCGACCTGATCGATCGCCGGCGTGACGAACGTTCCGAAGACCAGTGCGTGCCCGTAATCCACGTCAACACCCCACAACTAGTTCGTTCCACGTACTATTGCCCTGACGAACAAATTACTTCGTGCCACGAACATTCACAACTCAGGAGGCCCCGGGATGGACGAGACGCTCAGCACCGCGAGCAGCCTGGTCCGCCTCACCCACCTCGTGCACACCCTGTACGCCGAGGTCGGGCGCGGTTGCGACCTCACCACCGCGCAGGCCCAGATGCTCTGCTCCCTCGGCAACCGCCCGACCGGCATGGCCGAGCTGTCCGCCACGCTGGGCGTCGAGCGCTCCAGCCTGACCGGTCTGGTCGACCGCGCCGAGCACCGCGGCCTCGTCGTACGGCAGCCGGACGCGCAGGACCGGCGCGCGGTGAAGGTCACGCTGACCGACGCGGGCCTGGACGCCCTGAACCGGTTCCACGACGAGCTCACCAAGAAGCTGGAGCAGCTGCTGACCGAGCTGCCGGCCAAGGAGCGCGACCAGTTCACCGGCACGCTCCGGCGGATCGTCGCCGACGCCCCGGCCGTCTTTGCTGACTAGCTACACGCCAGACACCAACGCGTAAGCCTCTTCCAACGTCAGCAACCGCCCAGCCGCATACTCAACCTCGTACGCCGACCCCAGCACCCCACGAGCAGCCCCCTCGATCCGCAGCACATCAGCCCCCTCGGCAGCGGTCACCGGCAACCCCTCAACCTCCCGCACCACAACAGCCGCTCCCAAACACCGAGCAGCCACAGCAGGCGCGGCAACAGCCACCGTCCCCGCAATCCCCTCCAGCGACCACGCCATCGCCCGCCGAGACTCCTGCTCCACCCCCAGCTCGTACGCCTCGACATGCAGCGCCCGCGCAGCCGCCAGCTCACCCTGCTGCTCCAGCAGGAAGCCCAGCTCGTCCAGCACCATCGACAGGTACAGCACCGCGTCGTCCTGCCGCCGGGCCTCGTCGATCAGGCTCTGCAACCGCTTCTCGGCCACGTCCAGGTCACCACTGCGTCGAGCCGCGAAGCCCAGCACCAGCGCACCGAGCGACTCCATCGGCCGGTTGCCCTGCTCCATCGCCAGCTGGAAAGCCTGCTCCCCGTACGCCGTCGCCTGCGCGTAGTCGCCTTCCCGTACGGCGGTCCACCCCAGCCACCCGTACTCACCCGCAACGTCCGGCCACAGCCCCAGCTCCTCCGCCATCCGCAACGCCTCGGTGTGCAACTTCACCGCGCCCCGGAAGTCGCCGACCAGCTCAGCGTGCGAGCCAAGCCAGCCCAGCGCCTGCAGCTGCCCCCACCGATCGCCCAGCGCGCGGAACAACCGAGCACTCTCGGCCGAATCGCTCCGCAGCGCCTCCAGGTCAGCCCGGACATGCGCATGCTTCGCCCGCGCCGCCAGCACCGCAGCAATCCCCCATCGGTCACCGGACTGCTCGAACGTCGCCAGACACTGCTCCAGCATCACCAGCGCCTGCGACAGATCGCCGGAATCGCTGCAGTGCAAGGCCATCCAGAACACCGACCGCGGTCCGACGTCCGCCAGGCAGCGGTCCCGCAGAGCCGTGGCCTCGTTGTCGCCGTGCAGGTACAGGTAGCCCGCCAGCCACGCCATCAGCTCAGGCGTCTCCGGCACAGCCTCGAGCGACCGCCGAGCCTCGGCGAACCGACCACGCAGGTACCAGTACCAGCCGAGCGAAGCTACGAGCTGCTGAGCCAGTACGTCGTCGCCTGCGGCGATAGCCCCGTCCAGCGCGCTGCGCAGGTTCCCGGACTCGTCGTCCAGCCGCTGCAGCCACACACCCTGCTCAGCGCCGTACAGGTGAGTGGAAGCCACCGAAGCGAACTCCACGTAGTACTGCCGATGCAGCAAGCGCACTGACTCGTACTCGCCGGCCTTGTGCAGCTTGTCGACGCAGTACGCCGCCACAGACTCCAGCAACCGGTACCGCATCCCGTCAGCACCAGCCACCGGTACGACGAGCGACCGGTCGACCAGGCGGACCAGTACGTCGAGCACATCCACACCGCAGACCGCCTCGGCCGCCTCCGGCGTACAGCCGTCAGCGTGCACAGCGAGACGCCGCAGGACGACCTGCTCCTCAGGACTCAGCAGCTCCCACGACCAGTCGATCATCGCCATCAGCGTCTGCTGCCGCGGCGCCGCACCTCGATGGCCCGTCGCCAGCAGCCTGAACCGGTCGTCGAGCCGTGCAACGAGCCCCACAACCCCGAGAGCCCGCACACGAGTCGCAGCGAGTTCCAGCGCCAGCGGGATCCCGTCGAGCCGCCGACACAGCACCGCGACAGCCGACGCGTTCTCATCAGTCAGCACGAAGCCCCGGTCTGCGGCAGCTGCCCGCGCGACGAAGAGCTGCACCGCGGTCGACTCCTCCAAGGCACCGACCGAGGAGCCGAGCGACGGCACCTCCAGCGTCGGCACGTTCCACACGGCCTCACCGGTCAGCCCCAACGGTTCCCGACTCGTCGCCAGGACCCGCAGCCCAGGAGCAGCCGCCAGCAGCCGGTCGGTCAACGCAGCGACCTCACTGATCACGTGCTCGCAGTTGTCGAGCACCAGCAGCCGCTCCCCCAGTACGTCGGCCAGGTGGTCCACGACGTCCTCGCCACCGACGTCCCGCAGGTCCAGCGCGACCTGCAACGCGTCAGTCAGCGAGCCAGTGATGTCCAACGCGTCCGAGGCAATGCCCGCCAGCTCCACCAGCGTCACGCCGTCCCGGTACCTCCCGGCCGCCGCAGAAGCCGCAGCAACCGCCAGCCGAGTCTTGCCCACTCCACCGGGACCGGTGAGCGTCACCAGCCGGTCCTCCGCCAGTCGCTGATCGATCTCGGCCAGAGCACCCCCACGGCCGATCAGATCGGTCAGCTGCGCCGGCAAGTTGTTCCGCCGGGTCGGTAGGCCCTGGGTCAGCACGGACTGCTGCAGCGCCACCAGCTCCGGACTCGGGTCCAGGCCCAGCTCATCGGCCAGCAAGGCGCGCAGCTGCTCGTAGCTGTCCAGCGCCTCGCTCTGCCGGCCAGCGCGGTACAGCGCCTTGATATGCGCGGCCCGCAGCTTCTCCCGCAACGGATGCTCAGCGACCAGCGCCGCCAGCGCACTCACGTCGGTATAGCAGGACTCCTGAGCCCCTAGCCGCAGCTCGCTCAGCCGCGCCACGGTCGCCGAGACGAAGGCCTCGTCCGCGAAGTCCGCGTACGCCGGGCCGCGCCACAGCGCCAGCGCCTCCTCCAGCCGGCCCTGCTCCAGGTACGCCGTGAACTGCAGCGCGTCGTACGTCGCACTGTCGACCTTCAGCGAATAACCGGCCGGCCCTGACACCACCAGCGCGCGCGAACCCGGCTCGGCGTCCTCGAAGGCCCGCCGCAACTGGGACACCTTGGCGGACAGCGTGCCGGACGGGTTGCCGGGCAGGTCGTCGCCCCACAGGTCGTCCAGCAGCCGGTCCGCCGGCACCGGACGGCCCTCGTGCAGCAGCAGGTCGGCCAGCAGGGCCCGCACCTTCAGGCCGGGCACGGTGACCGGTTCGCCACTGTCCGTCCACGCCGCTACCGGCCCCAGCACCCCGAATCGCATGGCCGCACCTTACATTTCGGTCCGCTCGCAGCCGACCGGAAAGAAACCGTAAACGCCCTCCGGCAGAGTCTTCCTCAACAGAGCGGAGGTGGACATGAGACTGAACGTCGCGGTGATCGTCGCCAGTACCCGGAGCGGGCGCTTCGGCCCCACGGTGGCCGACTGGTTCGCCCAGCAGGCAGCCAAGCGTGCAGAGCTCGACATCGACCTGATCGACCTGGCCGCCACGAACCTGCCGGCGACACTGACCGACACCGACGAGCCGGCGCCCGCGGAGGTCGCCGTACTGGCTCCCCGGCTCGCTGCCGCCGACGCGTTCGTGGTGGTGACGCCGGAGTACAACAGCAGCTTCCCGGCGCCGCTGAAGACGGCACTGGACTGGTACTACGAGGAGTGGCACGCCAAGCCGGTCGCCATCGTCAGCTACGGCCGGGAGACCGGGGGCCTGTACGCCGCCGCGCAGCTGCGGCAGATCTTCACCGAGCTGCACTCCGTCGCCATCCGCAACACCGTGGCCCTGCCCTGCTACTGGGAGCAGTTCGCCGCCGACGGCAGCTGGCCGCGCCCGGGCTCCGGCTACGAGTCCTCCGTCAAGACCACGCTCGACCAACTCGTCTGGTGGGCCAAAGCGCTCCGCACCGCCCGCCTGCACACGCCGTACCAACCCTGAGAGGAACCACCCATCATGCGCAAGATCGTCGAGAGCACCTTCGTCACCCTGAACGGCATCATCTCCGACCCGCAGGACTGGAGCGGGCCGTACTGGGACGACGAGTACATGGGGTACAGCATGAAGCTGATGGAGACCACCGAGGCACTGCTGCTCGGCCGGGAGACCTACGAGGGCTTCGCCGAGGCCTGGTCGCAGCGCAGCGGCGACCCGTACTCCGACAAGTTCAACGCGATGCCGAAGTACGTCGCCTCGCGGACGCTCGAGGAGACCACCTGGAACGCGGAACTGCTCGAGGGTGACGTCGTCGAGGCCGTCCGGGCGCTGAAGGAGTCCGACGGCGGCGACCTGCTGAAGTTCGGCACCGGCGAGTTCTCGCAGGCGCTGCTGGAGAACAAGCTGGTCGACGAGTACCACTTCTGGGTCTGCCCGGTCGTCGCCAGCGGGCAGCGGATGTTCGACGGCCAGGACCTGGCCGCGACCCACCTCGAACTGCTCGGCACCACCACCTTCAAGTCCGGCATCGTCGTGCACAAGCTGGCACCGAAGGCCTGAACACACCACGTCACCGCCGGTCACCGACACCACGTCGGTGGCCGGCTGACGTGCTTCACCTGCGGCGCTGTTTTTCTACCAGCGCCAGCGGTCCGGGCAACTGCAGAACAGGTTCGGGCCCGAGTACGACCACGCCGTCGAGGAGTCTGGGGACAAGCGCACCGCCGAGCGCGATCTGCGTGAACGGGAACGGCGCGTCGCCAAGCTCGACGTACAGCCGCTGAGCGGTGAGACCGCCGAGCGGTACCGCGCCGAGTGGAACACGGTCCAGGCCGGGTTCGTGGACGAGCCGGGGCAGGCCGTCGAGGACGCCGACCGGCTGGTCCTGCGGATGATGCGCGAGGCCGGCTACCCGGTCGACGAGTTCGACCAGCGGGTCAGCGACATCTCGGTCGACCACCCGGAGGTCGCCGAGCACTACCGCGCGGCCCACCGGGTCGCCGTCTCGCGCGAGCGCGGCGAGGCCGACACCGAGCAACTCCGCCAGGCCGTCACGGCGTACCGGCAACTCGTCGACGCCCTGCTGACCGACCACGACAACTCCAAGGAGCAGGCATGACCGACCGCCCGATCGACGAAGAGCCTGTAGTACGCCAAGAAGAAGTAGAAGAAGAAGAAAGAGTGGAAGCCCCGGCTGAGGTCGTGCCCGAGCAACCGGCTGCCTCCACCGACGGACCGCTCGTCGCCGAGGACGCCGCGGTCGACTTCCGCTCCCGCTGGGAAGTCATCCAGCAAGGCTTCGTCGACGATCCGCGCCAGGCCGTGAGCGAGGCCGACAAGCTCGTCGACGACCTGCTGAACCGCCTCTCGGCGACCTTCGACCAGCAGCACCAGGACCTCGAACGCCAGTGGTCCGACGGCGAACCGTCGACCGAGGACCTCCGCGGCGCCCTCCAGAAGTACCGGGCGTTCTTCCAGCGGCTCCTCACTTTGTGATTCCAGCCAACGTTTCCAGGACGGCAGGCATCTCATTTCTGTGGAGGAGAGACGCATGCTGTCCTGGGAAGAGGCCCAGTCGTTCAACCGGCTGGCCGAGCGCTACGACCGCCTCGCGGCACTGACCGACGACCCGGTCGCCGCTTGGTTGCCCTCGGTCCTCGAGCCAGTACGCCGTACGAAAGCAGCTCTCGAGCTCGGCTGCGGCGCCGGCCGGCACACCGTCCTCCTCGCCGACCACTTCGACCAGGTCGAGGCGGTCGACCTGTCGGGCGCGATGATCCGGCTCGCGCGCCGCAAGCGGGCCCGGGGCAACATCTCCTACCTGGAGAGCGACCTTCGCGACGTCGACGGCAGCTACGACTTCGTCCTCAGCGTCGCTACCCTCCACCACGTCTCCGACCTCACCGAAGCCCTCAGCCGCATCAAGGCCGCGACAACCCCCGGCGCCCGCGTGGTCCTCGTCGACACCGTCTCGCCGCGCGCGGCCAACCCCCGCTGGCGCCTGTACGGGAACGAGGTGCGCAAGTTGCTGCGCAACCTCGTCCGCCGCGGCGCCCGCGAGGCCTGGGAGATCTTCCGCCTGTCGACCGGCCCCTGGCTCGATCACCGCGTCAGCGACCGCTACCTCAGCCGCGAACAGTTCGAGCAGGTGTACGCCGAGGTGTTCCCGCAGGCGACCTTCACCCGCGTCGGCAACGCCCACGCGATGATCTGGGACGCGACCTAGGGCGCGATGTTCTGGTTCAGGTGGAAGACGTTGCCCGGATCGTAGGCGCGTTTCACCTCCACGAGCCGCGCGTAGTTGCCCTTGTAGTTGTCGGCGATCCGGCCCTGGTCGTCACCGGCCATGAAGTTGACGTACCCGCCGGACTCCGAGTGCGGCGCGACGTCGTCGTAGTAGTTCCGCACCCACTCGACGCCGGCGTCGTTCGTCGCAGGATCCGGCCACATCCCCGCGATCACCGTCGCGAAGTTCGCGTCGCGGTAGGCGAACGCGGTCGCGTCGGCCGGCACCCGGTGGCACGCGCCGTTGATCGGGTAGATGTGCACGGTCGAGTTCACCGCCGGCAGCCCGGGAGCGTGCCGCAGGTGGGCCTGGATCGCGTCGTCGGTCAGCTCGGTCACGAAGTTCGCCTTCCAGTAGTGCTGCAACCCTGGCGGCACGAGACCGTCGAAGGCCGCGTTCAGTGCCGGGTACGGCATCGCGCCGACGTGCTCGGCGACCACCGGCGCGAACTCCCGGAAGCGCGCGATCTGCTTCTCGCCCTCGCCGAGATCGCCCGCCCAGCAGCCGACGATCAAGCAGAACGGCTCCCCGTGCCGGTCCTCCGGGATGAACGGCAGCGGCGGCGCCAGCTGGAACGCCGGGAACCCGCCCAACGCCTCCGGCGCGTCCTTGATCAGGTCGCGGAAGCCGGCCACGACAGCGGCCGCGTCGGACATCTCGAAGAGCATCGGCCCGCCGTAGATCTGGTCGACCGGCTCGAGCCGGAACTCCAACGCGGTCACCACACCGAAGTTGCCACCACCACCGCGCAGCGCCCAGAACAGGTCCTCGTGCTCCTTCTCGCTCGCGATCAGGAACCGTCCGTCCGCGGTCACGACATCGGCCGAGATCAGGTTGTCGCAGGACAGCCCGAGCCCGCGCGCGAGATACCCGATCCCGCCGCCCAGCGTCAGTCCGCCGACTCCGGTGGTCGAGATGATCCCGCCCGTCGTCGCCAGCCCGAAGGCGTGCGTCGCGGCGTTGAAGTCGCCCCACGTCGCACCGCCGAGGGCTCGCGCCGTACGGGTGACCGGATCGACGCGCACCGCCCGCATCGCGCCGAGATCGCAGACCACCCCGTCGTCCACGGTCCCGAACCCGGGCACGCTGTGCGAGCCGCCCCGGACCGCCAGCTCCAGCCCGTTCGCCGTCGCGTAGCCGACGGTCGCCATCACGTCGCCGGCGTTCTCGCACCGCACGACCACGCGTGGGTGCTTGTCGATCATCGCGTTGTAGACCTTGCGCGCTTCCTCGTACGACGGATCGCCGGAAGCGATCACCGCTCCGCGGGTGCGCTCCCGCAGGTCCTCGATCGTGTACTCGCCCATGACTCCTCCACAGCCGAACGGGCCTCACACGTCACCGGCCGATCCCCCAGCCATCCGCCCCCGACCGGCGGTCCCCGCCGCCGGACCTCACATTCCCCTCCTCCGACCTTCCCGCCGTCGGGCGACCAGGTCAATCCCGCAGCCGATGTCAAAGCCGCCCGATCGGCTCCGACCAGAGAGCACAACCAAGCCGAAGGAGCAGGATCATGCGGAAGACCATGTACTACGTGCACCAGTCGCTCGACGGTTTCATCGAGGGCCCCAACGGCGAGTTCGACTGGGCGCAGCTCGGGCCGGAGCTCGGCGCGTACTCGATGGGCCTGGCCGAGCGGTCGGACCTGTTCCTGTACGGGCGGACGGTCTGGACCATGATGTCGTCGTACTGGCCGCACGCGCTGGACGTGCCGGAGCCGGACGAGCACGCGAAGGAGTTCGCGCCGCTCTGGCTGGAGACGCCGAAGCTGGTGCTCTCCACGACGCTCGACGACGACCTCGGCTGGGGCACCGGCGTGATCCGCTCGCCCGAGGAGTTGCGGGCGATCAAGCAGCAGCCGGGCAAGGACATCCTGATCACCGGGAGCGCGAGCGTCGCGCAGTCGCTGGCCGAGCTGAGCCTGCTCGACGAGTACCACGTGGTCGTGCACCCGGTCGTGCTCGGCGGCGGCAAGCCCGTCCACCGGCCGGGCGCGGCCCGGATCGAGCTACCGCTGACCGAGTCCCGGGTGTTCGACGGCAAGACCGTGCTGCTGCGGCACGACCTCAGGACTTCTGCAGCGAGCTGAGCAGGCGGCTCTGGGCCTGCTCCAGGTGGTACGCCATGTGTTCCGCGGCGGCGGTCGGGTCGGCGGACTCGATCGCCTGCAGGATCGCGGCGTGCTCGGCGGCGACGGTGGACGGCTTCGCGGTGCGGTGGGCCTGGTACTGGCCCATCGTCAGGTGTACCTCGCCGATGATCAGCTCGTGCATGCGCGACAGCCGGCGGCTGCCGACGCCGGCGACCAGCGCGCTGTGGAAGGCGATGTCGGCCTCGACCTGGTTCTCGAAGAGCTTGTCGCGCGCGGCGTACTCGATCGCGACCTGGGCCTTCGCCGCGGCCGGCGGGACCTCGCCGCCGGCGGCGAGCGTGGAGACCGCGGCCTTCTCGATCGTGACCCGGCTGAAGAACAGGTCGCGGATCTCGTCCTCGTCCAGCGTCGGTACGACGGCGGTCTTGTGCGCCGTACGCCGTAACAGCCCGAGCGCGGTCAGCCGTTCGAGCACGGCCTTCGCGGTCGGCCGGGCGACGTTGTACTCGCCGGCCAGGCGGACCTCGGTGAGCTTCTCCCCCTGCGGGATGTCGCCGTTCACGATGCGCTTGCGCACCGACTCGTAGAGCGCCTCGGTCAGCGAGGACGGCCCGAGCTCCAGACTCGATTCGGTACCCACCGGGCACCCCCTTCCGGTCGAATGGTCAGGCAAGTGTACTGGCCATCCATCCGACGCCCCCGTCAGTAACCAGCGGCTTTGTCGACGATGTTGACGAGTTCCTGCCCTGACAGGAAGCGTCGCAGGTTCTCCCGCACGATCTCCTCGCCACGCCGGGCGGTTCCCGTACTGGTCGCGCCGTTGTGGGGCGTCACGATCACGTTCGGCAGGTCCCAGAACGCGCTCTCCGGCGGCAGCGGCTCGATCCCGTGCGCGTCCAGGCCGGCGCCCGCGATCTGCCCGGTCCGCAACGCGTCCAGCAGCGCGTCGTCGTCCGCGATGCCGCCGCGCGAGATGCAGACGAAGTACGCCGAGTCCTTGATCCGGGCGAACTCCGCGGCGCCGAAGCGCCCGGCGGTCTCTTCAGTACGAGGCGCCGTCACCACGATGAAGTCCGACTCGTCCAGCAGTTGCTCGAAGGACACCTGCTCGACGTACGGCGAAGGCTCGCCGACCCGTCGTCGTACGCCGATCACGCGCATGTGAAAGGCCTCGGCCTTGCGCGCGAGATCGATCCCCGAGTGACCGAGCCCGTAGATCCCGAGCGTCAGGCCGGCCAGCTCCCCGTGCGTGAAGCGCTCCCAGCGGTGCTCGGCCTGCGCCTTCAGCCAGCGCGGGACTTCCCGGTTCAGCATCAGCATGAGCAGCATCGAGTGCTCCGCCAGCGGGATCGCGCCGTTGCCGACCGACGACGTCAGGACGACGTCCGACGCGAGCATCTCCGGCGACAGATCCGCGTCGACGCCCGCGGCCGGGCTGTGCACCCAGCGCAGCTTCGGTGCCTTCGCCAACAGATCCGGCGGGATCCGGCCGATCACCGCTTCGACCGACTCCAACGGCACGTCGTCGGAGCCGTCGACGAACCGCAGCTCGGTGCCGGCAGCAACTTCCACCAGGTCCGGCCGGTGCTTGCCCACTACAACGATCATTTGAGTCCCGTCGTCGCGATGCCTCGGATCAGGTACTTCTGGGCGAAGGCGAAGAAGACCAGGATCGGCAGCAACGAGAGCAGCGACATCGCGAACAGCATGCCCACGCCGCTCTGCGTCTCGGAGTCGACCATCGAGTTCAGCGCCACCGGAACAGTGAACACCTGCGTCCGGGTCAGGTAGATCAGCGGGACGAAGAAGTCGTTCCAGGTCCAGATGAAGGTGAAGATCGTCGTGGTCACCAGGGCCGGCCGCATCAGCGGCAGCACGACGTACCAGAAGGTCAGGAACGGCCCGGCGCCGTCGATCCAGGCGGCCCGGTCGAGCTCGCGCGGCAGCGTCCGGATGAACTGCACCATCAGGAACACGAAGAACGCGTCGGTGGCCAGGAACTTCGGGATCAGCAGCGGCCAGTAGGTGTTCACCAGGTCGAACTGCGAGAAGAAGATGTACTGCGGGATCACCAGCACGTGGAACGGCAGCATCACCGACGCCAGCGTGATCGCGAAGTACACCTTGCGCATCCGGAACTGCAGCCGGGCCAGCGCGTACGCCGTCAGCGAGCAACTGAACAGGTTGCCGACGATCGAGCCGAGCGTGACCAGCAACGAGTTCAGGAAGAACACCGAGAACGGCCGGTTCAGCGCGTGCCAGCCTTCCTTGAAGTTGTCCAGCGTGAGGTCCTTCGGGATCAGCCCGGGGTCGGTCAGGATCTGGTCGGCCGGCTTGAACGCGCTGACCACCATCCAGACCAGCGGGTAGACCATGAACGCGACGAAGATCAGCAGCCCGGTGTGCTTCAGCGCGGACCTGATCCGGCGCTGACGCAGCAGCGGGGCCGGGGTCAGAGTGGCGGTCATCAGTTGTCTCCGTAGAAGACCCAGTACTTGGACGCGACGAAGTGCAGCGCGGTGACCAGGCCGATCACGGCCATCAGCACCCAGGCCAGCGCCGACGCGTAGCCCATGTCGAAGGCGACGAATCCCTGCTGGTACACGTACAGCGTGTAGAACAGCGTCGAGTTCGCCGGGCCGCCGGTGCCGCCGCTGATGATGTGGGCCTGGGTGAAGGTCTGGAACGCGCCGATCGTCTGCAGGATCAGGTTGAAGAAGATGATCGGCGTCAGCAGCGGGATCGTGACGTGGGTGAACTGCCGGACGACGCCCGCGCCGTCCACCTTCGCCGCCTCGTACAGCTCGTCGGGGATCTGCCGCAGGCCGGCCAGGAAGATCACCATCGGCGAGCCGAACGTCCACACGTTCAGGATGATCAGCGTGGCGAGCGCGGTCTTCGGGTTCTGCAGCCAGCTCTCGCCGTCGATCCCGATCACCGCCAGGCCCTTGTTGATCAGGCCCGCGTCGCCGAAGATCTCCCGCCACAAGATGGCGATCGCGACGCTGGTCCCGAGCAACGACGGCAGGTAGAAGGCGCTGCGGTAGAAGGCCAGGCCGCTCAGCCCGCGATCGAGAATCAGGGCCAGCAGCAACGCGAAGCCGAGCTGCAGCGGGACCGACACCACGACGTACACGAGAGTGACCTTGACCGACGCCCAGAACTGGTCGTCGTGCACCATCCGGCGGAAGTTCTCCAGACCCGACCACTCCGGCGGGTTGAGGATGTCGTAGTCGGTGAAGGCCAGGTAGAGCGACGCGAAGAGCGGGATCGCCGTGATCAGCAGGAAGCCGAGCTGCCACGGGATCAGGAAGACGTGCGCCGCCCGGCCCTGCCGGTTGAGGTGGAAGGCCGGTCGCTTCCGCGGAGTCTCCGGCGGCTTGTCCATCGCAGGCTCGGCCTCGGTGAGCGTGGTCATTGCGCTCGCTTGATGCCGGCCGCGATCTCCTCGATCATCTTCGCCGAGCCGTCGGACACACTGCGCTTGCCGAGCGCGATCTCCTCGCAGATCCGCGCCATCGTGGTCCGCCAGGTGCTCGACCCGGGCGGCGCCTCGAACCGCGGCTTGCGCTGCGCGGCGCGGTCGGTGGCGACCACCGCGAGCATCTCCTTCTCGTCCGCGCTGGCGAACGCGACCGCCTGCTCGGCGACCTTCGGGTTGGTCGGCGCGCCCATCGTCAGCCGGACCGTCTTCAGCATCTCGGCGTTGTTGACGTTGTAGTCGAGCACCTTGCCGGCCGCCTCGAGCTTGTCGTCGTCGATGCGCTGGTAGATCGCCATCCGCGGGAAGTACAGGTACTTGTGCCCGGCCACGGCATTGGCGTCGACCGGCATCGCGCGCAGCCGGAACTTCTCCTGCGGGAACATTTTCGCATCGTCGATGATGTGGTTGGAGTTGCCGAAGTTCACCAGGACCTTCTTGCCGACCTGCGCCCAGTCCGGGCCCATGCCCTCCTGCTCGCTGAGCGAGAGCGCGGCCCCGGCCTTGCGGAGCTTCTCCCACCACTCCAGCCAGCTGCCGAGACCGTCCGCGGTGAAGCCGACCTGGCCGTCCTCGGTCCACAACTGCTCGCCGCGCTGCCGTAGCCAGGCCTCGAAGGTGAGGTCGTGGTCCGGCGCGTACGGCGTGCCCTTGCGCTTGGCGGGGTTGTCCTTGCTGTACGAGATGAGCAGCTCAGACAGCGCGTTCCAGTTCCAGCCCGCGCCGTCCGCCGGCAGCGTGACGCCGTCGGCCTTCGCGACGGTCTCGTTGTAGCGGATCACCGGCACGAAGATCGCGAACGGCATCGTGTTCAGCTCGCCGCCCAGCTTGAAGGTCTCCAGGTCCTCCTTGCTGTAGTCGCCCCAGTTCAGCGTCGGGACGTCGTCGAGCTTGCGGTACAGCTTGCTCTTCGCGTACGTCATCACCTGCGGCGACGCGATCCAGAAGATGTCCGGGACGTCGCGCGCCGCGATCTGCGTGGTCATCCGCTCCTGGAACGCGCTGTACTCGGCGAACTCCGGCTCGATGCCGATGTCGCTGTTGGCGGTGCTGAACTGCTGCAGCGCCTTGGTGTAGTTCTGCTGGCGGATGTTGTTGCCCCACCAGGCGTACCGCAGCGTCGTCTTGCCGCCGCCTTCGCCGCCCCCGCCACTTCCGCCGCAGCCGGCCACCGCCGCCACGGACAGGCTCGCTGCCGTCGTCCCCAGGGCGAGCTTCAGAAACCCTCGCCGATCCAGTCCGGTCATCACGGTCTCCCGTTTCCTCAGGGTGGCTTCATTGTTTGTTTCCGATACATGACGGTCAAGAGGTCATGCATAGTTGTTTGACAATTTGTCAAAGACCAGCGTCTCGAAGAGCCCGATCGCCGGTAGCTCCACTCGCCCGTCCACGACCGGCAGCCGTACGTCGGCCCGCAGCGCTCGGAGCTCGGTGGGCACTTGCCGGCCGGGCATCTGGGGCACCACCAACCAAGTCGGCGGAAGCAACAACGGCTCAGCGAACCTCTGATCGGCATCTCCCGACCTGTTCAGCAGGTGGATCACCCGTCCCGCCGCCGACTCACCGAGCACGATCTCGACCTGCTCCGGCAGCCCGGTCTCGACCTGCTGCCCACCCGCCCACAGCACCTCGTCGACCACCAGCTCGCGATGCGCGCTCAGCCCGACCTCGCGGTACGCCCGCCCGACCGTCCACGGCAGCATCACCGCCCGGCCTTCCCCGTACGACGCCCGCAGGCGCCCGGCGTGCTCCAGCTCGAGATGCCCGTAGCACTTCTCCGGCGGCCCGTACGGCGCGCGCGAAAGCGCTCTCTGCCCGATCTCGGCCTCAGGCGACGGCTCGACCAGGTCGAACGCCCCGACCACCGGCACCACGCCGTACTCGGTCCGCAGATGCAGGGACCTCACGGCTTCCTCGGTGTCGTGACTCGCCAGGCGTCTTGCCGCCGGCAAGCACTCCAACTGGATCTCCTCGGCAACGATCCCGCTGTTGCCCGTAGCAACCACCGAGCCGCCGGCCGCGCAGTACCGGTCGAGGGCCGCCGCATCGTTGAGCGGCCCGAGATCGGGCAGTACCACCACGTCGTACCGGCCGAGCTCGATGTCGCCGAGCCGCTCCTCCGGCAGCACGTCGAACGGCACATGCCGTTGCAGCAACGCGAGATAGAGCCCCTGGAACTCCCGCGTCGCACCCGACTTGAACTGGTCCGGCCGCACCAGCAAGGTCTTCGCCGCCGGCACGAGCTCGCGATAGACGTCGTGGTGATCGCGATGGAAACGTGTCAGCTCCCCCGCGACCTTCAGGCACTCGTACGGATTGTCCTTCGGCGTACCCATGATGTACGTCGACGGATTGGCGCCGCGCGCGATCGCCTGCACCAGGTACTGCGCGAAGTGGTGCGGCTCCTCACCGGCCATCCGGTACGGCATGTCGACGAAGCCGACCGAGTTCGTCAGGACCGGGACCGTCGGGCGGAAGCTCTTCGCGGAGCTCACGGCCTCGCTGGTCCGGTGGTGCCACAGTTGCCGGCCGACGGCGTTGTTCGCCTCGTGGAAGACGATGTCCGCGCGATCGCCCAGCACGAGCGGCGCCTCCGGACGTCGCCGCGCGAGGTGGTCGCGGATCCGGCCGGTCAGATCCGCGAGGATCTCCCGGGCGAACCGCTGCCACGTCTCGTACCCGGGCGACTCCTTGTCCTCGGGCAGGCTCTCGCCCGGCGCGTACTCGGCGTACCGGCTCATGCAGGCGAGGCAGTGGCACACGCCGCGGTAGGCGCGGCTGTAGTCGACCTCGTTGAACGACATCCAGTTGCAGAAGAAGCCGTCGACGGGATAGCGGTCGAGGACCTCGTCCAGTACGTCGAACAGCCTGCCCTGGTAGTAGTCGCCGCTCGGGCAGACGCTGGCCAGGCCGTTGTAGACCTGCGGATCGCCGGCCGCGTCGACGAAGCACCAGTCCGGGTGCTGCTCGGCGCGCCGGTGGTCGATCTTGGAGAAGTCCATCCGGCCCATCACGCGGATGCCTCGCCGTCCGGCCGCCTTCACCGCGTCGCCGACAAGGTCGCCGGAGGCGCGCTGGGACAGGTACGGGTTGCGGGTCTGGAAGTCGAGGTCGGTCGGGTAGTTCGACAGGATGCCGCCGACGCTCAGCAGCCAAGTGTCGGCGCCGAACTCCACCAGGTAGTCCAGCACCTCCTCGACGTCCAGGCCGACGTCGATCTCGCGCAGGTTGGTCTGGAACATCCGGAACGGGTCCTGCCACCAGAGCCGACTCATGATCGCCTCAGCGTCTTGTAGAGCGCCGAATGATCGAGATCACCGTCGCCGTCGGCGATCGCGGCGTTCATCAACTGCTGCGTCGCGGCCGTGTTCGGCAGCGCGAGATCGAGCTCGGCCGCTGCCTGGACGGCGAGCGCCAGGTCCTTGCGGTGCAGACGGATCCGGAAGCCGGGGTCGAACGTCTCGTTCACCATCCGCTCGCCGTGCAGCTCGAGGATCCGCGACTGGGCGAACCCGCCCATCAAGGCCTGCCTCACCACCGCAGGATCGGCGCCGGTCTTCTCGGCGAACAGCAGCGCTTCCGCGACCGCCTCGATGGTCAGCCCGACGACGATCTGGTTGGCCACCTTCGCGGTCTGCCCGGCGCCGGTCGCGCCGATCAGCGTGATGTTCTTGCCGAGCGTCTCGAACAGCGGCTTGGCCTTCTCGAACACCTCGGGGTCGCCGCCGACCATGATCGTCAGCGTCGCCTGCTGCGCTCCGACCTCGCCGCCGGAGACCGGGGCGTCGAGGTAGTCGCAGCCCTCGAGCCGCTGCGCGAACTCCTTGGTCGCGGTCGGCGAGATCGAGCTCATGTCGATCACCAGCGTGCCCGGCTTGATGCCCTCGGCAACTCCTTCGGGACCGAACAGCGCGTTCTCGACATCGGGGGTGTCCGGCAACATCAGGATCACCACCTCGGCCTCGGCCGCTGCCTCCGCTGCCGAGCTGCAGTGTGTGCCGCCGAGGCCTTCGCGACCGCGGTACAGGAACAAGTCGTGACCTTCAGCAATGAGGTTGGCCGCCATCGGCGTACCCATCACTCCGAGCCCGACGAACCCGATGCGCATCACGACCTCCAGTCCAGGTGCACGATCTCCAGCAGGCCCGCCGTCGGGATCGTCACCACCGCCCGGCCGTTCTCGACCGTCGCCTCGACGTCGACCTCCGCGACCAGTAGCCGGGCCTTGACTTTGTTGCCCGGTACGACGACCGACACGGTTTGCGGGGGCAACGGCAACGTTTCGCGGATCGGACCGCGCATGGCCATCGGATTGGTGAGGTTGACCAAGGCAACGGCCACCTCCTCGGCTCCGCGGTGGACAGCGAGGTCGACCAGCCCGGCGCCCTCGACGGTGACCTCGGGATCCTTGCCCAGGGCCCACGACACCGCGTTGGCGACGAGTTGGCCGTGGTCGCTCTGGAGCGCTTCCCAGAAGATCGCGCCGAGGTTGAACGGGAAGTACACGGTCCGCCCACCGCCGGCGTGCTCGCGGCAGATCACCGCGGGCCGGTCCGGAGCCTCGCGGGGATAGACCTCCTCCATCGGCAGGTCCGGGAAGTCGGGGATGAAGCGGAACGGGACCTGAGCGTCGTTGGTTGCCTCGACCCCCAGGATGTGGGTGCCGCCGATGATCCGGGTCGTCCCGTCGTAGCCCTGGTTGAGGCGGTGCTCGCCGGTGAGCGCGATGTAGTTGTTCTTCACCTGACGCGCGGGCTCTTCGAGCTTGACCCCGAGGACGTCCCCGAGACCGAAGTCGTCGCGGGCGCGCCCGCGTTCGTCGTACAGGGAGGTCTGGTACGCCGCGACGAGCGATCCGCCTGCTTGGACGTAGGCCTTGAGCTGAGTCAGCTGGTCGTCGCCGAGCTGCTCGGCGTTGGCCAGCACGATCACCTTGTACGGCGCGAGCCTGGCCGGCGTCAGCTCCTGATCCGAGATGAACTCGAACGGCACCCGCGCCTCGACGAGCGCCTGGTAGAAGCCGTCCTCGTGGCCGAGGCCGTCCGGCGTACGGAGCTGCCCGGCGCGCGTCGGATCGATCAGCGCGACCTCGGCGGTGATGCGGAGATCCTTCAGGACCGGCTCGACCTTGGCGTGCAGGTTGAACGCGTCGACGATCGGCGGTACCCAGCGGTGGTCCGGGACGCTCGCGTTGAACTTGGTGAACCACGGCAATGCGCCCTGGGCGAACCCGTCGACGATCCAGGTCTTCACCTCCTCGGCCGGCGCGACCGAGTCCTTCCAGCGGTACTGGTGGTGCTCGGGACCGACCGACGTGATCAGCCGGACCGGGCGATCGGGGAAGACGCCGCGATTGCGTTTACCGTTGCGGCCCGCGGCCCAGGGAGCCTCGATGCCGGAGCGGCCCTGCTTGTCGATGAAGAAGATCGGGTAGTGCTTCTCGACCAGCGCGCGATCCAGGTCGCGGGCCGCGAGCGCGCCGAGGTTGGGGATGAAGCGGGTGTGCGGACGGAGATCGCGGACCGCCTCGTCCCAGATCGAGACCAGTTGGCTTAGTTGCCGACGGCGCCATCCGACGTACTCGTGCCAGTTCTCCTGGTGCTCCGCGGCCGGCAGGTCGAGGCCGGTCTCGTCGCGGAACGACTTGCGCGCGGCGTCGCTGTAGGAGATGCCGCCGAAGCCCTCCCAGCGGTTCGCAAAGATCGCGTCGACGTCGTACTCGCGGACGATCTCGCGCGCCACCTCGGTGATGAACTCCCGGTGGTACCCGGTGAACGCGCAGGTCAGCCAGATGTTCGGGTGCGCCCAGTGCTCGAGCGCGTTGCCGTCGATGTCGCGGGCCAGCCACTCCGGGTGCGCCGCGGCCGCGTCGGCGTGGATCGCGTGCGGGTCGACGCGGGCCATCACGCTCATGCCGAGTTCGCGGGCGCCGTCGACGAGCGCGCCGAACGGGTCGGTGTCGCCGAGGAACTGGCTGCGGTAGTGGTACTCCAGCTGCGTCGGATAGTAGGCGATGTAGCCGCCGGCGCTGATGCACGTCGCGTTGGACCGGCTGTCGCGCATCAGGTCGAGCCAGAAGTCGACGTCGAAGTGCAGCGGGTCGTCCTCGGCCAGCGTGATCTGCGCCCAGCGGGTGGCCCGCTCCGGCCAGTCCGGCGTCCGGGTCCGGTCGGTGCTCAGGGGCGCTTGGTCAGGATCGGTGCGCATGCGGCGGCTCCTCCTGGGATTGGCTATGGGTGAGATTGTTAGACAAGATTGCATGAGTGGCAAGAGCTGGTGCTAGCCTTTTCGCATGGATTTCCGCGGCTTCGAGGTCAGCGCCAACGTGTCGATGCTCTTCACCGAGCTGCCTTACCTGGACCGGTACGCCGCGGCCGCCCGCCGCGGATTCCGCCTGGTCGAGTCGTGGTGGCCCTTCCCCGGCCCGACCGCGTCACCGGCCGAGATCGACCTGCTGGTGACCGCGCTGAAGTCGGCGGGCGTGACGCTGAGCGCGCTGAACTTCTACGGCGGCGACATCCCCGGCGGCGAACGCGGCGTCGCCTCGCACCCGGACCGGCAGGAGGAGCTCGCGGCGAACATCTCCCAGATGGTGGAGATCGCGGAGCGGACCGGGTGCCGGCTGTTCAACCTGCTGTACGGGCAGCTCGACGACCGATGGTCCGCCGCCGAGCAGGAGGCCTGTGCGGTCGAGGCGATCCGGTCGGCGGCCTCGGCGGTCGCCGGTTTCGGGGGGACGGTGCTGATCGAGCCGCTGACCTCGGGACTGAACGGGCGCTATCCGTTGCCGACGGCAACCGACGTACTGGAACTGCTCGACGGGCCACTGAAAGACGTGCCGAACCTGTCGCTGCTGTTCGACACGTTCCACCTCGGGAGCAACGGGGTGGACCTGGTTTCCGCTGCCGCCGCTCTGGGCTCGGATCTCGCGCACGTCCAGCTGGCCGACACCCCCGGCCGGGGCGAACCGGGCTCGGGATCGGTCGACTTCGGCGGGGTTCTGGATGCCCTGAAGTCAGCCGGGTACTCCGGGGTCGTCGCGGCCGAGTACAAGCCGACCGTCGACACGGCGTCGAGCCTGAGCTGGCTCGGCTAGATCCAGTCGCGGCGGGTCGCTTCCATCGCCAGCTGGAACCGGGTCTGGGCTCCGACTCGCTGGGACAACCGCATCACGTGCCGCTGGACCGTCCGCTCGCTCCAGCCGAGGGCCCGGCTCGCCGCCTTGTCTGTCGCGCCGGAGGCCAGCAGCGTGAGCAGCTTGACCTCCTCCGACGACAACGTCTCCTCGCTCTCGTCCACATCCAGCGCACTCAGCCGCACCGGCACGCTGCGCTCCCAGGCCAAGTCGAAGAGCGCGACCAGCGCGTCGAGCAGCGGCGAGGGATGGATCAGGTACGACGCGGTGACGGCGTCGTCGCCCGTCCGCAGCAACGGGATGATCGCCAGCCGGTCGTCGGAGATGCCCAGCTTCATCGGCAGGTCCGGCGCGATCCGGGCCTGCTCGCCGTGCTTCATCCCGCGCGTCACGTCGGCCAGCCAGCCCGGCAGCTCGAGCACCGTCCGGTCGTAGATCACCCGGTACTTCACCCCGCGCCGCAGCAGGTCCAGCTCGACCGGGTTCGACTCGGTGTGCGCCTGCGGAGCGGCGTACGGCGGACGGTCGAACCCGCGCATCTCGGTGCGCGTGTTGCGCTGCATCTCGACCCAGCGGTGGTTCACCTCGTCGCGGCCGGAGATCACCTCGACCAGCTCACCCGGGTGGTTGAACCGCGAGCCCGCCCGGTACATCTCCATCAGTGTCCGGACGTGCCCGCGGACGACGTGCAGTTCGCTCTCGCGCTGCCGCAGGATCGACTCGACCGCGCTGTCCGGCGAGCCGGCGACGTAGCGCGCCGGCCGGCCCGCCGGCCGCGAGGCCAGGCCCAGGTCGGCCAGGACCGCGAGCGACCGGCGGACGGCGGCGGCCGTCGTACCGGTGTCGGCGACCAGTTCGGGCACCGTCGCACGGGAACGTCGGACCAGCGCGTGGTAGATCTCCTCGTCGGCCGGTCCCAGTCCGATCGTCTCCAGCACGGTTCCACCCCTTGTCGTAAACCCGTCACGTGACCGGAAGTCGTCGCCGGAACAGCTTGTCAGTGCATAGTTCGGATGCCAATGTTCTCGAACCGGTTCAGTGCCGACCCGGTCCCGCCCGCGCCGAACCGTCCGCCTCGTCGCTTCTTTTCTCCCTCTTCTTGTCCCACCCCGTCCGCCCGATCTGTGATCGCCCGACCGTCCGGCCGCCCCCGCACGGACCGCGGAAATCCCGCGGCCCGCTGCTGTCGTGCGCGCCGGGCCCCGAGGAGCCCCCTATGCCCTTCCCAGCCCGTCGCCGCCTCACCGCGTCGGCCCTGCTCGCCGTACCGCTGCTGATCTCACCGACTCTCGCCGGCGCCACCACACCCGGCCTGCCCCTGGGGACGTCGATGCGCGCCCCGGCGAGCTCGCTCGCCGACGGCGGCCCGGCCGAGCGGGTCCGCGGCAAGATCGACCCCTCCCTGCTCGACAGCCCCAAGCACCGTTCGGTCGACGGCCGCGTCGAGGCGGCCGTCGTACTGGCCTCTCCTGACTCTCCCGCCACGCCCGCTCAGGTCCCGGCACAGTTGCAGGCACAGGCCGACGCAACCCAGCAGCCCGTCCTCGACACCGTCCGCGCGCTCGGCGACGAGGTCGTGAGCACCTTCTGGCTGAAGAACATGGTCCTCGTCCGCGCGACCCCGCAGACCCTCCAGACACTCGCGACCAACCCACTGGTCGACCGGATCATCCCGAACTTCGAGTTCACCGCCCCCGACGACAAACCGGTCGCCACCACCGAGACCGACGACTCGACCTGGGGCCTGGCCAAGATCGGCGCCGACCGCGTCCAGACCGAGCGCGGCCTGACCGGCGACGGCGTCCGGGTCGCGATCCTCGACACCGGGATCGACCCCACGCACCCCGACCTGGCCGGCAAGCTGGTCAGCGACGACGCGAGCGACCCGGAGCACCCGGGCGGCTGGATCGAGTTCGGCAGCGGCGGCGAGCCGATTCACTCGCAGCCGCACGACAGCAGCTACCACGGCACGCACGTCGCCGGAACGATTGCCGGAGGCAACACCTCGGGCACCCGGATCGGCGTCGCCCCCGGCGCCGAACTGATGGCCGGCCTGGTCATCCCCAACGGGTCCGGCTCGCTCGCGCAGGTGATCGCCGGCATGGAGTGGGCGATCGCGCCGTACGACGCCGACGGCAACCCGGCCGGTGAGCCGGCCGACGTGGTGAGCATGTCGCTGGGCGCCGAGGGCTTCGAGGACGAGATGATCGAGCCCGTCCGCAACATCTACCGCGCCGGCGTGTTCCCGGCGTTCGCGATCGGCAACGAGTGCCTGCCCGGCGGTTCGTCCAGTCCCGGCAACATCTACGAGTCGGTCAGCGTCGGCGCGACCGACGCCAACGACGACGTCCCCGACTGGTCCTGCGGTGGCACCGTCCAGCGCACCGACTGGATCGACGCACCGGGCGAGTGGCCCGCGTCGTTCGTCGTACCGGACATCTCCGCGCCGGGCGTCGACGTCTACTCGACGCTGCCCAACGGTTCGTACGGCGAGCTGAGCGGCACCTCGATGGCGACCCCGCACGTCTCCGGCACCGTCGCGCTGATGCTGCAGGCCCGTCCGGACCTGTCGGTCGACGAGGCACTGGACATCCTGGCCGGCACGGCGGTCAGCGACACCCGGTACGGCGCGGTGCCGAACGACCGGGTCGGCCTCGGCCGGATCGACGCGTTCGCCGCGGTGACCGAAGCCGGCCTGCAGAGCGGGATCCACGGGGTGGTCAAGGACGGCAAGTCGGTGCTGGCCGGCGCGACCGTCTCCTTGCCGAACGGCCGCAAGGTCACCACGGATGCCGACGGCAACTTCGAACTGCGCGTTGCCCCGGGCACCTACACGCTGACGCTGTCCCGCTTCGGCTACCGCAGCACGACCGCGACCGCCAAGGTCCGGGCCGACCGGCTGACCGACGTACGGGTCGGCCTCGATCGGACCCGCTGGGGAACCATCACCGGCAAGGTGACCTACGGACCAACCCGGAGCACGGTGCCCGGGGCAACGGTTGAGGTCCAGGACGTCCTGGACAAGCTGGTCGCGACCACCGACCGGGACGGGCGGTACACGATCCGCGACGTGCCCGAGGGCACCTACCAGGTCGTTGCGAACGCGCCCGGGATCTCCCGGACGACGCCGGCGCAGGTCGCCGTCCGGACCCAGGCCCGGCTCGACCTCGCGCTGCCGAAGCCCTTCCCGACCGAGCGCCCCTCGGTGTCGGCCGACGGCGGCCAGGGCAACTCGGACATCTGGTGGCCGGAGCTGAACGCGGACGGCAGCGTGGTCGCGTACGCCACCGCGTCGTCCAACCTGGTCCCGAACGACACCAACAGCGATCTCGACATCTTCGTCACCGACCGCAGGACCGGTGCGGTCGAGCGCGTCTCGGTCTCGTCGACCGGTGAGCAGGGCAACAGCTTCTCGCTGTCCCCGACGCTCAGCACCGACGGCCGGTACGTCGGCTTCAACAGCGGCGCGTCGAACCTCGTGGCCGGAGACACCAACGGGCAGACCGACACGTTCGTCCACGACCGGGTCACCGGGACGACGAAGCTGGTCTCGGTCACGCCGTCGGGTGCTCCGGGCAACGGGTTGTCCGGGCCTCCGTCGTTCAGTGCCGACGGCAACCTCGTCACCTTCAACAGCGACGCGAGCGACCTGGTCGCCGGTGACACGAACCAGCAGACCGACGTGTTCGTCCGCGACCTGCGGACCGGGACCACCTCGCGGATCTCGGTCGCGCCGGACGGGACCGGCGGCAACGGCGGTTCGCGCGAGCAGTCGATCAGCGGCGACGGACGGTACGTCGCGTTCGCCAGTGACGCGAGCAACCTGGGCGGCGAGGACGTCGAGTTCCAGCGTGACCTGTTCGTCCGGGACCGCCAGGCCGGCACGACGCGACGGATCGTCGTACCGGGACTTGACGGGGAGTACTCGTCGCCGCTGATCACCGCCGACGGGACCAAGGTGGTCTTCGAGAACCGCAGCGCGCCGTCGTGGGTCAATCACGTTTACGTGTACGACCTGCGAACCGGAACGGCGGAGCGGGCGACGACCTCCGGAACAGGGGCTGAGGGCAACGACTGGTCGTTCGCGGCGTCCCCGAGCGCGGACGGTTCCAAGGTCGCGTTCTACAGCGACGCGACGAACCTGGTGGCCGGTGACAGCAACGCGAAGCCGGACATCTTCGTCCGCGACCTGGCGGCCAAGACCACGACGCTGGTGTCGGGCGGGCCGCTCGGCGTCCAGGGTGACGGGCGGTCCGAGCTGCCGCATCTCAGCGGCAACGGGCGGTACGTGTCCTTCCAGAGCACGTCGACGAACCTGGTCGGCGGCGACACGAACCACCGCTCCGACGTCTTCGTGCACGACCTGGTCGCCGGGCCGGAGGCACAGTGGGCGCTGACCGACTTGTCGGTGAGCCCGCACACGGTGCGCGCGGGCCAGCGGGTCACCGCTACGGCGTACGTGAAGAACGTGGGTGAGGCGAACGGGAGCTACACGGCGGCTCTGACTCTGAACGGCGCCGCGGTCGCGACCCAGACGGTCTCGCTGAAGAGCGGTCGCGACGTCCAGGTGACGTTCACCTTCCGTAGTCCCGTCGCCGGTACCTACCCCCTGACGCTGGGCCACCTCACGGCCCAGCTCACCGTCCGGCGGTAGGGCACGCCGGGACCGGCAGCCTCTGCCCCAGGCCGGTCCCGGATCGCCGGACACCCGGGAGGACCGGGGGCGCGGTCCTCCCGCGAGTGGCCGGCCCGGCCCTGACCGGGCCGGCCACTCGCTTCCGCCGGCCGCTCCACTCGATCGCCAGGGCGGATTCGGACCGCCCGCTCGGCCCTCGATCGCCGGGGCGGATCGTTGCCCGGATTTTCGGACGGCTTTCGCCACCGGGCGACACACTGGGGAGATGAACCGGCGGATGACGTGGGCGGGGCTTGCCGCGCTCGGGATGACGGCTGCGGTCGCCTGCACGACGACGGACGACGCGGCACCCCCTGCGTCGTCTCCGTCGTCTCCGAGTACGACGGCCAGTTCGACACCCGCACCACCACCATCCGTTCGCCCTTCTTCGCCGCCACCCTCCACCCCTGCAGCGCCGGCTCCTGACCCGGTGTCGCTGCAGGCGTTGGCGGCGAAGAAGTTCACCGGGGGCCCTCTTCGCTTGGGCCGCGTGCTGGCCCGCAACCCGGCGTACACGAGGTACTTCGTCACCTACCCCAGCGGTTCCCTGACGATCTCCGGCATCCTCAACGTCCCGTCGACCCCCGGGCCGCATCCCGCGCTGGTGCTCAACCACGGCCACATCGACCTGTCGATCTACACCAACGGCCGCGGTCTGATGCGCGAGCAGGACTACCTCGCGCGCCGCGGGTACGTCGTACTGCACACGGACTACCGCAACCACGCGCAGTCGTCGAAGGACCCGTCGTCCGAGGTCAACCTCCGCCTCGGCTACACCGAGGACGCAATCAACGCGGTCCTCGCGCTCCGCACTTCCCAGTACGTCGACCCAGCCCGCATCGGCATGCTCGGCCGCTCGATGGGCGGCGGCGTCACCTACAACGTCCTGGTCTCGAAGCCCGGCCTGGTCAAGGCCGCCGTCGTCTTCGCCCCGGTCAGCTCAACCACCGCCGACAACTTCAACCGCTGGACCCGCTCGGACACCCCCACCGCCGCAGCCATCACCCGAGCCCACGGCACCCCCACCGCCAACCCGACGTTCTGGCGCAACGTCTCCCCCGTCAACTTCTTCGACCGCGTCACCGACCCGATCCTCATCCACCACGGCACGGCCGACTCCACCTGCCCGATCGCGTGGTCCACCACCACCCTCGCCGCCCTCAAGAAGGCTGGCGCTTCCGCGTCGATGTACACCTACCCCGGCGAAGAACACGCCTTCGGCCCGGCCTGGCCCACGTCCATGGCCAGAACAGTCGCCTTCCTCAAGCAGAACGGCCTTTAACGCGTCGGATCCGCCGCCTGCAGGTACCGCCGGCCGATCACCCGAAGGTGCTCGACCAGGGCCTCCGGGGCCGTGACCCGGAAGTCGATGCCGAGCATCCCGATGTACACGGCAACCACCTCGAGTGACTCCGCGCCGGTCACCAGCACGCAACTCTGATCGTCGACCGGCTCCACAACCCCAACAGCAGCGTGGATCCGGGACAGCACCTCCTCGGCCGACGCGAAGACGGTGACCCTCGCGTGCACCTTCCACCCGGTCGTTGCCACGTCGCGCAGTACGAAGTCGGTGTAGTCGTCGTTCGGCATCGGCCGCGGCTGGTACCGCCGACCCGTTGCCATCCGCAAGTTCATCCAGTCGACCCGATAGGTGCGCCAGGCCCCTTTCTCGTCGCGCGCGACCAGGTACCAGTAGCGCTGCCAGCTCATCAACCGGTACGGCTCGACCAGGATCGGGAACCCTGGTTCGGCCTCCGGTACGGCGTACTCGAAGCGCAGGTAGTGCTCGTCCCGGATCGCGGCGGCGATCGTGGTGACGACGACCGGGTCGACCTCCGGGTCCGGCACGTTCGACCCGGTGTTGTCCGGGCCCTTGCTCAGCGTCGTATGGATCGCGTTGACCTGCCGGCGGAGCCGATGCGGCAGGACCTGCTCCAGCTTCGCCAGCGCGCGCCCGCTGCTCTCCTCCATCCCGCTGACGCCGGCGCCGGTCCGCAAACCGACGGCAACCGCGACGGCCTCTTCGTCGTCCAACAACAGCGGCGGCATCTTCGCGCCGATCCCGAGCTGGTAGTGCCCGGCCGGCCCACGGGTCGCGTCGATCGGGTACCCGAGCTCGCGGAGCCGGTCGACGTCGTTGCGAATGGTCCGGCCGCTCACCTCCAGGCGCGCGGCCAGCTCCGCCCCGGTCCAGGCCGGGCGGGTCTGCAGCAGCGACAACAGGGACAGCAATCTCGAGGAGGTTTCACGCACAGGTAAATACTCTCAAATAGGAATCCAACTTGCCTATACCGCTCCTACAGTGAAGCCATGAACAACAACGAGAGCAGCATCCGGCCCTTCACCGTCACGATCGACCAGGCCGACCTGGACGACCTGCAGGCCCGCCTCGCCAACACCCGGCTCCCCGAGCCGGCCCCGGGCGACAACTGGGACCTCGGCACCCCGAACCACTACCTGCGCGACACCGTCGACCACTGGCGCAACGCCTTCGACTGGCGGGCGCAGGAGGCCCGGATGAACGAGTTCCCGCACTACCTGACCGAGATCGACGGCCAGACCGTCCACTTCATCCACGTCCCGTCGGCGGTCGAGGGTGCGACGCCGCTGCTGCTCCTCCACACCTACCCGGGCTCGTTCGTCGACTTCCTCGACATGATCGGCCCGCTGACCGACCCGGTCGCGTACGGCGGCTCGGAGTCGGACGCGTTCTCGGTCGTCGTACCGTCGATCCCCGGCTTCGGCTTCAGCACCCCGCTGGTCGAGCGCGGCTGGACGATGGCCCGGGTGGCCAAGACCTTCGACCAACTGATGCGCCGGCTCGGCTACGACTCGTACGGCTCGCACGGCTCGGACGGCGGCGCGATGATCTCCCGCGAGCTCGGCCTGCTGAACCCTCCCGGCTTCCTCGGCCTGCACGTCCTGCAGCTGTTCTCCTTCCCCAGCGGCGACCCGGCCGAGTTCGAGAAGTTCACGCCGGAGGACTACGCGGCGCTGGAGCACATGCAGTGGTTCCAGTCGGTCGGCGGCTACAACGCCATCAACTCCACGCGCCCGCAGACCGTTGCCGTCGGCATCTCCGACTCCCCCGTCGGCCAGCTGGCCTGGAACGAGCTGTTCAACAACTTCGGCAACGGCACCAGCCTGGTCACCACCGACCAGATCCTCACCGAGGTCTCCCTCTACTGGTTCACCAACACCTCGGCCGCCGCCGGCCGCTACCACTACGAAGAAGCCCACGCCGGCACCGAACCCGCCCTCAACCACGCCCCCACCGGCGTCGCCGTCTTCGCCGACGACTTCAAGACCATCCGCTCCCTGGCCGACCGCGACAACACCAACATCGTCCACTGGACCAACTACCCCGACGGCGGCCACTTCGCATCGCTGGAGCGCCCCACCGAGGTGGTAGCCGACCTGCGCAAGTTCTTCTCCAACCTCCGCTGACTCCCGCTCCCCGACCGGCCGGCCCACCCTGGGCCGGCCTTCGGTCGTGCCCGGGGGTCTGTGGACAACTTCCGCGGAGTATTCGCCTGGACATCTATGCTGCTGGGACATTCGACCTGGAGGAACTCCGATGGATCCCGAAACGCCGTACCTGCTGCCCGACGGGGAGCGCGTCTGGGTGATCGACACCGCAGAGGCCTCGAAGCAGTTGCCGAACCTCCTCCAGCTCTTCCGCGACAACCAGCCCGAGCCGCTGGTCTTCGGCGACAACGGGCAGCCCGAAGCAGTCGTCGTTCCTTGGGAGGTCTGGCGCCGCCTGGACGCCCTGGCCGCCGACGAAGGTTTCGACCACCTCTACGCGACGGCCCGTCAACGCATCGCCGCCAACGAGCCCCCCATTCCCCTCGAGGACCTCGCCGCGGAGATCGGGCTGGATCTCGACGAGGACATCGACGACTCGGACCTGCCGAAGCCGCGATGACCGCCTACCGCCTGGTTCTCCAGCCTGACGTCGGCCGTCAACTCGCAGCGCTGGCACAAGCCGCGAAGACGCAACCGGGCGGCCTGCGCGACCGTGAGTTCCGCGCCCTCAGGATCGCTCTCCGGACGATCGCCAACGGCGCCGAAGCGACCGCCGACGGCAAACGACTCGGCTACTCGCCTGAGCACCACGACCTCCGCGACTGCGCGGAGATCAAGGTCCCGGTGATCCAGGAAACCCGGCACAACCACGAACTCGGGCCGTCCCACCGGCTCCTCTACCGCGAGTTCGACGCTCCGGACGACGGCCCACCGATCCGCGAGGTGGTCTGCTTCGAGCACCGCGGGAACGACCGCCCTTTCGAGGTCGCCGCTCAACGCTTGGGCCGCGAGACCGGCAAGAGGCTGCACACGCTGCGTGGCGTATCCAACCAACGCCCCCACAACGGCCCCGCGCGACCAGGCGAATCAGGCCCCGTACGCCAACCTCTCCCACCCGACATCGCCCGGGCCCTCAAAGGCATCGAAGGCAACCCCTCTCCCCGCGGCGCCGTCAGACCTCCCGGGTCCACTCACCCCACCGCACCACCAGGCGCCGTACGCCGGCCGCCCGAACGCGACCGCCCAACCGATCCACCAACCCGCTGACCCGCGACCGCCCAGGCGCCCGCGCCGCAGCCGTCCACACCTCAGCTCCCTGATCCCTGCTCCCCCGCGAGCCCTACTGCGGCCCCAGCCCCCACAACCGCTCATTAGGCAACGGCCGCGAACTCGGTCCATCCCCACTCAAGGCCTCGTTGGTCACCCGAAGCCCAGCAAACCGGCGGGCCATCGCCTTCGCATACCGATCAGCCAGCAACGGCTCGGCGCAGTAGTCCGCGATCACATGCTCGCCGAACCAAACCCGCACCCGCCGCCGCACCTTCGCCTCGGGGTTCTCCACGATTCCTCCTCCCACCGGCTTCCCCCCAGTACATCAGCCCAGCTCCCTCCCCAGGAGAGCTCACCCCTGTCAGAATCCGGCATGTCAGAAACCAGACGCCGCAGCGGCACCGTCTCCTCCTCTGGTCGTCCGCCCGATTGGACCTTGACCTCATCGCTACAAGCCAACGCACTCTCAAGCTGATGACAGCCACCGAAGGCTCACCGAATACCGATTTCCAAGACCTTCAGTGGCAATCGTTAGCTCGGGCCAATCATGCGACTTACAACCCACTGGTGAATATCATCAATGAGCCTCTTGTATGATTTAATGTTGGCCAAGCTACCACCATAGCTCTTGCCATGAGCAGTATCATTTCTTATTTTCAGCAAGGTTCCCAAAGAGCTTCGGTTATCACCTTGATCTAGAAAATCTTTGAGGTCCGCCTCCCACGTGCTCCCGAAGCGTCCAATAAGAGCTTCGAACGCCTGCGGATTTAGATTAGGCGCCTGCTTAAACCAGGACAACGCAAAGCTCGACGCGGCGCCGCCGGAGGCGGTGGTAATATAGGCGGTGATAGCTTGATGAAGTAGCTGTTCAAGATATCCAGATAGGCGAACGCACATATACAAATGCAGGTCCTGCTGAAGATCAATGGGAACTTTCAGCAGAGAATCTTGATACCGCACATAAATAGAGTCGAGCACTGACTTCATCCTATGAATTTCGACGCGGGCCTCACGTTCACCAGTTGGCATTTAGATATTCCGAAACGCCTTAACGGCCTCACTGAGGCGCGCATCTACACTACTTCTATGAGACGTGCTCTTCTCTGTGTTTTCGCGATACTTGGCGTTCCCGTCGAGTCGCGCCAGGGCTGAAGAGACGCGCTTACTGTCCAGCTCCACGCCTTCGCGAAGAGCAAGCGCAATTCCTGCAAGGATCGAGTCCGAGCGAGCCGCATTGATTGTTCGGTTTCGCCGCAACGCCGAATTTCCGCCAGCATCAACCAAAAGAGCGCAAGCACGTGAAAACTCAACCAATTCCCGATCCTTGTCGGCTGCCGAGAACGACAAGTCATGGTCATCTAGGTATTTCGTCATGAACGCAGCAAGGGGCGCCTTATACGGAGATGCCTCGCCGACCGACATCGCATGCGCAACGTCTTTCAGGGTCAAGTACCTCAGGATCAATTCCTGATCTTTCAAATCTCGATGCGGCTTGCTAGCGCCGAAGAGAAGTCGCCAATTCGCGTCATCGTTCATATCGCGTATCATCTTGGTGACACTGCCATTGTAAATGGCAACACGTATCTGCTGTTCATTGAGCTTTGTGCCACCGCTGTTGATTCGCTCAAATAGGGCATAGATCGCCATCTTCCCCTGTTCGCCATCAGGCAGCACGACCGTCGCTTGGATCAACGCATTATTCAAAAGACGAGTATCAGATGCCGACAGTGATCCATAAGATTGGCCATGGAACGGGCTGTCCGTCGCGACATAGTCCAGCTTAAACGGCTTGGCGCCTCTAGGAGAGGCATATTCGCCTCTATAGAAATCCCGCAGTGTCGTAAGTCGCTGCTGGCCATCAAGAACAATATATTGACGGGTCTCGAGCTCAACCAAGAAGATCCCAGGAACTGGATACCCTAGCAATATCGACTCGACGAAGCGATCCATCTGTTTCTTTTTCCACACAAAGTCGCGCTGGAACGCCTCATAGCCAATGTCTTCAGCAGCCTCATCTGGCGGATTGAACCGGGGAATCACTAACTCCCCTCGTTCGAAACGGCGAACAAGTCCCTCGACATCGAAATCGACTCCAAAGTAGCGGAGAGATTCCTGCGCCGATGGGGTAGCTAGTTCAATTTCATTTTCATCACCTTCAGGATCTTCGATGATAGTATCAAGCTCACTATCCTCACTAGTGATCTCATCACTCATATCAATTATTCTCTCTACTCAGTTCAACTCAACGATCGACATCATAGGACCTCAGGAAATCAATCCACCGGAATCACATTTGGAGCGCCGACCGCAGGGCCTCGGACAGTCGCCTGCCCGCCGCCGGTTGAGTAGCGCCGTTGCCATGGCGGTAGAATGCCACATGTCGGCCGCCTGCGGACCTGACTAGCTACTTCATACGAGGCCTTCCGTTGCGAATCTGATACGTCGGCAACGCCGATACCTGCACACCCCCATCAGACGCCGCCCCTCACAACCGCCGTCCGCGGCTGGCCAACCGCGCCATTGCCGAGATGCTGCGACATGAGCTGCGAGCGTCGCGGGGATGCAACGCCCCGGCAAAAAGCCGCGTCGGTTCCGGCAGGCCGACAAGGCCGGCGCGCACGAAGAGTCGCCTGCATGCGCGACGCATGTTGGGTGCAGGACCTTCGACGCGAGGGCTGGGCCCTGCCCCCTTCTCCTCCGCTTTGGTAACGCCGCCAGTCGTCAGTGCTTCGGCCACATCAGGCGAAGGTTCGCGGACTCGCTGAGCGATGCTGCGGTGAGCTCCGCCGCGAAGGTCTCATCTCCACCAGGGTCTAACGCTGCCGCCCAGCACGCTCTGCTCGACGCAGCAGCCAAGCCGACCCCCATCGTCAACGGATTTCGATTCCTCGCGTCGCTCGATAGCGGCAAACACCTTCTCCTCCAACTGACGACCATCGACCAAGCCGATCTCCTCTCAACGCGCGAGCTTCCGTACCAGCGGCGAGGCCTCATCTGACGGATCTAGAGTCAGGAACGTCGGCGAGTTGTTCGTTCAACGATGCTGGGATGAAGATCTCAGCCCCAGGGACTATCGTCCTACCGTGACTGAGGACCTGCTGCCCGGCTTTGCTCTCACCGAACCGGAGGAAGATCCGGCCCGGGATGAAGTGGTTGCGGCCTTCCGGCGTGCAGATCCCGACGGCAAGCGCGCAGCCGCCGTCTTCCGGGCAACCTTCGATCAGCTCTATGACGGCCAGCACACCGGCAGGTACAGCTGGGAGCAGCTGTACAAGACCGAGAAGACTCATTACGGCACGCTGCTGGAGATCAACCTCCGCCGCGAGTTCAACGACGTCATCGAGGACACAGCAGACGGTCACCCGTTGGACTATCTCGTCCGTGGGCACGATGTGGACTGCAAGTACTCACAAACGCCGGGCGGTTGGATGCTGCCACCGGAATGCTTCGGCCAACTCCTGCTTGTCGCGACCGCGAACGATCAGCGGGGAACGTGGAGCCTAGGCGTCGTGCGCGCATCCGACGAGAACCGCCGGCTCAGCGCGAACAGAGATGCTAAAGCCAGCCTCAACGGCCGCGGCAGACAGCAAATTGATTGGATCCAGTACGAGTCCGCGTTGGCTCCGAACATCCTGCTCGGCCTAGATCCGCGAACCCTCAGACGAGTCCTTTCCCACAAGTCTGGACAGAAGCGGGTCACGGAGCTCCTGCGTCTCATCACAGGTCGGCGGATCGGCCGCAACACGATCGCGACGCTGGCACAGCAAGACGACTACATGGCGCGCCTTCGAGACAACGGCAATGGTGCCCGAGCGACATTGCAGGCAGAGGGCTATCTAATCCCGGGCGGCAGTTATGAGGCTCACCGCAATGTCGCGCGTCAACTCGGCGCGACAGTTCCGGAGCCGGGTGAGGTCGTGAGTATCAAGGTTATGCCGGCCGAAGGCGATGAACCATGGACTGTTCGACTGGAGGGTCGCCTGTGGCGGCTTGCAACTGACAGCGAGGCACCAACCGAACCGGCACCGAAGCTTCCTACCGTCCGTCGGCCGAAGCCAACCGACGTCCGATCGCCGACGATTGACGAACCCTGATGAATCAGCCAGCCAGGAAACCGCGAGCCCCCAAAGTCACGCTATCCGGGTACACGACCCCAACCACGCCGGGAAGATCTCGCAATATGCAGGCCATTCGGCGTACCGACACAAAGCCAGAGGTCCTGCTGAGGTCAGCCTTGCACCGAAACGGCTACCGGTTTCGTAAGGACCTGAGCGTCTACACGACATCCCGGCGAGTCAGACCTGACATCGTCTTTACCGCCCGCAGGGTTGCCGTCTTCGTCGACGGCTGCTTCTGGCATTGCTGTCCAGAGCACGGACGGGAGCCTGCGGTGAACTCCGGCTACTGGTCTCCGAAGCTGCAGAGAAATGTGGAGCGAGACAGACTTGCTAACGCTGCACTGCTTGGCGACGGCTGGACGGTCGTACGCATCTGGGAACACGTATCTCTTGATGACGCTGTCAAAGCCGTCAAAAATGCGCTCACCGCGAGTCTTCCGACTAGCTGACCTTCGACCGCATCTGGGCAAGATACTCATGCCGGATGTGTTCAGCCTGGCCGACAAATGCTCTGAAGTTCCCGAGCTTGAACGACTGCTCGCCATCCTTCGGCTCGATACGCATGTCGAAGTCTCGCGACAAGTGCTTGATTCGTTGCTCAATTTCTTCACGCGTCACGCCACCCGCGGTCGCGTCGAGGATCTGCTGCAGAGTCAGCGGCTCCTCGGCCGCGCGGAGCAGCCGGTAGACGACATCGTGGACGACACCCTCATCGACGTTTCGCGGATCCCCTTGTTTCCTGAGCGCAGCAACGATCCGGCGTCCAACCGCCTCGGCAACCGGCGGCGGGAACGCGTTGCCGATCTGCCGGTACTTCGAGGTTTTCCGGCCAGCGAACTCCCAATCGTCATCACTCCACCCTTGCAGGCGCGCAACCATCTCGATAGTCAGCTTGGGATTGAATCCCTTGGGCGTGCCAGCCGGAGGAGCTGCATTCGCGACACCCATGGCATCTACCCCCAGCTCTGCCCAAGCACGCTTCGCACGCGTTGGGCCTAGGTCTGCGCCCCCATGCTTCTTCGATCCGCCAACGAGGGTCGGGCCAACACCGTTTGCCCTGCTGACCCAGTCAGCGACATGCTCCCAACCTTCAGCCGCCATCAGGTCCTGAAGGGTTTCGCCGACTGTCATATTGAGCGGCTTCGCTTCTGGCCAGGTGAAGTACGGCGCATGCTCTTGACGAAGCGCAACCAGGACGAACCGCGGACGCAACTGCGGAACCCCGAAGTCCGATGCTTGAAGGAGACGCCAGTCGGCGACGTAGCCGAGCTCCTTCAACCGATCCAGAACGTGCTGCCGGTAGGCCGAGAATCGAGGTGCCGATAGGCCACGGACATTTTCCAGCATCAGCGCACGCGGCTTGATCACTTCACAAAGCTCGACCGCCCATGCGAAGAGATCACGCTCATCGTTAGCACCCAACTGCTTGCCAGCAATCGAGAACGGAGGACACGGCACTCCTCCAGCAAGCAAGTCGACGCCGACGAAGTCTTCAGGCCGCCAGACTTCCTCGTCGGCGACATCCCCTAGCCTGACGTCCCACTTTGGGCGATTCAGCTTCAGCGTCTCGACCGCCGTCGAGTCCAGTTCAACGGCGAGCAGGTGCTCGAAACCAGCGCGATCCAAACCAAGTGCCTGTCCGCCGGCACCCGCGCAGATCTCTACGACACGCAAGGGATCCATTTGGGCCTCCTTAGGATTCGAACATCTGTTCGAAGTTTAGACGTCATCTGGCGCCGCTCCAAATCCGGCACTGAAGCAGCCAGCCGCGATCCATGACCGCTGGACTCTCCGAGCAAGGAAGCCCACTTCATTAGGCCATCACATCCGGCCCCCGAGGACTCACAGCTATCGAAGCACACGATCATCTACCACGACGATGCCGACAAGCCATGCCGGAGCTTAGCGTCTGAACAGCACTCATCCATGCAGGCTTGCCGCCTAGACCTCAACCCCGCGGACCCACTACCCGCCACGCGCAGAGCCGGCTACACACAGCACTGGAATCTGCCATTGTGAACGCCTTGCCTAGGGTCAGGACAAGCCAGTAGCGGGATCTCCAACCATGCGCCGCAGTGACTTGACGGCAGTCTCGCGTTCGGTTTGCGAAAGACCCCGAAGGTCGACGTAGGCCTGATCCAGGCGGCTAGGAGACCGGCGTCCAGTTTCCATCCAGTGCAAGAGCTCCTTTTTGTCCTTGCGCGGGAGGTTGCGCAGAGTCGGAAGCACTTCGGGAAGTGTCACCGGATCTGTGAGCTCGTCGCGCACCGGCTCGTTACACCGTGCGCACTCTGTCTGCAGGTCGTCGACAGTCGCAGTTCCGTCCAAGCGCTTTCCAGGCACACGATGACCAAGCGTGAGTCTGGCCACCTTGTCGGGAAGCTCGAAGTACGGTTCACCACCGGGCGTGAAACACACCTGGCACACAGACTTGTCTCGAGCGAACACCTTTCGCCGAGTTGACTGAGACGGCGCGTCGTTCTTCGGACTCGGGACGCCGACGCCTGGGTGCCACCCGATCTCCCGGACCCGATATTGATCGTGCGCCAGGTTACCGTCATCCTTCGCGGACGGGATGTCCCACTTGTCCCGAGTACGCAGAATCCGTAACCGTCGATTCAGGTGCTCAGCACTATTCGGCGAGTCGTTTGCTCCCAGCGCGATCCGTAGATCGCGCATCGTGAAGATGCCATGCCTGCCGACGTGGTAGGCGAGATAGGCCGAGATCTTCTGTTCGTCACCGAAGGGCTGCCTCCGAGAACCTGGAGTCAGCTGGAGACGCCACCACAGGACGCCGTCCGGCGAGTACGCCTCAGCGGGGTATCTGCGGACATCGGCTTCGTCAGGCACTCGGCGGAGTCTAGCTATCACCACCGACACTCCGGTGGTTAAGAACCTGGGGCGATCGGACTGTGCGGATTCTTCTGTTGGAAGTCTGAGCCCGGGGCGCGCAAGGTGGGACGTATGGACTTTACTCAGCTTGGGCGGACGGGACTGAAGGTCAGTCGGATCGTGTTGGGGACGATGAACTTCGGGCCTCACACGAGCGTGGAGGACTCCCACGCGATCATGGATGCGGCGCACGAGAAGGGGATCAACTTCTTCGACACCGCGAACGGCTACGGGCGGGCGATCTACCCGGGGCGGACCGAGGAGATCCTTGGTGAGTGGTTCGCGAAGGACCCGGTGAAGCGGCACAAGACGGTGCTGGCGACCAAGGTGTACGGCGACATGGGCGAGGGCTGGCCGAACGAGGGCAAGCTGTCGGCGCTCAACATCCGGCGGGCGCTGGACGCGTCGCTGAAGCGGCTGCAGACGGACTACATCGACCTGTACCAGTTCCACCACGTGGATCGGGACACGCCGTGGGAGGAGATCTGGCAGGCGATCGAGGTCGCGATCCAGCAGGGCAAGATCCTGTACGCCGGGTCGTCGAACTTCGCCGGCTGGCACATCGCGCAGGCCCAGGCGGCCGCCGAGAAGCGCAACTTCACCGGCCTGGTGAGCGAGCAGTCGATCTACAACCTGATCGTGCGCGACGTCGAGCGGGAGGTGCTGCCGGCCGCCGAGTACTACGGCCTCGGCGTGATCCCGTGGTCGCCGCTGCAGGGTGGCCTGCTGGGCGGCGTGATCCGCAAGGAGAACGAGGGCGTACGCCGCCTCGAGGGTCGCGCCAAGGAGACCGTCGAGAAGCTGCGCCCGCAGATCGAGGCGTACGAGACGTTCGCCGACGAGCTCGGGACTCAGCCCGGCGACCTGGCGCTCGCGTGGTTGCTGCACCAGAAGGCGGTCACCGGCCCGATCGTCGGACCGCGCACGATGGAGCAACTCGAGTCCGCCGTACGGGCTGTGGACCTGAAGCTCGACGAGAAGGCACTCGCCCGCCTCGACGAGATCTTCCCGGGCTACAAGACCTCCCCCGAGGACTACGCCTGGTAGAGCACGACGCCGGTACGCCGGTACGCCGGCGACAGGACTACTGGATCGGGTCGTTCGCCGAGGGATCGGCGGGCGGCCCGATTCGCCGTACACGGGCTTGACCGCCGACAGGCCAGGCCGTACGGCGTACAGGCTGCTACGTGCGTGTCGTTGGGAGCATGCCGATCAGTGCGTCCGCGGTGAGGCTGGCGGCGGGGCTGGTGGGGACGGCTACTGAGACCTGCCAGGCCGAGGCGGCGCCCGGGGCCAACGCCACGGTTTTGTGGTCGCCTCGTTTGGCGGCGATGCGTTCGGGGACGAGGGCTACGCCGAGGTCATGGGCGACGAGAGCGAGCAGGGTGTGGACGTCGTTGACCTCGATGGTGACGGGGTGGGCGACGTTGGCGGCGGCGAAGGCGTGGTCGGAGATCGCGCGGGCGCCCCAGGTGCGGTCGAAGTCGACGAAGGACTCGCCGGCGAGGTCCTGGAGGGAGACCTCGGGGGCGCCGGCCAGGCGGTGGTCGGGGGCGCAGACGAGGACCATGGACTCTCTCGAGAGTGGGCGGAGGTCCAGGCCGTCTACCGGGTGGCCGGCGGTTGCGACGAAGGCTACGTCGAGGCGGCCGGAGGCCAGCTCGTCGAGCATGGGGGTCGAGCCGGCTTGGCGGACCTCGATCTCGACGCCGGGGTAGGCGGAGCGGAACTTCGCGAGGAGAGCCGGTACGTCGACCACGCCGAGGCACTGTTCCAGCCCGACGGTGAGGTGACCGCGGACCAGGCCCTGGACCGCGGCGACGGCGTCGCGAGCGGCCTCGGCGGCGGCGAGGGTTCGGCGGCCTTCGCAGAGGAGGGCTCGGCCGGCCTCGGTGAGTTCGACGCTGCGGGTGTTGCGGACGAACAGCGACGCGTGGAGCTCGCGTTCGAGGGCGCGGATGGACGCGGACAGCCCCGACTGGGAGATCGACATCGCCTCGGCGGCGCGGGTGAAGTGCTTCTGCTCGGCGACGGCGATGAAGTGTTCCAGGTGGCGAAGCTCCATGACTCAGAACTCTAGTAGATGGATCGGAATGGATTGTCCCGTCGGCGATTTCATGTTCAACCGTTGGTGCCCGTACGGCGGACGCGAGCGCCGCGCGGGCGAACGGGGTGCGGCGCCGGCGGGCGGGATGCGGGCGGGCGGGATGCGCGGGCAAGCGGAGTGCGGGCAGGATGCGACGCGGGCGAGCGGGGAGGGGTGCGGGCGGGCGGCCGGCGCGGGCGAGCAGGATGCGGGCGGCTCGGGCAGGCGAGGTGCGGGCGGGGGGCGCCGCGGGCGAACGGGGCGGGCGGGGGGCGCCGCGGGCGAACGGGGCGGGCGGGGGGCGCCGCGGGCGAGCGCGGCGGGCGGGGTGCGCCGCGGGCGAGCGCGGGTGCTGGCGCGGATGCCCCGGCCATAGGCTGCGGGCCGTGGACTCGACCGGGTCTGCTCGACCGCAGCCGGATTGCCTGCCGCGGCGCGGGCGAGCGGGATGCGGCGCCGGCGGGCGGGATGCGGGCGGGCAGCGAGGTGCGGGCGCGATGCGACGCGGGCGAGCGTGGCAGGGCCGGGCGGGATGCGACACGGGTGCGCGCTAGGTGCTGGCGCGGATGCCCCGGCCACAGGCTGCGGATCGTGGACTCGACCGGGTCTGCTCAACCGCAGCCGGACTGCCTGCCGCAGAGCGGGCGAGCAGGATGCCGCGGCCGGTACGGCGGGGTGCGCCGCGGGCGAGCGGGGCGGGGGCGGGGTGCGCCGCGGGCGAGCGCGGTGTGCCGGCGCGGATTCCCCCGGCCACAGGCTGCGGACTCGACCGGGTCGACTCAACCGCGGCCGGACTGCCTGCCGCGGCGCGGGCGAGCGGGGCGGGGGCGGGTGCGGGTGCGCCGCGGGTGCACGTGGCGTGCCGGCGCGGATGCCCCGGCCACAGGCTGCGGACCGGGGACTCGACCGGGTCTGCTCAACCGCGGCCGGATTGCCTGCCGCGGCGCGGGCGAGCGGGATGCGGCGCCGGCGCCGGCGGCGCGGCGTACCCGACGAACCGGCGTACCGCGTTCCGGCATGCCGCCGCACAGGGTGCTGGAGCGCGCACCTCGCCTGGGTAGGGTGTGCGCATGGCGGATGAGGAGTTTCGGGTTGTGGTCGAGCTCGGGAGCGACGAGCACGGGTTGACGTTCTGGGAGCGGTTGCGGGCGCTCGATCTGGACGACGACGCGCGGAAGCGGCTCGGGCGGCAGGTGACGGTGACTCGCGACGGGAACCGGATGCTGCTCTACACGCACACCCTCGAGGACGCCCGTGAGGCGGAGAGCACGGTCAAGGAGCTCGTCGCGGGGGACGACCTGAGCGCGGAGTACACCGTGACCAAGTGGAACGCCGCCGCGCAGGAGTGGACCGATCCGAGTGCGCCCGAGGGCGAGCACAGTCCGGCCGAGGACGCGGCGAAGAACGCCGACATGGAGGTCCCCGACCCGCGGTACGTGGTGATGCAGGCGTACAAGCCCGAGTTCCTGCGCGACCTGGGGCTGTAGATCATGGCCGGTTCGGCACTCCGAGACCTCGGGCTGTAGATCGTGGCGGGGCCGGTACTGCGGAAGATCGACGCGGTGACGGTCCCGGTGCCGGATCTCGATCGCGGGCTCGCGTTCTACCGCGACCGGCTCGGCCATCCCCTGCTCTGGCGCAACGACGCGATCGGCCAAGCGGGGCTGGGGATGCCGGACAGCGACACCGAGATCGTGCTGACGACCGGGCTGCCGTACGCGCCGACGTGGCTGGTCGACGACGTCGATGCCGCGGTCGGGTCCTTCGACGCGGTGGTGACGCCGCCCTTCGACGTACCGGTGGGCCGGTGTGCTGTCGTGGAAGACGCCTTCGGCAACGGTCTCGTGCTGCTGGACCTGTCCAAGGGGCGATACGTCACTGATCACAACGGTTCGGTGACGGGTGTGGGAACACCGCCCTCGGGGGACCTGTCGGAGTACTAGCGTTCGGCGAGCGAACGCAGTACGGCGAGGCTTCCGCCCCGGAACGGCCCCGTCTGCGACGCTGAAAGTCCTGAGGAGAGGGGATTCTCGTGGCGCGTCGACGTGGGGTCGTGGCTGGGTTGCTGGTGCTGGGCGTGGTGCTCAGTGGGTGTACCGACGTCGCGGCGAATGAGCCGGCGAAGTCTCCTTCGGCTGGTACGACGACGTCCAGTACGCCGACGTCCGCGCCGAGCTCGGCGCCTTCCGGTACGCCGAGCGAGACACCTTCCACGACGCCTTCCGGTACGCCGACAAGCGCCCCGACGACCACGCCGACCACGCCGACCACGCCGACCACGCAGCCGACGACGACACCCACCACCGGCAAGCCCACGACCCCCGTCGCGCCGGTCAAGGTCAACTATCCGCTCGAGGTCGAGAAGCGCCTGGCCGCCTGGGGTTACCCCGTCGGCGACGTCGACGGCGAGATCACCGCGCGGACCAAGCAGGCGCTCTGCGCGTGGCGCGAGACGAACGGCCTGCCGATCAACCGCGAGCGCCTGACCACCGCCGACGTCCGATCGGTGCTGCTGGCAAAGAACCGCCCGGCGCCGACGAAGCCCGCGGGCATCTACGTCAACAAAACCTGCCAGGTCCTGTACCAGGTCGTCGACAACTCGTTCCGCCGCATCGTCTGGGTCTCGACCGGCGCCCCCGGCTACGACACCCCGAACCGCACCGGCAAGGTCTGGCGCAAGTGGGCCGGCGCGCACGAGAGCAGCCTGTACGACGACGCGTACATGTACGACTCGATCTACTTCCTGAAGGACCGCCCGGGCATCGCGCTGCACGGCTCGCGCTCCAACAGCCTGATCAAGACCTACCCGGCCTCGCACCGCTGCGTCCGGGTGATGCGCCCGCAGATCCGCCAGATCTTCAAGGAAACCAAGATCGGCACGACGGTCTCGGTGTACGGCCAGTACTGAGCCGCGACACGCTCCACTTGATTTCGCCGCAATTGCCTGTGGCCTCCGCTATAAATGAGGTCATGCATGAGGCGCTCTTGCGGAACGTCGTCGACGACTGGACCGCGACCACAGTCCTGCCCGGCCTGATCGGTGTCGTCCGCGAGGTCTGGCGGACGAACGTCGAGCGCCACGAGCCTGAGCTGGGCGACGACGCGGTGACCCTGGGCATGGGCTCGGCGCGTAACTTCGCCAATCGCGTCGTGCGCGAGTTCGCCCTCCGCCACGGCGTCCAGGCCGACCTGCAGAACAACTCGCTGAGGGTGGTCCACCTCGGTCGCACGCTGCGCGCGTCCAAGCTGCCCGGCAAGTCCGCGCAGACCGATCCGCAGAGCATCGACTGGGAGACCTCCGTCGCGCGACACCGCGGACCGATGGCCAACAGCCAGCAGCTGGAGCTCTTCGGCCTGCCGGAGGAAGAGCTGCTCGAGAACGCTCGCGGTTCGCAACCGCGGCATCTTCACCTGGCCTGGGCCGGCGATGCCGACAACGGCAACGTCGCCGTGCACCTCGGATTCCCGCGCGACAACGCCGAGGGCGGCTCACCCTGGTACGCCGTGGCAACGGTCTACCGCGACGAGCTCGGCGACCAGTTGCCCGTCCTGACGAGCGGGTCCGAGACCGACACCGACCGGTTCGACCAGCGCCCGGTCCCTCAGGTCGCCGTACGCCTTCGCGACGACCGCCGGGAAGCCGACGGCGATCGTGGTTGATCCGCGGCTCGACGCGCGGGAACGTCGAGCCGCGGGAGTCGCGGTCCGGTTCGATCCGCTCCGTCTTGCGCTGACGCGCCGGCTGCGTGGCCTCCGGCGTACAGAGCTCGCCGCTCTGGTCGACGTGACGCCGGCGGCGATCAGCCAGTTCGAGCGTGGACAGGCGCGGCCGACGGTCCCGTTGGTCGCGGCGATCGCTTTGGCGTTGGGGGTTCCGGCCGAGTTCTTCACGTTGGATCGGCCGCTCCAACCGGGGTCGGCGTCGAGTCCGCACTTTCGCAGCCTGCGGACGACCAGTCAGTTGCAGCGAGACCGGGCGCTGGCCTTCGCCGAGCTCGCGGCCGACGTACTGTCCGCGTTGGAGCAGAAGGTCGAACTGCCGCAACCGCTGCTCCCGGACCTGCGGGCGCCCGAGTCGCCGACCGCCGACGAGATCGCGGAGCTGGCGGTTCAGACCAGGTCGTTCTTCGAACTCGAGGCGGGGCCTGTCCCCCACGTCGTACGGCTGCTGGAAACCGCGGGTGTTCTCGTTCTGCGGCTCCCCGAGACCTCACAGGCCGTCGACGCGTTCTCGGCCCACCTGCCGACGCGGCCTGTGGTCCTGCTCAACCCGGCCAAGGGCGATGCGGCCCGGGCGCGGTTCGACGCGGCGCACGAACTCGCTCACCTCGTCATGCACTTCGACGCGTCGCCGGGTTCGAGGATCGTCGAGAAGGAGGCGCACTCGTTCGCAGCCGAGTTCCTGATGCCGAGCGAGGAGATCCGCGACGAGCTGCCCGGCCGGCTCGACTGGCAGAAGCTCCACCTGCTCAAGCAGCGCTGGGGTGTCTCGCTGAAAGCTCTGGTCTACCGGGGGCACCATCTCGGGGTCTTCACGCCCAACGCGTATCGGCGAGGGATGCAGCAGCTGAAGGAATGGGGCTACCCGGAGCCGGGTCCACTGTCGACGGTCGAGGCGCCCTCCCTGCTCCAGCTCAGTTCCGAGGTGCTGCAGCAGGCCGGGTTCGATCACGAGCAGTTGGCTGACGAGCTGCATCTGCCGACCGCCGTACTGCGGGAAGTGCTGGAGGCCGGGAGCGACAGCCGGCCGCGCATCTCCATCGGCTGAGCTACCGCTGGACGTCAGGGCGTCGGCCAGGGGTTGGTCGGCAGGACCCCTTCCAGGTACGCCGCCAGGGCCAGGGCGCGGAGGTCTTGGAAGCGGGGGGCTGCTATTTGGAGGCCGATGGGGAGGCCTGTCTGGGTGTGGCCGCAGTTGACGGTGACTGCGGGGTGGGTGGACATGTTGTACGGGACGGTGAAGGCGATGTGTTCGAAGGGCTTGAGCGGATCGTTGGTGGGGTAGGCCTGGTCGGCGGGGAAGGCCGGGATGGGGGCGGTGGGCGAGAGGATGAAGTCGTACGCCGCGAAGGCCTGGTCTACCGCCGTCGACATGTTCTGCATCTGGGTGTGGCCGTGGAAGACGTCGTACGGGGTGAGGGAGTCGGCGGTGCTGGTCCACTCGCGGATGGCGGGGAGGACCTTGGCGCGGCGGTTCTCGGGGAGGGCGGCGAGATCATAAGCAGAGCGGGTGCGCCAGAAGTGGTCGAGGCCGTCGAGCATCTCTCGGGTTATAACGGGCGGGATCTCGGTGATGATCGCGCCGACCGCTTCCAGGCTTTGGGCTGCGTTGGTGACGGCGGCGGTGATTTCGGGGTCGACCGGGAGACCCAGGCCGGCGTCGAGGAGTAGGGCGATGTGGGTGCCTTGCAGGGCGAGGGGGCGGGGGTCGTCGGTGAAGGACGGGAGCGAGGTCTGGTCTCGGCGGTCGGGGCCGGAGATGACCTGGAGGGTGAGGGCCGCGTCGGACGCCGTACGGGTGATCGGGCCGATCGCCCTGCCTGGGTAGGGGTTTCCGACGGCTACCCGGCCGTGGGTGGGTTTGAGGCCGATGACTCCGCACCAGCCTGCGGGGAGGCGGACGGAGCCGCCGATGTCGGTGCCGAGGTGGATCGGGCCGTAGCCGGCGGCGGCTGCCGCGGCGGCGCCGGCGCTGGAGCCGCCGGGGGTTTTGGTGAGGTCCCAGGGGTTGCGGGCGAGGTGGTGGAACGTCGATACGCCGGACGAAAGCATGCCGTACTCGGACATGGTCGTCTTGCTGAAGATCACGGCGCCGGCCTGACGGAGGCGGGCTGCTGCGGGGTGGTCTTCCTTGGCGGGGATCAGCTCGGTGGCGGCTGTTCCTTGAGGAACTGGGGTGCCTTGGGTGGCGATATTTTCTTTGACGGTGACCGGTACGCCGTCGAGCGGGCCGGCTGTCTTCTGGTTATAGCGGGACTCCGAGTCGCGGGCGGCTTGGCGGGCGGCGTCGGGGTCGAGTGCGTACGTCGCCTGGAGGCGTGGTTCGAGTTCGTCGACGCGGGCGAGGACGTCCTCGATGACCTGCACCGGCGAGAGGTCGCCGGCGCGGTACTTCGCGACCAGTTCGATGGCGGTCAGATCGGCGAGGCTCATCTGCTGTCTCCAGTACGACGGTCAGTTGGGTGGGGTGAAGCGGCCGTCGATCGCGGTCCAGCCGGCGTCTACGTGGAGGACCGAACCGGTGACGAAGCTGGCGGCGTCGGAGGCGAGGTAGACGACGGCGCCGGCCATTTCGTCGGGGGTGGCCCAGCGGTTGAGGGCGCTCTTGGCGGCGTACGCGTCGTACCAGGGCTGGTTGGCCTTGATCTGCGCGGTGAGCGGGGTCTCGACGACGCCGGGGGCGATGGCGTTGACGCGGACACCGTTCGGGCCGAGTTCGGCGGCGGCGGTGCGGAGGAGCTGGACGAGACCGGCTTTGGTTGCCGCGTACACCGATTGGCCTGGTTCGACGGTGGTCGCGCGGATGGAGCTGAAGCCGATGATGCTGCCGCGGCCTCGGTCGGCCATTTGTTTGCCGAAGGCGCGAATCAGGTCGAAGGAGGCCCGCAGGTTGAGGGCGACGACGCGGTCGAACTCCTCGCCGGTGTAGTCGAGGATGCGCTTGCGGACGTTCGTCGCGGCGGTGAAGACGAGGATGTCGACGGGAGCGAGGGTTTGCGCCGCGGTGGTGATTGCTTCGGGGTCGAGGACGTTCAGTTCGTACGGCGTGAGCGCGGCGTTGTCTTGGGCATCGGAGGTGCCGCGGTTCGGGTTGCCCTGGGCATCGGGGGTGCTTAGGGTGCCTAGGGCAACGGTTTGCTCGGCGGCGGGGAGGTCGCGGTCGGCGCAGGTGACGCGGGCTCCGTGGGCGGCGAGGGCGAGGGCCGCCTCGCGGCCGATGCCGCTGCCGGCGCCGACGACCAGCGCGTGCCGGCCGTCGAGGCGGAACAGGTTCGCGTAGTCGTGCGGCACGGGGACCTCCCAGGGGTCGGCGGGTGATCGGATCGGCGGGCGGGTGGGTCGGGGGGAGCGGGTCGGCGGGCGGCGAGGTCGGGGGCGGGGTCGAGCGGGCGGGCCCGGCGGATGGGGGTGCGGCGGGGGTCAGGGGCTGGGGCGGATGATCGCCATTCGAGTCGTGGTGAGTTCTTCGATGGCGAAGCGGGGGCCTTCGCGGCCGGTGCCGGAGTCCTTCACGCCGCCGTACGGCATGACGTCGCTGCGGAAGCCGGGGACCTCGTTGACGACCACTCCCCCGACGTCCAGCTGATCGATCGCGGCGAATGCTGTGGCCAGAGATGACGTGTAGACGGCGGCGTGGAGGCCGTAGCGGGTGTCGTTGACGGCCTGGAACGCGGTCTCGACGTCGGGGACCGAGCGGATGGCGATGACTGGGCCGAAGATCTCTTCGTCCCACGCCTGTTGGCCGTGGGGGAGGTCGAGGAGGACGGTGGGGCCGATGATGCGTGGATCGTCGCCTTGGGCCTGGTGAGCGAGGGTGGCGCCGGCGGTGACGGCTTCGTCGATCCAGCGGTTGACGCGGGTGGTCGAGTGTTCGTCGATGAGGGCGGAGACGCGGGTCGCGCTGTCTCGGGGGTCTCCGACCTTGACGGCGTCGAGGCGTGGGGTGAGTTCGGCGAGGAACGCGGCGCGGACGGATTCGACGACGATCACGCGTTGGACGCTGATGCAGGCCTGGCCGGAGGCGTAGTACCCGCCGCGGACTACGGCGTCGGCGGCTGCTGCGAGGTCGGCATCTTCCGCGACGACGAGAGCTGAGTTGGAGCCCAGTTCGAGGAGGACCTTGGTGGGGGCGGCGTCGCGGGCGATCTGGTGGCCGACGGCGGCCGAGCCGGTGAACGAGACGGCGCCGATGCGGCGGTCGGTGGTGAGGGTCGAGCCGACGTCCACTCCCCCGGTGATCAGCTGTACGGCGGACTTCGGGGCGCCGGCTTCCGCGAGCGCTTCGCGGACCAGGTGGACGAGCCAAATGGTGGCGAGTGGGGTCTGCGGCGCGGGTTTGACGATGACCGGGCAGCCGGCGGCGAGCGCGGGGGCGATCTTGTGGGCGGCGAGCAGGAGCGGGTAGTTGAAGCCGGTGATGCCGACGACGACGCCGATCGGCTTGCGGACCCAGAAGCCGATCAGGTTCTCGCCGCTCGGGAGGAGGTCGAGGGGGACGGTTTCGCCGTGCAGGCGCGCGACTTCCTCGGCGGCGGTCTGGAGGGTGAGGAGGGTGCGGTCGAGTTCGACCTCGCAGTCGATGCGGGGTTTGCCGGTTTCGAGGATGAGGAGATCGATGAACGCTTCGCGGTTGGTGGAGAGGGCGGAGAGCGCTCCCTGGAGGGCTGACCTGCGGGTGTGTGACGGGAGGTGGGCTACCTGGGAGCGGATGGAGAGCGCGTTCTCCAGGGCTTGGTGGGCGAGCAGTACGTCGCCGAGTGGGGCGTGGGCGACGACTGAGCCGTCGTACGGGAAGTGGACGGGGGCGGTGGTGGGAGGCTCGACCCAGGACTCGCCGATGGGGAGGCCTGCGGGGAATCGGAGGACTACCTGGGGGGAAGGTGCGGAGCCGGGTGGGGTTGCTGGGTCTGGAGCCTCTGGGGTCATCCTCGGGCTCCCTTCGGGAGGAGGTCTTGGGGAGTTGCGCCGGCCAGGGCCTTGGGGAGGGTGGGGATGGCGGCGACCAGGCGGCGGGTGTACGGGTGGCGGGGGGCGGCGTACACCTCGCCCGTCGTACCGGTCTCGACGATCTCGCCGGCGTGCATGACGGCGACGCGGTCGCAGACGTGCTTGACGACGGAGAGGTCGTGGGAGACGAAGACCAGGGTCAGGTCGAGTTCGTCGACGAGGTCGGAGATGAGGTTGAGGACCTGGGCTCTCACCGACACGTCGAGGGCGCTGACTGGTTCGTCGGCGATGAGGATCTTGGGGTTGGGGGCGAGCGCCCGGGCGATGGAGACGCGCTGGCGCTGGCCGCCGGAGAACTGGTGCGGGAAGCGGTCGCCGGCGTCGGCGGAGAGGCCGACGGCGTCGAGGAGTTCTTTGACGCGGGCGCCTGAGGCGGGGTGGCCTTGGACGACGAGCGGTTCGGCGATGATGTCGCGGACGCGCATGCGGGGGTCGAGGGAGCTCATCGGGTCCTGGAAGACGAGCTGCAGGTTCTCGCGGAGGAAGCGCAGGCGGCGTTCGGGGAGGTTGGTGATGTCCTTGCCGTCGACAACTACCTTGCCGGTGGTCGGGCGGTCGAGCGCGGCGATGATGCGGAGGAGCGTGGACTTGCCGCAGCCGGATTCGCCGACGATGCCGAAGCGTTCGCCCGGTTTCACGTCGAGGGTGACGCCTTTGAGGGCGTGGACGACCTCGGCGCGTTTGAGGAGAGAGGTGCGGGGGCGCGGGTAGTCGCGGGTGACGTCGGTGACTTTAATGAGGGGCTCGGGCGGAGCCGTCGCGTCCGACGGGCGAGGCAGGCGGAAGAGCTCAGGCATTGGGGACTCCGGCTGGGTGGTGGCAGGCGTAGCCGGTGGTGGGGGTGCCGGTCCAGGGGGGTGGGGTGGTGCAGAGGTCGGTGGCTTGGGGGCAGCGGGTGCGGAAGACGCAACCGTCGGGGAAGTGGCCGGCGGCGGGGACGGTGCCTTGGATGGTGGGGAGGCGGCGGTGGGGTGGCTCCTCGGCGCTGACCGGACCGGAGTCGGCGGACTCGAGGTCGGACGCGGCCAGGAGGCCTTCGGTGTAGCGGTGGCGGGGAGCCGTGAAGACCTGGTGGACGGGACCGGACTCGACCACTCGGCCGCCGTACATGACGAGGACGCGTTGGCAGATCGTGGCGACGACGGCCAGGTCGTGGGTGATGAAGAGCAGGGCCGCCTCGCGGGCGGTGACGCCTTGGAGGATGAGGTCGAGGACCATCGCCTGGACGGTGACGTCGAGGGCTGTGGTTGGTTCGTCGCAGATCAGGAGGGTGGGATCGTTGGCCAGGGCAATGGTGAGGACAACTCGTTGCCGTTGGCCACCGGAGAGTTGGTGGGGGTACGCGCGGGCTACGCCGGGCAGCTCGACGCGTTCGAGGAGGTCGATGGCGGCGGCTCGCGCCGTACGGCGGCCAGAGCGCGTGTGGTGGATGAGCATCGTCTCGGCGACCTGGTCGGCGATGCGCATGGTGGGGTTGAGCGCGGTCATCGGTTCCTGGAAGACCATCGCCAGGTGGTTGCCGCGGATGCGGGACAGGCGGCGTTCGCCGGCGCCGATGAGGTCGTGGTCGACGCCGGTGAGGCGTACGGAGCCGGTGGCGGTGACGTCCTCGGGGAGGAGACCGAGCAGGCTCAGCGCGGTCAGCGACTTGCCGGAGCCGGACTCGCCGATCAGGCCGACCCGCTCCCCCGGGCCGACCGAGAGGTCGACGTCGCTGACGAGTTGGAGGTCGCGGACGGAAACCGTCAGCCCGCGCACCGTCAGGACGTCCTCGGCCGAGGGGGCCGCGTCGGCCGAAGGGGCGGGCGAGGTGGGGCTCGCGGCGTCCGCCGGGCGGGTCATCGGCGGTCCTCCAGTTTGGGGTCGAAGTGGTCTCTCAGGCCGTCGCCGAGGAGGTTGAAGCCCAGGACGGCGATGGCGATCGCCAGGCCGGGAAAGACGGCCAGGCGAGGCGCGGTGAAGAGGAACTCCTGTGATTCCTGGAGCATTCGGCCCCAGGACGGTGTCGGCGGCGGGGTGCCGTAGCCCAGGAAGGACAGCGCGGCTTCGGCCAGTACGGCGATGGCGAAGGAGACCGAGGCCTGGACGGTGATCAGGCTGACGACGTTCGGCAGGACGTGCCGGACGGCTATAGGGAACGGGCGGCGGCCGGCGGCGCGGGCGGCCAGGACGTACTCGGTGCGCATAACCTGCAACCCACCGCTGCGGATCACCCGCGCGAAGCTGGGGATCGTGGCGATGCCGATGGCAACCATCGCGGTGAGCGTGCTCGCGCCGAAGACGGCGCCGAACATGATGGCCAGCAGCAATGCCGGGAAGGCGAGCAGCAGGTCGTTCGCGCGCATGATCAGTTCGCTCGACCAGCGCCGCGTCATCGCGGCGAGGATGCCGAGCGGTACGCCGATCACGGCCGCGACGCCGACGGCGACCAGGCCGACGAAGAGCGTGGTCCGCGAGCCGACCATGATCTGGCTGAAGATGTCGCGGCCGAACTTGTCGGTGCCGAGCCAGTGCGACCACGACGGCCGCGCCAAGCGGCCGGCCGGGTCGACGAGCGTTGCGTCGTACGGCGTCCAGACGAAGGACACCAGAGCGAGCAGGACGATCAGCGCCACGATGAAGCCGCCGACGAGGAGGCTCGGGTTCCAGCGGCGGCGTCCGCCGACGGCGCGACCGACTGGGCCGAGAGGGGCGGTCATCGGCTCACCCGCAGCCGCGGATCGAGCGCGACGTACAGCAGGTCGACGAGGAAGTTCACGACCAGTACGGCGACCACGAGCACCATCACCACGGCCTGGACGACCAGGAGGTCGCGATTGGAGACGCCGTCGAGCAGCAGGCTGCCGAGGCCGGGGATGACGAAGACGCGCTCCACGACGACGGCGCCGATCAGCAGCGTGGCAAGTTGTAACCCGAGGACGGTGACGACCGGTACGGCGGCGTTGCGCAGGCCGTGTCGCCATAACGCGCGAAAGGGGCGCAGGCCCTTGGCGCGCGCGGTGCGCAGGTAGTCCTCGCGGAGCACGTCGAGCACGGCCGACCGCACGTACCGGGTCAGCACCGCGCCCTGCACGAGACCGAGCGAGAGCGCGGGGAGGATCAGTTGGCGGAGGAACATCGCGGGATCCTCGGCCGGTGGGGTCCAGCCGTTCGCGGGCAGCCAGCCGAGTTTCACCGCGAACAGCATGATGAGCAGGATCCCGGCGAGGAACGCCGGTACGGCGACGCCGACCTGGGAGACCGCGGAGAGCGCGAGGCCGGAGAGCTTGCGGTGCCGGGCGGCCATGACTGTCCCAGCCGGTGCAGCGACCAGCAGCGCGATCACCATCCCGACGACCACAAGCCATAACGTGACCTGGAACCGGTCGGTGATCTGCGGGCCGATCTCCGCCTTCGAGATATAAGACGTGCCGAAGTCGCCGTGCAGCAGCCCGGTCAGCCAGTCGACGTACTGGGTCGGCAGCGAACGGTCGAGCCCGAACTGGTTGCGCAGCTGCGCGACCGCCTCGTCGGAGGCGTTGACGCCGAGCGCGACCCGCGCGGGATCGCCGGGCAGTACGGCGAGGAACGCGAACACCAGCACCGAGCTGACCGCGAGGCTGACCAGCAGCACCGCGGTCCGCTCGACGAGACGCAGGATCATCGCAGGACCAGCTCCAGGCGCGTCGGCGACCCCAGCTCGACGCCGGTCGGCGCCACCGGTCGCAGGATCATCGTGACAGCGTGGACAGGTCGAGCGACTCGGTGATCGCGTTCTGCGGCAGGCCCTTCACGTCCTTGTCGGCGACCATCAGGTTCGGGATCAGGAACAGCCAGTCCCCGGCCGCCTGCTCGGACAGCCGCCGCGCCGCCTTCTTCATCTCGCTGACCTGCGTGGCCTCGTCACCGGCGTCGGCCGCGGCCAGCGTCTGCTGCAGCGTCGGGTCGTCGTACCGGGTGTAGTACTTCGCGTTGAAGACCGCGCCGAGGTCGCGCGGCTCGACGTGCGCGATGATCGACATGTCGTAGTCGGCGTTCTTCAGGACGGCGGTCAGCCATGCGGCCGGGAACTCGAGCTGGTCGATCTGTACCTTCAGCCCGGCCTGCTCCAGCTGGCTCTTCACGACCTGGCCGCAGGAGGTTGCGTACGGCAACGTTGGCAAGCGCAACCGAAGAGTCTTGCCGGTGGCTCCTGCTGCCTGCAGCAACGACTTCGCCTTGGTCAGGTCGTACGGCGCGACACTGGTCAGGTCTTCGTACCAGGGGTCGGTCGGCGGGACCATCGAGCCGATCAGCTTGCCGCGGCCGGCCCAGCAGGTGTCGAGCAGCGCCTTGTGGTCGATCGCGGCGCGGACCGCCTGGCGGACGCGGATGTCCGACAGCGGCGCGCGGGAGTTGTTGAACGACAGCAGCACCTCGCCGTTCGTCGTCCCCTCGATCACCTGGTACTTGTCGTTGCTGGTGAACTGGCTCAGCGCCTCCGGCGCCTGGACCGTGCCGATCACGTTGATCGTGCCGGTGAGCAGCGCGTTGTTCAGCGCGGTCGGGTCCTTGAAGTACTTCAGCGTGACCTGGCCGAAGTGCGGCTTGGTCCCCCAGTAGGCGTCGTTGCGCTGCAGCACGATCGAGTCGCCGCGCTTCCACGTGCCGAACTTGTACGGGCCGGTGCCGACCGGGTCGGTGGCCAGCTTGTCGACGCCGGTCTTGGAGAACATCGCGCCGATCCGCGTCGTCATCCGGAACAGCCAGTCGTTGCTCGGCTTGGCCAGCGTGACCTGCAACTCGGTCGGCGAGACCGCCTTCGCGGTCTGGACCACGTCCATCGCGGACTTCAGCGAGGTCGTCCACGCCGTCTTCACCCGGTCGATGCTGAACACCGCGTCGTCCGCGGTGAACGCCTGCCCGTTGGTGAACTTCGCGTTGTCGACCAGCGTGAAGCTGTACGTCTTGCGGTCGGCCGAGACCTTCCAGGACTTGGCCAGGTCCGGGACGATCTTGCCGGTCTCGTCCTGCTTGACCAGCCCGTTGTACACGTTGCCGAGCAGCGCCTGCGGGATCGCGGCACCGTCGGTCGTGGTGAAGTCCAGACTGGCCGGCTCGGCGACCAGCCCGATCGCGAGCGTGTCGTCCGCACCGGGCGAGCTCGACCCCGAGGACGAGCCGGAACCGGCCGAGCAGGCCGCGACGGCCAGCAACGTGGCCGATCCGAGCAACGCGACCACGGGGCTGAAGTAGGACTTCACGCAAGAACTCCTGAACTGGTCGGAGGGTGTGGGCCCCTAGTCTGCCGCCCGACAAGCAGCAGACCCGGAGCCACGCCCTCGGGCAAACCGGTTCACTAGGTTCGTCGGGCAACCACCCCGTGTCAAGCAGCCCGGCGAACGCTGCTCGGCGTACGCCGAGCAGGCCGCTGACTGACGCGTTGTACGACGAGTGGCGCGGTGTACCGGGGCAGTGGTCACAGACCGGGGCAGTCGTCACAAACCGGGGCAGTCGTACGCCGGTGCAGGCGTCGTACGCGGAAGTAATCGCCGTAGGCCGGAGGCAGCGGCGCTGACTGACGCGTTCTACGACGACTGATGCGTCGTACGACGAGTGGCGCGGTGTACCGGGGCAGTGATCACAGACCGGGGCAGTCGTCAGAAACCGGGGCAGTCGTACGCCGGTGCAGGGCGGCGTACGCGGAAGTAGTCGTCGGACGACGGACCGGGCCTTGCCCGGACGAGCGCGTCGTGCCGGCGCGGCCGTCCGGCCGGGTCAGCTGTGAGGCCGGGCGGGACGGGTCAGCTGTGGGGCCGGGCGGGGCGGGCTCGGTGGATGGCGCGGTGGAGGCTGGCGGTGAAGGTGGCCGGAGCGGACAGGTCGGACCACGTTGCGCGGACGACCTGGTACCCGAGATCGCGGATCCGGTCCTCGCGGACCTTCTCCGCGACCAGCGCGTCGCGGCCGGCGTACTTGCCGGTGCCGTCGAACTCCACCACGACGCCGTACGCCGCCAGCAGGAAGTCCACGCGGGCGACGAACGCACCGGAACGATCGGTGATGACCGCCTGGAGAGTCGGTTCAGGCAGGCCGAGATCCGCGATCAGGACGCGCATCCGCGACTCACCGACAGACTCCGACAGCGCGTCCGCGAACGCCACCGCTCGCGCGGCTGCCCGTACGCCGCGTTGCCGACCGAAGAGTCGCACCAGCTCGAGCAGTTCGTCGGCGGTGGCCAGGTGTTCACGCAGGGCGGCGTCGACCACTGACACGGCGACCGGGTACGACGTGGACAGGATGGTCTCGACCACTGCCCGCGGCCCCGGGGTCACCTGGACCTCACCGATCGTCGTGACAGAACTGATCGGCGGCACGCCCGCATGCTGGCAGACGCGCCGCCCCGAACGGCCGGGGCCGCTCAGGTTGGTGAGGTGAACTCGGCGCAGGTCCAGATCGCTGATCTCGAGCCCGTGCAGGACGAGCGCGGACTGGTGGCTGACCACCGCCCGCCCGCCGAGGCGCCGGAAGTACGCCTTGGCGACCCGGGCGTGGACCCAGGCTTCTCGCTCCCACGGTGGCATCGCCAACACGCCGGCATCGGTCTCGGCGTACGCACCGCGGCAGAGCCGCATCCACCGGCCGGCGCGGACGCGCTGGGCGATCTCCGCGTCGGAGTACCCGGCATCGATCGCGTCGCCCCGGCCGAACCAGCCACCGCGTCCGGCGGCGATCGCCGCAAGTCTCCCGTTCACGCCTTAAAGATGCACGCGTGCCGCTCCCCCGTAGCCGCCGATTTCCCGTCTGTGGACAACCGGCTGCTCCCTTGTCGGACGACTGACGCGGTACAACGAAGCAGTCGTCCAGGAACGGAGCAGTCGTCGCAGAAGGCGCCGGTCGCCGTACGGCGGGAGCCGCGAGGGCAGGACCGGCCCGGGCACGGGACCGGCACGGGCACGGGACCGGCACGGGCACGGGACCGGCACGGGCACGGGACCGGCACGGGACCGGCACGGGCACGGGACCGGCACGGGACCGGCACGGGCACGAGACCGGCACAGGCACGGGACCGGCACGGGCAGGGACCCGGACCGGCGCGGGGCCGGGACAGACGCGGGACCGCGCCGTACGTCGTACGGCCCGATGCCGGTCAGGTGTCGTGTTCCACCACGCGGACTCTGGGGACCTTGAGTTCCTTGCGGGCTCGGGTGGGCCAGTCGGAGCAGACGAAGCGGGCGGCGGTCTCGGGCCACGCGACGACGACCACTTCCTCGCTCTTGGTGCTGGTCACCAGGGTGCGCAGGGCGAGCAGGATCTCGCCGTGGGTGATCGACACGTTGACCGAGCCGGGGATGCGGCCGCGGAGGCGGCGCGAACTGTGTTCGATTACCGAGGCGAGGTCGTACTGCGGGTCCGCGAGCGCGGTCGCCGTACCGGACTGGGCACGGTTCTGCACGGCGCTGCCGGACAGCCCGGCGACGTCGGCGAAACTGGTCCCGAGCAGCGCCATCGGCCCGGCGAGTCCCTCGGTCGGATGACTGGAGACGAGCAGGTGGTAGTTCACCGCGTCGTCGTGTCTCGCATGCAGGGCGGCGACCCTTGCGGCGTCGCCCTCGCTCATCTCTCGTTCGATGAGCACCACCACGTCATAGGTCATGGTTGGCTCCCTTCGCCGACTCTTCCTTTGTACTCCGCTCCCCCACATCCGTCGCCGCCGAAGCGCGGCACGTCACCGGAATGTGAACCTCCGCAACCTTCCCGCGATGCCTGGCATCGGGCTGAGTGAGCCGGGCGGTGGTGGTGCCGGTGGGTGAGAGCTCGGCAGCACTGCCGCTTGGTGTGAAGGGCTGGGGGATCGCGGGGTGGTACTTGAGGTGGGGGCTTGTACGTCGGGCGGTGGCGCGCACGGGGGGCCGGTACTTGAGGCGAGGGGCGGGGCTTGTACCTCGGGGCGGTGGCGCGTGCCGGGGCTGGTACTTGAGGCGAGGGACGGGGGCTTGTACGTCGGGGTGGTGGCGCGTGCCGGGGCTGTTGAGGCGAGGAGCGGGGGCTTGTACGTCCGGGCGGTGGCGCGTGCCGGGGCTGGTACTTGAGGCGAGGGACGGGGGCTTGTACGTCGGGGTGGTGGCGCGTGCCGGAGCTGGTACTTGAGGCGAGGGGCGGGGGCTTGTACGTCGGGGCGGTGGCGCGTGCCGGGGCCTGGTACTTGAGGCGAGGGGCGGGGGCTTGTACGTCGGGGCGGTGGCGCGTGCGGGGGCTGGGACTCGAGGCGAGGCGCGGGGGGCCGGTACGTCGAGAGGGCGCGTACGGCGGCTGGTACTTGAGGCGAGGGGCGGGGGGCCGGTACGTCGAGGGGGCGCGTACGGCGGCTGGTACTTGGGGTGAGTCGCGGGCTTGTACGTCGGCGCGGGGGCGTACGGGGTGGGGCGCGGCGGCCGTTAGTGGGTGGTGAGGCGGGCTCTTGTGTCGGGGATTAGCGGGGATAGCAGGGCTGGGGCTGCGATGAGGTTGTGGGTGGTGGGGTCCAGCAGGCGGGGGTGGAGCGCGTAGACCGTGGCGCCGGGTGGTGGGGTGAGGTTGTCGGTGGTGATGACGGCTACGAAGTCGGCGCGGTGGGCGGCGTCGGTGTCCCAGATGCGGTCGGGTTCGCGGCGGGTGGTGAGGCGGTGGGCGAAGGTGGTGGTGTCCTCATCGGGGGTGCGGACGTAGCCGACGACGGAGCCGTCGGCGCAGCGGACGACCACCTCGTCGGTGCGGGCGGCGGCGTGCCAGCAGGCGATCTCCCAGAGGGAGACTCGGTCGCCGGAGCCGTGGACTTCTTCGAGGGCGGCTGACATCAGGGCGAGCTGGCCGGCGTACTTGGCGATGCTGTGGCGGTACCCGGCGGCGCTGAGGTTGACGTCGTACCAGCGCAGTTCTTTGGTGTGCAGGTCAACGCCGAACGGCATCAGGATCTTCGCCGGGCCGGTGAGGTCGAAGCGGTCCTCGACGGCGATCGGGTCGAACAGGCCGGACGGGCGGCGCATGACGCCGGCGAAGCCGCGCTGCAGGCGGTCGAAGGGGACGTTGTTGTAGCTGAAGACGACGGGCAGCAGGTAGCGGCCGCCGACTCGGCGTACGGCGGTGAGATCCAGGTCGACGAACTCGGTCGCGCCCAGCGGGCCGGGCGCGGAGGTGAGGTCGCCGGAGTGAACCAGGGCGTCCTGGTCGAAGCGCAGGCGGGTATAGTCGCAGAGGCCGACGAAGCGCCACTCGGTGTCGAAGACCGCGACGGACAGGTCGAGATCGACCCGCTGGCCCGCAGGCTCCTGCCAGTGTAGGAACAGGCGCAGCTCGTCGTCGATCGGGATCGGCTGGGCGCTCCCCCGGGTCATTCGCAGCAGGGTCGACGAGGCTCCGCGTTCGCTGCCGGGGGCTGCGAGGAGGTTGAGATCTTCGTCGAGGAAGGCGCGGCGCAGGCGTGGCAAAGCGGTTGCCCTGCGCAACAGTTCGGCGACCAGTAGACCGGCGAGAGCCGCTGCGAGTGGGGCTGGGAGTGGGTCGCGTTCGTCGACCGTGGTCCAGACCTTGGTGGTGCCGCCGCGGGGGAAGAACAGGCGCAGATCGCCTGGTGGGGTGCGGATCTGGCCGAGTGCGGCGGTGAGGACGACGGGCGAGACGTCGGAGACTGCGGTGCCGAGAGCTTCCACCAGTACGCCGTGCGCGTCGGGCGGGAGCACGCGCGCGAGGTGGACGAGGCGGCGGACGAGCTCGCCGGGGCGTTGGCGCAGCAGGTCCAATGCGGCGACCGGGCGATCCGCTGCGAAGGCGCCCTCGAGGCGGCTGGCGAAGGTGCTGGTCGCAAGCCGCACGCCAGCTGACGCGGCGGAGGCCGACCCGGCGGACGCCGACCCGGCAGAGGTCGACCCCGCGGACGCCGACCCGGCGGAGGCGGACCCGGCGGAGGCGGACCCGGCGGAGGCGGACCCGGCGGAGGCGGACCCGGCGGAGGCGGACCCGGCGGAGGCTGAAGTGGCAGGATCAGCAGGGTGCTCGAGCCGGATCCACGGCTGGCGGGCGACCTCCGACAGCACCGCGCGATGGGCCGGCGCCGCAGGATCGAGCGTCGTACGGCGGATCACCGCGAACGCCGTCGCGGCCGACGGGTACCGGGTCGCGTACTCGAAGGGATGCAGGTTCTCCGCGAGACGCTTCCACGCACGCTCGTGGCGGTAGAGGTCTTCGACGAGCGCTTCCAGCGGCACGCGGTCGAGGCGGGCCAGGATCGTGCGGCGGACGGCGCGTGGGAGCGAGCGGCGTCGTACGGGTGCTGTGCGCAGGCCTGGGTCGGCGTCCATCAGGACGTAGAGCAGACGAAGTGCGTCGGTCGCGGTCTCGACGAGGTCGATCACGGACGGGTGCTGCGGCATCAGTTGGGCGACGACGACCGCGCGGGTTTCGCGGACGGGGATCACCGGCGGAAGCCAACCGAGGTCGGCGTCCTGCAGCAGTACGGCGAGGTCGGTGCGATCGACCACGGACAAAGGCGATCGGCGTGCGAGCAGGTCGGCCGCCGTGGTCTGGGCAGCATCAGCCGGCGCAAGCCCGAGCAGGCGGAGCCGATCACCGTCGACCAGCCCCAAGGAGCCGGAGCTGGGCGCACCGACGTCCGACACGTCGTCGAAGGACGGCTCGAGGAACGGGTCGTCCGGGTCGATCCGCTGCAGGCACAGCGGGCAGGCGCTGAAGTCGCCGCCGTCCCAGCACGCTCGGCAGACCAGGTGCGCACACGGGGAGACCGGGTGGACCTTGCCGACCTCACCGCACAGCACGCACGGCTGCTCGGGCTCCTGCAGGAGGCGGGCGAAGACGCGGTTGACGTAGAAGGTCTCGGTGTTGCCGGGCACGCTCTCCGGGAAGCCACGGAACAGGGGGACGTGCTGGGCGTTCGCACCGGACTCCTGGTCGAGCAGGGCGAGCAGGTCGCGTCCGAAGCCCGTCAGGGCCAGCGGGTTGAGGCCGGCGGCGTACCGGTAGAGCGCGACGGACGTCAGGAAGCCGCGCTGGATCAGCTCGGCCTGCAGCGCGCCGAGGCCGGCCTGCGTGGTCAGCGGTCGCTTCAGCCACTGCCAGGCGGAGCGCCGGACCGGTGGGGTGAGTCGCTCGCCGTCGACCAGTCGTCGGCGGCGCAGCAGCACCGCGGCGAGCGCGTCCGGCATCGAACCTCCCGGCAGTGGGCGAAAGAAGGCAGCGCCAGGGGCGGAGAGCGGACGCGCTACTAGGCCTTGGAAAGGAGAAGGAAGCACGCCCAGGAGCCGCCCCTGGCAAGAAGAACGCTACCGCCCGCCACCGACAGTTTTCGAGATCCGGGGAGCGCTGCTCGACCCGGGAGGAAGACTCCAGTACCAGGGTCGGAGCCGCCCCGCCCAGACCCCGGTACCGAAGGACTCCAGGATAGAGGGCCCGGACAAGCGCATCGACACCCGGGCAGGTCAGATGGCACTGATTCGCCGCGAACAAACCCTTGATCCACCGGTGGTGTCGGGAAGGTCACGCCGAAGGGATTCCCCTGCCGTCACAGCGGGCAGGTGTGGCAGCACGGAATGTGGTTAAGGTCTCTGCATGGTTGGTGGGGTGGGCGTCGAGCGTGCGCGCTGGCGGGACGTGTTCGGGCAGACGGAGTTCAGGGCGCTGTTCCTGGCCGGGATCCTGTCCGTCGCCGGTGATCAGTTGGCCCGGGTCGCCCTGTCCGTACTGGTCTACGAGCGCACCGCGTCGGCCGGACTGACCGCTCTCACCTACGCGCTGACCTACGTTCCGGACCTGCTGTTCGGCCCGTTGCTGGCCGGATTCGCCGATCGGTACCCGCGTCGCCAGGTGATGATCGTCACTGACCTGGCCCGCGCGGTCGTGGTCGCCCTGATGGCCATCGAGGCTCTTCCGCTCTGGGCCGTCATCCTGCTGCTGCTGGCCCTGCAGGCGTTCGGCTCTCCGTTCAACGCGGCCCGGGCCGCGACACTGCCGGTGGTGCTGCCCGGCGACCACTACGTGCTGGGCAAGGCCGCCAACGACATGGTGGTCCAGTTCAGCCAGGTGCTCGGCTTCGGGACCGGTGGGGTGATCGTGGTCGCCGTGGGCGTCTCCGGTGGGCTGCTGCTCGACTCGGGCACGTTCCTGCTGTCCGCGGCACTGATCGCGTTCGGCGTACGCCGACGGCCGGCTCCTGTCGAGGAAGGCGTCAGCGACGAGCCACGACGCAGCTACTTCAGCGACCTGGCCGCGGGTACCTCACTGGTCCTCCGTACGCCGAAGCTGCGCGCCCTGGTCGCACTGGCGACCATCGCCGGCTTCTACGTCACCGTCGAGGGCCTCGCCGTCCCGTACGCCGACGACATCGGCCACGGCAAGGAGGCGGCCGGGCTCCTGCTGGCGGCCAGCCCGGCCGGGGCCGTGCTGGGCATGTGGCTGATCACTCTGCTGCCGCCTGAGCGCAGGATGAAGCTGATCGGGCCGCTGGCGGCAGGCGCGTGCGTCCCCCTGGCGCTGTGCGCCTTCGAGCCCGGTCTCCTGCCCACCGTCGGGTTGTGGGCGCTGTCGGGCCTCGCATCGGCGTACCACCTGCCCACCAGTGCCGCCTTCGTCCAGGCCGTGCCGGACCACCAAAGGGGACAGGCCTTCGGTGTGGCCAGCACTGCTCTGAAGAGCAGCCAAGGCATCGGCATCCTGCTCGCGGGCGTCCTGGCGGAGCCGCTCGGTACGCCGCTGGCCCTCGCCGTGATGGGCGTTGCGGGAACGGTGGCCGCGATCGCGGCGGGCGCTGCCTGGGCACGCGCCCACCGGGGTGCGACCGTTCCCGGACAATCACGGTGAGGGTCATTTCGAATACCGGCCCGAAAAACCCGAAGTGAATGTAAGAGGGCAGTAAAGATTTACCGACCGTTACCAGTCGTTGCCGCCCGTGCGGACATTTCCGGCGAACCAGTCGTTGCCGCCACCGACGAGCCAGTCGTTACCACCGGTGAACCAGTCGTTACCGCCCGCGAACCAGTCGTTTCCGCCCTGGAACCAGTCGTTGCCGCCGACGAACCAGTCGTTGCCGTGACCCGTGCCGCGCGTCGTCTTAGCCATGATTCTCGACCCTTCTGAAAACAGATGTTTGAGGATTACCCCCGGGGGTGGGGGTGACCTGAAGTGAACAGACCGTTACGATGAACACATAACCGTTCAGAGCTAACAGTGTGAGGCTCATGATGATTCTGATCGGTCGGAGCAGTTGGGTGCCACCCCGGCAATGGAAGCTCTGGTCGCTGCCGCCTGCGGCATTGGGTTACGTGATCGTCGTCGACCTCGTCGCCGTCGCCATCACGGGCTTGGCCGCGCGCAGTTCGCTGCTCGGTGGACCCATCGGCAAGGCCGAGTGGACGGCGTTCGCCGTCCTCGCCGTGGCCTCGACGCTGCACCTGGAGTCGGCCCGTGGGATCGAGCGGCGCCGGGAGCTGGCCGCCAACACCTCGCCACACACGAACCTGAAGTGCCTGTGGGTCTTCGCCAGCCTGCTGCTGCTTCCGTTGTCGCTGGTGATCCCGCTCGTCGTGACCTCGTACCTGTACTCCTGGTTCCGGGTCTACGGGCGGACCATCGCGCACCGCAAGATCTTCTCCGCCGCCACCTACGTCCTGGCCAGCGGTGCGGCAGCCGCCGTACTGCGCGCCGGCGGGCTGGTGTCCGAGCCGCGGCTGCCGACCGACTTCTGGTCCCTGCTGGTCGTCCTGGCCGCCGCCGCGACCTGGTGGCTGGTCAACTACGCGCTGGTGATCGGCGCGATCCTGCTCTCCTCCCCCGAGGCGACCGCCCGGGACGCACTGGGCGAGCTGTCCCACCAGCTGGTGATCTGCGCGGGGCTCGGACTGGGCATCGCGATCGCCGCGGTCCAGACGTCGTACCCGTGGGTGGTCCCGGTCCTGATGGTGACCGTGCTCGCCCTGCACCGCGACCTGCTGCTCCCGCAGTACCAGCGCGCTGCCGGCGTCGACGTGAAGACCGGTCTGGCTACACCGTCGTACTGGGCCAACGCCGTACCGCTCGAGCTGGCGCGGGCCGAATCCCTGCGCAGCAGCGTCGGCCTGCTGATGCTGGACCTGGACAAGTTCAAGGAGATCAACGACACCTACGGCCACCCCGCTGGTGACCGGGCGCTGCGGGCCGTCGGCGAGAGCGTGCGCGCCGAGGTGCGGCAGGGCGACCTGGTCGCTCGCGTCGGCGGTGACGAGCTGGCCGTGCTGCTGCCCGGTGCGTCCGAGGTGGAGGTGCTGGAGGTCGCCGAGCGGATCCGTGACCGGCTCAGCGCCCTGACCGTCTCGGTGGAGACCGTCGCCAACCGGACCGCGATCATCAGTGGCGTCCCGGCGTCGTTCGGCGCCGCTGTCTACCCCGACGTCGCCGGCACCATGGACCAGCTCATCCTGGCCGCCGACAACGCCCTGCTGACCGCCAAGCGCGGCGGCCGTAACCAGATCGTCTCGGCCCGCCCCATCCCTCCGGTCGACCACCACCCGATCGACAACTGACGCGGCACGCCGGGCACCCGTAGTACTGGACCGTCTGCGTGCTTCAGGTGCGGCCATGGCGGGACCTCCCTACAGGGATGGTGCCCGCCCTGGCCCTTCCGCTAACGCAAACGTCAACTGACGCGGATCAAAGCCTTGCCGACGAGTTCGCGCGACGTCATGGCGCGGTGGGCTTCGGCCAGCTGGTCCAACGGGTAGATGCGGTCGATGACCGGGACCAGGTCGCCTTGGGCGGCTCGGGCGAGGACCTGCGCGGCGGAGACCGTGGTCGTGGTGGTGTCGACGCGGAGGTCGCGGATACCCTTGACGGTGATGCCTCGGCGCTCGGCCTCGGTTTCGTCGTACGACGCGAAGCCGCCGCTGGGGGCGCCGTGGGCCGAGAACCAGCTGTGGTCGGCCGCGACCGCGAACGCGGTGGCGCCGAGGGTACCGCCGGCGCCTTCGAACGTGACGTCCGCGCCGGCGCCGTTGGTTGCCTCTAGCACCAGTTTGTCCCAGCCCGGTTGGCTGTAGTCGATCACGACGTCGGCGTGCTGGGCCTTGACCAGGTCGAGCTTGGCCTGCCCTCGGGCGGCGGCGATGACGTGTGCGCCGGCCTGGTGGGCGAGTTGGACGAGGAGAATGCCCATGCCGCCGGCGGCTGCGGTGATCAGGACGTGCTTGCCTTCGAGTGTGGGGGCGAGTTCTTCGAGCATGAGGGCGGTGAAGCCGTCGCCGGAGACTGCTACCGCGGTTTCCAGGGTCAGGTCGCTCGGGACTTCGAGGAGGTTCTCGGCGGGGGCGACGGTCTGTTCGGCGTGGGCGCCGAAGGACGCCGTGCGGCCGGTGACGGTCTTGCCGATCCAGTCCGGGGTGACGCCGTCGCCGACCGCGCGGACGACGCCGCCGAAGGAACTGCCGGGGACGTAGGGCGGGGTGACGTCGAAGAAGCCGCCGTGCAGGCCGGCGCGGATCGCGGTCTCGACGAAGATCAGGTCGGTGAGCTGGACGTCGACGAGGACCTCGCCGGGGGCTGGTGTCGGGGTTGGTAGGTGCTGGATCTGGATCACGTCGGTGTCGCCGAAGGCGGTCACCACTGCTGCGCGGATGGTCGGTGTCATGGGGCTCACGGTGCTACCTGAACGGTGGTTGAGGTCAAGTTGTCGGTGGGGCCGCGTACCCTCCGTTGCGTGGTCGAGGTCGTCTTCCTGCCTGCCGACCCGCCGCGCGCGGGTCGGCTCGCCCTGTACGGCGAAGGCGTGGTCGGGGACGAGCGGATCGAGCTGGTGCAGCCGCGGGGTGAGCGCGTACGGCGGGTGCTGGTGCCGGCGCAACTGCTGACTGTCGAGGAGGCTGTCGAGTACCTGAGTGTTGGAGAGGTCGGCGCTGCGGGGGCTGGTACTTGGGGCGAGTCGGGGGCAGGTGCGGGTGGCGATGCGGGGGCCGGGACTTGGAGCGGGTCGGGGGCGGCTGCAGGCGGTGCGGGTAGCGATGCGGGGGCTGGTACTTGGGGTGAATCGACGGCGGGAGACGGGGCGGGGAGCGGGAGTCGGCGGGCTTGGGCTGCTGCGTTGTGGGCTGGGTTCGGGTTGATCGGGCGGGGGCGGATCGTGCCTGACGTGAGTCCGTCGGGGTTCGGGGTCTGGCGGGTGGCTCCCCTGGATCCGGCGGATCGGGGATGGCTGAAGAATCTTGCGGCGGCGATGCCGGCGTACGGGCATGCGTTGGCGGTGGAGGGGTCGAAGCCGCTGCGGCTGGTGGGTGCCGATGAGCTGGTGCGGGCGTTCTGGGACGCGCTGGCCGACACTCTCGTGCGGACGCCCGCGGCGGCGGTCGCCGTACGGGCTGGAGCGGCGCCGTTCGCTGAGGTCGAGCCGCGGGAGCTGACGGGCCCGACCGACTGGCTGACTGAGACGGCGCTGGCTGAGGAGGCCGGGGCGCGGCTGGTGCTGCGGATCGAGCCGCCGGACCACCTGGAGGACTTCCGGGCCGTGCTGCAGCTGCGGAGTGGGGTCGACCCGAGCCTGCTTGTGGACGTGGCTGACGTGTGGAGCGCGCCGCCCGCCGTACTGGCCGCACTGGGCGAGCGGGCCGAGACGGACCTGCTGCTGGCGCTCCGCAGGGGTGGACGGGTGTGGCCGCCGCTCAAGGCAGCGCTGGAGGACGCAGCACCAGCAGAGATCACCATCGACGACGACGCGCTGGACGACCTGGCCGCAGACAGTACGGCGCTCGACGGCGCGGGCATCGAGGTGCTCTGGCCGGCTGAGCTCTTCGCTGGTGAGCTGGCGGTGCGCGGCTCGGTGCAGGCGACTCCGACTCCGACGGCGGTTACTGGACCGGACTTCAACCTGCACGACCTGCTGGCGTTCAAGTGGCGGCCGACGCTGGATGGGTCGGAGTTGACCGAGCAGGAGATCACCGCGCTGGCCGAGGCGAAGCGTCCGATGATCCGGATGCGTGGTCGGTGGGTGCGCATCGACCAGGACCTGGTTCGCAAACTGCGTCGGGGTACGTCGCGCAAGCTGACCGGCGCGGAGGCGCTGGCGGCCGCGCTGACCGGGCGGGTCGAGGTGGACGGCGAGCTGGTCGCGTTCGAGCCGAGCGGTTCGCTGGAGACGATGGTCGACCGGCTGCGCACCGGCCCCGGAGTCAATCGAAGCGACGACGCCCGCGATCCGTCGACGGCCGAGCCCGGGGCCGACATCGGCGAGAGCGAGCCGTTCGTCGCACCGGCCGGGCTGCACGCGACCCTGCGCGACTACCAGCGCCGCGGCGTCGCCTGGATGGCCCAGCTCGCCGAGCTCGGGCTCGGTGGCTGCCTGGCCGACGACATGGGTCTGGGCAAGACCATCCAGGTGATCGCGCTGCACCTCCACCTGTCCGGGCGCGGCCGTGGGCCGACGCTGGTGGTCTGCCCGTCGACGCTGCTCGGGACGTGGGAGCGCGAGTTCGCCAAGTTCGCGCCCGACGTCGCCGTACGGCGCTATCACGGCGGCGCGCGCTCGTTGAGCGATCTGGGCGCGGACGAGGTCGTGCTCACGACGTACGGCGTTGTCCGGCAGGATCACCGCGTACTCGGCGAGATCCGCTGGGGCCTGGTCGTCGCCGACGAGGCGCAGCACGCGAAGAACCCGCTCTCCCGGACCGCGCGGTCGCTGAGAACGTTGCCTGGCGCAACGAGACTCGCACTGACCGGTACGCCGGTGGAGAACCGCCTGTCCGAGCTGTGGTCGATCCTGGACTGGGCCGCGCCCGGCCTGCTCGGCACGCTCGAGCGGTTCCGCCAGAATCTCGCCGTACCGGTCGAGCGGTACCACGACGCCGAGGCGACCGCCCGGCTCGCGCGGGTGACGCGGCCGTTCCTGCTGCGGCGGCGCAAGATCGACCCGGGCATCGCGCCGGAGCTGCCGCCGAAGACCGAGCACGACGTCGTCGTACCGCTGACGACTGAGCAGGCGACGCTCTACCAGGCCGTCGCGCGGGAGACGCTCGCGAGGATCGAGCAGGCGAAGGGCATCGAGCGCCGCGGGCTCGTGCTCAGCCTGCTCACGCAGCTGAAGCAGGTCTGCAACCACCCGGCCCAGTTCCTGCACGAGCCCGGCCCACTCCCCCGCCGGTCCGGCAAGCTCGCCGCCCTGGACGAGTTGCTCGACGTGATCCTCGCCGAGGGTGAGTCGGTGCTGATCTTCAGCCAGTACGTCGAAATGGGCCGACTGATCGAGGCACACCTGGCGTCGCGGCAGATCGGGTCGCTGTTCCTGCACGGCGGCATCGGCGTCCGGCGGCGCGAGCAGATGGTCGAGCAGTTCCAGGCCGGTGAGCAACAGGTGTTCCTGCTGTCGCTCAAGGCGGGTGGCGTCGGGCTGACGCTGACCAAGGCGACGCACGTCGTGCACTACGACCGCTGGTGGAACCCGGCGGTCGAGGACCAGGCGACCGATCGCGCGTACCGGATCGGCCAGGATCAGCCGGTGCAGGTGCATCGCCTCGTCACGGAGAACACGCTCGAGGACCGGATCGCGACGGTGATCACGGCCAAGCGCGACCTCGCGGACGCGGTCGTCGGCTCGGGCGAGGCGTGGTTGAGCGAGCTGTCCGACACCGAGCTGACGGAGCTGGTCGAGCTGTCGACCGCGCCCGTCAAGGCCGGATCGGCGAGTGTCCACAATCCTTCTGCTGTTGGGAAAACGCCGTGAGCCCGGAGGACCGCGCTCCCTGGCGCGGTTGGCGAGGCGGCGGCGAGAACGCCGGGCTGCCCGCGGCCAAGGGACCGGGCGCACGACGTTCGTTCGGTACGACGTGGTGGGGCAAGGCGTGGCTGGAGGCGTTGGAGCAACGCGCTCGGCTCGACCCGAACCGGCTGAGCCGCGGACGGTCGTACGCGCGCCGCGGGAGCGTGCTGGAGCTGACGGTCGATCCTGGCGTCGTCCACGCCGAGGTGCAGGGCAGCCGCGTCACGCCGTACGGAGTGACGGTGGAGATCAGGGCGTTCACCGACGCCGAGTGGGACGCGGTGCTCGACATCGTGTCGGCGCAGATCGGGCGCGTCGCCGCGCTGCTCGATGGTGAGTTGCCGCCGGAGCTGGTGGACGACGTACAGGCTGCTGGGCTCGATCTGCTGCCGGGCGCGGGTGAGGTGCGGACCGCGTGCAACTGCCCGGACTTCGCGGTGCCGTGCAAGCATGCGGCGGCGGTCGCGTACCTGATCGCGGATGCGTTGGACGACGATCCGTTCGCGTTGATGCTGCTGCGCGGGCGGCGGCGCGACGAGCTGCTCGAGGCGTTGCGGGCGCGGCGGAAGACTGCGCCGAGCACGGTGAAGGTGAAGCCGTCCGGCGTACTGGCTCGGAAGGCCTTTGCTGCGACGCCGGGTCCGGTGCCGACGCCGTTGAGGCCTGGTGGGCAGGCGGGTGTGCCTGCGGCGGTGCTCGCGTTGGCACCGCCTCGGTCGTCGGGTGTCGAGGGCTCGGATCTGGTCACGCTCGCGACGGATGCGGCGCGGCGCGCGTGGGAGGTGGCCGTTGGGGACGGCGGGTCGCCGCTGACCTTCGAGCAGGATCTGGCGCGGCGGGCGGCCGAGGTGCTCGGCCGGTCGGCGCTGGCCGATCTCGCGCATCGGGCCGGGATCTCGTCGCGGAAGCTGACGAACTGGGCGGTTGCGTGGCGGGAGGCCGGGCCGGGTGGGCTGGCGGTTGCGGCCGAGGCGTTCAAGCCGGAGCCTGGTGCGTTGGCCGAGGGTGAGGCGGCGTTGGCGGCGCTCGACAACGACGGCGGCCGGTTGGCCGGTGCCAGTCGAGGCCCGGCGTGGGCGGACGCGCCGCGCGTCGACAAGAACCGGGTGACGTCGGGGCGGCGGCAGCTGCGGCTGGGGCAGGATGGGCTGTGGTACTTGTTCACGGAGCATTTCGGGGACTGGACGTTGGCCGGTCCGCCGGCGGCGGATCCGCGGGAGCTCGTGGAGGCGCCCGCGTCTGCTTCGCCGCCGGCGTGAGCTGGGGACTTCGGCGTCAGCGCGGCTTCGGCGTCAGCGCGGCTTTGCCGTCAGCGGGAGTCGACGTAAGCCTTCGCGAGCCGCGCGATCACGTCGTACGGGATCGGCTGGTTGAGCGGGAACTTCAGCGTGCCCTTGCCCGCGACGTACGGCGCGATCGCCGCCGCGAGCTCGTCGTCGACCGGCGGGACCGGGTAGAGCGAGACGTGCTGCTTCCAGCCGCTGAAGTGGACCAGCGACTTGCCGTCGAGCGTGAGCGTCGGCATCTGGTACGCGATCTTCTCGCCGGCGTCCGGTACGGCGTCGTGCAGGGTCTGCCGGATCCGCTCGACTACCGGCCGGACGTCCGCGGGCAGCGCGGCCAGGTACTCGTCGATCGTCGTGAAGTCCGCCATGCCTCAGCGTAGCCGCAGACCCGTGATCTCCCGCACCACCGGGATCAGCCGCTCGGCGATCTTGGCGTGGCCCGCGACCGAGGGGTGCAGGCCGTCGGTGCAGTCGGCCTCGGTGATCCAGCCGGCGGTCGGCACGTAGTGGACCGCCGGGTCGTCGAGCGACTTCACGCCGGTCTCGATCTCCGCGGCGTACTTGCCGCTGAACGGGCTCACGGCAACGATCGTGCTCGTCGGGTACGCCGTACGGACGATCCGCACGTAGCCGGCGTACTGGTCGGGGCTCAGCGTGTCGTCGTTCACGCCGAGGTTGAGCACGACCAGGTCGGGCGCGGCGATCCGGAGCGCACGGGAGCCGGCGAAGTTCCAGCCGAAGGACTCCGGCCCGGCCGGGACACCGCCGTTGCCCGGCTTGACGACGCCTTGGCGGCCGAAGCCGACCTGGTACGACGTGGCGCCGAACGCGCGGGCAGTCAGGTACGGGAAAGCTTTGGTCCCGTCAGCGCCGGCCGACTCGGGATCCGCGCTCAGCGCGCGAACGCCCTGCGTGATCGAGTCGCCGTAGAACTCGAACCGCGGTCCGCCCGGCTGCGCGCCGAGCCGCAGCGTCGTCCTGTCGTTGAGAACCAGCCCGGCGAAGCTGACCGCGCAGGCGAACGGCGGCTCCCACCGGTTGACGAACTCGTTGACGTCCTTCACCACGAGCTCGACCGTGTGCCGGCCGTCGTCGACGCTCAGCTCGAGCACCGGCTGCTCGATCAGGTGCAGCGTCGGCTCGCCGTCGTCCACGGTGATCCACAGGTGCGGCGCGACCTCGAGGCCGTCGGTGTCGAACAGCACCTGCAGCCCGGTCCCGCTGAACCCGAACGACAGCCGCGCCCCGGAGTTGACCGTGACCGCCAGCCCTGGCTGATGTCCCCACTGGCCCTCGAGCAGGATCCGCGGATCCCCCGGCGCGACCACTTCACCCGGCACGAACGTCACAGCACTCTCCTTGTCCACCGACGACCGGGCCATTCTCCCGGGCGGACGCCGGGCACGAGCAGCCACCCCGGCGCGCACGGCGGCACCGGGACGACTACCGCCCCGGTGCCGCCGGCGTTTCAGAGGATCCTGATCTTGTCGATGTGGGTGGCGTTGTGGTTGATGATCGTGAATTTCGGGATCACCCGGGTCCAGGTGCCGCGGGTGTGGAACTGGGCTCGGTTGTTGCCGGTCGAGATGCGCGTCAGGTAGAGACCCTTCAGCAGGGCCTGCTCTCCGGCGAGTGCGAAGCAGGTCTCGATGGGGTCCTCAGGAGCACCGAACACGAACACGGTGATCTTGAGGTACCCCGTCCCCGGGCCACATTTGACCTCGCTGATCGCCGAGGCCTGCTGCGTGTTGGCGAAGGCCAGTCCGGCCGTCAGCGCCACTGCCGTCAGGGCACTGAGGACCCTCGTCCTGGGGACCTTCCTCATGAAAACTCCTTACTCCGGGGAACTACGGACCCCGCCAGTTTGTCCTCCAGGGCGGCGTCGGGACACCGACATCCGTCGCAACCTGGTGGTGGGACTTCTCGTCATCGGTCGGTCGTGCGCGCCGGTCAGAAGCCCGAGTTCCCCGGGCCTCGGTTGAGGGTGTAGCCGGTGGTGTTGTTGAGGCCGCCGCTGCCGGTGCCGGAGACGGTGACGTAGTTGAACGTGCCGGAGCCGGGGCTGAAGATCTCGATGCCGTACGTGCCGGCGCCGCTCACCTTCACGTGGTCGAAGGTGATGTTGGTGATCGGCCGTTGCCAGGTCATCAGGATGCCCTGGTAGGTGCTGTCCAGGATGTCGACGTCCTTGATCAGCACCGGTGCCGTCATGTCGCGGGACTCGGCATAGATCCACAGGCCGCCCTGGCTGCTGTTCCAGTCGGTGTTGAACCCGCCCGCCCTGGTGATCGTGTTGCGCTGCACGACCGTCGTACCGGCGAACGGCTGCGCGCCGTGCCAGGTCGAGACGGCGATCCCGGACGCCGTGTAGACGGTGTCGGAGACCAGGTTGTCCTCGATCCGGTTGCCGTTGCCGCCGTAGATCGCGGCGCCGTTCGCGAGCGCCGGCGACTGGACGGTGTTGAAGGTGAACGCGCTGTTGGTCACCGACGCGCTGAACGACCACATCGCGAGCGCGTCGTCGCCGGTGTTGCGCAGTACGGTCTGGTCGACGCGGGAGTTGCTGACGGTGTCGTTCAGGTTCACGCCGTCGGCGAAGGTGTTCCGGATCCGTACGCCGGCCATGTAGAGCCCGTTGGCGTTGTTGACCCAGAGTCCGACCTTCGCGTGCTCGACCCACACGTTGTGGATCAGCGAGCCGGTCCCGAAGTCGCCCTGCATCGCGGCGTGCGTCGTGACCACACCGTCGGGATCGCGGTACCGGACGTCGCCCGCGAAGGTGAAGTCGGCCAGCTGGATGTTGCTGCCGGTTCCGAGGAACCCGCCGAGTCCGTTGGTGCCGCGGATCGTGGTGTGCCACATCCCGGCGCCGCGGATCGTCACGTTGTCGACGTTCAGCCGGTTGGTCAGATCGAAGGTGCCGGCCGGCACCCACAGCGGCTTGCCCTGCGACCTGGCCGCGCTGATCGCGGTGACGAAGGCGTTCGTGTCGTCGCCGGAGCCGGAGGTCGCGCCGTACGACGTGACGTCGAGCGCGCCGGCCGGCGCGGTCAGCGCGGGCGCGACGACCTCGGTGTCGATCAGGTCGACGGTGATCGGGGTCGAGCCGTCGTTCTGGAGCTTGAGCACCGTCCCGGCCGGGTAGCTCGGCAGCGTCGTACGGACCTCGTCGTAGAAGCGGTGGCCGTTGCCGAGTCCCGGGTCGTTCGGGAACGGGTAGTTCCCGTAGACCCAGCTGTACGCCGAGGTGAGCGTGACGTCCTTGACCTTCGTGCCGCCCGCGTAGATGCCGAGCGGCGCGGTGAGGCCGGTGCCGGCCGCGTTGTCGGGGATCGAGTAGCGGACGACGAGCGAGTTGGTCGGCTGGGTCAGCGTGAACTGGGTGTACTTGCCGGCGTTGTCGAGCCGGACCGCGCGGCGGCCGGAGGACTCCGACGGAATGGTTCGGTAGGTGCGGTCGGGGCCGAGGACCGTGCCGTTCGTGCTGCCGTTCTCGGCCTCGTACTCGGTGTAGTTGACGGTCGCGCCACGGGCCGCGAGGGCGGCCGCGCCCGTGACGGTGACGTCGTCGAGGGCGACGTTGCCGCTGTCGCCGGCGTCGTACTGGTAGCCGATCAGGTTGAGGCCTTGACGCAGCGGCAGTGATTGTTGCGTCGTCGCCCAGCCGATGGCCGGGGGCAACGAGAGCTGGCCGGTCTTCACGCCGTTCGCGTAGACGCTGACGGTCTTGGTGCTGCCGGTCTGGTTGTTGTAGCGGAGGGTCGTGGTGATGTTGCCTGCGGCATTGAGTTTGACGGTGCGGATGACGCGGCTGCCAACGGTCGGCAGGGTCACGTAGCCGCTGCCGGTGAAGCCGCTGACGCCGGTGCCGATGGTCGCGCCGCCCGAGAGGAAGCCGCCTTCGAGGCCGGTGCCGTCGGACGGCGGGACGGGCGCGGAGACGTTCAGGTTGTCGAGGTTGACGTTGCCGGAGTCGGAGGTGTCGAAGCGGTAGGCGATGGTGTTCGCGCCGGCTGCGAGCGGGACGGATTGGGCCGAGGTGCCCCAGTTCGCCCAGCCGCCGGTCGCGGGGAGGTTGATCTGGCGGAGCTTGGAACCGCCGACGTACAGGGACAGCGTCATTGTGACGCCGGTGCCGTTGGCATAGCGCAGGGTCGCCGTACCGGTTCCTGCTTGGGCCGACGAGGCGGTGAAGGTGGTGGAGGCGTTGCCTTTGTTGCCGTCGGTGTAACCACCGACGTACGCCGTACCGGTGTAGCCGGCGTGCTCGGTCTGGGCGGTCGCGCCGCCGGAGAGTGCGGCGCTCTCGGCTTCGAGTGCAGCGGCTTGGGCTGGGGTGGTCAAGGTGAGCGCTGTGAGGGCGAGCGCTGTAACAGCGGCGAGTCGGAATCTGGGCATGGGCGGGCCCTTCTCTGGGTGAGGTGGTTCATCCCTTGACGGCACCGCCCAGCGCCCCGGACTTCAGGAAGAGGCGCTGGAACACCAGGAACAGTGCGACCGGGATGACGGTGGAGATCGCGAGCGCGGCCAGGAACACGTCGAGCTCGACGAACCGTTGTAACGCGGGCAGCCGCACCGACAGCGGCTGACGATCGGGATCGGGCAGGACCAGCAGCGGCCAGAGGAAGTCCTTCCAGGCGGCGATCACGGCGAACACCGAGACCACCCCGAGGATCGGCCGTGACATCGGCAGCACGACCGACCAGAACAACCGGTACGGACCGGCGCCGTCGACCCGCGCCGCCTCGAACACTTCGCGCGGCAGGTTCGCGAAGAACCGCTGCACGAGCAGGATGTTGAACGCGTTCGCCCCGGCCGGCAGCCAGACCGCCCAGAACGAGTTGATCAGCGACACCTTGAGCAGCGGCGGGTCGACGATCGTGAGGTAGAGCGGGACGAGCAGGACGACCGACGGGACGAACAGTGTCGCCAGCACGACGCCGGTCAGGATCTTGCCGTACCGCGGCCGGAGGATCGCCAGCGCGAACCCGGCGGTCGTTGCCACCAGCAACTGGACTGCCCAGGAGCCGGCCGCGAGGACGACGGTGTTGAAGAAGTACTTGTCGATCTCGACGCGGGTCCACGCGGTGGACAGATTGGCCCAGTCGATGCCGTTCGGCCAGAGCGCGAGCGGCGCGCGCAGGGTGTCCTGCGTCGGGGTCAGCGCGCCCTTCGCGAGCCAGAGCATCGGGCCGAGTCCGGCCAGGAAGAGGAGCACGAGCAGCACCGCGTGCACGCCGTACGACGTACGCCGGAGGCCTGGCCGGCGCCAGTCCGAGTCGGACAGGATGCCCCTGCTCATGTGGTGCTCCAGGATCGGGTCAGGCGGAAGTAGAGCGCGGACAGCAGGCCGAGTACGACCGCGAGCATGATGCTCAGCGCGGTCGCCGAGCCGTACGCGCCGCCGAGACTGTTGGCGAAGGCGTAGTTGTAGATCAGCAGCAGGATCGTCGTGGTCGAGTTGGCCGGGCCCCCGCCGGTGAAGAGGAACGGTTCGAGAAATACTTGGGCAGTACCAACGATCTGCAGGATGAACGTGATCAGCAGGATGCCGCGCAGCTGCGGGAGCGTGACGTGCCAGACCTTGCGCCAGATCGACGCGCGGTCGATCTCGGCCGCCTCGTACAGGTCGGTGGAGACTCCGGTCAGTGCGGCCAGGTAGATGATCACCGTGCCGCCCGCTGCGGCCCAGGTCGCCTCCAGGACCAGTGCGGGCATTGCCGAGCCGGAGTCCTGCAGCCACGACACCGGGCCGAGTCCGACCCAACCGAGGATGGTGTTGAAGACTCCGGTCGGCGACGCGTCGTAGAAGAACTTCCAGAGCAGTACGGCGACCACCGGCGGGATGACGACGGGCAGGTAGGCCAGTGCGCTGTACAGCCCCTTGAACCGGCGTACCTCACTCATCAGCACGGCTGCGAGCAGTGGGACCGGGTATCCGAAGAGTAGGGCGAGCAGAGCGAAGTACAGGGTGTTCTTGACCGCCGTCCACAGCAGGGGGTCGGCCAGGACGTCCTGGAAGTTCTGCAGCCCGACGAACGTGGGCGGGGTGACCAGGTTGGTCTCCTGGAAGCTCATCACCACCGCCCGGGCGATCGGGAACCAGGAGAACAGCCCGAACACCAGCAGGAGCGGCAGGAGGAACACCAGCGCGCCCTTCGAGGAAGTGCGCATTGGGTCAGTTCCGGTCCAGCAGGGCCTGCGCCTCGGCGTCGGCCTTCTTCAGCAGGTCGGCGATGTCGGCGTCCTTCTTGGTCAGCACCGTCTGCACCACCGGGTCGAGCACCTTGTAGACCTCCTGGGTCGAGCGGGACGGCTCGGTCACCAGCGGCTGGTCGAACATCTTGTCCGTGTACGGCGTCATCTGCGCCAACGGGACGTTGACGTAGTCCTTCACCCAGGTGAGCGACTCGTCGTACGTCGCCTTGTCGAAGACCGGCAGCTGCGGTGCACCGACCGGCTGCTTCGAGGCGGCCGTCGTCTTCGCGTCGAGCACGGCGGAGTCCTTGTCGATCAGCTTCTTGAGGTAGTAGAAGTCGATCCACTTGACCCCGGCGGCCTTCGTCGGCTCGTTGGCCTTCGCGCTGACCGTCGCCAGGGTCCCACCGCCGAGCACACCCGCGTCCGGCGAGTCCTTCAGCGGTACGACGGTCACGCCGTAGTCGGCCGGCTTGAGCGCGTTCTGCGTGAACAGCGAGCCGTAGTTGCCGCCACCAGACACGTACATGCCGATCTGACCGGCTGCGAAGGCCTGGTTGATGCCACCCCAGTCGTAGAGGAAGTTCGCACCCATCGAGTTGTCGTCCCAGCGCATCGACTTCAGCAGCTGGAGCACCTCGGCCATCTGCGGGGTGTCGAGCTCGGCGGTCGCCCTGTCGCCGTCGAGCTTCTCGGCGCGGCCGCCGAACGCGTAGTCCAGCGTGGTCAGGATCCAGCCGCCGGTGTTGTCGGTGGTCAGCTGGGCGTAGCCGGCCTTGCCGGTTTTCTCGGCGATCTGCTTGGCGGCTGCCTTTACTTCGTCCCAGGTCGCCGGAGGCTTGTCGGGGTCGAGACCGGCCTGCTTGAACAGGGTCCGGTTGTAGTGCAGGGCCTGCCCGTACGCCGCGATCGGGACGGCCCACATCTTCCCGTCCTCGGCCTGACCGGACTTGGCGACGTTCGGGCTGAACTTCGCGCCGTACGGGAGACCGCCGACCAGACCGCTGATGTCGGCGATCTGCTTGCGCTCGATCAGGCCGCGCCCATCGGTGAACGGAACCGTGAACACGTCGGGCAGCGTGCCGCCGGCGAGCTGGGCGGTGAACGTGGTCGCCGTCCAGTTGTACTCCTGCAGCTGGACGTCGATGCCGGGGTTGGCCTTCTCGAACTGCGCGACGCGCTCGTCGAACGCGGCGATCGCGCCCTTGTCGAGGCCGGGATCGCGAGCGACCTTCAGGGTGACCGGGCCGGCGTCGGCCTGTTCGGTGGTGTCGCCGCTCGAGCATCCGGCCAGGGCCGCCAGGAGCCCGGTCAGGATCAGCGGGGTGATCAGCTTCTTCATGGGTCAAACTCCTGAGGGGATCGGCCGGAGCCAGGCAGCGGCGTCGGTGGGGAGCTCGCCGGCGACCGTCGTACTGGCGAGCAGGACTTCGTACTGGGCGGGCAGCGCTACGGGGGGCCCGAAGTTGACCAGGCAGAGGATTTCGCCGCGGGTGAAGGCGATCAGGTCTTGGTGGTTGAGCTCGTGCCAGGCGAAGGGGCTCGGCAGCTGTCTGCGCAGGTGGAGGGCTTGTCGGTAGAGGTGGAGCATCGAGTCTTCTTCTTGCTCCTGCCTTTCGACCGACCATGCGCCCCAGTCGGCCGGCTGGGGCAGCCACGGCGTGAAGCCTTGGCTGTTGAAGCCGAAGCTCGCGCCGATCGTTGTCCAGGGCAAAGGAACGCGGCAGCCGTCGCGACCTGGGTCCTGCCCGGCTGAGCGGTGGAAGATCGGGTCCTGCAGCGCGTCGTGCGGCAGGTCCTCGACCTCGGGCAGGCCGAGCTCGTCGCCTTGGTAGAGGTAGAGCGATCCCGGCAGCGCCGCGGTCAGCAACGCGGCGGCTCTTGCTCTGCGGGTCCCTTGGCGCAGATTGGTCGGTACGCCGAACCGCTTGGTGGCGAACGAGAACGATGTGTCCTCGCGCCCGTAGCGCGTGACCGGGCGGGTGACGTCGTGATTGGACAGCACCCAGGTCGCGGGCGCGTCGACCGGCGCGTGCGCGGCCAGCGTCGTCTCGATCGAGTCCCGCAGCTCGGCGGCCTCCCAGGGGCGAGCCATCAGGTCGAAGTTGAACGCGGTGTGGATCTCGTCCGGGCGCAGGTAGCGGGCGAAGCGCTCTGGATCGGCGAGCCAGATCTCGCCGACGAGCACCCTTGGCGGGTCGTACTCGTCGGCGACCCTGCGCCATTCGCGGTAGATGTCGTGGACGCCGTCGCGGTCGACGTACGGGTGTGTGGCTGCGTTGTCGAGGTTGGGGAACGCCGGATCCTTGACGGGCATCGTGGCCGAGTCGATCCGGATGCCGGCGACGCCGCGGTCGAACCAGAAGCGGAGGATCTCCTCGTGCTCGCGGTGCACGTCGGGATGGTTCCAGTTGAGGTCGGGCTGCTCGGGGGTGAACAGGTGCAGGTACCACTCCCCCGGCGTACCGTCCGCGTTCTTGGTGCGGGTCCAGGTGTCGCCGGAGAAGCTGGAGACCCAGTCGGTCGGCGGCTCGTCGCCTGCTCTGAACCAGAACCGGTCCCTGGCTCCGGGCTCGTCGGCCAGCGCCTGGCGGAACCAGACGTGCTCGCTGGAGATGTGGTTCGGGACCACGTCGATGATCGTTCGGATGCCTAACGATTGGGCTTCGGCGATCAACTGCTCGGCCTGCTCGACGGTCCCGAACGCCGGATCGATCACGCGGTAGTCGGCGACGTCGTACCCGCCGTCGGCCAGCGGAGAGAGGTACCACGGGGTGAACCAGAGCGCGTCGACGCCGAGGCTCTTCAGGTACGGCAGCCGAGCCCGTACGCCGGACAGGTCGCCGGTGCCGTCACCGTCGCCGTCGGCGAAGCTGCGCGGGTAGATCTGGTAGATCACGGCGTCACGCCACCAGTCGGCTGTCGCCGCCGGGGCTTCGGGCGCGCCGGGCTGTGCCTCGGGCGTCGCCGACCTCTCGCTCGCCAGCCCCTCGGCGGCACCCGGGTGCCCCTCGGCCGTCGTCGACCCTGCGCTCGCCGACCCCGTGCCGGTCGGCCCCGCGCCCGCCAGCCCCGCGGCCGCGCCCGCCGTCGCCGGCGCCTCGGCGGGGCCGCGCTCGGCCGGCAACTGCTCGAGGCTCGACTCCATCGTCCACTCTCCCTGTCCCGGAACGCCTTGTTTGATGGTAGGTTTAGCGCTCCACCTTCTGGTGGACCGTAGAGTCTGGGAATCGGGATTGTCAACAGGTCGGGAGGAGATCCGTGCGGGTCACGCTGAAGGACATCGCCGACGAGGCCGGGGTCAGCATGATGACGGTGTCGAACGTGGTGAACGGCAAGCGGGCGCGCGTCTCACCGGAGACGATCGAGCGGATCCAGCGCATCGTCGCCGAGCGCGGCTACGTGCCGAGTGCGTCCGCGCGCAGCCTCGCGGCCAAGTCGTCGCGGCTGATCGGGCTGCTCGTTCCGGCCGCCGACGAGGACAGCCTGATGATCAGTCCGCACAACGTCGCGATCGTCGGACTGATCGAGCGCGAGCTGCGCAAGGGCGGGTACCACCTGCTGCTGCGCGGCATCGCGCAACCGGCCGAGGTCGCCGAGGCGCTGCAGTCGTGGAGCCTGGACGGCGCGGTGCTGCTCGGGTTCCTGGACGAGGAGATCGACCGGCTGGCCGCCGCGACCGTGGGGAAGGTGTCGCTGCTGGCGATCGACAGCTACTCGGCCAACCCGCTGACTACCGGCGTACGGTCTGATGACTACACCGGTGCTCTGCTCGCCGCTCGGCATCTGCTGGCGCTGGGGCATCGGGAGATCGTGTTCGCGGGGCCGGCGTTCTCGGACGTCGGTGTCGTGCATCAGCGGTACGAGGGGTTCCGGGCGGCGTTCGCCGAGGCGGGGCTGTCATGGAGCGAGCGGTTGGTGACGGTGTCGACCACCGATCATGCTTCGGGGCTAGCGGTGGGACTGGAGCTTTTGGGGGCACATCCTGACGCGACAGCTGTTTTCGCGACCGCGGACATCCTGGCGATCGGCATCATGGAGGGCCTGCGCGACGCCGGTTTCTCGGTGCCGGGCGACGTGTCCGTGCTCGGCTTCGACGATCTGGACCTGAGCCGGTACGTGACGCCGAAGCTGACCACGATCGCCCAGGACATCCCGCAGAAGGCAGCGATCGCCGTACGGCTGCTGCTGGCCGCGGTCGAACGCGCCGAGCACCCGGCCGATCCGATCACGCTCGACGTCCGGCTGATCACGCGGGAATCGACGGCCGCACCGCGGTAGTTCTGGTTGTCCACAGGAACACGGTCGGTCGGTTTTCGGTCTGTGGGTCCTGGTCGCTAGAGTCCCTTGTCTGGTCGCCGAATTCGGGGCGGTGACCGACGGGAGGAGGTGCGATGGACGCCACTTTGCTGGACGCCGAGGCGGAAGCCGCGGTCCTGCGGGTCTACCGGCAGGTGTTCGCCGTGCTCGCCCGCGAGGCCGGGGCGATGATCGTCGACCCGGAGCTGCTCGACGTCGACCAGGCGATCCTGGACGCATTCGCCGAGGCCGGCAGCGACGGCATGACCGTCGAGCAGGCGACGCAGGCCTGCCGCGCGTTCGCGCACGACCTGGTCGTCCGCCGCTTCGAGGTGCTGCGGCAGTACGGCGCCATCACCAAACTCGTCGACCGGCCGAACGAGCTGCGCCACCGCGCGGCGTTCGCGCCGTACGTGATGCTGATGTTCCTGCGCCGGATGTCGGTGCAGGGCGGTCAGGGCGAGCTGCACCAGCTGCTCACCCTCGAGGCGCACAGCGTCAGCGATCCACGTGCGACCGAGGACGAGGGCCAGGCGTCGATCCTGCGGCTGACCAAGGTCTTCCGGCTGCTCGGGAACGAGCTGGCCATCCTGGTCTCGACCAGTACGACGGCCCAGCTCCGCGAGAACGCGCAGCTCGCGTGGGGCAACGAGCGGCTGATCGAGCAGGCCGAGAAGGTCCACCGGATCGTGCTCGAGCGCTGGCCGACGCTGCATCGCGACTGCACCCAGCTGCGGATGGCGCTCGCGGCGTACGCCGACGCGGTGCAGCTCGCCGCCGGGCGCCTGGTCGAGCGAGCCGGTACGACGCGGGCGCTGGGGCTGCTACCGATCGAGACGTGGCTGTCCTTCACGCGTGGGAGTGACACCGAGGTGTTGGCCGGCGTACTGGATGGGCTGCTGTTCGACGCGGCCGCACCGGACTTCTCGCCCGAGACGATGCTGGAGGCGGTCGAGACGGGCCGCCGTACCGGTACGGCGCGGATGGCGCCGCCTCGACCGTCGGCGGAGACCGAGGCGCCGGAGTCTGCGGCGGCGACGGACCGGGAGGACCTGCGCGCCGAGGCCGAGCGGGTGCTGGCGGGGCGGGACAGTGTGAGCATCGTTGCGGTGGTGGACGACGCCGGGGACTGGGTGACCGCGCGGCGGGTCCTGGCTGAGCTGACGGCGGCGCATCTGCACGACGAGTTGGACTACGAGCTGGTGTGGTCGGACGGGATGCGGATCGATCCTGCGGCGGGGACGCCGTGGGCGACCGAGGGTTCGTTCCGGCGGGTGACGCGATGACGTCGTCCTCGTCGGAGGTTGTGGAGAACGGGCGCGTGTACAACGCGTTGTGGTGGGCGAAGGTGCAGTCGGGCGGGGCGTTGAAGGTCCCGGTCGATACGCCTGCGGTCGCTGGGCTGGCGCGTGCGGTGGAGCCGGACGGGTCGGGGGTTTGGGTGCTGCCGACGCTGCCGGATGGTGCGGGGCACGGCGTACTGGAGGAGCTCGGCTCGCCGCCGGTCGCTGTCGAGATGCCGAACGAGACGGCGCGGGTGCTGTCGATCTGCGTGGCGTGCTGCTGGGTGGAGCGGGATGCTCCAGCTTGGCCTGGCGTCACTGGGACTCTGACTCAGATCAAGGCTGTCTACGCGGGGATGCGCGGACGTGCTGAGCAGTCGAGTGACCTCACCCTGATCATCGGTTCGCTGCGCCGTCTTCACTCGACCCATTGGCTTCTGTGGGACGAGAAGGTCGGGGAGGTTCGGCTCGGCCCTCGTGCGATCACCTGGGGCACGTCTGACCTCGCGACCCTTCGGGAGATCTGCCGAGTCCTTCCGGACCCGCCGGCCGCCGTACTGGTCGAGCGCAAGCCGGAAGCTCCTGCGGACCCGCTGCCTTCGGAGGACTCCGATGACTGAGCAGCACGCGCTCTTCGACCCCATCCTGCGCGACCTCAGCGACCGTTCCCGCGACGAGGTGCTCGCGGCGTTCAGCGCCGTCCAGTACGCCGCCAACCCGGTCGCCGAGGTCCAGCTCCCCGGGCTGCGCGACGTCACGCTCCGCCGCCAGGTCCAGAAGATGCTCACCCTGATCGGCCGGGTCCTGGTCAAGGTCGACGGCACCCACTGGACCTCCGGCTACGCCGACGACGTCGCCGAAACCCTCACAGCGCAAGGCTGGCAACCACTCTCCGCCGTGGACCGCGCCGTACTCGTCCTGGTCCTCGTGCACTCGGTCGCGATCCCTCGCAGCGAGGGCATCCTCACCGGCGACAGCTGGAAGTCGGCCCGCCCGACCACCGTCGACGAGCTGCGCACCACCAAGATCAGCGGCGAGGAACGACGCCTGGCCCTGCAACGACTCCGCGCCGCCGGCCTGATCCAACTCTCCGGCGACCACTCCGGCGGGCCCAGCTACATCCCCGGCCCCCAACTCCAACGACTGACCCCGGCCGCCCGCCGCCGTCTGCAGGATCAGCTGATCCTCGCGGCCGCACCGGCCAGCCCGATCGCGGAGGCCATCCGCGCGCGCAAAGGCATCACCGAAGACGAGGGAGCGGCATGAGCCCAGCATCACCCGAGGGCAAGCACGACAACGCCCCCGAGGGCCCGACCACGAGCTCCCCCGCCAAAGCCAAGCCGAAGCCCGCCGCCAAAGCGGAGCCAAAGACCGGCCCGGCGGCCGCCGAGGCAGACGCGATCTCGAGCGCGGATGCTGCGGCAGCTCTGACAGTGAGCGCGGACGCCGCGGCAACCCCGACGGCGAGCGCGGACACCGCGGCAACCGCCCCCAAGTCGGCGGAGCTGACACCTGCAGACACCGCGTCAGGCAAGGACGCGAAGCCCAAGACCACCCGCCGTACCAGCGACAGCTCGTCCGACGGCGCCTTCGACATCCTCGGCTCCAAGGTCCTGATCGGCGTCCAGGTCGTCGACCTCTCCCGCCTCTCGACCCACCCCATCCCCATGGTCGGCCAAGGCCTCGTCACGGTCGCCGGCCAAGGCCCGGTCGACTCCAACGGCGCCGGCAAGTCCTCCTGGATCGCCGCCCTCTCCCTCCTCCACGCCGACGACCAGTGGCGCCTGACGAGCGGCGCCCCAGGCGCAGCCGAGCTCCTGTTCACCGCAGAAGCAGCCGGCCAGGAAGGCAACTGGTCGAACGTCGACCGCGGCTACATCGTCGGCGTCTTCTCCGACCCCGACCTCACCGACCTCGCCGAGATCGAGTCCGCCGCGATCACCGTCTGGATCCGCATCAACCGCAAGGCGTCGTACCTCGACCTCCGCTGGAAGAACGGCCTGCACGTCCCGTACGGCGCCACCGAGTCCGAACGCGCCGCCGGCGCCGACGCCCTCTGGGCAGCACTCCCCCATTCCAACGGCCGCACCGACTACCACGCGAACAAGCTCTCCCAGGTCCTGTACGGCGGCCAGGTGCGCTGCGTCTCGTTCCTGTCGACGTCAGTCCGTTCCAGCCCGACCGCGAACCTGCTCGCCGAGCCCCTCAACGAACTCGGCCCCGCACGCATCTTCAACGCCATCGCCACCCTCACCGGCCTCGACCACGAACTCGAGCAGGAGCAGGCCCACCGCTCCGCCGAGCACACCCAGCGCGAGGCGACCAAGCAAGCGGCCGCCGACCTGCAGCGCTGGGAACAGGAGATGGCCACCGTCGAGGCGGGCATCCTCCAGCGCGCCGCGGCCCGCTCCGCTCTGGCCGCCGCCAAGGAGTCCTGGCTGGCGCGCTGCGCCCGTCACCTGGTCGACGGCGACGCCCGGAACAGCGAGATCCTGCACGAGCTGGGTGCTCTCGACGAGCGCGTCGCCGAGCAGGAAGCCCGGCGCGAGGCCGTCGATACCGAGATCGACGCCTTCGGCAGCGAGGAGAACCTCCTCCGCGACGTACAGCTGACCCGCCAAGAACGCGACAAGCTCGACGCCCGCGACCGCGAACTGGACCTGGCGCAGCGCTCGGTCCGCGAGCAGCTCGAGCGCCTCGGCCAAGAGCACCGCCGCCTCGTCGACGCCGGCCGCTCGGCCGACGGCCGCGAGCTGGACGTCGCCCTCACCGAGCAGGACGAGGCGCGCGCCGTACTGGAAGAGCACATCGGCCGCGACCACGCCGCCCGTGTGACCGTCGACCAGGCGTCCGCCGATCTCCGCGAGGCCGAGAGCGGCCAGACCGTCTCGGCTCCCCAGCAGCAGGTCCTGGAGAACGCCGGCATCGCCTGCGGCGCCCTCACCGACATCACCGAACTCCCCGCCGGCGACCGCGCCGAGTGGGAGCCGCGCCTGTCGCCGTACAGCGAAGCCGTGGTCGTCGACGCCGACGACGCCACCCTGGCCGCCACGGCCCTCGCCGACGCCGGCTACCCAGGCTTCCTCCTGGTCCTCGCCAACCGCCCCGGCGACAGCGCCGCCCCGGGTTCCCCCGGCACCTCGCGCTCCGGCACCTCGGCTTCCGGCGGCGCCGCCGCTTCTGCCTCCGGCACCAGCGCGGCCGCCGCCAAGGCGTCCGGCTCGTCCGCGAAGGGCCGCAAGTCGAGCGCGAACGGCCCGAGCTCGGCTGACCCGCGGTTCTCGCTCGACACCTTCTTCTCCACGCTCGCCGCACGCGCGAGCAAGGAACTCATCGACGATCCCGCCGGCGTCATCTCCGTCGGCCAGCACGACGAGCCGATCACCGGCCGCACCGCCCGCATCGAGGCCGCCCGCCGCCGCGTCGAATCCGCCGTCGAGGCCCGCTCCGCCGCATCCGCCGCACTGGAGCAGGCCCGGTCCCGCGTCCAGCAGGCCGAACGCCGTACGGCGGCCGCACGAGCCCTCGGCACGGCGTCCGACCTGCAGGAGCAGATGCTCGCCCTGCGCGAGGAAAACGACCGCCACGAAACCGACCGCGACGCCCTCGCTCCCCAACTCCAGGCCGCGAAGGAGTCCGCGGAAGCCGCGGCCGGCCAGCAGCTGGTCCGCGACGAGCGCCTGAAGAACCTCGAGGCCACCCGCCGCGAACACGACCGCCTGCTCGACGAACTCGGCGGCCGCCGCCTGGTCCTGCTCGAGGAGCAGACCGGCCTCGACCTGGTTTCCCGTACGGCTGCCTGGGGCGGTACCGCCGACGAAGCGTCCGAGTTCCTGCTCGCCCTCCCGGCCGACACCCAGCGCCGTACGACGGCCGACTGGAACCACCAGACCTCGACGCAGCTCGACGACGTCATCCGCCGCTGCTTCCCGAACGCGCGCTCCCGGGAGGAGATCCCCAGCGAGCTGTGGGAGATCCTCAACGGCCCCGACGGCTGGTCGACCGGCACCCTCGGCACCCGCGTCGCTCTGGTCGCCGCACTGCAGCGCACGCTGGCCAGCCACCTCGCCCAGCACGAGACCTTCGACAGCCTGCAGCAACAGCAGATCGCCAGCCAGCGCGCCGAGCGCAACGCCGCCCTGGAACGCGCCCGCGAAGGCCTCGGCGAGGCCGAGAGCACCGCCCGCGCCCACCGCGCGTCCCTTGCCGACGGCATCAAGTCGCGCCTGCGCCTCGTCTCGAACGAGTTCGACCGCCTCGACCAGGCGTACGGCGGCTACGGCGCGAAGCTCGAGTACCCGGAGCCCGACCCGCCGTCCGAGCCCGACAAGCCCTGGCGCTGGACCGTCACCCCGAAGTGGCGCCGCTCCGAAGGCGGCCCGTTCTCCGCCTTCAACGTCAAGGGCAACACCGCCCAAATGGACGAGAAGGCAGTGAAACTGGTCTGCGCCGCAGCCCTGGCCGGCGGCAGCGACCGCCCCCTGCTCCTCATCCTCGACGAACTAGGCCGCAACCTAGGCTCCCAGCACCGCCGCGAGGCAGTAGCCCTGTTCGAACAGATCGGCCGAGACCGCAACATCACCGTCATCGGCGCCCTCCAGGACGACATGGAACGCTACGCCCTCGCGTCGTCCCGCCTGTACGTCAAACTCCGCCGAAGCTCCGACACCATGCCCTACAACCAGGCCCCGGTCGTCAAGGGCAACGAGGACTACGCCGCCCGAGTAGAACTCCTCCGCACCTGGCTCGACTCCTACCGAGGCCCAGCCCCCACCCTCGACCTCCCCACCCCCACCCTCGACACTCCGTAACCGACCCCACCGTTCCGCGCGCGACCCACCGGGCCACACGCGCACGCCCCGATAGCTCCACTGACCCGCTCAGGCCAGCGCCAGGCTTATCCCAGCCGACACACGCCGGCGTCGGGTTCGCCTCAACCAGCACACGCCCGCGGCGGACCCACCTCAGCCAGCACACATCGGCACCGGCCCCGCGTCAGCCGACACACACACCGGCGTCGGGCTCGCCTCAACCAGCACACGTCCACGCCGGACCCACCTCAGCCAGCACACATCGGCACCGGCCCCACATCAGCCGACACACGCCGGCACCGAGCTCGCGTCGTCAGCTGGCGCAATCGTGCCGGGCTCGCGTCGGCTGTCTCACTCGGTGGCGGACACGCCCAGCACCGCGCTCACCGCCAATGCTCAGCCCGCTCGCACAGGCACGCCTCGGCACACCGGACCTACCCGAGCCCTCCACCGGCACCGGCTCACCCCCACCACACACCCCGACCCCTACCCCGGCCCCCAGCGGTCACCCGCCGCTTCCTCACGGCCGACGGACGCCAGCCGTCGCGGACGCGTCCCCCACCTCCCAGGCCCCAATCCCCCACTCTCTTTTCCGGCCGCAGCGGCCTCAGCCCCCGCGACCTCCCCGGCCGCATCACCGCCAGCCGCAAGCGGCATCTGACACCCTCACCCCGCCACCACGCGCCCCAAGCCCGGCTTCGCACCCTCCCCGCCACCCCGACCGGATCCATCCAAACGGGCCAAGGGGAGAGTCCTCGTCGCAGGTCCGGTGGTCGCCCCCCGGCCCACCAACTCCGCCTGCCTCCCCACCCCCAAGGCCCCAGCCTGTCCCGGGCACCGACCGCTTAGTCCGGCCAGCAGCACAGCGCTCACCAGCCACGCTCTTGTCCGGCCGCAGCGGCCTCAGCCCCCACCACCTCCCCGGCCGAATCACCTCGACGGCAGGGGGCACCTCGAGCTCCGCGCCGCTCCAGCTCCACCCCGGGCTCCAGCTCCGCCCGGCTCCAGCTCCGTTGCCTCCCAGGCCCCCAGTTACTCCTTCTGTCTTCCGGCCACAGCGGCCACAGTCTCCGCAACCTCCCCGGCCGCATCACCGCCAACCGCAAGCGGCACCTCCAACTCTCCCTACCCGCCAAATCGCGCACGTTAGGGCGGGAGACTGCGGAATGGGCACCCCGGTGGTCTGGTCCACACCTGGGATCCGCCACACTAGAGTTGTGATGCGTCTGCTGAACGGGGATCTCACCCGCTTCCACCGCTCACATCTGGCCAACCCGTCATCACGCGGCGTACCGTCCGTGGGGCAACTCCAGCCGGTAACCGATCGGAGGGCGTGAATGGCATCCTGGCTTCTGCGCGCCCAGTGGTCGCACCGCGACGAGTCCGTCGAGCAGCGCGCGCTCCGTGTCGGTCGAACACTCACCGCAGTCGCCGTGGCCTTCCCCGACGTCCACGCCTGGACTCAGGACGAGCGCTGGGGGTACCACGTACTGGAAGCCGACGGCACCACTCCCCTCGAGGAGATGGTAGAGGCCACCACGAAGGTCCTCTCCAACGGTTCCAGCACCACCAGACTCCACCTCCAGAGCACCGGCGAACTCCCCTGGCTCTTCGACCTCTCCATGGGCAGCACCCTGACCACCGCCTCAGACCAGCTCACCCTCCACTGGAGCGACGAAGACGCCCTCATCCAGTCCGAACGCTTCGCCCAGGTCCTCCGAGCAGTAGTCACCATCTGGGAACCCGAGTGGGCCAGCATCGCCGACACAGAGCTCGCCACAGCCGCCGGCCTCTTCCGCCGCGGCATCCCCACCATGGGCTGGCTCACGTACGTCCGAGGAATGGTCGCCGGCGCCCACGGCATCGACATCAACCTCACCCCCTTCGAACGAGGCACCCTCCTCCAGGCCCCCGTAGCCCCCATAGACCTCTCCCCAGTCCACATCTGCGCCGCGGCTGCCCTCGTAGGAATCACCCCAGAAGACCTCTGACCCGGAGCCCCCCGCGCGGTGTTATTGCCCGCCGCCGGCCCCTCCGATTGCCCGCCAGAGCAGCAAGGAACACCCGGGACACCGACATCGGCGTCAGCTTGGATGCCAGCCTCCGGGCGGGCACTCGCGACGTCAGTCATCGGCATCAGCCTGAACGCCAGCCTCTGGGCAAGCACTCGCGCGGCCATCATCCGTCATCGACCACAGCCTCAACGGCGACCTCCAGACGGCACTCGCGCAGTCATTCATCGCGGCACGCTTTCCCCGTGGCGCTGGAGACTGATCGGGGAGAGGCCGACGTCAGGCAGATCGGGTTCGTTGGGGCGCCCAAAGGCCTGCGGCTGGCAGACCGACCAACCTCGAGGTGAGCGGTGGAACGCCCGCCAACTAGCCCAAGCATCCCAAAGATGTTGGCATACCGGGCCTGTGGTGAGGGAGTGGACCTCCACACTGCCCTCCCACTCGGCTTCAACCCAGGCGACCCTCCAGCTTCTACGCCGCGACGGCTATCCCTTGGATGGGCCGGGAGCTCACGTGCGAATGACGCGGTCCGAGCGGACTCGGCGAGGCGTACGAGAAGGCCTCTGAACGAGCGAAACGGTCCGGGCGTACGGAGAGGGTCTCGACGCGCGAAAAGGGGTCTGGACGCGCGAAAAGGGTGTGGACGTGCGGAAAGGGGTGTGGACGTGCGGAAGCGGCCGGCCTGATGGGCCGACCGCTCATAAGAGAGATGTCTGGGGGAAATGTTAAGGGCCACCCCGATTGGGGTGGCCCTTAACAGTGTGAATGTCCGGCGACGTCCTACTCTCCCACGACCTCCCGGTCGCAGTACCATCGGCGCTGAAGGGCTTAACTTCCAGGTTCGGAATGGAGACTGGGTGTTTCCCCGACGCTATGGTCACCGTAACTCTATAGAAATATCAACCAACCACACACACAACCACTTGGGCTGGGGGTTGACCGTATTCCGGGAACCGTACAGTGAACGCGAACATTACTTACGCAGCATAAAGCCTCAAACGTATGACCACAAAGTGGTGTTGAGACAAGCCCTCGGCCTATTAGTACCAGTCAGCTCCACACCTTACGGCGCTTCCACCTCTGGCCTATCAACCCAGTGGTCTACTGGGGGCCTTACCCGATTAACTCGGTGGGAGACCT
>JAEBEC010000017.1:0-135125 GCA_049998015.1 Kribbella sp. cmx-5-2
ACTACCGTGGGACACGAGAACCTCCGGTCGTTGCAGTGGGCCTTAGACAAGCCACACCTCAACCGGAGGTTCTCCTCACGTCAACCCCGACCCGCTGCTACCAACCTCATGACCGAGTACATCTAGGGGGCGAGTCGACCGACGATGCGGCGCAGCTGGTCGGCGTAGCCGTCGGGGAGATGGCCGTAGAGGAACGGCGCCGCGGTCATCCCGGTGATCGCCAGCATGACCGCCTCCGGATCGAGGTCGGACGCGAGCTCGCCGCGGGCCTGCCGCTGGCGGAGGTCCTGCAGGTCGGCCTCGTCGTCCTCGGCGCCTGAGCCCGCTTCGGTTGCGGGGCCGGCGTCGAGCATCGCGCGGGCGGTCAGCTTGGCCCAGCGGGGATCGGCCGTCACGGCCTCGAGGTAGCGGACGGCGAGGTCGGCGAGGGAGACCGACTCCGCACGGAACGTCTGCTCCTGCTCCTGCCAGCCCCGGATGACCGCGTCGTACAGGCCCTGTTTGCCGCCGAAGTGGTAGCTGATCAGCTGTTTGTTCACGCCGGCCCGTCGGGCGATCTCGATCACCCGCGCCCCGGCCAGTCCACGGTCGGCGAACTCGGTCAGCGCGGCGTCCAGCAGAGCAGCCTTGCTGCGCTCGGCGCTCTGGGTGCGTCCGTCCATCGCCGTAGGTTATCAGCCGAGTGGATGATATCTTTCTTTTCATCCATTCAGATGAAAAGGAGAGCCATGACTGTCCTGGTCACTGGTGTCACCGGAAAGATCGGCCGTGGCGTGGCCGCCGCATTGCACCGCGACGGCCACGCCGTCCGCGGTGGTTCTTCCCGTCCGGAGCAGGCGACGGACCGCCCGTACGACGTCGTCGCCGTCGACCTGACCCGGCCGGAGGCCCTGCGTCGGGCGCTGGACGGCGTACGGGCGGTCTTCCTCTATCCGTCGGTCGAGGCCGCCGACGGCGTGGTCGCCACACTGCGCGAAGCCGAAGTGGAACAGGTCGTCCTGCTGTCGTCGTTGTCGGTGCTCGTGCCGGGTGCGGGCGTGATCGCGGAGGGTCCGCGCGCGGCGGAGAAGGCGTACCGCGCCGGGGGACTGCCGCTCACCATCCTGCGGCCCGACGTGTTCGCCACCAACGCCCTCGACTGGGTCGAGCCGATCAGGACCGGCGAGGTCGCCCTGCCGTACCCCGGTGCGCAGGTCGCGGTGGTCCACGACGACGACGTCGTCGATGCCGCGGTCGCGGCGCTGACCGATCCGCGGCACGTCGGGCACGACTACTCGGTCACGGGTCCGCAGTCGATCACCCAGGCCGAGCAGATCGAGATCGTCGCCGCGGCCCTGGGGGTGCCGGTCGACATCCGCGAACTCACCCCCGACGAGTGGCGGGCCTCGGTGCCCTACCTGCCGCCGCCGGTGGCCGACGCTCTGCTCGCGATCTGGGCCGAGGCCGACGGATCGCCGCGCGATGTCAGCCATACGGTGGAGGCGGTCGCCGACCGGGCACCGAGAACCTTCGCGCAGTGGGCCGCCGAGACGTTCGGTGCCGCATGAGGATCCTCGTCACCGGAGCGACGGGCAACATCGGGCGCGAGGTGGTCCGGCTGCTGGCCGCGTCCGGCGCTGACGTCCGCGCGATGAGTCGGACACCGGACGCCGCGCGTGCGCTGCTCGGCACTACGGCGTCCCGAGTCGAGATCGTCCGCGGTGACTTCGGGGAGCCTGAGTCCTGGACGGCGGCGCTGACCGGCGTCGACCGAATCCATCTGTTCCCGTTCGTGTACGTCGGGGGCGAGACCACTTTCGTCGCCGAGGCGGTACGTCACGGGGTCGGCCGCTTCGTCGTGCACTCCGCGGCGGCGGCCGGGTTCGCACCGGTCGCGTCGCCGGCCGACGCGCTGCAGGCCCACCTCGAGGAGGAGCGAGCGGCTCACCGAGCGGTCGAGGTGGCCGTCGAGGCGACCGGAGCGGAGTGGATCCATGTCCGGCCGGGCCTGCTGGCGGTCAACTCGTTGGGATGGGCGCCTGCGATCAAGGCGAAGGAGGCTGTGCGGGCGCCGTACGGGGAAGCGGGCTATCCGTGGGTCCACGAGGTGGATGTCGCGGAGGTCGCGGTGCGTGCTCTCCTGACCGACGACCTGGTGGGCCAGGTCTGCACGATCACCGGTCCGGTGAGGGTTTCGCAGGTCGATCAGGTCGGGGCGATCGGCGCGGCACTCGGGCGGGACGTGGGCTTCGAGGAGTTGACGCCGGACCAGGCCAAGGAGCAGTGGCGGCTCGAAGGGTGTCCGGAGGAGTACCTCGACTGGCGGCTGGCGGTGCTCGAGGACGCGCGTGAAGGGTGTGGGACCTTGGCGCCGACGCGAGACTTCGAGCGCATCACCGGGCGCGCGCCGCGGTCGTTCGCGCAGTGGGCGGTCGACCACGCGGCCGACTTCCGCTGAGCGTCAGGCGACGCCGACCAGGGTGCGCTGCTCCTGGGGGAGGGCGGCGAGGAGGTCGAAGAAGTACGGCGCGGCGTCGGCCAGGCGGAGCAGGCCGGCTTCGTGGGCGGTCCAGCCGAAGACGAGCTCGCCGTCGATGAGGCGCTCGGCGAGCGGCACGGCGTACGCGCTGAGTGTGACGCGGTTCGGGCCGGTCTGCGGGTGGTGGTCGCCGCAGCCGCACTCGGTGGGGATCGCGATCGTGGTGAGTGCGTCGGCGGCGTACTGACGCAGGCGCAGGGTGCGGCCGCGCGCGGTGAACCGGACGATCGTTGCGTCAGGCAACTGAACGAGCAGGTCGACCGGGACGGCGTGCGAGCCCGGCAGCAGCCGCAGTCCACGGGACGCGAGTAGGTCGGCGAAAGCGCTGAGGTTCATCGGGAAGGTATCCGGAATCCTGTGAGTGCTGGTGTCGGCGGGCGGGCCTGGAGATGGACAGGGCCTCGCGCGCCTCAGACGGCGCGCGTCAGCGACAACAACAGCAACAACACAGCGAGATACGCATGCGGAAGATGATGGCAGAGCTTCTCGCCGGTTCCAAACACCGCCCGCAATCTGAGACAACTGTCCGTGAGGGAAGCGGCAGAACGCCGGCACGCCTGAGTAGGCCGCACGTGCCGACGCCCCCACCTCCCCGGTTGCGGGGGTGGGGGCGTCGAGGTGGTGCTGAGTTCAGTCTGCCTTTTTGCCGAACATGATCTCGTCCCAGCTGGGGACGCTGGCGCGCTTGGAGCCGCGGCGGGCCGGCTTCTTCTTCGGCTCGGGGGTGGTCTCGGCCGGGGTTTCGGCGGTGGCTGCTGGGGTCTCGGGATTGGGAGCGTCCGACGGCTTCGGCTCGGCTGTCGGGGCGGTTGGGAGGGTGGGTTGGGTGACCCGGTTCTCCTGGTTGCCTCGGCGGGGGTCGAAGGGCTTGGGGATCGTCGGGCGCGCGGGCTGCTGAAGCTCTGGGTGCCGGGGGTCGGCGGCCTTGGGCTCAGCGGCGAGCTCAGGGTGACGCGGGTCGGCCGACTCGGCGCGACGGGCTTCCTCTGCCTGACGCTGGCGAGCCATCTCGCTCAGCCGCTCAGGCTGACGCGCTTCGGCGGCCGGGCGCACCTGTTCGTGCGGAGCCAGTTCGCTCTGACGCTCAGGCTGGCGTAGCTGCTCGTGCGGAGCGACCTCCGGCTGACGCTCGCGGGCTTCCGCCTGCCGCACCTCGGGCTCGCGCCCCTGCACCTGGCGATCGGGCTCGCGCGACTCCGTCTGACGGGCCTCGGCTGGGCGCGGCCCGAGCCGGCCTTCCGACTGACGCCGGTCGGCTTCGCGACGATCCGAGTCGCGTCGATCGGTCTCGCGGGACTCCGGCTGGTGCTGCTCGGGTCCGCCTTCCGGCTCGCGGGAGTCCGGCTGGTGCTGCTCGGGCTGGCGAAGTTCAGTCGGCGGGGTGCGGCGTTCGGTGAAGCGGTTCTCGGGGGCTGCGGCGCGCTCTTCCGGCGGGGTGGACTCCACCGGGGGAGGCGTCGGGCGCTCGACCGCTCGTACGGTCGGCCGCAGGGCCGGCGGCGGCTCAAGGGGAACGTTGATGAGCGTCGGCTCTTCGTCGGGGCTCGGCACCGAGTGCACCCGGCGCGGGCCGCGCTCGGGGTCACGCCCGGTGAAGCTCTCCCGCACCGAGTCCCGCGAGAAGTCCCGTCCGTTCTCCCGGGAGACGTCCCGCCCATTGTCCCGGGAGACGTCCCGCCCATTGTCACGGGAGACGTCCCGCCCATTGTCACGGGAGGCGTCTCGCCCATTGTCGCGGGCGAAGTCTCGTCCGCTGTCGCGGGAGACATCGCGCGAGAAGTCTCGTCCGCTCGCCTCACGGGTCGAGAAGTCGCGCCCCCCGGCCTCGCGACCAGGCGCTTCCCGCGGATATGAATGGTTGGTCTCACGCACCGGCGGCTGCGGGTCGCGCCCGAAGTCGCGGTCGATGTCCTGACCGAAGTCCCGCGGGTTGTTGTCCCGCGCGTACTGCTGTCGCGCCCGCTGCAGGTTGACTGTGTCCTCGAACCCGGCCGCCTCGTAGCTGTCCGCGCCGTGATCGGGCGCCAGCGACAGGTCGATGTCGGCGACCGCGGTCAGTCGCCGTTCCGGCTGCTGCGGCGGGAGCACCTGCGCCTGCTCACCGACGAGCCAGCGCGCCTCGTCGTCGTCCGGCACGGCGTACCGCCCCGGAGCGTCGTACGCGAACATGGCGACCTTCTCGTCGTCCTCGGCCACCGGGTACGACACGCGAACCGCCCAGCGACCGTCCTCGCGCCGCCAGGCGTCCCACTCGGCGGCACTGGGGTCCACTCCGCGGATCCGGAGCCGCTCGGTCACCCAGGCGCCGAGGTTGCGCGTCGGAGCGTCGCCGCCACCGCGGCGGCGGACCGAGGCCCGCTGCGCGAGGTTGGCCACGTGGTCGCGCTCGGCCAGGACCGGGCCGGCGAAGGCCATCACCCGGTCCATCGGCATCTGCGCGACCGCCGCGACCGCTTCAACACTTTCGCCCGCGCGGATACGAGCCTGGATGTCTCGTGGGCGCAGCGCGCTCTCCATTTGAATCTCCAGCTGGCCGAGTCGGGCACGGTCGCCGCGCAGGGCCGCACGCAACCGGTCGTCGACCGGGACGGCGAACTCCTCACCCGTTTCGGCCACGGCCAGGACCAGCTTGGTGCCGTCCTGGCTCAGACCGACGAGCCTCGCCTCGCGCATTGCCTATGTTCTCCTGTGCGGTTCTCGACAGTCTCTCCCGGGACGTGCTGCCTGACCAAGACCGGCGCGCCGTGCCGGGCGGTCATTGTGGAGGTTACGTCACGAAATCACATCTTGCCTGGTCAGCCGGGTCCTTCTGGTCACACCAGTCACATTAGTCACAACGCGTAGTGATCAACCGACCGGGTAGGCCGTCCGCACCGCGAGCGCCCGGTTCAGATCGTCCGCGCGGTCCCCGACCGAGCGCCGGATCCCGGCCGAAACGGTCTCGTCCGCGACCAGATCCGCCGCCAGCCGCGCGGTCGTCGCGTCGACGGCGTAGACCGGGAACGCGAGCATCGCCGAGCGGGCCACGACCCAGCCCGACCGCAGCTTCTCGGTGCCGGCGATCTCGGCGAAGAACCGTTCGACGTACGGCGCGGTCAGCTCGGTCTGCGACGGGGACCAGAATCCCTCGCTGACGGCGTACAGCTCGTAGTTCGACAGGTCGGCGTCGCTGATGAGCTGCGCCCAGGCGCGTTCCTTGGCCTCGGCCGTCGGCAGGGCCGCGCGGCAGCGGGTCGCGTGCACGACACCCTCCGAGGAGGTGTCGCGCGCCAGCTCGGCGTCGATGCCGGCGTCGTCGATCGCGCCGAGGCGCGCGAGCTGCAGCGTGATCAGCCAGCGCAGGTCCGCGTCGACGGTGATCCCGTCCGGTACCTCGGTCCCGGCGAGCCACTCGCACAGCAGGTCCGCGTCGGTCGTCGTACGGATCGCCGCGCGCACCACCATCAGTTGCACGCTGCTCCCGGCCTCGACCGTCGCCACCCGCTCGGTCAGTACGGCGGAGAGCTGCGCCCGGTACTCCTCGTACGGCAGCACGACCCCGATCAGGTGCGTCTGCACCCACGCCACCATCGACCCGACCGCGATGTCGCTGGTCTCGGTCGGCAGCGCGGCCAGTACGGCGGCGAACCCGGTCCGCGGGTCCAGCTCGCCGTCGTTGGTCGCGTCGCGCACGCTGTTCAGCACGACGGCCCGCGTCACGCCGTCCTCGATCTTCGGCAGTACGGCGGTCAGCTGCGCGAGCGTGTCCGCGTCGAGCCGGATCTTCGCCCAGGTGTCGTCGGCACAGTCCGGAACGATCACGACGGCGCCGGCCAGGTCGAGCTCGACCGAGACCTCGTCGGCGTCGAGCAGCACCGGCGCGGACGCGACGAGCTGCCCGTCGGCGTCGTACGCGCCGATCGTGAACTTGTGCGGCCGGTCGGCCGGGTACTGCGCCGGAGCGGACCGACGCAGCAGTACGCCGGTGGCGGTGCGCTCGGCGCTGATCGTGTCGAGCCCCGGCGTCCGCAGCCAGGCCTGCGCCCACGCGTCGAGACCGACGGCGCCGGCCTCGGTCCACTTCGCGACCAGGTCGGCGAAGGTCGCGTTGCCGAACTCGTTCGCCTCGATGTGCGCGTTCACGCCGGCCAGGAACACGTCGTCACCGAGGTACGCGGCCAGCTGCTTCAGTACGGCGGCGCCCTTGGCGTACGAGATGCCGTCGAAGTCGTCGAGCGACGCGGCGGCGTCCTTGCCCGGGTCGGCGGCGACCGGGTGGGTCGAGGGGCGCTGGTCGGCCTGCAGACCCCACCAGCGGCGGATGAACGCGAAGTCGATCCAGTTGTCGGCGTACTTGGTGGCCGTGGTCGAGACGCGGTGCGCCATGTACTCGGCGAAGGACTCGTTCAGCCACAGGTCGTTCCACCACTTCATCGTGACCGTGTCACCGAACCACTGGTGGGCCATCTCGTGCACGATCGTCCGGGCCCGGTTGGAGCGCTCGGAGTCGGTCGCGGCGGAGCGGAAGACCATCGAGTCGCGGAACGTCACGCAGCCCGGGTTCTCCATCGCGCCGGCGTTGAACTCCGGCACGAACGCCTGGTGGTACTCCCCGAACGGGTAGCGGTACCCGAACAGCCGGTGGAACTCGTCGAAGGCCTGCTTGGTCACCTCGAAGATGTCCTCGGCCTCGCGGTCGAGCGCGTCCTTGAGTGACTGCCGCGCGACGACGCCGAGCGGGATGCCGTCGTGCTCGGCGAGCAGCTGGTGGTACGGGCCGGCGACCAGCGTCACGAAGTACGTCGACAGCGGCTTGGTCTCGGCGAGCTCCCAGCGGCCGGGGGAGACCTGCTGCGCCGCGCCGTTGCCGAGGACGATCCACTCGGTCGGGGCGGTGACCTTCAGCCGGTACGGCGCCTTGAGGTCGGGCTGGTCGAAGCAGGCGAAGATCCGCGGCGCCGCTTCGAGGAACGACATCGCGTACAGGTAGACCAGACCGTCGGCCGCGTCGACGCTGCGGTGCAGGCCCTCGCCGTCGTTGGAGTAGAGCATCGTCGCGTCCACGACCAGCTCGTTGTCCGCGGCCAGGCCGGTCAGCTCGAGCCGTCCGTCGTTCAGGCCGGCGACGTCGACCGCCGTACCGTTCAGCGTCACCTTCAGCAGCTCGTCGGGCCGGACGTCCAGCCACGTGCTGTCGCTGGTCGCACCGAAGACGATCCGGGTGACGGACCCGAACACGCGGTCGCCGCGGGTCAGGTCGAGATCGACGTCGTAGCTGTGGACGGTGAGCGCGGCGGCCCGGGTAAGGGCGCCGTCGACTGTGAGACTCGGCATGTCGGCACTCTATGCGGAGCACCCCAGCGGCATCGAGAGGGTTTGGGCGTGACAAAATTATTGCTCATGACCGACCCCAAGAACGACATGGAGTACCGCCAGCTGGGTGACTCCGGCCTGACCGTGAGTGTGGTCGGACTGGGCTGCAACAACTTCGGCGGCCGGATCGCCGCCGACCAGGCCGGGACGGTGGTGAACGCGGCGGTCGACGCCGGGATCACGCTGTTCGACACCGCCGACGTGTACCGCGGCGAGCTGGGCTTCAGCGAGCAGATCCTCGGCGACGCGCTCGGGTCGCGCCGCGACGAGGTGGTGATCGCCACGAAGTTCGGTGGTGACATGAAGGGCGAGAACGGGCCGGACTGGGGCGTGCGCGGTTCGCGGCGCTACATCCGCAAGGCGGTCGAGGCGAGCCTGCGCCGGCTCGGGACCGACTGGATCGACCTCTACCAGCTGCACGTGCCGGACCTGGTCACGCCGATCGAGGAGACACTGTCGGCGCTCACCGAGCTGGTTGCCGAGGGCAAGGTTCGCTACATCGGCAGCTCGCAGTTCGCGGGCTGGCAGGTCGTCGACGCCGACTGGGCCGCGCGGACCGGTGGCACCGAGCACTTCATCAGCGCGCAGAACAAGTACTCCCTGCTCGACCGTGACGTCGAGGACGAGCTGGTGCCCGCCTGCGAGCACCTCGGCATCGGGATCCTGCCGTACTTCCCGCTCGAGTCCGGTCTGCTCACCGGCAAGTACAAGCGCGGCGCCGAAGCTCCCGACGGCACCCGCCTGGCCAAGATGCCCGAGCGGCTGGCCCGCGCCGACTTCGACAAGATCGAGGCGCTGGAGACGTTCGCGGCCGAGCGCGACCTGACGCTGCTCGACGTCGCCATCGGCGGCCTGGCCGCGCAGCCTGCCGTCGCCTCGGTGATCGCCGGTGCGACCCGGCCGGAGCAGATCGCGCAGAACGTCGCGGCGGGTCTGTGGGAGCCGACGCTCGACGACCTGGCTGTCCTGGACGAGCTGACGTGACCCTGATTCTTCTCCCGCCCTCCGAGGGCAAGACCGGTCGCGCTCGCGGCCGGTCGGTGGATCTGGAGTCGCTGTCGTTCCCGGAGCTGAATCCGACGCGCGAGGCTGTGCTCGACACGCTCGCGAAGGTGTCCGCGAGCGGCGACGCGTTCGGCGTACTGGGTGTCGGTGCGTCGCTCGCGCACGAGGTCGAGCGGAACATCCACTGGCGGTCCGAGCCCGCGGTGCCGGCGTCGGAGCTGTACTCCGGTGTCCTGTACGACGCGCTCGGCTACGCGAGGTTGTCGCCGGGCTCGAAGCGCCGGGCGAACAGCCGGCTCCTCGTCGTCTCGGGCGCGTGGGGCGCGCTGCGGATGAGCGACCGCGTACCGCCGTACCGGCTCTCGATGGGTACGACGCTGCCCGGGCTCGGGCCGCTCGCCTCGGTCTGGCGCGATCCGCTGCGCGCGAGTCTCGACGCGGCGGTCGGCAAGAGCGTGATCGTGGACTGCCGTTCGTCGACGTACGCCGCTGCCTGGCGTCCGGCCGACGAGCTGGCGGCCAAGTGGGTCGCGGTGTCGGTGGTGCGCGAGCGGGCCGGCGTCCGGTCGGTCGTGTCGCACAACGCGAAGCACACGCGCGGGCTGGTCGCGCGGTACCTGCTGGAGTCCGGGAAGGATCCCGGGACGCCGAAGGCGCTGCAGAAGCTGATCGGTGAGCAGTGGCACGCGGAACTGGACCGGACCGGTGCCGGCTGGACGCTGACGGTCGTCGAACACGACTGATTCACCGATCCTTCACCGTCAGGTGGTTTCCGGCGCGCCGGACCCGGGGAAGGCTTGAGGCAGCTCGTCAGGGGGGATCCGCCCAACCCTCGGAGGACCTGACCGATGCGACGCAAGACCATCTTCGCCACCGCGGTAGTCACCACCTGGATCGTCGGCGCCGGAACCGCCCTGGCCTACCCGCCCGACCCGCCACCCGCCAGTACGGCGCAGACGCAGCTCAACTCGCTGACCGTGAAGACCGAGGGCTCGACCTCGGGCTACAGCCGCGACCTGTTCCCGCACTGGATCACCGTCTCCGGCACCTGCGACACCCGCGACGAGGTCCTCAAGCGCGACGGCACCGGCGTGACCGTCGACGCCCAGTGCGAACCGACCGCCGGCCGCTGGTACAGCGTGTACGACGCGACGTACGTCGAGGACGACGCCGCGATCGACATCGACCACATCGTCCCGCTCGCCGAAGCGTGGAAGTCGGGCGCGAACGGCTGGACAACCGCCAAGCGCCAGCAGTTCGCCAACGACCGCAGCATCGCCCAACTCATCGCGGTCTCCGCGTCCAGCAACCGCTCGAAGGGCGACCGAGACCCGTCGGAGTGGAAGCCGACCAACGCGTCCGTCCACTGCATCTACGCCCGCGAGTGGATCTGGGTGAAGTACACGTACGGCCTCTCCCTCCAGTCGGCGGAGAAGACCGCCCTGCAGGGGATGCTCGCCGCCTGCTGAACCCCACCCACAGCGTCCGAAGATCCGCAATGCGTCCGAAGGACCGAGGCCTATAGCCTCGGGTTCTTCGGACGCATGCGACTTTTTCGGACGCTAGGAGTCGGGGTCGAGGAGTTGGCGGCGTTGGGCGTGGATGCCGGCTTGGAAGCGGGTGCGGGCGCCCAGCGTTTCCATCAGTTCGGCTACTCGGCGGCCTACCGTGCGGCTGCTGAGGGCTAGTTGGCGGGCGATGGCGTCGTCCTTGAAGCCCGCCGCCAGCAGCGTCATCAGGCGCGCGTCCAGTGGATCGCGGATGGCGGGAGCCATGGGAGCGGCCTGGTCCCAGAGGAGGCGGAACATCTCGATCAAGGCGTCGAGGAGGGCGCAGGGGTGGACGACGAGTGCGCTGTCGACCAGTGAGTCGACGGACAGCGGCAGGAGCGCGGCGGTGGAGTCGAAGATCGCGAGCTTCATCGGGACCTGCGGATGCACCCGCGAGGTCTCCCCGGCGTCGGCTGCGCTGTACGCCTCGTCGACTCCGCCGACCTCCAGCGAGTCGGGGGAGTAGATGCCGCGCACGGTGACGCCTGCGCTCAGCAGGCCGCGGACCGTGGTGTCGGACTGCTCGACTCCCGATGCGTACGGCGGCCGGTCGAGCACGAGCAGCTGGTCCTTGGTCTGGTTCAGCAGTTGCGCGAACCGCGCCGCGATCGCCTCCTGCCCGACGATCACCTCGACCAGGTTGTCGGGCCGGTGCTGCTCCTGCGCGCGCAGCTCCGACAACAGCTCGCGCGCCTCGGCCCGGACGCGGTCGAGTTCAGCACGCCGTACGGCGACCAGTGCGTCGACCGCGACATCGGGTCTGGTCGGCAGCAGACGCGGCGGGTCGTCGGACGTCCGCGTCAGCAGCCCGAGCTCCTCGAGTCGGTCGACGGTGGCGTGCAGGTCGTCGGGGGAGCGGCCGACGCGGTGGGCGAGGTCGTTCAGGCTGCAGCCGGGCAGGGCCAGGAGCGCGCGGTAGGCGGCTTCGTCCTCGGCGGAAACTCCGACCGACTCGAGCATGTGACCTCCTGACCAGTTGTGGACATGTCCGGCATCCGACACGCTATCTCGTGGCATGGACCACTCTGGATTCGATACCACAGGGAAGTGCCACGCTTCCGCTCCGTCACCCTGATCGTCGCCGTGCTCACCGCCGGTCTCCCCTGGACCGCGGGCGCGGCGACTGTTCCCCCGGCCGGCGCCGTCCCGCCGGCCGTGGCGGAACCCTCGGCGACGGTCCTCCTGTCCGAGCCGGGAAAACGTTGTCGCTTCGAGCTGTTGCGACCGACGCGGCCGGTGGCAGCATCGACCAGACCGTGCTGAACGCGATCCCGGTCACCTGACTGCCGGGCGCGGGGGACCGGGCAGGGGACGCCTGGTCAAGCCTCAACCCCGCGCCCGGCGCCCCGCTCCCTGGCCGCCATTGCCTTACGCCGCAGGTACTCCCGCCAGATCGTCCGCTGCAGCACCAGCGTCACGACCCCGGCCACCGTCATCCCGGCCAGGTTGATCCCGAGCTGCGCCGCCGCACCACCGATCTGACCCGGCGCCCACAACGCCGTCGACAACGCGAGATCGCCGGCGGCCGGAACGGTCGTCACGGAGATGAACACCCCGACCAACGCGTTCGACCGCCCGGCGGTCTGCGACAGCACACCAGCACATCCAGCCAGTACGGCGACAACCGCCGACCACCGATCCGGCCGCCAGATGAACCCGGTCAGCGGCCGCGCCGCTTCGACGTCGCCGGTGTCGATCCACCCGGCCGCCCGTGCGAGCAACGCCATCAGCATCGTCAGCACGATCGCGAGCAGGAACCCCTGCGCCAGCATCCGCAGCGCACCGAGCGCGAGGTTGCCGCGGCCCAGCGCGAGTCCGACCGCCAGCGCCGCGACGACTCCGAACTCGGGACCGACCACCATCGCGCCGACCACCAGGATCGAGGAATCGGTGACGACGGCAACGGCCGCGATCATCGTGGCCAGCGTGAGGAACGCGTAGTACGCCCACGAACCCGACGCCTCGTTGTAGGCCTGGTCGACGACCGCGTCCCAGATCACCGCGTCGTCCGGCGCACCCGGCGCGGCCTTCTCGGTGTCGCGCGCGTTGTGCGACGGCGTCGCCCCGACCTCGGTGACCGCGACCGAGCCGTCGTCGTACAGTCCTTGCTTCTTCAACCAGGTCAGGACGTCCGAGGTCGCCTCGCGGGTCACGTCGCACTCGATCACGTCACCGGCCGGTCGCTTCGCGGCGCCGGGCAGCGTGACGACGCTGGTCACCCGTGGATCCCCGACGAGCGTGTCCAGGACGCGCGTGGTGCGATCCGGTGGGACGATGAGACGAAGATGCATCACCGGACCATCATGGCCTGTTCAGGTCAGGTCGAAGGTCTGTCGGGATGCACCACGGCTGTGGTCGACTGCAGTCCAGCGATCCAGGGAGGCAGGATGAGCGAGAGCACCAGCGCGGCAGCGACCGAGGCCGCGCAGGACCGTCCGGAACTGAAGCGGGTGATGGGCCCCGGACTGCTGCTGCTGTTCGTGGTCGGCGACATCCTCGGGACCGGCGTGTACGCGCTGACCGGCAAGGTCGCGGGCGAGGTGGGCGGCGCGGTCTGGCTGCCGTTCCTGTGCGCGTTCATCGTCGCGATGCTGACGGCAACGAGCTATCTCGAGCTGGTGACGAAGTACCCGAAGGCCGGTGGCGCCGCGGTCTACACGCACAAGGCGTTCGGCATCCACTTCCTCACCTTCCTGCTCACCTTCGCGGTGATGTGCTCGGGCCTGACCTCGGCCTCCAGCGCGTCGAAGGCGTTCGCGGCGAACTTCTTCTCCGCGGTCAAGCTCGACCCGGACCGCGGCTCGCTGCTGATGATCACCGCGCTGGCGTTCATGGCGTTGATTGCCCTGGTCAACCTTCGCGGCGTCGGCGAGAGCGTCAAGGCGAACGTCGTACTGACCTTGATCGAGCTGACCGGTCTGCTGATCGTGATCGCCGTCGGCGTGTGGGCGATCGCCGGTGGCGACGGCGACACCTCGCGGCTGACCGAGTTCCACACCCCCGAGGGCGACAACGCGTTCGGCGCGGTGACGGCGGCGACCGCACTGGCGTTCTTCGCGATGGTCGGCTTCGAGGACTCGGTGAACATGGCCGAGGAGACCAAGGACCCGGTCAAGATCTTCCCCAAGATCATGCTGATCGGCCTGTCGGTGACCGGTGTCATCTACATCCTGGTCGCGATCTCCGCGGTCACGCTGGTCTCGCCGGAGGACCTGAACAAGGGCTCGACCCCGCTGCTGAAGGTGATCGAGGCCGGCGCGCCGAACTTCCCGCTGCAGCTGTTCGCCTGGATCACGATGTTCGCGGTCGCCAACTCGGCGCTGATCAACATGCTGATGGCCAGCCGCCTGCTGTACGGGATGTCGCACGAGAAGGTGCTGCCCGGCCCGCTCGGCCGGGTGCTGCACAAGCGCCGTACGCCGTGGGTCGCGATCCTGTTCACCACGCTGCTCGCGTTCTTCCTGATCGGGTACGCCGACCTGACCGCGCTCGGCGGTACGACGGCGCTCCTGCTGCTGTGCGTGTTCGCGGTCGTCAACGTCGCCGTCCTCGTGCTGCGCCGGGACCCGGTCGAGCACAAGCACTTCAAGGCGCCGACCGCGCTGCCGATCCTCGGTGTGATCCTGTGCGTCTACCTGGCCAGCCCGTTGTCGGGCCGTGCCAGCAACGACTACAAGATCGCCGGCTGGTTGATGGTCGTCGGCGTCGGCCTGTGGGCGCTGACCTGGCTGCTGAACAAGTACGTTTTCCACCGCAAGGCGGACTTCGACCCGAGCCACATCGACCCCAGCGGCCCGGTCAACTGACCCAGCACCAGGCCACAGCAGGCCAGGGTAGGTCTTTCAAGTAGTCCCCACCGAAGCCCCGTCCTCCACTCCGGAGGGCGGGGCTTTCAGTTCGGCAGGTGCGTAGCCCGCACCCGAGCCTCGCCCCGCATCGACCGCAACGGCAACAAGGCGGCGAGCACAACGGTGCCCAGAGCAACGATCCCGAGTCCGACCGCGATCCACCCCAGCGACGGATACCCGGCGCCTCCGTCGATCGCCCGTCCACCGAGCCACGGCCCGACGGTGATCCCCACGTTGAACGCCGAGAAGTTCACCGCCGTCGCCAGTGTCGGCGCCCGCTCCGCCAGGCTGAACACCCGAGCGTTCAGCGCCGGGTTCACAGCGAACCCGAAACCACCCAGCAGGAACACCGCCGCGATCGCCACCACCGGCTGATCGGCCCGCAGCGCGAGCACCGCCGACATCACCACCACACCCGTGATCCCGACCAACAGCGTCCGGAACGGCGTCGCGTCAGCGGTCCGTCCGCCGAGCGTGATCCCGATCAGCGACCCCACGCCGTACAGCGCCAGCACACCTGGAATCGCCCCGGCCGGCAGACCGGTGTCGCCGGTGAGCAGGGGAGCGAGGTAGCTGAACACGACGAGGATCGCGGCGGTGACCAGCGCGGTCGTCGCGTACGACAGCCACAGCCGCGGGTTGGCCATCGCGCGGAACTCGGTGTCGAGTCGCGGCGTGCTGTCGGGATCGGGCCGACCGGCCGGGATGGTCCGGACGATGCCGATCATCGCCAGCGACGACATCAGCGCGACCGCCCAGAACGCCGCGCGCCAGCCGAGGTGCTGACCGATCACCGTGCCGGCCGGCAGACCGATGATGGTCGCGATGGTGAGTCCACCGGTGACCACGCTCATCGCCTTCGCGCGGCTGCCGGACGGTACGAGCCCGACCGCCGCGACGGCGGCGACCGCCCAGAACCCGGCGTACACGAAGGCTCCGACGATGCGGGTCGCGAGCAGGACGCCGTAGTTCGGGGTGAGGGCGCCGGCGACGTGGGTGAGCGCGAAGATCGCGAGGAAGACCAGCAGCGTCGTACGGCGGGGCCAGCGCAGCGTGATCACCGCGAGCACCGGGGCGCCGACGAGCATGCCGACGGCGAAGGCCGAGATCAGCAGGCCGGCCTGGGGGATCGAGACCTGGAGGTCGGTGGCCATCTCGGGCAGCAGGCCCGCGAGCATCAGCTCCGACGTGCCCTGGGCGAAGATCGCCAACCCGATGATGTAGACGGCCAACGGCACAACAAGTCCTCCTCCTGGACGTTTGGGCGGACGGGCCCAACGAAGCGCGGGGGACAGCACTCAGCGGTGCGGTCGACTTCAGGCCCCCACCCCATCGCACACAGCGATCTACGCGTTGCACATAGTGACACAGAATCGGTGCCCACCGCGCCCCGCGGTCCGCGATGTGGCGAACGTAACCCCTCCATGGTGTTTCGGATCCTCTCGCTGAGCACCGACAGTTCCGGTCCGGTGCCCCAGCGAGAAACGCGGTGCCGGTGGGTGGGGTTTGACCGGATCGGGCATGGTTGGTGCATGAGTTACCCGAGCCCAGCGCGCCGGCCGAAGCCGGCGGTGGACGCCGCCCGGATCGGCGGCGGGATCAAGCTGCTCGTCGCGCTCGTCGGCCTGATGTGGGTCAGCGAGCTCGTCGACACCGCGCTGAACGGCGCACTGGACCGCTACGGCATCGTCGCGCGCGACCCCGAGGGTCTGGTCGGCATCGTGACGGCGCCGTTCCTGCATCTCGGCTTCGGCCACCTGATCTCGAACACGCTCCCGCTGGTGACCCTGGGCGCGCTGATCGCGATCTCCGGCGCGATCCGGCTGTTGTCGGTGACCGCGATCGTGACGGTAATCGGCGGGATCGGGACGTGGCTGATCTCGCCGCCGAACACGGTCACGATCGGCGCCAGCGGCGTGGTCTTCGGGTACGCCGCGTACCTGATCGCCCGCGGCATCTTCAACCGGCGCATCGGTCAGGTGCTGATCGGCGTGGTCGTCGTGCTCGTGTGGGGGAGTGCTCTCCTGGGTGGTCTGCTGCCGCAGGACGGCATCTCCTGGCAGGGGCACCTGTTCGGTGCTGTCGCCGGCGTACTGGCGGCCTGGTTCCTCACCGACAACCGGCGCCAAGTCAGCTGAGCGTCCCGAGGTCCGTGTTCGCGCCACAGACGACAACGACGATCCGCTCGTCGGCCGCGGGCTGGTAGGCACCCGAGGTCAGCGCGGCGTACGCCGTAGCCGCGCCGTGCTCGGTCGCCAGGCGGTACTCGCGCCAGAGCTCCTGCCGCGCGGCGATGATCGCAGCCTCGTCGACCAGGACCGACTTGATCTTTTGCCGCGTGGCGACTTCGAAGGCGATCTCACCGATGCGTCGCGCACCGAGCGAGTCCGCGGCGACTCCACCGACCTGTACGTCGACCGGCTCGCCCGCATCGAGCGCCCGCGCGAGCGTGGGCGCCAGTTCCGGCTCCACGCTGACGACCTGCGCCCGGTCACCGATCGCGGTCGCGATGCCAGCGATCAGCCCGCCGCCGCCCACGGCAACGAACACCGTGTCGAAGCCGTCGATCTGCTCGAGCAGTTCCAGCCCGAGCGTTCCCTGGCCGGCGACCACCTCGGGCTGGTCGTAGGCGTGCGAGAACAACGCTCCCGACTCCTCGGCGGCGACCACCGCGGCCGCGTAGGCCTCGGCGTACTCCGAGCCGACCTGCACGACATCCGCGTCGAGCGTCTTCAGCCGCGCGACCTTCGCGGCGGGAGCGCTCTCCGGCACGAAGATCCGCGCCGGCACGCCCAGCTCGCGCGCCGCGTAGGCGACCGCGAGTCCCGCGTTGCCGCCGGAGGCCGTGACCGCGCCGACGCCGGTGAGCGACCCGTCCTCCTTCGCCGCGAGCAGCCGGTTGAACATGCCGCGCGGTTTGAACGACCCGACGTGCTGCAGCAGTTCCAGCTTGAACGTCACCGTCCCCGACACCCGCAGGACCGGCGTACGCCGTACGCGCCCGTCGATCCGGACCGCCGCCTGCTCGACCTGCTCACGCGTCACTGTCACGACTCCAGCTAATCACGCACCCCTGTTGCCGACCGCACCCGATGGGTCAGACTGCGGAGGACTTCCAAGGAGGCACGATGGGTGCGTACGACGAGAGCTACCGCCGCAGCCTGACGGATCCGGAAGGGTTCTGGCTGGAGGCGGCCGAGGCGATCAGCTGGACGCGACCGCCGACCCGCGCGCTCGACGACTCCGCCGCACCGATCTACCGCTGGTTCCCCGACGGCGAGCTCAACACGGCGTACAACGCCCTAGACCGGCACGTCGAAGCCGGCCACGGCGAACGCACCGCGCTCGTCCACGACTCCCCGGTCACCGACTCGAAACGCACCTACACGTACGCCGAACTGCGCGACGAGGTCGCCACCTTCGCGGGCGCGCTGCGATCGCTCGGCGTCGGCAAGGGCGACCGGGTGATCGTGTACCTGCCGATGATCCCCGAGGCCGTCATCACGATGCTCGCCTGCGCGCGGCTCGGTGCGGTCCACTCGGTCGTGTTCGGCGGCTTCGCGCCGCGCGAGCTGGCGGCCCGGATCGACGACGCGACGCCGAAGGTGATCGTCGCCGCGTCTTGCGGGATCGAACCGAACCGGGTCGTCGAGTACCTGCCGATCATCTCCGAAGCGCTCGCGCTGTCGGCGCACCAGCCGGAGCGGACCGTCGTCGTGCAGCGCGAGATCGCGCCTGGGAAACTCGGAGAGCGCGATCTCGACTGGGCCACGCTGGTCGCGGAGGCTGAGCCTGCCGATCCGGTGCCGGTCGCCGCGACCGATCCGCTCTACGTGCTCTACACCTCCGGTACGACGGGCAAGCCGAAAGGCGTCGTCCGCGACAACGGCGGACACGCGGTCGCGCTGGCCTGGTCGATGAACGCCGTCTACGACATCGGGCCGGGTGACGTCTGGTGGACCGCCTCCGACGTCGGCTGGGTGGTCGGCCACTCGTACATCGTCTACGCGCCACTGCTGGTCGGCGCGACGACGATCCTGTACGAGGGCAAGCCTGTCGGTACGCCGGACGCGGGCGCGTTCTGGCGGGTGATCGCGCAGCACCACGTGAAGGCACTCTTCACCGCGCCGACCGCGCTCCGGGCGATCAAGAAGGTCGATCCGAACGGCGAGGAGCTGCATCGGTACGACCTGCGCGGCAGCTTCCACGCGCTCTATCTGGCCGGCGAGCGACTCGATCCGGAGACGTACCACTGGGCGCACGACCAGCTCGGCGTACCGGTCGTCGACCACTGGTGGCAGACCGAGACGGGCTGGCCGATCGTTGCCAACCCGCGCGGTCTCGAGGCGATGCCGGCCAAGCCGGGCTCGGCGACCGTGCCGCTGCCGGGGTGGGACGTGCAGATCCTGGACGCCGACGGTTCGCGGTTGCCGGCCGGTGAGGAGGGCTCGATCGCGATCAAGCTGCCACTGCCGCCGGGCGCGCTGCCGACGCTGTGGGGCGACGACGACCGCTACATCGACAACTACCTGAGCACGTTCGACGGGTTCTACCTGACCGGCGACTCGGGCTACATCGATGCCGACGGCTACGTGTTCGTGATGGGCCGGACCGACGACGTCATCAACGTCGCCGGCCACCGGCTGTCCACGGGCAGCATGGAGGCAGTCCTCGCCGCGCATCCGGCGGTCGCCGAGTGCGCGGTCATCGGGGTGTACGACGCGCTGAAGGGTCAGCTCCCGCGCGGCCTGGTCGTGCTGAAGTCGGGCGCCGAGATCACCGAGGAGGTGCTGCGCGAGGAGCTCGTGGCCGCCGTACGGCGTGAGATCGGTCCGGTGGCCGCGTTCCGTGACGTGTCGATCGTCGAGGCGCTGCCGAAGACGCGGTCGGGGAAGATCCTGCGCAAGACCATGCGCAACATCGCCGACGGGCGCCCCGACGCGATCCCGTCGACGATCGAGGACGCCACGGTGATCGAGGCGCTCCGGCCGATCCTCAGAACTCCGTGAGCGGCTCGGCCTGGTAGACCTGATGCAGCAGGTCGAGGAACTCCGGCGCCTCGGGGAACTCGACCGAACCGATCCGGCTGACGGCGATGCCTGGGGACCAGGAGTTCATGACCACGGCACCGGTGAAAGGCGCCGGGGCCGCTGGTGAGCCGGCTGGCCGGTCGCCCCGAAGGGTGTCGAGCGTGATCTCCGTCGTCCGCTGCGGCACCTCCAAGTGCCGGCGGACGATCGCCATCGTCGTACCGGTCAGGATCTCCGCCTGAGGCCACACGACCTGCGCGCCGTCCCAGAACGCCAGATTCCAGATCGTGCCTTCCGTGAGGCGACCCTGCCGATCGGTAAACGCCGCATCGTCGTACCCCGCCGCGATCGCCTGGCGCAGCGCATAGGTCTTCGCCGGCTCACCCACATGCTTCAGCGTCGGCAGGAACCGCTCGTGCTCGAACGTCGTCAACGCCAACGGACCGCCCGGACCGGTCGAAGGCGGCCCGGTGCGAACCAGTAGTTCGAGCGAAGCACCCGCCCCGGTGAACTCACCGGCACGGGAGAACACCGTCGCCATCAGCGAGACGTCCTCCGGCCCGGCCTCGACGGCGGTCCGAAGGTGGGAGCGGACGAGATCATCGGGGAGCGCGTTCCCGTACAGCTCCAGGGAAGCGGTCCGGAGCCGATCGAGGTGGAGGTCGAGCCCGCGGGCCAGCCGGCCGCGGACCTGCAGCGCGGTGAAGTGGGCGTACCCGGCGAAGGCGAGCGGCGCGAGATCGTCGGCCGGTCGGCCGTTACGGTGGACGACGTACGAAGTCATACCGCGACGCTAAACGTTGACACCAGTTGCAAGGTCAAGGGAGGAACGCCAGGTGCTGATCGGTGAGCTCGCGCAACGCACCGGTGTGAACCCGCGCCTGCTCCGGTACTACGAGGCGCAGGGCCTGCTCACCGCCGAGCGCGGCAGCAACGGCTACCGCCGGTACGCCGACGACTCCGAGCTGACCGTGCGCAAGATCCGCATCCTGCTCGACGCGGGCTTGACCACCGAGGTGATCAAGAACGTGCTGCCGTGCACCCGCGAGATCCGCGACAACGAAACCGTCTTCGACTGGTGCCAGAGCCTGCGCGACCTCCTCGACCACGAGCTCGCCACGCTCGACGGCCGGCTCGACAGCATGCAGCGCACGCGGGACACTCTGGCCTCCTATCTGGGCCAGTCCTCTTGAGCCTCACGAGACATGAGGCGCATAGTCGCTCAGGCTGCGGCTGCTGGTGGCTTAGAGCTTCGCGAGGAAGTCGGTGACCAGCGGGCTCGCCGTACGGCGGAACTCGTGGAAGTACGCGTGCCGAGCCCCCGGCAGCAGCTCGGCCCGGGCGTTCGGGATGCGGTCGGCGAGGACCTGCGCGTTGGCCGCGGGGCTGAAGATGTCGTCGGTCCCGTGTAGGACGAGGGTCGGCGCCTGGATCGTGTCGAGGCCGTCCCAGGCGTCGTGGTTGTTGCTGGCGACCAGGTGCCGGCCCTTCGCGTACGCCGGCATGGCCGTGTCACCGAGGACGGGGTAGGGCCCGGGGTTCTGGGCGACCCACTCCGGTGTGTACATCAGGTCGATCAGCACCGCGTCCCGCTCCGCCTGATCCCGGACCGAGAGCGCTCTCCGGATCGCCTGGCTCCGCTCGAAACCGTGCGACCGCCCCGGCGACGTGCGGCCGAGAACCAGCCCACGCACCCGCTCCGGATGCAGGATCGCCAGCCACTGCGCGACCCGCCCGCCCATTGAGGTCCCGTACACGTCGACCTGGTCCAGCCCGAGAGCGTCGAGTACGGGGACAGCGTCCTCCGCGAAGCCCGGCGTGCTGTAGATCTCGTCCGGCTTGTCGCTGTCACCCGTCCCGCGGTAGTCGAGCGTGATCGTCGTACGGCCGAAATCTCCGCGGACCGGGTCCCACCAGTGGTGGTTGTTCGACTGTCCCGCGAGCAGCAGCACCGCCGGTCCGTTGCCCGAGGCGCCTTCCTGCACCTGGTAGGCGATCCGGCACCCGTCGACAGCTTCCGCGAACATGGCAACAGTCTGCCTCGCTGGGGTGAAGGGTTAGGCTCGAGGTATGCGAGTCGTCATAGCGGGTGGACACGGACAGATCGCGTTGCGTTTGACCAAGCTCCTCGCCGGTGGCGGGCACCAGGTCGTCGGCCTGGTCCGCAACCCGGCGCACGAGGCGGACGTCGCGGCGGCCGGCGGTGAGATCGCGCTGCTGGATCTCGAGCAGGCCGACGTGGACGCCGTCGCGAAGGTGCTCAGCGGAGCGGACGTCGCGATCTTCGCGGCCGGTGCCGGAGCGGGCAGCGGCAACGCGCGCAAGGACACCGTCGACCGCGGCGCGGCCGCGCTGTTCGCCGAGGCCTCCGAGCGGTCCGGCGTACGGCGGCACGTGCAGGTCGGGTCGATGGGCGTCGACAAGATCGCCGAGATGGATCCCGAGGAGGGGTTCACCATCTACCTCAAGGCCAAGCTCGCCGCCGAGGACGACCTGCGGGCGCGCGATCTCGACTGGACCATCCTGCGTCCCGGTCACCTCACCGACGACCCCGGGACGGATCGCGTGCAGCTCGCGGACCACACCGGGTACGGCGAGGTCACCCGCGACGACGTGGCCGCCGTACTGGCCGGCCTCTGCGAGACCCCGGCCTCGATCGGCCGGACCCTCGAGCTGATCGCCGGCGAGACCTCCGTCGCCGACGCGCTGCACCGGCTCTGACCCTGTCGCCGGCGGTACCCCCGCCGCCGGCGCGCCTCTGACGTTGCCGTTGGCAACAGATTGCGACTGTCTAGCGATGGGCGACGACACCCTCCGGCAGGTCCACTTCGAGCGGACCGCGACCGGCAAGTACCTCCTGCACAACCAGCGCGGCGGCACGCTGACCGTCGGTTCGACCGGCCCGGACGACACCGACTTCACCCCGGTCGAGCTGCTGCTCGCGGCGATCGGCGCCTGCTCGGCGTCCGACGTCGACTACGTCACCAGCCGGCGCGCCGAGCCGAGCGAGTTCCACGCGGTGGTCAGCGGCGACAAGGTCCGCGACGCCGAGGAGGGCAACAAGCTCGAGAACCTCAGGGTCGAGTTCACGATCACGTTCCCCGACGGCGAGGACGGCGACAAGGCCCGGGCCGCCCTCCCGCGCGCGGTCAAGATGTCGCACGACCGCCTGTGCACGGTCAGCCGCACGGTCGCGGTCGGTACGCCGATCGCCGTCGACCTCAACGACGGCGAGCTGGTCATCACGCCAGATGCTCGTCCAGCTGATCCATCGTCCGACTGAACGCGCTCTCCAGGTCCACGTCGTACGCGTCGGCCAGCACGAGCACCGACCACAGGCAGTCGGCCAGCTCGTGCTCGAACGCCTCGTCCAGGTCGTCGCGAGGGCGAACCCCTTCCTTGCCCTGGACGAGCTTCGCGAGATCCCCGACGTCGCCGAGGAACCCGAGCATCAGCTCCTCCCGGGTCCACGCGCGGCCGTGGCGTGCGGTCTCCATCGCGGCGTACTTGATCCGCACCTCGCGGGCGCGCGTCACCAGCTCCGAGAACTCCATCCCCGAACGCTACCGCCGGCCGGGAGTGCCGGCCGCGCTCCCGGCATCGGGGTCAGCGATGCATGGTGTGACGCTGCAAGTGCCAACCCGCCGTACGAGTAGCTCGAAGAACCTCGGCAACCGTCCGAACCTTCCGCGGCGTCATCCACGACTGCGACGGCTTGTGCAGCGCCCAGCCTGATCCCAGCGTCACCGCAGCATGCTGCACCGCCCGATCGGCTCCTCGCCACACCAGCAGCGTCCCCGGTACGCCGTCCCGCCCGCCACGCGTAGTCGACTCGTCCAGCCACCGATCGAACGGCTCGCGCTGCATCCACTCCGACTCAGCGCCCTCGACCCCCGCCGCGGCCATCACCGTGCCGAAGCAGTTCGGCCCGCTGCCGTCCGGGAACGTCCCCGCCAGTTCACGAGCCCGGGGGAGCAGCCCCTCGACCCCACGCCACACGTTGGCCGGCACCTCACGATGCCGACTCACCCCGATGTCCTCGCTCACGAGTCGCGGCAACACATCGACCGGGTGACGCAGCAACGACTTCCACCACACGAACCGATGCCCGTCCGCCTGGTCCCGGATCTCGTCCCCGAGCACCCCGCGCCACGCCCGCACGGTCGGCACCGCCCCGCGCTCGTGCACGACCTGCGCGCGGACCAGCCCAGCCCGCACCTTCTTCGAGTACGCCGAGAACGCGCTCTCCGACAACCACGAGCACCGCAGCCGACCGTCCACGGCGTACGAGAGATAGGTGTCGCGCAGCTGCCGATCCGGCTCCTCGTCGGACAGCGGCAGCTCCCACTCGGCCGCCTGCCGCGCCGTCACGTAGAACGGCTGACGCTCAGGCGCCAGCCAGTCGACCCAGCGCTGGAGCAGCTCGTCGGAGAGCGCGATCCCCGCGACCTCGGTCACGACACCTCCGGCGGAGTGACCGGCCCGCGGTACGGCTGGGTCTCGGTGTAGACCAGGTTCGTCGTCGTCGAGCCGAACTCGGTCAGCTCGTTCACCAACTGCTCCAGATGCGCCATCGACCCCGCGGCGACCTTCAGCAGGTAGCAGTCGTCACCCGTCGTCCGCAGGCACTCGAGGATCTCGTTCCGCTCCTTCAGCAGCTGGTGCAGCGGCGCGTGCTTGTTGCCGGGGTACTTCAGCCGGATCACCGCCAGTACGGCGTACCCGGTCTTCGGCAGGTCGAGCTTCGCGCCGTACCCGCTGATCACCCCGGTCGTCTCCAGCCGCTTGACCCGCTCGGTCGTCGCCGAAGCACTCAGATTCACCCGCCGGCCCAGCTCGGTCAGCGACATCCGCCCGTCCCGCTGCAGCTCCCCGAGGATGGCCCAGTCGGTCGAATCGAGATCCACGGTCATCGCGCCAACATACCGGGGGATCCACGGCGGAGCAGCCGGTTTTCCGCGAGGAATCCGTTCAGAACCGGCCCTTGCCCTGGATAGCCTGATGGGCATGCAACTCGGTGTGAACGTCCCCAACTTCGGCCCCGGCGCGACCCCGGACCGGCTGCTCGCGTGGGCCCGGACCGTCGAAGGGCTCGGCTACGACCTGCTGCTGACGTCCGACCACGTCGCGATCACCGCGGACGTCGCCGACCAGTACCCGGCGCCGTTCTACGAGCCGTTCACCTTGCTGTCGTGGCTGGCCGGGCAGACCGGGTCGATCAAGCTCGGGACCACCGTGCTGATCGCGCCGTACCGGCACCCCCTGCTGGTCGCCCGCATGGCGGCGAACCTGCACCAGCTCAGCGGCGGCCGCTTCGTCCTCGGCGTCGGCGTCGGCTGGGCGGCTCAGGAGTTCGAGGCCCTCGGCCTCGACTACCGCCGGCGCGGTCGCGAGACCGACGAGTTGCTCGACGCGCTCACCACCGCGTGGCAGGACACCGACGACTACGGCAGCAACGACATCCCGGTCTGGGTCGGCGGTACGACGGACGCCGGTCTCCGCCGCTCGATCCGGTACGGCGCCTCATGGCACCCGTTGCGGCAGACGATGGGCTGGTACCGCGACGGCGCCGCCCGGTTGCGTGCGACGGCCGACGAGCTCGGCAAGCCCGACCCCGGCTTCGCGCCGCGGATCGTGCTGAACCTGACCGGTACCCCGCGGCCCGACGAGACCCGCCTGGCGGGCGAGGGCTCGATCGACCAGATCCTCGGCGATCTCGACGAACTGCGGCTGCTCGGCGCGCACACCGTCGTACTGGACCCTTTCGTCGGCGATCCTGCCGAGACCGAACACCCCGAGATCGCCTGGCAGGCCCTGGCGACCGTGCAGGCAGGAATGGAGAAACAGTGACCCCCGACGAACTGCTCCGGCGCGCGATCGCGCTCTCCGCGGCCGCGATCGAGAGCGGCAACCCGCCGTTCGGATCGCTGCTGGCCGATGCTGAGGGCAACATCCTGGCCGAGGACCACAACACCTCGGTCACGGACAACGACATCACCGCCCACCCCGAGCTGAAGCTCGCGCTCTGGGCGTCGCGGAACCTGACGCCGGAGGCCGCGGCGGGGACGACGATGTACACGAGCTGCCAGCCGTGCGGGATGTGCGGCGGGGCGCTCGAACGCTCCGGGCTCGGCCGCGTCGTCTACGCGATGAGCGGCGAGCAGGTGAACGCGCTCAAGCCGGGCGGCGGGTTCCTGCCGGTGCCGGCCGAGGGTCCGGCGCTGCCGGACGAGGCGAGCGCGGTTGCGGCGGCGTACTACCAGAACTGAACTCGGCTGGGCCTGGCCGAGGCCAGGCCCAGCGGTTCTACTTGTTCGGTCCGAGGCAGAGCGTGTAGCCGCTCGAGCCGCGCTTCTCGGTGTAGGTCACCGTCGCGTCCTGGTACAGGTCGCAGGTGCTGGAGACCGACGAGCTGACCCGGCCGAGCACCTTGTACTCCGCGTCGGCCGAGCTGCAGTCGACGACCTTCACGTCCGGATCGGCGGCCGTGCCCGCGTTCTGCACGCAGTCGCCGGCCTTCGCCTCGGACGACGTCGTGGTGGTGAGGTTGCCGATCACGATCGCGGCGATGACCAGGACCGGCAGCAGCAGCCCGAGGACCTGCGGCCGCTTGAACAGCGGTTTGCCCGGGTCCATCGGCCGGCCCGGAGCGCCCGGCATCGGCTCGGGCAGCGCCTGGAACTTCTTCGACGGGCCGATGTTCGACAGCATCGTGAACGGGTTGACGATCATCGACCCGATGCCCCACCAGCCCTGCCACATGCTCTTCGCGGTCATGTCGCGCACGGCCGCGGTCCCGCAGGTCTTGCAGAACGGGCCTTCCAGCTTGAGGAAGCGCATCAGGATGATGAGTCCCATGTGCCCTCGCACGGTCGCCTGCACCGCGGGCACGGCACCACAGAAGCGGCACTGCATGGCGCCCATCGGAGGCATCTGCGGTTGCGCGAACTGCTGCTGCCCCTGGTCGAAGTGCTGACCCTGGTCGAACTGCGGCTGCCCGTACGGCGCCTGGTGCGGCGGCGGGCCCTGGTACTCGTGCGGCTGTCCCGTGAACTGGCCCGGCATCGGCTGGCCCGGCGGGACCGTGCCCGGCTGGGGCTGGCCGGCGTAGTTCGGGAACTGCTCCTGCGGCGGGGGACCGTAGCCACCAGGCTGGCCGGCGTACGGGTTGTGGGGCGGTTGCGGGGGAGTCGTGGTCACGAATACATCCTGTTGCTCGCTCGGGACAGCTCTGGGACAGATGGACCTTACTCACCACTGACGGTCAACACCGCCTCCGCGGTTCCATCAGTTACGAAACCTTTTCCCCAGCTCCACCACCGGTCACCACCCCGCTCCGAACCGTGTCGGCTCAGCCGTCGTACCGGCTCACCAGCTCCGCACCCAGCCGCGCCAGCTCGGCCTGCACCGACGGCGGGTCCAGTACCTCGATCGACCCACCCCAGCCGGCCAGGTGCTGCGCGATCATCAACGGCGTCGGCGCGGTGATCCGCGTCCGGACCCACCCGTCCTCAGGCTCGCCGAGCACCTCGCAGTGCCGCCCGAGCCGGTCCTGCATCACCCACAGGTGCCGCTCCTGCACGAGCACAGTCGACGCGAGCAGCGACCGGTTCAGCTCCATCTCCTCGACGACCTTCGCCCACGCCGCGGACAGGTCGAAGTCGTCCGGCCGCTCGGCCGGCTCCTCGGTGACCGTTGCCTCCAGCACCCGATCGACCCGGAACGTCCGCTGACCCTTGTCCGTCCCCGCGATCAGATACCAGACGTCGTCCTTGTCGATCAGCCCCAGCGGCGACACCAGCCGCTCCGAGGGCGCCGCGCCCCGGCGTCCGCCGTACACGAGTCGCACCTTCAGCCGCCGTACGACGGCATGCTGCAGATCGTTGACCACGACCGGGCGGGCCTTGTCGTTCTCGCCCCACCCGGCGGGGTCGATCACGACGGCCTCGGCCGCCGCCTCCGCGTCGACCCGGAAGGTCTCCGGGAGAGCGCGCACCAGCTTCCGCAGCGCGGCCTTCGCGTCGGGCGCGATCGCGGCCGCCGGCCCGACGAGCAGGAACAACGCCTGCGCCTCGGTCGCGGTCAGTCCACTCAGGTCGGTGCGCGAACCACCCAGCAACGACCAGCCGCCGTTGCGCCCGCGCTCCGGATAGACGGGGATCCCCGCGGTAGAGAGCGCTTCCAGATCGCGGCGCGCGGTCGCCACGGAGATCTCGAGCTCCGAGGCCAGCTCGGCAGCCGTCACCCGGCCCCGGGCCTGCATCAGCAACAGGGTCGCCACCAGCCGATCAGCGCGCATACCTGCCAGTGTCGCAGGCTAAGTGCTCACCAGCTGAGCACTTTCACTTCAGGATCCGGGTGTCCACGGCCGGCAGGTGCTTCCACCAGTGGTCGTAGCGCCGGTACACCCGGGGATCGCGCTCTCCCACCATCGCGAACAGGTCCCGCGCCTCTCCCCTCAGCGCCTTCCACACTCCCGCCGGCAGCTTGCGGAACGCCGTCGCCTCGATCCCGTCCTCGACCGGCCGCCACACTCCGGCGACGTACCCGTCGACGAGCAACGTCGGCAGCAGATCGCCGTTGTTCCGTGTGATCACCTGCTTGTACTCCGCCGGTACGACGCGCGCCCGGTCGTCGTACGCGAGCAGCACGCTGTCCCACATCGCCATCAGCCGCGGCGGCACCGGCAGGTCCTCATCGGGCCGCACTCCACCCGGTACGTCGTACAAGACCTGACCGCCTGGCCCCTCCAGCTCCTCCAGGTCGAGCGCCGCGACGGCCGTCTTCACCCGGCCGCGCGGGATCTTCACGAACTGCGCGATGTCGGGGATCGACGCGGGCCCGAAGCCCTCCAGGTACCGCCGGGTGAACACCTCGAGCCCACGCTCCGGATCAGCCGGTACGCCGGGCGCCGCGACGAACGCGGGCCGCTGCCCGAACGACCATGGCCCACCGGTCGGCGCGTGCAGCAGCGGCGCGACCGCCCGCATCGCCCACCACAGCTCCGTCGCGCCCATCCCGAGCCGCTTGTCCAGCCAGGCCTCGAACTCCTGACCGCTGCGCGGCTCCGACGCGTACTCCGCCAGCTCGACCGCGAGCGCGTGTGCCTCGGCGGTGGTCAGCCCGCCGGCCTTGAACGCCGCCTCGAACCGGGTCCCGGCCATCATCGGCATGACCGCGGCCCGGAAGTCCAGGTGCTCGTCGGTGTGCACCGCGTGCAGCGTGCCCCGCATCAACGTCGCCTTCACCACGATCCCGGCCGCGAACGCGGCGTCCAGCTCGTGCGGGTCGAACCCGACCACCCGGTTGAACAGCCCGACGTACGGCGAGGCCGGGTGCTGCGCCTGGACCGCCACCATCCGCCGTACGGCGTCGGCCACCGCGATCGGCTCCCGCTCCACCAGCATCTGCCGCACCATGGACGCCCTGTTCAACGCCCGCGCCGTCATCGTCATCCGCAGATTTCACCACGCCGAGCGGTCCGTTCCTGGCTTGACCCTGACGCGACGTCAGGCTGAACCGTGGTCGGCATGAACTACATCAGCCCAGTCCCGATGCCCGGCCCCGACGCGGTCGCGCCGGAGGTCTACCGCACCATCTACCCGATGCCGATGTTCACGATCGTGCCGACCGAGGACCTGGAGGCGTCGAAGGACTTCTGGATCCGCGGGCTCGGGTTCATCGACCTGTTCTCGATGCCCGGTCAGATCACACACCTGCGCCGGTGGGCGTTCCAGGACGTGCTGCTCGTCCCGGGCCCGGCGCCCGCCGAAGCCCCTGGTCTCGCGACGAGCTTCTCGTGCGTGCTGAACCAGATCGACGAGATCGCCGCGTCCTGCGAGGAGCTGCTGCCCGGGTGCACGATCGGGCCGGAGATCAAGCTGTGGAACTCGCTCGAGCTGACCGTGATCACGCCGGAGAAATCCCGCGTCGTGATGACCGCCGCCCGGCCGCACGACGAGCAGAGCCTGAAAAATCTACGCGCGATGGGCATCGGCGTACCAGACTGACCCCATGATCACCGTGGGAGCAGCAGCGTCGCTGGTCGGGATCAGCGTGCGCACCCTGCACCACTGGGACGCGATCGGCCTGGTCGTGCCGAGCGGGCGGACGACCGCCGGGTACCGGGTGTACGACGACGCCGACGTCGCCCGCATCCACCGCGTCCTGGTCTACCGGGAGCTCGGGATCGCGCTCTCCGACATCGCCGCCGTCCTCGACGACCCCTCGGTCGACCCGCAGGAGCACCTACGCCGCCAGCGCGCCGAACTGACCGAGCAGATCGACCGCCTCCAGGGGATGCTGAAGGCGGTCGATCGCATGCTCGATGCCGGCGGCAAGGGAATCCAGCTCACCCCCGAGCAGCAGTCCGAGATCTTCGGCGCCACCTGGCGCACCGAGTGGGTCGACGAGGCCGAGCAGCGCTGGTCGGGCACGCCGCAGTGGACCCAGTACGCCGAACGCGCCGCTTCCCGCACCCCTGACGACTGGCGCGATCTCACCGCGGAGGTCGAGTCCTTCAACACCGACCTCACCGCCGCCTTCCGCGAAGGCACCGCCCCTGGCTCACCCGACGCCAACACCCTCGCCGAACGCCACCGAGCCACCATCGCCGAACACTTCGACTGCACCCGCGCCATGCAGGTCTGCATGGTCCGCAGCTTCACCCCCGAGTACTACGACCACCTCACCCCGGGCCTGACCGCCTACCTCCAGGCCGTCGTCAACGCCAACGCCACCGCCCACGGCATCGACCCGGAGACCGCCCGATGGGAATGACCCTCCTCACCCGAGCCACCACCGACTTCATCACCCGCGCATGACCACCGCACGCCAGCGGGAGCTGCTGGAGGAGTGGCTCCCGGGAGCCGAGCTCGTCAAGGATCTCAGCTGGGGACTCGTCGGGACGACTGTCCTCCTCCTGCAGCACAACAACACCCGCTACATCGCCAAGGCCGGCGACGACGCCGACACCAACATCGCCCGCGAACTGCGCGCCCACCGCGAATGGCTCACGCCCTGGACCTCCCGCGGGCTGGCACCCCGCCTCGCACACGCGGACGCCGACGCGAAGCTCCTGGTGACGCACTACCTACCGGGCGACCTGGTCGAAGGCACGCCCCACGAGCACGCCCCCGAGACCTACCACCAGGCCGGCGTACTGTTGGCCCAACTGCACGACCAGCTCACCGTCGAGGACCAGGACTTCGAGGCGATCGAGAACCAGAAATCCCTCGCCTGGCTCGACGGCCCCCATCGGATCGCGCCCGACGTGGTGATGCGGCTCCGGGACGAGATCACCGCCTGGCCAACGCCACCCAGCGCCCTCGTCCCCACCCATGGCGACTGGCAGCCGCGCAACTGGCTCATCCACGACGGCACGGTCAGCGTCATCGACTTCGGCCGCGCCGAACTCAGGCCCGCGTGGGGCGACTTCGGCCGCCTGGCCGCCCAGCAGTTCCGTCAGGACCCGGCCCTCGAAGCAGCCTTCCTCGACGGCTACGGCACAGACCCTCGCGACCCCGCCACCTGGCGCCGCAACCGCATCCGCGAAGCGATCGGCACCACCTGCTGGGCCTACCGCGTCGGCAGCGAGGACTACGAACAACAAGGCCACCGCATGATCACGGAGGTCCTCTGATCAACCGGCGCCCGTCAGGTGGTCGATGACGCGGTAGGCGTTCGCATACACCGTGAGCACCGGATTCACGCCCCCGTTCGTCACATGCAGCGAGGCGTCGCAGATCCGCAGGTTGTCGTGCCCCCACACCCGCCCCCACGGATCGGTGACCGATGTCGCCGGATCATCGCCCATCCGGCAGGTCCCCGCCTGATGCTGCCCACCGCTCGGCCCAAACCCATCACCGCGCGACCCCGGTACGACGGTCGCCGCACCCGCCGCCCGCAGCCAATCGGCCGCCCGGGCGGTCAGGAAGTCCAAGGCCCGCAGATCCTCCGGATGCGCCCCACCCGCGAGCTTCACCACCGGTACGCCGAAGCGATCCCGTACCGAGCGATCGACCGTCACCCGCGAGTCCCGGCTCGTCATCTCCTGGATCGGACCGGCCAGCCGCACCATCCGCGCCGGCAGGTCCCGCATCCCGGCCTTCGCCGCGGCGCCGTGCAGCGGGATCAACCCGGCCGCGGTCAGATACCCGTACGTGTTGGACGGCGTCGGCACGAACTCGTTCGCGATGATCCCGCCACCGACCACCCCCTCGTTGCCGAACCGGTAGTCCGCGGTCGCGATCGAGGCCCCCGGACCGATCAGCTCCTCGACGACATCCCCGAAGATCCCGAGCGCCCCGCCGTACCGGTGTCCCTGCAGGTGCCGCCCGACCTGATCCGCGTTGTTGCCGATCCCGTGAGGCTCTCGCGAGGACGGGCTGTTCAGCAGCAATCGCGCCGTCTCGATCGCGCCCGCCGCCAGGACCACCTCGGAAGCAGCGATCTCACACCGCCAAACGACCCCGTCGCGCTCGCCGACCACCGCGACCCCCGTGACGCGGCCGGCCGAGTCGACCAGCAACCGCTCCACCGTCGCGTGCAGCATGATCGAGCAGCGACCGGTCGCGAAGGCCCGCTGGAGCACGGTGTTGTGGCTGCCGTTCTTGGCGTCCACCGGGCACGCGAACGCGATGCACATCGCGCACTGCGCACACGCCGCACGACCCTGGTACGCCGTGGAGTTCACCAGCAACGGCACGGTCAGCGTCGACACGCCGATCCGGCGAGCCCCGGCCGCGAGCCGGTCGGCAGCAATTCCGGCGGGCAGCGGCTTCATCGGGTACGGACGCGACCGGGGCCCCGCGAAGCTGCCGTCGTGGTCGTCGCCGCTGACGCCGATCTCCCACTCGGCCCGCGCGTAGTACGGCTCCAACTCGTCGTACCCGAACGGCCAGTCGGCCAGGGCACTGCTGTCCGGTACGCCGTACCGGCTCGCCATCCGGAAGTCGTCCGGCGCGAACCGCCACGCCTGCGCGCCGTACACGCGCGTCCCGCCACCGGCCGTCGTCGCGTTGCCGTTCCATCCGGGATCACCCGGGCGCTGGAGCGACCGCCGGCCGCCAAGCTCCAGGACCCGCGGGCTGCGCGACGGAGGACCGGTCACCGGGTCGAGATCGAGCGGAGCGCGAGCGCTGCGCAGGTGATCCGTCGCCAGTACGTCGGTCTCCGGCCAACCGCCCGCCTCGATCACCAGCACATTGCGATCCGCGGCCGCGAGACCGGCGGCGGCGACACCACCACCGGCTCCCGAGCCGACCACGATCGCGTCGTACCGGTTGGCCACCGTGCCGGGGTCGACGACGTTCCGTGCTCGAGGTTGCTCAACGACCGGCCGCTCTCCCGGCCACGGCCGCCAGCCGATCATCGACCACGACACCGCGGCGTCGTTGCCACCGTTGCCCGGATCCGCGTAGAAGCCCGCGTTGACGACCTTGGCGAACCACTCGTACGCCGCGTCGACGGCCAGCGTGTCGAGCACCTCGACCCGCTGCGCACCGGACAGCTGCTCGAACGGCGACTGGTAGTGCGCGAGCGCGGAGACCTCGATCGTGTCCAGCGCAGCCTGCACCGACGAGGCCCAGTCCGGTCGCTCAACCAGCAACCGGTCCAGGAACCGCAGGCCACCAGCGGCAACACCGGACGGGAAGTCGTCTGCGGGAATGATCGTGTCGATGACTGCTTCGAGCAGGGCGGCGTCCATCGGCGAGATCGTCAGCCGGCCACGACCCGGAACTCGTTACCGTCGGGATCGGTCAGCTGGTATCCGCCCTCCATGTCGCCGCGCGGGGTGGCTCCGAGAGCGATCAAGTGCGCGGCTGCGTCGCGGAAGCTGACGCCGGGCGGGGGAGCGAGTTCCAGGTGCAGCCGATTCCTACCGAGCTTCTTGTTCACCGGAGGACCACCCCACGAGATCTTCGAACCACCCTGCGGCGACTGGATCGCGGTTTCCTCGTCCTGGTCCCAGACCAGCGGCCAGTCCAGCGCCTTGCTCCAGAAGTACCCGACCGCCTGCGACCCGTCGCTCGACAGCGCACCGATCGCCGCCGTGTTCCGCAGGAAGTTGTTGGTCGCCTCGATCACGCAGAACTCGTTGCCCTCGGGGTCGTCGAGCACGACGTGCGGCTCGTCGAACTCCGGGCCGACATCGTGGTACGTCGCGCCGAGCGCGAGCGCCCGAGCCACCGTCGCCTTCTGCTCCTCCTCCGTCGCACTGGTCAGATCGAAGTGCATCTGATTCGGCCCCCACTTCTCGTTCGGGACCGGAAGAAAGCGCAGCGGGAACCCCAGCTCCTCCGACGGCAGCAACACCTTGCCACCACTCGGATCATCGGCAACCTCCAGCCGCAGCACCCCACCCCAGAACCGCGCGAGCAGCCCAGGATCGTTCGCGTCGATACACAGCGCCCGCAGCCGAGTCGTCATCCCGCCACGCTAGGCCGCCCCCGAACCCACCCGCAACGCGATTACGTGCACTTCGACCAGGACGCCCTTCAGAGCTGCTCGAGCGCTTCCGCGGCAGCTTCGGCTGTCGGGAGGGACTCGGCTTCCTTCTGCAGTGCGCCCGCCGCCGACCGGTAGCCCGGCGTCGTCAACACCTCGTCGACGGCGGCCGCGGCCTCGGTGGGGGAGACCGTCAGCGGATCCAGCACCCGCCCGACGCCGAGTGCCTCACACCGGTCCGCGTTCCACGGCTGGTCGGCGCCCATCGGTAGCAGCACCAGCGGCACACCACATGCCAACGCGGAGACCACCGTCCCCGAACCGGCGTGCGACACCACCGCGGCGGCGCGGGGGAGTAGTGCGCGTTGCGGGACGAAGCGCTCGACCAGCACGTTGTCGGCCCGCTCGCCGAGCTCGGCCGGATCGACCTCGCGGCCGACGGTCACGACGACGTTCGCGTCCAGGCTCTCCAGACCGGACAGCACCCGAGTGAACAGATCACCCGACTCCTGATGGAAGACCGTGCCCAGCGTGAAGTAGACCAACGGCCGGCCGGCGCGTTGAGCCAACCAGGCATCGACGGCAGGCTCCTCGGGCAGTTCGTGCTCTTCGAGTGCGTCGGGCCGGATGCAAAGCGCCCCCGCAGGCAACGGCACCGCGCGGAACGACGGCATCACCGGCGCGATGGTGAGGAAGTCATCGGGCCCCGGCGCCAGACCGAGCTCAGCCCGCAGTGCGTTGAGCGGTTCGTCCACCCGCCCCGGCGTGATCATCCCGCCCGCGGCGAGCACAGTCACCGACGCGTGCGGGACACCAAGAGCCTGCGCGGCCACACCGGCGCCGAAGTCGACCTCGTCGTGCACCACAACGTCGGCTCCGAACTCGGCGCCCACGCTCACGACCCGCGGCGCGCGCTCCCGCGCGACCCGCCCGGCGAAGCCCTCCCGGATCACCCTCGCCTCGGCCTCACGATCCGTCGCGACCAGCGGACCGCGGTACGACGCCGCCATCAGCGTCGTACCGCCGCTGTCGACCGCGTCGAATCCAGCCGCACGAACCGTGTCCACCATCGCCGGCTGACACGTGAACAACACCTTGTGCCCGCGAACAGCGAGCGCCCGCGCGCGATCGGCAGCAGCGGGAGCGCGTGCCCGTTGCCGCCGGTGAACGAGAAGAGTGCGCGCATCGTCAGCCGTTGAACAGCTTCCAGTCGCCTTCGGACACGACCTCGACCACCCCGTCGACCACCTTGATCGCGGTGTCGTCGTCGATCGCGTACGTCGGCGCCGGGATCCCGGACGCCCACTTCTCGATGTTCGGCAACGTGGCGTCGTCCATGTCCGGGTTGTTCAGATGCGGGTACAGCGTGAAGTCCACCAGCCCCAGCGACTTGTCGGCGGCCAGCGCCATCTCGTGCCCGTCGGGGACGAACTGCAGGTCGAACTCGGCGTCACAGTTGTACGGCGTCAGCGCGATCGCGCCCGCACTCACCCCGACGTACACACAATCCAGCGACGGCAGGAGATCAGCCAGCCCCGACTGCCGCAGCCAGTACGTCAGATAGAGGACGTCTCCACCCCAGACGAGCAGGGCGTCGGCCTCGCGGACCATCGGCACCCAGTTCTCCTCGCGGATGGTCGGCAGTGCGGTCAGCTCCAGCACGCCCATCGACTTCCACCCGAGGTCGACCACCCGGTTCGCCCTGCTCCCGGTCATCGCGTCCCACGCACTCCTGGCGCCGCCGGCGAACGGGTAGACCCCGGTCGGAACGAACAGCGCGTCCGACTCCGCGATCGGCTTGCCGAGCAACTCGACGAGCGCGTCGGAGATGCTCTGGTTGGCGATCCCCGACGAGGTGAGAAGAAGTTTCATCCCGGGCTCCTCAGACTGACTGGTCGAGCTCGCAGCCTCTCACGGTCAGCCCTTCCACTCACGTCGGAGCAGCCCGTACACCCACGAGTCGGAGACGTCGCCGTTCACGATGCAGTCCTCGCGCAGCGTTCCTTCGAGCACGAACCCGAGCTTCTCCAGCACGCGGGCCGATCCGCGGTTGCGGGTGTCGGCCTCCGCCTGGACGCGATTCAGGTCCAGGGTGTCGAACGCCCACTTCAGTACGGCGTCGGCGGCCTCCGTCGCGTACCCGTGTCCCCAGGAGTCCTCGGCGTAGACGTAGCCCATCGAGGCGCTGCGGAAGTCGGGATTGAACTCGCTCACCATGCACCAGCCGATGAACGCGCCGTCGGAGACCCGATCGACGGCGAGCCGGGCCCCGGTGCCGTCGGCCTCCAGCTGCCGGCACGCGGCGATGAATCGCTCGGCGCGCGCGGGGTCGGTCCACGGCGGTGAGTCCCAGTACCGCAGCACGGTCGCATTGCTGTGCAGCGCCCAGAGAGCGTCGGCGTCACCGTCCTCGAAGGGACGCAGCCGGAGCCGATCGGTGTGCAGCGTGGGGGAGGGGAGTGCCATGAAACTCACCCAACACCGGACCGGGACTACCTGCAACCGGCTTTCCGGCGACCCCACGGTGTTCTAAGGTCCACGGCAAAGTCCGACACCTGGGGGATCGCCGTGAGAGCTGACCACTACGACTCGTTCGCCGAGAGCTACGCGCGGGAGACCGAGACCAGCCTGTTCAACGCGTACTACGACCGGCCCGCGATGATCGCGCTCGCCGGAGATGTTGCCGGACGCAACATTCTGGACGCCGGCTGCGCGGCCGGGGCGCTGTCCGCCGCGTTGCGTGAACGAGGTGCGCGGCTCACCGCCGTCGATGCGAGCCAGGGGATGGTGACGCTGACGCAGCAGCGGCTCGGTCCGGACACCAGAGTGCTGCGGGCCGACCTCGCCGAGCCGTTGCCGTTCGGCACGGGGGAGTTCGACGACGTCGTGGCTTCCCTGGTGCTGCACTACCTCGAGGACTGGTCTGGGCCCTTGACCGAGTTGCACCGCGTACTGAAGCCCGGCGGCCGGCTGATCCTCTCGGTGAACCACCCGATCATCCGCGAGGTCGTCTACCCGAAGGAAGACTACTTCGAGACTTCGCCGTACACAGAGGAGTACACCTTCGACGGCCAGGCGGCGTCGCTGACCTTCTACCACCGGCCGCTGCACGCGATGACCGACGCGTTCGGCCGAGCGGGCTTCACGATCTCGACGATCAGCGAACCGCCGTTCTCACCCGACACACCCCGCGAACTGTTGCCGCCGGGTCTGGGGGAGCGCACGTCGTTCCTCTGCTTCCTCTACTTCGTGCTCGAGGCCAAGCCGGTCAGCTGACCAGCGTCTCGAGGTCCGGAAGCCGAGCGAACAGCTGGGGGAGACCTCGTACGCCGTTGCGCACCGCCTCGTGCGACAGCTCACGCTCGGGGCCGGTGGCCGCGTCGGCATCGGCGAGGCAGCGGAGGATGTTCCACCGCGTGTGGCCCAGCCAGCCGCCTATCAGGTAGACGAACCAACTCGGCCCCGGCGGCGGAAGCGTTCCGCCGCCCGCGACGTACCCGTCGAGAACCTGGCGGAAGATCGCCGGCTCGATGTCGTCGAAGCCAGGTCCCTTCGCGAGACTCAGCGCGGTCGAGCCCAGCTCACCGGACAGGTCGAGCAGACCCGAGAGCTCCCAGTCGAGCACCACCGGATGGCCGTCGCGCGCGAGCAGGTTCCACGGCTGGATGTCCTTGTGAGTCAGTACGACGGGACCGGGGCGTTCGCAGGTGTCGACGAAGTGGGCGATCTCCAGGAACGTCTCGGTCTGAGAAGCGAGTTCGTCGGCCCACGGCTGTCCGGCTGCTTGTGCGGCCAGCTCAGGCCAGTCCAGGGCCGGCGGCTCGTCGATCGAGCCGTGGGGCCAGCCGACGTCGAGCGCGTGCAAGCGCGCCAGGAGCTCACCTACCTCGAACGCGTACGCCGGCGAGACGGGAGCCTCGGGCACCTTGTCGCCGTCGACCCAGCGGTGGACGAGTGTGTGGTCGTCGTACGAGATCGGTTCGGGCATCGGGATCCCGGCGGCGAAGGCGGCCTGCTCGAACTCGAACACGTCTTCGACGTGGTAGGTCCAGCGACGGTCGGCGAGGTTCAGTTCCTTGACGGCGAACGAGCCCAGGTCGGTGTCGAGCCGGTACATCCGGTTGGCGTAGCCACCGTGCACGCGGACCATCGGCCCGGTCGGGGTGCCGAGGTGGGAGAGGGTCACAGGGCCTGCTCCAGACTGCTAGTTGACATAATGTCCATTATCGGCGCAATACGACGATGCTCGGATGGAGGCCTGCCAGGCTCAGATTGTGCACCGAACCGGTGTTCCAGGCCGGATGATCGGTCAGCGTCGCGACCTGGTGCTCGTTGACGATCGCGACGACGGTGTCGGTGTGCTGCCAACTGTTCAGGTACGGCGTGAGGTCGCCGACGGCCAGCCGGACGTCCCACGGCGGGTTTGTGAGGATTCTGTCAGCGGCGATCTGCGGGCGTTTGGCGTCGCCGAGTTGCCACTGGATGCTGCGGGCGTTTCTCTCAGCGGCTCTCAGAGAAGCCTCGGCGTGGTCGACTCCGACGTACTGGGCGCTTGGTTCGAGCTGCTGGGCCTCGATGAGAATCGTGCCGGCGCCGCAGAACGGATCCAGGACAACTTGGCCCGGTTCGATGCCGGCCAGCTGGGCCATGGCGGCGGCGACCGGTGGGTGCAGGCTGCCTGGGACGGTGTGCTGTCGCCAGCGGCGTCTGTGGAGCGGCGCCGGGAACGGCCGGATGCCGATGTGGACGTTGGTGCCGTCCAGAGCGACGCGCCAGTCGGTGCGTTGTTCTGGTGGCTTGTTCGTACGGCGTGAGTGATAGCGGGCACCGGTTCGTGCATTGACGACGGCGCCGACGAGATCCTCGATGTCGAATCGGTTGTAGGTGCGACGACCGACGTACGACGCGCTGACGGCGAATTGTCCGTGGTGTGGGAACGGAATTCTGAGGTGTTTCCTGAGTTTTCTGGTGAGTGTGTTCAAGGCGGCTTTCGTGTGGCCCGGATCGTCGACGCTCGCGCCGATCAGGAACAGGTCGTCGGCGAGTTTCGGTGGGTCGCTGACGATGGATTCGGTGGCGTCGACGACGAGTTGACGCTTGGATTGTTCGATCACCCGGTGGCCGGCTGTGGTCAGTTCGGCGGCGGCCAGGTGCTCCAGGCCCGTGACGGTGCGCACGAGAACCCTGTACGAGGGCATGACGATTCTTCCCGGTAGCTGTCGGGACCGGTCGAACGACCGGATCCCGCCTCGCTAGCCGCGGGCGGCATGCCTCGAACTGGCCAGCGGTGAGCTAGCCCAGTCGGAAGAAACTGTACATACGCGCGATTTTGCCACAGGCGGGCCGGGTTCGCCTGGGATTTTCAGACGGTCCCCCAGGGGATGGCCGTGCCCCTTCCGGACCTGTTCTGTCATGCATAATCACCATTATGCAGCATTCATAGTTGCTGGCGGCAATTGTTTGGTTGTCGTGGATGAACTCTGCGTCGAGAAAGACCCGGCGGGCTCCACTCCCGGGAATCTGAGGGCTTGTCGTCCGCGGGCTCGACGATTGTGGTCCGGTTCGGTTGGGGTGTGGCTCGACCCCGTTTGTCAAGGCCCTTCTCCCCTGCCCGGATACCGCCGCCCTGGCTGCCGGGGTGAAGTACGGTGAGCGAAAATCGCCGAGGCATCCGGAGGAACCGCGATGGACACGTCCGCCTATCTGAACTCCGTCGTCACCCAGACGGCCACCTTCGCCGACTGGGTGGACGGCAAGGACGCGGCATTACCGGTTCCGACGTGTCCGGAGTGGACACTGGCCGACCTCGTCGACCACGTCGGCGGGACGCACCGGATGGTGACGATGCTCGTCGCCGATCAGCTGACCGACCCGAGCGCGGCGTTTGCCGCGTACGTGCCGGCGCCGGCCGACTCGAGTCAGTGGGGTGCGTGGCTGAACGGTACGGCGGCCGAGGCCAAGCAGGCGTACGACGCGGCCGGCGACAACGCACAGGTGTGGGATCCGAACGGCGGTGTCGCGGGTGGTCCGTACTGGGCGCGCCGGTTGTTCGGTGAGGCGTGCGTGCACCGGGCGGACGCGGCCGCGACAGTCGGTACGTCGTACGAGCTGCCGCCCGAGCATGCAGTGGAGGCGATCGAGGACTGGCTGGACACGATGACCTCCCCGACGTACTGGGCCAGCAAGCGGAGCTATGCCAAGGCGATGAGTGGGACCGGTCAGACGCTGCACCTCCACACGACCGACGCGCCTGGCGAGTGGGTCACGCGGCGGGAGCCGGACAAGGTCGTGCTGGAACACGGCCACGCGAAGGCCGACGTCGCCGTCCGCGGCCCGGCGACCGACCTGATGCTCGTGCTGAGCCGCCGCCGTCCGCTGGAGAAGACTCCCGCGCTGGAGATCCACGGCGACCGGGCGCTGTTCGAGCACTGGATCGAGCAGATGAACTGGACCACGGAGATCGAGGAATAGTTGCTTCGGGCAACGGCTGGGGAAACTGTCGGTGGCGTCCGGTAGTAATGGGCGGCATGTTGGTGCTCGAAGCTCAGGCCGCGTTCTTCGCCGCGCGGCGGCCGCGCAAGGACTCGCCCCACACAACCGACGCGTACCGTCGCGACCTGGCCGGCATCACCGCGCTGCTCACGGACGACCCGGAAAGCCTCGAGGTCGGCGAGTTGACGGCACCAGCACTGCGTACGGCGTTCGGCGCGTTCGCCGATGATCACGCCAAGAGCTCGGTGCTGCGCGCGTGGTCGACGTGGAACCAGTTCCTCACCTTCTGCGTGTCCGACGGGCTGCTCGCGGGGAACCCGATGGGCGCGGTCGCGCGACCGAAGACCCCTCCCCTGTCCCCCAAGCCTCTCCGCGGTGAGGACACACCGGAGAGGCTCCTCAAGTCCGCTGCCGACGGTGACCGGCGTGCCCGAGATCCCTGGCCGGAACGCGACCTGCTGGTGATCGCCCTCGGACTGGTCGCCGGCCTCCGCTCGGCCGAGATGCGCACGCTGACGACGGACTCGCTCGCCGGTCGACCGGGTGAGATGCGCCTGCACGTCCACGGCAAGGGCAGCCGCGACCGCTCGATCCCGGTCGAGCCGATCATGGAACGCATCATCGAGGCGTACGCCGACTCCTGCGAACGCCGCTTCCCCAGCCGCCGGACCACCCGCAACACCAAGCTCCTCCTCGACCGCAACGGCGACCCGATCGGCCGCGGCGGCCTCGAGTACCTCGTCAAGTCCTGCTACCGCTGGGCCGGCCTCCACGACCGGGTCCCCGTAGGCGCCAACCTCCACGCCCTCCGCCACACCTTCGCCACCCGACTGGCCGAAGACGGCGCCACGGCCTCGGAGATCATGGCCCTCCTGGGCCACGCCAGCCTGGCCACCAGCCAGAACTACATAGAAGCCACCGGCCGGGAACGCCGAGCCGCCACCGCCAGCAACCGCACGTACCAAACCCTCGACAAGGTGCTGGACCCCTGAGGCCGACCGGGAGACTCAGCCGCGGTTGTAGGGCTCCACCGCCTCCTTGCTGCCGGCGATCCGCACGTTCCGGAAGTCGGAACGGAAGGTCGCGCCCGGCTGGTAGTCCTTGTACATGCCGAACTTGACCCTGAACGCGTTCCGGAAGGAGTCGTTCTCGCACTTGGAACGCGTCGCGTAGCCGAAGTACTCCTCGCGCTCGAAGAGCTTCTGCTCGCCGGTGGTCGGTCCCTTGTGCCAGACCGCGATCCGCCCCTTCGGTGCGCCGTCGTGGTACGGCTCCACGTTGTACTTGATGACGAAGGAGTGCCACTCGTCGGCACCGACGGGCTGGGTCGCCATGGCCAGGTTGTACTCGTCTTCCATGCCCGGCTCCTCGCCCCGGCGCACGAACTGGAGGTTGTGCCCGTTGCCGGCACCGGACTGGATGCGCACGCCGGCGAACGGGGTCCTGGTGCACTGCCACAGCTGCAGCACGAACGCCCCGCTGCCCGTGACGTCGTCGACGGCCCCCGGGATGCGAATGTCGAACCCGACCCAGACGTTGGTGTGGAAGGGCAGGTCCCACCCACTCGCCAGCTCCGTGCGGTCCCGGAGGGTGTTTCCGGCCGCGTCCTTCCAGGTGTTCGTGGCGGGGTCCTCGACGATGGCGCCGTCGTACTCGAAGTCCTTGTCCGTGCGGAACGTCAGGGCCCGCGACGTCGCGGGCCCGGTGATCTGCGGTGGCTCCCCGGCTCCCTGACACTTGCCCAGGAAGAAGTCCGCGCCCTCCCTGAGGTTGCCGCCGGCGCCGATCTCCGCACTGCACTCAGTGGGCCTCTCGATCGTCCCGGTCCGGCCGACGATTCCCGCCGAGTAGCTGGGGACCGCGGTTGTCGCCGCTCTGGCGGGTGGTGGGTTGGTCACGGCGGTGAGACCCGCCGGGACGCTCAGGGTCAGTGCCACGGTGAGGGCCATCGTCTGTCGAGCACGTCGAGTTGGGGCGGGGATCTTCATGGGTCACTCCTTGGAGGTCGAGGTCCGTCGGACGGCTGCAATTGACGGGATCTCGGGGGCGGGCAGGTCCTGCCTTCGCAGGGTTTCCGCGAGCGCGGTGAGGCTCGGGGTCCGGTACACGGCGGCGGCTTCGTCGGCGAGCCAGACCGCGGTCAGGTCGAGGTCCGAGGGTTGCCGGGGCCAGATCCACCGGCGGTCGTCGGCGGCGTGGTCGGCCCAGAAGTGGAAGGCGTCGCGCAGACTGCCGAAGCCGGGTTCGGCGGGCGCGTTCCAGAGGTCACGGCCCTCGGCTGCTGCGACCCGGCAGCAGACGGCGAATGCCCGGAGGCAGTAGATGGTGTAGAGCAACGAGTCGGGACGAGCCAGTTCCTTCGGGAGCGCGCCGCCGGGAGCGATGTGGCGCAGCCGGAGATCGAACCGGTCGAGGATCTTGGTGAGCGCGGTCCGGTCGTCGACGAACTGCAGGTAGCGCAGGACCTGCGCGTCCCACCAGACCCCGTGGTTGTTGGTCATCCGTTCTTCCTGCCGGCCGAGCTCGCTCGACCGCATCCAGTGGGTCAGCTCGGCGAACCAGTCCTGCAGGAGCGGGAGACGTTCGGTGAATCGTCCGGCCTTCACCAGCAGGTCGACGTGATCCACCAGGTCGGTCAGCAGCGTGGCCTCGATCTGCCCGATCGCCGCGCCGTCGTGCTGACCGGGCAGCGCGGCCGCGTGAGCGAAGTGGGGGCGCATCGCGGTCGCCGGGTCCAGGAACCAGCGGTCGAGCCGTGCCTCCGCGGCGTCGGCGTAGTGGGTGTCGCCGGTGAGGACATGGGCCTGCACCAGGGTGTTGACGGCCGCGACCGTCTGCCGGAACCGCCGCTTGTCGTAGCGATCGCTCCACGCGTCCGGGTTCCGCCGGCCGTCGATCCTGACGTACGGCAGGCCGTCGGCTGTCTCCGGGTTCGGCCAGGAGTAGTTGCCGACCGAGTAGTAGTCCTGGGCGTCTCCGGCCCAGTCCGACGGCTCCCGGTCGAGGATGGAGTACGGCCGCCCGGACAGGAACTCGTCGGCCAGACGCACCAGCTGACGGCTCACTTGGGTCCCGCCTCGGAGAAGGCCTGCTGGTACTCGGCCCGGATCTTGTCGCCGCCGCCGTTGCGCCACTTGGTGACGGCCGCCTTCCAGCTCGACACGGGTGCGCGTCCGGCCAGGATGCCGTTCCGCGCATCGGTCAGGTCCTTGCCCAGCTGCAGACCTTTGGCCGCGTCGGTCTCGGAGTACAGGCCCTGGGTCGGATCGGGGGCGAGGATCGGCAGAGCGGCTTCCTGGTAGTCGAAGCGGGCCTGGGCGACATCGCGCCGGCCCGGGTCGTAGATGGCCTGGGCCGGGCCGCTGACGTACCCGAACGGGACCACCCGCAGGTTCTGGCCGCGCGAGTTCACGATCGGGTCGCTGCCCTCGAAGGTGAACGTCTGCCCCTCGATCCCGAAGTTGCGCAGGAGGTACTCCGACGACCCGAACGGCGCGGCGAGCCAGTCGAGGACCCGGAGCACTTCGCGGACCCGGTCCGGTTCGGCCTGGGTGACAGCGGTGAACGCCTGAGCCGCACTCCCCCGGGGATGCAGCGGCTTGCTCGACGCGTCGTAGCCGAACATCGGAACGGACCCGAGCTTGAAACCCTGCACCTCGGCTCCCCACATCTCGTACTTGCTCCAGCCGGCGTACCCGCCGAAGACGACCGGCGTGGTCCCGTTGGTGAACCAGTCGTTGCGCTGGTTGTTGGACGCCACCAGGCCGTCCGGGTGGAAGACTCCGGCGTCAGCCAGCTCACGGGTGTCGGCCAGTGCCTTCTCGTACTGCTCGAGCTCGATGTTGGACGTGAACTTGCCGTCGTCCTCGATCCAGGTGCCGGGGATGCCGAGGGACGCGGTGATCATGGTCAGGACGCTGCCCGGATCGCCACAGGCCCAGCGGGACCTGCGCTCGTTGGTCAGCCCCTTCAGCAGCGTCTTGAACTCGGTGATGTCCTTCGGCCGCGCGGGCAGTCCGGTACCGGACACCAGGTCGGCGCGGATCCAGGCGACCCCCGGGATCGGTACCCGGGCGATCGGCACACCCCACAGGGCGTTGCCGTACACGGTCTTGCGCCACGAGTCGGTGGACAGACCCGCCAGGTTCGGATAGTCCTTGACGGCGTCGCCGGACAGGTACTCGGTCAGATCGGTGAACTTCGCCTTGAGCAAACCGGGCAACTGCTGCACCGAGCCGTAGATCGACACCAGGTCGGGCAGATCCCCGCCGGCCACGGTGGTCGCGAACCGCTGGGCGTAGTCAGCCGCCGGCGCGTACGTGATGTCCAGTTGTCCGCCCAGTCGCTTGTCGACCTCCTGCCACAGCGGGTTGTCGGACTTGCCGGGTGCCACCGGGTCGAAGGTGTAGGTGAGGGCGGAGATCCGGCCACCCGACAACGGGGGCTTGCCGACCGCCGCGATGGGACTCGCCGGGTACTCGAAGTACCCGCTCATGCCGAGCGGGCTCGCGCTCTTCAGCGCGGCCTCGGCCTTCCCGGCCTGGGCGAACGTCGGGAGAATGTCGGCCCCGATCCGGCCGGAGGTTCCCGTGGTCGTCTTGGCAGAGCAGCCGAGCGCTGATCCGGCGGCACCGGCGACGGCGGCCGCGGACAGCCCCTTGAGCAACGTACGGCGCGAAAGCGCATCCATGGTTACGGTTCCCTCCTCATGGTGGGCGTCCGGTCGATCAGCCTTTGACGGCGCCGATCAGAAGTCCCTTGCTGAAGTGCTTCTGGATGAACGGGTAGATGATCAGGATCGGGATGACGGACATGACCAGAATCGCCATCTGGATCGATGCCTGAGGCGGCAGCGACTCGGTCGACGCCGAGAGCTCGTCGGTACCGAGCGGTGTCTGGTTCACGACGAAGGTCCGCAGGACCAGCTGCAGCGGCCACTTCTCCGGCGACGGCAGGTAGAGCAGGGCGGAGAAGAACGCGTTCCAATAGGCGACGGCGTAGAACAGGCCGACCACCGCGACGACGGCCTTCGACAGCGGCAGCACGATCGAGGTGAGGATCCGGAGCTCGCCGGCCCCGTCGATCTTGGCCGACTCCGTCAGCTCACCGGGAAGCTCGAGGAAGAAGGACCGCATCACGATCACGTTGAAGGCGTTGACCACCACCGGCAGGATCAACGCGGCCAGGTTGTCGATCAGGCCGAGCTGCTTGACGATCAGGTACATCGGGATCATGCCCGGGTTGAACAAGAGCGTGAACAGGGTCATCAGCAGGATGGGCTTGTGCAGCAGCGATCCCGGCCGCGACAGGGCGTACGCGAGCATGATGGTGCAGGCCAGCGACAGGATGGTGCCCACAGCGGTGACCACGACCGACACGGTGAGGGCCCGGGTCACCACTCCGCCCGACAGAACGGCCCGGTACGCCGCGAGCGACGGCTCGCTGGTGAACAGGACAAGCCCTCCGCGCGCGCTGATGTCACGTTGCGGCGCCAGACTCGTCATCACGACGGCGACGAACGGGACGATCACCGCGAGGCAGGCGGCGGTCAGCAGTACGCCGCGTGCCGCGGTCGCCCAGCGAGGTTGCCGTCCCATCCAGGCCGGCCGCTCGTCCTGCGCCGGCTGACGCTTGCGCCGGGCCCGGCGTTCGGCGGTGGTCTCCAGCAGTCCGGTCATTTCGAGTACACCCCCCGCTCCCCCATGGCGTGGGCGAGCCGGTTCGCCCCGAGGACGAGCACCACGCCGACGAGGCCCTTCACCAGGCCGACCGCGGCCGAGACGCCCCAGTTCCCGCCGATGATGCCGTTGTTGTAGACGTAGGTGTCGAGTACTTCGGAAGCCTGCGCGCCGACCGGCCCCTGCTGCAGGAGGATCTGCTCGAAACCGACGGTGAGCGAGTCACCCAGCCGCAGGATCAGCAGCAGGACGATCACGGGCCGGATGGCGGGCAGCGTGACGTGCCACAGCTGCCGAAGTGGGCCGGCGCGGTCGATCGCCGACGCCTCGTACAGGTTCAGGTCGACCTTGGACAGCGCGGCCAGGAAGATGATGGTCGACCATCCGGTGTCCTTCCAGATCACCTGCGACGTGATCAGCAGCTTGAACAGCTCCGGTACGCCGATGATCTGGAAGGTTCCCAGGTCCGCGGACCGCAGCCACTCGTTCAGCATCCCGCCGTTGCCGAACATCTGCTGGAACAACGCGACGACGATGACCCAGGACAGGAAGTGCGGCAGGTAGAGGATCGACTGGGTCAGCCGCTTGGCCCGTTCGTTCAGCATCGTGTTGAGGACCAGGGCCAGCGCGATCGGCAGCGGGAACACGAACAGCACCTGGACCATGGTGATGACCAGGGTGTTCACGAGCGCGTTCAGGAACTCCGGGTCACCGTCGAAGATGACCGAGAAGTTGCTCAGGCCGACGAAGTCGGACCCACTGATGCCAAGGAACGGCTGGTAGTCCTGGAAGGCGATCACGTTGCCCAGCAGCGGCAGGTAGTGGAACACCACCAGGACGACCACTCCCGGCACGGCGAGCACGAGCAGCACCCGGTCCCGCTGCCACCGGGCCGCGAGCTGCCCGCGGAGGCGAGGCTCGCGGACGGCAGGCGCGCCGGGACCCGCACCGGCTTCCGGCCGCACCTTGATCCCCGACGACATCAGCGGTTCCTGCTGCCGACGGCTGTGATCGCGGCCTCGACCATCCCTCGCACGCGTTCCTGCGCTCCGTGCCGCGTCTCCTGGGTGCGTTCGGCCGCGGCCGGCCTGTCGTCGACGATCTTCTGCAGGAGTTGCCCGGCCGCGGCGTCGGCCCCAGGTCCGAGCTCGATCAGCGACAGGCCGAGATCGTTGTACATCTCGCCCTTGATCGTGTCGGTCGGCTGACGCAGGTAGATCGCGGGAACCCCTTCCGCCAAGGCGATCAGCGGTGAGTGGCACTCCATGCTCACGACCGCGCCGGCCCGCCGGTAGACCGCGGCCGCCTCGGTCAGGTCCCAGAACCGCGGCAGGATGTGGACCAGGCCGGCCACGTCGGCAGGGAAGGTCCCCGCGAGCTCGGCCTCGGCGACTTCCATCGCGTAGCTCATCTCCGGCACGACGAGCGCCGGCTCGCCGGTGGCTCGCACCCAGCTGATCACGGTCTGCCGCAGAGCGTCCAGGTCGGACTCCAGGTAGCCCGCGTTGTAGGCCGACCGGCGTACGTCCTCGGCCGTGGGTGGGTAGTTCCGGATCTGGTGGTACGGCGTGAAACGCAGCCGCGGTACGGCGCAGAGGAAACGGCCCGGCTGCAGCCCGTACTCCGCGAGGACCGCCTGGCCGTCGCCGTCGTCGACCACGTCGAACATCACGGTGGCGTCCGGGCCGAACGCGATCGTGGGTGTCCCCAGGTTCTGGCCGGCCAGGAACCGCTCGGTCAGCGAGTCGCGGCAGTAGACGAACGCGGCCGTGTCGAGCACCTCGCGCTGGAGTTCGGTCAGCAGATCACCGTCGATCGCGCTGACCATGCTCGCCACTCGGTCCAGCGTCGATCCGTACGGCCGGAGCGGATCGACTGTCACGCCGAAGATGCCGTGCGGTTTTCCGGTCCGGCGGTGCCACTCGGCGACCTCCACCTGGGCAACGAGCGACGGCCCCGACCCGTGGACCAGAAGGTCGCCTTCGGCAAACAACCTTTCCAGCCGCGGGCTCAGCGGCTCGTCGGGCACGACCCGGTCCTCGACGATCTCGACGTCCGGGAAGTAGCGGCCGAGCATCTTGCGGACGTTCTCGTCGATGCTGCGGGCCCACAGCGTCAGCGTCGCTTCCGGTGCGTAGCGCTGGAAGGCCCGCAGTGCACCTGGCGTGTGGGCGACGTCGCCGATGTTGACGGTTTGCCAGCCGGAGACGAGAACGACGTGAACCATGAGGAATTCCCTGTCCAGCCCATCCCGAGCAGCGGGGGGCTTGCGATCGATACGGGGCTACGGCAAGCATCATGCCGATGATTCATCGGTTAATCAAGATCTGGTGAGACCGCCGACGGTGATCTGTGGGGCTGGTCGGCGCTCAGCCGGCGTACGGCGCGGTCGATCCTCGATCGATCAGTTTCGGCGCCGGCCGCGTCACCTGCGCCGACTGGACGCGATGGCCGTCGATCATCCGGCGCAGGGTCGTGTAGGCGCGCGTTCCGGCTTGCTGCACAGGCATCCGGACCGTGCTCGGGGCCGGCCGGAGGACGTCGGCGACAGGCAGGTCCTGGTACACGACGATCGACAGGTCGTCGGGAACACGCAGGCCGAGATCGGCGATCGCCGCGATCGCTCCCGGTGCCGCGACGATGTTGTCGATGATCAGCGCGGACGGCGGCCGGGCCGACCCCAGGAGCTCACGCGTCGCGGCCGCCAGATCGAGTGGTTCGTAGCCGACCTGCTTGATCAGCGACTTGTCGAAGCGCACGCCCGCTACCCGCAGCGCCGAGCGGTAGCCGTCGACGCGAGCGCTGCTGGCGACCGGGACGACGGGACCGCCGACCAGTGCGATGCGGCGGTGCCCGAGACCCAGCAGGTGTGTCGCGGCCAGACCGATGCCGGCCGCGTCGTCGATCCACACCGACACGGAGTCGTCGGGTCGCGGGTTCTGCAGGATCACGTACGGGATCGACCGCTGGGTGAGCTCCTCGGCGGTCTCGGTCCCCCGTTCGGCGGACCGCAGCAGCACCCCGTCGACCATGCCCGTGCCGACGATCCGGCTCATCAGGTGGCTGCCCGGCTCGATCCACAGGGCGTCGGCCAGCAGCAGCACGTCCCCGTGATCCTCGGCGGCCGCGTGCATGCCTCGGATCGCCAGCTCGAAGACCGGGTTCGCGATCTTCGGCACCACCGCCGCGATCACTCCCGACCGCGACAGTCTCAGCGACTTCGCGGCGTGGTTGACGCGATAGCCCGTGTCCTGGATCGCCTGCTCGACGCGCAGCCGGGTGGCCTCGCTCATCCGGATGTTGCCGCGGGCCCCGGAGATCACCGCGGAGACCACGGCCGTGGACACCCCGGCCCGCTGCGCAACGTCCTTGATCGTGGTCATGCCGCCAGCGTAACCGTCTCCGGCCTTGCTGGAGATCAGCGTGTTTCCGGGGCCTCACGTGCTCACCTCGTCGCCACCGGCTTCACTGCGGACCTGGGGGCCGGCCGGTGTGGGGTGCACTGGGACGGACGGGTTCTCGGTCGCAGGAGCGCGCGACCGTGAAGTTGTCGAACGTGCTCTCCGTGGACGAGTGGAGTCCGACGCCGCCGTTGCGGACGACGGTGTCACGAGCCTCCAGGATCTGTACGCCGTTCAGCGTGACGGTGATGCGGTCACCGTGGACCGACGCACCAAGGCTGACGGGACCGGTCAACGGGTTGCCGACGGACACCGTGCCGATCGTGACCGGACCGGACGCGTGAGCCTCGCGGACGATACCGGCGTACTGCGTTCTGTTGCTCGTCTTGCCGAGGTGGATCCGGTACCCGTAGGAGTCGGAGGTGTCTCGCAACGAGATGCCCGCGGTGCCGACCGGCCCGTTGATCGTGACCGTGGCCTTCGCGGCATAGTCACAGGAGTCGGAGAAGCGTGACGGCAGTGTCGAGTCGGCCAGCACGTGCGCCCGGCCGTCGGTCGGCGTGAGCTTCAACTGCCCCGAGTCGACGGACGCCTTTCCTGCGATCCCCCGCCAGGTGGCCTGGTCGAGCCCTTCCTTGATCGTGATGTTGTCGAAGGACGCGGCCCGGCCGTGCGTGGAGGCGGCGGCTCCGCCGGTCGGCAACTGCGTGTCGTCCGCGGAGATCGTCGTACTGCCCACTGTGGCGGTCAGATGCTTCCCGACCGCGGAGACGGTCAGCGTGTGCGCGCTGTCCGCCGCGTCGACGGGCAGGTTCGTCTCCGCGAGGAGTGTGGACGTGGCGTTGTAGAGCTTCACGAGCTGCAGCTTCGCGCCGCCCGGCGTACTGACGACGTCAGCCCGGTAGTAGTTGCGGGAGTCGTGGTAGCGGAACGCGAGGCCGGTCGTCGCAGTGGTCTGGTCTCGTGTCCCCGGAACGATGTCGGCGGTCATGACCACGTCGTCGGGTACGTCCTGCTGCACCGCCAGCGACTGTGTGTCCGTGCTCGAGGTCTGCACCAGCTGCGTGTCAGGCCGCGCGCCGCCCAGCGTCCAGGTGCCCTGCACCGCCGTCCAGCCGTCGAGGGAGCCGTTGAAGTCGTAGCGGGTGCTGTCCAGGCTCGCGTCGGTGAACTTCTCGTCGAGCAACGGCTTCGGGGTGAAGGCGGCCTTGGCCGAGACGGTGACGAGGTCGCCGGTGCGGATGAACTTCGTCGGGGTGCCGTTGAGCTTCACCGCCCGTGCCTTCGGCGCGTAGATCGACAGGGTTCCGGCGAACGGGTCCCCGAGCGAGATCTGCGCGGTGGCGCCCTGCAGCTCCACACTGACGTCGGACACCACGTGGGAGGCTTTGAAGACGGTCTGCGCGCGGTCGACCAGCGAGGATCCGTTGGTCAGCGCGTACCGGGTCAGACCGCCGCCCTTGTCGGCCCGCTCGAGGTAGGCGGTCTCGGCGTTGGTCGCGGCAGCTCCGAACTGCCTCGACGACGGAACTGCCTCGCGTGACACGTAGAACCGGCCGGTCGCTTTCGGCAGGTCGATCTCCAGGGCGCTGGCCACGGAGTGGTCCACCTGGGGCAGGTCGATGCGCGACGCCTTCACCGAGGGCGCGGGGCCGGCCTTGCCGGGAACCACGACCGTGTCCACTCCGGTGGCGCCGGTCGCGGACCAGTCGTACGACAGGTAGTCGACGTCGGTGAGGACCTGCTCGCCCACGCGCACGGCGCCGTTCTTGTGGACGCTCGACGTGAGATCGGAGCCGCGCTCGGCCACAGGGACGAGCTGTACGCCGGCCACCGGTGCGGCGCCGGGCACCGTGTCGAACCCGACCGTGGCGACGTTCGTGGTCGGGTCGACGGTGACCGGATCGCCGGGGAAGTGCCAGAGCTGCCGGTAGTCGTGCGCACCGGCGTCACCCGTGAGGTCGTCGGACACGACCCAGAAGCCGGGCTTCACGAAGTAGACGACGCGGTCGTGCGCGATCGGCCGGTAGGCCTGCGTCTTTCCGCGATAGATGTCGAGGCCCGCGTTCGAGCGCCACAGCGACGTCGAGCGGGGCAGGCCGGGGGGCTGTGGCTGTCCGTCGACCTCGACGGTGTTGTGCGCCTCCGTCGTACGGCGCATCCAGTCGTTCGTCGGGGTCGCGCTGTAGTCCCCCGCTCCGGGGTCGACGATCAGCGGCCGCCCGTACGCCGCCATCACCAGGCTGAGGTCGTCGGGATGCCGGTGGGAGGCCGTGTAGCTGGAGTTCTGGTTGTTGATCAGCATGTACCGGGCGTCGGCGTCCCACCCCGACCGCTGCACCGCGTAGCTGATCGGGAACACCGTGGACGGCACCTTCGGGACGGTCCCCTCGGTGCGCCCGGAGGCGACCCAGGTGAAGTCGGACCAGGAGTTCCGCTCACCGGTCTTGCGGATCGCGCTCTCGCCCGCGTCCGGGTTCGGGGAGTCACCGACGAGCGCGGTCTCCAGATCGGGCTGGCGGGTCGCGAACAGGGCATCCGCGATCCAGTCCGCCGACCGAACGATCCCGTCGGGCAGGGTGCGCCCGTTGACCTCCGCCACTTCGATCATCGTGTTGATCAGATCCGCGACGTAGGCCTGGTAGTTGAACGTCGGCTCGCGGTACACGCCGTCGCCCTTCACCCAGGCGCGCAGGAACCGCTCGACCGAGCGCACCACGAACGGCTCCCAGACGAAGGAGGCCTTGAACTCGGGCAGGTAGACCGCCGAGACGTAGATCGCGCGGGCCATCGAGACGTACCAGTTGTTGCCGACATGGATCTGCAGCGCGGTCGCGAGCAGATCGGTCGTCGCGTGCACGCCGGACAGGTACGCCACGAGGTCGTCCGCGTCGAGGCTCGGTTCCGTCCGGAACACGGAGAACGCACTGACGAGCTGCGTCAGCCGCTTGCCGCCCGACAGGTTGCGGTTCTGCGGCCAGGTCGGGTTGTCGGCGAAGAAGTCCAGGGAGATGTCCATCCACGCCGCGGCGTACGCCGCGCGCCGGTGCGGGTCACTCTCGTTCAGATAAGCGCTGGTCAGTGTCGGCATGAACGTGAAGTCGCTCATCAGAACCTGGGCGCCGCCGGGCGTGGTCTCGGTCCCGCCCCAGGCGTCGGCCCAGTCCACGTCGATCCGCTGGGCGGCGTCGTCGAAGAAGTCCCGGGTCTCGGGGCCGAACCGGAAGACTCCCGCCGCCAGTTCGTCAGCGGTCGCGTCGCCGCCTCCTCCCCCGCCCACCCCCGGGTACTCGGTCCCCGAGCGGCCCGCGTAGTAGACCTTGAGCTCGGTCGCGGCGCCGGCCTCGTTGCCGGCGGCAAGCTCCGCCGCCACGCGGGCGAGCCCTGGACGGGTCAGGTCGAGCAGCTCACCGAGATCCGACGTGTCGCTCGTGGCGGCGCGGGCCGGCGACAGTCCCGTCGCCATCAGCGCGACCGCGACTGTCGTGGCAGCCCACGCACGGGCACGGCGGCGAGTGTTCTGTCGAAGAAGTCTTCGTTGCATCCGATCTCCTCATGACACGGGCGAGTGTTCGCTGGGTCCTTCGACTCGGGGTCGGGACCGTCCAGCAGGCGGGTCGACGAGGTCGGCGCGGTCGAGCCGGTCCCTGACGTCGTCGAGAACGTTCGGCGGAGCGCGGTACGGCGTGCTGACGTCATACGCGCTCCTAGGTGACGTATCGTTAATTCACCGTAGGCTTGGTTGCGACGTTACGTCAACGGTTCGAGGAGGCATGCAGCGTGGCGACACAGCGTGACATCGCTCGTACGGCGGGGGTCTCGGTCGCGGTGGTGTCGGCCGTGATCAACGGCACGAGCCACACCAGGATGAGCGAGGCGACCCGCGCCCGGGTCGTCCAGGCGATGGAGAACCTCGACTACCAGCCCAACCAGGCGGCCCGGTCCCTGCGACTGAACCGCACCGGCATGATCGCGCTGATCCTCAACAAGCTCGACAACCCCGTCTACACCCACCTGCTGCGCGGCGTCTACGCGGCCGCGGCCGAGCGCGGCGGGACGGTCCTGCTCGGCGACGCGGAGACGATGCGTTCCGGCAGCCAGTTCGTCACCCGGCTGCTCAGCAACGGCACCGTCGACGGCATCCTGATCCGGGACGACTCGCTGTACGACGACGAGGTGATGGCCGAGCTGCGCTCCCACCCCAAACCGATCGTCAGCCTGGACCACGCCCAGGACCACCCGTGGGTCGGCATCGACGACCACCGTGCGGGCGAGATCGCGACCCGGTTCCTGCTGAACCTGCGGCATCGCCGGATCGTGTTCGTCGGCGGGGCGTCCGGGCGCGCGTTCCGGCAGCGCTACCTCGGGTATCAGCAGGAGATGCAGCTGGCCGGCCTGGAAGCGGCGCCGCACCTGGCCACCGGGTTCGGTGAGCAGGCCGGTGCCGACGGGCTGCGCCAGGCGCTGCAACTGCCGGCCGCGCCGACCGCGGTCGTCGTGAACAACATCATGAGCGCCGTCGGGCTCCTCGCCGCGGCCAGCGACCTCGGCATCACCGTCCCCGACCAGCTGTCGGTCGTCGGGATCCACGACGTCGGCCTGATGGAACACCTGCGCCCGACCGTGACCGCGGTCCGGATGCCCATGTACGAGCTCGGCCGAGCCGGCGTCGAGGCCCTGTACGAACTGATGGCCGGACGCCCCCACGCCGGCGGCGTCCTCACCGACCCCGAACCCGAGCTGATCGTCCGCGACTCAGCGACGACACTCTCCAGCTGACGCTGACATGACGTAACGTGATGTCATCCACGTCCCCTTGCCCCTTGATCAACCGCTGAGGCGTCCAGAGCCGCCGACATCGACAACCTCCGGTAGGGCACAATGCCGGGCGACCTGACAGCTGTCCGAGGAGGGGTTGTGTTCGAGCGTCTGGTGATCAAGTTGTCGGGGGCGGCCATCGCCGGGGAGGCGGAGTTCGGTTTCAGCAGCGATCGGTTGACCCATCTGGCGACCGAGGTCCTCGCGGCGCATGCGACCGGCGTACAGGTTGCTGTGATTGTTGGTGGTGGCAACGTCTTCCGCGGGAACCGCGCGGAAGACTGGGGAATCGACCGGGTCGAGGCGGACAACATCGGGATGCTCGGGACGGTGATCAACGCCGTGCTGCTGCGCGGACGGATCGCGGCGCTCGGCGACGTCGACGTGCGGTTGATGACGGCGATCCCGATCCCCAACCTGGCGGAGCCGTACATCCGGCTGCGGGCGATCCGGCACCTGGAGAAGGGCGCGATCGTGCTGCTCGGGTGCGGGAACGGGCAGCCGTTCACGACGACGGACTATCCGGCGGTGCAACGGGCGGTGGAGCTCGGGGCGGACGCGTTGCTGGTGGCGAAGAACGGTGCCGACGGCATCTACGACGCCGACCCGAACCAAGTGCCGGGCGCGCGGCGCTTCGACCGGCTGAGCTATCAGGAGGTGATCGACCGGGAGTTGCGGGTGATGGATCAGTCGGCGTTCATCCTGGCGCGGGACCATCGGTTGCAGCTGCACGTGTTCGACATCGACTCGGCTGGTGCTGCGACGGCGATCTGCCGGGGTGAGCAGGTCGGGACGCTCGTCAGCTGAAGCGTCCGGTGGCGGTCAGAGGTCCTCGGGTGACGGGAGGGGCTTCTTGCGTTCGGTCTGGATCTGGATCTCGAGGTGGGACTCGGCCGCGGTCGGGCGCCACATCTCGTCGAAGGGGCCCATCATCGAGCCGCTGATCCCGTGCCGGCGTGCTCGTGCGGCGGCCCACGCGAGCAGGGCGAGGAACGCACCGACGACCGCCAGGGCGGCGAACAGCATCCAGATTCCGTTGATCGCGACCACCTCCTGAGGTGAGAACGGACATGGTCTGCCTGTCGTTCCGGCGCGGTCCGGGTCAGCTGAGTCGGTGGAGGTCGTCGGCGATGCGGTCGAGGTGGGCCTGGAACCAGTCGCCGCCGGCTTCCAGTTCTACCCGGCAGACCATGGCTGACCAGACGGCTCGGTAGAGGGCGAAGGTGCGGTCCAGGTCGGGGGTAAGGGCGAGGCCGTAGGAGGTTAGTACGGCGGTGGTTGCTTCGGGGCCGGCGATGGAGAAGCGGGCGAGGTCGAAGAGGGGGTCGCCCCAGTCGATGATCCCGGTGAGGACGCCGTTCGCGGTGTAGACGTGGCGCGGGTGCAGGTCGCCGTGCAGCAGGGCGGGGTGTTCGGGTTCCGATGATCGGTCGGCGACGAGTTCCACCAGGCGGGTGCGGTGATCCTCGGGCAGCAGGCCGGCCTCGACGAGTCCGCCCAGCGAGCCGACCTGCGCGGTCAGCCATGCGGTCCAGGTCGGGAAACGTTCAGCGCTGAGCAGACCGAAGCCATCGCCTTGCACCTGGTGCAGTTTCACGAGGGCTTGACCGAGGCTGGTGAGCACCGCCTGGTCGGAAGGCTCGACGGCTGCGCCAGGGACTGCGCGCTGGATCAAGTACTCCGGGCCGCCGGCAACTACTTGTGGAGCAGATACGCCGGCGTCGGCGGCAAGCGCACAGGCCGTCGCCTCGGCGCCCATGCCGGGGCCGGACTTGTAGTAGTACGTCTCCCCCGCGATCGTCCGGACCCGGAAGGTCTCGTTCCCGAAGAAGCCCTGCACGGGCTCGAGAGACGCAACGGGTCCGACGTGTGGTTCCAGGTCAATCAAGCGAGCGCCTCCGGGCGAGTAGGTAGACGTACGTGTGTGGGTCCTCCTCATCGGCCGGCCGTACGCCGCGGTAGACCGTGGTGAACCCGGCGCCGGTGACCCGCGCCTCCATCTCGTCGGCGGGAAGCCAGTAGCCGTCGTACTCGACGCCGAGGCCGGCAGCGCGACCGCCGCGGCGGACTTCACCGTCGCCGGGCTTGAAACCCGTCACGAAATATCCGCCGGGTCGCACCACACGCGCGAGCTCGGCGAAGGCCCGCTCCCGGTCGCCCGGCGCGAGGAAGATCAGCGAGAACCAGCAGACGACGCCCGCCAGCGACGCGTCCTCGAACGGCAGCTGCCGAAGATCGCCGACCTCGAACGTGAAGTCCGGGTAGTCACGCCGGGCGAGCTCGATCATGCCCGGCGACAGGTCGACACCGCGCGGCGTCAGCCGGCGGGAGGCCAGGTACGGCGCGAGCCGGCCGGTCCCACAGCCGATGTCCCCGACCGTGACGCCACCGTCAGCGGCCGAGTGCTCCCCGGCCGACACGGTGAGTTCGCTGAAGAGGTCCAGCACCGACCGCTCGATCGGCATCTGGTCGAGCGCACCGTCGAGGGTCTCGGCGTACCACTCGGCCAGCGCGTCGTGGGCGGATCTCAGCTCGTCGGTCTTGGCGTCCATGGCGGGAACCGTAGTACCCGCCCCCGACAAAACCTGTTGCCCGTCCGAGTGGCCGGCTGTTGTACTCGACGGACCTGTCCCGCAGCTGAGGAGTGCCGAGAGATGCGACCTCGTTTCATGTCCGCCTCGTTCTGCCTCCACATCTGCACAAGGGACATGAAGCTGCGTGAAAACACTGAACTTGGGGATTCTGGCGCATGTCGACGCCGGTAAGACCAGCCTGACCGAGCGGCTGCTGTACGCCGCCGGGGTCATCGACGCGGTCGGTAGCGTCGACGACGGGAGCACCCAGACCGACTCGCTCGCGCTCGAGCGGCAGCGTGGGATCACGATCAAGTCGGCCGTGGTCTCGTTCGCGCTCGGCGACGTGACCGTCAACCTGATCGACACCCCGGGCCACCCGGACTTCATCGCCGAGGTGGAGCGGGTGCTCGGCGTGCTCGACGGCGCCGTGCTGGTGGTGTCGGCGGTCGAGGGCGTGCAGGCGCAGACGCGGATCCTGATGCGGACGCTGCAGCGGCTGCGGATCCCGACGCTGATCTTCGTCAACAAGATCGACCGGGCCGGTGCGCGGTACGACTCGCTGCTGGAGGAGCTCACGGCCAAGCTCTCGCCGGACGTCGTGGCGATGGGCACGACCGACGAACTCGGTACGGCGGGTGCGAGCTTCACGCCGTACGGGCCGGGCAATGCGGGCTTCGCGTTGAGCCTCGTGGATCTGCTCGCCGAGCACGACGATCGGTTGCTGGCGACGTACGTCGAGAACGAGAACGCGCTCTCCGACGAGACGCTTCGGGCCGGCCTGGCCGAGCAGGCGCGCCGTGCGGTGGTGCATCCGGTGTACTTCGGGTCGGCGATCACCGGCGCCGGGACCGAGCCGCTGATCGCGGGGATCCGCGAGCTGCTGCCTGCGCCGGTCGGTGACAAGGAAGCGCCGGTGACCGGATCGGTGTTCAAGGTCGAGCGGGGTCCGGCGGGCGAGAAGGTCGCGTACGTGCGGATGTTCAGCGGTGAGCTGCGCACGCGGGACCGGCTGCGGTTCCGCGGTGATCGGGAGGCGAAGGTGACGGCGATCAGCGTCTTCGACGCCGGTACGACGACCACGCGCGCGAGCGTCGCGGCGGGTCAGATCGGCAAGCTCTGGGGACTGAGCGAGGTCCGCATCGGCGACGAGATCACCGGCGGATGCTTCGCAGAGGCGGTGGTGAACCGAGGAAGCGTCGCGGGCGAGGTTGTCGGCGGAGCGGGCTCGAACGCGTTCTTCGCTCCCCCGACGCTGGAGACCGTCGTACTGGCGGCCAAGGCATCCGATCGCGGGAACCTGCAGAGCGCGCTCTCCCAGCTCGCCGAGCAGGATCCCCTGATCAACCTCCGCCAGGACGACGTACGGCAGGAAACGAGCGTCTCCCTGTACGGCGAGGTGCAGAAGGAGGTCATCCAGACGACCCTGGCCACGGAGTACGGCCTCGACGTCACCTTCCGCGAGACCACGACGATCCACATCGAGCGGATCGACGGCCGGGGTGAAGCGGTCGAGTTCAACAAGGTCGATCCGAACCCGTTCCTCGCGACGATCGGTCTCCGCGTCGAGCCGGCGCCGCCAGGCGCGGGTGTCTCGTTCGCGTTGGAGGTCGAACTCGGCTCGATGCCGTACGCGTTCATCAAGGCCGTCGAGGAGACGGTTCGCGAGACGTTGCACCAGGGCTTGTGCGGCTGGGAGATCCCGGACGCTCACGTCGTGATGACGCACTCGGGCTACTCGGCGCGGCAGAGCCACGCGCACGCGGTGTTCGACAAGAGCATGTCGAGCACGGCCGGGGACTTCCGGTTGCTGACGCCGCTGGTCCTGACGACGGCACTACGGCAAGCCGGTACGACGGTGCACGAGCCGCTGCACCGGTTCCAGCTGGAGATCCCGACCGACACGGTCCGCGGCGTCCTCGCCGTACTGGCCAAGCTGCGCGCGATCCCGCGCGTTCCGGCGCTCGACACCGGTACGTCGGTGCTGGAGGGCGAGATCCCGGCGGCCGCCGTCTACCAGTTGGAGCAGCAGCTCCCCGCGCTCACCCGCGGCGAGGGCGTCCTGGAGTCGGCGTTCGAGCGGTATCAGCCGGTGACCGGTGCGGTCCCGCGCAGGGAGCGCACCGATCACGATCCGCTGAATCGAAGGGAGTACCTCTTGCACGTCCTCAGACGGGTCTAGACGAACAGGCAGAACGGGTGGCCGGCCGGGTCGAGCAGGACGCGGACCGAGTCCTGCGGCTGGTACTGCGCGACAACGGCGCCCTGGGCAACGGCATGCTGCGTGGCCTTGTCCAGGTCGTCGACCGCGATGTCGAGATGCTGGCTCGCGTTCTGCGCTCCGGCCTCGGCCGGCCAGCGCGGGCGTCGCCACTGCTCCTCGTACTCGAAGTTCAGCGTCACCTCGCCGCTGCCCTCGGCCGCGCGGATCTGCGCCCAGCCGTCGGCCGCCGGGTGTCCCTCGCGCGGTCCTTCGCTGGTGGTGACCGGCCGGCCGAGCAACCGCGCGTAGAACACGGCCAACGCCCGCGGGTCGGGCGCCATGATCGTCACCGAGGTGACCTGAAGACTCAGTCCGCTCATTGCCCAGACGCTACCAACGCCGACCGACAGTTCCGCCCGCCTCTCAATCGGTGGGCGTCGGCAGGAACAGCTGGACAGAATCCAGTGCGGCCTCCGTGGAGCGGGATCGGCAGGACGCCCGGCCTACTCGGAGCGGGTCAGCAGGACCGAGTGCTGCCGGAAGCCGTGCTTCTCGTACACGTGGAGCGCGGTGTCGTTGGCGGCGTACGCGTTGACCTCGAGGCGGGCGGCGCCGCGTTCGCTCGCCCACGCGACGAAGGCGTCGATCAGCTTCCCGGCCAGTCCCCCGCCGCGCGCTTCGGGGCGGACGTACATGCTGACCAGCTCGGCGCGGGGCGCGGTCCACATCTCCGAGGCGGGCATGAACTTGCCGATCAGGTGACCGACGACAGCGCCGTCGGTTGTTGCTACGAGCACCAAAGACTCCGGGTCCGCGAGCAGACCGCTGGCCCAGTCGCCGCCGTACGTCGCCGGCCAGTGCTTGTTCCGCAGCGGGTCGCGCGTCCCCGCGTCCTCGGCGAACAGCGCGCTGCAGGAGGCAACCACGCCGTCGAGATCCCCCGCGATCGCTGTCCGGACGGTCACTTCGCTCATCGGTACGGCCTCCTCGGACGGTGAGAGCCGAGCGTACGGCGTACCGGGTGTCACGCCCGCGGACCGGCCGGTGTCTTGATGCCGACAACGCAACCGTACGAGGAGAAGACGATGGCACTGCGCGTTCCCAAGGCCGACCTCCCGGCCGAGCTGGTCGAGACCATGACCGAGCAGTTCGGCGTGCTCCCCGAGCCGCTCGAGGTGATGTCGCACAACCCGAAGGTCGCCGAGGACACCTTCGGCTGGGGTCAGATGGTGGTGGGCTGGTCGGTCGCCGACGAGAGCCTGAAGTCGTTCGCCCACATGGCGGTGGCGTCGCTGATCGGGTGCAGCTGGTGCCTCGACGTCAGCTACTTCCAGGCGCTCAACCAGCAGCTCGATCTGGCGAAGGCGAGCCAGGTGCCACGCTGGCGGGAGTCGGACGTGTTCACGCCGCTGGAGCGGGACGTGCTGGAGTACGCCGAGGCGGTGACGATGACCCCGCCGACGGTCACCGACGAGTTGGTGGCGCGACTGCTCGCCGAGCTCGGTCCGGCCGCGCTGGTCGAGCTGACGAGCGTGATCGGCTTCGCCAACCTGTCGAGCCGAGGCAACACCGCGCTGGGGATCACCTCCCAGGGCTACTCGGAGGCCTGCGAGATCCCACTCGCCGCGCGACCGTCCTCAGGGGCGGTCGCATGACCGACTCCCGACGCGAGGCTCCGGCCGGCGGTGATCCGTTCGTCCTTCACCGGAATCTGTTGTTCACGGTGGCGTACGAGCTGCTGGGATCGGCAGCCGATGCGGAGGACGTGCTGCAGGAGTCGTGGTTGCGCTGGTCCGAGGTCGACCGGTCGCAGGTCAGTGAACCGAGGGCCTACCTCGTCCGCACAGTCAGTCGGCAGGCGCTCAACCGGCTGCGGACCCTCTCACGCCGCCGCGAGGACTACATCGGCGAATGGCTGCCCGAACCGCTGCTGACCACCCCGGATGTCGCCGAGGATCTGGAGCTGGCCGAGAGCGTGTCGATCGCGATGCTGACCGTCCTGGAGACGCTCGGGCCGACCGAGCGGGCGGTGTTCGTGCTGCGGGAGGTCTTCGATCTGTCGTACGGCGAGATCGCGGAGGCGACGGGAAAGTCGACGCCCGCCGTACGGCAGATCGCGAAGCGGGCGCGCGAGCACGTCGCGGCGAAGCGGCCTCGGGTGCAGGTGAGCCGGGACGAGCAGCAGACCGTCGTGGAGCGCTTTCAGCGGGCGCTGCGGACCGGCGAGCTGCTGAGGCTGATGGAGGTGATGGCACCGGACGTCGTCCTGGTGACCGACGGCGGCGGCGTCGTACCGGCGGCGCGGGTGCCGATCCACGGCGCCGAGGTGGTGGCGAAGTTGCTCGCGCGGGTGTCCGAGGTGAGCGCGATCTCGACGGCGCCGCTGTCGCTGAACGGTGCTCCGGCGTTCCGGATCGAGACCGGGGATCAGCGCGGTGCCGTGGTGAGTGTCGAGGTGGTGAACGGGAGGATCACCCAGATCTTCGCGATCGCCAATCCGCACAAGCTGACGCGTCTGGACGAGGCCGCCGAGTTGGTCAGATAGTGCCGATGACGGTGGTGCCGAAGTCGTCTTCGTCGGTGCTGATCGTGGGTGTCAGGCCGGCTTCCGCGAGGATTTCTGCTGCGAGTGGGGCCTGTTCGGCGCTGGCTTCGGTGAAGAGGTGACCGCCGGGGGCGAGCCAAGTGGTGGCTCCGGTGGCGACTCGGCGGAGGAGGTTGAGGCCGTCGGGGCCGCCGTCGAGGGTCAGGCGGGGTTCGTGGAGGCGGGCTTCGGCGGGGAGGAACTGGACGTCGTCGGTGGGTACGTACGGGACGTTGGCGAGCAGGATGTCGATGCGGCCGCGGAGGTTGGTGGGGAGGGCGTTGTAGAGGTCGCCTTGGAAGACCTGGGCTTTGGGGAGGTTGCGGCGGGCGTTCTGTACGGCGGCGGGGTGGAGGTCGGCGGCGTACAGGGTTATCCGTGGCTTGGCGGACAGAAGAGCGAGGCCGAGAGCGCCGGATCCACAGCACAGGTCGACCACGACGGCATTCGCAGCGCAGCGGGCGATGGCCTCGTCGACGAGGTGTTCGGTGCGGCGGCGTGGGACGAAGACGTCGGGGTCGATCAGGACGCGTTGACCGTGGAAGGAGGCCCACCCGAGGACCTGTTCGAGGGGAAGGCCGGAGACGCGGTCGGCGACCATGCGGTCGACCTCGGCAGGATCGGTCGCGGTGGAGAGGATCAGCTCGGCTTCCTCCTCGGCGAACACGCATCCGGCGGCGCGAAGCGCTGCAACCACCGGACTCGCGACGGTGGCCGGTCCTTGGGAGGTCGCGACGGGGGGCGGGACTTGCGGGGTGGGCAACGGGGTTACTCCTCCAACTGCGGCTGGCGTCGGAGTGACTCTGCCAGACGTTGGAGCGCCGGGTTCGGGCTGTCGGGGCTCCAGCACGCGTGCAGCGTGACCGAGTGCGCGTCGGCGGCGTCGAGTTCGCGGTAGCGGACGCCTTCGACGCCCATCGCCATGATCGACCGTGGGATCAGCGCACACCCCAGCCCGGCCCGGACGAGCGCGAGCATCGTCGGGACCTGGGAGGCGAGCTGGCTCACGGCGTACCGGTTCATGCCGATCATCGCCGCGCAGATGTCGTGCAGGTAGCGCGAGCCCTCCGGGCTGTAGCCGATGTACTCGTCGGTGACGTCCGCCAGAGTCACCGCCGAGGACCCGCTTGCGAGCTTGTGATCTGCCGGTACGGCGAGCACCAGGTCCTCGGTGTGGACGAGCAGCGACTCGAACCCGTCCGGGATCGGCGGCCGGACCAGGCCGATGTCGATCTCGAGGTTCGCCAGCGCCTCGTACTGGTCCGGGCTCACCAGCTCGGTCAGCTCGACGCTGACAGCCGGGATCCGCCGGTTCACCATCGCCAGGAAGTCGGCCAGTACGGCGTACGCGCCGATCGCCGTGAACGCGAGCCGCAGCGTCCCGGTCTGCCCGTCGGCCGCGCGCCGAGTCGCCTCCGGCGCGACCTCCAGCAGTGCGAGCACCCGGTGACTGTGCTCGAGGAACACCCCGCCGGCCGCGGTGAGCCGCACTCCCCTGCCGGTCCGGTCGAACAGGTTCACGCCCAGGGAGCGCTCCAACGCCTGGATCTGGCGGGTCAGTGGCGGCTGGGTCATGTTCAGCTTCTGGGCGGCGCGGCCGAAGTGCTGCTCCTCGGCGACCGCGACGAAGCCGCGGAGTTGCTGCAGTGACAGGTCCATGCGCCCTCGGTATCGATCGATGCGGAATCGGGCTTGGACGAGCATAACGGAAAGCCCTTACCTTCGGACCAGGTCGACAGCCCGACGACCCGTCGACAGGTGAGGAGCCGAAGTGACCAAGCTGGCCGTGGTGATGACGCCGGAACGTGCCGAGGACGTGATCGACCCGCAAACCCGGGAACTGATCGAGCAGCGGTTCGAGGTGACGTGGGCGCCGGACACGAGCCCGGAGACGGTGATCGCGCTCGCCCACGAGGCTGACGCCGTCCTGACCAGCTGGGGTACGCCGCACCTGGACAAGTCGATCTGGGCGGACGGCGCCGGCCCGAAGGCGGTCGCGCACGCGGCCGGTTCGGTGAAGAAGCTCGTCGACCCGGTGATCTTCGACCAGGGCGTGGCCGTCTTCACCGCCGGCGGCCGGATCGCGTGGTCGGTCGGCGAGTACTGCCTGGCCGCGATGCTCACGCTGGCCCGCCGACTCCCCCGCTTCGACGGCGCCATCCGCTCCGGCGGGTGGAAGCAGACCGCGTTCCGCGGCCACGAGCTGGCCGGCGCGAAGGTCGGCATCCTCGGCGCCAGCTCGACGGCGCGGGCGCTGATCACGTTGCTGAAGCCGTTCGGTTGCGACGTCGTCGTCTACGACCCGTACCTGAGTGACGAGCGCGCGGCCGATCTCGGCGTACGCCGGGCAGAACTGGAAGAGACGCTGCAGTCGACCTTCGTCAGCCTGCACGTGCCCGACGTACCGGAGACCAAGGGCCTGGTGACGCGGAAGCTGATCGAGCAGCTTCCCGACGGCGCGGTCGTCATCAACTCGTCCCGCGGCCCGGCGATCGACCAGCAGGCGTTGCTCGAGCACGCGCTCGACGGGCGGATCCACGCCGCGCTCGACGTGTACGACCCGGAGCCGCCGACGCTGGAGCCGAAGGTGCTCGAGGCACCGAACCTGCTGCTCACGCCGCACGTGGCCGGCGACACCGAAGAGGGTCACCTCGCGCTGGCCGGCTACGTCATCGGCGATGTCCTCGCCTATCTCGAGCACGGCACCAAGGGACCGAGTTACGTCGACCCGGCGTCCTGGTCGATCCAGGCCTGAGACGGGAGCCAGAAGATGTCACGGATCAAGCAGGTGGAGGTCTTCGCCGTCGCGGTTCCGTTCGCCCGGCAGTTCGTGATCGGCAGCGGCGCGGTCGGCAGTCCGGAGCAGCGGCCCGACCAGGCCGGTGCGGTCGTGTTCGTGAAGCTGACGACCGAGGACGGTGTGGTCGGGTGGGGTGAGCAGCGAGCGCTCCCGACCTGGAGCTACGAGACGGCCGAGACGATCGCGGTGGTGATCAACCGGCACCTGACGCCGATCCTGCTGGAGCTGACGCCGTTCGACGTCGAGCTGTTCCACCAGCAGGCGGCCAAGCGGTTGAGTCCGGCGGTGTCGAACGGCTTCCCGTTCGCCCGGGCCGCGGTCGATCTCGCGATGCACGACGCGGCGGGCAAGCTGGCCGGCGTACCGGTGCACGCGTTGCTCGGTGGCAAGGTGCACGACGAGATCCCGCTCTGTTCGGCGATCGGCGTCGGCGCCCCGGAGACCGTGCGCGAGCACGCCCAGCAGTCGTCGGACTATGCGGCGTACAAGGTGAAGATCGGCGGCAATCCCGATCAGGACGCCGCGATCATCGAGGCTGTCGCCGAGGTCGCGGGCAACAAGCCGCTCTGGCTCGACGCGAACCAGTCCTACCGCCCGAGCGCGCTCAAGCAACTGCTCGACCGCACGAGTCACATCCGGACGATTCACTGCGTCGAACAGCCCGTCCCGAGCACCGATCTCCTGGCGATGCGCCGGCTGCGCGGCCTGATCGACCTACCGGTCGCGATCGACGAAGGAAGCTTCACCGCGCAGGACCTGGCCCGGGCGATCCAGCTCGACGCCGCCGATCTGGTCGTGGTGAAGATCTGCAAGTCCGGTGGTCTGCGCAACGCGCTGAAGACCGCCCAGGTCGCGCTCTCCGGCGGTCTCGAGATTCTCTCCAGCGGCCTGACCGACTGCGGCATCGGCTTCGCGGCCGCGCTGCACGTGTTCAGCCAGCTGGAACTGGCACTACCCGCCGAGCTGAACGGGCCGGAGCTGCTGTCCGACCTGTACGTCGAGGGCTTGACGATCACCAAGGCCGTCGCGACGGTCCCCACCGCCCCTGGCCTGGGCGTCGAGGTCGACGAGGAACGTATCCGCGCCGAGTCGATCGACCTGCTCTTCACCTGAGGAGTCCCCTGATGCAGACACAGCTGTCCCGCCGCAGCTTGCTCAAGCTGACCGGCCTGGCCGGACTGGGAGCCGCAGCCGCCGGCTGCTCCTCCGGTCCACCGAGTGGCGCCGCCGCCTGGGCCATGTGGTCCAGCAGCCCCGCCGAACGCAAGGTGTGGGAGGACTTCAGCGCGTACGTCGAACGCGAGCTGAAGGTCGAGTCCGTCCCCACCCTGACGCCGTCCGGCGGTTATCCGACCAAACTCGACCTCCAACTGGTCAGCGGTACGGCGGGTCTGGTGACCGCGCTGAACGGCTGGCTGATCCCGACGTACGCCGCGCGCGGTGCGCACCGGCCGCTCGACGACCTGATCGCAGGCGACCCGGACTTCGACATCGACGACTTCTACCAGCCCATCCGCGACATCAGCTCGTTCAACGACCAGACCTACGCGATCGGCTTCGACGTCGCGCCGACGGTGATCTACTACAACAAGACGCTGCTGGCCAAGAAGGGCATCCCGGCGCCGTCGCCGACCGTGCCGATGTCGTGGGCGACGTTCCGCGACCTGGCCAAGGAACTGACCGGACCCGACCAGTACGGGTTCACCTGCGCGCCGTCGATCGACGACCTGGTGTCGTGGATCTACTGCGCCGGCGGCAACGTGATGAACGAGGCCTGGGACAAGAGCGCGCTGAACGCCCCCGAGGCGATGGAGGCCGTCCAGTACGTCGTCGACCTGTTCGTGAAGGACAAGGTGACGCCGCCGATCGCGAACCTGGTGACCGAGAGCTCGCTGGCCAACTTCATGGAGGGCAACGTCGCCTTCATGCACAACGGGCCGTGGCAGGTGGTGAACGTGCGCAAGGCGAAGTTCGACTGGGACATCATGCCGTTCCCGGCCGGCGCCGCCGGCAGTACGCCGCGGGTGTCGGGGTCGAGCTTCGCGATCCCGGCCAAGGTCCGGGGCGAGGACCTCGACCTGGCGTGGAGGCTGCTGAAGACGCTGACCAGCAAGGGTGCCCTGGACATCTACGCGAAGGCCGGCCGGAACAACCCGGCCCGGCTGTCGGCGGGCAGCGCGTTCAAGCCGCCGCCGGACAACCTCGGCATCGTGCAGGACATCCTGGCCGGCAAGATCGCCGGCGGTCACCCGTTCGACGTGACCACGAACTGGAACCAGGTCAAGCAGCTGCTCGGTCAGGACCTGCCGCGGACGTTCCTCGGGCAGGTCTCGGTCAAGGAAGCCGTCGACGGGCTGACGCCGCGGCTCGACGTACTGATGGAGCAGCACCAGGACAACGTCCGCCAGGCCTCGGCCAGGAAGGGGTGACCGGCATGGCTGTCGACACACTCCCTGCCGCGGCAACAACGCCCCGGCAACAGCAACGAGCCGCCAAGAAGCCGAAGAGCAAGGAGGCCCTCACCGCCTGGCTGTTCATCCTGCCCAGCCTGATCGGCTTCCTGATCTTCACCGCCGGACCGGTCGTGGCGGCCGGCGTGATCAGCCTGCTGAACTGGAACCTGTTCAGCTCGCCGACCTGGGCCGGTCTGAAGAACTTCGCCCGGCTCGGTCCGGACCCGACGTTCTGGTCCGCGCTCGGCAACACGGCGTACTTCACCTTCGTCAGCGTGCCGGTGACGATCGTGGTCAGCCTCGCCCTGGCGCTGCTGCTCAACCAGGGGCTGCGCCGGATCGCGGTCTTCCGCTCGCTGCTGCTCTTGCCGTACGCAACGATCACGGTGGCGGTCGCGTTCGTCTGGATCTGGCTCTACATCCCGCACGACGGCCTGGTGAACTCCGTGCTCGGGCTGGTCGGGATCGACGGGCCGCAGTGGCTGATCTCGGACAACTGGGCGATGCCGGCGCTGATCGCGATGAGCGTGTGGAAGAGCTTCGGGTTCGGCATGGTGGTGTTCCTGGCCGGCCTGCAGGCGATCCCGCAGCAGCTGTACGAGGCCGCGAAGGTGGACGGCAGCAACGCAGTCCAGACGTTCCGCAACGTGACGTTGCCGATGCTGTCGCCGGCGCTGTTCTTCGTCGTGGTGACGTCGATCATCGGGTCGTTCCAGGTCTTCGACCAGGCCCTGATCATGACCAACGGCGGTCCGGGATCGCGCACCACCACGCTGGTCATGTACATCTACCGGACCGGCTTCGAGAACTACGACCAGGGGTACGCCGCGGCGCAGTCGCTGGTCCTGTTCGGCTTCATCGTGGTGATCACCGCGGCCCAGTTCCTGCTCCAGCGGAGGCTCGTCCACTATGACAACTAACGTGCTCGCACCCCTGCGGAAGAACCCGGTCGCCACGCGCAAGCTGGTCGTCTTCGCGTGCTTCGTCGTCACGGCGGTGACGCTGGTGCCGGTCGTGATGATGGTGCTGGTCGCGTTCCAGTCCGACGCCGAGTCGATGGCCGCGCGGCCGTCGTTCTGGCCGAGCAGCTGGCACCCGGAGAACCTGACCCGCGCGTTCGACCTGGTCCCGCTGGGTCGGTACCTGGTCAACACGGTGATCTTCGCGGCCGGTACGACGTTGCTGGAGACCGTCACGGCGGCGCTCGCGGCGTACGCGTTCGCCCGGCTGCAGTTCCCCGGCCGGACCTGGCTGTTCGGCATCTACCTGGCGACGCTGATGATCCCGTCGCAGGTGACGCTGATCCCGCAGTTCGTGCTGGTCGCGAAGCTGCACGGCATCGACACCTGGCCGGGCATGATCCTGCCGCACGCGTTCACCGCGCTCGGCGTGTTCCTGCTGCGGCAGTTCTTCCTCGGCATCCCGCGCGACTACGAGGAGGCCGCGCGGCTGGACGGCGCCAACCGGTGGCAGGCGTTCATCCGGGTGATCGTGCCGCTGGCCGTGCCGGCGATCGCGACGCTGGCGGTGTTCAAGTTCATCGGCCAGTGGAACAACCTGCTCTGGCCGCTGGTCATCTCCAACAGCGACGCGACCCGTACGGCGGCCGTCGGCCTGCAGGTGTTCCAGGACACCAACGGGACCCAGTGGAACCTGTTGCTGATGGCAGCGACCATCACGACCGTGCCGTTGATCGTGCTGTTCTTCCTCACCCAACGCTGGTTCGTCAAGGGCATCACCATGAGTGGACTCGGAGGCCGCTGAACCCATGAACTACATCTGGTCCGTCTTCACCAAACCGTGGGCCGAACTGCCCGGCGACGAGCTCGGCAAGCTCGTCGCGGGACTCGGTTTCACCGGCGCGGAGATCCCCGTCCGGGACACGGCGTACGTGACGCCGGCGAGTGCCGAGAAGGTGCTCCCGGCGTTCACCGAGCAGTTGCGCGAGGCGGGTGTCGAACCGATCAGCATCGCCAGCGGGCTCGACGAGTCCACCTTCGCGGCGGCCGCCGCGGCCGGCGTACCGATGATCCGGATCATGGCCGAGCTCGGTCCGGACGGTTACGCGGCTTCGGTACGGCGCAACCGCGAGCAGCTCGAGGCGGCGGCCGGTTTCGCGGCGCAGTACGGCGTACAGGTCGGTGTGCAGCCGCACCACGGGAAGTTCATCGCCTCGACGCTCGGGGTCGTGCAGCTGCTCGACGGGCTGCCGGAGCAGTTCAAGGTCGTGTGGGACGCGGCGCACGACGTACTGGCCGGTGACGATCCGAAGATCACCCTCGAGCTGGCCCTGGACCGGCTCGGCATCGTGAACCTGAAGAACGTCACCTACATCACCACGGACTCGACCGCGGACGTCGGCGGGGCGTGGAAGCCGTGGTTCGTGCAGGGCGCCGACGGTCTGGCGAACTGGTCGAGCGCGTTCGCGACGCTGGAGGCACTGGGCTGGAACGGCCCGATCTGCCTGACGGGTCAGTACTCCGATCCGTCGGTGCCGGTCGGTGACCGGCTGCAGATCGACCTGAAGGCAGCCCAGGCCGCCGCACAGTAGTCAGCAACGTCGAAGGAGCCGGTGTCGAGCGGGTGGCACCGGCTCCGACGTAACCTCGAAACCCCATCGAGGAGGCCACGTGAAGTACATGCTGCTGATCTACGGCAACGACGAGACCTGGAAGGCCCTGGAGGCCGAGGGCATGGAGTCGGTCTTCGACGTCCACCGGGCCGTGATGGCCGAGACCCGGGCCAGCGGCGAACTGATCGCGTGCGACGGACTCGCGACCGCGCAGGCGCGCGTCGTACAGATCCGTGACAACGCCCCGGCGGTGACCGACGGGCCGTTCACCGAGGCCAAGGAAGTGCTGGCCGGGTACTACCTGTTCGAGTGCGATCTCGAACGCGCGACCGAGCTGGCCGGACGGCTGGTCGAGGCGAAGTACTCGCCGATCGAGGTGCGAGCACTCACCCAGCCGTTCGAGGAGTGAGGTCTGTACCAGCGACTTGCCGGGCTCAGCTCGGCGTTGACCTGAGACCGGCGAGTCACTGATGCAGCCGGGTGTTCTAGCTGGGGTACGCCGGCGCGAGAGTGACCCCACCTGTGGCGGGTTGATCACCCATCCCGCGGCCACCCTGGACGAACACCGTCGCGCCCGGCGCCGGCGCCGGGGCACCGTCGTCGAGACGCAGTGTGGTGGTCAGACCGTTGCTCAAGGTCAGAACCGCCACACGTCGCGGCCGGCCGGCGTGGATCGACGAGCTCACCTCGTGGATGCCGGTGCAGACCGCTGGTTGGATCGAAGCCCTGCCGAGCGTTGTCGTGCCGTGACTCCTCACATCACGGCGCTGCTCGGCGAGCCGCCTCATGGCTGACACAGATCCCCCTCCTCATCGGGTCCCCCGAGGGACTAGTTGGATACTGCAACCAGCCCCATCACTCCTCACAGTGACAGAGCCATCGCAGCAGCCTTGCTGACTGTGACGAGGTTTTCAAGGGGATGTGAGGATTACTGGCCACCGAAGCCGGTGGTGGCAATGCCCTTGATGATCTGGCGCTGGAAGAAGAGGAACACCAGGACCAAGGGCAATGCGGCCAGGATCGCCGAGGCCATGTTCTGCGCGTACTGCAGGCCGTACGCGCTCTTCACCGTCTGCAGGCCGACCGGCAGCGTCATCAGGTCGGCGTCGGTGGTGACGATGAACGGCCAGAGGAAGTTGTTCCACGCACCGATGAAGACGAAGATCGCGACCGCGGCGAGAATTGGCCGCGACAACGGCAGCACGATCGACCAGAACACCCGCAGCCGGTTCGCGCCGTCGACGCGGGCGGCGTCCTCGAGTTCGACCGGAATCTGGTCGAAGAATCGCTTCAGGATCAGCACCATCGCGGGCGCAAACGCTTGCGGGAGAATGATTCCCCAGTAGGTGTCGACCAGGTCGAACGCGAGCATCTGACGAAACAACGGAACGATCAGCAACTGCGGCGGAATGATGATCGCCGCGATGATCGCGCCGTACAGCCAGCGCCGCCCGCGGAAGTCGATCCGGGAGAACGCGTAGCCGGCCAGGGCTGAGGTGGCAACGGTCACGAAGGTGATCAGCACCGAGGTGAGCAGGCTGTTCCAGGCCCACAGCGGGATGTCGCCGGCCGAGAACACCTTGCGGTACGCGTCGAGGCTGAAACCGTCGGCCGGCGAGAGCGTCAGCGTCGACGCGGCGGCGTCGGCCTCGCTCTTCAGCGACGTCAGGATCGCCCACGCGAACGGGACCAGCCAGGTCGCGGCCAGGAACGCCAGGATCAGCAGCGCGACCATCCGCGAGATGCTCCAGGGGTTCTCCCCCGGCTTGTGCCCCTGCTTGTACGCCGTACGGTTGCGCTGGATTCCACGGGACAACGTGTGGGTGCTCACTGGGCGCTCCTGCGGTTGATCAGCTTGTACTGCGCGATCGAGATCAGCACGATGATCGCGAAGAAGAGGTACGAGATCGCGGACGAGTAGCCGAACCGGTAGCCGGTGAAGCCGGCCTCGTAGATGTACTGCACGATCGAGCGGGTGGAGCCGGCCGGGCCGCCGTTGGTGAGCATGTAGATCTGGTCGAACACCTTCAGCGAGGCCAGTACCTGCAGTGTCAGGATCAGCGCGGTGGTCGGCGCAAGCTGCGGGATCACGATCGAGAACAGCTGCCGCCACTTGCCGGCGCCGTCGATCGCGGCCGCCTCGAACTGCTGCTCGGGGATGTTCTGCAGCGCGGCCAGGTAGAGCAGGAAGTTGAACCCGATCGTCCACCACAGCGTGGTGACCACGACCGAGATCATCGCGACGTTCGGGTCCTGCAGCCAGGCCACCGGAGCGATGCCGAACTCCGCCAGCACCCCGTTGATCAGCCCGAGCTTCGGGTTGTACATCCAGGTCCAGAACAGCACGACCACGGTCGAGGCGAGCAGGTACGGCAGGAAGAACGAGAGCCGCCACAGCCACCGGCCGGGCAGTCCGAGGTTCACCAGCAGCGCGAACGCCAGCGACAGCACCACCAGCGGGACCGTGCTGAGCAGCGTGAACCACAACGTGTTGCCGAACGACTTCCACATGTCCGGGTCGCTGAGCGCCTCGGTGAAGTTGGCGAAGCCGATCAGCTCGCTGTTCGCGCCGGTCAGCGTCTCGCCGGTGAAGCTCAGGTACAGGCCGTAGACGGCCGGGACCACCAGGAACAGCGCGAAGAGCACCACGAACGGCGCCGCGAAGGCCCACCCGGTCAGCGACTCGCCCCGCTTGGCCCGGGCCAGGCCCGTACTGTTGCCCTCCGCAACCACCAGGTCCGCGGCGGGGCTGTCGACTGCTGTCGGCATTTCGGACTCCCTTCGTCGATCAGACCGGTTGCGGGCGGTCGAGCAGCTTGTTCAGCCGTTGCACGAACCCGTCGAAGCCGGCCGCCGGGTCCCCGCTGCCGAGGTAGACGTTCTGCACGTTCTCGGCGAAGTAGTTGGTGAAGTCGCTGCCGGCGCCGCTGAACCAGACGTCCGGGTCGTAGTTCACGTACGCCGGGATGCCGACGTAGTTCGACTGCGGCTTCAGCTCCAGGTACTCCGGGCTCTTCACCACCGGCTGGTACGCCGGGATGTGGCCGGCCCCGGCCCATTTCACCGAGCGCTTCAGGATCTCCGCGACCAGTTGGTAGGTGTAGCGGCGCCGGTCCGGGTCGGGCTTGGACTGCCGCGGCAGCACGAACGTGTGGGAGTCGGCGTACGCCGCCTGCTGCCCGAACAGCGTCGGGATCGGCATCGCGTCGAACGCCATCTTGGAGTCCTTCAGCACGGGCAGCTCCCAGACGCCGCCGAAGAGCAGGCCGCTCTCGCCGTGCAGGAACTCGCTGACCGCCGTACCGCCGTCGCCGCTGTTGGTGGCGATCGTGCCGTTCAGCAACGACTGGACGAACTCGAGCGCCTTGACCGCCGCGGCCTCGTCGACCTCGGCCTTCGTCCCGGGGACGAGCTTCATCTCCGCGCCGGTCTGGCAGTAGAACGTGTAGAACAGCCGCCACATCTGCGACGGATCGCCGACGTACCCGTACGACAGGCCGTGCTTGCCGGTGACCTTCTGCAGCTTGGACGCGACCTCGGTGATCTCCTCGGGGCTGTCCATCGAGGCGATCTGGTCGGTGACGCCGGCCTTCGTGGCGTGCTCGGTGTTGTAGTAGAGCACGAACGGGTGGGTGTCGAGCGCGATCGAGTAGAGCTTCCCGTCGTACCGGCCCTTCTGCCAGACCAGTGGCGGGAAGTCGCTCTCCTTGACGCCGAACTCGGCCAGCAGGTCGAGGTCCCACGGCTCCAGCAGGCCGCCGGGCGCGTAGCCCGCGATCCGGGACGCGTGCATGATCGCGAGGTCGGGCGCGCGGCCGCCGGCCGAGGCCATCGCCAGCTTCGTGTAGTACGGCGGGCCCCACGTGAGCACGGTCTGCTTGGCGCGGAACCCGGCGTTCAGGCCGTTCACCGCGTCGACCAGGCCGGCCATCACGATGCCGTCGCCGCCGGTCATCAGGTGCCAGTAGTTGAGCTCGGTGCCGGAGTTGCTGTCGCCCGGCGAGCAGCCGAGCAGCAGGCTTCCACCGGCCAGCGCGGCCGCTCCGGAGAGCAGGCGGCGCCGGGAGAACTGACGATCGAACGAGGTCATGGGGGCTGTCTCCTTCGCAGGCGGCACCGATCATTACATCGTTGCAATGCGCTGACAAGAGCTAGCCGTCACGGTTTCTGTCGGAACGTGTTGACTAGCGTGCGGTGCTGGCGCGTGGTACGACGCGGTGCGGGACGACGATCCGCCGCGGCCTCGCGGCGGCGTCGGCCATCCGTTCGCCGAGCAGGTCCAGGGCGGACTGGACGAAGTTGCGCCGGTCGAAGTCGACCGTGCTCAGCGGCGGGACCGTGTACCGGCTCTCGAGGATGTTGTCGAAGCCGGCGACCGCGCAGTCGGCCGGCACCGAGACCCCTGCTGACCAGAGCGCCGACAGGGTGCCGCTGGCGATCGTGTCGGTGAAGCAGAAGATCGCGTCGGGCGGTTCGTGGTCCTCGAGGTAGCGGCCGACGACTGTCGCCGCGCCTTCGGGGCTCCAGCGGTCGAGGGCGATCTCGAGTTCCGGGTCGTGCAGGCCGGCCGCGGCGAGGACCTCGCGGTAGCCGACCAGGCGGAGGCGGGCGGCCGCCGTACCGGCTGAGTCCGTGCGGCCGCCGACTCTTCCCGGGCTGCCGGGAGGCTCGGGGGTGCCGACCGCGGCGATCCGGCGGAAGCCCTGGTCGACCAGGTGCTGGGTCATGTCGCGCGCGGCGCCGACGTTGTCGATGCAGACCTGGCTGACGACGTCCTGGTCGACATCGCCGATCAGGACGACGGGCGGCAGCGGGCCGGCTGACATGACCGCGCTGTCGTCGAGGTTGACCGGGTTCAGGATCAGGCCGTCGATCTGGTGCGAGCGCGCCTTGGAGAGCAGGTCGTACTCGCGGCCGGGCTCGGCCGCGGTCTGCTCGATCTGCACTCCCCAGCCGCGCTCGTGCGCGAGCTCGACGACCAGGTGGGTGATCTCGGCCGAGTACGGTCTGAGCAGGTCGGGCAGCGCAAGGCCGATCATCCCGGACCGTCCGTTGCGCAGTCCCCGCGCGCTCAGGTTGGGCACGTAGTCGAGCTCGCTGAGCGCCTGCTCGACCTTCGCCCGCGTCTCGGGCCGCACGAACACGACCCCGTTGATGACGTTCGACACCGTCTTCGGGGACACCCCGGCCAGCTTGGCGACGTCCTTGACGGTGGCACGCATGCGGACATTCTCACATCAACCTCGACCTTCACGTCGGCGTTGAAGGTTCTGCGGGGTCCGGCAGCGTGAGGTGAGCGCAGAAGTCTTTACAGGCGATTCAATGTAAGAATTGAATGTATGTCTTTTGACCTGATCGAGGTTCGTGGAGCTCGCGAGAACAACCTGAAAGGCGTCTCGCTGGACGTCCCCAAACGCTGTCTGACCGTCTTCACCGGAGTGTCCGGGTCGGGGAAGTCCTCCCTGGTGTTCGGGACCATCGCCGCGGAGTCGCAGCGGCTGATCAACGAGACCTACACCGCCTTCGTGCAGAACTTCATGCCCAGTCTGTCCCGTCCCGACGTCGACTCGCTGCGCAACCTGAGTGCCGCGATCATCGTCGACCAGGAACGGATCGGTGCCAACGCCCGCTCGACGGTCGGCACCGCGACCGACGCGCACACCATGCTGCGGATCCTGTTCAGCCGGATCGGTTCGCCGTACGCCGGGCCGCCCTCGGCGTTCAGCTTCAACCGGGCCGAGGGCATGTGCCTGGTCTGCGAGGGGCTCGGCAAGTCCACCGACATCGACCTCGACGAGCTGGTCGACCGCGACCGGTCGCTGAACCAGGACCCGATCAAGGCGCCCGGGTACGCCGCCGACACCTGGTACTGGCAGCTGTTCGCGCAGGTCTTCGACCCCGACCTGCCGCTGCGGGACTACTCGCCCGAGGACTGGGACAGGTTCCTGTACTCCCCGCCGACCAAGGTGAAGGTCGGCAAGAGCAACCTGACCTTCGAGGGTCTGGTGTCGAAGGTGAAGAAGCAGTACCTCGGCAAGGACCGCGACACGATGCAGAACGCGGCGCGGACCTTCGCCGATCGCGCGCTGAAGCTCGGGCCGTGCCAGGAGTGCGGCGGCGCCCGGCTGAACGAGGCCGCTCGCGCCGTACGGATCGACGGCGTCGGGATCACCGAGTGCTCGGCGATGCAGATCAGCGACCTGGCGGCCTTCGTCCACGGGATCAACGATCCCTCCGTCGGGCCGATGCTCGAGGGGCTGCGCGAGACGCTGGACTCGATGGTCGACATCGGCCTGGGCTACCTCAGCCTGAACCGCGAGTCCGGGACGCTGTCCGGCGGTGAGGCGCAGCGGGTGAAGCTGGTCCGGCACCTCGGGTCCGCGCTGAGCGACGTCACCTACGTCTTCGACGAGCCGACCGTCGGCCTGCACCCGCACGACATCCAGCGGATGAACGAGCTGCTCCTGCAGCTGAAGGCCAAGGGCAACACCGTGCTCGTCGTGGAGCACAAACCGGAGACGATCCGGATCGCCGACCACGTCGTCGACCTCGGCCCCGGCGCGGGACTGGCCGGCGGTCAGCTCTGCTACGCCGGCGACGTGAAGGGTCTGCTGAAGTCCGGCACGCTGACCGGGCGGTACCTGGATCACAAGGTCGGTCTGCGCGAGGACGTCCGTACGCCGACCGGCAGCCTGCGGATCGAGGGCGCGAACCTGCACAACCTGCAGGACGTGAGCGTCGACGTTCCGCTCGGCGTACTGACTGTCGTGACCGGCGTCGCCGGTTCGGGCAAGAGTTCGCTGATCCACGGCTCGCTGGCCAACCGCGACGGCGTGATCGTGGCCGGGCAGGACCCGATCCGCGGGTCGCGGCGCAGCAACCCAGCGACGTACACGGGTCTGCTGGATCCGATCCGGGCCGAGTTCGCGAAGGCGAACAAGGTGAAGCCCGGGCTGTTCAGCGCGAACTCGGTCGGCGCCTGCCAGACCTGCAAGGGAATCGGGCTGGTCTACACCGATCTCGGGATGATGGCCGAGGTGTCGTCGGTGTGCGAGCAGTGCAACGGCGCCCGGTTCACGCCGGAGGTCCTGGCGCTGCAGCTGCGAGGGAAGAACATCAGCGAGGTCCTGCGGATGACCGTGACCGAGGCGCGGGACTTCTTCGGCAAGGGACCGTCGCGGACGATCCTCGACCGGCTCAGCTCGGTCGGCCTCGGGTATCTGAGCCTTGGGCAACCGCTCACCACGCTGTCCGGTGGTGAGCGGCAGCGGATGAAGCTGGCGATCAACATGAGCAAGCGCGGCTCGATCTACATCCTCGACGAACCGACCACCGGGCTGCACCTGGCCGACGTCGACCAGCTGCTGAAGATGCTCGACGAGTTGGTTGACGACGGCAACACGGTGATCGTCATCGAGCACCACCAGGCGGTGATGGCGCACGCCGACTGGCTGATCGACCTCGGCCCGGGAGCAGGTCACGACGGCGGCCAGATCGTGTTCGAGGGCACGCCGGCCGATCTCGTCGAGTCGAGTGCCTCCCTGACCGCCGAGCACCTGCGTCAGTACGTGACGGACTCCGCGGCGACCGACTCGATCAACGCTCTCCACCTGTCGTAGTCACCCGAGGTGGGGTCCGTCTGGGTGAGGACCAGGCGGGCTCCGCCGTTGCCGTCGCGAAGGGTCAGGGTCGCACCGTTCACCTGCAGTTCGTTGCCGTCAGGCGGGGCGACGTGCAGCTTCTCGGCGAGCCGAGGCCAGACCTTCTCCTTCGGTGCGGTCAACTGCCGCTCGAAGCGGATCGACCCGTCGGCCTGCTTCGAGCCGGCGTCCAGGCCGTAGACCTTCACGAAGTGCTCGTGCAGGACCTGGTAGCTCTCGCGCGGGATGCTGTTGCCGCCGAGGGACTGGTCGAGGGCGTCGATGCAGAGGATCCAGCCGCTGGTGTAACTCGCCGAGCCCGGGCGGTCGTCGTACGTCGAGGTGAGCTTCAGCACGCACCCGGTCGCGGTCGGCTCGACCTCCCACCGCTGCAGCTCGCTCCCCCACGTGAACTCCAGCAGCCGCGGCGGCTCGTACGCGCGGATCACGCCGGTGTTGTCGGACTCCTGCCCGATGCTGTCCTCGTCCTCGAAGCGGAAGCTGATCACGCCGTCGAGGCGCAGATCCGCCTCGACCAGCGCCGGGTACCAGTGCGCGAGCTCGGCCGGGTCGGTCAGCGCCCGCCAGACCTTCTCCGGTGGGTGGGTGAGTTCGCGCTCCATCCGCAGCACGGTCCGGCCGTCGACGCTGGTCAGTGATTCGCTCATGACTCCATATATACCGTTCCAGGCATATAAAGGGCAAGAACGAGGCCCGGCGACGTGGTGTCCGCCGGGCCCGGTCCTACTCCACTACTTCGAGCAGTTGTAGATGGTGGCGTTGTCGAGCCACCAGTTGCCCGGGATCAGGTCGGCGAAGTCCTTGCCGTGCCCGGTCCAGCGGAACTTCAGCTGCTTGCCGGTGAACTCCGACAGGTCCAGCCGGCTGGTCTCCCAGCCACCGGAGTTGCCGTGCCAGGCGGCCGGCTCGTCGTCGAAGTTCGGGTCCACCGTCGGGCCGTTCTTCCAGGTCAGCGCCGACGTGTCCTTCCAGGTCGCGCCACCGTTGTCGGAGTACTCCAAGGTGGCCGCCCCGGTCCGGACGCCGAAGATGATGAACACGTTGTAGAAGTTGTACGCGTGCGTGAAGCGCAGGTACGTCTTGGTGTTCTTGATCTTCGTGCCGTTCGCGGTCTGCAGGCTGATCGAGCCCTCCGGGTCCGTCACGACGCCGAGCATCGAGTCGTCACCGTCCTGCGAGTACGACGTGTCGACGAGCGAGCCCTCGAGGCCCTCACCCTTGCCGAGCACCCAGCCCTCACCGCGGACGACCTTGCCGTCCGGGTACTCCGCGAAGCTGGTCTTGAACAGGTTCTTGGCCTTCGCGCCGGCGGTGTCGCAGACCGGCGCCTGGGCGGGCTTGCCGACGGCCGGCTCGAAGTCCATCTCGGTGGCCTTGATCCCGAGGTCGACCTGGGCGCAGTCGGCCTTGGTCATCCCGGACTTCTTTTTCTTGGCCAGCTTGGTGCACGTCGCCCGCAGGCCCTCGGCCAGGTCGCCGTAGTCGGCGCCCGAGGTCAGCACCTTCTGGGTCTCGTGCCACAGCACCTCGGAGCGGGCCAGGCCGATGCCGAGCATCCGCTGGCCGTTGAAGGCGCCGCCGTCGGCGATCAGGTACGCCGCCTTGTTGCCGACGCCGGAGTTGAAGTGCACCCCGCCGTTGTCCTGGAAGAACTCGTCGTCGAACCAGTTCGCGCTGCGCATCCGGTCCGGGTCGTTGAACTGCGTCGGGTCGGACATGCTGCGGATCACGCCGAGGCTGGAGCCCTCACCGATCTGCCAGCGGTTGGCCGCGGTGTCGTCCGCGGAGCCGTTGGTCAGGTCGACGAACTCGCCGAGGATGTCGGAGAACGACTCGTTGATCGCGCCGGCCTCCCACAGGTAGGCCAGGCCGGAGGTGTGCTGGGTGACGCCGTGGGTCAGCTCGTGGCCGGTCACGTCGTCGGTGCTGACGCCTTCGCCGAAGGCCATCTGCTCGCCGTTCCAGAACGCGTTGGCGTACGGGCAGCCGCCGTCGACGCAGATCCGGACCGTGCCGCGCAGCGCCTTGCCCTTGCCGTCGCCGTAGTCGACGCCGATCAGCTCGGTCAGGTCGGTGCCCAGCGAGGCGTAGGTGTCGGAGGTGTCACCGAAGTACTCGTAGACCTGGTTGACGTCCTGGACCGCCGACGGCGCTTCGCCCTCCGCGCGGCTGGACTGGAAGACGGTGCCGCAGCGGACGTCCTCGGCGCCGGTCTGGATCACCGTGCGGTTGGCGTCGCAGACCACGCGGTTCAGGTGCTCGGACAGGTCCCAGGCGAGCAGGGTCTGACCGGAGGCGTGCACGATGGCCTGCCAGCGAACGTCGCCCGGGCCGGTCACGTCGTACAGGTAGACCGGGATCGCGACCGAACCCGGCTGGCGGGTGACCAGGCCGAGGTCGAACCAGCGCGGTCCCTGCAGCTTGGCGGTCAGCTTGCCGGCGTCGAGCTTGCCGCGGGTCGCGACCGCCTGGACGGCCGCGGTCTGCGCGGTGGCCTTCGCGGCATCGGCCTTGTCGGCGGCCGGGAAGGTCCCGTACGTCGCCAGCGCGACCTCGCCGTTCGCGGCCTCCAGCGCACCGGACTTGTCGAGGCTGGTGACGATCTCGCCGCCGTACACCTGGACGCCGTCGATGACCTGCTGGAAACGGGTCTGCGAGCCGTACTCCGACAGGGTGCTCGTCTCGGCCACCAGGTCGGACGGGCGCGCTCCGAAGTACGGCGCGACCGCGGTCACCTGGGCCTTGGCCACCGCGGCGGCGTCGGGCTTGCTGGTCGCGGACTTGCCGGCCCTCGCGCTCACCGAGGCCGGAGCCTTCAGCGGGGTGGCCGGCCGGACCGAGTGGGCGCGACCGGTCGCGTCCCGCTTGGTCACCAGACCGGCGCCGCCGGCCTTCGGGGTCTCGATCGTGCGAACCTCGGGACTCTTCGCGGTGGCCGTCTCCTGGACCGGGGCGCTGCTGGCGACTCCCGGTGCCGCGAGGGTCAGTGCTACTGCGCCGGCGGCTAAGCCGGCCAGCCAGGTGCGAGCTTTCACAGGCATTTCCTCCCAGTACTGCGTGTCGCCGAGAACCCACAAGCCCCCAAGCTCGCTCTCGACAGGCGGGTGACGGCTGCACCCTGTCATTCGGTGAATCCGGAAAGCGACCTCCCGTGATCCATCTCACACCAACGTGATCACGGCCTCACGCATTGTGAGCTCGCCGAGGTGATCTCAGGCTGGAACGGCACTACCGAGAGTGCTGGCACGGCTGGGTCCGCGGCACTGAAAGGCCAGCAGGACAAGGAGAATCCGCGATCGCGGAGAGTGGTGTCGCCGTCCGGCGACGACACCGGCCACCCCTCCGGGGCCGGCCTCGCACACCGGTGCGGCACCCCTCATCACACCACGATCAGAGGCGCCGCGCAGCCCGGTGGGTGTCAGCTCAGGTGCGGCTGCACCAGATTGGCGAAGCTCGCCTGCCCGGTGACGTTCGGGTGGTACGACTCGCTGATCGGGTTCGACAGTCCGTTGATCCACTCGGGGCTGCCGCAGACCGCGTGCCCGACGAACGCACTCGTCGGGTTCACGAACGTGTAGCCGGCCGCTCCGGCGGCCGCGGAGATCTTGCCGTTCAGCAGGTCGGCGGTCTGGTTCAGCCGGGTCATCTCGGCGGCGCTGAAGAACGTCCCGGCGTTGCAGTCGGTGCCGTTGAACAGGCGCGGGTAGCCGACGATGATCACCTTCGCGCTCGTCGCCCGGCTGCGCACCGTCGCGTAGAGCGTGGTCAGGCGGCCCGGGATCGTGTTGTTGATCGTCGCCTGGGCGGTGTTGATCGCGCCGTCGCAGTTGCCGAGCCAGGCCGGCTTCGCGCACTCGGTGATCACCGAGGAGAAGCCCGCGTCGTTGCCGCCGACCTGGAGGGTGACGAAGTTGACGGCGGCGTTCAGCGGGCCGAGCTGGTTGGCGGTGACGTCGGCGACGCGGGCGCCGGAGCAGGCGACCGACGTGAGGGTCGCGCCGATCCGGGCCGCGTCGACGTACGGGTAGGACTTGGTCGAGCGCTGGCACGCGCCGCTGTCAGCGATGTAGGAGCGCGTGCCGACGCCGGAGGCGTAGGAGTCGCCGAGCGCGACGTACGAGGGAGCCGCGTGCGCGACCGTGGGACTGACCAGCAGCGCGGTACCGAGCACCGCGCTGCCGAGGATTCCGGTGAGGCGTTTCATGGGGGCGGACCGCCTTTGCACTGGGTAGGGAGTGCATGACTGACCGTCACCATCTCTCAATGCGGCAGTGACTGGCAAGACTTTGCGCGGCAATGGAAAGATAAATACTCGAGAACATCGGCGGCCCCGGCCGGGTCGTCCTGGTGCCCGTCGCGATGCCGGACCGCCAGGTGGCCGGAGGCAACCTCCCGCTTCCCGATCACCAGCTGGTACGGCGCGTGCCGGTTCTCCCGGATCCGCGCACCGAGGGTGCCCTCGTCGGCGTGCGCGATCTCCGCGCGCAGCCCCCGGTCCATCGCGCGCCGGGCGATCTCGGCGGCGTACTCCTCCTCCGAGTCCGACAACGGCAGCACGACGGCCTGCACCGGCGCGAGCCACGCCGGGAACGCGCCGCCGTGCTGCTCGATCAGTTGCGCGATCGCCCGTTCCAGGCTGCCGATGATCGCCCGGTGCACCATCACCGGCCGGTGCTTGTTGCCATCGGCACCGATGTACTCGAGCTCGAACCGCGCCGGCTGGTGGAAGTCGACCTGGATGGTGGACAGGGTGTACTCGCGCCCGGCCGCGTCCTGGAGCTGGATGTCGATCTTCGGTCCGTAGAACGCGGCCTCCCCCGGCGCCTCCTCGTAGACGACTCCGGCGTCGTCCAGGACGGACCTGAGCAGCGCGGCGGACCGGTCCCAGCTGTCCTGCTCGCCGACGTACTTGCTCCCGGCCTCGCCGATCCGTGCGTCGACCGACGGCAGCGACAGCAGGAAGCGCGACGGGACCAGCCCGAGGTCGTCGTACGCGCGCAGGATGAGGTCGAGCGACGCACGGGCCTCGTCGGCGACCTGGTCGAGGGTGCAGAAGATGTGCCCGTCGTTCAGCTGGATCGCGCGGACCCTGGTCAGTCCACCCAGTACGCCGGACAGCTCGGAGCGGTACATCCCGCCGAGCTCGGCGTACCGGATCGGGAGCTCGCGATAGCTGTGGGCCCGAGATCGGTAGATCAGCGCGTGGTGTGGACACAGGCTCGGGCGCAGCACGACCTCCTCCTCCCCCACTTTCATCGGTGGGTACATGTCGTCGCTGTAGTGCGACCAGTGCCCGGAGATCTCGTAGAGCTCGCGCTTGCCGAGGACGGGCGAGTAGACCTGCTGGTAGCCGGCGCGGCGTTCCAGCTCGGCGACGTAGCTCTCCAGGGCGTGCCGGATCGCGGCACCGGCCGGGAGCAGATAGGGCAGACCCGCGCCGATCAGCGGGTCGGAGTCGAACAGACCGAGCTCACGGCCGAGTTTGCGGTGGTCGAACATGGTGGGTTCCTCGCTCTCGATGGCGGAGCGGGTGTCCCGTGACAAGCGAAAGCCCCGGGGCACTCGCCCCGGGGCTTTCGGATGACTGCGTGAGTCAGCGCGCCGGGACAGGTTCCGGCGTCGTCGTCTGGACGGCGTACTGGTTCACGTCGGTCAATGTAGCAGGCCCGCGGCCCGGATCACCGTCTGATTGACCGCGTTGCCCGCCGAGTCGCGCGAGCTCGCGCGCAGCGAGACGAACGCGGCCTTCTTCGGTGCGTCGAGCCGGAACCTGCCGTCGTGCCCGCTCGCGCGCTGCCAGGTCCTGCCGTCGTCGTACGACAGTTCGAGCTTGACCGATCCGGTCCGGCCGGCGCCGACAGCGCCGGGGAGAGTCTCGGCATCGACGGTCAGGACGGCGTTCCGCGATGCGCGACCGGACGCGTCGGTGTCGAGGTCGTAGTCGAGTTGCAGCAGCGGGACCACGGCCTGCTCGTCGTCGGCGGGGGCCTTCGAGGTGAAGGTCCACTCGGTGCTGGTCGACGAGGAGTACGGGCTGAACGACGCGTCCCGGCTGTTGTCGATCACCAGCCGGTACGGCAGGTTCGTCGAGGCCGGAGCGGTCGCGCCGACCACCGTGCCGGTGCCCGTCGCCAGCTTCGTCGCGCCCTGGTAGAGCGTCAGGTTCTGCCGGCTGCGCTGGTAGTCCATCGACATGCCGACGTGATCGCCCCCGCCGTACGCCGGAACGTCGAAGCTCAGCCAGCTCCCGCTGCGCGTCGGCAGCTTGTAGTTGTTGTTCAGGTACGGGCGCTCGATCGGCCGGAACCACTCCTGCGACTGCCGGCTGCCCGCGCGGTACGACGTCCTCGGCTCGATCTGGTAGATCAGGCCGTCGACGTACGCCTCCTGGCCCCACTGGTTCGAGCCCGTGGTGGAGACCCAGTCGGTCCGCCGGCCGTTCACCGGCTCGCGCATGGTCAGGCCGATCCCCCAGTTCGAGTACGACGGCCAGTCGTAGCGGTACTCACCACCACCGCGGGTCGGGTCCGGGCTGTCGAAGCTGACGTCGACGCGGGCCAGGTTCTTCGAGCCGCCGCGGACGAACAGGTCGGACGGGATCTGGTTGTGCCACGTCTGCATCAGGTCGTACACGTAGGTGGCCGCCGGCTGCGAGTCGACCGACAGTGCCGCTTTGCCGCTGCGCGCCTGCTGGATCAGCTTCTCGCCCTCGTCGGTGCTGAGCAGCGCCACGTCGATCGGCGCCGGCGTGAAGGGATCGTTGCTGTAGGCACGCAGTTGCCGGCCGAGCTGGTTGTTCTGGACGAGCAGCAGTTTCGCGCCGGCCTTCGCCGCCGCGGCCGCCTGATCGGCGTCGGCGACCGCGTCGTTGCGCCGTACGACGACTGCCTTGTTCCGCACGTTGAGGTGCGCGTAGTCCTTGTCGGCTCCGCTGCCGGCGAAGACGAGCGGCAGGTTGAAGTGCCCCTCGGGAAGCGGGGTCACGGAGTCTTGCCGCAGTACGTCGGTGAAGTCCGTGCCGCGGGTGGACACCGCCAGAGCCGGCTGCTCCTTGCGCCAGCGTGCACCCAGATAGAACTCGCCGTGGGTGACCTTGCGCGCGGTCGGCTGCGCCCACAAGCTGTCGTAGCTCGTCTGCGTCTCCATGTAGTCGCGCCAGGACCGGCCACCCATCGAGCGGTTGTACTCCAGCCGCTGGTACGTCGTCTCCGTCCGCTGCGGCGTGGTCATTTCGACCTGACGGATCTTCCGGACGTCGAGCGTGACCGTCCGGTCCCGGTCGAGCGTGACGTCGGGGTCGCCGAGCAGCGACATGCCGAGCGAGTGCGGGCCGTGCACGCCGGTGACGTCCTTGAACGACAGCACCGAGTAGACCGCGTCGGACAGGTAGACCGAACCGGTGCCGGAGGCATCGATCAGGACGAACATCGGGCTGTCGTCACCGGACTTCAGCACCTCGACCACGCCCGACATCGGCTTGCCCTTGGCATCGACGAAGTTCATCGTCAGCTGGTGCGCCGCCTCGCCGACAGAGATCGCGGTGTGCGCCAGCACGGTTCCGGCCGCGTCGGCGGCGAGGATCTGTCCCGTGGTGCTGCCCTTGGTGGGATCCAAGGTGACGTCGACCTGGGCAGTGCCGTGCGCCGGGACGACCACCTGGTTCGCGGACAACCGGAAGACATCTGCCGGACCGTCGATCGACAGCGTGAGCGTCACGGCCGCGCCGGTGGTGTTGGTGTAGGTCACCGGACGAGTGACCGGAGTCGGAGCAGTCGTCGTCGAGAGTCCGGCGTACGCCGTCGCCGTGGCGAAGACGCCGGCCTGCACGGCCGCGGCGACATCCACCCGACCGCTGCCGCCCTGGAACCCGTTGTACGCCGGAGTCCGCTTCGAGCTGCTCGCGAGGAGATCCTTCAGCTGCGCGCCGGACAGTCCCGGGTGGGCTGCGGCCAGCAGAGCCGCGGCGCCCGCGACGTGCGGCGTCGCCATCGAGGTCCCGTCCATCGTCCGGTAGTAGCCGTCGCCTTCGACGTCGTACTGCGAACGAGCAGCCAGTACGCCGACGCCAGGCGCCGTGATCTCCGGCTTCAGCGCGCCGTCACCGACCCGCGGCCCCTGACTCGAGAAGTACGCCAGGTCGTCAGCGCCGTCTACCGCGCCGACGGTCAGCGCCGCGTCGGCGGCACCCGGCGCGCTGATCGAATCGGGCTGACCCGTGTTGCCCGCGGCGGCGACGAACAGCGCGCCGGTCTGGGCGCTGAGGCGGTTGACCGCCTCGCTCACCGGGTCGGTACCGTCCGACGGCGCGTCCGAGCCCAGGCTCATGTTGACGACCTTGGCCTTCTGGTCGACGGCCGCCCACTCCATCCCGGCCAGCAGCCACGACTCCTGTCCGGAGCCGTTGTCCGCGAGCACCTTGCCGATGTGGAGCTCGGCGCCGGGAGCGACGCCCTTCTCCTTGCCGTCGGAGGCCGCGCCGGTTCCGGCGATGGTCGAGGCGACGTGCGTGCCGTGACCCGCACGGTCCTGCCCGTCGTCGTCGGGGACGAAACTCTGGAGGCCTGCGATCCGTCCCGCGAGGTCCGGGTGACCGGAGTCGACACCGCTGTCCAGTACGGCGACGTCCACGCCCTGGCCGGTGTCACCGCCCGCCCACACCTGCGGGGCGCCGATCTGGGCGGTCGTGTCCGCGAGGTCCGCCTTGACGACGCCGTCCAGCCAGATCGAGGCGATGCCGGCACCGAAGGCCGGCTTCGCCGTACGGGCCTTGGCCTGCGTACTGGTGACGGAGGTCCAGAACTGCTCGGAGCGGTCCTCGAGCAGGGCCGCGCCTTGGATGCTGGCGAGATCGCGGACTCGGGTCGTGCCCGGCTGTGTACTTCGGGCGCGCAGGTTGGAGTCGGTGTAGGAGACGATCAGCGGCAGCTGGTCGCGGCTCGCGTCGTCGTACCCGTCGGCGATCAGGTCGCTGACGTTGAACAGGCGGCGGTCGAGGACGCCTTGGGCGACGTACGGCAGAGCCTCGTTCGGGTAGACGAAGAGATCGCCGTCGGCCTCGATGACTCGGGCCTCGGCCGGTCCGCCGTCCGGGCCTTCGACGGTGACGGTGCCGCCGGGTTGTGCGGTCGGGCGGATGGTGACGACGTCGCCGGTGATCAGCGTGACCGAGTGCGTCCCGGGGAGAACGGTCTCGGTGGCGTGAGGGGTGACGGCCGACGCGGTAAGCGGGCCGGTCAACGCGAGAACGCAGGCGCCGGTGACGGCGTACACGCTCCAGCGTCCGGGGAATCTGTTCAACAGAGTTCTCCTGCTGTTTAGGTGGGCAGGAGATCACTGTGGGTGCCCGCTGGTTGACGGGTCAACGGCGCATCTGCGCCATGGCACGTTCCAGCTATTTTCTGATCCGCTACTGGTCCTCGAGGTCCAGACCGACCGGGCGGATCAGCCCTTCCTGCGCGACCGACGCGGCCAGCCGGCCGTCCTGCGTGAACAGCCGCCCGGTCGCGAACCCGCGAGCACCGGACGCCGACGGCGAGGACTGGTCGTAGAGCAGCCACTCGTCGGCGCGGAACGGCCGGTGGAACCACAACGCGTGATCGATCGAGGCCGGCTGGATCCGCCGGTCGCCGATCACCAGGCCGTGCGGCAACAAGCTTGCCCCGAGCAACGTCAGGTCGCTGGCGTAGGCCAGCACGCACGCGTGCAGCGCGGGATCGTCCGGCAGCTTGCCCGCGGCCCGGATCCAGAACTGCCGGCCACTCACCCCGGCCAGCCGCATGTCGAGCGCGGCCCACTCCTTGTTCCAGTCCTCGGCCTTGCGACCGGTCGCCGCCTCCAGCACCGAGGCGAGCGTCGGCGCCTCCTCGGGCGGTACGACGTCGTCCGGCATCGGGTCGCTGTGGTCGAGCCCCGGCTCGGGCCGCTGGAACGACGCGGACATGTAGAAGATCGGCTTGCCGTTCTGCGAAGCGACCACCCGGCGGCTGCTGAACGTCTTGCCGTCCCGGGTCGGCTCGGCCCGGTACACGATCGGTACGGCGGTGTCGCCCGGGCGCAGGAAGTAGCCGTGCAGCGAGTGCACGATCCGTTCCGGCTCGACCGTGCGGGTCGCCGCGCCCAGCGCCTGGCCGAGCACCTGCCCACCGAACACTCGCTGCGCGGCGGTCTGCGGCTGGCGGCCGCGGAACAGGTCGTCGTCGATCTTCTCCAGGTCGAGCAGGTCGACCAGATCCTCCAGGGACTCGGGCATGCCTCATCCTGACAGGTCAGCGGCCCCGGACCGGGGATCTGTGGTTGCCCTCACGCGGTCGTTTTCGGTGAGCTTTCGGTCGCCTTCCGTAGGCTTCGGTTGAACGCGCAACCAAACACCCGTTTCGACCGAAGGAGATCCTCGTGAGCCGCCTCCCCTCCGGCGCCACCACCCACGCCCGTGACCTCGTCCTGCTGATCGCCCGGGTGGGCGTCGGCGTCGTGTTCGTCGCCCACGGCTGGCAGAAGTTCCGCACCAACGGCCTGACCGCGACCGCGAACGGCTTCGAGCAGATGGGCGTCCCGGCGCCGACGCTCTCGGCGTACTACGCCGCCGGCGCCGAACTGATCGCGGGTGCCGCGCTGATCCTCGGACTGCTCACCTCGGTCGCCGGGGTCCTGCTGGCGCTCGACATGGCCGGCGCGTTCCTGTTCGTGCACCTGTCGAACGGCATGTTCGTCGCCGAGGGCGGCTGGGAGCTGGTCGTCGTTCTGGGGCTGGCCGCGCTGACGCTCGCGGCGGTCGGGCCGGGACGCTACAGCGTCGACCGGATCCTGACTCGGTCCACCGCGGACCGGGCTACGTTGTCGGTCTGAAAGACGAAAAGGGCCCCGGGGATTTCCCGGGGCCCTCTTCGTTGGTGGATCAGTTGTCGTCGTCGCGGTTCAGTTCGGCGAGGAACTGCTCGACCTCGGCGCCCAGCTCGTCGGCCGACGGCGTCGAACCGGCCAGCAGGCTGCCGCGGCTGATCGAGCCGGCGGCCGCGTCGTACTGGGTCTCCAGGGCGTTGACCACGGCCGACGCGTCGTCGGACTGCTCGACCTGCTCGTCGACCATGCGCCCGGTGATCGCGGCCTCGTCCAGCAGCGCCTTGCTCGGCAGCAGCAGACCCGTCGCGGCGGAGATCGCGTGGACCAGGGCCAGTGCGGCACCCGGGAAACGGTTCTCGGCCAGGTAGTGCGGGACGTGGACCGCGAAGCCCATCGCGTCCTTGCCGGCCTCGCCGAGGCGGACCTGGAGCATCGTGCCGGCGCTCGCGGGCAGCCTCATCTCGCCGTCCCAGATGTTCGATCGGGTGACCAGCTCGGGCCGCGTCGCGTGAGCGGTCAGGCCGAGCGGGCGGGTGTGCGGCACGCCCATCGGGATGCCGTGCACGCCGACCGTGAGCGTCACGTTGTACTTCTCGATCAGCTGACGGACCGCACCGGCGAACCGGTTCCAGTGGTTGTCGGGCTCGACACCCTCGAGCAGCAGGAACTCCACACCGGCGTCGTCGGTCAGCAGGTGCAGGTTGAGCTGCGGGGGCGTGTAGTCGATGAAGCGGTCCTCGGAGAACGTCACCTCGGGGCGACGTGCCCGGTAGTCGTGCAGCAGGTCGACGTCGAAGCGCGCCAGCAGACGGTTGTCCAGTACGTCGAGGAGGTGGTCGGCGGTCACCCGGCCGGCCTGGCCCGCGTCCATGAATCCGTCGAGTGAATGCACCAGCACCTTGGGCGTCGCCGCCGGGCCGGTCGCCACCGACTCGTCGACGATCTCGTAGAGGTCGTCCGGTCGCAGCATGTAACTCGTCTCCTTCATCGCGGGCCAACAGGGCGGTCAGGCCCCTCTATCCTGCCTTCTCTGGTGGTAACGCCCGCTCACCGGGCAGGAATTCCAGCAGTTGAGAAGTTTTTCACCGCTGCCGACCCGGATCGGACCTGCGGATTCGGAAAGCGCTTGCTAGCGTGCTCCTGTGCGCACCGAATCCGAACCGTCCTCGCCCGCCGCCTCCGCCGCCGTCCCGCCGTCGGGAGAATCGGCCGGGCAGCCGCGGGCCACGCCGTCGTCCGCCGCCTCTGGGCGGCCGACCGTCCTGCTGGCGATGAACGAGTCCAGCCGCGACCGGGTGCTAGTCCCGGCGGTGCGCGACCGGCTCGACCAGGTCGCCGACGTCCTCCGGATCCGCGCCGACGGCACGTTCCTGGACGAGCCGTCGATCCGCGCCGCACTGGCCGACGTCGACATCCTGCTGACCGGCTGGGGCTGCCCGCAGATCACGCCGGAGGTGCTCGACGCCGCGCCCCGGCTGCGCGCGATCGTGCACGCGGCCGGCTCGGTGAAGCACTTCGTCACACCGGTCGCCTTCGACCGCGGGATCCAGGTCACCTCCGCCGTGGTCGCCAACGCGCTGCCGGTCGCGGAGTTCACCGTCGCGACGATCGTGCTGAGCGGCAAGCGGGCGTTCCGGCTCGGCGCGGAGTACAAGCGCAGCAAGCACCGGCCCGACCCGAGCAACATCCCGGGCAACTACGGGACGACGGTCGGCCTCCTCGGTGCGTCGCGGATCGGCCGGATGGTCGCGGAACGACTTCGAGCCTTCGACCTCGAGGTGCTGATCAGCGACCCGTACCTGTCGGCGGCCGAGGCTGCTGAGCTCGGGGCCGAGCTGGTGTCACTCGACGACCTGTTCCGGCGCAGCGACGTCCTGAGCGTGCACGCGCCGCTGCTGCCCGAGACGGTCGGCCTCGTCGACGCGCGCCTGCTCGGGCTGCTGCGCGACGGGTCGGTCCTGATCAACACCGCCCGCGGCCGGATCGTCGACGCCGCCGCGCTCGAAGCCGAGTGCGTCGCGGGCCGGCTGGACGCCGTACTGGATGTCACAGATCCCGAGCCGCTGCTGCCGGACTCGCGGCTGCTCGACCTGCCGAACGTCTTCCTCACCCCGCACCTGGCCGGCGCCGTCGGCAATGAGGTCGCCCGTCTGGGCGAGCTCGCCGTCGGCGAAGTCGAACGCCTCGCCGCCGGGCTGCCTCTGCAGCATGCCATCAGCGCCGCCGAACTCGGAAGGATCGCATGAGCCGCCTGATTCTGCCCGCCACCGATCGCGTCCTGTCCCGTCAGACCGGCTGGGTCCGCGGTCACTGGGAGGCGCTGGCCGACCATCTGCTCGACTCGCTCGACCCGTACTTCTCCCCCGGCTCCGCGCTGGTCGAGCTGCCGGGACGCCCGAGCAGATCCGGTACGGCGTCCGACGCGCTCGAGGGATTCGCCCGGTCGTTCATGCTCGCCGCGTTCCGGATCGGGGGCGTTCGCGGCGAGGGGTGTGAGCAGCTGATCGAGCGCTACGCACGCGGCGTCGCCAACGGCGCGAACCCGGACCACCCGGAGTCCTGGCTGCGGCTGACGCCGCGCTCGCAGCAGATGGTCGAGGCGGCCGCGATCGCCGTCGCGCTGCACGAGTCGCGCGAGTGGATCTGGGACCGGCTCGACACGCGGGCGCAGGAACACGTCGCGGAGTGGCTCGGTGGGTTCATCGGGTCGACGACGCACGACAACAACTGGCGACTGTTCCAGGTGGTCAGCGAGCAGTTCCTGGCGTCGGTCGGTGCGCCGTACTCGCAGGACGACATCGACGGCGGACTGGACCGGATCGAGGACTGGTACGTCGGCGACGGCTGGTACTCCGACGGCGACGGGCAGAACTTCGACAACTACATCGGCTGGGCGATGCACCTGTACCCGGCGCTGTGGACGCGGATGGCCGCGGCGACGCCGGGTGCGGCGTACGACGACCGGCTGAAGGTCTACCGGGAGCGGCTCGCGTTGTTCCTGGAGGACGCGGTGCATCTGGTCGGGAACGACGGGGCGCCGGTGTACCAGGGACGGTCGCTCACCTATCGGATGGCCGCGGCCGCGCCGTACTGGATGGGCGCGCTGATGGACGCGACGCCGCTGTCGCCCGGACAGACGCGCCGGTTGTGCTCGGGGATCGCGCGTCACTTCGTCCAGCACGGGGTGCCGGACGAGCGCGGGCTGCTGACGCTGGGGTGGTACGACACGTTCCTGCCGACGACACAGCAGTACTCCGGGCCTGGTTCGCCGTACTGGGCCTCGAAGGGTTTCGTCGGGTTGCTGCTGCCGCCGGAGCACCCGGTCTGGTCTGCGCCGGAGGAGTCGATCCCGCTCGACGACGAGGACCAGATCCGCTCGATGCCGGCGCCCGGCTGGATCGTCCACAACAGCCGGCACGACCAGCTCGTCCGCCTGATCAACCACGGCGCCGACCACGCGCCGCTTGCCGAGCCGGAAGGCGTGGAGCCGGCGGTCGACTCGCACTACGACCGTCTTGCCTACTCCAACCACGCCGGCCCCGAACTCGCCGACAACGCGCCACGCATCGACAACCTGATCTCCCTGGTCGACCAGCAGGGCCGCTCCAGCACCCGAGGCCGCATCCGCCGGCTGGGCGTGGGAGCCCGTACGGCGTCCTCCTGGCACAAGGCTTGGCTGGGCTCCGAGGGCCCCTGGGCCATCGAAACCACGTCCGTCGTCCACGGCAGCCTGGAAATCCGAGTCTCACTGGTCGATGGCCCCGCCGGTTCTCTGGTCCGCAGCGGCGGCTACGCGGTAGCGGCAGATTCTTTGCCTTCAGCAACTGCTGACGGTGTGTGGGCGTCTGTGCGCACTGCCGAAGGACTGCAGTCTTCTGTGGTGGGTTTGTACGGATACGACGCCGCGGGTGTGCATCGAGGACTGGGAGTGAACGCCTTCGGACCGCACTCCGCCACGCCGTACCTCACCGCCCCGCACTCAGGCGAGCCGACCGTGCTGGTTCACGCTGTGTTGCTGACCCGTGACGAGCTGGCTCCGCAAGCGCTTGCCGACGGCATCGACGTACAGGTGGACGACCGGGAGATCACCATCACACTCCCCGGCGGCGACACCGAAATCGTCGTGCTCGGGGACCGCTGACGACGTACGGTCGGGGGATGGCTGAACCATCCCCCACCGACGTCCTCGCCGAAGCCGTCGGCGCCGACCCGAGCACCGCCAACCAGGAGAAGTTGTGGTCAGCAACTTTCTCCCTCGAACGCTGGTGGTTCGTCCAGCGCGGCGAACCCGGCAACCCGCAGCCGTTCGTCGGCGTCAACAACGACCAGCCGTTCCTGATGGCCTTCACCACCGCCCAACGCGCCCGCGGCTTCGCGGTCGCCAACGGCCTGGCCGCGGCTGACGACGAGGTCGAGGTGCTCGCGCTCACCCCCGTGGACGCCGTCGCGCAGGCGCCGGTCTGGCTGCAGCAGGGCATCGCGGCGATCACCTTCGACCACGGGATCAGCGGCTACTTCGCCCCGTTGGGCAACCTTCCCGCGATCCGGTCGCACGTCACCGGCACGATCTGACACGCCCTTAGGCGAGCCTCGCCAACGATGAGAATTCACGCGAACCCCACTACCTTGGTCAACATGAGCACGTACGCGAAACTCCTCCAAGAACAGATCCGCAACGAATTCACGGCGTCACAGCAGTACACGGCGGTGGCTGTCTGGTACGACGACCAGGACCTCCCGCAGCTGGCCGCGCACTTCTACAAGCAGTCCCTGGAAGAGCGCAACCACGCGATGATGATGGTCAAGTACCTGCTGGACCTCGACATCCGCCCGCAGATCCCCGGCGTCGGCGAGATCGTCAACGACTTCAAGACCGCGCTCGACCCGCTGGAGCTCGCGCTGCAGCAGGAGATCACGGTGACCAAGCAGATCGAGACCCTGGCCCGGACCGCCCGCGACGACGGCGACTACCTCGGCGAGCAGTTCATGCAGTGGTTCCTCAAGGAGCAGGTCGAGGAGGTCGCCGCGATGACGACGCTGGTCAACGTCGCGAAGCGCGCCGGCGACAACCTGTTCCACCTCGAGGACTACCTCGCCCGCGAGACCGTCGGCGACGCGGGGGCCGACCCGACCGCCCCGGCCGTGGCCGGCGGCAAGGTCTGACCGCAGCTCTGTTCCACCCGGGAGTTTCGGGGCCGCCGTACCGTCGTACGGCGGCCCGCTCCCCCGGGGGTCAGGCCTCTTTGTGCCTGAGTCCCGCGCGGCCGTTACCAGGAACCGCCGCCTCCACCGCCTCCGCCGCCACCGGAGGAACCTCCGCTGAAGCCGGAGGAGCTACCGCCCCCACCACCACTGCCAGCGGGCGCCGGCGGCGGATCGAACGTGTGGGCCACGGTCTGGCTGATGCTGCCGGCCGCGAATCCTGAGGTGTAGTACGACGGCCCGCTGTACCAGTACGGGTCAGCCGGGATGCGTCCCGCCGCAACCAGTTGCGAGCAGACGCGCTGCCACCGATCGGCGAGATCGAACGCGATCGCCCAGGGCAGGTACTTGCTGAAGATGTCCTCGCCCTCCTCGAACCGGAGCTGGTCCGCCTCGGCCGTGGACAGGTAGAGCCGGAAGCCGATCAGGTGGTCGGTCACCGCGCGCCCGGCCGGGTTGCGCTGTCCTTTCGCGCGCCGGCTGACAACGGTGCCGATGGCAACGATCACCGCGAGCACCGGCAGGCCGATCACGAACGCGCGGCCCAGCCCGCCGGTGGCCGCGCCGACCGCCGTACCGATCACTCCGGCGCCGAAGACCCAGATCCCGATCATCGCGATGCAGGCGCAGGGGAAGACCCCGGACAGCTGCTTGCCGCGCGCGGCCCACGGCATCCGGGTGTACCAGTCGCGTGCCTTCACCTGCTGGCGCAGCGCGTCGATCATCGCGTCGTGCGCGAGCCGCATCGAGTTGTCCCCGGTCGCGCGGCGCTCCAGCTTGACGGTGGTGCCGGGCGCCAAGCCCGGGAAGAGGCCCTGCAGCAGGACCTGCTCGTGCGGCGCGGTCGCCAGCGCGGGGTTGAGCAGGACAGCCTTCTGCTCCTCACCGGTGTTGTCGATCCGTACGGCGCCACGCACCGCCAGGTCGATCAGCGTGGCGGCGGTCTCGGTGGTGTTCGCCTTCGCGTCGATCAGCAGGCCGCCTTCGCCGACCGGGATCGGCGGCGGGGAGAACGCGACCGGGATCTGGTCGGTGGTCAGCGTGTCCTTGACCGCGGCAACGGTCGAGCCGTTCGGCGGGAACGTGCCGGGCGGCATTCCGGCGTACCGGAGGTCGCGGTTGCCGCGCTTGCCGTAGAGGACTGCTGCTCCCAGGCCGGCGAGTGTGACGAGGCCGGCGGTGACGAGGCCGGGGACGTTGATGCCGTTGCGCTCGAGCCAGGCGGGCGGGTCGACGACGATCGGGGTGTCGTTGCTGACGACGCCCGGCTTGATGCCCGCGACGATCGTCAGGCCTTCGTCGCGGTCCAGACCGGAAGCGGTGAACACTCCCTTGCCACCGGCCACGGTCTTGCTGTCGCACGGCTGCTGGCTGCCCTGGGCGCCGACGAAGCAGTCGACCTGCTGCACGCCTTCAGGCACTTCGACGTTGACGGCGATCTGCCGGAAGGTGGCGTCCCAGCCGGTGCCGGTCGTGTCCCAGTAGAGCTCGCTGTGGTCGTCGAAGTGCCGCAGGGCGCCGCGTACGTCGTACTCGATGACGTACGTCGCCTGGCGGCCGGCGATGGTCTTGTCGGCCGAACCGATCTTGATCTGGATCGACTGGTCGCGCTGGCTCTTGCTCTTGGTGGTCGTCGTCTCGAACTCGTCGGGCGCGTCGTCGCTGTGCACGGTGATGTTGGAGACCTGATACTCCTGGTCCTTGGAGTCGTCGTCCTTCCAGGGCTCCCGGGTGACCAGGTTGCGGTAGATCCCGTGCCGCCCCGAACTGCCGAACCCGTAGTCGATCGTCTCCTTGACGTGCAGCACACCGTCCTGCTCGACGGTGTAGTCGATCTGCATCCGGTTGACGACGTCACCGATATCGCTGGGTTGCGCGTCAGCCGGCAAGGCCCACCCGGCGAGAACCAGCCCGGTGAGCAGCGTGACCACGGCGGTCCAGAGTCCCCTTCGCATGCCGCGACAGTACCGAGATCTCAGTCCACCGGGCGCTCCCCCGCCGTTCCCTCGTGTGCCGCGCCGTGCCCGGCGGCCGGTTCACCCCCGGCCGCGCGGATTGCGGCCTCGACCAGATCCGCGGCGGTGGTGTCCCGGGTGCGTCGTCCTCTGTCGTAGTACTGCGTGGTTGCGATGCTCGCGTGGCCGACGTCGGCCTGGACGTGCTGGATCCGCGCGTCCTGCTCCAGCGCGATCGTCACGTACGCGTGCCGCAACGCGTGCGGATGCACCTTGTCCGCGACATCCTCCAGCGCCGGCCCAGCCTGTACGGCGACCCGCCGCAGTAACGCGTTCACATCGAACCGCGAACACCGAGCACCGTCCCGCGTCGCGATCAACGGGCTCGTCGCCTTCCCGTTGGTCCGCCCACGCAGCGCCGGCGTACTGGTCTCCTGCAGCAGATCGCGCTCTCTCAGATATTTCTCCAGCGCCTCCGCCGCCAGCGTCGTCAGATACACCTCGCGATGCACGCCGCCCTTACCCAGCACCCGCAGCATCGCCTCCCCGCCGGAGACCACCAGATGCTGCCGATCAAGCCCGACCAATTCCGACACCCGCAACCCCAACGTCAGCAACGCAACCACCGCCACCGCGCGAGCGGCGTACAGGTCTTTGAAGCGCGTCCTGTTCGACAGCTTCCCCGCCGCGTCGAGCAGCGCATGCAACTGCGCCGCGGTCAGCCGAATCGTCGGCGAGGCATCCCGCGAGCTCCGATTGAGCCCAAGCCGAGCCCGATTCAGCGCCGCAGGGTTGGCCGGTACGACGCCGGTCTCGGTCAGATGCCCGTAGAACGCCGACAGCGTGCTCAACATCCGCTGCCGAGTCCGCTTCTCGGCGCCGGCGGCATCCAGCAGATGCAACCACGCCTTCACCTCACGCCCGGTAGCCGCCCGGGGATCCATCCCTCGCCCGGCACACCACCTGAACCAGGCCAAGTCGTGCAACGGGCCCTCCCGCCGAGCACCTGTCCCCCGGCCCGCCGACCCTGTCGCCTCGCCCGCCGGCGAGCTGCCGACTCCGGCGTCGCCCGAGCCCTCGGCGCTGTACGAACCCGCGCTCCCCAAGGTCCCGGTGCTCTCCGGCCCCCCGCTCGCCGAGGTCTTCGCCCGCCCAGCTCCCAAGTCTTCCCCCACGACCAGGTCCACCCAGGCGATCGGCAGTCCCAGCGCATAGCCGTACGTCCGCCGCGTCCCCGCGTTCGCGTACTGACTCAGCCAGTCGGCGACCTGCTCTCTCAAAGTCTCCGGGTCCTCAACACCCGGCCAAGTCCCTTCCGCAACAACGATCTGGTCGTTCTCCCGGGCCTCTTCTCTGGCTCGCTGAGCGGCTTCCAGTACGACCAGTAATCCGTCCATAACGCCATCTTCGCGCCCAAGCCAGTCCGCTCCGGCTTCCCACTCCGCAGTCTCCCGAACAGACTCACAAAACACTGGTTTCGTGGTGATCAGGTTTAGTTTTCGAAACGCCGAACCGGTTTCCAGGTTTTCTAAACCCGAACATCTAGGGTCCAGAGCATGATCGTGGACGCCGGAAGATGCGGCTACAGCAAGTGCCGGGAAGAGCTGCCCGCTCCAGGACTCCAGGGCGGACGCCCGCGGACCTTCTGCCGGGACACCCGCTGGGAAGGCGGCCGAACCTGCGCCCAAATGGCCCGCGCGGAGAAGGAAGCCCTCGGCGCCCTAGGCCTGGACGCCGGCACCAGCACCTTCCGCCTCGACGCCGAACGCCTACGCGACCAGCTCGACGCCGTACGAGGACCTGTAGAAGCACTCACCGCCGCACTCGAGTCGGTAACCAACCGGTTGGATGTAGTTGAGGCAGCAGCTGTTGCTGCGGTGGAGACCGCGAACGCGCAGGTCGCCGAGGCGGAGCAGGCACGACTGACCGCCGAACAAGCTCGAGAGCAGGCCGAGAACAAGACCCGCCAGAGCCAGGCCGCCGCCGAGCGAGCCGCCAAGGAACGCACGGAAGCCGTAGAACGTGCCTCCGCCGCCGCCCGCCAGGCGCTAGACGCGACCGAAGCGCTGGGCCACGCCCGTCAGCAAGCCGAGGAAGCCGTCAACGCCCGCCGAGCCGCCGAGACCCAAGCCGCCAAAGAAGCAGAACGCGCGGCAGGCACCGACCGCCAACTCCGCGAGATCGCCGTAGCCGCCGAACGCCTCCTCGCCGAACGCGACGCGGCCCACCGCGAACGAGACGCCGCCAATGCTGCCCGCGACGCCCTCCACGCCGACCGCGAAATCCTTCGCGCCGAACGAGACAGCGCACGCGAGGCCGAAGCAGCACGCCGTACAGACCTCGAAGCCACCAGAGCCGACCTGCAATCCACCCAGAACGCGCTCTTCGACCAAGAACAGAAGACCAACCAGGCCGAAGCAGCTCACGCAGCCCAAGCCGAGGCCTTCCAGCAACTCACCATCACCCAAGACCGAACCCGCGCCGACCTGGAAGCCCTCCGAACCCGCACCGAGCAACTCCAACTACAAGCCACCCAGGCAACCACCGAGCTGGAGACAGTCCGAGCCCAACTCACCACCACCCGCCTCCACCCCGAAGACCTGCAAACCTTGCTGGCAGCCCTCAAGTCCTAGCGCCGGCCGCCGGACGAGGCGGAGAACGTGAGGGAGAGGAAGCCCGCCCGCTTCGGGAGAGCCCAGGTTTGCCGGTGGCCAGCTTCTTGGGCCGGGCTAGTTCTCCGGTGAGCAAGCAGTAGACCCGCGTGCAGATTGCGGCCGTCGAGCGGGCCTACCTGCTCCACGGCGGCCGGCTTCTTCGGGCGGGCTAGTTCTCTGGTGGGCGGCGGTAGGCGCCGTGCCACCAGATTCGGGCCAGTTCGGTGGCGAAGGCTTGGTCGGTGTCGGCCGGGCGGGTGTTGACGTGTTCGACGATGGCTCGTTCGCCGCCCAGGACGATGATCTGAGTGGCGCTCGGTACGTCGACGTCGGGTGCGACGCGGCCGGCCTCCTGCTCGATCCGGAGCAGGCGGTCGGTGAACTCGCTGAACTGGTCCAGCTCGCGGACCCAGTACTCCCGGACAGTGTCGTCGTACGCCGCTGCCTCTGAGACCGCACGCCGTACGGCTGCGTTCTCCCGGAACGCCGCTACGACGGTTACGAACGTTTCGGTCAGGCCTTCGACGCCGTCTTCGGGGCGCCAGGACGAGGCGGTGTCGAAGTTCGGTGCTGTCAGTTGCGCGGCGAGGCGGATCAGCAGGTCGAGCTTGTCGCGGAAGTGGACGTAGAAGCTCGACCGCGCGACACCGGCCTCGGTCGCGATCTGCTGGGCGTTGAGCTCGGTGAACTTCGCCCCGCCGGCCAGCAGACGACTGGTCGCGGCGAACAGGTCGGCCTCGGCCGAGGCCGGACGCCCGACAGGTGCCGAGGCGGAGGCCGCCGGACGGTCGACGGCGGCGGAGGCCGGGCGGTCGGCGGGCTCTGGGGCTGAGTTCGAAGGCACTGAATCTCCGGGAAGGTGGCTGGCTCCCCCGCACACTACCCGCCCTTGGGTGGTCCTGTAGCCTTTTTTTAGACAGAGTGTCCATTAAAGGAGAAGTGATGAAATACCGTCAGCTCGGCCGGACCGGTGTCTGGGTCTCGGAGATCGGTCTCGGCGCGATGTCGTTCGGGGGCGCGGACCACCCGGTCTTCAGCGCGATCGGCGGGCTCAACCAGGCCGACACCGATCGTCTGGTCGGTACGGCGCTCGACGCCGGGGTCAACTTCATCGACACCGCCGACGTGTACGCCGACGGTGAGAGCGAGGAGCTGCTCGGCCGCGCGCTCGGCAAGCGCCGCCGCGACGTCATCCTCGGGACCAAGCTGCTCGCGCCGGTCGGTCCGGGGCCGAACGACCAGGGTCTGACCCGCCTGCACATCATGCGCTCGCTCGAGGACAGCCTGCGCCGGCTCGGCACCGACCACATCGACCTGTACCAGATCCACAACTGGGACCACGTCACCCCGCTCGAGGAGACCCTCGCCGCGCTCGACGACGCCGTACGGCAGGGCAAGGTCCGGTACCTCGGCGCGTCCAACCTCGCGGCCTGGCAGATCAGCAAGGCGCTCGGACTGTCGGCCCTAAACCACCAGTCCAAGTTCGTCGCCAACCAGATCAACTACTCGCTGCTGTCCCGGCAGGCCGAGGGCGACCTGGTGCCGATGGCGCTCGAGGAAGGCGTCAGCCTGACCGTCTGGCAGGGCCTGATGGGCGGCTTCCTCACCGGCAAGTACGAGCGCGGCGGCGCGACCAGCGAGACGCAGGCTCGCCGGGCTCAGACCGGCGCCGACTTCGTCCCGTTCGACGAGGAGCACGGGTACGACGTGGTCGACGTCCTGCGGAACGTCGCCGACCGGCACGGCGTCAGCCCGGCCCGGGTCGCGCTCGCCTGGCTGCTCGCTCAGCCCGCGGTGACGAGCGTGATCGTCGGCGCCCGCAAGCTGGACCAGCTCAACGACAACATCCAGGCCGCCGACCTGACCCTCACCGAGAAGGACCTGACCGAGCTCGACGACGTCAGCCGCCCGGCCCCGGCCTACCCGAAGTGGATCCAGGACCAGTTCAACCCGGTCCGCATCCCGGCAAGCAACCAGGCCTGACGCTCCGCCAACCGAACGCCAGCCGCAGCATGGTCCTCCGGCGTCACAGCCCGCGAGCACGCTGCTCGCGCACGGGCGCCGGAGGGCGAGGCGCGGGCGGGTGATCGCCTGGGGCGTCGTCGCTGCCCTCCCGGTCTCCGTTGTCGTCACCGCGTTCGCCGTACCGCACGAGCCGATCCATCTCACCACCAAAGCCGTCGTCGGCCTGCCGGTCCTGGCCCCGGTCGCGGCGGTCGTCGTACTGGCCTGCATCGCCGTCACCCAACGCACCCGGACCTGACGGTCGAGGAGGTCTTGTGCAGACCGGGTGCTTGGGGGAATGGTGGGCGAACAGGAGGAAACGTCATGGCAGACAAGGCGAACACTTCCCAGGGCGCGCCGGGTGCGGACACCCCCGCCGCCATTCGCAACGTCGTGCTCGTCGGTCCGTCCGGCGCGGGCAAGACCACGCTGGTCGAGGCGTTGCTGGTCGCCTCCGGCGTGCTGACGAGAGCCGGCACCGTCGTCGACGGTACGACGGTGTGCGACTGCGACGACGCCGAGATCCGTCAGCAACGCTCGGTCGGGCTGGCCCTCGCGCCGTTGATGCACGAGGGCATCAAGCTGAACCTGATCGACACTCCCGGGTACGCCGACTTCGTGGGCGAGCTGCGCGCCGGGCTGCGGGCCGCGGACTGCGCGCTCTTCGTGATCGCGGCCAACGAGGGCGTCGACGAACCGACCAAGGCGCAGTGGCAGGAGTGCGACCAGGTCGGCATGCCGCGCGCGGTCGTGATCACCAAACTCGACCACGCGCGGGCGAACTACGAGAACGCGCTCTCCGCCGCGCAGAGCGCGTTCGGCGACAAGGTCCTGCCGCTCTACCTCCCGGCCGGCCGCGGCGTGATCGGCCTGCTGTCGAAGACGCACTATGAGTACGCCGACGGCAAGCGCACCACGCATCCACCGGAGGCGTCGTACGACGAACTGATCGAGGAGCACCGGGGCACGCTGATCGAGGGGATCATCGAGGAGTCCGAGGACGAGTCGCTGATGGAGCGCTATCTCGAGGGCGAGGAGATCGGCCAGGACGTGCTGGTCCAGGACCTCGAGCGCGCAGTCGCCCGTGGCTCGTTCTTCCCCGCGATCCCGGTCTGCAGCGGCACCGGCGTCGGCACGCGCGAGTTGCTGGAGATCGCGACCAGCGGCTTCCCGTCGCCGCCGGAGCACCAGCTGCCCGAGGTGTTCACGCCGCACGGCGTCGCGAAGGGCAAGCTGACCTGCGATCCCGCCGGCCCACTGCTCGCCGAGGTGGTGAAGACGACCTCGGACCCGTACGTCGGCAGGGTCAGCCTGGTGCGGGTGTTCTCCGGCACCATCAGGCCCGACACGACGGTTCACGTGTCGGGCCATTTCACGTCCTTCTTCGGCGAGGCCAACAGCCACGCCGACCACGACGAGGACGAGCGGATCGGCACGCTGTCGTTCCCGCTCGGCAAACAGCAGCGCCCGGCCTCGGCCGTCGTCGCCGGTGACCTGTGCGCGATCGGCCGACTGACCCGCGCGGAGACCGGGGACACGCTCTCCGACCGAGGCGACCCGCTGGTGCTCAAGCCCTGGACGATGCCCGAACCGCTGCTGCCGATCGCCGTCCAGGCCCGCGCGAAGACCGACGAGGACAAGCTGTCCGGTGGGTTGCAACGACTCGCGGCCGAGGATCCGACGCTGCGGATCGAGCAGAACCCGGAGACGCACCAGATCGTGCTGTGGTGCATGGGCGAGGCGCACTCGGACGTCGTACTGGATGCTCTGGCCAACCGGTACGGCGTCTCGGTGGACACCGTCGAGCTGCGGGTCCCGCTGCGCGAGACCTTCGGCGGCAAGGCGAAGGGCCACGGGCGGCACGTCAAGCAGTCCGGCGGGCACGGCCAGTACGCCGTCTGCGACATCGAGGTGGAACCGCATCCGGAGGGCACCGACTTCGAGTTCGTCGACAAGGTGGTCGGCGGGTCGGTTCCGCGCCAGTTCATCCCCAGCGTGGAGAAGGGGATCCGGGCGCAGATGGAGAAGGGCGTCGGCGCCGGCTACCCGATGGTCGGGATCCGGGTGACGCTGCTCGACGGGAAGGCGCACAGCGTCGACTCGTCCGACATGGCGTTCCAGATGGCCGGCGGGCTGGCGCTGCGCGAGGCGGCGAACGCGACGAAGGTGAACCTGCTCGAACCGGTCGACCTGGTGTCGGTGCTGGTGCCGGACGACCTGGTCGGCGCGGTGATGAGCGATCTTTCCGGCCGGCGCGGAAAGCTGCTCGGGACCGACAAGGTCGGCGACGACCGCACGCTGGTGAAGGCCGAGGTGCCGCAGGTGGAGATCACCCGGTACGCGATCGACCTGCGCTCGCTGTCGCACGGCGCCGCGTCGTTCACCCGGTCGTTCGCGCGCTACGAGGCGATGCCGGACTCGGCCGCCTCGAAGGTGAAGGTCTAGGACAGCCGGCGCCGGACGTCCTTGGACTTCAGGTACGCCGCCGCGTCGTCGTACCGCTCGGACTGGTTCGCGAACTCGATGTACGAACGCACCCGGTGCAGCCAGTCCAGAGTCGACGGCTTCACCGCGGGGAGCGCTTTCTCGAGGTGCTGCATACCCAACGGCGGCTCACCACCGGTCGCCAGCGCCTCGTCGATCACCGCGTCCACCCCACGCTCGACCAGCGCCCGCAGGTCCGCGCCGCTGAACATCGGCGTCCGCGCGGCCAGCGACTTCAGGTCCAGCCCCGCCGACGGCACGTCCTTCAGTACGACGGACAAGATGTCGCCCCGGGCCGGCTCGTCCGGCGGCGGAACGAAGATCACCCGGTCGAAGCGCCCCGGCCGCAGCATCGCCTCGTCGACGTCCCACGGCGCGTTCGTCGCCGCCATCACCAGCAGCCCGCTGTTGTCCGAGCCGATCGCGTCCAGCTCCTGCAGCAGTACGTCGACCAGCCGGCGCGCCTCAGAGCCGCCGTGCTTGTGCCGCGCGAAGGCCAGCGCGTCGAGCTCGTCCAGGAACAGCACGCACGGCGAATTCGCCCGGGCGCGCTCGAAGGCGGCGTGCAGGTTGCGCTCGGAGACCCCGAGGTACGGGTCCATCACGTCCTCGATCCGGACGTTGACGAACGGCAGCCCGCACTCCCCCGCCGTCGCCCGCGCGAGCAGCGTCTTGCCGCAGCCGGGCGGACCGTAGAGCATCACGCCACCGCCGGAACGCCGGCCGTACTTCTCGTACAGCTCGGGGCGGCTCAGCGGCAGGATCACCATCCGGTGGATCACGCGCTTGATCTCGTCCATCCCGCCGACCTGGTCGAAGGTCGTCGTCTCCTTCGCCGTGTCGCTGACGAATTCGTCGCCGGTCTCCTCCGGGCCGACCTTCACCTTCACACCGGTTCGGGTCGCGATCATCTCGTCGACGAGCTGCTGCAGGCGGCCGGTGCCCTCGACGACTCCGGCCTGACGCGCGGCCTCGAGACAGTTGCGCAGCAGCGCGAGCCGGCCGTTCGCGGCCGCGAGCTCGCCGACCGCGACCAGCTGATCCTCCGGGAGACCGCCCTGCTCCATCAGTACGACGTACTGGTCGAGCGCGGCCTCGGTCTCCTCGGCAGCGACCAGGGTCTCGGCCAGGACGAGCCGCAGCAGGACGTCGGCGGGGTTGGCCTCGACCGCCTTGCGCAGGGCGGAGATCCGGTCGTTCGTCATGTCACCAGTTCCGGTTGAGCCAGCGGCGCAGCAACGGCGGCGCCACCCACGAGTAGATGCAGAAGCCGAACCACGCGATCGCCGCCACCGCCGCGAGCGGCCGGAGGCCGGCCAGGCGGAGTCCGTAGATGACCGCCACGGCCGCGATCCAGACGACCAGCGGGTTGAACCGCTGGAACGGGCGCAGCGGACGCATCAACGGATGGTTCGCGAGCCGGGCCTCGCGGGCGGCCTCGCGCAGGTCGGCGTCGCCGGGATCGGAGGCGGCCGCGGAGGCGAGAGAGCGGTAACCCGTGTTCGCGTCGCCGGTGAGCATCGCGGACGTCCCGTGCAGCGCGCGGGCGCCGGGGTCGTCGGGATCGTGCGAGAGCGCTTTCTCCGAGTGCCGGTGCATGTCGCGATCCTTGCCCAGGGCAAACGCCACCTGAGCGCGGGCGGCCGAGATCTGCGGGCTCTCCGGAGCCTGCGCGGCGGCCCGCTCGACCAGCGCACTGGCCTTCTCGGCCTGACCGGCCGACAGGCAGACCATCGCGTAGCCGAGCAGGAGGTCGGGATCGTTCGGATCGAGGCTGAGTCCTTGGAGTAGCGCGGCCTCGGCTTCGGGGAGCCGCCCTTCCGCGCGGAGCGCCGCGGCCAGGATCTGCAGCAGCGGCAGGAACGGGCCGTGATGGCTGAGGCCGTCCCGCAGTACGTCGATCGCCTCGCTGTTGCGGTCGAGCGCGTGCAGTGCGGCGCCGCGGAAGAGGTACGCGCGGTAGTCGATCGCCGCGTCGCCCAAGAGGCCCTGGAGCTCGTCGAGAGCGCGTTCCGGGTGGCCGATCTGGAGCCAGTGGCCGGCCATCTGCAGGCGGGCCTCGGTCGGTTCACTCACAACGCCACCGCCAGTACGGCGAGCAGCACGAGCTCCACCAGCCCGAGCCCGAGCACCGCGGCGATCCCCGGTCCCCAGAGCGACTTGTAGTCGGTGCCACGGAGCTGGAACGCGCGATCCATCGGCCGCTGGATCCGCAGCTGCACCAGGCAGCACACGACAGCGACCACCCGGGTCGCGACCCGCAGACCGCTGTTCGCCTCATCCTCGGTCAGGAACACGACGACAGCCGCCGACACCACCAGCGCGACCAGGCCGACCGCGAGGATCTGCCGTTGCCGGCCCGCGTCCACCCCGAGGCGGCGCGCGTTGAGGAACGCGATCAGCGTCACCGCGAGTACGCCGCCGAAGAACGCGACGTACGCCTGCGACATCAACCGCCACGGCCGCACCGACAGATCCACGTTCGCCGTGATCGTCGGCCGCAACAGCTCGTCCGCCATCCCGTCCCCTCCTAGGCCTCACACCACCAGGGTCAGCCCGGCCCGCGCAGTCTAAGCCAGCCCGAGTTCGCCTGTCCGCACGCTCTAGGGTGGGGACATGACCGAGAACTGTCTTTTCTGCGGGATCGTCGCGGGGTCGATCCCGTCGCAGCAGGTGGCCGAGAACGACCGGGCGATCGCGTTCATGGACATCAACCCGGCGACGCGCGGGCACCTGCTCGTCGTACCGCGGGCGCACTCGACCGACTTGCGCGAGACCTCCGCCGAGGACCTCACGGCCGCGACGCTGCTGGCCCAGTCTCTGGTGAGCCGGGTGATCGAGCGGCTCGACGCCGACGGCGCGAACCTGCTGAGCTGCATCGGCGCCGACGCGTGGCAGAGCGTTTTCCACACCCACCTGCACGTCGTACCGCGGTACAAGAACGATCCGCTGCAGCTCCCGTGGCACCCGACTCCGGGTGACATGAACGTGATCGCGGAGACGGCGGCCGAGCTGCGCTGAGCGCGGTGTAACGCTTCCGGGGGTTGCTGACACTGACCGGGTGACAGCAATCTCTCGAGGGAGTGTCATGCCGACCGCAGTTCTTGATACACCGACTCGTCCCAGCGCTCTGCGGAGGCGCCTGGTCCCGCTGCGCTGGATGGTGTTCCTGCAGGGCGTCGCGTTCTGGGTGCCGGTCGAGAAGCTGTTCATGACCGAGATCGGGTTCGAGGCCGCGACGATCGGCGTGATGGCCGCCGCGTACGCCGGGTTGGTGCCGGTCGCGGAGGTGCTGTCCGGCGTACTGGCCGATCGGTGGTCGCGTCGCGGCGTTCTCGTCCTGGCGGCGATCGCGCTGCTCGTCGCCGTACTGATCGGTGCGCTGAGCCAGAACGTCGTCGCGTACATCGTCGCGGCGCTGGTGCTCGGGCTGTACTTCGCGCTCTACTCCGGCACGGTCGAGGCGGTCGTCTACGACACCGTGCTCGAAGAGACGGGCGCCAGTACGGCGTACGAGCGGGAGATCGGCCGGATCCGCCTGCTCGAGAGCGCCGCTCTGGTGATGAGCGCGCTGGCCGGCGGCTGGATCGCGGCCGTTTCGTCGACCCGGCTGACTTACTTCGTCACGTTGCCGTTCGTGGCCGCGTCGCTGATCGCGCTCTCCCGGTTCCGCGAACCGCGGCTGCACGAGGCGGGTGAGCGCTCTCCGCTGCGCGAGCACCTCCGGACGACGGCGCGCGCGATCCTGCATCGCGGGCGGCTGGTTCCGATCGCCGCGGCGGCCGTGACGGCGGCGTTGATCCTGCAGGCGATGTACGAGTTCGGGCCGCTGTGGCTGATCGAGCTCTCGGCGCCGGCGGGGTTCTACGGACCTTTCTGGGCCGGTGTCGTCGGTGCGCTCGGTCTCGGCGGGCTGCTGGCCGGGCGGCTGCACCTGCACCGGCGCTTGCCGGTGGCAACCGTCGTACTGGTGATGCTGGGGTGCGCGGCCGTACTGCTGACGAGCGGGAGTCTCGCTGTGGTGACCATCGCTGTGGTCATGCTGACCCTGCTGGTCGTGGTGATCGGGATCCATGTGAGCCATCTGGTGCACGACGCCGTGGACTCGACCATCCGGACCGGCGTCGCCTCGGGGATCAGTGCGGTCTCGTGGATGCTGTTCACGCCGTTCGCGCTCGGGTTCGGGGCTGTCACACAGGAGGCGGACGTGTACGCCGCGGGGTGGTTGCTGGCGGGTGCGGTGGTTTTCGCCGGCGCTTCGCTGCTGTGGGTTCTCGTTCGACCGGCTCGATCACTAGCCTGAGTCGATGGACGACCTGCCCGTGGACAAGGTGCTGGTATGCCGGCTGTGCGAGCGGGACGAGAGCGCTTTCGCCCTCGTTCTCGACCGCTGGTCCGGCGGCATGCTGCGCCTGGCCCGGAGCTACGTGTCCACCGAGGCGTCGGCCGCCGAGGTCGTCCAGGAGACCTGGGTCGCGGTCATCGAAGGCATCGACCGCTTCGAGGGGCGTTCGTCGCTGCGTACGTGGGTTTACCGGATCCTCACCAACACCGCCCGGCGGCGCGGCAGCCGGGAACACCGGATGGTTCCGAGCTCGGAGCTGGCCACGGAACAGGCGACCGTTGACCCGCGGCGGTTCCAGTCGGCCGATCAACCGTTCCCGGGGCACTGGTGGGAGCCGCCGGCAGTCTGGCCTGAGCCGGAGGGCGTGGTGCTGACGGACGAGGTGCGTGGGTTGCTGATCGCGGCCCTGGAGCAGTTGCCCGAGCGGCAGCGGGTGGTGATCGCGTTGCGGGACGCCGAGGGCTGGCCGGCCGACGAGGTCTGCGCACTGCTCGAGATCACCGCCGCGAACCAGCGGGTCCTGCTGCACCGCGCCCGGGCGTTCGTGCGCGCGAAGCTGGAGACGTACTACACCCAGGAGGAGACCTCGTGAACGAGCTCGAGTGCCGGCAGTTCGTCGAGCAGGTGACGGCGTACCTGGAACGCGCGCTGACTCCCGCCGAGGAGCAGGCGTTCGTCGATCACCTTCCCGGGTGTGACGACTGCGAGCGCTACCTCGACCAGGTCCGGCAGACCACTCAGGCGCTGGACGCGCTGCCCGCCGACGCTCTGTCGCCCGAGTCTCGCGCGACACTTCTCGACGCGTTCCGCAGCCGGCCGAACTAGCTCCGAAAGAATTCTGCTCCTGGATGTCGAGGACGCCGTGGCGGCTTCGTCCTAGGGGTGAAAGCGGCCACCACCGGCCGCACGACTACCAAGGAGAACCACCTTGACGCTTCAGGGCATGGACAACGTCGGCATCGTCGTCGACGACCTGGACGCCGCCGTCGCCTTCTTCGCCGAGCTCGGGCTGGAGCTGGAGGGCACGGCGGAGGTCAGCGGACCGTTCGCCGATCAGTCCGTCGGACTTGAGGGTGTCCGGTGCGCGATCGCGATGATGCGGGCGCCGGATGGGTCCGGACGGCTGGAGCTGGCGCAGTACCTCAGCCCGGCGGCGCTGCCCGCGACGCCGGAGAACCCGCCGCACAACATCGTCGGGATGCACCGGGTGATGTTCCGCGTCGAGGGGATCGAGGATGTGGTCGATCGTCTGCGCGTGCACGGCGGTGAGTTGGTCGGGGAGATCGCGGTGTACAACGACAGCATCAAGCTCTGTTACCTGCGCGGGCCGGCGGGGATCTTCGTCGGACTGGCCGACTACGGGACGACCAGCTCGTAACTCGTCCTGTCGCGCGACGAGCGCGTGCACGGCGCGGCCTCTCGTCTACCGCGCGGCGCACTCGTCGCCGGCGCCGGAGTTCGTCCTACCTCGCGACCAGCTCGTAGACGGCGAGGATCTCGTCGGTGAGGATCGACCAGTCGTACCGCCGTACGGCGGTCAGGCCTGCGTCGCGCAGCTTGTCGCGTTCGTCGCGCGACGCGAGCAGGCGCAGGCAGGCGGCGACGAGCGCGTCCGGCGAGCCCGGCTCGAAAAGTTCGCCCAGGCGGCCGCCGTCCAGGACCTGGTGGAAGGCGGTGAAGTCGCTCGCGACAACAGGAGCGCCCGCGGCCATCGCCTCCAGCAGCACGATGCCGAAGCTCTCGCCGCCGAGGTGCGGTGCGACGAACAGGTCCGACCCGGCCAGCATGTCCGCGCGGGCCTCGTCGTCGATCGCACCCAGGAACAGCACATTGTCCCGGCAGTACGGCGGCAGCGAGCGCCGCGCCTCCTCACCCTGACCGGTCCCGGCGACCAGCACCTTCAGCCCGCGCCGCTGCGTGACGAGCGCGGGTACGGCGGCGAGCAGGACGGCGAGGCCCTTGCGCGGTTCGTCCATCCGGCCGATGAAGCTGATCGTGCCGTCGTCGCCGCGCCACTCGGGGCGGACGCGGCCCGCGAAGCGGTCGACGTACAGTCCGTTGGGGATCACCACCGCCTCGCCGCCGATGTGCTGGACCATCATCGAGCGCGCGTTCTCCGAGACCGCGATCCGCGCGTCGATCTTCTCCAGCGCCGGCCGCAGCAGCCCGGACGCGGCACTCATCGCGCGAGAGCGGACCTGCCAGGTGTGGAAGGTCGCGACGAACGGCCCGTCGCCGGCCCACAACGCGAGGATCGAGGCACTCGGGGTGGTCGGTTCGTGAACGTGGACGACGTCGAAGTGGCCGTCGGCGAGCCAACTGCGGACGCGCGCGGCGGTACGGGGGCCGAAGGTGACGCGGGCGACTGAGCCGTTGTAAGGGACGCCAACGGCGTGACCGGCTGAGACGACGTACGGCGGAGCCTGGTCGTCGTCGACCGGAGCGAGCACGGAGACCTGGTGCCCGCGGGCCAGCAGGGCCTCGGCGAGATCGCGGACATGGTTCTGCACGCCGCCGGGGGTGCCAAGGGAGTACGGACAGACGATCCCGATCTTCACGTCCGGCCTGCCCGGCTGGTCATCGCGCGCCCATGGGGTGGGTGCGCGAGCAGCATCCGCGGACCGACCGTGGACGAGGCTCGATCGCGCGGAGAGTACCCGCGAAGCACCCGCGGGCTGACCGTGATCGAAGCTCGATCCTGCGGAGGATGCGCCCCGAGCAGCATCCGCGGACCGACCGTGGACGAGGCCCGATCACGCGGAGCGTGCGCCTCGAGCGGCATCCCCGGGCCGTCCATCGTCGGGGCTCGATCGTGCGGAGGGTGTGCGGGCAGCGTGACCATCGGGGCGCCCGGTCAGTCCAGGAAGATGCGTTGGAGCATGTGCCAGTCCTGCGGGTGGGCGGCGATGCCTTCGGCGAACGCGTCGGCGCAGCGCTGGGTCATCGCGGCCGGGCCGCCGTCGCGCGGGATCGGCGGGTGGAAGGTGATCACCAGATCCAGCCCGTCGTAGTGCAGCGTTGCCGGGATCAGCGGGGCTCCGGTGCGGACGCTCAGCGCCGCCGGGCCCGCGGGCATCCGGGACTTGCGGCCGAAGAACTCGACGGGCACACCGCGCTCCGACAGGTCCCGGTCGGCGACCAGGCAGACGAAACCGCCGGCACGCAGCCGCTCGGCCAGTACGCCGAACACGTGCTCGTCGCTGCCCGTCAGCGGCAGCACCTCCATGCCGAGCTTCGCGCGGTACGCGACGAACCGGTCGAACAGCGACTCCGGCTTCAGCCGCTCGGCGACGGTCGACACCGGCATGCCGGTCCGGCCCGCCCAGGCGCCGGCGTGGTCGTAGTTCGCGAGATGCGGGAGCGCGCAGATCACACCCTTGCCGGCGGCGTGCGCGTCGCGGAGGCGTTCCTCGTTGACCGTGCGGACACGGCCGACGATCCGCTCGTCGGACCACTCGGGCAGCCGGAACGCCTCCTGCCAGTAGCGCAGGTACGACCGCATCCCGGCGCGCACGAGCCCGTCGAGCTCCTCGGCCGACGCCTCCGGACGAACCACCGCCAGGTTGCCGCGCAGCCGTCGTACACCCTTGCCATCACGCCGTACGACGAAGTCGGCGACCCGCGTGAACACCCAGGTCACCACCGCCTCAGGCAGCCGCCGTACCAGCGCCCACGCCAAGGCAAACGCCAGGTCAACCGCCCGCTGCCGCAGCCCGTCCACGACTCAGGAACTCGACGAAGGACCGGGCTGATCCGGCCCCGGAGTCGCGCCCCCAGGAACATCCGGGGTGTCAGAGTCCGGGGCACCCGCGGGCGGCGCTCCCGGCGTACCCGGAGCTGCCGGCGGCGTACCGAGCCCCGCGTTCGCCGGGTCGGCGAGGACCTGCTTGCGGACGGACAGTGTGCGCTGGACGACCGTGATCGTGCTCGCGACGGCGAGCGCCCACAGGATGATCTTCAGCAGGATCGGCAAATTCAGCACGTCGGAGAAGAAGCCGACTACGAGCACCGCGACCAACCGGTCGGACCGCTCGGCGAGGCCGCCGCTGGCGTGCAGGCCGAGGCTCTCGGCCTTGGCGCGCGCGTACGACGTCGTCGCACCCATCACCAGCGCCCACAGAGTCACCGCCGCCATCAGCGTCGAGTCGCCGGCCTCGGAGTTGGCGTAGAACAGCACCAACCCGCCGAAGATGGCGCCGTCGCCGAGGCGGTCGAGCGTGGAGTCGAGGTAGGAGCCCCACTTCGACGACGTGCCCGAGGTGCGGGCCATGTAGCCGTCGATCAGGTCGGAGAACACGAACAGCGTGATCACCACGGCACCCAGCCAGATGTGGCCGCGCGGGAAGAACACCAGCGCACCCGCGCACACGCCGATCGTGCCGACCAGGGTAACCGCGTCCGGGCTCACGCCGAGGCGCAGCAGAAGGTTGGCGATCGGTGAGATCACCTTGGTCCAGAACTGCCGGAATCTGTTAAGCATGGCGACGCGATCGTAGTCCAGCCGGATCACCATCGGGTGACAGGAACACTCCGGGACCGGTTTCAGCCGCTCCGGCAGCACTGGCGAACCCGCACCGCGGAGGCGCACCATGGGCTCAGCCGGCCTCGTCCCCGGCTGCGGAGGCCCCCATGCCCACAGCCCGACCGGTAGTCAGCTGGTGCCTGGCCGTCGTACTGCTGGCCGGGTGCTCGGTCGCGCATCGAGCCAACGAAGAGCCGCCCGAACCACCCCGGCCGGTCACCCCCGTCCCGACCGTGATCGCGCCACCACAGCCCGAAGGCGTCGACGGCACCGTCGGCCAGTCCGGCAAACACGCCTGTACGGCGGTCGCCGCTCCCGGAAACCTCGTCAAGCGACCAAGCAGCAAATGGATCGCCAAGCCGTTCGGCTGGAACGACGGCGGCCTGCCGGCGTTCGACCTGTGCACGCTGGTCGTCGGCGGCCTGCCCGCCGTCATCGGCGTCAGCTCACTCGCGGCGCCGCCCGGCACGCTCGAACGCGTCGCCAACACCCTCGGCATGTTCGAACCGGCCGACAAGCTCGGCGGCGCCGCCCGCGACCTCGGCCCCGGCGCGCGAACCAGCGGCACCGGCATCGTCTTCGAGACCACCAACCGGATCGTCCGCATCACGACCGCCTCCGGTCTCCCGGACGGCGAACTCCTCCGCGTCGCCGTCTCGGTCCGCAACGCCGTACCGCAGGTCCTTCGCCCGGCCCGCCAGTCCGACGCAGCGTGCCAGCTCTCCAACGCGATGGCCGAGCGCTTCATCGGTGTACTGGTCCAACTCCGCCGCGATTACCGCGTCCACGGCGCGCTCACCTGCATCTGGGGCACCACCGAGGCCACGGTCGCGATCGTCGAATCGATCCACACCGACTCGATCCCGGAAGCGCGCCAGACTCCCCCACCTCGCTCAGCCCCGATCGGCCGACCGGGTTACTACCTGCCCGACCAGGGCGAACTCGTCTTCCGCAACGGCCGCCGGGTCGTCCGTGTCAGTGCCCTCACCGACCCATCCCGCGAGATCCCCCTGGAGTCCCTGCTCGACATCGTCGAGCCTCTCCTCCCCCTCTTCCGCTGAACGCTGAACGCTGGGCGTCGCGCTCCGCTGACGTCAGACCACGCGGACGCCCGTCGCAGCCGCGCACAGCCCAAGTCCCCCGCGGCGCACCCTGACCAGCAGCCAAGCGGACGGTCGGGCGCGTGCTGCTCGACCCGTCGGTCGACCGACTAACTACTAGGCCAGTTCTTCGCCAGCAGCGACCGAGTGTCGGCCAGCAATTGCGGCAGCACCTTCGTCTGCCCGATGACCGGCATGAAGTTCGTGTCGCCACCCCACCGCGGCACCACGTGCTGATGCAGGTGGGCAGCAATCCCCGCGCCCGCGATCTCGCCCTGGTTCATGCCGATGTTGAAGCCGTGCGCCGCCGACACCTCGCGCACGGCGACCATCGCCTCCTGCGTGAGCCGCGCGACGTCGGCGACCTCCGCGGGCGTCAGCTCGGTGTAGTCCGCGACGTGCCGGTACGGCACGACCATCAGATGCCCGGGGTTGTACGGATACAGGTTGAGTACGGCGTACGCCGCCTCGGCCCGCTGCACGATCAGCCCGTCGGCGTCCGGCAGCGACGGGATCCGGCAGAACGGGCAGGCGCCCTCGGCGTCGCTGGTCGGCTTGTTCTCACCGGCGATGTACGCCATCCGGTGCGGCGTCCACAGCCGCAGGAACGGGTCGGCGTCGCCGACTCCGTCCTGCTGCACCACGTTCTCGGGCTCGTACGGCGAACCGGGCGGCTGGTCCGTCATACCTGGATGCGCTTCTGGACCGACTCGACGATCTCGGCGATCGCGTCGGCGATCGGGATGCCGTTCTTCTGCGAACCGTCGCGGTAGCGGAAGGAGACCGACCCGGCGGCCATGTCCTCGTCGCCGGCGATCAGCATGTACGGGACCTTGGCCTTCTGGGCGTTGCGGATCTTCTTCTGCATCCGGTCGTCGGAGGCGTCGACCTCGATCCGGATCCCCTGGGCCTTGAGCTGCTGGGCGATCTCGAACAGGTAGTCGACGTGCCCGTCGGTGATCGGGATGCCGATCACCTGCACCGGCGCGAGCCACGGCGGGAAGACGCCGGCGTAGTGCTCGGTCAGGACCGCGACGAACCGCTCGATCGAACCGAACAGCGCGCGGTGGATCATCACCGGCCGCTGCCGCGAACCGTCGGAAGCCGTGTACTCCAGCTCGAAGCGCTCCGGCAGGTTGAAGTCGAGCTGGATCGTCGACATCTGCCAGGTCCGGCCGATCGCGTCGCGGGCCTGGACCGAGATCTTCGGCCCGTAGAACGCCGCGCCACCCGGGTCCGGCACCAGCTCGAGACCTGACGACTCGGCAACCTCACGCAGCGTCTCGGTCGCTTCTTCCCAGACCTCGTCGGACCCGACGAACTTGTCCGGGTTCTTCGTCGACAGCTCGAGGTAGAAGTCGTCCAGGCCGTAGTCGGCCAGCAGCCCGAGCACGAAGGTGAGCAGGTTCTTCAGCTCGTCGCGCATCTGCTCGCGGGTGCAGTAGATGTGCGCGTCGTCCTGCGTGAAGCCGCGGGCCCGGGTCATCCCGTGGATCACGCCGGACTTCTCCAGCCGGTACACCGTGCCGAACTCGAACAGCCGCATCGGGAGCTCGCGGTACGACCGGCCACGGGCGTCGAAGATCAGGTTGTGCATCGGGCAGTTCATCGGCTTCAGGTAGTAGTCCTGGCCCTGCTTGCGGATCTCACCGTCCGGCCCGCGCTCCTCGTCGAGGTGCATGGGCGGGTACATGCCGTCGGCGTACCAGTCGAGGTGGCCCGAGGTCTGGAACAGCTGCGCCTTGGTGATGTGCGGCGAGTAGACGAACTCGTACCCGTCCTCGACGTGACGCTGGCGGGAGTAGTCCTCCATCACCTTGCGCAGCACGCCGCCCTTGGGGTGGAACACGGCCAGCCCGGAGCCGATCTCGTCGGGGAAGCTGAACAGGTCCAGCTCGGTCCCGAGCTTGCGGTGGTCGCGCTTGGCGGCCTCCTCCAGGCGGTTCAGGTACGCCTTCAGCTCGTCGCGGGACTCCCACGCCGTGCCGTAGATGCGCTGCAGCTGCGGGTTCTTCTCGCTCCCCCGCCAGTACGCCGCTGCCGTCCGCATCAGCTTGAAGTTGCCCAAGTACCCTGTCGCGGGCACGTGCGGCCCGCGGCACAGGTCCTTCCAGGCGACGCTGTCGTCGCGCCGGACGTTGTCGTAGATCGTCAGCTCGCCGCCACCGACCTCGACCGAGGCGCCCTCGGCAGCGTCGGCCGCCGAGCCCTTGATCCCGATCAGCTCGAGCTTGTACGGCTCGGCCGCCAGCTCGGTGCGCGCGTCGTCGTCGGAGACCACCCGGCGGGCGAACCGCTGCCGCTCCTTGATGATCTGCTGCATCTTCTTCTCCAGCGCACCCAGGTCCTCCGGGGTGAACGGAGTCGGGACGTCGAAGTCGTAGTAGAAGCCGTTCTCGACCGGCGGCCCGATGCCGAGCTTCGCCGCCGGGAACAGCTCCTGCACGGCCTGCGCCAGCACGTGCGCCGTCGAGTGCCGGATGATCGCGCGGCCGTCGTCCGACCCGGCCTTCACCGGCTCGATCTCGTCACCGTCGGCGACGACGCGGGACAGGTCCCGCAGCTCACCGTTGACCCGAGCGGCGATGGCGGAGCGGTCCTGGCCGAACAGCTCGGCGAACAGCTCCCCGATCGTCGTCGTCTCGGTCACACTCCGCTCAGCCTCGCCCTCGACGCCGATCAGATGGACCTTGACTTCCGACACGTTGCTCTCCTCGGGTTGGCGCGATCGGCCGGGATGCCGGTCACGCAGTGATGGTATCGACATCACCGCCGCCACCTCACACGCCATCCACAGGCCCTGCCGGGATCCCCCGGTCGTAGCTGCGACCTGACGAAAGTCGGGGGTCCTTCCAGCCGTTGGTCCGATGTGCCGACCCCGGTCGAATTCCTAGGTTCGAAGCACACTCCAGGAACCGGAAGGGCATCCGTGATCACCCTCGCAGGACTCACCAAGCGGTACGGCGGAACGACCGCCGTGGACGCGCTCGACCTCACCATCTCGCCGGGCCGGGTGACGGGCTTCCTCGGCCCGAACGGCGCCGGCAAGTCCACCACGATGCGGATGATCCTCGGCCTCGACCGTCCCACCGCCGGCCAGGCCCTGGTCGACGGCCGTCCGTACGCCGAGTGGCCGGTCCCCCTGGCCAAGGTCGGCGCGCTGCTCGACGCCAAGGCGCTGCACCCGCGCCGGTCGGCGCGCAACCACCTGGTCGCGATGGCCCGCAGCAACGGCGTACCGGTCAGCCGGGTCGACGAGGTGCTGCGGATCGTCGGCGTCGACGAGGTCGGCGGCAAGCACGCAGGGCAGTTCTCGCTCGGCATGGGCCAGCGGCTCGGCATCGCCGGCGCCCTGCTCGGTGACCCGGAGATCCTGATGTTCGACGAGCCGGTCAATGGGCTCGACCCGGACGGCGTGCGCTGGGTCCGCCAGCTGATGCGCTCGCTCTCGGCGGAGGGCCGGACCGTGTTCGTGTCCAGCCACCTGATGAGTGAGATGCAGCTGACCGCCGACCAGCTCGTGGTGATCGGCCGCGGCCGGCTCATCGCGGACGCACCGATCGCCGAGGTGATCGCCGGGTCGTCGCGGACCACCGTGCACGTCAGGGTCCCCGACGCCACGGCCAGAGCGGCGCTGCGCGACCGGCTGACCGGTGAGGCCGAGCAGGTCGAGTCCAAGGCCGACCAGCTCGTCGTCAGCGGCGTACCGGTCGAGCGCGTCGGCGACCTGGCCTACGAGCTCGGCGTACGGGTGCACGAGCTGTCCACGAAGCAGGCGTCGCTGGAAGAGGCCTACATGGAGCTGACGGCCGACAGCGTCCAGTACGGCGTCGCTGCCGAGGTGGCGTGATGGCTGATGCGATCCTGCACTTCACCGAGGAGCTGATGTCCTCCTGGTGGATCTACGTGGCCCTGTTCGGCTTCGCGGCACTCGACGGGTTCTTCCCGGCGATCCCGAGCGAGACCCTGGTCGTCACGGCCGGAGTGTTCGCGGCCACCGGGGAGCCCAACCTGTACGGCGTGATCGCGGTCGCCGCAGCGGGTGCGTTCCTCGGCGACCACGTGTCCTACTTCCTCGGCCGGGGCGCGGGAGGCCGGCTGATCGAGAGGACCAAGCCAGGCACCAAGCGGTACGCCATGACCCAGTGGGCCCGCACCGCACTGGCTGAACGCGGCGGACTGGTCCTGGTGGTCGCCCGCTACGTCCCCGGTGGCCGCACCGCGGTCACGCTGACCATGGGCGCGGTCCGCTACCCCGCCCGCAAGTTCAGCTTCTTCGCCGGACTCGCTGCGATCAGCTGGGGCGTCTACTGCTCGCTGGTCGGCTACATCGGCGGCAAGGCCTTCGAGGACAACCCGCTGAAGGGTGTGGTCCTCGGCATCGGCCTGGCCCTCGCGGTGACCCTGCTGGTCGAGCTCGTCCGGCACCAGCGGCGCAAGCGCCGTACCCGTCAAGCAGCCCCTGAACCTGAGGTCGAGGTCGAGCTCACAACCGTAGGAGAAGGATGAGTACGGCAACCATCACCGTCCACCAGAGGTCGACGGCCGCCGGTCTGCGCGGCTCCGTCGCCGCCGAGTGGACCAAGCTCTGGTCGGTCCGCTCCACCTGGCTCAACGTCGTCGGGGCCGTCCTGCTGACCGGTCTGCTGGGACTCCAGCTCGGCTTCAGCGCGGCGTACGAGCGCGACAACCCGGCGCCGGGTCAGCTGGTCGAGCCGTCGGAGGTCGGTGGCATGGCCATCGGCGCGCTGATGATCGTGCAGGTGGTCATCGCGGCCTTCGCGATGGTCCCGGTGACGTCGGAGTACGCGACCGGCAGCATCCGCAGCACGCTGCAGTGGACGCCGGTACGCCGCGACGTCGTACTGGGTAAGGCGCTCGTCCTGGCCCCCGTGCTCTTCCTGTACGGCGCACTGCTCGGCCTGGTCGCCGCTATCGGCGCCGGCCTCGCTGCCGGTCGCTGGGCGGACTGGACTGCGTCTGCACTCGTCGTCGACCTGCTGCAGATCGGCCTCTACGCCACACTGGCCGGACTGTTCACCGCGGGCATCGCGTTCTTCATCAGGAACACGGCAGGCACTCTGACGGCGGCGTTCCTGCTGCTGCTCGTCGTACCGATGATGCTCGGGCAGAGCAGCATCCGCGCGCTGCAGTGGCTGTCCGCACTGCTGCCCGGTGGCGCCGGCAACGGCTTCCTGGACGGGTCGGGCGATCCCCTGTCACCAGGAGCGAGCCTCGTCGTCCTGGTGCTGTGGGCTGTCGGCGGACTGGCCCTGGGACTGCGGGTACTCCAGCAGCGCGACGCCTGAGCACAACAAAGCCCCCGACCAGTTCCTGGTCGGGGGCTCAGTGCTGGATCAGCGAGGAACGTTCAGCGCGATGGTGATCTGCTCGGCGACCTTGGCCGCCAGCTCCAGACCGGCACGCCGGGTGGCCGGCTGCAGGGCGGAGTGGTCCAGCGCGCCCTCGGCGGCGATGTGCGGGTCGGTCGGGATGTCGACGACAGCGGCGGCGCGCGACTCGAAGTACGGGCGCAACTGCTTCTCGACCTCCTTGTTGACGTCGCCGGGACCGTTGCTGACGGCGATGACCGCACGCCGGATCAGCCGCTGGGCCTCGGGACCCTGGTGGTCGAGCTCCTCGAGCATCTGCACGGCGGCCGCGCAGGACAGGCTCTTCCACTTGATCGGGATGACGAGCGCGTCGGACGCCCGCATCGCCTCGCGCCAGTTGCTGGAGCCCTCGTTGTTGCCGGTGTCGATCACCAGCACCTTGTAGAAGCGGCTCAGCAGCCGGTGGATCTGGTCGAAGTCCTTGGCCTCGATCTGGGAGTACGTCGTGGTCGCAGACGTCAGCACGTCGTACTGGCCGGCGACCTGGTGCCGCAGGTACGCCGCGACGTCACCGAGCCGGGCATCCGGCTGGGTCAGCATCGGCATCGCCTGCAGCAGGTCGGTGACCGTGGAGCGCGCGTTGGTGTCGTGGGTGCGCAGGTGCATGTTGCCGCGCAGCTCGTTGTTGTCCCAGGCCACCACACCGCCACCACGGGCCTGACCGAGCGCACCGGCCAGCAGCAGGGTGGTCGGCGTCTTGCCCGAGCCGCCCTTCGGGTTGGCGATCGTGATCGTCACCGGACGCCGGAACGCCGTCGCCGCGGTCGCGCGGGCGATCCGCTCGACGCGCTCGGAGCTACCCGGACGCAGGCGCAGCACGCTGCGGACACCACGCTCGGCCGGAGCCTCGCGCGGCAACGGCAGCGCCTGCATCAGTTCTTCGGCGCGGTACGAGACCTCGCGAGGAGCCTGCGGGGGGTGCTGGTTCGGGACGCCCTGTGGGAAGAACTGCTGGGCGGTCTGCGACAGCTGCGGGGCCTGCGGCGCCTGCTGCTGAGCAGGCTGCTCGGCCGGCTGCGTCCAGGGGTCAGCGGCGGGAGGAGCGGCCGCTGCAGGGGTGCCGGTGGGGGCGCCAGTGGCTGAGCCCGGGTTGGCGATGCTCCACGAGCTGGCCTCGCCGGTGCTCGGCTTGCTGGAGCCCCAGGGGTTGGCCTCGGGCTCAGGCGCGCTGTGCGCACCCGGCGTACCGGTGCTGCTGCCGGCGGGGCTGCTGCTCGGGCCGGCGCTGTGGGCGCCCGGCGTACTGGCAGGAGCCTCGTCCGGCTGTCCGCTGTACGGCGTGGCTTGGCCCGGCTGGCTCGGCCTGGACCACGAGTCGCCCGGGAACTCCTGGGCGAGCGCGTCCTGGTTCTCCTCGGCCGGCTCGGTGTCCTCGGGCTCGGCCTGGGCACCGGGGTCCGGCTGGCTCCAGGACGGCGTGGGCTGCCACATCCTCCGGACCTCGGCCGCCGCCGCTTCCCGGTCCTTGTGGTGTCCGGAGTTGTGCGAGTCGGTCACGACCTGGATCCCCTGATTCTCTCAACGAGGCGTGCCGCCGCCCCGGCTCTGCTGGTCCTCCCCGGCAACCGTCCCGCCGGGAGGTCCCACTATCCCATGACCAAGTGTCTACCGGGTGTCACCCGCCGGAGCGTCGGCGGCTCCTTCCGGCCATGGCAGGGCCTGTACCCAGTTGCCGCATCAGGCAACAAGGGGAACTCAGCTCACCAGACCGGCTTCGTAGGCGATGATCGCGGCCTGCACCCGGTTCTTCACGTCCAGCCGGGTCAGTACGGCGCTGACGTACGCCTTGACCGTCCCCTCGACCAGGAACAACCGGGCGGCGATCTCCGCATTGGAGAGCCCAGCACCGACCAGCGACAGCACCTCCCGCTCCCGCGGAGTCAGTACGCCGACCTGCTCCTTCGCCTCGGCGGCCCGGGCCATCCGGCCACCGCCGGTCCCGGCGCCGAGCTCAGCGATCACCCGCTGCGCGACCTTCGGCGACAGGTACGCCGCCCCTTCCGCGACAGCTTTCAGCCCGGCGATCAGCTCCCGCGGGTCCCCCGACTTCAGCAGGAACCCGCTCGCGCCGTCGCCCAGCGCCCTCGCGATGTAGGCGTCCTCGGAGAACGTCGTCAGGATCACCACCGCCGTCTCCGGCACCGTCCGGCGGATCTCGGCTCCCGCCGCCAGCCCGTCCATCCGCGGCATCCGGATGTCCAGTACGGCGACGTCCGGCCGGTGCTTCTGCACCAGCTCGACCGCCTCCGCGCCGTCGCCGGCCTCGGCCACGACGTCGATCTCGTCGTCGGAGGCAAGGATCGCCCGGACTCCCGCCCGGACCATCGCCTCGTCGTCGGCCAGCAAGACGCGGATCATCGTGCCCCTTCAGGTTGTGGTCCCGGGGTGTAGCCCTCCACGGTCGGCTGGACCGACCCGGTCTGCACCATCTCCTTGGCGACCAGCTTGTCGTCCTCGAAGCACAGCCGGTACGCGTAGTTGATCGAGAACGGCCCGTCGGGGCGGTAGTAACGACAGGTCCAGCCGTCGTGCTCGGTCACGCGCTCCTTCGGCGGATCGATCATCTGCATCCGCGGCAGCACCGCCTCGACCTCGGCGAAGCTCTGCCCGAGCCGCAACGCGTCGTACTGCGCCGGCGGGAGCACCGAGTTGTACCCGGCCACCAAGTAGTAGCCCAGGGCAATCGCCCCGATCCCGACCGCCAACCCGGTCGGGACCAGCAACGCGGTGATCAGCCCGCGCCGCGCGCGGCGTCGTACGACGTCTCTCTCGTCGGCCGTCGCCGACCGCACGTCGACGACAGGCTCGGGCCGGCCGCCACTCCGCGGAACGCGGGCCACCACCTCGAACCCACCGCCACTCGGCAACCGCTCGGCCGTCCCCGCGCCCGCGCCGCCGCGTGCTCCGGCGCTCATGTCGCCGCGCGGCCCTGCGGTCAGGCTGCCGCCGACCAGGCGAATGCGTTCGGCCAGGCCCGCGAGACCGGTGCCGCTCGACGGAACCTCCGGCACAGTACGCGTGGCACCCGTGTCGGCGATCTTCACCACGACCTCGTCCTCGGCGCGGGTCAGCGTGACGACGACCTCGGCGCCGGGCGCGTGCTTGCTGGCGTTGGTCAGCGACTCCTGGACCACTCGATGGATCGCGCGATCCACCATCGGCGACGGCTCGGCCGCACCCTCCTGCACCAACCGCACCGCCAGACCGGACGCGGCAGCGCGATCGACCAGCTCCGCCACCGACTCGTCACTCGGTACGACGGGAGCCTGCGCGTCCGCGTCCCGCAGTACGCCGATGATCTCGCCGAGCCGCTCGGTCGCCGTCGCCGCGGCCTCCCGCAGCTCGGTCGCGGCCCGGCGGTGTCGCTCGGGCAGCTCGGCGTCCACCTCGAGCGCCGCCGCGCGGAGCGCGATCAAGCTCAGCTCGTGACCGACGGAGTCGTGCATGTCCTCGGCGATGCGAGAGCGCTCCCTGAGCCGGACCTGGTCGATCTCCAGCCGCTGCTCGCGTTCGATCCGCTCAGCGCGCTCCCACCCGGCGGTCGCGAGCAGCGCCTGCTGGGCGCGGTACCGGCCGATCAGCCACGGCATCACGCACAGCACCAGCGCGAGCAGCACGATCGCCAGCCAGCTCAGAACCGTGTCGGCCACCCCGACGTCGCGGAACAGGATCAGCCGCAGCGCGAGCAGCAACGTCACCGATCCACTCGTCAGCGCGACGAAGAACCTGAGCTGCGTCTCCCGCCGTCCCGCCAGGTACGCGAGGGTCGACATCGCCGGGATGAACGCGATCGGCGTACCCGACGTCGTGCCCATCGTGAGGCCGACCAGCACAGCCTCGGGCAGGATCAGTACGGCGAACGCAGTCAGCGGCCGCGACCGCCGGAGCAGGACGGCGACCGCCAACAGCGCGACGCAGGCGCCTGTGCGCCAGGCCGGATCGCTCCGGGAGCCGCCCTCCGCCACGACCAGGAACGACAGGCCGGCCCACAACCCGAGGTCACCCGCCCGCTGCCACGTCACCCTCCGACGCTACACATCGACGACGTCACCGCAGTACTGCCGAAAGTCAGTTGTCGTCGGCATCGACAATCCGGAACGGGACCAGGGAGAGGTTCGGGACGGACTCGCCGCGCAGCCGGGCCAGCAGGAGGTCGACGGCCTGGCGGCCCATCTCGTCCTGGTCCTGGCGTACGTGCAGGTAGGGCGCACCGGAGATCGGGTCGCCGGGTGAGTCGAAGCAGGCGATCACCGGGCGGCGTTCGTCGCGCTGGTCGTCCGGGCGTCGCGGGCTCGGCGCCTGTGCTTCCGGCGGAGCGAAGGCGCGGTCGAGCATCCGGGCCAGGTTGTACTCGCAGGCGACGTACGCCGTCACCTCCGGCGCCTCGGCGCGGAACGCCCGGATCGTCGCCACGTCGGCACTCACGTGCTCCGGAGTGAACGACCCGGGCAGAGTCGCGCGCAAGGTGATGAGCTGGTGCGCCTGATGCTCGCCGGGCTCCCGCCCGGAGAACGCGGCGTGGAAACCCTTCAGGCGTTCCTCGATGCTCGACGTGTTCTGCGGCGGCGGCGAGACGAACGCGATGTGGTGATGCCCGAGCTCGATCAGCCGCTCGGTCAGCGCACGAGCGGCCGCGACGTTGTCCGTGTGGACCGCCGACACCGGGATGCCGGACAGATGGCGGTCGACCAGCACGATCGGGTATCCGTCGAGCACCTGTCGCAGCAGGCTCGCGTTGTAGAAGTCGCCGTGCACCGGGAACACGATCATCCCGTCCACCTCGCCCGAGGCGACGAACGAGTCGACGGCCTTCTCCTCGTCCGGCTGCCGGCCGCGCGTCCGTCGTACGAGCAGGTGGACGCCGTGGTCGGCGCAGCGCTCCTCGATCGCACGCAGCAGCTCGAGCCCGTACGCCTCGGAGACGTCCGGAATCACCAACCCGATCGTCCCGGGCCGTCGGCGCGGCGCGGGCCCGCCCGCGATCCGCCCGCGCAGCGGCGTCGTCACGCCGTTCAGATCCGGCAGGTCCTGTACGACGAACGAGCCCTTGCCGCGCACCCGCTCGATCAGGCCCGCCTCCCGCAGTACCTCCAGCGCCCGCTTCGACGTGATCCGGCTGACCTCGAACTGCGCCGCCAGCTCCATCTCCGACGCGACCCGGTCCCCCGGCCCGAGCGCGCCGCTGCGGATCTGCTCCAGCACGTACGTGCTGATCCGCTCGTAGAGCAGCGTCATCCGAACCTCCTGTCGGCGGGCAGGTTGACATACCAAATCACCCAGCACGACTCCAGACAAGTGCCCTCGCACATGCCGAGACATACCAACCCGGAATCTGTCGGTAGGACCGGGCAGTGTGGTCGGCATGGACATCTCCGGGAAGCGAGCCGTCGTCACCGGCGCGGCGGTGGGCACGGGCCGGGCCATCGCCACCCGCCTGGCCGAGGAGGGCGCCGAGGTCGTCCTGGTCGACATCGACGATTCCGGTCGCCAGGCCGCTGAAGCGATCAACAAGGGCTCGACCAGTACATCGGCCGGACCATCGCCCCAGCCCGTGGCTCGCTACGAGCACGTCGATCTGCTCGACGACCAAGCACTCACGAGGCTCCTCGACGAGACCCGCCCCGACATTCTGGTGAACAACGCCGGCGGCGGCGCCGTACTGCGCCCCTGCTTCCCCGACGCCGACGCGGCCCGCTGGTCGGCCTCCCTCGACCTCAACCTGCGCGCCCCGATGCTCGCGACCCAACTCGTCCTCGACCACATGCGCCAGGCCGGCGGCGGCGCGGTCGTCAACATCGGCTCGACCGCCGGCCGCGGCCTGGGCCCGCACGTCTCCCCGGAGTACAGCGCCTCGAAGGCCGGCCTGATCCGCTTCACCGCTACCCTCGCGCCGCTGCGGGAATCTCACCAGGTCCGCGTCAACTGCGTCGTACCGGACTGGGTGGCGACCGAGCGCGGCATCGCCGAGCGCGAGGCGCTGGTGGCCGAAGAGCGCGGACCCACTCTGATCCCGTTGCGAACGCTCACCGACGCCGTCGTACGGCTGATCGAGGACGATGCCCTCGCCGGCCGGGTGATCCTCCTGGAAAGGGAGCGTTCGCCCGAGCTGCTCGACCTCTAGCTGCGGACCCCCGCGACTGGCAGCATTCCGTCATGACGCGCCCGTCGGTCCCTGCCTTCGCCACCGTCCCCGTCACTCTCATCGCCCTCGCGGTCGCCGCCGTGCTCACCGCGCTGTCCGGCCGGTACGGCTACCACCGCGACGAGTTGTACTTCCGTGTCGCGGCCGACCACCTCGCCTGGGGCTACACCGACCAGCCGCCGCTCACCCCACTGCTCGCCAAGATCTCGATGACGATCTTCGGCGACACCCCGATGGGCCTGCGCGTCGTCGCGACGCTGAGCGCCGCGCTGACCGTGGTCGTCGTCGCGCTGATCGCCCGCGAGCTCGCCGGCGAACGCAACGCCCAGATCCTCGCGGCAGTCTGTACGGCGCTCGCCGGCTTCGTCCTCGGCACCGGACACATGGTCTCGACCGCGACGTTCGACCTGCTGGCCTGGATGGTGATCGCGTTCTTCGCCCTCCGCCTGCTCCGCACGGACGACGCCCGCTGGTGGATCGCCTTGGGTCTCACCACTGGCATCGCTTTGGAGAACAAGTACCTGGTGGTTCTCCCCCTCGCGGCCCTGCTGATCGCCGTACTGGTCACCGGTCCACGCAGCATCCTCAAGACCTGGTACCTCCCCGCCGGCATCGCCTTGGCCGCTGTCGTCGCCTTACCGAACCTCATCTGGCAAGCCACCCACGACTGGCCCCAGCTGACCGTTGCCGGCGGCATCAGTGAGGACGACGGCACCGAGAACCGGATCATGTTCGTCCCGCTCCAGATCGCCCAGCTCTCGCCGTTCCTGGTCCCGATCTGGATCGCCGGCTTCCTGCGTCTGTGGCGCACGCCCGCGCTGCGCTGGTCACGCCCGGTCGCGCTCGCCTACCCGATCCTCTGCGTCATCGTCCTGGCCACCGGCGGGAAGTCGTACTACGCACTCCCCCTCCTCCTGGTGCTAGTTGCCGCAGGCACCCAACCCACCCTCGACTGGCTGTCCCGAGGCCGACAGCCGGTACGCCGTACCGTCTTCGCCGCGGGAGCCGTCCTCACCGCTGTCACCTCCGCAGCCTTCACCCTCCCGGTCCTCCCGGAGTCGGCCGTCAATCTCGTCCTCCCCGTGAACGCCGAGCAGGGCGAACAGATCGGCTGGCCGGAACTCACCGCCACCGTCACGTCCGTCTGGCTCCAGATCCCGGCCGAAGACCGCGACCGAGCCGTCCTCTTCGCCGGCAACTACGGCGAAGCCGGCGCCCTGGCCAAGTACGGCGACGACCTCCCCACGGCGTACTCGGGTCACATGAGCTACGCCGACTGGACACCGCCCTCAGACAACCACGACGGCCCGGTAGTCCTGGTCACCCAGGAACGCGCCCCGCAGTACGAGGCCCACTTCGGCACCTGCACCGCCGCCGCCCGCGTGGACAACGGCCAAGACGTCGACAACGAGGAACAAGGTGCCCACGTCCTCCTGTGCACCGGCCCGACCAAACCCTGGTCGATCCTCTGGCCGGACCTCCGCCGCTACTACTGACAGCGGTGAGAAGAACAGGTGCTGCCCGAGGTGGTGATGCGCCCGAGGAGGTGTCCTCAGGCTGAGGCCGCGGCGGCCGGTAGGACATGAAGTAGGCGGCGAGCTAGGTAAGGCGTAACCGCGTGCGCCTCGGCCAGGGCCCGGCGGTACCGTGAGCCGCAGCCGAGCGAAGCGAAGGCGACCTGGCAGGCGACCTCAGCCGCACCGGTCGAGCAAAGCGGTTGGCCGATGCCGGACCGGCACCAACGTGGTGCGGAGAACGCGCCATCGCAGCCATCCCCGCCCCCGCGGCCGAGCGCAGCGAAGGCATGAGGCGGTCCGGCAGCGAGGCGGTGCACCAGAACGCCGCACCGTAGGCAACCCCAGCCCCACCAGCCGAGCGAAGCGAAGGCCCGAGGCGCCCAGAGCAGCAAGGTGGAGTCCCACAACGCGACCCCGCAGGCGACCTCGACCCCAGCCGCCGAGCGAAGCGAAGGCGCAGGGGGTGCGGGTGGCGAAGCCCCCGCAACGCGGCAAGCGAAGCGCAGCCGCACAATACGGCGAAGGCGACCCCGGTCCGCGCTTTCCGCGGACATGGGTCGCCTGTCGACTCGCGTGGACGATACTGGGATCGAACCAGTGACCTCTTCCGTGTCAGGGAAGCGCGCTACCGCTGCGCCAATCGTCCAGGTGTTGAGTTGTAGAACCAGGGGTTGTTCAGAGGTGGAGACGGGATTCGAACCCGTGTACACGGCTTTGCAGGCCGTTGCCTCGCCTCTCGGCCACTCCACCAGGTGAGAAAGCGGCCTGCCGGATACCCTCTCCGAGCGGACGACCGGGTTCGAACCGGCGACCTCAACCTTGGCAAGGTTGCGCTCTACCAACTGAGCTACGTCCGCGTTGCGACCGGTTTTCGTTCCCCCGGCGCGAGAAGAACATTAGCCCATCCAGGCGGGAGAACAAAAATCGGGGTACCCCTTCGTCACCCTGCGTTCACCCCCCGATCACGCCTCAGGAGCCCAAATCCCAATGGTGTAAGACGAAACGCCGTACAGAGAGCTACTGTGTGGGCCGTTGGAAGGAGCAGGGAATGATCGTCTGGCTCAACGGGGCCGTACTGCCGGACCCGCAGTCCGCGGGGTTGTCGGTGCTGGATCACGGACTGACCACCGGTGACGGCGTCTTCGAGACGCTGAAGATCGTCGACGGGCAACCGTTCGCGGTGACCAAGCATCTGGAGCGGCTGGTCCGCTCGGCGACCGGCCTCGGCCTGCCGGCGCCGGACGTCGCACAGGTCGAGGACGCGATCGCGACGGTCGTGAAGGCCGACCCCGACATCGCGTTCGGCCGGCTGCGGATCACGTACACCGGCGGCGTCTCGCCGCTGTCGTCGGACCGCGGCACCACCGGCCCGACACTTGTCGTCGCGTCCCAGGCGATCAAGCCACCGGCGCCAACTTCCGCGATCGTCACCGTCCCCTGGGTCCGCAACGAGCGCAGCGCAGTCGCCGGCCTCAAGACCACGTCGTACGCCGAGAACGTCCGCGCCCTGGCCTATGCCAAGGAACGCGGCGCGAGCGAGGCGATCTTCGCCAACACCATCGGCAACCTGTGCGAAGGCACCGGCTCGAACATCTTCTGCGTGTACGACGGTGAGCTCGTCACGCCGACCCTCGAGTCAGGCGCCCTCGCCGGCGTCACCCGCGGCCTGGTGATGGCCTGGTTCGGCGCCGTCGAACGCGACGTCCCCCTCGCCAAGCTCGCCGAGGCCGACGAGATCTTCCTCACCTCCACCACCCGAGACATCCAGGCCATCCACCGAGCCGACGCCCGCGACCTCACCACCCCCGGCGAAGTCACCGCCGCGGTCGCCAAGGTCTTCGCCGAACGCTCGGCAGAGGACATCGACCCGTAGGGCGATCTCCCTGCCCGATCGGCCGAATCGCGCCATCGGGTCAGCCCAGGACAAACGACAAGCCGCGCCGGTGCGGGCACCGGCGCGGCGTACGTCGTACGAGGTCCTCCCGAGCGACCCCGGCGAATGGTCGGTGCGGACTCGGCTAGCAGCCCGCGACCTTCTTGTAGCCGATCCAGAACTCCCCGCGGGAGTTCACGTTCGCGTTCGTCCCGACGTTCGGCCACTGGTGGGAACCACCGATCGTCGTGAGCTTGCCCTGCGACGTCTTGTGGACCTCGACGATGGGCGGCCCGATGCCTCCCTGGTACTTGACGAACACGGCCGACGCGTCGTTCGTCCAAGCGCCCGCGGTGCCGCTGGTCCAGCAGGCCCGTCCGCTGGAGATCTGGCGCAGGACCAGGTCCCCGTTCCCCTGCATGCGCAACAGGAAGTTGCCGCTGCAGATCGCCTTCTCGTTGCTCAGCGTGCCGGAGAAGGAGGAGCCCACGCAGCCGGCCGCGGTCGGCGCAGTACCGGCCGCCTGAGCGGGAGCGCCCAGCGTCAGCAGCAGTCCCGCCGCCGAGAACAGGGCAACGAACAGCGGTAAGAGTTTCTTCATCATCACGTTCCTCTCCAGATCGTGGTGCGTCTGTTCGAGGAGCGTTTCAAGCGTTGCTTTCAATTCGCTGTCAGAACCCGGTCCGGCTGACATCGGTCGCTCGAGCGGGCGCAACGACAAGCCGCGCCGGTGCAGCACCGGCGCGGCGTACGTCGTACGGGGGCTTGCTACTCCCCCGATGCCTTGCGGCGTTCGCGGTACGCCGCCACATGGAGGCGGTTCCCGCAGGTGCGCGCGTCGCAGTAGCGCTTCGAGCGGTTGCGCGACAGATCGATCAGGGCGTCGTCGCAGTCCGGTGCCTCGCAGCGGCGGAGGCGTTCGCGTTCGCCGGCCGAGATCACCTGCGCGAGCGCGATGCCGCACTCGACCGTGATCCGGCAGGTCAGCGACGCGCCGTCGCGTGAGTAGTGGATGTGCCACGGGTGACCGTCGTGGTTGGTCAACCGCGGCGTCGTCGTACCGCGCGCGACGATCGCGTTGATCATCGCCGCGGCTTCCGCGTCCGAACCCGTCGTGAACACCGGCGAGAACAACGGCCGCAGATCCCGGACCTCCTGCAGGTCCGTCTCGGTGAGCGTCCCGACCGCGCTGAACTCCCGCTCCTGGACGAACTTCTCCAGATCCTCGAGCGAGTCCATCGTGTCGACCTGGCTGTTCGGCCCGGGCAGCGTGTTGACCAGCCGGACCAGCGTGCCGAGCGCGTGCTCGGTGTCGTGCGAGAAAGTCACAATCACGTCTCCAACGCGACGGGGTCTCCGTCCTGCAGCAAGAGTAGCCCGGCCGGTTTCGTACGTCGCCGTTCCATGCGCTATGGTTTCTCCCGAGCAACACCAGCAACACCCCGAACGGGCGATTGGCGCAGTGGTAGCGCGCTTCGTTCACACCGAAGAGGTCACTGGTTCGAACCCAGTATCGCCCACGAAGTCGATAGGCGACTTGTGTCCGCGGAGAGCGCGGACCGGGTCGCCTTCGTCGTTTTGTGCGGCTGCGCTTCGCTTGCCGCGTGCGGGGGCTTCGCCACCCGCACCCCCTGGGGCCTTCGCTTCGCTCGGCCGCTGGGGTTGGGGTCGCCTGCGGGGTCGCGTTCTGGCACACCACGTCGCTACCGCTCTGGCCTCTGGCCTCTGCCTTCGCTTCGCTCGGCTGCTGTGGTTGAGGTTGGCTGGTGGGTTCGCCTTCGCTTCGCTCGGCTGGGCTGGCTGGGGTTGAAAAACACCCTCACCGGGCGGCACGAACTTCTTTATGTATTTCCGGCCGGAGCGGTCTCAGGCACAGAGGAGCTTGTCGGCCGCATGGGCACTGCCTTGCCATCGGTCCGTTCTTGCTTGTACGGCGGGCTGTTGCGGGTGCTCGCGGGGCGAGCACCCGCGCTGGGTCAGCTGACCTTTGGCGCCCAGTCGAAGCCCCACGGGTTGCCGGTGCCGTCGCCTGGGAAGGCGGGGGTTAGTTGGGAGACCGTGGTGCCGTCGGGGGTGTACGCGCGGATGACCCGGCGTTCGTCGAAGGGGCCCTCGCCGGGGAGGTACTCGGGGTAGGCCTCCAAGGTCGCGATCTTCTTGCCGTTCGGGGACCAGGCGACGCCGGCCAGGTCGTGGGACTGGGGGTGGATGGCGTGGCTGACTCGGAACGGGGTGCCGGCGCCGTTGCGGGGCAGGGTGACCAGTTCGTTGTGGGCGTGGTCGTACTTGTTGGTGATGAAGGCGATCTTGCTGGAGTCCGGGGACCAGTCCGGGGACTCGTTGTTGGAGCCTGCCGTGCCGGCGAAGACCGTGTGGAGGCCTGAGCCGTCGGGCTTGATGGTGACGATGGAGCGGGCGTCGGACTCGTAGTACAGGTGGGTGGTGAAGGCGATGCGGGTGCCGTCGGGGGCGAAGGCCGGTTGTTCCGGGATCAGGGTGCCGGAGTGCCAGACGACTGTGCGGACGCCGGTGCTGACGACCACGCGGTACAGGCTTCGGCCCTCGGTGTAGACGATCGAGGCTGCGTCGGGCGCCCAGGTCAGGTTTCGGTCGGTGAAGTCCTGGGAGTACTCCGCGACGACCGTCTCGGTGCCGGTGGCGAGTGTACGGACGTACAGGCGCTCGACGTAGAAGCCGGCGCCGGGGCTGGCCTCCTCGTCGCGGAAGTACGCGAGGCGCTTGCCGTCCGGTGAGTACTTCGGGTTCTGGCCCACGCCCAGGAACACGTACGACGACGCGTTCGGCATCTGGGTCAGCATCGTGGTGAACTCCTGCGAGAACACCAGGTACCCGTTCTTCGGTGTGGCCGCCTGCGCCGGTACGGCGGTGGTGGCCGCCAGAACCATCACGAAAAGTGCAGCCAGAACTGATCTCAGTCTCATCTGCTCCCCCACGGAACATCAGGTCGTCGCGCGGTTCCCCCCACGCCTTCCCGGGCACGTTACGGAGCACCTCCGACGGCGGCAAGGGCGTGCGAAGTGCAACAAACTGCAACCTGCCGGGCGCGGGTTGACAGCCGGCGTGTGCGACCGGCCGGCGCCATCGCGTGGGCGGGCGTCAGCTGATCGGCCGTCAGCTCGGTGGGCGGATGATGCGTTGCTCGATCGCCCGTGCGACGGCCGCGGCGCGGGTGTCGACCTCGAGCTTGGTGTAGATGTGCGAGAGGTGCGACTTCACCGTCGCCTCGCTGACGAACAGGCTGCGCGCGATCTCGCGGTTCGATCCGCCGGTCGCGAGCAGGCCGAGGATCTCGACCTCGCGTTCGGTGAGCAGCGGGCCGCTTCGGCGCATCAGGCGGGCTGCGACGGCCGGTGCCAGGATGGTTTCGCCGCGGGCGGTGCCGCGGATCGCGCGGAACAGGTCCTCCGGCGGCGCGTCCTTGAGCAGGTAGCCGGCGGCGCCCGCCTCGATCGCGCTCATGATGTCGGCCTCGGTGTCGTACGTCGTCAAGACCAGGATCTGCGGTGGTTCCGCGAGCGCCCGCAGGCGCGCGGTCGCCTCAGCGCCCCCTGGGCCGGCGCCCAGGTTGAGGTCCATCAGTACGACGTCCGGCCGGATCGCGGCGACGAGCTGCACGGCGCTGTGCGCGTCGGAGGCCTCGCCCACGACGGACAGGTCGTCCTGACCTTCGACCAACGCCCGCATGCCGGCCCGTACGACGGGGTGGTCGTCCACCAGCGCGACCCTGATCACGATGCTCTCCCAGCCGTGGCGAACGTCCGACGGCGCGCGCCGCCGCCTCCCGCGTCGCGCCATGCCGTTCGAGCGCGGTGTTCTCGGCAGCAAGTCCGGCATCGGCAGACCGCGCGCACCGTCCTGGGCCTGGTCCTCATGTTCTCGCCGCCTTCAGCGGGATCGATGCTGCGAGCGCTGTTCCCTCGCCGGGCTCGCTCTCCAGGACCAGGGTGCCGCCGAGCTGGTTCAGGCGATCGCGCATGCCGGCCAGGCCTCTCCCCCGATCTGGGTCGGTCGTTTCACCGTCGACAAGGCCGCGGCCGTCGTCTCGGACGTCGAGGACCACGGAGTCCGGCTGGTACGTCAGCGTGACTACGGCCGTTGTGGCGGCGGAGTGCTCGATGACGTTGGCCAGAGCGCCGCGGGCAGTGCGGAGCAGAGCCGTCTCCACCTCAGGGCCCAACGACACCGGAGTCCCGTGCACCTGGACACGGACGTCCACGTCGCTCACCGCCGCGAGCCGTTCGCAGGTCTGCCGAAGCGCACCCGGCAGCGCAGGCTGGCCAGAGGCAGCCGCGCCGCTGGCGGCCGCGCCAGAAGCAGTTGCGCCGGAGGCGGCGGTGCCAGGGGCGGCTCCGCCAGTGGCGGCCGGGCCGGAGCCAACTGCGCCAGAGCCAGCCAGCTCCGCCGGAGCCAGGTCTCGCACCACTCGCCGTACCTCATCCAGCCCATCCCGTGCAGTAGCCGCCGCCTGGGCCGCGTGCTCGCGTGCCGCCGTCGGCCGGTCGTCCCACTCCCGTACGGCGGCCTGCAGGAGCAGGTTGATGCTGGACAACCCCTGGGCGACGCTGTCGTGGATCTCCCTCGACAGCCGCGCCCGCTCGGCCAGCGCACCCGCCTGGTGCTGGGCGTCGGCCAGGTCCCCCTGCGCCGCGTGCAGGTCGTCCAGCAGCACCTGCCGCGCGACCGCATCCCGCTCCAGCGCCCGGTACGCCCCCACAGCCAGTACGGCGATGCACGCCGGTCCCAGCACGATCGTGGGGTCGAGTCGGTCGGCCATCCGGGTCCACTGCACCACCACCACGGCCACCATCGCAGCAACCACCGCACAGGCCGGTCGGAACGCCAGCACTCGCAGGGCCACGAACGACAGCGGCACAGCGCACCACGCGAAAGACGGCGCCAGCAGGACCAGCCCGAACCACACCACCACCAGCAGCGCCAGCCACACCCGGCCGGGCAGGACCGGCCCCGCGGCGTACGCCGCCAGCAGCGCCAGCGCCCCGGCGATCATCCACGGAGCCTGATCGCCGAATCCGTGACCGGTCAGGTAGCGGACCGCGGGGGCCAGCACGAGCACCACGAACGTCGCGTGCAGCGCCTTCAGCAGCCCGCCGGCCTGGCCGAGCACGGCGGCCCGTCCAGGCGCGGACCCGGAACGGGGTGCGTGTGAAGTCGTCATGTTCTGCCGATGGTAGGCCCGAGAAGCCGGCCACCGAATCATCCGATCGGCTATCCACAGGTGGCCGAACTCCCGTCGTCCCGAGCGGCACAACGCGGCAACCTTAAGGAGACCAGCCCGTTTCGGCGATGAGAGGTTCCCCGATGTCCGTCCGTTCCCTGTGCACCACGCTCGTGCTATCCGTCGCCCTGGCAGGGGTCGTCGTCCCGACGGCGTCCGCGACCCGGCCCACCACCTACGAACTGCCGGGCGACCTCGGCGGGTCCAAGTACGAGGGCATCGGGTACGACGCTCGCGCGCAGCGCTTCTACGTCTCCGAGACCACCGGCGGCGAGATCCACCGCGGTCGGCTGCACTCCACGGCCGCGACCGAATGGCTGGCCGGCGACGGCAAAGACGGCCGTTGGACGGCCCGCGGCGTGACGGTCGACGCGCGGGGCCGGGTGTACGTCGCGGGCGGCCCGAACGGCATCGACCACCCGGGCGCGCCGGATCTGTGGGTCTACGACCGCGACGGAAAACTGCTCGCCGCGCTGCGGACCGGCGTACCGAACGCCTTCCTGAACGACCTCGTGATCGGGCCGGACGGCGCGGCGTACGTGACGAACTCGAACGCGCCGCAGGTGTTCCGGGTCGCCGAGCACCGTGGCCGCTGGACCGTCCGGACCTGGGCCGACGCGACCGCGACGATCCCGACCCAGACCGGCTTCAACCTCGGCGGCATCGTGCTGTCCCCGGACCGGAGCGCGCTGATCGTGGCCCAGGGCAACGTCGGCAAGCTCTGGCGGTTCTCGCTGCGCACCGGCGCGGTGTCGGCGGTCGACGCCGGTACGGCGGACCTGGTCAACGCCGACGGCCTCGTGCAGGACGGCCGCACGCTCTGGGTGGTGCGCAACTTCTCGAAGGTGCTCAGCACGCTCCGGCTGGCGCCGGACGGGCGGACCGCGCGACTCGTCGCGGCGACGCCCACCGATCCCGATCGCGTGCTCACCACCGCGAAGCTCGCGCAGGGCAGACTGCTCCTGGTCGACAGCAAGTTCGACGAGCCGACCGCGCTGCCGCCGTACCAGGTCATCACGCTGACCCCGCCGCGCCGATGAAGTTCACCCGCGCGGTGTCGGCGGCCGCGGTCATCCTGATGGCGGCAACCGGTTGCTCCACCACCGAGGCCACACCGCCGATCCCGACGACGTCCACGCCCACGAATACGACCACCCCGAGGCCGACCATGACGACAGCGACCGACCTGGACCACCAACTCATCGCCGCCGCCTGGAAGAACGACGTCGCCGCCGCGCGCCGGTTGATCACCGCCGGCGCGGACGTCAACGCGGTCGACGACACCGTGCAGAGCGCCTTCCTGATCGCTGCCAGCGAGGGGTACGTCGAACTGCTCGACCTCACGCTGCAGCACCGAGCCGACGTCCGGAGCCTCGACAGCTACCGCGGCACCGCGCTGATCCGGGCTGCCGAGCGTGGTCACGCGGACGTGGTCGGCCGGCTGATCCAGGCCGGCGTGGCCGTGGATCACGTCAACAATCTCGGCTGGACCGCACTGCACGAGGCGGTCCTGCTCGGCAAGGGCACACCGCAGTACGTCGACACCGTACGGCTGCTGGTCGCCGCGGGAGCCGACCGCGCCAAGCGGGCCGAGCGCGACGGCGTCACGCCGGTGCAGGGCGCCCGGAAGCTCGGCCAGACCGCTGTGACTGCCGTGCTCGAGGCCACGCGGCCGGACTCCCCCGCGACGGCGCTGCTCGCCGCGGCCAGCTCGGGCGACGCGAATCAGGCTGCCGCAGCGTTGGCTGCCGGTGCACCGATCGAGTCGACCGACAGCAACCGTCGTACGCCGCTGCTGTTGGCGGCGGCGAACGATCGTGTGGAGGTCGCCCGCTTGCTGGTCGGGCTCGGTGCGGATCCCGATGCTCAGGACGATCGGCAGGACTCGGCCTGGCTTGTCACGGGCGTCACCGGGAGCGTCGCCATGCTCGAGACTCTTCTGGCGGCGCACCCGGACCTCAAGCTGCGGAACCGGTTCGGCGGGGTTTCGGTAATTCCGGCCAGTGAACGCGGTCACGTCGAGTACGTCCGTCGCGTCGTCAAGACCGGGATCGACGTCAATCACGTCAACGATCTGGGCTGGACCGCGCTGCTGGAGGCGGTCATCCTCGGCAAGGGCACCGAGGCCTGGCAGCAGATCGTCCGCGTTCTGCTGGCCGCCGGGGCTGATCCGTCGCTCGCCGACCGGGACGGGGTCACTCCCCTTCAGCACGCCCAGAAGCGCGGGTACGACGAGATCGCCGCGATCCTCCGCGAGGCGAAGTAGCCGCCCGCTCGACCTGACCGCGCCGCCCACCGCCCGTTCGAGCCGACCACGCCGCCCGCCGGTCTCAGACGAGCCAGGCGCCTTCCAGCATCAGGTCCCGGCCCTCGAGCTCGTTCGCCTCGCGCCAGGACTGGATCCGGACCGGCGTGACCTCGAAGAACGGGTACGTCGCCTTGAGCGCTCTCGGGTCGAACCCGGTCTTCTCGGCGAAGGTGTCGCCCTGCTCTTGCGTCGGCGTGAAGCGCTGCGCCGTACCAGTGACGAGGACGACGTCGCGGGTGCCACCGATGGCCAGGTGGATGTGCCCGTTGGCCTGGAGGTTGAGGCTTGTCGGGTTGCGGGAGGCCGTGGACAGGATGAGCGTCTCGCCGGTCCAGATGAAGGAGAGCGGGACGAGGTACGGGACGCCGTCAGGTGAGGCGGTCGAGACCCAGGCGTCCACGGCGGTGGCCAGGCGCTCTAGATGTACTCGGTCATGAGGTTGGTAGCAGCGGGTCGGGGTTGACGTGAGGAGAACCTCCGGTTGAGGTGTGGCTTGTCTAAGGCCCACTGCAACGACCGGAGGTTCTCGTGTCCCACGGTAGTG
>JAEBEC010000018.1:0-52824 GCA_049998015.1 Kribbella sp. cmx-5-2
CACCAACGCCGCACGAACAGCAGCCCTTGCACCCTGGCTCGAGCACTACAACAATCAACGCCGCCACACCGCACTCGCAGGCCAACCACCCATCAGCCGACTGCAACCAACCTCATGACCGAGTACACCTAGAGCCCCAACGCCGTACGGATCTCCCCAGCCAGTACGCCGGCCTGCTCGGTCCCGCACCAGATCCTCACCACGTGGTTCATCAGTACCGGCTCGTCGATCAGCAGCTTTCCGGCCACCACCGCGAACCACCGGTGGTGGTCCGCGCGCCGGCACGAGTCCAACGCCACGTGGACCGCCGTAGTCCTCCGTCCGGCCAGCGCTCCCAGTAGCTCCGGCGCGGCTTGAACCGGAGCGAAGAGTTCCGGCTCCGGCGCATCGCCGGGCAGGTAGACCAACGGCATACCAGCATCCTCCTTCCGCGCCGCGTCCCGCTGGTCGCCGTCCAGTACGACGCACATCCGCAGGCGCTCCGATGCTCGGAAGGCTCGGCCCAGCTTCTTCGCTTCGCCTGCTCCCCCGGCCGCGATCACCTCGGTCCGGGCCGCGACCTCCGGCGCGAAGCTCGCCAGCACCTCCCGTACGACGGCCGCCGCGACGACGTCCTCGACGAGAATCACCGCGGAGATCCCCACCTCGTGCCCGAGCAGGCTCAGCGCGTCGGTCGGTGAGTCCGGGGTCAGCACCCGCGCGCCGTCCGCGCCGGGAACGAGCAACCGGATCGACCCCGGCGGCGCCTCGCGGATGATCGTGGTCGAGTGCGTGGCGATGATCGTCTGCAGCCCGTTGGCCAGCGTCAGCCGCGCCAGCTCGTGGTAGAGCGCCGCCTGGCCAGGTGGGGAAAGGAACGCCTCGGGCTCGTCGACCAGCATCACCGCCGGAGCAGGAGTCACTCGGAACGCCCAGAGGATCCAGTGCACCCAGAGCTCACCGCTGCTCATCGTCGCGTTGGTGATCGTCCGCCCGTCAACCTCCGCCTCGAAGACCGGTACCGGTGACCTGCCGGGGTTGAACTCCCGCCACTCGAACCACGCGTAGGAACGGCCAAGGATCGCTCGCAGGGTCTTCAGCTCGGTGTCTGACAGCGAACCGCCCGGGCCGAAGCGCTCCCAGTCCGCCGGCAGGTACGGCAGCTCCTGGAAGTGCGTGGCGTAGTCCCAGAACGCTGACGCCGGATCCAGGTACCGGCTGGCCATCAGGTCCGCGGTGTCGTCGGACATCGACGACAGATCCGACGGTCGGTGAAGAGTTGCGCCGTCTGCTGCCCGGAGGTGGACCAGGTAACGTCCGTCCACCATGCCGTCGTGCTCGTAGCTGCTCCGCCGGAACGGCGGCCCGAGCGGTGCCGCGTTCTCCTGCGGCAGGATCTCGTTCAGGATCCGGAGCAGGTAGGACTTGCCGGCACCGTGGACGCCGGTCACGAGCGTGAGGCGATCGAGGGCGATCTCCTGGGGCGCGAGCACCGGGGAGTCGACGACCGTGAACCGGTCGACGCGGTCGACCTGCTGGCGGGTGAGTTGGTCGAGGATCTTCGCGCGCTGGTTCACCGGAAGAGACTGGCCGCAACCTCGCCGTACGGCAACCCGGGCCCGGCGCTGTGGCGCCGGGCCCGGGGGTTCTCGAAGGACTTACTGGCCCGCGATGGTGAACTGCGAGCCCGGTTCGATCAGGACGTTGCCGTCACGGGAGTTGGTGATGGTGGTGTTGGTCAGGGTGGCGTTTCCCCGGACGCCGCCCATGGCGAGGATTCCGGAGCCGTTGTTGGACTTGTCGATGCGGACGTTGGTGATGGCGACGTTGGCCAGCAGGCCGCCGCCGGTCTTGAACTGGATGCCGTCGTACGTCGAGTCGAGGATCTCGGTGTCGCGGATGGTGACGCCGGGGATCGGGAGGTTCTGCGGGAACAGCGTGATCGCGCCGAACTCCTGGTCCTCGTTCCAGAACACGCCGCCGCAGCGGTACAGCCCGTTGTTCGCGATCAGGGTCTGCCCGGAGAACGGCAGCGGGTCGTGGTCGGTGGCCAGCATGATGCCGGGGTAGTTCATCGTGTCGTAGATCAGGTTGTTCTCGATCTTGTTGTCGTACCCGCCGTAGATCGCGATGCCGTTGGCGCGCCAGGGCAGCTGGACGGTGTTGTTGGTGAACGAGTTGGTGTGGCCGATGTCGACCGACGGGTCCTTGACGTACTTGTTCGCCCAGACCGCGAGCGCGTCGTCGCCGGTGGTGCGGAACGACGAGTTGAACACCTTCGAGTTCCGGGTGCCGTTGGAGAAGTTGATCCCGTCGGCGTAGGTGTTCCGGATCCGCATCCCGCTGAACTCGAGCCCGTCGGCCGGGCCCCACAGCTCCTGGATGTTGTCGTAGTCGCGGCCGACCCAGACCCCGACGTTGGCGTGCTCGATCCAGACGTTGGTGATCTTGGTCCCGACGCCGAACCGGCCGTTCAGGCCGACGCCGCCCTCGGCGTTGCCGTCACCGCCACGGATCCGGCCCGACCCGAAGATCGCGATGTCCGAGATCTGCGTGTTCTTGTCGATGTCGAACCCGAAGTTCCCTTCGTGCGGGTGGTTGATCCCGCCCGCGTTCTGCGGCTCGATCGTCGAGTACAGCTGCGAGTACCACATGCCCGCGCCGCGGATGGTGACGTTGCTGATCCCGACCTGGTTGTACTGACCCCGGTTCAGCGGGTCGTCGGTGAGGATCTTCTTCTCCTGGCGCCACTGACCGGCCGGGATCCAGACGCAGCTGATCACGCCGTTCTGGTCGTCGGTGACGGCACGCTGGATCGCGTCGGCGTCGTCGATCCCGTCGTTCGCGACCGCGCCGTACTGCGTGATCGAGGTGCAGCCCGCGGGCTGGCTCGCGGCCGGGGCGACCTGCTCGAGGTCGATGGTGTCGATGATGTAGAACGACGCGCTGTCGCCGGCGTCGCGCTGCAACTTGAACTTCGTGCCGGCCGGGTACGACGTACCGAGCAGCGCGCTCGACTCGTCGAACAGCCGGCGGGCGTCGCCACCCGGCGTGTTCGTGAGCCCCTCGGGCTGGTCGGTGTTGCCGTACAGCCAGCTGTGCCGCGACGACAGCGTCAGCTTGCGGCTGAACGTGCCGTTCACGTACAGGCTGATCGTTGCCTCAAGCCCTTGTCCGTTGGCGGAGTCCGGGATCGAGTTGCGGACGACGATCGAGTTCGACTGGTTGGTCGAGGTGAACTCGACGAACTGGCCCTGCGTGTTCAGCCGCACCGAACTCCGCCCCGACGACTCGGTCGCGAAGTTGGTGTGACCGAAGGTGCGCAGCGCGTCGGCGGTGAGCAGCTGACCGGTGTAGTTCGCCGCCTCCGCCTCGTACGACGTGTACGGTACGGCGGCGCCGCGGCCGACCACGATCGCCCGGGCGAACCCGTTGTTCGTCTCGTTGGTCTCGGCAACGACTCCGGTCGCGTCGGCCGTGGCGGTGATCGTTGCCCCGCCGTTGGTCGCCGTCCAGGTGCCGCTGATCGCGACGTTGCCGGTGGCACCGGCCGCAATGGCAGGCGTGGTGCCGTTCAGCGTCGTACCGCCGACGACCACGCGGGTCACCGAGGCGGCGGACGCCGACGTCCCACGGTTGTTGACGGCAACGGTGAAGCTGACCGCCTGACCGACCGCGGGGTTGGCCGGGTTGGTCGTGACGCCGGTGACCTGGAGGTCCGGGCCGGGCGCCTGCGCAATCACCAGTTGCGTCGGGGCCGTGAAGGCGTTGTTGTCGTTGTTCTGCTCGACGACCGTGTTGGTCGGGTCGACGACCGCGCCGACGGCGTACGAGCCCTGCGCGCGGGTGCCGGCATTGAAGGTGACCGTGGTCGAGGCGCCGGCGGCGAGCGCACCGACCGGGGAGCTGCCGACGACCGTGCCGCCGAGGGTGAAGTTGACCGTGGTCGCGGGGGCCGCGGCCGAGCCGATGTTCTGCACCGTGCCGGACAGCGTGATCGGGCTGGTCTCACTCGGTGCGGCCGGCGTCCAGGACAGTGCGTTGACGACGAGGTCCGGGTTCGGCGCCGCCGTACCGATCACCTGGAGCTCGGCGACCTGGCCGCCGGGTGCTCCGGTGTTGCTGAAGAACTGCAGCCGCAGGTCGGCGATCCGGCCGCTGACCGGGATCTCGACCGTGTTCTGCCCGGACGGGTTGAAGACGCGGTCCGCGCGGCCGGCCAGCGAGGTGAAGGCGGTCGCGTTCTGCTCGCGGCCGAGCACCTCGAAGTTCTGCGTACGCGCGCCCCAGGCCTGGTCCGGGTTGAGCTTGACGACGACCGAGCTGACGTCGGCGTTCGAGCCGAGCTTGACCGTCAGCGTGGCCGGGAAGCCGTTGGACTCCCAGTACGTCGCGAGGTTGTTGTCGTTCGCGTTCGCGGCGACGAAGGTGTGGATGGTCGACGAGGCCTCGATCGGCTTGCCGGTGGCGAGGTTGGTGCCGCCGCCCTGGCCGGCCCGGCGGACCCGGTTGCTGTCAGCGGACTCGTTGCCTGCAGCATCCTTCGCGCGGACGGAGTACTCGACCGTCGCGGAGGCCGGCTGGTTGTCGGTGTAGGTGAGGACGTTGCCCGCGACCGTGGTGACGGCGGTGTTGTTGCGGTAGACGACGTACCCGGTGACCCCGACGTTGTCGGTCGCGGCCGACCAGGCGAGCCGGATCTGGCCGCTCGCGGGCTCGGTCAGCGCCAGGTTGCCGGGCGCGGTCGGCGCCTGGGTGTCGCCGCCGGTGTCCGGGCCGTGCACCTCGAACTCGGACAGCTGACCGGCCGGCCAGCCGGTGTTCGCGGTGACGTTCAGCCGGACGTACCGGACGCTGGTCGCCGGGAAGGTGATCGTCACCGTGTTCGCGTTGGCCGGCGCGAAGTTGTAGCCGGTGCTGGTGACGATGTCGCTGTACGACGTGCCGTTGGTGCTGCCCTGGACGGACAGCGTCTGGGTCCGCGCGCCCCAGGACGCCGGGAGCTTCAGCACGACCCGGTCGACGCTCTTGGTCGCGCCGAGATCGGCCCGCAGCCACTGCGGGAACTGGCTGTTGTTGCTCTCCCAGTACGAGTTCTGGTTGCCGTCGCCGGCGTTGCTCGCCGGGTACTCCCCCAGCTGGCTGCTCGCGGACAGGGTCTTCGGGAGCACAGCCGCGGGGGCGGCGGCTGCGGTCGGGGCGGTCGGGGCGGTGACGGTCGCGGAGGCGATGGCCGGTGTGGCACCGGCGAGGATCAGGGCTGCGGAGAGCAGGCCGCTGATCAGCCGCCTGCGGGGCTGGCTCCGTTTCATGGACGTCCTCAGGTCTGGGCGGGGAACTGCAGTCTGAGCTACGTAACTTGCGCTGGGTTGCCAACTTCTTGCGCCGTAGGTAGCCAAAGCTTGCAGGCGTGACCGCTTTTCGTCAACGGTTCGTCACTCGCTGGTGCAGGTGAGGAGCGCAAGGGAAGGAAAGCCCCGACTGGGGGGTGGAGGAGTTTGGTGACGTGGGCCTGGCCGGGCGGACTACTTGTTGGCGGGCACCGGTTACTTGCGGGCGAGTACTGCCATGACCAGGCGGGTGACGCCGGTGGGCTTGGCGGACTGGTCGCCGGTGGGGCACGACTCGGCGATCGTGGTCAGGCCAGGAGGCAGCAACTCGAAGCCCTCGACCAGTTCGGCCACCTCGGCCGGCGTACGGAACTGAATCGGCTGGACCGCCGGTCGCAGCGCTTCCTCGACCGCGGCCGCGAACTCCGCGAGCCGCCCGCCGTCGCGCGGATTGATCGGATGCGTCATCGCGAGATAGGACCCCGGCGCCATCGCCGACAGGTACCCATCGACTGCGTGCCGAGCGCGTTCCTGCCCGGGGATGTGGTGCAGCACCAGGCCCTGCAGTACGCCGATCGGCCGGCTTAGGTCGAGCACCTTCGCGGCGACCGGATCAGCCAGTACGGCGGCCGGGTCGGTCAGGTCGCCGTCGACGAAGTGGACCGTGCGCTCGTCGGCCAGCAGGGCGAGTCCGTGCGTGACGACGGTCGGGTCGTTGTCGACGTACACGACCGTCGCCTGCGGATTCAGCCGCTGGACGATCTCGTGGGTGTTGTCCGTGGTCGGCAGCCCACAGCCGAGGTCGAGGAACTGGTCGACGCCGCCCTCGCGGACCATCGTCTCGATCATCCGGCCCAGCCAGCGGCGGTTCTCGCGGACCAGGTTCGGGATCTCGGGAGCGACCTTCAACAGCTCGGCGTACATCAGCCGGTCGACCTCGAAGCTGTTCTTGCCGCCGAGCAGCAGGTCGTAGACCCGGGCCGCGTTCGGGCGGCTGGTGTCCACGTCCGGCAGGAAGGAGCGCCCGCTGCCGTCCACCACCACTCGCGTCACCCCACCCGCGCCGAAGGATCCGAAAACCCGGATTTGTCGGCGAGGTTATCGCAGGTCGATGGTTGCCTACATCCTCCTGCCCCACGGAACGGCCAGACGTGATCGTTCCGGTGCACAGAATTCCCCGGGCCTTGACTCGGCAAGCGCTTGCCAGACAGTGCCGTTGACCTCAGACTGAGCGCCACCCGGGGTCGTGGAACACGGTTCCGGAACCGCCCCGACGTACCGGAGGACCGCCCATGCACCGCCGTACCTTCCTGACCTCGACCGCCGCACTGGCCGTCGCGGGCCTGACCGCCGGACCGGCCCACAGCTCGACCACGACCCGGGCCCGGCCGACCCGAGCGCGCACGCTCGACGAACTCCGCAGCCAGATCGCCTCGGCCGGCCCGGGCGCCAACATCTCGCTCGCCGACGGCACGTACGACGTACCGGCCGATCGCCCGCTCGCGGTCAACGGCCGACGCGGTACGGCGAACGCGCCGATCACGATCGCGGCCGAGCACCGCGGCAAGGCGGTACTGACCGGTCAGCGCGGCTTCACCTTCGCCGACTCGTCGTACGTGACCGTGAACGGGTTCGTCTTCAAGCAGCGCGCGACGCTCGAGCTGCCGCTCAGCTGCCACCACCTGCGGCTGACCCGCAACGATGTCCAGCTGACCGACTCGGACGGGCTGAACTGGCTGCTGGTGAAGGCCGACTTCACCAAGCTCGACCGGAACCACTTCCACGGCAAGGCGACACTCGGCGTGTTCGTCGGCGTCGAGGGACCGAGCGGCGACGGGATGGCGCGCGGGCTGCACATCCTGCGGAACTACTTCTCCGACCACACCTTCACCGGCGACAACGGCGGCGAACCGATCCGGCTCGGGCTCAGCGGCCGGTCGCTGGCCGACGCCGGCGCGCTGGTCGAGCAGAACCTGTTCGAGCGCGCGAACGGCGACCCGGAGGCGATCTCGGTCAAGTCCAGCGGGAACACGATCCGGGACAACACGATCCGCAACAGCCTCGGCGGGATCGTGCTGCGGCACGGCAACCGGACGCGGGTCGAGGGCAACTTCATCCTTGCCGGAAGCAACGGGATCCGGATCTACGGCAACGATCACCTGATCGTGAACAACTACGTCGAGCGGGTGGCCGGCGCGGGGATCGTGCTGGGCAGCGGTTCGGTGCGCGATCACCTGGCCGGCGATTCCCCGGAGAGTCGGCGCGGCAACGACGCACCGGACCGGGTGACGATCGCGCTGAACACCGTGCTGTCGTCGGGCTCTGCGATCAGCGGTGAGAGCCAGCGAACCCTGCCGCCGTTGGGTTGCACGATCTCGGACAACCTCCTGGTGGGTGACTCCGGGGAGCTCGTCGCGATGCCTTACCAGCAGGGCATCACCTGGTCGGGCAACCTGCTGTGGGGCGCGGCCGGGAACGGCAACATCCCGCCGGGCGGCTATCGCCGGGTCGATCCCAAGCTCACGACCTCCGGCGTACGACGGTTGACCGCGGGCAGCCCGGCGATCAACGCGGCCAGCCGGTCGTACCCGTCGGTGACCCGCGACCTCGACGGTCACCCGCGCTCGGGCAAGGCCGACGTCGGCGCCGACGAGTACAGCACCGCCGTACCGCTGAACCGCCCGTTGAACCCGTCGGATGTCGGTCCGTCCGCACCCTGAGCGATGAGTTCCTCCGGGTTGTCTCGTCTCAACAAGGGACAACCCGGAAAGGAACTCAACTCATGGCCAAGACCCTCTACTCCGTCTCCATGTCGCTCGACGGCTTCATCGCCGGCCCCGGCGGCGACATGTCCTGGCTCACCGACCACCTGGGCCCGAACCCGCTGGTCGGTGAGCTGCTCGGCGACATCGGCGCCCTGCTGGTCGGCAACACGACGTACGGCGGTGACGACCCGCACAAGAACGACGAGGGCGCCGGCAAGGCCTTCGGCGGCGGCTGGGACGGCCCGCAGTACGTCGTCACGCACCACCCGGGCACCGACGCGGACAACCTGTTCTTCGTCCCCGACCTCCCGACCGGACTGCGGGAGGCCGAGGCGGCCGCAGGCGACAAGGTCGTCAACATCCTCGGCGCCGACATCGCCCGCCAGGTCCTCGAAGCAGGCCGGCTCGACGAGATCCTCACCATCGTCGTCCCTGTCCTCCTCGGCGACGGCACCCCTCTGTTCCGCGGCCGCACCGTCCAACTCGAACGCATCCACCACAGCGCCACCCCCCAGGCGAACAACCTCTGGTTCAAGATCGTCAAGTGACGGCTTGGAGCCGGCCCCCGGAGCGGCGGCCGGCTCCGCCGGGGATCACCAGGTGTGGGCGACGTCGACGACGACTCGGCCGGGGAGGGTGAAGACGCGGAACGGGAGCCGGGCGCGGACGCCGACGCCGACGGTGGTCTCGCCTTCGAAGCTGCCGGCGGTGGCGAGTTGCCGGAAGGTCCGGTAGCCGGTGACGGCGGCCAGTTCCCTGGGGTTCGCGGGGTTGTACGTGCTGTGGCCTTCGTCGTCGTACGACGGGACCGAGAGCACGATCTGCAGCTTGGCGCCTCCGCGCAGCGGGACCAGCGCGCCTTCGCCGACGGTGTGGACGTTGTCCACGTACTGCACGCGGAACCACGACGGTGTGCCCTCGACGTCGAAGACGACGCGGTCGAAGCAGGCGTGCCGGCCGGTGCGGACGTTCGTCAGCACGCCGGAGCCGTGGAGGCTGCTTGCCTCTGGCAACGATCCCCACGGAGTGGAGCAGGTGGTGGCCTCCGCGGCGAGCGCCGGCACACTGACCGCGCCCACCGGTACTGCGGCGGCGACGGCCACGATCGCGACGAGGGTTCGGACGGACGGACGATTGATGCGAAGACGACTCATGATGTGTCCCCCCTTAGAGACACCTGTTAGATGCGTCCGTGGGACCCGAAGTTGACGCACTGGAGCGATGACTTCAGGTGCACATGCGGCGATCGGTCAGTAGTCGCTAGCCGCCGTGAACATCACCGGGCGGACGTCGACGCCGGCGCCCTCCTGCGTCGCCTCGGGGAGCAACCGCGCGAGCTCGCCCGCGCGAGCCGGTGAGTCCACGTCGAGCAGGTAGTAGGCGTGGATCGGCGCCCCGCACGTCCCGAGCTGGGTGCCGAGGGACGGGTCGGCGAGGAGTTGGGCGTCGACGAGTTCGCCCGCGTCCTCCGCCGTACGGCGGAAGGTCGTGTGGTCCAGCGACGGGAGCTGGTCGGTGGCGTGCAGGATCACCAGGTACTTCATGGGCGCGGCTCCGATCGTCGAGGGGTCTCATCAATCAGACGGTGCCGGGCCGCGGATTTTGACATCATCAGCCCATGATCTTGTCGACCGAGCGGCTGACCCTGCGCAGGTTCACGGAGAACGACGCGGCGTCGTTGTCGGCGTACCGGTCCGTGCCCGATGTCGCGCGGTACCAGTCGTGGGACGCGCCGTACGCACTGGAGCAGGCGACCGAGACCGTGAACTCCTTCGCCCAAGGCGATCCCGAGCAGCCGGGCTGGTTCCAGTACGCGATCGACCTGGACGGCGTACTGATCGGTGACATCGGGCTCAACCTCGCCGACAACCTCCGGCAGGCCGACATCGGATTCACGCTCGCACCGGAGTACCAAGGTCAGGGCTACGCGGCCGAAGCGGTCGGCGCTCTGCTCGACCACCTCTTCCTCGAAAGGAACCTGCACCGCGTCTCGGCCGAGTGCGACGCCCGCAACGCAGCCTCAGCTCGACTACTGGAACGCCTCGGCTTCGAGCGCGAAGGACTGCGCCGCGCGGCGAGCTGGTGGAAGGGCGAGTGGACCGACGACCTGCTCTTCGGCCGCCTGCACCCGGACTGGCCTAGGGCGTAGTCCCCCGCACGGCCCACGCCCTGGCCGTCAACGAGATCGTTCCGTCCGAGGCGACAGGAAGCCTTTCCCGCAAGGCATCCCGGATCCGGTCGCGGGTCGCGTCGTCGACCGTGCTCAGATACGCCGGCGCCGCGCCCTGCCCGCCGAGGAACGGCGTCCAGTAGTCGTCGAACGACGTGAACACCGTCGGTACGACGATCCCGCGGCTCGCGATCTCCCCGAACCCGGCGGCCGAGAACATCTCCTCCAGCCCGGCTGCGGTGCAGAACGGGAACCGCGTCCCTTCGTCCAGGTCCCGCCGCGACGGATCGATCTCCCCCGCGACGTCCCAGAAGTACTTCATCAGTTGCATGCCCTCGGCGTAGTCCCACACGTACGCCGCGACAACACCGCCGAGCCCACCGAGCCGCTGCAGCAACGCTCCGCGGTCCGGCACGAAGTTCAGCACCAGCCCGGACACCACGACATCGAACGAGCCGTCCGGAAGCGCCGAAGCGTCCCGCACCTCGAACGACGCCTCCGGCACCGTCCGCCGCGCGTACTCCAGGAACCCTTCCGAGCGATCCACCCCCAGCACCGAAGCGGGCCGAGCATCCCGGACGATCGTGCTCGTCAGAGCACCCGTCCCACATCCGACATCGAGCCACCGGAGCCCGGCCGGCTGATCGAGCCACGCGACGAACTCCGTCGCGACCAGCCGGCTCCAGCGCCCGACGTACGGCTCGTACTGTTCCCCACTGGCCCATCGCTCCATCCAGGCAGGCTAGGGCTCAGGAAGCGGACACGGGAAGGCTTACGCCGGTCAGTTCCTCGGCCGTCGCCCACAGCCGCTCGGCGACGTCGGCGTCGAGCGCCCGCCGCGGGATCTTGGCGAGCTTCGTCGGCCCGACCATCTCCAGCCGGCCCGACGGCCCGTAGTACGCACCGGATACCGCGCCCGGGTCGGCGGCGGCGACCAGCAGCGGCTCGGCGCCCTGCTCGACGCCCTGGATCGGACCCAGTTCGAGGCGCTCGATCAGCCGGTCCATCAGGGACGGCCTGTCCCGGCCGAGGCTCGGGCCGGCGCTCTGCAGATTGGTTCGGGTGATGCCCGGGTGGGCGATCGTGCTCAGCAACGGCCAGCCGCGTTCGGCCGCGACCGCGGCGAGCCGCAGGCCCAGGATCAGATCGGCCAGCTTCGACTGCGCGTACGCCGGGATGCGGCGGTACCGCCGCTCCGCCTGCAGATCCTCGAACCGGATCCGGCCGAAGTGCGCCATCCCGCTGCTCATCGTCGCGACCCGCGGCGCCGGCGCCGCGAGCAGCAGTGGCAGCAGTCGCACCGTCAGCGCGAACGGGCCGAGGACGTTCGTCCCGAACTGCAGTTCGAAGCCGTCGGTGGTGAGCATCCGCTGCGGCGGATTCATCACGCCGGCGTTGTTGACCAGCACGTCGAGCGGTACGCCGTCCGCGATCAGCGCGTCGGCGAACGCGCGCACCGAGCCGAGATCGGCCAGGTCGAGCTGACGGACGTCGAGCAGCGCGCCGGGGTGCCGCTCGAGGATCTCGGCGCGAGCCGCCTCGCCCTTGGCGACCGTGCGCACCGCCATCACCACGCGGGCGCCGGCCGCGGCCAGTCGCCGCGCGGCCTCCTTGCCGGTGCCGCTGTTGGCGCCGGTGACGACGACGTACTTGCCGGTCTGATCGGGGACGTCGTACATGGGGCGCTCCTTAAAAGACTGCCGGTCTGTTGTTCTCGACGCTAACAGACCGCCGGTCTGACCACAAGAGACCGGCGGTCTGTAGACTGCGGGGATGAGTTTCCAGCGAGCGCGCAGCGAGGAGCAGCGGGCCGAACGCCGGCGCGCGATCCTGGCGACGGCGACCGCGATGCTGGCCGAGCAGCCGGTCACCCAGCTCACACTGAACGAGCTGAGCCGCCGCGTCGGCCTGGCCAAGTCGAACGTGCTGAACTACTTCGAGTCGCGCGAGGCCGTGCTGCTGGAGCTGATCGCCGGCGAGACGGCCGAGTGGCTGGCCGAGTTCGAGGCCGCCCTGAGCGGCGTCGATCCGGCGCGGCCGGCCACCGAACGGGCCGAGACCCTGGCGAGCACGGTGGTCGAGACGCTGACCGCGCGGCCGATGCTGTGCGAGTTGATCAGCGCGCAGGCCGCCGTCCTGGAGCACAACATCTCGACCGGCATCGCACTGACCTTCAAGCGGACCGCGATCGGGCACTCGCAGCGGATGGTGGCGGCGATCCTGTCCGCCGTACCGGAGCTGGGCGAGGAGGGCGCGGCGCAGTTCGTCGCGTCCGCGGCGCTGCTGGCCGGAGCGCTCTGGACGCACTCCCGGCCGTCGGCGGCGATGCTCGCGGCGTACGAGGCCGCGCCGGAACTCTCCGCACTGCGGGTCGAGTTCGAGCCCGCACTGCGGAGCGCCCTGGGCGGACTGTTGTTCGGGTTATTGCCTAGGGCAAGTAGTAGTTCGGGTTCGGGAGCTTGAACGTACGGTCGGCGTAGCCACCCTTGAGGTCGCTGAACTGGTCGCCGAAGTTCGCGACGATGTCGTAGCCGAGCGACTCGATGTGCGCGCGGGTCGCCGACTTGTAGTGGATCGTCGTGCAGGCACCGTTCGGGTCGGCCGCACAGGCCTTCTTCAGGTACGCCGGGTAGTCGGTGACGGCCGGCTTGGTGAACAGGCCGTCCTCGCCGCCGCGCAGGGTGGTCGGCTTCGGGTAGCCCGCGTCGATGCCGACGCCGTCCTCGGTCAGGTTGCCGAGCGTCGCCTGCTCCTGCGCGGCACCGCGACCGGTCAGGAAGAACACCGCGTAGCCCTCACGCTCGGCCGTCTTCACCAGGTCGACCATGCCCGGTACGGCGGGGAACTTCTGGTCGGTCACGAACTGCCCGTTGGTGGTCGGGTTGAACGCCCAGTTGCTGGCGATCTCGTAGTTCCAGGTGGCCAGCGCGGTGTCGTCGACGTCGAGCAGGATCGCCTTCGTCCCGCGGGGGTGGTGCCGCGTCGAGATCCAGCGCTTGCCGTCGGCGGCGACTCCCCGCGCCTCCTTGGCGTAGTTGCTGTCCGCCGTGAACGTGCCACTGCCGAGCGGGTCGCCGTAGTAGTTGCGCAACTGCTGACGCAGTACGTCGATGTTGGTGACCTGCTTCTCCGACCGCGGCGTCGAGGTCTGGATCGCCGGCTGCTGCGCCGCCACCCCGGCCGAGTAGGCCACCCCACCGGCAATGGACGCGACCGCGACGGTCGCCGCACCGATCAGCACCGGCCGGCGCCAGGAACGCTTGAACATGATGACCCTCTCCCAAATGGATAGCTAACCAATGCAAACTAACCCCGACCGCGCCATCCAGTCACTGAGACATCGGCTCGGACGACCCGGAAGTGGTTAATATTTCAGCTTCCGACAGGAGTCTTCTTAAGGGTGGCTAATGACCTGCGCTGTTGAGCTCGCCCCCGTGCGGCCGATGTGGTCGTCGAACTTCCGGCTGTACTTCGGGGCGCGGACGACCTCGTTGCTCGGGGACGCGATGATCCCGGTCGCGTTGTCGGTGGGCGTGCTGGATGCCGGGTACGGCGCGACCGGCGTGGGGTACGCGCTCGGGGCCTGGCTGGCGGCGGTGGCGTTGTGCATGTTGTTCGGGGGCGTGCTCGCCGACCGGTTCACCGCGCGGCGGATGATGGTGCTGGCCGACTTCGCGCGGTTCGTGCTGCAGGCGATGACCGCGGTCGCGTTCCTGGCCGGTGCGCCGTCGCTGGTGCTGATCGTGGTGCTGCAGTTCCTGAGCGGAGCGGCGACGGCGATGTTCCAGCCGGGTGTGGCGAGCATGGTGCCGCAGGTCGCGGACGACGTACAGAAGGCCAATGGAACGCTGCGGATTGCCGAGTCCATGGCCGGCGTCCTCGGGCCGGCGCTGGCCGGCGTACTGGTCAGCGTCTCCGGGCCCGCGGTCGTGTTCGCGATCTACGCGGCGACGTACGCCGTCAGCGGTGCGTGCCTGCTCGGGCTGAAGCTCGACACCGCGCCGGCCGCGTCCGGCGCGCCCTTCCTGGCCGAGCTCGTCGCCGGGTGGCAGGCGTTCCGGGCACGGACGTGGCTCTGGTCGGTGATCGCGATCTTCGGCCTCTACGGCTGCTTCGTGGTCGGTACGTCGTTGCCGATCGGCGCCGAGCTGGTGATCGGGCACCTCGACTCGACCGCGCTCGGCCTCGGCCTGGCGGCGTTCGGCGCGGGCGGTGCGATCGGCGGTACGATCGCGATCCGCTTCCGCCCGCGGCGTCCGCTGGCGGTCGGCTCGATCGGTTGGGCGCTGTTCGCGATCTACCCGTTGGTCCCGGCGCTGCACCCGAACCTGACGGTCCTGATGATCGGCTGGTCGATCGCGGGCGCGGGCATCGCGTTCTGGTCGGTGCTCTGGTCGACCACCGTGCAGACCCAGGTCCCACCGGAACTGCTCAACCGGGTCTACGCGTACGACGTCGCCGGGTCGCTCGTGACGATGGCACTCGGGCGAACCGTCGCGGGGCCGTTGGCGGGGATCACGGGCGAGGTGCCGTTGATGGTGTTCGCCTCGGTGCTCGGGCTGTTCTGCGCGGCGTTGCTGATCGTCGTACCGGCTACTCGGCGGCTGCGAACTTCTTGACGTAGCGGTGGCACGGGACGGGGATCGTGCCGCCGTCGACCGAGGCCTGGTAGTCGAAGGGGCCTTCGTCGGTCCAGCCGGAGCGTTCGTAGAAGCGGCGGGCGCGGGCGTTGCCGGTGGCAACGGCCAGCCAGGCGGCGGGGTGGCCGGCCTGCGCTACCTGCCGTTCGGCCTCGGTCAGCAGGAGGCCGGCGATGCCGGAGCCGCGGTGGTCGGAAGAGACATAGACCTGCTCGACCTCGTCGCCGTGGACGATCACGAACCCGGCGACTACTTGGTCCACAACAGCAACCGTAGTCTCTGAGGTTCTCTCTGCGGCTCGGGTCCAGAAGGTGTCCTTCGTGCGGACAGCTGTCAGTTCCTCCGGGACGTTGCCGTCGTGGCCGTCGTGCCAGCCGGTGTGCCAGATCGCGGCTACGGCGTCGGCGTCAGCAGGGGTGGCGGGGCGCACCCCTGCGCCGGAGGCGCCCAAATCGTTCAGCATGCGCCCCACCGTGCCACTTACTGCGGGTCGTACGCCAGGTTCGGCCGGAGCCAGCGCTCCATCTCGTCCAGCTCCAGGCCGCGGCGCTTGGCGTAGTCCTCGACCTGGTCGCGGCCGAGCCGGCCGACGCTGAAGTACCGCGCGGACTCGCTCGCGAAGATCAGACCGGAGACCGCGGCCGCCGGCGTCATCGCGAACGACTCGGTCAACCCGAGGCCGAGCTTCTCGGCCTCGATCAGCTCGAAGAGTTCCTTCTTCTCGCTGTGGTCCGGGCTCGCCGGGTACCCGAGCGCCGGCCGGATGCCACGGAACCGCTCGGCGTGCAGGTCCGACAGCACCGGCTCGACGTCCGGCTCGAACCAGGCCTTGCGGGCCTCCAGGTGGATCCACTCGGCGAACGCCTCGGCCAGCCGGTCGGCCAGCGCCTTGACCATGATCGCCCGGTAGTCGTCGTTCTTCTCCTCGTACGACGCCGCCAGCTCCTCGGCACCGTGGATCGCGACGCCGAACCCACCGAGGTGGTCACCGGCGGGCGCGACGTAGTCGGCCAGGCAGCGGTTGTACCGTCCGGCCGGCTTCTCGGTCTGCTGCCGCAGCATCGGGAACGAGATGCCGCGGTCGTCCAGCACGATGTCGTCACCCTCGCTGTGCGCGGGCCAGAACCCGTACGCGCCCTTCGCGGTGAACGACTTGTTCGCGATGATCTGGTCGAGCAGCGTGTTCGCGTCGTCGAACAGCTCGCGCGCGACGTCGTTCTCCAGGATCGCCGGGTACTTGCCCTTCAGCTCCCAGGCCAGGAACAGGAACTGCCAGTCGATCATCTCCCGGAGCGTCTCCAGGCTCGGCGTCTCGACGCGCAGCCCGGTGAACGAGGGCACCGGCAGTTCGCCGTACTCGACCGGTTCGGCGTTGGCGCGCGCCTGCTCGACGGTCAGCAGCGGTGCGCGTTGCTTGTTCGCGTGCTGCTCGCGGAGCCGGTCCTGGTCCTCACGGTTGCTGATGGCAAGGGCCGCGGAACGGTCCGTGTCGAGCAGGTCGGAGACCACGCCGACCACGCGCGACGCGTCCAGCACGTGCACCGTGGTCTGGTCGTACGCCGGAGCGATCCGTACGGCGGTGTGCTGCTTCGACGTCGTCGCGCCACCGACCAGTAGCGGCAGCTTCAGCCCGCGGCGCTGCATCTCCTCGGCGACCGAGACCATCTCGTCCAGCGACGGCGTGATCAGCCCGGACAGGCCGACCGCGTCGGCGCCCTCGGCGATCGCGGTGTCGAGGATCTTCGCGGCCGGCACCATCACGCCGAGGTCGATCACCTCGTAGTTGTTGCAGCCGAGCACCACGCCGACGATGTTCTTGCCGATGTCGTGCACGTCGCCCTTGACCGTGGCCAGCACGACCTTGCCCTGGTCGCGGACGTCCTCGGCGCGGCCTTCCTGGCGGGCCAGTTCCTTCTCGGCCTCCATGAACGGCTCCAGGTAGGCGACCGAGCGCTTCATCACCCGGGCGCTCTTCACCACCTGCGGCAGGAACATCTTGCCGGCCCCGAACAGGTCGCCGACGATCTTCATCCCGTCCATCAGCGGGCCCTCGATCACCTGCAGTGGCCGCGGGTACTGCACCCGGGCCTCCTCGGTGTCGTCCTCGATGAAGTCCACGATGCCGTGCACGAGCGCGTGCGACAGCCGCTCCTGGACGGTGCCCTCGCGCCAGGTCAGGTCGACCTCGCGCTTGGTGCCCTTGCCCTTGACGTTCTCGGCGAAGCTGACCAGGCGGTCGGTGGCGTCGTCGCGCCGGTTGAAGATGACGTCCTCGACCAGCTCGAGCAGGTCCTTCGGGATGTCCTCGTAGACCGCCAGCTGGCCGGCGTTCACGATGCCCATGTCCAGGCCGACCTTGCCCGCGTGGTACAGGAACGACGAGTGCATCGCCTCGCGGACGATGTCGTTGCCGCGGAACGAGAACGACAGGTTCGAGATACCACCGCTGATGTGGACGCCCGGACAGCGTTCCTTGATCAGCGGCAGCGCCTCGATGAAGTTCAGCGCGTACCCGTTGTGCTCGGACATGCCGGTCGCGACGGCCAGCACGTTCGGGTCGAAGATGATGTCCTCGGCCGGGAAGCCGATCCCGGTCAGCAGGTCGTACGCCCGGCCACAGATCGCGACCTTGCGCTCGACGGTGTCGGCCTGGCCCTGCTCGTCGAAGGCCATCACGACCGCGCCGGCGCCGAAGTCCATGATCCGCCGCGCCCGGTCGAGGAACTCCTCCTCGCCCTCCTTCAGGCTGATCGAGTTGACCACGCCCTTGCCCTGCACGCACTTCAGGCCGGCCTCGAGCACGGTCCACTTCGAGCTGTCGATCATGATCGGGATCCGGGCCACCTCGGGCTCGGTCGCGATCAGGTTCAGGAACGTGGTCATCGCCTGCTCGCTGTCGAGCAGGTCGGCGTCCATGTTCACGTCCAGCAGGTTCGCGCCGCCGCGGACCTGCTCCAGCGCCACGTCGACCGCGGCCTGGTGGTTGTCGGACTCGATCAGCCGGCGGAACTTCGCCGAGCCGGTCACGTTGGTCCGCTCGCCGATCATCACGAAGCCGGTGTCGGCGCCGATCTTGAACGGCTCGAGCCCGCTGAACCGGGTCCGCGTCTCGGCCGGCGCCAGCTCGCGCGGTGCCTGGCCCTTCACCGCTTCGGCAATCTTGGCGATGTGGGCGGGCGTCGTACCGCAGCAGCCGCCAACGATGTTGACCAGGCCGGACCGGGCGAACTCCTCGATCATCCCGGCGGTCTGCTCGGGCGTCTCGTCGTACCCGCCGAAGGCGTTCGGGAGACCCGCGTTCGGGTGCGACGCGACGTAGGTGTCGGCGAACCGGGCCAGGTCGGCCACGTGCGGGCGCATCTCGTGAGCGCCGAGCGAGCAGTTCACGCCGACGACGAGCGGCTTGGCGTGCTCGATCGAGCTCCAGAACGCCTCGACGGTCTGGCCGGACAGCGTCCGCCCGCTCAGGTCGACGATCGTCACCGAGATCCACAGCGGCAGCTCGGGGGCGACCTCGCGGGCGGCGGCGATCGCGGCCTTGCAGTTCAGGGTGTCGAAGATCGTCTCGATCAGCAGCAGGTCGACGCCGCCGTCGCGCAGCGCGGCGATCTGCTCGGCGTACGCGTCCTTGACCTGCTCGAACGTCACAGCCCGGTACGACGGGTCTTCCACGCGCGGCGACAGCGACAGCGTGACGTTCAGCGGGCCGATCGAGCCGGCCACGAACTTGCCGCCGGCCTCGTCGGCGGCCTGGCGGGCCAGCCGCGCGCCTTCGAGGTTCATCTCGCGGACCAGCGACTCCAGGCCGTAGTCGGCCTGGCCGATGCTGGTCGCGGTGAAGGTGTTGGTGGTGGTGATGTCGGCGCCGGCGTTCAGGTACTGCCGGTGGACGTCGAGGATGACGTCGGGCCGCATGATGTTGAGCAGGTCCGGGTCACCGGTCACGTCGTGGGTGTGGTCGACGAAACGGTCGCCCTTGTAGTCCTCGGGGGTCAGCTTCGCGCCCTGCAGCATCGTGCCCCACGCGCCGTCCAGCACGGCGATGCGCTGGTCGAGCAGGTCCCGCAACGAGCTTGTGGTCACCCTTTGCCTCCAGAAGATTCCCGGAGGCGCCCTTGCAGTAGTGACTCAGGACGAGCGTGGCGGGCCTCCGGCCCGTTGCAGCGCCTCTCGGCCCAAGTGACGATCGTACTGGCGTTGAGCGCCCAGACCAGCACAAAATGTCCAGTTAATGAGACTGGTGTCCACTTTCCGTCATCAGGATCTGCAGGGCGGGGCCGTAGAGGTCCGCGATCAGCTCCGGATCGGCGGTCGCGGCCGGCCCGGTCTTCTGCAGGGCGAGCATCGCGCCGAGCCCGAGCAGGTGGGCGACGATCAGCTCGGCCCGCAGCTCGCTGTCGTCACCGTCGAGGCGCTCGGCGAACGCCTGCACGACCTGCTCGCGGAACTGGTTCCGCATCCTGGCCCGCTCGTCGCCGTCACCGGCCGCGAAGACGACCCGGACCAGGAGGTCACTGTCGTTCTGGCGACGCCAGTTGATCAGGGTCAGTACGGCGTGCCGGCCGAGCGACTCGATCGGGGCAGCCACCAGCAGCTTGCCCGCGTCGCTGAAGTCGGCGACCACGTCGAACAGCTGGTCCTTGCCGCCGAAGTGCTTGACGATCAGCGAGGCGCTGACCCCGGCGTCGGCGGCGATCCCCCGCAACGTCACCGCGGCGTACGGCTGCCGGGCGAACGCCCGCCAGGCCGCCCGAAGGATCGCGTTCCGGCCGGCGTCGTTCACGGCGCTTCCCCCGGGGCGGAGCTCCCGGCGGAGCCCGGGCCGAAGTTCCCGGCAGAGCCCGGGGCGGAGCTCCCGGCGGAGCCCGGGGCGAAGCTCCCGTTCGGGGCGCGCCGCTCCTCCCCCACCTCCACCTTCGCGAACCGGGTCGGGGTTGCCCGACGGGCGGGGATCAGCAGCGTGAGGCCGACAGCAATTGCCGCGGCAACCCCCGCGATCGCGAAGACGATCAGGTAAGCACCCAGCGTCGGGGCGGTGTGGCCGGCGTTCGTGGCCACCACCGTGGTCAGCACTGTCGCGACGACCGCGCTGCAGACTGCCTGGCCGATCGTGCGCATCAACGTGTTGAGGCCGTTCGCCGCGGCCGTTTCGGTCACGGGCACAGCATGCATGATCAGGGCGGGCAATGCCGAATACGCGACCGCGGTCCCCGCCGACACGACGGTGGCTCCGGCCACGATCGCGATCAGGTTCTCACTCGTGAACAGCCGCACGACGTACCCGACAGCCATCAACGCGGCCGCGACCCCGAGCGTGAAGCGCGGCCCACGAGCGGCCGAGATCCGGGCCGACACCGGCGACAGCAGCACCATCGCGACCCCACCGGGAAGCAGACACAGTCCACTGACCACGATCGACGCACCCAGCCCGTACCCGGTCGAGGCCGGCTCCTGGACGAGCTGCGCGGTGGACAACGAGTTGGCGTAGAAGGCGAACCCGATCAGCAGCGCGGCCAGGTTGGTGAACAGGACAGCCGGCCGCGCGGAGACGCGCAGATCGACCAGCGGGCTCGACGTACGGAGTTCGAAGAACGCCCACAACGGCACGATCACCAACGCGCCGGCGAAGGTCGCGATCGTGGCGAGCGATCCCCACCCCCACGCGCTGCCCTTGGACACCGCGAGCAGCAGGCAGACCAGGAAGGCACTCAGCCCCAGAGCACCCAGTACGTCGAACCGCCCGCTGGTCCGCAGCTTCGACTCGGGCACGATCAGCAGCACGACGGCGATGTCGAGCAGGCCGAGCCCCGCGCAGATCCAGAACATCGTGTGCCAGTTGGCGTACTCGACCACCAGCGTCGCGGCCGGGATGCCGAACGCGGCGCCGACGCCGAGGGTCGAGCTCATGATCGCGATCGACGGGATCACCCGCTCGGCCGGCAGCTCGTCGCGCAGGATGCTGATCCCCAGCGGCACCACCGCCACCGCGGCCCCCTGGAACGCGCGCCCGGCCACCAGCACCGGCAACACCGAACTCGTTGCGCAGAGCAACGACCCGACGACCATCGAGACCAGCGCGATCAGCAGCACCCGGCGCTTGCCGTACATATCGCCGGCCCGCCCGAGCAACGGCGTGAACACCGCCCCGGTCAGCAACGCGACCGTCACCAGCCAGCTCACGTCGGCGGGCTCGCTGTGCGTCAGGCCGGGCAATTCGGGCAGCAGCGGCACGACGATCGTCTGCATCACCGAGACGAGCACGCCGCAGGACGCGAGCGCGGACAGGATCAGGCGGGGATGGGCGGCGGGCCGGACGGTCACTCGGATTCCTCACTGGGGGCAGCAGTTCTCCTCCAGGGTAAACACTTGTTCACCACCGCCGCGACCGAGTCCCGCCTGGCGGGCCGATGGCCCACCGAACCACGCCCGAAATGGCCCAAGCTCCTGGGCCGCCCCGAACCTAGCGTGATGGGGTGACCGATACCCAACTCACTGGCCTGATGCACGTCACTCCCCCGTCGATGCCCCCGGACGCGGAGGTGATGACGGCGACGATCGAGGTCCCACCGGGCGGCCCGGGCACCCCGCCGCACCGGCACAGCGGTCCGGTCTTCGCCTATCTGCTGGAGGGTGAGCTGATCTTCGAGCTGGAGGGCGAGGACCCGCGGATCATCACCGCCGGCGAGGCGTTCTGGGAGCCGGGCGGCGACGTCATCCACTACCAGGCGGCCAACAACCTCCCGGACCGGTGGACGCGGTTCGTGGCGGTGATGGTCGGCGTACCGGGTGAGCCGATGCTGACGCTGGTGAGCGAGGAGGAGCTCGCGGCGCGGCGGGATCGGCGGGGCGCCCGGTGAGCCGGATCTTCCTGGCCGGCGCGACTGGGGTCGTCGGCCGCTTGCTGCTGCCGCGGCTCGTCGCGAGTGGGCACGAGGTGACCGCGTTGACTCGCCGTACGGCGGGAGCGGCGGCGTTGCGCGCGCAAGGTGTCGACGCCGTGGTCGGAGATGTCTTCGACGCCGACGGATTGCGTACGGCGGTCGCCGCGGCCGCGCCGGAGGTCGTGATGCATCAGCTGACCGATCTGGGCGGACTGGACTTCGGGGCGAACGCGCGGATCCGGAAGGTCGGGACGCGGAACCTCGTCGACGCGGCTCTGGCGGCCGGCGTACGGCGGATGGTGGTGCAGAGCATCGCGTGGGCCTACGAACCCGGCGCTTCGCCGGCTTCCGAGGCGACACCGCTCGATCGGGCGGCGGAGTCGGAGAGGCGACGCGGCACGGTGGACGCGGTGGCGACGCTGGAGGAGCTCGCGGCGAAGCTGCCCGAGTGGGTGGTGCTTCGGTACGGCACGCTCTACGGGCCGGGGACCTGGTACTCGCCGGGCGGGTTGATGACCGGGGCCGGGAAGCTGGTGGCGAACGCCGACGTGAGCAGCTTCCTGCACGTCGAGGATGCCGCGGGTGCTGCTGCCGCCGCGCTGGAATGGCCGACGGGTGTGGTGAACGTCGTCGACGACGTACCGGCCGCTGCTCGCGAGTGGGTGCCTGCGTTCGCGCGGGCGGTGGGTGCTCCGGTGCCGGAAACGGTGGATGCGGAACGGACCGGCTGGGCTCGGGGTGCTGACAATTCCCTGGCCCGCAAGGAGTTGGGGTGGACTCCGGCGTACCCCTCGTGGCGTGAAGGGTTCGCGCAGACAGCAGCCGGGCCCGGGGGCGCCTGAGGGGGGGAGGGAGGCGCCGAGCCGGGCCCGGTTTGTTCGGTCCGCTGCGTGTGGGGGGAGGCGTCAGCGGACCGGTCCGGTGGTCAGTTCGATGTCGGCGGTGTGCTTCTGACCGGTCTGGTCGACCCAGGTGACGGAGACCTTGTCACCCGGCTTGTGCTGGTTGAGCGCGGTGGAGAGCGCCTCGGGTGAGCTGACCGTCGTACCGCCGAGTGCGGTGATCACGTCGCCCGCCGCCAGGCCGGCCTCCGCTGCCTTGCCGTTGGCGACGACGTCGTTGACGACCGCGCCCTCGCCGTTGGTCAGCACGGTGATGCCGAGCATCGGGGAGTCGCCGAGATGGATGTCCGCCGAGGACTGACCGGCCTCGATCTGGTCGGCGATCGCCATCGCCTGGTTGATCGGGATCGCGAAGCCCTGGGTCTGGCCCGCGCCGTTGCCCTGGTCGCCGTTGCCCTCGTCGCCCTGGCCCTGCCGGCCTTGGCCTTGGTCGCCCTGGGACTGGCCGTCACCGAAGCCGTTGCCCTGACCGAAGCCGCCGTCGCCGAAGCCGTTGCCGTTGTCGCCGAAGTTGGGGTCGGTCGGGTCGAACGCCGTTTGGCGGCCCTGCCCGCCCTGGTCGCCGTTGCCACCGGAGCCGGCGGTGTCGACGCCGATCACCTCGCCGGCCGAGTTCGCCAGCGGGCCGCCGGAGTCACCGGCCTGGATGTTCGCGTCGGTCGCGATCAGGCCGGTCAGGTTCTCCGGGTTCTGCCCGGACTCGTCGGTCGCGGTGATCGCCTGGTTCAGCGCGGTGACGTCGCCGGCCGCGTAGCTCGGCGTACCGCCCTTGCCGCCGGCGTTGCCGATCCCGACCACGTCGTCGCCGACCTTGACCGTCGACGAGTCGCCGATCTTCGCGGTCTGCAGCCCGGAGGCGTCCTTCAGCTTCAGTACGGCGATGTCGTGGCTGTCGTCGTACCCGACGACGCTGGCCTGGTAGGTCTTGCCGTTGCCGACGTTCACCACGCTGATCTGCGTCGCGCCCTGGATGACGTGGTGGTTGGTGAGCACCTCACCGTCCGGCGTCAGCACGATCCCGGTGCCGGCGGCGCGCGCCCCCTCGTACCCGAGCACGGTGTTGATGTTCACGAGTCCGGGCGACACCTTCGCCGCGACGTCGGACGGGCTGAGCACCTGAGCCAGCTGCGACGAGTTCGTGACGTGCTGGTCGATGCCCCACGCGACCGATCCGGCCACCAGCGCGGCAGCCAGGCCGAACGCACCGATCATCGCCGGCATCCGGCGGCGCCGCTTCGGCGGCTGCGGCTGGTACGGCGGCTGCCACGGCCCCGGCTGCGGGTACCCGTACGACACGTAGCCGTGCGGCGGATATCCACCCTGCTGCTGATTCTGCTGCCCCTGCTGGTCCATCGTCCCTGCGCCTCCTCAGGCTGTTCCTTCCTGAGATCGAGTAGACCTCGCGGACCTGAGAACCCCATCGGACCAACAGAGGAATCACCTGAGAATCCGGTGTGCTGCGGAACACACGCCCAAGGCAACTACTTTCTACAGCCGCCCGACCCCACCCACCGCCGCACCCACCGCCGCACCCACTACCGCCGTTCAGGACGACTGCAGCCGAATTTCACCACTGGCGCGGTACACCGCGTCAGTCATAGAACTACGCGTCAGTCGTGAAACTACGCGTCAGTCAACGCACCCCGGGACCGCGAAGACCCGCCGGCGCCCCCACGACACACGCCGTGGGACCTACTTCAGCAGCCGCCCCACCGCCGCCACGACCGCCTGGCGCCGTACGGCCCGATCAGGCACCCCGGACTCGAACTCCGGATTCATCGAGGACCAACTGGTCGCGATCGCCTGCACCAGCGACAGCAACTCCACCGGACTGAAGTCACTCACCAGCGCCCCCGACGCCAGAGCCTCCTCCAGCTCTTCGAGCCGAGCCGTGTTGACGTCGAGCACAGCCTCCAGCCGCGCACTCCCCGGCCGCTCCAGCCGATACCAAACCGCCAGCCGCAGGTGATCCGGATGCTCCTCGAAGTAGTCGAACACCCGCCCCGCGTACGCCGGCAGGTCGTCAGCACTGAACCCGACCTCGGCCAGATACGCGTCGATGTACGCGGTGAACACCGCGTCGAACAACCCGTCCTTGTTCTCGTAATACGCGTAGATCATCGCCTTGTTGCAACCCGCCGCCTCAGCGATCTTGTCCACCCGGGCCCCCGCGATCCCGAACTTGGCGAACTCCACGGTCGCCGCCGCCAGAATCTCGCCCCGGGTCCGCTCAGCATCCCGCGTCTTTCGTTCCATACCTCCAGCTTAACAACCAACCGTTCAGTTGCTTAACCTCCCCAGCGCCTGGGCGGGAGTGGCGGTGGCGGCGCTCGAGACGGGTGATCGGGTGGTTGCTACGGCTCGCACGCCGGAGCAGCTTGATGACCTGGTGGCCAAGCACGGCGACCAGGCGCGGGCGGTGGGGCTTGATGTAACCGACGCGGCGGCTGCGCGGGAGGCCGCGCAGGTGGCGGTGGAGGCGTTCGGCGGGCTCGACGTGGTGGCGAACAACGCCGGCTACGCGAACAGCGTGGCGATCGAGGAGATGACCGAGGACGACTTTCGGGCGCAGGTCGCGACGAACCTGTTCCGCCGCCCCCGCTCCCAATTCCGCTCCCGCCGCAGCCGCTGCGGATCGGCTATCCCGCTGTCCGGAATCTCGGCATCCAGCGCATCAGGTTCCATGCCCTCCAACTTAGCAACCAACTGGTCGGTTGCTTAACCGCTCACGAGGGTGTTCTATGGAGGACAAGTATCCAACCAGTCGGTTAGTTAGCGAAGTGGAGCGAAGAACAGATGTCCAGAACGTGGTTGATCACTGGTAGCTCTCGAGGGCTCGGGCGGGAACTTGCGGTGGCGGTGCTCGAGGGCGGGGATCGGGTGGTGGCAACTGCTCGGCGCCCCGAGCAACTGGAAGACCTGGTGGCCAAGTACGGCGACCAGGTGCGGGCGGTCGCGCTCGACGTGACCGACGCGGCGGCTGCGCGGGACGCTGTGCAGGTGGCGGTGGAGGCGTTCGGCGGCCTCGACGTCGTGGCGAACAACGCCGGGTACGCGAACAGCGTGGCGATCGAGGAGATGACCGAGGACGACTTCCGGGCTCAGGTCGAGACGAACCTGTTCGGGGTCGTGAACGTGACTCGCGCGGCGCTGCCGGTGTTTCGCGAGCAGCGGGGCGGGCACTTCCTGCAGTTCTCGTCGGTGGGTGGACGGGTCGGCGGGACGCCGGGCATGGGGGCCTACCAGACCGCGAAGTTCGCCGTCGAAGGGTTCAGCGAGGTGCTGAGCAATGAGGTCAAGCCGTTCGGCGTGAAGGTCACCATCGTCGAGCCGGGGGCCTTCCGGACCGACTGGGGTGGTTCGTCGATGACGATCCCGCCGGTCGGCGCGGACTACGCATCGACCGTCGGCGCGATGAACACCTATCGCCGCGAGAACGACGGCAAGCAGCCCGGCGACCCGGCCAAGGCCGCTCGCGCGATCGTCGACATCGTTGCCCTCGACGACCCGCCGCTGCGGCTGCTGCTCGGCAAGGACGCCCTCGAAGCCACGAGGAAGTCCGCCGCCGGCCGCGCCGACGAGGCCGAGCAGTGGGCCCACGTCAGCACCTCGACGGACTACTGAGCGAGGCCAGGGCTCCGATCAGCGGGACAACGGGCAGCGACTACTCGAGCAGGAAGTCCTCGACCAGAGCGTTCACTTCGGTCGGATTCTCCAGCGCCGCGAGGTGAGCCGTCTTCTCCAGTACGGCGAACCGCGCGCCCGGGATCGCATCCGCCATCGCGCGCGTCTCCTCGACCGGGAACGTCGCATCCTCCCGGCCGGCCACGACCAGCACCGGCGCCTTGATCGTCGCGAACAGTTCCCGCTGGTCGGGCCGCGCGGGGACGACGCTGGTCACCGCGTGCCGCACCGACGACACCTCGGCCCGCGACGCCAGATCGTTGACGTAGGCAACAACCTCGGGCCGCTCCCGCTTGCTCGTCGGCCCCAGGAACGCGTCCCGCACCGGTCCGACGAGAGGCCCACGCATCCCCCCCAGCAGCCGTGCAAAGACGACCAACGCCGGGTACTCGACCTTCTGCCGCAGCCCCGCCGGCGAAGCGGTCGCGTTCATCAGCACCGCGCGATCGACCCGATCCGGGTGCAGCGCGGCGAACGTCCCGCCGATCATCCCGCCCCACGAGTTGCCGACCAGGTGCGCCCGGTCGATGCCGAGGGCATCAAGAATCTGTACGACGACCTGCGCACACTCGGAGAACTCGAACGGCCGGGTCAGCGGGCTGCTCCCACCGTGCCCCGGCGGATCCACCAGTACGACGCGGAACCGGTCCACGAAGTACGCCGCCTGCTCGTTCCACAGCGTCCCGTCCATCAGCAGACTCGGCCAGCACACCATCGCCGGCCCGTCGCCCCCGACCCGGAGCCGAATCCGCCCGAGCACCGTCTCGACGTACTGGTCTTCCATGAGCGGGACCCTAAGCCCCAAGAAGCCGCGTCGCTACTGTCCGGGCATGCGCCGCGACTTCGGGTGGTGAGACGACCTCGAAGGCGAACCCCAGCAGCCCCATGTAGAGCACGAGCTCGTCCAGGGAGTTCGAGCCGGTCCGCACCAGGCAGGTCGACTCGTCGACGGCCTCCACCGAGGCGACCGTCGACGACAGCCGGTCGCCGACGGCAAAGGCGGAGGCGTGCACGCGGAAGACCGCTTGGTACCTGTAACCACCGGAGGCGATGCCGTCAGAAACGTCCGAGGGCACCTCACGCGGCACGAACCGCGGACCGACCGGGATCCGCAACCCCATCCGATCCAGCCGATACGTCCGCCAGTCCCCCCGATCGAGATCCCAAGCCGTCAGGTACCACCGCCGCCCAGTGTGCACGAGCCGATGCGGCTCCGTCGTCCGCACGCTCGCCGTACCGTCGTGCGCCTGGTAGTCGAACCGCAGCCGCTGATGATCCCGGCACACCGCGGCCACGGCCAGCAGCACCTCCGGATCCACTACAGCCCCCAAAGCAGCCGGTACGGCGACCGACTGCAGCAGCCGCACCCGATGCCGCAGCCGCGATGGCAACACCTGCTCCAGCTTCGTCAGCGCGCGCACCGACGACTCCTCCAGCCCGGCCACTCCCCCGGCCGCCGAGCCCCGCAGCCCGATCGCCACGGCGACAGCCTCCTCGTCGTCCAGCAGCAACGGCGGCAGTGACGCCCCGGCCCCCAACCGATAGCCCGCGACCCCAGGCACAGCCTCGACCGGATACCCAAGATTGCGCAGCTTGTCGACGTCCCGCCGTACAGTCCGTACGCCGACGCCCAGCTCGTCGGCCAGCGTCGTGCCCGACCAGTCGCGCGGAGTCTGCAGCAGGGACAGCAGCTTGAGCAGCCGCGCAGAGGTTTCCAACATGCACCGAAGTCTGTCACCAACCTAGGACCGAAGCTGTCCTAACCAGATGACACCGTCGAAGACATGACGATCACACCGTTCCGTATCGACGTTCCGCAGACCGCGCTCGACGACCTGCAGCGCCGGCTCACCGACGCTCGGCTCCCCGCAAAGCTCCCCGGCGACGGCTGGGACACCGGCGTCCCGGTCAGCTGGCTCAGCGAACTCGTCGACTACTGGCGGACCGAGTACGACTGGCGCAAGGTCGAGCAGCAGCTCAACGAGTTCCCGCAGTACACGACCGAGATCGACGGGCAGCGGATCCACTTCCTGCACGTCCGGTCGGCCGAGGCGGACGCGTTGCCGTTGCTGCTGACGCACGGCTGGCCCGGCTCGTTCGTCGAGTTCGTCGACCTGATCGGGCCGCTGACCGACCCGGTCGCGTACGGCGGCGAGGCGAGCGACGCGTTCCACGTCGTGATCCCGTCGCTGCCCGGCTTCGGGTTCTCGACGCCGGTCGCGAGCGCCGGCTGGACCACCGAGCGGATCGGCCGGGCCTGGGCCGAGCTGATGAGCCGGATGGGCTACGACCGGTACGGCGTACAGGGCGGCGACATCGGCGGCGCGGTGTCGCCGGAGGTCGCGCGGGCCGATCGCGAGCGCGTCGTCGGCGTGCACGTGAACGGCGGGCCCGCGCTCCCGCCGTACCCGCTGCCGGACGAGGAACTCGCCACGCTGACGCCGCTCGAGCAGGACCGGATCGCGCGCGTCGGCGCGTTCATGCAGGAGGAGTTCGGCTACATCGCGATCCAGTCGACACGGCCGCAGGCGCTGGCGTACGGGCTGGTCGACTCACCGGTCGGGCAGCTGGCCTGGATCATGGACAAGTTCCGCGAGTGGACCCACCCGCGGGCGACGCTGCCGGACGAGATCATCAGCCGCGACACGTTGCTCACCAACGTGATGATCTACTGGTTGACCGGTTCGGCCGGCAGTGCGGCGTACGTCGGTTACGCGCAGGGCGGCGCCTGGGGCGCGAAGCTGGAGAATTCCGGCGTCCCCACCGCGGCGATCGTCTTCGCGCACGACGTCTGCATCCGGCGGTACGCCGAGGAGGAGAACACGATCGTGCGCTGGACCGACGTCGACCAGGGCGGCCACTTCGCCGCCCTGGAGGAACCGGAGCTCCTGCTCGCCGACGTCAGGGAGTTCTTCAGGACCGTTCGAGGATGACGACCGGGATCTCGCGGTCCGTGCGGGTCGTGTAGGTGTCGTAGTCCGGCCAGACCTCGACCAGCTGCGGCCAGATCCTGGCCCGCTCCTCGGCGGTCGCGACCCGGGCGTGCGCGGCGAACCGGTCACCCTTGATCTGCGCCTTCACGTCGGGGTTCGCCTCGAGGTTGAAGAACCAGCCCGGGTGGGCCGGGGCGCCGCCCTTCGACGCCACGATCGCGTAGCCCTCGTCGACCTGGAGGTAGATCAGCGCGTTCTTGCGCTCCTCACCCGACTTGGCCCCGATCGTGGTCAGCACCAGGATCGTCGCGCCGTGGTCGCCCCACTCGTAACCGGTCGCACCGTCGGTGTCCTCGTACGCCTTCACGTGATCGGCGCCGTACAGCTGCTCAGCCATGCCATCTCCTTGCTTACGCGGGTATAACGCGCACAACGATATGCCTGCGGAGAAGATTCCCGCACTCAGCGGCGCGGCGGCACCGGGACCCGCATCAGATCGGCCGCGATCACGACCTCACCGTCGAACTCGGCCCGCGCCTCCTCCTCGAAGAGCTTCATGTCCGTGTAGCGCTGCGAGAAGTGCGTCAGCACCAGCGTCCGTACGCCGCACTCCTGCGCCACGCGAGCCGCCTGCCGAGCGGTGAGATGCCCGAAGTTCCGCGCCAGCGTCGCCTCCGACGACAGGTACGTCGACTCGATCACGAGCAGGTCCGCGCCGTCGGCCAGCCGGAAGACGCCGTCGCACAACCGCGTGTCCATCACGAACGCGAACCGCTGCCCGCGCCGCGGTTCGCTGACCTGCTCGACGGTCACCGTGCGACCGTCCACCACCAGCGACCCGGCTGCCTGCAGCCGTCCGACCGCGGGCCCACTCACGCCGTACGCCGCCAACTGGTCCGGCAGCATCCGCCGGCCGTCGGGCTCGATCAGCTGGTACCCGAAGGCCTCGACCGGATGCTCGAGCCGTCGTACCCAGAGCTGCCCGAACGGGCCGACCGACAACAGCCCTTCCTCGTCGATCGGCTCCTCGCGCAGCTCGGCCCGCTCGAAGAACGACGCGGCGTACCGCAATCGCGTGAAGTACTCCTGCCCGGACGCCGGGTAGTGCGCGTGCACCGGATGCGGCACGTCGTCGAGCGACAGCCGCTGCACAACCCCCGGTACGCCGAGGCAGTGGTCGCCGTGGAAGTGCGTGACGCACAACCGCGTGATCGCCCCGGCCGCGACCCCGGCGTACAGCATCTGCCGCTGGGTGCCCTCGCCCGGATCGAACAGGAAGCCGTCGGAGTCCCACCGCAGGAAGTAGCCGTTCTGGTTCCGCTCCCGGGACGCCACCTGGCTCCCGGTGCCCAGCACAACTAGTTCGCGCACGCCCTCACAGTAGTGCGAACGCCTTCAAGAAGATCTCGACGTGCTGGGTCTGCCAGATCAACGGCGGCCGAACCTTGAGCACCTGACCACCAGGACCGGTCGTGCCGACCAGTACGCCGAGGTCGCGCAGCCGCTCGGCCAGATCGGCCGCGGTGACTCCGGCCCCGGAGGGAATCTCGACGCCGACCATGAGTCCCTGGCCTCGCACCCGAACGTCCGGGTGGATCGAGGGCGCGAGCTCGGCCAGCCCCGCGGCGAGCTGCGCGCCGACCTCACCGGACCGCGCGACCAGGTCCGACTCCTCGATCACGTCGAGCACGGTGTTGGCCGCGACGCAGGAGACCGGGTTGCCGCCGAACGTGCTGAAGAACTCGTCCACGTCGGCGAACTGCGCGGCGATCTCGCGACGAGTGATCAGCGCGGCGACCGGGTGCCCGTTGCCCATCGGCTTGCCCAGCGTGACGAAGTCCGGCGTCAGCCCGTAGTCCTCGAACCGCCACAGGTGCCGCCCGCCGCGACCGAACCCGGCCTGCACCTCGTCGGCGAGGAACAGCCCGCCGGCCGCCCGGACCTCGTCCTGCAGCCCGCGCATGAACTCACCGGTCGGCGTCAGGATGCCCGCGCTGCTGAACACCGAGTCGACCGCGAGCAGCGCGACATCGTGTCCCTGCATCTCCGAACGACCGGCGCGAACCCGTTGCCTGGCGTCCTCCTCGGTCGGCTGCCGCCCGTCGGCGTCGGTCCGCGGCGCCTCGAACGTCCCGACGTGCGCCGGGCGCGCCGACGGCGGATAGGTGTTGGTCGAGAACGCCGTCGTCGCCTCACTCACCCCGTGGTACGCGAGATCCGCCGCCATCGCGCCGGACCGCCCGGTGACGATCCGCGCCATCCGCCAGGCCAGGTCGTTGGCCTCGCTGCCGGAGTTCATGAACACGCACGTGTCCAGTCCGTCCGGCATCGACGCCGTCAGCCGCTCGGCCAGCTCGATCGCGTGCGGGTGCAGGTACCGCGAGTGCACATTCAGTACGGCGGACTGCCGCGCGATCGCCTGCACCACCGCGGGATGCGCGTGCCCGACCACCGGAACGTTGTTGTAGGCATCGAGGTACCGCTTGCCGTCAGCCCCCTCGATCCACACCCCCGCCGCGCGAGCCACCTCCAACGGCCGCCGGTAGAACAACGGCGACAACGTCCGCCCCCCGAACACCGAGTCCCGACGCCCGAGCAGGTCCCCCTCCCCCGAAACACTCACCCGCGACGTGCCACAAATCCGATGGAACCGATCCGCCAGTTCCCGAGGATCCAGCTCCGCCCACAGATCCAGCACATGCCAACTCCCGGCAACCAGGCTGGTCAGGTACTCCTCGTTCCCCGGGTACAGCGGCGCCCGCCAGGCCGAGATCAGCGTGCTCGCCGCACACCGCGCGAGCACCAGCTCACCGATCAGCTCGACCTCCTCCGGCTCCAGCGGCAGCACCCGCTGGTACGCGTCGAGGAACTCCCGCGCGGCCGGCCACGGGTCCTCGGACTCGCGCAGCAACGAGGCCAGGCTGATCGCCAGGTCCGCGACCCGCGCGGTGTGGTGCATGTCGCCGAAGTCGATCACGCCGTCGATGCCGTCGGCCCCGAGCAGCACGTTGCTCAACGTCACGTCGGCGTGCAGGACGAACCCCGGCAGCTTCTCGGTTGCCTCGGGCAACGACTCGAACCGGTCGAGCAGAGGCTGCATCGGAGCCCGCCGGCGCTCCTCGGGCAGGCGCTCGGCGTACGGGCGCAGCGACGAGACGATCCGCGGATCCCAGTCCAGCCGGCGATGCGCGGCCGGGTCGCCGAACCCCTGCAGAGCCTTGACGAGCCGCGCGCAGATCGTGCCGAACGACGACGCGAACCAGCTCGGCAGCCGAACCAGGTCGCCGACCTGGCCGGGCATCACCGTCATCAGCCGGGTCAGGTGCTTGCGGCCGTCCGCAGCCTCGGCCAGGACGACCGAGCCGCCGTCGAGCGCCGTGAGCAGCCGCGGGATCGGGAGCCCGGGGTCGGTCCCCTCGACGTGCTGCATCGCCGCGCTCTCCATCGCGATCTGCGCCGGGTCGTCGCCGGTGTTGGAGATCTTCAGCACCAGCTCGCGGCCGTCGTCGGCCACCGCGAGGAAGTTCCGGTCGCGCTCGCTGCGCAGCATTCGCAGCTCGGCAGTGATCCCGTACGCCGACCGCAGCAGCTCCGTCGCCGCGGCGATGTCCACCTCGGGCGGATCCTCGATCATGCTCGGCGTCTGGCCGGCCACTGTCTCCACGCTCACTCCTTCACACTGCTGACGCCGCTGAACACCAACGGCGTCCGCTCCCGCACTGTCTCGAAAGCTCCGTCGGCGGTCCGCCGGAGCAACTGATCGTGTCCCGGCTGGACGAGGTCCGCCAGAGCGGCGACCCGCGCGATCGACGCGTTCGCCTGGTCCGGATCGGTCGGCTGCCCGGACGCCTGACCGGACCGCAGGACGTTCAAGGTCGGTACGGCGTCGCCGGTCAGCACGACGGTCCCCTCGTCGGTCGCAACCGTGAGACCGATCGACCCGGGTGTGTGCCCCGGCAGCTCGATCACCCGTACGCCGGGCAGGACTTCCTCGCCCTCGGCGGTCTCGCTGATCTTCAGCCCGGCCAGCACCGAACTCGTCCAGCTCGGCGTGTGCGGCCCGGCCGGGTTCGCCAGGAACGTCAACTCGGCGGGATGCACCAGTACGCGGCTCTGGTGGAACAGGTCGATGTTCTGGATGTGGTCCCAGTGCCCGTGCGACAGCACGACGGTGTCGACGTCGGCGGGCTCGAGACCACGCTCGGCCAGCACCCGCCGCAGCGCTCGGCGTCGGCCGACGTGCCCGAAGTCGAACACCAGGCGCCGCCCGTCGCTCTCGACCAGCGCGATCAAGCAGAACGCCGGACTCCCCTGGTCGGTCGACAACGAGTAGCCGTTGAGCAGCGCGGTCACGGTCGGCATCGGGTCTCCTGGTCGAGGTGGAGCAGCAGCGCCCCGCGGTGAATGAGCACGCGTCACGGGGCGCTGCTGGTCTGGGTGGCCCTGGTCAGCCGAGGGCCGTGACGAGCGTGCTCGCCGAGATGTTGCCGCCGCAGGACACGATCGCGACGCGCTTGCCTTCGAGCTCCGTACGCCGGGCGCGCGCGGCCGCGAACGCCATCGCGGCGGATCCCTCGATCAGCTGGTGCTCGGTGTCGATCACCATCCGCAGCGCGGCGGCGATCGCGTCCTCGCTGACCAGCACCCAGTCGTCGACCAGCCGGCGGCATAGCGGGAACGTGATGCTGCCCGGCTCGACGCTGCCCGCCGTACCGTCGGACAGGCTCTCCTGCGGCTCGACCTGGACGATCTCGCCGGCCACCATCGACGCCGCCATCGGCGCTTCGCGCACCGGCGACGCACCGATCACCTGGAGGCCCGGCCGGTGCTTCTTCAGTACCGCGGCGACCCCGCTGACCAGTCCACCGCCACCGACCGCGACGACGACCGCGTCCAGCTGCTGACCGGCCAGCTGTTCGAGGATCTCCACCCCGACCGTGCCCTGCCCGGCGATCGTGTCGGGGTCGTTGTACGGCGACACGTAGACGAGATCGTGCTCAGCGGCGTACGCCCGAGCCTTCGGCTCCAGTACGCCGGAGTCGAACCCCTCGGCGCGCAGCTCGAGCCCGAACCGGCGCAGCGCGGCGACCTTGCCCGGAGCCGCGTTCTCCGGGAGGTAGACGATGCCGCGACCGCCCAGCGTCGCCAGCGCGTTGCCGACGCCGAGGCCGTGGTTGCCGGTCGACGCCGTCACCACGCCGCGCTCGCGCTGCTCGTCGGTCAGCGTGAGGATCTTCGACATCGATCCGCGCGCCTTGAACGACCCGGTGCGCTGCTGGTGCTCGCACTTGACCAGCACCTCCGCGCCGAGCTCCTCGCTGAACGCCTCGTAGCGCACGAGCGGCGTGACCGGCAGGTGCTCGCGCAACTTCGGTGCGACCCGCTCGGACCGGGCCGCGATCTCGGCCGGTGTCGGTGCTTCGGTCATTCGGATTCCCCTGTCTGGAAGGTGGTCAGCGGCCGGCGAGTACGGCGGTCGGCGCCGGGACGTCCGGCCGATCCTCGGGGCCCGGGCCGTCGTACAGGTTCCAGGGCACCTGCTGGTAGCTGTTGCTGCAGGGCAGTCCCGGGGTCAGCTGGTAGCTGCCGGTGGTCAGGTCGACCAGGCTGGACACGATGGTCTCGTTGCGGTCGAGCTCGTGCCGGCGCGGGTCGGAGTGCTCGCAGACGGCGTTCGGGTGCCCGAAGTGATCGCTCATCGTGGCCTGGACGATCCGCGCGACCGCTTCCTCGCTGGTCCCGTCGGTCCGGAGCTGCGCCAGGCCCTCCTCGACCCGCGGCAGCCGGTAGAGCGAGTCGACCGAGAACGGCTTGTAGCTGTCGTTGATCTGCTCGGGGATGAACGACTGGAAGTGGTTGCCGTGCACCAGCAGCCCGTCGGTCGGGTACATCCAGCCGTTGCGGCCGGGCGTGGTCTCGATGTCGATCGCGAAGCCGTCCCGATGCGTGAGTAGTAGGTTGCTCGACAGGCTCTGCTTGGCGTCGAAGATCACCTGCAGCGCGTCGTAGAAGTCCCAGCACTCCAGCACCGTACGACGAACGACCGTGCCGGGGATGCCCGCGCCCGGGCCGAACCCGGCGCCGAGGCCGTTGGCGTTCAGCGCGATCCCGGCCGAGTTCGCGCCGTGGCGGGCGACCTGGCCGGCCTCGACGTGGCCGATGATCGTCGGCTTGCCCGGCTGCGTGATCCGCAGAACGACGACCGTGTCGGCGACCCCGGAGTACAGGTCCCAGTTCTGGCCGGCGTACACGTGGCCGAGCGGGTTGGCGGCCGGCAGCAGCGCGAACGACGTACAGCCGTCGTCGTTGCCGTTCCCGGTCTCGGTCCCGAACACGTCGCCGCGGAGCAGTTCGCCGCGCACGTTCAGCGTCAGGATCTCCTCGAGGCTGCGGTTGGCGCCGAGCGCGATACCGCGGATCTCCTCGAGCAGGTCGGGCGCGAAGCCCTCGACCAGCGGCACCCACTGCGTCGACCGGGCGACCACCTCGGCCCAGGGCAGCCCGGTCTTGCGCGCCACCGACTCGGAGTAGAAGGCGAGCGAGCGCTCGATCGGCGCGCGGGCGGCCTCGCCGTACTGTGTGCCGCGCTCCCGGGGGTCGGCGGCGGTGAGGTCGATGGTCGGCAACTGCGTCACGAGCTTGACTCCATTCGTTACAAGATCTGGGTTCACCGTAGTGTCTATTACAGGACCTGGCAATGGCCTAGCGGCTGGCGACGGCACCGCGGTCGCCGTCGGACAGATGCGCCACGGTGATCCCGGTCTCGGTCAGCGTCCGGGTCACCGCGCGGCCGCCGTACACCCAGTAGATGGTCATCTCGTCGTCGCCGACGTTGATGAAGTGGTGCGGGACCCCGGCCGGCACCCAGGTCGCGTCGCCGGCCTTCAACTCGACCCGCTCGCCGCCGATCACCGCGACCGCGCTGCCGCGCAGGATCAGCACCGACTCCTCGACGTTGTGGGAGTGCAGCGGGATCTGCGTGCCGACCTTGAAGGTGGTCGTCCCGGTGGTGACGCCGTTGTGGGCGCTGTTCCAGCTTCCGACGTACGGCGTGGTGACGACTCCGTTGCCGCGGTCGAAGATCTCGGTCTCGTCCGGCCTGACCACGAGGCACTCCGACTCCGGCGTGGTCGCCGGGCCGACCCAGACGGTCTTCGTGTTCATGAACTCGCGCATCCCGTGCGGGCCGAGCTCCCGGCCGTACCCGGACTGCTTGATGCCGCCGAACGGCAATCGGGGGTCCGAGGCAACCATCCCGTTGACGAACACCGCACCCGCGTCGAGCTGGCGGCTGTACAGCTCGGCCTTGACCGGATCGCCGGTCCACAACGCGGCGCCGAGTCCGAACTCGGTCTGGTTCGCGAGGCGGATCGCCTCGTCGGCGGTCGCCGCGCGCGTGATCGCCGCGAGCGGGCCGAACGTCTCCTCGTCGAACGCGGCCATTCCCGGGACGACGTGGTCGAGCACGGTCGGCTGGTAGAAGTAGCCCTTGCGGTCGACCGGGTGGCCTCCACGCAGCAGCTTCGCCCCGGCCTCGACCGAGCGGCGGGTCTGCTCGTGCAGCGTGACGCGCAGATCGGCGCGGGCCAGTGGACCGATGGTGGTTGTGGCGTCGAGTGGATCGCCGACGACCAGGCGATCGGTCGCCGCGCAGAACGCATCCACGAACTCGTCCGCGACCGAATCCTCGACGATGAACCGCTTCGCGTTGACACAGCTCTGCCCGACGTTGGTGAAGCGCGCCTTCACGGCGGTCTCGGCAGCGGCCTGGACGTCGGCGTCCGCCAGTACGACGAACGGGTCGGAACCGCCCAGCTCGAGTACCTGCTTCTTCAACGCGGCGCCGGCCTGGGACGCGATGATCGTGCCGACCTCGGTCGAGCCGGTGAAGGTGACGGCGGCGATCCGGTCGTCGGCGATCAGCTCGGCGACCTTCCTGGTCTCGACCAGGAGGACCTGGACCAGGCCTTCCGGCGTACCGGCGGCGTGGATCACGGCGGCGATCGCGAGCGCGGACTGCGGGACGGAGTTGGCGTGCTTGAGCACGATTCCGTTGCCTGCGGCAAGGGCTGGCGCGGCGAACCGGAAGAACTGCCAGAACGGGTAGTTCCACGGCATCACCGCGAGCACGACGCCGAGCGGGTCGTAGACGATCCGGCTCTGGCTCGCGTTGCTGCGCACCGGTTCGTCGGCCAGGAAGCCGATCGCGTTGGTCGCGTAGTACTCGCAGGTGACCGCGCACTTCTCGATCTCGGCGCGCGCCTCGGTGAGCGGCTTGCCCATCTCCTGGCAGATCAGCAAGGCGAGGTCGTCGGCCTTGTCGCGCAAGGTGGTGGCGATCCGCCGGAGCAGCGCGGTGCGCTCGCCGACCGGCGTCCGGCGCCAGGCCTCCTGCGCCTTGATGGCGGTGGTCAGGCGCTCGTCGACCGACTGGTCGGAGTCGGGCTCGAACGCGGCCAACTGCTCGCCGGTGGCCGGGTTGACGGAACGGATCATCTCAGAGCTCTCCTGCCTTCAGACGCTGCAGCACATAAGGCAGGACGCCGCCGTGCCGGTAGTACTCGGACTCCCGCGGGGTGTCCAGGCGGATCCGCAGCCGGTAGCTGCGGCCGCCGGACTCGACGGTCGCGAACCCGTCGTCCCCGAGGGTGATGTCGATCGGGTGCTCGCCGGTCAGGTCGTCGCCCTCACCGGGCGCGAACTCCAGCGGGAGGATGCCGAGGCCGACGAGATTGGACCGGTGGATCCGCTCGAAGGACTGCGCCAACACGGCCCGTACGCCGAGCAGCGCGGGGCCTTTCGCCGCCCAGTCCCTTGACGAGCCGGTCCCGTAGTCCTTGCCCGCGACAACAACCACCGGAGTGTTCTGTGATCTGTAGGCCTCGGCGGCGTCGTACACCGACAGCAGCTCCCCGTCCTTGGTCGTGAACCCGCCTTCCCTGTCGACCAACTGATTGCGGAGCCTCAGATTGGCGAACGCACCGCGCATCATCACCAGGTGGTTCCCCCGCCGGGATGCATACGTGTTGAGCTCCTTCACGCCCAACTCCCGCAGATACCTCCCAGCCACACTGTCCGGCGGGATCGCTCCAGCCGGCGAAAGATGATCGGTGGTCACCGAATCCCCGAGCCGCACCAGCGCGCGAGCACCCTTGAGATCCCCCGGCGTCGCCTCGAGCTCCAAGTACGGCGGCCGCCGCAGGTACGTCGAGTCGTCCTCCCACTGGTAGGTCTCACTGGGGTGGACCTCGAGGCCCTTCCACCGCGCGTCACCGGCGAACACGTCGGCGTACGCGCTGGTGAACATCTCCGGCCTGAGCGCACTCTGGATCACCGCGTCGATCTCCGCCTGGGTCGGCCAGAGGTCCTTCAGGTAGACGCCGTCGGCGATCGGCTCGGTCGTGAGGTCGATCCCGAGCCGTCCCGCCAGCGCGTACGCGACGACGAGCGGCGGCGAGGCGAGGTAGTTCTGCCGGACATCGGGCTGGATCCGGCTCTCGAAGTTCCTGTTCCCGGACAGCACTGCGGCCACGGAGAGGTTCTCGTCTCGGACTTTTTCAGCCACTCCGTCGGCCAGCCCGCCGGAGGCCCCGATGCACGTCATGCACCCGAAGCCCGCGAGGTGGAAGCCGAGCTTCTCGAGGTACGGCGTGAGCCCGGCCGCGGCGTAGTAGTCCATCACCACGCGCGAGCCGGGTGAGAGCGTCGTCTTCACCCAGGGCTTGGTCTCCAGCCCCAGCTCGACCGCCTTCTTCGCCACCAACCCCGCGGCCACCATCACGCTGGGGTTGGAGGTGTTGGTGCACGAGGTGATCGCCGCGATCACCACGGAGTTGTCGGCCAGCTCGTCCTGTGCCGACCTTCCCACCTTGGACGCCACGAAGGAGAGCGGGATGCGCTGGTTCGGGCGGTTCGGGCCGGCGATCGAGGCCACCACCTCGCGCAGGTCGATCGTCAGCGCCTCGTCGTAGCGCAACTGTGTGGTGTCGTGCCAGAGGCCTTGTTCCTTGGCGTAGTTCTCCACCAGGTCGACGTGCTCCGGCGTACGACCGGTGAAGCGCAGGTAGTCCAGCGTCTGCTCGTCGATCGGGAACCACGCCACCGTCGACCCGAACTCCGGGCTCATGTTCGCGATCGTCGCGCGATCCGGCACCGGCAGCTCGGCCAGCGCGGGACCGTGGAACTCGACCAGCTTCCCGACCACCCCGTGCGCCCGCAGCCGCTCGGTGATCGTGAGCACGAGATCGGTCGCCGTCGATCCGGCCGGCAGCGCACCGATCAGCCGGACGCCGACCACCTTCGGGATCACCATCGAGATCGACTGCCCGAGCATCGCGGCCTCGGCCTCGATCCCGCCGATCCCCCAGCCCAGGACACCGAGCCCGTTGACCATCGTCGTGTGCGAGTCGGTTCCCAGACACAAGTCCGGGAACGCCTTCCCGTCCCGCACCTCGACCACCCGCGCGAGCTTCTCCAGGTTGACCTGGTGCATGATCCCCGCCCCCGGCGGCACCACCTTCAACTGCTCGAACGCCTCCTGCCCCCACCGCAGGAACTTGTACCGCTCCCCGTTCCGCCGGTACTCCAGCTCGACGTTCCGCTCCAACGCGTCCGGCCGCCCGAACACGTCCGCGATCACCGAGTGATCGACCACCAACTCGGCCGGCACCAACGGATCGACCCGCGCGGGATCCCCACCGAGCTCGACCATCGCGTCCCGCATCGCCGCCAGATCAGCCAGCACCGGTACGCCGTTGGTGTCGTGCAGGAAGACCCGCGACGGGTGCACCTCGATCTCCCCCGTTGCCCCCGGCACCCAGTTCGCCAGGACGTCGCTCGCCGTCCCGTGCCGAAGGGCGTTCTCCAGCAGGATCCGCAGCGTCCGCGGCAGATGCTCAGGCGCAGACCACCGGAGCGGCTGATAGTCGGGCGCGATCATGCTGAGGCAATCGCCTTGGCCACCGCAGTACCGAACTCTGCCGTACCGGTGTCCCCACCAAGGTCCGGCGTACAGACTCCTGAACGAATCGTGCTGAACAGCCCCTCGTCAACCAACTTGGCCGCCTTGTTCGCGGTCGGGTCGTCGCACCGGCGCCCCAGCCAGTCCAGCAGCATCCCACCGGACCCGATCATCGCCGTCGGGTTGGCCAGGTCGCGTCCGGCGATGTCCGGCGCCGAACCGTGCGCCGCCTGCGCCATCGCGCGCTCGGCCGACGCGTTCACCGACGGCGCGATCCCGAGCGACCCGGCCAGCTCACCCGCGAGGTCGGACAGGATGTCGCCGAACATGTTCTCCGTCACCACCACGTCGAAGTCCGCGGCCCGGCGTACCAGGTGCACGGTCATCGCGTCGATGTGGAAGTCGTCGACCTCCACCTCCGGGTACTCCGCCGCGATCTCCCGGCAGATGGCCAGGAACATCCCGGTCGACACCCGCAGCACGTTCGCCTTGTGCACCACGGTCAGGTGCTTGCGCCGCCGCTTGGCCAGCTCGAACGCCTCTCGCGCGATCCGCTCGATCGCCGGCCGGGTGAACACGCCCATCGCGATCGCGACGTCCTTGGTCGGCATGTACTCACCCGTGCCGGCGAACGTGTTGCGGTCGGCGTAGAAGCCCTCGGTGTTCTCCCGGACCACGACCAGATCAGTGCCGCGGTCGTCGAACGACCGGGCCGGCCGGATGTTCGCGTACAGGTCGAAGTGCTTGCGGATCGCGCCGCTCGGGTTCAGCTCGGAGCGATGCGGTTCCGGGTACGCCGCGCTGTCGTGCGGACCGAGCAGCCAGCCGTCGAGCTCACCGAGCGTCTCCAGCGTCGCGGGCGGCAGCGCGCTGCCGTGCGTCTCGATCGCCGCGGCGCCCAGCGGCAGCGGGACCCACTCGATCGGGGCCGCGCCGGCCGCGGCGACGGCCGCGTCCATCACCTCGACCGCGGCCGGGACGATCTCCGGGCCGATGCCGTCGCCGAGCAGGATGCCGAGCCGGTAGCTGCGGGGGGTGGGGTTCACGCTGGTTCCTCTCAGGGGTGGTCGCCACCACTGTGCTTCGTTATAACCTGATGCGTCAAGATGGCAGTGCCGGTCGTCTCACGCGTTGAAATTGAGGGTTATCCCCAGAATTTTGGTTATAACGAGCTGCGGGAGCGGTGGTGCGATAAGTTTGAGCCCCGGTCGGAGGGAGGTGCGATGGACGAGCAGAACGGGAACCGCCCGACCAAGGCGGAGGCTGCGTACGGGCTGGTCCGCGCGCGCATCCTGAGCGGTGAGCTGGTCGCCGGCGCGGTGATCCAGCAGGGCCCGCTGGCCCGCGACCTGGGCATCAGTACGACGCCGTTGCGCGAAGCGCTGCGCCGGTTGATGAGCGACGGGCTCGTCGAGCTGGACGCGCACCGCGACGCGCGAGTGACCGCGCTGACCGCGGAGGAAGCGCGCGATCTCCTGGAGATCCGCCGCTCACTCGACCCACTGGCCGCCGGGCTCGCCGCCGAGCGCCGTACGCGCGCTGAGCTCGACGCCATCCGCGCAGCAGCAGCCGACCTGCTCCCCCTGCGGACCGACCCGGCGTCGTACGAGCTGGACACTCACCGCCGCTTCCACGCCGCGATCTACCAGGCGTCCCACAACAACCTGCTGATCCAGACCCTGGACGGCCTGTGGGACAAGGCCGACCGCTACCGCCGCCTCGCCCTGGAGAACGGCCGCTCCGAGGAAGACCTGGAACGCACCCGCGCCGACCACCACGCCCTGGTCGAAGCCATCGCCACCCGCGACAGCGAGTCGGCGGCCGCCGTCATGCTCGCCCACGTCGACGCCAGCCTCGGCGCCCGAGCCGCCGACCGCTTGACCACAACGGAAGACACCCATGTCTGATGCCCTCTGGACCGGCTACCGGTTTCGTGAAGTGGACGCCGACGGCTGGTCGACCTTCTGGCGCCTCGACCCCCGCGGCCAGGCGACCGGCCTGCACGACTGGCACGGCCGCCCCGACCGTCCCGGCCACCGGCTCTGGTCCCGCGCGGCAACGCCAGCCGGCGTACGAGCCTGTTGGCGCACCACAGCCACCGAGGTACGCCTCGAGCTCCGCGCCGAGCTCGACATCTACACCAAACTCGCGCCCGTCGACTTCCTCGTCGACGGCGAGCTGCATCACCGACACGAGCTGGAGCTCGGCGAGCAACAGCTCACCGTCTCCCTGCCGGGCAACGACGTCGACCTGGCCATCTGGCTCCCCCAAGCCGGCGCCATCGCCGTACGGGATGTCGACTTCACCGGCGACGCCGTCCCCTCACCCCCGAGCGGCCCGCGCTGGCTCACGTACGGCAGCTCGATCACCCAGTGCACCGGCGCCTACGGCCCGTCCGAGACCTGGCCGGCACTCGTCGCCCGCCGCCACGGCTGGGACCTCACTGCGATGGGCTTCGCCGGCGAATGCCACCTCGACCCGATCGCCGCCCGCACCATCCGCGACACCCCGGCCCGGCTGATCTCCCTCTGTCTGGGCATCAACATCTACCGCGGCGCCACCTTCAGCGGCCGCACGCTTCCCGGCCAGGTCGAGTCGTTCCTGCACACCGTCCGCGACGGCCACCCGCACACGCCGATCGTCCTGATCACCCCGCTGGTCGCCCCCGAGCACGAAGGCAAGCCCAACGAGGTAGGCCTGACCCTCGACGACGTCCGCGCCTGCGTCGAACTCGGCGCCCGCTCCCTCAACGACCCCGACCTCCAGCTGATCGACGGCCGCACCGTCCTCACCGACGAGGAGGCCCGGGCCTTGTACGCCGACGACCTCCACCCCGGCCCCGACGGTTACCGCCTGATCGCCGACCGCCTGGCCCCGCTCCTCACGCTCCCCCTCTGACCCCCGACGCCGCTCTGCCCCCGACGCAGCTCAGCCTTCCGACCCGAGCGCTTCGTCCAGCCGTACGGCGAACGCGGCGGCCTCGGTCCCGAACCCGCCGTGGTCGCCGGGAAAGACCAGCGCCTTCGTCCCGAGCCGCTCAGCCACGGCGTGGGCAGCCCGCACCCACGGCTCATCGGTCCCCGCCGCCCCGACGGCCGGGAGCACCCGCAGACCGCCCAACTTGCCCAGCGCGGCCCGGTACTTGGCGAAGTGCGGCACCTCGTAGCCGATGAAGAACGGCAGATTCGCCTGCAACCGAGCCGCCGTCCCCGCATCCGGCTCAACCTCGGGCCCCAACGCCGGCCCGTCCTCCGACCCCAGCGCCGGCTCAGCATCCGGAGCGTGTCCGTCCTCCGATGCCACCTCCTCCCCGCCGGCCGGCTCGAACGCACTGTTGAAGAACCCCAGCGCCGCCCAAGGCCCCTCTGCTGCGAAGGTCGCTTCGACCCCGTCGGTCAGCTCACGCCAGCGCTCGTGGTCGGGCAACAGGTCGAACATCGGCGGCTCGTGCGCGACCACCACACGAACCAACTCGGGGTACCGAGCCGCGAGGTCGAGCGCGATGATCGCCCCCGAGCTGTTGCCGAAGACATCGACAGCCTGCCCAGGAGCAACGGCCTCCAGCAGCAACCGCGCGTCGTCCGCATGCTCCTCGATGCGCTGCGGTCCGGGCTCACCCGACAACGGACTGCGTGAATTCCCCCGCCGGTCATAGGTGATCACGGTGCGCCGATCCGCAAGCTGCTCGGCGAGCGGGCGATACCCCTCCGCGTCGTACACACCACCGCAGATCAGCAACAACACAGGCCCCTCGCCGCGGACCTCGTAGTACAAGGTCGCGCCGGGGACTTCCAGGGTGTCGGTTCTCATCATGACCTCCGCTCGTCGACCGGTCGGAGTGACCGGCCATCCACTGGTCGGAGCCGGTACGACGCTCTTGCGGTGCGCCCGTCAGACCCGTTTCGGCGCGTCTCGACGTAGTGCGCTGATCGTCGTCCCCCGGCGCCGGTGGAACAGGTCCCGCAACGTGCTGACGTTCAGGTAGCCCACCCGAGTGGCGATCTCGGCCGCGGTCAGGTTGGTGGTGCGCACGAGCTGGGTGGCCTTGTCCAGGCGGATCTCGTGGATGAAGTCCACCGGACTCATCCCCAGCACGTCCGCGGTGGTCCGTTGCAGGGTGCGCTCGGAGACACCGAGGTGCTGAGCCGCGCTGGCGATCTGGATCGGCTGCGCGAGGTGATCGCGGACCCAGCGTTCGAAGGCGCTGGTGATCGGGTCGTAGCCGGCCAGTACCGCGGGGATCGCGAACGCGGCCTGATTGGCCTTGGACCCGATCAGCAGGTAGCGATCCACCAGGTCGGCCAGAGCCGTGTTGTGGGACCTGATGATCGCGAGGGCCAGATCGATGTGGGAGAAGGCCGCACCGGCGGTGGTGACCCCTGGACTCTGGCTGATGACCAGGCTCTCCTGCAGGTCGACCTTCGGGTAGCGGCGCCTGAACACCGGCGCCAGCCACCAGCTCGTCGTGGCCGTCTCACCGTCGAGAACCCCGGACTCCGCCAGGAAGAACGTCCCCGTGCACGCCGCGGCGATCTCCACGTGCTCTGCGCGGGCCTCGCTGATCAGCTCCAGGATCGGACGGTTCTGCGCGCTGGTGACCCGTTCGAGCAGCCCGGTGACCTCCTTGGTGTTCACCGCCGGCATCACCAGGATGTCCGGCAGCCGGGTCAGCCGCGCGATCGGCACGGTCGGCGCGCGGTGCCCGAACCCGGTGAGCACCTCGCCGCCGAGGCCGATCGTCGTCACCGTCCACGGCTCGGAGCCGGCGTCGGTCTCCTGCCGCAGCGACGCGGCGGTGCCCAGGACCTCCAGCAGCGCGGTCAGACCGAAGTCGGCCACGTCGTCGACCGCGATCAGCCCGACCTCCACAACTGTTCCTCCCCGTCTTCGGCAACTGCGATGAGGTGACCGTAGCCCCGATCGGGCGCGAATGGTGTCAAAAGCGTCGCATTCACCGCTGCCGATTTCGCCGGACGGCTCTTATCGTTTGTCTCGGAGTACAGCAAACCGCTCCCCATCTCGTAGCGACATCTGTCCGGCCGGCGCATCGAGCACCGCCCAATGTCGCGAGGAACTCCTCCGCGCGGCCCATCGGTCGCCCAGCCTGTTCGTGGCATCTCCGTGCCGCTCAGACAGGAGGCTTCTCCGCGTCTTCTCCCGCCTGTTCCCGGCGGGTCGATTCCGGTCTTTCCCACCGGAAGTCAGCCGTTTAATTCACCCGAATTCACGGCGGCATCAGTTCACAACGCCACCACGTGGCGACGAAGGAGTCTCCTGTGTTCCGACACGGAACGGCACCGCCATCCCTTTCGGCAATCCCCCGCAAATGGGGAGTGCTCGTCCTCACCCTGTCCCTGGCCGCCCTCGGCCTGACCGCGGCGGAGTCCACCGCGACCGCGGCGCCGCTCGAAGCGACGCAGACGACCACCGACAACTGGGTCGGCAGCTGGTCGGCCACCCCGATGACGCCGCTCGGCCCGGACAACACGCTCGGCATGCCCCTCACGTTCGTCAACCAGACGCTGCGGCAGATCGTGCGCCCACACCTCAGCGGTGAGGTGGCCCGCGTGCGGCTCACCAACCGGTACGGCACGCAGCCGATCACCTTCCGGGACGCGAAGATCGCCAAGCAGGTGCCCGGAACGGACAACCTGCCGGCCGGTCTCGGCCTCCCGCCGCTGCCGACCAGCATCAACGACTTCCCCGGACAACTGGTCAGCGCCGCGACACTGGCCGGAGCTGTGCAGGGCGCGGCCTTCGTGCCCGGTTCCAGCAAGCCGCTGACGTTCGGCGGCGCCACGTCGATCACCATTCCGGCCGGCCAGGACCGTTACTCCGACCCGGTTCCTTTCGCGGTCCGCGCGCTGGAGAACCTCGTCATCGACTTCTACGTCCCGAACCTGACCGGGGCCGCGACGCAGCACACCATCGGGAACCAGATCAATTACCTCGCGCTGGGAAATGTCAGCGGCGTGAACCCGGCCCTGCCGTTGACATCGGTCCCGTTCTTGCCGAGCGGAATCTCGTACTACTTCCTGAGCGGTGTGGACGTGGTCGGCAGCGCGACCGCCCGTAGCGTCGTCACGCTCGGCAACTCGATCACCGACGGACTGATGTCCACCATCAACGCGAACAATCGCTATCCGGATTTCCTGACCGAACGGCTGCAGAGTTCCACGGCGTACAAGAACGTCTCGGTGCTGAACGAAGGTGTCGCCGGTCAGCGGCTGCTGTTCAACAACATCGGCCCGAGCACGCTGAATTCGCTCGACCTCAACGTGCTGTCCCGGACCGACGTGAAATACATCGTGCTGGAGGTCGGGATCAACGACCTGGCCAATCCCCCGTTCATCGGGATCCCGGGCCGGCACCCGGAGCGGATCACCGCCCAGCAGGTCATCAACGGCATGCAGCAGGTCATCACCGCCGCGCACGCCCGGGGCCTCAAGGTCTACGCCACCACGATCACCCCGAGCGGTGACCTGACCTTCCCGGCCCGCGGCCTGTTCACCACCTTCTCGCTGCCTGACGTGGTCGCCAAGCGGCTCGCGGTGAACAACTGGATCCGCACCAGCGGGGCGGCGGACGCCGTCATCGACTTCGACGCGACGATCCGCGACCCGCTCAACCCCAACTCGCTGAGGATCCCCTTCGCGAGCGTCGACAACCTGCACCCCAACGACGCCGGCTACAAGCTGCTCGCCGACTCGATCGACCTGTCCCTCTTCAACTAGGTACGACGGCACGCGGCCCCGCGGGGCTCGACGCGGACAGCGTCGAGCCTCGTGGGGCGCTGTCGGGAACGCTGTTGAACACGTCGTATCCGCCACTGTTGAACGGGTGACCGGATTCCTACTGTGAGTCCGGTACCCCCCGCTATGAGAGGAGTCACCAATGGACGAGTTCGCCACCGCTGACGCTGCCGAAGGCGGCCCGGTGCCCGACGCACTGAAGGCCCTGTTCAACGACGCCGACGGCGTGAAGGTGCAGCCGCTGCCCTGCGCGCTGCCTGACGAGAAGTCGATGGGCGTGCACTTCGACGCCGGAGCCCGAACGGTCCCGCACCGCCACGAGAACGGCCAGCACCTGGTCATCACCGACGGGGTCGGCATCGTCGCCGACGAGCACGCCGTCCACATCGTCCGGGCGGGCGACGTCGTCACCAACCCGCCGGGCGGCTGGCACTGGCACGGCGCGACGCCCACCACGGCGATGTCGCACGTGACCGTCGAGGGCGAGGACGCCGGCCTGGACCTCGACGTGGAGCAGCGCGACTGGGAGTCGTCGTACACGTCCGACCTCGGCACCTGATCCAACCGCGACCCACGAGCTTCAGGAGATCCCACCCATGGCACTTCCCTACCCGACCCAGCCCGGCGACGTCGACCACATGATCGCCAACGACCACGCCGCGGTGAACCGGCTGTTCGAGCACATCGAGGCCGGTCGCGGAGACCGGCAGATCCTCGCCGACCAGATCTGTTTCCAGGTCGCCCTGCACGCCGACGCCGAGGAACGCACCTTCTACCCCGAGCTCAAACGGCTCGGCCGCAACGACGACGCCGAGGAGCTGATCGCCGAGCACGCGGAGGTCAAGCAACTGGTCAAGACCGTCGAGCAGTCCACGCCGGGTGAGCCCGAGTTCGAGGACGCCCTGGCCGCGATCATCAAGGACATCCGCGAGCACGCCCACGAGGAGGAGACCATCTTCCTGCCGAAGATCCGCGAGGGCGCGGGCCCGGAGCGGATGGCCGAGCTGGGCGGCGAGTTCCTGGCCGCGAAGCGCACCGCTCCGACGTACTCGCACCCCGCCGCACCCTCGAGCGGTCTCGGCCACAAACTGGCCGACGCGGGCGCCGCGGTGATCGACAAGCTGCGCGACAAGGCCAGCGGACGGATCCACGTCCTCGGGACGGACGCCTCCGGTCTGCTCGATCCGCAGGCTCAGCGACTCGTGGACACCTTCGCCGGTCTGGACCCCAAGCCGCTCGAGATCCTCAAGCCCGACCAGGCGCGTCGCCAGCCGACGCTGGTCGACGCGGTGCACGCGATCCTCGAGGCCGACGGCAAGTCGACCGATCCCGAACCGGTCGGCTCGGTCGAGGACGTCAACTTGCTGGGTGACGACGGCGAACTGCCGGTCCGGATCTACAAGCCCCTGGACGCGGGAACGGCACCGTTGCCGGTCATCCTCTGGGTCCACGGCGGCGGTTTCGTCCTGTACGACGTCGACACGTACGACGCCTCCTGCCGCGGACTGGTCAACAAGACCGGCGCGATCGTCGTCTCCCCCGAGTACCGCCGCGCACCCGAGCACGTGTTCCCGGCCGCGCACGACGACGTACTGGCCACCTACCACTGGCTCCAGGCCAACGCCGCCCAGCTCGGTGGCGACCCGGCCCGGATCGCAATCGGTGGCGAGTCGGTCGGCGGAACGATGGCGGCGGCAACCTCCTTGCAACTGAAGGAGTCCGGCGCGCCGATGCCGGTCGCGCAGGTGCTCGTCTACCCGCTGACGACGGCCGAGCAATGGGGCGACTCGTTCGGCGACGCGGCGGACGCCCGCCCGCTGAGCCGGCCGTTGCTGTCCTGGATGGCGATGCACGCCTTCGAGGGAGTTCCCGAAGCGGCCACCGATCCTCGCATCGCCCTGCTGGACCTGGGCAAGGAGGAGCTGGCCGGACTCCCGCCGACGCTGGTGATCACCGACGAGCGCGACGTCCTGCGCAGCCAGGGTGAGCAGTTCGCCACGAACCTCGAAACGGCCGGCGTCCCGGTCGTCCACAGCCGGTACGACGGCATGATGCACGAGTTCTTCGGCGCCGCCGCGGTACTCGACAAGGCCAACCAGGCCCAGCAGGAAGCCGCCGACCACTTCAAGGCCGCGTTCAGCACCCGCTGAGCCGACGAACGAAGGAGATCGCAATGTCCGACACCAACGAAGTCAGACCAGTCACCGCCCGGGACTACGCCGCCGTGGAGGAAGCGTTCGACGCCGCCGTTCCGCACACGCGAACGCGGCGAGCCCTGCTCGACCGGGCCGGCAAGGCCCTGGCCGTCGTCGGCGGTGGCGCGCTGCTCGCGTCCGCCGCGACGCCGGCGCTCGCGGCGACGAACGGCTCGGACAGCAAGTCCGGCCGCGCCGACTCCATCCACCGGATCAAGTCGGTACTGGCGACCTTCGAGGTCTTCGGCGTGACCTTCGTGAGCGAGGCCGTACGCCGTGCTCCCGGTACGCCGTCGGCCCAGTTCCTGCCGGTACTGAAGTCGGCCAACACCTCGGAGTACTACCACCTCCGAGCGTTGCAGCGGGTCGGTGGCGACCCGATCGCCACCCGCATCTGGATCCCGGAGGAGCTGTTCGGCAAGGGCGGCGCCGGTCTGTTCCAGTCGATCGAGAAGGACGAGGACATCGAGATCAGCGCCTATCTCGTCGGCGTGACCTCGTGCGCTCGTCAAGGCGACACGTTCGGGGCCCGGTTGTGCGCGGAGGCGCTGGGGACCGAAGCCGTGCACCGTGCACTGGCTCGCGACGCGCAGGGCAAGCTCGGCGCGACCGTCGTCAACGCCCCGAACGACCGGGGCTTCGAGTCCTTCCTCTACAAGACCGGCGGCGACGCGCTGCAGGCCCTGGAGGAGGTCGGGGTCGGCTTCGGCAAGAAGGGCACCAAGCCCGGCAAGTTCTACAACTACCCGGGCAACCCGCTGGACAACGGCACCGGCCTCCCGCTGCTGTCGACCAGGCCGCAGTAGCCGACCACCCGAACGCGTACGTCCTCTCGAGGACCGTTGTGATGCTGCCCCAGACCCTGGCAGCACTCCACGCACCACACGGAGTGTTCTCCAGAGAGTCAGGCCGATGCAGATCACCCGCGATCGCGGCGAGTTCCCGGACCCGATCGGCGGCCGGCGTCCCCCGCGCCGTACCGGAACGTCCGATCAACCGGCCGTGGACGCCGCTCGTGCCCACGCGGCAGGGTTCGGTCTGCTGGCGATGGACCTCCACAACGCCCCCGGTCTCGACGAGACCGTCTCCCGGGTGCTGCGGTTCGCGCACCAGGTCGTTCCCTGCGACTTCACCGGCATCATGCTGCGCGACGACAGGAACCGGTATCACCCGACCGGAATCTCCGACCCGCGCGCCGCGGCCGCCGTCGAACTGGAGACCATCACCGGCGAGGGCCCGTGGCGATCGCAGATCCCCGCACCCCGCAGCACACTGATCCAGGACACGATCGACGATCCCCGTTGGCCACAGTGGGGACCAGGAGTCGCCGGGATCGGCCTGAGAAGCCTCCTGAGCATCCGCCTGTCGACGGCCAGAGCCGAGCTCGGTTTCCTGAACTTCTGCTCGACCAACCCCGGCCGACTGGCCGTCGCCGACAACGCGGTGGCCTACCTACTGGCCTGCCACGCAGCCATCGCCATCGATTCGGCCCAGCAAACAGCAACCCTGACGGAAGCCATCGACGCCCGCACGGTGGTCGGCCAGGCCCAGGGCATCCTGATGACGCAGTACGGAATGAACGCCACCCAGTCGTTCGCCGTCCTCCGCCGCTACTCCCAGGACGCCAACATCAAACTCCGCGACGTAGCCCACCGAGTCATCGAAACCCGCCGCCTCCCCGTCCACCACGCCGCCGCCCTCCACAACAGAGCAGACCGACGACACGACGGCCGGCAGCAGTACTACGACCCGGAGTAAACATCTTCCAGAGCTCACCCGATGCCGCATGCGGCTAACGGCGTCGGTCTCCGATCAGAACATCTTTGTTCAGCAGCTCTTTGATCATGTGCACCAGGTTGTTGCCGTCAATGAGCTCGATCCGGCCGAACTCGCGAGCGCTGGTCCTGGCTTGAGCCGTGAAGTCGGATGTGGTCACCAGCAGACCGTTCCCGGCCTTCACCTGGTGCATTGAGCCGATCAGCTCGCGAACGTGGACAGGCCCGAGATTACGGCTGCGGGCGTACTGCTTGACCTGAACGATCGTCATGCTGCGGCCGAAGGGTTGCTTGATGTAGATGACCCCGTCGACACCGCCGTCGTCGCTCTGCCGAGTGATCAAGCTTTCCACCGAGTCGATACTCGGATTCGCTTCGAAAAGCTCCCTGACCAAGTGCTCGAACTCAGTGGGGCTCATCGCCATCAGATCCGGACGCGCATCCAGGCCGGAGACCATCGACAGGCCGTCGATGAAAGCGAGGCGGGACCTGTCGAATTCGACCAGAGGTTCCACCGCCTCGAGTTCGAAGGGATGCTGCGACACCAGGGCGTTGAGATGCCGCAGGCATTCCTCCGGCTGTACACGGTCGAGGACCAACGACTCGAAAGCGGCGCGCTCGACGATGACGCTGATGATGTGAGGTCGCTCTTTGTGGCCCGTCGCTGGATTGACGTGATGGACCCGCCCGTTGAACGAGACCTGCTTCAATTTGTCGTCGGAGTTAAAAACCATCCGTACAACCAGCAAGCACAACTGGGCGACAACCTTGCGGTAGATGTCGGCTCGGTCGCGGGGTTGCCGTGCCGTCTCGACGATTTCGTCGCGCACCTGAACGTACTTCGCGCTCCTCGTCTGCGGTACGCAGTCCGGAGCCGGCAGCTCCCATTCGAGCACGGCATGCTCGGCCTGTGGATCGTACGCGACCTTGACTTTCGAGGGGAATCCTTTCGGCACCGGTACCGCGCTCAGGATTCGTAGCAGCGCCTCCTCCACTGCGGGCTTTTCGCGGCGACCGACCGCTGCCGACAGGTCGGCCAGTCGACTGTTGTGGTCGTCAACCTCAGCCCTTTGATTCCTGGCCGCGATCTCGTGCTTCCGCTGCTTCGCGGCGACCGCATCCAGGCGGGTTCTCTCGGCGGCCATATGAGCGGCCACAGCCTGCTGATGGGCACTCTGTGCGGCCTGAAGATCCATGGCCACCGCGGTCTGCGCAAACGTGCGCTTCCACCAGCCCGGAGCAGCGGGGGCGAACTCATCCCACTGAGGGACAGGTTCCGCTTTGCCGAGGTCGCCGAGCTTGAGGATCGGGATCTTTGCTACCCGTTTGAACTTCGCAAGACCAGGCTCCGCGGTCTGCGGCAGGCCACTGACCAAGAAGTTCTGCAGTTCTTCCACTGTGGCGTCGACGGAGGCGTTGAGTTCCACAACCTGGTCCTTGCGGGACTGTACGTACGCCTGTTTCGCCTTCCGCTCTTTCTCTTTACGCCGAGCTTCGGCAGCCCGCCGCGCGCGCTCTTGCTCACGCTCCAGCCGTCGGCGTTCTCGTTCTGGATCGTATGTAGGCGCCACCCCTGGTCCTCCCACCTTCGTCACCTAGGGTGAACGCTACTTCAGGTGACTCTGACCTGCCAGTCACTTCGGCCGGTCGAATCTTCGTCGGCCGGCGAGTCGCAGGAGGTACCGCCCGCTCGCTCAAGGCGGCGACCTCAACCACAACCCAACCTCGCCTTTATACTGTTCTTCTCTCTGTTCTTCTCTCTGTTCTTCTCTCTGTTCTTCTCTCTGTTCTTCTCTCTGTTCTTCTCTCTGTTCTTCTCTCTGTTCTTCTCTCTGTTCTTCTCTCTGTTCTTCTCTCT
>JAEBEC010000019.1:0-4993 GCA_049998015.1 Kribbella sp. cmx-5-2
CGCCGCTCGTGTACCCCCGAAGGGGCCTTACCGCTCGACTTGCATGTGTTAAGCACGCCGCCAGCGTTCGTCCTGAGCCAGGATCAAACTCTCCGTTGAAATCTATATATCCACCACAACCCAAAGGCCATGGAGAACAGACAAACGAAAAACGATCCAATGCAATCAGAAACAAATCAAACTGACTTGAATCCAGAAAAATTACAAAGGAATCCAATCACAAACCAACGAGACAAGCCCGCTGACCCATGAATGGGGGTTAATGCTAAATTTCGGCATTGACTTTCGGCACGCTGTTGAGTTCTCAAGAATCGGGCGCACACCGCGTCCACAACCTTTCGGCCAGGACTCCGGGGCAACCTGCGTAACTTTACTGTCCCGTCCAGGCCCGGTCAAATCGGCCCTTTCCAGTCCAGCACCCCCGCGTGACTCAGCAGCCCAAACCCGCGCGAGGCGCGTTTCGGCTTCAAGAACCTTCAGGGATTTTGTTGAGGCGACCGGCCGCTTTCGCGTCCCGCACTCGCTCCAACAAGAAGAACATTACTGACATTCAGGGTGAAGATGCAAATCGAGGTCTAGGCCCTTGTTCTGACCTGTGCTGAGCACTCCTCGACCACACCGACCTGCTGCCGTAGCCGTCCCTCTGGTCCCACCTGTCACTCGCGTCTCCGCGAGGCCGGCCCTCGCGTCACCGCCAGGTCCACTTCCTATAGTGCCCTACCCGTTCAAGCGAGTTTCCGCGAAGACGGGTGATGGGTGGGCGACGATTGCTCGTCACCCACCCACCGAGTACCGCACCGCCCAGCAGACGCCTCTCGGCGAGTGGCCGCTCGAAGCGGCTGAGTGTGAAGCCCGGGGGTCATGTACCGGGCGGCATCAGGTGTAACCGGTCCCCCACCCGACCTATTCCCCGCGAGGTCAGTCGATCCTCGGGCACTCGATCTGGTCGCCGTTCTGCTCGAACACCAGGCCGTCCCCGCGGAGCCGCAACCTGGCGCTCACCATCGAACTGGCGAACGTGGACCCATCCATCGGAACGAACTTCATCGACTCCTGACCGTCGAACGTCACCCCGATCCCGCCACCCAGCCGATCGACCGTGAAGCCGAAACCGTCCCGCAGCCGGTAGCTTCCGACCAACCCCGTGAGCACGTCGTCACCTGGAACGTCCCGGTCGTCCAACGGTTCGTCGTACCCGCTCCATCCGTACGCCGAAGCCAGCGCGGCGAACGCCCGCTGCACCACCCACATGCCGTTGTCGCCGTTCGTCATCACCGCGGCGCCGAACCCGGACTCGCGATCCGCCAGTAGGTGGCACTTGAACCCGTGGTTCCCGCCACTGTGTCCGTACCGCACTCCGCCGGCGCCGAGGAACACTCCAAGCCCAAGGTGATCCAGTCCCCCGAGGCGGTCGCTCGCGCGAACCTGCGGCGTGAGCATCTCCCGCCCGAGCTCCGGCGACAGCAGCGCGCCATCAGCACCGACGTACGACGCCCGTACCGCCAGCGCGAACCTGCAGAGATCGCTCGGTGTCGTCCACAAGCCGGCGGCTGCCAACTCCGGATAGCTGTGCCAGCGCCCGGCGATCGGACGCCCCTGCTCGTCATGTGCCGTCGCCGCCCGCCCGTGGAGTTCGTCAGGCAACGGCTGCGCGTAGTCGCTGTCGGCCATCTCCAGCGGCTCGAGTACAAGCTCCCGCACCAGCTCGCGGAACGGCGTCCCGGTCACGTCCTCCAGCAGTTGCTGCAGCACGACGGTCCCACCGCCGGAGTACCGGAACTGCGCTCCCGGCACGGTGTCGACCCTCACCCCGAAGGTGTTCGTCGGTGGTACGCCGTCAAGGATCTCTACGGTCGTCGGCAGCGGTTCGCCGTACGGGTAACCAGGGAAGCCGTGGACGGTCAGCCCAGCGCTGTGGCTCGCAAGCTGGCGCAAGGTCACCACTGGCTGCCAGTTCCCCGTCCGCGGGATCTGCCACGAGGTCAGCCGGCGATTGACGTCCTCGTCCAGTTCCAGCAGCCCTCGATCCACTAATCGCAGCATCGCGAGTACTGTCACCGGCTTGCTGATCGAGCACGCCTGGAAGAGCGTCTCCGCCGACACCTCGGTCCCAGCGTGAGCGTCAACGAGTCCGGCGGTTCCGGTCGCGACGATCCCGCCGCCACCCATGACCGCCCAGCTGACCCCGGGCACGGCGAACCGCTCCAGGTCGCCGGCGATCTGCCCACGCAGTACGTCGCCCTCAACCCCCACGACTTCTCCTCACACTCGGCTGCTCGGAGCCTAAAGCGCACAGGGTCCGCCGACGCCGACCTATCCGAGGTCCCCGTGGCGCAGGACCACTCGGGCGAGTGAACGTTGGCTTGTGCGGCTAAGGCGTCCGCCGGTACCAGCGAGCACCGGCCACGGATGCCGGAGCATCCGTGGCCGGGATGAGCTCGATGTTGCGGTGATCCGGTTACTTGGACGGCTGCGGGGCTTCGCAGTCGATCTTCGGGTTGGCGCCGATGTAGTTCAGCGGTCCGGCGACGATGGTGACCAGCGTGGTCCCCACCTTCGCGCAGGTGGCATCGGAACCTCCGAAGTAGTTTCGCTGCGCCGCGGCCGCGAGGCCGATCAACAGCCAGACCACAACAACAATCGTGATGACGCGAGAACCAGTCGTAGAGGCTCTACGAGTGCGCATGTCCACCTCCTGGCTGAGCACACCCCCGTGGAACGACCCTCTGGTGCCCGCCGGTGACATAGCGAAAACCCCTAGTCTCCCGACGTCTTCCGCAGCCGTCCTCAGACCTCCTTGAAGTCGTGCTGCGGCTTGATCCGCGTGTTGATGAATCGCCCGACGCTGTCGGACCGCACCAAGGCGGCGTACGTGAACTCCGAGACGTCGAAGTACTGGTAGACGTCACCGCTCACGAACTCCACCTCGAGCGTCCCGTCCTTCCATCCGATCGACAGCACGCTCGACGAGTCCACCGGCTTCCGCCGCATCCTCAGCCCCTCTCAGCACATGACGTTCACCTGTACGCCGTGACGTTGCCCGGCCACAGGTCCACCTCAGTGTGCCGAAGGCTGTTGCAACGCGCCCAACTCGATGCGCGCCAGCAGCCGCGCCAGGTCCGTGACCGCCGCGTTGAGCTGACCGATCGACGCCTGGTCGAGCGCGATCCGTTGGTCGGGCTCGCCGAGGTTCGCCGTGAAGCGAGTCAGTACCTCGACAGGCGCGCGTGCCAACTCCGTGTCGAGTGCCTTCTGCAGGTGAGGACTGGGCACCATCTCCGGCCGCTCCTTCCACTTCGTGATCGTCCGCGGCGCGATCCCTAGCCGCCCGGCGAACGCCTCGTTGGTCAACCGCAGCGCTTCCCGCAGGGCCTGCGCGTGCCGGCCGGTCCACTTCTCGACGACTGCCATCGCCCACTCCTTTGCTCGCTCGGTCACTTCTGCAAGAAAGGTACGAGTTTTCGGCCGTCCGCCGAGTGCGCAAAGAGTGCCCTGTGGATACCTGTTCAGTTCATGGTGTGGCCGCCGCGCACGCCGTTCACTGAATGCATGACAAGCGCACCCACGATCCGCCGCCACCTCGACCGCCTTACCCGACAGCCTCCACGCCGCTTCCATCTGGTCCGCCACATAGACGTCTCAGGCGTCAGCGGCACCGGCATCGTCGCCGAAGGCGTCGAGTGGTCCGACAACACCGTCACCCTCCGCTGGGGCGGCCCCTACCCCACCACCACCGTCTGGCAAGACGGCATCCCAGCCCTCCTCACCATCCACGGCCACAACGGCGCCACGACCATCCAGTGGCTCGACCCCTGACCTGGTGGGGCCGTCCCCACTCCCCTGCTCCGGGGACGGCTCCACCAGCCCCGTCTGGCGTCGGCCGGAAACCCCAGAACCCGCCTGCCGTTGGTAGGGTCTCGCCTGTGACCGCCTGCCTTGGTGGGGGTTCGCCTGTGACCGCCTGCCCCGGTGGGGGTTCGCCTGTGACCGGTTGATCGGTTATCGACGTCCGGGACCAGGTCGATCCCGCTGAGCAAGTCGGTGGCTCCGCGCCGCGGTGCTGTGGTCCACCGGCGAGCGTGTGATTGGAGCTGGAGCTGGCTCCAGGTGGGCTGTTAGCTTTTCGGGATGACGACCTACTCGCCGGCCGAGGCGGCCGCACAGTCCGGGTTCAGCATCGACACGTTGCGCTACTACGAGCGCGAGGGCATCCTGCCGCGCATCGAGCGCAGCTCTGGCGGCCGGCGCGTGTACAGCGACGGCGACCTGTGGATGCTCGGATTCCTGCGGTGTCTGCGGGACACCGGGATGTCGATCGAGCAGTTGCGTCGGTACGGCGAGCTGAGCCGCGACGGCTCGACGATGCCAGAGCGGGTCACGTTGCTCGAGGAGCACGCCGCCTCCATCCGGGCGAGGATCGCCGAACTCGACGCGACCCTCGCCCGGGTCGAGGAGAAGGCGGACTGGTACCGCGGGGAACTCCGCCGGCTGGAGGATGCGACGTCCTGACCCACGCCCGGGTTGAGGCTGTCCGCGCGATGTCCTGACCAAGCCGGGGTTTGGGGCTGACCACGCGACTTCCTGACCCACTCCCGGTATCGGGGCTGGCCGCGCATCGTCGGCTAAGCCCGGCATCAGAGCTGCTGTACGGCGACCGTTAGGCGCGAGTGTCAGCACTCGTCCGCGAGTTGTCGGCTAGGCCTCGCTTGGCGCGGGCGTCGCAATTGTCCGCGAGTCACCGGAATCAGAGGTGCTGTACGGCGTCCGCTGGGCCCGAGCGACGGCAGGCGTCCGCGAGTTGGTCGGCCGGGCCCCAGAAGGCGTCCGGCCGGTTCTCCTCCGCCCCCGCGCCGAGTTGCCGCCCGGGCTCTAGTTGTACTCGGTCATGAGGTTGGTTGCAGTCGGCTGATGGGTGGTTGGCCTGCGAGTGCGGTGTGGCGGCGTTGATTGTTGTAGTGCTCGAGCCAGGGTGCAAGGGCTGCTGTTCGTGCGG
>JAEBEC010000021.1:0-1536 GCA_049998015.1 Kribbella sp. cmx-5-2
GGATCTTTCGACCCTAGGTGGTATTAGGTGCACTAAGGAGTGACGCAGGAGGGCAGTCCATCCGCGGCGATGGTAGGCGCAAGCTGATCCGCGGGCAAGGTGGTAGGGCGAGGCATAGGCAAATCCGTGTCTCATATAGCCTGAGAACCGAGGCGGACCCGTTCAGGGGAAGTGGATGATCCCATGCTGCCAAGAAAAACTTCGTAGTGAGTGTTAGAGCCGCCCGTACCCCAAACCGACACAGGTGATCAGGTAGAGAATACCAAGGCGATCGAGTGAACCATGGTTAAGGAACTCGGCAAAATGCCCCCGTAACTTCGGGAGAAGGGGGGCCGGATACGTTACACCACTTGCTGGTGGAAGCGTTGATGGCCGCAGAGACCAGGCCCAAGCGACTGTTTACTAAAAACACAGGTCCGTGCGAAGAAGTAATTCGATGTATACGGACTGACGCCTGCCCGGTGCTGGAACGTTAAGGGGACAGGTTAGCTGGTTTAGGCCGGCGAAGCTTTGAACTTAAGCGCCAGTAAACGGCGGTGGTAACTATAACCATCCTAAGGTAGCGAAATTCCTTGTCGGGTAAGTTCCGACCTGCACGAATGGCGTAACGACTTGGGCGCTGTCTCAACCATGGACTCGGCGAAATTGCATTACGAGTAAAGATGCTCGTTACGCGCAGCAGGACGGAAAGACCCCGGGACCTTTACTACAACTTGGTATTGGTGGTCGGTACAACTTGTGTAGGATAGGTGGGAGACTGTGAAGCCCGGACGCCAGTTCGGGTGGAGTCATCGTTGAAATACCACTCTGGTTGTTCTGGCTGTCTAACTTCGGTCCATTATCTGGATCAGGGACAGTGCCTGGTGGGTAGTTTGACTGGGGCGGTCGCCTCCTAAAAGGTAACGGAGGCGCTCAAAGGTTCCCTCAGCCTGGTTGGCAATCAGGTGTCGAGTGTAAGTGCACAAGGGAGCTTGACTGTGAGACAGACATGTCGAGCAGGGACGAAAGTCGGAACTAGTGATCCGGCGGTGGCATGTGGGAGCACCGTCGCTCAACGGATAAAAGGTACCCCGGGGATAACAGGCTGATCTTCCCCAAGAGTCCATATCGACGGGATGGTTTGGCACCTCGATGTCGGCTCGTCGCATCCTGGGGCTGGAGTAGGTCCCAAGGGTTGGGCTGTTCGCCCATTAAAGCGGCACGCGAGCTGGGTTTAGAACGTCGTGAGACAGTTCGGTCCCTATCCGCTGCGCGCGCAGGAGACTTGAGAAGGGCTGCCCCTAGTACGAGAGGACCGGGGTGGACGAACCTCTGGTGTGCCAGTTGTTCCGCCAGGAGCACGGCTGGTTGGCTACGTTCGGGAGTGATAACCGCTGAAAGCATCTAAGCGGGAAGCACGCTTCAAGATGAGGTCTCCCACCGAGTTAATCGGGTAAGGCCCCCAGTAGACCACTGGGTTGATAGGCCAGAGGTGGAAGCGCCGTAAGGTGTGGAGCTGACTGGTACTAATAGGCCGAGGGCTTGTCTCAACACCAC
>JAEBEC010000022.1:0-1414 GCA_049998015.1 Kribbella sp. cmx-5-2
CGGTGCGCGATGGCAGCTGACGACAGCCACGGTCTCCGACCGGTGACGCAATGTCCCGACCGAGCACGGTCCGGGAGGCGGTGCGCGATGGCAGCTGACGACAGCCACGGTCTCCGACCGGTGACGCCACCCGACCCGCCGGGCCGCAGACGAGTGCGGCTGCGGGGTCGGGAGTGGTTCCCGGTCCGCTCCGACGGCGAGATCGCGGAGATGGTCGCCGAGGGCGAGGACCCGTCGAAAGTCACTGCCGGCGACAAGCTGCTCGCGATCCTCTACCTGTCCTCGGTCCTCCTCGTTCCCGTCGTCGTCGTGTGCTGGATCTTCGGCCTGTGGGGTACCAGCGGCATCTACTACGCGATCCCACTCGTCGCCGCCGGCGCTGTGCCTTGGCTGATGACCTCAGAACTCTGCGAGGCCTACAACCGTTCGGAGTATTCGTTGCTGGCCCTCCGCGCCCAGGTCTGGTTGCACGTCGGCGGAGCGGTTCCCTGCGCGGTGCGGACTGTCTGGGGCGATCACGCACCGGCCGCAGGCTAGAAGCCAGTGCGGCGCCTTGTAGGACACATAACGGCAGACACGCCAGCTTGAGGTGCTGGTGCCCTCTGGCGCGCGGGTTCAAGTCCCGCCTCTAGCTGGGCGGCGCGGAGCTGACGGGGTTACTGGCCGGCGGGCTTGAGGAGTCGCCGCGCAAGACCCGCCGGTTGACCGGCTGAGCGGCTGAGCGGTGCGCGGCTGGGCGGCTGAGCGCTGCGCGGCTGGGCGGTTGACCGGCTGAGCGGCTGAGCGCTGCGCGGCTGGGCGGTTGACCGGCTGAGCGGCTGAGCGGTGCGCGGCTTGGCGGCTGGGCGGCTGGGCGCCTGAGGCACTGGACCAGATGGCTTGGCGCCAGATGACTTGTGTAGCGGGCATGGCACCGGGTCGCCGACCCCGCTGGCGTCGTCATCTCTTGCGGTGGCGACATTGGGGGCGGGCGGAACCGGGCTGCGAAGAGCCGGTGAGCTGCGGTGGGCCGGGTGGTGCTCGGCACAGTTGGTGCACCGAGCCGGACTCGGAATAGCCAGTGGGTCGAGGTGGGATCGGGGTAGCCGCTGGACCGAGGAACCCCCGTTCCGGCGGCGTCTCCTAGGGCGTCCTCGCCGCGCTGGTCGACGCAGGCTTCACCGGCCGCATAGCCCGAGCGGGGATCGGTGTCGCCGATGGGCCGAGGTGGGATCGGTGTCGCCGCTGGGCGAGGCGGGATCGGCGCAGCCAGTGAACGGGGCGGGATCGGCGTAGCCGGTGGACCGAGGCGGGATCGGCGTAGCCGGTGGACCGAGGCGGGATCGGCGTAGCCGGTGGACCGAGGCGGGATCGGCGTAGCCGGTGGACCGAGGCGGGATCGGCGTAGCCGGTGGACCGAGGCGGGATCGGCGTA
>JAEBEC010000023.1:0-1351 GCA_049998015.1 Kribbella sp. cmx-5-2
TTCCTGCCCGTATTTTGAGAACTGTATAGTGGACGCGAGCATCTTTTGTAGCAATGTATTGTTCCTTATGTATGTGTGACAAGCTACTAAGGGCAATCGGTGGATGTCTAGGCACCAAGAGCCGATGAAGGACGTTGGAGCCTGCGATAAGCCCCGGGGAGTTGGCAACCAAGCTGTGATCCGGGGGTGTCCGAATGGGGAAACCCAGCTGGCATTCTAAAGCCAGTTACCAGTTCCTGAACACATAGGGTTCTGGAGGGAACGCGGGGAAGTGAAACATCTCAGTACCCGCAGGAAGAGAAAACAATAGTGATTCCGTGAGTAGTGGCGAGCGAAAGCGGATGAGGCTAAACCATGTGCGTGTGATAGCCGGCGTGCGTTGCGTATGTGGGGTTGTGGGAGCATTCAGACACTAATGCCGTGGTGTCAGGGAGTTATAAATCATTGTTGAAGCTGAACCGGTTGGAATGCCGGGCCGTAGTGGGTAATGGCCCCGTAGGCGTAAGACAGTGACTTCCGAGTGTTTTCCCGAGTAGCACGGAACTCTTGAAATTCCGTGTGAATCTGGCGGGACCACCCGCTAAGCCTAAATACTTCTTGGTGACCGATAGCGGACTAGTACCGTGAGGGAAAGATGAAAAGTACCCCGGGAGGGGAGTGAAATAGTACCTGAAACCGGTTGCCTACAATCCGTCGGAGCGCTCACCTTGTGTGGGTGTGACGGCGTGCCTTTTGAAGAATGAGCCTGCGAGTTAGTGGTGTGTGGCGAGGTTAACCCGTGTGGGGTAGCCGTAGCGAAAGCGAGTCTGAATAGGGCGAAATAGTCGCATGCTCTAGACCCGAAGCGGAGTGATCTATCCATGGGCAGGTTGAAGCGCGGGTAAGACCGCGTGGAGGACCGAACCCACCAGGGTTGAAAACCTGGGGGATGACCTGTGGATAGGGGTGAAAGGCCAATCAAACTCCGTGATAGCTGGTTCTCCCCGAAATGCATATAGGTGCAGCGTCGCGTGTTTCTTACCGGAGGTAGAGCACTGGATGGTCTAGGGGGCTTACCGGCTTACCGAAATCAGCCAAACTCCGAATGCCGGTAAGTGAGAGCGCGGCAGTGAGACTGCGGGGGATAAGCTCCGTAGTCGAGAGGGAAACAGCCCAGATCACCAGCTAAGGCCCCTAAGCGATTGCTAAGTGGAAAAGGATGTGGAGTTGCCCAGACAACCAGGAGGTTGGCTTAGAAGCAGCCACCCTTGAAAGAGTGCGTAATAGCTCACTGGTCAAGTGATTCCGCGCCGACAATGTAGCGGGGCTCAAGCAATCCGCCGAAGCTGTGGCATTCATATTAGTACTCGGC
>JAEBEC010000024.1:0-630 GCA_049998015.1 Kribbella sp. cmx-5-2
CCCGAAGCCGGTGGCCTAACCCTTGTGGAGGGAGCCGTCGAAGGTGGGGCTGGCGATTAGGACGAAGTCGTAACAAGGTAGCCGTACCGGAAGGTGCGGCTGGATCACCTCCTTTCTAAGGAGCATTCGGCAGCCATCCCTCGGGATGACTGCCCATTCGTCGTATCTTGAGCGAATGTCTCAAGGCGACGGTGCTTCGGAATGTGGAACATTGACCATTAGGCCCAGAACTTGAGCATCGAAGTTAGTACTGCCTCTCGAGGCGTGGAAAACGGATGTGTGAAGAGGGATGGGCCGAGGCGCGCTGTTGGGTCCTGAGGAATCGGGCTGTTGGAATCTTTGCGGATTCCTGGTTCGGTTTTTCTAGGCCGCTTCTCCATCGAGTGATCGGTGGGGGGTGTGGTTGGGGCCGGTTCTCACCAAACTCCTGGTGATGGGGTTCTGAAGGGTGTGTTTTCCCCTGAGGTTCTTCTTCCGAGGGTAGTGGTGTTTATGTGCCGGTTTTCCTGCCCGTATTTTGAGAACTGTATAGTGGACGCGAGCATCTTTTGTAGCAATGTATTGTTCCTTATGTATGTGTGACAAGCTACTAAGGGCAATCGGTGGATGTCTAGGCACCAAGAGCCGATG
>JAEBEC010000025.1:0-577 GCA_049998015.1 Kribbella sp. cmx-5-2
GGTTGGCTTAGAAGCAGCCACCCTTGAAAGAGTGCGTAATAGCTCACTGGTCAAGTGATTCCGCGCCGACAATGTAGCGGGGCTCAAGCAATCCGCCGAAGCTGTGGCATTCATATTAGTACTCGGCACCGACTTGATCGGTGTCCAGGTGTGTGGATGGGTAGGGGAGCGTCGTGCAGCGTGTGAAGCAGCAGAGTGATCTAGTTGTGGATGCTGCACGAGTGAGAATGCAGGCATGAGTAGCGAATGACGGGTGAGAAACCCGTCCGCCGAATGATCAAGGGTTCCAGGGTCAAGCTAATCTGCCCTGGGTAAGTCGGGACCTAAGGCGAGGCCGACAGGCGTAGTCGATGGACAACGGGTTGATATTCCCGTACCGGCATTAACACGACCCGACCGAGGTCACTGATGCTAAGAACGAGAAACCATGATGTCTTCGGACGGATTGGCGGATCTTTCGACCCTAGGTGGTATTAGGTGCACTAAGGAGTGACGCAGGAGGGCAGTCCATCCGCGGCGATGGTAGGCGCAAGCTGATCCGCGGGCAAGGTGGTAGGGCGAGGCATAGGCAAATCCG
>JAEBEC010000026.1:0-576 GCA_049998015.1 Kribbella sp. cmx-5-2
TGTACTCGGTCATGAGGTTGGTAGCAGCGGGTCGGGGTTGACGTGAGGAGAACCTCCGGTTGAGGTGTGGCTTGTCTAAGGCCCACTGCAACGACCGGAGGTTCTCGTGTCCCACGGTAGTGCCCGACTGACCGTTCATGGTCGGCGGCTGATTGTTGAACGGCATCGGGCAGGGTGGAAACAGGCACACATCGCGGCGGCGATGGGGGTGTCGCGCAAATGTGTGAAGACCTGGATCGACCGGTTCGCGGCCGAGGGCGAGACGGGTCTGCGGGATCGGTCGTCGCGCCCGTATACGACGCCTCGGCGGACCAGTCCGGTCGTGGAACGGCGAGTAGTGGAGTTGCGTCGGTCGGCGCGCCGAGGGCAGGACTGGATCGGCCCCGAGCTCGGCCTGGCGCCACGGACGGTCGCGCGGATCCTGCGCCGCCACCAGGTCCCGTACCTGCGCGAGTGTGACCCGATGACCGGTGAGGTGATCCGCGCCTCCAAGACCACCGCGGTCAGATACGAACGCGACCGGCCCGGCGAGCTGGTGCACATGGACGTGAAGAAGATCGGCCGGATCCCCGACGG
>JAEBEC010000027.1:0-513 GCA_049998015.1 Kribbella sp. cmx-5-2
TGGTGGTCTCCGCAGCCTGAAACCAAATACAAACGTCTTCTCCTTCGCGGAGAAGGCTGATGTGGCAGGAAGAAGCCCCCTGTGCTCTAGCCCTTGCAAGCCACCCACCGCCAGCTAGGGAGGGACCCACCTAGGGCCTAGCTGCGAAACGGCACAAAACGCGCTCCTAGGAGCTGCACTCTGCAAAGGGAAACTGTGCTCGGGGAACAAAGCTCAGCCCCAATGCGGCTTGGCTCAGGATCGCAGCGCTTGCCTAGTTCTCACCTAGCCCTAGGCTCCCCATAGGGCCAAGGAGGGTCTGGGCTGCCTCTGGCTCCGTGGGCACTGCTGCTTGGCTGGTGGTCTCCGCAGCTGGAAACCAACTCCAAACGTGTTCTCCTTCGCGGAGAAGGCTGATTTGGCATGAAGAAGCCCTGTTTGCACAGGCCCTAGCAGCAAAGCTATAGCAAGGTTGGGAGGGACACACCTAGGGCTTACCTCCAAACGGCCCAAAACGCGCTTCGAGGAGCTGCA